>CAWHEG010000031.1:0-3568027 GCA_963828405.1 uncultured Actinomycetes bacterium | reverse complement strand
CGCGTCGATGGCCCGCCGGAGCGACCTCCGGCTCAGACCGTGGCCATGGTCTCGGTGTGGCCGTCGACGCCGAGGGCCTGGCCGGAGACGAAACGGGCGTGCGGGGAGGCGAGCCAGGCGATCGCCTCGGCGATGTCGGAGGCGTCGATGAACGTGCGCAGCGAGACCTGCCGGGTGTACGCGGCGCGCAGCTGCTCGGGCGCCACGTTCCGGGCGGCCGACTCGCTGGCGATCACCCGGTCCATCCGCGGCCCTTCGACCGAGCCCGGGCAGATGGCGTTGACCCGGATGCCGTCGGCACCCAGTTCCATCGCCCAGGTCTTGGTCAGCCCGATCACCCCCCACTTCGCCGCGGCGTACGGCGATCGCAGCGGAAACCCGAAGATCCCCGCCGTCGAGGAGATGTTGACGATCGAGCCGGGCCTCTCCCGCAGGAGCGGGACGGCCAGGCGGGTGCAGCGCATCATCGAGCCGAGGTTGATCCGCACGCAGCGGTCGAAGTCGTCGGGATCCATCTCGTCGACCGGCGCCGTCGGCCCGGCGATGCCGACGTTGTTGACGAGCAGGTCGAGGCCTCCGAGACGCTCGCGCACGGCGGCGAACAACGAGTCGACCGCCGCGGTGTCGGCGACGTCGGCCACGACGTCGGGCTCGGTGGCCGGATCGGCATCGACCACCAGAACCTGGGCCCCGCCCTGGCGCAGGCACGCCGCGGTGGCCGCGCCGATACCCGAGCCGCCGCCGGTGACCAGCGCCCGCAAGCCGCTGAGTTCGTCCATGTCGCCTCCTCGTCCGCGGTCATCATCGCAGACCGCATCGGCGGCACCGAGCGGTCGGGCGGCGGTCGGCTACGGTGAGCTGATCGGTCGTTCAGCTATCCGCATGCGGATGCCGGCAAAGGGGTGCACATGAACTGGGACGTCTTCATCACCTGCGCGATCACGGGATCGGGTGACACCGCCGGCAAGAGCCCGCACGTGCCGGTGACCCCCGAGCAGATCGCCGACTCGGCGCTCGACGCGGCCCGGGCCGGCGCGGCGGTCGTCCACATCCACGTCCGCGACCCGCAGACCGGCAAGGGGGCGCGGGCCACCGAGCTCTACGCCGAGGTGGCCGGGCGGATCCGCGACTCGGGCGTCGACGTCGTGCTCAACTTCACCGCCGGGATGGGCGGCGACATGGTGCTCGGCGGCGACGAGGACGTGCTGCCGCTCTCGGCCGAGGGCACCGACATGGCCGGGGCCACCGAGCGCCTCGACCACGTGCGCACGCTGCTGCCCGAGATCTGCACCCTCGACTGCGGGACGATGAACTTCGCCTCGGGCGGCGACTACATCATGGTCAACAGCCCGAGCGTGCTGCGCACGATGGCCCGCCAGGTGCAGGAGCTCGGCGTGCGCCCCGAGCTCGAGGTGTTCGACACCGGCCACCTGGCCTTCGTCCACGAGCTGATCCGCGACGGCCTGCTCGACGACCCGGTGATGATCCAGCTGTGCATGGGCATCGCCTACGGGGCCCCCGACGACCCCAACACGCTTCATGGCGATGGTCAACAACGTGCCCACGGGCAGCGTGTTCTCGGCCTTCTCGATCGGGCGGATGCAGCTCCCGTTCGTGGCGATGGCCGCGCTGGCCGGGGGCAACGTGCGCGTCGGTCTCGAGGACAACCTCTACCTCGGCCCCGGGCGCAAGGCGACCAACGCCGAGCTCGTCGCCCGGGCCCGGCTGTTGCTCGAATCGATGAACGTGCGGGTCATCGGCCCGTCCGAGGTGCGCGACAAGCTGAAGCTGGTCAAGCACTGATGCCCGGGGCTCCGGGCGATGAGGATCGGCCTGCTGGGCGGAGGGGTGATCGGGGCCGGGTGGGCCGCCCGGTTCCTGCTCAACGGCGCACGACGTGGTGATGTTCGACCCCGATCCCGAGGCGTCGCGCAAGGTGGGCGAGGTGCTCGCCAACGCCCGGCGGGCCACGGCCAGGCTGGTGATGACCCCGCTGCCCGCCGAGGGCACGCTGAGGTTCGTCGCCACCCCCGAGGAGGCGGCCACCGATGTCGACTTCGTCCAGGAGTCGGCGCCGGAGCGCATCGAGCTGAAACAGGAGCTGCTCGCCCGGGCCTCGCGCGACCGCCGCGCCCGAGGTGGTGTTCGGCTCGTCGACGTCGGGTCTGCTGCCGACCGAGATGCAGCGCGACATGGTCCACCCCGAGCGCCTCGTCGTCGGCCACCCGTTCAACCCCGTCTACCTGTTGCCGCTCGTCGAGATCTGCGGCGGAGCGCTGACCTCGGCGGCGACCAAACAGCGCGCCGCCGAGGTCTACGCCTCGATCGGCATGAAGCCGCTGCTGCTCGACAAGGAGATCGACGGCTTCGTCGCCGACCGGCTGATGGAGGCGCTGTGGCGCGAGGCGCTGTGGATGGTCAACGACGGCGTCGCCACCGCCGAGGTGATCGACGACGCCATCCGCTACGGGGCCGGCCTTCGCTGGAGCTTCATGGGCACGTTCCTCGTCTACCGCATCGCCGGCGGCGAGGCGGGGATGCGCCACTTCATGGCCCAGTTCGGGCCGTCGTTGCAGTGGCCCTGGAGCCGGCTCACCGATGTCCCCGACCTGACCGACGAGTTGCTCGACCGGCTCGTCGCCCAGTCCGACGAGCAGGCCGCCGGTCGTTCGATCCGCGAGCTCGAGGTGCTCCGCGACGACTGCCTGGTCGCCGTGATGCAGGGCCTGCGCTCGGTCAACGGCGGGTTCGGGTTCGGCGCCGGCGAGGTGGTCGCCGCCTACGACCGTGAGCTCTTCGGCCGCCAGCCCGAGGCGGTCGGTGGGGGAGGACCGCTCGTCGACCCGGCCGACCCGGCCCCGATCCGCACCCTCGAACGCACCGTGCCGACGGAGTGGATCGACTACAACGGCCACGTCAACGACAGCCGCTACTTCCAGATGGCCAGCGTCGCCGTCGACACGTTCATGGCGGCCGTCGGGATCGACGCCGACTACCTGGCCACCGGCAACACCTACGTCACCGTCGAGACCCACATGTGCAACATCGACCAGGCCCACGCCGGCGACCGGTTGTACGCCGATGTGCAGCTGCTCTCCCACGACACCAAGCGGATGCACGCCTTCTGCTCGGTGCGCCGCGACGGCACCGACACCCTCGTCGCCACCGTGGAGTACATGCTCGTCCACGCCTCGACCACCGGCGCTGGCAGCTCGCCGGCGACCCCCGCGGTGCTCGCCCGGCTGGCCGAGGTGGCAGCCGTCCACGACCTGCTCCCGCCGCCCACCCGGGCGGCGCGCCGGATCGGCGACACGCCGGTGAAGGGCGACTGATGGCCTCGGTCGAGGTGGAGCGTGACGGGGCGGTGGCGGTGATCACGATGAACCGCCCGGAGGTGCTCAACGCCTTCGACCCGCCGATGCTCTCGTCGCTCGTCGAGACGGTCCGCGCCGTGTCGGCCGACGCCGCGGTGCGGGCGATCGTGCTCACGGGCGGTAGCCGGGCGTTCACCACCGGCGAGGACCTGGTCACCGCGGCGACGCTCGACGAGCCCGCCTTCCGCCGCCAGATCGGCCAGTTCCAGGAGCTGGCCACGGCCCTGCGCTTCGCCCCCCAGCCCGTCGTCGCCGCTGTGGCCGGCCCGGCCTACGGCGGGGGTCTGGAGATCGCCGTCAACTGCGACGCCCGCATCGCCGCCGACAACGCCCGGTTCGCCTGCCCCGAGGTCGAGTGGAGCCTGACGCTGTCGAACGGCTCGTCGGTGCTCCTGCGCCGCGCCATCGGCGAGGGCTGGACGCGTGAGCTGCTGCTGTTCGGCGCCGTGCTCGACGCCGAGGCGGCGCTGCGCGTCGGGCTGGTGACGCGGGTCGTTCCCATCGCCGAGCTGCGGGCCCGGGCGATCGAGATGGCACAGGTCGCCGCCGGTTACGGCGAGCGGGCCGTCCGCCTGACGAAGGGCCTGCTCAACGCCGATCCCCGGCCGTGGGCCGCCACGCTCGACGCCGAGACCGAAGCGGTCGTCGCCGGCTTTCGGGACGAGTCCGCCCGGGAGCGGCTGCGGCGCTTCGCCGAGCGCAGGCGCCCGGCAACGCCGTCCTGACCCGGTCGGCGCGGGCCCGATGCCGATGACCACCCCGACGATCGACGAGTTGCTCCGTGAGCGGGCGATCCACCACGCCGCGGCGCCGTTCCTCCGTTTCCCCGGTGTCGAGTTGACCTATGGCGCGTTCGACGAGCGGGTGACGGCGGTCGCCCGGGGCCTCGCCGGTCTCGGGGTCGGCCCCGGTGACCATGTCGTGGTGATGATGGCCAACTGCGTTGAGTTCGCCGTCGCCTGGTTCGCCGTCGCCCGGCTGGGGGCCGTCGAGATCCCGGTGAACACCGACTTCCGCGGTCCCGCCCTGGCGCACGTGCTCGCCCTGGCCGCCGCCCCGGTGGTGATCTGCGACGCCGCCCTGGCCGATCGCCTCGCCGACGTCGTCGTCGGAGGTGTGGCCGGACCCTCCGGCATCGAGACGCTGGTCGTGCGCGGCGACCCGACGGCGGCCCGGGCGGGATTCCCGGGCCGGGTGCTCGCCTTCGACGATCTGGCCACCGCCGGCGATCCGCTGCCGGTGGTCGCCCGCGGCGAGGCCGACCCGGCGCTGGTGCTGTTCACCTCGGGCACCACCGGCCGTTCCAAGGGCTGCGTGCTGTCGAACCGCTACGTCGTCCGCCACGCCGAGCTGATCATCGAGCACCTCGGACTGCGCGGCGACGACGTGCTCTACTGCCCGTTCCCGCTGTTCCACCTCGACGCCACCGTGCTCACCGTCGTGCCCGCCCTCGTGCTGGGCGCCACGGCGGCGATCGGCGAGCGGTTCTCGGCGTCGGGTTTCTGGGACGAGCTGCGGGCGTTCGGGGCGACGGTCTTCGACTTCATGGGGGCGACCCTGGCGATCCTCTACAAGGCCCCGGCCGGGCCCGGCGACGACCGGCACCCGGCCCGGCTGGGTTGGGGGGTGCCGTTGCCCGAGTTCACGCCTGATTTCGAGCGACGTTTCGGGGTCCGGCTGGTCGAGCTGTACGGGTCGACCGACGTCGGCCTGCCGATCTACACCCCGCTCGACGAGCCGCGCCGGCTCGGCTCGTGCGGCCGGCCGATCGCCAACTTCGACGTGCGCCTGTTCGGCGACGACGGGCGCGAGGTGACCACCGGCTCCGTCGGCGAGATCGTCGTGCGGCCCAACGAGCCGTCGCTGATCAACGACGGCTACCTCGGCATGCCCGCCGAGTCGCTCGCCGCCCGCCGCGACCTCTGGTTCCACACCGGTGATCTGGCCCGAGCCGACGAGGACGGCTTCGTCTACTTCGTCGGCCGGCGCAAGGACGCCATCCGCCGGCGGGGTGAGAACATCTCCGCCTTCGAGGTGGAGGAGGTCGTCGGCCAGCACCCTGACGTTCTCGAGGTCGCCGCGTTCGGGGTGCCCAGCGACCTCACCGAGGAGGAGGTGATGATCGCCGTCGTCGCCCGGCCCGACCGACACCTCGACCCGGTCGCCCTGGTGGCGTTCTGCGAGACGAACATGGCCCGGTACATGGTGCCCCGCTACATCGACGTGGTCGACCAACTGCCCAAGACACCGACCGAGAAGATCGAGAAGTACCGCCTGATCGAGCGGGGCGTGACTCCGACGACATGGGACCGCCGGACCGGCTGAACGCCGGCGATCGTCCCGCGGCACGGGCCGACCAGCACGGGCCGACCAGCACGGGCCGACCAGCACCGGCCGGGTCGATCCTGGCACACTTGCGCCCCGTGAGCGCCGCCGACGACCACCAGGTGGAGAGCGTCACCGCGGTGGCGGGCGAGGGCGGCGTCGCCGTCTCGTACCTCCGCGAGGGCGAGCCGACGCCGGTGGTCGCCGTCGTGCTGCTCGTCGTCGCCGGACTGATCTTCAGCACCGGGGCGCTGTTCGTGCGCGGCCTCGACCACCCCCACGCGGCGACCACGGTGTTCTGGCGGTCGGTCTCGGCGTGCGCCAGCCTGCTGCTGGTCATCGTCTGGCGGGAACGGGCGAACAGCACACGGGCGATCATCGGGATGGGCCGGCCGGGCTGGACCGTCGCCGCAGCCTTCTCGGTCTCCTCGATCGGGATGGTCGCCGCGCTGTCGCGCACCAGTGTCGCCGTCGTGCTCGTCATCTTCGCCCTCAGCCCGCTCGTCGCCGCCGTGTTCGCCTGGTTGATCATCGGTGAGCGCGTCCACGGCTACACCTGGGCGGCGATCGCCGTCACGGTCGGCGGAGTCGCTTACATGGTGTCGGGGCCGGGGGCCGCGGGGTCGGCGTCGGGTGCCCTGATCGCTCTGACCATCCCGCTCGCCTTCGGCTACGGCACGGTGCAGATCAGACGGCACTCCGAGATCGCCATGGCCCCGGCGATGATGCTCGCCAGCGTGATGAGCGCGGTCGTCGCCCTGCCCTTCGCCCACCCGTTCGCCGTCACCGGCCACGATCTCGCCCTGATGCTGGCGTTCGGGTTCGCCCAACTCGGCCTGGGACTGGGCATCTTCAGCATCGGGGCGTCGCGGGCGCCTGCCACCGAGGTCGCCCTGCTCTCGATGCTCGAGCCGGTGATGGGGCCGCTCTGGGTCTGGCTGTTCATCGACGAGTATCCGGGCGTTCCGGCGCTGATCGGCGGTTCGGCCGTGTTCGTCGCCCTGGCCGCACACACCATCCACAGCTCGGCCCGCCGGGGGTAGCCTGGTGATCCGCCCCGAAGGGGGTGGAGTGACCGGGGAGCACAGCGTGTCGATGCGGTATTCAGGGATGTCCGGGCGCCTGTCCGGGCTGGGATCCGACAAGTGGGCGGTCCACCTCGAAGGACGTCGGCGTGCACGCCGGGGCGCCGAGCTGATCTTCCTGTCGATCGGCGAGCCCGACCTCCCGCCGCCGGCTGCCGTGCTCGACACCGCCGTCCAGTCGATGCGCGCCGGGCGGACGAAGTACTCCGCCGGCCAGGGCGAGCCCGGAGTGCTCCGCTCGATCGCCGAGCACTACACCCGACGGTCGGGGCTGGTCACCGGGCCCGAGCAGATCGTCTACATGGCCGGCACGCAACATGCCTTGTTCTCGGTGGTCGCCACCCTCGCCGAGCCGGGCGACGAGGTGCTCGTCCCCGATCCCTACTACGCGACGTACGAGGGGGTGGTGGCGGCGATGGGCGCACACTTCGTGCCGATCCCCACGCGGCCCGAGGACGGCTTCCACGTCACCGCTGCCGCGCTCGAGGCGCTGATCACCGAGCGGAGCCGCGTCCTGTTGCTGAACACACCGTCCAACCCGACCGGCGCCGTGCTCACCGAGGCCGAGGTCGACGCCATCGGCGAGGTGTGCGAGCGCCACGACCTGTGGATCGTCTGCGACGAGGTCTACGCCTCGATGACCTACGACGTCCCGTTCACCTCGCCGTTCGACCGTCCGCAGCTGCGCCATCGGTCGGTGTCACTCGCCTCGATCTCCAAATCGCATGCGCTGCCCGGTTTCCGCTCCGGCTGGGCGGCCTGCCCGCCCGAGCTGGCCCGGCGGCTCACGCTCGTCGTCGAGGCGATGCTGTTCGGCTCGCAGCCCTTCCTCGCCGACGCCACGTCGGCGGCCCTCGACGCCGACCACCCCGAGGTGGCGTCACTGCCCACCACGTTCCGCGAGCGGGCCGCGGCGCTGGTCGCCGCGCTCGGCGGGTCGCGCGGGGCGTCGGCGCGGATGCCCGAAGGCGGGATGTTCGTGATGGTCGACATCCGGCCCACCGGCCTCAGCGGCGAGGAGTTCGCCCGGCGGCTGCTCGACGAGCGCGGCGTCGTCGTGATGCCGGGGGAGAGCTTCGGCGCCGGCGGCGCCGGGCACATCCGCCTGGCCCTCACCGTGGACAGCGCCGTGATCGTCGAGGCCTGTACGCGGATCGCCGCGCTGGCCGACTCGCTCGCCGACCCGCTGGCCGACTCGCTCGCCGGCCCGCCGGCCGGCGCCGCCGTCGGTGGGGCGTCGCGGTGAGGGTCGGCGAGGCGGTCGTCGAGCTGCTCACGCAGTACGGCGTCGACACCGTTTTCGGCATCCCCGGGGTGCACAACATCGAGCTGTACCGGGGTCTGGCCCGCTCCGGCGTGCGGGCCGTCTCGCCCCGTCACGAGCAGGGCGCCGGGTACATGGCCGATGGCTGGGGCCGGGTGACCGGTCGTCCGGGGGTGTGCGTGGTCATCTCCGGGCCCGGCTTCACCAACATCCTCACCCCGATCGGCCAGGCGTTCCACGATTCGCAGCCGTTGCTCGTGCTCTCGTCGACCACCCCGACCGACGCGCTCGGCCAGGGCCACGGGCCGCTCCACGACCTGCCCGACCAGGCCCTGCTCGGTCGCTCGATCACGGCGTTCAGCGAGACGGTGTTCACCGCCGGGGAGGTCCCGGAGCTCCTCGCCGCCGCCTGGGCGCAGTTCTCCGCCCGCCGACCCCGGCCGGTGCACCTGACGTTCCCCACCGACGTGCTCGAGCAGACGTGCGATCCCCTCGTGCGCGTCGACGGGGCGTCCAACCGGCCGCAGCCCGACCCGGCGGCAATCGGGCGGGCCGCCGCGCTCCTGCGGGTGGCCACCCGGCCGATGATCATTGCCGGAGGCGGGGCGATCGACGCCGGACCCGCCCTGCGCACCCTCGCCGAACGCCTGGCCGCCCCCGTGGTCCTCTCCGGCAACGGCAAGGGGGCACTGCCCTCCGGCCACCCGCTGTGCGTCGACAACACCCTGGCCTTCGCCCCGGTGCAGCGGGCCCTCGCCGGTGCCGATGCCGTCGTCGTCGTCGGTTCGGAGGTGTCGGACGCCGACATCTACAACGGCGGGTTCCCGATCCGGCTCGGAGGTGCGATCATCCGCATCGACCTCGACGAGGCCCAACTCGACCGGCGGATGGCTCCGACCGTCGGCATCGTGTCGGACGCGGGCGCGGCGTTGACCGCCATCGTCGATGCCCTCGCCGACGGTGACACCCCGGTCGCGGCGTCGATCGCCGGCCAGGAGCTGGCCGCCTCGCTGCGCGCCGCCGTGCGCCGCACCGTCGATCCGGCGATGCTCGGCTGGCTGGAGGCCATCGAGGCGGCGCTCCCCGAGGATCGCATCGTCGCCCTCGACTCGACGCAACTGGCCTATGCCGCACACTCGTTCCTCGGTTGCCGGGAGCCCCGGTCGTGGCTGGCCCCCTACGGCTTCGGCACGCTGGGCTGTGCCATCCCGATGGCCATCGGAGCGAAGATCGCCTGCCCGCACCGCCCGGTGTTCGCCCTGGTCGGCGACGGCGGGTGGTTGTTCACGGCGCCCGAGATGGCCACCGCCGTCGACGAGCGGCTCGACCTGGTCGTCGTGATGTGGGACAACCGCGGGTACCGCGAGATCCGCGACTCGTTCGACCGGGTCGGGGCGCCTCGGATGGGGATCGACGCCTCGTCGGTCGACCCGGAGCTGATCGCCCGGGGGTTCGGCTGGACCGGCCGCACGGTCGGCGACCCCGGCGCGCTCGGGCACGCCATCGTCGAGGCGTACTCGGCCGGCGGACCGCAGTTCATCCGCGTCCGCGTCCCGGGCTGACGGTGATGTCCGAACCGTCGAGCGCCCGGGAGACCAGCCGCGCCCTGGGCCGCGGTACCGGCCTGTTCGCCGCCATGGCCGTCCTGATGTGCGGCCAGGGCCTGCTCGGCGCCGCCCTCGGCCTGCGGGCCGAGCACGAGCACTTCGCCACGGGCGTGACCAGCGTCGTGATGTCGTGCTACTACGTCGGCTTCCTGCTCGGCGCCCGGCTGACCTCGTTCACGATCCCACGCGTCGGTCGGCGTACGACGTTCATCGCCCTCGCCGGCCTCAACGCCGTCGTGCCGATCGTCCACGGCGCCTGGGTGCATCCGGTGCCCTGGGGCGCGGGGCGGGTGCTCACCGGTGTGGCGATGGCGGGCACGTACGTGGTCGTCGAGTCGTGGCTGAACGACCTCGCCTCCAACGACGTGCGGGGCCGGATGCTGGCCGTGTACATGGTCGTATCGATGGCAGGGGTGACCCTGGGCCAATTGCTGCTCAATGTGGCGTCGCCCGACGACCTCGGCGCCTTCGTTGCCTCCTCCGCGCTGTTCGGCCTCGGCGTGCTGCCCCTGCTCGCCCGGCCACCCGGCGGTGAGGGGCCCGAGGTCCATGCGTCGATGTCGTTCGCCGAGCTTGCCCGTCTCGTCCCTTCGGGGATGGTGGCCACGGCGCTGGCCGGGGTGATGTGGGGCGGCCAGGCGAGCATGGCCGCGGTGTACGCCTCGCGGATCGGCTTCGACACCCACGATGCGTCGATCTTCGTCGCCGTCGGCACCGTCGGCACCGTCGTGCTCTCGTGGCCGGTCAACGCCTGGTCGGACCGCCGGCCCCGCCGCGAGGTGATCGTGCGGGCGGCGCTGATGGGGGCGGCCATCGGCGTGGCGTTGATGGTCGTCGGATCCGGCCGGCTGGTCGTCTACCCCCTTTTCCTGCTGTTCACCGGCCTGATCACCTCGATGTACTCCCTGGCCAGCGTGTACACCAACGACTGGCTGTCACCCGACCGGCGGGTCGCGGCTGCGTCGGCGTTGGTGCTCTCGCTCGGCCTCGGCTCGATCCTCGGCCCCCTGGCCGTCGGTGCGTCGATGACTGCGGTGGGTCCCAAGGGCTACTACGCCACGTTGACCGTCGCCCTCGTCGTGCTGGCCGCGTACATCGGCCATCGGATCCTCGTAGCGCCCGACCCGGTGGCTGCCTGATTCTCGATCCGGGCCGTCGGCGCGACGGCTAGTGTTCGAGGACATTCACGGGACAACGCCGACCTCTCGCAGTTCATCGGCCACCTCGAGTGGTACGCGCCCGGTCGACGAGGACGGGCCTGAGCGGCCATGACCGTGTTCCTGAGCTACGCCCACCAGGATGCCGAACTCGCCGACGCCCTCCGGGCGGAGCTCGCGCGTCTGGCCGGGCCGGTGTGGCTCGACAAGAGCCTGGTCGGCGGGCAGCGATGGTGGGCCGAGATCCTCCGTCAGATCAGCGGGTGCCACCTGTTCGTGCTCCTCGTCAGCCGGCACTCGATGGCGTCCGACGCGTGCCTGGCCGAATGGGGGTATGCGTCGGCTCTCGATCGTCCGTTCCTGCCGGTGCGCACCGACCACACCGACTGGACGACGGCACCGGCCGAGATGCGCCAGACCCAGCTCATCGACTTCAGACCGGGCGATGCGGCCTGCATCGAGGCGCTGGCGCAGGCCGTGGAGAACGCCGACATGTCGGTGCCCCTGCCGGAGGTGATCCCCGATCCGCCACCGGTTCCCCAGTCGTACCGCGACCGGTTCGCCAAGCTGTTCGCGCCGACGCTGGTGCTCGACGACCAGGTCGACTACTTCGGGCGGCTGACCTTCGACCTCGGGGGGCCGAACCAGTCCGAGGCGCTCCGGCTGCTGCAACAGCTCCACGACCGCACCGACCTGTCGTGGACCGTGCGCGCCAACATCGAGACGATCCTCGCCGAGCATCCTTTGCGCCAGGAACCCCCCGGGCCGACGGGTTCGACGCCCGGCCGCCAGGACGAACGCTCAACCGGGCCGGAGGCGGCCGGTCGGACGGAGCCGGAACCGGAACCCGGGACCTCGGTGTCCGACGGCGGCGCCGCGCGGCGGTCCACGGGGGCGAGAGCGGGCCGCGGTCGGCCGGGTCGCCGGCGCCGGGCCAGAGCGATCGCCCTGGTGGCGATCACCCTGGTCGCGGTGGGGGTCGTGGTCTGTTTCCACTCGCCTGTCCTCGGCGGGATCGCCGTCGTCGCGGGCGTGGGCCTGCTGGTGCTCGCCCGCCGTGCCCCCGAGCCCCCCGAGCCCCCCGAGGAACCGGTCCCGGCGCACGCCGAACCTCCCGGCCCCGAATCGCCGGGCCCGGCCGCCCGCGACGAGGAGTCCCGCCAGGTCTGGCACTCGGCGGGCGGGCGCTCGGCACCCGCGCCGGGCGGGCTGCCGGCGGTCGAGCTGGGGGTCGCCTGGTGGAACCGGGCCGACCGGCCGCCGGCGAATCGATGGGTCCCGGCGCCGCCCGAGCCGGCGGAGCCGACCGCCGCCCCGGCCGCCGGCGCGCCCGAGGGAACGCCGCTTCCCGCCGGGTCGGGCACGGCGTGGTGGACCCAGCACGGGTCGGGTCTCCCGGACGTGCCCGTGCCCGATGAGGGCGCCGGATCGGTGCTCCAGCCGTGAACCGGCCAGGCGACCGGCCGAAGGGCGCGAACACATGGGCGTCACGCCCGACGCAGACCCCGGCCCGCGCCTCGATGCCGGCCCCGCCCGTGCCGCAGCGCTGGGAGTCGCCGAGCGCCGCGCCGGTCGCGCCGCCGCGGGCCGCACCGCCGTCAGCGAATGCTCAGCCTGACGACGCGGCGCGGTCGGCCGATCGCCCCGTGGGCGCCCGCCGACTGCTCGGCTGGCTCGCCGCTGCGGCGGTCTCGCTCGCCTTCGCCATTGGTGTGGCGACCGGCGGCGGGACCAAGCTCGAGGTCTGTCCGAGGGTCGGCACGGCCACCACGACCACTCTCGCCGGTGCGGCCCGCTCCACGGCCACCACGACCAACGTCGCCGGTGCCAACGTCGCCACGGCCTGCTCGACCTCGACGACGAGGCGGCCGTGACCGCCCCCGGCCCGGTCAACGACGCCGTGGGCCGGGTGGCGGTGCGCGGCCTGCAGGCGGCGACCGCCTGGTGGACAGTGCTGGCTCTCGGCGCGCTGATCGCCGACGCCAGGCCCGCCGTGGGAGCCGTGCTGATGAGCGGCGCCGTCGTGATCCTCGCAGCGGCGGCCGTCGAGGGAACGCTGATGGCCGCCCGCCCCGGCGGCCCAGCACCCCGGGCGGGGTTGCATCCCGGCGGGGAGGCGGCTCGGGGAACCCGCCGCTCCGCCACCTGGGCGGGTCAGCGCCCCGCCGCCCCTACGTCGGTGTCTGCCGGGCCGCCGCTGATCGCCCAGACCCGATCGGGTGGTGCCGAGCGGGGTCCGGTGGACGTCGGGCGCTACGCCAGGCGCCCGGCCGATGAGACGCAGTGCCCGCACTGCGGCCACGTGTTCGTGACGGTGCCGGCAGCGTCGGTGCGCTGCCCGGTGTGCTCGAACGCGTGGCAGCCGGCCGGCGCCGGAGGCCACCAACCAGACACCGCCGTCCGAAGCTGGCTGCACGACTGACAGGAGCCGAACATGTACACCCGAAGCGTCGATCGAGGCCACCCCGGTTGCATCGTCTTCCTGCTCGACCGGTCGGGGTCGATGACCGACCCGTTTGCCGGCGGGCCCGGATCGAAGGCGACCGCGTTGGCCAACGCCGTCAACCGTCTGTTGCGCAACCTGATCCTGCTGTGCCAGCGCGGCGACACCATCCGCCCCTACTTCCACATCGGGATCATCGGCTACGGCGAGCGGGTCGGTTCGTTGTTCGGCGGCGAGCTGGCCGGCCACACCCTCGTCCCGCTCGACGTGCTGGCGGCGCACCCTCTGCGCTTCGTGCGCGAGAGCGTCCCAGGGCGCGACGACGTCGGCGTCGACCTTCCGATCTGGGTCGAACCGTACGGATCGCGTGGTACCCCGATGAGCGCGGCGCTCGACCTGGCCGGCTCGACCGTCGTCGAGTGGGCCAACGACAACTACGACTCGTTCCCGCCGATCGTGATCAACGTGACCGATGGCGAGGCCACCGACGGCGATCCGCGTCCGCTCGCCGAACAGCTGCGCGGCATCGTCACCTCCGACGGTGCGCTGCTGTTGTTCAACAGCCACATGTCCGACCGCGACGACCAGCCGCTGCAGTTCCCGAACTCGCCGCAGCTGCTCCCCGACGAGTTCGCCCGCACCCTCTTCGACATGTCGAGCGAGCTGACCCCGCGCATGGTCTCCGTCGCCCGCGGCCTGAACATCCCGATGAACGACGGGGCACGTGGGTTCACGTTCAACTCCGACGCGGCCGCGCTGGCCGAGTTCCTCGACGTCGGCACGCCCACCTGGCTCGTGGCCGATCGATGACCGTCGCCGTCGGTCCCGCGCCGCTCTGGTCGGCCTACTGGTGCCAGAAGGCCGACACGCCGCGTGCGGAGTGGGAGGACGGGTGCGCGTACAGCCCGGCATCCGGGTGGTTCGCCGTCGCCGACGGAGCGTCGTCGGGGGTCCGGTCACGGGAATGGGCCTTCCACCTGGTCTCGAGCTTCGTCGAAGCGGGCAACCGACGGGCGTTCGGCGAGCTCGACGTCGGCGCATTCGTCACGTGGGTCGGCGCGGCACGGGCGGCGTTCGATTCGGATTCGGCGGAGTTCCGGGCCTTCGACGTCCCCGAGTGGATCCATGCCGCCGCAGCCCAGAAGGGTTCGTTCGCCACGTTCCTCGGCGGCCACGTCGATGCCGCCGGGTGGCGGGTCGTCGCCGTGGGGGACTGCTGTCTGTTCCATGTGTCGGTAGCGGGGCGGGTGCTGACGACGTTCCCGCTGGCCCCGGGTCACGACGCCGCTGCGGCGCCGATGCTGGTCACGAGCGTCGCCATCGACGATGCGCGTCTGGCCGCGCACACCGCGGTTGCCAACGGCGGTCTCGCCCCCGGCGAGAGCCTGTTCGTCACGTCGGATGCGCTGGCGGCGTGGCTGCTCGACGAGATCGATCGGCCATCGACGTGGATGGCGCTGCGCGACATCGGCTCCGATGGGTTCGGGGCGCTCTGCCGCGACCTGCGCTCCGCCGAGCTGCTCAAGAACGACGACGTCACGATGTTGCGGCTGATCACGGGGACGGCCGGCTGATGAGCGGCAGGCTGATCGATCGCGAGCTGTTGCGCATGTACGTGATGATCCCCGATCAGTTCCGCGACGAGGAGCTGCGGGCATCGACGTTCCGGGCGAGCGGCAGTGGGGCCGCCGTGTGGAGCGGCGGTCGCGCCGCGGTGTTCCAGGCGCATGTACCCGGAGGCGGCAGGCTCGCCGTCCGGATCTCGATCACCACCGCGGCCGACCAGTTGCGCGTGCCGTACCTGGCCCTGGCGAGATGGGTCGAGGCCAACCCGATGCCGTTCTTGGCCCGCACGGAATGGGTCGACGGTGGACTCGTCGTCGACACCAACGAGGTCTCGCTGCTCAAGATGGAGTGGGTCGAGGGGACGACGCTCGACGACTACGTCGACGACTGCATCGGCGCCGGTCGGGACGCCGACCTGCTGCGACTCGCCGAGGACTGGCGGGCGGCGATGGCAGCGATGTCGTCGGCCCGCATCGCCCATGGCGACCTGCACGCCCAGAACATCCTGATCGATCACGGTCGAGTGTCGGGTCGGGTGCGCTTCGTGGACTACGACAGCCTGTGGCTTCCCGAGCTGAACGAGCTGCCGGGCGAGGTTGGGCACCAGGCCTACCAGCACCCGCTGCGCCGGTGGGGCGAGCACATGGATGCCTTCGGGGCGGCGGTGGTCTACCTGAGCCTGCGTGCCGTCGCCGTCCGGCCGGCGTTGTGGAAGGACTTCCACCGCGGCGACATGACGCTGCTCATCGAGGAGCCCGACCTGTTCGGCGACGACGAGCGGGGGATCTGGTCGGAGATGGCCCGCCACCCCGAGCCGTTCGTGCGCGACCTCGCCGCCGAGTTGCGCCGGTGGTGCGACGCCCCGGCCGAGCGGTACTCGAGCCTCGAGATGCTGCTCGACAACCTCGCCCGGCAAGGAACCGCCAATCGCTGGTCACCAACGGCTTCGCCGGATGCCGCGGCCCGCCAGGTCTGGGCCGGACGCGCAGCCGTCCCGCCTGGTTCTGCCCGGTCGGGTCCGGTCCAGCCGGCACCGGTCCAAGCGGAGCCGGTCCAGCCGGCACCGGTCCAATCGGAGCCGGGTCAGCCGGGTGCGCCGCCGCCCACGGCGGAGGCGCCTGCCGGGCGGGCGCGTCAGACGTGGCAGGCGGGCGGGGCGGCCCCGGCTGCGAAGCCCTCGGCGACGACGGCAGCGACCCCGGCGAAACCTCCCGGCTCGCCCGTCTCGCATCCGACCACCCTGGAGTGGATCGTGATCGCCGTTGTCGTGGTCGCCATCCTCGTGGCGCTCGTGAGGTAGGTCGGCCTGAGCAGTCGACGAGGTCGAGCTTCGACCGACATGTGTTCGTCGCCCGTCGGCGGGGCTGTCCGGTTCGCCGTCGCGCCGGCACTCAGCCCGGCCGCAGGGCACGGGCGTCGAAGCCGGTCCCGAGCATCCGGGCCGCCTCGCCGAGCCACGTCGACTCGACCTGCCGCGCGCTCACACCGGTCGCCCGCACCGCCAGTAGCGGGGCGAGCCCGTCGAGCAGGCCGGCGAGGAGGAAGGTGATCGCCGCAGGGTCGCCGGGCGTGAACTCGCCGGTCTCCTGACCGAGGGCGATCACGGCGCGGAGCGCCGCCCGCCACCGGCGGTCCATCCGGTCACGCTGTGCCGCAGCGTGCTCATCGCGCAGGGCGAGCACGCAGAGCTCCATCCACAGCCCCCAGTCGTACTCGTAGAGCATCGCCTCGACGAGCAGCCGGAGGCGCTGCGAGGCGGTGGGCAGGGTGTCGAGCTGCGCCGTGAACGTGTCGTGGAACTCCTGTTCACGCTGGGCGAGCGCCTCGGCGAGCAACCCGTGCTTGCCGTCGAACCAGTAGAGGATCGCCGCCGGGCTCGTGCCCGCCACCCGGGCGATGTCGGCCACCCTGGTGTTCGCGTAGCCGCGTTCGGAGAGGACCTCGGCCGCGGCGGCGACGATCTGCGCCTTGCGTACGTGATCGAGTCGCGGTCGGGGCACTGCGGACTCCTGACTGGTCGAATCCTGCCCGGTTCAATCCTGCCCGGCAATCCTGAATGTATGTTTAGGTTATGTCGTCGAAGGTCGTCGTGATCGGTTCCGGGCCGGCCGCCGAGGGGTGGGCGACCCGGTTCGCCGCCGCCGGGCTCGACGTCTACGTCTCGGACCCTGCCGTCGTCGACGGGGTGGGCAGGCGCTGGCCGTCGGCCCAGCGGCTCGGCCTGTTCCCCGGCGCCTCCGTCGACCGGGTCCGTCCCCTCGACGAGCTGGCGGCCGGTGAGCCGGTGGAGTTGGCCCAGATCGTCGCCGGATCGTTGCCCGACGGTCTGCGCCCCGGGCTCGTCGCCGAACTGGGGGCCGCTGTGGTGCACGAGCCGATCCACCTGCTGCCCCTCGTCGAGGTCTCCGGGCCGGCCGCAGCCGAGCTGGCCGGGTTCTACTCTTCGCTCGGGATGGCGCCCGTCCCGGCGGGCACACCACCAGCGGAGCTGGACCGCCTGGGTCCGGGCATCGCCGCGTTGTGCGCCGGCGACGAGGACGCGATCATCGCCGTGATGCGCGCCCTGCGCCCGAGCGCCATCGGCGCCGGCGCGGCGATCGCCCACCACGAGGCGCTGCGCTTCTCGGCCGGGGCGACGAGGCCGTGGCAGCCCGGCGATGTGCCCGCCGCGCCGCTGGCGCTGTACGCCACCCGCGTCGAGCCCGACTGGGTCGACTACAACGACCACATGACCGAGGCCGCCTACCTGACGGCGGCCGGGTGGGCCAGCGACGCGATGTTCCGCTACATCGGCGACGACGAGGCCTACCGGGCCGCCGGGCACAGCTTCTACACCGTCGAGACCCACATCCACTACCTCCTCGAGGTCGACCTGCACGAGCCGATCCGCTTCACCACCCAGATCCTCGGTGTCGACGCGAAGCGCGTCCACCTGATCCACGAGATGTTCCACGGCGAGAGCGGAGCGCTGCTCTGCACGGCCGAGCAGATGCTGGTCCACGTCGACATGGCGGCCGTCCGCTCGGCGCCGATCCTGGCGCAGGTGAAGGCGGCGCTCGACGCCATCGCCGCCAGTCACACCGAGCTCGCCGTACCCCCCCAGGTGGGCACCGTGATGCGTCTGCCCAGCGCCCAGGCCTGAACCCCGACGGGCCTGAACCCCGACGGGCCCGAACCAGAGAGGAAGCACCGATGGACTTCGCCTTCAGCGACGAGCAGGTAATGATCGCCGAGACCTGCCGCGTCTTCAAGGAGCGCGAGCTGTTCCCCTACGAGGAGGAGGTCGAGCGCTCCGGCCGGGTGCGCCCCGACCTCGTCCAGCAGATCAAGGACCGCTCGATCGCCGCGGGGATCTACGCGGCGAACATGCCGGAGCGCTTCGGCGGCGCCGGGCTCGACTCGGTCGGCAACTGCATCGTCGACCGTGAGCTCGGCGAGGCCAACTACGCGTTGCAGTACATCGTGGCCCGCCCGTCGAACGTGCTGCAGGCGTGCGTCGGCGACCAGATCGAGGAGTACCTGTTGCCGACGGTGCGCGGCGAGCGGGTCGACTGCCTGGCGATGAGCGAGCCCGACGCCGGCAGCGACGTGCGCGGGATGAAGTGCCGGGCAACGCGCGCTGGTGACGACTACGTGATCAACGGGACCAAGCACTTCATCAGCCACGCCGACCTCGCCGACTACGTGATCCTCTTCGCCGCCACGGCCGAGGAGGAGACGTCGCACGGACCGAAGAAGCGGATCACCTCGTTCCTCGTCGACTTCGACACGCCGGGCTGCGAGGTCGTCCAGGGCTACAACTCGGTGTCCAACCGCGGCTACCACAACATGATCATCAACTTCGACGACTGCCGGGTGCCGTCGCGCAAGCTGCTCGGCGAGGAGCACCGGGGCTTCGACGTGGCCAACGAGTGGCTCGGCTCCACCCGGCTGCAGGTCGCCGCCGTCTGCCTCGGCCGGGCCCGCCGGGCTCTGCGCCTGGCCACGGCCTATGCCGCCGAGCGCCGCCAGTTCGGCCAGCAGATCGGCAAGTTCCAGGGTGTCTCGTTCAAGCTGGCCGACATGCAGACCCAGCTCGACGCCGCCGAGCTGCTCACCTTCCGCGCCGCGTGGAACGACGCCGAGGGCCGCCCGAGCGACTCGGAGATGGCGATGGCCAAGGTGTTCGCCTCCGAGATGTGCCAGATGGTCACCGACGAGGCGATCCAGATCTTCGGCGGGATGGGGCTGATGGACGAGCTGCCCCTCGAACGGATGTGGCGCGACACCCGCGTCGACCGCATCTGGGACGGCACCTCGGAGATCCAGCGCCACATCATCTCCCGCGCGATGCTGCGCGCCCACGGGGGCTGAGGGGTGCGGGGTTCGCTCCAGCAACTCCTCGCCCCCCGCTCGATCGCCGTCGTCGGCGGCGCCCCGGCCGAGCGGGTGGTCCGCCAATGCCGGCTGCTCGGGTTCCCCGGCGAGATCTGGCCGGTCAACCCGCGTCGGGCGTCGCTGGCCGGGGTGCCCTGCCTGGCCTCGCTGGACGACTTGCCCGGGGTGCCCGATGCCGTCTTCCTCGGTGTCAACCGCCACGCCTCGGTTGCCGCGATGCGCACGCTGGCGGTGATGGACGGGGTCGGCGGAGCGGTCTGCTACGGCTCGGGCTTCGCCGAGACCGGCGACGACGGCCTGCAGGCCGAGCTGCTCGCCGCCGCCGGCGGCCTGCCCTTCCTCGGCCCGAACTGCTACGGCTACGTGAACACCTTCGACCGCGTCGCCCTGTGGCCCGACGAGCACGGCTGCGCCGTGTTCGACCGCGGCGTGGCGATCGTCTCGCAGTCGGGCAACGTCGCCTGCAACCTGACCTACGCCCGGCGGGGGGTGCGCCTCGGCGGGATGGTCACCGTCGGCAACCAGGCCTCCCTCGGCATGGAGGACTGCATCGACGCCTTCCTCGACGACGAGCGGATCACGACGATCGGCCTGTTCCTCGAGGCGGTCCGCGATCCGCAGCGCTTCGCCCATTCGGCGATCCGCGCCGCCGAGCGGGGCGTGCCGATCGTCGCCCTGCAGACGGCGCGCTCGGTGGCCGGGGCGGCGATCGCCGCCTCGCACACCGGGGCGATGGCCGGGCGGGCCGCGGCCTACGACGCGATGTTCGAGCGCTACGGCGTGGCCGTCGTGCGCACGCCGGCCGAGCTGCTCGAGACACTCAAGCTGCTCGACGAGGGCGGTCGGCTGGGCGGGCCGCGGCTGGTCTCGTTGAGCTGTTCGGGGGGTGAGGCATCGCTCGTCGCCGACCTGTCCGAGGGCACACCGCTGCGCTTCGGACCGTTCTCCGACGAGCACCGCGTCCGCATCGAGGGCACGCTCACCGAGCTGGTCAGCGTGTCGAACCCGTTCGACTACCACACCTTCATGTGGGGTGACCGGGAGGCGACCTCCCGGTGCTTCACCGCGGTGATGGACGGACCGCAGGATGCCACGATGCTGCTGCTCGACGCCCCGGGCGACCCGGGCCACGACACGTCGTCGTGGCGCACGGCGATCGACGCACTGGGCGACGCGGCGGCGGCCACCGGCCGTCGAGGGGTGGTGGTCGCCTCGTTGGGCGAGAACCTCGATGCCGGGCTCCGTGCCCACGCCGCGGCCAGGGGGCTGACCCCACTGCTCGGGCTCGCCGAGGGCCTGGCCGCCCTGAGCGCGGCGGCGACGGTCGGGCGGGTCGCCGGCCCGCCCCACGCTGCCGCGGTCCACCCGGGCGCAACGCGCCTGATCGACGAGGCGACGGCCAAGGAGCGCCTCCGGCGGCTCGGAGTCGCCGTTCCCCACGGTGTCGCCGTCGGGGCGGCCGACGTGGTCGCCGTGGCCGGGCGGATCGGCTTCCCGGTGACGCTCAAGGCCCTCGGATTGGCCCACAAGAGCGAGTCGGGAGCGGTACGGATCGGGTTGGGCGACGAGGCCGCGGTGGCCGACGCGCTGGCGAGGATGCCGGTGACCGATGCCGGGTACCTCGTCGAGTCGACCGTCACGGATGTGGTGGCCGAGGTGCTCGTCGCCGTGCGGCGGGACCCGCCGATCGGCTGGCTCGTCTCGGTCGGCTCCGGCGGCGTGACGACCGAGATCTGGGCCGACGTCGCCCACCTGCTCGCCCCGGTCACCGCCGACGAGGTGCGCGGCGCCCTGGCCGGGCTACGGAGCTACCGGCTGCTCACCGGCTTCCGCGGCCGCCCCGCCGGCGACATCGACGCCCTCGCCGAGTTGGTCGTCCGCCTGGCCGATGCCGTCGTCGGGACCGCGGTCGTCGAGGTCGAGCTCAACCCGGTGCTGGTCGGCACCCGCGGCGCCGTCGCCGTTGACGCCCTGTGGGTCGAGGAGGCCGGCGGCAACGGGCGAACGGGGCGCCACTGACATGCATGCGGAGTCAGATCTCGACCGGATCGCCCACGCCATGGGAATCGAGGTGGAAACCGGGTGAGGCATCGAGCCGACAGGGCGACGGATAACCACTCGATGATCGGGTCCCCGATGCGCCAGTCTGGAGCCGATGACAGGAGGACTCCCCGATGAGTGATGGGTTCCGTGTGGAGCGAAACGGCGCGATCCTCGAGATCACTCTCGACCGGCCCAAGGCCAACGCCATCGACGCGGCGACGAGCTGCGCCCTCGGGGATGTGTTCGTCGTCGCCGACGCCGACCCCGACGTGCGGGCGATCATCTTCACCGGGGCGGGGGAGCGGTTCTTCTCCGCCGGATGGGATCTCGGGGCGGCCAACGAGGGTGAGGACTTCGACGCCGACTACGGAGCCGGCGGATTCGGCGGCTTCCCCGAACTGCCCGATCGCACCAAGCCGGTGATCGCCGCCGTCAACGGCCTGGCGGTCGGCGGTGGCTTCGAGATCGCCATGGCCGCCGATCTGATCGTCGCCGCCGAGCATGCCCAGTTCTTCCTCCCCGAGGCGCAGCTCGGCATCCTCCCCGACGCCGGATCGGTCAAGCTGCCCCGGCTGCTCCCCGTGCACATCGCCCGCGAGCTGCTGCTCACCGGCCGCCGGATGGATGCCGCCGAGGCGCAGCGCTGGGGTCTCGTCAACCGGGTCGTGGCCGCCGGCGATCTCCTCGAATCGGCCCGCGAGCTGGCCCGATCCGTGATGGCGTCGGCGCCGTTGAGCGTCGCGGCGATCCTCGACATCGGCCGGCGGACCACACCGATGGCGCTGGCCCAGGCGATGACGGCGATCAAGTCGATGGAGAGCTACCGGCGTGCCGTCGATTCCGAGGACGCCCGCGAGGGCCCCGCCTCGTTCGCCGAGAAGCGCCCGCCGGTCTGGAAGGGCCGCTGAGTCTGCGCCCGGTCCCCACACTGGGCGTCGAAAGCCGTGTAACCGCTCCGGCTCGCTGGAGACGTTCGTGACGTCGCGTGATGATCGTCGGGCCACTGTTCACGGGAAGTGAGCTATGGTCCTGATCGACGAGGCGTCCGGCTTCGTTCCTGAGAAGATGTGGGGCTGTCTCAAGATGGAAGATGTTCAGAACTCGCGCGGTAGGTCGCCTCTGTGGCGTTCACGATGGGCAGCGATCGGGGCGGCGGTGTCCGTGACGGTCGGCGGTGGTGGCCTCTTCGCAGCACAGGCTGCCTCGGGACCTGCGTCGTCGGTCGTCACCATCGATCCAGTCCGGATCCTCGACACCCGGGATCCGCTCGACGTCGGTCTCGCCGGGCCGTTCGTTTCGGCGGTCGGTCTCGATCTGCTCGTGACCGGGTTGGTCCCGACGAATGCGGGTTCGCAGATCGTGGTACCCGACGGGGCGACCGGGGTCCTGCTCAACGTGACCGTCGTCGCTCCGACCGCCGCCGGGTTCCTGTCGGTACGACCGGCGTCGGCCGTCGGCGCTCCGTCGACGTCGAGCCTCAACTTCAAGGCGGGCGACATCGTGCCCAACGCCGTGACCGTGCAACTGCCGACGTCGGGCACGGACAAGGGCAAGATCGAAGTCACCTATGACGCCTTCGGCGTTGCCGGCCCGAAGACCGACATCCTGATCGACGTCGTCGGCTACATGCAGGCTGGCGGCCCGGGAACACCAGGACCTGCCGGGCCTGTCGGTCCTGCGGGAGCTGTCGGGCCTGCGGGAGCTGTCGGACCTGTCGGGCCTGTCGGACCGAGGCGGCGCCTGTACGAGAGCTGTCGAGGCGACGTTCGCCATCCCGCCGAACAGCTTCGGCATCGGTCTGGCGGCATGCCCGGCCGGTAACGACGCCGTCGAGCGGCGGCTTCAGGCTGGCGTCGAAGCCCCGGACTGGAACGCAATCAGCTTCACGCAGAGCACTGTCGTGCCTCGCGGGAACCTGGCAAGTGGCGGTATCGTTCAATCAGTGGTGCGGTCGATCCAGGGAACGAATCATGTCACTGATCTGCTGACCCTTTGATGCGACGACATGGTCCCGTGCTGTCGTGGACGTGAGCGCCGCGGCCGCGGCTCACGACCAAGGCGATCGCGTCACGGCTCTCTGACGCCGAGCCTGACACGTCGCGATCTTCAGGCGACCGACCGGGCCGCCCTGCGTTCGAACCAGGTGAGCGAGTCGGGGTCGGCGAGTGAGCCGCGGCTGGCGGCGACGTCGGCTGGGGTGCCCGTGAGGATGCGCTTCACGGGCACCTCGAGCTTCTTGCCCGACAGTGTGCGGGGGACGACGGGCACGGCCTCGATGGTGTCGGGGACGTGGCGCGGCGACAGCTCGGCACGCAGCGTCGCGCCGATCCGGTGGCGCAGGTCGTCGTCGAGCGTCGCCCCGGGGGCCAGGGCGACGAACAGCAGCAGTTCGTCGCGTCCCTCGCCGTCGAGGTGGACCACGAGGCCGTCGGCCACCTCGGGCATCGCCTCGACCACGGCGTAGAAGTCGGCGGTGCCCAGGCGCACCCCGCCCCGGTTGAGGGTGGCGTCGCTGCGTCCCGAGACGATGCAGGCGCCGTCGTCGAAGAAGGTCACCCAGTCGCCGTGGCGCCACACGCCCGGGAAGTCGGCGAAGTAGGCGTTGCGGTAGCGCGAGCCGTCGGCGTCGCCCCAGAACCCGACGGGCATCGAGGGCATCGGCCCGAGCAGCGCCAGTTCGCCCTGCTCGCCGGGTGCGCAGCGCGTCCCCGTCGCGTCGTAGGCGACCGCGTCGCAGCCGAGCAGGGCCCCGCTGATCTCGCCCGATCGCACGGGGGTGAGCCGGTTCATCCCGACGAAGGCCGTGCACACGTCGCTGCCTCCCGAGATCGAGTTGAGCAGCACGCCCCGCCCGAAGCGGTCGTCGATCCACTCGAAACCGTCGGCGGGCAATGGCGCCCCGGTCGAGCCGATCTCCCGGATCACACCTCGCGGTGGGCTGATGCCGGCCTTGCGGCAGCTCATGATGAACGGCGCCGAGACTCCGAACACGGTGGTCGCCGTCTCGGCCGCCACCGACCACAACGTGTCGATCGACGGGAACGCCGGGTCGCCGTCGAACATCACGATCGCCGCCCCGAGGGCGAGGCCGGACATCAGGTAGTTCCACATCATCCAGCCAGTGGTGGTGAACCAGAAGAACGTGTCGCCCGGGCCCAGGCCGTGGTGCAGGCCGAGCACCTTGAGGTGTTCGAGGGTGATGCCGCCGTGGCCGTGGACGATCGCCTTGGGCAACCCGGTCGTCCCGGAGCTGAACAGCACGTACAGCGGATGGTCGAACGGCACGGCCTCGAACTCCGGACCGACGACCTCATCACCGTGGGCCAGGTCGCGGCCCCCGTCGGGGCCGAGCAGCGACGACCAGTCGTCGGGGCCGGTGCCGAGGTAGCGCACGACGACGAGGTGCTCGACGCTGGGGAGGGCGTCGGTGATCGCCCGGACCTCGTCGGTGCGGTCGATGCGCTTGGCCCCGTAGACGTAGCCGTCGACGGCGAGCAGCACCTTGGGGGCGATCTGCGAGAAACGGTCGATCACGGAGCGAACGCCGAACTCGGGTGCGCAGCTCGACCACACCGCCCCGATCGAGGCCGTGGCCAGCATCGCGATGAGCGCCTCGGGGATGTTGGGCAGGTACGCCGCGACCCGATCGCCGCGTTCCACCCCCAGCCGACGCAGCCCGCGGGCGCATCGGTGCACGGCGGCGGTGAGCTCGGGCCCGGTGAGCGTCGTCGGCGGACGGGTCTGGCCGCGGGCGATCACCGCCGGGCCGGCCGGCGCGCCGACGAGCACCTGCTCGGCGTAGTTGAGCGTGCCCCCCGGGCACCACTGCGTGCCGGGCATCCGCAGACCGTGCGGGCCGATCATCGAAGTCGGGCGCTCGTGCCAGCGCACGCCGAACGTGTCGGAGACCGCCGACCAGAAGCCCTCGAGGTCGTCGACCGACCAGCGGTGCAGCGACGGGTAGCCGCGGTGTCCGTTGGCGCTGGCGAACCGGCCGATCGGCGTGGTGAGCAGGGCGTCGGCCGCCGGGGACCAGAGCAGTGCGCCGCGGGACTCTGTCGTCATGGTCCTCCATCATGCGGTGCGCCGGGGATGCTGCCCAACTCTGCCGACGTTGCCGGTGTGGGAGTTGGGACCGTCGGGGAGACCTGCCAACATTCGTCGTCGCACCCCGGGGAGAGATGACGATGACAGACCGATACGACTACGTGATCATCGGCGGCGGATCGGCCGGCTGCGTGCTGGCCAACCGGCTGTCGGCCGACCCGGGCACGTCGGTGCTCGTACTCGAGGCGGGGCGCCCCGACTACCGGTTCGACGTGTTCATCCACATGCCAGCGGCGCTGTCGTTTCCGATCGGATCACGGTTCTACGACTGGAAGTACGAGTCGGAGCCCGAACCGTTCATGAACGGGCGGCGGATCTACCACGCCCGGGGCAAGGTGCTCGGTGGGTCGTCCTCGATCAACGGGATGATCTTCCAGCGCGGCAACGCCCTCGACTACGAGCGCTGGGGCGCCGACGAGGGCATGGCCACCTGGGACTACGCCCACTGCCTCCCGTACTTCAAGAGGTCCGAGACCTGCCTCGCCGGCGCCGACGATTACCGCGGGGGTGCGGGCCCGCTCGTGCTCGAGCGGGGTCCGGCGACGAACCCGCTGTTCGGGGCTTTCCTCGAGGCGGCCAAGCAGGCCGGTTACCCGCTGACCTCCGACGTCAACGGCTACCAGCAGGAGGGCTTCGCCGCCTTCGACCGCAACATCCACCGCGGGCGGCGGCTGTCGGCGTCGCAGGCCTACCTGAAGCCCGTCCGGCACCGCGCCAACCTCACGGTGACCACACGCGCCCAGGCGACGAGGATCCGCTTCGACGGCCGGCGCGCCGTCGGCGTCGACTACCGGGTGCGGGGCAAGGACCATTCGGTCGACGCCGGCGAGGTGATCTGCTGCGGCGGGTCGATCAACACCCCCCAACTGCTGCAGCTCTCGGGTGTCGGCAACGCCGCCGAGCTGACCGCTCTGGGCATCGACGTGGTCCACGACCTGCCCGGCGTGGGCGAGAACCTGCAGGACCACCTCGAGGTCTACGTGCAGTACTCCTGCACCAAGCCGGTCTCGATGCAGCCGAACCTCGCCCTGTGGCGCCGGCCGATCATCGGGCTGCAGTGGCTCTTCCGCAAGGGGCCGGGGGCGACCAACCACTTCGAGGCCGGCGGTTTCATCCGCTCCAACGACGAGGTGGCGTACCCGAACACGATGTTCCACTTCCTGCCGATCGCCATCCGCTACGACGGCACCGCCCCGCCCGCGGGTCACGGCTACCAGGTGCATGTCGGGCCGATGTACAGCGACTCGCGCGGTTCGGTGAAGATCACCTCGACCGACCCGTTCGCCAAACCGGCGCTGCGCTTCAACTACTTGTCGACCGGGACCGACCGGCGCGAATGGGTCGAAGTGGTCCGGGCCGCCCGCTCGATCCTCACCCAGCAGGCGATGGACGAGTTCAACGGCGGCGAGATCTCGCCCGGGCCATCGGTCGAGACCGACGAGCAGATCCTCGAATGGGTGCGCAAGGACGCCGAGACCGCGCTGCACCCCTCCTGCACCGCGCGGCTGGGCGTCGATGCGATGTCGGTCACCGACCCGCTGACGATGCGGGTTCACGGCACCGACGGCCTGCGCGTCGTCGATGCCTCGGCGATGCGCTACGTCACCAACGGCAACATCTACGCCCCGGTGATGATGCTGGCCGAGAAGGCCGCCGACCTGATCGCCGGCAACACCCCGCTGCCCCCCGAGACGGTGGACTTCTACCGACACGGTCGCCCGGCCTGATCAGGGGCGCCCGCCTCGGCTACATCGTGGCGCCGATGATCCACGGGGCGAACTCGTTGTGGCCGTAGCCGAACCGCTCGCTCTTCGTCGGCTCGCCCGAGGCGACGCGGAGGAACTCGTCGAAGATCCGCCGGCCCATCGCGGCCATCGTCACGTCGCCGTCGAGCAGTTCGCCGCAGTTGACGTCGATGTCGTCGGCCTGGCGTTCCCATAGTCGGCTGTTGGTCGACAGCTTGATCGACGGTGAGGGGACGCAGCCGTAGGCCGAGCCGCGTCCGGTCGTGAAGCACACCAGGTTGGCGCCCCCGGCGACCTGACCGGTGACCGACACCGGGTCGTACCCGGGGGTGTCCATGTAGACGAAACCCCTGGTGGTGACGGCTTCGGCGTAACCGTAGACCTCCATCAGCCCGGTCGTGCCACCCTTGGCCACCGCGCCGAGCGACTTCTCCAGAATGGTGGTCAGGCCGCCCGCCTTGTTGCCCGGAGTCGGGTTGTTGTTCATCTCGCCGCGGTTGCGGGCGGTGTAGTCCTCCCACCACTCGATGTGCTTGACGATCTTGGCGCCGACCTCGGGGGTGACGGCCCGGCGGGTCAGCAGGTGCTCGGCGCCGTAGATCTCCGGGGTCTCCGAGAGGATCGCCGTGCCGCCGTGGCGGACCAGTTCGTCGACCGCCGCCCCGAGGGCCGGGTTGGCGGTGATCCCCGAATAGCCGTCCGAGCCGCCACACTGCAGGCCGACGATCAGCTCGCTCGCCGGCACCGGTTCGCGCTCGACCTCGTCGGCCGCCGGCAGCATCGCCCCGAGCAGGGCGATGCCCGCCTCGATGCATCGGCGCGTCCCGCCGATGTCCTGGATGTTCAGGGCGGCGAGGCGGTTCCCTTCCTCCAGGCGCCGGGCCGTGATCAGCGCGCCGAGCCCGTTGGCCTCGCAACCGAGGCCGACGAGGAGCACACCGGCGATGTTCGGGTGGGTGGCGTAGCCGGCGATCGTGCGGCGCAGGACGTCGAGTCCCTCACCGCCGGCGTCCATCCCGCAGCCGCTGGCATGGGTCAGCGAGACGACGCCGTCGACGTTGGGGTAGGCCTCGAGGTTCTGCCCGCCCCGCCAGTGGTCGGCGATCGCCTTGGAGACGGTGGCCGAGCAGTTCACGGTGGAGATCACCGCCAGGTAGTTGCGGGTGGCGACGCGTCCGTCGGCCCGGCGGATCCCCATGAAACTTGCCGACCGGTCGACGAATGCCGTCGGTGAGTACCCGGCTGAGAAGTCGTGGTCGCGGTCGAACCGGCCCATCGAGAGGTTGTGGGTGTGGACGTGGTCGCCGGCGGCGATCGGGACCGAGGCGAACCCGATGATCTGGGCGTAGCGGCGGACGGGCGAGCCGGCGGCGACGGCCCGGGTGGCGAGCTTGTGGCCGGCGGGGATGTGGTCGTTGGCCGTGACCGACTCCTCTGCGAGACGGGTCCCCGGGGAGAGGTCGCGTACGGCGACGACGACGTCGTCGTCGGGATGCAGGCGGACGGTGGACGTGCGCAGGAACTGGACGGCGGGCATCGGTCCATCTTCGCGCCAGGGGTGCTACAGGCCGAGGTCCTTGGCGATGATCGTCTTCATGATCTCGGTGGTGCCGCCGTAGATCGTGGTCACCCGGGCATCGGCGTATGCCTGGGCGATGGGGTACTCGAGCATGTAGCCGTAGCCGCCGAACAGCTGCAGGCAGCGGTCGACGGCCCGCTTCTGCATCTCGGTGGCCCACCACTTGGCCATCGCCGCCCTGGCCGGGGAGAGTCGCCGCTCGAGCAGCTCGCCGACGCAGTCGTTGACGAAGGCCTGGGTGACCTCGACCTCGGTGGCCACCTCGGCGAGCACGAACTTGGTGTTCTGGAACGCCCCGATCGGCTGGCCGAAGGCTCGCGTTCCTTGACGTAGTCGAGCGTCCAGGCCAGGGCCTGGCGGGCCACGGCCACGCCGGTGACGGCGATCGACAGCCGCTCCTGGGCCAGGTTGGCGGTGAGGTAGGCGAACCCCTCGCCCTCCTCCCCGAGGCGGTTGGCGACGGGCACCCGGACGTCGGTGAAGAACAGCTCCGCCGTGTCCTGGCTGGGCATGCCGATCTTGTCGAGCTTGCGGCCCCGCTCGAAGCCGGGCATCCCGCGTTCGACGACGAACAGGCTGACGCCCCGGTGCTTCTGCGTCGGGTCGCTCTTCGCCGCCACGATCACCAGGTCGGAGTTGATCCCGTTGGTGATGAACGTCTTGGCCCCGTTGAGCACGTAGGTGTCGCCGTCGCGGATCGCCGTGGTCGACATCGAGGCCAGATCGGATCCGATGCCGGGCTCGGTCATCGCCACCGCGGTGATCAGTTCGCCGGCGGCGATGCCCGGCAACCACCGCGCCTTCTGCGCCTCGTCGCAGTAGGCGAGGAAGTAGGGCGTGGTGATGTCGTTGTGCAGCGTGAGCCCGAGCGCGCACCCGCCGGTGCCCGCGTAGGCGAGCTCCTCGGCGATGATCATGTTGAAGCGGAAGTCGTCGGTGCCACCCCCGCCGTAGGCCTCGGGGATGGCCATACCGACGAACCCGTGGGCCCCCGCCGCGGCGAAGAGTCCGCGCGGCGTGAGGCGGGCGTCGTTCCACTCGGCGACATGGGGGCTGATCTCCTTGGCGACGAACGCCTTCCAGCTCTGACGGAACAGGTCGTGGGTCGCGTCGAAGAGGGTCACCGGGGTAGTCCACACGCCCGGCGCGGACCACGCCAATCGGTCAGGCCCAGCCGCCGGCGTACGACACGTACTGGCCGGTGGTGAAACGACTGGTGCCGTCGACGAACGGGGCGCAGAAGTGGGCGAACTCCTCCATCGTGCCCAGCCGACCGAGGGGCACCTGCGACTCGAGTCTGGCGCGCACGGTCGGGTCGTCGGCGCCGGTGGCCCGGCGGAACTCGGGGAAGTCCATGTAGTTCGTGCCGACGGCGTTGACCTGGACGCCGTGGCGGGCCACCTCGTCGGCGACGTTGCGCACGAGATGGGTCGCCCCGGCCCTGGCCGCCGAGTAGAGCGGCGCCCCGGGGGTGGCGCGGGCGGCGCTGGCACTCGTGATCACCAGCACCTGGCCCTCGCCCTCGCCCCGTTCGATCATCGGGGCGAGCACGGCCTTGAGGAAGTGGTACGGGGCCACCATGCAGCCGTCCAGCACTTTGCGGAAGTCGTCGACGGTCGAGTTCATGAACCGGCCGGTGACGATCGCCCCGGTGAACGCCGTGGCCGAATCGACCCGCCCGAAACGCTCGACCGCCGCGGCGACGAGGCGCGCCGACGCCTCGGGATCGGCCAGGTCGCGGGTGCCGACGACGGCCTGGACCGCCGCCCCGGCCCGCTCCAACTCGTCGACAAGATCGGCCGGTGGATCGCCGAGGACGAGGTCGTGGCCCCGTGCGGCGAGCACCCGGGCGAGATCGGGCCCGACGTAGGAGCCGGCTCCGGCAACGATGGCCACGCGTCGTTCGGTCATGACCGTCACCCTAGCTAGGACGCCTCGCCCACCCCGGGACGCCTCGCCAAGCCTCGACTGTTGCCGCACGAACAAGGGCTGCACACGAGTCAAAGGGTGGCGTAATGCGCAAGTAAACGAAATGATCGTTTCAGAAAGTTGTAATCTCGAGAGATGGATCTCGTCCGACCGGTGTCGGCGCTCGTACCGGGTGCACGGGGCAAGGTGCTGACGGTGATGCTCGACGCCGGCCGGGAGATGTCGACGGTCCAGATCGGTCGGCTGGCCGACGTGAGTACGCCTCAGGCGTCGCGTGTGCTGGCTCAGCTCTGTGAGTTGGGGCTGGCGGAGCGGCGTGATGTCCCGCCCAGCGTTCTCTATCGGCTCGTGCCGGGCTCTCGGGTGGTGGAGCTGCTCGGTGAGCTCCGCTCGCTGCGGGCCGACGTGTTGCGTCGGGCCGCCGAGTTTGGCCGATCGATCGTGCCGTCCCCCGTTCACCTCGCCATCTTCGGATCGGTGGCGACCGGTCGGGCGGGGAGCGAGAGTGACATCGACGTGCTGGCCGTCCGGCCGACGAAGGCCGACGACGACGACGCCTGGACCGAGTCGCTCGATCGTTTCCGGCGCGATCTGAGCGCGTATGCCGGTAGTGGTGTCGAGGTGCTCGAGGTCAGTCAGCGGGAGTGGTCGACGCGAGATCTGGGTGAGCCGCTGTGGGCGTCGATCGACCGTGAGCAGATCGTGCTGACGCCTGCATCGAAGAAGGTGCGGGCGTGACGCGGGGTCGGCCGCGCACGCGACCGGTGACGCCGCACCAGGCGCTCCAGTTCGCCACCAAGGCCGAGGAGTTCCTCCTCTCGGCCGAGCAGGCGCTGGGCGAGCGTTGGTACAGCCCGGCTGCCGGGAACGCAGTGCACGCCGGGATCAACGCGTGTGATGCGATCCTGGGACTGCGGGTGGGTGAACGGGCAGCGGGTCACGACCACGACGAAGTCGTCCGGATGGTTGCTGCGCTCCCCCAGATCGGAAGCGACGCCGCGAATCGGCTTCGTCGGCTGTTGTCGGTCAAGACCCGGGCCGAGTACGACCCGACGCCGATCAGCGCCACCGACGCGACCCAAGCCTGTGAACAGGCTCGGGCCCTGGTCGAACTCGCCCAACGGATCGTGGCTGAACGATTCGGGAAAGATCCAGGTTAGTCCAAACCTAGAGGACGCCTCGCCCACCCCGGGATGCGTCGCCCGGCCGGCCCCACGGGGCGGGCACCGGTCGTCAGATCTGCGACCAGTCCATCACGATCTTTCCGGCCTGCCCGCTGCGCATCACCTCGAAGGCGTCGGCGTAGTCGCGGGCGGCCACGTGGTGGGTGATCACGGGGCTCACGTCGAGGCCGCTGCCCAGCATCGCGGCCATCTTGTACCAGGTCTCGAACATCTCGCGGCCGTAGATGCCCTTGATCGTCAGGCCCTTGAAGATCACCAGGTTCCAGTCGACGGACACCTCGTGGGCGGGGATGCCGAGCAGGGCGATCCGCCCGCCGTGGTTCATCGTCGTCAGCATCTGGCGCAGTGCGTCGCCGTTGCCGCTCATCTCCATGCCGACGTCGAAGCCCTCGGTCATCCCGAGTTCGCGTTCCACGTCGGCCAGGGCGACCTCGTCGACATTGACCGCCCGCGTGGCGCCCATCCGCCGGGCAAGGGCGAGGCGGTACTCGTTGACGTCGGTGGCGACCACGTGGCGGGCGCCGACGAAGCGGGCGATGGCCACGGCCATCACACCGATCGGGCCGGCGCCGGTGATCAGCACGTCCTCGCCCACCAGATCGAACGAGAGCGCCGTGTGCACGGCGTTGCCCAACGGGTCGAGGAAACCGGCGACGTCGTCGGAGATGTTCTCGGGGAGGGGGAAGACGTTGACGGCGGGCATCACGATGAACTCGGCGAACGCCCCGTCGCGGTGGACACCGATACCGACGGTGTTGCGGCACAGATGGCGCCTGCCGGCGCGGCAGTTGCGGCAGTGCCCGCAGGTGATGTGCCCCTCGGCGCTCACCCGCTGGTCGATGCTCAGACCGCGTACCTCGTCACCGAGTGCGGCGATCGTGCCCATGAACTCGTGGCCGACGACGAGCGGGACGGGGATCGTGTGCTGCGCCCACTCGTCCCAGTTCCAGATGTGCAGATCGGTTCCGCAGATCGAGGCCCGGCGCACGCGGATGAGCACGTCGTTGGGACCGACGCCAGGCACCGGGACGTCGTCCATCACCAGCCCAGGACCCCGCTCTGCCTTGACCAGCGCCCTCACTGGACGGCTCCTGCGGGGGCTGCGCCCCCGTGCCCCATCGGCATCCGGCTCCCTGGCGGTCGCTCGGCTGCCACGTCGTTCGCTGCGCTCACGCCGTCACTCCTGCGGGGGCTGCGCCCCCGTGCCCCATCGGCATCCGGCTCCCTGGCGGTCGCTCGGCTGCCACGTCGTTCGCTGCGCTCACGCCGTCACCCCGAGGGCTCGGCCGACGCGGGTGAAGGCTTCGACGGCGACGTCGAGATCGTCACGGGTGTGGGCGGCCGACATCTGCGTTCGGATACGGGCCTGGCCGGTGGGGACGACGGGGAAGCTGAAGCCGATCACGTACACGCCCTCGTCGAGCATGCGGGCGGCGAACTCGGTGGCCAGGCGGGCGTCGCCGAGCATCACCGGGATGATCGCGTGGCCGGCTCCGGCCAGTTCGAAGCCGAGCGCCGACATCCGCGAACGGAAGTACTCGGCGTTGTCGTGGACCTGTCGGCGCAGGGAGGGATCGCCTTCGAGGAGGTCGAGCACGGCGATCGACGTCGCGGCGATGCTCGGGGCCAGCGAGTTGGAGAACAGGTAGGGGCGCGAGCGCTGGCGCAGCCAGCCGACGATCTCGGCACGCGCGGACGTGAAGCCGCCCGAGGCGCCGCCGAGCGCCTTGCCGAGCGTGCCGGTGATGATGTCGATGCGTCCCATCACCCCGCGGTGCTCGTGGGTGCCACGGCCGTGCTCGCCGACGAAGCCGACGGCGTGGGAGTCGTCGACCATCACCAGCGCGTCGAACTCGTCGGCGAGATCGCAGATCGCGACCAGGTCGGCGAACACCCCATCCATCGAGAACACCCCGTCGGTGGCGATCAGCACGGTCTCGGCCCCGTCGCTCCGGGCCCGGACGAGTTGGGCTCTGAGGTCGTCCATGTCGTTGTTGGCGTAGCGGTAGCGCATCGCCCGCGACAGCCGGATGCCGTCGATGATCGAGGCGTGGTTGAGGGCGTCGCTGATCACCGCGTCGTGCTCGCCGAGGATCGTCTCGAACAACCCCCCGTTGGCGTCGAAGCAGGACGAGTAGAGGATCGTGTCGTCGGTGCCGAGGAACGCCGAGAGCCGTTGCTCGAGGTCGCGGTGGATCTGCTGGGTGCCGCAGATGAACCGCACGCTGGCCATCCCGAAGCCCCAGTGGTCGAGGGCCCCTTTGGCCGTCTCGATCAACAGGGGATGGTCGGCCAGGCCGAGGTAGTTGTTGGCGCAGAGGTTGAGGACACGCCGTCCGCCGACGTCGATGTGCGCCTGTTGGGGCGAGGTGATGATCCGCTCGGCCTTGAACAGCCCCTGTTCGCGCAGGCCGTCGGTCTCGTCGCGCAGGCGGGTCAGGAAATCGGTGCGCCGCATCGGTCCGCTACCCTACGGGCCGTACACGGTGTGCCCGGCGACCATTGTTCGCACCACCCGCGACCGCAGCAGGACGGCGGGGTCGCCGGCGAACGGATCGCCGTCGAGCACGATCAGATCGGCGGCCAGCCCGGCGCGCAGCATCCCGCACTCGCCGTCGGCGCAGCTGGCCCAGGCCGCATCGCGGGTTCCGTGGATGATCGCCTCGTCGACCGGCAGGGCGAAGTCGGGGCGGTGGGCGGCCAGCGACGGGTCGCCCGGCGACCTGCGCGTGGCAGCGATGTACATGTTGGGCAGCGGTTCGTACGGCGCGGTCGGGGTGTCGGTGCCGAAGGCGAGCGTCGTTCCGTGGGACAGGTACTCCGGCCAGGCGAAACCCCGCCGGGCCCTGGCCTCGCCGAGCATCGCCCCCCAGTTGGCGTAGATCGCCGGGTCGATGTGCACGGGCTGCATCGATGCCGTGATCCCGAGCGGGGCGAGACGGCCGATGTCGGCTTCGTCGACGTACTCGAGGTGCTCGATGCGATGCCGGCGCTCGCGCGCCGGGTTGGCCGCCACCGCCGCCTCGATGGCGTCGATCGCCGAGCGCACGGCGAGATCGCCGATGGCGTGGAGGGCGACCTGCAGCCCGGCGGCGTCCGCGGCGAGCACGACACGCTGCAGCGGCTCGGGCTCCCAGATCACGCTGCCCGGGAGACCGTTCGAGTAGGGCTCGATCATCCCCGCGGTGCAGGCGTCGATCGTGCCGTCGACGATGATTTTGATCCCGACGACCCTGACCGGGCCCGTGCGGTGGGCGGCGGCCACCTCAGCGGCCCGGGCCACCTGGGCCAGCTCGACGGCGGCGTCGACGTCGCGGCGGATGATCCAGTAGCCGATGACCCGCATTTCGAGGCGACCGCCGGCCTCGGCGCGCTCGATCACCGCGAGCGAGTCCTCGCCGAGTGCCATGTCGACGGTGGTCGTCACCCCCGCGGCGTGGTAGGCGGCGATCGTCGCCTGGAGCTGGGCGTCGTACTCGGCATCGGTGCCGCGGTTGGACACCGGCCAGGCGAGCGCGGAGGCCGCCGTCTCGAGCAGCAGGCCGGTCGCGTGGCCCTCCTCGTCGCGCACGATCCGCCCACCGATCGGGTCCGCGGTGTCGGCGGTGATCTCCATCTCGGCCAGCGCGGCGGAGTTGACCCAGACCGAGTGGAGGTCCATCGCGTCGAGGTAGACGGGGCGGTCGGCGACGACCTCGTCGAGCATCGCCGCCGTCGGCCGGCCGTCGGGGACGGCCGAGAACAGCCAGCCGAGTCCGAGCACCCGGGGGGCGGTCGGATTTGCCTCGGCCCAGTCGACGATCCGCCGGTGGATCTCATCGAGCGAGCCGGCGTTGCGGAGCTGCGCCTTGAGCAGCCCGGCGCCGGTGGGGAGCACGTGGGCGTGGGCGTCGACGAACCCTGGGAGCACGACGCAGCCGGTGGTGTCGACGACTTCGGCGTGAGGACCGGCGAACCGCCGGGCGCCCTCGGCGTCGCCGACGTAACCCACCCGTCGGTCGGCGATGACGACGGCCTCGGCCCACGGCTGTTCGGGATCGGCCGTGAACACGCGGCCACCGGTGACGATCTGCATGCGGGCATTCTTCACCGCCGCGAGCGGTGCCGGCGACCTCGGTGGACGTCGCCGACCGCCGGCGCGGTGCGCGAGCATCGCGGCGTGACCCTGCACCCGCGAGACCCCATCGTACGAACGTGGCTACCCGCCCCGGCCCGGGCCCGCGAGGCCGAGATCCTCGCTTCCGTCGGGGCGTTGCCGGCCGACGCCGTCGCCGCCCGGATCGAGGCGCTGATCGCCGAGAACCGCCTCATCCACGATCGCCGGTGCGTCAACCTCAACCCGGCCACCAACGTGATGAACCCTGCCGCCGAAGCGGCACTGGCCTCGGGGTTGACCACCCGGCCGTCGCTCGGCTACGCAGGGATGAAGTACGAGATGGGCCTCGAGGCGATCGAGCAGATCGAGGTGATCGCCGCCGATCTGGCCTGCCGCGTCTTCGGTGCCCGCTACGCGGAGTTGCGTGTCGGCTCGGGGGCCCTGGCCAACCTCTACGCCTTCATGGCGACCTGCAAGCCGGGCGATGCGATCGTCGTACCCCCGCCCGGGGTCGGCGGCCACGTGACCCACCGCGCCGAAGGCGCGGCCGGGCTGTACGGACTCGAGGTGCACACGGCCCCGCTCGCCCGTGACACGTACTCGGTCGACATCGATGGCCTGGCCGTCCTCGCCGAGCGCATCCGGCCCCGGCTGATCACGATGGGCGCCAGCCTGAACCTGCAACCCCACCCGGTCGCCGAGGTACGGGCGATCGCCGACGACGTCGGTGCCGACCTGCTGTTCGACGCCGCCCACGCCTGTGGGATGTTCGCCGGCGGGGTGTGGGCCAACCCGCTCGATCTGGGCGCCGACCTGATGACGATGAGCACCTACAAGAGCCTCGGCGGCCCGGCGGGCGGGCTGGTGTTCACCAACCGGGCCGATCTGGCCGAGCGCGTCGACGCCATCGCCTATCCGGGGTTGACGGCGAACTTCGACGTCGGCAAGACGGCGGCCCTGGCGATCACGATGCTCGACTGGCTGGAGTACGGCCCCGCCTACGCCCGGGCGATGGTCGACACCTCCCAGGCCCTGGCCTCGGCGTTGAGCGGGCGCGGGCTGCCGGTGTTCGAGACGGCCGCCGGGCCGACGTCGTCGCATCAGTTCGCCGTGACCGCCGATCGTTGGGGTGGGGGCCACCAGGCGTCGCTGCAGCTCCGCCGGGCCAACATCCTCGCCTGCGCCATCGGGCTTCCCGGCGGTGACGAGTGGGGCGGCATCCGCTTCGGCACCCCGGAGATCGTCCGCTGGGGGATGGGGCCGGGCCAGATGGAGGAGTTGGCCGAGCTGATCGTCGGCGGCCTGGGGCCCGATCCCGGGGCGTTCGCCGCGGCGACGTCGGAGTTCCGCAGCCGGTTCGACCGGCTCCACTTCATCCGCAGCTGACCCGCTGACCGGCCGTCAGAGGGTGAGGGCGAGGGCGCGGCCCTCGTGGATCGCCGGGCCGGCCCGCCGGGCAGCGACGCAGTCGCCGATGGCGTGGTGGGCGATACGCCGTGTGGCGAGCTCCGTGGCCAGCGCCGTCGACGGCCGCGGGGTCTCGGCGACGACGAGCCACTCGAACGGCACCGACGCGCTGGCCCCGGTGAGGGTGTCGCTGAGCAGCGCCGAATCACCGAGCCAGGCCTCCACCACGCGGTGCGGAGCCATCTCGCCGCCGGCGCCGACGAAGCGCCGGCGCGCCGGCACATCGGCGGCGGCGTGGAACAGGCCCCCGGCGACCACGGGCGCTGCGGTGGCGACGGTCACCGAGCATCCCCGCTCCTGCATGAACATCGCCGTGCCGATGCCCCGCCAGTCGCCGAGATCGTCGAGCAGCAGCACGCGTCCGGAGGGCTGCATCGAACCGTCGAGCACGTCGTGGATCGCGCCCACCCGCGGGTGGTCGGCGCCCGGGAGGCGCTCGACCATCGGCCGCGCCCGCTGGACCCCGACGCCGGGCGCCACGGCGCCGGTGGCGACCACCACGATGTCGGCGGCGACGGCGGCCACGGTGTCTGCGTCCATCGGCCGGGCGAGCTCGACGACGACCCCGAGACGCCGTAGCTCCCGCGCGTACCAGTCGATCAGCTCGGACACCTGGTGGCGGGTGGGTTGCAGGCCGGCGAGGCGGAACTGGCCCCCGAGCAGGCCCGATGCCTCGACCAGGCGGACGCGGTGGCCCCGCTCGGCGGCGACCCGGGCGGCCTCGAGACCGGCCGGGCCACCGCCGACGACGAGCACGGAGCGCGGTGTCGGGGCGGGCGTGAACCGGTCGCCACCCCATTCGAACTCCCGTCCCGCCGAGGGGTTGACGACGCACGAGATCCAGTAGTCCCGGGAGCGACGGCCCCAGCACATCTGGTTGCACGAGATGCAGCCGCGCACCTCGTCGGCGCGGCCGGCCCGGGCCTTGGCCACCAGGTGGGCGTCGGCGATCTGGCCGCGCACGATCGACACCATGTCCGCCTGCCCGGCGGCGATCACCGCCTCGGCGTTCTGCGGGGTGCGCACGTGGCTCTCGCATTGCACGACGGCGTGACGGGTGACCTGTTTGAGGGCGGCGGCGAACGGCGCGCCGAGGTTGGCCGGGTAGAGCGAGGTCGGCATCAGCTTGTGGAAGTCGAAGTAGCTGCCGGTGCCGCAGGTGACGTAGTCCATCAGGGTGCGCTCGTCGTGCCACGCCACGATCTCCTGCATCGCCTCGACCGGCAGGGAGGCCGCCGAGTCGGGATCGATGCTCACCGCCAGGCCGATGACGAAGTCGTCGCCGCAGGCGCGGCGCACGCTGTCGAGCAGCGTGGCCGAAAAGCGCATCCGGCCGGCGAAGGAGCCGCCCCAGGCGTCGGTGCGCCGGTTCGACCAGGGGGTCCAGAACTGGTCGATCAGGGCGTGGTAGGCGGCGAACAGTTCGACGCCGTCGAAACCGGCCTCCCGGGCCCGCAGGGCGGCGCGCACGAAGGCGGCGATCACCTCGTCGATCTCGGCCTCGCTGACGGCGTGGCTGCCGTCGGCGTCGTGATACGAGGGCAGGCCGCTCGGCGACCAGTTCGGGGCGAAGGAGTTGTCGGCGTCACCGTGCTGGCCGACGTGGTACAGCTGCTGGATCATCACGACGTCGCCCGCTTCGTGGCAGGCGTCCGTGATCCGACGGAACCCGGGGATCACGCTGTCGTCGTCGGGGCGGAAGTTGCCCCGGGTGAGCACGGCCGTGCGGTGGACGGGGACCGGCTCGACGACGATCATGCCGGCGCCGCCGATGGCCCGCTCCCGGTAGTAACCGAGGTGGCGCTCCGACGCCAGCCCATCGACCGACATGTTGGCGGTGTGGGCCCCGAAGTTGATCCGGGCCCTCAGGGTGCGCCGTCGCAGGCGGAGCGGCTCGAACAGATGAGGGAAGGGGTGGGACGAGTCGGGTGCGGGCACCCGCGGATGCTACGACGAGCCGGTCAGCCGGTGGTCCGGTCAGCCGGTGGTCCGGCCAGTCGGTGGTCCGGCCAGTCGGTGGTCCGGTCAGTCGGTGGTCGAGGCGAAGACGACGTCGAACCGGCGGCCGGCGAGGTCGGCGACGGTGACGGTGAGCGGGGCGGGCAGCGGGTCGACGAGGTACTGCTTGGCCGCCTCGCCATTGGCGTCGAGGGCGACCACGGTGTCGCCGATGACCATCGTGCCGAAGGCGGGACCCTGCTTCACGCTGACCACGGTGATCCAGAAGTCGTTGCGCACCTGGATGTCGAGGCGGACCTCGGGTGCACCGTGCAGGCAGGCTGCGTGGGCGCAGCGCCCGGCGCACTTCTTGGTGCCGGTCTGGGAGGTGGGGGAGATCGAGATCCGACGAGCGAAGCGACGATCTTCGGCGATGGCGGTTGCTGTCGGCTGGGGCGCTGGCGTGTTCGAATAGTGATTCACAGTGATAAGTGACGGCACTCTGCTGTTGCAGTGACGCTGTTTTGCGCCGATTCTGGAGATTTCTTCGCAAAAGAGTTACGTAGAGTGTCAAGAGGCGTACTTTAGGAGAGCCCACTGTGGTGGCCTGCTCTCGCTGTGCGCGAGTCTTGGTGAAACGGCCGGGTTCGGCGTCTCCGGGGCGCGCTGGCGCCTCGGTATGGTGGGGCCGTGAAGGTCCGTGTGGCGGTCTCGCCCGGTGGTGCGCCGGCCGACCCTGGCACGCTGGGCGATGTCGTCGACGGGCTCGAATCGGGGGGCTTCGACACGATCTGGCTCTCCGACGTGCCGATGGGGCCGCTCGTCGATCCGGCGCTCGGGCTGGCCTTCGCCGCGGCCCGCACGACGCGGTTGAAGCTGGGCGCCAACATCGTGCCCTTCGGGCGCAGCCCGTTCGTGCTCGCCAAGGAGCTCGCCCAGCTCGATCGCCTGTCGAACGGGCGCCTGCTGCTCACCCTCGTGCCCGGTCTCGACCAGTCGGGCGAACGTGAGGCGCTGACCATCGGGCGGCGCCACCGCGGCCACGCCCTCGACGAGGTGATCGACCTGCTGCGTCGGTGGTGGGCCGGCGAGGCGATCGACCACCACGGTGTCTCCTTCGAGTGCACGGGACTCGTCCTACCGGCCCGCCCGGTGCAGGAGCCGCTGGAGATCTGGCTCGGCGGTGTCGGTCCGGCGGCCATCGAGCGGGCCGGCAGGCTCTCGGACGGGTGGTTGGGGGCCAATCTGACCCCGCCGGAGGCGGGCCTCGCCGTCCGGCGGATCGGCGAGGCCGCCGATGCCGCCGGACGCCGGATCGACCCCGAGCACTTCGGGCTGAGCATCCCGTACCTGCGGGTTCCGCCACCGCCGGGGCTGATCGACGCCCTGCGGGCGCGGCGGCCCGACGGCGACGTCACCGACATCGTGCCGTGCGGATCGGCCGAGCTCCGCCGGCTGATCGCCATGCTCGTCGAGCACGGGATCTCCAAGTTCGTCCTGCGCCCAGCCGTCACCGTCGTCGACTGGTCCGAGGAGTTGGCCTGGCTCGCCGGGACGGTGCTCGACCTCCAGACGTGACAGTCCGGCACGCGACGCGCGACGATGACCGGGCGCGATCAGGCCCGACAGCGAGGAGCCACCAATGTCCGGGATCTTCCGTCAGATCGAGATGGGCGCTCCGGGTGCCGTACTCCCGGCGGGTCCGTTCGTCGGTGCCGTCCCGACCGCCGGTGGCCTGCTCACCACGCTCGGCGGGCAAACTGTCACCCTCCCGGCCGAGTGGTTGCGCGACAACTGCCCGTGCGTCCGCTGCCGGATCCTGCAGACCGATGAGCGCCGTCGCCAACCGTGGCTCGACCTCGACGCCCCGAGCACGGTGGCCCACCGCGTGGTGGACGGGGAACTGCGCCTGAGCTGGGCGGATGGACACGAGAGCGTGTACACCGCCGAGGCGTGGACACGCATTCGCCAGGCTGCCGGGCGCGGTGCCTACACCGCCAACCTGTGGAGGGCAGGGTACGAGCTCGACCGCTTCGGGCACGACGCCGTGCTCGCCGACCCCGACCTCCATCGCCGGATGTTCGAATCGTTCCGTCGTGACGGCGCCGTGGTCGTCACCGGGGCTCCGACGGTGCCCGGCACGGTCGTCGGGTTCGCCCGCTCGATCGGCCTCGCCCTCGTCGACTCCTCGCTCGGCTTCCTGTTCGACGTGATGGTCGACCCGGCGGGCTTCAACGTCGCCTTCACCTCCGAGGCGCTGGCCCCGCACAACGACAACGCCCAGTACACCCACCCGCCGAGCGGCCAGATCCTGTCGATGCTGGTCAACGAGGCGACGGGGGGCGATTCGATCCTCGTCGACGGGTTCGCCGTGCTCGAGCAACTACGCGACCTCGATCCGGCGGCGATCGAGGTCCTCAGCCGGGTCGAGGTGGGCTTCCGCCAGTACTCGGCGGATGCCGACGGGTTCAGCCGCAATCCGCTCGTGCGTCGCGACGTCCACGGCAGGTTCACCCACCTGAGGTTCTCCAACCAGTTGATGCAGCCGCTGCCCTTCGACCATCCCGATCTGAGCGAGTGGTACCGCGCCTACCGTGTGCTCGGCCGGCTGCTGTGCGACCCTGCCAACCAGGTCCGATTCCGCCTGCGGGGCGGCGACATGCTCTTCGTCGACGGTTATCGCGCCCTGCACGCCCGTACGGCGTTCACCCCCGACGGTCCCCGCCACCTGCAGGACGTCTTCTTCTCGACCGACGACGTCCACAGCGTGATCGCCCGGTTGACCGGCGAGGCGACAAATGCGATGGTGACGGCATGACCGACCTGCATGCTTCCTCCCGAGTGGTGGCGTTCACCTCGATGGCCGAGTTCACCAAGGCCGACCACGACCTGGCCTTCAGCTACGAGGCCGAGCAGCTCGCCACCCAGGCCGATCGGGTGATGGACTGGCTCCGCCAGATGGACGGCCCCTCGCCGTATCAGGTCTCGCGGCTCGAACACGTCCTCGAATCGGCCACCCGCGCCGAGGCCGACGGGGCCGACACCGAGACGATCGTGACGGCGCTGCTCCACGACATCGGCGACGTGATCGGCACGGCGAACCACTCCGAGGTCGCCGCAGCCCTGCTCAAGCCGTACATCAACGAGCAGAACCACTGGATCGTCAAGCACCACGGGCTGTTCCAGGGCTACTACTACTTCCACCTCTACGGCAAGGACCGCAACGCCCGCGACCGCTACGCCGACAGCCCCCACTACGAGGCGACGGTGCGGTTCTGCGCCGAGTGGGACCAGAACTGCTTCGATCCCGCCTATCCGCGCAAGCCCCTCGAGTACTTCGAGCCGATGGTCCGCGAGATCTTCGCCCGCGAACCGAAGGACGTCTTCTGACCGCTGTCGGGCGCCTCGTCGCCGGAGCATGTCCTGGGTCCGGGCGATGACCGACCACCACCAGGCCGACACGGTGCGTCCGCCGCAGGCGCTGCGGCTGCGGATCCCCGAGCCGATGGCTCGGCCCGGGGAGTCGCCGGCGTTCCGCGACCTGCACATCGACCGGGCCGGTGAGGTCCGCCGCCCGCCCGTCGATGTCGCCCCGCAAGCGATCGTCGACCTCGGCGCGGACATGATCCGCGTGCTCAACGTCGACGGCGATGCCGTCGGACCGTGGGCGGGAACACTCGACGCTGATCAGCTCCGCCGCGGCCTGCGCGACATGCTCATCGTGCGCTCCTTCGACGCGCAGATGCTCCAGCGCCCACCGTCGGGGCAACACGTCGTTCTACATGCAGTCCCTGGGGGAGGAGGCGCGTGTCGTGCGCCCACCGTCGCGCCCTGGATGCCGGGGACATGTGCTTCCCCACCTACCGGCAGCAGGGGTTGCTGATCACCGCCGGATACCCGCTGGTCGAAGATGATCAATCAGATCTACTCGAACAGCCACGATCCGCTGAAGGGCCGGCAACTGCCGGTGATGTACTCGTCGCGCGAGGCCGGGTTCTTCTCGATCTCGGGCAACCTGGCGACGCAGTTCCCCCAGGCGGTCGGTTGGGCGATGGCCTCGGCCCTCTCGGGCGACACGCGGATCGCCTCGGCGTGGATCGGCGACGGGGCGACCGCCGAGGGCGACTTCCACGCGGCGATGGTGTTCGCCTCGACCTACCACGCACCGGTGATCCTGAACATCGTCAACAACCAGTGGGCGATCTCCACGTTCCAGGGTTTCGCCCGTGGCGACTCGGCGACGTTCGCCACCCGCGGCCACGGGTTCGGGATCGCCTCGCTGCGTGTCGACGGCAACGACTACCTCGCCGTTCACGCCGTGTCGTCGTGGGCCGCCGAACGGGCGCGGGGCAATCATGGCCCGACGTTGATCGAGTGGGTGACGTACCGGGTCGGCGCCCACTCCACATCCGACGATCCCTCCGCGTACCGCCCCAAGGACGAGCCGTCGACGTGGCCGCTCGGCGATCCGATCGAGCGGCTGAAGAACCACCTGATCCGCATCGGCGAATGGAGCGAGGATCGGCACCAGCAGTGCGTCGACGAGGTGGAGGCGACGGTGACCGCAGCGGCCGACGAAGCAGAACGCCACGGAACGCTGCGCAGCCGGGCACTCCTCCCCGGCGTCGATGTTCGACGACGTGTATGCGACGATGCCCGAACACCTGCGCCGTCAACGCGATCAGGCCGGCTTCTGACGATGCCCCGGATGACGATGGTCGAGGCGATCCGCGACGCCCAGGCGGTCGCGATGGAGCGCGACGAGCGGGTCGTCGTGTTCGGCGAGGATGTCGGCTACTTCGGCGGGGTGTTCCGCTGCACCCAGGGCCTGCAGCAGCGATTCGGCGAGCAGCGCTGCTTCGACGCACCGATCAACGAGAGTGCGATCGTCGGCGCGGCGATCGGCATGGCTGCCTACGGACTGCGCCCGTGCGTCGAGATCCAGTTCGCCGACTACGTCTATCCGGCATACGACCAGATCGTCTCCGAGGCGGCCCGGCTCCGTCACCGCTCGGCCGGCGAGTTCACGCGCTCCGATCACGATCCGCATGCCGACCGGTGGCGGGATCTTCGGCGGTCAGACCCACTCGCAGAGCCCCGAGGCGATCTTCACCCACGTCGCCGGCCTGAAGACCGTCATCCCGTCGAACCCCTACGACGCCAAGGGCCTGCTCATCGCCTCGATCGAGGACGACGACCCGGTGATCTTCCTCGAACCGAAGCGCCTCTACAACGGACCGTTCGACGGTCACCACGAACGGGCGATCGTGCCGTGGTCGGCGCATCCCGCTCGGCGAGGTGCCCGACGGGCACTACACCGTGCCCCTCGGTGTCGCCCGGGTTCACCGCGCCGGGGGCGACCTGACCGTGCTGACGTACGGCACGCTGGTCCACGTCGCCGAGGCGGCCGCCGCTCGAGGCCGGGATCGACGCCGAGATCATCGATCTGCGCAGCCTCGTGCCGCTCGACCTCGACACGATCGTCGAGTCGGTGCGCAAGACCGGTCGTTGCGTCGTCGCCCACGAGGCAACCCTCACCTCCGGCTTCGGCGCCGAGCTGTGCGCGCTGGTGCAGGAGCACGCCCTGTGGTCGCTCGAGGCTCCGATCGCCCGGGTCACCGGGTGGGACACCCCGTACCCGCATGCCCACGAGTGGAACTACTTCCCCGGTCCGGCACGACTGGCGGCGGCGATGCGCGCGACCCATGGCGACCCGATGAGCGATGATGCCCGATGAGAGGCCGCCGATGAGCGTTCACGTCGTCCGCCTGCCCGATGTCGGCGAGGGCATCGCCGAGGCGGAGCTGGTGGCGTGGCACGTCGCGCGTCGGCGACGCGGTCACCCCCGACACGATCATCGCCGAGGTGCTCACCGACAAGGCCACGGTCGAGATCTACGCGCCGGTGGCCGGGACCGTCGCCTTCCTGACCGGCGAACCCGGCGACGTGCTCGCCGTCGGGGGCGACTTCGTCGGGATCGAGACGGGGGGCGCCGCGCCTCCCGCCGTCGTCGCGGTCGCGGCCCCGGGTCTCGTGCCCGCCGAGGTCGAGCCGGCGCCGGTGGTGGGCCGTCACGACGTCCCCGTCACCGCGGCCCCGTCCGTGCGCCAGCGGGCGCGGCGCCTCGGCATCGATCTCGCCGATGTCGTGCCCTGCGGCGCGCACGGCCGGATCAGCCACGAGGACCTCGACGACCACCTCATCACCGGCCGGCCATCGGCGGCGCGACCCGCCCGACCAGCGCCGACGGCTCTCCCGTCGCCGACACCGACACAGATGCCGACACCGGGGGCGGCACCGGTGCCGGCGGACGCGCCCTTCCCGATCATCGGGCTACGCCGCAGGATCGCCTCGCGGATGACCGAGGCGCTGAGCGTCCCGCACATCACCTATGTCGACGAGGTCGACGTCACACAACTCGAGCGACTGCGCCGGTCGTTGACCGATCTGTATCCCGGTCAACCCCGATTGACCGTACTGGCGTTCCTCGTGCGCTCGATCGTCCTCGCCGTCGCCGACCACCCGCAGATCAACGCCACGTTCGACGATCGGAGCGAACCGCAGGTGCTGACGAAGCACGCGGCAGTCCACATCGGCATCGCCACGCAGACCCCGTCCGGGCTGATCGTCCCGGTGCTCCACGACGGCCCAATCGCTCGATCTGTGGAGCTCGGCGGCCGAACTGTCGCGGGTGACCACGGCGGCCCGGGAGGGGACGGCGAGCCGTGACGAACTGACCGGGTCGACGATCACGATCACCTCGCTCGGTGCGCTCGGCGGCCTGGTCACGACGCCGATCATCAACCGACCCGAGGTGGCCATCGTCGGGGTCAACAAGATGCAGACCCGGCCGGTGTGGGACGGATCGTCGTTCGTCGCCCGCACGATGATGAACCTCTCGTCGAGCTTCGACCATCGCATCGTCGACGGCTACGACGCGGCGACGTTCATCGCCCGGATCAAGAACCTGCTCGAGGAGCCCTCACTGCTGTTTCTGCAACCACCGTTTCTGCCACCACCGGCCCCGACGGGGTGACGAATCGCCGACGCCGCCCACCCGCGGCCGGCGGGAGCCGTATCGTCGGGGGAGTGACACCACCCGACCATCTCGAGCGCCGGCGCAACCGTGTGGCGGCGAAGTGGGGGCTGGCCGACGAGATCGTCCTCGTCCATGCCGGCCGCCCGGCGCCGATCGAGGGCAGCGATCAGTACCACCCGTTCGTCCCCCACCCCGACCACCGCTACCTCGCCGGCTGTGACGTGCCCGACGGGGTGCTCGCCTTCGACGCGGCGAACGGTGAGTGGCAGATGTTCACCCCCAGGCTGACGGCCGACGAGCTGGTCTGGGAGCAGGCCCCCGAACCGATCGGCGAGCCGCTCGATCAGCTCGACGAGTGGATCGTCCGACGCGGTCGGCGGCGCGTCCGGCGCGCCGGTGCCGGGGGCGAATCGTCGCTCGCCCCGGCGATCGCCGAGACCCGGATCCACAAGGACGAGGCGGAGCTCGACGCCCTCCGCCGTGCCGCCTCGTTCACGCGGCGGGGATACCACTGGGTGTTCGACCAGGTCGGCGCCGGGATGAGCGAACGCGAGGTGCAGATCGGGATGGAGGCTGAGTTCTTCCGCGCCGGAGCCGCCCGCACCGCCTACGACTCGATCGTCGCCGGCGGTCCCAACGGGGCGGTGCTCCACTTCATGCCGACGGAGCGGGTGATCCGACCGGGCGAGCTGCTGCTGATCGACGCCGGGGCGGCGTGCGACGGCTACGCCAGCGATGTGACGCGCACGATGGTGGTCGGCGCCGAGCCGACCGATGTCCAACGGTTCCTCTGGGAGCTGGTCCGGCGCACCCACGAGGTCGCCGTCGACCGCTGCCGGCCCGGCGTCGAGTGGCGCGAGGTCCACCTCGGCGCGGCGCACACGATCGGGTCGGGCCTGATCGAACTCGGGCTGCTGCGCGGCGGGATCGACGAGCTGATCTCCTCGGGGGCGGTCGCCGTCTTCTTCCCCCACGGCCTCGGGCACCTGATCGGCATCACGGTCCACGACGCCGGCGGGTACCCGGCCGGGCGGGAACGGAGCCAGCACCCTCAGCTGCGCTACCTGCGTACCGACCGCCCGCTCGAGGTCGGGATGATCACCAGCGTCGAGCCCGGGGTCTACTTCATCGGAGCGCTGCTCGACGCCCCCGACGTGCGGACACGCCATGCCGAGGCGATCAACTGGGCGATGGCCGATGGGCTGCGCGGCTTCGGCGGCATCCGCCTCGAGGACGACATCCACATCACCGCCGATGGGCCCGAGAACCTGACCGGGTCGATCCCGTCGCCGATCCGCATCGGCTGAGGCCGACGTCGTCCCGGATGGGTCAGCCCTGGATCCGTGCGCTGATCCGGCGGTGGTCGGCGAGCATCGCGGCGAGTGCCGGATGGGTGAGCACGCCCGATTCGACGATCGGCCGCCCGGCGACCACGGTGTGATGGGCCCCGATCGGTCCGCAGCGCAGCCACGCCTCGATAGGATCGGCGATCGCCCCGGCGAAGGCGGGCCCCTCGAGCTTCCAGGCCACGAGATCGCCCGCCGCCCCGACCTGGAGCACGCCGATCTCGTCCTCGCGCCCGAGGCAGCCGGCGCCGCCCAGCGTGGCGCATTCCAGCGCCATGCGCGCCGTGCCCGCCGCGGCGCCGCTGCGCAGCTTGGCGAGCAGCATCGTCTGGCGCGATTCGAGCCACATCGACGCCGAGTCGGCCGATGAGGAGCCGTCGACTCCGATGCCCACCTTGACCCCGGCGGCGCGTAGATCGACGATCGGCGCGATGCCCGACGACAGGATCATGTTGGAGCTCGGACAGTGGGCGACACCGACACCGGCGGCGCCCAGTCGACGGATCTCGTCGGGCGACGGCATCACGCAGTGGGCGACCCACGTGCGATCGGTGCACCATCCGACCTGCTCGAAGTACTCCACGGGCCGGCATCCGAAGCGGGCGAGCGAGTAGTCGTCGTCCTCGGAGTTCTCGGCCAGGTGGGTGTGCAGCCGGACGTCCAGCCGGTCGGCCAGCTCGGCCGAGCGCTCCATCAACGAGGTCGTGACGCTGAACGGCGAGCAGGGCGCCAGGGCGACGCGGATCATCGCACCGTGCGACCGGTCGTGGTGGCGGGCGACCTGGGTCTCGCAGGCGGCGAGGATCTCGTCGTCGTCCTGAACGACATCGTCGGGGGGCAGCCCGCCGTCCTTGACCGACAGCGACATCGAACCCCGGGTCGGGTGGAAGCGCAGGCCGATGTCGCCGGCGGCGGCGATCGACGCGCCGAGCAGGTCGCCTCCGGTCACGGGGTGCACGTAGTGGTGGTCGCTCGACGTCGTGCACCCCGACAGCGCCAGCTCGGCCAGGCCGACCCACGTGCTCACGTGGACCGCCTCCTCGTCGAGAGCGCGCCACAGCGGGTAGAGCGTCTGCAGCCATCCGAACAGGGGGGCAGCGGTCATCGGCGGGTACGCCCGGGTCAGGTTCTGGTACAGGTGGTGATGGGTGTTGATCAGCCCGGGGGTGACCAGGCAGCCGTCGGCGTGCAGTGTGCGCCGGGCATCGGGCGGCACCTCGTGCGAGGCGCCGACGGCGGTGATCATGCCGCCGGTGATCGCCACCCAGCCGCCGCTCAGCTCGCGATCGTCCCGGTCCATCGTGGCGACGAGCTCGGCGTTCCTGACGAGGAGATCGGCAGGCGCTGGACGGCGGCCCTCGTCATGGGCGTGGGGGGCGGTCGGCGTGGACATCGAGGTCGAGCGTACCTGTGAGGGTTTGTCCGACGATCCGTCGACCGGAGTGCTGTCGACGGGGACGCCGGCAGAGCTCGGGGAGGCGATGGGCCCTGGTCAGGGCAGGTTGCCGGCGTGGGCGAGGGCGAGGCGCACGAGGCGGTCGTGCCCGACGGTGAGCTCGCGGCGCACGTCGTCGCGGCACACCTCGGCCGGCGTGAGCCACACCAGGTCGAGCGACTGCTGACTCGGGCGGCAGTCGCCGACGACGGGGACGAGGTAGGCGAGGCTGACGGCGTGCTGGCGGGGATCGTGGAGTCCCGACGTCAATGGGTCGGGGAAGTACTCGGCGACGGTGAACGGGGCGGGCGCCGGGGGGATCTGGGGGAGGGCGACCGGTCCGAGATCCTTCTCCAGGTGGCGCACGAGGGCGTCGCGCAGGCGCTCACCGAAGAGCACGCGGCCCGAGACGACGGCGCGATGGATCGCACCGTCGGGGGTCATTCGCAGCAGCAGCCCGACGTGGGTGATCTGGCCGAGCTCGTCCAGCCTCACCGGCACGGCCTCGACGTAGACGATCGGCACGCTCGCCCGGATGGTGTTCAACTCGTCGGCAGACAGCCAAGCGGTGGTGGTTTGGATCGAATCCGACACGGGGCTCCTCACTCTCGGCGGGAGATCTTGGCATCAAAGCCGCTCGATGGCGAGCTGCGCCAGGGATTCCTGTTCAGCGCGTCGGTCGCCGGTCAGGGCCAGAGCGCGGCAGCCGGCCTGCTGGGGTGGTGGCCCCCGTAGGGGACGCCCGGTGTGCTCGGGATCACGGCTTCGGGTGGTACCGGGCGGCTGAACAGGTAACCCTGGGCTCGTCGGCAGCCGAGGGCGCGCAGCGCATGGAACTGGTGGATGTTCTCCACCCCTTCGGCCACGGCGTCGAGACCCAGCGACTCGGCCATCGCCAGGATCGTTCTCACCAGCGAACGGGCGTTGTCGTCGTCGGCGACGTTGGCGACGAATGACTGGTCGATCTTGATGCGCTGGAGCGGGAACCGGCGCAGCAGGCTGAGCGACGAGTAGCCGGTGCCGAAGTCGTCGATGCTCAGGTGGGCGCCGGTGGCCCGCAGCCGGTGGAACATCGCCGAGGCCTGGTCGGGGTCGATGATCATCACGCTCTCGGTCACCTCGAGCCACAGGCGATCGGCCGGCACGTTCGAGCGGCGCAGGGCCTCGCCGACCACCGAGACGAACGACGGGTCGCGCAGTTGGCGCGGCGACACGTTCACCGACATCGAGGTCAACGGTGAGCAGACGCGGGCGTCGATCCACATCCGCAGCTGGGTCAGCGCCTCGAGCAGGGCCCACGCACCCAGGGGGAGGATCAGGCCGGTCTCCTCGGCGATCGGGATGAACTCGGCCGGCGGGACCATCGTGCCGTCGGGCAGCCGCCAGCGCATCAGGGCCTCGAAGCCGACCAGCTCACCGCAGGACAGATCGACGATCGGCTGGTAGGCCAGGGTGATCTCGCGGCGTTCGAGCGCCCGGTGCAGGCCCGACTCGCGGTGGAGGCGCTTGGTGACCTGCTGGTACATCGACTCGTCGAACACCGACAGGCTGTTGCGCCCGACATCCTTGGCCTGGTGCATCGCCGTCGCCGCGTTGCGCAGCAGTTCCTGGGCGGTGGTCCGCCCGCCGGCCTCGGCGACTGCCACCCCGACCGATGCCGACACGTACATGTCCCCGGTGGAGGGCAGGTGGAACGGTTCGTGGAACGCGGTGAGCACCCGGTCGGCCAGCGGCAACGCCTCGTCGGAGGTGCGGACGTTCGGATCGAGGGCGATGAACTCGTCGCCCGAGCTGCGCCCGAGCGTGACGCCCTCGGGCAGCGTCGCCTGTAGGCGACGGGCGATGATCCGCAGGATCTCGTCGCCGACGACGTGGCCGAGGCTGTCGTTGATGATCTTGAAGCGGTCGATGTCGATGAACAGCACGGCCGGCCGCGTGTGTTTCGACCACGAGTCGCGCAACGCGGCCGTGATCCGCTCGACGACGAGTTGCCGGTTGGGCAGTCCGGTGAGGGTGTCGTGCTGGGCGCTGTTCAGCAGATTCTGGTGGGCGGCGGCGCTGGATCGCAGTGCCTCGTAGATCCGGCCGCTGACCGCGCCGATCATCAGCAGCGCCGAGACGAGACGGGTGACCCGGTCGGAGGAGGAGCGGGAAGACGCCGCGGCCAGGACGACGGCCGGGATGAGCATCGACAGACTGGTGAGCCACACACGCCCGACCGGCCCCCGGGTGCGGCCGATCGGGACCAGCGAGTCCAGGGTGCGCGCTGGTCGGATGGAGGAAGAGGGCGCCGGCGAGGACGTAGGAGGTCATGTAGAGCGTGTCGAACGTCGTCGTTCCGCGGTGGAGGTGACCGGCGGTCATCGCCGCGTAGCCGACGTCGCCGGCGATCATCGCCGTGCTCGCGGCGACGACCAGCCACACCGCCGTCGTACGGAACGTGTCGGCGAGGAGCACCATCACGAGCAGGAAGATCATCACGACGCCGAGCGGCTGCGAGAGACCGCGGGCCAGGGTCGTGAGGGCATGATCCGTCGAGTTCTCCAACAGGGGATCGATCATCGTCACCCACGACACGAGCCACGCGCCGATCGCCACGATCAGGGCGTCGCCGACCAGTCCCCGCAGATGACGGCCATGACGGGCATTGGCGATGGCGACGAGGCAGGCGATGAAGCACAGCTGGCCGGCGATCCGGGGCACGACGTCGGTGATTCCGGTCAGGCTGCCGGCGTTGGCGGGCGTCGTCGTCTGGGCGAGGATCTCGGCAGCCAGGAAGCAGGCGGCGGCCATCGACATCGTCACGCAGATCGACATCGAGGGCCGGTGGAGCAGCCTGCCGACGGCGATCACCGGGATCATCAGGGCGATCTCGGCGAGGTACACTCCGTTGCGCAGTGTCTCGCTGGCGCTGAAGATGTGCACGGAGACAAGGGTCGCGCCGAGGAACAGGTACCAGCGGAGGATCGCGGGCGTGTGCACGGAGCGCATCGAGCCGGAAAGCGCCCCCCCCACGGTCCGTAGCCGAATCGGCATGATCTCCTCTAGCGAGACTAAACAGTTCGCTCAGTGTGTCCGGCCCAGCGCTGTCGATCTACCACCTCGGACCAAAATAGGTCGCTTTGCCTATCTTGACACGTCATTTGGCCACTGGTTCATCACGATAGGTCGCTATCCGTGGTGTAGATCGGCCGTTCTGTGATGCTTGCAGATTCGGATCGCCACGTCGCCGAGGCCGGAATGATCGCGTCGTGCACCGTGATCGACCGCTACCGTGGTGATGTGCTCGAACATCGCAGGGGAACTGCATGACCTCCACGCCGACAGGCGTACGCGTCGTCGCCGCGAATCACCTGATGGCCCGCCTCCTCGGTCATCGCGACGAACACCTCCGCCGGATCGAGGCCGCCTTCCCCGCCGCCGACATCCAGGTCCGTGGCAACGAGATCTCGATCGCCGGTGAGCAGGCCGACCAGGCCGGGCACCTGTTCGAGGAGCTGATCGCCCTGCTCGAGCACGGTCACGACCTCGACGACCGCAGCCTGGAGCGTTCGATCGACATGCTCCGGGCCGACGAGCAGCCGAGCAAGGTGCTCACCGACGAGGTGATGAAGGGCGCCAAGGGACGCGCCATCAGGCCCAAGACCGCCGGCCAGAAGCGCTACATCGACGCCATCCGCCACAACGTCATCACCTTCGGCCTCGGCCCTGCCGGCACGGGCAAGAGCTGGCTGGCGGTGGCGATGGCCGTGCAGGCGCTGCAGTCCAAGCAGGTGCAGCGGATCATCCTCACCCGCCCGGCCGTCGAGGCGGGTGAACGGCTCGGCTTCCTGCCCGGTGATCTGATGGCCAAGATCGACCCGTACCTGCGTCCGCTCTACGACGCCCTCTACGACATGCTCGAACCCGAGGCGACGCAGAAGCTGATCGAACGCCAGACCGTCGAGGTGGCGCCGCTGGCGTTCATGCGCGGGCGCACGCTGAACAACAGCTTCATCATCCTCGACGAGGCGCAGAACACGACGCCCGAGCAGATGAAGATGTTCCTCACCCGCATCGGGTTCGGCTCGCGGGTGGTGATCACCGGCGACACGACCCAGGTCGACGTCCCCGGAGTTCGCAGCGGATTGAACGCCCTCGAGCCGATCCTCGCCGGCATCGAAGGGCTGACGTTCGTCCACCTCTCGTCGTCCGACGTCGTCCGTCACCGCATCGTCGCCGACATCGTGGCTGCGTACGAACGCGCCGGTGGCACACCCGGGGCCAGCCTCCCCCGGCCGCCCGACGTGCGGCCGGGAGCCGACCGGCATGCCTGAGGGCGGCCCTCCGCGACTTGGCAGGAACCGGCGGATCGGGGGTGACGGGGTGCCCGAGGTGTTCTGCGCCGACGAGCAGTCCGACATCGAGATCGACGGCGTCCGCTGGGCATCACTCGTCGAGGCGGTGCTGGCGGCCGAGGGGGTGCGCGGCGCCGCCGAGCTGTCGTTGATGTTCGTGGGGGAGGCGGCGATCTCGGAGCTGAACGAGTCGTTCATGGGCGCCACCGGCCCGACCGATGTGCTCGCCTTCCCGATCGACGGCCCCAACGGCCTGGGGGTCGAGGTCGAGGTGATCGCCGGCCCGCCGGCCGGTGGTCGCGGGCCCGACCGGCCGCCGATCGACATCGGCGACCTGCCGCTGCTCCTCGGCGATGTCGTGGTCTGCCCGGCCGTTGCTGCGCGCCAGGCCTCGACCCATGCCGGCACGGTCGACGACGAGCTGGCGCTGCTCATCGTTCACGGCGTCCTCCACGTGCTCGGCTACGACCACGGCGAGCACGACGAGGCCGTCACCATGCGCCGCCGTGAACTGGCGCTGCTCGAGCTGCTGTTCTGGGATGGACCAGCTCCCGTCGGCTTCCGCCAGGAGCACGCGGAATGATCTACGCCGCCGCCCGGGCGTCCACCGACGTGCTGCTGATCTCGGTCATCGTGCTGCTGCTGATCGTCCTCGTCTTCCTCGCGGTGGCCGAGATGTCGCTGTCGCGGATGACCAAGCCGAAGGCTGCCGCGTTGCTCGACAAGGGCCACAAGTCGGGCCGCTCGCTGGTCAAGCTGGTTGCCAATCCCGAGCGTTGGGTGAACTCGGTGCTGCTCACCACCAACATCTGCCAGACGGTGCAGGCCACCCTGACCGGCATCGTGGCCAAGCAGTACGGGACCCTCGGCGTGATCGTCGGCGTCACGGTCAACGTGGTGATCTTCTACGTCCTGGCCGAGGCGATGCCCAAGACGTACGCCCTGCTCTACCCCGAGCGTGCGGCGCTGCTCACCGCCCGCCCGACGCTGGCGCTCGCCGCCTTCCCCCCGCTGGGGCTGATCTCGCGGGGCCTGATCAAGCTGACCAACGTGATCATGCCCGGCAAGGGCCTCGCGAAGGGACCGTTCGTCTCGGAGCAGGAGCTGCTCGGCATCGTCGAAGCCGCCGCCCAGGACGAGGTGATCGAGCACGAGGAACGCCAGCTGATCGAGTCGATCATCGAGTTCGGCGACACCGTGGCCCGGGAGGTGATGGTGCCCCGTCCCGACATGGTGGTGATCGACGCCGGCGTCACCGTGTCGGCCGCCCTCGACGTGGCCATCGAACACGGTTTCAGCCGGCTGCCGATGCTGCACGCCGAGGAGGACGACGTGGTCGGCCTGCTCTACCTCAAGGATCTGATCTCCGCCGAACGCGGCGGACGGGGATCGGCGCCGGCCGAGCAGATCGTCCGCCCGGTGCGGTTCATCCCCGAGAACAAGGCCGTAGCCCGGCTGATGCGGGAGATGCAGGCCGAGAAGTTCCACCTCGCCATCGTGGCCAACGAATACGGCGGTGTGGCCGGGCTGATCACGCTCGAGGACTGCCTCGAGGAACTGGTCGGCGAGATCGTCGACGAGTACGACACCGAGGAGGACGAGGTTCAGCGGCAGCCCGACGGCGACTACCTCGTCGAGGGGGGCACCTCGGTCAGCGACGTCAACGACCTGCTCGCCCTGCAGCTGCCCGACGAGGACTGGGACACGATCGGGGGTTTCGTCTTCGGAACCCTCGGCCACGTCCCGACGCCGGGCGAGACGATCGACCGGGACGGGTGGCGGTTCACCGTCGAGGCGATCGACGGCCGCCGGATCCGCCGACTGCGGATCGCCGTGATCGGCGACCGCGACGAGTCGGGCGCCTCGCCCGGCGGCGCCGTCGGTCCGTCATGAGATGTTCCCTCGTCGCCCTCGCCGGCCGGCCGAACGCCGGGAAGTCGACGCTGCTCAACCACCTGTGCGGCCACAAGATCTCGATCGTCTCGGACAAGCCGCAGACCACCCGGTTCGCCGTGCGGGGGGTGCACACCGAGGGAGAGGTCCAGCTGGTCTTCGTCGACACCCCGGGGTTGCACAAGCCCGTCACTGCGCTGGGTGAGAGCGTCAACGCCAGCGCCCTCGGTGCGCTCGACGACGTCGATGCCGTCTGCCTGGTGCTCGATGCCACAGCGCCGTTCGGTTCCGGCGACCGGTGGGTCGCCGAACAGCTGCCGCCGGGCGCGGCGGGCGAGCTCGTCGTGGTCGTCAACAAGATCGACGTGGCCACCCGTGCCCAGGTGCTCGGGATGCTCTCGACGGTCGGGGAGCTGGGCGCGGCGGCCTACTTCCCCGTGTCGGCCAAGATCGGGACCGGGCTCGACGTGCTGCTGCGCCACCTGCTCGACGCCGCCCCCGAGGGGCCGTGGCTCTTCCCCGACGATATGGTCACCGACCTCCCCGAGGACGTGTGGATGGCCGAGCTGGTGCGCGAGCAGCTGCTCGCCGTGACCCGTGACGAGCTGCCGTACTCGATCGCCACGCGGGTCGTCGAGAACGACGGCCGGCGGATTCGGGTGGAGATCATCGTCGAGCGCGAGAGCCAGAAGGGGATGGTGATCGGCAAGGGCGGTTCGGTGCTGCGCGACGTCGGTACGCGGGCGAGAGCCCACCTGCCGCCCGGCACGTTCCTCGAGCTGGTCGTCAAGGTCGACAAGGACTGGCAGCGACGCGCCGACCGGGTCAGCCGGCTCGGCTACTGAGCCCGACGGACCGGCGTCACACGGCGCCCGCCGCTCAGGAGCGAACGAGGTTCTCGTAGTCCTCGACGGTCACCGGTTGGCCGGCCTCGGTCAGGGAACCGTCACCGATGATCACCTGGATCGGGGCTCCGTCGACGTAGAAGACGACACCGCCGATCCCCGGCCGGTACAGGCTGAGCACGATCTGCCCGAAGGCGAGCTGCCCCTCGTCGCCGATCTCGGAGAAGCTGGCAGGCACCGTGACCTGGGCGATGCCGCGCTCGACGGTCACCCGGATGGGGAGGTCCTCGACCGGGGTCTCGACGCCGCCGGTGTCCTCGACGACGGGCAGCAGGGTTCGCAGACCGTCGCCGAGACCGTCGGTGGGTGGGCCGGACAGCAGCCTGCGGATGACCAGCTCGGGCGGGGCCGGAGAGATCAGCGGCTGGGTGATCTTGGTCAGGCGGGATCCGAGGACGAAGTACAGGTCGACCTGCTCGGTCTGCGGGCCGGCGGTGGTCGTGGTCTCCACGATCGTCGAAGTTGTCGCCGGCGTGGTGGTCGTCGTGGCGAACACCGTGGTCGCCGGGACCCGCGTGGTGGGCGGGGCCGTCGTCGTCGTCTCGGCCAGGCCGAAGTCGACGTCGGCAGCGCCGATCGGCTGGAAACCGCCCTCGCCGGGCACGCTGCAGGCGGCGATGACGGCGACGACGACCGCCGCCGCACTGAGCATCACGACCCGGCGCCTCACCGGGACACCGCCGGGAAGCTGACGACGAAGCGCGAACCGCCACCCGGGCGGTCCTCGACCCAGGCGGCACCCCCGTGGGCATGGGCGTGCTCGGCGACCAGGGCGAGGCCCAGACCCGTGCCGATGCGCTGCCGGGCAGCCGTTCCCCGGGCGAAACGTTCGAAGATGCGCGTGCGTTCGCTCATCGCCACGCCGGGGCCGGCGTCCTCGACGACCAGGCGGAGCAGGGGGCCGGCCTCGTCGGTGGCCGATTCGATGGCGATCCTGGTCGGTCCACCAGCGTGCTGCTTGGCGTTGTCGAGCAGGTTGGCCACGATGCGTTCGAGGCGGCGCTTGTCGACGTGGATCGGGCGGTGGCCGCCTGCACTGACGACGATCGGCACCTCGGCGAAGCCGTAGCGTTTGGCGACCCGGCCGACGACATCGGAGAGCACGAGCTCCTCGCGGTGCAGGTCGGGCGTACCCGCATCGAGGCGGGAGAGCTCGAGCAGGTCGAGCACGAGCTGATCGAAACGGCGGACCTGGTTGACGACCACGTCGAGGGCCTGCTGGCTTCGTTCGGGCAGATCGGCGCGACGGGCGTCGAGCACCTCGATTCCGGCGGTGAGCGCGGTGATCGGTGAACGGAGCTCGTGGCTGACGTCCGAGGCGAAGCGGGTCTCGCGTTGGATCCTGGCCTGGATGGCATCGGCCATGTCGTTGAACGAGCTCGCCAGGCGGTCGAGGTCGGGGTCCGGCTCGGGTGGGAGGCGGATGTTGAGGCTTCCCGAGGCCAGCTCGGCCGCTGCGTCGGCGACGCGGGCGACGGGGCGCAGGAGCCGACGGCTGGCCCACCAGCCGATGCCGGCCGCGGCGAGGGTGGTGGCGACGGCGCCGATGGCCAACGACGTGCCGATCACGCGGAGCGTCTTTTCGACGTTGTCCAGCGGGAAGCCCTCGAAGTAGTGGGCGTCGAGGGCGGCGACCGTCACCCCGACGATCAGATAGGGCGTGCCGTCGAAGGTCTGGTACTGCACCCCGGCAGGTGAGGCTCGCTCGGCGATGCTGCGACGGATTCCGTCGGGGAGGTCCCGGTCGGTGTACTGCAGCTGGTCGGACGACACGGGGGTGTTCTTCGGACCGGTGAGCAGCACCGCGAAGCCGGCCTGGCCCTCGGTGGGCACCTTGTCGATGATGTCGCCGGGCGAGATCCTCGCCACCAGCTTGTCGCGCACGAACGAGGCGTTGCTGAACGCCTGTGTCACGGCGGCGTTGCGCCGCTGGTCGAGCAGGTAGTTGCGCGACACCGCGTACGTCAGTGCGGAGAGACCGAGGGAGAGGAGCAGCCCGGCCATCGAGAAGAACACGGTGACCCGGGTGCGCAGGCCGAGCAGGCGGCGAGTTCGCCGGCTTTCGGTTCGCAGGGGCACACTCACAGCATGGCTCACCGGGGATCCTCGACGGAGATCGGACGGGAGGCGGGCACGCCGGGCGATTGCTCCACGCTGTCCGGTGAGGCGCCAGGGGGAGGAAGGCACCTCACCGGGGCAGCGTGAACATCTGCAATGATGGTCGAGGTTTGTGACGGGCCAACGCTTAGATTGCGCGCTTTGGGTAACAATCACCGAACCGAGGTCACCGTTGCACTCCCTGCTGTTCATCGAGGATGACGACCAGATCCGCCTCGCTCTGCGTCTCGCCCTCGAGGACGAGGGTTACGAGGTCCGTGAGTCGCCCGACGGACGCAGCGGGCTGGCCGCCTTCGAGGCGAAGGAACCCGACCTCGTGCTGCTCGACCTGCGGCTGCCCGACCTGTCGGGCTTCGAGGTCTGTCGGGCGATGCGCGCCCGGTCGATCGTGCCGATCATCATCGTGACCGCCCAGACGGACACCTATGACATGGTCGCCGGCCTCGAGGCGGGGGCCGACGACTACGTCACCAAACCGGTCGTCCCCAAGGAGCTGGCCGCCCGGATCCGGGCCCACCTGCGCCGGGTCCGGCTGCACGAGAACGTGCCCACGTCCGCCGCGAGGTCGCAGATGTTCGGCGACGTCGAGCTGCGTCGCGAGCAGGGCGTCGTGCTCAAGGCGGGCCACGAGGTGAGCCTGACCAAGACCGAGTTCAACCTGCTGTGCGAGTTCGCCGACCACACCGGGATGGTCCTGTCCCGTGACCAGCTGCTCGAGCGGGTGTGGGGCTACGAGTACCTCGGCGACAGCCGCCTGGTCGATGCCCACGTGCGCCGGTTGCGGGTCAAGGTCGAGGATTCGCCCGAGGATCCGCGCCTGATCGTCACGGTGCGCGGGATCGGCTACCGGCTGCAGGGCTAGCCCGCCGGGTCGGCGGGCGCCCACGATGGCGGTCGCCGTTCGAGGAACGAGCGCATCCCCTCCACACCCTCGGGTGAGGCGAACAACTCGTCCGACAACGCCCGCATCGACGCATAGTCCGCCGGGCCACCGGCCCTGAGCAGCCGCTTTGTCGTGGCGACCGCGCCCGGACCTCCGGCGAGGATGCCGGCGACGAGGGCCGCGACCGTCGCCGCCACGTCGTCGGCGACATGGGTGACCAGCCCGATCGACCTGGCCGACGCGGCGTCGAAGCGTTCGCCGGTGAGGAAGGCCGGGGCGACGGCCGACCAGGCGACGCGCCGCAGGATCGGCACGGAGATGATCGCCGGTGTCAGGCCGAGGCGCACCTCCGTGAAGGCGAAGTCGACGTCGGGGCGCACGACGATCAGGTCGCAGGCCGCCATCAGGCCGACGCCACCGGCCCGCACCGGTCCTTCGACCCGGGCGATCGTCGGCGCCGTCGCGGCCTCGAGGCGCTCGAGGGCGCGCACGAAGGCGGTCGACGTCTCGTGGGCCTGTACGGCCGTGCCATCGATGCGCTCGCCAAGATCCATGCCGGCGCAGAACACGGGCGGGGTGTGGGCGAGCACGATCGCCCGGACGTCGAGTTGCTCGGCCCGGTCGAGGGCGAGATGGAGGTCGTCGACCAGCCGCCAGGAGAGGGCGTTGCGGTTGGCCGGCGAGTCGAGCGTGATCGTCGCCACGGCGCCGATCACCTCGACCGACACGAGCGGCCGGTCGGCATGCGGCGTGGTGGTTCCGACCATCGGCGCACAGTAACGCGACGTCAGGCGGGGAGGGAGGTGATCTCGCGCAGGAAGGCCTCGGCCTCTGCCCGGTGGCGGGTGCGCCGCATCGGGGGAAGCGCCCTGACGATGTCCCAGCGGTAGCCGGCCGTGCCCAAGCGGCGGTCGAACACGGCGACGACACCGCGGTCCGTGGTCGAGCGGATGAGGCGGCCGGCCGCCTGGGCGAGCAGCATCGCGGCGCGGGGCACGTCGATCGTGGCGAAGGCGCCCGGGCCGAGTTGCTCGCGCCGCGCCGAGAGCAGCGGATCGTCGGGCCGGGGGAACGGGATGCGGTCGATGGTGACCAGCGACAGGGTTCGCCCCGGGAAGTCGACGCCCTGGAAGAAGCCGGTCGTGGCGAACAGGCACGACGTCTCGTCACCGCCGAACTCGCGGATCAGGGCGCCCTTGGGCAGCTCGCGCTGGGTGATCACCCGCACGGGGAGCTTGTCGCGCAACGCGTCGGCGGCGGCGTCCATTGCCTTGTAGCTGGTGAACAACGCCAGGGTCCGGCCGCCGGCGGCGGTGATCAACGCCTCCAGTTCGGCGTGCATCGCCGCGGGGAAGTCGGGGTGGCGGGGATCGGGAAGGGTGAGCGCGCAGTAGATCAGCCCGTGTCCGGCCAGGTCGAACGGGCTCTCGACCGCCAGATGGTCGACCGCCGCCTCGGGCAGCCCGATCCGCTCGGCCAGGTGGGCGGGGATCGTCGCGCTGGTCAGGATCGCGGTGCGTTTGGACCACACGCCCTGGTTCAGCGCCGGGCCGACATCCAGCGGGGCGATCTCGAGACGGGGGTGCTCGGGCGAGCCGGCGACGAAGGCGACCGACGCCGAGCCGTAGGCGATCGCCGCGTCGATGTGCTCGATCAGCCGCCCGGCGAGCTGCTGACCGCGCAGCACCCGCTGCCGGGCGTCGTCGTTGGTCGTCTCGATGCGCCGGAGGGCCTCCATCGCCGCTTCGAGGTGGCGGCGCGACCCGACGAGGGTGTCGACGATGCCGTCGGGCAGCGGGTGGGGGAGCCGATCGCCGAGCAGCGGGGCGAGCGTCGCGCGCAGCGCCGAGGCGTCGTCGGCGACGCCGGCGACGAGCAGCGGGTCGGCGATGATCCGGCGGAGCGCGGCGGCGACCCGCCCGTACCGATTGGCGCCGATCGAGATCCCGACGGTGTCGGACATCACGTCCTCGAGCTGGTGGGCCTCGTCGATGACGACGACGTCGTGCTCCGGGAGCCACGCCCCGTTCATCGCCACGTCGAGGCCGTACAGATGCGTGTTGACGACGAGGATGTCGGCCGCTGCGGCGCGCCGTCTGGCCAGCTCGGCGAAGCAGGCCTCGCCCATCGGGCAGCTGTTCGCCCCGGGGCACTCGTCCGACGACACGCTCACGGCCTGCCACGCCCGGTCGCTGGGCGCCCAGTCCAGCTCGGCGGCATCGCCGGTCGGCGACTTCGCCGCCCAACCGGCGAGCTTCTTCACTTCGGCGCGGATCGAGGTCGTCAGCTCTTCGAGCTCGAGTTGGCCCTCCTGGGTCGAGCTGACCTCGCGCAGGCGTTGCAGGCAGAGGTAGTTCGAGCGCCCTTTGAGCACGGCGAAGGACAGCTCCCGCCCGAGGTGCCCGGCGAGGAACGGCAGATCCTTGCCGGCAAGTTGGTCCTGCAGGGCCTTGGTCGCCGTGGTGACGACCACCCTGCGCCCGCTGAGCGCCGCGGGAACCAGGTAGCCGAGGGACTTGCCGACGCCGGTGGGGGCCTCGACGATCAGATGTCGTCCCGAGGCGAGTGCCACGGCGACGGCGGCGACCATCGCCCGTTGGCCGGGTCGATCCTCGGCGGCGGGAAGGGCAGAGGTGATCCGCCCGGCGGCCTGCACCACTTCGTCGGGCGTCATCGGTTCCCGACCCTACCGGGGGTACTGTCGAGCGGGTGAGTGACTGGATGTCGGGGATCGATGTGAACAAGGTCCCGGCGCACATCGCCTGCGTGATGGACGGCAACGGCCGCTGGGCGCAGCGGCGCGGCCTCAAGCGCACCCAGGGTCATGCGGCCGGTGAGGAGGCGCTGTGGGACGTCGTCGAGGGGGCGCTCGAGCTCGGCGTGAAGTGGCTCACCGTCTACGCCTTCTCGACCGAGAACTGGAAGCGGCCGATCGACGAGGTCCGCTTCCTGATGAACTTCAACCGGGAGATCCTCACCAGACGGCGCACGGTGCTCCACGCCCAGGGGGTGCGGATCCGCTTCGCCGGACGGCGTGACTGGCGGGTGCCGCGCAAGCTGATGCGCGAGCAGGACGAGTCGATGGCGCTCACCAAGGGCAACCGGACGATGACCCTCACCTTCGCCTTCAACTACGGCGGGCGGGCCGAGATCCTCGACGCCGTACGCCGGATGGTCGAGGACGGCGCCAAGGCCGATGACATCACCGAGAAGAACCTGCGCAAGTACTTCTACTACCCCGACATGCCCGACCCGGACCTGGTCGTGCGCACCAGCGGGGAGTACCGCATCTCCAACTTCCTGCTGTGGGAGCTGGCTTACTCCGAGCTGGTGTTCACGCCGACGTTGTGGCCCGATTTCCGCAAGGAGCACCTCGCCGACGCGATCCGCGAGTTCCAGGAGCGCAACCGGCGGTTCGGGGGGATCGACACGTGACCGGCGCCTCGCCGCCGTGAGGACGCGGTCGTGAGCCTGTACCGCGACACCGGGGTGGTGCTGCGCACGTACAAGCTGGGTGAGGCCGACCGGATCGTGGTGATCATGACCGCCGAGCACGGCAAGGTCCGCGCCGTGGCCAAGGGGGTGCGCAAGACGAGGAGCCGCTTCGGTGGACGGCTCGAACCGCTCTGTCACGTCAGCCTGTTGATGTACCAGGGGCGCGAGCTCGACATCGTCAGTCAGGCCGAGTCGATCGACTCGCGGGGCCCGCTGCTCGGCGAGCTCGATCTGCTCACCCAGGGCATCGCCCTGCTCGAAGCCGTCGACCAGCTGACCCCCGACCGCGAACCCGCGCCGGCGGTCTACCGGATGCTGGTCGGGGCCTTACGGACGCTCGAGACCCGCCCGTCGCCGCTGGTCGTGCCCGCCTTCTTCTGGAAGCTGCTCGCCGGCGAGGGCGTCCGTCCGCAACTCGACGCCTGCGTGAGCTGCGCCGCGGTCGAGGGGCTCGTCGCCTTCGACACGGGGGAGGGCGGGGTGCTCTGTCGCAACTGCCGGCGGGGCGTGACGATCTCGCCCGAGGCGCTGCGGATCATGCGCCTGATCCTCGGCGGCAGCCTCAACGCCGCGCTCGACGAGCCGGCCGGGTCGGCGGCGGCCGAGGTCGGGCACCTCGCCACCCGGGCGCTCGAGCACCACCTCGAGCGCCGGTTGCGGACCGTCGCGATGTTCGAGCCGGGCTGACCTCCCCGCCGCCTGCTCGACGCTCGGACAGGAATGCCTAGGCTGGCGCCCCCGGAGGAGGAACGATGACCACCCAGCCCTTCGTCGTCGTCGGGATCGACAACGGCGGCACGAGCAACAACGTCACCGTGATGGACGTCGATGGCCGGTTCCTGATCGACCGGATGCTCGAGGTGCCCAGCCGGGTGACCGAAGGTCCCGAGCGGGCGGTGGAGGCATTGATCGAGGCGATGGACCTCGGGCTGTCGACCGCCGGTGTCGATCGTTCGTCGGTACGCACGATCGGCCTCGACACACCCGGGCCGGCCAGCGCCAACGGCGTCCTGTCGGTGCTCGGCGGGACCAACCTGGGCCACGCCGGCTGGCGGGGCTTCGACATCCGCGGCGCCCTGGAACGGCGCGCCGGGCTGCCCGTGGTCTACTCCAACGACGGCAACGCCGCTGCTCTCTACGCCCACCACGTGTACTTCGGCGCGGTCGGCGGGTCGCGGTCGTCGGTGTCCGCCATCGTCGGCACGGGGCTGGGCGGCGGGGTGATCGAGCAGGGCCGGATCGTCAAGGGAGCGGCGGGCATGGCCGGTGAGCTCGGCCACGTGCACATCCCCGTGCAGGGTCTGCTCGGCCCAGGCCAGGAGATGCCGGTGTGCAACTGCGGGTTCGTCGGCGACGTCGAGAGCGTCGCATCGCTGACCGGCATCCGTCGCAACCTGTTGCCCTACTGGTTGGAGCGCTATCCCGAGCATCCGCTGGTCGGTGTCGACCCGGCGGAGGCGGCGAAGAAGGTGCGCGGCCTGGGTGAACGGGGTGACGAGCTGGCCCGCATGGTCTTCGAGCAGCAGGCCAAGGCGCTCGGCGCGCTGTTCACGATCGCGGCCAACTTCCTCGACCCCGACGCCTACTTCGTCGGCGGGGGAGTGGTCGAGGCGGCCCCCGAGTTCCGCGACTGGTTCCTGGCCACGGTTCGCCGGCACACGCTGCTGCGCGCCGAACAGGCGACCGCCGGGTTCGCCCTCGTGCCCGACCTCGACATGGCCGGGGCCCGGGGATCTGCGGTGGCCGCGCTGGCCGTCTCGTGACGGGCGGGCGCCCGCTCAGCAGTCCGACGCCAGGTCGACGACCTCGTCGCCGGCCGCCATCCCGATCACGGTCACGCTCTCGGTCGCCGGCAGCACCGGGGTGAACGAGCCGTCGTCGCCGACGACCTCGAAGTCACCGCCCTGGAGGACGAGCTCGATCCCGTCCGCGGTGGTGCCACCTCCGACGGTGTAGCAGCCGCCGGGGAAGACGTTCATGTCGGCGAGGAAGTCGGCCCACCGGCTGCCGAGGGTGATCCCCGCCGCCGAGTGGAGGCTGGAGAACTCGTCGTCGCCGTAGCGCCAGCCGACGAATCCGAGGCTCTCGGATGTCGATCCGGCGAACGTGGCGCACAGGCCGTTGGGCCAGCAGACGGTCCGCCCGACCGGGGCGACGAAGCTGCAGCACCCGTCGTCGCTGATGTAGTCGCCCGCCGTGCTGACGAACGTCAGGCTGTCGTCGCTGCCGGGAGCGCCGAACCGACCTTCGAGGTCGCCGAGGACGGCGTCGACGCTCGTGCCGAAGGCGTGCGGGCCGAGGCCGACCGCGCTGAGCAGCAGTTCGTTGGCCGGATCGACCGTGGTCGCCGTAGTCGTCGGGGGCAGGGTCGGCAGGGTCGGTGGGGCGGTCGAGGTGGTCGCCTCGGTGGCCGGAGTGGTGGGCACCGAGGTCGCCGGCGGGAGGGTGATGTCCGTGGGGATCGTCCCGGGGGGCAGCGTGCCGACCAGGGTGGCGCCCGGTGGTTCGGTGACCAGAGCCGAGGGCGAATCGCTGCCGCCGCAGGCCCCGAGGGCGAGGGTGATCAGGCAGGGTGTGACGATCAGGAGTGGACGGGGGACCATCACCGTCCAGCATTCCACGTGGGCGTGCACCGGAAACGGCAAGGTCGGTCACCGCCCGCGACCTCTAGCCTGTCGGGCCTATGCCAGCGACCGAGCTCGACCAGATCGTCAACCTCGCCAAGCGTCGTGGATTCGTCTACCCGTCCGCCGAGATCTACGGCGGTTTCCGCTCGAGCTACGACTACGGGCCGCTCGGTTCGCTGATGCTCCGCAACGTCAAGGATGCCTGGGTGCGCTCGATGGTCCAGCAGCGCGACGACGTGGTGCTGATCGACGCGTCGATCCTCTCACCGCCCGCGGTGTGGGAGGCCAGCGGCCACTTGGCGACGTTCGCCGATCCGCTGGTCGACTGCACGAACTGCAAGGAGCGGTTCCGCGAGGACCACCTCGACGACCCGCACACCTGCCCGAGCTGCGGCAGGACGGGCACCCTCACCGAGGCCCGGGCGTTCAACCTGATGTTCAAGACCCACGCCGGTCCGATCGAGGGGGCGGGCGCCGAGGTCTATCTGCGTCCCGAGACGGCCCAGGGGATGTTCCTCAACTTCGCCAACGTGCTCCAGACCAGCCGCAAGAAGCCGCCGTTCGGCATCGCCCAGGTCGGCAAGAGCTTTCGCAACGAGATCACGCCGGGCAACTTCATCTTCCGCACCCGCGAGTTCGAGCAGATGGAGCTGGAGTTCTTCGTGCCCCCGGCCGACGGCCCGAAGTGGTACGAGTACTGGTGCGAGCAACGGCTGAACTGGTACATCGACCTGGGCATCCCGGCCTCGATGCTGCGCCTGAGGGCGCACGAGGCCGACGAGCTGAGCCACTACTCGACGGGGACGTCGGACATCGAGTTCATGTTCCCGTGGGGCTGGGGCGAGCTCGAGGGCGTCGCCCAGCGCACCGACTTCGATTTGAACGCCCATGCGGCGCACTCCGGTGAGAAGCTCGACTACTTCGACCAGGCCAACAACGAACGCTACGTGCCCTACGTCATCGAGCCGGCCGCCGGGGCGACCCGCACGATGGCCGCCTTTCTCCTCGCCGCCTACGACGAGGACATCGTCGGGGGCGAGGCCCGCACGATCCTGCGGCTGCATCCGCGCCTCGCCCCGTACACGGTGGCCGTGTTGCCGCTGTCGAAGAAGGAGACGCTCACGCCGCTCGCCCGGCGGGTGTTCGCCTCGCTCGCCGATCGGTACATGGTCGACTACGACGACACCCAGTCGATCGGCCGGCGGTACCGCCGCCAGGACGAGGTCGGCACCCCGTTGTGCGTCACGGTCGACTTCGATTCGCTGGACGACGACGCGGTGACCATCCGCGATCGCGACACCACCGAGCAGGTCCGCGTGCCGATCGCCTCGTTGCTCGGGGAGGTCGCCGCCCGCCTCGGGTGGTGATCCAGAGTCGCCTACTCTGTGCTTCGATCAGGCTGTCATGCAATGCTATGATGATCGCATGACGACTCAGTTGGCGATCCGCTTGGATGATGCCGATCTCGCCGCGTTGGACGAGTTGGCCGCGGCCGAAGGAGTGTCGCGGTCCGAGGCGGCCCGCCACGCGATCCGGTACCGGGCAGCCGACACCGTCGCATTGCGGAATCTGCGCGAACAGCGCCGCATCGACGCACTGCTCGGAATCGCCCCGGAGACGACCTGGTCGACCGCCGCAGAGGTTCTGGCACATCGCGCCGATCCGGCGACGGCCGACGATCTCTCCGACGCCTTGGGTGACGAGTCGACCGATGACATGACCGACCCTTGGAGCGAGTAGTCCCGGCCAATGCCGCGCCGGCCGTGTTCGACACGTCGGTGTTCATCGGCCGCGAAGATCGCGATGTCGGCGTGCTCGCCCAGTGGGCCCCGATCGTATCGGTGGTCACGATTGCCGAGTTGACGCTCGGGGTGCGACTGGCGAAGTCGGCCGAGCTCGCCGAGCGGAGGTCGGCGACACTGGCCGACGCGATGAAAGCCCGGGTGGTGCCCATCGACGTCGCCCTCGTCGTCGACGCGTGGTGCGACTTGCGGCTAGCGTTGGGCCGGCGGATCCCCGCCAACGACTCGTGGATCGCGGCGACCGCCTTGGCCCTTGGAGTTCCCGTCGTGACCCAGGACGACGACTTCGACGCTGCGGCGTCGATCCTGCGTATCGAACGGATCTGAGTGGCGCGGGCCGTGGCTGCCGGTGGAGCGGCGTCCGAGGTGGCTCAGCCGCCGAGCGACCAGCGCAGTGTCCGGGCGGCCGGGCGATCGCGCAGCTCGGCGAAATCGGGTTCGAGATCGAGGTCGGCGAGCACCTCGGCCGGGTCGGGGGTGGCATGGCCGGCGGCCTGCAGCCAGGCCATCGCCGTTTCCAGCTGACCGAGTCGGGCCGCGGCGCGGGCGACGAGGACGGCCAGCGCCGGGTCGCGCGCCACCTCGAAGCGCCGCGAGCCTTCGTGGGCGGCTTCGAGGGGCCGGCCGTCGTCGAGCAGCGCTCGGACCACGACCACCGGTCCCGTCGCCGGCCGCGCCTGGCGGGCCCGGATGGCCAGCAGTTGGCGGACCTGGAGGATGATCAGGAAGGCGAAGAAGACGATCATCGGGCGCATGCCGGGGACCGCCATGGCAACGGCGACGGCGACCAGGCTGGCCCCCAGGCTCCACCACAGCGCCCACTGTCGACCTCGCCCCGGTGCGGCCCCGTCGAGGCCGGCCGAGAGGATCGACCCGCCGTCGAGCGGGACGAGCGGGAGCAGGTTGACGAGCCCGAGGATCGGCCCCGACCACCAGATGGCCAGCCGGGCATCGGTTGCCGTCACGCTGTCGATCGAGAACGGGTTGGCCCCGAGCACGAGCAGGGCGACCAGCCCGGGGACGATCTCGGCCAGGGGACCGGCGACGGCGATGCCGGCGCGTTGCCCGTTGCTCAACGGCTGCGACGGGCTGAACGACGTGTAGCCGGCCATGAAGTCGAGGGCGATCTCCGCCTCGGCGCCACACGAGCGGGCCGCCCAGGCGTGGCCGAGCTCGTGGGTGAGGGTGAGCAGGGCCAGTGAACCGGCGAACCACAGGCCACGCGTCCCCTCGTAGAGGGCGACGATCAGCGCACAGAACACCAGGAAGCCCGGCTTGACCCGTACGGGGAAGCCCATCACCCGCAGCCGTGGACGCCGGCGACGGAAGGTGCGGCCGGCCACGTTCACCCCGTCGATCATACGCCGGGTCCGGCGTCCGGCGACGGCGGTCCCCAGCCGGGGTGGCGTACCGGGATTCGGTACGCCACCCCGGCTAGGATCGTCGCCCGTGTCTCTCGTCTACGCCTTCGACCACAAGCACCGCCGACCCCCGATGGAGTTCAAGGATCTCCTCGGTGGCAAGGGCGCCAACCTCGCAGAGATGACGAGCGTGCTGAAGCTTCCCGTTCCCCCCGGCTTCACCATCTCCTCCGATGCCTGCCGCGCCTACATGGCCGGCGGCTGGCCGGCCGGGCTCGACGGCGAGATCGCCGAGCAGATCGCCCGGCTCGAGAGCCAGATGGGCCGCAGGCTCGGTGACGCCGCCGATCCGCTGCTCGTCAGCGTCCGCTCCGGTGCCAAGTTCTCGATGCCCGGCATGATGGACACCGTCTTGAACCTCGGTCTCAACGACAAGAGCGTCAAGGGCCTGGCCGCGGTCACCGGTGACGAGCGGTTCGCCTACGACAGCTACCGCCGCTTCATCTCGATGTACGGGCGGATCGTGCTCGATCTCGACGGCGCATCGTTCGAACACCCCTTCGAGGCGCTCAAGGCCCGCCTGGGGATCACCAGCGACTCCGAGATCCCCGCCGGCGAGTTGAGGACCCTGTGCGGCGTGTACAAGGACGTCGTCAAGGCGGGCACCGGCAAGGCCTTCCCGCAGGACCCGATCAAGCAGCTGCGCGGCGCCGTCGAGGCCGTCTTCCGCAGCTGGAACGGCGCCCGGGCCATCGCCTACCGGGTTCGTGAGCGCATCGGCCACGACCTCGGCACCGCCGTCAACGTGCAGACCATGGTCTTCGGCAACCGCGACGACAACTCGGGTACCGGGGTGGGCTTCACCCGCAACGCCGCCAACGGCGAGAACCGGCCGTACGGCGACTTCCTGATCAACGCCCAGGGCGAGGACGTCGTGGCGGGCATCCGCAACACCGAGGACCTCGACGAGCTGGGCAAGCAGTTCCCGGCGATCCATGACGAACTGATCGACATCTTCGCCCGCCTCGAGCGCCACTACCGCGACATGTGCGACACCGAGTTCACCATCGAGCAGGGCAAGTTGTGGATGCTCCAGACCCGGGTGGGCAAGCGCACGGGAGCCGCGGCACTGAGGATGGCCGTCGACATGGCCCGCGGCACCGGCAAGGGCGCGGCCCGCTGGAAGATCACCCGCGACGAAGCGCTGATGCGCCTCGGTGCCGAGCATCTCGACCAGGTGCTCCACCCCCAGTTCGCCGGTGCCGGTGTGGTGCTCGGCAAGGGCCTCGGCGCTTCCCCCGGCGCAGCGGTCGGCAAGGTGTACTTCACCGCCGACGACGCGGCCGATGCCGACGATCGCGGCGAGAAGGTCATCCTGGTCCGCAACGAGACCAGCCCCGAGGACGTCCACGGCATGATGGTCAGCCAGGGCATCCTCACTGCCCGCGGCGGCCTGGTCAGCCATGCCGCGGTCGTCGCCCGCGGCTGGGGCACGCCGGCCGTCGTCGGCGCCGAGTGCGTCAAGATCGACGGCAACTCCGCCCTGATCGGCGGGGTGCTGGTCAACGAGGGCGACATGATCTCGATCGACGGTACGACCGGCGAGATCATGCTCGGCGAGATGCGGATGGCGGCGGCCGAGCCGCCACCGGAGTTCCTCACGGTGCTCGAGTGGGCCGATGTCGTGCGCAAGGGCAAGATGAAGGTTCGGGCCAACGCCGACACCGGCGAGGACGCCCTGCAGGCCCGGGCCTTCGGGGCCGAGGGCATCGGACTGTGCCGCACCGAGCACATGTTCCTCGCCCCCGACCGCCTGCCCGTCGTGCGCCGGATGATCCTCGCCCACGCCCCCGACGAGGAGGCCGCCGCGCTCGAGCAGCTCCGTCAGGTCCAGAAGGCCGACTTCATCGAGATCCTCGAGGCGATGGACGGACTGCCGGTGACCGTGCGGCTGCTCGACCCGCCGCTGCACGAGTTCCTGCCCCGCGTCGATGAACTGCAGATCAAGAAGGCCACCGAGGGACTCACCGACGAGGAGGAGGCGCTGCTCCGCGCCGCCGAGAGCTGGGCCGAGTTCAACCCGATGCTCGGCACCCGCGGCGTGCGCCTCGGTGTCGTCAAGCCCGGCCTGTACGCGATGCAGGTCCGGGCGCTGATGGAAGCCGCCGCCGAGCTGCGGGCCAAGGGCAAGAACCCGGTGGTCGAGGTGATGATCCCGTTGACGGTCAACCGCGAGGAGCTCGCACTGGCTCGCAGCTGGGTCGAGGAGGCGATCGCCAAGGCGACCAAGGGCCTGAAGAAGGGCCAGGCCGTCGACGTCACGATCGGCACGATGATCGAGACCCCGCGTGCCGCCCTGCGGGCCGACGAGATCTCCGAGTACGCCGACTTCTTCTCCTTCGGCACCAACGACCTCACCCAGATGACGTTCGGCTTCAGCCGCGACGACGTCGAGAGCCGGATGATGCCCGCCTACCTCGAAGCCGGCCTGCTCGAGCGCAACCCGTTCGAGACGATCGACAAGTCGGGCGTCGGTGAACTGGTGCGCCTCGCCGCGCAGCGGGGCCGCGCCGCCAAGAAGGGCATCAAGCTGGGCGTGTGCGGTGAGCACGGCGGCGATCCGGAGTCGATCGACCTGTTCTACGACGCCGGGCTCGACTACGTGTCCTGCTCGCCCTTCCGGGTGCCGATCGCCCGCCTCGCCGCTGCCCAGGCCGTGATCTCACGCCGTGGCGGCAAGCGGTCCACGACCAAGTAGCCGCCGATCGCGGCGTCCGCTCGACAGGAGCATGTGATGCAGGTACAGACTCGACAGGGACCCGCCTACGGTGTGGCCAGGCTGACCCTCGCCCCCGGTGAGCAGGTCCGGGTGGAGGCGGGAGCGATGATGGTGATGTCCGCCGGCGTCACCCTCACCTCGAAGATGGAGGGCGGCTTCATGAAGTCGCTCAAGCGCGCCGCGCTCGGCGGTGAGTCGTTCTTCCAGACGACCTACACCGCCCCCGGCGAGGGAGGGTTCGTCGACGTCGCCGCCCGGCTGCCCGGCGACATCCTCAACTACGACCTCCAACCGGGCACGGCGCTGTTCATCCAGAAGGGCTCGTGGCTGGCCAACGACTTGCAGGTCAACATCGACGCCCAGTGGGGTGGGTTCAAGAACATGTTCGGTTCCGAGGGCGGCTTCATCATCCGTTCCGAGGGTCGCGGCCCGGTGGTGTTCGCCTGCTACGGGGCGCTGGAGACCTGGAACCTCGAGGCCGGCCAGTCGATCACCGTCGACACCGGCCACATGGTCGCCTACGAGTCGACGGTCACGATGAGCCTGCGCAAGGTCACGGGCGGGATCGTGCAGACCTTCAAGAGCGGTGAAGGCCTGGTGTTCGACTTCGCCGGTCCCGGCAAGGTGATGACCCAGACGCGCAACCCGAACGAACTGCTCGGATGGATCCAGGCCGCGGTCGGCACCGGCAACTCGTCGGGCACCAGCGTCGGCGGCGCCCTTGGTGGCCTGCTCGGCCGGGACTGACAATGCTTGCCGCCGCGCTGCGGGCCGCGGAGAGCGCCGGCCGGGAGAACTTCGTCGACCTCGATGTCTCCGCCATGGCCTGGGTCGCCGTGTTGGGCGTCGTCGTGGCGTTGCTGATGCTCGACATCCTCGTGCTCCACCGCGAGCCGCATGTGCCGTCGACGCGGAGGGCGATGGTCGAGACCGGCTGCTGGCTGGCCGTCGGACTCGGCTTCGGTCTGGTGATGGCCGCGGCCTACGGAGCCGGCGCGGCCAGCGAGTACTACGCCGGCTACCTGATCGAGTTGTCGTTGTCGATCGACAACGTGTTCGTCTGGGCGTTGATCCTCGGGTACTTCGCCGTGCCCCGGGAGTTCCAGCATCGGGTGCTCTTCTGGGGGATCTTCGGCGCGGTCGTGTTGCGCGCCGTCTTCGTCTTCGCCGGGGTCGCCCTCGTCAACAAGTTCGAGTGGATTCTCATCCTGTTCGGGCTCTTCCTGCTGTACAGCGCGCTCCGGCTGGTGCGCCACGACGAGGAGGCCGAGATCCATCCCGAGACCAACCCGGTGCTCAGACTCGTTCGTCGCGTGGTGCCGTCGGCCGCCGAGTACGACGGTCAGAAGCTCTTCACGAGGTTCGAGGGCAAGCGCCTGGCCACTCCGCTGTTGGCCGTCCTCGTCCTGATCGAGACCACCGACGTCCTCTTCGCCGTCGACTCGGTCCCCGCTGTCCTCGGGGTGGCGAACGAGCAGTTCATCGTGCTCACGTCGAACGCCTTCGCCATCCTCGGACTGCGCGCGCTCTACTTCCTCTTCGCCGACCTGCGCGACAGGTTCACGTTCCTCCAGCAGGGCCTGGCGGTGATCCTGGCGTTCGTCGGGGTCAAGATGGTGCTGACACCTTGGTTGCACATCTCCACCGCGATCTCGCTGATCGTGATCGTCGTGGTGCTCGCCGTCGCCATTGCCGCGTCGATGGCCCGGCCCCCTGCCGTGGCCGAGGAGGGGCACGGGTAACCTCGCTACCAATGGCGATCGTCGACGATGACATCGAGCGTGTGCGCTCGTCGCTGAGCATCGTCGACGTCATCCAGCCATTCGTCGCCCTGCGCCGTGTCGGGCGCAACTGGGTCGGTCTCTGCCCGTTCCACACCGAGAAGTCGGGCTCGTTCAACGTCCGCGAGGAGATGGGCCGGTTCACGTGCTTCGGCTGCGGCAAGTCCGGCGATGTGTTCACCTTCATCCAGGACATCGAGCACGTCGATTTCGCCACCGCCGTCGAGCGCCTCGCCAACAAGGCGGGGGTCCAGCTCCGCTACACGAGTGGGGGTCAGGAGCGTGAACGCGGCCGGCGCAAGCAGTTGATCGAGGCGATGGCCAAGGCCGTCGAGTGGTACCACCAACGGCTGCTCACCTCGCCCGACGCCCGGGTGGCCCGCGACTACCTGCGCAGTCGCGGTCTGGCCGGCGACGTCGCCCGGCAGTTCCGGATCGGCTGGGCGCCCGACGAGTGGGACGCGTTGAGCCGGGAGATCAAGCTTCCGGCCGATGTGCTGCGCGACGCCGGTCTGGCGTTCACCAACCGGCGAGATCGCCTGCAGGACGCCTTCCGCGGCCGGGTGCTGTTCCCGATCTTCAGCCCCGAGGGTGACCCGATCGCCATCGGCGGGCGGATCCTGCCTGGGTCGACCGATCCGGCGAAGTACAAGAACTCCCCCGAGACGCCGATCTACGCCAAGTCCAAGACGCTGTACGGCCTCAACTGGGCCAAGGGCGACATCGTGGCCACCAACCAGGTGATCATCTGCGAGGGCTACACAGATGTCATCGGGTTCCACCGGTCGGGGGTGCCCCGGGCCGTGGCGACCTGCGGCACCGCACTCACCGAGGAGCATGTCCGCACGATCAAGCGCTACGCCAGCCGGGTGGTGCTTGCCTTCGACGCCGACGCCGCCGGGCAGGGCGCGGCCGAGAAGTTCTACGAGTGGGAGCAGAAGTACCAGATCGAGGTGGCGGTCGCCCACTTCCCGAGCGGGCGCGATCCTGGCGACCTCGCCTCCAGTGACCCGGAGGCGTTGAGGGCGGCCGTCGAAGCCGCCGAGCCCTTCCTGGGCTTCCGGCTGCACCGGGTGCTCGCCAGCCGACGCGGGGCGCTCACGCCCGAACAGCGGTCGCGGCTGGCCACCGAGGCGATGAAGCTGGTCAACGAGCATCCCGACCTCAACGTGCGCAAGATCTACGCCGGCGAGGTGGCCACCCGCACCGGCCTGCCGGTCAACGACATGATCACCATCGCCGAACGCCGCCGGGGCGAGGTGCGCGCCGCGCCGGTGGCCACGCGTCGCAACCTCGGGGAGAACGCCGAGTTCGCCGTCCTCGCCCTGCTGCTCCAGCGATGGGCCGACGTGGCGCCGTGGATGTTCGAGTGGCTCTTCGCCGACGACCTCCACCTGCGGGTGTTCAGGGCGATCGCCGCCGGCAACGGCCACGTCGATGCCGCCCTCGCCGCCGCCGATCCCGAGGCGCGCGAGATCATCGAACGGGCCGCCGTCGTCGACCTCGACGTCGATCCGAGCGCCGAGGTGAAGAACCTGATCGCCGCCGCCGTACGCCGCCGGCTCCACCAGCGGGTGGGCGTCGACGACCCGGTGGAGATCCGCGACGATCGGGACGCCCGCGTGCATCTCGAACGGCTCGAGGGCGCTGCGCTCGATGAAGGCGTGGCCGACTGGTTGCTAGAGTGGCTCAACCGACGGAACGAGGAAGGCGCTTGACGATCGAGTCCATGATCTTGCCTCCATTCGCCGGGGTCGACCCCGGCGAATGGACGCGCCTCGTCGCCCGGGGCGATGCGGCTGGGCTCGTTCATGCCGAAGCGATCACCCACGTCCTGCGCCACGTCGAGCTCACCGGCGACGTCCTGATGACGGTTCGGCACTCCTTTGCCGAGCGCGGCATCGCCATCGACGACGCCGTCGAGGAGATTCCCGAGGACGTCACCCCGCCCCCCGGCACGCTCCGCCCGGCCGTTTCGGCCGACGAGGACGAGAGCGCGGCGGGTGTGGTGGCCCGCCGCCGTCACCGGCGGGCCGAGCGGATGGCCGAGCGGCACGAGGGCGGCTCGACCTCCGACACCGTGCGGATGTACCTCAAGGAGATCGGCCGGGTCGGTCTGCTCAACGGCGACGACGAGCGTCGGCTCGCCCAGGCGATCGAGCAGGGCAACATCGCCGCCCTGATGGTCGATGCGCCCGACGTCGCCGGCGACACGGCCGAGCGGCGCCGGCTCATCCGTCAGGTCCAGGCAGGTCAGCGGGCCAAGTCGGATCTGATCCAGGCGAATCTCCGGCTCGTCGTGTCCATCGCCAAGCGGTACGCGGGTCGCGGGATGCAGTTCCTCGACCTCATCCAGGAGGGCAACCTCGGGCTGATGCGCGCCGTCGACAAGTTCGACTACACCAAGGGCTTCAAGTTCTCCACCTATGCCACATGGTGGATCCGCCAGGCGATCACCCGAGCAATCGCCGACCAGGCACGCACGATCCGCATCCCGGTCCACATGGTCGAGAGCATGAACCGCGTGCTGCGCATCCAACGCCAGATGCACCAGGAGCTCGAACGCGAGCCGACGCTCGACGAACTCGCCGCCCAGGCCGGGCTCGAGCCCGACCGGGTCCGCGAGATCCTGCGCATCTCCCAGGACCCGCTGTCGCTCGACTCGCCGATCGGCGAGGAGGACGACTCGAATCTCGCCGATGTGATCGCCGACTCCACCGCCGAGGCGCCCGCCGACGCCGCCACGCGTCGGATGCTCGTCCGTGCCGTCGAGGAGGCATTGTCCGAGTTGACCGACCGGGAGCAGGAGGTCGTCAGGATGCGCTACGGCCTCGTCGACGGACAGGCCAAAACGCTCGAGGAGGTCGGGCGCGAGTTCGGCGTGACCCGCGAGCGGATCCGCCAGATCGAGGCCAAGACCCTGGCCAAGCTGCGTCACCCGCAGCGGAGCCAGAAGCTGAAGGAGTTCCTCGACGACGAGTGATCGCCGCTGCGCCTTCGCGTCCGGGATCGTGCAACCGAGGTGCCCGGTCCGAAGGTGCCGCGCTATCATCTCCAGCGCCTTCCGAGATAGCTCAGCTGGCAGAGCAGCTGACTGTTAATCAGCGGGTCGCAGGTTCGAGCCCTGCTCTCGGAGCCACGTCGACGGGACCCTTCGGGGTCCCGTTTGCGCATACCGGTGCATCGGGGCGGTAGCTCAGTGGTCAGAGCAGGGGACTCATAATCCCTCGGTCGTGGGTTCGATACCCACCCGCCCCACGCTACATCTACCAGGTAATATGTGTTGAAGTAGTCTCCTTCGAGACGGAGTCGTCCAACGCAAATCCAACATCCATCCAACATTTCGCGCTACGGTGCCATTCGTGGGAACGCTGAAGACGGCACCGGGGATGCGGGAGCGGGCTCCTGGCTCGTGGGAGCTCATCGTCGAAAACGGGCGAGATCCGGTGACGGGTCGTCGCCGGCAGATCAGTCGGATCTTCGTCGGCACGCAGCGCGAGGCGACGAAGGCTCGGGCCGCGCTGATCACCGAGGTCAGCAAGGGACGGCACACCGGGACGAACGCGACGATGGACGAGTTGTTCGACGATTGGATCGTCGAGCTGCGCCGTAAGGGCCGCTCGCCGAACACGGTCCACGGATACATCAAGGTGTACGAGCGCAACATTCGCCCGACGCTCGGCAATGTCGCCGTGACCAAGGTGACCATGAAGCGCCTGACGAACCTCTACGGGGCACATCAGGACCGCGGCCTGTCGGCCGCGCAGCGTCTATCAGATCCACGCCTGCCTCTCGTCGATGTTCACCCAGGCGTGCCGGTGGGGATGGCGCGACTCGAACCCGGCGCAGTGGGCCGAGCCGCCGTCGATCCCGAACACCACACCGGTCGTTCCCACGCCGCAAGAAGTTCGGGCACTGATCGACGCCGCCGAGGCATCGCGCCGACCGGAGTACGCCCGAGCGATCCTGGTGGCCTCGACGACCGGTCTCCGTCGGGCGGAGTTGTGTGCCCTGCGCCGTTGGCGGGATGTCGATCTCGGTCGCCGCTTGCTGACGGTGTCGGCGTCGATCGTGGCCCTGCCCAACGTGCCGATGGGAGAGATCCCGACGAAGAACCGTCGGGTTCGGACTATCGCGATCGACGAACTCACGGCGTCGATCCTGGCCGTGCAGATGGAGGCCGTCGAGGAGCGTGCCCGCCAGGCCGGCGTCGAGTTGATCGAGGACGCCTACGTCTTCTCGGACGAGGCCGATGGGTCGGTCCCGTGGAAGCCCGATTCGGTGACTCAGTACTTTTCGCGCCTGCGCACCCGGGCCGGACTGCCGCATCTTGACTTCCACTACCTGCGCAAGTTCATGGAGACCTACGGCCAGGAGATGGGCTATTCGATGGCCCAGGTGGCGATGCGTGCCGGCCACGATCCTTCGATCGCCGCCCGCCATTACAGCGGGAAGGTGGCCGAGACCGATCGGGAGTTGGCTCGCGCGGTCGCTTCTTTGCTGGTTGGGCCGACGTCGCCTGGCTGATCGACGGACCCGGCTCCGGCGTGGCCTACTTGGCACGGTGAACGGCGTACTGGGCGATCAGCTTGAATCGCTCTGGTCCCGCCGGGGCGAAGTCGCCGTGGAGCACATCGGGGTCGAGGTCGACGCCGTTGGGCCACACCAAGGTGCCGTGATCGACGCTGACGGCGGCGAAGAACGCCGGATCGGCGAACGCCTCGAAGACGCCGCCGGGCCGGGCGGTGTCAGGTTGGTACTCCAGCTCGCGGACGATGTCGTCGTCGAAGAAGACCCTCAGCACGTGGGTGCGGGGGACCTCGACGTCGGTGATTTGCGGGGTGCGGTCGGTCGTGTTCATGGCAACGGTTCGATCGTACCCGGAGTGCGTTCGTCGTGAACGGCGTTCCAGGCGTCGGCCAGATCGGGCAAGTGGAGCTGCCGCCATTCCTCCACGAGGCGGCCTGCCCTCGGTGGGAGCGATCCGGCGATCACATCGCCCGTGTTGATGGCGATCTGCGCGTCGTACTCGGCGTAGCGGGCGTGAATGTGGGCCGGCGGGTGATCGTCGAAGTAGACGTAGATCGAGATGCCGTAGAAGAAGCTCAGCCGCGGCATCGGCCCCACCGGCAACGCTGACGCCCGGCATCGCGGTGAGGTCGCTACGCCGACATCCTCGGCCGGCCGCCGCCACGGCGGTTCAGTGATCACGTCGTCAACCTACCGAGCCGCAGTGCGCTCGATGCGGACCGTTGTTCGAGCGAGAAGGCCACCAACGGCGGTGCCGCGTTTGGTGCGCTGGTGGGTGAATCACTAATTCCCTTCTACAGCATATCATCATCATCCTAGTGAGATAATTTCTCTTGGATAAGGCGTTCGGAGGTCCGAGTATGGCGTTGGCCGCAGCACACTGGATGCGATGACACCGCTTGCTTTGCCCGGGCCGTTTCGAGTGGCCCATGGCGTGGCCTTTCTTGAGGACGACGAGGGGTCCGGGTCGGTGTCTCGTGGGGGTTCTCGTCGCGGAGTTCGTGTGGTATCACCGGGCGGCTTCTTGCTCCGTGCAGCTCGTCGAGTCCAAGGCGGCCAGGCAGCGCCAAGTGGCGGCGCCTTCGGTGTGTGCGAGGACACTCTGATCATTGGCGGGCCGAGTACAAGGCCAACGGCACCGCCGGGTTGGCTGGGCGTCGCATGGGCCCGAAGGGACCTTCGAAGTTGACCGACGCCAAGCGGGCCGAGATCGCAGAGATGCGCGCCGAGAGCCTGACGTTGCTCGCCGTGGCGGGCGCGCCGGGGTGTCGACCGACACCGTGCGCCGAGCCCTGGCTGCGACGCCCGCGCCCGTGTCAGAGCGGTCGAGGCCGTCGGCGCGTCGGGCTCCAGCCCCTCGCCTGTCCCGCCGATCGCTCCGCCGAGCGCCAGGCTCGCCCTGCCGGTGCGATCACCGAGGCGCCGCCGGTGATCTGCGAGGGTGCCTCGCTGCCGCTGGTCGGGCGCTGCTCACCCCGCCGGCGCTCACCGCTACGGGTCTGCTCGACGCCGCGCCTCCGTCTACACCACAGGACGGCCGCCTTCTACGGGCTGCGCTCGCTGTTGTCGCGGTGGTGTTCGCCGCCTTGCTCCGCGAAGCCCGCGCCGAGGCGCTCAACGCGCATCGACCCGATCGACTCCGGACGACTCCTCGGCCTCGACCGTGCGCCCTGAGGTCAAGACGATGCGCCGGCGCATCGAAGCACTCGCCGGTCTCGGCCGCGCCGACCGTCTCATCGACGCGTCGGCCCGTCATCATCTCGACACCCACCCCACCTCGGCGGGCATCTTCTACGTCGACGGCCACGTGCGCGCCTACCACGGCGGCGCCAGATCCCCAAGACGCACGTAGCCCGCATCCGTCTGCCCATGCGAGCCTACTCGACACCTGGGTCCGCGACCCCAACGGCGACGGCGTGTTCGTGTGGGCCACACCGCCGGCGCCTCGCTCACCGCGAGCTGCGCGCCGTGCTCGCCAAGATCCGCGCGCTGCGTCGGCCTCGAGGCTCGCCCACATCCGCTTCGACCGCGGCGGCTGGTCCCCGAAGCTGTTCGCCAGCTCACCCTGCCGGCTTCCACATCCTCACCTACCGCAAGGGCCCCGCCCCCACCGAGCCCCGCTCGGCCTTCGTCGCCCACACTCTTCACCGACACGCCGAGCAACCCACCACTATCTCCTCGCCGACCGCCAGCTGCGCATCGCCTACGACGCCGGCAAGCGACGCTTCGCCTGCCGCCAGATCACCCGCCTCGATCCCGCCAGCGGTCATCAGACCCATATCTTCACCACCCGCACCGACCCCGACCCCGCCCCGATCGCCCACGCCATGTTCAACCGCTGGAGCCAAGAGAACTTCTTCCGCTACATGCGCGCCCACTACGGCCTCGACGCCCTCGACAGCTACACCACCATCACCTACGACCCGCACGCATGACACCCGAACCCCACCCGGCGCCACGCCTATCGCGGCTGCGCTACGCACCGCGCCGCCTCGCCGAGTGCGAAGCGACCGAAGGCAGAGCCTCCGTCGGCGGGCGACACCCCAGCACAAGAGATCCTCGACGCCTTCACCAACGCCCGCGCCGAAGTCGAGCGGCTGGCCGCCGTGGCCAAGGCGATCCCCACCAAGGCCCCTCTCAGCGAGGTCCGCCCCGACGCCGTGCGCCTCACCCCCGAACGCAAACGCATCCACACGCCATCCGCATGCCACCTTCAGATCTGCAGTGGTCGTGCGGTCGATTGTTCCCTCTTTTGCCGGCTCGTTGCCCATTTGTAGGTGGGTCGGTGACGCACGCCGGTCTGGGAGGGCATGACGTCAGATGACGATGAACGATGTTCCGGTGGCCGTGCCGGGTCTGCTGACGATCGAGGAAGCGGTCGAGGTGTTGCGGATCGGCCGGACCTGCGCATACGAACTCGCTCGCCAGTTCACCGCCACCGGCGGGCGCGACGGACTGCCGGTGATCCGCGTCGGTCGTTTGCTGCGTGTCCCTCGGGTCGCTCTGGAGCAGATGATCGGCGGCCCGATCACCTGGCCGGTGGTCGATCTCGAGGCCGAGCTCAGCCATCGCGTTGCTCCGGTGACGTCACCGAACGACCCACCCTTGACACCAGCCACCCCGACCAAGCATCATCCCCACGCCGACACTGACACCCCCGACCCGGTCCCATCACACTGGCGGACGAGTGGTCCCATCATGCTGGCGGGCGACAGCGACGCGGGACGAGCCGACTCCTCCGATGTTGAAGGTCCGCGGTATGGAGTTGGGTCACATCGAATCGGTAAACCCGAACGCAGGTGGGCAGTGACTGACAGCAGGACCGTTCGTCCCGCACGACGAGACAGACGACGCCATCTCCTCGGGCTGCCGCAGTGCTCGCGGACGGGGAGGAAGGACTGATCTCACGTGCAATATGCCTGACCGACCGGCACGGATGGTGCCGGCGTCGTACTCTCGCGGGATGAGCGGGAACCGGCGGCATCTTGCTTTGTAACTGGCTGCGCGAAATCTCCGTCGGTAATTGCGACTGCGGAGAAACGGACGACTACTCCGACATCAGCGGTACCAACCGAGCAATTGGTCGCTACGACTGGTTGAACGTGACCCGGTTTCTTGGACACCTGATTACGCGGGAGACCGTGTAGGAAGGAGGCCCAGATGGGCCGTCCAACGAAGTATCCGGACCAGTTCCGCAAGGACGCACTGGCGCTCGTCGAGTCGTCGGGCCGTCCGATCGCGGAGGTCGCCCGGTCGCTCGGGATCGCCGAGGGCACGTTGTGGAACTGGGTCCGTGCGACTCGTGATGCGAGCGAGCGGGCAGCCGATCCGCATGCCTTGTCGGAGTCCGAGCGCGATGAGTTGCGCCGGCTCCGCCGCGAGAACGTGGAGCTGCGCACGGACAAGGAGATCTTGAAGCGGGCGGCCGCGTATTTCGCCCGAGAGACGATGAGGTGATCCGCTTCCGCTTCGTCCACGACAACATGACCGAGCTGCCGGTCAAGCGGATGTGCGACCTGACCGAGATCCCTCGGTCGTCGTTCTACGCGTGGCTGACCCACACGCCCTCGAGGCGTGACGTCGCCGACGTGGCGCTGCTTGAGGTGATCCGCGAGATCTATCAACGGTCCCGCAACACCTACGGGGTGCCGCGCATGGTCGGCCAGCTGCGACGCCGCGGGCATCGTGCGGCGCGCTCTCGGGTCGCACGCCTGATGCGCGCGAATGGGCTGGTCGGAGCGCACGCGTCGAAGAAGTGGCGGCGTGGACGGCCCGATGCCGGTGGTGTCCCGGACCTGTTGCGACGCGACTTCCGTGCCGACGCTCCGAACCAACGCTGGGTCGCTGACATCACCGAGTTCGCGACCGGTGACGGCAAGCTCTACCTCGCTGCGGTACGCGACCTGCATCATCGTGGGATCGTTGGCTGGGACACCGCTGGCCGCCAAGACGCCGCCCTGGTCGTGTCGGCGCTGACAATGGCGTTGGCCCGCACCGGTCACCCGGCGAACGTGATCCATCACGCGGACAAGGGCACCCAGTACACGTCGCTAGACTTCGCCTTCGTCGCCGGTAACGCCGACATGCAGCTGTCGTTCGGATCCACCGGCGATTGCCTATTATCCGGCCAATCAGTCCCGGTGTTGGCTGCGTAGTCTCGTATTTGTGCTGGTTGAGGCTTGCTTTGGTGATCTGATTGGTTTACAGATGTAGCTATGGCGTCCGGCCAGTTGAGCATCGTGAAGCACGATCAGGGGTGGGTGCTGGCCGGCGACGGTGCCGACCGGTTCGCGCTGGTCAACGACTACTTGGCGTATCTCGTCGACCGGAACTACTCGCCGCGGACCGTCCGCTCCTACGCGAACGGGTTGCTGGCGTTCTGCCGGTGGCTCACCGTCCGAGACGATCGCGTTGGACGTCGGTGACCACCGACGTGATGCTGCGGTTCCTGGCGGCGTGCCGCCAGGAACGTGTCGCCGGGCCGGGCGGGGCCGAACGTGGTGCGGATGGACGGCACCCGTGCTCGACGCGTTCGCGCCGGCGACGGTGAACCTGCGGTTGGCGGCGGTGTCGGGGTTGTTCACGTTCCGGTCGATGCGCGACCCGGAACTGGCGAACCCGGTGCCTCGCGGCCGTGAAGCGCACCATCGTTCGGCGGGTGAACGCGGCGGGATGCTCACCCATGTCGATCGTGGCGTCCGGCAACGGTCAGCGCTGCGGGTGCGTGACGTCCGTCGTCTGCCGAAAGGTCTTGACCAAGGCCAGGTCGTCGCGTTGTTGGAGAGCTTGCGGTCGTGGCGGGACCGGGCGATCGCCGGGCTGATGGTGTTCTGCGGCCTGCGCTCGGCCGAGGTCCTCGACGCTCGACGTCACCGATGTCGATATCGGCGGCCGCTGGCTGTTGGTCGACGGCAAAGGCGGCAAGGAACGTCGTGTCCCGCTCGATGTCGACGTCGCCGGGGTGATCCAGACCTATCTGCTGGCCGAACGGCCCGAGACGGCCGAGCAGCCGGTTGTTCATCGTCGCCAAGGGCCCGACCCGTGGCCAGCCGCTCACCTTGGAGGGGTTGCGGCGGGTGTTCCGCTATCACCGGGAACTGTCCGGCGTGACCGGCGGTCACCCGCACGCGTTGCGGCACACGTTCGGCACCGCGCTCGCCGAAGCCGGTGTCGACCTGGCGGTGATGCAGGCCCTGCTCGGTCACACCCACATCGACACCACCGCCCGTTACGTCCATGTCGCCCCGGTCCGAGTGAAAGCCGAGTTCGATGCTGCCCGCAACCGTCAACGCAGCCAGCCTGACCGGCCGGCGCCGCCGACCGGTGCGGCTGCTGGCTGCTGGCGCGAACATCAGACGGCGACCGGGTCGCGGGAACCCGGCATCCGATTTCGAGGCCCGCCGGTTCCTGGCCCGCTGGCCCGACCCGCGCTCGTGGGCCACCGAACCGCTGGCCGTCCGGCTGCGCCACTGGCGCCGGCGGCGATCTCGTTGATCATGTTCGTCGATGTGCCGCGGTTGGCTGCAGCCGGGCTGGGACTGGCTGGTGCGACGGAAGCTGTCGAGCTTCTGGCGGGAGATCATCGGCACCCCGCCTCGAGACCGACATGACCCGCTTCGTCGACACCGCCGTCGCGGTCGGGTTCACCCCGATCCAGGCGAGACGGGCGGCGTCGCAATCGGTCGGGCGGCTGTTGATCCAGACCGGCCGGCCGCTCGACCAGCTCACCATCGCCGATCTTGACGCGCTTGCCGACGCCTGCCGCGACGCGTACACGGACACCGGGCAGGGATGGCGGCACTTCGACTCGGCGCTCGTGTGCGCTCACACCGTGCTGTTCCACCTCGGTGTCGTCGCGACACCGCCACCACCGCAGCGATCACCAGACAGCCTCGATGACCGGTTCGCCGAGGTCCGCCCGGAGCTCGCCGCGCTGTTCGTCGCCTATCTGGAACCGCAAGACCGGGCACCTGCCGCCCCAAGACCGTGTCAGCCTCGCGACCCGCCTCGCCCACTTCGGCCGGCACCTCACGACCACCGACCCGGGTCTGGTGTCGTTCAACCAGCTCGACCGGCGACGCCACATCGAGCCCTACCTGAACCACGTCGCCGCCGTCACCTCCACCATCACTGGCGAACCGGTCACGGTCGCCGACCAAGACCGCCGCATCCGCGCTGTCGAGCACATGTTCAGCGAGATCACCGAATGGGGCTGGGACGACGCCCCACCACGACGACTGATCTTCCGCTCCGACCACCCACGCCTCCCACGACCCTTGCCGCGCTACGTCCCCGTCGATGCCGACCGCCGCCTGGCGATCACCCTGGAGGACTCCGACTACCGCCTCGCCGCCGACGCCCTGCTGCTCGCCCGCGCCGTCGGGCTGCGCATCGGTGAACTCCTCGACCTCGAACTCGACTGCGTCCACGAGATCGCCGGCAACGGCTCCTGGCTGAAGGTCCCGCTCGGGAAGCTCGACACCGAACGCATGGTCCCCCTCGACGACGAAACCGTCGACCTGCTCGACCGCATCGCCAGAACCCGCACCCCCGGGCGGGCGTTGCCACACCCCCGCACCCGGCGACCAACCCAGTTCCTGTTCACCCACCACGGCCGGCGCCTCTCCCAAACCGCGGTCCGCAAAGAACTCGCCCGGGCCGCCGACGATCGCCGGGATCGGACACGTCACCCCACACCAACTCCGCCACACCTACGCCACCGCGCTCGTCAACGCCGGCGTCTCGCTGCAAGCGTTGATGCGGCTCCTCGGGCACGTCTCAGCCGAGATGAGCCTGCGCTACGCCCACCTGTTCGACTCACACCGTCCGAGCCGAATACGAACGAGCGCTCGAACTCGCCAAGACCCGCATCGGCCCGATCACGCCACCCGCGAACAAGATCCCCGTCACCGCAACCGGCTGCTGCACACCACGACGACGACTGGCGTGACGCCCCAGCGATCAAAGCCCGCCTCGCCGGCGGGCACTGCCTCCGAGCCCCCGCCCAAGGCGCCTGCCCCTACGCCAACATCTGCGAGCACTGCCCGAGCTTCCGCACCGACCCCACCTCCCTCGCCGTGCTCGCCGCCCAACGCGTCGACACCGAAGCCCTCACCGCTCGACGCCGAACAACGAGGATGGATCGACGAAGCCGACCGCCACCGCCGCCTCCTCACCCGCCTCGACACCCTCATCGAGCAAGCCGGATGACCACCCCGCACACAACATCGAAACGATCTGCCAACGACTCACCAACGACGGCCGACCGATCACGTTCCCCGCCGTCGCCGCCGCCGCCGGGATCAGCCGCACCACCCTCTACCGCAACCGCGAACTGCGCGCCGTCATCGAAGAACACCGCCACCACAGCCACGACCCCCGCACCCTCACCGGCCTCACCGCCGAGATCGACCACCTCCGCACCGCACTCGACGCACTCGCCGACCGCGTCCGCCACCAAGAAGAACGACTCCGACGACTCGAACAACCCACGACGCCGCACCGGCTGACCGCCACTCTCGTCGGCCCACGATTGGCCGGATAATGCCTACGACAACGCCGCGATGGAGACGTTCTGGGCTCGACTGAAGGTCGAGATCGCCTGGATCCGAGGCTCGATCTGGTTCGAGAAACGCGCCGATGCGCACGCCTACCTGTTCGAGTTCATCGAGGTCTTCTACAACCGCCAACGTCACCAGCCCGGCCTCGGCCACCTCACCCCAGCCGAGTACGCTGACAAATGGCGTCACGGCCAGGAGCAGCCGATCTCGCCATAACCCCGTGTCCAGGAATCCGGGTCACGTTCAGGTAGTAGGCCGACCAACCCCGGATGATCGGGTTCAGTCGTTGAAGCACCGCTGCGGCGTTGGCCCCTCGCAGGGCCGTCATCTCAGCGGTGAGCCGTTCCCGGTTCCGTTTCACGGCTGCTTTCGATGGGGTGATCAATACCACTCGTTGCTGGTAGCGGCGGATGGTGAACCCGAGGAAGTCGAAACCGTCGTCGAGGTGCACGATGCGTGTCGTGTCGTCGTTGAAGGCCAGTCCTCTCGGGGCCAGCCATGCGGCCAATCGTGCCTTGACCTGTTCGGCCTCTTCACGGCTGACGCACATTGCGACCAGACGCACCACCACCGAGGAGCCTGGTTTCGTCCCCCGGCACGTGCCATTCGCTCATGAATCACGCGTCGAGTGGTCCCATCATGTTGGCGGGCGACAATCAAATCACATCCCGCGCGAGCCACCCGCTATCTACGTACCAGTCATCATGAGCGGCACCGCGGCTCACCGGTGGAACTGGCCGTCCGTTCGGGAATGCCCTTAAGGGGCTCCTCGGATCTCAGCGGGGAGTTGGGAGAAACGCCTGCTCAGCCGGTACGGAGCCGAGGGCGCGAGGCCCGCCGACATCGCCTCTGAGCAGGAGTGCGCCCCCGCGACGCCCAGCCGAGTTGTGCGCCGACGACGATGACGCGCCACACGTGTGTCCCGACTCCCCGCTCGTTTCCGAAGACCCCCTTAGCCTCGATCCACCGATTGACGGGGTGGGTGATGGCGGCCGCTGACAATGGGTGATGTCGGTTGGCGTTCTGGGTTGCGCCGGGTTTGGGAGCGCGGCGAAGCGGGGTTCGTGCGGGTTCGGTTGTCGGCGCTCGTCGTTCGTGGGGTCGCGTCAGTCCCGGTCGGGCTGGTCAGCCTGACGGGGCTGGGAGCGCTCGGACAGCGTTGAGCATCTTGGCGAATTGGTCGGCCCATGGCCATCGGGCCGGGAATCTGAGGAGCATGGTGCCGGCGTGGTTCACGATGACCGCGGGGAGGGTGATGATCCGGGTTCGGCGGGTCCGGTGTGTCACGCGTGGTTGCCCACCGATGATGGTCGTCCAGATCCCGAGGTTGTGGGCGAGCACGGCACAGGCGAGCCATGCGGCGTTGGCGTGATGGTTGCCGGAGGGGAGGTGTTCGAGCCCGGCGCCTTCTTTGAGGTCGCGGATGGCGAGTTCGACGGTGGCGTGTTCACGGTGGAACTGATCGGCTTGCACGGTGTCGAGGTCGGTCCGGTTCGTGATGAACGCGTGGTGTCGCCAGTCGGGCCACAACCGTCGTTGCGCTCGGTCGGTGAGTCGGGTGCGGCGCACGACCAACCGGACGCTGCGGGCGTGTTTGCCTTTGCCGGTGGTGTAGATCGTTTCGGCGACCTGGGCTTGCCCGCCGATGGTGTAGTCGATGTCTTGCCAGGCGTCCTCGCCGATCGCTGCGATGGCTTGTTTCATGTGTTTGTGCAGGCGGACAGTGATCGACCAGCAGATGTTGTGGGTGTCGAGCCGGTCGATCAGTTTCCATGCCCAGAACCCGGAATCGGCGCGCATCGTGATCGGTCCGGTGGCGCCGGCGCGTCGTACGACGGCGACGAGTTCGTCAACGAAACGGACCGCGCCGCGGGCGGTGTTCGCTGACCCGTGGCGCATCCGGGCGAACAGCACCTCACCGGTTCCGGCGAGCGTGGCGAGGAGCGGGTGGTAGCCGAGGACACCGGTGTAGCCGTATCCGGTGCCTTGTTTCTGTTTGCCGTGGACCTCGCAGATCGTGGAGTCGAGATCGATCACGACGGGTGTCGCGTCGGGTCCGGCACCGGTCGCCCATGCTCGTTGCAGCGCTCGCGACAGCACCGCGTCGAGTTGGCGGACATGCCCGAACGTGAATGTGCGTAGGAACGTCCCGATCGTTGACGCGGCCATCGGCCGGAACGGCAACACCTTGTGCGTCGCGCCAGCGTGGAGCATGTCGACATGATCGATATGCGTGGCGCCCGCAATGATCGCGGCGACCACGGTCAGGATCTTGCGACCGGGCCGTGACGAGCCGGTATTGACGCGTTCATCGATCAGAGCTTCCAGACCGAGCCGGGACATCAACGTGGCGGGCACGATCAACCCGGCGTTGGCGACCAAACCTTCATGATCGAAGGTCGCTTTCAACCGGTCCAAAATGCGCGAAGATGACGACACAAGAAGTGCCTCCTGAGGTGTGAGTACTGCTGACTTCGAACATCAACAGACTCCCAGTTCAGGAGGCCTTTTTGGTGGACGCACCCGCTACCACCCACTCACGAAACAGTGGATCGAGGCTTAGCTTAGAGCGCGCCGATAGGCGGCGGTGTCAGGTTGCTGGGCTCCAGCGGTCGGCCCATTTGACGAGCTTGACGGTGATCACGAGAGCGACGGCGAGAGCGATCTGATCGAGGCGGTGATGGATGAACCGGTCGGTGTTGCGGCGGAGTTGCCCGAAGTTCGACATCCACGAGTTGGTGCGTTCGACGGGCCAGCGCATCCCGAGCGACACCGACTTCTTGGCGGTCTTGGTCTTGCCAGGCTTGCGTATCCTCGCCGCCACGAGATCGTCCAGGCCCAACTCCGCGCACAAGGTATGCACGATCCGGTTGTCGTATCCGCGGTCCAGATGCAATGTTTCGATGTCGCCGAGCAGGCCTCGCTCGTCGACTGCGTCCAACGTGGCGGCGAGCAGGACACAATCGTTGCGGTTCGCGCCGGCTTGTTCCCAACCGATCGGGATCCCGTTACGTTCGGTCGCGATCGACCACTTCCACCCGCATTTCCCCCGGTCAACCGGGTTCGGGCCGGTCCCTTCACCGCCGAAGGGTGCTTTGTGTTGCGACCCGTCGACGGCGACCTCGGACAGGTCGAGTCCGATGATCCGGTCGTAGCCTTCCAAGGTTTCGTTGACCAGCCCGTCGAACACGCCGGCGTTCCACCACTCGTCGCGACGGCGGCGAAGGGTGGTCTCGGAGCCTTTCCCGAGGCGACCAGCGACATCCCACGAGCAACCGGTGACGAGTCGGAACAGGATTGCTTCGAAACACTCCCGGTCGTCGCGCCGGGGCCGATGGCACCCCAACGGGTGATCATCGACCACGGGCGGCAGACGCGGTTCGATCGCCGTCCAGATGATCGTGACAATCCGAGGATGAAGTGCGAGCATGAGGGATGACCTCCACTTGGTCGTTCGTTGGGTCGCACCCTGAATAAAAACAGGGCCAACCTCACGACCGGTGGATGGTCGCCAACACCCAATCACTGCGCCTATCGGCGCGCGCTCGAAGCCGTCGCTTGCAACGAGAACCCCATCCGATGCAACAACTGGCCCATCCCCGACACCCTGGCAGCCATCGTGACACCACCCCGGCCGAGCATCCGAGCCATCGCCCCGGCCTGCAACCGGCGCTGCTTCTCATCCAGATGCGGACCCATGAACGAGAAGAACTCGACCAGAGCCTCCTCGGACACCTCCACACCAAAACCATACCCCACCCACCATCTCAACGCGCGGATAGTCCACTCGCGAGCCCTTACCAGCAACAACAATTATGCCAGGAATGGCTTGACATTGAGACGCTCGTCTGATATCCATGATCTCATGGGCTGGAATCGTCTTCTTAGTCGTGTGCTACTGACCTCCCTGGTCTTTCTCCTCACAGTAGCAGGTCAGCCGTCCAAATCTGGTGGCATCGACGTCAGCTGGCCCGCCACTATCAATCCGAATGCCGAAGCCGGGTCACCGAATACCGACATCGTGAACATAGCGTCACCGTTGATTTTCTATACGCAGACTGCCCAAGGTGCGAGCCCTGCCGACGATTTTTGTGCGACTCCACGATCGTACCAAACGAAACGATGCGCCAACGAGAGTGCTCATCGCGGCGTCGATGTTCACGGCAAATACAACGATGGGACTTTCGTCCAGGCCAGCGGATTGGTCAGAGTTGTAGCGCCGCTTTCGGGAAGCGTGATTTTTGCCGGTTGCAGTTCCGGTGCCGGTGGACTGGTGAAGATCCAAGCCCCTGGCGGCACGGTGTTTTGGTTGCAGCACATGGAAGGGGGGCTTCAAGTAGCGACGGGGGCATCGGTGACCAAGGGGCAATGGATAGGTAACATGTCGAACAAGGATACGAATCAATGTGGAGCCGTCAACGGGTACGGTGTGCACGTGCACTTCGAAATCAGAAGCGCGCCCGGCGCGGACGATTACATCACACCCCGGGACCCATACCTGAGCATTCGAAATGCCTACTCTGCCCCCGGCCTCAGAGCAGACGGCTCCATCGACTGGAAGTCCTGGGAAACCTGGAACTTCCTCGTCGCTGTGACCGGCGGGTGGGGGCCAGGTCAAGGCGCTGCCGTGGCCCAGATCGGGTGGCCGACCGGAGGTCCGAACTGGTCGTCGAACACTTCGACTCAGAGCAAGAGCACCAATCCGGCGGACACGGCTGATGTCACGTACCTGTCGAATGGTACGAACGCACTCGACAGCGGCGGGTATCGGATTGGTGCAATCGTCCATCGAACAAACAATGCCTTTGCTCATTGGGTGCAGGGTCTATTCTGGAAAAACTGGCTGGCGCTAGGCCGCCAGAACTCGTCCCTGGGTTGGCCCACAGGCAACGATAATGGAGTGAAGCAGACTTTTCAAGGTGGTTGTATCAAAATCATCAATGGGGTCCCCACGTCCGGAACCTCGGGGTCAGCGACATGTGCATGATCCGATTTGTCGAGAAGGGACAATGCTGATGACGAAGACGCTGCGATTGATTGGTGTGGGTTTCCTTGTTGCGTCCATGTCGCTGACGGGATGCGGGCCGCGGGCCGCGATCGGCGATGACGCGTCGCGACCTACGGCCGTCGCTGTTGAGGAAGCGACTTCGATCGTCGGCCTCCCGACAACCACCCCACTTGCCGATTCACCGAAGCTCGTCGAAGGCGTTCAGGATTCGATACTAAGTGGTGGCTACGGTGGAGCCGCCATACTTCCGACGTCTAGTCCAAACTGGATTAGCGACGTTGAGACCATCGCAGGTTCGACCTTGGACACATACTTCGTGACGTTTCAGTCCGTCGCTGCGACCGGGCAGCACCTGATCCTCACTGGAGCCACAGCAGCTTCGAATGTTGAGGACTATCAGGGCGAGCGCATTACGCAGCTCAGTCTCTCAAACGGGTTGGTAATGGTTCTGAGCCCCGGGGCTCACCTCGACTGTTCTGATGCGGAGGCCACGAATGAGGAGCCAGCGGCTTCGGAGTCCGGATGGAGCTTCATCTTTGGCGGTATCGTGCACGGGCTCGGAATAATGCCGAGAGTCCCCTGTGACTCTGCTGGTCGCCTCGAAGCAGCCCAATTCGTTGGCGGACTGCTTCCCTGCATCGTGGAGCCAAAGATCGGCATTGCTTGCGGAAGTCCGAGCACGAACGCCGATGTCGATGAGATCGCGAGGTTGTTTGAGGAAATCGCCAGTGTCCCAGGCGGTTGATCCGATGGTTAGTTAGGGCTCACCGCTTGATTGTTTGAGCGGTTGGGGTGAGGGTGTAGTTCCAGCCGGGGTGCCAGTCGTGGCCGGTGATGTTGAGCGCTTCGAGTTCGGCATCGGTGATTTTGATGCCTTTCTCGTACCATTCGGGGTCGCGTCCGGCTCGGATGGTGAGTCCGGTCTGGGTGGTCGTCGCGGAGATCAACTCGATCACGGTCCGGTAACGATCGCTGCCGACCCATCGTCAACCAGCGATGCCGAACCATCACCAAAGACCGTGGCCGCCAACATGTGGCTTGCCGGTTGTGGTTCTCGAACTTGCCTTTCTACCTGGGTGAGTGCGAGTGGCAGAACCACACGTCCACCTCGTAGGTGGCGGCGATCGTCTCCCATTCGGCCCACTCGGAGCCCTGGTCGAAGGTGATCGAGCGGAGCAGGTGGGATGGGATGGTCTCGCACGCCTCGATCAGCGCAGCGAGTGTCTCGTCGGCGGCGTAGCCGGTCGGCAAGGTGACGGGGATCGTGAATTTCGTGAGTCGTTCGCAGGGCCAGATCATCCCGGACCGGTTTGCGTGCGCCGATGATCGTGTCGATCTCCCAGTGCCCCTCGCTGCGGTCGTTCACGGCGCTGGACCGATCGGCGATCGATGGTCACGACGTTCGTGAACTGGTGGTTCGTTGTTGACGGTGCCGTCGCCGGGGACGTCGTGTCGTAGACGCAGACAGTCGCGAGCTTCGACGTCCAAGGTGCCGGTGTAGACGGCCGGATAGATCGTCTCAGAAAACACGCTGGCGCCTTGGTCGGCGGCGAGGTCGAGCGAGATCGCGACCGGTGACCGGCCGGCGCGCAGCTCGAGGGGGTGACACGGTCTCGCAGCGCTCCGTCGATGCCGAGGAGTCGGCGTCGGGGACGGCGCAGGCAACGATCAGCACGACGCTGCGCGGCGATCAGCAGGTAGCGCTTGTGAAGCTGCGCTCCCGGCCTCTTGTGGGGAGGCAACTGGACCGGCGTTCAGAGATGAGTATGAAATTTGTCACATGCTGGTTGTCCGTTGTTGTCCGTGACCTACCGCCCGTGTCCGTGGTGAACCGCCCAGTGCGGATGTGGGTGGTGAGCTGGGTTTTTGTGACTTGACCTGGTGATGACATGGGTGTAGTTCTGTCGGCCCTCATGCACGACTCGTTCGCTCCTCAAGACCCGAGGTCGCCGGTTCCGACGATGTTGACGGTTGGCGAGGCTGCTCGTGAATTGCGCATCGGTCGCACCTTGGCCTACCAGCTGGTGGCGGCGTTCGAGGCCGGTGACCCGGCCGGCCTGCCGGTGATTCGGCTCGGGAACTGCTTGCGCGTTCCCCGGTGGGCGCTCGACGAGCTGATCCGCCACGGCCGTGTCAACACCGACACCAACACGGCGTTCAATGACAGCGACGTTCGACGCGCCAAGCCGACGCCGACGACTAGTCCGGTCACGCATTCACGGAATGGTCGGTCTGCGAGCACGTCGCGATCCACCACCGCCCAACTGTCGCTGCTCGACGGTCGCTGAAGCACATCCCCAGATGACGTCTCCACTGAGTTTCCCCTTGTTTGACAGACAGGTGCCCGCGCGAGGCGGTGTGTGGTCATGATGCGGGTCACCACCCTGTATCGCCGGGACCGCGGCCGCGACCGCCAAGTACTACACGCGGTATCTGGCCGACGCCCCGGGGGAGGTCCCCGGGCAGTGGCTCGGTGTTCAGGCTGCCGAGTTCGGGCTTTCCGGTCCGGTATCGACCGAGGCCCTCGAAGCGCTCCTGTGCGGGCGGAACCCGACCACAGGGGACACGCTTGGGTTCCCGCTGGTCGACCGCACGACGGCGTCGGGTCGGGTGATTCGGGCGGTGTCCGGGTTTGATGCGACGTTGTCGGCTCCGAAGTCGGTGTCGGTGTTGTGGGCGCTGACCGGCGATGAGCGTCTCGCCGAGTGCCATGACGTGGCGGTGGGTGCCGTCGTTGACTATCTGGAGCGGTACGGGGCGACGACCAGGGTGCGCTCGAACGGGGGGCCGGTTGCACCCGGATGCCAACGGGTTGACGATCGCCGCGTTCCGTCAAACCACATCGCGATCCGATGACCCCCAGTTGCATACCCATGTGGTGGTCTCGGGCAAGGTACCGCACCGATGACGGGCGGTGGCTCGCCCTCGACGCCCGCTTCCTCAAGCAGCACCAGCGTGCCCTCGGCGGCCTCTATCAATCCGTTCTGCGAGCCGAGGTGGCCGACCGGTTCGGGGTGGCGTCGGGGCCGATCGTCAACGGCCAGGCCGAAATCGCTTGGCGTTCCCGATGAGCTCCTTGAGGTGTTCTCCAAGCGTGCGGCGCAGGTCGACCGGGCGACGACCGCCAAGATCGCCGAGTTCGTGGAACGGACCGGGCGGGAACCATCGCGGTTCGAACACGCCGTCTTGGAACGCGAAGCCGCCGTCGACACCCGCCGCCACAAGACCGGCGCACCGGCGGCCGATCTGCGCGACCGGTGGCTTGGCGAGGCGGCCGCGGTGGGGTTCACCCCGAGCACTGGTGCGCCAACAGGTCGAGATCGCCGGACGCACGGCGAGCCCCCGGCCGGTACCGCGGATCGATGACGTCATCGATCACCTCACCAGCGAGCATTCGGCGTGGGGGAGAATGGACATCGTCCGAGCGGTCTGTGACCTGACCCCGCCGCAGCCGTTCCATTCCGGGCAGCAATGGTTGACCAGGATCGACCGGACCGTCGACGACGTGATCGACCGGTGCGTCGAGTTGGACCCGACCCAACCCGGGTGTCACCCGCCGCCGCTCGGATGGCCGGTCGATCTGGGTCGAACCGACCGCCGCGCACATCACCAGCCACAAGGTCATCGCCCAGGAAGACGCGATCGTCACCTGGGCGCTCGACGCCCACACCGACCCGCCCCGGCCATCGTCCACGATCGACACGGCCGGGCTCGACGTTCTGCAGGCCGACGCCGCCGCGGCCGTCGCCGGCGATGACCGTGTGGTGGTCGTGGTCGGCCCCGCCGGTGCCGGCAAGACCACGATGCTGCGCGCCGCGGTCAACGATCTCCATCACCGCCACATCCCGGTGCTCGGGTTGTCGCCAACGGCCCGCGCCGCGCAGGTACTCCACGACGAAACCGGTGTGCACACCGACACCGTCGCCAAACTTCTCTACGAATACCAGCGACCGGGCGGGCCGGGCCCGTCCTGGAATCTGGGACGCGGCCTCACCGTGATCGTCGACGAAGCCGGCATGCTGTCGACTCCCGATCTTCACCACCTCACGAGCCTCGCCAGCCGCTTCGACTGGCGACTCGCCCTGGTCGGCGACCACCGCCAACTCCAAGCGGTGCACCGCGGCGGCATGTTCGCCGAACTCTGCACCACCACGACGCGTGATCCAACTCGACGAGATCCACCGGTTCCGCGAACCATGGGAAGCCGCCGCGTCGCTGCTGCTGCGCACCGCCAACCCGAGCGCGATCGGTCACTACGAACTCCACGACCGGATCATCTGCGGCACCCTCGACGAACACCTCGACCGCATCGCCACGACCTGGACCGCCAAGCACCACGCACGGGGACACCGTCGCTGTCACCGGCAGCATCGAACGAGCACGTCGACGCGATCAACACGCGCGATCCAACATCGACGCCACCGCGACGGCACGATCCGAGCCGGGTTCACGCTCGAGCCGTGCCGATGGCCCGATCTACGTCGGCGACCAGATCGCGACCCGCCAGAACATGCGCCAACTCGTCGCCTCCGACGGTGTCGCAGTCCACAACCGGGACCTGTGGACCGCGACCGCGATCACCGACACACGGCGACCTGACCGTCCGCCGTCTCGGCAGCGACGCGCACCGTGACCCTCCCGGCCGCGTACGTAGCTGAGCATGTGCGGCTCGGATACGCCGCCACCGAACCAGGGAACCAGTCGGTCACCGAAACACTCAGCCTGAGTCTCGTCACCCCGGTGACGACGGCACGAGGCCTGTACATGTCGGCGACCCGCGGCCGCGACAGACAACCTGATCCTCGTCGTCACCGACACCCACGACCCCGTCGAAGCCCGCGACATCCTTGACGGCATCCTGCGACTCGACCGCCACGACACCCCAGCCATCGGCCAGCAACGCGAGCTGCGCACCCAGGACCGCCCCGCCCCCGTCTTCCAACCCCGTTGCCAGATACCGGACTGGCTCCCCAGTGTCCGCAACGATCTCGTTGACCGCTGGCACGCTGCCAACGACCAGGTCGAAGCCGCCGACGCGAAACGACGGCACCTCACCGACCACCTCGACAACCTCACACGGCAACTTGTCACCGCAGCTCAAGCGTGCGCGCTCACCGACACGTCCCGCCGAGACGCCGAGACCGAACTGTCCACCGCCAAACGCGTGCGCAACCAGGCCCGACAGACCCTCGACGAATCAGGCATCCTCGGACGGCGCTCCGCCCGTACCGGGTACGACCACACCAACGAACAAGTACAGCGCATCGAAGCGCACCTCGACCAGATCAACCGCACCGCTGCCGGACCGGACCACCATCGTGACACCCTCAGCGACGCCGTCCGGCAGGCCGAACGCGATATTGGTCTTCACGATCGACTCGAACGCTGGGACGGCCACGCCCACACCCGCGACGCCGTCGGCCAGGTGGTCGACGCGCTCGACACCTGGCGTGACTGGGCCGACGGCAAAGCCATCCGCCACGACCGCATCAACCACGCCATCGACACCCTCAACGGAACCCAGTACCGACCCCTCACCGATGTGGTCGACCGGTGGGCCGACCAGCATCAGATCAACCTCCGGCCCCGACCCGTACACGCCATCGAACGAGACCACGGCATCAGCATCGAGATCTGAGGGACTGTCGACGCCGAGCGATGTGAACCGGTCACTTGAGGGGTGTGGCTGGTCGTGGTCGTGGCAACTCTGCGACGAGATCGGTCTTGGATTCATCGAACCTGGTCTGCTGGGCCGGTACCTCACGCAGCTGACGCTGTGCGACCGTATTTGCGCTGAGCGGCTTGCTTGGAAACGCCGAGCATCACGCCGATCTCGCTCCACGAGTGGTGATCCGATCGCGCCTGACGCACGGCTTCGATGAGCTGGGCCTCAACGGCGGAGCGCCGCTCGGAGAGCTCCATCAGCGCCGTGAGCGCGGTCGTGTCCACGACGACGAGCCTGTCGGCATCGACGGTGTCGGCCCATCGCTCGAGTGCTTGCAGCTTCTTGGCTCGATCTGCCTTGCTCATCGCTTCGAGCCTCCTTTCAGGAACTTGGCGCGTGCGGACATCGCGTGGATGATCGCCTCGCCTTCTTCGTCAGCTACTACGGCAACCTCCAACGGGGCACCGTCGCGGCCCGGTCCTATGAACATCGTGACCTCGGAGTCGTCGGTTTCGAACGCTCGCCAGTGGTGGCGGTAAGCATGCAACATGTCTTCGTCGTCGACACCGTGCTTGCGGGCGCTCGCCTCGATGTCCACCGTGTCAGTGTAGCTCAGGCGTCAACACATGTTGACGCGCCATGCGACCGGGATGTCTGAGCCTCTGACTCCCACACACGCCGTGACCCTTGTTCATCCAACACTCCATCCAACATATTTGGCGACACGGGGCGATACAGGCCGGTACGAGGCGGACAGAGCGACGGACAAAGACCTGCTCAGCGGCATCAGGCGGCACGAGGCGAACGACCTGCGGTCGACTCATAATCCCTCGGTCGTGGGTTCGATACCCACCCGCCCCACCCTCATCTCGCGGTTGGGGATTTTAGTAGTCCCAGTCCCAGGTGCCGGCAGCCAGGTAGACGATCGGTGCATCATCGGGGACGGACACTTCGAGTTCGGCGAGTGTTCGGGGACCCACGGTGCCGTTCTCCGTGATGCCACGGGAGGTCTGGAACTCGACGAGCGCAGCCTCGGTGTCAGGACCGAGGATGCCGTCGACGACGAGGCTTGCACCGTGTTCGTTCAACGCATTCTGAATGTCGCTGGTGGCGTTCCAGGCAACCCGGCCCCACATCGTGTCGGTGGCTCGGAACACCGCCGGGTTGTAGGTGTCGATGTCCTGTTCTCCGAAGCTCGCCGCCGGGAACACGGCGCGCAGATCACCTGCTGAGGAGCCCAGTCCGATCCCGTCGGCGGTCGTGAGGCGCAGTGATTGCGGTGCTGGGAGGCTCGTACCGTGGTCGGGTGCAAACCACGGCACTTCGTCGGCGATGAGGTACCAGCCTGCGAGATGCGGCGCGTCGTCGCAGTCCGGCAGCCCGGTGACGTCATCGCTGTTGTGGTCGGTGAACCCGACCGTGAGTCCGGCTGCCGCCCAGTAGGCGAACCTTCGTTCCGCGCACGACATCAGAGGCCAGCCGCGTTGACCGGGTTCGACCACGGCGGCATCGGGGGAGCCGAGCTGGTCGATCAGCCATCCCTGAACCTCGTCGGCCGCGCTCCCGAAGCCGAAGGGAGCGACCCCGTCGGGTCGTAGCATCCCGGCTCCGCCAGCGGGCGTCTCGGTCGTCGACGCGACGGTGCCGGTCGACGTGGCAGTGGTGGAGCTGGTGGTCGCGGGTGGCATCGTCGTCGTGGCCTCCGTTGGAACGGTGCCGGTCGACGTGGTCGTGGTGGAGCCGGTGGTCGCTGGTGGCATCGTCGTCGTGGCGTGCGCGGGCTCGCTCGTCACCAGGGTCGTTGTCGACCCGTCGCCGTTGTTGCCGCAAGCCAACCCCGCGACCGCCGAGAGGAGCACAGCCATCGATGCCTGGCGGACGGCACGCATGACTCACCTCCTTTGACGACATCAGCATCCGACGGGATGCTCGACCGTCGCCAGAGGCCTACGTCCCCCATCGAGGAGTTGCCTTCGTCTGTGCCGGGGCGTGGCTCGGGCGAGACGTGCTGTTTGTCCGACCCACGAACCGAACCCGACCCGGCCACGTGGCCGGCCTCAAGCGGCCAGGTCGCGCACACTCGACGCCCGACACGCTCTCGACTGGGCAGGTACCTCAAGTTCGGCTGGTGGCGCCGCCCGGGCCCTTCTCGAATATCGTCTAGTCGACCGGGTCACGGTTCGGTGTGATCGATCTGGAAGCGATAGCCGACACCGGCGTCGGTGATGAAGTAGTGGGGTTCACTGGGCCGCGGTTCGAGCTTGTGACGAATGTGGGCCATGTGCACGCGTAGCAGGTTGGTGTCCGGGTCGCAGGTCGGCCCCCACACCGCGGTGACGAGCTGCCGGTAGGTGACGAGTCGGTTGGGGTTGCGGACGAGGTGGATCACGATCGCCCATTCGAGCGGCGTCAACCGAACTTCGCGACCCACTGAGCCGACGAACGCTCGGTGAGCCGACAGATCGAGCCGGAAGTGTTGGGTGACGACTTCTGGCGACACGTCAGGTGCGCCAGGGCTTCGTCGCAGAACCGCGCTCGATGCGGGCGACGAGCTCCGCCATCCCGAAGGGCTTGGTGATGTAGTCGTCGGCGCCGGCGTTGAGGAGCTGCACCTTGGAGCGTTCGTCGTCTCGAACGGTGAGCACGATGACCGGGACGTTCGTCCAGCCCCGCAAAGCTTCGAGGACGGTCGCTCCGTCCATGCCCGGCAGCCCGAGGTCGAGCAACACGATGTCCGGGTGTTCGATGGCGCTCACCGCCAGTGCCATCTCGCCGGTTGCTGCCTCGAACACGTCGTAGCCTCGGGCCCCGAGGTTGAGGGTCAATGCACGTCGGATCTGGGGTTCGTCGTCGATGACGAGCACCTTGGTGGTCATGGTGTGTTCTCGTCTGCGACTGGCAATGTGATGGTCACGGTGAGTCCTCCACCGGGGGTGTCGTCGAGGGTGAGTGTGCCGTGCATCGCCTCGATGAATCCCTGGGTGATCGCCAGGCCCAGACCGACACCGTCGGAGACGTTCTGGTCGCCGAGCCGTTGGAAGGGTTGGACGACCTTGGCGCGATCGGCGGCCTTCACGCCTGGGCCCCGGTCGACGATGCGGATGTGGGCGCGATCGTTGATCACGGCCGCGTCGACCGTCACAGGGCAGCCCTGTCGGCTGTGTCTCACAGCGTTGTTGATCAGGTTGTCGAGGCTGCGTTCGAGGAGGTTTGCGTCGGCAAGCACGGTGATGCGCTGGCCCGTCGTGTCCACGCAGACAACACCGTCCGACTGGTTCACACCCTGGACTGCCGAGGCTACGACGGCGCCGATGTCGGTGGGCCGGATGTCGACGGCGAGCGCGCCGATCTGCAGACGGCTGGCATCGAGAAGGTGGCCGACCAGGCGGTTCAGCCGATCGGTTTCCTCCTCGATGGTGGCATGTGCCTCGTCGACTTCGTTGCTGTTCCATGCAACTGATCGGTCGCGCAGACCCGAGATCATGGCCTTGATCGACGCCAGCGGCGTACGAAGGTCGTGGGAAACCGCTCGGAGGAGCGCGGTTCTGACAGCGTCGACATCGGCGAGCTTGTCGGCCTCGGCCGCCTCGGCGGCGAGCAATCGCTTGTCGAGCGCGACCGTGAGCTGGTCGGCGAGGACTCTCAGGAGCTCGTGGTCGTCGTGTGAGAGTGGGGAACCGTAGACCTCGAGTGAGAGCTGCCCGGACCCTGCGGCGACGTGCAGGGAGATCGTGGCGAACGGGGTACCGCTCACGTCCCCAGCTTGGGCGGTCGTGGTGTGCGAGCCGCCGTCGCCGATTCGCGCTCCGAGGAGGGAGAAGGTCGCACGAACGTTGTCGAGCAGGGCTGGGAGCGGGTCGGGATCAGCGGCCAGGGTGGTGGCCGAACGGACAAGGGCTTCGGCTTCGATGCGGGCTCTCCTGGACTCCATCGCCCGGCGGGCGGCAACGGCGACCAACGATCCGACCGTCACCGCGACACCGACGAACACGGCCAGAGCCACGACGTTCTCGATCTCGGCGATCGTCATGGTGTTGTACGGCGGGACGAAGTACCAGTTGACGAGCAACGAGGCGACGACAGCAGCGACTGCGCCAACGATTGCGCCGCCGGTCGCGGCGATGGTCAGTACGAAGCCCAGCACCAGCAACAGCTCGGTGGAGAGCGCGATGTGATCGCGGAGTGGCAGCGTGATCGAGATGAACACGGGAAGGCCGATCCAGGTCAGCGCCCACGCCGTGAGTCGACGACGGGTCGTCACCAGCGGCGGCTGCGCGTGGAGACGTCGCCATCGCTGAACGCGGTCTTCGCCGTCGTCCTCGTTGTGGATGATGTGCACGTCGATCTTCCCGGCAAGTCGCGTGACGCGGGCGACGAGTGATCCTTGCAGGATCTCCTGTCGGCGGGTCCGTCGACTCGCTCCGAGCACGAGCTGTGTTGCCATCTCGCGTCGGGCGAACGCGACGAGTGCCTCGGCGATGTCCTGGCCGACGACATCGTGGACGGTGCCACCGAGCTCGGTCAAGAGCTGTCGTTGGTCGGCCAGCGCACCAGGATCGGCGCGCTTCAGACCGTCGTCGACTGCGACGTGGACGCCGATCAGGTCGCCGCTGATCCGTCCCGCCATTCTGCTGGCGCGACGAATGAGTGCTTCACCACCGGGTCGTCCGCTGATGGCGACGACGACGCGCTCACGGGTCTCCCATGTGTCGGAGATCCCGTGGGTGTGGAGGTAGCTCTGCAACGAATCCTCGACGCGGTCCGCGACCCACAACAGCGCCAGTTCCCGAAGCGCATTGAGGTTGCCGGGGCGGAAGTAGTTCGACATCGCCGCGTCGATGCGTTCGGCGGGGTAGATGTTGCCATGGGCGAGGCGCCTTCGGATGGCCTCCGGTGTCATGTCGACGAGTTCGAGTTGGTCGGCGCGACGAACGATGTCGTCGGGGACCGTCTCGCGCTGTTCGACGCCGGTGATGCGCGAGATGACATCGTTGAGCGACTCGAGGTGTTGGACGTTGAGCGTGGAGACGACATCAATGCCTGCGTCGAGAACCTCCTCGACATCCTGCCATCGTTTCTCGTTCCGGGATCCTGGGGCGTTGGTGTGGGCGTACTCGTCGACCAAAACGACACTGGGACGGCGTCGGAGGACGGCGTCGACGTCCATCTCCTGCAATGTCGTGCCGCGGTAGGCGACGTCGCGCCGCGGGACGATCTCGAGGTCACCGATCCGCGCAGCCGTTTGGCTCCGCCCGTGGGTTTCGACGACGCCGATCACGACGTCGGTTCCGCGATCCCTGCGGCGGAGTGCTTCGTCGAGCATCTTGTAGGTCTTGCCGACGCCCGGCGATGCCCCGAGGTAGATGCGCAGCGAACCGCGGGCCACCGCGATCACTGTCCCTTGATCACGTCGGCCCGCATCACGGGTCCAGGTCGTCCAGCGCCAAGTTCAGACGAACGACGTTCACGCCTGGCTCGCCGAGCACCCACAGGCTCCGTCGGTCGGTGTACTCGTCGACCATCTCCAGCACGAGGGTGGGATCGAGGCCCCGGACCTGGGCGACTCGGGTCGCTTGAATGCGGGCGTTGGCAACGGAGATGTGCGGATCCAACCCCGAGCCGGACGCCGTCACGGCGTCGACCGGCACGCGAGCGTTGTCGGCGAGGCCGTTCGTTTCACGGTAGGCGACGGCACGCTCGTCCACCGCCGTGAGCAGGTCAGGGTTGGTCGGGCCGAGGTTGGAGCCCGAGCTGGCCGAACCGTCATAGCCGCCTCCCGCCGCAGAAGGTCGCGAGGCGAAGTAGCCGGGCTCGGCGAACGCCTGGCCGATGAGTTCGCTGCCGACCACTGTGCCGTCCCGCTCGATCAGGGAGCCGTCGGCCTTGTCGCCGAACGCCAGCTGTCCGATCGCCGTGCTGAGCAGCGGGTATCCGACTCCGAAGATGAGAGTGAACACCACGACGGCGAGCACGGCCGGACGCAGTTGACGGATGAGAGCACGCATCACTTCACTCCTAGCGCAGTCACGATCACGTCGATGACCTTGATGCCGATGAACGGAACGACGATGCCGCCGAGGCCGTAGATCAGCAGGTTGCGGCGTAGCACGGCCGAGGCGGCTTCGGCACGGAACTTGACCCCGCGGAGGGCGAGTGGGACGAGCGCCACGATGATCAACGCGTTGAAGATGACCGCCGACACAATCGCCGACCGCGAGTTCGACAGGTTCATGATGTTGAGCGAGTCGAGAACCGGAAGTACCCCGGAGAACATCGCCGGGATGATCGCGAAGTACTTGGCGACGTCGTTGGCGATGGAGAACGTCGTCAGCGCGCCCCGGGTGATCAGCAGTTGCTTGCCCACTTCGACGATCTCGATCAGCTTCGTCGGGTTGCTGTCGAGGTCGACCATGTTGCCGGCCTCCTTGGCGGCCTGGGTCCCGGTGTTCATCGCCACGCCGACGTCGGCCTGGGCCAGGGCAGGCGCATCGTTGGTTCCATCGCCGGTCATCGCGACAAGGTTGCCGCCCGCCTGCTCACGCTTGATCAGCGCCATCTTGTCCTCGGGGGTCGCCTCGGCCAGGAAGTCGTCGACACCTGCTTCGGCCGCGATCGCCGCCGCGGTGAGCGGGTTGTCGCCGGTGATCATCACGGTCCGCATGCCCATCGTCCGCATGTGTTCGAACCGTTCGCGCATACCCGGTTTGACAGTGTCCTTGAGACGGACGACGCCCAGCACCCGCCACGTCGGCGAGCCGGCAGGGCGGTCGATGACGACCAGCGGGGTCGCCCCGTCGCGCGAAACCTGCTCGACGATCGGTCCCAGCTCCAAGGGCACTTGGCCGCCCTCGGCCTGGACGTATCGCCGGACCGAATCGGCGGCGCCCTTGCGGACCTGGCGACCCGACGTCAGCTCGATCCCCGACATGCGGGTCTGCGCCGTGAAGGGCACCGGCACAGCTGTCGGATCGTCGAGATGGGCGATCGCGAAGCGGGTGATGGCGAGATCGACGATCGAGCGCCCCTCGGGTGTCTCGTCGGCCAGCGAGGACACCAGCGCGCTCTCGGCCAGTTCACGCTCGTCGACATCATGCACCGGGATGAACTCCGACGCCTGGCGTGATCCGAACGTGATGGTGCCGGTCTTGTCGAGCAACAGGGTGGTCACATCTCCGGCGGCCTCGACGGCTCGTCCGGACATCGCCAGCACGTTGCGCTGCACCAGACGGTCCATGCCGGCGATTCCGATCGCCGACAGCAACCCGCCGATCGTCGTCGGGATCAGACAGACCAGCAGCGCGACGAGCACGATGATGTTCTGCTCCGCGCCCGAGTAGATCGCGAACGGCTGCAGCGTCGTGACCGCCAGCAGGAACACAATGGTCAGCCCGGCGAGCAGGATCGACAACGCGATCTCGTTCGGCGTCTTCTGCCGATCGGCTCCCTCGACCAGGGCGATCATGCGATCGAGGAACGTCTCGCCCGGTCGTGCAGTGATCCGCACCACGATCTGATCGCTCAACACCCGCGTGCCGCCGGTGACCGCCGACCGGTCGCCGCCCGACTCGCGAATCACCGGTGCCGACTCGCCCGTGATCGCCGACTCGTCGACGGTGGCGATGCCTTCGATGATCTCGCCGTCGCCGGGAATCACCTCGCCGGCCGACACCACGCAGAGGTCACCGAGTTGCAGCAGGGATGACGACTTGGTGCTGATCGTGCCGTCGGCTTCGCGGATGCGCGCAGCCGTGTCGGCCCGTGCCTTGCGGAGGGCATCGGCCTGCGCCTTGCCCCGTCCTTCGGCCATCGCTTCGGCGAAGTTGGCGAACAGCACGGTGAACCACAACCACGTCGCCACCAGCGCAGCGAAGAGGTTCTCCTTCGAGGTGACGTCACCGAAGTCACGAATGAACAAGATGGTGGTCAGCAGCGATCCGACCTCGACGATGAACATCACCGGATTGCGCATCATCGTGCGTGGGTTGAGCTTCTTGACGGCGTCGACGACGGCGGTGCCGACGATCGACGGGTCGAAGATCGACGAGCTTGCCGGGGCCTTGGTTCGGACCTTCGGCGGACGTTCGTCGTTCTGAGCAAGTGTGGAGGTCATGATGACGAGGTCCTCAGCGAGAGAGGTGTTCGAGGATCGGGCCCAGCGCAAGGGCAGGGAAGAACGTCAGGCCGGCGACGATGGCAATGACCCCGGCGACCAGGGCGCCGAACAGCGGCGTGTGGGTGGGCATGGTCCCAGGCGTCGCGGGTACCCTTGGCTTGCCGGCCAACGACCCTCCGATGGCAAGCGCAGGGATGATGGTGAAGAACCGGCCCATCAGCATCGAGATGCCCTGGGTGGTCGTGTACCACCGGGTGCCCGTCCCTTGGTAGGCGAACGCCGACCCGTTGTTGTTCCCCGTCGATGCGTAGTTGTAGAGCACCTCCGACAGGCCGTGAGCGCCGGGCTGGTACGTCGCCGCACTCTTCAACAGCACCGCCGCTGCGGCAAAGGTCAACACCGCGAAGGGCATCGCCAGGATGTACAGCGTCACCAGCTTCATCTCGGCCGCCTGAATCTTCTTACCGAGGTACTCCGGTGTTCGCCCGACCATCAGACCGGCGATGAACACCGCCAGCAGAGCGTTGATCAGGATGCCCATCAAGCCGACCCCGACACCACCTGGTGAGATCTCGCCGAGCGTCATGTGGGCCATCGGCGCTCCGCCGCCGAGCGGAATGAACGAGTCGTGCATGCAGTTCACCGCACCTGTGGATGTGCCTGTCGTCGCGGCGGCGAACAGTCCACACGACGCGGCACCGAACCGGACCTCCTTGCCCTCCATGTTGCCGCCCGACTGCGTCGTCGAGATCGATTGATCGACGCCCAAGGTAGTGAGGAGCGGGTTGCCATTCTGCTCGGCGAACATGGTGAAGCCGGCGAACAGAACCAGGAAGCCCGCCATCACCGCGAGCAGCACTCGAGCCTGGCGGTCGTCCTTGACGAGCCTGCCGAAGGTGACGACGAACGACAGTGGGATGAGCAGGATCGCATAGACCTGCAAGAAGTCGGTGAACCCGTTCGGGTTCTCGAACGGGTGCGCCGAGTTCGCGTTGTAGGGACCGCCTCCGTTCGTGCCGAGCTCCTTGATCGCTTCCTGAGAGGCGAACGGTCCGCCGGGGATGTGCTGCTCGGTGATCTGCGTGGTCCGGTCGATCGTCGTTGCCAGCGTGTCACCTCGAAACGTCTGGATGGCGCCCTGAGAGATCAGGATGACCGTCATCGCCAGGGCGAGCGGCAGCAGGACACGCACGAGGGTGCGAGTGATGTCGACCCAGAAGTTGCCGAGGCTTCGGGTCCGGACGCGGGTGATGCCCCGGATCAGGCCGATGGCCACCGCCATGCCGACCGCAGCAGATACGAAGTTCTGCACCGTGAACCCGATCATCTGTGTCAGGTGGCTCATCACCTGCTCGCCGGAGAACCACTGCCAGTTCGTGTTCGTCACGAAACTCACCGCGGCGTTGAACGACCCCATCGGCGACACCGAGCTGCGGTCGGTTGGGTTGAACGGTAGGTCACCCTGCAGCCGTTGCAGCCCGTACAGCGCGAGGAAGGAGGCGATACTGAACGCGATCAGGCTCAGCGTGTACACGTTCCAGCGTTGGTCGCGCTTCGAGTCGATGCCGCAGACCCTGTAGATGACTCGCTCGATCGGGTTGAACCATCGATCACCCGGGGCCGAGCCGTCCTCGCGAGCGCCATAGACGTCGGCCATGTACCTCCCGAGCAAAGGAACGGAGATGACGAGCGCGGCGATGAGCAGCAGTGCCTGAGCTGTCGCTTGCCAACTCATCAGAAGCGCTCCGGGAAGATCAGCACGACGATCAGGTACAGAACGGCGAGCGCTGCAAGGAGCAGGCCCACCCAGTTGTCGTAGCCGGCCGCGGCGATCATGTCGCCCCCCGCCGGCCCAGGGGCTCTTCGACCTCGATCTGCGAAGCCGACGGTTCGAACAGATCGGGACCGATGATTCGGTCGCACCAGTGCACGTAGAGTCCACACAGAACGAAGAACGCCAGTGCAACTGCAATGAAGATGATGTCAGCCATCGGTGACCTTCCCGAGGGCCCGCCTGCGGCGGCGACTCGTCGAACTCTGTTTGGTGCTCATGTGATGGTTGTACTCCCAGACGGAGCGGGGGGTGTCGACCTTGGCGACACCTTCACGGCTCTGCCGCACAACTTCACGACTTCTCCATGGTGACGACTAGAGGCGATGGTCACGGGCCCTTCGTTGCGGCCTTGATTCGTCGACGGTGGCCTGAGCCTCGGGCTGAACGACTTGGCGATCGCCTCGGTCGTCGCCGGCTGTCGGAGACCTCGGTCGTAACGTGGCCCCGATGGAACAACGTGTCAGTCTTGTGACCCTGGGCGTGCGGGATCTCACCAGGGCGCGCCGCTTCTACGAGCAGCTGGGTTGGCGCGGGCAGACGGTCGAGGAGACGGTCTTCTTCCAGGCCGGGGGTCAGGCGATCGTTCTGTGGGGGCGGGACAAGCTCGCCGCGGACTCGGGTATCGGCGACGACGGCGAATGCTCGTTCGCCGGGATCACCCTCGCGCACAACGTGCGGTCACGGGCTGAGGTCGAGCTGATCATCGCCGAGGCGGCCTCGGCCGGCGCGACGGTCACGCGGAGTCCCGGCGACACCTTCTACGGCGGCTACGCAGGTTGCTTCCGCGACCCTGATGGCCATGTCTGGGAGATCGCCTTCAACCCGGGATTCGCGCTCGACGAGGCCGGCAATCTGCTCTTGCCGACCTTCGGGACCACGGGCTGACGAACGGTCAGGTGCCGAGAGCCCCGCTGATCGCCGGCGGCGCGGCCGGTCTTCACTCGGTTCGGGTGCACTCCCAGCGGCGATGGGGCCCTACGACGCTGGCGGCCACGATCGGGGCAGCTCAGGCTTCGCGCATGGCCGAACTGCCGCCCGAGATCGTCGAGCTCGACCCGCAGGAGGTGATCGCCGTGGGAGGCGATGTTGCGGTCGCCGACCTTCCGAAGTTCTTCGAGCGGGCATTCGCCGAGGCCGCCGTACGAGACCATGGAGCAGACCTACGCCGACCTGCGGTCGTGGATGGCCGAGCGCGGTCTCCACTCGGGCGCCGGGGTGTGGGAGTGCTATCTGTCAGACCCACGAACCGAACCGGACCCGGCCACGTGGCGAACCAGGATCGTGTGGCCGGTCGGTTGATCGTCAGCGGTGGTCGGGCGTGGCCGGTCCGAACCAGGTCGTCAGTGCCCGGGGCAGCTCCGGGTCGGTGAGGTCTCCTGCCCAGGCGACATGTCCGTCGGGTCGGATCAACACGGCCGGGGGAGCCGTGACCTCGCCGAAAACCGGGAGTTCCCACACGCCGTGGTGCTCGGCGTCGACGAACCGGACCCGATTCGACCAGGGGGAGATGTCGAAACCGCCGGGCTCACCGAGGTTGAGGAGCACGGGCCGGGCCTCGTGCAGCAGGGTGAACACGCGCGTCGGACCGTCGGCGGTGCGCACGTCGAGATCGGGCATGCGTCGCCCGAGGAGCGGATGGCCGTCTCCGAGGTCGTAGTGGATGTCGAGACCGGAGAGCATCCCGGCGATGCGCCGGCGAGGCTCGTCGATGCTCAGCATCTCGGTCATCATCTCGCGCAGGGCCTGGTGGCGGTCGTCGGGGGTGCTGAGCGCGACTTGCGCCCTGGTGTTGTGCAGCACCCGGGCGCCGACCGGATGCCGCTCGGAGTGATAGGTGTCGAGGAGGCTCTCGGGCGACGTCTTGTCGATCACCTGGGCCAGCTTCCATCCGAGGTTGACGGCATCCTGCACGCCGGTGTTGAGGCCCTGGCCGCCCTGCGGGGGGTGCACGTGCGCGGCGTCCCCGGCCAGCAGGACGCGGCCGTTGCGGTAGGACACGGCTTGTCGCGTCATGTCGTTGAACCGGGAGATCCAGGTCGGGCTGTGCACCCCGTAGTCGGTGCCGTAGACGGCGACGAGTGCTGCGCGGAGCTCGTCCATGCTGGGGTCGCCGGTGTGTTCGACGTGTCGTTCGGTGAGCACGACCCGAATCGGCTCCCCGGGTTGCCGGCGACCGAGGGCATGCTGGCCGACGCTGTCGCGACGGAAGCCGAACTCCGGCTCCTCGTCCATCTCGACCTCGGCGATCATCCAGCTGGTCGACGGGTCGAACCCGGCGAAGTCGATACCGGCTGCCTTACGGATCACGCTGCGTCCTCCGTCGCAGCCGACGAGGTACTCGGCGCGCAGCGACATCTCCCCGGAGATCTCGACGTCGACGCCCGTGTCGTCCTGAGCGAAGCCCACCACCTCGCGGCCGCGAAGGATGGGAACGCCGAGCTCACCGACCCAGTCAGCCAGAATGGGCTCGAAGTGGCGCTGCCAGAGCGCCAGTCCGTAGTTGTGGCGGGTCGGGAAGTCGCTGATGTCCACGGGGATGTAGGCGAAACCCTGAACCTGCATCACCTGCCCCGCCGAGAGGAACCGTTCGGCGATGCCACGCTGATCGAGGACCTCGATGGTGCGGGAGTGGAGACCACCGCCTCGTGATCCGTCGACATGCTGGCTGGTGCGCCGCTCGACGATGACGACGTCGACGCCGGCCAACGCCAGCTCGCCCGCCAACATCAGCCCGGTCGGGCCGCCTCCGGCGATCACCACCGCATGCGCGATCATCGCCGCTCCCCGGCGAACGCTGGGCGGACAGGGGCTCGCAAGGCACTCATTCCACATCTCCTGGCTGTATCGGCTTCGGCCGTGATCGGCTCGGCGAACGACTCATTCTCAGCACGGGGCATTGGCCGCGCAAGCCCTACTGCGCTCTGCGAGCCACTGACACGAAACAGGTCATGAACCCTGTCGCGGTCGGGCCCTTGGGCACTGGCGCGCACCGGCGACGACGATGCTCACTGGAACAGCGGAAGGGAGGTTGTCATGCACACAACGATGGAGCCCGTCGTGCAGGAGCCGACAAGGTCGCCGTCGACACGCACGTGGCCGTGGCTGGTGGCCGTGGCCGTTGCGCTGCTGCTCGGGCTGTTCGGCGGTTGGCTGTGGTGGGGCGGTTCGGACGGGCAACCCGCAGTCGTGACACGGAACGGGGCCGAGCCGACCGAACGCCAGATGCAGATGGTCGACGTGACCAAGCAGTACGTCGCCGCGTGGCAAGCGAACGACGGTGACGCCGCAGCGGCGTTCATGACCCCGTCCGCCACGTTCTCGCACCCTGAACTGAACGACGAGTACCTCCTCGCCGACGGCTCGTTTCAGCGACGCGTGAGCGAGACGGCCGCCTACAGCTCGATGAAGATCCACGAACCGATGCTCATTGACGGCGACCACCTGGTCCTCCTCGGTCGGATCGACTCGATGGACCTCGAGTTCCTCTCGGTGATCGACTTCACCAGCGCCGAGGAGCCCTTGATCCAGAGTGAGGTCGTCTACTTCGTGCACTGAGTTCGGTCGATTGTGAGGACGTCGTCATGCGATCGCATTTCGGGTATCGCGCCATTGTCGTCGGAGCAGCGGCGTTGCTCGCGGCAACCCAGGTCGCCACGGACACCGGTGCACTCGTGGATGGTGGCGGTGTGGCGCACGCCTCGAGCGCCTGCGCGGATCCGGCGGATCCGGCCGATCCGGTGACGTTGTCATCCGTCGCGCAGGTCGAACTGCTCGTCGTCGGCACGTGGATACGTTGTGACGGTCCGTCGCAGTTCGGCGAGGTCGCCGATGGCGAGGTGGGGGTGGTCGTCGGTGCCGATGGTCGCTTCTACCGGGTCTTCGAGGCAACCGACGGCACCCTGGTGCGTGCCGAGGGCGTCGACCAGGAAGGCGCCTGGACGGTGCTCGACCTGACGAACATGAACGGCCCGGGCCACTACCAATTGAACTGGACGGTGCTGGGACGCGGGACGTTCATCACCGCGCCGACCTTCTTCGAGTCCCCGCCGTCGTTGCGGCTGTTGGACTCGATGCGCGGCCCCACCCGGCTCGAACGGTGGACGGGGGCGGCGCCGATTGCCGGGTTGCCACCGGGTGACGGCGACGAGAGGTGCGGACATCCCACCCAGCCGATCACCCCGGTAGACGTGGAGCAGGTCCGCGACCTGTTGGTCGGTACGTGGACCCGCTGTGGCGACGCGTCGGTCGTCGGCGATCCAGCGGGCGACGTCGGGCTGGAGTTCGGCAGCGACGGACGCTTCCACCGGCTCGTGCGCGCCGCGGACGGCACGATCATCCGCGGCGCGGGGGCCGGCCTGGAGGGTACGTGGATCGTCTACGACACCGAGGGATCAGGCATCTACCAGGTGGATCTCCAGGTGGAGGGTCGAGGTGTCGTCGTCACTCTTGCCGTGTTCCTCGCCTCCCCTCCGTTCGTTCGGTTCACGGGATTCGGAATCGTGCCAGGTGCCGACTACCTGCGGGGGGAACCACCCGCCGACATGCCGGGGTCGGGCAGTGGCACGACCGTCGTCCTGCTGACCTCGGCCGCGCTGATCACGCTCCTCGGCGTCGCGCTGCGCGCCTCCTCCCGACTACGGGTCACGCCGAGAGCTTGCTGATCACGTTGTACGTGACCTGGCGGACGAGCGGGTCGGTATCGAGGCCGTAGCACCAGTCGGTCGTGCCGGCGTTGAACACCGTGCCCCGGCCGCGGGTGAACGAGGCGATCACGGCGCTGCCGTGGGCGATGCGGGCCACATGCTCCTCCGACGCGTCGCCGAACAGGCCGGTGGCCACGCCCTCGAGATCGCCGGGGCCGTCCGGGTCGGCCCACAGCGCCTTGGGGATCTCGGAGTACGTCGCGTTCTGCGACAGCAGCCGGGCGGGGGCGGTGGCCAGGATGGTCAGATCGTCGGGCGCCCCGTCCTCGTGGGTCGGCACGGGCAGGCCGCGCTCCAGCGTGTAGGCGCAGCCGTCGACCTCGTAGCCGACGATGTAGCTGCCGAGGCCGAGGGCATCGCCGTAGCACAGCCCGGTGTCGGCGAACGCCCAGTGCTCGGGCCGGTACACCGTGAAGGCCCCGGAGCTACGCGGTGTGCCGCGGCCGATACGGGCGTAGCCGCCGCGGCTGAAGGTCAGCCCGATCGTCGACGTCTCCGGGCGGCCGATCGCCGGGTCTGACCAGAAGCTGGTCAGACGGCTGCGGTCGGCGCCGCCGGCGGCGGGGTCGAGGGCGTGGGCGGCGCCCTTGAAGCACGCCATACTCCGGGCGTCGTCCTCCAGGCGGACCTGCCAGAACGAGGTGTTCCCCGAGAAGATCGCATGGTTGCCGCCCCGCTCGACGAAGGCGTCGACGGCGTCGCGCATCGGCCACGACCAGTACTCGTCGTGACCGACCGAGACCATCAGCCGGTAGCCGTCGAGCAGCGCGGGATGACGTTCGAGGTCGCTGTTCACCGCCATGTCGACGGTGAAGCCGTTCGCCTCGGCCCAGGCGACGAATCGGCGCTCCCAGTTGTACCAGCCGCTCGACGCGCACCACGTCGGGTAGCGATGCCGTTCGAGGTAGTCGAGCAGGCGATGGTGGTCGGGATCGCCCGTCGGCACGGTGCTCGCCACCCGGCCGTCGTACCCGTCGTCGTCGACCTCGGCCCGCGTGAGGTAGCCCCGCTCGATCGGTCGTTCGAACGACACCTGGTGGGCACCCAGGTAGAGGCACTTGCCACCCCACTTGTTGTAGGCGTTGTAGGTGTTGGTGGCCAGCACGAGCAGGATCCGGCGCTCGGCGACGGGCCGCTCGGCACGCACGACGAAGAAGGCGTGGCTGACCGCCTCCGGGCCCTCCACGTCGTCGGCGCGCAGCTCCACCTCGTAGAAGCCCGAACGCCAGTCGTCGCCCACGACCAGGGAGAACGTGGTCTCCCAGCCGCAGCCGACGGCATAGGCGTCGCCCGGCACGGGCTGCTCGGCACAGGCGATGCGATCGCCGCGCCAGACCGTGTCACGTGCCGCCCCGACCCGGGTCACGGTCGCCGAGAAGGTGCCCGCCCGGCCCGAACAGCACAACTCGACCCGCTCCCCGGCCGTGTAGCTCTGGCGGCGGCTGTAGCCCTCGACGGCGAGAACGAGGGTGTTACGGTCGATGATGCCTGCGCACATCACCACAGTGTGCTGGGCGCGGCCCCGGCCATCGGGATCCGGGCAGTCGGCGGCGCCGGGTGGTGCCACGGAAGGAGCAGTGCTGATGGGGACACTCGAGGTCGACGCCGAGCTCGCCGAGCTGGCCACGCTGGTGCCGATCGGGACGATCGACACCGCCACCCTGGCGATCATCCGCGCCACGCCGCTGGTCCTGCCGGTCGAGCTCTCCGACCTGGTCGAACGCCGCGACCACGTGGTCGCGGGCAACCCCGACATCGTCGTGCGGGTGCACCGGCCGCTCGGCGTCGACGGCCCGTTGCCCTGCATCTACTCGATCCACGGTGGGGGCCTCGTGCTCGGCAGCTACGAAATGGACGACGCCCGGTTCGACCGGTGGTGCCCGCTGTTCGGCTGCGTCGGGGTGTCCGTCGAGTACCGGCTGGCCCCCGAGACGCCCTATCCGGGCGCCCTCGACGACTGCTACCGCGGTCTGGCCTGGACGCTGGACAACCACGCCGAGCTCGGGATCGACCCCGACTTCGTCGGTGTCGCCGGGGTCAGCGCCGGTGGCGGGCTGGCCGCCGCGCTGGCCCTGCTCGCCCGCGACCGCGGTGAGATCCCGCTCCGGTTCCAGCTGCTCGAGTGCCCGATGCTCGACGACCGCCAGATCACCCCGTCGAGCCGCCTGGAGGGCCTGCTGATCTGGAACCGGGACTCCAACGCCTTCGGGTGGAAGTCGTACCTCGGCGGGCTCCATGGGACCGACGACGTCCCCGTCTACGCGGCGGCGGCGCGGGCCGTCGATCTCGCCGGGCTGCCGCCCGCCTACGTCTCGGTCGGCGCGGTCGACGGATTCCGTGACGAGGACGTCGACTACGCCACCCGCCTCAACCAGGCCGGCGTGGCCACCGAGCTCCACGTCTACCCGGGGGCCCCCCACGGGGTCGGGCTGTTCGCCGGCACCGACATCGCCAACCGCTACCAGCGCGACATCGAGGACTGGGTGGGCCGCCAGCTCGCCGCGCGCCCCGGGAGTTCGACGAGGTGACCGAGCCGTTGATCGCCCGGCGCAACCGGGTGCTCGGCACCGGGGCGCCGCTGTTCTACCGAGAGCCGATCGAGCTCGTCCGGGGCGACGGGGCCTACGTGTTCGACGCCTCCGGGCGGCGCTACGTCGACATGTACAACAACGTCCCGTGCGTCGGGCACGGCAACCCGCGGGTGGTCGAGGCGATGGCTCGCCAGCAGGGGCTCCTCAACACCCACAGCCGCTACCTGCACGAGGGCATCGTCGAGTTCGCCGAGCGGCTCACCGAGTTGCACGGGCCATCGCTCGACAGCGTGGTGTTCAGCTGCACCGGAACCGAGGCCAACGAGGTCGCCCTGCACATCGCCCGGTTGACCACGGGCCGGCGGGGGATCGTGTGCACCAACGCGACGTACCACGGCAACAGCGAGGCGTTGTTCCAGCTGTCGCGGGTGCGCTACGAGCCCGAGGCGTGCCCGGAGGTCCGCGCCATCCCGTTCCCCGAGACGTTCCGGCCGGTCGAGGCCGGCCTGAGCGGCGAGGCGCTCGCCGACGCCTACCTCGACCGCCTCGCCGGGGCCATCGGCGAGCTGCAGGACAGCGCTGCCGGGTTCGCCGGGGTGCTGTTCTGTTCGATCTTCGCCAACGAGGGTCTGCCCGACGTCCCGGCCGGGTTCATGGCCCGGGCCGTGGAGATGGTCCATGCCGCCGGAGGCCTGGTGATCGCCGACGAGGTGCAGGCCGGCTACTGCCGCACCGGCCGGTGGTGGGGGTACGAGGTGACCGGTTTCCGGCCCGACATCGTCGTGACCGGCAAGCCGATGGGCAACGGCCTGCCGTTGGCGGCGACGACGGCGTCGCATGAGCTGGTCGAGGGGTTCCGGGCGGTGCGCCGCTACTTCAACACCTTCGCCGCCAGCCCGCTGCAGGCGGCGGTGGGCATCGCCGTGCTCGACGAGATCGAGGCCAACGGCCTGCGTGAGCATGTCGCCGAGGTCGGCGCGTGGTTGCGGGGCGAACTGGTCGCCCGGGCGTCGGGTCGCGGCTGGATCGGTGACGTGCGCGGCCACGGGCTGTTCATCGGCATCGAGGTCGTCGTCGACGACGCCACGAACGCGCCCGACCGGGAGCTGGCCGTCGAGATCGTCAACCGACTGAAGGACCACGGCTTCCTCACCAGCAACGCCGGCGCGTTCGCCAACGTGGTCAAGATCCGCCCGCCGCTCGTGTTCGGCCGCGACCAGGGTGGCGATTTCCTCGAGGCGTTCGACGTGACGCTCGCCGAGATCGATGGATGACGCCACCGCGGTCGCCACGTTCACCCCGGCCGCCACCGAGGCGATGCAGGCGTTCCCGGTCGATCCCGGCGAGCTGACCCTCGTCTCGTTGACCGAGAACGCCACGTTCAGGGTCGTCGACGCCTCGACCGGTGACGCCTTCGTCCTGCGCCTGCACCGCCCGGGCTACCACACCCTCGACGAACTCGTCTCGGAACGGATGTGGCTGGGGGCGCTCGCCGACGCCGGCGTGGCTGTGCCCGTGGCGGTGCCGGCGATCGACGGCCGGGCGTACGTCGAGGTGGTCGTGGCGGCCACGGGCGAGACCCGGCTCGTCGGGCTCAGCCGGTGGAGCGACGGCGAGATCGTCGCCGATGTCCTGGGCGGCGAGCGGCCCGACGCGCTCGCCGCCGCGTACGAGCGACTGGGCACGATCATGGCGGCGATGCACACCCAGGCCAGTGGGTGGCGTCCGCCGCCGACGTTCCGGCGCCACGCTTTCGACGCCGACGGCCTGATGGGCGCCCGGCCCTTCTGGGGCCCGTTCTGGGAGCACCCCGTGCTCACGTCGGGCCAACGTCGGCTGCTCATCGCCACCCGCGACGCGCTCCATGCCGCCCTCGAGCGTCTCGGACGCCACCCCGCGACGTTCAGCATGATCCACGGCGATCTGCACCTGCGCAACCTGCTGATCGGCCCCGACGGGCTGACGGTGATCGATTTCGACGATGCCGGCTTCGGGTGGCACCAGTACGACATCGCCGTCGCCCTCTACTACACGGCCCGACTCCGGGAACCCGCAACGGTCGAATCCGCCTTCCTGCGCGGCTACCGATCGCTCAGGCCGCTCGACGAGGAGGCGTGGGCGTTGATCCCGATGTTCCGTCTGATCCGCGGGATGGCGCTCATCGGCTGGAAGCACGATCGTCCCGAGGTGACGTGGCCCGCGGGAGAGTTCGAGCGGATCAAGGACGACGTGCTCGAGGCGTGCGATGGTTTCGAGCCACCGTGCTGAGGCGGGCCGGGTGCCGCTGAACGCCGTGGGCCGCCGGCGCGATGGCGCGTCACGCGTACTGTTGTTCCGTCCCTGCACGCCCGCGGGTCGCCACCCGGTGACCGGCATCCACGAGGATCTGCGACGATGACTTCACCCGACCGCCCGGCTCACGGCGCCTACGTCGCACGGGCCGGACTCCACGTCGGCGTCGAGCTCGCCGCGTTCGTCGAGGCCGAGGCCCTGCCGGCCGCCGGGATCGCCCCCGACGACTTCTGGCCGGGCCTCTCGTCGCTGATCCACGACCTGGCACCGGTGAACGCTGAACTGCTCGCCGTTCGTGCCCGGATGCAGGCGGCGATCGACCGGTGGCACCGCGAACACGCTGGTCAGAGCCATGATCCGGTGGCCTACCGGGCGTTCCTCGGCGAGATCGGCTATCTGGTTCCCGACGGCCCGCCCTTCCGGATCGACACTCAACGGGTCGATGCCGAGGTCGCCGACGTCCCCGGGCCGCAACTGGTCGTGCCGGTGACCAACGCCCGGTACGCGATCAACGCGGCCAACGCCCGCTGGGGCTCGCTGTACGACGCCCTCTACGGCACCGACGCCCTCGGCGACCCGCCGGCCGGCGGCCCCTACGATCCGGCCCGGGGAGCCCGCGTGATCGAGTGGGTGCGCGGACTGCTCGACGACATCGTCCCGCTCGCCCCGGGCGCCGGGATCGTTCCCTCGCACGGTGAGGCCGTCGCCTACCTGGTGATCGACGGCGCCCTCTCGGTCTCGCTGCCCGACGGATCGTCGGTGGGGCTGGCGGACCCCGCCCTGTTCACCGCCTACACCGGCGGGGCCGGAGCTCCGGCGTCGATCCTGCTCGAACACCACGGACTCGGCATCGAGATCGTGATCGACCCGGCGCATCCGATCGGCGCCGCCGACCGGGCCGGAGTGTGCGACGTGGTGCTCGAGTCGGCGCTCACCTCGATCATCGACTTCGAGGACTCGGTCGCCGCCGTCGACGCTTCCGACAAGGCGCTCGGCTACCACAACTGGCTCGGGCTGATCAACGGCACGCTCACCGAGGAGGTGACCAAGGGCGGCCGCACCTTCACCCGCCGGCTGGCCCCCGACCGGTCGTTCGTCGCCCCGGACGGCACGTCGGCGATCGCCCGCCGCGGCCGGGCGCTGATGCTCGTCCGCAACGTCGGGCACCTGATGACGACACCCGCCGTGCTCGACCGGGGCGGCCACCCCGTGCCCGAGGGCCTGCTCGACGCGATGATCACCGTGCTGTGCGCCATCCCTGGGCTGCCCGGTCGGCCGCACACCGCCGGGGTCGGGCCGAACTCTCCGTCTGGTTCGATCTACGTCGTCAAGCCCAAGATGCACGGGCCCGAGGAGGTGGCGTTCACCGACCGGATCTTCTCGCGCGTCGAGGCCGTGCTCGGCCTGCCCGCCGACACCGTGAAGATCGGGATCATGGACGAGGAGCGCCGCACGACGCTCAACCTGGCCGAGTGCATCCGTGCAGCCCGGTCACGGGTCGCCTTCATCAACACCGGCTTCCTCGACCGCACGGGCGACGAGATCCACACCTCGATGCGGGCCGGTCCGATGGTCCGCAAGGCGGAGATGAAGGCCCAGCGTTGGATCCAGGCCTACGAGGACTGGAACGTCGACACCGGCATCGCCTGCGGCCTGCCGGGACGGGCCCAGATCGGCAAGGGGATGTGGGCGGCCCCCGATCTGATGGCCGACATGCTCGCCCAGAAGATCAGCCACCCCCGTGCCGGGGCCAGCTGCGCCTGGGTGCCGTCCCCGACGGCGGCCACGCTCCACGCCACCCACTACCACCGTGTCGACGTGCCGGCACGCCAGGCCGAGTTGGCCGACCGCCTCGCCGCCGACGGGCCGCGGGCGACACTCGACGATCTGCTGCGCATCCCGGTCGCCGAGGCCGGCTGGAGCGACGCGGAGATCCAGGCCGAGCTCGACAACAACGCCCAGGGGATCCTCGGCTACGTGGTCCGCTGGGTCGACCAGGGCGTCGGTTGCTCGAAGGTGCCCGACATCAACGACATCGCCCTGATGGAGGACCGTGCCACATGCCGCATCTCGTCCCAGCACATCGCCAACTGGCTGCTCCACGGCGTCGCCACCCGTGAGCGGGTGATGGCCACGATGGAGCGGATGGCCGGCGTCGTCGACCGGCAGAACGTCGGCGATCCGGCGTACGTGCCGATGACCCCCGGCTGCGACGGCCCGGCGTTCCGCGCCGCCTGCGACCTCGTCCTCTCGGGGGTCGAACAGCCCTCGGGATACACCGAACCGATCCTCCACGCCCGCCGCCTGGAACGCAAGGCCGGCCATCTCCCCGGCGATCCCCCCGGCAACCCGTCCTTCGATCCCCACGTCCCGACCGGAGCAGCATCATGACCATCGACATCGACCGGGCCCGCACGATCATCGCCGCCGCCCTCGCCCACGGCCGGGGGGCATCGATGAAGCCCTTGTGCGTCGCCGTGCTCGACGCCGGCGGACACCTCGTGGCCTTCGAACGCGAGGACGGCGTGGCCAACCGCCGCTTCGAGGTGGCCCACGGCAAGGCCCACGGAGCGATCTCGATCGGGGTCAACTCGCGCACGCTGGGCATGATGGCCGTCGAGCGCCCCCACTTCGTCGCCGGCGTGACCGCGGCGATCGGGGGAGCGCTCGTGCCCGTGGCCGGTGGAGTGCTCGTGCTCGGCGGCGACGGTCAGCGGATCGGCGCCGTCGGCGTCTCGGGTGACACGTCCGACAACGACGAGGCGGCGGCGATCGCCGGCATCGTCGCCGCCGGGTTGCGCCCCGCGGCGTCCTGAGCCCGAGCCGTGTAGGAATCACGCCGTGCGCTTCGCCAACTACCTGTCCGCCCCGTCACCGCTCAGCCGTCAGTCGGTGTTCGCCAGCCGGGGGGCGGTGGCGACGGCCCAGCCACTTGCCGCCCAGGCCGGGATGGCCATCCTCCGGGCCGGTGGCAATGCCGTCGACGCCGCCATCGCCACCGCCGTCGCCCTGACCGTCGTCGAGCCGACGATGAACGGGATCGGCGCCGACGCCTTCGCCCTGGTCTGGGCCGAGGGCGGCCTCCACGGGCTCAACGCCTCGGGGCGGGCGCCCGCCGCGGCGAGCCTGGCCGCCTATCGAGCCGCCGGCCACGAGCGGGTGCCCGACCTCGGCTGGCTGCCGGTGACCGTGCCCGGCGCGGTCTCGGCCTGGTCCGAGTTGCACGGGCGGTTCGGCCGGCTGCCGTTCGAGTCGCTGTTCGCTCCGGCCATCGACCTCGCCGAGCACGGTTTCGCGGTCAGCCCGGTAGTGGCCAAGTTCTGGCAGCAGGCCGCCGAGCAGTACGCCCGGGTGGCCATCGGAGCCGAGTTCGCCGGGTGGGCGCCGACCTTCGGCCCGAACGGCCGCGCTCCGCTCACCGGCGATCTCGTCAGGCTCCCCGATCACGCCGGCACGCTGCGCTCGATCGCGGCGAGCGGAGGTCGCAGCTTCTACGAGGGTGGGCTGGCCGGCAGGATCGACGCCTTCTCCCGCTCGACGGGCGGGTACCTGCGCGGCGACGACCTGGCCGCCCACCGGGCCACGTGGGTCGACCCGATCGGGGTGGACTACCGCGGCTTCGACGTCTGGGAGATCCCGCCCAACGGCCACGGGATCACCGCCCTGGCCGCGCTGAACATCGTCGAGGGGTTCGAGCTGACGGAGACGTCCTTCACCGATCCGCACGGCTGGCACCTGCAGATCGAGTCGATGAAGCTGGCCTTCGCCGACGCAGCGGCCTTCGTCGCCGACCCCGACCACGTCGAGGTGCCGGTGCGCGGGATGATCGACAAGGCGTACGCAGCCCGGCGTCGATCGACGATCACCGGCGAGGCGTCGACGCCCGCCCCCGGTGACCCGCCGCGTGGCGGGACGGTCTACCTGTGCACCGCCGACGCCGGCGGCCAGATGGTCAGCTTCATCCAGAGCAACTACATGGGGTTCGGATCGGGCATCGTCGTGCCGGGAACCGGTATCGCCCTGCAGAACCGGGGGGCGAACTTCTCCCTCGACCCGCTGCATCCGAATGCGCTGGCCCCCGGGAAGCGGCCCTACCACACGATCATCCCCGGCTTCCTCACCCGCGACGGCCGGCCGGTCGGGCCGTTCGGGGTGATGGGCGGGTTCATGCAGCCCCAGGGCCACATGCAGGTCGTGATGCGCACCGTCGACCAGCACCTGCACCCGCAGGCGGCGCTCGACGCCCCGCGCTGGCGCTGGGAGCACGGGCGCACCGTCTGGATCGAATCGCGCACGCCGGCCCCGATCGTCGAGGGCCTGCGGTCGCGCGGCCACGACGTGAGGGTCGTCGACGAACCGGCGGCATTCGGCCGCGGTCAGATCATCTGGCGCGCCGGTGACACGCTCGTCGCCGGTTCGGAGTCACGCGCCGACGGCCAGGCCCTGGTCTGGTAGCTGGTCGAGCACCCAACGACCGAGCGCCTGCACCTCGTCGTCGCGCCACGAGAGGCGCCCGGGCCGGAACTTGATCGAGGCCAGGGCGCGTTGCTGGCGTTCGAGGATGGCGACGTCCTCGCGGGCGACCAACTCCCAGCGTTCGTAATAGGGCGCCGCCTTGTCGGCGAAGCCCGGGGAGTCGACGACATCGGCGGGGAAGCAGCCGCCGACCTCGAGCATCGAGCGGTCGTGGGCGATGGGGGTGACGTTGAGCCACCACATGCAGTCCTGGGCGACGGCGAACTGGCAGGCCGGGTGGAGCACGGTGAAGTACGTGCCCTGGCGGGCGTCGTCGTCGAGCCCGGCGATCGTCGGGAAGGGCGGGGGAGTGTCGGGCAGCGTGGCGATGCTGCGCCCGGAGATCACCTGGATGCACCGCCATGCCCCGGTGGTCGCCAGCGTCCGCGACTCCTGCCGGCCGACGGTGTCGCGGTGCAGGATGCCGGTGTGGTACGTCTCCATCGCGTTCTCGAGGATCAGCTTCCAGTTGCACTCGTTGCGCAGGCTGATCCGCCAGGTGCAACGCATCTCCGCCAGCCTGTGCGAGGCCATCCGTTCGGGCAGGTCGCCGAGATCGGTGAGCAGATCGGCGGCGTCGTCGTCGAAGTTGACGAACACGAATCCGTTCCACGTCTCCAGGCGCACCGGGATCAACCCGTGGGCGGCGCGGTCGAAACCGACGGCCCGGCCCATGTCGGGGCACGCCGTCAGCGATCCGTCCAGCGCGTAGCTCCAGGCGTGGTACGGGCAGGTGAACCGCCGGGCCGAGCCCTCACCCTCGACGAGGATCGAGCCCCGGTGCCGACAGAAGTCGGCGAAGGCGCGCAGCCGTCCGTCGTCGCCGCGCACCAGGACCACCGGCCCGCCGACGGTGTCGAACGTGCGGAAGTCGCCGCGGCCGGCCAGCATCTCGTCGCGGCAGGTGAAGATCCACCGCCGCCGCAGGATGTGGTCGACCTCGAGGCGGAAGAACTCGGGCGACGTGTAGAACCCCGCAGGCATCCCCGACGCCTCGTTGACCGGCGCCGTGGCGGCGCGGAGCTGGTCGGGGTCCAGACCGGTTCCCATGGCGGGCGATGCTATCGACGGGCCCCGCCGACGCCGGGCACGGCCCGGTCGACGACGTCGCCGAGACGGTCGACGTCGTCCATCCCGAGGTACACCTGGGCCGAGATCCGCAGGGTCAGGCTGTCACCGGCGAACACCGGCGCCTCGATCGAGTGGTCGAACCACAGCATGTCGCGCACCCCGGCCGCGTCGGCAGCGGTGGTGCCGAATCGGCGCGGCAGTCGGACCGTGGCCATCGATCCGATCATCGACTCCGGTGTCGTGAACTCCGTACCCCACCGGTCGGACAGCCGGCGGGCCCCGTTCCAGGCCAGTTGGTGGTTGTAGGCGCAGACCTCGACGAATCCGAAGTCGTCCAACATGTCGAGCGCCGCCGGCGCCGCCAGAAAAGGAGTCGGGTCCCGGGTGCCCAGCAGGTCGAACTCGGCGGCGATGCCGTTGAGATAGCCCCAGGAGATGACCGTCGGATGGAGCACGGCCTGATGCTCGGGCGCCGTCCACAGGATCCCACTGCTGCGCGGCGTCCACGCCCACTTGTGCAGGTTGCCGAAGTACCAGTCGACGCCGAGCGCAGCGATGTCGAGGTCGATCGCCCCCGGGCCGTGCGCGCCGTCGACGAGCACGAGCACACCCCGCTCGTGGCAGCGCCGGGCGATCTCGGCGACCGGCAGGACGAGTGCCGTGGCGGCGACGATGTGGTCGAGGAGCATGATCCGTGTCGAGGGCCCGATCGCCGCGTCGACGGCGTCGGCGAAGGCTCCCGCCTGGGGCCCCGACGAAGCGGGCGACCCGTTCGATCGCCGTGCGCATCCGCGGCGGCGATCCCGACCACGAGCCGTCGGCGTCCATGTCGGCGAGCTCGCGCAGCAGGAAGCGGGCCGGCTGTCGTTCGATCTCGTCGCGCAGCGCCTGCTGGGCCTCCAGCACCCGGCGGGGCGGCGCGCCGACGGTGCTGTGGTTGAGGTAGGTGATCGACGGGTCGAGCAGCCACTCCGATCGCAGGGATGGGCCGAAGGAGGTCACCCGACCCACGGTAGCGACCGGTCCGGTCACACGTCGGGGATGAAGCCGAACGCCCCCTGGGCCCGCAGTCGCTCGAGGAACGAGGCCTCGTAGGCCTCGTTGGGGCGCTCCCGCACCAGCTCGTCGAGGCGGTGGGCGTCGTCGCCGACGAGGATCCGCCACTGATTGGCACGGACACCGGCGAGGATCGCCGTCGCCGCCTCGGCCGCGGTCATCGGAGCGTCGTCGCGGAACGACGAGGCCCGGGCGAGCACGGCGGCGCGGATGTCCTCGTCGGAGACCGTGGACAGGTCGACACCCTGCTTGGCGAACCGGTCGCGGATCTCCGAGACGTGCTCGTCGGCGAGCTGCTTGGGGTCGCGGCCGTGCATCTGACCGGAGTTGAACACGATCGAGGTGCCGATGTGGCCGGGCATCACCACCGATGCCCGCAGGTGCGGGGCGTTGATCGCGAAGTCGGTGATCAGGGCCTCGGTGAACCCTTTGACGGCGAACTTCGCCGCGCTGTAGGCGGTGTGGGCGATGCCCGGCCCGAGGCTGGCCCAGAACCCGTTGATGCTGCTCGTGTTGACGATGTGGCCCTCGTCGGCGGCGAGCAGCATCGGCAGGAAGGTGCGGCTGGCGAGGTAGACGCCGCCCCAGCAGATCCCGTAGACGCGGTCCCACTCGTCGCGTGCGTCGGCGACGAAGCTGCCGCCGCCTCCGACCCCGGCGTTGTTGAACAGCAGGTGGATGTGGTCGGTCCGGTGCGCCTCGGCGACGTGGTCGCGAAAGGCGATGAGTTGGGCCTCGTCGGACACGTCGGCGACGAAGCTGCTGATCGTGGCACCGGGGCGATCCGACTCGGCGAGGTGCTGGGTCTCGGCCATCGCCGCTGCCGAGACGTCGCAGATCGCCACGTCGCAGCCCGCGGCGGCCAGCTGGCGGGTGAGCTCCCTGCCCATCCCGGTGCCACCGCCGGTGACCACGGCCAACCGGCCCTCGAATCGTTCCATCGCTTCTCCGTCCTGCGGCATCTGTCGTTGTGGATTCTTCTACGTCCCGGACGGCGCCGTCGGCTCGGGCCGCGCCGGCGCCCGCCCGGCGGGTACTCTCGGGCCGATGACCGATCCGGTGAGCTCGACGATCGAGGACGGCGTGGCAGTGGTGCGGATCGACGACGGCAAGGCCAACGCCCTGTCCCATGCGACGATCGAGGCCCTGCACGGCGCCCTCGACGAGGCATCGGCGAACGCGCGGGCGGTCTGCTTCATCGGCAGGCCGGGACGGTTCTGCGCCGGCTTCGACCTCTCGGTGATGACGGCGGGCGCGGAGTCGACCCGGGCACTGGTCGGCGCCGGGGGGCGGCTGATGATGCGCCTCTACGGCCATCCCCAGCCGACCGTGGTTGCCGCCACCGGGCACGCCCTGGCGGCCGGTGCGCTGTTCCTGCTGGCCTGCGACACGCGGATGTGCGCCGACGTGCCCGCCAAGATCGGGCTCAACGAGACGGCGATCGGGATGGGCATGCCGATGTACGGCGTCGAGTTGGCCCGTGAGCGCCTGACCCCGTCGGCGTTCGTGCGGGGGTTGCTGCAGGCCGAGATCTACGACCCTGCGGGCGCCGTCGCCGCCGGCTACCTCGATCGGATCGTCGCCGCCGACGAGTTGGAGGCGACGGCCGTCGCCGAGGCCCGCCGCCTGGGGGCCTTCCGTGCCGACGCCTACCGGATCACCAAGCTGGCCTCGCGCACGGCGACCATCTCCCGGGTGCTCGACGGTCTCGACGGCGACATGGCCAAGATGGTCCCACCCACGATCTGATCGCCGGGCCGCCCGACGGCTCGGCCCGCTCGACGCGTTCGGCGCGGTGGGCTACCGGAGCTCAGCGGTGCCGGAGCGGACCGGCTGGGAGGCGGCCGTCGAGATCGCGGAAGCCGTACTCCTGGGCGAGGGTGTTGGCCGACACCGCCCGGCCCGTCCAGCGCATCACATCGGGATCGGCGGCCAGGGCCGCCACCGCCCGGCCCGTGAAGCGCGGTGACTCCGCCCCGCTGATGTCGAGACCGGCCGGGAGGGCGCCGGCGGCGACCGCCCCGTCGATGCGTTCGGTGCGCACGAAGCCGGGCCAGACCGACACGACGGCGACGCCGAAGGGGCGCAGTTCGTGGGCCGTGTCGGCCGTCAGCCGGTCGAGGGCGCACTTGCCCACCCCGTACGCCACGTGCCAGGCGTACTCCTCGGCCCCGGACGAGCTGACGTTGACGATCACACCCCGGCCCGCCTCGACCATCGACCGGGCGGCATGGACACTGGCCACGTAGGCCGAGCGGGTGCCTACATCGACCATGTCGTCCCAGTTCGAGATCGGCACCTTCCAGAACGGCAGTCTGGAGGTCAGCTCGGGCGGGATCAGGAAGGCGTTGTTGACCAGGACGTCGAGACGTCCGTGGTCGTCGGCGACCCGCCGGAAGAGGGCGTCGACGGCCTCGTCGTCACGATGGTCGCAGGCCACGGCGACCCCGGTTCCCCCGATCGCGGTGACCTCGGCGGCCGTCGCCCCGACGGTGCCGGGGAGCGGATGATCGGCCTCGCTCACGGAACGGGCCGTGACGTAGACCGTCGCCCCGCGGGCCCCGAGCTCGAGGGCGCACCCCTTGCCGATCCCCCGGCTCGCCCCGGTGACCACGGCCACGCGGCCGGCCAGGTCGTGGACGGTCGGGTCGTGGACGGGAGCGCTCATCGCCAACACCTCGATCGCTGGTGAGCCGGGTCGTCGATCACGCCGACGTGGTGCCCGAGCTCGACGATCCGCCCGTCGCCGGTGAACTCCGGCCAGGCGCCGATCGGTTCGCATGTCGGCACCCCGGAGGCGGCGAACGCCGCCCACGCGGCGCGCATCCGACGCGAGAGCAGTCGGGCCGGCCCGTCCGGATCGTCGTCCGCCCCGGCGAAGGCCTGCCACCCCTCGACGTCCAGGGTGCCGAAGTGGAACGGCAGGTCCAGGGCATGGCAGGCGCCGTGGGCCGGGGACCTCCATGTGAACGTCGCCCGCCACACCGGCAGGCCCCGTCGACGATGGCTCTCGGCGACGAACAGCGCCGGCAGCTGCAGGTCGACGTCGGCGATCGCCGTGACCAGGTCGTCGCCGCAGGCGGTCAGGCCCCGGTCGGCACCGGCGCCGTCGACGCCGAGGACCGCCGCCTTGGACGTGAGCATCGCCAACGCATGGGCACGGGGGAGCTCGGGGACCAGCGGGCGGAACAGCTCCATCTCGTCGGCCGTGGTGCCGACCACGAGCGGCACTGCGGCCAACCGGTCGGCGGCCGCCGCCTGCAGCGGCGACATCGGCACGACATCGCCGTCGACCCATGGATGGAACGGCATCATCCCGACCGATCGGGCCAGATCGGCGACGGCCAGCGACTGGAGATCGAGCAGCTCCTCGACGCGGCGGTCGGCCAGGCCACCGGCGCCCGTGCCACCGGCCAGCTCGAGGACCCGCCCGGCGACGTGCTCGGCGGTGGCCCGCGACTGGGTCATCGTCGGCGAACCGCTGAACACGATCACCCCGGAGCAGGCCAGGTCGGGCCTGGTGAGCAGGTGGTAGATGGCCCCGGCGCCGGCCGATTCGCCGATCAGCACCACCCGCTCGGGGTCGCCGCCGAGGGCCCGGGCGTTGCTGCGGACCCAGGCCAGCCCGGCGAGCAGGTCGCGCAGCCCGAGGTTGGTCGGCACGTCCGGGTGGGCGAAGAAGCCGAGCAGCCCGAGGCGGTAGTTGAGGCCGACGACCACCACGTCGCCGTCGGCGCACAGGTGCCTGCCGTCGTAGGTGGCCAGTCCGGCCCCACCGACGCGGAAGCTGCCTCCCGGGATCCACACGACGACCGGGCGGGCGCCGTCGACACCGGGCGTCCAGACCTCGGCGGTCAGGCACTGCTCGGTGGTGTGCTCGGCCGCCATGCCGGGGACCAGTTCGAGGCCCTCGGTACGTTGCGGGGGCAGCGCACCCGGACGGGAGCAATCGCGTGGCGTGCTCCACGACGGGTGCTCGACCGGGTGGGCGAAGCGCCCGGCGTCGGCATAGGGCACGCCGCCGAAGTGGGCGACGGGGATGTGGCGGTCGCCGCCTCGCACCCAACGGCCGGCGATCGGGCCGGTCGAGGTGCCGATCAGCGGCGGGTCGGCGGGAGGGTCCATCGTGGTCGGGCTCAGAAGGCGTCCGGGTCGAGCTGCACGGCCTCGGGCACCGGATGATCGAACAGCGCCGCGGCGTTCGCCCAGGTCACCTTGGTGATCGCCGCCGCGTCGAGGCCGGCGAGCTGGCGGCGCAACACGTCCTGGGTGTGGGGCCAGGTCGAGTCGCAGTGGGGGTAGTCGGACTCGACGAGCACGTTGTCGACGCCGATCACGTCGAGTTGCGAGAATGACGACGGGTCGTCGATGGCGCAGACCCAGAAGTTGCGCCGGAAGGTGTCGGCCGGGCTGAGCTCGACGTCGTTCCAGGTGCCGTACATCGAGTCGTAGCGCCGCACGTGCTCGAGACGGTCGAGCAGGCCGGCGACCCAGCCGATGCCCCCCTCCGACAGGCAGATGCGCAGGTCGGGGTACCTGACGGCCAGTTTCGAGTACAGCCAGTCGACGGCGGCGAACATCGCGTAGCCGAAGAACAGCACGCCGATGGTGTCGCTCGGGGCGTCGGGGGCGGTGGCCGGCGACGTGCCCGACGAGCCGACGTGCAGGCACACGACGGTGCCGGTCTCGGCGCACGCCTCCATCAGCGGGTCCCAGTGGCCGCCGTGGAGCGACGGCAGCCCGAGGAGGTGAGGGGCCTCGGAGAAGGTCATCGCCCGGAAGCCCCGCTCGGCGTTGCGGCGCACCTCGGCCGCGGCGACCATCGGGTCGAGCAGGTAGGGGAGCTGCATCGGGATGATCCGCCCGGGGGAGTGGGCGGCCCACTCCTCGATCATCCAGTCGTTCCACGCCCGGACGCAGGCGAGCGCCAGCTCGGGGTCGCCGGCCAGTTGCTGCAGGCGTTGGCCGGCGAAGCCGGGCAGGAACGAGGGGAAGCACATCGAGGCGTAGACGCCGTTGAGGTCCATGTCGGCGATGCGGGCGCCGATGTCCCAGGCGCCCCGGCGCATCTCGTCGAAGCGGGTGGGCTCGAAGCTGTACTCGCTGACCGGACGACCGACGACGGCATTGAAACCGACGTTGGGCATCTCGCGACCCTCGAACAGCCAGGCCTCGGAGCCGTCGGCCCGTTCGATCACCCGCGGCGCCCGGTCGGCGAGATGGCGGGGCAGGCGCCCGGCGAACGTGTGCGGCGGCTCGACGATGTGGTCGTCGACCGAGATCACGGTGAACGACCGCTCCGCCCGTGGCGGATCGGGGAGCAGGGTGACCTGGCCGGCCTGCGCGGTGGTGAAGTCGCGGCGGGACTGCAGGTCGTCGAGTGAGATGCCCATCAGGCGAGAACCTCCGGTTCGGCGGTCAGCATCTGGCGCACGACACCGTTCCAGTACACCGGTGCAGCGCGCTCGACGAGCGAGGCCTTGAGCTGGCGCTGCGCGGCGCCCGGCAACGGGAACGACTTCGCCCCGAGGGCCCTGACCTGCCAGTGGAGCATGCAGGTGCGCTCGAAGAGCACCGACTTGTACACCGCCTCGGCGATCGTCGGCGCGGTGACGATCACCCCGTGGCTGAGCAGCAGGGCCACCGACGCCCCGCCGATGATGCCGGCCAGGGCGGCCCCGAGATGGGGGGCGTCGATCTCGCCGTCGTAGTCGTCGACCAGCGTCATCTCCCCGGCCAGGATCGAGGAGTTCTGGTGCACCAGGTCGGGGAGCTCGCCGATCGCCGCCAGCGTCGAGGCGTACGGGGGGTGGTTGTGGACGACGACGCGCGCATCGGGGCGCCGACGGTGGAGCTCGGTGTGGATGTGGACGGCCGGGGTGACGTCCCACTCGCCGGACGTGACCCGCCCGTCGGTGTCGATCGTCAGCATCTCGGTGGCCCGTGCCTCGGCCCACCACAGCCCCCACGGGTTGACCAGGAAGCCGTCGCCGTGCTCGACGGTGATGTGACCGGTGAGGTTCTCGACGAAGCCGACATCGTCGAGGTGGCGCAGGGCGACGGCGAGCTCCTGGCGGGGACTGAGCTGCGCACCTGGGCCGGGAAGCGCCGCCGGAGACCACGCGGCGAGCCCACCGCGGCGGGCGTCGTCCCCCTCTACGGCCTGAGCTGTCATCCCACCCCCCTTCGGCGCCGCGGCGCCGTTCCATTGAAGCAGGCAGGGCCGTGATGTGCTGCAATTCGGGCGTGCTCCCGGCCGCCGATCCCGACGACGATGCCGCCTACCGGGCCCGCGGCTGGTGGGGCCACGACACCCTGTCGGGCGTCGTGCGCCGCCTGGCCGACGAACGCGGCGGCGACATCGCCTACCGATGGGGCGGTGAGGGGCTGACGTGGCGCGCCTACTCGGGCCTCGCCGATCGCGTCGCCGCCCGGCTCGCCGGGGAGGGGGCGCGCCGCGGCGACCGCGTGCTCGTCTGGCTGCCGGACTCCGGGGCGGTCCACGGCGCCTTGCTCGGTTGCGAGCGTGCCGGGGCGGTGGCCGTCGGCGCCGGCTGGCGGGCAGGGGCCCGTGAACTGGCCTACCTCGTCCGCCGGGCCGGGGCGAGCACCGCGGTGCTCCCGGCCGACACGCCCCTCGGACCGCCCGGCGAGGTGGCCGAGCGGCTCGGGCTCGGTTCGGTGGTCGTCATCGCCGACACCGACGGCCGTCCGTGCGTCGACGACGGACCCGTCGCCGACGTCGTCGGGCCGGGCATCGGTCCGTCGGAGCTGTGGATGCTCAACTCGACGTCGGGGACCACGGGTCTGCCCAAGTGCGTGATGCAGACCGTCAACCGCTGGGTCTACTTCCACCAGCGGGCCGTCGAGTTCGGCGCCCTCGGTGCCGACGAGGTGTGGATGAGCGTGGTGCCCGCCCCGTTCGGCTTCGGGCTGTGGACGTCGCACGTCAGCCCGACCCTGCTCGGGGTGCCCTGCCTGGTCCAGCCGCGCTTCGACGCCGCCCGGGCCGCCGCCGAGATCGAGGCGCACCGGGTGACGGTCCTCGCCGCGGTGTCGTCGCAGTTCGTGATGATCCTCGACGCCGCGGGCGAACGCGATCTGTCGTCGCTACGCGTGCTGTTCACCGGCGGCGAGGCGATCTCCACCGTGCGTGCCCGCCAGTTCGAACAGCGCACGGGCTGCCGGGTGCTCAACTTCTACGGCTCCAACGAGACCGGGATGCTCTCGGGGACGAGGGTCGACGACCCGATCGAACGCCGCCTGACGTCGGGCGGCCGGGTGGTGGGCGACATGCAGGTGCGCCTCTACGACGGTGACGGGCAGCGGATCGCGGGTGACACCGGCGAGGGCCGCCCGGCGTGCCGGGGCCCGGCGACGGCACTTGGTTACTGGGACGACGAGGCGGGGAACGCCGAGCTGTTCACCGAGGACGGCTGGATGTTCATGGGCGACGTCGTCAGGATCGACGACGAGGGCTGGCTGACGGTGGTCGCCCGTACGGCCGATTTCGTCATCCGTGGCGGCAAGAACATCTCGGCGCCGGCCGTCGAGGAGGAGGTCGCCACCCATCCCGCGGTTTCGCTTGCCGCCGTCGTCGCCGTTCCCGACGAGCGCCTCGGGGAGCGGGTCGGCGTGTTCGTCGAGCTCCGCCCCGGCACCCGGCTCGACCTCGAGGGGCTCGCCGCCCACCTCGACGCCCGCGGGGTGAGCCGCGAATGGTGGCCGGAGCACCTCTGGGTGCTCGACAGGATGCCCAGGTCGTCGGGCGGCAAGATCGCCAAGTCGGAGCTGCAGCAGCGGGCCCGCGGTCGGTCGCCGGGCGGTTGACGGCTCATGGCGCCCCGGCGGTTCAGGTGCGCGTCGACTGCTGCGTGGGCTTGACGTAGAACGTCAGGCGGGCCGAGGCGCCACCGTCGATCGAGGCGGTGAGGTCGTAGGCGCCGTAGTGGTGGAGGGGCGCGTTGGGGGGCAGGGGCACGGCGAGGGGGATGGTCGCGCTCTCGCCGGGCTCGTAGGCGCCGCCGCCGGCGGCCGGGGCGGTCATCGCGCCGGTCACGGTGAGCAGCTCGCTCGCCGTGTCGACGTGACGGACGCGGACATGGATCTCGTGTGCCTTGTCGAGCTCGGTGGGGGCGATCTCGACGATCGTGGCCAGGGTCAGCGGTCCGAGCGAGGAGGGGAGCTCGGGCCGGTAGAGGCGGGTGATCCCGCCCGACGCCACGAACAGCAGCCCCTCGCGGATCTGGGCGAAGTCGCACAGGGTGAGGGCCATGATCGAGGCGCGGTCGAGGGGATCGGGTGGGCGACCGGCGGAGTCCATGAGCCTCGCCAGCATACGGATCGGGGGCGGGCGCCGCTCGTCGCCCGGGCCGCCCGCGGACGGTGCCGTCGGTAAGGTTCGTCCATGCTCCGTGCCGATGACCGGGTCGTCGACGAATGGTTCCCCGTCGTCGCCGCGGCCGACGTCGTACCGGGTTCGCGCCATCCGTTCGGGTTGCTCGACGACCGCTTCGTACTGCTGAGCGGGACCGGTGGCGACGTGATCGTCGTGCGTGACACGTGCCCCCACCGCGGCGCCCAGCTCAGCCTGGGCAGCTGGGACGGCGCCACCCTCGCCTGTCCTTACCACGGATGGGAGTTCGACGGTACGGGCCGCTGCACGCTGCAGCCGGCGCAGCCGGTGCTCGACCCACCGCGCATCGCCGACCTGCGCCCCGTGGCGGTGCGGGAGTCGCTGGGGATGTACTGGGTGTGCGTCGGCGCCGAGCCACGCGACGTGCCGCGCTTCCCGGCGTACGAGCGGTGGCCGGGCCTGACGGTGATCTTCGGGCCGAAGGTGCTGGCCTCGAGCGGACCGCGGATCATCGAGAACTTCCTCGACATGGCCCACTTCCCGTACGTGCACGCCGGCTACCTCGGCCAGGTTCCCCATACCGAGGTGGCCGGTTACGACGTCGCCGTGGTCGAGGGTGAACTGCGGGCGACCGACTGCCGTTTCTGGCAGCCCAAACCCGGTCCGACGTCGGTCGAGGGCGGCGACGTCGCCTACGAGTACGCCGTCTCGCACCCGTATGCGGCGTCGTTGACCAAGATCCCCGCGGAGCGCGACGGCGGCGAGATCGAGGGCTTCTCCCTGCTCCTCGTCGTGCGTCCAGAGGCCGAGGGCCGTTGCCTGGTGTGGATGTCGACGACGGTCCGCAACCCGGACGCCGATCTGGCCTCGTTCAGCGCGTTCAACCAGGTGATCTTCGGGCAGGACACGGCGATCGTCGAGTCGCAGCGGCCCGTGCGGTTGCCGCTCGACCGCCACGCCGAACGCCACCAGCCGGCCGACCGGATGTCGCTCGCCTACCGCCGCTGGTTGGTGGAGCGCGGCATCCGCTACGGCACCTCGCGCAACGACTGACCCGGGATCGGGATGCGCCCCGGGCGCCGGTTCAGCCGACGATCAACTCGACGTCGACCGGGGCGCCGCCCCCGGGACCGTTGATCGGCACGATGTCCATCGGGCAGGCCGAGGCGATCACCACGACATCGACGTCGGCGCGCAGTGTGACCGAGTCCCCGGGCGCCGAGACCGTCGGCTCGAAGGTGATGTTCCCCTCGAGATCCCACGGGATGTTCATGAACAGGTTGAGCGGCGCCGGGACCGGGCCGACCCGGGTGATCCCGAGCTCGCCGAGCGCCTCGGCGAAGTTGTCGCAGCACGAGCGGTGCCCGGGTGGCGCACCGAGCTGTTCGTAGCGGAAGCGGTCGCAGGCGGCGATGACGGTGTCGTGGACGCCCGGGCTGGTGTCGGCCACGAGGGTCATGATCGTCGCCCGTTCCTCGTCGACCATCACGTCGCCCGGTCGGGGCCGCAGGTTGCGCCAGCGGATCCGTGAGGACTGCATCGACATGGCGACATCGGGCCGGTCGGCGCGCAGCGCCCAGAAGTCGACGACCTGGGTGCCGTGGGTGTTGACGACGCGCACGGTGTCGCCGGCGGCGACGCGCACGGCGCGGGCGTGGCCGCCGGGAACGATGATGCTGTCCATGGGTCTCTCCGGGGGTTCGTGGCCGGGCGGTTCCCGCTCGGGCTCGGTGTCGTGAGCAGGCGCCCCGGGGTGCGAGGCTGACGGTCGATGGTACGACACCCGGCAACCGGTGCGGAACGGACCGGCGCGTCGCGGCGACCGGTCGCCCTGGTCACCGGGGCGAGCCGTGGCATCGGCCGGGCGGCGGCGATCGAACTCGCCGACGCCGGCTACGACCTGGTGATCACCGCCCGGACCGAACGCGAGGGTGAGGGACGCTCCGACACCGACGATGGCCTGGCCCTGCCCGGTTCGCTGGAGTCCACCGGCGAACGGATCCTGGCGGCCGGGGCCGAGCTGCTCGCCGTGCGGATGGATCTCCTCGACCGGGCTTCGGTGCTCGGCGCCGTCGAGGCCGGCTACGCCAGGTTCGGCGGCCTCGACCTGCTCCTCAACAACGCCGTCTACCAGGGCATCGGCGGGATGGAGCTGATCGCCGAACTGCCCGAGGAGGCGCTGGTCGACGTGATCGAGGGCAACGTGCTCGCGCAGCTGGCCATCGTGCGCGCCGTGCTGCCCGGAATGGTCGCCGCCGGCGGGGGCACGATCATCAACATGGCGTCGTCGGCCGGTTACGTCGACCCACCCGCACCGAGCGGTGCCGGCGGCTGGGGCCTCGGCTACGCGATGTCGAAGGCGGCCTTCGGCCGGATCACACCCCTGGTCCACGTCGAGTACGCCGAGCGGGGTATCCGGGTGTTCAGCGTCGACCCGGGACTGACGATCACCGAGAAGATGATCGCCGCCGGGCGAGCCGAGCAGTACCTCCAGCACTTCGCCGCGGCGACGCCCGAGGTGATCGCCAAGGCGATCCGCTGGCTCGCCACCGATCCCGAGGCCGACGCGCTGCGGGGCAAGGTCGTGATGGCCCAGCGGGAGGTCGCCCGCCGCGGGCTGCTGGCGGGCTGGCCGCCGCGGCGCGATCGCCCGGTGAGCGCGTCGTGAGCGCCGTCACCCTGACCGTCGGGCTGCCCAACTTCGGCGCGGGTTTCGACGGCGAGTGGCGCCGGCTCGTCGAGTTGGCCCGGGTGGCCGAGGACGCCGGGGTCGACCGGCTCAACGTCGTCGACCACGTGGTCATGGGTCCGAGCACCGACTCCTACTCGTGGGGCCGGTTCCCGACGACGTCGGACGCGCCGTGGGTCGAGCCGCTCACCCTGCTCGCGGCGATGGCCGCGGTGACCACCCGGGTGCGGCTCTCGACGGGAATTCTCATCGCCCCGTTGCGCCCGGCGGCGTTGCTCGCCAAGACGGTGGCCACCCTCGACCAGGTCAGCGCCGGACGTGTCGATCTCGGGGTCGGCGTCGGCTGGCAGCGCGCCGAATACGAGGCCCTCGGGCTCGACTTCGAACGGCGTGGCCAGATGCTGTTCGACACGATCGGCGCCTGCCGGGAGTTGTGGACGAGGTTGCCGGCCGACTTCGACTCGCCCACCGTGTCGTTCCGCACGGTCTACTGCTCACCCCAGCCCGTCCAGGCCCGGCTGCCGGTGTGGTTCTCGGGCGTGCTCCACGACCGCAACATGCGGCGCATCGTCGAACTGGGCGACGGCTGGATCCCGATCATGGGGGCCACCGTCGAGGACATCGCCGCCGGGGCGGATCGCCTGCGCGGCGCCTATTCGGCCGCCGGCCGCGACCCGGCCACGCTCACCGTCCAGGCCCCGGTGGTGATGGTCCGCAGCGGCGACGGCTTCGACGTCGCCGCCACGATGGCCGGCGTGCCGCGGCTGGTCGCCGCCGGGGCGACGGACGTCTACGTCAACCTGCGGGCGTTCGATCCCGGCCTCTCCGAACCGGCAGCCACCCTGGAGCGTCTCGTCACGGCGTTCGCCGCCAACCGCTGACGCCCCGCTGGGTGGCGGTCGCCGTCGGGCTCCTACGGTGGGCCGGTTGTCGAGGAGAGGAGTTGTCATGGCCGTGCCGTCGGGAATCGGGATCATCGACACGATGATGGGGACACGGGCCGGCGTCACCGCCAAGCAGCAGAACTACGCGTTCATGAAGGACCAGCTGCGCGACGCCGACTCGAAGACGATGGCGTTCCCGGCCCAGTACATGTTCAAGGACGTCCCGTTCAGCGACCAGGCCCGGGGCGCCGAGGGCCCGGTGGCCGAGCCGGCCCAGGGCGCCGCGCTGCTCCTGCCATTGATGGACAAATGGGGGATCGAGCGCTCGTTGATCGGGGTGGCGCCGACCAATGCGATCGGCCTCGACACGCTCACCGGTCACCCCGACCGGTTCATCGGGGCCTACGAGGCCGACCCGAACGGGGGGATGGACACGATCCGCACCATCGTGCAGATGTACGAGACGTACGGCATCCGGGCCGTCACCCTGTTCCCGGCGGGCACCATGCCGCAGGTCCCGATCAACGACCGCCGGACGTACCCGATCTACGCCAAGTGCGTCGAGCTGGGCATCCCGGTGTTCTGCTGCGCCGGCATCCCCGGACCCCGCCTGCCGTTCGCCCCCCAGCGGGTCGAGCTGATCGACGAGGTGATGTACGACTTCCCCGAGCTGGTCTTCGTCACCCGCCACGGTTGCGAACCATGGCAGGACCTGGCCGTCAAGCTGATGCTCAAGTGGCCGAACCTCTACTACTCGACCAGCGCCTTCTCGCCGAGGCACTACCCGAAGGCGATCGTCGACTACGCCAACACCCGCGGCGCCGACAAGATCATCTACGCCGGCTACTTCCCGATGGGCCTGCACATCGACCGGATCATGACCGAGCTGGCCGACGTGCCGTTCAAGGACGACGTGTGGCCGAAGTTCCTGCGGGACAACGCCGTCAGGGTCCTCGGCCTCGGGGGGTCGGTCACCGGGACGTGAGTGTCGGGCTCGCCCGGCCCGCCACCGTGACCGGTCAGCCGGTGGCCCGGGAGGCCTCGCGGCGTTTCCAGGCCAGCCCGCCGAGGGCTTCGAAGACGATGCGGTGGGCGTTGTTGACGGTGTTGTCGCTGACGTCGTAGGCCGGGGCGACCTCGACGACGTCCATGGCGATCAGGTTGGTCCGCTGGGCCAGGTTGCGCACGATGCGCAGCAGGTCGACCGGAGCCATGCCCCCCGGCTCCGGCGTCCCGGTGCCGGGGGCGAACCCGGGGTCGAGCACGTCGATGTCGACGCTCAGGTACAGGTACTCGGCGCCGTCGAGGGCCTCGGCGACGGCGTCCTCGATGACGGCCTTGATCCCCCGTTCCCAGATCTCGTTCATCAGGTGCCAGCGGAAGCCCTGTTCCTGCATCCAGGCGAACGTGTCGGCGGGCGGCCAGTAGCCGCGCAGGCCGACCTGGACGAAGTTCCGGCCGAGAACCGCGCCCGACTCCACGAGGCGGCGCATCGGGGTGCCGTGGGAGGCCAGGTTGCCGTCGATGATGTCGGCGGTGTCGGCGTGGGCGTCGAAGTGGACGATGCCGACGTTGCCGTAGCCGTAGTGATCGGCCACCGCCGTGGCGGCCGGCCAGGTGATCGAGTGGTCGCCGCCGAGGATGATCGGGGTGATGCCCCGCGAGACGACGTCGGACACCCGCGAACGGATGTTGGCATGGCTCTCGGCGGTCAGCCCGTGGGGGCAGTAGGCGTCGCCGTAGTCGACGACCTCCAAGTGGTCGAAGATCTCGATCCCGAGGTCGAGGTGATACGTGCCCGGCTCGTAGGCCGACGACCGGATGGCCCGAGGTCCGAAGCGGGCGCCGGGCCGGTTGGTCGTGGCCACGTCGAAGGGCGCCCCGACGATCGCCACGTCGGGCTGCCAGGCGTCGAGCTGTTCGGGGTCGGTGAGGAACGGTCGCTGGCCGAAGGTGGCCAGCCCGCCGAACACGTACCCGAGATCGAGCTGCTCGCGCATCCCGGGGGAGAGCTCGCGCCGGGGCGGGTCGGTGGCGCTCACGGCCAGGAGTCCTCAGTGCTTGTGGTTCGGGTCGCCGTGATCGTGGTCATGGTCGTCCTCGTCGTCGTCGGGGTTCTCGATGGCGTCGAGGAAGGTGTCGACGTCGTCGTCGCCACCCCCGATCAGCCACACGACGAGCTCGTCGTCGTTGTCCTCATCGGCGGCGGGGCCGCCCCGCGACTCGTTCCACGGCAGCACGCCCTCGACCGAGTAGCGGTCGACGGTGATGTCGTCGTCCTCGTCGGTGACGGCGGCGACGATCGACAGCTCGACCTCGACCCCCTGGGGGTAGTCCTTGAGGATGTCGATGAGCTCACGGACGAGCATGGTGTCTCCTGGATGAGGTGGTGGGGTTGCGGGATCAGTGCCCGTCCTCGTCGCCCAGCCAGTCGGGGGAGCGCTCGAGGAGGAACAGGCTGACGTCGCGGCAGCGGTCGAGAGTGTCGCACAACAGGTCGTCGTCGTTGCGCACCACGTCGGCCAGGTTGACCGGGACGCGAGCGACGATCGACAGGCTGCGCTCGGGGGCGTCGGTCACCGAGGGGAACGAATCGATGGCCGAGACCTCGATCGGCAGGCTGATCGTGCCCACCCCGGCCAGTTCTGTGGCGAGCACGAGCAGATCGGGCGGGTCGGGCAGCGGCGGCAGCGTCCAGGTGAACAGCAGCGGGAAGCTGTACCCCTCGGGCGGATCGGCGTCGGGGTCGTCGAGGCGAAGGAACTCGTCCTCGAACCCGAGCAGGGCCCGCGGGTCGACCTCGAGGGCCAGGTGCAGATCGATCGGCCCGCTGCACGCCTCCTCGGGGTGGAGGTCGACCTCCCACAGCTGGCGCAGCGAGTAGGTCTCGACGAAGTGGCGTTCGTCGTGGACGTGGAAGCCGTGGTCGACGGCGTGGTTCTTCATGTCGGCGATGAACCCGGCTACATCGATCACGGCCACGGGTCCATCCTGCCACCTCGGTGCCGGCTTCGGACGGTTTGCGCTCGCTACCGTCGTCGTGTGCCCGCCGATCGCCTCCTCCGTCTGCTCCACGAGACCGCCGACGCCGTGGGGGAGGCCCTGGCCGGCGTGACCGACTGGGGGCCCTCGGGCCGCCGGGACGGGCAGTACGCGGCCGACCTGGTCGCCGATGCCGTCGCCCTCGAACACTTGCGGGCCGCCGGGGTCGGGATCCTCTCGGAGGAGAGTGGTTCGGAGGATCTCGACCGACCGGTCGTGGTGATCGTCGATCCGCTCGACGGCTCCACCAACGCCGCGCGTGGCGTGCCCTGGTACGCCACGTCGCTGTGCGCGATCGACGACGACGGCCCGCTGGCCGCACTGGTGGTCAACCAGGCCAGGGGGACCCGCTACGAGGCCGTCCGCGGTGGGGGGGCCCGGCGCGACGGCGTGGCCTTCCGCTGCCTTTCGACGTGCACCGAGATGGCCTCGGCCTTCGTCGGGTTGTCGGGCTATCCGCGCCGGCCCTTCGGCTGGGACCAGTTCCGAGCTCTCGGCGCCGGGGCGCTCGATCTGTGCCTGGTGGCCGACGGCACGCTCGACGGGTTCGTCGACTGCGTCGAGGGGCACGGCGTGTGGGACTACGCCGCGGCCTGGCTGATCTGCCACGAGGCCGGGGCGACGATGGTCGACGCCCTCGGGCGTGAGCTCATCGTGCGCGACCATGCCGTCCGCCGCGCCCCCGTCGCCGCATCGACGCCTCAGCTGCTGACGGCATTGCTCGACGCACGGCGGCGCGCCCCCGACTGAGCGCGGCGGCCGTCCTCCGCAGCTGCGGAGGACTCGTGGGCGTGCGCCCTCAGGTCGTCGTCGCCGTGCGGCGTTGGTTCGACGCCCAGAGACGGGCGACGCTCGGGTGGCGCAGCTTGCCGAGCGCCTTGGCCTCGATCTGGCGGACTCGGTCGCGGGTGATGTCGAGCTCGGTGGCGATGTCGGTCGCCGTGCGCGCCGGGCCGTTCCAGCCGAAACGGGCCTCGAGCACCTCGCGCTCGTGGGGCTTGAGGCGGGAGAGCTGCACCTCGAGGGCCTGGCGCTCGAGCGCTGCCGCAGCCGCCTCGAAGGGGCCGATCTCGTCGTCGTCCTCGATCAGATCGCCGAGCTCGAGGTCGCCGCTGTCGTCGGCCGGTTCGGACAGCGACCCCATCGGGCGGCGGTGGAGCAGGGCCAGGCTGACGTTCTCGGCGGCGATCCCGGTCACCGAGGCCACCTCCTCGGCGGTCGGTGGCCGTTCCAGCTCGCCGGTGAGCCGCTCGGTCACCTGCTCGATGAGGGGGAGCGACCCGCGCACCTGGGGGGGACGCGGATCGTCGCGCGACGTGTCGTCGAGCGCCCTGCCGATGGCCTGGCGGATCCACCACGTGGCATAGGTCGAGAACTTGAAGCCACGGGTGTGATCGAAGCGGTCCACGGCCCGCATCAGGCCCAGATTGCCCTCCTGGATCAGGTCGAGCAGGCTGAGCTGGGAACTGTCGTACCGCTTGGCGACCGAGACGACGAGCCGCAGGTTGGCCTGGATGAACCGTCGGCGGGCGGCCTGGCCGTCGGGGCCTCCGGCGTGGATGACGGAGCCGAGCTCGGTCTCCTCGGACGCGCCGAGCAACGGATGGGCGCCGATCTCGTCGAGGTAGCGCCCGAGCAGTTCGTCGTCGGCACCTCTGCCTCCACGCTGGGCCATCAGACGCTCACGGTAGCCACGGCATCCCGGCCCGATGTGGATGGCCCCTGACGTGGGCGGACGCCGGACGACTCGGTCGGCCGGCCGCCCGGTGGCGTCTCGGTCGTCGGTGGTCCGGCCCATTCACGCCGTCCGCTGGCGGCCTGGTGGCCCTCCCACTGACGCTGTCTCCCGCCCGGCGGGGAGGCCGTTGCCGGTCGTCGCCGACGGTGCGAAGCTGAGGCGATGGCCGACGAACACCTCCTCGCTCACACCGTGCGCCTGACCTCCTCGGTCGATGCATTGGCCGCCCTTGCCGCCTTCGCCCGGATCGAGACCGAGGGGCTGCCAGCCGATCCGCTCGTGCGTTCCCTGCTCGCGGCCATCGCCGGTGAGATCCTCGGTGAGGAGATCGGGGTCTCGGCGGCCGGGGCGGGGCCCGCCGTGGGCATGGCCCGGGCGATGCTGCGGTCGGCGGTCGACCTCGTCGACGATCCGGGTCGGCGAGGGGACTGGGCGGTGGTCGATCCGGTGTTGTTGCAGGGGGTGGGACGGTTGTCGGGCGCCATCGTCGGGGCCGTCCAGGCCGCCGAGGGCCGGCTCGATGGCCTGGCCACGATGCTGGGTGCCTCGGACGCGGCGATCCTCGACGTCGGGACAGGCACCGGGTGGCTGGCCATCGCCCTGGCGCGGGCCTACCCGCAGGCCCACGTCGTGGGGCTCGACCTGTTTGACACCGCCCTCGACCTGGCCAGGCGGAACGTCATTGCCGAGGGCCTCGATGGACGGGTCGAACTGCGCCGACAGGATGTGGTCGCGCTGGACGACGAGGCGGTGTACGACGCCATCTGGCTACCGTTGCCGTTCCTGCCCCGCGAGATCGTCCCAGCGGCGATCGCCGCCTCGACCCGTGCGTTGAAACCGGGCGGGTGGCTGCTGCCTGGCATGTTTGCCGGGCCCGGGGATCGCCTGTCCCAGCTGCTGCTCGACCTGCGCACGGCCCGCTCCGGTGGGCATCCGTGGACACCACAGCAGGTCGTCGACCTGGTCAGTGACGGCGGGCTGTCCGCAGCCGGCGAGGTCCCAAGAACCTGGGCGGCGCCCGTTCGTCTCTACGCCGGCCGGAAGAACTGAGCTGGAGCTCGGTCGATCCGACGCCCCGCTCCGACTGGCGACGACCGGCGCCGAAGCCCATCGGCATCGCCCTGCCGGACCCATCGGTATGCTCGGGGCCCTCGGGCGCATAGCTCAGTTGGTTAGAGCGCTTCCCTTACAAGGAAGATGTCGGGGGTTCGAGTCCCTCTGCGCCCACCACATAAGACCTGGTAGATGCCCAACGTATGTCGCTTCTGAACAGGGGCGATCGATTGCAGAGACCCCTTCGGAGACCTTGACGGACGATCGCGTTCGTCGGAGGAGACACGACGAGCAGGTCACGCCAAGCAGACGACCTGCACGACCTCGGCGACGGTGTTCGAGTGGACGACTCCTCCGCCGCCCGGAGTCGCTCAACATCGGACAGCACGTCCGACACGTACCAGTCGGCGACAAGCCGCGGTCACCCCGAGAAGCGATCTGGACATCGACACCGTTGAGATGCTCGCACGAGCCGAGATTGCACCGGGCGCCGGTCTCAATTGCCAGCCAGGATCTCGCCATGAGTGCATCTACCCGCGCAGCGATCTTCGAGCGAGGCGAGCTCGCGCTTGCTACGCTTTCTGATGGCAACGTCACGGAATCGGAGTCTGGTCGCTGAATTCGAGGCCGCAAGAATTTCTGGGCACCGATGCGCGGTTGCAGAGTGTAGCACTTGTGCTATATTAAGCGGATGAGAACAGTCGGACTGAGAGAGCTCCGTCAAGACGCGTCTGATCTCGTCCGACGTGTCGAGAACGGCGAGGAAATCGAGATCACGGTGGCTGGCCGCCTTGCTGCCCGACTGGTCCCCGCCGCGCCAAGGCGGTGGCAACGGTGGGACGACATCGCCGAGCTGTTCGTTGGGCGACCCGACGCCGATTGGGAACGAGATCGGGATCTCATCGATCAGTCCGTCGGGAACCCTTGGGAGCGCAGCGTTGAGAGCGATCGTTGACACCAGCGTGTTGATCGCCACGAACGTGGCAGAGTTGGACGGTGACCTGGCGATCAGCGCAGCGTCGCTGGCCGAGTTGCATTTCGGGGTGCTGATTACTGCCGATGCGGCTGTACGTGCCGAACGGCTACGCAGGCTCTCGGACCTGCAACGCAAATTCGACGCGCTTCCCATCGACGATGACGTGGCGATCAGCTACGGCCAACTCGCAGCGGCGGTTGCCAACTCTGGACGTCAACCGCGATCTCGAGTGATGGACCTGCTGATTGCGGCCACCGCTCACGCTCACTCGGCCCGGTTGTACACACGCAACGCCAAGGATCTGACCGGAATCGAGCACCTCATCGAGATCGTTTCCGTGTGAGCCCGGACGACGGCACATCGAGCGACGCCGCTTCAGTTGAGTGATACCGAGCAGGTTCCCCAGCGCTCCAACGCTTGCAACGCGGCGATCGCGCCGTCCCTGGCGACCGTGCGGATCCGGGTGATCACGGTCCGGTCGACCCCCAGCTCGGTCGCCGCCGCGCCTTGGGTGATCTGACTCAACCCAACGAACACGTCGTACCTCTGCTCCACGGTCAAGAACCGATCTCGGTCGGCTTCAGGCGTCGTTGCGGCAGTAGCCGATCACGCGCTGCGGCTGACCTGCTGCCTGGACGAGCCAGTATCTTCGGAAGGGCTGTCACGACCCGACCCATCTGGTACGGGAGACTTCAAAGACATCCGCGCCCCGCAGGATCCACGGCAAGGCCGAGGAAGAAGAGCCCGGGGCTTTGGGAGTTGGGCGACACCTGCCTTCGGCCCTGGTCGGGGGATACACCAGGACCGATCATGACTGGAGAGGTGATGTCATGTTCGTGTTGATCCCGCTCCTCCTCGTGGCGCTCGTCGTCTGGCTCGTCTCCCGCTCAGCGGGACGCCACCGAACGATCGGTGAGCCCGCACCCGATCGTGCTTCGACCGTCGGTCAGACGATCGTCGCCGTGCTGACGATGGTCTCGCTCGTGCTCATCATCTCCGGTCTCGCCGGCCTGGCGGGGGAGGTCATCCACTCACTGCGCGACGATGCGTACACGTCGAACAGCACCGACCTCGGCCGCGACATCGCCTTCATCGTGATCGGGGCACCGGTGTTCGCCCTCCTGCTGCAGCGCACCGTCCGGCGGCTCGCCGAACCGACGGCGCGGCTGGCGACCCCATGGACGGCCTACCTCCACGCTGCACTGCTCCTGGCGCTCGCCGGCTCGATGGCGACCGGCCACAGCGTCCTGCGCTCGGCGCTCGGCGAGAGGGCCTTCCACGGCGAGGATCTGGCGATCTTCGCCATCTGGGCGGGGGCGTGGGCGTTCCACTGGTTCGCGCTGCGCGGCGAAGTACCCGCCGCGGGGTGATCTGTTCCTGGCCGCGTCGAGCGCGGGTGGTCTGGTGATGGTGTCGATCGGCGCAGGTGGGCTGCTGGCGCGGGCGACCGCACTTGCGTACAAGCCACTGGCCCACGATGTCGAGCCGCACGGTGGCCCGATGGCGACTCGCGCTGCGGTCGCATCGGTCGTCGTCGGCGGCGCCGTGTGGGCGTGGCACTGGCTCGCCCACTACCGGAACTCGGAACGGAGGACGTTGTGGCACGGCTACGTGATCCTCGTCGGCGGGCTCGGTGGGCTCGCCGCGGCGATCGTGTCCGTGACGCTGGCCGGGTACTGGTCGTTGGTGTGGTTCTTCGGTGAATCGCCGAAGCCCGATTGGGCCCACCACTTCTCGTTCGTACCTGCCACGATCGCCACCGCGGTCATCGGCGCCGTCGTGTTCCTCTATCACTGGTTGATCGTCGCCCGGCGCGGACACGGGGCGACGCGCACGGAACCCGTCCGAGTGTTCGAGTACGTCAGTGCGGCAGCCGGCCTCGTCGCTTCTGCCGTCGCCGTTGTGCACGTCGTGGTGGCGGCGGTGGAATCGGCGACGTCGCCTGCCACGAACCGGAACCCGGACTCGCCTAACCGGTGGATCGCCGCGATCAGCCTGCTCGCCGTCGGTGTACCGGTCTGGCTGGTGTTCTGGCGTCGCATCCAGGGGTTCGTTGCCGGCGATCGCCCCAGCGAGCTGAGGACACCGGTTCGCCGCCTGTACCTCGTCGGGCTGTTCGGCGTCGGTGGAGCGATCGCCATGGCCGGCCTGATCATCACCCTGACCCAGTCCCTCACGAACCTGCTCGACGGGACGTTCGGGGAACAGACGGTCCGCGATGTGCGCGTCCCGCTCGGCATGCTCGTCGCCGTCAGCGGACTGGCCTGGTACCACCTGCGGGTCTACCGTGCCGAACGCGGCGAACACGCCTCCGCACCGCGGCGCCGGGAGGTCGTCCTCGTCTCGAGCGATGTCGAGGGCCTCGCCGAGCAGCTCGCCGCGGCGTCCGGGGCACGCGTCGTGCAGTGGTACCGCAGCGACGCGATCGGCGCCACGCCGATCGACGTCGAGCAACTCGTCCACACGATCGCCGACAGCCCGGCCGATCACCTGCTCGTCATCCAGGGGTCCGACGAGCTCGAGGTGGTGCCGTTCGACCAGCACCATCCCGTCCCCGGCTGAATCCCGTCCCCGGCTGAACGACCCGGGCGTCCCACTATCACGCACAGACACCCACGCACAGACACCCACGCACAGACACCTTGTCTGACGCCGAGCCGAGCTTGCCACCTCCGCCCAGAAAGGCGATCTGAGTGCGCGGAGGTCTTACGACTGATGTCCAATGGCCGGTGGTGACGGCGCGTGCGACGCTCCAGAGCCGAGAACCGGATTCCTCGGGACGCTCAACCAAATGGAGGTCATCAGAATGAGGAAGAACAAGACAGCTGGCACGCGCGCACTTCCCAAGCTCGTGATTCTGCCCGCGATCATGGCGGCACTCGTCTTGCCGATCCGTACGGCGGCCGCGGCTACCACCGTCACCTACAACGTCGCCGGCGTCGAGTACGCCCGCACCCCCTTCCCGGCCAGCAGCACCTCGGCGGGGGCGGCGGTGTCGGGAACCGAGCGCAGCGTCTGGAACGCGGTGATCGAAAGCGATCTCGGCGGGATCACCGGGGGCACCTTCACGGTCCGGAGCACGAACCCGGCCCGGAACTTGGACGGCACCTTCGAATCTGGCACGTTCGGGCCGGCGACCGGCGGCTGCGCCAAGACGACCATCCCCGTCGCCGGCCGGCTGAGCGGCGGCGGAACCTTCAACGTGGCCCTGACCCGCTACGGCAAGATGTGGCGCAACACATGCGTCGTGTACCTCGCCACTGTGCGCGGCACCGCCACGCTCGCGTTCGCGTAACGAGCAGCGCTCAGGCGGCTGGCTCCTCCCAGTCGACCTCAGCCCGTCGGCCCTGTCGGCAACGTCGGTGTGGGTCCGCCTCCGCCGCTGACGGCGTAGGGTCGAACCGAAAAGCGGAGGTCCGGATGCAGCAACTACCGATCGTGTGGCAGCGACTCGTCAGCGCGGACGGCCGGACGTGCGATCGCTGCGGGGCCACCTATGACGAGGTGCTCCGGGCCGTGGAGCTGCTGTGCGAAGTGCTGCGCCCGCTCGGCCTCGAACCGTCGCTGGAAACGCGCGAGATCGACGAGGCGACGTTCCGCGCAGATCCGTCGCTGTCCAATCGGATCTGGGTGAACGGCCTGGCGATCGAGGAGTGGCTCGGGGCGCGCGTCGGCAGCAGCCCGTGCTGCTCGGTGTGCGGTGACGCCGAGTGCCGGACTGTCGAGATCGGCACGGAGACCTTCGAGACCATCCCCGAACGTCTGCTCGTTCGTGCCGCGCTCATTGCCGCCGCTTCGATGCTCGAGTGAGCCGTCCGGCCCTGCGGCCCGTGCGCCCCGAGGACCTCCGCCGCAGCGGGCGCGGGTCGTTGGACTCTGGCATCTCTCACGGCGCAGCGACATCCTGAAACCGTTCCTCGAGGCGGTTGATGAGGAGGTGGGTTCCAATGATGACCGTCAGGCCTCGAACTGGACCCCTGTTGGCGGTCCTTGCCCTGTTCCTGTTGATGCTTGCCGTTCCGTCGGCCGCCGCCGCACCCCGGCGGGGGATGATCCTCGCCGGGACCGTCCGCGGCCCGACCGGCGCGACCGTCGCCCTCGCCGAGGTCACCGCGTACGCCCAGCCGGGCGCCATCGCCGGATGTGCCGAGAATCCCGAGGCCTGGTCGGCGGTGGCTCGCACCACCACGTCCCGCGCCGGCGGCTTCTCCTTTACCCTGCCGCCCGGCTCGTACCGCCTCGGTGTCGTCCCGCCCGACAGGTCGGCGATGTCGTTCGGCTTCCGGGTCGGCGCTGAGGGCACCGACGGCTCGAACGTCACCAGTTGGGTCGGCTTCGCCGACGACGTCCTCCTGCCCACGAACGGGTTGAGCGGCGTCGACGTCCGCCTCTCCACGCCCCGAGCGGTGACCGGCACGGTCGTCGAGGAGACGACCGCCGTTCCGCTCAGCGGGATCGAGGTGCGCGCCGTGTCGGCAACCGGCAGCCAGACCCAGCGGATCTCGCCGATGACCACGACGACGGCCGACGGTTCGTACTCGCTCGGCGGGCTACCCGTGGTCACCCCCGACCCGAACCCGGCGACACCCGAGAACGAGGCTGCCCGGTACGGGATGACCTACGTCGATCCCATGGGCACGCACCAGATCTGGCTGTGGTGGTGGACCGGCTTCGGACCGCCGAGCCTGCCCAACGACACCCCCGTCGTGGACGTGACGACCGAGGCGGATCCGGTGCGCGACGTGATCATCCGTCCGACCGGTCAGGTGACCGGCACCGTCACCGATGCCAAGGGGCGCCCGCTCGCCGGCATCGCCGTCGAGCCGTGGATGGCGTTCCCCTACCCGGCCCGGTACACCGACGCCAAGGGGCGCTACAGCGTGGAGGACTCCGCAGCGCTGCGCTTCAGCGATCCGAAGGGCGTGTACCGCACGACCTACACCGGCGGCTATCAGTATCCGTACCAGGCGGTCGCCGCCGATCCGACGTTGGGCACGCCGTCCGTGCCCGGCACGACCCGGACCAGCGATGTCGTGCTGCTCAAGGCGAGCCGGGTCGTGGGCACCGTGGTCTATACGGCCAACCTGCCGGCGGCCGGCGCAAACGTGGGCGCGTGGGACGCCGGCTTCGTCAACGACTGGACCCGCACCGCCGCACCGGGGCTGGGGGCCAACTGCGACGGCAGCTATGCCGTCACCGGGCTGTGGCCGGGTACGTACAGCGTGACGTTCGGCCCGCGGAACGAGTGGGCCCCGACGGTCGTGCGGATCGTCCGCGTCGGCGCCGGCGCCACGGTCGACCTCGGCCAGACGTCGCTGCCGAGCTGGATCGTCACCGGTCGGGTGGTCGCCCCCGCCGGGCCGGTCGCCGGAGTCGTCGTGGACCTGATGGTCACGGATCCCGGATCCGGCGGGCTGATCGCTCTCGCCGATTCCGGTATGCCGACGGCTCGGGCGATCATCCCCGACGACATGGGCTTCTTCCGAGTGTTCAGCACCCGGCAGGTCGGGAGCATGCAACTGCGGGTGCACGACCCCTCGGGCGCCTGCGCCGACCAGCTGATCGCCGTGTCCGACCCCGACGGGTGGGACGATGGCGGCCCCTTCCTGATGGTCACGCTGACCACCTGAACCCCGGGCTGTCGGGCGCTCCAAACAGGCGAACCCGGCCAGGATCTCGGCCAACGGCCTCGAGCGGTCGCGCGGTTGGCCGGGGGAGGCTGAGGTCCTGGAACCGTACGGGACGCATCGGCAGTGGCGCCGCGCCCGCCAGGCCGAAGCACTCGTTGCCGACCAGGATGGTGGCACCGCTGGCCGATGTCATCGCCCTACGCTCCCGGCGACCATCGGATCGGTTCGGCGGCGCCGCGTTCGATCGTCACGAACTCGTCGGCTCGGACGGTCATCCAGGGCCCGGTCTCGCCGTCGGGCCACTGGATGCGGACCTCGGTGCTCGTCGCCCGGCCCAGCCCCTCGTGGATCCACCCGATCTTGCCGCCCGCATGTCCACCTCCGGAGGTGAGTTCACGCGAGGACGTCCGATCGCCGGTCCGCAGCTCCACCCACGCCCCGATGGCGTCGGTGTTGGGGGCGGCCTGCCCGAGTCGGATCCCGACCCAGTGGCCCATCGGCGCAGGCTGCTCGGCGCTGCCCGTGCCGACGTTTCGCCACAGCTTGACGTTCGCGCTCCGGTTGACCACGACGAGATCGAGCATGCCGTCGAGATTGAGGTCGACCACCGCCGCCCCACGAGCTTTGTCGAAGCCGACGATGCCGGCGTCCGCCGCTCCTTCGACGAAGGTGCCGTCCGCCCGGCCGAGCAGCAGGTTGCTCGGGTCGCGGCTGGCGAAGTCGGGCTGCGCCTCGACGTTCCCCTTGGTGACGAACAGGTCGACGAAGCCGTCGTTGTTGACGTCCTCGAACTCCGGGTGCCAGGCCGTCGACGGCAACACGTCGCCACCCGTGTACGGGCGTTGCGCCGTGACGCCGCGGCGGAGTGCGATGTCGCGGTACGTCGGCCGATCCGCGCCGCCTGCCAGCGTCTGCAGCTTGTTGTCGCCCTGACTCGTGATGAACACCTCGGGATAACCGTCGCCGGTCACATCCCGGCTGGCGACTCCCATGCCCCAGATCTGCAGTGGCGCCCACCCTTCGGCCGCCGTGTACAGGCGAGGGGCCTTGCCGGGCGCGATCCGCCACAACTGCTCCTCCCCGTCGCTGTAGTAGTGCCGGTCGTTGGCCACCCGCAGGTCGCGGCGGCCCGTTCGGCTCCAGTCGCTGAACAACATCGACAGCGTGCAGTAGCCGGGTGCCAGGGGGATCGGAGTCGAATAGCGGTCACCGGAGGGCAGCGGCCGCATGAGTCGGCTGTCGGCGCAGGTGAGCTCCTCCTTCCGCAGATAGCTGCCGAACGCCAGCGTGGGCAGGGCGTTCGAGCCCTCCCAGGTCGCGCTGAAGGCGGTGGTCCACGCGTCGCCGCCGTCGAGGCCGAGCTGTTCGTCCGCGGCGATGAACCGGCAGTCACCGAGCCCGCGCAGCACGACGCTGCCACCTCGGCGCAGGACGACCAGGTCGACGGTCCGGTCACTGTCGATGTCGAGCGGGAAGGCGCCTGTGACGGCCGGGAGATCGGTGACCGATGACGCCTGGCGGTCGAATCGGAGGCCACCGCCCACCGGGCTCCGATTCCGGTACAGGGCGGCCGGCTCGCTCCCGCCCGCGAAGTAGAGATCGTCGCGCCCATCGGCATCGCAGTCGAACGCGGCGACTCCACCCCCGACGAAGTACTCGAAAGCGCCGGAGTACGAGTGATCGATGCCGGACCCGTTCGTCTCGTCGACGAATCGGGGAGCGGCGGCCGCCGTCGCCGTGGCCGGCGACCCGCCGGTACGCAGAAGCGCCGACCCTGCAGCGGCGACGGTCACGACGAGGATCGAGCCGGCGACCCACCGTAGGGACGGCATCCGCCGCGGTCGGCTCGACCCGACCCCGACATCCGTGGCCTTCTCGTCGGGCACGCATCGATTGAACCACATCGTCAGAGCGAACGCCTAGGGTCTGGGATTCTGATGGCCGTTGACGGAATCCATGCAGGCCGCGCCGCCCGAGCGCTGCTCGCCGGAACACTGCTCATCGCCGCCGTGCCCGCTTGTTCCTCCGACAGACCGGGCTATCTGGTCGCAGGATGTCACCGGGCGGATCTCGCCGGCCACTCGGTGGCCCGGGTGTGGGACGAGCTGCTGCTGCAGTTGATCCGTGAGGTGATCCCGGCGCCGACCGTTCACGCACGGAACCTGTTCCATACGTCGGCGGCGATGTGGGACGCGTGGGCGGCCTACGACCCGACCGCCGACGGCTACTTCGTGACGGAGAAGCGAACGGCGAAGGACGTGACCGCCGCCCGCGAGGCGGCGATCAGCTATGCGGCCTACCGCCTCCTGCTCTGGCGCTACGGCACGGTCTCCGACCTTGCCTCCGCCGCCGACACGTTGGACGCCGTGATGGCATCGCTGTGCTACCGCACCGACTTCGACTCGACCGAGGGCGGGACCCCGGCCGACCTCGGCAATCGGATCGCACAGACGGTCATCGAGCACGGCAGGGACGACGGCGCCCTCGAGGACGAGCGGTACGTCGACAGCGCCTTCCGTCCGGCGAACGATCCCCTCGTCGTCGCCGAGCCCGGGACGGTGATGCGTGACCCGAACGCCTGGCAACCACTCTCGCTCGGCAAGCAGGTCGCCCAGAACGGGCTGGCGATCCCCGGCAAGGTGCAGAGCTTCCTCGGTCCGCACTGGGGGCACGTGACGCCGTTCGCCCTGACTCCCTCCCCGGACGGCACGCCGATCGATCCGGGCCCACCGCCCCGCCTCGTTGACCCGGTGACCGATTCGGCGTTCAAGGAGGCGGCGGTCGAGGTCCTTCGATACAGCGCTCAACTCGACCCCGGCGATGAGGTGGCGCTGACGACCGGCCCGGACGCGCTCGGTGACAACACCCTGGGAACGAACGACGGGAACGGACACGATGTCAACCCGAGCACGGGCCGGCCGTACGAGTCGCGCTCGGCGCTGCGGGCCGACTTCCTGCGAACGGTGGCCGAGTACTGGGCGGACGGTCCGAAATCGGAGACGCCGCCGGGCCACTGGAACCTGATCGCCAACGAGGTCGAGGACGCGCCGGGATTCGAGCGGCGAATCGGCGGCAGCGGCCCGCTCCTCGACCCGCTCGAGTGGGATGTCAAGGTCTACTTCGCCCTCAACGGAGCGCTTCACGACGCCGCCATCGCCGCCTGGGGACTGAAGGGGTTCTACGACTCGGTGCGGCCGATCTCGATGATCCGCTACATGGGCGGCAAGGGGCAGTCGAGCGAGCCGTCCGGCCCGTCGTACGATCCGGCAGGACTCCCGCTCGTGCCCGGCCTCATCGAAGTGGTGACGGAGGCATCGAGCGCAACCGGCGAACCGCATGAAGCGCTGGCGGACCACATCGGGGACATCGCGGTCAGGACGTGGCGCGGCTTTCCGGACGACCCGCAGGCGCAGACCAGTGGCGTCGGCTGGATTCGGGCCGTCGATTGGGTGCCCTACCAGCGGGCGACGTTCGTCACCCCGGCCTTCGCCGCCTACGTGTCCGGGCACAGCACCTTCAGCCGGGCGGCCGCCGAAGTCCTTACGGCGATCACCGGCAGCCCGTACTTCCCGGGCGGCGTCTCGGCCGACTGGACCGTCCCTGCTGGTTCGCTCCTGCACGAGGAGGGCCCGACCGAGGACGTCACCCTCCAGTGGGCGACGTACTCCGACGCCGCGGACCAAGCGGGGATCTCCCGGCTCTACATGGGCATCCACATCTCCCAGGACGACGTCGAGGGCCGCAAGATCGGGGCGCTGTGCGGCACGGGCGCCTGGTCGCTGGCCGAGCGCTACTTCGACGGCACCGAGCACGCCGAGTAGGGCACAAGGCACTCGATCTCTGGGACCTTGAGTCTCCAGACGAGTACAGGCCCCAGGCTTATGCTCCGGACGTCCGCAGTTTGACCAGCGCGGACCTGAACAGGGGAGACGAGTCCGATGAGAGTCCGTCGAATCGCACCGGTGGCGATGGGTGCCGTAATGCTGGTTGGCGCTTGCGGGAGCGACAACAACGATGCCGCATCGACCACCGAAGCCGGCTGCACCGTCGGCGTGTCCTGGAACAACTACCAGGAGGAGCGCTGGGCGAAGTGGGACGAGCCGGCCCTCAAGGCGGCCATCGAGGCCGGGGGCGGGAAGTACATCTCCAACGATGCCAAATCCTCGGCCGAGACGCAGGCCTCGAACCTGGAGAACCTGATCACACAGGGCGCCAAGGTGCTCGTCGTGCTCGCCCAGGACGGGACGGCGATCAAGCCCTCGGTCGCCGACGCGATCTCCAACGGCGTGCCGGTCATCGCCTACGACCGCCTGATCGAGGATGCCAAGGCGCTCTACATCACGTTCGACAACGTCGAGGTCGGCCGGATGGAGGCCCGCGAGGTGTTCAAGCTCGTGCCCAAGGGCAAGTACGTGATCATCAAGGGCAACAAGGCCGACGCCAACGCCGACTTCCTCCGCGGTGGCTACGAGGACGTCATCGGTGATGCGGTCAAGGCCGGAGACATCGAGATCGTCGGCGAGACCTACACCGACAACTGGGACCCGGGGAAGGCCCAGACCGAGATGGAGCAGTTCCTGACGGCGCAGAGCAACAAGGTCGACGCCGTGCTCTCCGAGAACGACGGCATGGCCGGCGGTGTCGTGGCCGCTCTCGCCGCCCAGGGCCTGGCCGGCAAGATCCCCGTGTCGGGTCAGGACGGTGACCAGGGCGCCCTCAACCGGGTCGCACTCGGGACGCAGACGGTGAGCGTGTGGAAGGATGCCCGCGAGCTCGGAACGTCCGCCGGGAAGGCCGCCATCGAACTCTGCAAGAACGCCGACGCCTCGAAGGTCAGCGGCACCGCTCCGTTCAAGACTCCCGGTGGTGTCGAGGTCACCTCGATCCTGCTGAAGCCGATCCCGGTCACGAAGGACAACCTCAACGTGGTCCTCGACGCCGGCTGGATCACCAAGGACAAGCTCTGCCAGGACGTGAAGGCCGGTTCGGTCACCGCCTGCTGACCCAACCCCGCCCCCAGGCGTGCCCCCCGTCCGACTTCTCGGGCGGGGGGCACGTTCGGTCTAGGGTCCATCCATGAGAAAGGCGCGATGATGACCGACACACGAGCGGGAACAACGACAGCTCCGCAGTCAGACACCCCGCGCTCGTGGCGTGAGGTGCTCGCCTCCACGGAGATCGACACGCGCTTGTTCGGCATGGTGTTGGCCCTTGCGGTGATCTGGGTGGGCTTCCACGTCCTTTCCGGTGGCGACTTCCTCACCGCGCGCAACCTCTGGAACCTGTCGGTGCAGAGTGCCTCGATCGCCATCATGGCCACCGGCATGGTGCTGATCATCGTCTCCCGGAACATCGACCTCTCTGTGGGGTCGCTCCTCGGGTTCCTCGGGTACATCATGGCGATGGTCCAGTGGAAGTGGATCCCGGACACGTTCGGCCTCGGCCGTGGACGGGCGTTCACCTGGGTGATCGCGCTGGCCGTCGGTCTGCTCCTCGGCGCGGCGATCGGCGGTGTGCAGGGATTCATCGTCGCCTACGTCGGTGTACCGGCGTTCATCGTCACGCTCGGCGGCTTCCTCGTCTGGCGCGGCCTGATCTTCCGAATGGGCGAGAAGGGTCAGACGCTGTCCCCGCTCGACAGCAACTTCCAACTGCTCGGTGGAGGCGCTCGCGGCTCGCTCGGCGAGTGGAGGAGCTGGGTACTCGCCCTGCTGGCCTGCGGGGGCATCGCGCTGAGCCTGGCGCTGGCCCGCCGTCGCCGCCGCGAGTACGACCTGCCCCTCCGTCGCGTCGGAGTCGACGTCGGGCTGGGTGTCGCCGGGTGTGCGGCAGTCGTCGTTGCGGTGTGGCGAATCGCCAACCGCTATCCCTCGCCGATCACCGGGAAGCCGACGGGGGTTGCCTACCCGGTGGTGATCCTGATCGGGGTGACCCTGCTGATGAGCTACCTGGCGCAGCGGCGGCGCTTCGGCCGCTACGTGTACGCCTACGGTGGCAACCCCGAGGCGGCCGAGCTGGGCGGGATCAACACGCGCCGGACGGTGATGTTCACCTTCGTCCTGATGGGGGTGTTGTGCGCGCTCAGCGCGGCGGTCCAGACGGCCCGGCTCAACGCCGCGGTCACCAGCCTGGGCGTGCAGAACGAGCTCGACGTGATCTCCGCCGCCGTCATCGGCGGGACGTCGTTCTCGGGTGGGATCGGCACGATTCCGGGGGCGGTCCTCGGAGCCGTGGTGATGCAGTCGCTGCGCTCCGGGATGGTGCTGCTGAACATCGACTCGCCGTCGCAGGACATCGTCGTCGGTGTCGTGCTCGTCACGGCCGTGGCCGTCGACGCCGGACTCCGGATGCGGCGCCGAGCGAGCGTCATCGGTGCGCTCGTCACCGGCCTGGTCGTCACGGCGATCATCATCCAGACCGGTCGGGGCTGAGAGGAATGGCATCCACCATGAATCAAGTCCCCAGCAACCCGGGGTCCAGCGATGCTGGGCGTGTCCCGCTCGTCGAGCTGCGCGACATCCGGGTGTCGTTCGGCGGCCTGCACGCCGTCGACGGCGTGACCATCGACCTGTACCCGGGCGAGGTCGTCGCCCTCGTCGGCGGCAACGGCGCCGGTAAGTCGACGCTGGTGCACACGCTGTCCGGGGCGCACCCCGCCGATTCGGGCGAGATCCGGATCAACGGAAAGCTCGTCACGATCCACAACCCACGCGACGCCCGTCTGCACGGGGTCGAGGTCATCTATCAGAAGCTCGCCCTGGCCGACAACATCGACGCGGCCGGAAACGTGTTCCTCGGTCGGGAGCTGAGCACCCGGACCGGGTCGCTCGACGATTCCGCCATGGCGGCGGCGACCCAGAAGGTGATGCAACGACTGAACCCGAGGTTCACGAACCTCCAGACGGCGGTCAAGTCGTTGTCGGGCGGACAGCGCCAGTCGGTGGCGATCGCCCGGGCCGTCCACTTCAACGCCAGGATCCTGATCATGGACGAGCCCACGGCCGCCCTCGGCCCGGCCGAGACCGCTCAGGTGCGCGATCTCATCGGCCAGCTGAAGGCCGAGGGCATCGGGATCTTCCTCATCAGCCACGACATCCACAACGTCTTCGACCTCGCCGACCGGATCAGCGTGATGCTCCAGGGCAAGCTCGTCGGCACCGTCAACAAGTCCGAGGTGACCAAGGACGAGGTGCTGGCGATGATCATCATGGGCAAGCAGCCGAGCGAGCTATCGAGCCAGGACATGGCCGGGCTCCAGGGCTGACGGACGCGTTGCGTGGCGTGAGGGTGAGCCTCGCGCCACCCTCGGGTCGGTTGACGATCAAGCCGATCGCCCGTGGCATCGGCGCGCCTGCGACGGGTGGGTCGAATCGCTGGGTGAACCGGGCGAGGATCAGGGTCAGCTCCATCTGGGCGAGCGCGAAGCCGAGGCAGGCATGCGGTCCCTTGCCAAACGGGATCCAGGCTGCGCTGCTCGCCGCCTGCTGCCCCGGAGTCATGTCCTCGAACCGGTCCGGATCGAAGCGCAACGGCTCCTCCCACATCTGCGGGTCGCGCCCGGCGAGGTAGGCCGACCAGACCAGCAGGGAGCCTCGCCGGATGCCGTGGCCGCCGAGCGTCATGTCGTCGGCGGCAACTCGGACGCCGACCAGCCCGGCCGGGTTCAGCCGCAGTGTCTCGCGCACCACCCGAGCGGTGTACGCCAGTTCGACCAGCGCATCGGCCGCCGTCGTCGGCGCGCCGGACGGCTGGACGAGGCCGAGGACGTGGTCCGCCTCCGCGCGCACCGCGGCCCATACACCCGATGTCGCAGCCGCGCGCAACAGCACCCATGCCAGCGTCGCGGCCGTGGTGTCGTACCCGGCGCCGATGATCGATCGTGCCTGGGCGAGGACCTCCTCGTCGCTGAGGGCGTCGGCATCGACGAGGGCGTCGAGCACATCGGCCGACCCGCTGCGGGGCTCCGACCGGCGCGCCCGGATCTCCTCGGTGAGCATCGCATCGATGGACTTGACATTGCTGCGGACCCGAGCCCGTTTCCCGATGGGGAGGGGGTGGGGAAGCTGCCTGAGTGCCGGCGCCTCGATGTACGCCTGGGGAGCGGCGTACATCGTCGAGAACTCGTCGATGCGTCCAGCCAGTCGCTCGCCGAACAGTGCCCGTAGCGTGATGCCCATGATCAGGCGCCGCCCGAACGGGTAGATGTCGATCGATGATCCCGCTCCCACCTCGGCGAGCAGTTCGTCGAGCGCCTCGTCGGTGCGCCCGACGATCAACGGCACCCAGGCGTTGAGCTGACGTCGAGCGAAGAGGGGCTGCACCGGTGCCCGACGGCGATCGTGGTCGGCGCCGTCGGAGATGATCATCGAGGTCCGTCCGATCACGAACCGCAGGCCGACCACGTTGTACTTGTGGGCCCAGCGATACTTCGACGCCGGGTTGGCAAACATCTCCTGGGCGACGCCCGGTCCACCGATCACAACGATCGGCGAGGACCTCGGGCCCAACTCGACCACCGGCCCGTAGCCGGCCCGCAGGTGATCCAGCACCGAAGCCGGATCGGCGAACAGACGTCGCGTCAGCCTGAAGTTCTCGAGCGGACGTGGCCGCGGGGGCCGGGGCGGTGCGCCCATCACACCATCCGCACCGGGGGAGCCGGTCCGCGGCAGGTGCCCGGTCCTCTCGTACTCCGCTGACGGCGTCAAACGAATTCTCCTCGTCTCGTCTACCTCACAGACGAAGCTCACGCCCGACCGGGTGACACCGACTCCCGGTTCCACGTCACCCTTCCTCGATCTGAATGCGCCAGGGGAATGGAACCGCGTCGGGCGCGCCGAGGATCTCGGGGGCCACGAGGACACGGCCGGACAGGCTGTTGAACCTGCCGTTCGAGATCACCAGTACTCGGCGGCGGACCTCTTCGTTCAGATCGGGAGGTGGATGTCGCCGGCGTTGATCATTCGAGTCCGTCGAAGGCCGCATCGAAGGGCCTCGATGATCGTGTCCTCGTACCTGTCGCCACCGAGGGCGCGGATTCGACCTGTCGTTCGTGGGTGACCGTCGCCCCGCCTGCCGCCGGACACGAACGTGATCGTCCCTCGGTGGAGGGCGTCGACCAGGCACACGACGTGGGCAGCAGCGGGAGCCGGCCCGACGCTGCGGATCGCGCCGTGTCGGCCCAGAATGGGCGTCCACAACGACCGGGGGAGAGAGCCATGGCGTCGGACCAGCGAGAAGGTGTTGCCGTCGTCACCGGCGCGAGCCGGGGCATCGGCGAGGCCGTCGCCGCACGGCTGGCGTCGAAGGGGATGTCGGTGGCCTGCGTGGCCACCTCGGCCTCCAATGCCGAGCCGGTGGCGCGACGGCTGTCCGGCGAGTTCGGGGTGCCCACGCTGGCGGTCGGCATGAGGGTCGAGGACCAATCTTCCGTCGAGGCCGGGATGACGCTGATCGAGAGCGAGCTCGGCCCGATCTCGTTGCTGGTGAACAACGCCGGGATCGCCGGCGTGAGCCCCTTCCTCGAGATGACGGTCGAAGCCTTCGATCAGGTGATCGGCGTCAACGTGCGCGGCGTCTTCCTGTGCGGTCAGTCCGCGGCACGACGCATGGTCGCCTCGGGTACCAGGGGGGCGATCGTCAACATCGGTTCGATCAACGGTGTGCGGGCGTTTCCCCAGCGCATGGCATACGGCGCGTCGAAGGCCGCCGTTCATCAGATGACCAGGGTGATGGCGCTCGATCTCGTCGATCACGGGATCAGGGTCAACTGCGTCGCCCCCGGCTACGTACGCACCGACCTGGTCGGCGACCTGATCGCCGCCGGTTCCCTCGACGAGGCACAGCTCGAGCGACGCATCCCGATGCACGAACTCGGCAGGCCCGACGATGTCGCCGCCGCAGTCGACTGGATCTCGTCGAGCGACGCCCGGTACGTGACCGGCGAGACGTTGGTCGTCGACGGCGGGTGGGTCGCCTACGGCTACGTCTGAACGCGACGGCGTCGCCTCCCTCGTCGCCTCCCTCGTCGCCTCCCACGTCGTCAACCGGCTCGGGCGGGCCGGGCGGATGAACTGATGCCACAAGGTCGGGAAGTGACCACGTCGTGGCGTCACTTCGGCCGGCGGAGGTCTCCGGGAGCCGATTCGTTCCCCGATGTCGGTGGCTCAGGCGTTTCCTGACGCGCCGTCCCGATCGATCGGACTGGTCCGGGGGGCCAGCGCGCCGAGGAAGCTCACGATGGCGTCGACCGCGGCCCGGCAGCGCACCGAGTTGAACACCTCGAATGCGTGTTGCGCCCCTGGGACGACGACGAGGGCCAGCGGGGCCCTCGTGCACTCCCGAAGCGCCGCGGCGAACTCGCCGGCCTCCTCCCGCCACACCAGCGTGTCGAGCTCACCCTGGATCACCAACATCGGTGGCGCCTCGGCGTTCACCCGCCAGATCGGCGACGCCGCCCTCCAGCCCTCCTGGTCGGCGTGCAGCCGGGTGGTCATGACCAGCCGCTCGAGGAAGCGCCGCAACGCCGCCCGCCCGCGCAATCCGGAGCGATCGGTGAGATCGAAGGGCGCGTAGATCGGGACACACGCATCGACCGACGTGTCGGCCGACTCGAAACCGGGCTGGAATGCCGGGTCGCCAGGGGTGAGGGCAGCGAGCGCCGCCAGGTGGCCCCCGGCCGACGACCCGCAGACGGCGATGAACGACGGGTCGCCCCCGTAGGCGGCGATGTTCTCGCGAACCCAGACGATCGCCCGCTTGACGTCGATGATCGGGATCGGCCAGCGATGACGGGGCGCCAGTCGGTAGTTGATCGTCACCGCGACGTAGCCGCTGCGGGCCAACTGGAGCAGCAGGGGTTTGCCCTGCTGCTCCTTGTTGCCGATGACCCAGGCGCCGCCGTGGATGTAGACGACCACCGGCAGACGGTCGGCGCCCGGGGATCGGTAGATGTCGAGACGGTGGCGGCGCGTGTGCTCTCCATAGGCGACGCCACGGGTCACCTCGACACCGCGGTGGTCGAAACGGAAAGGCAACCAGGCCCGGGCGAATCGACGCGACGTCGACGCCTCGCCGCCGGGCGCGGACCGGTCGTCGGCGGCAGGGTCGACGACCGGGGCGAGCCCCCGTTCGAAGGCGGCGGCCGCCGTGCCGGCTCGGCGTTGGGCAGCGACCAGACCGAACATCGACGCGCCGAACAGGGCGATGCCGACCTTGCCGAGGACATCGTGCGCGGCCCCGGCGGCGACCAGGAGCAGCGTGACCGCGGCCTGCGCCGCCAGGTGGAACATCGCCAGTTCACCCACGAGCCAGCCGATCATCATGTACACGAAGCCGAGCTCCGCCGGCCGCCGGAATCGCCACGTCGCCAGCAGCGTGCCCGTGCACGCCGCTGCTCCGAGGGCGAGGGCCAGGGTAGCGCTCCTCATTGCTTCGGCCATGCCCCGGCGCTACGCAGCTCGACGCGGCGCTGCACATCGAGGCAGGCGTCGGTGACCTTGCGTCCGAAGTCGGGCCGGACACAGGCGACATGGCCCTCGTCGATCAGGTTGACGTGGGCGTTGGGGATCGCCGCAGCCATGCGGAACTGGGCCACCGGCATCACCGCCGAGTCGCGGGTGGTGACCAGCACGGAGGCCGGCACGTCGACCGTCGGCAGCCAGCTCGTCGAGCTGTACGTCGCCAGGGAATGGGCGGCCTCGAGCACCATCCGCGGGTTGTGCTTGCTCATCTCCTTGCGCGCCCAGACCGCCATCGGCGAGGCATTCGCGCCACCGGGGACGTTGAGTACGCGGCGGGCGATCGTCGCCGGGACCCACGTGACGAGGCCGCCGAGCCGAGTGGTGCCGGCGAGGATCTGGGCCAGGGCGATGAGGGCGTAGCGCTCCCGGTTGCCCGGGACGAAGTCGGCGCCCGTGGCGCACAGCACCAGGCCGCTGACCTGTTCGTGGTGATCGCGCCAGAGCAGCTGGGCGACGGGTCCCCCCATCGAGTAGCCGACGACGATGGCCGGATCGGCGTCGAGGACGCGCAGCGTCTCGGCGACGTCTGTGGCGCAGTCGCTGAGCCGGAATCGTCGCGACGACCGGATGCCGCGGCCGTGGCCGCGCAGATCGGGAGCGATCACCCGGAAGTGCTCGCCGAGCGGTTCGAAGACCTGGTGCCAGTTCAGCGCCGCCGTCGCCGCCAAGCCGTGGAGGAGGACCACGGTCGGCGCTCCCGGGGGGCCCTTGATCGTGCGCACGAACGTCGTGCCGCGGTGGAACAGCTCGATGCGCCGACCCCTGGGGATGCTGGTCCCCGGTGCTGACTCGGCGATCATGGCGTCGTCCGACGTCGGCGCCGATGCCCGGCCCTGACGGCGAGTCCCAGCTCGTCGAGGGCGGGCACGAAGCGGTCGGCGAGGGCCCACGGGTCGGGGAGCAGCTCCGGGCAGGTGATCAGACCGACGTCGATCGTGTCGCCGTTGCTGAAGCAGGTGATGTTCAGTCCACCGCCGTAGAGCAGCGGGCCCATCGGGTACATGTGGGCGATCCTGGCACCCGCGGCGTAGAAGTCGACAGACGGACCGGCGACGTTGGAGATGATCACGTTGTACACCGGCGGCGTGCGGGCATCGAGGTGGGCCATGCTCCAGGCCCGCGACGCCGCCCAGAACATCGACGGCAGGAGGGTGTCGCTCAACGGCACACGGCGGTGCGGCCCGATCGTGTCGCGCAGCTTCTTGGCGGCGATCGAGCTCTTCTGGATGGCGTGCAACCGGGCCAGGGGATCGTCGACGTCGGTGGCCAGCGAGACGAACATCGAGGCGACCTGGGTGGCGACGTCACCACGCGAGGCCTCGGTGCGGATCGACGTCGGCACCTGGGCGATCAACGGCCGGTCTGGCAGCTCGCCGAGGTCGTCGAAGAACGAACGCAACGCGCCGGCGCACACGGCGAGCACGACGTCGTTGAGCTTCACGCCGGTCTCGTTCTTCAGCCGCTTCACCGGCTCGATGGGGAGCGCGGCCGAGGCGAACGCCCGATGGGGCGTGAGCTGGCCGTTGAGCCTGGTGTGCGGCGCCTGGAACGGCCAGGCCGGGCGATTGGCGCCGAGCGCCAACGGCACCGAGGCGACACCCTGTTCGACGATCTGGCGGGTGAACCGGGCCACCCGCTGAGGTGACGAGATCACCTCGAGACTGTTGCGGGCCAGGATGTGCGCCCACGTCGGTGGCGCCTCCGGCTGGTACGGAGGGGGTTCGGGCAGAGGGGCCGGTTCGGGGGTCAGGTCGAACAGCAGCGTGGCCACGTCGGCCCCCATCTGACCGTCGATGATCGAATGGTGGATCTTGGCGAGGATGGCCACCCGGCCGTCCTCGAGGCCCTCGATGAACCACATCTCCCACAACGGGCGGGAGCGGTCGAGCTTGTGGCCCATCAGGTCGCCGACGATGCCGGACAACGCCCGACGATCGCCCGGCGCCGGCAGCACCAGGTGGCGGAGGTGGTTGGCGACGTCGAAGTCGGGATCGTCGACGAACCACGACCAACCGAGGCGGAACGGGGGCTCGATCAGCTTCCAGCGGAACTGCGGGACGAGGTGGACCCGTGCTGCGCAGACCCGCCAGAACGTCTCGAAGTTGAAGTCGGGCACACCGGCGGGTTCGATGATCTGCAGTGCCGAGACGTGGAAGTGCCACTCCGGGGTCTCGGCCGCCAGGAACGCGGCGTCGACACCGTGGATCCTCTGCATCTCACTTCCCTCCGGACGAGTCTCATCCGCATCGGATGATCGCCCGACGACGAGAACGGTCGGTAGGGCCGATGGTCCTCAACGGCGCATGGTCCGTGGCGGGTGACGGGATGCCCGACCGAGTCGGCGACCCGGGGCCCTGCGAAGCTCGGGTATGGTCGGCGACCATGAAGTTCTCCGTGTGGCCTTCGTACGAACGTCCGTGGAACGAGGTCGTCGAGCTGGCCGCCTGGGCGGAGTCGGCCGGTTGGTACGGCCTGTGGTACGCCGACCACCTGATGCCCGACACCGACGACGGCGCCCCCGACGACGGGGACGCCCTGGAGTGCTGGAGCGTGCTCGCCGGCCTTGCTCCCCTGACCAGCACGCTGCGTCTGGGCTCGTTGGTCTCGCCGGTGACCCTGCACCATCCGGTGGTGCTGGCCAAGCGGGCCACGACGGTCGACCACATCAGTGACGGTCGCGCCGTGCTCGGCATCGGCGCCGGCTGGCAGGTCAACGAGCATGCCTGCGCCGGCATCGAGCTCCCGCCCCCCGGGCCGCGCGTCGACCGTTTCGCCGAGGCGATCGAGCTGATCGCCGGTGTGTTCACCGGAGGGCGCACGACCACCGGCGGAGAGTGGTTCAAGGCCACCGACCTGCCCTTCCAACCCCGGCCCGTTCAGGCCAGGCTGCCGATCGCCGTCGGCACCGGCAGTCCGCGGATGTCCCGGCTCACCGCCCGTTGGGCCGACGAGTGGAACACCTGGGGCGACCTGGGCGAACTGGGCCGCCGCAAGGAGATCTTCGACGCCGCGTGCGAGGACGAGGGCCGCGATCCCTCGTCGGTGCATCGGTCGGCCCAGGCGATGGTGTTCATCGCCGCCGACGACGCCAAGGCGGCGACGATGCGCGAGCACGTGCCCGCCGGGCGGTCGCTCGTCGGCGGGTTCGCCGAGCTCACCGACCTCATCGCCGGATATGCGACGCTGGGCACCGACGAGTTCATCGTCGCCGACTTCACGCTCGGCGCCTCGCATGCGCAGCGGATGGACGCATATGCCCAGCTCGACGCACACGTGATGGCCGCGCTGAGGTAGCCACGGCGGCCGGTACAGTCGGGCGTCGTGCCCGACGAGCTCCACGAAGAAGTCCGTGCCGCCACCGCCGTGCTCGAGCGGCTGGTGGCCGACCGCTCGCTGCTCAACCAACTGCCGCTCGACGAGCGGACCCGGTTGCTCGCCGCAGCGGGGAACGTCTACGAGCCCGACATCGAGGAACGCCGACGCCAGATCAAGGCGGAGCGACGCCGGCGCAAGGCCTCCGGCAAGCAGCGCGACCAGGGCGCCCTGGCCGAGACCGGCATCCGCACGTTGCGGGCCAAGCCGGTGTACACCACGCCCGACGTCTTCGCCCCCGTGACGACGCCGGCCGACGACATCGACGACGGCGCCGACGGTGCCGACGAGGAGTTCGCCGACCGGCGGCGCAAGGCGCTGCAGGCGCAGCACTGCTACGTCTGCAAGCGCCACTACTCGCTGATCCACGACTTCTACGACCAACTGTGCCCCGAGTGCGCCGAGTTCAACTTCGCCAAACGCACCGAGATCGCCGATCTGCGCGGGCGGGTGGCCCTGCTGACCGGTGGACGGGTGAAGATCGGGTATCAGGCGGGGATCAAGCTGCTGCGCGCCGGCGCCCACCTGATCGTCACGACGCGGTTCCCACGGGATTCGGCGCTGCGCTACGCCGCGGAGGCCGACTTCGCCGACTGGTCCGACCGGCTGGAGATCTTCGGCCTCGACCTGCGCCACACCCCGAGCGTCGAGGCGTTCTGCCACCACCTGACGAACACCCGCGACCGCCTCGACTTCGTCATCAACAACGCCTGCCAGACGGTCCGGCGGCCCCCCGAGTTCTACCGCCACATGATGGACGCCGAGGCGGCCTCGCTGGCCTCGATGCCCGCCGCCGTGCACCGGCTGCTCGGCGCCTACGAGGGGCTGCGCCGCCACGACATGCTGTCCGCGGCCTCCGCTCCACCCGACGGCGAGGGGCAGGCCGCGCTGGCGGCGACGGACGCCTCGCGCGCGCTGCTCGGGATCACCCACGCGGCCGAGCTCTCGCAGACCGCGCTCCTGCCCGAGGACCGCCCGGCCCCGGGCGGGCTGTTTCCCGAAGGCCGGCTCGACCAGGACCGCCAGCAGGTCGACCTGCGCGAGCGCAACTCCTGGCGTCTCACCCTGGCCGAGGTCTCCTCGGTCGAGCTGCTCGAGACCCAGCTGGTGAATGCCGTGGCGCCGTTCGTGCTCAACGCCCGGCTCAAGCCGCTGATGCAGCGCACGGGCGGGCACGACAAGCACATCGTCAACGTCTCGGCCGTCGAGGGCCAGTTCTACCGGCGGCTGAAGACCACCCGCCATCCCCACACCAACATGGCCAAGGCGGCACTGAACATGATGACCCGCACGTCGGCGGCCGACTACCACGCCGACGGGATCCACATGAACAGCGTCGACACGGGCTGGGTGAGCGACGAGGATCCGATCCACATCGCCGAGCGCAAGACGGCGGAGCAGTTCTTCCACCCGCCGCTCGACATCGTCGACGGAGCCGCCCGCATCGTCGACCCGATCATCGCCGGCTTCAACAGCGGGGTCCACGTCTGGGGCCGGTTCCTCAAGGACTACCGTCCGACCGACTGGTGACCTGCTGGGACGACGCCCTGGCCCCGCGGTCGGCTCCGAGGCAATATCCCCGCCGGTAGCGACCGCCGAGCACTACGGTCATCGCTGTGTTCGTGAAGATCTGTGGGATCACCAGCGAGGCCGACGCCCTGCTGGCGGTCGCCATGGGCGCCGACGCCCTCGGGTTCGTCTTTGCCCCGTCACCTCGCCAGGTCAACGTGCAGCGGGTCTACGACATCTGCCGTCGCCTGCCTGCGGAGGTGATGACGGTGGGGGTGTTCCGCGACGAGTTGCCGAGCCGGGTGATCGACACCGTCCATCGCTCCGGCGTCCGTGCCGCGCAGCTCCACGGACACGAGACCCCAGCGCAGACCATCGAGGTGGCGGCGGGAGGGGTGCGCTGGGTGATCAAGGCCTTCGCCGCCGGGAGCGCCGCAGTCGCCGACGCCGCCCGCTACGGCACCGACCTGATCCTCGTCGATGCGCCGAGCCCCGGCTCGGGAACGATGTTCGACTGGTCGCTGATGGACGCCGTCCCGTCGGGCCTGCGGGTGATCCTCGCCGGCGGGCTCGACCCGACCAATGTCGCCACGGCCATCCGGCGGGTCGAGCCGTGGGGGGTCGACGTCTCGTCGGGCGTCGAGCGTGAACCGGGCAAGAAGGATCCGCTGAAGCTGCGTGACTTCATCCGCGAGGCCCGCGCCGCCGCACCGGCCGGTCACGTCGGCCCCGATGCGTTGCCCTACGACTGGGCCGACGACGATTGACGACCACGCAGGCAGCGCCTCGGGCAACTCGATTGGCGCAGCCGCATCCCGGCTGCCAACCTCATCGCGTGCCGCTCGCCCCGGGTGCGGCCCGAAAGGATTCCCGATGTCATTGACGGCTGAACCAAGCGCCTCCGGCCGCTTCGGCGAGTTCGGCGGGCGATTCGTGCCCGAGACGCTCGTCCCGGCCTGCGAGGAGCTCGAGGCCGCCTTCCGTGCGATGTGGGCCGACACCGTGTTCCGCGCCGAGCTCGACGGCCTGCTGCGCGACTATGCCGGGCGTCCATCGATCATCACCGAGTGTCACAACCTCGGCCGTCGGCTCGGTCTGCGGCTGCTGCTCAAGCGTGAGGATCTCAACCACACCGGTTCGCACAAGATCAACAACGTCCTCGGTCAGGCGCTGCTCGCCAGGCACATGGGCAAGACCCGCCTCGTCGCCGAGACCGGCGCCGGCCAGCACGGCGTGGCCACGGCCACGGCCGCCGCCCTGCTCGGCCTGGAGTGCAAGGTGTACATGGGCGCCGTCGATGTCGAGCGCCAGGCGCTCAACGTCTTTCGGATGAAGCTGCTCGGCTCCGAGGTCGAGGCGGTGCACTCGGGGTCGCGCACCCTGAAGGACGCGGTCAACGAGGCGATGCGTGACTGGGTCGCCACGGTCGAGACCACCCACTACTGCCTCGGGTCGGTGATGGGCCCTCATCCGTATCCGTGGATGGTTCGCGAGTTCCACCGGGTGATCGGCGACGAGGCCCGTGACCAGTGCCGGGCGTTGCTCGGCGGACCCGACCCCGACGTGATCGTCGCCTGTGTCGGGGGCGGCTCCAACGCCATGGGCCTGTTCTCGGGTTACGTCGACACCGCCGCCGAGCTGGTCGGCGTGGAGCCGGCCGGGGGAGCGGCCGTCGGCCGAGGGGTCCCGGGTGTGGTCCATGGCATGCGCAGCTACCTGATGCAGGACGAGTACGGCCAGGTGCTCGAGGCCCACTCGATCTCGGCCGGGCTCGACTACCCGGGCGTCGGGCCGGAGCACTCGTACCTCGCCTCGATCGGCCGCGCCCGCTACGAGGCGGTCGAGGATGCCGAGGTGATCGAGGCGTTCCAGGCGCTCTCCCGCTCGGAGGGGATCATCCCCGCTCTCGAACCCGCCCACGCCCTCGCCTGGATCATCCGCGAGGCGCCCACGATGCGGGGCCGCACGGTGTTGATGAACCTCTCGGGGCGGGGCGACAAGGACGTCGCCCAGATGATGGAGATCGTGGGCTGATGGCCGCTCCCGGAACGATGGAATCCGCCTTTCGGGCCAAGCGGGCCGACGGCCGCAAGCTGCTCGTGCCCTACATCACCGGCGGCCTGCCGGGCTGGGCGGACGCCGTGCGCGCCTGCCGCGGCCAATGGCGCCGACGGTGTGGAGATCGGCGTGCCCTTCTCCGACCCGGTGATGGACGGACCGGTCATCCAGCTGGCCTCGCAGCTGGCGCTCGACGGTGGGGCGACTCCGGTGTCGATCCTCGACGAGGCCCGCGAGCTCGAAGTGGGCATCCCGCTGGCGGTGATGACGTACTACAACATCGTCTACCGCGCCGGCCACGAGCGCTTCGCCGAGCAGTTGCTCGAGTCGGGCATCGTGGCGGCGATCGTGCCCGATCTCCCGTTGGAGGAGAGCGGCCCGTGGTGCACGGCGGCCGACGCGGTCGGGATCGAGACCGTGATGCTCGCCGCGCCGACGGCGCCCGACGCCCGGCTGCCCAGGATCTGCGCCCGCGCCAGGGGATTCGTCTACTCCGTCGGCCTGCTCGGGGTGACCGGGGAGCGCGACCACCTGGCGGCGACGGCCGCAGCGCTCGCCGCCCGGCTCAAGGCCGTGACCGACGTTCCCGTGCTCGTCGGGGTCGGCGTGTCCAATGCGGCGCAGGCGGCCGAGGCATGCGTGATCGCCGACGGTGTCGTGCAGGGCGCCTCGGTGATGCGGCGCATGCTCGACGGGGGACCCGATGCCGTCGGGGAGTACGTCGCCGAGGTTCGTGCCTCGATCTGATGGTTCCAAGAATTAGCACTAATTTTTGATCCGACTCACGCCGGGTCCCGTAGAAGATGTGAGGTCGTCGTCCGGCGGCCCCGAACCTGAGACATGGAGTACCGATCGATGCGTGGACGCAAGATCCTCATCACCACTGCCGTCGCCGGCTCGCTGATCCTGGCCGCCTGCGGCTCCGACAGCGAGTCCGCCCCGGCCACGACGGCGGCCGCCGCCCCCGCCGCCACCGAACCGGCCGCCGCTGCGGCCGTCGACATCGTCGACACCGCGGTTGCCGCCGGCTCGTTCAAGACGTTGGCCGCCGCCCTCGGCGCAGCCGGTCTGGTCGACACCCTCAAGGGAGCCGGGCCGTTCACGGTCTTCGCCCCGACCGATGACGCGTTTGCCGCCCTGCCCGCCGGGCTGGTCGACAAGCTGCTGCTGCCGGCCAACAAGGACGTGCTGGCCAAGATCCTCACCTACCACGTCGTGGCCGGCAAGGTGCTCGCCGCCGACGTGAAGGCCGGAGCCGTGAAGACCGTCGAGGGGAGTGACGCCACGATCTCCACCGACGGCGGCGTCAAGATCGATGCCGCCAACGTCGTGACGACGGACGTGATGGCCTCGAACGGCGTGATCCACGTCATCGACGCCGTGATCCTGCCCCCGGGCGTCGACCCCGCCGCACTCTGATCACGAGGGTGCAACCGCACCCCGATCTGCTGGACACCGACGATGGGAGGGCCGACCAGGCCCTCCCATCGTCGCGTCCGGCGGACTCCCTCGGGAAGCGCCCCCCTTGCAAGAATGGGATGGTGACATGGGAGAGGCTCCCCGGGCGGGTCCGGGTCGCTGACTGCGATCTGTGCGAGGAAGCGCCGATGACCGAGTGGTTCCACCAGGACGAGGACTGCTGGATCGCCGAGTGCGAGATCTGTTCGGTGCCGATGGTCGTCTGGCGCAACCACGACCCGCTGCCCGGGCCCGAGGTCAGGTCGTTGCTCCACGAGCGCCTGGTGACCGTCGCCGAGCGTCATTTCGAGTTCGACGGTGGCCTCTACATCGACGACCACATGCGCAACATCCCCGACCACTACCACGCCCACGCCCGATCCCGGTCCGGGTACCTGGGCCAAGGGGTGCGGCGGCGTCCCCGCTGAGGACGAGCTCCGGCTGCGGGCGAGGTCCCGCTGCGGGCGAGGTCCCGGCTGCGGGCGAGGTCCACGGCATCGTCGCCGCTCCGCCCTGTCGGCCGGCGCTAACGTCACGGCGTGCTTGCGATCGGCGACCCCGCCCCGGACATCTCCCTGCCCGACCACCGTGGCGAGTCGTTCTCGCTGGCCGCACGGGCCGGGAGGCGGGTGCTCGTCTACTTCTACCCCCGCGCCGACACCCCTGGTTGCACCCAGCAGGCGTGCGGCCTGCGTGACGTCCTCGGGCGGATCGGCGACACGGTCGTCGTCGGGATCAGCCCCGACAAGCCGGCCGCGCTCGCCCGGTTCCACGACAAGTACGACCTCGGGTTCGGCCTGCTGTCCGACGTCGACCACGCGGTCGCCGAGGCGTACGGCGTGTGGCAGGAGAAGAAGCTGTACGGCAAGGTGTCGATGGGGATCGTGCGCTCGGCCTTCCTCGTCGGTCCCGGCGGTCGGCTCGAACAGGTGTGGTACAAGATCAGCCCGAAGGACACCCCGGTCCACCTGCTCGAGGCACTGGCCGCGTGACCGCTCTTCCCACTCCCGCGTCGCTGCTGGCGCACCGGCCGCCGTTCCTGTTCGTCGACTCGCTGACCGCGCTCGTGCCCGGGGTGTCGGCCGCCGGGCTGTGGACGCTGGCGGGCGACGAATGGTTCTTCCCCGGCCACTTCCCCGGCCGCCCGACGCTGCCGGGGGTGCTGATGTGCGAGGCGATCGCCCAGGTGGGCGCGATCGCCGTGCTCGCCGACGAGCGCTTCGCCGGCAAGCTGCCGTTGTTCGGCGGCCTCGACGGGGCAAGGTTCCGCCGTCAGGTCGGGCCGGGGGACACCCTGGAGCTCTCCGCCGACCTCGGCCGCCTCTCGGCGCGCGCCGGCCGCGGCACGGGACGGGCCACGCTCAACGGCCACGTCGCCTGCGAATGTGAGCTGCTCTTCGTCCTCGTCGACCGTTGATGCCACAACGGGTGACTGATTCGCGCGTGCAGCGTTGTGCCGAATGCATCATGGATCTCTGACGCACCCCTTGGTGATGATGGGGGCATGCTCAACCACCACGTGATCCTCGACCTGTACGACAGCAACGTCGCCCATGCATCACTGACCTGCGACTGGAACGGCGACCTCATCGATCACCTCGTCGCCCTCGGCGCCGACCCGGGCGACTACGACGGGCTCATCGAGCTGGCGCTCGCCCACGGGTACGCCGTGCCTGCCTGGTCGGTCCGGTCCAGCCATCCGTGCCCCGAGTGCACGCTGGTCGCCACCTCTCGGGGCTGGGCGGCCGCGGCCTGACGGTCGTGGTGCAGCCGACGGACCCCGACGGGCCCGGCCCGGCGGGGTCACCCCGGGGCGATGATCACCGAGCCGTTGTGGCCCCCGAAGCCGAAGTTGTTCGACAGTGTCGGACCCGGTTCCCATGGGCGCGGTGCACCGGTGACCAGGTCGATCGTCATCCCGTCCCCGAGCTGGGTCGTGCCGGCCGTCGGCGGGATCAGGCGATGCTCGATCGACAGCAGCACGGCGACCGCTTCGAGCGCCCCGGCGGCACCGAGCGCGTGTCCCGTCACCCCCTTGATCGAGACCATCGGGGGGCCCGTTGGCCCGAAGACCTTGCCCACGGCCTCGGCTTCGGCGGCGTCGTTCAGCGGCGTCGAGGTGCCGTGGGCGTTGATCTGGCGGATGTCGGCCGGCGACAACCCGGCATCGGCGAGGGCCAGTTCCATGCAGATGATCGCCCCGGTCCCGCCGGGGGACGGCGCAGTGATGTGGTGAGCATCCGCGTTGCTGGCCGCCCCGAGGATCTCGCCGAGGATCGTCGCCCCGCGGGCGAGAGCCATCTCGCGTTCTTCGAGGACGAGCACACCGGCGCCCTCGCCGAGGACGAACCCGTCGCGTTTGGCGTCGAAGGGCATGGAGCGTCCCGATGACGACAGCGCAGTCATGTTCCCGAAGCCGGCGATCGAGCTGGGTGTGGCCGCCGCCTCGGAACCTCCCGAGATGACCACGTCGGCCAGACCCCAGGCGATCATCCGGGCGGCGTACCCGATCGCATGGGTCGAGGCGGCGCACGCCGTGCAGATCGTCTCGTTCGGTCCCTGGTGGCCATAGCGCATCGAGATCGCCGCCCCGGCGGCATTGGGCATCATCATCGGCACGAGGAACGGCGATACCCGGCGTTCACCCTTGCCGAGCCTGATCTCGATCTGCTCCTCGAGCGTGCCGATGCCGCCTACTCCGGTGCCGTAGATCACACCCTTGCGGCCGGGGTCGGCGGTGATCTCGCCGGCCTGTGCCAACGCCTCGGCGGCGGCGGCCAGCGCGAACTGTTGCACCGGGTCGGCCCGGCGGGCGTCCTTCGGGCTGTCGAACCATGGGCTCGGATCCCAGTCGGCGATCCGCGTGACGGCCCCGCTCACCCATGCCGGGCCGAGCAGACCGTTCCAGAATGCGTCCTTGCCGATCCCGCAGGGGGCAACGACGCCGTAGCCGGTGACGACGACCCGGCGGCCAGCGCCCTGCATCAGAGCTTGTTGACGACCAGGTCGTACGCCTGACCGACGGTCTCGATGCCATCGAGCTCGTCCTCGGGGACCTCGACGCCGAACTCCTCCTCGAGGGCCATGACGAGCTCGACGAGGTCGAGGCTGTCGGCGTCGAGGTCGTCGGCGAACTTCGCCTCGGGGACGATCTTGTCGCCCTCGACGCTCAGCACGTCGATGGCACACTTACGGAAGCGGGCAAACAGCTCTTGGTCCACGGGTGACTCCTTGATTCGGACTGGTGTTTCGGGTGGTGGTGGGCGGTCAATGTCCCATGCCGAGCCCGCCATCGACGGGGATGACGGCGCCCGTGATGTATGCGGCATCGGATGATGCGAGAAAGGCTACGACCCCGGCGATCTCATCGGGCGTGGCCATCCGCCCGAGCGGGACGGCGGAGGTCAGTTCGGCGAGTCGCTTGTCGCCCAACGCAGCCGTCATGTCGGTCTCGACCGGGCCGGGGGCGACGACGTTGACCGTGATACTGCGCGAGCCGAGCTCGCGGGCGAGCGATCGAGCCAGCCCGACGAGACCGGCCTTGGACGCCGCGTAGTTGGCCTGGCCGGCGGACCCGAGCATGCCGACCACCGATGACATGAACACGATCCGTCCGGACCGGGCCCGGAGCATTCCCTGGGCGGCGCGCTTGGCCACCCGGTAGGCCGCCGTCAGGTTGGCGTCGATGACCGCGGTGAAGTCGTCCTCGCCCATCCGCAGCAGCAACATGTCCCGGGCCATCCCGGCGTTGGAGACGAGCACCTCGACCGGGCCGAACTCGGCCTCGACCGCCGAGAAGGCGGCGTCCACCTCGGAGGCCGAGGTCACGTCGCACTTCACGGCGAACAGGCCCCCGGGGGGTTCCGAGCCGCGATAGGTGACAGCCACCCGGTCGCCGAGTGCCGTGAAGCGGCGCGCGCAAGCCAGCCCGATGCCCCTCGATCCACCGGTGATGAGCACGGTTCGTGCCGTCACCGCAGCACGCCTCCCCAGCGCAGCACGGCGCTCGCCGCGGTCATGCCGGCACCGAAGCCGACGAGCAGGACGTGGTCGCCCGGGTGGACGCGTCCGCCGTCGAGGGCATCGACGAGCGCCAGGGGGATCGATGCCGACGAGGTGTTGCCGGTGTAGTGCAGCACGGTGACCGCCCGCTCCATCGGGATCCCCAGCCGCTGGCAGGCCGCCTCGATGATCCGCATGTTCGCCTGATGGGGCACGACGAGCGCCAGATCGTCGGCGGTGAGCCCGGCGGCGGCCATCGACTTCTGGGCCGAGTCGACCATGATCCGCACGGCGCGCCGGAAGACCTCCTTGCCGTCCATCTGGATGTGACCGCCGTGCTCGGCGTAGAGGAACCGCTCGGCCGAGCCGTCGGCATCGAGATCCCACCCGAGCAGCTGGCCCGGCCCGTCGACGGCTTCGAGGACGACGGCACCGGACCCGTCGGCGAACAGGATCGCCGTGTTGCGGTCGTTCCAGTCGGTGATCCGGGCGAGGGTGTCGGTGCCGATGACCAGCAGCCGGCGGGCCCCCATGGCGATCATCCCGTGGGCCATGACCAGGGCGTAGACGAATCCCGAGCAGGCGGCATTGACGTCGAACGCCCCGCAGCTCAGGCCCAGCTCGTAGGCCACGGTCGCCGACGTGGCGGGGACGGTGCGATCCGGGGTCGTGGTGGCGAGCACGAGGCCGTCGATCGTGGCCGGGTCGACGCCGGCCATCTCGATCGCCAGACGACCGGACTCGATCGAGAGCCCGGCGGTCGTGCCGCCGACGCGGCGCTCGTGGATGCCGGTGCGGTCGCGGATCCAGAGGTCGGAGGTGTCCATCGTCAGGGCGAGATCGTGGTTGGTGACGATCTTCAGCGGCAGCGCCGACCCCCAACCGGTGATCACGCCACCGGTCAGGCCGGGTGGGATCGTGGGCATCTCAGGCCGTCCTCAGCCAGGCGATGGGTTGACGAGGGGTGATGCGTTCCCCGGCGAGGGCGATGAAGCTCTCGATCACACCGGCGAAGGGGGAGCGGACCTCGTCGTCGCCGACCAGCCCGAGCACGTCGCCGACCTCGATCCGGCTGCCGTTGACGATCGTCGCCGACGGGGCGAAGATCCCGGCGGCCGGGCTGACCACGATGCGCTCGGAGGCGAAGAGGTGCTCACCCTCGTGGACGGCGGGGATCATCGGGCGGGCGGCGGCGACCCAGTCGAGCAGCTTGTTGAGGTCCTCGGGAGTCGCCACCGAGATCGTCCGCGCCGCGTCGACGGTGCGCTTGGCCATCCCTGTGAGCACCCCGCCCGGGCCCAGTTCGGCGTACTCCGTCACACCGGCCGCCTCGAGGGTCAGCAGGCAGTGCTTCCAGCGCACCGGACTGGTCAGCTGGGCCGAGAGCAGACTGGCCCACTCGTTGCCCCGGTTGTGGGCTATGGCGTCGACGTTGGAGACCACCGGCACGTCGGTGTCGCGGGGATGGGCCTCGGCGATCGCCTTGCGCAGACGATCGCGCGCGCCCGACATGAACGGAGTGTGGAACGCCCCGGCGACCTGCAGGGGCATGACCTTCTTGGCGCCGAGCTGCCGCGCCTGGTCGCCGGCCCGGGCCACACCATCGGGCGATCCGGCGATCACGATCTGGCCCGGAGCGTTGAAGTTCGCCACCCAGACGTCGCTGTCGGCACGCCGGCAGGCGACCTCGACCTGGTCGTCGTCGAGCCCGAGCACCGCGGCCATCGTGCCCGGGTTGTCGAGGCCGGCGTCGTGCATCGCCTCGGCCCGTTCGACCACCAGCCTGACCCCTTCGTCGAACGACAGGGCGCCCGACGCGGTGAGCGCCGTGTACTCGCCCAGGCTGTGGCCGGCACAGAAGCTCGGCTCGATCCCGAGCCGCTCCACGGCGTCGAGGACCATCAGGCTCGAGACGAAGGTCATCAGCTGGGCGTTGCGGGTGTCCTTGAGCTCCTCGGCGTCGGCATCCAGCATCAGGTGGGCGACGTCGCGTCCGGCGATCTCGGACGCCTCGACGACCAGTTCCCAGCTGTCGTGGTCGACCCACGGACGCCCCATGCCCGGCCGTTGCGATCCCTGACCGGGAAAGGTGAAGGCAAGCATGGTGGTCGGAGATCCCCTCGTGGCACTCGTGATCGGCGGCTCATGATCGGGGTGCGGACGCGAGCGACACGTACCCTCGGCCCAGGCTAGACGGTTCGCTGGAGCCTCCACGTACTACCGCGGGTAACGTCGTGGTGTCTGCGCACCTGCTCACGGCCGTCCGCGGGTGTCCGTCGATGTGGGCGTGGGTGACCGCTGCGCGATGTATCCTGCCAGGCGCACACTCGGGCCCGAGTGGCGGAATGGCAGACGCAGCGGACTCAAAATCCGCCGTCCGAAAGGGCGTGTGGGTTCGAATCCCACCTCGGGCACATTCGTCGGCACACGTCCGACGGTCCGGTCGTCCGGTCGTCAGTGCGCACGGGCCACCCGCCAGCGGGTCCGCCGGGCGGTTCAGCGCCCCCCGGCGAGGTCGCGCAGCTCGGCGAGCCGAGCCTCGAAGCCCCCCGGAGGGATGACCTCGATCCCGTCGGTCCCGACCGGCTCACCCGGCGGCCGCAGCGCCTGCACCTCCGGCTGCTTGGGTCGGTCGCCGAGGTAGCTCTTCATCACCTCTGCAGCAGCCGCGCCACCGGGGCGCCGGGAGATGATCGAGGCGGCGGCCTCGCCCACGGCCTGGTCGCCGTTGATCGCCCGAGCCACGGCCTGGGCGGTCGTGCCCGAGAGTCGCCCGAGATGGCCGGTGGCGGCGGCGGCGACGAGCGCGGTGGCCACCTTGCCGGCGACCGGCCTCATCCGTTCCCAGTCCACCTCCCCGGCCAGCGACCGGAGACGCTCGGCGACATCCGACGCACGATCGGCCGCGGCAGCAGCCGTCGTCACGCCCCGCCAGTCGATCCGTTCGAGGACCATCGAGACCTCGTCGGCCGCCGCCTCGTCGGACAACGCCCCGGGGGTGTCCGGCCCAGGAGGTTCGCCGGTCGGCCCGCTCGGCGTTGCGGTCGGAGCCGGGGCGCGGTTGGCGCGCAGCACGGACTTGAGGTGCTCGAACGTCGGACGATCCCAGAGCACCGGCGTCGGTCCGTCGGACTCGCCCCGTGCCCCCTTGTCGAACTCCTCGCGCAGCACGCGGGCCGACTCGCGGGCACGTTGGGTGAGTCGCCGGGCGATGCCGCCAAGGCTGCCGGTGGGGACCGGACCCGTTGTCATGACCCGAACCCTACGCCGCCGGCGGCCCGACGGCGGGGGAGGGCGGGGGCGGGTGGGGGCCGTCCTCTACACTGCGGGCGATGTCGAACTGGCTCGTGCGGCGACGGTTGACCGGCGTGAGCAAGCAGCTGCGCGCCGTCAAGGGGGAGCTGGCCGTGCTGCGCGAGCAGATCCCGTCGCTCGCCGACGACGCCGACGACGCCCAGACCCGGGCGATCGTCTCCGACACCCCGCTGTTCGACGGGGTCGAAGCGCGCCGGTCCAAGCGCCACGCCGACACCCATGCCCGGCGCCGCCAGCACCTCGAGGCGTCGATCGTCGAGCTCGAACGACGCCAGGACGCACTGCTCGACCGGCTGAACGCCTCCACCAGACCCAAGGGAGGCCGATCGTGACGATCCGCGTGGTCATCGCCGAGGACGAGGCGATCATCCGCCTCGATCTGCGGGAGACGCTCGAGGAAGAGGGTTACGAGGTCGTCGGCGAGACGGGTCGCGGCGACCTCGCCGTCGACGTGATCCGCGAACAGCGCCCCGATCTGGCCATCCTCGACATCAAGATGCCCGGGATGGACGGGCTCGAAGTCGCCCGGGTGATCACCGAGGAGCGCATCTGCGGGGTGCTGATCCTCACCGCCTTCAGCCAGCGGGAGATCGTCGAACAGGCCCGCGACGCCGGTGCGCTGGCGTTCCTGGTGAAGCCGTTCCAGAAGAGCGATCTGATCCCGGCCATCGAGGTCGCCCTGGGCCGGTTCCGCGAGCTGCAGACGATCTCGGGTCAGCGCGACAAGCTCGAGGAGCAGCTCGAGAGCCGTAAGGTGATCGACCGGGCCAAGGGCCTGTTGATGGACGACTTCGCGATGAAGGAGTCCGAGGCCTTCGCCTACATCCAGCGCACGGCGATGAGCGAGCGGGGCCGGATGCGTTCGGTGGCCGAGCGGATCATCGCCGGCGAGCTCCGACCGGACTGAGCGGAAATGTCCAAACTGATGCTCCTCGACGGGAACTCGCTGACCTACCGCGCCTTCTTCGCTCTCCCGACCGACATGGCCACCGCGTCCGGGCAGGTGACCAACGCCGTCTACGGGTTCACGTCGATGCTCATCAACCTGATCAAGGATCACCGCCCCGACTCGGTCGTCGCCGCCTTCGACCGGCCCGAGCCGACGTTCCGCCACGACCGCAACCCGCAGTACAAGGCCCAGCGCGAGGCCGCCCCCGACATCCTGCGCCAGCAGATGGGCCTGGTGCGCGAGGTCGTCGGCGCGTTCGGCATCACGGCGCTCGACGTCGCCGGTTGGGAGGCCGACGACATCATCGCCACGCTGTCGACCCGTGCCGTCGAACGGGGTGACGAGGTCGTCATCGTCACCGGCGACCGTGACAGCTATCAACTGGTCTGCGATCCCCACGTCCGGGTGCTCTACAACCGCCGGGGGGTGTCCGACTACGTGCTCTACGACGAAGCGGGCATCGAGGCCAAGACGGGGGTGACACCGGCGCTCTACCCGCAGTACGCCGCGCTGCGCGGCGACCCGAGCGACAACCTGCCCGGCGTACCCGGGGTGGGGGAGAAGACGGCGGCCAAGCTGCTCGTCACCTACGGCGGCCTCGACGGCATCTTCGCCAACGTCGACGCCCAGACCCCGAAACTCAAGGCGGCGCTGATCGACAACGAGGCCCGGGCGCGCCTCAACCTCGAGCTGATGTTGCTGCGCCACGATGCCCCCGTCGAGCTGCCGTCGGTCAGCGGGCTGGCACCGAACATGCCCGAGCTCAAACGGCTGTTCGACTTCCTCGAGTTCCGCTCGCTCTACGAGCGGCTGAACGAGGCCCTGGCCGGCGCCGGAGTGGCCGCCGAGGCGCCCACCGGTGAGGTGCTCCACCCCGAGGTCCGCCGTCTCACCATCCACGACGAGGCCGTGGCCGCCCTCGCAGCGACGACCGTGCTCGATGTCGCCGGCCGCTGGCTGGGCGAGCCGGGCCGATCCGAGCTGCTCGGGTTGGCGGTGGTCGTCGACGGTGCCGCCGCCGACGTGGCCTGGCTGCCCGCCGAGTTGCTCGGCGGTCTGGGCGACACCCTGGCGTCTCGATCGCTGCGGGCGCACAACGCCAAGGCCCTGATGCGCTCGCTGCTCGACCTCGGCCTGCCGCTGCCCGGCCTCCAGCTCGACACGGCGATCGCCGCCTACCTCATCGATCCGGCCGAGGCCCGCTATGCGATCGCCGAGCTGACCGAGAAGTACACCGACCTGCGATGGCCGGCCGACGACGCCGGCGCCACCGGGCAACTCGATTTCGGCGACACCGGCGCCGACGAGGCCGTCCGCGCCGCCCGCGAGGCGCTCGCCGTGCACCATCTCGCCCCGGCGCTCGAGCGGGCGCTCGACGCCCAGGGGATGGCCGGGCTGTACCGTGAGATCGAGAATCCGCTGGTCAGGGTGCTGGCCAAGATGGAGCATGTCGGGGTCGCCGTCGACGTCGCCGAGTTGCGCGCCCTCAACGCCCGGCTCACGGCCGACGTGCAGCGCCTTGGCGCCGAGCTCCAGCGGGTGGCCGGCCGGCCGTTCAACCTCAACTCGCCGATCCAGCTGCGCGAGATCCTCTACGACGAGCACGGCCTCGCCCCGGGCAAGAAGACCAAGACCGGCTTCTCCACCGATGCGGCGACGCTCGAGAAGCTGCGCGACCAGTGGCCCGAGTTCATCGAGCCGCTGCTGCAGTACCGCGAGGTCGAGAAGCTCCGTTCCACCTACGGCGAGGGGCTGCTCGCCGAGGTCGGTCCCGATCACCGGATCCATGCGACGTTCAACCAGACCGTGGCCCGCACCGGGCGACTGTCGTCCGATCAGCCCAACCTGCACAACATCCCGGTGCGCTCCGAGGAGGGCCGGCTGTTCCGCAAGGCGTTCGTCCCGGCCCCCGGCCACCAGCTGCTGATCGCCGACTACAACCAGATCGAGCTCCGCTGCATCGCCCACCTGGCCCAGGACCCGGGACTGATCGAGGCCTTCGCCGGCGGTCAGGACATCCACAACGCCACGGCATCGCGGGTGTTCTCCGTTCCGTCGTCGGCGGTGACCGTCGAGCAGCGCTCGAAGGCCAAGATGGTCTCGTACGGCCTGGCGTACGGGATGGAGGCCTACGGTCTCGGCCAGCGGTTGGGAATCGCCACCGAGGACGCCGCGCTGATCCTCAACGCCTACTTCGCCGCCTTCCCGAGTGTGAAGGCGTACATGGAGGGCACGGTGCTCGAGGCGCGGATGCGCGGCTACACCGAGACCCTCTTCGGCCGACGCCGACCGATCCCCGAGTTGCAGAACCCCAACTTCCGCATCCGCCAGGCGGGCGAGCGCCAGGCGATGAACGCCGGCATCCAGGGCCTCGCCGCCGACATCTTCAAGGTCGCCCTGGTCCGCGTCGACGAAGCGCTGGAGTCGGCCGGCCTCGAGTCCCGGATCATCCTCCAGGTTCACGACGAGATCATCGTCGAGGTCCCCGATGACGAGCGGGAACAGGTCGCCGCCCTGGTCATCCCCCTGATGCGCAACGCCGCCTCGCTCAGCGTGCCGCTGGAGGTCAACGTCGCCTGGGGCACCACCTGGGCCGCCGCCAAGGAATGAACGACATCGCCGGCCGAGCGTCGGCGCCGCCAGGCGTAGCGAGGCAGGGAGGGAGCGGCCGAAGCGCAGCGGAGGCCAGTCCCGAGCACCAACATTGGTTCGAGCCGATCGCCGAGCACCTCGGTGCGGCCTATCTGCGGTACTCGTTCACCAAGGGAACCCGCCAGGAGGTCGACTTCCTCGTCGAGGAGCTCGAGCTCGATGCTTCGACGCGGGTGCTCGACGTGGGCTGCGGCCCCGGTCGCCATGCCTACGAACTCGCCCGGCGGGGGATCCCGGTGCACGGCGTCGATATCAGCCGCCGCTTCGTCGAGCTCGCCCGCGCCGGGGCGCCACCCGGGGCCACGTTCGAGCGTCTCGACGTCCGCGAGATGGCGTTCGACGGCGAGTTCGACCGGGTCATCTCGCTGTGCCAGGGCGGATTCGGCCTGGTCGTCGGTGTCGGCGAGGACGCCGCCGTGCTCGCCGCGATGGCCCGGGCGCTGCGGCCCGGTGGGCGCATCGCCGTCAGCGCGTTCAGCAGCTACTTCAGCATCCGCTACCAGACCGACGCCGACTTCGACGCCGACCGCGGTGTTGCCCACGAACGGACCGAGATCCGCGACGAGTCGGGCGTCGTGGCTCCGGCAGAGTTGTGGACCGCCTGTTACACGCCCCGTGAGCTGCGCCTACTGTGCGCAGTCGCCGGAATTCGGGTCGACCTGGTCTGCTCGGTGGATCCCGGCCGCTACAGCCGCATGCAACCGACGACTGAGAGCCCGGAGTTTCTCGTGATCGGGCACATACCACGGCGCTCGCCGTAGGACAAGCAAGATGGGCCGAACGGCTCAATTCCCACTCTCGGCGGCGACTGAAGGGAGATAGTCACCCAGTGAGACTCCGGATGGTCTAAGGTGCCACTTGCGGGACTACCGGGTAGACGGCTCCACAAGGAGTTTGCCTGACCAATCCTGAAACCATGCTGAGAAGGTGAGTCGGTGTCTTCCTGCGGTGTGTGGGAAGCCGGGAAAGAGGGTGCGGAAATGCGTTGGCTGATCGGATGGGGACTGCGGAATCGACGACCAGTGGTCGGTTTCTCCTTGGTGCTGCTACTTCTGGGCATCTGGCAGTTCCCCAAGATGAAAACAGACGTGCTGCCGGAGTTCGCTCCGACGACGGTCGAGGTGCAGACCGAGGCGCTCGGTCTGTCGGCCGAAGAGGTCGAACAGTTGATCACGGTCCCGATGGAGCAGGACCTGCTCAACGGCGTGGCCTACATGGAGTCGATCCGCTCCAAGTCGGTCCCCGGCCTGTCGTCGATCGAGATGATCTTCGAACCGGGCACGCCGATCCTGCGGGCTCGCCAGGTGGTCTCGGAGCGTCTCGTCGGTGCCGCGGCGCTGCCGAACGTTTCGAAGCCGCCGCAGATGCTGCAGCCTGTCTCCTCGGCGAGCCGGGTGATGATGGTGGGCATCTCCTCGGACACCCTCACGCCGATTCAACTCGGCGTGCTCGCCCGGTGGACCATCCGTCCCAACCTGCTCGGGGTCGACGGTGTGTCGAACGTGGCCATCTTCGGTCAGCGTGAGCGCCAACTGCAGGTCCAGGTCGACCCGAAGGTGCTCGCCGACAAGGGCATCGGGCTCGACCAGGTCATCGAGACAACCGGCAACGCCCTGTGGGTGTCGCCACTGACGTACATCGAGGCGTCGACCCCCGGCGCCGGCGGGTTCATCGAGACGCCCAACCAACGCCTCACCGTGCAACACCAGTCACCGATCGTCAACGCCGAGCAGCTTGCCGCTGTCGCCCTGCAGGGCGACGGGAAGCTGACCGGCCTCACCCTCGGCGACGTGACCACGGTCGTCGAGGACCACCAACCCCTGATCGGCGATGCGGTGTTCGGCGACCAGCCCGGTCTGCTGCTCGTTGTCGAGAAGTACCCAGGGCAATCGACCGCCGCTGTGGCCGAGCGCGTCGGTGACGCGCTCGAGATCCTCACCCCAGGTCTCGCCGGCGTGAATCTCGACACCGAGATCTACCAGCCGGCGAACTACGTCCAGGAGGCCTCGAGCGCGCTGCGGACGGCTGTCTCCATCGGCCTGATCCTCGCCGCGATCCTGCTCCTGATCCTGGTGTTCGAGTTGCGCACGGCGCTCATCGCCGGCATTGCGATGCTCGTCTCGGGTGTCGTCGCCGGCATGGTCCTCTACGTGCGCCACACCACGATCAACTCGATGGTCGTCGCCGGCCTGGTGCTCGCCCTGGCGTTCATCATCGACGACGCGATCGGTGTGACCGCCGCGGTCACCCGGCGGATGCGCGCCGGGCGGATCAATGGTGACGAGACGTCGACGACCGCGACCCTCATCCGTGAGGGTGCGTTCGATCACAGCAGCCCGGCGCTCTACGCACTGGGAATCACGCTGGTGACGGCGGTGCCACTGCTGCTGGTCGACGGCCTGGTGAGCGAGTCGTTCTTCCCGCCGATCGCCCGCACCTACATCTTGGCGATCGTCGCCTCAGCGGTCGTTGCCGCGGTGCTCGTCCCGGCGCTGAGCGTCGTGATCCTCGGCCGCTCACCCGTGGCCCCGGCCGAATCACGCGCCGCTCGAATGATCGGGAGCACATACGGTCGGCTCAGCGCCGGCAGGATCGGTCACGCCTCGACGGCGCTGATCGGCTGCGTCGTCCTTCTGGCCCTGGCCGTCGCCGGGTTCAGCCAACTCGACAGCAACACCGTGCCGAGCTTCCGGGAGACCGATCTACTCATCAAGGTGACCGGTGAGCCCGGCCGCTCCCTGCCGGCGACGACCGACACCATCTCGCGGATGAACACCGAATTGGGCGCGATCGACGGAGTCGCTCGTGTGGGTGGTCACGTCGGACGGGCGCTCACCTCCGACCAGGTCGTCAACGTCAACGAGGGCGAGGTCTGGTTGCGGCTCGACCCCGACGCCGACTACGACGAGGCGATCGGCAACATCCGCAGCGCGCTGGACGGGTTCACCGACGTCGAGACCGAGCTCACCACCTACACCGGTGCCCGACTCGAAACCGTCCTGCGGCCGGGTCTCGCCCCCATCGACGTCCGGATCTTCGGTGAGAATCGAGACCTGCTGATCGGCAAGGCCGAAGAGATCAAGACGGCGATCGCCGGGATCGACGGCATCGAGAACCCACGGATCGAGATCGCCGCGACCGAGCCGAGCCTCCAGGTCAAGGTCGATCTCGCCAAGGCCCAGGCGGCCGGGGTGCTCCCCGGCGCCGTCCGCCGTGCCGCCGCCACGCTCCTCCAGGGAATCGAGGTCGGCAACCTGTTCGAGGACACCAAGGTGTTCGAGGTGGTCGTGCTCGGTACGCCCGAGCTGCGCAGCAGCGTCGAGTCCGTCGAAGATCTGCTGATCCAGACCCCGAGCGGGACGCCGGCACGCCTCGGCGATCTCGCCTCGGTGACGATCGGAGACACCCCGACGGTGATCGAGCGGGACGCCTCGGCCCGGGTGATCGACATCATCGCTGATGTCAAGGGCCGCAGCAGTGGCGACGTATCCGACGACGTGACCAAGGCGCTGCGCGGGCTCTCGTTCGACCTCGGGTATCACGCCGAGCTCGTCGGCGACTACCAGGATCACCGTGATGCCACCCGACGGGTGCTGCTCGCCTCGCTGGTTGCGGCGGTCCTCGCCCTCCTCATCCTGCAGGCCGCCGGCGGCAGCTGGAAGCTCTCGGTGATGATGTGGATCACGTTGCCGGCCGCCGCGGTCGGTGCGATCCTGGTCGTCCTGATCGACGGTGGCGACCTGACCATCGGGCACGTCGCCGGACTGGTCGGAACGATCGGGCTCGCCGTGCGCAACGTCGCCTCGATCGTGCGGCGTAGCCATCAGCTGGAGATGGAATCGTCATTCGAGCATCGGGAGGCGATCGTCGCCCAGGCCGCCGGTGAGCGGGCGGGTTCGGCAGTCATCTCGATGGCCGTCTCCATCGTGGCACTGATCCCCTTGGCTCTGCTGCGAGGCAAGGCCGGTGGTGAGATCGTCTCCCCGATGGCGATGACCCTGATCGGCGGCCTGATCTCGACCACGGTGGTCGGCTTGTGGATCGTGCCCGCCCTGTATCGGCAACACGCCCCCGACGTGCAGGCTGGGCAGCTCTTCGTCGACGCCGCCTCGACCGAGATGGCGCAGGCCGGTGCAGCCCATGCGTAGGCCCGCCTCGTACACGCTCCCGCTCGCCCTCGCCGCAGCCACCGTGCTGCTCGGCGGATGCGGATCGGATGCCACGGAGGTCGAGAAGATCACGCCGGCGGTGATCGACACCATTCCCGACTCGAAGCTCAAGCAGGTCACCCTCACGCCGGACGCCGCCGAACGGATCGCACTGGCCGTCGGGAAGATCGGCGCCGGAGAGGGATCGGAGACGGTCATGCCCTATGGCGGAGTCATCTACGACCCCGCCGGAGTGTCCTGGGCGTATGTCGTCAAGGGTGACAACGTCTTCGTCCGCGAGGAGATCACCATCGACCGGATCGTCGACGACACCGCCTTCCTGACGGCGGGACCTGCCGTGGGTACCGAGGTCGCCGTCGTCGGGGTGGCCGAGCTCTTCGGCGCCGAAACCGGCATTGGGAAGTAGGCGAGCAACATGATCATGCGATGGATCGTCTCCAAGAGCCTCCAGTTCAGATTCGTCGTCGTGGCGCTCAGCGTGACGATGATGGTCTTCGGCTTCGGCCAACTCCAACGGATGCCCGTCGACGTCTTCCCGGAGTTCGCTCCGCCCCGCGTCGAGGTGCAAACGATGTCATTCGGGCTCTCCGCCACCGAGGTGGAGTCGCTCATCACGGTGCCCATCGAACAGGTGCTCGCCGGTCTCCCTGATCTCAAGGAGATGCGGTCGAAGTCAGTCGTCCAACTGTCGTCGATCGAGTTGATCTTCGACCGGGGAACCGACCTGTTCGATGCCCGACAGATCATCCAGGAACGCCTGGCCACGGTGACGGCAACACTGCCGACATGGGCTGCGCCGCCTGTCATCCTGCAGCCGCTCTCGGCGACCAGCCGGGCGATGAAGATCGGGATGTCGTCAACCGATGAGAACGTCTCGGTGATCGACATGTCGATGCTCGCCTACTGGAAGATCCGGGCGAGATTGCTCCGGGTCCCGGGCGTGGCCAACGTGACGTTGTACGGCGAACGCATCCGAATGACCCAGGTGCAGGTGCAGCCCGACAAGCTGCTCGAGCACAACGTGTCGCTCGACAAGGTGATGGAGGTCACGTCGAACGCGCTTGCCGCAGGCATTCTGCGCTACGAACCCGGCCACGTCATCGGCACCGGCGGGTTTGTCGAAACAGCCGGCCAGCGCCTCCAGGTGCAACATCAGCTCCCGATCCTCAGCCCCGCCGATCTCGGGGAGTCGATCGTCGAGAACCGGCCCGACGGTCCGCTGCGGCTGAAGGATGTGGCCACGCTCCAAGAGGGTGCGCAACCCCTCTTCGGTGATGCGGTGATCAACGGTGGCGACGGGCTGATGCTGATCGTCGAGAAGCTCCCCTGGGGCAACACCCTCGACGTCACGACGGGAGTCGAGGAGGCGATCGACGAGATGCGCCCGGGCCTGCCCGGCATCGCCCTCGACACGACGATCTTCCGACCGGCCAGCTACGTCTCCACGTCGATCGAGAACCTCAAGGACTCGCTGCTCCTCGGGTCGATCCTCGTGCTGTTCGTGCTGCTCCTGTTCCTGTTCGACTGGCGCTCGGCGTTGATCAGCGTGATCACCATCCCGCTGTCGCTGATGGCGGCGATGATGGTGCTCGCCTGGCGGGGTACGACGATCAACACGATGATCCTCGCCGGGTTGATCATCGCCCTCGGGGCGGTGGTCGACGATGCGATCGTCGACATCGAGAACATCATCCGCAGACTGCGGATCGCCCGGGAGACCGGCAGCGCGCAATCGACCGCGTCGATCATCCTCGAGGGCTCGCTGGAGGTCCGCGGCGCAGTGGTGTACGCCTCGTTGATCGAGGCGCTCGCCCTGCTGCCGATCTTCTTCCTCGAGGGTCTGACGGGGGCGTTCTTCCGGCCGCTGGCGTTCTCGTACGCCCTGGCAGTGATCGTGTCGATGTCGATCGCCCTCGTGGTCACCCCGGCGCTGAGCCTGATCCTGCTGTCGATCGGCAGCATTCGGCACCGCACCTCACCCGTCGTCGTCGTCCTGCAGCGGTGGTACACGCGGATGCTCACCCCGATGGTGCGCAATCCGTTGCCCGGCGTCATGGCTGCGGCGGCGATCGTCGCCGCCGGCGTCGTCATCGTGCCCGGTCTCGGGCAGGAGCTGCTCCCCGACTTCAAGGAGCGCGACTTCCTGATGCACTGGGTGACGAAGCCGGGCACGTCGATCGGCGAGGAGGTGCGCATCACGAAGGCCGCCTACGACGACCTCATCAAGATCCCCGGGGTCCGCAACTTCGGCGCCCACATCGGCCAGGCGATGCAGGCCGACGAGGTCTACGGCGTCGACTTCGGCGAGAACTGGATCAGCGTCGATCCCTCCGTCGATTACGACAAGACGTTGGCCGAGATCCAGAAGGTCGTCGACCGCTACCCGGGAATCAGACGTGACGTGCAGACGTACCTCAAGGAACGCACTCGAGAGGTGCTCGCCGGTTCGTCGCACCCGATCGTCATTCGGTTGTACGGCGACGACATCGTCAAGCTCACCGAGAAGGCCGACGAACTCGTCGACGTGCTCTCTGGCATCGAGGGTGTCGTCGAGGAGCACAAGGAACTCGTCACCGAGATGACCCAGATGCAGGTCGAGGTCGATCTGGCCAAGGCTCAGAAGTACGGCCTGAAGCCGGGTGACGTGCGCCGGGCCGCCTCGACGATGATCTCGGGTGAGGAGGTCGGCGACTACTTCCTGGGTGGACAGGCCTTCGACGTCAACGTGTGGACCCCACCGGATCAGCGCGACAGCATCACCGATGTCGAGAACATGCTGCTCGACACACCCGACGGGGGTCATGTCACCTTGAAGGAGATCGCCGAGGTCCGCCTGGCGCCGACCTACAACGCCATCAAGCGGGAGAACTCCCACCGGCGCCTCGATGTCGACGCGGAGGTCGAGGGTCGTGACCTCGGATCGATCATCGACGAGTTGGAGGACAAGCTCTCCCAGGTGAAGTTCGACACCGGGTACTCGTACCGGATGCTCGGCGACTACACCGAGCGCAAGGAGGCGTCGAAGAACCTCAGCCGCTGGGCTCTCGTGGCAGCCGGAGGCATCTTCCTGCTGCTGATGGTGGCGCTGAGGAGCTTCCGGCTCTCGGTGCTCTCGTACGTGACTCTGCCGATGGCGCTCATCGGCGGCGCGATTGCGGTGAAGACGCAGGGCGGGATCGTCTCGCTCGGCTCGCTGGTCGGGTTCTTCACCGTGCTCGGCATCGTCGCCAGGAACGGGATCATGTTGTTGTCGCACTACCAGCATCTCGAGGAACACGAGGGTGAGATCTTCGGTCCGCAGCTGGTCATCAGGGGCGCGGTCGAACGACTCGCCCCGATCATGATGACGGCGTTGACCACTGGTCTCGCCCTGATTCCACTGGTGCTCTCGGGCAACATCCCCGGCCAGGAGATCGAGTACCCGATGGCGATCGTGATCCTCGGTGGCCTGGTGGTGGCGACGATCCTCAACCTGTTCATCGTGCCGTCCCTGTACCTGCGCTTCGGCCAGAACAAGATGAGGCGGGAGATCGCCGCCAAGGAGCTTGCGATGGCCAGCGGCGACTGATCCACGAAAGCGGGTCGCCTCCCCGAGTGATGCGCAGCGCCGAGTCATCGGCGCTGCGCATCGCCGGTTTTCACGGCACCTCGCTGCGCCGGTCGTTCACCGGGTGCGCAGTGGTAACCTCTCCCGGTTCCATCCCTCTAGGTTAAAAGAGTCCCCCTTGTCCGATACTTTGACCACTTCCTCGAGTCCCTTCGGGACATTCGACGAGGAAGGTAACTACACCCCCCGCCAGATCACCTCCGACGATCTCGGCATGGCATTCGCCGACGCCATCGACGGCACCATGGTGTCCGTCGAAGACGGCCAGATCGTCACCGGGACGGTGGTGAAGGTCGATCGTGACGAGGTGCTCCTCGACATCGGCTACAAGTCCGAGGGTGTGATCCCGGCCCGTGAGCTGTCGATCCGCAACGACGTCAATCCCCACGACATCATCAAGCTCGGCGAGCAGATCGACGCCCTCGTCCTCACCAAGGAGGACAAGGAGGGCCGCCTGGTCCTGTCCAAGAAGCGGGCCCAGTACGAGCGGGCTTGGGGGACGATCGAGAAGATCAAGGAGATCGACGGTGTCGTCGAGGGCCTGGTCATCGAGGTCGTCAAGGGCGGCCTGATCATCGACATCGGCCTGCGCGGCTTCCTCCCCGCCTCGCTCGTCGAGCTGCGCCGGGTGCGCGATCTGCAGCCGTACGTCGGGCGCACGCTGCAGGCCAAGATCATCGAGCTCGATCGCAACCGCAACAACGTCGTGCTGTCGCGCCGCTCTTACCTGGAAGAGACCCAGAAGGAAGCCCGCGACGAGTTCCTCAACAACCTCAAGTCGGGTGAGGTGCGCAAGGGCGTCGTCTCGTCGGTCGTGTCATTCGGCGCCTTCGTCGACCTCGGCGGGATGGACGGCCTCATCCACGTGTCCGAGCTGTCGTGGAAGCACGTCGAGCATCCCGGCCAGGTCGTCGCCGTCGGCGACGAGGTCACCGTGCAGGTGCTCGACGTCGACTTCGACCGGGAGCGGATCAGCCTGTCGTTGAAGGCCACCCAGCAGGATCCGTGGCAGGAGTTCGCCTCCAGCCACGAGGTCGGCCAGTTGGTCTACGGCCGGGTCACCAAGCTCGTCCCGTTCGGTGCGTTCGTCCAGGTGGGCGAGGGCATCGAGGGTCTCGTCCACATCTCGGAGATGTCGGCGCACCACGTCGACGCCCCCGAGCAGGTCGTCACGCCGTCGGAGGAGTTGTGGGTCAAGATCATCGACCTCGACCTCGGTCGCCGCCGCATCAGCCTGTCGATCAAGCAGGCCGCCGAGGGCGGCGAGCTCGCCGAGGAGTACCGCGAGGCATTCGGGTCGCACAACTACGACGCCGAGGGCAACTGGATCGGTGTCACCGACGACGCCGACCGCGAGGCCGCCTGGGCCGAGTACTACCGCGAGCTCGAGCAGGCGGGCGAGGGTGGCGTACAGCCCGTGTCCCCCGACGGCGAAGCGCCGATCCCGGCGGCGGCGGCTCCTGCACCCGAAGCGGTTCCCGAGGCCTGAGCTTCGAGGAGGCGACCACGCGACGAGGCCCGGGCGGAAGCGCCCGGGCCTCGTCGCGTCAGGTGAGCTTGACGATGCCCATGCGCACGGCGAGCAGAACGGCCTGGGTGCGGTCGCGGGCGTTGAGCTTCTCGTAGATCGACGCCAGGTGGTTCTTGACCGTCTTCTGGCTGATGTACAGCTTCGAGGCCACCTCGGGGGTGGAGAGTCCGTCGGCGATGAGCTGCAGCACCTCTTCCTCGCGTCGTGTGATCAGGCGCTCGTCGCCGTGGTCGACCTTGCGCGCCTCGGTCAGCATCAGCTCGGCAAGCTTGGGGGACAGGGCGAGGTCACCGTTGGCGGCCATGCGAACGGCGTCGGAGACCTCGGAGATCGAGCAGTCCTTCGTCAGGTATCCGACGGCGCCGGCCTTGATCGCCCTGTCGATCACGTCGCGGTCCATGTGCATCGTCAACATCACGATGCGCTGGCGTCCATCGGCCTGCATGATGTTGCGGGTCGCCTCGATGCCGTCGATGTCGGGCATCGAGACGTCCATCAAGATGACATCGGGCTTGCGCTCCAACGCCATCTTGAGCGCCTCGTGGCCATCGTTGGCCTCACCGACGACGATGAACCCCTCGGCTTCGAGTGCCCGCCGTAGACCCTCCCGAAGCATGCGATGGTCGTCGACCAACATCAGGCGCAAGCTCACGAATCCCCTCCTCTATCTTCATTAACTAGTCGAACGATAACCGCTGTGCCCGCGCCGGGTTCGGACTTGAGGTCGAACAGGGCGCCCATCGACGCCGCCCGTTCCCGCATGCCGACGAGGCCGTACGAGTCCTGGCGCCCGGCGCCCTTCTTGAAGCCCTTGCCGTTGTCGCTGATCGCCAGCTCGGCGCCGTGCTCGTCGCAGCGCCATTCGACGCTCAGGCGGCTCGCTTCGGCGTGGCGCTCGGCGTTGGTGATCGACTCGCGGGCGATCTGCCAGATCTCCCGTTCCTGCAGGATGGGCAGCCTCGCCGTCGCCTCGCCGACGTAGTCGACCTGCAGGCCCGGGGAGCGGGTGCGCACACGCACGAGGAAACCCTCGAGCGTCGAACCGAGGTCGCGCTCCTCGGACACGTCCGTCCGCAGGTCGTAGAGCGCCTCACGCACGTCGCTGACGACACCCTTGATCTGCTCGCGCAGTCCGGCGAGGTCCTCGATCACGGGTTGGCCCCGGTTGGCCTGGCCGCTCACCCGGTCGACCTCGAAGCCGACCATCGCCAGCGCGTTGCCGACACGGTCGTGGAGCTCGCGGGCGATGCGCTGGCGTTCCTCGTCGGCGCCGATCGAACGCAGCCGGCGGAACAACCGGGCGTTGTCGATGGCGATGCCGAACGGCTCGGTGAAGCCGTTGAGCAGTTCGACGTGCTGGGCGTTGAAGCGTCCGGGCTTGCGGCACTCGAGCGCGACGACACCGATCAGCGAGCCGCGGGCCCACAGCGAGGCGTACAGGCCGCACCGCATGCTCTGGGCGACGCCGGGGCCCTGGCTGACGAGATCCTCGATCCACACCGAGCTCCGCTCGACGATGGCCTGTTGCACTGGCGGGGGCAGGGTGTCGGGGGAGTAGGTGTTCTCGGTCTTGTGGCCGATGGTGCGCACCGGTTCCCACATCCGATCGGGCTCCGAGTAGAGCACGACGGTGATCGCGTCGGCGTCGATCATCCCCCGCAGGCGGATCAGCGTCGAGTCGAGCACGTCGTCGAGGTCGAGGGAGGCGGGAAGCGTCTGGGCGACCTTCTGCAGCGAGAAGAGCAGGTTGTTCGCCTCGGCGAGGCGCGAGACCCGGTCGATGGCGAGCTGCTGCTGTTTGGCCGATTCGACCGAGACGCGGCGGGACAACCCGCTCGTCAGGGCGACGAGGGCGAGCACCCCGCACCACGCTGCGGCGGTGCGCCATCCGTCGCCGATGCCCGCCGTGGTCAGGTAGCGCATCGAGATCAGGCTGGCGCAGGCGCCCATCAGCTGGAAGGCGTACACCGGTCCGGAGGCGAAGCCGGCGAGCAGCGTGCTCGGGATGAGGGTGAACGAGAACGGCGACGCCCAGTCGCCGGTGAGCATCACGGCTCCGAGGTGGACGAAGGCGTCGGCCCCGACGAGGGCCCGGTTGGCGCGGTCGTCTCGGTAAGGGACGGGCCGGAACGTCGTGAACGTCGAGTAGACGGCGAGGGCGACGAGGATGACGCCGGTGGGCCACACGTCGTCGGCGAGCTTGTCGGAGGCGCCGACGAGCCCGATGATCAACGCGCCCCAGCGGAACGGCGCCAGCGCCGGGGCCTGGACGAGTTGTCCGCTCGGACCGACCGGGAAGATCTCGTCGACCGGCACGCCCGTTCGCCGGGTGTAGGTCGGGCGGGTCTGGTTGCGGTCGGCCATCCCGTGCACGGTGTCGACGGTCGGTGCCGGCGGGTGCGTTCTCGGCTCGCGGTCGACGAGGAGCGAGGGGGTGGGGGCGTCGGCACGGGGCGGACGCCTGGTCGGGAGCGACCGGCGCGCGGGCGCGCCCACCAGGATCGGCGGGCGGCGTGGCGGCGGACGCTCCGGCTCGGTCATGACGAACACAACCGTAGCGGGTCTCCGAGCCACGGACCGTGGCAGAGTGTTCGCAAATCTGACGAATGGTTTCCGTCCCCGTCGGCTGGGGCCGGTCGTCTCGCCTAGGGTCGAACCGATGATCCTGGTCGGGTTGACGGGTGGCATCGGTTCGGGCAAGTCGACGGTGTCGGCGATGCTGGCCGAGCGCGGGGCGGTGATCATCGACGCCGACGCGATCACTCGCCAACTGCAGTCGGCAGGGTCGTCGGTGCTGGCCGAACTGGCGGCGCGGTTCGGCGACGGGATCATCCGCCACGACGGCGAACTCGACCGCCCGGCGCTCGCCGCCATCGCCTTCAGCGACCCCGAGGCGCTCGCCGCGCTCAACGCGATCGTCCATCCGGCCGTCGGACGGGAGATCCGCCGGCGGATCTCCGCCGAGACGGGCGGCGACCGGGTCGTCGTGCTCGACGTGCCGCTGATGGCCGAGAACGACGGCAAGGCCCGGTACGGCGTCGCGGCCGTGATCGTGGTCGACACTCCCGTCGACGTGGCGATCGAGCGCCTCGTGCGGTTCAGGGGGTTCGACGAGGCCGACGCACGGGCCCGCGTCGGTCGCCAGGCGACGCGCGAGCAGCGCCTGGCGATCGCCGACCGGGTGGTCGACAACGGTGGAACCCCGGCGAGTCTGGCCGATCAGGTCGGGCCGCTGTGGACCTGGATCCGGTCGCTCGCGTCCTACGTCGTGCCTTCTCGGCCGGCCGACGCGTGACAGGATGTCGGGCGCTGGTCCGACATGACGCGGTGCAACAGGGGGTTCGACGGTGAACGAGGTTCGTGGAGTGGTGGCCAAGGCGAAGGGCGCCCCGGTGGGGATCGAGACGATCCTCGTGCCGGACCCGGGCCCGGGCGAGGCACTGGTCGCCGTCAAGGCGTGCGGCGTCTGCCACACCGACCTGCACTACCGCGAGGGGGGGATCAACGACGACTTCCCGTTCCTGCTCGGCCACGAGGCCGCCGGCATCGTCGAGAAGGTCGGCGACGGCGTCACCGGCGTGGCCCCGGGCGACTTCGTCATCCTCAACTGGCGAGCCGTCTGCGGTAACTGCCGGTCGTGCCGGCGCGGCAAGCCGTGGATCTGCTTCGCCACGTTCAACGCCACTCAGAAGATGACCCTCGCCGACGGCACCCCGTTGTCGCCGGCCCTCGGCATCGGCGCCTTCGCCGACAAGACGCTCGTCTCCGCCGGTCAGTGCACGAAGGTCGACCCGACGGCACCGGCCGCTGCCGCCGGCCTGCTCGGTTGCGGCGTGATGGCCGGCATCGGCGCGGCCGTCAACACCGGCAACGTCGGGCGGGGCGACAGCGTGGCCGTGTTCGGCTGCGGGGGTGTCGGCAACGCGGCGATCGCCGGTGCCCGCCTGGCCGGAGCGTCGAAGATCATCGCCGTCGACATCGACGACCGCAAGCTCGCCTGGGCCACGGAGTTCGGGGCGACGCACACCGTCAACGGCAGCCGGGAGGACGCCGTGGCGGCGATCCGCGCCGCCACCGACGGCAACGGCGCCGACGTGTGCATCGAGGCCATCGGCCTGCCCCAGACGTACCGCCAGGCGTTCGAGGCCCGCGATCTGGCCGGCACGGTCGTGCTCGTCGGCGTTCCCCGTCCCGACATGGAGATCACGCTCCCGTTCATCGAGGTGTTCGGCCGGGGCGGTGCACTCAAGTCGTCGTGGTACGGCGACTGCCTGCCATCACGGGACTTCCCGATGCTCATCGACCTGTACCTGCAGGGCCGCCTCGACCTCGACCGCTTCGTCAGCGAGACGATCTCGCTCGACCAGGTCGAGGAGGCGTTCCACAAGATGGAGCGCGGCGAGGTGCTGCGCTCGGTCGTGCTGATGTAGGCATCGGGCGAATCTCGACGACCGGCGACGACGCAGTTCCGCCGATCTTCCGGTATGCGCTCGACGGCAGGGTGGTCTCTAGGGATGTCGGAAAGACAATCCCCCTACCACAAAGGAACCTGCAATGAGCATTGAATTCCCCAACCCCGCCTGGACCGGTTCGACGACGATGGTGGTCAAGGACAACTCGGGTGGTGCCAAGAACATCCTCGATCTCAACAAGCCGTGGTCGGTCGATGTGACCGTTCACGTCGACGACGTGTCCAACACGTTCGCCGGGAGCTTCGAGTTCCACCTCTTCGTCGAGTCGATCGGACCCGGCCCCGAGGTGCTGCTGACCAGCCCGATCGTCCGGGTCGCCGGCCCGGGGACCCAGGACTACACCGCAACGTTCAACGTGCCGGGGAACGCCCCGGTCCTGAACGGCCCGCCGGCGGCCTCGTCGGTGTACAAGCTGGTGTCGGTCATCGAGCATCGCAACACGCTGAACCAGGAGACCGAGATCTCCGGTGTCGTCGAAGGTCCGACGATCTACCTGCGCAACCCGTGACATCGGGACGGCGTCGCTGAGCGCAGCGGCGTCCGGAACCCTGTCGGTCGAGGCCCGTCGGCGTGTGCCGGCGGGCCTCGGTGGGCATCCGGACACCCGGGTCGGACCATTCGAGGAGGAGAAAGTGGATGACCATCATGTCTTTGAAGTCGACGACGATGACGGCCGGCGGATCGTCTTCGTCTGCCCCGTCGAGGGCTGCGGGCGCAGGATCATCGTGGTGCGCGGCGAGGGCCGCTACCTGGTGGTCGACCAGGGCGATTTCTTCGCCCGGCACACCGGAACCGTCGGTCCGATCTCGCTCATGCTGTCGTGAACGACTGTCGCGGCGAGCCCGTCCCGGCGCCTCGGTAGTGATGAGTGTCACGTCATCGGATGTATGTTCACGTCGGGTCGTCGCTCCATGTGTTGTGGGCCGCGATGCAGATGTGAGATCGACGACGAGGCGATCGTCGTATGGTCGAGGCGTGGTCGGCATGGACAACGCCTCGCTGGTCGGTCTGGCGCTCGCCGGCGGGCCGGAGGGACGACGCGCCTGGGACGAACTGGTCAAGGTCAACAGCCGAGCCGTGTGGAAGGTGCTCTGGGCGCTCGGCCTGACCAGGGACGAGCGCGAGGACGTCTTCCAGGGCACGTGGCTGCGGGCGATCGAGCGGCTGCATCAGGTCCGCGAGCCCGCCAAGGTGCATGTGTGGTTGATGATCATCGCCAGGCACGAGGCGGAAGCAGCCCTGCGCCGCAAGGCCAGACTGGTCCCCGTCGGTGACGTCGACGATGGTTGGGAGGCTCCGATCGACGCCGAACTCGTCGAGCGCGACGAGCGCTACCGCATCGCCAGAGCCGCCCTCGCCAGGATGACGCCGGAGTGCCGGGCGCTGGTGCGGATGCTGACCAACGAGGATCTCTCGTACCGTGAGATCGAGGAGATCATGGGCTGGTCGACCGGCGGTACGGCGATCCGCCGATCAAGGTGCCTCGAGAAGATCCGCGAGACACCCGAGGTCAGCAGATACCTGCTGGAGCTCGGACGGGAAGTGAACAAGGGGCGGGGAATCTGATGGACGATCTTCACGGGCACGATCACGACGACATCGTGCCGACACCAACCGAACGCCGGATGATGGCCGCCTTCGACGCGGTGTTCGCATCCGAGGAACCGATTCCCGACGACCTCGTACGCGTCGCCCAGGATCTGTACACCTGGCGGACGGTGGATGCAGAACTGCTGGAACTGCTCGTCGATTCGGCCGAAACCGAACTTGCCGTCGTGCGTGACGACGACCGGATGCAACGTTTCGTGGCGTTCGGCAACGACGACCATGGCGTGCACTTCGAGTGCACCACCCAGGATGGCGACACGTTTCTGCTGACCGGGATCGTCGTGCCCGCTGCGGTCTATGCCGTGCGGGTCGACCGGCCCGGCGCCGACCTCGAGACGATGACCGACGACCTCGGTTCGTTCACCGTGGGTCCCCTCGACGCCGGTTCGATCCGCCTGACGATCCGCGCCGTCGATGCTGGGCAACCGGCAGAGGCAGACGGCGGCCTGATGGTCACCCCGTGGTTCATGCTCCAGTCATGAGATCAGCGTCGCCCGGCTGTCGCCGAGGCACAGCAGGGCGCACGCGGTCGCCAAACCGCCGGGGGAGTCCTGGTCGTCGCTGATCGTCGCTCGCACCGCTTCTCCGATGCCCCGCCCGGCGATCAGGCGCTCGTGCAGCGAGATCATCACCGGCACCGTCCATCGATCGGGCAATGGCAGTGTGGACACCACCAGGGCCCTGGTGCCACCGGAGAGCAGCACCGTCGACAGGCCGAGCAGGTCCCCACCGGCCCTCGGGCCGACGAGGCCGGTCGAGCAACCGGAGAGCACCATCAGTGCGGGTGGCCGACGGAGCGTCTCCAAGTCGTGCGCCGTGGCCGGGCCATCGGCGAGCAGGAGGTGGGAGAAGAGCGGGTTCACCGAACGGAAGTGCGCGTGTGCCGCGACGTGGGCGAGACGGCAACCGTCGGCGGCCTTCGTGAACGCTTCGACGGTCGCTCCAGAACCGATCAGCAACCTCGATCCCTCGTGAAGACCGGCCAGGGTCCGTGCCTCGTTCTCGGCACCGGGAAGGCCCGGCCCCGCCGCACAGACGACACCGGAGCCGACGCCGTCCTTCCAGGGCCGGAGCCATGTGTGAACGGACGGATTGACCGACACGACTCGATCGGGGCCGAACAGGACCCCCCACGGCAGGGCGTGGAGTTCACCGGTCGGGACGAGCACCACGTCACCCCCGCTCGGGAGTCTGCGCAGGATCGGCTCCACGACGAGCGAGCCGAGCCGGGCGAGGCTTGACCTTGTCGCAGCCATCAGCAGTCCCTCGCCCTTCGTGCCCAACGCGCCGGCAAGTCGGCCCGTCGTCGTCGCCAGGTCGCGTGCGGCGCGGTCGAGAGCCGTCGCGCTGCCGATCTCGACGACGGTGGTCCGTCGGCCGGTGACGACGATCGCCCGAACATCGCCGCCGCAGCGGACGAGTTCGATGAAAGCTCCGCCGCCGAGCCGGCGGCGAATCTCGCTGACGTGGACGGATGCCACGGCGGTGGCCATCATCGATCCGGCGGGTTTCGTCCTCAGCCATGCGGTCAGCTGGCGTTCCGATTGCCGGGCCCGCTCGGATGCCTCGTCGCCGTCACGTTCGTGGCGGAGAAGGGCCGACACCCCGTGAGTCGCCCGATACGTGGCGAGCAGGCGATCGACTCCCGGATCGTCGGTGAACTCGAGACGCGGACGGGTGGCCGCCGCCCGCCAACGTTCGGCGGCTCGGAGGAGGCGTACCGGCCCCGCATTCCATGCCAGTCGAATGTCCAGTTCGGCGAGCCCGGCACCCCAGGCGGACGCCTGAGCGCGCAACTCCGTCGCGCCGAACAGGGAACGGTGGAGCTCCAGCAATCGCAACCCGCGCAGGACCGCCCGGCGCGCGGCGAGCGTGTTCGCGCTCGTCGAATGGAACAGCGCGCTGGCCTCGTCCGCGGCGAGTCGTACGGCAAGCGAACCACGTCGCCGGCGGACGCGATCGAGCGCGGCCCCCGCCCGCCGAGGATCCTCGCCGGCGAGAGCCACGCGGGCAACCCGCAGCCAGGCTCCGGCGGCGAAGTCGTGCATGCCATGCCGGTCGAGTGCTTCGGCCGCTTCCTCGGCCCCGTCCAGGACGAGCCCCGGGTCCTCGTTCGAGGTGCTCCGGGCCTGGACCAACTCGTCGCGAGCGATCGCCGCCCACCCCAACCTCCCGTTGGCATCGAAGTCCTGCAGCGCGGTGAGAGCAGCCTGCTCCGCCCCGGGCTCGCCCAGGATGCGCAGAGCCATGGCCAGATACAGCCGCCCCTCGGCAGCAGGTGCGGCCATCCCGGCCGCGTCCAGGCGCTCCACCGCCTTGGGGACGATATCGAGGACATCCTCGGCCAACCCGGCCATCACCAGGATCTCCGAGCGGGCGACGATCTGCTGGTCGATCGGGCCGGCGAGTGTGGAGAGTTCCTGCTCCGCTGCCTCGAATGCCCGCAAGGCGCGAGGCAGATCACCCATCCGTGCATAGACCATCCCACGGTTGTGGGCGAGGTCCGCCGCAGCCATGTCCAGTCCCGCGGCTCTGTAGCGCACCTCGCCGGCGTCGAAATCCCGCTCCGCTTCGCCCAATGCCCCGAGGTAGAGATTGACGACGCCGCGATTGTTGAATGCTCTCGCCTGGTCGGTACCGCTGCTCGGGGGCAGTCGCTCCAGGGCGCGGTCGAGTACGAGGCGGGCGTCGTCGAGGCGACCGATGCGATAGAGCAGCGCCCCGCGTTGGATGTCGAGCAGCCCGTTGTCCGGGCCCTTCAGAAGTCGCTCGGCTTCGTCGAGGACCTCGGCGGCGTCGTCCAGACGACCGGCGTACGAGAGGGCGGCCGAGTGGAGCGCCCGTATTTCGGTACGCACCCGAGCCGGGACGCTCGGATCGTCGTGCGCGACGGCCAACTCGGCCGCCTCGACCGCCGCGGTCGCGTCGGCGAAGTCGAGGGAGACGCGGCAGGCGATGGCGTGCAGCACACCGGTGACGGCGCGATCGCTGGACGGGGACGAGAGCGCGTGCTCCACCCGTGCCCTGGTCACTGCCGGATCGGCACGGGCGGAGTGGAACCAATCGATCGCCTGTATCAGCGATACCGGTTCGGCACTCATTTCCACGGAGCGTACGCTCGATCGGCGAAAGCCTGGTCCAACACCGGATCGCGACCGGCCACGGTCGGGACGACACAAGGGGATTGCACACCATGGTTGCACGCAGGGAGCTTCGTCGTCGGGCCTTCTACGACCGCCTGTTCCTCCCACCGGACAACCCGGGGGCCGGCGAGGTCGACCCTGGGCGCCAAGGTTTCGAGGTGAGGCTGTCGCGCCCAGGGGTGCTGCCGAACGGTCAGGTTCTCGCCAAGCTGTTCGACGGCAACGACGAGTTGCTGATCCATCCGCGCCGGATCACCGTCGACACCGGGGCGCCGGACATCGAATCTGCGGTGCAAGAGGCCGGATTCCGACCTGGTGGGCACGAGCCGAGCGATGAACGTGGGGTGAGGACGTTCGAGCTGCGGGCTGAGGAGGAGCCGGACGACGCCAAGGCCGCCCGGCGGGTCGTCGCCATCGTGGCGAGGTTGCACGACCAGCGACGGGCGATCTCTCCGCAGTACGCCGCTGTCACGTCGCAGACGACGCATCCGTCCGAGGACGCAGAACTCGTCGCCTACGTCGCCAGGCCGGATCCCGGAGATCCGTGCGGATCGGGGCTCCGGGTCTGCGTTCTCGACACGGGATTGAGTTCGAGATGCCCGTGGACCATCGGGAACGGGCGCTTCCTGCCACAGGGCGACAACTCCGACGCTCTCATCGGGGCGACACCGGGCAAACTGGGATTCGCCGCCGGTCACGGGTCATTCGTGGCCGGACTGATCCACCAACTCGTTCCGTCCGCTGACATCGAAGTGCGCCATGTCGCGACGCCGGACGGCGTTGTGCTGGAGTCGACCCTCCTCACCGTTCTGTCCGGCATGGTGGCAGCCACCGTGCCCGACGTGCTCGTTCTCCCGTTCGGGGGCTATGGCTTGAGCACCGCCTTCGGTACCGGTGGGGGTCAAGGCGGTGACTGGGTATCGTCGGTCGCCCTGCTCGACGCCCTCGAAGCTCTCGTCGCCGTAGCCCCAGGTCTCCTCGTCGTTGCGTCGGCGGGAAACGACGACACGAGTGACCCGTGCTTCCCGGCGGCCTATGCAGCGAGCCGTTTCGGCGGTGAGGCACTGTCTGCTGCGACCGTCTCGGTCGCCGGGGTCGACTGCGCCGGATATCGCGCACTGTTCAGCAACTTCGGCGACTGGGTGACGGCTGCCGCCTTGGGAGTCCGGCTGCGCAGCGCGTTCGTCGTCGGGTGCGAGGACCCGGCCAACGATCCCGATGGCTCGCCCGAGACGTGGACACACCCCGCCTACGCCCGCTGGAGCGGGACGTCGTTCGCCGCGCCGCTGGTCGCTGCCGCCGTCATTCGTCAGCAGTGGGAACTCCAGGTGCAACAGGGCATTCCGGTGACGGCACGCGAGGCGTGGACGGTGGTCAGCCGGCGCTCCGGTAAAGCCGCCGACATGGTCTGCCCATGGGTGGACGACGGCGGCGTCGCCCACGATTGACGTCGACGGCCCTACTCCGGAGCGCGTCGAAGATCGAGAGCCGCCTCGATCTCGTCGTCGACGATCCGCCCGGTCGGTTCGAATCCGTAGCCCAGGTAGAGCATCGAGGGATTGCCGCGGCCTTGGCCGTACTGCACGCGCAGGAGATGGTCGCCGCGTTCCCGGCAGCGGGCGGTGACCAGGTCGAGCACGCGCGTGCCGATACCGCGACGCTGGTGGCGGCGGTCGATCAGCAGGCGCCAGAGGTACGGCCCAGGGTGGGTCGGGGCGGGTTCGACCATCATCACGAACCCGACGATCTCGCCGTCGGCGACGATCGCCCGGTACCACGGGACGTACGGCTCGCCGGTCTCGTCGTGGTCGTTGGCGACGACCTGGGCGAACGAGGTGGTCATCGGCGCGACGAAGCGCCGCTGGGACCAGTGGGTGGACAGCGCCAGCAGGGCCTCGCGGTTGCGGAAGTCGATCTCGGCCAGCTCGACCTGCCCCGGACGGTGACGGGGACGGGAGTTCCACGCCTCCCAGTCACTGCGCAGCAGCCCGAAGCGGGCGTCGTCGGAACACTCGTCAGCGACCCAGAACGCCTGACGGGCGATGCCTTCGAACAGGAACCCGAGCCGTTCGAGCACCATCGCCGAGGCGTGATTGTCCGGATGGATCGAGGCGCTGATCCGTGACACGCCGTATGTCGAGAACAACTGCTCGATGACCAGGCCGGTCGCCTCGGTGGCCAACCCGCGCCCGCGTGCGGCGGGGGAGAGGGTGTAGCCGACCTCGGCGCTCCGCCCCGCCGAGTTGAGGTGGATCGCCACGTCACCGAGCAACAGGTCGGTCGCCGGGTCGGCGATGCCGAGGTTGTACCACTGGCCGTCGATCGGGCCGTCGTGTGCCAGTACCGCTTCGATCAGCAGGGCCGCCGATTCGACGGGGAACGGCACCTGCCACGACTGGTGGGCCGCCGTCGTCTCGTCCGAGCGGTAGGCGGCGAGGGTGGCCGCATCGGATCGGCGATAGGGGCGCAGCACGAATCGCTCGGTGCGGATCGGCTCCATCGCTCCCATTGAAGCAGCGTCCGCCCGCCGGCCCGCCAGACAAGCCGGGCGAACGACCGTTCGTAGCCGCTAAGCTGGTCGACGTGCCCGACGAACGGTTCACGGTGGTGTCCGACTTCCAGCCCGCAGGCGACCAGCCCACCGCGATCGCCCAGCTCACCGCGGGCGTCGAGCGGGGCGACCGGTTCCAGACGCTGCTCGGCATCACCGGTTCGGGCAAGTCGGCGACGATCGCCTGGACGATCGAGGCGACGCAGCGTCCGACCCTGATCCTCGCCCCCAACAAGAGCCTGGCCGCCCAGCTGGCCCAGGAGATGAAGGAGTTCTTCCCCAACAACCGGGTGGAGTACTTCGTCAGCTACTACGACTACTACCAGCCCGAGGCCTACATCGCCTCCAGCGACACCTACATCGAGAAGGACTCGTCGATCAACGACGAGATCGATCGGCTGCGCCACTCGGCCACGGCGGCGTTGCTGACCCGGCGCGACGTCATCGTGGTGGCCTCGGTCAGCTGCATCTACGGCATGGGCAACCCGGAGGAGTACCGCGGGTCAGCTGCTCGAGCTGCACACCGGCGTCGACTACGACCAGCGCTCGATCCTGCGCCGACTCGTCGACCTGCAGTACGACCGCAACGACGCCACGCTGGGTCGGGGCAAGTTCCGGGTCCGGGGCGACACGATCGAGGTGCACCCGGCCTACGAGGAGGCCGTGCTGCGCATCGAGATGTTCGGCGACACCGTCGACCGGATCACGTTCATCGACCCGCTCACCGGCGAGCAGCTGCGCGACCTGTCCGCAGGTGATGGTCTTCCCGGCCACCCACTACGTGGCCGGCGACGAACGGATGCGCCGGGCCGTCGTCGGCATCGAGGCCGAGTTGCAGGAGCGCCTGGCCACGTTCGAGGCCGAGAGCAAGCTGCTCGAGGCGCAGCGCCTGCGCATGCGCACCCAGTACGACCTCGAGATGATCCAGGAAGTCGGCTACTGCAACGGCATCGAGAACTACTCGATGCACATCGACGGCCGCTCGCCCGGCGAGCCGCCGTTCACCCTCATCGACTACTTCCCCGACGACTTCCTGCTCGTCATCGACGAGTGCATGTGGCGGTGCCCCAACTGCACGGCCAGTTCGAGGGCGATCGCAGCCGGAAGGACATCCTGGTCGAACACGGTTTCCGTCTCCCCTCGGCGCGCGACAACCGGCCGCTGCGCTTCGAGGAGGTGATGGAGCGCCTCAACCAGGTCGTCTTCCTCTCGGCCACCCCGGCGCAGTACGAGCTGCGCGTGTCCGACCAGGTGGTCGAGCAGATCGTGCGCCCCACCGGCCTCGTCGACCCCGAGGTCATCGTGCGACCGACCAAGGGCCAGATCGACGACCTGATCGAGTCGATCAAGGAGCGCACCGAGAAGGGCGACCGGGTGCTCGTCACCACCCTGACGAAGAAGATGGCCGAGGATCTCACCGAGTACCTCCTCGAACAGGGCCTGCGCGTGCGCTACCTGCACTCCAACATCGACACCATCCAGCGGATCGAGATCCTGCGCGGCCTGCGTCTCGGCGAGTTCGACGTGCTCGTCGGGATCAACCTGCTGCGTGAAGGCCTCGACCTGCCCGAGGTGTCGCTCGTGGCCATCCTCGACGCCGACAAGCAGGGCTTCCTGCGCTCCGAGACCTCACTGATCCAGATGATCGGCCGAGCCGCCCGCAACGTCGACGGCCAGGTGGTGATGTACGCCGACAGCGTGTCCGACTCGATGCGCAAGGCGATCGGTGAGACCCACCGCCGACGCGGCCTGCAGATCGCCTACAACGCCGAGCACGGCATCAACCCCCAGACGATCCGCAAGGCGGTGGGCGACATCCTGTCGATGCTCCGCCCCTCGGAAGGTTCGCCGGTGCCGGGCAAGGATCGCCGCCGCCAGCGCGAGCGGGACAAGGTGCAGCGCGAACTGAAGACCCTGCCGCAGCAGGAGCTCGACCGGCTCATCCGCACGCTCGAGGAGGAGATGCACCTGGCGGCCGAGGAGCTGAAGTTCGAGTACGCCGCCCGTCTGCGTGACGAGATCAAGGACCTCCGCCGGGAGTTGCGCGACGCCGGATAGGCGATTCCGCTCAAGTCGATGACGAATGAGTGGTTATGTTGACTCTCTCAGCGGAATTCGTGTTACGATCAGGTGACGACCACGGGATGTAGCTATCGCCCGGTCGGGTCATCTGGATCAACGGCACCCCTTGCGGTCTCCGACTGGGTGATGCGGGCCTGAAAACAAGGAGGGGACGCGTGTTCCAATCGACGATCGTGGGTTTCGACGCGCTCGGACCTGATGTGGCGGGAATCATGCTCGGGTCGGCGGCGGTCTTTGCCCTGGCCATCGCCCTGCTGCTCCGCAGGCCCCGGCCGGAGGCCCCGCGATTCGGCGAGGCGACGTCGGCCGCGCACACCGCGAGAACCGGCGCATCGAACGTCAGTTCGTGACGATGAGGTAGCCTGACGGGGTGACTGTCTCGTTAACCTCGCCCCGATGAGCGACAAGATCGTCGTCCGCGGCGCGCGGGAGCACAACCTCAAGAACATCTCCGTCGAACTCCCGCGCGACAGGCTCATCGTCTTCACCGGTCTGTCCGGATCGGGCAAGTCATCCCTGGCCTTCGACACGATCTATGCCGAAGGGCAGCGGCGCTACGTCGAGTCGTTGTCGGCCTATGCCCGCCAGTTCCTCGGCCAGATGGACAAGCCCGACGTCGACTTCATCGAGGGGTTGTCCCCGGCGATCTCGATCGACCAGAAGTCGGCCTCGCGCAACCCGCGTTCGACCGTCGGCACGATCACCGAGGTCTACGACTACCTGCGGTTGCTGTACGCCCGCATCGGGGTGCAGCACTGCCCGAACGACGGCACCCGCCTCAGCCGACAGACCCCCCAGCAGATCGTCGACCGGGTGCTCCAGCTGCCCGACGGCGTGCGCTTCCAGGTGCTCGCTCCTGTCGTCCGCGGTCGCAAGGGCGACTACGACACCCTGCTGGCCGACCTGTCCGGGCAGGGCTTCGTGCGGGCCAAGGTCGACGGCGAGATCGTCGACATCGGCGAGTTCCTGGCCCGGGGTGAGCGGCTCGCCCGTTACGAGACCCACACGATCGAGGTGATCGTCGACCGGCTGGTCAAGCGCGAGGGTCTCGAGCGACGCCTCACCGACTCGTTGGAGACGGCGCTCCGGTTGGCCGACGGCGTCGCCGAGATCGAGATGGTCCCCCGCGACGGCGAGGTGTCCGACGCCGAGATCCTCACGTTCAGCCAGCATCTCGTGTGCACGGTGTGCGGCACCAGCTTCGACGAGCCGGCGCCGCGCAACTTCTCGTTCAACTCTCCCTACGGCGCGTGCGAGAAATGCGATGGTCTGGGCACCCGCTACGAGGTCGATCCCGAGCTCGTCATCCCCGACCAGGATCTCTCCCTGGGTGACGGGGCGATCGCCCCCTGGCGCAGTGCCCACACCCAGTACTTCCAGCGGATGATCGAGTCGGTCGCCGAAGCCTTCGAGATCGACGTGAAGGCCCCGTGGTCGACGCTCGACGCCGACCAGCGAGCGGTCGTCCTCGAAGGGCTCGAGGGCAACGTGACGGTCAAGTACCGCAACCGGTACGGGCGCACCCGGCAGTACTCGACGGCCTTCGAAGGGGTGCTGCCCTGGATCCGCCGGCGCCACACCGAGGCCGAGAGCGACTGGTCGCGCGAACAGTACGAGACCTACATGCGCGAAGTGCCCTGCCCGGCGTGCGGCGGCGCCCGTCTCAAGCCGGCCACGCTGGCCGTCACGATCAACGACAGGCACATCGCCGAGGTCTGCGACATGCCGATCGGCGAGTCGTCGAAGTTCCTCGCCGCCCTCGAGCTCAGCGAGCGGGACAGGATGATCGCCGAACGGGTGACCAAGGAGGTCAATGCCCGGCTCGGCTTCCTGCTCGACGTCGGCCTCGACTACCTCTCGCTGTCACGCAACGCCGGAACGCTGGCCGGTGGCGAGGCGCAGCGCATCCGGCTGGCGTCGCAGATCGGTTCGGGTCTCGTGGGGACGCTCTACGTGCTCGACGAGCCGTCGATCGGGCTGCACCAGCGCGACAACCGCCGACTGATCGACACCCTCGTGCGCCTCCGCGACCTGGGCAACACCGTGCTCGTCGTCGAACACGACGAGGAGACCATTCGGGAGTGCGACTGGATCGTCGACATCGGCCCGGGCGCCGGCGAACACGGCGGCGAGGTCGTGTACTCCGGCCTGGTCAAGGGCATCGGCAAGGCCAAGGACTCGATCACCGGGCAGTACCTGACGGGAAAGCGGACGATCCCCGTGCCGGCACGCCGCCGGGCGACGGGGGACGACTGGCTGACGGTGCGCGGCGCCCGCGAGCACAACCTGCGCGACATCGACGTGCGCTTCCCGCTCGGCTGCTTCGTGGCGGTCACGGGGGTGTCGGGATCGGGGAAGTCGTCGCTGGTGCGCGACATCCTCCTCCCGTCGATGATGCAGAAGATCTACAAGTCGAAGCAGGCCCCCGGACGGCACCGGGGCGTCGACGGCATCGAGAAGCTCGACAAGGTCATCGACATGGACCAGTCGCCGATCGGGCGCACCCCGCGCTCGAACGCGGCGACCTACACCGGGGTCTTCGACAACATCCGCAAGCTGTTCGCCTCCACGGCCGAGTCGAAGGTGCGCGGCTACATGCCCGGGCGGTTCTCGTTCAACGTGTCGGGCGGCCGCTGCGACGCATGCTCGGGCGACGGCACGATCAAGATCGAGATGCACTTCCTCCCCGACGTCTACGTGCCGTGCGAGGTCTGCAAGGGGGCGCGGTACAACCGCGACACGCTCGACATCACCTTCAAGGGCAAGAACATCGCCGAGGTGCTCGACATGCCGTGCTCGGAGGCGGTCCACTTCTTCGCCAACCAGCCGGCCATCTCCCGCCACATGCAGACCCTGGTCGACGTCGGCCTGGGCTACGTGCGCCTCGGTCAGCCCGCGCCGACCCTGTCGGGTGGCGAGGCGCAGCGGGTGAAGCTGTCGGCGGAACTGGCCAAGCGGTCGACCGGGCACACCATCTACCTGCTCGACGAGCCGACGACCGGACTGCACTTCGAAGACGTCCGCCGACTGCTCGCCGTGCTCTCGCGTCTTGTCGACCAGGGCAACACGGTGCTCGTCATCGAGCACAACCTCGACGTGATCAAGTCGGCCGACTGGATCGTCGATCTCGGACCCGAGGGTGGGTCGGGCGGCGGGATGATCGTCGCCGAAGGCACCCCCGAACACGTCGCCTCCGTCGAGCACAGCTGGACCGGCCGCTTCCTCAGCAAGGTCCTCGCCGGCCGCTGAGCCGGGCCGGCACCGGCCATTCCAAGGCGGCCCTCGTGCCGAGGACGGCGTAGCGTTGCGGCATGCCGAGCCGTTTGACCGAGGCGCCACGGGCGCCGTTCCAGACGTTCCTGAACTTCCCGCTGGTCACCGATCTCGAGCAGGTCGACGCCGAGGTTGCCGTCCTCGGTCTTCCGTACGGAGCGCCGTACTCGATGGCTGAGGTCACCAACGACCAGTCCAACGCGCCGACCGCGGTGCGCCATGCCTCGACGCGGATGAGCCAGGCCCTCGACCGCTACGACTTCGACCTCGGCGGCCCGCTGCTGGCCGGCAGGCCGATCCGGGTCGTCGACTGCGGCGACGTCGTCGGCGACCCCTGGGACATGGGTGCGCACTACCGCAACGCCGAGGCGGCGGCGCGGATCCTGCTCGGCAGGGTGAAGATGCTGCTGTCGATCGGCGGCGACCACGGGGTGCCGATCCCGATCTTCCGGGCGCTGGCGTCCCACGGGCCGATCACGATGGTCCACGTCGACGCCCATCTCGACTGGCGTGACGACGTCAACGGCGTGCGCGAGGGCTACTCCAACCCGTTCCGCCGGGCGTCGGAGATGCCGTGGATCACCTCGATGTACCAGATCGGTCTGCGCGGCCAGGGGAGCGCCCGCCCGCAGGACGTCGCCGATGCCCGGGCGTGGGGCTCGAACCTGTTCACCGCGTACGACGTGCTCGAACGGGGCATCGACCACGTCCTCGACGCGATCCCCGACGGCGGCACCTACTACCTGTCGATCGACGCCGACGGCGTCGACCCGAGCGTCATGCCCGCCGTGATGGCGCCCTCGCCCGGCGGCCTGCTCCACCATCACATGCGCAGCCTGATCCACGGCCTGGTCCGCAAGGGTCGCCTGGTCGGCATGGACGTCGTGGAGATCGCCCCGCGCTACGACCTCAACGACCTGACGACCATCGCCGCCGGTCGCCTGTTGATCAACGCGATCGGCGCCGCCGCCCACGCCGGCCACCTCGATTGACCCGCCGTGACGCCGCGGGTGCGCCGTAGGCCGCCGTAACCTCGGGAGGATGATGACGGGATGGTGAAGCGACCACCGGCAGGCACGATCCCCGAGGGACCGGGGTCCTACCAGTTCAAGGACGAGCACGGCCGGGTGATCTACGTCGGCAAGGCCTCCTCGCTGCGGCAACGACTGTCGAACTACTTTCAGGACCCGCGCAACATGCACCCGCGCACCGCGCAGATGGTGGCGACGGCGGCGTCGGTCGAGTGGATCGAGGTGCGCAACGAGGTCGAGGCGTTGATGCTCGAGTACTCGTTGATCAAGCAGCACCGGCCGCGGTTCAACATCCGTCTGCGCGACGACAAGAGCTACCCGTTCCTGGCGGTGACCGTCGACGAGCAGTACCCGCGGGCGATGGTGATGCGCGGCAGCAAGCGCAAGGGCACCCGTTACTTCGGGCCGTACGCCCATGCCTACGCGATCCGCGACACCCTCGACCTGCTGCTGCGCACGTTTCCCATCCGCACCTGCTCCCCGGCGAAGTTCAACCAGCACCACCGGCTCGGCAAGCCCTGCCTGCTGTTCCACATCGAGAAGTGCTCGGGACCGTGTGTCGGCGAGATCGACGAGATGCCGTACCGTCAGCTCGTCGTCGAGCTGTGCGAGTTCCTCGACGGCGACACCGACGAGATCGTCAAGCGCCTCGGCTCCGACATGCGCGCCGCGGCCAAGGAACTGGAGTTCGAGCGGGCGGCCCGGCTGCGCGACCGGTTGGTGGCGGTGCAGCGGGCGATCGAGAAGCAGCAGATGGTCGGGGACCGCAACGAGGACGCCGATGTCATCGGCCTGGTCGGCGACGACCTCGAGGCGGCGGTGCAAATCTTCTACATCCGCAAGGGCCGCGTCGTCGGGCGCAAGGGCTTCGTGCTCGACATCGTCGAGGATCTGAGCCCCGGTGAACTGGTCGACCGCATTCTCGAGCAGCTGTACGGCGACGAGCCGCCGCTCGGCATCCCCAAGCTCGTCGTCGTCCCCAACGAGCCGGCCGATCGGTCGACGTACGAGGAGTGGCTGGCCCACATGCGCGGCACGAAGGTCGAGATCCGTGTCCCCTTGCGCGGCGACAAACGCGAGCTGCACGAGACTGTCACCCGCAACGCCCGGGAGGAGTTCACCCGCCACAGGCTCAAGCGGGCCAGCGACCACAACAGCCGCAGCCGGGCGCTGGTCGAGCTCCAGGATGCCCTCGGCCTCCCCGAGGCGCCGCTGCGCATCGAGTGCTATGACATGGCCCACCTGCAGGGCACCGACTACGTCGGGTCGATGGTCGTGCTCACCGACGGCCTGCCCGACAAGCGCGAGTACCGGCGCTTCAAGGTCAAGACGGTCGCCGGCAACGACGACTACGCGGCGATGGAGGAGGTGCTCACCCGGCGGCTCACGGCGTACATCGATGCGCGTGACGAACCGCTGGGCGACCGGGAGTCGGGCCGCCGCCCCTCCAGGTTCGCCTATCCGCCGCAGTTGCTGCTCGTCGACGGGGGCAAGGGCCAGCTCGGCGTCGCCGAGAAGGTGGTCCGTGAGCTGGGGTTGGAGGACGAGATCCCGATCGCCTCGCTGGCCAAGCGCTTCGAGGAGGTGTTCGTCCCCGGGTCGACGGAGCCGATCAACGTGGCGCGGGGGAGCGAGGCCCTGTTCATGCTGCAACGGATCCGCGACGAGGCCCACCGCTTCGCCAACACCTTTCACCGTGAGCTGCGCGACAAGCGGATGACCACGTCGTTCCTCGACGACATCGCCGGCCTGGGCGAGGCGAGACGCAAGCGGCTGGTCAAGGAGCTGGGTGGAGTCACGGCGGTCAGGAAGTCGAGCCTCGAGGAGTTGCAGGCGCTGTCCTGGCTGCCCGACTCGGTGGCAGTGGCGATCCACGCCAAGATCCGCGGCCCGCGCCGAGGATCGCCGGGTGGCGTGGCGGGTGAACGGCGCTCCTCTGACAGGCTGGGTCGGTGACCGAGGAACAGGATCTGTGGGAGACGCATGCCGGCTGGTGGATCGACGGTTTCACCGACGGGGCCGACCCCGAGTACACCGAGCAGATCATGCCGATGGCCGAGCGCGAGCTGGCCGGCGCACACCGGGTCCTCGACGTCGGTTGCGGTGACGGCCAGATCAGCCGTCTGGCGGCGCGGCTCGGCATCGGCACGGTGATCGGACTCGACCCGACCTGGAACCAGATCACCGTCGCCCGTGGGCGTGGCGGGGGCGCGGCGTTCCTCCGTGGCGGTGCGTCCGCCCTGCCCTTCGCCGACGCCAGCTTCGACACCGTCGTCGCCTGCCTGGTGTTCGAACACATCCGCGACGTCGACGAGGCGATCGCCGAGGTCGGTCGCGTTCTGGCTTCTGGCGGCCGGTTCTGCTTCTTCCTCAACCATCCGTTGCTGCAGACCCCGAACAGCGGGTGGATCGACGACCAGTTCCTCGATCCTCCCGAGCAGTACTGGCGCATCGGCGACTACCTCGTCGAGGACGAGACCATCGAGGAGGTCGAGAAGGGCGTGTTCATCCCGTTCATCCATCGACCGCTCAGCCGGTACGTCAACGCCCTGTCGGCCGCCGGCCTGGTGATCGACCGAATGGAGGAACCGGCCCCGCCCCCCGGGTTCCTGGCCCGCGCCGCCGAGTACACCGCGGCGGCCACGATCCCGCGGCTGTTGTACTTACGGGCCAGGAGGCTCCCCGACTGAGGTGGCCCGGCGCGTCTATGTTCGGGTGGGTGACCGACATCCTGCTGATCACCGGCCTGTCCGGCGCCGGACGATCCGAGGCGGCAGGCGTGCTCGAGGATCTCGGTTGGTACGTCGTCGACAACCTGCCGACCTCGTTGCTCGAGAAGATCGTGGAGCTGGCCAGCGCGCCCGGCGCGGCGATCCCCCGTCTGGCGCTGGTCGCCGGTCGCCAGCACGTCGACGTGCTGTCGAAGGTCGCCGGGTTGCGTGCCGACGGCCATCGCGTGCGCCTGCTGTTCCTTGACGCGGGCACGCCGGAACTGGTGCGCCGCTACGACACCGCCCGCCGCCGCCACCCCCTCGATGCCGAAGCGCCCAGCGTCCCCGAGGCGATCGAGTTGGAGCGCTCGTTGCTCCTGCCGCTGCGGGAGGCTGCCGACCTGGTCATCGACACTTCGGCACTCAACGTCCATCAACTCAAGGCGGCGTTGATCGATTCGTTCGCCACCGAGGATGAAGCGTCGAGCCGCATGCATGTCGCCGTGCTCTCGTTCGGCTTCAAGCACGGCCTGCCGCTCGACGTCGACATCGTGATGGATGTCCGTTTCCTGCCCAATCCGCACTGGGACGAGCGGCTCCGTCCGATGACCGGCCAGGACGTGCCGGTGCGCGACTTCGTCCTCGGCCAGCCCGAGGCCGTGGACTTCCTCGATCGCTTCGAAGGGCTGCTGGCCATGCTGCTGCCGGCGTATGCCGCCGAGGGCAAGAGCTACCTCACGGTGGCGATCGGCTGCACCGGGGGCCGCCACCGGTCCGTGGCGATCACCGAGGAGCTGGTCCGTCGGCTGGCGCTGCGCAAGCTGGCGGTCCGGGCTGTCCACCGCGACCTGAGACACAGCTGACTTTTCGTCAGGTACGACCGCGCGTGGGACTGGTGACGCCGACGCGGCTAGCCTCCCGAGCCGATCTTCACTAGTGGCATTCTGCGAAAGGACACCGACGACATGACGGTTCGCGTAGGTATCAACGGATTCGGTCGGATCGGACGGAACTTGTTCCGCGCCGCCAAGCAGCGGGGCGCCGACATCGACTTCGTGGCGGTGAACGACCTCGGCTCGCTCGAGACGATGGCGCACCTGCTCAAGTACGACTCGGTGATGGGTCGGCTCGACGCCATCGTGAAGGTCTCGAAGCGCGGCATCACGGTCGACGGCGACGAACTGCTCGTGCTCAGCGAGCGCGACCCGAAGAACCTCCCGTGGGGCGAACTGGGGGTCGATGTCGTGGTCGAGTCGACCGGCTTCTTCACCTCGAGGGCGGCAGCCTCGGCACACCTCGACGGCGGCGCGCCGTTGGTCATCGTTTCCGCGCCTTGTGACGGTGCCGACGCCACGTTCGTCTACGGCATCAACCACAAGGACTTCGATCTCAAGACCCACAGGGTGATCTCGAACGCCAGCTGCACCACCAACTGCTTCGTGCCGGTGGTCAAGGTGCTCGACGACGCCTTCGGGGTCGAGCAGGGTCTGATGCAGACGGTTCACGCCTACACCGGCGACCAGCAGCTCGTCGACGGCCCGCACAAGGATCTCCGCCGGGCACGTGGAGCGGCGATCAACATCGTGCCGACGTCGACGGGTGCGGCACGGGCGACCAGCCTGGTCCTCGCCTCGATGAAGGGCAAGCTCGACGGTACCTCGCTACGTGTCCCGGTGCCCACCGGCTCGATCGTCGACTTCACCGCCAACCTCAAGACCCAGGCGAGCGTGGCCGAGGTCAACGCGGCATTCAAGAAGGCGGCCGCCGGCCCGCTCAAGGGCGTGCTGCGCTACACCGAGGACCCGATCGTCTCGTCCGACATCCAGGGCGATCCGCACTCGAGCATCTTCGACGCCGGTCTGACCAGCGTCATCGGCAAGATGGTCAAGGTGCTGTCGTGGTACGACAACGAATGGGGCTACTCGAACCGTCTCGTCGACACGGCGCTGTACGCCGGCGGCAAGGTCGCAAAGCGCAAGGGATGAGCGGCATCCCCATCCTCGAGGACCTCGGACCGGTCACCGGGAAGCGGGTGCTCGTGCGTACCGACTTCAACGTGCCGATGGAGGACGGCCGGATCACCGACGACTTCCGCATCCGGGCCGCACTGCCGACCATCGCCTGGCTCACCGAGCGCGGTGCCCACGTGGTCTGCGCCTCGCACCTCGGCCGTCCGAAGGGCCAGCCGAACCCGAAGTACTCGATGGACGCCGTGCGCACCCGTCTGGCCGAGCTGGCGCCCGGCGTCGAACTGCTCGAGAACCTGCGGTTCGACCCGGGTGAGGAGGGCAACGACCCGGCGTTCGTCGCCAAGCTCGTCGAGGGTGTCGATGCCTATGTGGACGATGCCTTCGGCGCGGCCCACCGGGCCCACGCCTCGATCGTCGGCCCGCCGCGGACGCTCCCGTCGGCGATGGGACGGCTGTTGCAGAAGGAGGTCGAGGTCCTCCTCGGCCTGCGCGACGATCCGAAACGACCGTTCGTCGCCGTCCTCGGGGGTTCGAAGATCTCCGACAAGCTCGGGGTCGTCGAGGCGTTGCTCGACACCGTCGACGCCTTGGTCATCGGTGGGGCGATGTGCTTCACCTTCCTCGCCGCCCAGGGCTACCCGATCGGCGCCTCGTTGTGGGAGCCCGACCAGGTCGAGACCTGCGCCCGGCTGCTCGGGTCGGGCAAGACGATCCATCTGCCCGAGGACCTCGTCGGTCTCGACGCCGACGGGAACTACGCCACGTTCGGGCGCCGCCTCCCCGACGGGGCCAAAGGGCTGGACATCGGCCCGGGCACGGCGGCCGCGTTCAGCGACGTGATCATCGAGGCCCGTACGGTGTTCTGGAACGGCCCGATGGGGATGTTCGAGGACGACCGGTTCGCCGCGGGCACCCGAACGGTCGCCCAGGCGATGGCCGACACGAAGGCGTTCACGGTGGTCGGCGGCGGGGACTCCGCCGCCGCATTGGCCCAGTTCGGGCTCGACGACCAGGTCGATCATGTCTCGACCGGCGGCGGCGCATCGCTCGAGCTCATCGAGCTCGGCGACCTCCCCGGTCTCGCCGCCCTGCGCTCCGCCCCCAACGCCGACTCCTAGACAAAGGCTCGTACCGATGGCCCGTCGCCCGCTCATCTCCGGGAACTGGAAGATGCACCACAACCACTTCGAGGCGATCCAGTTCCTCCAGAAGCTGAGCTACCTCGTGGGCAAGGACGACTGGGACGTGATGGACTGCTCGGTGCACCCGCCGTTCACCGACATCCGCTCGGCGCAGACGCTGCTCGAGGCCGACGACATCGGCATCGCGCTGGGCGCCCAGCACTGCCACTGGGAGGAGAAGGGGGCGTTCACCGGCGAGGTCTCGCCCGTCTTCCTGGCCAAGCTCGGTGTGAAGTACGTGATCTGCGGACACAGCGAGCGGCGCGAGCTGTTCGGTGAGACCGACGACATGGTGCAGCGCAAGACGGCGGCCATCCAGGCCCACGGGATGGTGCCGATCGTCTGTGTCGGCGAAACCCTCGCCGAGCGTGAGGACGGTGGCACCGAGTCGAAGGTGGTCGGTCAGGTGCGTGCCGCGCTGGCCGGGCGCAAGCCCGAGCAGATCGGCGCACTGGTCATCGCTTACGAACCGATCTGGGCGATCGGGACGGGCCGGACTGCCACCTCCGACGATGCCCAGACCGTGTGCGCGGCGATCCGCGCCTGCGTTCGCGGCATGGCGGGTGAATCCGCCGACGACGTGCGCATCCAGTACGGCGGCTCGGTGAAGGCGGCGAACATCGCCGAGTTGATGTCCCGTGACGACATCGACGGGGCGCTCGTCGGCGGCGCCAGCCTCGACCCCGACGAGTTCGCCCGGATCATCCAGTACCGACTGCACCAGGTCCCCTGACCCGGGGCCGCCTGCCTCGCGGCCCAGCCCAGGACCCGTTCGCCCGCAGCCGCCCGGACTTCCCCCCGGCGCCCCAGCTGGCGGAAGTGATGCCAGAACGTCGTCACTTCCCGAGTTTCTGGCATCACTTCGCCCCCCCGAGCCCCCGCCGAGGCCAGTGGCGACGGCGACCCAGTGTCAGGGTGCGGGCGTTGACGCCGCCAGGCGTAGCGAGCCGGGAGCCAGCGGCCAAAGCGGAGCGGAGGCCAGTGGCGACCCAGTGTCAGGGTGCGAGCGTTGACGCCGCCAGGCGTAGCGAGCCGGGAGCCAGCGGCCAAAGCGGAGCGGAGGCCAGTGGCGACCCAGTGTCACGGGTTGATGATCACCAGACGCTGCTCGGTCATCTCGCGTACCGAGTAGGCGGGGCCCTCGCGGGTGTTGCCCGAGTCGCGTAGGCCACCGTAGGGCATCTGATCGGTGCGGAAGGTGGGCACCTCGTTGACCAGCACGCCGCCGAAGTCGAGCGTCTGGAAGGCCTTGATGGCGTTGGCCAGGTTCTGGGTGAAGATCGCCGCCTGCAGGCCGAACGCACTGTCGTTGGCCAGCCGGAGGGCATCGTCGAGGTTGTCGTAGGTCTGGATGGCGACCACCGGCCCGAACACCTCGGCCGCGCAGACCTTCATGTCGGGGGTGACGTCGGCCAGCACGGTCGGCATCAGCACGTCGCGATCGGTCCGCCCCGCTCCGGCGATCACCCGCGCCCCGGCGGCGACGGCCTCGTCGATCCAGCCGGCGACCCGCTCGGTCTCCGAGCGGGAGATCAGCGCCGACACATCGGTGGCCTCGTCCATCGGATCCCCGACGACGAGGGCGTTGACGTGCTCGGCCAGCGCGGCGGTGAACTCAGCGGCGATCGAGGTATGGACGTAGATCCGCTGGGTCGAGATGCACGACTGCCCGGCGTGGCTGAACCCGGCCATCTTGATCTTGGCCGCCGCCGTCCTCCAATCGCCGTCGGGCTCGAGGATCACCGGGGCGTTGTTGCCCAGCTCCAGCCCGACGCGTTTGCGCGGCGCCCGGGCGCGGATGCCCCATCCGACGTCGGGTGAGCCGGTGAACGTGATCAGGGCGACATCGGGGTGGTCGACCAGGGCATTGCCGACCGTGCCGCCACCGCCGGTGACGACGTGGAGCTGGTCCGCCGGCAGTCCGCACTCGTCGATCAGCATCTCGGCGAGCACGATCGACGAGAACGGCGTCTGGCTGGCCGGCTTGAGCACGACGGGGCAGCCGGCGGCGATCGCCGGGGCCACCTTGTGGACGACGAGGTTGAGCGGGAAGTTGAACGGCGCGATGGCACCGACGACCCCGATCGGCACGCGCAGGGTGAAGCCGATCTTGCCCTCACCCGGGGCGTTGGCGTCGAGCGGGATCATCTCGCCGGCCAGCTTGCGGGCCTCGGCGGCGGCGAACAGGAACGTGCCGACGGCCCGTTGCGCCTCGACGCGAGCGGTCTTGATCGGCTTGGCCGCCTCGCGGGCGATGATCGCGGCGAACTCCTCGATGCGCGCCCCGAGCCTGGCCGCGGCCTTGTCGAGGATCTCCGCCCGCTTCCACGCCGGGAGTGATCCGCGCAGGTGGGCGGCGTGGGCCGCGGCCACGGCCCGGTTGACGTCGGCGGCGGCGAGGGAGGGCACCCGGCCGATCAGCGATCCGTCGTAGGGCGAGAGGACGTCGATGGATGCGCCCGACCCGGCGAAGGACTCGCCGGCCAGCCGGACGGGGTGGATGTCGGTGGGTGACATGCCCCCATGATGCCTCGCGCCGGGCCGGTCGGATGCCATCCGCCGTGGAACGACCGCTCCGCTGCACCACCCGGCGGAAACAGAAACTTCAGACGGAGCAGAGCGAAGCACTACCCGCCGGTACGGCAGTGCTAACGTGCGCCTCGTCCCGTCTCTCTGCGTGAAGGGGAGGCCAAGGAAAGGCGAGACGCCAATCGTCTCGGCGCTGGTCCGCCGGCGTCGGGCGGGGGCCCGTACGTACGGACAAACGAGGTGCACGAGGGGTCGTGAACATCACCCTCGGCACTCCTCCCAGGAACAACCTGACCAGGAGGTCAACACTGTGAAGAGAACTACGAGGAGTGTGCGGTTCACCGCGCTGCTCTCGGCTGGCGCCCTGGCGCTGGTCGCGTGCGGGAGTGACAAGGCGGCCAGCGAAGACGCGGCCACCACCGTCGCCCCCGCAGTGACCGAGGCCGCGCCCGCCGCCACCGAGGCCCCGGCCGCCACCGAGGCCCCGGCCGCCACCGAGGCCCCCGCGGGCACCGACGCCACGGCCGAGGCAGTGATGCGCGTGACGTACGAACTGTCGGACGTCGCGGTGTGGAACGACGGCACTCCGATCACGGTTGCCGACTTCGAATGCACGTGGTTGGCGAACAAGAACACGCCGGAGTCGTATACGACTGCCGGCTATGTCGAGATCGTCGGCGTCTCCGAGGGCGATTCCCCCAAGCAGATCCATGTCGACTTCGGCAAGGTCTTCGCTCCCTGGCGCACGCTGTTCGACCCGATGGTGGAGGCATCGATGCACGAGGACTGCAACGACGTCTCGGGCGACTTCAGCGGGACGCACGCCTACGGCGGTGTTCAGCCCTACGCCATGACCTCATGGACGCCCGAGCAGATCGTGCTCGAGACCAACCCGGGCTACAAGGGAGCCATCGTCAACAAGACCGACCGGATCGTGATCGTGCCCGCTGAGGACGGCTCGACGCTCCTCAAGTCCGGAGCTGTCGATGTGATCTTCCCGCAGTTCTTCGCCGGAATCGAAGAGGAACTGGCCGACCCGAACGTCAAGACCGACACCGAATCCGGCGGCTCGTACGAGGCGCTCTACTTCCAGCAGGACGATGCCTGCACTCCCGACGAAACCCGTTCGTGCGCGTTTGCGGATGACACGTTCCGGGCGGCGTTCTCCAAGTCGATCGACCTCGAGGCGGTGTACCAGCAGATCTACGCTCCGTTCGCCGGTGATGCAGGCCTGTTGCAGTGCGGCCCGATCGCCCCTGGTGACTACTGCGACCCGATCTTCACCAATACCTTCGACACGGCCGGCGCCGAGAAGCTGCTGACCGATGCCGGGTGGACCAAGGTCGGCGGCCTGTGGACCAATGCCGACGGCGAGGCTCCGGAGATCCACTGGATGATCAACACCGGCAACACACGCCGTGAGAGCACTCAGCAGTTCCTGATCCCGAAGCTCCAGGAAGCCGGCTTCAACGTGATCGCCGACAACTGCGAGGCGATCCCGTGCGTGTTCGAGACCCGACTTCCCGCGCTGAAGTACGACCTCGCCATGTACATCAGCACGGTCGCCCCGGACCCCACCTACCTGACGTCGAGCTTCACGTGCGCCCAGATTCCGACCGAGGCCAATGACTTCGCCGGCGGGAACAACTCCGGTTGGTGCAACGAGGAGGCGTCGACCGCCTTCGAGACCGCCGACGAGACCGTCGACGTGGAGAAGCGGATCGCGCTCGTCAAGGAAGGCCTGGCGCTGATGGCCACCGATTCCGCGCTGCTGCCGACGTTGCAGTTCCCGAACATCGGCGCCTACCGCGCCGACCGCGTCGCCGGTACTCAGAACAACCTCGTGAACTACAACGGGATCGCCGACCTGTACAACTACGAGGACCTCGACGGGGACGGACAGGTCGTGATCGGAGCCGAGCAGTTCCCGGTTCCCGACTGCGCCAACATCGTCACCACCTGCGCGAGCTCCACCTGGTTCGTCTGGATGGCGTCGTTCAACCAGTTCCCGGGCGTCTATGACTCGACCAACGATCAGCGCTACGTTCCCAATGAGATGCTGACCGGCGAGGCCACCGTCGAGGTGCTCTGAGTCGTCCGGCGAAACGTCCCCGGCTGACACCGGTGGTCTGACCAGCCTGGCTGGGATGACCTAGTATGCGTTGATCGGGGCGCCCGCTCCGGGTGCCCCGATCAACGTTTTTGCATCACCTTCGGTCGCCACCGGCGCCGAACTCCGAGGGGGGGAGAGTGAGAAGATTCATCGTGAGGCGCTTGCTCTGGCTCGCGCCGACACTGTTGATCATCACGTTCGTGGTCTACGTCGCCTGTCGGATCGGATGGAACCCGGAGGCGAGCTACCTGCGGGCCAACCCCCGTGCGACGCCCAAGAAGCTGGCCCAGTTCCGTGAGGTCAACGGGCTGTACCCCGGGTTCGGCGGTTACCTTCGCGGCTATCGCGAGTGGCTCTGGAACTTCCTTCAGGGTCCCGGCAACTGGCCGAGGAGCATCAAGGGCGGCGGCGAGGTGTGGGAGCCGCTGCGGTACGCGTTCTTCAACACGCTGCGGCTGGCCGGCATCTCGACGGTGCTGGGAATCGGCCTCGGCGTCGGCGTCGGCATCTTGGCCGGCCGCAAGCCGGGTGGATGGCTCGACAGCTCGCTGAACACCATCGCCTTCTTCGTCGGAGCCGTGCCCCCGTTCGTGTCGGCGGTGATCCTGCAGCTGGCGTTCGCCGTCTCGCTCGGCTGGCTTCCGCCGGCCGGTGTCTACCCGGCCGGGCACCGGGGCTTCGACCTGATCACGATGATCAAACATCTGACGCTTCCCGTCGTGGTGGTCGCCGTCCAGACGATCTCCCAGTACGCCAGGTACACAAGGGCGTCGCTGCTCGATGTCTCGTCTGCCGACTACCTGCGCACGGCGAGGGCGAAGGGCATCCCAGAACGTCAGGTGCTGTTCGGGCACCAGTTTCGCAATGCGCTGCTTCCCATTGTCACCGTGCTCGGGCTCGACTTCGGGCAGTTGATCGGCGGCCTGATCATCACCGAGAACATCTTCGAGTATCCGGGGATGGGCGTCTACTTCATCAGATCGTCGATCGACGGTGACTTCCCCAGGCTGCTGCCCTTCCTGGTCGTGATCACCGTTTCGGTCATCTTCTTCAACCTCGTCGCCGACGTGGTGTACGCCCTGCTCGACCCGAGGATCCGTCTTGGCTGACGCCGAACACCTGCTGACCGCGGCGCCCCACCAGCTCCTGCCGAGCGTCTCGGAAACCGAGGGGTTGACCGCCGATACCCTCTCGCCACGGCAGATGGCATGGAAGCGGTACTGGAGGCACCGTGGTGCGTCGGTAGCGACGATCGTTCTGCTGTTCGTGATCGTCGTGGTCTTCGCCGCACCGATCACCGCGCGCTACGGCATCGACGAACAGGTCCGCGAGATCAGCGAGGGTAACAACGTCTACTTGAAGCCGAGCAAGATCGCCTGGTTCGGTACCGACGACATCGGCCGCGACATCTACACGCGGCTGCTGTACGGGCTCCGCACGTCGATTCTGATCGGCCTCGCTTCGGCGATCATCTCGGTGATCGTCGGCACGGCGGTAGGAGCGTTCGCCGGCCTGCGTGGAGGTCGCTTCGACGACCTGCTGATGCGCGTCACCGATTTCTTTCTCGCCGTGCCGTTCCTCGTGATGGTGATCGTGATCCGCCAGTTCCTGGCAGGACTCACGTTCCTGGAACCGATCATCGGCAACAAGTCGTCGATCCGGTTCATCATCATGATCTTCGTGATCTTCGGTTGGATGGGAGTGGCCCGGCTCGTGCGCGGGCAGGTGCTGTCGCTCAAGGAGCGCGAGTTCGTCGAGGCGGCACGAGCGGTCGGCGCCTCGAACCTGCGGATCACGCTCACCCACCTGCTCCCGAACTCCATCGGCCCGATCCTGGTGGCGCTGACGCTCTCGGCGATCGGCACGATCGTCGGTGAGTCGACGCTGTCGTTCTTCGGCTTCGGGCCGCAGCCCGGTCAGGGAGGTACCTCGCTCGGCCTGCTCGTTCAGCTTTCCTCCTCCGCCGCCAAGCGTGGCGATTGGTACCTGGTGCTGATCCCGTGCGGCGCGCTCGTGCTCCTGGCGGTGTGCATCAACTTCATCGGCGACGGTCTTCGTGACGCCCTCGATCCCAAACTCGATCAAGGGCGGTGAGCTGATGCAGCAACCGATACGTGCATTGGGGGACCCACGTGTGGACTTCCGGACGCCGAGGATGGCCACCGTTCCCAAGTCGTCGCAACGGAGAGCGTGATGTCTGACGTGGTGTTGAGCCTCCGCGATTTCAGCGTCACGTTTCCGACGCTGTCGGGCGACGTGCAGGCGGTGCGAGGAGTGGACCTCGATGTGCGTTCCGGCGAGATGCTCGCCGTCGTGGGCGAATCGGGTTCGGGCAAGTCGGTCACGTTTCTGGGAGTGACGGGTCTGCTGCCCAAGTCGGCCCGCATCGGGGGGTCGGCCCGGCTCGGCGACATCGAACTGGTGAACGTCGATCCGGCGATCGTCCGGCGGGTCCGCGGCAAGCGGATCGCGATGATCTTCCAGGATCCGCTCTCCGCGCTGAACCCCGTGCACCGCATCGGCGATCAGATCGTGGAGATGATCCGATCCCATCAGCAAATCTCCAAGAAGGCGGCGATGACACGGGCGGTCGAACTGCTCGCCATGGTGGGCATCCCCCAGCCGGCCGACCGGGCACGCCAGTTCCCCCACGAGTTCTCGGGTGGGATGCGCCAGCGCGTGATGATCGCCATGGCGATCTCCAACGATCCCGATGTGCTGATCGCCGACGAACCGACGACTGCCCTCGACGTCACCGTCCAGGCCCAGATCCTCGAAGTGCTCCAACGGATCCAACGCGAACTGAACTCGGCGATCGTGCTGATCACCCACGATCTGGGCGTGGTCGCCCGCGTCGCCGACCGGGTACAGGTGATGTACGCGGGCCGCAGCGTCGAGCGCGGTTCGATCGGTCCGCTGTTCGATCACCCGAGTCATCCCTACACCCGCGGTCTGATGCGCTCGCTGCCCCACTCCGATCGAGCCCGGCTCGTCCCGATCCCCGGTGCGCCGCCGAACATGCTCCGACCACCGTCAGGGTGCGCGTTCCGGCCGCGGTGCGAGTTCGGAACCGAGGCGTGTCGGCTGGAGCTGCCCGAGATGCGACCGTTCGGAGACCTCGAGACCGCCTGCATCCGTGCCGAAGAACTCGTGGTGGTGCCGACGTGAGCTCCGTGGCAACTCCGACCGACCCGATGGCGGTCTCGGACACCGCCGTGCTCCAGGTGACCGACCTGGTCAAGGAGTTCCCGGTCAAGGGGAGTGTCGGCCGCAGGAGGGGCGTGGTCCACGCGGTGTCGAGCGTGTCGTTCACCCTCGAGCGGGGTTCGACGCTGGGGCTCGTCGGTGAGTCGGGTTCGGGGAAGACCACCGTCGGTCGCTGCCTGCTGCGCCTGATCGAGCCCACCTCCGGATCGGTTCGCTTCGAGGGTCGCGAACTCGTCGGGCTGGGGGCCAAGTCGCTGCGCGGTCTGCGCCGGGAGATGCAGATCGTCTTCCAGGATCCGTACGCATCGCTCGATCCAAAACTGACCGTCGGGGCGTCGATCTCCGAACCGCTGCGCATCCAGAAGATCCCCGGCGACCACGACGCCCGAGTGGCCGAACTCCTCGAGCTGGTCGGACTGGCCGCCGACCACTCCCGCCGTTTCCCGCACGAGTTCTCGGGCGGCCAGCGCCAGCGCATCGGCATCGCCAGGGCGCTGGCCCTCGATCCGAAGCTGATCGTGCTCGACGAGCCGGTGTCGGCACTCGACGTCTCGATCCAGGCCGGCGTGATCAACCTCCTCGAGGACTTGCAGGAGCGACTCGAACTGTCGTACCTGTTCATCGCCCACGACCTGTCGGTCGTGCGCCACATCTCGGACCAGGTCGCCGTGATGTACCTCGGCAAGGTGGTCGAGATCGCCACCTCCGACGACCTCTACGAGCGTCCGACCCATCCGTACACGCAGGCGCTGCTGTCGGCGATTCCCGAACCCGATCCGGTCATCGAGCGTCAGCGGCATCGCATCGTGCTGCACGGCGAGGTCCCCTCGCCGGTCAACCCGCCGTCGGGCTGCCGCTTTCGCACCCGATGCCCGATCGCCCAGCCCAGGTGCGCTCAGGAGGAACCCGCGCTCGTCGACCGCGGGTTCGGACATCCGGTGGCGTGCCACTTCCCGGCGCTCGCCGCCCAGGGGGCGATGAGGGCGTCGGAGTAACCCATCCCGACGGCGTCGGAACGGTTCGGTGCTTCGTTGAAGGCCCGAGCGACCGGTAAGATGGTCAGCCGTGCGTACGGTCGTGAAATACATCGCCCTGATCCTCAACATCGGATCGTTGCTCGCCATGATCGGCGGCGTGCTGTTGCACAGCGGGCGCGGTGGCGGACTGTCCGACATGTTCGGCGGCGGAGCGGGCGCGGCCCTCGGTTCGACGGCCGCCGAGCGCAACCTCAACCGGATCACGACGGTGCTCGCCCTGATCTGGATCTTCACGGTCGTCGCGCTGTCACTGCTGCTCGCCCAGTAGCGCCCACCCGGTTGGCCCCGCGGCACCCGTCGGGTATCGTGAGGGATGTCCACGTCGAAGTGGCGGAATGGCAGACGCGCTAGCTTGAGGTGCTAGTGGGTGAATACCCGTGGGGGTTCAAGTCCCCCCTTCGACACAAGGTCTCGAGCGCAGACGCCTTCAGCGGTTTTCGGGCCGGTGTGATCGTGCTCGAGAGGCCGTCTGTCAGCAGTTGATCGGCAAGTGTTCGCAGAGACGCTGACCTGGAGCCTGCTGCACGGCCGGGCTCCCGACGGCGCCTTGCGGATACGACTCCCGCGTCGTGACGTCTGCGCGGATCACTGTCGGCTCGGAAGGAACGGGGCGGGCGGACCAGCCGCAGCGGCCTGCGATTTCCGGTGGCAGCAGTCGTCGCTATGGTTGCCGACGGGTTGACGACCGAGGAGACTTTCGCAGAGCCATCCCGATGTCGATCCCCATCGACCGTCTACCGTTTGGGCCGTCAACGGGCGTCGGCGGGATCTGCTAGACCACGTGAACGGCAACCAGCCTGGGAGGAAAGATGAGAAGTGGCAGAGTTCTTCGCTGTACGGCCCTCGCCGCGACGCTCACAGGCCCGTGGACGACCGCTGCGTTCGCCGGCGGCAACACCAGTGGTTTCACGACGGCGCAGCCCTCGATGCTCACCGCGGTCGGGACAGGGGTGGAGATCACACCCCTGCTGACGGTCGGAGACGTGCTCCCGAGCGGTTATCGCTTCGAGGCGGTCCCGGACGGGATCTCCGTGCGCCCCAGGGGCCAGGGACGAGTCGACCTCTTCGTGAACCACGAGACCAGCAAGGTCCCGTTCCCGTACAACACGGCCGCACCGACAGCGGCCAACGGGGAGAACGACTTCGACAACGCGCAGGTGAGCCAGCTGATCCTCAACCAGCACTCCGCCGGGGTGCTCAACGGCTCCTTCGCCATCTCGAGCAGCTCCGGCTACCAGCGGTTCTGCTCCAACTACCTGGCCACGGCGAAGGAAGGGTTCACCAGGGAGATCCTCTTCACGAACGAGGAGTCGCCCGACTACGTGCTCCGCCAGACGACCTCGTGGCCGCCTGCGCTGACGAGCCCCGTGCAGCAGGAGGCCGGTCTCGTCGTCGCACTCGACGTCCAGACAGGCAAGCACGCACCCATCTATGGCATGGGCCGACACAACCACGAGAACAACGTCCCGATCCCTGGGTATGGGAAACCGGTGGTGTTCTCGGGCGACGACACGTTCACGAGCGGCCCCCTCACAACAGTGCCCGGGCTCGGCGTGGTGCCGGCCCAGTCGCAGCTGTACTCGTACATCGCGCCGAGCACGAACGCGCTGCTCGCCGACCAAGGCGATCTCTGGGCCTTCGTCTCGGACACGCCGGGGGTGAAGAACTACTACGATGTGCCGCCCGGGTCGACGACGCCGGTTACCGGGCACTTCATCAAGGTACCCAAGGATATCGCCACCGGTCGCGATGCTGACGGCTCGGAGCTGCAGGCTGCCGACAAGGGTTACCCGCTGCCGCCAACGAACGGCACCTGGCAGATCGACCTTCGCGTCGCCAGCACCCCTCCGGGTCCCGGTATCGACGGCCCACAGTGGGTTCTCGAGTACTGGAGTGACATCAACGACGTGTTCCAGTTCGTGCGCGTCGAGGACATCGCCTACGACAAGCGACCCGGCATGGGGAACGTCGTCTACATCGTCGACTCGGGCAGAGGCCGGACTGCGGCGCAGAGCCTGGACACGCCCAACTTCCGGTCCACCAACGGCCGTGTCTGGAAGATGGTGCTCGACCCGAACGACCCGACGGTGGTGACGTCGCTCACGGTGTTCGTCGAGGGCGACGACAACCCCGTCAAGACGATCAACGAGGTCCACCAGCCCGACAACATCGAGACGACGCTCAACGGTGTCCTGCTGACGGAGGATCCAGGAAGCAGTCAGCAATTCACCGCCGCTCAACAAGTTGCGGATCCCACCAACGCGACGACGGCGCGGCTCTGGTACGCCCCGTTCTCGGGCACGCCGCAGGTCGTGGCGAGGGTGAACCAGTCCGCCGATGGCGGCGTGACCGACGTCGATGGCCGGGCAGCCGGGAACTGGGGCGCGTGGGAATCGACCGGCATCGTCGACGCCTCCGCAGCGTTCGGCCCCGGCGCGTTCCTGATCAACGTCCAGGCGCACACACTGTGGGTGGAGAAGGCGCCGGGCGACGACAACAACGGCGACGACAACCCCGACTTCACGTACAAGCGCGAAGGCGGTCAGCTGGCGCTGATCCGCATCCCGGGGATCTAGCTCGATCTCTGTAACTCACTTCCACTGAGGAGCCAATCATGGGCAAGACCCTTTCGCGGTTGCTCCTGCTGGCGACGTTGCTGACCCCGGTCGTCGGCCTTGCGTCGGTGCAGGCTGCGTACGCCCTTTCTCCCGACCTCGTGATCAGCCAGGTGTACGGCGGTGGCGGCAACGCCGCGGCGCCGTATGGCAACGACTTCATCGAGTTGTTCAACCGCGGCACCACGACGGTCTCGCTGGCCGGCATGTCCGTGCAGTACGCCAGCGCGACGGGCACCGGCAACTTCGGCGCCAACCCCGTCACCGTGCTCTCCGGATCGCTCGCGCCGGGGCAGTACTACTTGGTCCAACAGGCGTCAGGCGGAGCCAACGGTGTGCTGCTCCCAACGGCGGACGCGACCGGCACCATGAACATGAGCGCGACGGGTGGCAAGGTCGCCCTCGTCGCCTCGACGGCGGGCTTGGCCTGCAACGGTGGGTCGACTCCGTGTTCGGCAGCTCAACTGGGGCAGATCGTGGACCTCGTCGGGTACGACGGAGCCAACTTCTCCGAGGGCTCTGCCGCTCCGACATTGTCCAACACCACTGCAGCGGTCCGGCTGGCCAACGGTTGCACGGAGACCGACAACAATGCCTCCGACTTCGCTGCAGGCGCACCCACTCCACGCAACACCACATCGCCGACCAACGCCTGCGTCGTCGCGGACTCCGCGCCGGCGGTGGCCGGTACGTTCCCGGCCGACGGGGCGACCGACTTCCCGACCAACGCCAACCTGTCGGTCACCTTCACCGAGCCGGTGACCCTCGGTAGTTCCTGGTTCGGGCTGGAGTGCTCGCTCAGCGGGACCGTTGCCACGACGTTCTCTGGAGGGCCGACCACCTTCACGATCGATCCGAGCGTGGCGCTGACTCATGCTGAACTGTGCACTCTCACCGTCCTCGCGAATCAGGTCAGTGACCAGGACGGGAACGACCCGCCGGACAACATAATCGCCGACTTCGAGGTGGGCTTCTCAGCGTTCGACGTCTGTGCCGCTCCCTTCACGCCGATCTACTCGATCCAGGGCAGCGGTCTCTCCACTCCGACCCTCGGCACGGTGACGACGTCCGGCGTCGTCGTAGGCGACTTCGAAGGCACCGCCAGCGGGCAGGGCTTCTATCTGCAGGACCTGGTCGGCGACGGTGATCCGGCCACCTCGGACGGCATCTTCGTCTTCTCCGGCAGCTCCAACCTGGTCAGTGCCGGACAGGTCGTTCGTGTCACCGGTTTCGCCAGGGAGCGCTTCAGCCAGACGACCCTGAACGGCTCGAACAGCAACACTTCGGCAGTTCCGGCGTCGAACGTCGTGGCATGCGGCACCGGGTCGGTCGCCGCGACCGATGTGTCACTGCCATTCGCCAACGCCAATGCGCCAGAACGCTACGAGGGGATGCTCGTTCGCTTCCCACAACCACTCGTGATCTCCGAGTACTTCAACTACGACCGCTTCGGCGAGATCGTGCTCGCATTGCCACGGGACGGCGAGTCCCGCCTATTCACCGGCACTGCGATCGACGAGCCGGGTGCGGCAGCGAATGCCCGCACACTCGCCAACGGCCTCAGTCGCATCACCCTCGACGATGCCGTGAGCGCGCAGAACCCGACGGTGCTCCGCCACCCGAACGGCGATCCTTTCACCTTGACGAATCGCTTCCGCGGTGGCGACACGGTGCAGCACACGGTCGGCGTGCTCGGCTTCGACTTCAGTTTGTACCGGGTGTTCCCGACGGGACCAGCCGACTACACCGCGGCCAACCCGCGCCCGGCGACGCCCGAACCCGTCGGCGGCAACCTCCGCGTGGCGGCGATGAACACACTCAACTTCTTCGTCACCCTCGATTATCCGTCGGGGCCGCTGGACAACAAGTGCGGACCGCTTCAGAACGTCGAGTGCCGTGGCGCCGATGCCGACCGACCTGACGAGTTCAACCGCCAACGAACGAAGCTCCTGGCCGCGCTTGCGGGCCTGGACGGTGACGTGATCGGGCTCAATGAGCTGGAGAACACGACCGGCGTCGACACCTCGGCCAACATCGTTGCTGGCCTGCCGGGCTACGACTACATCGACACCGGCACGATCGGGACGGACGCGATCAAGGTCGGCTTGATCTACCGCCCGTCGAGGGTTGCCCCCGTCGGGACCTACCAGATCCTCGACTCGAGCGATGATCCGCGCTTCATCGACACCAAGAGCCGACCAGCGTTGGCCCAGACGTTCGAGGACCTGTCCAATGGCGCCCGTTTCACGGTCGTGGTGAACCACCTCAAGTCGAAGGGTTCCGATTGCGTCGACGTGGGCGACCCCGATACGGGCGACGGCCAAGGGAACTGCAGCGGCACGCGCGCGCTCGCTGCCCAGGCACTGGTCGACTGGCTGGCGACGGACCCAACGGGCAGCGGCGACTCTGACTTCTTGATCATCGGGGATCTCAACTCCTACACCCAAGAAGACCCGATCGACGCGATCAAGGCCGGCGCCGACGACGTTGCCGGAACCGGCGACGACTTCACCAACTTGATCTCCAAGTACCGCGGCACGTCTGCGTACTCGTACACCTTCGACGGGCAGGCCGGTTATCTCGATCACTCGCTGGCAAGCCCGACCATGGTCGCCCAGGTAACCGGGGCGGCAGACTGGCACATCAACTCCGACGAACCCGACATCTTGGACTACGACACCAGCTTCAAACCGCCCGCCCAGGCGGCGCTCTACGAGCCGAACGCCTACCGCACGTCGGACCACGATCCAGTCGTGGTCGGATTGAACCTGACCAGCTACGACTTCAGCGGGTTCTTCCAGCCGCTCGACAACCTGCCGACGATGAACACGGTGAAGGCCGGTCAGGCAGTCCCGGTCAAGTTCAGCCTCCATGGGAACCAAGGCCTGAACATCTTCGCCTCGGGTTATCCGACGATCGAGCTCGTGTCGTGCACGACCTCGATCGCCGATGCCATCGAGACAACGGTGCCGGCGGGCAACTCCAGCCTGTCGTACGACGCGTCCTCCGATCAGTACACGTATGTCTGGACGACGAACAAGGCCTGGGCAGGCAAGTGCGGGATGTTGCGCGTCCGGCTCGCTGATGGCACCACCCAGTCAGCACTCTTCCAGTTCAAGTGAGGCCATGCCGCGTGCCCAATAGTCCGGCCGGTGTCAGGCGTGGCGTCGAGCGCAGCGACGCATGAGTGCCATCTTCATCAGCCACAGCAGCCGGGATGGCGATGCGGCCGATGAGATGCGCCGATGGCTCGAGGGGCAGGGTCACCGCTCGGTCTTCCTGGATTTCCATCCGGAAACCGGGATCCCCGCAGGGCAGGATTGGGAGCAGACGCTCTATCGCGAGATCAAGTCGTGTCGCGCCGTGATCGTGCTGTGCAGCGTCGCTTCGATGGATTCGAAGTGGTGCTTCACGGAGATCACCCACGCCCGGGCAATGGGAAAGGAGCTCTTTCCCGTCCGGCTCGACGACTGCGTGGTGGAGGGCGTGTTCAGCGATCGCCAGGTCGTCGATCTGACCCAGGGCAGCGACCAGGCCTACGAACGCCTACGCATCGGGTTGATCGCCGCCGGTCTCGACCCGGCGGACGCCTTCGATTGGGACAACAGCAGGCCGCCCTATCCGGGCCTCGTCGCCTTCCAGGAAGCGGACGCGGCGATCTACTTCGGGCGCGACGACGAGATCCGTGAGGCGCTCGACCGGCTCGGCAGGATCCATCGCCTCGGCACGACGGCAATGCTGATGGTCCTCGGTGCCTCGGGTACCGGGAAGTCGTCGCTGGTCCGGGCCGGGCTCATCCCCCGCGTGCGCCGCGATCGCGACCGATGGATCGTGCTCGATCCGCTGCGACCGCAATCCGACATCGTCCGCGGGGTGGCCCGCGCCTTCCAGAAGGCGTTCGGCGCGGCCGGACACTCGATGTCCTGCGACGACATCGAGGCGCGACTCGTCACGGCGCTCGAACAGGTGCGCAGGAGCGAGATCGCCATGAGCGGAAGCGAGGCTCCGGGGGCCCCGATCGTGTATCCGGGCGACGGGAACCCGTTGCTCGCCCTCGCCGAGGAGCTTCGTGTCGTCACCGGCCAGGACGACGCCCGCGTGGTGATGATCGTCGACCAGTTCGAGGAGCTGCTCGCCGATCCGGGTGGTACCGGTGGTCGATTTCTCGCCGTGTTGCGCCATGCCGTCGAGCGTTCTCACAGCGCACTCGTCGTGCTCGGCACGATGCGGTCCGACTTCCTGAACAAGCTCCAGGAAGAGCCGGCCCTCGTCCACTTCGACAGCGAGACCCTGTCACTCGGGCCGATGCCGCCGGGCGGGATCGTCGACATGATCGCCAAGCCGGCGAAGTTGTCCGGCATCGATCTGGAGGACGGACTCATCGCCCAGATGGTCGCCGATGCCGAGGGCAGCGGGACGCTCCCGATGCTGGCGTTCACCTTGCAGCAGCTCAACACTCGCTATGGCAAGGACAAGCAGCTCGAGCTGGTCGAGTACCGGAACCTCCTGGGTGGGCTCCGTGGTTCGATCGCCACCGTCGCCGAGGAGCTCACTCGTGATGTCACCCCGGCGGACATGGACCTCCTGCGCAAGGCGTTCCTCTCGATGACGAGAGTCACCGAGGACGGGGTGTTCGCCCGCCGTCCCCGGCGGATGCACGAAATGCCGCAGTCGATCAGCGGCCTGATCGACAGATTCGTCGACAACGGTCTTCTCGTTGCACGCAGCGAGGGTGACGAGTCGGCCGTCGAGGTCGCTCACGAAGCCCTCTACACCTCCTGGGGGGTGCTCCAAGGGTGGCTGAAGCAGAGCGCCGAGGCATTGCGGCTGGAGCACGACATCCACGTTGCGTCGAGCCAGTGGGACGGCGCAGGCAAGCAGGACGAGGACCTGTTGCGCGGCGGGCGCCTCGAACGAGCGGGCGAGCTGATCGAGAGTGGCGATCTCCCGCTCGCGGAGCGCGACCGGCAGTTCATCCAGGCGTCCATGCAGGCCGTCGCGGCACAGGCGAGGGCCGCGGCGCGACGCCGACGCAGGGTGCTGCAAGGCGTCACCCTCGGTTTCGTCGTGGCGCTTGCGCTGAGCGCGCTTGCCACCGTGGCATGGCAGCGCTCCGTTCGCGCCAGCGAGCGGGCGGCGGCCGCCCGCTTGACGACGGTGGCCCAGGCCTCGGCGGAGAACGAGACCGAGCTGGGCATGCTGACGGCGGTCGCCAGCCTGGGGATCACGCCGACACCCAACGGATGGAGTGCGCTGGCCACGGCTCTCTCGCAGCCCATTCTGGCCCGCTCCGCGTTGGAAGGACACGAGGCTGCTGTCAGCGCCGTCGCCGTGAGCCCGGACGGAACCCGGCTCGTATCGGCCGACTGGGACGGATCGGTGAGGGTCTGGGATCTGGCCACGGGTACGGCCGTCGGCGAACCGCTCATCGAGGACGAGCTCTGGTCGGCCAACGCCGTGGCCTTCAGCCCGGACGGCACGCGCTTCGCCGTCGGCGGACTCGGTTACACGGAGACCGGTGAGTTCTTCGGGGGCGTCTGGCAGCGCGACACCGAGACCGGTGCGCTCCTCGCCGCCCCGCTGGCCGAACACGACGACGAGGTGGTCGCCGTCGCCTTCAGTCCCGACGGGTCGCACCTCGCCGCGGCGAGCCTGGACGGCGCGGTGCTCCTGTGGGACCTCACCGCAGAGAGCCCGGCGTCGACGACGCTGCTCGAGCCCGATCGCACGGGCCAACGCACCGTCGGATCGGTCGCCTTCCGGCCGAACGGTGAGACGGTCATCGCCGGGGGCAACATCCAGTCGGCGGACGTCCTCACCGGCACGTTCTGGGTCTTCGATGCCGTCACCGGCAACCAGGTCGACGAGGTGAGCTCGCAATCCCTCGCCGTCGTCGGATTGGCGTACAGCCCCGATGGGCAGTTCCTCGCCTCGGTCGGCCGCGACGGGATGCTGACGCTGTGGAGCGGCGATCTGGCTGAGCAGCTGGGACAGAAGCAGGTATCGGGGAGCGACGCATGGGCGAATGCCGTCGGCTTCAGTCCCGAGGGCACGCTTGTGGCAACGGCCAACTCGGACGGGACCGTCACCGTGTTCGACGGTGAGACGGGGAACCTCGTCCAGGATCCACTGAACGCGCACCGCGGAGGAGGTCTCGCCGTGGCATTCGGCCGTGGCGTGCTCGTCTCCGGTGGTGCGGACGGCGGGATTCGACGTTACGACCTGGACAAGGGCCAATCGATCGGTCGAACCGCCATCGTTCAGGCTCAGGTCGGGTTCTTTGCCAAATCCAGCTTCGTCGCCGACGGCTCATCGATCGCCTCGGTCGACTTCGACGATCACATCCGAATCTGGGATGTGGCCGCGGATCGCGCCATCGGCGAAGGGATCAACCTCGGCGCCGACTACTTCGTCGAACGCATCGAGCTGAGCCCGGACGGCAGGCTGATGGCCGTGATCGGGTTTCCGATCGACGGTGATCCCACCTCGATCGTCGTGCTGGTGGACACCACGACGGGTGAACGCGTCGGCGAGCCGCTCTCCGGAACCCGCGACGCCACGCGGGCGGTGTTCAGCCCCGACGGCATCCACCTCGGGGTCGCCGACGCCGACGGGCACCTGGCGATCTGGGACCTGCGCCTCGGGCCATCCCTCGTCGGGACGATCGAGTCCCCGGACGTCGCCGGCTGGCTCGGGTTCAGCCCCGACGGGAGCCATCTCGCGTCGTCCGCCTTCGACGGCACCATGAGACTGTGGGATGTGCGAACCGACCCGCCGACCGCCGATCTCGAGCTGAAGGGTCACGCCGGGCGCGTGAATGCCGTTGCGTTCAGTGCGGACGGACAGACGATGGCGTCGGGCTCGAACGACAAGACGGTGATGTTGTGGGATCTGGAGTCGGGGAAGCGGATCGGCGAGCCGCTGCTCGGTCATAGCGGCCGTGTGCTCAGCGTTGCGCTCTCCCCCGATGCCACCGGACTCGCCTCGGCCGGCGCGGACACCACGGTGACGATCAGGAGCCTCGACGACGTCGACCATCCGATCACCCTCACCGGGCACCGCGCGGCGGTGTCGGACCTCGCCTTCAGTGCCGACGGCTCCGCGGTCACCTCCGCCGACGACCGAGGCGCCGTTCGGCTGTGGCCGATGCCCGAGTCGTGGCAACGCCTCGCCTGTCAGGCCGCCGGTCGCAACCTCTCCTCGCAGGAATGGGAGAGCATCGTCGGCGCCGAGCGAGGGTACGAGCGCCAGTGTCCTGATCTGCCCTCGGGCGTCGGTGCCGGCGCGGGCGCTGGAGCGGTGACCGTCAAGTACCGCACCGAGGCCGGCTGAGGCCGAGGCACGTTGGCCCGGTCCGGTGATCAGGGGGTGATCAGATCCGTTCGAGGACTCCTCCGTCGAACAGCGGGGTGATCCCGAACCGCTCGGCATCGGCGGCCATCTCGGCATCGCCCGGCGTGACGAGCGGTCCGGCCGCCGCGGCGAGCACCTGGGGGAGCAGCGAGGCATCGCTGGTGGTGTTGAGGAACAACTGGTCGTTGCCGAGCACGTAGCGCACGGCCCGGGCGATGGCTGCGGAGTCGGTGAGCGGCTCGTACCAGCTGAAGTGCGGGCGATGGTCGTCGGGTGCCCAGCGGCCGCGGGCGATCGACTTGATCGTCTGCACGGCCACCCGGCGTTGAGCGCACAGCTCGAGCAGGGCGTCGACGTCGGCGCGGTAGTCGGGCCGGGAGAGCATCGTGAAGTTGTACGGGAGCAGCACCGAGGCGAAGTCGAAGCGCTCGAGACTTCGTAGGTGCATCCCGGGGATGCGCACTCCGTGACCGGTGATCCCGAGGTGACTCACCAGGCCCTCGTCGCGGGCCGCGGCGAGGGCTTCGACCGCCCCGCCGGGGGCGAACGCCGCCGCCCACTCGTCGGGCTCGACGAGGTTGTGCAGCTGGATCAGGTCGATGTGCTCGACGCCCATCCGGGTCAGCGAGTGCTCGAGTTCGGCCCTCGCCGCCCCACCGGCGCGTTCCCCCGTCTTGGTGGCGAGGAACACGTCGTCCCGGTGGTCGGCGAGCCACGGCGCCAGGCGGTCCTCCGAGGCGCCGTACGACGCCGCAGTGTCGATGTGGTTGACCCCGGCCTCGTGGACCAGAGCCATCGTCGCGTCGGCTCGTTCCTGGCTCATCCCGCCGAGGGCGGCGGCGCCGAAGACGACCCGGGTGGACTGGTGGCCGGTTCGGCCGAACGGGGAGACGGGGAGCATCCGGCCACCGTACCGCGGCCCGGACCCGTGCCGGCCCGGACGACCGGCGACCGGGTTCGGCGACCGGTCCGATCAGCCGAGGGCTTCGGTGATCCGGGCGAGCAGCTCGTCGAACGAGTCGAGCGCCGGGAACTGGGGGAACTCGGCGATCACGTTGGCCGGGGCGTGGAACAAAAAGCCGGCGTCGGCCTCGGCGAGCATCGCCGTGTCGTTGTAGGAATCGCCGGCCGCCACGACCCGGTAGTTGAGGTCGTGGAAGGCCCGCACGGCGTGGCGCTTCTGGTCTGCCATCCGCAGCCGGTAGTCGACGATGCGATCGTCCTCAACGACGAGGCGGTGGCAGAGCAGCGTCGGGCGCCCGAGGTGCTCCATCAGCGGCCGCCCGAACTGCTCGAACGTGTCGGAGAGGATGACGACCTGAGTGACGGCGCGCAGCCGGTCGAGGAACTCGGCGGCCCCGGGCAGCGGGCCCAGCGAGCCGATCACCTCACCGATCAGGGACATCGTCAGCCCGTGTCGATCGAGGAGATCGAGCCGGTACTTCATCAACCGGTCGTAGTCGGGCTCGTCGCGTGTCGTACGACGGAGCGCTTCGATCCCGGTCCGCTCGGCCACGGCGATCCAGATCTCGGGAACGAGCACCCCTTCGAGGTCGAGGGTGACGATGGTCTGGGGCGCGGAGGACGTGCTCATCGGCGGGCGACGCTACCTGCCGCGGGAGCGGTGCACCCGTCTGGCCCGAGCCGGCGCCGCGGCCGGTTCCGCGGCGTGAAGACCGGAGCCCTTGCCACCGTGTATAGGGTGATGTATCGACGATCCCGCCATCCTCCGTGAACTCGCCCCGCTCGCCGGACGACTGCTCGAGCGCCACATCGAGACGGCCAAGGAGTGGTTCCCGCACGAACACGTGCCCTACGGCCGGGGCCGCGACTTCGCCCCGGGGGAGGAGTGGACGGAGGGACAGGCCGATCTGGGCGGAAGCGTGATCCCCGACGCGGTGCGCAGCTCGCTGATCGTCAACCTGCTCACCGAGGACAACCTGCCCTACTACTTCCGCACCATCGAGCGGATGTTCGGCGCCGAGGACGTGTGGGGCACGTGGGCACGCAGGTGGACGGCCGAGGAGGGCCGCCATTCGATGGTGATCTACGGCTACCTGATGGTCACCCGGGCGGTCGACCCCGTCGCCCTCGAGCGGGCCCGGATGCACCAGGTGTCGGGGGGCCGGATCCCCGAGCCCGATGACGTCTGCCACGGTTTCCTGTACGTCGCCATGCAGGAGCTGGCGACGCGCATCGCCCACCGCAACACGGGCACGCTGCTCGGTGACCAGGTCGGCTACGACGTGATGATGCGCGTCGCCGCCGACGAGAACCGTCACTACCTCTTCTACCGCGACCTGTCGACGGCGGCGTTCGAACTGGTGCCCAGCCTGGCGATGCAGGCGCTGTGCGACGAGGTGGTCAACTTCGAGATGCCGGGCGCCGGCATCGTCGACTTCGCCAAACACGCCTCGGCGATCGCCAAGGCCGGGATCTACGACCTGTCGATCCACCACGACCAGATCATCGGGCCGCTGGTCCTGCGCCACTGGAACGTCGAGGGCATCAGCGGGCTCGACGACGCCGGCGAACGGGCCCGTGACAAGCTCCTCGCCCACGTCGCCAAGAGCGGCCGGGTGGCCAAGCGCCTGGCAGAGCGCCGCCTCTCCGCCACCGTCTGACGGGTGCCGAGGCCGGCGGCTTCGGCCCGGCGCCGCGGTGCGGGCCGTTCGCTAGTCTCGGCCCATGTCGGGGGAACCGTACGATGCGCTACTCGACAAGGTCCCGGCGTTGCGCGGCCGGCCGCGCCAGGTCGTTGCGCTTCCGGGGGGGCTGACCAACACCAACCTCAAGGTGACGACCCCCGAGGGCCGGTTCGTCGCCCGGATCTCCTCGAAGGACGCCGATCTGTTGTCGATCGACCGGGACGCCGAGTACGCCAACTCGCGACGGGCGGCCGAGGCCGGCGTGGCGCCGGAGGTGATCGAGTACCTCCCCGCCGACCATGTGCTGGTCGTGCGCTTCGTCGACGGGCGCACCTACGACCCGGCCGACCTGCGGGACTCGGCCAACATCGTCAGGGCGGCCGGGGTGGTCCGCCGTCTCCACGAGGGCCCGCGATTCGTCAACGACTTCGACATGTTCCGCATCCAGGCCGGCTACCTGGCCATCTGCCGCGACCGCGGCTTCCGCCTGCCCGCTCGCTACGAGGAGTTCATCGACCAGGTGGCGCGGATCGGCACCGCGCTGGCCGTGCGCGACGTCGGCACCGTCCCGTGCAACAACGACCTGCTCGCCGCCAACTTCATCGACGCCGGGGACCGGATGTGGCTGATCGACTACGAGTACGCCGGCAACAACGACGCCTGCTTCGAGCTCGGCAACATCTGGAGCGAGTCGAACCTGTCGCTCGACCAGCTCGACGAGTTGATCACCGCCTACTACGGCGCACCACTGCGCCACAAGGTCGCCCGTGCCCGGCTGCTCGGGCTGATGTCGAAGTACGGCTGGACGTTGTGGGGCTCGATCCAGGCCTCGACGAGCACGATCGACTTCGACTTCTGGGAGTGGGCGATGGAGAAGTACGAGCGCGCCGTGGCCGAGTTCGACAGCCCCGGATTCGACGACCTGCTCGACGAGGCGGCGCGCCCCGACTGATCGGCGCCCCTGGAGAGCGGATACCGTCCGGCCATGTCAGATGACGCGTCGACCGCCATCGCCCCGCTCGCCGTTCACGTCGGGGCCGACGACCTCCCGTTCGTCGACATCGGCGGGGGGAACCTGCTCAAGGTCGTCCAGGTCCGGCCGGCCGAGAGCCTGTGGATCGTAGAGAACGTCTTCCAGGCCGGATTCCAGGTGCCCACCCATCGCCACACGGGCCCGGTGTGGGGCTACACGGTCTCGGGGGCATGGAAGTACGTGGAGTACGAGTACGTCAACCGGGCCGGTTCGTTCCTGTATGAACCGGCAGGATCGGCGCACACCCTGCGGTGCATCGAGGACGGCACGAGGGTGTGGTTCCACATGTACGGCGCCAACCTCAACCTCGATGGCGACGGCACGATCCTCAGCGTCACCGACGGCCCCGGGACGTTGGCCGCCTACCTGGCGTTGTGCGAGGCGCAGGGACTCGGCCGGCCGAAGGTGCTCGTGGCATAGGCGATGATCCCCGATCTCGCCTCGCCCGACACGTTCGCCGACGGTGTGCCCCACGAGGCCATTGCCGAGCTGCGGCGCAGCCATCCGGTCGTCTGGAACGAGGTGGCCTCGAACGGGTTGGACGACGAGCCGGGCTTCTGGGCGGTGCTCACCCACGCCGGCGTGGTCCGGGTGGCGACCCAGCCCCGCCTGTTCTCGGCGTCGGCGGGAGGGGTCGTGCTCGAGAACCTCACCCCGGAACAACTGGCGATGATGCGCAACATGCTGCTGGCGATGGATCCGCCCCGTCACCTCGAACACCGCCGGCCGCTGGTCCAGAGCTTCAAGCCCCGGGCGATCGCGGCGATGGAGCCCGGCATCCGGGCGATCTGCCGTTCGATCATGGAACGCGCCGCCGAGCACGGCGAGGTCGAGTTCGTCCAGGACGTCACCGCCCACCTGCCCAGCCAGGTGATCGGCGAGCTGATGGGCCTGCCCCGCGAGGACTGGGCGTACATCCACCACCTGGCCGAGATGAACACCAGTGGCCAGGATCCCGAGATCGCCGGCTCGGCCGATGCCCCCGAGCCGGGCACCGGATCGCGCGACATGGCGGCGTACGCCTTCCGCTTCGCCATCGAGCGCCGGGCCGCACCTCCCCGTGACGACCTCACCAGCCTGATCCTGCAATCCGACTTCGGCGGATCGCCGATGAGCGACGTGGAGTTCGCCAGCTTCTTCGTGCAGTTGGTCACGGCCGGCAACGACACGACCAAGACGATGCTCGCCGCCGGCCTGCTCACCCTGCTGCGCCATCCCGACCAGCTCGCCGAGCTGTACGGCGACCGCTCGCTGATCGCCACGGCGGTCGAGGAGATCCTCCGGTTCGACAACCCGCTGCACTACTTCCGGCGCACCGCCGTCGAGGACACCGAGCTCCACGGCGTGCCGATCGGCGCCGGTGACAAGGTGGTGATGCACTACACGGCGGCGAACCGCGACGAGCAGGTGTTCGACGACCCGCAGCGCTTCGACATCCGTCGCGACCCCAACCCACACCTGTCGTTCGGCTTCGGCGAGCACCACTGCCTCGGCATCCACCTCGCCCGGCTCGAAGCGCGGGTGTTCTTCGAGGAGCTGCTGGCCACGTTCGCCAGGATCGAGTTGACCGGCGAGCCGGTGAGAGTGCGCTCCAACCTCAGCAACGCGCTCAAGCGGCTGCCGGTGTCGCTGCGGCGTTGACGGCTCGACCTCGTGGCGGGCCTCGTCGGGAAGTCGCCCGACGACCAGGACGACGAGGAACGGTTCCGAGACGGGCGACGCGCCATAATCGCCTGTCGTGAGCAGATGGCGCATCGTCGGGCGGCACGTGCCGCTGGCCGTCGTGCTCGCCGCCGTCGGCGTGGCCGCCGTCGGCGTGCAGCGCAACGGTGTGGTCTGGGGCGACGACTTCACCCTCTACCTGCGCCAGGCCCGGGCGCTGGTGGACGGCAACGTCGGCCAGGTGATCGCCGACAACCGCGACGACGTGCTGCTCGCCGCCAAGCCGGGTTTCAGCCCGCTGGTCTACCCGTGGGGCTGGCCGATCATCCTCGCCCCGTTCGTGCGGCTGTTCGGCTTCGACTACGCCCGGCTCAAGCTGGTCGAGGTGGGCTGCTGGCTGCTCTTCCTCGGCTGCTTCGACGCCGTGCTCCGCCGGCGCATGCCCCGGCTCCTGGCGCTGGCGACGGTGGCCGTCGTGGGCACGTCGCTCCCATACCTGAAGCACACCGACATGCTGCTCTCCGAGCTGCCCTACATGGCGCTGGTCGGGGCGACTCTGTGCTGGCTCGACCGATGCCGCCGGGCCGGATGGCTCGATCTCGCCCCCCGTCGTGACCTGGTCGTGCTCGGCCTGCTCGCCATGCTGGTGTTCGACACCCGCCGCGAGGGTCTGGCGATCGTGCCCGCCCTGGCCGCCGTCCAGCTGCTCGACGGGCGCCGACGGTGGAGCGCCGTGTCCCGCCGCGCCGCGCTGACACCGTTGGCCGCCTTCCTCGGCGGTGTCGTCGGGCTGCAGCTCGTCCTGCCCAGCGCCCTCGCACCGCACTACGCGGGCGCCGGTCTGCACCAGACGTGGCGCAAGCTGGGCGGGCCCTTCCGAACGGCGTTCCGGGCGCAGCTCGACCTCGGTTCCCACAGCCGCTTGGCGTGGCTGGTGTTCGGCGCCGCGCTCGTCGGCGTCGTCGTCCGGCTGCTGACCGCGGCGGCCGACGACATCGCCCTGGTCGTGTTCCCGCTGGTCTCGACGGTGATCGTCGGGATGATCCCGGCCGACGGCGAGCGCTACCTCCTGCCGATCACCCCGTTCGCGATCTACTTCGCCGTCCAGGCCCTCGCCCGGCTCCCGGCCGGGCCACTCCGGCATCGTCCACCCGTTGCGCGGTCGGCCGCGGCAACGGTCATCCCGCCGGCGCCATCGCCCGTCGTCGCCGGCGTCACATCGCACGTCGTCGCCTCGGTCGCCGTGGCCGCGGCGCTCGCCGTCCACCTCCTCGGGTTGCCCGACGACATCCGGGACGCGCAGCGGTTCAACGACCGCGGGGTGGTGCAGGACGGCCCGCTCTCGGCGCCCGCCGTCGCCGCGTTCGGCGCCGTGGAGCGCTTCACCCAGCGCGACGACATCGTTGCCTTCTTCAAGGCCAGGGCGATGACCCTCTACACCGATCGGCGGGCGGTGCAGTCGAGCGACCTCGGGATCATCCTGCAGCGGGCCGACTTCTTCCTGATGCGCCGGAGCGCCACGGCCGGAGGGCAGCCCCAGCTGAATGGGCCACAGGCGGCAGCGGCCGGGTTGACCGAGGTGTGGAGCAACGCCGAGTGGGTGCTGTGGAGGGTGCCGGCGTTCGTCGGGTGAGGGCCGGTGCTGCGGGCCGGGCGACCGACGCCGCTCGCGGGGTGGGCGGCGCGGTACGGTCCGCAGATGCCCTTCGCCACACCGGTGCAGCCCGTCACACTCGACGACGACGGGCTGAGGCGGGTGCTCGCCGAGGCCGATCTGCCCGCCCTGTTGCCCGCCCTCGCCCACGTCACCGGCGATCTGTCGCTGCTCCGCCCGGAGCTGCGCGTCCAGGGTCTGCTGATCGGCGAACCGCAGGCCGGACTGGGGCCCGAGGCGCAGGCTGCGATCCGCGAACTGGCGTTGCAGACCCTGGCGGCGATCCGCGACGGCCGGATCGCCGTGCGGACCGGCGTGCCCGACCCGGCCGTGCTCATCCAGTTGATGGAGTTCTGCGTCGGCCAGGAGGGGATGGACGCCTACGTTCCGCTCGTCACCGAGGAGCTCGCCCTCGCCGACACCGACCCGCGGGCGCCCGGGTGGACCTTGGACGACATCGCCCCGGGCCGGGACCTCAGCGCGGTGATCATCGGTGCCGGCATGTCCGGGTTGCTCGCCGCCCATCGGCTGGGCCAGGCCGGGGTGTCGGTGACGATCCTGGAGAAGGACGACGACCTCGGAGGAACCTGGCTCGAGAACACCTATCCGGGCTGTCGCGTCGACAACCCGAACCACCTGTACAGCTACTCGTTCGCGCCCCGGCACGACTGGCCCTCGCACTACTCGACCCAGTCCGCGCTGCTCGACGTACTTCGCCGAGTTCGCCGAGACGTTCGGGCTGCGGCGGCTGATCCGCTTCGGCGCCGAGGTCACCGGCGCCACCTACGACGAGGCGGCCGGCGAGTGGGTGGTCGAGGTGAACGGCGGCGAGACGGTCCGCGCCAACGTCCTGGTCAGCGCCGTCGGCCAGCTCAACCGGCCAAGACTGCCCGACATCCGCGGGCGTGAGCTGTTCGCCGGCGCCTCGTTCCACTCGGCGCACTGGGACCACACCGTCGACCTGACGGCCAAGCGCGTCGCCGTCATCGGGACCGGGGCCAGCGCCGCCCAGTTCATCCCGGCGATCGCCGAGCAGGTCGACGAACTGCTCGTCTACCAACGGACACCGAGCTGGTTCGCGCCGACGCCCGACTACCACGAGGCGGTGAGCGAGGGCCAGCAGTGGCTCTACGACCACGTGCCGGCCTACAGCCAGTGGCACCGCTTCCTGATGTTCTGGCGACTGGGCGACAACTCGCTGGCCTTCGCCCGCGTCGACCCGGACTGGCCCGACGCCCCGTCCTCGGTGAGCATGGCGAACGCGCTGATGCGCGACGTGCTGACCGCCTACCTCACCCAGCAGTACGAGGGACGACCCGACCTGCTGGCCAAGGCCGTGCCGTCGTACCCGCCGACCGCCAAGCGGGTGCTCAGGGACAACGGGGTGTGGGCGGCAGCGCTGAAACGCGGTCAGGTGGAGCTGATCACCGAGCCGATCTCGCTGATCACCAGGCACGGCATCATCACGGCCGACGGGATCGATCGGCCGGTCGACGTGATCATCTACGGCACCGGCTTCGAGGCGTCCGCCTTCCTCGCGCCGATGCGGATCGTCGGGCGCGGTGGTGTCGAGCTCCACGACCGGTGGGACGGCGAGGCACGTGCCTACCTCGGGGTCACCGTGCCCGGGTTCCCCAACCTCTTCTGCCTGTACGGGCCGAACACCAACATCGTGATCAATGGTTCGATCGTCTACTTCTCCGAATGCGGGGTGCGCTACATCCTCGACTGCCTCCGTCACCTGCTGACCTCGGGGAGCACCTCGATCGAGGTGCGCAGCGACGTCCACGACGCCTACAACGAGCTCGTCGATGCCGAGAACCTGCAGATGACATGGGGCGCATCGGAGGTGAGCAGCTGGTACAAGAGCGGGTCCGGGCGGATCAGCCAGAACTGGCCGTTCACCCTCCTCGAGTACTGGGACCGCACCCGCACGGCCGACCCGGCCGACTACCACCTCGGCTGATGTCGGGCCGGTCCCACCGGCGCCAGGGCTACGCCCTGGTGCTGATGTCGGCGATGCTGTGGGCGACCAATGGGATCAACTCGACGCTGCTGTTCCACTCCGGGGCCGTCGGTCCCACCGACCTCGCCGCCCTGCGGATCTACGGGGCGGCGGCGATCCTGTCGATCGTCGTGCTCCGGGCCCGCCCACGGCTGAGCCGGCGGGGTTGGCTGCGGGTCACGGCGTTCGGGGTCTTCGGGGTCAGCGTCCCCCAGTGGCTGTACTACCTGGCCATCGACCGCATCCCCGTGCCGATCGCCCTGATCATCATCTTCACCGCGCCCGTGCCGGTGACGGTGTTCGAGGCGATCGTCCACGAACGGCGTCTGCCCCCGTTGGCCGCGGCGGCGATGGTCGTCGCCATCGTCGGGGTCATCGTCGCCGTGACCGGCGGCGACGCGTCGGCCAGCAGCCTGCCCGCCGCCGGGCTGCTGTTCGCCGTGGCGACGATGGTCGCCTACTGCGCCCAGATCCTGCTCGCTGCCGCCCAGCCGCCCGAGCTGTCGCCGTTCGTGCGGATCGGGGTCGGGATGCTGGCCGGCACCGCCTTCTGGCTGTTCGCCCATCCGTTGTGGACGTTGCCGTTCGATCGCCTCGGCGACCGCGTCGATCTGGGGACGCGCCTCGGGGGCTCGATGCCGGCGTGGTTCGCCGTCGGGATGTGCATCGTCGTCGGCACGCTGCTGCCCTACACCCTGCTCGTCGCCGGCGCCGGGAGGATCGGTGCCGGCGCCTCCTCGGTCACCGGGATGGTCGAGCCGATCGTGGCGGCCGGGTTGGCCTGGCTGCTGCTCGGCCAGCAGCTCAGCGGGCTGCAGATCGCCGGGATGATCGTCGCCCTCGGCGGCGTGACGGCGACCGAGATGCTGCGCGGCGGCACCGCTGGACCACCGGCCGTGTTGGCGGTCGAGGGGAATCGGATGCTCGTCCCCAACGAGTAGCCAACGAGTAGCAGGGCGGCGATGAGCACCCGGGTCTGGGGGCGGCAGGTACCGGTCAGACCGTCACACAGCGCCCGGCGAGGCTGGCCAGTGCCGTCACGCGGCGCGGTTCGCGCAACTGGTCGAGGTCGATGCCGTTGGTGCAGTAGGCGAAGCTCAGTCCCGTCGCCGGGTCGCCCCAGGCGATCTGGCCGGCGGCACCGTTGTGCCCGACCGTCCGCGCCGAGACCGTGCGCCCCATCCCGCGGTAGTGGGAGCGGCCGTCGTCGCCGGCCTGGACCAACCCGAGCGTGCGGTTGGCGGGCGTGCCGAGCAGTGGATCGGGGAAGTGGTTGCGGACGTTGCCGATGGCGTCGGCGAGCACGTCGGGACGCCACATCCCACCCGGGTTGTGGAGCACCGCCTGGTAGAACAGGGCGAGATCGGCCGCCCGCATCACCCCGCCACCCCCGGGCATCCCGACGGCCCGGACGGCCGGGTCGTTGAACCTGAGCAGGTTCTCCGGCGTCACCTCGGTGGTGGGGAGCTGGCGCACACCGAGGGCCGCCAGCAGCTCGTCGGGTGAGATCGGTTCGCCGACGACCTGCAACGTCGCCGCCGGATGCGGCACCCGGCGCAGCAGCCGAGCGAGACCGGCGGGGCCGCTGACCCGCTCCTCGACGACGTCGCCGTAGTCGCGTCCGGTGACGGCCTCGATCAGCTCGGCCAGCACCCAGTGGGCCGACGACGGGTGGTACTCGAACCTCGAGCCCGGGGCCCAGTTGAGCCGCCAGCGGGCGAACGCCGCACGCCGGCCCGCCGAGGTGTCCCCGTCGCCCGGGGTCAACGGTGCCGCGGGAAAGCCTGCGGTGTGGAGCATCACCTGCTCGATCGTGATCGCCTCCTTGCCGTTCGTCGCGAACTCCGGGATGTACGACGCGACGTGGTCGGACGGGTCGACATCGCCGTCACCGATGAGGGCCCAGACCGCGCCGGCGACCACGGGCTTGGTCGCCGAGAACACCACGTAGCGGGTGTCGTCGCTGGCCTCCCCGTACGTCTCGAAGGCGATCAGCTCGCCGTGCAGGGCGAGGGCGATCTGGCACGACGGCAGCAACCCGGCGTCGATCTCGCGGCGGGCCCGGGTGAGCAGCTGATCGATGGCGGCCTGGTCGACGGTCGGGGCCATGGCTCAGACGCTCCACGACTTGAGCGGGGCGCCGAGCCGGTCGACCTCGACGGTCACGCCGAGACCGGGTGTGGTCGGGGCGCTGCCCACGCCCTCGACCGAGCGGGGCTGGTAACCGGCCAGGTGGTTGTCTGTCCAGTCGTTCATGAACGACACGGCGAACAGCGCCGCGGGTGGGGTGGACGCCCCGAGGTGGCTGACGGCGGCCGAGGTGAGATCGCCGCCCCAGGAGTCCTCGATGGTCAGGCGCAGCCCGAGCTCGACGGCGGTGTCGCGGATCAGCCGGGCCTTGGTCAGTCCGCCGACGCGGTTGAGCTTGAGGTTGATCGCCTCCATCCCACCGGCCAGTGCCGCCTCGATGAGCGCCTGCTGATCGGTGATCACCTCGTCGAGGATCATCGGCAGGTTCGTGTGCCGACGGACCCCGAGGCACTCGGCCAGCGTCGGGCAGGGCTGCTCCATGAACAGACGGTCGGCACCCTCCATCAGCCGGGCGGCGACGATCGCCTCCTGTCGGCGCCACCCGCCGTTGGCATCGGCGAGGATCGCGTCGCCGTCCCCGGTGGCCTCGACCACGGCGAGGGACCGCCGGGCATCGTCACGCGGATCGGCGCCCACCTTGAGCTGGAAGCGGTGGACCCCCTGGGAGCGCTGCTCGAGCACGAAGGCGACCATCGAGTCGGCGTCGCCGAGGGGGACCGCCTTGTACATCGGCAGTTCGTCGTTCACCCGCCCGCCGAGCAGGTCGACGACCGGTCGGCCGACCGCCTTGCCGAAGACGTCCCAGCAGGCGATGTCGATCGGGCTCTTGGCGTAGTTGTGACCCATCAGCGCCTCGTCCATCCGCCGTTGGATGTCGCGCAGGTTGGTCGGGTCGGCGCCGAGCACCGCCGGACCGAGCAGGCCGAGGGCGGCGACGGCCCCCTCGGCGTGGGCCGCCAGGTAGGTGCTGCCCAACGGGCAGGTCTCAGCCCAGCCGTCGATCCGCCCACCGCCCCCGTCCTCGGCGACGAGGTGGACCACGGTCGACGGGAGCGTCCGCACGACCCGCCCGCCCGACATGACGTACTCGCCGTAGCGGTAACCGAGCGGGTACTGGTGGATCTCGACGGCAGTGATGCGCATGGATGCCATGTAAGCAGCCGTCAGCGCATGGTGAACGGGTCGGGCATCGACCCCGACGAGGTGTTGATCCACACCGTCTTGGGGCGGGTGTAGTCGAGCATCGACTCCGACCCGCTCTCGCGGCCGTAGCCCGTGTCGCCGTTGCCGCCGAACGGGACCATCGGCGAGATCACCCGGTAGGTGTTGACGTAGACGATCCCGGCCCGCAGGCGCCCGGTGATCCGCATCGCCCGCCCGACGTCCCGGGTGAACACGCCCGACGCGTAGTGGTAGGGACTGTCGTTGGCCGCGGCGATCACGGCATCCTCGTCACGGAACGAGAACGCGCTGAGCACCGGCCCGAAGAGCTCCTCACGGCCCGCCGTCACGTCGTTGGTCGGGCAGGTGAGCACCGTCGGCTCGTAGTACCAGCCCGCCCCGAGCCCGTCGGGCCGGCGGCCGCCGGTGACGACGGTCGCTCCCTCGGCCCGCGCCGCCGCCACCGCCGCGCCGATGTGGTCGAGTTGACCGAGGGTGGCCAGGGGGCCGATCTCGGTCGACGGCGCCGTCGGGTCGCCGATCACGATCCGGCGGGCCCGGTCGGCGACCCGCTCGACCAGCTCGGCGTGGATGCGCTCGTGGGCGTAGACCCGGGTGCCGGCCACGCAGCTCTGGCCGGCGGCACCGAAGTTGGCGGCGACGACGCTGTTGACGGCGTTGTCGAGATCGGCATCGTCGAACACGATGATCGGCGACTTGCCGCCGAGCTCGAGGGTGACGACGGCGAAGTTCTCCGCCGAGTTGCGCACGACATGGCGGGCCGCCGCGGAACCGCCGGTGAAGGCGATCCGGGCGACGAGGGGATGCCGGGTGAGCGATGTCCCGCAGGGATCACCCAGCCCGGTGACCACGTTGAGAACGCCGGGCGGCAGGCCGGCCTCCTCGGCGAGCCGCGCCAGCTCGAGCAGGGCCGCCGGCCCGTGCTCGGACGCCTTGAGGACCACGGCGTTCCCACAGGCGAGGGCGGGGGCGACCTTCACCGCGGCGAGCAGGAGCTGGTTGTTCCACGGGATGACGCCGGCCACCACCCCGATCGGTTCGCGCAGCGTGAAGGCCATCAGGTCGGGCTTGTCGGTCGAGAAGGTGGCACCGTGCACCTTGTCGGCGGCACCGGCGAAGTAGTGGTAGTAGTCGGCGACGTAGGTCGTCGTGGCCACCGTCTCGCGCAGCAGCTTGCCGGTGTCACGGGTCTCGACGGCGCCGATGGCCGCCGCCCGTTCGGCGAGCAGAGCACCGAGACGGGCCAGCACCCGCCCGCGCTGGGTGGCCGTGAGCCGCGACCACGGCCCCTCGTACATCGCCCGGTGAGCGGCGCGCACCGCACGGTCGACGTCCGGCGCCCCGGCGAGCGCGAAGCGCGCCCACGGTAGGCCCGTCGAGGGGTCGAACGACACCATCGTGGCGCCATCGGCCGCGTCGCACCACTCACCGTCGATGTGCATCTGCAGTGCGGCCAGCTCGGGCATCGGTGGCTCCTCGGTGGAACGGGCGTGCGGCGATCGGCGGGCCCTGTCGCTCCGGAATGTAGGCGCTTTGGCCGATCTTGGTGTCATCTGACTCCCCGGTCGGGAGTCTGTGTGAATTGGGAAATACGATGGGTGGCATAAACATGCGCCAAGAACCCGAATCCCCTCCACAAGTCTTCAGACTCCTCCCGGTAAGACCGCGATGGGTGAATGTCTTTGCGCTCATCATGGGATTGTTGGCATTCGCTCTCGCTCCGCTGTTGCTGGGTGTGCTGCTCCACCGATCGGCGGAGAGGGCCGGCGCTCGCCGCGACCGGGTGGGCGAGGTCGAGGTGCTGCTGCACCGGATCGAGACGGCCTCGTTGCGGGCGCTGGGCGGCCAGGATCCGGTGGCGATGCGCCTCGAGGCGGACGACGCGGCAGGCCGGCTCGGGGCGATCATCGCCGGGCTGCCATCCGCCGCCGAGCCCTACGGCCGGCTGCGTACGGCGATCGACGGCTATGTCACCGTCGTCGCCGCGGCAGTTCGACGCCCTCGCCTCGGGTGACCGCGACGGCGCCTCGGGCATCTCGGCGTCGCTCGCCGAACCCGCCTTCGCCGCGGCCGTCGACCCGGCGGTGAGCGTGGCAGTCGAAGAGCACCGACGGGCCGATGCGGCCGCCGACGATGCCCGGCGACGGGCCGCCATCGGGGCCGGCATCCTGGTCGGGGCGTGTGGTCTGCTGTTCTGGTCGGCCGGCACCCACCGGCGCCGCGACCTCGACCGCCTGATGGCCGAGGCGCACGGCCGGCGGTTCAGCGCGCTCGTCGAGAGCTCGCGCGACGTCATCACGGTGGTCAACCGCGATGGCGGGATGTCGTTGATGAGCCCCGACGCCGGGGTGCTGCAGCAGCTGATCCGCACGAAGTCGCCCACCCACGTCCGCCAGTTGTTCGCCGATCCGGGAACGCAGATGCGCTGGTTGGAGGCCGATCAGCGGCTGACCGCCGGCGGAGACCACGAACAGCTCACGTTCAGCCTGGCGGCGATCGACGGGCGCTCCGTCCATCTCGAGGCAGTCGGTTCGCGACTCGAGGGGTCGGCCAACGAGCACGTGTGGGTGTGGAGGGACGTCACCGAACGCCACGAACTGCAGTTGCAGCTCAGCCGGCTGGCCTACAGCGACCCGCTGACCGGTCTGGCGAACCGGGCGCAGTTCGTGTCGCGGGCGGAGCGGGCGCTCGAACGGGCGGTGCTCCGCGGCCGGCCGACGAGCGTGCTGTACTGCGACCTCGACGACTTCAAGCAGGTCAACGACGTCTACGGGCACGCGACCGGCGATCGGCTGCTGATCACCATCGCCGAACGGCTACGCACGTGCACCCGCCAACGTGACCTGGTGGCCCGGCTCGGTGGCGACGAGTTCGCGATGCTGCTCGAGGAGACCGACGCCGAGGTCGCCCGGTCGTCGGCCGATCGGATCCTCAAGGCCGTGACCGAGGTGGTCGAGCTGGGGAACGGCGTCGTCATGCCGAGAGTGAGCATCGGGATCGCCACGGCAGTGGCCGGATCGTCGGTCGACGAGCTGCTCGGGCAGTCCGACATGGCGATGTACAGCGCCAAGCACAGCGGCAAGGGCCGCGTCGGGGTGTTCAGCGGCGAGCGCTGAGGCGTCAGGAGAGGCCGGCGGCCACGCTGAGCGCTCCGGCGACGAGGGCGAAACCGAGCACGATCCGGGTGTAGTGCGCCGGAGGCAGACGCAGGAACACCCGCCGGCCGATGATCTGGCCGAGTGCGGCGCCCGGCACGAGGAGCGGGATCCATCCGATCCTGGCCAGACCGGCGCCGGACCCGACGATGCCGATGAACACCGGCAGGGCGACGATGTCGAGCAGCAGGAAGATCATCGTCACGGCGTCGCGGATCGCCGCCGGCGCCATCCGCCGCGAGGTCAGCCAGATGGCCAGCGGTGGGCCGCTCGTCGTCGTCGAGGTGGTCAGGACGCCAACGGCGAGTCCGGCGACGATCGCTCCCCGCCGGCCGATCGGCCGGGTCGACGGCGGCCGACGCCGACCGACCACGCGGGTCACGACGAGGGCGACGACGATCACGCCGACGGCCAGGCGCAAGGCCCGCAACGGGACCAACCGGACGATCAGGGCTCCCAGCGGGAGGCCGGGGAGGGCGGCGAGCAGCGCCGGGCGCAGCACCGACCACTCGATCTGGGGCCGTCGGCGCTCGCCGAACAGCACCAGCAGGTTGACGACCTGCCCGATGACCATCAGCAACGTCACCGCCGCCGAGGCGTCGATCACGGCGAACAACGTCGGCCCGGCGACCAGCGAGAACCCGAAGCCCGTCGCCGACTGCAGTGTCGAGGCGACGAACAGGCCGACGACCGTCACCCAGAATGCCGCACCCACCGACGCCACCGTAGCGGTCCGGCCGGGGCCGCGGCCGCCCGCCGTGCAGCGGAACGGCAGGTCGCCGGCCGGCCGACCGTCGCCGTGCCATGCTTGGCCGATGCCCCATGCCGCGTACGTCACCGACCGGGGCGGCCCGCTCGACCCCGACCGCGCCCTGATCGCCCGTCTCGCCGGACGCGGGGACCGGCACCGGATCCTCCACGACACGATCGTGCCGGTGCGCTGCGGCCATGCCTTCGAGGCGCCAGCGGGTTCGATCGTGCGTTTCACGACGGTGGAGGGGCCCCAGGTCGTCGACCTGAACCTGTGGTCGCTCCACGACCCCCGGGAGCGGTTCTGGGCGAGCCGCACCCGCCAGTTCCACGGCACGCACGTCTCGGTCGGGGCCCGGCTGTGGTCGAACCTGCCCTTCCTGCGGCCGTTGGCGACGTTCGTCGTCGACACCGTCGCCTACGGCCGCGACGCCGACGACGCCGGGTGCCACGACCTGCTGGGCACCCGCTGCGACCCCTACGTGAACCAGCTGCTCTCGGGTGCCGCTTACGACTACCACTGCCACTCCAACCTGACCCGGGCCGTGCTCGGCCGGGGCCTGACCGAGTTCGATGTCCACGACGTGATCAACCTGTTCCAGGTCACCGGGCTGATGCCCGACGACAAGCGTTACTTCATGAAGACCTGCCCGGCGAGGCCGGGCGACCACGTCGAGCTGCTCGCCGAGACGGATCTGCTGCTGGCGATATCACTCTGCCCGGGCGGGGATCTGGCCGTCCCGCTGTGGGGACCGGGCTCCGACGCCGAGCCGAGTTGCCATCCGCTGCGGGTCGAGGTGTTCGCACCCGAGCCCGGGCTGCTCGCCGGGTGGTCGCCGTCGTCACGTGTCGACTACCGGGGGGCGGCCGGCGGTCGCCACGGTCTGCGGACGCCCGACGGGGTTCCCCCGTCACTCGTCGATCGCCGGCCGGTTCGGCCGTAGAATGGTTGGCAACCGCCAATCGCTCGCCTGACGTCGCGGCGAGTCATCGCTTGGAGCCTGATGCGCATCACCTTCCCCGACCTGCTGGCGACCGGACGCGTGCTGCTCGCCGACGGTGCCACCGGGACCAACTACTTCGAGGCGGGGCTCGGCCCGGGGGAACCGCCCGAGCTGTGGAACTCGACCGCGCCCGAACGGGTGCAGGACCTGCACCGCCGCTTCGTCGAGGCGGGCGCCGACGTCATCCTGACCAACTCGTTCGGCGGAACCCGCCACCGCCTCAAGCTGCACGGCCTCGACAACCGTGTCGGCGAGCTCTCCCGGCTGGCCGCCGAGCTGGCCGGCGAGGTGGCCGCCGCGGCCGACCGGCCGGTCGCCGTGGCCGGGTCGGTCGGCCCGACCGGTGAGCTGTTCGAACCGCTCGGCGCACTGACCCCCGAGGTCGCCACGGCCTCGTTCCGCGAGCAGATCGAGGGCCTGCGCGCCGGCGGCGCCGATGTGGTGTGGATCGAGACGATGTCGGCGCCCGAGGAGGTCCGCGCCGCGGCCCAGGCGGCCATCGACGCCGGGATGCCGTACGTCGCCACCTGCTCGTTCGACACCGCCGGGCGCACGATGATGGGCCTGATGCCCGGTCTGCTCGTCGACGTGTTCGCCGACCTGGCCGTGCAGCCACTCGCCTACGGGGCCAACTGCGGTGTCGGGGCGCCTGACATCCTCGTGTCGATCGGGGCGATGGCGGAGCGGCACGCCGACCACCTCATCGTCTGCAAGGGCAACTGCGGCATCCCCAGGTTCCACGGTGCCGAGATCGTCTACTCCGGCACGCCGGAGCTGATGGCCAACTACGCCCGCTTGGCCATCGACATGGGCGCCCGGATCATCGGCGGTTGCTGCGGCACGTCTCCGACCCACCTGGCGGCGATGCGCGAGGCGATCGACACGCACGAACGGGGGCCGAGCCCGGACGTCGCCACGATCATCGAACAGGTCGGCCCGCTGACCAACACGGTTCCCACCGTCAACGGGCCCGGACGTGAGCGTCGCCGCTCCCGCCGCGCCGAGGAGTGAGCCGTCACGCCCGACGATCCACCAGCTCGGTGCAGACATCGTCGAGCGCCACCAGGAAGGCGGCGAGGTCGTCGTCGGTCAGCGGCAGGCTGAGGTTGACCATCCCCCGCGGGGCGATGTAGATCCCCCGGGCGAGCAGACCCAGGTAGACGAGCTCCTGCAGATCGGCGTGGCGATCGGCGCCGGTGGCGCCGTCGTGGGGCACTTCGGCCCGGGCGATGATCGTCATCATCGAGCCGTAGCCGCTGACCACGAGGTCGAGCGGATGGCGGGCGAGCACCGCGGCCACCTGGGTGCGGAACTCCTCACCCCGCGCGGTGTGGGCCACGGCCAGCGCCGAGGTGTACAGCTCGGAGAGCACGGCGACCCCGGCGCTGATCGAGGCGACGTTGTTGTTGAACGTGCCGGCGTGGGGGATGTAGTCCGGCGAGTTGGGGTCGAAGCGGTCCATCACCGCGCCCCGGCCCCCGAAGGCGCCGAAGGAGAAGCCACCGCCGATGTACTTGCCGAACGTCCTGAGATCGGGCTCCGCGCCGTGGAGCGCCCCGAGGCCCTGTGCGCCGTGGCGGGAGGTCATCACCTCGTCGAAGATCGACAGCACACCGCGTCGGCGCGCCGCGTCGACCACGCCGGCGAGGAACCCGGGCCTCGCAGGGATGCAGCCGCCGCCGCCGAGCATCGGCTCGAGGATCACCGCGGCGAGGTCGCCGGCGTGCTCCTCGATCGCCGAGACCACGGCTGCCAGGTCGTTGAACGGGGCCATCATCGTCGGATACGGGGCGCTCCAGGCGGCGGGCGTCGCGCCGTAGTAGAGCACCCCGCCGTGGTAGCCGTACTCCATCACCAGGATCTTCGGCCTGCCGCTGACCAGCCGGGCGGCGGTGATCGCCATCAGGTTGGCCTCGGTCCCCGAGTTGGTGAAGCGCACCCGATCGAGGCCGAAACGCCCGCACATCAGGCGGGCGAGCTGCTCCTCGGCGGGATGGTGGCCGCCGACGCTCATGTTCGTGCGCAGGGCGCGGATCACGGCGTCGAGGATGCGGTGCTCGCTGTGGCCGAGCAGGCCGGCGGTGTAGTCGCCGAGGAAGTCGAGGTAGACGTGGCCGTCGGCATCGGTCAGGCGAGAGCCCTCGCCGGCGACGATCGTCACCGGGAACGGCGGGTAGTGCAGCACCGTGCGCGTGTTGCCACCGGGCATCACCTCGGCCGCGGCGCGGTGCCGCCGTTCGCTCTCGGTGTTGCGGTCGAGGTAGTCGTGACGGGCCCGCTGCAGGGCCGGTGCGTAGGCGGAGGTCATCGGTTCATCATCGCCGATACTGGGTCACGTCATCGCCCTGACCGTCGAACGTCCCCGAACGATGCGGCGCGGGCGCCGAAGGTGCACGAACTCACCCGCCGGTGGGAGATGTCATCCGCCTAGAGTCGCCCGGTGGCGATCGGCAGGTCCGGTCTTGGACGGCCGGTCCACGCGGGGCCGCGCAGCGACCAGAGCACGAGGTGACCAGTGAGGGAGCGAATGGGACGGATCGAACGCGGCGGCGCCGTGATCAGCCCCGGTGCGGCGCCAGGGGCAGCGCAGCCGATCGACGTACCGGCCCTCGCAGATTCCGGGTCGCCCGCTGACGACCCGATGTTCGCCCTCGGCGTCGACACGGGCGGCACGTTCACCGACGCCGTGCTCTACGACGAGCGGACGCGCACCGTGGTGGCCAAGGCCAAGGCACCGACCACGCACGACGACCTGGCGGTCGGGATCACCGGGGCGATCGAAGCGGTGCTCGCCTCGGGATCGGCCGTCGCCGGGCAGATCTCGCTGGTCTCGGTCTCGACCACGCTGGCGACCAACGCCCTCGTCGAGGGCCGCGGCCGCGCCATCGGGCTGGTCGTGATCGGTTTCGAGCGGGAGATCGTCGAACGAGCGGGGCTCGCCGCTGCGCTCGGCAGCGATCCCGTCGTCTTCCTGGCCGGGGGCCATGACGCACACGGCAACGAGGTCGCCGGACTGGACGTCGACGGACTCGACGGCTGGCTCGGCGGGCTGTCCGGACACCTGGAGGGCTTCGCCGTCGCCGCCCAGTTCAGCGTGCGCAACCCGGCCCACGAACGGGCGGCGCGCGATCTGATCCGTGGGCGCACCGGTCGGCCGGTGAGCTGCAGCCATGAGCTCTCCGCCCAGCTGAACGGCCCGAAGCGGGCGGTGACCGCCGTGCTCAACGCCCGGCTGATCCCGATCATCGACCAACTGGTGACCACGATGCGATCGACGCTGGCGGCCAAGGGGATCGAGGCTCCGCTGATGGCCGTGCGCGGCGACGGGTCCCTCGTCTCGGCCTCGTTCGTCAGCGAACGGCCGATCGAGACCATCCTCTCGGGCCCGGCGGCGTCGTTGGTCGGCGCGGCCCACCTCACCGGTCTGGACGAGGCGGTGATCTCCGACATCGGGGGGACGACGACCGACATCGCCGTGCTCCGCCGTGGCCGGCCGGTGATCTCGACCGAGGGTGCGGTGGTCGGCGGCCACCGCACGATGGTCACGGCCGTGGCGATGCACACCCACGGACTCGGGGGCGACAGCGAGCTGCGCGTCGACGGCCGGGCGATGCACCCCCGGCTGCTCATCGGTCCGCGGCGGGTCATCCCGTTGAGCCAGCTGGCGATGGAGCACGCCGAGGCGGTCGCCACGATGCTCGACCGCCAGCTGCTCGACATCATTCCTCCCGAGCTCGCCGGGACGATGATCGTGCCCACCGCCACCGGACGGGCCCGCACGGCGACCGGCCGGGCCGAGGCCGAGCTGCTGGCAGTCGTGGCCGGTGGGCCACTGCCGCTCACCGACCTGCCGCCCGCAGTGGCCCGACGCAGCCTGATCGACCGGCTCGTGCGCGAGGGGATGGTGCAGCTGGCGGCGTTCACCCCGACCGACGCCGCTCACGCCCTGGGTCTCCACGACCACCTCGACGCCTCGGTCGTCGGCCGGGCGGCGGAGCTCTTCGCCCGGCACCGAACGGCTCGCGGTGGTCCGTTCGCTCCCGACGGGCCGCAGGCCGCGGCCGCCGTGGTCGCCGCGCTCGTCCGCCGCTCGGCCGAGGCGGTGCTCGCCGCCGCGCTCGTCGAGGACGGCCTCGCCCCGCAGCTGGCGACCTCGACGATCGTCGCCCGGGCACTCGACCGCATCCCCGGCGTCGTGCGGACCACCGTCGGTCTCGACGTGCCCCTCGTCGGATTGGGCGCCTCTGCCTCGACCTACTATCCGGCCGTCGCCGCGTTGCTCGGCGCTCGTTCGGTGGTCCCCGACGATGCCGATGTCGCCAACGCGGTCGGCGCCGTGGTCGGGAGGATCACGATCACTCGAGAGGTGGCGGTGACGTCGCCGACGCAGGGCCGGTTCACCGCCCACCTCGACGCGCCGGTGGTCCACCCGTCGGTCGGGGCTGCCCGTTCGGCGGCCGAGGCCCACCTGCGTTCGGCGCTCGCCGGCGACATGGCGGCCGCCGGAGCGGGCGAGTACGAGACGACGGTGGCCTGGGACGAGACGGTCGTCGACGTCGGCGGCCTGCTGCTCTTCGTGTCGGGCAGACTGCGTGTCACCGGTTCCGGTCGTCCGCGGCTCGACCTGCACCGAATCCCCGACCCGGCATCCCTGAGCCGGCCGCCCCGGCGGCAGGCTCAGGTCCGGCCCGGCGATCCCGCGAGCAGGTAACCTTCCCCACCAGCCAAGGAGGCCACCGTGCCCAGCAAGACCCCGCAGAAATCGTCGCCCAAGAAGGTCGGTAAATCTCTCAAGGAGAAGCGCGAGGCCAAGAAGGAGAAGAAGGAGAACAAGCCCTCTTCGTCCTGAGTCCGTCTGCCGCGGGACCTGCCACCCCGAGACGGCCCGGCGATGGCCGGACGGTCACCGAGGGCCGGCGGCAGGGCCTCAGCCCAGTGCGGGCCGCCAGGCGGGATCGCCGAACCCGAACGAGGCGGCCTCGATGGCCTGGGCCACCCGGAACGCCGTCACGTCGTCGTAGGTCCGACCGACGACCTGGACACCGGTCGGCACGCCGTTGTCCGACCGGCCCGAGGGCACGCTCAACACCGGGCAGCGGCTGAAGAGGTTGAACGGCAGCGTCATCATCGCCATGATGTGGTTGTCGACCCGCCGGCCGCCAACCATGAGACCGTCCGGGTACGTCTCGTCGGCGAGGAGCCCGGTCGTGGCGACCGTCGGGCAGATCGAGCGCGTCGAACGTGTCGAAGGCCCGCCCGAGCGGCTCCCACAGCCGGCCCTCGAGCTCGAGCCCCTCGTAGAAGCCGAGTTCGCTCGTCATCGAGGCGGCGAAGGCGCGGGTGTAGTCGCAGAGCAGTTCACCGTGCTCGGCGGCGACGTGGGCGATGCCCGCGCCCATGATCGAGGCGAAGTGGGCCTGGGCGGCCACCCAGATCTGATCGAGGGTCCACGGCAGGGTGATCTCCTCGACGATCGCCCCGGCCCCGGCCAAAGCCTCGGCCACGGCGCGGATGTTGCGCTCCACCTCGGAATCGAGCGGCCACTCGCCGAGGCGGACGCACAGGGCGATGCGCATCCCGGCCACGCCCTCGGGGCGCTCGGGGATGCGCGGCGGGAAGCGCAGCGAGGCGACGTCACGCCAGTGCGGCCCGGCGATGACGTTCTCCATCAGGGCGCAGTCGGCGACCGTGCGGGCCATCGGGCCGTCGTGGCAGTACTGGTCGAGGTTGTACGGGGGGAGGGCGGGGACCCGGCCGAACGGGGGTTTGAAGCCGACCACCCCGGAGAACGACGCAGGGATGCGGATCGACCCGCCGATGTCGGATCCGGTGGCCAACGGTGCGTACCCGGCGGCCAGGGCCGCGCCCGAACCACCCGACGAGCCGCCCGGGGTGTAGGCGGTGTTCCACGGGTTGCGGGTGGTGCCCCACATCCGGCTGTGGCAGAAGCCGGCGCAACAGAACTCGGGCGTCGTCGTGCGGATGTGGATGATCGCACCCGCCTCCTGCAGCCGCTCGACGATCGGGTGATCGAACGCGGCGACCTCGCCGGCCAGGGTGAGCGAGCCCTGCGTCCACGAGCGCCCGGTCATCGGGTGCTCCTCCTTGGCGGCGACCGGGAGGCCCTCCAACGGTCGTGGGTCGTCCCCCCGACCGAGGTAGCGGCGCTCGGATTCGCGGGCCTCGGCCCGGGCCTCGTCGTAGCGACGGTCGGCGACGGCGTTGACCACAGGTTCGCGGCGTTCGATATGTTCGATCAGGGCGTCGAGCAGTTCGACCGGGGACAGGTTGCGCGATCGGAAGCCGGCGAGTGCATCGATGGCGGAGAGATAGGGGAGATCGGCGCTGGACACCGTCGGAGTCTGGCGCACACGGCCCGTCGGGGGCCACCCGGGGCTCACGGCTTGGGCTTGCGGGCCCGGCTGGGGGCGACGCGCGTCGGTTCACCCTCCATCTTGGGGTACACCGGCGGCCACGGTGCGTCGAGCAGCCCGTCTGCCTGATCGCGCCAGACCATCTCGAGCAACGGCTCGAGGGGCTGGGGGTCGTCGTCGATGTCGCCCCACGGGTCGCCCGCCTCGGCGACCCGACCGGGCACGACGTCGATGGTCAACGCATCCGGGTCGATCACCGGCAGCTCGCTCCACGGGAACGGCGTCGACACCGGGGCGTGATCGCGGGCGCGCACCGACCACGGTGAGAACACCGTCTTGTGCGGGGCGTTCTGGTTGAAGTCGACGAAGATCCGCGGTCCCCGTTCCTCTTTCCACCACGAGGCGGTGATCAGGTCGGGCCGGCGCCGTTCGAGTTCCCGGGCCACGGCGACCGCCGCGGAGCGCACGGCGAAGGAATCCCACCTCGGTTGCAGCCGCACGTAGACGTGGAGTCCACGGCTGCCCGTGGTCTTGATGTAGCCGCGCACGCCCAACTCGTCGAACAGTTCGCCGGTGAGCGCGGCGGCCTCGCGGGCCATCGGGAAGTTCGTCCCGGGTCCGGGGTCGAGATCGATGCGCAGTTCGTCGGTGTGCTCGGGGTCGGCGGCGCGCACCGGCCAGGAGTGGAAGCCGAGGCAGCCGAGGTTGACCGCCCAGATGAAGTGGGCCAGATCGGCGATCACCAGCGCCCGCGACGTCGTTCCGTTCGGGAGTCGAGACGATCGCCGTCTCCAGCCACTCGGGCGCCGAATCCGGGATGCGCTTCTGGAAGAAGCTGGTGCCACCGGCACCGTTGGGGAACCGCTGGAGCAGCACCGGACGATCGCGCATCTGGCGCATCAACGGCTCGCCGACGGCGAGGTAGTACTCGACCAGGTCGAGCTTCGTATGACCCCGGGTGGCGAAGTACACCTTGTCCGGGTGGGTGATCGTCAACGGCCGGCCGGCCACGGTGAGGGTCACGGACTCGCTCTCCGCTGCCATGGCCGGACACTACCGCGACGTCCCACGAGCGTCGGGCTACCACGTCCCGCTGAACGGCGCGCCGGCTGCGCCGTGTGCTGCGAAGGATGACCAGATCGCGGCTCGGGGCGGGCCGCCTGGTAGCGTCGATCACCTTCGGAAAGCGAAGTCCGGTGAGATCCCGGCGCTGTCCCGCAACTGTGAGGCCACGAGGTGTGGTCGAGCCAGGTCGCCTGACCGAAGACACGAGACCACCCTCGAGGCAAGGGAAATCGTCGGCTGCGGGCCCACCGGCTCCACCAGTCGCACCGAGATTCGCAGCTCGAGCGACAGGAGGAACACCATGAGACGCCCCATCCGGCTACTGACCGCTCTCGGTCTGCTCACCGCACTTGCCGGCTGCACCGACGACGCCTCGCCCGGCGCGGCAACGCCCGGCGGTTCGGTGACCACCGTGGCCGCGGTCGGGAACCCGTCGACCGCGCCGGCGGCGACGCCGCCCGGGGAGACGCCGCCGTCCGGGGACGGCAATGCGTCGGCCGTCGTTTCCGAGGTCGATTCGGGCGCGCTGCCGTCGCGGATCATCTCGCTGTCGGCCGTCGCCACCGAGATGCTCTTCGCCATCGGCGCCGGACCACAGGTGATCGCCGTCGACGGCAACTCGAACTACCCGGCCGACGCCCCGATGACCCGGTTGTCCGGCTTCGAACCGAACGTCGAGGCGATCGCCGCCGAGGAGCCCGACCTCGTCGTGCTCTCCGACGACATCGCCAACGTGGTCGCCGGGCTCGGCGCGCTCGGCATCCCGGTCGTGCAGACGCCTGCCGCCGTGACCCTCGACGACACCTACGCCCAGATCGGACAACTCGGCGCGGCCACCGGCCACGTCGCCGAGGCTGCTGCCGTGGTCGGGAAGATGCAGGCCGAGATCGCCGCCATCGTCGCCGGGGCCAGGGTCAGCGCCCCGGCCGAACCGCTGACCTACTACCACGAGCTCGATCCGAACTACTACTCGGCGACCTCCGGCACCTTCATCGGGCAGATCTACGAGGCGTTCGGCCTGGTCAACATCGCCGACGCGACCGCCACCGCCGACGACTTCGGGTACCCGCAGCTGTCGGCCGAGTACATCGTGGCCCGGGACCCCGATCTGGTCTTCCTCGCCGATGTCAAGTGCTGCCAGATGGACGTCGCCGCCGTCGCGGCCCGGCCGGGCTGGGGCGCGTTGCAGGCCGTGACCGACGGCGGGGTCGTCGAGCTCGACGACGACATCGCCTCGCGGTGGGGCCCGAGGGTCGTCGAGCAGTACCGGGCCGTGGCCGCGGCGCTCGCCAAGCTGCCGGTCGGCTGACCGTCGTGCGAACGAGGGCGAGGGTACCGATGGTCACCGTCGTGGCCACCGCCGCGCTCGTCCTCGCCGTGCTCGCCGCTCTCTCCACCGGCCCGGCCGGGCTCCCCGTCGGTTCGGTCGTCCGCGAGCTGCTCGACCACCTGCCCCTCGTGCACCTGGACTCGGGGCTGAGCGTCAACCAGGCGGCGACGGTGTGGCAGATCCGCTTCCCGCGCATCGTGCTCGGGGCGATCGTCGGGGCGGTGCTCTCGGGGTCGGGTGCGGCGTACCAGGGGGCGTTCCGCAATCCGCTGGCCGATCCCTATCTGCTCGGCGTGGCGGCCGGGGCCGGGTTGGGCGCCACCCTGGTGCTCGTCGCCGGGGTGACCCACGGGGGCGGCGGGGTGCTCAGCCCGGTGCCGCTCGCCGCCTTCGCCGGAGCGATGGGCTCGGTCGGCCTGACCTATCTGGCCGGGGGCGTCGGCCGCCAGCGCCACTCCACCGGCCTGCTGCTCGCCGGGGTCGCCGTCGGCAGCTTCCTCACCGCGGCGCAGACCTTCGTGCTCCAGCGCAACACCCAGGTGCTCCGCACCGTCTACTCCTGGATCCTCGGGCGCCTCACCGTGGTCGGTTGGAGCGACGTCGGCATCGTCTTGCCCTACGCCGTCGTCTCGGCAGCCGTGCTGCTGGTGATGTCGCGCACGCTCGACGCGCTCGCCGTCGGCGACGAGGAGGCCTCCTCGCTGGGGGTCCGCGTACGGCAGGCCCGAACGATCGTCGTCGTCGCCGCCTCGTTGGGCACCGCGGCCGCCGTCGCCGTGAGCGGGCTGATCGGCTTCGTCGGCCTGATCGTGCCCCACACCATCCGACTGCTCGTCGGGGGCAGCTACCGGCGGATCGTTCCGCTGTCGCAGATCGGCGGCGCCGCCTTCCTGGTGCTTGCCGATCTGCTCGCCAGGACGGTGATCTCGCCGGCCGAGCTGCCCATCGGGGTGATCACCGCGTTCATCGGCGGGCCGTTCTTCCTGCTCGTGATGCGCACCCGTGCGACAGAGGCGCCGGCATGAGCCGGATCCTGGCCAAGGACGTGAGCGTCCGGCTCGGCCGCCGCCGCGTGGTGCGCGACGTGACGTTCAGCGCCGAGCCGGGGGAGTGGCTGGCCGTGATCGGGCCGAACGGCGCCGGCAAGTCGACGTTGCTCAAGGCGATCGCCGGGATCGTCACCTACGACGGCCGGCTCGAGATCGACGGCATGCCGCTCGAGCGCCTGTCGGCCCGCCGGCGGGCCCGCCAGTTGGCGATGGTCGCCCAGTCGCCGACCATCCCCGACGGGATCACGGTCGGGGAGTACGCCCTGCTCGGGCGCACCCCCCACCTCGGGCCGTTCGGCCGGGAGTCTGCCGCCGACCACGAGCGGGTCCGGCGGGCCCTGATCGATCTCGACGTCGGGGACCTGCGCGACCGTGACGTGTCGACCCTCTCCGGCGGCGAACGCCAGCGGGTGCTGCTCGCCCGGGCCCTGGTCCAGGACGCGCCGGTCCTGCTGCTCGACGAGCCGACGACGGCACTCGACATCGGACACCAGCAGGATGTGCTCGAGCTCATCGACCGCCTCCGCCGCGATCGCGGGATCACCGTGATCACCACGTTGCACGATCTGACCCTGGCCAGCCGGTACCCGGACCGTCTGCTGATGCTCGTCGACGGTGCCGTCGTCGCCGAGGGATCACCCGTCGACGTGCTCACCGAGGCGCACCTCGCCCGTTTCTACGGGGCCAGCGTGACGGTGTTGTGCACCGCCGACGGCCTCGCCATCCTTCCCCGTCGCCCGAACCAAGGAGTCCTCCCGTGACCGAGCCAGACATCGAGCCCGCCAACGAGCCCGAGAGCGAGCCGGCCAACGGCCCGGACAGCGAACCGGCCAACGAGCCCGACAGCGAAGGGGCCGCCGCGACGCCCGATGACGACGGCCGATCGCCCGACCCGACGGCGGTGCCGACGATCGACCCCCGGCCCGACCAACTGCGGGTGGCCAAGTCGCTGGTGTTGATCAACACCGGCGACGGCAAGGGCAAGACCACGGCGGCGTTGGGCGTCGTGCTTCGGGCACGGGCCCAGGGTTGGCCGGTGGCGGTGATCCAGTTCCTCAAGTCGGGTGACTGGCACACGGGCGAGGAACGGCTCGGGCGCGAGCTCGGCGTCGACTGGTGGTCGCTCGGCGAGGGGTTCACGTGGGACTCCGACAACATCGACAAGGACATCGCCACGGCCCGCGAGGCCTGGCGGCTGGCCGCCGGGATCATCGCTGCCGGCGAGCACCGCCTGGTGATGCTCGACGAGATCACCTACATCCTCAACTGGGGCTGGGTGCCGGTGGGCGAGGTCGTCGAGGCGATCGTCGGGCGGCCCGAGCGCGTCTCGATCGTGATCACCGGGCGCGACGCCCCCCAGGAGCTGATCGATGTCGCCGACACGGTCAGCGAGATCCGCAGCATCAAGCACGCCTACGAGCGGGGCATCGCCGCCAAGAAGGGCATCGACTACTGATGGCGGGCGGATACACCCTGGTGCTCGGCGGCGCCCGCAGCGGCAAGAGTTCCTTCGCCCTGCGTTTGGCCGACGGAGCGGGTCGCCCGGTGCTCTTCCTGGCCACCGCCTCGGCCGGCGACGCCGACATGGCGGCGCGCATCGAGCGCCACCGGACCGAGCGGCCACCGTCCTGGCGCACGATCGAGGAGCCCCTCGACCTCGTCGGGGCGATCGCCGGTCGGGGCGACGACTTCGTCATCGTCGACTGCCTGACGATGTGGGTGGCCAATCAGCTCTTCGCCGGTCTCGACGACGACGGCGTGCTCGCCTGTGCCCGCAATCTGTCCGGCGTATTGGCCGGTGACCCTGCCCCGGGCGTCGTCATCTCCAACGAGGTCGGCATGGGGATCCATCCGGACAGCGAGCTGGGACGGCGCTACCGCGACCTGCTCGGTCGGGTCAACGGCGTGTTCGCCGCGGCAGCCCGGTGCTCGCTGCTGATGGTCGCCGGCCGGGCGCTGCGCCTCGAGGATCCCGCCGACCTCTGCGCAGACGCGGTGCCGGCGTGAACACCCTCCGGTCGATGCTCGACGAACTCACCGAACCCGACGGCGCCGCCAGGGCCGCGGTGGCCGCCCGGGCCGCCGACATCCTGCGACCGGCCGGCGCCCTCGCCCGCCTCGACGAGGTCGCCGTCTGGCTCGCCGGTTGGCAGGCGACACGTGCCCCGGCCGTGGTGCGCCCCGCGGCGGTGATCTTCGCCGGCGACCACGGCGTGGCCGCCGACGGTGTCAGCGCCTACCCCGCCGAGGTGACGGCGGCGATGCTCGGCGCCTTCCACGCCGGGGTGGCGACGATCAGCGCACTGGGGCGCGGCGCCGGGGCCACGGTGTCGGTCGTCGACGTCGGCGTCGGGCGGCCCACGGCCAACCTCCGCCACGAGCCGGCGCTGTCGCCCGACCGGTTCGACGAGTGCGTCGAGGCCGGGCGCGCCGCCGTTGCCGCCCTCGACGCCGACCTGGTCGTGGTCGGCGAGATGGGGATCGGCAACACCACCGTCGCCGCGGCGGTCTGCGCGTGCATCATCGGCGGACCGGCGGACGACTGGGTCGGGAGGGGTACGGGGGTCGACGACGACGGCCGGGCCCGCAAGGTCGAGGCGGTGGTCGACGGGCAACGGCGCACCTCGGCGATCACGGAGCCGACCGAGCTCCTGCGTCAGGTCGGCGGCGCGGAGTTGGTGGCGATGGCCGCGGCGATCGCCGAGGCCCGCCGGCGGAGGCTGGCCGTCGTGCTCGACGGCTTCGTCGTCGGCGCGGCGGCCCTCGCCCTCCACGCCACACGGCCCGGTGCGCTCGACCACTGCATCGCCGGGCACGTATCGGCCGAACCCGGGCACCGACGGCTGCTCGCCCACCTCGGGATGAGCCCGCTGCTCGATCTCGGGCTCCGCCTCGGCGAGGGGAGCGGCGCGATGCTGGCCGTCCCGCTCGTCGCCCAGGCCGCGCTCGGCGTCACCGGGGTGGCGACGTTCAGTGAGTGGTTCGGCAGCGAGTCGTTCGGCAGCGAGTCGTTCGGCACCGAGCAGGCCGGCGGGGCCGCCGGATGAGCATCGGGCGCGACGTCCGCATCGCCGGTTCGTTCCTCACGCGCGTCCCGCTGCACGTCGACGGTGAGATCGACATCGCCCGGGCCACACCGTGGTTCCCGGCGATCGGCGCGCTGATCGGCGTCGCCGGCGCCCTGGTCTTCGCCGGCGCCCATGCCGTGCTCCCACCCGGGGTCGCCGCCGCGCTCGCCCTGGTCACCACGGCCCTGATCACCGGGGCCTTCCACCACGACGGCTTGGCGGACATCGCCGACGGCTTCGGGGGTGGCTGGGACCGGGAGCAGCGTCTCGCCATCCTGAAGGATTCCCGCCACGGCACCTACGGCGTCGTCAGCCTGGTGCTGCTCGTCACCGTCCAATGGGGTGCACTGGGTGCGCTGCCCCCGCCGTGGGCCGTTGCCGGCCTGGTCAGCGCCCATCTCCTGGCCCGGGCGGCGATCCTCGGCGTGCTGCTCGTCGGCCGTACCGCCCGGCCAGAAGGACTCGGCACCGACTATGCCGCCGGCCTGCGGCGATGGGAGTGCCGCGCGGCGCTCGCCACTTCGCTGGCGGCCGGCGCCGCCCTGCTCGGCTGGTGGTCGGTGGTCGCCGTCGGGCTGATCGTGCTCACGACCGTGGCCGTGGTCGGCCTGGCCTACCGCAAGATCGGCGGCATCTCTGGCGATGTGCTGGGCGCCGCCGAGCAGCTGGCCGAATCCGCCGTGCTGATCGCCGCGGCGGCCGCGGCGAAGACGGGCGACCTGCCCTGGTGGCGCTGAGCTCACACTTCCATCACAATGTTCTCACCTCATCCGGGTCAACCGCCTCCTGAGTTCTCACCGTCGAGCGGGATAGTTTGGTGGCACCCCTCACGGGTGCACCCGACACCCACCCACAGGAGCAGATCGTCATGAACCGCAAATCCCTCGCCCTCGGGGCCATCTTCGTCGGTGGTCTGAGCATCGGCGGCGTCGTCGCCGCCCAAGTCATCGGTTCGCCGGCCGTCTCGGCCGTCTCGGGTGCCGCCCCGGTGGCGTTCGCCCAGGACTCGGCCGATCCCGCCGCGACGGCCGACGCTCCGGTCGACCGGCCGTCGCCGTTCGCCGACGTCCTTGCCGGGCTGGTCAGCGATGGCACCCTCACCCAGGAACAGGCCGACAAGGTCGAAGCCGCGCTCCAAGCTGCACGGCCGATGCACGACGGTCCCGGCATGGGTGGTCACCATCGGGGCGGCCCGGGAACCGGCGCCCCGGGGCAGGGCCAGCGGGGCGCCCGACTCGAAGTCGTGGCGACGGCCCTCGGAGCCACCGCCGATGAGCTGCGCACCGCGCTGCAGGCCGGCAGGACGATCGCCGATGTCGCCGCGGACAAGGGCGTCGACGTGCAGACGGTGATCGACGCGCTGGTCGCCGAGGCCAAGGATCACATGGCACAGGCCGTCAGCGCCGGCCGGATCACCCAGGCCGAGGCGGACGCCCACCTCGCCGAGGTGGAGCAACGGGTCACCGAGATGGTCGACAACCCGCTCCCGGCCCGTGGGCCTGGAGGGATGGGCGGCCCGGGCCGCCCCGGTGGTCCGCCGGCTCCGGCCGACGGCGCCCCGGTCGACGACGCGACGACGACCACCGGTCCCTGAGACCGTCCGGCTCCCCCCGGCCCGATGACCGCCACCGTGGCCCGCCCGCTGGGGCGGGCCACGGTGCCGTCCGGGGCTGCGGCGGCTCGAGTGTCGTGATGTGCGCTACGGGAGCCCGCCTGGGCAGACTGGGGCAATGCCCGAGACGTTGAGCGAACTCGAGGCCGGCATGCCGATCGTCTACGCCGGCGACCGGGTGGCCCGTGTTCCGCCCGACCTGGCCACGGAGTTCCGCCCGGGCGATCACCTCGTCGTCGTGCAGTCCACCGGCGACCTGCTCCACATCCCGGCCGCCGAGCACGCCCTCGCCGACCGGGCCGTGGCCGAGGCGCTCGACGCCTTCGAGCAGCTCGGGGCGATCGCCGATGAGCGGATCAGCCGGTTCTTCGGGGTCTTCGCCGACCTGTTGGACGACGACGTCGCCTTCGGCACGATCCGCCGGGCGAACGATGCCGACATGGCCTCGGCGGCCGCCCGTGGTCGATCGACCACCCGACTGCTGCTCGACGACCGGATGCGCCGGGGGATGATCGACGGACTCCGCGTGTGGCAGTCCAGACCGGGCGGCCGCGACCTGGTGGTGCGCTCCGTCAGCCACGACGGATGGTCGGTGGAGGAGCGCCGCGCGCCCCTCGGAGTGGTCGGCTTCGTGTTCGAGGGCCGGCCGAACGTCTTCGCCGACGCCACCGGCGTCCTGCGTACCGGGAACTCGGTGGTCTTCCGGATCGGATCGGATGCCCTCGCCACTGCCCGGGCGATCATGGCCACGGCCGTGGAGCCGGCTCTCGATGTGTCCGGGATCCCCCGTGGTGCGGTTCGCCTGCTCGACACGCCGTCGCGCGCGACCGGCTGGGCGCTGTTCGGCGACGCCCGGCTCGCCCTGGCGGTGGCCCGCGGATCGGGCCCGGCCGTCGAACAGCTCGGCGCGGTCGCCCGGCAGGCCGGGGTGCCCGTGAGCTTGCACGGCACGGGAGGCGCGTGGATGATCGCCACCGCCGGAGCCGACGCCGGCCGGCTCGGCCGGGTCGTCGAACGGTCGCTCGACCGCAAGGTGTGCAACACCCTCAACGTGTGCTGCGTCGTCGCCGAACGGGCGCCCGAGCTCGTGCCCGTGGTGCTCGCCGGGCTGCAGCGGGCCGCCGACCGTCTCGGCGCAGCGCCACGCCTGCATGTCGTCGAGGGCGCCGAGCGGTTCGTCCCGGCCGGCTGGTTCGGCCGCACGGCCGCCATCGTCCGTGCCGACGGAGTGCACGACGAGCCGATGGCCGACATCGTCGGTCCGTCCGACCTGGCGAGGGAATGGGAGTGGGAGCGCAGCCCGGAGATCACCCTGGCGGTCACCGCCGACGCGGCCGGTGCGGCGTCGCTGTTCAATCGGTTCAGCCCGCGGTTCGTGGTCTCGGTGATCAGCGAGGACCGCGGGGATCACGATCGCCTGTGGGCCCTGCTCGACGCGCCGTTCGTCGGCGACGGGTTCACCCGGTGGGTCGACGGGCAGTACGCCCTCGACGTGCCGGAGCTCGGCCTGTCGAACTGGCAGGCCGGCAGGCTGGCCTGCCGGGCCGGGGTGCTCTCGGGGGACTCGATCCACACCCTGAGGTTGAGGGCGACGCAGATCGACCCCGATCTGCACCGCTGACTGCCCGACGCCCGTGATCGCCGCTCGCCGCCGGGTGCGCCGCGAGGCGGGCGCCGCCTCTAGGCCCAGACGCCGTTGACGTCGACGAGGACGTGAGTGGCCGCGCTCGCCCACAGGCAGATCGAACCGGTGGCATCGATCGGTACCTGGGCTGCGTTGGCGGTGTCGACCCCGGCGGTGAAGTTGACGTTCGAGGCGTTGGGGAGCGAACCGCACGGGTAGGCGGTGAGATAACCGTCGGACACGGCACCGGTGACGGTCAGGTTGACCGACACGGCATCGATGTCGACCGGCACCCCGCGCTGGCCCTGGACGAGCAGCTTGACGATCCGTTGTGCGGGGATCGCTGCGGCGCCGCTCCCACCGTTGATGCGTGTGTCGCTGCTGCGCGTGTCGAGTATGCGCAGCGGCGACAGCGGGGTGAACCTGGCCGCGGCGGCCGGGGTGAAGTAGCCGGCGATGTCGGCAAGAAGGTCCGTTGCCGATTCGGCCGACCGCAGGCAGACGGTTCCCGAAGCCGACAGGCGCACGACCACGAGGTTCGGCCGCGTCTGGCCGCCGAGGACGTTGAGGTTCGACGAGTCCGGGGGAGTCCCGCACGGGAACACCGTGACGTAGCCGATCTGCTCGGGGTCGACGGCGGTCACGTTCATCGCCACAGCCGTGGCGGACGCCGGCACCCCGGCCTGGCCGCGCACCGGGAGCTCGAACGTCGAGTCGGCCGACCTGCGAAGCGAGCCGCCGAGGCCGCGGCGCGTGTCGAGGATGCGGGTCGGCACCACCGTGGTGAACCGGTCCGTCCCGTTCGTGGCCAGGCCGCCGTTGACATCGATGAGCAGGTCGGTGGGGGCGCTGGAGACGACGCACAGGTCGCCCTTGGCGTCGAGGGGCACGACCGCCTGGTTGGGGATGCTCGATCCGGCGGTGAAGTTGAGCGTCGAGACGTTCGGGACGCTTCCTCCGCACGGGTAGACAGTGAGGTAGCCGTCGGCTTCAGGCCCGACGACGGTGAAGTTGGCACTGACCGAGTTCGCCGTCGACGAGATCCCCAGTCTGCCGGCCACATCGACGACCACCGCCCGATTGGCCGTGAGCCGGGTCGCGCCCAACCCGCGACGGGTGTCGACCAGTCGGCCCGGGGCGACGGCGCTGAACTGGGACGGTTGCGCCGTCGGCGAGGTGACGGGGAGCACGGCGGGCGGCGCCGGCGTGCCATCTTCGGCCGCGGGATCGACCCCGAACGACCAGTCGACGATGCCGTTGCCGGTGTTGACCGTGACGTGGTACGTGCCGGGCGCCAGCGGTCTGCGGGGGACGACGACCACGGCGTTGTCGCCGCTGAGAATGGCCTGGGCGACTCCGGAGGTGTTCGCCCTGCTCAGCGTGCACACCTCGATGACCTCCCCGGTGCTGCTGGTCATCGAGCCGACCGGGCTGACCGGAGCGTTCGGCAGGAGCGCCAGCACAGGGAGGCCGGCGGGGCCCGTCCATCCGCAGAACGGCAGGGGACTGGGGGTCTCGGCGATGAACTGGGTGAGCGACGTGGTCGTGCCGGGCCCCGGGAAAAGAATCGGCTGTGTGCTCCGGGGCGCCGAGAGGTCGAGGCCGGAGATCACGTTGAGCGTCGCCCCGGACCGCCAGGGCGAGGCGTTGGCGTCGTCGTACTGGCCGTAGCCGGCGGTGCGCAGCTGCGGGCGGAGTACGCCGACGGCGTGGAACGGGCCGGTCATCCACAGCTCGATGTGCTTGCGGGCGGTGGTCGTCGCGTTCGAGCTCACGGCGACGTTGCCGTTGTTGCCCGCGGCGTCGCCGTTCGCCGTCCAGTAGGTCGCCCCGTCGACCTCGTCGTGGGCGATGACACCGTTGCCGACCATGTAGCGGGAGTGGTTCCGGGCGCCCGCCGACAGCAGCGGGTCCTCGCTGACCGGCGGGACTCCGGCCATCGAGCGGTAGTAGTTGATCGTCGTCAGCCAGTCGGCGCCGGCCGGGATGTAGGGGGGGAGCGGGCCGGCAGCATGCGCCGGCTCGACGGGGCCGATGGCCAGCACGGCGGCCACGGTCGCCGCCAGCACCGACCATTTCCTTGTCCGATCGAGGACTCGTGATCCCATGGTTGCGTTCTCCACTCGCCCGCCCCGCCGTCACCCGCGACGGCGTGTGACTACGGGTGATGATTCGACCATGTGGGCGGGTCGCGATGATCCGGTTTTCTCGACTCTTGAGCATCTCTTGTCCGAATGACCCCAGGAGTGGCGTGATGACCACGCAGCTCTCCAAGTCGTTGACGAAATCCACACCAAACCGCCGCCTAGGCTGGGTCTCGGTGAACCGGCGCCATCTTCTCTGCGGGGCGGCTGCCGTCATCGCCCTGACCACGTGCGCCACGACCGGCCCGGGCGTCCGGGCCCGATCCGCCGAACGCCTGTCACCGTCGTCGATCCCGTCGGCCGGACCGGCGTCGTCGACGATCCCTGCCGGGCGACCGACGACGATCCCGGACGGACCTCCGACGACGATCCCCACGGTCGTGACGGCGGCGGTCGCACCCCCGCCTCCCGACGCCCTGCCCGACCCGCTCTACCCCGGGGTCGGGATGGTCGGCCTCGACGTCGTCGACTACGCGGTGTCACTGGACTACGACCACGCCGTCGGCCGGATCGACGGCCGCGTCGGGATCCGAGCCGAGCTGACCTCGCCCCAGACGGCGGTCCGCCTCGACGCCGCGGGCGACATCGAGGTCACCGGTGTCACCCTCGACGGTCGCGCCGTGGCGGTCGACCACACAGACGACCATCTGATCGTCGCCCTCGGGGAGCTCAGCCCGACCGGCACGGCGTTCGATCTCGTCGTCGACTACCACGCACCCGCTGGGAGCGAACGTGCCCTCGTCGGACTCGACGTCGGGTGGTTCCCCACCCCGGGGGGCTCGTACGTGCTCAGCGAGCCCGACGGAGCCCACCTCTGGCTGCCGTGCAACGACCACAGCTCCGACAAGGCGACCTGGACCTTCGAGATCACCGTGCCGCCGGGAGTGACGGCGGTGGCCAGCGGGCGGTTGGTGTCGCACGACGTCATCGACGGCCACGAGGTGTGGACCTGGCGGACCGACGATCCGATGCCGCCGTACCTGGCCCAGGTGATCACCGGCGACTACGAGCTCGTCGAGGGGAGCGGACCCGGTGGGCTGCCCATGGTGCATGCCGTGCTGCGGGCCGACCGGGAACGGCTCGAACCGTACTTCGCGATCACCGCCGACCAGATCGACTACTTCGACGACCTGTTCGGGCCGTACCCCTTCGAGAGCTACGGGCTGGCCGTCGTCGACTCCGAACCGGGCGTGGCGATGGAGACGCTCGGCAGGTCCCAGTTCTCACGCGCGGATCTGTCGGCCGCCCGGCCCGGCCCGTCGGAGCAGCTCTTCCTCAGCCACGAGCTCGCCCATCAGTGGTTCGGCGACGCCGTCTCGCCGGCCCAGTGGGACGACATCTGGCTCAACGAGGGGTTCGCCACCTACGGACAATGGCTCTGGCTCGACCACGCCGGGCTGGAGGGCCTCGACGACCACGCCCGGTCGATCCTGGCCGCCGACCCGCGGCGGCGGACCCTGCCGACCGGCGCTCCCCGGGCGGACACGTTGTTCTTCTACGAGAGCTACGAGGGCGGGGCGCTCGTCGTCCACGCCCTGCGCCGCGAGATCGGCGACACCGCATTCTTCGAGGTGCTCCGCCGCTGGGTGGCGGGGCACCTCGACGCAACGGGTGACACGACGGAGTTCATCACCCTCGCCGCGGACGTCGCCGGGCGAGACCTGACCGCGTTCTTCGATGCCTGGCTGTTCGCCTCGACGCTCCCGACTTCGTTCCCTGGCTGAGCAGCACCGCCACACACCCGGCCACCGTGAGCGGATGTCAGTGTCCCAGCACCTTGCCGAGCAGCCACGAGCGCGGTCGTTCGGTCCGACCGGTGCGGGCCTCGTAGGCGTCGGCCCCGATGGGCAGACGGAGCACGCCGTTGATCGCCAGCCAGCGAACGGGTTCGGGCTCCCAACGCCGGCTGCGATGGCCGACCCAGGCGAGCGAGGTGAGCTCGCTCGAGCGGCGCAGGATCAGGTCCCGCAGCGTTCGGCCCGCCAGGTTGGTCGTGCCAACCCCGTCGCCGACGTACCCGCCGGCCCAGGCCATCCCCGTCGCCGCGTCGAGTCCGACCGAGCAGTGCCAGTCCCGCGGGGCACCGAGGGGCCCACCCCAGGCATGGGTGAACGCCGCCTCGCCGAGCCGGGGGAACAGCTGGCGCAGGGTGCTGCGCAGCCCCTCGTGCACGCCGTCGTCGCGGTCGAACCCGGGCGAGATCCGGCTGGCGAAGTGGTATGGCGCCCCCCGGCCGCCGAAGGCGATGCGGTCGTCGGCGGTCCGCTGGCCGTAGATCACCAGGTGGCGCTCGTCGTTGAACGTCTCGTGCCCGGCCCAGCCGACCTCGTCCCAGAAGCGGGCGGGCAGCGGCTCGGTGGCGACCATCAGGGAGTAGAGGGGGGCGATCTCGCGACGCATGCCACGCAGCCGGGCGGTGAACGCCTCGGTGGCCCGCACGACGGTGTCGGCGCGCACGGTGCCCCGCTCGGTGACCACCCGCCCCGGGCGGATCTCGACGGCTCGGGTGCGTTCGTAGATCCGTGCGCCCAGCGACTCCACGACGCGGGCGAGGCCGCGGACCAGCTTGCCCGGGTGGATCGCCGCGCAGTGGGGCGTGTAGTTGGCACCGAGCAGGCCCTCGACGGCGATCCGTCCAGCGGCCTCCGCCGGCCCGAGGAAGCGCACGTCGTCGGGACCGAACCCCCACGCCCTGGCGTGTTCCACCGCCGCGGCGAGCCGGGAGAGATGGGCGGGGTTGGTCGCCGCGCTGAACGTGCCGCCCTGAACGAAGTCGCAGTCGATCCCCTCGGCGGCGGTGACCCGGCCCACCTCGGCGACGGTGTCGTGCATCGTTCGCTGCAGGACGATCGCCGCCTGGCGCCCGCGCGCCGCGGCGATCGTCTCCAGCGACATCGGGATCAGCGCCGAGCACCAGCCGCCGTTGCGGCCGCTGGCCCCGAACCCGGCGATCTCCGCCTCGACGATGGCGACGCGCAGGCCGGGCTCGGCGCGCAGCAGGTAGTACGCCGTCCACAGCCCGGTGAAGCCGGCGCCGACGATGGCGACATCGGCGTCGATCGACGTCTCCAGACCGGCTCGCGGCTCGAGGGGGTCGTCGGTGAGCGTGTCGAGCCACAGCGAGCGCGACCGGTAGAACTCCGCCGAGGCCGACACCGGTCGAGGCTCAGCCGTCCCGGCGGGGCAGCGGTGGCAGGGGCGGCGGTAGTGGGCGGGCGATCTCGTCGAGCGCGTGGGACAACTCGGCGTCGATCTCCTCGATGAGCACGCGCTGGGCCTGCAGTTCGGTGAGCAGCCGGATGGCCCGGGCGACGTCCGTGTCGCCAAGGGTGGCGATGAGCGCGGCGCTGCCGGCCGGCAGGTCCTCGCCGAGCCCCTTGAGCTCGTTGTCGTCGAAACCAGTGTCGCGCAGCTTGCCGATCAGCGCGCCGACCGCCATCCCGACGGGGGCGCCGAGGAGGGCGAACGGGCCGAACGCCAGCCCGATGAGGCCGCCGATCGCCCCGAGCCCGCCTCCGTGCAGCGCACCCTGCCCGGCGGTGCGATCGTGGGTCTCGACGAAACGGATCTTGCCCACCTCGCTGCGGGCGACGATCGCCGCCATTCCGACACCGTCATCGAGTCCCGGCGCCAACGAGGCGAGGGCGCGCGTGGCATGGCGTTCGTCGCCGAACGTGGCGATGACGATCTTCACCGGTGGAGCCGGCTGCTCGTCGGCGGGTTCGTCGGCCACTCGGTGTCTCCCATGCGCTCGGTCGTTCGGCAGCGAGCGTAGACCGCCGGGCCGGGACACCGTGCGCCGCGACGTGCACCGAATCTGATGCGCACGGGTCACTGGCCCAATAGCCTCGGAACGAATGCTGCCTCCGCCGCTGCCGATGCCCTCCGGGCCTCCGATGACCCCTCCGGGCTGGCATCCCGACCCGTGGCAGGCCGGCATGCTCCGCTACTGGGACGGCGCGGCGTGGACCGGGCACCAGGCGCCGGGGCAGGTCGCAACGGCCGAACGGCCACCGCACCCGACGCTGCCCCTCGCTGCCGCGGCCGGGGTCTCGGTGTCACCACCACGGCCCTGGTCGGCAGCCGCTTCGCCCTGGTCGCTCTCGGGCCGCTCGAGTTTCCCGTCGTGGTCTACGTCGTGTTGTCCGTCGTGTTCGGCTATGGCCCGATGGTCGCCTACTGCGTCTGGGTCGCCCACCGCTGGGGGGGCGGAGGGCTCGGGGACGTGCTCGGGTTCCGCTTCCGCTGGGCCGATGCCGGTTGGGGGCCGCTGTCGTGGTTGGCGACCTACTGCGCGACCATCCCGATGGCGGTGTTCGTCACCGTCACGCACATCCCGCTCAAATCGAACACCGAGGGCCTGCAGGGCCTCGACGCCGAGCGTGGTGTGCTGATCGCGATGATGATCGCGGCGATCATCGCCGCGCCGTTCGTCGAGGAACTGCTCTTCCGGGGTGTCGTGATGCGCGGGTTCCTGTCGGTGATGCCGCCGTGGCTGGCACTGACGGCACAGGCCGCAGTCTTCGGCGCGGCGCACTTCGACCCCTCGCGGGGAACCGGCAACATCGGGCTGATCCTCGTGCTCGGCGCGGCCGGCGCCGTTTTCGGTGTCTCCGCCTACCTGCTGCGCCACCTCGGCCCGTCGATCATCGCCCACGCCCTGATGAACACCGTGGCGATGGTCATCGCCATCTTCGTGGCGAGCTGACCCGTTCCCGGGGTCGAGTGGTGCGGCGGCGTCACAACGAGAGGTTGTCGATCAGCCGCACCGCGCCGAACCACACGGCGAGGGCGGCGATGGCCGGCCGGTCGATCCGCTCCAGCGGCTTCAGCGTCGCTGCGTCGGCGATCACCAGATACTCGAGCTTCGCACGCGGCTCGCGCTCGATCAGGCGGCGAGCCACTCCGACCAGGCGGTCGACACGGTGCTCACCCGCATCGTGCTCGACACGGATCGCCTCGAGGGCGCGGGGAACGACGACGGCATGGGCCCGGTCGAGCGGGTCGAGGCGCCGGTTGCGGCTCGACAGCGCCAGCCCGTCGGGCTCCCGGACGGTCGGCACGCCGACGATCTCGATCCCGAAATCCAGGTCGCCGCTCATCCGGCGGATCACGGCGAGCTGCTGGAAGTCCTTCTGGCCGAACACGGCCGCGTGGGGTGTGACGGCGTTGAACAGCTTGGTGACGACGGTCGTCACCCCGCGGAAGTGGCCGGGCCGGCCGGTTCCCTCCATCGGCGCCGCCAGGTCACCAGGCTCGACATGCGTCTGGAAGCCGGTGGGGTACATCACGGCCGCGGTCGGGGCGTACACCGCGTCGACGCCGATCGTCCGGCACTCGTCGAGGTCGTCGTCGATCGGTCGCGGGTAGCGCTCGAAATCGTCGGTACGGTTGAACTGCAGCGGGTTGACGAAGATCGAGACGACGACGACATCGCCGTGTCCCCGGGCGACCGAGACGAGCTGACGATGACCGGCGTGCAAGGCGCCCATCGTCGGCACGAGGGCGATCCGCCGGCCGGCCAGCCGGTGACCGGACGACCAGGTCCGCATCGCCGCAGGGGTATCGACCAGATCCGACACGGATCATGTCTAGTCGGCGGGGCGGGCCCCCCGACGGATCACCGGGTACGGACGAACGCCGACGGGCACAGCTCGCGGTACGCCGGCGCCCCGCCACCCGGCGAGGCGAGCACGACGGCCCGGGTGATCGCGCGGGCGAAACACCGGGCCCCGGCGTCGAGCAGGCGGTTGAGGTCGCCGGGCCGCGACGACGGGTCGCCGAAGCGTGCGGCCGCCTCGTCCGCCGCCGGCCCCGGCAGCTCGCGACCGCCGGTGGAGAGGGCGAAGACCGTGTCGCCGTCGAACATCGAATGGGCGGGGCGGATGGCCCGGGCCAGCCCGTCGTGGGCGGTCTGGGCGAGCTTGGTGCACTCGGCCTTGTCGAGCCGGGCGTCGGTGGCCACGACGCCGATCGTCGTGTTCAACGGCGCAGGTCGCCAGGCGGCGGCGTCGGCCAGGGCCAGGCGGTCCGAGCGCGTCGGCCGGCGCAGACCGAGTGCAGGGTCGTCGAACCACGGAAGTCCCCGGGCGATGTCGATCACCGCCCCGACGGCGTTGACCACGGCGAGGGCGGACACCGTCGTGCCGTCGGCGAGCCGCTCGCTGGCCATCCCCACACCGCCGCGCAGCCCGCCGGCCACCGCGCCCAACCCCGCGCCGCTGGAGCCCTCGCTCGGGCGCCGGGCGCGGCGCGCGTCGGCTGCCTGCGCGGCGCGGCGGCCGAAGTCGGCGTCGGGGTGGGCGTCGAAACGTCCACCCCGGCCGAGGTCGAAGATCACCGCAGCGGGAACGATGGGCACGACCTGGTGCGGTTCGGGGCCGACGGCGAAGCCGATCCCCCGCTCGGCCAGGTAGCCCATCACCCCCGTGGCCGCGGCGAGGCCGTAGGCGCTTCCCCCCGTGAGGCACAGGGCATCGACGTGCCTGACGAGGTTCTCCGGGCGCAGGAGGTCGGTCTCGCGTGTGCCGGGACCGCCGCCGCGGACGTCGACCCCGCCAACGGTCCCGGGCGGGGCGAGCACCACGGTGGTGCCTGTCCGGTAGCCGCCGCCGAGCCGGTGGTGATGTCCGACGCGCAGGCCGGCGACATCGGACAGCGAGCCGGCGTGGTCGAAGGTGATCGACGCGGATCGGGCCATGGGTGCCCATCGTGGCACCCATCGTGCGCCGCACGGCCACTCCCGCGCCGCGGTCTGCCCGACCGGGGCGCCGCCCGGTCGACGTGCCGTCGTCCATCTTGCGGCATGGGGCGGGCGTCGGCCACGCTGGTGGGATGACGCAGGTCACCCGACTCCTCGCCGCCAACGCCGGCTATGCGGCGGCCCGGGCGAACGTGGCCGACGCCCGGCCCAGCCGTCAGTTGGCCGTGGTGACGTGCATGGATGCCCGCATCGACGTGTTCGCCGTACTGGGCCTGCACCTTGGTGAGGCACACGTCATCCGCAACGCCGGCGGACGGGTGACCGACGACGTGCTGCGCAGCCTGGCGCTGTCGACCCACGTGCTGGGCGTCGACACCGTCGTCGTGATGCAGCACACGCAGTGCGGCCTCGCCGGGGTCACCGATGAGGAGCTGAAGCGGCGCACCGGTGCCGACCTGGGGTTCTTCCCGATCGACGACCACGCGCTGGCCCTGCGCGAGGACATCGCCACGTTGGCCGCAACCCCGTACCTCGGCCGCCTGAAGACCATCGCCGGGTTCGTCTACGACGTCGAGACCGGGTTGATCGACGACTTCATCCGCTGGAAGAAGCCGGCGGCGACCGCCAGGGCGTGAGCGGGCGGGGCCGACACGGCGCGTTCCCGGTCAGCCGGTCGGACGTCGGCAGACCGGTGGGCGCCGGGCAACGGGCCGGGCATCAGTCGGCGGCATCCCACAGGCGGCGCAGCTCCGATTCGGGGTCGTCGATCACCTCGGGCGACGCGTCGAAGCGCATCGTCGAGCGGTCGGCCATGTCGAAACGGGCCCAGCCCGGGTCGCCGTCCCGGGCGAACGACAGCAGCGCCCCGCTGAACGCATCGGCCACCCGGGCGTGGGTCGGGTCGTCACCGAGGAACACCGGCACACCGGGTTGGTCGAGATTGTGGAAGGCGAAGGGGATGTCGATGCCGTGGCACGACCCCAGCACTCCGCCGAAGGCCGTCGATGCCTGGGTGAACCAGTAGCTCCACACGTCGGTGCCGTGGGCGGCGGTTGCCTCGGCACAGCGGCGGATGCCCACCCGGAACGTCTCGTCGGTCCGCATCGCCGAGACGAGCGCCCCGTTGCCGGCCGCGGGGCGGTGGGCACGGTAGGCATCGAGGGCGGCCGGGGCGCGCTCACCGAAGCGTTCGGCGTAGGCCGCGGCCAGGCCGGCATCGTCGAGATTGGCGACCGCCGGGTCGAAACTGGTGAACAGGTGCATCTCGTCGCGTGTCGAGCCGATCACCAGCGGGATGCTGCTGCGCGCCGCCAGCACCGTGATCGTCTCGTCGAACAGGTCGCCGTCGACCGCGGGAGCGAAGGCGGTCACACCGTCGGGCACCTCGTCGAAGATCGTCTGCTGGGCTCGCACCAGCTCGTCGGGCGTCATCGCCAGCAACTGGTCACGGCTCGCCGCCCCGACCGCTCCGAGGAACCGGTCCTCGGCACTTCGGGCCCGCTCGGCCGAGCGCAGCTGCACGATCGCCGGGCTCATCGCCCAGGCCCGCCGGATGCACGCCGCCGCGGCCGGCAGCGCCATCAGGGCGATCAGGCTCGCCCCGCCCGCCGATTCCCCGAAGACCGTGATGTTGGCGGGGTCACCGCCGAATGCGGCGATGTTGTCGCGCACCCATTCGAGGGCGCTGAGCTGGTCGAGCGTCCCGAGGTTCGAGGTGCCGAGGAAGCCGAAGACCCCGAGGCGGTAGTTGATCGTGACGACGACGACGTCGCCCCTGCGGGCCAGCGATCGCCCGTCGTACCACGGCATCGAGCCGGTCCCGGCGATGAACGCACCGCCGTGGATCCACACCAGCACGGGCCGGCGTCCGTCGTCGCAACCGGGTGTGAAGACGTTGAGCGCGAGGCAGTCCTCGCTCATCGGGATGTCGGCGGCGCCCATCGCCCGCTCCAGGATCCCGAGGAACTGCGGGCACTGGGCGGCCGGGCGGTCGGCGACGACCGTTCCCCGGTGGCGAGCCGCAACCGGTGGCTCGAACCGCCCGGCGGTCGCGTAGGTGATGCCCGAGAACACGGCGGTGCCGCCGAGGTCGGTGCCGAGGAAGCGGGCATCCGCCGCCTCGGCGCACGGGGCCGACCCGGTGGAGGTGCTGGGGGATGTCATGGGCGATCAAGGTATCCGGCGTTGCGTCACGTCACGGGACGCGGGATCACCCGCTGCCCGGGCGCCACCATCGCCGAACGGCACCGGCCGGCGCCGTCGGAACGATCCGGCGAAGGGCTGCGCCGGTAACCTCGCGGGTCGTGCTGCACCGCGAGTACCCGGAGCCCAACGCCCTCGGTCGCCTGCGGGGGTGCGTCCGGCGCTTCGGCGGTGAGCTGGTCCGCAAGGCGTGGGACACGGCCGTCGAGTGGGGCGCCATCGGGCCGTTCGATCGGCGCGGCAGGCGCTTCGGGAGGTTCGGCGCGGGGAGCGTGATCTGCTTCCCGGCGAACACCCTGTTCAACGAACGGTTCATCCACATCGGCGAGGGCACGATGTTCGGTCCGCACGTCACGCTGTCGGCGGGGATGGTCCCGGGCCAGGCCTGCCTGATGGATCCCGTGGTGCGGATCGGCGATCGCTGCCTGATCGGCCGGGGGAGCGGCATCGTCGGCCATCTGGCGATCGACATCGGCAACGACGTGTGGACGGGGCACCACGTGTACATCACCGACCAGAACCACGGGTACGAGGACCTCGACGAACCGATCTCCCACCAGGTGATGCCCGAGCGGCCGGTCTCGGTCGGTGACGGCTCGTGGCTCGGCCACGGCACCGTGGTGCTCCCCGGGGCCCGGATCGGCCGCCACGTGGTCGTCGGCGCCAACTCGGTGGTCACCGGGGAGCTGCCCGACAACTGTGTCGCCGTCGGCGCACCGGCCAGGGTGATCCGCTTCCACGACGGCACCTCGTGGCGCTCGGGCAAGCCGGAGATGTTCGCCTGATGCGATCAAGGAGCGGGTTCACCGCTCCATCCGGTCGACCGGAGTGTTTCGGGTCCTGCGCCGGGTCGCTGTCGACGACGGCGTCAGACGGCCAGGTCGGTCGGGGTCTGGCAGCTCTTCATCTCGTTCTGGCGGGCGAAGTCGTTGATGAAGTTGCTGATCGGGCTGCCGTTGACCTCGGTCTCGTTGAGCAGCACGTTCTCCCCGGCACGCAGACGGGCCACCATGTCGGTGCGGTCGGCGAGGTAGGTGCGGTAGTCGGCGATCCACTTGGGCACGATCTCGCGGCCCTTCGTGTCGCTCGGAACGTCGGCCTCGAGCGTGTCGAGCATCGTCGTCAGGATCACGTTCGTCTTGGCGACGATCTCGGCCCGCTGGGCCAGTGCGCCGGACCCGACCTCCTCGATCGTGCGGACGTCGCGCAGGGCGAACAACGCCTCACCAGCGGCGGCACAGCGCTCCTCGGCCCGTTGCGACCAGGCGCGATCGCCGATCCGGTTGATGCCACCGTCAGGGGCGAAGAAGAAGGCGTAGACCCACATCGCCGCGATCAGGGCGACGATCAGCCCGAGCATCGCCGTGATCCACGGCCGCGACGGCCGCTGCTCGGTGGTCGCTGCGATCACTTGGCCGGCGGCCGGTAGCACAGCGCCAACTGGGCGATCGCCCCGCCGACACCCAGCGCCCCGGCGACGACCGCCCCGGTCCAGCCCGTCATGTGCAGGTCGAGGGCCTCGTCGAGCGACCACTGCCCGGCGCCGATGGCGCCCACGCCGAAGGCGGCCACGGCGATCGAGGCGCAGTACTCCCAGCCCTGGCCGGCGTGGAAGATGAAGAACCCGTTGCGCAGGTGGGTCGTGTAGATCGCCACCACCATCAGCCCGATCAGGCCGGCAGCGGCCAGCGGCGTGAGCAGCCCGGCAGCGAACATCACCCCGGCACCCATCTCGGTGCCGGCAGCGATGCGGGCCTGGAGCGCGGGCCACTTCATCCCCATCGAGCCGAACCACGACGTCGTGCCGGCCAGACCGCCGCCACCGAACACCTTGTTGTAGCCGTGGTAGGCCATCGAGAGCCCGAAGAACACCCTGATGGCCAGTAGACCGAGATCGAGTTGATGCACGTCGCCACGCTAGGCGTCGCGGGCGGTCGCGCGGTGAATCGAGTCCGTCGGCGACCGCCGCCGCTGGTAGAAACGGTGGATGTCGCCTCCCCCCGACCCCGCCGGCGCGCGCCGAGTCTCGCCGTTCCGACGGGGATGGTGGCTGGTGCGCCACCACATCGGGCTCCACCCCGTCGAGTTCTCCACCGCCGTCCTCGGGGCCGCCGTGTTCGCCGTGTGCACGATCGCCTCGTCGTGGGCCATCCGCCGGCTCGTCGACCAGGTGATCGTGCCGACGTTCGCCGACGGACGCCCCCGTTCGTCGACGGTGCTCGCCGGTGTGACGCTCGTCGTCGGCATCGGCCTGGTGCGCGCCGCCGGGGTCGTCGTGCGCCGGACCTTCGCCGGGCGGGCCCAGTATCACAGCGAGCAGAGCATCATCGGACAGCTCGTCGACAAGATGCAGGCCCAACCCCTGGAATGGACGCAGCGCCGTCCGTCGGGCGATCTGGTCGCCCGGATCGGGGTCGACGCCGAGGCGTCCGTCGGAGTGCTCGGCCCGCTGCCCTTCGCCCTCTCCACGGTGCTGCTGATCGTCATCTCGGCCGTCTGGCTGGTCGTCACCGATCTCCAGCTCGGGCTCGTCGCCGTGGCCCTGTTCCCGGTGCTCGGCGGGCTGAACGTGCGCTACCAGCACGCTGCGGGACGCCACTTCGACGAGGCCCAGGATCACCTCGGCCGGTTGTCGTCGGCCGTCCACGAGAGCTTCGAGGGGGTGATGGTCGTCAAGGCCTTCGGCGCCGAGACCCGGGAGGCCGACCGGCTGGCGACGATCGCCGCCCACCTGCGCCAGTCACGCATCGCCGCCGTGCTGATCAAGGCCAACTTCGAGACCCTGCTCGACACGGCGCCGACGGTGTGCAACATCCTGCTCGTGCTCATCGGCGCGGTACGCGTGCGGGCGGGGGCGATGACCGTCGGCGAGATCACCAGCTTCGTCTACCTGTTCACCCTGCTCGTCCTCCCCCTCCGGCTGATCGGCTACGCCCTGTCCGAGCTGCCCCATTCCCTGGCGGGCTGGGCACGCGTGCGCGAGGTGCTCGACGAGCCGACGGAACCCGATCCGCTCGCCGGGGTGGGCGAGGCGCCGTCTGGCATCGGTCTCGCCCTGCGCTCGGTCACCTTCGGTTACGAAGCGGGCCGGCCCCTGCTCGACGGCCTCGACCTCGAGATCCCCATCGGGCGGACCGTGGCGCTGGTGGGGGCCACGGGCGCCGGGAAGTCGTCCCTGCTCCAGCTCATCGCCGGGCTGCGGGCGCCGTGGTCCGGCGCGGTCGCCCGCCAGCCGGGGGTCTGTTCGCTCGTCTTCCAGGAGCCGTTCCTGCTCGGCGGCTCGATCGTCGACAACGTGACGCTCGACGAACCGATCGACCAGGCGACGATCGAGCACGCGCTGGCCACCGCCTCGGCGGCCGAGTTCGTCGACCAGCTCCCCGGGCGTGGCGACACGATCGTCGGCGAGCGGGGTGTGAGTGTGTCCGGTGGCCAACGGCAGCGCATCGCCCTGGCCCGGGCGCTGGCGCGCCGGCCCCGCGTGCTGCTGCTCGACGACACGACCTCGGCGCTCGATCCGGGAACCGAGGCCCAGATCCTGCGCCAGCTGCGCACGACGCTGCGCGACGTGACCACGCTGATCGTCGCCTCCCGGCCGTCCACGATCGCCCTCGCCGACGAGGTGGCCTTCCTCGCCAACGGGCGCATCGAGGCCATCGGCGCGCACGAGGTGGTCGTGGGGGCGCATCCCGGGTATCGCGCCCTCGTCGAGGCCTACGAGCACGATCGCGTCGGCCCGGGCGTCGAGGTCCCGTCGTGACCGGTGCGGTCGCCACGCTGGCCCGCGGCGTGCGCACCGCCCCGGAGTTGACCAAGGGGGTGGCGGTGACCATCGGCCTGGCGCTGGCCGGAGCGGCCGGCCGGGTGGTCGTGCCCGTGCTGATCCAGCAGGCGATCGACCACGGGATCACCCCCGGCGCCGTCGACGTCGCCGCGGTGACCAGGCTGTGCATCATCGGCGTCGCCGTCGTCCTGGTGGCGGCGGTGGCCCAGCGCGAGGCGATGCGCCGGTTGGGGATCCGCAGCGAGCACGCCCTGTACGGGCTGCGCGTGCGGCTCTTCGACCACATCCACCGCCTCAGCCTGGCCGAGCACGCCGAGGAGCGCCGCGGCGCGCTCGTCGCCCGGGTCACCTCCGACATCGAGACGATGACGCAGTTCTTCTCGTGGGGTGGGATCGCCTGGTTGCTCGACTCGACGCTGATGGTGCTGGTGGCCGGCGTCATGCTGGCCTACGACTGGGTGCTCGCCCTGGTCGCCTTCGCGGTGGCCGCCCCCCTGGCCGTCGTCCTGCGCGCCGTGCAGCGGCGGCTGGTGCGCGGCTACGAGCGGGCGCGGGAACGGAACGCCGAGTTCCTCTCGCAGGCCGGAGAGATGATCACCGCCAGCGCCGTGACCAGGGCGTACGGCGCCCGGCCGGCCGCGTCCCGGCGGGTGCTGGCCGCGGCCGACCGCCGGGCGCGGGCGTTCATCCGCTCCCAGACCATCGGCGCGTTCCTCTTCCCGTCCGGTGAGGTGTTCTCCGTGCTCACGGTGGCGGCCGTGGTCGTCACGGGCGTCGTCCGCGGTCCGTCGAGTGGCCTGACCGCAGGCTCGCTCGTCGGCTTCGTGTTCCTCACCTACCGTTTCCTGGAGCCGATCGCCGAGCTCACCGAGATCCTCGACCAGACGCAGGCGGCCGTCGCCGGGTTCCGGCGGATCCTCGGGGTCCTCGACATCCCGGTCGGACCCCCGGAACCGGAGTCTCCACGGCCGCTGCCCCCGGGACGGCTCGGGGTGTCGATGGAGGAGGTCGATTTCGCCTACCGGCCGCGACTCGGGCTCGACGAGGATGGAACCCTGGCCATCCGACACGTCACCCTCGACATCGCCGCGGGCGAACAGGTCGCTCTGGTCGGTGCCACGGGGTCGGGCAAGAGCACGCTGGGGCGCCTCATCGTCCGCCTCGCCGACCCGACCAGCGGGAGGATCACCGTGGGTGGCGTCGATCTGCGCGACGTGGCCAACGACGACCTGCGCCGCAGGGTGATGCTCGTCCCCCAGGACCCCTTCCTGTTCGACACCACGATCGAGCGCAACCTCGTGTTCGCCCGCCCGGGCGCCGGCCACGACGACATCGCCGCCGCCTTCGAGGTGCTCGGGTTGGGGGAGTGGCTCGCCGCCCTGCCCGACGGCCTGGCGACCGAGGTGGGCGAGCGCGGTGAGCAGCTCTCCGCCGGGGAGCGCCAGCTCGTCGCCCTGGCCCGCGCCTACCTGGCCGATCCCGATGTGCTGCTGCTCGACGAGGCGACCTCGGCCGTCGACCCGCTGACCGAGACCCGTCTGGCCCATGCGCTGGCCCGACTGGCCTCGGGGCGCACGACGGTCGCCATCGCCCACCGGCTCTCGACCGCGGCGCGCGCCGACCGGGTCGGGGTGATGGAGGACGGCCGCCTCGTCGAGCTCGGATCGCACGAGGAGCTCGTCGCCCGTGGTGGCGTGTATGCCGCCCTGTTCGCCGCATGGATGAACGCGACGGGGAGCGGATCGAACGACCTGGAGACGGATGAGATACACTGACTGATCAGTCAGTCGAACACTGCCACGGCCGCGTTGCCTGGCATCGATGAGGGAGCTGGAACGATGAGCCCGTTGATCGCCGAAACCAACACGATGGCCTCCACGATCGATGGTCTCATCGCCGAGCAGGAGCGTGTGTTCCTCGCCCGGATGGGCCGGTCGCGTGAGCTGTACGAGCGGGCCCGGAGATCACTGGCCGGGGGAGTGACCTCGAGCTGGATGTCGAGCCGTCCGGTGCCGGTCTGGGTCGATCGTGGCCTCGGCGCCCACGTCTGGGACGTCGACGGCACCGAGTACGTCGATCTGCACGGCGGTTACGGCGTGATGGTCGTCGGCCATGCCCACCCGGCGATCGTCGAGGCGGTCAGCCGACGGGTCGCCCTGGGCACGCACTTCGCCCAGCCGGGCGAGGATGCCATCGTCGTCGCCGAGGCGCTCCAGCAACGGTTCGGTCTGCCGATGTGGCGATTCGGCAACTCGGGCAGCGAGGCGACGATGGACGCCGTGCACCTGATGCGCTGCATCACCGGGCGTGACCTGATCATCAAGATCGAGGGCTCGTACCACGGCCACCACGACTCGGTGATGGTCTCGATCTTCCGCTCCGTCGACCAGCTCGGACCGGCCGATGCGCCGCACCGCATCCCGGGCGGCGGCGTGACCCGGGCGAGCGCCGAGATGGTGCGCATCGTGCCGTTCAACGATCTCGCCGCGCTCGAGGCGGTGCTCGTCGCCGAGGACGGCCGGATCGCCGGCATGATCATCGAGCCGATGCTGATGAACGCCGGGATCATCGAGCCCGAGCCCGGCTACCTCGCCGGTGTGCGCGAGCTCACCCGCCGCTACGGCGTGCTGCTCGCCTTCGACGAGGTGAAGACCGGTCTCACCGTCCACCGGGGTGGCTGCACGGCCAAGTACGGCGTGACACCCGACATCGTCTGTCTGGCCAAGGCCCTCGGCGGCGGTCTGCCGTGCGGTGCAGTCGGCATGTCGAGCGACGTCGCCTCGGCGATCACCGACGGCCGCTACGACCAGGTCGGCACCTTCAACGGCAACCCGCTGACGATGGCGGCGGCGCGCGCCGTGCTCACCGAGATCCTCGACGACCAGGCCTACGCCCACGGCGAGCGCCTCGGCGCGCAGATGCTCGACACCTCCGTCGGGCTGCTCGCCGCCGCCGGCGTGCCCGCCCACGGCCACGTCACCGGACTGAAAGGCTCACTGGTGTTCGGACCGACCGTGCCGCGCAACTACCGCGAGTTCCTGGCCATCGACACGGCCCTGAGCCACTGCCACTTCCTGTTCCAGCACAACGGCGGCGTCTTCCTGCCGCCGTGGGGCAAGAGCGAGCAGTGGACGCTGTCGGTCCAGCACACGATCGCCGACGCCGAGCGCTTCTGCAGCAACGTCGGCCGCCTCGCCGCGGCGCTGGCCCGGGTCACCGAGCACGGCTCGGCCATCTTCGGGCAGGGCAGCTTCAACTGAGGGCGTCGCCGATGCCGTCGGCGGTCGACCTGGGGCTGACGATGCGGGTGTACGCGCCCCCCGCCGACGGGCCCGTCTGCCAGGATGGAAGCCCGGCGCACCGAGGCGCCGAACGTTCCCGGGAGTGCCTATGGAGATCGTTCTCGTCCGCCATGGACAACCCGAATGGACCCGCGACGGCCTGAACGTGACCAACCCACCGTTGACCGAGCTCGGTCACCGCCAGGCGGCGGCGATGGCCGAGTTCCTCGCCCGGGAGCGCTTCGACGAGGTCTACGTCTCGCCGATGGTTCGTGCCCGCCAGACCGCCGCCCCGCTCTACGAACGGCTCGGACGGCCCGAGGAGGTGCACATGTGGCTGGAGGAGATCCGCGATCCGACCTGGCACGGGACCCCGGCCGAGCACGCCGAGCAGGCGTTCCGCGAGGAGCGCGCCCGTCCGGCCCACGACCAGTGGCGCGGTCTCGATCACCTCGGCGGGGAGCGGCCGATCGACTTCGTCGCCCGCGTGCGCGAGGGGTGCGGTCTGTTCCTGGCCGAGCGGGGGATCGAACGGGTGTCGGACACGTTGCCCGTGTGGACGATGCCCGATCCCGATCAGCGGATCGTCCTCGTCGCCCATGCCGGCACCAATGCGGTGATCATCAACCACCTGCTCGGATTGGAGCCGACCCCGTGGGAGTGGGAGCGGCTCGTGCTGATGCATGCCTCGGTCAGCCGGATCGGCACACTGCCGATCGGCGACGGCGCGGCGTTCTCGCTGCGTAGGCTGTCCGACGTCGAGTTCCTCGCCCCGCAGGACCGCAGCGGATGAGCGACCCGGGCGAGCCCGGCACGGGTGAGCCGTCGCCGGGACCGTACGCTCGGCGGATGGACCCCGTGGACCCCGACAAGCTGAAGTTGTACTCGTTCCAGCTGTTCTCCAAGCTCGAGGGGGCGGTGACCGCCGGGATGGTCCATCTCGGCGATCGCCTCGGCCTCTACACGGCGCTCGCCGCTGCGGACCGCCCGCTGAGCAGCGCAGAGCTGGCCGATCGCGTCGGCCTGCACGAGCGCTGGGTGCGGGAGTGGGCGTACAACCAGGCGGCGGCGCGGATGATCGAGGCCGATGCGGGCGAGCGCTTCTCGCTGTCGCCCGAGGCGGTCGCCGTGCTCGCTTCGCCCGGTCACCCGGCCTTCGGAATGGGCATGTTCCACCGCTTCCCCCAGACCATCGGGGCACTCGAACGGATGCCAGAGAGCTTCCGCAGTGGAGTCGGTCACGACTACGACAGTCACGGCTGCGAAGGTGCCGTCGGCATCGAGCGCAGCTTCGAGCCATGGAACAACGCCAATCTCGTGCCCGTGGTGCTCCCCGCCCTCGACGGTGTCGTCGCCAGGCTCGAGTCCGGGGTGGCGGTCATCGACGTCGGCTGCGGCGCCGGGGGAGCGGTGCTGGCGATGGCCGCGGCATTCCCGAGGTCACGGTTCACCGGCTATGACATCTCGCAGTTCGCCCTCGGTCGGGCCGCCGAGAAGCTCGAGGCCGCCCGAGTCGCCAACGCCTCGTTCCACGACCCGCGTCTCTCGCCGCTCCCGGCGGACGGCTCGGTCGACTTGGTCACCACCTTCGACTGCATCCACGACATGACCCATCCGCAGCAGATGATGGCGGCGATCCGGGCGGCGATCGCCCCCGAGGGCACCTGGCTGCTCGTCGACATCAAGGCCCGCGACACCTTCGCCGAGAACGCCTCGAAGAACCCGATGGCGCCGTTGATGTACGGCATCAGCGTGTTGTCGTGCATGTCGTCGGCCATGTCGGCGCCCGACGGCGCCGGACTCGGCACCCTCGGCCTGCCCGAATCGACCGCCCGCACGATGGCGGCGGCGGCCGGGTTCACCCGCTTTCGCCGGCTCGACATCGACCACGCCGTCAACGCCTTCTACGAGATCCGCCCCTGAACGGCCGGCTGGCCGGGCTGGCGCACCGCCCCCGACCGGCCCGACTGGCCCGACTGGCCCGACCGGCCCGACCGGCCCGACCGGCCCGCCGAACTTCGGAGCGTCGTCGCGGCCGGGACGTCATGCCGCTCCGATGTCCGGGGAGGACGACGAGACCCGCCGATACAGCGACACCAGGTCGGAACAGGTCTCGGCCAGCCGACCGTCGATGTCATGGTCGCTGACCTCTTCGACGTGCCAGCCCACCAGTCGGAGCTGCCGGTACCTCCAGGCGTCGTAGCGGGACTGTTCGGCGCGGCCATGCCAGGTCGCGTGGTTGACCTCGATCGCGAACCGGATCGCCGGCCAGCTCAGATCGGGATGGACGATCTGCCCGCCCCGGAGCTGGACCGGTGATTGACGCTCTGGAGCTGGCAGCCCGCGATCGACGAGGGCCCTGGCGAGCCGCAACTCGAGCTCCGAACCGACCGGTCTCCGCCCCTGCGGCCGGCTGTCGAGGAGTTGGCGGTAGATGCCGCTTCCGGCGCGTCCCCGGGCGGCGAGCGCCTCGCCGACCGCCGTGAGATCGGCCATGGAACACCGCTGCTCGTCGAGCAGCTGTTCGATGATCGACTCGGTCCGTCGCGCCTTGACGACGGCGGCGAGATCGAAGACCGTTCGGGACAGACTGGTGATCACGATCCCATCGGACCTGGTCACGAGATGCTCAAGACCGAGGTGCGAGGACCGATGGAGCACGAAGCGTCCCGGCGCGACACGGCGGCGCTCGCCGATCGTCACGTGCGGGATGGACGGGCGGCGCACGCCGCGCATGCCCCACAGCCAACCAGCGGAGGAGTACGACGCGATCCCGCCCGTCACCCGACATGCCACCAGGATGTCCTGTACCGGAGTCCGGGGATGCTCCGTCGAACGGAACACTCCGACGGCGACGCGTTCGAAGCGTCCGGAACTGACGAGGTGGGCGATCTGATGGTGCGTGGCGCCGACGGAGCGCAACTGGCCGAGATCGACGATGCCGTGGTGCTGGGCCGACAGGCGGCCGAGTGACCGATGGTCGAGGGGCATGGCTTCCTCCCCGGATTCCGGAGTGACGAATCTGACAGGGAAGCGGCGTCAGCCTACGCCCTGCGCATCAAGGGCCATCGACACGCCCATCTTCGGAGCCGCGACGCGCCTGGACCGGCACGGGCCTCCGAAGCTGGCGGTGGCGAAGCTGGCGGTGGCGAAGCTGGCGGTGGCGACGCTGGCGGTGGGGAAGCTGGCGTCAGGCTCCGGGGCAGCGGGTGTTCAGGCAGTGGGCTTGGCGATCCTGCGCTTGACGTTCCTGGTGGAGAACGCGTCGTCGGTGAGGCCCAGCTCGAAGATCGCCATCCTGCGCACGTGGCTGATCAACTGCTCGCGGCTGATCACCCCGTCGTGGACGGTGAGCTGCACGCCGAGGCCGTCGAGCAACCCGGCGATCCGCCACGCCGCGCCACGTGGGTCGGCGCAGGTGAACTCGCCGGTCGCCACCCCCTCGCGGATCACCCGCTCGATCAACCCTGTCGACTCGGTGTCGAGCTCCTGGCTGATCGTGCGCATCGCCTTGTTGCGCAGCGCCTCGCCCCACGAGTCGATCCACATCAGCCAGTCGTAGTCGTCCTGGTCCGGTGTGTAGTTGCGGATCACGCGGTCGAGCTTGGCCACACTGTTCGGTGCCGAGGCGAGGTCCTCCTCGAGCGAGGCCATCTCCTGGCTCGCCGCCCGGCGGAAGGCCTCGGCGAGCAACTGCTCCTTGGAATCGAAGTGGTAGTGGATCAGCCCGGTCGAGACCCCCAGCTTGTTGGCCACATCCGACACCCGAGTGCCCGCGAAGCCGCGCTCGATGACCACCTGGCAGGTGACATCGAGGATCTCGGCGCGTCGTTCGGCGACGGTTGGCCTTCTCACCGTCGACGACCCTAGTCGGCGTGGTTTCGGTAGTACTCGATGCCGAGGTGGGTGATCTGGTCCTCGCCCATCATCCAGCGCAGCGTGTTCTTCAGCTTGGTGAGCTGGATGAACAGGTCGTGCTCGGGATAGAGCCCGGGCGCCGTCTGCGGGCTCTTGTAGTAGAAGCTCAGCCACTCCTGGATCCCGCCCATGCCGGCGCGGGCGGCCAGGTCGCTGAACAGCACGAGATCGAGGGCCAGCGGGGCGGCCAGGATCGAGTCCCGGCAGAGGAAGTCGACCTTCAGTTGCATCGGGTAGCCGAGCCAGCCGAACAGGTCGATGTTGTCCCAGCCCTCCTTGTTGTCGCCGCGGGGTGGGTAGTAGTTGATCCGCACCTTGTGGAAGACGTTGCCGTACAACTGGGGGTAGACGTCGGGCTGGAGGATGTCCTCGAGAACACCCAACTTCGACTCCTCCTTGGTCTTGAAGTTGTCGGGGTCGTCGAGCACCTCACCGTCGCGGTTGCCGAGGATGTTGGTCGAGTACCACCCCGACAGTCCGAGCATGCGCGCCTTGAGCATCGGGGCGAGCACGGTCTTGACCATGGTCTGGCCCGTCTTGAAGTCCTTCCCCGAGATCGGCACGTTGCGCTCGGTGGCCAGTTCGCGCAGCACCGGGGTGTCGACGCACAGGTTCGGTGCGCCGTTGGCGAACGGGACCCCCTCGAGGATCGCCGCATAGGCGTAGAGCATCGACGGGGCGATCGTCGGGTCGTTGGCGTCGATCGCCGCGTCGAAGGCCTCGCGGTTCATGTGGGCCGGCCCGGGCTCGATGTACACCTCGGTCGAGGCACACCAGATCATCACCAGCCGGTCGCACTGCTTCTCGTCGCGGAAGCGGTGGATGTCCTCGCGGATCGACTCGAGCATCGAGCGCTTGTCGACGGTCTCCATCCGGTTGTCGGCGTCGATGTTCTTGACGTACGAGCGGTCGAACGCCGCCTTCATCGGGCGCACGGAGCGCAACACGTCGGAGATGGCCTCGAGATGGCGGGGGGCGTCGAGCACCCCGGCGCGCTGGGCGGCGACGTAGGCATCGTCGGGGAATGGGTCCCAGGCGCCCCAGACGATGTCGTCGAGGCCGGCGAGGGGGGCGAAGTCCTTGATCAGCGGCGCCCGTGACTCGGTGCGCTTCCCGAGGCGGATCGTGCCCATCTGGGTGAGCGATCCGATCGGCTCGGCCATGCCGCGGCGGGCCAGCTCGACCCCGGCGATGAGCGTGCTGGCCACGGCGCCGAGACCGACCGTCAGGACCCCGAGGCGCCCCTCTGCCGGGGCGACGCTGGACGGGGACGGGACGCTGCTCATGGATGATCCTCTCGTTCGGGATGGGGAACCGGGCGACCATATCGGGAGAAAAGCCCAGGTCATGGGAGCACTCGGCAGCTCGGCCGCCGAACGTCGGGTTGGAGCGCTCTAACGCGCCGATGGAGCGCTGCAATGGTGCGCGACGCTCACCGGCGCTCAGGTGCCGGCGAACCCGTCGAACACGCCGGAGAGCCCGGTCGGCCGGTGGTTGCCGACCACCATCGTCTCGAGGATCCCCGTACCGATCTGTTGATCGCCCGACGGTCCGGTGAAGGTGGCCCGGCTGAGGGTCTGGACGTGGATGTACGCCCGATCGGTCGGTTCGGCGACGGGGAGGGCCAGGCGGGCGCCACCGACGGCCGATTCGCCACGCCAGCTCCCGTGGTTCCACTCCGGGTGGCCGTAGCCGAGGCCGATCATCGGGAAGTGGAGGATCGGCTCCAGGGTGATGCGCGAATCCCCGTCGGCACCGTGCAGGTCGAGTTCGAAGCCGGCCATGTGGCGGGTGCCGGGCTGCCAACGCACCCGGTAAGCGGCGTGGTCGATCAGCTGTGGCGCCGCGTGTCCGGCGGCGCCCGGCTCGGATGCCGGCAGGATGGCGGCGACCTCGTGCCAGCGCCGTCCGTCGGCGAACTCGTTGACGTCGAAGTGGGTGGCGAAGCTCGGGAAGTTCAACGGGGCCCAGAGCCAGAAGAACTGGGGCTCGGCGAGGCTCGGCGGGTTGACCACCCGCTCGCCGCACGGTCGCACCCCCCACGAGCGGTCGCGCGATCCCGACACCTCGGCCGGGGAGACCTCGATGCGCTCCCCGTCGACCTCGACCCATCCTTCCCAGGTGCCCATCTGGGTCAGGCGGGTGTAGTCGAAGATCGTCCGGTTCTCGGAGCGGAGGAGGAAGTGGGGCTCCTCGAGCGGCGCCGTGCGGGCCCGGAAGGTCAGCTCGGCCCGCAGGCCCCGGTCGGGGGCGTCGACCAGCAGGCGCAGGACCCGCATCGCCTCGACGATCACCACCTCGATCGGACCGACCCGGTTGGCGGCCATCCGGTCCGCAGGCGCTCGTCCCGAGGCGAAGACGCTCGCCTGCTCGCCGCTGCGCACGACACTGAACGCCGCATCGTGCACCGCCCGGTTCGGATAGACGCCCATCGCCAGGGCGAAGTACAACGAACCCGACGCGGTGTAGCCGTTGAAGAAGTAGCGGTCGTAGTGGTTCGGATCGGCCGACGCGGCGTGGGCGACCGGCTGGCAGGTCTGATGGATCGGGTAGTCGTCGAAGCTCGTGAGCACGGGCCGACCGTATGCGACGAACCGGCTCCCGGTGTGACCGGGCTCGCCGGGCGCGTAGCCTGTCGCCGTGCGGCTGCCCCGACTGAGCCCGGCCCGCTACCGGGTGTTCACGTTCGCCGCGCTGGCCCTGCTCTACGCGATCGTCGTCACCGGCGCGCTCGTCCGTCTGACGGACTCGGGCCTCGGGTGCACCGACTGGCCCGAGTGCAACTCGACCACCTTCGTCGACGTCTCCTCCAAGCATGCGGCGATCGAGCAGGTCAACCGCCTGTTCACGGGCGCAGTGGGGATCGCCGTGATCGCCGCCGTGCTCGGCTCGCTGGCCCGCGTCCCGCGTCGGCGGGATCTCACATCGTTGTCGATCGGCCTCGTCGCCGGGGTGATCGGCCAGGCCGTGCTCGGAGCGTTCGTGGTGTGGTCGCACCTCAACCCGGTGCTCGTGCAGGGGCACTTCCTGCTGTCGATGGTGCTGATGGCCAACGCACTGGTCCTCCACCGCCGGGCCGGACGCGCCGACGTGGCCCGCGAGTCGGCACCGGTGACCCCGGTGGTCGTCGTGCTCGCCGTCCTCGGGGCGATCGCCGTGGTCACGGGCACCGTCGTGACCGGGGCGGGGCCCCATGGCGGCAGCGTCGACGGCGAGGCGATCGAGCGCCTGTCGATCGCCGCGCTGACGGCCGTGCGGATCCACAGCAGCGCGGTGCTGGCGACGATCGCGGTAACGTTGTGGCTGATGCGCCACGCCCGGCGCCACGCCCGGCGGGCGATGGAACGGGCCCTCGAGCTGCTCGTGCTCGGCGGTGTCCTCCAGGGCGCCATCGGCTACATCCAGTACTTCTCCGACCTGCCGATCGTGCTGGTGGCGATGCACGTCGCCGGGGCGACCGCCGTCTGGCTCGCCGTCGTCAACGTCGTGCTCGTGTCGCTCCAGCGGACCCCGCTCAGGTCTTCGGCGGTACGTCTCGCTTGAGACGCCAGCCGGTCCCCGAAGGCGCCCGCTCGACCATCAGCTCGCCCCCGGAGATGAGCGACTCGATCGAGACGAGAGCGCGCAGCGCGGCGTCGTTGAGCGGCGTCGGCTTGGGTGGGCGGACCTTGTTGTCGCGGGCGTAGTCGAGCCAGTCGAGGAACCGGCGCGGGCGCGGGACGTCGGTGAGCTCGCGGAACTTCGAGGCCTCGTTGGCCGTCTCGATGGTCACGACGCCGAAATCGAGGAACTGGCCGATGATCCCGACGTTGCTGCTCACGTCGGTGATCGCCAGCAGACCGATCGACGATGCCGAGCGGTTGAGGATGCCCTCCATGCGCATCACGCGATCGGGGGTGACGACGTAACGGGTGTAGGTGCGCAGCCACAGGCGCACCTCGAGCCCGATGAGCATGGCGCCGGCGGTGACGAACAGGGCGCCGGCCGTGAAACGCCCGAAGGAGTTGCGGATGAGGGCGAAGGTGATCAGCGCGACGAGCAGCACCGCGCCGAGGACGAGGGGGACGAGCCAGGCATGGACCAGGTAGGCGGCGACGGAGGGGGCCGACCAGTTGACCTTGGCGACGGTGTGGCGGTCGGCCTTCGCCTCGTCGTAGAGCCGCAGCTCATCGGCGTCGAGGTGCCGGCGCATCACCGTTTCCGGCCGGGCCAGGATCGGCTCGCGCTCGTTCTGCATGGGGTGTCAGTCGGCCAGGCCCTTGACGAACGTCGCCGTCTTCTCGACGAGTGCCGCGAAGAAGTCGCCCACGGCGCCGAGGAAGTGCCCGGCCGCGTGGGCCGAATCCTCGGGGGATCGCCAGATGGACACGACGATGAACGCGATGACCAGGTACAGCAGCACCTTTTTGATGGTGTCCGAAGACTTCAACGCGGGACCTCCGAACGCGTCATGGCAGCGGACTCCGCCCGATGAACTACATCCTAGTCATTTGCGGGCGACTACGCAATGATGCCGCCGAGGCGCTGGCAGGTGGCGGCGAACTCGGCCATCGTGTCGGCCAGGATCTCGGCGACCGGGCGGACCGATTCGATCCGCCCGGCGACCTGGCCGCCGAGGGCGATCGCCGCTTCCATGTCGCCGCCGAAGTAGAGCTCCATCGCCCGGCCGAACTCCGACAGCTCGACGTGGTCCTGGTGCTCGAGCCGGCTCGACCGCTCGGTGCGCAACGCCCGCAGGCCGGGCCGCGAGAACCGGTTGAGGAACACGGTGTCGGTCTCGGCCGCCGCGACGATCGCCCGTTTCCAGTTGTCGTGGATCGGCGACTCGGCAGCCGAGACCATCCTCGTACCCATCTGCACCCCCTCGGCACCGAGCGCGAAGGCGGCGGCCATCGAGACGCCGTCGGCGATCCCACCGGCGGCGACGATCGGCACGCCGACCTTCGAGGCGACGAGCGGGAGCAGGACCATCGTGGCGACGTCGCGGGGGTTCTTGAACCCGCCGCCTTCGCCACCCTCGACGACCAGGCCGTCCACCCCGGCCGAGATGGCCTTGAGCGCGGCAGCCAGCGTCGGCACCACGTGGAAGACCGTCAGGCCGGCCTCCTTCAGCCGCGCGGTGTAGCGCGTCGGGTCGCCCGCCGAGGTCGTCACGAAGCGAACCCCCTGGTCGATGACGAAGTCGACGATCGCCGGATCGCGGACGAACAGCTGGGCGATGTTGACGCCGAACGGCTGATCGGTGAGGTCGGCCATCTTGAGGATCTCGCCGCGCACCGCGTCGAGCTCGCCCGACGAGGTCTCGATGATCCCCAGTCCGCCGGCGTTCGACACCGCCGACGCCAACTGGGCGCGGGCGATCCACCCCATCGGAGCCTGGATGATCGGGTGGCGGACCCCGAGCATCTCGGTGATCCGGTTGCGCACGACGGTGGTCGGTTCGACGTTCACGCCTCCCGACGGTAGGCGAACCGGCGCTGCGCCACCCTGCCGTGGCAGCATCTCGACGTGGCCAGGAAGCCGCCGGCAGGCACCCCCGCCCTCGTGGCCCTCAACCGCAGCGGCGCCGTCTTCGACGTCCACGAGTTCGCCGCGGATCCTGCAGAGCGGAACTACGGCCTGGCCGCGGCCCTGGCGATCGGTGCCGATGCGGTGCGGGTGTTCAAGACGTTGATCGCCCTGGTCGACAACCGCCCGTACTGCGCGATCGTGCCGGTGAGCGGGCAACTGTCGCTCAAGGGGCTCGCCGCGGCGGTCGGCGGTAAGCGGGCGGAGATGTGCGTGCCGGCGGTCGCCGAGCGGATGACCGGCTACGTCGTCGGCGGGATCAGCCCGTTCGGGCAGAAGCGGCCGCTGCCCACTGTGCTCGACACGTCGGCCGGGGATTTCGCCACGATCTTCGTCAGCGGGGGCCGACGCGGCCTCGACATCGAGGTGGCCCCGGCCACCCTGGTGGCGGTGTTGCAGGCGACGGTGGCTCCGATCGCCACGACCTGACCCCGGCCGTTACCCTCGCCGGTCATGGAGATCCGTCTGGATGGCAAGGTCGCGTTGGTCACGGGGGCGTCGAAGGGGATCGGCAAGGCGATCGCCGCCACGCTGGCGTCGTCGGGGGCCAAGGTGATGCTCGTCTCCCGCAAGATCGACGCGCTGCGCGCCGCGGCGTCCGAGATCGGCGGCGATACCGAGGTCTTCGCCGCCAACACGGGGGACGTCGCCGCTGGACGGGAGTGCGTGCTCGCCACCCTCGAACGCTTCGGCGGACTCGACGTCATGATCAACAACGCGGCGACGAATCCGTACTACGGGCCGAGCCTGGGGGTCGACGAGTCGCGCTACGACAAGACCTTCCAGGTCAACCTGCGCGGCCCGCTGTTCTGGATCAAGGCCGCCCACGAGTTGGCCTTGCGCCGACAAGCCCGGGGTGATCATCAACGTGGCCTCCGTCGGTGGGCTGCGCACCGACGCCGGTGGGCTCGGCGTGTACAACCTGACCAAGGCGGCGTTGATCCACATGACCCGCCAGCTCGCCTGCGAGCTGGGCCCGAACCGCGTCGTCGGCATCGCTCCTGGGCTGGTCAAGACCGATTTCGCGGCGGTGCTCGTCGAGAACTTCGGCGAGCGCCTCGCCTCGCAGATGCCCCTCGGGCGCCTCGGCGAGCCGCAGGACATCGCCAACCTGGCCGTGTTCCTGGCGTCCGATGCCGCCGGCTGGATCACCGGCGAGACCTACGTGATCGACGGCGGCGCCGGTGTGCGCGGCGTGTAGCCACAGCCGGATCACCGCCGACGGCGACGAACGTCGAGCACGGGTGCCGTCCTGCGGTGCGGGTCGCCTACCGCTGTTCCCCGGCGGCCAGCGGCGCGAGGTCGCCGCGGCGCAACTTGCCCAGCCCCGTTCGTGGGAGGCGGCCGACGATCACCAGCCGGCGGGGCGCGCAGTACGCCGGTAGCTGGTCTTTGACGTGGCCGCGCAGCTCGTCCAACAGCGGCTCCGTCCCCGGGGCCGGCACGACGAGGGCGGTGACCGCCTCGCCCCACTCGTCGTCGGGGAGTCCGAGCACGGCGACGTCGGCCACCGATCGATGACCGGCGAGCACCCGCTCGACGGCCTCCGGCCAGACGTTCTCCCCGCCGGTGATGATCAGCTCCCCGCGGCGTCCCTCGACCTGCAGCAGGCCGTCACACCAGCGGCCGAGATCGCCGGTGGCCAGCCAGCCCGCAGCATCCTTCGGGTCGCTGCCGTCCCGGTAGGCGCGCAGCAGCATCGGTCCGCGCACGTGGATCTCGCCGGCAGCGTCGACGCGCACCTCGACACCGTCGAGCGGGACGCCGTCGTAGACGATCCCCGAACCGGTCTCGGTCATCCCGTAGGTCGTCACCGTGTTCGCCGGTCGGTCGACGGGCGGTCGGCTGCCGCCGAGCACGATCACCCGGAACCGGCGCGGATCGATACGGGTGAGCGCGGTGGCGACGAGCGAGACGAGGGTCGCTCCGCCGGCCATCACCGCCGCCGGCTCGAATCCGGGGAGCACCGTCAGGGGGGTCCCGGTGATCAGCGCCCTGGTCACCACCGACAGGCCGCCGATGTGGTTCAGGGGCAGGCAGGCCAGCCAATGATCCCCCTCGACGACGCCGATCCGCCGGCTCGTCGCCCGGGCCGACCCCTCGAGCGCAGCGTGGGTGAGCACGACACCCCGCGGTTCGCCGGTCGATCCGCTGGTGGCCACCACCAGCGCATCGCCGGGCTCGACCGAGCGGGAGCTGCGCTGGCGCCGGCGACCGTCCGGCGTGGCGACGAACGCCGGGGCCATCGCCCGCACCAGCCGGGCGCGGGCCGGGTGGGGGAGGCGCTGGTCGATGACGAACGCCGCGTCGCCTGCCTCCCAGATCGAGGTCAGGGCGGCGACGAAGTCGGGACCGCCCGGCAGGTCGAGAGCGATCAGTTGGCGCATCGGGACCGGCCGACCGGACGGCTCACCGTGGGTCGATCGGGGTCGCCAGGGCGAGCGCAGCCTCGATGTCGGCGGCCACGGCGAGGCAGCGCAGGTCGGCGAAGCGCGGCCCGGTCACCTGGGCGCCGACGGGCAGCCCGTCGGCCAGCCCGCACGGGACGACGGCCGCGGGGAGGCCGAGCAGGTTGGCCGGGAGCACGGGCCGCATCAGCTCGAACGTGGCCAGCGCCCCGGCGACGCCGGCGATGTCGGCGTCGTGGGGGAACGCCGGCTGGGTCCAGGTCGGGCTGAGGAGCACGTCGTGGTCGACGAACCACGCCTGCCAGGTCCGCGCCGTGGCCGAGCGGGCCGGCCAGGCGGCGAACATCGCCTCGGGCGACTGGGCGGGGATCGCCTGTTCGGCGAGGTCGAGGAACTTCCTCCCGCCCTCACCGAGCACCATGTCGAGCAGGCTGCGCATCGCCTTGACATCGCCCATCAGCACCGTGCTCCACAGCGTGATCGCCTCCTCGTAGCCGGGCGGGCAGGCTTCGACGACCTCGTGGCCGGCGTTCGCCAGCGCGTCGCCGGCGGCCCGGATGGCGGCGGCGACCTCCGGGTGGGTGCTGCCGCCGGGCGGTTCGGCGAGCAGGGCCACCGTCATCCGCCGGCCTCCCTCATCGGCGAGCGTCACCGGCAGTGAATCGGGGTCGCGCAAGTGCGCCCCGGCCACGACGAGCAGCCCGGTGCGGACGTCGGCGACCCGGCGGGCCATGACGCCCTCCACCGACATCATCTGGAGCGAGATCGGATCGTCCTGCGGCGGGAAGTAGGCGGCATGGGGGACGACGCCGGCCGATGGCTTGATCGAGGCGATGCCGCAGCAGTGGGCCGGGTTGCGCAGCGATCCGCCGAGGTCGTTGCCCAACCCGATCGGGCTCATCCCCGATGCCAGCGCTGCCCCCTCGCCACCGCTCGAGCCGCCCGCCGTACGCTCGGCGTGCCACGGGTTGAGCGTTCGTCCGTGGAGGTCGGAGTCGGTGTGCACCCGCAATCCGACGTCGGGCATGTTGGTGCGCCCGATGGGGATCGCCCCGGCGGCGCGCATCCGCTCGACCACCGGCGCGTCGACCGGCGAGACGGCCTCGGCCATCGCCCGCACACCCTGGGTCGTGGGCGTGCCGGCCAGGTCGATGTTCTCCTTGACGGTACAGGGCACCCCGTGCAGCGGGCCGAGCGGGCCTCCGGCGCGCACGGCGGCATCGGCGGCGTCGGCCCCGGCGCGCGCCTCGTCGGCCAGGACGCGCACGATGGCGTTCAGTCGGCCGTTGACCTGCGAGATCCGCTCGAGATGTGACTCGATCACCTCGCGGCTCGTCACCCGGCCGGATCTGATCAACCCGGCCAGCTCGCCGGCTCCGTGTCGCCACAGTTCGTCGCCCATCGCTGCTCCTTCGCTGCTCCTTCGCTGCCACGGCGTCGCCGCGTGCGCGTCGGGTGGCGCGCATCTGCGACATTACGTCCGTGGCAAACATCTGGATCACCGGCGCTCGTCCCCGGACGCTGCCGGCCGCCGTGGTCCCGGTGGCCGTCGGGGGCGCCTGCGCCGTGGGCGAGGGCCCCGGGATCATCTGGTGGCGCCTGGCCGCCGCCGCCGTCGTGTCCCTGGCGTTGCAGGTGGCCACCAACTACGCCAACGACTACTCCGACGGGGTGCGGGGGACCGACACGGTCCGCGTCGGCCCGGTGCGCCTGGTCGCCGGCGGGCTGGCCCGCGCCGGGGCCGTCAAGCGTGCCGCGTTGATCGCCTTCGCCGTGGCCGGCGTGGCCGGCGGCGCACTGGCCCTCGCCGTCGGCCCGGAGCTGTTCGTCGTCGGCGCCCTGGCGATCGCCGCCGGGTGGTTCTACACCGGCGGGCCGAGGCCCTACGGCTACTCCGGGTTCGGTGAGCTGTTCGTGTTCGTCTTTTTCGGCGTGGTCGCCACGGCCGGTACGACCTACGTGCTCGTCGAGCGGATCACGGCGCTCTCCCTGGCGGCCAGCGTGCCCGTCGGCCTGCTCGCCTGCGCACTGCTCGTCGTCAACAACCTGCGCGACATCCCTACCGACACGGCCGCCGGGAAGCAGACCCTCGCCGTGCGCATCGGCGACCGGCGGACCCGCCAGCTCTACTCGGCCCTGCTGATCGGGGCCGCGGCGTGCATGGTCGTCGGCTCCTTGGCCACCGGCAGGCCGCTCGCCGCGCTCGCCGCCCTCACCGTGGTCGCCCGGGGCCTCCCGGCGATGTTGCTCGTCAACGCCGGCGTCGGCGGCCGGGACCTGATCGCCGTGCTCGGCGCCACCGGGAGGACCCAGCTCCTCGGCGGGCTCACGTTCGCCCTGCTGATCGCCGTCACCGGCTGAGGAATCCGGTCACCAGGGCGAGGAACTCGTCGGGACGCTCCAGGTGAGCGGTATGACCGGCTCCCGCGACGGTGGCGAACGTCGCGTTGCGCCCGATCACCTCGGCCATCCGCCGGCCGATGGCGGCGAACTTGGTGTCGAGCGCCCCGGCCAGCACGAGCACGGGCATCGGTAACGACGACAGGCTGTCCCACAGCGGCTCCTGGGCGCCCGTCCCGGCGAGGCGGAGACTGGAGGCCAGCCCGGCTGCCGTGTTGCGCCGGCGATCCTCCAGATCCGCCGCAGCGGCAGGGAGGCGCTCGAAGAGCGGACCGGCCAGCCAGCGGGTGAGGAAGGCCTCGACGCCGTCTCGCTCGACCTCGGCGGCGAGGGCCTCGTCGCTGCGTCGCCGGTCGGCACGTTCGGAGTCGTCCTCGATGCCGGGCGTCGCCCCGAGCACGACCAGCCGTTCGACCGATGCCGGGTGGGCGATCGCCGCGTGGAGGGCGAGCCGCCCACCCATCGAGTAGCCGACGTAGGTTGCCCGGCCGGCGCAGGCGACGAGCTCGTCGGCGCCGTGGCGCAGATCGAGGCGGATCTCCGACGAACCGCCGTGGCCCGGGGCGTCGACGACGACGACCCGGTGATCGGCGGCGAGGGCCGCGGCGATCCGCCCCCAGGACCGGCCCGTCTGGGTGAAGCCGTGGACCAGCGCGATGGGAGTGCCGCGGCCGAGGATCTCGCAGGCCAGCGTCACGCGGCGGGTCGGCGCGCCGCCATCCGATGGAGCACGGCGAGGAAGGTGTCGGCGTCCTGGGCCCCCGGGATCGTCCAACGCCCGTCGACGACGTACGTCGGCACGGCGGTGATCCCGTAAGCGGTGGCCCGGGCGATGTCCTGGATCACCTCGTCGAGGCCGTCGTCGCCGGCGAGGAGCCTGGTGGCGGCCGGGCGGGGGATTCCGACCTCGGCGGCCAGGTCGGCGAGCACGTCGGGGTCGCTGACATCCAGGGCATCGGTGAAGTAGGCCGCCATCAGCCGTTCCTTCATCGCCGCCTGCCGTCGATGGTCGTCGGCCCGCCCGGCGAACCAGACGAGGCGGTGGGCGAGCAGCGTGTTGGCCCGCTTCGCCCGATCGAGGTGGAAGGTGATCCCGTCGTCGGCGGCCACGGAGGTCAGGTGCTCGATGATCTGTGCGGCGCGCTCGGGACCGCCGAACTTGCGGGCGTAGGCCTCGGGCAACGGCCTGGTCGAGCCGGGAGGCGCCGTCGGATCGAGCTGGTAGGCGCGGTACGTCACCTCCACGGGGACGGGTCCGGCGAAGCGGGCCAGCGCGGACTCGAAGCGGCGCTTGCCGATGTAGCACCACGGGCAGACCACGTCGGACCACACGTCGATCCTCATCGCTGCGGCCGCCGACGCCGGGATGTCGATCGCCGGGGTCTCGATCGCCGGGGTCTCGATCGCCGGGGTCTCGATCGCCGGGGTCTCCATGAACGTCACGCTATCGAGCGGGTCTCGCCGGCGCGGGCGCGGTGCGTGCCACGATGGGACCGATGGCGATCTCCACGGCTGCGACGTTCTGCGCCACCCTCGTCGACGAGTGGATCGCCCAGGGCGTGACCGAGGCGGTGATCGCTCCCGGCTCGCGCTCGACGCCCCTCGCCCTGGCCCTCGCCGAGCGTGACGAGTTGCGGCTCCACGTCTTCCACGACGAGCGTTCGGCCGGATTCTGCGCCCAGTGGCCGGCGACCTCGGCCGCCAGCGGGGGGTGATCGCCACGGAGCCCACGGCGGGGTGGTGACCGACGGCGTCGCCCAGGCGTTCGGGGTCTCGGGGCAGGCCCTGCGCCGGGCGTCGATGCTGACCGTGATCTCGGCGAGGTCGCCCGCCTCGCCCGCCTGGGTGGCGAGGCGGCGCTGAGCGCCGTCGGGCTCCGTCCCGAGCGCGCCGGCGTCGGTGAGCCCGGGAGGTCGGCGGGTGTGGGTTCGGCGGGCGTGCTGCCGTCGTCGAGGGGCACGCCTGCCACGATAGAACCAATGGGAACCACCCCCGCGGCCACGTTCTGCGCCACCCTCGTCGACGAGTGGATCGCTCAGGGCCTTACCCACGCCGTCATCGCACCCGGCTCGCGCTCGACCCCGCTCGCGCTTGCCCTGGCAGCCCGCGGCGAGCTGCGCCTGCACGTGTTCCACGACGAGCGGTCGGCCGCGTTCTGCGCTCTCGGGGTCGGGCTGGCCGATGGGGCGCCGGCCGTCGTGCTGTGCACCAGCGGCACCGCCGCCGCCCACTTCCATGCCGCCGTCATCGAGGCCGACCTCTCCTCGGTGCCGATGCTGGTCTGCACCGCCGATCGGCCGCCCGAGCTGCGCGACGTGGGGGCGCCCCAAACGATCGATCAGACCCGCCTGTACGGCCCCGCCGTTCGGTGGTTCCACGATCCCGGGGTGCCGGGCCCGGAGGCGGCCGGGTCGTGGCGGTCGCTGGCCGAGCGCTCGGTGGCGGCCACGCTCGGCCCCCGGCCCGGCCCCGTGCACCTCAACCTGCCCTTCCGGGAGCCGCTCGTCGGCGAGCCGGGCGATCTGCCCGCGGCGCGGCCGGGGTTGGGCTCGCGCCCCGCTCCGGCGGCGTGGGACCCGACCGACGCCGCGGCGCTGGCCCCCGAGCTCGACCGCCAGCGCGGTGTGATCGTGGCCGGCCTCGGCGTGACCGATCCGGCATCGGTCGGCGAGCTTGCCGAGGCGACCGCCTGGCCGGTGTTGGCCGATCCCCGCTCGGGGTGCGGGGCGCTGGCGCAGGCGGTCATGGCCTTCGACCCGATGCTGCGCTCCGACAACTTCGCCAGAGCCCACGCCCCCGAGGTCGTCTTGCGACTCGGCGAGCCGCCGGCCTCCAAGGTGCTCGCCCAGTGGGTCACCGCTTCGTCGGCGCGTCAGGTGCAGGTCGGTGGCGGCCGCTGGTTCGACGCCGACCACGGCGTCACCGATCGGGTCCCCGGCTCGATCGACCAGGCGGTGCGGCTGCTCGCCGGCGCGCTCGCCGGTGCCACCGGCACGACGTGGGCGGCGCGTTGGGCGCGCGCCGAGCAGCGGGCGCAGCGCGCCATCGACGAGGCGCTCGCCGGGTTCGACGATCCGACCGACCCGGCCATCGCCCGCACCGTGATTCGGGCCGCGCCGCGTGGCGCGCACCTCGTCGTGTCGTCGTCGATGCCGGTCCGTGACGTGGAGTGGTTCGGTGCGGGCCGCGGGGACATCACCGTGCACTCGAACCGCGGGGCGAACGGCATCGACGGGGTGCTGGCCACGGCGACCGGCGTCGCCCTGGCCACCGGCGATCCGGTGGTCGTGCTGATCGGAGACCTGGCGTTCCTGCACGACGCGTCGTCGCTGACCGGGCTGGCCGAGCGGGGCGCCGACGTGCGCATCGTCGTGGTCGACAACGACGGCGGAGCGATCTTCTCGTTCCTGCCGCAGGCGACGGCCGTCGCCCCGAAGGTGTTCGAGCTGCTCTACGGCACACCGCACGGCACCGATCTGCTGGCACTCGCCGCGGCGCACGGCCTGCGTACGGCCGAGGCCGCATCGCTGGACGACGTGGTCGGGGCCCTGTGCGCCCCCGGGCCGTCGGTGACGCGTTGTCGAACCGACCGGCACACCAACGTCGACGTCCACGCCCGGATCAACGCCGCCGTGGTGCGCGCGCTCGGCTGAGCCGCGGCCAGGCGCGCAGCCGGCGGCGCGGCACGCGTTGGCGCTGCGGCCGCGACGCAGACGTGCCGCCGACCCGATCGCAGTCGGCGAACCGTGGAGTGGCGATCGAACCCTGGAGCCGGAGCGGGCCCCGGGCGGGATGACGCTCCGGTGTTTGCGGGGTGCTCCGGAGTCTGCGCTCCGGACTGTGCGCGGGGCTCGTCGTCGCCGGTGCCTCGGAGGGTCACCGGGCGAGGCGGCCGCGTCGGAGCGGAGACGCGACTCGACGCGGCGGGCATGATGCGGGGATGCAGCTGATCGAGGTGGCCGAGACGTCCGCCGCGCTCGCCGCCACCTCGAAGCGGCGCGAGAAGACGGCGCTCGTGGCCGAGCTGCTGCGCGCCGCCGACCCGGCGGAGATCCCCGTCGTCGTCGGGCTGCTCGTCGGCACGTTGCGCCAGGGACGGATCGGCGTCGGATGGGCCAACCTGGCCGCCCACGAGAGCTCGCACGGCACGACGGCGACGCTCACCGTGTCGCAGTTCGACGAGGTCGTCGAGCTGTTGGCGGCCACCGACGGCGCCGGATCCCAGCAGCGCCGCCGCTCGGCACTGGCCGATCTGTTCGCCCGGGCCACGCCGGCGGAGGCCGACTTCGTGCGCCGGGTGCTGCTCGGCAACGTGCACCACGGCGCCCTCGCCGGGGTGGTGACCGATGCCGTTGCCCAGGCGTTCGAGGTGCCGCCGGTCGAACTGCGCCGGGCCGTGATGATGTCGGGCGATCTGGGGATCACCGCTCTGGCCGCCGCCACCGGCGGGGTCGTGGCGCTCGCCGCCATCGGCCTGGTGCCGGGCCGGGCGGTGCAACCGATGCTCGCCTCGACCTCGGTCTCGATCGAGGCGGCGGTGCTCGCCCTCGGCGAGGTGTCGGTGGAGTGGAAGCTCGACGGCGCCCGCATCCAGGTGCACCGGGTTGGCGACCAGGTGCGCATCTTCACCCGCAACCTCAACGAGATCACGTCCCGGTTGCCCCAGGTGGTCGATGCCGTGCTCGCCCTGCCCGTGGAGTCCGTCGTCCTCGACGGTGAGGCGCTCGGCGTCGACGACGACGGCCGACCCGGCATCTTCCAGGAGACGATGAGCCGGTTCGGCAGCGACGGCGAAGGAGTGGCCAGCGTGCTGCGGCCGTACTTCTTCGACGTCCTCCACCTCGACGGCCGCGAGCTGGTCGACGAACCGCTCGCCGTGCGCCAGCGCCGGCTGCGCGAGATCGCCGGGCCGTGGCTCGTGCCGACGCTGATCACCGCCGAGGTCGAGGCGGCCGAGGCGTTCGGCGCCACGGCCCTGGCCCAGGGGCACGAGGGCGTGATGGTCAAGGCGATCGGCTCGCCGTACGAGGCGGGGCGGCGCGGCTCGCAGTGGCACAAGGTCAAGCCGGTGCGCACCCTCGACCTGGTCGTGCTGGCCGCGGAGTGGGGCCATGGCCGGCGCTCGGGCTGGCTGTCGAACCTGCACCTCGGGGCACGCGACCCCGTCGGTGGGTTCGTGATGGTCGGCAAGACGTTCAAGGGCATGACCGACGAGCTGTTGCGCTGGCAGACCGAGGAGTTCCCGCGCCGCGAGGATCACCGCGACCGGTGGGCGGTGTACCTGCGACCCGAGCTCGTCGTCGAGATCGCCCTCGACGGTGTGCAGATCTCCCGTCGCTACCCGGGCGGCGTGGCCCTCCGCTTCGCCCGCGTGCGCGGCTACCGACCCGATCGCACGCCCGGTGACGCCGACACCATCGACGCCGTGCGGGCGCTGCTGGCCGGCGGATCGTGAGACAGAGTCACCCGGCGAATTCGATCACGTTCGCCGACTGCTCGATGTCGGTGAACACCTGCGCAATGACGCGGTAATAGCCCGGCATCAGATCGGATGTGGTGTCGATTCGCTCGATCGACTCTCCCGGATCAAGCGACCGGACCATCCCGTCCACCTCGCAGGTGTTCACCTCCGGACACAGCGGCACGGTGATCGACACGTCCGGCATGACGCCGACCATTGACCAGCCCGTGCCTGACCAGCGTTGCAGTTCCCACATGCCGGGGACGCGGATTCGAGCTCTCGTGTCATTCCGTAGTTCGGCGTGAATCGAGACGTCGGTGGCCGTGCTGGTCATCAGCAGCGTCAGTGTCAGGAACTCAGTGGACGATGGAGGTGGGGACGAAGGCGGAGGCGGCACCGCGGTGAGCGGTGGTTGCATTGAGATAGACTCAGCCACACCGGCAGTGTCGGCCGGTACATCAGATCTACCCACCGAGCTGCAGGTGCAAAGGGTCGTCAAACCGAGTCCGAAGACAATCACTGACCTCAGCCTCATCGGATTCTCCAGAGTTGGGCCGAGTTCGCCGAACCGTAACAGTCCCAGATGTGCAGCTGAACATCAGTGGTCAAGTTGCCCGGGATTGAAAGACACCGTATCGGCGGGTTGGCGCCCTCCGAAAGGAGGTTGAACCGGCCGTCATTGGCCGTGACTGGTGCATACCTGAGGAGCCAGTTCTGTAGAGGGTGAGAGCTGCCCAGACATTCGTAGACGATCGTCAATGCCCCATTCGCATAACCGCTACCAGCCGAATTGCCATCGAGCGACAAGCACGTCTTGGTCGAACCGTTCATTCGAATGAGTCGATACCGATCACTTGAACCACCGCCGATCGGTTCAAGGAAAAAGCTCTGGGCCGGGTGAGGAGTGGTGTAGCCCGGGGGCAGGTATAAGCATGCGTATTGAATGTACGGCGTGCCATTCGCCAACCCGCTACCAGCGGCGCTGACGCATTTGTCCTGCTCGTTTCGGAGCATGCCCGTGTGATCAGTGACCAGTGTAGCGCCTATTGCAGTTAACTGTTGTTGAATTCTGGCGTAGGACATATAGTAACCGCAATCAACACCCGTCCCTGGAATGAAGTTGGTGTGTCTCGACACGATCCCGTAGAGAATTGATCCCGAGCGCACTGGGCCGCCGCTGTCACCCTTGCACACCTTTACGTCTACCTGAACCCGCCCTGAGGTGGTATGAGAATCGATCACAAAGCCGCAAAGAGTGCGAAAATGATTCGTCGTGAAGATCGAGTAAGTGACACGAAGCTGTGACGCACCCTCGTAGCAGACGTAGTCGCCGACGGCTTCCAGCGTTGTCTTGGTCCCTGTATACTTTGAGTAAGATGCACCGCCCGTTGTCGAACTTACCGTCATAAAGTGGGGCGACGCAAGTCCCCGCTTGTCGGCGCTCAGCTTCGCAAACCGATAGTCGAGTGCCCATGCGGTAGACGTCCCATCCGAATTCGCCGAAAACTGGGTCGGGCCATAGGATGTACCGCCGTTGGTGGCGCCTCCCACGGCACTATGGATGACCGTTGTCTTCGTGCAATGGCCTGCCGTAAACACGTACCGCTCCACACCAATCGCCGCGGAGCCAGCCAGGGTACATACCTCAACCCTGATCCCACCCTTTGCCTGACCAGGAGAGTCTAACCGGCCATTGGCGGAAACCTCCTCGTCGCCGCGCACGACCTTGATGGCGGGACCACTCTTGATAGTTCTCGCCTTAGCGAGAAGAGCAGTCAATTCCTCATCACTTCTTCCTTCTCCGGACCCTCTCACGATGAGCGTCACGAACTGATCGCTGTCTATGAATTCGGCCCGTAGCGGACTCATTCCCAGGTCTCGGGCCGATTTCACGTCGCCGTTCCCGGCGTGCCCGCGCAGCTCGCCTTCCACGCTGGCTGCCAGGGCCGCGACCTCGGATGCTGGATACTCTACCACGGCGATCGAATACTCCCAACCGGCCGGAATCAGAGCTTTCATTTGGGCGAGATCTGCAGCGGAAAACGCCGACGTTATTTGAATGGTAGCGTGCGGGTCGTCCAAATCGTGATTGAACAGCCAGGACGCAGCCGTATCGTGATGATTTGCGAGAAACTCGGTAAGATCCTGCCTTGCCGTCCCCGTGTTGTCGTAATCTTGGACCGCTCGCAATTCCGCGTTGGTCAATGGAGCACCGATGGGGTCAGGGTCAGGCGACCGCTTGAGTGTGTCGCGCACGGCTCTCGCCATAGATTCAGCGTCCGTTGGAAAGCCGAACTTCGCGCGGGTTTCGATCAGTTGAGGATCGGAGGCGGCCTCCGGCACCGCGGGGGCGATGGACGAGCGGGGTTCCGGTTCACTCTGCACGGCGGAGGTCTGCGGTGACGCAGCGGTGCCTGCCGACGACGCTCCTGTCGTTGATGTACCCAAAAGCGCCAACCCGCCAAGAAGGACGATGAGTCCAACACGTGACGCCCCACCTCGATGACTAAATCTCATGGTGTCCGTCCCATTCCTACGCATTCGAATTCACCTGGACAAGTTGGAGTATGTACCCGGATCGGGAGGAAGTCAATGTAACCATTCGGGTTCCTGAGTCGCGCGCTGTGTGAGGTATCCGCTCCGGTTCGCGCGAGGTGTGGCAGGCTGGGCGGGTGTCGTTGGAGGCTCGATTCGCTGAACTTGAGGATCGCGTCGCCCTGCTGATCACCGAGAACACCGCCCTTCGAGCACGGGTCGAGGTGCTTGAAGTTGAGAACACGGCGTGCCGGGCTGAGATCGTGTCGTTGAAGTCGAAGGGCTCGAAGAATTCGGGGAACTCGTCGATGCCCCCGTCGTGGGATCCTGCTGCCGAGCGGCAGCGCCAAGCCTCGGAACGGCAAGCCAAGAAGCGACGGGCGGCAGGTGGGACCAGCCGCCGAGCGGGTGGGCAACCCGGTTCACCAGGCACAATACGATCGCAGACCGACACACCCGACGTGATCGTCGATCATGTTCCGGAGTGCTGCTCAGGTTGCGGGGCTGGGTTGCACGATGCGGCGGTGACCGGCGTGACCCGCCGACAGAGCATCGATATCCCACCAGTCACCCCGGTCGTGACCGAACACCGCGCCGAAACACGCACCTGCACGTGCGGGACCGCGACGGCCGGCCGGTTCCCCGATCATGTCCGCGCCCCGGTCTCCTACGGGCCCCGGATCCGGGCCACGGTTGTATATCTGTTGGCCCGTCAACACATCCCGGTCGCCCGGTGCGCAGAAGCGATGCGTGACTGGACTGCCCCGGCGATCCCGGACGGTGTGACTACGCAGCCTAGCCTCGGGGGCTTGAAATGATTCGAATACTTCTAGCGGAGTGAGATACCCGAGTGCTTGATGTATCCGCTGTCTATTGTAGAACACTTCGATATAATCCGCAACCGTATCCCGAGCTTTCTTGCGGGTGGAAAACACCATCCGGTGCACACACTCCTTCTTCAACGAAGCAAAGAAGCGTTTGGCGCCGGTGTGGCTTCTGAATTCGCCGCTGATCTTGGCTTGGAGCTTGACCATCCGAAGGTCACGCTCGCCCTGGTTATTGTCGAATGGGAGGGTCAGATCGCGGGTGTAGGCAAGGAAGAGGTCGCGGTGCCTGGTGAGCGCGGCGGCGAGGAGCCGGGCGTCTTTATCGGTGCCGTAGAGCTGCATTCCGGGTTTCGGTGCCGGTGTCGTCGCGGTGGCTTGGGCGGCGAGTTCGTCCCAGCGGCGGCGGATCTGTCGTTGCCGGTAGACCGGCAGGTGGGCGCGGCCGCCGGCGCGGGCGGTATCGGCGTGGCGTTTGGTGTCGGTGATCAGGGTGATGAACGCTTTCGCCCACACCTGATGCCGACGATTGGTGAGCAACTCGTTGAGCGAACGCAGGATGTGCGCGTTGCACAGCACGTGGCCGGTGCCGTAGTTGAAGTACATCGCCAGGCGGTCATGCACGATGGTGCCCTGGTAGGTGCCGAGCGGGCCGGCCTCGACCGTTGCCCGGTCGCGGCGACCGACGTGCAGCAACGTCCACAGCCGTGTCGAGGTGACCAACATGCACCCACAACGCTGTCTTGCCGGAACGGACCGAGGTTTCATCGGCGTGCACGACCGGCTCGCTACGCAACTGGTCGGCGACCGCGGCGAGGAACGGATCGAGCCGCCCGGCGGCATCCGTCATCCAGTTGTCCAATGTCCCGGTCGACACCTTGACACCGAACAAGTCGTGCAACGCCTGGGCGCAGCGTTCACGGGGCAGATGCTGCGCGCACATCAGATAGACGGCGTGTGCTTTGATCCCCGGGCCGTAAACCGCTGGCGCGGTCGCCTCAGGCGGGAACACCCCAGACGTTTCGCACCCGCATCGGCAGCGACGCCGCTGCGCCTGGTGTTCGGTCACGATCACCCTCGGGTCCGGGACATCGAACACCTGGCGGGACACGATGCCGACCACCTCGGCGTCATCCAACGATCGATCACACGACCGGCACCGATCCGGGCTATGAACGATCACCTCGTCCGGATCGGTGACCTGCGACAACGTGTGCCCTGGCGTGCCCGGTTGTTTCCCCTGTCGGCGGCCCATCGCCCGGCGTGCAGCCCGGTTCGCGTTCTCCGCCCGATCCGACTTGGCCGGACCACCGTCCGACGACGGCGGCTTCGACGAGTTCGACGGGTTCCTGGCGAGCTGTTTCTCCAGATCAGCGACCCTGCCCATCACGACCCTGAGCTGCTCTCTCAACTCACCGATGTCGCGTCGCAACTCAGCGTTCTCCGCCTCAAGCTCGGCAACACGGAAGTCCACCCCCCACTTCTAGCACTCCACGCGCGAACAACGGTGGATATCGCGCGCACCGCGCGATCACATCTGACTGGTTACTGCCAGGTGCTGGACTTTGGCCACGGCCAGGATCGACGGCTCGGGTTCCCAGTCGAGGTAGCTGCAATAGGGAGCAGGGTGTCGTGGATGACATCGATCACGACGCGGTGCTCGGGTCGCACGGCGAACGACGCCGCCTGCGGCGCGGGCCGGGGGAATGGCAGAACCACACGTTCATCCGGTAGGTCGCCGCCAGGGTCTCCCACTCAGCCCATTCGGAGCCGTGGTCAAAGGTGACCGAGCGGAGCAGGTGCGGGGGGATCGGTTGACGGCGGTGGGTCGGTCAGCGATCGACGGTCGTTCAGGTCGTGAACTGCGGGTTCGTGTTTATCGGCAGCGTCGCCGGGGCCGTCGGAGCAAGAGGCATCGACGGGCTTTGACGTCGAGGGTGCCGGCGTAGACGGCCTTGTAGATCGTCTCGGGACACACGCTGGCGCCGTCGTCGGCCACGAGGTCGAGCGAGAATCGCCACCGGGGAGCGGCCGGCACGCAACTCGAGCGTGACACGGTCTCGTAGCGCTCCCTCGACGCCGAGCAGTCGTTGCTTGGGGTGGCGCAGGCATCAATCGGTGCGGCGTTGCGCGGCGATCGGCAGGTAGCGGTGGCGGCCGCCGTTGCGGTCGACCTCACGGGCGACGCTGCCCGGGCGTCGGGCCAGGCCACGACCGATCTCGACCCACGAGACGAACGGGTTCAGGAGAAGCGCGAGTTTTGGGCCAGCCTGAACTAGTAGTGAACTAGTTGCCGTGCGGGTGAAACCACGCTTCCGATAGTTTGTCACGAAGTCCACGGCGTCGCTATACATCGTGCGCCGTCTCGCCCCCCCTTCGGGCGGCGATGCGTCATCGACGCCGCGGCCGCCTGTTCGCTGTACCCGTCCGCGAGCGGTGGGATCGGCCGCCCCCAGCCTGCGGGATGTCATCGTGTCTCCCCGACGGAACTCAAACGCGCGTTGCAATGGCGGTCGCTGTCTACGCCCGGACGATTGCCGAGAGCATCGCCTGGAACTTGGCCTGGGTCTCGGCGAGTTCGTCGAGGGGCTCGCTGGCGGCGACGATCCCTCCGCCGGCCACCAGCCTGGCCGATCGACGGTCGGCCGAGAGCTCGGCGCCGCGGATCGCTACCGCCCACGTGCCGTTGCCGTCGGCATCGACCCAGCCGACCGTCCCGCCGTAGCGGCCGCGCTCCATACCCTCGAGGGCTTCGATGAGGGCGATCGCCGGCTCGCGTGGATGGCCGCCGAGCGCCGGGGTGGGCGAGAGCAGACGGGCCACGTCCATCACGTTCGGCGCCGGATCCGACAGGCGACCCTCGATCAGCGTCGCCAGGTGCTGCACGTTGGCCACCGCCAGGATCGACGGCTCGGGTTCCCAGTCGAGGTAGCTGCAGTAGGGGAGCAGCGTGTCGTGGATGACGTCGATCACGACGCGGTGCTCGACCTGGTTCTTCATCGAGGCGAGCAGCTCGGCGGCGAGTCGGGCATCGACGACCGGGTCGCCGACCCGCGGGGTGGTGCCGGCCAGGGGGTGCGAGCGCACCACGTCGCCGTGCCGGGAGACGAGCAACTCGGGTGAGGCCCCGATGAAACCGTCGACCGAGTACCGGTAGCTCGAGCCGAACGACGCCCGCAGCCGCAACAGGATGGCGTGCACGTCGAGCGGGCGGTCGCACTCGACGACGATGTCGCGGGCGATGACCACCTTCGACAGCTGTTCGTCCTCGACCGCCTGGCGGGCGGCCGCGACCGCGGCGAGGTAGTGCTCGACGGGGACTCCGGGGCGCACGGTGAACGACGCCGCTTGCGGTGCGGGCCGGGGGAACGGTTGCACGCTGTCGACGACGGCGCCGCTCTCGGCGTCGCCGATCGTGGTGATCCAACGGTGGCCGTCGAGGCCTTTGCCGATGACGACGGCGGGGATCACCATGTCCGCCGTCTGCCCCGGCGCGAACGGGAGCACTCCCATCGCCACCGGACCGCAGCCCGGCTGCCCGACGGTGTCGTCGCGCTCGATGCCGGCCAGGCATGCCTGGACCGACGTCGCCGGCACCCGCGCCGTGACCCCGCGCCCCGCCAGGCCGACGCCGTCGCGGACGAACAGGAACCCCTCCCCGCCGGCGAAGTCGTTGAGGTCGACGTCCTGGGCGAGCGGGCGGGTCGTGGCCCGCAGCATCACGTGGGGTCAGCTCCGCCGTGCGGTGATCAGTTGGGCCGCCCCACCGGTCAACAGCTTCCGGTCGGTCGACGAGAACCCGGCGCGCTGCAGGCGATCCATCATCTCCGCCGCCGGCGGCAGGTACGCCAGGCTGCGCGGCAGGTAGCGATAGGCCCCCTTGTCGGAGAACAGCCCGCCGATCCGGGGGACGACCTTGCCGAAGTAGATGCCGTGGCCCCAGCGCATCAACCGGTTGTCGGGCTCGCACGCGTCGAGCAGGGCGATCGAGCCGCCCGGGCGCACCACCCGGGCGAGTTCGTCGAAGAACAGGCCCAGATCGACGAAGTTGCGCAGGGCGAAGCCGCAGGTCACGCCGTCGGCCGACGCATCGGGGAATGGGAGGCGCTGCACGTCGGCCTGCACCCGAGGGGCTCCGCTGCGCTTGTCGGCCGACAACATCCCGAACGACAGGTCGACCGGGATCGGGTGCATCCCACGCGCCGCCAGGCCGATACACAGGTCGCCGGTGCCCGATGCCAGGTCGAGCACGCGGCTCCCGCTCGCCAGGCCCAGCGAATCGAGCGCCCGGCGCCGCCAGCGCACGTCGATCCGCATCGTCATGATCCGGTTGACCAGGTCGTACCGAGGGGCGACCGCGTCGAACATCTCGCGTACGGCGCGTTGCTTGGCCTCACCGGTCGGTAGCTCCTCGGCATCCCACGCTGGTCTCGACACGAGGGCCAGGCTACGGGTTGATCGTGCCCGGCCGCAGGCCGGCAGAAGGTCCGGCCGACTCGGCCGACAGGTGCCCTGCTCGGCTACAACTGGCGGATGATCATTCTCGACCGGGCACCGGGCCCTCGAACCCCATCGCCGTGCGGGTCGCACCCTCGGCCTACCGCTCGTCGGGCGCACTGATGATCGACTTCACCTTCGCCCCCGAGGTCGAGGAGATCCGCCTCAAGGTCCGTCGGCTGATGGACGAGGTGGTGCGCCCCGAGTGGGAGTCGATCGACGAGAACGACCGGAGCCAGGTGGTCGGGGCGATCGTCAAGCTCCGCCGCATCGCCCGTGAGGAGTGGGGTGTGTGGCTGCCCCACATGCCCGAGGAGTGGGGGGGCATGGCCCTCGGTCCCACGGCGATGGCCGCGGTGTCGGCCGAGGCGGCCAAGGTCGGCATCGGCCCGTTCGTGATCAACGCCCAGGCACCCGACGAGGGCAACCAGCACACCCTCGAGCACTGGGGAACCCCGGAGCAGAAGGAGAAGTACCTGCGCCCGTTGTGCGAGGGCACGACGCGGTCGTGCTTCGCGATGACCGAGCCCGAGGTGGCCGGCAGCGATCCGACGCTGATCAAGACGTTCGCCTACCGCGACGGCGACGAGTGGATCGTGAACGGCCACAAGTGGTTCATCTCCGGGGCGCGGGGCGCCAGGTTCGGCATCCTCATCGCCCGCACCGAGGAGGATCCCGAGATCCCCCAGGCCGCCAACACGGCGTTCATCGTCGACTTCCCGTCCGACGGGTGGGAGATCGTGCGCGACGTGCACACGATGTCGGGTGGCCACAACCACTGCGAGATCCGGATCAAGGACCTCCGGGTCCCGCACGAGAACATGCTCGGCGGCCAGGGGCAGGGCCATCTGCTCGGCCAGTACCGCCTCGGCCCGGCCCGGCTCGCCCACTGCATGCGCTGGATCGCCCAGTGCGAGACGGCGCTCGACATGATGGTCGCCCGCTCGCTCGAGCGGTTCAGCCACGGCTCGCTGCTCGCCGAGAAGCAGGGCATCCAGTGGATGATCGCCGACTCGGCGATGGAGATGTACCAGTGCAAGCTGATGGTGCTCCACGCCGCCTACAAGCTCGAGCACAAGCTGGACTTCACCTCCGAGGTGTCGATGGCCAAGCACTTCGTCGCCAACAGCCTGTGGCGGATCATCGACCGGGCGATCCAGGTGCACGGCGCCCTCGGCTACTCGACCGACACGCCGCTGGCCGGCATGCTCCAGCAGGCCCGCTGGTCGCGCTTCGCCGATGGCGCCGACGAGATCCATCAGATGCGCATCGCCCAGCGCACGATCGCCGCCTACAAGGACTGGGGCACGACGAAGAAGGCCACCGGCGATCTGCCGTTGTAGACCTGCGCCCCGGCGACCGTCGCCCCTGGGCGGCGCCGGTCGCCGGTGGTGAGCGACGTCTGCCGCCGCGGGTGGGCGACGACTCATGTATGTACGAGCGCGCACTCGAGTATGCTGTGAGTATGAGCAAGCGTCGGGTCACGATCACGGTGGATGAGGGGCTGGTCGACGAGGCGGTGGCCGCTGTCGCTCAGGGCCGGGTCGAATCGGTGAGTGCGTGGGTCAACGAAGCGATGAGCGATCGCTTGGCCCGGGATCGTCGTCTCCAGGCGCTGGCGGAGCTTGTCTCGGGCTATGAAGCCGAGCATGGCGAGATCAGCGATGACGAGCTCGCCGAACAGGCGCAAAGCGATCGGGACGCCGCTGCCGCTGCGCGTTCGAGGGTCCGGCTTGCCGGATGACGCTGATTCTGGATTCGGGTGCGTTCGTGGCGCTCGAACGAAACGACCGTCAGATGTGGCGACGACTCAAGGCCGCCCAGCTGGCAGGCACCCCGCCGCTGACCCATGGCGGCGTCGTCGCGCAGGTGTGGCGAGGGGGTTCCGGTCGCCAGGCGCTGCTCGCCAAGGCGTTCCAGTCGGTCGAGGTGGCACCGCTCGATGAGATCCTCGGACGAAATGCCGGTCTCCTCCTTGCACGATCTGGGCTCACCGACGCTGTCGATGCTGCGGTGGCTGCCCTTGCTCGTCACGAGGACCAGATCGTCACGTCGGACCTGAGCGAGCTTGCGGTTCTCGTCGAAGCCAGCGGACGTCGAGTCGACGTGATTCCGGCCTGACACGCCGGAGTCGTTCGGGATCCACCGGTTGCGAAACACCGCTCGGCAGTTCGACATGCCCGGTATCCCTCCGCCATCATGCGTAGGTTCGCCGTTACGTGCGGCCGGCCAGCGAGCACCGAGCGGCACGGTTCACTCCCATCAAGCTGGCGAGCGACAAGCTCAGTCCGCGGTTCGGTCCTGGTATCGGCCTTGGACGACAACGGTGACACCGATCTTGTCGGCATCCCAAGTGGCCTGCGTCTCCTTGTCGAGTCCGAGCCACTCAATGACCATGTCCTGGTGTTCGGGGAATGTGCGGGCGCAGCCTTTGCTGCGCGGTTCGGGTGGGATGACCCCAGCGCCGTGGATTGCCTGGCCGTCGTTGAAGTAGAGCGGCTTGTACATGTTGCCGTTGAGCGGATTGTCGCCCTTGACCGGGAAGGCAGCGCTGTCGTGCCAGCCGTCGTTGTCGGCCGCCGGGTCGAAGCGCAAGGCGCGGGCCGTCACGGTGCGGGTCTCGTACCCTGGCTGGCCGGTCGACGTCGGGAACACGTCGACGACTCGGTCATCGCCTTCGCCGGTGAAGATCACCTGGCATGTCTGGTCAATCGAGGATCCATTTGGCGGCATCGATGGGAGCGCCGAGCGGAATCGCCAGTTTGCTGGCAGCGAAGATCGCCGCCTCCTCGTCGCTTCCTGCGGTCAGATGCCCGTTGTGGACCGGTAGGCCGAGTGCCATTCGGGCCGCGCAGATAGCCTGGCGGGTATACGAGCCCGAGTCACCGTCGACGTCGAGTGGCAGCAGCGAATAGCCGGCGAACAACTCGTTGAGTTCGGTCTGTTGGACCATCACCGCAGCAGTTGGGGGCGCGAGACGCGACGCACCGGTGACGTCGTCGATGTCGTTGCCGACGCAGATGTCGAAGACCTGCTCGGGATGGATCGTGGCCGAGATCCCGATGGCGTTCTCTGATTCCAGGCCGGCGATGGTCACGCCGGTCCGAGCGGCGATCGCCGACAGCGAGTCGCCTGGCTGGACCGTGACGACGCAGACCGGCAACGGCGCGGTGGCCGGAACGCCGGTCGGGTTCAACGAGACCGGTGGAGTCGCCGCGTCCGCATCAGTCGACACCGCGGGCATCGTTCCATCGGCCGTGGCAGCTGCGCAGCCGGACAGGATGACCGAGCCGAGCGCAAGTGCGAGCACACCGGGACGCGGTCGGATGGACTGACGAAACGGGAAAGAGTTCATCGGAGGGGCTGCCTGCACATCGAGCGTCGCAATGATGATCGCACGAATCGCACAAGGCGCCCGGCATTGCCGCTCGACGCCTCGTTGGCTGCGGCACCCCAGCGCCTCGCTGCGCTCAGCGACAGCGACGCCCGCGCCGAGGTGATGCGCCTCACCGCCGGGATCGACGGGCACACGGGCGTCCATCTGGGCGAGGCCGGATTCCACCTGTACGCGATGCACCTCTACTCGTTCGGTGATGACGTGGTCGTCATCGCCGCGTCGGACCCGGCCCTCTTCGGCGCCAAGGTGCTGAGCATCGACGGTGTGCCGATCTCCGCCGCCGCCGAGGCGGTTGCGCCCGACTCGCCGTTCGACAACTCGGCGACGGCGGAGATCGCGTCGGCACCGTCGCTGGCACGCATCGACGAACCGTTCTGGACGACGGTGTTGGACCACCCGTCGCCAGACGGCGGCCAGACGTTGTACCTGCAGTACAACGAAGTCGTTCGCCAGAGCGGCTCGAGATCGATCAACCAGTTGGCCGACGACGTCGACACGACACTCAGCAGCGGGACGATCACCCGCCTCGTCGTCGACCTGCGCGACAACCCTGGCGGCAATGACCGCACCTGTTCATCCCTGCTGCGCGTATTGACCACGCACCCGGTGCTCGCCCGTCCCGGGGCGTTGGTGGTGATCATCGGACGTCAGACGTTCTCGGCCGCAGCGCTGTTCGCTGCGGAGTTGGACAAACAGACGAACGCCGTGTTCATCGGCGAGCCGACCGGTGGAGGTCCAAACGTCCACGCCAATCCGCGGCCGCTGAAGCTGCCGAACAGCGGGCTCGTGGTGGAGGTGTCATCCAGGTACTTCGATCTCGGTGGCGCCGACGACCATCGCGACGCCGTCGTGCCCGACATCGCAGCGACGTCAGGCCTCGACGATCTCCTCGCCCGTCGCGATCCGGTACTCGACGCCGCGCTCGCCCTTGCCTGACCAGCCGCACCCCAAGACGAGCGGTCAACTGTACATATGGCTTCTCATCGTTATGTACACTTCCGGGGATGGACGTTGCAGTCACAGAACTCAGAGCCCACCTCGGTCGCTGGATCGACGCTGCACGGGAAGGCAATGACATCGTCATCACCGATCGAGGGACACCGGTCGCTCGAATCGTCGCCCTCGACTCGACATCGGTCATCGGTCGCCTGACCGAGCAAGGAATCATCAGCAGTCCGACCAGGCCAACCCGGCCACTCGCTGGAGACCGGCACCGGCCAACACCGAAACGGCCAGTTGCCGGCATCGTCAGTGAGCAGCGTCGCTGAAGGTGACCCTCGTCTATTTCGATTCGAGCGCACTCGTCAAGCTCGTACTCGACGAGGCCGGATCGGACCTCGCCGCAGCACTCTGGAACGGCTGCGATGCCGCCCTGTCGAGCCGCCTGGCCTATCCCGAAGTCTGCGCGGCCCTCGCTGCCGCCAGTCGCAACCATGACCTGACCGAGTCCGAGGCGTCTGGCGCCGCAGCCGAATGGGAGACCTTCTGGGCATCGATGCGTGCAGTCGAGTTGACCGCCGAAGTCGAACAGACTGCCGGCGCGTTGGCAGTACGCCACCAACTCCGAGGTGCTGACGCCGTCCACCTCGCCAGTGCGCTGGCCCTCGGCTCGGCGGATGTCACAGTCGCTGTCTGGGACACACGCCTACACGCCGGCGCCACCGCCGCCGGGCTCGCTGTCGCGCCAGCAAACCTCCACTGACAACCCGCCCGGGCTTCGAGCAACGCCAAGCGGGCGCTCGATGACCACCGATCGCGCCTGCTACCGCCAAACCCGCTGCGGTTGCGACTGCGTGTCAGACTCGTCTCAGTGACGTCACGTATCCGTCCCGCGCTGACCCGGCACCACACGCGTCGAGGCACGCTGCGGGGCCACGGATACTTCAAGCGGCTTGGCCCCGGAATCGTCACCGGCGCCGCCGACGACGACCCCTCCGGCATCGGCACCTACTCCCAGGTCGGCGCCGCCCAGGGCCTGTCGCTGCTCCAGCGCCGACGCCGTTGCCGAAGCATTCCACTGGCACGAAGGCCTCAGCCGCAAACTCCGCGACGCCCCCGGCTTCTACGCGGTCATCATCGCGTCGATGGTCATCGGCCTCGCTCTCGTCGGCATCGGCGTCAACCCGATACGAGCCCTCTACCTCGCCGCCATCTTCAACGGCATCACCGCACCACCGCTCATCCTGCTCATCGTCCTCCTCGCCCGCTCCGAAGGCGTGCTCGGCGAGTTCCGGTCGGGCGCGGCATCCCTGCTCGCCACCTCCATCGCCGGTCTCGCCATGACCGCTTTCCCCGTAGCCGCGCTACTCAAGTCATGACCGCCCCCGATCCGAGATGGGCGGACAGCCGTCGCAAGTCGGGGGAGCGGCGTTAGCGGCCGATGGGCCGCTCAGCTCCCGGCCGCCGCCTTGAGTCGGCCCCGCGCCGTCGACGACTCGGCGACCGGCACCAGTTTGGCCGCCGCTCCCAGACCGAATGCGGGCATGTTGCCGTAGACCGCCTCGTACTCACCCGCACGCACGAGGTAGGTCTCGTGCCAGATGCCGGTGCGTTGACTCTTCGCTACCCGCTTCCAGTAGTTACGCCAGGCGTCGAGGTGGGGATCGTTGTTGTCCTTCGCGAACGCTTCGAGCTGGTCGAAGGAGCGCCAGTACTGCACGATCGTCGGCAAGCCCATCTGATAGCCGAGCAGACCTTTCTCGGGGTGGTCCATCAGATAGTCGAGCATGCGCTTCATGCCGCGCGTGCCGCCCAGGTCGCGGATCGAGCGCAGCAGATGGGTCTTCTGCGGTCGCGCTCCGATCAGGAACACGACGAAGTCGCCCTCGATTTCAGCGGTCCAGCGACCACCCTTGATGTCCTTTGCCATCTGTCTGACCCCCTCTGTCCGCCACAACCGTAGTGGAGAGGAGAGCCGCTATGTCGCGGCCGGCAGCGCTCCGGATCCACCGGATGCGAGTGTTTCCTGAGCGATATCCGGCGGCTCGGCATTGTTCATTCTGACCGGCTCAGATCAGCTCCGGGTCACAGTGGATGGCGACGGTCGCGGGACCGTCGGCGGCGAACAGCTCGCCGAACGCGCTGTCCAGTTGGGCGGTGGCGTCGACCGTGATACCTGTTGCTCCACAGAGTCGGGCGTAGGCGGCAAAGTCGGGGTTGTGGAGGCTGGTCTGCCACACGTCGTATTCGGCGGCGCGCTGTTCCTTGCTGATCTTGCCGAGCATCGCGTTGTCGAGCAGCACGTGCTTGATGGGGATCTTGTATTTCACCGCGGTCGAGACCTCGGCCATGTATTGACCGAAGCCGCCGTCGCCAGTGACGGCCACGATCGGCCGTGACGGAGCCGCCGCCCACGCGCCGAGCGCGGCGGGATAGCCGAAACCGATCGAGCCGAGGTAGCCCGACATCAACACCTCCTGACCGCTGGTCTCGAAGTAGCGGCCGAATGAGTAGGTGTTGTTGCCGACGTCGACACAGATCACGGCGTCGCTCGGACAATGCTCGCCGAGCGCGGCGAAGATCGCCGCCGAACCCACACCTACCGGTGACGAATCGGTGGCACGGCGTTGCTTCTCGGCGTGCCACAGCGCCCAGCGATCGCCGATGTCGGTGCGCTGATCGACCCGCTGTGAGGATCTGTTCGACTCGAGGTGGTCGAGCAACGCCTTCAATGTGACGCGGGCGTCGCCCAACACGCCGACATCGACGCCATGGAACCGGCCGATCGCGGCATGGTCGTCGTCGATCTGGACGATCCGCTTGTACGGGGCGATACCGGTGTGGTTCGAGAACGACGCGCCGACGACGATCAGCAGATCGGCCTCGTTCATCAACCACGAGGCGACCGGGGTGCCACTGCGACCGAGCACACCGGCGCCGTGCGGGTGTGTATCGGGCACAAGTCCCTTGGCCTTGAATGTCGTCATCACCGCAGCGCACAGGTGGACCGCCAGGTCGACGACTTCGTTGCGGGCGCCCCGGGCGCCGTGGCCGACGATCACGACCGGACGGCGCGCCTCGTCGATCGCCCGCCGCGCCGCGTCGAGGGCCGCTGCAGACGGGCTGACCCGTCGATCGGCCAGTCGCCCCGCGGGTCCGTTCACCGTCGCCGACGGGGCCGGGAGCACCTGCACCTCGTCGGGCACGATCAGGTGGGTGACGGTGCGGTCGTCCAACGCGTGCTTGACGGCCAACGCGGTCAGCTCGGAATGGTCCGAGCCCGCCTGGATCGTACGGTTGAACCCGGCCACGTCGGCAAACGCCGCGCCCAGATCGAGATCCTGGAAGGCCCCACGACCGAGCACCTTGGACGGCACCTGACCCGACACCGAGACCACTGGGGCACGATCGACCTTGGCGTCGTACAAGCCGGTCAACATGTTCGTCGAGCCGGGTCCGGCGATGGCGATGCACACCGCCGGCCTGCCCGAGAGCTTGGCGAACGCCGACGCGGCGAACGAGGCGGCGCCCTCGTGTCGAATGCCGATGTAGGCGATATCGCCACGTTCCTCGGCGCGGCGCAGCGCGTCGGCGAGCCCGAGGTTCGAATGCCCGACCATCCCGAACACATGGGTGATACCCCAGGCCACCAACGTCTCGACGATCGAATCGGAGACGGTGCGCACGTCGTCGCGTCGCCGGGGCAGCTTCACGTACACGCCGTCGTCACGCACGTCGACCGGAAACGTCGCCACCGCGTCGTCCAGGCCCTCAGGCGAACGGCCCGTCAGCGGATCGAAGTCGTAGCCGTGCCACGGGCAACGCAACCATCCGTTCTCGATGCTCCCTTCCCCGAGCGGGCCGCCCTGGTGTGGGCATCGGTTGTCGAGCGCGCCGAAGTGCTCACCGACGCGGCACAGCGCCAACGTGCGCCGGTCGACGGTCACCGCTCGAACCCGGCCGTCGTCGAGCCCGTGGACCTCGGCCACCTTGAACCACCGCGCGTCGTCCGTCATCGGGCCACTCCTGCGTAGGCGACACCCGTCAGCGCGGCAAGGTCGCGATCGATCGTGATCAGATCGCCGAGTTCGAAATCAGACACGTGTGCGTGCCCGCACGCCCGGGCGAGCACGCAGACCAGTTCGACCGTCGCCGTCAGGAAACGACCGAGACGTTCGGCCGCACGGTCGACCGGGAGCCGGGCGCGCAGCACCGGGTCCTGTGTGGCGATCCCGACCGGGCACCGGTCGGTGTTGCAGGCACGCATCCCGACACAGCCGATCGCCTGCAGTGCCGAGTTGGCGAGCGCCACGGCATCGGCACCGAGCGCCAAGGCCTTGGCGATGTCGGCTGCGGTGCGGATCCCACCGGTCGCCACCAAGGTCACCTCGGGCCGTTCGCAGCGGTCGAGATGCCGACGACCACGCGCCAGTGCGGCCATCGTCGGAACCGAGATGTTGTCCCTGAACAGCCGCGGTGCTGCTCCGGTTCCACCGCCGCGTCCGTCGAGGATGATGTAGTCGAACCCGATCGTCAACGCAGCATCGATGTCGGCCTCGACATGCTGCGCCGACAACTTCGCGCCGACCGGGATCCCGTGCGAGCGCTCCTTGGCCCAGGCGACGAACTCGGCGATCTGCCCGACATCGGCGAACTGGCGGAAACGGGCCGGCGACACCGCCGGGGTACCCTCGGCCAGGCCGCGCACCTCGGCGATCCTGCCACGCACCTTCGGGCCGGGCAGGTGCCCGCCGGTGCCGGTCTTGGCGCCCTGACCGAACTTGAGATGGAACGCCTGGACCTCGTCGAGCACCGTCTCGCGCCACCCGAATCCCCCGGAAGCGAGTTCGTAGAGGTACCGCGAGTTCTCGGCCTGCTCCTCGGGCAGCATGCCGCCCTCACCGGAACAGATCCCCGTGCCCGCCAACTGGGCCCCCTTGGCCAAGGCCGTCTTGGCCTCCTGCGACAACGCGCCGAAACTCATGTCGCTGACGAACACGGGAATGTCGAGACGCAGCGGCGCTACGGCGTTGGCACCGATCACGACATCGGTCCCGACCGGCTCATCGTCGAGCAACGGGAACCGGGAAAGCTGCGCCGTCGCGAACAGCAGGCCGTCCCACGACGGCAGCCTCGTCCGCTCGACACCCATCGCCGCCACCGGACCGTGATGCCCGACGCGGTCCAGACCGTGCAACGCCAACTCGTGGATGCCGGCCACGAACGGCTCCTCCGCCGTGTCGGAGTGGGCGTTGAGGTAGTGGCGTTCGTACTCGTCGACCGGTCCGGTCAGCGCGAGGCCCTCGACCTTGCGGTACTCGACGAGCTCGACGCGGTCGACGTACACGCCGCCATTGTCGACCGTGCTGCGGAAGCGCCGCAGTCGATCGGCAGTGTCGTAGCTCGACACGCCGGTGTCCATCCGGTAATCCCACCCGTGCACCCCGCACACCAGGTTGGCACCCTCGACACGACCATCGGCGAGCAGGGCGCCGCGATGTCGGCAGCGGCCCGACAGGACACTGTGCTCGTCGCCCCAACGGACGACGACCAGATCGACGCCATCGACGAACGCCGCCGTCGGTGTCCCATCCGCCAACAGATCCCAGTCGCCGATCTTGACCGGCTCGACGAGGGGCACCGGCCGAGTGATCGTCAAGCCGGATGCTTCAGGGTCAAACGCAGAATCCATGAAGACGTAGTAGCACCAGATCGCTCGACCGTTTCACAATCGTCGTGAGTCAACACAATTCTTCCGCTGGTCAACCGCGTCCGCCGCCACTCCCGGCAATCAGCTACTGGCAGGTTCCGGGGTGTCTGACTGTCCGGCGCCGCTCGATGCCGTCGAGTGACAGCTGTGCCGAACATAGTCCCAGCTCACGCAATGTTTTGATTTGCGTCTTCGACCGAACAGGTGTACGATTGTGTCATGGCTTCGGTGGCGGAAACCCTGGACGAGGGCACGCTCTCGTTGGATGAGTTCGCCACTGCATGGGCTCTCCACGAACGGTCGGCGGCAAGTCTGGCCATAGCCGTGGCGCGGCTCGATGCACAGGGCGACTACGGCCTCGACGGCTCGGTGAGCATGGCCGCGTGGTTGCGCCACCACTGCCGCATCTCCGACGGTGACGCCACCGCTCTGGTACGCCGGGGTCGCTTCCTCCACCGCCACGAGGCCGTCGCGGTTGCCGCCGTCACGGCGAAGCTGTCGGCGGGGCAGGTGCGAGCGATGCAGATGAACGTCACCGTGCACACTCAACCTGTGTTCGACGAGCACCAGGCCGCGCTCGTCGAGATCGTCGCCCCACTGACCGTGCGCGACGCCGAACACGCCTGCCGGGCGTGGCGGCAGCGGGCCGAGGCGCTCGTCGAGGGTCCCGAACCCGAACTGCCCGAGCGCGAGTTGTCGTTCGGTCGGGCCGGCGACGGCAGCCTGGTCGGCCGGTTCACGCTCGACTCCAGGGGCGCGGCCGAGCTCGAGCGGGCCGTCGCCACGGCGTCGTCGTGGGAGGGCGCGGCCGACTCGCGCACCTACGCCGAACGCAATGCCGACGCACTCACCGACGTCTGTGCGTTCTTCAACGCCAATCACGAACGCGAGGGCACGCCACGCCATCGCCCCCATGTCGAGATCGCCCTCGACGCCGACCAGCTCCGGCAACCGGCGTGTTGCGGCTCCACCGTCGCCGGCGGCCCGCTCACCGCGCCGGCCACCGACGCATACCTGTGCGATGCCGACCTGCAGGGGTTCCTGATGTCCGGCGGAATCCCGCTCGGCGTCGGACGCACCACTCGCACCGTCCCACTCGACATGTTCCGTGCCGTGGCCAAACGCGATCGCGGCTGCCGGTATCCCGGGTGTGACCGAAAGGTTGCCTGGTGCCAGGCCCACCATGTCCGGTTCTGGCGGCACATGGGGCTCACCGAGCTGTCCAACCTCGTGCTGCTGTGCTCCCGCCACCACCATCAGATCCACCGTCCCGGCTGGGAACTCGAGCTCCTCCGCGACGGTGCCGTCGTGGTGACCACCCCCGACAACGCCGCGATCACGACCCACATCCGCGGCGACCCGATCCGCAAGGCGATCCGGCTGCAGACGTGACAGCCCGGGCGCCACGCGTCGTTCCGTCATGTCACCCCGCCACGCACGGTCGAACACCGGTGGGGTCGGCCGCGTCCTCTAACTTCGCCGTCATGGCCAACGACGTGATCTTCGGTGCATTCATCCCCCAGGGCTGGAAGATGGAGCTGGCGTCGATCGACGATCCCACGGCGAAGTGGGCGAAGTCGCTCGAGATCGCCGTGCGCGCCGAGGAGCTCGGGTACGACTCGATCTGGGTGTACGACCACTTCCACAACGTGCCCCGCCCGGCCCACGAGGCCGTGTTCGAGTGCTGGACGGTGATCGCCGCCATCAGCCAGCGCACGAACCGGATCCGCTTGGGCCAGATGGTCGGGTGCACGAGCTACCGCAACCCCGGTCTGCTCGCCAAGGTCACCTCGACGATCGACGTGATCTCCGGCGGACGGCTCGACTGGGGGATCGGCGCCGGGTGGTACGAGAACGAGTACCGGGCCTACGGCTACGACTTCCCCAAACCGAAGGACCGGATCGGCATGCTGCGCGAGACGGTGGAGATCGTGCGCTCGATGTGGACCGAGACCGACACGAGCTATCGGGGCCAGTACTACGAGTTGACCAGGGCGAACTGCGACCCCAAGCCCGTCCAGCAGCCCCACCCTCCGATCTGGATCGGGGGCGGGGGGAGCAGCTCACGTTGCGGGTCGTCGCCCAGCACGGCGACTGCTCGAACTTCGGCGGCACGCCCGAGGAGTTCACCCACAAGTGCGAGGTGCTCAAGGGCCACTGCGCCGCCGTGGGCCGTGACTACGACACGATCCGCAAGACATGGTCGCCCGAGATCTTCATCCGCGAGACGCAGGCCGAGGTCGATGCGGCGCGCAGCCGGTTCGTCGAGGACCCGGTGGCCTGGCGGGCAGCCCACCTCGTCGGCACCCCCGACCAGGTGGCCGAGAAGGTCCAGCAGTACATCGACCTCGGCTGCGGCGGGTTCGTCCCGTGGAACGCCGACTACCCGTCCACCGAGACCCTCGAGCTGTTCGCCACCCGGGTCATGCCGAACTTCCGCTGAGGCGCCGGTGCACGCGGGTCCCGGCATACGCCCGATCAGGTGTAGCTGCGGAAGATCAGCTCGGCCACGCACGACGGCTTGGCGCTGCCCTCGCACTCGAAGGAGAACAGCATCGTGTTCTGGATCCCGCCGGCGATGTCCTCGACACCGAGCAGGGTCACCCCGAGGCGGAGCCGGGCGCCGACCGGGACGGGCGACATGAAGCGCACCTTGTTGCAGCCGTAGTTGACGCCCATCGTGAACCCGCTCAGGCTGTAGATCTGGGGGGCGAGGACGGGGCCGAGCGAGAGCGTCAGGTACCCGTGGGCGATGGGCCCGCCGAACGGGCTCTCGGCCTTGGCCCGCTCCACGTCGACGTGGATCCACTGGTGGTCGCCCGTCGCCTCGGCGAACTGGTTGACCCGTTCCTGGGTGATCTCGAGGTAGTCGCTGTACCCGAGATGTTCGCCGATCAGGCCCTTGAGCTCATCGACGCCGTTGATCCTGCGTGCTGCCATCGGTGCAGTGTGCCACGCGCCGCCGTGGGCACCGTCACTTGAACCAGATGCGCTGGTGGTCGCGGCTCTGGGGGTGGAGGAGCAGGGCGCACAGGGCGATCTCGAAGATCAGGGTGATCGTGCGGGCGTCGAAGATCGCCCCGAAGCTGAAGTCGCTGTAGTAGAAGCGGGTGAGGAACGGCCAGAACGCCCCGGCGAGGGCCAGGCGGTAGCCGAGCTTGCGGTCGTTGGCCATCAACAATCCCGCCAGCACGTTGAGCGGGATGCCCAGGACCCAGAACATCAGTCCGCCACGGCCCGGATCGAAGAGATCGGCGATGCCGTAGAACGGCGTGCGGAGCAGGTCGACGAAGTCGAGGAGCTGGAAGAACGCGTTCAGGTAGAGCAGCCAGGTGGCGATCTGCAGCGTCTGGGGCTGGCTGCGGTCGAACCACTTGCGAGTGTCGATGTTCACCCCGTGAGTCTGCCATGTGCTGCCGCAGCAGGAGGGGAGCTGGCAGACTGCCGGCCGTGCATTCGTTCCATCGTCGCGTCGCCGCGCTGGTCGTGCCGGTGGCGATGGCGACGATGTGGGCCTGTACGAAGGACTCCGGCGGCGGCTCCGGCGACCTTGCCGGCGCGGCGTCCGACGAGTCGCTCGTCCCGCCGGACGCCACCCTGCCGGACGGGGAGCTGACGCCCGAGTTCGTCGCCGACCGGGTGATCCGGGCCGTCTTCGCCGGTGTCGGGCTGGTGTTCCCCGCCACCACGGAGTCGTGCGTGCGCCAAGGCCTGCTCGCCGGTGTCGACGACGCGGCGTTCGCCGCGATCGGCGTCGACGGGATCATCGGCGAGCAGCCGCCTGACGTGCAGGACGCCATCTTCGCCGCCTTCGATGCGTGCATCGACGGGGAGCAGACCGCGCTCATCGGGTCCTCGACGCTGATCAACGCCGGCGCCACTGCCGCCGAGGCCGCCTGCGTCTACCAGGTCGAACGTCAGCGCCTGGGGATCGGCGGGATGTACCGCTTCGGGGCAGGCGAATCGGGTGAGATCCCCGCCGATCCCGCGCTCCGACTGCTCGTCACCGACGTGTTCGCCGATTGCGGCCTCGATCCCGCGATCCTCGTCGTTCCCACCGTCCCTCCCGACACCCGTCCGCCCACCACACCGGCCGTCGGAGCGACGACGACATCGGCGCCCCCGACGAGCCCGGGAGAGACGACGACCACCGTCCGGCCGACGACGACCACCGGCCCACCGATCACCCTGACCCGGCCCAGCACCGTTCCGGACCCCTCGTCGACGACGCTGTTCCCGCCCCGCCCGGTGGCCACGACGGCGACCGGGCCACCCGGCGCCCCCGGCCCGACCAGCGCACCGTGACGGCGGCGGGCGTCAGACGCCTGTGGCGTGGAAGCCGCCGTCGACGTGGATCATCGAGCCGGTGGTCATCGGGAACCAGTCCGAGAGCAAGGCCACGCACGCCTTGGCCACGGCGCTGGAGTCGGTGACGTCCCAGCCGAGGGGGCGCGGTCGTCCCACACGTCCTCGAACTTCTTGAACCCGGGGATCGACTTGGCGGCGATCGTCTTGATCGGGCCGGCCGCCACCAGGTTCGAGCGGATGCCCTGCGGCCCGAGCGCCTTGGCCAGGTAGCGGTTCGCCGACTCGAGCGCCGACTTGGCGACGCCCATCCAGTTGTACGCCGGCCAGGCGACCGTGTTGTCGAAGTCGAGCCCGACGATCGAGCCGCCCGCGCTCATCAGCGGCACGAAGGCGTCGGCGAGCGCCTTCAGCGAGAAGGCCGAGACGTGCATGGCGACGGCGACATCGTCCCAGGTGGCGGCCATGAAATCGTCGCCCAGGCATGCTTCGGGGGCGAATCCGATGGCATGGAGCACGCCGTCGACCCGGCCCCACGAGGACTGCAGCGCCTCGCGGACCTTGATCCCGTGCGCGGGTTGGGTGACATCGAACTCGTAGACGGCGGGCGTGACGGGGAGCTTGCGCGCGGTGCGTTCGGTCAGCGACAGCGCCCGGCCAGCGCCGGTCAGCACGATCTCGGCGCCCTCTTCGACGGCGAGCTTGGCCACCCCGAAGGCGAGCGAGGCGTCGGTGAGGACACCGGTGATCACGATCTTCTTGTCGTCGAGCAGTCCCATGCGCCCGACCGTAGCCGCCGATGCCACTCGCCCGGGCTGGTCCGGTTCAGGTCACGGTGTGCAAGGCTCTCAGGCCATGCGTATCGGAATCTTCGGCGGCACGGGTCCCGCCGGTTCGGCGCTCGGCGCCCGGCTCGCCTCGGTGGGGTACGAGGTGGTCCTCGGCTCACGCTCGAAGTACCGGGCGATGGAGACCCGCGACCGGCTGTTCGAGCAGTGGCCCGATCTCCACCTGACGATCGAGGCCGGGGACAACGAGGCGGCGGCGACGTGCGACCTGATCGTCATCGCCACCCCGTGGGACTCGGCGGCGACGACCGCCCAGGAGCAGGCCAAGCTGCTCCAAGGCAAGATCGTCGTCAGCATGGCCAACGCGCTCGTGCGCGTCGGCCACGAGTTCCAACCGCTGGTGCCGCCCCGGGGGAGCGTCGCCGCCCATGTGCAGGTCGCCGTGCCCGGCTGCCGGGTGGTCGCCGCGTTCCACCACCTCCCGGCCAAGGAGCTGGGGCATCTCGGCTCGCCGATCGACTCCGACGTGCTGATCTGCTCCGACGACCCGACGGCGACGGCCGAGGTGAGTGAGATCGTGCGGCGCATCCCCGGATGCCGGCCGCTCGACGCCGGGGAACTGTCCAACGCCACGGCCATCGAGGCGTTCACGGCGGTGCTGCTCCAGCTGAACGTCCGGTACAAGACCCGCGTCGCCCCCAAGCTCACCGGCATCAAGATCTGAGGAACGGCGTTGCCGATGCCGATGCGCCTCTACGACACCGCCCGCCAGGCGGTCGTGCCGTTCGTACCCGGTCAGCAGGTCTCGATGTACACCTGCGGGATCACGCCCTACGACGCCACCCACCTGGGGCATGCCACCGTGTACGTCGTCTACGACGTGCTCACCCGTCGGCTGATCGACCGGGGTCATGTCGTGCGCTGCGTGCGGAACGTGACCGACGTCGACGACCCGCTGTTCGCCAGGGCCCGCCAGCTCGGCGTGCACTACCTCGATCTGGCGGCCGGCGAGGAGGCGCGCTTCGAACGGGACATGGTGGCGCTCAACGTGCTGCCGGTGCACTCCACGCCGCGGGCGTCGTCGGCGATCCCCGACATCCGCGGGTTCATCGGGATGGTCCTCGACCGAGGGCTGGCCTACGAGTCGGGCAACTCGGTCTACTTCGACGTCTCCCGGTTCCCCTCGTTCGGGTCGCTGAGCAACTACTCCGAGGCCCAGATGCTCGAGTACGCGGCCGAACGCGGCGGAAACGTGACCGACCCGAACAAGCGCCACCCCCTCGACTTCGTCCTGTGGCATCCGTCCGCCCCCGACGAACCCGCCTGGGACACGATGTGGGGCGCCGGTCGCCCCGGGTGGCACATCGAGTGCTCGGCACTGGCGTTGCGCGAGCTCGGCACGACGATCGATCTGCACGGGGGCGGCGCCGACTTGATCTTCCCCCACCACGAGTGCGAACGCGCCCAGTCCGAGGCGGCGACCGGCGAACCGTTCGTCAGGCACTGGATGCACGTGGCGATGGTCTACATGGACGGGCACAAGATGTCGAAGAGCCTCGGCAACCTGGTGTTCGTCGACAAGCTGCGCGAGCTCTGGGACGCCCGGGCCATCCGCCTGGCGATCATCGAGCACCACTACCGCCGGTCGTGGTCGTGGGACGAGGAGCTGATGCCGCGCGCCGCGGCGCGCCTCGAGCTGTGGAAGGCGGCCGCCGGCGCCGCCCCCGGCCCGGTGATCGACCTGGTGAGGCGGCGCCTCGACGACGACCTCGACACCCCCGGGGCGCTGGCCGCCGTCGATGCCGCGGCGGCCGACGGTGAACCGGGCGTCGCCCAGGCCGCCGCCCTGCTCGGCGTGGAGCTCGGCGAGTTCATCGGGCGTTCATCGGAGGGAGCCGACCCGTTGGCGGCGATCGCCTAGACTCGGCTACGTGATCAGGGAGCACGCATCGTGAGCGCCGAACGGGGCGCCGGTAAGCTGCAGGACCGCACGAAGGCGTTGGTCGGCCCCCTCGCCCGCCACCTGTGGAAGTTCGACCTGCGCGGCTACGACCGACTGCCGACCGAGGGGCCGGCGATCCTCTGCCCGAATCACGTGAGCTTCCTCGACTCGGCGTTCCTCATGCTCACCGTGCCGCGGCGGATCAGCTTCGTCGGCAAGGCCGAGTACATGGATTCCTGGAAGACCAAGTTCGTCTTCCCGGCGATGGGGATGATCCCGATCGACCGCGCCGGCGGCGAGAGGTCGGCCACGGCGCTCGAGGCGGCCGAGGCCGTGCTGCGCCGTGGCGAACTGTTCGGGATCTTCCCCGAGGGTACGCGCAGCCGTGACGGGCGTCTCTACAAGGGCCGCACGGGGGCGGCCCGACTGGCCCTCGCCGTGGGTTGCCCGATCTTCCCCGTCGGCGTCGTCGGGACCCGCGAGATCCAACCGCCCGACGCCAAGCTCCCGAAGCTGCGCAAGCCCTGTTCGATCACCATCGGCCGCCCCGTGAGGGTGCGCGACCGTGGCGACCACCACCTCGCCCTGCGGGCGGCGATGGACGAGGTGATGTACGAGATCGCCCAGATGACGGGCCAGGAGTATCGCAACGTCTATGCCGGCTCGAAGCCCGAGACCGAGGTCGCCGTGCCCGCGGTCATCGGGCACGTCGGTGACCCGGTGACCCCCGACGAACCGCTGCTCGTGGGGAGCTACTGACCCTCGGCGGGGCGTCGTCACCGGGGTGCGTCCGATAACGACGGGCCGGCCAACGGGGGCGCTGGGTAGGCTCGGGCGCCTATGGCCGACATCCATGTGCTGCTCCCCGACGGGTCGTCTCGTGCTCTACCCGCCGGGGCCACCCCGCTCGACCTCGCCGCCTCGATCGGCTCACGTCTGGCCCGGGCGGCGGTCGCCGCCGTCGTCGACGGCAGCGAGGTCGATCTCGGCGTCGCCCTCGCCGACGGATCGAAGGTGTCGATCATCACCGCCGACGGTGACGAGGGCCGCCACGTCCTGCGCCACTCGACGGCCCATGTGATGGCCCAGGCCGTCACGCAGCTCTTCCCCGGAGCCAAGTTCTCGATCGGCCCGGCGATCGCCGACGGCTTCTACTACGACTTCGAGCTGCCCGGCGGGGCGACGTTCGCCGAGGCCGATCTGGCGACCATCGAGGCCCGCATGCGCGAGATCATCGCCGCCGACCAGCCATTCGTCCGCTCCGAGCTCCCCGCCGACGAGGCGCTCGTGCTCTTCGCCGACCAGCCCTACAAGTGCGAGATCATCGAACGCGTCCGTTCGGGCGGCGCCGACGGCTCCGACGCCGACGAGGTGGGCAGCGGCGAGACGATCAGCGTCTACCGCAACTCCGAGGCCTTCGTCGACCTGTGCCGCGGCCCCCACGTCCCCTCGACGGGCCGACTCGGCCACTTCAAGCTGATGAAGGTCGCCGGCGCCTACTGGCGGGGCAACGAGAAGGCTCCGATGCTGCAGCGGATCTACGGCACGGCGTGGGACTCCAAGGCTGCGCTCGACGAGCACCTCCATCGCCTCGAGGAGGCCGAGAAGCGCGACCACCGCAAGCTGGCCGCCGAACTCGACCTGCTCTCGTTCCCGCAGGAGATCGGCGGCGGGCTGGCCGTCTGGCACCCGAAGGGCGCGGCGATCCGCAAGATCATCGAGGACTACACGCGCGAGCGACACCAACACGGCGGCTACGAGTTCGTCTACACGCCGCACCTGGCCAACGCCAACCTGTTCCAGACCTCCGGGCACCTCGACTTCTACAAGGACGGGATGTACCCGGCGATGGAGATGGACAACGGCTCGTACTACCCCAAGCCGATGAACTGCCCGATGCACTGTCTGATCTACCGGTCGCGTCAACGCTCCTACCGGGAGCTGCCGCTGCGGCTGTTCGAACTCGGCACGGTGTACCGCTACGAGCGGGCGGGAACGCTCCACGGCCTGATGCGCATCCGTGGCTTCACGCAGGACGACAGCCACATCTACTGCGCCGAGGAGTCGCTGCAGGACGAGATCGCCTCGCTGCTCGACTTCGTGATGAGCGTGCTGCGCAGGTTCGGCTTCACGGAGTTCACCGCGAACCTCTCGACCAAGGACCCGGAGAAGTACGTCGGTTCCGACGACATCTGGGAGCGCGCCACCGACGCGCTGCGCCTCGGCCTCGAGAAGTACGGGCTGGCCTACAAGGTCAAGGAGGGCGACGCCGCCTTCTACGGCCCGAAGATCGACATCGACGTCCGCGACGCCATCGGCCGCACGTGGCAGCTGTCGACGATCCAGTGCGACTTCAACCTGCCCGAGCGCTTCGAGTTGGAGTACGTCGCCTCCGACAACACGCGCCGGCGCCCGATCATGCTCCACCGTGCCCTGCTCGGCTCGGTGGAGCGCTTCTTCGGGGTGCTCATCGAGAACTACGCCGGTGCGTTCCCGGCCTGGCTGGCGCCGGTGCAGGCCCGTGTGCTGCCCGTGGCGGCCGCCCACGAGGACTACGCCGGCGCCGTGGTCGCTCGGCTGAAGGCCGAGGGATTCCGCGCCGACATGGTGCCCGCCGACGATCAACTGGGCAAGCGCATCCGTTCGGCCAAGATGGACAAGCTGCCGTACGTCCTCGTCGTCGGCGACGATGACGTCGCCGACGGCACGGTCGGGGTGAACCCACGTGGCGGCCAAGTCGAGCGGGGCGTGGTCGTTGACACGTTCGTGGCCCGCCTCGCCGACGACGTGGCAATCGCCGCCCTCGGCGACTAGCCAGGGACGAGGCGCACCATGGAGGAGCCTCCGCTCGACCGGCTGTTCAGCGGTTGGCGCAACGACTACGTCACCTCGGGCGGGGCGGCCGAGGCGGGCTCCGAGAGCGTGTTCACGCGCATCCTGCGCTCGGACCTGTCGGACGAGGAGGCGCTGATCGTTCGTCGCGGGCCGCGTTGCTTCGTGATCCTGAACCGCTTCCCGTACGCCACCGGGCATCTGCTCGTGCTGCCGTACCGCGAGATCGGCGACCTCGAACAGCTCACGCCCGAGGAGTCGACCGAGCTGTGGGCGACGGTGACCGAAGGTGTGCGCGCCCTCAAGGCCGCCTATCGGCCCGATGGGATCAACATCGGCGTCAACCTGGGCAAGGCCGCCGGCGGGAGTGTGGCCCAGCACCTCCACGTGCACCTCGTCGCCCGCTGGACGGGCGACAGCAACTTCATGACGTCCACCGCCTGGACGCGCACCATCCCCGAGGCGCTGCCCGAAACATGGGCGAAGGTCCGCTCCGCCTGGCCGGCGCCGGGCCCGGTCGGCTGACGTCCGTCAGCCCGCTGCGCCGTCCCAGGTGCGGAAGGCCTCGATGAGCAGCCGGTGGATCAGGTCGAGTTCGGCCTCGCGCCTCGGTCGGCGCGCCGCATCGGCCCGTTTGTCGGACAGCTCGTCGAGCTCGGCCGTGACGGCGAGGCGGACGCCACCGGTCGCCGCGTCGCGGTTCGGCGAGTCGGCCGCCAGCCCGGCCCAGGCGACGCCGAAGGTCGCCTCGAGGGCGGCGCGGTCCGTCTCGGGGCCGGCGACGAAGACGATCCGCGACAACGGGACCCGGTCGAGGAGCAGACCGATCTCGTAGGCGATGCCGGCCCGGCCGGCGGTGAAGTCGCTGAGATCGACGACCACGACCGATGTCCGTTCGAGCAGGCGGTCGAGGGCGAACTTCCAGACGTTGTCGCTGCACACCATCGAGTGGATCGGGTGGTAGCCGAGCACGGTGCGTTCGCGGAAGCCGGCGATCCGGGCCACCACCTCGGCGTCCGTCTCCTCGACGAACCGGTCGATGCGGCCGAAGACCATCCGCGGCAGGTCGGCAAGATCCAAGACGAGCATGCCGCCGCCGCGGAGCATGTGCACCGGGCCGACGCGGCGGGCCCGGTCGACCACCGACATCGTCGCCGCGTCGTCGAAGACCCAGAGGAAGAGCATCGCGATCGCCGGCCCGCCGGGGCGCGGCAGCGGGGCGGCGCCATCGTCCACGGCGTACTCGGTGACGACGAGTGGCCGGGGGAGCGGAGCCCCGGGGACGGCCACCCGCTGCTTGTCGACGATCGGCCGGGCGATCTGCAGGCGCCGGGCCCGTCGCAGCGCCCGCCGCATCCGCAAACCGGCCACACCGAGCATCGCCGGCAGGGCGACGAACGGCACGACCACGGCGGCCGTCGCCCGGTAGGCGACGGTGGCCACCATCGCGGCCACGGTGAGCGGGACGAACACGACGATCAGCACGATCGGCGAGTTGATCCCGCGGACCTCGTCGGCGCGGTGTCGGCGCGAGCTGGTGACGATGCTCGCAACGGTAGTCGCGGGGTCGCAGGTATCGTCGGGTCCCGTGACCGATCCCGACGAGCTGCGTGACGAGCTCCCTGCCGATCTCGACGTCAGCGAGTTCGTCGGGCCCTACCAGTTCCCCGACAACAGCCGTCGGCGCATACCGGGCTACATCTACCTGGCGGCGGCCGCCGGCTGCCTGGCGCTGTGGCTGGCCCGCCGTGACGACGGCGTGCTGGTCAACAGGGGTTTCCTGCTCGCCGCCGTGCTCCTCGGGCTGTTCGGCGTGCTCTCGATCACCTCGGGCTGGCGGATGCGCGTCGACGAGAAGGATGCCCTGGTTCGGGCGACGGCGGCCGTCGACTTCGCCGTCGGCCACGCATCGGCACAGCAGGTGTGGCTCGGGCTGCGCAGCCGTCCGACCTGGCGGGTGCTGTGCTACTCGGCCGAGGATCCGCCGCGCCAACGCGGCTTCGTGCTCGTCGACGCCGTCGACGGAGCCGTCGTCGAGCGGTACGTCGAGGACAACCCCGAGGACGACCTGACCGCCGAGGCCTGAGTCCCGCCCGGCTCGACCTCGGCGGCGTGAGCGCCGCCCGCCCGGGCCTCAGCCAACGGAGTCGGCCCGCGCGGCCCCTGCGTCGTCGGAGTCCTCGGCGCCGTCGATCTCGGTGACGGGGAGCTCCATCGTCGCCGGATCCATCACGACGTGCTCGTCGGGGGCGGCCGTCAGCACGTCACGCACGTACGACTCGGCAGCGGTGTCGAAGCCGACGTCCTTGCCGGCCAGCTCCGACAGGAACCAGCGGTGCTCGAGCAGCTGGTGGTACAGCTCGGCGGGTTCGAGCCGGTCGGACAGATCGGTCGGGATGGCGGTGAGCGCCGGTTCGTAGACCTGATCGAGCCAGCGGGCGGCGACGATGTTCTCCGGCAGCCGTCGTCCGCTCAGCTTCTCGAGCTGCGCCCCGTGGCGGCAGATGTCGTGGAGCAGCCGGCGCGCCTGCATCTCCCCGGTGTGCAGACCGGTGAGCGAGGCGAGCTGGGGGGCGTAGTAGCCGAGCTCGACGACCCGGGGGATCAGCCGCAGCCGATCGGTGCCGCCGAGCGTGGTCAGTTCGACCTCGCCGACGTCGAAGCCCAGCTGCTGGAGCCGCCGCAACCGCTGGTCGATGCGGAACGTCTCGTCGGTGGCGAACTCCTCCTCGGCGGTGAGCTCCTCCCACAACCGGTGGTAGCGGCGCTCCACGCCGTCGGCCGTGACGAAGGGGTCGATCCCTTCGGCGAGCAGGCCGCCCAGCTGCAGGTCGTAGAGCCCCCCGGCGACGTTCTCGACGGCGATCTGCAGATCGGTGAGGCGTTGACCCTCGCTGAGCGTCTGGTGCAGCTCGCCGGTCTCCAGGTCGATGATGAAGGCGACGAGCGCCCCGGCATCGCGTCGAAAGAGCGTGTTCGACAGCGAGCAGTCCCCCCAGAAGAACCCCTGGACGTGGAGCCGGACGAGCAGGCCGACGAGGGCGTCGAGCAGCCGTTCGCCGAGATAGGGGATCTTCAGGCCCCGGCCCGACAGCAGGACACGGTAGGGCAGGGCGAAGTCGAGATGGCGGGTGATCAGCACCCCTTCGCCGTCGCACCCTTCGCGGTCGACGGCGATGCCGATCACGTCGGCCGTGGGCAGACCCGAGTGGGCCAGCTCACGGAGCAGGTGGTACTCGCGAACGGCGAGGTGGTCGGGCAGCTCCTTGAGCACGTAGGTGCGCTCGCCGATCTCGTGGAAGCGCACGACGTGGCGGTGCAACCCCCCGGCATCGCGGATGTCGTCGATCTCCCACGAGGCGAGACGCTGCAACCAGGGCAGGTTCAACAGTCCGGTATGGTCCGCCGGGTTGAGCAGCTGGAGTCGCACCCCACAAGGCTACGACGGGCGTCGGCGTCTTCAGGCGGGGACGACGGTGACGGGGACGCCGTTGAGGGCGATGTTCCCCGACAGCGGGTCGCGGGCGTACTCGTCGGTGAGCACGTTGGTGTTGACGCCGCGGTACTCCGCGGCCACCCGCAGTCGCATCCCGGGGCGGTCCTGGCCGAAACCGTGCGGGATGCTGATCACCCCCGGGCGGATCCCCTCGGTGTGTTCGGCGGTGACGACGAGCTCGCCGACCCGGGACGTGACCCTCGCCGGTGAGCCGTCGGCGATCGCCAGGCGGGCGGCATCGTCGGGATGGATCTGCATCGTGCAGCGGTTCCTCCCCTTGGTGAGCACCCGCAGGTTGTGCATCCACGAGTTGTTCGAGCGGACGTGGCGGCGACCGACGAGCACCATGCCCGTGGCCCAGTCCCGATCCAGCGAGGCGGTCAACCGCTCCATGTCGGCACGCAGCACGGCAGGTACGACATCGATCCGGCCGTTCGGCGTACGCAGCAGATCGGGGATCCGGCCGGGTTGCAGTGGGCCGAGGTCGACGCCGTGGGGAGCGGCGCGCAGCACGGCCAGCGACAGGCCGTCGGGTCGCGCGCCGAACCCGTCGCCGTAGGGGCCGGTGCGCAGCTTGATGTCGAGCAGCCGCTCGGGCCCCCGCTCCTCGCCGAGCAGAGCCTCGAGTTCGGCGACGTCACGGCCGAACACCGGCCCGTACTCGTCGCGCGCCGCCGCGGCGAGCAACGACCGCGCCGTCTCGTCGACGATCGCCTCGGGATCGGTCGTCGATCCCTCGCCTGCGGCGATGCCGGCGAGTCGCAGGATGATCTCCCACTCGTCGGGCTGGCCGGGAGCCAATGGCAGCACGGGCGGTGAGTAGTTCGCCACGTTGCGGACGGCGAAGGCGAGCAGTGCCAGGTCGTAGTGGCTCTTCTGCAACGGCGACGGGGGCGGGAGGATGACGTCGGCGTGGCGGGTCGTCTCGTTGATGTACGGATCGATGCTGACCATCAGCTCCAACGAGGCGAGCGCGGCGTCGAGCCGCTCGCTGTTCGGGTTCGAGGACACCGGGTTGCCGCCGACGGTGACGAGCACGCGGACCTGGCCCTCGCCCGGCGTCTCGATCTCCTCGGGGAGCGCGGTCACCGGGAACTCGCCGAACATCTCGGGGGTGCCCGACACCCGCGACGCCACCCGCCCGACGCGCAGTCCGCGGCCCTGCCCGGGGCGGCCCTTCGACGACGGCTGGCCGGTCGCCGCGTTGGCGAACATCGCCCCGCCGATCGAGTCGAGGTTGCCGGTGAGCAGGTTGACGACGTCGACGAGCCACGAGGCGAGGGTGCCGAACTCCTGGGTGCAGGTGCCGATCCTGCCGTAGACCGCGGCCGTCGGGGCGGCGGCCAGCTCGCCGGCGAGGCGGCGGATGTCGTCGGCCTCGATGCCGCAGACCGGCGCACACCGTTGCGGCGTGTACGCGGCGAACAGCTCCGCAAGCTCGTCGAGACCATCGCAGTGGGCGGCGACGTTCGAGGGGTCGGCCAGACCGTCGGTGAGCAGGACGTGGGCGACGGCGGCGAGCAGGTGGGCGTCGGTGCCGGGCCGGACGGCCAGGTGGCGATCGGCCCGCAGGGCCGTCTCGCTGCGCCGCGGGTCGACGACGACGAGCGTGCCGCCCCGCTCCTGCAAGCGGTCGAGTCGTCCGGGGAAGTCGGGGGCGGTGCACAGCGACCCGTTGGACGCCAGTGGATTCGCTCCGAGGATGACGAGGTAGTCGGTGCGATCGAGATCGGGAACCGGGACGGCGACCGAGCCGAACATCAGCGACGCCGACAACTCCTTGGGCCGCTGGTCGACGGTCGAGGCGGAGAAGCGGTTGCGGGTGCCCAGCGCGACGATCAGGTTCCGGTTGAACAGCAGGGGCCCCAGGTTGTGGGCGCCGGGGTTGCCCAGGTAGACGGCCGCCGAGTCGCGGCCCCGGGCGGCCAGGATCGGCATCAGGCGGGCCTCGATCGTGGCGAAGGCCTCCTCCCAGTCGACCTCGACGAACTGGCCGTCGCGGCGCACCACGGGCCGGGTGAGGCGATCGGGGTCGTCGTGGAACTGCTTGAGCGTCGACCCCTTGGGACAGATGTACCCGTGGGAGAACACGTCGTCGCGGTCGCCGCGGATCCTGGTGACGACGTCGTCGTCGAGGGTGATCTCGAGGCCGCAGCCCGCCTCGCACAACGGGCAGGTGCGCACAGCGGTGCGCCGGCGGGCCGCTGTCGGTTCAGTGGTGCTCATCGGGGCAGTCTCGCAGCTGGGCGAGGGTCAGGGTGCGGCGTCCTCGGCGGCGGTGGAGATCTGACGCAGCAGGCGTCCGGCATCGAGGGCGAGGCCGCGCACGGCCTCGAGATCGGCGTCGGCCCAGTCGTCGGCGTGACGGCGCTCGATGGCCTCGGCCACGTCACCAGCCGTCGCCGGGGTGCCCATCAGCCCGGCGGCCCGGCCCACGAGACCGTCGAGTTCGCCGGCGAGGTGGTCGACGGGACCCGTCCGCCCACCGAGCGGTTCGAGGGCCTCGCGCAGCCGGCGCGGCAGGGAACGGAAGGCGACCGCCAGGTCGGCCGGCGAGGACTCACTCATGCGTGGGAGCTTGCCAGTGTGGAGCGGGCCTTGTCGACCAGGTGGGCGGGGAGCACGTCGTAGTGGTCGTGGGAGGCCTCGAACCGGCCGCGGCCGCTGGTCATCGAGCGCAGTTCGACCGCGTAGCGGGTCATCTCGCCGGTGGGGATGTGGGCACGGATCAGCTGCTCGCCGTGCTCGTTGGTCTCCGAGCCGTTGACCCGGCCACGACGGGTGCTGATGTCGCCCATCACGTCGCCCTGGTACGCCGAGGGGACGGCCACCGTGACGAGGGAGACCGGTTCGAGCACGACGACCCCGGCCCGGGCCATGGCCTCCTTGAGCCCGAGCGCAGCGGCGGTCTTGAACGCCATCTCGGACGAGTCGACGGAGTGGTACTTGCCGTCGAAGCACTCGACGGCAAGATCGACGACCGGGAACCCGTGCACGCCGCCCTGGGTCATCGTCTCCTCGACGCCCTTCTGGACGGCGGGGATGTACTGGCGGGGGATGGAGCCGCCGACGATCTTGTCGATGAACAGGAAGCCTGCACCGCGGTCGCGGGGCGCCACCCGCAGGTTGGCGACGGCGTACTGCCCGTGGCCGCCGGACTGCTTCTTCACCTTGCCCTCGGCCTCGGCCGTGCCGCTCACCGTCTCGCGGTAGGCGACGCGGAGCGTCCTCGGTGTCGACGTTGACCCCGAACTTGCGGGCCAGGCGTTCGAGGGCCACGGCGAGATGGGTGTCCCCGAGCCCCTTGACCAGCGTCTGGTGGGTCTCCTCGCTGCGCTCGACGGCGAGCGCCGGGTCCTCGGCCTGCAGCCGGCTCAGCGCATTGCCGAGCTTGTCGTCGTCGGCCTGGGTGCGGGGGCGCACGGCGATCGCCAGGCACGGCGGTGGCACGACCGGTGGCCGCGCCCGCACGGGCGATCCCTTGGGGGCCAGCGTGTCGCCGGTGCGGGTGTTGGCCAGCTTGGCCACCGCGGCGAGATCGCCGGCGATCACCGTATCGGTCGCCGTCTGCTCCTTGCCCGCGCAGCCGGAACAGGCCGTGCATCCGCTCGTCGGCGCCCGAGGTGCTGTTGAGGAGATGGTAGTCGGCGCTGCACCGTGCCGGAGAGCACCTTGAACACCGAGAGCTGGCCGACGAACGGGTCGGCGATGGTCTTGAACACGAAGGCCAGGGGCTGCCCCGCGGCGTCGGCGGTGATCCCGACCTCGCCGGGGCCGGCGGTGACGACGACGGGACGGTCGGCGGGGGAGGGGCCGATCTCGCAGATGAAGTCGGCCAGCCGGTCGACGCCGACGCCGGTGAGCGCCGAGCCGCAGAGCACGGGGAACTCGATCCCGGCGAGCACCTCGTGGGCCAGGGTCCGCTCCAGGTCGGCGACCGAGGGGACCTCGCCCGACAGGTAGCGCTCGAGCTGTTCGTCGTCTCCCGAGACGATCTCCTCGACCAGTTCGTCGTGCACGCGGTGCTCCTCGGCGACGATGTCGCCGGGCAGCGGTTCGGTGTGGTGCGTTCCTCCGGCGTCGTACTCGTAGGCCTCCTCGTGGAGGATGTCGGCGACGCCGTGGAACGAGGCCTCCTCGCCGAGCGGCAGCTCGAGCGGCGCCAGCCCGCTGCCGAACGTGGTACGGAGCTGGGCGAGCACGCGGTGGAAGTCGGCCCGTTCCTTGTCCTCCTTGTTGACGAAGACCATCCGGGGCAGGCCGAGGTCGGCGCAGCGGCGCCAGAGCAGTTCCGTCTGCACCTCCACGCCCTCGACCGCGCTGACGACGAACACGGCGAGATCGGCGACGGCCAAGCCGGCCTCGACCTCGGCGATGAAGTCGGCATAGCCCGGTGTGTCGATCAGGTTGACGCGGTAGGTGACGCCCGAGTCGTGTGCCCAGTCGAAGGGGGCGATGGCCAGCGACATCGAGATCTTCCGTTTGACCTCTTCCGGCTCGGTGTCGCACACCGACGATCCGTCATCGACCTTGCCGGCTCGCCTGATCGCCCCGGAGCGGGCGAGAAGCGCTTCGGCCAGGCTGGTCTTGCCCGAGCCGGAGTGGCCGAGCAGCACCACGTTGCGGATCGTGTCGGTCGACAGCGCCATGTGTTCTCCCTTGGATGCAGGATGCGATGCGGGATTGGGTGCTGGGGCCGCCAGACGTCGGCGACCCCCGGTATCCCGATGCAGTGATCGTAGCCAGAGCCACAAGACCGACAAACCGGTCGGTAAGCTCGACCCGATGTTCGACGGACGATTCCGTGCCCCGGTGGAACGGGCCGTGAAGCCGCTCGGCCAGGCCCTCCGCAAGACCGGCATGTCGCCGGATCACCTGACGATCGCCGGCCTGGTCATCGCCGTCGGCGCCGCCGTCCTGATCGCCCGGGGGGAGCTGATCTGGGGTCTGGTGCTCGTCATCCTCGCCGCCCTGCCCGACCTGCTCGACGGTGCGCTGGCCAAGGCGACCGACGCATCGAGCCAGCGGGGCGCCTACTTCGATTCGGTGATCGACCGGGTCACCGACGCCTTCCTGTTCGGCGGGCTCGCCTGGTACCTGGCCGAGACCGAGGGACCCCGATGGGGGGTGCTGCCGTACGCGGTGATGGCCGTGTCGTCGGTGATCTCGTACCAGCGGGCCAAGGCCGAGTCCCTCGGGCTGAACGCCAAGGGCGGGCTGATGGAGCGCGCCGAGCGGATCATCCTGTTGTGCATCGGCCTGCTGTTCTCGGTGGTCCTCGTGCCCGTGCTGTGGATCATGCTCGCGCTGACCACGATCACCGCAGTCCAGCGGTTCGTGAAGGTGTGGAAGCAGGCGGCGGTCGCCCCGGTCACCGCCGCCCGCATCGAACTGCGCCGCTCCCGTCGGCAGTCACGGCGCGTGGCCCGCTCCGAACGGATGGCGCAGGTCCGTATCCGCCGTCCCCGCCATCGTCGGTGAGCTCGCCGCCCTCCGGGGTTCCCCACCGGCCCGCACACGTCGCCGACGCGCTGACCGTCTCGGGCTACAAGCTCGGCGCGCTGATCTCCCAGCTGACGCCCGCCGGAGTCGGCCAGGGCATGGCGGCGTTCGTCGGCGCCTCGATGACCCAGGCGATGCGCTCCAAACGTTCGATGGTCGAGCGGCACCAGCGCCGGGTCAACCCACGACTCGGCCGCCTGGCCCTCAACCGCAAGGTGCAGCAGGCCTTCGAGTCGTATGCCAGGTACTACGTCGAGAGCTTCCGCCTGCCCGGGATGACGGCCGCCTCTGTGCGCCGGGGGATGCGCGCCGAAGGGGTCGACGAGTACCTCGTGCCGGTGCTCGACTCGGGCAGAGGCGCGATCCTCGCCATGCCGCACCTCGGGGGTTGGGAGTGGGCGGGCCGCTGGTTCATCGAACGCGGCTACAAGATGTCGGTCGTCGTCGAGCCGCTGGCCAATCACGAGGTGTTCGAATGGTTCGTCGACCTGCGGCGCAAGCTCGGGATGAACGTCATCCCGCTCGGTTCGGGCGCCGCGCTGGCCTGCGCCAAGGCGCTCAACGACGGGCACGTGCTGGCGCTGCTGTGCGACCGCGACCTGCAGGGCGGCGGCGTCGAGGTCGAGTTCTTCGGGGAGCGGACCACACTGCCGCCCGGCCCGGCGCTGCTCGGCCTGCGGCTCGGGGTGCCGATCCTGCCCACCGCCGTCTACTACACCGACCGTACGACTGGCCATCTCGGCCTGGTCATGCGCCCCGTCGACGCCACCCGCCACGGTGGCCTGCGCCAGGACGTCGGACGGGTCACCCAGGCGCTCGCCTACGATCTGGAGTACCTCATCCGCCGGGCCCCCGAGCAGTGGCACCTCTTCCAGCCCAACTGGCCCTCCGACCCCGGATATGGGGCCTGAGCACGTCTTCAGGTTCGCACGACAGGTCCTCGACCTGATCGCCCGGCCAGAGCGGGATGGCTTCTACTCGCCGCCCTGAATCGGCCAGGGTGGATTCAGGGCGGCGACAAGTGGGTCGACTCGGAAGGAGAGCGACGGTGACGAGATTCGATGCGTTCATCAGCCACTCGTCGGCGAATCGTTCGGTCGCCGCCCGCATCGAGGCAGCGCTCGGTGCCGAGCGGGTGTGGTTCGACCGTTCCGACATCCGCCTCGGAGCCTTGCTCGGCCGGGAGCTTCTCGGTCAGTTGCGACAGAGCAGGGCCCTGGTGCTGGTGTGGTCGCAGCCGGCGAGTGCGTCGCCGTGGGTGCAGACCGAGTGGATCGCTGCCGTCAACCTCCACAAGCGGATCCTCCCGCTGACGCTCGACGACAGCGCGCTGCCCCAGTGCCTGGCGAACGCAGTGTGGCACTCGGCCGCGAAGAGCCTCGACGAGGCGCTCGTCGAACTGGCCCGTTCCGTTCGAGGGCCGAGCCCAAGGGGCAGCTCGATCTCGCCGTCGATGGTTCTTCCCGATCCTGCGCTGGAAGCGACCATCGAGCGGCTCGCCGTCGCGCAGGCCGCCGTGCTCGAGGCCCTGTCGTCTGGCGACGTCGCCGGAGCCCGCCGCCGGCAGCGCCCGCTCGATCAGCATGTGGAGGCACTGATCGCCCGGCATCCGCTCGATCCCCGGGTGGCCACGCTCTGGGCCTACCACGCCAAGAACGGCGTCCAACTGGACCACGACGAGGAGATCCGGGCTGGGATCCGCGTCGTGGACGACCGCCTCGACGAGGCCCGTTGGCGATTCCTCCACGCGCTCTGGCTCGACCCGCTCGAGCCGAACGCTCTCAACGGCCTCGGCACGATCGCCTGGTTCGGACACGATCTCGACACGGCGGAGTTCTTCGTGCGCGCTGCGCTCCGACGGCTCCCGACCTACCAGGCCGCCCAGAGCGATCTCCAACTGATCCGCTGGCTGAGACGCAGGGTGCGATGAATCGACTGTCCGTCTACTCTGCAAACCATGACCGATGACCAGCCCACCGGGACAACCATGTCGGACATCGGCGTCGCCATGTTCAGCGTCGCCGACCAGGACGAGGCTCTCAAGTTCTACACCGAGAAGCTCGGTTTCGAGGTGCGTTCCGATACGCGCTTCGGCGAGCACGGCGAGATGCGCTGGCTCGAGGTGGCACCGCCGGGGTCGCATGCACGGTTGGCGCTCAACCCTCCGATGGGCGGTGCGCCCGGAGGGGGCTCGATCGGTGTGGAGACATCCGACGTCCTCGGCGAGCACCGACGTCTGAGCGCCATCGGTGGGATCGACCTCGATCCCGAGCCGATGCAAACCCCCGGCGCTCCGCTCCTGTTCATGCTCCGCGACCCCGACGGCAACCACATCGCCGTCGTGGAGGCGCCCGCTGGAGCGACGTCGACGAGCTGATGTCGTGGTCTTCTCCGCAGACTGAAGGATCGGTCGGTGCTGCGGGGCTGCCCCCGCAGCACCGATTCGGTCCTACGCGGCGCCCGCCCGTTCGGCGTTGACGAGCCCGGCGCCGTAGAAGTTGGTGCCGCGGCCTCCTCCGGCGCAGACCTGGACCGGGGCGCCGAAGAAGTCGACACCGGGATCGAGCACCGTCGGGCAGGCGAGCCCGCTGGCCGTGTTGCGGAGCATCGCGGCCACGCTCTTCTGGGGCATCCCGGGATGGGCGGCGCGGATCAGGGCGGCCACACCGGCGGCGTGCGGTGCGGCCATCGACGTCCCGTTCAGCCACGCGTAGTAGTTGCCGTCATCGTCCTCCACCAGGCGCCCGATGGAGGCCTGGCCCCCGAGGTCTCCGGCCGTCGAGGAGTACGGGGCGAGGATCCGGCCCCGAGCCGAGTCGAAGGTCGGGGTCTGGTAGCGGGAACCTCCCGGAGCGGCGACATCGGTGATGTTGCCGTACGTCGAGTACCAGGCGAGCAGGTTCTCGGCTCCTGTGGCCGTCACCACGACGACCCCGGGGATCTCCTGGGGCAGCACGACGCAGGAGTTGTTCACCGGCCGGGTGACCGCTGCGCCAGGGGGGAAGTCCGGGCTGATCTCGTCGAGCACGGGATGGTTGAGGTCGATGCCCTCGTTGCCGGCGGCGGCGACGAGCAGGACACCCCGCTGCTGTGCATAGGCGGCGGCCTTGCTGATCGCCTGGATGATCGCCTTCTGCTGCTTGTCGTTGCGGCAGTTGAACAGCCACGGATCGGCATCGCCGTCAGGTGCCGAGCAGGTCGATGACCTCGGGGATCGGGCGGCGCTCGCGCAGCCGTACGAGGAGCAGGGGGGCGGCGAGCCGTCCCCCTGGCCGCAGCACGTGCCCGGCGAACCCGGCAACGACGGTATCGACCCGATCGATCTCGGCCCTGCGCTGTTCGGCAGGTACGGCCACGAGCCGCTCGGCCAGCTCCCACGACGCGGCACGCGCCCGACGGAGGCTGAAGCGGATGGTCATCTCGTCGGCTTCGCCACCGAGGCGGTCGATGATCCCGAACCACGGCGAGACCCGGTTGACGACCGACTGGTCGGCGTCGACCAGTGAGGCCAGCACGTCGTTGATCGCCTCGAAGTCCGAGCGCAGCTCCACGAGCCCCGGGCCGTCCCCACCGAGCTCGGCGGCGACGATCCCGAGATCGAGGTTGATGTGGGCGTTCATCCCGAGCAACAGGTGCTGCAGCACGATCGGGCGCCAGTGGCCCACCGCCCCGAACGCCGCGGCCCATGACGCCGGCGTCGACAGGCCGGCGCGCCACGCGGCGTGGGCGTCGAGGTAGCGGCCGGCGAACGCAGCCACGAAGTGCTCCATCCGCCCGGGATCGGCGAAACGGCCGGCGAGGGCCTGATCACGGACCGTCGTGGTCACCTTGGCGTACATCGCCGCGAAGTAGCCACTGCGGCACTGCCGGCGGCGGGCGTCCGCGCACACCGTCTCGAAGGCGGTGATCGTGGACTCGAAGTCGTCGGATGCGGGCACCCTCCCATCTTGACGCGGAGCCGAGGGTCGACGCCTTGCCGCCAATAGGGTGCTCGCGTGAATTCTCCGGACGACTCCCCAGGTTTCGACGGGCTCGGGCTGCGGCCCGAGCTGCTGGGGGCGTTGACCACCCTCGGATACGAGGAGCCGACCCCGATCCAGCGCCAGACGATCCCGGTGCTGCTCGAGGGCCACGATCTGGTCGGCCAGGCCGCCACCGGTACCGGCAAGACGGCCGCCTTCGCCCTGCCGATCCTTCAGCTCCTGCCGTTGGGGGACGAGGTCGCACACCCCCTCGCCCTGGTGCTCGTGCCCACCCGCGAGCTGGCCGTGCAGGTCTCCGAGGCGATCTACAAGTACGGGCGTCCGCTGGGCGTGAAGGTGGTGCCGATCTACGGCGGCCAGCCGATCTTCCGCCAGCTGAAGGCCCTCGCCGAGGGTGTCCATGTCGTCGTCGCCACACCCGGGCGCGCCCTCGACCACATCTCGCGCAACACCCTCCCGCTCGACGACGTGCGCATCGTGGTACTCGACGAGGCCGACGAGATGCTCGACATGGGCTTCGCCGAGGACATCGAGGCGATCCTCGACGCCACCCCCAAGCAGCGCCAGACGGTGCTCTTCTCGGCCACCATGCCGCCACGGATCAACGCCATCGCCCGCAAGCACCTGCGCAACCCGGTGAAGATCCAGATCGGGCTGGGCGACGCCACGACGGGCAAGACCCCCCGGGTGCGCGAGAGCGCCTACGTCGTGCTGCGCTCCCACAAGCCGGCCGCCCTCGGCCGCATCCTCGACGTCGAGTCGCCGACCGCGGCGATCGTCTTCTGCCGCACCCGTACCGAGGTCGACCAGCTCACCGAGACGATGAACGGCCGCGGCTACCGGGCCGAGGCGCTGCACGGCGGGATGAGCCAGGAACAGCGCGACAAGGTGATGAACCGCCTGCGCGCCGGCACCGCCGACCTGCTGCTGGCCACCGACGTCGCCGCCCGCGGCCTCGACATCGACCAGCTCACCCACGTGTTCAACTACGACGTCCCCTCGGCCCCCGAGGCGTACGTCCATCGCATCGGCCGGGTCGGCCGGGCCGGGCGCTCCGGGGTGGCGATCACCCTCGCCGAGCCGCGCGAGCAGCGCCTGCTGGCCAACATCGAGCGTCTGACGAAGCACACGATCCCGATCGAGAAGGTGCCGTCGATCGCCGACCTGCGCGCCCGGCAGATCGAGAACACGCTGCAGACGTTCCGCGAGGCCGTCCAGGCCGACGATCTGGGAGACTACGAGGTCGTCGTCGACGCGCTCGGGCAGGAGTTCGACCTACGCCGGGTGGCGCTGGCCGGGATCAAGCTGGCCCACCTGGCCAGCGGGGCGGTGGTCGACGAGCAGGAGATCCCCGAAGTCCGCCCCCGCGTCGAGCGCGACGGACCGTCGGGGAAGGTCGATCGCGAGGGACGGCCGGTCAAGGGCAAGGGCGAGTTCGCCAAGGGGCCCGCCCGGCCGCGCAGCGGTGAGACCGTGTTGTTGTTCATCGGCGTGGGCAAGAAGGACGGAATCCGTCCGGGCGACCTGGTCGGCGCCATCGCCAACGAGACGCATCTGGTCGGAGCGCAGATCGGGCCGATCAAGGTGGGCGACAAGTTCTCGACCGTCGGCGTCCCCAAGGAGGACGTCGACTCGGTGATCACCGCCTTGAAGCAGACGACGTTCAAGGGCAACCGGGCGACCATCCGCCCGTTCAGCCAGGACGCTGCCGACGACCGGCCCGCCCGGTTCACCCCGCAGCGGCCTACGACGCGTTCGACGGCGATCAGCCGCCGACCGCGATGACCTGCTGCGCCTGGTTGGCGTTCGCCGCGCTCCACAGCACGACCGACTCGAAGCCGGCGTAGGCGACCGGCACGTTGCCGGGCGTGAGCACGCTGGCCCCCGTGTCGACCGCCTGGGTGATGTCGCCGGTGACCGGCACGCTGAGCCGGTCGCTGCCGGGCCCGCCGAGCACGGTCGCCACCATGAACGGGCTGGGCACGACGTAGAGCTTGTCGTCGCCGGCGCTCATCCTCATCGTGATCCGCACGAAGCCGTCGAAGTTCAGACGCCACTTGTACAGCGGGTCGGTGCGCACCTGGCGAACGGTGATCCCGGCGCCGTCGAACAGGCCGGTCACCGACCAGGTGCCCGGATTGAGCACCTCGAGATCGATGTCGTCGTTGGCCTGACCCGACACGATGGCCACGGCCTGGATCGGGGACGAGTCGAAGGTGACCTTCCAGCGGAAGTGGTCGACCTCGGGCGACACGTCGCCGGCGACGTCGAGGTTGTTGCCGATGATCGTGTCGGAGCCGGCGTCGCCGCCGAGCCGGTCGGTGCCGAGGCGGAACTCGAACCCGTCGCCGTCGACGACGTCGTCGCCGTTGCCGCCGAGCACGTCGTCGTCACCGGGGCCGCCCTGCAGGCGGTCGTTGCCGTCGTTGCCCTGGACGAGGTCGGCGTTCGGTCCGCCGACGATGCGGTCGTTGCCCGTTCCGCCGTACAGGGTGTTGCGCCCGTCGTCGACGCAGCCGGTCAGGCCGAGGCAGCCCTCGAGACGGTCATCGCCACCGTCGCCGGTGAGGATGTCGACGCCGGTGTCGCCGAGCAGCACGTCGTTGCCGGCGCCCCCCTTGACCTGGTCGTTGCCGGGACCGGACCTGACCACGTCGTCGCCGTCACCGGCCGAGACGAACTCCTTCATCGGGCCGCCGAGGACGGTGTCGGCGCCCGACTTGGTGTTGACCGTCAGCCGGGGGAGCAGTGGAAACGCCGTCGGCGACATGCCCCGGAGGTCGAAGTTGTCGGCCGAGGGGGAGCCGTTGATCGTCAGGCTGGTGAGTGGTGCGCATGCCGCACCGGTGGTCAGATCGGCACCGAGACGTACCACGCCGTCCGTACAACTGGCGGTGACCGGCTCACCGGCGGAGATGGTGACGATGAGCGCCGTGCCGTCGGGGCTCAGCGTCCAGGTCCGCGCCGCTCCGGCCTGCGGAACCCCGACCCAGAACGAGGCGAGCACCAGGCCCGTACAGATCCCAACCACTCGATGCCTGCGCCCGATGGACATTGCCCGCCTCCTGAAACCGCCGTCCCGTCCGGCTGCGCTCAGTGTAGTCCGAACACTATGGGTGGCCGTAGGTCGCCGGACCCAACAGCTCACCGTCGGGCGCACCGCGGCGCCCGACGCGGCTACGCGGATCGGCGCGGGCGAGGTGGGCGGGGCACGAACGACGACGTCCGGGCGATGTAGTCGGCGTATCCGGCTCGCCGCTTGACCAGCGACTTCTCCAGCAGCGCCACACCGGACACCCGGACCAGCAACGTGTTCATCACCACCGCCCCGACGATGCCGAGGGCGCCGATCCCGGCCTCGGCGGCGACGAGGGCGATGCCCCACCAGACGCAGGCGTCCCCGAAGTAGTTGGGATGGCGGGTGTACCGCCACAGACCCCGGTCCATCACGGTGCCGGCATTGGCCGGATCCCGTTTGAACGCCGCCAGCTGCGCGTCGCCTACCGCCTCGAAGCCGAGGCCGGTGGCCCACAACGCCACGCCGACGACGGCGAGCACGCCGACCGAGGGGCTCGCACGCACCTGACCGAGCTGCACGGGCAGCGACACGATCCACATCAGCAGGCCCTGGACGCCGAACACCGTGGCCAGGCTGATCATCCCGAACCGTGCGCCGTGGCGTTTGCGCATCGCCCGGTAGCGGAAGTCCTCGCCCTGCCCGTGGTTCCGCAGGAACAGGTAGCCGGCCAGGCGAAGACCCCAGATCGAGGTCATCGCCACGAGCAGCCACTGGCGGGCGTCGTTCCCGTCGGCGACGATGCGCACGGCCCAGGCGACGGCGACGAAGCCGAGGCCCCACACGATGTCGACGATCGAGGCGTTGTGCAGCGCCAGGCTGACCAGCCAGGTGGCCAGCATCACCACGACGATCACGACGGCGGCGATCACCATCGCCTGCGGGGCTCCGGTCACGACGGTGGGCCGAGCATCGCGTCGACGTCGGCGTCCATCCGGAGCCAGACGCCGTCGAGCCAGTCCTGGAAGGCGGCCTCGTCGTCGACGGGGACCTCGCCACGCGGCACCCGCTTCATCGCGAACCGGACGACCGGCGGTCGACGGGCGAGGTGGCGCAGGATCCCGGCGAAGTCACTCAGACCCTCGAAGCCCACATGCCAGGCGAGCACCACGTCGGCGCCCGGGTCACCCTGGAGCAGCGCCCGCGAGCCGGCCGGGCGGGGCGGGAGGAGGTGTCGCAGGGCGCCGAGCCGCTCGGCCCGGACCGGATCCCGCTCGCCGATCTTGGCCAGCGCCCGCTGCCGCTTGCCCGGTGATGCCCGAGTGCCCTCGGCGAAGATCACCCCGACCTCGTCGGCTCCGAGGCCACCCTTGTAGGCCGTCAGCCGGCGCAACGCCTCGAGCTCGCCGGCCACGTCGTCGGCCGTGCGGTCGAGGAAGTGGTGGGGCAGGCGGTTGCCGACGATGTCGAGACACGGGTCGGACTGCAACTCGGTCTTGAGCACGTAACGGGGCTGCTTGGCGCCCACCGTCGTCACCACCCAGGCCGACACCAGCGAGTCGGCCAGGCTGGCGTGGCGGCAGAGTACGACGGCCCGGCCGGGCTGGATGGCCTCGACGCCAGCGACCTCGATCCGGATGCCGGTGGTCGCCCGCAGCACCCGCATCAGACTGGCCGCCCACCAGGTCATCAACCGGTAGTGGGCCGTCTCGTCGCCGGCGCGGCGGGTGAGCCACAGACCGCCGGCGCGGAGGATGCCGATCGACTCCATCCACGCCCAGCCGGTGCCGAAGGCCATCAGCCGGGCCGTCGGCAGGCGGAAACGGCCGCGGACCAGATCGGCGAGGGCACTGAGCGGGAGCCAGACCGGGCTGAGCACGACGAGCAGCACGGCGACGCTCATCAGCGCGGGCACCGACATCAGTCTGCGACGCAACGTTCGACCGGGCACGACATCGGACCGTAGTCGGGCGCCGAGGGGTGGGCCGGCACCGGTTCGGGAGGCGCCCTTCCCGTCGACCGGAAGCCATCGTCACCCGGCAGGTCGCGGCCACGCGGTAGCATCGGCATCGGGCGAGGCGTTCTCGCTCGGAATCATCGATCAACTCCAGGGGGAGTACCCATGAGAAAGACGACGCGCTTCGGCGCACTTCTCGGTGTCAGCGCGCTGGCGCTGTCGGCATGCGGCAGTGACTCGGCATCCGAGCCCGCCGCAACCGCCGCGACCATCGCGGCCACGACCGCTGCCCCGGCACCGGCCGGGCCCAAGGTCGGCCTGGTCTTCGACATCGGTGGACGTGGCGACCAGTCGTTCAACGACGCGGCTGCGGCGGGTATCGAGAAGGCCAAGGCCGAACTCGGGATCACCTACACCGAGGCGTCGCCCAACGACGACGGCTCGAACCGCAAGGAACTGCTCGACCTCGCCGCCGCCTCGAGTGACATCGTGGTCGCCGTCGGATTCCTTTTCGAGGCCGACGCGGCCGCTGTCGGCAAGGCCAACCCCGACAAGACCTTCGGGGTGATCGACTCGGGCATGCTCGACTTCTCGGGTGCCAGCCCGGCCCCGTACGGCCCGAACATCGCCGGCCTGGTCTTCTCCGAACAGCAGGGCTCGTTTCTCGTCGGCGCCGCTGCGGCGCTGAAGAGCAAGACCGGCCAGCTCGGCTTCATCGGCGGAGTCAAGGGCGTCGGTGGCCTGATCGAGCGCTTCGAGGCGGGCTTCATGGCCGGCGCGAAGGCGGTCAATCCCGACATCAAGATCACCTCGGAGTACATCACCGAGGCCCCCGACTTCGACGGGTTCAACGCTCCCGACCGCGCCCGTGACATCGCCGAGCGCGATGTACGCCGGCGGAGCCGACATCGTCTACCACGCCGCCGGCGGCTCCGGCGCCGGGCTCTTCGAGGCCGCCAAGGCCACGAGCGACGAGTCCGGCTCCAAGGTGTGGGCGATCGGTGTCGACAGCGACCAGTACAACACCTCCGACGCGGCGGTGAAGGACTACATCCTCACCTCGATGCTCAAGCGCGTCGACGTTGCCGTGTACCAGATCATCAAGGCCCACATCGACGGCAAGGTCGTCGGCGGTCCGACCACCTACGACCTGTCGGTCGACGGAGTCGGTTACTCGACTTCGGGCGGGTTCGTCGATGACATCGCCGACAAGCTGGAAGCGTTCAAAGCCGACATCGTCAGCGGCAAGATCGTTGTGCCGACCGATCCGGCGAAGGCGTGATCGATCCCCAGTGGGGTGATCCCGCAGTGCGGGAATCTTGAAGCGACGTGAACGAATCGGGGCTGGACTAGAGTCCGGCCCCGATTCGACCTTTTCCGGGGGCGCTGGTGGCATATGCAATCGAGTTGAGCGGGATCACCAAACGGTTCCCCGGTGTCGTCGCCAACGACCGGGTCGACCTCGCCGTGGAGCAGGGTGAGATCCACGCGATCTGCGGTGAGAACGGGGCCGGCAAGTCGACCTTGATGAAGATCCTCTACGGCATGCAGTCCGCCGACGAGGGCACGATGAAGGTCGACGGCCAAGAGGTGCGCTTCACCAGTCCCACCGAGGCGATCGACCTGGGGATCGGGATGGTCCACCAGCACTTCATGCTCGCCGACCAGCTCACCGTGCTCGAGAGCGTGATCCTGGGCAGCGAACCGACGCTGCGTGGCGGCCGCATCGACTTCGCCAAGGCCAAGGCCCACCTGGGTGAGGTCAGTGCGGCGTACGGTCTCGACGTCGACCCCGACGAGTTGATCGAGACACTCGAGGTCGGTGAGCGCCAGCGGGTCGAGATCATCAAGGTGCTCTATCGCGGGGCCAAGATCCTGATCCTCGACGAACCGACCGCCGTGCTGGTCCCCCAGGAGGTCGAGGAGCTCTTCAACAACCTGCGCGACCTCAAGGCCGACGGGGCGACGATCCTGTTCATCGACCACAAGCTCGACGAGGTGCTGGCCATCGCCGACACCATCACCGTGCTGCGCCAGGGCCGCTCGGTTGCCACCGTCAAGCCGGCCGACGTCACGGCCCGCGACCTGGCCGAGTTGATGGTCGGCTCCGAGTTGCCCACCGCGGCGACGACCGAGTCCACGGTCACCGACACCGTCATGCTCGAGCTCCGCCATGTCGTCGTCAACGAGGGCGAACGGGCGGTGGTCAACGATGTCACCCTCGCTGTGCACGCCGGTGAGGTCGTCGGGATAGCCGGAGTGGAGGGCAACGGGCAGGGCGAGTTGGTCGACGCGATCATCGGCGTCCGCCCCCTGGCGGGCGGGACGATCGTGATGCTCGGCGAGGACATCACCCGTCGTTCGGTCCGCCACAGGCGCGAACACGGCTTGGGGTACATCCCCCAGGACCGCCAGCATGACGGACTGCTGTTGTCGGCACCGCTGTGGGAGAACGTGGCCCTCGGCCATCAGACGGTCCCGCCGTTCTCCCACGGGTTCTGGATGAGCCGTGACGGCATGCGCGCGGAGACGACGCGGGTCACCGAACGTTTCGATGTCCGCACTCCGAACATCGACGTGGCCGCCCACGCCCTCTCCGGCGGCAACCAGCAGAAGCTGATCGTCGGGCGGGAGATGGCGGCCGGTCCGAAGGTGCTCCTCGCCGCCCATCCCACCCGGGGGATCGACGTCGGTGCGCAGGCTGCGGTGTGGGACCAGCTGCGTGCCGCCCGGGCCAGCGGGTTGGCGACGCTGCTGATCAGCGCCGATCTGGACGAGCTGATCGGCCTGTCGGACACGATCGTGGTCATGCTCCGCGGCCGAATCGTCGCCACTCTCGATCCGGCCGAGGTAACACCACGCGATCTCGGGGCGTACATGACCGGGGCGATGTCGCAGGTGGCGGCAGCATGACCGCCTCCACGTTGCGTCGCATCCGCCTCGCCGCATCGGCACCGATGATGGCGCTCGTCTTCGCCGTCGTCGCCTCCTCGATCGTGCTCCTGATCGCCGGGAGCAACCCGTTGCGGGCGTACGGGGACATGCTCCGGCACGCAAGCAAGCTGGAGACGATCATCGACATCCTCAACCGAGCGACCCCGCTGTACATCTCGGGGATCGCCGCGGCGATCGGGTTCCGGATGAACCTGTTCAACATCGGCGTCGAGGGCCAGTACCTGCTCGCCGCCCTGGTCGCAGCCGAGGTTGGCGGCCTCGTCCACCTCCCCGCCCCGCTGCACATCGCAGTCGTGCTACTGGTGGCGATGACCGTGGGAGCCGCCTATTCGGGCGTGGCCGGGGTACTCAAGGTCACCAGGGGGATCCACGAGGTGATCTCGACGATCATGCTCAATGCCATCGCCACGTCGGGGTTCATCGTCGCCGGCCTGAAGGCCTGGCAGGCCGGCGGGGGGTTGGGTGGCAACGTCACACGGGTCGGCACGGCCGAGATCGACGAGTCCGGCCGGATCCCGAACCTGAACGGCATCGTCGAGATCTTCACCCGCAAGATCGGGCGGGATCGCCAGCTGACCGGGGTGCTCGCCGTCGCCATCGTCGTCGGAGTGGCCTACCACATCGTGGTCAACCGCTCCCGGTTCGGCTTCGATCTGCGGGCCAGTGGCGCCAACCCGTTCGCCGCCCAGGCCGGCGGGGTGTCGCCGAAGCGGATGGTGGTGACGGCGATGGTGCTGTCGGGCGCGGTGGCCGGCCTCGTCGGGATGACCGAGATCATGGGCAGCGGCATCTTCCCCGCCAATCCGATCCAGAACCTCGGTTTCGCCGGCATCGCCGTCGCCCTGCTCGGGCGCAACAGCGCGCTCGGGGCGCTCGCTGCTGCGCTGATCTTCGCCTTCCTCGACATCTCGTCGGGCATTCTGCAGAACACCGGATCGGCGTCGCGGGAAATCGTCCAGATCATGCAGGGATTGATCATCCTGTCCGCCGTCGTCGCCTATCAGGTCGCCCAACGTGCCAGGGAACGCGACGAGGCCAGGACGGCGTCGGCAGCGCTGGCGGGGGTGCCGGCATGAACTACGTCAAGAACCTCCCCGCCTGGGCCCGCTGGGCGCTGTACGCGGCCGTCGGCATCCTCGTGCTCAACATCGTGCAGGGCATCGACGACACGAGCCTGTTGACGGCCCAGGGCTCGTCGCGGGCGATGCTGCGCTGGGGCGTCCCGATCCTGCTCGCCGGGCTCGGCGGGCTGTTCGCCGAACGGTGCCGGGGTCGTCAACATCGGCCTCGAGGGGATGATGGTCCTCGGTACCTGGTTCGGCGCCTGGGGGGCGCTCGAGTTCGGGGCCTGGTGGGGGCTGTTCTTCGGCGTCGCTGGGCGGCGCGCTCGGCGGTCTGCTCCATGCGCTCGCCACCGTGCAGTTCGGCGTCGACCATGTGATCTCGGGCGTGGCGATCAACATCCTCGGCCCAGGGCTCGCCCGCTTCCTGTCGTCGGAGATCTTCAACGTCAAGTACAAGGAGTTCGGCGGGTCGATCACCCAGTCGCCCCGTGTGCCGACCGTCGGGCGGATGACCTTCCCGTTCGTCGCCGGCGGCGACCTGTTCGGATGGAAGACGCCCGACCTGCTCGGGTGGTTCACGAAACAGGACTGGTATCTTCGTCTCCGACATCACCGGCTTCGCCCGCGGGCTGGTCAGCAACATGTCGTGGGTCACCGTGATCACCTTGGCCCTGCTCCCGACGATCACCTGGCTGCTGTGGCGGACCAGGTTCGGGCTGCGTCTGCGGATCAGCGGCGAGCGGCCCGAGGCGGGCGAGGCGCAGGGGATCAACATCTACTTCTACAAGTACGTCGGTGTGGCGACCAGCGGCGCCCTCGCTGGCCTCGGCGGGGCGTTCATCGCCAGCCAGGAACTCTCGGGGATCTACAAGGAGGGGCAGACGACCGGGCGTGGCTTCATCGGCCTGGCCGCCCTGATCTTCGGCAACTGGCGGCCCTCGGGGGTGTTCGGCGGGGCGATGCTCTTCGGTTATCCGTTCGCCCTCGACCTGCAGGATCTCGATGGCAAGGCATCGCACTCACTGATGCTGGTTACCGCGATCGCGATGTTCGGGATCATGGCGTCGGCAATCGTCCGCCGGAGCCGCACCGACTCGATCCTCGCCGGCGCGTTCGGCGGCCTGGCGCTGCTGTGGTACCTGCTCGCCGACACCCTCCCCGACTGGTGGGCGGCGATCCTGCCCTACGTCATCGTGCTCGTCGTGCTGATCTTCTTCACCAAGCGACTCAGACCACCCGCAGCGGCCGGACGGGTCTATCGCAAGGGTGGCGGCTGAGGCCGATGACTGGCGCAGCCTCACAAGCGACCCGCCGGGAGCCGATACCTGTCATCCTCGACGTCGATACGGGGATGGACGATGCCCTGGCGCTGATCTACACGATGGCGGCGCCCGGACTCGAGGTGCTCGGGGTCACGTGCGTCGCCGGGAACGTCGGCCTCGAGTACGTAGTCCCCAATACCCTCGGCGTGCTCGGCGCCACCGAGAACGATCCCATCCCGGTCGCCGCAGGGGCGGACCGCCCGTTGTCGGGGCCCGTGGTCCGCGCCGCCGATGTGCACGGCGTCGACGGCCTCGGTGGGATCTCCCTGGGTCCGCACTGGCCATTGGACAGGCGCCCGGCGATCGACCTGCTCAGCGACCTGGTCCTCGGTCGCCAGGGGGTGCATCTGGTGGCCGTCGGCCCACTGACCAACGTCGCCCGGCTGATCCTCGAGCGCCCCGATGTGGCCGCCCGGCTCGGGTCGGTGTTCGTGATGGGCGGATCGGCGTTCGTCGGCGGTAACACCACCGCGGCGGCGGAGTTCAACTTCATCGCCGACCCCGAGGCCGCCCAGATCGTCGTCGCCTCCGACCTGCCGGTCATCCTCTACGGCCTCGACGTGTTCAACCCGGTCGTACTCGATCAGGCCGGCGTCGACTGCCTGGCGTCGAGCGGACGCCGATCGGCGCGCCTCGCCGCAGCCGTGATGACACGCTCACGTGAGATCTGGAGTTTCCCGGGCGCTCCGCTGGGCGACGCCGGCGCCGTCATCTGCTTCGAGCACCGCCAACTCCTGACGACGGAGCCCCACCTGGTGGCGGTGGAGTGTGAGGGCCGCCTGACCCACGGTCAGCTCGTCGTGGAGCGCCGTCCGACGGAGCACCGGCATGTCAATGCCCTCGACGGGGGCGTCGTCGAGGTGGGAACGGCGATCGACGCCCAGGCGGTCGCCGACCACTACATCGCTACCGTCGGGTCACCCTGACGCATGATCGGCGTACCATCCCGGCGATGAGCCGATCCGTTGCGCCCGAGGTGTTCGGGCGCGGGGTGATCCTCTCCGCCGACCAGCCGGTTCCCGATCCGTGGACGTTCGCCGAGGTCGTGACCATCGATGATGTGGCGATCGCCGCACCGGCACGCTGTCTGACGTCGCTGCATGCCGCCTGGCTCGGGCGGGTGCCCGTCGTCGTCCGTCTCGGCGTCGAACCGGCCTCGTTCCGCCGGCCCGGCGCCCACCCGGTCGAGCCATGGACGCTCCCGGCCGACTTCGAGTTCCCGCTCGACCGGCTGCACTTCCTGGTGTGGGCCAACAACTACGACGCCCGCAGCGGCGAGCTCGTCTGGTGGTGGTCGAACAAGGCGTTGCGTCTCGGCTGTTCGCCGTCCACCGCCGGCGCGCCGGGCGACGTCGAACTGCCCGACGGACATCCGGCGTGGGTCGACGGCGGGCCGCGGGGTTCGGTCCCTCCGGTCGGGCGGGTGGTGCACGCCGACACCGTCGATCTCGGCCGCCTCGACGCGGTGCCCACCGGGCGGAGCCATCCGGCGACCGATCTCGCCGCCGACCAGCTCGCCGCCGTGCTCCACACGGCAGGGCCGGCGCGGGTGATCGCCCCGGCGGGCAGCGGCAAGACGCGGGTGCTCACCGAACGGTTGCGCCACCTGCTCGTCGACCGGGGTTACGAGCGCGAGGGCGTGCTCGCCGTCGCCTACAACGTCCGGGCCCGCGACGAACTCGTCGAGCGCACCACCTCGTTCCGCCCGCGGGTGCAGACCCTCAACGGCCTCGGGTACGAGGTCATCGCCGAGGCCCACGGCGGAGCGCCGCGCATCGTCGAGGAGCGCGACCTGCGCCGGATCATCGACCGGCTCCTGCCGGCCAAGCGCCAGCGGCGGGCGAACACCGATCCGATCGCCCCGTACCTCGAGGCGCTCGGCATCGCCCGACTGGCGCTGCGCGACCCCGGGACGGTCGAGTCCGAACGCGACGACGTACCCGGGCTCGGGGAGCTGTTCCCCCGATACCGCCAGGCCCTGCGTGAGCAGGGTGGCATCGACTTCGACGAGCAGATCTACGGCGCCGTCGAGCTACTCCTCGCCGATGGCGACCTCCGTCGCCGGTTGCAGGCCCGGTACCGCTACCTGCTCGTCGACGAGTTCCAGGACCTCACCCCGGCCCACATCCTGCTCCTGCGGCTCCTCGGCTCGCCGCGGTTCGACGTGTTCGGCGTCGGCGACGACGATCAGGTGATCTACGGCCACGCCGGGGCCACACCGGCCTTCCTCATCGATTTCGACCAGTTGTTCTGTGGGGCGACCAACTACGCGCTCGGCGTCAACCACCGCTGCCCGGCCGCCGTCGTCGAGGCCGCCGGGCACCTGCTGTCGTGGAACCGGCGGCGGGTGGCGAAAGAGATCACGCCCGGGCCCACGGCGGCCGTCGGCGCCGAGCTGCTCGACGTTCGCCAGGTGCCTACGGAGCGGGTCACCGCCGAACTGGCCGACACGGTCGCCACGTGGATCGGCGAAGGTCGCCGACCGGGCGAGATCGCCGTGCTGACCAGGGTGAACGCCAGCCTGCTCGGGCCCCAGATCGCCCTCGCCCAGGCCGGTGTCCCGCTCGATTCCAACCTCGGCCCCGACGTCCTCGACCGCCTCGGGGTGCGCGCCGCCCTCGCCTATCTCCGCCTGGCGTGCAGCGACGGGACGTACGACCGCGACGACCTCGTCGAGGTCTACCGGCGGCCGTCTCGGGGGCTCCCCGAATGGATCGTCAAGTGGTTCCGCCCGGGGATGACCGCAACCGCGCTGTCCGGTGTCGGCGAACGCATCGACGACGAGAAGGTGGCGGCCAAGGTGACGTCCCTCGCCGACGACATCGAGCTCGTCGCCCGCCTGGTCCACCGCGGCCGGCCGACCCGCGAGGTGCTCGCCGCCATCCGGGTCCGGGTCGGGCTGGGCGAGGCGATGGAACAGCTCGACCGGTCGAAGTCCGAGGGGTCCAGCCAGCTCGACGACCTCGAGGCCCTCGAACAAGTCGCCGATCTGCACCCGCGATCCGGCCTCGTTCGAGGCCTGGTTGCGCGGGCCTGCTCACCCGCGAACGGTCGCCCGGCGGGGTCACCCTCGCCTCGATCCACCGGGTCAAGGGACGGGAGTGGTCGGCCGTCGTCGTCCACGGCGTCAACGCCGGCCTGATGCCCCACCGCCTGGCCGAGAACATCGAGGAGGAACGCCGCGTCCTGCACGTCGCCATCACCCGTGGCCGGGACCGTGTCGTCGTGATCGCCGACGCCAACCGCCCGTCGCCGTTCCTGGCCGAGCTCGACGCCGCCTCCCCGTCGCCGGGGGCGGAACCGGCGCGTCTCGGAGACCCTGCGCCGACCCGTCGCCCCGGTGGCACCGGCGGCACACGCGCCTCGACTCGGGCCAGCCGAACCACGACCGACGCCGCGGCGGCCGGTGACGAGACGAACCCGGTGTTCGTCGCCTTGCGGACGTGGCGGGGCGAGGAGGCACGATCGACCTCAATGCCGCCGTACGTGATCTTCCACGACCGCACGCTCCACGAGATCGCCCGTCGCTCGCCCACCTCCCTCCGCGACCTGGCGGTCGTCGCCGGGGTGGGCCCGGCCAAGCTGGAGCGCTATGGCGACACCATCCTGGCGATCGTCGGACGCAGCGCCGAGGACCGATCGGGCGCCGAGCCCCCAGGGCCCGACGACGGGGCGCCCGACGACGGGGACCCCGACGGGTGATCCCGCTGGTCGCCCTGTTGCGCGGGATCAACGTCGGTGGTTCGCACACCGTGCCGATGAGCGTGCTGCGTGAGGTCTTCGACGATCTCGGCTTCGATCGTCCGGAGACGTACATCCAGAGCGGGAACGTCCTGTTCGGCGCCGATGGCGGCGAGGACGACGCCGGGCAGGACGAGCTGTGCACACGGATCGCAGCGGCGATCGAGCGGCGCGTCGGCTTCGCCGTGCCCGTCGTCGTGCGTTCCGCCGCAGAGATCGGCGAGGTGCTGGAACGGATGCCGTTCGGGCCGGAGGCCGAGCCGAAGCTGGTGCATGTGGTCTTCCTCGGTTCGGTCCCGACTGCGGCCGAGGCCGAACGGCTCGACCCGGCACGGGCCGCCGGCGATCCGGTGGTGCACATCGGCCGTGAGATCTACGTGCACTACCGCAACGGATCGGGCCGTTCGGCGTTCACCGCCGAGCACATCGGGCGGGTGCTCGGCAGGACGGCCACGGCCCGCAACCTGAACACCGTCGCCGTGTTGCATCGCCGCCTGGTCGCCCGTACGCCGTGACCGCGCTCACCGGCCGGCTCCGCCTGGTGAACCTCGCCGTAGCCGTCGTGGCGTGGGCTGCGGTCGCCGTCTTGGTCCGCGCCTTCGTCACCAGCGACCTCAGCCTGCGGATCGTCGCCGAGAACTCCCGGCGCGACGCACCATGGGCGTACAGGGTCGCCGCGGTCTGGGGCAACGCCCCGGGTTCACTGCTCCTGTTCGCCGCCGTCGTCGCCGCGGTCGGGTGGGTCGGCACCGCCCGCTCGGGCGTGCGGGCCAACGCCGCGGTGGGAGCGGTCGGTGCCTCGCTCACCGCCCTCGGACTCGTCGTCGGCCGGCCGTTCGCCCACCTCGACATCCCGGCCACCGGTGGATTCGGGTTGACGCCGATCCTGGAGCATCCGGCGATGGCCGTTCACCCGCCGCTGCTCTACCTCGGGCTGGCCGCCACGCTGCCGGCGTTCGCCCTGGCCCTCGACGGTGACGCGGCGCACCGGGCGCATCGCTGGCTCCTCCTCGCGTTGGGGGCGATGACCCTGGCGATGGCGCTCGGGGCGTGGTGGAGCTACGCCGAGCAGGGCTGGGGTGGTTACTGGGCCTGGGACCCGGTCGAGAACGGCTCGCTCGCCCCCTGGCTGGCGGGAGTCTGGGCCGTGCACCAGCCGGCTGATCGCCGCCCGGCGCGCGCCGGGCTGCCATGGTGCCTGGCCCTCGCCGGCGCGGCCGTCGCCCGATCCGGGGCCGTCTCCTCGGTCCACACCTTCGCCGATTCGCCGTTCGTCGGCTGGACCCTCGGGGGCCTGGCGCTGGCATGCACCGGGGTCCTCGCCGCAGCCGCGCGGCTCGGCCGCCGAGATCCCGCCCACGCCGAGCGGCGACGGCCATCGGCCCCGCCCGTCACCGCCCCCGGTCGGCCCGGCCCCGCGGTCGAGCGGGCCGACGCACTCCACCCGCACGGCCCGGTCGTCGATCGGGGCGATGCCGTGGGCCCACCGGTCGTCTCCGCCGGCGCTGGTGCGGCGCGGTGGCTCGGTTTCCCGGCCGTGCTCGCCCTCGCCGCGCTGATCGTGGTGATTATCGGCACCGCGGCCCCCCTCGTGGCCCGGGCGACCCCCATCCGTCCGTTCACGGTCGGGGGGTGGTTCTTCGCCCGGCTCGTCGCCCCCCTCGCCCTCGCCGGCGTCGGCGTGCTGGGCGCGTTGCGCCTGTCGGGCGCGGGCCGTCTGGTTCGCCCGGCCGCCTGGGTCGCCCATCTCGGGATCGCCGTGCTGGTCACCGCCGTGGTGGCCAGCGGGTTCGACCGTTCGGGGGCGGCGACGATCGGCGAGGGCGAGACGGTCACCGTCGCCGGCGTGTCGGTGACCAATCGGGGCATCGACGTGCGGCCCGGCCGGCGTGCCGGGGTGGTCGAGGTGGCCGCCTCGCTCGACGTCGGGGGCCATCTGCTCGTACCGGCGCTGACCGCCTATCCCGAGCGGGGAGGGGTGCTGGCCGAGACGGCGATGGTCAGCCGGCCGTGGCGGGACGTCCAGGCCGTGCTCGTCGACGCCGACGACACGGGCCGGGCGCTGGTCGAGATCCGCGTCAAACCCCTCGTCCAGTTCGTCTGGCTCGGGGCCCTGCTCGTCGTCGTCGGCTGCCTCGGGGCGGCGCGTTCTCCACCGGGCCGCCGATCCCCGCAGTGGTAGGTTCGCGCCCATGGAGGCCGCCCGTCATGCCCACGTCTGAATCCGCTCACCGCCCACCCGCCCCGCTCGAACTCGCCCCGCTCGAACTCGCCCCGCTCGAACTCGAGGGTGTCTACGTCCCGATCGTCACGGCGTTCGATCGCCACGACGAGATCGACTTCGACAACTGCACCAAGGTCATCGAGCACTGCCTCGGTGCCGGGGTCCGCGGCCTCGTGCCCGCGGGCACCACCGGCGAGTACTACGCCCTCACCCCGCCCGAGCGCCTGCGCGTGTTCGCCCACACCCGCGACGTCGCCGCCGGCCGCGCAACGCTGATCGCCGGCTGCAACTCGGCGTCGACCCAGGAGGTCATCGGCTACGGGCTGGCCGCCGCCGAGTTGGGCTACGACGCGCTGATGCTCGCCGCCCCGCCCACGTCGCTGCCCAGCCAGCGCGAGCTGGCCGCCCACTTCGCCGCCGTCGCCGACGCGGTCGGGCTGCCGATCGTGCTGTACAACTACCCGGCACGGGCCGGGGTCGAGATCGGCTTCGAGTGCCTCGATGCGGTCGCCGATCTCCCCGAGATCGTCGGTCTGAAGGAGTCGAGCGGCGACTTCTCCCGCTTCCTGCAGCTGCGCAGGCGCTACGAGGGCAGGCTCTCGGTGATGTGCGGCTCCGACGACCAGGCCGTCGACTACTTCTTCTGGGGTGTGCGCAGCTGGCTGGCCGGCACGGGCAACGTCCTGCCCCGCCAGCACGTCGCCATCATGGACGCGGCCAACCGGGGCGACCACGCCGAGGCCCGCCGGATCTTCGACGGGATCCTGCCGTGGGTGCAGAACATGGAGTCGGGTTCGTACAACGCCAAGGCCAAGGCCGGGCTGGCCCATCAGGGGATCGACTGCGGCAAGGTGCGCCAACCGATGCTCCCGCTGCTGCCCGAGGTGCAGGCGGAGCTGCTCGCCGTGCTCGACGGGGCGCTCGCCGTCGAGCTGTCCACCTCGGCTGCGGCCTGACGGGTCCGGCGCGATGCGCCTGACCCGCGTCCTCCAGGCCGTCGAGGTCCACGCCGAGGGGGAGCAGGGCACGTGCTACCTGGGTGGGGTGTTCGAGATCCCTGGGATCTCGATGCGCGAGAAGTTGCGCTACCTCAACGAGGTCGACGACTCGTTGCGCCGTTATCTGTGCTTCGAACCCCGCGGACGGCCGCAGTCCAGCGCCAACCTCGTGTTCCCGTCGTCGGCACCGGGGGCCCATGCCGGCTTCGTCATCCTCCAGGCCGACCGGGCGCACGCAATGAGCGGATCGAACACGATCTGCGTGGTCACCGCCCTGCTCGAGACCGGGGCGGTGCCGATGACCGAGCCGACGACGTCGGTGGTGCTCGAGACGGCGGCCGGGCTGGTGCACACGATCGCCGACTGCCGCGACGGGCGCTGCGAGCGGGTCACCCTCGACGGCGTGCCCTCGTTCGTCGAGGCGCTCGACGTGCCGCTGCGGGTCGAAGGGCTCGGTGAGATCGCCGTCGACGTCGCCTACGGGGGCTGCTACTACGTCCTGGCCGATCCGGCGCAGTTCGGGGTGAAGCTCGACCGAGGTTCGGCCCGGGCGGTGGTCGAGGCGGCCACGGCGATCTCCCTGGCCGCCCGTGAGCAGATCACGGTGTGCCACCCCGAGATCCCCGAGATCGATTTCATCTCCTACGTGATGCTGATCGGCGACGACGATCCGGCCGGCGGCCAGTTGCGCGGGGCGACGGTGCTCTCCGGGCGGGTCGATCGCTCGCCGTGCGGTACGGGCAACTCGGCCCGCCTGGCGTGCATGGCGGCCCGGGGCGACGCAGGTGTCGGCTCGACGTTCACGGCCCGTTCGCTGATCGACTCGGAGTTCACCGTCTCGATCGTCGGTGAGACCACGGTCGGTGGCCGACCGGCGGTGCTCCCGCGGATCTCGGGACGGGGCTGGGTGGTCGGGACGCGGATGACCGCCGTCGATCCCCACGATCCCTACCCGCTGGGGTACGTGCTGTCCGACATCTGGGGTGACGAGGTCGGGCGCTCCTGATCGGTGGCCCCGCCGGGGCCGTCAGCCGTCGGGGGGCGGTTCGGCCCGCCGGCCGGCCCGCTTGCGTTCGAGCAGTCCGCCGACGGTGGTCGATGACCCGTCCGGCGACCCGGCATTCGCGGGCGGTGCAGGCTTCGACCGCTCCGTCGGCCGGTTGTCCGGGTCGGGAGGGGCGAGACGGGGGATGACGGAACGCAGCCGCCGGCCGGCCCCGGCCGCTGCGCCCGCCGCTGCGCCGACCAGCGAGGCGCCGCGGATCGACAACCGCGAGAGCAGCACGGCGAGCGGCCACAACAGGGCGGCGAGCAGGAGCAGCGGGCCGCGCAGGTCCCAACGCCTCGTGCCGGCGGCGAGACCGGCCGCGTCGAAGGCCTGGGACGCCTCGATCTCGCCCCGGCCCTGGGCGATGGCCGACAGCCGGGTCATCGCCTGGCGGTCGGCCGGGCCCGGCAGGTACTCGGCCGGATAGCTCTCCGAGGCGAGCGTCGAGGCGGCGAGCACCGTGGTGCCGTCGGCGGTGACGTTCACCCCGACGGCGTACGAGCCCGAACGGGGCGCCGGGATCGAGCCGGTGAACTCGTCTCCTGCCGAGCGTTCGAGCGGGACCTCGATGCGCTGCCCGTCCGGGCCGGCGACCGTGGCGATCGCCTGGGAGCCGTCGGGGAAGGTTCCGTCGCCCTGGACGCTGATCGAGAGCACGCCTCCGGAGAGCTCGGCCTGGGCCGCACCGGCGGAGTCACCGGCGGGGAAGGTCTGCTTCACCAGTCGCGCCCAGAAGTCGACGTATCCGTCCCACGTCGCCCAGTTGGCGGCCCACGCCGAGGCGTCGCTGGTCCACGAGGTGACCGTCCCCAGCCCGGCCTGCCAGGTGGCCAGCAGCGGGTCCCCGTCGGGGCCGATCCGCATCGCCGTGATCGCCGTCCCCTTCGACGTCGTGGCGACGAAGCCGAGCAGGCTGGGCGCCGACCGCAGCGGCTCGGTCACGGGGGTGAGGGCGGTGATCTCGGGGAGGTAGTCGCCCTCGTTGATGAAGTCGCGGCTGGCGATCACGGCCTCCTCGGCGATGATCTGGGGGACCTGTTGCAGGTCGCTCCCCGGGTAGAAGCGGCCGTGCCCCTTGGTGGCGATCGCCTCCAACGATGGCGCTGCGCCTTCGCCCGTGGCGACGACCGACACGGTGATGCCGTCGTTGTCGAACAGTTCGCCGGCCTGGTCGGCGACCGAGGCGATGACCTGGGTCGAGGTGAACCCGTCGGTGAACAGGATGATGTGCTTGAGCCCGGCCCGGTTGTCCCGCAGCGCCGCGGCGGCCTCATCGAGCGAGTCGCCGAGGTTCGTGCCGCCGTCCGGTTTCAGTTTGCGCAGGCCGGCCTCGACCACCTCGTCGGCCGGAAGGGTCTGGAGATCGACCACCCACTTCGACGACGAGTTCCAGGCGAGGATGCCGATCTGGTCGGATTGCGAGAGTGCCTCCACCGCCCGGGCCCCTGCGGCGCGGGAGATGTCGGTCTTGTTCACCCCGCCGCCGAGGCGTCCGGAGGGGTTCTCCCCTTCGTCGCAGTGGCAGTTGCCCATCGAACCCGAGACGTCGATCGACAGCACCTCGGCGACGGTCTTGCGTCGCTTCGGGTCGAGGATCTCGCTGACCACCGGGAGCAGGTCCTCGAGCGGCGACCCCCGGTACCCGCCCACCCCGTAGCTGCGGTTGCCGCCCACCGTGACCAGGCCGCGCCCGAGGTCGCGGACGGCCGTCTGCAGTGCCTGGAGCTGGGCGCCGGTCAGCTCGCGGGCGTCGACGTCGACGAGCACGACACCGGAGTAGGTGACGAGCTCCTGCACGTCGGGGAACTCGGCGGTCTGGATCACCCTGGTGGCGATCCCTCCGGCCGTCAGGGCGGCGTCGAGCTCCGCAGCCTCGCCCGCCGCACCCTCGATGACGAGCACCCTGGCCGGTCCGTCGACCGGTACGGCGGCGAAGGCGAGGTCGTTCTCGGGTCGGGCGTCTCCCCCCTGGCGGACCCCGACCTGGTAGCGGATCACGGCGCCGGCGTCGCCCCCGGGCACGTCGTCGAACGACACCGGGTTCGCTCCGACGGCGAGGTCGACGACCTGCTCGGCGACCTGCTCGCCGTTGCGGCGCAGGACGACCTGGGCGGGCCCCGCCCTCGTCGCCTCGATGCTCGCCCCGATGGTCACCGACTCGCCGACTCTCGTCAGGCGGGGGACGTCGATGTCGCTGATCGCCGCGTCGTCACCGGCGACGACGTCGACGGTGTGGACGTCGAGCGGGGTTCCCCGCTCACGCAGTCTCGCCGCCTCCTCGGCGCCGTCACCGACCGTCTCGCGCCCGTCGGAGACCAGCACGAGTCGCCGGCGGGCATCGCCGGGCAGGACGGCGTCGCCGAGTCGTATCGCCGACTGGAGGTTGGTCGCCCCGGCGTCGATGACCACCTTGGGTGCCTCGACCTGCGAGGTGGGCTCGAGCAGGCGGTCGAGCCGTGCCTGTGCCCCGAAGGAGACGACCGCGGCGAGGTCGTCGGGCGCCCGGGAGGCCATCGCCTGGCGGATCCAGGCCAACGCCTCGTCGCGGCCGGCGGGCCCGAGCGAGGCCGACGAGTCGAGCAGGAACACCGTCGCCGTGCGATCGGCCGGGCGCCTGACGACCGGGGTGAACAGGGCGGCGAGCAACGCGACGGCGACGAGCGCACGGGCGGCGAGGGCGAGGCGCCACTGACGGCGTGCCACCCCGACGCCGCGCCTGGCCAGCAGGTACTCGGCGAGGAGCACGACGAGGAGGGCGAGGATGACCCAGTGGACGAGCGACCGCTGCCCCCGCGTCGAGGCGTTCGGCGAGGTGCGGGGAAGCGGTGGCTTGACCAGCTCGTCGGCCGGGGCGAGCAGCGACTCGCTCGCCGGCGGGTTGACGGCGACGAGGTGCTCGGGGGCGCCGGTCCGCTGGATCGCCCAGAAGCCGGCCCGGTCGGCGCGGGGCGTCGGCCCACCGGCGGCCAAGGCGCGCCGCCGGCCGTCGGGTCCGACGACGGTGACCGCCTCACCGGCCGGGAGGGTGAGGGGCGATCCGACCTCGATCGACGTGCTCGGTAGAGCCGTTCCGGCCAGCTCCGTGAGGATGCGGTCGCCGAGCAGCGGGAACGACACCTTCACCGGCAGATTCGAGTCGCCGAGAGCGAAGGCCAGATAGACGTACGGGTGGTCGCCGGCTACCCCGTGGACGAGCAGCGGGGCGCCCTCGGCTCCGACGAGGACGTCGGCGCCCGGCGCGTCGACGCGTTGGGCGGCGGCGATCCCGACGTCGGAGAGATCGATCCCGGCGACGAGGGCGTCGTCGGCGCGCAGCAGGCTGATCGCCGGCTGGTCGACCGTGCCGGTGACCGTGACACCCGGAGCGCCACCGGGTGGGGCCACGGCGAGGTACGCGGTCGCCGGGCCCGACGGAGCGGCGGGAAGGGCGACGCCGTTGTAGACGACGACGTCGTACCCCTCGCCCGTCGGGGCGTCCACCGGACTCGCGTCGACGGTGACATTGGGGATCGACGCCAACAGTTCGCCGATGAACAGCGGATCCCCGGCGAGGAGCACCTTGAGCTGCGGGCGGCGCCCGGCGACGGCGACGGCGTGGTCGTCGGCGGCCAGCAGGTCGCCGCCTTCGAGGAACGCCTCGACCCGGTCGCCGGCCGGTACGTCGGCCTCGAACTCCACGGGCGAGCCGGGCTTGAGCTCGACCGTCGCCGTCGCCGCGGTGACCCCGTCGACGTCGATGCGCAGCGGTTGACGGGCCGTCGGGCCACCCGTGTTGCGCATCGTGGCCCGCACGTGGAGGCCGCTGCCCCGCGGCTCCACCGTGAGGCGGGTGATCGCCCGGTTGACGTCGCCCCGACCGACGGGGCGGTACACCGTGCCCGGAGGCTGGGCCCGCTGCTCCTCCTGGGTGAGCCCGCCGTCGGAGATCAGCACGAAGCCGATCCCGGCCGCCGACGTCTCGAGGCTCTCGGCGAGGGCGAAGGCCCCGGCGAAGTCGGCCCGACCCTCCGCCGGCTCGACCGTACGCAGGGCGTCGGTGAACGCCTGGGGGTCGTCGCTGGCGGTGAGCACCACCCGGGGCGCCGCTCCGGCGACGACCACGCTGGCCACTCCGCCGTCGGGGATCTGCGTGCGCAGCCGCTCGGCCTCCGCCTTGGCGGCCCCGAGCCGGTCGGGCGAGCCGTCGGTCGCCGCCATCGACCCGCTGGCGTCGAGGATGAACACGGTGTGCTCGCTGAGGCGCGCTGCGGTCAGCCTCACCGGACGGGCGACGGCCACGGCGAGGAGCGCCACGGCCAGGAGCTGGGCGAACAGCAGCCAACTCCAGCGGAGTTTCTGCCACGGCTGCGCGGCACTCACCGGGCGTTCGACCGACGCCCACAAGTACGTCGAGGGCACCTTCACGGTCTGGCGGCGTGGCCGCAGGATGTGGAGCAGGATCACCGGCACCGCCAGACCGGCGAGCGCCAGACCCCACGGGTTGGCCAGGGTCACCGGTCACCGCCCGGGCGGATCATCGGATCAGGCCTTCCTCACGCCACCCGGTGAACAGGACCGTCTCGAGGTCGGCGTCGGCGAGGACGCGGGTGTAGCCGACACCCCGGCTGCGGCAGTGGGCGGTCACCCCGTCGAGCCAGTGCTGCGTCGCCGAGGCGTACTTCTTCAACGAGTCGGCCGCCAGGCTCACCGCCACCCGCTCGCCGGACTCGGCGTCCTCGACGTCGAGGTCGCCGATCAGCTCCGGCTCGAGCTCCTGGCGAGCCAGCACGTGCACCACGGCGGAGTCGCCGCCCCGCGCCGGGAGCCGGTCGATCGCCGCCCGCCAGCTGGGGCTGAGCAGATCGGAGACGACGACCGTCATCCCGGGCAGGCCCGGCCGGGCCAGCGCGTCGGTCGCCGCCGCCCGCACGTCGGTGGAACCGCCGGGCGTGAGACCGCCCAGGACGCGTAACAGCGGCCGCACCGCGCCGCGTCCGTTGAACCGGCGCGGCGCGGCCCCGCCGGGGAAGGTCATCACGGTGACCACATCACGACGGGTCAGCGCCACGAAGCCCAGGGCGGCGGCAAGGCGCGCCGCCTGGCGCAGCTTGCCGTAGTAGCCCATCGAGCCCGACGTGTCCACCACCAGGCGCAATGACAGGTCGTCCTCGGCCTCGAAGAGGCGGATGAACAGCTGGTCGGTACGGGCGTAGAGCGGGTAGTCGATCCGGCGGAAGTCGTCGCCCGGGTGGTAGTCGCGGTAGTCGGCGAAGTCGAGCGAGGAGCCGAGTCGCACCGAGCGGTGCTCGCCGGCGAACCTCCCGGCCAGTCTCCGGCGCGTGCCGAGCTGGAGCAGCTCGAGGCGGGCGAGCATGGCGGGCGTGAGCAGATCCTCGCTCACACGGCTCCACGGATGCCGGCCGGCGGCGGACCGACGGCGGCGAGCACGTCGTCGACGATCCGATCCGCCTCGACCCGGTCCGCCGTCGCCTCGTAGCCGAGCACGAGTCGGTGGCGCAGGGCGGCGGGCGCTCCGGCCCGGATGTCGTCGACGGAGACGTTGGGGCGCCCGTCGAGCAGGGCGCGGACCTTGCCGGCGAGCACGAGCGCCTGCGCACCGCGCGGGGAAGCCCCGAACCTGACGTAGGAGCGCACCAGGGGCGGGGAGGCGGGCGAATCGGGATGGGTGGCGATGACCAGGTCGACGGCGTGGCGCAGGACGTGATCGGGCACGGGTACGGCGCGGGTGAGCTCGATCATCCTTTGCAGCGTCGCCGCATCGACGACGGAACGGAGTGTTTCGTGGCGGGTGCCGGTGGTGCGCTGCAGCACCGTGACGAGCTCGTCGGCCGACGGGAACGGCACCAGCGCCTTGAGCAGGAATCGGTCGAGCTGCGCCTCGGGCAGCGGATAGGTGCCCTCCATCTCGAGCGGGTTCTGGGTCGCCATCACCAGGAACGGGCGGGGCAGCCGACGCGTCGCCCCACCGGCGGTCACCGTGCGCTCCTGCATCGCCTCCAGCAGGGCGGACTGCGTCTTGGGTGTGGCCCGGTTGACCTCGTCGGCCAGGACGAAGCTGGCGAACACCGGCCCGTCGCGGAAGCGGAAGGCCCGCCGGCCCGACTCGTCCTCTTCGAGCACCTGGGTGCCGACGATGTCGGCGGGCATCAGGTCGGGGGTGAACTGGATCCGCGAGAAGGCGAGGTCGACGGAGTCGGACAAGGCCTTGAGGAGCATCGTCTTGCCCAGCCCGGGGACGCCCTCGAGGAGCGCGTGCCCCTCGGCCAGCAGGCAGGTGACGACCGTGCGGACGAGTGGATGCTGCCCGACGATCACCCGGCCGACCTCGGCCTCGATCGCCTCGGCGATCGTCGCGTAGCGCTCGGGCGACATCGGCTCGCCTGCGGCGGGTTCGGTCATCTTCGACTCCTGTTCGGGTCGTGGTCGAGTCGGTGGGTCGATGTCACTCGCGCCCCTGCAGGGCGTCGAAGTAGGCGAGCACCATCGCTCGCGCGGACGGGGGTACCTGGGCGGTGTCGAGGGCGGTGGTCGCCTCGGTCTGGTAGCGGGGGAGCACCGCCGACAGCGGTACCCGCCGGGTACCGGCCTGTGTCGGACCGTCGCCACGGCCGACGGTCTCGGTCTCGCCGCCGCCCCCGGCCCCGCCGACGGTGCCCACCTCACCGGGGCTGGCGGTCACCGGATCGAAGATGGTCGAGGTGTCGGGGGTCTGACCGGCCGTCGGCCCCTGCGTGCCGGTGCCCTGGCCCTGGCCGCCGCGCCCCGGCGCGGGTGTACCCGTGCCGCCGCCCCCGGACACGTTGCCGCTCGGGCTGCCGCCGCCGGCTCCTTGCCCCTGTCCGGTGCCTTGGCCTTGTCCGGTTCCCTGGCCCTGTCCGGTGCCCTGGCCCTGGCCCTGTCCGGTGCCTTGGCCCTGTCCGGTGCCTTGGCCCTGTCCGGTGCCTTGGCCCTGTCCGGTGCCTTGGCCCTGTCCGGTGCCCTGGCCCTGTCCGGTGCCCTGGCCCGAGCGTTCGGCCTGGCGCCGCGAGGCGTCCCGCGCCGCCGCCGCTGCGTCGCCGGCCGCCTGCTGGGCGTTGGCGTCCGACGATGCGGAGCGTTGGGCGCCCGCCGCCTCGCCGAGCGCAGCCTTCGCTCCGGCGGTGTCGCCGCGCCGCGCCGCCGCGGCCGCGTCGTGGAGGGCCTGGGCGGTTGTCGGTGCTCCGACCTGCTGGGTTTCGGCGAGCCCGTCGAGCCGATCGGCCAGCGCCGTGCGCTGCTCAGGACTGAGCGAATCGAGCGAGGCCGCGGCGGCCTCCAGCTGCCCCGCCGCCGGGAGATCGCCCCGGTCGCCGAGCGGCTGGCTGGCCAGGCTGCGTTCCAGCCCCTTCGTCGCCGCCTTCGTCGCCAACGAATCGGGCCGCACCTGGCGCTGCAGGTCGTCGGCCGCCCGGCGGAGCGCCTCGTCGGCGGCATCGAGCGAATCGGTGCGGCGGAGCTCCTCGGCCAGCGCCCGGAGGCGTTCGGCCGCGACGGCGGCATCGGCGCCGCGGGCCTCGAGTCCGATCGCCTCCTCGTCGATCTCGGCAGCCGTCCGGGCGATGTCGTCGCGTTCCGCGGCCTGACGGGCCCGCGCCGCGTCCTGCGGGTTGGCGATCGCGGCGAGGCCGACGGCAGCCGCACCGACCGCCACCGCCACGGCGAGGCGGCGGGCCCGCAGCCGGTAGGGCACGGCCTCGGCCGCCCGGGCTCCGGCGGCGATGTGATCGGCGCGTGCCCGGATCCTCACGCTGAAGTCATCGGCCGCCGGCGCGAACTGGAGTGCGGCGGCGAAGGCGTCCTTGGTGTGCAACCCCCGATCGGCGGCCCGCGCCACGACCGGAGCCGGGACGCGCTGGACCACCGCCGTCACGGCGATCACCACGAGGGTCATCAGGGCGAGGCCCAGCGCGGCCGGCTCCGGCCAGGTCCACGGGAGGTAGCGCCCGGCGGCGACGAGGGCCAACGCCGCGGCGGCGACCCACGGCCCGCCGAGCTGCACCGTCTCGGCCGCCCAGGCGACCCGCAGGCGACGCCGGACGCCGGCCATCAGCTGCTCGACGCGCGGGCTCATCGTTCGGTCTCCGCCGGGGTTCGCAGCCGTCGGCAGGCGAGGAGGAACAACACGCCCGCCAGACCGACGAGCATCCCCAATGCCAGCACCCAGGCAGGGAAACCGCGTCGTCCGCCGTCGTTGCCGAACCCGAAGACCTGGCCGTTCTCCGGACCCGGCCCGGGCGCGCTCGTCGTCCTGCTCAGCCAGCCGTCGTTGCGGTTGTAGGCGTTGACGACCAGTTCGCGGATCCCGCGCAGCGGGGTGTTGCCGATGCGGACGTTCTCACCGGCGGTCACGTCGGCGACGAAGACGAGCGGGTTCGGGGTGAGCAGGATGGCCGGCGGGTTGTTGTCGTCGACCCCGCGGGTGCCGTCGACGATCGCCGCGATCCCGAAGCCGATGAACGACGACACGGCGAGCAGTGCGCTGAACCCGTAGCCGAGCAGCGTGGCCGTCTGCACTCGGCGGGCGAACGCCGACACGCTGGCGACCATCGTCGCCAGCAGCAGACCGACCACGAGCACCGACGACAGTCCCTTGACGGCGTCGGTCAGGCTGACACCGCCCAGTTGGTAGGCCACGGCGAACAGCGGCAGGGCGGCGACGATCATCAGGCCGAGGTAGACGACCGCGGCCTGGATCTTGCCCCAGATGATCGCCCGCGGCGTCAACAGGGTGAGCTGCAGAGTCGCCAGGGTCTGGCGTTCGCGCTCACCCGAGATGGTGCCGGCGGTGAGCCCGGGAACCAGGAAGAAGAGCAGGATGAGCATGATCGAGACCAGCCACTCGTACAGCTCGCGACCGAGCCGTGTCTGGCGCTCCAGATCGAAGGAGAAGCCGTTGTTGTTCTGCAGGTCGTTGGCCTTGTAGACGATCCAGACCGTGAGCGTCAGCAAGCCGAGGAACACGGCCAGGGCGACGAAGGCGCGCAGGCCGCGCATCCGCTCCTTGAGCTCGCGGGCGAGCACCGGGTTCATTGGACGATTCCCTGGGTGATCGACATGAACAGCTGTTCGAGCCCGCCGCTCTCCTCGGTGAACTCGACCACGTCGCGGCCCTCGTCGACGACGAGGCGGCGCAGCAGGGCAGCCTGCTCGACATCGTCGCCGACGGTGAAGGTCTCTGCCGCCCCACCGGCGAAGCGCACCCGCAGCGTGCGGGCCCCTCCGAGCGAGTCGAGGATCGTCCGCGGCGGCCCACTGGCCAGCAGCCGCCCCGCCTCCATGATGGCCACGTCGGAGCAGACCTCCTCGAGCTCGGCGAGGATGTGGGACGAGATCAGGATCGTCTTGCCCATCGTGTTCAGCCCCCGCAGCAGTTCGCGCAGTTCGACGCGGGCCCGCGGGTCGAGGCCGCTGGCCGGTTCGTCGAGGATCAACAGCTGCGGGTCGTGGATCAGCGCACGGGCGAGGCTGAGCCGCTGCTTCATCCCCCGGCTGAGCGAGTTGACCATCGCCCGGCGCTTGACGGTCAGCTCGACCAGCTCGAGCAGACCGTCGATCAGCGCGGGCCACTCGCGTGACGGGATCCTGTACGAGGCGGCGAAGAACTCGAGGTACTCGTCGACGCGCAGGTTGTCGTACACGCCGAGCACGTCGGGCATGTAACCCATCGCCCGGCGGACGCGGCGGGCATCGCCGACCGGGTCGGAGCCCATCACCGACAGCGTCCCCGACGTCGGGCGCAGCAGGCTGGCGACCATCGCCAACGTCGTGCTCTTGCCCGCGCCGTTGGGTCCGATCAGGCCGAAGATCGAGCCGTGGGGAACCACCAGGTCCATGTCGTCAACGGCGAGCAGAGCCCCGTACCGTTTGGTCAGCCCGCGGGCGACGATCGCCGCCCCGTGGCCCTCGGGAGCCCCATCGCCGGTGTCGGCGCTGGGTGGACTACTCGTCGCCGACCCGCTCATCGCACCTCCTCCACCGTGACGCTGCCCGTGTTGAACGGCCCGCCGTTGAACACGGCCGACGTGCGCAGCAGTACCGTGCCCGTCGCCACCACGCCGGCGGGAAGCTCGGGCCGGTCGGGATCGAGCTTGGTCCAGGCGGTCCCCGTCCACAACTCACCGGCGGCGCCCGCGGGCATGACGACCTGCAGCGGTCGTCCGACGGCCTCGGGAGGCAGTCGGAGGAGGTTGACCTGCTGGCCGTTGCCGACACCGTCGAACGGTGATGTGATCAGCAGGCTGCGCACGGCGACTCGTTCCAGCGCCTCGCCGACGCCGATCGCGCCGACGGCGCTGCTCATCTCGGTGGCCATCACCTGTCCGCCGGCGGTCACCTCGCTCGGCTGCTCGAACCGCCAGCCGACGGCCCGCACGATTCCGGGGGCGTAGAGGCCCTGACCGACGAGCGACGAGAACGAGCCCCACAGCCCGAGGTCGACCTCGGGTCGGACCGAGGCGGCGTCGCCCTCGGCGCCGACGGGGAAGTCACCCGGCGCCCGGCCCGTGCCGGCGGGTTCGAGGAGCACGACCGGCGCGAAGCCGAAACCGATCGCCGGATCCTGCCAGACCTGGTCGCCGAGGGAGACCTGGCCGATCATCGCCGCGTCGATGTTGTCGAGCACGAACTGCTTGGTCTCGCCGGCAGCGAGATCGCCCACCAGCCGTACGTCGCCGGCGGCGAACACAGCGACGGCCTGCAGCGGCCGGTCACCTGTGTTGGTCACCGTCCCGGCCACCGCCCGCCGGCCGGTCGCCAGGGCACTGACGGCGAGCGTCCCGCTCGCCGACTCCCCGGCGGCGCGCAACACGGCCACCTGCCCGGGTTCGAGGCTGGTGCTCAGGGAGGACGATCGGTCGCCGACGCGGAACCGGCGCTCGGCCGCGGTACTCGGGTCCTCGCCGAAGAAGACGGTGGCCTCGGCCGACGTCCACCGCGCCGGCAGGACGATCTCGCTCTCGCCCCCGCGACGGTTGAACAGCAGGGTCTCGACGCGCGACGTCGAGCCCTCGGGATGACTCTGCACGGCGATGTTGGCCACGGGCTCGCCGCCGCGCCGCCACGTGCCGCCGGTGATCACCACTCCGGTGGCCACCGCTGCGGCCAGGGCGGGGATGACGATCCAGGCCAACGTCAGGCGGCGCATCGCCCGCAGCACGAGGTACATCACCGGGCCGACGACGACGACGTAGATTCCCAGTGCCAGCAGGATCGGGCTCAGCGACGGCGGGACCACCCCGGCGCGCCGGGCCATCGACGACTGCGGGTCGGCGAACGTCTCGGTGCCGAACCCGAACGGCGCATCGAGGCCGTCGAGCTCGGCCGGCGTGAGGATCTCCTTCCACTTGCCGGCCGCCGCCCTGCCGTTCGTCAGGCGGACCTCGCCGAGCCCGGCGAGGGCGTACCCGGCGGGTCCCGGCCGCCACTCGGCGGGCAGCGCGGCCAGGTCGGTGTCGTCGTCGATCAGCAGCCGGCCGCCGTCGTCGACCCAGGCGACGAGCGCCCTGCGGGCCTCCGGTTCGAGGTTGGCCAGATCGGCCGACGTGCCGGCGATCGAGTCGAGTTGGCTGAGCGCACCCGGCCCGAGACCGATGATCTCACTGGTCAACGTGGCGAACTGCGATCCGCGGACGTCCGGCTCGAGCTGCACGCGGTTGGGCATTTGGGCGAGCGATGCGCGCAACCGGGGGAGCACACCGGTGACGTCGACGTCGGGATGGTGGCTGAACGACAGCCTGGCCCGGGCGATCACCTCGTCGCCGTCGAGCAGCTCGACGTCGACGTTCGTCGGGCCGCCCCCGTTGAAGCTCGGGACCGGCACCACGAGCAGGACCCGCGCCACGGCGCCGCCGGCGACCTGCAGCTCGCGCACCACCGTCGTCGTGCTCGCCTCGGCCGAGGCGGTGACGCTGCCGTCGATCAGGCTGTCGGCCTCGATGACGGCGTCGATCACCACGCTGTCACCGAAGCCGAACTCGCTGGTCAGCGGGGCCTCGACGCGCAGGGCGTTCGCCGACTGGCGGGCGGCGGGGGCGATCGCCGGGCCGAACGCCGTCGCCGATAGAACGACCGTGAGGGCGGCGAGGCCGAGGTGCCGGCGTCGGGCCCGGCCGGTGTCGGGGAGTCGGCGGAGACGGCCGTCCCGAGCTGCTGACATCAAGCGACTTCCCCCATGGACTCGACGATACTGATCTCTGACGTTCGGTCGCCGGGTTTCGTTCCGACCAACCGAGTTGCACGCGGCGCGATCTGTTCACACGGTCGGTGGTCGGGCGCGGGTAGCGTTCCGACGATGCGGACCGACCCACTGCGGATCGGCCTGATCTGCCCCTACAGCCTCACGGTGCCCGGGGGTGTGCAGGGCCAGGTGCTCGGCCTGGCGCGGGTGCTGCGGCGCATGGGCCACGAGGCGCGTGTGCTCGGTCCGTGCGACGGGCCCCCACCGGCGACGTTCGTGACCCCGCTGGGCAACTCGATCCCGACTGCGGCCAACGGCTCGGTCGTGCCGCTCGCCCCCGACCCGTCGTGCGCCCTGCGCACCATCCGGGCGTTGCGGGACGAGGATTTCGATGTCGTCCACGTGCACGAGCCGATGGCGCCCGGCCCGACCCAGACGACGCTGCTGCTCGACCTCGCTCCGGCGGTGGCGACATTCCACGCCGCCGGATACGTGGCTACGTACAAGCAGGTCAACCGGGGTGTGCGCTGGCTGGCCGAACGGATCGACGTGCGCTGCGCGGTGTCCAAGGACGCCGAGGCGATGGCCCAGCGTTGGCTCGGCGGAACCTACGAGATGCTCTACAACGGCGTCGAACTCGACCGGTTCGTGAGGATCGAGCCGTTCAAGGCCGACGGTCCGACCGTCTTCTTCTGCGGGCGCCACGAGGAGCGCAAGGGACTCGGGGTACTGCTCGAGACGATGAGCCTGCTTCCCGACGACGTGCGGCTGTGGGTCGGCTCCAACGGCCCCGAGACCGAGCGGTTGCGCAGGATGTACGCCGGCAACCATCGCATCGAGTGGCTCGGACGGATCAGCGACGAGGAGAAGATCGCCCGGATGGCCGGGGCGACGGTGTTCTGCGCCCCCTCGCTGCACGGCGAGTCGTTCGGCGTCGTACTGATCGAGGCGATGGCCGCCGGTACGCCCATCGTCGCCACCGACCTCGCCGGCTACAAGAACGTGGCGCGCCCCGATGTCGACGCCCTCCTCGTCGAGCCCGGGAATCCGGCGGTGCTCGCCGCGGCGATCCGCCGGCTGCTGACCGACGAGGCGTTGGCCGACGACCTGCGCCGCTCCGGCGCCCAGCGGGCCGAGCAGTTCTCGATGGACAGGCTGGCCGCGCAGTACGTCGAGATCTACCGGCGGGCGATCGCGCTGCCCCGGTGGGCGCCTGGCGGGCAGGCCCGGGAGTCCACCCTCGATCTCGCCGGTCGCCGTATGATGCGCCCGGCGGCCCGATTGGGCCGACGCGCGATGTTCCGTCTCCGTACGGGCTCGGTTCGGAGGTGAACCCATGAAGACCCTGATCGTCGTCCTGGTCGTGCTGGTGGTGCTGGTCCTCGCTGGTGTCGGCATCTACAACGGGCTGATCCGCAAGCGCAACCAGGTCGAGAACGCCTGGTCGCAGATCGACGTCCAGCTCAAGCGGCGCCTCGACCTGATCCCCAACCTGGTCGAGACGGTGAAGGGGTACGCGGCGCACGAACGCGAGACCCTCGAGGCGGTCATCGAGGCCCGCAACAAGGCGCTCGCCGCGCCCCCGAACCCCGCCGCCCAGGCCGGCGCCGACGGGCAGCTGACCGGCGCCCTGCGTGGCCTGCTCGCCCTGTCCGAGGCCTATCCCGACCTCAAGGCCAACACCAACTTCCTGCAACTCCAGGAGGAGCTGACGGCCACCGAGGGCCGGGTGTCGTACGCCCGGCAGTTCTACAACGACACGGTGCTGGGCTACAACAACAAGCTCGACAGCTTCCCGAGCATGATCTTCGCCCGGATGCTCAACTTCAAGCGCCGCGAGTACTTCGAGGCCGAGGACAGCGCCCGCCAGACGCCCAACGTCAAGTTCTGACCGGGGTAATGACATACGCCCTCCGCCGACGGAACGCCCGGCTAGCGGAGTTGAGCTTGAGTTGGGCCGTAACCATTCAGGTCGGTGATTCGCGCGTTGAGTGACGGTATCTGATCCACGCCTCGGCAACACGCGGGGTGCAAGCCGTCCGCGATGCCGGGGTGCTGGTCGGCTACACCGGTGTGATCGTGCATGACCGCCTGGCGATGTACTGGCAATTCAAACGGGCCAAACACCAAGTTTGCGGTGCCCATCTACTACGCGATCTCGCCTCGGTCGCCCAAGTCGCCACCCAACAAGCATGGGCGACCGGGCTCGCCGGTCTCCTCGTCGAGATCAACACCGCCTGTGACCAGGCAAGATCCGCCGGACACCGAACGCTCGCCCCGACCCGCCAACGCCAGTTCGCTACCCGTTACGACCAACTTGTCGCCGCTGGCCATGCCGCCAACCCCGACCCACCCGCGGGCCGCAAACGCGACAGCCTGCAACGCGAGTCCCACAACCTCGCTGTCGCGTTCACCCACGCACCCCCCGATCGATCCTCAGATACATGTACAACCTCGACGTAGGCATGACCAACAACCAGGGCGAGCGCGATCTTCGCCCCGTGTAGCTGTTGATCGCCGCAAGACTCAACCACCGGCGGTCGAGTCGACGAGCGTCGAGAGGTCCACGGGCTCTGGGAACAAGCCGGACTCAACCAGCTGCTGCACCGCAGCTGCTTCAAGGGCGACCCTCAGCTGGGCTAGATGCTGGAGGTAGCAAGACCACTCAAACGAGGCAAGAAGGAGCTCAACCTCGCTTGCTGATTCGTTCGCACCTTCCAGCGAAAGCGACTCCACGACCGCCGGCACATTCTCGGGGGAATCGGCGTCAAATCCGGAACTATGAAAACACTTGCGCCACTGTGCAAGGGCATCAATGTACTGCGGGTTTGCGAGCACAAGTGTCTGATACTCACGCGCCAGTGCGCCGTATACGTCGGGGCGATAAGTTGGTGAGATCTCCGCAACCGCTGAACTTGCTCGGGGCAAGCATCCTTCCTCTTGCCCAGGAGCATACGATGCTCCTTCTCCGCCGGATCCGAACAGCGCCAACGAATACGCCTCAATCGCATTGCGGTCCAAAGATTCGCGATACCGGTTGTTCTCGGTATTCGTCCTCTCGGAAGTCTTCGCTATACCAAAGCCTTCTTCACGACGGAACTTGTCAAGTTCGCCAAATGTAGCAGGGCTGGCGGGCAGCTTGACGCCGTCCTCCGATTCGGGCGCGTAGAACCATCCCTGCGACTGCATGCATTCAGCGACCCTCGAGGCGATCAGCTTGGATACATCGTCGTACGTGCCACCACCGTTCACATACGCAATGAAAGGAGAGACAATCGCGCTCGGGTCCATCCCACCTAGTGGAGCGCCGGTTGCTTGGGAGACAACGCTCCCCGCTCTGGGACTTTTGTGAGGCGCCGAGGATTCCGACACTGATGTGCAAGCGATCAAGGCTAAGCAGCCGCAACCCGCCAGGAGCGGCTGTACAGAAGAATGAAGGTTCATGGATAATTCAGAGTTCCTCCACTGCTCTGGCCATTCCAGCTAAGCGTTCCCGCTGACCGGTAGGTGCAGCCATTGCAATTGAAGTGAAGACCTATGGTCCACTGTGCGAACTGCATACCCGTGTTACTGCAGTTATTGATTCCTCCGCCCGCTGCGCCAGTCGTGGTATGGCTCGGTACATACGCAGTCCCAAACCGCACGAGACTCATACCGGCGAACGAGGGCAACGTCCCGTTCGCCGTGACGGCACACATTCGAGTCCAGTGAAATCGATTTGGATACGGGGTGCAAGTGGTCGAGTAGCGCATTTGAAGTTTACCAATTACGAAGCCACCGGCAAAGAGATCTTTTGTCTCGCGTGATGTTCCGACCGGAAGGTCACGACCACGAACGCGTACGTTGCGGGTTACTTGTGACGTATGATTTACTGTTCAATTTGATGCCGGCAATTACCCTGAACCAAGCAGCGGATCCACTAGTATGTATTTTGAGCACAGACACACCCACCCAGTCAAGCACTTCATACGGAAGGCGGCCGACTTCCTCCCCAGAGCTCGCGTCTCATGGCCCAGGTAGCACGTCGGCGACCGCTTGTGCGTCCCGACAGTCGCTTGGTTGGCGACCGGTCAGCGTGATCAGAGATACGCTGTTCTCAATATGCCTGGTGTTGGGGATTCTGTGACGACTGGGGAGTCGTCGGCGACGTCGGCCGAGTTGCCGGTCTCGGGCGGGTCGGTTGACGCGGGTCGGCGGCCTCGACGGTGGCGGCCGGTCGTGGTTGGGGTGCTGGTCGCGGGGTTGCTGATCGGTGGGTTGTGGTGGGTTGGGTCGCGGGTGTCGTCGCCGGAGCAACGTGCGGCGGAGGCTGCGGCTCCGGTGGCGTCGCCGATCGGGGTGCCGGTGGAGTTTCGGGTGTTGGCCGACACGATCATCACGCGTGGTGATGTGAAGCCATCCGGTGCGGTCGATGTGGTGTGGTCGGGTGGTTCGGGGGTGGGCGCGTCGGCGGGCATCGTGACGGCGACTCCGGTGCCGGTGGGCGGGCAGGTTGCCGAGGGGCAGCCGGTGATCGAGGTGGCGGGGCGTCCGGTGTTCCTGCTGGCGGGTTCCTTGCCGATCTATCGGGATCTGTCACCGGGTTCGGCGGGTGACGATGTGGCCCAGCTGCAGGAGATCTTGGCTCGGTTGGGTTTCGATCCGGGCGAGCACGATGGGGTGTTCGGGGCCGGAACGAAGGCTGCGGTCGAGGCGTGGTATCGGGCGGAGGGGTATGAGCCGGCGTTGACCTCCAAGGACGCGGCGGCGCAGTTGACGGCGGCGGCGGGGGCGTTGACCGAGGCGCAGGACGCGCTGACGGCGGCGCAGGTGTCGTTGCTGCGGGCATCGGCGGGTTCGTCCAACGCGGATCGGTTGGATGCCGAGACGGCGTTGGCGTCGGCGCGGCGGGCGTTGGATGACGCCCGGGTTGCCCAGTCGGCCCAGACGGTGCAGGCCCAGGCCGAGCTCGATGCCGCGACGGCGACGTACGACCGGTTGCGGAGCGATCCGACAGCCGACCCAGCCGATGTGCAGGCGGCGAAGGTGGGGGTGGTGTCGGCGCAGGCGGCGTTCGATCAGACCCGGGCTTCGGCGGCGACGGCAACGGCGAACGCGGCGGATGCGGTGAAGGTGGCCGAGGCCAGGTTGATCGAGATCGTCAAGCCGCCTGATGCTTCCGAGGCGCAGGCGGCGGTTGATGCGGCATCGCGGGCGGTGGTCACGGCGCAGGCGGCGTTCGACGAGTTGAGTCGGGTGTCGGGGGTGATGGTGTCGGCATCGGAGTTGGTGGTGATCGGTCAGGCACCGGCGTCGGTGGCGGCGTTGAACGTGGCGGTCGGGGCCAAGGCCGAAGGGACGCTGGCGACGTTGACCTCGTCGGGTCTGATCGTGGAGTCACTGTTGGATGCCTCGGCGGCGCAGCTGGTGCGGCCGGGGGCGCCGGTGACGTTGGACTCGGAGCTGGCGGGAACGACGGTGACGGGCGTGCTGACATCGGTCGCCGCGGAGCCGGTGATCCCATCGGAGCAGAACGGTGGGCGTTCGGGGTATCCGGCGATCATCACCACCGACGTGCCGTTGGGCCCGGAGTGGTTGGGTCGCAACCTGCGGGTCACGGTGACCAACGCGGCGACCGACACCGAGTCGCTGGTGGTCCCCGAGGCAGCGGTGTATGCGCGGGCCGACGGCACGACGCGGGTCACGAAACTCGACACGATGACCGGCCAGCAGACCGACGTCGAGGTGACGGTCGGGCTCACGGCGGGCGGGTTCGCCGCGATCACACCGGTAGTCGCCGACGGCGTAAAGCCCGGCGACCTGGTCGTGGTCGGCGCGGCGCCGACGGCGGCGACGGCGCCTACCGGGGCGCCGTGAGCGACCCCTCGGTCGAGGATCCGCAGCCGCGGGGGCCGGTGCCAGGAAGGTCGGGGCCGGTCGACGGTCGGGGGGTCGGGCCGGTGCCGGTGGTCGAGTTGCGGGGTGTGGCGATGTCGTACCCGGGCTCGACGGTGGTGCACGCGTTACGGCCGACCGATCTTGTCGTTCGGCCGGGCGAGTTCGTGGCGATCGAGGGTCCGTCGGGATCGGGTAAGAGCACGTTGTTGAACATTCTCGGCTTGTTGGATCCGCCGACGGAGGGTCGCTACCTGCTCGACGGGTACGACACGGGCCGGTTGTCGACCAACGACGCGACGGCGTTGCGGGCGTTTCGGATCGGGTTCGTGTTCCAGTCGTTTCATCTGGTGAGTTACCGCACGGTCGTGGAGAACGTGGAGCTCGCCTCGATCTATCGCCATTCCCGGCCGCGGGAGCGTCGTGACGCGGCGATCGCGGTGTTGGAGCGGGTCGGGTTGGGGCATCGGTTGTGGGTCAAACCGCCGACGTTGTCGGGTGGCGAGCGCCAGCGGGTGGCGATCGCCCGTGCGTTGCTCGGGGCGCCGGCGCTGATGTTGTGCGACGAGCCGACCGGCAACCTCGATACCCGTACGTCGCATTCCATCTTGGATCTGATCGAGGAGCTGCATCGGTCGGGGCTGACGGTGATGTTGATCACCCACGACCCGATCGTGGCCGCGCGGGCGCAGCGCCGGTTGTTCATCACCGATGGGGTCGTGGTCGAAACCCCGCATGACGCGCGGGCGTTGGCATGAGGCTGCCTGGCCGGGGTGAGCGGGTGCGGCTCGATGCTGCGGTGCCACGCTCACGGATCCGCGCCCGTGATCTGTTGACCGAAGCGTGGGCGGCCGTGAGCCGGCGACCGGTGCGATCGCTGCTGACGGCGCTGGGGACGATCGCCGGGACGGGAGCGTTCACGGCGACGTTGGGGATTGCGGCGACGGCATCGGCGCAGATCTCGGAGCGGTTCGATCTGTTGAAGGCGACCGAGGTGCGGGTGCAGGATGCCCAACCGAACCCCGAGACCGCCGACATCGACCCGGCATTCCCTGCCGACGTCGACGCCCGGCTGACCCGCCTGAACGGGGTCAACTCGGCCGGGCTGTATTGGACGGTGCAGCCGGCCCCGACGATCGCCTCGTTGCCCGGCCGGCTCGACCCGACCACATCCGGACAAGGACTCGGCGTCATCGCGGCGACGCCCGGGGCGATCGACGCGGCCCGCCCCTCGATCACCGGGCGGAACTTCGATGCCGGACACCTCGCCCGCAACAGCCATGTGGCACTGATCGGCGCGGCCGCAGCGCGGCAGCTGGGCGTGACCCGAATCGACAACCAGCCCGCGATCTACCTCAACGCTGTTCCGTACACGCTGATCGGGATCATCGACGACGTGAAACGCAACCCCGATCTGCTGTTGTCGATCACGATCCCCTCCGCGACCGCCGTCGACGCATGGGGGCCCCCGACCACCCCGACCAACGTGCTGGTCGACACCGACCCGGGCGCGGCGCAGCTGATCGGCACCCAGGTCGCGCTCGCCCTGCGGCCGCAGGATCCGCAGCGGCTGCAGGTGCTGGTTCCGCCGGAACCGAAGTTGCTCCGGCGTGGTGTGGAGAACGACACCAAGGCGTTGTATCTGACGTTGGCGATCCTGGCGTTGGCAATCGGCACGATCGGGATCACCAACGCCACACTCGTCGCGGTGCTCGAACGCACCCACGAGATCGGACTACGTCGAGCGTTGGGCGCCCTGCCCCGCCACATCGGCATCCAGCTGATGGCCGAGACCGCTCTGCTCGGCACGACCGGCGGGGTGATCGGCACGCTGCTCGGGACGATCGCCACCATCGTGACCGCCATCACCCAGCACTGGACCCCCACCACCCCCGCATGGACCATCGCCGTCACCCCGCTCCTCGGCACCATCACCGGCATCGCCGCCGGCCTCCAACCCGCCCGCCGCGCCGCTCGCACCACCCCCGTCGCCGCCCTCCGCAGCTGATACACAGACGTCGACGCCAGCTGATGCCATGTGTTCGGTCGGGCCGCCAACACGCGGCGCCCTGCGATATCCTCCTCGCCGTGCGATTGGACGGCCACCGGGCCCGGGGTGTGGACGTGTCGGGCTCGATTGCCGGCCCGTCGCGGGTAGCACGGGCCGATCGGTCTGTCGGCAGCGAGCCTCCATGCCGCCATTCGTCTGGGTCTTGCCGATGAGCCCCGCCACTGATGTATGAACTCATCGCGGCGAACAAGCGTCGCAGCATCCTCCTCGTCGCCGGTTTCGTCGTGCTCCTCGCCCTCGTCGGGGCGGCCGTCGGCGTGCTCCTCGGGTACGGGTTGGTCGGGACCCTCGCCGCCCTGGCGATCTCGGGGGTGATGGCCTTCGTCTCGTACTGGAAGGCCGATGCCATCGCTCTCGCCGTGAGCAGGGCGCGCCCCGCCGATCCGACGCAGTACAAGCGGCTGTACAACCTCGTCGAAGGCCTGTGCATCGCCAGCGGCCTTCCCCAGCCGCGCATCTACATCATCGACGACCCCGCTCCCAACGCCTTCGCCACCGGCCGCAACCCCCGCCACGCCGCCATCGCCGTGACCAGTGGCCTGCTCGAGCGGATGACCAGGGTGGAGCTCGAAGGTGTGCTCGCCCACGAGCTGTCGCACATCCGCAACTACGACATCCTCGTCTCGACCCTCGCCGTGACCCTCGTCGGGGCGGTGGCGATCATGTCCGACGTGGCCATCCGGATGATGTGGTGGAACGGCGGGCGGGTCCGCCGTGACGGCGACCGGGAGAACTCCCAGAATCCGCTGGCGTTCGTCGGGTTCGCCCTGCTGATCATCTCACCGCTGTTCGCCCGCCTGATGCAGGCGGCGATCAGTCGGCGGCGCGAATCCCTCGCCGACGTGTCGGCATGCCAGATGACCCGGTACCCTCCAGGGCTGATCTCAGCGCTCGAGAAGCTCCAGGCCGATTCCACGGTCACTCACAGTGCTTCCCGGGCGACTGCACATCTGTGGATCGAGCAACCGATGCCCGGAGTGCACGAGGGCGGGCGCCTTGGCTGGGTCAACAAGATGTTCGACACCCATCCGTCGCTTGATGAACGGATCGCCACACTCCGGGAGCTGTAACTCCAGATGCATGCACGCCGTCACGTGTCCGCTCTTCTCGTGGCCGGTTTCGGCCTCATCTCCTGCGGCGGCGGTGGGGGCGACACGACCGACGCCGACGCCTCGACCACCGTGGGTGCCTCGACCCCGCCGACGGTGACCGCTCCGGCCACCAGCGCCCCGGTCACCTCCACGAGCGCCGCGCCGACGACCCCGCCGACCGCTCCCCCCACCACGGCGGCCCCCGTGCCCACCTTCCCGCTCACCGGGCTGCCGATCGACGACCCTGATCTGGCCCTGCGGCCGGCCCTCGCCGTGAAGATCAACAACCACCGCGACGCCCGCCCGCAGGCCGGGCTCAACCAGGCCGACATCGTCTACGAGGAGATCGTCGAGGGGATCACCCGCTTCTTCGTCATCTTCCACTCGCAGGACGCCGCCCCGATCGGGCCCATCCGCTCGGCGCGCACGACCGACGTCAACCTGTTGAACCAGCTCCACCGTCCGTTGTTCGCCTGGTCGGGCGGCAACAGCGGGGTCGTCCGGGCGATCGGCTCTGCCGATGCCGAGAGCCGGGCCCCCGGCCAGGCACCGGGGTACTACCGGGACGCCGAGCGCCGCAAGAAGTACGCCATCGAGCACACCCTGTTCAACGAGAGCACGCAGATGATCTGGTCGACGACGCAGTTGAACCAGGGGCTGCCGACACCGTTCTTCGCCTACCGCGGCCCGGACGAGGCGCCTGCCGGCGAGCCGGCGGCATCGATCGTCGCCAAGCTGCGCATCGACCTCACCTGGACGTGGGACGCCGCCGTCGGGCTGTGGAAGCGCACCGAGTACGGCGAGCCCCACGTCGACGCCACCGGCGCCGAAATCGCCTTCGAAAACGTCGTCATCCAGTTCTGCGATTACCGCACGAGCCCCGCCGACCCCGGGTCGCCCGAAGCCCAGACCGTCGGATTCGGTGAAGCGTGGGTGTTCTCGGCCGGGCGCGTCGTCAAGGGCATCTGGGAGCGCGCCGATCCTGCCCAGCCGGCGTTGTTCCGCACCGAGGCCGGCGAGCCGATCGAGCTGACCCCCGGTCGCACCTGGATCGAGCTGGCCGAGGCGGGGGTCAGCCAGGCCGACTGGAGCTGAGCTCCGCCAGTCGATCACGAGCGCGAGGCGCACCTCGGCCAGACTGGTGGCGAGGGCCATGTGCCCGAAGATTCGATGCGACCGAAAGGACCTCAGATGCCCGCTCCGGGAATGCACTCGGGACTGCCCACCGACGACGCGATGAACCTGGCGATGTCGGCGGGCGCCGTGCCGCTGTTCGAGGCGGTCAAGACCTTCATCGCCAACGAGGTCGAGCCGATCACCGAGGAGTTCTACGGGCTGGGCGTCGGCCGCGCCGAGCACTGGGGCTTCGGCGAGGGCCAGCTCGAACTGCTCGACTCGGTCAAGGCCAAGGCCAAGGCCGACGGCCTGTGGAACTTCTTCCTCCCCAACGCCGAGACGGGCCAGGGCCTGTCCAACCTCGACTACGCATACATCGCCAACGAGCTCGGCAAGAACCCGCTCGCCTCGGAGTGCCTCAACTGCAGCGCTCCCGACACGGGCAACATGGAGGTGCTCGAGCGTGTCGGCACGCCCGAGCAGAAGCGGCAGTGGCTCGAACCGCTGCTCGACGGCCAGATCCGCTCGGCCTTCGCGATGACCGAACCCGACGTCGCCTCGTCCGACGCCAAGAACATCCGCTGCGCGGCCAGGCTCGACGGCGACGAGTGGGTGATCAACGGCGAGAAGTACTACGCCTCGGGGGCCGGCGACCCGCGCTGTCGGATCATGATCGTCATGGTGCAGACCAGCCCCGACGGGCCGCCCCACCGCCGCCAGTCGCAGATCCTCGTCCCGATGGACACCCCGGGGGTCGAGATCCTCGGCGGGATGGAGGTGTTCGGGGAGGACGACGCACCCCACGGTCACATGCACCTGCGGTTCACCGACGTGCGGGTGCCGACATCGAACATGCTGCTCGGCGAGGGGCGGGGCTTCGAGATCTCCCAGATCCGCCTCGGCCCCGGCCGCATCCACCACTGCATGCGTTCGATCGGCGCCGCCGAACGGGCGTTGGAGCTGATGGTCCGCCGCGGCCTCAACCGTGAGGCGTTCGGCCGACCCCTGGCCCGCCTCGGTAAGAACACCGAGGTCATCGCCCAGGCTCGGATCGAGATCGAGGCGATGCGCCTGATGGTCCTGCGAGCGGCCAAGGCGATGGACGTGCTCGGCAATGCCGAGGCCCGGGTATGGGTCAGCGCGGTCAAGGCGATGGTGCCCGTGCGGGTCTGCCAGATCATCGACAACGCCATCCAGATCCACGGCGCGACCGGTGTGTCGCAGTGGACGCCGTTGTCGCGGATGTACGCCAGCCAGCGCACGCTGCGTCTGGCCGACGGCCCCGACGAGGTGCACTGGCAGGTCGTCGGACGGGCCGAACTGGCCCGCTACGCCGACGACAGCGCCCCGGCGCCGCGCCTGAACTACCGGGCCAACGTCCTGTAGCGCTGACCTCGGCGGCTCACCGTCGCGGCTCGAGCACGACCACCGCCGTCTCCGTCGGGCGCAGCGACGCATAGGCGTCGAGCTGCTTGTCGAACTCCGCCCACCGCGCCCAGAGTCGGTCCCGTTCCTCGCCGATGGCGGCCCGGCCGGTGACGTTGCGCGGCCCGCCGACCAGGTCGACCCGGGCGTCGGGGTGGGCCTGGAGGTTCAGCCACCATGCCGGCTCGCCCTTGCCCCATCCGTTCATCGCCAGGGTGACGAGGTTCGGCCCATCCTCGAAGTAGCCGACGATGACGCTGCGCTCGACGCCGGTCCGCCGCCCGACAACGGTGAGGCGCAGCGCACCCCAGCGCTTGGCCTTGGGCCGCCACAGACCCAATCGGCCGCCCGTCAGTCGGTACACGCGGCGATGGCAGAACCAGAAGAGACGGACGAACCAGCGGGGAGGAAGTCGTGGCCTGCCCTGCGGCTTGGCCAGCGGCTCGGTCTTCGAGGCGGACATGGTGCGCTCCTTGGTGATCAAACGGTCTGTCTGCGCGCGGTGGCCGGTGGGGCCTCTCGCGGCCAGGTCCACGCGTAGTAGGCGACGGCCGCGAGCTGGGCGACCTCGATGGCGCTGCCGAGGATGTAGTAGTTCCACTCGCCGATCGCCCCGGCGATGATCGTCAGGGCGTAGACGAGGCCGAGCACGATGTTGGTGATCCGGTTGACCCGAGGCCGCAGGACGAGTGCCAGGAAGACCATCAGGCTGGGGATCACGACGTAGGCGGTCGTCCCGACGAGGAACGACTGGCCGACGGTGAACCCTGCGACCTTGCCGGCCTCGAGATCGGCCCGGAAGTCGGGCCGGTAGAAGCTGAACAGGTCGACGTAGGCGAACACGAACAGCATCGACGCCCAGAGTGCCGAGATCTTGATCCTCACGTTCACGCTGCACGCTTCGAATTCCGTCTCGGCCGTCATCGGTGCTCCCGGCTTGCCATCGCGGGCCGGCGCGGCCGACCCCACTCGTCAGGATTCACGGGGGCGAACCGACGGTGAAGAGGCCAAGGTCCCTCGATCAGGGGGCCCGAGTACGCCTTACCGCGGCAGACCGAACTTCGGATAGACGTTGTCGACCATCGTGACGTAGGTCCACACGCGGAAGTAGTAGTTGTTGACCCGGACCAGGAAGTCGCGCATGCCCTGCGGCCATGCCCCGGTGAACAGCACCGCGAACCAGCCGATCAGGGCCACCACCGCAGCGCCGACGCAGTAGACCATCAACACGATGTAGTGGGGAATCGCCTTGAGGACGTTGAGCGCTGCCGAACGGGGCACCGACCCGGGGACTGCCGGCAGGGTCAACCGGATGGGCGGATAGGCGTTGTTGTCGGCGGTGTCGGTGCTGAAGTCGAATGGCGGATACACCTCGGAGTAGCCGATCAGGAACCCGCCGGCGCGAGCGTTGTACCGCTCGTACATCGCCATCATGCCGAACATGCCGGGGTGCAGCTTGCCGGTGAAGATCAGCATCAGCCAGTACACGAGGAACACGGCACGCGCCAGGATCTGGAGCGCGTAGAGGATGATGCCGTGCGGGATGTACAGCACCCACTGCACGAGCGGACGCCATCGTGCCAGCTCATACGGGGAATCGACGACCAGATAGGGCCGGCTGTTGTCGACGGCTGCGTGGTTCATCTACGGACCTCCTCCGAAACGGGCGTTCGCCCGCCCACACAGGTTCACCAACGAGCGCCACGAGCGCTAGGGCACAAGGTCACGCCTGGTGTGGCCGGCGAACGGCCACCCACACCTGAGTCTCAGCCTCAGCCTCAGGCTTACAGGTAGCGGGAGAAGGTGCCGCCGAGGATCTCGTCGGTCGGCGCGCCGAGCCAGTCGAGGCCGACGGCGTAGAGCGACCGCGGGTCGATGTCGGCCTTGAGGTCCCCGTCGTCGAGGTCCTCGAGGTCGAATCCGCCGTAGAGCCTGCCGGTCGCGTTCGGGCCGATCACGAACAGCGCTCCGGCCTTGCCGTGATCGGTGCCGCCGCTGGCGTTCTCATAGGTGCGCCGGCCGAACTCGCTCGTCGTGATCAGCATGATCCGCTCGTCGAGTCCGGCGAGCTGCATGCGCTCGTAGAACGTGCGGATGCCCACGGCCAGATCCTTCATCAGCTCGTCGTGACGAGCGACCTGGCCGGCATGGGTATCGAAGCCGCGCGCCGAGACGTAGATCGTGCGGATCGTCGGATCGGTGGCGAGCAGGCGGGCGGCGGCCACGAGCTGGGCGGTGATCGTCTTGCCGCCGGTGGTGTCGGAGATCTCGTCCTCGCCGGGGTCGGCCTCCTTCATGTCGACGAACAGCCCGATCGCCGCGAGGGCGTCGGCGTGCTCGTCGGACATCGCGGACCACGCCGCGGCGATCAGATCGGGGTCGGATCCCTTCGGGGGTTCCAACCGGAACCGGCTGGCCTCGTTGACCGCGGTCGTCTTGGTGGTCGTCGCGGCAAGCGCCGTTCCGGAGGGTCCGAGTGAGATCCCGCTCGTGTCGGTGACCGACGTCGCCCCGATCGCGTCGAGCCCGCGCCCGAGCCACCCGGTGGCGGAGATCACGCCGGGCGTCGCCTGCCACCACATGTCGGATGCCGCGAAGTGGGAACGGGTGGGCCTCTCGAACCCGACCCCGACCAGGGTGGTCACCCGGCCGGCGTCGATCAGGCCCTGCAGCGCCGACAGCTCGGGGTGCAGGCCGTACTCCGTCGTGCCGGGAATGGCCAACAGCCGGTCGTCCTCGTGCCCGATCGTCGGGCGGATGTCGTGGTACTTGCCGACGAGCGGCACCACGGTGTTCAGTGCGTCGTTGCCGCCGTTCATCTCGACGACGACGAGGATGCCGTCGCCGCGCACGTCCGGCGACGTCGCCGATCCTCCGCCCGGTGCGACGAGCGTTCCGGGGCTCGACGACCCCTGGTTCTTCGACCCCTTGCTCGCTCCGGAACAGGCGACGACGAGCCCCGCGGAGGTGGCGAGGAGGAACTGGCGTCGGTTCATCATCGTCGTCACGCCCTCACGAATTCCGGGCTGACCAGGGCCAGCGTCAACCGGCCACGGGTGTCGTCGAGCCGCGTGATCGACGCCCACGAAGCCGCCGAGAAGTCCTCGGGGAGGCCGAGGGCCAGCGACAGGCCGCCGTTGTCGGCGGCCTCGGCGGCGACGAACGCCGGTGACTCCGGGGCGGTCTGCTCGGCGATGACGGCTGCCAGATTGAACCGGCCGACGTGGGTGGACGATGTTCCCCAGCGGTCGTGGAACGGCCAGCCGGCGACACTCGGGCAGAACCACGGCAGCTGGCCGCAGGAGTTGAGCATGCCGCGCACGTCCTTGCCCGGCGTCGATCCGGTCGCCCGCCGGGCGGCCACGTACCACGGGACGGGGGCGAGCACCACTGGGCCGGTGTCGGCGCCGGCCAGCAGGGCGTCGACGAGAACGGCGACCATCGCCGAGACCTCGAAGTCCGAGGTACGGAAGGCGTCGGCAGCTGCGTCGACGACGTCGGGTGGCGGGTTCGGACCGATGATCTGTCGGGCCAGGCGCCCGGCGATGTACGGAGCGAGCGACGGCTGGGCGATCACCGCCTCGACCACTCCGTCGAGGTCGTTGACCTCGACGCCGAGATACGGCTGGTCGGCGCCGTCATGGCGGTCGGAGAACATCCTCGTCTTGCGGGTGTTGCGATCGATCTTCCAGCCGGTGAGGGCGCTGGCGCCCGAGTCGACGTCGTCCTCGGTGTAGGTCCCGATGCCGAGCGTGAACAGCTCGAGCAGCTCGCGGCTGAAGTTCTCGTTGGGCGCCGCGGCCTGGTTGTCGTTGCCGTCGAGGTAGAGCAGCATCGCCGGGTCCTTCGCCACGGCCGTGACCAGCGGGGCGAAGCGTCCCGAGCCCATCTCCCGGAGCAGCAGCACGTTGTCGATCATGAACTGCGGGTTTCTGACCTCGGGCTGCGCCACCACGAAATGGCCGTGCCAGAACCAGGTCAACCACTCGGTGTGGGTCCGAGGAGAGGCGACCATGTGTTCGAGCCACTCGTCGATCGCTGCGTAGGCGACCTCCTTGCGCTTCGTGTTCGGTTCCTCGGGCAGCACCGTCGCATCGGCCGTCCACAGGGCGGGAGCCGGGGGGACCGCGGCGACGTCGGGTGTCAGCAGCTTGGCGCGCACGCCCGCCGTCCCGTTGGCGATGTCGGCTTCGAGCGTGCCGCCGAGGGCACCGAAACCTCCGCGCCGCCAGGCTCGGGCGATCAGGGAGCGGTCGTCCATCGCTCCACAGTATGTTCGATCGAGTGCCGGGAAGCATCGCACAGGCCCGAATTGGGTAGCCTGACCTGCTCCACGCCGAGTTCCTCCAGGAGGTCTGAGGGATCATGTCGGGTCACTCCAAATGGGCGACCATCAAGCACAAGAAGGGCGCGGCCGACAAGGCTCGGGGCAAGCTGTTCAACAAGCTCGCCCGCCAGATCGAGGTGGCCGCCCGCGAGGGGGGTGGCGACCCGACCTCCAACGCCACGCTGCGTACGATGGTCCAGAAGGCCAAGGCCGGTCAGATGACCAACGATGCCATCGACCGGGCGATCAAGCGGGGGACGGGTGACAACGGGGGCGCCAACTACGAGGCGATCACCTACGAGGGCTACGCGCCCGGCGGCGTCGCCCTGATGATCGACGTGCTCACCGACAACCGCAACCGCACGGGTGCCGAGGTCCGCAACGTCTTTTCGAAGATGGGAGGATCGATGGCCGAACCAGGCGCGGTCAGCTGGCAGTTCTCACGGCGCGGCGTCGTCGTCGCCGACGGAGCCGTCGACGAGGACGAGGTGATGATCGCGGCACTCGAGGCCGGCGCCGACGACATCGTCCGCGACGGGGATTCGTGGCGGGTGTCGTGCGAGCCGCAGGCGGCGTTCGACGTCAAGGCGGCGCTCGAGGCGGCCGGCATCGCCGTCTCGTCGGCCGACTCGACGATGGTCTCGTCGAACATCATCGAGGTCACCGACACCGACGAGGCCCGCAAGATCCTGCGGATCGTCGACGCCCTCGAGGACAACGACGACGTCCAGGACGTGTTCGCCAACTTCGACATCTCCGACGACATCCTCGAATCGATCGGAGGCTGACGATGAGCGTCGCCATCGGGGATCCCGCTCCCGACTTCACCCTGGCCGGCACCGACAACTCCGGCGGGGAGCGCGGGACTACCACCTCGCCGACTTCCGTGGGAGCCCGGTGATCCTCGTCTTCTACCCGGGCGACGACACACCGGTGTGCACGAAGCAGCTCAACTCGTACAACGACGATCTGGCCGAGTTCGCCGAGCTCGACGCCCAGGTGCTCGCTCTGTCGGCCCAGGACATCGAGAGCCACGCCCGGTTCGCGGCCAAGCACGGTTTCAGGTTCCCGCTGCTCGCCGACACCAACAAGGAGGTCGCCGCGCTCTACGCCACGCTCGGCCCCCTCGGCTTCCCCCGCAGGAGCGTCTTCGTGATCGATGGCGACGGTGTGGTGCGCTACGCCCACCGGGCCATCGCCGGGCTGACCTACCGCCCGGTCTCCGAGCTGGTCGGGGTGCTCAAGAAGCTGTAGCCGGACAAGCCACGCGGCCCGAGCGGATGGCCGGGTGGATGGCCGGGTGGATGGCCGGGTGGATGGCCGGGTGGATTCTAAGGGGTGAACGATGATCGACACGATCGTGGTCGGTGGCGGGATCGCCGGTCTGTGTGCGGCGGCCGAGGCGGCCCGGGCCGGGCAGAGGGTGGAGGTGCTCGACGCCCACGGCGTCGGGGGCCGGGCGCGCACCTCCGAGAACGGGGGGTACCTGTTCAACACCGGGCCGCACGCCGTCTACATCGGGGGAGCGCTGCACACCGCGCTCGCCGACTTCGGCATCGCCGCTCCTGGTGGAATCCCGCCCACCGCCGGTGGCGTCTATCAGGTGGGCGAGGAGCTGCACGGCTTCCCGAGCGGTGCCAGGTCCCTACTGACCACGTCCGGGCTGGGCATCGCCGGCAAGCTGCGTGCCGCCCGCTGGCTCGGCGGGATCGCCAGGCTCGACACCCGACCGCTCGTCGGTCGTACCGTCGGCGAGTGGCTCGCCGACCAGCCGCGTGACCTCGCCCGGCTGCTCCATGCCCTGGTCCGGTTGAGCACCTACACCGACCTTCCCGATTCGATGGATGCCGGCGTCGCCGCTGCGCAGGTGAAGTCGGGTGTCACCACGGGCGTGCGGTACCTCGATGGGGGCTGGCGGACGATCGTCGACGGGCTGCGCGGCGTCGTCCAGTCGAACCGTGGTGTCGTGCGCGAGCACGTCGAGGTGGCCTCCGTCGACGCCGGGAGCGGTGTCGCCGTCCACCTCGCCGACGGGACCAGCCTCGAGGCTCGCCACGTGGTCATCGCCACCGGCGGTCCGGGGGTTGCCGCCCGGCTCTGCTGCCGACCGGTGGGCGGCGCCGAACGGCTCGGTCCGCCCGTCGAGGCGGCCTGCCTCGATCTGGCGCTGCGCCGGGTGCCCGAGCGGTCGTTCATCCTCGGTGCGGACCGCCCGCTGTACCTGTCGCTGCACGCGCCGACGGCCCGCCTCGCCCCCGACGGTGGCGCGCTGCTGTCGGTGATGCGCTACCTGCGGCCCGGGGAGGAGCCGCCGGCCCACGCGACCACCCGCGCCGAGTTCCGCGAACTCGCCACCGTCGCCGGGGTGCGTGACGCCGATGTCGTCGTCGAGCGCTACCTGGCCCGCTCGACCGTCTACCACGGGGTGCCGCTGGCCGTCCACGGCGGCCTCGCCGGCCGGCCGGGTGTCGACGGGCTCGGCCTCGCCGACGTGTCGATCGCCGGTGATTGGGTCGGCCCCGACGGCCTGCTCGCCGATGCCAGCGCGGCGTCGGGACGGGCAGCCGCCCGCCGGGCGACCGGGTCGTGAGCCCGCCCGACGCCACATCCGGGCATCCGCGTCCGGCGACGCGGACGCGGATACGCTCGTACGCGTGTTCGACGCCGACCGGGAACTCGTCAGCGGCCGGGTGCTGGGCATCGACCCCGGCCTCACCCGCTGCGGCTACGCCGTGATCGATGGCGGTACCGGGCGAACGGCGACTGCGGTGTCGCTCGGCGTCCTGCGCACCCCGCCGACGATGCCGCTGCCTCAGCGGCTCGCCGCGCTGCGGGTCGAGCTCGCCGCACTGCTCCGCGAGTTCCGCCCGGCCTCCGTCGCCGTCGAGCACGTGTTCTTCCAGGTCAACGTGCGCACGGCGATGAGCGTCGGGCAGGCGAGCGGTCTGGCGCTGGCCGAAGCCGCGCTGTGGGGCTGCGAGGTCGTGCAGTACTCCCCGAACCAGGTGAAGGAGTCGATCACCGGTTGGGGCGCGGCCCCGAAGGATGCCGTCGGACGGATGGTGCAGACCAGGCTCGGGCTGGCGGCCCTACCCAAGCCGGCCGACGCGGCCGACGCCGCGGCGCTCGCCCTGTGCCATCTGGCGGTCGCTCCGATGCGTGCCAAGATCGCCGCGGCGCTCGGGGCCCGCCGATGATCGGGTCGCTGCGCGGCACGGTGCTCGAGCGCACGGGCGACTCCACCGTGCTGGTCGAGGCAGGTGGTGTCGGCTACCTCGTCACGGTCACCCCGCGCACGCTGGCCGAGCTCGAACCCTCCTCGACGGCCTTCCTCCATGTGCACCACCACATCCGCGAGGACGCCCAGACGCTGTTCGGGTTCCTCGCCCGCGACGAGCGGGCGACGTTCGAGGTGCTCGTCGCCACCCACGGGGTCGGCCCGGCGCTGGCCATGGCCATCCTCGGCACGCACCATCCCCGTGCGCTCGTCGACATCGTCATCAACACCGATCTGGCGGCGCTCACCCTCGTCCCAGGCGTCGGCAAGAAGACGGCAGAGCGGCTCCTCGTCGAGCTGAAGAACCGCCTCTCGCTGCCGGTGATCGACCCGATCGGCACGGTCGGCGGCCCGGCGGGTTCGGTCGTCAATGACGTGCGCGAGGCACTCGGCGGGCTGGGCTACACCCCCCAGGAGATCGCCGAGACGTTGCGCGAGCTGCCGACCGACGTCGATTCGTCGACGCTGCTGCGTGAGGCGCTGAAGTCCCTGGGGGCCCGACGTGCGTGAGGAGTTCCTCGATCCGGGCCCCACCGGGGATGCCGAGATCAGCGACGAAGCCGGCCTGCGGCCCCGCCGCCTGGCCGAGTTCGTGGGACAACGCGAGCTGAAGGAGCACCTGTCGATCGTGCTCGAGGCGGCCAAGATGCGCGGCAAGCCGGCCGACCACCTGCTGCTCGCCGGGCCGCCGGGCCTCGGCAAGACGACGATGGCGTCGATCGTCGCCGCCGAGATGGGCGGTCATTTCCACGTCACGTCGGGTCCGGCGATCGAGCGCAGCGGTGACCTCGCCGCCATCCTCACCAAGTTGGAGGAAGGCGACGTCCTGTTCATCGACGAGATCCACCGCCTCTCGCGTGCCGTCGAGGAGATCCTCTACCCGGCGATGGAGGACTTCCAGCTCGACATCGTCGTCGGCAAGGGACCGGCGGCCTCGTCGATCCGACTCACCCTGCCGCCGTTCACCCTCGTCGGGGCGACGACGCGCACCGGGATGATCACCGGCCCGCTGCGCGACCGGTTCGGGCTGGTGGCCCGGCTCGACTTCTACGCCGACGACGAGCTCGAATCGATCGTCCGGCGGGCCTCGGGCATCCTCGGGGTGGTCATCGACCGCGAGGGCGCCTGGGAGATCGCCCGGCGATCGCGGGGCACGCCGCGCATCGCCAACCGCCTGCTGCGCCGGGTGCGCGACTACGCCGAAGTGCGCGGCGACGGCACGATCGACGTGGCCACGGCCCGCGCCGGACTGGCCGTCTTCGGCGTCGACGGCAAGGGCCTCGACAAGGTCGACCGGGCGATCCTCAAGGCGATCTGCGAGCAGTTCGGCGGTGGCCCGGTCGGTCTGTCGACGCTGGCGATCTCGATCGGTGAGCAGACCGAGACCGTCGAGGACGTGTACGAGCCGTTCCTCATCCAGCAGGGGATGATCGCCCGCACGCCGCGTGGACGCATCGCCATGCCGGTGGCCTGGGAGCACCTCGGCCTGAGCATCCCGAGCCGGATCGCCGATGCTCCGAACCTCTTCGACGGTTGAGGCTCCAGTCGGCCTAGCGTGGAGCGGGTGACCGCTGTGGACGCTGCGCCGGTGCTCCCGCTCGACGACCTCCGCTGGGACCACAGGTTCACACGCGCCCTGCCCGCCGATCCCGACATCTCGAACCGTCGCCGGCAGGTCGCCAGGGCGGCCTACAGCCGGGTGGCGCCGACGCCCGTCACCGGGCCCCACACCTTGGTCTGGTCGCCCGAGGTCGCCGAGATGCTCGGTCTCGCTGCCGAGGTGTGCGATTCGCAGGACTTCGCCGACGTCTTCGCCGGGCACCGGGTGCCGGCCGGCGCCGACCCGTATGCGATGTGCTACGGCGGGCACCAGTTCGGTAACTGGGCGGGCCAGCTCGGCGACGGCCGGGCGCTCGCCCTCGGGGCGGTCGCCACGCCCGAGGGTCCCTGGACGCTGCAGCTCAAGGGCGCCGGACCGACCCCGTACTCGCGTGGCGCCGACGGTCGTGCCGTGCTGCGATCGTCGATCCGCGAGTTCCTGTGCAGCGAGGCGATGCACCACCTCGGCGTGCCCACCACCCGCGCCCTGTCGCTCGTGGCCACGGGTGACGCCGTCGTGCGCGACATGCTCTACGACGGTCACCCACGGCCGGAGCCCGGCGCCGTCGTCTGCCGGGTGGCACCGTCGTTCACCCGCTTCGGCAACTTCGAGCTCCCCGCTGCACGCGGTGACGTGGCGCTGCTCGCCGCGCTCGTCGAGTACACCGTGGCCAACGACTTCCCGGGCCTGTGTGCGGCCGGGCGCTCGACGGCGGACCAGGCGGTGGGGTTGTTCGCCGAGGTCTGCCGCAGGACCGCCCGCCTCGTGGTGGACTGGATGCGTGTGGGCTTCGTCCACGGCGTGTTGAACACCGACAACATGTCGATCCTCGGGTTGACGATCGACTACGGCCCCTATGGCTGGCTGGAGGACTTCGACCCCGGCTGGACCCCCAACACGACCGATGCCGGCGGACGCCGGTACCGCTACGGGGCCCAGCCGACGATCGCCGGCTGGAACCTGGCCCAGCTGGCCAACGCACTGGTCGCCCTCACCGGCGAGACGGCTCCGTTGCAGGAGGCGCTCGACCACTACATGAGCTCCTACCAGGTGCTCTACCTCGAGATGACCGCTGCCCGACTCGGTTGGGGGGTGCCGCAGGGCGAGGGTGACGCCGAGCTGATCCGTGAGCTGATCGCACTGCTCCAGCGGTGCGAGACCGACTACCTGATCCTGCTGCGCGGCCTCGCTGACGTCCCGGTCGGCGAGGCCGCCGACGATGCCTCGCTGCTCGCTCCGCTCGCCGGGTCGTGGTACGACTCCGAAGCCTTCACCGGCGAGGTGCGGGCCGCCTGGCTCGCCTGGTTGCGCTCCTGGGGTGCCCGGGTCCGCCACGGGGGCGTGGTCGACACCGTCGCTCGCCGGGCGGTGATGAACGCGCTCAACCCGCGGTTCGTGCTGCGCAACTACCTCGCCCAGGAGGCCATCGACCAGGCCGAGGCCGGCGACGTCGGCGGCGTCCACGAACTGCTCGACGTCCTGCGCCGGCCGTACGACGATCAACCCGACCGGGAACGGTACGCCGCCCGGCGGCCGGAGTGGGCCCGGCACAAGGTGGGCTGCTCGATGCTCTCGTGCAGCTCGTGACCGTGCAGCTCGTGACCGTGCAGCTCGTGACCGCGAAGCTCGTGACCGGTGTCGCCCGGGTGGGCCACGGGCCCGTCGGCGCGAGCGGGAGCTACACGGGAAGGTGCGTGCCGAGGAAGGCCATCGTCTTGGCCCAGGCGGACTTGGCGGCCGACTCCTCGTAGAACATCTCACTGGCGTGGTTGTCGAAGGCGTGGCCGGCGTTCTCGACGTTGATCGTGAAGTTCGCCTTGCCGGCGATCCGCTCGTTCAACGCATCGACCCCCTCGCCGGGCAGGTACGGATCGGCGTTGCCGAAGTGGAACAGCGTCGGGCAGGTGACCGCGTCGACGAGGTCGAGCATCGACGGAACACCCGAGCCGTAGTAGCTCACGCAGCACGCCGGACCACCCGCGGCCGCCACCGCCCACGCCAGGGTGCCTCCCAGGCAGAAGCCGAGCACCCCGACACCGCCGCTGACCTCGGGCAACGTCGCCAGATGGGCCACGGCGGCGGAGCAGTCGCCGCTCGCCGCGCCGACGTCGAGCTGCTGCACCTTGGCGAACGACTCGGTGAGCCCCGCCTCGTCGTGTCCCGCCGCCCAGCCGGGCGAGAACCGCCAGAACACGTCGGGCGCGCCCACGACATAACCCGCCGCAGCCAGGCGCTCGGCGACGTCGCGGATGTAGGCGCCGACGCCGAAGATCTCCTGGATCAGCACGATCCCCGGACCCGAGCCTGCGCCCGGCACCCAGGTGAACAGGTCCATCGTCCCGCCGTCCAGGCCCACCTGCTCGACACGCGTCATCGTCATCCGGGCATCCTGCCATGCCGGCGCACGGGCGGCCCGAACCGACCTATCGTCTCTCCCGTGGACCTGGGCATCGACCGGCGCGCCCCGGCCGAGCGCATCGCCCTCGGCGACGGTACGTCGTGGGTCGACCTGGTCCCCGGCTTCGTCCGGGAGCCCGAGCCACTGTTCGAGGAGCTCCGTTCGTCGGTGGCCTGGGAGCAGCGCGAGGTGCTGCGCTACGACCACTACGTTCCCGAGAAACGACTGGGCGGCGCCATCCCCCTGGGGACGGGCCCGGCCGCCGTGCGTCAGGCCGGCATGCACCTCGACGCCACCTACCGCGTCCGTTTCACCGGGGTGGCCGCCCTGCTCTACCGCGACGGCGACGACCACCAGGGACTGCACAGCGACCGCGAGATGAAGTGGCTCGACGAGACCCTGATCGCCATCACGGTCCTCGGCGTCCGCCGGCCCTTCGTCCTGCGCCGGCGGGGCCCCGATGCGAACCACAGGGACCTCACCCGGCCCGGGGAATCGGCGGACGACATCGTGCTCCTCCCCGGCCGCGGCGACCTGCTCGTGATGGGCGGGAGATGCCAACGCGACTGGCTGCACGGTATCCCGGCCACCGCGACCGACGAGCCCCGGATCTCACTCACCTGGCGCTGGACGGCGCGCCGGGGCCGTCCCGACACCAACCCCGGGTACTCCGACGGACGCCAGTTCGGCGACGGCCCCCGACGGCCGGGGTTGCGGGCGGTTCCATCCGGGGAGCGCGCCGGGCTCCCGTCCCGCCCCGGCGGAGGTGCCCGCCGCCGGGCGTAGCCTGTCGGGTCGTGCATGTCGCCGACTTCGACTACGAACTGCCGGTCGAGCGCATCGCCCAACGGCCGATCGAACCGCGCGACGCAGCCAGACTGCTCGTCGACCGCGGCACGGCGGCGCCCGGACACCTCCACGTGCGCGATCTGGTCGGACTCCTCGCCGAGGGCGATCTGCTCGTCGTCAACGAGTCGCGGGTGATCCCCGCCCGCCTGCGCCTGCTCCGGGCGACCGGGGGAGCGGCCGAGGTGCTGCTGCTCGACCCGCTCGACCCGCACCGGCGGGAGTGGGAGGCCCTGGCACGCCCGGCCCGCAAGCTGCGGCCGGGGGAACGGCTGACCACGGCCGGGGGAACGGAGCTCGTCGAGGTCGGGGAGCGGACCGCGGCAGGTGACACGCTGCGGGTGACGATCCTCGGCGACGGGGACCCCCTCACGCTGCTCGCCTCCCACGGCGAGATGCCCCTGCCGCCGTACATCACGACGCCGTTGGCCAGCCCCGAGCGCTATCAGACCGTCTACGCCAACGAGCCGGGTTCGGCTGCGGCGCCGACGGCCGGGCTGCACTTCACCCCCTACCTCCTCGATGCCCTGGCAGGCGCCGGGGTCGGCCTCGCCCACGTCGAACTGGTCGTCGGCCTCGACACCTTCCAGCCGATCTCGGCGAGCGATCCGACGGACCACCCGATGCACTCCGAGCGTTACCGCGTCCCGGCCGAGACGGCCGAACGCTGCCGCGAGGCCCGCCGGGTGGTGGCGGTCGGCACCACGGCGGTGCGCGCGTTGGAGTCGGCGGCGCTGTTCGGCAAGCCCGAAGGGCGGACCAGGCTGTTCATCCACCGGCCCTACGATTGGCAGGTCGTCGACCTGCTGATGACCAACTTCCACCTGCCGCGCACCACGCTGTTGATGATGATCGACGCCTTCGTCGGGGCCCGCTGGCGCACGCTGTACGACAACGCCCTGACCGAGGGATACCGCTTCCTGTCGTTCGGCGATGCGATGCTGCTCGACCGCGGCCTGTAGATCCAGAGCGCCGACCCGAGTGCCCGTCCGATGACCTTTCCCGTCGACTTCGAGACCGTTGCCAGCCATGGCGCCGCCCGCGCCGGAGTGGCCACCACGGCGCGGGGGTCCTACGACACCCCGTGCTTCATGCCGGTGGGCACGCGCGGGGCGGTCAAGTACCTCGAGCGCGGCCGACTACGAACGCCTCGGCGCCCGCATCGTGCTCGGCAACACCTACCACCTGATGCTCCGCCCGGGCGCCGCGACCATCGCCGCTCTCGGCGGGCTGGGCCGCTTCGCCGGCTGGGACGGTCTGACCCTCACCGACTCGGGCGGCTTCCAGGTCTTCTCGCTCGAACCGAAGGTCGACGACGACGGGGTCACCTTCCGCAGCACCTACGACGGCTCCCTGCACCGCTTCACGCCCGAGACCGCCGTCGACACCCAGCAGCTGCTCGGCGCCGACATCCAGATGGTGCTCGACGTCTGTCCGCCACTGCCCTCGGCACCCGCCGTGGTCCGCCAGGCCGTCGAGCGCACGTCGGCTTGGGCGGAACGGGCCCGCGCCCACCACCGGCGCGACGACCAGTCGTTGTTCGGCATCGTCCAGGGCGGCATCGACGCCGATCTCCGGGCGCAGAGCGCCCGCCACACCGCCTCGCTCGACTTCGACGGGTACGGGATCGGCGGGCTGTCGGTCGGTGAGACCCGCGAGCAGATGCTCCCGGCGCTGGCGGCCGCCATCGGCGGGCTCCCGGCCAACCGGCCCCGCTACCTGATGGGCGTCGGCGACCCTGCCTCGCTCGTCGAGGCCGTCGCCCTCGGCGTCGACCAGTTCGACTGCGTGATGCAGACCCGTATCGGTCGCCACGGGACGGCGCTGACCGGCAACGGCAAACTGCACCTGAGGAACGCCGCCCACATCCATGCCGACGAGCCGATCGACGCGTCCTGCCCGTGCGAGGTGTGTGCCCGCCACTCACGGGGCTACATCCGTCACCTGTTCCAGGTCGGCGAGCCGACGGCGTCGCGGCTCGTGAGCCTGCACAACCTCGGCTGGACCTTCGATCTGATGGCGAGGATGCGGGTCTCGATCATCGACGGGAGCTTCGACCGCCTGCGCCAACGGGTGCTCGCCGTGTGGGGCTCACCAGCTTTTCCTTGATCAGTCGCTAACCTCGGCTCGCCCTTCCCCCCATACTGGTGCTCGATGCTCACTTCACTCCTACAGACCACTGCCGACACAGTCGCCAAGTCATCCTCCAAGTCCGCCGGATCGTCGCTCGTCGGCCTCCTGCCGATCCTGCTGATCGGCGTGGCGATGTACTTCGTCATGATCCGACCCCAGAAGCGGCGGATGCGTGAGGCCCAGACCCTGCTCCGCCAACTGACCGACGGTGACGAGGTGATCACCACCGGCGGCATCTATGGTTTCATCAACGCCATCGACGGCGACACACTCTGGCTCGACGTCGCCGACAACGTGGAGATCAGGGTGCATCGTTCGTCGATCGCCCGCCGTATCGACCCGACCGTCGAGCCGGCGGGTGGCGAGCCGGTCACCGGGACCGCCTCCGAGGGCCAGACCTCACCCGAAAGCGACAAGAACTAAGCAATGCAGCGCCGCCCGCTCCTGGTCTCCCTGATCTCGATTCTCGTCGTGGCACTCGGTTCGCTGCTGGCGACCGTCGTGGCCGGCAACACCCCGCAACTCGGTCTCGACCTCCAGGGTGGGGCGTCGGTGACGTTGCGGCCCGTGGGCAGCTACACGGCCGAGGCCCTCGACGAGATCCCGAACATCTACCGCGACCGGATCGACAGCCTCGGCGTCGCCGAGCCCGAGATCCTCCGCCAGGGCGACACCATCGTGGTCAACCTGCCGGGTGTGAAGGACAAGGAGAAGGCCCTCGAGCTGATCGGCACCACGGGCAAGGTGGTCTTCCGACCGGTCACCGGCTCACCGCTGCCGGCCGACCCGCCGATCGACTTCTCCAAGATCGGCACCGGTGAGACGATCAGCGTCGGCCAGGTCGGCTCCGACACCACGGTCACCGTGGCCGGAGCCACGGCCGGTCCGAGCGACTCGACCATCGCCTCCGCCTCGACGGCCCCCGGCGACACGACAGCCGGCGCGACCGCCGATTCCACCGCGGCCACGACCGTCGGCACCACGGCTGGAGCGGACACGGCGACCTCGGCGGCCGGTCCCGCCCGCCTGCCCCACCAGTCGGCAACGACCTCCACGGTGGTCCAATCGGCGGCCACGGTCGCCTCGGCAACGACCACGACGACGCCGACGGCCACGAGCGCCGACACCACCGTCGGCACCGAGGCCTCGGCCACGACGGCCGACCCGAACGCCCCGACCACGACGCTCGATCCGAACGCTTCGACCACCACGGCCGACCCGAACGCTTCGACGACCACGGTCGACCCGAACGCCCCGACCACCACATCACCCCCATTCGACCTCGCCACGCTGATCACACCCGTCGATCAGGACCTGCCCGAGTCGCCGGTGATCCTGCCCAACCGGGACGGCACCGCCGTCTACCAGCTCGGCCCGGCGTTCGCCCGGGGCGAGTTCGCCATCGACTCGGCGACGGCCCGGATCGACAACGGCCAGTACTCCGTCGAGCTCGTGCTGAAACGAGGGGCCGACGGCCTCGACGCCTGGAACACGATGGCGGCCAAGTGCTACGCAGCGCTGTACAGCGGTGGCGATTCGACCGAGTGCTCGGGAGGGATGGCCTTCGTCCTCGACCATCGAGTCATCTCGGCGCCCTCGCCCTCCCAGGAGAGCGGGGGGTTCTTCAGCTCGCCGAACATCCAGATCACCGGCAACTTCTCCCGCGAGGAGGCCTCGCAGCTCGAGCGAGTGCTGAAGTACGGGGCGACGCCGGTCGAGATGAAGGCGCAGGCCGCCCAGACCGTGTCGGCGACCCTCGGCAAGGACTCGTTGCGGGCGGCGGTCATCGCCGGTCTGATCGGCATCGGCCTCGTGCTGCTCTTCATGCTCTTCTACTACCGCTCACTGGCCCTGGTCGTCGTGCTCGGCCTGTTCGTCTCGGGCGCGCTGCTGTACAGCCTCATCTCGCTGCTCTCGCGCACCAGCGGCCTGGCGATGACCCTCGCCGGGGTGACCGGGATCATCGTCTCGGTCGGCGTCACCGTCGACTCCTACGTCGTGTTCTTCGAACGCCTGAAGGACGATGTCAAGGGAGGCAAGACGTTCCGCTCGTCCGCCCAGCGCGGTTTCAAGTCGGCGTGGCGCACGATCCTGGCCGCCGACATCGTCTCGCTCATCGGCGCCGGAACGCTGTTCATGCTCACCGTCGGATCGGTCAAGGGCTTCGCCTTCTTCCTCGGCCTTTCGACGCTGTGCGACCTCGTGGTGTCGTACCTGTTCACCCGCCCGGCCGTGCTGCTGCTCGCCCGATCCAGGCGTTACCGTAACAACCGGCTGCTCGGAGTGGGCACCGGCGATGTCGTCGGAGGTGCCGCGTGACCGTCATCGATCAGCACGACCCAACGCCCAAGACGAGCATCTGGCACCGGCTGTACCACGGCGAGACCTCGTTCGACTTCGTCGGCCGGCGCAGGGTCGGCTTCGCCCTCTCGGCGGCCGTCATCGTCCTGAGCATCTTCTCGCTCGCCTTCCGCCAGCTCAACCTCGGCATCGACTTCGAGGGCGGCGTCGCCTGGGAGTTCACCGCCGGGCCGGTGACCACCGATCAGGCTGCGCAGGTCCTCGCCGACAACGGGATCGACGTCCGCGCGGCCAAGATCCAGACCCTCAGCGGGTCCGGTGGCGACCGTCTGCGGGTCCAGGTCGGCGACCAGCCCACCGACGTGCAGATCAGGATCAAGGAGGCCTTCGCCACCGCGTCGGGCTCGGAGGTCTCCGACAACGTGGTCAGCCCCACGTGGGGCCAGGAGATCACCCGCAAGGCGCTGTTGGCCCTCGTCGTGTTCTTCCTGGTGCTGTCGTTGTACATCTCGTGGCGCTTCGAGTGGAAGATGGCGATCGCCGCCATCGTCGCCGTGGCCCACGACGTGTTCATCAGCGTCGGCATCTACTCGCTGTTCGGGTTCGAGGTGACGCCGGCCACCGTCATCGCCTTCCTCACCATCCTCGGGTTCTCGTTGTACGACACCATCGTCGTGTTCGACAAGGTGCAGGAGAACACGGTGCGCTTCGCCGGGCGGGCCCAGTACAGCGACATCGTCAACCTGTCGATGAACCAGGTGCTGATGCGCTCGCTCAACACGAGCCTCGCCGCCGTGCTCCCGGTGCTCTCGATCCTCGTCGTCGGCGGCACGATCCTGGGCGCCGTCGCCCTGGAGGACTTCGCCCTGGCCCTGCTCGTCGGCCTGATCACCGGCTCCTACTCCTCGATCTTCATCGCCACACCGGTGCTCGCCTGGCTGAAGGAACGCGAGCCGAAGTACCGCAACCTGAAGAACCGCCATTCGGCCCCCGCCGAGATGGCCGTCGCCCGGGTGCGCCCCACCGCCGGGGCGACCGCCGGCACCGTCCGGACGGCGGTGGCCAAGGACCCGGCGGCGGTCCTCAGCCATCCGCCCAGGCCGCGCAAGAAGCGCCGCCGCTAGGGCGCCACGAGCCTGCCGCTAGGCTGGCGATCGATGCCGTTCGACGCCCAACCGCTGCGGGACCTGATCCGTGACATCCCGGACTACCCCCAGGCCGGGGTGACGTTTCGCGACATCACCCCGCTGATCGGGCATCCCGAGGCCTTCGGCAGCACGATCAACGCGCTCGTCGAGCTCTTCGTCGATGTCCCGGTCGATTGCGTGCTGGGCATCGAGGCGCGCGGCTTCATCATCGCCGCCCCGGTCGCCTACCGCCTCGGAGCGGGATTCGTGCCGGTCCGCAAGGCGGGCAAGCTGCCCTGGGCCGTCGCCCGCGAGGAATACTCCCTCGAGTACGGCACCGACAAGCTCGAGATCCACCGCGACGCCCTCCACCCGGGTGAGCGGGTGCTGATCGTCGACGACGTGCTGGCCACGGGCGGCACCGCGGCAGCCACGGGTCGCCTCGTCGAGGGACTCGGCGCCATCGTCGCCGGGTTCTGCTTCCTCATCGAGCTCGGCGCGCTCAACGGCCGCCAGCGGCTGGGTGAGCACGGCGTCAGAAGTCTGATCCCATACCACGGCGACTGAGTCGATGGGTACGGTCGACCGGGTCCTTCCCTGGCGACGCCACGCCGCGGCGCCGGCCGAGGAGCTCGCCCCGATCATCGCCGCCTACCGCTCGCGCCACCCGCGGTCGTCGACGAGCGTCCTCGTGCGGGCCTACGAGATGGCCGAGGCGGCCCACCGCGACCAGATGCGCACGAGCGGTGAGGCCTACATCAACCACCCGCTGGCCGTCGCCAAGATCGTCGCCGAGATCGGCCTCGACGAGACGACGATCGCCGCCGCGCTGCTCCACGACGCCGTGGAGGATTCCGACCTGACGATCAACGAGGTGCGGACCGTGTTCGGCGACGAGGTGGCGACGATCGTCGACGGCGTCACGAAGATCGACCGGCTCCACTTCGACTCGAAGGAGGCCCAGCAAGCGGCGACGATGCGCAAGATGCTCGTCGCCGTCGCCAAGGACCTGCGCGTGCTGGTCATCAAGCTCGCCGACCGGCTCCACAACATGCGCACGCTCGGGGGCACCTCGCTCGACAAGCAACGGCGCGTCGCCCAGGAGACCCTCGGGATCTACGCCCCGCTCGCCCACCGGCTCGGCATGCAGCAACTGCGTCAGCAGCTCGAGGACCTGTCGTTCGCCTCGCTGTACCCCAAGCAGTTCGCCGAACTCGATCACCTCGTGGCCACCCGTTCACCCGGCTCGGAGGTCTACCTGGCCAAGGTGGTGGCCGAGGTGCGCACCCGGCTGGCCGATCTGAAGCTCGACGCCGATGTCACCGGTCGGGGCAAGCACCTGTGGAGCATCTACGAGAAGATGACCCAGAAGGCCCGGGACTTCGACGAGATCTTCGATGTCGTCGCCGTCCGGGTGGTCGTGGCCACCGACAAGGACTGCTACGCCGCCATCGGCAGCATCCATCACGCCTGGCGGCCGATCCCCGGCCGCTTCAAGGACTACATCGCCATGCCCAAGTTCAACTTCTACCAGTCGCTGCACACCACGGTCCTCGGGCCCGACGGCAAGGTGGTCGAGTTCCAGATCCGCACACCCGAGATGCACCGGCGGGCCGAGTGGGGGGTCGCCTCGCACTGGTCGTACAAGGACCAGGAGGGCTCTGGCTTCGACTGGCTCAATCGGATCATCGACTGGCAGGCCGAGCTCAACGACCCGACGCAGTTCATGGAGAGCCTGACCCGCGACCTGGCCCAGGACGAGCTGTTCGTGCTCACTCCGAAGGGCGACGTGTTCAGCCTGCCGGTAGGAGCGACACCGGTCGACTTCGCCTACTCGGTGCACTCCCAGGTCGGCCACACCTGCGTCGGCGCACGCGTCAACGGCCGCCTGGTCTCGCTCAGCCACCAGCTCAGCTCCGGCGACACCTGCGAGATCATCACCTCCAAGGTGATGTCGTCGGGCAAGGTGATGTCGTCGGGCCCCCGTGCCGAGTGGCTCGAGTTCGTGGCCACGCCCAAGGCGCGCAACAAGATCCGCCAGTTCTTCTCGCGCGAACGCCGGGACGACTCGATCGAGACGGGACGTGAGCTCCTCGCCGATGCGTTCGCCGCCGCCGGCGTGGCCGCCGACGAGGCCTTCGCCGCCGATCAGCTCGCCGTCGAGGTCAACGAGGCGAATCTCGCCGACGTCGACGCCCTGTTGCGGGCGATCGGCGAGCAGCACATCGCCGCCGACCCGATCGCCGAGCGGGTGGCCCGGTCGTTGGGTGCGACAGGCGGGCCGGACGACGATGCGCTGCTCGACCGCGACAGCCGCTTCGTACGGGTCAACGGCGCGGACGGCATGTTCGTCCGCCTGGCGCGCTGCTGCCGGCCGCGTTACGGCGACGACATCGAGGGCTTCCTGCGGGGGGCCGGTGAGGCCACCGTCCACCGTGCAGACTGCGCCAACGCCGTCGCCGCCGACGCCGAGCGGCTGTCCCGCGCCGTCGATGTCGAGTGGGACCAGGGCACGGGCCCGGTGGAGACGTCCCTCGTCCACGTCGCGGTGGTCTCGCTCGACCGGCCCGGCCTGCTCCGCGACGTGACGATCGCCCTCTCGGGCGGGTACGTGAACATCGTCGCCTCCTCGACGCGCACCGCCCACGCCGTGGCCCGGATGGACTTCGACGTCGAGATCGCCGCCCCCGACCACCTCGAGGTCGTGCTGCGCACGCTGCGGAGCGTCGACGGGGTGTACGAGGTCGTGCAGTCGACGTCGCCGGGCTGATCGCGACCCGCCAAATCGGCCGCCGAGGCCCGGCTCGCGCCGATAGCCTCACCCGACGTGCCCGAGTTCCAGACCAGCCCCGGAATGCGCGACATCCTGGCACCCGAGTCCGCCAGGTGGCGCAGGTTCGTCGACGTGTTCGCCGGGGTGGTCGAGGCGGCCGGCTACGGCCAGGTGATCTCGCCGCTGCTCGAGGACATCGGCGTCTTCCACCGGGTCGGCGAGGCCACCGACGTGGTCAGCAAGGAGATGTACGACTTCGTCGACAAGGGCGGGCGTCATGTGGCCCTGCGCCCCGAGCTGACCGCGTCGATCTGCCGGTCGTTCGTCCAGCACCAGCCGCCCGTGCCCTGGAAGGTCTGGTACACCGGCTCCCAGTTCCGCTACGAGAAGCCGCAGCGGGGCAGGTACCGCCAGTTCGACCAGGTGGGGATCGAGGTGCTCGGGGCCGACGATCCGTACCTCGACGTCGAGATCATCGCCCTCGCCTGGCGGTTCCTCGAAGCGCTCGGGCTGCGCCAGGTGACGCTGCTGATCAACTCGCTCGGGGAGCCCGACGACCGGGCCCGCTACGTCGAGGCCCTCGCGGCCTACTTCGACGCTCGCCGCGACGAGCTCACCCCGGAGAGCCTGGTCACCCTGGCGAGGAACCCGCTGCGGGTGCTCGACTCGAAGCGGTCCGGCGACGCTCCGGCGATCGCTGCAGCACCGCGGCTGACCGACTTCTACAGCGACGGCGCAGCCGCCCACCACGACGCCGTGCTCTCCGGCCTCGACGCCCTCGACATCCCGTACGTCGTCGACATGACGCTCGTGCGCGGCCTCGACTACTACCGGCGCACGACCTTCGAGTTCCAGGGGGGCACGCTCGAATCGGCGCAGAACGCCCTGGGTGGAGGCGGCCGCTACGACGGATTGGTGGAAGCGCTCGGTGGCCGGCCGACCCCCGGCGTCGGTTTCGCCCTCGGGCTCGACCGCATCCTCATCGCCTGCGACGACGAGGGTTGCTTCCCTGCCCCGCCCGATGACGTCGACGTCTTCGTGATCGACACCATCGGAGGGCTGAGCGCGCTGACGATCACCGACCGCCTGCGGGCGGCCGGGCTGCGCGCCGACCGGGCGTACGAGAACCGCTCGATGAAAAGCCAGATGAAGGCGGCCGACCGTTCGGGCGCCGCTGTCGCCGTCATCGTCGGCAGCGACGAACTCGAAACAGGCACGGCGGTCATCCGTCCGCTGCGCGCCGACACCCGGGACCAGACCACCGTGCCGATCGACGATCTGATCGACTCCATCAGAAAGCACCTGTGACGACATGAGCATGCGTTCCGACTACTGCGGCGCGGTCGGCGTCGGGCACATCGGCCTGACCATCAGCCTGTGCGGCTGGGTGGCCCGCCGGCGCGAGCACGGCGAGAAGCTCGCCTTCGTCGACCTGCGTGACCACACCGGCCTCGTGCAGTGCGTCGTCGACAACACCGTCGACGTGCGCAGCGAGTTCGTCGTGCGGATCACCGGCACGGTCCGGGCCCGGCCCGAGGGCACGGTCAACGCCAACATGGCCACCGGGGCCGTCGAGGTGCAGGACTGCACCGTCGAGGTGCTCAACACGTCCGAGACGCCGCCGTTCCCGGTCGACGCCCGCGCCGACGACGTTGCCGAGACGACGCGCTTGCAGTACCGCTATCTCGACATCCGCCGCCAGCGGATGCAACGCAACCTGCGCACCCGGGCGAAGGTCAACTCGGCCGTGCGGCGGGCGATGGAGGAGCAGGGCTTCGTCGAGGTCGAGACGCCGATGCTCGTGCCCTCGACCCCGGAGGGGGCACGCGAGTTCCTCGTGCCCTCGCGCCAGACGCCGGGCTCGTTCTACGCCCTGCCGCAGTCCCCGCAACTGTTCAAGCAGTTGCTGATGGTCGCCGGGATCGACCGCTACTACCAGATCGCCCGCTGCCTGCGCGACGAGGACCTGCGCGCCGACCGCCAGTACGAGTTCATGCAGCTCGACGCCGAGATGTCGTTCGCCACCCAGGAAGACGTGCTCGGCGCCATCGGCCACGCCGTGCTCGCCGCCGCCGAGGCGGTCACCGGCGCGCGCCCGACCCGATCGAGCAGATGACCTGGCACACGGCGATCGACGTCTACGGCGTCGACAAGCCCGACCTGCGGTTCGGGATGACGCTCGTCGAGCTCACCGACATCTTCGCCTCCACCGAGTTCAAGGCGTTCGCCGGGGCGGGATCGATCAAGGGCATCCGCGTCCCGGGCAAGGCCGAGGGGATGGGCCGCAACAAGCTCGACGGCCTCACCGACACGGCCAAGAAGCTCGGCGCCAAAGGCCTCGTGTGGCTCAAGGTCGCCGGCGACGGCACGCTCGAGTCTCCCGTGGCCAAGTTCCTCTCCACCGACGAGGCAGCAGCCCTGGTGACGCGGCTCGCCGCCGTGCCGGGGGATCTGCTACTGATCGTCGCCGACGAGTGGATGACGACGTGCGAGGTCCTCGGCCAGCTGCGCAACGACCTCGGGCGTCCTCCGGTGCACCAGGGGCCGTACCGCTACGTGTGGGTGACGGACTTCCCGTTGTTCGTCGGGGTGGACAAGGAGACGGGCCGGCCCAAGCCGGGTCATCACCCGTTCTGCCATCCGCACCCCGACGACATCGACAAGTTCGAGACCGATCCGCTCGGGGTGCGCTCGCAGGCCTACGACCTCGTGCTCAACGGCTGGGAGCTCGGCTCGGGGTCGATCCGGATCCACGAGCCCGCCCTGCAACGCCGGGTGTTCAACCTGCTGGGGATCAGCGACGAGGAGGCCGACCGCCGGTTCGGGTTCTTCCTCACCCCGTTCCGCTACGGCGCCCCGCCCCACGGGGGCTTCGCCTTCGGCATCGACCGCCTGGTGGCCGTGCTGGCCGGTGAGGAGAACATCCGCGAGGTCATCGCCTTCCCCAAGACGCAGAGCGGCACCGATCCGATGACCAACGCCCCGACCCCGGTCGACGCCAAGCAGCTCGGCGAGCTGGGCATCCGCACGCTCCCGCGGGGCTGAACACGGCTCGGGCGACGGGGCCCCGTCGACCACGGCCTAGTCTCGCCTGATCATGGACATCGAACGGTTGAAACAGCAGGTCTGCGACGAGGTCGATCGGCTCGCCGCCACGCTGATCGACGTCTCCCACCAGATCCACGCCCGGCCCGAGCTCTCCCACGACGAGCACTTCGCCCACGGACTGCTCACCGAGGTGATCGAGGGGCGGGGCCTGCACGTCGAGCGGGGCGCCTACGGCCAGCCCACCGCCTTCAGCGCCGTGGCCGGCGACGCCGGGGCCAGGGTGGCCGTCCTGTGCGAGTACGACGCACTGCCAGGCATCGGGCACGCTTGCGGGCACAACGTCATCGCCGCGGCGGGTCTCGGTGCCGGACTGGCCGTCGCCTCGGTCGCCCAACAGGCCGGGGGATCGGTCGTGCTGATGGGAACACCGGCCGAGGAGGGCGGTGGGGGCAAGATCATGATGGCCCGCCAGGGCGCCTTCGACGGCCTCGATGCGGCGATGATGGTCCACCCGGGCGACGCCGATCTGATCCGGATGGATGCGATCGCCGTCCAGCAGCTCGCCACCACGTTCCACGGCCGGGCCGCTCACGCCGCAGCGGCGCCGCACGAGGGGCGCAACGCGCTCGATGCCGCGGTGCTGAGCTACATCAACGTCGCCGCGCTCCGCCAGCACATCCTGCCCACCGAACGGATCCACGGTTGTTTCACCAATGGGGGAGGGGCGCCCAACGTGGTGCCGGCCGAGGCCGCCCTGCTGTGGTACGTCCGCTCGCCGAGCTTCGCCAGCCTAGCGCCGCTCAAGCAGCGGGTGCTGGCCTGCAACGAGGCCGGGGCGACGGCCTGTGGCTGCACCATGTCGCACGAGTGGGACGACTTCCCGTACGCCGACATGTGCGACAACGGCCCGATGGTGGCGGCGTACGTCGGCAACGCCAACCGGGTCGGTCGGCACCCGGGCGACCCGGCGGTCGTCGGCAAGCGGGTCGTCGGCTCGACCGACATGGGCAACGTCTCCTACCTCGTGCCGTCGATCCACCCGATGGTCCAGGTCGCCCCCGACGGCGTGCCGATCCACACGATCGAGTTCGCCGCCTGGGCCGGGCGGGAGGAGGGCGACCGGGCGGTGATCGACAGCGCCAAGGCGATGGCGATGACGGTCGTCGACCTGTGGACCGACGCCGGCCTGCGGACGGCCTCGGCCGAGGCCTTCGCCGTCGTCGGGCCGGATCGCGGTGTTCTGTGAATCACCAGGTCATCGGCACCCGGTGATCCGGTCGGGGAGTGGGTCACCGCCGTAGCATGACCCCTCGTGACCGTACCCGCCCCGGGGATCCGACCGTGACCGTCTACGTCCCCGAGGAGTTCACGCAGGCCGAGGCCGACGTCCTGCGGCGCTACTTCACCAACCTCGACGGGCCCGTGTTCGCCCTGGTCAACCTGCCCGAGGTCGTCAAGGGCGCGCTGTTCGCCCGGTACAGCCGCAGCCCCAAGAGCCTGCGCCGGCTGTTCCTCGACGAGTTCGTCGGCGAACTCGACATCTCCTCCGATCACGGGCTCGACGCCACCGTCGGGGTGGCCCGCGCCGAAGAGCTCTACGAGAAGGTGTTCGTCGAGTACGGCGACGACTCAGTCGCCCAGCTCGGGGCCGTGCACCTGGCCTGCGAACAGGCCTCCAACCTGCTCACCAAGGTGCTCGAGTGGGGTCGGTTGATGAGCTACCTCGAGCAGAGCACCCGCTACATCAGCTACGACGCCCGCCTCGGTGGGCGGTATCGCTACTACCGCGATCCCGACGTCCTGTCGTCCCGCCTGGGCACCCGCTACGTCGGCGACATGGACCGGATGTTCGACACCTATGCGAACCTCGTGCGCCAGGTCACCACCCATGTCCGGGCGACGGTCGCCCAGCAGCCGGGCGACTCGGAGTTCGTCTATCGCCAGGCGACCCGCGCCAAGGCGCTCGACGCCGTGCGCGGCTTGTTGCCGGCCGCCGCCTTGTCCAACGTCGGGATCTACGGCAGCGGCCAGGCGTACGAGGCGCTGCTGCTGCGGATGCGGGGTCACGTCCTGCCCGAGGCCCGTCAGTACGCCGACATGATGCTCACCGAACTGCGCAAGGTCATCCCGGGCTTCCTGCGCCGGGTCGACGCCGCCGAACGGGGCGGGCGGTGGACCGAGTACCTGGCCAGCACCAGGGAGCACACCGGCGAGCTCGTCGGCTCGTTGTTCGGCGGGGCACCGGTCGAGGCTTCGCCCGCCGTCGTGCTCACCGACTGGGATCCCGAGGGCGAGGACAAGTTGCTCGCCGCCATCTGCTATCCGCATTCGGCGATGTCCGAGCGGCAGCTGCTCGAACGGGTCCGGCTCCTCCCCGCCGCCGACCGGGTGGCGCTGCTCACCGCCTACGTAGGCGAGCGGGCCAACCGGCGTCACAAGCCGGGCCGGGCGTTCGAACGCACCGACTACCGCTTCGACGTGCTGTCGGACTACGGAGCGTTCCGCGATCTGCAGCGCCACCGGATGCTGACCATCGAGTGGCAGCCGCTGACCCCCCTGCACGGGTACATCCGGCCCGAGCTGGTCGACGAGGCCGGCGGGACACAGGCGTTCGACGAGGCGATGGAGCGGGCGGCCGCCCTCTACGATGCCCTTCTCCCGATCCATCCCGCCCAGGCCTCGTACGCCGTGTCGATGGCCTATCGGGTGCGCTACGCGATGCAGTTCAACGCCCGCGAGGCGATCCACATGCTCGAACTGCGCTCCTCGCCCCAGGGCCACCCCTCGTACCGGCGGGTGGCGATCGAGATGCACCGGTTGATCGCCGAGCAGGCCGGGCACCGGGCGATCGCCGCGGCGATGGTCCACATCAGCACCGCCGAACCCGAGCTGGAGCGCCTGGAGTCGGAGCGTCGGGCCGAAGTCCGGCGTCTCGAACGTGAGACGTGACTGCTGTCACAGGTGGGAAGGGGACCGTTGCCACATCGCCGCCGTATGATCCCGCCCCGCGCCGGCTGAGGCCCGCCCCGCGCCGACTTGAGGAGGGATCGTCAAAATGGCTGATGAAGACGAGGAACTTCAGGAGATCGATGCCGATGAGGAGTTCGAAGCGGAGCTGATCGAGGTCGACATCGACCCCGAGGAGCTCGACGAGGAGGCATTGGTCGAGGAGGACGTGTTCGCCGACGATCTCGCCGAGGACGAGGACTTCGTCGGTGAGGAGGACGCAGACGACCTCGCCGACGATCTCGTCGACGACATCGCCGAGGCACCGGCCCGCCGGCCCGTGGTCGCCAAGGAGAAGGACTCCGAGGAGGAGGACGACGACGAGGACATGCTCACCCCCGATGATGTCGAGGCCGACCTCGACACGATCCTCAAGGATCGCCTCATCGCCAACGACAACGAGCTCGAGGAGGACGACGAGAACCCCGAGATCGACGACCCGCGGGCTGAGCCCGGCGACCGCCTGCAGCCGAAACGGCACGACGAACAACTGTGCTCCTCGTGCTTCCTGCTCGTGCGGGCCAAGGCTCCGGGGTGCCCGATGGACGACGACGCCTGCCCGATCTTCAGCTGACGCCCGGTTTGTCGATGACCGGGGGGGACGACGGCCCGCTGCGCCGGGCACTCGAGGTGCTCGTGTACGCCCCGATCGGCGCCGTCGTCGAGGCTCGCCGTCTGTGCCCCGGGCTCGCCGAGGCGGGACGGGACCGGATCGTCCGGCAGGTAGGTCTGGCCAGGGTCATCGGCGAGTTCGCCGTTCGCGCCGGCCGGGGGATCATCGAGCAACGCTTCAGCGCCGGCGCCGGGCGGGTCGATCCCAGGAACGGGTCACCGGCCACCGTTCGGCAGACCGCCCCGGCCCCGCTGCTACCGGCAGGGGGCGCCGGGATCGACCCGGACTCCCTGGCCATCGCCGACTACGACTCGCTGGCTGCCTCCCAGATCGTCGCCTGCCTCGCCGGCCTCCCCCGGGATGACCTCGACCGGATCGCACGTTACGAGGCCGCTCACCGGGCCCGCAGAACCGTCCTGGGGCAGATCGCCCGGCTGGAGCACGGCCGGTGATCGCTGCCGTCCGTTCGGCTGACGTCGGCGACTGGCCGGCGATGGCGTGGTTGCAGGACGAGGCTCGCGGTCACCTCGCCGGGCAGCGGGGTGGCCCCGAGTGGCTCGCCGAACACCCGATGGCCGACGAGTCGCTGTTCGACCCCCCGGCGGGCGCGCGTCGGCTGGCAGTCGCCACGATCGACGAGGTGGTCGTCGGGTGGTGTCGCACGGAACTCGGCGCCGGTGCCGGCTCGGCGGTCGTCGAGTGGATCTACGTCACGCCCGGGGCACGCGGGCTCGGACTCGGCGAGGAGCTCCTCGACGACGCGATCGCCGCAGCGCGCTCGGCCGGAGCGGCGCGGATCGAGTCGTCCGCTCTGCCCGGCGACCGGGAGACCAAGAACATGTTCGAACGCTTCGGGATGAAGGCCCGCTTGCTGATCGTCGGCAAGTCCCTCGCAGACGAGGCCCGATGACACCCTCGGGGCACGCCGAGGTCTGTGTCGGCGCCATCGTCGTTCACGATGGCGCGCTGCTGCTCGTCCGGCGGGGTCGCGGCGCAGGCGCGGGGATGTGGAGCGTTCCCGGCGGGCGGGTGGAGTACGGCGAGACGCTGGTCGACGCCGTGCTGCGCGAGCTGGGCGAGGAGACCGGCCTCATCGGCCGCTCGGCACGGCACCTGGGCTTCGTGGAGCGGATCGCCCCGGGCTGGCACTACGTGATCCACGACTTCGCGGTGGACGTCGAGAGCGTCCACGGCGCGCTCGCCGGAGACGACGCCGCCGAACTGCGCTGGTGCGCGCTCGACGAGGTCGCCGATCATCCTGGCATCGTTGCCGGGTTGGCGGACTTCCTCACCGAGGTCGGGGTGCTCAGACCCCCCGCCAGTTCGGGGCCCGCTTCTCGATGAAGGCGGTCAGCCCCTCCTTGGTGTCCTCCGAGGCGAGCACCTTGGCGAACTCGGCGTTGGTGAGCTGCTTCAACGTGTCGTCGTCCTGGTAGGCGGCTGCGAGCACCACCTTGCGGCTCGCCCAGACGGCCAGTGGTGCGTTCGCCGTGATCTGGGCGGCCAGCCGCCGAGCCTCGTCGACGGCCTCGCCGGGGCCGACCAGGCGGGAGATCAGGCCGAGCTGGAACGCCCGATCCGCCGTGATCGGCTCACCGGTGAGGATTGCCTCCATCGCCGCAGCCTGCCCGATCGCCCGGGGCAGGCGGAACAGCCCACCGGCACCGGCGATCAGGTTTCGCTTCACCTCGGCCAGCCCGAACGACGAACGGGTCGTGGCCACGACGAGGTCGGCGGCCAGCACGACCTCGCAACCACCAGCGGTCGCCAGGCCGTCGACGGCGACGATGACGGGCTTGAGCCGCTGGCGGTAGACGAAGCCGGCGAAGCCGCCACGGGAGGTGTTGAGCGTCGCCGCCTGGCCCGAGTTGATCGCCTTCAGGTCGGCGCCGGCCGAGAAGACCGGGCGCTCCTGTCCCTCGGTGTTGGCGCGAAGGATGCCGAGCCAGACCGACGGGTCGTCCTCCATCCGGTCGATCGCCGCCTCCATCCCGTTGGCCACGTCGCCGTTGATGGCGTTGCGGGCTTCGGGGCGGTTCAGGGTGATCACGGCGACGCGACCCTCGACTTCGTACTCCACGATCTCTGCCATGGACGGGGAATCTACAGACGGTCCCTCGTCCGGAGCGCACCGACGCCGGAGGTGGGCAACCTCAGGAGGCGGAGGACTCGTCCGACACGGCATCGTCCGACATCGCATCGTCGGGTGAATCCGTGATGGCGTCGACCACGTCCGCAGCCTCGGTGACGTCGGCGATCTCGGTGACCTCGGCGATCTCGGTGACCTCGGCGACGTCGGTGACCTCGGTGACCTCGGCCACGTCAGCGACCTCGGTGACCTCGGTGACCTCGGTGACCTCGGCGAAGTCCGCCACCTCAGGGATGGCGGCAGCCACAGCAACGGCGGGTTCGGCGGGTACGGGCTCGGATGCCGCAGCGGTCTCGGGGGCCGGACGGGCGGCCGGGGGAGTGGGCCGGGGGGACCTGGCGCCCTCGGGACGCCCGGGAACGGGTGCGCCGGGCCTGCGGGCATCCGGCTTGCGGGGATCGGGCTTGCGCCCTGGACGCAACGGCTTGGGCGAATGGGCGCCGGCGGCCGGGGTGATGCCGAACAGAGCGGCGATCTGGGGCAACAGCGCCGCCAGTCGGGTGATCGTCGCCGTGAGCTCGTCGTTGACACTCGTCGGGGGCGCGGCGGGCACCACCTGCGCCCGGATCGGGGAGAATGCCGCGGCCTCGAGCACGGCGGCCCAGCGCTCGGGGAGCGCCTCGGGGGTGAGCGAGGCGATGGCGGCGCTCGACAGCCTGGCGGCCAGGTCGGTCGGGAAGCGCATGCCGGCCTTGGGGGGCTCCGAGGACATCTTCAGGGCGCGGATCACCCGGCCGATGTCGAGGGCCATGCCGATGTCCTCGAGCCATTCGGCCGAGGCCTTCTCCTGCCGGCTGAGCAGGGCGGCCTTGAGATCGTTGGCCAGCTCTCGGCTGGTCTCGTCGCGGGTGATCATGGGATCGTCGGAGGCGGCGACCACGGACCGGAGATCGCGCAGGTCGAGGCGGTCGATGTCTCCCTTGGCGGCGTGGGCCCGATCGAGCCACTCGGCCACGCGCAGGCGGGGAAGGAGCTCCTCGGCCATCTTGAGCAGACCCGCCGCCGGGATCTCCTCCTTGCCCTGCGACCTGAGCTGGGCGTTCTGTTCGTCCACTGCGGCACGAACGGCCGGGATGCCACCCTGCAACGCCTTCTCTGCGATGGCGCGCTGTGCCTCGGGCAGATCGTCGAGCACGGCGCTGCGATGGGCACGGCCCGGCTTGAGGCGGGTGGCGCGGGGCCGCTGGGGCAGCTCCGGAACGGGCTCCATACGGGAGCGGGCCGGTCGATCGCGGTAGACCCGCTCCCCGTCGCGCGGCGGGCGCCCTGCGTCGCGGGCGGAGCGGTCGTCGCGGCCGGGCCGATCGGCGCGGGGACGATCGGATCCGCCGGGGCGGTCGCCTCCCTCACGGCGGGGGCGGTCGCCGTCACGGGCCGGCCGGTCACGGCGGGGGCGGTCGCCCCTGTCGCCGCGGTCGCCGCGATCGCCGCGCTCGCGCCGGGCGAGCGTCTGGGTCACGGGCTCGAACGGCCGGTCGGCGGAGACCAGTTCGAGCCGGGTCGGCTCCCTGCGGGCGCGGGCGAGGCCGGCGACGCCGAGGATGGTGATCCCGTCCACCTCGATGTCGGCATCGACCTTGAGCACATCGCCGACCTTGACGGTGGCCGGCAAGAGCGAGGGATCGACCGTCCCTCGTGGCTCGCGGGCTCCGGCGGCGCGCCAGGTGAGGACGCCGTCGGGGCGCGCGCTCGTCAGTTCGATCTCGATCCTGCGGGACATGGGTCACCACCGTATCCTTTCCGGCGCTCCGGCCCACAGCTGCGGACCGGGGTAGCGTCGGGTCGATGCCCATCTATGCGCTCGGCGATCTGGTTCCCGACATCCATCCCGACGCCTACATCCATCCCGATGCGGTGGTGATCGGCAACGTCACCATCGGTGCCCACAGCTCGGTCTGGCCGTGCGCCGTGCTGCGCGGCGACGGAGGGGCGATCGTGATCGGGCAGCGGTCCTCCATCCAGGACGGCTCGGTGATCCACACCACCGAGGAGTCGCCGACCATCGTCGGCGACGACTGCACCATCGGGCACATCGTCCACCTCGAGGGCTGCACGGTCGAGAACGGCGCACTCGTCGGCAACGCGTCGGTCGTCCTCCACCGGGTGGTGGTCTCGACGGGCTCGATCGTCGCGGCGAACTCCGTCGTGCTCAACGACACCTTCGTCCCTCCCGGGGCGATCGCCGTGGGGGCGCCGGCGGTGATCAAGGAGGGACGGGCCCGCCCGGAGCTGATCGCCGATTCCGCCCAGACGTACGTGGTGAAGGCAAAGGTGTTCCGGGACGGACTCCGCCGCATCGACGAACCGGCCTGAGATGCTCGCCTACGTGCTCGCCGTCGCGCCCGACGAGGTCGAGCTCGCCTCCGACGTGCTCTGGGGCTGGGGTGTCGTGGCGGTCGAGGAGCGAGCGGGCGCTGATGGGTGCACGGAGCTGTGGACGGCTCTCGGCGAGGACCGTGCCCGGATCGGGGAGCTCAGCGCCACGCTGCCTGGTGGGTGGGTGTGGCGACTGGTCGAGGTCGACCCCACCGTCGCCGAGACGTGGCGCGACTACGCCCAGCCAGCGGTGATCGACGAATCACTGGTCATCGCCCCGGCCTGGGTCGAGGCGTCCGCGACGACACCCGCGGGGACCGTCGTGCGCATCGAACCAGGCCCGACGTTCGGGCTCGGTGATCATCCGACCACCATCGCCACGCTACGGGCGATGCGGCGGGTCCTCGCCCGGCCCGGGTGGGGGAGTGGCCGCTCGCTCCTCGACGTCGGGTGCGGCAGTGGGGTGCTGGCCGTCGTCGGATGTCTGTCCGGCGTGCAGCGCGCCGTGGCGATCGACATTTCGCCGGCCGCGCCCGAGGTGACGAGGGCCAACGCCCGGGCCAACGGCGTGGCCGATCGGATCGAGGTGTCGTGCACCGCACTGGCGGACATCGACGCCACATTCGACCTGGTGGTGGCCAACATCCTCGCCCCGACGCTGATCCGGCTGGCCCCCGACCTGGAGCGGGTGGTCGCCGCTGACGGCGTGCTCATCATCAGCGGGCTGCTGGACGGAGGCTACGACCACGTCGTCGCCACACTCGGCGGCTTCACGGTCGCGGCCGTCGAGCGCTGCGCCGGGTGGGTGGCCGTCACCCTCGGACGCTGATCAGCTCCTCGATCGCCGCGGCCCGGGGGATGGAGGGTACGGCGCCCGTCACGGTGGTCGCCAGGGCCCCGGCGGCGTTGGCCCAGACGAGGGCCCGGCGGATCGGCTCGCCGATGGCCAGGCGGGCGCACAACGATCCGCAGAACGAATCGCCGGCAGCGGTCGTATCGATGGCGACGACCTCGAACGGGGCGATGCGCTCCTCGCCGCCGCCGGTGAACAGCCGACACCCGAGCGGGCCCTCGGTGACGATGATCGTGTGGATGCCGAGCTGTCGCAGGTGGGTGATCCCGCCCAGCGTGTCGGCCTCGTGCTCGTTGGGGATCAGCACGTCGACCAGGGCGAGCAGTTCGTCGGGGAGCTCGATGGCCGGCGCGGGGTTGAGCACGGTCGTGGCGCCGACCGCTCGGGCCACCTCGAATGCGGCGATCACGGCTGGGATCGGCACCTCGAGCTGGGCGAGCACGACCTGGGCACGAGCGACCGTCGGCCCGTGGATGCGGATATGACGTGCATCGAGCGAGGTGTTGGCGCCGGGGACGACGACGATCGAGTTCTCCCCGTCGTCGCCGACGCTGATCAGCGCCCGACCCGTCGGCCCGGCCACCCGGCGGACCGCCGCCGTCGAGATGCCTTCGGCCTCGGCCACGGAGATCAGCGCGTCGGCCGCCCCGTCCGTTCCCAGTGCGGCGAGGAAGGAGACGTCCGCCCCCGATCGGGCCGCGGCGACCGCCTGGTTGAGACCCTTGCCGCCGGCCGCCTCGAAGTAGTCGTAGCCCATCACCGTCTCGCCGGGTCGGGGGATCCGTGCCGCACGGGCCACGAGGTCGAGGTTGGCGCTGCCGATCACGCAGACCAGCGCCGCCGGCCGATTCACGTCAGTCGTGACCATCTCCGGACCCTAACCAACGTCAGCGCCCGCTCCAGATCGGATCAGCCGACGATGTCGAGCAGCGGGGTGATATCGAGGTGGTCCAGCCCGGGCAGGTGGCGGGTGACCGCCTCGCGGCGGAACTTGGCGCAGTAGTCCGGGCGGAAGAAGCGCGCCCCTTCGCGGATCACGTAGTTGAGGATGAAGAAGCGGTACACCTCGGGCAGGAAGCGCACATCGTCGGCGCTCAGCGGCATCACGCCGTGATAGGCAGCGATGAACCGCTGGAAACGGGGCTCGACCAGGGTGTTCGAGCCGTAGGTGAACTGCGTCCGATCCCCGGTACGACTCGAGACCCTCGACAGGAAGTAGAAGTCCAACAGGCGCGGCTCGATCCTGAACCAGTCGTAGTCCCAACGGGAGAACAGCTCGAAGTCGTCGCCCGTCGCGGTGACCGAGAAGTTGCCGAGGTTCCAGTCGATCAGGACGGGGATCTTCGTCCAGTAGTCGTAACGCACCTCGTCGAGCCGCATCAGGAAGTCGTGGGTGTGGCGCCGCAGTACCCCGATGTGCTCGGGCGGGAGCTCGAAGTTGCGCGGGGCGAAGGGGCTCTCGAGCAGATCGAGCAGGTGGATGGCATCGGACTTGATCGACTTCGAGGTGAGCGGTATGCGCGGCGCCATCTCGGTGCAGGCCAGGTGGAAGGCGGCGATCTCCCGGGCGAACCGCTCGATCTGGCCATCGGTGAGGATGCGCCCGAGCCCGTGGCGCCGTTCGACGCCCCGGTACAACACCGCCCACTGCCGCTCGTCGTACCAGGTGTAGATCCTCCCGTCGTGGGTCAGCACGTCGGCGAGCATCCCCTCGAAGCGGGTGCCGCGCAGCTCCTCGACGCAGCGGTGGATGCGGTCGTGGTCCTCGGCGAACAGGAAGTACGAGCCGTACGAGCTGACTTTGGCGTAGACCTCGTCGCCGTCGTCGAGGCTCAGCCGGTACACACGGTTCGTCGACACCATCGCGCTGACCTCGGTGACGTCGAGCACCCGGCGCCGGTCGCCGTAGTCCCGCCAGACGCGCTCGAGGAGCAGCCGGTGTTCGCTCGCCTGCACGCTCAGCGCAGTCCCGCGTCGTCGAGGTGGCCGCGGCATGGCCGCGCCATCCCGCTCACCCGCGGAGCGAACCGCAACGTCTCATCGCAGGCCATGATCGCAGCGTAGGCGGACCGGGAACCGGGCCGACAGCGAACCGGACGGCCCCGGCACCACGGCGAGTGGGGAGCGCCGGCTCAGCTGGCGAGCGTCTCGGGGCGGGCGCGCGTGCCGATCGGGGCGATCAGTCGGAAGCCCGCCGCGTGTCGCTCGTCCTCGGACTCGCCGCCCCAGAAGCCGTACTCGTGGTTCTGCCGGGCGTATTCGCGGCATTGGTGGAGGATCGCGCAACCGGCGCAGACCGCCCGAGCGCTCGCCTCGCGCCGATCCCTCGCCTGGGGCCGTTCGGCAGATGGCGGGAAGAACAGCACGGTGAGCCCGCGGCATGCACCCGCCCGCATCCAGTGCTTCGCAGGCTGCTCGCCTGGACGCTCGGCCTCGATTAGCGCCATGAAGATCCCCTCAATCCGTTCGCAGCTCGAATCCCACGCCGGACATCCCAACTCCGACGACCCTCGGTGATGTTACGGAGGATTTAACCGATCAGTCAATTATCTCCGGACAAGTTTCTGTCAGTTTCTCGGAATGCGGTGGTCACACCGTCGGTAGTCGTCGAACAGCATCGACGAAGAGGTCAACTTGAGCTTCCGTCGTATCCCACGAGGTCATCCAACGCACCTGGTGGCGATGGAGATCCCAATCGTAGAAGTCGGCCACGTTGCGTAGTGATGCTGCGTGAGTCGGGTCAAGCATCGGGAACATGCTGTTGACGGCGGGTGGCGCGCCAACGCGTACCAGGGGGAGACCCTCCAGCGATCGGTGGAGACGGCCGGCCATGGCGTTGGCATGGCCGGCGTTCGCCAACCAGAGTTCGTCGGTGAGCAGCGCACCCAACTGGGCCGAGACGAAGCGCATCTTCGACGGCAGCTGGCCGAGTTGCTTGCGCAGGTACTTCACCGGGGCGGCCAGCGCCGGGGTGCAGATCACGACGGCCTCGCCGTACATCGCCCCGTTCTTGGTGCCTCCGAAGGAGATCGCGTCCACCCCGGCCTCGACGGTGAACGAGCGGAGCGCCTCGACCGTGCCACCGAGCGCGGCTGCGGCGTTGGCGATGCGGGCGCCGTCGAGGTGGACGAGCATGCCGTGACGGTGGGCCGTGTCGCACAGCACGCCGATCTCCTCGGCGGAGTACAGCGTGCCGCTCTCGGTGGACTGGGTGATCGAGACGACACCGGGCTGGGGGTGGTGCTCGTCGCCGAGGGGGACCGCGGCCCGTTCGATGGCGTCGGCGGTCAACTTGGCGTCGAGGGTCGGCGCGGGGAGCAGTTTGAGGCCGACCATCCGCTCCGGAGCGCCCGTCTCGTCGACATGGATGTGGGAGACGTCGGTGCACACCACCGCCCACCGGGGCCCGTTGGCCATCGCCAGAGCGGCCAGGGCGAGCACGTTGGCCCCGGTGCCGTGCCACACGTAGAAGGTGTCCACGGGGCGTCCGAACAGGTCGTCGAACTGCCGGTCGACCGTCGCCGTGAGGGGGTCGTAACCGTAGGCGAGGGCGTGACCGTGGTTGGCACGGACCAGCGCGTCCATCACCGCCGGGTGCACGCCGGCCGAGTTGTCACTGGCGAGGCTGAACCGGGCGGCCGGCGTCGAGTTGTCCATCGGGGCATTCTCGGTCACGGTCGGGGGTGCTCGCGCACCCGGCGCTTCACGCCCCGAAACGGGTGGTGACGATCCTGCCCCGGCGATCGGCTGCGCTGGCCGCCAGGTCGGGCACGACGAAGGTCCGCTGCAGCCAACGATCGGCTCCGTCGAAGCGGGGGCGGAAGGGGCTCCGACCGTGCACGGCGACGGTGTTGTCGACGATCAGCAGGTCGCCGGCCTCGAGCACGACGCCGGTGTGGTGGGCCTCGATCGCCGCGCCCAACTCCGCCAGGGCACGCTCGGCAGCCAGATCGGTTCCGACCATCAGATCGGCGTCGAACACCATGTGGGGGGCGGAGGGGTCGCCGTAGAAGACGGCGGCGGGCGCACCGAGCCCGGGGGAGGGGGCTCCGTCGAGGTAGGACTCGTCGACCGCGGTCCGGAAGCGCGGCTCGTGCAGGGCCTGGCGGCTGGCCGGGCTGATCAGGGGAGCGAGCTCGGCGGCCGAGGCCAGCGTCGTGCGGGCGATCCCGTCGCGATCTCCCCGGAGGCAGAGCAGCAACAGGTAATGGGGCCGATGGGGGTGGAATGCCGCCTCGGTGTGGAACATCAACTGCACCCGCGACGACGTCGAGACCTGACGCTGCTCGGATCCGGGCACCGGGACGATGTTCTGAACCAGGTCGCCACCGTGCTCGGGCAGGTACCCGACGGGCTGGCCGAGCCTGCGGGCGACGGTGAGCAGCGAGAACTCGCTGACCGTGTCCTTGTTCGACGGAGCCGTCGGCCGCCGCGGGGTGTCGGGCACCTCCCCGATCGGGACGTCGTGGATCAGCAGCGCTCCCGAGTCGCCGGCGAAATCGCCGAAGTCGTTGAGCGCGTCGAACACGTCGGCCGGTAGCGATCGCCCGGCACGGCCGGCCGCGCTGACGAATGCTTCGGAGGCGACGTCCAGTAGAGCTTCGGGGCCCGGCCACGGAGCGGTGGGGATGATCGAGGGCGGCGTGCAGTGCGGCCGGGTGCGTGTGGTCGTTGCGGTCATCGCCATTCTTCCTCCTGTGCGCTCGTACCGGAACGCCTTCGACACTGACGCGTCCATCATTGGAACGTTAGTTCCATAGACTATCAGATGTGGAACGATTAGATCGACGGCCGGGCCGGCCACCAGGGGGGCGGCCGGGCCGGCAGCCCGCGGGACGGCCGGGTGGGAAGATCTCGCCTAGCCTCGATTCGGTGTCGGTGCAGGACCTCGTGCAGCAGTCGGCCGGCTCGCTGTCGGCGGCCGAGCGCCGGGTGGCCGAAGTGGTCGTCCGTGATCCACAGACGGTCGCCTTCGGCACCGTTGCCGAGCTGGCGGCCCGGGCGGGAGCCGGGGCGGCGACGGTGGTCCGGCTGGCGGGCAAGCTCGGCTTCGAGGGATTCTCGGCGCTCCAGGCCGCCATCCAGGACGAGCTCAGCCAGCAACTCCGTCCGGCGGCGGCACGGATCAAGGAGCTCGCCCGTCACGACGTGCTCGGCCGGACGCTGCATCGCGAGCTGAGCAATCTGCAGACGACGTTCGACGGCGTCGATCGCTCGGCGTACGACCGCACGATCGAGGCCCTGGCGACCGCCCGACGGGTCGGCGTGCTGTCGGGGGAGGCCTCGGGAGGTGTCGCCCACCAGTTCGTGGAGGAGCTGTCCCAGCTGCGCGACGGCGTCGAGTCGATCGCCGGCAACCGGGTGCTGGTCGGGCGCAGGCTGGCCAGGTTCGGACCCGCCGACCTGGTCGTCGCCGTCGACCTCCGGCGGTACGACCAGTGGGTGATCGACGCCGTGGGGGAGTTGCGTGGGGCCGCGGTCCCCCACGTCGCGATCACCGACAGCCGGCTGTCCCCGCTCGCCATCGGTGCCACCGACGCATTCGTCGTCAGCGCCGACGCCGTCGGCCCGTTCGACAGCCACGTGGCCACGCTGGCCTTTCTCGGCGCGATGTCGGCGTCGGTCGCCGAGCGCCTGAAGGACAGCGCCGCTGAGCGGCTCGAACGCGTCGAGCGGCTCTGGACGAGCTACGCCGCCCTCCGTCCGGGCAGCTGAGCGGCGTCGCCGTCCGAACGGTGTAGCCATCGTCCGGCCTCACTTCGAAGCGCCCATAATATTCGTTATGTCAATATAAGCGGCAACACCCGGACGGTTGTCAGCATGTGAGGCAGAGTTGTTCGGCCGGTCGGGGCTGGTGGCGGCGGGTTCGGCTGTTCGTCGGTGGGTTGGGTTTGGGTGGTGTGGGGGTGGTCGTGGTTGTCGAGGGGTGGCGGGTGCGACGGTGGGTTGGGGCGTGGAGGGTGCGGCCGTCGGGGGTTTGGTAGTGGAGGTTGTCGCCGTCGCCGTGGAGGTGCCATCCGGGTTGGTGGATGAGGTGATGGTGGGCGTTGCAGTGCAGGGCGGTGTTGGCGATGCTGGTTGGCCCGGTGGGGAACGGGATGATGTGGTGTGCTTCGCACCAGCCGGGTGGTCGGTCGCAGCCAGGGAACCGGCAGCCGCCGTCGCGTTCGACGAGGGCGAGGTAGATGCTGTCAGAGACGAGGCGGGTGGCGGCCCCGAAGTCGAGGGTGGTCGATTGGCCGCTGGTGATGATCCGGTGGAGTTCGGCGTCGCAGGCGAGGCGGCGTACGGCGTTACCGGAGAGGGTTTCGCCGGTGTGCACGTGTCCGCGGGTGGCGGCGCGTTCGAGGATCGTTTCGTAGGCGACGGTGACGAGCAGTTTGGGTCGTTCGCGTCCGCCGGTGATGGTGCCTTTGGCGAACGCGTCGCAGAGCGAGACGAGGGCGTCGGCGTGGCGTTGGGTGTGGGTTCGTCCGCTGTGGTCGTCCCAGGCGGTGCCGGCGAGATGGCCGAGCGCGTTGCGGACCGTGCGGCCGTCTTGGGGGGTGAGCAACCCGCGTAGTTCGACCATGTTGTCGTCGGTGTCGACGAGTGTCAGGGTGCGGCGGGCGTGGCGGGCGGCGTCACGTTCGGCGTCGGAGTCGGGGGTGACGCCCGATGTCCAGTGGTCGAGGCTGCGGCGGAGTTCGCCTGGTGATTCGGTGGTGGCTTGGTCGATCAGCCCGGCGGCGTCGTCGGCGAAGGCGGGGTGGTCGATGATGTTGGCGAGGAGGTTGGCGTTGTCGAGCGAGAGTGCGCCGGCGCGCATCGCCGCGGCGATCGTGGGTTGTTTGGCGAGGGTGTCGGCGAGTTTCACCTGGGACTTCGCCCGGCCGATCGTGGAGTGTGTTGTGTGGGCGAGCCAGGTGGTGAGCGAGGTGGCCCCGTCGGTGGCCCAGACGCCGGCGCGGTCGGCTTCGGCGAGGATGCGGGCGTGTTCGGCTTCGAGCCCGGTGATCAGGGCGCGGAGTTCGACGACGAGTTCGCCGAGAACAGAGCGTGACAGGGTGGTGACATCGATGGTCTGCAGGTCGTCGGCGGCGTGGCGGATCGGGTCGAGCAGAACGGTCACGGAGAACAGCCTACCAACGCTGACGAACATGTGTTCGTCTACCCATCAAGAGTCGCTCAATCAGAGGACCAGGAGTGTCAAATCAACCACCGATCGGGCGGAAGACGAGCCGCTCGTCGGTGTGGCCCCGACAAGTCCGATTCGAAGGTCCTAGAACCGGCCGCCGTCGACGAGGAACTGCTGGGCCGTGCACGCGGCCCCGTCGTCGGCGGCGAGGAACAGCACCATCTGGGCGAACTCCTCGGGCAGGATGCGCCGCTTGATCGCCTGGTCGCGCATCGTGCCCGCCTCACCCTCGGGCGTCCACCACTTGGTCAGCTGGCGCTCCGTCGGCACCCAACCGGGCAGGACGGTGTTGACCCGCACCCCGTGGGGGCCGAGCGTGCGGGCCATCGTGCGGGTGATCCCCTCGACGGCGGCCTTGGCCATCGTGTAGCCGGGGAACATGTCCTCCTGCATCATGTAGCTGCTCGAGCCGATGTTGACGATCGAGCCCGTCCCCGCCTCGATCATCTGGGGCGCCAGGGCCTGGATGGCGAAGAAGTAATGACGCAGGTTGGTGTTGATCCGGTTGTCGAAGTAGTCGGGCGTCATCGTCCGCCAGTCGTGGCGGTCGTCGCTCGCCGCGTTGTTGACCAGCACGCTCACCCCGCCGAGCTCGGCGATCGCCTGGGCGCATGCCTCGCGGCAGGGCAGCGATGTCCAACAGGTCGACCTCGTAGAACAACGGCAGGTGCGCCGCCCCTGCCTCGCCACAGCGCGCGACGGTCGCCCGGGCGTACGGCGCATTGATGTCGACGAAGGCGACCCTGCTCCCCTGCCCGGCGAACTGTTCGACCAAGGCGCGCCCGATCCCGTCGGCTCCCCCGGTGATGAACACCCCGCGGTCGGCGAGCGACGGGTATCGGGCGTACTGGGCGGTCATGGCAGCTCCTCGCTGACTGGGCCGAAGCCGTAGAGCTCCGCCGGGTTGTCGACCATGATGCGTCGCCGTGTCGATCCCGACGGCATCCAGCGCAGGGCGAGGCGACGCAGGTCGTCGGGCCCGGGCGGGGCGACCTGTCCGGGGTGGGGCCAGTTCGAGGCCCACAGCATGCGCTCGGGCACCCGCTCGACCAGCGCCTCGACCATCGCCGTGACCAGGTCGTATCTGTGCGAATCATCGCGCGCCGACTCGTAGGGCGCCGACAGCTTGACCCAGCACCGGCCGGTGTCAACCAGCCGCAGGAGGACGCCGAAGCGCTCGTCGGCCACGTTCACCGGTGGCATGAACCGTCCGACATGGTCGATGACCAGCGGCGTGGGGAGATCGCGGAGCACGCCGATCCGCTCGCCCAGCTCGCGGCCGTTCACCTGCAGCTGGATGTGCCAGCCGAAGGGAGCGACCCGCGCCGCGGTCGGGACCAGCGACTCCCAGGGCACCACTCCCCCGGGCAGCATGTGGAACCTCGCCCCCCGAGCGCCGAGCGTCGTCAGCCGCTGCAGTTCGTCGTCGGTCACCGTCTCGTCGACGACGGCGACCAACCGGGCGTCGGCGCCCAGCTCGGCGACCGCGGCCAGCTGGCAGCGGTGGTCGAAGCCGTACGTCGACGGTTGGACAACGACCACCCGGGTCAGGCCGAGCTCGTCGCGGAACTGCCGGTACTGGTCGACCGTGGCGTCGGGTGGCCGCAGGATCGCCGTCGGCACGGCCGGGTAGCGCCCGTCGTACAGGTGCACGTGGGTGTCGCAGGCGCCGACCGGGAACGGCTCGGCCGTCACGACCGCGTCGACCACCACACGCGCAGGCGATCGGCCCGCTCGCCGTTGACGACCCGCGGCGGCATCACCCCGGCGGTCATCGCCACCACCTGTTCGACCGAGCTGAGCGCCTGGGCGTCGGCGTTCTCCGGGGTGAGTCCCCCGAGGTGGGGGGTGGCCACCACCCCCGGCCGTCCGGCGAGCATCGCCGACGGCCGCTGATCGGGCGCCCGCCCCACGTCGATCGCCAGTCCGCCGAGTCGTCCACTGTCGAGCGCCGCGGCCACCGCCTCCTCGTCGAGCAGCTCGCCGCGGGAGACGTTGACGAGGAGCGCGCCCGGGCGCATCACGCCGAGCGCCCGGGCGTCGATCAGATCGGTGGTCGACGCCTCGGCCGGGGCCAGCGGGAGCACCACGTCGGACCGTGCGAGCAGGTCGTCCAACCCGGTCTGCTCGAACCCGTCGACGGTGGCGTCGGCGACCGGGTCGCAGACGAGCACGTCCATCCCGACGGCGCGCAGCAACGGGGCGAGGTACGACCCGATCGCCCCGTAGCCGATGATCCCCGCCGTCCGCCCCCTCAGTTGGCGACCCGGGCGCTGGGCAGGCTGGACACCACGGCGGTAGTCGATCGTCGACTCGCTGACGTTGCGAGCCAGGTCGAGGAGCAGCCCCAGGGCGAGCTCCGCGGTCGAGGCCACGAAGCTCTTGTCGGCGTGGCCGACGAGCACCCCGGCGGTGCTCGCCGCGGCGACGTCGATCGTGCTGATGTCGACCGCACAGCGCAGGAAGGCCAGGAGCCGCGGCGAGGAGGCGAACACCGGCGCCTCGCCGGGGGTCGAGCGGTGGGCGATGATCACCTCGCAGCCGGCGGCCGCCTCGATCAGCTCGGGGGTGGTCAGGTCGCGGTCGAGTGGGTTGACGACCACCCGGGCGACCTTGCGGAGCTCGACGAGCGCCCGCCCGTAGTAGGCCTCGAGATCCTCGGGGTTGTGGGTGACCATGACCGTGAGCACGCCGGCGACCCTACCGCCTCTCGCCGAGCCGGCCAGGCGGGTGTCCCGCTCAGGAGCCGACGATCGGGGCGAGCGTCAGCTCGGGCTTGTCGCGCAGCAGGCGCTCGAGGCGGTACTTGTTCTCGAACAGGGCGAGCAGCACGCCGTCGGCCCGCTCGGCGATGCGCACCCCGCCCATCGCCCGCAGCTCCGGGGCGGTCGCTTCGTCGGTGCGCCGGGCGATCTCGATGCCGTTGCCCATCAGCTCGATCTCGACGTTGTACTCGGCCCGCATGCGGTGCTTGAACACGTCCATCTGGAGGACGCCGACGGTGGCGATGATCGGGCGTGACGTGTTGCCGTCCTCGACCAGCGCCTGGATCACACCCTCGGCATCGAGTTGGTTGACCCCGGTCTGGAACTGCTTCGACTTGGACACGTCCAACGGGCGGGCCGAGGCGAAGTGCTCCGGCTCGAACCGGGGCAACGGCGGGAACACCACGGGCCTGCCGCTGTAGACGGTCTCGCCGATGCGCAGGTTGCGGGCGTTGACCAGGGCCACGACGTCGCCGGGGAAGGCCTCGTCGATCGTGTCGCGCTCGCGCCCGAGGGTGGTCGCCGCGTGCTTGGTGGTGACCAGCCGGCCGTTCGAGGACTGCGTCAACGGCTCGCCCCGCTCGAAGCGTCCGGAGCAGACCCGTACGAAGGCCATCTGGTCACGGTGCGACGGATCGACGTTGGCCTGGATCTTGAACACGATCCCGGCGAACGGGGCGTCGAGCTCCCTCAGGTCGCCGTTCGCCTCGTGGCGCACGCTCGGGGCGGGAGCGACGGTGACCAACGCCTCGAGCAGCTGGCGTACACCGAGGTTGGTCAGGGCGGATCCGGCGAACACCGGGGTGAGGTTGCCGGCGGCAAAGGCGGCGCGGCTCCATCCCCCGTCGGCCGCGGCGAGCAGCTCGCACTCCTCGAGGGCGCGGGCCAGCGCCTCGCCGCCGACGGCGCGGGCCTCGTCGTCCTTCAACGTCTCCTCGTCGCCCATCGTCGCCCCCCGTGCCGTGCGGTCGGCCCGGATCAGGGTCTGGTGCTCGACGTCGAGCAGTCCGATCAGATCACCGGTCGGGCCGACGGGCCACATCATCGGGGCGATCTGCAACTCGAGCTTGGAGGTGATGTCGTCGATCAGCTCGAGCGGCGACATCCCGGGGCGGTCCTGCTTGTTGAGGAACGTGATGATCGGGGTGTTGCGGCTGCGGCACACCTCGAACAGCTTGCGCGTCTGGGGCTCGATGCCCTTGGCGGAGTCGAGCACCATCACCGCCGCGTCGACGGCGGCGAGCACGCGGTAGGTGTCCTCGGAGAAGTCACGGTGCCCGGGGGTGTCGAGCAGGTTCATCAGGCAGTCGCCGTACGGGAACTGCATCACCGTCGACGAGACCGAGATGCCTCGCTCGCGTTCCATCTCCATCCAGTCGGAGCGCGCCGCCGTGCGCCCGCCGCGCGCCTTGACCGCCCCGGCCGTCTGCACCACGCCGGAGTAGAGCAGCAGCTTCTCGGTCAGCGTGGTCTTGCCGGCATCCGGGTGGGAGATGATCGCAAAGGTCCGACGGCGCGCCGCTTCGGCCAGAACGTCGAGGGACATGCGTGTGAGGCTACCGACCGCGCGCTGCTTCCCGGTCCGGCGGGACCCGAGCCGGGGAGACCCCGTCAGTGGACGTTGACCAGGTCGACGACGAACACGAGCGTCTCGCCGCCCTTGATCACCCCGCCCGCTCCCCTGCTGCCGTAGCCCATCGCCGGCGGGATCGTCAGACGCCGGCGGCCACCGACCTTCATCCCGACCACCCCGTCGTCCCAGCCCTGGATGACCTGGCCGCGGCCGAGGCGGAACTCGAAGGTCTCGCCGCGGTCCCACGAGGCATCGAACTGCCGCCCCGTCGACCACGCCACCCCGACGTAGTGGACCTCGACGTTGTGTCCGGCGCTCGCCTCGTCGCCGGTGCCGACGGTGAGGTCGTCGACGACGAGCCCGGTCGGCGCATCGGATTCGGGAATGGTCACGGTGGGCTTGTCGGAGCTCATCGCTCGAACCTACCGGCGCTAGCCTCGCCGGGCGATGTCGAAAGTCCTCACGAATCTTCCCGTCGGCGAGCGGGTCGGCATCGCCTTCTCCGGTGGCCTGGACACGTCGGCGGCCGTCGCCTGGATGCGGGAGAACGGGGCGGTGCCCTATGCGTACACCGCCGATCTCGGCCAGTACGACGAACCCGAGCTGCACACGGTGCCCGAGCGGGCCCGGGTGTACGGCGCCGAGGAGGCGCGGCTCGTCGACTGCCGGGTCGAGTTGGTGCTCCAGGGCCTGATCGCCCTGCAGTGCGGTGCCTTCCACATCGCCACCGCCGGCCGTACCTACTTCAACACCACCCCGCTCGGTCGGGCCGTCACCGGCACGCTGCTCGTGCGGGCGATGCACGGTGACGGCGTCGACATCTGGGGCGACGGCTCGACCTACAAGGGCAACGACATCGAGCGTTTCTACCGGTACGGGTTGCTCGTCAACCCCGGACTGCGGATCTACAAGCCGTGGCTCGACCCGACGTTCGTCACCGAGTTGGGCGGACGGGCCGAGATGAGCGAGTTCCTCATCGAGCGCAGGCTCCCCTACCGCCAGAGCAAGGAGAAGGCGTACTCCACCGATGCCAACATCTGGGGGGCCACCCACGAGGCCAAGCTGCTCGAGGAGCTCTCCAACGGGATGGACCTGGTCGAACCGATCATGGGGGTGGCCGCCTGGCGCGACGACGTGGCGGTCGCCGCCGAGACGGTGAGGGTGCGGTTCCACGAGGGTTGGCCGGTGGCGATCAACGGCGCCGAGTTCCCCGATCAGGTCGCCCTGGTGGTCGAGGCCAACGCCATCGGCGGTCGCCACGGCCTGGGGATGAGCGACCAGATCGAGAACCGGATCATCGAGGCGAAGTCGCGTGGGATCTACGAGGCCCCCGGGCTCGCCCTGCTGTCGATCGCCTACGAGCGGCTCGTCACCGCCATCCACAACGAGGCGACGATCGAGAACTACCGCACGATGGGCCGCCGGCTCGGTCGCCTGTTGTACGAGGGTCGCTGGTTCGATCCGCAGAGCCTGATGCTGCGCGAGCCGCTGCTGCGCTGGGTGGGCACGGCGGTCACCGGTGAGGTGACCCTGCGCCTGCGCCGCGGCGACGACTACACGATCCTCGACACCACCGGTCCGCACCTCACCTACCAGCCCGATCGGCTGTCGATGGAGCGCGTCGAGGACGCGGCGTTCGGCCCGCTCGACCGCATCGGGCAACTGACGATGCGCAACCTCGACATCGAGGACTCGCGCGAGAAGCTCGAGATCTACCGCTCGGCGGGCACCCTCGGCGCCGGCGGCGGGGTGCTCGGCCTCGGTGCCGGCGCCGACGAGGGCGATCGCGGAGCCGCCGGCGACGGGGGCATCGCCGACGCGCCCGGCTGAGCGCGCCCGGGACGGGTGACCCGCGGCGTCACAGCCCGGTGACCGCCCGTTCGAAGGCGTCGAGCACGAGGTCGGCGTCGTCGAGTGACAGCGGCAGCGGGCCGCGCAGCTTGACCACGTTGTGCAGCGGACCGTCGGTGCCGGCGAGCACCCGCATGTGGCGCATCCGGCGCACCACGGCGTCCGCCTCGGCCGCCGCCGGTTCGAGGGTCACCCGGTCACGGACCAGCTCGACACCGAGGAACAGCCCCGAGCCGCGCACGTCGCCGATCAGCTCGTGGCTCACCGCCAGCCGCCGGAACCCGTCGAGCAGCCGCCCGCCGACGGCCAGGGCGTGCGCCTGGAGCCCTTCGTCCTGGACGACGCGCAGGGTCTCGTGGGCGGCGACGCACGCCGCCGTGGAGCCGCCGAACGTCGAGAAGAACTCCATCCCGTTGTCGAAGCTGTCGGCGACCGCCCGGGTGGTGACCACCGCCCCCATCGGGTAACCGTTGGCGATCGGCTTGCCGAGCACGACGATGTCGGGGATGACATCGTGGGCCTCGAACGCCCAGAAGTGGGTGCCCAGCCGCCCGAACCCGGTCTGCACCTCGTCGGCGATGCACAGCCCACCGGCCGCCCGGACCAGCGCATACGTCGCACCCAGGTAGCCGTCGGGCAGGAGGATCTGGCCGGCGACGCTCGGGCAGGTCTCGGCGATGTACGCCGACAGCCGCCGTCCCGCGGCGGCGATCGCCGCCACGGCTCCGTCGACCAGTTCGGCATAGGCGCCCCCGGGATCCGGGTGATCGGCGCGGATCCGACCGCGGTAGACGTCGGGCACGGGCGTGGTGTGCACCCAGTCCGGAGCGCCGGCGCCGCCGGGCCCGTCGTGCTTGTACGGCGAGATGTCGATGAGCCCGGTGGTGTGGCCGTGGTAGGCGCCCTCCATCACGATCACGTCGCGGGCGGCGGTATGGGCCCGGGCGAGCCGCAGGGCGAGCTCGTTGGCCTCGCTGCCCGAGGCGGTGAAGTAGCACACCTCGAGGCCGTCGGGGAGCAGCGCGGCGAGCGCGTCGGCGTAGTCGAGGAGCTGATCCTGGAGGTAGCGGGTGTTGGTGTTCAGCACGCCGAGCTGGCGGGACACCGCCTCGACCACCCGGGGATGGCCATGGCCGACGTGGGCCACGTTGTTGTAGGCGTCGACGTGGGTCCGGCCCCACTCGTCGATCAGGTACTGCATCCGGCCCCGCACGGCGGTGATCGGCGCGTCGCCGTACGAGACGCCCAGGTTGCCGCCGAAGCGGGCCCGGCGGCGCGCGGCGCGCTCGGCCGACGATGCCGGGCCGGGGGGAAGGCGGCCGCCAGGGATGCCGAGGATCAGGTTGGGGTCGGGACAGATCCCCCGCCAGGCCGGCCACTGCCCGGCGGTGCACGCCCCGTTGACGTTGCAGGTCTCGTCGAGCATGTCGAGGATCACCTGGAAGTGCGTGTGCGGCCACCAGTCGCCATTGGACGGTGGCGAGCCGATGGCGGCGAACCGCTCCCCCGCCGCCACCGGTCTGCCGACGTACAGGCCGTCGAGCGATCCGGCGTCGAGGTGCCCCCACAGGGTGAAGAACTCAACCTCGTCGTCGTACTCCTCGTCCGCTGGGATCGTGTGACGCAGGACGATCACCGGTCCGTAGTCGTACCGCGACGCGGCGTTCTCGAAGGCGTGGACGAAACCGCCGAGCGGCGCGAACAGCGGCGACCCGGCCTCCAGCGTGAGATCGACGGCGACATGGACCGTTCGGCGCTCGGCCGTCGCCGGACCCCCGCCGAAGGCCTCACCGGAGTACAGCAGACGGGCCTCGCCGTAGCCGCCGACGCCGATCGTCGCCCCGTGGGCCCCCATCACCCGGCGGATCCGGGCCATCAGCTCGTCGGGGCCGTTGTCGGCCGGGTCGGTGGCGATCAGCGCGCTCCCGGCGCTCATGTCGAGGGGGGCGACCGGCCCGTTGCGCAGGTCGTGGCCGGTCGGCGAGGCGAACCCGGCCTGGTGCCGGCGCAGCCACGCCTCGACCCGCGGTCCATGGGCGACGGGTGCCAGCCCGCATGCGGCGCGCAGCACGGCGCGGGCCAGCCGCGGGTGGACCGCCCCGACCGCGGGCAGCATCCGGGCGATCGGCCCCTGGCTGATCCCGAGGTACTCGTTGCCCGGAGCCGCCGCCTGCTGCTCGGCAGCGATGCACACGCTCGCCGCGAGCCGCAGGCCGACCAGCCCCCACAGCGCGGCGATCTCCTCCTCGGTCAGCGGGGCGACCGCGTGGTAGCCGCGCGCCACGGCGGCCACGGCGTCGAGCGGGTCGGGTGCCCCGAGCAGGGCGTAGGCGCAGGCGACGGCCAGATCGTTGACGCGGTGGCTGACCACCATGTCGCCGAAGTCGACGATGCCGGTGACGCGGTCGGCCACCGGGTCGACGAGGACGTTGAAGTCGTTGACGTCGTTGTGGACGGCGCCGCGGGCGAGGCCGGCGAGCAGCGGGGCCGAGTGCGCCCGATGGGTCGCCTCGAGGCGCCGCACGTGATCGCCGATCCGCTCGTCGGCGACGAGGTCGATCCGCCTGGCCACCTCGTCGGGCCCGCCGGCCAGATCCCACACGAACGGCCGGTGGAGCGCCGGGTGGTCGAACCCCGACAGGGCGTGTTGCAGCGCCCCCACGGCCCGTCCGAGGCTGTCGAGCAGCCCCGGGCTGCGGAACCCGAGCGTCCCGAGCGGACGGCCGCCGAGGAAGGTGATCAGGCGAATCGCATGCCCGTCGAGCTCGCCGATGGACCCGCCGGTGGCGGTGGCGACGAGCGCCGGGCACAGGCCCGCCGGGCCGACATGGGCCATCGCCGCGTTCTCGGCCTCGAGCATCGCGCGGTCCTCGACGGCATTGGCGACCTTGAGGACGTAGCGGCGGCCGTCGACGGCGAGCAGGGCGAAGTTCTGGTCCCGCTCGCTCGGCAGCGGCGCAGCTGTTGCCTCGATGCCGAAGATCAGGCGGGCGGCACGCTCGGCGGCGGCGAGATCCCACGTCGGGGCGCTGGCGACGGTCACCCCACGATCATGCCGTCTCCCCGACTGCCCGGCGAACCCGCCGCTCCTGGGCAGACTTCGGAGCGCAGCGCCGTTCCAGGCGTCCTCCGACTCCGAAGTTCGACCGCCCGCCGAACCCGGCGAGCGTCCCGGGGCCCGACCGTCCGGAGGCGCCGACCACGTTCGGTAGGGTCCCGACGATGATGTGTCGCGACGTGGTCATCCGAGCAGCGGACGGCGAACGCCTGGCCGGCACGCTGTACCTGCCCGACGGCGACGGGCCGTTCGCCGCCCTCCTCGAGGCCCTGCCCTATCGCAAGGACGACGTCACCGAGGCGTACCGCCCCACCTACGAGCGGTACGCCGCGGCGGGCTACGCCGTGTTGCGCCTCGACCTGCGCGGCACCGGTTCGTCGTCGGGCATCGCCACCGACGAGTACCCCGACATCGAGCGCACCGACCTTGGCAGCGCGATCGAATGGCTGGCTGCCCAGCCCTGGTCGACGGGTCGGGTCGGCATGTTCGGCACCTCGTACTCGGGGTTCAACTCGTTGCAGATGGCGGCGGCGATCGGCGAACTCGGCATCCCCGCGCTCGGCGCCGTCGTGGCCACCTACGCCACCGACGACCGCTACACCGATGACGTCCACTACTCGGGCGGGGTGCTGCGGGCGCTCGACCTGATCGACTACCCGCTGTACATGGTGGCGATGAACACCCTGCCACCGGTGCCGGCGGTGTTCGGCGAGGGATGGCGCGACGAATGGCACCGCCGGATCGCCGACACCCCGCCCTGGCTCACCGAGTGGTTGGAGCACCCGCTCGACGGCCCGACGTGGCGACGCGGCTCGATCCGCCTCGGTCCCGCGGGTGTCGGCTACGAACGGATGGCCTGCCCGACGATGCTGATCGTCGGATGGGCCGACGGCTACCGCAACAACTCGTTCCGCGTCGTCGAGCAGTACGTGCGCAATGGCCTGCCGTGGCGGATGCTCGCCGGTCCGTGGGTGCACAAGTCGCCCGAGCGGGCCCGGCCCGGCCCCAACATCGACGACGACGTCGAGGTGCTCGCGTTCTTCGACCACCACCTGCGCGGCGCGCCGGCGCCCGGGGCGCCGCCGGCCCAGATCTACGTGCGCCGGCCCGTGCACCCCGAGCCCGACCTCGTCTTCCACCCGGGCCGCTGGGTCGACGCCGACACGTGGCCTCCGCCCGGTGCACGCCGACTCGTGTTCGCCAGCGCCCGGCGGGGTGTCGAGCATCTCGCCGTCGTCGGCGACGTGGGCGTCGCCGCCTGGAACTCCTGCGGTGGCGGGCTGCCGTGGGGGCAGCCGCTCGACCAACGCGTCGACAACGCCCGCTCGCTGACCTGGGAGTGGCCGGTCGCCGAGCGTGCCGAAGTCCTCGGCACCGTGGAGGTCGCCCTGCGCGTCCGCTCCGACCGGCCCTTCGGCCACCTCAGCGCCAAGTTGTGCGACGTCGCCCCCGACGGTTCGTCCGCGCTCGTCACCCGGGCGATGCTCGACCTCACCCACCGGGGCTGCTGGCCGGCCGACCCGTGGGGAGACGTCGGCGCCGAACCGCGACCCGTGCCCGTCGGTGTGGGGGAATGGCTCGAGGTCCGCCTCGAACTCGAGGCGACGACATGGACGTTGGAGCCCGGACATCTGCTGCGTCTCGCCCTCGCCGGAACCGACTGGCCGAACTGCTGGCCACCGCCCGGCCAGCTCACCCTCTCGGTCGACGCCGCGACGGTGCGCGTCGACGTCCCGATCGTCGACGGTCTGCCCGATACGGCCGTGAGGTTCATACCGGGCTCGGGACCGCGCGACGACGAGGCCGACGGGGTCGTCTGGCAGGTCGAACACGACGTCCTCGGGCGCGAGACGCGGGTGGCGACGCGCTACGGCGGCACCTATCCGGGGGCGCACGGCGCGATCGTCACCGACGACTACTGCGGTCGGCTCGGGGTGTCGACCACCGACCCGGCCCGGGCGTGGGCGCGTGGATCGGCGAGCTTCGAGATCTGCTGGCCGGAGGCCACCGTGACGAGCAGGTCGACGCTGTCGATCACCAGCGACGAGCGGTTCTTCGACGTCGAGATCGGCGTCGTCGTCCACGACGGCACCGACGAGATCGCCGACCGTCGCTGGGCGTTCCGAGTGCCCCGCTGATCGTGGGCCGACGGTCGGGCCGGGCGGCGTTCGGCGGCCGACTACGATCAGCGCACTGCGACCACGCTGGGAGGCACGAGATGCGAATGACCGGGAGACGGCGCCGGAACCGACTCGGGGCGCTGGTCGTCGCCGCATGTGCCGTGTCCGCCTGCGGAGGGTCGTCCGGCTCCGGTGACTCCTCGCCGGCCGGCGGTGACGGGACCACTGCGGCCACCGCCGCGCCGGCCCCCGACGTGTCGTCCCCAGTGACCGACGCCGTCGCCGGTGACCCCGAGGTGACATCGACGGGTTCGCTGAAGATCGGCACGATCAACTACGTCGACTCGCTCAATCCGTACAGCTACATCGAGGCCTCCGGCTACAACGCGATGCTGATGATCTACCCGATGCTGGTGCAGTACGCGCCCGGCGCCGAGGAGTTCGAGGGCGATCTCGCCGAGAGCTGGGCGGTCTCCGACGACGGCACGACCTACACCTTCGCCCTGCGCACCAACGGCGTGTGGTCCGACGGCACCCCGATCACCGCCGAGGACGCGGCATGGACGATCAACACCACCGTGCAGTTCCAGGACGGTCCGACGGCGGTCAGCGCCGGTGCCGTCGCCCACGTGGTCAAGGCGACCGCCCCCGATCCGGCGACGTTGGTGATCGAGTACGACGCGCCGATCGCCAACGCGCTCGCCCAGCTCGAGACGCTGTTCATCCTCCCACGGCATGTGTGGGAACAGTACGCCGCCGGCGACGGCGCCAACCTCGAGAAGTACGCGCCGCAGCAGGAGCTGCCGATCGTCAGCGGCGGTCCCTACTCGATCGAGAAGTGGGAGGAGAAGGGCACCACGATCTTCAAGGCGAACCCCGACTTCTACGGTCCCAAGTCCAACGTCGCCGCCATCGCACTGGTGTACTACACCAACGAGGACGCGATGCTCGCCGACCTCAAATCCGGCAACATCGACTGGGCCGACGAGGTCCCGATCGCCGCGGCGACCACGCTGGCCACCGAGGGAGGCCTGGTGGTCAGCGAGATCCCCGGCGCCGAGACGACGAACATCACCTGGAACTCGAATCCGGCCAAGACGTCCAACCGCGAGCTGCTCGATCCACAGGTCAAGCTGGCACTGTCGATGTCGGTCGACCGCGACCGGATCATCGAGGTCGTTTTCGGCGGCCACGCCAACACCGTGGAGAGCCTGGTCGGCAACATCGCCGGACCGTGGGAGAACACCGCCCTCGGACCGTTGGTGCGCGACGTGGCGGCCGCCAACGCCAAGTTGGACGAGCTCGGCTACGCGAGGGGGTCCGACGGGATCCGGGTGGCGCCGGCCACCGACCAGCAGCCGGCGCATCCGATGGCGTACGAGGTGGTGGTGCCCGACAGTCTGAACTTCAACGGCAAGCGCGAGTTCGAGATCATCCGCGACAACTTCGCCGAGGTCGGCGTCCAGCTCACCCTCCTGCCCGGGGGCGACGCCACCACGGCGTTCGCCATCGAGACGGGCGACGACTGCGACGCCGAGGCCGGAACGGGCTACACCGGTTTCGACATGGCCCTGTGGGACTGGGTCGGGTACCACGATCCCGACTTCATGCTCTCGGTGGTCACCAAGGGCCAGTGGTGCTCGTGGAGCGACTCGGGGTACGACAACCCCGCCTACGACGCGATGTACGTCGAACAGGCCACGCTCATCGACGACGCCGAACGCAAGGCGCTCGTCGACGAGATGCAGCAGATCATCTACGACGACGTGATCTACACCCAACTGGTCAACATGAACTTCATCGACGCCCACGGCGAGAAGTGGACCGGTTTCCACCCCGAGTTGTCCGGCTACTCCAAGCGCTACTACACCGACGTCCGCACCGCCTAGACACATCCCGCGATGACCGGCAGCTACGTCGCCAAGCGGGTCGCGTTCGCCGTCGTCACGATCTTCCTGGCGATCACGGCCAACTTCGTGCTGTTCCGCGCCCTGCCCGGTGACGCGGTCTCCGGACTGCGCTGCCGGCAGTGCACGGTCGAGTTCAAGGAGGCCCAGCGCCAGTCGCTCGGCCTCGACCGGCCGCTGATCGAGCAGTACGGGCTGTACATGCGCGACCTGGCCCGCCTCGACCTCGGCGACTCGCTGCGCCCGCCCCACCAGAGCGTGCGCTCGGCGCTGTGGGTGCCGATCAAACGCACCGTCCCGATGATCCTGCTTGGCACGATCTTCTCGATCGTGTTCGGGATCACGATCGGTCTGGTCGCCGCCTGGAGGCGGGGCTCGCTCCTCGATCGGGCCTCCACGGGCGCCGCCCTGGCCGCCTACGCGATGCCGACCCAATGGCTGGCGCTGCTCTTCGTGCTCTACGTCTCGGTGCGCGTCGGCCTGCCGAGCTCGGGGGTCAAGGACCCCGACCTCGAGATCGCCGAACTGCTCGGGGACGCGTCCCGGTTCGAGCTGCTGATCGACCAGTTCAAGCACATGATCCTGCCGGCGCTGGCCATCGGCATCGTGTTCGCCGGCGACTACGCGATCATCACCCGCTCCGCGCTCGTCGAGACCCTCGGCGACGACTACGTGCTCACCGCCAGGGCCAAGGGCCTGTCGCCCGGTCGGATCATCCGCCGCCATGCACTGCGCAACGCCCTGCTTCCGATCGCCACCCTGGTGGCGCTGTCGCTCGGCACGGTCGTCGGTGGCGTCCTCGTCGTCGAGTACGTCTTTTCGTACTCCGGCATCGGGCTGTCGATCGTCAACGCCATCGACCAGCGCGACTACCCCGTCCTGCAGGGGGCGTTCCTGCTGCTGACGGTCGCCGTGGTCGTCGCCAACCTGATCGCCGACCTGCTCTATCCGAAGATCGACCCCCGGGTGACGATCCGATGAGCCCGGCCGCGCCGTTGGCGACGTCGCCGGTCCCGCCGGGCCGGGGCGTCACCCGGGCGGTCCTGCGGTCCTGGTCGGCACGCATCGGGCTCGTCATCCTCGCCGGGTTCGTCTTCGTCGCCTGTTTCGGCAACCTCGTCGCGCCCTACCCGACGACACCGACGGCCGGCGAGATCTTCCGGCGGCCCGGCGGCGGGCATCTCCTGGGCACCGACGACGCCGGTGTCGACGTCTTCTCGCTGCTCCTCAAGGGGGCCCGGGTGTCGTTGCTCGTCGGCGTGGTGTCGGCGCTCGTGGCGATGCTGATCGGCGGCACCGTGGGCGTCCTCACCGGCTACTTCGGTGGTCGCACCGACACGATCCTGATGCGCGTGGCGGACTACTTCCTGGTCATCCCCGACGTTCCGCTGATGGTGGTGATGGCCGCCCTGTTCGGCCGCTCGCTGCGCAACATCATCCTGATCATCGCCATGATCTACTGGGCCTCGACGGCACGGCTGATCCGCGCCCAGACCCGCAGCGTCAAGGAGCGGATGTTCGTCCGGCGGGCCCGGGCGGTCGGCGCCGGTCATCCGCGGGTGCTGCTCACCCATGTCGTGCCCCAGATCGTGCCGCTGCTCGTGGCCAACACGGTGCTCCAGGTCGCCCTGGGCATCTACGCCGAGACCTTCGTGACGTTCCTCGGGCTCGGTGATCCCGAGGCGGTGTCGTGGGGGTCGATCCTCCAGGCCGCCTTCGCCTCGAGCGCGCAGACGAATGGCGCATGGTGGGCCATCGTCCCACCGGGGCTGTGCGTGACACTCGTCGTCATCGGACTGACCCTCGTCGGGCAGTCGCTCGAGGAGGAGCTCAACCCCCGGCTGAGGGTCGGACACCTCGCCCACCGCCGGTTCCGTGTGCGCCCGATGGACCTGGCCGCGTCCGATGGGTGACCTGCTGCTCGAGGTCACCCGTCTCAACGTGTGGTTCGACGTGCCGGGAGGCCAGTCGCACGTCGTGCGCGACGTGTCGTTCACCCTCCGGCGCGGCGAGCGGATCGGGCTCGTCGGCGAGTCCGGGTGCGGTAAGACGACGGCCCTGCTCGCCCTGATGGGCCTGCTCCCACCGACGGCCACCCTCTCGGGGCGGGTCGTGCTCGACGGTGACGACCTGCTGCACGCCGGCGAGGAGAGCGTCGCACCCCATCGCTGGAAGGACGTGGCGATGGTCTTCCAGGGCGCGATGAACGCCTTCAACCCGGTCCGGCGCATCGGCGCCCAACTGGTCGAACCGATGGAGCTGCACCAGGTCCGGCGCCGTCAGGCGGCCCGGGAACGGGCACGCGAGCTCCTCGATCTCGTCGGGATCCCACCGCAGCGCTTCGACGCCTTCCCGCACGAGCTGTCGGGCGGTCAACGCCAACGGGCGGCCATCGCCATGGCTCTCGCCTGCGAACCGAAGCTGCTCCTCGCCGACGAGCCGACGACGGCACTCGATGTGATCGTCCAGGCTCAGGTGCTCGATCTGCTGGCCCGGCTGTCCGACCAGCTCGGGTTGGCCGTCATCCTCGTCACCCACGACCTGCCCCTGGTCACCGGGCTGTGCCAGCGCACCGCCGTGATGTACGCCGGCGAGATCGCCGAGCTCGGGACCTCGAAGGCGATCGTCCAGGCGCCGCTGCACCCCTACACGCGGATGCTGTTCGCGGCCACGCCGGAGATCGACGGCGAAGGGGCGATCGCCTCGATCCCCGGCGTGCCACCGCGCCTCGACCGGCGGTTCGCCGGGTGCTCGTTCGCTCCCCGGTGCGACGTCGCCGGCGCTGACTGCACCGTCGCCGCCCCGGTGCTGACCACCTTGGACGGTGGTCGCCAGGTCCGCTGCATCCGCCCGGGAGCGCGGCCGTGACCGACCCGGGGACGGCCGCCATGCCCGCGCCCGCCCTGCTGGCCATCGACGATCTCGAGGTCGGGTTCACGATGTCACGGGGCTTCGCCGCCACCCTCAGGCGCCGGACCCGGCGGGTGGTGCGCGCCGTCGACTCGGTGTCGCTCGCGGTGCACGCCGGCGAGTTGGTGGCCCTCGTCGGCGAGTCGGGCTGCGGGAAGACGACCATGGCCCTGGCGACCGTCGGGCTGCTCCCGGCCACCGCCGGGACGATCGCCGTCGACGGGCGCGACATGGCCGGCATGACCGGCACCGAGGCGCGCGCGCTGCGCCGCCGGGTGCAGATGATCTTCCAGGACCCGTACGACTCGCTCGATCCGCGCTTCACGGTCCGGCGCACGCTGTACGAACCGATGTCCGTCCACGGGGTCGGCGGCGACCACGAGGCCGTGGCGCGCCGGGCCCTCGACCGGGTCGGGATGCTCCCCGCCGATCAATTCCTCGACCGCTATCCGCACGAGCTGTCCGGCGGGCAGCGCCAGCGGGTGGCGATCGCCGCGGCACTGGTGCTCGAACCCGACCTCCTGGTGGCCGACGAACCCGTCTCGATGCTCGACACCTCGGTCCGGGCCGGTGTGCTCGACGTGCTCGCCGAGCTCCGTGGAGCCGGGATGGGGGTGCTGATGATCACCCACGACCTGTCGACCGCGGCGCGTTACGCCGACCGGATCTGTGTGATGTACCTCGGCCGGATCGTCGAGGAGGGCCCGGCCCGGGCCGTGGCGACCGATCCGCAGCACCCGTACACCCGCGCACTGGTCGCCGCCGTCCCGCGCTCCGACGGGCGCCCGCGCGACCTGTCGTCGATGCCCCGGGGCGAGACCCCCGACGCCGCGTCGATCCCCGAGGGATGTCGGTTCCACCCCCGGTGCCCGGCACGCGTCGAGGCGTGCGCCGTCGTCGACCCGCGCCTGCAGCCGGTCGGTGTCGGCCACCGTGCCGCATGCGTGCTGCTCGACCCCCGGCAGCGCCAACCGGCGCGGCCCGCCACCTCGTCGTAGTCGACCGCCGCCCGAATCGCCGTCGTCGGGCACAATGGCGCGATGTGGTGGCTGGCGCACGGGGAGCACGAGGTGCCGGAAACCTTCGAATGGCTGTCGCGGCACGAACTCGGCCACCTCGACACGATCCGCTTCACCAAGCGCCGTAACGAGTACCTCACCAGGCGCTGGACCTCCAAACAGGCGATCGCCGCGGTCCTCGACCTCGACCCCGTCCCCGCCGCGTTGGCCCGTATCGAGATCCGCCACCACCCCAGCGGCGCGCCGTATGCGGAGATCGACGGCCGCCGTGCTCCCGTCGACGTGTCGATGAGCGATCGCTCCGGCTGGGCGGTGTGCCTGGTCGGGCCACCCGGGAGCGCGGCTGCCGGGACCCTCGGCATCGATCTCGAACTGGTCGAGCCGCGGACCGACGCCTTCGTCGCCGACTTCTTCACACCCCTCGAGCGGGACTTCATCGGCGGCCTGTCCGATGTCGAACACCGCGACGAGGCGGCCAACCTCATCTGGTCGGCCAAGGAGGCGGCGCTCAAGGTCCAGCAGGTCGGCCTGCGCGTCGACACCCGCACCGTGGATGTGTCGTTGGGGTCGACGCCCCGGTCCGACGGTTGGACGGCGATGACCGTGACCGGCGGCAGCGGGCCGATGCCCGGGTGGTGGCGCCGCGACGGGGTGTTCCTGCTGACCATCGCCTTCGCCGCGCCGACGGATCCTCCCGAGCGGCTACCCAGGGGCAGCGATCTCGGCACCGCCGTGCCCCGCCACTCGTGGGTCGATCGGCCGGTGTGCTGACCGTCGGGCGCGCCGGGCCATCCCCCGCTCCAGGGCATCGATGACGTAGGGACGGATGGCGGCGGCGGCGATGATCCGATCGACCGAGCCGACACGCAGCGCGCGTTCGATGGTGTGGATTCCGTCGAACTCGTCGGCCACTTCACCCAGCTTCTCCGAACGCACCTGCTCGGTGAGCAGGACCAAGGCGCTGCGCAATCGAGCGGCATCCGGGCCGGTGGCCGCCGCCACGCCCTGGCGAGCCGCGCGGACACGAGGATCGTGCTCGGTGCGCTGCTTCACCTCGCGGGCGAACACGGTCGCCGCGGCGGGTGCGCCGCCGATCACCGAGGCGAACGAGCCCTCCACGGCGGCGATCTCCATCGAGGGGTTGAGCGCCTTGGAGAACACGACGAACGCTCCCCCGTGGTACCTGGACACGACGACGAACACGATCGGCCCGTCGAAGTTGGTCACCGCCCGGCCGATCTCGGCGCCGAACTCGAGCTGCCTGCGGCGCATCGACTCCGGGGATCCGTCGAAGCCGGACAGGTTGGCGAGGACGACGAGCGGCCGGTTGGCGCTGGCCGCGTTGATCGCCCGGGCGGCCTTGCGCGACGAGTGCGGGAACAGCGTGCCCGAGGTCCACGACGGCGGGCCGTCGGCGGGTACGTAGCCCCGTCGGGCCAGCGTGTGGGACTCCATCCCGAGCAGGCAGACGGGGATTCCGCCGATCGTCGTGTCCCAGACGATCGAGGTGTCGCCGTCGCGGAGGTCCTTCCAACGTTCGAGGGGCTCGGCATCGGAGTCGGCGACGGAGCGCATCACCGAGCGCATGTCGAACGGCTGCTTGCGCTCGGGGTTCAGTTCCGCCGAGAAGACGTCGCCGACGCTGGTGAACGGGCAGGCGGTCGTGGCGGCATGCGCGCTCGCACGCACATCACGGTCGAACGGGTCGAGCGTCGGCCGGCGCCGTGGGAAGCGTTCGCCGGGAACGACGTAGGTCAACTCGTAATGGCGCAGCAGGAGGGCGCAGGCGTCGGGGAACGACGGCGCCCAGTACTGCGCCTGGCCGTTGGGCCCCATCACCCGGTCGTATCCACCGATGCCGGAGTTGTCGTCCGCGCTCACCGCGCCCGAGGAGTCGAGCGCCTGCTTGCCGGTGAGCACCATCGCCGAAGCCGGTGTCATCACGAGGATGCCCCGGGTGTGCATGAGCATCGTCGCCTCGGCGTTCCAGTAGGGCTGCCCGCCGACGTTGATCCCGGTGACGACGATGTTGACCTCGCCACCCGCCTGGGTGAACTCGATCAACCTTCGCAGCGTGAGCGCGATCCAGTCCATGTTCTCGGTGCCCGAGTCCATGGCGATCAGCGCCCCGCTCGACACCGCGAACCACTCCACGGGCAGCCGGTGCTCCAGGGCGTACGCCAACGCCGCGTTGATCCGGCGGCACTCGGGCTCGGCCAGGTTGCCCAGCCCCTGGGTGGGGTCGGAGAGCAGTGCGACACGGCGCATGCCCTCGGGAACGACCTGCGTGCGGTTGGTGAGCAGGCCGACGACGAGATGGGCGGAGTTGCCACCCGGAGCGCGGTGCACCGGCACCAGCTGGTCGTTGCCGTCGAGGTCGAGTTCCTCGAAGGAATCGGGCAACCCCTTCGTCGAGCGCCGTCCGGTGAGCAGCCTGACGATCTCGTAGGGGTACGGCGAGCCGAACCGGGCGGCGGTCAGCACCTTCTGCTGATAGGCGCTCAGCGGTGTCACCGGCTGGTCCCCGGCGATGTCCTCGCGCACCAGGACGCTGCCGCCGACCTCCTCGATGTGCAGCACGGCATCGCGCAGCAGCCCGGGGTCGCCGCGGTCCGGGATGCGCACCTTGACCACCACCTTCTCGAGGCCGGTTCGGGCGGCGAGCGGCGCGAACCGCCGGGCCAGCGCCTCGGCCTCGTCGGCAGGCAGCGTCCAGGGGCGCGGACGTCGAGGACGAGCCGGTTGGCCTGTGGGCGATCGCCCGTCGCGTAGCGGGCGAGCTCCGAGCGCATCGCCGCCATCGCCAGGAGTCCGACCCGTTCGAGTCTGGGATACGAGACCCGGCCGGTCCCGGGGTCGTGGATCGGGACGAGGTCGCGGATCTCGGCCAGGGCGAACAGGCGATGGTCCCGGGGGTTGGTCAGCGCCACGCCGTCGAACAGGTAGACGTCCTCCGGCGATGGGCGGCGCTCGAGGCGGAAGTTGGACAGCCGCCAGATCTCCAGCCGCTCGGCCAGCATCGGATGCAGGTTGCGGTACAGCGGTTCCTCGACGAATCGGCCATCGGCGCCGCTGAAGCTGACGTGCTGGGTGGGTCGGCGCCGCCCGGACGCGTCGGCGGCGGGGCAGACACTGACGTCGATGCGTTGGAGGTCACGACCGAAACGGCAGTCGGCCAGCAGGCCGCCGACGGTGCCGGCCGTGTCTCCGACGTCCTCGTGGTCGGCGTCCCGCCAGGTGACGAGGTCGACCACGACGGCCCGGTCGGCGGCCACGTCGGCCAGGTGCCGGCCCACGGCGGCCGACCAGGCCGGGAGCGCGGTGAGTGGGAGGTAGCCGGCGACGACGTGCACGTCGAGGTCGCCGGAGCGGTAGTCGGTGAAGCCGAAAGCGACTCCCCCCTCCTCGTCGCAGGTGATCTCGCCGTAGTCGCAGCTGCGGTAGAAGCGTCGGATGTGCACCTCGAGCACCACTCGGCTGACCGCCGCGGCCGACCCCGGCCCGGAACGGCACGCATCGACCAGCTGCGAACGCATCGGCAGCGGGCACCAGACGAGACGGTCGATCCGTTCGGCGCGGTCCGGGCCGTCGGGCCGGGCGACGAGGAGGGCGAGGTGTGCGTCCATCTCGGCGTGCAACTCGGCCGCGGCAGCCTCCATCGGCGGCTCGTCGAAGTAGTGGAACCGAACGTCGCGAGCCAGATCGGCGATCGCCTGCTGGCGGCCCTGCGCGGCGGCCGCCAGCCGGTCGAGACGGTCACGCATCGCCGGGTCGGCGTGTTCGATCAGGGCGTCGCGATGGGCGAGCCGTCGTTCGAGGACGGCGATCACGAGAGGCGTCAGTTCGCTCAACCGGGACAGCGACCGGAAGATCCATGTGAGGGCCGACTCGAGCTCAGCAGTGCGCCGCAGGTCGCGCACGGCGAACCGTCGCAGGACACGTTCGAGTCGACGCCGGTAACCCTCGGGAAGACCGGCTCGGTCGGCGTCGAGCCACTGCAGGAACGACACCAGGTACTCCTGGGTGTTCTCGGTGTTCGGTGCCAGATCGTCGGGCTCGCTCACCGTCTGGGGGCGGTAGAGCACGCCCAACTCCGCGTGGATGTCGAGCAGCCCGTCCTCGCACCTGAGCAGGTCGGCGTCCGCCGCGCCGGCGATCTCGGCCAGTCGGCGCTGCTGGGTGAGCAGCTTGCGCAGTTCGTCGGGCGCCAGGTCGTAGCCCAGCAGGTAGTCCCCGATCGCCTGGTAGACCCGTTCGCATGGCTTGCGGGTGATGTCGATCGTCCGCTCGTACCCGGAGAGGTCGAGGGGGTCCCCACCGTCCCCCACCGGCGCGGCGGCCGCAGCGCCGACGGGGCGCAGGCGGACGAGGGCGGCACCGCGCTCGACCTGGGAGTTGGGGATCACCGACACGGACACGACGATGCCCGGGAACGGTGCTGCGACCGTCGTCTCCATCTTCATCGACTCGAGGACGGCGAGCGGGTCCCCGGCGGCGACCTCGCCACCCGGTTCGACCAGGGCGCGCACGACCAACGCCGGCCAACCGGCGCGCACGACGACACCGTCCCGGCGGTCGACGCGGTGCGCCGTGCGGCCGAGCTCGAGGCGGAAACCGGCGCCGACAGGAGCGACGATCAACCGGTAGCGGCGGCCCCCGCACGTGATCCGCCGTTCGAAGTCGCCCAGCGCGTCGACGGCGACGTCGGCCACGACCTCTCCGGAGCGGATCGAGTAACGGCGCGGTCCGACACGGTCGACGTCGAGTCTGTAGGTCACACCCCGGTAGCCGAGCTCGATGCCGTCACCGACGTCGAGCGGCTGCTGCGGCCGCCCCCGGGCGGCCGAGGCGTAGAACGCCTCCTGGGCATGTGCCCGGTCCGTCTCGTACGCCTCGACTGCGGCGGCCAGCAGGACGACCGGTTCGGGGGCTGGTGCCGGCCGGGCGGCGAGCATCCGCTCCAGCCAGCCGTCGTCGATCTCGCCGTGCACGAACCGGCCGTCGGCGAGCAGGCTGAGCAGCAGCGACCGGTTCGTCGCCCCCCCGTCGATCACCACCGAGGTCCGTTCGAGGGCGCGCTGCACCCTGGCGAGGGCGACCGCGCGATCGGGCCCCCAGGCGGTGATCACGGCGAGCAGGGGGTCGGCGGCATCGACGACGTCGCCGACCCGCCGGTTGGCGTCGACCCGCACCCCGGTGCCGACCGGGAACGACAGCAGGGCCACCCGACCGGACCCGACCACGAAGCCTGCGTCGGGGTCCTCGGCGAGCAGACGGGCCTCGACCACGATGCCGCCCCCGCGCGGCTCCTCGACGGGCAACGCTTCTCCCCGCTGCACCCGTAGGCGCCAGCCGATGATGCTGGCACCGGTGCGTTCCTCGGTGGTGGCGTGATCGGGCGCGGCGACGCAATCGAACCCGACGAGTCGGAACCCGGCGCCGTCGTGCACGAAGGTGATCACGCCTGCGCCCCGGTACCCGACGGAACGGGTCAGATCGGCAGCGGCCCGGCGCAACCGGCCCGCCAGTTCGGCCGAGACGAAGGCACACGGCGCCTCGGCGATCACCGCTCGGCCGTCACGGCGAACGCTGACATCGCGACCGCCGAGAACCCAGACGCCGCCGTGGTCGTCGGCGAGCACGTCGACCTCGACCCGACGTGTCGCGGTGCCCGCGGCCGGACCACTCGCGGCACCGGCGAGGGCGGCCAACTCGGCGGGGTCGGCCAGTCGGCGCACGGTCCGGGCGTCGGGGCCGACCACCGAGATGCCACCCGCCTCGCAGGCGGCGATCAGGTCGGCCCGTGTGCCCGCCGGCGACGAACCCGGCGACGAACCCGGCGACGAACCCGGCCACGAACCCAGCCACAGGGTGTCGACGTTGGCCTGGCGGAGGCACCCGACGACATCCCCGATCGACGGCTCGCCCGATTCGGTGAGCCACCGCACCTCATCGGCCTCCCGCGCGAACCATGGCTCCGGATCGGGATCCCGGTGGAGAAGCACCGTCGTGATCGCCGGAACGTCCCCGGCGTTGTTCAGTCCGCCGACGGCGTTGAGCACCCGCACGGCCGTCTCGCCGCTGTCGAACACGCCGAGACGGCGAATGCCGCCGGCATCGTTGCCGCGGGCATCATCGCCGTCGTCGCTCGTCATCGGCGGAAGGTCGTGTGCAGATCAGCGGCGACCGTGGTGGGGATGGGAGTGGCGAGCGCGATGGTCGCGTAACCGTCGAGTCGTACGATCACGCGGCCGGTGGCGTCGGCGACGATGCAGTCGAAGACACCCGGCGCCGTCTGGCGGGCGACGGCGTGCAGCGGAGCGTCTCCGGCGGCCGGGTCGGCGAGGGTCCGTACGCTGCCCACCCGGGTGGGAAGGGCCAGGCGGTCCTCGAGGCCGGCCTGCCACAGCCCGGCCGCCTGGAAGCACAGCTCCACCAGGCGGGGGGCGGTGGTCAACGGCATCTCCGCCGGCATGTGATCGTCGGGCAGCGACTCGGCGAGGAGGGCGACCGAGGTCTCGCCTGCCCGCCATGCGGAGTCGACCACCTGGTACGCCGGACCGTGGAAGTAGAAGGAGTAGACCTGTCCGGAGTCCATCGCCGGGCCGCTCGGGCCGTCGACGGCGGCCGTCTGCTCCCCGGCCGGCGGTCGGGCGCCGAGGCGCACCCGACCCATGAAGTGGACGGTGCGCAACGGACGATCCTGCCCGGGCAGCACCCGCTCGGCGCTCAGCCGGCAGTGGGCGACCAGGTCGTCCCCATCGGGGCACACCACAGCCTGGACCGTGAGCGTGCGGGGCTCGTCCCGATAGAACTTCAGCGGCGCCGCGAACGTGACATCCTCCACGGCCACGACCTGGAGATCGGGCGCCAACAGGTGGGACGCCTCGGCAAAGGCCTCCATCCCCATCACGCCGGGCAGCACGGGTACGCCCTCGATGCGGTGGTGGTCGAGGAACGGCTGCTCGGTCGGATCGAGCGTGGTGCGCACCACCAGGCCGTCGTGCACGCTCATCGTGGCAGTGCCGATCATCGGGCCGTGATCGGCGCTGCCGCCGATCAGGCCCGTGAGATCGACGCCGCCCTGTTCGTCGTACTCGGCGGCCATCAGGCCCAGAGCCCCGGCCACGATCACCTCGCCGGCGAACGTGCTCGACGTCAGCTCGCGGCGGATCCAGGCCACTCCCGCTTCGGGCGGGAGCATCTCGACCCCGGCCATCTCCATGATCTTGGGGATCGAGCCACGGGTGGCCATCCCGATCCCTCCCCACGCCGTCCAGTCCAGCGCCAGGGCGCGCGTGCCCGGACGGCATCGACGGAGGTTGCTGGTGATCTTGCAGAGCAGGTCGTTGGCGGCCGAGTAGTCGGTCTGTCCCTGGTTGCCGAAGCGCCCTGCGACCGACGAGAAGACCACCGTGGCGCCGATCGGCATGTCCTGAGCGGCGTGGAGGACGTTGAACCAGCCGTCGCTCTTGACGTCGAAGACGAGGTCGAACTCACCCGGTTGCTTGTCGGGCAGGCCGTGGCTGATCTCGAGCCCGGCGGCGTGGAGCAGCACGTCGACGCGGCCGCTGATCCGACGCACCTCGGCGATCACGGCGGCGACGGCTTCCGGGTCCGTGAGGTTCACCGAGTGGTAGTGCGCCGTGCCGCCGGCGGCCTCGACGGACTGCACGGCGGCGAGCGCGGCAGCGAGCCGTTCGAAGCGGGTCAGCTCGCGCTCGATCGCCACGGGTGTGGGGTGCTCGCCCGCAGCCTTGATCCGCGCGGCGATCGTCGCCTTCAGGCCGTCGCGGTCGTGGCGGAAGGCCACGAGGTCGGGATCGTCGCGATCCGGCGCCGGTGTCAGGTCGAGCAGGTGGAAGGTGCCGCCCGAGGCGGCGGCCAGGTCGGCCGTGATCGCCGACACGATGCTGCCGGCCGCCCCGGTGACCACGACAACCGAGTGGTCATCGAGCTCCATGCCGGCGCCGGGGGTTGCACGACCATCGTCGTCCCGCGCCGGGAAGGGGGACTCGACGAACGCCACACCGAATCGGCGACCCTCGACGCGCCCGATCTCGACGCAGCCCGGGTCGAAGAGCGTCTCCTCGATCAGCTGCTCGGCGACCGCCGTCGCCTCGCCGTTCGGCGGGAAGTCGACCGCCTTCGCCAGCGCAGTCGGGTGTTCCTTGCGGTACGACTTCGTGAAGCCCACCACCGGCCCACCGAGAGGGTTCGTGGCGCCCGCCGCGTCGTAGCCGTGATAGCCGCCGAGCCGGGTGGCCGAGACGAGGAACGGACTCGCGCCGGCCAGGTGGCGCATCACCGCGTAGAGCGCCTTCACCCGGCGGCGCAGCGCCTCGCGCCAGCGGGCGAGGTCGTACCCGGCCAGGTCACCGTCCTCGTCGAGCGCAGGCAACCAGTAGACACCGGCGATCGGCGCCTCCCGGCCCCACTCGTCGAGCCGGGCGACCAGATCGGCGGTGGCCATGCCCGCCGACAGGGTCAGCGGTGTGGCGCCCACGCTGGGTCAGCTGTGCGACGAGGGCGCCGCCGACCGCGCCGTCGTCGAGCATCACCACGACCCGTGCGCCATCGAGCACCACGCCCGTCGGGAGGCAATGATCGATTCCCGGTCGCAGTGAGGCGACGGGGATGCGACGCGGCAGCGCATCGACCGCATCGAAGTCGCCATGGACCACATCGGGCGGCTCGGGCCGGGCCGCGGTCATCCCGCTCGCAGCACCGGCGACGCCGTCCCCGCCGGCATCGGGTGCCGCGTCGGGCGCTGCGCCGACCGCGCCGAGGCCGGCGCGGTCGCGGACCCAGCCGGCGACGTGGCGCAACGTCGGGAAGTCGCGCAACTGCAGGTTGTCGTCGCGTTCCAGCTCGTAATGACCGCGCACCGCGGCGAACACCTCGGCCTGCTTGACGGTGTCGACACCCAGATCCGCCTCCAGATCGAGATCCGCCTCGAGCAGATCCGCCGGATAGCCGGTCATCCCGGCGACGATCGACGTCACCACGGCGAGCACCTCATCGACCGGCACCGCCGGCGACTCGGCCACCGCCCCGGCCGGGACCGTCGCCGGCGCCACCTCCGAGGCGGCGGGTGGGGTGCCGAGGCCGGCGCGGTCGCGGACCCAGCCGGCGACGTGGCGCAACGTCGGGAAGTCGCGCAACTGCAGGTTGTCATCGCGTTCCAGCTCGTAATGACCGCGCACCGCGGCGAACACCTCGGCCTGCTTGACGGTGTCGACACCCAGATCGGCCTCCAGATCGAGATCCGCCTCGAGCAGATCCGCCGGATACCCGGTCATCCCGGCCACGATCGAGTCACCACGGCGAGCACCTCATCGACCGGCACCGTCGGCGACTCGGCCACCGCCCCGGGCGGGATCGGCGCCGGCGCCACCCCCACAGGCGCAGCAACCGGCGCCGACGACGACCCCGACACCGGTGCTCCGACCGGCGCCGGTGACACCACCGAGGCGGCGGGTGGGGTACCGAGGCCGGCGCGGTCGCGGACCCAGCCGGCGACGTGGCGCAACGTCGGGAAGTCGCGCAACTGCAGGTTGTCGTCGCGTTCCAGCTCGTAATGACCGCGCACCGCGGCGAACACCTCGGCCTGCTTGACGGTGTCGACACCCAGATCGGCCTCCAGATCGAGATCCGCCTCGAGCAGATCCGCCGGATAGCCGGTCATCCCGGCCACGATCGACGTCACCACCGCGAGCACCTCATCGACCGGCACCGTCGGCGACTCGGCCACCGCCCCGGGTGCAGCGACCGGGGCCGGAGAGGCGTCGACGGTCGGGGACACCGTCGACGTCGTGGCCGCGGGGGCCGGCGCGGCGACGGCCGCGAACGGGGCCGGGCCGCCCGGGACGGCGGAAGCCGACGCACCGAGTTGGCCGGCGTAGGGCACGGGCACGGCCGATTCGTGCCCGGTGACGGCGGGCGCCCCGACGTCGACGATCCGCAGGCGCCGATGGTCCACTTCGAGGCGGGTGCCGGGGTGGCCGGCCAGCGTGTCGAGCCAGCGCTGCCACGCCCCGCCGTCGGCGATGCGGTAGTCGTGGCCGAGCCGGTCGGGCGGCCGGTGAAGGCCGTCGCCGACCGGGGTCCAGCGCAGCAGCGCCATGGCCACCTGCGACCCGAAGCCCGCAGCCAGGCGCAGCGCGTACCGGACGGGGTACGAGCCGCCCCGCGACAGGTTGAGCACGCCGAGTTCGGGGTCGGGCTCGCGGTAGTTGGGCACCGGGGGGACGATGCCGGTCTCCAGCGCCTTCACGGCGACGACGTCCTCGATGCCGGCGCCCATCGCGTGCCCGGTGAGACCCTTGGTGTTGGTGATCACGACCCGGTCGGCTGCCGGACCGAAGACCCGCCGCAGGGCGTTGATCTCGGCCGAGGCGGAGCCGCCGCGGGCGGGCGTGTAGGTCTCGTGCGAGACGAAGATCGTCTCGTCGGCGAGCGCCGCCCGGCTCACCCCGCGTGACTCCGCCTGTTGGACGACGGCCTCCATCACGGCCCCGATGTGCTCGATGTCGAGCCGGGTGCCGTGGAACGCCGAGTTCGCCGTGACCGCGCCGAGCACCTCGCAGATCGGCTGCAGCCCGCGTTCGCGGGCGGCGCTCGCCGACTCGACCACGAGTGCCGCGGCGCCCATGCCGACGATCATCCCGTGACGTCGACGGTCGAACGGCGTCGCCGCGTCCTCCACGTGTTCGTCGGTGGCGGCGGCGCCACTGGCCAGGAACCCACTGGCGATCCAGGGCATCAGCGAGTCCCCGGTGGCGTCGTCGGCGGACACCACGACCACCCGACGGCACCGCCCCGCCCGGATCCAGTCCTCGGCCAGGGCGAGCGACTGGGTCGTCGAGGCGCAGGCGGCGTTCACCTGCGTGTTCGGTCCGCGGGCGCCGATGATCTCGGCGAACTGGGAGTGGCCCATCGACAGGACGCGGAACAGGAACCGGCGGTCGAAGCTGTACGGGTTGGCCGCCATCTCGGCCCGCAGGTCGGCGATCAGCCGATCGACCTCGCCGGCGGCGGTCTGGTCGCCGGCGATCCGCGGCACGCAGCCCTTCGAGGGCCAGCAGGTGCTCCCGGCGGGCGCGGTCGGCGGTGTACGCCTCGACGTCCTCGGCGAAGCGGTTGTAGCCGGGGAAGGCGCTGGCGAAGATGATCCCGGTGTCATCGCGCAGGGCGTCGGGCAGACCCCAGCGGTCGGGAAGCTGGGTGCCCAGGGTGGTGGTCTTGTAGCGCATCACCAGCGGGATGCCCGCATCGCGCAGCGCGTCGAACCCGGCGCCGATGGCCAGCCGGGTGGTGGCGTCGAGGGCCTCGTCGCGGGCCGTGTCGACGGCGAACTGCTCGACCACGTCGAGCGGCGCGTGCCGGCCGGCCAGCTTGATGACCTCGCCCGGGTCGTCGATGGTCTCGAAGCTCGCCGCGCCCGACTCGCTCTTGACCAGTCGGGTGATGTGCATGTCGGCCATCCGGGCCCTCGCCGCGTCGGGGAGGGCCGTGATGAACTGCTGACCGGCGAGGATCCGGCCGATGTTGGCGTCGTCGAACACCTGGTCGACACCGGGCAGGCCGAGCGCGGCGCCGGTGATCACGACCGGCTCGTTGTCCAGTTGGCGCTCCCCCGCCGGGAGCGGGGCCGGCGCGGTCGCCGGGGCGGCGAGGCGCCCCCAGCGGTGGCGTCCCGTAGATCCGCAGGCCCTCCTCGATGACACCGGCGAACAGTGCGCCCAGCTGCATGATGCGGTCATCCGGCGCAGCGGGAGCAGCCACCGGCGCGGCAGGCGGCGTGGCCGGCGTCGGGACCGACACCGCCGGCGTCGACGGCGGGGTCCAGCGGTCGAGCCCGCCCTGTGGAGCGAATCCGACGCCGGCCGCCCACAGCCCGCACAGCGCCTGGTTGATCGACGCCTGATCCCCGAGCTTGGGATGGTTGGTGAACAACGACAGCACATCGGCGTGGTCGCCGAGCACGTCCTCGACGAAGCCGTGCAGGGCCCGCTTGGGGCCGATCTCGACGAACACGCGGGCGCCGGCGTCGTAGAGGGTGTGCAGCCCCTTCACGAACTGCACCGGCGAGGCCACCTGCCTGCCGAGGTAGTCGAGCATCGTCTGGCTGGTGGCGTCGGCCGGGTAGAAGCCGCCGGTGACGTTGGCCACCAGTGGGATGCGGGGCGGCCGGACGTCGAGGCGGGCGAGGGTCGCCACCAGGGGCACGGAGGCGGGGGCCACGATCGAGGTGTGGAACGCGTGGCTCACCGGGATGCGCACCGCCTGCATGCCGGCAGCCGTGAACGCCTCGATCGCCGCGAGCACCGCGTCGGTGGCACCGCCGACCACGGCCTGGTTGTTCGAGTTGATGTTGGCGACAACGGCGTATCCGGGGGTCTCGTCGACGATCCGTTCGATCTCGGTGCAGCGGGCCGAACACCGCGGCCATCGCCCCGTTGTCCTCCACCGACAGTCGGGCCATCTCCCGGCCACGGGCGCTGACCGCCTCCAGCGCCGCCTCGAAGGTGAGCGAGCCGGCGGCGATCAGCGCGCCGTACTCCCCCAGGCTGTGGCCGATCACCATGTCCGGACGCATCCCGTAGGCGCCGAGCAGCCGGCTGATGGCGGAGTCGGTGGCCAGCACGGCAGGCTGGGTGATCTCGGTCTGCAGCAGCTCCTGCTCGAGCCGGGCGACCGCCGCCGGGTCGTCGCCGTCGACGAAGATGTACGACGTCAGCGGACGCCCGAGGAGCGGGGTCATCACGGCGTCGGCCTGCCGGAAGGTGTCGGCGACGATCGGCTCGGTGGCCCGCAGGCCCTGGAGCATGTTGACGTACTGCGAGCCCTGACCGGTGAACAGGAACGCCACCTTGGGAGCCGGGCCGCGCCCCACGAACACACCCTGCTGTCGGAGCATCCGGTGAAGCGCCGGGTTGTCGCCGGTGAGCGCCGTGACCGCCTTGGCGAGCTTGACCGCCAGGTCGGCGGCATCGGCGAAGTCGACGGCGATGCGCACCGCGGCGGCGCCGATGGCCGGGTCGGGCCGGGCGGGAGCGGGGGCCCGGCCCGAGCGGGCCTCGGCCAGGGCCTGGTTGACCTGGCTCAGCAGGTCGGCGTCGTCCCGGCCTCCCAGGACGAGGGCCCCACGAGGCGGGGCCTTGCCACGGTCGACGACGCCTACCAGGTCAACTCGGTCGGCGGCGCCGACCAGGTGGGAGGCCCCGCCGCCCAGTTCGGACGGTCGGGCCGACGCCGCGGCGAACGTCCGCGGCGGGGGCCTGTGGCGGCCGGGGATGTGCTCCTCGAGCACGACGTGGAAGTTGGTGCCACCGAAGCCGAACGCGCTCACCCCGGCGCGGCGGACCCCGCCCGCCGGCTCGGGCCACGCACGCAACGCCGTGTTGACGGCGAACGGCGAGCTGTCCCAGTCGACGTTGGGGTTCGGTTCGTTGAAGTTGAGACTGGGGGCGAGCACCTTGTCGTGCAGGCTGCGGACCATCTTGAACATCCCGGCTGCGCCGGCCGCCGCCTTGAGGTGGCCGATGTTCGACTTCACCGAGCCGAGGGCCACGGAGCGAGCCGGCGCGCCGGCGGCGCCGAAGACCTCGGTGAGGCTCTGCAGTTCGGTGGCGTCGCCGACCCGGGTCGACGTGCCGTGGGCTTCGATCGCCGTCACGGTGCCGGGGTCGGCTCCGGCCACCTCCCAGGCGCGCTGCACGGCCAGACGCTGGCCGATCGGGTTGGGTGCGGTGATCCCCTTGCCCTTGCCGTCGCTCGACCCGGCGATCCCGAGGATCACGGCGTAGATCCTGTCCCCGTCGCGCTCGGCGTCCTCGAGGCGCTTGAGCACGAACAGCGCGGCCCCCTCGCCCATCACGAAACCGTCGGCTCCGGCGTCGAACGGCCGGGTGCCCGTCGCCGAGAGCGCGCCGATCTTGCAGAACTTGACGAACGCCGAGACCCCCATGTTGTGATCGACCCCGCCCGTGATCGCCGCGTCGAACCGGTGGTCGACGAGGCCCTCCACGGCGACGCTCATCGCCGCCAGGCCGGAGGCACAGGCGGCGTCGGTGGTGAAGTTGGGGCCGCGGAAGTCGAACAGGTTGGCGATCCGCCCCGCCATCACGTTGGCCAGTTCACCCGGCATGGTGTCCTCGTTGACCTCGCCGTAGTGGGACAGGAAGGCGGCCCGGGTCTCGGCCATGATGTGCTCGCGCTGATCGGCGGGCAGGGTGGCGAAACTCGCCGCGCCGCCCAGATCGCGGAGCACCTCGGGCAGCTCGATACGCATGTTCGACTGGTAGTGCTTCTCGCCGCCGATCGCGTTGCCGATGATCACCGCCACGTTGTCCGGGTCGATCCCCCAGCCGGGCCAGCCCGCGTCGAGCAGTGCGGAGCGGGCCGCGCTGATCGCCCAGCGCTGGCCGTCGTCCATCTGCTCGGCGACCTTCGGCGGCACGGGGAGCTTCCAGCGGATCGGGTCCCAGGGGTACTCGCGCACCCAGCAGCCGATCGTCGAGTAGGTCTTGTCGGGCTCGGCGTGGTCGGCCGAGAAGTAGAGCGCCGGGTCCCACCGTTCGGCGGGCACCCCGGTGATCGAGTAGCGGCCCGCGGTGATGTTCGCCCAGAACGCATCGGCGTCGGGGGCTTGCGGCATGATCGCGGCGACGCCGACCACGGCGACGGGCGTGCTCGGGGTGGCGAAGGCGTCAGACATTCTTCGGTGCTCCTGGGTGATCGGGGTGGTGGAGGCCGGGCATCAGCCGGCGCGGCCGTAGAGCACGTCGGCGACGCGGTCCATGTCGGCGAGCAGCCCGGACTGGGCGGCGAGGATGGCCTCCATCGGGATGGCGGCCAGCAGCGGCGCCACCGCCGCCGCCACCGGCATCGACGGATCCGGCGACCCAGCGCACGCCTTCCTGACCGACCTTCTGGGCCGCCTCGCGGCCGAAGACCCGCGACATCGCCGCCAGCGCGTCGGCGTCGAAACGGTCGTGGCTCTTCTCGTGGCGTTGGCCGTCGAGGGCGGCGGCGGCCCGCCGCGCCAGGGCGTCGGCACACTCGGCGTGGGTGATCAGCTCCCCGAGTCGGAACAGGATGTGCTGGTTCCGGGTCAGGCGGGCGACGCGGCAGGCCTCGAGCACGGCGGCCAGCGCTCGGGCGGCGAGGGCCGCGCAATCGGCGCCGACCGTGGGATGGCCGGCATGCACCGAGACCAGTTCGGCCGCCCGGTCGAGGTAGTACGCGCCGCTCGTCTTGAGGTGCTGCTGCCAGCGGTCGCGGGCGATGGTCATCTCCATGATCTCCGATGTGCCCTCGTAGATCGTGGTGATGCGCACGTCGCGCTTGATCTTCTCGACGACATACTCGCGGGTGTACCCGTAGCCGCCGTGCGCCTGGATGGCGGCGTCGGCCGCAGCGTTGCCCGCCTCGGTGGCCATCAGCTTGGCGATCGCACCCTCGGTGTTCATCGCCCCGTTCTCCCCGAGGCCGCGGTCGATCTTGTCGGCGGTCGCCTCGATGTAGCTCCGGGCGGCCTCGAGGCGCACGGCGTGGGGCACGATCAACTTGTGGGTGAAGCCCTGCTTCTCGGCCAGGGGCGAGCCGCCCTGCTTGCGCTCGAGCGAGTAGGCGATCGCCCGGTCGAGGGCCTCCCAACCCCCGCCGAGACCGAACGCGGCGACCATCAGGCGGGTGTAGCCGAACACCTGCTGGGCCTGCACCAACCCGCGGCCCTCGACACCGCCGATCAGGTGATCGGCGGGCACCTCGACGTCGTCGAGGAACAGCGCAGCGGTGTTGGAGAGGCGCAGGCCGTGCTTGTCCTCGGGATGAGCGGCGGTGAAGCCGGGGGTCCCCTTCGGGACGGTGAACCACGACGGGCCGTCGGGAGTGCGGGCCAGCACGGTGACGACATCGGCGATCGAGCCGTTGGAGATCCACTGCTTGCGGCCGTTGATCCGGTAACCGGTGACCACGCCGTCCTGCTCGATCCGCACCGCGGTCGTCTTCATCGCCCCCAGATCGCTCCCGGCGTCGGGTTCGGTGGCGCCGTAGGCGAACACCAGGCCCTGTTCGGCGATGGCCCCCAGCCAACGCTGCTTCTGCTCCTCGGTCGCCCCGACGAGGATCGGGTCGCTGCCGAGGAACGTGGCGAACACCGCAGTGGCCAGGCCGATGTCGTGGCGGGCCATCACCTCGCACACCCGGTAGGCGTCGAACGCGCCGCCATCCATGCCGCCGTAGGCGGCCGGAACGAAGATCAGCTGCACGCCGAGCTGGTCGGGGTCGCTCATCGCCCGGACGATGTCCTCCGGGCAGACGTCCTCGTGGTCGAGCTCCAGCTGGCGCTCGGGTGTGAGCGCGTGGCCGACGAACTCGCCGAGCGCGTCGAGCATCATCCCCAGCGTGTCGGTGTCGAGTCCCGCTCCCCCGACGTGGCCTGTGGGTGCCGTCAGCGAATCGGTCATCGTGGGTCCCCTTCGTGCCTCATCCGCTCGACCACGCTAAGGACCGAATCCGGGTCCTTCCATGGACTTAGGTCACCAGTCGGACCGGCGAGGGACCATCCCCCGTCCGGGCCCCGGTCAGTGGGCGTTGATCAGGTCGTGGAGGCTTCCCGGCGCCGTCGGGCCCGGCCGGGTCGAATCGAGGAACTCGGCAAGCACGGACACGAACCGGTCCGGGGCCTCGGCGTGCGGGAAGTGGCCGACCCCCTCGATGATTACCAGGCGACTCCCGGGGATCGCCTCGTGGGCGGCGTAGGCGTGGCGCACCGGGATGATGTCATCGCGGTCGCCCCAGACGATCAGGGTCGGGATGTGCGCGGCGAGGTACAGCCGGTCCAGTGCGCTGACGACCTGGCCGCCCGGCTCGATCACGCCGCGGATGGTGCGCACGAAGGCCTTGCGGTCCTCGGCTCCGGCCAGCGACGAGTACGAACGCCACATCTCCGACAGCCGGGGCGCCTTCACCCCGACCCGCTTCAACAGCCGGCCCATGTCGTCGCCCCGTTCGGCCACGACCCGGGGGAACACCAGTGGCATCAGGTGCTCGGCCCCGGGCAGCGTCAGGAGCCGGAGCATCCAGCTCACCTCGCGCCCCAGACCCCCGCTGCCGACGAGCACGAGGCGATCGCACAGCTCGGGGTGCTGATAGGCGAGTTGCATGGCGACGCCGCCACCGAAGGACTGGCCGACGATCGTGGCCCGGGGGACCTCGAGCACGGCGAGCAGGTCGCGCAGCCCGCTGGCGAAGGCGCCGAGCGAGTAGTCGCCCATCGGTTTGGCCGACTCGCCGTGACCGAGCAGGTCGGGGGCGATCACGTCGTACGAGCGGGCGAGCGCGGGCTGCACCGCCCGCCACGTCCGCGAGCTGCCGGCCAGACCGTGGATGAGGAGCACCGCCTCACCTTCGCCGCCGCGCCGATACATGACCTCGTGACCGTGGATGGCGACCTTGGAGAGGGCAAAGGAGTCCATGACGACATCATCGCCCCGTCGTCGGGCCGTTCCTAGGGTCCAACGCCACTCGGCGGACACACGTGAGACCCGCCGGGCGGCCTCAACCCTCCCCGAAGCTCGACCCCCCGAGAGCTGATGCGGTTCGGTTGGCGGTCGGGTGTCGCTACCGTGCAGGGTGGTGAGCGCGAGCATCGACTACTTCTCGAAGGGCAACCGCCTGCGATCGCCGGCCACGAAGCTGGCACTGCGGGCCCGCCGCAAGATGTTCGCCCGGTTCACCGCAGCCGTCCCGACGTCGATCGACACGACGGTGATCGACATCGGCGTCACGCCCGACCGCGACCTGGCCGACTCCAACTTCTTCGAGGCGCTCTACCCGTTCCCCGCCCGGATCACGGCGACCAGCATCGAGGACGCCTCGTTCCTCGCCGGGCAGTACCCCGGGCTCAGCTTCGTGCAGACCGACGGCCGCCGCCTCCCCTTCGAGGACCGCACCTTCGACGTGGCCTTCTCCTCGGCGGTGCTCGAACACGTCGGTGACCGGGACGCCCAGCGCCGGTTCGTCGCCGAGATGTGCCGCGTCGCCGACCGCTTCTTCCTCACGACACCGAACCGTTGGTTCCCGATCGAACTGCACACCTTCCTACCGCTGCTTCACTGGCTCCCCCAGCGGCGCCACCAGGCCGTCCTGCGCCGACTCGGCCGGCCGTTCTGGGCCGACACGGCCAACCTCAACCTCGTCTCGGCGGGCGAGCTGCGCACCCTGTTCCCGCCCGGCGCCGAGGTCAGCCTGATCCGTCACCGCACGGCCGGCTGGTGCTCGAACCTCGTCGTCCACGGTCGCTCCCCCGCCCGCTGAGCCGCCTACAGTCCGGCCCATGCCGATCCCCGTGCACGGACTGTCCCACGACGAGGTGCTCGCCCACCTGGCGACGATGCGCAGCCACGACGTGCGCTGGAAGGAGGGCCGGGCCTTCACCCTCGCCTACTTCGCCGGCGACGACGTCCACGACCTCGCCGAGCACGTGTTCGGCGAGTGGATGAGCGACAACGCCCTCAACACCGATGCCTTCCCGAGCCTGCGCCGGATCCAGGCCGACGTCGTCGACGTGGCCAACGAGTGGCTGGCGGGCGGTCCGGGCGCCGCCGGGTTCATGACCTCCGGCGGTACGGAGTCGATCCTGATGGCCGTCAAGGCGGCCCGGGAGCAGGGCCGGGCCGAGCGGGGGATCACCCGTCCCAACCTCGTCCTGCCCGCCAGCGCCCACGCCGCCTTCGAGAAGGGCTGCCACTACTTCGGCCTCGAGAGCCGCCGGGTGCCGGTCGGCACCGACTGGCGGGCGGACGTGGCGGCGATGGAGGCGGCGGTCGACGCCGACACCGTCCTCGTCGTCGGCTCCGCCCCGCAGTACCCGCAGGGTGTCATCGACCCGATCACGCAGATCGCCGCGCTGGCCGCCGACCGGGGGATCAACTGCCACGTCGACGCCTGCATGGGCGGCGTGACCCTCCCCCATCTGGCGATGCTCGGCCACGACATCCCGCCGTGGAACTTCGCCGTCGAGGGCGTCACGAGCATGTCGGTCGACCTGCACAAGTTCGGCTACACCGCCAAGGGCGCCTCGGTGATCCTCTACCGCGACAAGCGCCGGCGCCGCTACCAGACCTTCGTCACCGACAACTGGCTCGGTGGGGTCTACGGCTCGTCGGGTGTGCTCGGCACCAAGAGCGGCTCGTCGATGGCCGCCGCCTGGGCGGTGATCAACTACCTGGGCACCGACGGCTACCTGCGGCTCACCGCCGCGGCTCGCCGGGCGTGCGAGGAGCTCGCCGCCGGGGTCGCCGCGCTGCCCGAGCTGGTCGTGCGCGCCGCTCCGGAGGCAACGCTGCTCGCCGTGGGAGCCGCCGATCCGGCGGCGCTCGACGTGTTCGCCGTGGCCGACGCCCTGTGGCGGCGCGGGTGGTACGTCGACCGCCAGGGCCCGCCCGACTCGCTGCACTTCACGGTCAACGCCGTCCACGACGGGCTGATCCCCGAGTTCCTCGGCGTGCTGCGCGAGTCGCTCGACGAGGCCGTCGCCGCCAGTGCAGCCGGCGACCAGGGTGCCTACGGCACGGTGGAGTGACCTCCTTCTGTCACCCGGCGACCACGTGCCACAACGACGACGTCACGGCTCCGGCCGGTCGCCGACGAGGAGGCGGTCGACCTCGGCCTGAATGCGCGCCCGCGTAGCGTCGATGTCGACCCACAGAAGCGACGCGGTTTCGGTCCAGCCGCCCTGGGGCATGTCATCCTTGACGATCGCCGCGGGCGCTCCGAGCTCGTTTCGCCACCATTCGAGAATTCCCTCCTCGACGACCTCGGCGTCATCCCCCGTATCGAGATCCCACGTGGCGACCACTCGCCAACCCTCATAGGCGCCCGGCGGCTCGCGTTGAGGAAGGCCAATCATCGGTGATCAGCTCAGCTGATATCAGTTAGGCTGATGGAGATCTGGGAGGTCGAGTACACCGACGAGTTCGGGTCGTGGTACGAGGCACCCAGCGAGGAGGACTGGGATGCGATCATCAGCCGGGTCATCCTCCCCGAACGACACGGCCCCGGACTCGGCCGACCCAATGTCGACTACACACGGAAGGACTGACCTGATGCCCAGCACCAAGAAGTTCAGCACCCTGCGCGAACGGGCCGAACGCGACGCCGCCCGGGCCGAGCGCATCGCATCGTTCACCGCCGCCGCCTTGCAGGAACACGCCGAGTACCAGTTGGGCGAACTGCGCCGTGCACTGGGCATCACTCAGGCCGAACTTGCCGTCTCATCGGCAAATCGCAGTCCGCGGTCTCCCAGATCGAATCCGGCGAGATCGGCCTCTCCCTCGGCGTTCTGCGCTCGATCATCGCCCAACTCGGCGGCGAACTGGAGATCGCCGCCGTCTTCAACGATCGCCGAGTGCTACTCGACGCCTGACCGGGTATCCACCGCCCGACAGTCCCGACCGTCGTTCTCTGCGATGTCACGCCGAGCTGGCGGATCGAAGATCGTCTCACACTTGGCGCGTGAAGTCTGGCAGATCGGCCGTTGTGTTCGACGAGGTTGTGTAATACGATTCATCCGTGTGGAGTTCACCGATCATCGAACAAACACGGTGTGGAGAACTACGACGTGCTGCACGCCGTCGCTCACGCACTCGTGGTCGCCGACATGGGCGATGACGAATCGCCACTACGGACCCTCGTCCTCGGACCCGACCACACCGGCAACATGCTTGAAGTGATCGTGCTCCACTTCGACGACGGGCGCGAGATGGTCATCCACGCGATGCCGATGCGAGCCCACTACCGCGGGTTACTCCCCCGACCATCGGAGACCAGACCATGACGAACAAGAGCACCACTCCCGTCGTCGGCACCTCGCGCGGCAAGCCGATCACCGACGCCGAAATCGAGCAGATGGCCGACGAGGCCGAAGCCGGCTACGACATCACCACCCTGCGAACCCGCGGCGGCCGCCCGCCGATGGGCTCCGGCCCCGCGGAAGTGGTCCCCGTACGCCTCGACCCCGAACTACGCGCCGCCGTCGAAGCACGCGCCACCGCCGACGGCACCACCACCAGCGAGATCATCCGCCAAGCACTTCGCCGCTTTCTTCACGTCGCCTGAAGCTCCTCGGGTGATGGTCCGACACTGGGCGCGCGGGTGTTCGTATGATGTGAGGTGTCGCCGGAGGAACGGATCGCCCAGCCGGAGGCGATCGGGTTGCCGGAATCGGACGTCGCGTCCGTGCGTGTGATATCCCGTGGGCCTATGTCGATGCGTTTCGGGATCTTCCTGCCACCGATGCACAAGACGGGGACCAACCCCACCCTTGCGCTCCATCGTGATCTGGAGCTGGTCGCCCATCTCGACCGCCTCGGCTACCACGAGGCGTGGATCGGCGAGCACCACTCGGCCGGTGCCGAGTTGATCGCCTCGCCCGAGGTGTTCATCGCCGCGGCTGCCGAGCGGACCCGGAACATCTGCCTGGGCACCGGGGTGAACTCGCTCCCCTACCACCACCCGCTGATCCTCGCCGACCGCATCGTGATGCTCGATCACCTCACCCGGGGCCGGGCGATGTTCGGCGCCGGCCCGGGCCAGTTGACCAGCGACGCGGCGATGCTCGGGATCGACCCGAACGACCAGCGGCCACGAATGGCCGAGGCGTTCGACGTGATCATGCGCCTGTTCCGTGGTGAGACCGTGACCCGCCGTACCGACTGGTTCACCTGCCACGACGCCGTGCTGCAGATGCGGCCCTACTCCGACTTCGACGTCGTCGTCGCCTCGTCGGTGTCGCCGTCGGGCTCGAAGCTGGCCGGGCGCTACGGGACGGGACTGCTGTCGATCGCCGCCACGGAGCCGATGGCGTTCGGGGTGCTCGACTACAACTTCAACGTCTGGCAGGAGGAGGCGGCGCTCCACGGTCACGTCGCCGACCGCTCGAAGTGGCGGCTGATGGGCCCGATGCACATCGCCGAGACGGTGGAGCAGGCCAAGGAGAACTGCCGGTACGGGTTGCAGTGGGTGTTCGACTACCTGTCGCACATCATCCCCACCGGCGACCCATCGGCCCCCCCGCCACCGTCGGACTTCGGCGATTTCGTCGACTTCGCCAACGAGACGGGCCGGATGGTGATCGGCACGCCGGAGATGGCCATCGCCCAGATCCAGCGACTGCAGGAGAAGACCGGCGGGTTCGGCTGCTACATGATGCTCGGCGCCGACATCGCCGACTGGCACCAGACGCTGCGCAGCTACGAGCTGTTCGCCGAGCAGGTGATGCCGCACATCGACGGGCAGGCCGCCCCCGTCCAAGCCAGCTACGACCTCGTCTGCGGCCAGGGCAGCCGGTGGGTGGACGCCACCCTGGGCGCCCAGCTCACCGAGATCGGCAACTACGAGGAGGAGCGCGCCGGGCGCGCCACGGCATGACGGGGGCGGCGCGAGCACGCGCCGGCCGATGAGCACCGGCCGATGAGCAACAGCCAGTTGATGGTCGTCGCCGCGGTGGCGATGCTCGGCGCGATGGTCCAGTTCACCACCGGTTTCGGCTTCTCGCTGACGGCGGTCCCGCTGCTCGCCCTGGCCATCGACACCCGCACGGCCAGCATGCTGGCGGCGATCGTGGCGATGTTCACCAGCTCGGCCCAGGCCTGGCTCGGGCGCGACCTGATCGACTGGACCGTCGTGCGCCGGATCTGCAGTACGGCGTTGTTCGGTATGCCGCTCGGGCTGTGGGTCTTCGCCGAGGCGAGCGAGCAGGCGCTGCGGCTGTTCCTCGGCATCTCGACGTTGCTGCTCGTCGCTCTGCTGCTGCGCGGCGTCGATCTCTCCGACGCCGGGGGCGGCGCCGACCGGGTCGCCGGGTTCGCCGCCGGTGTGCTGACCACGTCGTTGAACACCAACGGCCCGCCGATCGCCTTCATCCTCCAGGCCCGTCGTCTGGCACCCGCCGCCTTCCGGGCCACGATCACCGCGTCGTTCGTGCTGCTCGGCACGGTGGGCCTCGGCGGGCGACTGCTCGTCGGGGGGATGACCGACAAGGTGTGGTCAGGCCTGGCCGTCGCCCCCCCGGCGATGCTCGTCGGCGGCTACGTCGGCTTCCGGCTGCGGCCGCGCATCGACGGCCCCGTCTTCGCCCGCGCCGTCCAGTTCCTGCTCGTCCTCGCCGGTGTGAGCGCCATCGCCGCCGCGCTGTGACCGTCCGGCGTCCGGCTCGTGGGAGCGACCGTCGGATCCGGCGTCGCCGCACGGGCGGCCGTGTCGACGCGACGCGTCACCAGTCGAGGGAGAACAGCGTGACCGGCTCGACGAAGCCCTTCAGCAGGCGTCGGCCGGCCGGGACGAAGGTGTTGAGCGTGGCGGCGGCGGCCGCTTCGGCATTGACCAGCACCTCGCCCGGGACGGCGATGTCGGCCAGCCGGGCGGCGAGGTTGACCGTCTCGCCGTAGGCATCGCCGCCGCTGGCGATCACCGGGCCATAGGCGAGTCCCGCCCGGGCACCGGTGGCCCACTCGGCGGCTTCGGTGACGAGCTCGATGCAGATCGCGCAGCCGTCGTCGGGGGTGACGGTGCTGAACATCACCTCGTCGCCGATCAGCTTGATCAGGCGTCCGCCGTGGCCGCTGACGATGTCGATCGCCGTCGCCTCGAAGCGGATGACGAGCCGGCGCAGCTCCTCGGGGTCCATTCGACCGGTGACCGAGGTGAACCCGCTCAGGTCGACGAAGCCGATCGTCAGCGTCACCGTCCGGTAGTCACTCGACCCCGCCCGGGCCTGGCGCATCGTCCGGATCGCCAGCTCGAGGTGGGCGCGGAACATCGGGTCGAAGACCCGCGGCACCTGGCCGGCGAGCTCGACGGCCGCCAGATTGGCCTCGGCCAGATCGAACTGGTCACCCGCATCGGAGAACAGCGGGGCCTCGACGTCACGGAGGAACATCTCGCCGGCCGCCTCGGCGATCCTGCGCAGCGAGGCCCCGACGACGCGGTTGAAGTAGAGCAACTCGTCCCGGCTGAAGATCTCGGCCGCCTGCTGGAAGACCTCGAACATCGACCGGTCGGCCTCGGTGAAGGCCGGCTCGTCGGGCGGGGGGACGGGAAAGCCCGCGCTGCGCCGCAACGCCTCCATCATCTCGATCGGCAACCCGACGTGCGCTGCCATCTCGGCGATGGTGTAGCGGCGGCCGGGCCGCAGGGCGAGGTCGCCCGCCAGCGAGGCGAGCTGGTCCTGCGCACGCGCCTCGACCATCTGGGCCACGGTCGCCCCGCGCTCCTCGAGCCAGGCCAGCAGCCGGCGGCGCCGGTCGGCGTCGGGCGCGGCCGGATCGTACAGACCGGCCGCCTGCCAGGCCGCCACGGGATCGCTCACGGCGATGACCGTAGCCCGACGCCCGACGGCGACACGGTCCATCGGCTCGACAGGCTCGGGCGCTACGCTCGGTGGTGCCGCACATACCTGGTCGGAAGAGCCCTCCCCATGCGCCCCACCCTTGAACAACTCAGCGACGAGGGCCGGTTCGCCGGCCGCCACATCGGCCCCGACGACGCCGACCGGGCCACGATGCTCGCCGAACTGGGGTACACCACGCTCGACGAACTGCTCGACGATGTCGTGCCCGAATCGATCCGCGCGCGTGGGCCACTCGACCTCCCCGCAGCGATCGGCGAGCAGAGCATGCTCGCCCGGCTGCGGGGCATCGCCGCCCTCAACCGGACTCCGACCAGCCTGATCGGGATGGGCTACTACGGCACCGTCACTCCCCCGGTGATCCTGCGCAACGTGCTCGAGAACCCGGCCTGGTACACCGCCTACACCCCGTACCAGCCCGAGATCAGCCAGGGGCGGCTCGAGGCGCTGCTCAACTTCCAGACGATGGTCGCCGACCTCACCGGGATGGATCTGGCGAACGCCTCGCTGCTCGACGAGGCGACGGCGGCCGCCGAGGCGATGACGATGGCCCGCCGCCTGGCCAAGCACGCCGGCGACTCCTTTTTCGTGCATCACGACATCCATCCGCAGATCCTCGCCGTGATGACCACCCGGGCCAAGCCGCTCGGCATCCGCCTCGTCGTCGGCGACGTCGACGCCTGGGACCCCGAGCGCTGCTACGGAGCCCTGCTCGGCCTGCCCGGCTCGCAGGGGGCGGTGCGCGACTGGACGGCGACCATCGCCGAGATCCACGCCACCGAGGCCATCGCCGTGGTCGCCGCCGACCTGCTCGCCTGCGTGCTGATCACCGCCCCGGGGACGATGGGCGCCGACGTCGTCGTCGGGTCGGCCCAGCGGTTCGGGGTCCCGATGGGCTACGGCGGCCCGCACGCGGCGTTCATCGCCTGTCGCGAGACGCATACGCGGGCGTTGCCCGGGCGTCTCGTCGGCGTGTCGACCGACACCCGCGGCCGCCCGGCGCTGCGCCTCGCCCTGCAGACCCGCGAGCAGCACATCCGGCGGGAGAAGGCGACGTCGAACATCTGCACCGCCCAGGTGCTGCTGGCCAACATCGCCGGGCTGTACGCCGTCTACCACGGCCCCGACGGGCTCCGCCGGATCGCCGAACGGATCCACCGCCTCGCCTCGATGTTCGCCGCCGGGGCACGGGCCGGCGGGCTGACCGTCGTCGGGGAGACCTGGTTCGACACGGTCGCCGTGCGCCTCGAGGGCCGGGCGGCCGAGGTGGTGGCCGCCGGCCACCAAGCCGGCCTCAACCTGCGCCTGATCGACGACGACACCGTCGGCGCCTCGTTCGACGAGACCTGCGGGGCGGCCACGGTGGCGGCGCTGCTCGGGGTCCTCGGGGTCCCGGCCGCAGCGGGCGACGACGCGCCCGACGGCATCCCCGCCGCGCTGCGCCGGACCGGCGAGATCCTCGCCCACGAGGTGTTCCACCGCTACCGCACCGAGCACGAGATGCTGCGCTACCTGCGCCGCCTCGCCGACCGCGACCTGGCGCTCGACCGGACGATGATCCCGCTCGGCTCGTGCACGATGAAGCTCAACGCCACCGCCGAGATGATCCCGATCACCTGGCCGGAGTTCGCCGACGTGCACCCCTTCGCCCCGGCCGACCAGGTCGAGGGGTACCGGCGGGTGATCGCCGAGCTGGAGACGATGCTCACCGTGATCACCGGGTACGACGCCGTGTCGCTGCAGCCCAACGCCGGCAGCCAGGGTGAGCTGGCCGGCCTGCTGGCCGTGCGTGCCTACCACGACAGCCGCGGCGACGAACAGCGCACGGTCTGCCTGATCCCGTCGTCGGCCCATGGCACGAATGCGGCGAGTGCCGTGATGGCGGGACTGTCGGTCGTCGTCGTCGCCTGCGACGACGACGGCAACGTCTCGCTCGACGACCTGCGGGCCAAGGCCGAGGCGGCGGGCGACCGCCTCGCCGCCGTGATGGTCACCTACCCGTCGACCCATGGGGTCTTCGAGGAGGGCATCGGCGCCATCTGCGCCCTCGTCCACGGTCTGGGCGGCCAGGTGTACGTCGACGGGGCCAACCTCAACGCGCTCGTCGGTCTGGCGCTCCCCGGCCGGTTCGGCGCCGACGTCAGCCACCTCAACCTCCACAAGACGTTCTGCATCCCCCATGGCGGGGGCGGCCCGGGCGTCGGACCGGTCGCCGTGCGTTCCCACCTCGCCCCGTTCCTCCCGAGCGACCCCCTGGCCGGCAGGGGCAGCGCCCCAGTGGGGCCGGTGAGTGCCGCGGCCTTCGGATCGCCGTCGATCCTGCCGATCAGCTGGGCCTACATCACGATCATGGGAGGCGACGGCATGGCCGCGGCCACGGCCAACGCCATCCTCGCCGCCAACTACGTGGCCCACCGCCTGGCGGACGCCTTCCCGACCCTGTACACCGGTGCCCGGGGCCGGGTCGCCCACGAGTGCATCCTCGACCTGCGCCCGCTCACCAAGGCCACCGGCGTCAGCGTTGACGACGTGGCCAAACGGCTGATCGACTACGGCTTCCACGCCCCGACGATGAGCTTCCCCGTGGCCGGCACCCTGATGGTCGAGCCCACCGAGAGCGAGTCGCTCGCCGAGCTCGACCGGTTCTGCGATGCGATGCTCGCCATCCGCGCCGAGATCGACGCCGTCGCCGCGGGCACCTGGCCGGTCGACCAATCGCCGCTGCACCATGCTCCCCACACCGCCGAGGACCTGATCGGCGACTGGGACCGGCCCTACAGCCGCGAGGTGGGGGCCTACCCGCTGGCCTCGCTGCGCGCGGCGAAGTACTTCCCTCCGGTCTCGCGCATCGACTCGGCCTATGGCGACCGCCATCTGGTGTGCTCCTGCCCACCGCCCGAAGCGTTCAGCTGACCTACTACGGTTCGCACATGGCAGAAAGCACCCCGAACATCGGTGATCTCCTCAACTTCCTGGGTGGGGCGAACCCGGTCGCCGGCATCGGCAAGACGATCGAGCAGTTCCGCAACGGCGTCGGCAACTTCATCAAGGCCGTCGAGGCGTTCAACGCGACGATGGTGGTGATGCAGGGTGTCGCCGTGCGGGTGCAGAGCCTGCTCGACGACGTCGAGCCGCCGTTGCGGGCGGCGATGCCCGGCGTGACCAGTGCAGTCAACTCGGCGCAGCAGCTGATCGACTTCGTCTCCGAACCGCTCCGGGCGGTCGTCCCCCAGATCGAGGGAGCCGTTGGCGGGGCCGTGCGGATGGTCGAATCGATCTCCGAGCCGATGCAACGGGTGGCCCCTGGTCTGACCCAGCTGGCCGACACGCTCGGCGCCCCGTCGTTGACGCGCATGCCCGAGCAGCTCGCCGACTTCCTCGACGTGCTCGGTGACCTGGGCAGACGGCTCGGGCCCCTGACGCAGCTGGCCGAGACGGCCGGTGGGCTGTTCGGACTGCGCGGGCTGTCGACCCTGGCCTCGGGGAGCCGGTCGGTCGTGCAGTCGATGATCTCGGAGCCGTCACCGTCGAGGCCCGCGACGACGAAGCAGGCGCCGCCCTCGGTGACGAAGCAGGCGGCGGCGCGCTCCACCACACCGTCGGCAACCGCCACGCGGGCCGCCGCGCCGGCCGCCCGGGTTCGCCGGGACACCCCGGCGTCGAGTGCAGGACCCGTCAAGGCCGCGGCCAAGGGCACGACCAAGCGCGCTGCGTCGAGCGCAGCGGCCAAGGCGGGCGGGGCGAGGTCTGCCACGCCGGCAGCCAGGGCGAAGCCCGCGGCGAGGACGGTGCCGGTGACGAAGTCGCCGGCCAGGAAGTCGGCCCGCTGAGCCAGGGCCAGGGCCAGGGCCAGGGCCTGAGCCGGGCTCAGCTGCGGCGCACGAAGGGAGTCGCCACGACGCGGCCGGCGAGCAGGCTGCCCCGAACGTCGACCTCGACGAGGGTGTCGACGTCGAGCTCGGGCGGCACGAACGCCAGGGCGATCCCGTGCTCGAGCACCGGGGAGAAGTTGCCGCTGGTCACCACCCCGACCGGCACACCGTCGAGGAGCACCGACGAGCCGTCGCGCGGGGGTCGGCGACCCTCGGTGGCGATGCCCTGCAGCTTGCGGTCGAGACCACGCGCCTGTTCGTCGACCAACGCCTGGCGGCCGCGGAAGGTCGGCTTCGACATCGCCACCACCCAGCCCAGCCCGGCCTGGTACGGCGTGATCCCCCGGCCCAACTCGTGTCCGTGCAACGGCAGCGCCGCCTCCAGCCGCAACGTGTCGCGGGCCCCCAGCCCGGCCGGGCGAATGCCCGCCTCGGCCAGCGCCTCCCACACCCGTGTGGCGGAGCCGACCGGCACGGCGATCTCCACCCCGTCCTCGCCCGTGTAACCGGTCCCGGCGACGGTGAGCCGGATGTCGCGCCAGTCCATCCGCCGGACGCGGAACCGGCCCACGGCGGCCGCGTCGGGGATCACGTCGGCGAGGCGCCCGCGGGCGTTCGGTCCCTGCACGGCGATGATCGCCCGTTCCTGCGTCGTCTCGTCACCACCGATCAGCGAGCGGACGCGCTCGGTGTTGGAGGCGTTGGGCATCACGTCGTAGACGTCGTCATCGATCCACCAGACGATGATGTCGTCGAGCACCGAGCCGTCCGCGTCGTCGAGCAGGTGGGTGTACTGGGCCCGGCCGGGCGCGATCTTGGCGAGGTCGTTGGTCAGGTTGGCCTGGAGCATGTCGTAGGCGCCGACACCGGCGATGCGCACCGTGCCCAGGTGACTCACGTCGAACATCACGGCGTCGTCACGACAGGCGAGGTGCTCGGCGAGCGTGCCCGAGGGGTACGACACCGGCATCTCCCAGCCGCCGAACTCGACCATCTTGGCGCCGGCCTCCCGGTGGCATCGGTCGAGGGGCGAGTGGCGCAGATCGCTCATCGCAGTGGCACTCAGATGCCGACGGCGGGGCGTACCGCGACGGCTGCCGGCGCCTCGTCGACCGGCGGGTGCAGGGCGACGAGCTGGGAATCGAGTTCGTTCTTCACCGCGGCCAGACCGAGGACGTTGAGCACGCCCTGACCGCGGCGCACGACGTCGATCCACTGGTCGCCGTCGCACATCACGACCTGCGAACCGTTGATCACGATGTGGGCCGAGGCGATGTCGGTGTTGACCTGGTTGCGCAGGTAGTCGAAGACGTCGCGCACCGATTCGAGCTTCAGTCCGGCGTCGAGCAGGTTCTTGATCACCTTGAGCTCGAGCAGGTCGCGGTAGGAGTACTGGCGACGGGTGCCGCTGCCCGAGGCGTCGGCCAGCGACGGGCGCACGAGATCGGTGCGCGCCCAGTAGTCGAGCTGGCGATACGTGATCCCGACGATCTGGGCCGTCTTGGTTCCGCTGTACCCGGGTTCGCTCACCGAAGCACCTCTGTCTCGTCGCTGGTCGTCGGGGCCATCGTTGGGGGGATGGAGTTGGTCGCCCGGTAACACGGCGCAACTACACGTGGGTAGTTACGCCGCTGTCGCCCGATCCGCAGAGGCTAGGTGTCGGGCGTCGGCCAGTCAAGCGGAGGCACCGGGCTCAGCCGGCGAAGTCCTCGGGCGAGATCTGCTCGATGAAGTCGGCGAACTCGGCCACCAGCGAATCGGCGTCCTCGGCGTCGTCGACGTCGGGTTCCACGTCGAGCTCCGCCTCGGTGCCGGCTGCGTCGAGCACCGCTGCGCTGGCGAAGATCGGGGTCTGCGAGCGGACGGCGAGCGCCACGGCGTCGGACGGGCGGCTCGACACCGTATGCACCTGCCCAGCGAGCTCGAGATGCAGCTCGGCGAAGTAGGTCTCGTCGCGGATCTCGGTGACGATCACCCGGGTGAGGCTCGCCCCGAGATCGCCGAGCACGTTCTGGAACAGGTCGTGGGTCAGCGGCCGGGGCGCCACGATACCCTCGAGGGCGTAGTGGATCGCCGCCGCCTCGGAGCTGCCGATGTAGATCGGCAGCAGCCGGCGGCGCCCCTCGCGCTCGCGCAGGATCATCACCGGCGTGTTGGCCGGCACCTCCATGCGAATGGCGACGAGCTCCATCGGGATCACGACGCCACGTTATCCGCCCCGGCGGGCCCGGCGCTGGACCTGACTGCTCGTCGGGGCGCGATAAGTCGTTGCGGCCTGATCAGTCGTCGAGGTAGGAGCGCAGCGCCTGGCGTATCAGTGCGGCCCGCAGGTCGGCCCCGGCGTTCGACAGCTCCGAGGCGAGCCCGGCGGCCTGGCGGCGCGACGCCGGGTTGCGCTGGCGGATCATCGGCTGGATCATCTGCTCGAAAAGCGCCGCCTCGCGCTCGGCGCTGACCTTCCAGGTCCGCAGATGCCGGGCCTCGAGCCCGTGACCGGCGAGCCGGCCCGCCGAGGTCGCCATGCGCAGGGCGTCGAGCCCGAACACCGCCTCCCCGCCGACCATCCGCGGCTCGAGCAGCCCGTACTCCCGCATCTCGACGAGCAGCTGCTCGGTGATGCCGGCCCGGCGGCACAGTTCGGCCGCGCTCAGCTCGACGTTGATCTCCCCGGCCTCGATCATCGGCCCCGCCGTGTGCACGGCTCGCCCGGCCGGGGCACCGGCAGCCGACGATTGCTGGACCACCTCCGGATCGGCCCTCGGCGGGACCGGGGCGGAGGCGACGTGCGCCGCGCCCGTCCCGCTGTCGCCGGTGGCGGTGCCGGTCGGCGCACCGTCGCCGGGTTCGTCGCCGGGATCGTGCACGATGCGGATGAACGCGCTGGTCGAGTCGGCGGCGAGCTCGTGCTCGGCTCCCGAAGCAGGTTCCGGTTCGGCGGGATCGGGCGGCTCGGCGTTGCCGATCAGCGCCCAGCTCGCTCCGATCGGCACCGGCCGAGGGGCGCGGCGGGCGTGCCGTCGGTGCCTTCGAGCCGTTCCTTGATCACCTTCAGAGGCAGGTAGTGGTCCTTCTGCTCGCGCAGGATGAAGCGCAGCCGATTGAGGTCCCGGTCGTAGAACTTGCGATACCCCGACGATGTCCGCTCCGGGTCGATCAGGCCCTGGCCCTCGAGGAAGCGGATCTTGGAGATCGTGACGTCCGGGAACTCCTCGAGCAGGAGCCCCAACACCTCGCCGATCGAGAAGTACGGCCGGTCGTTGAGCATCATTCAATCCGTCCCATCGAAGAACACGAGACGGAACTTGCCGATCTGCACCTCGTCCCCGTGAGCCAGGACGGCCTCGTCGACGCGGTGCTGGTTGACGTACGTGCCGTTGAGCGAGCCGACGTCGCGCACGGTGTAGCTGTCACCGACCCTCGTCACCTCGGCATGGCGGCGCGACACCGTGATGTCGTCGAGGCGGATCTCGCTGTCGGGGTGGCGGCCGAGCCGGGTGAGCACCTCGACGAGCCCGAACTGCTCGCCGGCCTGGGAACCCTGGCGCACGACGAGGGTGCCGACACCGTGTCCGAGTGAGTCGACGTCGACGACCACGTCGTCGTCGTGTCCGATCGCCTCGGTCAGCGGATCGACACGCATGATCGAGATCGTGCGATTCGACATCGAGTCGAGCACCACCCCGCACGACGAGCAGAAGTTGGACACGGGCGGGTTGCGATGGCCGCACTGGTTGCAGAACAGGTATGCCATGGGCTGCGCTCCGCGCTCAGGCCCCGGTGAGCTCGGCGTACGCACCGGCGTCGAGCAGGTGACCGATCGCTGCCGCGTCCGCCAAGCGGATCACGCACAGCCAACCGTCGCCGTAGGGATCGTTGTTCAGCCGCTCCGGCTCATCCTTCAACGTCTGGTTGACCTCGATGATCTCCCCGGCGACGGGTGCGTAGATCTCCGACACCGCCTTGGTCGACTCGACCTCGCTGACTCCGTCGCCGACAGCGAATGTCGCGCCGACCTTGGGAAGGTCGACGAACACGACGTCGCCGAGCGAATCCTGTGCATAGTCGGTGACACCGATGGTGGCCAGATCACCCTCGATCCGGATCCATTCGTGCTCGGCGGAGTACAGCAGTTCGGCGGGGACATGCATAGGCCGAGACGTTAGCCGTGTTGGGGCTCATCCACCGTCCGAAGGTGGGCGGCGATCGTCGGGATGTAGGCGACGGCGACGTAGTAGCTGAGGATCAACCCCGGGATGCCGGCGATCCACCCGGCGATCTCGAACCAGCGGCCCCAGCGGAAATCCGAAGCCCCGAGCAGGAACCCGGGAAAGGCGAACATCAACATGAAGGTCGCCGTCTTCCCCCACCACGTCACGTCGAAGCGCTTCATCCCCCGCACGAGCGTCAACGCGGCGACCGTCCCGCCCAGCAGCACCTCGCGCACGACCACCAGCCAGCAGAACCACAACGGCGCCGAGCCGTCGATGATGATCCCGGCGATCCCGCCGATGAACAGCAGGCGGTCGGCCGTGGGATCGAGGATCTTGCCGAACTCGCTCACCTGGTCGAACCGGCGGGCCAGATAACCGTCGACCCAGTCGGTGGCACCCAGCCCGCCGAGGAGCCAGGCGGCGGCCTGGCGTTCGTGGCGGGCGAGCAGCAGCCAGAGGAACACCGGGATGCAGCAGAGGCGCACCACCGTCACCAGGTTGGGCAGCGTCCACACCCCGGCGTCGGCGGGCCCGGAGTGGGCAGGCCCGGAGTGGGCAGGCCCGGCGTCGGCAGGCACGGAGTCGGCAGGCACGGCCACCGCCGGAGCGTACAGCTCCGGCCCGCACGCGACGATGACCTACAGTCGGCGCCGATGAGCGTCTTCACCCGGATCATCGAGGGCTCGCTCCCCGGCACGTTCGTCTGGCGCGACGACGCCTGCGTGGCCTTCATGTCGATCAATCCCCTGGCGCCCGGTCACGTGCTGGTCGTGCCGATCGCCGAGATCGATCACTGGGTCGACTGTCCCGCCGGGCTCTCGGCCCACCTCTTCGACGTCGCCCGGACCATCGGCAGGGCCCAGCGGGCCGCCTTCGACTGCGAGCGCATCGGGATCATCGTCGCCGGCTTCGAGGTGCCCCACGCCCACATCCACGTCGTGCCGGCGCGGGACATCCGCGACCTGTCGTTCGCCAACGCCGCGGCGTCGGTGTCCGGCGGAGATCTCGACGCCTGGGCGTCGGCGATCCGCTCGCGGCTCCCCGACGGCGCGTCCCCGACGATCGGGGAGGGCGGTTGATGCTCCCCACCCGCCGGATCGGCGAACTCGAGGTCGGCGCGCTCGGCCTCGGCTGCATGGGGATGAGCTCGGGCTACGGCGACTTCGACGACGCCGAGAGCCTGGCCACGCTCCACGGGGCGCTCGACCGGGGTTGCACCTTCTGGGACACCTCCGACGCCTACGGCCCCTATCTCAACGAGCAGTTGATCTCCCGGGTGCTGGCCACCCGGCGCGACGAGGTGGTCCTGGCCACCAAGTTCGGGCTGGCCTCCCCGCCCGACGCCGACGGCACCCGCCGGATCCCCCGCGGCGACGCGGCCTACGTTGTCGAGGCCTGCGACGGATCGTTGCAGCGCCTGGGCACCGACCACATCGATCTCTACTACCTGCATCGGGCCGACCCGCTCGTTCCGATCGAGGAGACCGTGGGGGCGATGGCCTCGCTCGTGGCCGCCGGCAAGGTGCGCCACCTGGGCCTGTCGGAGTGCCGGCCCGAGACGCTGCGGCGCGCCGTGGCGGTCCACCCGATTGCCGCCCTGCAGAGCGAGTGGTCGTTGTGGACCCGGGAGATCGAAGGCGAGGTGCTGGCGACGGCCCGGGAGCTGGGGATCGGGCTGGTCCCGTTCAGCCCGCTCGGGCGGGGAGCGCTCACCGGGGCGATGGCCGCCGAAGCGACGTTCGGGGCCAACGACATGCGCAGCCGGATGGAGCGCTACCAGGGCGACAACCTGGTGCGGAACCTATCGACGGTCGATCGGCTGCGGGCGATGTCCGGCGACCTCGGCTGCACCCCCGCCCAGTTGGCCCTGGCCTGGGTGCTCGCCCAGGGTGACGATGTCGTGCCGATCCCGGGAACCCGCAAGCTCGGCCGCCTCGACGAGAACCTCGCCGCGCTCGACGTGGGGTTGGGCGCCGATGACCTGCGACGGTTGGAGGAGCTGTTCCCTGCCGAACTGGTCACCGGTACCAGGCACCCGGCCGGGCGCCCACTGGCCTCGGGGCTGACGCCCCCGCCCGAGGGGTAGTCAGGGCCAATCGTGATGATCGGCATTGCACGCGTGGCATGACGATGGCATACTTATGCCATGCCGAGGATCCGGGTCAGCACCACGGTCGATGACGACCTGCTCGGCCGGGCGCGCCTGCTCCGCCGGGGCACGACCGACGCAGCCCTGCTCGACGAGGCGCTGCGGGCCCTGCTGGCCAGCCACCGTTCCGCCGAGATCGACCGGATGTACGCGGCATACGACGAGCATCCCCTCGACGAGGTCGACGAATGGGGAGATCTGGCGTCGTTCCGTGAGGCGGCAGGATCCTCGTGATGGAGATCCCGCGGCGCGGTGAGCTGTGGTGGTGCGAGCCGGCGGAGATCGGCCGGCGCCCGGTGGTGGTGCTCTCTCGGGATGCGGCGATTCCCCGGCTCCACCGGGCGCTCGTCGCGCCGTGCACGACGACGATCCGCGGGCTTCCGAGCGAGGTGCTCCTCGAACCGGGGGATGACCCGATCGCCCGGCGCAGCGCCGTCAATCTCGATTCGGTCGAGAGCGTCTCGATCGGAATCCTCGTCCAACGTCTGGGCCGGTTGAGCGACGCCCGGATGCGCCAGATCTGCCAGGCTCTCGAAGTCGCCGTCGACTGCAACGCGTGAGCCGATCGCCGGCGCGGCCCGCCGACGATCGAGGAGGAGAACAGACGTCGATCTCGATCCGGAACAAGCGGGCGAGGTACTCGATGCGGGGAACGCCCGCACCTCGGGCCGAGCCCGTTGCGAACGATCGTGGTCAGTCGAACAGGGCGAGAGGAGCGTCCGGAGCCGCGTCGGGATCGATCTCGGCGATCAGTTCGGCCCCCTTGTTGGACACCCGGTTCACCTCGGTGGACACCGGGTGCATCGTCAGCAGCTGATCGGGGGCCGGGACCAGCAGGCCGTGGAGCTCGACGAGGTGGTCGTTGGCCGGATCCAGCCAGGCCGTCCACGCCGACGCCGGAATGAGCGCCGGCATCCGGTCGTGGATCGGCTCCATCGTGGCATTCGCCGCCGTGGTGATCACCGTGCAGGTGTGCAACCACGGGGCGTCGGGCCCGGCCGCTCGGTCGCGCCACGCCGACCACAACCCGGCCACCGCCAGCGGCTCGCCGTCGGCGCGGTGGACGAAGTACGGCTGCTTGGCCGGCTTGCCCTTGGCGGTGAGCTGAGAGCCGTCGCCCGCCTTCCACTCGTAGAAGCCGTCCATCGGGACGATGCAGCGGTGCTTGCGGAACGAGGACTTGAACGCCGCCTTGTCGAGCAAGCCCTCGCTGCGGGCGTTGATCATCTTCGAGGCGATCTTGACGTCCTTGGCCCACACCGGCACCAGGCCCCAGTGGAACGTCTGCACGTGGCGGGAGCCGTCGGGGCCGGCCACCACGGCGTAGACGTCGTTGGTCGGCGCCACGTTGTAGTTGGCCTCGAGCTGCACGGCGGGCGGCTCGGCCCCGAAGTAGGCGGCGATCTGATCGGGGCTGCTGGCTGCGACGTACCGTCCACACACCCCGGCGAACCTAGCGCCAACTCGCTGCGGACGTCGCCGAAGTCCGGCGTCGGCTTGCCAGCTGAGCGATGCAGAGCTGTCCGTCTTTGGGCCGCCGATCGGTGAACGGTGCATGAGGGGCCCAGATCCCGTTCCGGGCGATGGCATGAAGGTCGCTCTGCCTCCTCAGAGTTCGCTGACCCTTACCGTGATGCCGAGCGCGTCGGTGGACGGCCAGCTGTGGTCGGTCGTGAGGAGTTGATCGGCAGCGGCGACGCTCGCCGTGGCGATCACCAGGGCATCAGGGAGCCGAAGTGCACGGTGGCGGGCGCGGAGCCGGGCGGCGGTCGTTGCGATGTCGACGTCGAGTGGGACGATTGTGATCGGCACGCGCTCGATCAGACTTCGAACGGTCGCGATCGCCTCGTCGCCTCTGCGGGCGGGACCCACCAAGCACTCGGCGAACGCTGATGCCGCCATGGCCAGGTGATCCCCGGCCTCGAGCGCTGCGTCCAGCACGACCCGGGCCGCTTGATGATGAGCGTCGCTGGCGTCAAGGAAACCGATCATCACCCCGGCGTCGAGGTGGATCAGTCCCACTCGGAGCGCAGCTCGTTGAGCTCGTCGGGTCGGTAGGCGCCGGTCAGCGCGCCGGCGAACTCCGCGAGGATGTCGCGTTGGCGTTCGAGGACCACGCGCCCAGCTCCGTCAGCGCGAGCGACAACTCGGTCGCCAACCTCGAGGCCGGCTGCCCGGAGTGCGCCAACCGGGATGGTGATCTGGTGCTTGGTGCTGATCCGGCTCACACCCGGGCGTCGATCCTTTACCTTCTTCACAATAGTAAAGGTATCGGCGTTGTGAGCATCGTGCAAGCGGTCTCACCCCGGACGATGCCGAGCGATCGCGGTGGACACCGGGTGCGCCGGCGGCCTGGCCGAGGACGATCCGCGCACGCGCGTGACCGTCTCAGGGAACCGTCACGAAGTCATCGAGGAAGGGCCGTGCGTCCTCGATGTCGAGGCGGTAGTTACCCGCCGAAGCTCCGGCAGAACTGGCTGGCACCGAAGCTGGTGTCACCGACGAGGAAGCCCTCGTGGAAGACCGGTCCCCCCGAGTCACCGAAGCAGCCGCTACGTGCCACGCGCGTTGCGTCTCGACAGGCCGCCCGACGCGGAGCGGACCGGTGGATGCCGAGCACGGGGTGAGGACCGTGCCCGAGTGGTCACTGTTGGCTCCGCACCGAGACTCGGCGATCCTGACGTGTGCGGGTTTCATTGGGCGGCCCGGCGTCGCGCTGCCGGGTCTGCGTGCCTCGACCCCTGACACGCTCGCGGTCGTTACCGATAGTCGGGCGTGCCGCCGAACAAGGCACCGAGAGCGATCGGGTCGCTCAGTACACGGGTGCGCCCCGGCTACCGTTGGGTCGCCATTGACGCACGCGGCATACGGCGTCAACCACCTGTACGACCTCAGAAAGAGACGGCTGATGGCAGATCCGATCGAGGACATCATCGGGGACTACCACGCATTTGCCGCGCAGCAGCGAGACCGGCTGGCCACACGCGGTATCGACATCGCCGCCTACGGACTCAGCCACCTCGCGTACCGGGTCCCCGAGTGGGACCAGTACGTGCACGTCCGCGGGCTCCTCGAACGCCACGCAGTCGCCAATCGCGAGAACGTCTGGAACGGGCGCCCGATCTCCTTGATCGTTCCCGCCGAGCCGCTCGAAGTCCTCGACGGCAAGGTCGTCCCGCTCATCGAGCTCATCGCGCCCGTGCACCAACGTGTCTACAAGATGGGGTTGGAGCACCTCGGCGTCGTGGTCGGCGACACGTTCGACGCGTTCGTCGGAGCCCACAAGCCCGTCCTGACGGGACAGCAATTCCAGGGCCCGACCAGCACACCCGACCCCGTCTACATCTTGTTCGAGGACTTCACCCACGTGAAGTTCTATCGACTTTCACTCAGGGCATCCGTCGAGCTCGACGCTGGCCCGTTCGGCGACGGGTTCCATCACGTCGACGACTGGGTGCCCCAGCGGCTCGTGACGGCGACCGGCCCGAACCCGCTGCGGCGATGACGGATTTCCGCGACGAGCACTGAGGCGGTTGCCGAACGGGAGCTGTCACGGCGGCTTCCGGTTGGCAGCGTCCACGGATAGGCGTACACTTAGGCGTATGCCGAGAGTCCAGGTGTACCTTCCGGCCGATCTCTACCACGAACTCAAGGTCCGTGACCTGCCCGCGTCGGAACTGCTGCAGGTGGCAGTACGCGCCGAGGTGGAACGTCGCGTGGCGCTGGACGCGACAGATGAGTACCTCTCCGAACTGGTCGCCGAGATCGGTGAGCCCAGTGCTGCCCAGCTGGCGCGAGCTGGAGCCGTCGTGCGTCGAGTCCGCGATCGCCAGCGCGATCAAGCGGTCTGACGCGTGCTCGTTCTGGATGGCGGAGGGGTCACGCGTCTTTCGGCTCGAACGGGACGCTCATTGGCGTTGATCCAAGGGTTCATGGCCGCGGATTTGTGGCCACCGGTGATTTCCACGGTGGTGCTGGTGGAGTCGCTCCGTGGTGAATCCGGTCGCGACGCGAACACGAACCGGTTTCTGAAGACCTGCATCATCGATCCGCTGGTGTCAGTCTCGCTCGCTCGGCGAGCCGCCGAGCTTCGCCGCCGTGCCCATCGAGGCTCGGCAGTTGATGCATTGGTCGTCGCCATGGCCGAGCCTGGCGGCACCGTTTTGACCGGGGATCGAGCCGATATCGAAGCCCTCGCTGCTCACGCCCGACAGGTGAGCGTGGAAGTCATCTGATCACGCCCCGCCCTGGCATGCCATCCGAAGCCGGGCGACCACGCACCACATTCGGTGCGGTCTCAGTCGGCGCGATACCGGAAAATCCGACTGGCTGCCGGGCGAGCGCGGAGCGGTGGATATGCGCTCGTTGGAGGCCGGTCTTGGTTGAGCTGGTTGGCGTCGGAACCGGCCCCTCTGGCACAGGCCTTCTCAACTCCGTACCGTTCTGAGACCGGCCGGCACGCCGGGTGATCTGGGGCTCCGGCAAGCTGCGCGACGGTCCGATGTTGTCGGCGCGAGGCGTTCCAGCATCATGCATTCGGCCGGCCAGGCTTCGACGAGCGCTTCAGGCGGGATACGACGGGCGTCAATGGTTAGAGCAGGTCGTCGAGTCGGGCCGTCGCTGCGGCGGCCTGTTGTCGGGGGACGAGGATCCGGTAGTCGCTGGCGACTTCGGTGATGACGTTGAACGTCGGCGCGCCGCTCGCGTCGAACCCTGCTCGGCGCAGGGACTCCACGGTCATCGGACCTGTGCCGAGCGGAATGACCGTGATCTCTACGAGTTCGGCGGCGTCGCCTGGTCGGTCACCGCTGCTGAGGAGTCGCTCGATTGTTGCTCGGATCGTCAATGGATCCTCCATGCAGTTTGAGGTCACGGTCGAATCCACCATAACTCACCCCGTGGTCCTCGGATCGGCGTGGGAGGCGGCGTCTTGGACGTCGCGTAACCGGACCCCGGCGTCGAGCGCGGCGGTGATGAAGCCGTGCTGCAGATCGGTGGATACCGAGCGGATCGACGACGACACGACCTTGGAGTTGCAACCCGGTGCCGGGTTGAAACGTGTGTTCCGTAATGGATGCAACACTTGGTCCGAGCAACATGGCTGAAGCCCTCGAGTCCTTCCCGCCGTACCTAGTAGCCCTCGGCGAGTCGTTCGAGGACATGTACCGGCGTGAATACCCCAACTTCGTCGCGGTCGCTCACGCTCTCACCGGCGCGTCGAGCGTCAGCGAGGATCTGGTGCAAGACACGATGGTCAAGGCCTTCATTCACTGGGACAGGGTCTCGCGGCTCAACCGCCCCGGGGGCTGGTGCCTGCGGGTGCTGACGAACTGCTGTCGGAGCTGGTGGCGGCGAGGCCGAACGGCCGACAGGTATCTGACGCGGTTCCGTCGGGAGGACTTCGAGTCGACCGGGCCATCGGTCGAGTTCGTGGCGTTTTGGCAGGCGGTTCGCCGGCTGCCGTCGCGACCACGCCTCGCAGTCGTGCTGTTCTATGCCGGAGACCGCTCGGTCGCCGAAGTCGCATCCGTCTTGGGGGTTCCGGAAGGAACCGTGAAATCCGACCTCGCCAGAAGCCGCGTCGTGCTGAGGGCAGAACTGGAGCGATGACAGATGGATCCGACCGACCGCCCGACCGAAGACGATGAGGGTAATGACCGCTTCGAGCGACTAGCGAGGAATGCGGCGGCGTCGCTGCAGCGGCCCCCACCCGTCGACGGCCTCGCCACCATTACGACGGCCGCGAGGCGACAACGACTGAACCGAACGCTAGGGGTGACGGGCATGGTTGGTGTGCTTGTCGTCGGCGGGCTGATCGCGGTCCGGCGCACCACCGATGACCAACCGGACGCACAGGCCAATACTCCAACCACCACGACGGCGGAACCAGCGGTGATCCGCACGGACGCGTCGGACACGACAGCCGCACTGGACACGACCGTGTCACCGACGACAGGTGCGCCGACATCGACACTTCCTGATGGGGCCCTGGAACCCGAGCTCCATGGCTGGTTGAGCGACTACGTCGGTAGCCAAGGCTCCTCGACCACCGGCGAGCCCCTTCGCGTCGGCGTCTTCCATCCCGGGCCGTACTCGACGGAACCGTTGAGGATTACGGCTGATTACGTGAACTCAACACTTAGCGGTGCTGCAGGTCGTCCGCTCGAACTCGTGGAATGCACAGATACCGCAGCCGTCTGCGCCGACCGATTCGCGGCCGACGACTCGCTCGTGGTCGTCCTCGAACCGGAGTCCGATTCGCTGTCCGTCGAACTAGCGGGTCGGAAACCTGAACTTGCATTGGTGCCCGACAACGGCAGGCCATCGTTCCATTCCACCGGAATCGAAGACATGAACGCTTTCCTCCTCGCGGGTGCGGACGCGATCCAAGGGATTTCGGCACCGAGCGTCGTCGTCGTCGACGCCTTTGGCGGGGACCAGTTCGGCGGGATGGACGGGTTGCGGGCACTGGTCCAGCGAGAGTTCCCCAACGCGGCGGTCCTGGAATTCTCGGCTAACCCGGTCGAGTTCGTCGATCGGTTGCGTACTGCCGCGCCCGACGGAATCGACTTGCTCATCGTCAACCTTTGGTTCCCCGTTTGTGAAGCGGTCCGCGAGGCGGTGGAAACGATCGGTGCGACGCCCGTCGTCTTCGCCAACGTCTGCACGCCGATCGAGGGCTGGCATCAGGCGTCGCTCGGCTACAACCTTTCCGAGCCGGACCTTGCATCCGGCGGGCTGTCGATCAGCACGCTGCTCGACGAAGCCGGATTCGACCCCGTCGCTGCAGGCGATCCCCTGTTCGCCCAGGACGGCAGGGTGTTCTCAACCCGGGCGGCCGCGACGTTGTTGACCGTTGTCAAGCTCGCGAACGGGATCGGCGACGGTGTCAGCCCTCAGTCGCTCAGCGACGCGCTCGCGTCGTTCACCGGCACCCCGGGGTTGGCCGGTGGACCGGTCGACTGCACGCAACGTGCGGTGCCCGCCGATCGTCGTCTTCCGGGAAGTTGCGTTCGTTTCGTCGACATGTATCGAGCGGAGGGCGGTCGATGGGTCACCCAGCCGCCCGTCGACCTCGCCAGCTGAACCGCGGAGACTCCGCGGCATCTCCCGGCCAGGCAGCCGACCAGCCAACCAACCGGCGCCCAGAGTGCGCCTTACCCAGGAAGTTGCGCCGTCATTGCGAATCCCACGGCGTCAGCATGGTCGTGGACACGGAGCCGAATGCGCCCACCGAATCATGTGATACCGAGCATGCGGAACGGCGGATCGACCTGCCCCAACCGGTGGTTATCGCGCACGGCATCAGGGCCTGAGTCGGTGGTCGGCCACGAGCCGCCGGGCGCCGCACTCTGGCTGATATCGCACACGGGGGCGAAGCGCGTTATCTGGCGGTGTTCACGCTGCGCTTCGCCGGAAGTAGAGCGGCTTCCCGGTGGGCGAGGGTCGCACGTTATCGCGTACAAGTCGGCCGTGCCGGCGCTCGTCGTGGAGCCGTGATCGAGCACAGGCATGATCATCGCATGACACAATCGTTGGGATGAGCAGTGGCGTGCGCGTCGGACCGTGCCGTCGCCCGTGTTCAGCGAGGAGCGACGGTGAAGGCAGCTGTGCAGCGACGGTACGGACCGGTGGACCGAGTCCGTGTCGAAGAGGTGCCGGCTCCGACCCCAGCTTCGGGCGAGGTGATGGTTCGGGTTCGTGCGGCGGCGGTGACGGAATCGGACACCATGGCTCGACGGGGGCGTCCGCTCCTCCTGGTCCGCCCGTTCACTGGCTTGCTACGACCGAGACGGCCTATCGGGGGCACGGAGTTCTCCGGCGACGTGGAGGCGATCGGCACAGACGTCTCGCGGTTCTCCGTCGGAGACAAGGTGTTCGGGTCCACCGGCAGCAGGGGCGGCTGCTACGCCGAGTACGTGTGCATCTCCCAGGACGGCTTCATTGCGAAGATGCCTGCGAACCTGAGCTACCGGCAGGGTGCGCCGGTTTGCGGGGCGCTGACCGCATGGAACTACTTGTGCGACAAGGCCCGGCTCCGGCCCGGACACAGGATCCTGATCAACAGCGCGTGGGCAGACATCGGTACGGCAGCGGTCCAACTGGCGAAGCACCTTGGCGCCGAAGTCACCGTGGTATGCCGTCCCGGTGATGCCGATGCGTTCCGGTCCCTCGGGGCTGACATCACGATCGAACCCGCCGAGGACTTCACGCGTGGCGGCCGATCCTACGACGTCATCTTCGACACCCAGAGCGAAAGCTCCTTCTCTCGCTGCAAACGGGTGTTGGCACCCGACGGTGTCTATCTCAGCACCTATCCCGGGCCTGCAGTCCTTCTTCAGATGTTGTGGACCTCAAGGATCGGCCGCAAGAGGGCGGCGTTCTCGGCGACCGGTCTCCTGCCGATATCCGCTCGTCTCACGTTCCTGGAGGCGATCAAGCGTGTCATCGAATCAGGTGAACTGACCACCGTCGTCGATTCGTGCTATCCGCTGCAGCGGATCGCAGACGCCTACGACAACGCCGAACACGGACAGACGCTCGGGACCGTAGTGGTCACCGTGAATCACCGAGACGACGCAGACCCCACCCCGTGATCCTCGGGTCACTTGGGCTCGACCTGGCTGCACCGACCCAGCACGAAGTGTTCGACGGCACGGCCGTCGCCGCGCATGATCGTGTGTAGCCGCCGGCCCCGGCCCGATCGGCGGGCGTCATTGGCCATCCGGTCGACCCAGCGTCGCATGCTACCTACTCAGCGAAGGCCTCTCCGCCGCCCATGAGTTTCACGGCATCAGCGGCGGTGACGTCGCCCGCGGTCCGCACGGGACCACCGCGGGCGAACGCACACGAACCGCTGCTCATCCGAGCGATATGTGGCCTCGGTAGTAGAAGCATCCAGTGGCGACATCGTCCTTGAAGTCGACCCGGCCAGATGCGCCGACGAACCCGCCCGTTCCTCCGGTGATCGGATGCTGGCAGCGGCCGTGGATCTCTGCGCCCGTTGTATTGCTGTACTTCGCCTCGAAGTGGTATTCCGTCGTGAACGTCCCGCAGGTGCGGCTGCCGCGAGCGTTGAGGCAGCCGACGAACAGCTCGGTGCCGCGCTCTTGGTAGGTGCCGCTCGGTGTCTGTTGCACCACGTCGTACGACGTGGTGTACCAGCATCCTTCGAGGCTTCCTTGCATATCGAACGGCGGAAAAACGCTGGGCGCCTCGTCACAGCCCGACTCGGCGAAGCGGGCCACCCCGTCGATCTGCACGTTGTGCGGTACCGCGTTGGCCGCCGAGTAATGGGTGCCGAGAGACGCCGCCAGGACGAGGGCCGCCGCGCCGAACTTCCACCTTGTATTCATGATTCCTCCTCAATTGGACCGATACCGAGACGGTGACAGAACGGGCTTTCAGAATCCGTTCAACGTGCCGCAAACCTGGAACGACGGTGTCCGCGACCTCGAGATTGAGCACGGCGACCGCCCAGCCACCACGCACCTCACCGACGATTTGGTCGGCACCGACGCCGATGTCGTCGAAAGGACCGGGCGAGCTCATCGGTGCCGTTGACCTGTTCGATCGACTCCCCGACCCTCACCGCTCACCGCTGGGCCACTGCGGGCAGGTGGTGTGATACGCCGTGTCGGCGGGGCCGTACTGGGCCCATTCCTCGGTGGTCATGTTCCGACCGGCGGCCCGGCAGGCGAGGTGGGGCCAGGCGCCGAGATCGAAGCGGGACACGACGAGTTCGTCGTCGGTGAGCAGGCCCATCGTCAGGTCGGTACCCGCCACTGCGATCGCCCAGGGTGAGGCGTCGGGCCGGGTGACCGGGTCGCCGATCGGCAGGCCCGTCGCCACGTCCCACAGCCGTGCCTGGCCGTCGGCGGAGATCAGCGCGTGGGCGGCGTCGTCGCTGAACACCGTCCACGGCAGACCGGGGGCGACGGAACCCGAGAAGGTGCGGATCGGCTCCAAGGTGCGGGCGTCGCGCAGGATGATCTGGCCGTCGACGCCGAGCGTGAGCGCCAACCGGCCGTCGCGGCTGAACCCTGCATCGAGCCACAGACCCTCGCTCATGGGCGAGTCCTTGATCACCCACGTCGCAGTATCGACGTAGGTCGCTACCCCGCTCGGGTCGAGCATCAGCAGGTAACTCCCGTCGGGTGGGCCGTTCGTCCACACGAACCCGGTTTTGGGGACCGTGGCGATCAGCTCACCGGTGGCCAGGTCGAACACGTCGACCACGGGCTCGAGGAAGGCCGTGACGGCGGCCCATCGTCGATGCTCCGGCACGAACACGTGGAACGTCGCGGGCCGGACCTTCAGCTCCCGGAGCACGCGGTCGCCATCGGACGGATCGATGATGCGCAGCCGGGTGTCGTCCACCAGCAGTGTCTCGTAGACAAGATCGCCATGGGGCTCGGTGTAGTAGCGGAGCCAGGCGGGGTCGGTGGAACTGCCGGTCGTGCAGAGCGCGTTGCAGCTGACCGTGGCGTGGCTGTCGATCCGGCCGTTGGCATCGAACCGCTGCACACTGAACTCGGTCCCCTGATGAGCGGCGGCGAGGCCCGTCGACCCTGGCACGACGTCGATCGCGTCGCCGACCAGTGTCCTGCCGTCGGCGCTGATGCGGGTCAGCCCGAGTTCGCCGGCGAGGAGCAGGGTGCCATCGCGGGCGACGGCCACCGCCTTGTTCCGGCCGACCTGGGTTCGGATCGGTGCGACGTCGAGGGTGTTGTCGGTCGTCACGACGGCGACGAAGCCGGACGAGCGCCCGACGACGATCCGATGGTCGGCCGTCACTGCGAGTAGAAGCAGGACGTCGATGCCGCTCGGGGCGTACTCGGCGATGTCGAACGCCGTTACCGCGCCCGTCGCCGGATCGACGATGCCGAGGTCGTAGTAGTCCATGACGACGACGCGGCCGCTCCCGTCGCCGAGCGGGACGATCTGTTGCCCGTTGACCGACCAGCGGGTGACCCACGATGCCTCGCCGGCCGGTGCTCCCGTCGCAGTCGCGTACGCCCTCACACCGACGCCGCGGCTGACGTAGACGATGTCGCCGGCCGGGGAGAACGCCGCTGCAGAGGTGACGGGGGTGGTCGCCGCATCGTTGCCGCCCGGCGTGACCAGGTCGGCGACCCCCACGTCGGCCGCCTGATCGCGAATGTTCCTCCACCCGTCGCCCTCCACCGTCCATGCGGGTGCCGTGGCCTCGAGCGACTCGAACAGGGACACCTCGCCGTCATCTCCTACGACGACGACGTTGCCCGATCGGGCATGGATCGCCGCACCTGATACCTGATCGGCACCTTCGAGGCGGCGTATGTCGCCGGTCGAAGTCGTGACGATCCACACGTCGCCCGACGCGCCCACCCAGGTCATCAGGTCGCCGTCGATCGACACCGGGCTGAGCATGCTGCCGGTCTGGGGGATCAGGTCGTCGGGGATCTCGAAGGTGCTGGTCACGGCCATCGTGTCGCCATCGAGGATGCGCACCGTGTGCGGCCGGACGACGGCGACGATGTCTCCCGCGGTGTTGAACCCCACGTGCTCGACGGCCAGATCGGTGCGGGCGAAACCGAGGATCGGTCCCATCGAGAACAGCACCCGCTGCAGCGCGCCCTGGGTCCGCACGTCGGCTCTCCGCTGGTGGGCCTCGGCTGCCACGAGTAACGCCAGCGACGGGTTGGTGGCGATCAGGCCCGGGGCGACCGCCGCCATCCGCCCGGTGTCGGAGTCGTCGGCCGCCTCCTTCGCCGCCAGGCGCTGGGCGTCGGCCTCGGTGGCCGCGACCTGGGCCGCGTTGCGTTGGGTCTCTGCCTCGGTGGCCGCGACCTGTGCCGCGTTGCGTTGGGTCTCGGCGTCGAGCGCGGCGCGGTCGGCGGCCCGGCGGGCCGACTCGGCCCGCCGCTGGGCGCCGAAGGCCAGCGCGCCGGCGATCACCGCCACGACGGCCACGGCCGCCACCGCGGCCAGAACGCGGCGAAGGCGTCGGCGCGATCGCTGGTCCGCGGCGATCTCGTCGCGATGGGCCTGATCGGAGGCCGCGAGGAATTCCTGCTCGCGCCGGTTCATCTCCGAGGCGTGCGTCGTCGCCCACGACATCACCGACTCCAGCCGGCCGCCCCGGTAGAGCTCGCCGGCGTCGCGGCGCGATGCCTCCCACGCGGCCGCCGCGGTGGTCAGGTGTCGGTGGAGGCGAAGCCCGTCGCGGTCGTCGTCGAGCCAGCCCCGCAGGCGTACCCACTCGCGGAGCAACGCCTCGTGGGCGACCTCGACCGTCGGGGCCCGGCTCGCCGCATCGCGGTCGAAGAGCAGCAGGCGGGCCTCCCCGTAGCGCCGGATCAGGCCGTCGACCTCGGCATCGTCGCCCAGTTCGGCCCGGGCGACCCGCCGCCGGGCGTCCGCCGTGCCCTCGCCGGGCGTCACCATCCGCACGAACATCCTCCGGGTCAGCTCCTGCGACGACGCCGGACTCTCGACGAACAGGCGCTCGGCGCGCCGGCTGAGCGCGCCGCTGATCCCGCCCAGCTCTTCGTAGGCGGCCTTCGTGAGCAGCCCCGAGACGTTGCGGTCGAAGAGCTCGGTGAGCGCGTACTGGAGCAGCGGGAGCGCCCCGGGCTGGTCGACCACGTCGGCGACGATCCGGGCTACGAGCCCCGGCTCGAACGTCGCGCCGACCCGGGCCGTCGGCTCGGTGATCGCTCCCTCCAACTCGTCCGGTGCCAGCGGCGTCAGCACGATGGTGGCCTGTTCGAAGACCGCAGCGAGCTCGGGTATGCGCAGCGGCCGGTCATAGAAGTCGGCCCGCATCGTGACCACGGCCCGCACTCGCGACCTGGGATCGGTGATCGCCGCCGTGAGCCCGGCGAGGAAGCGCTGGCACACGCCGTCGTCGGTGCACAGCGTGAAGATCTCCTCGAACTGATCGATCACGAGGAGCAGGTCGCCGACATCGTCGGGCAGGATCCGATTCACGGCGCGCCCGATGCCGCGCCTATCGGACGCCATCAGCTCGGCGAGGCCGTCGACCGGTGCACCCGCGATCCGGGCCAGGGCCCCCTCCAGCTCCTGGAACGGCTCGGGGCCCGGCAGCATCGTCGTAACGAACCAGTTGGCCGAGCCGGCGACCGCTCCTTGCCTGAGCGACGGCAACAGGCCGGCCCGCACAACGGACGACTTGCCGGCGCCCGACGGACCGACAAGCGCGACGAACCGCGCCCCGGCATCGTTGCCCCGCAGGCGCTCGGCGATTCGGTCGACGAGGCGAGCCCGGCCGAAGAAGTCAGCCGAGTCGGCCTCCTGGAAGGCAAGCAGGCCCTTGTAGGGGTTGCGGAACTCGCCGATCGCCGTCGCCCTGCCGACCCCGGCGGAGCGGGGGCCGACCGTCCTTCCGGTCGCCGCGGCGGTGAACTCCGCGGCGAAGTCGGCGACGGTCGGATGCCGCTCGACGGGCAGCTTGGCCGTCGCCCGACGCAACACCGCGTCGACGGCCTCCGGTATCTCGGGATGCAGCGGGGCGATGGACGGGAGCGGGTCGTTGAGCTGGCGGTGCAGGAGTGCGGCCTCGGTGGCCGAGTCCGAGAAGGGCCAATGACCGGTGAGACATTCGAAGACCGTGATCGCCAGCCCGTGAATATCGGTGGCTGGGCCGACCGGCTCGCGGCGCAACTGCTCGGGCGCGGCGTACCCCGGTGATCCGGTGGACTTCGAACCTGCCACCGGATCGGGCAGAGCCGGCTCATAGGCGATGCCGAAGTCGCCGAGAAAGGCGTTGGCCTCGGAGTCGAGGAATATGTTCGCTGGTTTGACGTCGCGGTGGACGACGCCGGCACGGTGCGCGGCTTGCAACGCCGCAGCGATCTGGTTGACCGTGCGAACCGTCTCGTCGAGCGACAGTCGGCCGTCGGCAAGCCGGTCCTCGAGCGTGCCGTCGGGGAACAGTCGCATGACGAGCCAGGCCACGCCGGGCTCGCGCCAGTAGTCGTAGAGCGGCACGATGTGCGGGTGCTCCAGCCGGGCGACGATGTGAGCCTCGGACTCGAATCTGCGGATGAACTCCGGCCGATTGGTCAGCTCCTGGCGGATGACCTTGATCGCGACCTGCCGATCGACCGACGGCTGGGTGCCGCGGTACACCACCGCGAACGAGCCTTCGCCGATCCGCTCGGCCAGCCGGTAGCCGCGGGCGCCGGGCATCGTGTCCGGCTCGGGGCCGCCGCTCGGCCCGCCGCTGGCGATCTCCCGCTCGAGCGCGACGATCCGGTCGCCCGGCTCGAGCCCGAGATCGGTCGCCAACCGGCGCCGATACTCCTGGAAGACCCGTAGGGCGTCGCCCTGGCGACCTGCCCGGTGCAGGGCCGTCATCAGGAGCCGGTGGGTGCTCTCGCGCACGGGATAGCGGTGGACGGCGGACTCGAGGTCGGCGATCGCATCGTCGGGCCGGCTGGCTTCCAGTCGGGCGCGGGCGAGCAGATCCTCCGCCTCCGCCCGCATCTCGTCGAGGCGGACCGCGTACGGCCGGGCCCAGCCAGCCTCGTCCAGGCCCTCCAGCGCGGGGCCACGCCAGAGGGCGACGGCGGCGCCCAGCGTCGCCAACCGTTGCTCCAGGTCGCACGCCGGTTCCTTGGCGCGCCGCAGCAGGATCTCGAACCGCGGAGCATCGATCGCCTGCGGCTCGACCGTCAGTTCGTAGCCGCCGCTGGAGGCGACGACGGTCGCCTCGCCGAGGGCTGCCCGCAGCCGCGACGCGTAGGTGTGCACGGCCGACCTGGGGTCGGCGGGGATGGATGCCTGATCCCAGAGCGCATCGATGATCCGTTCGATTGATCGCGGCGATCCGGGCGTGAGGGCGAGGAACGCGAGGAGCGCACGCTGGCGATCTCCTCGGAGGTCGAGCCGCGCGCCGTGGTTCGAGGCCTCAATCGGCCCGAGTAACCGGATTTCCAGACTCACGGCACCTCCACAGCAACCGTGAAATGGTCGCCCGGGCACTCGACAATAGCTGTCACACGGACATGCCATCGAGGATCGCGTGAGTTGTTTCGTGGGCGATGATGTCGGACGACTGACGCCGACGCCTGACGAGGAACTCCCTCACCGAACTCTGCATCGCGCAACTGGACTGGGCACGCTGCCCGAGATCGGCACCCGCTCGACCATGTCGAGCGATAGCATAATGCAAGCATGCCGAACGTTCTGGTCCGGGACCTTCCCGACGATGTCCACGTTGATCTACAGCGCAGAGCTGAGGAGCGTGGTCAGTCGTTGCAGCAGTATCTCGCCTCCGAACTGACCCGACTCGCCCGAACGCCCACGATGGCACAGGTCTTGGCGCGGATTTCGAGCCATCGAGGCGGACGGGTTGGACTCGAGGCGGCCCTCGCCGACATCGACGAAGACCGGCAGCGTTGATCGTCGTCGACGCGTCGGTACTTGCCAACGTCGTTGGCGACGACGGCCCAACCGGTGTGGCCGCCCGTGCGCGACTCGCTTCTGCCGGGCATGGGTCGATTCCTGACCTTGCTGACGTAGAGACCGTCTCGGTGCTCCGCAAGCGATGGATCGCCGGAGACTTGAAGAGTCGGCGATTCCGACAGGCCGTCGATGATCTGCTCGCGCTGCCTCTCACTCGATATCCGACGGGTCCCCTCATGGCACGGGCGTACGAACTGCGAGCCAGCGTCACCGCTTACGACGCGAGCTACGTCGCTATTGCAGAGGCACTCGAGTGCCCGCTCGTCACCGGCGACGCCCGACTTGCCCGAGCCAGCGGACCACGCTGCCAGATCGAGATCTTCACCATCTGAACGCCCGCCCTTGGCTCCGGCAAATCGGGTGCGACGCAACCGGCCACGCCTGCGGAACTACTACTAGCTGTTGTCCCTGACACTCCTCTCCTCCGGGCTCCACGTAGGGCGCGTGGTGTTCGGGGCCGGGGAGAATTGAACTCCCGGCCTCTTGTCCCCCAGGCCAGCCCGACGTGTTCATATGGTGCCGTCCCGTGCCGTCTCAGTCTCATGTCGGTTTACCAGGCATTTCGCGGAACCACCGTTCGTTCTATACCGCACCGTGCCGCAACGTGTTGGCGTGTTCGTGGACATTTCGTGGACACTCCGTGGACACGGGGCGGGCGTTCCGGCGAGAAGCGTCTGCGGACGGGCCGGGATGTTTGACATTCAGAACCGCAGCGCGATGGTGCCTTCTACCAATTTGGTACCATGCTCCGCATGGACCTGAACATCAAGGATCTCGACGAGGATGTCGCTCGGCGTCTGCCGCGAGCAGGCAGCGGCGGCCGGGTTGTCGGTGCAGCAGTACCTCCGCAACGAGTTGGGACGAATCGCCGGGCGCCTCTCCCCCGCCGAGTTCGTCGCCGGCCGGTCGCCGATGAGCCGTGACGACTTCGAGGCGATTCGCGCCCGGCTCCGCTCCATCGATGCCGCGTAGCCTCGTCTGCGATGCCGGGGGCGTCCTCGTCGTCGCCGGTGCCCTCGACGGCCGCTTCCCAGTCGACGCCGAATTCCTCGCACTCGATTGGACGGCGATGACCGTCAGTCGATTCCTGGCGGCCCGGTTCGAGGAGGACACTCCGACGTTCCAAGCCGAGTTGGGCATCGCGCTTTCAGCGATCCATGAGTGGTTTCCCGTGCGAACGCTCGTCGCTGCGACGCTCGAGCGCGCCGGCCTCGACGCCATCGACGCGCTCGACTCATGGTCAGCGGTGCTGCTCGCCGAGCATCTGAGCCTTCCGTTGCTCACTGCGTCCGACGAGGTCAGAAGCGACGCGATCGAGATCTATCGTCCCTGGTAGAGGGCCAGAGGCGGCGCCAGGGCCCGTCGCCGCCCGTCTACAGGCCGAGGTCGAGGTCGAGGTCGATGACCTGTTCGAGGGTGGGCGTCGGTGTGGGCGGGCGGAGTTGGATGTGGTTGGTGTCGGCCCAGTGTTCGATCGTCTCGGCGAGTCGGCTGTAGCGCGTGTCGGCGAGGGTGTCGATGGTGTGGTTGCGGCGGTCGTGGGTGATGGCTTTGCCGTCGGACCAGTCGCGCCAGCCGTCGAGCGCGACGATCCGTTGACCAGCAACGTCTCGCCGCTGCTGATGGGTGTCGGCGCTGGAGAGACGGTGATGGGTGCGTATCTCGTCGCTCGTGCGGTGGATGTCGTTGCGCAGGGTTTCGCGTTGGCGGTCGGCGGGGCGGGCGAGTTCGTCGATCTGGTCGAGGCGGGCTTGGAGTTGCTCGATGCGCTGGTCGACGGTGTCGAGTTCGTGGCGGGCGGCTCGGCGGTGCAGCAGCCCGCTGCGGTCGAGGTTCTGTGTGGCGACGTAGCGGTCGTGGTTGGCGCAGTCGAGCCGGTTGCGCGCGATTTCACGGGCGGTGTCGACCGGGCGGGTCTGTGCGTCGATCCGGGCGATCTGATTGTCAAGGTCGTGGAGGCGGTCGGTGAGCCGCTGCCGCTCGGCGTCGGCGGCCTCGACGTGGTCGTTGGCAGCACGCCATTGGTCGATGAGGGTGTTGCGTTCGTGGTCGAACCAGTCGGGGATGCCGGATCGCCGGCAGGCGGGGGTGGGCCGGTCGGTTTGGTGGAGTTCGCGTCGGCGGGTGACGGCGGGTGTGTCGGCGCGGTCGAGGTGGAGGATGCCGTCGAGGATGTCGCGTGCTTCGGCGGGGTCGTGGGTGTCGGTGATGACGAGGACGGTGTTGTCGTCGCGGCCGCGGGTCATTGCCATGTACAGGCCTCGTGCGGTCGTCACGGGGGATGCGAGGGTGTAGCTGGCGGTTTCGGTGATCGATTGGTTGCCGGATTCGGTGGCGGCGTAGCCGAGGCGGACGTGATCACGGACGTAGGCGGCTGGGAGGGAGTGGTCAAGCGCAGCCCTCGTTGGTGGCTCGGAAACGGTGGATACTGATCGTTCGCGAGCCATGTCAAACCGGGTATCTCGAGAGCAGGTGGCATCGGCCGGGTCGCGCAAGGTCTCGGCAGGACCGAAGTCGTGTCCGTGCGGCGATGGCGCGCGAGCGTCGGATCGTCTCGTTAGCCGCGATCCCACCGTCGTAGACAGTCACGCTGATCCATCAGCCTCGCCGAACGCGGCGTGGCGGCCATCCTCCCGCTCCCATTGCAGAGCGATATCGAGTGGAGAACCGCCGTCGCACCGCCGAGCATCCCGGTGGATCCCGGACGTTTGATGTCGTCGACGGCGGATTGGTTCGGGCGGCTGGCGGCCATTCGTGGTGCCGCCCCTCGGTCTCACCAGTCAATCGCTACGCTCGGGAGAACCTACCCGACGTTCCTCGCCGAAGCGCTCACCTTCGAGCTCGATGTCCGCCACGGACGCCGACGAGCCCGCCGCTTGCAAGAAGCCCGCCTCCGGATCAAGACCCTCGACGAGTTCGACTGCGCGGCGAACCCGGAGATCACCGCCGTCGTGATTCGGGATGCTGAACAGCGGTGACTACATCGACCGGTTCGAACCGAGTCCGACTCGTTCAGCAACCCGAGAATGCGTAGAGTGAAACGTCGGTCACGCGTGCGAAAGGCACACTGTGTACAAGCTGCCAGAGCGGGCACTCGATTTCGCTCTCCTTCATATCCTCAACTTCGGCGATACCGACGTACTCCCGCGCCCTTTCGAATACGAGGCAATCGCAACTCAATGGAGTGAAGTGCGAAGCTCGATTGCTGCGATGGACCTTGACACCTACTCGGTCCGCCAGGCCATCAAATGCCTCGCACCAAAGGGTGTGAACGGGTTCAGGCCGATCACACAGCTCGACCCATACGACTGCCTCGTCGCAACAGCGCTCGTGTTCGAGTTGGGCTACGACTTGGAGAATGAGCAGCGCCGACCGAACCTATGTCCATAGCTATCGATTCGATCCAGACCTGCGAACGGGCAGGCTCTATAGCGCAGAGACAAACTATCAGTCGTTTGAGGAACGATCGATTTCCCTAGCCGAAGGTGGCGACCATGGATGGGTCGTGATGACGGACATCGCGGACTTCTTTCCTCGCCTGTACCTCCATCCGCTCGAGAACATGCTGCGGCGTTCCGTAGCGGAGTCGTGGACGACCGTCGCCGACGGTAGTGAGCGCGTGCTCGCGAAGCTCCTTAAGGGCTGGAATCAGAACGTCTCCCACGGCATTCCTGTCGGACCGGCCGCCACCAGATTGCTTGCAGAAATCGCCATTACTGACATCGACCGTGCCCTGATAAGCGAAGGCATCCAGTACGTCCGATTCTCGGACGACTTCCGGATCTTCTGTGACTCAGAGAAGGCCGCTTACCTTGCGCTAGCGCTGCTTGCGGACCTACTTCTCTCAAATCACGGGCTGACGCTGCAGGCCAACAAGACACACGTGATGCCAGTCGATCGATTTCTTGATCGCCATAGCACGCCTGAGGTTCAGGCAGGCCTGGAGAACCTTTCCGAGCGAGTGACCTCGGTACTGGCAGACCTTGGCCTCACGCCATACGACGTCGTGATCAATGCGAAACTCAGTAATGAGGAAATGGTGAGAGTTCAAGAACTATCGCTCATCGACCTGCTCCGAACGGGAGATGGACGCTCCGACACCTAATCTGTCCAGAATTCGGACGTACGTCTCGTTCATTGGTCAGCTCGGTGTCCGCGACGACGATGACATGCTTCTGGAGTGCGCCAAGAGGTTTCCGAGCAGGTTCAAAGAGTGTGTGAGTGGATTCGGTCAACAGTGGGGGCGCGATTTCAAGAGTTGGTATTCGGCGAAGTCGAAGGCGCTCTTCGCGCTGCTCAAGGATCCGAGATTGGGGCATCTGCCGTTCCACAGGTCGTGGATTCTGGACGAGCTTCGCCAACACGGGCCGCACGTGCCCGTTGCGGAAGTGGTTCGAATCGGCCGAGAGTGCATGGATGAAACCACGCAGCGATACGTTGCGCTCGTCCTGGCTCGCCAAGATGAGTACTCGTGGTTCAAGGCTCGAAAGTCGTACTTTGGCTCGATGAGTCCGTGGCTGCGCCGAGCATTCCTTGCCGGTTCACGATGCCTGCCAGGCGACGAAGCGACGCACTGGCACCGTGCCGTGGGTGCCTCGTTCACCGACCTCGAGCAGGTAGTTCTCAAGTGGTCGAAGCAAACAGGGAAGTTCGACCTCACGACATTCCGAAACGAACTCGCTGACCGCTTGTCGCCGCCACCTGCGAAGGTTGAGCCACAGCCAGACGATCTCGACATGTTTTGATCTGGTCGAGCCGCGTGACTCTCGCTCCGGCACCTCGCCGACAATGAGGATTGCGACACGCCCGGCGGCCTTTCGGCGGCTGCTCTCGACCACCGACCGTGGCGGCCCATGGCCGTTCAACGCCGCCATCCCTCCAGCAGACCTCGATTCACTCGAACCGCCGAAACCTGGACCGGACGAACCGTGCGCCCCGCCGCTCCCCAACTATCGAGCGGACTCCGGTTCGACATCACGACCGCATCGGCATCACCGTCCGCAGATAGCGGACCGCAAACACCGCAACCACCACTTCCAACAGCCAGATGACGCTCGTCAGCACCCCGCGACTTCGGGTAACGGCGACACCAACTCCCACCAGCTGCGGGATTGCGGCGTCGGCGAGACCGCGGAGGCCGATCACCGGCGGAGCTGGACGGTCCGGCGCACTTGGGTGTCCGCGTCGCCGCTCCAGACCAGATCCACGTCGGTCTGCCGGAGCGATACCGGGCACGACGGCAACGTCCGACCCTTGCCACGAATCGGTGGATACCGCGCACGGTGTGGCGGCTCCGGACCGCGGGGAGGCCCGATTTGGTTATGCGACTTCGACGAGGACGCTGTATCGCTGTTGAGCGGCCTGGGCGGACGTTCCGAGTGTTGCGCCGATCTTCTGCCAGGAGATTCCGGCGCGCCGGGCCGCGGCGATGGCGTCGACAACTTGTTGCTCGCTACGCGCTCGGGTCACCGCTGCGCGTTCCAACATGTACTCCTCGACCGGTCGCTCATCGCCAGCCGCCGGTTCGTACTCTTCGAACCGTTTGGCGAGTTCATCAGCGTGGTCGAGGATTTCTTGGATCGATCGGGGCATCACATCACCTCAAAACTTGTCGCGGGCGGCCATGGCATGCACGATGAACTCGACCCCGTTACCACGAGCAACACCAATTTCGAGCGGACGCGCCGCCTGATCTGGTCCGACCAGCATGGTCAGATCATCCAGGTCGAACACTCGGATCGGGTTGCGGTAGGCGTGGAGCATGTCATCGTCGGAGATCCCGTGCTTGCGTGCACTCTCCAAGATCACGGGATCCACGACATCAACTTACCTTGCCAACCCGCCCGGTGGCGAGTGGTCGGCTATCGGCTGGCGCCGGCGACGAAGGTGGACACGATGTAGGTGGCGTGGCGGTCGAGGCTGTGACGGGCCCGGTCGTAGCGCATCGTGGTCCGCGGATCGGCGTGCGAGGCGGCTTCTTGCACATCACGCAACGGGACCCCGGCGTCCAGCGCGGCGGTGATGAAGCTGTGCCGCAGCCAGTGCGGCGAGATCCGCTTGGCGATCCCCGCCGCTCGACACAAGCGACGGACGATCCGGGTGGCGGCGTAGCGGTCCAGCCGCTGACCGTGGGCGCCGAGCAGGATCGGACCGTGCTCGCGTTCGCCGACGCCCAGATCGATCGCTCGCGCGGTGCGGGGGGCGAGCGGGATCGTCACCTGCTTGCCACCCTTGCGCAAGATCCGCAACGTGCGATGGCCGCGTTCGACGTTGACAGCTGCTCGATGTCGGCGCCGAACGCTTCGGAGATCCGCAGCCCGTTCAACGCCAACAACGACGCCAACGCATGATCCCGGTTCGACGACAGCCCGGCGGCGACGAGGAACCCGCCGAGTTCGTTGCGGTCCAACCCGAGCGTGCGCGACTCGTAGTCCTGCTTCGGGCGGCGAACATGGGCGGCCGGTGAACGGTCCAGGATCTCTTCTTGTTCGCAGTACCGGTAGAACCCGGCCAACGTCGACAGCCGCCGCCCGACCGTCGCCCGCGCCCGGCCCTGGTCCTCGAGCCAGCGGCCGTACAACTCGATGTGGGTGCGCTGCACCTCGAACAGCCGCACCTGACGGTCGGTGAGCCAGTCGGTGAACATCCGCAGATCGGTCCGATACGACTCCCGGGTCGGACCCGAATACGCCGCCAAGAACCCGGCTATCGCGTACCGCTCCAACATCGGCCGCTCGCCGCCCGCCACGACGATGGCACCGCTGATGACTTCGTTGGTCTCCATGATCAACCTCCTGCCGACCCTCCGATTGGGCTAGCAGGAACACCACGACACCTACAGCAAGCCTGCGTCAACCCTGTCACGCTCGCCGATATCGAGCGTCGTGCTCGACCCTCAAAACCGAGCGACACCGGTGGACACCGGGCGCCGCAGATGAGGCCAGCAACGGCCTGGTGCTCTATCGCCTCGGGCGGTGCAAGGGTCGGGTGCGACGCCCCTCGCCATCGGGGCAAAGCCGTTGTGTCACGCGCTGGACGCAGTCCAGCAGTTCGCGAGTTGGCTGCACGCATGCTTGTTTGACAGTTTCACCTCCGGGGTGTATGAACCGCCAATGGACTCTGAATCGCAGTCGCGAGGCGGGGATGTTCTTCTGCCCAAACCACCCTCCTCTCCGATCGATCCGCTGTTGTCGCGTATCTCGGCGATCGCAGCGGGTGATGCGACGAGCCAGGAGGTGACGGCCGAGCTGCGCCGACAGGGCGTCGATGCGCTTGATGTCGTTGTCGCTGCACTCGTCGCAGCGACACGCAAGCGGGGGCGGCATGACCATACGCGTCCGACGGGCCCCCAACGAGTTGCAGTCGGCCCGCGACGTCATCCCGCCTCCGAGACTGTGCACCCCGTCCCGCACCTGCCGTTCATGCTTCGAGGAACCCTCTACGACCCTAGGGACATCGAACGCTTCAACCACCAGGACCTACACCTCTCGCTCGCTCCGGGCGGCGATCGTCTCGACGTGATTGACGACGAGGATGTGATGAAGGCGATGTTGCAGGCCGCGTACGTCTCGGCGAACGCGAAGTATCTCAAGGCGTTCACCAGCGAGTCCGGTGTTCACACGTCGACGAGACCGACTGACTACGGTCCAGGCACCCCTGGCGGAGGTGGCGCCTTCGGATGGGGGGTCGGACATACCGGTCCGTATGACGGTCCGCCGATGACTCAGTTTTATGAGGATGTCGGCAACGGCGGCTCAATTCTCGAACTCGACGCGAATCGTGGATTCCATGACCTGACCGAGGTGCCCTGGACGATCTTCGGTACCGGAGACTGGAACGACACCATCTCCTCAGTCGAGATGCTCGGCACGACCGTGACGGTCCTCCATACGGACGTGTGCTGGCAGGGCTCGACGTTGACCCTCTTCAGCTCGCAGTCCAACCTCGTGTCCGTCGGCTGGAACGATCGCGCATCGTCTGTCGAAACCTGGTGAGGTCCGTAATCGAAGGACGGGGTCTGCTACACCGGGGATAACGCCGTGCCGAGTCCAGAGCAGTTGGTAGGATGCCCTGAGCAGCCTTGAGCCCTCAGCCAACGAGTTGATGACGCTCACGGAAACTCGTCAGCGTTGCTCACCGTTTTCGTCAAGCGAGCCGGGCTGCCGGTCAACGTGAGGTCAGGTCGTCGGGTGCCTCCTGGTCGGAGTCGTTGATCAGCTCGGAGTTCTCACCTTCACCTTGCGGCCGCACATGACGTGCACATTCCGGCGTGCCCGTCTGAACTCGGCCGGTCCCGCGTGTCGCCCGGAATGGCCGATCCCGGACACCACCCACGGCCCGCCAGCCCCCGATAATCGCGCTCCGGACGACACGTCACTCCGTACTCGTCTGGAGCGGATGTTCGACTCTCGGACCGGCTCGGCTCCGGTCGTCGTGGTAGTAGCGCCACCGGCGTTTGGTTTCAGGCACCGTCGCTCGCGTCGAACATGGCGGCGATTTGGGCCGCGGCGTCTCGCTTTACGGCTTGGGGGACGTGGCTGAAGATGTCCAAGGTGATGTCGATTCCAGAGTGGCCAAGCTGCTCCTGGACGACCTTGGGGTGGATGCCTGCGGTGAGGGCGAAGGAGGCCATGGTATGGCGGACATCGTGAAGGCGGATCTCCGGCACGCCGGCGGCAGAGCACGCCTGGCCGAACATGTCTCGCAGGCGTTGGGGGTGGTAAGGCTTGCCGAGGTCGTCGACGACGACGTAGCCGCTGTTCTGCCATGCCGGACCTGCGGCAAGGCGTTCGACTCGCTGGGCCTGGCGGTGCGCTCTCAACGCTTCCACCGTTGGCGGCGCGAGGCCAACTCGCCGCGCCGCATCCCCGTGTGCAGCGCCACAACCCACACGGCGTTCAAACGATCGCCGGCAACCGCTCGCAGGAACTGGCCGGCTTCCGCTGCCGTCCACACCTGCATCTCCTTGCGGACGACCTTCGGCGAACGCACCTCCGACGCCGGATTCGAATGCAGCACCTTCCATCGGCAGGCGTCGGCCAGCGCCCGGTGCAGTACCCGATGGGCGATCTGCACAGTCCTCGGAGCCAGCGGCCCACCGGAAGCGCTCCCTGAGGACAGCAGCTTCGTGTGCCACGCTTTGAGATCGAGCGGCGACAGATCGCTCAGGCGGCGGCTGCCGAGGTGCGGCAGCACGTACAGGTTCACCGCGTTGCGGTAGCTCGTCCAGCCGGTGATCTCGACCTCGGACTTCACGCCGTCCGGCCACTGCGTCATGAACTCGCGCACCGTCTGGCGAGTCGGCGCGAGGTACGTGCCGCTGTCCACGGAGTCCGTGGACATTTCGTGGACGCTGGCCCTCTTCGATGGCACCGCCCGAAAGGCTTCAACCCCATCTAACTGGTGTTTTCAATGGTCGGGCTGGGGAGATTTGAACTCCCGGCCTCTTGTCCCCCAGACAAGCGCGCTAACCAAGCTGCGCCACAGCCCGTATGTACCGTCGGGTGACTCTAGCGGACGCTCGACTCTTCCACCCTGTTGACCGATGGAACGCCGCCCGGAGTCACGCCGGTGGGCTCAGCCACCCCTGGCAGCCCCGGCGTAGGCCGAGTTCGCCGGGGCGGTGATCCGGTCGAAGCCGTCGGGGCGGTCGGAGAGGTGGATCACCTGGATGCCCGAGACGACCGGCTCGCCGACCCGGCCGACCGTGGCCAGGTTGAGCACGCCGTCGACCAGCGGCACGTCGAACGTTCGGGCGATGGTCACCCCGGGCCTGCCGGCGGCGGTCACCACGTCGACGCCGGCGAGGGCGGTGTTCCCCTCGGCCGTGACGTCGAACACCCGCCCGCCCGGCGTGGTGGTGGCCAGCGGCTCGGTGAGCAGCATCACCACGCGGTAGCGACCGGGAGCCAGAGGCATCTCCCAGCGGGCGGCGCCGCGGCGGACCGAGGCGGCGACGGCCGGTGGCACGCCGGGGATCGACACCTCCAGCGGTGCCGTGACCCGGTCATTCACCCCACCGGTGGCCACGTCGGGTCCGAATCCGTCGGTGCCGCCCGCTCCTCCGGCGTCGATCTGGGCGCGCAGCTCACCGAAGCGGGCGGTGAACGACCCGGCGATGTCCGGCACGGTGATCCGCCGCTGCGCCCCGGCCGCGGCATCGTCGAGCCAGCCGGTGAAGGCGTAGTAGCGACCGCCGTTCTGCTGCGGGCTCGGCGCGCTGAGCGTCACCGAGGCGCCCGCCAGGGCCTCGAAGGTCACCGATCGCGGCCCCGCCGCATCGCCGGCGGAGATGCTCAGGACGCCGGGCTCGGCCCGCGCCGTCACCGATGACACCAGCGGATCGAGCCGGATCGTCTGCGAGGCCGTGAGACCCACCGAGTCGGTCACCGTCACCGTCACGTCGAGGTGGAAGTCGAGTTCGTGATCGGGTGGGACGATGACGATCTGCGCGGCGTTCGGCAGTCCGCCGATGACGTTCGGGTGGCCGTGACACACCGGTGAGCCAGGCGGGCAGTGCATCCCGGTGACCGTCCAGCGGTAGTTGCCTGGCGGGATCGGCTGATCGTCGTAGGCATCGACCGTGAGGGTGATCGGTTGGCCGACCACCCAGCGCTGCGAGCCGAGGGAGCTCTCCAGCTTGCGGACGACCGGCGGGATCTCACTGACGGCGATCGCCAGGTGGGCGACGTCGCTCAGACCACCCGAGTCGGTGGCCCGCAGGCCGACGACGGTGACGCCGTTGGTGTTGAACACGTGATCCACGGCAAAGCCGGTGGCGTCGTCGAACTGCCCGTCGGCGTCGAGATCCCAGGTGAACGCGAGCGGATCGCCGACGTTGCCGTCGGTCGACTGCTGGGCGCTCAACGTCACGGCGAGGGGGGCCGGTCCGGCCGTCGTCGAGGCGGTGATCACCGCCGTCGGCGCGACGTTGGTCCCGGCGCGGCGCAGGGCGTAGATCTCGCCGCTGCCGAAGTCCGACCACATCACCGAGCCGTCGGGGGTGCGGGCGATGTCGACGACACCGGTGCCGATCACCAGCGTGCTCATCTTGGAGAAGTCGGGGTTGCCGGCCGCGTCGAGGGGCATGGCGTACAGGCAGGCGGCGCCGTAGTCGCCGAAGACGTAGGCGTTGGCCAGGTTGGCCGGCCAGTCGGGTGCCGAGGTGAACACACCGCCGATCACCGCGGCATTGCCGACACGGCATCCGCCGAGGCTGGTGTCGTGGCGCATCGGGATCACCGGCGCCACGTACGGGCTGATCCCGGCCTTGTTGCCGATCGTCGACGCCCGTCCGGCGGCCACGTCGGCGTAGAGGCTCTCGCACAGGTTGTTGTTCAACGAGTCGAACGAGCCCAGGCGGCTCGGGCCCTCGTAGCACGGCCAGCCGAAGTTCGGGACAGGCTGCCCGGGCCCGACGCGGGCCCGGTCGAGCTCCTCGTAGTCGTTCCAGCCGACGTCGCCGATCCACACCTCGTTGGTACCGGGGCGGAAGCTGAAGCGGAACGGGTTGCGCAGTCCGTAGGCCACCACCCGGTCGTCGCCGGGGACGCCGTTGTTGACCAGCGGGTTGTCGGCCGGGGCCTTGCCCGTGTTCTTGTCCATCCGCAGCAGGGCGCCGTTGAGCGGGGTGTAGCCGTCGGTGGAGGTCGAGCGCACCGCCTGCGAGCGCAGCGCCCCGCCCTCCCCGGTGGTCGGCGAGTTGGCCGTCCCCCGGTAGCCGGGAGCGTCGTTACACGGGTTGGCAGGGATGATCGGGTTGTCCACCGACGGCTTCTTGCCGCCGTTCTGCCCGTAGTCGGGCCCACCGAAGCTCGCCCCTTCGCCGACGGTCGAGTAGAGCCTGCCGTCGGGGCCGAACTCGAGATGGTCGACGTTGTGCGACGGGCTCTGGAAGCAGAAGCCCGAGCTCGCGTCGTTCTCCATAAGCACCTGCTCGGGACCGCCGGTGCCGTCGGCGCCGAGCAGGAAGCGGCTGATCCGCGCCGTCACCACGCAGCCGTCCGAACCCGGGCCCGGCACTGCCGGGCAGTCGTCACCCGGGGTCGCCGTCCCCCAGCGGGGGACCGGGCTCGCCGGGTCGAACGGGTCGCGGTCGTAGGTGTACAGCGCGTAGACGTAGGGCTGCGCGGACCATTCGGGGTCGAGGGCCAGGCCGAGCAGGCCGCGATCCCAGAAGTCGTGGGAGATGCCGCGCACGTCGGCCACGATCGTCGGGGTCCGGTCCCGCGGGCCGTCGAACAGCTTGATCAGACCGGCCCGCTCGGCCACGAGGATCCGCCCGTCGGGGGCGTAGCGGGCGGCCACCGGCTCGGTGAGCCCGGTGAGCAGCGTCTCGACGACGAAGTCGCGGTTCTGCAGGGGCGGCGGCGCAGCCGACGCCTCGGGAGGCCCGGTCGGGCTCCCCGAGCCCCAGGCCTGGATACCGGCGGTGATCAGCGCCGCCGATGTGATCAATCGGACGACGCGACCTCGCCCTGCCCTGTTTGTCACGGCTCTCCAGTCAACATCTCGTCAAGTCGAACCACGTTGCGCCCACGTTGAGCGCTTACGGTGACCGAGGTTACCGAGGATCCGACCCCGATCGGAAGTACTGCGGTCGCGGTGCCGATGTCATCGGGCTCAGCGGAACAGGTCGACGATGCGGTAGCCGAAGTACAGCGCCGTCATCACCATCAGCAGCTTGAAGTGCCACGGGGCCTTGGCGTCCTCGCCGGCGAGCTCCTTGAGGTCGATCGACTTCGCCGTCAACGGTGCCTTCCTGGGCGCCTCGAGCCGGCGCCGGCACGTCGGGCACGAGCCGTCCTCGGCCATCGCCGTGGGGGCCCAGTACTTGGCGCAGTCCTCGCACCAGGGCATCGGCCGGCCCTACTGCGAGCGGCGCCGGACGCGCAGCTTGATCGGCACCGATCCGAAGTCGAACGCCTCGCGCAACGAGCGCTCGATGTAGCGCAGGTAGGTGGGCGGCACCTCGCGGTTGGAGAAGAGGGTGAACGTCGGCGGGTCGGCGGCGCCCTGCAGGGCGTACATGATCTTGATCCCGCGGGGCGCCGACTGCTTGGCCTGAGCAGCGAGGATCACCTTGTTGACGTCCTTGGTCTTGACCCGCTTGTGGTACCGCTCGATCGTGTCGTGGAGCACCGGGAGCAGCTTGTGGACGCCCTTGCCGGTCAGGGCGGAGACCTTGAGCACCGGGGCGTCACCGACGAAGTGCAGCCGGTCGGCGATCTGGGCGGTGACGTCGGAGCGCTCCTCGGCGTCGTCGACCATCTCCCACTTGTTGAGCAGCACCACCACCGGGCATCCGGCCACGTCGATCCGCTCGGCCAGCCGCTGGTCCTGGGCGGTGACGCCCTCGGTGGCATCGATCACCAGGATGGCGATGTCGGACTCGTCGACCGCCCGCAGGGCGCGCACCAGCGAGTAGTACTCGGCGGAGTCGTCGATCTTGCCGCGCCGGCGCATGCCGGCGGTGTCGACGAACACGATCGGGCCGTCGTCGGTCTCGACCAGGGTGTCGATGGCGTCGCGGGTCGTACCGGGCATGTCGTGCACGACCGAGCGCTCGGCGCCCACCAGGCGGTTGAACAGCGTCGACTTGCCGACATTCGGGCGCCCGACGATCGCCACCCTCGGTGGTTTGGCGTCGATGGCGGCGACGATCTCCTCGCCGTCCTCGTCGAAGACGGGCTCGTCCGCCCCGACGTGGGGGATGCGGGCGATGACCTCGTCGAGCAGGTCCCCCGAGCGACGCCCGTGCAGGGCGCTGACCGGATACGGCTCGCCCAGGCCGAGCGACATGAACTCCCACCGTTCGTTCTCGCGGCGCTCGTTGTCGGCCTTGTTGGTGACCAGCAGCACCGGCACCTTGGCCGTGCGCAGCCAGTGGGCGATCCGCTCGTCGAGGTCCATCAACCCGGCGGCGGCGTCGACCATGAACAGCACGAGCGAGGCGTCGCGCACGGCCGCCTCGACCTGGCGCGAGACCTTGGCCTCGAGCTCGGAGCCGTCGGGCAGCCAGCCGCCGGTGTCGACGATCCTGAAGGGCACGCCGAGCCACTCGGCGGCGAGCTCCTTGCGGTCGCGGGTGACGCCGGGGCGGTCCTCGACGATCGCCGCCTGGCCGCCGACGATGCGGTTGAACAGCGTCGACTTGCCGACGTTCGGTCGTCCGACGATGACGACGGTCGGCAGTTCGGGCTCATCACTCATCGGGACTCCAGTGCTCGGCGAAGCGCGATGCCGTCGGTCGGGACGACCTCGACGGGACGGGGAAGGTCGTCCACCGTACCGCCGTCGAGGAAGCGGCCGTCTGAGAGGCACACATCGGGTAGCAGGTAGCGGTGGCCGGCCGGTTCGTCGGCCAGGGTGCGACCGACGTCGGCGGCGACCATCAACCCGGCGACCGCGGTGTTACCGCCGAAGAACTCGTTGGCGACCGTGACGATGCGCACGTCGTCGCGCCCGAGCCCGGCGACCAGCGGCCCGAGCACCGACGCGCCGTACGGGCCGGTGAGGATCCCGACCGGGGCGTCGCGCCGCGCCATGAGCCGCAGCGCCGTCGTCGTCGATGGGCCGGCGCTGCGCAGACCAGTGTCACCGGCCGGGTTGCGCACGGCCCGGTAGCCCTCCGCCGGGGCGCCGTCGACCCACGAGAAGAAGCCGGCCTGGACGCCGGTCGGGCCGTCGGCGACGCCGGCGAACTCGAGCTCGAAGGTGCGGGCCATCCCGATGCCGTCCTCGTGCATCGGGAACCCCTCGTAGCTGGCCGGCGGTGGGAACGCCGCTGCGGCCAGCAGGTAGTACTCGTCGGCGGCGAACACCATCCGCCGGCCGAGCGCGGTGAGGAACACCTCCTGCCAGTCGGCGACGATCTCGACGACCCGGGCCGCCTCGGCAGTCGTGTGCGGCCGCATCGCCGGCTCGTGGTTGTAGCGCGACACCCCGAGGGGCACCACGGCCACGCTGGCCAGCTCGGGGTACTCGTCGAGCACGCCGGCCAGGGTGTCATCGAGCACGTCGCCGTCGTTCACACCGGGGCAGACCACGACCTGACCGTGGATCGTGATGCCGTGGTCGAGCAGGACGCGCAGCCAGCGCAGGCTGGTCGCCCCGCGCCGGTTGCGCAGCATGCGCGCCCGCACCTCGGGGTCGGTGGCGTGGATCGACACGTTCAGCGGCGAGAGCCGCTCGGTCACGACCCGCTCGAGATCCATCTCCGTGAAGCGGGTCAGCGTCGTGAAGTTGCCGTACAGGAACGAGAGCCGGTAGTCGTCGTCCTTGAGGTACAGGCTGGGGCGCAGCCCGGGCGGCAGCTGGTAGATGAAGCAGAACTCGCAGTGGTTGTCACACGTTCTGACCTGGTCGAACAGTGCGCTGGAGACCTCGGCGCCGAGGGGCGCACCGGCAGCCTTGGCCACCTCGAGGGTGAACTCGACCCCGCCGCGCACGACGTCGAGCTCGACGTCGGGATCGTCGAGGAGGACCCGCCACTCGATCACGTCGCGAGGTGCCCGGCCGTTGATCCGGACCACCTCGTCGCCGACGCACAACCCGGCCGTCGCCGCCGGCGAACCCGGGGTGACGGCGATGATCATCGGGGCGGACACGACCGCCCAGCCTACCGGGGTGGGGCCCGCCGGTAGGCTGGGGCCGATGTCGACCGACGAGGTGCTGCTGGCATCGCCGCGCGGCTTCTGCGCCGGCGTCGAGATGGCGATCAAGGCACTGGCGTGGATGGTCCGGGCCTTCGACCCGCCGGTCTTCTGCTACCACGAGATCGTCCACAACAAGATCGTCGTCGACCGCTTCAAGGACATGGGGGTGGTGTTCGTCGACTCGATCGACGACGTGCCACCGGGGCGCCCGATCATGCTCTCCGCCCACGGATCGGCGCCCGAGGTGGTCGCCGCCGCCCGGGCGCGGGGCAGCTACGTCGTCGACAGCGTTTGCCCGCTCGTGACCAAGGTGCACCACGAGGTGAAGGTCCGCGCCGGCAAGGGCTACTCGATCGTCTACGTCGGCCACGAGGGCCACGAGGAGGCCGTCGGCACGATGGCCGTCGCCCCCGAGTCGATGCATCGTGTCGAGTCGGTCGCCGAGGTCGCCGCGCTCCCCCACTTCGACGGCCCGGTGGCGCTGCTCGCCCAGACGACCCTGTCGCACCGGGAGTGGCAGGGTGTGGCCGAGGCCACCCGGGCGAAGTTCCCCGAGGTGTGGAGCCCCGGTCGCAGCGACCTGTGCTTCGCCACCACCAACCGTCAGTCGGCACTGATGGAGATCGCCGCCCGCTGCCAGGCGATCGTCGTGATCGGTTCGGCGAACTCGTCCAACACCCGGGCGCTCGAGCAGCTGGCGATCGAGGCGGGCTGCCCCCGCGTCTTTCGCATCAACCACGTCGGCGAGCTCCCCGACGACCTGTCGGGGATCGTCGGCGTGACGGCCGGGGCGTCGGCGCCCGAGGAGCTCGTCGAGGCGGTCATCGCCCAACTCGCCCCGGTCCGCGGCGTCACCCCGGTGCGGGTCACCGACGAGGACGAGTACTTCCCGCCGCCGCGCAACATCCGCGACCTGCAGATGGCGATCGAGCTGTCGACGACCGTGATGCTCGGCGGCTCGCTTGCCGATCGGAAGCTGATCGACGACCGCCGCCTGGCGGCCAGCGACGTGCTGGCCGCGCTGCGCTCCTGAGGATCCCGTGCTCTCCCCGACCACCGCCACCATCCGCCTGGTCCTCCACCTCCTCGCCGCGACCGTGTGGGTCGGCGGCCAGCTGGTCCTCGGCGCACTCGTGCCCGTCGTGCGCGCCCAGCCCGGCGCGGCCGAGGACGGGCTGCTCAAGGTGATCGCCCGCGCCTACAACCGGGTGGCGTGGCCGGCGTTCGCCCTGCTCGTGGCCACCGGGATCTGGAATCTCGTGGCCGTCGAGGTCGGCAACACGACCACCGAGTACCAGGTGACGGTGTTCCTCCACGTGGCCCTCGCCGCGCTCAGCGCCACGTTCGCCGCCGTCCACATCATCGGGCGGACGAAGCTCGCCCTCGCCCTGGGCGGGGCGCTCGGCCTCGTCGGCGGGCTCGGCGCCCTGTTCGTCGGCGTGCTGCTGCGTTCGGGGGCCTGATCGTTCGGGCGGCTGAGCGGGCCCGCCGGCCGGCTCAGTTGCGCGGCACCTTGCTCCACGGGACGTCGCGATCGACGCGCACATCGCCGGGCAGCCCGAGGACGCGCTCGCCGAGGATGTTGCGCATCACCTCCGAGGTGCCGCCCTCGATCGAGTTGGCCCGGCTGCGCAGGAACGCCCGCTGGGGGCTCGACAGGTTCATCGCCCGCTCCGGACGGATCTTGGCGTAGCCGCCGGGGAACAGCATCCCCTCCGCGCCCTGGAGCGAGACGGCGAACGAGTAGACGTCCTTGTGCAGCTCGGCCATCGCCAGCTTGGCGATCGAGCCCTCCGGCCCCGGATCGCCCATCTTGCGGGCCTGCGAGGCGCGGATGTTGGTCAGCCGCAGCAGCTCGGCGCGGATCCACAGCTGCATCAGCCCGTCGAGCAATGCCGGGTCGCGGCGATCCTCGGGAAGCGCCCGCCACACCTTCAGCGCGTCGCCGATCGGCCCGGAACCCTTCTGGGGGATCGCCCCGCCGATCGAGACCCGCTCGTTCATCAGCGTGGTGAGCGAGACACGCCATCCGTCACCGGGCTTGCCGAGCATCTCGGAGTCCGCGATGCGCACGTCGGTGAAATAGACCTCGTTGAACTCCGCCTCCCCGGTGATCTGGTGCAGCGGACGGACCTCCACCCCGGGGGCGTGCATGTCGACCACCCAGGCGCTGAGACCGGCATGCTTGACCGCCTCGGGATCGGTGCGCGAGACGAGCAGCCCCCAGCGCGACACGTGGGCCAGCGTGGTCCAGACCTTCTGGCCGTTGACGATCCACTCGTCGCCGTCCCTGACCCCGCGCGACGACAGGCCGGCGAAGTCGGAGCCGGAGCCCGGCTCGGAGAACAGCTGGCACCAGATCTCCTCACCGGTGAACAGCGGGCGCAGGTAGCGGCTCTTCTGCTCCTCGCTCCCCCACACCGCCACCGTCGGCCCGGTCATCCCGTGCCCGATCGGGTTGCGGCCCACGGGGTTGGGCCCGCCGGCGGCGAAGACCCGCTCGTTGATCAGCTTCTGCAGCTTCGGGTTGAGCCCGAGCCCGCCGTGGCCGACCGGGAAGTGGACCCAGGCGAGGCCGACATCGAACTGGGCGCCGAGGAACTCGGTCGGCGGGGTCGATGCGGGCGGGTGGGCTTCGAGCAGCCGGGCGACGAGGTCGGCGACCCGGCGCTCGTCGTCTGACACGATGGCGCCGCTCTTGGCGGGACTGGATTCGACGATGGTCACGGTGCTGCTCCGGGCGCTGCGGGGGATCTGCCGCCGAGCGTAACCCCGAGGCTGCCGGCCGGGCCGATCGGGCGGCGAGGGCGCCGACGCTCAGTTCAGCACGGCGAACATCCGCCGGCGCTCGTCGCGTTCGGCCTCGCCGAGCCCGGGGACGGCCGCCCGCAGGCGCATCACCCAGCCGAGCGAGGCGAGATCGGATCGCCGCTGGTAGACGACCTTGAGGTTGGTCAGGATCCGGGTGACGATCGCCCGGCCGCTCACCGGATCCAGATACGACTCGGAGAAGCGGGCCCGCTGTCCGGCCACCGCGTGGTAGAGCCGACGGCAGTCGGCGGCGGTCACCGGCGAGGGCCCGTGGAACGGGTCGAAGTACACCGTCGGGTCACGGGCGTCGCGGACCAGGAAGTGCCCAGGCATCCCCACGCCGACCAACTGCACGCCGACCCGGCGACCCACCTCGATGGCGACGACGGCGAGGGTGATCGGGATGCCGGTCCGTCGGGCGATCACCAGGTCGAGCAGGGAGTTGGCCGCGTCGTAGTACTCGGCCGTGTTGCCCGTGAACCCGCCGGGGCCGAGGAGGTGGGCGATCAGCGCCTCGCTCCCGCCCCCGGGGAACATCTCGGCGATCCGATCGAGGGATGCGAGCAGCGCGGCGATGTCGAGGCCCGGATTGGCATGGGCGGCGACGAGCAGGCACGCCTCGTCGAGCGGGAAGCCGTCGTCGTCCGCCGCGAGCAGTTCGGCGAAGCGGAACCCGACGTCCATCGAAGGCCGATCCTACGGCACCGCCACGCCGTGTTCGGGCTCCCGGGCGACGACACCCTGCGGCGACGGCTACGTTCCCGGTGCATGCATCCCGGCATCCATGCACTGTTGAGCCCGGACAAGCCGGCGGTGATCTTCGCCCCGGGCGGCTCGGTCCAGACCTACGCCGAGCTCGACGCCGGGGCCAACCGCCTCAGCAGGGTGCTGCGGGCCGCCGGGCTGCAGCCGGGCGACCACGTCGCCCTCTGCCTCGAGAACCATCCGCGGTACCTCGAGGTGGTCTGGGGCTGCCACTACGCCGGCCTGGTGTACACGGCCTGCTCGTCACGGCTGACGACACCCGAACTCGTCTACATCCTCGGCGACTGCGCGGCCAAGGCGTTCATCTCGTCGCGGTACAAGTCCGAGCAGGCTGCCGAGATCATCGGGGCGACGCCCGGTGTCGGTCTGCGGCTGATGCTCGACGACGCCATCGCCGGCTACGAGTCGTACGAGGAGGCCACCGGCCGCTGCACCCCCGAGCCACTGGCGGACCGGGTGGCGGGGATCGACATGCTCTACTCGTCGGGCACGACCGGCCAGCCGAAGGGCGTGACCAAGCCGTTCGTCCACGACCCGCTGGACACCACGCCGACCTCTGTGGCGCCGATGCTCGTCGCCCTGTTCGGGTTCGGGGCCGACTCGACGTACCTCTCGCCCGCCCCGCTCTACCACGCCGCGCCGTTGCGGTTCTGCCTCGCCGCCCACTCGATCGGCGGGACGGTGGTGGTGATGGAGCACTTCGATCCCGAGGAGTTCCTCGCCCTCATCGAGGGCCACCTGGTGACCCACAGCCAGGTCGTCCCGACGATGTTCGTGCGCCTGCTCAAACTGCCCGCCGAAGTGCGCGACCGCTACGACATCTCGTCGATCGAGTGCGTCGTGCACGCCGCCGCCCCGTGCCCCGCCCCGGTGAAGCGCCAGATCATCGAGTGGTTCGGCCCGGTCGTCCACGAGTACTACGCGGGCACCGAGGGCAACGGCTTCTGCTACTGCAACAGCGAGATGTGGCTCGCCCACGAGGGGACCGTGGGCATGCCGATCAACTGCAAGGTGCACATCTGCGACGACGACGGCAACGAGCTGCCCGCCGGGGAGCCGGGCGTCGTCTTCTTCGAGGGGGGCGGCACCTTCGAGTACCACAACGACCCCGTCAAGACGCTCGGGTCCCGCCATCCGAGCGGTTGGTCGACGTTGGGCGACATCGGCTATCTCGATGCCGACAACTACCTCTACCTCACCGATCGCAAGGCGTACATGATCATCTCGGGAGGGGTGAACATCTACCCGCAGGAGGCCGAGAACGTGTTGATCACCCATCCGAAGGTGGTCGACGTGGCCGTGCTCGGCGTCCCCAACGACGACTTCGGCGAGGAGGTCAAGGCCGTCGTCCAGCCGGTCACCATGCCCGCCGACGCCGAGGCCGCCCGTCGACTCGCCGCCGAGCTGATCGCCTACTGCCGGTCGCAACTCGCCGACGTGAAGTGCCCGAGGAGCGTCGACTTCCGCACCGAGCTGCCCCGGCATCCGACCGGGAAGCTGTACAAGCGGCTGCTGAAGGACGAGTACTGGAAGGACGCCGGCCGCACGCTCTGATGGCGACCCGCCTGGCGGACACAATGAGTGGTTGATATCGTACTGGGAGCGAGATTCGGGGATTGAGGGGGAGACGACCATGAGGGCAACCCGGAGGAGGCTCGTGCCGAGAGGCCCGTTGGCCCTCGCCCTCGCCGCGGCCACCGTCGCCGTCGTTCCCGGAGGCGGCCCGCTCGGGGCGGCCCAGAGCGGGCCGGCTCCGCTGAGGACGGGTCCGGTCGACGGGCCGTGCGCCTACTCGAACACGTTCGGCGCGGCGCGCCCGGGAGGGCGGACGCACCTCGGCGTCGACATCATCGCCCGAGCGGGTGTGCCGCTGCTCGCCGTGGACGACGGGGTGATCTCCAAGGTCGTGCCCGACGCACCGGCCAACACCGGCGGTAACTACCTGCGCCTGAAGATCGCCGACGGCACCTACTACAGCTACCTCCACCTCCAGTCGTTCGCCACCGGCATCGCCGTGGGAACCCGTGTCCAGACCGGCCAGGTGATCGGCTACGTCGGCATGACGGGGTCGGCGCCGATCCCCCACCTCCACTTCGAGGTCCACCCGGGCGGGGGCGACGCCGTCGACCCGACGCCGTACGTGATCGCCGTCGGGAGTTGCGGCCCGCCGTCCGACGCCGGCGTCCGCAGGCCTCCCCCACCGCCGTCCGTGACGACGACACCCGCCGTCGCCCTCGCCCCGGCAACGCGGGAGGGGGTGTTCTCGACGGTCGTCCCGGCCACCGTCGCAGCCCCGCAGGGCGTCACACCCGCCGTCGCCCCGACGGTCCCGACAACGGTCGCCCCGGTGACGACCGGATCGACCCGGGGCTCACCGTCGGGCTCCGGCATCGTCGTGTTCGACTCGGCCAACCGGATCCCCGCCGGCCATGCCACGGGGGTGACCGTCGTCGGGTTCCCCGGCCTGTCGGCCACGGCCCGATCCGTCACCCTGGCGATCACGATCACCGGTGACGCCGACGGCCGGGCCGCGGTCTGGCCGTGCGGTCAGCAGGCCGGACTCGACGGCGGCACCCCGCTGCAGGGTACGGTCGCCGCCACGCCGGTGGTGTCGACGGTGACCATCGCCCCGGGCACCCAGGGGCGGATCTGCCTGGTGGCGACCACCGCCTTCCAGCTCCGGGTCGCCGTGCTGTCGGTCAGCTGATCGCCGCCCGCTGCACCAGGTCGATCACCCCGGCCAGCCGGCAGCTCTCGGTGGGCCCGAAGACCGGTGGCGCCTCGCCGCGGACCACCTCGGCGAACTGGTCGACCATCCCCTCGTAGGCGTCCGAACCGGCCAGGACCTCGGTCGTGGTGATCCCGGCGCGGTCGAGGCGCATCAGACAGGCATCGCCGATCGGCCCCGGGGCATGCCAGTCCGGGATGGTCAGCGCCTCACGGGTCCCGGCGACCTCGAGCGTACGGCGCGACGGCTGATCGAAGGAGACCTCGAAGGTGCTGTGGAACCCCTCCCCCCAGTCGACCCAACCGGTCATCGAGACGTCGACGCCCGCATCGTTGCGCACGGCCCCGGCCGCCGCGGCCACCGGTGAACGCCCGGCGATGATCATCGCCGGGCCGAGGCAGTAGATCCCGACGTCGAACAGCGCTCCGGCCCCCCGGTCGTCGAGGCGGTGGTCGTCGGGACGCTCGAAGGGGAACGTGAACACCGAGCGGGTGCTGCGCAGCTCCCCCAGCGATCCGTCCGCGCACAACTCGATCGTCCGCCGGGACCGGGCGTGGTGGGGCCACATGTAGGCCTCGAGCAGCGTCAGTCCGGCGGCGTCGGCAGCGGCGAAGACCTCGTCGGTATCGGCCGGCGCGAGGGTCAGGGGCTTCTCGCAGAGCACGTGCTTGCCGGCCTCGAGGGCGCGCAGGATCCACGGCTTGTGGCCGACGTTGGGCAAGGGGATGTACACCGCCTCCACGTCGGCCCGCCGGAGCAGCTCGGCGTACGGGGCCTCGTCACCGGCGTCGTCGCGGCTTGCCTCGGCGACGATCGAGTGGCGGGTCGAATGGCGCATCGCCGGCAGCAGGCTCTTGCGGTAGATGCCGGATCGGGCCCCGAGGACCCCCCAGCGCAACGGGACGTCGGGATGGCCGGCCGGTGGAGTGCGCTGGGTCATCGCGCGATCATCGCCGCGACGGCGCCGCCGATGCGAACCTCGGAGCACCGCCGCGCCGCGGGCGGCGTGGCGCTCCGAAGAACGGTCCGGGGCCGGCGGGACGTCGGTCGCCGCGTCGGGCGGGACAAGGCTGGGCCCGGAGGATCGGCCGGCCCGGGCCGATGGACCGGCCGATCAGTGGTCCATACTGCGCAGATGCGACTCCACGGCCCGGCCCGCCACCCATTCCTCGATCACCCCGGGCCGCTGCCGTTCGCCCATCGGGGGGGTGCCAGCGACTGGCCGGAGAACACCATGCCCGCATTCGCCGGAGCGGTGGGCCTCGGCTACCGCTACATCGAGACCGACGTGCAGGCGACGGCCGACGGGGTGCTGATGGCCTTCCACGACAACGACCTGTCGCGCACCTGCGGACGACCGGGGCGGATCAGCGAGATGTCGTACGCCGATGTCGCCACGGCGCGTGTCGACAGCCGCGAGCCGATCCCGCTGATGCAGGACCTGCTCGACGCCTTCCCCGCGGTGCGGATCAACATCGACTGCAAGACCGACGCCGCCGTCGAGCCGCTGATCGCCTGCCTGCGCCGCAACCAGGCCCTCGACCGGGTGTGCGTCGGCGGTTTCTCGCACACCCGGCTCGTCCGCCTGCGCCGGGCACTGGGTCAGGGACTGTGCAGCTCGATGAGCCCGCTCGAGGTGGTCCGCTGGCGGCTCGGGAGGCCGCCGAAGGGCATCCACGCGGCGCAGGTGCCCGTCGGCCAGGGGCCGGCGCGGATCGTCACCCGCCCGATGGTCGATCTCGCCCACCGCGTTGGCATCGCCGTCCATGTATGGACGATCGACGCTCCCGAAGAGATGTTCCGCCTGTTGGAACTGGGCGTCGACGGACTGATGACCGACCGGCCGGCGATCCTCAAGCAGGTGCTGACCCAGCGGGGCGAGTGGGTCGACCACCGCTGAGCAGCAGGCAGGCGATCGAGGCGACTGCGAGGATCGCGGCGAGGGGCAGCACCATGCGGGCGCCCCAGAGCACCGTGACCGGCGCGCCGCGCAGCGCCACGGACACCCCGCCGGCGTACGCGGCCACGGCGAGCCCCGTCGTCCCGGCGAGCCGCTGACGCGGCCACCACGCCGCGGTCATCGCCACGACGCAGAGCATCGGCATCACCGGCCACCAACGCACGGCCCACTCGGCCGGCCCCCCGGGGGCGAAGTCCAGCCGATCGACCAGGCCGAGCAGGGCGTAGCTCGTCCGACGGCGGTTGCCGGTGCGCACCCAGGGAAGGCACGTGGCCAGCAGGACCGCGCCGGTCGCCGCACCGACCACGGCGCGGGCCCAGCGGGCCGCAGCGCCAGGAGTCGAGGGGGACCGGCCGGGCGCTTCCACCCCGGTGACGGTACTCCCGGGCCGTACTGTGGCGCCGTGCCCACCCTGATCCCCTCCTCGACCGTCCGTTCCCCGGGTGGCATGGTGTGCGCCGCCGACAGGCTCGCCACCCAGGCCGGCCTGTGGGCGCTGGCCAGGGGAGGCAATGCGGTCGACGCGGCGATCGCCACCAACGCGGCGATCGCGGTGACGGGCCCGCACATGTGCGGGATGGGCGGCGACCTGTTCGCCCTGGTGCACGACGGCTCGGCCGTGCACGCCCTCAACGCCTCGGGCCGGGCCGGCTCGGGGGCGTCGGCCGCCCGGCTGCGCGCCGAGGGCCGTACCGAGATGCCGCTACGCCACGACGTCCGCGTCGTCACCGTGCCCGGCTGCGTCGACGGCTGGGTCGCGCTCAACGCCCGTTTCGGGCACCTCGGGCTCGACGAGCTGTTCACCCCCGCCGTCCGGCTCGCCGAGGGCGGGTTCCCGGCGACGGCCGAACTGGTCGCGGTGCTGGCGACGCTCGACGAGCGGGGTCGCGCCGCGATGCCCGACCTCGTCGCCCAGGCTGTCCGTCCCGGCGCCGTCGTGCGCCGCGAGCGGTTGGGCGCCGCGCTGCGCGCCGTCGCCGCCGGCGGCCGTGACGCCTTCTACGGCGGGGCGTTCGGCGCCGGACTGCTCGAGCTGGGCGACGGCTGGTTCTCGCCCGGGGATCTGGCGACGGCGGCAGCCGACTGGGTCGCTCCGCTCGGTGCCGACGTCTGGGGACACCGCCTGTGGACCATGCCGCCCAACTCGCAGGGCTACCTCACCCTGGCCGGGGCGCTGATCGCCGAGGGCCTCGACCTGCCCGACGACACCGACGACCCGCGTTGGGCGCACCTGCTCGTCGAGTCGGCCACGGCGGCCGGATTCGACCGCCCCGACGTCCTCCACGAGGGCGCCGACGGAGCCGCGCTCATCGCCCCGTCGCGGCTCGGCCCGCGCCGGGCGGCGATCGACCCCGCCCGGGCCAGCCGGCGTTGGGCGCCCGGGCGGGCGGGCGACACCACGTACCTCTGCGCCGTCGACGACGACCGGATGGCCGTGTCGTTGATCCAGTCGAATGCCGCCAACTTCGGCTCGTGGCTCGTCGAGCCGTCGACGGGGATCAACCTGCACAACCGGGGCCTGGGATTCTCGGTCGTCGAGGGCCATCCGGCCGAGATCGCCCCCGGGCGCCGACCGCCCCACACGCTGTGCCCGACGATGGTCACGCGACCGGACGGCAGCTTCGCCGCGGCCATCGGCACGATGGGTGGTGACGCCCAACCCCAGATCCAGCTACAGCTCATCGCCCGCCTGCTCCACCACGGCCAGTCGCCGGCCGAGGCGGTCTTCTCCGGCCGGTGGGCGCTCCAGGGCCCCGAAACCGGGTTCGACACGTGGACTGCCCGCGACGGCCCGATCGTCACCGTCGAGGGCAACGCTCCCGCCGACTGGGCGCCGGCGCTCGCCGCGATGGGGCACACGACCGTCCTGCGACCGGCGTTCGACGCCGAGTTCGGTCACGCCCACTGCATCGTCGCCGAACCGTCCGGACTGCTCGCCGGGGCCGCCGACCCCCGCTCGGGCGCCGAATCGTGCGCCGGACTGTAGAACGAACCGATTCATGGCTCGGGCGGCGGCCCAGGCCGTAACCTCCCAACCGTGACCGAGTCCGCCGAGTCCGCCGTCGACCTGTCCCACCGGGCCCTCGGCATGCTCCGCGTCGCCGCCGTCAGCCCCGGGCTGCGCGTCGGCGACGTCGGGTTCAACACCGAGGCGACCGAGACGGCCGCCCGGGCGGCGGCCGCCGACGGCGCCGGGCTGGTCGTGTTCCCCGAGCTGGGCCTCACCGGGTACACCGCCGGCGACCTGTTCTTCTCCGACGTCCTGCTGACCGCCTCGTGGGTCGCCCTCGGCCGCCTCGCCGGACGTCTCGCCGACCTCCCCGGCGTCGCCGCCGTCGTCGGCCTGCCGCTCAGGTCGCCCGATGGCCGGGTGTACAACGTCGCCGCGTTGATCGCCGACGGGGTGATCGCCGGCATCGTCCCCAAGCAGTACCTGCCCAACCGGGCCGAGTTCTACGAGGACCGCTGGTTCGTCCGGGCGCTCGGCGCGGCGCTGCCCCCGACCATCGAGGGGATCCCGTTCGGCACCGACCTGCTCTTCGCCCTCGCCGGCCGCCCCGGCGCCGTGGTCGGCATCGAGATCTGCGAGGACCTGTGGGCCGTCGAACCCCCGAGCGGCCGGCTGGCCCTGGCCGGGGCGACGGTGATCGTCAACCCGTCGGGCAGCCCCGAGCTGCTCGGCAAAGCCGACTACCGGCGCGACCTCGTCCGCCAGCAGGCGGCGCGTTGCCTGGCCGCCTACGTCTATGCCGGGTCCGGGCCCGGTGAATCGACGATGGACCTGGTCTTCGGCGGCCACCGGATCGTCGCCGAGAACGGATCGATCCTCGCCGAGAGCGATCGCTTCGAGTTCGAGGGCGCGGCGATCACCGCCGACATCGACCTGGACCGGCTGCGCCACGAACGGCACATGTCGTCGAGCTTCTCCAACGCCCCGGCCCCGTTGCTGCGTACGGTCGCGGTGCCGCTCGCCGCCACTCCGGGTCGGTCCGACGCGTTGCGCCGGCCGATCCCCCGGCGGCCCTTCGTGCCGTCCGACACTGCCCAGCGCAACCGCAACTGCGAGGAGATCTTCGCCATCCAGTCGACGGGACTGGCCGGGCGGTTACGCCACACCGCGGCGACGACGGTGACGATCGGGATCTCGGGCGGGCTGGACTCGACGCTGGCCCTGCTCGTCGCCGCGCGGGCCTTCGACCGCCTGTCGTTGGCGCGCAGCGGGATCGTGGCGATCACCATGCCCGGCTTCGGGACCACCGATCGGACGTACGGCAACGCCCTCGGGCTGATGCGGGCGCTGGGCACGACGGTGCGCGAGATCCCGATCGCCGGGGCGGTCCGGGGGCACTTCGCCGACATCGGGCACGACGAGTCCGACCACGACGTGACCTACGAGAACGCCCAGGCGCGCGAGCGGACCCAGATCCTGATGGACGTGGCCAACGACAGCGGCGGCTTCGTCGTCGGCACCGGCGACCTGTCCGAGGCGGCACTCGGCTGGATGACGTTCAACGGCGACCACATGTCGATGTACCACGTCAATGCCGGGGTGCCCAAGACCCTCGTGCGCCATCTCGTCACCTGGGCCGCCGACGAGGTGTTCGACGGCGAGGCGGCGCGGATCCTGCGCGACATCGTCGACACCCCGATCACCCCCGAGCTGCTCCCGCTCAAGGACGGGCGCCTGGAGCAGCGGACCGAGGACACGCTCGGCCCCTACGACCTGCACGACTTCTTCCTCTACCACGTCGTGCGCTTCGGCAGCACGCCGGCCAAGGTCTTCGCCCTGGCCAGGCAGGCCTTCGCCGATGCCGACGAGGCGGGCCCGGCCTACGACGACGCCACGATCCTGCGCTGGCTCGAGATGTTCCACCGCCGCTTCTTCGCCCAGCAGTTCAAGCGCTCGTCGATGCCCGACGGGCCCAAGGTGGGCTCCGTCGCCCTCTCCCCCCGGGGCGACTGGCGGATGCCGTCCGACGCCTCGGCGGCGACCTGGCTGGCGGCGATCACCGCCCTCGGCCGGCTCGACGAACCAGGCTGACGAACCAGGCTGACGAACCAGGCTGAGGGCCCGCCTGCGGCCCCCCGGATACGCTCGGGTCGGAGCTTCGAGGAGGACGTGGGAATGGCACTGGCACCGCTGAAGGTCGGGGCGTTCCTCTTCGGAGGCGTCGAGATGGACGACGCCGGCCCCGGGGCGCCCGCACCGATGGACCGCCGCTACTCGGCGGAGGCCTGCTGGAAGGCGACCCGCCAGTACGTCGACGCAGCCGTCGCCGCAGAGGCGGCCGGGATCGACTCGTTCTGGACGACCGAGCACCACTTCCAGTACGAGGGCTACGAGGTGATCCCCAACGGGTTGCTGATCAACACCTGGATCGCCGCCCGCACGCAGCGGCTGCGCCTCGGCACGATGTTCAACGTCGTCCCGCAGTGGAACCCGATCCGCCTGGCCGAGGACTTCGCCACGCTCCACAACCTCTCCGGCGGCCGGGGGATCCTCGGCGTCGGGCGCGGCACCGTGCCCCGCGAGGTCGTCCACCTCAACGAGAAGGGCGTGTCGATCGGCTCGTACGACAACCCCGACGCCCGGGCGGCCGACGACCACAACCGCGAGGTGTTCGAGGAGGCGATGGAGGTCGTCCGGCGCGCCCTCGGGTCGCCGACCTTCTCGTTCCACGGCAGGCACTACGACCTGCCGATGCCCGGCATCCCCGACCGGGGGGCGACCGTGGAGGACCTCACCCTGATCCCCCGCCCGCTGTACCCGTACGAGATCTGGCAGGCCGTGACCAGCCCGCCGACCCTCGAGTACGTCCCGGTCGTCGGTCACGGCGCGGTCTTCTGGAACCAGCACCCGAGCTTCGTCCGCCGATTCTGGGATCTGTACGCCGAGCGGTACGCCACCCACCACCCGGGTGAGACGCTCGGCCCGGGCGCCAATCGGATGCTGGTCGTCACCACCCGGGTGGAGGACACCCACGAGGAGGCCTGGAGGACCGCCCGGCCCGGCCACGACGAGTTCTGGAAGTTCCTCGGGCCGTACGGCTGGAGCCGTGGGTACATGGGGCTCGACGGCCGCCCGGCGCAGGCCGGTCTGATCCCCACGCTGGAGGAGTCGACGGCGCAGCGGATGTACCTGGTGGGGACGGCCGAGGAGGTGGCCGAGGGGGTGCAGCACTACCGCGAGCTGCTCGGCATCGAGCACCTGACGATCTTCCCCCACCTGATCGGCGACCCCTACCGCAAGGCCGAGGAGCAGATGGCCCGGTTCATGGAAGAGGTCGTCCCGCTCGTCGCCTGAGTCGCCCGCAGCCTGACTCGCCGGCAGCCTGAGTCGCCGGCAGTAGGTTGCCGCTTGACAGAGGAGCGAATCATGCTGCTGACCAACGCCACACTCCCCGACAGCACCCTCGGCGACGTGCGGATCTGTGCCGGGCGGATCGACGACGTCCGTCTCGGGTTGGTCGCCCAGCCGGGCGAGCAGACCGAGGACCTCACCGGGTACGTGCTGCTCACCGCCCCCGTCGAACCCCACGCCCACCTCGACAAGGCGTTCCTCGCCGAGCGGATCGACAACCCCACCGGCGACCTGATGGGAGCGATCGTGGCGATGGAGGCCAACCGCGCGCTGGTCACCGTCGCCGACACGATCGAGCGGGCCGAGCGGGCGGCGCGGCTGATGGCGGCCAACGGGGTGACGGCGATCCGCACCCATGCCGATGCCACCGCCGAGCACGGACTGCGCTCGATCGAGGCGCTGGTCGAGGTCCGCCGCCGCCTCGCCGACCTGGTCGAGCTGCAGATCTGCTGCCTCGCCGGGTGGCCGATCACGGGCAGCGCAGGCGCCGACAACCGGGCCCGGCTGCGCGATGCCCTGGCCCACGGCGCCGACCTGGTCGGGGGGTGCCCGCACCTCGACGTCGACCCGGCCCAGGCCAACGAGGTCTTCCTGACCCTGGCCGCCGAGGCCGGCTGCGGCGTCGACCTGCACGTCGACGAGACGCTCGATCCGGCGATGCTCGCCGTCGAGGACCTGGCCGACCGGGTGACCGCCACCGGATTCCCCCTGCCGGTGACCGCCAGCCACTGCGTGAGCCTCGGGATGCAGACCCCCGCCGTGCAACGGCGGGTGGCCGACAAGATCGCCGCGGCCGGGATCAGCGTGATCGCCCTCCCCCAGACCAACCTCTACCTGCAGGGACGCGGCAGCACCCAGGCGATGCCCCGCGGTCTGACGGCGCTCGGCGCGCTGCGCGCCGCCGGGGTGAACGTGGCCGCCGGGGCCGACAACCTGCAGGACCCGTTCAACCTGGTCGGCAAGGGGGATCCGTTCGAGACGGCGGCGCTGATGGTGATGGTCGGGCACCTGCTGCCCGCAGCCGCCTATGCGGCCTGCTCCACGGCAGCCCGTGTGGCGCTCGGGCTCGGCGCTCACGAGGTCGCCGCCGGCCACGTGGCCGATCTCGTGGCCGTACCCGGGGGCAGCCTGCGCGAGGCCGTCGCCCTCCAGCCGGTCGGGCGGCGGGTGTGGCGCGGCGGGATCCCGATGCACATCACCCCCTGAACCGGTGCTAGAAACGCGCCGCCGAACGCGGGGCACCTCAAGCACACCGCCCCCACCCGGCACCCATGTCAGACAGTCGATTCCCAGGGGGAGACGGTGGCCAAACAGCAGTCCGGCGGGCCGGCGGGCGCACCGCGACGCCAGGCGGGTGCACCGGGCGCGCCGGGCGCGTCGGCGCTGCAGTTCGACCGGGTCAGCATGGTCTTTCCCGACGGGACCCATGCCCTCGACGACGTCTCGTTCGGGGTCAACCGGGGCGAGTTCGTCACCGTCGTCGGGCCGTCGGGGTGTGGGAAGTCGACGTTGCTGCGCATCGCCTCCGGGCTGACGCCACAGACCTCCGGGTCCTGCAGGATCGACCGCGATTCGATCGGCTACGTGTTCCAGGACGCCACGCTCCTGCCCTGGCGCACCGTGCGCCGAAACGTCGAACTGCTCGGCGAGCTGCACGGGATGCCCGTGGGCGAGCTGCGCCAGAAGGTCGACCAGGCGCTGCAACTCGTCGGTCTCGACGGGCAGGAGTCGAAGTACCCCAAGCAGCTCTCGGGCGGGATGAGGATGCGCTGCTCGCTGGCCCGGTCGCTGGTGATGAAGCCGTCGGTGTTCCTCTTCGACGAGCCGTTCGGCGCCCTCGACGAGATCAGCCGCGAGCGGCTCAACGACGAGCTGCTCGCCCTGTTCCAGCACGAGAACTTCGCCGCGCTGTTCATCACCCACTCGATCGCCGAGGCCGTGTTCCTGTCGACCAGGGTGCTGGTGATGTCGGCCCGCCCGGGCCGGATCATCGACGACGTCCGCATCCCGTTCGCCTACCCGCGGGCCAGCGACGTGCGCTACTCGGCCGAGTTCGCCCAGATCTCCGGGCGGATCTCACACGGGCTGAAAGAGGCCCACGCATGATCACCCAGGTCGACGACTCCGCCCTGTCCGGCGCGCTCGGTGACGAGTCGGGCACGAGCGCCGCCACCCGGGCCAAGCGGCTGATCCCCCCGCTCGTCGTCTTCGGCATCGTGACGAGCATCTGGTACCTGATCTCCTACGGGGTGATGAACGCCAACCGGCGTCGGGTGGCCCTGCCGCCGCCCCACGAGGTGCTCCACAAGGGCTTCCTCACCTGGAAGGGCACCGGGCGCCAGGGGCTCAAGCCGATCCTCGAGGCGATGCTGACCACCGGACGGGTCGCCCTGATCGGGCTGTTGATCTCGACGGTCCTGGGCATCCTCGTGGCCATCCTGATGAACCAGGCCAAGTGGGTCGAGCAGGCGATCATCCCCTATGCCGTGCTGATCCAGACCATCCCGATCCTCGCCCTGGTGCCGACGCTGAAGATCTGGCTGGGGGCCAGCCTCAACGCCCGGGTGCTCACCTGCGTGCTGATCGCCATCTTCCCGGTGATCATCAACACCCTGTTCGGGCTGCAGTCCACCGACCGCTCGCACCACGAGCTGTTCACGTTGCACCAGGCCGGCCGGGCGACGCGGCTGTGGAAGCTGGAGCTGCCCGGGCGCCCTGCCGTCGATCTTCACCGGCCTGCGCATCGCCGCCGGCGGCTGCGTGATCGGCGCCGTGGTCGGCGACTTCTTCTTCACCCAGGGTTCGATCGGCATCGGCCGGTTGATCAACAACTACCAGAAGGACCTGCGCACGGCGGAGATGTTCGCGGCGACCCTCGTCGCCTCGTTCTTCGGCATCCTGATCTTCGTCGCCTTCAGCCGGCTGTCGAACCGTGTGTTGCGTACGTGGCACGAATCGGCGCGGACCGAGGCCTGACCCTCCCGGCCAACTAGCATTTCGGCCACGTTCACTTACTCAGGGGGAGACCTGATGACCCGTAGTTCCCGCATGACCCTCGTCGGTGTCGTGGCCCTCGAGCCTCGTCGCCGGTGCCTGTGGCTCCGACGACCCGCACCGACTCGGCGGCGACCACGGCCGCCGCGCCGGGCGGCACCGGGCAGCCGCCACGACAGCCGCTGCCGCGGGCGGCGGCGATGCGGTCTGCCCGGCCAAGGTCGTCATCCAGACCGACTGGTGGCCCGAGATCGAGCACGGCGGCACGTACCAGTTCATCGGCGACACGGGCACGATCGACAAGGCGACGTTCCGCTACTCCGGCCCGATCGACCCGAAGTACGCCGTCGGCGGGTCACCGAGGTCGAGATCCGCGCCGGCGGCGACGCCATCTCGTTCAACCAGGTCACGGCCGAGATGTACACGAAGGACGAGATCACCTTCGGCTACGTCAACCTGTCCGACGTCGTGCGCGACTCGAAGTCCTCGCCGGTCGTCGCCGTCGCCAAGACGCTGGAGATCAACCCGCAGATGCTGATGTGGGATCCGGCCCAGCTGACGATCGACAAGCCCGAGGACATCGCCGCCTCCGGGGCGAAGGTGCTCCACTTCGACAAGACCACCTACATCGACTGGATGATCACCAAGGGCTACATCAAGTCCAGCCAGTCCGACCCGACCTACGGCGGTGCACCCGACACCTGGGTGGCCAACAGCGGCAACTTCATCCAGCAGGGCTTCGTCAGCAACGAGATCTACCAGTACGAGAACACGATCGACTGGAAGGACGGCAAGCCCGCCCCGGTCAAGTACCTGCTCATCGACAGCATCGGCTTCCGCGACTACCCGGCGGCGATGACGGTCCGCAAGGACAAGCTGGAGGCGCTGTCGCCCTGCCTCGCGCTCGCTCGTGCCCAAGCTGGCCCAGGCCTGGGTCGACTACCTCGGGGCCCCCGACGCCGGTCAACGCCAAGCTGGTCGAGATCACCGACACGTCTACGACACCTACTGGAAGGTGACACGCCGAGCTGAACGCCGCCGGGATGAAGCTGATGGCCGATACCGGTGATATCGGCCAACGGCACGGCCGGCGACTACTGCTCGCTCGACGAGGCCCGCGCCCAGGGCCTCGTCGACATCGTCAAGGACGTGTTCACCAAGCGCGGCGTGGAGCTGGCCGCCGACGTCGCCGCGGGCACCGTGGTCGACAACTCGTTCTGCGCAGGCGCCCCGGGTCTCTGACCCGTCCTGACGCCGATCGTTCGCAGGGAGCGCCGGGTTCGCCCGGCGCTCCCTGCGCGTCCGGGGGCTTGAGCATCGGGTGCCTCCGCCTACGCCATGGCTGGGCGCCGTAGGCGCACACGTCGAACAGGTTGCCCTCCGGATCGGCCAGGTTGGCGATGGCGCCGTACGCCTCCGTGCGGTCGGGGCGGGTGCGGCGCGCTCCCAGCGTGATCAGCCGGACGACCTCCGCGGCGAACTCCGCCGGTGAACAGCTCAGGTCGAGGTGGATCCCGCCGGGTCGGTGGCGGCCCCGTTGCACCCCGATCCGCCGCGTCCCGTCGGCCGAGGCGAGCACCAGCCAGCGGTCGCCGTCCTCCCGTTCGACCTCGATCAGCCCGAGCGCGGCCCGCCAGAAGGCGGCCAACCGGTCGGGGTGCTCGGCGTCGATGGTCACCAGATCGAAGCTCAGCATCCGGACCGCCCCGGGGATCGGTCGCCTGGGCGTCGGCCGCCTCAGCCGCCATCGCCGCCCAGGCCGAAGTCGAAGACGGCGACCTCGTGGAGCGCCTCCACGAAGCCGGCCACGGCACCCTCGAACAACGAGGCGCCGTGCTCGGCCGTGGCCGTGGTCGGGTCGCCGATGTGGCCGTCGGGACCGAAGTCGTCCGACAGCCAGCCGAAGCTGACCCGGCCGCCGAAGCGCACGTGGCGATTGGGGGCCAGGCCGGCCGGGACGTTGCGCACGGCGGCCGACATGTCGACCAGTTCGGGGCGCAGGTGGAGCATCAGCGAGGTCTCCTCGGCGCCGCCGTGGATGCCCATGCCGAGCTCGGCGGCCGGCGAGGCGCCGCCCTGGTCGGGGGGCACGCCCGGGTGGGCGAGGAAGGTCATCAGGCCGTGGGCCAGGCGGAGCTCCCGATTGGCCACGTTGACCAGCGCGCTGTTGCCGCCGTGACCGTTGAGGAAGACCAGCCGGCGGGCCCGGGTGCGGGCGATGCAGCGCCCGACGTCGTCGAGCACGGCGAGCAGCGTGGTCGCCGACAGCCACATCGTGCCGGCGTTCCAGGCGTGCTCGTTGGACTTGGTGTAAGCCAGGGTGGGCAGGAGCCACACGTCGAGCCCGCTGTCCACCGCCCGGGCCGCCGCCGCCTCGGCCACCGCGGTGGCGATCACCTCGTCGGTGTTGAACGGCAGGTGCGGGCCGTGCTGCTCGATGGCCCCCAGTGGTTGGACGAAGATCGACCGGGGGGTGATCGCCGAGGCGACCTGCGGCCCGCGCAGCTCCCCGAGACGCCTGATTGCGCTGCTCACACCACGGCACCGTACCGGGCCGATCCCGGGCCGCCGGGCCATCGCCCGGCGTCGGCCCGGTCACGGGCCGGCCGGGCGGCCGGCGGCGGCGGGCCGGCCGAGGCGATGGCACAATGACCCCGTGGTCAGCAACGGGCGAGCCGAGCGGGGGCGATGAGCGCCCCAGGCCACGATGCCGACGCCATCGTCATCGGGGCGGGCCACAACGGGCTGGTCTGCGCCAACTACCTCGCCCGCGCCGGGCTGCGCACCGTGCTGCTCGAGGCGCGAACCGCCGTCGGCGGCTGCGCCTCGACGGAGTCGGCGTGCGGCGTGCGGGTGAACATCTGCAACTGCGACCACATCACGTTGCGCACGACGCCGGTGATCGACGAGCTGCGCCTCGCCGACTTCGGCGTCGAGTACCTGGACGTCGAGCCCGGGCAGCTCAACGTCCCCTGGTCGGGCGGGCCGGCCTGGACGGTGTTCCGCAGCGTCGAGACGACGCTCGAGGGTCTGTCGATGACCTACCCCGGTGATGTCGCCGGCTACCGGCGCTACGCGGCGGCCGCCGTCCCGGCGGTGGAACTGATCCTCGCCGCGGCCGTGGCGCCGCCGTCGGCGATGGGCCTGCTGCGCCACGTGGTCGGCCGGCGAGGGCGGGGCGCAGCGACGCTGCTGCGCTGGAGCCGGATGAGCGCGGCCGGGGTGATGCGCGAGTTCTTCGCCGCCGACGAGGTGATCGCGCCGGCGCTGGCCACCGGCCCGGCGGTGTGGGGACTGTCGCCCGAGACGCCGGGCACGGGCCTGGGTGCGCTGACCTACGCCATCCGCCACGTGGCCGGCGTCGGGCGTCCGGTCGGCGGGCAGCGGGGCGCTGACCGACGGCCTTCGGGCCGCGTTCGAGGCGAGCGGCGGATCGGTGCGCACCGGGGCCCGGGTGGCCGCCATCCTGTGCGGCGCCGCCGCCGTCCGCGGCGTCCGGCTGGCCGACGGTACCGAGATCACCGCACCCCGGGTGATCTCGGCCTGCGACCCGCACCGCACGTTCGTCGAATGGCTCGAACACCCTCCGGCGGGCGCCCGCGCCCGTGAGCTCATCGAACGCTGGCGGGCGGCGACGCACGCCGAGGGCTTCGAGTCGAAGATCGACGCCGCGGTCACCGGGCTCCCCCGCTACCTCCAGGTCGACGATCGGCTGGTCGACCGGCTCGGCTTCGACCCGCTCCACCCGTCGGCGATGATCGTGCCCACGGTCGCCCAGATCCACGAGGGCCACCGGCGGATGGCGTCGGCGAGGTGATGGACCGCCCGATCCTGTTCGCCAACCTCCCGAGCGTGCTCGACCCGTCGATGGGGACGCCGGCCCACCACGTCTTCAGTCTCGAGGCCCTGTTCACCCCGTATCGCCGTCCCGGGCGGGTGGCCGGGCTCGGGCGAACCGCGGCGCTGGCTCGAGCGCTACGCCGAGGTGGTCGACGACGGCTTCCTCGGGGGCATCGCCGACTGGCGGGCGATGACGCCCGACCGCTACGAGTCGGAGTTCAACCTGCCCCGCGGCCATGCGACGAGCTTCGGGGGCGGGCCGCTGGCCGCGCTGCGCTCCCGCCAGCCGGAGCTGACCCGCTACGAGACCCCGGTCGCCGGCCTGTACCTCACCGGGGCGGCCACCTTCCCCGGAGCGGGGATCTGGGGGGCGAGCGGGCGCAACTGCGCCACGGTCGTGCTCAGGCGTCCTTGACCGACCAGTCCGCGCTTCGTCACCGGGTCCTGATCGCTCCACGGGAAGTTGATCCACCGTCCGTCTGCTTCCAGACGTACTCGCAGCGGACCAGTGAGTGCGGCTTCTCGTAGAGCACGGCCGAGCGGACCTCGCCCACCTTGCCGGAGCAGAACTCCTGCACGCTGAGCAGGGTGTGGCCGGTGTCGGCCACGTCGTCGGCGATCAGGATGCGGGCGTCGGCGAGGTCGACGAAGTCGGGGGCCGGGGGCAGGATGCGGGGCACCTCGAGCCGCTCGTCGACGCCGGTGTAGAACTCGACGTTCATCGTGTAGACGTTCTTCACCGACAGGGCGTAGCCGAGGGCGCCGCCGATCAGCAGGCCCCCACGGGCGATCGACAGCACCATGTCGGGCTCGAACCCGTCGTCGGCGATCATCTGCGCCAGCTCCCGTGAGGCGTCGCCGAAGATGCTCCAGGTCATGATCTCGCGCTCGGTGCTCACAGGCGGGCGTCTCCCATCGGGTCTGGATCTGCGGCGGCACCGCGATCGTCTGGGGAACCGAGAACCTAGCGAACCGGAGGCCTGACGGCTCGATCGGTGGCAGACCAGGCCCGGGTGGACCCCGTCGCACTCCCGCCGGGACGGGGTCGCCGTCAGGCCGGCACGATCTTGACGACGGGGCCCCAGATGCTCGTCATCCACAGTTCGCCGGTCGGGTCCTCCCCGAAGCCGTCCAGGCCCTTCAGCCGGATCGGGAGCCGTTCGACACCGTCGACGCCGACCGCCCACACCGTGCCGGTCAGGTCGCCGAACACGTAGGCCCCGCGCAGCTGCGGGATGGCCGAGCCTCGGTAGACGTAGCCGCCGACCGAGGCCACGCCGACCTGGTGGCTCCACTCCCACACGGGCGCCACGACATCGGCCGGGGCGCCCGAGTGGCGCTGGTGATTGCCCTCGAACCAGTACCAGCCGTAGTTGGCGCCCTGCCCGCCGGCCGGGCACGCGGTCGATCTCCTCCCATTCGGAGTTGCCGACGTCGCCGAGCCACAGGTCGCCGGTGTCGTCGTCGATCGAGAACTTCCACGGGTTGCGGAACCCGTAGACCCACTTCTCCGGGCGGATCAGCGGGTCGCCGACGAACGGGTTGTCGGGCGGGATGTCGTACCCGGGGCCGTCCGCCTTCGGGCGGATGCGCAGGATGCGTGCCGAGGAGCTTGGACGGGTCCTGGGCGTCGCGGCCGTTGCTCCCCCCGCCGTCCCCCATCCCGACGTAGAGGTTGCCGGCGCGGTCGAAGACGAGGTTGCCGCCGTTGTGGCCGACCCCGGGTTGCTCGACGAACAGCACCAGCCACTCGGTGGCCGGATCGGGAGTGATCCCGTTCATCGCCATCGACACGACGTTGGTGTCGTCGTCGAGGTCGGTGAGATCGAGGAACATCCGCCCGTCGGGCCCGAAGGCCATCCCGAGCAGGCCGCGTTCGGAGCCCGGGGCGAATGGGGTCACCCGCCCGGCCAGGTCGAGCACGACCTGTGGCGTCCCCGTCTCGTCGAAGCGCCAGATCACGCCGTCCTGCCCGGCGACGTACAGCGAGCCGTCGGCCGGGTTCCAGGCCATGGCCAAGCGGGTGCTCGAGGTCGGCGACCTGCTGGGTGGCGGCCTGGACGGTGGCGATCTGGTCGACCCCGGGGAGCGGGTCGATCACCGGCGGCGCCGGGGTGGTCGGCGGCTCGGTCACCGCCGGGACGACCGGAGCGGGAACCACGGACGCGGCGCTCGGCGCGCGTCTCCGGGCGTCGCCGGCTCGGCGGTCTCGGGCGTCGGGGCCGCCGCCGGAGCGACGGTGGGCGGCGGTGTGACGATCGGCGCGGCCGGTGCGGGGTTGGTGGCCACGATGCGGCCGGCCTCGCCGGCGGTCACCTCCGGGCGACCGCCACCGCAGGCCGCCAGGCCGCCCAGGACGACCGCCGAGTACGGCCCGCTGCATAGGTCTCATGGCCCCATTCCTACTCCATTGCCCACCGCAGGTGGCGGAATCCTCGGGATCGCCGGGTCCGCTCGCCCCCGTGCCCGACTACCATCCGCGGTCGTATGGCGCAGCGCGGGCGATCCTCTCCAGTGGCGGCACGATCCCGGTGGGTCGGTCTCGGGACGCGGGTCGCCGCCGTGGCCGCCATCGTCGTCGGGTGCGTCGTCGGCCGGAGGCGGCGCCGCGTCGGCCGCCACGGTGGTCGCCGACTGGGAGATGAACGAGCCACCGGGGGCGACGGTGATGGGCGACGCCACTGGCCCCGGCCACCGACAGCGAACCGTTCCACGGGGTGACGGTCAGCGGCGGCGATTACGGATTCCCCGGCTGGACGGCGAACGTCGGCCCCGACGGGCGGCTGCTCGGAACCCTCGCCGACCCCGCGGCCGGCGAGATCCACGTCCCCGATCCGAACGGCGAGCTGATGCCCGGCAGCGGGTCGTTCACCGTCGCCCTGCGTCTGCGCACCTCGCTGGTCAACGGCGCCCTGCCGCTGGCCGGCACGACGACCGACCTGATCGACCCGTCGTACAACATCGTGCAACGCGGCCGGTCCACCGACAGTGGCGGGTTCTTCAAGCTGGAGCTGATCGGCTACGGCACCAAGCTGGGCAAGGTCCACTGCGGCATGCACGCCCCCGGCTACGCTTCGCTCGACGTGTACTCGGCCTCGATCACTCGATGGCGGCTACCACACCGTCGAGTGCGCCCTCGACAGGACGGCCAAGGTGCTGCGGATGACGACCGACGGGGTGGTCACCCAGACGAGGAAGTTCAAGGCGTACGGCTCGATCACGCCCCGCGACACCTACGGCACCTACGTGACCGTGGGCAAGAAGCCCGGCAGCGCCAACCCCGCCGACGCCTTCGCCGGGCAGATCGACTGGCTGACGATCAGCCGGTGAGCCCAGCCGGTGAGCCGCCCCGACGGCGCGCTCGGCCCGCTCAGGTGACCAGACCCGTCGATCCCTTCCTCGGCTGGTGGGAGCTGGGGGTCCATCTCCTCGAGCGTCGCCACCAGCAGGCGGATCACGACGAGGTTGCGGACCCACTTCCGGTCGGCCGGGACGACGTACCACGGTGCGTACCGGGTCGACGTCTCGGTCACCGCGTCCTCGTAGGCCCGCATGTACTCGCGGCCACAGCTTGCGGTCGTCGAGGTCACCGAGGCGGAACTTCCACCGCTCGAGCGGGTCGTCGACGCGGTCCTGCAGCCGCAGACGCTGCTCCTCCTTGGAGATCTGCAGGTGGATCTTGACGATCCGGGTGCCCTCGTCGGCCAGCAGCCGCTCGAAGTTGCGGATGTGGTCGAAGCGCTTCGACCACCGCGCTCGGGGCACGAAGTTCTTCACCCGCACCACCAGCACGTCCTCGTAGTGCGAGCGGTTGAAGATGCCGATCTCGCCCTTGGCCGGACATGACGGCGTGGACCCGCCACAGGTAGTCCTGCACGATCTCCCGCCCGGCCGGCACCTTGAAGCTCGTCACCTTCATCCCGCCGGGTTCAGGCCGTCCGACAGGGCGCGGATCGTGCCGTCCTTGCCGGAGGCGTCCATCGACTGGAGCACGACGAGCAGGCCGCGGGTGCCCTCGGCGGCCAGCCGCTACTGCAGCTTGGCGAGCCGGGTGATCAGCTTGGCCGTCTCGGCCTTGGCCGCCTCCTTGTCCCACCCGAAGTCCTCGGCCGGCGACCGCTTCGACAGCCCGGCGGGCCGCCCGGGCGCGACCAGGACCTTCTTCAGCACGTCATCGGACATCGGCGAAGCGTAGCCAGCTGTGCTGCCCGGCCGGTGGGCGGCGACCGGCGGCGGCCCGTCGCCGCTGTCCGGTCCGGGCTCGTCGGGCTAAGTCCTGGTACGGTCCTCGCCCGATGTAACGTGCGTCACACGGAGTGGCCCGTCGTGGTCACCCGAACGAGGGGGAACCAATGATCAGCACCGGACGGACCCGCACCTGGCGGCTCCGCAGGATGGTGGCCGCGTCGACGATCGCCGTGTTCGTGGCCGCCTCGTGCGGCGGGGGCAGCGACGGCGGGAGCGCCGAGGACACGCCGGATGCCACGAGCGGGCCGGTGGAGGACACGGCGACCACCGTCGCCCCGAACGGCGAGGTGGCCACGACGGTCGAGTCGACGACCCTGCCCACCGACGCCGTCGTGGCGACGATCGCCCCCGAGGAACCGGCCGACCCGGTGCCCGGCGGCACGCTGCGCTACGGCCTCGAAGCCGACGTCGACGGCCTCAACCCGACCACATCGGCCCTCTCCGCCCCCGGCCTGATGATGTCCAACGCCGTGTTCGACACCCTGGCCGCCAACGACACCGAGGGCAACGCCGTCCCCTACCTGGCCGAGTCGTTCACCCCGTCGGCCGACTTCAAGGACTGGACGATCAAGCTCCGCCCGGGGATCAAGTTCCATGACGGAACCGACATGAACTCGGATGCGGTGGTCAAGGCGTTCGAGGCGCAGCGCAATGACCCGCTGGTCGGCCTCGCCGTGCGGCCGTTCTTCCCCGAGACCGGGCGCGATCGACCGAATCGACGACCTGACGGTGACGGTTCACCTCCTCGATTCGAACCGGTACTTCCCGCAGAACCTCACGGCACAGCTCGGCTTCGTGCCGTCGCCCGCCTGGGTGGATGCCGCCCTCGCCGACCCGACGCTCAACCAGCAAGCCGGTGGGCACCGGCCCGTTCAAGTACGACAGCCGCAGCCAGGACTCGGTGACCCGCTTCGTGCGCAACGACGACTGGTGGGGCGGCGAGGTGTTCCTCGACGCCGTCGAATTCTACCCGGTCACCGACCCCGACACCCGCCTGGAACTGCTGCAGAACGGCGAGCTCGACGCCCTGCAGACCACCGACCAGAACTCGATCCCCGCGCTGCGCGACGACGAGAACATCGAGAGCGTGCTCGACGACACCGGCGAGGAGTCGTTCGCCATGATCAACTCGGAGAAGCCGCCGTTCGACGACATCCGGGCCCGTCAGGCCCTCACCTACGCCACTCCCCGCCAGAACTACATCGATCTGATCGGCCTCGGCGTCAGCCGCCCGGCCGACCAGGAGTTCACCCCGGAGAGCCCGTACTACAACCCCGATGTCAAGCAGGAGGCCGACCAGCCCGACATGGCCGCCCCGCTGGTCGCCGCCTACTGCGCCGAGCACGCCGACATGTGCACCGACGGCAAGATCAACATGGAGTACCAGTGGTCGGGGCCTGCCGTGGTGTCGACCCGCATCGCCGAGATCCTCGACGAGGGCTGGAACCCTTCTTCAACGTCACCTTCGACGAACTCCCCCAGGACGACCACATCCAGCAGACCGCCCTCGGGCAGTACAACGTGAACACCTGGCGGCAGTTCGGTGCCGTCGATCCTGCGCCCGACAACGTCTGGCTGATGTGCCGCACCGTCGGCGGGATCTCGCTCAACTGGCCCAAGTACTGCAGCGAGGAACGCGACGCGCTACTGCTCGCCGCCCAGGCCGAGGCCGACCCGGCCAAGCGGGCCGAGCTCTACAAGCAGGTGTCGGCGAACATCCACGACGCCTACACCTACGTCTTCTTCACCCACACCATCTGGGCCAACTCGTTCATCGACACCGTCAACGGGGTGTGCGACCGCACCTCGCCCGAGGGCGTGGCGCTCCAGTGCACCCTGCAGCGGCCGGAACTGGTTCTCGTCGATCTGGATGGAGCAGTAGTCGGTTGCCCCGGTCGTCCGTCGAGCCGGTCGCCACCGGATGAGGTACTGGCTGCAGCGGGTCGCCACGGCCGTCGTCGTGCTGCTCGCCGTGAGCATGCTCACGTTCGGGGCGATGAACGTCCTCGGCGATCCGCTGTTCAACATCCTCGGGCCGGTGGCCGGTGACACCGGCAACCCGGAGAGCGTCGAGAAGATCGCCCAGGCCAAGGCCACCTACCACCTCGACGAGCCGCTCCCCGTGCGCTACGGGATGTGGCTGGGCGACTTCGTGACCGGCGACATGGGCGTGCAGTTCAGCACCGACGGACGCCCGCCGGTCACCGGGCTGATCAAGGAACGTGCGCCGCGGTCGATCATGCTGCTCGTCATGGCCCAGTTCCTGGCCACGCTGATCTCGGTGCCCTGGGCGCTGGCCGCCGCGTCGCGGGCCAACAAGCCGATCGACCGCGTCTCGACGGTGACCACGTTCCTGCTCGTCGCCGTGCCCAACTTCGCCCTGGCCGTCATCCTCAAGTACGTCCTGGGCATCAAGCTGGGTTGGTTCCCGCTCACGTTCAAGGCCCGCGACCCGTTCACCGACCGGCTGTGGCAGATGGTCCTGCCGGCGATGACCATCGCCCTGCCGGCCGCCGCGGTGTACCAACGCCTGCTGCGCAGCGACCTGATCACCACGCTGCAGGAGGACTTCATCCTGATGGCCCGTTCCAAGGGCGTCTCGCGTCGGGCCGTGCTGTTCAAGCACGCGCTGCGGCCCTCGCTGTTCTCGTTCGTCACCGTCGTCGGCCTGAACATCGGCGCGCTGATCGGCGGATCGATCGTCGTCGAGACGATCTTCCGCATCCCCGGCCTCGGCTCGGCCCTCGTCGAGGCGGTGCTCCGCGAGGACTTCCCGGTGGTCCTGGCGATCGTGATGATCGTCGCCGTCACCTTCGTCGTGATCAACGTGCTCGTCGACATCGGCTACTCGATCATCGACCCGCGGGTCCGGCGATGAGCGACCCGACGATCACCGCAAGCGCGGTCGAGGCGGCGCCGGCCGAGGCGGCCGTGCAGAAGAAGCTCGGGGTCGGCTTCTGGTTGTGCGTCGGCTGGGTGGTGCTGATCGTGCTACTGGCCATCCTCGCCCCGGTGCTCCCGCTCAAGGATCCGACCAGCAACTTCAAGGTCGACGGCAAGATCGCCGCCAGCAAGGGACCGTCGGCGGCCCACTGGTTCGGCACCGACAAGGATGCCCGCGACGTGTTCTCGCGCACCGTCTGGGGGGCGCGCATCTCGCTCGCCGTCGGATTCGTGGCGATCGCCTGCGGCCTGGTCGTCGGCGGCGCGCTGGGGATCGTCGCCGGCTACTTCCGCGGCTGGTACGACCGGGTGGTCTCGTTCGTCTTCGTCGTGCTGTTGTCGTTCCCCGCTCTGGTGCTGGCGATCATGCTGACCGCGCTGCTCGACCGCACGCTGCTGACCATCGCCCTGATCCTCGGGGTGCTGGCGATCTCCCCCGTCGGCCGGCTCGCCCGGGCGACCACGATGCAGTACAGCGACCGCGAGTTCGTGCTCGCCGCCAGGTCGCTGGGGGCGACCGACCGGCGGATCATCGTGCGTGAGCTGCTCCCCAACGTCGTCATCCCGATGGGCGCGCTGGGCCTGCTCGGGATGGCCGTGGCGATCGTCGCCGAGGGCGGCCTGGCCTTCCTCGGCCTCTCGGTGGCCAAGGGGATCACCTGGGGATCGATGATCCAACTCGGCTCCGAGAGCAGCAAGACGCTCGAGCAGGCGCCGTGGATCGCCTTCTTCCCGATCGGGGTGCTGTTCCTCACCGTGCTGTCGCTGAACTTCGCCGGCGATCGCCTGCGCAACTACTTCGACGTGCGCGAGGCGGCGCTGTGACCACACCGCCCGCCCTCGGCCTGCAGACCACCGGACGCCCACCCGGCGGACTGCTGCTCGAGGTCACCGAGTTGCGCACCCACTTCCGCACCGCACGCGGGATCGTGCGCGCCGTCGACGACGCCACGTTCACCCTCGACCGGGGGCGATGCCTGGGCATCGTCGGCGAGTCGGGCTCGGGCAAGACGGTGCTGTCGCGCTCGATCATGGGCCTGCTGCCGACGACGAACACGGTGCTGTCGGGCTCGGTCCGCTTCGAGGGGATCGAGATCCTCGGCGCCGACGCCCACGCGATGCGCAAGCTGTGGGGCCGGGAGATGTCGATGATCTTCCAGAACCCGATGACCTCGCTCAACCCGGTGATGAAGGTCGGCGCCCAGATCACCGAGCCGCTGCGCATCCACCTCGGGATGGACAGGGCGACGGCCCGCGAGACGGCCCTGAAGCTGCTCGAGGACGTCGGCATCCCCGAGGCGGGTCGCCGACGCGAGCAGTACCCCCACGAGCTCTCGGGCGGGATGCGTCAACGGGTGATGATCGCCGTCGCCCTGGCCTGCGGCCCGACCCTGATGTTCGCCGACGAGCCGACGACGGCACTCGACGTGACGGTGCAGGCCCAGATCCTCGACCTGCTCGAGGTGCAGCGCCGGGACCGCAACATGGCGCTGATCCTCGTCACCCACGATCTCGGCGTGGTTGCCAACCATGCCGACGAGATCGTCGTGATGTACGCCGGGCGCGTGGTCGAGAAGGCACCGACCTCGGCGCTGTTCGCCCGGATGAAGATGCCCTACACCGAGGCACTGATGGGATCGATCCCCCGACTCGACCAGCCCAGCCACACCCGGCTGCTGGCCATCGGCGGGCGGCCGCCCGACCTCGTCAACCCCCCGCCCGGGTGCAAGTTCGCCCCCCGCTGCGACTACGCCCAGGACGACTGCCACCGGGCCGAGCCCCCGCTGGTGCCCGCCGAGTCGCCCGACCACCTGTACCGCTGCTGGCACCCCGTCGGCTCCGAGGTCTGGCACCAGGTGCAGCTCACCCGATCCCCCGCAACCAACGCCGCCGCTGGAGGCAACTGATGGCCGGAAGCGGCAAGGCACACCTGCGCAGTCCCGACGCGTCGCTGCTGCGCATCGAGGACCTGCTCGTCGAGTTCCCGGTGGGACGCTCGGGTCTCAAGGTCAATGCCGTCACCGGCATCTCGCTCGACGTCATGGCCGGCGAGACGCTCGGCCTGGTCGGCGAGTCGGGCTGCGGCAAGTCGACGACCGGGCGGGCGATCATGCAACTCCCCCGGCCCACGGGTGGGTCGATCCGCTTCGACGGCCACGAGCTGACCCAGCTGAGCGGCGAGACCCTGCGCCGGGCCCGCACCTCGATCCAGATGATCTTCCAGGATCCGATCTCGTCGCTCAACCCGCGCCGCAAGGTGCGCGACATCGTCATGGAACCGCTGAACATCTGGGAGGTCGGGACCAAGGCCGAGCGGGCGGCCACGGTCGACCGCACGCTCGAGGAGGTCGGGATCGATCCGCAACGGGCGGCCGAGAGCCTGCCCCACCAGTTCTCGGGCGGGCAGTGCCAGCGCATCTCCATCGCCCGGGCGCTGGTCCTCGGCCCGAAGCTGATCATCTGCGACGAGCCGGTCTCCGCCCTCGACGTGAGCGTGCAGGCCCAGGTGCTCAACCTGCTCGAGGACCTCAAGGCGTCGCACCAGCTCACGTTGGTGTTCATCGCCCACGACCTGGCCGTCGTCAAGAACGTCAGCGACCGCGTGGCGGTGATGTACCTCGGCAAGGTGTGCGAGGTGGCCTCGTCGGACGACCTCTACGCCCGCCCGGCCCACCCGTACACGAACGTGCTGCTCTCGTCGATCCCGGTGCCAGACCCCGATGCCGTCCGCAAGGACCGCGTGGTGATCGAGGGTGAGCCGCCGTCGCCGGTGATGCCGCCGTCGGGCTGCCGGTTCCGCACCCGGTGCCCGTTCGCCCAGTCCGTCTGCGCCAACGAGGAGCCCCAGCTGCGCGACATCGGCGGTGGCCACTTCGTGGCCTGCCACTTCCCCGTCGCCGCCTGATTCCCCGGAACTCCGGAACTCCGCAGCGCCATACTCCGGAACTCCGGAGCGCCGCTGCGCCACGGGCGTCATGGCGCTCCGATGTTCGAGGCGGACGAGGCGGACGTCGCGGCCCGGCGTCCAGCGATGCCGGACCAGATCGGAACAGCTCGGAATCCACGGCGTCGGGAACCGGCGGCGTAGTCGGCGACGTCCAACGTCGCATGCAGCGCGCCAACACGCCCCACCGCCACCGTCCACCCGGCTCGCCCCCACCCGGCTCGCCCCCACGGGCCCGGCCACGACGGCCGGCGGTGCTCGGTGGCCTCGCCATCGCCGTCATCTCCCTGGGCGCCTGCGCAAGCGAGTCGAAGTCGTCGTCGACCGACGCCGCGGCGACCGTGGCGACCGCCGCCGGGTCGGCCTTCGAACAGAACGCGGCCACCGAGGCCCCGGCGGCCACCGACGCACCTGCTCCCGCCGACGCGGCGATCGGCCAGGCCGCGGAGGCCCAGGCCACGCCGCCGATCGACGTACCCGGCGGTGGATCACCGGTGCTGGCCGGGCGCGACATCATCTTCACCGGCACATTGACACTGACCACGCCCGACATCCAGGCCGCGGCGACCCGCGTCGCCGAGATCGTCGAGGCGGCCGGCGGGGCGGTGTTCTCGTCGCGGGTCGAGCTGGGCGAGCACGGCCACGGCACGATCACCGTCAAGCTGCCGCCCCGGGCGCTCAGCGCCACCGTCGCCCAGCTCGACACGGTCGGCGAGGTGAGCGGATTCTCGCAGGACGCCCAGGACGTGACCTCGCAGATGGTCGACCTCGACGCCCGGATCCTGACGGCGGCGGCCAGCGTCGACCGGGCCCGGGCCTTCCTCGAACAGGCCGCCAACATCGGCGAGCTGGCCCAACTGGAGGCGGAGCTGACCAATCGGGAGACGATGCTCGAGCAGCTCCGTACCCATGAGCGCGCCCTCGGCGACCAGGTGGCCAGCGCCACGCTGACGGTCGAGCTGGTGCTGCCCGCCGAGCAGCCGATCATCGAGCCCACTCCCCCGAAGCCTCCGAGCAACTTCCTCAAGCTCCGCCGCTTCACCGTCGGCGAGGCGTTCGACTCCGGCTGGCACGCCTTCGCCACGGCAGCCGGCTTCGTCGCCGTCGTGCTGGCGATCGCCGCGCCGTTCGTGGCCACGGTGCTGTTGATCGGCATCCCACTGGTGATCGTGGTGCGTCGCCGCATCCGCCGCCGCCGGGCCCGACGCCCGGCGACGCCCCCGCCCACCCGGCCGATCCCGCCCGAAGCCCTCGCCGATGCCGGCGCCGCCCCCGCCGGGTCGACCGGGACGGCGATCCGATGACGTGACACAGCCTGTCGCTACGGTGGCGGGGGTGCCCCTGAACACGCTGTCGACCGTCGACCCCGGCCAGGTGCTGCGCGGCCACCAGCAGGGCCGCTACGACCCCACCACCCGGCTCACACCGGGCGCCTTCTGGCGGGCCACGCTCACCCCCGAGGGCCCGGGCACGCTGCACCTGTCGTGGTCGGGTGGGGCGATCACCTCGCAGGCCTGGGGTCCGGGGGCCGACTGGCTGCTCGCCGAGGTGCCCCGGCTGCTCGGCGGGCACGACGCCGTTCCCGAGATCGTGCCCGCCCACGCGGCGGTCGCCACGGCGCTGCACAAGCACCCCGGCCACCGGCTCGGGCACTGCCGCACGCTCTACCACGCGCTGCTGCCGATCATCATCGGCCAACGGGTGACGACCGGCGAGGCTCGCCGCTCATGGTCGCAGCTGTGCCGGGTCGCCGGCAGGCCGGCACCAGGCCCGGGGCAGCTCACCCTGCCGCCCGAGCCGGCGGCGATCGCCCGCCAGCCGTACTGGTGGTTCCACCGCTTCGGCATCGAACGCAAGCGGGCCGACGCGCTGCGCGTCGTCGCCCAGCGCGCCGACCTGCTCGCCCGGCTGTCGCTGGGCGGCGACACCGCCGAGGCGCGTGCCAAGCTGCGACTGCTCGACGGAGTCGGGCAATGGACCGTCGGCTCAGCCCTCGGCCCGGTGCTCGGCGACCCCGACGCCTTCGCCATCGGTGACTTCTGGCTGTGCCACTTCGTCGGCAAAGCCCTCGAGGGGACGTACCGCAGCTCCGACGAGCGGATGCTCGAACTGCTCGCCCCGTACGAGGGCCAGCGCGGGCGGGTCATCGCCCTGCTCGCCGCCGAGGGGTGGTCGCTGGAACGGCGCGAGCCCGGACGGCGGATCCTCCCCATCGCCCGCATGTGACGACCCCCATCGCTCCGGCAGCGGGTGATACCTTGCCGCCGTGCTCGGAACGACGAAGGGCGACGCCGCGACCGGCGACGACGTGACCGGCGACGAGCCCGCCACCGCCCGGGTCGGGCCGGCCCCTGGACGCGATCCGTGGCTCACCGCTCGCCTCGTCGGGCTGTTCGCCTACGTGCTGTCGCGGGGATTCGTCGTCGCCGGGGCGGCCTCGGTGGCCACTACGCGGGCGATCGACGCGCGGCCCGAGGAGATCGACCCGCAGAACCCGGTGCCCCTGGTCGGCAACGCCGGGCGGGGCATTCTCGACGTCCTCCTCGATTGGGACTCGGCGTGGTACCTGCGCATCGTGCGGATGGGGTACCCCCGCCACGTCCAGCCCGACGTGACCTTCTTCGTGCTCGACGCCCGGGCCGCCTTCTTCCCCGTCTACCCGCTGACGGTCCGTACGCTGGCCCGGCTCCTGCCCGGGGGCGACGTGTGGGTCGCGATCGGGCTGAACATCGTGCTCGGCGCGGCGTTCGTCTACCTCGTCGGGATGCTCGCCCGCCGGTTGTGGGACGTCGAGGTCGCCCAGCGGGCGATGGTGCTGACGGCGATGTTCCCGGGCAGCTTCGTGCTGCTCTACGCCTACAGCGAGGCGGTGATGCTCAGCGCGATGGCGTTGTGCCTGTGGTGGCTGCACGAGCGCAAGTGGTGGGCGGCGGGGCTGGCGGCGGCGATCGTGACCGCCGCGCGCCCCAACGGTGTCGCCGCAGCCGTCGCCTGCGGCGTGGCCGCGGTGTTCGCCATCAAGGAACGCCGGGAGTACCGCGCCCTCGCCGCGCCGGCGATCGCCCCGCTCGGCTGGCTCGCCTTCCAGGTGCTCCTCTCCCGCCACGCCGGCGAAGCCGGCGTGTGGTTCCGGGTGCAACGCGAGGCGTGGGACGAGGGGCTGAGCTTCGGCTTCACCGCGCTGTCGCGGGTGTGGACGGCGATCAGCGATCCGCTCGGCTCGCCGGGCAGCACGTTCACCCTCGGCTCGGTCGCCGCGATGCTGCTGATGATCTACGCCAGTTGGAAGGTCAGGATCCCACCGGCGTGGACGGCGTACAGCGTGACCGTGCTCGCCCTGATGCTGCTCCCCTCGACGGTGACGGCCAGACCGCGCTTCCTCTACACCGCGTTCCCGCTGCTGATCGGGTTCGCCGCCTGGTGGCCCCGGCGGTACCGCGAGGCGTGGGGCTTCCTGCTGGCCATCTGCGGCGCCGGGTTGGTCGCCGTCACCGCGGTCTACGGCGCCCGCGGAGCGATCCCGTGACCGGGCCGACGAGGAGCGTGCGGCGATGATCCACGGCCTGGCACAGCGGGTGAGGCCAGGCCCGACCACCTGGCAGACCGGTCTGCTCGCCCTCGTCTCGTACCTCGGGCCGTTGCGCTCGGCCGCCGGGAGGATGCCCTCCGACACCAAGCTCTACCTCTACCTCGATCCGACGCGCCTGCTCGCCGACGCACCGTGGATGTGGGACACCCGCCAGTTCGGCGGCTGGGTCCCCCACCAGGCCGTCGGTTACCTCTGGCCGATGGGCCCATGGTTCTGGGTGTTCGAGCACCTCGGCGTCCCCGACTGGGTGGCCCACCGGCTGTGGATCGGCACCCTGATCTTCGCCGCGGCGACCGGCATGCGCTGGTGTGCCCGCCGGGTGGGGCTCGGTCCCCACGCCGCGCTGGCGGCGGCGCTGGTGTACGGGCTGTCGCCGTTCATCCTGCCCTACGTCGCCCGGACCAGCGGCCAGCTCCCCAGCTGGGCGGCGCTGCCCTGGATCCTCGGCCTGGTCGTCGGATGGACGGGCGGAAGGTCGCGAGGCGGGGTGCGGACGCGCGCCGGGCGCTGGCGCATCCCGGCGCTGATCGCCCTGGTCGTGGTGTCCGCCAGCGGGTTGAACGCCACGGCGATCGTCATGATCACCCCGGCGCCGCTGCTGTGGCTGCTCGACACGGGCCTGCGCCGCACCGTGTCGTGGCGGCAGATCGGCGGCTTCGTCACGCGCACGGCGATGTTCTGCCTGCCGGCGACGGCATGGTGGATCGGGGGCCTGGTGGTGCAGGGTCGGTACGGGGCCGACGTGCTCGCCTTCACCGAGACCGTCGACGCCGTGTCGTTCACCTCCAACGGATCGGAGGTGTTGCGCGGTCTGGGCTACTGGCTGAACTACGTGGGCGACCGCACGGGGCAGCTGACGGCGTCGGCGACGTGGTACCAGGTCTCCTCGTGGTCGGTGCTCACCTCGTTCGGCATCGTCGTCGCCGCCTGCGCCGGACTCGTGCTCGTGCGCTGGCGGGCCCGCCGCTTCGCCGCCTGGACGATGCTCGCCGGCCTCGTCATCGGCGTCGGCGTGCATCCGATCGCCCATGCCTCGCCGCTGTTCTCCCGGCTCGCCTCGTCGCCGGAGTCGGGCCTCGCCCTGGCGTTGCGCAGCTCGACCCGGGCGATCCCCAACCTGCTCATCGGCCTGGCCCTGGGGGCGGGGGCGTTGGCCGACGGATGGGCGGTGATGGTCCGGTTGCGCAGGCGCTCGGCCCGCTTCAGCGCCCTGACCGCTCCCGACATGGCCATCTGTGTCGCCTTCCTGGCCGTGGCCAACCTTCCCGGGCTGTGGCGCGGTGAACTGGTCAGCGCCTCGCAGTCGCGCAGCGCCGACATCCCCCCGGCGTGGACGGAGGCGGGCGCCACCCTCGACGGCCTCCCCGACGGGTACCGCGTGCTCCAGATCCCGGGCTCCGAGTTCGGGGTCCACCGCTGGGGCACGCTCGTCGACCCGCTCCTGCCGGCAATCACCGACCGCGGGGTGATCACCCGCGACCTCGTGCCCTCGGGCAGTCCGGCGGCGATGGACCTCCTCTACGCGCTCGACGACCGCCTCCAGGACGGAGTGCTCGACCCGCGCTCCCTCGCCCCGGTCAGCCGGTTGCTCGGAGCCGACCAGGTGCTCGTCACCGGTGACCTGGCGTTCGAGCGCTTCGGGTCGCGACGCCCGGCGGTGGTCGAGGCCGTCGTCGGATCGGCGCCGGGCATCGGCGCGGCCACCGGGTTCGGACGGGCCGTGCCCAACGAGCCGCCCGTCGCCTACGTGGATCCGCAGTCCGACGATCCCCACGCCGACGACCCGATCCCGCCAGCCGTGCTCCACGCGGTCGACGCCCCCCAGCCCATCGTGCGGGCCAAGGCCACCGAGGTGGTGCTCGTCGGCAGCGGCGCCGGGGTGGTCGACGCCGCCGGCGCCGGCCTGATCGACGGTTCGGAGCTGCTGCGCTACGCCGGCTCACTCGACGACGGGGAGTTGACCGGCGCCGTCGACCGTGCCTCGCTGGTCGTGCTGACCGACTCGAACCGCCGCCAGGCCCACGAGTGGCGGGGATCGCGTGACGCCGTCGGGTTCACCGAGGACGGCAGCGACGACGCCGTGTTGCGCACGGACCCCGCCGACCACCGGCTCGACGTCTTCGCCACCGAGCGGCTCGAGGACCAGACCCGGGCGGTCAGCGGTTCGGGCATCCGGGCGAGCGCCACGTCGTACGGCGAGCCGAGCACGTACCGGCCCGAGGACCGGGCCGGCAACGCCGTCGACGGCGACCTGTCCACGGCCTGGCTCGTCGGCGACCGGGCCGAGGTGCTCGGCGAACGTCTGCGGATCGAGCCGGCAGGGACCGGACCGGTGTCGGCGATCACCCTGGTCCAACCCCAGGACGTCGCCGCGACCCGTTGGATCACCCGCGTCCGGGTGCGCACCGCCGAGGGGTCGGCCGACGTCACCCTCGACGAACGCTCACGCCGGCCGGAGGGCCAGGAGATCGTCTTCGAGTCGCCCCCGGTCGGGCCGATCGACATCACGATCACCGCCGGCAGCACCGGCCGACGCCTGTCGTACCCGGGCCTCGGTCCGGTGGGCTTCGCCGAGGTGGGCCTGGCCGGCGCCGCCGGCGCCCCCGAGGTCGTCCACCTGCCCACTCGCCTCGGCGCCACGCCCGATCGCCTGGCGGTCGTGCTCACCCGCTGGAGGGCCGATCCCGCAGACCGCTGGCGTGACGATCCCGAGCAGACCCTGCAGCGCGAGTTCACCCTCCCCGCCGGCTACACGCTCACCGGCTCGGCCGCCGTCCGGCTCGACCCGCGGCTGTCCGACGAGCAGCTCCGCGCCCTGCTCGGTGTGCCGGCGATGGCCGTCGCCAGCGCGCACGCGATCGGTCGGCCCGCCAGCGGCGGCTGGGCGGCCTTCGACGGCGATCCGGCGACAGAGTGGATCACCCCGGTCGACGGGAGCGTCGGGGCCTCGGTGACCGTGCCGTTGCCGGCGCCCGCCACGGTTGACCACGTCGACCTACGCCTCGCCGACGATGCCGGGCACGGCCGCCCGACCGTGGTCACGGTGTCGATGAGCGGCATCGATCGCCGCGTCGACGTGCCCGCCCCCACGGCCGACGGCACCACGTCGCTGACCTTCGAGGCGTTGACCGGCGACCGGCTCACGGTGCGTTTCGAGGAGGTGGAGCAACGGTTCTCGACCGATTCCCGCACCGGCGAGGCCGTGCTCCTCCCGATCGCCGTCGGCGAGGTCGTCGTGGCGGGCCTGTCGCCGACGGCGCTGCCGGAGGTCGTGGCCACCGACTGCCGCAGCGACCTGCTGACGATCGACGGACTGCCCGTCCCGCTGCGCCTGAGCGGCGATGTCGCCGCGCTGCTCTCGGGCGCCCCTGCGACGGCCGAGTGGTGCAACGGCACGGCCGTCGGCTTCACCGCCGGCCCACACCGCGTCGGCACCGCCCCGGGGGCGGCCACCGGCTGGCAGGTCGACCAGGTCGTCCTGCAGCCCTCGACTCCCGCTGCGCCACCGGCCGCTCAGCCCACAGCCCGGGTGCTCTCGCGAACCCGCACGGCGCGCACGGTCGAGGTGGGGGCCTGTCCCAGCGGCTGCTGGCTCGTGCTCGGCGAGGGCTGGAACGAGGGATGGGAGGCCGAGGGTCTCGATGGCACGGTGCTCGGCCCGCCCCAGGTGGTCGACGGCGGCTTCAACGGCTGGTTGTTGACACCCTCGAACGAACCTCGCCAGTTCACGGCACGGTGGACGCCGCAGCGGATGATCTGGCCCGGGATGCTGATCTCGATCGGCGCGGTGCTCCTCGCCCTGCTGGTCGTCGTGTTGTCCAGCCGCTCGGCCGGCGCCTGGCGCGACGCGCCCGCCGCCGGTCTCCTCGAGCCCCACCATCCCGACGTGCTCGGCTCCGCCCTCATCGGTCGTCTCGGCATTGCCGAGGTGGTCGGAGCCGTGCTGGCGGCGGGCCTGGTGATCGGCCCGGGCTGGGGGGTCGCCGCCGGGATCATCACCGGTGCCGCATGGGTGAACGGCCGCCGTGGCTCGATCGGGCTGTTGGGGACCGGCCTGGTCGTCGGCCTCGCCGCCTGGTACATCCACCGTCTCCGTCGGCTGCACCCGCTGCCCGGCTACGGCTGGGTGCGCAACATCGAATCCGCCCACGGCTGGGCGATCCTCGCCATCGTGCTCGTCGCGGTCGCCTGCTCGCGCCCGGCGTCAGCGCCGACGAAGCCGACGCGTCATCGCCCGTCCGAGGTCGCGCAGACCCCAGCGGGTGACGAGCATCATCGACTCGCGGATGATCGGCCCCGACATCTTGGACGTGCCGAACTCACGATCGACGAAGGTGATCGGGTGTTCCTCGACGCGCAGACCACCCCGGACCAGGCGCCGGACGAGCTCGCTGAGGAACGCGTACCCGTCGGCGGTCGTCGTCGAGGCGTCGATGGCGGCCAGCGCCGTGGAGCGGTAGACGCGGAACCCCGACGTGCAGTCACGGATCCCGAGACGGAGGATCCCGGCGGTGTAGCGGTTCCCCCACCGGGAGAGCAGGCGTCGGTGGAGCGGCCAGTTGCGCGTGCCGCCCCCCGGCACGTAGCGCGAGCCGATCACGGCGTCGGCGCCCCCCTCGATGCGGGCGACCATCGCCGGGATCTCGGCGGGATCGTGCGAGAAGTCGGCATCCATCGTCACGATCGCCTCGTATCCGTCGGCGAGGGCGACGGTGAAGCCGTGGCGGTACGCGGCCCCGAGGCCCTCCTTGCCGGCACGATGGAGCACCGTGATCCCGCCGAGCTCGCCGGCCACGCCCTCGGCGAGCTTGCCGGTTCCGTCCGGGCTGTTGTCGTCGACGACCAGGATGGCGGCGGCGGGGCACGAATCCCTCAGGGCCCGCAGCATCCGCACGATGTTCTCCGCCTCTTCGTAGGTGGGGAGCACGACGACGCAACGCACGGGAGGCGAGACTACCGACCCGTCGGGACCGCAGCGGGGTTCCCCGGCCGGCCACGGCCGTCAGCCCAGGTCGAAGAGCACGAAGCGGCCGTCGTCGGCCATCACCGGGTGGCCCTCGAGGGCCCCGAGGGTCGCCGCCGCCGTCGCGCATCCCGTGGCCCGGCCGCGGTCGAAGACGATCCAGCGCACACCGAACTCGCCGCGCAACTGCTCGATCCCGGCGGCATCGAGGCGCGTCGAGGCCGGGAAGCGGCCCGTTCGACCCAACACGTCGATCTCGGGAGTGCAACGGGTCGCCGCGAACCCCTCCACGGTGAACCACGAGGCGGCCCGCGTGTGCCAGCGGGTTGCCGAGGTGCTCACGCCGCAGATGACCATCGGGTGGTGGTGGACGATCTGCCAGTTCATCGTGTCGAGGTCGTCGAACGCGCAGGTGAAGGGCACGACCATGATCGCCGCGTCGTCGGCTGCCGGGGTCGCGGCGATCGCCTCCAGCGCCGGGCGCAGGCCCGGTGGGACCTCGGCGCGGCTCGTCGGGAGTTGCGGCCACCACGACAGGGCGACGAGCACGGCGACCACGACGAGCGTGCGGCGCCGCGCTCGGCACCGACGCCGGGTGGGCCAGTGCGAGGGCGAGCAGCGCCACGGCCACGGCGGCCAGGGGGATCGCCGCCCGGTACGGGGCCCGCAGGGCGCCGAGGCCCGGAACGGCGAGCAGCGCCCGGTACGCCAGCCAGTCGGCGTCGCCCAGTGGCCGGTGCCCGGCCACGACCAGGCCCGGCCCGAGCGAGGCCAGCCAGAGGACGGCGGCGGCGATCGTCAAGGAGACGACGGCGCGGTCCCGGGTGCCACGGCCCGGGGCGGGCCGGCGACGAAGCCCACCAGGCGAACGGGATACCACCCAGCAGCGCCCAGCCGATCCCGGCCTGGCGGTAGCGCTCGAGCGGTCGATCGTCGAGGCCGAGCGAGATCCGCGGTCCTTCGCGCAGCGGCGCGGGGAGCACGGCGATGTCGATGACGTCGGCGCTGAACGTCCGGGCGTCGGCCAGCAGCGCCCCACTCGTGGCCCCGGCGGCGCGCTCGTCGGCCGTGTACCGCAGGCGGGCCACCCCGAACGGGGTGAGCGCCACGAGGGCGACGAGCAGGCCGATGACCCCGGCCCGAGCGCCGGATCGCCTGCGGAACGCCGAGTCGGGCCAGCACAGGGCGACGATCAGCGCGGCCGACCCGCCGAACACGAGATGGTAGATCGAACACAGGTAGGCGCCGACGAGGAGGCCGGCGATCGCCCACCAGCGGGCGGGACGGTCACCACGCGCCACCATGACGACCTCGGCGAGGAGGAGCGGCGTGGTGAACGCCCAGAGCAGCGAGGGGAACGACGACGCCGGGGACGACAGCAGCGGGGCGGCCGCGAAGGCAAGGGCGCACAGGGCGCGGGCGACCCCCCGGCTGCCCATCACGCCGGCCAGGCGGCGCGCTGCGAGGTAGTTCCCGGCGATGCCGCCGAGGACCACGAGGTTCAGCCCGGGGTACCGGCCGAACAGGCGCACGAGCAGACCCGCGGCGCTGATCGGTGCCAACCCGTCGAGCAGCCCGAGCTCCAGCCCGGCCGGGTGCACGACGCCACCGAGGTGCAGCGCCGGGCCGTCGAGGTGGGCGATCCGCCAGGCCAGCCACCCGTAGTACTTCGTGTCGAGATCACCGAGCCAGCGGGAGCGCAGGTCGAGGGGGTTGCGACCGATGAGCAGGACGAGGGCGAGCAGTCCGGCGCAGGCCTCGACCACGGCCGGCGGCACGGTCCGCACGAGTGCCGGGAGTGCGCCGGGACGTCGTCGGTTGTCGGGCGCCACGGGTGGGCAGACTACGCCCCGGCCCTGGTCAGGCCATCAGTGCCCGGTGCGGGTACCCGGCCCGCCGGGGCGGGCTTGCTACCGTGCAGCGGATCGTGACGACTCCACAGGGCCGGTCGGGCCTCGGGTACATTCCGGCGCTGGACGGCCTGCGCGCCGTCGCCGTGGGCGGGGTGCTGATGTTCCATGCCCTGCCCGACGTGGTCACCGGTGGTTTCCTCGGGGTGTCGAGCTTCTTCACCCTCTCGGGGTTCCTGATCTGCTCGCTGCTGCTCGCCGAACTGGGCCGCAGCTCGACGGTCGATCTCGGGGCGTTCTGGGCCCGGCGGGTCAAGCGCCTCGCTCCGGCCGCCCTCGTCGTCACCGTCGCCGCCGTGCTGTTCACCCTGACACCGTGGGCCGGTTGGGGCAAGGGGATGCGGGCCGCCGACGGGGTCGCCGCGGCGCTCAACGTGATGAACTGGCACGTCATCGCCCTGCCGGCCGACCAGGTCCTCCGGGTGCTCGGGCCGCTCGGCCCCTACTGGTCGCTCGGCGTCGAGGAGCAGTTCTACGCGGCGATGCTTCTCGTCTTCCTCGTCCTGCGACGCCACCCGGCGAAGGCGGCGCCCCGGTTGACGCTGCTGTTCGCCGCCGTGTGGGTGGCCTCGCTGGCCACCGCCTTCGCCCTGCACCGCAACCACCTGCGGGAGATGTTCGGCACCGACGTACGCGCTGCCGAGCTGGCTGCCGGTTGCCTGCTGGCCGTCGCCTTCCACCGCCTGGGGCGCCAGGCGTTCGTCCGACACCGTGTACCGCTCACCGTTCTCGGATGGGTCGGACTGGCGGCGACGATCGGCGTGTTCATCGGGGGCGACGAGGACCAGCCGTGGGTGCAGGCAGGCGGCTTCGCGCTGCTCTCGATCGTCCACGTGGCGGTGATCTCGGCGACGCTGACCGGCGGTTCGCTGGCCCGACGGCTGGCCTGGGCCCCGCTGGTCGGGCTGGGACGGTTGAGCTACGCGCTGTACCTCGTCCACTGGCCGATCATCCTGACGCTGCGCGCCGATCGCCTGCGGCTCGACGGCGGGGGCTGGCAGACCTGGCTGTTGTGCGTGATCCGCATCGCCGCCAGCCTGGCCGTAGCGGTGCTGCTCAACCGTCTCGTCGAACGACCGATGCGCCACCGCTGGTCGCCGTCCGACAACACGGCCATCGGCACCTGGGTGGTGGCGTCGGCCGCGGTGGGTCTGCTGGCCGTCGCCGTCACATGAGGCGCGGGGCGTTGATCCCATCGATCGTGACGTGGATGGCTGAGAGTCGTAACGGGGGGGCGGGCTCACCCGTCAGCTGTGCGGAGTTCCGTCGCCCGGTTTGCGTCGTGAGCGGCGTGTGACAGCGGCCAGGGCGCGCCCGAACAGGCCGAGCATCGTGCCGGCGGCGTGGGCCGTCGCCCGCACGACCGCCAGCAGCCCCCGGATGAACCCGACTCTCGGTTGTTGTCTCTCGTCGTTCATCGTCATCGATCCTCGGCGTCTCGTGTACCCGGTTGGCCATCGTCTCATACCCGGGGTGGCGATGCCGGGTGCCGCGTCCGTGCGGCAATGCCTGCCGGCCACCTGCAGCGGGCAGACTGGTCCGACAAGGACCGAGGGGAGATACCGTGACGCAATCGGTGGAGCACGATCTACCGGTGGGTGAAGCGCCGATCGGTCCGGTCGAAGTTCGGGTCCCGCCCGACCCGGCCCTGTCCCAGGTACTGCGTCTGGCGGCGAGTGGAATGGCAACTCTCGCCGGGTTCACCGTCGACGAGATCGAGAAGATCAAGGTTGCGGTCAGCGAGGTGTTGATCGCGCTGATCGACCACGGGGGCGGCGCGCCGATCGATGTGCGGCTCGAGATCGCTGGACGCTCGTTCAACGTGCGTGCCCGCACCAGCGCGGCCGCGTTCGATCCCGGGCATCCCGATCTGCTGCTCGCGCGGACGGTGCTGGCCGACGTGACCGATGAGCACGGCATCGAGTTGGTCGACGAGGAGGCGCACATCTGGGCGGCAGTCATGGACCCGACCCTGGGATGAAGCCAGAGATCCCCAGTTCTGGTGCCGAGGAAGATTGGCTCCGAGAGGCGCTCGGCCGTTACTCGGTATCGCGGGACCAGCGTCTCCGAGACGAGATCGCAGCCCGGGCCGAGTGGCTGGCAACTCGGGGCGCCCACCGATTCTCCAATCGCGGCGAGCCGTTCGACGATCTCGTCCAGGAGGCCCGGATCGGTCTGCTGAAGGCGATCGATCGTTTCGATCCGGACCGGAACCTGCCGTTCGGGGTGTACGCGACGCCGACGATCATGGGCGAGCTCCGCCGCCACTTCCGCGACCGCACCTGGGGTGTCCACGTCCCGCGCAGCGCGAAGGACCGACGGGTCGCCGTGGCCACGGCCTACGACGACCTCTCGCTGGAGCTCGGACGCTCGCCACGGGTATCGGAGATCGCGTCCCGGATGGGTCTCCCGACCGACTCGGTGATCGACGCGCTCGAAGCGGGGCAGGCCTACCGCACCCGCACACTCGACACCACGGATTCCACCTGGGTGGTTTCCACCGAGGCGACGTTCGACGATGTCCTCGATCGTCAGGTGCTCTCCTCGCTGCTGGATCGTCTGCCCGTGCGACAGCGAAGGGTCCTGCAGATGCGGTTCTTCGACGGCCTGACGCAGACGGAGATCGCCGCACGGATCGGCACGAGCCAGGTGCACGTCGGTCGGTTGATCGCCACCAGCCTCGCCGAGCTGAATCGCTACGCCGTCGAGGACCCGACTCACCCGTCCTGACCGGAGACCGACCGGCAGAAACCGATCAGGTGACGTTGCTCGTGCCCGATGGGGAGGAGTCCGCCACATCGCGGCGCGGACGGTTCTGCGGCTTGCCCGTCAACCGCCCATGAGCAGCGGCCCGAGCGGCAAGGTGCGCTCATCACCAGTAGTGAGTGCGCCCACCGATCTGACGCCCGGACCGGCCGACGAGCAACAGCACGACTCCGACGATCAGCACGACGACACCGGCCGTCCACAGGAGAGGGATGGCCAACACCATGCCGAGGAGGAGAAGGATGAGTCCGGTAGTGATCATGAACGGTCTGTACCCCGCGAGTGGACAACCCAAACCTGGCTGGACAGGACTTCGATGGCTGAGCGCAGCGATCAGCGCATGCCCCGTCCTGGGGATGGCAGCGTCACGGGAGATGGCCTCGGTGGGCGGGCGACGCCCGGGCCGGGCCAGCACGCGCATTCACGGGATCACCGACACCAGCACCCGCGCCAATCGCTCCAGGCCGGCCGGGGTCAGCGCGCCGCCGGCATCGCGCACGGCGACCATCCCGTCGGGATCGCAGTCGTCCCACCACTGGCACGGGGCCCGCTCGGCGGTCGGCCCATCCCCCAGCAGGCGCGAGGCGTCGGCGATCGTGACGTGGTCGTAGTCGTCGAGGGCCGCCAACGCCGGTCCGAAGCCCTCGGTGGGCGGCCCCTGTCCCGGTTGGAGCACGACGAGCGGGATCTTCTCCGCCGCCACCTGCTCGGCGAGGTAGCCGAAGGGGGGACCGGCCCCCCGGTCGCACGTCCCCTCGTGGCGGAACGACAGGACGACCACTTCGGGATCGGTCGACTCGAGAACCGGGGCCAGCCCGGCGTAGGCGTCGCACCAGTCGGACCACTCGGGGTGGACGGCCACCTCGAGGCCGGCCTCGCGTAGGCGACGCAGGACCGGGTTGGAGTCGGCGACGATCTCGGCGTCGCCCGAGAGCAGCACGTCGACGGTGTCTCCCGCTCCGGTCAGCGACGGCCACCACCAGATGATCAGGGCGAGCACGACGGCTCGGGGACCGAGCCGCTGCAGGCCGCGGGGCGCGAAGACCGCAGCGTTGGGGGCGTCGGGCGACGTGACCACAGGGGGGCGACCCTACAAGGCGGTTCCCCGTTGCTCGCGCGTCGCCGCGCACAGCACGTCGAGCACCTCGTAGGCCACCCGGTCCCAGGTCAGCGTGGTCGCCCGGGCCCGGGCGGCGGCGCCGAGGCGATCACGCAGCGCCCGGTCGGCAAGCACCTGCGAGATCGCCGTGCCGAGGTCGTCGAGATCGGCGACGAGCACCCCCGTGACCCCGTCGACGACCGAGCAGCGGTGACCGCTGATGTCGGTGGCGACGGCAGGCGTGCCGCACGCCGCGCCCTCGGTCAGGGCCAGACCCCAGCCCTCGGCGAGCGAGGCGCTCGCCACCAGCCATGCCTGCCGGTACAGGTCACGCAGCTCGGCATGGGTGACGCGGCCGGTGAGCGCCACCCAGCCCGCTGCATCGTGCTCGGCGATCCACCGTTCGATCAGCGGGCGCTCCGGCCCGTCGCCGACGAGGACGAGGCGCAGCTCGGGGTGCGGACCGGCCTGCCGGGCCGTTTCGCAGGCGCGGAGCAGCTCGACGAAGCGCTTGACGGGGGCCTGACGCCCGACGGCGACGACCATCGGGTGCGGGGAACGCTCGCCGCCGGGGTGGAAGAACGGGTCGACGCCGTTGGGGATCGCCCGCACCCGCTCCGGCCGCAGACCGAGGACCTCGATCACCTCGTTGCGGGTCGAGTCCGACGGCGTGGCCGTCAACCCCCGGCGGTAGAACGGCGGGGCCAGGCGCGCCTCGAGCAGGCGGCCGAGCGCTCCGAAGGGCGGCGGGAACATCTGGTCCCACATCGGCCCGTGCACGTGATGGATGAACGTGATCCGCGGGCCACGGAACCAGATCGGCGAGAACCAGGGCACCCCGTTCCAGATCTCGACGAGGGCGTCACAGGGCCCCATCCGGCCGGTGAGCTCGCCGACCATCGTCCGCGGGAACACCGAGTAACGGCTGCCGCGCCGCACGACCCGGTAACCGTTGCGCACGGCCACGCTCGGCCGGCCGATCGCCGCCGACGTGCGGTGGAGCACGTCGAGTCCGGCATCGGCCCAGCGGCGCATGCACTCGTCGGCGTGGACCTCCGATCCGCCGGCATCGGGATCGTCGAGGTCGCGCCACGCCAGGACATGGATTCGCTGCACGCGGTGGTGATTCAACTCCGCGACGAGGTCATCGAGCCGCTGGGGGCCGTCGTGGTCTTCGGCGTCGGGCACGGCTTCCTACACTACGGATTCCCGAAGTGTTGCCGCGAGGAACCCCGCAGCCCATGGCCCCCAATTCACGAGCGACGGTCACGGCCCGCGCCGGCGCACTCGTCGGACTCGGGGCGATCGCCCTGATCGTGCGGCGCACGGCGGAGATGGCCGGCTCGATCGACGATTCGACCCGCGGGCGGCTGCTCGCCCGCCTCGACATCGGATCGATCGTCGTGCTCGTCGGGCTGACGGCGCTGATGTACCGGCCCTGGGCCCGCGATCACCTCGCCGGCCGACGCCCTCCCCGGGCCCGTCAGTGGTGGTGGACGGCCGCCCGCCGGGTGATGCCGGTGTGGTGGTTGACGGTGGCCGTCGCCGGTGCGATCGTCGGCCTCGAAGGCGGTCCGCGGCAGCTGGCGGTGACCATGCTCGCCTTCCGCGACCCCCGCTCCCTCGGGCCGATCGACGGGTTGACCGTCGGGTGGCTGCTCGCCGTCATCGCCACGGCAGGGCTGCTCGCTCCGGCATGGTCGCGGGTCGTCCGGCGGGACGGGCTCGATCCCCGACGGGCGGTGGCGCGGGAGTTGAAGGGCATCGCCGCCCTCATCGGCGTCGGCCTCGCCGTCCGGCTGGGCTGCGACCTGACCGGTACCACTTCGACGTACGGACCGATCTCGTGGCTCCCCGCCCAGTTGGCCCCGATCGGGGTGGGCATGGGCCTGGCCGTGGTGGTGGAAGCCCGCCGCGTCGGGGTGTTCAGACCCAGACCCGACAAGCGCCTGCTCGTCGCGGCCGGGGCGCTGGCGATCGGTGCCGGGGCGATCACGACGTTCGCCTCGGGGCTCGCCCTGCATCGCCAACCGACCTCCACCTTCGACCTGCTCGTCGGCCATGTTCTCGCCGTGTGTGTCGCTGCCGGCGTCGGTCACATCCTGCTCAACGTCCCCAACCGCCTGGTCCATCCGGCCACGACCGTGCTGGCCAGCTGCGCGCCGGGGCTGCTGCTCACCGGCGAACCGGTGGCGGAGCTGATCGCCCGGCAGTACCGCGAGCGGGTCAGCGGCGTCACCGGCAGACTGATGCTCGACGGCCCGGCGTCGCCCGTCGCCGTCTGGGCGATCCTCGTCTCGGCAGCGATCGGCACGCTGATCGCCGTCGGCATCCTCGCCGTTCGCCGCCTGCCGCTGCGGTCGCCGTCCACGGCGAGTGGATGGCGGTTTTCGATCGCCGCCGTCACCTCGGCGGCGTTCCTCGTCCGCTTCGCCGGCCTGCTCGCCGTGGCCCCGGAACGCACCGACGGCGGCGACCCGCTCTTCTACCACACGACCGCCAACCTGCTGGCCGAGGGCAGGGGTTTCCTCGAACCGCTCAACTGGATCGCCCACGGCCAGCGCATCGCCGAGCGCGCTGCACGGCCCGCTGTACCCGATGGTCCTGTCGCTGACCTCGCGCTTCGGGGGGATCACCTACTTCGACCACAAGATGATCTCGCTCGTCATCGGGGCGTCCACCGTGTTCGTCGTCGGCCTGATCGGACGCCGGATCGCCGGTCCGACGGCCGGACTCGTCGCCGCGGTCCTCGCCGCGTGCTACCCGAACCTGTGGATGATCGACGGGGTGCTGTTCCCCGAAGGGCTGTTCGCCCTGCTGACCACGACGAGCATCCTGGCGATGTACCGCTGGCGGGACGAGGAGCGCCGGACGCTGATCACGCTGGTCGCCGGCGCCCTGGTCGGTCTGGCCGCCCTGACCCGGGGCGAAGGCCTGTTGCTCGGCCCGTTGATGATCGCGCCGTGGTTCCTGGCAGAACGCTCGTGGCCGATGCGCCGTCGGCTGGCCCACCTGGCCTTGGCCGGCGCGGCATGCCTGGCCGTGATCGCCCCGTGGGCCATCCGCAACTCGCTACGGTTCGCCACCTCCGTCCCGCTCTCGACGAACGGCAACGAGCTGATCGTCTACGCCAACTGCGACGAGACCTACTCGGGCAAGTTCCTCGGCTTCTGGCTGTTCGACTGCCAGGAGCAGATCCGCGCCGAGATCGGCGGCGATCCACCGGGCGACGAGGCGGAGAAGTCGAACTACTGGCGACGACGCGGCCTGGAGTACGCCCGGGACCACCTGTCGCAGCTCCCCAAGGTCGTCGCCGCCCGGGTCGGGCGCCAGTGGGAGCTGTTCCGACCGTGGCAGAACACCGAGTTCGCCGCCATCGAGGGGCGCGACGTCGATTGGGCGCGCGTCGGCTTGGGCTACTACTACGCCCTGGTCGGGGCGTCCGCCCTCGGCGTGATCCGCCTCCGTCGCGCCCGACGGCGGATGTGGCCGTTGATCGCCCAGATCGTCTCGGTCACCGTCACGGCCGCCTACGCCTACGGCACCACCCGGTTCCGCGCCCCGGCCGAACCCGTGCTGTGCCTGCTCGCCGCGGTCGGGATCACCCCGCTGCTCGGCCGGGCCGCCTCGACGCTCGCCGGCGGTGGACGCGAGGCTGGCGATCCGGGTGCCTTCGTCCTCGGAGGGCGCATACGGCTCGCAAGCCGTCGCGGCTGGGTCGCACCGGCCGTGCTCGCCGCGATCGTCGCCGCCCCGCTGCGCGGGCTCTACCGGTCGTCGGGATCCACGATGGAGGAGGGCTTCATGCTCACCTTCCCCGAACGGGTGCTGGCCGGCGACGTCCCGAACGTCGACTTCCTCCACCTCTACGGTCCGGGATCGCTCGACCTGCTCGCCGCCGCCTACCAGCTCTTCGGTGTCCGGCTGGCGGTCGAGCGCAGCTTCGGGCTGGCTCAGCATCTGCTGATCATCCTCGGGATCTACGCCCTCACCCGGGCGTGGGGCCGCCTGGCCGCCGTCGGCTGCGCCACGCTGTCGGCGATCCTCGTGCTCACCCCGATCGGGTTGTCGGCGCTGGCCTGGAACGGTGGGGTGGGCCTCGGGCTGTGGAGCATCGTCGCCGCCCTCCGGTCGCGCAGCGACGTGCCCCGGGCGCAGGCCTGGTGCGTCACGGCCGGGGTGCTTGGCGGGCTCGCCCTCACCTTCCGACCCGACCTCGCCCTCGCCCTGGCCGCCACCCACCTGTTCCTCTGGTGGCGTACGCGCCGGCTGCGCCCACTGCTCGCCGGGGCCGCCGTCGGTCTGCTGCCGATGTTCGTGCACCTCGCCCGGGCCGGCCTGCGCCCGTCGATCGAGGGCATGCTCGTCGACCCGGTCGCCCGACTGCGCCCGGGACGCGAACTTCCCCGGCCGCCATCCTGGGACTACTTCCAGGGGGCGCTGCAGGTCATCGCCGACAAGTTCCCGCCGTGGTGGGGGGTGCCGCACCTCGCCGGGCCGCATCAGCTGTTCCTGTGGTTCTTCCTGCTCCCCGCCGTCGCCCTGGGCGTTCTCACCGTGGCCGTGTGGGCCCATCGGCGCACGGACCACCTCGGCCGCACCCGTACCCTGCTGGCCACGGCGATCTTCGGAGTGGGGCTGCTCCCCCAGGGCTTCCAGCGCCCCGATTCGGCGCACTTCGCCTGGGTGTCGTGCGTGTGCTTCGCCGTGGCCCCGTGCGCCATCGTCGAGGTGCTACGGGTCACGCGGGTCTCGTGGACCGGGGCCGGCCGGGTCGCCGCCGGGGTCGCCGCCGTGGCCGGCTCCTACCTCGTGGTCTTCCCCTACTTCAGCTACCGACCGTATCTGAACAGCGTTCGCCAGAGCCTCGGCCAGGTCGCCGTCGGCCTGCCCGTACGGCGCGGCGAGCGGACCTTCTACCTCGGCGACACCCGTCCGTGGCGGGCCGCCGAGCAGCTCGTCGCCGACCTCGATGCCCGCCTGGCCCCCGGCGAGCGACTCCTGGTCGGGCCCGTCGACCTGCGCTCGACGGTGTACAGCGACGTCTTCTTCTACTATCTCTTCCCCGAGTTGACCCCGGCCACCTACTACATCGAGATGGATCCGGGTCTGGCCAACGCCGAGGGTTCGCGTCTCGCCGACGACGTCGCCTCGGCCGACTGGCTGATCCTGACCCGCTACTGGTCGGGCTGGATCGAGCCGAACACCTCGACCGTCTTCGGCGACGATCGGCCGAACCAGGTGGTCGAGAACCAGTTCTGCCTCGTCGGCAGCTACGAGAACGACCTCGTGCGGCTCTATCACCGTTGCGCGGTCGGCGACGGCACCGGCCCGTACGAGGGACCGTACGAGCCGGCCTTCGACTATGCCGTGGAGGTCAGCGTGCCGGTGCCCCCACGCCCCGACGGCACCGGCCCGAGCCAACCCGGTCCGTTCACGCCTGCCGGCTGACCGGCCCCACGACGGTCAGATCCTCAGGCGACGCCAGATCGGTCGAGGCAGGTGGCGCAACGCCGAGAAGATGTAGCGGATCACCGGCGGGCTCCACACGGTGTGGGTGCCGGTGCGCAGCCCGCGTTCGACGGCGCCGGCGACGTCGTCGGCCGTCGAGGCGAACGCCGAGGGCTTCATCCCGGTCGTCATCTTCGAACGCACGAAGCCGGGACGCACGACGAGCAACGCCGCGCCGCTGCCCTGCAGCGAGTCGCCGAGACCCTGGGCGAACCCGTCGAGGCCCGCCTTGGTCGAGCCGTAGACGTAGTTGGCCTTGCGCACCCGCTCGCCGGCGACGCTCGAGAAGACCACCATCCTGCCGTGGCCCTGGCGGCGGAGCCGGTTGGCCACCGCCAGGCCCATCGTCACGCCGGCGACGTAGTTGACCTCGAGCACCGGCGCCGCCGCGGCCGGGTCGGCGAGGAACTCCTCCGGATCGCCGAGCACCCCGAAGGCGAGCAGCACCAGGTCGAGGTCGCCGTGCCGTTCGGCCAGCTCCTCGATCAGCGGCGCGTGGCGGCGATGATCGACGGCGTCGAAGGGCACGGTGTCGACCGTCGCCACGCCGAGGGCGCGGAGCTCGGCGGCGAAGTCGTCGGCGTCGGGGGGGCGCCGGCAGGCGAGCACGACGGTGCTCGTCGACGGGCGGACCAGCCGGCGCACGGTGGCCCGGCCGATGTCGCTGGTCGCCCCGAGCAGGACGATGGTCTGCGGGTCACCGAATGCGTTCTGCACAGCTTCCTCCCGGGCGGCGCGAGCCGCCCCAGCGCGTGTCGATGGGACGGTCAGGAGACGAGTTCGAGCCGCCGGGCGAGGTCGCTGCGCCAGACGCCCGTCGGGTCGACCTTGTCGCGGATCGCCCGCCACTCCTCGAGCCGCGGGTAGCCGCGGCGCAATGCCCCGGCGGTCATGTGGGCGTCCTTGGCGAGGTAGTGGCGGCCGCCCGCGTCGAGCACGACGTGGTCGACGGCGGTCAGCAGCTCCGACAGTCCCGGCCGACCGGCGGCGACGTCGACGGTGATCGTCCATCCGGGCATCGGGAACGACAGCGGGCCGGGGTTGCCGCTGCCGAAGCGCTTGAGCACGACCAGGAACGAGGGGTCCCCGAAGTCGGCCATCCGTTCCACGACGGTGCGCAGCACGCGCTCGCCCCCGAACGGGATGACGACCTGGTACTGCACGAAGCCCTGCGGCCCGTAGAGCCGGTTCCACGCCTGGACGCCGTCGAGCGGATGGAAGAACGAGCCGATCGGGCAGATCTGGCCGGTACGCCGACGGGGCGCCTTGCGGTACCAGATCTCGTTGAAGGCGCGGATCGACATGCGGTTGAGCAGGCCGTTGGGGACGTGCGGGGCGGTGAGCCGGGGATGCGGATCGAAGTGCAGTGGCTCGTGGACCGCCCGGCCCGAGAGGGCGGCCAGCGGGGCGTGGTCGCCGCGGGAGAGCACCGAACGACCGAGCCGGCGACCCGTGGCACTCAGATCGACCCAGGCCACCGAGTAGCGGTAGCGGTGATCGCCCCCGGCCATCCTGGCGCAGACGTCATCGAGATCATCCGCCCGTTCGGTGTCGACGACCATCCGGCTGGTCTCGATCGGCAGGACCCGAATGGTGGCGGCGAGGATCACCCCGGTGAGGCCCATGCCGCCGATGGTCGCCCAGAACAGCTCCGGCTCGCAGTCGGGGGCGAGTTCGACCACCGATCCGTCGGCGACGAACAACGACATGGCGACGACGTGGTTGCCGAGGCTGCCCTCGACGTGATGGTTCTTGCCGTGGATGTCGGCGGCGATCGCCCCGCCGAGGGTCACCTGGCGGGTCCCGGGTGTGACCGGGACGAAGAAGCCGAGGGGCACGAGGAACTTCATCAGCGCGTCGAGCGAGAGTCCGGCGTGCGCCGTGACCGTGCTTGCGAGGCGGTCGAGACGGGGTGTCCCCCCCTGACCGGCGATGGCCAGCACGAGACCACCGGCGTTCTGCGCCGGAGATCCGTAGGAGCGCCCGAGCCCGCGGGCGATGGCGCCGCGGCCATCGACGCTCTGGAGGGCGTCGCGCGCCTCGTCGGCCGAGCCGACGCCGACGAGCCGGGCCCGGGTCGGCGCGGTGCCTCCCCAGCCGGTGAGCATCTGCGAGTCGGGCGGCCGGGTCACGAATCGAGAAGCCTACCGACCCGCCCGCGGCCACGTCGGCCACACCGCGAGGCGTCGGGTCACCTACGATGGGTGGCAGTGTTCACGGAAGGCACCGTCACCTCGGTGAGGACCACGGCGACGGGCGCAGCACCGATCGAGCACCGACGCCACCGTGTGGCACGCGGCCCCGACGACGAGGTCCCGCTGGGCGTCGCCAGCGCCGTGCTGGCCGTCGTCGCCTACGTGCCGTTGCTCCTCACCCGGGTCGGCCTGGTCGCCCTCGACACCAACGACGGCGTGTACCTCGATCCGGCCCGGACGCTGCGCCTGGCGGGCGGCCGATGGGATCCCGGGTATCTGTTCGGTTCGGTGATCGACCGCACCAACGGTTACGCCTTCCCGATGGCCCCGTGGTTCTGGCTGACCCACGCGCTGCACGTGCCGACCTGGATCGCCCAGCGGCTGTGGCTCGGCACGATCATCCTGTTGGCAGGCATCGGGGTGATGGTCCTGATGCGCACGATGCGTTGGGAGGGTCCCGGCGCGCTCCCCGCGGCGCTGGCCTACATGCTGTCGCCCTACGCGATGCAGTACCTCGGCACGCGTTCGGTCGTGCTCCTCGCCTGGGCCGCCCTGCCGTGGCTGATCCACTTCGCCGCCCGCAGCCTCGACAGTCCCGGCTGGTCCGACCCGGCCCGGTTCGCCCTCTGCCTGGCCACGGCCGGCGGTGGGAACCTGGCTGCCAGCGCCTACGTCCTCGTGGCTCCGGCGATGTGGTGCCTCTTCGCCGGGGTGGTGGTCCGCGACGTTCCACGCCGGGTCCTGCTCCGGGCGGTGTCACGGATGGCGGTGATCTCCTCGGGCGTCTGCGCCTGGCTGATCGTCGGCTGGGCCTATGCGCCGCGGGTCGAGCTCGCCCATGCCCTGTTCCACGACCCGAGGGTCGATTCGGCCCGGGCGACCACACCGAGCGAGGTCGTGCGAGGCCTCGGCGGCTGGGAGACGTACATCGCCGATTCGGGTCGGTGGGCGTCGTCGGTCTATCACCGTTGGCCGGCGGTGATCCTGCTCAGCTTCGTCGTGCCGGTCATCGGCCTCGGCGGCCTGGCATTGACCCGCTTCCGCAATCGGCTGTACTTCATCGGCCTGCTCGTCGCCGGGATGGTGCTGTCGGTCGGGGCGGCTCCGGTCGAGCACCGGGAGGCGTCGGCCCGGCTGTTCAAGGCACTCACCGCGTCGAGCCTGGGCGGCGTGTTCGCTCCGTCCTCCCGCGCCGTGCCGCTGCTCACCTTGGCGCTGGCCGTGGCCTTCGGGGCGGTGGTCCGGGCGGTGATCAGGGCCCGAGCGACCGCCTGGTGGAGCGCGCAGCTGGCGGCCGGGCTCGTGCTCCTCGCCACGGTGCCGGCCGTCGTGACCGGCCGAGCCATCGACTCCGACCTGCTGCTGCGCGACGGTGTTCCCGGCTACTGGCGCCAGGCAGCGGCTGCTGTCAACGGGATGCCCGCCGACCTCAACGTCCTCGAGCTCCCCGGGCAGACGCCGTCGTACGTCTGGGGGACGACCAACCGTCCGATCAGCGCGTCGTTGTTCGACGACCCCGTCGGCCTGCGGACCACTCCGATCTTGGGCCAGCGCCCGACGATCGACGTGCTCGCCGCCATCGACGACCAGTTGCGCGGCCAGACGCTCGAGCCCGTGGCGATCGCCCCGCTGGCCAGGCTCCTGGCGATCGGCGCGATCGTCGTGCGCCACGACGATGGCGAATTCCAGGCCGCGGCCACCGAGGCCCTGCGGGTGCTGCGTTCCGCGGCGAGCAACCTCGGCGACGTCGTCGAGGTCGGAACCTTCCGCCAGCACGGCCCGGGGTCACCCGGTGTCACCGTCTTCAGGGTGCCAGGTGTGCAGCCGCGGCTGCGCATCTTCGAAGCCACGGAGGCGACGGTCGTCGCCGCCGACGGTCGCGGGCTGGTCGACCTGGCCAACGCCGGCCTGCTCACCGGCACCGAACTCGTCGTGTCCACGTCGAGGGACGGTTCGCGGGAGCTCGCCGACCGCGTCGACCCCGACACCCCGGTGATCCTCACCGACTCCAACAGGCTCGAACGGCGCGCCGGGATCGGCGAGCAGCCGTCGATCGGCGCGACCGAGGCGGTGAGCAGGAGTGGACCGCCGTCCAACTGGGGCGGACCGCCGGGGGAACGCCTGGGTCCCACCGTCGGTGACGATGCGGCGCACATCGAGCTCCCCGAAGGCGTGTCCGTGTCGAGCTCCGGCTACGGGGCGCCGGACCGCTTCGTCCCCGGCGACCGGCCGACGTTGGCGTTCGACGGCGATATCGACACCGGGTGGCGCGTGGGACGCGGAGCGTCGCCGATCGGCGAACGATTGGTGCTGCAGCTGCCGGGCCCCGTCACCACCGAGGCGATCGTCCTCCACCAGAGCGCCGGGTCGGGGGCCGGCCGGCCGATCACGGGCGTCCATCTGGAGTTCGACGGCGTCCGTTCGCAGGACGTCGACCTCGGCGCGCCCGCCAACGATCCACAGGCGACCGAGCCGCCCGCGGGGCATCGTGTGGCCCTGACCACCCGGACGTTCCGGACACTCGCCGTCGAGATCACGGCGGTCGGCGAGGGCGATCCCAGTGCCGGAGCGGGCTTCAGCGAGATCGAGATCCCCGGCGTGGCGCCCGTCGTCGAGACGCTCGCCCTGCCCGATGAGCTGTTGCGCTTCGGCGACCGGATCGCCACCCATCCGATCACGGTGTCGCTCGTGCGCTGGCGGTCGGGAGCGAGGGACGACGACCCGGAGCGGGAGATCCGCCGGTCGTTCTCCCTGCCCACACGTGGCCGGTTCGAGCTCGCCGGCGCGGCCCACGCGCTGGCCGCGGTCACCGAGGTCGATCAGACGTGCCGCAGCGACCTCGTCTCGATCGACGGCCGCGCGATCCCCGTCCGACTCGAACCGGGCGCGTCCGGTGGGCTGCGCCTGTCGGGCTGCGAGGCCGTCTCGGCGGGGCCCGGGGTGGTGACCGTCGTGTCGAGCCGGCTGGGCGCACCGGGCATCGAGGTTGCGGTCGACCGCCTGACGATGACCTCGGCCGCCGCGGCCACGGCCGCGCCGGGTCCGGCCACGCCACCGAGCCGCGGTGAACCCGAGGTCGCCCTCGACGGGTCCACCGGTCTGACCATCAAGCTGCCAAAGGCGTCGGCGGGAGTGTGGCTCGTACGCGCCGCCAGTGCCTCCAGCGGATGGGTCGCCACCGTCGACGGCAACGAAGTCGACGAGTCGTACCCGGCCAACGGATTCGGCCTCGCCTGGCCGCTGGACGTGGGCGACGGGACCCGCCACACCGTCGTGGTGCGCATCCCGGCCCAGCGACGCGTGGGCATCGCGGTCATCGGCTCGACGGTCGCCGGCCTGCTCGCCGTCGCTCTCGCCCTGCGTCGGCGCCGACCGTCACCGTCGGTGGACCCACCGGCGCGGGTGCTCCGCCCCCGGTTCGTCCCGGTCGGCGTGGTCGCCTTGACCACGCTCGTCGTGTTCGGCGTGGCCGGTGGGACGCTGCCCGGCCTGACGGCGGGCGCCGCCGCCCTGGCGATCGAGTACCGCCGCGACTACGTGCCGCGCATCGGCTGGGGCGGCGCCGTCCTGCTCGTCGCCGTCGGCGTGGCCAAGGCCGCCTGGCAGCTGTTCGCCGCAGAACCGGCCGGTCCTGCATGGCCCGGGGCGACACCGTGGCTCGACATCCTCACCTGGACGGCGGTCGCCGCAGCGGTGACGGCCGGGATCGGCACCGCAACCGGCCGTGCGTCGACCCGCTACGGCCCGTGAGCGCGTCGATGCCCCCGGGGCAGCGGGCTCACACCAGGACGAGCAGCGCGTCCGGCACGACGCGCACGACCACCTCGTCAGCGGTGCACCAACGGCGGCCGTCGAGCCAGATCGACCGCGGCCGGCTGAACCGGAAGCTGCGCTCGGCGATGCGCGACGTGGCGATCGATGGATGGGGCAGATGTGCACCCCGTCGCGCCCGTCGGGCGGCCTTCCACCGTTGATCGATCGGCATCACCGCGGCGATCTCGAGGACGTCGAGTCGGCCGTCGTTGGGGTGGGATCGCGGAGCCACGTCCCACGGGCCGAGGTACTGGGCGTTCATCACCAACACCACCTCCCCCGACCACCACCGGCCGCGGGCCACACAGTGGGCGGCGAATGGCCGCGTTCCCGCCGCGGTCGTCGCCCAGCCGACGTCGACGGGGCACGCCGTCGCCGGGGCGCCGGCGGGCGGGACCGGCGTCGACGCCCCGATGCCCAACGTGCGGGCCAGGTCGCCGCCCCGTGGACGCACCGGGCCCGGCGAGGCCGTCGCGACGAGTGCGGCCAGCGCGCTGTCGTCGGCGACGAGCTGCAGGTCGGCGGGCACCTCGGTCGGCTCGCCCCAGGGTCGTCCGGCGCGGATCGTCACGTGATCCGCGCCCCGGCCACCGGCAGCGATGCCGCGACGACACCGCGATCGACCAGGCCGGCGGCCCGGTCGGCCGCGGACCGGGTTTGGGCATCGGGTGCCACGACGGCGATCTGACGCAGGAGGTCGAGCAGCTGGCGCATCGTCCGGACGAAGTCACCGCCCGACACCCCCTCCGCTTCCACCACCTCGGCGAACGTCTCACCGCCGGCCCAGGCGAAGGCCAGGGCGATGAAGGTCGGGTCCGGGGCCCGGTGGGGCACCAGGCCGGCGCGTTCCTCGGCCCGTCGGATGTCGTCGCTGAGCGCCTCGATCGCCTGCCAGCGGGCGCGAACCGAGTGGGACGGGAACCATGGTGCCGGGGCGGGCTCGCTCGAGCGGTGCTCGTAGACGAACACCGACACCAGGCCCGCCGTCGTCGCCGGATCGAGCCCGGTGAGGTGACCGGCGCGCAACGCCTCGGCGATCAGCAGGTCCGACTCGTGGAACAGCCCGGCGAGCAGGGTGCCGGGTGTCGTCAACCGCCAGCCGTCGACGTACCCGCGCCGGGTGAGGATGGCGAGCACCCGCTCGAAGTCCCTGGCCACCGAACGATCCCGGCTCTCCACCCGCTGGCGCATCTGGGCGAGCTCCTTGGCCACCCGATCGGCCTGGGCGGCGCTGGCCAGACGGCGGCGGAGGTCGGGGTCGTTGCGGACCGGGTGATCGGCTCCATCGGCCACGGGTCGGGAACCATTCGCCCGTGAGGGGAGCCGGAGACGTTCGAGCGAGCGGCCGATCTCGCGCAGGAAGGTCTGGCGGTTGGGCGCGTAGGGCACGGGCACGTCGACACGGGCGAGCGCCGCGGGGGGCTGGGCGAAGTCGGCAGCGATCAGCGTCACCACCGAACGCGACGTGGTCAACGCCTGCAACCGGATGCCGCCCTTGCGCTGGGCGACGGTGATCACCACGGCTCGCCCGGAGTACCCCGCGTGGTGGATGTCGATCACGTCGCCGGGACGCAGGGCGTCGAGGGCCGCGTCGATCTCGGCGACCGCCGCCTGATCGGCGTCCCGCCGCGTCTGGGCGGCGCGGTAGTCGTCGATGTCGCCGAACGGGCTCGTCGCCGCCGCCCGCAGCTCCTCCCACTGGGCCTCCCGCCGGCGCAGGCGGACTTCGAGGCGGACGAGGTCGTGATCGGCCTGGTACTGGGCGAACGAGAGGTTGAGCAGCCGCTGGGCTTCCTCGCGGGAGTACCGGCGAATCAGGTTGGCGGCCATGTTGTAGGTCGGGCGGAACGCCGACTGGAGATGGAACGACCGGCTCGAGGCGAGGGCGGCGGCCTGCTCGAACTGCACGAACGGGCTCCACAGGACCACGGCGTGTCCGATCTCGTCGATGCCCCGCCGTCCGGCGCGGCCGGTGAGCTGGGTGTACTCCCCGGCGGTGAGGAAGGTGTGGCGCTCGCCGGTGAACTTCGAGAGCTTCTCGATGACCACCGTGCGGGCCGGCATGTTGATCCCCACGGCCAGCGTCTCGGTGGCGAAGACCACCTTGACCAGACCCTCGGCGAAGCACGCCTCGACGGCCTCCTTGAAGGGGGGCACCATCCCGGCGTGATGGCTGGCGACTCCGGCCTCGAGCTGGGCGACGAACGTGGCGTAGCCGAGCACGTCGAGGTCGTCATCGTCGAGACCGGCGAGCCGGGCCTCGACGATCGCCCGCAACCGTCCGCGCTCCGCCGGTGTCGTCAACCGGCGACCGCCGGCCACCAGCGAGCGCGCCGCGTCGTCGCACTGCTGGCGGCTGAAGATGAAGTAGATCGCCGGCAGCATGTCGGTCTCGGCGAGGCGTTCGACGACCTCGGGTCGCGAAGGCGTGTAGAGCTTGCGCCGTGCGCCCTGGCGCGCCCCGCCGCGTCCGTATCGTCGGGCCGAGGCGGCGTCGCCCTCGATCCGCTGGGCGTCGGGGTTCGGACGTCCGTCGACCAGCGTCGGGAGCAGGTGCAGTCGATCGTTCGTCGTGTCACCGACCATGTAGAGCTGCTCGAGGCGCACCGGGCGGGTGTGCTCGACGATCGCCACCGTCGGCCCACGCACGGTCGTGATCCAGTCGGCGAGCTCGGCGGCGTTGGAGACGGTGGCCGACAGGCAGACGAGCAGCACGTCGGGGGGGAGGTGGATGATCACCTCCTCCCACACCGGGCCGCGGTAGGTGTCCTGGATGAAGTGGACCTCGTCGAGCACGACGACACCGAGCGCGTCGAGCGCCCCCGAGCGGGCGTAGATCATGTTGCGCAACACCTCGGTGGTCATCACCACGACAGCGGCGTCGGCATTGATCGAGTTGTCGCCGGTGAGCAGGCCCACGTTCCCGATGCCGTGGATGTCGACCAGCTCGACGTACTTCTGGTTGGAGAGCGCCTTGATCGGGGCGGTGTAGAAGGCCCGGCGGCCCTCGGCGAGCGCAAGGTCGATGCCGTACTCGGCGACGACCGTCTTACCGGATCCGGTCGGGGCGGCCACCAGCACGGCGTCGCCACGATCGAGGCAGTCCATCGCCCTGATCTGGAAGTCGTCGAGGGTGAACGGGTGCCGCCCGACGAACCGGCGACGCGTGGCCGAGGGTGCCGCCCGGTCGCCTCGATCGTCACGTTTCGCGTCGGGCCTCATCGTCGCGCCCCGGTCGGCCGGTTCATCCGGACGCGGCCGCGGCCTCCCGGCGACGCTGGATCCGACGACCGATCAGTGCGGCGACGAAGTACGAGATCAACATCGGAACCGACAGTGCTGCGAGGCTGATCGGATCGCCCGATGGGGTGATCACCGCCGCCAACAGCACGATGCCGACGATCGCGTAGCGCCAGTGCCGCAGGAGGGAGCGGTACGACAGCACCCCGGCGAGCTGCAGGAACACGAGCAGGATCGGGAACTCCAGCCCGATCCCGAAGGCGAGGATCATCAGGGCGACGAGCCGGACGTACTCGGCGACACCGAGCAGCGGGCGTGTGCCCTCGCCGGCGAAGTCGAAGAGGAACTCGAGTGCCTTGGGCAGCGTCCAGAAGGCGATGAAGCCGCCGAGCAGGAAGAGGAACACCGACGACACGATGAACGGGATCGCGTAGCGGCGCTCCTGGGCGTGCAGACCGGGGACGATGAAACGCCAGATCTGCCACAGGATCACGGGTAGCCCGATGAGGAAACCGCCATAGCTGGCGATGCGGATGCGGGTGCCGAATCCCTCGAGCGGGCTGAAGTAGTTGAGCGTCCCGTCGCACTGGAACTTGCGTGCCGAGGCGCAGATGTCCTCGAACGGGCCGCGCAGGAACTCGAGGATCGGGTTGTAGAAGGCGAGCACGATGACGAAGCCGATGAGCACGGCGAGCGCGGCGCGGATGATGCGCATGCGCAGCTCGGCGAGATGCTCGGTGAGGGTCATCTGGTCGTCGGGCGTCTGCACCTTCTTGGGGCGGTTCGCTCTCTTCCACGGCCATCTCATGCGGTTGCGGCTCCGTCGCCCGGGGCGGGAAGCGCCTCGGCCGTGGCGACGACCGGATCGACCGAGATCCGCGGCCCGGCAGGCGGCGCCAGCCCTGCCGGGGCGGCGCCGCCGGCGGACCCGGCGTCGGCGGGTTCGGCTGGGGCGGGTTCGGCTGCAGCGGGTTCGGCGACCGCACCCGTCACCGGGCTGGCCGAGAAGCCGGCGGCCCGAGAGAACGGATCGGCGGCGGCGGCGGCCGCGTCGTGGGCTGCGTTCGCCGTCTCGTCGATGCCTCTGCGCAACTCGTCGACGGGCTGCTGCACGGCTTCGCGGACCATCGACACCGGCTCGTCGATGCTCTTCTTGAGCATGTCGGCCGTCTCGCGCAGCTCGCGGACCGGTTCCTCGAGCGCGTCGCGCAGTTCGCTCTGGAAGCCCATGCTCATCTTCTTGACTTCTCCGTAGACCCGCCCGAAGCGGCGCACCGCCTCGGGCAGCTTCTCGGGCCCGAGCACGATGAGCGCAAGGACGAGGAGGATCACCACCTCGCCTCCGGTCACGTTGAACACGTCGAGGAGACTATCTGGAAGCCACCCTGGTGGATCGGTTCCCCCACCGGCCGCGGCTGTGCGGGAGCCGCCGATCGCTGCGACACTCGCGCGGTGCAGCAGCGGCTTCCCTCACTGAACGATCCGCCAGTGGCGTTCGCCCATCGCGGGGCGCGTGCCCATGCCCCGGAGAACACCCTCGAGTCGTTCCGCCTCGCCCTGCGCCTCGGCGCGACAGGCCTGGAGAGCGATGTGTGGCTCACCGCCGACGGCGTCGCCGTGCTCGATCACGACGGGGTCGTCAAGACCCGCCTGCGCAAGCAGCCGATCAGGGATCTGGCCCGGTCAGCGCTGCCCCCGCACATCCCGACACTGGCCGAACTGATCGACGACTGCGGCACCGGCTTCCACCTGGCCCTCGACGTCAAGGATCCCGACGCCGGCCCGACGGTGATCGACACCGTCCGCGACGCCGGTGCCGACCTGCTCCCCCGCCTGTGGTTGTGCCAGACGACCTGGCAGGGCCTCGCCGGGTTGCGGGCGATGTCCGACGACGTCAAGCTGATCGAATCGACCCGCCTCGCCCGCATCAAGGAGGGGCCGGAGCGTCGGGCCTCGATCCTTGCCAACGAGGGCGTCGACGGCATCAACATGCACCACACCGATTGGACCGGGGGCCTGGTCGCCCTGTTCCATCGCTTCGGCCGCTACGCCCTGTCCTGGGACATCCAGTTCGACGACGGCCTGCGGGCCGCCTTTCGGATGGGGGTCGACGGGCTGTTCAGCGACTGGGTCGACCGGATGATGGCGGCCTTCTCGGGCGAGATCGGCGGTTGACGGGCTACAGCCACTGCCAGTTGCCGAACGGGAGGATGACCACGAACGCCCGTCCGACGATCAGGTCGTCGTTGACGAATCCCCAGAACCGGCTGTCGTACGACTGGCCCGGACCCCGGTTGTCGCCCATCACGAAGTACGACTTCTCGGGCACGACCACACGTCCGTCACCGTCGGGGTCGGCCGCCGTGGTCGCCGGGTCGGTGCAGTCCCCGTTGGTGTACGGCTCGGAGAGCCGCTGCCCGTTGACGAAGACGGTGCAGTCGTGGATCTCGATCACATCGCCGGGGAGGCCGATGACGCGCTTGATCAGGTCCTTGATCCGCGAGTCGCCGAAGTTGACCCCGGGGGGCGTCTCGAACACCACGACGTCGCCGCGGCGTACGTCGTGGAGCCGGTAGGAGAGCTTGTTGACCAGGATCCGATCCTTGGTGTGGAGCGTGTCGTACATCGAGTCGCTGGGGATGTAGAACGGCGCGATGGCGAATCCCCTGATCAGCAGGGCGACGCCGAGCGCCACGGCGATGACCACGACCCACTCGCGCACGGCCCGACCGATGCCGCCGTGCTTCGCCGGCACCGGGGCGTCGTACGGATCGTCCGAGGGCACTCGGTCATCGGTCAAGAACGGCACCTCGGTCACTGGTCCACACTCATGAGGTCGGGATCCGGCAGTGTTCGGTTGAGGTCTCGATGGGGATGGGGGTGACGGCCCGCGTCGGTCGCCCTTCGTGGGCCACGATGACACTGCCGCCCCCCGTCTTCTCGGGTGTCTTGAACCGGCAAGAGAAGGACGCGCCGTAGAGCGCCGGTCAGTGACCGCCCGGCGAGACCCCGCTCATCGCGAGCTCGAACATCACCCGAGATCAAGGAGAGCGAATGTCTGAGAAGGTCACCGGATTGAACGCCGGATGGTTCGTGGGTATCGATTGGGCCAGCGAGGAACACGCGGTGCATGTCATCGACGCCGACGGCCGCCACCCGAAAGCGTTCATGATCAAACACACCCGTGACGGGTTCGACCTGTTGGTCGCCCGGCTCGCCAAGCTCGGCCCCGGATCGATCCCGGTGGCGATCGAACGGCCCGACGGCCGGCTGGTCGACAAGTTGTTGGAGGCCGGGCATCCGGTGGTGGCGGTCTCGCCGAACGCGATCAAGGCATGGCGAGATGGTGAGGTGGTTTCCGGCGCGAAATCCGATGCCGGTGATGCCGAAACAATCGCCGAGTACCTGCGGATGCGGCAACACAAACTGCGGGTCCTGACCCCGTTCAGCGACGCGACCCGCGGGTTGCGGGCAGTGTCGCGAGCCCGTGACGCGCTCGTCGATCATCGCGTCGCGGCGAACAACCAGCTCGAAGCGTGCCTGGACGCGTTCTGGCCGGGAGCGAACGAGATCTTCGCCGATGTGTGCAGCGAGATCGCGTTGAAGTTCCTGGAGCGCTACCCGACACCGGCATCGGCGAGCCGTCTGACCGAACCGCAACTCGCCAAGTTCTTGACCCGCCACAGCTACTCGGGGCGACGCCCCGCCTCCGAGCTGCTCAAACGGCTCCGTTCGGTCCCCGACGGGATCACTACCGGCGCCGAGAACCAGGCCCGTCAAGCGACCGTGATCGCCTACATCGCCGTGATCCGGGCGTTGAACACGGCGATCAAACAGCTGGCCAAACAGATCGCCACCCAACTCGGGGAGCACCCAGACGGCCAGATTTTCACTTCCCTGCCAAGGTCCGGTTCCATCAACGCAGCCCAGATGCTCTCCGAATGGGGCGACTGCCGACAAGCCTACGACACCCCCGAAGCGGTCTGCGCGCTCGCTGGGCTCGCCCCCGTGACGAAACATTCCGGCAAACACCACGCCGTCAAGTTCCGCTGGGCGTGCAACACCCGATTCCGGGTCGCGGTCACCACATTCGCCGATAACAGCCGCCACTCCTCCCCCTGGACCGCAGACATCTACCAACGAGCGATAGGCCGCGGTTGCGACCACCCCCACGCCATCCGCATCCTCGCCCGCGCCTGGGTCCGAGTCATCTGGCGTTGCTGGACCAACGGTGTCGTGTACGACCCGGCCCTGCACACCGGCGCCCTCCGCCACACCACCACCACAACGGCGAAGGCGGCCTAAATGACCACCCCGTCGCGTAACGACGACGTAACGATCACCTGCCCCCGATACGGACGAGCCTTCGCTCCGAACGGCCGGCGCCGCTGGCGCTCCGACGCCTGCCGACAAGCCGCCCACCGCCAACGCCACACCCCGAGCATCCCCGAGCCGACCCCACCACAACCCGCACGACCAGCAACCCTCTACGCCTGCCCGATCTGCGAGCAACGCTACCTCGGCACCCAACACTGCCCCGACTGCAACACCTTCTGCCACCGCGTCGGCCTCGGAGGCAACTGCCCCTGCTGCGACGAACCCATCGCCCACAACGAACTCACCAACAACAAAACAACCCCAATCAGAGAAACAGGTTGACATAGAGGGTGTCATCGGCCCACCACGGTACAAGGCTGCCGCGCCGGATCGGCCCTCCCGTTCCGCTCACCATCGGAGAAACGCCGCGGTCACAACGATGCGATCAGCTTCTCGACCCGCTCGTCGCGACTCTTGAACGGGTCCTTGCACAGCACCGTCCGCTGCGCCTGGTCGTTGAGCTTCAGGTGGACCCAGTCCACGGTGTAGTCCCGCTTGCGTTCCTTGGCCTTCTTGATGAACTCGCCGCGCAGCCGGGCCCGGGTGGTCTGGGGCGGTTGGTCGATCGCCGTGGTGATGTCGGCATCTGTGCAGATGCGTTCGACCATTCCGTGATCCTGCAGCTTGTAGAACAGGCTGCGGTCCTGACTGATGTCGTGGTACTGGAGATCGACGAGTTGCACCCGGGCATGGCCGAGGGGCAGGTCGTGCTTGGCGCGGTAGGCCTCGATCAACCGGTGCTTGATCACCCAGTCGATCTCACGGTCCAGTTTGAGCGGGTCGTTCTCGATCGTCGACACGCAGTGCTCCCACATCTCCAGCGCCCGCTGCTCGAGCGGTGGCAGACCCTTGGAGTCGGCGAAACGCAGGGCGCGATCGAGGTACTCGCGCTGGATGTCGAGGGCGCTGACCTCGCGCCCGTTGGCCAGGCGCACCTTGCGGCGGCAGGTCATGTCGTGGCTGATCTCGCGGATCGCCCGGATCGGGTTCTCGAGCGTCATGTCGCGCAGCACCGTCTGGTGGTCCTCGAGCATCCGCAGCATGATCGCCGCCGCCCCGACCTTGAGGAACGTCGTGTACTCGCTCATGTTCGAGTCGCCGACGATGACGTGCAGCCGGCGGTACTTCTCGGCGTCGGCGTGGGGCTCGTCGCGGGTGTTGATGATCGGCCGGCTGCGCGTCGTGGCCGACGACACCCCCTCCCAGATGTGCTCGGCGCGCTGGGCGATCGAGTAGATCGGCCCACGTGCGGTCTGCAACACCTTGCCGGCGCCGGCGTAGATCTGCCGGCTGACCAGGAACGGGATGAGCACTTCGGCGTAGTGGGCGAGATCGTCGCGGCGGCTGGTCAGGTAGTTCTCGTGGCAGCCGTAGCTGTTACCCGCCGAGTCGGTGTTGTTCTTGAACAGGTAGATCGTGCCACGGATGCCCTCCTCCCGGAGGCGCTGCTCGGCGGAGCCGAGCAGCTGCTCGAGGATCCGTTCGCCGGCCTTGTCGTGGACAACGAGGTCGTAGATCGAGTCGCACTCGGGGGTGGCGTACTCGGGGTGGGAGCCGACGTCGAGGTAGAGCCGCGCCCCGTTCTGGAGGAAGACGTTCGAGCTGCGCCCCCACGACACGACCCGGCGGAACAGATAACGGGCGACCTCGTCGGGGCTCAGGCGCCGCTGCCCCCGCAGAGTACAGGTGACGCCGTACTCGTTCTCGAGGCCGAAGATGCGTCGCTCCATGTCCGCAAGCTATCGACCGACGGCCCGCGGATCATGCCACGGGGGTGATCAGTGCCGGGCAGACCATCGCGGGCGCAGCGACGCGGGTCGGCCCAGCGACGTCAGGCGGTCTCGGCGGGGCCGTCGGCGGCGGCTGTGGCCCCGGCCTCGACGATCGCCGTGACCTCGTCGTCTCCCAGCCGTCGGAAGCAACGCCGGCCGTTGGTGCGGGCCAGCGAGGCCACCTCGAGGTCGGTGGGGGCGATCGTGCGGTCGTCGCCCCCCAACGAGGCGGCACCGATGCGTACCGCACCGGCGAGATCGAGATCGTCGGAGAACGCCGTGTTCAGGCGACCCGTGATCGCGTCTGCGTCGCCGCCGAGCACGCTGAAACGTCGCTCGTCGACCACCGTGCCGTCGTAGAGGATGTGGAACAGCTGGTACTGGCCGGGGCCGAAGCCCACCTCGGCGACGAGGATCTCGACCTCGAGGGGCTTCATCTCGTGGGTGAACACCTGCCCGAGGATCTGGGCGTAGTTGTTGGCCAGGCCGCGCGCCTCGACATCGTCTCGCGAGTACTGGAAGCCCTTCAGGTCCGCGGCGCGCACACCGGCGACCCGCAATTGGTCGAACTCGTTGTACTTGCCGACGCCGGCGAAGGCAATGCGGTCGTAGATCTCCGAGACCTTGCGCAACGTGTTCGACGGGTTCTCGGCCACGAGCGCGACACCATCGGTATAGGCCACGGCGACGAGCGCCCGGCCCCGGGCGATCCCCTTGCGGGCATAGTCGGCCCGATCCTTCATGACCTGTTCGGGGGCGACGTAGAACGGCGTGGTCATGACGGCGATCCTCCGGGCATGCGGTCGGCGAGCGCAGCGGCGATGGTCTCGTAACGCGTCCTCAACTCGGCGTCGTCGACCCGGGTGAAGCCGTCCGCGGTGATCGTGGCGACGACGGGGTAGATGCCACGCAGGGAATCGGGCCCGCCGGTGGCGGAGTCGGCATCGGCGGCCTCCCACAGCGCCCGCAGGATGAGATCGATGACTTCGTCACGCGCCATCTCGGCCCGGAAGCCGACCTTGACGACCATCCCGGCATGGAGGCTGCCGGAACCGGTGGCGACGTAGTCGCTCTCCTCGTAACGGCCCCCGGTCACGTCGTAGGCGAACAGCCGGCCGGTGCAGCGACGCAGGTCGAACCCTCCGAAGATCGGCACGACGACCATGCCCTGCATCGCTGCGGGGAGGTTGCCGCGCAGCAGCCAGGAGAGCTGGTTCGCCTTGCCCTCGAGGCTCAGCATCTGACCCTCGACCTTCTCGTAGTGCTCGAGCTGGAGCTGGAACAGCTTGACCATCTCCATCGCCGGGCCGGCGGCCCCGGCGATGGCGACACCGCTGTGGCGGTCGGCTTCGGCGACCTTCTCCATCCCCCGGTGCGAGATCAGGTTGCCCGAGGTGGCCCGGCGGTCGCCGGCCATCACGACACCGCCGGAGAAGCGCACACCGACACAGGTCGTGGCGTGGGGCACGCCCAGGTTGCGCTCGGAGGCCACCGGCGCCGGGGCGACGAGCCCCAGGCGGGCGATCAGCGCAGCGAAGCTCGAGCCGGGATCGTCGCCCGGGGTGAAGTACGGCATCGACATAGGTGACCGGAGGCTATCGGTGGCACGTCGACGGAGCGCTGGTCGAAGCGCAGGCGGTTCGTGCGACGCCCACCGACCCGCCTACTCGCCGCCCTTCTGGACGTACGACTTGACGAAGTCCTCGGCGTTGGACTCGAGCACCTCGTCGATCTCGTCGAGCAGATCGTCGAGCTCGGCCTTCAGCTTCTCACCCTGCTTGGTCGCCACCGGGGCCTCGACGGGCGATTCCTCGGTACGGGCGGGGACCTGTTTCTGCTTGTGCGTTCGTTCTGCCATGGTGACCTCTCCTAGGAGCCGAGCCTGTCGAGCAGGTCGGCCGCCGTCTCGCTGTCGTCGATCAAGCTACCCACATGTCGGGCCGTCCCGCGCAACGGCTCCATCATCGGGACACGCCGCAACGGCTCGCGGCCGACGTCGAAGACCATCGAGTCCCAGTTCGCGGCGACGATCTGCTCGGGCCAGCGCTGCAGGCACTTGCCCCGGAAGTACGCCCGCGTCGTCGTCGGCGGCTCGGTCATCGCCAGCTCGGCGTCGTGGGACGAGACGATCGTCTCGAGCCCGACGCGCCGGGCGAGCGAGCGATCGGCGCGCAGATCGTGGTACTGGAGGTCGAGGGCCTTCAGGCGCAGGTCGCCCGGGCCGAGCCCGTGACGCTCCTGATAGCCCGTCACCAGGCGCTCCTTGGCCACCCAGTCGACGATCCCGGCCACGGTGGAGCGGTCCCGCTCCAGACCGGTCAGGACTTGTTCCCACCGCCGCAGGACGTCGGCGCCGCACTCCTCCCCGACGGAGGCCAGACCGTGGGACCGCTCGTACTTCTGGGCCCGCTCGAACAGCTCCCACTGCAGCTCGACGGCCGTGGCCCGCCGACCACTGCGCAGCCGCACGGTATGGGTCAGCGTCGGATCGTGGCTGATGTCACGGATGGCGCCCACGGGGTTGGCGAGCAACAGGTCGGTGCCGAGCACCTCGTCCTCGATCATCGCCAGCACGATCGCCGTGGTACCGACCTTCAGGAAGGTGGCGACCTCGCTCATGTTGGCGTCCCCGACGATCACGTGCAGCCGCCGGTACTGCTGCGCATCGCAGTGCGGCTCGTCGCGTGTGTTGACGATCGGGCGCTTGAGGGTGGTCTCGAGCCCGATCTCCTCCTCGAAGAAGTCGGCGCGCTGGCTCAGCTGGAACGGCACGTCGAGCGTGCTCACACCGGCGACTTCGCAGCCGACCTTGCCGGCGCCGCAGAACACCTGACGGGTCACGAAGTGGGTGGTGATCTGGCCGGCCAGCCGACCGAAGGGCACCTCACGGGCCACGAGGTAGTTCTCGTGGCAGCCGTAGCTGTTGCCCTTGCCGTCGGAGTTGTTCTTGTAGACGACCAGCTCGGCCCCGCCGAGGTAGGTGCGCGCCGCGTCCATCGAGCGGATGACGATCTCCTCGGCTGCCCGGTCCCAGCGGACCACTTCGTAGGCGTCACGGCATTCGGGCGTCGAGATCTCCGGATGGGCGTGATCGACGTAGTAGCGGGCGCCGTTGGTCAGTACGGCGTTGACCAGGTGGGTCTCGACGTCGGGCGGGTAGCCGACGTCGAGGCTGAAGCCGCGGGCGTCGTTACCGGGGTGCTCGTGGTCGAAATCCCAGCCGACGCGCCGGTAGTAGGCGTTGACGTAGGCGTTGATCAGCATCGATGACGCGGCGACGGGGTTGGTATCGGCACCGCGCACGACGATGCCGTACTCCGTCTCGATACCGCAGACCTTGGCGATCGCCATTCACTGACCATACCGGCTGGCCGCACTGTCGACCCGCGAGGCGATCGCCGATCGGCCCACGAGCCGCGGGAGGAGCCGAACGGCATCCCGGCGGTCGGCCGACCGACGGTCGCCGTCGGCAGCCGGCTAGACGTGGCGAAGGACGATCTTGCCCAGCTGCTGGCCGTGCTCGAGGCGCTGCAGGGCGACCGGGTACTCGGCCAACGGGAACACCCGGTCGACCCGGATGGCCAGCCCCTGGTCGACCAGGCGCACGAGTTGGTCGAACTCCTCGTAGCTGCCCATCGTCGAGCCGATGATCTCGAACTGGCCGAAGAACAGCCTGGGGAGGCTGATCTCGACCGTGGAGCCGCTGGTCCCGCCGCACACCACGAGCCGGCCGCCTGGTTTGAGGGCGCGCATCGAGCGGCTCCACGTCGCCGGCCCGACGCTCTCGATGACCACGTCGGCGCTGACCGGCCACTTCGACGCGGCCGAGTCATAGGCGGCGACCGCACCCAGCCCGAGCGCCTCGGCCCGCTTGGCCTCGCTGCGGCTGGTGACGATCACCCGGGCGCCCATCTGACGGGCGATGGCCAGGGCCGCGCACGAAACTCCCGAGCCGATGCCGACGACCAGCACGGTCTCGCCGGCGGCCAGACGGGCGCGGCGCAGCATGCGGTAGGCGGTGAGATAGGCGAGCGGGAACGCCGCGCACTCCGTCCACGGGCGGTCGGGACGTTTCACGACGTTGCGCCCCGGAGCCTGGGCGAAGGTCGCATGGCCGCCCCAGCAATGTTCCCCGTAGATCATGAACCCGGGGCCCAACGGGCTGTTGTCGCCGAGGGACACGATGTCGGACAGCGGCGAGACGCCGGGATTGATCACCACCTCGTCGCCGGTGGACAGGTGGGTCACGTCGTCACCGACCTCGTCGACGACGCCGGCGACGTCGCACCCCGGCACGTGCGGGACGGGCGGCGCCGGCGCACCCTTCAGCACCCACAGGTCCATGTGGTTGAGGGCACTGGCGACGACGCGGACGCGGACCTCGTCGGCCGCCAGCGGTGGGAGATCGATGGTTCCCCAGCGGTAGCTTCCCGGCGACTCGTCGAGAATCCACGCGTCCATTCCGGCGACGATACGTCGGCGATCGGCCACCCGCGCTGCCTGGGGGGCTCGCACCCGGTCGGCTCAGCCCGCGTAGACCCCGAGCCCGTAGACGACCATCCAGATCAGACCGAACACCTGCAGCGGCCGATCGGCCAGGAAGACCTCCTCGGGGGCCCCGCCATGGCCCTGCTCGAGGATCAGCAGATAGCGCAGCAGGGCGATCAGCATCGGCACCACCGACAGCTCGTAGAACGGGAAGCAGCTCCCCGCCGACTCGGCCGTCTCGAAGGCCCACGCGCAGTACGAGACGATGGTCGCCCCGACCGAGACGCTCAACACCTGGCGCAGGTACGACGGCGAGTAGTCCGAGAGGGTCGCCCGGGTGGTCGCCGTGCCCTCGCCCATCTCACGGATCTCGGCGTACCGCTTGCCGGCGACGATGAACAGCGAACCGAAGGTGGTGCACAGCAGGAACCACTTGCGCAACGGCACATCGACCGCCACGGCGCCGGCGATGGCCCGCAGGACGAAGCCGCTGGCCACCGTGACCAGGTCGATGACTGCGACGTGCTTGAGCACGACCGTGTAGGCGAGCGTGACGACCACGTACAGGCCGACGACGGCGGCGGTCTGCCACCGACCGGTGGCGAAGGCCGTGGCGATGCCGGCGACGAGCAGCAACGATCCGACCAGGCGTGCGCCACCCTCGGGCACCGCGCCCGAGGCGATCGGACGACGGCACTTCGTCGGATGGGCACGGTCGGCGTCCAGGTCGAGCAGGTCGTTCCAGAAGTACGTGCCGCTGGCCGCCAGGCAGAAGGCGACGAAGGCGATCACCGTACGACCCGCGGCCGGCCCGTCGTCGAGCACGCCAGCCGCGCCGGGTGCGGCAAAGACGAGCACGTTCTTCGCCCATTGCTTGGGGCGGGCCTCGCCGATCCAGCCGTTCACGACTCGCCGGCCGTCGGAACGGCGTCGAGCACCACGTCGCGGAGCAGATGGGGACGCTCGGCCCGGGCGAGCAGCTCGCGATCGCCCGCCGAGTCGCCGTAGGCCCACAGCTCGACGTCACGACCGTCCAGCCAGCTGGTCAGCCGGTCGACCTTCTCGGGTCCGCGGCAGTTGCGCCCGACCAGACCCCCGGTGAGGCGCCCGTCGCCGCCCACCTCGAGGGTGGTGCAGAGCACCTCGTCGACGCCCAGGCGCACGCCGAGCGGCCGCAGGTAGGCGTCGAGGGAGGCGGACACGAGGACGGTCTGATGGCCCTGCCGTCGATGCCAGGCGAGCCGGGCCACGGCGTCGGGCCGCAGCCAGGCGTCCTCGATCTCACCGGCGAATCGTTCGCCCTCGGCGTCGATCCAGCTCGACGGCCGCCCGGCGAGCGCGCCGACGGCCAGCTCCTTGATCCGGTCGCGGTCGCCGCGGGCCACGGCGCCGAGCAAGCGCAGCGGGCGGCGGCCCACGGCCATGGCGAGGCGGCCCGTGCCGACGGTGCGGCGGAGGAACGGAACGACGCAGTCGCGGGTGGTCAGCGTGCCGTCGACATCGAAGGCGGCGACCACCGCTCGGGTGACGGCGCTCATCGGGGGGACGCGGGGAGGGTGGCCCGCCGGGAGGCGCTCGTCATGCGGCGACGAGGCTAGCGCCGGGGGGCCGCCAGGGTGCGCAGCATCGCCCAGTAGCCCGGCCAGCTCTTCGACACCACGCCGGGATCGGCGACCTCCACCCCCGGGGTCCGCAGGCCGATCAGGGCCAGGCTCATCGCCAGGCGGTGGTCGTGATGGGTCTCCACCCGGCCCCCGTGGGGCTTCGATGGGTGGACGACCAGCCCATCGGGCTCCTCGTCGGCGCGCACACCGATTCGGTTCAACTCGCGCACCAGGTCACCGATCCGATCGCTCTCCTTGCGCCTGATGAAGCCGACGCCGGTGATCCGGGTCGGCGACTCGGCGAACGGGGCGACGGCGGCCAGTGTCGGCACGGTGTCGGAGATGTCGGCCATGTCGACCTCGATTCCGCGCAGCGGGCCGTGCCTGGCGACCGTGACGCCGCCGGGGTCGCGGGTCACCGAGCAGCCCATCGCCCCCAGCAGATCGGCGAAGCGCACATCTCCCTGAGTCGACGAGGTGCCGAGCCCGGCCACCGTGACCCGTCCACCGACGATCGCCGCTGCGGCCAGGGGATAGGAGGCCGACGAGGCATCCGGCTCGATGGCCAGGGCGTGGCCGGAGTACGCGCCGGGCCCGATCGAGATGCGCCCGGCGCCGATCTCGACCGGCGGTCCGCCGAACACCGACATCACCGAGGCGGTCAGCTCGACGTACGGACGCGAGACGAGCGGCGTGGTCAACTCGATGTCGAGGCCGCCCGGCAGGTACGGGGCGATGAGCATCAGCGCCGTCACGTACTGGCTCGACACGTCGCCGCGCAGGGCCACCGTGCGTCGCGACCCGCCCGAGCGCGCCGATCGTCCCGAGATCGTGACCGGCAGGTGACCGACCGCTCCGCCCGGCTCGACCCCCGCCCCGAGTGCGGCGAGGGCCTCGTGGAGCGGGCCCATCGGGCGGGCCCGCAACGGGGCCCCGCCGTCCACGACGTACGGGCCCTCGCCCAGGGCGCAGATCGCCGTGATGAACCGCGACGTCGTGCCGGCGAGGTTGGTCTTCAGGGTGAGCGGCCCGGGGGCCAGACGGCCCGACGTCCCCTCGATGATCAGCACCGCCCCCTCGCGGCGCTCGATCCGCCCGCCCAGCGTCTCGACGCAGTCGATCATCGCCACCGTGTCGTCACCGGTGGGCACGCGCGAGAGCGTCGAGACCCCCGTGGCCAGCGCGGCGCAGGCCAGCGCCCGATTGGCGATGCTCTTGGAGCCGGGCACGTCGGCGACCACCGCGTCGAGCGGCCCCGACGCGCACCCCACGGCGACGACGCCCGTCATTGGAGGGCGTGGACGGCCGGCCGGTAGCCGCGGGCCAGCAGGCCGCCGCGGAACAGATCCCCCATCGACCGGGCGACGAGCAGCACCGCCACGCCGCGGTTGCCCTCGGCGGAGTGCACGACCTCGAAGCTGGCGATGTCGACCCCGAGGTCGGCGGCGAGCGTGAACACCTCGGCGGCGGCGCCCGCCCGGTCGGGGATCGGGATGCGGACCTCGACCAGCTCCCCCGGCCTGGCCCCCCGGATCGGCAGGTTGGCCCGCGCATCGCGGGCGTGGGCGAGCCGGGCCTCGAGGCCGTCGCGGTCGTGTTCGGCGACGATCGTGCGCAGCTCGCCGAGCTCGGTGATCAACCCGCCGAGGGCGTCGACGATGGCATCGCGGTTGTCGCTGCAGATGTCCAGCCAGATCGCCGGATGGCCCGAGGCGATGCGCGTCATGTCGCGGAACCCGCCGGCGGCGAGGCGCAGCAGTGCGGCATGCTCCTCGGCGCGCTCGCTGGCCAGGCCCATCAATGCAGCGGCGGCCAGGTGCGGCACGTGGGAGACGACGGCGACCACCTGGTCGTGGCGTTCGGGGGCGATGGCCACGACCTCGGCACCCAGGTCGGCAACCGCCGCCGCCACCAGCGCAAAGGTCGCGTCGGCCGTCGACGGGGTGGGGGTGAGCACCCAGACCGCGCCCTCGAACAGCGCAGCATCCGCTCCGTCGAGCCCGTCGAGCTCGGACCCGGCCATCGGGTGGCCGCCGATGAACCGGGGATCGCCGACACTGGCGACGACGGACGACTTGACGCTCCCGACATCGGTCACCACGCCCGAGGTCTCGCTGAGCGCCCGCTTGGCCAGCTCGGCGACACCGAGCACGGGGGCGGCGACGAACGAGATCGACGCCCCCTCGTCGAGCCCGATACGGTCGATCACTCCCCTGGCCAGGGCCTCGGACTGGCGGCCCTCGTCGAGGTCTTCTCCGCTGACGACCCAGCCGCGGCGGCGCAGCCCGAGGGCGATCGAGCCACCGATCAACCCGAGGCCCAGTACGTTGGCACGCCGTTCGCTCACGGGCGTCCAGCCTACCGAGCCCCGTGCGTCACCCGAGGGGCGACGCACGGGGTGCCGTCAGGCGTCGGCGCCCCTGCGCCGGGCGATGGCATGGCGCACGACGGCGACGAGGGCGGACTTGGCGTCGACCCTGCTGCGGGCGTCGATCGCCACGATCGGCGTCTCGGGATCGATGTCGACGGCCTCGCGGACCGCGTCGACGGAGTGGGCCAGCGAGCCGTCGAACCTGTTGAGGGCGATCACGTAGGGCACCCCGTGGGTGTCGAAGAAGTCGAGCGCCGGGAAGCAGTCGGCCAGGCGACGGGTGTCGACCATCACCACGGCGCCGACAGCGCCGCGGACCAACTCGTCCCACATGAACCAGAACCGGTCCTGGCCGGGCGTGCCGAACAGGTAGAGCATGCTCGTGTTGAAGGTGATCCGCCCGAAGTCGAGGGCGACCGTCGTGTGGGTCTTGGTGCGCACGTCGCCGGTGTCGTCGACGCCCATCCCGAGCGCGGTCATCGGCGCTTCGGTCGTCAGTGGGGTGATCTCCGAGATCGACTCGACGAAGGTCGTCTTACCGGCGGCGAACCCGCCGGCGATGACGATCTTGAGCGATCGGGTGGTGATGCCCGGTTCGCCCGATGCGGGACGCTCAGAAAGCCTGGAGGTCATCGAGCAACCTTTCGAGGGTGGGGAGATCGGGTCCGTCGGCGTCGTCGTCCTGGTCGCTCACGGCCAGGTGCCCGCTCCACGCCAGGTCGCTGACCAACACGCGGGCGATGCCGAGATGGAGGCCCAGGTGGGCCGAGACCTCGGCGACCGACAACGGGGCGTCGGCCAGTACGAGGATCGAGCGCTGTTGCGGGGCGAGGCGGGCCGACTCGCCGCGTCCGAGTTGCGTCGCCTGGACCAGCGTGTCGAGGGCGAGGTCGTTCGCCGACGACACTCGTCCGCGGGTGAGCGCGAACTGGCGGACGAAGCGGGCAGGGCGATCCAACAGGCGCTCAGTTCGTCGGCAGCGAGGCCTGGAGCTCGGCCACGAGCAACGGGGTCAGCACCGTCCCCATCCGCTTGACGAGCATCGACATCTCGTACCCGACCACGCCGACATCGGCATCGGTGGTCGAGAGCACGGCCAGCGAGCTGCCGTTGCTGATCGACATGAAGAACATGTAGCCGGCCTCGAGCTCGACGATGATCTGATTCACCGCACCGCCGCCGAAGCAGCGTGCCGCTCCCTGGGTCAGGCTGGTCAGACCCGAGGCGATCGCCGAGAGCTGGTCGCCCCCCGCCCGGCCGATGCCCGGCGACATGGCCATCAACAGGCCGTCGGCCGACACGACGACGGCGTCGACCACTCCCTTGACCCGTTCGACGAACGACTCGAGGAGCCAGTTCAGGTTGGTCGCTTCGGTGGAAAGGTTGGTCACGGGAGTTCTCCGTTGTGGTGGTCGGACAGCTCTTCCCGGACGAGGTCGACGGCCCGGGTGAACTGGCTCAGGTTTCGGCGGCGCTGCAGCGCGGTCTCGTCATCACCGCTCGGGCCCACCGGGGTCGGCAACCGCCGGAACAGGCCCTCGGCGGCCGCCGCCTCCGGCGTGGCCGGGCGTGGCTCGCTGCCGGCCGTCGGCCGGCGGGGCCGGCGTCGGGCCAATGGCTCTGCCGACGGGGCATCGGTCGGCACGGCGCGGGCCACGACTACATCGTCCCCGGGGCGCGACCGCCGCTGTGCTGGCGCCGACTGGGCGGTCGACGGCTGGGCGCTCGACGGCTGGGGCGGCGACGGCTGGGGGGGGGCGATCATCGCCGCGGCGATGCCACTGCGCGGCCCCGCCCCCGATCCGGCGGGACGTTTGTTGGGCAGCAGCTGGCGGACCGGCCGCTCCGTGGCCGCGTTCTGCCGCTCCCGCCGGGGCAGTTCACCGCCGGGAGGCACGTCGGCGGCGGGCCAGGGATCGATCGCCGCCGGGGGCTCGGCATCCACGGGCAACGAGGCCTCGAGCTGATCGAGGGACGGCGCCAGCGGCCCGCCGTCGAAGGCCTGCTCCGCCCAGGCGAGATCGGCGGCGGCGACGCCGTCGACGACCGCCCGCTCGGCCGCCTGACCCTGCGTCTCACCCGTCGCCGGGCGGCGCGACCCCGTATCGTCGCCGAACCCCTCGAACAGGGACAGGGGCAGGTCGATGCTCACGGCGACCCCGCCGGCGGGGTTGTTCTGGAGACGGATGCGGGCGCCGATGCGCTGCGCCAGGCGTCCGACCACCTGGAACCCGACCCGGTCGGTGCTCACCTCGTCGATGTCGGGCGGTGAGGTGACGCGCTGGTTGGCCGACTCCACCTCCTCGTCGGTCATCCCCACGCCGGAATCGATGATCCAGATCCGGAACTGGCTGGCGTTGCGCTGCACCCGGACCGTCACCCGGGTCGTCGGACTCGAATAGGCGGTGGCGTTCTCGACGAGCTCGGCGACCAGGTGCGACAGGTCGACGGCGTGGACGCCGCCGAACGTCAGGTCGTTGCCGGGCTGGATCTCGAGCGCGACGCGGTCCATCTGGGCGACCTCGGAGATCGCGCCCTGGAGCACATCGGAGATCGGCAGCGACTCGGTCCAGCTGCGCGATCTGCGCGAGCCGGCGAGCACGAGGAGGCTCTCGGCGTTGCGTCGCTGGCGGGTGATCATGTGGTCGAGGCGGAACAGCCCGGCCAGCGTCCGCTGATCGGGTTGATCGGCCTCGAGCTGATCGACGAGCTCGAGCTGGCGGTCGATCAGCGCCTGGTTGCGCCGGCCGAGGTTGACGAGCAGGTTGGTGAGCGTCGCCGCCCGGCGCTGCGAGTGCTCGATCGAGGTCTCGATGGCCGTGCGCAGCACGCGGTTGAAGTCCGTTGCCAGCTGGCCGACCTCGTCGGAGCCCTCGGAGGCGATCTCGGGGACGGCGGAGGCGACCGCCTCGGCCGTCGGGTTGCGCAGGGCGGCGAGCACCTCGGGCAGCCGGTCGACGGCGATCGTGTGGGCGGCCGACGTCACCTTGAGCAGCCGGCGGCTGAGGCTCCGGCCCACGAAGTAGGCGCCGGCGACGGCGGCGATCAGGCCCAGCCCGGTCAGCACGGCGTAGAAGATGGCCAGGCGCTGGGCGTCGCGATCGACCTGGCGGGCGAGGCTCACGTAGTCGTCGAACAGGGCGTCCTCGATCTGGTCGAGGCCGCTGGCCGCGCCGTTGGCCAGGGCCAACCAGTCGGGACCGGTGACCCGCGGGACACCGTTGATCTTGCCGGCCGTCGCGTACGACTCGCCGAGGCGGCCGACGTCGCCGGCCAGCTTCGAGGAGGTGAAGGCGTCGAGCGCCGCTGCCGCGTCGGGGCTGGCGATGCTGGTCACCCGGTCGAACGCCCGCTTGCTGTCGTCGGCCGCGGCGAGGTACACGGCGCCATCGGCCGGGGTGATCGGCCCGCCGTTGAGGTGCTGCAGCGGGATGATCAACTGGCGGCCGTAGGCGTCCTTGGCGCCGACGATCTCGATCAGCTCCGTCGCCCGGCTGCTCAGCCTGCCGTTGGTGGCCGCCCCGGCGAACTCCACGGCGAGTGTGGACAGGTCGACGCCGAGACCGTCGTAGGCGCCGGCCAGGCCGTCCATCACGGTGTCGCCGGCGCCGGGGGAGATCGTGGCGCGCACCTCGGGGAGCCGGGTGTCGAGCGCGGAGACGACCAACTGCGCCGATGGGGCGTCGGCGAGGGACGAGGGGAGCGTGGAGATCAGTCGGGTCAGTTCCAGGGCGGCGGCGTCGGTGACGGCAAACTGGGCGTCGAGTTCCTTCTTGCCCCGGCCGTCGGCGAAGTTGAGCACGAGCACCGCGTAACGGGCCTCGTTCTGGATCTCGTCCCGCAGCGACATCGCCGCCCGGCTCACGAGCACCGAGCGGCGGTCGTCGCGGGCCGACGTCGAATCGTCGAGGCTCCGACGCACGACCACCGTTCCCAGCACCAATAGCACGAGCAGCGCCGGAACGACCACACCCAGCACTTTTGTTCGGAATGAGACGTTCATCGTCCACCTTCTGCGAATGCGGCCTCTTCGTGGCCGAGACTACGCGTCGTCGAGGCTCAGTGGAGCGTCGAGCGCGGCACGGTAGCCAGTTCAACGCACATCCCGCTACGGTCCATTCGACCTATCGCTCCCGGGCGCCGAACGACGACCATTCCAGATCGCCGCGGACGGCCCACCTAGAGTGGATCCATGGTCGGCGAAAATCCGTTCCGAGCGGGTCCCGGCGAGAGCCCACCGGTGCTCGTGGGACGCGAGCAGCATCTCGAGGTCATCACCCGAGCCTTGGCCGGCGGCCGGATGCCCAACAACGCGCCGGTCGTGTACGTCGGGCGCGTGCTCAGTGGGCGGACGGTCCTGCTCGACGCCATCTCGCGGGCCGGCATGGCCGCCTCGTGGCCGACATTCTCGGTGTCGCTGGTGCCTGGAAGTGACCTGGGCGTCGCGCTCGCCGCCGCCTTCGAGGCCCACACCGGCGTCGCCATGCCCCGACCCGAGATCAAGCCGGTGTTGCGCGGCATCATCCAACTGCTCGAGGACAGCGAGACCCCGGGCCTGCTGATCGTGATCGACGATGCGGGATTCGCCCCGATCGATCAGCTCGCCGACTTCGTCTCGCTCCTCGGCCAGGCGATGTCCAACGACCTCCCGGTCGTCGCCGCCCTCGCCGGGCTGCCCAATCTCCCCGACCGGCTGCGCACCCACGTGGAGGGGGACCTCCCGCTCGTCGAGTACCACCTGGGTGGGCTGAGCGCCGACGACATCCGAGCCGCGGTCGCCGAGCCGACCTCGGCCGCCGGCTTCCGGTTCACCGACGATGCGCTGGCCGCGCTCGTGCGGCGCTGCCGGGGCGTCCCGGCCTTCGTCCAGATGCTCGCCCACCACTCCCTCGAGACGGCACCGGGCGATGTCGTCGACGAGCAGGTCGTGACCGCCGCCGCCCTCGACGCCGAACACGGCGCCGCGCTGACCTACTACCGACCGGTCCACGACGTGCTCCCCGCCGCCCAACGGCGGTTCCTGCGCGCCCTGCGCCAGTCCGGCGATGGCGCCGATTTCGACACCGTCCGCCGGCACCTCGGCGAGTTCTCCCGGCTCGACGCCGCCCACTCGCCGGCCCGGGCGGCCTGCGACGCCCTGATCGACACCGGGGTGATCTACGGCGACCTCGACGGGGAGCTGCACTTCAGCATCGCCGCCTACGGAGCCTTCGTCGATACGGTGGAATGACACCGCCGCACCGCAGCGCGGCGGTTGGGCGGCCGGTCAGTCGGAGTCGGCGGACCGGATGTCGACGGCCTGCTCGAGGGCGATCCGCTCCTCGGGCGTGAGTTCGCGCCACTCCCCCGGCTTGAGGCGGCGGTCGGCGAGGGGCCCGATCCTCACCCGCACCAGCCGCCTGACGGGGTGGCCGACGGCCTCGCACATCCGGCGGACCTGACGGTTGCGGCCCTCGTGGATGGTCAGGCGCAGGACGCCGGCGGCGGGCTGGCTGACGCGCGCCGGCGCCGTCGTCCCGTCGTCGAGCTCCACGCCCTCCCGCAGCCGCCGCAGCGCCCCGGCGCGGACCTCTCCGCCGTCGACCTCGGCCAGGTACTCCTTGTCGACCCCGTAGCGCGGGTGGCTCAGGCGCAGGGTGAGCTCGCCGTCGTTGGTCAGCAGCAGCAGGCCCTCGGTGTCGCGGTCGAGGCGTCCGACCGGGAAGACCCGCGGCTCGGGGGGCACGAACCCGACCACCGTCGGGCGGCCCTGGGGGTCGGAGGCCGTGGTGACGACCCCGACCGGCTTGTTGAGCAGGTAGTACACCCGGCCTGGACGAACGGACAACGGCTTGCCGTCGAGTGTGACGACGTCGACGTCGACGTCGACCCGCCGGCCGAGCACGGCGATCTCGCCGTTCACCGCCACGCGTCCCTCGGCGATCATCTCCTCGCACACCCGACGACTGCCGTAGCCGCGCTGGGCCAGCACCTTCTGCAGCCGCTCGCCGCCGGAGAGCTGCTCAGCCATCGAGATCCGCCGACTGCGGACCCGCTGGGGGCGCCGGGTCGGCCGGCCGGATTCGAAGACCGTGCTCCAACGCCTCGACGACGTCGGCTCCCGGTACGAACCCGGCGATCGGCGGCAGATCGCCGACCGAGTCGAGCCCGAGCTTGTCGAGGAACATCTCCGTCGTCCCCCACAGCACGGCCTGGCCGGGTCCCGGGTCGCGCCCGATCTGATCGACGTAGCCGCGGGCCTGCAGCGTGCGCAGCACCCCGTCGGGATCGACCCCGCGGATCGCGGCGATCTGCGCCCGGGAGATCGGCTGCTTGTAGGCAACGATCGCCAGCGTCTCGAGCGCCGCGCCCGACAGCTTGGCCCGCTGACCTTCGAGCACGAAGCGCTCGACGTAGGGGGCCATGTCGGGATGCGTCTGGAAGCGGTATCCGCCGGCCACCCGGGCCAGCTGGAATCCGTGGCCGGCATCGGCGTAGGCCGCGGACAGGCCACGGCACAACGACTCGACCATCTCGACGGGGATCTCGAGCAACTGGGCCAGCAGGCCGGGCTCCACCGGTTCGGTGGCCACCAGCACGATCGCCTCGATCGCTCGGACCAGGTCGCCGATGACGTCGTGGTCGTCGGAACCCTCCGGGCCGTCGAGGGGGGTCCCCGGGCTATGCATCCGTCGTCCTCATCGCTGCCGCTCAACCGTCGTAGTCGTCGAGGGCGATGGCGCCGACGGAGGCCAGCTCGTCGGTCCCGATCCAGACGACGTCGATGTCGGCGAAGCGGCCGGCCTGCTCGAGTTCGACCCATCCCTGCTTGAACATCTCGAGGAGCGCCAGGAACCTGACGATCACCTCGATCCGTTCGACGAGGCCCTCGGTGAGACGCCGGAACCCCACCCGCCCGAGCCTCGGGAGTTCCTCGACGAGCTCCTGAACGGCCTCGGCGACGCTCATCCGCACCGGCGCCACGTGGAACAGGTCGATCACCGGCGTCGGCCTCGGCGTGACCGCCCTGAGGTAGGCGTTGCGCAGCCGCAACGCGCTCGTCCCCTCGAGCAGGTCGGGTGTGAGCTCGGCGAAGCGCTCCTCGGGGCCGGTGACCCGGGCGTACGACAGGTCGGCGTGTCCGGCCAGGCGGGCGAACACCTGGGCGACGTCCTTGAAGGTCTTGCACTCGAGCAGGCGGGCGAGCAGCAGGTCGCGCTCCTCCCAGATCGCCAGTTCCTCGTCGAGGTCGACATCGTCGCGCCCGGGGAGCAGGCGTCTGGCCTTCAGCTCGACCAAGGTCGCGGCGATCAGCAGGAACTCGGTGGCCAGGTCGAGATCGAGCTGTTGGAGCAGATCCATCTCGGCCAGGTAGGCGTCGACGATCCGGGCCAGCGAGACCTCGTAGATGTCGACCTGCTCGCGCAGGATGAGGTGGAGCAGGAGGTCGAACGGGCCCTCGAAGACTTCGGTGCTCACGTCGACGGCCATCGGGTGCGAGGTTACCGGCCACCGCTCGTCCGCGAGGGGACCGCGCCGCGGTCCGGTCCCGGCAATTCACCCGCCGAGCAGCGGTCGAGCCGCTACCCTGCCAGGCTCTATGACCCGCGTGCTGTCCTGCATCCAACCGACCGGCGACGTCCATCTGGGCAACTACCTCGGCGCGCTGGTCAACTGGGTGAGCGGCCAGCACGAGGCCGAGGTCTTCCACGGCATCGTCGATCTCCACGCCCTGACGGTCACCGAGGAACCGGGCGTGGTCGGCGCCACCACCCTCGAGCTCGCCGCGATGCTCTTCGCCATCGGACTCGATCCCGAGGCGGCCACGGTCTTCGTGCAGAGCCACGTGCCCGAGCACGCGCAGCTCGGTTGGATCATGGAGTGCAACGTGAGCTTCGGCGAGTTGTCCCGGATGACCCAGTTCAAGGACAAGACGGCCAGGCGGGAGGCCGAGTTCATCTCGGCCGGACTGTTCACCTATCCGGCGCTCCAGGCCGCCGACATCCTGCTCTACGACGCCGACGAGGTGCCCGTCGGCGACGACCAGCGCCAGCACATCGAGATCACCCGGGACATCGCCATCCGCTTCAACCACCGCTTCGGCGAGACGTTCACGATCCCACGGGTGGTGACCCCCAAGGCCGGGGCGCGGGTGATGGACCTGCAGGATCCGACGTCGAAGATGTCCAAGTCGTCGACCACCGACGCCGGGCTGATCTACCTGCTCGACGACCCGTCGGCGGTGATGCGCAAGTTCAAACGGGCGGTGACCGACTCCGAGACCGAGGTGCGCTACGACCGGGCGGAGAAGCCCGGGGTGTCGAACCTGCTGGAGATCCTCGCCGTGTCCACCGGCGGCGAGCCGGCGGCCCTCGCCGCCCAGTTCACCCAGTACGGCGCGCTGAAGGCCGCCACCGGCGAGGCGGTCGTCGAGCTGCTCCGCCCGATCCAGGCGCGGTATGCCGAGCTCACCGGCGACCGTGGCGAACTGGCGTCGCTGCTGCGCAAGGGCGCCGAACGGGCCCGGTCGGTGGCCGGCGTGACGTTGGAGCGGGCCACCAGGGCGATCGGACTCCTCCCGGCCTGAGCGCAGCCATCCCGGCGGCGCGCGAGGCTCAGATGTCGTCGGCCCAGGCCAGGGCGGCGCTCAGCCCTGCTGGTGCGGTCGGCAGCCGGCCGACCAGGGCGATGGTCAGCGGAGCGCTTCCCGCCGCCTGCAGCATCTCGACCCCGATCGTTTCATGGTCGTGGTACTCGCTGAAGCGCCGCCCGCGGGGGCCGACCAGCGTCGCCGCCACCCGGGCCCAGGTGCCGAGCCCGCTGCGCAGCTTGCCGACGTCGTGCAGCAGGGCCGCCGCCGTGGCCGCCCGGGTCTGCTCGTCGGCGGGCAATCTGGTGACGAACCGGCGGGCGACGACGATGGCATGGCGCCGGTCCGGATTGGAGAACTGCGACCACAGGGCCCGCTCACCCGGCTGCAGGTGGGTCACCGCCCACTCCTCGTCGGCCGGAGTGGGCGGATGGCGGGGCAGTGATGTGGCGAGGCGCTTGATCAGATGCCATCCCTGGGCCACCGGGCGATGCTAAGGCCTGGGTGCCCCACCCGTCCGGGCGCGCGGATGAGCCCGGCGGTAGACCTCCCACAGCCGTTCCTGGGAGACCCGCGTATAGATCTGGGTCGTGGCGATCGAGGCGTGACCGAGCATCTCCTGGACGATGCGCAGATCGGCGCCGTGGTCGAGCAGGTGGGTGGCGCACGAATGCCGCAGCACGTGGGGTGACAGGCGGTCGGCCAGGCCACAGCGCTCGCCGTACCCGCGCAGGATCATCCACACGTGCTGGCGGCCGAGCCGAGCCCCCCGCCGGCCCAGGAAGAGCGCCTCGGCGTCGCCGCGCCGGGCCCAGCGCGTGGGGATCAGGGCGCCGCGCCCATCGGCGCTCAGCCAGTCCCCCAGCGCGCGGTAGGCCGGGGCGCCGAACGGGACGATGCGCTCCTTGGCGCCCTTGCCGAACACCCGGACCATCGTGTCATCGAGATCCAGGTCACCGAGGGACAGCCCGCACAGCTCCGACACCCGCATGCCGGTTGCGTAGAGCAGCTCGAGGATGGCCCGGTCACGCCGGGCGATGGGGTCCACGCCGGTGACCGCGGCGAGCAGGCGCTCCACCTCCTCCTCGTTCAGCGGCCTGGGCAGGCCGTTCGGCACGCGTGGTGACTCGACGAGCGCGGTGGGGTCGTCGGGACGGATCCCCTCGTCGACGCAGAACCGGTGGAACTGGCGGGCGGCAGCGAGGGCGCGGGCGACGGATGCCGCGGCCAGACCGCCGGCGCGCAGCGCCGCGACGAAGCCGAGAACGTCGTCGGGGGTCGCCGAGACGACGGTCGTCCCCCGTCCGGCCAGGTGGGCGGCGTAACGCAACAGGTCGCGCCGGTAGGCGGCGACGGTGTTCAGCGAGCGGCCCCGCTCGACGACCAGCCAGCTCAGGAACTCGTCGAGAGCGCGGCCGATGTGGCGACCGTCGGCGTCGGCGACCGGTTCAGCCGGCTCCGGCGGCAGCACCGATCACGCCTCGCTCGATCAGCCGGCGTTCCGTGAGCAGCAGGCCGATCACGGTGTTCGACGCAGTGATCCCGCCGGTGGCGATCATCGCCACAGCCTCGGCCAGCGGTAGGTGGACGACATCCATGTACTGCTCCTCGGGCCCCTCGAGCGCCCGGTCGACTGCTCGCAGCCCGGTGGCCAGGTAGACGTGGTGCGTACCGTCGGTCATCCCCGCCGACGGGTGGTAGATGGTGAGCAGCTCGAGTTCGGCCGCCTCGTAGCCGGCCTCCTCGATCAGCTCGCGCCGGGCGGTGGCCGCGGGTGATTCGCCGTCCTTGTCGCGCATGCCGGCCGGCGCCTCGAGCATCTCCCGTTCGATGCTCGGGCGCCACTGGCGCACGAGCACCACCGTCGCCGAACCGTCCTCGCCGAACAGGATCGGGACCGCGCTCACCGCGCCGGGCGAACGGACGATGTCGCGGCGGAAGCGAGTACCGTCGGGCGATTCGTACTCGGCCACGGCCACGTGCCAGATCCCTCCCCGGTGGACCGTCTCCTCGCCCAGCCGGCGGAAACCGCCGGCGTTCATGCCGCCGACGAGGCTTCGGCGGTCACGACCTTGACCAGCGGTTCGACCGGGATGAGGTGGGGGTTGCGCCCCTCCCGGCGGACCAGCGCCGCCCCGATCAGCTCGCGGAACAACGGATGGGGACGGTCGGGACGGCTCTTGAACTCGGGATGGGCCTGGGTGCCGACCCACCACGGATGACCGTCGAGCTCGATGAACTCGACGAGGCGCCGGTCGGGCGAGATCCCGCTGCAGCGCAGCCCGGCCGCCTCGAACATCGGCTTGAGCGAGGCGTTGAACTCGTAGCGGTGACGGTGCCGCTCCGACACGACCAGCTCGCCATAGGCCGCGTGCACCTTGGAGCCGGCCTCGAGCACCGCCGGGCACGCTCCCAGCCGCTGCGTGCCGCCCTTGTCCGACACGTCGCGTTGGTCGTGCATCAGGTCGATCACCGGGTGGGGGGTCCCCGGGTCCATCTCCGCGGAGTTGGCGCCCGCCAGGCCGAGCACGTTGCGGGCGAAGTCGATCGTCATCGCCTGCAGCCCGAGGCACAGCCCGAGGCAGGGGATCTGCTGCTCACGGGCATAGCCGGCGGCGGCGATCTTGCCTTCGAACCCGCGCTCGCCGAAGCCGCCGGGGATCACCATGCCGTCGAGGTGGGACATCCGCCCGGCGGCGAGCAGTCCTTCGACGTTCTCGGCCTGGATCCAGTCGAGCTCGATCCTCGCCCCGTGGTGGAACCCGGCATGCTTGAGGCTCTCGACCACCGACAGGTAGGCGTCGGGAAGGTCGATGTACTTGCCGATCAGGCCGATCCGCACGGGAAGCGTGGCCGATTCGACCTTGGCGACGAGGCTCTCGAGGGGTCGCAGGTCGATCGGTCGGTCGATCCGCAGGACGTCGCAGACCACGTCGTCGAGTCCCTCGTGGTGGAGGATCAGCGGTAGTTCGTAGATGTTGCGGGCGTCGGCGGCGTTGACCACGGCCCGCTCGTCGACGTCGCACAGCGCCGAGATCTTGGCCTTCAGCTTCGACCCGAGCGGTTCCGCCGAGCGGCAGACGATGACGTCGGGCTGGATGCCGCGGCTGCGCAGCTCGGTGACCGAGTGCTGCGTCGGCTTGGTCTTCTGCTCACCCGACGGCCCGATGAACGGCACCAGCGTGACGTGCAGGTAGCAGATGTTGTCCCTCCCGGCCACCTTGCGGAACTGGCGGATGGCCTCGAGGAACGGGAGGATCTCGATGTCACCGACGGTGCCGCCCACCTCGGTGATCACGACATCGACGTCGCCGGCGGTGAGCCGCTGGATCCGCCGCTTGATCTCGTCGGTGATGTGCGGGATCACCTGGACCGTCTTGCCGAGGTAGTCACCCCGCCGTTCGGCGGCCAGCACGGCCTGGTAGATCGAGCCCGTGGTCGCATTCGACGCCTTCGTGAGGCTCTCGTCGATGTACCGCTCGTAATGACCGAGGTCGAGGTCGGTCTCGCCCCCGTCGTCGGTGACGAACACCTCACCGTGCTCGAACGGGTTCATCGTCCCCGGATCGACGTTGATGTACGGATCGAGCTTCTGCATCGTGACCCGCAGGCCACGCAGCTTGAGCAGGCGTCCGAGCGACGATGCGGTCAAGCCCTTGCCGAGCGAACTGGCGACCCCTCCGGTCACGAAGATGTGCTTCGGACCGCTTGTCTCTGCCACTGCTGGGCTCCCGTCAATCGACAACATGACGGAAGCCCAGGATACGCCCACCCGGTCCTGGAACGTGTGGATGGCGCCGACTTCGGTGAATCGTCGATGAAGGCGGTGTCCGAGCACGCCCGGACACCGCGAGCTCAGCGCCTGGCCCGGGCGAGGCGGAGCAACTCCTCTGCGTGCTGCAACGCAGCGGCGCTGTCGGCCCGGCCGGCGAGCATCCGCGAGATCTCCTCGACCCGGCGGTCACCCGAGACGATCTCGGCGAAGGCCTGCGTCCGCCCCGCCGACGTCGACTTCGTGACGACCACCTGGGTGTCGGCCTGCGCGGCGACCTGCGGGAGGTGGGTGACGACGAGGACCTGGTGGCGCTCACCGAGCCTCGCCAGTGCCTCCCCCACCGCCAGTGCCGCAGCACCCCCGACACCGGCATCGACCTCGTCGAACACCAACGTGTCGGGCGCCTCGGTGAGCACGAGGCGCAGGGCGAGCATGCACCGGGCCAGCTCGCCGCCCGAAGCGACCCGGGCCAGGGGCAAGGCGGGCTCCCCGGCGTTCGCACCGAGCAGGAACGTCACCTCGTCGCCCGGGTCGGCCCCGACGGCGATCTCGACCCGTGCCTTGGCCATCGCCAGCTCCTGCAGGTGCCCGGCCACCAGCGCGGCGAGCTCGGGAGCCGCCTCGCGGCGCCGGCGCCCGACAATGGCCTCCGCGGCGCGCAGCGCGCCCTCGGCCGCCTCGCGCTCGGCGTCCAGCCCGGCGGCGCGGGCCTCGACGGCGACGAGTTCGTCGAGCCGATGGGCGGCCTCGGCGTGGTACGACTGCATGTCGGCGATCGTCTCGCCGTACTTGCGTGACAGGTCGCGGATCTGCTGGCGTCGGGCGCGCACCGCGGACAGCCGCTCGGGGTCCTCCTCGATCGCCTCGCTGCGGTTGCGCAGCTCGGCGGCCGCGTCGGCCAGCTCGGCGGCCAGCATGCGCAGTCGTGCCTCCTCCTCCGTGAAGGGCCCGCCGCGCCCGCCCAGGGCGGCGATCGCCACGCCGAGGGCGTCGAGCGCCCCACCGTCGCCGGTGAGCGCGGCGAGCGCCCGCTCGGCTGTCTCGCGGTGGACGAGCGCCCCGGCGAGCAGTGATTCGGACTGGTCGAGCCGCTCCTCCTCGTCGGGATCCGCGAGATCGGCGCCGTCGAGCTCGGCCACCTGGAAGCGGACCAGGTCGAGCTCCCTGGCCCGGGCCCGTTCGTCGCCGCCGAGGGCCGCCTGGAGCGCCTCGACCTCGGTCAGCATCGCCCGCGCGGCGCGCAGCGGCGCCAGGTCGATCCGCCCGAAGTGGTCGAGTGCCCGCCGTTGCGCGGCGGCGCCGAGCAGGCTCTGGTGCGCATGCTGGCCATGCAGGTCGACGAGGCGCACGCCCTCCTCGGCCAGCGTCGACACGGTTGCCAGACGACCGTTGACGTAGGCCCGCGACCGGCCGTCGGACGGGATCACCCGAGCGAGGACCAGTTCGTCGTCGTCGATCACGAAGCGCCCCTCGACACGCGCCTCGGCCGCTCCGGGGCGGACGAGTGAACCGTCGGAGCGGCCCCCGACCAGCAGGTTGATGGCCTCGACGAGCATCGTCTTGCCGGCACCGGTCTCACCACTGAGCACGGTGAGGCCTGGCCCGAGCACCAGGTCGAGCGCGGCGATGACGCCGAGGTGCTCGATGTGCAGTTCTGTCAGCACGCAATCCCCTCTCGGCTCGCCACTCGCCGGCGCGCGGCGCTAACGATCTGCAAGCCCGAACTTCGCCTTCAGGATCTGGTGGAAACGGCGTCGGCCGAATCTCACGAAGAGAGCCGCCTCGGCGGCGGCGACGCACCGGACGGTATCTCCTTCGTCGAGGCTCGCCACCTTGCGCCCGTCGACGGCGAGGGCGACGGGTCGATGGCCCATCACCTCCACCTCGACGGCCTGATCCGGGTCGAGGACGAGCGATCGATCGAACAGCATGTGCGGCGACACCGGCGTGAGCACCATCGCCCGATGGGTCGGCGAGACGACGGGGCCACGAGCCGAGAGCGAATAGGCGGTCGATCCGGTGGGGGTGGCGATGATCAGCCCGTCGGCCTCGTACGTCGTGAACCGGGCGCCCTCGATCCCCACCTGAAGGCGCACCGTGTGCCCGGACTCGTGCTTCTCGAGCACCGCCTCGTTCAGCGATCGCCAGGTCGACGGCCCTCCGGAGCGTCCGGCGGCGCGCTCGACACGGACCGCCAGCATCATCCGCTGCTCGAGGGTGTAATCGCCGGCCATGAACCGGTCGAGCGCGTGGGTCATCCCCGGGGGCTCGACCTCGGTGAGGTAGCCGAGCATGCCGACGTTGACGCCGATCACGGGCACCTCGGCGCCGTCGAGCAGTTGGAACGTGCGCAGCATGGTGCCGTCGCCGCCCAGGCTGAGGACCAGATCGGCCTGGCCGGCCGGCCGTACGTCGGCCAGATGGGAGAGGCCGAGCGCGGTGGCGTCGTCGGGCGTCATCCACACGCCATGGCCCTGCTCGGTCAGCCAGTCTGCCGCCTGCACCGCCAAGCTGACGGCATCGGCCCGCTGGTGGTGAGCCACGATCAGGATGTCCACGTCACGTCTCCTCGGGCGCTCGTGCGTGCACGAGAAACTCCTTGTTGCCGTCGGCACCATAGATCGGCGAGTCGATCCAACCCACGACCTCGGCACCGAGGCCACCCAGGGCGTCGGCGACCCCGAGGCGGACACGTTCATGGATCGCCGGGTCGCTGATGATCCCGCGGCCTCTGCCGACCTCGCGCCGGCCCGCCTCGAACTGGGGTTTGACGAGCATCACCATGTCGGCCCGGGGCCTGCAGACGCCGAGCAGGGCGGGGAGCACGACCGTCAGCGAGATGAACGACAGGTCGGCGACGACCAGCCCGACGAGGCCGCCGATGTCGGACGGTGTCACCGAGCGCACGTTGAACCGTTCGATCACCGTCACCCGGGGGTCTCCACGCACCCGCTCGTGGAGCTGGGCATGGCCGACGTCGAGCGCCACGACATGCCCGGCGCCGCGTTGGAGCAGGCAATCGGTGAACCCGCCGGTGGAGGCGCCGGCGTCCAGCGCCCGCAGCCCGACGACATCGACGGCGAAGGCCGCGAGCGCCGCCTCCAGCTTCTCGCCGCCCCGGCTCACGAAGCGCCGAGCGGCGCCGACGATGGTGATCGGCTCCGAGGTGGCGACGAGCCGTGCGGGCTTGTCGGCGATCACGCCCCCGACCGTCACCCGGCCCGCCTCGATCATGCTGATCGCCTCCCGACGCGTCGTCGTGAGGCGCCGGCGGAGCAGCTCGACGTCGAGACGACGCCGGACCGAGGGCATTCGTCAGCCGGCGTCGGCGGCCTTGGCGGCGGCTGACCGGCGGGGCGCCGCCGTCCGGCCTGCGCCCGTCGCCTTCGTCGCGACGGCCTTCGGGGCCGCCGCGCGGGCGGAGGACGCCTTGGTGGCCGCGGCCCGGCGTGCCGTGGGCCGGGCTCCCGACGAAGCGGTGGTGGCCTCCGACGCAGCTGCGGTGGGGGCGACCGTGGCGGCGGCAGGCTTGGCGGTCGCCGCGCGCTTGGCCGCTGGGGCCTTCGCCTTCGCAGCCGCCGCACGCGCCGGAGCCTTCGCCTTCGCAGCCGCCGCACGCGCCGGAGCCTTCGCTTCGGCGGCGGCCGGGGCCGGCTCCGACGTCGCCCGGAAGCCCATCCGGCCGGCGAGCTCCTCGACGCGGGCCTCGAGATCGTCGACCTGGTTGCTGAGACGGCCGACCTGCCGGGCCACCTCCTCCTGGATCATGGCGACGAGACGATCCGTCGTCTCCCGGCCGCGGTCGACGAGGGTGTCGACGAGCTTGGCCGCCTCCTTGCGCTTGATCTCACCCTGCTGGACGAGGTCCTTGGTGAGTGCCTCCGCCTTCGATTGACTCATCTGGGTGAATGCGATCCCGGAGTCCAACAGGCGCTTGATCAGGTCGTTTTTGGCCATATCCCCACGCTATCGCTGGGATCGCGCAGCCGTCGCCATCCCCGGTAACGACTCCACCGCCTACGCCGGTGGGGAGAGGAGCAGATCGGCGATGGCGGCGAGGTCGGCGCCGCGGAGATCCGCCGGCGGGTCACTCGTCTCCCCCGCACCCGTCACGCCGGAGTCGACCAGCGCAAACCGACAGCCCAACGTGCCGGCGAAGCGGCCGTCGGTCGAGGGGCGGTCGCCGACCATCACGGCGCGCCCGGTGTCCCCGACGATGTCGCGGACCAGTCGGGCGGCGGGCTCGTGCGGCTTGCCGGCGACGACGGGCACCGTCTCGGAGGCCGCGGCCACGGCGGCGAGGATGGCGCCTCCCCCCGGGATCACGCCGTCGGGAGTCGGATAGGTCACGTCGTCGTTCGTACCGATCAGCCGTGCTCCGCCTCGTACCTGGGCGGCGGCCCGGCGGAGGCCCTCGTAGTCGAAGTCGCGGTGGAAGCCGACGATCACGGCATCGGCCTGTTCGGTGTCGTCGTCGACCACCAGCGCACCCCGGCGCTCGACGGCCTCACGCACCCCGGGGCCGCCGCACACGTGCACACGTTCACCGGGGGCGACGAGCAGGGCGGCAGCCTGCGCCGACGTCAGCACGTCGCCGACGGCGGGTATCCCGATCCGGGCGAGCGCAACCTCCTGCTCAGCGACGAGTGCCGATGAGTTGTTGGTCACGAAGACCACCCGGTGGCCGGCGGCGCGCAGTCGGGCGATCGCTTCGACCGAGCCGGCGATCGGCCGGTGGGCGAGCCAGACCACCCCGTCCAGATCGCAGAGCACGAGAGGGGGCGGTGTCGGCATGGTCAGCCATCGTGCCATGCGCGCCGCGGCCCGGGGAGATGCAAGCCTGGTGGTGTGCCGAGATTCGAACCGTTCCCCGCCGTGCGCTACAACCTCGAGCGCCTGTCGCTCGACGATGTGGTGGCCCCTCCGTACGACGTGCTCTCCGAAGCCGACCTCGACGACCTCCAGACACGCCACGCTGCCAACATCGTCCACGTCGACGTCCCCCGCGAGTCCGCCGGACCGCTGCGCTACGACCGGGCGGCAGAGCTGCTCGGCCGCTGGCTGACCGACGGGGTGATGGTCCGCGACCCACACCCGTCGTACACCCTCTACCGCATGGTCTTCGTTGACGAGGCCGGGCAGCGACGGGCGACCGTCGGGGTGATCGGCGGCCTCGAGGTCGTCGACGAGGGGGCGGGGGGCGTGCTCCCCCACGAGCGAACCACCCCCAAGGCCAAGACCGACCGCCTCGACCTCACCCGTGCCACCCGGGCGAACCTCTCCCCAGTCTGGGGTCTGTCGCTCACGACGGGGCTGTCGTCGTTGCTCGCCGAACCCGGCGAGCCGATCGGATCGGTGACCGTCGACGGGGTCACCCACACCGTCGAGCGGGTCGACGACCCGGCGCGGATCGAATCGATCCGCCGGGCCGTCGAGGCCAAACCGGTGCTCATCGCCGACGGCCACCACCGCTACGCGATCAGTCGGGTGTACCGTGACGAGTGCCGCAGGGCATCGGGCGGCACCGCCGGCCAGGCCGAGCTGACGATGACCTACCTCGCTGAGCTGGTCGAGGACCAGCTCAGCATCGACGCCATCCACCGGATCTACCGCGACGTGGCTCCCGCCGATCTCCTCGCCCGGCTGTCGGCGTTCTTCGAGGTGTCGCCGGCGGGGATGCTTACGCCGGCGGTCACCCCGCAGCTCGTCGGGCGGGGCTGCCTGTGCTTCGTCCACGCCGACGGGACAGGCACGTGGCTCACCCCGCGGCCGGACCGGTTCGCCGGGGTGCGTAACCTCGACGGCGCCCTGCTCGAGCACGCGCTCGACGGCTTCGAGCACACCGTCGGGTACCAGCACGGCGTCGCCAACGTCACGGCGATGGTCGCCGCTGGGCAAGCCGCCGCCGGCGTCCTGATCCGCCCCACCGGCATCGACGAGATCCGCCGCACCGCCGAGGAGGGCCTGCTGATGCCCCCGAAGTCGACGTTCTTCACGCCGAAGCTGCGCACCGGGCTGGTGATCCGCCCGCTCGAGTGAGCGCGCGCCGGCCGGCGGGCCGAGTTCAGTCGACGAACCAGGTTCCGTTCGAGCGGAGCAGGTCGGCGAGGTTCCCGGGGCCCTTGCGCTCGCTGGCCGCCACCAACTGGCGGCCCATCGCGCTGGAGTACTCCGGTCGCTCGATGTCGCGGAACACGCCGATCGGCGTCGGCGAGTGATCGTTGGTCGAGAGCCGGGCGAGGGCGAAGGCGAGGCTCGGGTCGAGCCGCCGAGCATCGTGGCGCAGGATTGCGTCGTCGCCGACGGTGGCCACGTCGACGATCCTGAGCTGGCCGTCGGTGCCCATGACGACGCCATGGACGCCGCCCTTGCCGAAGCGGATGGGCTCACCGTCACGCAGGTTGATCAGCATCGCCTCACGGTTCTCGCGCCCGATGATGTCCTCGAACTGGCCGTCGTTGAACACGTTGCAGTTCTGGAACACCTCGACGAATGCCGCCCCCTGGTGGTCGTGTGCCGCGCGGAACGTCTCCATCATGTGCTTGCGGTCGAGATCGTGCGTGCGGGCGACGAAGCTCGCCTCGGCACCGAGGGCCACGGCGAGCGGGTTGAACGGTGGATCGACCGAACCGAGCGGCGTCGACTTGGTGACCTTGCCGACCTCGGAGGTCGGCGAGAACTGACCTTTGGTGAGCCCGTAGATCCGGTTGTTGAACAGCACGATCGTCAGGTTGACGTTGCGCCGTAGCGCATGGATGAGGTGGTTACCCCCGATCGACAGCCCGTCGCCGTCGCCGGTGATCACCCACACGTCGAGATCGGGCCGAGCCGCCTTGATCCCGGTGGCGATGGCCGGCGCACGCCCGTGGATGCTGTGGATGCCGTAGGTGTTCATGTAGTACGGGAACCGGCTGGAGCATCCGATGCCACTGACGAAGACCGTGTTCTCCGGAGCGACACCCAGTTCCGGCATCAGCATCTGCACGGCCTGCAGGATCCCGTAGTCCCCGCATCCCGGGCACCAGCGCACTTCCTGATCGCTGGTCCAGTCCTTCTTCGTCGTGAGTGGAATGGCGAGATCGGTCACGACAACACCCCCTTGATGGCCGTTTCGAGTTCGTCCGACGTGAACGGAAGGCCCTGCACCTTGCTGACCGAGATGGCGTCGACGAGGTACTCCGAGCGCACCAGGCGGCACAGTTGACCGAGGTTCAGCTCGGGTACCACGACCTTTCGGTATCGTCGCAGGAGGTCGCCGAGGTTCGCCGGCAGTGGATTGAGATGGACGAGGTGGACCCAGGCCACCTTGTCGCCACCCCGTCGCAGCCGTTCAACGGCGGCGTGGATCGCCGCCCAGGTCGAACCCCAGGCGAGCACACAGACGTCTGCGTCCTCGTCACCGGCAACCGTCGCCGGCGGGATGTCCGCGGCGATGCCGGCGATCTTGGCGGCCCGCAGCCGCACCATCCGTTCGTGGTTCTCGGGGGTGTAGTCGATGTTGCCGCTGCCGTCCTGCTTCTCGAGGCCGCCGACGCGGTGCATCAGGTGCGGCGTTCCCGGGATCGCCCACGGACGTGCCAGCGTCACGGGATCCCGCAGGTATGGCCAGAACTCCGCCTGCCCGGCCGCGTTGACGTGGTTGTACCCCTCGGCGAAGGGCACCGAGATGTCGGGCAGCGAGGCGATGTCGGGAAGCAGCCACGGCTCGGCGCCGTTGGCGATGTACCCGTCGGAGAGCAGGATCACCGGCGTCCGGTACTTCAGCGCCAGACGGCTGGCCTCGATGACCGCCTCGAAGCAGTGCGCAGGGCCGTGGGCGGCGACGACGGGCAGCGGCGCCTCCGCATGGCGGCCGTAGAGGGCGATGTTCAGGTCGGCGGCCTCGGTCTTGGTCGGCAGGCCCGTCGACGGGCCTCCCCGCTGGATGTCGACCAGCACCAGCGGCAGCTCCAGCGAGACGGCGAGGCTCATCGTCTCGCTCTTCAACGCCACGCCGGGGCCGCTCGTCGTGGTGAATCCGAGATGGCCGGCGAAGGCCGCCCCGAGTGCCATACCGGCGGCGGCGATCTCGTCCTCCGCCTGCAGGGTGCGCACGCCGAAGCTCTTGTGCTTCGACAGCTCGTGGAGGATGTCGGACGCCGGGGTGATCGGATAGCTCCCGAGGAAGACCGGCAGCCGGGCCAGCTGCCCGGCAGCCACGATTCCCCAGGCCAGCGCGGTGTTCCCGCTGATCTGCGTGTACTCCCCGGCGGGCAGGTGGGCCGGCGCGATCTGGTAGCGGTGGTCGAACAGCTCGGCCGTCTCGCCGAAGTTCCACCCGGCGACGAACGCCGTTCGATTCGACTGGCGGACCAGATCGTTCGTGGCGAAACGCTCGTCGATCCATGACAGTGTCGGGTCGACCGGGCGGGAGTACAGCCACGAGATCAGGCCGAGGGCGAAGAAGTTCTTCGACCGGTCGGCGTCACGCGGCTTGACGCCCAAGGGCGCCGTGGCGTCCTTGGTCAGCGAGGTCATCGGCACCTCGATCAGCTTGAACGAGGCGAGGCTCCCGTCGGTGAGCGGGTTGACGGTCCTGCCCGCCTTCTCGAGGTTGCGCTCGTCGAAGGTGTCGCTGTTGACGATCAGCACGCCCCCGAGGCGGAGCCGGCGAAGATCGGCGACGAGCGCCGCCGGGTTCATCGCCACGAGGAGATCGCACGTGTCGCCGGGCGTGGTGATGTCGTGGTCGGAGATCTGCACCTGGAAGCTCGACACCCCGTGGACCGTCCCCGCCGGAGCCCGGATCTCGGCCGGGAAGTCCGGAAGTGTCGAGAGGTCGTTGCCGAACGAGGCGCTGACCGCGGTGAAGCGGTCGCCCGTCAGTTGCATCCCGTCACCGGAATCACCGGCGAACCTCACCACGACCCTGGAGACGGACTCCGCGTCCGCCGAAGGCCGATCGACGATGTCGGTCATGGACCACCCTTTCTCGGTGGGGAATCCCGCAGCTCCCGAGGGCTGCGCTGCGCTGCTCAAGCTACACACGCAACCGTCCGACGACGTGGATCATCCGACGGGCCGAGGCGATCGAACATCACTATTACAGATGACTCAGGACCGGAGCATCGACTAATGCGATCGAGCCCGCCGTCGGGCGGCAGGGACCCAAGTCGCAGCCACCACCCGGGAACTGTCGGATCAGGCGATGGTGATCGAGTCGTCGAGGTAGACGTCCTGGATGGCGTGCAACAGGGCGATCCCATCGGCCATCGGTCGCTGGAAGGCCTTACGGCCCGAGATCAGGCCCTGCCCCGCCGCTCGCTTGTTGATCACCGCGGTCTTGACCGCGGCGGCCAGGTCACCGGCGCCCTTCGACTCACCGCCCGAGTTGATCAGGCCGATCCGACCCATGTAGCAGTTGGCCACCTGCCAGCGGGCCAGGTCGATCGGGTGGTCGGTGGTCAGCCGTTCGTAGACAAGCTTCGACGTCTTGCCGTAGCCGGCGCCCAACGCCGTGTATCCGCCGTTGTTCTCGGGGAGCTTCTGCTTGATGATGTCGGCCTCGATCGTCACGCCCAGGTGATTGGCCTGGCCGGTCAGATCGGCGGAGAGGTGGTAATCGATGCCGTCTCGCTTGAAGGCGTCGTTGCGCGTGTAGCACCACAGCACGGTGAACATCCCGAGGTCGTGGGCTTCCTTGAATGCCTGCGACACCTCCTGCAACTGCCGTGTCGACGCCTCGGAACCGAAGTAGATCGTCGCTCCGACACCCATCGCGCCGATGTCGAAGGCCTGGCGGGCCGTGCCGAACATCACCTGATCGAACCGGTTCGGATAGGTCATCAACTCGTTGTGGTTGAGCTTCACGATGAACGGGATCTTGTGCGCGTAGCGGCGGCTCACCGCGCCGAGCACGCCGAATGTGGAGGCCACGGCATTGCACCCGCCCTCGACGGCCAGCCGGCAGATGTTCGCCGGGTCGAAGTAGGCGGGGTTCGGCGCGAACGACGCCGCCGCTGAGTGCTCGATCCCCTGATCGACGGGGAGGATCGACAGGTAGCCGGTGCCGGCCAGGCGTCCGTGGTCGTACATCGCCGCCAGGTTGCGCAACACGGCGACGGAACGATCGCTCGTGGCGAGTGACCGATCGATGAAGTCTGCGCCGGGGAGGGTCAGGCTGTCCTTCGTGATGCCGGCACAGGTGTGCGACAGCAGCGATTCGGCGTCGTCACCGAGGAGCGAGGCGATGTCCACAGGTACTCCTTGTTGCGTGGTCGGAGCGCGCGATTCTCGCGACCACGCGCCGTGTACGCGCCGAGCCTAGCGGTCGCCCGGCGGCCCGGCCCAGGCGCCTATCGACCGAGTGTCGCCAGCCGCTCGGTCACGTCCTCGAAGTCGGGGACGATGTCGCGGATCCGCGAGAAGTAGCGCCGAGCCTGGGTCTGCTCGCCCGCCCGGTCGAGTAGGTCGCCGATGACGTACCACATCCGCAGGTGGTGATCGTGAATGCGCCGTGGGATCGGCTCGGCGGGCCGCATCACCTCCAGCGCAGCCGGGAGGTTGCCCCGATCGGCGTACGCTCCGGCGACCACGATCCGGCCCTCGGCGACCAGTTCGGCGGAGGGTGAGGCCTCGCGCAACTCGGCCCACAGCTCCTCCACCTTGGCGTAGCGCTTGAGCGCTCGGTAGCAGTCGGCCAGCACCGGCAGGTTCTCGGGGCTGCCGTTGGCCAGCTCACGATGCGCCTCGAGTTCGGCGACGGCCAGCTTCCAGCGGCCGAGGCGGTACATCACCAGCCCGCTGAGCTGGCGGAACGACGCGGCGTCGGGCGCCTCGGCGACCAGATCACGCAGGATCCGGCGGGCATCGGAGTACCGCTCGCGCCGGAACGCCGATTCCGCCAGTTTGAACTGCTCGCGCAGTCGGGTGGCCCGCCGGGCGCCGACTGCGCCGGCGATGTCGTCGTCGGGGGACCCGGCCGGTCCGGGCCGGGCGGCCGGCGGGCGTGCGGGCCGACCGGCGCCGGCCGCAGCCGACGCCGGTCGATCCGGTCGCCTGGCCGGAGAGTCGTGGCCGGCGGGCCTCGGTCCGCGTGACCGCGACGGAGAGGCCGACGCCCGCGCAGCGGCACCCTGGGCCTCGTGACGCAGGGAGCCCTCGTCGATCCACTCCTCGCGTGCCCACTCCGGGCGCGTGGTCGTGACGCGTTCCGCGCAGACCCGACGTGCCGCGCTTCGGCGGCTCGGGAGCTGGCCTGGGCTGCTCGGAACCACGGCGGAATCGGTCGGCCTCGGGTCGACCCCCCTGCGATCGGCTGCCGCGCCCCGGAGGGCCACCCCTGGCGGGGGGACCGGAGCGGCGGGTGCCCTCGCCACCGGCCGGCCTCGGGCCCGCTGAGCTCCGACCGTTCTCCGGGCGTTCGCCCCGACGGGTCCACGGTTGCGGGGACCTGCGGACACCACCGGTCGGGCGGGCTCCGCCACGATCGTCGGGCCGGCCTCCCGAGCGACCTGGGCGCTCACCCTCGCCGGCCCCGACGCGCTGCACGGGCGACGCGGCACGCCGCGTCGCCGAGCCGACCGCCCGACCGGGTGCACGTCCGCCGCGTACGTCTTCAGCGGCGCCGCCCACGACCCTACGCGCGGGGCGTTCCATCCCACCGGACCGCGGGACCCGTTCCGTCGCCCCGGAGCGCGGGGCTCCCTCGCTGCTCGAGGCACGCCGGCTTCCACGGGCGTCATCGCGGCCCGTCGCGGCCGTCGGCCCGCCCGGTCACGCTCGTCCCGTTCGCCCCCTGCCCGACGATCGTGGACCAGCGGCGGGCGCGGCCGATCGTCCGCGGAACGGGCCGAGCGCGTCCGCGCACCAGATGCGGACAAGCCGGCCTGACGCGGTCGGTCGCCGGAAACCGAGGAGCCCGTGGCGCGGGAGCCGGCGCGCGGCGGATTCCGCCGGGCGCCGGAGTCCGAACCCCCGGTGGACGACCGGCGCGGGGACGCACCGGATGACGGATTTGGAGGCATGTGACCACCTTACGGGCTTCGCGGACAGAGGGGCGAAAACGCCGAGAACCCCCGGGATCTTCCGGGGGTTCTCTTCGATAAATTCCGGCAGCGACCTACTCTCCCAGGGGGTCTACCCCCAAGTACCATCGGCGCATGCGAGCTTAACTTCCGTGTTCGGGATGGGAACGGGTGTGACTTCGCCGCTATGGCCACCGGAAATCAGTTGTCAACGTGGATCTCCCACGAGGACTCCAGAGCAAGCACGAACATTCTTATGAACCAAGCCCTCGGCCGATTAGTACCGGTCGGCTGAACACGTTACCGTGCGTACACCTCCGGCCTATCAACGTGATGGTCTTGTCACGGGCCTTACTGCGTTGACCGCATGGGAATACTCATCTTGGAACAGGCTTCCCGCTTAGATGCTTTCAGCGGTTATCCCTTCCGTAGGTGGCTAATCTGCCGTGCCCTTGGCAGGACAACAGACACACCAGAGCTACGTCCGTCCCGGTCCTCTCGTACTAGGGACAGCCTTCCTCAATATTCCTACGGCTGCGGAGGATAGGGACCAAACTGTCTCACGACGTTTTAAACCCAGCTCGCGTACCGCTTTAATGGGCGAACAGCCCAACCCTTGGGACCTGCTTCAGCCCCAGGATGCGATGAGCCGACATCGAGGTGCCAAACCTTTCCGTCGATATGGACTCTTGGGAAAGATTAGCCTGTTATCCCCGGGGTACCTTTTATCCGTTGAGCGACCACACTTCCACACGTGATGGCCGGGTCACTATATCCTGCTTTCGCACCTGCTCGACTTGTAGGTCTCGCAGTCAAGCTCCCTTGTGCTATTACACTCGACGACTGATTGCCAACCAGTCTGAGGGAACCTTTGAGCGCCTCCGTTACAATTTAGGAGGCGACCGCCCCAGTCAAACTACCCGCCTGGCGCTGTCCCTGATCCGGATTACGGACCAAAGTTAGAGTCCCGACATATGCAGGGTGGTATTTCAACGATGACTCCACCATGGCTAGCGCCACAGCTTCCAAGTCTCCCACCTATCCTACACAACACAGGTCAAAACCCAACACCAAGTTATAGTAAAGGTCCACGGGGTCTTTCCGTCCTTCCGCAGCTAACGAGCATCTTTACTCGTACTTCAATTTCGCCGGGTCTATGGTTGAGACAGTGGGGAAGTCGTTACGCCATTCGTGCAGGTCGGAACTTACCCGACAAGGAATTTCGCTACCTTAGGACCGTTATAGTTACGGCCGCCATTCACTGGGGCTTAGGTTCATAGCTTCGCCTTTCGACTAACCATTCCCCGTGACCTTCCAGCATTGGGCAGGCGTCACAGCGTATACAGCGCCTTACGGCTTCGCACGCTGCTGTGTTTTTAGTAAACAGTCGCTACCCCCTAGTCTGTGCCACCCCCTCACGCTCCGGCCGCAAGGCCTTCACGCTACTAGGGTCCTCCTTCTTCCAAAGTTACGGAGGTAATTTGCCGAGTTCCTTAACCATAGTTCTCCCGATCGCCTTGGTATTCTCTACCCGCCCACCTGTGTCGGTTTGGGGTACGGGCACCGTGCTAACTCGCTGTTGGGCTTTTCTTGGCAGCATGGAATCAGTGACTTCGCCTGAAGCGGCTCGGCATCACGTCTCAGAGTTCACGGCCCAACTCTCATCGGACCCTCCTACACGCTTACCCGGGGACAACCATCGCCCCGGTTCACCTATCCTCCTGCGTCCCCCTCCAGCTACCCTCGACCCGCTCGGCAGGCTCGTCCGAAGACAGCCCCCACGTCGCAGATGTCGGGCTTGGCGCGAACACGGTGGTACTGGAATATCAACCAGTTGTGCATCGACTACGCCTCTCGGCCTCGCCTTAGCTCCCGACTCACCCTGGGGGGATTAGCCTTCCCCAGGAACCCTTGGGCTTTCGGCGGAGGGGTTTCTCACCCCTCTCTCGCTACTCATGCCTGCATTCTCACTCGATGGCACTCCACGACGGGTCATCCCGCCGCTTCAATGCGCCATCGACGCTCCTCTACCGCTCGTCATCACTGACGAACCCATAGCTTCGGCTCTGGACTTGAGCCCCGTTATATTGTCCGCGCAGGACCACTCGACCAGTGAGCTATTACGCACTCTTTTAAGGGTGGCTGCTTCTAAGCCAACCTCCTGGCTGTCTGTGCGGTCCCACATCGTTTTCCACTTAGTCCAGAATTTGGGGCCTTAGCTGATGATCTGGGCTGTTTCCCTTTCGACCAACGAAGCTCATCCCCCGTGGTCTCACTGCCATGCTCTGGAGCACCGGTATTCGGAGTTTGATTGAGTTCGGTAAGCTTGTGGGCCCCCTAGCTCATTCAGTGCTCTACCTCCGATGCTGAACGCATGACGCTGTACCTAAATACATTTCGAGGAGAACCAGCTATCACCAAGTTTGTTTGGCCTTTCACCCCTATCCACAGGTCATCACCGCCATTTTCAACTGACGTGTGTTCGGTCCTCCACGGGGTCTTACCCCCGCTTCAACCTGCCCATGGATAGATCACTTGGCTTCGGGTCTACAGCACGCGACTAAATCGCCCTATTCAGACTCGCTTTCGCTTCGGCTCCCCCTCACGGGTTAACCTTGCCACGTACCATAACTCGCAGGCTCATTCTTCAAAAGGCACGCCATCGCGGCCACTTACGTGACGACGCTCTGACTGTTTGTAAACCAACGGTTTCAGGTACTATTTCACTCCCCTCCCGGGGTACTTTTCACCTTTCCCTCACGGTACTAGTTCACTATCGGTCGCCAAGGAATACTTAGACTTATGGGGTGGTCCCCACAGATTCACGCCGGTTTTCACGGTCCCGGCGTTACTTGGGATACTGATCAGAGACTGCGTACGTTTCGAATACGGGGCTTTTACCCTCTGTGGCCTACCTTTCCAGGTAGCTCTTCTACATAGCAATTTGGTAACTCTGTACTGGGTCTGGTGCTCCAGTTATCAGTCCCACAACCCCCTATCGGCAACGCCACCAGGCTTGACACCGACACGGTTTGGTCTATTCCCTTTTCGCTCGCCGCTACTAAGGGAGTCGCGGTTGCTTTCCTTTCCTCAGGGTACTGAGATGTTTCAATTCCCCTGGTTCCCTCCTCCGGCCCTATGTGTTCAGACCGGGGTAACACCCCATGACGGGTGCTGGGTTTCCCCATTCGGACATCTACGGATCATTGCCTAGTCGACGGCTACCCGTAGCTTTTCGCAGTCACTCACGTCCTTCATCGGTTCTTGGCGCCAAGGCATCCACCGTTGGCTCTTTGTAGCTTGGAATTCATTAAAATAAGATGCTCGTGCTTGCTCTGCAGTTCTCAAGGGGCCTGGCCGCAGGGAGGTCTAACGACCTGCTACCCACGCCGCACCGCGTCAACGATTGACGCGGGCCAGAGGGACGATTCCCTCAAAACGGAAGAGAAGACAAAGGCGATGCTCTGACATCAGAAGGAGGCGAACCTCAACCCCTGACGACTGAACATCGTCCCCACCAGTGCACCAACTAGGGAGTGCTCCAAGAGCTCGACACGGATGGCCGAGAACCCTCAGAGAAGTACTCCTTAGAAAGGAGGTGATCCAGCCGCACCTTCCGGTACGGCTACCTTGTTACGACTTCACCCCAATCACCGACCCCACCTTCGACGGCTCCTTCCTTACGGTTAGGCCACCGGCTTCGGGTGTTGCCGACTTTCGTGGTGTGACGGGCGGTGTGTACAAGGCCCGGGAACGTATTCACCCCGGCGTGCTGATCCGGGATTACTAGCAACTCCAGCTTCATGGAGGCGAGTTGCAGCCTCCAATCCGAACTGAGACCGGCTTTACGGGATTCGCTTATCCTCGCGGACTCGCAGCCCTTTGTACCGGCCATTGTAGCGTGTTTGCAGCCCTGGATATAAGGGGCATGATGACTTGACGTCGTCCCCACCTTCCTCCGAGTTGACCCCGGCAGTCTCCTACGAGTCCCCACCATTACGTGCTGGCAACATAGGACAAGGGTTGCGCTCGTTGCGGGACTTAACCCAACATCTCACGACACGAGCTGACGACAGCCATGCACCACCTGTGTAGAACCCCGAAGGACACCGTATCTCTACGGCTTTTCTCTACATGTCAAACCCAGGTAAGGTTTTTCGCGTTGCATCGAATTAAGCAACACGCTCCGCTGCTTGTGCGGGCCCCCGTCAATTCCTTTGAGTTTTAGCCTTGCGGCCGTACTCCCCAGGCGGGGCACTTAATGCGTTAGCGACGGCACGGACTCCGTTGGTTGGAGCCCACACCTAGTGCCCAACGTTTACGGCGTGGACTACCAGGGTATCTAATCCTGTTCGCTCCCCACGCTTTCGCTCCTCAGCGTCAGTATCGGCCCAGAGTGGCGCCTTCGCCACCGGTGTTCCTCCTAATATCTGCGCATTTCACCGCTACACTAGGAATTCCCCACTCCCCTACCGAACTCAAGTCACAGCAGTATCGGATGCAGGCTTTCGGTTGAGCCGAAAGGTTTCACACCCGACTTACTGAACCGCCTACGAGCTCTTTACGCCCAATAAATCCGGACAACGCTTGGTGCCTACGTATCACCGCGGCTGCTGGCACGTAGTTGGCCGCACCTTCTTCTGCAGGTACCGTCATTTTCGTTCCTGCTGAAAGGGGTTTACAACCCGAGAGCCTTCTTCCCCCACGCGGCGTTGCTGCGTCAGGCTTTCGCCCATTGCGCAAGATTCCCCACTGCTGCCTCCCGTAGGAGTCTGGGCCGTGTCTCAGTCCCAGTGTGGCTGATCATCCTCTCAGACCAGCTACCCGTCGAAGCCTTGGTAGGCCGTTACCCCACCAACAAGCTGATAGGCCGCGAGGCCGTCCCGATCCGAAATTCTTTCTTCGATCCACCATGCGATGGTTCGAAGGCATCCGGTATTAGCAGGTGTTTCCACCTGTTATTCCAGAGACCAGGGTAGGTTCCTCACGTGTTACGCACCCGTTCGCCACTAGATCTTCCGTCGTGTTGCCACTTCATGGATCTCGTTCGACTTGCATGTGTTAAGCACGCCGCCAGCGTTCGTCCTGAGCCAGGATCAAACTCTCCATCGAAAACCTTCGTTCGAGAGCAAGCTCTCGTTCGAATGTCTTGGTCAGAAGAATCCCGGTGGCGGAGGGAATCTAATTCTCCGTGATTCCACCAGATCCTCGCTGTGTTGTGTCGGGGCTGGTTACCCAACTTGCTTTTGAATTGACGTGCAGTCAGACCTGAAATAGGCATGACTGCCCGCACTGGCGTTCAGTCTTCTCTTCCGTTTTCAAGGAGCCGTAGCTCGCTCAGCACTCACTCTGTGGTGTTGGTGCCGGGCACCCGGGCCGCATCTCTGCACTCCGGGGCGAAGAGAGATACTACCGAGGGCCTGGGAGAACGTCAACCTCTGGCTCAAGGAATCTCGACCAGACAATAGGTCGATCGGCCCCTGCGGAGCAGCAGGTACCGTCCGTGCAGACGCGAAAGACCAGCTAGATCGGTGTTCTCGTCGATCTGGACCCCGTTCGCACGGTAGCCCCGCTGGTTGAGGGTGCGACGGGCGTCACCGTTGGACGTCGCCAGGCCACATCCGACCAGGAGGCTCAAGGGGTCGCCGAGTGCTTGAACGCTCACGGTGCGAGAGGGGATCTCCGAGGCGAGCACGGCCAGCACCTCCGGACTCGCCGACGTCGGATCCGCTCCGAAGAGCACCTCGGTGGCGGCCGCCGCCGCACCGGCGGCTACTGCGCCGTGGACCGTCGATGTGAGGTCATCGGCGAGGGCGGCCTGCCCGATCCGCCGTTCGGGTGCCGCCGTATGCCGGGCAACCAGCTCACCGACCTCCTCGACGGTGCGGAACGTGAGTTGCAGGAGGAAGCGTTCGACATCGGAGTCGGGCAGATGCATCCAGTACTGGCGGAACTGGTACGGGGTGGTCTTCGACGGATCTAACCACAGCGCCCCGCTCGCCGACTTGCCCATCTTCTGCCCGTCGCTGCGGGTGAGCAGCGGCCAGGTGAGACCGTAGGCGGCACGCCCGAGGCGGCGCCGGACGAGGTCGATGCCGGCGGTGATGTTCCCCCACTGGTCGGATCCACCCATCTGCATCTCGACGGCCTCGTGCTCGTGGAGATGGCGGAAGTCGTTGGCCTGCAGGAGCATGTAGCTGAACTCGGTGTACGAGATCCCGTGCTCGCTTTCCATCCGGGCACGGACGCTCTCCTTGGCCACCATCTGATTGACCGTGAAGTGCTTGCCGACGTCGCGCAGGAAGTCGAGCACGGAGACCGGTTCGGTCCACGTTGCGTTGTCGACCAGGCGGGCCGATGCGGGCCCGCCGTCGAAGTCGAGGATCTTCTCCAGCTGGCGCTTCACGCTGGCGACGTTGTGGTCGAGCGTCGCCCGGTCGAGGAGGTTGCGTTCCTCGCTCCGCCCGCCCGGATCGCCGACCATGCCCGTCGCCCCCCCGGCGAGCACGACCGGGCGGTGGCCGGCGAGCTGGAACCGGCGCAGCGTCAGTTGCCCGAGGAGGTTCCCGACGTGCAACGAGTCGGCCGTCGGGTCGAAACCGACGTAGACACCGATCGGGCCGTCGGCGAGGCGGGAGCGCAGCGCATCCCGATCGGTGGAGTCGTGGATCAGCCCACGCGCCTCGAGATCGTCGATCAGGTCCATAACCCGTCCGATGCTAGGCATCGCAACGGGTGGCACCACCGCTGGTTCGGACGGCGGGTCGTAGGTGCCCGCGGTAGCGTCGACCCCGATGGCGACCACGGAGCACACCGTTGCCGAGGCGTACGCCCTGCAGGCCGCGGCGTCCGGGGCACTGGGCTCACCGATGTACGGTGCCCTGCTCGCCGAACTGGGCCGCCGGCACCAACACGATCGGGCAGCGGCGGCGCTCCGTGAGCTCTTCGCCGAGGCGATCGCCGATCGCACGCACCGAGTGGTGCATGACGCCCTGGTGCTGCGCATCGCCGCCGCGGTCCACAGGCTGGTGCTCAGCGGGGACGAGCCTGCGCTCGCCCGCCACTACCCGTCGGTCGGTGGGAGCCCCGGCGTTGGGTTGGTCGACGAGTTCCTCGATGTGGTGACGCGCCGTCGAGCGGAGATCCGCGCGGCCCTCGACGAGCAGCTGCAGACCAACGAGGTCGGTCGATCGGCGGTGCTCGTCGGCGGGTTCTGCCTGCTCGGCCGACGTCACGCTCGGCCGTTGCAGCTGTTCGAGCTCGGCGCCTCGGCCGGGTTGAACCTGCGTTGGGACCGGTTCTGGTTCGACAGCGGCACGGCCACGCTCGGCGACCCGGCGAGCAGGGTGCGCTTCACCGACGTCTGGGCGGTTCCCCCGGTCCTGTCCGACGTCGAGGTGGCCACCCGCGAGGGATGCGACATCTCCCCGCTCGACGTCACCGATCCAGCGGCCCGCCTGCGGCTGCTGTCGTTCGTCTGGCCCGATCAGCGGGCGCGCTTCGTCCGCCTGCGGGCTGCGCTCGACCTCGCCGTCAACGAGCCCGTGGTCGTCACGGAGGCGGACGCCGGTGCCTGGGTCGCCGACCGTCTGTCCCACCGCCTGCCGGGCCGGACGGCCGTCGTCTATCACTCGATCGTGTGGCAGTACCTGGGGACGGCGACGAGGAACGCCGTCAAGGTGGCGCTGGGCGAGCACGGCGCACGGGCGACCGACGATCGCCCTCTTGCCTGGCTGCGGATGGAGCCGGCCGGGCCGGTCGCCGATCTGCGGCTGACCACGTGGCCAGGAGGGCACACCGAGGTCCTCGCCACCTCGTCCTACCACGGCGCCGGGATCGACTGGACCGGGCCGATCTGACGGAGGGCGAGGGCCTGCCCGGCCGCCTTCACGTCGCCATCGTCGGGTCGGCGGGCGCCGCCCTCGGAGCCCGGGACACGTGCGGGTTGCCCTCGACGAACCATCGCCACGGGAAGTGCACGGCCTCGGTGATCCCGATCCGCGGCGAGACACCGAGGATCCGCGGTGGCGGGACGCCGTCATCGACGATCCGGATCCGGCTTCGGCACAGGTCCTGGCCGTTGTTGTCCCGCCCGATCGCCATCGCCCGGGTGAGCTTGCCCGGACCGCTGGCGAGATCGGCATCGCTGGTCACGTTGGGCCGCCGTGTGCGCATCTGCGACACTCCCTTCAGCGGCTCGAGCGCCCGGATCAGCACTGCCTGGCCGTCGCCCTCGGCGCCGGTGACGACGTTGGCGCAGAAGTGCATGCCGTAGGTGAAGTAGACGTAGAGGAACCCCGGCGGGCCGAACATCACCCGGTTCCGCATCGTCGGGCCGTTGAACGAATGGCTGGCCCGGTCGTCGGCGACGTAGGCCTCGACTTCGACGATCCGACCGGCGCAATGGCCCGAGACGAGGATCTTGTTGAGCAGGTCCGGGGCTACGTCGCGGGCATCGCGTTCGTAGAACGACCGCTCCAGGACGTGGGCGCGGGTCACGGTTCGGTCACCTCCGCCTCGTGGCGGACCCTGAACGTGTGGCTGGACGACATCGGTCACACATTGTTGCCGATCGTGGACGGGGGGACGAAGACGACGTCGGCGTGCCCGGTCACATCCCGAGCCGTGCCCGGTCGGCGGCGAGCCTCGAGCGGAACCGCTCGAGCTGGGCTGCCACCGGCTGGGGGCCGGCCCCGCCGCGGGTGGTGCGCCGCCGCACTCCCACCCCTGGCCCGAGGAGCGCAGCGGCGCCCGGCCCGAGGGCCGCGTGCCCGGCGACGAGCTCGGCCAGCGTGCCCTCGCCGGCCAGACAGCGCCGGACGAGCGTTCCGACGATGGCATGGGCGTCGCGGAACGGCGTGCCGTGTTCCACGAGCCACTCGGCCAGGTCGGTCGCCGAGGAGGTCTGCGCGTCGGCCGCCGCCTGCATCCGGTCCGCCACGAACGTCGCCGTGGCGATCATGCCGCTCATCGCACCCAGGGCGAGGGCGATCTGCTCGACGGCGTCGAACAACGGCTCCTTGTCCTCCTGCAGATCACGGTTGTACGAGAGGGGTAGGCCCTTGAGCGTGGCGAGCAGTCCGGCGAGGTTGCCGATCAGCCGGCCGGCCTTGCCGCGGGCCAGTTCGGCGACGTCGGGGTTCTTCTTCTGGGGGAGCATCGACGAGCCGGTGGCGTAGGCGTCGTCGAGCCGGGCGAAGCCGAACTCCTCGCTCGTCCACAGCACCCACTCCTCGCCGAGCCGAGAGAGGTGGATGCCGATCAGGGCGAGGTCGAAGAGCGCCTCGGCGACGTGATCACGGTCGGCGACGGCATCCAGGCTGTTGTCGAACACCCGGGCGAAACCGAGGAGCTCGGCGCTGAGCTCGGGATCGAGGGGCAGTGACGAGCCGGCGAGCGCGCCGGCGCCGAGCGGGGAGACGTCGAGGCGCTCGATGGTGGCCAGCAGGCGGTCGACATCCCGGGCGAGGGCCCAGGCGTGGGCGAGCAGGTGATGGGCGAGGAGCACCGGCTGGGCGCGTTGCAGGTGGGTGTACCCGGGCAGGTAGATCCCGTCGTCGCCGACGCCGGCGGTGACCGCCCGGGCGACCAGCACCTCCTGCAGCTCGATCACCCGCCGGGCCACGCCGTGGAGCTCACGCTTGCACCACAGCCGCAGGTCGGTGGCCGACTGGTCGTTGCGGCTGCGTCCGGTGTGCAGCTTGGCGCCCGCCGGGCCGGCGAGCTCGGTGACCCGTCGCTCGACCGCGGTGTGGATGTCCTCGTCGGAGTCGAGGAAGGCGAAGCTCGACGCGGCCATCTCGTCGGCCACGATGTCGAGCGCCGCGAGCACCGCCGCACACTCGGCCCCGTCGAGCAGCCCGACACGGCCGAGCATGGCGGCGTGGGCGCGCGATCCGGCCAAGTCGTCGGCCCACATCAGGCGGTCGAACGAGATGCTGGCCGTGAACGCCATCAGCTCGGCTGCCGGCCCTCCCTCGAACCTGCCGTGCCAGAGCGTCCTGCCGGATCGATCGTCGCCGGTTCGATCGTCGCCCGTTCGATCGTCGCCGGTCACTGGTCCACACTCATGAGGTCGGGATCCGGCAGTGTTCGGTTGAGGTCTCGATGGGGATGGGGGTGACGGCCCGCGTCGGTCGCCCTTCGTGGGCCACGATGACACTGCCGCCCCCCGTCTTCTCGGGTGTCTTGAACCGGCAAGAGAAGGACGCGCCGTAGAGCGCCGGTCAGTGACCGCCCGGCGAGACCCCGCTCATCGCGAGCTCGAACATCACCCGAGATCAAGGAGAGCGAATGTCTGAGAAGGTCACCGGATTGAACGCCGGATGGTTCGTGGGTATCGATTGGGCCAGCGAGGAACACGCGGTGCATGTCATCGACGCCGACGGCCGCCACCCGAAAGCGTTCATGATCAAACACACCCGTGACGGGTTCGACCTGTTGGTCGCCCGGCTCGCCAAGCTCGGCCCGCCCGGATCGATCCCGGTGGCGATCGAACGGCCCGACGGCCGGCTGGTCGACAAGTTGTTGGAGGCCGGGCATCCGGTGGTGGCGGTCTCGCCGAACGCGATCAAGGCATGGCGAGATGGTGAGGTGGTTTCCGGCGCGAAATCCGATGCCGGTGATGCCGAAACAATCGCCGAGTACCTGCGGATGCGGCAACACAAACTGCGGGTCCTGACCCCGTTCAGCGACGCGACCCGCGGGTTGCGGGCAGTGTCGCGAGCCCGTGACGCGCTCGTCGATCATCGCGTCGCGGCGAACAACCAGCTCGAAGCGTGCCTGGACGCGTTCTGGCCGGGAGCGAACGAGATCTTCGCCGATGTGTGCAGCGAGATCGCGTTGAAGTTCCTGGAGCGCTACCCGACACCGGCATCGGCGAGCCGTCTGACCGAACCGCAACTCGCCAAGTTCTTGACCCGCCACAGCTACTCGGGGCGACGCCCCGCCTCCGAGCTGCTCAAACGGCTCCGTTCGGTCCCCGACGGGATCACTACCGGCGCCGAGAACCAGGCCCGTCAAGCGACCGTGATCGCCTACATCGCCGTGATCCGGGCGTTGAACACGGCGATCAAACAGCTGGCCAAACAGATCGCCACCCAACTCGGGGAGCACCCAGACGGCCAGATTTTCACTTCCCTGCCAAGGTCCGGTTCCATCAACGCAGCCCAGATGCTCTCCGAATGGGGCGACTGCCGACAAGCCTACGACACCCCCGAAGCGGTCTGCGCGCTCGCTGGGCTCGCCCCCGTGACGAAACATTCCGGCAAACACCACGCCGTCAAGTTCCGCTGGGCGTGCAACACCCGATTCCGGGTCGCGGTCACCACATTCGCCGATAACAGCCGCCACTCCTCCCCCTGGGCCGCAGACATCTACCAACGAGCGATAGGCCGCGGTTGCGACCACCCCCACGCCATCCGCATCCTCGCCCGCGCCTGGGTCCGAGTCATCTGGCGTTGCTGGACCAACGGTGTCGTGTACGACCCGGCCCTGCACACCGGCGCCCTCCGCCACACCACCACCACAACGGCGAAGGCGGCCTAAATGACCACCCCGTCGCGTAACGACGACGTAACGATCACCTGCCCCCGATACGGACGAGCCTTCGCTCCGAACGGCCGGCGCCGCTGGTGCTCCGACGCCTGCCGACAAGCCGCCCACCGCCAACGCCACACCCCGAGCATCCCCGAGCCGACCCCACCACAACCCGCACGACCAGCAACCCTCTACGCCTGCCCGATCTGCGAGCAACGCTACCTCGGCACCCAACACTGCCCCGACTGCAACACCTTCTGCCACCGCGTCGGCCTCGGAGGCAACTGCCCCTGCTGCGACGAACCCATCGCCCACAACGAACTCACCAACAACAAAACAACCCCAATCAGAGAAACAGGTTGACATAGAGGGTGTCATCGGTGGTCCCCGCCGGCCAGCCCGGCGAGCTCGCGGAGGCGGGCGGCGAGCCGGGCTCCGCCGGTGTCCTCGTCGGCGACGATGAGCAGGGTGTCGTCACCGGCGACGGTGCCGATCACCCCGACGAGCGCCGAACGGTCGAGCGCCGACGCGACGACATGGGCACACCCCGGCGGGGTACGCACGACGACCAGGTTGCCGGAGTGGTTGACTCCGGCGACCCACTCCCCGAGCACCCGACGCAGGTGGTCGATCGGGGTGACCCGCTCGTGGGGAAGCTCGGGCAGCGCATAGACGGTCTCGCCGCCGGGGATGCGCACCTTGACGGCGCCCACCTCGTCGAGATCGCGCGACACCGTCGCCTGGGTCGCGCTCGATCCCCTCGTCGCCGAGGAGATCCACCAGCTGCGGTTGGCTGGTCACGGTGTGGTCGGTGATCAGGCGCACGACGGCCTGTTGACGTTGGGTCTTCGTCGTCATCAGCGGACCGGCCGTCCGGTCTCATCGTCCACGGTTCGCCTCGGCGAGCCAGGCGAGCAGGCCACGGGCGGCATGCAGGCGGTTGTGGCCCTGGGCGATCACCCGCGACCGTGGACCGTCGATCACCGCTGCGGTGACCTCGTCGCCACGATGGGCCGGCAGGCAGTGGAAGAACAACGCCGCCGGCCCGGCGGCGTCCATCAGCCGTTCGTCGACGCGGAAGGGTTCGAACACGTTGTGCCGATCGCTCCGCTCGTGCTCCTGGCCCATCGAGGTCCAGGTGTCGGTGTGGACGGCGTCGGCGCCGGATACGGCTGCGTCGGCCCGTCCGAGCTGCACCACCGAGGCGGCGCCGAGGCGTCGGATCCGCTCCAACTCCGCCGGTGGTGCGTCGAAGCCGCCGGGGCAGCCCAGTCGGACATGGCCACCGAGCACCGCCGTGACCTCGGCCAACGACCGGGCGACGTTGTTGTAGTCGCCGACGTAGGCCACGGTCCTCCCGGCCAGCGACCCGAAGCACTGACGCATGGTGAGGGCATCGGCCAGGCCCTGGAGCGGGTGGGACCATCCCGAGAGCATGTTGACGATCGGCACGACATCGAGTGCGGCCATCCGCCGAACGATCTCGTGCTCGAAAACCCGGGCGCCGACCACGCCGTGATAGCCGGCCATGATCCGGGTGACGTCCTCGACCGATTCGCGCACGTCGAAGCCGATCTCCTCGCCGCGTGTGTAGACGGGATGGCCACCCAGCTGGAACACGGCCATCTCCATCGATTGCCGGGTGCGATTGGAGGGCTTCTCGAAGACCAGGGCGACGCCGAGGCCGTCGAGCGGCCGACCGAGTTCGGCGATCGGCATCTCGGCCAACCGGAGCACCGTGTCGAGCTCGTCGCCCGTGAGATCGGTGATGTCGAGGAGGTGCCTCATGAGGCCAGCACCGAACCGAGGATGCGCAACGCCTCGGCGATCTCGGCGTCGCTGACCGTGAGCGGAGGAGCGAAGCGCAGCGCCGAGGCGGTCACCGCGTTGACCACCAGCCCGGCGGCGAGGCACGCCGAGTAGACGGCCTTGGCGTCGCGGCCGGCCTCCAGTTCGGCGGCGAGCAACAGGCCCATGCCGCGCACGGCGGCGACGCCGGGCAGGGCGCGCAGACCGTCGGCCAACCTGACGCCCTGGGCGGCCGCCAGCGCTGGCGCGTCGAGCCGGCGCATCTCGGCGATCACCGTGTTCACCGCGGCCCCGGCGATCGCCGTGCCCGAGTACGTCGAGCCGTGGTCGCCGGGCTGGAACACGGACGCCACGTCGGCACGCGCCCAGCACGCCCCGACCGGGAACCCGTTGCCCATCGCCTTGGCCATCGTCACGACATCGGGTGCGACGTCGAAGTGCTCGAAGCCGAACCAGCGTCCGGTCCGGGCGAAGCCGGTCTGGATCTCGTCGACGATCATCAGCATGCCGCGCTCGTCGCAGAGGCGTCGAATACCTCGGAAGTACTCGACGGTGGCCGGGTTGACCCCGCCCTCCCCCTGGATCGGTTCGATCAGCACCGCCGCCACCGTCGGGTCGAGCGCTCCCTCGAGCGCCTCCAGCGAGCCCCACTCGGCATGGCGGAAGCCCTCGGGCATCGGCTGGAACGGCTCGTGCTTGGCCGTCTGGCCCGTGGCCGCCAGCGTGGCCAGGGTGCGACCGTGGAACGAACCGAGTGCGCTGACGACGACGTGGCGGCCACGTCCGCCGAACTTGCGGGCCAGCTTGAGGGCGCATTCGTTCGCCTCCGCCCCGGAGTTGCACAGGAAGGTCTGGCCGGACAGCCCGGTCGCCTCGCGGAGCAGCGCGTTGATGGCGATGGCCGCCTGCGTGGCCGGTTGGTTGGCGAAGAAGTTCGACACGTGGAGCAACCGGCCTGCCTGGTCGCAGATCGCCTCGGCGATCACCGGGTTGGCGTGGCCCAGCGAGATCACCGCCAGTCCGCCGAGGAAATCGAGGTAGCGCTTGCCCTCGGTGTCCCACAGTTCGGTTCCCGCCCCCCGGGCGAACATCACCTGCGGAGGCCCGAACACCGGCATGAACGGGCAGGAGTCCTGGGCCTCATGGGCGAAGCCATGGGCGCCGGCGCTCACTGGGCCACCGCCATCGTGCCGATGCCGGCATCGGTGAAGATCTCGAGCAGCACCACGTGGGGGATCCGACCGTCGAGGATGTGCGCCCGGCGCACCCCGCCGCGCAGTGCCTTGACGCAGCTGCGCACCTTCGGGATCATCCCCCCGGCAATGGTTCCGTCAGCCATCAGGGCCTCCAATTCATCGGCGTCGGTTTGGCGGATCAGGCTGTCGGGGTCGTCGACGACACGCCGCAGCCCCTCGATGTCGGTCAGGTAGACGAGCTTCTCGGCGCCGAGCGCCTCGGCGATCTCCCCGGCCACCGTGTCGGCGTTGATGTTGTACGCCTGTCCCGACTCGTCGGTGCCGATCGTGGCGATCACGGGGATGAACTCGTCGTCGAGCAGGCCGAGCAGGATCGTCGGGTTGATCGCCTCGACATCGCCGACGAAGCCGAGATCGACGTCGCGGGCCGACGCCCGGATCAGGCCGGCGTCCTCGCCCGAGACGCCGACGGCGAGCGGTCCGTGCACGTTGATCGCCGCCACGATCTGGGGGTTGACCTGGCCGATCAGCACCATCCGGGCGATGTCGATCGTCGCCGCGTCGGTCACCCGCAGTCCGTTGCGGAACTCGGTGTGCAACCCCAGGCGCCGGACCATCTCGGAGATCTGCGGCCCGCCGCCATGGACGACGACCGGGCGTATGCCGACCGACTGCATCAGCACGATGTCCTGGGCGAAGAGGGCGAGGGCGTCGGCCTCGGACGACCCGGCAAGGGCGTTGCCGCCGTACTTGACGACGACCACCTTGCCGGCGAAGCGGCGGATGTAGGGCAGCGCCTCGATCAGCATGTCGGCCTTGTCGGCCGCCGTTGCCGGCCCGGGAACCATGCCCGCTTCGCTGCTCACGGGTACAGCCCGACCTTGGCCAGCCCCATCGCCTCGGGCAGTCCGAGGGCGACGTTGGCAGCCTGCACGGCGCCGCCCGAGGCGCCCTTGGCCAGGTTGTCGAGTGCGCAGAGCACGACGACGTAACCGGTCCGCTCGTCATGGCGGGCGCTGAGGTGCACGGCGTTGGACCCCAGTGTGGCCTTGGTCGACGGCGGTGAGGGCCGCACCACGACGAAGGGCTCGTCGCGATATGCCGCCGCCAGGACGGCGAGCAGGTCGGCCGTCGTCGGGGCGGTTCCCTGTGCGGGGCGGGCGTAGCAGGTGGCCAGGATCCCGCGGTTCATCGGTGCGAGATGCGGGGTGAACAGGATCTGGGCGCCGGTCTCCTGCTCCATCTCGGGGGTGTGGCGGTGGTCGAGCAGGCCGTAGGCGGTGAAATCCTCGTCGACGGTGCAGAACAGCGAGCCGTGCTTCGGGCTCCGTCCCGCCCCGCTCACCCCTGATGCGGCGTCGACGATCACCCCGTGGCGGTCGATCACGCCGGCGCGCACGAGCGGGGCGAGCGCCAGCGTCGCCGCCGTCACGTAGCAGCCCGGGGTGGCGATCAGCTCCGCCCCGGGCAGTTCGTCCCGATGCAACTCGGGCAGGCCGTACACGGCCCGGGCCAGCAAGTCGGGCTGGTCGTGTTCGAAGCCGTACCATCGGGGATACAGCGAGGCGTCCTTCAGCCGGTAGGCGGCGGAGAGATCGACCACACAGCCGACCCGGCCGACCAGATCCGAGGCGATCGCCATCGAGGCCTCGTGGGGCAGCCCGAGGAACACCAGATCGAGCCCGTCGGCCCGCGCCGGGTCCCACTCGTCGAACACGAGATCGGGATAGGCGGCGGTGAGCGCCGGATAGAGGGAGGCCGCCGGCGTGCCCGCCTGGGTACCGCCGGTGGCGTAGGCGATGTCGAACCGGGGATGCCCGGCCGCCAGCCGGAGGAGCTCGACGCCGGTGTAGCCGGATGCCCCGATGATGCCTACCTTGACCATGATCGCATGATCATACACATGGATGCATGATCATGCGAGGAATCCGCCCGGCCCCATCGCCCGGGGACCCAGCGGTTCTAGGGCGCGGGCGCCGGTACCGCCGTGCGGCCGTCGAAGCGCACGTTGACCTTCTCGAAGCCGAGGGTCTTCAGCAGGCTGTAGAGCATGTTGCGGGTGTTGTCCTCGGCCCGCCGGCCCAGGTCGGACGCCGTCGCCGCCTCCTGCATCCGTTGGCCGGCGAGCAGGTACAACTCGGTCTCGCTCGTCGGGTTGTCGGTGAAGACGCCCGACAGCCGGTTGAGCAGGCCCCGATCGCGGTTGGCCACCTCGCTGCGTGCCGGGTCGACCACGGCCGTACCGAGGACCGGCGGCGGCAACGTGACGGTGACCTCGGTGCGCCCGGCGTTCATCTGCACCGCCTCGTCGCCGAGGGTGGTGAAGTCGACGACGGCGTCGACCGAGCCGACACCGACGAAGAAGACCCGTTCCCCGGCAAGGGCGGAGGGCAGCCAGCTGACGTCCTTCTCGACGTCGACGAGCACCTCGAAGTCTCCGCTCGCCGCGTGGTACTCGGCCAGGTCACGGAGCTGCACGAGCACCGGCGGCGCAGTCCGGTCGATCGTCTTGGTGCTGAACGGCGTGCCCAGCCAGCGCCAGAGCAGTGGCACGCCCACGACGAGGACGACCACGATGACGAGCGTCGTGGTGACCAGAGAACGCAGCCCTCCCCCCGATCGCTTCGAATCGAATGCCATGATGTCCTCCTGGAGCACCGAGAACGGTGCAACTCCATAACGACGCAAGCGAGCTCAATAATGTTTCAGTCGCACCGAAGTCGGCTGCTCGTGGCCATGCCGCCGCTCATCGATCCGAACTTCGACCGTTCGATTGTACTCGTGTTGGAGCACTCTCCCGACGGTGCCCTGGGCGTCGTCCTCAATCGCGCCACCCCCGAACGCCCGGCGCAGGTCGCCGGATGGTTGGACCGGGCCTGTGACCCGTCGGCGGTGTTCTCGGGCGGTCCCGTCGAACCGGCCGCGCTGATCGGGGTCGGACATCGGCCGGAGGGTGACACCGCGCACGGATGGGAACCGCTCGGCGGCGATCCCCGGGCGACGATCGGAACCGTCGATCTGGCCCTCGATCCCGCCGACGTCGAGGTCGGACGACTTCGCATCTTCCGCGGCTATGCCGGCTGGGGCCCGTTGCAGCTCGACGCCGAGATCGCCGCCGACGCCTGGGCGATCGTCGATGCGCAGGCCGACGACGTGTTCACCGGGGACCCCGCCGGCCTGTGGCGGCGGGTGCTCGCCCGCCAGCCGAACCGGCTGGCGTGGCTCGCCCACTACCCCGCCGACACCTCCGTCAACTGAGCGGGGCCGAACCGGGCCGGGTCGAACCTGGCCGGGTGCGCCCCCTCGTCAGCTGCGCAACGCAGCGTCGAACTTGGCGGCGGCGGCCACGACCTTGTCCCGCAGCTGGCCGACGTCGGTCTCCGTGAGAGTGCGGTCAGCGGCCTGCAGGCGTAGCCGGAAGGCGAGGCTGCGGCTCCCCGCCGGCACACCCGCCCCCCGGTAGACGTCGAACAGCGAGAGGCCGGCGAGCAGGGCGCCGGCCGCCTGGCGGATGGCCTTGTCGAGCTTCTCGGCGGTCACCTCGTCGGGGGTGACGAACGCCAGATCGAGGTCGCTCGATGGATATCGTGACGTCGCCTTCCACCGCGGTGCGGCCGGCTCCCTGGCCAGCAACGCCGTGAGATCGAGCTCGAGCACCGCCACACGTTCGGTGATGCCGAACGACTCGAGCACCTCCGGATGGATCTCGCCCAGGGCGCCCACCACGTCGCGCCCGAGGGAGAGGGTCGCCGAGCGGGTCGGATGGAGCCCGGGCGGCGGGGTCGCCTGGTCGACTCGGGCGCCGAGCGACAGCGCCGCAGCCAGCTCACGCCAGAGCACGAGCGCGGCGGGCGCCTCACGTCCGGCGAGGACGACGCCGAGCGCCTCGTACTCGTCGGGGAGCTGGCCGGCTCCGGGGGGGAACACGTGGCCGATCTCGAACAGCGCCACAGCGGAGTTGCGGTGCGAGGCGTTGTAGGCGATGGCCTTGAGCAGGCCGGGGCGCAACGACGTGCGCAGCACCGATTCCTCGGTGACCAGGGGGTTCGTGATCGACACCGCCCGGTCGGTGAGCCCGCAGCGGTCGAGGTCGCCCGGGGCGAGGAACGGGTTGGGCATCGCCTCCGACACTCCGCAGCCGAGCAGCACCTGGCGAAGGGCTCGGCGGCGCTGCTGGATCGCGCTGAGTCGGCCGTGCACCGTCGACTTCGGCACGGTCCGGCCGAGCCGGTCGTAGCCGTGGTGCCGGGCGATCTCCTCGATGACGTCGATCTCGCTGCTGCAGTCGGGGCGCCACGAGGGCAGGGCGACGGTGACGACCGCGGCGTCGGGCCGGTCGGCGTCGACGGTCAGGCCGATGCCGTCGAGCAACGGCGGCAGGTCTGCGGCGGCCAACGACGTCCCGAGGATGCGGTTGGCCTGGGCGACCCGCAGATCGACGGAGCGAGAAGCCGGCGGCATCGAGTCCCCCCGGGCGTCGGCGCCTGCGCGATGGACGACCAGTTCGGGGCAGGTCTCACCGAGGAGCTCGACGAACCGGGCGATCGACCGTTCCATCCCCAGGGGATCGACGCCCCGCTCGAAACGGGCCGAGGCCTCGGAGCGCAGGCCCGTTCGGACCACGGTGGCGGCGATGCCCGTCGGCTCGAACCAGGCGACCTCGAGGGCCACCGTGGTCGTGGCCGGCGAGATCTCGCTGGCCAGACCGCCCATCACCCCGGCGAGACCGATCGGTGCGTCAGTGGCGTCGCAGATCAACAGGTCGTCGGCGCAGAGCGTCCGCACCACCCCGTCGAGGGTGGTCATCACCTCGCCGTCGCCGGCTCGCCGGACACGGAACCCGCCCCCTCCGAGGGTGGCCAGGTCGTAGGCGTGGTTGGGCTGGTTGAGCTCGAGCATCACGTAGTTGCTGGCGTCGACGACGTTGTTGATCGCCCGCATCCCGGCCGCGGCGAGCCGGTCCCTGATCCACCGGGGCGAGTCGGCGACGTGCACGCCGGAGATCACCGTCGCCGTGAAACGCCCGCAGCGGTCGCCGTCGACGATGGTCACGGGGCAGGCAACCGGGTCGCCGACGGCCTCGACGGCAACGACGGCCGGATTCATCGGCAGGTGGAGGTGGGCGGCGAGATCGCGGGCGACACCGAGGTGCCCCCAGCAGTCCGGGCGGTTCCTGTTGACGTCGAGCTCGAAGACGACGTCGCGGGCCAACCCCAGTGCCTCGCCGTAGGGCAACCCGAGCGGCGTCCCCGCCTCGAGGATCAGGATCCCGGTGTGGTCGTCACCGAGGCCGAGCTCCCTCGCCGAGCAGAGCATGCCGTGCGAGCTGATCCCGAGGATCGGGCGCGGCTCGATCCTCCGGCCGTCGGGCATCTCCGTCCCCGGGGTGGCCAGCGGGACGACGTCGCCGGGCGCCATGTTGAAGGCGCCACACCAGACGTGGCGCTCGGCGCCGTCGCCGGCATCGACGAAGACGCGGTGCACCTTGGCCGCGTCGGGGTGCCGTTCGGTGCGCAGCACGCGAGCGGTGATCACCCCGGGTATCGACGCGCCGACGTGGCGGATCCCGTCGACGGCGAGGCCGAGGCTGTTCAACGTGGTGGCCAAGGCATCCGTCTCCTCCCCGAGGGGGGCGAGGTCGTTGAGCCAGGAAAGTACGACATCCATCGAGTGGTCCTCGTCTCAGAACTGTTCCAGGAAGCGGACGTCGTTGGTGTACATCTCACGGATGTCGTCGATCACATGGCGCTCCTTGGCCATCCGGTCGATGCCGAAACCGAAGGCGAATCCGCTCCACACCTCGGGATCGAGACCACCGGCGCGCAGCACGTCGGGGTGGACCATGCCGCAGCCGCCGAGCTCGAGCCAGTCCCCCGACGGGGTGCGGATGTCGAACTCGGCTGACGGCTCGGTGAAGGGGAAGTAGGACGGGCGCAGCCGGGAGGTGAACTCGCCGCCGAAGAAGGCCTTGGTGAACGCCTCGATCGTGCCCGCCAGGTCGGCCATCGTGATCCCCCGGTCGACGACGAGTCCCTCGATCTGGTGGAAGACCGGCATGTGGGTGGCGTCCGGGGTGTCGCGCCGGTACACCCGGCCGGGGGCGACGATGTAGATCGGCGGCACATGCGACTCCATCACCCGGATCTGCACCGGCGACGTGTGGGTGCGCAGTACGACCGTGCCCGGATCGCCGTGATCGACGAACAGGGTGTCCCACATCCCGCGGGCCGGATGCGACGGCGGCATGTTCAGCGCGCCGAAGTTGTACCAGTCGGTCTCGACCTCGGGACCCTCGGCAACCTGGAAACCGAGGCCGAGGAAGACGTCCTCGAGCCGCTCCCAGGCCTGGGTCACGACGTGGGCGTGTCCGCGGCTCGGCGACGAGATCGTCTCGGTCAGGTCGAGGCGTTCGGCGGCGATCCGGGCGCCTCGAGCCGCTGCGGCGAGCTCGGCGCGCCGCAGGGCCAAGGCCGCGGCGATCTGCTCGGTCGCCTCGTTGACCGCCCGTCCGAGCTCCTTGCGCTCGTCGATCGAGGGGATCGAGCCGAGCCGGGTCTTCGCCTGGCCCAGCTCGCCGCGCTTGCCGAGCAGATCTGCCTCGGCCGTGGCCAGATCATCGAGGTCGCCGACGGCGCCGATGCGGTCGAGCGCGTGGGCGACGATGGTGGACAGGTCGGGTGTCATCGGGAGGATTCCTCAGAGCGGGGCGGGGAACGAGCCTAGCGGGGCGGGCCCGACGCCCCGGGCATCGATTCAACCGTCGTCGCGCCCGGCCCGGGCGGCGACCCGGGCGATCACGGCGGGCCGTCGCAGCGGCGGCACGGTCGCCGGCGGTCGCCGGCGCGGCCCGAGCGAGGTGAGCAGGTCGGTCGTCGCCTCGGCAACCCGATCGACGGCGAGGTCGAAGGCCGGCTGGTTCCGGGGCGCCACCGTGCGGATCCCGCTGACCTTGCGGACGTACTGCAGCGCTGCGGCGCGGATCTCGACGTCGCTGGCGACCGGCTCGAGTCCGTGCAGGATGGTGATGTTGCGGCACACGCCAGTGACCGTAGCCGGGCGCCCGGCTCGCCGGATCAGGCCAGGCGGTACACGTTGAGGTCGACGCCGAGCACGTAGAGACCCTGGTCGTGGATCGCCACCTGGGCGGCGGCCACGGGCAGGCCGGGCACCGGCGTCCACACCCCGTCGGCGCCGAAGGTGGCCACCGTGCGGTCGGGCAGAACTGCGGCGGCGACGCCCGAGGCGCTGACGGCGACCGAGATCGCCTGGCCCCCGACCTGCGTCCACGATCCAGGACGCCCGCGGTAGACGTTGCCGTCGCTGCCGATCTTCCAGTAACGACCGGCAGCTTCGACCGCCACCCAACGGGCCGGCTCGTCGGTGATCGTTGCACCGTTCTCGCGGATGACCAGGGCATCACCGCCGCCGGCGTTGATCGCGGCGACGGTGCCGTCGGCGGCTGCGGCGAGCGCGGTGGGAACGAAGGCGAACAGCTTCGACCGTTTCCGGCCGTCCCACTCGATCGTCGCGTCCCTGACCGCCGCCACCACGCGGTCGCCGCCGATCACGGCGACCGGCCCGACGAAGCCGGTGCCGGGGGGCAGCTGATCGTCCCAGGTGCGGCTACCGCTGCGCTTGGAGATCTTGCCGTTCTTGCCGATGCGCACCACCGTCCCGTCGGCGCCGACGCCGAGCCCGGCCGCCTCGCTGACCTCCTGACGCCACGGGAGCAGCACCCATTCCTCGTCGCCGGCGACGGGTTCGCCGACGAGCTGACCGGCCGGCGCGCCGAGGGCTGCGGGCCGGGGGTTGTCGTCGACGGGCGCGGCGGGCACGACCGCGGCCCGGGCCGCCATGGGCGCGACGCCCGGGGCTGCGACGGGCGGGGTGCCGGTGACGGTGACGGCGACCCACGGCGACGTCCGGCCCATCAGGTCGACCGACCGGGCCTGGATCTGCACCTGGCCCACCGGCGAAGGCAGCCCGGTGACGCTCCACGTCCGCGACGAGCCCGAGATCCCCTCCGCTCCGAGGACGGCCTCCCACTGGTAGACCGCCGAGGACAGGCTGCCGTCGGCCTGCACCCACCGATTGGTGGCCACGTCGCGCAACCGCAGGCGGACGCGCTTGACGCGGTAGTCGTCGATCGCCGTCCCGCCGGCGGTCTGCAGGGCGAGCGTCGCTCCGGGCGTCGGGCTGTCGACGGTCAGGCCCGGCGGGGATACCTCGCGCGGCTCCTTGGTGATCCCGAAGTCGAACACCGCACTGCGTCCGACGTTCAACCCGCGCACCAGCGTGCCGTCGTGGCCGAGGACCAGGCCACGGTCGTAGTTGCGCAGGAAGAGCACACCCCTGGGCGAGTTGTTCGAACCCGGGTTCCAGGTGATCGCCCGACCGGTCGGGAGATCGACGGCGGCGAGATGCTGGCGGTACGTCGTCTGCGGCTGGAACACCCCACCGCCGGTGGCGGCACAGCTGTACTGGTTGCCGCCGGTCGGGTTGGGCACGTAGAGGGGGGAGGCGGTGGACTGCTGGCTCTCGGTCCAGCAGAAGTGGCCACCCATGTACGTGGCCTGGTCGGAGACCGCCACGCCGTAGGTCGAGTCGAAGTTCTGGGTGACCCACAAGGGCTGGACGGCCTCGGCGCCGGCGACGGGGTAGGCGAGCACTGTGTCGTGCAGCGGGGGGAAGTTGCCGATGGCGTTGGAGAAGGCGATCATCGAACCGTCGGGTGCCATGTCGCCACGGATGATGCCGACGAACTCGGTCCGCCCGTTGTTGCGCGACGCATCCCACAGGTCGGCACGCCACGGCGTCACGGTCGGCGTCCCCGAGATGTCGATCACCGCCACACCCCAGCGGGTGAGGCCGCCGACGAGGTCGCCGCGGTGCTGCACGATGAGCTTGCTGCCGTCGGGGGTGATGTTCAGGGCACGCAGCGCCGGCCCGCTCGCCGTGTAGCAGAAGCCGTCGGCCCGGCAGCCCGTCGCCCGTGACCCGGTGATGCCGATGGTGAACGCACTCGACAGCGAACCGGTGGCGGCCGAGATCTCGGCGAGCCGGGAGCGGGACTGGGAGTTGACCTCGCTGAACTCCCCGCCGACGAACAGGCGTGCGCCGGTGCGGGCGAGCGCCCTCACCTCGCCGCTGACCGAGGCGTCGAAGCCGGGCACCGGTTGTCCGGTGAGGACGTCGAGCTTGGCGATCCGGGTGGCGGCGACGCCGTTGATCGTGCGGAACAGCCCGCCGACGAAGACCGTCCCGGGGGTGTCCCCGGCCTCGAGCACCGACACCGCCTTGTCGAGCACCGGGTGGAACGTGGTGGACAGCGTTCCGGTGTCGACGTCGAAGGCAGCCAGGAAGGGCTGGGCGACGGTACTGCCGTTGGGGAGGGTGATCGAGGTGAACGTGCCACCGAGGACCAGGAACTGGCCGACCCGTTCGGCCGCATCGATCTCGCCGTCGTTGATCCGCGGCCAGTTGGCGACAGGGATCTCGGGCACCACCGCGCCATGGAACGGGGGCGGCGACGCGCCCGGAGCCACCCCCGAGCCCGCCCCGACGATGGCGCCCGACACGAGGCACGCACCCACGATGACCCGACGCCGACGTTGCTGCTGCATCACGAGATCCCCCTGAGAGTGCTGGACCCGAGCGGGATGCTCAAGAAAACAGCACTCGGCGCGCTCGCACCCCACTGTACGCAGTTGTCAGAGGTGAGGCAACCCGATCGACCGGCCCAAAATCGGCCCGGCGCCCGGCGCCCGGCGCCCGGCCCACCGGGGCTGCGCAGGCGGAGAGCGCTGCGCCCGTCAGCAGCGCTGGCGTGCCACCTCGAAGCAGAGCACGGTGGCGGCCATGGCGACGTTCAGGCTCTCGGCCCGGCCACGGTGCGGGATGGTCACCCAGGCATCCACGACGACGTCGTCGGGCACGCCGTGGGCCTCGTTGCCGACGACGAGACCGACCGGCCGGGACCAGTCGAACTGGTGGTACGCCACTCCGTCGTGCGACGAGGTGCCGACGATCGTCACCCCCAGGCTTGCCAGGTCGGCGGGGTCGAGCGGGCCGATCACGGGGATGTGGAAGAGCGCGCCGGCCGACGACCGCACGACCTTCGGGCCGTAGCAGTCGACCGTCCCGGCGAGGGTGATCACCGCGTCGGCGCCGGCGGCCTCGGCCGAGCGCAGGATCGTGCCCAGGTTGCCGGGATCGGCGACCCCGGCCGCAACGACGACGAACGTCGCCCCGGCCGCGTCCGTGAGATCGCGGCGCGGGATCGGGGCGACGGCGAGCAGCGGCTGGGGTGCCTCGGTGGAGGCGACCCGCTCGATCACGCCGGCGCCCAGTGCGTGGACGGGGCTCACCCCGTGGACCGGCGCACCGCCGGGGGCCACGAACTGGGCTTCGATCGGCCAGCCGGCGGCGACGGCCTCGGCGACGAGACCGGCGCCCTCGATGACGAATGCCCCCTCGGCGTGGCGCGCACTGCGGCGCCCGATGAGGCGCCGCAGCCGCTGTACCTTGGGATGTCCGAAGCCCAGCAGTTCGCTCTCGGGCATTCGGGGCTCGGGATCAGCCGAGGGCGGTCTTGGCCGCCTCGACCAACTGGCCGAACGCCGCCAGATCGGTGACCGCGAGGTCGGCGAGGATCTTGCGGTCGACCTCGATGCCGGCGGCGTTGAGCCCGGCGATGAATCGGCTGTACGACATGTCGTGGATCCGGCAGGCGGCGTTGATCCGCTGGATCCACAGGCGACGGAACTCGCCCTTCTTCGCCCGCCGGTCGCGGAAGGCGTACTGCCCGGATTTCATCACCTGCTCGTTGGCGGCGCGGACCGAACGGCTCTTGTTGCCGTAGTAGCCCTTCGCCTTCTCCAACGTCGAGCGGCGGTGCTTCTTGGAATTGACGGCGCGCTTCACTCGTGCCATGGCTGCGTCTCCTTCTCGTCCCTACCGGTTACCGCTCACCGAGGAGCCGCTTGATCTTGCGGGCGTCTCCGGAGTGCACGTCGACCATTCCGGCGAGGCGCCGGGTGCGGGTCGAGGTCTTCTTCTCGAACAGGTGCTGACGGTTCTGCTGCAGGCGCCGGAGCTTGCCGGTGCCGGTCTTGCCGAACCGCTTCGCGGCCGTCTTGCTGGTCTTCATCTTGGGCATGGGTAGGTACCTCTGGTGGGCCGCCGCCCCTGGGAGGGCGGCAGGTCTGGGTTCGGCGGGGCGCATCGGCGCCTCGCATCAGGTTGTGGCGGGATCCGCCGGGGTGGTGACGGCAACCGCCGGGGCAGCGGGCGCTGCCGGGGCGGCGGGACTCGACGCAGCGGCGGGTGCGACCGCCAGGTCGGCAGGTGCTGCCTGGGTGGTTGGTTCCGCCGCCACCGCGGGGCGGGGTTCGCCGTGTGCACTGCCGTCGGTGTCGGCGGCGGACTTCTTCGGTGGCGGCTTGCGGTCGGGGGCCAGCACCATGGTCATGTTCCGGCCGTCCTGGCGGGGATGGGCTTCGATCTTGCCCACCTCGACCGTGTGCTCGGCGACCTTGTTGAGCACCTTGGTACCCAGTTCCGGGTGGGCCATCTCACGGCCCCTGAACTGCAGCGTCACCTTGACCTTGTGACCCTCGTTGAGGAAGTCGACGATGTGGCGCACCTTGGTGTCGAAATCGCCGATACCGATCTTCGGCCGGAACTTCACCTCCTTGATCGAGATGTGGGTCGCCTTCTTGCGCGATTCCTTGGCTTTCTGGGACTCCTCGTACCGGAACTTGCCGTAATCCATGATTCGGCAGACCGGTGGCGTCGCCAACGGCGCCACCTCGACGAGATCCAGATCGAGCTCCCGGGCCAGGGAGAGCGCCTCGGGCAACGACTTGATGCCGAGCTGAGAACCTTCCGGACCGATGACTCGTACCTCACGGGCGCGGATGCGCTCGTTGTACCGCGGCTCAGGAACCTGGGGCGGTGCTATGGCTGTTCACTCCTGTGCAATGGGCATCTCCCTTTCAATACGGTTGATCGACGAAGCCGACGAACCGTACGCCGCGGAGGCGCCCCCGAGGGAGCGCCGATCTCGGTGACCGGGGTTGCCGACCCGACGCACTCCGGAGACACCAGGTGGTCAGGCGGGGATGCGGTTCGGTGACGAGTCACCGGGTTGCACCCCACTTCGCATGAATTGACCTCGGTAGGGTAGCGCATGTGAGTGGTCTTTGGACACCCGACGGCGAACACGAGGTCCCGACCGGCGACGAAGTGCCCGGCGACGACGGCTTCCCGGACGACGGCTTCCCGGACGACGGCTTCCCGGACGACCGCGTCGGCGACGTGCAGGCCGAACTGGCCGACGTCCGGGCCCGGCTCGCCGAGGTGCCGGCCGAGGTGGTCGTGCTCAACCACGCGATGGGGCTGTACGAGTTGGCGGCCATCCACCTCTCGGCCGTCCCCCCTCGGCTGAGCGACGCGGTGCTCGCCATCGACGGCTTCGCCTGCCTCGTCGAGGGGCTCGGCGACCGCCTCGGGCCCGATGTCGCCACGTTGCGCGACGCGCTCAGCCAGATCCGGATCGCCTTCGTCCAGATCAAGGGTTCGGTCGGCGAACCGGCGTGAACCGGCCGTAACGGGCGGACACCACCCGACCGTCGGCCACCTCGACGCCCTCGCTGCGCAGCAGTGCGGCCTGCTCGACCTCGTGGCCGGGGACCAGGCGGCCGACCGAGTTGACCACCCGCCACCACGGCAGATCGAGTTCGTCGGATGCGGTGGCCAGCACATGGCCGACGGCGCGTGACCGGCCGGGGAAGCCGGCGTCGCCGGCGATGTCGCCGTAGCTGACCACCTCGCCTTCGCGCAGGAACCTGATCACCTCGATGATCCGGTGCCGAAGATCGCCGGCCATCGCCCGGCCCCTCAGCCCGGCGGGACGGGGCTGATCGCCGTGGCCTCGTACCGGCCCAGCTTGGCCAGCCGCTCGAAGGTCACCGCAGTGCCCGGGGCGATCACCCGAGAGCCGTCGGCGATCTGGGTGCAGTGGAAGACGACGCGCTCGCCGGCGTCGGAAACGATCTCACCGAGCCCCCGCTCGACATCGAAATCCGCCACCCGACCGCGCATCTAGGCGACGATCTTGGAGATCGGGATCTCGAGCAGATCGGTGGCACCGGCGTCCTTGAGGTTGGGGATCAGGGTGTTGATCGTCCGTTTCTCGACCACGGCCTCGACGGCGTAGCCACCATCGGCGAGCTGCGACACCGTCGGCGACTTGGCGGCGGGGAGCACGGCGAGCACGCCCTCGAAGTCGACGGCGGCGACGTTGAGCTTGACGAGCACCTTGCCGCGGGCGTCGAGCGTGCCGTTGAGCAGCGTCATCAGCTGGGCCATCGCCTTGCGCTTGACCGGATCGGCGTAGGAGACGGGGTTGGCGATCACCTCGGTGAAGCTGACCAGGATCGTGTCGATGACCTTCAGCCCGGCCGCCCTGAGCGCACGGCCGGTCTCGGTGAGGTCGACGACGCAGTCGGCGATCTCGGGGATCTTGGCCTCGGTGGCGCCGTACGACAGCCTGACCTGGGCCTCGATGCCCTTCGACTCGAAGAAGCGCCTGGTCAGCCCGGGGTACTCGGTCGAGACACGCACACCGTGGGCCAGATCCTCCACGCACTCGACCGGGGAGTCCTCGGCGACGGCGACGACGATCCGCGTCGGGCTCCCGCTGGCCTTGGAGTAGCTGAGCTCGCCCAGGCTGGCCACGGTGCTGCCCGTTTCCTCGATCCAGTCGCGTGCCGTGATGCCGATGTCGAACATCCCCTCGGCGACGTAGGTGGGGATCTCCTGTGGTCGCAGGATGCGCACCTCGTCGATGCGGTGGTCGTCGATCGTGGCCCGGTAATCGACTGCGGAGCTCCGCCGGACAGGGAGGTCGGCGGCATCGAACAGATCCAGCGTCGCCCGTTCGAGCGAGCCCTTCGGGAGCACCAGGCGCAGCACGCCGTCGAGTGTAGGGAGAGCGGGTCCAGGGACGGCGGGTGGAGGGCCGGCACCATGCCATCGTGCCCGCCAGGGTCCTCGGAACGCCCCGCCGCGATCGGCCACGGGCACGATCGGGCACGGGTGTCGACGGGCGGCGAGACTGGCCGGATGAGTACCTCGTTCCTGCCGGCGCTGGTCGGCTCGATGTCGGAGTCCGCCGCCGGCAATCCGACGGGCGTGGTGATGGAGGCGGCGTTCCGGCATCACGGGCTCGACTGGCGCTACATCAACCTCGAGGTGGCCGCGGTTGATCTCGGGGCGGCCGTCGCCGGGGCCCGGGCGATGGGGTTCCGGGGTTTCAACTGCTCGATGCCCCACAAGCAGACCGTCATCGCCCACCTCGACGGGCTGACGCGCAGTGCAGAACTGGTCGGCGCCGTCAACTGCGTTATCCGCCGGCCCGACGACCGCCTGATCGGGACGAACACCGACGGAGTCGGGTTCCTGCTGTCGCTACGTGACGTCGTCGACCCCGTCGGCCAGCACGTGGTCGTGCTCGGCGCCGGAGGGGCGGCCCGGGCCGTGGCGGTCGAACTGGCGCTGGCCGGGGCGGCGCGGATCGACATCGTCAACCGCACGCGGTCACGCGGGGACGTTCTCGCCGCGACGATCGCGGGTGCCACGGCGACCGGGGCGACATCGGTCGCGCTGCACGAGGGCTACGAGATCCCCGCCGGCACCGGTGTGGTGGTCAACGCCACCTCCGTCGGTCTCTACACGCCCGCGCGACGACTGCCGATCGCCGCCGGCTCGATCACCTCGGCGATGGTCGTCGCCGACGTGGTGTTCAACCCCGTCGACACGCTGCTCCTGCGCACCGCTGCGGACCGCGGGGCGCGCATCGTCGACGGTCTGGGGATGCTCGTCAACCAGGCCGCCGAGGCGGTCCGCCTCTGGACGGGCGTCGACCCCGACCGCTCCGTGATGGCGTCGGCCCTGCGCGAGGCGATGGCGCTCGGCTGAGGCTGACCGCCGAGGCGGTGATCCGGATCGACGTCAGGCCGACCGCGGCTCGTGCGCCGGGAACGGGCCGGCGATCTCGCCCGAACCCCGTTCGATGATCGGGTCGTGCTCGATGTGGCGCACGGGCGGCTCGGTCGAGCCGTCGAGTCTCCGGAAGAGCAGTTCACCGGCGCGGCGGCCCAGATCGAGCGGTCGCTGGGGGACCACGGAGATACCGGGTTCGACGACATCGCCGAGGTCGATGTCGTCGAACCCGATCATCGCCGTGCGCTGCTGAATGCCGAGGTCGTGCAACGCCTGCATCGCCCCGATCGTGACGAAGTTCTGTGCGGTCACCAGGGCCGACGGTGCCACCTCGAGCGCCTCGAGCCATGACCGGACGACGACACGCCACTCCCCCGGCGTGCGCTGCGCGGTCAACACCCGATCGGACCCGACCACCAGGCCGGCTTCGGCCATCGCCGCCCGGAACCCTTCGAGGCGCAGGCGGGCGGAGAACACCCGGACGTCGTCACCGAGGAAGGCGATGTCGCGGTGGCCGTGGGCGATCAGGTGCCGGGTGATCTCTACGGCACCCCCCCTGTGGTCACTGCGGACCAGATCGGACTGGTGTTCGCCCGGTTCGCAGTCGAGGAAGACGACCGGCGTTCCATGGACGATCTCGGAGGCGATCGGACCCAGCTGATCGCCTGACGGAACGACGACCAGGCCGCCGACGCGGCGGGCGATGAACGTCTCGATCAGCTGGTTCTGCCGGGCCGCGTCGCCGTCGCTGCTGCCCGACAGCACCAGGCAGTCGTGCTCACGGGCCACCTCCTCGAGACCACGGAGGATCGAGGAGAAGAACGGGTTGGCGACGTCGACCATCGCGAAGCCGATCGCCCCGCTGCGCGAACCGCTCCGGCGCAGGTGACGGGCGCGGTCGTCCGGCCGGTATCCGAGCGCTCGAACAGCCTCGGACACGCGCGTGGCCAGGTCCTCGCTCACACCCGCCTCGCCGTTCACGACCCGCGACACCGTCTTGAAGCTGACACCGGCGCGGCTCGCCACGTCTCGCAACGTCGGGCGTCGGTTTGTGTTGGGTGCCATGGTCATCCGTCGCTGGTCTCTTCCACCGGATTGTGCCGGTGCACGTACCGGGACAGTCAACACACGCCTTGACAACGTTGTCAAGGCATGACTATCGTGCCAGACAACGTTGTCAATCCATGACGACGTTGTCAGTCCACTCCAAGGGGGAGAATCCCGTGAAGGTTATGAAGCGTTCGCGCCTCGGCATGGGCCTCGCCGCGATGTCGGTGCTGTTGGCGACAGCATGCGGCAGCAGCGACAAGGCGCCGTCGTCCGAGGCCACTGCACCGGCAGCAACCGAGGCTGCGGCTGGAACAGAAGGTCCGACGGTCACCGAGGCGATCACGGCGATCACCGAGGCCGTCACCGGCGGCGAAGAGATCGGTGTGTCGTTGATCCTGAAGAACACGTCGAACCCGTTCTTCGTCTCGATGGCTGCCGATGCCCAGAAGGAGGCCGACGCCTCCGGTATCAAGCTCACCGTGGCCGCCGGCAAGGAGGACGGTGACGTCGACACCCAGATCGCCGCGATCGAGGCCGCCATCGCCAACGGCGACAAGGGCATCCTGATCACCCCGTCGGCCGACGACGTGGTCCCCGCCCTCCAGAAGGCCCGCGAAGCCGGCCTGCTGGTGATCGCCCTCGACACGCCCCCCGGCGTGCCCGACTCGGTCGACATCACCTTCGCCACCGACAACTACCTCGCCGGCCAGCTCATCGGCAAGTGGGCCGCCGGCCAACTCGCCGGCAAGAAGGCGACCATCGCCATGCTCGACCTGTTCAACGACAAGGTCGTCCGCGTCGACACCGCCCGTGACCAGGGCTTCCTCAACGGCATGGGCATCGTCGCCAAGGAAGACCTCTCCGGCAACGGCAACGAGCCCAAGACCGGCAGCTACTCCGGTGGCGACTACGAAGTCGTCTGCCACGAGCCGACCAACGGCGCCGCCGATGGTGGCAAGACCGCCATGGAAACCTGCCTCGCCGCCAACCCCGACGTCAACGTCGTCTACACCATCAACGAGCCCGCCGCCCAGGGCGCCTACGACGCCCTCAAGGCCGCCGGCAAGGAGACGGGTGTGATCATCGTCTCCGTCGACGGTGGCTGCAGCCCCGGACTCGAACTCGTCGCCTCCGGCGTCATCGGCGCCACCGCCCAGCAGTACCCCGGCAAGATGGCCTCGCTGGGCATGCAGGCGATCAAGAAGCTCGCCGAAGGCGGCGCCAAGCCCAGCGTCTCGACCGGCCTCGACTTCTTCAACACCGGAGTCGCCCTCGTCACCGACACCAAGGTCGCCGGCGTCGACTCGATCTCCGTCGCCGACGGCCAGAAGAGCTGCTGGGGCGGCACTGCGGCGCCCGCGTCGAGCGGCGAAGAGATCGGTGTGTCGTTGATCCTGAAGAACACGTCGAACCCGTTCTTCGTCTCGATGGCTGCCGATGCCCAGAAGGAGGCCGACGCCTCCGGTATCAAGCTCACCGTGGCCGCCGGCAAGGAGGACGGTGACGTCGACACCCAGATCGCCGCGATCGAGGCCGCCATCGCCAACGGCGACAAGGGCATCCTGATCACCCCGTCGGCCGACGACGTGGTCCCCGCCCTCCAGAAGGCCCGCGAAGCCGGCCTGCTGGTGATCGCCCTCGACACGCCCCCCGGCGTGCCCGACTCGGTCGACATCACCTTCGCCACCGACAACTACCTCGCCGGCCAGCTCATCGGCAAGTGGGCCGCCGGCCAACTCGCCGGCAAGAAGGCGACCATCGCCATGCTCGACCTGTTCAACGACAAGGTCGTCCGCGTCGACACCGCCCGTGACCAGGGCTTCCTCAACGGCATGGGCATCGTCGCCAAGGAAGACCTCTCCGGCAACGGCAACGAGCCCAAGACCGGCAGCTACTCCGGTGGCGACTACGAAGTCGTCTGCCACGAGCCGACCAACGGCGCCGCCGATGGTGGCAAGACCGCCATGGAAACCTGCCTCGCCGCCAACCCCGACGTCAACGTCGTCTACACCATCAACGAGCCCGCCGCCCAGGGCGCCTACGACGCCCTCAAGGCCGCCGGCAAGGAGACGGGTGTGATCATCGTCTCCGTCGACGGTGGCTGCAGCCCCGGACTCGAACTCGTCGCCTCCGGCGTCATCGGCGCCACCGCCCAGCAGTACCCCGGCAAGATGGCCTCGCTGGGCATGCAGGCGATCAAGAAGCTCGCCGAAGGCGGCGCCAAGCCCAGCGTCTCGACCGGCCTCGACTTCTTCAACACCGGAGTCGCCCTCGTCACCGACACCAAGGTCGCCGGCGTCGACTCGATCTCCGTCGCCGACGGCCAGAAGAGCTGCTGGGGCGGCACGGCATGAGCGCACGACACCGCGTTGCCCCGGCAGCGACGGTGTCGTCGTCCTGACAGCGTAGGAGGGGGTGGCCGGCTTCGGCCGGCCACCCCCTCCCGATTACCCTTCCGTTTCGACTACATTCTTTGGGGGACATGATGGAGGCGACCGTTCCGGCGCCCGCCGACGCCGTCGAGGCGTTCACGCAGCGAAGGGGCCTGTTGGCCTCGATCCAGCGGCTGCTGCACCGCTACCCGGTGATCAGCCCACTGGTCGTGCTCGTCGTCGCCTGCCTGGCGTTCTGGGCGAAGAACGGCCGTTTCGCATCCTCGCTCAACATCGGGATCATGCTGCAACAGGTCGCCGTGCTCGCCGTGCTCGCCATCGGCCAGACACTGATCGTGATCACCGCCGGCATCGACCTGGCCGTCGGGACGGCGATGATTCTCGTCCACCTGATCGTCGCCAAGCTGGCGATCGATCACGGCTGGACCGGGAGCAACGCACTGCTCGCCGGGGCCGTGGTGGGAATCGCGCTCGGTGCCATCCACGGTGGCATCGTGACCAGAATCGGGTTGCCGCCGTTCATCGTCACGCTCGGCACCTTCTACATCTTCCAATCGATCGGGCTGGTGTACTCCAAGGCGCAGACGCTGCCGGGCACCAAGATGCCCCGGACGCTTCTCTGGCTCGGCAACACCTTCAAGGTCTTCGGCGTTCAGGTCAACTACAACGTCGTGCTCGCCGTGCTCCTCTACGTCGCGTTCGCGCTGGTCATGGCCAACACGGCGTGGGGGCGTCATGTGTACGCGACCGGCGACGACAAGGAGGCCGCCCGCCTCGCCGGCATCGACGTCAACAGGGTGCTGGTCAGCGTGTACATGGTCGCCGGCTTGGTGTACGCCCTCGGAGCATGGGTGCAGATCGGCCGCTCGGGCGCGGCCAGCGCCAACGCGGCCAGCGACATCAACCTCGAGTCGATCACTGCGGTCGTCATCGGCGGTACCAGCCTGTTCGGTGGCCGCGGGCGGCTGTCCGGGACGTTCGTCGGAGCGCTGATCGTCATCGTGTTCCGCCAGGGCCTGAAACTCGCCGAGGTCAACGCCTACTGGCAGAACTTCGCCATCGGGGCGCTGATCCTCGTCGCCGTCGGCCTCGACCAGTGGATCCGGCGGGTGGCGAAGTGATGGAGAGCAGCATGCAGCCCGTCCTCGCCGCCACAGGCCTCACCAAGCGCTTCGGCCGAGTCACTGCGCTGGAGAACACCGACTTCGAGCTGTACCCGGGCGAGGTGCTCGCCGTGATCGGCGACAACGGCGCCGGGAAGTCGTCGCTGATCAAGTGCCTGTCGGGCGCGATGGTCGCCGACTCGGGCACGATCACCCTCGACGGTCGCGAGGTCCACTTCAAGCGACCCCAGGACGCCCAGACGGCGGGGATCGAGACGGTCTACCAGACACTGGCCGTCGCGCCGGCGCTCGACATCGCCACCAACATGTTCCTCGGCCGGGAGCGCCGCAAGCGGGGTCCACTTGGCTCGGTCCTGCGCGTGATCGACAAGGCGGGCATGAAACGTGACGCCAAGGTCGCCCTCGACGCGCTGGGTATCGGCACCCTCCAGGACATCTCCCAGCCGGTGGAGAGCCTGTCCGGCGGTCAGCGCCAGGCCGTCGCCGTCGCCCGCGCCGCCGCGTTCGGCAGCAAGGTCATCATCCTCGACGAGCCCACGGCAGCCCTCGGCGTGCGCGAGTCGGGCCAGGTGTTGCAGATGATCCGCGACCTCCGCACCCGCGGGCTGCCGGTCATCCTGATCAGCCACAACATGCCGCACGTGTTCGAGGTGGCCGACCGAATCCACATTCAACGCCTCGGCCGTCGCGCCGCAGTGGTGACGCCCGATTCACACTCGATGTCCGACGCCGTTGCCATCATGACCGGAGCCAAGACGGTCGACTGACCCGTGCGGTGACGGTGACCCCGGCGACGAACGGTGGGTCGCCGGTTGGCGGCCCGCCGGATGTGGGCCGGGAGCAGTCAGTGCTGCGTGGGCGTCTGGTGGAGCAATCGCAGGGCGTGCGGCAGGATGTCGAGCACGGCGGCGAGCTGCTCGACGCAACCCTTCGGCGAGCCTGGCGTGTTGCAGATGATCGCCATCCCGCGGATGCCGGCGACACCGCGCGACAGGCGGCCGAGCGGGCTGACGAGGCGCATCGCCTCGGCGAGACCGGGGGCGTCGCGCTCGATCACCGCCCGGGTGCCTTCCGGCGTCTGATCGCGCGGCGCGAACCCGGTGCCCCCGGTCGACACGATCACGCCGGCGAACCCCTCGGCCATCTCGGCGAGGACCGCCGCCACCTCGTCGGTGCCGTCGGCCACGACCCGGTGGGCGGTGACCGCGAAGCCCGCCGCGGCCAGCTGCTCGACCAACGCCGCGCCGCTGCGATCCTCACGAGTGCCGTGGACCACCCCGTCGGACACGGTGAGCACCTGCGCCTGCAGGGGCCGTTCCTCGGTGGACATCGATCCCACCGTAGCGCCGCCTCGAGGTTGTCGGCCCCACCCGACGGTTTCGGTGCGTGGCACCGACAACGTCACGGTCAGGAGCCGAGGCGGTCGCCCGGTGCGGGGCGGGAGCCGTTCAGCCATGCTTCGGCAGCCATCGCCGAGCGCCCCTCGGGCTGCACCGTCACCAGCCGCAGCGCGCCCGGTGCCGCCGCCACCGTCTGGCCGACGATCGTGCCCGGTGCGCCCGCCGACGCCAGGGAGTCGGGTTCACCGACGGCCGGCCCTCCACCCGACTCGACGGTGGCGACGAGGACCTTCAGGCGGCGGCCGCGGAACGTCGTCCAGGCCTGGCCGAGCCGCACGAGGCGGGCCAGTTCACCCGCCGGGCGATTCCAGTCGATGCGCATCTCGGCCGCGGCGATCCTGTGGGCGTAGACCGGCTCGCCGACCTGCTCGACTGGGGAGCCGAGCCCGTTGCGCAGCGTGTCGACGAGCAGGGCCGTGCCGACGGTGACCAGTTCGGCACGCAGCTCGTCGGCCGACCGTTCGCCGATCGGCACCGTGGCCCGGGCGTACACGCCGCCGGTGTCGAGCCCCTCCTCGACGCGCATCAGGCATACCCCGGTCTGCGCGTCGCCGGCGAGGATCGCCCGTTCGACCGGAGCGGCGCCGCGCCAGCGGGGCAGGAGCGAGAAGTGCAGGTTGACCATCGGCAGCCCGGCGAGCACGTGGGGGCGGATCAGCTGGCCGAAGGCGACGACCACCCCGAGGTCGGCTCCGACGCCGAGCACGTCGTCGACCCGTTGGCTCACCGTCAGGCCGAGTCGCCGCGCCGCGGCCTTGACCGGGCTCGGTGTCAGCTCACTCCCCCGCCCTCGGCGCTTGTCGACGCGCGAGACCACCAGGGCGACCTCGAATCGTGCGGCGAGCAGCGCCTCGAGCGGCGCCACGGCCATCTCCGGCGTGCCGAGGTAGACGAGCCGGTGGGGGTGGGCCGGCGCCGGGGGCAGCACCACCGCAGCGTCGGTCACTTCAGGCGCAACCGCCGTGGCCTGACCGGCTCGGGGGGCGCCTCGTGCAGGCGGCGGTACTCGCCGAGCGCCTCGCGGCGCTGCTCGGGCGTCATCCGATCGAACATCAGGATGCCGTCGAGGTGGTCGATCTCGTGCTGGAACAGGCGGGCGGCGAGCTCGTCGGCCTCGAAGGAGATCTCCTCGCCGTCGAGCGACCAGCCCGTCATCAGCACCTCCTTGGGGCGCACCATCTCGACGTAGAGCCCGGGGATCGACAGGCAGCCCTCGTCGTAGGCCCACTCACCGCTCGACTCGGCGATCACCGGGTTGATCACGACCAGTGGCTCGTCACCCATGTCCCACACGAAGATCTTCTTCTGCACGCCCACCTGGGGGGCGGCCAACCCGATGCCGGTCTCGGAACCGTAGAGCGTGGCGAACATGTCGTCGACGAGCCGGGCGACCTTGCCGTCGATCTCGGCGACGGTGGCGGCCTTGGCCTTGAGCACGGGGTCGCCGTAGGTGCGGATCTCGTACGCCATCACCTGCGAGGCTATCGGTGCACCATGACCTCGTCGCAGTACTTCGATCCGCAACCGGCCGTGACCAGCAGGCGCAGGATGTTCGAGACCGCCGTCGACGGTGTGGCGATGCGCTTCGTCACCGATCGAGGGGTCTTCAGCCACGACGGCCTCGATCCGGGCACGCGGGTGCTGCTCCGCCTCGCTCCCCCGCCACCCCCGACCGGCAACCTGCTCGACCTCGGCTGCGGACTGGGCCCGATCGCCGTCAACCTGGCGCTGCGCTGCCCGGAGGCCCGGGTCTGGGCCGTCGACGTCAACGAACGGGCGCTCGAGTTGTGCACCGCCAATGCGGCGCTCAACGGCGTGGGCAACATCACCGTCGCCCGCCCCGACGACGTGGCCGACGACGTGACGTTCGACCTGATCTGGACCAATCCCCCGATCCGCATCGGCAAGGTGGCACTGCACGAGATGCTCCTGCGTTGGCTCGCCCGCCTCACGCCCGAGGGCCGGGCCGTGCTCGTCGTCCACAAGCACCTCGGCTCCGACTCGCTGCAGCGCTGGCTCGACGCCGAGGGATGGCCGACCGAGCGACTCACCTCGTACCAGGGGTACCGGCTGCTCCAGGTGCGCCGCTAGCACGGCGACCGCCCGGCCGACTACTCACGCGGCGGGTCGACGACGACCCTCAGGCGGGTGCCGGCGGGTCGTGACGCGGCGGCCAGGCCGTCGGCCAGAGCCGGCCAGTCGGCGGCCCTGACCAGCAGACGGCCGTCGACGGCGGCCGCGGTCAGGCCGGTGGCGGCCACCCACTCCGCGGCCCCGGCGCCGGCCACGCTCGCCAGGGCGCCGAACGGGGGGAATCCGAGCGCCCGACGCGAGACCCGCTCGACGACGGCAAGGCGGCCCGGGTCGGCGTACAACGCGGCGTCGATCACCGGGTGATGCGGATGACGGGTTTGCACCAGGAGTCGACCCCCCTCGGCGCGCCGCCCGACCAGCCGGGCGGCGCGGACCAACAGGCCCATCGCCTGCTCGGCCGCCCGATAGCGGGGGGCGAGCAGCTCGGCGTCGAAGTCGAGGAAGGCGACGGTGTCGGCCCGACGGAGACGGTGCAGCACGGCCTCGGTGCCGACGTAGACCCCGGCGTCGGGCGGCACCCCGTCGCCGTCGGCGGCCGAGACCTCGACGACCTCGCGGCCGGCGGCGGCGGCGATCTCCTCGCGCATCCGCTTGATCCCGGGGCGCAGGTTGGCCATCGCCCCCGAACCGCACTGGAGGCACACCCGAGGGCGTTCCGTGGCGCACCGTCGACAGCTCAACGTGCCCTCGACCCACTCCTCGACGAACGCCTCGCACCGTTCGCAGACGGCGATCGTGCGGCACGACCGGCAGGCGAGACGACGCGACCGACCGGGCGTGTTGTGCACACAGACGACTCGCCGGTCGTGGTCGCGCAGCTGACGGATCAGACGCGACGAGAGCATCGACGTGATCCACGGTTCGACGGCGTCCATGTCGACCACGTCGACGATCGGCCAGCCGTCGCGTTCGACGAGCCTCGAGGGTCGCCGGAGACGGTCGCCGGCCCACTCCAACGCCGCCAACGACGGCGACGGGGAGGTGAGCACGCAGCCGGCCCCGGCCCGGCGGGCCCGCTCGATGGCCACGTCGCGAACGTGCCATGTCGGGTTGCGCTCCTCCTGGAGCGACTCGTCGTGCTCGTCGACCACCACGACCACGCCGAGCCGCGGACAGGGCGCCCACACGGCCCCCCGTGCCCCGATGACCACGTCGGCGCCCGACGCCGCTTGTGCCCAGCCATCCGGCATCACCGCCACGGTCAGGCCGTCGACGCGGAGCCGGGTGGCGATCACCTGGACCATCGCCACCGACGGGGCGATCACCAGCGCCGGGCCGCTCGCACAGGCGTCGCGCACTGCCGCGTACGGGTCGTCTGCGGCGGGCAGCCGCACGACACCGCTCCATCCGGCGACCGCCGGTCGATCGGCCGGCTGACCGGCGGGGGTCGGGGCGATCACCGCCCGGGCGGGCGAGGCGACGGTGAGCACCGAGCGAAGCCGGCCGCACCATCGCCAGGCCGCCCACTCGGCCAACTCGATCACCTCGGGCGCCGGCCCTCGACCCCGGACCTTGGCGATCGGCTTGAGCCGTTCCGGTGCCACCGAGCCGTCGGGCGGACCGAGGGCGACCACCCAGCCTCCGACCCGCCGGCCGGCCAGCGGCACCCGGACCATCGTGCCCACGCGAACCTGGTCCCGGAAGGCTTCCGGGACCAGGTAGTCGAAACGTTTGTCGAGTCCGCTGACGTCGGGCAGGACCCGCGCCACGAGGGGCACGTCGTCCCGACTCATCGGCTCACAGGCCGCAGGCAGCCTTGAAGTCGGCGAGCCGGGTGGCATGCTCCCAGCTGAACTCCGGATTCGGGCGGCCGAAGTGGCCGTACGCGGCCGTCTTGCGGTAGATCGGCCGACGGAGGTCGAGATCGCGCAGGATGGCCGCCGGTCGCAGGTCGAACACCGAACGGACAGCAGCCTCGATCGTCGTGTTGGGCACCTTCTCCGTGCCGAACGTCTCGACCAGGATCGACACCGGATGGGCCACGCCGATGGCGTACGCCACCTGGACCTCGCAACGCGAGGCCGCACCGGCGGCGACCACGTGCTTGGCCACCCAGCGCGCCGCATAGGCGGCCGAGCGGTCCACCTTCGACGGGTCCTTGCCCGAGAAGGCGCCGCCACCGTGGCGACCCATGCCGCCGTAGGTGTCGACGATGATCTTGCGGCCGGTGAGGCCGGTGTCGGCGTGCGGTCCCCCGAGCACGAAGGTGCCCGTCGGGTTGACGTAGACGGTGTAGTCGTCGTCGGCGTACTGCTCGGGCACGACCGGGCGGATCACCTGTTCGATCAGGTCGGGGCGGATCATCGTGTCGCGGTCGATGCCCGGGGCGTGCTGGGTCGAGATCAGCACCGCCCGCAGGCGGACCGGGCGACCGTTCTCGTAGTCGAAGGTGACCTGGGTCTTGCCGTCGGGGCGCAGGTACGGCACCACGTCGGCCTTGCGGACCTCGGTGAGCCGCTCGGCCAGGCGGTGGGCCAGCCAGATCGGCAGCGGCATCAGATCGGGCGTCTCGTCGCAGGCGTAGCCGAACATCATCCCCTGGTCGCCGGCCCCCTGGCTGTTGAGCAGGTCCTCGCCACTCTTGCCGGAACGGACCTCCTCGGAGGCGTCGACGCCCTGGGCGATGTTCGGGCTCTGCTCGTCGATCGACACGATCACACCGCAGGTGTTGCCGTCGAACCCGTACAGCGCGTTGTCGTAGCCGATGTCGTTGATCACCCCGCGGGCCAGCTTGGGGATGTCGACGTACGCCGTCGTGGTGATCTCGCCGGCGACGACGCACAGACCGGTGGTCAGCAACGTCTCGCACGCCACCCTGCCCATCGGATCCTCACTGAGGATGGCGTCGAGCACGGCATCGGATACCTGGTCGGCCATCTTGTCGGGATGGCCTTCGGTCACCGATTCCGAGGTGAACGTCCACTTGGTCACTGCTGCTCCTTGGATTTCTCTTCGCTTCCGCACGGCTGCGGGGGATCTGGGTTCGGTTGTCTGTCGGCGATCGGCCGGCCGTCGAGCAACCCGACCACCTGGTCGAGAACCGCACGGGCGACTGAACGTTTGTCGGTCAGGGCCATGCTCCGCAAGACGCCGCCGGCGCCGACCAGCGTGACGGCGTTGGTGTCGTGCTGAAAGCCGACGCCGGGGGCCGACACATCGTTGGCCACGACGAGATCGAGATGCTTGCGCAACAGCTTGCCCCGCGCGTTGGCCAGCAGGTCGTCGGTCTCGGCGGCGAATCCCACCAGGATCTGACCGGGTCGCTTGTCGGCGCCCAGCCCGGCGAGGATGTCGGGGGTCGGTTCGAGGACGATCTCGGGGAGCCCCCGGTCCTTCTTGATCTTCCCCGCCACCGGGCCCGAGGGCCGGAAGTCGGCGACGGCCGCGGCCATGATGACGACGTCGGCGTGCTCAGCGGCAGCCGTCATCGCCGACTGCAGCTGTGCAGCGGTCTCGACGGCGATGACGCAGACCCCGATGGGACCGGGCAGGTCGGCGGTGGACACCAGCGTGACCTCGGCGCCGCGGGCCGCCGCCTCGGCGGCGATGGCGTAGCCCTGCTTGCCCGAGGAGCGGTTGGCGATCACCCGCACGGCGTCGATCGGTTCCCGGGTCCCCCCGGCCGAGACGACGACCCGCCGTCCGACGAGGTCGTTCGGTCCGAGCACCAGTTCCGCGGCGGCGATGATCCGCTCTGCCGAGGCGAGCCGTCCCTTGCCCACGTCGCCCCCGGCCAGGCGGCCGTCGTCGGGCTCGACCACGTGCACCCCGCGCGAGCGGAGCAGGGCGATGTTGTCGACGACCGACGGGTGCTCCCACATCTCGGTGTGCATCGCCGGGCAGACGACGACCGGGGCACGGCTGGCGACGAGCACGTTGGTGAGCAGGTCGGTGCAGATGCCGTGGGCGTACGCCCCGATCAGCCGAGCGGTGGCGGGCACGACGAGGATCAGGTCGGCGTTCTGGCCGAGCCGGGTGTGCTGGATCGGGTCGGGCCCGTCCCACAGTGATGTCCGCACCGGCTCGGAGGCGAGCGCCGAGAACGTCACCCTCCCGACGAACTGCTCGGCGGATTCGGTCATCACCGGGATCACGTGCGCCCCGGCATCGACCAGCCGGCGACAGACGTCGACAGCTTTGTACGCAGCGATGCCGCCGCAGACCCCGAGCACGACGCGCGCGCCGGCGAGGGACTCCGCGGAGCCGACCGATCTCTCGCCCATCGTGGTGCCGAACGCGCCAGCTACCGCCGGATCAGTCGGCGACGGCCTCTGCGTCGACATCGGTATCGGTCTCCTCGACGGGCACCTCGATGGCGACCGCCCTGATCTTGTCGGCGGCGATCTCTTCGAAGCCGATCGACAGCGGCTTGCGGGCCACCGAGCTGACCTGCGGCGGCACCATCGCCCCGAGACCCTCGCCAAGATGGTTGAAGTAGGAGTTGATCTGCCGGGCGCGACGGGCGGCGAGCGTGACCAGGCTGAACTTCGAGTCGACCCGGCCGAGGAGCTCCTCGATCGGCGGGTGGATCATCGAGTCGTGGGAACGCGGCATGTGCATCATCCTTGTCTGGGAAACCGATCGATCTTACCTGATCAGCGTACGAATCCTGCTCCGACGGGGTGAATGGATCGGGGTGGCCACCGTGGATGGGCCGATCTCAGCCGGCCTGGCCACCTCGGCGACCGGCGATGATCGCGAGCATCTCGTCGACCGTGCGGTCGAGGTCGTCGTTGACGACGACATGGTCGGCCATGCCCATCCCGACCGGCTCTTCCTCCTCGGCCTTGCGCAGACGTTGTTCGACCTTGTGCTCGGGATCGCCACGGCCGCGCAGACGGCGCTCCTGCTCCGCACGCGATGGTGGCAGGACGAAGATCAACAGCGCCTCCGGATGGCGCTCCTTGATCTGTTGGGCGCCGTGGACCTCGATCTCGAGGACGATGTCGCGGCCGTCGGTGTTCTCCGGGGTCGGTGTCCCGTAGTAACAGCCGAGGAACTCGGTCCACTCGAGGAAACCGTCGTGGGAGATCCGCCGTTCGAAATCATCGGCCGTCGTGAATTGATAGGCCGAAGACGACTCCCCGGGCCGCTGGGCCCGGGTCGTCCAGGATCTGCTCAACCACAGCTGTGGGTCTCGCTTGACGAGCTCGTCGACGATCGTCCCCTTGCCGACCCCTCCAGGGCCCGAGACGACGATGACCAGCGGGGTCACCACCCTCGGCCGCGGCTACTTGGCGAGCTGGTCGAGCAACGCGCTGCGCTGCTGAGTACCCAATCCACGTACACGGCGGCTGTCGGCGATGCCGATGTCCTCCATGATCCGCCGGGCCTTCACCTTGCCGAGACCAGGGAGCGACTCGAGCAACGTGACGACCTTGAGCTTGCCGACGACGTTGTCGGTGTCGGCGGCGGCGAGCGCCTCGGGGAGCGTGAGCGAGCCGATCTTCAGCTTGTTCTTCAGTTCAGCGCGAGCGACACGCGCCTCGGCGGCCTTGGCGAGGGCGGCGGCACGCTGTTCGGGGTTGAGCTGCGGGGGTGTTGCCATGGAAGTCACCCTACCAATCCGTGTCGGTTTGATCGCGGATGGGTGACGCGGCGGCGCGGATCTCGTCTGCCGTGGTTCGGGCGACCCGCCGGGCGGCCTCGGCGAAATCGTCACCCGTCGAGGCGTAGAGCACCGCTCGTGACGAGTTGATCACGAGCCCCCGGCCGCCTCCGGCGCGCACCGCCTCCGCCGCGGACGCCCCCTGGGCGCCGACCCCCGGTACGAGCAGTGGGACGTCGGGCCCGACGATGGACCGCACGCGGCTCAGTTCGGCGAGCTGGTTGGCACCGACGACCAACCCGGTGCGGCCATCGGGGTCCCACTGGTTGACGACCACGTCGGCGACGTGGGCGTAGAGCGGGCGCCCCCCGACGTCGAGGCCCTGGAGGGCGTCGCTGTGCGGGTTCGATGTCCGACAGAGCACGAACGCACCCCGCTCGGGACGACGCAGGAAGGGCTCGATCGCCTCGGGTCCGAGGTAGGGGCTGATCGTCACAGCGTCGGCCCCGTAGCGGTCGAAGGCCTCCACCGCGTACTGCTCCGCGGTCGCCCCCATGTCGCCCCGCTTGGCGTCGAGCACGAGGACCACTCCCGGACAGGCCGAGCGGATGTGGGAGCACAGCCGTTCGAGCTGGGCCTCGGCACCGATCGCCGCGAAGTAGGCGATCTGGGGCTTGAAGGCGCAGACCAGATCACCTGTCGCGTCGACGACGTCGCGGCAGAACTCGAAGGCGAACTCGGGGTGCCCGTGGAGCCGGCCGCCGAATCGGGACGGATCGGGGTCGAGGCCGACGCAGAGCATCCCCTGGCGGACCTCGGCTGCCGCCAGCTTGGCGCGGAAACTGGTCATCGGAATCCTCCCCGGTGGGCGACGCCCAGCACATCGCCGAGCGACTCGAACCCGCGCCGGGACAGCTCGTCGCGGAGCCCGGCGGCGATCTTCCACGCCGCACGTGGGTCGGCGAACGTCGCCGTTCCGACCTGGACGGCGCCGGCCCCGGCCATCAGCAGCTGCAGCGCGTCGGCGGCGCTGCGCACGCCGCCGACCCCGATGATCGCCAGTTCGGGCAGGGCGGCCCGCACGTCGAACACCGCCCGTGCCGCCACCGGCAGCAGGCCCGCCCCGGAGACCCCGCCACCGCCGTTGCCGAGCGCGGCCCGTCCGGTGCGCGGGTCGATGACCATGCCGAGCAGGGTGTTGACCAGCGTCACCGCCTCGGCGCCGGCCTCGGACACCGCGGTGGCGACATCGACGAGGCGATCGGTGTTCGGGCTCAGCTTCGCCCACCGCGGGCGGCCGCAGACCGAGGTCGCCGCGACGACCTCGGCGCTGAGCGTCGCGTCGTGGGCGAAGATCCCCCGGCGGCCTTCGAGGTTCGGGCACGACAGGTTCACCTCGACGGCCACGACGCAGGGTGGCGCGCCGGCGAGCATCGCCGCGGCAGAGGCGTAGTCGGCGACGCTGCGACCCCAGATCGACGCCACGACGCGGGTGCCGGACCGGGCGAGCGTGGGGAGGTCGTCGGCGAGCCAGCGCTCGACCCCCGGCCCCTGCAGACCGACGGCGTTGATCATCCCCGTCGCCGTCGGGGCGACCCGCGGGGCGGGATTGCCGGTCCACGGGTAGCTGGCCAGCGACTTGACCACGTGGGCCCCGAGATCGCCCAGCCGTCCGTAGGCCGCGAGCTCCGCACCGTGGCCGGCAGTCCCCGAGGCGGTCATCACCGGGCTGCACAGCACGATCGACCCGATCGTCGTCGTCAGGTCCACCGGTCACTCCTGGCCATGGAACTCCTGCAGCGATCGCACGGTCATCGGCAGTTCGGCCTGCTCGGCCATCGCCCGCACCGCGGCAAGCGCCGCCTCGACGGTGGTCACCGTCGACACCCGGTGGGCGCTCGCCGTCTTGCGGATCTTCTCGCCGTCGCTGCGCGCCCCCATCCCCCGCGGGGTGTTGATCACGAGATCGATCTCACCCCCGGCGATCAGGTTGACGGCGCTGATCCCCTGGCCCTCGGACACCTTGCCGACGACGGCGTCGACCGGGAGGGCGAAACGGGCCAGGTAGTCGGCGGTCCCGGTGGTGGCGGTGATCCCGAACCCGAGGTCGCGCAGCTGGCGGGCGAGCACCAGCCCGGCCGGCTTGTCGCGATCGGCGAGGGAGATGAACACCTGCCCCTTGGTCGGCAGGGTGATCCCGGCGGCGTTCTGCGCCTTGTAGAAGGCCCGCGAGAACGAGGTGTCGATGCCCATCACCTCGCCCGTGGAGCGCATCTCGGGGCCCAGCGCCGTGTCGACCTCGGGGAACCTGTTGAACGGCAGCACCGCCTCCTTGACCGAGACGTGGTCACCGTCGACCGGCGGCCGCAGCAGGCCCTCGACGCGCAGTTCGTCCAGGCTCGCCCCGAGCATCACCCGGGTCGCCACCTTGGCCAGCGGCACGCCGGTGGCCTTGGCCACGAACGGCACGGTGCGGCTGGCCCGGGGATTGGCCTCGATCACGTAGACGGTGGTCCCCGACACGGCGAACTGCACGTTGAGCAGGCCGCGCACGTCGAGCGCGGCGGCGATCGAGCGGGTGTAGGTCTCGATCACCTCGACGACCCAGGCCGGAAGGTTCTGCGGCGGGATCGCACAGGCCGAATCCCCCGAGTGCACACCGGCTTCCTCGACGTGCTCCATCACCCCGCCGATGAGCACCTCACCGGTGTGGTCGCGGATCGAGTCGACATCGACCTCGGTGGCATCCTCGAGGAACCGGTCGATGAGCACCGGTCGCTCGGCCGACAGCCCGCCCTCCTTGCCGAGGCTGCCGAAGCCGGCGAGCTCGCCCATCGCCCGGGCGAGGTGGTTGCGGTCGTGGACGATCTGCATGCCCCGCCCGCCGAGCACGTAGCTCGGGCGCACGAGCACCGGGAAGCCGATCTCCTCGACGATCTGCAGCGCGCCCTCGAGGTCGGCGGCGGTTCCCCCCGGGGGCTGGGGGATGCGCAGCTCGTGGCACAGCGCGTTCCACTTCTCGCGGTCCTCGGCCAGGTCGATCGACGCCGGCGACGTCCCGGCGATCAGCTCGACCGGGAGCTGGCCGGAGAGCTTGAGCGGCGTCTGACCACCGAGACCGACGATCACCCGCGGGGCGACGCCCCCGCCGGCGGCGGTCTCGGCCTCGATCACGTTGAGCACGTCCTCCCTGGTCAGCGGCTCGAAGTAGAGCCGGTCGGAGGTGTCGTAGTCGGTCGAGACCGTCTCGGGGTTGCAGTTGATCATCACCGTCTCGAACCCGGCGTCGCGCAGGGCGAACGAGGCGTGCACGCAGCAGTAGTCGAACTCGATCCCCTGGCCGATGCGGTTCGGCCCCGAGCCGAGGATGACCACCTTCGGCCGCGTGGACGGGCGGACCTCGTCGGTGTCCTCATAGGTGGAGTAGTGGTACGGCGTGTCGGCGGCGAACTCGGCGGCGCAGGTGTCGACCGTCTTGTAGGTCGGGCGCACGCCGGCGGCCAGACGGGCCGAGCGCACCTCGGGTTCGGCGCAGCCCCACAGGTAGGCCAGTTGACCGTCGGCGAAGCCGAGCCGTTTGGCCCGCCGCCACGACGCCCGGGTCATCGCGGCCATCCCGAGCCCGGCGAGCACCACGCGCTCGTCGACGATCATCGACATCTGGTCGCAGAACCACGGATCGATCCGGGTGGCGCCGTGGACGACATCGACCCCCATGCCCCGCCGCAGTGCCTCGCCGACGAGGAAGATCCGTTCCGGCGTGGGCACGACGAGCCTGGCGATCAGCTCGTCGTCGGGGATCGTGCGGTATTGCGTCTCGGCCGGGTCGGCGTTGAACCCGAGCCGCCCCTGCTCGAGCGAGCGCAACCCCTTCTGGAAGCTCTCGGTGAACGTCCGCCCGATCGACATCGCCTCGCCCACCGATTGCATCTGCGTGCCGAGGATGCCGGTCGTGCCGGGCAGCTTCTCGAACGCCCAGCGCGGGATCTTGGTGACGACGTAGTCGATCGTCGGTTCGAAGCTCGCCGGCGTCGCCCGGGTGATGTCGTTGGGGATCTCGTCGAGCGTGTAGCCGATGGCCAGGCGGGCGGCGATCTTGGCGATCGGGAAGCCCGTCGCCTTGGAGGCGAGGGCCGACGACCGCGAGACGCGCGGGTTCATCTCGATGATCACCTGTTCACCGGTGTCGGGGTCGACGGCGAACTGGACGTTCGAGCCCCCCGTCTCGACGCCGACACGCCGGATGCAGGCGAACGCGGCATCGCGCATCTGCTGGTACTCGACGTCGGAGAGGGTCATCGCCGGCGCCACGGTGATCGAGTCGCCGGTGTGCACACCCATCGGATCGATGTTCTCGATCGAGCAGATGATCACGCAGTTGTCGGCCCGGTCGCGCATCACCTCGAGCTCGTACTCCTTCCACCCGGCGATCGAGCGCTCGATGAGGATCTCGGAGATCGGGCTGGCGGCGAGACCGTCGCCCGCCAGCCGGCGGAACTGCTCGATGTCGTGGGCGATGCCGGTCCCCCGACCGCCGAGGATGTACGCCGGGCGGATGATCGCCGGCAGCCCGATCTCGGCGATCACCGACATCGCCTCGTCGACCGTGTGGGCGACACCCGAGGGCGGCACGTGCAGGCCGATCTCGATCATCGCGTCCTTGAACTTGGAGCGGTCCTCGGCCGTGGCGATCGCCTCGGCGTTCGCCCCGATCATCTCCGGCGTGCCCGGCACCCCGATGACCCCCCGCTCGTACAGCGCCATGGCCAGGTTCAGCCCGGTCTGGCCGCCCAGCGTCGGCAGCACCGCGTCGGGACGCTCCCGCTCGATGATCCGCTCGAGGATCTCGACGGTCAGCGGCTCGATGTACGTGCGGTGGGCGAAGTCCGGGTCGGTCATGATCGTCGCCGGGTTCGAGTTGGCCAGGATCACCCGGTAGCCCTCGTCCTTGAGCACGCGGCAGGCCTGAGTGCCGGAGTAGTCGAACTCGCAGGCCTGGCCGATCACGATCGGCCCGGAGCCGATGATCAGGATGGAGTGGATGTCGGTGCGCTTCGGCATGCCTCAGGCCACCCCGAGCTCCGGCGTCGGCACTCCGGGCGTGAGGAGGCCGTCCATCCGGCCCGCCGTCACGGCGACCGACGACCTGGCGACCGACGATCCGGCGACCGACGATCCGGCGACCCATGCCGCCGGGTCGTCCATCATCGCGGCGAACATGGCGAACAGGTAGCGGGCGTCGTGGGGCCCCGGTCCGGCCTCGGGGTGGTACTGCACGCTGTAGGCCGCCTGGCCGTCGACCCGCAACCCTTCGACGGTGTGGTCGTTGAGGTTGAGGTGGGTGATCGTGGCCCTACCGTCGAGCGACTCGGGGGTCACGCAGAAGTTGTGGTTCTGACTGGTGATCTCGATCCGCCCCGTCGGCTCGTGGCGCACGGGGTGGTTGCCGCCGTGATGGCCGAACGGCAGCTTGAACGTCTCGGCGCCGATGGCCCGGGCGAGCAGCTGCTGGCCGAGGCAGATCCCGAAGATCGGCACCCGGCCGAGGAGCTCGGCGATCGCCGCCGAGGCGTAGGGCACCGCGGCCGGGTCGCCCGGCCCGTTGGACAGGAACACGCCGTCGGGCCGCATCGCCAGCACCTCGGCGGCCGACGTCGTCGCCGGCACCACATGGACCCGGCCGAGCCCGGCGAGCCCGCGCAGGATGGCGTTCTTGATCCCGAAGTCGTAGGCCACGATCGTGCGGCCGGCGTGGTCGGGCGCGACGGTGTAGGCGGTCGGCGTCGTGACCTGGGCGACCAGATCGATGCCGTCGGTGCCGGGCTCGGCCGCCGCTGCGGCGCGCAGCACCGCCTCGTCGGCGGTGCCGAACGCCCCGGGCATGGCGCCGGTGTCGCGGATCAGGCGGGTCAACCGCCTGGTGTCGATGCCGGCGATCCCGGGGATCCCGTAGCGCGTGAGCAGGGCGTCGAGGCTGGCCTCGGCCCGCCAGTTGCTGTACCGCCGGGCCATCTCCCGCACCACGACGCCCCGGCAGAACGGCCGGCGCGACTCGAAGTCGGCGGCGTTGACCCCGTAGTTGCCGATGTGCGGTGCGGTGAACGTGATGATCTGACCGGCGTAGCTCGGATCGGTGATCACCTCCTGGTAGCCGGAGAGCACGGTGTGGAAGACCACCTCGCCCGACGCCACGCCGGCATCGGGTTCGGCGCCGACGGCCTCGCCCTCGAACACCGACCCGTCGGCGAGCACCAGGGCTGCCTCGCGTACGATCATCTCCGCCATCCTTGCATGTTCATCCACTCCATTGCATGGTCATTCATCAGCGGAGGGCCGATCCATCGCCGACGACCGGGCGTCCGGCGAGCACCGTATGACGGACCCTGCCGCGCACCGTCCGTCCCGCGTACGGGGTGTTCCGGCTCTTGGATGCCAATCGGGCGGGCAGCACCGTCCAGCTCAGGTCGGGGTCGAACACGGTGATGTTGGCCGGTCTCCCCACCTCGATCGGACCGCCGTGGCGATCGCCGACACCGGCGATGGCCGCCGGCCGAGACGAGAGCAGGGCGATCACCCGGGGAAGGTCGAGGCCGAGCTCGCCGAGGGCGAGTGGGAGTGCCGTCTCGAGGCCGAGCATCCCGGGTGGGGCCTGGTCGAGCGGCTGCTCCTTGTCCTGCGCCGTGTGCGGGGCATGGTCGGTGGCGATGGCATCGATCGTGCCGTCTGCCAGGCCCGTCTTGATCGCCGTCACGTCCGACGCCGTGCGCAACGGCGGATTCACCTTGTAGACGGCGTCGTAGCCGGCGAGCATCTCGTCGGTCAGGGTGAAGTGGTGGGGACAGGCCTCGGCCGTGACGGCCAGCCCGTCGGCCTTGGCCGCCCGGACCAGTTCGACGCTGCGGGCGGTCGAGACGTGCAGCACGTGGAGGCGGGCGCCGGTCAGTCGTGACAACTCGATGTCGCGGAACACCATCAGCTCCTCGGCGATCGCCGGCCAGCCCGGCAGGCCGAGCCGGCTGCAGCACGAGCCCTCGTGCATCACCGCCCCCCGGGTCAGCGCGGCCACCTCGCAGTGCTGAGCGAGGGTGACACCCAGGCCGGTGGCGTACTCCATCGCCCGGCGCATGAGCAGCGGATCCTGCACCCCGTTGCCGTCGTCGGTGAAGATGCGCACCCCGGCGGCGGCCAGCTCCGCCAGGGGCGCCAGCTGCTCGCCGGCGCGACCCATCGTGATGCAGCCCGACGGCAGCACCTCGCACAGCCCCGCCCGGGCGCCGAGGCGGCGCACCAGCTCGACGACGGCCAGCGAATCGTGGGGCGGGTCGGTGTTGGGCATCGCCACGACGGCCGTGAACCCGCCGAGCGCCGCGGCGCGGCTGGCGGTCTCGACCGTCTCGGCCTCCTCGCGCCCGGGCTCGCGCAGATGGACATGGAGGTCGACGAACCCCGGCGCCACGACGCAACCGGACGCGTCGAGCATCTCCTCACCGCGCAGGCCGGCGCCGACCTCGACGATCGTCGCCCCCTCGATGGCGACATCGACACGCCGCTCCCCGGTGGAATCGATCAGACGACCACCCTTGATCACCATCCTGCTCATCAGGGCACCTCCGTCGTGTTCAGTTCGTCGCCGCTGCCGAGCAGCTGGAAGAGCACCGCCATGCGCACCGAGACGCCGTTGGTGACCTGCTGGAGGATCACCGACCCGGGGAGCTCCGCTGGGTCGACGGCCATCTCGACTCCGCGGTTCATCGGCCCCGGGTGCATCACCAGCGCATGGCCGGGCAACCGCGCCGCCCGGGCCTTGGTGAGCCCGTAGAGGTCGGTGTACTCGCGCAGCGTCGGCACCAGCGACTCGCTCATCCGTTCGCGCTGCATGCGCAGCAGGTAGAGCACGTCGAGACCACCGAGCACGGCGTCGAGACTGTGCGACACCTCGACGGGCCAGTCGCCGATCTCCGGCGGGAGCAACGTCGGCGGGGCGACGAGCGTGACGTGGGCGCCGAGAAGGGCGAAGGCCTGGACGTTGCTGCGGGCCACCCGCGAGTGCTTGACGTCGCCGACGATGGCGATCCGCAGCCCGTCGAGGCCTCCGGTACGGCCGAGCGATCGGCGGATCGTGAAGCAATCGAGCAGGGCCTGGGTGGGGTGCTGGTGCCAGCCGTCACCGGCGTTGACGACGCTCGCCTCGGTCCACTTGCTCACCTGCCAGGGAACGCCCGACGACTTGTGGCGCACGACGAAGGCGTCCACCCCCATCGCCGCCAGCGTCTCGACGGTGTCGCGCAGGCTCTCGCCCTTGTTGACGCTGGAGCTCGAGGCGTTGAACGTCATCGTCTCGGCCGAGAGGCGCTTGGCCGCCGTCTCGAAGCTGAGCCGGGTGCGGGTCGAATCCTCGAAGAACAGGCTGACGACGGTCTTGCCGCGCAGCGCCGGCACCTTCGGGATCGGCCGGGCGTTGATCTCGGCCATGTGCTCGGACAGATCCATCAGCCTGATCAGGGCGGCCGCGTCGAGGTCCTCGATCGAACGGAAGTGCTTCATCCGTCGGCCCCGGCCGGATGGGTGATCGTCACGCCGTCGGGGCCGACGGCAACGTCCTCGTCGCGTCGGGTCGGCAGGTTCTTGCCGACGTAGTCGGGGCGGATCGGCAGCTCGCGGTGGCCACGGTCGACGAAGACGGCGAGCTGCACCGCCCGGGGCCGGCCGTAGTCGTTGAGGGCCTCGAGGGCGGCACGCACCGTGCGGCCGGTGAACAGCACGTCGTCGACGAGCACCACCGTCGCTCCGTCGAGGGCGATGGGAATGTGGGACGCCGTCCCGGGAGTCACCGGACGCAGACCGATGTCGTCGCGGTACAGCGACACGTCGAGCTTCCCGACCGGCACGGAACCCGCCGGTTCGATCCCGGAGATCACCTCGGCGAGACGCTCGGCGATCCACACGCCACCCTTCTGCAGGCCGACGATCACCACGCCGTCGAGCCCATGGTTGCGTTCGATGATCTCGTGCGCCATCCGGGTGATACCCCGGCGGATGTCGTCGGCCGACAGCAATCTCGTCGGAGAACGGAGAACGCCCCCGTCCGGCGGGGGCGCGTCAACAGGTTCTGGATGGTCCACAGCTCATGATCTCTCCCGTTCGGGCCTCTCGGGACCCGCTTAACGAACGGAATCGATGCTACCCGGTCGGTTCACCGGGATCGCGAATCGGTACGCTGCGGCGCACCTCGCGGGCGATGGTCGACAGCATCCCGTTGACGAAGCGGCCCGAATCATCGGTCGAGAACCGCTTGGCCAGCGAGACCGCCTCGTCGATGACCACGGCGATCGGCACCTCGGGGCGACGGCGGAGCTCGGTGATCGCCATCCGCAGCACCGCCCGGTCGAGCGCCGGCATCCGTTCGATGGTCCACCCGCGGGCGTTGGCCGAGATCATCTCGTCGAGCAGACCGATGTCATCGGCCACCCCCTCGACGAGCACCGCGGTCAGCGGCTCGGCGGGGACGATCTGGTTGGCGAGCACCTCGCGTGGCGAGATGCCCTTGACATCGGCCTCGTAGAGCAGGGTCAACGCCCGCTCGCGGGCCTGGCTGAGCAGATGCTCGCCGGGCAGGCGAGTGCGACGCGCCACCGATCAGACCCGGGTGATGTAGTCGCCGGAACGGGTGTCGACCTTGACCCGGTCGCCGATGTTGATGAACAGCGGCACCTGGATCACCTTGCCGGTCTGCAGCTTCGCCGGCTTGCGCGCCCCCGACACCCGGTCGCCCTGGATCCCGGGCTCGGTCTCGGCGATCTCGAGCTCGACCGAGGCCGGTATCTCGACCTGGACGATCTCGCCGTTGAACATCGACAGCACCGCGGTCATGTTCTCCATCAGGTAGTCGGCGGCTTCACCGAGGGCGGCCGGATCGACGGTCATCTGGTCGTAGTTGTCCGTGTCCATGAACACGTAGTCGTCGCCGTCGCGGTAGAGGAACTGCATCTCCCGCTTGTCGACGATCGCCTGTTCGACCCTGATCCCGGCGTTGAAGGTGCGGTCGATCACCGCTCCGGTGCGCACGTTGCGGATCTTGGTGCGCACGAAGGCGCCACCCTTGCCCGGCTTGACGTGCTGGAACTCGACGACGGAGAACAGTCCGTTGTCGAGCTCGAGGGTCATTCCCGTCTTGAAGTCGTTCGTCGAGATCGCGGGCATCGCGAAGGCTCCTTGGTCGAGGTGGGGGTCGAGGTCGCTGGGGCTCGTGGGTCGCCGTGTTCGGCGACCGGCCCCGTAGGGCTCCGCCACGATAGCGGGCGCCCCACCCGATCGGCCCGCCCGACCGCCCGCCCGACCTCGGTGCCGGCCTCAGGCGGCGCCCGATGCACCGAACCGGCGGGCGATGGCGGCGACCGCCAACTCGTACCCGTGGATCCCCAGTCCGATGATCGAACCGGTGGCCACCGGGGCGACCACCGAGGTGTGGCGCCACGGCTCGCGGGCGTTCGGGTTGGAGATGTGCACCTCGATGACCGGGCCGCCGAAGGAGGCCAGTGCATCGTGGATCGCCCAGGCATAGTGGGTGAAGGCCCCGGGGTTGATCACGATCGCCGCGCACCGACCCCGCGCCGACTGGATCGCGTCGACGAGCACGCCCTCGTGGTTCGACTGCAGGGACTCGACCCCCAACCCGTGCTCCGCGGCGGCGGCGCGCACGGCGGCCTCGTAGTCGGCGAGCGTGGCCGTGCCGTAGATCTGCGGCTCCCGTTCGCCGAGCAGGTTGAGGTTTGGTCCGTGCAGCAGCAGGATCGTCGTCACCCGGCCATCATCCCATTCCGCGCCGGCACCGACGGGCACACCGGGTGCTCCTCAGCCCATGCGGTCCAGGGCACCATGGACGGCTTCGACGGACACGCCGGCGACGACTTCGATGCCGGCGGGACCGTCGAGCACGAACGTCATGCCGTCGAGGGCCTTCTTGTCCCGGGCCATCAGGGCGACCAGCGTCCCGGGATCGAGGCCGCCCGGGAGGGTGGTACCGAGCTCGTAGGCGTGGCCGACCACCTCGTAGTGGCGGGCCACCCGCCCGTCGTCGATGCGGCCGAGCTCGCGGGCGAGGTGGGCGGCGAAGACCAGGCCGACGGCGACGGCCTCCCCGTGGGCCAGGCGATGACCCGTGGCGGTCTCGAGGGCGTGGGCCAGGGTGTGGCCGTAGTTGAGGATCGCCCGACGACCGGTCTCGCGTTCGTCGCCGGCGACGACCTCGGCCTTGATCCCGACGCAGCGGGCGATGCGGTCCGCGGTGTCCATCGCCAGCAGGTCGTCGCCGGTGAGGAAGTGGTACTTGGCCATCTCGCCCCGACCGCAGCGCTGCTCGCGCGGCGGCAGCGTGTCGAGGGCGTCCAGATCGCAGATCACACCCCACGGCTGCCAGAAGGCGCCGACGAGGTTCTTGCCCTCGGGCAGGTTGACCCCGGTCTTACCGCCGATCGCCGCGTCGACCATCGCCAGCAGCGTCGTGGCGACGTGCACGACGGCAACCCCACGGTGGTACGAGGCGGCGGCGAACCCGGCGACGTCGGTGACCATTCCACCGCCGACCCCGATGACGACGTCGTTGCGGGTCAGACCGAAGCGGGCGAAGCGGCGGCACAGCTCCTCGATCGTGGCCAGCGTCTTGTGTTCCTCGCCGGCACCGATCGTCACCACCTCGTGGGGCAACCCGGGATCGACCGGCAGCGGGATGCAGGCCTGGGTGACGATCACGGCCCGGCGGGCCGCCGGGGGAAGCACACCGGCCAGCCGGTGGCGGGCGCCCGGGCCGACGAGCACGTCGTAGGAGCGCTCGCCGAGGGCGACGGGGACGGTGATCAGGTCGGCCATCAGCGCAGCACCGCCTCGACGACCTCGAACACCGTGCGGCCGTCGGTGCGCACGATGGCGTGGGCCACCTCGCGGTAGAGCGCCTGGCGGTCGGCGGCCATCTTGCGCAGCGCGCCTTCCGGGTCGTCGTCGAGCAGTGGGCGGTGCCCGCCTCCCGTCACCCGTTCGACGAGGTGGCCGGGGTCGGCGCACAGCCACACGATCCGGCTGCGGCCGTCCCGCAGCAGCGCCCGGTTCTCCTCGCGCAGCACGACCCCGCCGGCGGCGGCGATCACCGACGGCTCCGGGTCGGCGAGTGCGTCGATCAGCACCTGGGTCTCGAGGGCGCGGAACGCCTCCTCACCCTCCTCGGCGAAGATCTCCCGCACCGTCTTGCCGGTACGCGCCTCGATCATCACGTCGCTGTCGTGGAACGGTCGGTGCACCCGTTGGGCGATGATCCGCCCGACGGTCGACTTCCCGGACCCCATCAGACCGACGAGCACGAGGTGTTGTTCGTCATTCGGTGTCGACATCGCGCCCGGATCAGTCGAGCGTCGCCCGGAACGCCTCGGCGTTGCGGACGAACTCCGCCAGCGAGTCGCCGCCGAACTTGCGTTGCGCCTCGGCGGCGAGCACCAGGGCGACCATCGTCTCGGCGACGACGCCCATGGCGGGCACGGCCGTCACGTCGGTGCGCTCCTTGAACGAGACCGTCGACTCCTTGGTGACCACGTCGACGGTCTTCAAGGTCGGACGGTTGAGCGTGGCCAGCGGCTTCATCGCCGCCCGCACCACGAGCAGTTCCCCCGTGGTCATCCCGCCCTCGGTGCCCCCGGCCAGGGTGGACTCGCGCCGGTACTCGCCTGCCGCTGCATCCCACACGATCGGGTCGTGGGCCGCCGAGCCGCGCCTGCCGGCAACCTCGAAGCCGTCGCCGATCTCGACCCCCTTGACCGCCTGGATCGACATGATCGCCTGGGCCAACGCGGCGTCGATCTTGCGGTCCCAGTGGACGTGGCTGCCCAGCCCGACGGGGACGCCGTAGGCGAGCACCTCGACGATCCCGCCGAGGGAGTCGCCGTCCTTGGCCGCCTCCTTGATCTGCTCGATCATCGCCTCCTCGGCCGACTTGTCGAAACAGCGCACCGGCGACTCGTCGACGACGTCGAGGTCGGCGGCGGTGGGGCGGGTCGCCGCCTTCGTGCGCGCCGAGCCCATCTGCACGACATGGGACAGGATGGCCACACCGAGCGGGGCGAGGAGCTTCTTGGCCAGGCATCCGGCGGCCACCCGGGCGGCCGTCTCGCGGGCGCTGGCCCGTTCGAGCACGTCGCGGGCGTCGGCGAATCCGTACTTCTGCATACCGGCCAGATCGGCATGGCCGGGCCGCACCTGGGTGAGCGGTTCCTTGGTCGCACCGGGCGCCGGGGACATCTCCTCGTGCCACCTGTCGGAGCGGAACCACTCGGAGTTCTCGATCTCGATGGCGACGGGGGAACCGAGCGTGCGCCCGTGACGCACGCCGCCGATGAGCGTCAGCTCGTCGGCCTCGAATCGCTGCCGCGGTCCGCGGCCGTAGCCGAGGCGGCGACGGGCGAGCTCTCCCTGGATCTCCTCGACGGTGATCGGCAGGCCGGCGGGAAGGCCCTCGACGATGACGACGAGGGCCCGGCCATGGGACTCACCTGCGGTCAGGTACCGGAGCATCCCGGTCAGGCTAGCGGCGCGGCCAGCGCCCGGCGGGCCGCGTCGCGCATCACCGGGACCGACGGCGTCCGTCCCGTCCAGAGGGCCTGCTGGAGCGCCGCCTGGTGGAGCAGCATCCCCAGCCCATCGACCGTACGGGCGCCGCGGGCCGCGGCGGCCACGAGCAACTCCGTGTCGATCGGGTGGTAGACGAGGTCGGCGACGACCTGGCCGGCGTGCAGCAGGCCGGGATCGAACGCCAGCTCACCGGTCCCCATCCCCACGGATGTGGCGTTGATCACCAGATCGGCCGAGGCGATGTCGGCGGTGGTGCCGACGGCCGCCCGCCCGGCGCCGAGGCGGGCGGCGACGGCGGCCGAGCCGGGCGAACGGTTGACCACGCGGATCGCCTCGACGCCGGCTCGGCCGAGGGCGTCGATCACGCTGCGGGCGGCTCCACCTGCCCCGACGATGGCGACGCGCATCCCCGCCGGATCCACTCCGGCCTCGCCGAGCGAGGCGACGAAGCCGGCGCCGTCGGTCGAGTGCCCGGCGAGGCGGCCGTCGTCGAGGACGACGACGGTGTTGACACTGCCGAGCGCCGCAGCAGCCGGGTCCAACTCGTCGACCAGTTCGGCGACATCGGTCTTGTGCGGCATCGTCACCGACAGTCCCCCGAGGCCGAACGTGCGCATCGCGGCGAGCGCCGCCCCCGCCTCCCCGGGCGCCACGTCGAACGCCAGGTAGGCCCAATCGAGCCCGGCCGCAGCGAAGGCGGCGTTGTGCAGGACGGGCGAGAGGCTGTGGCGGACCGGGTGGCCGATCACACCGGCCAACCGGGTCGCCCCGGTGATCATGGGAGCACGCCGGCGGCGCGGGCTGCCTCGATGTTCGCCGTGTGCTGCTCGAACGTGGCGGCGAAGGCATGGTGGCCGTCGGCGTCGGCAAGCACGTAGAAGAGGTAGATGCACGGTTGGTCGGCGGCCAGGCCGACGCAGATCGGGTCGTCGGCGGCCGGGTTGTCGGAGGGGTTCAGGGCGGCCCGGATCGACGCCTTTCCCGGGTTGGCGATCGGCGTCGGAGGCAGGCCGCCGTACATGTAGGTGTTGTACGGCGTGTCGGTCTGGCGGAGCTGGTCGAAGGGGGTCCCGGGATCCTGGCCGTAGAACAGCGTGGCATCGATCTCGAGCGGGGTGCCGAGGAACAGGCGGTTGTAGATCACCCGGGCGATCCTCGCCCGGTCCTCGTCGTTGTTCGCCTCACGCTCGATGATCGAGGCGACGATCATCACCTGGTACGGGGTGAGACCGAGGGTGGGCGCCCGGGTGTCGAGCTCGAGCTGCCGGTTCACCCGGTCCATCGCCTTCATCAGCCTGCCGATCACCTCGGCCACGGTCTCGTTGCCGGCGATGTCGTAGGTCGCCGGGAACAACAACCCCTCGAGGCTCGTCTGGCCGGCCGGGTAGCCGCCGATCACCGGAGTGATCGAGCCGTTCGTGGTCAGCGTGGCGAACTCGCTCGCATCGAGGCGCGACACCTTGTCGGAGAGCCGCTTGCCCATCTGGCGCAGCGTGAAACCCTCGGGGAAGTTCACCTTGGTGTAGGTCTGGGCCGGCGGGGTGCGCAGCTGCTTGACGATGTTGCCCATCGTGTCGCGGGGGTGGACGATGTAGTAGCCGGGGGTCAGCACGAGGCCGCCCTTGCGTTCGACGTACCAGCGGAACACCCGTCCGTCGGTGATGATCCCCTGCTCCTTCAGACGATCGGTGACCGAGTCGAGGTCGTCGGTCTCGTTCACCGTGAAGGTCACCTCGGCACCGCGTTCGCCGGGTGGATTGACCTGGCGGACCATCCACATGCCGATCGCCCCGCCGGTGATCACCGCCGCGAGCAGGGCCACGACCAGACCGAACAGCACCCAGCGCAGCCACCGCCGGTTCCGCGGCAGGCGTTCGGCATGGGTTCGCGGCAACAGGTCGGCGTCGTCCCAGCCGTCCTCGATCCACCCCGGCCGGTCGGGGCCCGTCGGGGTCGCCCAGCTCGCCGGGATGGCCTCCGGCGTCGATGAGGGGGTCGATCCTCATGAGCGAACCGTTCCCTGCCTGGCCCGGCGGCGGTCGAGCCAACCCTGGAGCATCACGGCGGCGGCGACCTTGTCGACCACCTTGCGGCGCTCGGGAGCGCCGAGACCGGCCTCGATCAGGATGCGGTCGGCGCTGACGGTCGTCAGCCGCTCGTCGAAGGTCTCCACGGGCACGCCGACCACCGTACCGAGCTGGCGCGCCTCGATGGCGGCATCCCGGGCGGCCGGGCCCGCCGTGCCGGACATCGACCACGGCATGCCGACGACGACCACCTCGGCCTCCTCCTCGGCGACGAGGGCGGCGATGCGCTGATGGTCGATCGCCCGGCGGCCGCTGCGCTGCAGCACCGACAATGGCGTGGCGATCGTGCCGCTGCGGTCCGAGACGGCGATGCCGATCCGCTTGGAGCCGAGGTCGATCCCCAGGGCGCGCAACTCGGGCATCCCGCCGATCAGCCGGCGCGCGCCGCGTCGCCGGCGATGCGCAGCGCCTCGTCGACGCCGCCCGGATCCTTGCCCCCGGCCACGGCGACATCGCCCTTGCCCCCGCCGCCGCCCTTGATCGCCCGGCCGGCATCCTTGACCAGGTCGACGGCCTCGCCGGTGCCCGGGGTGACGGCGGCGACCAGCGCGGCGCCGCCCGTGTCGGTGGCCCCGCCGAGGACGACCCGGCGCACGCCGGTCTGACGGACGGCCAGCGCCAGCTCGCGCAGCTCTCCCGAGCCGAGCCCGTCGACCCGGGCGACGACGACACCGTCGACGGCACCGGCGGCCAGCTCCGCCGCCCGGCCCGAGGCCAGCCTGGCGCGCAACGACTTGAGCTCGCCCTGCAGCGCCTTGATCTCGTCGAGCTTGCGCTGGACGCCGGCGATCAGCTCGTCGGGACGGGCGTTGACGAGACGGGCGGCCTCGGCCAGGATGCGCTCGTCGTGCTGGAGCAGCGCCACAGACGCCGCCCCGGTGACCGCTTCGATGCGCCGCAGGTTGGAGCCGATCGATCCCTCGGAGACGATCTTGATCGTCCCGATGTCACCCGTTGCCCGCACATGGGTACCGCCGCAGAGCTCGAGGGAGTGACGCCCCGCCTCGAGCACGCGCACGATGTCGCCGTACTTGTCGCCGAAGAAGGCGATCGCCCCCATCCCGTTCGCCTCGTCCTTGGTCGTCTCGTACGAGCGAACGGGGTCGTTGACCAGCACGGCCTGGTTGGCGAGCTCCTCGATCTCGGTGATCTCGTCGTCGGTGACCCCGGCGTAGTGGCTGAAGTCGAAGCGCAGCCGGTCGGGCCCGACCATCGAGCCCGCCTGCTTGACATGCTCGCCGAGCACCTTGCGCAGCGCGTAGTGGAGGATGTGGGTGCCGGTGTGGTTGCGCCGGATCGCCCCGCGTCGATCGACGTCGATGGCCGCCTCCGCCGTCTGGCCGGCCGATACCGCGCCATCGGCGACGACCCCGATGTGGCGACGCAGGCCCGGCAGGGCGAAGGTGCAGTCGGCCACCTGGATCACACCGGTGTCGGTGGTGATCGTGCCCGCGTCACCGATCTGGCCGCCCGACTCGGCGTAGAACGGCGTCCGGTCGAGGAACACCTCGACGCCGCCGTCGCCGGTGGCGACCACGGCGAGCACCCGCGCCTGGGCCGTGTCGTCCTGGTAGCCGAGGAACTCGGTGACGCCGAACTGCTCGACGATCTCGCGGTACGCCTCGACGCGGTCGTCATCGGGGGCGCCGGACTTCCGGGCCGCCTTGGCCCGCTCCCGTTGCGCACTCATCTCGACGCCGAACCCGGCGACGTCGACGCCGACACCGCGCTCCTCGGCGATCTCCTGGGTGACCTCGAGCGGGAATCCGTAGGTGTCGTGGAGCATGAAGGCGGCCGATCCCGACAGCGTCGGGGTGTCGTCGGCCAACTCCCGGTCGAGGATCGTCAGGCCGTTGCGCAGGGTCTGGCGGAAACGCTCCTCCTCGCGGGTGATCACCCCGAGGACGAAGTCGCGGTTCTTGACGACGTCGGGGTATGCCGGGCCCATCACGTCGATCGCCGTGTCGACCAGGGCGGGCATGACGAGTTTCTCGGCGCCGAGCATGTAGGCGTGGCGTACGGCACGGCGCAGGATGCGCCGCAGCACGTAGCCGCGGCCCTCGTTGGAGGGGAACACGCCGTCGGAGACGAGCATCGCGCCGGAACGGGCGTGCTCGGCCAGGACGCGCAGGCTGAACGATTCCCTGTGGTCGTAGTCGCCGGCCCGGTACGTCGCCCCGGTGGCCGAGCACCCGGCCTCGATGATCGGGGCCATCAGGTCGGTGTCCCACACCGAGTCGACCCCCTGGATCATCGTCAGGATGCGTTCGAGGCCGGCCCCGGTGTCGATCGACGGCTTGGGCAGCGGCGTGCGGGTGCCGTCGGGCGCCTGGTTGTACTGCATGAACACCAGGTTCCAGAACTCCATGAACCGGTCGCCGTGCACATCGCCGAGCGGTCCGCCGTCGGGACCGAACTCGGGACCGCGGTCGATGTGGATCTCGGAGCAGGGACCACACGGCCCTGTCTCGCCCATCTGCCAGAAGTTGTCCTTGTCGCCGAGGCGCTGGATGCGGCTCATCGGCACGCCGACCTGCTCGTGCCAGATCGCCTCGGCCTCGTCGTCGGAGTCGTGGACGGTGATCCACAGGCGGTCGCCGTCGAAGCCGAAGGCCTCGGTGACCAGCTCCCACGACCAGGGGATGGCGTCGGCCTTGAAGTAGTCGCCGAAGCTGAAGTTGCCGAGCATCTCGAAGAACACCAGGTGGCGCTTGGTGCGACCGACATCGTCGAGGTCGTTGTGCTTGCCGCCCGCCCGGGCGCACTTCTGCACCGTCACCGCGCGGGCGAAGGGCGCCTGCTCGTCACCGGTGAAGTACGACTTGAAGGGCACCATCCCGGCCACGGTGAACAGCACCGTGGGGTCGTGCGGGATCAGCGACGCCGACGGCACCACCGCATGGCTTGCGTGCCGCGAAGAACCCGGTGAAGGCGTCGCGGAGCTGGTTGGCGGTGCGGGGAGTCGTCGACATGGAGCACTCAGCCTACTGGCCGGCGCCAGGTGGGAACGTGGAGTTGCGCCGGCGACGCGAGGGGCCGGCGCCGGGTCTCAGCGCTTCGCCCGGCGTCGCCCGGGGCCGGGGCATCCGCCCGCGACGCCCGCTGCTCGGCGACCTCGCGCAGCACGATCACCTGGCCAGCACGGACATCGCCGGTGGCGACGATGCGGCCGTCGACGACGTCGATCGGGGCCACCTCGTCGCCGTTGCGCCGGGCGCGCAGGCGCGCCTCGGTGGCGTGCATCGCCGCCCGCCCGTCGCGAACCGCCCCGGACACCCGCTCACCGGCCGAGCGCACCGTCGCTGCGGCCTGCCTGGCCATCCTCACCGGGGGCAACTGCGCCGCCGTCTTCTTCACCTTGCGCTTGGCGGCGGTGGCGCCGACCACGCCGGCAGCCGCCCCGCCGACGAACCAGCTCAGACGCTTGACCACGTCACGCCTCCCTCTGCCTCAGCCGACGGGCGGCGCCGCGCGTGCCCGAGGCGAGCGCCACCGTCTTGATCACGGGCGTGCTCAGGGCGAGCCGGGCGACTCGCCTGCCGGAGTGCGACACGGCGCCGCTGATCGCCTCGGCCGAACCGAGCACCCGGTCGAAGCGCTCGAGATCGCCGCGGGCGTCGTCGACCGAGGTGCGCAACTGGGCGAGCAGCGGCTGGGTCTCGCGACGCAGGTGCTCCACCTCGGAGCGCAGCGACCGCAGCGTGTCGAGCACCCGAACGAGCACGACGACCAACGCGGCGAACCCGAGCGCGCAGAGCACCGTCGCCACCACCACTGCCAGCTCACCTGCGGTCATCGACCCGATCGTACCGGGCAACCGGACGCTGGACGGTCGCCGACCCGGCAGCGATTCCGGCTCCCGTGGCCGGGGGACGGCGGGTCAGTCCCGCCGTTCGTCCATCCGCCGGGCGACGTTGGCCTCGTAGCCGTGACCGGTCGGCTCGTAGTAGGCGCGGCCGGCGAGGTCGTCGGGGGCGTACTGCTGGGGCACCCAGCCGCGGGGGTCGTCGTGCGGGTAGAGGTACCCGTCGCCGTGCCCGAGGGTCGAGGCGCCCTGGTAGTGGGCATCGCGCAGATGCCGCGGCACCTCGCTGATCGACCCGTCGCGCACGTCGGCGCGGGCCGTCCAGATGGCCATCGCGCTGCGATTCGACTTCGGTGCCGTCGCCAGGTGGATCGCCGCCTGAGCCAGGTTGAGCTGTGCCTCGGGGAGCCCGACGTGCTCCAACGCATGGGCGGCGGCGACGGCGACGACCAACGCGTTGGGGTCGGCCATCCCGACATCCTCGCTGGCGAAGATGATCATCCGCCGGGCGATGAACCGGGCGTCCTCCCCGGCCTCGAGCATCCGGGCCAGCCAGTGGATCGTGGCCTGAGGATCCGAACCGCGCATCGACTTGATGAACGCCGAGACGACGTCGTAGTGCTCGTCGCGGCCGTAGCGCAACGCGCTCGTGCCCAACGCCGCCTCGACGTGGGCGACCCCGACCGGGCCCGGGTGCGCCAACGCCACGGCGACCTCGAGCGAGGTCAGCACCTGACGGCCGTCGCCGCCGGCCCGTTCGGCCAGCAGCGCCACCGCCTCGGGTTCGGCCGTCGTGCCCTCCGCGGCCACACCCCGCTCGATCAACTCGACGATCGCCTGGCGCCCGAGCGGTTCGAGGCGGAACAGGGTCGATCGGCTGCGCAACGGTGGGTTCACCTCGAAGAACGGGTTCTCGGTCGTCGCCCCGATCAGGGTGAGCGTGCCGTCCTCCACCGCGGGGAGCAGGGCGTCCTGCTGCGACTTGGAGAACCGGTGGATCTCGTCGAGGAACAGGATCGTGCCCCGACCGTGCTCGCCGAGTCGCTGGCGGGCCCGCTCGATCACCTCGCGCACGTCCTTCACACCCGCCGTCACGGCCGACAGCCGTTCGAACGCCCGCTCGGTGGTGACGGCGACGACCTCGGCCAACGTCGTCTTGCCGGTGCCCGGCGGGCCCCAGAAGATCACCGAGCTCAGGCGGTCCTGCTCCACCAACCGCCGCAGCGGACGGCCGGAGCCGACGAGGTGTTCCTGTCCGACGACCTCGTCGAGCGTTCGGGGCCGCAGCCGGGCGGCCAGCGGGGCCTGGCTGCGCAGCCGATCGGACGCCGCCGCGCTGAACAGGTCGTCTCCCACAGCGGGCGACGCTACCGGCCCGGCCCCGCCGACGGCCTCCTGCCCAGGGGGCGCCGCCGGATCCGGGTCACGGCCAGCCGAGGCCGCGGCGGTACGCCGTCCGGCGGAACTCGGGCACGTGAGCGAGGATCCAGTCCACCGTGCACCACTTCCAGTCCGAGAACTCACGGCCGTCGACGACCGGGACGACCGCCTCGGAGCGGACACGGAAGGTGAACCAGCGCTGCACCTGGCCGCGCCCGATGCCTGGGCGACGGCCGCTCGGCACCTCGTAGGCGATCCACTCCTCGCCGGCCTCGACGAGCTCGACATCGGCCGGGCCGAGGCCGGTCTCCTCGCCGAGCTCGCGCCAGGCCGCATCGTGGGGCTCCTCACCGGGGTCGAGGCCCCCCTGGGGGAGCTGCCAGGCGCCGGGGATGTCTCGGCGTTCGAAGACCATCAGGTGGCCGTCGGGCCGGTGCACGACCAGCACCACCCCGGCGCGGAAGGTCTGTGCGGCCACTCCCCGTCGGCCCTTTGCCTACAGGTACTGGCCGGTGGCGACCCGTTCGATCGCCTTGCCACCGGTGATGTCGGCCGATGCCTTGCCCTCGCTGACCAAGGTGCGGATGAACACGATGCGCTGGCCCTTCTTGCCCGAGATCTTGGCCCAGTCGTCGGGATTCGTCGTGTTCGGCAGGTCCTCGTGCTCCTTGTACTCCTGCTTGATCGAGGCCAGCAGGTCCTCGGTGCGGATGCCCCGCTCGCCCCCGCCGATCACCCGCTTGATGGCCAGCTTCTTGGCCCGTCGCACGATGTTCTCGATCATCGCCCCGGAGGAGAAGTCCTTGTAGTAGAGGATCTCCTTGTCGCCGTTCTGGTAGGTGACCTCGAGGAAGCGGTTGGTCTCGTCCTCCCGGTACATCTCGGTGACCGTCTCGTCGATCATCGCCACGACGCTGCAGCCCACGGCGATCGGGATCTCGTCGGTGAGGTACTGGGCGAAGATCTGCCGGGCCGCCTGGGCGTTGGGCCGTTCGATCTTGATCTTCACGTCGAGGCGACCGGGACGCAGGATGGCTGGATCGATCAGGTCCTCGCGGTTGGTGGCGCCGATGACGATCACGTTGCGCAGGCCCTCGACCCCGTCGATCTCGGCGAGCAGCTGAGGGACGATCGTCGATTCCATGTCGGAGGAGATGCCCGAGCCGCGGGTGCGGAACATCGAGTCCATCTCGTCGAAGAACACGATCACCGGCCAGCCCTCCTCGCTCTTCTCCCGGGCCCGCTGGAAGACGAGGCGGATCTGGCGCTCGGTCTCGCCGACGTACTTGTTGAGCAGTTCCGGGCCCTTGATGTTGATGAAGTAGCTGCGTCCCTTCTCGCCCCCCGTCGACTCGGCGACCTTCTTGGCCAGCGAGTTGGCGACGGCCTTGGCGATCAGCGTCTTGCCGCAGCCCGGCGGGCCGTAGAGCAGGATGCCCTTGGGCGCCGGCAGGCGGTGCTCGGCGAACAGCTCCTGATGGAGGAAGGGCAGCTCGACGGCGTCGGCGATCTGTTCGATCTGGGCGTCGAGCCCGCCGATGTCCTCGTAGGAGATGTCGGGCACCTCCTCGAGGAGGAGGTCCTCGACCTCCGGGCGGGGCAGCTTCTCGAGGATGAAGCCGGTGCGCGGGTCGAGCCGCACCGTGTCACCCGAGCGCAGGTGGACGCCGCGCAGGGCGTCGGCCAGTTCGCAGACCCGTTCCTCGTCGGCCCGCCCGACGACGAGCACGCGGATGCCGTCGTCCATCACCTCCTTGATCGAGACGACCTCCCCGATCTGCTCGCCGTGGCGGGCCGAGACGATGTTCAGACTCTCGTTGAGGACGACCTCGGCGCCCCGCTCGAGCGTGTCGTGCTCGACGCTCGGATGCAGGTTGACGCGCATCTTGCGGCCGTTGGTCAACACGTCGACCGTCGAATCGTCGTTCTTCCCGACGACCACGCCGTAGGCCGACGGCGGCTGGGTGAGCTTCTCGACCTCCTCGCGCAGCGACGAGATGTGCTCGCGGGCCTCGCGCAAGGTGTACGACAACTTCTCGTTGTGGGCCAAGGCCTGGGCGAGCTGCCCCTTGGTCTCCAACAGCCGCTCCTCGAGGGCGCGCACCCGCAGCGGCGCATCGGTCAGCTTGCGCCTGCTGGAGCGCAGCTCCTCCTCCAGCGCCAGCACCTGGTCGCGTAACGCGTTCACCGACATCTCGTCACGACGTTCTGCCACGATCAGCTCTCCTTCCCGACCCGGCCGGCGGCGACCTGCCGGGTCCGTGCGCACCCGGTGGACGACCGTCGGGGTCCTGTTGGGGAAGCTACACGGCGATTCGCCGAAGGTGGTGGCTTTGCTGGCATGTTTCCCAGGTCTCCGCCGTGTAAAGTGACCCGCACATGACCGGGCCCCCAGGGCCCCACCGATCAGGAGAATGTCCATGAAGGTCTGGATCGACCAGGATCTCTGCACGGGCGACGGGCTCTGCGAGGAGATCGCCCCCGATGTGTTCACCTTGCTCGACGACGGCCTGGCCTACGTCCGTGAAGGCGACAAGATCTACGCCACGGCCAAGGGCAACGCCCAGGGCGCCGACGGCATGGCCGACATCCCCGACGGGCAGCTCGACGCGGTGATCGAATCCGCCGAGGAGTGCCCGGGCGAGTGCATCTTCATCGAACCCTGATCCGCTGATTCGATCGGACGCCGGCGACGAGGGAGCGCTTCCGGCGCTCCCTCGTTGCGCGTAGCGACATCGGACCGTCACAGCGCGACGGCGCGGACGAACCATCGCCGGGCAGTTCCACCCGGGGAGCCGTCGGCGTGGGCGCACGAGACGAGGGTCACCGTCGGGCGCCCCTCGATCGTGTTCGACGGATCGACCCAGTGGACGGCGTCGGGCATGTCGAGGAACCGGTCGACGACGGTGTAGCGCTGCGTCGGGCCGTAGGCGATCGTGACGTCGACCTCGGCACCCACCACCAGTCCGTCGATGTGGCGGAAGACACCGCCGTGACTCGTGCGATGGCCGAAGAACACGACGTTGCCCGCCGAGCCGAGCGGTGCGCCGCCCGATCCGGCGCCGCCCCGGTTGAGTTGGCGGGTGCTCCAACCGTTCTCGAGGACGAAGGTGGCCAGACCGATCGACGGGGCGTCGAGATAGCCGATCGGCTCCCCGCTGAACCCCGATCCGCCCCGGCTCGCGCCGCCCGACGTCCCCGCGGAACCGCCGGCGGACGTGCCGGCGCCGGGGTCTCCGGCGCCGGCAACTCCGGTGGTGGCGGCCGGCACCACCGGATCGCTCGCCGTGATCTCGTCCTCGGTGGGCAGCACCACCGGCCTGGAGGCGACGGCGCGCGACGCTGCGCCAGGCGCGACACGGGTGATCGGCACCGCCCCGCCGAGGGTCGGGAACGTGGGGGGTGGAATCGACGCCCGGGCGAGGGCCGGCACCTCGATGCTGAGCTCCAACGGTTCGGAATCCGTCGGCGACGGAGAAACCACGTCCGTGCGACCACGTTCCGTGCCACAGCCGACGGTGAGCGCCGCCACGCCGACCAATGATGCGATCCATCCTGCCGACAACGCCATGTTTCGTCCGTACCTGCCACAGATTCCTGACGAATCTGCACCTATGATGATGGGTCGAGCACTTTCGGTGATATTACGCTGGGTGTTGCTACGAGTCTTGAACGAACCCAGCCAGGATATGCTGCCACCGATCCGGCGTCGGGCGGCGTCACCACCATCCCCGGCCGAACGGAAGGCGGAAGAATGATGTTTGGGCCCACGCCCGGTCTCGCGAGCCGAACACGTCCCACGGATCGCGGTTCCCGAGGCCCCCATCACCCCCGTCGCCTCATCGCCGCGATGCTGCTCGTCGGCGGCCTGCTCGCCGCCGAAGCGGGCGTCTCGGCGTCCCCCGCCGCGGCGGCGCCGCTCCCGGGCGGCACGGCGAGCTTCGTGACGGTCGCCCCCTACCGCCTGGCCGACACCCGTCCGGCCACCGGCATCGGCGGATACACCCGGATCGACGCCAACACCATCCGCGTGCAGGTCGCCGGGCGCGGCGGAGTACCGGCCAACGCCACGGCCGCCGTCCTCAACGTCACTGCCACCAACACCACCGGCGAGGGGTACGTCACCGCCTTTCCGTCCCTGACCCCGCGCCCGGAGGCGTCCAACCTCAACTACGAGGGCGCCGGCCTCTCGGTGCCCAACATGGTCACGGTCAAGCTCGGGGCGACCGGCGCGGTCGACATCTACACGTTCGCCCCAGCCGATCTGGTCGTCGACGTCTCCGGTGCCTACGTCCCCACGGCAACGGGTCAGGCCGCCGGTCGTTTCGTCGCCGTGGTCCCGGCGGCGCGGCGGGTGCTCGACACCAGAGCGACCCAGGTCCCGGTGAGCGGCGCGACCACGAAGCGGGTGAGCGTCGCCGCCGTGGTCCCGCCCACCGCGAACAGCGGTCGTCGTCAACCTGACGGTCACCGAGTCGACGGGGGCCGGCTACTGGACCGCCTTCCCGGCCGGGGGCTTGCCGCCCAACGCCTCGAACCTCAACATCGCGGGACGGGGCCAGACGGCGGCGGGCCAGGCGATCGTCAAGCTCACACCGGGACTGCTCGCCTTCGACGTCTTCGCCGAGCCCGGCGGAGGCGGCCACCTGATCATCGACGTCGCCGGCTGGTTCACCGGCGCCGCCGATCCCGTGACGATCGACGGGCTGTTCGTCCCGCTGGTCCCGACGCGAACCCTCGACACCCGTGGTCCGTACAGCTACGGGCGGACGTTCGCCCGCTGGACGGTCGAGTTCCCGCTGCCCAGCGGGGTCGCCGCCCAGGCGGCGGCGATCAATCTCACGGCGACCAACACCCGTGGCGAGGGGTACTTCACGGCCTACCCGGCGCGCACCCCGCTGCCGCTGGCCTCCAATCTCAACGCCACGCGCATCGGTCAGACGATCGCCAACCACGCCATCGTTCGGGTGTCGACCGCAGGGATCGCCGTCTACACCTACACCGGGGGGCACATCATCGCCGACGTCGCCGGTTACTACCTCGGCCCTCCTGCGGCGACGACGTTCGCACCGCCGGTCAACGTGGTGCCGCCGCCCTCTCCCCTGCCCTACATCCTCGACGCACCCGGGGCCGCCATCGAGGGCCTCGAGGTCGAGGAGGGCGTCGACGACGCGATCGTCGATCAGGGCCTGGCCGGTCACTGGCCCGGCACGGGCTTGGCGGGCGAGGACGCCCACATGGTGCTGTTCGCCCACCGCACGGCCCACGGCGGACCCTTCCGCTACCTCCATCTGCTCAACATCGACGACGAACTGACGATGACCGGCGCCGACGGGCGGGTGCACACCTACCGTGTCGCCCGGGTCGAGGTCACGGGCAAGGACGCGACGAGCATCCTCAACGCGGCGTACGCCATTCCCGGGCCGACGCTGTCGCTCGTCGCCTGTACCCAGCCGAATCTGCTGCCCACGTCACTGCTGTACCGGATCGTCGTCACCGCGATCCTGATCTCGTAGGCCGGACCGTCAGCCGAGATAGCGGGCGGTGGTCAGGAACCCCGTGTGGGCGACCATCCGATGGTCCGGGCGCACCGACTGGCCCTCGATGTGCCACGTGCGGTGGAGCACTTCGAGGGTCCGCTGGGCGATCCACGCCGGCCCGGTGATCTGCTCGCGCACCTGGGCCGCCTGGGTGATGCTCGGCGTGTACGCCACCACGATGCCCCCCGGGCGCAGCCGGCCCGGCAGAAGGGGGATCACCCGCCACGGCTCGGGGAGGTCGAGCACGACGCGATCGAGATCCTCGTCGTCGATGCCCTCGTAGCAGTCGCGCAGCTCGACGTGGTAGCGCCCGAGCGCCTGCTCGCCGAGGAACGAGCGCACGTTCGACACCGCCCGGTTGAGGAAGTCCTCCCGCAGCTCGTAACCGATGATCTCGGCGCCGTAGCGGAGCATCGTCATCGACAGCGCGCCTGAGCCGACGCCGGACTCGAGCACGCGCATCCCCGGGCCGATGTCGGCGATCATGCAGATCGGGGCCAGGTCCTTCGGGTAGATCACCTGCGCCCCGCGGGGCATCTCGATGACGAAGTCCTCCAGCGTCGGGCGCAGGGCGGTGTACACCGCTCCCCTGGTCGAGCGGATCCGCACCCCCTCGGGCCGACCGACGAGGTCGGCATGGGTGACGAAGCCGGCGTGGCTGTGGAACTCGCCGGCCTCCTTCAGCGTGAGCAGGTACTTGCGGGCCTTGACGTCGATCAGCATCACCCGTTCGCCATACGAGAAACCGTTCACCGGCGCCGCCTTCCTGCTCGGCCGGCCACCAGTTCGACCGGCACCGGTTCGTGGGCGCCGGCGGTCTCGACCAGCCGACAGAACGCGCAGATCTCGCCGGTGGTCGGCGCCCCGCAACGCGAGCACACCCCGAGACCGTCGGCCGCGGCGACCGACATCCCGGCGAGCAGCGGCGACATCCGTTCGAGGAACCCCAGGTAGAAGGCGGCCTTGCTCCCCGGTGAGGCCGCTTCGAGCTGATTGAGGGTGGCCTTGTAGCCGAGGTGCTTGTTGCCCACGGCCATCGGGCACTCCTCGACGATGTAGTCGATGCCGCGCACGACGCACCAGGCGGCCATCTCCCGCTCGGTGAGCCGCACGAGCGGCTTGACCTTGCGGGGGAAGCCGGGGCGGGCCGGCAGGACGGGCAGCTGGCGGGCGAGGTACTCCACCTCCCAGCGCAGCGTGTTGCCGAGCAGCACCGCCGCCTCGTCGTCGAGGTTGTGGCCGGTGGCCACCACGTCGTAACCCCCGTCGATGGCGGCGGTGTCGAACAGGTGCCGTTTGGAGAGCCCGCACGCCGAGCACGGCACGCGCCGGGTGGCCCGGGCCGCCGTGGGCACGTCGTAGCCGTAGTCGTCGCGCAGCGAGACCTCGATCAGCTTGAGACCGCGGGTCTCGGCGAACGTGCGGGCGAAGACGGCGGACTCCTCGCTGTACCCGCCGATGCCGAGCCCGATGTACAGCCCGTCGACCTGGTAGCCGAGGTCGAGCAGGATGTCCCACAGGGCCAGGCTGTCCTTGCCGCCCGAGACGGCGACCAGCACCTTGTCGTCGCGCCGGATCATCTCGTGGTCGGCGATCGCCTTGGTCACCTGGCGACGGCAGAGCTCCTCGAAGTGGGCGACACAGAAGTTGGCGTTGTGCCGCGGCAGATCGATCACCGCCGGCTCCCGGCAGACGCGGCACTTCACGAGGAACCCCCGGAGATGACCGGGCGGATCTCGATCACGTCGTCGTCGGCCAGCACCCCGTCGCCGGGCACGAGCGTGCCGTTGCGGATGACCAGGTGCGACTCCCGCTCGAGACCGAGGGCGGCGAGCAGGGCGAGCACCTGACGCGGCCCGGGGATCTCGACTTCACGGGTCGGGTTGCGCAGCAGCACTTTCATGGGTCCACCATTCTGGCCCCACCCGGCCGGAATGGCGCGAACGGCAACGATCAGGCGTCGCCGCGCCGGGCCGCCCGACGGTCGCGCCGGCTCTCGGGCCTGATCGCCCGGATCGTCACGAACTGGCCGGGGGCGAGCTTCTCGGTCGCCGCGATCGTCTCGGTCCGACCGAACGTACGCCGCAGCAGGCGGGTGCCCCAGAACACGCCACCGACGGCGAGCCATCCCCGGCTGCCGCCGAGGAGACCCTTGTAGACCCCGGCCCGGCGGGCGAACGCGGCCGGGGAGAGCAGGCGTGAACGGGGCATGGCGGGTCAGACCCTGCGGATCTCGACGATGGTCGTCTTCTTCTTGCCACTGCGGCGGCCGAGGAGGAAGAAGAGCAACAGCAGCACCACGGCGACACCGCCGGCCGCGGCGATGATCGTCTGCTTGCGATCCTGCACCCGGTGCTCGACGTTGCCCTGCAGGGCCTGGAACCGCGATTCGAGATCGTCACGGGTGATTTTCGACTGGCTCATCGCCTCGGCTCCTTGCGTTGCAGGGTGTCCTTGCGCACGTGCATCATCGCCCACGCCATGACGACCACACAGGCCGCCAGGGTGATCGCGTACGGTGCCCACGACCAGTTGCCGTCGAAGGTCTCGGCGGCCTCGTTCTGCAGCAGCCGCAGCAAGCCGAGCAGGATCAACGCGAGGCCGAAACCCAGGGCGAGGGCGCCGGCGGTGCCGAACGCCAGCCAGCGGCCGGCGCCCTTCAACGGCCCGATCGTCTCCTGGCGGGCGTAGTTCTTGACGAGGTCGATCACCTCGCCGATCGAGTTGCCGTCCCCCGATCCGAGGGGCTGTTTCGACGACCCCGACGATGGTCCTGGCGATGACGTGTCCGTGGGCACGGCACCGTTCTTAGCACGCGGCGAGCGGTCGATCACAGAGCCGCCGCTGGTGGCGCGGCACCGGGCACGGCGATCCGGCGCACGAAGTCGAGTTGGGCGCCCACCTCGGGACCGCCCATCGGCCGGTGCCGGCGAACGTGGGCCAGCGCCTCGGTGAGCGGCACGCCGCAGCGCACGAGCACGGCCACCGCCGTCGTGCCCGAGCGTCCGACGCCGGCCGCGCAGTGCACGATCACGCCCTCGCCGCGACCGAGGCGGCCAAGGACGTCGTCGATCAGCGCGGCCGCCGTCGAGGGGTCGGGCATGTGCAGATCGGGGATCGGGAACCACACGGCCCGAGTGCCCGCGCAGGCCGTGAGCCACTCGACGTAGGCGGGATAGCGATCGGCGATCTCGTGAGGTTCGACGAGGCAGACGATCGTGTCGGCCCCGACCCGGGCCCGTGCCCCGTCGGGATCGGGCCCGACGACGTGCTTGCCGCACAACCAGAGCCTGCCGGGCAACGGCGCGGGCAGCGGGATCTCGTCGATCCCGCCGTCGGCCGATCGCCCGGCGAACGCCCGGCCGTGCTCACCCATCGTTCTCGGGCGGGAGGTCGAGCCGGAAACGCAGCCCGGCCCACACGTCGGCGACCGCCTGCTCGAGGGCGTCGAGCCTGGCCGCCGGCCCCGGGGCGTTGAGCATGGCGAGCTGGTCGAACGGGCCGAGCGGTGCCAGCGCGGCGAGCTGATACGACGCGTACGAAGGATCATCGACGATCACGGACTCCACGTCGCCGACGGCCTCGCCGAGCTGCTCGGCGAGGGCGATGGTGCCCCGCACCAGGCCGGCGACGTGTTCGATGCGCCCGGGCTCGACGTGGTGCTCGTCATCGGGCCAGTCGGTGACCAGCGCCCGCGGATAGGGATCGTCGGCGAGCCACTCGTCGACACGGACCCGTCGCAGTCCGACGGCGAGCACGAACCGGCGATCGTCGTCGAGCCGGCGGTGCTGGGCGATCCGGGCGACGGTGGCGACCATCGCCCGAGCATCACCACCGCCGACCTCGCGGCCTCGGGTGATCAGCGCCACGCCGAACTCACGTGGGCCGGCGAGGCAGTCGTCGACCATCCGGCGGTACCTCGGCTCGAAGACGTGCAGCGGCAGGATCGACCCGGGCAGCAACACCGTCCCCAGCGGGAACATCGCCGACAACCCCATCAGGCACCGGCCAGGGCGATGTCCCCGGGCGACAACGGCCCGGTGAACGCCGCCATCGAGGTGGCCATCGCCGCCCACAACAGCCGGCCGCGCAGGGCGGCGTTGTCGCCGTTGACGAGCAGTGAGAAGGTGATCTGGCGACCGTCGGCGAGGTCGAAGAAACCCGACAACGCCTTCACGTCGCGCAGCGACCCGGTCTTGGCGTGCACCCGGCCGTCGACACCGAGCCCCTCGAACACCGCCGCGTTGGCGGGTTCGTCGAGGGTGCCCTCACCCGACCCGACGACGGACAGCCCGTCGAACAGCGGGCCGCTCGGCCCGGCGTGGTCGAGGACGCCGACCAGGATCCGACAGGTCAGGCGGTTCCCCCGGTCGAGCCCGGAACCGTCGGTCACCACGGTGCCGGCGGTCAGTGGCACGCCCCAGCCGGCCAGCGTCTCCTGGACGACGGCCAGACCGCCGGGTCGGGTGCCGATGCCGTCGGCCGATCGCCGTGCGCCGATCTCCTTGAGCACCAGCTCGGCGGTGTTGTTGTCGCTGTTGGTCAGCATCTCGGCCACGACCTGCGAGAGCGGCACCGACGAGATCCGCCCGAGCTCCTCGACCGGTCCCGGGAGCACACCGACGGCCGGGTCGCCGCCGACGAGGACGCCGCGATCACGCAGCAGCCGGGTGAGCTCGTCCGCCGCCGCCAGGGCAGGATCGTCGACCGGGGTGTCGATCGCCGGAACCTGGCGGGCGTCGTTGATCAACAGGCCCGACAGCGGTCCGGCCTCGGCGCCGCGGACGTCGGCCTCCCAGCCCGGGTTGAAGCGTTCGGCGTCGAAGTGCGACTCGTCGCCGACCACCCTTCCGCTGACCACGCGCACGCGGGCGGCGACCTGATCGGCGAGCGACTCCAGCCGGGTGGGCAGCTCGAGGGTGCGGTACCGGCGCGACGCGGAGTACCCCCGGCTGGCGAGCAGCGGATCGCCCCCGCCGATGAGGAACAGGTCGCCGACCACGGTGTCGCCCTCGACCGTCCCGGCGGCCCGCGTGTCGAAGGTGAAATCGGGGCCGAGCACCTCGAGGGCGACGGCGGCGGTGACCAGCTTGACGTTGCTGCCCGGCAACACGGGCAGATCGGCGCCGTCGGCGATGACCGTGCGCCCTTCGAGCGAGGCGGCGAAGCAGGCCGTGTCGTCGACGCTGTCGGTCACCGGCTTGACGGCCTCGGCGAGCAGGCGATCGCTCTGCTCACGAGCGAGCACCACGGGCGCCCGGCGCAGCGAGAGGATCGGCCCGGCGAGCGTGGTCGGGGCCGCCACCGGGGCAGCGGCGGCGGCCGGCCAGTCGCCGCGCTCGACGCGCCGGTCCATCGCCAGCCACAGACCGCCCAGGCCGACCACGGGGGTCAGCCCGATGGCGCCCAGCCCGATGATCCCCCGGGCGCTCAGGGGAGCCCCCGACGCCGGCGGAACTCCGCATACCTGACCAGGTGGCCGAGCGCGGTCACGGCGCGGTTGGCGCTGGCGTAGCACAGCCGCCCGGTGCGGCGGACCGCGGCCGGGCCCGGATTGCCTGCATCGGCGACGGCCAACTCGGTGGCGGTGAGGATCGGCTTGCCGGTCGCCTTGGAGATCTCGTCGGCGGCCTCGGCGAAGCGGGCGTCCTGGCGCTCGTGGTAGGCGACGATGCGTTCGAGCCCATGGCCGGGGAAGAACGGCCCCTCGCGCATCAGGCGCGCCTGGTTCGACTGGATGCCCAGACCGAGGTAGACGATCGCGTCGACCGACGGATGGGCGGCGATCATCTCCATCACCTCGGGGATGGTGTCGCGGGTCTCGGCCCCGGCGAGATCGACGGGGTTGTTCCGGCTCCAGCGGGGGGGCAGCTTGGTGTCGATCCGGGCCCGCAGGTCGTCGGGCAGTGGCAGCAGCCGCAGCGACCGGTCGGCGGCGATGGCGTCGGCCGTCACGACTCCCCAACCGCCGGCCGTGGTCATCACCACGACGTTCGGCCCGGCGGGCAGCGGCTGCGTGGCGAACGTGGCGGCCGCCTCGAAGGCCTCCTCCACGGTGGAGGCCCGGGTCACGCCGGCCTGGCGGCAGGCCCCGTCGAACACCTTGTCGTCGGCTGCCAGCGCCCCGGTGTGGCTGGCGGCGGCCCGGGCGCCCCCCTCGGTCGCCCCGCCCTTGATGACGACGAGCGGCTTGCGCGCCGCGACGGCGGCGAAGCGCTCGAGCAGCCCACGACCGTCGACGATCCCCTCGACGTAGGCGAGGCTCACCCGGGTGCGGTCGTCGCGCGAGTACCAGTCGAGGTAGTCGGCCACGCCGACGGCGGCGGCATTGCCGGCGCTGACCGCCCGGCTGATCCCGACACCGGTCGCCCGGGCGTAGTTGAGGAAGCTCGACACGAAGTTGCCGCTCTGGCTGGCGACGGCGATCGAGCCGGCAGGTGGGTATGGCGCCACGATCTGGGCGCACAGCCGGGCCGGTGTGGAGACGACACCCTGCCCGTTCGGGCCGGCGAGCAGGATGCCGAGCCCGTCGGCCAGCGCGATCAGCTCGGCCTCGGCCCGGCGGCCCTCCTCGCCTGCCTCGCCGTAGCCGGCGGAGGTCACGAACGCCGCCCGGATGCCGCGGGCCGCACACGCCCGCAGCACGGCCGGGTTGGCCGATGCCGGCGTGCACACGAAGACGAGGTCGGCGGCGTCGTGGGGCAGGTCGTCGAGATCGGCCAGCGTGCGGATCCCGAGCACCTCCTCGCCGAGCAGGTTGGTGCCGAACACCCGGCCGGCGTAACCGGCGGCGAGGAGGTTGTGCAGCGAGACGAAGCCGAACTTGCCCGGGTGGCTCGACGCACCGGCGACGACCACCCCGCGGGGCTCGAACAGGGCGGCGAACTGCAGGTCGGACGGCGGCGGCCTCCTGCCCGCCGCGGAGGGAGCCGGATCACCGAGTTCGACGAGGGCGTCGACGGCGACGACGGCGCCGTCACGACCGACGATCAGCGGGTTGACGTCGACGCCGGCCACGTCGGGGCGGGCGGCGGCCAGCGCCGAGAGACCCTCGAGTACCCGGGCGACCATCTCCCGGTCGACAGCGGCCTCACCGCGGAACTCCCCGAGCAGCTTGCGGGTGGCCAACTGGTCGAGCATCGCCCCGGCGTCACCGGGGGCGAGCGGGGCCGGGCGGAAGACGACGTCGGCGATCGCCTCGGCGAGCACCCCACCGATGCCGAGCATCACGTTCATCCCGAACTGTGGGTCGCGCACCAGCCCGGCGATCAGCTCACGACGTCCCGGGATCATCGGGGAGACGAGCAACGACACCTCGCCGTCGTCGGTCGTCGCCGCGGCGAGCAGGTCGTCGGCCGCCGCGCTCACCGCCGCGTCGTCGCCGAGGCCCAGGCGGACCAGTCCCCGCTCGGTCTTGTGGGCGATGTGCTCACCGCACAGCTTGGCGACGACCGGGTATCCGAGCTGCCGGGCGGCGACGACGGCCTCGGCCGCCGAACGGGCCTCGCGCTCCGGCGCCAGGGGGACGCCGAAGTCGGCCAGCAGGCGCTTGGAATCGGCTTCGGAGAGGGTTCGACCCGGTGACGACACGAGTGACAACCGTAGCCACCCGAGACTCGGCCGTCAGGCTGCGGCCGCCCGGGCGCCGCCCCGACGACCGTCAGCCCGGTACGAGCGCGGCGTGGAGGAACGAGCGCACGTGCTCGAGGCGTCTCGTCAGGCGGGCCGGGGTGAGCGGATCGCCGTCGAGCAGCCCGCTGAGGAACGGCGCGTCGCTGAAATAGGTGAGCAGCGCCCCGTAGCCGGTGAGCACGAGCTGTTCGGGATCGTGGGCGCGGAAGGTGCCGAGCTCCATCTCGCGGGCGAAGTAGGCGACCGCACGGTCGAACAGCGGCCGCACGACGGCGGCGAGGTCCATGCCGAGGTGGGCGCCGCCATCGAGAGCCTCGCGGCGCAGCAGTCGGACGTAGTCGGGGTTCTCCTCGAAGAACCGGAACCCGGTGTCGATGACCAGCTCGATCTTCTCCCAGCCCTGGGCCTCGTCCCTGGCCATCAGTTCGAGCCGGAAGATCCAGTCCGACAGCAGGTGCTCGAACACCTCCTCGTAGAGGGCGTCCTTCGAAGCGAAGTGGTGGAACAGTGAGGGACGTCGGATCCCGACCCGCTCGGCGATGACGTTGAGCGACGTGCCCTCGTAGCCACCCTCGGCGAAGCAGCGGAGCGCTTCGGTGATGATCTGGTCGCGTGTCGAGGGTGTCTCCGTGTCGTCGTGTCGAGTCGTGCGTCGTTCGTCCACCGTCGGGAGATGCTAGCGCGTCGGAGGCGCACCTACCTACCGGTCGGTAGGCTGTTAGCATGCTCGACGTGCTCTCCACCCTGTTCCTCGGGGCGGCGATCGGGATCGCCGTCTCGATCTTCGCCAATCTCTGCACCACCATCTACGCCCACCGGGCACTCTCCCATCGAGCACTGACGCTCGCCCGACCCGTCCGCTTCGGCTTCCGGGTGCTGATGTGGATCACGACGGGCATCAGGCCCCGCCAGTGGGTCGCCGTGCACCGCAAGCACCATGCCTACACCGACGTGGAGGGCGATCCCCACTCACCCGTGCTGCTCGGATGGGTGCAGGTGCAGATGCGCAACGTGGCGCTGTACCGCAAGGAGGCCAACAACCCCGAGACCGTCGCCCGCTTCGCCAAGGACCTTCCCGCCGACCGCTGGGACCGGATGCTCTTCGACCACGCCCTCGCCGGCCTGGCCATCGGCGTCGGCCTGCTCGTCGCCGCGGCGGGCTGGCAGCTCGGGCTGATCGCCGCCTTCGCCCATCTCAACATGTACCTGGCCACCAACGCCGCGGTGAACGCGATCGGCCACCACTTCGGCCGGCGACCGTACGAGAACAACGCCGGCAACCTGCAGTGGCTGGCCTGGTTGACCGGCGGCGAGGGGCTGCACAACAACCATCACGCTGCGCCGACGTCGGCACGCCTGTCGCACCGCCGCTGGGAGTTCGACCCCGGCTGGTGGGTGATCAGCGTGCTGCGCCGCCTGGGGCTGGCCAAGGTCCGCCTCAACCGCCTCGTGCTCGCCAACCGCAGGCGAACGGCGACCTCCCCCGTGTGATCGCAGCTGCGGACTTGCCGAGGCCCGATCAAGCTCAACAGGGCCCCGGCGACCGACCGCTACCCTCGGTGGGATGCAGATCGTCGCCGCGCTCTTCGTCGAGAACTTCAACATGCGCCAGGCGCCCGGAGGGGCCGCCCGGATCGATCTGACCGGGGTGATGTTCTCCCTCGCCGCGCCCAAGCCGGTGCCGGTGACGATCGACCCGCACCTCGTCGCCCTGATCTTCTGCCGGCCCGACGAACCCGGCCAGGGCACGCTCGAAGTGGTCTTCCGCCGCGGCCTCGACGAGGCTTCCGAGCAGATCGCCCGCAACGTCAGCCCGTTCCAGGTCGATCCGGGTCGGTTCACCTACCGCCTGGTGCGGGGCGAGCTCGATTTCGACGCCTACGGCCAGATCTTCGCCCACTGCCGGATCGACCGCGGGCCATGGCTGGTGGTGCCGTTCACCCTGCTGCCACCGACGGTGTGACCGTGCCGTTCGCCGCTGCGCTGTCGACCCACCCCGATCGCCGCCCACGCCGTCGGCGAGGTCGTCGGTCAGATCACCGACTCGTTCGCGCCCCCCGGCCGTCCCGACGACGGTCGGCCCGACTCACTGACGTCCGCCGCCGGCCGGCCCGACGTCGTGGTGGCGTTCCTCACCGCCCATCACGCCGCCCAGGCCGAACTCATCGCCGCCACGATCCAGACACTGCTCGATCCCGGAGCGTTCATCGGCGCCTCGGCGGCGGCCGTGCTCGCCGGGGCGACCGGCGTCGAGGATGCACCGGGACTGGCGGTCTGGGCCGCCCGACTGAGCGGCGCGGTGACTCCGATCCACCTCGCTGCCGTCGAGGCGGCCGGCGGATGGCGTGTCGACGGGCTCCCGGCTGCGGCCGCGGCGCGAGCCGCGACGCTCCTGCTCCTACCCGACCCGTTCACCTTCCCGGTCGGCGAGTTCCTCACCGGCCTCGCCACGAGCCATCCCCACCTGGCCGCGGTCGGCGGGCTCGCCTCGGCCGCCCGCTCGGCCGGCGGGAACCGGCTGATCATCGGTGGGCGTGTCGTGCGCCAGGGCGCCGTCGGGATGCTGCTCGACGCCTCCATCGCCCCCTCGGCGGTCGTCTCCCAGGGGTGCCGGCCGATCGGCCAACCGTGGACGGTCACCCGCAGCGAGGGCAACGTCATCCACGAACTTGCCGGGCGCCCGGCTCTCGAACGCCTGATGGAGATCATCGAGGGCCTCGCTCCGGGGGACCGGGCGCTGGCCGGTCGGGGTCTGCACTGCGGCATCGTCGCCGACGAGCGCAAGCTCGACTACGAGCGCGGTGACTTCCTGATCCGCGGCGTGCTCGGCGCCGACCGGAGCCTCGGCGCGGTCGCCGTGGGCGAAGCGGTGCCGGTCGGGGCGACCGTGCAGTTCCAGGTGCGCGACGCGGCCACCGCCGGGGAGGACCTGCGGGCGATGCTCGCCGGCCACGACGCCCGGGGCGCCCTGGTGTTCACCTGCAACGGCCGTGGCACGTTGATGTTCGGCTCACCCCACCATGACGCCGAGATCATCAGCGACGGGCTGCCGGGTGCCGCTGTGGCCGGGATGTTCTGCGCCGGCGAGATCGGCCCGGTCGCCGGACGCAACGCGCTCCACGGGTTCACCGCCTCGGTGGCGTTGTTCGGCGACTGAACGCCGTGCGGCCCAGGTCGGCGACGGGCGGCACCGGGTACCCTGAACGGCGTGATCGAGGCCCTCTCCAACGACCAGGATCGCCAGGCGATCAACATCATCCGCGGCTTGGCGATGGATGCCCCGCTCTATGCGAAGAGCGGGCATCAGGGCACGGCGATGGCGCTCGCCCCCGTGGCCCACGTCCTGTACAGCCGAGTGATGAACCACGATCCGGCCGAGCCGGGCTGGCGGGACCGTGATCGGTTCGTCCTGTCCAACGGGCACGCCTCGATCCTGCAGTACTCGCTGCTGATGCTCAACGGCTACGGCCTCGAGATCGACGACATCAAGGCGTTCCGCCAGTGGGGTTCGCGTACCCCGGGGCACCCGGAGGCCGGTCACACCCCCGGCATCGAGGTGACCACCGGGCCCCTCGGACAGGGCTTCGCCAACGCCGTGGGCATGGCGCTCGCCGAGCGCAGCCTGCGGGCCCGCTTCGGCGCCGAGGTGATCGATCACCACACGTTCGTGCTGGCCGGCGACGGTTGCCTGATGGAGGGCGTCAGCCACGAGGCCGCCTCGCTGGCCGGGCACCTCGGCCTCGGCCGACTGGTGTGCGTCTACGACGACAACCACATCACGATCGACGGCGAGACCGAACTGGCCCTGAGCGACGATGCCGGCAGGCGGTTCGAGGCCTACGGCTGGCACGTCGAGCAGCTCGGCGAGATCGGCGACGATCTCGACGCACTCGAGGCCGCCATCCGGCGGGCGACAGCGGTCGACGACCGGCCGAGCCTGCTCGTCCTGCGCACCCACATCGGCTTCCCCTCCCCCGACCACACCGACGACCACGAGGCCCACGGCAATCCGTTCACCGTCGAGGACGCGGCGCGGACCAAGGCGGTGATGGGCATCCCCGACGAGCCCTACTGGGCGCCGGCCGACATCGTCGACGGTCTGCGCGCCCATGCGGCACGCCGTGGGGCGACGGCGCGGCGGGCATCGGCGGACCGGGCGGCCGGTTGGTCCGGCAACGCTGCCGAGTGGGAGGCCTGCTGGGCCGATGGAACCCTGCCCGGATGGGCCGAGTCGCTGCCGACGTTCGCCGACGGCGACAAGGTGGCCACCCGCCAGGCGCTGGCCAAGACGCTGTCGGCGGGCCTGGGCCTGTTCCCCGGCCTGCTCGCCGGATCGGCCGACCTCACCGGCAACACGGGAGTCAAGCTCGACGGGGCGGCGGCCCAGTCGGCCGCCCAACCGGCCGGCCGCCAGATCCACTTCGGCGTGCGAGAGCACGCGATGGGCGCGGCGATGGTCGGCATGGCGCTCCACGGGGGCGTGCTCCCCGCCGGCGGCACGTTCTTCGTGTTCTCCGACTACATGAAGCCGGCGATCCGGCTGGCGGCGATGTCCCAGGCCCGGGTGCTCTTCGTGTTCAGCCATGACTCGGTCGGAGTCGGCGAGGACGGTCCCACCCATCAACCCGTCGAGCAGCTCGCCGCCCTGCGTGCCATCCCGGGGCTGCAGGTCATCCGGCCGGCGGACGCCAACGAGACGGTCGCCGCCCTGCGCACCGCGGTCGGCCATCCCGGTCCGACGGCGTTGATCCTCAGCCGCCAGGCCATCCCGGTGTGCACCGACGGATCGGCGGTCGCCGACGGCGCCGGGATCGTCGGTTCGACCGCCCCGCCCGACGTCGTGCTCCTGGCCACGGGCTCCGAGGTGCACGTGTGCATCGCCGCAGCGTCCGCCCTCGCCGGGCAGGGAACGACGGCCCGAGTCGTCTCGCTGCCCTCCTGGGACCGCTTCGGCCGCTGCTCCCCCGAGCAGCGGTCCGCCATCCTCCCCGCCGGCGTCCCGGTCGTCTCGGTCGAGGCCGCCAGCACCTTCGGCTGGGCGGCATGGGCCGACGCCACCGTCGGCATCGACCGCTTCGGGGCCAGCGCACCCGGCGCTACGGTGCTGGCGAATCTCGGCATCAACCCCGAACACGTCGCCGACATCGCGCGCTCGCTGCTGTCCCGCTGATCCCCCGCCGTCAAGGAGCAACCCCGATGGACCGTCTCATCCGCCTCTACGAAGACCACGGCCAGAGCCCGTGGCTCGACAACCTCAAGCGCGGGTACATCACCTCCGGCCAGCTGGCCGACCTGGTCGGGCGCGGAATCCGCGGCTTGACCTCCAATCCGACGATCTTCCAGAAGGCGATCCAGGGTTCGGCCGACTACGACGAGCAGCTCCGCGAGCTGGCCCGCGACCACGGCCCGGCGATCGACGACTACTGGTCGATGGTGCTGCGTGACATCCGTGGCGCCCTCGACGTGTTCCGCCCGGTCTACGACGACTCCGACGGCGCCGATGGGTACGTGTCGGTCGAGGTCGCACCCGATCTCGCCCACGACTCGGACGGCACCGAGCGGGCGGCGCGCGACCTCCACGAGCGGATCAATCGCCGCAACCTGATGGTCAAGATCCCCGGTACGTCGGCGGGGATCCCGGCGATCCGCACGATGATCTCCGAGGGACGAAACGTCAACGTCACCCTGATCTTCGGCCTGGACCGCTACGCCGAGGTGATCGAGGCCTACGTCTCGGGCCTGGAGGCGTACGCCAAGTGGCCCGGAGCCGACCTGTCCCGGGTGTCCAGCGTGGCCAGCTTCTTCATCAGCCGGGTCGACACCGAGATCGACCGGCGCCTCGAATCGATCGGATCGCCCGAGGCGCTCGCGCTGCGCGGCCACGCCGCCATCGCCCAGGCCAAGCTGGCCTACCGCATGTTCAGCACCACGTTCAGCGGCCCCCGGTGGGACGCGCTCGCCGCTCGGGGCGCCCGGGTCCAGCGGCCGTTGTGGGCCTCGACCTCGACGAAGAACCCCGCCTATCCCGACACGCTGTACGTCGATCAGCTGATCGGCCCCGACACGGTCAACACCCTGCCCGACAGCACCATCGAGGCGTTCGCCGACCACGGCGCCCTCGCCCGCACGATCGACTCCGGGCTCGACGCGGCCGATGCCGTGTGGCGGGGCCTGACCGAGGTGGGCGTCGACACCGACGACGTCGCCGGGCTGCTCGAACGCGAGGGGGTCGCTAGTTTCCAGAAGAGCTTCGACGAGCTGATCGCGGCGCTCGAGACCCGGGCCGGCGAACTGCGGGCGTAGAGCCGCCAGGGCCGTTGCCCGGCCTCGTGTCGGCCCGTGCAGTACGAGGGGCGGGTGGGGTGCCCTCCGCCGGGCACTCCCACCCTCCCCGAGGAACCGGCTTTCGCCCTCCGGTTCCTCGTTCGTGCCGGTCGACGAGTCGACCGTTGGTTCCCGCACGATCTGCGGTACTCGAGGACACTCCAGGGGGGAGAGCGCCCTCGATCACCGTACGAAGCAGGGACGGGCGACCACGGCGCCGATGACGCCGTTTGCCCGCCCTTGGGCCCGGATGGGCCGGACGACCCAGTCGACGCGAGCCGCGGCCGGTGCTCCCGCCGCCGCCGCCGTAGCATGCCCGGATGGACGAGGCACAGGGAACGGGCGAGCAACTGGTCGCCGAGATCATCGAACGGCTCGCCCCGACGAGGAACCGCAAGCTGGTGGACGAGCTCGTCACCAACGCGATCGGGCTGATCACCGACAGCACCGACACGCTCGATCTGAAGATCGCCTCCGCCGCCGTGCGCGAGATGCGCGACGCCTACCGGATGTTCCGGCCGTATCGCGGCATCCCCAAGGTGACGATCTTCGGCTCGGCGCGCACCAAGCCCGACGACCCGCTGTACGCCCAGGCCCGCGATGTCGCCCACCACCTCGCCGAGGCCGGATGGATGGTGATCACCGGCGCCGGCCCGGGCATCATGCAGGCGGGGATGGAGGGGGCCGGGCGGGACCGTTCGATCGGCGTGTCGATCCGCCTGCCGTTCGAGCAGAGCGCCAACCCGATCATCGCCGGCGACGACAAGTACGTGAGCATGAAGTACTTCTTCACCCGCAAGCTGATGCTGATCAAGGAGTCGCGGGGGTTCATCTGCCTCCCCGGGGGTTTCGGCACGCTCGACGAGACGTTCGAGCTGCTCACCCTCACCCAGACCGGCAAGGGGGTGCCGACGCCGATCGTCTTCCTCGACACCCCCGGCGACCCGTACTGGGAGGCCGTCGACTCGATGATCCGCGACCATCTGATCAGCCGGGGACTCGTCGCTCCCACCGATGCCGAGCTCTACCTGGTGACCGACTCGTGCGAACGGGCCGTCGCCGAGGTGATCGGCTTCTACGCCAACTACGACTCGCTGCGCTACGTCGGCGAACGCCTGGTGCTGCGGATGCGCCAGTCCCCGACCGACGAGCAACTGGCCCGGCTCAACGACCAGTTCGGCCACCTGTGCACCAAGGGCACCATCGAACGGGCCCAGCCGGCCTCGATCGAGGTGAAGGAGAACGACCAGCTGGGCCTGGCCCGGGTGGCGTTCACCTTCGCCAACCACGGCTTCGGCGACCTGCGCAACCTGATCGACGCGCTCAACTCCTTCGTCTGATCGTCGAAGGCCCGGCACCCGCCCGCGCCGGGCTCACCGGACGGCCGTTCCGGCGACGATCCGCGCCTCACCGTCAATCGTCGGTGGGCTCGGAATTCGGGTCGTCGCCGCGGCGCAGGAGGTGGACGGCCTTGTCGACGGCGCGGCGGGCCTGGCTGATCCGCCGCTCGGACTCGGGGCGACGCGCCGCCCGGTCGGCGATCGCCTCCCGCAGCTCCTCGATGGCCAGGTCGCCCAACTCGCCGGAGATCACTTCGAGGCGGTCGGCCAGTGCCTCCAATCGGTCGCGGTTCATGCCAGCGCCTCCGCCAGGACCGTCATCGGATGGCGGATCTCCACACCGGCGGCGGCGAGGTGCATCATGCAACCCGGATTCGCACTGACCACCAGGCGCCCCCCCGACCGGCCCTCGGCGCGGTCGATCGCGGCGAGCTTGCGATCACGGATGCGGGAGGCGAGGGCCGGCTCGAGGGCGCTGTAGGCCCCGCCGGCCCCGCAGCACACGCCATCGTCGTCGAGTTCGACCAGATCCGCCACCCGACCGAGGACGTCGCGTACGGCGAGGTGGACCTTCTGCACGTGGCGCAGGTGGCACGGGTCCTGGACGATGAGCGGTGTGGCACGGCGGACGAACGCCAGGTCGCCGAGGCGGGGGGCGATCCACTCGTGGATGTCGAACACCCGCCCGGCGAAGGCCGCTGCCTCCGGCGTGCCGAGCACGTGCCCGTACTCCTTGAGCGCCGCGCCGCAGCCCGCCGAGTTCACCAGGATCGGCGCGTCGCCGGGCATCGACGCCATCACCCGGGCGGCCAGGCGGGCCGTCTGGGCCTGCAGGCCGGCATGCACGTGCAGCGCGCCGCAGCAGTCGCCTCCCCTCCCGGGCACCTGGGTGTGCACTCCCATCCGGGCCAGCACCTGGTTCGTGGCCCGGTGGACGTCGCGCATCCAGGCATCCATCACGCAGCCCGTGAACAGCCAGGCATCGGTTCCCGTCGACGCCACGGGGACGCCCCGCCTGATCGCCAGGGGGCCGATCCCCAGACGTTTCGGCACGATCCTCAGGCGTTGCGCACCGGCCAGGACGCTCGAGCCGGCGAGCACCAGCCGATGGTGGCCGAGCGCCCGGTAGCCGAGCCGCTGCCACCACGGGGTGATCCGCCGGTCGTCGGCGAGCGCGGCCCGGGTGCCCTCCATCAACCGCCCGAAGGGCACCCCGCTCGGGCAGGCCGGCTCGCAGCCGCGGCACTGCACGCAGCTCTCGATGAAGGCGACGAACTCGGGACCGGCCTCGGCACCGTCGCACTCCACCCCGCGCATCGCCGCGATCCGCCCGCGCGGCGACAGCGCCTCCTCCCCGGTGGCCCGGAACGTCGGGCAGTGGGGCAGGCACAGGCCGCATCCGACGCAGCTGTTGAGTTCCTCGGCCACGAGGTTGAGCTTCATGTCGCCTTTCGGGAGTCGGGCCGGTTCCCGGCTTGGGGGGCGAGCAGGTCGAGCCCAGGGTTGAACCGGCCGGCAGGGTCGAACTCGTGCTTCAGACGCCGGTGGAGTGCGACGACGGCCGGGTCGGCACGACGATCAGGGGGAGGCTGGTTGCGGTGGACCATCCCGACGCCGACCTCGGCGACGAAGTCCCCGGTGAGCGCGGCGACCTCGCCGGGTGGGATCGACCAACGGAAGGGGGGCAGCGCCGGAGGTCCCTCGGTCTCGGCGAGACCGAGGCGGTCGGCCTGGGCGGCGACATCGTGTTCGTCACCCTCGAGACAGACCCACGACATCGTCCCGTCCCACAGGACGGCGGCCGGGCGGTAGACCTCCCGCAGGACGACGAAGGGGTCGGCCACCCCACTGACCCACCGGCTGACCTCGGGCCGCGGCCGGGTCTTGAGGACGACCTCACCGAGGAAGCCGAGCGTGCCGCGCGAGCCGACCAGCAGCCGGCACAGGTCGAACCCGGAGACGTTCTTGACCGTCGGTCCGCCGGCCTTGACCACTTCACCGGCCGCCGAGACGTATCGGGCCTGGAGCAGCACATCGCGGATCGCCCCCCGTCCGAGGCGGCGCACATCGCTCTGCCCGACGGCCAGGGCTCCCCCGACCGTGCCGCTGGGTGATATTGCGACCGTCTGATCGTGATCGGCGAGGGCCGCGGCCAGTTCGGCCACGGGCGTGCCGGCACCGCAGCACAGGGTCATCTCGGCCGGTTCGAACCAGTCGATGCCGGACGGCGGGCGGACCGGGCGGGCATCGGCGACGGGACCGCCCCTGCTGCCGAGGCCGGTGATCGTCACCGGACCGTGCGAGCCGATCTCCGCGGCCCAGGCGCTCAGATCCATGCGCCCTCCGGGACCTCGTGGATGTCGGCGCAGGTCGCCGGGCGGGGCAGCACCTTGCCCGGGTTGGCCAGGGCGGCGGGGTCGAAGGAGCGGCGCAGGGCGGCCTGGGCGGCCAGGTCGACCGGGGCGAACATCATCGGCATGAAGTCCCGTTTCTCGAGCCCGATCCCGTGTTCACCCGAGAGCACCCCGCCCGCCGCCACGCTGACCCGGACGATCTCCTCGCCCGCGGCGTGCACCCGCTCCATCGTGCCGGGAACGCGCTTGTCGAACACCAGCAGCGGGTGGAGGTTCCCGTCGCCGGCGTGGAAGACGTTCATCACCATCAAACCGTGGCGTTCGACGATCTCGTACACGGCGGCGAGGACCTCGGGGAGCCGGCGCCGGGGTACGACGGTGTCGTGCAGGTAGTAGTTCGGCTTGATCCGGGCGACGGCCCCGAACGCCGACTTCCTCCCCTTCCACAGCAGCGCCCGCTCGGCCTCGTCGGCGGCGATGCGCACGGTGCGCGCGCCGTGGGCCCGTCCGATGGCGCTGATCCGCTCCACCTGAGCGGCCAGGCCGTGGGGCAGGCCGACGACCTCGACGAGCAGGATGGCTGCGGCATCGACGGGCAGTCCGGCGTGGATGTACTCCTCCACCGCCCGGGTGCACAGCTGGTCCATCATCTCGAGGGCGGCGGGCACCATCCCGGCGGCGATGATCGCGCTGACCGCCTCGGCGCCCGCGGCGACGGAGGCGAAGTCGAGCAGCATCGTGCGCACACCCGGCGGGTTCTGGGTGAGCCGTACGCAGATCCTGGTGGCGATCCCGAGCATGCCCTCGCTGCCGACGAACGCCCCCCGCAGGTCGAGCCCGGGCGCTTCGGGCTCGTCGCCGCCGAACAGGCACACCTCCCCGTCGGGCAGCACCACCTCGAGCCCGAGGACGTGGGCGCTGGTCACGCCGTCGGCAAGGCAGTGCGGTCCGCCGGAGTTGTTGGCCACGTTGCCCCCGATCGTGCAGCTCTGCTGACTCGACGGGTCGGGGGCGAAGTGCAGCCCGAGGTGGTCGACGTGACGGCTGAGATCGAGGTTGAGCACGCCGGGCTCGACCCAGGCCGTGCGGTTGACGGCGTCCACGCTGAGCACCCGGTTCATCTTGGTCAGGGCGATGACCACCGAACCGCCGAGTGGGGTCGCCCCGCCGGCGAGGCCCGTACCCGCCCCACGGGCCACGAACGGCGAGGCGTGGCGGACGCAGGCGCGCACGCACGCCTGCACCTCGGCCGTCGTCTCGGGGAACACGACCACCCCGGCGGCACCGGTCAGGTTCGAGGCGTCCCGCCCGTAGAGCGACAGCTCGGTGGTCGACGACCTCACCCGGTCCCGCCCCAGGGCGGCGGTCAGATCGTCGAGGAGGGGCCCGGCAGCAACCACGGCTCCCAACGTAGCGTCGACGCAGGAGCGTGACGGCCCCCACCCGCCGGCGTGCACTCAGGTGGAGAAGATCAGTTCCACACGCCGGTTGCGGGCCCGGCCGTCGACGGTCGAGTTGTCGGCGACGGGTTCCGTCTCGCCCCTCGGAGACAGGCGCAGCCGATCGGAGTCGACGCCCTTGGCAGTGAGATAGGCGAACACGGAGGCGACTCGCTGTTGCGAGAGGGCGAAGTTGTAGGACTCGCTGCCGCGGTCGTCGGTGTGTCCCTCGATGGTCAGGCGGGCGGCGGCGTCGGCGATCATCGCCTCGGCGAACAGATCGAGCAACGGCTGGCCCTCGACGAGCCAGGCGCTCCCCACCTCGAACAGGGCGGCGGCGGGAACGAGCACGGGGATCTCGGTCGTCGACGGCGCGTCCGGGTCGACCACGGCCCGGACGACCACGCCATTGGTTCCCAGGGGGCTGAGCAGGGCAATCGCCGCGTCGAGCCGGCCCTGGTCGGCGAAGCGCCCGTCGAGGGTCAGCCATCCGCCGTCGAGCACCGCGACGGGAGCCCCGGCGGTGGCACCGGTCGCCACCGTTGGGGCGACGGTGGGACTCGGCCGGGCCTCGGCGACCGTCGTCGGCGCCCCGTTCGAGGGCTGGATGCTCGCGGGGACACTCACCGAACCGAGCGGGCCGCCGACGGTGGTCGGTACGGAGACGGGTGGAGTCGAACGGTCACCGTGAGTGGCGCGGCCGATGGCCCATCCTAGACCGATCCCGGCGGCCACCACCAGGACGCCGCCGAGGGCGACGGCGATCCGGCCGGCCCGGCGCGGCCCCGACGAGGCGCTGATCGCCGTCGGAGCCGAGGCGATCAGCGCCTCGAGTCGGGCGTCGAGCGCCGATGTCCGGGCGCTCGGCGAGAACGTCGACAACGGCACGGATGGACCCTGGTGAGCCGGCGACCGGTCACGTCGGGGATCAATCGTCGAAGGTGGCTTCAGTGTCGCCATGTCGTCAAGCCCCGGGCATCCCGAACGCAGGATACACCGGAACGTGACGAAATCAAGCCCCCGGGAACACCTCGGCCACCGAGCGTGGCGACGGCACCTGAATTGTTGTCAGCGGGGCCGGCCGGCCTTGCGTCGCTCCTCGAGGCCGCGGTAGCGCTTGCGCACGCGGATGGCCTTCGGCGTCACCTCGACGAGCTCGTCGTCGGCGATCCATTCGATCGCCGTCTCGAGCGTGTGGATCCGCGGCGCAGCGAGCTTGACGGCGTCGTCATGGCTGTGCGTGCGGATGTTGTTCTTCTCCTTCGGACGCACGGCATTGACGACCATCTCCTCGTTGCGGGCACACTCGCCGACCACCATGCCCTCGTAGATCTCATCACCCGGAGTGACGAACAGCTCACCGCGTAGCTGGAGGTTGTCGAGCGCGTAGGCGGTGACGGCGCCGTTGCGATCGCCGATCATCGCCCCGCCGAGACGGCCGGGGAGCTCCCCCGCCCAGGGCATCCATCCGGCGTGTCGCTGGTGGATCAAGGCGGTGCCGCGCGTCGAGGTGAGCAGCATCGAGCGCAGGCCGAGCAGCCCCCGCGACGGCGCCTCGAAGCTGAGCACCGACCGGCCGGCATCGCCCGGACGGATGTCGAGCACCCGGCCCTTGCGGGGCGCCAGCGCCTGGGTCACGGTGCCGATGTACTCGTCGGGCACGTCGCAGGTGCCGGTCTCGAGCGGCTCGTGCAGCTTGCCGTCGATCTCCTGGGTGATCACCTCGGGTCGGCTGACCTCGAGCTCGTAGCCCTCGCGGCGCATGTTCTCGATCAGCACGGCCAGTTGCAGTTCGCCGCGACCGGCGACCTCGATGACCTCGGGCGAATCGGTCTCGGCCAGTCGGATCGAGACGTTGCCGAGGATCTCGCGATTCAGCCGCTCGCGGAGGTGGCGGCTGGTGAGGTACTTACCGTCGCGGCCGGCGAACGGCGAGGTGTTCACACCGAAGGTCATCCGCATCACCGGTTCGTCGACGACGAGCCGGGGCAGGGCGACAGGGTTGACGGCATCGGCCAGCGTGTCGCCGACCTCGACCTCGGCGATGCCGGCGACGATGAACAGGTCACCGGCGCCGATCTCGTCGACCTCCTCGCGGCCGATGCCGCGGAAGGCGTAGAGCTGGGACAGGCGACGGCGGATGATCGCCGGGACCTCGACGCCGTTGGGGCCCTCGGACGGGCGCTGGCAGACGGCGACCTGATCGCCCCGGCGCAGCGTGCCGGAGACCACTCGTCCGATGGCCAGGCGACCGAGGTACTCCGACGCGTCGAGGTTGGTGACGAGGGCCTGCAACGGTGCGTCGATGTCGGCGCGGGGCGCCGGGACGGTGTCGAGGATGGCGTCGAGCAGCGGGACGAGGTCGGCGTCGGCGCCCGGCAGGCCGACGCCCTTCATCGCCCGGCCCTCCCGGGCGACCGCCGAGATCACCGGGAACGAGAGGTGGTGATCGTGGGAGGCCAGATCGAGGAACAACTGCTCGATCTCGGCGAGCACCTCCTCGGCCCGGGCGTCGGCCCGGTCGACCTTGTTGATCACGACGATGGCGGGCAGGTCGGCGGCGATCGCCTTGGAGAGCACGTAGCGGGTCTGCGGGAGCGGCCCCTCGGCGGCGTCGACGAGGAGCATGACGCCGTCGACGAGCGCGAGAGCACGTTCGACCTCGCCGCCGAAGTCGGCGTGGCCCGGGGTGTCGACGAGGTTGATCGTCACGCCCCGCCATTCGATCTGGGCCGCCTTGGCCAGGATGGTGATCCCCCGTTCGCGCTCCTGATCGTCGGAGTCCATCACCCGATCGATGACGGCCTGGTGCGCGGCGAACGTGCCCGTCGAACGCAACAGGGTGTCGACCAGGGTGGTCTTGCCGTGATCGACGTGCGCGATGATGGCGATGTTTCTGAGATCTGTGAGAGGCATGTGGGGGGTTTCCGATGAGGGCTCAGGTGATGAGCCGGGAGGGGCGCTCGATCAGGCGTCGTCATCCTCATCGTCGTCGTCGTCGAACGTGACTCCGTACTTCTCCGCGATTGCGGCGTACTCATCGTCCTCCGACGACTCCCGAGGACCAATGCCGCCGAGGCCCAGGTCAAACGCTCCTGGACCGGACTGCTTCAGTTTGCGCGCTTCTTCGAAGCGGCGATGACGACCCTTCTTCACGGTAGGGCTCCGAACCTAGAGTGAACGCATTGCTCCTCGGAGTCTACCCGGTGCGACGGCATCTCGGTGGATGTTGGTCCGATCGGCAGGCGGCCGTGCCCGACGTCACCGAAGCCGGTTCCCGGGGCGTGGTGCTGTGCCACGATGGTGCGATGGGCCGCACCATCGCCATCGTCAACCAGAAGGGTGGGGTGGGCAAGACCACCGTCACGCTTGGTCTCGCCTCGGCGGCCCGGGCGGCCGGCCATCGCGTCCTCGTCATCGATCTCGACCCGCAGGCGTCGAGCACCTGGGTGCTCGGGATCGACCCGGAGCAGGTCGAGGTGTCCAGCGCCGAGGTCGTCGGCAAGACCTCGATGGCCAGGTCGATCATCGCCAGCGGTTGGGGCGACGGGGTCGACCTTGTCCCCGCCAGCTCACGCCTCCAGTCGCGCGAGAACTCCGGCGGCAAGGACGCCGCGCTCCGCCTGCGCTCGGCCCTGAGCACCGTGGAGTACTACGACGCCGTCCTCATCGATTGCCCGCCATCGCTCGGCAACCTCACCACCAACGGCCTCGCCGCAGCCGATCACGCCCTGATCGTCGTCGAACCCGCCGCCTTGAGCCTGCGCGGCATCGCCGCCGTCGCCGACGTGGTCGATGACGTGTGGGACGCCCACAACCCCGGGCTGTCGCTGGCCGGCGTGATCGTCAACAAGGTCCCGGGTGTATCGAACGAGGCGGACCGGCGCTACGACGAACTGGTCCGGATCGTCGGCAAGCGGGCGGTGTGGCAGCCGGTGGTGCCCCAACGGGTGGCGGTCAACGAAGCCCTCGGCGGCCGGCGGCCGATCCACGACCTCGGTCAACGCGCCCACGAGGTGATCGATGCCTTCGACCGCCACTGGGCCAAGCTGCGCCGCATCAGCCGGGGCTGAGCTCGATCAGTCGCAGGCCGCCACGGCGGTCGAAGGCGAGCGCCGCCTCACCGTCCACGATGCGGGAGATGTCGTCGCCGACGAGTTCGGCCCGCCACGAATGGGCCAGGCGTGCCGCGGGGTCGGAGCGCATGAAGGCGAGCAGGTCCGCACGCGTGGCGAGCAGGGCGGTGTCGACGGCCTCTCGTCGGGCCACTTCGCCGATCCAGGCCGAGACGAGCGTGACGGCCGGACGCAGGCCGCGGTCGAGGTCCTCGACATCGTTCTGGGGGAACTCGGCCGGGTGTTCCATCCCGTGCTTGACGGCGGCGATGATCTCTTGCGCCGAGGCGCCCCGGGTGTGGCGCTCGTCGACGCCGCGCGCTGCGGCCAGCTCTGCGACGCTCTGGGGCATCTTGTGGGCGATCCCCAGGATGGCCAGATCGGACAGCACGTGGCGGGGCGGGATGTCGAGGTCCATCGCCCGACGTTCGCGCCAGGCGCAGATCGCCTTGGCCACCCCCCGACTCTTGGACTTCAACGTCCGGGCGTCCTTGATCCTCATCCAGGCCTCGTCGGGATGGCCCGCACCCTGGGGTCGGACACGGAGCTCCTCGCAGGCGTCCGCCGCCCACCCGATGCGTCCGCGTCGGTCGAGCTGGGCGCCGATCCGGTCGTGCAGCTCGAGCAGGTGCAGCACGTCGGACACGGCGTACCGACGCTGATCGTCGGTGAGCGGGCGGCGCAGCCAGTCGGTCAGTCGATCCCCCTTGGGCAGCTGGATCTTCAGCTCGCCATGGACCAGGTTGGCCAGCGACGGTGTCGACTGGCCGAGGAAGCCGGCGGCGAGCTGGGTGTCGAAGAGCCGGGCCGGCACCTCCCCGCAGGCGTGGGTGAGCACGTCGAGATCCTGTTGTGCGGCGTGCACGACGGCGAGGCCCGGCCCGGCGAGCAACGGGTTGAGCAGCCGGATGTCGCAGACCAGCGGGTCGACGATCGCTGCGCCCCCTGCCCAGGCGAGTTGGACCAGCGCCAGGCGGGGGAAGTAGGTGCGTTCGCGGTGGAACTCGGTGTCGAGCGCGTATCGCGGCTCGACGACGAGCCGATCGACGAGGTCGCGCAGCGCCTCGTCGGTGTCGATCCACTCGTGGGTCACGTCGGTTCGAGACCGGTGACGACCTCGAAACCGGCATCGATCCACGCGCCGGTGCCTCCGGCGATGTTGACCGCCCGCACACCCCGCTCGACGAGGAACTGGCACGCCCGCATGCTGCGCCCCCCCGACCTGCAGATCAGGAGGACCTCACCCTCGGTCGGGAACTCGTCGACCCGATCGATCAGCTGGCTCAGCGGTACGAGCACGGCGCCGGGTGCGTGCGCCTCGGCGTATTCGGCGATCTCGCGCACGTCGAAGAGCAGCGCACCCTCCGCCAAGCGGGCAGCCAGTTCGTGGACAGTGATCTCGTCGATCGGCATGGATTGAACGCTAGGCGCGCCGGCCTCGTCGTGCGCAGCCAGGACGGGGCCGGCGGCCTCGCCGCGGACCTGGGCGAGCACCTCGGGCGTGTTGACGTTGATCACCGCCCGGGGCGCCACGTCCACGTCCAGCACCGCGAGCCGCTCGAGCACACGGTGGACCGATCGCTCGCCGGCGGCGAATGCGTCGCCGACCACCTCCCGGCATCGTGGCGCGTTCCACACCGCGCAGAGCGGCTGGCGGCGGTCCGCCACGGCGACGGTGACGGCGCACGGACCCCGGCGGGCCCCGGCGACGAGACGCCCGATCGTCGACCCGTCGAGGAAGGGCAGATCGCAGGCGACCACGAGGACCAGCGGTACAGGCGTCCACGCCAGCGCGGTGAGGATCCCACCGAGGGGCCCCTCGCCGGGCCAACCGTCGGCGATGACCTCCGCTCGCCGCGCTTCTCGAGCCAGCGGCGCGCCACCCCGGCCGATGAGAACCACCGGGTCGGCGCCGGCCGACCGGGCGGCGTCGGCCACCCGCTGTGACATCGGCACGCCGCCCACGGCCAGGGCGGACTTGTCGGCGCCCATCCGTCGCGAGTCGCCACCGATCAGCACCGCACCGCTGAAGGCCACAGCATGCGGGTCCCCCACGCAGCCCCGCTCAGCCTTCGTCCGGCACGCCGGACGGGTCGAGTTGGAGGAGGAACAGCGCACACCGCTGCGCCTCGGCCGCCTCGCCGATCCGCCCGGCCGTGTCCCGCAGCCCGCGCAGCGCCCGCAGGAAGCCACGGTTGGTCTCGTCCTGCCAGCGCACGTAGCCGCTGCCCCGCCACCCGCTGGCCCGCAGGCGGTCCAGCCCCCGGTGGTATCCGACCCGGTAGTAGGCGTACGCCTCGACGTCGTCGCGGGCCAGCGACCCCAGTTGGGCCCAGGCGTCGAGGAACGTCGGCCACCGGGCGGCGACACCGGCCACCTCGGCCAATCGCCGGGGCGCGTCGACCTCGAGCGCCTCGCTCAGGGCGGCGAGCGCTTCGGGCACCTCGGGATCGAGGACCGTGGTGGGGAGCCCACCGCTGGACAGGTTGACACTGCGGACATCGCTCATCGCCGATGACGATATTCCACCGATGGGACATCGCCTCGTTCTAGGGTAGAGACGTGTTCGCCCTGACCTCGTCGTCCGCCCAGGCCCTGGCCATCGCGATCAGTTTCGTCCTCTTCGGGCTGGCCTTCGGCGTTCTCAAGTTCATCAAGTCGGTGACCACCAAGGCCGTCGGCCTGATCGTCATCTTCGGGCTCATCCTCGGTCTGTGGGACCAGCGCGCCGCGGTGAAGGACTGTGCCGACCAGGTCGTGAGGACCGGCGGCGCGTCGACGCAGTGCGACTTCTTCGGCTGGAAGGTCGACGTCGGGGTCAAGAAGAGCACGACGCCCTGAGGCGCGCACGGGCGGGCGAACGCCTCTGTCCGACGCCGGTTCAATCGATCCGGACGATCCGCAACACGTCGGTCGCCGCCCCCGAGGGACGGTCGGGGGCCCCGGCCAGCACCAGCACGTGTTCGCCGCGGGCCACGACGCCGGCGGTGACGGCGCTTTCCACGGCGAACCAGACCAGATCGTCGGTGGAGTGGTGGACCTCGGTCAACAGCGGCGTGATCCCCCAGGACAGGGACAGGGCACGGACGGTCCGCGGGTCGGGGCTGAGCCCGATCAGGCGGGCGGCGGGGCGGTAGCGGGCCATCGCCCGGGCCGTGCGCCCGCTGCGTGTGCAGCACAGGATCGCCGTCACGTCGGCATCGGCGGCCGCCTGCCAGGCGGCGTGGGTGATCGCCCGGGTGATCCGGTCGACGCTCTCGTCGCGCTGGCCGCGCTGGGTGCGGCCGAGGCGATTGGCCCACTGCGCGTAGTCGGCCTCCCGCTCCGCCCGCTCGGCGATCACCCCCATCGTGCGCACGACGAGGGAAGGATCGTGGCCGACAGCCGTCTCGGCCGAGAGCATCACCGCGTCGGTGCCGTCGAACACCGCATTGGCCACGTCGCTGACCTCGGCCCGGGTGGGTGCCGGGGCGGTGATCATGCTCTCGAGCATCTGGGTGGCCGTGATCACCGGCACCCCCGCCTCGACGCACGTACGGATGATCCGCTTCTGCATGTGGGGCACGTCCTCGAGCGGGCATTCGATCCCGAGGTCGCCGCGGGCGACCATCACGGCGTCGGCGACCTCGACGATGCGGTCCAGCGAGAGCACGGCGGGCAGCGTCTCGATCTTGGCCACCAGGCGCGGCCCGTCGGACCCGGTCACGGCCCGGACGGCGAGGAGGTCGACGCTGTCACGGACGAACGACACGGCGAGGTAGTCGACACCGGCCCGGGTCATCTCCGCGGCGAGGACGAGATCGGCGTCGGTCGGGGTCGTCAACCGGAGCCGTTCGGAGGGCAGGTGGATCCCCGGGCGGCCCTGGACGGCGCCGGCGGTGACGACGACGGCGTGGACGGCGTCGGGCGAGATCGCCTCGGTGCGCAGGGTGATCGCCCCGTCGCCGACCACGATCCGGTCCCCGACGGCGAGGTCGCCGATCAACGTCGGGTAGTCGACGGTGATCACCTCCACCGTCGACGGCCCCTCACCGGGAACGAGCCGCACCGGCGCGGCCGCGGCGAGCTGCACGCCGCCGTCGGCGAAACGGCCGGCGCGCACCTTCGGACCGGGAAGGTCGGCGAGCACGGCGATCGGCCGCCCGGCCCGCACCGCGGCCGCCCGCACCGCGGACAGTCGTTCGAGGTGCTCGGTCAACGGACCGTGGCTGAGGTTGAGCCGTACGACATCGGTGCCGGCGGCCAGCAGGCGGTCGAGCGCTGCGGGCTCGGTGCTCGCCGGTCCGACGGTGGCCACGATCTTGGTCCGGCGGGTCATGGGTGCTTATCTAGTCGATCTATGGAACTCCTCCTCATTCGACACGCGCTGCCCGTCCGCCGGGAAGGCACGACCGGGCCGGCCGACCCGGCGCTGTCGCCCGAGGGAGTGGCCCAGGCCGAGTTGCTCGCCGGCTACCTGGCCACCGAACGGGTGGACGCGATCTACTCCAGCCCGCTGCGCCGGGCGCTGGAGACGGCCGCCCCCGTAGCCGCCAGCCAGGGACTCGAGGTGGTCGTCGAGGACGCGGTCGCCGAGTTCGACCGTCTGGCCACCGGGTACATCCCGATCGAGGAGATCAAGGCGGCCGGTGGCGATGCCTGGCAGGAGTTCATCGCCAACCCCTGGTCCGCGGACGCCACGGACGAGACCCTCGAGGAGTTCAACGCCGTGCTCGTCGCCGCCATCGAGCGACTCATCGCCTCGCACCGCGGGGACCGGATCGCCGTCGTCTGCCATGGCGGCGTGATCAACGGGTACCTGGGCCACGTGCTCGGCCAGCCGACGACCAGCGGGTTCTTCTACCCCAACTACACCTCGATCCATCGCGTCGCCGCGGCGAGCAGTGGCCAACGGACGCTGGTGACGCTCAACGAGACCGCCCATCTGCGCGGTAGCGGGTTGCCGATCGGCCTGGTGCAGTCGTGACCGGCGGCCCGCTCGACGACCTTGCCGCCTATCTCGATGCCTCCCCGTCGCCGTTCCACGCCGTGGCCTCGTCGGCCGAGCGCCTGCGCGGACTCGGCTATCCGCTCCTCGCCGAACGCGAGGCATGGGGTGACGCCGAACGGGGCATGGTCGTGCGGGGCGGGGCGCTGATCGCCTGGCGGAGGGGCACCGGGTCGCCGACGGACGGCTTCCGCATCGTCGGCGCCCACACCGACTCGCCCGGCCTGCGGGTCAAGCCGCGACCCGACGGCGGCGTGTTGGGCTGGCGGCAGCTCGGCGTCGAGGTCTACGGAGGTCCGCTGCTCAACTCCTGGCTCGACCGCGACCTGGGCATCGCCGGCCGGCTGGTCGCCCGGGACGGCACGGCGCACCTCGTCGCCGTGCGCGAGCCGGTCGCCCGCGTCCCGCAACTGGCGATCCACCTCGACCGCGAGGTCAACGACAAGGGGCTCCTCCTCGACAAGCACGGCCACCTCAGCCCGGTGTGGGGCACCGGCGACCCGGTCGACGGTGCCTTCGCCGCCTGGATCGCCGAGCGGGCTGGTCTGGCCCCCGACGCCGTGGCTGCCTGGGAGCTGCAACTGTTCGATCTCACCCCTGCGGGGACGCTGGGTGCCGACCGCACCCTGTTCGCCGCCGGACGGCTCGACAACCAGCTGTCGTGCTGGGCCGCCACCGAGGCGATCGCCGGGACCGAACCGGCGACGGCCACCGCGGTGATCGCCCTCTTCGACCACGAGGAGGTCGGGTCGGAGTCGGTCGCCGGGGCGGGCGGACCGTTCCTGGCCACCGTGCTCGAGCGCCTCGCCCTCGGCGCGGGCGCCACCGGCGACGCGTTCCACCGGGCGCTGGCGGCGTCGAGCTGCGTGTCGTCCGACAACGCCCACGCCGTCCACCCCAACTACCCGGAGCGTCACGACCCGGGGCACCGCCCGATGGTCAACGCCGGCCCGGCGATCAAGGTGAACAGCAACCAGCGCTACGCGACGAGCGCCGACACGGCCGCCGTCTTCCGCCGCTGCTGCGAGCAGGCGGGCGTGCCCTGGCAGACCTTCGTCTCGCGCAACAACATGCCATGCGGTTCGACGATCGGTCCGCTGACGGCCACCCGGCTCGGCGTGCCGACGGTCGACGTCGGCGTGCCGCAGCTGTCGATGCACTCCGCCCGCGAGCTCTGCGGGGCCGACGACCCGGGCTATCTCGCCCGGGCGCTCACCGTCTACCTGGCCTCCTGACGATCTGGCCTCCTGACGATCTGGCCTCCTGATCTGGCCTCCTGATCTGGCGGGCCCGCGGCGGCGGCCGCGCACCTGGGCTCCGGGTCCGGCTCGGCGCGGCGGCCCGCCCGCGTTCAGTGACCGCCGGCGCGGGCCTGGGCCCGGTCGAACAGCACCTGCAGCTCGGCGTGCAGCTCGTCGCTGAGCTCCTTCACGGCCGACCGCGGCACCTTGCCGGTCTCGTCGCGCCGGGGGCGCAACGGCTGGCCGATGATCACGTGCACCTTGCGCGGCCGGATCAGGTTGGTGCCCTTGGGCATCGCCCGCTCCGAGCCCCCGATGCCGATCGGCACGATCGGTACACCGGTCTTCGAGGCGACGTAGGCCGCTCCGTCGAACAGCGGCTGGACGACCGGGCCGCTCTTGCGTTCCCCCTCGGGGAACAGCACCAGCGGCTCACCCCCCTCGATCACCTCGATGCAGCGGCGCAGCGCCTCGCGATCGGCCGTGCCCCGGGCCACCGGGAAGCCGCCGAGCGCCGAGACCAGACGGCCCAGTACACGGTTCCTCCACAACGAGTCCTTGGCCAGGTAGCGCGGCCGAACGGTGACCGAGGCCCCGGTGATCAGCGTGTCGATGTACGACCGGTGGACCGGGGAGAGGATGAACGCCCCCTCGGTTGGCAGGTTGGCGCGGCCCTCGACGCTCATCCGCAGGTAGAGCCGGCAGAACAGCACGCAGGCAGCCCTGCAGAAGCGGTACAGCAGCCGCTCGGCCAGCGAGTTGCCGACCATCCGGGTGGCCATCTTGGTCATCTCGTCATCCCTTCTGCACACCGGCGCGCTCGTCGAGGAGCGCGGCGATCCGGTCGATCACGTCGTCGACCCCCAGGCCGTCGGTGTCGATCGTGACCGCGCCGGCGGCGGCGACGAGCGGGCTGTCGTCCCGCGTCGAATCGAGGTGATCGCGGTCGCCGATCGACCGGGCGATCTCGGCGACATCGCCACCAGACTCGGCGGCCCGGCGGCGGGCACGCTCGAGCGGTGAGGCGGTGAGGTACACCTTCAGCGTCGCATCGGGGAAGACGACCGAACCGATGTCGCGGCCCTCGACGACCCCCCCACCGGCCGACTCGGCCCATGCCCGCTGCCGGCCGCGCAGTTCGGCCCGCACGGCGGGATGGGCGGCCACGACGCTGACGATGGCGTTGACCGCAGGGCTGCGGATGGCGTCGGTGACGTCGCTGCCCTCGAGGACGACGGCCTCTGGGGTGATCTCCATCCGCAGGCGACGGGCCAGATCGCCGACCGAGTCGGCGTCGTGCGGATCCACGCCGCCGATCAGCGCCGCGAGAGCGACGCACCGGTACATCGCCCCGGTGTCGAGGTACGGCACCCCGAGCCGGATGGCCAGGCGCCGGCTGACCGTCGACTTGCCGGAGCCGGCCGGGCCGTCGAGCGCTACGACGAGCACGTCTGCCGCCTCACCAGCTGGTGCCGAGCGGTCGGCCCTCGTCGTAGCCGGCGGCGCTCTGCACGCCGACCACCGCCCGCTCGTGGAACTCGGCGATGCTCGCCGCCCCGGCGTAGGTGAAGGCGCTGCGTACCCCGGCGACGAGCTCGTCGATGATGTCCTCGACGCCCGGTCGCTCGGGATCGACGTACATCCGGGAGGTGCTGATCCCCTCCTCGAACAGCTCCTTGCGGGCCCGCTCGAAGGGTGTCTCGCGGCTCGTGCGGTTGCGCACCGCCCGGTTGGAGGCCATCCCGAAGCTCTCCTTGTACAGGCGCCCATCCGAGTCGCGCAGGGTGTCGGCGGCGCTCTCGTAGGTCCCGGCGAGCAGCGAACCGAACATCACGTTGTCGGCGCCGGCGGCCAGGGCGAGGGCGACGTCGCGGGGGTGGCGCACTCCCCCATCCGCCCACACGTGACGCCCCAGCCGGTGGGCCTCGGCGGCGCACTCGGCGACGGCCGAGAACTGTGGCCGCCCGACGCCGGTCATCATCCGCGTCGTGCACATCGCTCCCGGACCGACCCCGACCTTGACGATGTCGGCGCCGGCCTCGATCAGATCGCGGGTCCCATCGGCCGTGACCACGTTGCCGGCCACGATCGGCAGGTGGGGAGCCGCCCGACGCACCGCGGTCAGGGCTGCGAGCATCTTGCCCTGGTGCCCGTGGGCGGTGTCGATCACCAGGACGTCGGCGCCGAGCGCGGCCAGCTCGGCGGCCTTGCCGGCCGGGTCCCCGTTGATCCCGACGGCGACGGCGACGCACATCCGGCCCGAGCGGTCGAGCGCCGGTCGGTAGATCGTCGACCGCAGCGCGCCCCGTCTGGTCGCGCAGCCGACGAGCACGCCGTCCGCGTCGACGACGGGGGCGGCCGAGACGCGATGGAGCGAGAGCACCTCGAAGATCTTCTCCGCGTCGGTCCCCGCCTCGATCGTGACGACGTCGCGGCTCATCACGTTGTGCAGCTGGGTGAAGCGGTCGAACCCCGTGGCGTCGGCCTCGGTGAAGATGCCGACGGCACGACCGTCGTCGACGACGATGACGGCCCCGTGGGCCCGCTTGTGGATCAGGCCGAGCGCATCACCCACCGTATGGGACGTGTCGAGGGCGATCGGCGTCTCGTAGACGGTGTGGCGGCTCTTGACGTAGCGGATCACCGCGGCGATCACGTCGAGCGGGATGTCCTGGGGCAGCACGGCGATCCCGCCCCGCCGGGCGACCGTCTCGGCCATCCGCCGACCGGCCACGGCCGTCATGTTCGAGACGACGACGGGGATCGTCGTGCCGACGCCGTCGGGTGTGGAGAGGTCGACGTCGAAGCGCGAACCGACGAGCGAGAGGCTCGGCACCATGAACACGTCGTTGTAGGTCAGGTCGTACGGTGGTGTGCCGTTGAGGTAGCGCATGTCGGTTCGAGCCTCCCGTGAAAAGCCACCAAAGGCTAGGCGGCCCCGACGGGTTCGCAACGTGATGAGCCACCGCCGACGGTGTCGGCGATCCGGTGGGTCAACCCCGTTCGGCTCACCCCCGGACGGTCAGAGCCGGATCGACCCGGGTGCCGGCGGCCGGGGGATCCCAGCCGGCGACGTGCTTCGCGGGCGTCGACCGCGTCCCGACCCCCTGCGCCGCCGACGGGGCGCCGAGCCGAGCCGCACCGGCGAGGACGGAGATCCGCCAGACGGGGTCCGACTCGGGCGGCCCGGAAGCCATCGTCCACGAGACCGGCATCCTGGCCAGCTCCTCGAGCGCGGCGTTGACCAGTGCCTCGTCGCGCCACAGCTCGGAGGCCGGTCCGTCGAGGGCGGCGGCGTCGACTGCCGCCGGCCGACGCGGCGTGGTCGTGATCCGCCCGGCGTCGGCAAGCCGCCGGGGCGCGGCGTTGTTCATCGCCGCGCGGGCGGCGATCGACACCGACGGCGCCGACATCATGATGATCGGTCCGTCGGTCGCCGAGGCGGCTTCCACCGGCCTGACCATCGACCCCGGCCCGGGTGAGGACTTGACGGTCCTCGCCGCGGCCTCCCGGCCGCGCCCGCCGACCGTCGTCGGCGACGAGAGCGACATCACCCCCACCGTCAGGACGCCCACGCCCGTCGTCAGCAGCGCGGCCAGGGCATTGCGCTGGCGCCGGTTGGCCCCGACCATCCGGGCGAGTTGGTCGACGACGGCTGCCGGTGAGTCGTGCAGGAACGTGGCGAGGGCCTCGATGTCCGAGCGGCGGAGCTCGAGGATCGGTGAGGTCGAGCTCTGGCGCAACTGGCGCACGAGGCTGAGATAGCCCCATAACAGCGACTCGCGGTCTCCGCAGCGGTAGAAGGTCGTGACGCCACCGGTGCTCAACGAGTCACCCGTGACCGTGAGCGGCAGCCGCCGTGGGAGGATCAGGCTGAGGTCGGCACCGTACAACTCGGCGACGTCGACCATCGCCTGGGGATCGAGGGAACGGCGGCCGGCCTCGATCTCGACCAGTTCCGTCCGCGACCACCGTCCACCGCTGGCCCGGGCGAGGAAGTACAGCCGTTGACCGGTCTCGGCGCGCCGGGCCATCAGGAGGTTGGCGAGTCGTCGGGTCATCGCTGGGTGTGCCAGTCCCAACACTTCGATGCCGCCGCTCCCGTCCATAGCGGCATGATATTCCACGGAGAGAGGTCGGTACAGTACGCTTGAACACTTCTTCACGAAGAATCGTGGTGCCACGTCAGGTGACCGACGCTGGTGATCGCCACGGCGCGTGCCGCCGAGCCGATTCGGCTACCGTCGAGGCTCGTGACGCAGCCACCCGTCGTCCTGGTCCACGGCTGGGGCGGTTCGTTCGAGATCACCTGGGTGGCCACCCCGCTCGTCCCGCTGCTCGAGGACGCCGGCCGACGCGTCGTCGGCGTCGACCTGCTCGGCCACGGCAGCGCCCCCAAGCCCCACGATCCCTCCGCCTACGCCGACCTCACCGATCGCATCGAGCAGGTGCTCGGTGAGGAACCGGTGGACGCCGTCGGCTTCTCGCTCGGGGCGATGACCCTGCTGCACCTGGCCTGCCGGCGCCCGCAGGCCTTCCGCCGGCTCGTGCTGGCCGGGATCGGCGAGAACGTGCTGCGCGAGGACGACGACGGCGTCGAGCGGATCGTCGCCGCGCTCGAGGGCAACGCCGACCCGGGCGATGTCGGCGCCCAGGCATTCCGCAACTACGCCGACCGTCCAGGCAACGATCCCGCGGCACTGGCGGCCTGCCTGCGCCGCGGCCGGGTGTCGTTGTCCCCCGCTGATCTGGGCGGTGTCACCTGCCCGGTGCTGGTCGTCATCGGCGAGCACGACTTCGCCGGGCCCGGGGAACCCCTCGTCGAGGCGATGCCCGACGCCCGGCTCGTGGTGCTGCGTCGGGTCGACCACTTCGCCACCCCCGAGGCGTTCGGCTTCATCGACGCCACGCTGGAGTTCCTCGACGCCGTCCCGGGTTGAGCGGTGGCGATGAGCGCACCGGGTACCGACTCCACGGTCATCGACGAGGCGGTGCGCATCTTGCGCGCCGGCGGTTTGGTCGCCTTCCCCACCGAGACCGTCTACGGGATCGGTGCGGACGCCGACCAACCCGACGCCGTCCGGCGGATCTTCGCCGTCAAGGGCCGACCGCCCGACCATCCGTTGATCGTCCACCTCGCCGGCGCCGATCAGCTGGCCGATTGGAGCCGGGACCTCTCCGAGGCGGCGCGGGCGCTGGCCGCCAGCTGCTGGCCGGGTCCGATGACGCTGCTCGTCGCCGCAGCCGAGCGGGTCAGCCCGGTCGTCACCGGCGGGCGGCCGACGGTCGGGATCAGGGTCCCCTCCCACCCCGTCGCCCATGCGCTGCTCGTCGCCTTCGGCGGGGGCATCGCCGCACCGTCGGCCAACCGCTTCGGCCGGGTCAGCCCGACGACGGCGGCCCACGTCCGCGCCGATCTCGGCGCCGCGGTCGATCTGATCATCGACGGTGGGGCGAGCCCGATCGGCATCGAGTCGACGATCGTCGACTGCACCATCGACCCGCCTCAGATCGTCCGACCCGGAGGCCTCGACCAGGCCGTCGTGCGCCGGATCCTCGAAGGAGGTCCGCTCGCCGCGGCGAGCGGACCGAGCCGGGCCCCGGGCATGCTCGCCTCCCACTACGCCCCCCGCTGCCGCATCGTCACCGCCGAGACCGCCGCCGAGGCCGACGAGCTCGCCCGGTCGGCGGCGGCGTCGGGCACCCGGGTCGAGCGACTGGGCGTGCCCGAGTCGACGGAGGAGTACGCCCGTCATCTCTACCGCTGGCTCCGCGAGGCCGACGAGCGGGGTGTCGAGGTGCTGGTCGTCGAGCTGCCCTCCCCGGGCGGGCTCGGTGATGCCGTGCGTGATCGGCTGCTCAAGGCCGCGGCACCGCGCCGATCCGCCGGGGGTCCCCAGCACTGACCCGCCGGGAGTCCCCACCCGTCATGGGTCACCCAGACGGTTCAGGTTGGCGACCCACACGTCGCGCACGTCATCGACCGTCGGGGCGCCCGCCGCCCCGACGGGGGCCACGGTGAGGCTGACCGTCGATGCCCCGGCGTCGGGGACGAGATCGAGACGGCACCAGCATGGTGACGGGTCGTACAGGTGCGTCTCGAGCAGGTACGGGGGATCGTCGACGAGCACCTCGCCGATCCAGCCGGCGACGACGAGCAGCGCCTCGAACGCCTCGGCCGGGAGTGCCTCGATGACGAACGAGGCCACGTCGTGCTGCACCCGTCGCCCTCCCGACGGCTGCGGGGCGCGGCGGCCGGCGGCGGGCGGCGTCGGTGCCGGGCGGTACGTCGGCATCACGTCGAGGGGCCGCCGGCCGGTCAGATGGGCGACGGCGGCGTCGAATGCCGCGTTGAGGGCGCGCATCGCCTCGGGGTCGCCGCCACGGTCGGGATGACGCTCGAAGGCCAGGCGGCGGCGGGCGGCGCGTACGTCGGCCAGCGACGCCCGACGGGTCAGCCCGAGCGCGACGAACGGGTCGGGCTGGTCGGTCACCACGCCGCGGTGGCGTCCCGCCGGGCATCGTACCGCTCGCGGATGGCGGCGGCCGACGACGCACCGGGCCCGGGTTCGACGACGCGACCCCCGCCGAGCGACCACGCGCCCGCCACCTCCATCGGCTCGACACCGCGGGCGATCGCCGCCGCCTGGACGCACGCTCCCGTGGCGACCGCCTCGTCGGCATCGGGGACGAGAACCGGCGAACCGGTCAGGTCCGCCAGGATCCTGGGGTAGGCCGCCGAGCGACGGCCGCCGCCGACGACGAGCACCCTCCCGTCGGCCGCGGCGACCGAGCGCAGGCTGTCGAGGGCGTCGAGCAGGCCACAGGCCACGCCCTCGAACGCGGCACGGGCGAGCTGTTCGCGACCCGAGTCGTTGCGCAACCCGGCGAGCAGGCCGGTGGCCGATGGCCGGTTCGGGGTCCGCTCGCCGTCGAAGTAGGGCAGCAGGGTGAGCCCACCGGCCCCCGGATCGGCGGAGAGGGCGAGCGCGTCGAGGCCGGCGTGGTCCACGCCGAGCAGCCGACCGACGGTGTCGGTCACCTTCGTGGCGTTGAGCGTGCAGACCAATGGCAGGAAGCGCCCCGAGGCGTCGGCGAACCCCGCCACCGCGCCGGATGGGTCGCTGGTCGGACGGTCCGAGACCGTGTAGACGGTTCCCGAGGTGCCCAGCGAGATGACCACGTCACCGTTGCGCAGACCGATCCCCAACGCGCCGGCCATGTTGTCGCCCGTCCCCGGGGCGACGACCGCGCCCCGCCACCCTCCGGCCGTTTCCAGCGGACCCAACACCCGCGGGACGACCGTCGACCAGTCGCGATCACCGTCGACGATGGCGAGCAGATCGTGGCGGTACTCCCCCGTCGCCGCCGACCAGTATCCCGTACCGGAGGCGTCACCCCGATCGGTGACCAGCTCACCGGTCAGCCGCAGCGTCATCCAGTCGTGCGGGAGCAGTACGTGGGCGAGACGCGCCCACGCCTCGGGCTCGGTGCGGTGCAACCACGACAGCTTGGTGATCGTGAACGCGGCAACGGGCACACTGCCGCACGCCGCCGCCCAGTCGGACGCCCCCCCGGGGAGCTGCTTCAGCAGCCAGGCGCTGTCGGGGGCCGATTCGGTGTCGTTCCACAGCTTCGCCGGCCTGACGACCCGGCGATCGGCGTCGAGCACCACCATCCCGTGCTGCTGGCCGGCGACGCTGATCGCCTCCACCCGCGGGTCGCCGGCCATCGCCCAGGCCGCCTCGAACGCCGACCACCAGCTGTGCGGATCCTGCTCGGACCGGGGGGGCCGGGTGGCCGGGTGAGCTCCGTGGCCGTGGGCGACGAGCTCACCCGAGTCGAGATCGCGGATCTCCACCTTGGTGGACTGCGTGGACGAATCGACACCGGCGACGAGAGGCACGACCCGATCCTATTGACCGCCCGCACGCTGTCGAACCGCCGGGCCCGCCCTCGGCCCACCGATCAGGGTGACGGAATCGAGGGGGTGCCCCCGGCTCAGGCCGGCGGGCTCAGTCCTCGCCGAGGTACGACTTGCGGACCTCGTCGTTGTTGGACAGCTCGGAGGCCGGTCCCTCGAGCGAGATGTGCCCGGTCTCGAGCACGTAGGCGTAGTTGGCGATGTTCAGCGCGGCGAGGGCGTTCTGCTCGACGAGCAGCACGGTCGTCCCCTGCTCGTTGACCTTCTGGATGGTGTCGAAGACCACCTCGACGAGCACCGGCGCCAGGCCCATCGACGGCTCGTCGAGGAGCAGCAGACGCGGGTTGGCCATCAGCGCCCGGCCCATGGCCAGCATCTGCTGCTCTCCGCCCGACAGAGTGCCCGCCTTCTGGTCGATCCGCTCGCGGAGGCGGGGGAACAGCTCGAACACCCGCTCGATGTCGGCGGCGATGCCCTCGCGGTCGTTGCGCAGGAACGCGCCGAGGTCGAGGTTCTCGGCCACGGTCATCCGCGGGAAGATCCGCCGTCCCTCGGGGCTCTGGGCGATACCTCGGGCGGCCACCTCGAACCCCTTGAGCCCTGACACCCGCTCGCCCTCGAAGTCGATCGAGCCGTGCTTCGGCTTGAGCAGGCCGGACACCGTGCGCATGGTGGTCGACTTGCCGGCCCCGTTGCCGCCGATCAGGGTGACGATCTCGCCCTGGAACACCTTCAGCGAGATACCCTTCACCGCGGCGATGCTGCCGTAGCTGACATGCAGGTCGGTGATCTCGAGCATCGGCGTGCCACCAGAGGCGCGTCCACCCGAGCTCACCGGAACGGTCGGTGCGTCCATCATCGGGCCCCTTCGGTTGCGGCCTTGCCGAGATAGGCCTCGATCACCCGCTGGTCGGAGCGGATCTCGGCCGGCGTCCCCTCGGCGATCTTGGCGCCATACTCCAGCACCGTGATCCGCTCGGCCGTGCCCATCACCACCTTCATGTCGTGCTCGATGAGCAGGATCGTGATACCCCGCTGGTCACGGACGCGGTGGACGAAGGCGGTGAACTCGGCCGACTCCTGCGGGTTCATCCCGGCGGTGGGCTCGTCGAGCAGCAGCAGCTTGGGGCGCAGGGCGAGGGCCCGGGCCACTTCGAGGCGGCGCTGATCGCCATAGGGCAGGTTCTTGGCGAACTCGTCGTCGACACCGCCGATGCCGACGAACTCGAGCAGCTCCTTGGCGGTGGCGTGGGCCTCGCGCTCCTCGCGTCTTTGCTTGGGCGTGTGGAAGATCGTTGCCGCCAGCCCGCTGCGCAGGTGGGGATGCATGGCGACCATCACGTTCTCCGCCGCCGTCATCGCCCCGAAGAGCCGGATGTTCTGGAAGGTACGGGCCATCCCGCGGCCGGCGATGACGTGCGGTTGCAGGCCGACCACCGACTTGCCGTCGAAGTTCACCACCCCGGCGGTGGGGACGTACAGGCCGGTGAGCACGTTGAAGAACGTGGTCTTGCCGGCACCGTTGGGGCCGATCAGGGCGACGATCGAACCTTCGGGGATCTCGAAGTCGACGTCGCTGACGGCGGTGAGACCGCCGAAGCGGACGTAGACGCCCTTGGCCTCGAGGATCAGGCTCATGCCGGCACCGCCGCACTCGCCGCGGCCTGCTTCTCGGCCAACTTGACCTGCTTGGAGCGGGCCGCCGGGAGGAAGCCCTCGGGCCGGAAGAGCATCATCAGCACGAGGATCATGCCGAAGAGCATGAACTGGTACTTGGTCAGGTCCGTGCCGATCTCGTTACCCATCCACTTCAGCCCGTTGTCGCTCAGCCAGGTGATCACCACGGCCCCGAGTACGGCGCCCCACACGTTGCCCATCCCGCCGAGGATCACGCAGCACAGGATGATGATCGAGAACAGGAAGGTGAAGCTGTCGACGTTGACCGTGCCGACGATCGTGGCGTAGAACGCCCCGCCGACACCGCCGGCCACGGCGCCCACGGCGTAGGACCACAGCTTGGTCGTGCGCAGCGGGACACCCATCAGGCTGGCGGCCAGCTCGTCCTCGCGGATGGCCATCCATGCCCGGCCGAGCTTGCCGTCGCGGATGCGGATCGAGATGAAGCCGAAGATGACGCAGAAGGCCATGATCACGTAGTAGCGGTTGGCGTAGTCGGTCTTGTTGATCTGCTCCTTCATCCCGGGAACGATCTTGCCGATCGCCCCGGTGCCGATGGCGTCGACCGGTCCGATCCCCTTGGTGCCGTTGGTGAAGTTCAGCCCGCCGATGTCGTCGCTGTTGCGGAACACCTCGGGCAGGATCTCACCGAAGCCGAGCGTGACGAGGGCGAGGTAGTCGCTCTTCAGCTTGAGGGTCGGGTAGCCGATGACCACCCCGGCGACCGCGGCGACCAGGGCGGCGACCACGATCACCAGCCAGAACGACAGGTGGATCCCCAGCGCCCCCGGTTTGGCCGTGGAGAAGAACGCCCAGTTGAGGTCGGACCAGCTCCCGTCCCGCCCGGTGACGTTGATGGCGAAATCGGACATCAGCCAGGCACCGACGTAGGCCCCGAACAGGAAGAAGGCGACGAACCCGAGGTCGAGCAGCCCGGCGAAGCCGACGACGATGTTCAGCCCGAGGGCGAACAGGGCGTAGACGGCGCAGAGCACGACGGTGGCGATCGGGAACGGCCCGTCGATGTTCTTGGTGAAGGCGAGATGCGGCATGACCAGGGCCAGCACCAACCCGGCCACGGCCAGCACCGACCTTCCACGGCGGGCGACCGGTGGCCCACTTCCTCATCGTGTCCATCGTCACACCTTCTCTTGTTGGTGGGCGCCGAAGATGCCGCCTGGTCGGAAGACGATCATCAGGATCAGGATGCCGAACATCACCGTCTGGGTCCACTTCTGGCCGGTGAGGTCGCGGAAGAAGTCGGGCACGAACTCGGGCAGCAGCACCTTGCCGTCGTTCAGCGCCTGGATCAGGCCGATGAGCACGCCCCCGATGACGGCACCGAGGAAGTTGCCCACACCGCCGAGCACGGCGGCCGTGAAGGCGATCAGGCCGAGGCGGAACCCGGCGTCGTAGCGGGTCTGCTGGTTGACCTGGACGAAGAGCACCCCGGCGGCGGCGGCGAGCGCCCCGCCCATGCCGAACGTGTACGAGATCATCCGGTCGACGTTGATCCCCATGAGCAGCGAGGCGTCGCGGTCCTGGGCCGTGGCCCGCATCGCCTTGCCGGTGCGCGTCTTCTGGACGATCCAGGTCATCAGCAGCAGCAGCGGGACGGTCACGGCGATGACCACGAGGTTGACGTAGCGGATCGAGATCTGGTCGGTGATGTTCCACTTGCCCTGGGAGAGCACCGACTTGCGCGAGCGGGGAGCCGAGCCGTTCCAGTCCAACCCGAAGATGGTCTTGAAGATGCCGATGTTCTGCAGGATGAAGCTGACGCCGACCGCGGTGATCAGCGGGGCGAGCTTGGGCGCGTTGCGCAGGCGTCGGTAGGCCAGGCGCTCGATGGTCATGTTCGTCCCGGCCCCGAAGGCCATCGTGGCGATCAGGGTGATGCCCAGGAAGATCCACGCCGTCGAGGTCGCCCCGGTCTGGTCGAACCAGGACTCGAGCATCACCGCCCCGAACACGGAGCAGAGCATGAACAGGTCGCCGTGGGCGAAGTTGATCAGCTCGATGATGCCGTAGACCATCGTGTAGCCGAGCGCGATCAGCGCGTACAGCGCCCCGTTCGACAGCCCGATCAGGAGCAACTGGACGACCTTCGACGGTTGCTCGACGAAGCTGGCGATGATCGACAGCACGCGCCAGCCCGAGGAGCGTCGCCCCAAGGATCCCCATCGGTGTGGTCGGCAGTTTCAGACGGCTGGTGATGCCCGATGACAAGTGAGTACCCCCAAGGTGACACATGAACGATCAGCGATGTGGGGTGGCCTCCGGGGAGACCACCCCACATCAACGAGTGACGTATACGACTTATCGTGATGATCCGAGCTGTGGCGCAGCCCGCGTCAGGTGACCAGCCAGGGCTTCAGGTACGTCTCGGCTCCGCCGGTCAGCGAGCTGGATCGACATGTCGACGGACGGTGACGTCCCCGGACGCGTCGATCGAGAACTCCTTGCCGATCACGGACTCGTCGGCCGAGACGGTGACCTTGCCCGAGAACGCCGCGTCGCGGACGCCCTTGCGGGTGCCATCGGAGGCGGCGATCGACTTCATGATGTACTGCATCGCCGCCGCACCGTAGATGGCGTAAGCCGAGGCCGGATCGTGGCCGTACTTCGTCTTGAAGTCGGTGACGAACTTGGCGGCCGACACCACCGGCAGCGGCCAGTACATCGAGGCCGGCAGGCCGGCGAAGGTGATGTACATCCCCTCGGCCTCGGCCAGCGCCTGCACCGTCGGGTAGCCGGTGAAGCCGTCGGGGGCGATCAGCTTGACCGGGTCGTTCGGGCCGTTCGGGCCGAGCACGGCCACCTTGTCACGGATCAGCTGCTCACCGTTGTTGTCGTTGATCCCGCCGAGGTACACGCAGTCGGGGTTGAGCGACTTGAAGCCCTCGAACAACGCCGTGTAGTTCGGCTGCTTGGAATCCCACGCCTCCTCGGCGACGATCTCGATGCCCTGCTTCTTGGCCTCGGCGACGAACGCCGTGGCCACGCCGACGCCGTAGGTCTGGGCGTCGTTGAGCACGACGCACTTGGTGACGCTTCGAGGTCGGCCTTGGCGAACTGGGCGCCGGCCGAGCCCTGGAAGTCGTCGGTGGCGACGACGCGGCCGTAGTTGCGGACGCCCGTCGGGTAGTACTTGTCGGGCTCGCCCGGATCCCAGGTCTTGGTGAGGCCCGGGTTGGTGTTGGCATGCGAGATCATCAGCATCGGGCCGCTCGGGTCCTCGTTGAGCACCGGGACCTCGATCTTGGCGCAGCCCGAGTTGTAGGTACCCATCACGGCGACCTCAGCGGTGTTGGCGACGTGGTCGTTGGCGTTCTTGGCGCACGTCGCGTCGTCCCAGGCGCCCTTGGCGGCGGTCGAGTTGTCGTACTCCTTGAACTCGATGGCGTAGTCGCCGGCCTTGCCGCCGGACAGCTCGAGGATGAGCTTGACGGCGTTGTTGGTGTCGGCCGACGCATCGGCCGAGGCGCCCTGCAGCGGCAGGTCGGTCGAGACGATGAGCGCCTCACCGGACGACGCGGGTGCATCGGTGGCGGCCGGAGCGTCGGTGGCGGCCGGAGCCTCGGTGGCGGCCGGAGCCTCGGTGGCGGCCGTGGTGGCTGCGGCTTCGGGCTCCGTCTTCGAGTCGCTACCGCACGCTGCCACGCCGACCAGGGCCACCGCTGCAAGCAGCGCTGAAACCTTCTTGATCTTCATGTGTGTTGTCGCCTTTCGTTGGCTTGCTTTGGTCCTCCCCCTCGCCAGGCACACGACTTCGGCGCGTGTGCGCCTCCCCCGAGCAAGCCCTGACGACGAGCAGAGGGGAGTATAGACACTCGCTCACCTGCGGTGTGGCTTCCATCGGCCGGCCACGCTCCGTGACGATCGAACACGATGGCCGATCGAGACGATCGGCCACTGCGATCGTTAGCGTCGCCGACGATGAACCGACTCGCCGACGAGACCTCGCCGTACCTGCGCCAGCACCGCGACAACCCGGTCGAGTGGCACCCGTGGGGCGCGGCCGCGTTCGAGGAGGCCCGGCGGACCGACCGGCCGGTGCTGCTCTCGGTCGGCTACTCGGCGTGCCACTGGTGCCATGTCATGGCCCACGAGTCCTTCGAGGACGACGAGGTGGCCGCGGTGATGAACCGGCTGTTCGTCAACGTCAAGGTCGACCGGGAGGAACGCCCCGACGTCGACGCCGTGTACATGGACGCCGTCCAGGCGATGACGGGGCGTGGCGGTTGGCCGATGACCGTGTTCATCACCCCCGACGGACGACCGTTCTACGGGGGCACCTACTTCCCCCGGGACGCCTTGGTCCGGTTGCTCCACGCCGTCGACGACGCCTGGCGCAACCGGCGGGAGGACCTCGAGCAGAACATCGGGGCGCTACGCGAGTCGCTCGAGCGCACGACTCGTCTCGAGCCAGCCGTCGAACCGCCCGGATCGGAGGAACTGTCCGGAGCGTTCCGCCAGCTCACGGACCAGTTCGACGAGCAATGGGGTGGTTTCGGCCCGGCGCCGAAGTTCCCCAACGCGATGAACCTCGACCTGCTGCTGCGGGGCTACGTCGTCTCGCACTCGCCGATCATCGCCGAGATCATCGCCACGACGCTCGACGCGATGGCCTCGGGGGGGATCTACGACCACCTCGGCGGGGGGTTCGCCCGGTACTCCACCGATGACCGCTGGCTGGTCCCCCACTTCGAGAAGATGCTCTACGACCAGGCGCTGCTGGCCAGGACCTACCTGCGGGCCTGGCAGGTGTTCGGCCACGAGCGCTGGCGCCAGGTCGCCGCGGAGACGATCGACTACGTGCTCGGCGAGCTGCGCCAGCCGGGCGGCGGGTTCGCCTCGGCGCAGGACGCCGATTCGCTCGACGACGCCGGGCACAGCCACGAGGGGCTGTTCTACGTGTGGACGCCCGAGCAGATCCGCGCCGCGCTCCCGCCGGCGATGGCGCAGGCGGCGATCGTATGGTGGGCCGTCTCCGACGGCGGGAACTTCGAGGGGGCGACGATCCTCGCCCGCATCGACCGCCGCGGTGACCTCGCCCGCCCGCCGCTCGTCGAGGAGGCCCGCCACCGACTGCTCGCCCATCGTCGGCAGCGCCGGCCGCCCGGCCTCGATGACAAGGTGCTCGCCGAGTGGAACGGCCTGATGCTCGCCACGCTGGCCGAAGCCGCCGGCGCCCTGCAGCGCTCCGACTGGCTGGCCGCCGCGCTCGACTGCGGTGAGTTCCTCCTCGGCTCGCTGCGCAGTGCGGCGGGTCGCTGGAGGCGCTCGTGGCAGGTCGCCGGCGGAGCACGACACGACGCGCTGGCCGCCGACCACGCCGCCCTCGTCGACGGGTTCACCCGCCTCGCCGAGGCCTCGGGCCAGGCCCGATGGATCGCCGAGGCGCGCTCCGTCGCCGACACACTGCTCGACCGTTTCTGGGACGCCGAGCGCGGCGGGCTGTTCACCGTCGCCGAGGACGGCGAGCAGCTCATCGTCCGGCAGAAGGAGGTGATGGACAACGCCACCCCGTCGGCCAACGCCACGGCGGCCAACGCCCTCATCCGCCTGGCCGCGCTCACCGGCGAGGCGCGCTACGCCGATCGCGCCGATCGGATCCTGCTGCTCCTCGGCGGCCTCGTCGCCCAGGCGCCGAGCGCCTTCGGGCACCTGCTGTGCGCCGTCGACATGCGCCGGGCGGGGATCACCGAGATCGTCGTCACCGGAGTGCGCCCCGACCTCGTCGCCGCCGCGCAACGCACGTACCTGCCCAACGCCGTGCTCGCCTGGGGCGAACCCTACGACTCGCCGCTGTGGGAGGCGCGGTCGGGCGCCATGGCCTACGTCTGCGAGCGCTACGCCTGCCAGGCGCCCCAGGACACCGTCGCCGGCCTGCTCGCCCTGATCACCTGACTACAGGCCGGACCGCTCCAGGATGTGGATGCCACAGGCCGAGCCGAGGCCGATGACGTGGGCGAGGCCGACCTTGGCGCCCTCGATCTGGCGGGGGCCGGCCTCACCGCGCAGGTGATGGCAGATCTCCCAGACGTTGGCGATGCCGGTGGCGGCGATCGGATGGCCCTTGGACTGCAGGCCGCCCGAGACGTTGACCGGGGTGCTGCCGTCGCGGTACGGCGCTCCGGACTTGAGGAAGTCGACGGCGCCGCCCTCGGGGCACAGCATCAGGTTGTCGTAGTGGACCAGTTCGGCCGTGGCGAAGCAGTCGTGCAGTTCGACGAGGTCGAGATCGTCCGGCCCGACCCCGGCCTGCTCGTAGGCCTGGCGGGCGGCCAGCCTGGTCAGCGTGTTGACGTCCGGGAGGACCTGGCACGCCTCCTGGTAGGGGTCGGAGGTCAGGATCGAGGCGGCGACGCGCACGGCACGGCGCTGCTGGCCGAGCGACAGCGTCTTCAGCTTGGCGTCGGAGACCACGACTGCCGCGGCGGCGCCGTCGCAGTTGGCCGAACACATCGGCCGGGTGTTCGGGTAGGCGATCATCATGTCGCCCATCACCTCTTCGAGGGTCATCGCCTTGGTGTACGCGGCCAGCGGATTGAGCGTCGAGTGCATGTGGTTCTTGACGCTGATCTGGGCGAAGTCCTCGAAGGTCGCTCCGCCGTACTTGTGCCCGTACTCCATACCGACCTGGGCGAACGTGCCGGGCATGGTGTCGGTGCCGATCCGGCCGTCGGTGGCGACCACTGCGCCGTAGCGGCCCTGGGGGGTGAACACGTTGCCGTCTCCCCTGCGCGAGCCGCCGGCGAGGAGCCCGGCGCCGGCGAGCTTCTCGACCCCGACCGCCAAGCCCATGTCGCACTCGCCGGCCTTGATCGCCATGATCGCCGTACGCAGGGCGGTCGCCCCGGTGGCGCAGGCGTTGGCCACGTTGTACACGGGGATGCCGGTCTGGCCGATCTGCTTCTGGATGTTCTGCCCGATCGATCCGCCGGCGCCCATCAGGTTGCCGGCGGCGAGGATGCCGATGTCCTTCATCGTCACGCCGCCGTCGGCCAGCGCGGCGAGCGCCGCCTGGGAGGCGAGGTCGACGACGTCCTTGTCAGGGTGCTTGCCGAACTTCGTCATGTTGATCCCCAGGATCCACACGTGGTTGCTCATGATGCGTCCGCCCTTCCGTTCGTGGGTTCGAAGCCGAAGGCGATCGCCTCGGTGCCGTTGTCGTCGGTTCCCAGTGGATAGGTCGCCAGCCTGACCTTCATCCCGAGCCTGACGTGCTCGGGTGACGGCTCGACGTTGATGATGTTGCCGCGCACGCTCGTGCCAGCGGCGTCGACGATGCCCGACACGAACGGGACGGGCACGCCGGGGGCGGCGAAGGTGACGATCGTGAACGAGCGCAACTCGCCCTCCGTGGCGATGTCGGCCTTGCGGAACTCGAGACCGGAGCAGTTGGCGCAGGCGTTGCGCCGGTCGAAGAAACGGGCGCCGCAGGCGACGCATTCGTTGGCGACTAGGTGCGGGTGGTCGCCGAGGACCAGGTAATCGACGATGGGGACCGAGGTGCTCATCCCGGCGACCCTATTCCCGGCGCCCGCCGTCCGACGAGCCGGTCGCCGGGCCCGGGTCGCAGGTCGGGCGGTCAGCCGCCGAGCCGTCAGTCACCAACGCCCCGGCGCAGTCACCAGCGTCCCGGCAGTCACCAGCGACCCCAGTGCACGACCTCGTCGACCGCCCGGCGCGGACGACGGACCGGCGAACCGGACACCGAATCGTCGTTGCGTCGGCGACCGACCGCCACTGCGCCGAGCACCCGCGCCCCGTCGGGGGCGCCGATCCGTTCGAGCAGGTCGGACTCGCCGCGGAACAGCCCGAAGAACAGCGCACCGAGTCCGGCCTCCTCGAGCAGCAGCAGGAGGTTCTGCGTGGCCATCGCCGTGTCGCCCAGCCAGAACGGAACGGGCCAGGCGTCCGCCCGTTCGAGGCCGTGACCTGCCTTGTCCTGCTCGGCGTAGCGGGCGGTGTAGGCCGCCGGGTCGGCGACCGGGACGATCACGACGGGGGCGTCGAGCACCTCGGGCGACGTGCGCGTGAACCACTCGCCGGCGCCGGTGATCCGCCAGAACACGGTCGTGTCCTCGCCGGCGAAGGCGACGAAGTGCACGCCCTGGCTGAACCCGGCGGACGGGGCCCGGCGGGCCGTGTCGAGCAGACGGGCGATGAGCCGAAGGTCGACGGGCTCGGGCGAGAACCGCCGGGTCATCCGCCGACGCCGGATCACGGCGGCCAGACCCCCGACCAGGCCCCCGGCCGAGTTGGCGGCCGAGTTGGCGGCCAGACCCCCGGCCGGGTCGCCGGGCCGTCCGATGTTCAGCGGGCGCCCAGCTTGAGCAGATCCTCGGCCATCGTCCAGCCGTAGACGATCATCGCCGCACCCTTGTCGACGGCCAGGCCCTCGAACATCGCGGCGACGTCGGGCGAGATCTTCTCGGGCTTGAGCGACTCGTGGTCGACGTATCCGCTCTGGCCGTTCTTGGCGACGATGAACGTCTTCTCGTCGTAGTTGGAGTCGACCCCGAACCGCTTGGCCAGCCGGCGTCCCCATGCGCGCTCCTCACCCACGGCCCGGTGATCGGGCCGGGGGATGATGTCGGACAGGGCCTTGATCGCCTCGAGCCCATCGGGCTGCACGAAACGGCCCCCGACCACGACGTCCTCGTCGGGGAAGGCCATCAGGGCGCGGTGGTACTCCTCGCCCATCAGCCCGCGCAGCACGGTGTCGCGCTTCGAGGTGCGCCGGACGCTCATCAGCCCGAGCAGCACGCACGGCGTGCCGCCGATGCGTTCGAGCGTCGAGAACGCGAAGCCGTGCAGTTTGTCGTCGAGGCGGGCGGTCGTGCAGAGCACCCAGTCCTCCTTGGCCTTCGACAGGACCCCGATGTCGAACGAGCCCCCCATGGAGGCAAGCTCGTCGAGATCGGCGTCGGTCAGTGCCGTGCAATCCCTCGTCTCAGCCTGGATCGCCATCTTTTCGACCGCTCCCCGGTGATGCTCGGTGCCGGGCTCCACGCCCGGCAGGTTTCCTCTCGGCCATTTTGCCATCAACTCGGGCCGTTCATCGAAACGCGGCGACATTCCTGCTCGAAATCGGGGTTGCGGCCGATCACGGCCGCAGCGCCGATCAGCGGCTACGACGCGGCGACCGACCGATCGAGGGTGTTGATCGCCAGCTTCAGGCGCCCGAGCCCTTCGGCACACATCTGCGACACCCGTGACGGTGACACGCCCATCTCGGCGGCAAGTGCCTGCATCTGGCGTTCCTCGAAGTACACGGCCTCGATCACGCGGCGCAGCCGTGTGGGGAGCTCGGCCACGGCCCGCCGCACGTGCTCGATGAGCTCGCGATCGAGCACCTCGGCGAGCGGGTCGGGGGCGGAGCCGGCGACCTCGTGGGCGCCGGGCGAGTCGACCAGACCGACCGATTGCTGCAGACGGTTGGAGCGGTCCAGGTCGGCCAGGGTCTGGCGGACCTCGGCCGGCTTCAGCCGGGACCGTTGGGCGATCTCCGGGACCCGTCCGACGGTCGGGTCGGTCGTCGGGGAGGGCAGCGAGTCGATCGTGTCGAGTACGAGGCGGGCCCGGGCCCGCTGCGGACGGGTGAGCCAGTCGCGGCTGCGCAGATCGTCGAGGATCGCTCCGGTCACCCGGCCCCGGGCGTGGACCTCGAACGGCACACCGGTGTCGGGGCGGAACGAGCGTTGCGCCTGGGCGAGACCGAGCATGCCGGCGGAGAGGAGCTCGTCGCGGTCGACGGATCGCGGCACCCGGGAGGCGATGTCGCGGACGACGCGGCGGACCATGGGGAGTGCGGCGGCCGCCACTCGATCGGCCAACTGGGCCGAGTGAGTGTCTGACGCCGCCACGTTCAGACGAGGATGAACCACACTGAGGGTTGTCACGAGCACAGCCTGTTCGCCGATCGGCGGCTTGTCGCCCAGACCCCTGGGGGATTTACGGGGTCGGTCTCCCCCATCGGGGTGATTCCATCTGCCTACGACAAACTACTACTTAGTGTGCTATTCTGAACTCTAGAGGTGAGTTGTTCGACCAAATTGAACGACACCTGCACGGCGAGAGGAGGCGGACCAGATGAATTCTTCACTCAAGGTACGAATGAACAGCACTATAGGTGATGGCCAGGTCGACGCATCTCGCCATCTGCGGCCAACGACCGTCGCCGTCATCGGCGCCCAGCGGATGATGGCGAGCGGACTGGCCAGCGTCCTGGGCACCTTCGCGTCGATCGATGCCGTGGGATGCTCCCACACGATCGACGAGGGCGTGCGCGCGGTCATCGAGTCGCAGCCCGACGTCGTCGTGCTCGATGCCGATATCGCCGCCGTCGAGCAGACCGTCGCGCGTTTGCGGGCGACGTGCCCGGCGAGCGCCGTGATCGTCCTCGGTCATCCCGAGCCGATCGTCGACGCGGCCCGTTCGCTGGCCGCCGGCGCCGCCGGCTTCGTGTTGAAGCAACAGCCGATCGAGGAGCTCGTCGACGCGATCGCCCAGGTCCGCGAGGGTCGCCGGGTCATCGCCCCGTCGCTCCTCGATCCGATGCTCGACCACCTCGCCCGTCCGGCGACGACGCGGCTCCCCGACCGCCAGCTGACGATCCTGCGGCTGATCGCCGCGGGCCACGACACCAGGCAGATCGCCGACCGGTTGGGTGTCACGGTGAGCACGTTGCGCAATCAGATCCAATCCCTGTTCGTGCGCCTGGGGGCCCACTCGAAGCTCGAGGCCGTCGCCATCGCCCGTCGCAGCGGCCTGCTCGATGACCTCGACGACCTCAGCGATCTCGACCACGCCGACCGCCGGAGGACCTCACCGTGATCGCCGCCCGCGCAGCCATGATCCGCTCCGTCCACGAGGTGTGCGCATGAAGACGGCGATCGTCATCGAGAGCTCGGCGCTGGCCCGCCGCGGCATCCAATCGATCCTGTCCCAGGCCGGACTGCGCTGCATCGGGGCGGCCCAGACGGCCACCGAGGGTTACCGACTGGTCGCCAAGGTCCAGCCCGACCTGGCGGTGATCGGTTCGTGCCCCGACATGCGGCCCCTCGACGTCGTCGAGCGGATCGAGGCGACGGGCCACTGCCGCACCGTCGTGATCGCCGCGATCGCCGACGTGATGGCCGCCTACCAGCTGTACAAGGCCGGAGCGATCGGGGTGTCCTCGCCCGGGGCGTCGGAGGAGGAGTTCCGCCAGATGTTCGACAGCGCGGGGCGCGGCCGGCGTCACGTGCCGGCCAACCTGCTGATCGACGCGCTCGACGCCCCGGCCCGGGTGACCACCGATCACACCCTGACCTACGACCTCACGACCCGGGAACGCGAGGTGCTGGCGATCCTCGCCCTCGGGCACACCAACCGCGAGATCGCCGATCGGCTGTGCATCGGGATCGAGACGGTCAAGACCCACCTGAACAGCATCTACGCCAAGTTCGCCGTGTCCCGTCGCAGTCAGGCCGTATCCCTGGCGATCCGCCACAGCGTCCTGTGAATCGCGGGCGTGGGCCCCACGCCCCACCGTCATCCCATCATCGTCATCCCATCAGACGTCGAACTCCCGGGCGGCGACGATCGCCCGCACCTCGTCGCCGGTCAGCTCGTCCTGGGCGACGAGCGCCATCGCCAGCTTGCGCAGCGTCGGCAGGTTGCCCTCGACAAGGCTGCGGGTCAGCTGCTCGGCCTCCACCAGCAGCACCTCGGCCGACAGGCGCGACTGCTCGTCGCCCAGGACCTTGGCGACGAGGTTGCCGGCGCCCGGCATCTCGGCGGCATCGAGGCTCAGACGACTGCCCCCGGCCCCGATCGCCCCGACGAGCGACGCGACGACCCGCGTCGCCGCGCTGAGGTCGGAGGCGATGCCCGACGACGCCTCGCCGAACTCCAGCTCCTCGCTGACCATCCCGGCGAGGGCGACGTGCATCAACGCCCGGGCGTCGGAGGGCGTGTGGACGTTCACCTCGCGCCCGTCGTCGTGGGCGACGAGGCCGAGGGCGTCGGCGCGACGCAGGATCGAGGCCACCGTGACCCGGCGCCCGACGAGTTCGGCGACCATCGCATGTCCCGCCTCGTGCACGGCGATCCGCCAGCGCTCGTCGGCGTCGATCGACGCCGGCGACGGCTGGCCGAGCTCGGTGGTCAGCTTGGCCTGGAGGACATCGCCCCAGTTCAGCGCCCGTCTCGACGCCCGCAGGGCGCAGATCAGGGCCTCGTCGAGCAGGCGCTCGATCTGCGCAGGGGTGTATCCCACGGTGATCTCGGCCGCCCGGTGGGCGTCGACATCGGGTTCGTGGGACTTGCGCGCCAGGTAGAAGTCGGCGATCGCCATGCGATCACGCAGCGCCGGCATCCCGAAGTGGACGATGCGGTCGAACCGTCCGGGGCGCAGCAGCGCCGGATCGAGCTCGGATGCCCGGTTGGTGGCGCCGATCAGCAGCACGTTGGCCGACTCGAACCGGGGCGGACCGATCCGCCGGGCGGCCGGCACGAACAGGTTGACGCCGGAGGTCACCTTGCCCCACAGCACAGCGCCCCGGGTGCGGATCTCGAAGCTCTGCATCTGCACGAGCAGTTCGTTGACGACGCCGGCGAACCCCTCGCCGCCCGAGGCCGTCCCGCCCCGGCGCGCCATGCCGATGGCGTCGAACTCGTCGATGAAACCGATCGCCCCGCCTTCGCGGCGGGCGGTGGCCCGCAGCGCCTTGAAGAAGGAGCGGATCTTGCGGTTCGTCTGGCCGAAGTACATCGATTGGAAGGCGCTCGCCGAGACGAACAGGAACGGCACGCCGGCCTCCCCGGCGATGGCCTTGGCCAGGTACGTCTTGCCGGTGCCGGGCGGCCCTTCGAACAGCACGCCCCGGCGGGACTGGCCGCCCATGTCCTCGGTGAAGGTCTTGTGGGCGAGGAACAGGTTGAGGGTGTCGACCGCCTCGCCCACCGTTCCGGCCGCCCCGACGACGTCGCGCAGCCGCACACCGGTCTCGTCGGGTTGGAAGACCTGATGGGGGGACCTGCCGGCGCCGAGCATCGGGACGATCACGACCAGGCAGAGCAGGGCGATCGGGGCCATCGGGATGAGCAGTTGGCGCTGGTCGCTGGTCAGGTCGACGGTCGGGATCCCGAGCGTGACCGGGTGGGGGCCACCGAGGCGGAGGAGCACGTAGAGCAGCCACAGGGCGAGCACTCCACCGACGATCACCAGCCGGCGCAGCCGGCGGCGTTCGCGATAGGTGAAGGCGTCGAGATCACCTCGGCGGAGCAGCGCCCCGAGGGCGAATCCGGCGAGGGGTGACGAGGCGTTCTGGGGGCGGGTCGACACGCGGGACGTCGCGTCTAGGCCGGTACGGCGAGTTGGACGCCCGAGAAGATCGCCAGGTCGATCTCGACCTCGTAGCTCTCGGCGGCCGGCGTCGCCGCCCCCTCGACCGTCGTGCCCGGCCGGACGTTGGCCTGGCGGACGATCGTCAGTCGGGGGAGCGCGGCCACGCTGCTCAGAAACAGGTCGACGGCCGCCCGGGGTCCTGCCGCGGCCATCGAGACGGACACCTCGGAGCCGTCATCGAGCGTCGAGCGTGCCGGCGGGGCGAAACTGACCCGCGTGACCCGCACCCCGGCCGCCGTGGCGCTGGCGCCCACCTGGTTGAGGAAGGCCGGCGTGTCGTCGGCTGGCGGGATCTTCACGAGCAGAGCGGCGAGCTCGGGATCGTCGGTGTCGGTCTGCAGCGCGGCGATCTCGGCATTCGTCGTGGCCAGTCCGGAGCGGGCCTCGGCGAGCTGGCTCCTCTGATCGCCCAGCTTGCTGCGCTGGGGCTTGACGACCAGCATGAACACCGCGACGACGACCAGGACGAGGGCGACGACGATCGGCAGGAGGGACTGCGGCTTCTTCATCAGCCGGCCACCGTCGTCTCGGGATCTGCCGGGATCTCGGACGCGGCCGGGGTCGGGGGGACAGGGGTCGCGTCGGGATCCGGCGGATTGAACAGCGCCGCGGTCGTGAGGTTCACGTTGGCCTCGAACTGGTAGATGGTGGTGGACTGGTCGTCGGTGAGCACGTCGGACACCGACGGCGTCGTCACCGAGATGAACCGCTCGTCGGCCTCGATCGTGGCGATCCACCCGGCCAGCACGTCGAGCGACGACACCGTTCCGCCGAACGACACCGACCCGACGACGCTCACGCCGGGCACGGCGGGTGCGCCGGAGGCGGTGCTCACCCCGCTGAACCCCCGCAATGTCACACCGACGCCCTGGCTGATCGTGTCGAGGGTCTGGTAGGCCGTCGCCCAGTCGATCCGGCGGGTCTCGGCGGTCGTCACCATCCGGTCGAGCGACTCCTTGGACAGCGCCACCTGACCCGAACCCTGGCTGCGGAGCTCCTCGAGCCGGGCGGCTGCCGCCGATCGGGCGTCGAGTGCGGCGACGAGCTCGGAACGGACCGACGACATCTCGTTGTGCGCCGAGAAGTACAGCATCCCCAGCGATCCGAGGGCGACGACGCCGAACGCTCCCAAGGCGAACTGACCGGGCCGTATCGCCTGGCGCTGCACCTTGGGCTTCAGGTCGAGCGTCGCGTAGCGGCCGCCGCCCCCCAGCGCGTAGGCGATCGCCGTCGCCGCGTACGGCTCCAACTCGTCCTGCCGCTGGGTCGTCAGCCCGTCGACGGCCACGGTCAACCCCTCGAAGGGATCGCCGAAGATCACCGGGTAGCTCAACCGCTCGGCCAGGTGGAAGTCGAGCCCGGCGAGCAGCGATCCTCCCCCGGTGAGCACGATCCGGTCGAGCGGCCGGGCGCCGGCCTGCGACTGGTAGAAGGAGATCGACTCCTGGATGTCGCCGACGAGCTCGTCGAGCACCGTGTCGGCGAGGTCGTTGACACGGGCGAGCAGGTGGCGGTTGTCGCTCGTGATCACCCGCCGCTTGGTCAACTCGGCGACGTCGGCCCCGACGGACAGCTGGTACTGGATCCGTTCGGTCAGCTGGGCGCCGACCGGGCTGGTCGCCTTGCGGTTGAACAGCAGGTGACCGGCGGTGCAGATGAGTGCCAGCATCGTGCCGGCCCCGACGGACACGACCATGTCCACCGATGCCGCGGCCACGCCCTCGGCGTTGAGGATCGGCTCCGGGGTGAACACCCGGGCCAGGGCAAGCGGGGCGACGTCGACGGCGGCGACGGTCAGCCCGGCCTGCTGGACGGCGGCGAGCGTGGGCTCGATGGCGTCATTGGGGGCGGCGGCGAGGAGCACCCGACGGCGGCGACCGTCGTCGGTCTCGATGCGGTCGAGCGGGAGGATGTCGAACGCCGTGTGCGCCGGGTCGAGCGGCACGTGGTCGGAGAGCTCGAGGCCGATCATCGAACGCAGGTCGCCGTCGGGGAGATCGGCGACCTCGATCGTGCGCACGATGGCCCGCGACAGCGGCACACCGACGCGCACGGCCTTACCCTTGATGTTCGCCTCCTTCCACAGGCTGCGCAGGGCCCCGGCCACGTCACCGGGTTCCACGACCTCGCCCTCGACGACCGAGCCCGAGGGAAGGGTGACCTCGCCGAGGCGGGTCAGTGTCGGACGGTCGCCGAGACGTAGTTCGCACGCCCTCACCGCACTGCTGCCGATGTCGAGCCCGATCGAGGTTTTCGCCACGTGACCGCTGTCCTTCCGCTTGCGTCCGATGTCCCGACGAGTCGGCTACCTGGACTCATCGGCACATCCGCCGGCGTCGTGAGGAGGTTTCGGGAGAATCCCCGAAATCGCTTCACTCCGCCCCCGGCGCGCCGATGACAACAGGTATGACCGTGCAGGTGGGAACGTCGACGTCCGACGTCATCGAGATCGACCCCTCCGTGATCTCCCTGCTGCCGCCCCACGTCGTGCGCCGCTACAGCACCGTCCCGCTCCGGCGCCAGGGGAACCGCCTGCTGCTCGGGATGGCCGACACCGGCGATCTGACCGCCCTCGACGACCTGCGGGCGTTCCTCGGCGAGAGCTTCGACCGGGTGCAACTCCCACCGGCGCGCCTGGCGGAGCTGATCAACGAGATCACCCGCGCCGACGACGAGGTGCTCTCGGCCGCCCAGGGCCTGATCGAGGAGTCCAGCGATTCCAACGACCTGACCCAGCTCGCCGCCCTCAGCGACGACGCCCCGATCGTCAAGTTCGTCAACCTGCTGATCCTCCAGGCCACCCAGGAGCGGGCCTCGGACATCCACATCGAGCCGACGGAGACCGACCTGCGTATCCGGATCCGGGTCGACGGCGTGCTCCACGAGCGGATGCGCCAGCCGCGCAGCATCCATGCCGGCGTCGTGTCCCGGCTCAAGGTGATGTCCGACATCGACATCGCCGAGCGGCGCCGACCCCAGGACGGCCGGATGTCGGTCAACCTCGAGGGCCGGTCCGTCGACCTGCGCGTCTCGACCCTGCCGACCGTCTACGGCGAGAAGGTCGTGATGCGCATCCTCGACCAGTCGGCCGGGGTGCAGTCGCTGGTGAAGCTCGGGTTCCTGCCCGAGCAGCTCGCCATGTACGAGTCGGCGTACCGCATGCCGTACGGCGCGCTGCTCGTCACCGGACCCACCGGTTCGGGCAAGTCGACCACGCTCTACGCCACGCTGGCCGAGCTCAACGACCCGACCCGCAACATCGTGACCGTCGAGGACCCGGTGGAGTACCGCCTCGCCGGGGTCAACCAGGTGCAGACCAACAACCGCGCCGGGCTCACCTTCGCCAGCGCGTTGCGCTCCATCCTCCGTCAGGACCCCGACATCGTGCTCGTCGGCGAGATCCGCGACCGCGAGACCGGGATCATCGCCATCGAGGCGGCCCTCACCGGCCACCTCGTGCTCTCGACGCTGCACACCAACGACGCGCCGTCGACCCCCCTGCGACTGCTCGAGATGGGCATCGAGCCGTTCCTGATCGCCTCCTCGCTCGACTGCGTCGTGGCCCAACGTCTGGCGCGGCGGCTGTGTGAGAAGTGCAAGGCACCGTACGCGCCGACCAAGGACGAGTTCGCCTCCGTGGAGTGGGACAAGCGCGACCCGACCCCCGACGTCGCCTACGTAGCCATCGGCTGTTCGGCCTGTGGCGGCACCGGCTACCGCGGGCGGATGGCGGTCCACGAGGTGATGCTGATCTCCGAGGAGATCGAGCGCCTGATCGTCACCCACGGTTCGACCGACGACCTGCGCCGTACGGCCCTGGAGCAGGGGATGATCTCGCTGCGCCGCGACGGGCTGCGCAAGGTCGGCATGGGTCAGACGACCTTCGAAGAAGTCTCACGAGTGATCGCATGAGAGGACCACGCAATCCATGACGTTTTCCGAACCACCCAAGGACGACCTGCTGCGTTCGCTGATCTCCGACGCCCTGCGGACGGAGACGCCGACCTACCCGTCCGGCGTCGGACGCGACCCCGAGTCGATCGACGAGTTGCTCGGGATCCTCCTCGACGTCGACGGTTCCGACCTCCATCTCACCGCCGGCACCAAGCCGGTCGTCCGGGTGAAGGGTGTCCTCGACCGGCTGGAGGACTACAACACGCTGACCAGCACGGAGATCGAGCGGCTGGTGTTCCCGATGCTCGACGAGAGCCAGAGGCGCAAGTTCGCCGAGGAGTGGGAGCTCGACCTCGCCTACACCATCCGCGGCAAGAGCCGGTTCCGCGTGAACGTGTTCCGCCAGCGCGGCTCGGTCGGCTGCGTCGTGCGCGTCATCCCCTTCCGGATCCCCCCGTTCGACTCGCTCGGACTGCCGCCCGGCGTGCGGAACCTCACCGATCTGGCCCGCGGCATGGTGCTCGTCACCGGCCCCACGGGCTCGGGCAAGTCGACGACGCTCGCCTCGCTGCTCGACATCATCAACAAGACCAAGGCCGTGCACATCCTGTCGGTCGAGGACCCGATCGAGTTTCTCCACACCCACTCCCGCTCGATCGTCAACCAGCGCGAGATCGGCCGCGACACGCAGAGCTTCGCCTCCGGCCTCAAGCGGGCACTGCGCGAGGACCCCGACGTCATCCTCGTCGGCGAGCTGCGCGACCTCGACACGATCCAGATGGCGCTGACCGCCGCCGAAACCGGCCACCTCGTGTTCGCCACGCTGCACACGCAGTCGGCTCCCCAGACCGTCGACCGGATCGTCGACGTCTTCCCGCCCGAGCAGCAGGACCAGGTGCGCACGATGCTCGCCACCACCCTCAAGGCCGTTGTCACCCAGCAGCTGATCCCCACAGCCGACGGCAAGGGACGCACGGTGGCCGCCGAGGTGATGGTCACCACCCCGGCGATCCGCAACCTGATCCGCGAGCGCAAGGGCTTCCAGATCACCACCCAGATGCAGGCCGGCTCGAAGTTCGGGATGACGACGATGGACCAGAGCCTGGCGCTGCTCGTCCGCTCGGGCAAGATCACCGCCCAGGTGGCGCTCGAGCGGGCCGGCGACCCCGAGAACCTGCGCGGCCTGCTCGGCGCACGGCACTGAGCCACGACGATGTCGACGACATTCTCCTACAAGGTCCGCGACCAGAACGGGCAGTTGATCGAGGGGACGCTCGAGGCGCCGAGCAAGGACCTCGTCACCACCAAGCTGCGCGAGATGGGGTACGCCCCGCTCGAGATCCGCGAGAAGCGCAAGAGCGCGATGTCGGCCGAGCTGAAGATCGGCGGCGGCTCGGGCAAGGTAAAGGTCCGCGACATCGCCGTCCTGTCGCGGCAGCTGGCGACGATGATCGCCGCCGGCATGCCCCTGATCCGGGCGCTCAACGTGCTCAAGGACCAGACCGAGAACAAGGTGCTGATCGCCGCCATCGGCGATATCCGCTCCGACATCGAGCGCGGGGTGTCGTTCCATCAGGCGGTCGAGAAGCACAGCAAGACCTTCCCCCCGCTCTACGCTCCGATGATCAAGGCGGGCGAGACCGGCGGTGTGCTCGACAGCATCCTCGACCGGCTCGCCAAGACCCTCGAGAAGCAGGCCGAGCTGCGCGGCAAGGTCCGCTCGGCGATGGCCTACCCGGTGATGGTCGGGATGATGGTGGTGATGATCGCCACCGGCATGCTGATCTTCATCGTCCCCCGCTTTGCGACGATCTACGACAACCTCGACGGCACGCTCCCCCTGCCCACCCGGATCCTGATGTCGATCTCCCGGGCGTTGACCCAGAAGGGCCCGTACATCCTGGTCATCCTGATCGCCCTCGTGTACGCCTTCCGGCGCTGGAAGAAGACCCCCAAGGGCCGACTGATCTTCGACGGTCTCATGCTGCGCGCCCCGTTGTTCGGGACGCTCGCCTCGAAGACGGCCGTCGCCCGGTTCTCGCGCACGCTGTCATCGCTGATCCGCGCCGGGGTGCCGATGATGGAGTCGCTGGCGATCGTGGCCAACACCTCGGGCAACACCGTCATGCAGAAGGCGATCGACGAGACGCGTGAGCATGTCCGGCACGGCGCGGCGATCTCGGCGGCGATCGCCGGGCACCCGGTCTTCCCGCCGATGGTCGTCCAGATGATCGCCGTCGGCGAGGAGACGGGAGCGCTGGACGAGATGCTCGAGAAGATGGCCGACTTCTACGAGGCAGAGGTCGAGGCGACCGTCAACGCCCTGACATCGCTGATCGAGCCGCTGCTGATGGTCTTCATGGGTGTCGTCGTCGGCGGGATGATCATCGCCCTCTACATGCCGATCTTCAAGCTGATCACCATCGTGAAGTGATGCTCACGAGGCGGTTCGCTGGCCCGTGTCGACGGGGTGAGGATGGGTTCACGATCATCGAGATGACGCTCTCGCTCGCCATCCTCGCCCTGACGGCGGCGTTCTTCGCCGCCCAGCTGGCCTCGAGCTACACCGTCTACGGCAAGGCGCGGGAGCGCACGCTGGCCGAGGAGCTGGCCAACCAGACGATCGAGGCGACCCGCGACCTGGCCTACGACAGCGTCGTCGTCAACCCGTTCGGTGTCACCACCACGCAGAACCTCGGTGGTCTCGACTTCACCGTGTCCAAGTACACCAAGTACATCGCCGATCCCATTCCGGGACGGTTCGTGACGGGCACCAACTACAAGGGGTTGCGGGTCATCGTCAAGCGCAAGGGGAAGACCCTTGCCGACATGGAGACGTTGCTCGCTCCCCGTACCCAGTCGTCGCTCACCAAGGGGATCATCAAGGTGTTCGTCAGCGACTTCGCCGACAACACCCCGATCGCCGGCGCCGCCGTGACGGTCAGCGGGGGACCATCGCCATCGGTGACCGATCTGACCGACGCCACCGGGAACAGCGAGTTCGCCGGGCTCGACCCGACCCCGGCGACCGGTCCGACCAGCCACTACGTGTTGACGGCGACGGCCACCGACTACACCGTGCTACCCGAGTTCCTACCCAACGCACTGGCCGTCTACCCCACGCTGGCGGCAACGCAGACGTTCAGCACGGCGATCCAGATGTTCAAGACCGTTTCGGTCAACGCCCGGTTGACCTATGCCGACGGCACGCCGTTCGCCTTCCCGGCGACCCTGAGCATCTCGTCGGCGACCCGTGGATCGGGCACCGTGCCGATCACCGGCGGATCCGGCGCATTCGCCTCGTTCGGCACGACGCCCGTGATCCCCAAGGTCGACTACACGTTCAACGCCACGGCCACGGTGTTCGGCACCCCGCTGACGGGAACCGCCGTGGTGCAGCGGGTCGCGCCGCTCTACCCCACCGACCTGACCACGACCGTCACGATCGTGATGCCGGCCCTGGCCCCCCGTCCGACGACGATCACCACCCATGACACGCTGGGCAATCCGGTCGAGGCGGTGACGGTCACGATCACCGGCGGCGACGCCGGGGTCAGCCTCAGCGGAGTCACCGACGCCGCCGGCTCGGTGGTCTTCCCCACCATTCCCTCGGTCGCGCCGTACCAGATCGACGTGGCGGCCGGTGATCTGGTCACCACGGCGATCACCCAGCCGCTCGTCGTCGCCGACGTGCCCCAGACGATCGACCTGATCGTCAGCGCCCCACCCCAGATCACCCTCACCGTCCACGACGAAGGGGGCCTGCCACTGGCCGGGATCACCGGAACCATCACCCGGCCGGGTGACCCGAGCATCAACATCCCGGTCACGACCGACGCCACGGGAACCTTCGTGGTCGACCTGCCGATCGCCGACAAGTTCTACCGGTTCGAAGTCCCCGACCAGGGCCTGTACTTGAGTGACAAGGTGGACTTCCGGGTGATCACCAGCGGGTTGCGCTCGTTCGACCTCGTGCTGAGGCTGCTGTGAACACGCCGGCACGCCGACGCAGGCGCGACGACGGCGGGTTCACGCTCGTCGAGCTGACCGTGTCGATCGCCATCTTCATCGTCGTGATGAGCATCGCCCTCGGCGAGATCAGCAACGGCGTCGCCCGCTCCCGCAAGGTCGATCTCGCTGCCAACGACGACGCCACCGCCCGGCTCGTGGTCGACGGGATCGTGCGCGAGATCCGCCAGGCATCGACCGGAGACCCTGCGCTGGCCGTGGTCACGGCGATCTCGGCGACCTCGATCACCTTCCACACCCCGGACGCCAAGCAACCCAAGCACCTGCGCCGGATCACCTACCGACTGGTGGCCGGGGTGCTGCAGCGCTCCGAGGTCGTCAGCAGCAACACCGGGGCGGCACCCTGGGTCTTCCCGGCGACGGCGGTCAACTGGCGAAACGTGCTCGCCAACGTGACCAACACCGACCTGTTCACCTACTGGACGTCGGGCTCACCGCCGACGGTGGCGGTGACGCCGTCGGCGGTGAGCTCGGTGTCGCTGCACATCGATGTGCGTTCACGCCTGTCGTCCGCCGTCAACTCGATCTACCGCACAGGCATCGACATCCGGAGCCAACGATGAACGCTCGAGCCGCCCTCCCCGCCCCCGGCCGAATCCCCCGCCGCGTTCGCAAGCGCGGCGAGCGGGGTGCGGCGATGATCACGGTGATGCTCGTCGGCGTCGTGCTCTCGTCGGTCGTCGCCGTGAGCGTGTCCAACGCACTGAGCGACCTCAACCGTGCCGCCTCTCAGCTCCGGCGCACCACGGCCCTCCAGGCCGCCGAGGCGGGCATCGCCGACTACCTGGCCAAGCTCGCCGAGGACCACGCCTACTTCGCCCACTACGTCCACCCGGCAGAATCGACCCGCACGAGCGGGGCGACCGTCCTCGGCGCCGGTTCGGCGTGGACCGGCGGGGCGACCTGGACGTACCCGGCGTCGCCGAACGCCTGGCGCAGCCTCCCCACCGTGGCGGGATCGAACAACGGGTACGAGTACAACGTGCAGATCACGCCGCCGACGGTGGCATCGCCGTCCGTGCGGATCGTCGCCACGGGGCGCAAGAAGAACGCCACCCGGGAGATGCGACGACTCGAGGTCGAGGTGCGTCCGAGCTCGATCGCCGACTACGTGATGCTCACCAACCAGAGCATCTCCTACGGGTCCGCGGCGACGACGCGGGGCAAGATCTACGCCGGCTTCAACAACGCCGGGGTCGGCCAGTCGGTCAATCACGCCGGCAACGCCTACGCCAGCGTCTACGCCGAGGGCGCGGTGCGGAACACCAGCCTCGGGCTGAGCAACATGGCCGCCTCCCAGTTGCACGACGGGGCCCGGGAGTACGACTCGACCTCGTCGCCGTCGATCCGCTCCGGCCTGCCCAGCCCGATCCTGTTCAGCACGTTCGTCAACTCGATCGCCGACGTCAGATCGGCGGCAGCGGTCGCCCCGGGGCTGCTCCTCGACGACGCAGCGACGCACGCCTGGAGACTGACCTTCAACGCCGACGCCACCGTGACGGTCACCAGGTGCACGCGGTCCGGGACGTCGAACCTGGCCGCCGTGGCGCCGACGTGCAACACGGCGACCCAGACGACCGTCCCCGTGCCCTCCAACGGGGCGATCTACGTCGAGCAGAGCGTGATGGTCCGCGGCGTCGTCGACGGACAGGTCACCGTCTTCTCGAACAACGACGTGGTCGTCGGCGAAGACGTCAGCTACGAACTGCCCGGCGACGACGTGCTCGGCCTGATCGCCCAGAACTACCTCTACATCGCCCAATGGGCGACCACCAACCTCAACCTCAGCGCGGCGATCATCGCCCGATCGGGCGGCTACCAGTCGTGGAGCAACGACGGCAGCCATGGCACGTACACCCACAACGGTGCCGTGGCGACGAACCTCGGCGGGGCGATGTCGATGTTCACCACCCGCAACTACCTCTACGACAGCAACCTGTTGTTCCTCCAGCCACCGTACTGGCCGGGGGTGGGCGACGCCTACGTCATCGTCGGCTACCGCGAGCTCGTCCCGCCGGCGTAGCCACACCCGCGCCGCCGACGATCATGGTGGCATGTTCGACGCATCGTGGCGCATATCCCACCCACGAGCTGCGTGATTGAAACTGGTCGTCAGTCTTGGCGACGGATCTTCTACCTGTACAGACGGATAGTGATGGGCCGAACGATCTACGCGGAACTCCGTCAGGAATTCCTCATCCATCCGTCCCTATGACCGATGAACACATCAGCAGCATTCTTCAAGCCCACAGACGGAGGTCAGTACATGTTGCGTACCATGAAGACACGGGTGGCCCGCGGGCGTTACGGGAAGGACGAGGGGTTCACCCTCATCGAGTTGATGGTGGTCGTTCTGATCATCGCCATCCTGCTCGCCATCGCCATCCCGACGTTCCTCGGCGCCCAGAACAAGGCCAAGGATCGCTCGGCCCAGTCGAGTCTGCGCAACACGCTGACGGCGGCCAAGACGATCTACACCGACAAGCAGTTGTTCACCGATGCGACGACGGCGGCTCTCACGCTGGCCGAGCCGAACCTGGTGTTCATCGCTGCGGCGACGTCGTCGGCCGATCCGAAGAGCGTGTCGATCGCCGCGACGGCCGACACCTTCATCGCCGCCTCCAAGTCGAAGGCCGGGACCTGCTTCTACATCAAGGAAGACCTGACCAACGGCACCGCCACCGGCACCCGCTACCAGAAGGTGGCTTCGGCGGCCACCTGCAAGGCGAGCGACGCGGTCACGATCGACCAGACCGAGTGGTAGTCCCCCACCCCTTCGGGGTGGTCGGATGATCGATGGAGGTGGGGAGCGGTTCGCCGCTCCCCACCTCCGCGTCCGGGGCAGGGTCCGGGCTCCTCAGAGCATCACGGCATCGTGCCCGAAGGCGACCCGCAGCTCGCCGACCACGCGATCGAGGTTGACGCAGAAGTCGTCGGCCAGGCGCAGCACCTTGTGGTCGCCGAGGTGGAGCAGCACACGCGAGTCGCCGGGGTACTCCATCAGCAACGACTTGAGCCTGTTGATGTGGGTCTCGTTGAGCGCGTGGGGCGCCAGCTTCAGCCGCAGGGGCGGGGCGTTCTCGTCGAGGCCCTCGACGACGGCGATGTCGGCGGCGATGAGCTTGGGCGTGTCCTCCCGGCCGTCGACGCGGCCGCGGATGGTGACGATGGCGTCGTCGGCCAGCTTGTAGCCCTGGTCCATCATCACCCGCGGGAAGACCATCACCTCGATCGAATCGGCGAGGTCCTCGAGGGTGAGGGTCGCCATCTGGTCGCCCTTCTTGGTGTACTTCCTCGTCAGGCCGGTGATCACCCCGCCGATCGTGACCATCGAGCCGTCCTCGCGGTCGGCGACCTCGGCGATCCCGCAGTCGACGCGCCGGCGCAGTGCGGCATCGACGCCGATCAGCGGGTGATCCGAGACGTAGAGCCCGAGCATCTCCTTCTCGAAACGCAGGCGCTGGGTCTTGTCGAACTCGACGTCGGGGATGGCGATGCGCTCGTCGAACCCGGCGCCCGCCCCCGACCCGCTCCCGATGTCGCCGAAGAGGCTCATCACACCCTGGTCGCGCTCCCGGCGGCGGACCACGGTGGTGTCGATGATCTGCTCGAACACGGCGAGCAGGCCCTTGCGCGGATGGCCCAGCGAATCGAACGCCCCGGCCTTGATCAGCGACTCGACGGTCCGTTTGTTGAGCACCGCTTCGGGGACCCGTTCGGCGAACTCGTGGAACGACTCGAACGGGCCGCCGTCGCGCCGCTCGGCGAGCAGGCCCTCGACGAGGCCCTCGCCGACGTTGCGGACGGCCGACAGCCCGAAGGTGATCGCCCGGTCGCCGTCGGCCGGGGCGAAGTCCATCCGTGAGACGTTGACGTCCGGGGTCATCACGGTGACGCCCATCGCCCGGCAGTCGGCGAGGTACACCGCCGCCTTCTCCAGCGAGGACTTCACGCTGGTCAGCAGGCAGGCCATGTAGGCCACCGGGTAGTGGGCCTTGAGGTACGCCGTCTGGTAGGTGACCAGGCCGTAGCCGAAGGTGTGGCTCTTGTTGAAGGCGTAGTCGGCGAACTTCTCGACGACGTCGAACAGCTCCTTGCCGAGCACCCGGCCGTAGCCGGTGGTCTCGCAGCCCTCCTCGAACTTGTCGCGCTCCTTGGCCATCAGCTCACGGATCTTCTTCCCGCAGGCCTTACGGAGGTTGTCGGCGTCGGCCAGCGAGTACCCGGCGAACTTCTGGCTCACCCGCATCACCGACTCCTGGTAGATCATCAGGCCGTAGGTGTCGCCGAGCACCTCCTCGGCATCGGCGTGGAAGTACTCCACCGGCTTGCGCCCGTTCTTGCGGTCGGCGTAGTCGTAGTGCATGTTGACGCTCATCGGCCCCGGCCGGTAGAGGGCGAGCACGGCCGAGACGTCCTCGAACGAATCGGGGGCGAGGGCCCGCAGCAGCGCCCGCATCGGCGGGGACTCGAGTTGGAACACCCCGACGGTGTCGCCACGCGAGAGCAGGTCGAACGTGGCCCGGTCGCCGAGGTCGATGTCGTCGATGTCGAAATCCGGGTCGATCGTCGCCCGGATCACGGCGACCGTGTCGGTGATCACGTCGAGGTTGCGCAGCCCGAGGAAGTCCATCTTGAGCAGGCCGAGGTCCTCGACCCCGTGCATCTCGTACTGGGTGACGACCGGTGCGTTCTCGGGCGGGACACCGGCCTCGGGCTTGCGCTGGATGGGCAGGTACTCGGTGAGCGGCTCCTTGGTGATCACCACGGCGGCGGCGTGGATGCCGTCCTGACGGCGCAGCCCCTCGAGACCCTTGGCCACGTCGACGACCCGCTGCACGTCGGGATCCAGGTCGTACATCGCCCGTAGCTCGGCGGCGGCCTTGTACCCGTCGGCGTACTTGGGGGCCTCCTCGAAGCAGTACTTCAGCGGGGTGTCCCGACCCATCACCAGCGGCGGCATCGCCTTGGCAACCTTGTCACCGAGGCCGTACGGGTAGCCGAGCACCCGCGCCGCGTCGCGCACGGCGGCGCGCGCCTTGATCGTCGAGAACGTCACGATCTGGGCGACGTGGTCGCGCCCGTACGTCTGGGCGGCATAGCGGATCATCTCGTCGCGGTACCGGGAGTCGAAGTCCATGTCGATGTCGGGCATCGAGATCCGGCTGGGGTTGAGGAAGCGCTCGAACAGCAGGTCGTACCTGATCGGGTCGAGGTCGGTGATCCGCAGGCAGTACGCAACGGCGCACCCGGCCGCCGAACCCCGTCCGGGGCCGACGCGGATGCCCGACGACTTGGCGTGGCGGATCAGATCCCACACGATCAGGAAGTACGACGAGAAGCCCATGTCGGCGATGACCTTCAGCTCGTAGGCCAGCCGCTCGACGGCCGCCGGCGGGAGCTCGTCGCCCCACCGCTCACGCGCCCCGTTCCAGGTGAGGTGCTCGAGGTAGGAGCCGTCGTCGGCGAACCCGGGGGGGATCGGGAAGTCGGGCAGTTGTGGCTTGCCGAACTCGATGGTCACCGCCGCCCGCTCGGCCACCCACAGGGTGTTGTCGCACGCCTCGGGGTAGTCACGGAACAGGTGGCGCATCTCGGCCGAGGTCTTCAGGTAGTGCTCGTTGCCCTCGAACTTGAAACGCTTCGGGTCGCTCATCAGCGCCCCGGTCTGCACGCAGAGCAGGGCGTCGTGAGCCTCGTGGTCATGGCGCTGGGTGTAGTGCGAGTCGTTGGTGGCGATCAGCGGGGCCCCGATCCGCCTGGCGATCTCGATCAGCTTGGGGTTGGTGTCGCGCTGGGCCTGCAGGCCGTGGTCCTGCAGCTCGACGAACAGGTTGTCCTTGCCGAAGATGTCCTGCAGGCGCCCGGCCCGTTCGATGGCGGCCCGCTCGTCGCCGTTGAGCAGCGCCTGGAGCACGTGGCCGCCGAGGCATCCGGTGGTGGCGATCAGGCCGCCGGAGTACCTCTCGAGCAGCTCCCAGTCCATCCGCGGCTTGTAGTAGTACCCCTCGAGGAACGCCAGGCTGGAGAGCTGGATCAGGTTCCGGTACCCGAGGTCGTTCTCGGCGAGCAGGGTGAGGTGGTAGTAGAGCTTCTTGCCCCCCTCGGTGTCGCCGCCGGAGTCGTCGACTCGGCCGCGCCGGGCCGGCCGCTCGTGGCGGGTGTCGTGGGCCATGTAGGCCTCGATGCCGAGGACCGGCTTGATGCCCTGCCGGTTGCACTCCCGATAGAAGTCGAGGATGCCGTACATGTTGCCGTGGTCGGTGATGCCGAGCGCCGGCATGCCGTCGGCGGCCGCCTTGGCCACCAGTTCGTCGAGCCTCGCCGCCCCGTCGAGCATCGAGAACTCGGTGTGGACATGCAGGTGGGTGAACGAATCTCCCACGGCGACGACCTCCTCGGGCTCGGATCAGGGCGTGAATGACACCGCTGTGATTCGCTTCGAGGGTAGCAGGCCGAGGCTGCGCACGGGCCAGTGGCCAGCACCCCCGGACGCCGGTTACAGGTACGTTCCGGGGCGGTCGGGCTCGGCGCCACCACCGGGGCCGGGTAGGCGACCGGGACCCTGCTGGAGCGAGCCGGGAGGCAACTGGCGCATCTGTTCGAGCTGCTGGCGTGCCGCCATCTGCTGGGCCATGAGCATCGCCTGGATCCCGTGGAACAGCCCCTCGAGCCAGCCGACGAGCTGTGCCTGGGCGACGCGCAGCTCGGCGTCGCTGGGCGCCTTGTCGTCCTTGAACGGCAGGGCCATCGACCGCAGCTCCTCCTGCAGGTCGGGGGACAGCGCCGTGGCCAGTTCGTCGAGCGATGCCTGGTAGATGGCGGCGAGACGCTCCCGGCTGGCGTCGTCGAGGGGCGCTGCCTTGACCTCCTCGAGCAGCGTCTTGACCATCGAACCGATCCGCATCACCTTGGCGGGCTCGCTGATCGTCTCGACCGAACCGCTGGTGTCCTGTTCGGAGGGCACGGCGCCGCCGGGCACGATCTCGACTTCGGGCTGATCCACGGTTGCCTCGGACATCACTCCTCGTTTCTCGTCAGGGTCGGAACCGATGACCCCGTCAGCGGGGGCGGGCTCCGAGGAAGGGTACGCGCATTTCCGCCGCCGTCACCGATCCGTGTCTGCAGACGAGCTCGAACGGGCCGGAATCCGCCGGTTCGTCGAAGCTGACGTCGTCGCGGGCGACGAGGGCGACGTCACCGAGTCGTGAGGCGATCGGGCCGGGCATCGAGCGCCCCAGCCAGCCCTCGTCGATCACCTGCGTCCGGCTGACCACCCAGGCGACGTCACCGTGGGCCTCGGTCGCCGCGGCGAGCAGCTCGGCGCCGGCGCCCCGGCGGCAGTGCAGCCAGCGGAACCGCCCCTCCCCCGACTGGTAGCGGGTGAGGCCGAGTACGTCGTGGGCGGGTGGGTAGTGTCTGGCGCCCACCTCGACCTGACCGTGGTCGGCGATCACGCCCAGTGCGGCGTCGGGCGGCAGGACGGCGAGGATGTCGCCCACCAGCCGGTCGGCGAGCACCAGCTCGGCGTCGTAGAACGGACCGAATCCGTATTCGTGGGCCACCTTGTCGACGCCGTCGTAGTAGGCGTAGACGACGCGCTCCCCGGCGGCGAGGCACGCCGACACATGGACCGCGATGTTCGACGAGACCCGCCAGCCGACGATCTTCACCCCGGCCAGATGGGCGGCGGTGAACGCCGAGTTCGACAGTTCGGCCTTGGAGACCACGGTGACCGGCCGACCGAGGAACGGCGGGTACGGCTGGAGGTCCCCGGGCGGGTGGCGGCGCCGGGCGTCGCCGGCCGCCGTCGTCCAGCGCAACACGTTGAGCACGTCGCCGCCCAGGTCGATCCGGTACCCGACGATCCCGTGCTCGGCCGGCTCGAGGCCGGTGACGATCGAGGTGAGCGCCGTCGACGTCGTCGAGGGCACGACGGTGGTGATCGGTCCGCCGCTCATCGCCGCGAGATGCGGCGCCAGCGCCAGCCTGGAACGCAGCTGCTCCCAGCCCAGGCCGTCGATCACCAGGATCACCACCTGGCGGGCGTCGACGATGGGTTCGGGGAACCAGGCCGGCAGCTCACGTCGTCCCGGGGGGTCATCAACGCCGGCATGATCCCCCGCACGTTGGCTCCGCCGTATGCGGGAAGGACCGGCGGCGCGAGCATCGACGCCTAGTCCAGCACCGATGTCACGTCAGTGGCCAACCGCGCCCGTACGATGGTCGACGTGCGCGTGTCCACCAGGGGAGACTATGCCTGTCGAGCTCTGCTCTCGCTGACCCTCCATGCCGAGGGCAGCCCGACATCGGTGCGCGACATCGCCGAGCGAACGGGCCTCCCCCAGCCCTACCTCGAGCAGATCCTGCTGGCCCTCAAGGGCGCCGGGCTGGTCAAGTCCAAGCGCGGCGTGGGCGGCGGCTACGTACTGTCACGCCGCCCCGAGGAGATCCTGTTGTCCGAGATCGTCTCCGCGGTCGACGGTCCGATCACGCTGGGCGACTTCGGCGAGCCCCATCAGGACGGCTCGTGCAGCCACGAGGGTCAGTGCGTGCTGCTCGCCGTGTGGAAGGTGGCCGGCGAGCACATGCGCGAGCACCTGGGGAGCTACACACTGGCGTCCGTCGCTGCGTCGGCACGAGGCGAGTCGCCGTGGCCCGACGCGCTGCTCGCCCACCGAGGCCCGCCCGACCGGTCACCAGACTGACCGGCGACCCGGTCCCCACGGGTGATCGGGTGATCGGGTGACGACCGTCGGCACCGTCGCGTCGTCCGCTCAGCCCGGCGAGCGTCGCCCGGCCGGGTCCTGGTCGAGATACTCGGCGTAGAGCCCGTAGAGCTCCGGCTTGGCGGCGGCGAACTCGGTCGGACGCACGAAGAACACCTCGGCACACACGGCGAAGAACTCCACGCGGTCCGTCGCCGCGTAGTCGCGGATCAGGCCCTCGGGGGCGCGGTGCCCGGTACCGGGCTCGTATGGCTCCTCGGGCCCGTCGCCGCCCCGGCGCAGCAGTTCGAACTCGGCGCCGGCCACCCGGCGCCAGCGGTCGGCCAGAACGGGGCCCATGAAGGCGGGCGCTCCGTCGCTCTGGCCGTCGAGCATGTCGAGCTTGTGGGCGAACTCGTGGATCACCACGTTCATCGCCGACGATCGGTGGACCGTCTCGCGCCGCACGGCGTCCCACGCCAGCACCACGGGACCCTGGGCGTGATGGGCCAGGCCGTCGAGATGCACCGGGCTGTCGTCGTACAGGCCGGCCACCGGGCCCGGGCGGGGCTCGCTGAGCGTCATCACGCTCGGATGGACGACGACGGCGCGCACATGCCGGTAGAGCTCCAGGTCACGCCCGAGGACGAGCAGGGAGGCGTTGGCGGCGATCGCCGTGCACATCTGGTCGGTCAGCTCGAAACCGCGGGCCGCCTCCCAGCTCTTCGTGGCGAGCAGCTCGTCGGCGAAACCGGCCAGCCGACCGCGCTCGTCGTCGGTGAGGAACTCCCACTCCCGTACGTGGCGGCGGAACACCGCCTCGGCGTTCTCGGGCAGTCGACGACGGCGGCGGCGGAACACGGGCTACTCCAGCGAGGCGAGCACGGCCTCGAGGTCACCGGGGAGGGGCGAATCGAACTCCATCGGCACACCGGTGATCGGATGCCCGAACCGCAGGCTGCGGGCGTGGAGAAACGGGCGGCCGAGCCCGAGCGAGGAGCGCCGGTCGCCGTACATCGTGTCGCCGACCACGGGGTGACCCACCGCCGCCAGGTGGACACGGATCTGATGGGTGCGACCGGTCTCCAACTCGCAGGTCAGTCGGGCCACCTCGGGGGTGTGGTAGGCGCGATCGAGGTGGTAGTGCGTGCGGGCGGGCTTGCCGCTGCCGACCACGGCCATCTGCATCGGGTTGCGTGTGTCACGGCCGATCGGCGCGTCGATCGTGCCCGTGGGCACGCTGGGGACACCCCACACGAGGGTGTCGTAGATCCGCCGCATCTCATGGGCCCGCAGCTTCTCGACGAGGGCCGCATAGGCGTCGGCCGTCCGGGCCACGGTGAGCAGTCCGGAGGTGCCGGCATCGAGACGGTGGACGATTCCCGGACGGCCGTCCTGCCCCACCCCGGCCAGTTCGGGGAAGCGGGCGAGGAGTCCGTTGACCAGCGTGCCGGTCTCGTTGCCCGTCGCCGGGTGGACGACGAGGCCGGCCGGCTTGTCGATGACGATCAGGTGCTCGTCGACGTGGAGCACGGTGAACTCCACCGAGACGTCGGGCCCGGGGGGCTCGGGGACGGAGATGAGGTCGGTGTCGATCGCCACGACGTCGCCGAGCGCCACCTTCTGCTTGCCCGCCTCGATCGGCACACCGGCAACGGTGACCGCCCCGGCGCCGATCAGGCGGACCGCCTCGGCCCGGCTCACCCCGGCCAGCAGGGCGACCACGCGGTCGACGCGTTCGCCGGCGAGCAACGTCGGGATCTCCTCGACGATCATCGGGCGGCCGTGGAACGTGCACGCCGCAGGGTGCCGAGCACCAGCAGCACGCCGCCGACGCTGACGCCGATGTCGGCGACGTTGAACACCGGCCACCACTGCAGGTCGATGAAGTCGACGACGGCGCCCCTCAGCCAACCCTCGCCGCGGAACAACCGGTCGACGATGTTGCCCAGGGCCCCGCCGATGATCATCCCTGTGGCCAGCGAGCTGAGCCGGCTCTCGGCCCGACGCAGGTTGACCGCCAGCACGCACACCACGACGAGGGCGAGCACCCCGATGTACTGGCCGATACCACGGAAGCGGCTGAACGCCATGCCCTGGTTGAAGAACAGGTTGAACCGCAGCGACCCGACGACCTCGACGATGCGCCCACCGGACAGGCGGTTGACGGCCCAGTGCTTGGTCGCCTGGTCGGCCCCCAGGAACAGCGCGGCGACCGCCAGGCTCGGCGCCAGCGATGTCGTGGCGGGGGGAATGGGAGGCGTCTTCGGGGACTCGACCGAGAGCTGGTCAGCCGGCTCGGCCGGTGTCCCGGTCATCGGCGACCGATCCCGCCGACCTTCTCCTCCACCAGCACCGACGCCCACGGGATCGCTTCGAGCCGTTCGCGGGGGATGGGCTTGCCGGAGACCACCGAGTAGCCGTAGGTCCCCGCGTCCATGCGCAGCAGCGCCTCGTCGATGTCGGCGACCATCTGGCGGGCCTGGGCCGACAGGGCGAGGTCTCGTTCGCGCTCGACGACCATCGTGTCGCCTTGGCCTCCCTCCTCGCCGAACTCCACGTCGCCCATCTCCTGGTCCTCGATCAGGGCGTTGGCCTCGTCTTCCAGGCGCGTCGCCTGGCCGGTGAGGGCGACGCGTTCGGCGATCAGCATGCGCCGCTGGGCATCGAGGAACTTCGCATCGAAATCCTTGCTCGCCTTGGCCTTCGGTCTGGTGACCGGGGCAGGAGCAGGAGCAGGGGCAGCGGCGGCAGTCTTCTTCGTTGTCGGCATCGGGTCGGGGACCTCCGGCGTTGAGGAACTGCGGATGCTACCGCCGCCGCACTCAGGGACGGCGGTCACCTGCGGTGGAATCGGGCGCCAGGATGCTCGAGGCGAGGGCGACGGTGATGCCGCCGACGCGCACGCGCTTGCTCCGGCTGTTGTCGCCCGAGACGACCTCGATGTCGGCGCGCTTGACACCCAGGGTGTCGGCGAGCAGATCGATGACCGCCTCGTTGGCCCGCCCACCGATCGGCGGGGCGCCGACGCGCACCTTGATGGCGTCGCCGTGGCGCCCGACGACGGCGTTGCGTCCCGCCCCGGGTTGGACCCGCAGATCGATCAGCACTCCCCCATGGTCGTCGTCGTGGATCATCTGCTGGCTCCATTCGTGGGCCGAACCTCGATACGCGGTTCGGACAGGGAATCATCGGTGGTGGCGGCGGCGCTGACGGAGAGGGTCTCACCCGTGACCAGCCCGCGGTGCACCTCGAAGGCCTCGATCCAGCGCCCGGGGGCGGTGACCGCCAGGGCGATACGGTCGCCGACATCGAGGCCGGCGTCGCGACGGGCCTGCTGGATCAACCGGACGAGGTCGCGGGCGACCCCTTCGCGTTCGAGCTCGGGGGTGACGGTGGTGTCGAGCACGACGACGCCCGCATTGCCGGGCAGCGTCGCCGCCGCACCCTCGACGTTCGAGACCAGGTCGAAGCTGTACTCGCCGTCGAGCAGCTCGACGCCCCCGACGGTGACCGTGACGCCATCGACCGACCACTCCCCCGCCTTGTGCGCCCTGATCACGGTCTGGGTGTCGCCACCCAGCCGCCGGCCGAACGCGGCCGGGTTCAGACGCAGCTCCTGACGGGCGTATGCCGCGGCATCGGCGGTGACGACCACGTCCTTGACGTTGAGCTCGTCGCGCAGGATGTCGGCGTGGGGGGCGAGCAGATCGGCCGACGGGGTGGCCACGACGGCCCGGGCGAGTGGCAGGCGCACCCGCAGCCCATGGGCCTTGCGCAGGCCGAGCAGCGTCGAGCAGGCCGTCCGGAGCTGCTGCATGCCCTCGACCAGGTCGGTGTCCACCGGGAAGTCGGATGCGGCCGGCCAGTCGGTCAGGTGCACGCTTCCCTCGCCGACCAGCCCGGCGTAGATGTGCTCGGTGAGCAGCGGGAGGAGGGGGGCGGCGACCTGGCAGAGGACGACGAGTGCGGTGTGCAGGGAGTCGATCGCATCCTGGTCGCCGGCCCAGAAGCGGTCGCGGCTGCGACGGATGTACCAGTTGGTCAGGGTGTCGAGGAACCTGGTGACCGCGGCGCAGGCGGCGAACAGATCCTCGGCGTCCATCGCCGTGGTGACGCCGCCGACGAGACCGTGGAGCTCGCCGAACAGGTACCGGTCGAGCACGTCGGTCTGGCCGCCGGCATCGGCCGGGGTGCGGAAACGGCCTGTGGTACCAGCGGCGTTGGCGTACAACGTGAGGAAGTACCACGAGTTCCACAGGGGCAGGATCGTGTGGCGCACCGTGTCGCGGATCCCGGCCTCGGTGACCGAGACGTCGCCGCCGCGCAGCACGGCCGACGACAGCAGGTTCCAGCGCATCGCGTCGGCGCCGTAGGTGTCGAACATCAGGGCCGGATCGGGGTAGTTGTTGAGCGACTTCGACATCTTCGCCCCGTCGTCGCCGAGCACGATGCCGTGGCTGACGCAGGTGCGGAACGCCGGCCGGTCGAAGAGCGCCGTGGCCAGGACGTGCAACGTGTAGAACCAGCCCCGCGTCTGGGCCATGTACTCGACGATGAAGTCGCCCGGGTAGTGGCTGTCGAACCACTCGCGGTTCTCGAAGGGATAGTGCACCTGGGCGAAGGGCATCGAGCCCGACTCGAACCAGCAGTCGAGCACCTCGGCGACGCGGCGCATCGTCGAGGCCCCGGTGGGGTCGTCGGGATTGGGGCGGGTGAGCTCATCGACGGCCGGCCGATGGAGGTCGGTCATGCGTACGCCGAAGTCCCGCTCGATGTCGTCGAGCGAACCGTAGACATCGATGCGCGGGTAGCAGGGGTCGTCGGACTTCCACACCGGGATCGGTGATCCCCAGAACCGGTTGCGGCTGATCGACCAGTCGCGGGCGTTGCCGATCCACTTGCCGAACGAGCCCTCCTTGACGTGCTCGGGGACCCAGCGGATCTGCTGGTTGAGCTCGACCATGCGGTCGCGGATCGCCGTGACCTGGACGAACCACGACGAGATCGCCCGGTAGACGAGCGGCTTGGCGCACCGCCAGCAGTGCGGGTACGAGTGGTCGTAGGTCTCGTGGCGCACGACACGACCACGATCCTTGAGATCGCGGATCACCAGCGGGTTGGCGTCGAACACGTGGACCCCGGCCCAGGTCGTCACCTCGGCGGTGTACTGCCCGTGCACGTCCATCGGCACGATCGTCTCGATCCCGACCGCGTTGCAGGCGTTCTGGTCGTCCTCGCCGTGACCCGGCGACATGTGCACCACTCCGGTGCCGTCCTCGGTGGAGACGAAGTCGGCGCCGAGCACCTGGAACGCGTTGGGGGTGCCGGCGAAGAAGTCGAACAACGGCGCGTAGCGGCGCCCGACGAGCTCGGCGCCGGCCACGGTGGCCACCTGGCGGGCCTCGGCCAACTCCCGGGCGTAGGCGCCCAGCCGGCTCTCGGCGAGGATGTAGCGCTGCCCGTCGGGCTCCTCCATCACCGCGTAGTCGATGGTCGGGCCGACGGCGAGGGCGAGGTTCGACGGCAGGGTCCACGGGGTCGTCGTCCAGGCGAGGATCCGTTCCCCCGTCTCCAGTTCGAACCAGACGGTCAGCGCCGGGTCCTGGCGGTCCTGGTAGACGTCGTCCATCCTGGTCTCGGTGTTCGACAGCGGCGTCTCGCAACGCCAGCAGTACGGCAACACCCGGAAGCCCTCGTAGACCAGCCCTTTGTCCCACAGCGTCTTGAACGCCCACATGACGCTCTCCATGTAGGTGACGTCGAGCGTCTTGTAGTCGTTGGCGAAGTCGACCCAGCGGGCCTGGCGGGTGACGTAGCGCTCCCACTCGCTCGTGTAGCGCAGCACCGAGGTGTGGCAGGCGTCGTTGAACCGGCCGATGCCGTAGGCGATGATCTCGGGGTGCCCGGAGATGCCGAGCTCCTTCTCGGCCTGCACCTCCGCGGGCAGACCGTGGCAGTCCCACCCGAAGCGGCGCTCGACCTTGCGGCCGCGCATCGTCTGGTACCGCGGCACGGCGTCCTTGACGAAGCCGGTGAGCAGGTGGCCGTAGTGGGGCAGCCCGTTGGCGAAGGGCGGGCCGTCGTAGAAGACGTACTCCGGGGCGTCGGCACGACGATCGATCGAGGCCTGGAACGTCTTGTCGGCGGCCCACCGGGCGAGCACGTCGGTCTCGATCGCCGGCAGCGACGGCTGTGGGCTGACGTTCGGATAGGTGTTCGTGCTGGTCACGATGTCTCCTGCGACGGGCGAATTCGATTGCCACAGGGACGGATGCCGGAGCAGCCGCGGTACCACCCTGCTTGCCGGCCACCGCAGTGGCCGACCGCTCGGTTGCGCCAGCGCTCACGGGCTGGACCCGTCCGGTTCTACTGAGGTGCGTCGCACCCGTTCTTCCGGAGGCTCGGGGGTGATGACCCCGTCAATGCCGTTGCGGCCAGGCTACCCGCGCCGACGGCCCACGATGGCCGCCATTTGCGCCGCCCCCTGGATCAGAGGTCCTCGTCACCGACGAACCGCATCGTGTTCGGGGCCGGTGGGCGCTGGAAGATGGGCACCTCCGCGGTGATCTCCTCGACGACGAGATCCTCGGCATCGGGGACCTCTTCCAGAGAACCCGGCCCGTCCGCGTCGGCCTGGCGGAACAGCGACCGGGGGGGCGAGGCGATGGCCGCCGTCTCGGCGCCGTCGTCGAGGTCCTCGCCGTCGCCGACATCGCCGTCGTGCAGCGGGGCCGAACCGGGGCCGACCTGCGGCCGGGGCTCGTCATCGCCGTCGTCGTCGGACGAGGTCGCCTCGGGCCATGAACGGTGGAGGGAGGCGTAGACGCCGCGCGGCTCGTCGTCGACCAGCCCGCCGTGCAGCACCGGGGGGTGGACACCGCCCAGGCCACCCACCGGGCGCTCGGCGATCTCCCGCATCGCCCCGGCCGCCTCGAGGAGGCGGTTGCGCTGGGTGATGGTGAACTCCTCCATGTGGGCGACGTCGTCACGCAGGTACTCGAGCCGGATGAGCAGCTGCTGCAGTTCGGCCTCGGCCTGCATGGTCTCGGCGTCGGCGACCTTGCGGGCGTCGAGGCGGGCCTCGTCGACGATCTTGTCGGCCTCGTCGTGGGCCTGGGCGATCAGCGACTCGGCCTCGGCCCGCGCCGTGGTGCGGAACTGCTCGCTGTCCGTGCGGGCCTGGGCGACCGTCTCGTCGGCCGTCTTCTGGGCGAGGAGCAGGGTGCGGCTGATGGTCGAGGAGTCGTCGCGCTCGGGATCGGCCACCCGGCCGGCCGCCTGGACCTCCTGGATGCGGGCGACGGCCTGACGGGCCCGGTTCTCCATGTGGTTGGCGCGATCGTGGGCGTCGGCCAGTGCCCGGGCGATGTTGGCCAGGTACGACCGGACCTCGTCGGGGTCGTACCCCTTCTTGGTCACTCGGAACGTTGCCGACGCGACAGCCTGGGGGGTGACATCCATGTTCCCATGTTACGAGATGGCGGCTCCGGCGCCGGGCACCAGCGGTGAGTGCCCCGCGCTCACGGCGGGTACGACCCTCAGCAGATGAACGGTTGGACCACGGCGGTGAGCACGAGAATGACGATCATCGGGCTCAGATCGAGCCCGCCCATCGACGGCATCACCCGCCTGATCGGGATCAGCACCGGATCGGTGAGGCTGCGCAGGACCCGGTTGACCTGCTCGACCACCGATCCCGGGCTGGCCGGGAACCACGAGAGCACGATCCGGGCGACCAGCACGATGACGTACAGGTTGACGAGGCCGCAGAGCAGGCCCCGCATCAGCGGGCCCTCGGGACGAGGAGCCGGCGGCGCTCAGGCATAGTCGCGCCCAGAGGGCGGCTTGAGCAGGTACACCCCTGAGGCGACCTTCTCCATCGAGCCCTCGAGGCCGTAGCACAACCCGCTGGCGAAATCGATCAGCCGACGCGAGATCTCGCGCTCGGTCCCCTCGATGTTCATGATCACCGGCAGGCCTTCCTTGAACTTGTCGGCGACTTCCTGGGCCTGGTCGAAACGACGCGGCCTGACGGTGTACGGCTCCCCAGCCGGCGCGGCCACCGACCTCACCGCCGAGCCCTGGCGGGCCGGCCGGGGCGTGATGCCCGAGTCGTCGGGGTACGTATGGCGCGGCCGCGAGGGAACGGGCTCGGGGTCTCGGTGGGGTACGGCACGAGGCAGGGGGCGGATCCCGGAATCATGGTCGTCATAGCTCGTTCCACCTCTGCCGGTCACCCGGCCTTGACGGGGATCGGGGTCGTGGCCCCCACGCCCGGCCCGCATCGCTTCGGGCTCGATCGGAGGCATGTCGTAGTCGTCGTATGCGTCGTCGGGCCCGAGACCCAGGTAATCCATTGCCCGTTTCCAAGCAGACATCCGTCACCTCCTCGCAAAAGGCTAGCCGAGGGAGTCGCCCGGTTGGCGGACTCGTTCACCGAACAGCGCGCTGCCGACCCGGACGTGGGTCGCCCCGGCGGCTACGGCCTGCTCCAGATCGCCGCTCATCCCCATCGAACAACCGACGAGACCGAGCCCGTCGGCCATCGCGCGCAGCGTCCGGAAGCCGACCGACACCTGTTCCGGCGGGCCCTGACGACCGATCGTCATCAGACCCTCGACGACCAGTCCGGCCAGGCGCGCCCGTCGGACGAGGCCGGGAGCGGCGTCGGGGGTGCACCCACCCTTGTGGGGGTCGTCGTCGACGTTGACCTGGATGAAGACGCGGGCGCCGGCCACGCGGTGGGCCAACTCGTCGATGACCGAGTCGCGGTCGGCGGTCTGCCACACGTCGACGTACCGGGCGAGCATTCGCACCTTGTTGCTCTGCAGGTGTCCGATGAAGTGCACCTCCGGGCGCGCGACATCCGTGGGGAGCAGGTCGAGCTTGGCGACCAGTTCCTGGGCATAGTTCTCGCCGATCGCCGTGCACCCGGCATTGACCGCGGCGACGATGGCGTCGACGCCGAAGGTCTTGGTGACGGCGATCAGCTCCACGTCCGACCCGCCCGCGGCGGCGATGCGACGACGCACCTCGGCGACGTTGCGGGCCACCAGTTCCTGGTCGATGACGCCGGCGATGAGGGCCTACCCGGTGTCGCGTGCTACGTGTCGCGGGCTACTTGAGGAAGGACGGGACGTCGAAGTCGTCGTCGTCACCCTCGTCGTCAGCGGCGTCGTCGTCCTCGCCGAACAGCTCGCGGATCGACGAGGCGACCCGCCGCTCGTCGACGGAGCGCAGGCGGGCGGCGCCGGTGGTGCTGTTCGCCGCCTCCCAGCTGTCGAAGCCGGCGGCGATGACGGTGACCTTGACCTCGTCGCCCATCTCGTCGTCGATGACGGTGCCGAAGATGATGTTGGCGTCCTGGTGGGCGACGCCCTGGATGATCTCGGCCGCCGAGTTGATCTCGAACAGACCGAGGTCGGACGAGCCGGTGATGTTGAGCAGGATGCCGCGGGCGCCGTCGATGGCGGCCTCGAGCAGCGGGCTGGAGATCGCCGTCTTGGCGGCGACCACGGCGCGGTTCTCCCCGCTGGCCTGACCGATGCCCATCAGCGCCGACCCGGCATTGGCCATCACCATCCTGACGTCGGCGAAGTCGGTGTTGATCAGGCCGGGGGTGGTGATCAGCGTGGTGATGCCGCTCACACCCTGGAGCAGCACCTCGTCGGCCATCTTGAAGGCGTTGAGCACGCTCGTCTTCTCGTTGGCCACGGTGAGCAGCCGATCGTTGGGGATGACGATCAGCGTGTCGACCTTCTCCTTCAGCTTCTGGATGCCGGCCTCGGCCTGGACCGAACGCCGCCGCCCCTCGAACGAGAACGGGCGGGTGACGACGCCGATGGTCAGCGCCCCCATCCCCTTGGCGATCTCGGCGACCACCGGCGCGGCGCCGGTACCGGTGCCGCCTCCCTTGCCGGCCGTGATGAACACCATGTCGGCGCCCTTGATGATCTCCTCGATCTCCTCACGGTGCGACTCGGCGGCCTGGCGACCCACTTCGGGGTCGCTGCCGGCGCCCAGGCCGCGGGTCAGCTCGCGCCCGATGTCGAGCTTGATGTCGGCATCGCTCATCAGCAACGCCTGCGCGTCGGTGTTGATGGCGATGAACTCGACGCCCTTCAACCCGGCATCGATCATTCGATTGACGGCGTTGACGCCTCCGCCACCGATGCCGATCACCTTGATCACGGCGAGGTAGTTCTGCGGTGAACCAACCATGAGAACCTCCGGACATGTCCTGTGCCCCATCATTCCACGTCAGGGGGTACAAAACGGGGAACCGCTATTGAATCGCCGGCTTGCTCGGATCGCTCACGTTGATCGACACGATCTCGGCGACGTCGCGCTCGGGGTCGGCCAGCAGCGACAGCAGCACGGCGAGCTTCTGGCGCAGCTCGCTGGCGCTGCCCAGGTCGACGCTCGCGCCGGTGGACAGGGCGAGGTTGATGTCGGGCCCGGCCACCGAGATCGACACGACCAGTGGGCGCAGCGTGGGCAGTGCGTCGAGGGTGGCGGCCAGTTGGGCGAGCGTCTGATAGGCGGACCCGGCGTTCTGACCGGGGAGCAGGTCGGGGCCAGGCCCGAGGATCGGCAGGAAGTCGGCCGGCTGGGCGCCGTCGGGAACGATGTCGATCACCCCGCCGTCGATGTCGATCACCCGCCACGACCCGTCACTGCCGACGTAGGCGGCCACCGGGATCCGCTCGACGATCGACACATGCAATGACCTGGGGAAATCGGCGTCGACGGCGGCCCGGCGCACCCACGCCAGGCCCTCGAGCCGCCGTTCGACCTGATGGGTGTCGATGGTCAGCACGGGCTCGCCGCGCAGTGGACCGATGATCGCCTCGAGCTGATCGGCCGGGGTGTGGACGATGCCCTCGACCGTGATCGTCTCGACGGAGAACAGCGGCGACGCCAGCATCGCCAACGCCCCGACGACCAGGAGCAGCGGGATCCCGAGGAGGAGCACCCACTTCAACCGCTTGCGCCCCAGCCCGCGGCGCACGGAGATGCGGCGCTGTCGAACCTTGGGGTTCATCTTGGGCCGTTCATCGGGGAGCACCAGGGCACTGAGGTCATCCTCGTCACCGATCAACAGGTTGCCACCATCGCGACGGGTGTCGCTGAGGGCGATGGCGTCGGGGAGGTCGTCGGTTCCGTCGATCACCACCGGGCCGACGCGACCGGACCCGGCGAGGTCCGATGCGGGCGGCACGGCCGCGGCGAACCTGGCCGAGCCCGCCGGACGCACGAGAGGTTCATCCATCCCCTCGAAGTCGTCGATCACCAGGTGGCGGCGGGGAGCGGCCGGCGGCGGACCGGAGGGCTGCGGCTCGGCGGGCGCCGGCCTGTCGCCCGTTCCATCACCCGCTCCGTCGTCGAACTCGTCGAACTCGTCGAACTGGTCGAACTCGTCGTCGGTGAGCAGGAAGTCGTCGTGGCCTCCGCCGTCGTCGACGAACAGGTCGTCGAGACCGGCATCCTCGAAATCGGCATCCTCGAGACCGGCATCCTGGAGACCGGCATCCTCGAGATCCTGGAGGCCGGCGCCGCCGGGACCAGCCACGTAGCGACCGGCATCGTCGGGGTCACCCCCGACGCCGTCCGGGATCACACGCCCGGTCACGACCCGTGCTCCAGGTGGACACCCGGGCGTTCGTCGGTGCCGTCGGGGAAGCCGACGAGCCTGACCTCGCTGCGCAGGGCGATGCCGTGATGGGCGAGGACACGTTCGCGCACGGCGTCGATCACGGCCCGGACATCGCCGGCCCGGCCGCCCTCGTCGGCCTGGATGAAGTTGGCGTGCTTGGTCGAGACCTCGGCGGAGCCGATCCGGAACCCACGCAACCCGAGCTCGTCGATCAGCAGGGCGGCGGGCAGCACCTCCGGGACCGGGTTGACGAACACCGAGCCCGCGTTGTGGCCGCCGGGTTGATGGTCGCGCCGCCAGCGCACGATCTCGGCGATCTCGGCCTCCGACTCCTCCCGGTCGCCTGGTGCCAGCAGGAAGCGGGCGCGGAGCACGACCTGGCGCGACCCCAGATCGGACCCACGGAAGCGCAAACCGAGACGGTCGACGGCGACACGACCGATCCGGCCCCCGTCGAGGTCGAGGATGTCGGCCGAGGCCAGCGACGCCGAGATGTCGGACCCGTGGCCGCCGGCGTTCATCGCCACCGCGCCGCCGACCGACCCCGGCACGCCCACCGCCCACTCCAGGCCGGTCAGGCCCGCCGCCGCGGTCCGGCGGGCGAGCACCGGGAGGAACACCGTCGACCCGGCGGTGACCTCGACGGGCCCGTCGCCGACCGGCCCCCGCCTGTCGCCGATGCTGAGCTCGTTGGCGAACTCGCCGAGACCGATCGCCAGACCGGCGAAGCCGCCGTCGGCGACGAGCATGTTCGAACCCCGGCCGACGACGACCACGGGCACGTCCACGCCCCGCAGCGCCTCGGCGACCGCGACGAGCTGCTCGACCGAGCCGACCCGGACGAACAGCTCGGCGGGCCCGCCGACCCGGTAGGTCGTCAGCGGACCGAGCGGCACTCCCCGCTCGGCCCGGCCCCCGAGGCGAGCGGCGAGCAGCTCGAGCGCACCGGTCGAGGAGCCGGCACCGGGACGGGCGTCGGTCACTGCCGGGGACTCCGCGAGCGTCGGCGGGCGAGCACCTCGTCGGGCAACGAGGCGATGTCCCCGCAACCCATCGAGATGCACACGTCGCCGACCGTCAGCTCGTCGGCGAGGAACGAGATCACGTCGTCGCGTCGCGGCAGCCAGGCCACCCGCTGGCGGGGATGGGCGTCGCAGACGGCGTTGACGACGAGCTTGCCGGTCACCCCCGGGATGGGCAGATCGCCCGACGGGTAGATGTCGGTGATCACGGTGACGTCGGCGTCGACGAAGGCGTCGCGATACTCGGGCGACAGGATCGCCATCCGGCGGTAGCGGTTCGGCTGGAAGACGGCGACGATCCGCTGCCAGCCATCCCCGCTCGTGCGGGCCGCGGCGAGCACCGCGGCGATCTCGGCCGGGATGTGGGCGTAGTCGTCGACGAACACGGCCCCGCCGTGTTCCCCGCGGAAGTCGAAGCGGCGGGCGACGCCTCCGAAGCGGGCCACCGCCCCGGCCGCCGGCTCGAACCCGACGCCGAGCTCGACGGCCATCGCCAGCGCCGCCGTGGCGTTGCGGACGTTGTGGACGCCGCGTAGGGGCAGTTCGACGGTGCCGAGGCGCTCGCCGCAGCGCTCGATCGAGAACCGCTGGATCCCCGCCGTCGCCACCACGCCGACGGCCCGGTAGGTCGCCCCGGGCGCCGTGCCGTAGGTGACGGTGCCCGATTCCTCGCCGAGATCTGCGGCCAGCCGGGCACACCAGGGATCGTCGGCGCACAGCACCTTGGGTCCGGGGACCTGGGCGACGTACTGGCGGAATCCGTCGATGATCGCCTGGAACGTGCCGTAGTTCTCGAGGTGGTCGGCATCGACGTTGGTCAGGATCGTGGCCCGCAGCGGGAGACGCAGGTGGGTCAGGTCGTTCTCGTCGGCCTCGACGACCAGGCAGTCGCTCCCCGTCCACTGCGCCCCCGTCCCCATGTCGGTGACGTCGCCACCGATCACGAAGCTCGGGCGGCGCCCGGCGGCGGCCAGGATCAGCATCAGCATCGACGACGTCGTCGTCTTGCCGTGCGTGCCGGCCACCCCGACCGAGCCAGCCATGGCGCAGATCGAGGCGAGCATCCCGTCGCGGCGCAGCATGGTGACCCCGATCCTGCGGGCCTCGTCGATCTCGATGTTCGAGTCCGGGATGGCACTCGATGCGGTCACCGCGTCGACCCCGTGGACGGCGGCGCGGTCGTGGCCGATGCGCACCGCAACCCCCGCCGCCCGCAGCCGGTCGAGCACCGGGTGCTCGCGGATGTCGCTGCCCGACACCGTGTGCCCCATCTCGGCCAGCACGAGGGCGATGGCGCTCATCCCCGGGCCGCCGGCGCCGACGACGTGGTAACGACCGGGTCGGGACAGATCGAGGGGTGCCCGGGGCGCGGGAAGCGGCGAGAGTGTCATGGGGTGCCCGTGAATGTACCCCGGCCGACGGCGTCGATCAGTTCGATCAACCGGCCGCTGCGGTGCGCTTCGCCCTGTTCCCACGCCCGCCTGGCGATCTCGGCGAGGGCCCCGGGGTCGGTGATCAACCGCTCCACCTCGCCGCTCAAGCGCTCGTCGTCGAACTCGGCCTCGGGGATCGACACCGCGCCGCCATGGTCGGCGAGGATCGCCGCGTTGACGGTCTGGTGGTCGTCGGTGGCCAGTGGCCAGGGCACGATCAGCGCCGGCACGCCGATCGCCGACAGCTCGGCGATCGTGCTCGCACCACCCCTGACCAGCATCAGGTCGGCCGCCGCGTAGACCTGGGGCATGTGCTCCTCGTAGCCGACGACGTGGTAGAGGATGCCCGCCGGATCGCTGCGCTGCGGCTGCGCCGAACCGACGAAGCGCTCCCCGACGACGTGGTGCACGGCCAGGTCGCGCCGGTCGCCATGGCTTTCCACGAAGCCGACGGTCGCCGCATTGAGCCGGCCGGCCCCCTGCGATCCTCCGAACACGGCGAGGACGAAGCGGTCGGGGGGAAGGCCGAGCAGCTCGCGGGCCCCGGCGCGGTCGCCGGCGCGATCGACGGCCAGGATCGCGGGACGCAGCGGCGCACCCGTGTGCTCGGCGCGGGGCAGTGGCATGCCGGGGAAGCCGGTGGCGCACACCGTGGCGAAGCGGGCCGACACCCGGCTCGCCAAACCGGGTCGCTTGTCGTACGACACCACGACGATCGGGATCCGCCGGAGGCGGGCGGCGACGATCGACGGGAGGCTGGCATAGCCGCCGACCGACACGGCCACCGCGGGCCGCAGCCGGCCGAGCAGCCGCCACGCCCGGACAGTGGCCACGAACAGCTTGAACGGCATCAGCAGGTTCGCCGGGGTCGGCCTGCGCTGCAGACCGGTCACGTCGAGGAACGTGTGCGGGAGACCGGTCGGAGGCACCAGCCTGGTCTCGATGCCGCGCCGGGCCCCGATGTAGTGGATCGACTCGGGTGGGTGGCCACGGGCGACGAGACCCTCGGCAACGGCCAGCGCCGGCAGCACGTGGCCGGCCGTGCCGCCCCCGGTGACGACGGCGAACACACCCGGTGGTGGAGCACCCACCACGCGGCCCGACTCTGCAGCGGGGGCCGACGAGCGGCTCACGCCGACGAGCGGGCCACGCTGAGCAGCAGGCCGGCCGCCGTCATGGTGACGAACAGCGAGGAACCACCGAACGACATGAACGGCAGGGTGAGGCCGGTGAGCGGCATCATCCCCGTCACCCCGCCGATGTTGATGATCGTCTGGACGGCGATCCAGGCGGCGACACCGCCGGCGACGAGCATGCCGAAGCGGTCGGCGGCGGCCAAGGCGATCTGCACGCCGAAATAGGCGAACAGCAGGAAGCAGCCCATCACGGCGACCACGCCGACGAGCCCGAGCTCCTCGGCGACGACGGCGAAGATGAAGTCGGAGTGGGCGAGCGGGAGGCGGCCCCACTTGGCCCGGCCGGCGCCGATCCCCGCCCCGGTGATGCCGCCGTCGGAGATGCCGATGAGCGACTGCCAGACCTGATAGCCGTAGTGGTCCTTGTTGTTGGCCAGATCGAGGAACGCCGTCCAGCGGTTGCGCCGGTAGTCCGCCGAGTAGACGAAGCCGAGGGCGACGATCCCCATCCCGGTCCCGCTGGCCAGCAGCGGGGTGAGCGGCGTGCCGCCGATGAACACCATGGCGAGCACGATCGAGCCGAGCACGATCGCCGAGCCCAGGTCGCCCTGGGCGAGCATGAAGGCGGCGGAGATCCCGAGCACGGCCAGGCAGGGCCACAGCGTGGCCCGGGCCAGTTGCATCCGGTCCTCGCGCTTGGTGAGCAGGTCGGCGCAGTACAGCAGGACGGCGATCTTGAGGAACTCCGACGGCTGGAAGCCGACCGGTCCGATCTCGACCCAGGCCCGGGCCCCGTTGCGGGCCGATCCGAGCCCGGGGACGAACGGCAGGAGCATCAACGCGTACGAGGCGATCAGGGCGGGACGGACCCAGGCCCGCCACCTCTGGTACGGGACGCGCATCGTCGTGAACAGGGCGATCGTGCCGATCACCGCCCACAGCAGCTGGCGTACGAAGTAGGCCCACGGTGACACGCCCTCGTGGACGAGGCTGACCGACGAGGCCGACAGCACCATCACCAACCCGAGCATCGTCAGCAGGGCCACGACGCCGCCGACGACGTACACCGAGGTGGGGATCGGTCCGGTGTGGCGGTGGATGTCGCGCACCTGGCGGCGGGCCATCGGATCGGGGCGGGCCGAGGCCGCGCGTCGCCCCCGCTGGCGGGGCGCCGCCTCGTCCTTCGCCATCCTGCCGGCGGCCGGCCTGCGCGTCGGCGCGGGGCGGCCGGCACCCTCGCTCAGTCCTCGGCGCACGGCGGCCTTGCGCTCGGCCAACGTCGCTGCACTCATCGGTTCCACCTCGGGCGTCGTACGTTCATCGTGGGTCCTCCGCGATCGGGCCGTGTCGATCGGGCCGGCTGTCGATCAGGTCGGTGACGCAGCGGACGAAGTCGGCGCCACGAGCCGGGTAGCCGGTGTACATGTCGAAGCTGGCGCAGCCGGGCGACAGCAGCACGGCGTCGCCCGGGCGGGCCAGGGCGGCGGCGAAGTGGACGGCCTCGTCCATCGATGCCGCCCTGGTCACCGGGCAGATCCCGTGGAAGAGCGTGGCGATCAGGTCGCTCGCCGCCCCGATCGCTACGACGGCCCTGGTGCGACCGGGTTCGCCGGCCATCGGGGCCAGGTCGAGGCCCTTGTTCTTCCCGCCGGCGATGAGCACCAACGAGTCGAAGGCGCGCAGGGCGGTGGCGACCGCGTGGGGCGTCGTCGCCTTCGAATCGTCGTAGTAGCGCACCCCGTCGTGCTCGGCGACGAACTGCAGCCGGTGGGGCGGACCCTCGAACCGGGCGAGTGCGCGGGCGATTGCCGCATGGTCGGCCAGGCCGGCCTCGAGCACCAGCGCGGCGGCGGCCAAGGCGTTGGTGACATCGTGGGGCAGGCTGCGACGCATGCCCGCCGTCGTCGTGATCGTGCCTTGCGGGCCGAGGAGCCGATCGCCGCGGAGGCGGTAGTCGCCGCCACGCAGACCGAACGTCCGGTGCCGGGCGCGGGCCCCGGCCAACTCGGCCATCACCACCCAGTCGTCGATGAAGCCGATCGCCGCGTCGGTCGGCTCCTGGAAGGCCCAGATCCGGGCCTTGGCGGCCCGGTAGCTGGCCATCGAGCGGTGCCAGTCCTGGTGGTCCTCGGCCAGGTTCAGCCACACCGCCGCCCGCGGCCGGAAGCAGTTCGTCCAGGCCAGCCGGAAGCTGGTGCACTCGACGACGAACGCCTCGGCGTCGGTGTCGATGGCGGCGATCAGCGGGGTGTCGGTGTTGCCTGCATCGACCGCCCTCAAGCCCGCCGCGCGCAGCATCTCGGCGGCCATCAGCGTGGTGGTCGTCTTACCGTCGGTTCCGGTGACGGCGAGCACCGGACGGGGACCGCCCGGCCGGTCGCGCTCCCATTCCCAGGCGAGGTCGATCTCGCTGCGCACGGGCAGCCCGATCCGCTGGGCCCCGGTGATCGCCGGGTGGGTCTCGGGCACCCCCGGACTCGGTGCGAGCAGGTCGAATCGGCGGAGCAGCGCGGCCAACCCGGCCCGGTCGGGGGATCCCAGGTATTCGCAGCCTGCGGCCGCCGCCCGGGCGGCGGCCTCCGGGCTGGGGTCGTCGTCGGCGATCTCGACGTCCCAGCCGCGTAGCACGAGGGCGCGTGCCGTGGCCTCCCCGGCGATGCCCAGCCCGTAGACGAACGCCCTCATGGGGCGATCCTGTCGCTCAGGCGGGAGAAGTCGGCGATGAACACGGCGAGCGCGCTGGCGACGCACAGCCCGGCGATGATCCAGAAGCGGATGATCACCGTCGTCTCCGGCCAGCCGCTGAGCTCGAAGTGGTGGTGGACCGGCGACATGCGGAACAGCCGCCGCGTGCGCCCCGACGACTTGAACACCGCCATCTGCAGGGCGACCGAGCCGATCTCGATGACGTTGATCCCGCAGATCAACGGCAGCAGCAGATGTGTGTTCGTCGTCAGGGCCAGCAGGGCGAGCGAGGCCCCCAGACCGAGCGCCCCGACGTCGCCCATGAAGATCCGGGCGGGAGCGGCGTTGAACCACAGGAACCCGATACAGGCCCCGGCGAAGGCGACGGCCACCGTGGCCAGGTCGAGCGGGTTGATCACGTGATACAGCGACGGGTTGCGGAACGAGACGTAGGCGATGATCGCGAAGGCCAGATAACCGAGGGTCGCCGAGCCGGCGGCCAGGCCGTCGAGACCATCGGTCACGTTGACCGCGTTGGTCGTCCCGAAGATGATCAGCCCCGCCCAGAACACCCACAGCCACCACGGCAGCGTCCACCCGGGCAGGTCGGCGCGGGTCAACGAGATGGTCCGCGAGACGTCGGTGAACGTGACGAGCAGCCAGGCCAGCAGCACGCTCACGCCGAAGGTGATGTAGCCCTTCTTCTTCCAGAAGATGCCCCGGTTGCGGGCGATGCGCACCTTGATGAAGTCGTCGAGGAAACCCAGGCCGGCCATCACGAAGACGGCGACGAACAGCACGAGGGCCTGATTGGAGAACACGAGGCCGCCGCGGGCGTGGGCGACGACGTACCCGCCGAACGCGGCCGCGACGATGGCGAGTCCGCCCATCGTCGGCGTGCCGGCCTTGTGCTGGTGCTCGGGGCCGCGATCCTCCTTGCCGAGGATCGGCTGGCTCCTGCCCCGGTTGCGGAAGAAGCCGATCGTGAAACGCGTGCCGACGAGCGACACGAGCATCGCCGTCGCCCCGGCGACGATCAGGGCGATCATGTCGCGCCCTCCGGGTCCCCGAGCAGGGCACGGGCCACCGCCCGGTCGTCGAACGGCAACACGGCGGTGCCGACGGTCTGGGTGGTTTCGTGGCCCTTGCCGGCGATCACCACGACGTCTCCGGGCCGGGCGTGCCGCAACGCTCGGGCAATGGCGGTCCGCCGGTCAGGTTCGACCATCACACGGCCAAGGTACCTCGCCTCGATCCCGCGAACGATGCTTTCGATGATCGCCCCCGGTTCCTCGGTGCGCGGGTTGTCGGACGTGACCACGACCAGATCGGCCGATTCGGCGGCGACCGCGCCCATCGCCGGGCGCTTGCGCTCGTCACGGTCGCCGCCGCAACCGAAGACGGCGATCACCCGCCCGGACCCGACCGCCTCGCGGGCGGCACCGAGGGCGACCCGCAGGCCGTCGGGGGTGTGGGCGTAGTCGACGATCACGCTGAAGGGCTGGCCGGCGTCGATCGGTTCGAAACGCCCGGGGACCGCCGGCGCCCGCCGCAGACCGCGGGCGACCGTCGCCCCGTCGATCCCGAGCGCGCCGGCCGTGGTCGCCGCGGCGAGGGAGTTGAGGGCGTTGAATCGCCCGCCGAGCGGCACCTCGATCGGGTGGCCGCGCCAGGTGTAGCGGTGCGACGTCGGCGTGACCACGAGACCCTCGGCGTCGGCCAGGCGGAAGCCCTCCACGGGCAGGTCGCAGGCGTCGGCGAGCAACTGCCCGTACATGTCGTCGAGGTTGACCACGCCCAGCCCGGCGAACTCCCGACGGAACAGCCGAGCCTTGGCGGCGAAGTACTGCTGCTCGGTGCCGTGCAGGTCGAGGTGGTCGCGGCCGAGGTTGGTGAACACGGCGGCGGCGAATTGGGTGCCGTCGACGCGCTGCAGGGCCAGGGCGTGCGAGGAGACCTCCATCGCCACGGCCCGGCGGCCCTCGGCGACGAAGGCGGCGAGGCGGGCCTGGAGCTCGGGCGCCTCGGGTGTGGTGTGCATCCCCGAGAGCGTGCCGATGATCCCGGTCGGCAGGCCGGCGGCCTCGAGGACGGCGGCGAGCAGGTGGGTGGTGGTCGTCTTGCCGTTGGTCCCGGTGACGCCCACGACCGTCAGGCGGCGGCTCGGATGGTCGAAGACGGCCGAGCTGAGCGGGCCGATCGTCGAGCGGGTGTCGTCGACGATCACCTCGGCATCACCGAGGCCGAGCCGGTGCTCGGCGACTACCACCCTGGCGCCCCGGTTCACGGCATCGGCGGCGAAGCCGTGACCATCGCTGTTCGCCCCGCGCAGGCAGACGAAGACCGAGCCCGCCACCGCGACGCGCGAGTCGTGGGTGATGCCGGTGACGGGCACCTCGGCGTCGCCGCTCACGGTGAACGACAGACCGGGCTCGAGGCGGGCGAGCACCGACGCCAGGGTCGTGGACATCGTCAGGTCACCGTTCAGCCGCCGCAGCCGCCGGCGACGGGCGGCGCGATGCGCAGCTGGTTGATCGCCGCCCGGGCGATCTCGGTGAACACCGGGGCCGCAGTCGTGCCGCCGAAGCGGTCACCGCCGGCCGGCGGTTCGTCGATCGACACCAGGACGGTCAACTGCGGATCGTCGGCCGGGAAGAACCCGACGAACGAGGCGAAGTAGACGAAGTGGCCGTTGCCATCGACGTAGCCGCCCTTGGGCTGGGCCTTGTAGGACGTGCCGGTCTTGCCGGCGACGTCCCAGCCGGGAACCTGGGCCTCCTTGCCCGTGCCCTTGCAGACGACGGTCTGCATCATCGCTGTCATGTCGAGGGCGGCGGCCTCCGACACCACCCGCCGCGTCCCCGATGCCGGCGTGTCGATCACGTTGCCGTTGGCGTCGATGACCGAGTGGACCAGCTTGGGTTCCACGTAGTTGCCTCGGTTGGCGACCACGTTGATCGCCGCCCACAGCTGCAGCGCCGTCGACGAGACACCCTGCCCCCAGGCCACGGTGACGGCCTCCGTGCCCTGGTAGGTGGCCGAGTCGTGGACGATGCCCTTCTGCTCGTCGGGGAAGCCGAGCGCCGTGCGCTCCCCCAGACCGAAGGCGCGCATGTACTGCTCGTGCCTGGCCGCGCCGATGGTCTGCATGACCTTGTAGGTGCCGAGGTTCGACGAGGCGCCGAGGATCTTCTCGACGCTCATGTCCTCGAGGCCATGGGGGTGGGCGTCCTTGAGGACGATCCCGCCGTCGAACTCCATGTAACCCGGCACCTGGAAGTAGCTGTCGCGCCGGACGGTGCCCTGGTCGAGCGCCGCGGTGATCGTGATCACCTTGGCCACCGAGCCGGGCTCGTTGGCCTCGACGGCGGCCATGTTGTACGACGCCACGCGCACCTCGCCGGTCTCGTCGTCGCGCTTCACGTTGGCCAGTGCGTACAGCTCGCCGGTCCTGGAGTTGCCGACGATCACATAGCCACCCCGGGCACCGAGGAGCTTGACCCGATCGATGAGCGCCTGTTCCGCCTGGTACTGCAGCGGTCGCGACAGGGTGAGGATGAGGTCCTGGCCGGGGATCGGGTTCTCGAGCGTTCGCTTGCCGGTGGGGATCGAGCGGCCCTCCCCGTCGATCTCCCGCACGATGCTGCCGTCGGTGCCGGTGAGCAGGGCGTCGTACTGCTTCTCGAGCCCGGCGGTGCCCTCGTCGTCGACGTTGACCCGCCCGAGCAGGCTGCGGGCGACATCGCCGGCGGGGTACATCCGGGTCGGTTCATCGTACGAGCCGATCCCCTTCAGGCCGAGGGCGAGCACCGCCTTGGCCGTCTGGTCGTCGATCTCCCGGGCCACGTAGACGAAGTCCTTCGGTTTGGCCAGGTCACGGGCGAGCGCGGCGCGCCGATCGGCCGAGAGCATCAGGACATTGGCGATCGAGGCGGCCGTGGCGGCCGGGTCGACGACCAGCTTGGGGTTGGCGTACAGCGTGGTCGCCGGGACGGAGATGGCCAGCTCCTGGCCGTCACGGTCGAAGACCACACCGCGGTCGGCGGTGATGATCGCGTCACGGGTGCGCTGCTGCTCGCCGAAGGTCACGTAGTCGGCCCCGCTCGCCGTCTGGAGCATGGCGACCCTGGTCACCAGCCCGATCAGCACGACGGTGACGACGATGAAGACGCTGAGCAACCGGCGCCGGGGACGCCCGGCCCGCCACAACGACGGCGTCGCTGCCGCGGCGTCACGCCGGAACCAGGCAATGGTCCGCCGGGCCGTGCGGCCTGTGGTGCGCACGTGGACGACGACGCGCCCGACCCGGCGCGGCGACCGCGGCCCGGTGTCGCCCGGGCGGGAGCGCCGTGCCCGGTCGGCGCCGACACGTTCGGTGGCATACGCCTTGGGCGGGCGCGCCGGGCGACCGCGGAGAGCGACGACCTTCGACCCCCCGTCGGATCCCGCGCTCGTCCGCACCTTCGACCGCGCCGCGTGGTCGGCGGTGACCGGGATCGTGTCGAGCGGCGCCGGACGCAACGACCGATGGGGCGACCGATGGGGCGACGCCGCCACCGGACGCGGTCCGTCGGCGCGTTCGGACCGGGGCGCGGTGGACGCGGGCGCCACGCCCGGCGCGGACGTCGACGGTCGGTCTGCGGCTCATGGCGCCATCCCCCGGTTCACTCGCTTGACCCGTTCGTGATCGGCGAACGGGTCTTCGGCCGGTTCACCGGCGCCCAACGTGTCACCGGCGGCCAGGGCGACCATCGTGGCGATCTCGGGCGACACGGTGGCGAACTCCTTGGCCCGCCCCGTCACCATGCCCATCGCCTGCGCCTCGGCGAGCAGGCGCTCGGGCGAGCGCAGGCCGGCGTTCTCCTTGCGCAGGTCGGTGAACCGCTCGCGGGCCAGTTGCACCCCCTGCTCGATACGGTCGATCTCGAGTTGATGTTGAGCGAGGCGGATCTCGAGTCCGGTGACACCGAGCATCGTCAGGAACAACGTGGCGAACACGACGGCCACCAGCCGGACGCCGCGACGAGGGGCCGGCACGACCGCCAGGTGGGGTCGTGCCTGGACTGCCTCGAGTGCAGCCCTCGTCGAACGCCGCGACGTGGCCTCACGGCGCGCCCCGGCGCGGATGTCGTGGCGGGCACGGTCATCGGCGGCGCGCGGCCGGGCGGCGTGCATCGTCACACCTCTCCTGGCTGAACGGCTCCGCCGGATGCGCGGCCGGCGGGATCGAGCTTCTCGACCACACGCAGCCGCACCGACTCCGCACGCCGGTTGGCCAGCCGCTCGGCCTTCGACGCCGTCGATGGCGCCCGCACCGTGCGGACGGTGCGCACCGCGCTGCAGACGCAGGGCAGCTGCGGCGGGCACGTGCATCCGCCGGTCATCGTGTTGACGAAGGTGGACTTGACGATCCGGTCCTCGCCGGAGTGATACGACAACACGGCCACGCGACCGCCGGGGACGGTGACGTCGATGGCCTCGCGCAGTGCCCCGGCGAGGATCGACAGTTCCCCGTTGACCTCGATGCGGATCGCCTGGAACGTGCGCTTGGCCGGGTGGCCGCCCGTGCGGCGCGCCGCGGCGGGGATCGCCGAACGGACGATCTCGGCGAGCTCGCCGGTGGTCTCGATCGGGCGGTGGGCGACGATCGCCCGGGCGATGCGGCCGGCGAAACGCTCGTCGGCGTTGTCGTAGAGGATGCGGGTCAGTTCGGCCTCGGTGCACCCGTTGACGATGTCGGCGGCACTCCACGGCTCGGTGGGGTCCATCCGCATGTCGAGCGGGCCGTCGTTGCGGTACGAGAAACCTCGCTCGGCCACGTCGAGCTGGTGCGAGGAGACCCCGAGGTCGAACAGCACGCCGGATGCACCGGCGTCCTGCGCCTTGGACGGGTCGAGGGCGAGATCGTGCATGATCGATGCGAGCTGATCGAACCGTGCATGGCGCAGGATCACCCGATCGGCGAAGGGAGCGAGTCGCTGCCCGGCCGCCGCCAGCGCCGCCGGATCCCGATCGATGCCGAGAAGCCGGCAGTCCGGGCGGGCGGCGAGGAGCCGGGCGGCATGGCCCGCCCCGCCCAACGTGGCGTCGACCAGCAGGCCGGGCGGGACCACGTTGAACAGGTCCACGATCACTTCGACCATCACCGGATCGTGGCTGAAGGCCGGGACCTCATCATCGGGGTTCATCGTGGAGCCCCTTCGGCTGCGTGTCCTCGCTCCGCCCATCTGCAGTTCTCCGGGCCGCAAAAGCTGCCGGGATTTCTCCCCGGTCAGCGAGACGACAGCGGGCGGAGTAGGGGCTGTCCATCTTGCTGTCCGGAGAACTGCGGGTGGGCGGAACGTGGTCTGCGCTGGGTGAACCAGGCACGGTCAGGGTCGTCTCGGCTCCCCCTTTCACGCGTACTGCCCGGGGCGGGCGAGGGTGTCGGGGGTGGCGCCCCTGATCAGCGCACCACCCTGGGCGGTCTGGCGTTCGTACGAGGCGGGGTTCCAGATCTCGACCCGGTCGAACGATCCGGCCACGACGACGGCGCTCCCAGCCTCAAGCTGGGCGAAGTCCCTCAACTCCTTGTCGAGGGTGAGGCGGCCCTGGGCGTCGAGTTGCGCCTCGACCATCGAGGCGGCGAGGACGCGTTGCTGGGCCCGGCTGACCTCGCCCTGCCTGACCTTGTCGAGCATCTCGTTCGCCACCTCCTCGAATCCTTCGACCGTGAGCACATCGATGCAGCCGTCGAGGCCGAAGGCGAGGTAACAACGGGGTTCGAATCGGCCGCGATAGGTCGATGGCAGAGCGACGCGACCCTTGGGGTCGAGCTGACGCTCATGCCGTCCGACGAACACGGTCGTTCCATCTCCTCGAGTGCTGCCTGCCTCGGGAGTAGCCGGGTCACCCGATCCGGCATCCCGGATCCCCTTCACTCCCCATTAGCCACCACTTTGCCCCACTTCGCCCCCCGATGTCAACTCATTTCCCCACCGCGGCCCGAAACCGGGCAGCGGACGGGAACCCGATGCCCTGCAGCGGTCGCTGCCCTCCAGCCGCCGATGCCTTCGGCGGCGGTGAAGATCAGGTTGAGATCGAGCCTGGCGGCGACCGCTCCGCAGCGTGCCGCCGTCAGGGCAGGGCTGCGGCGAACGCCTCGACGATCTCCACCGAGCTCCGTTGGAGCACGGCCACCGGACCCAGCTCCCCCACCGTGGGGCCGGGCGAGGCGAGCAGACCGACCGTGGCCAGCGGCTCCCAACGCCGATGCACGGCGGTCTGGAAGCGTGCGCCGGCCCGGGTGCGGCGCTGGCTGATGCCGACGAGCTTGGCGGGCCCGGCCGTCACCTCACCGGGGCCGAGCCCGGAGAAGCACACCCGTCGGGACCAGGCCGACTCGACCACTCGACCCCGGTGAACGGCGAGGTCCGCCGGGCCGAGCAGGCGTTCCACGGCGCGGAGCCAGGTCTCGCCCACCCACCACCCGGAGCGGGAGATGTCGTCGTGCCAGAGCGGGTCACCCGGCGGGATGAGCACGTCGATCCACACGATCCCGCCGGGGACGAGCAGCACCGCTCCCCCGCCGCTGCGCCGGCGGACGATCTCGACGCCGGCCGACTCACAGGCCCGGGCATCGGCATCGTCCAGCGGCTGAGCGGAACCGAGGGCGAGGGCGGGCCGGTCGACGTCGAACACCCAGACCGCCCGCCCGGGCCGCTCGGGCAGGTCCCGGCCGTGGAAGACGGCGGCCGAACCGGTGAACGATTCGACGGACCAACCCACGCCGGTCAGGATGCCAGCGCCAGGTACGGCTTCCAATCCTCCGGGACGCGGCCAACGGCGGTGACCACCCAGGCCTGCTCGCGGGGTTGGCGCGGTGGGCGGTGCAGCTTCATCCCGGCCTCCTCGGGCGTGCGGTCACGCTTGCGGAGGTTGCAGGCCCGACAGGCGGCGGCGACGTTCTCCCAGGTGTTCCGGCCGCCGCGCGACCGGGGGAAGATGTGGTCGATCGAGTCGGCGTGATTCCCGCAGTACTGGCAGCGGTGATCGTCGCGGGCGAAGACGGCCCGGCGGGACAGGGCGGCCTGACGGTAGTAGGGCACCCTCACGACGTAGCGGAGCCGGATCACCGTCGGTGTCGGCACGGAGATGCGGGCCGCATGGATCTCGGTGCCGTCGTCGGCGAGCAGGTCGGCCTTGTCGGCCAGGATCAGGCAGGCGGCCCGGCGTGGCGTCACGATGCTGAGCGCTTCGTACGTGGCATTCAGGACCAGGGCGCTCATCGACATCAACCCTTACCGACGCGGGCCGCTCGGCCACGACGATTTCGGCTCGCACGCCATCGACGTCGACATCGTCGAGGGTGGTATCGAGGGCGCCGGCGTAGGTCGCGGGCTCACGACTCCCCCATCCGGTTCCACCGTCGGCACCATGCCAGATAGTCCACCACATCGTGCGGTTCCGGACGGTGGTTTTCGTCGCCGTACTGGGTCACCAGCCGGAACCGCAGGTACTCCCCCGACGGCACGGGCAGGAACGGGGCATGCCGCCACCAGCCGGGCGCGGCGGTCCGGCGGGCCTGGCGCACGGCGGACGTCCACAGGTCCGGCCGGCGGGCCAGGGCGACGGCGATACGGGTCCAGCTCACCGCGGTTCCTTGGGCAGACCGAGGACCATCTCGCCGAGGATGTTGCGCTGGATCTGCGACGAACCGGCATAGATCGTGCCGGCGCGGGCGATGAGGAAGGTGCCGACCCACGACGCGGAATCGTTGGGCGCCCCTTCGTCGTCGGTCTGGAAGGCGTTGGACGGCCAGCGCCCCGACGGCACGAGGGCGTCGGCGCCGAGGATGTCGACGGCGAGCTCGGTGACCACCTTGTGGTACTCGCTCCAGTACAGCTTGAAGATCCCGCCGTCGGGCCCGGGGTGATGACCGGCGAGGAACCTGGTCAGCGTGCGCATCCCGATGAAGCGCATGATCTCGACCTTGGCGTGGCACCACGCCAGGCGCTGGCGGATCGTCGGGTCGTCGGCCACGCCGCGTTCACGGGCCAGGACGATCAGCCGGTCGAGCTCACCCCGGAAACGCACCGGCAGGGTCGCCGCCGCCTCGCCGCGCTCGTAGCCGAGCAGGGTCATGGCCACCGCCCAGCCGTTGTTCACGCCCCCCACGACGCAGTCGCTTCGGGACGCGGGCATCGGTGTAGAAGACCTCGTTGAACTCCGAGTCGCCCGAGATCATCTTGATCGGCCGGACCTCGATGCCGGGCTGGCGCATGTCGACGAGCAGGAACGAGATGCCCTTGTGGCGGGGGGCCTCCGGGTCGGTGCGGGCGAGGGTGAAGATGTGGTCGGCGAGGTGGCCGGCCGACGTCCAGATCTTCTGGCCGTTGAGCACCCACTCGTCGCCGTCGAGCTCGGCCCGCAGTCCCAGGTTCGAGAGGTCCGAGCCGGCGTTCGGCTCGGAGTAGCCCTGGCACCAGGTGTCCTCGCCGGCCAACAGGCGGGGCAGGTACCGGCGTTTCTGCTCCTCGGTCCCCCACTGGAGCAGGGTGTTGCCGAGCATCTGGATCGAGAAGACGTCGTTGGCCCCTCCGGTCGGCACGCCGGCGCGGGCGAACTCCTCGGCCAGGATCACCTGCTCGGTCGCCGTCAGGCCGGCGCCCCCGTACTCGACGGGCCAGCCCGGAGCGAGGTAGTTCGCCTCGTACAGGATCCGGCGCCACTCGGCGACGAACGTGGCGAGCGCGGCGCCCTCGAGCCGGCCGACGCCCGCCCAGCTCGCCGGCAACTTCTCGGCCAGGAACGTCTGGACCTTCTCGCGATACACCTCGGCCTGGGGGCTGTACGTCGGCTGCACACCGCCGATGTTACCCGGCGGTATACCCGCAGGGACGGAGCGGCGGGGGCCCGCGCACCGCATCGGTCGCCGGGCCCGTCTACGGTGTCGGTCCGTGACGGCCACCGCTCCGCCCCCTCCGACCACCCGTACCTTCGACGAGATGTTCTCGGCGATCGCCGCCAACGTCTCGCTCGTCCTGCACGGCAAGCCCGAGGCGGTGGAGCTCGCCGTGATCTGCCTGCTGGCCGAGGGTCACCTGCTCATCGAGGACGTGCCCGGCGTGGGCAAGACCAGCCTGGCCAAGGCCCTGGCCGCCTCGATCGACTGCACCTGGCGGCGGGTGCAGTTCACTCCCGACCTGCTGCCGACCGACCTGATCGGGGTGAGCATCTGGCAGCGGGCCGACGAGCGGTTCGAGTTCCAGCCGGGTCCGCTGTTCGCCAACATCGTGCTCACCGACGAGATCAACCGCGCCTCGCCCAAGACGCAGTCGGCGCTGCTCGAGGCGATGGAGGAACGCCAGATCTCTGCCGACGGCAAGACGTACCGCCTGCAGAACCCGTTCATGGTCATCGCCACCCAGAACCCCGTGGAGCAGGAGGGCACGTACCGGCTGCCCGAGAGCCAGCTCGACCGTTTCCTGCTGCGCGTGGCGATCGGCTACCCGCCGCGGGCCAACGAGCTGTCGCTGCTCGACAACCACGCCGCCAACGACACCCTCCCGACGATCAGGCCGGTGGTCACCGCCGACGAGGTCCGCTCGATGATCGCCGCCGTGCGCACGGTGCACATCGCCCCGGCGCTCAAGGCCTACCTCGTCGACATCGCCGAGATGAGCCGCCGGCACCCCTCGCTCACGCTCGGGCTCTCGCCGCGGGCCACCCTGCAGCTCGCCCGGGCGATCCGGGCCAGGGCCGCGGCCCGCGGGCGCGACTACGCCACCCCCGACGACGTCAAGGCGCTCGCCGTCAACGTGCTGTCGCATCGGGTGATGGTGCGCCACGACGCCGCCCTCCAGGGCACCACGGGCGAGTCGGCGATCAGCGACGTGCTCGCCTCCGTTCCCGTGCCCACCACACCAGGACGGGAGCGCTGAACGATGCCGACTCGTCAGGGCTGGTTGGCCCTGGTGACCGGCATCGCCACCGTCGTCGCCGCGCGCCTGTTCGGCGTGCTCGAGCTGTTCGTCATCGGGACGGCGCTGGTCGCCGCCGTGGTCATCGGCGTGCTCACGGTCCGCCTGCGCCCGCTGCGGATGCGGATCACCCGGCGGGTCACCCCGCGGCGCGTCCATGCCGGCGAGCCGGCGCGCGTCGAGCTGATCGCCACCAACCGGGCCCGGCTGCGCACCCCGCTGCTGTCGCTGCGCGACCCCGTCTCGTCGACCCAGGGGGCCGAACTCCAGCTCGCCCCGCTCCGGACCGGGCGCACGACCCGGGCGGCCTACCGGCTGCCGACCCGGCGACGCGGGTTCATCACCATCGGCCCGCTGCGCCTGACGCGCGCCGATGTGCTCGGCCTCGCCTCGCGCACCGTCGAGGCGGCGTCGGCGACGACCGTGATCGTGCTGCCGCAGTGGTTCCGGGTCGCCGTGCCGGGCTTCGGTGGAGATCAGGGCCCGCTCGGCCAGCACCTGCGGATGCGTGCACTGGGTCGGGCGGGCGAGGAGTTCCGTACCCTGCGCGAGTACGTGCCGGGCGACGACCTGCGCAGGATCAACTGGCGGGCGAGCGCGCGGAGCGAGACGTTCAAGGTGCGGGAGAACGAGACCGCGGCGATGCGCCACATGGCGGTCGTGCTCGATCAGTCGTCCCTGCTGCACTCCGCCGACTCGTTCGAACGGGCCGTGTCGTCGGCGGCCTCGATCGTGCTGTCGGCCTCCGAGGCCGAGCGCGACGTTCGCTTCGCCACCAGTGTGGGCCACGACCTCTCCCCGGCCACGACGGGGATGGAGGCCCTGCTCGAGCACCTTGCGCTGGCCGTCCCGGCACCCGGAGGTTCGGTGCTCACCGCCGTCGGCGCGCTCGGATCGCGCCTCACGGGCGGCGTGCTCGTGCTCGTCGGCGGCCGCATCGATCACGCCACGATGAGCGCCCTGCGCGGTGCGGCCGGCGCCGACGCCGCCGTGGCCGTCGCCTGCGAGACGCCGGTGCCCGCCCCACTCCCGGGCGTGTTCGTCGTCGACGCCACCAGCGAGGCGGGGTTCGTGGCCGGCTGGAACATGCTCGTCGGGGCGCGTTCGACCGCCCTCGCCCCGGCGCCGCCGGCGCCGACCCTGGTCAACGCCGCGCCGAGAGTCGAGACGGCGCGCAGCATCTGGGGAGCCCGATGATCACCCTCGATCCCACGACGACCAGGGCCGAACCGAGACCCGCCACCCCCGCAGCCCGGCCCAAGCCCCGGCGCCAGACCGGATCGATCTCGCTGGTGGCCTCGGTCGCGCTCACGGCGACGACGATCGCCACGGCGGTCTCGTTCTGCCGCGTGTTCCCCGGCTGGGGGTTCCTCGGCCCGGTCGTCGTCACCGCGGTCAGCATCCACGGCGTGTTGACCCTGGCGAGGGCGCTGCGGTGGCCGGTGCTGATCGCCGCACCGCTCGGGCTGCTCACGCTCGCCATGGTGATCGGCATGCTCTACTTCCGCTCCACCCTGTTCGGGTTCGTCCCCACGCGGGCGACGTGGGACGCGGCATGGCTCAGTCTCTCGGACGCCTTCGGCCTCTTTCGCACGACGGTCGCCCCGGTGCCCAGCGACGGCGGTTTCGCGGTGGCCACGGCCCTGGCGATGGGCGTCGCCGCCGGGCTGGCCGACACCTTCGCCTTCCGGGCCTTCGGACGAATCGAAGCGGTCCTGCCGAGCGCCGTTCTCTTCGCCCTCGGCTCCTCGCTCGGCGTCGACCGCCTCCGGTTGGCGACCACGGCGTTGTGGCTGGTCTGCGTGTTCGTCACCGTCGCCGTGCTCCGTGCGGCCCACGGCGAGGGCGGGGCGACCTGGATGGGGAGCCGCACGGGCGGGCGCACGGGCAGCCGGCTCGGGCCGACGGCGCGGGCGGCGCTCGGTCTGGGCGCGTTCGCCGTGCTGATCGGGGTGGTCGTCGGGCCCCGCCTGCCGGGCGCGGGTGACGAGGCGGTGATCAACACCCGCTCCCACACCGGCGGGGGCACCGAGGTGCTCAGTCCGATGGTCGACATCCAGGCCCGGCTCGTCAACCGGAGCAACACCGAGCTGTTCACGGTGAGCCTGCAGGGTGAACCGGCCTACATCCGCCTCGCCTCGCTTGGACGGTTCGACGGCAAGACGTTCACGGAGGAATCGAGCTACTCCGACGCCGTCGACTTCGTGCCGGACCAGCCCGGCGGGCCGACCCGCCAGGTCGTCCAGAAGATCACGATCACCGCGCTCGGATCGGTCTGGCTCCCGGCGGTCTACAGCCCGACCGCGATCGAACCGACCACCGGCTTCTCGTTCGACCCGTCGACCGCCAGCCTGATCCGCCCCGACAAGCTGTACACCGGCATGCGCTACACGATCGTCTCCGACGTGCCGGTGATCTCGCCCGACGAACTGCGCGGGTCGGCGACGAGCAGCCCCGACGACCGCTACCTGTCGCTACCCGACGGGTTCCCGCAGGACCTGATCGACACGGCCGTTGCCATCACGGCGGGCCAGCCGACGGCGTACGACCAGATGGTGACGTTGCAGAACTGGTTCCGCCTCGGCTTCGACTACAACCCGAACGTGTCGAGGGGTCACAGCATCCGCTCGATCGAGGCCTTCCTGCGCGCCGAGGAGGGGTACTGCGAGCAGTTCGCCACGACCTTCGCCGCCTTCGCCCGGGTGCTCGGCGTGCCCAGCCGGGTCGCCGTGGGGTTCACGCCGGGCGACATCGACGCCGACGGCGTGTGGCACGTGCTCGGCAAGCACGCCCACGCCTGGCCCGAGGTCTGGTTCGACTCGGTCGGCTGGGTGGCGTTCGAGCCCACGCCCGGGCGGGGGGCCCCGGGGGCCACCAGCTACACGAACGTCGAGCCCGATCAGGCGGGCGGAGTGCTCGAGGGGACGCCCGACACGGCCAGGGCCCCCGGTTCGGCGGCAGGCGACGAGCCTGGCGGCCAGCGGCCGACGGCGACGACGGTGTTCTCGGGCGGCCGGCCGAACATCCCCAAGGACCTGCCCGAACAGGCCGGCGGACGGGGTGCCGGAACGGCCGCCGCCGGGTCGAGGAACGATGGCGGCGGAATCAGTCCGTGGCTGATCCCCGGGTCGGCGATGCTCGCGGTGCTGGCCTGGATGGTGTTCATGCCCCTCGTCGTCGGAGCGACGCGGCGTCGTCGCCAGCACGACGGCGCCGATCGCATCGTCGGGGCCTGGGATCGTGCAGCCCGTTGGCTCGGGATCGTCGGGGCGCCGCGCCGGGCCGACGAGACGCCGATCGAGCATGCCGAGCGGGCCTGGCGCACCACCGGCGTGGGCCGCGACCAGGTGCGCGAGCTCGCCCGCGAGGCGACCCGGGCCACATTCCAGCCGGTCGAGCCGTCGCCCGAGGTGGTGGAGCGGTGCACGGAGTTGTCACGCAGGGTGACGCGGGTGGCACGAGAACAGCTCGACTGGAAACGACGGCTGCTGGTGCGGCTCGATCCTCGTCTCTTCCGTTAGCCACGGGCCCGTTCGGGCCGGTGCGACCTCAGTCGCGCCGGAAGCGCTCACGCAGGCGGGGCGCCGAGGCGGCCCGGTGGCGAAACACCCCGGCCAGGTCCTGGACGCCGATCCGCCCGACGATCCGGGCGTTGCGCTCGATCACGAACGCACAGCCGAGCATGGCCAGGAAACCGATGAACGACAACAGGAAATGGACCTGGAGGGTGGCCACCAGGAAGGCAAGACCGACCACTGCACCGACGGCACCCCAGCGGATTCTGCGCAGTGCGTGGCGGTAGAGTGACGCTGCGCCGACCTGCTGGGCGAACTTCGGGTCGTCGGTGTAGAACTGCTCCTCGATCTGCTTGAGGATGCGCTGTTCCTCTTCCGAGAGCGGCATGAGATCGTCTCCTGGCCTGAGCCATCGTTCACCCGTACGTCGTCTCATCTTCCCACGTTCGGCGGCGAGACACAACGCGCGAGCCGATCGAGTCGCTCAGTTCTTCGGATCGTTGCCGGGTTCGCCGGCGTCGGGGCCCCATTGTTGGGCGCCGGTCCGCACGGGCTTCAACCGCCCCTCGCGCATCGCGCTGCCCGGCCCGATCGACGACGTGCCGAAGCGGTCGCGGATGCCGTCGATGGCCACGCTCGCCCGGTTCCACGCCGCGTCGACGTCGTGCTCGCCGTCGATCTGCCCGAGGGTGAGCTGCTCGTGGGGCTCGGCCAGGTTCGACCCGCTGATCCCGAGCAGGCGCACGCCCGGGGTGGGGTCGATCGCCTCGAGCAGCGGCAGCACGAGCCTGACCAGCGCCGGGCCTGCGGTCACCGGCTCACGGACCGTCACCGAACGCGTCACAGTGGTGAAACCGGCGAAGCGGACCTTCAAGGTCACTGTGCGTGCGCCCACCCCGTGGTGGCGCAAGCGGGCGGCCACGCCGTCGGCCAGCCGGACGACCTGGGCGCGCAGCACCTCGGGATCGAACAGGTCGTGCGGGTAGGTCTCCTCGTGGCCGATCGACTTCGCCGCCCGATCGACCTCGACGGGACGGTCGTCGATCCCGTGGGAGAGGCGGAACAGGTGGCCGCCGTGGGCGGCGCCGAGCGCGCCGATCAGCACCTGCTCGCCGAGCGCGGCCAGATCGCCGACGGTGCTCACGCCGAGGCGTTCGAGCTTGGTCAGGGTCGCCGGGCCGACCCCCCACAGGGCCTGGACCGCCAGCGGGTGGAGGAAGGCCAGTTCGCCGCCGGGGCGGATCTCGACGATGCCCCGCCCCGGGCGGACACCGGCGGGCGAAGCGCGGGGCTTGGCGGCCTCGGATCCGAGCTTGGCCAGGAACTTGTTCGGGGCGATCCCCGCCGAGCAGCCGAGGGCCAGCTCATCGTCGATCCGTCGGCGGATGGCCGCGCCGATCTCGACAGCCGGGCCGAGCAGCCGGATCGCCCCGGTCAGATCGAGGAACGCCTCGTCGAGCGAGATCCCCTCGACGGCCGGCGTGAAGCAGCGGAACACGTCGAACACCTCGGCCGAGACCCGGCCGTAGAGCTCGTGGTCGCCGGGGAGGAACACGGCCTCCGGGCAGCGGAGCCGGGCGATGGCGCTGGGCATCGCCGAGTGCACTCCGAACCTCCTCGCCTCGTAGCTCGCCGCGGCGACGACGCCCCGATTGCCGGTCCCGCCGACGACCACCGGCTTGCCGCGTAGCTCGGGGCGGCGGCGCAGCTCGACCGACACGAAGAACGCATCCATGTCGACGTGCATGATCGTTCGCTGCGCCGTGGTCACTGACCCCCAGTCTGGCACGTCGGCGAGTGGCCGCCGCGCCTTGTTCGGAACACGCGTTCGTCACCTACGATGGCTCCGTGAGCGCCGACCCTCCCCCGCTGTCCGCGTTGCCGTCACGCGCCGCGCGCGCCCTGGCCTTCGCCGGGATCGTGGTGGCCGGCGTGGCCGGGGCGCTGATCGGCTGGGCCTTCGTCGACGTGCAGTGCACCGGCCGGTGTGCGACACCGACGACGATCGGGGCGGTGGTCGGCGGGCTCGCCGGGGCCCTGGGCACGGCGGTTGTCGCCGTGCTGGTCCTGCGGGCGATGGGCGAATGGCGGGAGCTCGGCGACCGCCGGGCTGTCGGCGGGGCCGGCGACGCCGATGCCACCCGCCCGTCGACCGGCGGTCCGGACCGGTGAACGCGGCGACGACGGCACTCATCGATCTCGCTCGCTCGCTGGCTCTCGAGGCCGGTGCGCTCGTGCGCGCCGGGCGGGCGGGTGGGCTGGGCGACGTCGTCACCAAGTCGACGGCCACCGACGTCGTCACCGAGTTCGACCGGGCCGCCGAGGCGTTGATCGTCGGCCGGCTGCGCGCCGCCCGCCCCGACGACGGCCTGATCGGCGAGGAGGGCACCGACGACGCCGGGACGAGTGGGATCCACTGGCTCATCGACCCCATCGACGGCACCACCAACTACCTCTACGACCTCCCGGCGTACGCCGTGTCGGTCGGCGCCGCCGACGCCGAGGGCCCGCTGGCCGGGGCGGTCTACCTGCCGGTCACCGACGAGTTGTACTGGGCCGGGCGCGGTGGCGGGGCGTGGTGCAACGGTCGAGCGATCCGCTGCTCCCCGCTCGACGACCTCTCCCTCGCACTCGTCGCCACCGGGTTCGGCTATCTGGCCGAGCGGCGCCGGGCGCAGGCAGCCGTCGTCGGGCGTCTGATCCCCCAGGTCCGCGACATCCGCCGTCTCGGTTCGGCCGCCGTCGATCTGTGCTACGCAGCGTGTGGCCGGGTGGATGCCTACTACGAGCAGTGGCTCAACCCGTGGGACCGCGCCGCGGGCGAGCTCATCGCCGCCGAGGCCGGCGCGATCGTCGGGCCCTACCGCACGCCCGAGGGCGAACCCGACGGGCTCCTGGTGGCCCCCGTGGGCCTTTTCCACCGCCTCCAGGAGGTCCTCGAAGACGATCGCCAACGATGATGCCCCGCCCGGGCCCGCCGGTGGGGCATCATGGTTGGCGTGGGTACCAGGATTCTGACCGTCGAGGACGACGAGCGCATTCGTGCGGCGGTGAAGCTCGCTCTCGAGGACGAGGGGTGGACCGTCGAGGAGACCGGCTCGGGTGAGGAGGCCGTCGAGGCGTTCCAACGCCACCCGGCCGACGTCGTGCTGATCGACATCATGCTCCCGGGGATGGACGGGTTCGAGGTCTGCCGCTCCATCCGTCGCAACAGCGACGTGCCGATCGTGATGGTCACCGCCCGCGCCGACACCCACGACGTCGTCGCCGGTCTCGAGGCGGGCGCCGACGACTACATGACCAAGCCGTTCGCTCCCAAGGAGCTGTCGGCCCGCATCCGCGCCCTGCTCCGCCGGGTCCGCCCGACGACGTCGGGCCATTCCAAGCTCGTCTTCGGCGAGCTCGAGATCATCCCCGACGAGGGCAAGGTCACCGCCGGCACGCGGGAGATCCATCTCACCAAGACCGAGTTCCGCCTGCTGTGCGAGCTGGCACAGAACCCCGGGCGGGTGTTCAGCCGCGAGATGCTGCTCGACAAGGTGTGGGGATACGGCTACTTCGGTGACGGCCGCCTCGTCGACGTGCACATCCGCCGGCTGCGAACGAAGGTCGAGATCGACCCGGCCAACCCCCGCCATGTCGTGACCGTCCGCGGCTTGGGCTACCGACTCCAGTCGTGAGCGCAGCGAACGACGGTGACCGAGCGACCGCCAGGGAGCCGGACACCAACGGGGCCCGGGGGCGCAGCCCCCGAAGCAGCGCAGTGAGCGCAGCGAACGACGGTGACCGAGCGACCGCCAGGGAGCCGGACACCAACGGGGCCCGGGGGCGCAGCCCCCGAAGGAACTCAGCGTGAGCGCCGTGCGGTCGCCGGTTTGAGGTCTGCCGACCAGCGGCGGGGTGGGGTTCCATGGCCGCCGACATGACCGAACCCGTGTCGGGCGCGCCCGAGAACGGCTTCACCCACACGGTCGGCCGTGGACGCGATGCGGTGCTCGACTTCATCGAGGCCGTCGCCCACCGCTTCAGGCTGCAGCGCATCCCACTCCGGTCGCGGATCATGCTCAGCTTCTCGCTCGGCGCACTCGCCTTGTCGGCGTTCCTCGCCGCGGCCACCTACGGATTCACCAAGAGCGCCCTGATCCGTGACCGTGAGACCTCGGCGATCGAGCAGATCTACCGCAATGCCGGGCAGCTCACCGACGCTGTGATCAGCGAGCCGGCCAACCCGAACCTGCTCAAGGGGGTCCAGGGGCTCGGCGACACCGGGGCCGTGCTCAACGCCGGCGGGCGCTGGACGAGCCGGACCGGGCTCGACCGCACGAGCATCCCGACCCTGCTCCAGGAACGCGTCGTGGTCGAGCGCAGGGCGGCCGAGATGATCGTCACCACCGACGCCGGGCCTGCGCTCGTGCTCGGCGTGCCGATCGTCGGCTCGGACGCCAGCTACTTCGAATCGACGAGCCTCGGCGAGATCCAGGACACCCTGCGCAACGTGGGGCGTTCACTGCTCGCCGCGGCGGTGGTCACGACCGGGTTGGGGCTGCTGCTCGGATCGGTCGCCGCCCGCCGCTCCGTGCGCCCGATCGCCGACGCCGCCCGCGCCGCCAAGGCGATCGCCGACGGCCGCTTCGACACACGGCTGATCGTCACCGAGGACCCCGATCTGCACCTGCTCGCCTCGGCGTTCAACGACATGGCCGCCGCGCTGCAGCAGCGTCTCGAGCGCGATGCCCGCTTCGCCTCCGACGTGAGCCATGAGCTGCGCTCCCCGCTGATGACGCTCGCCGCCTCGGCCGAGGTGCTCCAGGCCCGGCGCGACGAGATCCCCGAGCGCTCCCAGGCCGCGCTCGACCTGCTCGTCGCCGACGTCGCCCGGTTCCAGGGGATGGTCGAGGACCTGCTGGAGATCTCGCGCTTCGACGCCGGCGCCATCCGCCTCAACAAGGAGGATCTGGTCCTGGCCGAGTTCGTCCGCAACTGCGTCGCCGCCAGCAGCCTCCCGCAGGCCCGCATCCGGGTCAGCGAACGGGCCGAGAACCTGATCATCAACGGCGACAGACGGCGGCTGTTGCGCGTCGTGGCCAATCTGCTCGACAACGCCCGCTTCTACGGAGGGAGCGACGACGTCACCGTCGACGTCACCGAGGCGATCGGTGGCGGCGAACCCGTCAGCCATGCCTGGATCGCCGTCGAGGACCACGGCCCCGGCGTGCCACCCGAGGAACGGGGGCTGATCTTCGAACGCTTCGCCCGGGGTTCGAGCGCCCGCCGACGAGCCACGAGCGAGGGCGCGGGGCTCGGGCTGGCGCTCGTCGACGAGCACGTCAGGATGCACGGTGGCCGGGTGTGGGTCGAGGACCGGACCGACGGCGAACCGGGGGCCCGTTTCGTCGTCGAGGTGCCCGCCGAGGAGGTGGGCGTATGAGACGGGGCCCGGTGTCGACCGCCGCCTGGCTGGGCATCCTCGGCCTGATCGCCGGCTGCGGCCTGCAAGCCGACAACTCGCCGCGCGACATCCGCCCCGTCGAGCAGACATCGACCCGTGACGCCACCTCCACCACCCGCCCGCGGGCCGGGCTGAGCGCGAAGATCTTCCTGCTCAGTGCCGGCGCCGCCGGTCAGCCGATCACCCTCGTCGCCGTTCGCCGCGACGTCGACGCGACACCGAAGGCCCGTGTCGAAGCGCTCCTCGCCGGGCTGACCACCGACGAGCAGCAACAGCGGCTGCAGACCGCCCTCGCGCCCGGTACCGAGCTCATCGACGCCGAGGTCCGCCCGTCCGGGCTGGCGTTGATCGACCTGTCGTCGGAGTTCGTCGCCGTGTCCGACGAGATCCTCGTCGACGCCGTCGCCCAGCTCGTGTTCACCGTCTGCGAGCTCCCCGGCGTCGACCGCGTCCAGATCCTGATCCAGGGCCAACCCCAGGACTGGCCGCGGGGCGACCGGACGCTCACGGCCAGCCCGTTGACGACGTTCGACTTCCCCGGGTACAACCCGACGACCCAGCCTGCCTACCCGGCCGTGCCGAGCGCGACGATTCCCGAGCCGACCCCGACGACCTGACGGCTCGTCAGCCGAAGAAGATCGCGGCGACGTCCTCGTACAGCGAGAGGTCGACGGTCCGGGTGCGCCCCACGGCCTCCGCCAACGGCGCCCGGCAGATCTCGGTGCCCCGCAGCGCGACCATCTGGCCCCAGGCACGATCGTGGACGGCGTCGATCGCGGCCAGTCCGTAGCGCGTCGACAGCACACGGTCGCTGGCCGTCGGGGTGCCCCCGCGCTGGACGTGGCCGATCTGCACGACGCGGGTGTCGAACCCCGTGCGGGCCTCGAGCTCGGGGGCGATCAACGAGGCGATGCCGCCCATCCGCCGGTGCCCCCCGGGCCCGATCACCCCGACGGGGACCTCGAGCGTTCCCGGCTTGGGCATCGCCCCCTCGGCGACGACCACGATCGAGGCGTACCGCCCGCGCTCGTGGCGACGCACGATGGTCGTCGCCACCTCGTCGAGATCGAACGGCTTCTCGGGGATGAGGATCGTCGTCGCCCCGCCGGCGATCCCGGCATAGGTGGCGATCCAACCGGTCTCCCGGCCCATCACCTCGACGACCATCACCCGGTCGTGGCTCTCGGCCGTGGTGTGCAGCCGGTCGATGGCGTCGGTCGCCACCTGGACGGCGGTGTTGAACCCGAAGGTCAGGTCGGTGCCGCAGATGTCGTTGTCGATCGTCTTGGGGACGCCGACCACCGCGAGGCCCTCCTGCTCGTACAGCATGCTTGCCACGGTCAGCGAGCCGTTGCCGCCGATCACGATCAGCCCGTCGAGAGCGTGGCTGGCGAAGCTCTTCTTGACCAGCTCCACGCCGTCGGGCTGGTCGTAGGGCGACCCCCGCTTGGTCCCGAGCAGGGTGCCGCCCCTGGGGAGCATGCCGCGCAGCGAGCGCACGTTGAGTTCGATGAAACGACCGTCGCGCATCCCGTCCCAGGCGTCGAGGAACCCGAGCAGTTCGTCGCCGTAGACCATCTCGCCCTTGCGGACCACGGCACGGATGACGGCGTTCAACCCGGGGCAGTCACCACCACCGGTCAACACACCCACACGCACGTGGCAGGAGGCTACTGGACGACCGGGCCTGCTAAGAAGAACCCATGTCCTGGGACTCGACCCGCCCGATCCCGTGGAAGCGTCTGGGCCTCTGGCTCGGCGTCTACGCCGCGCTGATGATCGGGCTCGCTCTGCTCACCAACTCCAACGATCTGGCCGGCGTGATCCCCGGGGTCGTCATCGGGGTGGTCCTGGCGGCCACCGTCCTGATCGTGCTGACCAAGTTCGGTTGGAGGCTGCCGATGATGATGAGCCGGGAGGAGATGGCTGCCGCCCGCGCCGACAAGGTCGCCGCCCGCCAGGCCGCCAAGTCCTCGCGGCGCGGCGGGGCCGCGCCGACCGTCGCCCCGGTGGCCGGTCCCCGACCGAGGGCGGCGCCAACCAGCCGCACGTCCACCGGCCCCAGCCGGCACCCCGGCCGCAGCACGAAGCCCCGCAGGAAGTAGTCGATGACCTGCGTGATCGCCATCGACGCAGGCACGACGGGGGTGCGCAGCCGGGCCGTGTTCGACGACGACCGGCCGATCGTCGCCGCCTACCGGGAGTTCACCCAGCACTTCCCCCGCCCCGGTTGGGTGGAGCACGACCCCGTCGAGATCTGGGAGGCGGTGAAGGCCACCCTCCACGACGTGATCGACCGTCTCGGCGGCACGGCGGTCACCGCGCTCGGGATCACCAATCAGCGCGAGACCGTCGTCGCCTGGAACCGTCGCACCGGTGAGCCGTTCCACCGCGCCATCGTCTGGCAGGATCGCCGCACGGCCGCGGCATGCGATCAACTCACCGCGGCAGGTCATCTCCCCCTGGTGCGGGCGACGACGGGCCTGGTCCTCGATCCGTACTTCTCGGGCACCAAGTACGCCTGGCTGCTCGGCGACGGGGGCGTGCCCGTGTCAGGTGACCTGGCCCTCGGCACGATCGACGACTGGCTCGTGTGGAACCTGACCGGCGGCGAGGTGCACGCCACCGACACCACCAACGCCAGCCGCACGATGCTCTTCGACATCGGCCGGCTCGAATGGAGCGAGCCGATGGCCGAACTGCTCGGGGTCCCGATCGGCGCGCTCGGCGAGGTGCGCCCGTCGAGCGGGCGCTTCGGGGTGACCTCGACGCGCTGCGGCGTGCCGGCCGGCATCCCGATCTCGGGCATCGCCGGGGACCAGCAGGCGGCCCTGTTCGGCCAGGCGTGCTTCTCGCCGGGGATGGCCAAGAACACCTACGGCACCGGCAGCTTCGTGCTCGTCAACGCCGGCACCCGCTGCCCGGCACCGACCGAGGGGATGCTGACGACCGTCGCCTGGACGCTGCCCGACGGCACCACCACCTACGCCCTGGAGGGCGCCATCTTCGCCACGGGAGCTGCCATCCAGTGGCTCCGTGACGGTCTCGGCCTGATCGACTCGGCGGCCGAGATCGGCCCGCTGGCCGCCAGCGTGCCCGACACCGGGGGCGTGTACCTCGTGCCGGCGTTCACCGGCCTCGGCACACCGTGGTGGGACCCGTACGCCCGAGGCACGATCGTCGGGATCACCCGGGGCACCGGGCGCGCCCATCTCGCCCGTGCCGTGGTCGAGGCGATGGTCTTCCAGACCCGCGACGCCGTCGAGGCGATGGCAGTCGCTGCGGGGACGGCGATCACCGACCTGCGCGTCGACGGCGGGGCGTCGGTGATGGACCTGATGCTCCAGTTGCAGGCCGATCAGCTCGGGGTGACCGTGCGCCGGCCCCGGGACCAGGAGACCACGGCGCTCGGCGCCGCCTATCTCGCCGGCCTGGCCGAGGGCGCCTGGACGCTCGACGACCTGCGTAGCCGCTGGCGCCTCGACGCCGAGTTCACCCCGTCGGTCGAGCGCGCCACGGCCGACGCCGGCCATGCGCTGTGGCTGCGGGCGGTGGAACGCTCACGCGGGTGGGTCGACGCCGAGTCCTGAGGCGATCCGGGCGAGGATCGCCAGCTGCTGGCGCTCGCGGGCGTGGAACGGCGATGCACGCCCGACGGTGATGACCAGCCGATCGACGTCGATCGGCGCCCAGGCCAGATCGGCGGGCGCGCCGGCCGAGCGATCCTCGGGGGCGAGGTGCCGGCTGCCCGCCACGAAGGCGGCCAGCCACGCCGCCTCGGGTCCCGACCCCACGGCCACGAGGGAGACACCGGTGTCGACGTCGATCACGTTGGTCCACGCCGCCTCGAACAGGTCGACGACCTCGCAGGCGAGGCCGTCGACACGCTTGTCGGGCTCCATCTCGACGAGGCGGGCGGCGATCTCGAGGGCGACGATCGAACCGTCGGGACGATCGCCGCAGACCGCTCGCACCTCCTCGATCCCGGCGCCGCCGATCCGTCCGACCGCGGCGACCAGCTCATCGGGGCCGACTCCGTCGGGGAGCGAGACGATCAACTCGTCGACGGCCTGACCACCGCCCCGTTCGAGGATCTCGATGCCGACGACATCACCACCGATCGCCCCGATCTGGGTGGCCACCTGGCCGAGAACGCCCGGTCGGTCGGACAGCCAAACCCTCATCACGTAGGAGTCCATGATCACGCAACCTATCCGTTCGGTGTGCGCCCGTCGTGACCGATTTGTGACGAACACGTGACAGGAGGCGGCGCACACGCCCGGCGACCCACGGTCAGAGCTTCGTCAAACCCCGTCGGAGGTTGCGGATTCCCTGGGCGATGCGCTTCTCGTTCTCGATCAGGGCGAACCTGACGAAGCCCTCACCGCCCGGGCCGAAGCCGACACCGGGCGACAGCGCCACCTCGCACTCGCGGACCATCAGCGAACAGAACTCGACCGAGGTGAGCTCGGCGTACGGCTCGGGGATCGGCGCCCAGACGAACATCGTCCCCCGCGGCTTGGGGATCTCCCAGCCGATGCGGGAGAGCCCGTCGATGAGCACGTCACGGCGGGCCTCGTAGATCGCGCAGACCTCGTGGGGGTAGTCGGGCGCCTCGTTCATCGTGACGGTCGCGGCGATCTGGATCGGCTGGAAGGCGCCGTAGTCGAGGTAGCTCTTCAGCTTGACGAGCGCCTGGACCACGTCGCGGTTGCCGACCATGAAGGCGCAGCGCCAACCGGCCATCGAGAAGCTCTTGGTCATCGAGTAGAGCTCGACGGCGCACTCCTTGGCGCCCTCGGCCTGGAGGATCGAGGGCGGCTTGTAGCCGTCGAAACCGACGTCGGCGTAGGCGAAGTCGTGAACGACGATCATCTCGCGCTCGCGACAGAAATCGACGACCCGTTGCATGAAGTCGAGATCGACGCAGGCCCCGGTCGGGTTGTGGGGGAACGAGATCACCAGCACCCGGGGCTTGGGCCAACCGATGTCGTACGCGGCTTCCAGGCTGCCCATGAAGTCGCCGGTGAAGTCGTCGCGCGTCCGCGGATCGGACAGCCCGCGCATCGGTACCTGGCGGAGGTCGGCGCCGGCGAACAGCGGCCCGTAGATGTGGATCGGATAGCTCGGGCTGGGGACGATCGCCGCGTCGCCCCGCTCGAGCAGGACCCACATCAGATGGCTGAAGCCCTCCTTCGAGCCGATCGTGTTGGTGATCTCCAACTCGCTGTCGAGCTCGACGCCCCAGTTGCGCTGGTACAGCGCCGCCGCCGCTTCACGGAGCTTCGGCAGGCCACGGCTGAGCGAGTAGCGATGGTTGCGGGCGATCCGTGCCGCCTCGGCCAGCTTGTCGACGGCGATCTGCGGGGAGGGGATGTCGGGGTTGCCGAATCCGAGGTCGATGACGTCGACCCCGGCCCGCCGTGCCTCGATCTTCAGACCGTTGATGATCGTGAAGACGTACGGCGGCAGGTTGGTAATCCGGCGGAACTCCATAGAACTCCGACGCTAGCGGCTGGAACCGCCGTCTCAGGGGCGAGTCGGCGACGTGGTGCGCCGGGCGGTGCGGCGGGCCGTGAGGCCGGTGAGCAGGGCCAGGGCACCGGCGATCGCCAGGATGGCGGTCGTGCGGCCCGTCGGCGGCAACGAGATGGTCAGGTCCGGACCCGAGGTGGATGGGGCCGCGGGCCGGGTCGACACCACGGACGGCTGCGTCGTGGCCGGCGGCTCCACGATGGTCACCAGCTCGGCGCCAGTCGGCGGCACGGTCGGGGGAACCGTCGGCGGCTCGACGACGACCACCTCGATGCCGAGCAGGTTGGCGGAGTCGGTGTCGGCGACCACCACCGGTTCGCCCTGGCTCCCATCCGGATTGGTCGGCGGGCGGGTCCGGCCCTCGACCGAGCCGATGTTGACGTACGCGCCCGCGGCGACGGTGGCCGAGCCCGTGCACTCGACCGACTGGCCGACGGCCAGGGTGGGGATCGTCGCATCGCCCGACGGGCAGGTGACCACGACACCACGATCGTCGGACACCACGAGGTCGAACAGCTCGACGTTGCCGGTGTTGACCACCCGGTAGGCAAAGGTGGCGACGGACGCCTCGGCGAGCTGCGGTCCGGGAGCCACGTCGGCGTCCTCGCCGTTGACGGACTTCTCGATGTCGAGCCCCGGCCGGTTGGGCGGCGTGAAGAGGTTCGCACCACCGTTGCAGGCCAGGCCCTCGACGTCACCGATGCCCGGCACCGGCCCGGCGGCGGGGGTGATCAGGCCGGTGGCCGGATCGACCTCGTAGATGTAGCGGGTGCCCCGCTTGTCGCCCTGGTCCTCCTCGGTGTACATCTGGCCGTCGGCGGCGAAGTCGAAGCCCTCGGCATCGGGCCTGAGCCCGTCGGGGAACCGGATGTCGGCAACCTTCGTGGCGACGTAGGTCGTGAGGTCGATGCTGTACAGCGCTGACTCGGGGCGGTCGTCGGTGGCCCACAGCGTGCCGAGCGTCGGCTCGAACCCCAGCCCACCCGTCGACCCGCCGATCGGGGCGAGCGGGTGCGGCCCGGACAGCACGGCGGCCGTTTCGGGGTTGAGCCGGTAGAGGTTGGCGCCGATCGTCACCCACAGCTGCTCCAACTCGGGGTTCGTCGGATCGACGAAGAAGGCGGCGCCGTCGACGTGGCCGGGCAGGTTGACACCGACCTGCGTCTCGGCTGCCGTGTCGAGGTCGTAGTACCACAGGCGTGACGGTTGATCGGAGAACAGGGCCACCGCGTTCGTCGAGGCCCGGTAGGCCAGTCCCTCGCCCTTGAAGACCTGGGACAGGGGCAGGGCGACGGGAGGCCGCGGATTGGCGGTGTCGGGGTGGAACACGAACAGCTCGGCTGTGTCGTCGGTGACCGCCCAACACGCCGGATCGACGGCGTGGGCGGCGCCGGGGATCCCCACCAGGATGGGCAGCCCGACGACCAGCGTGATGGCGGCCGCGGCGGCTCCTCGAAACCGGCTCTGTCGGGGCGCTGCGGCCACGGTGTCTCTCCTCGTCGATCCTCCCCCACGCGCGCTCGGTGCGGGCGTGATCTCACGGAGAACGTAAGAGCAGCCACTGTACTGATGATTCCTTGATCGATCGACCACTCAGCGTGCAATAGGTCGGAAGACCCAGCGGCCCCGGACCCGCCGGGTCCCGGCTAGCGTCCGATGGGCGACGGCCTTCGCGCCCCGCGGCGCAGCAGCGTGCCGGCGATGAGCAGCATGATGCCGGCGACGAGCGCCTCCCCCGCCCGATCGCCGGCACCCGTCTCGGGCAGGGTGATGTCGGTCTCCACCGAGGTCGACGCCTCGTCGCGGCTCAGGAACCGCTCCGGGGTGTTGTAGCTCGGGTCGGGGTCGTGCACCGGGGTCGTGTCGGGGTCGGTCCCGGGGGGCGGAGGCCAGACGTAGCCGTGGTAGTTCGCCGGGTCGCTGTCGGTGACCATCATCGGCGATTGCTGGACGGCGGCGGCCACCGGCGGAGGATCCGCCCAGGCCGTGACCTCGCCGACATTGCGATACTCCTCGGCCACCGCGATGCTCGTCCCGTCGCACTCGACGACCTCGCCGACGGCGAGGTGGCCGATCGTCGCCGTGCCCGACGGGCAGATCACCGCCACACCCCGGTCGTCGGTGACCACCACGTCGCGCAGGTCGAGGTTGCCGGTGTTGGTCACCACGTAGCGGAAGAACGCCGTCGTGCCGGCGGGGACGTCGGGGCCCGGTGCCTCGTCGGCATCGTAGGAGTTGACCGACTTCTCGATGTCGACGGCCGGGTCGGCCGGTTGGAACACCTCGGCCCCGCCGTTGCAGCCCAGTCCCTCGAGATCACCGATCCCGGGGATCGGCCCGGCCACCGGAGTGACAACCCCGGAGACGCGATCGATCTCGAGGATGTAGCGCTTGCCGCGGCGGTCGCCGAAGTCCTCCTCGGTGTAGAGCTGGCCCTGCGCCCCGAAGTCGAGCGACTCGGCGTCGGGCCGCGACCCGTCGGGCCAGCGGATGTCGGCGACCTTGGTGGCCCGGAAGTCCGGACGGCTGATCCGGTAGAGAGCGGACTCGGGGAAGTCATCGGTCATCCACATCTCGCCGGTGCGCGGTTCGAAGGCGAGACCGCCCGACGAGCCCCCGATCCCCGAGAGGGCGTGGGGCCCCTCGAGGACCACGGCGGTGTCGGGATCGATGCGGTAGAGCCGTTCGGCGATGGCGATCCACAGCTCCTCGCGGCTCGGGTCGGCCGGGTCGACCCAGAGTGCCGCCCCGTCGACGTGACCGGGGAGGGCGGGTCCGACCGCGGTCTCGGTCCCGGTTTCGAGGTCGTAGGTCCACATCCTCGACGGCCCGTCGGAGAACATCACCAGGTCATGGTGCGAGGCACGGTAGGCCATCCCCTCACCCGTGTAGACCCGGCTCAACGGCGAGGCGGACGGCGGGATCGGCCGGGTCGCGCTCAGGTTGAAGCGGAGGATCTCGGCGGTGTCATCGGTGACCGCCCAGCAGATCGGTATGACGTCGATCGGCGCATTGGCTGCTTGGGCCGCCGCCGCGTCGGCGACGGCGCCGTTCGACGCCAAGGCCCAAGCGGCCGAGGCGACGACGACTGCCGTCGCCCTCACCATCCGCTTCCGGACCGCCCGGCCGTGTGCGCCGTGCGCCGTGTCCGCCATCCGTCAGACCTCGAGCTTGTGCACTCGGCGTGGCTGCGCAAGCGTGAACGGCGGCGCGGCGAGCGCTGCCCCTGTCCACCATGCGTCGCCGTGCATTCACATATAGTGACCGATTCAAGAGGCATCGAGCGGGTATGGACGGACGAATGGGCCGATCAGACCATCCCCACACGAAATCACGTCGCCGCGTGGCAAGATCGTGCATGCCCAAAGCGCTCCGAGACGGCTGCATCCATGTCGTGATCGAGATCCCCCGGGGGAGCCGCAACAAGTACGAGATCGACCACGAGACCGGTCACATCTTCCTCGATCGACGACTGTTCACGGCGACCACCTACCCTGCCGACTACGGCTTCATCCCCGACACGCTTGGCGGCGACGGCGATCCGCTCGACGCGCTCGTGCTGCTCGAGGACCCCGTGTACCCCGGCGTGTGGGTCGAGGCGAAGCCCGTGGGTCTGCTGTGGATGCAGGACGAGGCCGGGCCCGACGCCAAGATCATCTGCGTCCCGGCGACCGAACCGCGCTGGAAGGGTGTGGAGGACCTCAAGGATCTGCCCGACGAGCTCCTCGAGGAGATCAAGCACTTCTTCGACGTCTACAAGGCGCTGGAGCCCGACAAGACCTCGGCGACGGCCGGCTTCGAGAACCGCAAGGCGGCATGGCGGGAGATCGAGCTCGCCCGCGCCGCCCACCAGGCCACCCCGAACCACTGAGCCGCCGGGCAGCGGACCGGCCGGGAACCGGCGGCCGCTCAGACGCCGCGGCGCTGCTGGCTGCGGCCGGCCTCCATCGACGTCCTGGCCACCTCGACGGTGGGGAGCGCACTGACCTCGGGCACGCCGACCTCCCAGAACGCCCCTCCCCCGGTCCACGAGCTCGGGTGGGTGTGCATGGCGATGACGACGGTGCGATCGGCGGTGCGGGCCCGGGCCAGTGCGCCTTCGAGCTCGGCGATCGAGCCGACGCGCTCGGTGATGCAACCCATCGCCGCCGCGTGGGCGGCGAAATCGACCCGCACCTCGCCGACGATGTTGCAGTCGGCGAGCAGGTTGTTGAAACTGCGCCCTCCCTGGTTGACCTGCAGGCGGTCGATCACCGCGAACCCGCCGTTGTCGCAGACGACGACGATCAGCTTGTGCCCGGAGAGAACCGACGAGTACAGGTCGCTGTTCATCATCAGGTACGAGCCGTCGCCGACGAAGACGAACACCTCGCCCTGGGGGCGGGCCATGCGTGCTCCCCACCCACCCGAGATCTCGTATCCCATGCAGGAGAAGCCGTACTCGCAGTCGAAGGTCGCCGGGGCGAGCGAGCGCCAGTTGTTGTTCAATTCGCCGGGGAACCCGCCGGCCGCCGTGAGGGCGAAGTCGTCGGGTGTGGCCTGACGCGCGACGGCGCCGACGACCTGGGCGTACGTCGGCAGCGAATCGTCCTCGGTGGGCCGGGTGAGGCCGTCGATGTAACGCCAGTACCCGACGACCTCGTCAGCCGCCTGGGCCATGCGGCCGGCGGGCGCCGCATGCCCGGCGAGCAATGCGCCGAGCTCGACCAGGCTTTCACGGGCGTCTCCGACCACCGGCAGCTGGCGGTGCTTGACGGCGTCGAAGCGGGCGGCGTTGACCCCGATGATCGTCGCCTCGGCACCGAAGACCGTCCACGAGCCCGTCGTGAAGTCCTGCAGGCGGGTGCCCACGGCGACCACGACGTCGGCGTCGGCACAGAGGTTGTTGGCGGCCTCGCAGCCCGTGACGCCGATCGGCCCGGCGTAGTTCGGGTGGTCGTGGCGCAGGCTCGTCTTGCCGGCGACGGTCTCGACGACGGGGATGCGGTGGTTCTCGGCGAAGGCCTGCAGCTCGGCCTCCGCCAGCGAGTAGTGCACCCCGCCTCCGGCGACGATCAGCGGTCGCTGCGCCGTGCGCAGCGCGGCGGCCGCCGCGTGCAGCTGATCGAGCGAGGCGCGGGGCCGGGGCACGGCATGGAGGCGACGGCTCAGGAAGGCAGCCGGCACGTCGAGGGCCATCGCCTGGACGTCCTGGGGAAGGGCGATGAACGCCGGCCCGCAGTCGCCCGGGTCGAGCATCGTCGCCAACGCCTGGGGCAGGGAGCTGAGCACCTGCTCGGGGTGGACGATGCGGTCCCAGTAGCGGACCACCGGCCGGAAGGCGTCGTTGACCGTCGTCGAGGGGTGGCCGAAGTGTTCGACCTGCTGCAGCACCGGGTCGGGCAGGCGGCTCTGGAACGTGTCGCCGGAGAGCAGCAGCAGCGGGAGCCGGTTGGCCATCGCCACACCTGCGGCGGTGATCATGTTCGTCGCCCCGGGGCCGACCGACGACGTGGCGACCATGATCTGGCGACGGCGCATCGCCTTGGCGTAGGCGACACCGGCGAGGGCCATCCCCTGCTCGTTCTGCCCGCGCCACGTGGGGATCTCACTGCGGTGCTGTTCGAGCGAGTGTCCCAGGCAGGTGACGTTGCCGTGGCCGAAGATCCCGTACACGCCCGGGAAGAGCGGCTGCTCCACCCCGTCGATCGTCGTGCGCTGGGCGATCAGCCAGCGCACGATCGCCTCGGCGACGGTCATCCGTTCGGTGCCGTCGATCGTGTTCGCCGGTGCGGCCATCGGTCAGTCCCTCCTCAACGAGACGACGTCTTCCCAACGGCCGGACTCGGCCGAGCGGAGCACGGCATCCTGCACGCTGACGTAGTCGACGGCTTCGGCAAAACCGGGCACGTGTCGCCTCCCGGCGGCAACGGACTCGAGGAACTCGTGGTCCTCGATGCAGATCAGGTCCTCGAAGCCGATGCCGTTGGCACTGCCCGGCACGAAGTTGCCGTGATGGGGGAAGCGGTCCCCCCCGTAGACGGTGGTGAACCCGGTGTGGGGGTGGTCGGCGGCGACGTAGACCTGCAGCTCGTTCATCTTCTCGAAGTTCCAGCGGATCGAGCCCTCGGTGCCGTAGACCTCGAACATGTTCTGGCTCTCCGGTCCGACCACGGAGCGGCTGGTCTCGAACGTGCCCCGGGCGCCGTTGGCGAAGCGGCACATCATCGCCGCGTAGTCCTCGTTGGTCACCGGCCCGGTCGGGTCGCCCGGCTTGCCCCGGTCGTAGTGGGTGCCGGACCCGGTGGGTCAGCGGACGCTCGGTGATGAACGTCTCGATCGTGCCCGTCACCTTGGTGATCGGACCGACCAGGTAGTGGGCCAGGTCGACGGAGTGGCTGAGGATGTCGGTCGACACCCCGTGACCGGCCTGGTCGACCATGAACCGCCACGACAGCAGCCCCATCGGATCCGAGCCGTACATCGAGTAGAAGCGGCCGTAGTAGTTGGTGATCTCGCCGATGGTGCCGTCGGCGATCAACCGGTGGGCGTACTGGACCATCGGCGCCCAGCGGTAGTTGTAGCCGACGCCCGAGATCACCCCCGCCAGGCGGGCCGCCCGTTCGGCCACGACGGTCTGGGCCGGCGTGCCGCCCACCGGCTTCTCGCAGAAGACGTGCTTGCCGGCCGCGGCCGCGGCCTCGACCATCTCGACGTGCAGCATGTTGGGTGAGGTGACGAACACGACGTCGACGTCCGGATGGGCGACGGCCTCGCGCCAGTCGGCGACGACCTGGCGGTACCCGAACCCGTCGATCGCCTGCTGGCGGCGTGACGCCTCGGTGTCGGCGACGACGACCATCTCGGGGTCGTAGTGCCGAGCGGGGAAGTACGACGGGGCCCGGCGGCACCCGCGGCTGTGGGCCTGGCCCATCCAGCCGAAGCCGATCACGGCGATGCCGAGCCTCGTACGGGTCGTGTGGTCAGCCATGGTGGACAACTCCAAGTGCGCTGGTCATCGGGCATCGGGGATCGATGGGCATGTCGGCCCAGGCGTCGCGCACCCAGTGGTGCGTCGGGTCGTCGCAGAAGGCCATCGTGCGCTCGCCTCCCGGTCCGGCGAGCACGTTCAGGTAGTAGAGGGGATAACCGGGCGCGGCGATGCACGGCCCGTGGTAGCCCTCGGGGATGAGGAACACGTCGCCGTCGTGGATCGGCACGTTGATGTCGAAGACGGCGTCGTGGAGACCCTCCACCGTGTAGGTGCGGTGCATCGCGAACCCCTCGGGGGCGTACCCTCGGTGCGCCGTCGAGCCGATCCGGAAGTAGTAGATCTCCTCGTTGTCGACGGCACAGTCGCCGGCCCCGTCGTGGCGGTGGGGCGGGTAGCTCGACCAGTTGCCGTCGGGGGTGAGCAGCTCGCAGCACATCAGCCGATCGGCGCCGTCGAACCGTCCCGGGCTCATGAAGTTGGTGACCTGGCGGGTCGATGGCCCGGCGCCACGCAGTTCGACGGCGACGTCGCCGGCGGCGACGTGGGCCGGATCGAAGCGCACCCGGGCGCGGGCGCTGGGCAGGGCCAGCTCGCAGCCGGTCGGGCTCGACAGGCGGACCTCGGCGTCGATCGGCAGGTAGGCCCAGTCGGTGACCCGCGAGAACACGTCGTCGCGGCCCTGGAGCTCGAACCGCCGCGACTCGACCTCGACCGTCGCCGACCCGCCGAGCGGCAGCACGGCCATCTCCTCGTCACCGGTGACGAGGGCGATCGACTCGCCGGGGGGCAGGTGGAGCACCCGCAACCCGCTGTACGTCCAGCCGGCCCGTTCCGGGGTGATCACGGCGACGAACCCGTCGGCGGCCGCAGTACCGCGAGGCACGAGGAGATCGTTCGGCCGGATCATCGGGACGGGCGGAGGTCGGAGGCGGTCATCGGCGGGCGGCCACGGCGGCGGTCACCAGATCGGCGGCTCGTCCGACTGCCGCGGCGACGTCACCGTCGGACGGGTAGAGCAGGGCGCGACCGACGACCAGACCGCGTACCGACGGCTCGGCGAGCGCCACCTCCCACGAGGCATAGGTCGCCTCGGGGTCGGGGCCCGGCGCCCCGCCGAGGATCAGCAACGGTTGGGTGGTCATCGCCGCCACCTGGGCGATGTCGGCGGTCGCCTGGATCTTCAGCCAGGTGTAGGCGCTCGAGCCGCCCAGCGCCGCCGACACGCCGACGGCGCGCAGCAGCCGACCGGGCCGGTCGTCCCAGCGGCGCCTGCCGTCGGGGCCACGGGTGTAGGGGATCGGCTCGACCATCGCCATCATCCGCTGGTCGTTGAGCTGCTGCACCGCCCTGGCGCACGCCTCGAGGGTCGGGTTGGTGCCCGGGTCGTCGTCATCGAGCCGCAGGAGCATCTTGCCGGCGTCGAGACCGGCAGCCACCAGGTGCTCGGTGTCGTAGGCGGTGAAGCGGTCGTCGAGCTCCCACACCGCGCCGGCCAGGCCGCCGCGGTTCATCGTGCCCACGGCGACCCGGTTCTCGAGCGCCCCGAGGACGACGAGGTCCTCCATGATGTCGACGCTGGCCAGCACCCCGTCGACGCGCGGGTTGTCCAACGCGGTGAGCAGGCGGTCGAGCATCGAACGACGGTCGGCCATCGCCAGCGGATCGTCCCCCAGCCCGACCACGCCGCGTGCCGTGTGATCGGCGGCGACGATGAACATCATCCCGTCGCGGGTCAGGCTCGTGCGCCGGGCCCGGGTCAGCAGCGCCTGGGCGATGTGCTCGGGCCGCGACACGCGGATCTCGGTCAACTCGCGGTAGCGGGCGTCAGTGAGTGCCACTCGGGGCCTCCAGCATCTCGTCGATCTCGGCGGGCGTCGGCATCGCATCGGCGCACAACAGCCTGCCCGCGACGATCGCGCCGGCGGCATTGGCGTAGCGAACCGTGCGCACCGGATCCCAGCCGCGGAGCAGGCCGTGGACCAGAGCGCCACCGAAGGCATCCCCGGCGCCGAGCCCGCAGACCACCTCGACGCGTTGGGGCGTGACGACCTCGACGGCGTCGGCGGTGGCGACGAGCACCCCGTCGCCGCCCATCTTGACGATCGCCAGTTCGACCCCGGCGCCCAGCAGGCGGCGGGCCGCCTCGCGGGGCTCGCCCGTGCCGACGGTCGCCGCGCACTCCGCCCGGTTGCCCACGGCCACGGTGACGTGCTCGAGCATCGGGGCGACGGCCGCTCCGGCGGCCTCGGCCGACGGCCAGAAGTTGGCCCGGTAGTCGAGGTCGAGCACCGTCGCCCGCCGCCGGCCCCGCCGTTCGAGCAGCTCGCGGCAGGCCGTGGCGCACGGTTCGGCCGAGAACCACGTGCCGGTGACCCAGAAGACGCCGACTCCGTCGAGCACCTCGTCGGGGATGTCGGCCGAGACGATGTCCATGTCGGGGCCGGCCGGGTAGCGGTACATCAGGATCTGCGGATCCTCGGGCGGGTTCATCGCGGCGAAGGCGAGCGGCGTCGGACGCTCGGGGTGGGTGGCGACGAAGCGGTCGTCGACACCGAAACCGCGCAGCTTGGCGCGCACGTACTCCCCGAACGGGTCGTCGCCCACCTTGGTGTACACCGCGGCGCGGTGACCGAGGCGGGCAGCGGCCACGGCGACGTTGGTCGCCGTTCCACCGATCGACTTGGTGAAGGTCTGCGGGTCGAGGAACGACGCGCCCGGCTCGTTGGCGTACAGGTCGACACAGATCCGCCCGACGGTGAGCAGTTCCAACCGGTCACGCTGGTCGTCCATCGAGTTCGCTCGTCTCCCTCACGTTAGAGCGCTCTAACCATAGCCGACGGGCGGACGCTCGTACACCGCCGACCCACCCGCAGCACGCCTCCGCCAGCTCTCTGCCAGCCCGCCGCCAGCCCGCCGTACAGCCCGTCGCCACCCCTCCTCGCCACCCCTCCTCGCCACCCCTCCTCGCCACCCCTGCAGGACCGTGCCGTCGGATCGGCAAGGCTTGGTCCGGCAGCGCCCGCCAACCGAGCCCGAAGGACGTGACGAACATGACGATCACCGACACCCCACGACCCGATCCCCGGCGCGGGACGATGACCGCGGCCGTGCTCCACGAACTGCGTACGCCGCTGTCGATCGAGCAGGTGCCGATCCCCCGGCCCGGTCCGGGCGACGTGCTCATCGAGGTGATCGCCTGCGGGGTGTGCCACAGCGATCTCCATGCCGTCGACGGCGACTGGACTCCCCCGCCGGTGCTCCCGCTGATCCCCGGCCACGAGGTCACCGGGCGCGTGGTCGAGCTCGGAGCGGGAGTCGCCGACCCGGTCGTCGGGGCGCTGGTCGGCGTGCCGTGGATGTACTCGTCGTGCGGACGATGCGAGTGGTGTCTGGCGGGGATGGAGACGATCTGCCCGACGACCGAGTCGACGGGTTACACCAAGGCCGGGGGCTACGCCGAGTACCTCGTGGCGCCGGCTGCGTTCGTCGCCACCCTCCCGCACACCGCCGATCCCGTCGCCATCGCCCCGGTGCTCTGCGCCGGGGTGACCACCTACCGGGGGCTGAAACGCACCGGAGCCCGCCCGGGCCAACGGGTGGCGATCATCGGGATCGGCGGCCTCGGCCATCTCGCCGTGCAGTACGCCGTGGCCATGGGGCTGCGCGTCGTCGCCGTCGACGTGTCGGCCGACAAGCTCGACCTGGCCCGTTCGCTGGGCGCCGAGCTGGCCATCGACGCCGGCACCGGTGACCCCGTCGATCTCGTCCACCGAGCGGTCGGCGGGGTCCACGGCGCGGTGGTCGCCGCGGTGGCCACCAGCGCCTTCGAGCAGGCCGTCGCCATGCTCCGCCCGGCGGGCACCGCGGTGTACCTCGGCATGCCCGGGGGTCCCGCCGACGAGATGCGGATGTCGATCGCCTCGCTGATCTCGGGCGAACTGACCGTGCGCGGCTCGAACGTCGGAACCCGCCTCGATCTCCAGGAGGCCGTCGACTTCGCCGTCAACGGGCTGGTCACGGCGACCGTCCGCCGGGCGCGCCTCCCGGAGATCAACGACGTGCTGGCCGAGATGCGCGGCGGCGGCCTCGTCGGCCGGGTCGTGCTGACGATGCGGTGACCGGTTGCCGGCGGTGGGGCCGGCAGCTCAGCGACCGGGTCGCCAGGGCCACGACGACTCCCCGTAGCGCGCCCCGGCGGCCCCAGGTCGCGGAACCGGTCGATCGGGACCTGCGGCCAGGCTGCGATGCCCGTGACGGGATCGCAGCCCGCGCCGCCGGACGGTAGTCAGCTCATCCAACTCTTGACGACGTCGCCATTGTCGGCGATCCACTTGGCAGAGGCGTCGGCGATCGTCATCCCATCGCGATCGACGTAGCCGGCGATCTCGCTCTGCTGGTCCGTCGTGAGCTGGAGCTTGTTCAGGAACCCGAACGCAGCCGGGTTCTTCGCCTCGAGGCCCGCATTCGCCGCCTTGTACAGCACGTCTGCGGGATAGTCGCAGCCGACGCCGTTGCTGCTGTCGCTTCGGGCTGCCTCGCACTCCGGCGTCGATTCCGGCAGCGCCACCTCAGTGAGATCGAGGGAGAGATGCAGCCAATGCGGCTTCCAGAACTGGACCAGCACCGGCTTGCGGTCCTCGACGGCCTTCTGCAGGGCCGTGATCACGGCCGCCTCGGAACCGCCGACGACGTACTGCAACGGAAGCCCGAGATTGGTGATGATCTGCTCGTCGAACGTCACGTACGTCGGATCACCCATCAGGAACTGGCCCTTGTCGCCTGTCTCGGCGGTGGCGAACAACTTGGCCAGCGCAGGGTCCTTCAGGCCTTCCCAGGTCTTGAGCTCTGGATGCTCGTCCACCACGAAGGTCGGTACGTACCATCCGATCTTGGCTTCGGGGCCCAGCTTGCCGATGTCGACGACGCTCTTCTTCTCGGTGACGTACTTGTCGTAGTCGGCGCCGTGGCCCGATGGCCACACCTCGAGCACGGCGTCGATCGAGCCGTCGTCAAGGCCCGTCCATGTGGCGAACTCGTCGATGTCGAGCAGGTCGACCTTGGTGTTCAACTCCGATTCGAGTACGATCTTGGCGACATTGGCGTTCACGGCAGAACCGGTCCACGGGTTGACCGCCACAGTGATGCCCGCCGCGGCGTCGCCGGTGGTGGCCGCCTCAGTCGCTGCCGGGGCCGCATCGGTGGCGACGGGCGCCGCTTCGGTGGCCGGAGCAGGCGGCGCAGTCGTGGCACCCACCGCCGGCGCGTCGGTCTGGTCCGTGGACTCGCCACTCGATCCGCACGCGGCGGCAAGCAAGCTGAACAGGGCAACGGCAGCGAACCGGCCCCGACGTTGTGTGGTCATATCTCCCCCTTGACGTATGGACTCCGGCCAGCGTCGCTAGCCGCGGCGATCAGCTGGCTCACCCCACGCCTGAGTGATGCGATCCAGCACGATAGCGAGCAACACGATACTCAAACCGCCCGCCAAACCCTGGCCGAACTGCTGCTGCGTCTTCTGGAACCCGCCGAGGGACAGCAGCCCAAGGGCCCCGCCGCCGATCAACGCGGAGATGATCACCATCGCCAACACCATCAGGATCGTCTGGTTGATCCCGAGCAACACCGAGCGCATCGCCAGCGGCAGCTGAACCTTGAACAGCTCCTGGCGAGGTGTCGCGCCGAACGATGTCGCTGCTTCCCGCGGTGTCACCGGCACCTCGCGCAACCCGAGCGCCGTCAGGCGCACACCCGGCGGCACCGCGTAGACGACCGAGGCGATCACCCCCGGCGTCCGTCCGGCATCGAACAGGAAGAGCACCGGCACGAGGTAGACGAACTGGGGCAACACCTGGGCGAGGTCGAGAAACGGCCGCATCACGGCATAGGCCCATTGCTTGCGCCCGGCGAGGACGCCGAGCGGCACGGCGATCAGCACACTGATCACGACGGCCACGATCACCTGGCTGAGCGTGTCCATCGCCAGGTCCCAGATTGGGATGCGTCCGCTGGCGCCACCGGGTGCCGTACCCATCGAGGCGATCGCAGCGAAGCAAACGGCCACGAGAACGGCAAGGCGCCAACCCTTGCTGATCCACCCGACGGCGGCGAACACACCGAGCACAACCAGCCAGGGCGCGTTCTGCAACATGTCGCGCAGCGGATTGAGGACGTTCGGAACCAGGAAGTTCGTGAATGACTCCGTCCCCCCGATCACGGGGACTCCGTTGCGGAAGTTGCGCTGCACCGCCTTCACGGCGTCGGTAACCGCCGGCTTGATGTCGTAGGTCAACCAGCTGGGGAACTCCGTGACGTGGGTCAGGGTGCCGACGACCGTACCGAGCGCCACCAGGCCCAGCGAGGCAGCCCAGTAGCCGCGACCGGGGAGCGACAGCGGCGAAAACCGACTCGGATGCTTCGAGCCGCGGTCACCGGTCGTCACCCGATCGAGCGCGATCGCGGCGAACACGATCGCCAGTCCCGAGGCGAAGGCGAGACCGATGTTCGTCTTGCGAAGGCCTTCAAGCACGACCGCGCCCGTGTCACCGGTCCCGAGCACCGCCCCGATGACGACGATGCCGAAGGCCATCATGATCACCTGGTTGAGGCCGGCGAGGATGGTCCGTTTCGCCATCGGGAACTGAACCTTCGCCAGCAGCTGCCGGCGGGTCGAGCCGAACGACTGGCCCACCTCGGTGGCGACGATCGGCACCTGTCGGATGCCGAGGCTGGTGATTCGCACCGCAGGCGGCACGGCGTAGATCACCGCTGCGGCGACAACCGGGGGGTTCTTGATGCTGAACATCAACGTCACGAGTCCGAGGTACACGAACACCGGCATCACCTGGGCCGTGTCGAGCAGCCCCCGCAAGGATCGTTCGACGCGATCGGATCGCGCCGACCACACGCCGAGCGGCACACCGATGAGCAGGGCCAGGGCGACGCTGACCATCATGATCGACAGGGTGATCATCGTCTTGTCCCAGTAGCCGACGACCCCGACCCCGGCGAGGGCCAGGGTTCCACCGAAGGCGGCGCGCCAGCCGCCCGTCCGCGCCCCGACCGAGGCGGCAAGGGCCAACACGCCTGGCCAGCGCAGGTTGCGCAGGCCCCACAGTACTGCGGTACACAGCCCATTGATCACCGATTTGACCGGGTTCAGGATCCAACGGAACAGCCAGTGGGTCAGCCGGTTGTCGATCACCCAGTTGTTGACGTCGAGGGCCCGCGACTGCAGATGGTTGTCCAACCAGGTCGGCACCGTTCTGCCGCCGAGCAACGAGACGGCGATCGCCGCGGCGATGATGCCGATCGCGACCATCGCCCGCCGCGACAGCTGCGGGCCGTGGGACAGGGAGCGGACGGACACCGCCGTCACAGGGGGTTCTCCCCGGCGATCACCGCGAGCACCTCGGCGCGCCCGAGCGAACCCATCGGCCGGCCCGCCACATCGACCACGCGGACGGGAAGCTCGCTCACCGCCAGTGGCTCGATCGCATCGCGCACCTTCGTTCCGGCAACGACATCGGCGCAGTAGCGCCCGTCGTCGCTCAGCGGCTGCATCACCGACTCGACCGATACCACATGGGAACGGGGGATGTCGCGCACGAAGTTGCGCACGTAGTCGTCGGCCGGACTCCCGACGATGTCCTCGGCGGTTCCGACCTGTACGAAACGACCGTCACGCATGATCGCGATGCGGTCGCCGAGGCGCAGCGCCTCGGCGAGGTCGTGGGTGATGAATACCATCGTCTTGGCCACTTCGCGTCGCAATCGGACCACCTCGTCCTGCATGTCGCGCCGGATCAGCGGATCGAGAGCCGAGAACGGTTCGTCGAACAGCATGATCTGCGGATCGGTCGCCAGCGCCCGCGCCAAACCCACCCGCTGCTGCTGGCCGCCACTGAGCTGGGCCGGTTTGTAGAGCTCCATCCCGCGCAGTCCGACCAGTTCGAGCATCCGCCGGGCCGCCTCACGCCGCTCCGGCTTGGCGGTGCCGCGGATCTCCAAGCCGAACGCCACGTTGTCGAGCAGCGTGCGGTGAGGGAGCAGGCCGAAGTGCTGGAACACCATCGACACCCGGTGACGGCGAATCTGCAGCAGCTGATCGGCGTCGGCGGCCGTGACATTGGTGTCGCCGATCCACACCTCACCGGCGGTCGGCTCGATCAGCCGCGTCAGGCAGCGGATCAGCGTCGACTTTCCGCTGCCGGACAGCCCCATCACGACGAAGACCTCACCGGGGTTCACGCTCAGGTCGATGTTGCGCATCGCCACGACGTTGCCGCTTCGAGCTTCGAGCTCGTTGCGCGGCAGGTCGGCCATCGGTGAGCCGACGATTCGCTCGGCCCGCGGTCCGTACACCTTCCACAGACCGCGGATCGAGATCAGCGGATCACCCACGACACCCCAATCCAACGTTCGACTCCACGGCCCATAGGTCGTGCCCCCATCCCTGGCCGTCCCATCGGGCCACGTCGGATCCTAGATGCTCCGACGGATTCCTCAGGGTGAACGCACCGAGACCCGACAGTCGCGCCCGACAGATCCTCAGCACCGGCGGCACGCTGGTCACGCTCGATGACGCAACTCAACGAGCAGCCGCCGAGAGCGACCCACGCTCGTTCGTCGAGCGGAACAGTGCCGGTCCACTGATCATCGACGAAGTTCAGTTCGCCCCCACACTCTTCCGAGCGCTCAAGGCCGCCGTCGACCGGGATCGCCGACCTGGGCGATTCGTGCTCACCGGATCGACCAGGCTTCTGTCGACGAAGGGCTTTGCTGACGCGCTCGTCGGCCGACTCGAGGTCATCGAGCTCTGGCCATTCAGCCAGGGTGAGCTGCACGACTCTCCCGACGGATTCGTCGACTGGGCGTTCGCCGACCGACGCGGCGTACCGCCAACGAACTCGGGCTGCCGCCGCGTACCGTTGATGGATATCTCGCCCTGCTCTCGAACCTCTTCGTCGTCCAGTTCATCCCTGCATGGTCGACGAATCTCTCAAAGAAGGTGATTCGGCGGCCGAAACTCATCATCGTCGACAGCGGCCTGGCGAGCTACCTCAGCGGCCTGACGGGCGACCGGCTGGACGATCCGACAGCCCCGTTGGGGGGATTACTCGAGTCGTTCGTGGCAATGGAACTGCGCAAGTAACTGACCTGGAGCGGAACCCGGGCGACACTCTGGCACTTTCGAGATCGCGATGGTGCTGAGGTCGACTTCGTGCTCGAACGGGCAGACGGCCGAATCGTCGGTATCGAGGTGAAGGCATCGAGCACGATCACACGGCGAGACACCAAGGGACTCCGCTTTCTCGAGGAGCGGCTTGGCGATCGCTTCCATGCCGGATTCGTGATCTCGACCATGCCCGAGCCGATGCCGCTGGGCGCCAAGATCATGGCCGTCCCGGCAAGTTGGCTGTGGGAGGCGCCGCCGACGGCCCGTGCCTGAGCGTGGCCTAGCGTGTGCCGAGCTCGTGTTCGAGAGCCTCGAGTTCGGCACCGCCGGCCATCAGCCGGGTCATCTCCTGGCGGGTGATCTCGTCCTTGGCGAAGTCACCCATGGATTGGCCGCGGTTGAGCAGCAGGAAGCGGTCGCCGACGGGGTACGCGTGGTTCGGGTTGTGGGTGATGAAGATCACTCCCAACCCGCGTTCGGCGGCGGCGCGTGTGTACTTGAGCACCACGCCCGATTGACGCACACCGAGCGCCGAGGTCGGCTCGTCGAGGATCAGCACCCGCGCCCCGAAGTACACGGCACGGGCGATGGCGACGGACTGACGCTCGCCACCCGACAAGGTTCCGACCGGCTGATCGACGTCGCGGACGTCGATCCCCATCTTGGCCATCTCCTCCTTCGCCGTCTGGCGCATGAAGCCCGCCCGCATCACCCCCAACCGGGTCGGCTCGGCGCTGACGAAGAAGTTCCTCCAGACCGACATCAGCGGGGCCATGGCCAGGTCCTGATACACGGTTGCGATGCCGCGCGCCCGGGCGTCGCGTGGCGACTCGAACGAGACCGGCTCGCCGTCGACGAGGTACTCGCCCTCGCTCTGCTTGTGCAGGCCGGACAGGATCTTGATGAGGGTCGACTTGCCGGCGCCGTTGTCGCCGAGCACGCACGTCACAGCACCGGCCTCGACCTTCGTCGACACGTGCTGCAGCGCCGTGACATTGCCGAAGAACTTCGTGATGTTCCGTAGCTCCAGAAGCGGCGCGCCGGCGGTATGGATCTCCGTGGCCATCGTCAGCGAGCCTCCTGCGCCTTCTTGCGCGTGTAGTTGTTGACCAGGACCGCGGCGAGGAGCACGCCGCCGAGGAAGGCGTAGCGACCGTCGGAGTTCCACTCCGGCACGGTCTGCATGCCGATCGCCGAGATCGCCAGGATGGCGGCACCGAGCGATGACCCGATCACCGATCCGTAGCCGCCGGTCATCAGACAGCCACCGACCACGGCGGCGATGATGTACTCGAATTCGGCGCCGGTACCGACGTTTGCCTGCACCGTGCCGTATCGCAGGGCGATGAGCGTGCCCGACAGCGCTCCGCAGAGTGAGACGGCGACGAAGAGCCCGACCTTCACCTGGTCGGCGGGGACGCCAACGGCCCGGGCAGCCTCCCGGTTGCCGCCGACGGCGAAGATCCAGTTCCCCCAGCGGGTCTTGGTGAGGACGATCGCCCCGATCGCGGCGACGATGAACCACCACAGCACCGTCTCTCGCAGGACGTTGACCCCGACGGCCCCGCCGGCAGCCTTGACCGCCTTGGCGTGCTCCGGGGTGAGATTGCTCCAGACCAACCGCATCGTCAGCCCGATGAACGCCATCGCCGCACCCGTCACCTGCAGGCGTCGACCGACGCGATCGGCATGGAAGTGGCCGACGAGGCGCTTGTGCATCAGGAACTCGAGCAGGGTATTGGCGACGAGCAGGGTCGCCCCGATGAGCATCACCCCGAGGAGGCCGGCGCGGAATCGAATCGCCCCCGAGTCAGCGCGTACGACGAGGGCGAGGATCGCCAGCGCCGCAGCTGTGGCGAGCCCGATGACCAGTTGCAGCCCACGGCTGGACCGAGCGGCGCGTCCCCGGGCGATCATCAGCAGCGAGAGACCGCCCCCGCCGAGGATGACCATGCACATCGCCCGGAGCGCCTGAACCGTCGCCATTTGGAGCACGCAGACCACGAGTGTCATGACCACGAGCCCCGAGTAGCCGCAGAATGCGATCACCTTGACGAGGCTCGATGCCTTCCAGGTGTCCTTCAACCCGGGCCGCAGCGCCCGAACGGCCAGGGCGATCCCGATCAGCGCACCGATGATGGCGATGACCACTCGGAGCCCGGAGGAGGTCCACGTGAGGATCGGTAGGCGCTCCCTGCGGTCGAATGGCACTCCGGCAAGGCACGCAGCAGCGACACCGGCCAAGCCCAGGCCGACCCGGGCCCTGACCCCGTCGCTCATCGTCCCGATGTGCAGCCTGTCGGAGCCGGTCCGCCGTTGCCAACGGGTCAGCGCCAGCCCCACGATCCCGGTGACGATGCCGGCAGCGCCGATCACCGAGAAGATGACGTTCTTGGACACGCCGTCGGTCGTGTGGAGTCCGAAGAACCCGGCCGCCGAACCGATCACACCGACGACGAAGACGCCGAGACCGGCGAGGTTGAGCGACGCGCGGCGGGCGAACGACTGCTCGAGCAGGCCGTAGGTGAACGCCAGTCCGCCGAGCATGACGAGGGCGAGGAAGATCTGGTCACGGCCGGAGAACTCGGTGAACCTCCACTCGTGCGCAATCCAGTCCTTGTAGGTCTGCGCACCCCGGACCTTGAGGATCTCGTTGACCTGCACCTTGCCGCCGAGGCGCTTGGCCATCACGAGGATGATGCCACGGAGCACGAAGAACGAGGCGAGGGTGATGATGAAGCTCGGCAGGCCGGTCTTGTTGACCATGAACCCGTTGAACCAGCCCACGGCGGCGGCGGCGAGGAAGCAGCCGATGATCGCCCACCCGATGTTCACGCCCTCCCCCGTGAAGTACTGGGAGAACAAGCCGATCTGGATGGCCGTGGCGCCGGTCATCACGCCGGCGGACAGGTCGAATTCACCGCCGATCATCAGCAGCGCAACGGCCGTGGCCATGATGCCGTACGGCGCGGCGACGTCGAGCCAGTTGAGTGTGGTGTCGGCCTCGCCGAAGGTCTTGCCGACGCCCCAGAAGAACGTCCAGACCAGCACCGCACCGATGAGGGCACCGATCTCGGGTGAGATCAGCCACCTCTGCATCGGCCCACGATGCGAGATTCGTTCGTCCGTACCAGCCGACCCCTCGGCTACCGCGGATGCAGTCATTGTGCGCCCCGTCCCCCAACAAATCGATGTGCTCAGAAAGAACGACGTCGGCCGGAGCGGCACTCGCTCCGGCCCGACGTCACATTCGGTGGTGGGGGCGCCCATGGGACGCCCCCACCCGACTAGATGTGGGTGTTGCTCAGCGGGTGCCGGCGGCGACGAGCGCCTTGACGGCGTCGGCGTTGTCCTTCGTCACGAAGCCGGGGCCCGTGGCGATCGGCAGGCCGCCGCCGAGGGTGTTGGCGTTCGTGACGTTGAGGAACAGCGCAACCACCGAGATGTAGCCCTGCAGATACTGCTGCTGGTCGATGGTGAAGGCGACCGCGCCCGAGGCGATGTCGTCGAGGAGGGCCTCGGAGAGGTCCACACCACCGATGGTCAGCTCACGGCCGAGCTCGCTGGCAGCACCGGCGGCGCTGTGGGCGATGTTCGGTCCGGTGCCGAAGACACCGTCGATCGCCGGGTCGGCGTCGAGCTTGGCCTTGAGGGCGGCCTGCTGCTTGGCGAGATCCTGGTCGAGCTCGACGAACTCGGCGATGACCTCACCGGTGAAGGTGTCCTTCAGGCCGTCACAACGGGCATCGAGCCCGACGTTGGTCTGCTCCTGCTTGGCGCAGAGGACCTTCTTGGCGCCCGCGGCGTTGAACTTCTCTCCCGCGCCCTGGCCGGCCTGGAACTCGTCCTGGCCGATGTGGGTGAACGCACCGAACTCCTTGTACAGGTTGGAACCCGAGTTGGTGGTGACGAGCGGGATGCCCGCATCGACGGCCGCCTTGACGGCGTCCTTCAGTGCGTCGGGGTCGGCGAGCGAGACGGCGAGGCCGTCGACGCCGTCGGCAACGGCCTGGTTGATCATCGCGGCCTGCTTTGCGCCGTCGTTGTTCCCCTGCTCGATGCGGACGGTGACCCCGAGCGCCTTGCCGGCGTCTTCGGCGCCCTTCTCGAACACCGACCAGAACACACCTCCGTCCGAGTGGGTGATGACGGCGATCTCGATGTCGCCGCCCTGGGTGACGGTGGCCGCGTCGGTTGCCGGAGCAGCCTCGGTCGCTGCCGGAGCAGCCTCGGTCGCTGCCGGAGCAGCCTCGGTGGCTGCCGGAGCAGCCTCGGTCGCCGCCGGTGCAGCGGCCTCGGTGGTCGTGGAGTCGCTGCTACTCGAGCACGCCGTCGCGGCAAAGCCGGCAACGGCGACCAAGGCGGCGATGCGCTTGATCTTCATGGAACTGTGTTCCCCCTTGTTGTGGTGTGTGTGGTTACCACGCACCGGCCGGACCCTCACAGGTGCTCGGACAGCGTGCGGAGATAGGCGACGCTCTTGCGAACCTCGCGAATCGGGCCCGACCCTAGCGCAGGCAGCTCGGTCAAGGCCTGATCCTGTTCGATCACGTACCACCCGCGATAGTCGTGCCGCTCGAGCAGCCGGATCACCTGGTCGAGATCGACATCCCCTTCGCCGAGCGGGCGGAACAGGTGGTGCTGCACCGCTCCCATCAGGCTGAACTCCCCGGCGAGGTACCGCTCGGCGACGGAGGTGCTCATGTCCTTGAGGTGGACCAGTCCGACCCGCGTGGCGTAGTCGCGGGCGAAGTCGACCGGGTCGAACCCGCCGATGGCCAGATGGCCGGTGTCGAGGCACCACTTGACCTCGGTCGCGTCGAGCACGCGGCGGAAGTCGTCAGCCTGTTCGATCACCGTTCCGGCGTGCGGGTGAATCACCTGGACGAGGCCGTGATCGGCGGCGATCTCGTCGACCTCGTCGAGCATCCGGACCAGGTGGGCGAGTTCGTCGGCATCGATCTCGTAGCGTGGCGCCCAGTCCTCGGTGACGACGACGGCAGTCACGAAGTACTCGCCGCCCGCCGATTGCAGCTTGCGGGCCCACCGTTTCGCCTCGGCGCGGGTGTGGTCGGCAACGGCCGGGTTGTGCAGCACCAGCGGCACGAACCCGCCGATCATGCCCATCTGATACTCATCGAGCAGCTCACGCACCTCGCCCATGTCGTCGGGGAAGAACCCCGGCGAACCCAGTTCGGTGGCCAGCATGCCGACCGACTTCATCTCGGCGAGCACCCGGCGCGGCTCCATCATCGGACCCCAGCCCGGAACCTCGCAGACACCCCACGAGATGGGTGCGCCGGCGAGCCGGTCGATCGGGGTGGTTCGGACAGCGCTCACGGGAACTCCTGGCGATCGGGGATGGGCGCTCACAGGCCGTTAGAGCGCTCTAACGATGGTATATCTTCCTCATCAGGAGGGACCGTGTCAAGCAGCCGTAGCAGCGTCGAGCTGCCCACGATGGACGATGTCGCACACGCCGCCGGTGTCTCGCGCGCTCTCGTCTCGCTGGTGTTCCGCGACTCGTCGAAGGTCTCCGCGGAGCGGCGCCAACGGGTGCTCGACGCGGCCAAGGAGCTCGGCTACCGCCGCAATGCGCTGGCCCGTGACCTGGCCAGCCGGCGCAGCGGGACCATCGGCGTGCTGCTCAACGACCTGCACAACCCGTTCTTCGCCGGGGTCTACGACGGCGTCGAGATGGCCGCCGGCGAGATGGGCCTGCGCCTCGTGCTGACGGTGAGCCGACAGCGCGATTCCGGCGAGCCGGCGGCGATCGAGACGATGCTCGAGCAGCGGGTCGATGGGATGATCCTGGTCAGCCCGCGCCTCGGCGCCGCCGACATCCTCGCAGCGGCGAGGAACACCCCGACGGTGGTCGTCGGGCGCGAGGTCCTCGGCCCGAACTGCGACTCGGTGATGACCGACGAGGTCGCCGGAGCCGATCTCGTGGTCGCCCACCTCCACGGCCTCGGCCATCGGGCGGTGACGCACATCGACGGCGGTCGGGGGGCCGGCGCGATCGCCCGGCGCCGGGGCGTCGCCGCCGCTGTACTCCGGCTGGGGATGGCCCCGCTCGACGTCATCCCCGGTGACTTCACCGAGTCGGCAGGCGTGGCGGCGGCCCACGAGCTGCTTGCCCGTCCGACCCTGCCGACGGCCGTCTTCGCCGCCAACGACCTCGTGGCCATCGGCGTGATGGCCACCCTCGAGGAAGCCGGCGTACGGGTGCCCGACGAGGTCTCGATCGTCGGGTTCGACAACACCGCGCTCGCCGGACTGCGCCACGTGGCGCTGACCACGGTCGACCAGTCCTGCCCCGAGATGGGTCGCGCCGCCCTGACCTCGTTGCACCAGCGCACCTCGGGAGCCCGCCGCGACCCGACCGTCGTGCTCGCCCGGCCCCGCCTGGTCGCCCGGCGGAGCACGGCCGCCCCCCGCCCGACATGACGGCCCGCCGCTCGCTTCGGCGTGTGCGGAGGGCCGCATGGTGCGGGGTGACCCTGGCGATGGCCGGGTGCGGTGCGAGCGCCGGCACTGCCGGCCCGCCGACCGTCCGGGTCGTCGGGGTCAGCTCCGACGGCTGTTCGTTGATCCCGGCGCTGTCGACGGGGTTCGTCATCGACGGCGGTTGGGTGGTCACCGTCGCCCACGCCACCCGCGGCTCGAACACCATCGACGTCGACGGGAGCCCCGCCGAACTGGTCGCCATCGACCTGCGTAGCGACGTCGCCATCCTGCGCCCGTCGGCCACGGACGACTCGGACGCGCCGGCGATGGCCGATGCGGCAGTCGGCGACCCGGTCACGGTGATCGTGCGGCGCGATGGCGGTCCCCAACGGCTGGAGGGGTCGGTGAGCCGGACGCCGACGATCAACTTCGAGGAACCGACGGACCACACCTACTACCGGCGGGGAGGCCTCATCCTGACCGGAGTCACGATCGCCAAGGGCGACTCGGGCTCGCCCGTCGTCGGCCGCGGGGGCGACATCGTCGGGATGATGTTCGCGATGTCACGCGAACGCGGCCTCGGCTACGCGGTCGACGCCGACGAGATCGCCGCCATGATTCCTGCTGCCGGGACCCTGACGGTCGATTCGGGCAAGTGCTGACGAATTCGGCCGACGTGACGGTCAGTGCAGCTCGGACATCAGCGCCGCGCCGACGGCACCTGCACGTTCGCCGAGGGTGGCGAAGGTCAGGATCGGCTTGGGACGCAGGTGGGGCGAGTAGAGCAACTCCGTGAACCACCGGTCGATCGGGCCGATGTACAGGTCGGAGGACGCGGCCAACCCGCCACCGAGCACGAACATCGCCGGATCGATGAAGTTGGTCAGGTTGACCAGCCCCAGTGCCACCCAGCGGCCGAACGTGTCGATCACCTGCAGCGCGTCGGCGTCGCCCTCGCGGGCCGCGGCCTGCACGTGCTCGCCGCGCACCAGATCCGGCTCGCCGCCGGCCAGCTGCACGACCCGGTTGACCCGCCGCCCGACGGCCGCCTCGCGGGCCAGGCGGGCCAGCCCGCTGCCCGAGGCGTAGCGCTCCCAGCATCCCCGACGCCCGCATGGGCAGGGCGGCCCGTCGGGATCGACGACCATGTGGCCGATCTCGCCGGCGAACCCGTTGGCGCCGCGCTGCAGCGCGCCACCGGCGATGATCCCCCCACCGATGCCGGTGCCGAGGGTGACCATCACCATGTCGTCGACCCCACGGGCGGCTCCGAACCGCCACTCGGCCGCCGCCGCGCAGGTGGCGTCGTTGTCGACGGCGACCGGCTGGCCGAGCTCGGCCTCGAGCCGTGGGCCGACCTCGAACTCGGCGATGTCGACCAGGTTGGGGGCGGCGCGCAGGATGCCGCTCCTGGTCACCAACCCCGGCACACCGACGCCGAAGGAGTCGAACGGGGCGAGCTCGCCGGCCAGGCGGACAAGGGTGGAGATGATCGCCTCCGGCCCCTTCGGCGTCGGCCGCCGGGCCTGGCGGACGACCTCGCCCTGCTCGTCGATCACCACGCCGAGGCATTTGGTACCGCCGACGTCGATGCCCGCGGCGAGCTTCACGACTCGGCCCGCGCCTTGAGCTCCCGGATCGTGTTGAGGATGCGGACCTCGGCCCGTCGCTTGACGAAGGCCGGCAACGGGACGACGAGCTCGACCGACAGGTCGTAGCGAACGTCGGTGCCACCGGCCGGGTTGACGGCGAAGTGGTACGCGCCGTCGATCGCCCGCATGATGTCACCCTTGACCATCGACCACGCCACACCGGTCGGCGCCTCGGAGTAGTCGTAGACGAGGGTGTAATGCGTGCTGCGCCCGAGGGCCGACGCCCGGAACTCGACCTCGGTGGCCCGCCCCTCGTCGTCTCGGCTGAGCACCGTCGCCTCCTTGACGTCCTTGGCCCACTCCGGGTACCTCGGGAAGTCGACGACGACCTGGAGGCAACGCTCCGGGGAGGCCTCGATGGTGATGTTCTGGGTGGCGGATTCAGCCATGGCGTGACGTCTGCTCCGGGTCGGGGGCGGGCCGGGGGGTGGTCGTGGTGCCCGTTGTGGTCAGGATACGTGGCCCGAAGGCCCCGAGACGCGACGCCCACAGACCGTCGAGGCCGAGGCCGAACATCGGCACCAGGATGCCGAAGGCCAGCGGATTCGATTCACTGGCCGTGATCTGGGAGAAACCGGCCCCGGCGGCGGCGACGCACACGACCACCTGCACGGACAACGCCCCCAACATCGTCCGCTTGACCGCCTGCGGAGCCGTCGCCCCGGTGAGCAGGTACAGGTTGGCGACGCCGACCTCCTCGGTGCGGCTCCGTTCGAGGGCCGAGACGTACGACCAGATGAAGGCGGCGATCCCGACGGCGAAGAGCACGACGGCGACGATCGCCGCCGGGGCGCGCAGCGCGTCGACGGCGACGCCGAGGGCGCTGACCACGGTGAACAACGCCGTGCCGGCGAGATCGAGCCGCACCACGCCCCGACCGAAGCGGTCGTGATCGGGGGACGTCGGGACGGCAGCCACGCCGCCCATCATGGCAGCGCCCCGAGCGCCCGGCCCAGGCGTTCGGCCAGGACGTCGTAGGAGAACTCGTCGACGGCCCGTCGACGGGCCGCCGCACCCATCCGGCGCCGGAGGGATTCGTCGTCGAGCAGGGCGGAGAGCGCCTCGGCGACGGCGCTCACGTCGGTCGGATCATCGACGATCAGGCCGGTCTCACCGCCGGCGACGGCCTCGTGCGCTCCCCCGCTGCGACCCGCCACCTGGGGGATTCCGCAGGCGGCCGCCTCGACGAAGACGATCCCGAACCCCTCCTGCTCGAGGCCGCCCCAGCGGTTCCGGCACAGCATCGTGAACACGTCGGCACAGCCGATCAGCCCCGGCAGCTCGTCATGGTCGACGCGTCCGAGGAACCGCACCGGCGCGCCCAGCTCGACGGCGAGCCGTTCGAGACGTCCGCGCTCACGCCCGGCGCCGCTGATCGCCAGGATCACGTCGGGCATCCGCGGGGCCAGCCGGGCGATGGCTCGGATCGCCACGTCGAAGCCCTTGCGGGGCACCAGGCGGCTGACCCCGACCACCAGGCGGGCATCGCGGGCGATGTGGTGGCGATCGCGTGCCGCGTCCCGCTCGGCCGGCGTCAACGGGTGGAAGCGGGCGGGGTCGACCCCGGGCGCCACGATGGTGATCGGCAGCTGGCGACCGGCGGCCCGGGTGGCCTCGGCGGCGGGATACCCGCCGGCGGCGATGACCAGTTCGGCCCGCCGCAGGACCGACCCGAGCACCTGCTTCGACCCCGGGAGACGCCCGGGCACGGTGACCTCGGCGCCGTGCAGCACGACGGCGTAGGGCAGCTTCAGGGCGGGCCCGACGATCCCCAACGGCACAGCCGGGTCGAGCACAACCAGTTCGGCGCCGGTCTCGGCCGCCAGTGCGTCGATCCGGTGGACCATCCACGGGTGGGGCAGGAGCACCGGCTCGCGGGTGCGCACCACCCGGAACGCCTGCTCGGCGTCCCAGGCGCGGTCGCCGCGGTAGGGGCTGGTCAGCACGGTGAAGCTGTCGGCGGGCAGTCGCCGCCACCACTCCCAGAGCAGCGACTGGATCCCGCCGATCTTGGGCGGGAAGTCGTTCGTGGCGAGGAGGTGCTTCATCGGGTGGCGATCTCCCCCGGCGGGACGGCCCGCTCGGCGAGCACCGCCGGATCGTCGTCGACGGCCGGCAGCAGGTCGTCGCGACCCAGGCGCCGGGCCGCCCAGGTGGCGTGGGCCCGCAGCATCGGGTCGGGATGGGCGAGATGGCGCCTCACCACCTCCACGGTACGTGGGTCGTGGCCGTCGCCGGTGTTGCCGAGCACGATCAGGGCGTTGCGGCGCACCCAGCGCGGCTCGCGCCGGTGGATGTACCACCGCCCGACGAGGCCGAGGAGCCCCTCGTCGTCGAGGTCGAGCAGATCGAGCACGTCGAGCCGATCGACGACCGGGGCGACGGCGTCGCGCGCCCGCCCGAAGCGGGCGTTGGGCGGACAGACCTCCTGGCAGTCGTCGCAGCCGTAGATGCGGTCGCCGAGGGCGGCGCGGGCGTGGAGCGGGAAGATGCCCGGCTTCTGCAACAGCCAGGCCAGGCAGCGACCGGCGTCGATCACCCCAGGCTCGACGATGGCGCCCGTCGGGCAGCCGTCGAGACAGCGCCGGCAGCCGCCGCAGCCGTCGGGCACGACGGCGCGGTTGGTCTCGAGTGGCGCATCGGTGATCACGCAGCCGAGGACGAACCAGCTCCCTGCCCCCGGGACGAGCAGGTTGGCGTTCTTGCCGAACCAGCCGATGCCGGCCGACCAGGCGATCTCGCGGTCGACGATCGAGTTGTCGTCGGCGAACACGACGGCCTTCCAACCCTGGCTGCGCAGCGACCGGGCCACGACGCGCAGCGAATCGCGCAGCGGTGCGTAGTGGTCGATCCACGCGTAACGGGCGACCGAGGCCGACGGTCGACCACCCCGGGGCCCGGCCGTTCCGGCGGTGACACGATCGGCCGGCTCGGCCAACAGGTACCGCCTGGCCCCGACCACCACGGCCGCCGCTCCGGCGACCGCCCGGGCGGGGTCGGTGGAACGCTCGGGGTTCCTGAAGGTGAACTGCATGCCGGCGTCGAGCCCGGCGGCCTTGCGCTCCTCGATCGCCCGGCGGGCCCGAAGCAGCGGGGTGGCCGGGGCGATTCCGGCGGCGTCGAGCCCGGCCGACCGGGCGAGAGCGAGCACGTCGTGCGCCGCTGGGCAGACGGGGTTGGTCGCTCGGCGCATCGTCGCCGACCGTACCGCCGGCCTCAGCCGCTGCGGCGGATCGGCGGCGATGCGGCCCGGCGATGACGCAGCCCGGGGACGAGACCGGCGACCGACAGCAACCGCACGGCGCGCTGCTCGGCCAGGTCGAACACCACGGCGGCGTCGAGCGACCGGTCGCAGACGAACGTCACCAGGCAGTCGGTGCAGGCATCGGTGGCCCTCATCGAGCATTCGGCACAGTCGATCACCAGATCATCCATGCCGTCACCGTGCACGAACGGTGTGTCAGGGTTCGTGCGTCGAGCCAGGGCAGACCGGGCGGGCCGCTCAGCGGCGCATGACGGCGAGCAACTGCTCGGAGCCGACGACGTTCGCCCCCGACGATCGCACCCCGCGGATGATCTCGCGATCGTTGGTGACCACGACGATCGGCCGGTCGGGCGGCAACTCGCTCACCAGGCGGCGGATCTCGTCGTCGGCCGAGACCCCCTGCGGGGAGAAGCCGACGCGGACCAGGCGGCGGCCGCTGGCCCGCCCGATCACGCTGGCGCCGTCGAAGATCACCTGCACCCGCACGCCGTAGCGGCGCACCAGATCCTCCAGTCCGTCCAGGCAGAACTCGCGCTGGGCGGTCACGAGGAGGTCGGGCCAGCCGAGCTTGGCCAGGTTGTAGCCGTCGACCAGGGTGAGCACGCCGGGTTGGCGAATCAGGTGCAGGGCGACCTGGGTGCTGTCGTCGAGCAGGCCGCCCGGCACGGGAAGCGGACGCCGCCGTTCCCCCGCTGCCCCACCTCGCCGCGGCCCGACGCCGGCCGGCGGGAACGTCGGCTCGTCGGGTCGTCCACCCGCCCGGAGGGTCGCCGGCCCCTGCGCCGCCCGTTCGACGACCGGCGCAGGGGGCCGAACGGCGAGTGCGGAGATCGCCGCGGCGACCTCTGCGCCGAGCAGACCGAGCGCGCCGGCAGCCTCGGCGAGCCGATCGGCGATCGCCGACCCGGCGGCGAGCCAGGCGCCGTCGATCACCGGTACGACCGACCCGGCGGGCGGCCCGACAGCCGAACCGGCAGATGCGAGAGGGGTCGTGGCCGGCATGGACCCCGACGGGGCGGGCGACTCGGCATCCTGGCGGGCGGCGAACGCCTCCTCGAGCAGACGCTCCAGCTCGGCGATCCGGTCGGCGGCCCCGGCCAGGTCGCGTCGAAGGCGGTCGCGGTCCTCCTCGGCGACTCGGGCCCGTTCACGACGGCGATCACCGCTGACCTTGAGCCGTTCCGCCTCGGCGTACAGCTTGGCGGCCTCGTCGATCGCCACGGCGGCCGACGTCTCGGCATCGGCAACCCGGTCGTGCATGCGCGCCAGCTCGGCGCGCGCCACGACCAGGTCGGCCCGGGCCCGGGCGAGCGCCACCTCCGCCGCCTCGCGGCGGCGGTCGGCGCTGCGGTCCGGACGCGAGTCGTCCGCCGGAACCTCTTCGACGACGAGCAGCTCGGCCACCCGATCCTGCCAACCCTCCGGTCGCGTCAGCCACAGCCGTCCGAGCACACCGACCAGCTCGTCGGTGGCGACCCGGGCGGTGCGTTCACGGAAGGCCTGGTCGTCGTCGAGCGCCCTGCGGACCGGGGTCAGCGCGCCGGTGGGCAGCTTCTGGAACTTGAGGTAGCGACGCAGGGACGCCGGAGCGGCAATCGCCGGCTTGAGGCGGGTACCGGCGACGGCCACGGCAAAGCCCAGCTCGAGGGCGGGGCGCAGCGTCTCGACGGAGATGTCGGGCTCCACGCTGCGGATCACCGCGGGGACCGAGCCCTCGTCGCTCACCCCGCCGATTCTATCCCGGGGCACCCTCGACGACGGCGCCACCATGATCGATACGCAGGTGGTCGGCCCGTCCATCCGCGGGGAGCGCGGCGATCACCGCCTCGACCGTCTCGGGGGCGCAGAGCAGGGCGATCGTCGGTCCGGAACCAGACAGCCAACCGCACCACGCCCCGGCGTCGAGTCCGGCATGGAGCGCGGCGCGCGACGACTCGGCCGCGCCGAAACGGAGCTCCTGGTGCAGCCGGTCCTGCGTCGCTTCGCGCAGTGCCGACGTGTCGCCGACGGTCAGCGCGGCGATCAGCAGCGCCGTCCTGCCGATGTTGAACACGGCGTCGCACAGCGGCACCGTCGGGCCGAGCCCGGCCCGCGAGGCATCGGTCGACGTGGTGGACGACGGCACCCACACCACGACGGCCGGATCGAAACCCAGCGGCACTCCGACCACCCGACCGGCCGCCGTGGCCACGACCCCGCCGTACAGCGAGGCGGCGACGTTGTCGGCGTGCCCCTCGAGCTCGGTGGCGATGCGCAGGATGGCCGCCGACTCGCCGGCCACGGAGGCCGCCCCCGAGCGCTGCACCACGGCGGCGACGAGACCGCCGACGCGCACCGCGCCGGAGAAGCCGAGGCCGCGACCGACCGGGATCCGGCTCCGAATCCACAACGGACCACGGCCACCGCCGGCACGGAAGGCCTTGACGGCCGGGTGGTGCTCGTCGGCGAACTGGGCGCCGTCGGGAACCTCGCCGTCGGGCAGACCGACCTCGACGTGCAGGTCGAGTGCCATGCCCAGCGCGTCGAACCCCGGGCCGAGGTTGGCCGAGGAGGCCGGCACGCGCACGATCACGGGCCGGCAACCCCGGAGTGCGAGACGGCGACCAGTCGGTCGAGCACCCGGGCCGCGCTCCCCGAGTCGATCGAGCGAGCGGCGAGCACCAGCCCCTCGGCCAGGTCGTCGGCGACCCCGGCGACGACCAGGCCGGCCGCTGCGTTGAGCATCACGATGTTGCGGTGGGCCCCGTGCTCACCGCCGAGGACGCGTCGAGCGGCGTCGGCGTTCTCCGCCGGCTCTCCCCCGTTCAACTCATCGGGGATGGCCGGGGCCAGACCGAGGGCGACCGGGTCGACGGTGAAGCGCCTCACCTCGCCGTCGTGGAGGGCGAGCACCGTCGAAGTCCCCGTGGTGGTCAACTCGTCGAGACCGCTGCCATGCACCACCCACGTCGTCACCGAGCCGTGGATGCGCAGCGAGGCGAGCATCCGCTCGGCGAACGCCGGGTTGGCGACCCCGATCACCTGCCGACGGACACGGGCGGGGTTGGCCATCGGCCCGAGCAGGTTGAACACGGTGGCGATGCCGATCTCGCGGCGCGCCGATGCGGCGAAGCGGAAGGCCGGGTGATAGCGGGGTGCGAAACAGAAGCCGAACCCGGCCTCCTCCACCGATCGGGCGACGATCTCCGGACCGACGTCGACGGCCACACCGAGCGCCTCGAGCAGGTCGGCCGCCCCGCACTTCGACGACGAGCCGCGTGCACCGTGCTTGCATACCGGTACACCGGCGCCGGCGACGACGAACGCCGCGATCGTGCTGACGTTGATCGAGTGGCTCCGGTCACCACCGGTACCGACGATGTCGACGACGCGGTCGACCAGTTGATCGGGCAATTCGACGCGGGTCGCCGCGGCGAGCACGGCATCGAGCAGCCCCGACAACTCCTCGGCCGTCTCGCCCTTGGCCCGCAGGGCGACGACGAACCCGATGAGCTGGGCGGCCGTCGCCTCGCCCGACAGGATGGTGGACATCGCCGTGCGCGCCTCGACGCTCGACAGGTCGCGGCGCTCGAGCAAGGTGGTGATCAGCGCGGGCCACCCGCCCACGTCGTCCATGGTCGTCATGGAGCTAGATCGTCGCAGGCCATGGCCTGCGGTCGGCAATCGGTTTGGTCAGCCGACGGGCCAATCGCCGTCGGCCTGCTGCGTCAGGCGGTGCGTCGCCGTTGGCGTACCAGACGCCGTCGCTCCCGCTCGGTGGCGCCGCCCCACACACCGACCTTCTCCCGACTGGCCAGCGCATGCTCGAGGCAGGCGACCCGCACACCACAGCCTGCACAGATGGCCTTGGCCGGCGCGGCGTCGTCGTCATCCTCGGGATAGAAGATCGCCGGGTCGAGACCCTTGCACTCTCCGAGTTGACGCCAATCGATGGTTCTCACGAGATCCCCCATGACCTCTCGACGTTCGGTGGCCGCCACGGGTGGCGTCCACCGCGGATGCTAGGTGGGGACGACGAGCGACGCCAGACCTTCTTACCGAATCTTGTGCATTCGTCACCCTGCGTTCATCAAGTCAGGTCGCTGAGTAGCTGTCTGACCGTATGCGGCGCCAAAGCGAGACGTTCCGAACACGCCGGGTGGTCAAGAATCAGGTTGGCAGTGCCGTCGGCGAGCATCGCGATCTCGTCCGGCTCGAACTCGAAGCGGTAGTAGTGCACCGCCGAGGTCACGTCGGGGCGCGTTAACTGCGCGGCGTGGCCTTCCTCGGGCACGGCGCGCACGAGACGCCCGTCGGACAGCTCGATGGCCAGCGAGTGCTCGATGCCGATCAGGCGGGGCAGCCATTCCCTCATCGCCTCGTCGGACGTCAACTCGATGAACAGCGACGCACACAGCTGGCCGCGTTCGGGCACGAGCGGGTTGTAGGTGTCGAGCTCCACCTGGATGTCGTGGTCGGACATCAGACGCTCGACCCGGGCCATCTCCTGGATCTGGAACCGGATCGTCTCGCGGTTCTCGAAGACGACGGAGATGAACGTGCCCAACGGCACCCGACGGCGGCGTTTGAGCTCGATCACGCGGGTGCGGAACTCGTCCCGCTCGCGGTCGTAGGCGCGCTGGTCGGCGATGTCGTCGAGGGTCAGTTTGCGGCTCGTCGCCATCGTCACTCCGTCGAGATCCCGTAGGCGCGGGCGATCACCTGCAGCGGGTGCAACGGCGCCCGACCGGTCTGCTCGGTGATCGCCGTGTTGGCCAGGTGGCAGTCGCCGGCCACGATGTCGCCGTCGGCCCGCCGGATCTCCTCGGCGAGCTTGCGGGCGTGGGGCATCGACAACTCGGCGTTCTCGGCCCGCAGGCCCCACATGCCGTCGATGCCGGAGCACTGCTGGACGAGCTTGATCCTGGCTCCGGTCAACCTCATCAGGTCCCGACTCTTGAGGCCGATGTTCTGGGCACGCAGGTGGCAGGGGGTGTGGTAGGTGATCGTCTCGGGCACCTCCCCCGGGAACACGGTGTCGAGACGGGTCCCCTCGCGCTTGTGCAGCCCGATCAGGTACTCGGAGGAGTCGAAGGTGTGCTCGGCGACGAGCGTGGCGTCGGGCCCGCCGACGTAGTCGACGTAGTCCTTCTTCAGCACATACCCGCAGGTCGGCTGGGGCACGACGATCTCGTTGCCGTCGCGGACGAACTTGGCCAGCTCACGGACGTTCTTCGTGGCGACCTTGGTGAAGTTGTCGAGATCTCCGGAGTGCAACCACGGCGCCCCGCAGCAGCCGACACCGTCGGTGATCGTGCACTCGATGCCGTTGCGTTCGTAGACCTTGACGAGGTCCTGGCCGATGGCCGGCGACTGGTACTCCACCAGACAGGTCGGGAAGAGGGCGACCTTGCCCTGGCGGTTGAGCAGCCGAACCTTGGGGCGCCGGCGGAACCACACCGAGAAGCGGGTCCGGGCGAACGGGGGGAGCAGCCGCTGGCTGGAGATCCCGGACGTCTTCTCGATCACCTTGCGGATCAGCGAACCCCGCTCTGCGCCCATCGCCCGGTTCATCACCGGTGAGATGGCCACGGCGACCCGGCCGAGGGCGTCGGTACGGGCCATCATCTGGGTCGTCGCCCGGTCGCGCACCGACACCTGGCCGGTCTCGTGGCGCATCGCGTCGGCCCGCAGCATCAAGCGGGGGAAGTCGAGTTGCCACTCGCTCTGGCCCGGGATGTACGGGCAGTTGACGTAGCAGAGCTTGCACTGGAAGCACTCGTCGATCACCCGGTCCTGCTGGGCCGGCGTCAGCCGACCGGCGTCCTGGTCCTCGTGGGCGTCGACGTAGCTGAACAGCGTGGGGAACGCCGAACAGAACTTGAAGCACAGCCGGCAGCCGTGGCACAGGTCGTACACCCGGGTCAGTTCGGCGCGTACGTCGGCCTCGTCGAGGTACTGCGGATGGTGGGGGTCGTAGGTGATCGTCACGGGATCTCCGGCGGTCGGGAAGGCAACAACGGATCTATGGCGTGGATGCCGGACGGTCCGAAACCGCCCGGCATCCACGACCGCGCCGCCAGGCGCAGCGAGGCCGAAAGGCAGCGGCCAAAGCGCAGCGGCGGCCCGTTCACGCCGGGTCCACCGGACGCCGAGCCGACGCGCAGCGACGCGCCAGCCAGGCGCAGCGAGGCCGAAAGGCAGCGGCCAAAGCGCAGCGGCGGCCCGTTCACGCCGGGTCCACCGGACGCCGAGCGACCGCGCCGCCAGGCGCAGCGAGGCCGAAAGGCAGCGGCCAAAGCGCAGCGGAGGCCAGTGCCTTTCACTGATTACAGCGCGTCGAGGCCCTGCTTGAAGCGGCCGGCGTGGCTCTTCTCGGCCTTGGCCAGCGTCTCGAGCCATTCGGCGATCTCGTCGAATCCCTCGTCGCGGGCCGTGCGGGCAAAACCGGGGTACATCTGGGTGTACTCGTAGGTCTCGCCGGCGATGGCGGCCTTGAAGTTCTCGTCGGTGTCGCCGATCGGCTCGCCGGTGGCCGGATCGCCGACGCGGGCCAGGTAGTCGAGGTGGCCGTGAGCGTGGCCGGTCTCGCCCTCGGCGACCGAGCGGAACAGTGCGGCGGCGTCGGGGTAGCCCTCGATGTCGGCCTTCTGGGCGAACCAGAGGTACCGGCGGTTCGCCTGGCTCTCGCCGGCGAACGCTTCCTTCAGGTTCTCGTGGGTCTTGGTCCCGGCGAGATCAGCCATGGTGATGCTCCTTGTTGTGGTTGACGGGGTTGTGGTTGACGGGGTTTTCGGTTGACGGGGTTGGTGGTGAGGGATGTCGGGTGACACCGGGAGCGGCGCACTCGGCGCACAGGCCGCGGAACACGACCTGGGTCTCGTCGATGTGGTAGCCGAGGGCGTCGTCGGGCGCCAATCCGGCCGGCATCGTGACGTACACGTCGCGCACGTCCGCACAGCGGATGCACACGACGTGGTGGTGATCATCGGTGTTCGGGTCGAAGCGGGCCGAGCCCGTGCCCAGGTCGAGCGTCTGCAACTCGCCCATGGCGACCAGATCGTTGAGCGTCTGGTAGACCGTACGCAGCGAGATCCCAGGCATGTCGTGCTCTGCTGCTGCGAACAAAGCGTCGGCGCACGGATGGGTCTCGTTGCCACTGAGCAGCCGGAACAAGAGCTGACGTTGAGGAGTGACCTTCAATCCGCGAGCCCGGAAGGCACTGACGAGATCGGCCGGCTGACGCACGGTGGCAACCCTAGAGGCTGGCGACGCCGTTCTCAACGCTTGCAGAATAACAATGATGGAGGCAGTGTTCCCGTGAGTGACGGCGGGGCGACCCGAAACCGGCCGGGTGTCGGTGAGCGACCCGTGTCGTTCGACCGCTCGGCGATGCTCGATCGGCTCGAACGCGAGACCTTCGACGTGCTGGTCATCGGCGGGGGGGTCACCGGCGCCGGCGTCGCCCTGGACGCCGTGACACGCGGCCTGTCGACCGCACTGGTGGAGCGCTTCGACTTCGCCTCGGGGACGTCATCGAAGAGCTCCAAGCTGGTCCACGGCGGTCTGCGATACCTCCAGCAGGGCGACGTGCGCCTGGTCTACGAGGCGCTCCGCGAACGCCAGCGCCTCCGTCGCAACGCCCCGCACCTGGTGACGGTCCTGCCGTTCATGATCCCGATCCTGGCGCGCGACGGCGTCATCCCGCCGAAGATCGCCCGGGCCCTGGGGAGCGCGATGTGGATGTACGACGTGACCGGAGGGTGGCGGATCGGTCGCCTGCACCGTCGCTTGGGCAGGGCGGCGGCGCTCACCCACCTGCCGACGATGCCGCCCGAGCGGCTCGCCTCGGCCTACCTCTACTACGACGCCGCGGCCGACGACGCCCGGCTGACGTTGACCATCGCCCGCACGGCGGCCGACCATGGCGCTGTCGTCGCCAACTACTGCCCGGTCGTGGCGCTGAGTGGCGATGGGCGGGTCACCGGCGCCGTCGTCGACGCCGACGGCGGACGGATCGAGGTGCGGGCGAAGGTCGTCGTCAACGCCACCGGTGTCTGGGCCGACTCGGTGAGAGCACTCGACGAGGGCAGCGACCCCGACTCGATCCGGCCGGCCAAGGGCATCCACCTGACAGTCCCGTGGACCAAGGTGCGCAACGACATCGCCGTCGTCATCCCCGTACCCAAGGACAAGCGCAGCCTGTTCGTCGTGCCCTGGGGACCGCGGCCCGACGGCACCTACGAGCACACCTACGTCGGCACGACGGACACCGACTACGACGGCCCGCTCGATGATCCGCAGTGCACCGCCGAGGACGTGGCCTACGTGCTGCGCGCCCTCAACGCCGCCGTGACCACCGGCATCACACCGGCCGACGTGACGGGCGCCTGGGCGGGGCTGCGCCCGCTCGTCAAGTCGGCGGGGAGCGGCCGGACCGCCGACCTGTCCCGCCGTCATGCCGTCACCACGAGCGGGCGCGGCGTGATCAGCGTGACCGGGGGAAAGCTGACCACGTACCGCCAGATGGCCGCCGACACGGTCGACGAGGTGCTCACCGGCCTCGGGCGATCCGCCCGGTGCCGCACCAAGCGCCTCCTCCTGCGCGGCGCCCGCGGTGCCCGTGACAGCGAGCGGCCGGGCAGCCCGGGAGCGCACCTGGCCGGGCGCTACGGTGGCGACCTCGGATGGCTCGAGCCGCTCCTCGCCGCCGACCCGGGCCTCGCCGCTCCGCTCGTCGAGGGGATGGCCTACACCCGGGCCGAGGCGATCCACGCGGTGCGCGACGAGATGGCCCGCACCCTCGACGACGTGCTGTCGCGCCGGACGCGATCCCGCCTGCTCGACCTCCGGGCGACGGCCGAGGCGGCGCCCGCCGTCGCCCGGTTGATCGCCGGGGAACTCGGCTGGGACGACGCCGAGACGGCCCGCCAGATCGAGGAGTTCCTGGCCTCGGTCACCCACGAGGCGGAGTCGGGCGGGTTCGGGCCGCTCCACCGCCCGACCCACCACCCAGCCGACCGCCCACCCGACCGCGATCGCACGACCGAAGCGGAGACCGCCCCATGACCACGCCCGACGCCGCACCATCGGCCCGAACGACCGCACGTCCGGGTCCTGCGTCCCGCGGACAGTCACCGCCGATCGAGTTCGGGGGTGACCCCCGCGCCGTGACCGAGCATCTCGGCGGCCGTCGGGTGGGGATACCGGGCGGGGTGGTCGACGAGTTGGCCGCGCTGTGCCCGACATCGACCGATGCGGCCGAACTTGCCGAGGCGGGCCGCGACTGGTGGCCACTGGCCCTCCACTGGGCGCTGGCCAACGAGGTGCCGGTTCTGGCCGCCGTCATCTGCCGCCCGCGGTCGACCGATGAGGTCGCCGCCGTGCTCCGGGTCGCCGACCGCGAGCGTCTCCCGGTGACTGCGGCCGCTGGCCGCAGCGGCGTGTGCGGTGCGTCGATACCCCTGTTCGGCGGGATCGCCCTCGACCTCACCGCGATGGCCGGGGTGGTGGCGATCGACGAGACGTCGCTGATCGCCGAGGTCCTGCCGGGCACGTTCGGGCCCGACTTCGAGACGGCGCTCGTCGAACGCGGCTACACCTGCGGTCACTTCCCCCAGTCGTTCGACATCTCCACGGTCGGCGGATGGGTCGCCTGCCGGGGTGCCGGGCAGTACTCCACCCGCTACGGCAAGATCGAGGACATGGTCACCGGCCTCGAGGTCGTCCTGGCCGATGGCACCGTGGTGCGCACCGGCGGTGCGCCGCGTGCCGCCGCCGGACCCGACCTGACCAGCGTCTTCGTCGGTTCCGAGGGCACTCTGGGGGTGATCACGAGGGTCTGGCTGCGCATCCGTCCCCGACCAGCCGAACAGATGCGCGCCGCCTTCGGCTTCGCCTCCTTCGCCGACGGCGTCGACGCCTGCCGCCGGATCCTGCGCCGCGGAGCCACGCCTGCGGTGCTCCGGCTCTACGACGGGCCCGAGTCGGCCCGTGGCCACGGGGGCGACGGGACCGAGTGCGTGCTGCTCGTCTTCGACGAGGCCGACTCGGCGCTGATCGACGTCACGACGCGCATCGTCGTCGAGGAGTGCGCCGGTGCGGCGATGCTCGACAACGAGCTCGTCGAGCGATGGATGGAGCATCGCAACGACACCAGCGCGCTCCAGGACCTGACGCGCAAGGGCTTCGTCGTCGACACGATGGAGATCGCCGCCCCATGGTCGGCGCTCGGGAGAATCTTCGAGGAGGCGCGGGCCGCCCTCCTCGCCGTCCCCCATGCCCGGGCGGCGACGTGCCACCTGTCGCACAGCTACCCCGACGGGGCCTGCCTGTACTTCACGTTCGCCGCCACTCCCCCGGCCGCCGAGGTCGAAACCACGTACACGGCGCTGTGGGACGCCGGTACGCGAGCGGTGCTGGCCGCCGGCGGCAATCTCAGCCATCATCATGGGGTGGGATTGAACCGCTCCCGTTTCGCCCGTGAGGCGCTCGGCCCGGCGTTCGGTGTCCTCGCCGCGGTCAAGCACGCCCTCGACCCCCACGGCGTCCTCAACCCGGGCAAGCTCGGTCTGCCCCAGCCGTTCGGAGAGCTCCCGTGGCCAACCTGAGCAGCGCTGCGGATCCCGGTCGGTGGGACTTCGCGGCGATCCGCGAGGGGGCGTCGGTGATCGGAGCCGTCGCCGTGCCCCTCGCCGTCATCGGCCGCCTCGCCTTCGACGAGGGCGAGTCGAACGCACTGGCCAGCCTGCTGGCGATGGTCACGCTGACGATGTTCGTGATCGGCGCCGGGGTCGCCGCCTGGCGCCAGTCGAAGGGAACCCCGCTGTCCCACGGCCTGGTCACCTCGGTCGGCATGTTCATCGTCGTCCAGTTGATCTTCGCCGTCATCCGCCTGCTCGGCGGCAACTCGCTCAACGTCGGGAGAATCATGGTCAGTCTGACCCTCACCGTGCTCGCCGGCCTGATCGGCGGGTTCCTCGGCAGCTTCCTGCAGTCCCGCGGCATCCGGGCCAGCCGATGAGCGCGACCAGCACCTCGACCCTGGTCGTCGACGTCGGCACCAGCGGTCTGCGCGCTGCCGTGGTGCGCGGCGATGCCACCATCGACCACGTCCACCATCGGCACTTCACCCCCGACACGCCGTTCGCCGGGCTGGTGGAGTTCGATGCCACGGCGCTGGCCCGCCTGGTCATCGAGGTTGCCGAGGCGGCGTTGGCCGGCGGCCCCGTCGGCGCGGTCGGGATCGCCAACCAGCGGGCCTCGACGATCGTCTGGGACCGGGCCACTGGTGTGCCGATCGCCCCGGCGCTCGGCTGGCAGGACCTGCGCACGATCGGCGAGTGCATGGCGGGGCGCGCCGAGCACGGCTTCGCCCTGGCCCCCAACCAGTCGGCGACCAAGCTGTTCTGGCTGCTCAACACCTACGACCCGAACCGGGAACGCGACCTGTGCTTCGGCACGGTCGACACCTGGGTGGCCTGGGTCCTCTCCAACGGGGCGTTGCACGTCACCGATCACACCAATGCCGGGGTCACCGGGATGCTGCTCACCGACGGCTCGGGTTGGAACCGGGCGGTGCTCGAGGCGTTCCGCATCCCCGAACGAATGCTCCCCGATCTGGTCGATACGTGCGGGCCGATCGGCGAAGCGTCCGCCCTGCCCGGCTCGCCGATGATCGCGGCGATGGCCGGCGATCAGCAGGCCTCGCTCGTCGGCCAGGGATGCGTCCGGCCGGGCATGGCCAAGGTCACCTTCGGCACCGGCGGCATGCTCGACATGTGCACCGGCCGTGAAGCCCCGGCGTCGGCCAGTCGCAGTCGCAACGGCACCTTCCCGATCGTCGCCTGGTCAACTGCCGGTACGCTCATCTGGGGGACCGAGGCGATCATGCTGTCGGCCGGTACCAACGTCGAGTGGCTGCGCGACGACCTGGGCCTGATCGCCTCGTCGGCCGAGAGCCACGACGTCGCCGCTCGGTGTGAGACGGCGGACGGCGTCGTCTACGTCCCCGCGCTGCTCGGCCTGGGCACGCCGCAGTGGGACTACGGCGCCCGCGGTACGCTGCTCGGCATCACCCGGGGCACCGGCCGGCCGCAGGTGGTACGGGCCGTCCTGGAAGGCATCGCCCAACGCGGCGCCGATCTCGTCGAGGCCGTCGAGGCCCAGTCGGGCCTGAGCATCCCGGAGTTGCGCTGCGACGGCGGGATGAGCGTCAACCCGACGTTCGTCCAGGCGCTGGCCGACGCCACCGGCAAGCCGGTCGAGGTCTCCCCGATCACCGATGCCACCACCTTGGGCGCCGGACTGCTCGCCGGCGTGGCGATCGGCACCTGGTCGTCGATCGACGACCTGGCCGCCACCTGGCGGCCGGCGGCGGCCGTCGAACCGGGCACACGGCTCGACCGCGTCAAGTGGGCGGAGGCGCTGCGCCGCGCCGGCGCCTGGTTCCCCGAGCTCTCGGCACTCGACTTCTGAGCGACCTCCCACCCGCGGCGACTTGGGTCGGATGACCTATGTGTCGTTCGCCCCGCGGGCGCGACCCTGTGAGCGAGGCGTGACCGCCAGCCGTGGTCTGTCCACACGGGAGTCGCTGATGTGGTGTCGGGGCGGAGCTGTGTTGTTCCAGTCCTCGCGGCCCAGGCGGAAGGCCATTGCCCCACACCCACGAGGCCAACGGAAGGCGAACAACATGCATCAGAGACTCTTCACCGCGAGGCGCGCCAAGCGTGTCGTAGCCGGTGCGACCGTGCTCGCCGTGTTGACGGTCGGCGCCAACACCTTCGCCCAACAGAGCAGCGAGAACGGCGGCGCGCCCGAACCACCGCCGGGTTCGAGCGGTGCCGGAGAAGGTGCGCCCGCCACCGGTACGCCAGGCTTTGGCGAGGCCGACGCCTTTCCCGACGCGATCACCAACTTCGGAGCCAGCTACGACCCCACGATCCTCACCAAGTTCATCGCCGGACGAGGGTTCGTCGCCCTCCAGGGCGCCGGCGTCGATGCCGACCTGGTCGAGTTCAGCGGACAGACGTGCGTGCGGCCGAACGCCGCGTCCGGGGGCACCATCACCTCGGTTCGCGCCCCGTCGAATTACCCGACGGGGCGCGCATCAAGCAGCTGTCGTTCTTCGGTGAGGACAACTCGGCTTCGGACATCAGCATCGTGCTCCACCGCAGCCAGGTCGCCGTACCGCTGCTGCTCGGATCACCCAGCCGGACCGACGCCGTGGTGAACACCTTCACGACGGCCGGCGCATCCGGGGTCGTGGTCGCGTCGGGTGCCGACAACCTCGACGAGGTCACGGGGAGCCTTCCCCAGTCGTCCTTCATCCTGTCGGGCAGCTACCACCGCTTCCACCAGGTCGAAGTGACATTCACCAACGGTCAGGACCAGGTTCTGTGCGGCATCGAGGTGCGCTATCAGGTGCCCGCCTCGGCGGCCGACCCCGGAACGGTGTTCCACCCGATCGCTCCGGTGCGCGCCTTCGACTCCCGCGTCGCCGCGTACGCCCAGAGCGGTGTGCTGGTCCGGAACACATCGAAGGTCATCGACATCAGCGACGGCCATGATGCCGGCGGGGCGATCACGGCCGCCGAGATCGTGCCCCCCGGGGCGACGGCGATCACCTACAACATCACCATCGCCGGCCCGACCGGTCCGAACTTCATGTCAGTCACACCCGGCGACGCGGCGTCGTTCACCGCCTCGACGATCAACTTCGACGGGACCAGCGACCTCGCCAACGCGGCAACCGTCGCCATCGCCGGGGACCGCACGATCAAGGTATGGGGCGGCGACCAGTCCGGCTCCGCCCACGTGATCATCGACGTGACGGGCTACTACGCCCCTGCCAACCCCTTCCCGAACATGGCCGGCTGACCACGGACCGGCCGGGTCCGAATGGTTCCCCCGATCGATCACGTAGCCGCTGTGGGCTCTCTACAGCGACTACATGCGGCCGGGCATCAGACGTCGGCCTCGACGACCACGACCTTGGGCGGGACGCGCTGCGGGAGCCGGCCGAAGGCGGCGGGCGGGTCGCGCCACGGTTCGGCGGGATGGCCGGCGCGGGCCTCTCCGATCGCCCGCCAGACCCGCTCGGGAGTGCAGGGCATGTCGATGTGACGGACCCCGAGATGGCTGACCGCGTCGATCACCGCGTTGTGCACCGAAGGCATCGAGCCGATCGTGCCGGATTCGCCGATCCCCTTGGCGCCCAGCGCGTTGAGCGGTGTGGGGGTCTCGGTGTTGGCCGTCTCGAACGAGGGGAACTCGGCCGCCGACGGCATCGCGTACTCGGCGAGCGTCGACGTCAGCGGGTTCCCGTCGGCGTCGTAGACGAACTGCTCCCACAGCGCCTGTGCCGCCCCCTGGGCGATCCCGCCGTGCTGCTGGCCGCGCACGAGCATCGGGTTGAGGACCCTGCCGCAGTCGTCGACGGCGATGTGGCGGATGAGGCGGACGTGTCCCGTCTCGGTGTCGACCTCGACGACGGCGATGTGGGCGCCGAAGGGGAACGTCGGCCCGTCCTGGACGAAGTCGAACTCGCCGGCGAGCGGCTCGGTGCCCCCCGCCGGCGTGAGCGCCAGTTCGGCCAGCTCGGACCAGGTGAGCGCCGCGGCGGGAACGCCGGCCACGCCGACGCGTCCGTCCTCGGTCACCACGATGTCGGCGGGATCGGCCTCGAGCTGGCGGGCGGCCAGCCGACGAGCCCGCTCGAGGACGATGCCAGCGGCCCCGTGGATCGCCGTGCCCCCGATCTGCAACGAGCGCGAGCCGCCGGTGCCCGAGCCCCGGGGGACGGCCGCCGTGTCGGACTGGACGAGGGTGATCCGATCCATCGGGATGCCGAGACGGTCGTTGACGAGCATGGCGAACGCCGTCGGGTGACCCTGCCCGTGGCCCGACGTGCCCACCCGGATGGTCGCCGAGCCATCGACGTGCACCTCGACCGCCCCGAACTCGCTCGACGTCCCCCCGGCGGTGATCTCCACGTAGGTGCACACCCCGATGCCGAGCTGCCTCACCGCTCCCGACTCCCGGCGGGCCGCCTGCTCGACGAGCAGCCCGTCGTAGCCGGCCAGGGCGACGACGGCGTCGAGTGATCCGGCGTAGTCGCCGACGTCGTACGTCATGCCGGTCAGGGTGGAAAAGGGGAACTGCTCCGGGCGCAGCAGGTTGCGCCGGCGGATCTCCACCGGATCGATGCCCAGTTCGTCAGCCGCGATGTCGAGGATCCGCTCGAGGTAGGCCGTCGCCTCGGGTCGCCCGGCACCCCGGAACGCCCCGATCGGGTTGGTGTTGGTCGCCACGACGGCCACGTCGAAGTTCGAGCCGGGGGATGTCGTAGGGGCCCTGGGCCATGAAGCGGGTCGGCCCGGCGGCGAGCCCGCCGCCGAACCCGCCGTACGCACCGGCGTCGGCGGCGATCCGCACGTGCAGTCCGGTGATCCTGCCGTCGGCGCGCACGCCGAGCTCGACCCACTGCGTCTGAGCCCGGCCGTGGGGCATCGAGACGAGGTTCTCGGTTCGGTCCTCGACCCAGGTCACCGGGCGGCCGAGCTGCATCGCCGCGGCGATCACGACGTGGTGCTCCGCGGTGGCGCCGGCCTTGCCGCCGAAGCCGCCACCGACATGGGGGGTGATCACCCGCAACCTCTGGGCGTCGAGCCCGAGGTCGGCGGCCACGAGCTGCCCGAAGAGATGCGGCATCTGGGTCGACACGTAGATCGTGACGTCGTGGTCGCCTGCGGCCTCACCCGGGATCGCCGCGATCGCGTTGCCCTCCATCGGCACGACGGCGATCCGCTGGTTCTCGAAGCACCCGCGGACGACGACGGCGGCATCGCCGAAGAGGTCGTCGCGGTCGGCGTCGCGGGTGCCGGTGAGGACGTTCGATCCGATCCCGGCGTACTGCAGCGCCGCTCCGTCGGCAAGGGCGTCGGCGACGGTGACGGCCGCGGCGAGCGGTGCGTAGTCGACCTCCAACTGCTCGGCTGCGTCGACGGCGGCCGCCTTCGACGTGGCGACGACGATCGCCACCGGGTCGCCGACGAACCGGACCCGGTCGGTGGCCAGCGGCGGCCGGGCGCACGCCGCGTTGAGGCCCCGGCCGAACAGGTGGAACGCGGTGTTGGGCAGGTCGTTCGCCGTGAACACGGCAGCCACACCCGGAAGCCTGGCGGCGGCTTCCGAGTCGATTCCCAGCACCTCGGCGTGGGCATGGGGCGAGCGCACGAACGCTGCGTGCAACATCCCGTCGATCCGCAGGTTGTCGATGAAGGTCGCCCGCCCGACCAGGAGATCGGGATCCTCGACGCGGCGGACCTCGGTACCGATCAGCGAACCAGACATGCGCTGCACAGTAACGCCGGTCGGCGAGCCTACCGAGACGGTTGGAGCCGGCGTCACCGGCGGCACCACGGCCGGTCAGGTCGACGGTGGGGCGACCACGTACTTGCCGAGAACCCGGGTCGTACGCGCCAGCGAGCGTTCGAGCTCGGGGCGCAGGCCGTCGGGGGTCCCCGGGTCGGCCAGGTCCGTGAGCACCGGGCGAACGACGTAGCGGCCGTGCTCCACCCACGTCGGCACCACCGTCGGTGTGGCGGTGACGAGGGAGCCGTCGGGCGCGCGGGCCACGCCGACCAGCACGATGGCGCCGTCCTGCGTGCTGGCCGGCCAGTCCGGGCTGGTCGGCATGTTCGAGATCAGGTTGCCGAGACCGAACATCACCCATCGGCCGTTGAGCTGCTCGATCGGCTGCAGCACGTGTGCGTGATGGCCCACGACGAGGTCGATCAGGCCGCTCGCCGTCAACGCCTCGGCCACCCACCGCTGCTGGTCGTTGGGCATCGACGACCCTTCGTCTCCGGCGTGAAGGCTGACGATGACGTATTCGGCGCCGGCGGCCCGCTCGGCGGCTGCGTCAGCGACGATCCGGGCCGGATCGATGAGGTTCGACCGCCAGAGTTCGGCCGCGGGTACGTGCACCCCGTTGAACGAGAAGGTGTAGGAGAGGTGGGCGACGACGACTCCGTTGACCGTGAACGGGGTGGGCAGGGGTGCCGTCGGGATCCGAGGCCATCCCCGACTGGGCCAAGCCATTGGTCTCGAGGGCCCCGATCGTCGCATCGATCCCCGCTGTGCCCCGGTCGAACGTGTGGTTGGAGGCTGTCGAACAGCGGTCGTAGCCGGCCGCGGCCAGACCTGCGACCACCTCGGCGGGCACGCCGTAGTAGGGGAACGTCGAGAGATTCTCGCCGGGCGGGGCGACAGGCGTTTCGAGGTGGCACACGGCGAGGTCGACGGAACTGACGATCGGCGAGATCCGGGCGAACATCGGGGCGAAGTCGAAGCCGGCACCCGAGGCGTAGTCGCGAGCCTGGTCCACCAGCGGCCGGTGCATCAGCGTGTCGCCGGTGAACGCCAGCGTGAACGCCCGGGTCGGCCCAGGAGCCGTTCCCGCGACGACAGGTGTACCCGCACCGCCGCCGGGGACCCCCGTCGACGCCACCGGCCGCTCATCGACCTGGGCCGGCGTGGCGGAGTCGGTGGTGTCGGCCGGCTCAGCACGGGCGACGGGCACGACCGGCACCGCGGGAGTGAGCCCGCCGGCGGACTCGCTGCAACCGGAGGCGGCCAGACCGAGCACGACGACAACCAGTACGGGGGCGCGTCGCGCCTTGGACACCGTCACCCCGACAGCCTGTCATGTCGGCTCTGCAGGGGCGACCGTTCTCGTCGCAGCCGACGGTCCGGCCGACGGATCCGTTCTCCTGGGCCGTCGAGTCCCTAGAATTGCTCCGCCCACCCCCGGCCGGGAAGGCTGACGGGCAAGATGTCATCGTTGCCAGGAAAGGACCCCTCCCCCGTGGATGCCACCAGCTTCGGCGTGAACGGCTCGAGCAGCCGGCGACGCTTCCTTCAGGCTGTCGGCCTCGGAGGTGTCGCCGCGTCCGCGCCGCTTGCCGCGGTCACCGCCGGCGCCCAGGCGCCAACGACGGCGCCACCCCGTCGACCGACCGACGAGGACACCGAACTGCTCCGCTTCGCCCAGTCCGTGGAGCTCGCCGCCGTCGCCGCGTACGACCTTGTGATCGACCGGTCCGCCTCGGCGGACCTCGCCGTCCCGACCGACCTCGTTCCCGTCGTCCACGCGCTGCGCGAGCATCATCGCGCCTACGCCGACTCGCTCGCCTCACTGCTCGGCCGCGATGCTCCGGGGACGGCGAACGCCAAGGTGATCGAGACGGTCGGCGGCCCGTTCGCCTCGGGCTCGGCCACCGAGGTCCTCGAGGCGGCCGCCGGGCTCGAGAACGTCGCCACGGCGACCCACGGGTCGATCGTCGGCCGACTCGTCGGGCTCGACGGCGCAGCGCTGATCGCCTCGATCATGTCGATGGAGGCTCGTCACGCCACGACGTTGACGGCCATCGCCGGCAGCACCGATCCGATGCCCGCCGCCGGGCTCGAGGATCTGTCGACCGCCCTGTCCCCTGACGATTTCCCGGTGGAGTGATCCTGATGTCGAACGAATTCGATCGCCGCACCGTGCTGCGCCTCGGCGGAATGTCGGTTGCCATGGGCGCCGTCCTCGCGGCCTGTGGCGCCGGGGAGAACGGGGGCACGAACGGCGTCGGCGCCGAGGGCATTCCCCAGATCGGCACGGCACCGCCGCTGGCCAAGCCGGCCAGCAATGTCATCTCCGACGCCCGGCTGCTGCGCACGGCCACATCGCTGCACTACAACGGCATCGACGCCATCGATCGGGTGCTCGGTCTCGGTGTGATCAGCTACGAGGCCGCCGGCGCCGCCCGTCACTACCGCGGGCTCCTGCAGCAGCAGGCCGATGCGCTCGCCGCGGCAACCACGGCGGGTGGCGGTACGCCGTACGAACAGAAGAACGCGGTGATCGACGCCAACATCGTCGGCAAGGCCATCGACCTGATCAACGCCGGATCATCGAAGGCCGACGACGCCACCCGCTTCCTGCACGCATTCGCCACGCTGGCCGCCGAGACACACCAGTCGTTCGTCGCCCTGCTGTCAGCCCCCGAACTGCGGGGCGCGGCGATGTCCATCGGTGCCGTGCACCATCGGGTGGCCGCACTGTTGGCCCGACTGATCAGCCCTGCCAACATCGTCAACACCGAGGGAATCACGATCGCCGCAGCCGTACCGGAGACGACGACCACGGCCGCCGGCGCGACCAACGCCGGGCCGGCTCCGATCGAGGTGTTCCAGATCCCGGGTGCCTTCGGGCCGCTCGGTGCCGTGCAGATCGTGCTCGGCAAGCTCGGCGTCGATGACGAAACCAAGCGGGCGCAGTTGAACATCGAGACGCCCAGCCTGAACAGCCTCATCGCCGACGCGTGATCGCCGGCTAGGCTCATTCGCGACGGTGAGCCGGTCGGGTGACCGCGGCCGGACGGGCTCCGCCCGATCCGGTCGAGGAAGGTCGGGACTCCACAGGGCATGGTGCTGGCGAGAGCCAGGTGGGGGCGACCTCACGGACAGTGCAACAGAAAGCAAACCGCCGATGGCCCGCCCTAGCGGGCACAGGCACGGGTGAAACGGTGCGGTAAGAGCGCACCAGCGCCGGGAGCGATCCCGACGGCTAGGTCAACCCCGCCAGGAGCAAGGCCGAGCAGAGGGGACGGGCGGCCCGCCCGCCGTGGCGACACGGCTCCCCTCGGGTAGGCCGCATCAGATGGATGGTCACCCAGGTGGATCCCCGCAAGGGCCCACCGGACAGAATCCCGCCTACAGACCGGCTCACCGTCACGATCAGTTCGATGTGTCCTTCACCGGCACGAAGCGAATGGCCAGCCGGCGTCGCGTCGCAGGAACGCTCGAACGGGCCGCGTCGCGCGAGGGCGCACTCAAGTACTCGCGCGACTGACGAGAAGTTCGAAGATGATGCTGCCGCCGAGGCAGCGCGGTGGCTCGCTGCCGGTGCTCGGCGGATCGTCGACACTGCGGCGTCGCTGATCTCCGCGCGCACCGCCTTGATCACCGTGTGGCCGTCCTCCTCCTCACCCTCCGGTTACACCCGGTTATACTCGGTGGCGTGAAGACCGCGATCTCCATTCCCGACCCCACCTTCGAACGGGCCACGCACAAGGCCCAGGCCCTCGGCATGAGCCGGTCGGAGTTCTTCACCCGGGCCGCCACCCGCTACCTCGACGAACTCGACGCCGCATCGGTCACCGACCAGATCGACCACACGCTCGCAACACTCGACGGTGACGACGAATCCACCCGCGCCGCCATCTCGGCCGGCCGACGGCGGCTCGCCGGCCAGGACGACGACTGGTGATCGAACGAGGCCGCATCTACTGGGCCGACCTCGGCGAACCGGAGGGCTCCAAACCCGCCAAACGCCGGCCCGTCCTCGTCATCTCCGCCAACTCGTACAACAGCAGCCGCCTCGGCACCGTGCTCGCCGCGGCCATCACCTCCAACACGCGGTTGGCCGCCATGCCCGGCAACGTCTTCCTGCCCGCGTCGGCCACCGGACTCCCCCGCGACTCCGTCGTCAACGTCACGGCGCTCGTCACCCTTGACAAGCACGATCTCGGCGATCACACCGGCGTCATCCCGCCGACGCTCATGGACGACGTCGAACGCGGCCTCCGGCGCGTCCTGGAACTGTAGGGCAGCGACCGTCCGGCCGTCGCTCGGAGCCTCTCCGCTTCGGCGAGGTCGGATTTCGTCTGTACTGCCTCCGAGCTGGTCTTTTGTGTGCCATTTCGTGCCGTCTCGTACCGTCCGATGTCGTCCGAGACGCAACGCGGCAGCGTCGCGGAATTCGTGTTGGTCTGGTTCGTCGCCCGTCCCGTCGACGCGTCCAGCGGGGACATGCACCGCTAGCGGGTCAACCCGGCCGGATGCCGCCAACTGAACTGGGCGATCCATATCGCCGCGATCGTGCAGTCCGCCACGACTGCCCCGGACGCGACTAACCAACGCAAGCTCGCCACTGGCACTCGCCGCTGCCGACCACGTGGCCGCTCGCGTGGCGTCCGGAATGTGAACCGGCCGACGCCGCTCAGCGGCTGCTGATCGGTAGGCGAGAAGCGGGACCTCAGCGAAGGTGGGAGTACCATGCCGACCGGTTCGCGGGCGACGGTGCGTTCGGGTCGGCGAGGTTCGATCGGGTGGGCGTCGGCCTCGACTCGATCCCCGATCAGAACGGTGCCATCGGGCTCGACCATGGCGACGACGAACGTCGACTGCGGAGCCTCGACGCCGAGCGACGATCCGGGGCGACTCATCGTCAGGCGTCGACCGCTGGCTTGATGAACTGCACTTCGAGTGTGAGCGTGACGTCGTCACTGACCAAAGGCACGCCGTAGCTCACACCGTATGCACTACGGCTGATCACGCCCGTCGCCGAGAACCCATGGTGCGTCGCCTGGTCCATCGGGAACAACGCCCCACCGTTGTAGGTCGCCTCGAGGACGATCGGATGGGTCACGCCCCTGATGATCAGGTCTCCGACCATCGTGTAACCCGCCCCGGACTCGGTGATCGACGTCGAGCGGAACGACATCTGGGGATGGTTGGCGACATCCAGGAAATCGGCGCCGTGCACGTGCTGGTCGCGCATCGTGTTCCCGCTGTTGATCGAGGCCATCTCCGCCTCGATCGTCACCACGGTGTCCGCCAGGGTCTCTCCGACGAAAAGCGCACCGCTGAAGCGGTCGAAGGTGCCGCGCACGGTCGAGATTCCGAGGTGCCTGACGCCGAACCCGAGCTGGGAGTGCACGGTGTCGATGCCGAATGCGCCGGGAGCGATGGGAAGACCCACGAGTGCCGTCCTTTCCAGATGGCCGAATGCCATCGTCGCCGAGACTAGGCGAGCAACGGCCACCACCGAAGTCGGTGAGCCCCCGCGGAGGTGATCGGGCCGTACGGAACTTGCTACGTTGCAGCCGAGATCGGAGGTTGGCATGACCGAGACGATGCGCACGACCAGAGTTGCACGCCTGCACCACAACGCGTGGGTCACCCGAGACCAGGAGGCGACCCGTCGGTTCTACGAGGACCTCATCGGATTGCCGCTCGTGGCGACCTGGAGTGAGACCGACGAGCTGTTCGGTGCGGAGCGCGTCTACTGCCACACGTTCTTCGGCCTCGCCGACGGCAGCGCGCTGGCCTTCTTCCAGTTCGCCAACCCGGAGGACCAGGAGCTCTTCGGCCCGACGATGCCCCAGACACCGTTCTCGCACATCGCGCTGAAGGTCGACAACGACACCCAGCACGAGGTGGCCGAGCGACTGAGCGACGCCGGCTACACCGATCCGGACACGTTCGTGCTCGAGCACGGATACTGCCGGTCGCTGTACGTCCGGGATCCGAACGGGCTGCTCGTCGAACTGACCGCCGACCACCCGGAGGCGGACGCCATCTCGGCGACCCGGGCGAGCTCGGCTCATGCCGACCTGGTGAAGTGGTTGGACGGCGATCACACCAGCAACAACACGTACCGCTGATCGCGGATGACCTCTGGCGCTGAGGATGGCGGGAGGCGGGTCGCCGCGCTGCCACTGATCCCGACGGCGGTCATCGGCAGCTACCCGCAGCCGTCGTGGTTGGTCGATCGAGCCATGCTGCTGCACAAGGGCGTTCCCCGCACCAGCGCCGCCGATGTGTGGCGGATCGCGCCCGACGAGCTCGACGAAGCGTTGGACGCGGCGACACTGCTGGCCATCCAGGATCAGTCGCGGGCTGGGATCGACATCATCACCGACGGTGAGATCCGGCGAGAGAGCTACTTCAACCACTTCGCCAACGCGCTCGACGGCGTCGATCGCCACCGCTTGGGCGAGGGTGTCAACCGAGTCGGCGGTCGATCGACGGTGCCCTTGGTGAGTGGCCCGATCCGCCGTGGAGCGCCGGTGGAGCTCGGTGCGGCCCAGTTCCTGCGCGCGGCCACGGACCGGGTCACGAAGGTCACCGTGCCCGGCCCGTTCACGCTGAGCCAGCTGGCGCAGAACGAGTACTACCCCGATCAGCGCTCCCTTGCATTCGCCTATGCCGAGGCCATCCAACAGGAGCTCGTCGACCTCGTGGCAGCGGGCATCGACATCGTGCAGCTCGACGAGCCGTACCTGCAGGCGAACGCCGAGGTGGCGCGGACCTTCGCCGTGGAGGCCATCAATCGCGCCCTCGAAGGCGTCCACGCCACCACGGTGCTGCACACCTGCTACGGCTACGCCGCGTACGTGTCCGACAAGAGCGGCGGCTACCCGTTCCTCGCCGAGCTGGCCGACTGTGCCGCCGACCAGCTGGCCGTCGAGTTCGCCCAACCCCGGCTCGACCCGTCGGTGCTCCAGCCGGTTGCGGCGAAGACGATCGTGCTCGGCGTCGTCGACCTCTCGACGGACGACGTCGAACCGCCGGCCGTGATCGCCGACCGGCTACGCGCGGCCCTGGAGGTGCTGCCCCCGGAGCGGTTGATCGCGGCTCCCGACTGCGGGATGAAGTACCTCTCGAGGTCGGTCGCCTTCGCCAAGCTCGCGGCCTTGGCGCAAGGTGCTGCCCAGGTGCGCGCCGAACTCGGGACGCCCACGGACCGCTAACGCGACAGCCGCCCGATGTCGGACGGTCAACCCATCGGGGAGAACGAATCGCTGCCGTTGTGGTGACCGCCCCCGCTACGACGCATAACAGGGACCTGCGGTCGCCGCGTTGAACTCGTCGTAGAACTCCTGGACCCGCTTGCTCATGTATTCGACCTCTGCCTGGGCGTTGATGGAGTAGTTGGGATACTCCCCGGTGAGGATCGGTTCGACGATCAACGAATCGACGACGATCTGCATACGTTCGAAGAACGTCCTGCGTGCCTGATCGACCGCCTCGGAGCAGGCGATCTTGCCCCGCACCGCTTCGTCGCGTGCAGTCCTCGCATCTGCCGCCGCCGCGACGGCACGCGCCCGCTGACGGATGGCCTCCTGCGCAGCCGCGTCGGCCTTGCCCCGCTGTGCCTCGGCGTCCTTGGCCGCCGCCGTGGCCGACTCCTCCGAGATCCGGGCGTCGGCCGCAGCACGCTGCGCCTCGCGCTCGGACCTCAGTGCGTCGGCCGCCGCGGCCTTCGCCTTCTCCTCCGAGTCCCGTGCATCGGCCGCCGCCCGCTGCGCCTTCGCTTCCGACTCCTGAGCGTCGATCGCTTTATCCAGGGCGATCTGCCGCTGCTTCTCGGCCTCGGCGGCCGCCTCCCTCGCCTTCTCCTCGGACTGCTTCGCCGCGGCCTCCGAGGTCACGGCCAGTTCCGCCTTGCGGTCCGCATCCTGGCGGGCCCGAGCGGCAACGGCGCGGGTGCCCAGGATGATGAAGCCGGCGAAGGCCATGGCGATCGCCAGGCCGATCGCCATCGCCCCGCGGGTCCGAGCCCGACGTGACGTCCGAGCCATCGCCAGCAGCTCCCGCTCGCGTCGTCGTGATGCCTCGAGATACTCGCCGTCCGCCGGTAGGACGTCGTCCGGGTGAGCGGCAGCCCACGCGGTTGCCGCCGTCAGTCCATCCCCGGTCGCCAGGAGTTCGTCCGGTCGTCCCTGGCGCTCCCAGGCGATCGCATCGAGCTGGGCGCCCGACAGGTTCGCCAGCCTCCACGCAGCGTTGCTCTCCCGCACCGGGCCGACGAGGCGGTCATGGGCGAGCTCGTACCACTGGGCGCCGCGGCGGGAGTCGGCGCGGATCACATGGGCGTTCTCCAGCGCGACGAGAACGAGGGTGCCGTTGCGTCCCGGCCCCTCCAGCGCCTGGGTCCGGAAGCCCTGCTCGCTGATCAGCTCCTCATCGACCCACGCCCGGATCTCCCGCTCGGTGACACCGGTGCCTGCAGCCGCCGCGGCGACGGCGTCGGCATAGAAGCTGGCGAGGGACTCGTCGACGTTGCCGAGCGCGACCACGTGCTCGAGGTCGATGGTCTCCGGGAAGCGGGCGGTCGAGTTCATGATCACAACGAGCTCCAGAGCTGGCGACAGACGACTTGAAGTTGGACCGGTTCGATGTACGGGCCGAGCTCCTCGACGAGTCGGCCGCCCCGCTGGACTCTCACCCGACGGAGGTCGTCGATCAGGTGGTCGGCGGCTTCGACGGAGAAGGCGACACCCTGGCGTTCGGCGGGCTGGCGCATCGCCACCCGGGCGGCGTCGACTCCCAGCAGATCGAGGCGATAGCGGGAGCTGAAACGCTTGGGCACCAGCTGCAGGTACGGGTCGAGTTGGGCGATGTAGTCCTCACGCATCGAGAACAACGCCCAACGGCCACGGTCCCTCAGGGCGACTCCGACCTCGTCGAGGAACGCCGCCTTCTGTTCGAGGTCGGTGGGGTCGAGGGTGAACAGCTCCTCGAACTGGTCGAAGAACAGGCACGGCTCGGTCGGCGGATCGCCACCTTGCTCGGCCGGATCGCCATCGATCAGGTTCAGGTACTCCTCGAGGAGGATCTCGTTCAATCGGCCGGGGCCGAGCTGTACGCCAGGCGCCCTGACCTCCTCGAGGGACAGCAGGGTGCTGAGCATGTACCGGTTGCGGACGGCAAGCCCGTCGAACGCCGGCGGCGGCTCGTGTCCGACTCGGATGGTGGGCAGCACGCGGAAGTCGAACCGCTCCAGCTGCGGTCGCAGTGCGGCCTCGAGCAGCGACGACTTCCCCGCACCGGACGGGGAGTAGAGCAGGACGATCCGCTGGGCCACGAGGATGTCGCTCAGCTCGGCCACCTCTCGGTCACGCCCGTACAGCCGCTCGCCGTAGGCGAACGATCGCGGACCGATGTACGGGTTCTCGGGGCGGAGGCGTCCCGATCCGCCGGCCGGACCGGGAGTCACCGCCCCGACCTCCACAGCTCGGCCAGATCGGCGGAGAACTCCTCGACCGTCCCCCAGAAGAGGTCGATCGACGGCTGGTGGATCTTCGAGAAGTACCGCTCCATGTAGCGCTGAGCCCGTGCGGGCGACATCACCCCACCGCCGAACTCGAGTTGGGCGGCGACGTGGCTGTACTTGTTGAGCTTCCGGGCCCCCTCCTGGCCGATGAGGCTGCGCAGCAGGACGCGGACGTCACGTTCCTCGAGATCGAAGCCGAGCAGCATGATCGCCGAGTTGGCGAGCACCCGCTGCACGACGTTGGGGACGATCGACCGGTTTTCGGCAACGGCGATCGAGAAGTCGTCGAAATCGTCCTCGGTGAGCACCAGCGAGTCGGGGGTGTCGAGCGCTCCGAACACGTGGAACACGAGCGGGCGATCGACGCTCGGCACGTAAGCCGGTTCGATCTCGAAGACCGATGCCGGCCAGTCGTAGACGTCCGTACGCCACCGGCACACCTCGACGACCGGTTCCCGGCCCGCCTCGCGCAGGGCGTCGCCGAGCAGGCTCCAATGATCGGCGGTGATGTAGATCGGGCACGGGAGCTCGGCCAGCACCAGGTAGGGATCATCGGGGGTACGCACCGCTCGCCAGGTGGTGCGGATCGCCGTTCCGAGATCACCCGGGGCGGGGACCGGGACATCGGGATGGCGCGCTCGCAGACACCTGCGCAGGTGGTCGTCGAGACTCGACCGCAGCGTGTCGACGTCCGTCATCACGGCGATGAACTGGGTGACGGAAGGCGCCGAATCCTGCTGGTGCCTGGCCATCGGGAACTCGAAGGTCCGCGACCACTCGCGGGCGAGGGCACGCGGCGACCCGATCACCTGATCGTTGAGACCATGACCGAGGATCGGCGTGAGGCGACCCGACCGCACGTGCGTGACGAGCGCCCGCAATCGATCGACGGAGTCCGGATCGCGCTCCGAGATCGGCCTGCGCACACGGACCCGGTCCTCCGGCTCGCCGTCGGCGGGCAGCGCTGCGAGCACCGAATCGATGCCCTGGGCGATCGACTCGGCGACGTCGCCGCGACGCCGGAACTGCACGAGCAGGGCGCGGAGGGTATCGGTCTGGTCGAGTTCGTCCTTGCGTCGGGCGAGCTCATCGAGCAGCGCCCGCTGCTCGGCGAAGGACAGCGAGTCATGGGCCAACGCATCCCGGGCCGGGGCGAGGTCGGTGATCGGTGGCAGGGGTGGCTCAGGGAGCGGATCCGGCAACGGGCGCGCTGGTGGGAGTCTCGCCAGCGCGGTGACCAGGCCGATGGCGCTCTCGCTGTTGCGCTGCCGATAGTCGACGATCTGGGTCATCCCGATCGGGTCGGGCGCCAGTTCGACGTTCGTGTCACGGAGCATCACCGGCAGCACCGGCCGCCCGAGGGCTGCGCCATAGGCGAGTTCGGCCCGACACGCCCGCGATGCGAGGGAATCCGGACTCAGGGCGAAGAGCAACGCGTCGCACACGCGGATCTGCCCCAACAGCTCGTCCCACCACTGCCGGCCGCCGCTGATGTCGCGATCGATCCACGGATCGTGCCCCGACCGTTCGAGATCGGCCAACAGTCCCGTGAGCGGCTCACGGTCGCGTCGCGCATAACTGATGAACAATCGCATCGACGCCCCCCTACCGGACGGTTCGACACAGTAGCTCACCGAGACGCTGCGCCGGACGGTCGCCGGACCCGCGACCGTCCGGCGTCCGGGCGATCACTCGCCCATGTGGTTCACTTGCCCTGGCGGTAGGTCGCCCACATCGCCGTCATGCGTGAGTTCTGTCCGCTGGAGAAGACGTTCATGCAGGCGTCGTCGGTGTAGTCCATGAAGTTCGTGATCGGGTCGAGCCCGGCTGCGGAACAGGTGTTACGGCCCGTCGGGCAGCCGTACGCGGCGCTCCGCTCCGCGGGGGTGTCGGCGACCAGGTCGCCACCTTTGGTCAGGTTCTTCGCGCAGCCGCCCTGGAACGTGTGGTACAGACCCATCCAGTGGCCGACCTCGTGGGTCGCCGTATCGCCCAGGTTGTACGGCGCAGCCGACCCGCCCGGCAGGGAGGCGTTGAGCACGACGACGCCGTCCATCTTCGGCGCCGAGGCGTAGCTGCTCGGGAAGGTCGCCCAGCCGAGCAGCCCCCCGCCCATGCCGTTGATGTAGACGTTCAGGTCGTCGGCCGTCCCCATGCGCAGCGCGGTCTTCATCTGGGTCTCCGACGTGCCCCCGGTCGACGTGTACCACGTGTTGTTCGCCGTGACATCCGTGGCGGCGAGGGTGAACACGAATCCGGATGCTGCGTACGCGGCGTTCAGCACGCTGATCTGGTTCGTGATCTGCTGGCTGGTGACCGCGCCCTGGCCGGCCGTCGTGGTGATCACGTGCACGTAGGTGGTGACCGTGGTCGGCGTCGCCGCGGCGACCACCACCTCCACCGATCCGTCGGCGGCGGCCGTTCCCAGCCCTCGGGCGATCGCGTCACGCCCGAAGCTCAACTCGTTGGCGCGCACCTCGGCATCACTGAGCTCGTTGGGCTCGCGCACCGTCGCCCCTTTGCCCACCCGGTACTGCCGCGCCGTGGGGGGCGTCCGGGCACTCCTCGCCTCCCACCGCCGCAGCGGCGATCGTGTAGCTCACGGTGCGAGCACCGGCGGGGACGGCGGTCCCGGGAGCGACGGCTCCCACGCCGACCACCAACATCGCGGTGGTCGAGTATCGAAACATCTGGCGACGCATGGCGGCTGCTCCCTGATCGAGTTCGGCTCCCGTTAGCCGATCAACCCCACTCTCTCACGCCGGACGAGGTGCCCGCCATGGTGCGGCCGACTCTTGCCGGATTCTTGCTCGACGGGCGATCAGGACCAGGTGTCAGTCGACCGGGTCGAGCAGCACCAGCGGGATCTCCCGCTCGGTCTTGCGCTGGTAGCCGGCGTAGTTCTTGTACTTCGCGGTGACGAGTGGCCACAGCCGGGCCCGTTCCTCGGCATCGGCGACCCGGGCGACCATCGTCCGCGCCGCCCGGCCCTTGGTCTCCACCTGGACCTGCGGGTGGGCGACGAGGTTCAGGTACCACGCCGGGTGCTCGTCCTCACCGCCCTTGGAGGCGACGATGACGATCGACTCGCCGTCGCGGCACGGCGAGGTGAGCATCACGGAGCGGGGTCGGCCCGACTTGCGACCGGTCGTGGTCAGCCGCAGCACGGGCATGCTGCCGGCATCCCACCCGATCCGGCCGAAGGACACGGCGAGCAGACCGCGGTGGACGGCGTTCATCGTCTTGAGTGCAAGATCACTGGGCATGGCCGAGACGGTACCGCCTTCAACGTCCGCGGATCGTCGCCTCGGCCGCCGGCGACGAGCAGTGGCCGAACCCGGCGAGGAGCACCCACCCGGTTCGGCCAGTCGGGCAGCGCTCACCGGCAGCCCCTCCCGGCGACCTCACAGCGGGTCGCAGCGCCCCGTTTGCAGCTCGAAATCGAACGGATCGCCGTGCGTCCACACCGGGGTGAATCCCGAAGGACCGATGTTCGCCCTGAAGCGGGTCACGTAGCCCAATGGTCCGCCGGCCACCACGAAGGTGTCGACGATGTACCCCGAAACGTCACCGGCGGCGGTGGTCACCGAGACGAAGTAGCTGGAGTACTTCCACGAGTAGGTGTTGCCGTCCTGGTCGATAGCCGTGCCCTTGTACAGGGCCTCCTCGCGATAGTGCTGGGAACCGCTTCGGTCGGTGCGAGTCGTGTAGATCCACCTACCGGCGCCAGTCCCGTTGAGCTCCGTGCCTGCGGGGATCTGGTTGCACCTCTCGGGCGTCATGGTGAACGACAGGTCCGCGAACTGGACCTTCGTAGCGCCCTCCGCATGTGCTTCGGGAACCGCAAACCCGAGGCCCGCCATTGCGACAACCGTCGCCATAACAATTCGCTTCTACATCGAATGTGCCCTCCAGTTGGTCAGCACGGGCGCCTGGCGCGCTCCGCCGACTGCTATCCGAGACCATCGACCTTTCAGAAACCTGACGGGCCGCCAATCTCACCGGCGCCGCGGGGTCGGGACCTTGTGCCCTTTCGGCGGGGGGCGGCGGCGGCCAGGCTGATCGCCATGAGGAGAGTCGTCGTCGTGGGCGCCGGCGGGCGCGACTTCCACACGTTCAACGTCGTGTTCCGGCCCGATGCGCAGGTCGAGGTGGTCGCCTTCACCGCCGCACAGATCCCCAACATCGACCACCGGACGTACCCGGCGGACCTTGCCGGTCCGCGCTATCCCGACGGCATCCCGATCCGGCCCGAGTCGGAGCTCGTCGATCTGATCCGGGAACACGCCGTCGACGAGGTCGTGTTCGCCTACTCCGACGTCGCCTATGCCGACGTGATGCACCTGGCGGCCCGGGTGCTGGCCGCCGGCGCCGACTTCCGGCTGGTCGGGACGAAGGCTTCGGCCCTCCGCTCGACGCGCCCGGTGATCGCCGTGTGCGCGACCCGCACGGGATGCGGCAAGAGCCAGACGAGCCGGGCGATCGCCAGGATCCTGCAGTCGCACGGTCTGCGCGTCGCCCTCGTGCGCCATCCGATGCCCTACGGCAACCTCCACGACATGCGGGTCCAGCGCTTCCACACGCTCGCCGACATCGACGCCAGCCATCCGACCATCGAGGAGCGCGAGGAGTACGAACAGCCCGTGCGCGAGGGGATTCCGGTGTACGCCGGCGTCGACTACGCAGCCATCCTCGCCCTGGCCGAGCAGGAGGCCGACGTCGTCTTGTGGGATGGCGGCAACAACGACCTGCCCTTCTACGAACCCGACCTGATGATCGTCGTCGCCGATGCGCTGCGCCCGGGCGACGAGCGCGCCTACCACCCGGGTGAGGCCAACGTGCTCCTCGCCGACATCGTGGTGATCAACAAGGTCGACAGCGCTGCGCCCGACGAGGTGGCCGCGGCCGGGGCGGCGATCGCCGCGCTCAACCCGGCGGCGACGATCGTGCTGGCGTCGTCGCCGGCCGTGCTCGAGCCCGGACCCCCGATCGAGGGTCTGCGGGTGCTGGTGGTCGAGGACGGACCGACGATCACCCACGGTGGCATGCCGTTCGGGGCGGGCACCGTGGCGGCCCGGGCTGGCGGGGCCGGGACGCTGGTCGATCCGCGCCCCTACGCCGTGGGCTCGCTGCGCGAGGTCTTCGAGCGCTACCCGCACATCGGGCCACTGCTGCCGGCGATGGGGTACGGCGAGGCACAGCTGGCCGAACTGGCGGCCTCCATCGCCGCCACCCCGTGCGACGTCGTCGTGTCCGGCACGCCGATCGACCTCGGCGCCGCGCTGAGCGGCGCCGGTTCGCCGGCGCACCCCATTCGTCACGTGGTCTACGACCTCGACCCGGCGACCAAGCAACATCTCGCCGAGCTGCTGGCGCCGTGGATCGAACGATGGACAGTTCGCTGAGGTAGCCGCCAAGGAGTCGACATGGACCAGTTGCCCGATGTCATCACCTGCTCCGGTGTGACGAAGACGTTCCGAAGCGGCTCGCGCGACGTCGCCGCGCTGCGCGGCGTCGATCTGGCGATCTCCACCGGGTCGTGGGTTGCGATCACCGGCGCCAGCGGCTGCGGCAAGTCGACGTTCCTCCAGCTGCTCGGCGGCCTCGACACCCCGGACGGCGGCTCGATCGTCATCGCCGGCGAACCGATCGAGCGGCTCTCCGAAACAGCTCGGGCGCTCCTGCGACGACGGCGGATCGGCTTCGTGTTCCAGTTCTTCAACCTGATCTCCAATCTGACGGTCGCCGAGAACGTGGAGTTGCCGATGCTGCTCGTCGGCACCTCGCGCCGGGCGGCACGGGCACGGAGCAGCGAGCTGCTCACGACGCTCGGCATCGCCGATCTCGCCGGGGCGGCGCCATCGGAGCTGTCCGGAGGACAGCAGCAGCGCGTCGCCATGGCCCGCGCACTGGCGAACAAGCCCGATGTGCTGCTCGCCGACGAGCCCACCGGCAACCTCGACAGCGTTGCGACGCAGGACATCATCGAGCTGCTGCGCCGCACGCATCGCTCGGGCCAGACGATCATCATGGTCACCCACGACCCCGACGTGGCGGCCGTCGCCGATCGGGTGCTCGTGATGGCCGACGGTCGCATCGTCGACGACACGTCGAAGGGCGCGGCCACTCTCACCGGTTCGGCTCGGCGATGAACGTCGCCGCCCTCACCCGGCTGGTACGGATGTCCGTACGCGGCCGTCGGCTGACCGGCACGGTGCTGTTCATCGCCGTCGTGGCCCTCGCCTCGGCCGCCTTCGTCGCCGGTATCGGCAGCCGCCAGGACGCCGGGCGTCAGTGGGACCACTCCTTCGACCAGGCCGCAGGCCCGCACATCACGCTCGGCGCCACGACGCCCGACGCCCTGGAGGCGGCGGCGTCCGATCCGCGGATGGTGACGGTCTCCGACCCGATCCTCGCGCTCGACGGTGTCGATCTCGTTCGCCCGTCGGGGGAAACCGTCGAGATGACGATCCGGGCGCGACCGACCGGCCGCCCGCTCGCCGTCGGCGAGCCGTTCGTGGTCGAGGGCCGGTCGGCCGGCTCGCCCGGGGAGGTGGCCCTCGAGAAGTCCTTCGCCAGTGACGTCGGCATCGAGATCGGCGACCGCGTCCAGCTGCGTCACGAGACCGGCGAGGCCGACTACGACGTCGTCGGCCTGGTGCTCGACTTCAACGACTGCTTCTACCCGCAGTGCGATCCCGGCATCGCCTGGACGGCCGCCGAGGGGCTCGACCGGCTCGGAGCGGGCGCCGCGACCTACCGCCAGCTGTTCATCCGCGTCGCCGACCCTGCCCAGGCCCCGGCGATCGTGACCGACGTGCTGCGCACCCATGGTGGAGCGCTGACGGGCAGCCAGGACTGGCTCGACACGCGTGGTGATGCGCTCGCCGTCAACGACTTCTTCGGGATCTTCCTCTCCGGCTTCGGCGTGTTCGTGCTGATCGCCGCCGGCATCGTCGTCGCCGGTTCGGTGACCAACCGGGTCCTCGCCCGGCGGCGCGACATCGGACTGCTCAAGGCCACAGGTGTCACGCCGGTGCTCGTCGTCGTCTCGATCGTCGTCGAGCACCTGCTGCTCGGCGGGCTCGGCGTGGTCCTCGGCTGGATCGGCGGCTCGCTGTTCCTCCCGGCGATGCGCCTCGGGGTGACGGAGACGCTCGAGCCGTCCGCCGTCCGCTGGCCGATCGCTCCGTTGTTGGCCACCGCCGCCGTGATGGCGGCGATCATCGTCGCCGCAACCGTGACACCCGCGGTACGCGCAGCACGGTTGGGGGCGGCGGTGACGCTTCGGCCGCCGATCGATCCCGGCCGCTCGGCGTGGCCGGCCCGGCTCGCCGCCCGGCTCGGCGGCGGGCCCGTGGTCATCGGCGGTGTGAAGGACGTCCTGCAGCACCCGCTGCGTACCACGCTCGCCGCGCTGTCGGTCGTGCTCGCCGTCGTCGCCCTGGTGGTCACGCTCGGCTTCCGGGCGACGATCGACCACACGACCGGTGACCCCGCGGTCGTCGGCGATCCGTGGGACGTCGTCGTCACTCCGGCGGCCGACACCGATCCGGCATCCCTCACGGCCGCCCTCGAAGCGACGCCCGGGGTCACCGGGTGGTTCGGGGAGACCGGGGCGCGCCGGGTCGTCGACGGCGAGGTGCTGCTCGTCCGCGCCGTCTTCGGCGACCCCGACCAGGCCCGGTACGTGATCCGCGACGGCCGCGCGATGTCAGCAGCCGGCGAGGCGATCGCCGGATACGGGCTCCTCCAGCGCCTCGACCGGCAGGTCGGCGACACCGTCAACGTCGAGATCGAAGACGCCACGGTGCCCGTGCGCATCGTCGGGCGCTACAGCGAGACCGAGGACACCGGCGAGGTGCTGCTCCTTCGGGCGGAGACCCTGACGAGCCGCTTCCCGGACATCACGCCGTCGGACTACTTCGTGACCGGTACCCCCGGTACCGACCGGGACGAACTGGCGACGCGCCTGCGCGGCACCGCAGCGCCCGGCGTGACAGTCCGGCCGCTCGTCATCGACACCGGAAGCCTGGACGCCTTCGGCCTGGCGTTCGGGCTCGTCGCCGCACTCGTCCTCGCCGTCGCCCTGGCGAACCTCGGTTCCACACTGGCCCTGGGCGTCCGCGAGCGTGCCCGCGACATGGGCGTGCTCCGGGCCGTCGGCTTCACACCGGGCCAGCTCCTCCGGTCGACCGCGATCGCCACCTCGCTGCTCGTCGGAGCAGCCCTGCTCGTCGGGGTCCCCGTGGGATTCGGACTGTGCCGTCTGCTGCTCGAGGCGGTGGGCAGGGCGATCGGCGCCGGACCCGAGCTGCGGGCCGGGCCTCCCCTGGCGCTGACGACAGGTCTGCTCGGTGTCGTCGCCCTCAGCGGGATCGCCATCGGAGTGCTCACCTGTGTGCAGACGTCCCGCCAGCCGGTGAGCGAGCTGTTGCGCTACGAGTGAGCGATCTCGAAGCTCTCGCGTCACCGCAGAGGTACCGGCGACGACCGGCCAGAGGTACCGGCGACGGTCCGCTGGCCCGGTGCGAGCCGCCGACGTGGCAGACTCGGTGCCGTGGTGGATGCCGGACCCCTGCTCCGCCTCGAGTCGCTGACCAAGCGATACCCGGGCACGACCGCCCTCGACGACCTCACCGTCGAACTGCCCCGCGGTCTGATCGGGATGGTCGGGGCGAACGGCGCCGGCAAGACGACCACCTTCCGTCTGCTCCTCGGACTGGCCCGACCGACGCGGGGCCGGGTCGAGGTGTGCGGCATCGACGTCGCCCGTGACCCGATCGCCGTGCGCTCCCGGTTGGGCTACATGCCCGAGCACGACTGCCTGCCGCTCGACCAGACGGCCGCCGACCTGGTGTCGACGTTCGGCGAGCTGAGCGGCCTGCCCGCCCGGGTGGCCCGCCAGCGGGCGTCCGACATCCTCGACCTGGTCGGCCTCGACGAGGCCCGGTTCCGGCCCGTCGGCGGATTCTCCACCGGGATGCGGCAGCGCACCAAGCTCGCCCAGGCGCTGGTCGGCGACCCCGAACTGGTGCTCCTCGACGAACCGACGGCGGGACTCGACCCACTCGGGCGCGAGGAGATGCTCGCCCTGATCGCCCGGCTCGGCACCTTCGGCATCTCGGTGCTGATGGCCACCCACCTGTTGCACGACGTGCAACAGGTGTGCGATCACGTGCTGATGATCGACGCCGGCCGGCTGGTCGTCGTCGGCACCACGGACTCGCTGCTCGAGCGGACGGGGACCGTCACCGTCGACGTCGGCCCGCGACGCGATGAGCTGCTGGCCGGCCTGGCCCGTGCGGGTCTCCCGGCCGTGGTGGCCGACGACGTGGTGGAGGTGACCGTCGAGGGCGACCACCACCTCGACGTGGTGCGCGACGTCGTCGGCCAGCTCGGGCTGCCGCTGTACCGCCTGTCCTCCCGGCTGGGCTCGCTCGACGAGGTGTTCATGCGTCACGCCGGGGGCGGATCGTGAGCGCCGTGCCGCCGGGAGGTCGGGGCGCCGTCTACGACCGTGGATACCGTCCCTACGACGGGCCCCGCGGTGGGCGGCGCGCCGCCGCCACGGCCCTGTTCAGGGCGTCGGTGCGCCGGGCGCTGGGGATCCGCCGATCGTGGCGTCAGAAGGTGGCGCCCTTCGTCCTGCTCGGCGTCGTGACGATCCCGGCGATCCTCAACGTGGGCATCGGTTACGTCACCCGCGACCGGCTCGCCGACCGGATCGAGATCATCACCTACCGGGAGTACGTCGGCGTCTCCTCGGCGCTGCTGTTGTTCGTCGCCGTCGTGGCCCCGGACGTGATGTGCCCCGACCGTCGCCAGAAGGTGCTGCCGCTGATGTTCGCCCGACCCCTCACCGGCGTCGACTACGTGATCGCCAAGGTGGCGGCGATCGCCTCGATCCTGTTCGCCTTCTCGTTCGTCCCCCAGGTGGTCCTGTTCGTCGGCAACATGCTCGTCAGCGACAGCGCGCTCGACTACCTCACCGGTCATCTCGAGGTGCTCTGGAAGGTCCCGGTCGCCGTGCTGCTCCTCGCCGTCTACTACGCCGTCATCGGCGTCGCCATCGCCTCGCTCACCGACCGCCGGATCGTGGCCGGGGCGGCGGTGATCGGCCTGTTCCTCGTCACCTCGATCTCCTCGGCGATCCTCGTCGGTGACTTCGAGGCCGAAGGGGGCTCGGCGGCCGCCCTGATCAACGTGCTGGCCCTCCCGCTGCACCTGCGCGACATCGTCTTCCTGGGAACCATCGATCCCGGCTCGCCGCTCAATGGGGTCGACAACGGGGCCCTGTTCGCCGCGGCGGCCTACCTGGCAGTGCTCGCCGCCGGCGTGGTCGTGCTGCTGCGTCGCTACCGGTGGGTGGAGCGCTGATGCCGTTCCCGCCCCCCGATCCGAGGACCCTCGCCGGCGATCCGGCCTTCGCCGCCGAGCCCACCGTGCAGGTCGCCGACCTCTCGGTCTGGTTCGGCCCCAAGGTGGCCCTCTCCGAGTTGAGCTGCTCGTTCGGTCCCGGTGTGACCGGGCTGCTCGGACCCAACGGATCCGGCAAGACCACCCTGATGCGGGCGATCACCGGCCTGATCGGCGTCAACCAGGGCACGGTGCGCGTCGAGGGCCTCGACCCGCGCCGCCACCGGCGGGTCCACCGGCGCACGGCCCTGGTCCCTGAGGACGAAGCCGTTCCCACCGGACTCTCGGCCCGCCAGTTCGTCGCCTACGTCGCCGATCTCCATGGCGTTCCCGACCGGGGCGCGCCGGAGAACGCGCTGCGCACCGTCGGCCTGCTGGACAGCGCCGATCGGCGGGTCGACGGCTTCAGCAAGGGCATGCGCCAGCGCACGAAGGTCGCCGCGGCCCTGGTGATCGATCCACAGGTGCTCGTGCTCGACGAACCGCTCAACGGCGCCGACCCCGTGCAACGGCTGCACCTCATCGCCCTGTTCCGGCAACTCGGGTCAGAGGGGCGCACGGTGATCGTCAGCTCCCACGTGCTCAACGAGGTCGAACGGATGGCCGATCGGGTGATCGTGCTGATCCACGGCCGCCTCGCTGCGGCAGGCGGTCACCGGGCGATCCGCGACGCGATGGACGATCGTCCGCGCCACGTCCTGGTCCGCTCCGACGACCGGCGCCGGCTGGCCGCGTCGCTGGTCGGCGTGGCCTCCGTCGGCGGGGTGACGTTCGAGTCGGCCGGCGACGTCGTCGTGATCCAGACCGTGGCTGCCCGGGAGCTGGCCACGGCGCTGCCCCGGCTGGCCCGCGACGCCGGTGTGCGCCTGTTCGAGGTCCGACCGCTGGACGACTCGCTCGAGGGCCTGTTCCGCGAGCTGGTCCGATGAGCGGGCACTCGGCGGCCACGGCCCGCCGCCGCGGGTCACGTCTGGTCGCCCTGATCTCCTTCACGCTGCGGTCCCGGGTCCCGCTTCGACGTTGGGCCGCCGTGCTGATGGCCTGTGCCGGGGCGATGCTGTTCGGCGCGCTGGCCCGCGCCGTCGACCAGCCCGCCCCACGGGCGTTCGCCAACGTCGCCGCCGACGGGATCTTCGGTCTGGTGATGCCGATCGCCGCGCTGGTCATCGGCGATGCCGTCCTGGGCGCCGAGGTGCGGGCGGGGACGTTCCACTTCACCTGGTTGTCGCCGGCGCCGATCTGGCAGATCGTGCTCGGCCGCTGGCTCGGGGGCTCGTTCGTCGCCCTGGTCACGATCGCCCCGGCCAGCGCAGTCGCCGCGGTCATCGCTGGGGTGCCGTCCAGCGCCGGCGCGGCCTACCTCGCCGCCGCCGTCGGCTCGGTGTCGTACGTGGCGTTGTTCATCGCCATCGGCTGCATCACCAAACGCGCCGCCGTGTGGTCGCTGGCCGTCGTCTTCCTCGTGGAGCGCCTGCTCGGGGCGGCGCTCACCGGCATCGCCCAGCTCTCGCCGACCTGGGAGTCGCGGGCGATCTTCGTCGGCTACATCGACGATGCCCCCGAACGACTGGTGCGCCAGGGCATTCCCCAAGGGGGTTCGGCCGTCGGTCGGTTGGCGGCGGTCGCCATGGTCGCCCTCCTCCTGGCCACCTGGAGGATGCGTCACATGCACCTGTCGGGCCAGACCGATTGACACCGGGTCGCCGACTACGGTTGGCGGGATGAGCGATGACACCGGCCTCGACGGACTTCGCCGCCTCCTCGGCGCCGACCACGGTCTCGCCGTCGTCAGCCTCGTTCGGCCCGACGGCGCCGTGTCGTCCTCGGTCGTCAACGCCGGTCTGATGCCCGATCCGCTGGGCGGCGCCACGGCGCTGAGCTTCGTCGCCCGGGGATCGTCCTACAAGTGCCGGCGGTTGCGGCTCGATCCGCGGGTGACCGTGACCGTGCGGGCGGGCTGGGAGTGGCAGGCCGTCGAGGGAACGGCGAAGCTGATCGGCCCGCTCGATTCCCATCCCGGCGCGGACATCGACGTGGCGGCGCTACTGCGCGAGGTGTTCCGATCCGCCGGGGGGACGCACTCGGACTGGGACGAGTACGACCGTGTGATGGCCGCCGAGCAGCGCACGGTGGTCCTGGTCACACCGTCGCGGGTGTACGGCAACCTCGGCGTCTGAGCGGCCCGGATCGCGCCGGCGCAGCAAGGCGCGGACCCGATCACACACCGAGCTGGGAGCACAGCTCGCCGAGGAAGTACTCGCAGTCCGTGACGATCCCCACCGCCTGGTGGGTGCCCCGATCGGTGAGCTTGATCACGGTGTCGGCGTCGGTGTCGACGCAGTACGTCGTCACCCAGGCCGGGAGGATGTTGCCCACGGCGACCGAATGGAGCATCGTCGCCACCATCAGGCAGACCCCGGCGTTGCCGACGACGGCGCGCATCGCGTCGGTGGCATCGAGGACGTTGGGGATCACATCGGGCAACGGACCGTCGTCGCGGATCGAGCCGCAGAGCACGAACGGCGTGCCGGTGGTGACGCAGGTGTGCATGATTCCGGCGGTGATCTGGCCGGCCTCGACGGCGGCGGCGATCGAACCGGCCCGGCGCACGCGGTTGATCGCCCGCAGGTGATGGGTGTGGCCGTGGGGGCCGGAGCGGCCCGTCTCGAGATCGACCCCGAGCGACGTGCCCAGCATGTCGGCCTCGATGTCGTGGGCGGCGAGGGCATTGCCGGCGAGGAGCACGGTGACCCAGCCTTCGCCGATCAGCCGGGCGACCAGCGGGGCGCACCCCGAATGGACGATCGCCGGTCCGCCGACGAGGATGACGTCGCGCCCCGATTCGCGTGCGCGACGGATCGACTCGGCGGCGTCGGCGATCCTCCGCCGCTTGGGGCGCTCGCTCGAGATGTCGTTGCTCATGAACTGGAAGGCGATGTCGTCGACGACGGGTGCCTGCTCGAGGTGGACGCGCACGCCCGCTTCGCCGATGACGAAGAGGTCGCCGACACGGGCCTTGTGCATCGGGCAGGTCTCCGCACGCCACCGCCCCGCGTCGTTCCACACCCGGATCCCGCAGTCCATCTCGATCGCCTCGACCTCGACCGCCTCACCCTCGTGGAGCACGTGCGTCGGGAAGTTCGTCGTCGAATGGAAGCCCTCGGGCAGGACGCCGTCGTGGTCGCTGGCGGCGAGCTCGGCCTCGGCGTCGTCGAAGATCGCCCCGAACTCGGCGGCCCGGTGACAGGCGGCGACCAGCGAGGCGCGGTCCGGCGCCTGGATCGTCAACTCGGCGATCGACGGATCGGTGGCCTGTTCGCCCACCAGGAACCGCCGCAGACTGGTCGTCACGCCCATCGAATCGAGCGCGCCGAGCACGGCGGCCAGGTGGTTCTCGTCGATCAGGTCGCCGTAGAGGGTCAGCTTCTCACTCAGCACGTTGCGCTCCTCGGTCGCTCGTCGTGGCTCGTCCCCGGGTCGATCCTCGGAGGGTCGCCGATGGTCTGGTCATCCTCGGCCCGGCGGCCGGTGATCGCCGCCGCCAGCGACCGGGCCCGTCCCGAGGCCAGCACGTCCTCGAGCAGCACCGGGCGGCAGTCGCCGTCGGCGAGGGGGACCCGCCAGTTCGGGTACTCGTCGACAGTGCCCGGCTGGTTGATCGTTCGCCGATCGCCCACGGCGTCGCCCACCGAGACACCGACGAGGCGGGCCGGGGTCAACGTCAGCAGGCGGTGCAGCCCCTCGACCTGCTCCTGGGGCGACGCCTCGTCGGCGAGCACACCCAGATCCCGGCACTCGGCGAGCACCGCTCGACGGGCAGCCTCGTCGGCACGTCGCTCCTCGTCGACCGGTCGGGTGAGCAACCCGAGGCGATCGCGCAGGTCGATGTGCTCGCCGGCGAGGTACCCGGCCGTCGGGGGCAGGTCGTGGGTGGTCACCGTCGCCAGGCACATCTCCCGCCACCGGTCCGGTGGCAGGGGGGCGCCTGCCTCGTCCTTCTCGAACCACAGCACCGACGTGCCGAGGATGCCCCGTTCGCAGAGGTAGTCGCGCGTCCACGGCTCGACGGTCCCGAGGTCCTCGCCGACCACGACGGCGCCGGCCCGGTACGCCTCGAGGACGAGGATCCCGACGAGCGCCTCGTGGTCGTAGGCCACGTAGGTCCCTTCGGACGGCGGGCAGCCGGGTGGTATCCACCACAGCCGGAACAGGCCGATCACGTGATCGATGCGCAGCCCACCCGCATGGCGCAGGGTGGTGCGGATCATGTCGCGGTACGGGCCGTAGCCCGCCTCGGCAAGATGATCGGGCCGCCACGGCGGCATTCCCCAGTCCTGGCCGAGCTGGTTGAAGGCGTCCGGCGGGGCCCCGACCGATACCCCACGCGCCAGCATGCCCGGCAGTGCCCACGGGTCGGCGCCGTCGGGATGCACCCCGACGGCCAGGTCGTGGATGATCCCGATGCTCATCCCGGCCTCGGTCGCCGGCGCGCTGGGCGCCGGCCAGTTGTTCGTCGAGGCACCACTGCAGCCACTCGTAGAAGTCCACCCGATCGGCCGGCGCGTCGGAGGGCCACGTCGAGGTGGGCGACCCGAAGCGCTCGGCCAGCGCGCACCAGGTGGCGAAACCACGCAGGCCCTCCCCTCGCGGGCTCGGAACGCGTCGAAGCCGCGTTGTCGTGACTCGCGCCGCGGTTGGCGGTGGATCAGCCCGAGGGCCTCGCGCTTGGCCGCCCACACCCGGTCGCGGTCGAGCGTCTCACCGTCGAGGTTGAGCAGGCGCATGCCGGCGGCCTGTTCGGCGACGGCAGCGCGGTCGGGCCCCGACAGGTAGGCGACCTCCGCCACCGCCTCGACGCACAGGTAGATCGGGTTGGCGAAGCGCCGTGTCACGGGCAGGTAGGGCGACGGTTCCATCGGCGCCACCGGCGCGGCGGCGTGCAGGGGATTGACGAGCACGAACTCGGCGGCGTGCTCGGCGGCGCTCCAGGCGGCCAGGTCCCCGAGATCGGCGAGATCGCCCAGGCCCCATGATCGCCGGGAACGCAGGCTGTAGAGCTGGGTCATGAACCCCCAGTTCTGGCGCCCGCGGAGCCCGGCCGGCAGCTCCAGGCGGGCCGGGGTGACCACCAGCGGGCACGTGCCATCGCCGCCCGGGTGTTCGGCGCGCACGACGTGGTAACCGATGGGGAGCTCGGCCGGGAGCCGGAACGTCGCCTCGCCGACGAGTTTCCCGTCGAGCAGCCGCGGCTCGACCCAGCGGTCCACCTGGGGCAGTTGCCACCGGTCACCGCCACCCTCGAGCTCGGCCCATACGGTCACCGGGTCGCCGTGGCGGACGTGCACCATCAGATGGGCGTCTGTCCCACCGGTGATCACCACGGTGGCGGGCAGCAGCCGCCGCCACGATCGCTCGTCGGCGTCGACACGGGCGGACTCGACCGCCTCGGGGGTGGCGGCGTCGACACCCAGCGCTCCGAGCACCGCCACGATCGTCGATGTCGGAACCGGCCGGTACTCGCCCCGCCAGTCCCAGAACTCGGTGGCGACCCGATGGGCCCGGGCGAGCTCGGTCAACTCGAGCGACGGAACCTCCGTCGGCAGTGGTCCACCCCCCGGGTTCAGATCGCCGACCACGTCGGCAATCCTGCCAGACGTCGGCGACATCGAGCGCTGCCGTGAACATCCGAGGAGCTCTGGTTCAGCCGCGTTCGTCGCGCAGGTCGCGGGAGATGAGATCGAGGACCGCCTGACGTGGCTCCTTGCCCTCGTGGAGCACGGCGAAGACCTGCGCGGTGATCGGCATCTCCACCCCGACGCGTGCGGCGAGCTCCGTCGCCGAGCGACTGGTGAAGACGCCCTCGACCACCTCGTCCATCTCGGCGAGAATCTCGGAGAGCTTCCGGCCCTGGCCGATCGCCAGGCCCACCGTGCGGTTGCGCGAGAGGTCGCCGGTGCAGGTCAGCACGAGGTCGCCCATCCCCGACAGCCCGGCGAAGGTGATCGGGTCGCCGCCACGGGCGACGCCCAACCTGGTGATCTCGGCCAACCCCCGCGTCACCAGGGCGGCACGTGTGTTGCGACCGAATCCGAGGCCGTCGGAGATCCCCACGGCGATGGCGATGACGTTCTTCAGGGCGCCACCGAGCTCCGCGCTGACGGCGTCATGCGACGAGTAGACACGGAACGAACCCGTGGAGAAGAGATCGCGGACGCGCTGGACCCGGGCCGGGTCGTGGCCCGCCGCCACGACCGCGGTCGGTTGCCCGGCGGCGACCTCGGCGGCGAACGAGGGGCCGGAGAGCACGACGATGTGCTGATCAGGGACTCCGAGCTCGGCGAGGATCTCGATCGGCGTCATCAACGTCCCGAGCTCGATGCCCTTCGAGACCGTGACGACGAGCTCGGCCCGGGTGAGCGCACCGCGGGCGTGGTGCAGGACCGACCTCATGTGTTGGGTGGGGACGGCGTTGACGACCACCTCCGCCCGGGCGAGCGCCTCGTCGAGGTCGCCGGTCGCCCCGAGGTCGGGTCCCAGGTCGACACCGGCGAGGAACGTCCGGTTCTCGTGGATCGTCCGGATGTCGTGGACCACGTCGGGCTCGCGGGCCCAGATGAGCGTCGGTACCCCCTGACTCGCCAGCAGCCGTGCCAGGGCGGTCCCCCACGCCCCCGCTCCGATCACCGATGTCGGCCGATGGTCGTCCACACAGGACCTCCCTGTTCGCTGCGACGGGCGTTGCGGTGACGATACACGGGCTTCCCGCAGCGCCGGCGGGGGCCCGCGGCCCGATCATCCCTACTGGCCGGCTCGCGCGGACCTTTTCCCCTAGCGCCCCGGCCGCAGGGGCGGCAACCTGATGCCAAAAAGGACCAGCATGAGCGAACGCTTCGATGACCGCATGAACCAGTCCGACGCCACGTTGTGGCGCATCGAGCGCGACCCGAGCCTGCGAACCACCATCGTCGCAATCGCCATCCTCGGCAGTGCCCCAGATTGGGACCGCCTGCGCGGGCGCATCGAGCAGGTCTCGTGGGACATCCCCCGCCTGCGCCAACGGGTCGTGTCGCCGGCGTTGGGCATCGGCACCCCCCGCTGGGTCGAGGTCGAGGACTTCGATCTCGACTACCACCTGCGCCGCGTGGTGGCGCCCGCCCCCGGCGATCTGCAGACCGTGCTCGACCTGGCCGGTCCGATCGCCATGGCCGCGTTCGACCGCGATCGGCCGCTGTGGGAGTTCACCCTCGTCGAAGGGCTGGCCGACGGCCGCGCTGCGCTGATCGAGAAGATCCACCACTCCCTGACCGACGGTGTCGGGGCGATGCGAATGGCCAGGATGGCCTTCGACGAACACGTGCACGAGACGCCCACAGCACACCAGCACATCGCCGGGGGGCACCACCGACCGAGCGGTCTGCGGCTGGCGATCGACACGATGACCGAGCAGGCCGTCGACGCCGCGCATCTCGTCGGACGCGCGGCGGCCGGCATGCCGGCGGCGATGGATGGCATGGTGTTCCATCCGAGACGGGTGGCCAACACGGTCGTCGGCACTGCGCAGTCGATCGTCAAGCTGGTACGTCCGGCGCGCCAACCCCTGTCACCGGTGATGCGCGAACGCGGCATGTCGCGACGACTGGCGGCGATCGAGTTGTCGGCGGCGGAGCTGAAGGAGGCCGGGCACGCCGCAGGAGGCACGATGAACGACGCCTTCCTGGCGGCGATCACCGGCGGGATGCGCCGCTACCACCAACGTCACGGGTTCGAGGTGGAACGCCTGCGGGTGACGATGCCCATCAACCTGCGGACCTCGGACGACTCCATCGGCAACAACCGCTTCACGCCCGCCCGCTTCGCGTTGCCGATCGACGTGGTCGATCCGGTCGAGCGGATGCAGCGGCTCGGCGAGATGGCCAGATCGTGGCGCAAGGAGCCGGGTCTCAAGTACACCGACCTGGTCGCCGGCGCGCTCAACCTGATGCCGGGCCAGATGACCACCGCCGTCCTCGGGTCGATGCTCAAGGCGATCGACTTCGTCGCCACCAACATCCCCGGCCTGGATCGGCCCGCCCATCTCGCCGGTGCCACCATCCAGCAGCAGTTCGCCTTCGCCCCGCCGTCCGGCGCGGCGTTCAGCGCCGCGCTGCTCTCGCACATCGACCGCTGCACCCTGGGGATGGTCATCGACATCGAGGCCGTCCCCGATCCGGAGGTTCTGGCCGCCTGCATCGCCGAAGGCTTCGAAGAGGTGCTCGACGTCGGCAGGAGCACGAAGCGGCCCGCCGCGCCGACTCGCCGGAGTCCCAAGGCGCGAGCTGCGTCGGGCTGACTTCGGCGCCCGACAGGATCGGGCCCTCGCAGGGCCGACCTGGCGGTAGCGTGCCCGTTCCAGCCCTGGATCGGAGGTCGTTGATGAGCGCGTCGACGCCGATCAGCGTGTTCGACATGTTGAAGATCGGTGTCGGGCCGTCGAGCTCGCACACGCTCGGCCCGTGGATGGCCGCCCGGCGGTTGATCGCCGATCTCGCGGCGACCGGCCGGCTGGACGAGGTCGCCTCCGTGCGCGTCGACCTGTTCGGATCGCTGGCCAAGACCGGCCGCGGTCACGGCACCGGGGTGGCGATCATGATGGGTCTCGGCGGGCACCACCCCGAGACCTGCGACGTCGACCTGATCCCCCGGCTCGGTTCCCAGGTGCTGGCCTCGGGCCGGCTGATCCTCGGAGGTGTCCATCCCGTGGCCTTCGAGCGCGAACGTGACATCGTCTTCCGCGCCGGCGAATCCCTGGCCACCCACCCCAACGGGATGCGCTTCACGGTCGGGCTGACCACCGGCGACACGGTGGTGCAGACGTCGTACTCGGTCGGCGGCGGGTTCGTCGTCCACGACGGCGAGCCGCCTGCCGACGAGTCGGCCCGACCGCCGAGGCTCCCCCATCCGATCGAGACCGCCGCCGATCTCGAGCGGTGGTGCACCGTCGGGCGACGGCCGATCAGCGAGGTCGTGCGCGACAACGAGCGTGCCTGGCGATCCGACGCGGCGATCGACGCCCGGCTGCTGCGGATCCGCGACGTGATGCTCGAATGCATCTTCCGGGGCTGTTCGACCCGGGGGACGCTCCCGGGCGGGCTCGGGGTGACCCGCCGGGCCGCTCCCCTGCACGACAGCCTCCTGGCACCGACGACGACCTTCGGTTCTCCGGCCCAGTGGTTCGACGCCGTCCGCGCCCAGCGTGCGGGCTTCGGCGAGACGGTGCGCTGGATCAGCTGTTTCGCCCTCGCCGTCAACGAGGAGAACGCCGCCTTCGGGCGGGTGGTCACCGCGCCGACCAACGGCGCCGCCGGGGTGATCCCGGCCGTGATGTTCCACCATCTGGCCACCCTCGGCCACGACGAGCCCGTCGACGGCGCCTCAGACGGCGCCGCAGACATGGATCTCGATGCCGAAGCCATTCGGTTCCTGCTCGTCGCCGCCGAAATCGGGTCGATCTTCAAGAAGGGGGCGACGATCTCGGCCGCTCTGGGCGGGTGTCAGGCCGAGATCGGCGTGTCGTCGGCGATGGCCGCCGCGGCGTTGACGGAGTGCCGCGGAGGGACGCCCTCCCAGGCGTTGATGGCCGCCGAGATCGCCATGGAGCACCATCTCGGGATGACCTGCGACCCGATCGGAGGGCTCGTCCAGGTGCCGTGCATCGAACGCAACGCGATGGGGGCGATGAAGGCGATCTCCGCCGCCCACCTCGCCCTGGTCAGCTCCGCCGAGCTCGCCCGCGTCTCGCTCGACGACGTCATCGACACGATGTGGCGCACCGCTCAGGACATGAGCGTCAACTACAAGGAAACGGCCGACGGCGGGTTGGCCACCCGGATCGCCGTCAACGTCGTCGAGTGCTGAGTCGGATCCTCGCCCGCCCGGCGCCCGGTGGCCGACCTACGGCTGACCGGTGCGATCCACCCGGTCCCTACAGGCGAGCGAAGCCTGGGCCACCGGCGAGTGCGTCCTCAGCCGGGCCAAGGCGCGCCGGAGCGGCCGACGGCGACCGGGATACCGCCACCGGCGCGCTGCCTCCCCCTGCCGGGCCGGCCGGCCGATAGGTCGGCCGATCGGTCGGTCGACGTGGCGATCGCCATCGATGACGGCGATGAGGTCGGCGACGAACTCACCGGGCGAGAGGTGGCGCCGCGCCGGGTCCTTGGCCGTTGCCCTGGCGAGGACGTCGTCCAGCCGCCGAGGAATATCGGGTTGATACGGCCGCAGCGGCGGGATCGGGTCGAGGAGCTGGCGACGCCGTAACTCGGCCCCGGTGGCCGCGTCGTGAAACGGCAGATGCCCCGCCAGGCACTCGAACACGGTGATCGCCAGTCCGAGGACATCGGCGGGCGGGCCGACCTCGAGCCGTTGGAGCTGCTCCGGCGAGGCGTAGCCCGGAGAGCCAGTCGACATCGAGTCGAGACCGTCGGTGACCGGATCCGACCCGTGGGCAATTCCGAAGTCTCCCAGGAACCAGTTCCCGTCGCCGTCGAGGTACACGTTGGCTGGTTTGACATCGCCATGCACGACGCCCGCTCGATGCACGGCGTCGAGCGCATCGCCGATCTGGGTGACCATCGCCACGACCTCGTCGATCGGCAACGGACCTTCGCCGATGCGCTCGGCCAACGTCCCACCGCGCAAGAGGCGCATCACCAACCATGCTGCGCCCGACTCACGCCAGCAGTCGTAGAGCGGGACGATGTGCGGATGCTCCAGCCGGGCGACGAGCTGCGCCTCGGCTTCGAGCCGACGCGTGAACTCGCCACGGCCGACCAGCTCGGGGCGGATGACCTTGATCGCCACCTCACGATCGACGGCCGTCTGGACGCCGCGGAACACCACGGCGAACGCGCCCACGCCGATCGGCTCCAACAGCCGGTATCCGCGGGCATCGCAGCGTCGGCCGGGGGACGGTTCGTCGACCGAGGCGCCGTCGAGGATCGCCCGTTCGATGCTGACGATGTCATGTCCAGGTTCGAGGCCGAGGTCGGTGGCCAGACGGCGCCTGAAGTCCTGGAACACGCGCAGCGCCTCCGCCGAGCGACCACTGCGGTGCAGTGCCTGCATCAGCAGACGGTGGGAGCGTTCGCGCAGCGGCTGGGCGTTGACGACGCCCTCGAGCAGAGCCACGGCGTCGGCGATCCAGCCCTGATCGAGGTAGGCGCGGCCGAGATCGTCGTTGGCGTTGTGGCGCATCTCGGTGAGACGGGTAGCCGTCGGGCGCGCCCACTGCTCGTGTTCGAAACCGGCGAGCGCCGGCCCGTGCCACAGGGCGAGCGCAGCGCGCAGCGCCTCGACCCGCCGGCCGTTGCCCGTCGGGGCGGTCAGCGACTCGAAGACGTTGGCGTCGATCGCCGTCGGGTCGAGGTGCAGGCTGTACGCGCCGGCCTTGGCGACGATCGCCTCGGAGTCGCCCAACGACCGCCGCAACCGCGAGGCGCACGTGCACAACGTTTCGCGGGGTTCGTGGGGCAGATCACCTTCGGGCCACACCGCGTCGATCAACTCCGCGGCGTCGACGCGGTCCCCCGCACGCAGGGCGAGCAGCGCCAGCAGGCGCCGCTGCCGCGGCCCTCCGAGGTCGACCACCATGTCGTTGACATATGCCTCGATGGAACCGAGAAGCCGAATCGTGACCGTGCGTTCGGGTGTCGGGAACACCAGACCTCCCAATCGTCGGTCCGACTTCGGCAGCGCGGCGGATCTTGCATCCATGACTAGACACACGCCCGAGAACCCCAAAAAGCTGCAAGATTCCCGCCTGGAGGTGCGATCCCGTCCGAGGCTGAAGTGAACGAGCCACTGCTGCGTCGGATCGATGACTTCCCTCCCCTACCGGGTCTGGGTGACCTCGAAGCTCGTCGACAAGCGGGCGGTCGAGTCGCTGCCGACCCACACGTCGAACGTTGACGCATCGCTCACCCAGTCTCGTACGGCGGCGTTCCAGTAGCGCCGCTCGGCCGGTCCGACCGCAAAGACCAGTACGCGTGACTCACCCGGCGCGAGGGTCACGCGCCGGAAGCCCTTGAGCTCGCGAACCGGACGCGAAGCCGAGCCGTGGCGCTGGTGGAGATACAGCTGAACGACCTCGTCGGCTTGGCGATCGGCGGTGTTCATCACCTCGACGGACACGTTGACCGTCTGCTGCGGAGTGACCGCCGACTGATCGACGGTGAGGTTGGCGAACTCGAAGCGGCCGTAGCTCAAGCCGTGACCGAAGGGGAAAAGCGGCGTGCTGGCCTCATCCCAGTAGCGTTTCGCCTGGTTGTCGGGGTCGTGCGAACGGGTGTGGGCGTAGACCATCGGCACCTGCCCGACGGTGCGCGGCCACGTGAAGGGGAGCTTGCCGCCGGGCGAGACCTCACCGAACAACAGGTTCGCCACCGCCGTGCCGCCTTGCGTACCGGGATACCAGATGTCGAGGATCGCCGCGACATGCGCCGCAGGCCAGCGCAGGTCGAGGGGGCGGCCGTTCATGAGCAACAGCACAACCGGCGTACCGGTGGCGACCACGGCCTGCAACAGATCGAGCTGACGTCCGGGCAGCTCGATCGACGAGCGCGAGGCCCCCTCGCCGATCATGTTCTGCCACTCCCCAACACGACGACGGCGATATCGGCGCGACCGGCGAGATCGACGGCACGGCGGAACTCGGCTTGCTCGTCGAACCCGTCGGGGTCCTCGGGCGCGTTCCTCCCGAACATGTCGAACATCGAAGGAAAGCCACGTTGCGCCACGCGGATGCCGCGGGCGTGATCGACCCGCGCCCGGTCGCCGACCTTGAGGCGGATCCCTTCGAGAACCGTCACGGTCTCATCGAGGTCGAAGTCGAACACCCAGGGCCCGAGGATGTCGCGCCTGGAGTCGGCGAGCGGCCCGATGACGGCGATCGAACCCAGGCCGGCGAGGTCGAGGGGCAGCAGGTCGCCCTCGTTGCACAACAGCACCGCCGATCGCTCCGCGGCGATGCGGGCGACGTCACGGTGGGCCGGATCGGCGAGCACGGCACGGGCGCGGTCCTCATCGACGAAGGGTGCGTCGAACAGGCCCATCCGGATCTTCGCTTCCAGCACCCGTCGCACGCTTGCGTCGACCGATTCCGGGTTCGCCGCACCCGATTCCAGGCCCGCTGGTAGACGGCTGTAGGCAGGGTCCGCAATCGCCATCTCCATGTCCACCCCGGCGTCGACCGAGCGGGCGGCGGCGTCGCCCAGATCAGCGGCGAAGCCGTGGGTGACGAGGTTCCGCACCGCGTTGGCGTCACTCACGACGAAGCCTTCGAACCTCCACGTGTCGCGCAGCACCTCGGTGAACAGCCACGGATTGCCCGTCGCCGGGATGCCGTTCAGGTCCATGTAGGCGGTCATCACATTCCCGGCTCCGGCGTCGACCGCCGCCTTGAACGGTGGGAAGTAGACGTTCCAGAGCTCGAAGTCCGACAGGTTGGCCTCGTCGTAGTCGCGCCCACCCAGCGCACCGCCGTAGCCGGCGAAGTGCTTCGGGCCGGCGATGACGCCTTCGGGCGCGCCCAGTCGGCCGCCCTGGAAGCCGCGCACCTGGGCGACGGCCACGGCCGCGCCGAGGTACGGGTCTTCACCGGCGCCCTCGACCATCCGACCCCATCGCGGGTCGCGGGCAATGTCGACCATTGGCGCGAACGTCCAGTGGATGCCTACCGCCCGCGCTTCGCGAGCCGCCACCGCCTGGCCGCGCTCGATCGTCTCGGGATCCCAGGAGGCCGCCATCGCGATCGGCACCGGGAAGATCGTGCGGAGCCCATGAATGACGTCGAAGCCGAACAGCAACGGAATGCCGAGCCGGTTCCCTTCCAGGGCCAGCCGCTGCAGACGATTGATCTCGGCCGGATCGGTGACGAACAGCAGCGAACCGGCACCGCCTGCCTGCAAGGCGGACTCGACCATCCTCGGCTGCTCGTCGGCGTCGAGGCCGGGTATCGCGGAGGCCCCCGCCGGCAACCGGAAGTAGAACAGCTGGGTGAGCTGCCCGGCCTTCTCGGCCGGCGTCATCCGGTCGAGCAACTCCTCGACCTGCGACTGGAGCGAATCCATCCGATTCTCCTTGGGGGCTTGATGCGGGTGCCGGCGAGGGTCGAGTCGGGGCTACCGCGCCCGGCGTTGCGCAGAAAGGGTACCCGGCGGGCCCGACCCCGATCTCAGCCCACGAAACCGCGAGGGTTGACGACAGAGCCGGGCCGCTGGACGAGTTGGCTGGCTGGCCGCCAGCCCTCGATGGCCGTCGCGCCGCGGCCTAACCGACCGGCCTGCCCTGCAAACGGCCGCTCGCCCAGGCGGCGAGAACACGGCGGCTGTCGCCGCGGTCCGAGACGAGGGCGATGGTCGAGTTGCCGTTCTGGTCGCGGCGCTGGGCGTAGTGGTCCGTCTGCACGAACCGCACCGTCCTCGTCCCATGCCGGTTGGGTGAGTCGGCGTGCATCCGATCCCACTGCGGCCGCAGGTTGCGGACGATGAACTCGACATCGCTGCGTTGGTCGACGAGGAACAACACCTGATCGACGGGGTAGCGGTCGAAGAGTCGGCCGATCTCGTACAACGACCCGGGGTTGTCGGTGTCCACCCCGGCGAGGTCCATCGTCACCAACCCGGCATGATCGAGCAGCAGCTCCACAGCCGCTTGCCACGCCGTGTCGTGGCAGAACATGCTGAAGACCGGGTACGACCCCACCGGATCACGAACCCGCACCGGGGCGAAGGCGACTCCCTCGATCTTCTTGTGCTTCTCGCCGTCCACGCCACGCGGTCGCGCCGCCCAGGCACGTCGCGCATCGTCGATCGACAGGACCATCGAGGCCTCGATCGTTCCATCGCGCAGCTCCTTCGGACTGATCGACGCCGCGTTGCGGATGAGGTTGACGTACCCGAACTCCCGCCATGCGCTCTCGACATAGGTACGCGCCCGCTCGTGGTTGTCGAAGACGCGCAGGTACAGGATGTCGAACGGTGGAGCTCCGACGACATTGCTGTCGGTGGTGACCGGCCGGCCCTTGATCTTCCCCTTGGGCAGATCACGTGGGCGGACCAGTTGCGCCTCGAACGCCGCCGGTGGCGACGCCGCAGGTAGAGACGCAAGGGGGTCAGCAGCGGGTGGCGCCGGGGGTGAGCCCGCCCGCCCGAGCGGTGCCGACTGGATGGCCAGAGCACGCTGGCGTGCCCTCAGCTGGCGACGCCACCACAACCCGATCGCCACGAACAGCAGCCCGACGCCACCGACGATGCCCGCCGGGATCAGCAGGCTCGAGTCCTCCGACGAGCGACCCTGTTGCTTGGCGACCAGGACAAGGGCGACGCTCACCGCGCCCGCGCCGACGAACAGCGTGAGGATCGTGCCGGCGCGGATCTGCCCCTGCCAGTGCCGCTGCGTCGTCATTCGATGACCGGACCTCGGGCGGTTCTTGCGCGCCCGACGACGCCGGCCGGCGGCGCTGAGGCAGAACCCGGCGGCGATCAGCAACCCGACAGCGGAAACACCGAACACGATGGCCACCCGCCTCCACGCTGCCGGATCATCATTGGCGACGCTGACGACGTCGTCGAGCGAGATGGATCCCCCGGCGACGAGCCCACTGACCACGGCACCGGCGATCGCGCCCAACCCGCCGAGCAGGAAAACCGTGCCGAGCAAGGTGAGCAGACCGCTCCGCTTCGGTGGACGAGCCTCTCTCACCGCCGAACCTCCCTGATCAACGAGTTCGACAGTAGCGGGTGCCGAAAATGCCGTTGGACAAGGCGATCGGCCACCGCTTCGAAACCTCGACAGATCCGCCGGGAGATGTACGGGATGCCCCGTGTCCGGCCGACGTGATCAGTCGGCAGTCACGCGCCCGACACCCGATTCGTGGGCTTCGTGAGATCCGTCACGAGGGCGAGTCGTGATGGACGATGAGAGGAGTGTGGCGGGCCAACACGGCGAAGTCGCCGTCGGAGTGCAGGACCGACACCTGCGCGCGGATCGCCACGGAAGCGATCAGGCAGTCGATCAGTTTGCGAACGGTTTCGCCGTTACGGCGGCACGTGCGATACAGCGCCGCGGCCTCGTCGTAGTCGACAGCCGTAGTCGAGACCAGCGTGGCCCGGGCGAGCAGACCCCTCAACTCGCCGAGGTGGCGCTCGTCTCGAGCGCCGGCGAGCACTTCCATGCTGATCGCGTCGCAGATGACGATGTCGTCATCGAGCAGCGCGTCGACTGCGTTGCACACCGTCGATCCGGTATCGCGGAGGAACTCGACCCACGCGGAGGTGTCGATGAGGATCATCCCGCCCGACTGACTCGCATCTGATCGAGGTCGCCGTCCCAGCCCGAGCCTCGTAGACGACGAGCGTCGGCGAGATCGAGCGGTTCCGCGGCGAGCCGACGCAGCGCCATGTTGACCGCCTCGCGCTTGGAATGGAGGTGGTAGCGCCGCATCACGGCGGCACAGGCATCATCGTCGATGTCGATGTTGGTGCGTGCCATACACTGATGATACACCATCGTCCGGCGCCGATCGTCTTGCGTGGCCATCGCTGGTTGGCCTCATGGCAATCAGAGCCGTTCCCACCTTCCGCTTGGAGAGACCAGACGTGACCGACCGACCGTCCGTATACGATCTGCACCGTTCGAAGGGCCACCGCAAGTGGCTGCAGCTGCACGTCGACAACGCTGCCGAAGCGGCGGCCGCGGTAGAGGCGGGCGTCGTCATCCTGTCCTGTGAGCCCGATCTGCACCTCGAACCCATCCGCGCCGCAGCGCCGAGCGCGTTCTTGTCCGTCGGGATGCCCCACGGCGCGGTGAGCTCTCCGGCGGAAGCGGTCCGGCTCGGCTTCGAGATGATGCGACGCGGCGCCGACGCCGTCTACTGCTCCCACTCGCCGTTCTTCATCGAGGCCATGGCCCGAGAACAAATCCCGGTCACCGGTCACGTCGGGCTCGTCCCCAACCACCGCACGTGGACCAACATGCGCGCCATCGGCAAGACACCCGAAGAAGCGGTGAAGGTGCTGCGGGCCGTCACGAGCATCGGCAACGCCGGCGCAGCCTTCGTCGAGGTCGAGGTGGTGCCGGTCGAGCTCGCCGGCCACATCACCCGCTCGACCCACATGATCACGATGGGCATGGGTTGCGGCGACGCGTGCGACACCCAGTACCTGTTCTCCTGCGACGTGCTCGGCACCAACACGGGCCACTACCCACGCCACGCCAAACGGTACGCCGATTTCGCCGCCCTCGAGACCGAGCTCCAGACCAAGCGGATCGAAGCCTTCGGAGCCTTCGCCGCCGACGTTGCCGCCAGCACCTACCCCGAAGTGGGGCACACCGTCCGGATGGATCCCGCGGCGTACGAGGAGTTCCAACGGCTCGCCGATCAGGGATGATTCGGCGACTCGTCGTTCCTCGCAATACAGTTCCTGCAAGCGAGAGAGGACAGGCGATGTCGACATCGATCGAGGAGCACGGGGACCGGGGCTACGTGTTCCAGCCGGGACTGCTGAGTTCGGCCGACGTGCGCACGATCACCGACGAGTTGGATCGCATCCTCGCCGGCCAGCCTCAAGGGATGGTGCTGGAGAAGGACGGCGTCACGCTGCGCAGCGTGTTCAATCCACATCGCTACAGCGACGTCTTCGCACGCCTCACCCGCCATCCGCGCATCCTGAGCATCGTCGAGGAGCTGCTCGGCGAGCAGGTGTACACGTTCCAACTGGTGGTCAACAACAAGGCAGCGTTCAACGGCGACCTGTGGTACTGGCACCAGGACTACCCGACATACCGCGCCGACGACCACATCGCCGAGTGCCGGATGGTCAACACGCTGATCTTCCTCGATGAGGTGTCGCAGTTCAACGGGCCGCTGATGATCGTGCCGGGGTCGCATCGACTGAACGACATTCCCGAGGAGTCGGATGGGGGCACGTCGTACACGATTCGTTACAGCGGTCCTGAGGTCATCCGGGAGCAGGTGCGACGCGGCGGCATCGTGGCCCCGACCGGGTCCGCTGGGTCGGTGATCTTCATGAACCCCAATGCCCTCCACGGCTCCAACGCCAACCTCTCGCCGTGGCCGCGGCGGATGATCTCGCTGACCTACAACGCGATGACCAACAAGGCGACGGCGCCGACACGGCGGTCGCGCGATGTCGTGTACGACGACACCGACCTGCCCGCACTCCAGGCCCTCGGCGAGGATTGCCTGGCCTCGACCCAAGCTGCTCGATCCGAAGGGACGAAGTGATGACGACCAAGTTCGACCTGCCCAAGAGGTGGTCGCCGAACACACCGGGCTTCTACTTGATCGTGTTCGTCGTGGTGAGCGTGACCGGAGTGATCGTCGCCGGTGCCGGCAGCGGCGGCTGGGGTGGAGCAGCCGTCGCCGCGGTGGCCGGCATCGGCTCGTTCATGGTAGGTGGGTTCGTCGGATTCCTCTTCGGCATCCCTCGTTACGCGTCGGCCCCCGCCGAACGATCGAGCGTGGACGCCTCGACCGTGAAGTACCAGGCCAACACCAACCTGGAACAGATCTCAGACTGGTTGACGAAGATCATCGTTGGTGTCGGCCTCACCCAGTTCCGGGCCATCGGAGGTTGGGTGCACGACGTGGCCATCCGCCTGGCGGCTGGTCTTGCCGGCGGCGGCACCACGAGCAACGACGAGGCGTTGGCGATGGGCCTGCTGCTTCTGACCGCGGTCTGCGGGTTCCTGTTCTTCTACCTGTGGTCGCGGGTCTACCTGCCACAGATCTTCAAGGTCGCCGAACAAGAGGGCTGACGCGAGCACGATCCTCACACGTTCGTGCGCGGACGACGCGGATGCGCCGTGATGGGGATCTCCACCGGTGAGACTCGAGCGTGATCACCGAATGATCATGGCATGTCTACCCGCACGGATCGGCGGATGGGCGGTGGTCGAGGGGTCCAGTGGCTGGGGTCTCAGCTGGCGAGTACGGGCTCCCAGTATCTGATCTGTGTCGAGGAGAAGAGTCCGGCGAGGTCGGCGAGCACGTGTGTCGTCGCCGCGGGGGCGAAGCCGAGCATGTTCGGGTATGAAGGATTGATCTTCACCGTTACCAGATTGGCGATGTCCTGGTTGGCGGTGAAGTTCAGGTTCGAGACATTCGGCAGCGGCGTGAATGTGGGGAACACGGTGAGGTATCCGGGCGCGTCCGGGCTGGTCACGGTCACGTTCAGGGTGACTGCGTGCACACCTGTGAGCGGGTCGTAGGGGCCGGTCAACCCACCGGCAGGGACGACGTCGTGAGAGATCTGCTCACCCGCGCGCACCTTTCGCGGGACGCCGTCGCTGAGAGAATTGCCGAGGGGTGAGGGCTGGCGGGTGTCCAACACTCGAGTCGGTGTGACTGCAAAGAATCCGTCGGTGCCACCAGCCCCGAACCACATCGCGGCATCGGCGAGGAGGTCGGTGGTGCCGGTCGTGTTGAGACAGACGGTCCCAAGAGGTGAGAGCTTGACCGTCACAAGGTTCGGGACGTCGGTCCCGGCGACGAAGTTCAGATTCGATGCATTCGGCAGGGGCTGGTCACACGGGAACACCGTGACGTACCCGGACTGCGTCGACCCGGTCGCCGTGACGTTCATGGTCACGGCGGACACTCCGCTGATCGGAATGCCGCCGCGCCCGGACACTTGCATGGTCACCGTCGAGTGCGCCGGGACCTTGGCCTTTGGCGCACCGACCCCGGTGCGGGTGTCAAGGATACGTTCCGGCGCGATCGCGGTGCCGAGGGCGCCTGCGCCGACTTCGAAGGTTCCGGCGAGATCGGCGATCAGGTGGGTTGCGGCTGAGGTAACGAAGCAAACGGTCCCGTCGAGCGCGACCGGAACGCTGACCAGGTTCGGTACGTCCTGACCGGCGGCAAAGTTCAGGTTGGAGGCGTCGGGAATGTCGGCGTCACATGGGAACACGGTCACGTAGCCGGCCAGAGTCGATTGGGTTGCAGTGACGTTCATGACGACGCTGGTCGTGGAGTCCGTGATGTACGGCGTGAGATCGAGGCTGAGGACTTGATCGTCGAGCAGCTGCTCTTTGGCGCTACCGATCCCCGTGCGGGTGTCGAGCACTCGACGGGGTGGAATCGGGCTGAGACCGGGCGGATCGGCGAGCATCTCGTGTGATCGGAGTGTTGGAGGTACCGAACTCGGGTCCGGACCGGTCCAATCCAGCCAGCCGAGCACGCTCACTTGGAGCGCCGTCACACCATCGCCAAACGTGTAGAGGCAGTTGTCGACCCCCGCGGAGATGCCCCGGTACGCGACCGTTGAGACCGCGCCGGCGTTGGCGCTGAACGTAGCGTCGTCGTTCGTGGTCGAATTGCAGTTGGCGAGAATCCCATAGGTGCGACTGGAGGACTGAACGTCGATGCGATAGACGATCGACGGCGCGTCAGGTGGGATGACGTCCGGTCGTGGGAGCCGAAGTGGCACCAGTTGACCAATGCCATTGAACTGGTAGACCTCGTCGAGCACCGTGACCGGAGAAGCCAGCGCCCGATACTGCAAGCCGTACTCGGCTGGCACATCAATGACCGAGCCATAAAGCGTCACCTTCACGTGGACCGGTGTAGTCGCCAGAAAGCAGGTTGATCCCGCTTGCTCAATGGTGAACTGCTTGATCTCGACATCGCCCGGTCCGAAAACGAAGTCGGGATCCGTTCCCGAGGCGACGGGTTCGCCGCACGGGTGAACGACAGCGGTACCGTCCGCCGTTGCATCGAGGACCATGATCGACTCCACCGTGCCACCCCACAAGGCAAGATCGGTGCCTGCTGCAAGTCGGTGGTTCGTTCCGCCTGATCGGGTGTCGATGATCACCGATGAGCCACCGGTGAGCGAGATTCGTCCAGCCGTTGTGCCTGTGTCCGCGGATGCGACAACCGGCTGTGCCCAGCAGGCGATCGCCAATGTCGCGGCGAAGCCGCCTGCAAGTTTCATGTCCCACTCTTTCGACCCGTCCGGACCGCAAGGGTAGCCAAGTCATCAGTTCTTGCCACTCGAACGACCAGGGATTCTCAGGACAACTCGGCTTCTGGCACGCTTCCGGTCCGCAGAGCAGACCATGCCCTCAGGTCGCCGAGTCCGTCCACGATCCGCCGCCGGTCGGAGCTCCGATCGCGCGGCTCGCGCTCCGATGTTCGCCTGGGCCCGTCCGTGAATCGGATCGGTGGGTGAGCGATCAACCTCGACACCGATGGCAACAAGATCTGCCCAGACCGACTCGGCCATCCGCGACGCATCGGGGCGACGAGCACCTCGGCCGCGATCACTGGATGGACCACCAGTGGCGGCGTCGCCTCGGCGAGCAGTTCGACTGCTCTGCCGTGGTGGACGTCGTCGGGGTCCAGATAGGCGATGAGCACGCTGGCGTCGAGAACGATCACCCCGGCCACTCGTCGCGCAGCTGACCGAGGTAGCCGGTCGGATACAACCCGGGGTACCGGCCGGCTCGCTCACGGACAAGGCGGCGATGGCTGCCCTCGCGGCGTACGGTGAGGTCCCGATGAGAGTGGTGGTCGTGGGCGCCGGCCTTTCCGGTCTTGTTGCGGCAAGCCGCCGTCGCGATCACGGCGACGACGTCGTCGTGCTGGACGCGCGCCAGCGCGTCGGGGGTCGACTGTGGAGCGTGCACGGCCAACTCGCCGCCGACCAATTCGGTGAGTTGGGGGCCGAGACGATGTACGCCGGACATGAACATGTGCTCGGGCTGGCCCGAGAACTCGAACTCGACGCGGTCGCCTGCGGATACTTTGATCCGTCCGCGCCGCCGATGTTGTTCGGGTCGCGGCTGCTCACCGAACCCGAGCGGCGAGCGATCACCGGGTGGCTCACGAACGCGTACACAGACCGGCCACCCGAGCCGTTCGAGAACCTGGAGGCGTGGTCCCGTCGCGTTCGCGCTCCCCGCGACGTCCGGTCCTTCCTCGTCAGCTTCACCCAGTACACGCCCGTCACCTCACTGCGTCATGCCGATGCCGCCGAGTTCGCCCGCCAGCTCAGTCATGGCAGCGATTCGTACCGCATCGTCGGTGGCAACGACCTGCTCGCCAAACGGTTGGCCGAGCGTCTCGACGTCCGTCTCGGTCAACATGTGCGATTGATCGACTGGAGCGGCTCGGGCATTCGCGTCGAGACCGACCACGACGTCGTGCACGCTGACGCCGTCGTCGTCGCCGTACCCGGGCCACTCACCATCGGAATCGGCTTCTGGCCGGCGCTGCCGCCGGAGAAGGTCATCGCCCTGTCGGAGCTGACGTACGGCACCGCGGCGAAGGTCGTCGTGCAGTACGCCGAACGTGACGCCGTGTCCGGGGCGGTCGGCCGTGGTTGTTTCACCGACGGCACGCCGCCGTGGATCGTGGCGCAGTCCGCTCACCAACCCGGCGATGCAGCGTGCGTGTCATCGCTACTGGGCGGCGACGCCGAGCCGGCGGTGATCGACGAAGCGGTGTTCGCCGCGTTCGATGCTTCGGTGAGCGCACTCACGGGGGCGGCGGTCACCCGCACCGGTCAGCTGAGCCACAGCTGGACCCGTGACGAACTGTCCCGGGTGATCGTGCGCGCCCCGCTCGGCGATCAACGCACTCGCGTCCTGCCTCACGTGCAGCGACCGCTCGGCGGCCGTGTGTTCTTCGCCGGTGAGCACACCGACGATCGGGTGGGCCCGGGCGGACTGGAAGGCGCGACCCGGTCGGGCCTACGTGTGGCCACCGAGCTGGCGGCGGCCGGCTAGCGCACCCGATGCCGAGGGTCGCCGACCTCACTCCCACTCTCATCGGACGTGTCCGCAGCCGTCACCGGACAACCAGCCCAATGGATCGTCGAGCGCGGGTCGACCGATGGATCGGCTCCTCGCATCACTATGCGACACTCGACGCATCATGATGCGCACTAGGATCATGGCATGAGAACGACGATCTCCCTCGACCCCGACGTCGAAGCCGAAGTCGAACGGCTCCGCCGCGAGCAGGGCCTCGGGCTCAGCGAAGCCGTCAACTCACTCGCACGTCGCGGCATGGTCCCCACACCCGCCCAACCACCGTACGAGTTCAACCCGCGACCGCTGCACGCCCTGATCGACCTCACCAACATCGCCGAGGTGTTGGAGATGATCGAGGATGGTGGCCACTAGCGGTGCTGCTCGACGCCAACATCCTCCTCGACGGCTTCAATGCCGTCAGCCCCCGCCACGCCGCGGCGCGCACGTTGCTCAGCGACATCTTCTCCGGCACCTCGCGCGTCGCCCTCCCGTGGCCGACCATCGGGGCGTTCGTACGGATCAGCACCAACCCACGGGCCTTCGCCCATCCGCTCACCGGGGCAGAGGCGTGGAGCTACGTCGAGCAGTGGCTGAGTCGCCACGTCACCTGGATCCCGCCGGCCACCGAGCTGACCGCCGCCACCTACGGCAGCCTCGTCGCCCAGTTGAACATCACTGCGAACCTGGTCCCCGATGCGATGCTCGCTGCGCTCGCCATCGAGCACGGCCAGGAATTGTGGTCCGCCGACAGCGACTTCGCCCGCTTCCCAGGCCTCGCCTGGCGCGACCCGCTGGCCACGACATGAACGAGGAACACCGTTGATGGCCGCCAACGACAAACCCACTGCACCGACACCTGCGGAAGCCACGTCCCCGACGCCAAGACGCTCGACGTCCCCGGCGTAACGCCCTGAAAGGAGCGCAGCCCCAGCCGCCGAAGACACGAGCGTGGGGAAGCGCGATCGGGGCAGTTGGAATGCGCCGAATCCACCGGTGCCGATCGGCATCGAGGGCTCAGCTCGCTGCTCGGTATCGCTCCGGTGGCTGCAGTGGGGAATCGATCGAGGCCCCGGACGTGAGCACACCCTCACCGCCGCGTGATATCGTTGAGAACATGACCGATATCCTCATTCGGGATGTACCCGACGAAGTTGTCGCAGCCGTCGACGCGAACGCGCAACGCAGTGGACAAACGCGCGCCGAATACCTGCGTCGGCTCTTGGCCGACCAGCAACGGCCAGCGTTGACTCGTGAACAGCTGAATCGTTTCGCCGAGCGCACCGCCGATTTGGGTAATCCCGAGGTCATGGCCGCCGCATGGCGGTGACAGCAACCTGGCTCATCGACAAATCGGCGCTCAACCGACTCCCCGACGCCAGCGACGAATGGCTGTCACGCATACAACGCGGCCTCGTCAGGATCTCGACCCTCACATTGCTCGAGGTCGGTTACTCGACCCGCAACGGCACCGATCACCGCGGCACGCTCGGCGAACCGCCCATGTCGTCGATGCCTGTCGAACACATCACACCCGCGATCGAAGCACGTGCGGTCGAGATCCAGATGCTGCTCGCAGACCGCGGCCAGCATCGCGCCCCTTCGATCCCCGATCTACTCATCGCCGCGACCGCAGAGCTTTCCCGACTCACGCTGTTGCATGTCGACCAAGGCTTCGACCTCATCGCCGCGATCACCGACCAACCCATCGAGCGCCTCGGAGCCTGAGCCGCTCGCGGCTGCTGACGGTCGGCGTCAAACCTCCGAGCGCCGCAACGGGGCTGAACTGTGCGAGTCGAGCGGCACTCGTGATCGAGCACCAGTCGCCGGCAAACCGTCGGTTATGAGCGGGTCGGGCCGCCGCGTACTCCGAGGTCTCGCCGCCCGATATCGCCGGCCAGGACAACTGGGGTGCCGCCTACGGCCAGCGATGGATTCCGGGATGATTGCTCGGGAGTGACGCGACGAGTAGCGCGATGTCGTCAACGTCGCCGGTCAAGATGGGTTCGGACAACTCGACCGCGACGGTCACGAGATGAGCGTCAACGATGTCGAAGGTACCTGAGCGGCCGAGTAGGACGCCCACCCCGAAACCGTCATCGAGGCGATGAATGGTGACGGTCTGGAGAAATCGGGCAAGCCGTGCTTGACGAGATCCGTGTCGCCAGACCTGACCGACGACGGGATGTGTCGTGTGCAACGCCGTACCGTGTCGCAGCGCCGCGGTCAGGAATTCCTGGGCGGAACGCTCACCTCGATCGACGGACACCAGGAAACCGGCATCGAGGATCACAGCTCGAAGCGTCGGGCCATCACATCAGCGGCCTCGTCGGTGACCTGTCCCGCTTCACGTTCCCAGTCGTCCAGGAGGTCAGCGAGCGCGGCATGACGTTGGGTGGCAGCAGCGAGCAGCTTCAGCCCCTGACGTAGTGCGTTCGAACGGCCACCGTGGATCTCAGCCAAATGATCGAGCGTCTCTTCTTCCTCGGGGTCGAGTCGGACGGTTGTCGTAGACATGCAAGAAGTGTAGCACGGTCGTGCTACACACTCTCGGCCGGGCGCGATATCCACCGTTCGGCGCTGAATGGTGGGCAGCCGCGTTGTGCTCGGTATCGCTCAGCTCGCAAGTCGACGCTGGACTTCGGCCACGTCGGCAGCGAGTCGTTCGACCAGCGCTCGACTGTCGAGCGACGCGACCGACTCGCGGTTGCGGACCGCGTCGGTGAGCAGTTCACGCACGCACTGCGACGTCGTCATTCCCCGCTCGGCAGCAAGCGCGAGCTGTTCTCGCAACGCACCTCTTACTTAGAAATCGACGTACTGGACGTCACCAGTCTCTTGGGCTGCTGCGAATACTGCACCAGCCGCAGTTAGGTCCTGGATGGCGATACCGGAACTGTCGAAGACGGTGATTTGAGTCTCCGAGACTCTTCCGGGCGATTGGCCAAGCGTGACCAGCCCTAGAGCACAGATTTCATCCGCCGACGCGATGATTCCAGGACTCCTGATGTGATCCGGTAGTTGTTGCATGGTTTAGGTCTCGGTGACGGTGTAGAGGAGGGTGAGGTTGGTGCCGGGGTAGGTGGTTTGGGTGGCGGTGAGGTCGGTGCAGAGGGCGGTGAGGGCTCGGGTGCGTCGGGGGGCGGAGAGCGGGTTGATGCGGACGTGGAGTTGGTCGCCGATGATTTGGAGGTCGGCGGGGGTGTGGAAGATCTCGCGTAGGAGGCTGCGGGCTTCGTCGTTGGCGCGGGGGTAGTGGGGGGCGAGGAGGCGGGTGAGGCTGGACTCGGCGTTGTAGGTGGCGAGGCGGATGGCGTCGTGGATCCGTTTACGTTCGGGGTCGAGTCGGGCGGCGTCGGGGTGGGATTGGTGGAGCGGTGCTGTGGCGGGGATTGCCCGTGCCGTGGTCTGGAGTTCGGTGAGGTGGGTTCGGGCGGCGGCGAACGCGGCGGCGATCTCGGTGTTGTCGGCGTTGGTGCGGTGCCCTTGTAGGCGGGCGCGGCCTTCGGTTGCTTCGGCTTGAGCGATGACGGTCTTGGCGTCGGCGACGATCCGGGCGGCGTCGCGTTTGGCGGGGTTGGGAATCAACCGGGCGGGGTCGTCGGCGATGGTGGCGTAGGCGTCGAGGCCGTCGAGGGCGTAGTGGGCGCGCATGTAACGGAAGAAGTTTTCTTGGCGCCACCGGGAGAACATGGCGTGGGCCAGCGGTGCCGGGTTGGTATCGGTGCGGGTCGTGATGATCTGGGTTTGGTGGCCGGTGGCTGGGTCGAGGCGGGTGATTTGGCGGGCTGTGAAGCGGCGCCGCCCGGAGTCGTAGGCGAGGCGCACCGACCGGTCACCGAGCCAGTAGTCGTGGGTGGCGCCGAGGTCATCGACGAAGATGTGCCGGGTGAACGCGGTGCGGGGCTCGAGCCGTTTGTCGCCTTTGCGGTAGGTCGAGATGTCGAAGCCTGCGGCGACGAGTTCGGCGAATAGTTTCGGGCTCCACCCGCCCCGGTCGAAGATGATCGTCGGGTGGGCCTGCGCGCCGACCAGGGCCCGGACCTCGGTGGCGACCCGGCGGAGTTCCCCGACCAGCGACGCTCCAGGCGGGGCATGCCAGACCAGCACCCCATCACCGCGGGCATCGGCGACCCATGTGTCGACCTCGGCGGGCATCGACAGCCGCATTCGGGCCACGTGGGCTTTGGGGACATCCGCAGCGCCGTGATAGGCCCGGACGTGGCCGTCGACGTACAACGTCGCGGTCGCATCGGCGTTGGCAGCGAGATGACGTCGGGCCAACGCTTCCAACAGCGCCCCGGAGCGGCCCTGGCCGGCCAGTTTGGTCATCCGGGCCCGCAGGCAGCGAACCTCCGGGGCCCGGTCCAAGCCCAACAGACGGCCCAGATCCACAGGATTGAGACGGGTCAGGCCCTCGGCTCGGGGTTCGCCGACGAGCGCCGCGAACACAACCGTGAGCACCAGCGATCGCAGCCCGTAGAACGCGGCGCGAGCGGGACGGAACACCGAGGCCACCGCATCCAACAGACCGGTCGCGGCTAACGCCGGCAGGATCACCAGAGCCCCGGCCAACGGCAAGCCCGCCCCTTGGGTGATCCGCGGTGCCGCTTCGGTCAGTTCCCCCCTGGCGGCAGCCTCCCGCTCAGCGGTACGCGCCTCGGGCCGAGCCAACGGCTCAAGCTCACCGACCAAGGGCTCAGCCGGGACCGGCATCGCCTCGCCGGCCATAACCCGCGACACCGAACCAGCCCCGATCCCAAGCTCACCAGCGATCGCGTTGCGTGACCAGCCCGCCGCCCGCAACCGGACGACCTCGCCAACGATCACCCGCGTCACCTTCGACGGACCCTTCGGGCCCCGCTTGCGGGGCACCAACGCCTCGACGCCACCATCGATCCAGCACTGCCGCCAACGCCGCAACGTCACCTCGTCAATCCCAAACGCCGTAGCGACCTCCTGGTGCTGGGCCGCCCGGGTCTCCACCGCCTGCACCGCGGCCAACCGCCGCCCCGTCTCGTCACCGGGCGCCCAACACCACGCCGCCATTCCCCACAAGAACACGACCCCACCGTCGGCGCCTTCGACCAGATCCACACCCGCCGCGATCCCGACCCCACCCCGCGGTGTCACCGCCAACGGCAACGGCGGCCCCGAACTCACCCTCACCATTCCAGCACTCACAAGAACCGAAGTCACAACCACACATAAATTATGGACCACACAGACCCACAAATGGTGGATGACCCCCCGCCCCACCAGGACTTTCAGATCAATAGATCAGGAGTCCTGGATTCCTTCTTTGAAGGCGTGCTGAAATTCACCGATAACTACGGATTGTTTGGGGTAGTCGGCAAAAAGGCTTGCTCGTCGCAAGAGGTCTGTGTCGAGTTCGTGCTTGCCTTTGTCGTCGGCGCCCATTGCTGAAATGTGCGTGCCTTCCCCGACCCACTCACTCCGCACTAGCGGAGACTCGGACGGAGTGACGGTAACCACGATGTCGGAGCCGCGCACCGCGTCCTCGGCGCTTGTGAGTCGTATATCGATATCCATGTCCTGCAAGCGATCCGCGATCCAGTTGGCGCGAACCTCGGATCGTGTGGAGATCTTGATCGACGAGAGTTGCCGGACTTCGGCCACTGCCCGAATTTCCTGCTCGGCCTGATGACCGGCACCGATCACCCCCAACACCGCCGCGTCGGAACGAGCCAGGCTGGAGACCGCGACTGCGTTAGCGGCAGCCGTTCTGTAGCCATTGAGATACGACGCGTTGATCAGCACCAGTGGAAACCCGGTCTCGGGATCGAGCAGCAGGATCGTCGACCCGTGAGCGGGTAGATCTCTTGCACCATTGCCAGCCCAGTAGGTGCCGCACTTGAAGCCGACCATCTCGTTTTCAAAATCAATACCCGACTTGATGGCCAATGCTTCACCAGGATTAAGCCCGGTGCCGATCACGACGTCGAAAACACGCGAACGACCGACTGCAACTGCTTCAAACGCAGCACGGGCTGCGTCGAAAGCGAGCTGGCGGGTCACGATCTTTCGCGCCGTCTCCTCGGAAATAATTGCAAGCTTGCCCACTGCTGCACCATCTCTCTTCGAACCATCGAGTCCTAACAACCCAGACGGAACGGAATTGATCTCTGGATCGGCAAGGGTACTCTCAGCGCATGGCCGACGGATGTACCCAGCTTACACGCGTTACTCATCATGCGTTCGTGCGCGAGCGGCGCAGACTGGCGATTCACGGCGCGAGTCGAGTCGGGAGCCGTGCGTTACCTGACCCCGAAGGCGGCATGAACGACGGTGTCGTCGAGCCGGCGGCGCGCCTCGATGATCTGGCGGTCGAAGGCGTCGGCGATCGCCTCGTCGAGTTCGGGGAAGAGATGGCCATACCGATCGAGCGTGACGTTGATCGATGAGTGGCCGGCCGCGTTCGGGAACACGAGCCCGTCGGGCCCCGGAACGCTGTACCGCTCCAGATGGCCGGTGAGCACCTCTGCGGTCACTCCCGAGATCGTGATCGAGCGCACTCCGGCCGCCGTCTTGGGTTCGCCGCGGACGAACTCGTTCGTCTCGAGCTGCACGAGCTGCTCGGTCACCCGGATCTTGCGGCGGCGAACATCGACCCTGCGATCGGCGCAGCCCGACGAGCTCGCTCCACCGCATCCCACTGTCGACGGCCACATAGATCAGGCCGCGGAAACGTTCGCTGTGAGCCTCGGCCAACCGCAACGCTTCGTCCCAGTCGAGAAACGCCATCTCCCGTTTCGGCACCCTGGGCGGGTCGACCCGGTCGCACGGATTCACGAGCAGCTTCTGCTTGTCCACGGCGACCTGCAACATGCGCCGAAGGGCCCGGTAGTGGCGGTGCACCGAGCTCGCCGCCAGACCCGCATCGATCTCGTCGTTCAGCCAGTTCTCGACCTCCTCAGCCGGCAGGCGGCCCAGCCGATAGGCGCCGAACCTCGCAAGGATGTAGCCGTCGAGATCACGGGCGTAGGTCTCCTGCGTCCTGGGAGCCAGCCGCCTGCACAGCTTGAGGAACTCGACGGACCAGACCGCCAGCGGGGTGTCGGCGTCGCGCGGATCGACCCACGCCCCCTTGACCGCGTTGGCGTCGATCTCGCGCAGGAACCGATCGGCGTCCGCCCGACGAGCGAACGTCCGCGACTGGACTCGTCCGAGCGGGTCGGTGAACCGCGCCCGGTACTTGCCACGCTGCTTCTGGACGTACGACACGACGACTCCCCTTGTCCATGCGAGGCGTGAGCGAGGCGCGGGTGGGCGCGTAACAGGGGTTTCCAGAGGTCTTTCATGGTCACTGGCGGTCATTGCCGGTGGGAACGAAAAAAGCCTCTGACCAGGCATGATACCAGGTCAGAGGCGGGAGGCGACGCCGGGAATCGAACCCGGGTACACGGCTTTGCAGGCCGTTGCCTCAGCCACTCGGCCACGTCGCCAGCGCAGCGGCGAACCGCTCCGAAGCTCTGAACATAGCGGCTCGGCAGACCGTCCATGCAGTCCGTTCCGCAAAGCCTCGCCGGATCGTGTCGAGCGGGCGGCCCGTGCGAGGCGCTACCGTGCCAGGGCGATGGCCCGACCTCCTGATCCCCAGGCGCGGGTCGAACTGCTCGACGGCGTGGTCGCCTATCTGGCCGGTCACGGCCTCGGCGACGTCACGTTGCGGCCGATGGCCGATGCCCTCGGCACCAGCGTCAACCGCCTGACCCACCACTTCGGGTCGAAGGCCGAACTGCTCGCCGCCGCGCTCCGTCGGGTGCAGGAGGTCCATCGGGCGTTGGAGTCGTCGTGGGTGCGCGACGACCCGCTGATCAGCCAGAGCGAGATCCTGCGCCGGTGGTGGGCGCACCTGTCGGCGTCGCGCGCCAACCTCAACCTGACCCGCCTCGGCCTCGAAGCCGCGGCGATCGACGCCACCGTCACCGGGTTGGCCGGCGATGTGAGGGCCGAGCAGATCGAGGCCTGGCGCGACAACATCGAGCGCCGCCTGGTGGCCACCGGCGTCGCCAGCGGGCACGCCCGTGTCGAGGCGGCGATCATCAAGGCCGTGTTCACCGGCCTCACTCTCGATCTCGTCGCCACCGGGGACATCGAGCGGCTCACCGAGGCACTCGAGCACGCCCTCGAGCGGTTCGACGCCCGGCTGGCCGAGCTGCTCGAACGCGCGACCGTCTCCGGTTGAGCCGACCGGCGCGACGGGCCGGCGTCACGCACGACGCCGGCGGGAGGCCGATGTGCGCTCAGTCCGTCGTGCGGGCGACGAAGCGGCGCATGGCGATCACCAGACCGAGGGCGAGCAACGCCAGGCTGTACAGCCAACCGGCGGCCACCGGGTGGTCGATCGGCCAGACGTGCTTGGTCACCGGCGCCACAGGGTTGCCGAACAGCGTGCGCACCGCGGCGATGAGCACGCTGATCGGGTTGACCGAGGCCACCCATTGCAGCACCCCGGGCATCGACTCGATCGGCACGAAGGCGTTGGAGATGAACGTCACAGGGAAGATGATCACGAAGCCGATCCCCATCACCGCGTCCGGGGAGCGCACCAGGATGCCGAGCCACAGCCCGAGCCAGATCATCGCCGAGGCGAAGACGCCGAGGAGCAGCAGCGCCGCGACCACCTCCCACCAGCCGGTATGGGTGCGCCAGCCGACGACCAGTCCCGTGGCCAGGACGATGGCGATCGTCAGGATCGAACCGACCAACTCGGCCAGGTAGTGCCCGAAGAGGTAGGCCGAGCGACGAGCCGGGAGCGAGCGGAAGCGGTCGATGACGCCTTCCTGCAGATCGGTGGCGACCGACATCGCCGGGCCCATCATGGCGAACCCGAGGGTCTGGATGAGGATTCCGCCGATCAGGTACTCCTTGTAGCCGCCGCCCTCGACGTCGATCGCCCCACCGAACACGTAGGCGAAGAGCAGCACGAACATCAGCGGCTGGACCGTGACGTTCGTCAGCTTCTCGGGGACCTGGCGGATGTGTTCGAGGTTCCGCCGGGCGTACACGGCCGAATCGGTGAGCACCGAGTGACTCACGGCACAACCTCCCCGTGGGCGGCGGGCGTGCTCGTCAGGATGAGGAAGACGTCGTCGAGCGTCGCTTCCCGGCGATGGACGTCGACGGCGTCGATGCCCGCCTCGTCGAGCGCCCGGACGACGTCGATCACCCGCACACCCGACCGGATCGTCGACGTGACCAGCAGGTTCTCGGCGTCGACCGCCGGTTCGCGGTCGGCGAAGCTGCCGAGCGCGCCGGCGGCGGCGGCGAGGTCGGACGCCGCCGCGACCGTCACCTCGAAGCGGTCGTCGCCGATCCGCGCCTTGAGGTCGGCGGGGGTGCCATGGGCGACCGTGCGGCCGTGGTCGAGCACGACGATGTCGTCGGCCAGCCGGTCGGCCTCTTCGAGGTACTGGGTGGTCAGGATGATCGTCGTGCCCTGGCGGACCAGGTCGGCGAGCATCTGCCACAGATCGCCGCGGCTGCGCGGGTCGAGCCCGGTGGTCGGTTCGTCGAGGAAGAGCACCTCGGGATCGCCCATCAGGCTGGCGGCCAGGTCGAGCCGCCGACGCATGCCGCCGGAGTACGTCTTGACCAGCGCCGAGGCGAACGACGCCAGATCGAGCTGTTCGAGCAGCTCGTCGCCGCGTCGGCGGGCGGCCTCCCGTGTCATCCCGTGCAGGCGGCCGATGGTCTGCAGGTTGAGCCGGGCGCTCATCAGGCCGTCGACCGTCGCCTGCTGCGCGGCGACCCCGATACGCCGGCGCACGGCAGCGCCCTGGCGTTCGACGTCGAGCCCCGCCACCGTCGCCGAACCCTCCGTCGGGCGGCTGAGCGTCGTCAGGATGCGGATCGCCGTGGTCTTGCCCGCCCCGTTGTGGCCGAGCAGGCCGAGCACGGTGCCGGGTTCGACCTGCAGGTCGAGGCCGCGCAGCGCCCACAGGTCGCCGAAGCGCTTGCCGAGCCCGGTGGCCGTCACCCCGCCGGGCGCCGCTGGCGCCACGGCGGGGCGGGTTGGCGATGCCGTGAGTTCAGTCATGGGCGCCCAGGATACGAGCGGAGGGCCGGTGACGCCCGCTGCGTCCGAGATCGCCTGGACAGGGACGATTCGGTTCACGGTACGTTCGTACCGATTATTCGATGGGTGATGTATCGTCCTGTCTGCCAGCGACCTGAGGGGAACGGATGCGAGACACAGAGCCAGGCGGGCCCGTGCGGCGGCGGGGCGGTCGCGCCGACGCCTCGCAACGCTCGGCCCTCCCCCCGCAGATGTCGACCGCTCAGCCCTACATGCGGCTCAACCACACCGAGGTCGTGTCGGCCGACGAACTGGAAGCGATCCACGAGGCGTCGCTGACCATCCTCGAGCGCATCGGCATGGAGTTCCTCTGCCCCGAATCCCGCTCGATCATGCGCGAGTCCGGCGCCGAGGTCGACGAGTCCAACGGGCGGGTCAGGTTCAGCCGGGAGCTCATCGAGTCGAGCATCGCCAAGGCACCGGGCGAGTTCACCCTGCACAGCTGGAACCCGGCCCGCAACCTGCGCATCGGCGGCCGGTGGCTCGCCTTCGGATCGGTGGCCAGCGCGCCGCACTACATCGACCGCAACGGGGTGCGCCGGGCGGGCGACCGCGAGGGCTTCCGTGACCTGATCAAGCTGGCCCAGACGCTCAACGCCATCCACTTCATCCCCGGCTACCCGGTGGAGCCGATCGACCTGCACCACAGCGTGCGCCACCTCCACGCGATGCACGATCTGTTGACGCTCAGCGACAAGCACCTCCACTGCTACAGCCTCGGCCGCCAGCGCAACCGCGACTCGCTCGAGATGGTCAAGATCGCCCGCCAGATCGACCACGACACGCTGCTCGCCGAGCCGTCGGTGGTCTCGGTGATCAACTCCAACTCCCCCTTGCGTCTCGACGTGCCGATGTCGCAGGGGATGATCGAGTTCGCCCGGCACAACCAGCCGATCGTGATGACGCCGTTCACCCTCGCCGGGGCGATGGCCCCGATCACCCTCGCCGGAGCGCTCGCCCAGCAGAACGCCGAGGCGCTGGCCGGGATCACCTTCCTGCAGGTGATCAACCCGGGCACCCCGGCCGTCTACGGCGGGTTCACCTCGAACGTCGACATGCAGTCGGGCGCGCCGGCGTTCGGCACCCCCGAGTACGTGCGCACGGCGATGATCGGCGGCCAGCTCGCCCGGCGCTACGCACTCCCCTACCGCAGCTCGAACGTCTGCGCGGCCAACGCCCTCGACGCCCAGGCAGCCTACGAGAGCGTGTTCTCGCTGTGGGGCTGCGTGATGGGCGGCGTCAACTACATGATGCACGGCGCCGGATGGATGGAGGGTGGCCTGCACGCCAGCCTGGAGAAGATGATCCTCGACGCCGACCTGCTCCAGATGGTCGCCCGGATGATGGAGCCCGTTCCGGTCGACACCGACTCGCTGGCCATCGACACGATCGAGGAGGTCGGCCCGGGCGGCCACTTCTTCGGTACCGCCCACACCCAGGCCCGCTTCCGGGACGCCTTCTACCGCCCGCTGATCTCGGACTGGCGCAACTACGAGTCGTGGGAGGAGGCCGGCAGCCCGACCGCCGAGGTGAGGGCCAAGAGCCTCGTCGCCCGCCTCCTCGACGCCTACGAGCCACCCTCGATGGACCCGTCGGTGCGTGACGAGCTCGACGGTTTCGTCGCCCGCCGCGTCGCCGAGGGGGGCGTCGCCACCGACTACTGAGCCCCCCAGCCGTGGCAGTATCGGTGTCCACCGACGGCGGCCGCGGTGACGGCCGCAACACCTGGACCAATGAGGAACACCGATGCGTTCGATCAACGTCACCGTCTGGAACGAGTACCTCCACGAGCGGCGCGAGCCGGAGGTCGCCGCCGTCTATCCGACGGGGATCCACGGAGCGCTGGCCGAGGGGCTGGGCATCCAGCCCGATCTGCGGATCCGCACGGCCACGCTCGACGAGCCGTCGCACGGCCTGACTCCCGAGGTGATCGCCTCGACCGATGTGCTGATCTGGTGGGGCCACATGGGACACCACCTGGTCGACGACGGCATCGTCGACCAGGTGCAGCAGCAGGTGCTCTCCGGGATGGGTCTGATCGTGCTCCACTCCGGCCACTACTCCAAGATCTTCCGCCGGCTGATGGGGACCAACTGCTCGCTGCAGTGGCGTGAGGCCGACGAGAAGGAGCGCCTCTGGGTCGTCGAGCCGTCGCACCCGGTGATGGCCGGGATCCCGCCGTACATCGAGCTGCCCGCCGAGGAGATGTACGGCGAGCGTTTCGACATCCCCACCCCCGACGACCTGTTGATGATCAGCTGGTTCCAGGGCGGCGAGGTGTTCCGCAGCTGCGCCACCTGGCAGCGGGGCCACGGCCGGATCGTCTACCTGCGTCCGGGTCACGAGGAGTACCCCACCTACCGCAACGAGCACATCCTGCGGGTGATCGCCAACGCCTGCCGCTGGACCGCCCGGACGACCGACATCCGCACCGACCACGCTCCCAACGTCGCCGCCCTCGAGTGGGTCCCCGGCGCCTCGGCCCGGGCGACCGAGGCGGCCTCGGCCGGATCCGGAAGCGTCGGCGCCTGATGAGCACGCCGCAGATCGCGATCATCGGCACCGGTGCGATCGCCCGCACGCACCTCGAGGGATACCGGGCAGCCGGGGTGGACGTCGTCGCCCTGTGCGACAGCAATCCGGCCACCCTGGCCCTGCGCCAGCAGGAGTGGGGGATCGCCACCGGCCACGTCGACTACGCGGACCTGCTCGCCGACGACCACATCGACGCCGTCTCGATCTGCACGCCCAACGCATCGCACCACCCGATCACCGTGGCCGCAGCCCACGCCGGCAAGCACGTGCTCTGCGAGAAGCCCGTCTCGATGGACCTCGCCCTCGCCCAGGAGATGATCGACGTCACCGCCGCCGAGGGCGTCGTCTACCAGGTCGGCCACCACCTGCGCTCGTGGTCGGCGGCCGCCCGGGCGCGGGCGATGATCGAGCGCGGTGACATCGGCGCGGTCGCCGCGGCCCGCTTCCGCCAGGCCCACGACTGGGGCGGATCGCCGACGGTGCGCGGCGTGTTCGGGTCTCGGGCGCACTCGGGCGGCGGGACCCTGCTCGACAACGGCTGTCACCTGTTCGACCTCGCCCGGTACCTGTGCGGCGACGTGGCCGACGTCTTTGCCCGCATCGCCACCCGGAAGTTCCCGATCGAGGTCGAGGACACGGCGATCTCGACACTCGGGTTCGCCTCGGGCGCCCTCGGTCAGGTCGAGGTGGCCTGGACGGCGACCGGCTGGCACGAGGGCTTCTGGATCCACGGCACGGACGGGTCGATCGAGGTGGACAGCCACCTCGGCGCCGACGTGCTGCTCCACCGCTTCCGCAGCGGCACGACGGGTTCGTGGGCGGTCACCGACACGGCGCGCTTCGAGCTCCACGGGCTGGGGGCGCATGCGCAGCACATCGCCAACTTCCTGGCCGCGATCGCCGGGAAGGCCGATGTGGTGTGCACGGGCGCCGACGGCCTCGAGGCGGTGCGGCTGGTGCTCGCCGCCTACGAGAGCGCGGCGACGGGGATCCCGGTGACGTTTCCCGCGTGAACTACCGCAGTTGGGCGGCGCCTTCGCCGCGCTGGATGGCCGGCACGTAGCCCTCGAGACGGGCCAGCGTTGCCGGGTCGGTGAGATCGACGACCCGACCCTCCTCCGCCGACAGATAGGCGGCCATCGTCAGCCGCACGATCTCGACGCCGTAGTCGAAATCGAGCAGCCCGCTGCGCCCCTCGCGAAAGGCCGCGGCCGCATCGAGGTTCTCGTCGGTGTATCCGTACAGGTCGGCCTCGTTGGGCTGGATCGCCAACAGGCCGCGCGAGGCCGTGGCCTTCTCGAGGGCCAGCTCCGAGTCGGCCACCCCGTCGGCCGCGGCGTCGCCGATGAACACCTCGAGCGGCGAGCGCAGGCTGTTCGCCTCGAGCGCGTAACCCGGTCCGATGCCATCGACGAGCAGGCGCAGACCCTGCTTGTCGTACATCCACGAAACCGTGAACTGGGCCTTCGAACGCTGCCCGGTCTCGGGATCGGCATAGGTGACGGTGCCGGTGGCGAAGTCCTCGGCGGGAGTCGCCGCGTAGTCGACACCGAACCGCTCGCGCAGCTCGGCCTGCCAGCGCGGTTGGCCCCATTTGAGCAGGGCGACGTCGGCGGAGACCGACCGGGCGACGAGATGGCGCGGCGGCTTGCCGCTGGGTGTGAGCAGGTACCAGCCGACCGCCAGGCAGTGGCAGCCCATGTCCGACAGCACCCCGCCGCCCTGCTGCACGGGATCCCAGAACCAGGCGTTGTGCGGTCCGGCGTGCTCCTCGCCCGAGCGGGCGAGCGTCAGCGGTCCCATCGCCGACTCGACCCCGGCCAGCTGGGCTCTCGCCTGCTGCAGCATCTTCATGTGGATCTGGTTCTCGAAGTACGCCGTCGGCACGCCGATCCCGGCCGCCAGCTCCGCCACCCGGCGGGCCTCGGCGAGATTGCGGCCCAGTGGCTTCTCACAGATCAGACCGCGCAGCCTGGCTCCGTCGGCGACGGCGGCGGCGATCTGCTCCATCGTCTCGAGCCTGGCGAAGTTGGGGTTGTAGAGCGCGATCACGTCGACGTGGTGGGCCATCTCGCCGACGTCGGCGTAGACCGTCGCCTCACCCAGCCCCCGGGCCCGGGCGCTCGCGGCGAGTTCGTGCGGCGGGGTGCGCGACGTGAGACCGGCGACGTCGACGCCGCGCACCTGTTCCAGGGCGCGGAGATGGAACTGCGTGATGAACCCACCACCGACGAGGCCGTAACGAAGGGTGTCCATGCGATCCTCCCCGGATCGGGTCAGTCGTCGAAGGAGTTGGCGGCGAGACCGAACCGCATCGGGGCCGGACGCTCGCAGGTGGTGGTCAGCTCGACGCGGCGGCCCTCGTCGGCCGACCGCACGGCGGCCGTCATCAGTTCCAGCACATGGAGGGCCAGCGCACCCGACGCCCGGTGCGGCCGGCCGGCGACAGTGGCCGAGAGCATGTCGGCGACACCGATCCCCCGCTGCTGCGGGATGTTGATGGTCGGCAGGGCGATGTCGCGCCATTCACCGGCGAGGATCCCGCGGACCTGCACCGGGCCGCCGAACATGCTCGGATCGGAGACGGACAGCGTCGCCTCGCTGCCGTAGATCTCGAACTTCGGCACGCGGCTGGCCTTGACGTCGAAGCTGGTGACCATCGTCGCCGTGGCGCCCGAGGCGAAATCGACGAGCGCCGACACGTGGGTGGGGACGGTGGCCGTGACCACGTCGCCGACCCGGCCCTTGCCGTGCATCACCCGCTCGGCGATGCCGATCCTCGCCGATCCCGAGATCGACACTGCCGGCCCGAGCAGGGCGGTCAGCGCCGTCAGGTAGTACGGGCCCATGTCGAACAGCGGCCCGGCGCCCGGGCCGTAGAAGATCTCGGGGTTGGGATGCCACCACTCCGGGCCGAACCCGAGGAAGAGGGCGTTGGCGGCCAGCGGCTCACCGATGGCACCCCGGTCGATGGCAGCCCGGGCCGCCTGGAGCCCGGCGCCCAGGAACGTGTCAGGCGCGCAGCCGAGGCGGAGCCCCCGGTCCTCGGCGAGCTCGACGAGCGCCCGCCCCTCGTCGAAGTCGATGCCGAGCGGCTTTTCGCTGTACACGGGCTTGCCGGCCTCCAGCGCCTGTTGCGAGACGGTGCCGTGGGCGTGGGCGGGGGTGAGGTTGACCACGGCGTCGATCGAGTCGTCGCCAAGCAGCTCGTCGAAGCCCATCGCCCGCCCCCCGTGGCGCTCGGCGAAATCCGCGGCCCGCCCGGGAACCCCGTCGACGAAGGCGGCGATCTCGATCCAGGCCAGCTCCTTCAGCGTCTGGACGTAGACGGGGGCGATGTTCCCGCAGCCGATGATCCCGATGCGGCTCATCACCGTCGGCCCCTCGACAGGCCCTGGCCGACCAGGAAGGCGTAGCTGTCGGCGACGGCCTCGAACATGTCGGTCGCACAGCGGTCGAGTTCGACGACGTGCCATCGCACCCCCCGTGCCGCCCTCAACACGCCGGCAACATCGAGGCTGCCCGAGCCGACGGCGACCATCGACGCCTCCGGGTCGTCCGCCGGGCCATCCTTGACGTGGACCAACCGGACCCGCTCGCCCAGATCGGCGACGACCCGGCGCGGATCGGCACCGCCGACGGTGGCCCAGTACATGTCGAGCTCGACGAACACGTCGTCGGCGAGCCGCTCGACGAACACGTCCCAAGCCGATCGGCCGTCGATCGAGGTCTCGAACTCCCACCAGTGGTTGTGGTAGCCGAGGGCCACCCCCCGCCCGTGGGCGATCTCGGCCGCGGCGTTGAGCGCCTCGGCACTCCGGGCGATCGCCTCGGCATCGGCGAAGTTCGCCGACGGGAGATAGGCGAGCACCGCGGTGTCGCAGCCGACGGCCTGGATGTCGTCGAGGGCGGCACCGAGCGCATCCGGCGAGACATCGCCGAAGTGGGCGCTCGAGACGACGAGGCCGGCATCGGCGATCACCGCGTTGAACTCGCCCGTCGACATCCCGTGGAACCCGGCGAGTTCGACGCCGACGAAGCCGATCTCGCCCAGCCTGCGCAACACCCCGGCGAAGTCGGTGGCGGCCTGCTCGCGCAACGAGTACAGCTGAACCGAGATCGGTGCGGCTCCTGTGGTCATCCCAGCTCCTCGGAAGCATCCTGCATGGTCGTCATGCCACGCACGAGTATGACCCGGGCGACGGGGCCCCGGCGAATGGCGGACGTCGGGTCAGGCGCTCCGACGAGCCCCGGGGCCGGCGGCAAGTGCGGCCTTGACCTGCACGGCGATCTCCCGACCGTAGCGGTGGGCGCCGGCGCTGTAGATCGGGCGGTCCTTCGCCGCCGACAGGCACAGCGAGGACGAGAGGAGCTTGAGCACATCGCCGGCGTACCGCGGATCGGCGGAGCTGCCGGTCGGGCAGAAGTGCAGGCCGTCCGCGCTGCGAATGACTACCGTGCCTGAACAGAGATCCCACGCCCGGCAGGTCGCCCGCATCACCGGCCGGCCCATCTCCGTGAAGACAGGGGCGACATCGATCAGCCGGGCCCCCGTGGACCGGGCGGTGGCGCCGACGGCGGCCCGTACCGCCTCGGCGCGTTCGACCCATTCATCGTTCCAGGCGAGCGGAACCACAGGCGGCCCGGCGACGAGCGCGACCGGCACGCCGGCGCGTCCCCACAGCCCTGCCGCGGTGGCCAGATCGACGGTGTACACCTCGGCGATCGGCAGCGAGAAGCGGGGCTCCTCCTTGATGCACGGCGACGCCGTGTTCCCATTGCCGACGAAGGCAAGCACGACCATCGCCGGTCGCTCGCCCCGCCGCACCCGCTCTCCCATGTTGTCGATGTGGTCACACGGCGACGTGCCGGACACGGCGACGATGACCGGCGTGAACCGGTCCCCGAGGTACCAACCGAGGTACTCGCGGGCCTCGACGGACAAGGAGTCGCCGTAGACGACCACGACGGGCTTCGCCGCGGCCGCCGGCGCCGGCGGAGATGACATGCTCGCCAGCACGGCGACCAACAGCGTCACACCGGTTACCCGGACCGCGACCCGGGTGCGTCCAAGAGCGTGTCGGACCATGACACTTCCTCCGGATCTTCCGCTGCACGGACCGGGGAGTCGGCCCGCGCTGCGGACATCGTCGGGAAGCCTGCTGACGCGGAGCGGACACGAACCTGTCGACGACCTGTCAGCGCATCGAGGTGGAACGTCGGAGGTCGGTGGCGCCCAGGGCGGGCTGCGGCTCCGAAGTTCGACGTGCCGGGCGCCCCTCCTGTGCGGCGGCTCGGCGCGCACCCGTCGACGTCCAGTTCGCGGTACGGGTGTTCCGGAAACTGCAGATTAGTCTGGCCGCTCCCGAGCCCGGAGGTCGTTGGTGAAATCGCAAGCGCAGGTCGTGGTCGTCGGCGGCGGAGTGGTCGGGGCAAGCGTGCTCTACCACCTCACCAAGGCCGGCTGGACCGACGTCGTCCTGCTCGAACGCAAACAGCTCACGGCAGGCTCCACCTGGCACGCCGCAGGCGGCATGCACACGCTCAACGGCGATCCGAACGTGGCCCGCCTGCAGCAGTACACCGTCAACCTCTACCGCGAGATCGAGGCCGAGTCGGGCCAGAACTGCTCGATCCACCTTCCCGGCGGACTGCAGCTCGCCGACACTCCGGAGCGGCTCGACTGGCTGCGCATGGCCCAGGCGCGGGGGCGCTACCTGGGCATGCACATGGAGATCGTCTCGATGAAGGAGGCCAAGGAGCTCAACCCGCTGCTCGAGGAGAAGTACTTCGTCGGCGCCCTCTACGACGAGGACGAGGGCTCGGTCGACCCGTACGGCGTCACCCACGCCTATGCGATCTGCGCCCGCAACCGCGGAGCCGAGGTGTACCTCGACACCTGGGTGACCGGGCTCTCCCAGCGCCCCGATGGCACGTGGGACGTGATCACCGACCGGGACCACACGATCCACGCCGAGCACGTCGTCAACTGCGGCGGCCTGTGGGCCCGCGAGGTGGGCCGGATGGCCGGCCTCGAGCTGCCCGTGCTGGCGATGGAGCACCACTACCTGCTCACCGAACCGATGCCCGAGGTGATCGAGTACAACCAGCGGACCGGGCGCGAACTGCCGCACATGATCGACTTCGGCGGGGAGATCTACGCCCGCCAGGAGGGCCAGTCGATCCTCCTCGGCACCTACGAACAGGACAACCGGCCGTGGTCGCCGACCGAGACGCCGTGGGACTTCGTCTTCCAGCTGCTCGATCACGACCTCGACCGGATCGCCCCCGAGCTCGAGCGGGGCTTCGCCCACTTCCCGGCCGTCGGCCGCGCCGGGATCCAGAAGTTCGTCAACGGGCCGTTCACCTTCTCGCCCGACGGCAACCCGCTGGTCGGGCCGATCAAGGGGATGCGCGGCATGTGGTCGGCGTGCGCGGTGATGGCCGGGCTCTCCCAGGGGGGTGGCGTCGGGCTGTCGCTGGCCAACTGGATGGTGGACGGCGACCCCGGGGCCGACATCTGGGCGATGGACGTGGCCCGCTACGGCGACTACGCCACGCTGGCCTACACGAACGCCAAGGTGCGCGAGAACTACTCCCGGCGCTTCCGGATCACCTTCCCCAACGAGGAGCTCGCCGCCGGCCGGCCGTTGCACACCACGCCGATCTACGATCGCCTCACCGCCCACAACGCCGTGTGGGGCGCCGGCTTCGGCCTGGAGCATCCGCTGTGGTTCCAGAAGCCCGGTGAGCCGCCCGTCGAGGACGTGACGTTCCACCGCTCGAACGCCTTCCCCGTCGTGGCCGAGGAGTCCCGCGCCGTGCGCGAGCGAGTCGGTTTCTCCGAGGCCTCGAACTTCGCCAAGTACAAGGTTTCGGGGCCGGGTGCGGCCGACTGGCTGCAGGGCCTGTTCACCAACCGCCTGCCGCGCATCGGGCGGACCGTGCTGACCGCGATGCTCAACCCGCAGGGCCGCATCGAAGGCGAGTTCTCGGTGTCACGCATCGGGCCGGACGAGTTCTTCCTGTTCGGCTCGCAGGCCGCAGAGGTGCACCATCCCCGCTGGTTCCTCGCCCATCTGCCCGAGGGCTCGCCGATCCGCTTCGAGGTGCTCGCCCTGTCGATGGTCGGTCTGACCTTGGCAGGCCCGCTCGCCCGTGAGGTGCTCCAGCCGCTCACGCGCACCTCGCTGGCCACCGACGACTTCCCCTTCATGGCCTTCCGCAGGGTCGACATCGGCATGGCCCCGGTGTGGCTCTCGCGGATGACCTACACCGGCGATCTGGGCTACGAGATCTGGTGCGCGCCCGAGTACCAGCGCTACCTCTTCGACCTGATCTGGGAGGCCGGCAAGCCCCATGGCATGGCCCTGTTCGGGTTCCGCGCCCTGATCACGATGCGGCTGGAGAAGAACTTCGGCACGTGGTTCCGCGAGTACCGCCCGATCTACACCCCGCTCGAGGCCGGGATGGACCGCTCCATCAAGTTCGACCACGACTTCATCGGCCGCTCCGCCGTCGAGGCCGAGATCGCCGGCGGCGGTCCGAAGCGCAAGCTGGTCATGTTCCGCGTCGACGTCGACTCCGCAGCGCCGGCCGACGTGATCGGCGACGAGCCGGTGTGGCACGACGGTGGCGTGGTGGGATGGGTCACCTCGGGCGGCTACGCCCACTACTCGGGTGTGTCGCTGGCCTGGGGCTACATCCCGGCCGAGTTCGCCGTCGACGGCGCGGACGGCTTCGAGATCGAGATCATCGGTCGCCGCCGCCCGGCCCACCTGCAGTTCGAACCCGTGCTCGACCCCGAAGGCTTGCGCATGCGTGCGTAGCCGACGTCTCCACGATCGGCGCCGGCGCGACTCAGGACAGCCCGGCCGTCCCGGCGCGAGGCAGCAGCGGATCGGCGAGCACCTCGCGGCCCCACTCCGACATCGACTGAACGGCGGGCGTATCCGGTGCGGCGATCACCGGCCAGTCCTGCGGAGCGCTGCGGAAGGAGACCTGGGCGTAGATCCCTCCGATCGCCAGGCGTTCGTCGGCAGGAAGTCGCGCCGTGCGCGACCCGACCCAGGCGATGAGTCCGACACTGTCGGCGGGATGCGACAGGGCGAGATCGCCGGCCGTGAGCAGCGCGTCGAACAGCACCTCGTGATCGGACGCCCGACGCACGACATCCTCGACGGTGTCGATCGCCCGCGGACTGTCCAGTTGGCCGAACACCCGCAGGCAGCGCTGCATCACCGCCGGATCGGGAACCGTCGCCGCCTGCTCCGCCTCGAACACGTCGATCACGGTCGCGACCGCAGACTCGCGGGTGAGCGGCCCGGCAGCGCGCAATGCATCACAGGCCGACCGGTAGCGCAACGTGCACGGTGACGCAACGGCGTCGCGGAGCAAGTGAATCGCCTCGCGTCGCGTTTGAGGTCGAGCCCACTTCCACGTCCGGAATTGGCTCCATTGCCCCGACTCGATCAGCGTCGGATCGAGCGCCTCACGGACGTCGACCGGTGATCGATCGAGGGGCCAGCCACCCGCCGGAGTGAATGAGAACGCGTTGCGATTCCGCAGCGGGATCGAATCCAAGTGAGCGCGCATCGCCTCGGCGACGGGGAGAACCGGAGCCAGACCGGGGTCGCCGGCGGCGGTCGAGGCAACCCTGCGCCAGCGGGAATCGTCGAGGGTCAACTCGGCCGCGCACCACAGGGCAAAGCGCCGAGTCGGCAGATCCGAGCCGGCGTAGCTCTGCTCCGCGCACATCGCGATTTCCATCTGTCGGGTGATCCACTCCTTCGCCCCGGCAAGTCCTTCACCGGCCTCGAACTCGAGGAGTCGGGAGCCCCTGATCGCCCGCAGCCAATAGGTCTGGCGGAACAGCCACGTCGGGGGATTGGCGAGAAGGGTGGCCATGTCGTTGCGCGACTTCCAGTTTCGCTTACCCCCCATCGAGGCGCGGTCGAGGGCGCGGACGACCTCGGACCAGCGCCCGCCACGTCGGGCGAACCCCATCACCCGCCCCGGGTCGACCGGTGACAGCTTGGCGAGCATGCGCAGCGCGTCGTGTTCCACCCCGTACGGGCCGCACGCCAGCCTGCTCAACAGATCGAGCAGCTGCGCTGCGGCGAGGGCGTCGCGCTCGTTGATCACCCGGGGGGTGAAGACGGGGGTTGATCCGATCACATGCTGGTAGAACGCGGCGAAGGCCTCGGCGGCGAGGATCACCTGGGTTGGCTGGGCGAACCTGGGAACGCTGCCCAGCCCGTGGAACTCGCGGATCTCGGGCCACCAACGTTGGGCGATCGCCCACCGATCAGGGCCCATGTGCAACTGCTCGGCCAGCCGGGTCAGCGTCGCCGGCTTGGCGAATCCCAGTTCCTCGATTTCGTTGGCGAGCTCCGCCAACTTGTCCGAGGTGCCCGTCGCCATCGTGCTCAGCCGGGCGAGGCTGATCCCCTTCGACCGCGCCAACGCCTGCCGACCCGTCATGCCCGCAATCGCTCCGGTCTGCGGCAACGATTCGAGCTGGGCGGACATCGAAAAACGCATCAGGGCCTGAGACGAGACCGGACCCGCGCTCTGCCCTCCAGCTTTCATCGACCGCGAACGTAACGCCGGAGTTTCGAAAAAGTGAACTTTTCGCCCTCCGGGCCATCGAAAATCCGTTCGCGGCGCAAGAGGGGCATCAGAAGCGACCGACGTCCCGGCCGGGCGAATTCGCGCGGCTCTGATTCCACCGTGTTTCGGAGTCGAGACATCGACTCAGAGCCGATCCCCAACAAGCATGAAGGCGTCATCCAGTGCTCGAGAGGAGGTGAAGGGAAGGCCGCTGACCGGCAACCCGTTGTGATGGGGGAACGCAGTTTCATCAAGGCAATCGTCTGCTTCGTGATCGTTCACGAGACATTCGTCGTCATCGGAATCAGCCACGCGATCGAAGTGATCCGATCGATCAGCCCATAGCCCGAATTCGATGGGACCGCAACGACGCGGCCTGATCGGGTGGTGGACCCACTGTCCGAAACCACCCGACTGTCGGTATCCCACCGGCCCGAACCGGCCGGTGGGATACCCAGCAGGTCGGTCACCCAAGGTGCACCCGTGCGGCGTCCCCGCCGGCACGGGCCTCCAGGCCGAAGCGTCGCTGCAGCGCGGGATCGGCGTGATCACCGTAACCAGTACGTTCGTACCGGAATCGATGGGAACCGATCATCTAGTGTCGGCGCCGTGCGCATCGTCGTCGACGGCCGTCCGGTCGAGTACCAGCCCGGCGACACCGTCGCGCTGGCCTTGTTGCGTTGCGGGGAGCACCCGGCGCGGGGTGGCACGTTGTGCCTGGCCGGCGATTGCGGCAACTGCGTCGCTGTCGTCGACGGCACGGCTTGGGTGCGAACCTGCCAGACCCCCGCCAGGCCCGGCACAGTCGTGCACCGCCACCCCCTCGGCAGCCACCCGACGACGACGAGCCGGCCGTCGGGCACGCGGGTGCACGTCCGTCACTCCCACGCCGCCGTCGCCGTCATCGGCGCCGGACGGAGCGGGGCCGCTGCCGCCACTGCGGCGCGCACCGAGGGTCGCGACGCCGTCGTGCTCGACGCCGGCCTCGGCGACGAGGTGGTCGCCGTGTACCCCGGGCCGTTGGTCATCGCCCGTACCGCCGGGGCGATGCGCCACATCCACGCCGACCGGGTCGTCGTCGCCACCGGCGCCTCCGAGCTCCAGCCGGTGTGCCCCGGGAACCAGCTGCGCGGGATCTACACACAGCGGGCGGCGGCGATCGCCCGGGCCGCCGGGATCGACCTGGGCCGCACGGCGACCGTCGACCTCGACGGCCTCGCCCGGATCGAGGGGGCCGACGGTCGGGTGACCGGCGTCGTCACCAGGGGCGTCGGCGGCGAGCACCACCAGGCGTGCGACACGGTCGTGATCGCCACCCGGCTCGCCCCGCGCGACGTGCTCGCCCGGATGACCGACGACCCCGCCGTGCACACGGTCGGGGCGGCGGCCCATCCCTACGCCCTGCCTCCCGTGCCGACCGAGGGGGTGGTCTGCACGTGCGGGTTCACCACTGTCGAGGACCTCGACGGGGCCTGGGACCGCGGGTTCCGCGAACTCGAACTGCTCAAGCGGGCCACGCTGTGCGGCACCGGCACCTGCCAGGGCAGCGTCTGCCAGCCCCATCTCCGCGCCTACATCACGGCTCGGTCGGGGGTGGTCCCGGCGCCGTTCACCGGCCGGCCGGCGGCCCGCCAGTTGACCCTCGGCGAGGCGGCGGCCAACGTGCACTCCGACGTCTTCCGCCGCACGGCGCTGCACGACGAGCACCTCGCCCTCGGCGCCACGATGGACCGTTTCGGCGGCTGGTGGCGACCGTGGCACTACGGCGATCATGTCGCCGAGTACTGGGCGGTGCGCGAGGGCGTCTCGATCGGCGACGTGTCGACGCTGGGCAAGATGGTCGTCTCGGGGCCCGACGCCGTCGAGGCGCTCGAACGCCTCTATCCGACCACCGTGGCCGACATCCGCCCGGGCCGCAGCCGCTACGTGCTGCTGCTCAACGAACGCGGCCACATCTTCGACGACGGGATGATCCTGCGCGAGGCCGACACCCGCTTCGTGCTCAGCTTCACCTCGGGCGGGGCGGCGAACGCCGAGATGTGGTTCCGAGACTGGATCGAGACGTGGGGGCTCGACGTCCATGTCCTCGACCGCACGATGTCGCTCGGGGCGATCAACGTCACCGGCCCGCTGGCCGGCGATCTGCTCCAGCGGCTCGGCGTCGACGAGCCGCCGAAGTTCCTTCGACACGTCCACGGCGACGTCGCCGGAGTGCCGTGCCACATCATGCGGCTGTCGTTCACCGGCGAGGCCTCCTTCGAGTTGCACCACCCTGTGGACCTCTCCGTCGAGCTGTGGCGGGCGCTGCTCGACGCCGGCGGGCCGATGGGCATCCGCCCCCACGGCCTGCAGGCGCTGTTCGGCCTGCGCCTCGAGAAAGGCCATGTGATCATCGGGATGGACACCGACATGGACACCACGCCGCGGCGGGTGAGCATGGACTGGGCGGTGAAGATGGACAAGCCGTTCTTCCTCGGCCGCGATGCGCTCTCGCGAACCAACGGACTGCCCAACCAGCGGAACCTCGTCGCCCTCACCGTCGAGGGCCCGGCGCCGGTCGAGGGCTCGCCGATCTGGTGCGGTGACGGGATCGTCGGCCAGGCGACCACCACGTTCGCTTCCCCGCTGCTCGGCCACGCCGTGATGCTCGGCTGGTTGCGCCACGGCCAACCGCCCGGGCCGCTGACCGTCGATGGTCGCCCGGCGACGATCGCCCTGGCCCCGTTCTACGATCCGGAGGGTCATCGTGCCCGGATGTGACCCGCTGCCCGGCACCCGGGTCGTCGCCCGGCCGGCGGCGATCGATGCCCTGGCCAACGCCCATCCCACGGCGATGCGATTCGCCCCCGACGACCTGTTCCTGCCCGGCCTGCGGCCCGACGAGGTGACCGTCGACGACGAGCACGCCATCGTCGAAACCGAATCCGGGTTCAGCGCGGCCTGCTTCAGCCCCGAGCAGTTCGACGAACTGGTCGCCCCGTCGATCGAGTGGCCGCTCCCCCGGCACCGCCCGGCGTTCACCCAGGGCCTGGTCGCCGCCGTGCCGTGCAAGCTGCACTTCACGGCCGAGGGTGTCACGCTCGTCACCAACACCGCCCACGTGGCCGATCTGGAAGCGAGGGTCGGATGAACGAGTTCGTCGAGACGATCCTCGACCTCACCTGGCACGAGCCCCGGGCCGCCTACGACGTGGTGATCATCGGCGGCGGCGGCCATGGCCTGGCGACGGCCTACTACCTGGCCACCCGCCACGGGATCACCAACGTCGCCGTCATCGAGCGGAGCTACATCGGCTCGGGCAACTCGGGACGCAACACGACGATCATCCGCGCCAACTACGGGATCCCCGAAGCGATCCGCTTCTACCAGCACAGCATGGACCTCTACGCCGGGCTCGAGGAGGAGACCGGCTGCCGGATCATGCACCACGAGAAGGGCCTGATGTGGTTCGCCTCGAGCGAGGCCGGCCTGCGCACCGAACGCGCCCGGGCACTGCTCAACACGGCGTGCGGCACGCGCACCGAGCTGGTCGGACCGGCCGAGCTGAAAGAGCTGTGCCCGCAGCTCGACCTGTCGGGCGCAGGGCGCTACCCGGTCGTCGGCGGCTCGTACCACCCGGGCGGGGCGACCGCCCGTCATGACCGCGTGGTGTGGGCCCTGGCCCAGGGGGCGATGCGCGCCGGTGTCCACGTGCTGCAGAACACGCCGGTCACCGGTCTGGTGCGCGACGGCGACCGGGTGACCGGGGTGGTCACCCCCGGCGGCACGATCTCGGCAGGCACGGTCGTCTCGGCCGTCGGCGGCTGGGCGACGACCGTCGCGGGTTGGGCCGGACTTCGCCTGCCGGTGCGGACGTACCCGTTGCAGGCCTATGTGACCAACGCCTTCGCCCAGGATCTCGGCCCGATCGTCAGCTCGTCGGAGCTGCGCACCTACGTCTCGCAGACGGCGCGCGGCCAAATGCTGATGGGCGCCGAATTCGAACCCCAGCCGAGCTACTCGCGCCAGTCGTCGTACCAGAACCTGCAGTCGGTGGCCTCGAAGATGATCAAGCACCTGCCCTTCATGGCCAACCTGCGGGTGCTGCGCCAGTGGACCGGGATCTGCGACGTCTCCTCGGACTTCTCCCCGATCATCGGGTTCACCGGCATCGACGGCTTCCTGATCACCACAGGGTGGGGCACGTGGGGGTTCAAGGGCATCCCGGCGGGCGGCGAACAGATGGCCGAACTGGTCGCCACCGGGAGAACCCCCGCCCTGATCGAGGCCTTCGGACTCGACCGCTTCGCCCGCGACCACGTGCTCGCCGACGCCGGATCGACGGGGACCCGCTGATGGCCGCCTACACCTGCCCGAACTGCGGCCCCCGATCCACCGAGGAGCTGACCTTCGGCGGCGAGATGCCCCGCATCCCCGACGATGTCACCGACCCCGCCGAACGCAACATCCATCACGTCTGGCTCTACGACAACCCCGACGGCGAGACCGTCGAGCGCTGGTTCCACGCCGGAGGCTGCCGGCGTTGGTTCACGTTGCGGCGCGACACGCACACCGACCGGGTCCTGCTGGACTGACCGGGCTCAGTTGGCTGTCGCCGGTCACCGTGGACGCCGTGCACGTCGTTCGGGCAGGTCCCGTGGACTCGATCAGGCGGGCAGGCTGCGGCTGAGCGGCAGGGTGATCCGCACCCTGGCGCCACCCTCGACCCGGTTGGCCGCCTCGACGGTGCCGCCGTGGGCGGTGACGATCGCCCTGACGATGGCCAGGCCCATCCCGGCGTCACCGCGCCGATCACCGCGCTGGTAGCGCTCGAAGACCCGGGGCAGGATCTGGGGATCGAATCCCGGCCCGTCGTCGAGCACGTCGAGCACGGCCTGGCGGTCGACGGCGGCGGCGACGATCTCGACGTGTTCGGCGCGCCGGATGGCGTTGCGCACCAGGTTGTCGAGCGCCTGGCGGAGAAGCGCCATGTCGGCCTCGACGACCAAGGGTGCGGCGGGATTGGCGACGACCTCGCCCGAGTCCGAACGCACCGACGAGGCGACCTCCTCGGCCAGCAGATCGAGCCGGAGCGGCGCGAGCCGCGGTATCGCCTGACCCGACTCGAAACGGACCAGATCGAGCATCTCGTTGACGCCGGCCGATGCCCGCTCGGCGGCCGAGCGGATCTCGGACAACGAGCGCACGTACTCCTCGGTGGTGCGCGGCTTGGCCAACGCCTGGCTCCCCGAGGCGAGGATCACGGCCAACGGCGTGCGCATCTCGTGGGCGGCGTCGGCCAGGAAGCCCTGCTGGTCGGCCATCGCACGGCGGGCGGGACCGAGGGCCAGGCCCGCGACGTACCACCCGAGCAGCACCCCGGCGACCACGATCCCCACGGCCAGCAGGGTGGTGCGCAGCCGCAGGTCGGCGAGACGGTGGTCACGATCGGCGGAACCGACGACGGTGACCCAGCCCTCGTCGTCGGACCTCGGCACGACGTAGCCCAGATAGCGCTCGTCGCCGTCGAGCGTCACCTCCCGGAACGACGGTCGGCCCCCCGACTCGGTCAGCCACCGCTGCAGCGGCAGTCCCTCGATGGCCGGGCTCGACGACAACGCCTGCTCGCCGCCCGCATCGGGCGGCGATGACGTACCACGCCGGGAAGTCGAGTTCACCGGGGGTGTCGCGCAGTTCGGCCAGATGCACCTGCTGCATCTGGAGTTCCAGGGATCGCTCGACGTCGTCGCCGATCCGGCCGCGCTGCACGGTGTTCCACAGCATCAGCGGCGACAGGGCCATCACCGCGGTGATCAGGCCGAACAGGACGGCCAGCTTGCGCCGCAGCGATCCGAGCTTCATCCGGGCGGACCGCCGACCCGGTAGCCCACGCCGCGGACCGTGTCGACCGGGGCCGGGTTGCCGGGCAGATCGAGCTTCCGTCGCAGGTTGGCGACGTGGACGTCGACCACGTTCGACAATCCGTCGTAGTTGGCGTCCCATACCGCCTCGAGGAGGTCGGTTCGGCTGACGACCTCTCCTTGACGGTCCATCAGGTAGTGGAGCAGGGCGAACTCCCGCGCCGTCAGCGGCACGGTGACCCCGGCTCGGCGGACGGTGTGGGCGGCGGGGTCGAGGGTGATGTCGGCGGCGTTGAGCAGCGGGGAGCGGGCGTTCTCTGGCCTGCGCAACAGCGCTCGCGTGCGAGCGGCCAACTCGGGGAAGTCGAAGGGCTTGGTCAGGTAGTCGTCGGCACCGGCATCGAGGCCGACCACCTTGTCGCCCAGCGTGTCGCGGGCGGTGAGCAGCAGGATGCGGGCGGGATGGCCGGCATTGCGCAGCTCACGACACAGCGAGAGGCCGTCTCCGTCGGGCAGGCCGAGGTCGAGCACGACGAGATGGTAGGGGTTGATCGCCACGGCCCGGCGGGCCGAGGCCAGCGTGCGCTCGAGATCGACGGCGTGCCCCTCCTCGACGAGCCCTCGGCGGACCACGGTTCCCAGCGAGATGTCATCCTCGACGACCAGCACGCGCACCGGTCCATGCTGGCACGCCGACGGTGAAGGCGCGATGAAGCCCTGCCTCACCCCCCGTTCACGTTCGACTCCCTACGATGCGCAGCATGGCTGACGACGCCGCCCTGATCGCCCACCTGCTACGACGCCTCACCTTCGGTCCCCGCCCCGGGCAGGTCGACGAGCTCCTCCCCCTCGGCGTGGCGGGGGCGCTCGAGCACCTGCTCGCCGCCGTCCCCCTCGACGTCGAGGAACCACAGCTGGGCACGGGCGACGACTACACCGTGATGCGCCTGTGGTGGCGCCGGCTGCTCGCCGACCCCGGCGCCGGGCTGCACGAGAAGATCACCTGGTTCTGGCACGGCCACCTCACCTCGAGCCTGGCCAAGGCCGAACCGGCGCTGATGCTCATCCAGCACCGCCTGCTGCGCCGCCTGGCAGTCGGGAACCTGCGTGAGCTCCTCCAGGAGATCACGGTCGATCCGGCGATGCTGGAATGGCTGGACGGCAGCGGCTCGACCGCAGAGGCTCCCAACGAGAACTACTCCCGCGAGCTGATGGAGCTGTTCGCCCTCGGGCGGGGCAACTTCACCGAGGCCGACGTGCGCGCCGGAGCGATCGCCCTCGCCGGATGGGGCGTGCAGTACGAAGGGGGCGTCGAGGCGTACTTCGACGAGTCCCTCGCCCCGTCCGAGCCCGTCGAGTTCCTCGGGCGGTCCGTGTTGCGGGCCGACGAGGTGGTCGACGCCGTGTGCGACAGCGAGGCGTGCTCTGCCCACATCGCGGCCAGGCTCTACGAGTTCCTGGTCGGTCAACCCCCCGACGAGGCCCGCCTGGGCGAGTTGGCGATCGCATTCCGCGACAGCGGCCTCGAGATCCGCATTCTGATCGAGGCGATCGCGCGTCATCCGTCGTTCCTCGAAGCCCGGCTCAACCGGCCCAGGACAGGGATCGAGTGGTTCATCGCCGCCCAGTCGTTCCTCGACCGGGAGTTCGAGGAGTACCGCCTCTACGAGCTCGGCCACGTGCCGTTCGAGCCCCCGAACGTCGCCGGCTGGCCCGGCCCCGACCGGTGGGTCTCCACCGGAGCGGTGCTCTCGAAGGCGGCGTCGGCGTGGGACTTCGCCGGCGACACCCCGACGTTCGAAACCGACGACCCGGTCGCCGAGGTGCTCGCCAAGGCGTCGCTCTACGAGATCTCCGACGAGACGCGCAACGTGCTCCGCGCGGCCGCCGATTCCGTGGACGGCCGCCGCGAGAAGTCGTCGCTGCTCCACGCCCTCGTGCCGTGCACCCCCGAGTTCAACCTGGCATGACCCCTCCCCGTCCCTACCCCTCCACACCCTGCCCGAGGCCCCGCTGATGAGCAATGACTTCTCCCGCCGAGACTTCCTGCGCTGGGCCAGCGCGGGGGCCGGGGCCACCGCCGTCGGCGGGGGCATCTGGCTGACCGGCCGCAGCGCCGGGGATGCCCGTCTGGGCTCGCCCGGCGCCCGCAACGAACCCGGTCCGGTCTCCGCCGACGGTTCGCCCGGAACCGAGCCGCGGCCAGCGTCGGCGGAGGATCCGGTCGTGACCGATCTGTCGGCGACGGGGCCGGGCACGGCCGACCCGGCTGCACGCCGGCTGGTCGTCATCGAGATGGCCGGCGGCAACGACGGCCTGTCGATGGTCGTCCCCTACGGCACGGGCGCCTACTACGACCGGCGGACACGCACGTCGATCGCACCCGACGACGTGCTGGCGATCGACGACAGGTTCGGCCTGCATCCCAACCTCGCCCGGCTGCGCGATCGGGGTGGGCTGGCCATCGTCCAGGGAGTCGGCAGCTTCGCCCCCACGCTCTCGCACTTCGACATGCTCGAGCGTTGGTGGATCGGCGACCCGAACGGCAATGGCGGCTTCGACACCGGTGTGCTCGGCCGCCTCGCCGACGTCATCGGCGATCCGGCGGCCGCCGCCGTCGTGGTCTCCCACGGCCAGGCCAACCACCCGATCATCCGGTCCCGCTCGGCGCCGACGATGTCGCTTCCCGGGTCGGGTGGCGGGTACCTCTCGGGTGCTGACCCCGACGACGTCGTCCGATTCCAGTTCCAGGAGGCCTTCCGCCGGTTCGCAGGCGATGCCGGAGACGGTTGGCTCGGTCGGTTGCGGGCCGCCGACGGCCTGGCGTCGGCGTTCGCCGCGAAGCTCGTCGGCGCCGAACAGGCCCAGCAGGCCCTCGACGAGACCGGCGAACAGCAGGTGCAGTACCCGGGCTCGGCCCTCGGCGACGGGTTGCGCCTGGCAGCCCAGCTGTTCGCCACCGACAGCCTGGTCAGGGCGGTCCACGTGCCGATGAACGAGAACTTCGACACCCACGACTCCCACCTCGACGTGTACGCCCAGGTCATGAACGGCTTCGACGAGGCGATCGAGGCGTTCCGGATCGATCTCGAGCGGCGCGGGCTCGGCGACAGCGTGCTGATCATGACGACCAGCGAGTTCGGACGACGGTTGGCCGACAACGGCTCGAACGGTCTCGACCACGGCACGGCGTCGACGGCGATGCTGATCGGCCCGGTGAATCCCGGCCTCTACGGCGAGCTGCCCGCGTTCGACGACCTCGACGACACGGACAACCTGAAGGCCACCGTCGGTTTCGACCAGTACTACGCCACCGTCTTCGAGCGCTGGCTCGGCGTACCGAGCACCGATCTGTTCACCGGCGGGGTCTCCCTGATCGACGGGATCATCTGACGCAGTCCGCACGACCCCCGATCGATCGGGAGCGACGGGCCGGCGGGAGGAACAAAGCCTGGACGGCGGCTGTTGATGTGGTCATGCGCCAGCAACTCTCCCGAATCGGTTTCCGGACGATCAACCGGGTGGTCGTTCCCGCGGTCCGCGCCGGGGTGGGGTCCCCGCTGCCGTTGGGCTTCGGCCTCGTCGTGCTCGAGACGACCGGCCGCCGGTCGGGCCTGACGCGCTCGGTGCCCGTCCTGGGCTTCCGGGCCGGCCGGCGATTGACCGTCAGCACGGTGCGCCCGGACTCGCAGTGGCTGGCCAATCTCGAGGCGAAGCCGGCAGCCGGCCTGTGGCGCAACGGTGCTCGCCGCGACGTCGCGGCCAGCGTTCGGCGCGGTCCGTTGAACGTGATCACCCTCGACGAGGCCTGAGCCCCTCCGCAGCGGATCAGGCCCCGGAGACGTCGACGAGGATCTTGCCGATGTTGGCGTTCGTCTCCATGTAGGTGTGGGCCTCGGAGATCCGCTCGAGCGGATAGCGCGAGTCGATCACCGGGACGAGTGCGCCGCTGTCGAACAACGGCAGCATCTCGGCGGCGAAACGCCTGGTCAGGACGATCTTCTCCTCGATCGGGCGGGCGCGCAGCACCGTGCCGATCAGGGTGAGCCGCTTGACCATCAGCATCCCGAGGTTGACCGGGACGTTGCCACCGGCCATCGTCCCCACCTGGACGATGCGGCCCCTGAGCGCGGCGGCCTGCAGGTTGCGCCCGAGGTAGTCGCCGCCGATGACGTCGAGGACGACGTCGACGCCCGCCCCGGCCGTGGCCGCGCCCACCTCGGCGACGAAGTCGTGCGCCGAGTAGTCGATCACGGCGTCGGCGCCGAGGGCGCGACAGGCCTCGACCTTGGCCGCCGAACAGGTGACGGCGCTGCGGGCGCCGATGGCCCGGGCGATCTGGATCGCCGCCGTGCCCACGCCCGACGCCCCGGCATGGACGAGCGCCCACCGCCCGCTGGTCAGGCCGCCCTGGACGACGAGGGCGTCCCAGGCCGTCAGGAACACCTCGGGGATCGCCGCGGCGTCGGCCGCGCCGACACGGTCGGGGACGGCCATCAACTGGCGCTCGTGGATGGCCACGAGGCCGGCGTGGCAGCCGCCGGCGTCGATCCCCATCACCTGGTCGCCCAGTTCCCACATCGTCGCCTGCTCGCCGAGGGCGACCACGGTCCCGGCCATCTCCAGTCCGGGGATCTCGAGGGCGGCCGGCCGCGGGTTGGGGTACAGCCCCATGCGTTGGAGCAGGTCGGCCCGGTTCAGGGCCGTCGACCGCACCTCGACGACCACGTCCTGCGGCCCCGGCGTCGGGTCGGGGACCTCCTCGATCGTCAGCACCTCGGGGCCACCATGGGAACGGAGCACGACGGCACGCATCGGCCCAGTGTTCCAGATCGGCCAACCCCTGCATGCGCCGCCACTGCGGCCCGGGCGGGGTCACGCTGACAGAATCACCGCCCGTGACGCTCACATGGGACCAAGCCACGTCGCAGGTCTGCGGCCCGGGATCGCCGTTCGAGGTGGTCGAGGCCGCGGTGTTCGGACGTCCGTGCCGGGTGTTCCGCCACGCCCCCGACAGCCTGCGCACGATGTTCGCCGGGGCCAGGGCCCACGGCGAGGCGACCTTCCTCGTCCACGAGGACGAGCGGTGGACGTTCGCCCAGGTGATGGACCATGTCGACGGACTTGCCCACGCCCTCGTCCACCGCTACGGGGTGGCCAAGGGCGACCGGGTGGCGATCGCCATGCGGAACTACCCCGAGTGGGTGATCAGCTTCGCAGCGATCGTGTCGATCGGTGCGATCTCGGTGTCGCTCAACTCGCTGTGGACGGCCGACGAGCTCGACTTCGCCATCGGTGACGCCACCCCGAAGGTGCTCATCGCCGATCGGGAGCGCATCGAGCGGTCGGCCGCCTCGTGCGCGACCCATCGCGTCTCGGTCGTCGCCGTTCGCGGTGAGGCTCCGCCCGGCTGCGACGCCTGGACCGAGGTCGTCACGCCTGGCGCCGCTCCCCGACGTGGAGATCGCCCCCGACGACGACGCGACGATCCTCTACACCTCGGGCACGACGGGACGCCCCAAGGGCGCGGTCTCCACCCACCGGGCGGTGATCAGCGCGGTGATGGGGTTCGCCGGACGTGCCGCGGTCGATGCCCTGCGGGCCGCGCCACCGGCCCCCGACGTCCCCCCGCCGGATCGTCCGTCGTTCATCCTGATCGTCCCCCTGTTCCACGTGACGGGATGCGTGCCGGTGATGATGACCTCGTTCGTCGGCGGCCTGAAGCTGGTGATGATGTACCGCTGGGACGCCGTCAAGGCGCTCGAGCTGATCGAGCGGGAGCGGATCACCAACCTCGTGGGAGTGCCGACCCAGAGCTGGGACCTGGTCAACTCGCCACGGTTCGCCGACTTCGACACGTCCAGCCTGCGCAGCGTCGGCGGTGGCGGGGCGCCTGCGCCGCCGGCCCTGGTCGGCAAGGTGGCGGGCAGCCTGCGCAATGGCGGTCCCCAGCTCGGATACGGGATGACCGAGACCAACGCCTACGGCCCGAGCCACAGCGGAGCGGACTACGTCGGCCATCCGACATCGACCGGGCGGGTGCTGCCGATCATGCGCCTGGAGATCCGTGACGACCAGAACCGCGCGCTTCCCGCCGGCCAGCGGGGCGAGATCTGGTTCAACGGGCCGAACCTGATCCGCGGCTACTGGGACCGGCCCGAGGCGACGGCAGAGACGATCGTCGACGGCTGGCTGCGCAGCGGGGACATCGGCCGGATCGACGAGGAGGGCTTCGTGTACATCGAGGACCGGGCCAAGGACATGATCCTGCGTGGTGGCGAGAACGTGTACGGCGCAGAGGTGGAGGCGGCGATCTACGAGCACCCGGCCGTCCACGAGGCCGCCGTCTTCGGTGTGCCCGACGAACGGCTCGGCGAGGAGGTCGGCGTGACGGTCCACCTGCGCCTCGGCCAGGAGCTGACGGCCGACGAGCTGCGGGCCTTCCTCGCCGTCAAGATCGCCTCGTTCAAGGTCCCCCGCTACGTCTGGTTCCTCGACACACCACTGCCCCGCAACGCGGCCGGCAAGTTCCTCAAGCGTGAACTGCGGGACTCGTACGTCCGCCTGCTCGGGGTCGACCAGCCGGCCTCCTGAGGCCGTCAGCCGCCGAGCACGCGCACGACGCCGCCGATCGGGTCGACCTCGACCTGGGCGCCGTCGGGGATGTCGGTGAGGGCGCCGCGGGCGCCGACGACAGCCGGGATGCCCAGCTCCCTGGCGATGACGGCGGCATGGCTGAGCGGGCCCCCGTCGGCCGTGACCACGGCGCCGGCGAGGGCGAGCACCAGGTTGTAGGCCGGGGTGGTGCACGGCACGACGAGGACGTCGCCGGGCTGCAGGCGGTCGAGCGCCTCCTCGGGCGTGTCGGCCCGGCAGGCCCGACCGCGGTAGGCGACCGTGCCGACGCCCGAGCCGCGCAACCCGTCGGCCCCCGTTCGCCCGTCCATCCCCAACTGCTCCACCACGATCTGCACCATCCCGACCAGCGTCGGCAGCACGCCGGGGAGCACGTCGGGTGGCGCCGCCGGTTCGGCGGGGCCGAGCAGCAGTGGGGCGGCGGACCGGCCCTGCAGGCGACGTGCGCTGCGGCGATCGGCGAGCTCACCGGCCGCGGGACCCGTCTCGCCGACGAGCAGCGAGGGTTCGATCTCGTCGAGCCGCAGCTCGAGACCGTCCTCGGCGGCGGTGGCCCGGCCCCGCGCGGCGAGCCGTCGACCGATCTCGAGCAGGGCGTAGCGGAGCAGTCCTGCCGGCCACTCGGCGGTCGTCGGGCCGTTGTCGTCGCGCAGGTTCATCGCCGCGCGGGCCTCGGTGACCACCTCGTCGAAGGTCGTTCGGTGCTCGGCCGGCACCCGGGCCCGCACCGCGTCGATCCGTGCCGCCACCTCGGGCCCGGTATCACGATGGCCGGCGTTGAGCACCGACGCCAGCACCAGCTCGGGAACCTCCCGCAGCGTGACGCCGTCGACGTCGTAGCGGCTGAACAGCACCGAGCCGCGATAGCGCATGTAGCCGTCGAGATCCGCGGCGATCTCGGGCGACATCGCCCGGAGCTCGGCGAGCGTCTCGGGAACGCGGCCGGTGGCCTCGACCCGGGCCCGGATGCCGGCCAGCAGCCGGTTGGGCTCCGAGGTCGAGGGCGATGCCCCCTCGAGCAACGGCACGACCTCGGCCGGCTCGAGGCCCCAGCCGCGGCACTCCCACAGGAACCTGCCGATCGGCCCGAGGTCGTAGCCATGCATCCAGAAGTGGTGCTCCCAGTACTTGACGCAATGGGCGAACACCCGCCGGGCGTGTGCGATCACGTCAGCGTCGGTCAGCGCGGGCAGGTCGACGTCCTGCAGGGCGAGGTTGGCCTGCTCGACGATCGCCCGGCCGCCGTGCTCCCAGTCGTCGATCACCGCCCGCCACGGTCGCTCGGCGAGCGTCCGGGCCGCCGTGCGCTCCCGCCGACGGAACTCGGGGTGCAGACGCGAGACGAGCCGCAGCACGACGAGCGGCGGGAGCCGCTTCGGCGGCTTGTCGGGAGCGATCAGCGGCCGGAGACGGGTGTACATGAACCCGTTGACGAAACGGACGTCGAGGGTGTCGAGCGGGGCCCCGAGCTCGCCGAAGACCCGGCGCATCCCGGCCGGCATCGACCGGCGCGTCAGCTCCTGGATGATCGGCGTCGAGCCGCCGGGCATGTGCGACTGATCGAGTGCCCATTGACCCGGGCCCGGCGGTTCGAAGGTCACGGCCATCCACGCACTCTGCCACGCTCCGGCTGTCGACGGTGCACGACCGGGGTTCGACGCTCCGGTCAGCCGACCAGCCGGAGCACGACGTCGAGTCCCCGCTCGGATCCGCTGGCCGCGTGCGGGAGCAGCAGCACCCGTAGCCCGGCCACCACGCCCGCACCGTCGTTGTGGTGGTTGTCGCCGACCATCAACGCCTCGGAGGGCGAGACTCCGAGCTCGTCGCAGGCGATGCCGAACAGCAGCCCGTCGGACTTGATGCTGCCGCGTTCGAACGAGAGGACCCAGGCGTCGACGAAGTGGTCGAGGTCGTAGTGGGCGAGGATCGGGCGCAGGTCGAAGGCGACGTCGGAGACCACGGCGATACGGGTGCCCCGCTCCGCCAGGGCGGCGAGGACGCCTCCGGCGTCGACGTATGGCGTCCACCCGGCCGCCGTGGTCTCGTACCCGTAGAGCGCGTCGCCGACACCCGGGCAGGCGGCGTCGAGTTCGGCCCACAGATCCCGCCAGCAGGCGCGGTGCTCGGCCGGCCCGCGGTCACGGCCCTTGGCCATCTCCTGCGGGGAACGGGACGCCACCCGGGCGGCCTCCCACAGCGAGCGGGCCCGATCCAGTGAGAGCGGGTGCGCGGTCGACGCGCTCCAGGACTCGATGAACTCGACGCTGGCAGCCGTGTCGAAGAGCGTGTGCCCCCAGTCGAAGAGGACGGCGCGCACGGGTGGCGGGCTCACGCCATCTTGGCCTGCAGGCGGCGGTCGAGGGCGTCGAGGAAGTCCTCGGTGTGCAGGTAGGGGGCGTCACGGGCGACGAGGATCGCCAGGTCCTTGGTCATCTCGCCGGCCTCCACGGCCTCGACACAGACGCCTTCGAGCGCTTCGGCGAACCCGACGACCTGCGGCGTGCCGTCCATCCGACCCCGGTACGTCAGACCCTGGGTCCAGGCGTAGATCGAGGCGATCGGGTTGGTCGAGGTCTTGTTGCCCTTCTGGTGCTCACGGTAGTGGCGGGTCACTGTCCCGTGGGCGGCCTCGGCCTCCACCGTCCGGCCATCGGGCGTCATCAGCACCGAGGTCATCAGCCCGAGCGAACCGAAGCCCTGGGCGACGGTGTCGGATTGCACATCACCGTCGTAGTTCTTGCACGCCCAGACGTAACCGCCCTCCCACTTCATCGCGCAGGCAACCATGTCGTCGATCAGGCGGTGCTCGTAGGTCAGGCCGGCGGCGTCCATCTCGGTCTTGAACTCGTTCCGGTAGACGTCCTCGAAGATGTCCTTGAACGAGCCGTCGTAGGCCTTGAGGATGGTGTTCTTCGTGCTCATGTAGACGGGCATGTGGCGGTTGAGGCCGTAGCGCAGCGAGGCCCGGGCGAAATCGCGGATCGAGTCGTTGTAGTTGTACATGCCCATCACCACGCCGCCGTCGGCGCCGAAGTCGGCGACCTTCATCTCGACCGGCTCCCCGCCGTCGGCCGGGGTGAACGTCATCGTGACGGTGCCCTCGCCGGGCACCTTCCAGTCGGTCGCCTTGTACTGATCGCCGTGGGCGTGACGGCCGATGACGATCGGCTTGGTCCAGCCGGGCACGAGGCGCGGGATGTTGGAGATCACGATCGGCTCGCGGAAGATGACGCCACCGAGGATGTTGCGGATCGTGCCGTTGGGCGACTTCCACATCTTCTTCAGCCCGAACTCCTCGACGCGCGCCTCGTCGGGGGTGATCGTGGCGCACTTGACTCCCACGCCGTGGCGCTTGGTCGCATTGGCCGCGTCGATCGTCACCTGGTCGTCGGTGGCGTCGCGGTGCTCGATGCCGAGGTCGTAGTAGTCGAGCTCGATGTCGAGGTACGGCAGGATCAGCTTGTCCTTGATGAACTGCCAGATGATCCGTGTCATCTCGTCGCCGTCCATCTCGACGACCGGGTGCTCGACCTTGATCTTCGCCATCGTGTGCGTACCTTCCTGAGTGGGCCGGACCAACTTGTATGGGACTTGTACAAGTTAGCGCGCGACCCCGTCATCCATCGAAGAGGCCGACCGCCACCTGCCCGGCGAGTCGTGCCGACGACTCAGCTGAACCGGCTCGGTTGGGCGACCGGAATCGGTTCGATCTCGATCGTCTCGATCGGGTCGAGACCCAGCAGCGGGCGCCGCACCCGCCGGAACGGCAGTTGGGTCATGTCGAGCGTGGCGACGCCGGGGCCGTCGCAGCGCACGACATGGGCGGCGATCGGGGCGAAGCCGCCCATGAAGTGCTGCATGCTCTTGACGACCACGATTCGCCGGGCGGCCGGGTCGATGCCGTGCTCCGTGAAGCAGTGCGCGCTGAACACCTGCTCGCGTCGCGAGTTGAGCACGATGTCGACCCCGCCCACCCGGACCGCGGCCGAACGTCCGAGGGGCAGGGTCGGTACGCCGCGACCGAACAACGCCTGGCAGGCGTCCCGGCGAACGGCGGTCACCTCGGCGGCGACGTCGAGCGGGTCCCCCGACAGCGGGCCCGACTTGCCGCCGATGCGCAGCGGCAGCCGGGCGCCGACGCCGGCGTCGTGGCACATGTCGACCACCACCGGGTCCCACAGCATCGCGAGGGCCACCTCGTCGAGACCGCGGCCGAGGATCTCGGCCAACAGGTAGGTCGAATCGCCCGGGGCGCCGGCACCAGGGTTGTCGGAGCGGTCGGCGATCACCACCGGTCGCCCGGGCAGGGCGAGGGCGGCATCGAGCGCCCCGGCCACATCGAGCCCGCTCCACGAGCGGGAGGCCACCGTGGCGAGGAAGTCCTCGGCCACCCGGCGGGCCGTGCTCTCGGCCAGCGCCCGATCGCCGTCGGTCGTGACCACGAACGTGCACGACATGTCGGGGATGTCGGCCCCCTCGAAGCCGTGGTTGGCCGACACGGCGAGCACGCCGGGCGAGTCCTGGTCGGCGGTCATCCGGGCGACGAACGACGAGAACGGCTCCTCGGGCGTGGGGTAGACCCCGGGAGCGGGGAGCCGCAGGGCGACGGTCACCGGCCGCACACCGCCGGCGGCGATCGAACGCAGCACGGGCAGCATCTCGCCGGCCCGGCGGCCGTAGTCGGTGTGCGGGTACTCGCGGCACGACACGACGAGATCGGCCTCGCCCAGCATCGCCGGGGTGACGTTGGCGTGCAGGTCGAGCAGCGCCCCCACCGGCCGGCGATCGCCGACGACCTCGCGCACCCGGGCGAGCAGGTCGCCCTCGGCGTCGTCGAGGCGGTCGGTCATCTGCGCTCCGTGCAGGCAGAGCAGCACGGCATCGACCGGCATCGCCGCCCGGAGGCCGTCGATGATCTCGCCGCTGATTCGCTGCCAGGCATCCGTCGTGCACGGCAGACTCGGCTGTGCGTTGAAGAACGGCCCGGCGACGACGTCCATCCCGTCGTCGGTGGCCAGGGCACACGCCTCGCCATAGCCGAATCCGTGGCACGCCGCGGGGTCGTCGGGTGTCCAGCGCTCACGGACGAACGAGCGGTAGGCGGTCGGGATCGGTGAGAACGAACTCGACTCGTGCTGCACGCCGGCGATGTAGATCCTCATCCTCGCATCGTGCCATTCCTGCCCTACGATCCGGGCGATGGACTTTGCCTGGAGCCCGGACCTGGTTGCGCTGCGAGAACGGGCTGCGAGGGTCGCCGCCGAGGCGGTCGTCCGCTACGGACGCCACAACGACTCGTGGATCAACGGGTTCTCGAAGGAGTTCTCCAAGACGATGGCGGCCAACGGGTGGATCGGGATGACCTGGCCCGACAACCCCTACAGCGGGCCTGCCCGCCCGCCGATCGAGCGGTTGATCGTCGGCGAGGAGATGATCAGGGCCGGGGCGCCGATCGCCGCCGGATGGTTCGCCGACCGCCAGATGGGACCGTCGCTGCTCAACTACGGCACACCCGATCAGCAGGCCGAGTTCCTCCCCGGGATCGTCAGCGGCGAGACCACCTGGTGCATCGGTATGTCGGAGCCCAACGCGGGGAGCGATCTCGCCGCGCTGCAGACCCGCGCCGTCCGCGACGGTGACGACTTCGTGATCAACGGCCAGAAGATCTGGACGTCGTTCGGGGCCGTGGCCGACTACGTCTACCTGATCTGTCGAACCCGCGCCGACGGCCCGCCCCACGCCGGGATCTCCGAGGTCATCGTGCCGATGGACGCGCCGGGCATCGAGGTCCGCCCGATCCAGGACATGACCACCAACCGGCACTTCTGCGAGGTGTTCTTCACCGACGTGCGCGTCCCGGTCGCCAATCTGGTCGGCACCGAGGGAGGGGCGTTCAAGCAGACGATGGCCCAACTCGAGCACGAGCGGGGCGGGATCGACCGACTGGTCTCGAACCACGCCCTGTACCGCATCGCCGCCGAGCGTGCCGACACGGCCGATCCCTTGATCCGTCAGGAGATGGCGGCGCTCGAGACCGGCTACCGCATCGGCCGCATCCTCGTGATCCGCGAGGTGCTGCGCCAGGCGCCCAAGGGGTTCTCGGCGGCGACCAAGTGCTTCTGCACCGAGCACGAGCAGCGCGTCGCCGAGTTCGTCGCCCGCGTGCTCGGGGCCGAGGCCACGCTGTGGAACGACGTCACCCAGGGCATCGTCTACGCGCCCGGGTACACGATCATGGGCGGGACGTCGAACGTGATGCGCAACATCCTCGGCGAACGCGTCCTCGGCTTGCCCCGCTGACCGTCCCCGTCGGCCAGATTGCCGTCGATGAGGACCCCGATCAGGTCACGGTGAGGAACAGGGCCTGCGTCGGGCCCCAGTTGCCGGCGAGGTCGCGTGCCCGCACCCACAGCGTGTGGCGTCCGAGGCTCAGCCCGGTCGTGGCGACGGTCGCCCGGATCCCCTCGGTGGCCGAGTTGAACCTGCCGTCGGTCGCCGACATCGCCACGGCCGTGCCACCGGCCCACGGCGCGGTGTCGATGTAGTACTCACCGGTGCTGATCCGCTGGGTCGACGGCCGCCCGACGCTGCCGGACGCCGAGCCGAGCGCGTTGTCGTCGGCCGTCGCCGAGAGCGTGACGTTCGTGCCGCGGGCCACCGTGGACGCCGACAGGGACCCCGAGCGGGTCGTCGGTCCGAGCGGCAGGGCGTAGGGCTGCCGGGCCAGCTTGGCGGCGTGCAGCAGGGCGGGGCCGTTGAGGGTCCAGAAGGTGGCCTGGCACGAGAACGCCGGTGTGAACCCGCTGCAGCTCCCGCTCGACGGACCGATCTCGAACGTGAAGGAGGCGACGCCCAGCGTCCCGTAGGCGAAGTCGTCGGTCGTGCCCGTCGTGGCGTAGAGCACCTCGGGCCCGGTGCCCGTCCGGTAGCCGTTGAAGTACGACATCCTGAACGCCATGGCCCGCAGGCCGGCGTCGTTGGGCGACTTCGTCGTCGTCCAACCCCAGGGCAGGAGCACGAGGTTCGAGTAGCTGTGCAGCGTGACAAGCGCGTTGCGGGCCGTCGTGGCCACCGCGTCGGTGTCGTTGGGGCCCTTGACGTCGGGGAAGAGCTGGCCGAACAGCTGGGCCAGGGCCTGCGTCTCGGGTTCGGAGGCGGCCGACGCGCCACGGTAGGTCTGGTCGCACGGGTTGGTGCTCGTGCCCGCACCGCCGTACTTGAAGGCGTTGTTGCGATTCAGGTCGACGCCGGCCTGATTGCTGACCGTCGGCGGAACGCTGCACGCCCCACCACCGATGTCGTCGGCGTTCTTGCGCTGCAGATACGGGCTCGTCCCGCCGAGCTCGACGATGTCGCGACCGTCGGGGTTGACGTCGGGGAGCACCCAGATCTCGGTGGAATCGAGGATCGTGGTGATCTCGGCGTCAGTGCCGTACTTGCCGGTCAGCTCGCGGATCAACCGCATCGCCACCTCGGAGGTGGTGATCTCGCGGGCATGGATCGACGCCATCACCAGCAACCGCGGCTTGACGGCGTTCGGGCTGGTCACGCAGTCCCCGGCCTGGCGGTTGGTGATGCACAGCGCCCACAGGTCGTGGGGGCCGGGCCGCCCGTTGACCTTGCGCCACGAGTCGCCGTAGTCGATGAGGGTGGCCAGCGCCGGGTGCGTCGCGGCGATCGAGACCAGGTCGGCCTCGATCTGGCCGATGCTCGTGTACCCCCCGTAGAACGTGGGCGCCGCTGCGGCCACCGGTCCCGCCTGGGCCGGGGCCGTCGCGGTGAGCCGCTGGTCGATCCTCACCCGAACGCCGGCTGCGCCCAGGCGATCGACGACGCTCCCGTCGCCGTGGACGAACAGGGAATCCCCGGAGCGGGCTTCGAGCAGATCGAAGCCATTGGCCTGCAGGTAGTCGGCGAGCTCCTGCACCGATCGCCTCGGGTCGGACACCCGGAGCACGAGCACATCCTCGGACACCGGGCCGGATGCAGCGCCGGATGCTGGGCCGACCGGCGCAGGTGGGAGCGGCGAGCCGGCGGCCTGTGTCGCTCCGACGAGCACGAGTGCGGCGGCACAGCCGAAGACCATCAGGCGTCGGCGCGGGGAACGGGACGAACGGAACATCGAACCTCCAGAGAGCGGTCACGTGCAGTGAATCATCGGCCACAACGATTGTCGAGTGATTCGTCTGGTACAGGCGGGGTGGAGAGCGTCACAGTGATGGGATGAACTTCGGCCCCGCCATCCTCGTCGCCGTCGCAGCGCTGTCGGCCGGAGGGTGCGGGACCGCCTGCGAGGGCGACTGCGCGGCGCCGCCGGACACGATCTGGCCCGAGGCGACCGTGCCTGATCCGCTGGCGACGACGGGGAGCGGCCTGGTCGTGCTCGGTGACTCGCTCACCGTCGAATCACGCGAAGCGATCGCCGCCGTGCTCCCCGGGGCGACGATCGACGCCGTCGGCGGGCGCACCATCGCCCGGTCCCACCTCTCCGACGCCGGGCTGGACCGGGTGGCCGAGCTCCGGCAGGCCGGCCCGACGCAGTGGGTCGTCGCCCTCGGGACGAACGACGCCGCCTACGCCCTGCGGCCCGATGACGAGATCCGCGCCGACGTCACCGACCTGCTGGACGCCATCGGCCCCGATGCCTGCGTGCTGTGGGTGCTGCCCTACGTCGTCGACCCCGTGCCGCAGGAAGGCATCGACCGGGCCAGCGCCGCGGCGTTCGTCATCGCCGAGCAGGTCGGACGCCTGGCCTGCCGGGCAGTGGTGCCATGGGGGGCGGCGGTCACCGCCGAGCCGGGCCTCATCGAAGCCGACGGGGTGCACCTCACCGAACTCGGCAGGCAGCGCTTCGCCGCCGCCATCGCCGACGCCGTGACCAGGCTTGCGGTCGACCGCTGAGGACCGTGCCTGGCGCCGGCATCGAAGGTTCAGGCCGGGTCAAGGGGCCGATCGTCCTTACTTGAACAATGGCACCGAACGTGTGACTGCGGACGCCGCCACCGCGGCCGGCGGTCGGCCCAGGGGCACCGACCGGCGGACCGGCGAGCAAAGGGCCGGTACGCTCCGGTCGTGGAATCCGACGACGGCGCAGAGATCGCCCTGGCCGGCGGGATGGGTTCGGGCGGGCTGGTCGTGCGGATCGGCGACACCGTGCGGCGTCCCTGGCGCCCGCACACCGCCTCGGTGCAGGCGTTCCTCATCCACCTGCGCGGGCAGGGATTGGCGACCGTCCCGCAACCCCTGGGTATCGACGACCGGGGCCGGGAGATCCTCTCCTGGCTCGATGGCGACGTCGGCGTGCCGCCCTTCCCGGACTGGGTGGCAGATCACGACCTGCTCATCAGCGTCGCCGAGCTGCAACGGGCGATGCACGGCGCGGCGGCCGGATTCGCCCCACCGGCGGGTGCGGTGTGGGACCGCGCCAACCTGCCGCCCGCCCAGCCGGGTGCGATCGTCTGTCACAACGACCTGTGCGTCGAGAACGTCGTGGTCCGCGGTTCCCGGGCGGTCGGGTTCATCGACTTCGACTTCGCCGCGCCCAACGACCCCCTGATCGACATCGCCATCGCCTGTCGCCACTGGGTGCCGACCAAGGCGCCGGCCGACATCGACGATGCCCGCGCCGGGTGCGACCTGATCGCCCGCTTCAGCACGATGTGCGACGTCCACCGGCTCACCGTCCGGCGAACGCCGCGCCGTGGTTGCGCACCTCGGTGACTACCTCGACCGGGCGATGATCTCGATGAAGGCCCGGGCGGACGCCGGGCTGGACCTGTACATGGCGGCCTGGGAGGGTGGCTACCCCCGCCAGAACCGCCGTTCGCGAGCCTGGCTCGACGAGCACGTCGACCACCTCGCCCGGCCCTGAGCCAGCGGCGCGGCCGGCCCCCCGCTCAGGTCCCGGGGACGGCGAACGGGCGCCCTGTTCCGAGCCGGCCGCTGCGGCGCCCGGCTCGACGTCCCGAGCCGCAGCCTGGCGCAGGGACCGGTAGAGCAGCCGGGGATCGCCCATGCGGTGACGCAGGAGCCGCTCCAGCCCGGCGATCGGATAGAGGTTCTGGGGTGCCCGGCGGTCCTTGTGCGGCTCCGAGGCGAGCCGGCCGAGTTCGAGAACGGTCCGGTCGGCCAGGACGCCGAGCGCCGCGCCGGCCAGGCCGACCGGGGCCTCGCAGCGCACGACGCCGGTCATCGGCACCCTCGTCCCGCCGGAACCCGGCAGGTGCACGTACCACGACCGCCGGTGGTAGCCGCCGGCGATGGTGAACACCGGGGTCCGCTGTCCCGGTTCGAGCGCCGACAGCACCTGCGCGGCACGGCCGTCGAGGTAGCGCACGTGGTGGGTCTTGACCATCCCGACCACTCCGGCGACGTGATCACGGCCCTGCAGCGGTCCGTCGACGACGACCAGGCTCCCCGACGCGCCGGCGGCGGCGAGTTCGGTGATCCGTCGCTCCGCCCGGCCCATCGCCTGCTGCACGGCGAGCCACAGCTGCTCGGGACGATCGCCTGCCGAGGCCACCGGGTCGAACACGCCGTGGGTCGTCCCGATGCGGTCGAGGAGCTCGATCGGCCCAGGGGCGGCGAAGGTGCGTCCCACCTCGACCTCGGCCAGCACGGCGGAGCCCTCGGCACAGCACACCGACCCGGCCGCCCACGACGCGCACACCCCGGCCACGGCGCCGTCGGCCCGCTCCACCCAGACCCGGGCCTCGACCCGCCGCACACCGTCGACGACGGTGACGAGCCCGTCCGGGCGACCGGTCGGGGCGATCGCCGACCACGAGTCGGCGGCCACCTCGGTGTCGAGGTCGACCGAGACCGACGACTCGTCGGGCAGTTCGGCCGAGACCCCGTAGCTCGGGTCCCACGGATCGACGGCGAACCTCACGACCCCACCCGCTCGACAACGGCCGAGCGGGGACCGCGGCTGACCACGAAACGCACCGGCATCCGCTCGGCCAACGCGGCCACGTGGGTCACGATCCCCACCATCCTGCCGTGGGAGCCGAGCCGCTCGATCGTCGTGGCGACTGCGTCGAGGCTCTCGGAGTCGAGCGTGCCGAAACCCTCGTCGAGGAAGATCGACTCGAGCATGTGACCTCGACGCCCGGACATCTCGACGAGGTGGTCGGAGAGGGCCAGGGCGAGGGCGAGCGACGCCTGGAACGTCTCACCGCCCGACAGCGTGCGCACCCCGCGCCGCTCGTCGCCCTCGGCATGGTCGACGACGGTGAACTCGCCCGCCGCGCCGAGATCGAGCGAGTAACGCCCCGCCGACATGGCGAACAGGCGTCCCGACGCTCCGGCGGCGAGATCGACGAGGGTCTCCTCGACCAGCCAGCGCTGGAAGCGGTCGGCCTTCAGCAGGCGGCCGAGCTCGCCGGCCACGATGCGCCGGCCGTCGAGCTCGCCGCGGCGTTCGAGGAGCGCGTCGCGCTGTTCGATGGACAGCCGTATCGCCGCCTCCCGTTCGGTGAGCGAGTGCAGCTCCCGGTCGACGGCCCGACCGAGATGATCGGGCGAGGACGTCGACGGCACTCCGACCCCGGCGGCCTGCACCAGCTCGACCAGCGCCCGGCGTTCCCCCTCGACCCGTGACAGGGCGTCGGTGCGCCGGGCCGACAGCTCGTCGGCGTGCGCCTGGATCCCGGGCCGTCTGCCCGCCGCCCAGCTCGCCAGCGCAGCCCAGGCCTCGGCGACCGTCCCCGTCGGAGCGGGTGGCCCGAGGGCGACGAGCTCGTCGCGCTGGGCGTGCATCCGGCCCTCGATCTGCTGCTCCTCCTGGTGGAGCTGCTCGAGGCGGTTGCGGGCCTCGGCAACCGCGGCGCGCGCCGCCTGCTCGTCGAGGCGGGCGAGGCGGGCCCGTTCGGCCAGCCCGTTCGCCTCGGCCTGACGGGCGAGCAACACCTCGCGGGTCGGGGCGCCGTCGAGCTCGGCCGACAGCTCGGCGAGCAAGTCGTCGGCGCGCGCCGCACGGTCGGCGAGCACCGCCACACGGTGCGCCGCCGTATCGGCTTCCCGGCGCAGCGCATCGGCGTCCTGCTCGGCGGCCCGCGCCCGGCGCTCGACCTCGGCCAGCCCGGTCGGGGACGTGGGCAACGGCAGCCGCGAGACGACCTGCTCGCACACCGGACACGGCTCGCCCGGCTGCAGCTCGACGGCCAGGGTATGGGCGAGGTGGGCCGAACGCAGCCGGGCCAGGGCGTCGCGGGCGGCGTCTGCCGCCGTCGCGGCCGTCGCCGCCTGCGACGCCGCCGCAGCGGCGGCCTGTCGCGCCTCGGCGATCTCCTCGGCGATGCGAGCGACCACCTCACGTCCCTTGGCGAGACGTTCGTACACCTGCAGCGCGGCGGCGATGGCGGCCGGCTCCGGCCCGTCGGCGAGCGCCGCCTGGGACCGATCGGCGCCGGAGACCGCCGCCCGATGCCGCGCCTCGAGCTCGTCCACGCTCCGCCGGCCGGCGGCGAAACGCTCGGCGAGCTCGGCGACACCGGCCGGCACGGCGACGTTCCCGATCGCCGCCAGCCAGCGGGACTGCTCCTCGAACGCCAGGCCCGCCGCTCTGGCGGCGTCCTCGGCCGCCGCCAGGCGCGGAAAGCCGGTGATCAGCGCGGCTTCCGCGGTGCGCACGCGGGCGAGCGCGGCGCCGACCTCGGCCAGGTTCGCCGGCGTCGCCTCGGCCAGACCGTCGAGCCGCCCGTCGATGAACGCCATCTCCCGATCGATCTCCACGACCCGGGCGTTGGCCCGCTGGAGCATCCGGCCGTAGACGCCGAGATCGAGCAGCCGGACGAGCAGTGCCTGACGATCGGCCGGCTTGTCGTGCAGGAACCTGGCAAAGGCACCCTGCGGGAGCACCACGCAGCGGGTGAAGTCGTCGAAGGTCAGTCCGAGCAGCTCCTCCATCGCCGTGCGCAGCTCCCCCTCCTTACCGGCGAGCACCGGGCCGTCGACGACCTCGAGGCGGGCCTCCTTGGTCGACACCCGACTCGATCCGGGCGCCGTGCCCGTGGTGCGCCGCACGACCCGCACCGCTTCGTACATCCGGCCGGCCACCTCGAAGCGCAGGCGGACGCGCATCTCGGCGGCATTGGTCGTCATCGCCGCACCGACGAGCCGCTGGTCGTCGTAACGCGGCACGTTCCCGAACAGGGCGAAACAGATCGCATCGATCACCGTCGACTTGCCGGCGCCCGTCGGCCCCTGCAGGGCGAACAGGTCCGTCTCCGCGAAATCGATGCAGGTCGGATCGCGGAATGCCCCGAACCCGGCCATCTCGAGCAGCACGGGTCTCAACGGGCATCGCCCCCGACCGGCACCGGCTCGACTCCGCCGTTGTGGTCGAACGCCTCGTCGGCTTCGAGCAACTCGTCGAACAGTCCGATCAGGCGCTCGTCGGCGATGTCCTGCTGGACGAGATACGCGGCGAACAGCTCGTGCGGCGACCGTCCCTGTCGGCGTTCGGTCCCCTCCCCGTCGCGCCGACCGCCCGCAACGGCCTCGATGCGCACCTCGAGCACGTTGGGTGCGCCGGCGCGCACGTCGTCGGCCATCCCGGCGCGGGCGGGCTCGGTCACGATCGCCCTCCACCAGGCGTCGGGGCGGCCCGTGGCCTCGGCGATCACCTCGGCCACCGTTCCCCGCGTGGTGGCCAGCAGACGGGCGGCGGCGAGGGTGTGGTGCCGGACAGTTGCCGGGAGTCCCGGCGACACCTCGACGATCGCCACGCCCTTGTCGTCACGTTCCTCGCCGAAGTCGACGGCGATCGGCGACCCGGAGTAGTAGATCGGGCACGGCCCCGGGATCTGCTGGAAGCGGTGGAGGTGACCGAGGGCCACGTAGCTGGCGGCGACGGGGAACGACGTCGCCCGTACCGCGTAGTCGTTGACCGTCTGGGCGTCGCGCTCGCCGCCGCCCAGGCGGCCCCCGAGGACGTAGGCGTGGGCCAGCACGACATTGACCGCGTCGATGGTGAAACCGGTGGTCAGCGCCCGGAGGAGGTTGGTCATCCGCTCCGAGTACTCCAGCGCCTGGTCGGCCGCATCGAGGGTCATCAGCTGCTCGGCGCGCACGACCGATCGCTGCGAGCAGAACGGCAGCGAGGCGACCCGCAACCGCTCACCCGAGCGGGTGGTCAGTTCGATCACCCCGCCGTCCGCCGGGCGGGCCGGACGCCCGAGGACTCGGATCCCGGCGGCGTGGAACACCGGGCGCACCGCTTCGAAGAGCTCCGGGTGGTCGTGGTTGCCGGCGACGACGATCACCTCGGCGCCCGTGGCCCGCAGCTCGATCAACGTCGACCAGGCGAGGCGCTGGATCTCCGGCGCCGGTGCAGCGGTCTCGAACAGATCCCCGGCGACGAGGACGGCGTCGATCCGCTCGACAGCGGCCAGGGCGACCAGTTCGGCCAGCACCTCGGCATGCTCCTCGACGCGGGGCATCCCCTTGAGCACCTTGCCCAGGTGCCAGTCGCCGGTGTGCAGCAGCTTCATGTGAGCCCGTCGAACGGGTCGCCCCCGTCGACCGCCGTGACCGGCGACGATGCCTCACTCGGACGCGTCGCCCAGGCGGGGAACGGGAACTCGACGACGAGCGGGACGGGGATCTCGGGTTGGTTGACGAACATCGTGCCCGGTCGGGCGATCGTCGCCCGCCGCCGGTGGGCCTCGGGCAGGAAGCCGTACTCCGCCCTGGCTGCCTCGGCCGGGTCGAGGCGACCGACGACGCGCACCGCCGCATTGGCGAACACCCGCCGCTCGACCTCGCTGGCGGTCTGCTGGGCGCCGATCAGGATCACCCCGAGGGAACGACCCCGCTCGGCCACGTCGAGGAGGATCTCCTTGATCGGCGACGACCCCTCCCGGGGGGCGTACTTGTTGAGTTCGTCGAGCACGACGAAGAGCAGCGGCCGTGCCGTGCCGGAGGCCTCCTTGCGTTCGAACTCCTGGCGCAACGTGACGCCGACGACGAACCGCTGGGCCCGATCGTGGAGGTTGTGGAGGTCGACGACGGTGACCTGCGCCCCGCCCGTGTCGATCCGGTGGACACCCCGCCCGGCGACATCCCCGCGGATCAGCGCGCCCAGACGGGCCTTCGACGACACCAGCCGGCGCACGAAGGCGTTGACCGTGCCCATCGTCGTCGCCCGCCCGGCCCACTCCTCGCGGCTGTCGTCGTCGCTGACCAGCGCGGCGAGGCGGTCGACGAGATCACCGTAGGTGCGGATCACCGCGCCGTCGGGGCCGAGCTTGATCGCCCCGTCGTCGCCGGCGGGACGGTGCTCGTGGCGAAGCCGTTGGGTGATGTGGTGGACGATCATCGTGTACTGCTGGCGTTCGTCCTCGACGTCGGCGAACACGAACGGGAGCAGTTCCTCGACGCAGAACTCGACGAGCGTCCAGTAGAACGACCGCACGCCCGTCGATCGGCTGGCCACGTCGGGCCCGGCCTGCGGGTCGTGGCGCCGCGGTGGGGCGAACACCGCGACTGAACCGAACGGCTCGGCCGGCAGGCGCAGGCGGGCGTACAGCCGGCGCTGGTCGTCGTCGAGCCGGTTGTTGGGCCGGTCGAGGAACAGCAGGTCCTCGCCTTTGACGTTGAAGATCAGCGCCTTGGTGTTGACCGCCTCGGCCCCCAGAGCGCCGGAGTTGAACAGTGAGTGGAGCAGGAACGTCGCATACGACGTCTTGGTCGCCACGCCGGAGATGCCCGAGATGTTCACGTGGGCGCCGCGGGTGCCGTCGAGGAACTCGAGGTTGGCGAACAGGGCCTGGCCGTCGCGCCCGAGTCCGATCGGGATCCGCCGCTCCATCCGATCGAAGCTGAGCGCCATGTCCCGGGCCTCCCCCTCGGCCCGGACGACGGCGGCCCCGGGGGTCGGCGGGACGTAGACCTCGGGATCGACGCGGGTGACCAGCACCTCGGCGGTCTCGAAGACCTGGGCAGGCAGGATGCCGTCGGCGATCAGGTAGACGTCGGAGCCGAACGAGGCGCCCTCGTGCACCGCGGTGACCTGGCTCACCACGCCGGACAGGGTGATCACCCGGCCGTCGGGCAGCACCCGGCGGGTGGCGAGCACCTCGTCGAGTTGTACGGCGTGCTCCGCCGAGACACCGACATGGAAGACCAGCGGGGACGCCTCCTCGGAGCCGATCACCCGGCCGATCAACTCGCCATCGGAGCCCGGTTCCATCGCTTCGACGATACCGAGTGGACCCCCGGCCGCTGGGGACTCCCGTCCCGGTTCGATCAGGCGGTGAACCAGCCCGAGAGGTCGGCGAGGAGATCGGACGCCCCGTCGTTGTAGATCTCCAAGGCGTCGGGATACCCGCCGATCGGGGCGATCACGGCGTTCGGGATCGTCTGGCCGGCAGCCATGTTGAGGTTGGAATGGGCGCCGTGGACCATCGCACCGCCCGCCCCGGCCTGCACGTATCCGCCTTCGGTGGTGTTGGTGGCGGTGAGGTTGAGCATCACGGCGGCCGGGTTCCACCGGGCGATGCCCCCGAAGTCCTTGAACACCGAACCCCCGGCGAGCGGTTCGTAGTCACGCGCCCCGAGGCGCGAACCCCTGGTGTCGAGGATGCGTTCGGGGAGCACCGGGACGAACAGGCCGCTCGACGACAGCGGCGCCTTGTCGGTGGTGAAGTAGCCGACCACGTCGGCCAGCAGGTGCGTGCCGCGCTCGGTGAACACCTCGACGGTGCCGTCCGCCGACACCGGAACGATCACCAGGTTGGCGATGGTCTGGCCGGATCGTTCGACGTTCAGACTGGAGGTCGCCCCGGCAACCAGTCTGCCGCCTGCGGCGACCTGCACGAACCCCGGGCCGCTGGCCTCGGTGGCGGTCATGTTCACGGCAACGGCGGCGATCAGGCTCGTCGCCGGCGCCCCGGGGACCGACACGGCGAAACGCAGGCGTGCCCCGGCAGCCGGCTTCTGACCGGTGGCGCCGAGCCGGACGGCCGGTCGGGTGTCGAGCACCCGCTTGGGCGTCACCGGGAGGTAGCGACCGGCGGCGACGGGCCCCTTGACCGGAACGAAGTAGCCGGTGATGTCGGCGATCAGATGGGTCCCGGCCTCGGTGAACAGGGTGACCCTCCCCCCCTGGCCGACGGGCACGACGACCGCGTTGGGAATCGTCTGGCCGGCCCGCTCGACGTTGAGGTTGGACGATGCCCCGGGCCCGCTGCGCCCCGTCGGGAACGCCTGCACGTAGCCCGGCGCTGTCGCATCGACGGCCGTCACGTTGAGCACGACGGCGCTGGCACCCGCCGGAACGGCGGCTGGACCGCCGGTGACGACGATGGCGATGCTCGCCCCGGCGACCGGCTTGGGGCCGGCGTAGTTGACCGGCGTCGTCGGGCGGGTGTCGAGGATCCGCGTCGGGGTCACGGGCATGAACGCCGAGCTCGGGGCCAGCCCGTACCGGGCGGTCGCCGTCGTGCACTGGTCGCCATAGGTGGCCGAGATCACCCGCTCGTCGTTCTCGTAGACGCTCAGGCCCTGGGGATCCATCGCCAGGCTCTGATCGGCCGTCAGGTTGGCCGAGGCGTACGCGGCGTCGCCGAGGTCCCAGCGGCCCAACACCTCCCCGGCCAGTCCCCGGCGGACCGACATCGTCGCCGACTGGCCCGGTTTCACATCGCTCGAGCTGAGCTGCATCTCCCCCGTGGCGCACACGGTCTCGATGCGGTAGGCGATGCCGCTGCGCCCCGTCGCCTGGCCGTCCGCCGAGGCGGGTTGCGCGCCGGCGGTGCCGACGAACCCGCCGATCAGTGCGCCCGCCAACACGGCGGCCATTCGTCGTCCCATGATTCCACGTCCCTCGCCAGCCGGAGTTGCCTGGAGGTGAGACCTACTCCGGCCACCGGCATGACGGGCGCAACGTGGGTCATTCGGCTTCTCCGCCGGGACTGATGTCGGCGGGCTGTCAGCTGCGCAGGCGCTCGTTCTGCGGGTCGAACAGCGGCTCGGCCCCGACGGTCGCCGCTCGCCGCTCGCCGAAGATCTCGATCTCGAGCCGGGTACCGGCGGCTGCGAACCCGGGCCTGACGTAGGCCAGGGCCACGCTCCTGGCGAGGGTGAAGCTCCACCCGCCCGAGGTCACGATGCCCACACGCTCGTCGCCGCTGAACACCGACGAGCAGAACGGCGCATCGGCATCGCCGTCGTCGTCGAGCGTCATCCCCACGAAGCGCCACGCCGGGCCCGCCTCGTGCTCGGCCAGCAGCGCCTCGCGGCCCACGAAGGCCGGCTTGGTCAGGTCGACGAAGCGGTCGAGCGAGGCGTCGAACGGCGAGAAGCCGATCTCGAGGTCGGCCTTCCAGCCGCGGTAGCCCTTGTCGAGGCGCAGGCTGTCGACGGCGTAGATGCCGAAGTCGCGGATCCCGTGGGCCTCTCCGGCCGCCCAGACGGCGTCGTACAGGGCGACGAGCTGGTCGTTGGCCGCATGCAGCTCCCAGCCGAGCTCGCCGACGTAGTTGACCCGCAGGGCGCGCACCCCGCCGACGGCGGTGTCGATCTCGCGCATCGAGAGCCAGGGGAACGAGGCATTGTCGAGCGGCGAGGACGTGACCTGGGCCAGCACCTCGCGCGAGCGGGGCCCGACGACCACGAGCGAGCCGAAGTCGGCGGTGACATTGCGGATCGAGACGGACCCGTCGCCGGGTAACGCATCCTCGAGCACGTCGAGGTCGTGCCACTCGGCGCTCGCCGCCCCGACGAGGTAGAAGCGGTCCTCGGCGATGCGGGTGACGGTGAACTCGCTGAGCACCTTGCCGTCGGGCAGCAGGGCGTAGCACAGCGACACCCGCCCGACGCGGGGCAGCTTCGTGCACAGCAGGCGATCGAGGAAGCCGGCGGCCCCGGCGCCCTCGACCTCGAACTTGGCGAAGCCGGGGAGGTCGAGCACGGCGACGGCGTTGCGCACGGCGTGCACCTCCTCGGCGACGACGGTGCGCCAGCCGTTGCGCCGGCGGAAGGAGAGCGTGTGGTCGGTGACCAAGCCTTGCGGGTCGAAGTAGGTCGGCCGCTCCCAGCCGCCACGGGCGCCGAACGAGGCCCCCTTGGCGGCCAGCTTCTCGTACAACGGGGACGTGTACGACGGGCGGCCGGCCGGCCGCTCCTCGAACGGGAAGCCCATCGCGTACTCGTTCTGGTACACCTCGACCGCCTTGTCGATCGTGTACTGCGTGGTGGCGTAGTCCTTGTAGCGGCGGCGGTCGATCGACCACAGGTCGATCTCCGGGCGACCGTCGAGGATCCACTCGGCGATCGCCTTGCCGGCACCGCCGCCCTGGGCGATGCCGAAGCTGAAGGTGTTGCAGTGCCAGAAGTTGCGCAGCCCGCGCTCGGGCCCGAGATACGGGTTGCCGTCCGGGGCGTAGGGGATCGGGCCGTTGATCACCCGGGCGATGCCGGCGTCGCCCAGCAGCGGCACCCGCTCCCCGGCGTCGAGGATCTGCGGCTCGAGCCGCTCGAGATCGTCGCTCCAGAGCATGTTGGCGAACTGGTCGGGGATGCCGTCGAGCCACATCGGGGTGGCCTTCCACTCGTAGGGCCCGAGGATGAAGCTGTTGCGCTCCTGACGCAGGTAGTACGAGGTGTCGGGATCGCGCAGCAACGGCAGCGGCTCGGCGAGGGCGGCGAGCTCGGGGATCTCCTCGGTGATGTAGTACTGGTGCGACATCGACACGATCGGCAGGTGGCGGCCGATGAGCTCCATCACCTCACCGGCGCGGTAGCCGGCGGCGTTGACCACGATCTCGCAGTCGATCTCACCCGCCGTCGTGGTCACCGTCCACTCGTGGTTCGGGTGCTGGCGCAGCCCGACGACCCGCTCGGCGCGTCGCACGCGGGCTCCCATCGCCCGGGCGGCACGGGCCATCGCCTGGGTGACCTGGGAGGGGTCGATGTCGCCGTCGAGGGGATCCCAGAGGGCCCCGACGAGATCGTGGGTCTCGACGAACGGGTAGCGCTCGACGAGCTCGGCCGGGGTGAGGGTGTCGTACTCCATGCCGTTGGCCCGGGCCATGCTCGTCACGTGGCGGAACTCCGCCATCCGCTCCTCGGAGTGCGCCAGGCGCACCGAGCCGGTGACGTGGTAGCTGATCGGGAAGTCGGGATCCTTGGCCAGCTCGCGGTACAGCTCGGCGGAGTACTTCTGCACCTTCATCACGCTCCAGCTCCCCGAATACGTCGGGACGTTGCCGGCCGCGTGCCAGGTCGAGCCCGAGGTGAGCTCGTCGCGCTCGAGCAGGAGGACGTCGGTGCATCCCATCCTGGCGAGGTGGTACAGCGCGCTGCACCCGGCGATGCCGCCCCCGATGATGACGATCCGTGCGCGCTCGCTCATGTCCCAACCCTTCAGGTGGCCGTGACGGAGCCTCGTCGCCCCGGCAGGCACTGCGTGACTGCTGTGTAAGAATAGACAGAATTACACATCCATTCCGCACGGCCCGGAGACCGACCATGACCCTTCCCTCCCGGGGGCTGCGCCCCCATCCCCGACCGACGACCGACCGGGCGGCCGTCGCCCCGCGAATCGATCGTTCGCTGCGGCCGTGACCGACCTTCCCACCGACGCCCGGGTCGTCATCGTCGGCGGCGGCATCGTCGGCTGCAGCGTCGCCTACCACCTCGCCCGGCGGGGATGCACCGACGTGGTGCTCCTCGAACGCCGGCAGTTGACCTGCGGCACCACGTGGCACGCCGCCGGTCTCGTCGGTCAGCTCCGTGCGACCCACAACCTCACCCGCCTGGCCCAGTACACGACGGACCTGTTCGCCACCCTCGAAGCCGAGACGGGCCAGGCCACCGGCTTCCAGGCGAGGGGCTCGATCTCGATCGCCCCCAACGAGGAGCGGTTCGAGGAGCTCAAGCGCGGCGCCTCGATGGCCCGCTGCTTCGGTCTCGACGTCGAGGTCATCACGCCCGAGCGAGTGAAGGAGCTCGTCCCGCTGGCCCGCGTCGACGACCTCGTCGGCGGGGTGCACCTTCCCGGTGACGGGATCACCAACCCGATCGACACGACGCAGGCCCTGGCCAAGGGAGCCCGGTCACGAGGGGTCAGGATCATCGAGAACGTCGCCGTCGAGCGCATCCTCGTCGAGAGCGGGGTGGCGGTCGGGGTGCGCACGGAGTTCGGCGAGATCCGCGCCGACGCCGTCGTCAACTGCGCCGGGATGTGGGGCCGCCAGCTCGGCGACGCCGTCGGCGACGTCGTGCCGCTGCACGCCGCCGAGCACTTCTACATCGTCACCGAGGGCGTCGAGGGCATCTCACCGACGATGCCGGTGCTGCGCGACCCCGACGGCTGCGGCTACTTCAAGGAGGACGCCGGCAAGTTGCTGATCGGCTGGTTCGAGCCGGTGTCCAAGCCGTGGGGGATGCGCGGCATCCCCGAGGAGTTCTGCTTCGACTCGCTCCCCGAGGACTTCGAGCACATCGCCCCGCTCGTCGAGGCGGCCACCCATCGCATGCCGCTGCTCGGCGAGACGGGCATCCGGTTGTTCTTCAACGGCCCCGAATCGTTCACCCCCGACGACCGCTACCTGCTCGGCGAGTCGCCCCACGTACGCGGCCTGTTCACCGCGGCCGGCTTCAACTCGATCGGCATCCAGTCCTCCGGTGGCGCCGGCAAGGTGCTCGCCGACTGGATCATCGACGGCCGCCCCCCGATGGACCTGTGGGACGTCGACGTACGCCGGGTGATGCCGTTCCAGCGCAACGCCAAGTACCTGCACGACCGCACCGTCGAGAGCCTCGGCCTGCTCTATGCGATGCACTGGCCGTTCCGCCAGCCCGAGACCGCCCGCGGCGTGCGCCGCTCCGCGCTCCACGACCGCCTCGCCGGACGCGGTGCCTGCTTCGGGGAGGTCGCCGGCTGGGAACGGACCAACTGGTTCGCCCCGGCGGGGGTGGCTCCCGAGTACGAGTACACCTATGGACGCCAGAACTGGTTCCCCTATTCGGCGGCCGAGCACCACGCGGTGCGCACCAACGTCGGCATCTTCGACCTGTCCTCGTTCGGCAAGTACGTCCTCGAGGGCCCCGACGCCGCCGAGGTGCTCAACCGGATCTGCGCCAACGACGTCGAGGTTCCCGTGGGCAGGATCGTCTACACCCAGTGGCTCAACGAGCGCGGCGGCATCGAGGCCGATCTGACCGTCACCCGTGAGGCCGCCGATCGCTACCTGATCGTCACCGCCGCGGCGACCCAGGTCCGCGACCTGGCGTGGCTGAAGGACCACATCCCGGCGACGGCCCGGGCGCATGCCACCGACATCACCTCGGCCCACGCCGTGCTCAGCGTGATGGGCCCGAGCTCGCGGGCGCTGCTGTCGACGCTGACCACCGCCGACCTGTCGAACGAGGGTTTCCCGTTCGGCACGTCGCAGATCATCGACCTCGGATACGCCCGGGTGAGGGCGAGTCGCGTCACCTACGTCGGCGAACTCGGCTGGGAGCTGTACATCCCGACCGAGTACGCCACGGGCGTGTTCGACGTGATCGTCGAGGCCGGGGCACCGTTCGGGCTGGCCCACTGCGGCTACCACGCGCTCAACTCGCTGCGCACCGAGAAGGGCTACCGGCACTGGGGCCACGACATCTCGCCCGACGAGACGCCGCTCGAGGCCGGCCTCGGCTTCGTGGTGGCCTGGGACAAGCCCGGCGGGTTCATCGGCCGGGACGCGCTCGTGGCCCAGAAGGCGCAGGGGCTGCGCCAGCGGCTCGTCCAGTTCGCCGCTGGTCGATCCCGGCAAGCTGCTCTACCACAACGAGCCGATCTGGCGGGACGGGACTGCTCGTCGGGCGGATCACGTCGGGGATGTACGGCCACACGATCGACGCGTCGCTGGGCATGGGCTACGTGAGCCGCGACCGACGGCGTCGCCGACAAGGCGTTCATCGACGCCGGGCACTACGAGATCGAGGTCGCCGGCGAGCGGATCGGCGCCCGGGCACAGCTCGAGCCGTTCTACGACCCCAGGAGCCTGCGGGTGCGGGCCTGAGCGATGGCGGTCCGGGCGCTGCGCACGGCGCAGGAGGCCACCTCGTCGGACGACAAGGCGGCGTTCGACCCCGACGCGCTGGTCGGGGGGCGGATCCGTGAGCTGCGCAAGGCCGAGGGCCTCACGCTCCACGACGTCGCCTCGGCGGCGGGCATCTCGGTCAGCTACCTCAGCCAGATCGAACGCGACGTGTCGCGCCTGACGATCGGGACGTTGAAGCGGATCTCCGACGCCCTCGGCGTGCACATGAACTGGTTCTTCCACGGCGGGGCACCCGGCCCCGCCGCGGAGCGGGACATCGTCGTACGCGCGGCCAACCGCCGGAACCTCTCCTTCCCGGGTCTGGGGATCACCGAGGAGCTCCTCTCCCCCAACCTGGCCGGCCCGCTGGAGCTGCTCATCTCGACGATCCAACCGGGTGCCGACAGCGAGGACTACTCCCACGACGGCGCCGAGGCCGGTGTCGTGATCGAGGGCGCCCTCGATCTGTGGATCGGCGACCGCCACGTGCACCTGCTCCCCGGCGACAGCTTCGCCTTCCCGAGCACCGATCGACACCGGTGCGCCAACCGGGGCGACCGGCCGGCCAGGGTGCTCTGGGTGATCACCCCGCCGCACTACTGACCGCCGCCCCGATCGGGACGGCGGCCCCCGGCAACTCGGCCGAGCGACGATCCGGGCGGGACGTTCTCCTCTGGTCGTCGGGTCCGCGCCGCCCGACGATCGACCCATGGTGGTCCGTACCCGATCCGTGCCGATGCCCCCGGCCGGCGACGTCGAGGATCCGCCGACCGAGCCGGGGCGACTGATCCACCTCGACAACCTGAAGATCGTGCTGACCATCGGGGTGATCGTCGCCCATGCGGCGATGACCTATGGGGCGGCGGGCACGTGGGTCTACGAGGAGCCGTCGCTGTCCGACGTGACCGACGGCGTGCTCAGCGCGTTGGTGGGTGTCGGCGTGCTGTTCGGCCTCGGGCTGTTCTTCCTGATCGGTGGCCTGTTGACCACGGCGCCCCTGGCCCGCCGCGGCCCCCGCCGCTTCCTGGCGTCGCGCTGGGGCCGACTGGGCGTGCCGCTGGCCGCCTACGCGGTGATCGTCTGGCCGGTGCTCAGATGGACGGCTGACCGGGCCCGGGGCGATCGGCAGTCGCTGGCCGAGTTCTACCGCTTCGAGTTCTCCGGGACGCGCTGGCGATCGCTGGGGACCGGTCCGCTGTGGTTCGTCGCCATCCTGTTGGCGGTGAGCACCGGGTGGGCGGTGTGGCGATGGGTGCGTCCGGCGCCGAGCGGCCTCCGCTCGGGCCCGCTGGAACTGCGGCACCTGGCCGCCACAGCGGGCGCCGTCGCCGGTGCGACGTTCCTCGTACGCCTCCGCTTCCCGGTGGACTCGGCGCAGTTCCTCGACCTCCACCTGTGGCTGTGGCCGCAATCGGCGGCGCTGTTCGTGCTCGGGGCGATGGCCGCGGAGCGCGGATGGCTGACCGCGCTGTCCACGGCGCTGCGCCGGGACTGCCACCGCGCCGTCGCCGGTGCCGTGGTCGGGTTCGCCCTGCTCATCGTGCTGTCCAACGGGCCGGAGCCCTTCGACGGCGGGTGGCACTGGGAAGCCGCCGGGTTCGCCGCATTCGAGGGCGTGTTCTCGGTGGGCATGGCGACGATCGTCCTCGACCGGTTCAGGCGCCGGCATGCCGGCCAGGGACGCCTCGGGAGGCGCCTGGCCCGCTCGGCGTACGGCGCCTTCGTGGCCCAGGGCCCCGTGCTCGTCCTGGTCGCCCTGGCGCTGCGCCGGGCCGATCTGGCCGGCGACGTCAAATTCCTGCTCCTCGCCCCGGCGTCGGTGATCGGCTCGTTCGCCCTCGCCGACCTGGCCCTCGCCCTGCGCGCCAGGACCCGGGCGCCGCGGCAAATCTCGGAGGCGTCGGGCAGCGCCCGGTGACGATCGCCTCGAGGTCCGCGAAGTACGCCGCGTTGTTGGCGTGGTTGATCTCATACCCCTTCGGTGATCCCCCCGGCCGCAACACACTATTCGCCCCGCTCCGGTCGGAACGTGGTCGAGTCGACACCCTCAGTCGACCAGTTCGTCGGCGCGTCGGCCGGCCCGTTCGAGGTGGACGGGGAGCACCCGACCGTAGAGCTGGCGGGTGCGCTCGGGGCTGCCGACCATCCCCGGCTCCTCGACGTAGCTGAAGATCGCCACGTACCGCGGACGGGTGCCGCGCAGCGGGGCGACACGGTGCAGGGAGTACCGGCCGCGGAAGATCTGCAGGTCGCCCGCTTCGAGCCGCAGGCTGCGCACGGGTGCCCGGTCGCCGTCGAGCACGGCGCCGACGCCGGCGTAGTTCTCGTCGACCGGGGTGCGCAGGTACGGGCAGTACTCGAACTCGCCGCCCTCCATGGCGTTCTGGATGGCCAGGGTCACCGTGAAGTTGTTGGTGTCGAAGTGCCAGGGGAAGCCGTTGCCCTCCTCGGCGAGGTTGACGATCACGTCGGCCAGCGGATCGGCGTAGCGGAAGAACCGCTCCTCGCCGAGGGCATCCCTGACGAACGGCGCGAACGCCGGCCACTCGTAGATCGCCCGCAGGATGCTGTCGTCGCCGAAGTGGTCGGCGGGGACGAAGGCGTTGGAGCGGTCCTCGAAGTGGCGCAGCGGGTGGGATGCCGGCAGGTCGGGGTGATCCTGGGTGAAGTAGGGGTTGGACCGGCTGAAGTTGCGGTGCCCGTGGATCGAGACCCTGTCGCTCTCGGCGACGATCTCGGCCAGGCGCTCGGGGCGGACGAATCCCTTGACCACCGCACACCCGGCCGCGGTCAGGTCGGCGCGGAGCCGGGCGATCAGGGCGTCGCGCCCGGGGCCGGCGACGTCGATCGGATACCGATCGACGTCGATGTAATCGCCTGCCGCGATGCCCATCGATCGCCCTCCCGACGACATGGCCGGACGGCCAGGTCCCGTCGACCAGCGTAGGCCGACGCCCGGCCGTCAGGCGACCGGGGTGCGCAGCAGCGGATCGGCGTCGATCTCGGCCCGTAGCCAGTCGCGGAAGAAGCCGATGTGGGTGTCGTCGCGCCGCTCGCGCCGACAGACGAGGTACCAGCGCCGGGGTTGGGGGACGACGAGGCCGAACGGGGCGACGAGCCGACCGCTGCGCAGGTCGGCGGCGACGAGGAAGTCGGGGGTGAGGGCGACTCCCTGGCCGTCCAGCGCCGCCTCGATCGCCAGCAGGTACGAATCGAACCGGGGACCGCTGGCCTCGAGGGTCTCGGGTAGACCGGCGGCGCGCAGCCACACGCCCCACTCGTCGGTCGCCGTGTACAGCTGGAGCAGGGCGTGGTTGACGAGATCGGCGGGCTGGCGCAGGCCGATCCCGGCGTGACGGAGCATCGGGCTGCACACCACCACGAGCGAGGCGTCGAACAGATGGGTGTAGTCGAGTCTGCTCCGGTCGGGTCGCTCGGTGCACACGATGCCCACGTCCCCCGAGGCGTCGTCGAACTCCCAGTCGCTGTGACTCGTCGAGAAGCGGACGAGCAGACCTGGGTGGACCGAGCGGAACGAGTGCATCCGGGGGATCAGCCAGCGCACGGCGACGGTGACGTAGACCTGCACGTCGAGCTCCCGCGCCGGTGCCGTGCGGGTGACCAGCGCCGTGCCCTGTTCGATCTTGCGGAAGGCGTCGGACACATACGGGGCGAGCACGGCACCCGCCTCGGTGAGCTCCACCCCCCGGTTGGCGCGGAGGAACAGCCGGACACCGAGTTGGCGCTCGAGATCGGCGATCTGGTGGCTGATCGCCGACTGGGTCACCGACAGCTCGGCCGCAGCCGACCGGAAGCTCAGATGCCGTGCCGCGCACTCGAAGGAGCGCAGGGCGCTGAGCGACGGGAGGACCATCGGCCCAGTCTGCCAGGGGTGAGCAGATCTCATCGATCCATGACCATCAATCGCTTGCCTTCCCCCGATGCCACCAGTTCACAATGGAGGGTCGACCGATCCCGAAGGAGATGGACATGAGCAGCGTTCAAACAGAGGGCCGGCGCGGCGGGCGGGCCGCCAGAGTGGCACTGCGTTCGGCGCCCCTGGCCCTCGACGTCCGCCCGGTGAACCCGGGGATGGTCGGCGGCAAGTACCACCCGTTGACCGAGGCCGAGGTCCTCAAGGTGCACGAGGCGGCGATCGAGGTGCTCGAGCACATCGGCCTGGCCGACGCCATCCCCTCGTGCCTCGATTACCTCCTGCCCAAGGGCTGCAAGATCAGCGACACGGGGCGCCTGCTCTTCCCCCGCGGCCTGATCGAGGACACGATCGCCATGGCCGGGCGGTACTTCACGCTCCACGCCCAGGACCCCAGGTACGACATGGAACCGTGGGGCAAGCGGGTCTACTACGGGACGGCCGGGGCCGCCGTCTACATCGTCGACCCGGTGACTGGCGAGTACCGCGAGTCGACCACCCAGGACGCCTACGACATCGCCCGCCTCGTCGACACGATGGAGCACATCCACTTCTACCAGCGCTCGGTGGTGCCCCGTGATCTGCCCGACCCGATGGAGATGGACTTCAACACCTGCTATCTGAGCGTCAGCGGCACGACCAAGCATGTGGGCACCTCGTGGGTCCATCCGGACCACCTCGTGGCGTCGTTGAAGATGCTCCACGAGATCGCCGGCAGCGAGGACGCGTGGCGGGCACGCCCGTTCGTCAGCCAGTCGAACTGCTTCGTCGTCCCGCCGCTCAAGTTCGCCACCGACGCCTGCCGCTGCCTCGAGGTCGCCGTCCACGCCGGCATGCCGGTGCTGCTCCTCTCGGCAGGCCAGGCGGGAGCCACCGCGCCGGCCGCCCTTGCCGGAGCGCTGGTACAGGAGGTGGCCGAGGTACTCGCCGGGCTGGCCTACGTCAACGCGATCAAACCCGGTGCACCGGCGATCTTCGGCCTGTGGCCGTTCGTCTCTGATCTGCGCTCCGGGGCGATGTCTGGCGGCAGCCCGGAGCAGGCGCTGCTGTCGGCCGCATGCGGCCAGATGGCCCACTTCTACGACCTCACGGGTGGCACCTCGTCGGGGATCAGCGACGCCAAGATGCCCGACGCCCAGGCCGGTGCCGAGAAGGGGTACAACCACGCCCTCGTCGGCAACGCGGGGGCCAACCTGATCTACGAGGCCGCCGGGATGCACGGCAGCCTGCTCGGGTTCTCGCTCGAGGGCGTCGTGCTCGACAACGACATCATCGGCGCCTGCCAGCGCACGATCAAGGGCATCGAGGTGACCGACGAGTCGTTGTCGCTCGACACGATCCGCGCCGCGGTGATCGGTGGGCCCGGCCACTACCTCGGTGCCCCCCAGACGCTGGAGATCATGCAGACGGAGTACATCTACCCCGCCATCGGGGATCGGCTCAGCCCGAAGGAGTGGAACGAGGTCGGGCGCCCCAAGGTGCTCGAACGGGCCACCGACAAGGTCCGCGACGTGCTCGCCTCGCACTACCCCGATCACATCCCCGAGTCCATCGACGCCAAGATCCGCGCCGAGTTCCCGGTGCGCTTCGATCGCCACAAGATGCGCCGATGAGTCACGATCACCTCGTACCGCAGAGCGTCGACGAGCACGACGCGGCGCTGCTGCGGCGGGCCTACGGGCTCGAGGGCCGCGACGAGGGGGCCCGTCTCTACGAGGAGTGGGCCGACACCTACGACCACACCATGGTCGACGGCCTGGGGTACCTCTCGCCGCAGCGACTGGCGGCGGTGTTCGCCGGAATCGTCGCCTGGCGCGACGTGCCGATCGTCGATCTCGGATGCGGAACGGGTCTGGTCGGTGCTGCCCTGGCAGCGCAGGGCTTCACCACGATCGACGGTGTCGATCTGTCGCTGCCGATGATGGAGATGGCCGACCGGCGCGGCATCTATCGCCGACTGATCGTCGGCGATCTCACCGCCACCCTGCCGATCGAGGACGGATCGTACGGCGCGGCCCTCAGCGCAGGGACGTTCACCAGTGGCCATGTCGGCGCCGAATGCCTCGACGAGATCGTCCGCATCCTGGGCCCCGGTGGGGTCCTGTGCTGCACGGTGCACGACGCCGTATGGGACGCCTTCGGCTTCGGCGACACGTTCGCCCGGCTCACCGCCGAGGGGCGACTCGTCGAGGTGTGCGTCGAGTTCGTCTCCTACTACGACTCGTCGCCGGCTCCCGACGGTCGTCTGTGCGCCTTTGCCAAGCCGGTGTGAGCCACCGAGTGGGCACGACGGGGCTCGAACCCGGGACCTCTACCGTGTCATGGTAGCGCTCTAACCAACTGAGCTACGCGCCCTTGCGGGAGGCCCAGACTAGCAGTCACCGGAGCCGGAGCGACACCTCGTTGGCCAACAGCCTGCCGGCTCGGGTGAGCACGAGCCGATCGCCGGACCGCTCGACGAGGCCGGGCAATTCGGTGGCGTCGAGCGCCGCGGCGGGTACGCCCCCGCTGGTGCGCAGGGCGAGCTGCAGCCCTTCGATCCGGCGGGTTTCGGCGTCGAGCGTCTCGCCCGCCGCCTCGGTCGGCTCCCCGGCGCTGACCGCGGCGATGTACCGCTCCGGAGTGCGCACGTTCCACCAGCGCCGCCCGGCTCGGTGGGAGTGCGCCGCACAACCGAAACCGAGATAGTCGCCCTGCTCCCAGTACAGCCGGTTGTGCCGGCATTCGTGGCCGGGACGCGCCCAGTTGGAGATCTCGTAGTTGGCCAGCCCGGCGGCGCCCAACAGCTCGTCGGCCAGTTCGTACTTGTCGGCCTGGTCGTCGTCATCCGGATGGCGGGCCGCGTCCTCCCACAACGGCGTCCCCGGTTCGACGGTCAGCCCGTAGGCCGACACGTGGGGCGGCTCGAGGGCGACGATCCCGGCGACCGTCGTCTCCCAGTCGACCAGCCGCTCCCCCGCGGCGCCGTAGATCACGTCGAGGTTGAACGACTCGAAGCCGGCGGACCGGGCCAACCCGACGGCCCGGCGGACGTTGTCCGGATCGTGCGTCCGCCCGAGCGAGGCGAGCACGGCCGGAACCATCGACTGCACGCCGAAGCTGAGACGGTCGACGGGCCCGTCCCGATAGACGGCGAGCAGTTCGGCGGTGACGTCGTCGGGGTTGCATTCCACGGTGACCTCGGCGCCAGGGGCGAGCGGCACCCGGGCCAGGACGTCGACGAGCCCTGCCGCCTCGACCATCGAGGGCGTCCCCCCGCCGACGAACACGCTCGTCGCCGCCGGCATCCCCCCGGCGACGGCCCGATCGATGTCGGCGGCGAGCGCCGCGAGATACCCAGCTTCGAGGTGGTGGCGATCGGTCCAGGTGGCGAACGCGCAGTAGTCGCACCGCCGGGCACAGAACGGGATGTGCACGTACACGCCGAAGACCTGCGCGGGTCGCACGCAGGTCTTCGTGAAGGATGGATCGTTCATCGGCGCCTCGGCGCCGGTCGACGCAGGGCTCAGTCGACCCGGAACAGCAGGTCCAGCGCCTCGAGACGGGCCTCGACCTGATCGACGGGTACGTCGAGCATCGCGGCGACGGCCCGGCGGTCGTCGTTGCGGATGGTGAGCACCTTGCCGTTGAAGTCCTGGCGCTGCACCTGGATCATCCGGAAGAAGCGCTGCAGCATCTCGAACGGCGCGCCGGTCAGCTGGCTCAGCTTGACCAGGTCGAGGACGACCTTGCTGGCCGCACCGGGGCCCTCGAGGTCGTCGCCGGCGTGCATCTCGTCGCGGGGCAGCAGCTGATCGACGGGCACCTGGTAGAAACGGGCGAGACGCTCGAGTCGGGGCACGGAGATCGCCCGCTCACCGCGTTCGTAGGCGCCGAGAACCGACGCCTTGAACTCCTGCTCCGAGTTCGCCTCGACCTCTTGGAGTGACAAACGCTTCTGCCGCCGGATGGTGCGCAGGCGCTCACCGACCTTGCGGCTGTACGGCGACGACAGTGCATCCTCATCAAAGTCCATAGCTCTCTTCCTGTGCCCTTCTGAATCCGCCCGGTGGTGTCGATAACTCTATGTGTTCACAACCATGCCCCGCAACTCTCTGTGAGAAATCTTCACGGGGAGTGAATGTCAGGGGTGGGGTGTCACCTGCCCCGTCAAGAACGCTACCAACAGCGCGCAGGCGACGATGGAACCCGTCTCCGCCCTGAGGATGTGGGGCCCGAGACCGACTCTCCGGACCGGGACACCGAGCTCCGTCGGTGACCATCCCCCCTCTGGACCAACGAGCACCGTGGTGGTCCCCGGACCGAGCGGGGGACCACCGACAGCAGCGAGCGCTGCCCCCTCACCCTGCGCCATCGCCGCGAACGGCTTGACGGGCTCGACATCGGGCAGGAAGACCCGGCGGGACTGCATCGAGGCCTCCCGGGCGATCCGCACGAGGCGCTCGTGGTGACTCGCCGCGCGAGTCTCGTCCCAGCGGACGATGATGCGTTCGGTGGTCATCGGCACGATGCGTTGCGCCCCGATCTCGGTGAGCTTCTGCACGACGAGGTCGTTGCGGTCACCCTTGAGGAGGGCGAAGGCGATGGTCACCGGCGCGTGCGCCGGGTGTTCGCGGCGCACCTCGCCGTCGGGTTCGAGCAGGGCCCCGCCGACGAACCGGCACGGGCGCCAGCGCCCCCGTCCGTCGCTGATCGTCACCGGGTCACCGCGCCGCAACCGCAACACCCGCGAGAGGTGGTGGGCATCGACGTCGCAGAGCGCCGGGGCGTCGAGGTCGTCGACGAAGACGTGGGCGTCCGCGGCGACGAGCAGCGGGTCGGGGCTCACGAGAAGGCGGACTTGATCCTCGACAGGAGGCCCTTGTCGGGCGGGCTGACCGTCTCGCCCCGCTCCTCGGCGTAGCGGCGCAGCAGCTCCGCTTCCGACGCGCGTCAGCTTGGTCGGCGTCCGTACGTCGGCCACGACCCGCAGGTCGCCGCGACCACGGCCCTGCAGGTGCGGGACGCCGCGGTTTCGCAGCACGAACTGGCGGCCGGGCTGAGTGCCGGGGGGAACGATCAGCTCCTCGTCGCCGTCGAGCGTGGCCAGGGTGAGGTGTGTGCCGAGCGCCGCCTGGGCGATGGAGATGTCCAACTTCGTCACCAGGTCGAATCCATCGCGGGTGTAGCGATCGTGAGGGGCAACCCTCACATGGACGTACAGATCGCCTGCCGCCCCGCCGCGCGGACCGACCGCGCCGCGGCCGGTGAGACGCAGGGTGGCGCCCGTGTCGACACCGGGCGGCACGTCGACCTGGTATTCGCGCTCGGTGATCACCCGCCCGTCGCCGCGGCAGTCGCCGCACGGGCTGACGATCACCCGGCCGGTGCCGCCGCACTTCTGGCACGGACCCGACGTGACCATCTGGCCGAGAACGCTCTGGCGGACGCGGCGGACCTGCCCGGCGCCGTTGCACTCCGAACACGTCACCGGCTGGGTGCCGCCCCCTGCCCCGCTGCCCGCGCAGGTGTCGCAGACGACGGCCGTGCGCACGGCGACCGGAACGGTCGCGCCGAACACCGCCTGCTCGAAACGGAGGTCGGCGACCACCTCGAGATCCTGGCCCCGCGGCGGGCCCGCCTGGCCACTCCTGCCGTTGGCACCCCCGAACGGACCGTGGCCACCGAAGAAGGCATCGAAGAGATCGCCCAGGCCACCGCCGAAAACGTCGCCCTGGCCGCCACCGGCCGCGCCACCGAGGCCCTCGGCGCCGAACTGGTCGTAGCGACGGCGTCGTTGGGGGTCGGACAGCACCTCGTAGGCCCGGGCCAGCTCCTTGAACTGCTCCTCGGCGCCCGGATCGTCGGGATTGGCGTCGGGGTGCAGTTCCCGGGCGCGCCGACGGTAGGCCTTCTTGATGTCGTCGTCGCTCGCCTCGCGGCGCACGCCCAGCAGATCGTAGAAGTCGGTCATCGTTCCAGGAAGGTCAGGTCTCGGCGAGGCGGCGGCCCAAGCGGTCGCTGACCACTTCCACCGCGGCGAGAGCCTGAGGGTAGTTCATGCGGGTCGGGCCGAGCACGCCGACGGTGCCCAGCGTCTCGCCATCGGCCCTCACGGGGGCGACGACCACCGAGCAGGCGGCCAGGGGCTCGACGCCGTGCTCGCCGCCGATGGCGATCGAGAGCCCACGGTCGAGCACGTCTCGAACCAGCGTGACCACCACGTACTGCTGCTCGAGGGTGTGGAGCACACGGCGCACGACGTCGACGGCGTCGAACGCCTGGGCCATCGAGGCGGCGCCTCCGACGTAGACCTGCTCACCACCCCCGTGGGACTCGTGGAGCGCTCCGAGGGCGGCAGTGATCAGCCGATCGACCTGGTCGTCGCCGGTCGAGACCAGGGCGACGACGTCACCGAGTGCCCGCGAGGCGAGGTGCTGGTGCAGGTGGGCGCTCGCCGCGGCCAGCGTGTTGGAGGAGACCTCCTCGGCCAACTCGATCGTCTCGTTCTCGACGCTTCCGTTGGACGACACGACCACCACCATCGCCAGCCGCGCCGTGAGGCCGACAACCTGCACCGAGCGCACCACGGCGGCCTCGGCCGCCGGGCCGATGACCACCGAGGCGTAGTTGGTCATCCGCGAGAGCAGGCGGCTGGTGTCGTGGAGCATCTTCTCCAGCGCGCCGTGGGTGTGGGCGAAGAAGTCACCCACCTGGGCCCGTCGGACGTCGTCGAGGGCGCCGGGAGCCGTCAGGTGGTCGACGAAGAACCGGTAGCCCTTGTCGGTGGGCACCCGGCCGGCCGAGGTGTGGGGCTGGACGAGGTAGCCCTCCTGTTCGAGCACCGCCATCTCGTTGCGCACGGTCGCCGACGACACGCGCACCCCCGGTGAGCTGGCGATATGCGTCGAACCGACCGGCTGGGCGGTTTCGATGTACTCCTGGACCACGGCCCGGAGGATGGCGGTCTTGCGCTCGTCGAGCATCTCGTTCACCATTCGGCGACAGGTGGGTTTCGCCCCACGCTACCGGCGCATCGCCGATGCGTAGCGGCGCAACGCCTCGACCCGCTCGGCTGCGTGATCGACGATCGGACCCGGATAACCGAGCGGTGGGCCGCGATGCGCCATCCATGGAGCGTGGACCTCACCGTCGGCCACGCCGGCGAGCTCGGGAACCCATTGGCGGACGTACGCGCCCTGCGGGTCGAATCGCTCCCCCTGGGCGATCGGATTGAAGACCCGGTAGTACGGCGACGCGTCGGTTCCGGTACCGGCGGTCCACTGCCAGCCGTGGCTGTTCGAGGCGAGGTCGCCGTCGACGAGGCGGTCCATGAAGTGGCGCGCTCCCCACTGCCAGGGTAGGTGCAGGTCCTTGACGAGGAAGCTCGCCACGATCATCCGCACCCGGTTGTGGACCCAGCCCGTCGCTTCCAGCTGCCGCATGCCCGCATCCACGATCGGGAAGCCGGTCCGACCCTCCCGCCACGCCTGGAACCTGGTGACCGCGTGTGCGTCGGTGTCGACGACAAGACCGTCGAGCGTCGGCCGGAGGTTCTCCCAGGCGCTCTGCGGCCGGTGGTGGAGCACGTCGGCGTAGAACTCCCTCCAGCACAACTCCGAGCGCAGGACGTCGTGACCCGGCCGGTCGCCGAGCACGGCGAGCACCTGGCGGGGATGGAGCAGCCCCCACCTCAGGTAGGGCGACAACCTGCTCGTGCCGTCGACGCCCGGGAGGTTGCGCCGTGTCCCGTAGTCGTCGGCGTGGTCGGCGACGAACTCGGTGAGCCGGCGGTGCGCCTGCGCCTCGGTCGCCTCGGGTAACCCCCGGGCCGCCGTTGTCGGTGCGGCCGGCGGGTCGTCGCAGGCCACCGTGGGGGCCCCCACCCAGTGCACCTCCCCCGGCGCTGCGGTAGGGACAGGCATCCAGCCGCAGCGGGGCGAGACCGCGCTCCACGCCCGGCGGAAGGGGGTGAAGACGGCGTACGACGTCCCATCGTGCTTGCGCACCGTGCCGGGCTCGACGACGTACGGCGACCCGACGAGGTTCAGGCGGACCCCGATGCCGCCCAGCGCCGTACGCACGGCCTCGTCCCGTCGTCGGCCGTACGGCCCGAAGTCCTCCGAGGCGAACACGACCGAGGCGCCCGTCTCGACGGCCAGGCGGCACACCTCGTCGGTCGGCCGGCCGTGGCGGTAGACGAGGGTGCCCGACAGCCCCTCGTCGAGCGAGCCCAGGGCGCGGGCCATGAACGCCCGCCGGTTGTCTCCGGCCCGGGAGAACACCGGATCGACGACGAACAGCGGCACCACCTCACCGTGGTCGGCGGCGGCGGCAAGCGCCGGATGGTCGACGAGACGTAGATCACGACGGAACCACAGGATCGAACGGGGCATCGAGCTGACGTCCTCAGGCGAACGGCGGGTCGGTCCACCCCGGGAAGACATCGGGCAGACCGTCGCTCACCCGACCGGGGAAGACCGCCGGCCGCTTCTCGAGAAAGCTCGTCACGCCTTCGCGGGTGTCGTCGCTCGCCCCACGTTCGAGGATCGCCCGGCTGTCGACCCGGTGGGCTTCCATCGGATGGGCGGCACCCATCATCCGCCACAGCATCCGACGGGTCAACGCCACCGACACCGGGGCCGTGTGATCGGCGATCTCCCGGGCGATCGCCCGCGCCGCCGGCAGCAGGTCGTCGGGGGCGTGAACGCTGCGCACCAGCCCTCCGGCGTGCACCTCGCCCGGGGTGAGCAGGCGCCCGGTGTAGGTCCATTCCGCCGCCGTCTGGATGCCCACGAGGCGGGGCAGGAACCACGAAGACGCCGCCTCGGGGATGATCCCCCGGCGGGCGAACACGAAGCCGATGCTGGCCGCCTCGGAGACCAGGCGGATGTCCATCGGCAGCGTCATCGTGATCCCGACGCCGACGGCCGGCCCGTTGATCGCGGCGATCACCGGCTTGAGGCTCTCGAAGATCCGCAACGAGACCATCCCACCGCCGTCGCGCGGCACTCCGGTCTCGCCGATCACATCGCTGCCGCCCCGGGCGAATGTCTCCCCGCCGCCCGACAGGTCGGCACCGGCGCAGAAGGCGCGGCCCCGGCCGGTGACGATCACGACGCGCACGTCGTCGTCGGCATCGGCCCGATCGAAGGCGTCGAGGAGTTGGTGCATCATCGCCGTGGTGAACGCATTGAGCCGGTCGGGGCGGTCGAGGGTGATCGTGGCGATCCCCGCGGCGACCTCGTAGGCGATCTGGGAGTACTCCATCGGACCGACGGTACCGGGCGCTCGACGGCAGCAGCGAGACGCCGGGGGTGTCGAGGCGCCGGAAAACTCAGACGTCGAGGAAGCGCGAGGCGGCGATGCCCGCGGCGACGGCGCCGACGAGCGCCCCGACGATCAGGATGATGATCATCACGCCGCGCAGGAACGGCGCCGAGACCTGCAGGGCGACGAGGTCGTTGGTGAGCAGATCCTTGCTCCCGAAGCTCCCCAGGCTGTTGTTCCACAGACCGTTGACGAGCGCCAGCCCGCCGCAGGAGAGCAACGAACCGATCAGCCCCTGGAGCAGGCCCTCGAGCATGAACGGCACGCGGATGAACCAGTTGGTGGCGCCGACGAGCTTCATCACCTCGATCTCCCGCCGGCGGGCGAACATCGCCGTGCGGATCGTGTTCCAGATCAGGACGACGGCGACGATCAGCAGCACGGCGGAGGCCCCGATGGTGAATCGCCGGACGAAGTTGGAGATCTTGGCAACCACCTTGATGTCGTCGGTGGCCAGTCCGACGGTGAGCACGGTGGGATTGTTCGCCGAGCTGAACTGTTCGGCGAGGAGCGGCAGCAGATCCTCGGCGCCCTTCTCGGGAACGACGCGCAGTTGGGCGGGCATCTTCTCGACGGTCAGCGTCTCGATCAGCGACGTCTGGCCGGTGAGCACCCGCTTGGCCTGCTCGTACGACTCGGCCTGGTTGAGCTCGGTCACCTTCTTCACCCCGGCGTTGGCCTCGAGCTCCTGCTTGAGCGCGCCGATACGGACCTGGTCGGTGGAGTACTCGGGCTTGACGTAGACGATCATCTCGACCCCGCCGGTCCACTTGGCCAACAGGTTCGAGAAGCCCTCCTGGATGAGCAGGGTCACACCGACGAGCAGCAGGGCCACGGCGGCGGTGAGGATCGCTGCGGCGGTGAGCGTGAGGTTGCGCTGGAAGCTGGCCCACATCTCACGGAACGCATAGGTCATCCGGGAGAACATCAGTCGTACACCCCTCGGGCCTGATCGCGCACGATGACGCCCCGGTCGAGCTGGACGACCCGCCGACGCATCATGTTCACGATGCGCTGGTCGTGGGTGGCCATCACCACGGTGGTACCGGTCTTGTTGATCCGGTCGAGCAGGCGCATGATGCCTTCGCCGGTCGCCGGGTCGAGGTTGCCGGTCGGCTCGTCGGCCAGCAGGATCAGCGGCCGGTTGACGAACGCCCGGGCGATCGACACGCGTTGCTGCTCACCGCCCGAGAGTTGGTGGGGGAACCGGTCCTGCTTGCCGGCGAGGCCGACGAGGTCGAGAACCGCCGGCACCTGCTGGCGGATGACGTGCTTGGGTCGTCCGATGACCTCGAGGGCGAAGGCGACGTTCTCGAAGACCGTCTTGTTGGGCAGCAGCTTGTAGTCCTGGAAGATGTTGCCGATGTTGCGCCGGAGGTACGGGACCTTCGAGTCGGCCATCTCGTTGATGTTGCGCCCGGCGACGAACACCGAACCCCGCTCGGGACGCTCCTGGCGGTTCATCAGCCGCAGCAGGGTCGACTTGCCCGACCCCGAAGCGCCGACGAGGAACACGAACTCGCCCTTGGGGATGTCGAAGCTGGCATCGCGCAGGGCGACGACCTCTTCGTTGTAGACCTTCGAGACGTTCTCGAGCTTGATCATGCAGGGTTCGCTGTCCGGTTTCGGCTGTTGCGGTTCGGCGTCGCCCGCCTGATCGTCACAGTAGCCAGAGCGAGCTGCGCCTCCCCGTCACTGTCGGCGACGGGCTTCACGTCGATCACGAGGGCTCGACCGCGGTGCGGCGCTTCCAGCGCAGGAAGCTCTCCATGAACTCCTCGATGTCGCCGTCGATCACCGCGCCGATGTTGCTGGTCTCGTGCTCGGTGCGCAGGTCTTTGACCATCTGGTACGGCTGGAAGACGTAGCTGCGGATCTGGCTGCCCCAGCCGACCTGGGCCTGCCGGCCGGCGATGCCGCGCCAACTCGACCTCCCGCTCCTCCTCGACCTTGGCTGCGTACATCGCCTTCAGGCGATTCATCGCCTTCTCGCGGTTCTGCAACTGGCTGCGCTCCTCCTGCGATGCCGACACCAACCCGGTGGGCTCGTGGATCAGGCGCACGGCGGACGAGGTCTTGTTGACGTGCTGACCGCCGGCACCCGACGCCCGGAAGACCTCCATCCGCACGTCGGACTCGTCGAGATCGATGTCGGGGTTCTCCAAGAGCGGCCAGACCTGGACGGCGGCAAAACTCGTCTGGCGGCGGCCCTGGTTGTCGAACGGCGAGATCCGCACGAGCCGATGGGTGCCCCGTTCTGCCGTCATCAGACCGAAGGCGTAGCGACCCTTGATCGTGAACTCGCAGGACATGATCCCGGCTTCGGTGCCCTCGGAGTACTCGTCGATGGTCGACTTCGAAGCCGCGTCGCTCCGCCCAGCGGGTGTACATCCGCAGCAGCATCTCGCTCCAGTCCTGGGCGTCGACACCGCCGTCCTTGGCGTTGATCTGCACGATGGCGTCGGCCTCGTCGTGCGGGCCGGTGAACAGGCTGCGCAGTTCCAGGCCGTCGAGCTTGGCGGCGATCGCCCCGATCGCGTCCTCGATCTCGGGTTCCTGGGAGGCGTCGTCCTCGTCGCGGGCCATCTCGTGGAGCACCTCGACGTCCTCGAGGTCGCCGGCCAGGCCGTCGAAGTCGGCGACGTCGCCCTTCACGTCGGCGTACTCGCTGTTCACCTTGCGGGCCCGGTCCTGGTCGTCCCACAGATCGGGGCGCGACACCTCGGCCTCGAGCTCGATCAACCGCGAACGGTTGGCGTCGATCTTCAGGTAGCCGCGCGCCTCGTCGAGACGGACGCGCAGGCCCTTCAGATCGTCGGAGAAGTCGCGCATCGCTCAGGCCACTGCACCGTGGCACTGCTTGTACTTCTTGCCCGAGCCGCACGGGCACGGCGCGTTGCGCGGCGTCTTGGCCCAGTCGTCCTTGACGATCGGAGCCTGCTTGGCCGGAACCGGGGCGGCAGTCGCGGCGACCTCGCCGCCCGTCTCGTCGCCACCCGCCGCCGCGGCGGCGAAGCCCGACGTCTGCTCGGTCTCGGCCGACGTCGTCGTCAGGTTGGCCACCGGGGCCGGCTCCGGGTCGCTCTGCACGACCTGGACCCGCATCACGTAGCGGACGAAGTCGTCGGCGATCCCCTTCATCAGCTGGCCGAACATCTCGTAGCCCTCACGCTGCCATTCGACGAGCGGGTCCTTCTGACCCATCGCCCGCAGGTTGATGCCCTCCTGCAGATAGTCCATCTCCTGCAGGTGCTCACGCCAGCGCTGGTCGATGATCCGCAGCATCACCTGGCGCTCGACCTCGCGCATCACCTCGGACGTCAGCTCCGCCTCGCGGGTGTCGTAGTAGGCGGTGGCCTCGACCATGATCAGGTCGTTCATCTGGTGGGTCGAGTCGCAGTCGGCGAGCTGGCCGACGGTGATCGCCGAGGGGTAGTAAGCCGCCAGCTCGGTGGCCAACCCGTCGAGATCCCATTCGTCCTCGGCGTCCGATACGCAGTGCCGCTCGATCAGTCCGTCGACGGCGGCGGCCATGTACTCCATCGCCGCCGACTTGAGGTCCTCCCCGTCGAGGATCTGGTCGCGGCGCAGGTAGATGACCTTGCGCTGCTCGTTCATCACCTCGTCGTACTTGAGCACGTTCTTGCGGATCTCGGCGTTGCGCTGCTCGACGGTCGACTGCGCCCGCTCGATCGCCTTGGTGACCATCTTCGCCTCGATCGCCTCGTCGTCGGGCATCGACTTGTTCATCACCCACGACAGCGCCCCGGTGGCGAAGAGACGCATCAGCTCGTCGTCGAGGCTGAGGTAGAACCGGCTCTCGCCCGGGTCGCCCTGGCGGCCCGAGCGGCCGCGCAGCTGGTTGTCGATCCGGCGGCTGTCGTGACGCTCGGAGCCGATGACGTAGAGCCCACCCAGCTTGCGGATCTGGTCGCCCTCGGCGCGGGTCTGGGCCTCGAACTTGGGCAGCAGCTCCCGGTAGCGGGTCTCGGCCTCGGCGGAGTCGACGTCGAGCCCTTCCTTGCGCACCTCGGCGCGGGCCAGACCCTCGGGGTTGCCCCCGAGGATGATGTCCACGCCGCGTCCGGCCATGTTGGTGGCCACGGTGATGGCGTGGAGTCGCCCGGCCTGGGCGACGATCTCGGCCTCACGGGTGTGCTGCTTGGCGTTGAGCACCTCGTGCGCGATGCCCCGCTGGGCCAGGCGGCGCGACAGGTACTCGCTCTTCTCGACGCTGATCGTGCCGACGAGCACGGGCTGTCCCGACTCGAACCGCTCGGCGATGTCGTCGACGATCGATTCGAACTTGGCCTTCTCGGACTTGTAGATCAGGTCGGCCTGGTCGACGCGACCCAACGGCTTGTTGGTCGGCACAGGAACGACGTTGAGGTGGTACGTGCTCATCAGCTCGGCTGCCTCGGTCTGGGCGGTCCCGGTCATCCCGGCCAGCTTCTCGTACATCCGGAAGTAGTTCTGGAGGGTGATCGTGGCCAGCGTCTGGTTCTCCTCCTTGATCCGCACCCCCTCCTTGGCCTCGACGGCCTGGTGGAGGCCCTCGGACCACCGGCGACCCTCGAGGATGCGCCCGGTGAACTCGTCGACGATCTTCACCTCTCCGCCCTGGACGATGTACTCCTTGTCGCGCCTGTACAGCTCCTTGGCCTTCAGCGCCGCCTGCAGTTGGTGGACGAGGTTCTGCTGCACCTCGTCGTAGAGGTTGTCGAGGCCGAGTGCTTGTTCGACCTTCTCGATACCGGCCTCGGTCGGTACGACGATGCGCTTGTCCTCCTCGACCTCGTAGTCGACGTCGCGGCGCAGCCCGCGCACGATCGAGGCGAAGCGGTAGTAGAGCTTGGCGGCGTCGGCAACCCGGCCCGAGATGATCAGTGGGGTGCGGGCCTCGTCGATCAGGATCGAGTCGACCTCGTCGACGATCGCGTAGACGTGGCCGCGCTGCACCTTGTCGAGCTTGCGGGTCGCCATGTTGTCGCGCAGGTAGTCGAAACCGAACTCGTTGTTGGTGCCGTAGGTGATGTCGCAGGCGTAGTCCTCACGCTTCTGCGTCGGGTGCTCCCGGACACCGGGGATGACCAGGCCGACCGACAGCCCGAGCCACTGGTGGATGCGTCCCATCCATTCGGAGTGGAAGCGGGCGAGGTAGTCGTTGACCGTGACGATGTGCATGCCCCGGCCGCTCAGGCCGTTGAGGTAGGCGGGCAGCGTCGAGACCAGCGTCTTGCCCTCGCCGGTCTTCATCTCGGCGATCCACCCGAAGTGCAGGGCGGCGCCGCCGAGCATCTGGACGTCGAAGTGACGTTGGCCGATGACCCGGCCGGCAGCCTCACGGACGACGGCGAACGCTTCGGGGAGCAGCTCGTCGAGGGACTCGCCCCGCTCGAGGCGGCCGCGGAACTCGCCCGTCTTGGCCTGCAGATCGGCGTCGGAGAGACGCTTCGTGGCGGCCTCCCAGCCGTTGATCTCGGGGATGAGCCCGGCGAGGGCCTTGACCTTCTTGCCTTCACCGGCTCGCAGAATTCGATCGAGGAGTCCCATGCGGCTGGCCATCCTACCTGGGCGAGCACGGACCGACCGGGCACGATGGGGCGGCCGGCGGGCGCTCCACCGGACCAGGCCCACGGCGCCCTGGTCGCGCCGGGCTCGACGGCGGCGCCGGAGTGGCGGCCGCGGCCCGGCACGTGACCATCGGCACCCCGGCCTGGATGAGGGCCAGGCGGGCGGCATCGAGCGTGGCGCCCGTGGTGATCACGTCGTCGACGACGAGCACGTGGCAGACCCCGGCCGGGGCGCGGCCGACGAAGGCCGGCCCGATCGCCCGATCGTGGCGCGACCGCCCCGTCTGGGCCACCGACCTGCCGGCGCGTCGCAGCAGCCGGCGACAGCGAACGCCGAGCAGCCGAGCCACCTCCCGGGCGAGCAGCTCGGCCTGGTCGTAGCCCCGCCGGCGGGCCCGGCGCGGGCTCGTGGGCGCCCAGGTCACGCAGTCGATTTGCGGGCCTGGCGGGGACGACCCGGCCCGGGCCAGATCGTCGACGAGCCGGCGGGCGAACGGGCGGGCCAGCGTGCGGGCGTTGCCGAACTTGAACCCGATCAGCAGGTCGCGCCCGACGCCGGTGAACTCCAGCGCGGCGCCGGCCACCGGGTCGGCCGGCCGGACCGACGACCAGCACGCGGAGCACGAGCCGCGCACCGCCTGCCGACAGGCGGGGCACCGGGAGGCGAACAGCATCTGTCCCTTGTACCGGCGGGGTGCGCCACAGTGAGGGCGGTCGGGCCGCTGACCGGTCTCAGATCCGCCCTGTCACCTGGAGCCCGGAGAAATCCACCTAACGTGCAGCAATTCGGGCTGCGCGTGTGTGCTGGTGTGGATGCCAACATCACCGTCGAATTGTCGCTGGAAGTCCGGAATCCCGACCGAGGTCTCGTTCGCGTCTCGTGCGGAGAAAACCCGCCCCAGATCGGCCGGGGACTCGGATTGCCAGCGCGCGTACCGGTTTCGGGCTGATCTGGGGCGGGTTCTCGGCTCGGGCCGATCACGGACGATCGGCTCGGCGCCGATGCTCGGCACGCCGGCGCGGTGGGCTTGGCGCGGGGCCGGCCGGGACCCGGTGCCGGGTCAGGCCCGTTCGAAGTAGCGGCGCATCTCCCAGTCGGTCACCGAGGCGTTGAAGGCGATCCACTCCTGGCGGGCGGCGTTGAGCAGGTGGAAGTGGACGTCCTCGCCGAAGCACTCCCTGGCGATCGCCGAGTTCTCCCACAGGGCGATGGCGTCGGGCAGGTTCCACGGGATGCGCGGCAGATCCGTCGACTCGTAGCCGTTGCCGACGTACGGCGCGGGCGGCTCGATCCGGTTGCGGATGCCGTGCAGGCCGCCGGCGATCGTGTCCGGCGAAGGCCAGGTAGCTGTTGGCGTCGGCCCCCGGGATGCGGCACTCGACGCGTGACGCCTTGCCGTGGCCGACCTTGCGGAACCCGAGGGTGCGGTTGTCGATGCCCCAGCCGATCGCCGTCGGCGCCCACGAGCCGAGCTGGAACCGCTTGTAGGAGTTGATCGTCGGCGCCCAGAGCAGCGAGAACTCGGCGGCCGTGGCGATCAGGCCGCCGAGCCACCAGCGGAACGTGTCGCTCATGTGGTGCTCGCCATGGTGGTCGTAGAACATGGCTCTCCGTGCCCTCGCCGGTTCCACAGCGACGAGTGGATGTGGCACGACGAACCGGTGTCGTTGAAGTCGTACTTGGCCATGAACGAGATCGACCGGCCGTTGAGCGCGGCGATCTCCTTGGCCGCGTTCTTGTAGACGGCGTTGCGGTCGGCCATCTCGACGGCGGTGGTGTAGTCGAGGTTGATCTCGTGCTGGCCCCTGCCCGCCTCGCCCTTGGAGAACTCGACCGGCACGCCGGCCGCCTCGAGTCCCCGGCGGATCGGCGCCGATGATGTACTCGTCCTTGGTCGTCTGCAGGACGTGGTAGTCCTCCAACCAGGCCGAGTGCGGTTCGAGGCCCCGGTAGCCCTTGGCGTGGGCCTCCTCGTAGGTGTCGCGGAAGAGGTAGAACTCGATCTCCGAGGCGACCATCGGCAGGTAGCCCATCGCATCGGCGGCCTCGGCCTGGCGCCGCAGGATCTGGCGGGGCGCCACCTCGATCGGCCGCCCGTGTCGACGTCGAGCAGATCGCACATCACCAGTGCCGTCCGGTCGACCCACGGGGTGATCCGCACGGTGTCCCAGTCGGCGGCGGCGAGCATGTCGCCGTAGCCCGAGCTCGTAGTTGGCGAACCGGTAGCCGGGGACCGGGTTGTTGTCCAAGTCGGTGGCGATCAGATAGTTGCAGTTCTCGGTGCCGTTCGTCGGCGACGTTGCTCGAGGAAGAACCGACCGGTGGTCCGTTTGCCGACCAGTCGGCCCTGCAGGTCGGGGAAGACCATCGACGACGGTGTCGATCTGCCCCGTCTTGATCCTGGTCGTGAGGTCCTCGCGGGTGATCCGTAGACGTTCTGACATGAGCGCCGACGGTAGCCGCTCGCCACCGGTCCGACGGCCTGGCCGGCGGTTGCCTACACCTCGTCGTCGGCGTCGGCCGGGACGGCGCGTCTTGGCGTCCTTCGCCGGCGTCTTGAGCACGCCCTTGGCCAACGCCTCGTCGAGGTAACTGCTCGGCCTCTTCGGCGCTCACCTTGAGCGCCGGGGCGATCTCGGAGACCAGGTTGATCCGGGCCCGCTCGTACATCGTGCGCTCGGCGGCCGACAGGGCGGCGTCCCGGTTGCGGGCCGCCAGGTTCCGCACCACTTCGGCGACCTGGTAGACGTCGCCCGACTTGAGCTTCTCCTGGTGGTTCTTGAACCGCCGCGACCAGTTGGAGGGCACGCGGGGATCGGGCTTCGACAGCACCGACACGAGATCCTCGAGTTCGTCGGCGTTGACCGGCGGGCGCACGCCGACCTCGTCGGCCTTGTCGACCGGCACCGACAGGGTCATCTCGTTGATGACGGTCTTGAGGATCAGGTACTCGGCGGTCTCGTCGAACATCGTCATCTTCTTGGTGCCCTGCACGATGCACGCGCCGTGCTGGGGATAGATGACCGTGTCACCCTTCTTGAACTTCACACCGGACCTCGAAGCTGTCTGAGCGGCTGGGGGCAGATTGCCGCATGAGCGGCGTCCCATGGTAGAGCCACGCGGCAGGTAATCCGCATTCCACCTGCCCGGAGACCGGGGGCCGGCGGAGCCGGCCGCTCAGCTTCTCGTCGCCATCAGGCAGGTCAGCTCGTAGACGGTCGTCGCCGCAGCGAGTGCAGTGAGATCGGCATGGTCGTAGGCGGGGGCCACCTCGACCACGTCGGCCGACACGACGTCGGCGCCCTTCAGGCCGCGCAGGATCATCATCAGTTCCCGGGAGGTCATCCCGCCGACCTCGGGCGTCCCGGTGCCCGGAGCGTGGGCTGGGTCGAGGACGTCGATGTCGATCGAGAGGTACAGCGGCCGGTCGCCGACGACCTCGCGCACGCGCCCGGCGACCGCGTCGACACCGAGGCGGTGGACGTCGTCGCAGCTGACCGTGCGGAACCCGAGGGCGCGGTCGTTGACGAAGTCCTGCGGGGAGTACACCGGACCCCGGATGCCGATGTGCATCGATGCGTCGGGGTCGAAGAGGCCCTCCTCGGCGGCCCGGCGAAAGGGCGTCCCGTGGGTGTACGGCTCGCCGAAGTACGTGTCCCAGGTGTCGAGGTGGGCGTCGAAATGGACGAGCGCCACCTTGCCGAAGCGGCGGTTCACCGCTCTGAGCAGGGGCAGGGCGATGGTGTGATCGCCGCCCATCGAGACCAGCGCGCCCACCGGGTGCGGTCCTTGGGGCCCTCCCAGCAGCTCACCGGCGCGTTGTTCCACGGCGGCGAGCGCCTCGGCGATCGAGAAGGGGTTGCAGGCCACGTCGCCTGCGTCGGCGGCCTGCAGGCGGGCGAACGGCTCGACCTCGAACTGCGGGTGGTACTGCGGGCGGAGCATGCGCGACGCCTGACGGATGGCCATCGGCCCGAACCGGGCCCCCGGCCGGTAGCTCACTCCCCCGTCGAAGGGCACGCCGAGGATGGCCACGTCGCAGCGCTCGACGTCGCGCAGTTCGGGAAGTCGGGCGAACGTCGAGGCGCCCGCGTAGCGGGGGACCTTCGTCGCGTCCACCGGCTGCACGGTCGGAGGCGGAGCGGGACTCGGGGATCCTGTCATCGCCGGTCACCGTACCCGCGGTGGCCCGCCACCCGCACCTGCTTCCGCCGAGCACGTCGATTAGGCTCGCCAACCACGAGAATTCCTCCTCAGGACGGTGCGAACCCATGAGCCTCACCCTCGATCGGGCGTCGTTCGACCACGACGATTCCGTCCCGACGCCGCAACCCGCCCGCGACCCGGGCGAAGCGAGCGCCCTGGCCCGCCTCTCCCTGGCTTCGCTGCTCGTCGGTCCTGCGGCGATCCACTTGGCGATGATCCCGAGCCACGCCGCCGAATCGGCCGCAGAGGCGATCGGCTTCGCCGTCGCCGGGTGGATGGGGGCCTTGCTCGGCCTCGGCATGCTGCTGCGACCGTCGCGTCGCGTCGTCTCCGCGGCTGGCGTCGCGTGTCTGGCGATGATCGCCGTGTGGGTCCGCAGCCGCACCGCCGGCCTGCCGTTCGGCGCCCATGCCGGCCACAAGGAGCTGGCCACCGGGATCGACCTGCTCTCCACCGGGATGGAGGCGGCCGCGGTGCTGCTCTGCGGCGTGCTGCTCCTGCGTCCCGGTTTCGGGCGACGCCTCGGTCTGGCCGGCGGCGTGATCGGCGGTGCGATCGCCGGGTTCGCCATGGTGGCCACGTCGGTCGCCCTCGCCGCCCCGTCGGCGCGCGACCACGCCGCCCAGAGCCATGGGGACGACGGGGCGGTCCCCGGATCCGCCGACGCCACCGCGGCGGCCGGTCGGATCGCCTCCGACGGTCACCTGCACGCCGACCCGGCCGCGGTCGCCGCCACCGCCACGCCACTCGCCGGCGCGGCCGCCGTCACGCCACTCGCCGGGGTCAGCGATGTTGGCGCCGACGGGGCGGCGACCGTCGGGGTTGGCGACGACGTCGTCGCCGGTGACGGGCACGTCCATGGTGCGCCGGCGCCCGTGGCGGTGGGCGCGCCGGCGGGCCGCTGCGATCTCGGTTTCAACCCGGTCTCGTTCTGGGAGGAGACCGACGTCGTCCACGGGGGGGCGGCGACCGGCGCCTCCCTCGTCGGCACGGCCGACCTCGACAACCTGATCGCCGAGACCACCAAGGCCGGCGGGGAGGCCAAGGACGCCAAGGTGGTGGCGATGCTCGGCCAGGCGACCGACGCCGAGTACGACCGGTGGATCCAGTGGCTGCCCACCTACGTCGGCTCCGCCCACCTCACCAGCGGGGCGCCCGACGACAACTCGGGCCACGGCGGCCATCTCGGGCCCCAGCCATGGACGCCGATGGCCGATCAGGCCGAATGCGACCAGCTCACCGCGGAGCTGGAGCGGGCTCGGACCGTGGCGATGAGGTATCCGCACCCGACCGATGCCGAGGCCGGCGGATGGACCAAGGTCACCGGCTACGTGCCGGGCATCGCCGCTCACTACATGAAGTTCGGGATCGTCGACGGGACGTTCGACATCGACGAGCCCGAGATGCTGCTCTACGACGGCACCGACGCCGGGGCATCGATCGTCGGGCTGTCGTACTACATGATCCACGACAGCGACTACGAGCCGACCCAGGGGTTCACCGGGCCAAACGACCACTTCCACCGCCACATCGGGCTGTGTGTGAACGGCACCGGCGTGATCGGCGACTCGACGACGACCGACGAGGAATGCGCGGCGCGCGGCGGCGTCAAGCAGGGTGGCACGGGCGGCTGGATGAACCACGTCTGGATCGTGCCCGGGTGTGCGAGCCCGTGGGGAATGTTCTCCGGCGCCTCCCCGCTGCTCGAGCTGAGCCTGCGCGACGCCTCGGGCACCGACGGTGGCGGGTGTGCCGGCAGCAAGGTCCGCGACCGGTTCGACATGACGCCGGGCACGGTCGACAACGTCCCGGGCGTGCTCGTCGGCAAGGCTGCCGACGCCACCTGACCGGTGACCGTCCACCGCCGCCGCCACCCGGCCGTGGCGCGCCCGAGAGGAGTTCGATGTACACCCAGATCCGCTATGAGGTGACCGACCCAGTCGCGATCATCACGCTCAACCGTCCCGCCGTGCTCAACGCCTGGACCAACGAGATGGACGGTGAGATCCGGGATGCGATGCTGCGGGCACAGGCCGACCCGGCGGTCGTGGGGATCATCGTCACCGGCGAGGGCCGGGCGTTCTGCGCCGGCGCCGACATGACCATGCTGTCGAACATCGCCGACGGCAACCCCGACGCCGCCTCACCGCCGCCCAGCGGCCGCCGCCCGGCCGCGCCGGTCGAGACAACCGGGGAGTTCACCGGCCGGTTCCCCTACCTGCTGACGATCGACAAACCGATCATCGCCGCGATCAACGGTGCCGTCGCCGGAATGGCGTTCCCGTTCGTCCTGTGCTGCGACCTGCGGGTGATCACCCCCGAAGCCGTGATGCTCACCGCCTTCGCCCAGCGCGGGCTGATCGCCGAGTGGGGGCTCAGCTGGCTGCTCCCCCGCCTCGTCGGCCCCGCGGTCGCCCTCGACCTGCTGTTCTCGTCGCGCAAGGTCGGCGGCGAGGAGGCCGTCCGGATCGGCCTGGCCAACACCCTCGTCGCGGGCGACGAGCTGATCCCCCACTGCGTCGACTACGTCAAGGGGCTCGCCGATCGGTGCTCGCCGACATCGCTGGCGATCATGAAACACCAGGTGTACGAACAGCTTCACGTTGGCCTCGGCGCCGCGGAGCGCGAGTCGGTCCGCCTGATGATCGAGAGCTTCAACCGCCCCGACTTCGCCGAGGGCGTCCAGTCCTTCCTCGAGAAGCGATCGCCGGTGTTCGCCAGGCTCCCCCTCCCCGGGGCCTGAGCGGAGTTGACGCTAACGGGCGGCGAGGAGAGCTCCGGTGGCCACGACGGCGAGGAGTAGCAGCCCGACGAGGGCGAAGCGGAGGTCACGGATCCTCGCCCACCTCACGCACAGCAGCACGACGCGCAGCAGCGGCGCGGCGACGATCACCGTGACCGCGGCGATCGCGCTGCGCCGCCCCCACATCCCGGGAATCGTCGCCCCGATCACGGCGAACAGCAGCGCCGCCGGCACGGCGCCGCGCAGCAGCATCCGCTGGGACCGGCTCGGCGGTTCGATCACCGACGCGGGGTGGCTCACGAGCGGACCAGGAGCAACACGCCGACGACGATCAACAGTGCGCTGAGGAATCTGCGCACCTGGGGCGGAGAGAGGCGTGACTGGAGCGAAGCGCCGAGCCGGCCGCCGATGATGCTGCCGGCGCAGACACCGGCGCACGCCACCAGGTCGAGCCGGCCCTGCAGGGCGAACACGATCAACCCGGCGGCGGAGGTCACCCCGATCGTGAACGTGGTGGTCGCCGCGGCGACGCGCACCGGGACGTGCATCACCTCACTGGTCGCCGGCGTCTTGATGAAGCCACCGCTCGCCCCGGCGAGTCCGGCGAGCAGGCCCGAGAAGGTGAACAGCGCCGCGCCCGCCCCGACTCGGCGAGCCCGGTACGGGACGAAGGAGTCGCCGAGCCGGTAGACGCCGGCCAGTTCACGGGTCCGTTCGCCGACGTCGTCGGCGCCGAGCGCGGCCACCGGCTGGTTGCGCACCCCCTGCCGCCGTGCGCCGACCACGGCGGCCGTGATGGCGACAAGTCCGAGCACGACCTTGAGCTTGCGGTCCGAGACCAGCCCGCTGGCCAGGGCCCCGACCACCGCGCCGGTGCTGGCGAACACCTCGGTGGTCACCCCGATCCGGTGGTTGACGACCTGCTCGTCGAGATGCCTCGCACCCGCCGCCAGCGAGCCGGCGGCGACCGACACGAGGCCGAGCGGGGCGGCGACGCGGGCGGGGGTGCCGGTCACCGCCAGCAACGGCACGAGGATCACCGCCCCGCCCAGGCCGCCGACCGCGCCGATCGACGACGTGACCACGGCGAGGAAGAACTCGACGAACATCGCCCGATCACCCGGTGGCGGATCGGCGCAGGCCCGCCGGACGCCCCACCGCGTCGTTGCCGTGGGTTCGGGGCACGATTGCCGACCCTAGTGCGCCGCTCAACGTGGGCTAGAACGGGTGGCCCCCATGGCGACTCCCCGGCTGAACGCGGCACGGTCCTCGTTCCGACTGCTACCGGCCCGGCACGACGTCGCCGGATTGGCGGCGGCGGGCGCCGTCGTCACCGTGGCGTTCGCCATCCACCGCCGTTTCACCTCGGTCAGCCCCCTGGTCATCTCCGTGGCGATCGGCGTGCTGCTCACCAACGTCGGCCTGGTCACCGACCGGATGCGCCCGGGCCTCGGCTACGCGGCACGGCGGCTGCTGCGCGTCGGGGTCGTGCTGCTCGGTTCGCAGCTGGCGGCGCGCAACGTGGTCGACCTCGGCGGTCCAGGGCTCGTCGTCGTGCTCGTCGTCGTGGCAGCGACGTTCTTCGGCACGCAGTGGCTCGGGCGGCGGCTGGGGTTGAGCGACCCGATGAGCCTGCTCGTCGCCACCGGCTTCTCGATCTGCGGCGCCTCGGCCATCGCCGCGATGGAGCCCCTGTCGGGGGCCGACGAGGAGGAGGTCACCTACGCGATTGCCATGGTGACGCTCTGCGGGTCGCTGGCCATCGTCGTGCTGCCGCTGGTCAACCGGTGGTGGCTGCAGCTCGACGACGCGGCCTTCGGGTCGTGGGTCGGTGCCAGCGTCCATGATGTCGCCCAGACGGTCGCCGCGTCGGCAGCGGTGAGCGACACGGCCCGCGAGGCAGCGGTGATCCTCAAGCTGACCCGTGTCGTGCTGCTCGCCCCGCTCGTCGCCGGGGTCAGCCTGTGGCGGCGCAGGCATGGCGCCACGGTGAGCAGCGCCAGCCGCCCGCCGATCCTCCCGCTGTTCGTCGTCGGCTTCCTCGCGGCCATCGCCCTGCGCTCGACGGGCTGGCTGTCGGCCCACACGATCAGCACGTTGCGCTCGGCCGAACAGATCCTGCTGGCGATGGCCCTCGTCGGTCTGGGCGCCGGCGTCCAATGGTCCAGACTCCGCCGCGTCGGCGGACGGCCGCTCGTTCTCGGCCTCGCCAGCTGGGCGTTCATCGCCGCGTTGTCGCTGCTCGGCGTGGTCGTGACACACTGAAACCCGATTGTTGGGGGGGGGATCGCCGCCCGGAGGAGTAGGTTCGCGCGGCGTGACCGACCCCGCCGACAGCCCGCTGCTCCGCCAGATCCGTCAATCGGTCATCGGTGACGATCAGGTGATGGACGGGCCGTACGGACCCCACCGCATCACGTATGCCGACTACACCGCCTCCGGCCGGGCGCTCGGCTTCATCGAGGACTTCATCCGCGACGAGGTGCTCCCCCGCTATGCCAACACCCACACCGAGTCGTCGGGCACCGGCCTGCAGACGACGCGGCTGCGCGAGGACGCCCGGCGGATCATCCACGACGCCGTCGGCGGTGACGACGAGACGTGCGTGATCTTCTGCGGGTCGGGCTCGACGGGCGCCATCGACAAGTTGATCGGGGTGATGAACCTGCGGCTCCCGGCCGACCTCGACGACCGGTTCGGGCTCTCCCGCCACATCCCCGCCGATCAGCGACCGGTCGTGTTCGTCGGACCGTTCGAGCACCACTCCAACGAACTGCCCTGGCGTGAGTCGATCGCCGATGTCGTCACCATCCCCGAGGACGCCGACGGTCACATCGACCTCGACGCCCTCGACGCCGGGCTGACCCGCCATGCGGCGCGACCGCTGAAGATCGGATCGTTCTCGGCCGCCTCCAACGTCACCGGCATCGTTTCCAACACGTGCGCCATCGCCGATCTCCTCCACCGCCACGGCGCACTGTCGTTCTGGGACTTCGCCTGCGCCGCGCCGTACGTGGACATCGAGATGTACCCGCGCTGCGCCGAGCACCCGCTGGCCCACAAGGACGCCGTGTTCATCAGTCCGCACAAGTTCGTCGGCGGCCCGGGCACGCCGGGCGTGCTCGTCGCCCGACGCACGTTGCTCCGCAACCGCGTCCCCGACGTCGTCGGCGGCGGAACGGTGGCCTACGTCAACCCCACGGAGCACCGGTACCTCGACGATCCCGTCCACCGCGAGGAGGGCGGCACCCCGGCGATCATCGAATCGATCCGCGCCGGCCTCGTCTTCCAGCTCAAGCAGGCGGTCGGCGTGGCGACGATCAAGGAGCACGAGGAGTCGTACTGGCGCCGGGCGATCGCCGCCTGGTCGGCCAACCCGGCGATCGGCGTGCTCGGCAACACCCATTCCGAGCGGTTGTCGATCGTGTCGTTCGTCGTCCGGCGCCCGGGTGGCCGCTACCTCCACCACAACTTCGTCGTGGCCCTGCTCAACGACCTGTTCGGCGTGCAGTCGCGTGGCGGCTGCTCGTGCGCCGGACCGTACGGGCACCGCCTGCTGGGCATCGACATCGCCCGGTCGCAGGAGTTCGAGCACGAGATCACCCGCGGTTGCGAAGGGATCAAGCCGGGCTGGACGAGGGTGAGCTTCAACTACTTCATCTCCGAGACCGTCTTCGACTATCTGGTACGGGCGGTCGACCTCGTCGCCGAGCACGGGTGGAAGCTGCTCGACGAGTACCGGTTCGACCCCGCCACCGGGCTGTGGCGCCACCGCCTCGGCCCGATCGAGCCGCCGTTGCGGCTGTCGCAGCTGTCCTACGATCCGGCGACCGGCGAACTCCTTCGGCCTCCGGCCGACCGGGCCCGCGCCCCCGAGAGCGCGCTCGCCGGCTACCTCGACGCCGCCCGTCGACGGTTCGAAGCCGCCGCCGACGACGTCCCCGGCGAGCCGCCGCCCGGCACGTTGTCGGCCGAGTTCGAGCACCTCCGCTGGTTCGAGCTCCCCGAGGCGTCACTGATCTGATCACCCCGGGCCGGGGCAGGTGCGTCGGGTCGTGACGGGCTGCCGGCGCCTCACCTCACCCGACGCCGTGCAGCACGCGGTGCTACCGTCCGGCCGTGATCCCACCCGAGGCCGGCTATCGCCAACGATCGTTGTGGCTCGACGGCCTCGCCGGCTCGCTGACCCCTCGGGCGGCGCTGGGTGCCGACATCGACGCCGACGTGGCGATCCTCGGGGCCGGGTTCACCGGGTTGTGGACGGCCTACTACCTGGCGGGACTCGACCCGACGTTGCGGATCGTCGTGGTCGAGGCCGAGATCGCCGGCTTCGGGGCATCGGGACGCAACGGCGGGTGGGTGTCGGGGTTCATCGCCGGCGATGCCGCCGCCTATGCCCGACGCTCGGGAGCGGCGGCGGTGCTGCGCGGCGAGCGGGCGACGTTCGCGGCGGTCGACGAGATCGGCCGGGTGGCTGCCGCCGAGGACATCGAGTGCGGCTACTCCCATCACGGCGCCCTGACGATCGCCTACTCCGAGCCGCAACGCCGACGGCTCACCGCCGGCCTGGCGGCCAAGCACGCCCGTGGTCTGACCGACGACGACGTCCGGCTCCTCGATCCCGCCGAGCTCGACGGCTTCGTGCGCACCCCGGGGGCACGGGCCGCCACGTTCACCCCGCACTGCGCCCGGGTCGACCCGGCCCGGCTCGTTCGGGGGTTGGCCGAGGCGTGCGAGCGCCGCGGGGTGACGATCTTCGAGCGGAGCCCGGCCGAGATCGACAGCGGCCGGATCCGCAGTGAGCACGGCTCGGTGCGGGCGCCGATGATCGTGCGGGCCACCGAGTCGTACAGCGTGCGCAGCGCCGGCTGGCGACGCAGGTTCCTGCCGTTGTACTCGCTGATGATCGCCACCGAACCGCTCAGCGACGATGTCTGGGAGGCCCTGGGCTGGCGCGACGGGATGGCGGTCTCCGATGCCCACCACCTGTTCTTCTACGCCCAGCGGACGATGGACGGGCGCATCGCCATCGGCGGCCGCGGCGCTCCATACCGCATCGGCTCACCGATCGATCCGTCGCACGAGCGCAACGGAGACGTCCGCGCCCGCTTGGAGCGTTCGCTGCAACAGCACTTCCCCGCCGCCGCCTCCAGTGCGATCACCCACCACTGGGGTGGGTCGCTCGCCGTGCCCCGCGACTGGTCGATGTCGGTCGAGTGCGATCGTCGGCGGGGCCTCGCCTGGTCGGGGGGCTACTCCGGCCACGGCGTCGTGGCGGCCAACATCGGGGGCCGAACGCTCGCCGACCTGATCCTCGAGCGCTCCAGCGAGCTGACCGCGCTGCCCTGGGTCGGGCACCGGGCGCGTAACTGGGAGCCCGAACCGCTGCGGTTCCTCGCCTCGCGGGCGATCGTCTCCGTGCTCGGCAGCGCCGATCGCGCCGAGGACGCCACGGACCGCCGGGCCCGGCGCACCACGCTCGTGGCGCCGTTCGTCCTGGGTCGGTAGGCGAGGCGGTCGGTAGGCGAGGCGGTCGGTACAGGCGGCGGTCGGTAGGGGCGGCGCCGGTGGCCAACCGGGTCGCTGCGCGGGAGCGATCCGGCGGTGATCAGCCGGCGACGATCAGGTGAAGATGATCTGCCCACCCGCGGCGAGGTCGTAGAACTCGCCGACGGTGATGATGTCGGCGATCTGCGGGACGAAGTCGTCCTTGGTCAGGCCGAACATGTCGACCGACGCCTTGCAGGCGTACAGCCCGGCACCGGTGTCGCCGATCATCTCGATGAACTCGCTGATCGGGGGAATGTCCAGCTCCTCCATCTTCTTCGACATCATGTGCGTGGCCAGGGCGGACATCCCCGGGAGCCCGCCGAGCAACGTCGGGATGTGCATCGCCGGGTTGCCGACGGTGGCCACCTTGATGTGCTCGATCCGCTTGCGGTGGACGGCGTCGAGGCCGAAGAACGTGAAGAACAGGTTCGCCTCCATCCCCTCGGCGCGAGCGCCGTTGGCCATGATCAGCCCGGGGTAGATCCCTTCGAGTGAGCCCTTCGAGATGACGATCGACACCTTGGTGATCTTCTCCGGCGACTTGGCCACCTCGGGATCGGGGCGAGTGATGAGGTCGCTCATGATCAGATGCATCCTTTCGGCTTGGGGATCCCGGCGATGCGGGCGGCCATCTTGGCCGGGCCCTTCGGGAACAGCTGGTAGAGCTCCTTGACCGACACGCCCGAGGTCTTGCCGAGGATCCGCACGGTCGGGCCGGTGCCCTTGGCGAAGTACTCGGCGCGCATGAAGTCGATCACCTGCCAGTGCTGTCGGCCCGAGGGTCTCGATGCCGTCGGCCTTGGCGAGTTCGACGGCGATCTCGCGGGTCCACTGGTCGGGGTGGAGGAAGAACCCCTCCTCGTTGACCTCGACCGGAACGCCGGCATAGGTGGCAGTGGTCATCGTTGTCCTCCTTCGGACGTTGACGGCTCGTGGCCGGGAGACGACGCGGCGGCGAGGTGCTTGCCGCGTTTGGGCATGTCGTGGCCGATGCCGGGGACGTCCCGGCCGGGCAGCAGGGCATGCCAGTAGAAGGGTTGGAACATCAGCTTGCCGAGGTGGTTGATCCGGCTCTCCTTCAGCAGCGGCAGGCCGACCGACGCCGGGAAGTGGCCGGTCGTCGGCTCCTGGTCGTAGTTGAAGTCGATCAGCAGGGCCTTGCCGAAGCCGGTCTCGATGAAGCAGTTGGCATGCCCGTCGTAGCTGGCGTCGAGGTCCTCGTCTCGGATGAAGCGCACGACGTTCTCGACGAGCACGTCACCCTCGAAGTGGGTGACCGAGCCGGCCTTCGACGCCGGAACATTGGTCGCGTCGCCGATGGCGAAAACATTCGGGCGGGCCTTGGTCTGCAACGTCGCCGGGTCGGTCGGCACGAAGTCGAGCTCGTCGCCGAGACCGGGCGAGCGCCCGACGTAGGCCGCTCCGTTGTGCAGCGGCACGACGACGGCGAGATCGAACTCGACCTCACGCCCGTCGTAGCCGACGAGCCGCCCCGCCCCCTCGGTCGAACTCTCGACCGAGCCGGTGTTGAACTCCGTGACCAGCTCGACACCCTTGCGGGTCAACAGGTCGCCGAGGGCCGCCGCGGCGATCGGCTTGGTGAACGCCGCGTCGAGGGGCGTGACGTAGGTGAGCCGGACGCGGTCGCGGATGCCCCGCTCGGTGAAGTACCAGTCGGCGAGGAAGCAGAACTCGAGTGGGGCGACGGGGCACTTGATCGGCATGTCGACGACGTTGACGACGAGGTGACCGCCGTCGAAGGCCTCGAGCGCGTCATGGAGGGCCGTGGCACCGGCGAGGTCGTAGAAGGTGAAGACGTTGCGTCCCCAGCCGTCGCCGTCGAGCCCCTCGGTCTCCGACAGGGCCAGCCTGGCGCCCGAGGCGATGATCAGCACGTCGTACGGCAGGCGACCGCCGTCGGCCAGGGCGACGGTGTCGGCGTCGAGGTCGACCCGGTCGACCGGCTGCTCGATGAAGTCGATGTGGCGGTGGAGCTGGTGCGCCCGAGGGCGGATCAGCTCGTCCGGACGAGCCAGCCCGAACGGCACGAACAGCAGGCCCGGCTGGTAGACGTGGGTGTCGTCCTGGTCGACGACGGTGATGCTCGCCTCATCGACGCCGAAGCGGCGCCGCAGGCGGTTCGCCGTCAGTGTGCCACCTGTTCCGCCCCCCAGAATGACGATCCTCTGCTGTGCCAACCCGACCTCCCGGTGCCAACGCTCAGGGTGCGCCCGGACGGCACTGATCGCCAGGGCCGTAAGCCCCTACAGGAAGGGCATGACGTCGACGTCGCTCGGGCGGGCATCCGCCCGAGCGACGCGACCCGTCCTCAGGCGACGCGGGTGGCCAGCATCCGGTGGCCGGAGCCCTCGACGAACAGGTCGCCGACGGCGCCGAGCTTGGCGAGGTAGGCGGCGTCGGCGTTGATCGCCGCGTTGGCCGCGTCGACCGCCGAGCCGTCGGCCGCGACCCCGATCCACCCGACCGCCCCGAACGGCCCGTACTGCTGGCTGAGGAACAACGTCGGCATGCCCGAGACGGCCGTGACGTGCTCGGCCATGTCGATACCCCAGCCGATCGCCGCCTCGTACGCACCGTTGGCGACCACCGCCGATGTGAGCACGGCGAGCGACCCGACGGGCGGTGGGTCGCCGATCTCACCGTTGATCGGCTGCAGGAGACTGTCCTCCGCCGGGCCGCTCGCGTAGGCGGCACCCTTGGCGAGCTTGGCGTGGTATTCGGCATCGGCCAGGATCGGCGTGGTGATCGACTGGAGGTCGGCAAGACCCTCGACCCGTGCCGAGTAGATCATCGTGCCCAGCGGGGCACCGAAGCCGACCGACCAGAGGGAGATCTCACGGCCCGCAAGCCCCGAGACGTGAGCCCTCATCTCCACGGCGTAGGCCATTGCCTCCGCGGGTGGACCGGTCATGTGGACTCGTCGGCTGAACAGTTGCATGTGAAGACCTCCCTATGGACGTGCCCCGTGTGGACCGCCGTGCCTGAAACTACTCGCGATCAAGATGCACGATGGACGAGCGTCGGGAGGCTGTCGAGCGCCGCCGGACGCACACTGGCGACCGGTACTGTCAGCTGCCGGAGGCCTCGACACGCCGGGGCCCGGCGCCGAACAGGATCGGGGGGACAGGATCCCCCGCTTCGGTGGTGCAGGCGAGACGATCTACGGTCAGGAGCTGCGCAGGCTGCGGGACGCCGCGCCGGCGACCGCGGAGGACTACGAAACGCTCAACTCGCTGTCCGACGACATCGACGGCTTCGCCAGCGACGTCATCCAACTCGTCGAACGGCTGGTCACGCCTCGGAGTGTGTTCACGATCATGTCGTTCGACAGGGCGTTGCGCGACGTCTTCGACTCGTTCAAGGAGGTCTGCGAGAAGTTCAACTTCGAGGCGGAACGCACGGACGAGAGCGTCTCGTTGGAGCGCATCCTGCCGCGCATCGAGAACGGGATCCGCCACAGTGCGTTCGTCATCGCCGACGTGAGCGAGGTCAGCCCGAACGTCTTCTACGAGGTGGGCTATGCGCGGGCGCTCGGGAAGGACGTGATCCTGACGGCACGCCGGGGAACGGAGCTGCCGTTCGACATCCTCGACGTCCCCACGATCTTCTGGGAGGACCAGCGCGAACTGAAGGAACGGCTGCACACCCACCTCGCCGCGTCGGTGGGCCGGTATGGGAGAACGACGAAATGAAGCGCCGCGCCGGCCGGGCCGTGCACGGTACGACCCGATCCCCCGGAGACCCGACGATCAGGCTGCCGGCCTCGCAGATCGAGCCGGGGGGCCGCCGATGCCGACCGCCCGACTGAACGATTCGACGATGATCCACTACGAGATCCTCGGGCACGAAGGGCCGTGGATCGCGGCGATCTCGAGTGGCCGTGGATCACTCGCCGACATGGAACCCATCGCCGGGCATCTGGCCTCGCGCGGGTACCGGGTCATCGTTCACGATCGACGGAACTGCGGTCGATCGTCACTCTCGTTCGACTTCCCGGGTACGGAGGACGACACCTGGGCCGATGACCTCGGGGAACTGCTGAACTGCCTGGACATCCCCGAGGTGTTCCTCGTCGGGCTGTCCCGCGGGGCGCGTGTGGCACTGAGGTTCGCCCTACGTCACCCCGACCGGGCGCGGGGTCTGCTGCTCTGGGGGATCAGCGGCGGGGCGACTGCCGCGCGTTTCCTCGACGACTTCTACTACGGCAGGTACCTGCGCGCCTGCGAGGCCGGTGGTATGGACGCCGTGTGCGCCCTCGACCACTTCGCCGGCCTCGCCGCCGCCCGTCCGGAGAACCGGACCGCGATCCTGGCGATGGACCCCCTCCAGTTCTTCTCGACGATGACCAGGTGGCGGGCGCAGTTCATGGCCGGAGTGCGGAACCAGGTCATCGGCATGAGTGACGACGAGCTGCGTCGAGTGTCGACACCGACGGCGATCGTGCCGTACACGGCGACGGTGGCGGCGATCACCGCCGGCTTCGACGAGGGTCTCCCACGGAGGAAGGTGCCCCGCTCCCGGCGAGCCGTCCGTCGCCGGGCGACCGGGGGCCGGCGGCCTCGGCGGGTTCACGCCGTCAACCCGCCGGCAGCACCTTGCCGGGGTTCATCAGATTCGCCGGGTCGAGCGTGGCCTTGAGCAGCCGCATCGCCGCCAGCTTCCCTGGGTCGGTGGTCTCGAACATCGAGCCGATGCGTTTCGACCCGACGCCGTGCTCGGCCGAGAACGAGCCGCCGATGGTGTTCAGGTCGCCGTACAGCACGGCCTCGACGCCTGCGGCCAGAGCGGGTGGGAGCGGACCGGGCCGGTTGAGCAGGATGTGGAGGTTGCCGTCGGCGAGGTGGCCGAAGAGGTAGGGCCGGATCTCCGGATCGAGGGCCGCCAAGCCGGTCCGGACGGTTTCGACGTACGCGGCGATCCGGGACTGCGGGACCGACACGTCGTAGGACGGGGCGTCGGGGTGGAGCCGGTAGACGATCTCGGTGTCGTCGCGCAGCCTCCACAGATCCTCGGCCTGTCGGGCCGAGCCGGCGACCACGCCGTTGACCGCGGGATAGGCGTCGGCGATGTCGACGAAGATCCTGCCGAGGGCCGTGTGCAGCACGTCCTCGTCCGGCCCGCCGAGGAGCAGGAGCAGGAAGACGGGTTGGTCGAGGTCGACGCCCGGCTCCGACCAGCCGAGGGTGCGGGCGGTCAGCCTGATGTAGTCGCTCCACATCGCCTCGGCGGCGCGAAGGTGCCCCGACTCGGTGGACAGGGCGCGTCGGATCGTCGCCAGCGCGGCCTCGACCGATGGGAGGGCGATCAACGCCGTCGCCGTCGCCGCAGGCATCGGGTCGAGCTTGATCACCGCCCGGGTGACCACCCCGAGCGTCCCTTCCCCCCCGATGAACAGGTGTTTCAGGTCGTACCCGGCCGAGTTCTTGACCACACGGGTGAGGTCGCAGTACACCGAGCCGTCCGGCAGCACGCCCTCGAGTCCGAACACCCGGTGGCGCATCACCCCGTTGCGGAAGGCCATGACCCCGCCGGCGTTGGTCGAGATCATCCCGCCGATCGTCGCCGAGCCGCGCGCCGCCAGATCGATCCCCGGCTCCAACCCGTACTCGGCCGCCGCGGTCCGAAGTGCCTCGAGGGTGCATCCGGCGCCGACGACGGCGACGCGGTCGTCGGCCGTGATCGGCTCGATCCCGCTGAGGCGCAGCAGCGACAGGACGATCTCACCCGAATGCGACTCGCCGCCACCGACCAGGCCGGTGCGGCCGCCCTGGGGCACGATGGCGATGCCGTGTCCCACACACCACTTCACGACCCCGGCGACCTCGGCCGTGGAGGCGGGCGACACGACGACTCCGGCATCGAGGTTGTGCGGGTTCCAGCCCGGGTCGAGCTCCGCCACGGCCTCGCCGACGCGCACGTTGGAAGCACCGACCAGGGCGCGCAGGCCATCGAGCTCGTCGTCGGAGAGGGTGCGGCGCGACACGTCAGCCCCGCTCGCCCACGACGACGGCGACCGCCTCGAGCAGTTGATCGTTGTCGGCCGGACTGCCGATCGAGGCCCGGATGAAGTTGGTGTAGCCCGGTTCGCGCCAGTCCTTGACGATCACGCCGCGATGGAGCAACGCCGCGGCGAACTCCCCGCTGTCGGCACCGCAGTCGAAGAACACGAAGTTGGCCTGCGACACCGAGGTGCGCAGGCCCAACGCGGTGATGGCGTCGGCGACCCGTTGCCGCTCGGCGACGATCAGCGCCGCCGTCGCCCGCATCCAGGCCTGGTCGCCGAGCGCGGCGATCGCCGCCAGCTGGGCGGCCGAGTTGACGTCGAACGGCGTCTTGGCGCCCGTGAGCATCCTGGCGATGTCGACATCCGAGCAGGCGCCGTACCCCACACGCAGCCCGGCCAGGCCGTACGCCTTGGAGAAGGTGCGCAGCACGACGTGGGCGACGCCGCTCGAGCGCAGCATCTCGATGCCGTCGGGGCACTCGGCATCGGCGAACTCGATGTAGGCCTCGTCGAGCACGAACAACGTCCCGCGCCGCGTGGCGTCGATCAGCCGCTGCAAACCCGCCCTGCTCAACGCCGCGCCCACCGGGTTCCACGGTGACGACAGCATCAGCACCGCCGGCTGGTCGGCGAGGGCCCGCTCCAGGGCGTCGAGCGGGAAGTCCAGGTCGGCCGTCATCTCGATCTTGAGCAACCGGGCGCCCACGGCGAGCGCTTCGATCTCGTGGCGCCCGAAGCTGGGCAGCACCGTGACGAAGCCGTCACCCGGCCCGACGTAGGCGCGGGTGGCCGCGGCGATCAACTCCTCGGAGCCGTTGCCGACCACGATCCGCTCGGCCGGGACGTCGAGATGGTCGGCCAGCCGGGCGCGCAACTCGGCACAGGCCGGGTCGTTGTAGCGCCACGGCTCGAACGCATCCGAGGCCAGCGCGGCGCGCACCGCCGGTGAACAACCGTACGGGTTCTCGTTGCTGGCCAGGCGGGCGAAGTGCGACAACCCGGTCGCCGAACGGGCGACGGCGATGTTCATCCCGGCGTTGTACGCCGGCAGCGCGTCGATGTTGGGATTGCGGCGCAAATCGTGTGTGGGCACCGGGCGAGTGTATGCAGTGGATACAGTACCGTCGAACCGACGAAAGGACCGAGTCAGCCATGCTCATTCTCAACGCCTGGTACGTCGCCGCGTGGACGGCCGAGGTCGATCGGGCCCCGATCGGGCGAACCGTCTGCAAGCAGCCGATCGTGTTGTTCCGCGACGCCGACGGCTCGGCCGTGGCACTGGCCGATCGCTGCGCCCACCGGGCCTTCCCCCTATCGGCCGGCACGGTCTGCGACGGGAGCATCCAATGCGGCTACCACGGCTTCTCCTACGGCGCCGATGGGACCTGTCGGAAGGTGCCGGGCCAGCAGAACATCGCCTCCCGCCTGGCGGTTCGCTCCTACCCGGTGGTCGAGCGAGACGGATGGATCTGGGTGTGGCCCGGCGAGGCGTCCCTCGCCGACCCGTCGATGATCCCCGACACCCACTGGATGAACGATCCGGCGTGGGCGACGGTCACCCACTCGGTGTTCTTCGACTGCCGCGCCGAGCTCATCCACGACAACCTGCTCGACCTCACCCACGAACAGTTCCTGCACCTGTCGACCGTCGGCGACGACTACATCGTCGACCACGGGCTGACCGTGACCGTCGAGGGCAACGTGGTCAGCGCCGATCGGCTGATGCCCGGCGTCGTGCCGCCCCCGCTGTACGCGACCACGACCGGCTGGACCGACCTGTGCGACCGCTTCCACTGCACGGTGTTCTTCGCGCCCGGCCTCCACGTCCTGCATTCGGGGATCACCGGGCGGGGTCGGCCCCGGGAGGAGGGATGCCTGATCAAGGTGCTCAACGGCATCACCCCGATCGACGACCACACCTCGTGGTACTTCTACGCCTTCTGCCGCAACTTCGCCGTCGACGACGCGGCCGCCACCGCCGACCTCGGCGACGGTCTCGGCGTCGTCCTGCAGGAGGACGCGCAGGCGCTCGCCCTGCAGGAGATCGGTCTGCGCGGGCGCCCGGCGGGCGAGCACGACGTGCTCGTCTCGCAGGACTCGGGCCTGGTCAAGGCCCGCCACGTGATGGAGCGGCTCCGCCGTGAGGAGACGACGGCCGTCTCCACGCCCGTGACGGTGAACGCGTAGCCGCCCGATGGCGCCGCTGAAGCGTTCGGTTCGCGACGCGCGGCCGCTGGGCGTGCACGTCTACGAGCAGCTGCGCGACATGATCGTGTCCCAGCAGATCGGCGAGGACGCGCAGCTCGTCCAGGAGCGCATCGCCGGGGAGTTGGGGGTGTCCCGCACGCCGGTGCGCGAGGCGCTGAACCGCCTGTCCCAGGAGGGACTGGTCTCGTGGGTGGCCGGCGTCGGCTACATGGTCAATGCCCTCACCGACCACGACATCGCCGATGTGCAACAGGTGCGCAGTGCTCTCGAACCGCTGGCGATGACCCTCGCCTTGGGCAAGCACTCGGCCGACGACCTCGCCGAGGCGAGGGCCGTGACCGACCGGATGGCGGCGATCGACGCCAACGACGTCGACGCCCACTTCGAGCTCAACCGCCGCTTCCATCTGGCGATGATCCGGCCCTGCGGCAACGCGCTGCTCGCCAGGATGCTCGACGACCTCTGGAACCAGCCGATCAACCGCCGGATCACCGGCGCCTATCTGCGGATCGCCGGCAACGCCGAGCGGATGATCGACGAGCATCGACGGATCGTCGACGCCGCGGCCGACGGGGATGGCCAACACCTCCTCGAACTCGTCAGTGACCACCTCCGGGCCGGGTACACGGCGGCGATGCAGACCGCCGACGCCCCCGCCTGAGCGGCAAACCCGGCGCTCCTCCCCGGCCGCACCGTTCCCCGGCCGCGCACGCCCGACAGGGATCGGCTCACGCGGAGCTGCCGCTGGCCGTCCCCCGTGCGGCCGGCCGAAAGCCGCCCACGTGGCCGATGTGCCTGGTGATCAGCGCTTCGGCGCCCGACGCATCACCGGTGGCGATGAGGTCGAGCAGCTCGGTGTGTTCACGCAGGGTCGCTTCGAGCTCCCCGCGTTCGGCGAGCTCCGCTGCGCCGCGTAGCCGGGACCGGATTCGCAGCGCCGTCACCGTCCGGACGAGGTTGAGGTTGCCGGCCTCGGCCAGCAGGCTCGCGTGAAACTGCATGTCGGCCTGGTTGTGGATGACGTGGTCACCGCGTCGCGCAGCGGCCTCGACATCGGCGGCCAGTGCCCGCAACGCCCACATCGCCGGGACGGGAATGCCGGTCTCGGCGATGCGACGGACGGTGGGAACCTCGATCAGCAGACGGAGCTCGGTGAGCTCGTGCAGTTCGCGTTCGGAGAGCTCGACGACGCGGAAGCCCTTGTTGCGCACGGCTTCGACGAGTCCCTCGTTGACGAGGTCGAGCATCGCCTCACGGACCGGGGTGGCCGAGACACCGAGCTGGCGGGCGAGGCTCGGAGCAGAGTACAGCACTCCCGGGCGCAGATCACCGGAGGCGATTGCGGCATGCAACGTCCGGACGGTCTCGTCGCGGAGATTGGTCCGACCGCCGATCGCCGGAAGGTTCGCCTGGTCGGGTGGAGCCGGCGGCTCCGTCCGCGCCATCACATCGACGTCGAGGTGACCGGACGCATCTTGACCACCACGCGGTGCTGACCGGGTTTGGCCCACGGGTTGGTCGGCACGCCGAGGTACTTGTGCGCCATCGAGTCGATGAACACGTTGTCGGTGTCGTCGACGATCTCGTCGACGACACCGCGGAGCTCGAGATAGCGGTACGGGTCGCTCGGATCGACGATGGAGATGGCGAGACGCGGGCTGGCCTGCAGGTTGCGCAGCTTCTGGCGGCCGGTGAACTGGCTGAACATGACATGTGTTCCGTCCCAGCCGAACCACACCGGGTTCGACTGGGGTGCTCCGTCCGGGCCGATCGTGGCCACGTGGGCGAGGGCGGTCGAGTCGAGCAGGTCGGCGTGTGATTCCGGGATCGGCATGGCGTGCAGGCTAGCCGCACAGTGCTATGTCACATGACATCGAGCTGTTACCCTCGCTGTCCGATGATCCCACTCGCACCTGCTTGCCAGGCCCGACCAACCCGTTCGCCAGCTGGTGATCAGCGATGACCAGATCGGTCGTCGTGGTCGGTGGCGGGCTGATCGGACTGTCCACCGCACTGATGTTGAGCGATCGCGGCGCCGAGGTGACCGTCGTCGATCACGGTGAGCTCGGCGGTGGCGCGGCGCGGGGCAACGCCGGGTTCATGTGCACCACACTGATCGAACCGCTGGCCGCCCCCGGGGCGGTGAAGTCGGCGATCACATCGTTGGGTGATCCCACGCGGGCGATGCGGCTCCATGCCCGGGCCCTTCCCGGGATGCTGGGATGGGGGCTGCACTTCGCCCGCTCGGCGACGAGCCGCCGGTACGTCGCCGGTCGAATCGCCCTGGCCAGGTTGAACCTGCGCCAGGGCGAGGCGCTTGGCGCCCTGGGCGCGCTCGGGGTCGACGTCGCCCTCGGCCCCGAACTGGTGGTGCCGTTCAAGGACCCGTCCGTCGCCGAGCACCATCTGTCGACGCTGGCGCCGATGGCCGATTTCGGCGTGACCCTCCCCGACGGTCTCCTCGACGGCGACGAGTTGCGCCGCATCGTGCCGGCGCTGAGCAGCGCCATCCGCGCCGGATACGTCGTCACCGGCGATCACTCGATCGACCCGCGCCGGTTCGTCGACTCGATGATCGCCGCCCTTCGGGATCGCCGGGTGACGCTCGTCGAGCACGCGCCGGTCACCGCCGTCGATCGGGTGGACGACCGGATCCGATCGATCACCACGGCCACGGGCGTCCTCACCTGTGACGACGTGGTCCTCACCGCCGGGGCCGGCATCCGCCCGCTGGCCAGGCTGTTCGGCGTGCGCCTCGCCGTGATCCCGGGGCAGGGCTACAACGTCGCACTCCCCACGTCGGCGGAACTGGGTCATCCGGTGATCTTCGAGGAGGCCCACGCCGTCGCCACGCCCTTCGCCGATCGGATCCGCCTCGGGGGGACGATGGAGTTCGACGGTGACCAGCCGCGCTTCGACCCACGACGCGTCGAAGCGATCATCGCCTCGATGCGCACGTTCGTCGACCTCGACTTCGATGCCCGCTTCGACACGTGGGCCGGGAGCCGCCCGATGAGCCCCGACGGGCTGCCGCTCCTCGGCCGCCCGAAGGGCCATCGCAACCTGGTCGTGGCGGCGGGCCACGGCATGTTCGGCCTGAGCCTCGCGCCGGTGTCGGCACTGGCCGTGTCCGAGCTGATCCTCGAGGGATCGAGCTGCACCGACCTCACCGAGTTCCACCCCGACCGGTTCACGTTGCGCAACCTGGTGACCTGACGGCGGCGCCGTCAGGTCAGCAGGGTCAGGCGTGACGCCCGGCGTGGCCGAGGAGCTTGACGAGTGGCGAGGCGTCCTCGGCCACCGTGACGGCCGGGCCGAACAGGCCGGCCGCCCGCAGGTCGTCGCTCACCGCCATCTGGAAGAACCCGTACGACGCCTCCACGAAGTCGGCAGGCGGATCGAACGGCTGACCCGTCGCCGTGGCCAGGTCCCACGAGTGCACGAGCAGGTCACCGGCGGCAAGTTGCAGCGCGGCCACTGCCGGCAGCGTGCCGAACGGCAGGGCGACGGGCCGATCGAGATCGTCGGTCGCCGCCAGCGCGGCGGAGAAGCCGTCGATCGCCGCACGGAACGCAGCCCGGTGATCATCACCGACGAGGTCGACCGACCCGTCACCCTCGAGGGTGTCGCCGCGCAGGCCGGCGGCGAACATGTGACCACCGCCGATCACGTGGTCGAGCAGCCCACGGACGTTCCACTCGGCGCACGGCGTCGAGTCGTCGAGCTGGTCGGTGCGGGTGCCGTCGACGAGCGGCGTGAGCAGTCGGACGGCGGTGGTTGCCTGCGTCTTGGGATCCATGGGGTGCCTCCAGGGTTGGTGTGCGCTCTGTTCGCCACCCGGGCACCGAACGGTTCACCCTGCTTCCCCGAATTTCCGGCAGAGCGGAGCGCGGCACGTCGATCGGGGCGGCGCTGGGGCACGCCCCTACCATCACGAGGATGTCTGACAACGGGATCGATCGCCCGGCCCTCAGGGCTCGCTACCGAGCCGAGCGCGACAAGCGGCTCCGCGGCGACGGCAACGCCCAGTACATCGAACCGACCGGCCGGTTCGCCCGCTACCTCGACGATCCGTACACCGAGGCGGCGACACGCGCATCGTTGTCCGACGATGTGACCGTGGCGTTCATCGGCGGTGGCTTCGCCGGCCTGGTCACCGGGGCCCGGCTGAAGCAGGCGGGGATCGACGACGTGCGGATCATCGAGAAGGGCGGTGATTTCGGCGGCACCTGGTACTGGAACCGTTACCCCGGTGCGCAGTGCGACACCGCCTCGTACATCTACCTGCCGCTGCTCGAGGAGACCGGCCACATGCCGAGCGAGAAGTACACCCACGCGCCCGAGATCCTCGAACACTCCCGGCGAATCGCCGACCACTTCGGGTTGTACGACAACGCCTGCCTGGGCACCGAGGTCACCGCTCTGGAGTGGGATGCCACGGCAAGTCGCTGGATCATCCGCACCAACCGCGGCGACGAGATGCGGGCCAGGTTCGTCGCCATGGGGACCGGCCCGCTGCACCGACCGAAGCTGCCCGGCATCCCGGGCATCGAGACGTTCGCCGGACACAGCTTCCACACCAGCCGCTGGGACTACGACTACACCGGAGGCGACCCGTCGGGTGCGGCGATGGACAGGCTCGCCGACAAACGGGTGGGCATCATCGGCACCGGCGCCACGTCGGTGCAGTGCGTCCCCCACCTGGCCCGGGCCTGCGGCGAGCTGTACGTCTTCCAACGTACGCCGTCCTCGATCGACGTCCGCAACAACCGCCCGACGGATCCCGACTGGTTCTCCACGCTGGAAGCAGGCTGGCAGGACAAGTGGCTGATGAACTTCACCATCCTCCAGACCGGGGGGTTCGCCGACGAGGACCTGGTGATGGACGGATGGACCGACATCTCCCAACGCATCCGCGATCGCCTGCTCGCCAACGCCGAGCAGGGCGGGGGCTTCGGCCCCGACGACATGCTCAAGGCGTACCACGACAGCGACGACGAGAAGATGAGCGAGATCCGCGCCCGGGTCGACGAGATCGTCGATGACCAGGCGACGGCCGAGTTGCTCAAGCCGTGGTACCGCCAGCTGTGCAAACGCCCGTGCTTCCACGACCAGTACCTCCAGGCGTTCAACTCGCCGGGCACACACCTCGTCGACACCGACGGCAAGGGCGTCGAGGCGATCGACGAGACCGGCGTGATCGTCGGCGGGCGTCATTACGAGCTCGACTGCCTGATCTACGCCTCGGGATTCGAGGTCGGCACCGGTTTCGCCCGCCGCTCGGGTTTCGACCCCGTGGGCCGGGACGGTCGGCGGTTGTCGGAGTACTGGGCCGACGGCATGCGCAGCTTGCACGGCATCCACGTCCACGGGTTCCCCAACTTGTTCGTCGTCGGCCCGACGCAGGGCGCCAACCTGATCTCGAACATCCCCCACAACCTCGTCGAGGCCGGGCGGACGATCACCACGGTCATCGCCCACGCGCTCGAGGTGGCGGCCGACGAGGTCGAGGTCACGCCCGAGGCCGAGGAGGCCTGGGTGGCCAGGCTCGACGCAGGTGGCCGGATGTTCGCCGGCGCCGTCGACTGCACCCCCGGCTACTACAACAACGAGGGGCACGACTCGGGTCGTGCGGGACGGCTCAACTCCCTCGGCTACCCCGAGGGACCAGCGGCCTACTTCGGGTACATCGACGCCTGGCGGACGTCGGGACGCTTCGAGGGGCTCACCTTCTCCCCCTCGGGCGGGGTGCTCACCGGGCACCCCAGGAGAACGTCTGCTTGAACACCTTGAGGCACACGAAGGATTCGGCTTCGGCGACGTCCGGGCGGCTTCGCAGCGTCGACAGCAGCCGCATCAGGTGCTCGTCGTCATCGACGATGACCTCGAGCATCGCGTCGTAACGCCCCGCGGTGGCGATGAGGTACTCGATCTCGGGCATCACCGCCAGATCGGCGGCGATGTGCTCGACGTCGCCGGCGACCCGCACGCCGACCATCGCCACCCGCCGCACTCCGAGTGAGAGCGGGTCGGTGACCGCCACGATCTGCATCACACCGGCATCGGTGAGGCGCTGCACGCGCTGGCGGATGGCCCCTTCGGTGAGCCCGACGGCCGACGCCACCCTGGTGTACGGCATCCGTCCGTCGCCCTGGAGCAGCTCGATGATCGCCCGGTCGGCGTCATCGAGCGCTTCGCGGCTCACACCGACTCCCGGGCGGCGAACTCGCGGCCGGCGTCGGTGAGCACCCGGCGCAGGGTCGACTCGATGAAGGCGAACTCCTCCTCGCCGGCGATCAACGGCGGCGACAGCGTGATCACCGGCTCACCACGGTCATCGGCGCGACAGATCAGGCCCGCATCGAACATCCGCGGCGAGATGTACCCACGCAACAGCCATTCGGATTGCTCGGCGGTGAACGTGCCCCGAGTCGCCTGGTCGGTGACGAGCTCGATGGCCAGGAAGTAGCCGTCGCCGCGCACGTCACCGACGATCGGGAGGTCGCGCAGGCCTTCGATCAGCGATTTGAACCGGCCCTCGTTGGCCAGAACGTTGCCGCAGATGTCGTCGCGCTCGAAGATGTCGAGGTTGGCGTTGGCCACGGCGCACGAGACCGGATGCGCCCCGAAGGTGTTGCCCTGCAGGAAGGCGACCGGCGCGTCGACGAACGGCTCGGCGATCCGGTCGCTGATCATCACCCCACCCATCGGTGCATATCCGCTGGTCACTCCCTTGGCGAAGGTGATCATGTCGGGCTGGTAGCCGTAGCGCAGACTGCCGAACATGTGACCGAACCGCCCGAAGGCGCTGATCACCTCATCGCTCACCAGCAGCACGCCGTAGTGGTCGCAGATCTCGCGGACGCGCGCCCAGTAGCCCTCGGGCGGCACGAAGGCCCCGCCGGTGTTCTGCACCGGCTCCATGAACACGGCGGCGACCGAATCGGGCCCTTCCATCTCGATCCGCAGGGCGAGGTCGTCGGCGCACCGCAACGTGCACGCGTCGAGCTGCATGCAGTCCCCACAGCGGTAGCGGTACGGCGTCTGGACCTTGACCGCCCCGGGCATCAGCGGCTCGAACGTCGACTTGATCGAGGGGACCCCGGTCAGGCTCAACGCGCCCAACGAGGTGCCGTGATACGAGAGGTATCGCGAGATCATCTTGGTCCGCAGCGGTTCGCCACGCAGCTTCCAGTACTGCCGGGACAACTTGATCGCCGTCTCGACCGCCTCGCCGCCTGACGGCGTGAAGAACGCCCGATTCAGGTCTCCAGGAGCCATCGCCGCCAGCCGCTCGGCCAACCGGGCTGCCGGCTCATGGGCGAAACCCCAGACCGGGAAGTAGGCGAGGGTCTCGGACTGGGCGCGTGCCGCCTCGGCCAGTTCGGCTCGCCCGTGACCGACCTGCACGGTGAAGAGGCCCGAGAGCCCGTCCAGATAGCGGTTGCCATGCAGATCCCAGACGTAGCAGCCCGCGCCGCGCACGATGACGGGAACCTCTGCCCGCTCCGACGTGAGGCGGGTGAAGTGCATCCAGAGATGGCGGCTGGCGGCTTCGGATATCGTAGACAATTCAACACCTTCCTGCGAGATTCGAAGGATTGTTCTACGAAACTGTCGAAGCGTCAACTCGACCGGTCAGTCGTTCGGGCAACAACGCGATGCTCTCGAACCCTCGCTGAGCACGGTCAGGCGGGGACGAACAGCGGTGCTCTCGTGCTGGTGCCGTCGCCGCCGAGATGGGCGGCGATCTTCTTCTGCGTGTCCAGCCATGCCTGATCGGGTGCGGCCAGCGCACAGACGAAGGGCGCCGAGGTGCCCGTGACGAACACCTCCTCCGGCGTCGGCGGTGGATCTCGGTGGATGAACATCGAGATGAAGGCGACTCCTCGAGGATGTCGAAGGCTTTGACCGCTGGAGGCTGGTTGGTGGCGAAATCGTTGGCGATCTGGAACCCGGTGGCGACACACGCCGCGGCCATCGCCACGATGGTCATGCTCTGGGCGAACACCTCGGTCACCGTGGCGACCTTGGCCCAGATCGGCGTCGGAGCGCAGCATGTGTCGGGTCGTTGGGAGCTCAGGGAAGGAGTCGGAATGAGCCGGTGGCGGGCTTCACGACCGTGAAGTGTCGTCGATCAAGCGTGGCGATCTCGGTGATGGCGAGCCGCTCGGCGGCGACGACGACCGAGGCGTCGGCTGTGCCGAGTGGCAGATCACGGTATCGGGCGACGAGCTCGGCGATTCTGAGCCAGTCCGCTGGTGAGACCGGCTCGGGAATGAGGTTCCCGGCGGCGAGGTCTCCGAGGAACCGAACTTCGGCTTCGACTCCCAGGCGGCTACCGAGGAGGTAGACGACTTCGGTGATCACGAGCATCGGCACCAGTAACGGACCCGGATGGGTTTCGAGCAGCTCGAGGCAGGACCGGTGATGCCGATCGTCTCGGTCGACATAGGCGTAGAGCGGGCCGGCGTCGACGATCAGCGCGATGAGGGCACCTCGCCGGCGAGGATCTCCTCGATCCGCTCGGAGATGTCGTGTTGTCCGCTCGCGCCGACGCCGGCGGCGAGCAGCGTTCGCCGTTTCCGGCTCATGCCGACATGCGCTTCGATTGCTTCACGAGTCAGTTCCGACACCGTCATGCCGCGTCGTTCTGCTTCGTGGCGCAGGCGGGCGTCCAACTCGTCGGAGAGTTTGACCGTGGTCCGTTGCATGTATGCCAGCATATCCGCCGCTGCTGTAGTCGTCCCGCCCGAACGAGCCGGGCGCGGCGCTCGGTATCGCTCGGGCGAAACGGGGGCGTCCTGTCACCGGCCGGTCCTGTGCACCTGGCGTGCGCCCGGAAACGGCAGAAGCCCCGCCGAAGCGGGGCCTCATGCCCTGCGAGGAGGGCTTCCGAGTGGGCGATAACAGGCTCGAACTGTTGACCTCTACGGTGTGAACGTAGCGCTCTAGCCGACTGAGCTAATCGCCCGGCAGACGCCGACTCTAGCAGCGTTTGCCGCCTCGAGCCCTGTGACGTCAGGCCCGATCAGCCCTTCACCGAGTCGGTCAGCTCACCGTCGGGTCTCGAGGCGATGCACAGGTAGGCACCGTCGCCCCGGTTCCAGTTCTGCTTCGACGGGTAGATGAAGTTCATCTGCAGATCGCTGTCGTCGAGGCTCTCCCCGACGTACGACTCGAACTTGGCGGTGCACGCCTCACCGACCATCTGCTGGACATCGGCCTCGTCGGGATACGGGTCGTCGCCGGCCCGGTCGAGGGAGCCGATACCGACGATCTCGCCCTCGTGGGGTTCGGCGCAGTCCTGGCCCTTGATCGAGAAGATCAGGCCGTCGCCCTCGGGCACCTCGACGCAATCGCCGACATTCTTGGTCGACACCGAGTTCTCGCTGGTCGCGGCGAGCGCCCAGAAGCCGGCGCCGATGAGCAGCCCGACGATGCCGAGGACGAGCCCGGCCGTGGCCTGGCCCTTCCCACCGAGCTGACCACCGCTGGCCTTGATCCGCTTGCGGGCCAACGCGCCGAAGACGATGGCGAGGACCGACAGGATGAGCAGCGGACAGGTGACGACGCCGATGATGCCGAGCACGAGCGAGGCGACGGCGCCCCCGGCACGCTGGCCCGGCAACGCCGGGGCGGGAGGCATCGAGGGCAACGGGGTCGAACCGCCCAACGGCGCACCGAACCCGGGCGGCGGAGGCGGAGGCGGGGGCGGTGACGAGGACGCAGGCATTGCATAGCCCGCCTGCTCGGGTTGGGGGGTCGGCGTCGGCCCCTGCCCCGACGGGGGCTCCGACGACGGCATCGGGAAGGGCGGCGGAGGCACGGAACTCATGGGCCGACACGTTAGGCGTCGGGCGGGCCACGCCTCACGCACCGGTCCGATCGACACACACGTTGCCGAGCCCCTGCTGATCACGGTGGGTTTCGGTATCGATCGGGCACGAGGTGTCGAATGGCACCAGCAGCCGCGCCACACCGTCGTGGGCGCCGGCGCACTCGACCTCGACGGCATCGAGATTGGCGGCGATGCGGACGCACGACCCGACCTCGATCCGCCAGTCCGGTGCCGGGGTTTGCCGATCCGAGGCGCGTGCCCCGAAGATCAGGATCACACCGCAGAGCAGGACGAACGCGGCCAGGACCGGCCTGAGCGGAAAGCGAGCGGCGGCGGCCTGGCCAGGCCGGACGGTCACCGGATACCGCTCCTCGGTCAGCTTCGTCGCCTCGCCGGCGCCGCCGGTCGACACCCCCCCGGGGCGCAACGAGGCGTCGTAGGCGGCACGGCGGGCGGCGTCGGAGAGCACCCGCCAGGCCTCGTTCAGCTCCATCATCGCCGCCGCCTCCCCGGAGGCGTCGGGATGATGGGTCCGGGCCAACCGCCGGTAGGCGGCGCGGATCTCGTCGTGGCCGGCGCCCGGATCGACGCCGAGGACCTCGTAGTGCGTGGCGATGCCGGTCAGGCTATGCCGGTCGGGCTATGCCTCGGGCTATGACGCGGTGCCGGCCACCGACCCACCCGATCGCCAGTACTGGCCGTCGGCCCGGTCGAGGAAGCCGTGGTCGACGAGGTACCGGCGCCATGCCGCTGTGTCCGGGTGATGACGGGCGATGATCAGGTTGACCATCGCTTCGCTGTACCTGCGCCCCGGTTCGAACTCCTGGGCGAGCCAGTCGAGGATCACCAGGCGCTTGCCCTGCGACGTGGGGATCTGGCGGATCCGCCCGTCGGTGACGAACGTGCGCAACACCTTTGCCGCCTCGGCGCCGACGCCCTGGTGCTCCTCGGTCACCGCACGGACACGGGCCGTCCTGGCGGCGGTCGCCAACGCCGCGGCGAGCAGGTGCAGCCCTCCCTCACTGCCGCGCACGACGAGCCCGGCATCGGCGAGCCGGCCGAGCGCCTTGGCCGCCGCTGTCACGGTCAGCCCGCTCGTGGTGACGACGTCGTCGAGTGTGGCCGAGCCGAGGACCAGGGCGGCGAACACCCTGCGCCGGTCGTCGTCGGCGAGCAGCCCGACGATCGTCGCCGCGTCGGGGCCTGCGGAGCCGGCTTCGTCGGCCATCGACGGGTCAGTAGCCGAGTTCGGGGTCGATCCGCCCGACGAGCGGCTCGTCGCGGGCGAAACGCCGGACGTTGGCGGTGATCCGCTCGGCGAGCAGCGGATCGCCCATCGCGTCGGTCGTCGCCACATGGGGCGTGATCAGGCAGTTCTCCAACTGCCACAGCGGGTGCCCGGCAGGGAGCGGTTCGGGATCGGTGACGTCGAGCCCGGCGCCGGCGATCAGGCCCTCGGTGAGTGCGGTGACCAGGTCGTCGGTGACCACGTGCTTGCCCCTGGCCACGTTGACGAGCCAGGCGTGACGTTCCATCAGGGCCAGTTCGTTGCGCGAGATCAAGCCCTCGGTCTCCGGCGTCAGGGGCAGGGCGAGCACGACGAGGTCGGCGCCGGGGAGCGCGTCGACGTACTGCGCCGCCTCGAGCACCTCGTCGGCTCCGTCCATCTCCTGGAGGCGGTTGCGCACCACCGTGACGTGGCAGGCGAACGGCTTCAGCAGGCGGAGCAGCGACTCGGCGATCCCGCCGCCACCGAGGACGGTGACGCGGGCCCCGAGCAGATTGGCGCCCTGCTGGGCCGACCACGCCGTGCGCCGGGCGTAGTGGCCCAGCCCGCGCATCCCGGCAAGGGCCAGGGTCAGGGCGAGTTCGGCAACGGGCTCGGCATAGACGCCCTTGCCGCAGGTCCACTCGATGTCGTCGTCGACGAGGTGGATGAACGGTTCGATGCCGGCGAAGGGCAGCTGCACCCAGCGCAGCTCGGACGACGCCCTGACCACGGCCTCGAGACCGTCGGGGTCACGGGGGTCGGCCCACATCAGGCCCTCGGCCTGCTCGATCCCGACCAGATGGCCCCCGCCGGCGACTACTGCATCGGCCATCCACCGGCCCTGGCCGACAGGTCCGATGGCGATCCGGGGAGCATGGCTCGCAGACATGAAGACCCCAGAGTAGTCCGTGGGCCCCGGCCCGCTCACCCCGACGACCGCTCGTCGGTGGGCGGCGGGCTTGCGGTCGATGACCGGACCGAGCAAGATCGCCGGCGGCGAATCGACGTTCGAAGGAGGACACGGGTGGCGCGCGACCAGCACCTCGACGACATCGACCGGGCGATCGTCGAGCGATTGCAGCGTGACGGGCGCCTCCCGTACACCCGGCTGGCCACCGCCGTCGGCCTCTCGGAGGCTGCGGCGCGCCAGCGGGTGCAACGGCTGATCGACAACGGCATCATGCAGATCGTCGCCGTCACCAACCCGATGCAGCTGGGCATGCGCCGCATGGCGATGATCGGGGTGCGCACCGAGGGCGAGACCACCGCGATCGCCGAGAAGCTCGAGGCATTCCCCGACATCGACTACCTGGTGATCACCGCCGGCAGCTTCGACTTCATCTGCGAGGTGGTCGCCACCGACGACACCGCCCTGCTCGATCTGACGAATCGCATCCGCAGCGTGCCCGGCGTGCGTTCGACCGAGACGTTCATCTACCTCGAGCTGGCCAAGCAGACCTACGCCTGGGGCGCCCACTGACACGGCGCCCGCTGAGCGGGCGTCACCCGATCACACTGCGCAGCACCACCTTGCTCTCGGTACGTGCCGCGCCGGCGTGCATCTTCAGCCAGCGGATGAACGAGTCGAGGCCCTCGGGCCCGGCGCAGTCGACGACGAGGGAGTAGTCGGCCGAGCCGGTGACGAAGGCGGCGAAGGCGATCTCGGTGCGCTCGGCGAGGCGGGCCTCGAACTCCTCGGGGGCCATCGTCGGCGGCAGGCTGATGTCGATCACGGCGCGGCGTCCGAGGCTGGCGGGGTCGACCCTGGCGGCATACCCGCGGATCACCCCTCGTTCCTCGAGCCGGCGCACCGGTCGGCCACCGACGTCGCCGAGAGATGGACGCGCTCGCCGATCTCGCGCCAGCTCGCTCTGGCCTCGGCCCGCAGCGCTCCGATGATTCGAAGGTCGATCTGATCCAGAACACCGGAAAGCTGTGCCATCGACGGATCCTGACACGGATCTCGCTGCCTAGCGAGGTGACCGATGGCGCATGATGTCGCCATGACGACGTCTGGCACGCCCACCACCGTAGGGGTCCCCAAGGAGATCAAGACCGCCGAGCACCGGGTGGCGATGACCCCCGACGGCATCAGGGAGATGGAGCGGCTCGGGATCGAGGTGTTCGTCGAGACGGGCGCCGGTGAAGGAGCCTCGATCAGCGATGCCGACTTCGTCGCCGCCGGGGCGACGATCGTGCCGACCGCGGCCGACGCCTGGTCGCAGTCGATGGTCGTGAAGGTCAAGGAACCCAAGGCCGAGGAGTTCGGCTTCCTGCGCCCCGATCTGACCCTGTTCACCTACCTCCACCTCGCCGCCTACCCCGAGGTGGCCAACGCTTTGCTCACCGCCGGGACCACGGCGATCGCCTACGAGACCGTGCAGCTCGATTCGGGCGCGCTCCCGCTGCTCGCCCCGATGAGCGAGGTGGCCGGCCGGCTCGCGCCGCAGATGGGCGCCCACTACCTCGAGCGCCACAACGGCGGGCGCGGCGTGCTGATGGGCGGCGCCCCCGGTGTGCGCCCGGCGAGGGTCGTCGTGCTCGGCGCCGGCAACGTCGGCTGGAACGCGGCCTGGATCGCCGCCGGCATGGAGGCCGAGGTGGTCCTGCTCGACAAGAACCTCGATCGCCTGCGCTGGGTCGACCAGATCCACAAGGGCCGGATCATGACGCTGGCCTCGAACCGCGGCGCCGTGGAACGCTCGGTGCTCGACGCCGACCTCGTCATCGGTGCCGTGCTCGTCGCCGGTGGCCGGGCGCCCGTCGTGGTCAGCGAGGACATGGTCCGGGCGATGAAGCCCCGCGCCGTGATCGTCGACGTCGCCATCGACCAGGGCGGGTGCATCGAGACGATCCACGAGACGACGCACAACGAGCCGGTCTACGACCTGCACGGTGTGATCCACTACGCCGTCGGCAACATGCCCGGGGCGGTGCCGCACACCTCGACGTACGCACTGACCAACGCCACGCTCCCTTACCAGATCGAGGTGGCCCACCATGGCGCGGCGCAGGCGGCCCGACGCGATCCGGCACTGGCCCTCGGCGTGAACACGGTCGCCGGCCAGGTCACCAACGGGCCGGTCGCCGAGTTCCTCGGGGTCGAGGCCGTCGACCCCCTCGGCGCCCTGACCCGCTGAGCCGACGCCCGGCCGCGGGCGTGGCGATGTGATGGAGCACCGCTGGGGACGGGCGCGACGGGAGCCGTAGGCTCCCGGCCATGGCCACTCCCGTCGAAGAACTTGCCCTGCCGGCGCTGCTCGTCGACACGATGACCCGGGCCGAGCGCGACCAGGCCGTCGCCGAGGCCCGACAGCGGGGCTGGCTGGCCAAGGGCATCCTCGGCTATCTCGTGTACGACTACGACGATGTCGTGGCCGTGTTGCGCGACAAGCGCTGGCACTCGGCGGCCAGCCTGATCGTGCAGATGTCGGGGATCACCGACCCGGCGTTCACCGAGTCCCGCCGCCAGTCGATCCTCTCGGCCGAGGGCGACGTGCACACGCGGCTACGCCGCCTCGTCGCCCCGGCCTTCTCGCCCCGCTCGGCCGACCGCCTGCGCCCGTACATGCGCGAGGTGGTCAACGGCCTGGTCGACGCCTTCGCCGACCGCGGCCGGTGCGAGCTCGTCTCCGACGTCTGCGAGCCGTACCCCATCCCGATCATCTGCGAGCTGCTCGGAGCGCCCAAGGAGGACTGGCGGCTGTTCTCGCGCTGGGCCGCCGACCTGCTGCGGATCTTCAACTTCAACCTGCACGAGGACTACCCGGTCATCCAGCGGGCCTCGGACGAGCTCGATGCCTACACCTCGGCGATGATCGCCGAGCGGCGGAACCGTCCGGCCGCCGACCTGCTCACCGATCTGATCGCCGCCGAGGAGGCCGGCGACCGACTGAGCGAGGTGGAGCTGCTCACGATGGTCAACGCGGTGATCGTCGGCGGCACCGACACGACCCGCAACCAACTGGCGTGCTCGGTCGCCGTCTTCGCCGAGCACCCCGAGCAGTGGGCGATGCTGCGCGACGACCCAGACCTGGCTCCACGGGCCGTCGAGGAGACGATGCGGTACCTCGGGGCGATCCGCGGCACGGGGCGTTTCGCCTCGCAGGACATCGTCTACCGCGACGTGCTGTTCCCCAAGGGAACGATGATCTCGCCGTCGCTCGCCTCGGCCAACCGCGATCCCGGGGCGTGGCCCGACCCGGAGCGGTTCGACATCACCCGCGAGCCCACCGGACGGCCGCAACTCACCTTCGGCTCCGGCATCCACTACTGCCTGGGCGCCTCGCTGGCCCGGGCCGAGCTGCAGGAGGCGCTGCCGATCCTCGCCCGCCGGATGCCCGATCTCGCCGTCGACGGCGAGATCACCTGGAAGCCGACCGGGTTCGGGATCTGGGGCCCCGAGCGCCTCCCCCTGACGTTCACGCCACCAGGCACGCCACCAGGCACCCCAGCGGGCGCCCCAGGCGTCAACCCGCCCGGCAACCAGGCCGGCAACCCGGGGTAGCTTGACGTTCGACCCGCGGGTCGAGCATCCGATGACGACCGAGACCAGCGCACCCGCCCCGAACCTCCCGCACCGTTTCACCCCGGGGTCGGTCCGCGCCGCGTTCTCGTACCGTCCGTTCCGCCTGATCTGGACCGGGGTGTTCCTCTCCAACATCGGCACATGGATGCAGAACGTCGCCCTACCGGCCTATGTCAGCAAGCGCACTGGTTCGGCGGCGCAGGTGGGCCTGATGGTCTTCGCCCAGCTCGGGCCGATGCTCGTGCTGGCCGTCCCGGCAGGGGTGCTGGCCGCGCGGGTCGATCGGCGGATGCTGCTGATCGCCAGCAACGCCGCCCAACTCGCCGGCTCGGTCGTCCTCGCCGGCCTGGTCGCCGGCGACGCGGCGATCCCGATGTTGTTCTGCGCCAACCTCGCCATCGGGGTGGCCGGCGCCATCGGTGCACCGGCCTTCCAGGCGTCGATGCCGATGCTCGTCGACCGACGCGACCTCCCCGGGGCGATCGCCCTCAACTCGACCCAGCTCAACGGATCCCGGGTGGTCGGGCCGGTGATCGCCGCCGTGCTCACCGTGGCCGGCGTCTCGATCGCCCAGCTGTTCCTGATCAACGCGGCCACCTACCTGTTCATGATCTGGGCGCTGGTCATCGTCGCGTTCCCGTCGATCACCCGGCGGGTCACCGATCAGGGGTGGCGGCAGCTGACCACCGGGTTGCGCATCGTTCGTGGGCGTTGGGTACTCGGCCGGCTGCTCGTGTCGATGACCGCGCTGTCCTTCTTCACCCTCGTCTACGTGGGGCTGTTCGCCCCGGTGTGCACGGCGAACTTCGGCATCGACCCGCTCAGCGCCACCTACAAGTGGCTGTACGCCACCTGGGGTCTCGGTGCCTGCCTCGGGGCGCTCTCCAGCGGCACGTTGTTGGCCCGGATCGACAAGCGCACCTTGATCCGACCGGCGATCGTCGGCCTGTCGCTGTCGCTGATGGTGTTCGCCATCGTCTCCTCGCCGGTGCTCGCCTTCCCCGTCGGCTTCGTGCTCGGCGTCTGCTACTTCCTGATGGCGACGGCGATGATCACGGTGTTCCAGCAGGAGATGGCCGACGATGAGCGCCCGTACGTCATGCCGCTGTGGTTCATGTCGTTCGGCGGCACGGTACCGCTCGGGAACCTCGCCTTCGGCCCGCTGATGGACCGCATCGGCGCCCGTCCGGTGTTGATCGGCGGGGCCGTGGCCGCCCTCGCCGTCGCCGCCTGGACCGACTTCGGAGCCGACCCCCGGAGCCGGGAGTTCGCCGCGGGCTGATCGCCGCCGCGGGGCCGCTGCTCTCTCCGTCAGCCGTCGTCGACGCCACCGAGCCTGACCAGCAGATCGCCGGCCAGTCGTTCGAGACCGGCGGCCCGACTGGCCTTGACCAGGATCGCCGTGCCCGGACCCGCAGCGGCGACCACGCCGAGGGGGTCGGCGGCCGGGGCGACGCCGTACAGCTCTGTGCCGACGGCGACCAGCTCGACGCCCAGGCCGCGGGCGTGCTCGGCGACCGCCCGGTGCTCGGCGACCGGGTCGGAGATCTCGGCCATCAGTCCGAGCAGCGCCACCCTGCGATCACCGGCGAGGCTGGCCAGGGTGTCGAGCGCGGCCCGCATCGAGGCCGGGTTGGCGTTGTAGGCGTCGTTGAGTACGAGCGCCCCCGACGCCGTCCGGTGGAGCTCCATCCGCCACGGCGAGATCCCCGCCGCGCCGAGCCCGACGGCGATGTCGTCCAGGGTGACGTCGAGGCACATGCCGCACGCCGCGGCCGCGGCCGCATTGGTCGCCATGTGCGCCCCGGGAACGGACAGCGCGACCTCGACCCTTCCCCAGTCCGACGCCAGGGTGAACCGGGCCCGCGCCCGGTCGTCGAGCACGAAGGACTCGACCCGCACGTCGCCGGCCGCCCGGCCGAACGTCACGACCCGCCCGGCACACCGTGCCGCCATCGCGGCGACGAGCGGCTGGTCGGCGTTGAGGATGCCGATGCCGTCGGGGGGAAGTGCCTCGATCAGCTCGGACTTCGCCCGGGCCACACCCTCGATCCCCCCGACGCGCTCGGTGTGGGCGGCGGCGACGCTCGTCACCACGCCGATCATCGGTCGGGCGACGGCACACAGCCGGGCGATCTCGCCGAACCCGCGCATGCCCATCTCGAGCACGAGTGCCTCGGTGTCATCGGGCGCGTTGAGCAGCGTGTGCGGCAGCCCCTGGTCGTTGTTGTACGAACGCAGCGCAGCATGGGTTCGCCAGCGACGGGCCAGCACGGCGGCGGTCAGATCCTTCACGCTGGTTTTGCCCACCGAGCCGGTGATCGCCACGACGCGGTCGGTCAGCCGGCTGCGGGCCCAGGCGGCGAGGTCGAGGAAGGCCGACGACGTTTCGGCCACGACGATCGCCGTCGAGCCGTCGACCGGTCCACGGGCGCTCAACACGGCGGCCGCACCCCGGCCGACGGCGGCGTCGATGAACTCGTGACCGTCGCGTTCGGCGACCACGGGCACGAACAGCTCCCCGGGGCGGATCACCCTCGAGTCGAATGCGACGCCGTCGAGCTCGACGTCGGGGCCGATCAGCCGACCGCCCACCGCGGCCGCCACGTCGCTCGCCCGATACCTCACGAGGACCGAGAGTACCGGGGGCCGGTGCCGCGGGCGACCGTGACCCAGCCGCTACCGTCGTCGACGTCATGGCTGCCGATCGGATCAACCTCGTCGTCGTGTTCGGGGGCCGGTCGGCCGAGCACGACGTCTCCTGCGTCACCGCCGCCCACGTGCTGCGCGCCGCCGATCCCGATCGCTACGCGATCACCGCGGTGGGCATCGACCGCGACGGGCACTGGCAGATCGCCGAGGAGGCGATGGCCGCCTTGCGCCACGGGCCTACCGCCGTCCCGTCCCGGCTCGAGCCGGTCGGCACGCCGACCTCGGCGTCACCGCTGCTCGCCGATGCCTCCCGGCGGGGGACCACCACGGTCGTGCTCCCGCTGCTCCACGGTCCGATGGGCGAGGACGGCACGATCCAGGGCCTGCTCGAACTGGCCGACGTCGCCTACGTCGGGTCCGGAGTGCTCGGGTCCGCACTGTGCATGGACAAGGCGATGGCCAAACAGGTCCTGGCCGCCAACGGGATCGCCCAGGCGCGCTTTCGCTCCTTCCGCGAGCCCGACCTGAGCGCCGCGCTGATCGCCGACCTGGCCGACGAGCTGGGCATCCCGTGCTTCGTCAAGCCCGCGAACATGGGTTCGTCGGTGGGTGTCAGCAAGGCGAAGTCGATCGAGGAGCTGCGCGACGCGATCGAGGTGGCGCTCGCCTACGACGAGTGGGTCGTCGTCGAGGAAGCGGTGAGCGGACGTGAGATCGAGGTCGCCGTGCTCGGCAACCTCGATCCGCGCCCCTCGATCGCCGGCGAGGTGATCCCCGGCAAGGAGTTCTACGACTACGAGGACAAGTACGTCGACGACGGGGCGCAGTTGCTCATCCCAGCGCCGCTCACCGCCGTCGAGATGGCCGAGGTCCGCCGGCTCGCCGTGCAGATCTTCCGGACCCTGCGCTGCGACGGGATGGCCCGGGTCGACTTCTTCTACGAGGAGGCCGGCCGCGGCTTCCTGATCAACGAGGTGAACACGATCCCCGGGTTCACGCCGATCTCGATGTACCCCAAGCTGTGGCAGGCCACCGGCCTCGGATACGGCGAGTTGATCGACGAGCTCGTCACGCTCGCCATCGACCGCCACAGCCGGCAACGGCGCAACACCAAGCGCTGAACCCCCGCCCCGCGGCCCCGAGCGGGCGCTGGGCCGTCCGTCCCAGATGCGCCGGCGGTCGTCACGATCCCGCGACCTCGGTCTCCAAGTTCCCGGAGTTGAGCATCGAGGGCGGGGAGACGGATGATCAGTCGGCGGCGGTTGTTGGGCGGAGCGCTGGTCGCCGGAGCGGCGGGATTCGTCGGGTTCGATCCGCACGGGCGGTTCCCGTGGGCGCCGGGCCGGGCCGGGGGCGCCGCACTCCCCGTCACCGACACCGTCACCGACACCGTCACCGGGCCGGCGTCGATCGACGTGCCGGGCACACCGGCGGCGGCGACTCGGGGGGAGCTGAGCTGGCCGCAGGCGGAGACGGCCCGCTGGCGGCCGGGTGAGTTCGTCAGCCACTCGTCGATCGACCACCGGCTGATCGCGCTCACCTTCGACGACGGCCCGTCGCCGTTCAACACTCCCGCGGTGCTCGCGATCCTCAAGCAGCACCGCGTGCGGGCGACGTTCTACCTCATCGGGGTCAACGTGCTCTCCCATCCCGAGCTGGCCCGCTGGACCGTCGACGAGGGCCATGAGATCGGCAACCACAGCGTGTTCCACAGCCCGTACGAGGCAGGCGCCCTGGCTTCGCAGATCGGCCGGAACCAGGAGATCATCGAGGGGGCGACGGGGATTCGCCCGATCACCAACCGGGCGCCGGGCCTCACCAAGGGTCGGGCGATCCTCGATGAGTGCCGGGCGTGCGGCCTGTACGAGACCCACACCAATCGCGACACCAACGACTGGCGAGCGCCGCGGTGGTCGGCCGGCCGGTTGATCGAGGAGTTCCGCGGGTACCTCGCGCCGGGCTGGATCGGGCTCTATCACGACGGTGGCGGCCGGCGACCGACGGTCGACGCCCTCCCCGAGTTCATCCGGTTCGCCCGCAGCCAGGGGTACGATTTCGTGACCGTCACCGAGCTGATCAACATCGGCCGGCCGATGCCGGTCAGCGGACGGTTCCCCCTCGACGTCGCACGTCCGAACGCCGCCGCTGGAGGTCGCGGCCCGACGTTCGTCGACGCGTGCAGCTACGACGCCCGCACGGAACTCGAGCACCAGCTCGGCCACTTCGGCACGGCTGTCGACCGCAGGATCCGCTCGGCGCTGGCCGATCTCGACCTCGACGCCGCGACAAGGGGTTCGTGACACCCGGGTCGATCACCCGCACCGGCGGCGGGTCTCACTGGATGGGGTTGCGCCAATCCCCGCCCGGGCGCGAGTCGACCCCGAACCGGTCGGCGAGCAGGCCGAGGAGGACGACGGAGAACACGCCGAGCAGGACAGCAGCCACGGTAATCACCTTTCTGAATCGTTGATACTCTGAGTATGCCGCAGAGTGATCAATAAGGGAAATAGGTGAAAATGAGCAAATTCATCACACAAAGCGATCCACTGTTGGGCGTCGAGATCCGCCATCTCGTCGCCCTGGCGACGATCGCCCGGACCGGCTCGTTCTCGGCAGCAGCCCGCGAGCTCGGCTACGCCCAGAGCGCCATCTCGCAACAGATCGCCACCCTGGAGCGGGCCGCCGGTCACCGGCTCCTCGAACGACCGGGCGGTCCCCGACCGGTGACGCTCACCGAGGCGGGAGCGCTGGTCCTCCACCACGCCGACACGATCACCTCGCGTCTCGGCGCCGTGCGAGCCGATCTCGACGGCCTGGCCGCCGGCGAGGCCGGACGGTTGCGCGTCGGTGTGTTCCAGTCGGCGAGCGCCCGCATCCTGCCCGCCGTGCTCCCCCGCTTCCGCACGGACTGGCCGAAGATCGACATCAGCCTCCACAACGTCATCGAGATCGCCGAGCTCGAGCGTGGTGTGCTGGCCGGCGAGGTCGATCTCGCCTTCTGCGAACTCGACGGCATCGGCGCCGAGCTCGACTCGATCGAGCTGCTCGTCGACCCGTACGTCGCCCTCTTCTCACGCGACCACCCGCTGGCCCAGCGCAAGCAGGTGACCTGGAAGGACTTCGCCGGTCTCGATCGCGTGTCCAACTCCGAACGCGACCCGTGCTCGCAGATCGTCGGCAACTCGCTGCGGGCGGCCGGCGTCGAGACCAACGTGGTGTTCGAGACCGACGACAACCTCACCCTCCAGCGCCTCGTCGGCGTCGGACTCGGCGTCGCGCTCGATGCCCTCACTCGCCGTCGAACCGCTGGCCCACGACGACAACACGGTGGCGGTGCCGCTGGGCGGCTCGTCCCGGATCCACCGCCGGATCGGCATCGTCTGGCACCGCGACCGTTACCGGTCCCCGGCGGCCAAGGGCTTCGTCGCCATCGCCCAGGCCGTCGTCGACGCCGGCCTGTAAGCCCGGTCGGCGTCGCCTGGGACTCATCCCGGGTCGACGCGGAGCCCGGCGCGCAGGAACTCGATCAGTTCGGCGCGCAGCCGGCGCAGGTTGACGATCGTGGGCTGCCAGCCGATGGCCCGCAGCGCCACGGTCTCGCCCGCCACGCCGACCACGGTGGCATAGGCGAGTGCGACAGTGATCCGCGGATCTGCCCGCCGCAGCCGCCCGGCATCCATTTCGGCGCCGAGGTAGGCCACGGCACGCTCGATGTAGGGCCGCAGCATGTCGGACAGGCGCTGCGAGCTGGCCGGATCGAGCCGGTTGAGATCGCGGACCAGGCCGAGCAGGGCCGGCCGACGGATCGCCGGGCGGAAGACGGATCGTACGACGGCCTCGACCCGCTCGAACCCCTCTCCGGCGCGCCGGGCGGCGGCCTCGACGGCGACGGCGAGTTCGCCGGCGCTGCGGGTGACGACCTCCATCACGAGGTCGTCCTTCGACGGGAACCAGTAGAGGACCGTCTGCTTGCGCACCCCCACGACCAGGGCGATCTCGTCGAGCGACACGCCGTCGACCCCGCGGGTGCCGAACAGGTCGAGCGCCGCGTCGAGGATGCGGTCGCGGGTCGTGCCCGACGACGATCGAACGTCGTGCGGGCGGGCGGCCGGCCCGTTCGCGCCCGGCCTGTTCGCTCCCATCATCGGCGTCCCACCCTCCCTTCGTCATCCCGGGCCGGCGCCCCGGTGTTCTCTACCAAATGGTAGACGACGGCGTGCTAGACATGTCCCCGTGATCGCCGAGCAGCTGGCCGGAAAACGCATCGCCGTGACCGGCGCTACCGGATTCGTCGGCACCGCGCTGGTCGAACGACTCCTGCGCGGGGCGCCGGACTGCTCGCTGGTGCTCCTCGTGAGGGGTGGCAAACGCCACGACGCGGCCGAGCGCGTGCGGCGTGAGGTGATGCGCAACGACGCGTTCGATCGCCTCCGCGAGCAGCTGGGCGGGGCCAAGGCGCTGGAGAGGATGTGGAACGAGCGCGTCTCGACGATCAACGGCGATGTCAGCCGCGATGGTCTGGGCCTGAACGACGCCGACCGGGCCACGCTCGCCGCCTGCGACATCGTGATCCACTCGGCGGCGAGCGTGGCGTTCGACTCGCCGCTCGACTCCGCCGTCGAGGTCAACCTGCTCGGGCCGACACGGATCGCCACGCTGCTCAACGAACTCGGTGTTACCCCCCACCTGGTCGCCGTCAGCACCTGCTACGTCGCCGGCAACCGGCGGGGATCGGCTCCGGAGGAGCTCGTCTCGGCCGGCCCGTTCGACCTCGGGCTGGATTGGAGAGCCGAGGTGGCCTCGGCCCGCCGGCTGCGCAGCGACCTGGAATCCGAGAGCCGGCGGGTCGAGCACCTCCGCCGCTTTCGCGCCGAGGCCTGCGCCGAGCTGGGTGCGGCCGGCAACCCGGCCTTGGCGGCCAAGACCGAGCACCAGCGCGAGCATTGGGTCCACGATCGCCTGGTCGAGGCGGGCCGGGCCCGTGCCGCCAGCGTCGGTTGGCCCGACGCCTATGCCTTCACCAAGGCCCTGGGCGAGCAGGCGCTGACCGAGTCGAAGGGCGCGGTGCCGGTCTCGATCGTGCGTCCGTCGATCATCGAGTCATCGCTGGCCGAACCCCATCCTGGCTGGATCCGCGGCTTCCGGATGGCCGAGCCGGTGATCATCTCCTACGCCCGCGGCCTGCTCAAGGAGTTCCCCGGGGTCCCCGAGGGCACCGTCGATGTCATCCCGGTCGATCTCGTCGTCGCCGCGATCATCGCCGTGGCCGCCGTGGGCCCGGAGCGCGCCGCTCCGATCACCCAGGTCGCCTCGGGCTCGTCGAACCCGCTGCGCTACCGGCTGCTCGTCGACAACGTGCAGGGGTGGTTCACCGAGCACCCGATCTACGACGCCAAGGGCCAGCCGATCGTCGTGCCCGACTGGACCTTCCCCGGCCGTGGAAGGGTGCAGGGCCAGCTCACCAAGGCCAAGACGATGATCGGGCGCACCGAGAAGGTGATGCAGGCCCTGCCCCTACGGGGCCGGCAGGCGGCGTGGAGCGCCAAGCTCGAGGAACGCAAGACCGAGGTGGAACGGGCTCTGGAGTACGTCGAGCTCTACGGGCTGTACACCGAGTGCGAGGCGATCTACGGCGTGGGCAACCTGCTCGCGCTGTGGGACACGCTGCCGGCCGCCGACCAACAGGCCTTCTGCTTCGACCCGCGGGTGATCGACTGGCCGGTGTACGTGCGCACGGTCCACCTGCCCAGCGTCGTCGAGCACGCCCGCGTCAAGACGACACCCGGCAAGAGCAACGCCGAGGGGCGCTCGACCCGTCTGCGGCGCCAGGTGCTGGCGCCCGAACGCCACATGGCCGCCTTCGACCTCGAGAACACCCTGATCGCCTCCAACGTGGTGGAGAGCTACTCGTGGCTGGCCACCCGCAGGCTGGAGAACCCCGACAAGCTCCGCTACGTGTTGCGCACGCTGGCCGAGGCGCCGAGCCTGCTCGCCCTCGACCGTCGCGACCGCAGCGACTTCCTCCGCCACTTCTACCGCCGCTACGAGGACGCACCGGCCGAGCAGATCGCCACCGACGTGCGCGAGCTGTTCACCCAGCTGATCGTCACCAAGAGCTTCCCGGCCGGTATCCGCCGGGTACGCGAGCACCGGGCGTTGGGGCACCGCACGGTGCTGATCACCGGGGCCCTGTCGTTCGTCGTCGAGCCGCTGCGGCCGTTGTTCGACCACATCATCGCCGCCGAGATGACCGTCAAGGCCGACGGGACGTACTCGGGCGAGTTGCGCGACGTACCGCCGACCGGCGAGACGCGGGCGCAGTTGCTCGCCGACTACTGCGCCGCCGAAGGACTCGACCTGGCCGAATCGATCGCCTACGCCGATTCGACGAGCGACCTGCCGATGCTCGAGGCGGTCGGTTTCGCCGTGGCCGTCAACCCGGAGGTCCGCCTGGCGACACTGGCCCGCAAGCGCGGCTGGCTCGTGGAGACCTGGTCGAAGGCCCCGGGCGCCCCCCGTCCCCTGCTGCCGGTCGCCCCCACCCGTTCGGCCAAGGCGGGTGTCCGATGACCCCCTCCGCCTGCTCGCCCCCCGACGTCCTTGTCGGCGTCACATGGCGGAAGCGGTGGGTCAGGCCGACATGGTCGTGCAGCCAGGGGTCCGGGCGATGAAGGCGCTGCAGATCGATCGCAAGCTCGCCAGGTTCGCCGCGGCGCGCCTGGCCGGGTCGCTCGCCCCCGGCCGCGGCGCTCGATTCGGACCGCTGCAACTGGTGGATGTCGACCAGCCGAGGCTCCCCGGCGCCGGGTGGGAGGTCATCCGGCCCCGGCTGTCGGGCATCTGCGGCAGCGACCTGTCGACGATCGACGGGGTGGCCAGCCGCTACTTCGAACCGATCGTCAGTTTCCCCTTCGTCCCCGGCCACGAGGTCGTCGCCGACAGCGAGCGCGGCCGGGTGGTGATCGTGCCCGTGCTGACCTGCGCCACCCGCGGCATCGCCCCGCTGTGCGACCAGTGCGCCGCGGGCCGCATCAACCTGTGCGAGCGAATCGCCTTCGGCCACCTCGAGCCCGGTCTGCAGTCGGGGTTCTGCGCCGACACCGGCGGCGGGTGGTCGACGGCGATGGTCGCCCACGAGAGCCAGATCGTGCCGGTCCCCGACGACCTCTCCGACGAGGCCGCCGTGCTCATCGAGCCGATGGCCTGCGCCGTGCACGCCGCGGCGCGCCACGACGGGAGCGAGACGGTGGTGATGGGCGCCGGCACCGTCGGTCTGCTCACCCTCGCCGCGATCGTCGCCCGCGGCCACGACCGCTCGGGCCCGATCGTGATGACGGCCCGCTACCCGCATCAACGGGCGATGGCCAGGCAACTGGGCGCCGACGTGGTCTGCGATCCGGGCGAGCTCCCCCGTTGGGTGCGCTCGCTGAGCAATTCCATGGCCACGAACGACCAGCTCACATCGGGTTTCTGCCATGTGGTCGACTGCATCGGGTCGTCGGAGTCGATCGACCAGGCGCTGAAGGTCGTCGCCCCCGGCGGCAACATCGACCTCGTCGGAATGCCCGGCAAGGTGGCTGTCGACCTGACCGGGCTGTGGCATCGCGAGGTCGCCATCCGCGGCTGCTACGCCTACCGGCGACCCGATTTCGACACGGCGATCGACGTGATCCGCCGGCTCGACCTGGGGCGTCTGGTGTCGGCCACGTATCCCCTCGCCCAGTTCCACGATGCCATCGACCATGCCGCCAACGCCGGCAGGCGCGGCGCCGTGAAGATCGCCTTCGACATGCGCCAGGAGAAGAGACGCTGATGCCCAGGCCCGGATTCGTCCTCGATGTCGACCGATCGACACCCCCGACCCTGTTCTGGCGCGGCGAGGGGTTCAGTCTCGAACAGCTGCCCCCCGGACGCAGCAGGATCATCTACCCCCCGGAGCCGCTCAAGGGGATCGACGACGTCGACGGGGCGATCCGCCACGCACTGCTCCATCCGCACGACTCCGATCCGCTGCCGGAGCTGCTGTTCCCGGGGATGAAGCTGACCATCGCCTTCGACGACGCCAGCCTGTCGCTGCCCAAGATGCGCCGGCCCGACACGCGCCAGCGGATCATCGAGGCCGTGCTCGACCTGGCCGCCGACGCCGGCGTCGACGACGTCCACCTGATCGCCGCGCTCGGACTCCACCGCCGGATGCACGAGTACGAGTTGCGCCACGTCCTGGGCGACCGGGTGTTCGACGCCTTCGCGCCGCGGGGGCAGTTGTACCAGCACGACGCCGAGGACCACGACAACCTGACGGTGATCGGCACGACGGATCACGGCGAGGTCCTCGAGATCAACAAGCGGGCGGCCGACAGCGACCTGATCGTCTACGCCAACGTCAACCAGGTGGCGATGGACGGAGGGTGGAAGTCGGTGGTCACCGGCCTCGCCTCGTACCGCTGCCTGAGCTACCACCACAACGCCGAGACGCTGCAGAACACGCGCAGCCTGATGGACCGCCACAAGAGTGCGCTGCATCACAGCGTCTGGCGGCTCGGCAAGGTGCTGCGCGACAGCGGTCCGCGGATCTTCACCGTCGAGACCACCCTCAACACCGACACGTTCCCCGCGCCGTTCGACTTCCTGGCCAAGCGGGAGTGGGAGTGGTCGTCCAGGGACCGGGCCACGTACCTGGCGACGGCCACGTCACTGAAGCGGGCCCCGGCGAGGATCGCCCGCAAGATCTTCCACTCGATCGAGGCGCCGTACCGCATGACCGGCGTGAACGCCGGCAGCACCGACGCCGTGCACGAGGTCACGCTGCAGAACGTCTTCGCCCAGCAGCTCGTCGAGGTCGAGGGGCAGACCGACATCCTCACGATGGGCATCCCGTTCATCAGCCCGTACAACCCCGAGTCGATCATGAACCCGATACTCGTGATGTGCATGGGCCTCGGCTACCTGTTCAACATGTACCGCAACAAGCCGTTGGTCAGGGAGGGTGGCGTGATCATCATGACCCACCCGACGTACCGCGAGTTCCACCCCGTCCACCATCCGAGCTACATCGACTTCTTCGAGCAGGTCCTGGCCGACACCACCGACCCCGTGGTGATGGGCCAGAAGTGGGAGAAGCAGTACGCCGAGGACGAGTGGTACCGCCACCTCTACCGCACCGGCTACGCCTACCACGGCGTCCATCCGTTCTACGCCTGGTACTGGGGCGCCCACGGCCAGCAGTGGACGGCCCGCGTGATCATCGTCGGGGGCCACCCCTCCACGGTGCGGCGCCTCGGCTTCGTGCCCGCCTCCACGATGGACGACGCCTTCGAGATGGCCGCCGACGTGGTCGGGCGCGGGGCGACGATCTCACACCTCCACGTCCCGTCGGTGCTCGTCGCCGACGTGAAGTAGGCCGACGGATGGCCACGCGACCCGGATCGCCCACGCCGCTGGCCGGCGCCAGAACCGTCGCCCGAGCCGTGCGCACCGCTCGGCGCAGGGCGACGCGCGTCCGGACGATCGTCGCCAGGGCGGGTTTCCCGTACCGGGCGCCGACAACGCCACGCGGCGTCAGCGTGCCCCCGAAGCCGTCCAGGCTGGGTGCGGACTTCGAAACGGAGTGGGCCCGCGAGGGCCCCGCCCGCCTGGCCCGGCGGTTGATCACCGACGGCCCGCTGCGGCTGGCCGTGCGGGGGATCGCCGACCCGACGATCGAGGGTGTCGACCGCCTCGAGGACCTCCGCCGACGCGACGATCCGCCGGCGGTGATCTTCACCCCGAACCACCACAGCCACCTCGACACGCCGATCTCGATCATCTCGATCCCCGAGCCGTGGCGGCACCAGCTCGTCGTGGCCGCCGCGGCCGACTACTTCTTCACCAACCGGGTGAAGGGGACGGCGGCAGCGATCGTGCTCAACGCCCTCCCGATCGACCGGGAGTCCAGCGGCCGCAAGTCGTCGGACCAGATCAAGGACCTCCTCGACCACGGATGGAGCCTGATCATCTACCCCGAGGGCGGCCGGTCCCCCGACGGATGGGGGCAGGAGTTCAAGGGCGGCGCCGCCTACCTGTCGATTCGGACCGGTGCACCGGTCGTGCCGATGTTCATCGAAGGCAGCGGTTCGATCTACGGCAAGGGGATGAAACGACCGAAGCCCGGGCGCACCAAGGTGACGTTCGGGGCGCCGCTGACCCCCGGGGAGGGGGAGTCGACGCGACGGTTCAACGAACGGATCGAACGATCGGTCACGGCGTTGGGCGACGAGTCGCTGACCGACTGGTACACCGCCCGGCTGAGGGCCGCGGCTGGGACCAGTCCGCCGTTGACCGGTCCGGAGCACGTCGGCTGGCGTCGTACCTGGGCCCTGGCCGAACATCGCGGTCGGGGGATGGCCGGGCAGCGCAAACGCCAGAAACGTCGTTGGCCCGACCTCGGCGACTGACTCCTTTACGCACGCATCGTGTGCCGATAGGTACGAATAGTAGTTATCGGCATAGAGATTCTCCTCGATCATTAATTTCATTTCACTTCGTACCTATTCCCGCTAGTCTGTTGTCCGAGGAAGTCCGACCCGCTCGCGTTTCTCCAGATATCCATCTGCGTCCGGGGACATCCCTCAACGGGAGGCCGGATGCGACAGCGACGTCAGCGAATCGGATCAAGGACAGCTCGCCGCGATCGGGACACGGCACCACGTCGACGGGCGGGGCCGATCGCCGGCGCTGCAGTGCTCGTGGGAACGGGCCTGACCGCCGTCGGAGTGGCCGACCGGAGCGACCGGGCGACCGCGGCGGCAACCGTGGTGGAGGTCCGCGTCGCCGGAGGTTCCGATGATGCCGAGGAACGCTCGGGGGTGGTTTCCCTGACGTCGGGCGATCTCGAACTGGTCGTCGACTCCAAGGTGCAGGCCGTCGGCCTCCGGTTCAGCGGCCTGAACATCCCGCCCGGGGCGTCCATTGCCGGTGCGTGGGTCCAGTTCACCACCGATGAGGTCAAGTCCGCCAGTACGAACCTGACCGTCCGCGCCCTGGCCCACGACAACGCGCCGACGTTCACGACGAGGAGCAGGGACGTGTCGTCACGTGCCCGTTCAGCCGGGTCGATTCCATGGACACCGGTCGCCTGGACGACCGTCGGGCAGGCGGGAGTGGCGCAACGAACCCCCGACCTGTCGTCGTTGATCACCGAGGTCACCCGTCGCCCGGGGTGGAGAGCAGGAAATGCGCTGGCGTTCGTGATCACGGGGACCGGTACGCGCACGGCGCGAGCATTCGAGTCGGGCCCAGCCGCTCTCCTCCATGTCGAGTTCGACGTCGGCACGACGACCACGACGACCACGACGAGCCCACCCACCACCGTGGCAACCACCACGACGGTCGCAGCGACCACGACGAGCCCACCCACCACCGTCGCAACAACCACCACGACTCCACCGACTACCGCCCCACCGACGACGGTCACCGGTGCCGGGGAGAGCAATGTCCTGCTGGCGTTGGGCGACATGACGGATTGCAGCAAGACCACCGACGACGCAGTGGCCACGATGTTGCGCACCGAGCCCGGCACGATCGTCATGCTCGGCGACCTGGCATATTCGCAAGGATCCGTGGAGAACTTCGCTCGTTGTTTCGATCCGCTGTACCGGGACATGATGACCCGTATCCGACCCGCCCCGGGCAACCATGAATACGACTACTTCGGCGGCGTTCCCTACTTCGACTACTTCGGTGCGACCGCCGGTGATCCGACTCGGGGGTACTACTCCTACGAGGTCAATGGCTGGCACATCCTCGCCCTCAACTCCAACTGCTCGTTCGTCGGGGGTTGTGCGGCCGGCTCGCCCCAGGAGCAGTGGCTGCGCGCCGATCTGGCCGCGCACCCGGCGGCGTGCACCCTGGCCTACTGGCACCATCCGATGTTCGCCACCGGGTACGCCGGCAACAACAGCAAGGCGGCTGCGCTCTACCAGGCGCTCTACGAGTTCCATGCCGAGATCGTGCTCAGCGGCCATTCGCACACCTACGAACGCTTCGCCCCCCAGACGGCGACCGCGGTCGCCGACCCCGCCCACGGTATTCGCGAGTTCGTCGTCGGGACCGGTGGGCACAGCCACTACGTGAAGGAGACGACCAAGCCGAACTCCGAGGTGTTCGACAACACGTCCTTCGGCGCGCTGAAGCTCACCCTCGCCGCCAACGGCTACTCCTGGGAGTTCCTGAGGACGTCGGGCGAACTGACCGACTCGGGCAGCGCCTCCTGCCACGACTGACCACCGGCCGAACAGCCCGGCCCCCACCCACCTCGCCGGTCGCCATCGGCGCCGAGGAACGGACGAGACGATGACCATCTGCACGACGAGGACGTCCTCCCCGGGGCGTCGCCGGGCCACTCGGCGGATCACCGCCGCCACGACGGCCGGCGCCCTGCTTGTGGCCGTCGCGGTTCTCGACACCGGCCGACAGGCCACTGCGGCGACGACCACGGTCGAGATCCGGGTGGCGCGCGGCACCGATGACGCCGAGGAGCGGCTGGGCAAGATGTTGCTCACGAGTTCCGACCTCGATCTCGTCGTCGACACGGCCACCCAGACCGTCGGTGTCCGTTTTGCAGCCGTCAGGGTGCCGCGGGGCGCACGGATCACCGCGACGTGGATCCAGTTCACCGCCGCGACGACGAAGTCCGTCGCCACCCGATTGGTGATCACCGGACAGGGACACGACAACGCCCCGGCATTCACCACCTCGACGAACAACCTGTCGACGCGTGGACGCACCGCGGCGGCCGTCATCTGGATGCCCGCGCCATGGACGACGGTCGGGCAGGCCTCGACGGCGCAGCGTACCCCCGACCTCGGCTCCATTGTCACCGAGATCGTCGCCAGGCCCGGGTGGTCGCCCGGGCAGGCGATGGTGTTCATCATCACCGGTACGGGCACCCGTTCGGCCCGCTCGTACGAGGGCAAGTCCAGCTCGGCGCCCCTCCTCCACGTCGAGTTCACCACCGACACCACGACGACCACGACGACGGTGCCGGCGACAACCACCACCGTGCCGACCACCACCGTGCCGACCACCACCGTGCCGACCACCACCCTGCCGACCACCACCCTGCCCACCACCACCCTGCCCACCACCACCCTGCCCACCACCACCCTGCCCACCACCACCCTGCCCACCACCACCCTGCCCACCACCACCCTGCCCACCACCACCCTGCCGACCACCACCCTGCCCACCACCACCGTGCCCACCACCACTCTGCCCACCACCACCCTGCCCACCACCACGACGACGGCGGACCCGGCAGGCGCCGTCCTGTGGGCGACCGCCGACATCGGCCGCTGCGGTGCCGGTCAACCCGACGATGCGGTCGGGGAGTTCCTCCAGACGACCTCGGGAGCGATCGCCGTCGTCGGTGACCTGGCCTACCCCAACGGCACACTCGAGGAGTTCACGACCTGCTTCGACCCGGCCTGGGGGCCGCTCAAGAGCCGCCTGCGTCCGGCGCCAGGCAACCACGAGTACAACACGCCCGGCGCCGCGGGGTACTACGCCTACTTCGGTTCCGCCGCCGGCGACCCGGACAAGGGCTACTACTCCTACGACGTGGGGAGTTGGCACGTCATCGCGCTCAACTCCAACTGCTCGCCGGTCGGCGGTTGCGGCGTCGGTTCGCCGCAGGAGACCTGGCTGCGCGCCGACCTCGCCGCGCACCCGGCCGCATGCACGCTGGCGTACTGGCACCAGCCGAGCTTCAGCTCTGGCAACCACGGCTCGAACTCCTCCTATCAGGCCCTGTGGCAGGCGTTGTACGACGCCGATGCCGATGTGGTCCTCGCAGGCCACGATCACGACTACGAGCGATTCGCCCCACAGGACCCCAGCGGGGTCGCCGATCCAGCGCGCGGCATCCGCGAGTTCGTGGTCGGCACCGGCGGCTACGCGTTGGTGTCGTTGGGCATGATCCGGCCGAACTCCGAGGTCCGCAGCGACGACACGTTCGGGGCGGTCAAGTTCACGCTCGGCACCGGCGGCTATCAATGGGACTTCGTCAAGGTGGGTTCCGCCGGCACGCTGGTCGACAGCGGCAGTGGAACCTGTCACTGAGGCCCCCCGGTGGGCTTCGAGGCTCCACGGGTCCGCAGCTTCTCCACGGTTCCACGCCAAGGCGTCACGCGCCGCGGTGAACGTGAGGCGCTCTTGACGAAGAGTCACGACGTCCATCGACAAGGGGGCCGCGACTTGCGTAGATTTGCCTCGTGGCAGTCGGTGGGCGTGTGGTGGCGTTGGCGGTTGGGGCACTGGGTGTTGTCGCCGCACTCTCGGTGGGTGGCACCCCCAAGGGGCTGACCGCCGGCGTGGGGCCTGCTCTGTCGCTCGGCTATGCCGAGACCGACGGCCTCCAGCCGGCCGAACGGGCCTCGATGGGCCCGCCCCCGACAACTGCCCCTCCGCCGACGACCGAGCCTCCCCGGCACCGAGTGGTCGCCGGTGCCGACTTCTTCGTCACGACGAACGACGCCGTCCTGTCCGTCGCCGCTCCGGGTGTGCTCGACAACGACGCCGACTCCGAGGGCCATCCGCTGTCGGCGGTGCCGGCCGAGGTCTCCACCCCTGGCGGCGGGCTCAGCCTGGCGGCCGACGGATCGTTCGTGTTCCGACCGTCCGCAGGATTCCTCGGCATCGACAACATCGATTACCTGGTCACCGACGGCACCGACTCGGTGACCGGCGTGCTGACGATCAGGGTGGCCGGCCAGCCCCAGAACGACACCGACAGCGACGGCGTCTTCGACGATGTCGACAACTGCCCCTCGACCGCCAATGCCGACCAGGCCGACACCGACGTCGACGGCATCGGGGACGCCTGCGACGTCCCGGTGGCGACCGACAACATCCTGTGGGCCGCCGGTGACATCGCCGAATGCGGGAGCAACACGCTCGACGACCAACTCGCCGCGATGCTGGCCCGCAACGTCGGACTGATCGCCACCCTGGGCGACACCGTCTACTCGACGAGCAGCGCCCGGGAGTACGCCGAGTGCTTCGACCCGTCGTGGCGGCCCGTCAAGCACCGCATCCGGCCGACGATCGGCAACAACGAGTACAACCAGGCCGGCGCAAAGCCCTACTTCGACTACTTCGGCGCCGCGGCGGGCGACCGCGACAAGGGGTACTACTCCTACGACATCGCCGGCTGGCACGTCGTCGTGCTCAACGTCATCTGCGACGAGGTCGGTGGGTGCGACGCCGGCTCGCCGCAGGGCCGGTGGTTGGCCGACGACCTGAACAACCACCCCGCGGCATGCACCATCGCCATGTGGCACTACCCGCTGTTCAGCTCCGGCTACCACGGCAGCATCGCCACCGGCAGGGACTTCTGGAAGATCCTCTACGACCACAACGCCGAGATCGTGCTGTCGGGTCACGACCACAGCTACGAGCGATTCGCCCCGCAGACGGCGACGGGTTCGGCCGACTCGCGACGTGGCATCCGCCAGTTCGTCGTCGGCACGGGCGGAAAGGACTTCTATCCGATGGGGTCGCCGATCAGGAACTCGCAGGTGCGCAACGACAACACGGCGGGCGCCCTACGCCTCACCCTCGACGACGGCTCGTACACGTGGCACTTCGTGAAGTCCGGCGGCAAGGGGACGCTGGCCGACAGCGGCACCGGAACCTGCCACTGAGCCGCCCCTACCGAGGCTGCGCCCGCAGCGGCACTGCTCAGAGGAGTTCGGCGAGGGCCGCCTCGATCCGGGCGAGGCGCTCCTCGAGCGTGGCCACCCGGGCGTCGAGCGCGGCCAGCGCACTCCCCCGCGACGGCGTGTCGACCTCGGTTGACCCGAGGGAGGTCCGGGCCTCGTCGGCGAGCAGCTGACGCCAGCGGGCCTCCTTCTGGCCGGGCGCCCGCTGGAGCCGCTCGACGAGCGGCTCGGACCGTTCGGCGAGCGCCGCAAGGGTCCGTTCGACCTCATCGACCCCGGCGTAACCGTGGAGGCGTTCCGAGCGTGTGCGCAACTCGCCTGCCGTCTGCGGGCCGCGCAGCAGGAGCATGCCGACCACGGCGACCTCCCCGGGTTCCAGCCCGAGCGACTCGTCGGTGACCTGGCGGTACTTCGTCACCGAACGGCCGTGGGAGGGGTGCACGATCCGGGCGAGCTTGAGCTCCTTGAGGCGGGCGATCGACTCGGTGACGTCGCCCGCCGACAACGACATCACCGGGTCACGGGCCGTCGACTGATTGCAGGCGAGCACCAGCGCGTTGAGCGACAGGGGGTAGACGTCGGGCGTGGTGAGCTGCTTCTCGATGAGCGCGCCGAGCACCCGGCCGTCGATGATGTCGAGCACCTCCCGAGGCTACCGAACCACTCCGCGATGTCGCGGTCGGCCGGTCAGCCCGGCGGCGTCCGGGCGGCGCTCCGGGCCATCGGGCCCAGTTATGGCCGAGTAGTTAGGCTCCCCGTCGATGATCCGCCTCCGTCAAGCCGTGATAGCCGCCGCCGACCTGTCCAGCGCCGTCGACGAACTGTGCGCCGCGTTCGGGCTGTCGGTCTGCTTCCACGATCCGGGAGTTGCCGAATTCGGGCTGACCAATGCCGTGATCCCCGTCGGCGATCAGTTCATCGAGGTGGTCAGCCCGCTCCGGCCGGGAACCGCGGCGGGGCGGCTGATCGAGCGGCGCGCCGGCAGCTGCGGCTACATGGCGATGTTCGAGGTCGACGACCTCGACCAGCGGATGGAGCGCGCCGCCGCCCTCGGGGTGCGCACCGTATGGAGCGGCGAGGTCGCCGAGCACCCGGTGCGCATCCGCGGACGGCACCTCCACCCCAAGGACGTCGGGATGATCGTCTCACTCGACGAGACCGACCCGTGGGGATCATGGCTGTGGGCCGGGCCCGCCTGGTCGGCGCACCGCGACACCGCCGTCGTCACGGCGATCGCCGGGGTGGTCGTCGGAGCCGCCGATCCGCTGGCGGTCACCCGACGCTGGGACGACCTCGACCTGACGGTCGGGATGATCGCACGGACCTCCACCAGCCGCGGACCGGGCCTCGAGGTCATCGAACTCGTCGCCGCCGATCGGCGGCGGGCGGGGTCGACGTCGACGATCGCCGGCGTCGAGTTCCGGCTCGTGTGATCAGCCGCCGGGGATCTTGATCGTCTTGCCGACGAACAACTTCACCGCGGCCGGATCGCCGGTCCAGCCGTTGGCGGCCATCAGCGCGTCCATCGTCACGTTGAAGTTCTTGGCGATGCTGTACATCGCGTCGTTCGGCTGGATCTCGTACGGGAACGTCCCGTCGGCACTCGTCGTCGCCGGGGTCGCCGCGGCGCTCGCCTCGGTGACATCGGTGGCAGCGGCCTGAGCCGCCGGGTCGGGCACGCACTCGGGCGGGATGTTGAGCACCGATCCGGGCATCGGGAACTGATCGGGTTCGACGGGCAGGTCGTTGAACCCGGCGATCAGCTCCCACTTGCAGCCGAAGTCGTTCTGCAGCTTGAACCAGTAGTCACCGCTCTGGATCTCGTAGGGCGGGATGCCGGTCTCGGACGTGATGCCGCCGCCACCGCCGGCATCGACGGCAGGGGACAGTGTCGTCGGCACGGTGGCGATGGTGTTCCACAGGTTGGTGTCGGGCTTGATCGTGGCGAGCGGGGTCTGGTCGGACAGCGAGGTCCCCCCGGAGCCGCACGCCCCGACGACCACCGCGAGCATGGCGGCCGTGGGAGCCAGCGACACGAGATATCGGCGCATAGTGCTCTCAGACTAGGCCGCTGTCATCGAGTTGTAACGTCATCCCGCTCACGGTGGCCGTCGGATGGGCTATTGCAGCGGCCGGGTCGTCGGCGCGATCGGGCTCGGAAGCGCCGATTCGCCCATCAACCAGGCATCGACACCGGCGGCGCAGCTGCGACCCTCGGCGATCGCCCACACGATCAGGCTCTGGCCACGGCCCATGTCGCCGGCGACGAACACCCCGGGGACCGAGGTCATGAACCGGGAATCACGCTCCACGTTGCCCCGGTTGTCGAACCCGACACCCAGCTGGTCGAGCCAGGAACCACGCTCGGGCCCGAGGAAGCCCATCGCCAGGAACACGAAGTCGGCGGGCAGCTCGCGATCGGTGCCCTCGATCTTCTGGAAGCGACCGCCGACCAGCTCGACCTCGTGGAGCACCAGGGCCCGGACCCGGCCGTGGCCGTCGTCGACGAAGCGTTCGGTGTTCACGCTGAACAGCCGCTCCCCGCCCTCCTCGTGAGCCGACGAGGTGCGGTAGATCAGGCTCCATTGCGGCCACGGGTTGTCCGGCGAGCGCTCGTCGGGCGGCCGGGGCAGGATCTCGAGCTGCGTCACCGAGGCGGCGCCCTGGCGGTGCGCCGTGCCCAGGCAGTCGGCCCCGGTGTCGCCGCCGCCGATGATCACCACGTGCCGGCCGTGCACGTCGATCGGTGACTGGGGCAGGTCGCCCTGCTGCACCCGATTGGCCCACGGCAGGAACTCCATCGCCTGATGGATGCCGCCGAGCTCGCGGCCGGGGATCGGCAGGTCGCGCGCCGCGGTGGCGCCGGCGGCGAGCACGACGGCGTCATAGGTGGCCAGCAGGACATCGATGTCGACGCCCTTGCCGACCTGGGCGTTGGTGCGGAACTCGGTACCCTCGGCCTCCATCTGGGCGATGCGGCGGTCGAGATGGCGCTTCTCCATCTTGAACTCGGGGATGCCGTAGCGCAGCAGGCCGCCGATGCGGTCGGCCCGCTCGAGCACCACGACGTCGTGACCGGCGCGGGTCAGCTGCTGGGCGGCGGCGAGCCCGGACGGACCCGAGCCGATCACGGCGACACGCTTGCCGGTGGCCACCGTCGCCGGCTTCGGCGTGACCCACCCCTCGTCCCACGCCCGGTCGATGATCGACACCTCGACGTTCTTGATCGTCACCGGGTCGGCGTTGATCCCGAGCACGCACGCCGACTCGCACGGCGCCGGGCACAGCCGGCCGGTGAACTCGGGGAAGTTGTTCGTGGCGTGCAACCGGTCGATCGCGTCACGCCAGTGATCGCGGTAGACGAGATCGTTCCAGTCGGGGATCAGGTTGCCGAGTGGGCATCCGTTGTTGCAGAACGGGATGCCGCAGTCCATGCAGCGCCCCGCCTGCGTCTCGAGGGCGTCGAGTGGGAACGGTTCGTAGACCTCGCTCCAGTCCTTCAGCCGTTGCTCGACGGGGCGACGGGTGAACACCACACGGTCCCACTTCAGGAAGCCCGTCACGTCACCCACGGGCCGACTCCATGATGCGCATGTTGGTCTCCTCGATGGTGAGGCCGTCGGCCTCGGCGGTCGTGATCACGTCGAGCACCCGCTTGTAGTCACGCGGCATCACCTTGTGGAACCGCCCGACCGCGTCGGTCCATTCGGCGAGCATGCCGGCGGCCACGTCGGAACCGGTCAGCTCGTGGTGGCGTTCGACGATCCCGAGCAGGTACTCGGCGTCGGCGTCGTCGAGCGGTTCGAGATCGACCATCTCGCCGTTGACCAGCGCCGAGAAGGCGCCGACCGGGTCGTGGACGTAGGCGATCCCGCCCGACATGCCGGCGCCGAAGTTGCGCCCGGTGGCGCCCAAGACGACGACGCGGCCGCCGGTCATGTACTCGCAGCCATGGTCGCCGACGCCCTCGACCACGGCCGTGGCGCCCGAGTTGCGCACGCAGAACCGTTCGCCGACCGTGCCACGCAGGAAGATCTCGCCGCTGGTCGCCCCGTAGCCGATGACGTTGCCGGCGATCACGTTGTCCTCGGCGGCGAACGTCGCCCGGCGGTCGGGCCGCACCACCAACCGGCCCCCGGACAACCCCTTGCCGAGGTAGTCGTTGGCGTCGCCCTCGAGGCGCAGGGTGATCCCCGACGGGAGGAAGGCCCCGAACGATCTGGCCGGCCGAGCCCCGCAGGCGGATGTCGATCGTGCCGTCGGGCAGCCCGGCCGCCCCCCACCGTGTGGTCACCTGATGGCCGAGCATCGTGCCGACGGTGCGGTTGACGTTGTGGACCGTGCCCTCGAACCGCACCGCCTCGCCGTGCGACAACGCCGGCGCACAACGCTCGATCAACTGGCGGTCGAGGGCGATGTCGAGCCCGTGGTCCTGGGCGACCGACTGGGTGAAGGTCTGGCCGTAGGCGTTGGTCGGCAGGGCGAGGATCGGTGAGATGTCGAGCCCCGAGGCCTTCCAGTGGTCGATCGCCGCCCGCGTATCGAGCCGCTCGACGTGTCCGATCATCTCGGCCATCGTGCGGAACCCGAGCTGCGCCATCAGCTCGCGCACCTCGGTGGCGATGAACTCGAAGAAGTTGACGACGAACTCGGGCTTGCCCGAGAACCGCTTGCGCAGCTCGGGGTTCTGGGTGGCAACGCCGACCGGGCAGGTGTCGAGGTGGCAGACGCGCATCATCACGCATCCGCTGACGACGAGCGGGGCGGTGGCGAAACCGTACTCCTCGGCGCCGAGCAGGGCGGCGATGACGACGTCGCGACCCGTCTTGAGCTGCCCGTCGGTCTGCACCACGATGCGGTCGCGCAAGCCGTTGAGCAGCAGGGTCTGCTGCGTCTCGGCCAGGCCGAGCTCCCAGGGCGCCCCGGCGTGCTTGAGCGAGGTCAGCGGGCTGGCCCCGGTGCCCCCATCGTGGCCCGAGATGAGCACGACATCGGCCTTGGCCTTGGCCACGCCGGCGGCCACCGTGCCGACGCCGACCTCGGCGACGAGCTTGACGTGGATGCGGGCCGCCGGGTTGGCGTTCTTCAGGTCGTGGACCAGCTGCTTGAGATCCTCGATCGAGTAGATGTCGTGATGCGGTGGCGGGCTGATCAGCCCGACGCCGGGTGTGGAGTGGCGGGTCTTGGCGATCCACGGGTAGACCTTGGCCCCGGGGAGCTGCCCGCCCTCGCCCGGCTTGGCCCCCTGGGCCATCTTGATCTGCAGGTCGTCGGCGTTGACGAGGTACTCGCTGGTCACCCCGAATCGGCCCGAGGCGACCTGCTTGATCGCCGAGCGGCGCAGGTCGCCGTTGGCGTCGGGGGTGAATCGGGCGGCGTCCTCGCCCCCCTCGCCGGTGTTCGACTTGGCGCCGATCCGGTTCATCGCGATGGCCAGCGTCTCGTGGGCCTCGGCCGAGATCGATCCGTAGCTCATCGCCCCGGTGGAGAACCGCTTGACGACGTCGGCGACCGCCTCGACCTCGTCGATCGGCACCGGCGGCCGGTCGGGGTCGTCGACGAAGGCGAACAGGCCGCGCAGCGTGGCCAGCCGCGAGGACTGGTCGTTGACCAGCGTGGTGTACTGCTGGAAGACGTCGTAGCGCTTGGCCCGGGTGGCGTGCTGCAGCTTGAACACCGTCTCGGGGTTGAACAGGTGGTGCTCCCCCTCCCGCCGCCACTGGTACTCGCCGCCCAACTCGAGCTGGCGGTGGGCGCGCCGTTCCGGGTTCTTCGGGTGGGCCGTCGCATGGCGCATCGCCACCTCGCGGGCGATCTCGTCGACCCCGATGCCACCGAGGCGGCTGACCACCCCGGTGAAGTACTCGTCGACCAGCTCGCCGCCCAGACCGATGGCCTCGAAGATCTGGGCGCCCGTGTAGCTCGCCACGGTCGAAACGCCCATCTTCGACATCACCTTGAGCACGCCTTTGCCGGCCGCCTTGATGTAGTTCTTCACGGCCTGGTGGGGGTCCATCCCACCGAGCCCGTTGAGGTCCTGGGCGATCATGTCCTCGATCGACTCGAACGCCAGGTACGGGTTGACCGCGCCGGCGCCGAACCCGACGAGGAGGGCCATGTGATGCACCTCGCGGGCATCGCCGGTCTCGACGATCAGGCCGGCCTGGGTGCGCTTGCGCTCCCGGACGAGGTGGTGGTGGACGGCGCTGGTCAGCAGCAGCGTCGGGATCGGGGCATAGACCTCGTCGGTGTTGCGGTCGGAGAGCACGATGATCCGCGCCCCGTCGTCGATCGCCCGGCTGACCTCGGAGCGCACCGAGTCGAGCGCCCGGCGCAGGGCGAGACCGCCGCCGGAGACCCGGAACAGGCCGCTGACCACCACCGCCTTGAGGTGGGTGCGATCGCCGTCGTCGTCGACGTGGATGATCTTGGCCAGCTCGTCGTTGTCGATGATCGGGAACGGCAGGGTGAGCTGGCGGCAGCTCTCCGGAGACGGGCGCAAGAGGTTCGACTCGGGGCCGACGGTCGAACCGAGGGCGGTGACGAGCTCCTCGCGGATGGCGTCGAGCGGCGGGTTGGTGACCTGGGCGAACAGCTGCTGGAAGTAGTCGAACAGCAGGCGGGAGCGGTCCGACAGCACAGCGATCGGAGTGTCGGTGCCCATCGAGCCGATCGGCTCGGTGCCCAGCCTGGCCATCGGGGCGACGAGCAGCTTGAGCTCCTCGTGGGTGTAGCCGAACACCTGCTGCCGGCGCAGCACGCTCTGGGAGGAGAACACGACGTGCTCGCGCCCGGGCAGCTCGGGCAGCTCGACCAGGCCGTCGGCCAGCCAGGCGGCGTAGGGGTGCTCGGCGGCGAGCTGCGACTTGATCTCGTCGTCGTCGACGATCCGCCCCTCGGCCGTGTCGATCAGGAACATCCGCCCGGGCTGCAGCCGACCCTTGCGCACGATCCGGGCGGGATCGATGTCGAGCACGCCCGACTCGGAGGCCATCACGACGAGGTCGTCGTCGGTGACCCAGTAGCGGCTCGGCCGCAGGCCGTTGCGGTCGAGCACGGCGCCCACGACGGTGCCGTCGCTGAACGCCACGCTCGCCGGACCGTCCCACGGCTCCATCAGCGAGGAATGGAAGCGGTAGAAGGCCCGCCTCGCCGGATCCATCGTCGCGTGGTTCTCCCACGCCTCGGGGATCATCATCATCACGGCATGGGGCAGGCTGCGCCCGCCGAGGTGGAGCAGTTCGAGCACCTCGTCGAACGAGGCGGTGTCGCTGCCACCCGGGGTGCAGATCGGGAACGCCCGCTCGAGGCCCGGGATCAGATCGGTGGCCAGCAGCGCCTCGCGGGCCCGCATCCAGTTGCGGTTGCCCTGCACCGTGTTGATCTCGCCGTTGTGGGCCACGAACCGGTAGGGGTGGGCCAGCGGCCACGAGGGGAACGTGTTGGTGGAGAAGCGGGAGTGGACGAGGGCGATCGCCGACTCGAGCCGCTGGTCCTGCAGGTCGGGGTAGACCAGGGCGAGCTGCGGGGTGGTGAACATGCCCTTGTAGACGAGGGTGCGGGCGGACAGCGACGGGAAGTAGACCCCGGCGGCCGAGGGGCCGGAGATCTCGTGCTCCATCCGCTTGCGGGCGACGAACACCCGGCGGTCGAGTTCGATCCCGGCCATTCCCGCCCCGGTGGCGCCGGCCAGGAACACCTGGCGGATCGTCGGGATGGCGGCCCGTGCCGTCGCCCCGAGGTGCTCGGGGCACAGCGGCACCTCGCGCCAGCCGAGCAGTCGGAGGCCCTCGGCGTCGGCGATCTGCTCGATCTGCACGGCGACCTTGTCGGCGTCGGCGCGTTCGGCGGGGAGGAACGCCGTGCCCACTGCGTAATGGCCCGCCGGCGGCAGGGTGAAGTCGACGACGGCCCGCAGGAACCGGTCGGGCACCTGGATCAGGATCCCGGCGCCGTCGCCGGTGTCGGCCTCCGCGCCGGTGGCCCCGCGGTGTTCGAGATTGCACAAGGCGCCGATGCCCATGGCCACGATCGACCGGCTGGCGACGCCCTTGACGTTGGCGACGAAGGCGACGCCGCAGGCGTCGTGTTCGAAGCGCGGGTCGTACAAACCGGTGGGCGCGTGGAGGTTCTCGTGCATCGTCCTCGTCCAAGTCGATCGTCGGCTGGGTCCGGGGACGACGCTGTCCCGCGAACTCACGAGCGTAGCGCGCCGGCCCTCCGGCCCTCCACCTTTTCGGCCCGGCCCCGGCCGACGGCGCGTCAGGCAGCGGATCAGTCGGCGAAGTTGGGCGACCGCTTCTCGAGGCCGGCGATCACCGACTCGACCTGGTTGGGAGTGCCGATCAGCTCGCCGATCCGGCGGCGCTCCTCGGCGAACTGCCCGGCCGCGTCGGCGTGCTGCATCCGGTTGATCAACGCCTTGGCACCGCGCACCGCGTCGGGGCTCCGCTCGGCGATCTCGGCGGCCATGGCCAGCGCATCGTCGAGCGGGGTCTCGCTGACGCGGGTGGCGATGCCCAGCTCGCCGGCCTCGCGGCCGCTGAAGATCCGTGCGGTGAAGGTCAGCTCCTTGGCCACGTCGGGCCGGACGAGGCGGTTGAGGAAGAACGTGCCGGTCATGTCGGGCACGAGACCCCAGTAGGTCTCGCGCACCGACATCTGGGTGTCGGGGTGGACGATGCGGATGTCGGCGCCGAGGGCGATCTGGATGCCGCCGCCGAGGGCGTGGCCGTGCACCGCGGCGATCACCGGCACGGGGATCTCCTGCCACACCCAGCACACCTGCTGGCCGAGATGGGTGATCCGGCCCTCGCGCATCGAGCCCGGATTGCCGTCGTCGCGCGCCGCCGCACCGGCTGCTCCGCCGGCCAACGCGGCCATCGACGTGAGGTCGAGCCCGGCGCAGAAGGAGGGCCCATTGCCCGACACGACCACGACGCGCACGCCCGGTTCCGTCTTCAACCGCTCGCCGGCCTCGGCGATCGCCGTGAACTGGGCATTGTCCAACGCGTTGCGCTTGTCGGGGCGGTTCAAGCGGACGTCGGCGATGCCGTGGTCGATCGAGATGAGCACGCGGTCGGTCATCACCTCAGTCTCGTCCGGCGTGCCGCTGGGCTGCGAGCCCGGGCCACCATCCCTCACGACGAGGCGATCGTCGCCGCTGCGGAGGTCACTCCACCAGGCGCAGGCCCGACGGGGTGATCGAGGGCTCGGCGTTGGGCAGTTCGACGACGAACTCGGTGCGGTGAGCGGGAAAGACGTGCTCGCTGACCAGTACTGCCCGGCCGCTGGTGTCGGTGGTCACCCGTTCGCAGCGCAGCACCGGCGTCCCCGCGGGGATGCCGAGCAGCGGCGCGTCCTCGTCGGATGCTGCGTCCGCCCCGATCGTCTGGGTCGCCCCGCGCAACGGGATGCGCAGGAGGGCGTAGAACGGCGAGCGCTCCACGTCGCGGCGCGACAGGTGCTGGCCGAGTTCGGCCGGGCACCACACGGTGACGACGGCGAACGGCTCGCCGTCGGCGAGGTTCAGCCGGCGCACCCGGAGCACCTGATCGGCGCCGAGCAGATCGCGGATGCGCCCCGTCGCCGGGACGAAGGCGAACTCGAGGATGCGGCGTTCGGGAACCACCCCGTCGGCCTCCATCTGGGCCTCGATCGTGGCCAGCTGCCCGAGCGTCTGGCGGATCGGAGTCGTGGCGACGAACCAGCCGAACCCCTGACGGGCGTCGACCAGCCGCTCGTCGCGCAGCAGCTCCAGCGCCCGGCGCACGGTGACGCGGCTGGCGGCGAACTCCGCCGACAGCTCGGCCTCGCTGGGGAGCAGCCGGCCGGCGGCGTAGTGGCCACCGACCAGGCGCTGGCGCAGGTCGGTGGCGATCTCCTGGTAGCGGATCGTGCGCATCAGGGACCCTCCACCCGCCCGGCGGTGGTCCGCACCCCCCGGCCTGTCGGGGACAGCTCGAGGATCCGCGTGCCCGTCATCGCGCCGAGGGTCTCGCGCAGCGTCCGTAGCGCCGGTGGGTAGGCCGGGCCGACCAGCGTGATCGTCCCGCCGTCGCCGCCCGCGCCGTTCGACTTCCAGCCGACGGCGCCGCACCCCCGGGCGACGGCGACCACGGCATCGGCTGCCCGCGGGATCAGCGCCGGGTGGAGGCGGCGCATCGCCTCGTGGTGCTCGATCAGCGCCTCGCCGTACGAGGCCAGCTCGCCGATGGCCAGTGCACCGACCGCGTGCGCTGCCGCCTCGCGCAGCCGGCGCAACGTCGGGCCGGGATCGGCCGTGGCCAACCCGGTGATCACCTCCTCGTGCAACCTCGACGAGGCGTGCGGACGGCCGAGGTACACGGTGACGAGACGGCGGCGCAGATCGGCGAACACCTCGTCGTCGATGGCCACGGGGCGCCGCACGACGCCCGGATAGGTGACATGCAGGTCGTTGACACCTCCCCATGCCGCGGCCCACTGGTCCTGCACGCCGCTCTGGCGGCCGATCCCCGTCTCGACCCCGTGGGCCATCGCCGCCAGTTCCTCGGGCGCGATCTCCACCCCCGAGGCGTGGGCCAGGGCGCCGAGCAGGGCGACGACCACGGCTGCCGACGTGCCCAGACCCGAGCCGGGCGGGACCTCGGCGCCCACCGAGACGGTCATGCCGCTGCGCGGCGGAATGGTGGCGATCGCCGCCTCGAGCAGCGGGTGGCGCCCGGGGCCGGCCCCCGGCGCGAACGAGTAGCGCTCCCCCGTCGAGCCGACGAGCAATGTGATCGCACCACCCGCAACGGTCTCGCGCAGCTCGACGCGGGCTCCCGGCTCGACGGCGATGCTGCACACGCGGCCCCGACCGGCGAACCACGTGTCGGTCCAGCCCCCGACGTCGGCAACACGCACCGGCGCCACGGCGATGATCGTCAGCGGCATCGGATCGGCCCGGGTTGGCGGTTGGCTGACTGGCGCACTTGTATTATGCTTGTATACATTCGACCGCAGCGCAAGCCTCAGCGCTCCTTCCCGCAGGGGGACCACCATGGCCGTTTCCGCCGGCACACCCACCGAGCTCGTCACCCAGGTCTACGCCACCCTGACCGACAACGTTCGTCTCGGCCGTGAACGCCTCGGCCGCCCTCTGACGCTGACCGAGAAGATCCTGATCAACCATCTCTCCGACCCGACCGGCCAGGAGATGGAGCGGGGGCGCAGCTACGCCGATTTCCATCCGGACCGTGTGGCGATGCAGGACGCCACGGCCCAGATGGCGCTGCTCCAGTTCATGACCGCCGGCCTCCCACAGACCGCCGTGCCGTCAACGGTGCACTGCGACCACCTGATCTCGGCCAAGGTCGGCGCCCGCATCGACATGGGCGTGGCGATCGACACCAACGCCGAGGTGTACGACTTCCTCCGTTCGGTCTCGGCGAAGTTCGGCATCGGCTTCTGGGCGCCGGGCAGCGGCATCATCCACCAGGTCGTCCTCGAGCACTACGCCTTCCCCGGCGGGATGATGATCGGTACCGACTCCCACACCCCCAATGCCGGTGGGCTGGGGATGGTCGCCATCGGTGTCGGCGGCGCCGACGCCGTGGACGTGATGACCGGCTTCCCGTTCAACGTGCGCTGGCCGAAGGTGATCGGCGTCCGCCTGACCGGCGCGCTGTCGGGGTGGTCGAGCCCGAAGGACGTGATCCTCGAGGTGGCCCGGGTGCTCACCGTCGAGGGCGGCACCGGCGCGATCGTCGAGTACTTCGGCCCCGGGGCCGAGACGATCTCGGCGACCGGGAAGGCCACGATCTGCAACATGGGAGCCGAGATCGGCGCGACGTGCTCGGTCTTCGGCTACGACGCCAACATGGCGGCCTATCTCAAGGCCACCGGCCGTGAGGCGATCGCCGACGCCGCAGACCGCGTCGTCGGCGACCTGCGCCCCGATGACGGGGCCCTCTACGACCAGGTGATCGAGGTGGATCTCGACGGGCTCAAGCCGCTGATCAACGGCCCCCACTCCCCCGACCGGGCCCACCGGGTAGGAGCCGACGTCGGCGCCCAGGCGGCCGAGCACGGCTGGCCCGTGGAGATCTCCGCCGCGCTGATCGGCTCGTGCACCAACTCCTCCTACGAGGACATCACCCGGGCCGCTTCGGTGGCCCGCCAGGCTGCGGCCAACGGACTGCGCGCCCGCGTGCCCCTACTGATCTCGCCCGGCTCCGAACAGATCCGGGCGACGATCGAGCGCGACGGGCTGCTGGCCGATCTCGAGGCGATCGGGGCGACGGTGCTGGCCAACGCCTGCGGGCCGTGCATCGGCCAGTGGGATCGACCGATCGAGGTCACCGGGCGCTCGAACACGATCGTCAACTCGTTCAACCGCAACTTCCCGAAGCGCAACGACGGCTCGGCCAACACCCTCAGCTTCGTCACCAGCCCCGACACCGTGATCGCCCTGGCGCTCGCCGGGCGACTCGACTTCGACCCGACGACCGACACCCTGACCACCCCGTCGGGTGCCGAAGTGCGCCTCGAGGCACCGGTGGGCGAAGTGCTCCCGGCGGGCGGCTACGACCCTGGCCACGACACCTTCGTCGCTCCCCCGGCCGACGGTTCCGGGATCGTGGTCGAGGTATCCCCCACCTCCGACCGCCTGCAGCTGCTCGAGCCGTTCCTCGCCTGGGACGGCAACGACTACGTCGAGCTCCCCGTGCTGATGAAAGCCCAGGGCAAGTGCACCACCGACCACATCTCGGCCGCCGGCAAGTGGTTGAAGTTCCGCGGCCACCTCGAGAACATCTCCGGCAACCTGTTCATCGGCGCCGTCAACGCCTTCACCGGCGCCACCGGGGAGGGCAAGGACGTCACGGACGGCGAGACCCGCAGCTTCCCGGAGATCGCCAAGCGGTACATGGAACGGGGTATCGCCTGGTGCGCGATCGGTGACAAGAACTACGGCGAGGGCTCGAGCCGTGAGCATGCGGCGATGGAGCCCCGTTTCCGCAACGGCCGGGTGATCTTCGCCCGCAGCTTCGCCCGTATCCACGAGACCAACCTGAAGAAGCAGGGACTCGTGCCGCTGACGTTCGCCGAGCCAACCACCTACGAGCTGATCGGCGAGGACGACCGGATCAGCGTGCTCGACCTGCCGCCCCAGCCCGATCAGCCGATGCGCTGCCAGATCCGCAAGCCCGACGGGTCGGTGATCGACTTCCGGGCCACCCACACCTTCAACGACGAACAGGTCGAGTGGTTCAAGGCCGGGTCAGCCCTGAACATCGTTCGCCGCAAAGTCGCCTACGGCGACTGAACAACGCGTCGCCTACGGCGACTGAACAACGCGTCGCCCACGGCGACTGAGCCGCTCCGTCCCCGCAGGCGACGGAGCGGCTCAGTCCTTTCACCGGCGCAGCCCCACGTCATCGATGGAACTGGGCGCCGGCCAACCGTGGCGGCCCGAGACGTTGTCCACCACGGTGGCCAACGCCTCGTGTCGCAACAGCTCGAAGGACCGTTCTCCCAGCTCACCGGCCACGTGGTTCAGCTCTCGCAACTCGTGGGCCCGGATCTCGGCGCGCGTCGCCCGCACCTCCCGCTCGATGCCCAGGCGTTCGCGGGTGAGCTCGCGCTCGTGGGTCAGCAGCGTGCGCTCGGCACGCAACCGCCCGATCCGGAACGCCGGCTCGATCGTCACGATCTGGACGTCCTCCACCGAGACCCCGGCAAAGGCGACCCGGTCCTCGATCGAGAAACGAAGCTCGTCGCGCAGCTGTTCCCGCTTGACGATCAGCTGATCGAGATCGTGGCGGGCGACCAGCTCGCCGGCCACGGCCTCGCACGTCGCCGGGAGGGAACCGCGGAAGGTTCGTTCGGCGTGGAGGAAGTCCGGCGCCGAGCGAACCCGGAAGCGGAGCTCGCCGCTGATCCGGACCCGCTGGTGATCGGCGGTGACGGCATCGGACGCGAACGTCTGGCGCTGCGTCCCCATCACGACCGGGCACCACACGTCCACGCCGGGCAGGCGGACGTGCAACCCCGGCTCGAGCGTTCGATGGGGCCGCCCGAAGCGCAGGGTGATCACGCTCGTACCCGCCTCGACGACCCGCAGGGACGCGGATGCCCAGACGAGGGCGACCAGGAAGAGTGCACCGAGCACTCCCGACAACGTCTCCAGCGCAACCATCGCATTCCTCCTCTCCGTGAATGACGCTCACCGATCAGTGGCGATACGGCAGTTTCACCCGACCGCCACCCCACTGCCAAGGGATTAGGCGAACCGTTACAACGAACGCGCGCTGTAACGGTTCCGTAACATTCGGCTGAGATCGCTGTCAGCCCCTGGCTGCGGGCGAGCCGGACCCTCGTGTCCTCGCCCGCAACCGGGCGCCGCGCGTCGATCAGGGGCGTCGGTCTACGCGCATTCGGCGACCACCAGCACGGGTGGCGTGCCGACCCGGCAGCCGGACTCGGCGAGCGCGGCGCGCAGTTCGGCGACTCGCGCCGTCACGACGGGGACGAGCTCCGCGGCCACGGCGTCGGCCGCGGCCGGTCGCAGGTGGACACCGTCGCCGCGCTGCGAGCCACCCGCTTCGACCCGGGCGACGGCGCCGGCGTAGTCGATGGTCGACACCGGCAGCCACTGGTCGTCCCAGCGCCCGATCTGCGCAGTCCAGGCCGACAACCGCTCGGCGTCTGCCATCTCGGAGTCGGCGAACGCGCCGGCCCCGATCGGCGGGGCATTCGCCACCAGCACCACCGAGCCCAGCGGTGCGACCAGTTCGAGCAGGTCGCGCATCATCGAGTCGTGGGCCTCGGTGAACGCCGGGTCGCCGGCGACATGCCACGCCGAGGAGCCCGGGTAGCGGTGTTCGGACTGCTCGGCCAGGCTGGCCACGACCAACACCACGTCGGGCCGCACCTCGGCGATGGTGGCGGGCCAGCCGATGTCGACGTTCGGGCACTCGTCCATCGGCCACTGGGCGCCGTCGCCCCAGCGGAGCTCGTCCACGTCGACCAGCGGACAGTTGGCCCCCCCGCCCCAGACGACCGCCACACTGCCCTGACGGGCCAGCGCGGCCGCCAACTCGAACGAGGTCGAATCCCCGATCACGAGCACGTGGAGATCGGCGCTGCTCCCAACCGCGCCGCCGACCGGCTCGGCCACGGTGGGCTCCTCGACCGGACGGACGCGCCCGAGCACGGCGGCGCGCAGCCCGGCGGAGTCGATCACGGTCACCTCCGGATGGGCGAGAGCGAGCTGCTCGAGCCCGATGGAGAGCGAATCGCGCAGACCCGATGTGTCGAGGATCAGGACCTGCGTCCCGCCGGAGAGGGCGCCCTCGGCAGATCGGCGTACGTTCTGCGCCATCCGGCTGGCCAGGCGGAGTCGTTCGACCGGATCGGCCACGTCCAGCGCCGCCCGGTCCTGGGTGGCGAGCGTCAGCACGACGAGCGCCGGTTCGATGGCCGGCATCATGCGCTGCATCGCCTCGTGGGCCATGGGGCATCCGGGGTGGCGCTCCTCGGACACCAGCGGGCATCCGACGGGGAGCAGGTCGATCACGTCGATGCCGTCGATGCCGACCAGCCGGGCGCGCACGCTCACGTCGGCCCCGGCGAATCCGACGATCACGCGCGCCGGGGCCGTCGACTGCGGCGCGGATGGCTCGGCCGCGGTCGTCGGAACCGGCGCCGTGAACGGCGGGGTAGTAGTCGCCGGGCGCTCGAAGACGACGACACCGCCGGGAATCTCGGCGGACGCGGTCGCCCCGTCCGATCCCGGACGGGTGAGGGGGGCAACGGCGACCACGACGCCGAGCGCGGCGGCGAAGCCCGCCATGGCCACCCGGGGCCGGGCAAATGCCCGGCGCAACCGCACGGGCTGTTCGACGATCACGAACGAGATGACGCTGACCACGAGCGTGACGGTCACACGCAGGGCGAACAGCGGGGCGCGCCCCCACCCGACCCGCCGCTCGTCGAGCAGGAGGAAGATCGGCCAGTGGAACAGGTAGAGCCCGTAGCTCACCCGTCCCACCGCCACGAACGGCCGGCGGCCGAGCAGGGCGCGGGCCGGGCCGCGCACGGTCACGCCGATGACCGCAGCAGCCGAGACGAGCGCGAACAGGGCGAGGCGCCCGTCGTACAACCACGGGCTGCGGATGTCCGACCGCCATGACAGCACCGCGATCCCGGCGATCGCCGCCAGCCCGACCCAGCCGAGCCAGCGCCCGAAGCGCCTGGTCAACCAAGGCGCGCCGAGCGCGGCCAAGGCGCCGATGAGCAGCTCACCGGCGCGGATGTGGGCGCCGTAGTAGATCAGGTCGTGGTCGGAGGTCAGCCGGGTGGCGATCGCCGACGCGGCGAGCAGCGTCGACAGCGTGGCGGCCAGGGCGAGACGGGGACGGGCCCGCCCGAGCCGCACCACGGCGACCACGACGACCGGGTAGACGAGGTAGAACTGCTCCTCGATGGCCAGCGACCAGAAGTGGAGCACGGGGCTCGGGTCGGCGAACAGCTCGGCGTAGCTGTGGCCTCCGGCGATGAACCGCCAGTTGGCCCAGTAGGTCGCCGCCGACCAGACATCGGTGGGCAGCGCCCGGCGTTGGAGCGCGTCGGTCCACCAGGGTGACATGACGAGCACGGCGAACAGGCAGAGCAGCGACGCCGGGGCCAACCGGCGCAGTCGCCGCCCCCAGAATCGGGTGAGACCGATCCGCCCCGCCCGGCCGTGCTCGTCGAGCAGCAGCCGGGTGATCAGGAAGCCGGACAGCGTGAAGAACACCGAGACACCGAGGAACCCACCCGAGGCCCAGGCGAATCCGCCGTGGAAGACGAGCACGGCGACGACCGCCACCGCCCGGAGCCCGTCGATACCCGGCTCGTAGGCGAGCGTTTCCCCTTGTGCCACAGGTCACGCACGGTAGCGTTCGCGGTGATCGCTCCCACGGGTCGCGGCGGCGATTCGCGGCCGACGGGCCCGCAGCCGGCACGGCGGGCAGCGGGCCTGCTCAGATGTCGGTGCCCGGCCGACGGTCCCGTTCCCGGTCGGGATCGCCCCGGTAGCCGGGCGGCAAGGTCGCCCGCATCTCGGCCTCGGTCGGCTCGCGGACCTCCCGGGCCTCGGGCGGGAGCAGATCGACGATCGAGGCCATGATCCGTCGGGTGTCGGCATCGGCGCTGCGGTACTTCAAGCCGACGGGTGGCCCGGCGGTCACCGTGACCAGCGGCGGGTTGAGCACGTTGAGCACGTTGGGCAGCCGGGCCGAGCGGGGCCAGATCCGCTCCGTGCCCCACAACCCGACCGGGATCACCGGGACCCTGGTCATCGCCGCCAGCCGGGCCGCACCCCATCGACCCTTGAGCACCGGATCGAAGAAGGCCCGGCCGCGTGGAATCGTGCCCTCGGGCATCATCGCCACCAGTTCCCCGGAGCTCAGCGCGTCGGCCGCGGCCCGCAACGGCTCGTCGGAGCCTGTACCCCGGTCGACCGGGATCCCGCCCATCGCCGTGGCGATCTGGCCGATCACCGGGGCCTTGAAGACCTCGCGCTTTCCGAGGAAGCGCACAGGGCGCCCGGCGCGGGCAACCATCATCGCCATCGCCGCCACGTCGAAGTACGAGCGGTGGTTCCCGACGATCAGGCCGCCGCCGCGGGCGGGGATGTGCTCTTCACCCGAGATCGAGAACCGGGCGAAGGGGATGAACTCCGGTCGGGTGAGGGCGAGCATGAGCTTCTGCAGCTCCATGTTGATCACCGGGATCTTGGCGACACCCGACGGGACGTCGAGGTGGACGACGGGCCATCGCCGGGCTGCGGCCACGAGGGTCATCCGCGGGTCGGGATTGACCGCCACCGGGTGGGCCACCGCCGAGAGCAGCGGGACGTCGTAGACGCTGTCGGAGTACGCCCAGCTCTCGGCCACATCGACACCATGGGCGTCGGCCCACTCCCGCACGGCGGCGAGCTTGCCGGTCGACCACACGAAATGGCCGTCGATGGTGCCGTCGTAGGTGCCGTCGCCGGCCACGCCGTAGCGGGTGGCCACCACGCCGTCCAGTCCGAGGGCGTCGGCGAACGGCTTGACCAGGTCGTACGGCGTGGTGGTGGCCAGCACGACCGGCCGGCCGGCAGCCCGGTGCTCGGCGAACGCGTGGTAGGCGTACGGTTGGACGAGGTCCACCAGTCGATTCGCCACGCCCGCTGCGGCGCGCTGGACGGCAGCCTGCGACCTCCCCTTGGCCAGGGTGGCACCCTGGCGGGCGACGACCATCGCCGGGAGGGTCTCGCCGACGGCGTTGAACAGGGCGAACATCAGGTGCTCACCCGGGATCGACGAGGAGATCACCCCGGCTGTGCGCATCGCGTCGGAGAGGACCGGCCCGCTGGCCCCGGCGAGCAGCGTGCGGTCGAGATCGAAGAACGCGGCGGACCGCGGGGGCGAGGATCGGGCCGGCATCCGCCCAAGGCTAGACGCCGTGCCGCCGGACCCCTACCTGGTGATCTCCGTGCCAGAACGGGAAAGGCGCCTCTTTGGGGGAAGAGGCGCCTCTCAACCTGGAACCCTGCGGATGGGGGATCCGCTTCTATGGGTTCGTCGAGCCAGGCTCCTGGGGGGTGAGCTGGCTTCGAACTACATGTGAAAGTATGCACGTGAACGAGTGATCTTTCAAGTCGCATCCGGCGATATTTAGTATCTTCATCACAGATGGATCTTCGACAGCTGGCCGCCCTGATCGCGATCGCCGATCACGGATCGTTCTCGGGAGCGGCACGGGCCCTGTTCACGGTGCAGTCGAACGTGTCGGGCCACATCGCCCGACTCGAGCGGGAGCTGGGTACCACGCTGGTCGACCGGGCCCGCGGCGGCCTCACCGACGACGGGGCGATGGTCGTCGACCGGGCGCGGCGCATCCAACGCGAACTCGACGCCATCGTCGCCGACCTGTCGAGCCGCCACGACCAGATCGCCGGCGATGCCTACGTGGGGGTGATCGGCACCACCGGGAGATGGCTGATGCCCGAGCTGCTCACCGCCCTCGCCGAGACCCATCCGCTGGTCAGGGCCGTCGTCGCCGAAGGCAGCACCTCGTCGCTCCTGGCCCGCCTGGTGGCCGGGCAGCTCGACGCGGCGATCGTGCACCTGCCCGTCGACGATCCCGACCTGGCCGTCGAGGCGCTCTTCGCCGAGGATCTGATCGTCGTGGTGCCCATCGGCCATCCGCTGGCCGTCTACGACGAGCTGCCCTTCGCCGCGGTGGCCGAGCACCCGCTGCTGCTGCCGCCCCGGGGCACCGCACTGCGCCGGGTGATCGATCGGGCGGCGACGAACGTCGATGTCACGCTCCGGGCGCAGGCCGAGATCGACGGCGTGCGGCTGCTGTCGGCGCTGGCCCTCGACGGCTACGGTCCGACGATCATCCCGGCAACGGCGCTGCCCCGCGGCGTACCCGACGAGCTTCACCGGATCACCGTGCCCGAACTGCCCCGCCGGGTCGTGGGATGGGCCCACCGGCGACGGCCCGGCCCCTCGGCGCCGGTGCGCGCCGTGCTCGAGCTGCTGCGCGAGCTGATCGCCCAGACCGGGGACCTGCAGCCCGGCGTGCACGTCGGCAACGTGTCGCCCGCTCTGGGCCGCCCGCCGGCGCGGGAGTAGGCTCGCCATCCCATGATCGGCCCCGTTCACCTCCGGGCCGGCACGCCGGGGGTCGCCGCGGCAGATGTGCGACGGCTGGGTGACCGCCAGGTCGTCTTCGTCGACATCGACGCGTCGGTGCGCCGCGGGGCGTTGAGCCAGGAGTCGTCGCTGAACATCGCCCACGCGGCGACCACGGCGCGGACCGTCGGCCTGCCCCTCGTCGGCCGCATCGGCTCGAGCGGGGCCGACATCCTCGAGGGGATCGCCGCGCTCCACGGATGGGGCGAGGCCGCCCGGGCGATTGCCGACTGCTCGGGCATCGTGCCGATCATCTTCATCGTCGCCGGCCCGGCCGTCTCGGGCCCCGCTCTCCTCCTCGGCCTCGCCGATCATGTGATCATGACCGAGGACGCCTACGCCTTCGTCTCGGGACCGACGATGGTCGCCGAGTTCACCGGCATCGTCGTCGACAACGACGAGCTCGGCGGATCGGCGACCCACGCCCGCTTCACCGGCGTCGCCTCGCTGATCGTGGCCGATGTCGATGCCGCACTGGCTGCGGCCGAGGAGCTGCTCGCCTACCTCCCCGACAACGTCGACTCCCAGCCGCCCCGCCGACGGGTCGACGACCCCGCCGATCGCGACGCCGAGGGGGCGGCCGAGCTCATCCCTGCGTCGTCGACGGGCAGCTACGACGTGCGGGCCGTGGCCCGCTGCATCGTCGACGACGGCGACCTGCTCGAGGTGCGACCGCGGTGGGCGGCGAACATCGTGACGGCCTTCGCCACGATCGACGGCCGCCCGGTGGGCATCGTCGCCAACCAGCCGCTCGCCCTGGCCGGCACGCTCGACATCCCGGCGTCGCAGAAGGGGGCCCGCTTCGTCGCCTGCTGCGACGCCTTCAACATCCCGTTGATCACGCTCGTCGACACGCCGGGTTTCTACCCGGGCAAGGATCTCGAGTGGCGGGGCATGATCCGTCACGGCGCGCAACTCGTCTTCGCCTACGGGCGGGCGACGGTGCCGAGGATCTGCGTGATCCTGCGCAAGTCGTACGGCGGCGCGTACATCGTGATGGATTCCAAGAAGATGGGAAACGACCTGTGCATCGCCTGGCCATGGGCCGAGCTGGCGGTGATGGGGGCCGGGCAGGCCGCGGCGATCCTCCAGCGCCGGGCGACCCCCGGGGAGAAGGCCGCCTTCGAGGCCGACTACGCGCAGCGACTGCTCAACCCGTACGTCGCCGCCGAACGCGGCTACGTCGACGGCGTCATCCAACCGCTCGACACCCGCCGGGTGATCGCCGGGGCCCTCGAAGCGCTGATCGACAAACGTGAGCGCCTCGGCCAGCGCAAGCACGACAACACCCCGCTGTAGGCCCCGGAATCGCGGCGTGCCTGAGCCCGGCCGGGCGGTCCCGCAGTCGGGTCCGCGTCCCACTGGCAGGGTCCGGCATCCCGTTCCGGTCACCTCACGGCGCGTTCGGGCACACCCTGAGGTGAAGGGAACGGTGGAAGGGCGAGAGTTGTGGTTGGGGGGACCCCCCCTTGCTCACCGACCGGGTGGAGCCGGTCGGTCCCACCGATCTAGTCTCGGTGCGCGGGGAGGAAGCCCCCACACCACACCGAAGGGGACAACCAGGTGCCCGACACCATCACCTTGATTGACGACCGGACCGGCAAGAGGGTCACCGTGCCGATCGTCGGCGGGGCGTTCCCGTCGAGCGCGCTGCGCGAACTCGATCCCGACCTGCTGATGTACGACCCGGCGTATCTGTCGACGGCGGCGTGCAAATCGTCGATCACCTACCTCGACGGCGACGCCGGCATCCTGCGCTACCGCGGTTACCCGATCGAGCAACTCGCCGCGCACTCGAACTTCCTCGAGGTGGCCTACCTCCTCCTCCACGGCGAGTTGCCCACTCCGGCGCAGAGCGCCCAGTGGAGCCACGACGTCATCCACCACACGTTCATCCACGAGAACATGCGCAAGCGGTTCGTCGACGGGTTCCATTACGACGCCCACCCGATGGGCATGTTCGTCTCGGCCATCGCCGGATTGGGCACCTTCTACCCCGACGCCAAGGAGATCTTCGACGCCGGCAGCCGGGACAAGCAGATCCTGCGGTTGATCGCCAAGACCCCCACCGTCGCGGCGATGTGCCACAAGTTCTCGATCGGGCTCCCCTTCGTCTACCCCGACAACGAGCTCGGCTATGCCGAGAACTTCCTCAACATGATGTTCCGGGTGGGCAAGGACTCGGCGGTCGACCCCGTGCTGGCCAAGGCGATGGACCTGCTGTTCATCCTCCACGCCGACCACGAGCAGAACTGCGGAACGACGGTGATGCGCGTCGTCGGTTCCAGCCACGCCGACCCGTACTCGTCGTGCGCAGCGGCGGCCTCGGCCCTCTACGGCCCGCTCCACGGCGGGGCCAACGAGGCGGTGGTGCGGATGCTGTCCGAGATCGGGTCGCTCGACAACGTCGACGCGTTCATCGCCGACTGCAAGGCCGGCAAGGGCCGCCTGATGGGCTTCGGGCATCGCGTGTACAAGAACTACGACCCCCGCGCCACGATCATCAAGAAGACGGCCGACGAGGTGTTCGCCGTCACCGGCAAGAACCCGCTCCTCGACATCGCCCTGAAGCTCGAGGAGGTCGCCCTCAGCGACGAGTACTTCGTCAGCCGCAAGCTGTACCCCAACGTCGACTTCTACTCCGGCCTGATCTACCAGGCGATGGGTTTCCCCGTCGACATGTTCACCGTGCTGTTCGCCATCCCGCGCACGGCCGGCTGGCTGGCCCACTGGACCGAGCTGCTCGGCGACAAGGACCAGAAGATCTCCCGGCCCCGCCAGTGGTTCACCGGCGACGGCACCCGCGACTACGTCGCCATCGACCGCCGCTAGCCGTTGTTCCGCATCGACCGTGACGCCTACGGGATCCCCCGCGTCACCGCCGACTCGCTCGATGAGCTGTTCTTCGGCCAGGGCTGGGCGACCGCGCACGACCGACCATGGCACCTCGACTACGACCGGCGCCGCGCCCTGGGAACGCTGGCCGAGGTCACCGGGTCGCCGAGCCACGCCGTCGCCGACGCCTTCGCCCGCCGGGCCCGCATCGCCGAGCATGCCCGCCGGGGATACGAGCGGCTCGACGACGAGACCCGGGGGATCTGCGCGGCGCATGCGCGGGGCGTCGAGCGCGGCGCTCGAGGCGGCACCGCTCAGTCCGGCTTTCAGCCGACTCGGCGCACCCCGTCCCGAGCCGTTCGAGGCCTGGCACGTGCTGGCCGCGTTCATCGTCCGCCACCTGAACTTCGCCAGCTGGCAGAAGAAGCTCTGGAACGCCAGGGTCGTGGCCGCGCTCGGGGTCGAGGGACTCGAGCACTTCCACCTCGGGCGGCAACCCGTGCCGCTGATCGTGCCCTCCGGCGTCGTCGAGATGGTCGGCTCGAAGTTGCCGGACCTGCCCGCCGAGTGGGTCGCCGCCCTGCAGCCGCTCGGACTGTCGCTCAGCGGTTCGAACTGCTGGGCCGTGTCGGGCGATCGGACGGCCACGGGTCATCCGCTGATCGCCGGCGATCCCCACCGGGCGCTCGAGGCGCCGAACGTCTACCACCAGATCGGCCTGCGCTGCCCGGACGAGGGCATCGACGCCGCCGGGATCGCCTTCCCCGGGATCCCCGGGTTCCCCCACTTCGGCCAGAACGCCGCTGTCGCCTGGGGGGTGACCAACGCCATCGCCGACTACCAGGACCTGTTCATCGAACGCCTCGACGACCAGTCCACCGTGCTCGACCGGCGCACCGAACGGGTGCAGGTCCGCGACGGCGAAGCCGTCGAGGTCGAGTGCCTCGTCACCCGACACGGCCCCGTCGTCGTCGGCGGCCCGGGTCGAGGTGGGGGCCCGCCCACCGGACTGGCCCTCTGCGCCCACGAGCTGACCGACGCCGGCGGTTCGTTGCGCTCGATCCTCCCCCAGCTCCGGTCGCGTACCCTCGACGAGCTCGACGCCGCGCTCGCCGGGTGGATCGAGCCGGTGAACAACTTCGTGCTCGCCGACCGCCGGGACATCGGCTACCGGACCGCCGGGGCGATCCCGATCCGCAGCGCGGCCAACGCTTGGCTCCCCGTGCCCGGCTGGGTGACCGACCACGACTGGCAGGGCCGCATCCCCGACGAGCAGCTGCCCCGCCAACGCCGTCCGTCGACCGGGTTGGTGATCACCGCCAACCAGCAGATCACCGGGAGCGACCACCCGCACCTCATCCACGTCAACCCGGAGTCACCCGACCGGGCGGCGCGGATCTGGTCGAGGCTGGAGGACCGCTCGGGGCTCACGGTTCGCGACCAGGCCGATGTGCACCTCGACACGGTGCACCGGGCGGGGCAGCGGTTCGCCGAGCTGGCCGGCGGTCGGCTCGCCGGATGGGACGGTTCGATGGACGCCGCCTCGACGCAGGCCGCCCTGTTCGCCCTGGCCGAGGCCGCCCTCGTCCGCCGGCTCACCGACGCCCTCCCCGCCGCGCTCTCGGTCAACCCGTTCGCCGCCGACGAGCCGCCGGTCACGGCCGCCGCGTCGATCGTCAAGGTCGGCACGTACGTCCACGAGTGGATCCTCGCCGACGACCGCTGGCTCCTCCCACCGGACACGACCTGGGCCGACGCCTGCCGCGACGCCCTGGCGGCCGCCGAGGCCGAACTGGGCGGGCGGACGTGGGGCGACCTGCACCGGCTCAGCCCGCTGCGCCTCGGCGAGGGCGGGCACCTCAGGCTCGGCCCGGTCGCCGGCGCCGACGGCTGCGTGATGGCGACGATGCACGTCGCCGGGGTGACCACCGATGCCGTGCTCGGCTCGACGGCCCGCTACGTGTGGGATCTCGGCGACCGGCGCAACTCGGGCTGGATCGTCCCGCTCGGGGCCAGCGAGTTCGACGATTCGCCCCACGCCACCGATCAGACCGCGCTGTACACCGACGGGCGCCTGATCGCCGCCTTCCCGATGACCGCCTTCCCGATGACGCACGGCGGCTGATCGGAGTTAGGCGGGGGTCAGCTCACCCCGTCGGGAAGCTCCCGCTCCCGGCGGGCGATGAACTCGCGCAGGCCCTCGGCGACGGCGTCGTCCATCGGCGGGCGGACGTAGTCGGCGAGCATCGCCCGCGCCTTGTCCCTCCCCCGCTCGTCGTGGTCCTTGGCGCCGGCGGCGGACCACTGCTCGTAGGAGTTGAAGTCCATGATCGTCGGGATGAAGAACGCCTTCTCGAAATGATCGAGGGTGTGCTTGGTGCCCAGGAAGTGCCCCTGCGGTCCGACCTCGCGCACGGCGGCCATGGCATCGGTGAAGTCGTCGAACGACAACCCACCGGCGTACTTGTACCAGCCGACGAGCTGTTCGGCGTCGGTCACGAACTTCGAGTATCCGCAGGCCAGGCCGGCCTCGAGCCAGCCGGCGACATGCCAGACGTAGTTGGCCCCGGAGAGCACGGCGGCGTGCATCAGCATGTTCGCCTCGTAGCCGGCCTGGGCGTCGTTGAGCTTCGAGCCGACGTGGAAGCCCGACGTCCGCCACGGCAGGCGGTACTTGCGGGCCAGTTGACCCATCACGTACATCATCTGGGCGGCCTCGGGCGTGCCACCCATCGGCGCCCCCGACTTCATGTCGACGGTCACCATGAACTGGCCGTAGATCACGGGCGCCCCGGCGCGGATCATCTGGGTGAAGGCCACCCCGGCGAGCGCCTCGGCGTTGACCTGGGCGATCGCCCCGACCGACGAGGCCGATGTCGAGGCCCCGCACAGGGCGAACGGGGCGACGATCACCGGCTGGTTGTGCGAGGTGTAGACGCGCATCGCGTCGAGCATCGTCTGGTCCCAGACCAGCGGCGAGTTGCAGTTGGTGATCGCCACCACGACCGTGTTGTGCCGGACGTACTCCTCGCCGAAGACGATGCCCGCCATGGCCATCACGTCCTCCGCCCGTTCCTTGGAGGTGACGATGCCCATGAACGGCTTGTCGGAGTGGGTGAGCGCCGAATGGATGATGTGCAGATGCCGCTTGGGGACGGGCACCTCCATCGGCTCGCAGCAGATCGAGCTCGTCGAGTGCAGAGCCGGCGACATGTAGGCCAACTTGTGGAAGTTGTTGAGGTCGTCGAGCGTGCCGTAGCGGCGCACGTTGTCGAGGTCGCGTACGTACGGAGCGCCGTACATCGGCACGAAGACGGTGTTGCGGCCCCCGACCTGCACGGTGCGGTCGGGGTTGCGGGCGTTGAGGGTGAACTCCTCCGGCGCCGTCGACACCAGCGACATCAGCAGGTCGCGGTCGATGCGCACCCGCGTGCCGCGCACGTCGGCGCCGACGGCGGTCCACATGGCGACCGCCTCGTCGTCGCGGAACTCGCAGCCCACCTCCTCGAGGATCTTGACGGACTCGGTGTGGATCAGCTCGACGGCCTCGTCGGGGAGGATGTCGTAGGTCGGGATGTTGCGCGCAAGCGTCGGGAACGAGGCCATCGGGATGGCCCGCAGCGCTCGGCGTCCCTCGCGGCCCCCGCTGCGATGATGGGAGGGCGGCGGTGCCACGCCACTGGTGTCGGTCATTCCTAGAGGTCCTTGCCGAGCCGGAGCCCATCGAAAATCGCTGCGTGGATGTTGCGGTTCTCGACCGCGTCGCCGATCCGGAACAGCTGGAACTCGCCCGCCCGGTTGCGCACGACCTCCTGCGGGCGACCGGCGATCAGGGCGTCGTAGTCGACGGCCCCCCCGTTGCTCGACCGCTGGCGCAGCTCGTGGTAGAGCTCGTCGCTCGCTGCCGTCCCATGGTCGACGACGACCTGGTCGACCGTCCGTTCGACCCGGTGGTCGCTGTGGTCGCTGCCGATCGTGGCGACCAGCCGGCGCGATCCGTCCCCGGCCCGGCGGACGGCGAGGAGGCGCTGGTTGAGGGTGATGCGCGTGTCGGTCTCGTTGAACGCCTTGGCATAGGGCACGTGGTTGAGACCGCCGACGGCGATGCCGAACATCCGCTCAGGGGTGACGATCTCGAGCGTCGTGCCCGGGGTCCGGGCAATCAGCTCCGCCGCGGTGAGGGCCGAATGGGTCCCGTTGTCATCGAAGAACAGCACGTCGCCGGCCGGTTTCACCTGGCCGCCGATCACGTCCCAACCGGTGGACACCAGGTCGGCGCCGGCCTCCAGCGGTGGGAGCTGCGGCAGTCCGCCCGTGGCGACGATCACGACGTCGGGCGAGCAGGCGATGATCGCCTCGACGTCGGCGAACGTGTCGAGGCGAAGCTCGACGCCGAGTCGAGCCAGTTCGGCCACCCGCCACTCGACGATCCCCGCCAGATCGCGCCGGCGCGGGTTGCGGGCGGCGAGGACGAGCTGGCCGCCGGCGACGGGCATCGCCTCGAACAGCGTCACCTCGTGGCCGCGCTCTCCGGTCACCCGGGCCGCCTCGAGGCCGGCGGGGCCGGCGCCGACGATCACGATCCGCCGCCGACGGGCCGCCTTGGGGATCTCGTGGGGCATCGTCGCCTCGCGGCTCGTCGCCGCGTTGTGGATGCACAGCGCCTCACCCGCCTCGTAGATCCTGTCGAGGCAGTAGGTGGCACCGACACATGGCCGGATCTCCGACTCCCGGCCGAGCAGGATCTTGCGGACCAGGTGGGGATCGGCGAGATGGGCCCGGGTCATCCCGACCATGTCGAGCTTCCCCTCGCGGATCGCGTGGCGGGCCGTGGCGACGTCGTCGATCTTGGCGGCGTGGAGCACGGCAAGGCCGGTCTGTCGGCGCACCTCCCCGGAGAAGTCGAGGTGGGGAGCGGACGGCATCCCGTGGATCGGGATCACGTTGACCAACGCGGCGTCGCTCTCGATGTGACCGCGGATGACGTTGACGAAGTCGATCAGGCCTTCGGCATGCAGCCGCCGGACGATCTCGACCCCGGTGACGGCGTCGATGCCGCCGTCCAGTTGCTCGTCGACCGCCGTCCGGACGCCGACGATGTAGTCGGGCCCGACCCGCTCGCGGATGGCCCGGAAGACGGCGAACGGCACCTTCAGCCGGTTGTCCAGCGAGCCGCCGTACTCGTCGTCGCGATGGTTGACCGTCGGCGACCAGAACTGGTCGAGCAGATGGCCGTACGCCTCGAGCTCGATGCCGTCCATCCCGCCGGCCTGCATCCGCTCCGCGGCATCGGCGAAGTCGGCGATGATCCGCTCGATGTCCCAGTCCTCGGCCGGCTTGGGGATCGTTCGATGGGCCGGTTCGCGCACGGCCGACGACGAGACCACGGGCAGCCAGTCGTCCTGCCCCCAGCCCGTGCGCCGGCCGAGGTGGCTGATCTGGATCATCGCCGCCGCACCGTGGGAATGGACGGCGTCGGTGAGCTCACGGATCCACGGCACGATGGCGTCGTCGTAGGCGTGGAGGTTGCCGAACGCCGGCGGGCTGTCGGCCGACACGATCGCCGTCCCCGCCGTCATCGTCAGCGCCAAGCCGCCCTTGGCCTTCTCCTCGTGGTAAAGCCGGTATCGGGCCTTGGGCATCCCGTCCTCGGAGTAGGCCGGCTCGTGGGCGCTGGAGAACACCCGATTGCGCAGCTCCAGGTGCTTGAGCCGGTAGGGCTGAAGCAGCGGATCGGTGCTCGGATCGGACATCGTCCCCCCATTGTCTCGGTCGTCGGACCCGCCGACGTTACTCGGGCGGCGGTGCCCGCTCTGCTAGGAACGCCGCATGCAGCTCGCCTACGTCGAGGGCGCCACGATGCGCGAGCGGATCTCGATCACCGGCTTGATCGAGACGATGCGCGCCGGACACCGGGAACCGGCTCCGGAGATGGAGCGGGTCTACCTCGCCGAGCCGGGCACCGACAACGGTTATCTCGTCTGGCATGCCTGGGCGCCCGGCTCGCTGATCGCCACCAAGATGGGCACGATCTTCCCCGCCAATCCGTCGGCCGACCCACCGCGGCCGACCGTGCAGTGCCTGATCACGCTGTTCGACGGCGCCACGGGCACCCCGATGGCCCTCCTCGACGGAACCGAGCTGACCTACTGGAAGACGGCCGCCTCGTCGGCACTGGCCGCCGACTACCTCGCCCGTGCCGATGCCCGCACCTTGATGATGGTCGGCGCGGGGAGCCTGGCGCCGTACATGGTGATGGCCCATCGGGCGGTCCGGCCGGGCATCGAGAGGGTGCTGATCTGGAACCGCACGCCGGCGGCGGCCCGGGCGCTGACCTCGAACCCACTCGTCGGCCCCGGGGCCTCGGCGGTCGACGACCTGCGGGCGGGCGTCGAACAGGCCGACATCATCTGCTGCGCCACCGCGGCGCGGACGCCGCTCGTCCTCGGCGCCTGGCTGCGCGAGGGAGCGCACCTCGACCTGGTCGGCGGCTACACGCCCGAGATGCGCGAGTCCGACGACGAGGCTGCCCGGCGGTCGCGGCTGTTCGTCGACGCCACACGGTTCAACATCGACGCCTGCGGCGACCTCTGCCAGCCGATCGCCGCCGGCGTCCGGCTGCGCAGCGACGTCGAGGCCGACACGTTCGGGCTCTGCCGCGGCGAGCACCCCGGCCGGGGATCGGCGGGCGAGATCACCCTGTTCAAATCGGGCGGGGGGGCGCACCTCGACCTGCTGGCCTCACGGTACGTCGTCGACCACCTGCTGTAGACAGGGGCGGGCCCAGCGCTACGCGGAGGGGGCGAGCCCCTGCAGGCGGCGGAGCTCGTCGATCGGGATGTGGCAGCGCATCGAGTGGTTCGGGCCGACCTCGCGCAGCGGCGGCTCGGTCACCTCGCACACACCGGAGATCGCCCGTGGGCACCGCGGGTGGAAGACGCATCCGCTCGGTGGATTGGCCGGCGACGGGATTTCCCCCTCGAGGCGGATGCGCGACCTGGCCTCGCCGTCGACGCTGGGGATCGCCGACAGCAGCGCTTCGGTGTAGGGGTGGTTGGGCCCCTTGAACACGTCGTCGGTCGGCCCCACCTCCTGGATCCGACCGAGGTACATCACGGCGATGCGGTCGGCCAGGTAGCGCACGACGCCCATGTCGTGGGTGATGAAGACGTAGCTGGTCTTCTCTTCGGTCTGCAGGTCGGCCAACAGGTTGAGGATCGCCGCCTGCACCGAGACGTCGAGGGCGCTGGTCGGTTCGTCGCAGACCACGATGCGCGGATCGCCGGCGAAGGCGCGGGCGATCGCCACCCGCTGCTTCAGCCCGCCGGAGAGCTGGCGGGGCTTGAGGTCGAGGTGGCGCGGAGTGAGCCGCAGATGAGCGGCCAGCGCCTCGACACGGGCGTTCGCCGCGTCGCCCTTGATCCCGGTGAGCTTCTCGACGCTGCGCATCAGGATCCTGCGCACCGACCAGGAGCGGTTCAACGCCGAATCCGGGTTCTGGAAGATCATCTGCATCGAGCGCTTGTTGTCCGAGGATCGGGCGACGGTCGAGGGCGCGACGACGTGGCCGTCGAGCGACACCGATCCTCCCGAGTCGGCGGCCTCGATGCCGAGGATCGCCTTGGCCAGCGTCGACTTCCCGGATCCCGACTCGCCGACGATGCCGAGCGTCTCGCCCGCGGCGAGCTCGAGCTCGACGTCGACCAGCGCCGGGATCGACAGGTTGCGCTGCTTGAACGTCTTCGACACGTGGCTCAGCTCGAGCACCCCGGGCCGGTCCTCGGACGGGGCGAGCACGCTGATGTTCACCGATGCGGCGGGCTCCTCGATGGCGGCGATCTGATCGGGGTGGTGACAGCGGGTGAAGCGGTCGCCGCGGTCGCCGACGGCGACCACCGGCGGCACCTCCGTACGGCACACGTCCGAGGCGAGCGGACAACGATCGAGGAACACGCAGGTGGGCAGATCGGACCCGATCAGCGGCAGGATGCCCGGGATCGTGGTCAGCGCCCGCTCGGTCTTGCGCACCCCGTGGCGAGGCAGCGAGCGCAGCAGGCCGACCGTGTACGGATGCCGAGGGTCGTCGAACACCTGGCCGCTGGGGCCCTCCTCGACGATCTTGCCGGCATACATCACTCCGACACGGTCGCACAGGGCGCGGATGATGCCCAGGTTGTGGGCGATCATCAGCACTGCGGCGTCGCTCTCCTTGCGCAGCACCCGCACGAGATCGAGCACCTCGGCCTCGACGGTGGCGTCCAGTCCGGTCGTCGGTTCGTCGAGCACGAGCAGCTTCGGGTTGCAGGCCAATGCCATGGCGATGACGACGCGCTGCTGCATCCCGCCCGACAGTTGGAACGGGTACCGGTCCATCACCCGCGTCGGGTCGGCGATGCGCACCCGACCGAGCGCCTCGAGCGCCAGTGACTCGGCCTTGTGCTTGTCGTGGCCGAGGAGGGTGAAGCTCTCGATGATCTGCTTGCCGACGCGCACGGTCGGGTTCATCGCCTGCGCCGGGTCCTGGTAGACCATCGACGCCTCGCGGGCGCGGAACTGTCGCAGTTCGGCGTCGGTCATCGTGGTCACGTCGCGGCCGCCGACGCGCACCTTGCCGCCGACGATCTTGCCGTTGCGCGGCAGGTAGCGCACTGCAGCGTAGGCGGTGGTCGACTTGCCGCAGCCCGACTCGCCGACCAGTCCGTAGGCCTCGCCCGGCGCGACGGAGAACGACACCCCGCGGAGCACGGCGCGGTCGATGCCGCGCACGGTGTAGACGACCTGGAGATCCTCGACGGACAATGCCGCGTCGACTCCCGGAGGGCTCGGCTGGACGATGGTTGACGACGACTCGTTCACGAGGCCTCCCTCACAACGGGGGCTGCGCCCCCGAACCCCATCGTCGCCCGGCGGGCTGGCGCCCACTCGGCCGACCCGTTACTCGCTGCGCTCACGACGCCTCCATCACTACGGGGGCTGCGCCCCCGAACCCCATCGTCGCCCGGTGGGCTGGCGCCCACTCGGCCGACCCGTCACTCGCTGCGCTCACGACGCCTCCATGACCGACTGCACCGAATCGGCGATCAGACTGACGGCGATGACCATGACGGCGATGGCCAGGGCCGGGAAGAACGTCGTCCACCAGAACCCGGCGATGATGTTGTTGTACTCGTCGCTGACCTGGGCTCCCCAGTCGGGCGACGGTGGTGGCGGCCCGGCGCCGAGGAACGACAGCGTCGCCACGGTGAACACGGCGTAGCCCATGCGCACGGTCAACTCGACGATGATCGGGCCCGAGACGTTGGGGAGGATCTCGCGGAACATGATGAACGTCTTGGACTCGCCGCGCAGCTTGGCCGAGGTGACGTAGTCGAGATCCCGTTCGGCCAGCACCGCGGCCCGCACGGTGCGGGCGACGATCGGGGTGAACAGGGTCGCCACGACCCCGATCACCACCAGGTTCGAACGGCCGAGCGTGGTGATCGCCAGCAGGGCGACGAGCACCACCGGCAGGGAGATGAACGCCTCGACGATCCGGCTGCCGATCAGGTCGACCCACCCTCCGAGGTAGCCCTGGAACAGACCGAGGATCACCCCGAAGAACACCCCGAGGAGGGCGGAGGCCGGGGCGGTCTTGAGCACGTCACGAGCACCGGCGACCACCCGTGACAGGACGTCGCGCCCGGTGGCATCGGTGCCGAAGGGGTGCGACCAACTCGGGGAGAGGTGCTGGCCGGTGCGGTAGTCGAGGGGGTGATGGGGGGCGATGACCCCGGGGAACAGCGCACAGGCCACGCACACCGCAACGATGATCACGCCGACGATGAACGACGGACGGCGCACGATCAGCCGCCACATCTCCCGACGGGCCTGCTTGCGTTCGCTGACCTGCATCGTGCCGCTCAACTCGATCTCCGCCGGCGTGGTCGGGGGGTGACGGTGGTGGTGATCGAGGTACTGGGCACGAGCATGTCGGCGCCCGGCGTCGAGATGATCTCATCGGGCGGTGGGAACCGTTCCTCGGAGTCGCTCATCGTGATGTCTCCAGTCGGACTCGCGGATTGAGGTAGGCGATCAACAGGTCGGCGAGCAGGGTCGAGACCATGTAGACCATCCCGACGAGGAGCACGGCGCCCTGCAGCACGGGGATGTCGCGCTTGTTCACAGCGTCCAGCATGGTCTGCCCGAGCCCGGCGTAGTTGAAGATCTTCTCGACGCCGATGATCCCGCCGATCAGGTAGCCCACCTGGGTGCTGATCACCACGATGGTCGGGGCCAGGGCGTTGCGCAGCACGTGGCGGCGCATCACCTGCCGTTGCGAGAGGCCCTTCATCGTCGCCGTGCGGGTGTAGTCGGCCTGCAGGGCACCGATCACGCCGGCCCGGGTCATCCGGGCGATGTAGCCGAAGTAGGCGATGGCCATCGCCAGCGCCGGCAGCCACAGGTACTCCAACTGCCCGAACAGGCTCGTGCCGGTCGGCGGGTTGGCGAAGGCCTTGCCGAGCTTCAGCTTGTAGGCGAACACGGCCATCAGCACGGTGGCGGTGACGAACTCTGGGATGGCGGACGACGACAGCCCGCTGGTGACGATCACCCGGTCGATCACCTTGTCCTGGCGCCGAGCGGCGTACACACCGGCGGCGATGGAGATCGGGATGGTGATGATGAACGCCAGGACGGCCAGCTTGGCCGAACGGCCCAGCGCCGGGAGGATGATCTCCGAGACGGGCAGCTGGCTCTTGTAGGAATCGCCGAAGCTCAGGGTGAACACCCGCTTCAGCGACAGCCAGTACTGCTCGATCAGCGGCTTGCCGGTGCCCAGGCGGGCGTTCAGCCGCTGGACGTCCTCCTCGAGGGCCATGCCCCCCAACACCTTGCGGGCGACGTTGCCCGGCAGGACGTTGACGATCAGGAAGACGATCGTCGACAGCAGCCACAACGTGACGACCATCGAGGCGACCCGCTTGAGGATGAACCGTTTCATCAGTGCTCCAATGAACCTCACGACGAGGAGTCCGAACGCAGGTGCAGGCGCCGTCGTCGACGGCGCCTGCACCTGCCCCGAGTGGGTGACCGGGCTCGATCGAGCCGGCGGGGCCTAGGCGGTGAAGCCCGCCTTGCCCAGGTAGAAGTGGCCGAGACCGGTGGCCCGGATGCCGGCGACGTTCTTCTTGTACGCGGTCAGCGAGTTGTAGAAGTACGGGATCACGTAGGGGATGTCCTTGTTGGCGATCTCCTGGATCTTCTTCACCGTCGTCTTGCGACCGGCGAGGTCGAGCGAGGCCTGGTACTCCTTGACGGCGCCGTTGAACTCGGCCGAGTTGTAGTGCGCCGAGTTCCACTCGCCCGTGGCATAGGCCTTGACCAGGTACACGTCTGGGGTACCGCGGTTGCCGTAGTCGACGATGCCGAACTCCTCGCCGCCGTCGCATCCGGCCGGCTCGTTGGTCGAGTCGTAGACCTTGCACCAGCGGTCGTAGAAGGTGCTCGTCGGCTCGACGTTGAGCGTGATCTTCATCCCGATGTCCTTCAACTGGCTCTGGATCAGCTCGGCCAACTGCGGGATCTCCTGCAGGTCGGGGGCGTGCAGGGTGATCTCCAGACCCGCCTTGCCGGCCTCGGCGAGCAGCGCCTTGGCCTTCTCGACGTCACGGGCCCGCTGCGGTTGGCCGCCGTCGAAGAACTCGTACACCGGGGCGATCGGGTGGTCGTTGCCGAGGTCGCCGCGGCCCTTGAGCACGTTGTCGATCAGGGCCTGACGATCGATGCCCAGCGCCACGGCCTCGCGCACCTTGGGATCGGTGAAGTTGCCCTCGCGGACATTCATCCACACCTGGCGGTGGGCGGCGCCGCGGATCGACTCGACGGTGATGTCCCCGTTGTTGAGCAGCACGTCGCCGCCGACCACCGAGAACTGGACGATGGCGTCGACCTCGCCGGCGGCCATGCCGGTGACCTGGGTGGGCAGGTCCTCGCTGAAGACGAACTCGACCGTGTCGAGGTACGGCTTGCCACCCCACCAGTCGTCGTTGCGGACGTACGTGGCGCCCGTCGCCGGGTCGAACTTGTCGAGCTTGAACGCGCCGGTGCCGGTCTTGACCTTGTCGAGCGTCGTCCCGAGCACGAACGATGCCGGGGTGATCACCGACTGGGGGTTGTAGATCGACACCTGGTACGGGAACTGGCCGTCGGGGGCATTCAGGGTGACATCGACGGTCAGGTCGTCGACGGCCTTGGCCGCCCCGGCGACGATGTAGGCGGTCAGGTTGGAGCCGGCGAGGCGATCGAGCGTCGCCACGACGTCGGCCGAGGTGAACGCCGTGCCGTCGTGCCACTTGACGCCCGGGCGCAGCTTGAAGGTCCACACGCTGCCGTCGGCGTTCGGGGACCACGACTCGGCCAGCATCGGGGCGAGGGTCGCCCCCTCGCCGGGACCGGCAAGGTACTCGAAGGCGGTGACGATCTGGGTGTACGTGCCGAGCTCGGCCATCGCCACCGGATCGAGCGGGCCACCGGGTGTCTGGGCGGCGATGCGGATCGTCCCACCCTGCTTGATGGCGCCCGCTGCCGGAGCGGCGGTGTCGCCGGTGGCCGGAGCCCGCGGCGTCGCCCCCGCCATCGCTCCCGCAGGCAGCGAGGATCGCCCCGATGAACGTGGTCGACAGACCGAGGACCGAGCCACGCACGATGAAGCCGCGACGCGAGATGCGACCCTCCGCGAACGAGTCGATCAGGTCGGCTTCGAGCGGGCCCGCCTCACGGCGGGCGGCATCAACGATTCCGTAGTCCAATGTGTTCCCCCTTGCATGCGTCGCGGTCCGCAGTGGATCTCGCGACGGTTGATCAGTAGACCCTAACCATAACAACAGCACCGGGTTGACACCGGTACGAACGTACCGGGAATCATCACTGCCCCGATCGGATCAGATCGGCGACCTGAGCCAGGGTTCGGCCGGCGGTCTCGAGCTGATCGGGCTCGTAGAGACTGAACGAGATCCGCACGAACTGGCCGTCGGTGGCGGCGGCGAAGAACGACGCGCCGTTGCTGCAGGCAACCCCCGCACGTCGGGCCGCGGCGACGAACTCGGTTGCGCCGATCGGTTCGGGAAGGCCGGCCCAGACGAAGTACCCGCCGGCCGGCTCATCGAAGCGAAGGGCGCCGAATCCGTACGACAACCCACGGACCAGCGCTCCGCTGCGCTCGGCGTAGCCGGCCACTGCCCGGTCGCGGACCGCGACGTAGGAGCCGTCGGCGAGCATCCGTCCGACCACGCTGGCCGTGAAGTGGTTCACCCCGCCGCCCGAATCGAGCACACCGGAGCCGACGAGGCGCGCGACGATCCCGGCCGGGGCGGTGAGGAAGCCGACGCGGAGGCCCGGTCCGATGGTTTTGGAGAACGAGCCGAGGCGGATCACGCCGGCGCCGTCGGCGAGCGTCCACATCGAGCGGGGCAGGCCGGCGCCCGGGTGCACACCCCAGGAGACCTCCCGATAGACGTCGTCCTCGATGATCGTCAGGCCGTGGCCGGCCGCCACGTCGAGCACGGCGAGCCGGCGGGCCTCCGACGAGCACGAACCGGTCGGGTTGTTGTGCGTCGGCACGGTGTACACCAGGCGCGGACCGTTGTTGGCGGCCAGGCGGGGAGCCCGCTCGGCGAGGGCCTCGGGGATGATCCCGTCGTCGTCGGTCGGCACGCCGATCACCACCAGTGGGTGATCGCCGATGATCCGCAGGGCCAGGAAGTAGGTCGGGGACTCGACGAGGATGGCATCGCCCGGTTGACTGAAGCGGGCCAGGACCAGCTCCAGGCCGGCCGAGTTGCCGCTGGTCACGAGCAGTTCTGCCGGGCTCGGGCGGCGTTCTCCGAGCGCCGGGAGGTGATCGGTCAACGCCTCGCGGAACGACGCCGGGCCGGCCGCGTACCCGTAGGTCATCGCCTTCCAGCCGGAATCGGCGAGCACCGACCCGGCCGCCGCGGCCAACACCCCGGGGTCGAGCAGGGTCGGGTCGGGGTGGCCCCAGGTGAGGTCGACCACACCGGGCTCGTGGACGTACTGCAGATCGGGCTCGCCCCGGCGCCCGGTCGCCTCGGCGGCCAGCAGGTCGATGCCCCGGGGCGTGCTCATCACCCGGACGTTATCCGGCAGCGCTCCCCCGGCCGGTGGAGCGCTGCTCGGCGAACAGCTCGGGATCGAGGTCGGCGAGCGGCAGGTAGTCGGCCAGGTCGAGCGGCACGAACCCGGTGATCCTCAGCGTGGCTCGTGCGCCGGCCAGCGCCGGCGAGGCGGTGGCCGCGGCGAGCCCGGCGCGTAGGTCGGCGACCACCTCGTCGGCGAGGTCGGCACGGGCGACGAGCGGCAGGGTCGGGACCAGCGGGCCCCGCCCGACCAGCTGCAGGCCGGCGACCAGTCGCGGCTCGGCGGTGGCGATGTGGGCGAGGCTCACCGCGTCGATCGAGGCGACCTCGGCCCGACCGTCGACGAGGGCGGCCAGGCTGGCGCGATGCGAGCCCGTCCACACGACGTCGCCGTGCTCGGCGAATGCGTGGCGCAGGCTCACCCAGCCCGAGAGGCTGTCGGGGTTGTTGACCGCCACGACAGCGCCGGCGAGGTCGGCGAGCGGGCCCGGCCGGTTGGCGACCACCGCCGACCGGTAGCGGGCGCCCTCGGCGCCCTCGACGTCGTGGGCGAAGGCGCCGACCACCCGCACCACGTCGGCGAGCACCGTCACGAGCGGCCACCCGCAGGTCTGGGCCACGACCATGTCCGGGGCACGCCACGACCCGGCGACATCGTCGTCCCAGCTCAGCTCCCGTGGCAGCAAAGGGCCGCCGTGTTCGACCACGACGTTCCACAATCGTTGGTACGCGGCCCGAAGCTGCTCGAACGGGTACATCGCCAGACTGGCCCGTGCGGCCATCGTGGCGGCCATCGTGGCGGCGGCCGGTCCGGCTGCCGGCCCGCGTGACGGCGCGGCCCGTCTAGCGCTCGACACGGGCGAGCAGCGGATGATCGGGCTGGCAGAACGGCCGGAGGAGATATCTCTTCAGCAGTTCACCGTAGCTCCGGTACCAGCCGGCGCCGTTGGCGGCGATCTCGTCGGAACCGAGCTCGGCATGGAGGGCCTTGAGCCGGTACCACGGCACCTCGGGCCGGGCGTGATGGGTGTGGTGCAGGTTGTTGTTGAGGAACAGCAGCCCGAAGAAGCCGGACGAGCGCACGACGGCCGACCTGGTCGCGCCGTCCACGGCCCGGTGCTCGGCGAACGAGCGCAGCATGGTCAGCGACGTCCCCAGGTAGCAGAAGCCGACGAGGTACTGCCAGAGCGGGAAGTGCAGCACCACGGCGACCAGCCACACTGTCACGGCAGCCTGCACGATGTGGGCGGCCAGGGCGCGGCGCGTCGGGCGATCGAGCCGCCAGGCTCGCGCCTCGCCGCCGGCGAAGGTCGCCATGGCGATCGCCGGCCCGATCGTCAGCCGGCCGAGCAGCGTGCGGTTGGCGATCGTCACCCGGCGGGCGATCCACCCCCTCGACGCCCACCGCTGCGGGGTGCAGTAGAACGACTCGGGATCGCTCCCGGGCATCGTCAGGTCGGAGGCGTGATGGGCGAGGTGGCAGAGCCGGTACCGTTCGAACGGCACCCACAACGACAGCGGCAGGGCGACGCACAGCCGGTTCACCGGCCTCCACGACGTGGGGTGGCGATGGATCACCTCGTGCTGCAGCGAACCGAACCATCCGCCCAGCGCAGCGAGGAGGGCCACCACGACGACGGCGGGAAGCGCCCGGTGACCGATCAGCACGGCGACCCAGCCACCGTGGATCACGGCCGCCAGCACGACCGTCCGCCATTCGACCCGATGTCCGCCCACCTGTCGGCACCACTCCTGACCGGCTCGGCGCCACCATGGCGCCTCCTGCCCGGCAGCGTGCCACCCGTGCCCGGCTGGAGCCATCAGCATTTGCGCACAATCCGTTGCACTTGTGGGCAAATCCACCCCAGTTGCTGTGGACCCACCACAAACGACCGAATACGCTAGGAACGTGACGGATCGCAAGGCCCTGCTGGCCACCTTCCGCGAACGTCTCGAGCAGGTGCTGGCCAGTAGCGGCATCACCCGCAGCCAGTTCGCCGCATCCGCCCACCTCGACCGCTCGACCCTGTCGCAGCTCCTCTCACCCGGTAACCGGCGCCTGCCCCGGCTGGAGACCCTGGTCGCCGTGGCCGAGGCCGAGCAGCTGTCGATCGACTGGCTCGTCGGACTGTCCAACATCGGACCGATGCAGGCCGAGATGGTTCCCGAGACGATGTCGTTCGAGCAGGACGCCCTCACCCACAACGACGAACGCCTGATCCGCTGGCTGCAGGAGGCGATCGGCTACAAGATCCGCTACGTCCCGTCCACCCTTCCCGACCTGCTCAAGACCGACGCCGTGATCCGCCACGAACTCGGCCACTTCGTCGCCTCGCGACCGGAGCAGAAGATCGAGACGGCCGCGGCCCGGCTCGCCTGGACCCGGCGGCCCGGCACCGACCTCGAGTGCTGCAGTTCGATCCAGTCCGTGCGCGGTTTCGCCAACGGCGAGGGCATCTGGGCCGATCTCCGCCCCGGCGTGCGGCGTGAGCAGCTCGAACACATGGCGCAGCTGACCGAGGAGCTGTACCCCACGCTGCGCTGGTTCCTGTTCGACGGCCTGCAGCGGTTCGCTGCGCCGATCACGATCTTCGGGCCGCTGCGGGCCGCGCTGTACATCGGCCAGATGTACCTGGTGCTCACCTCGTCGGAGCACGTGGCCACCTTCACCCGCCACTTCGACGACCTCATCCGCGGTGCCGTGGTCCAGCCGCCCGACGTCTCCGCCCTGCTCGGCGGCCTGGCCCGAACGATCCGTTGACCGCTGCCGGCACCTTCGCCGCCGCGGCAGCAACCCGGCCGTCACGCGCCCGGCCGTCGGTTCACTCGGTGCGCACGTGCTCCCTGATCCAGACCGGCATCCGCACGGGGCGTCCCGAGGCGTCGACACAGCCGTGGACCGTCACCGCCGTCGAGCACACCTCGTCGTCGACGCACAGCAGGTACCCGATCTGGAACGTGGCCCTGGTGGCCGAGGCGAGGGTCAGGTGCACGTCGACCTCGTCGTCGAAGCGCAGCGGGCGGAGGTAGCGAACGGAGGCCTCGAGCACGGCGATGTCGACCCCTTCGGAGCGCAACGTGGTGTACGGATGCCCGGCGTCGCGCAGGAACTCGACGCGTGCCTCCTCGAGGTAGAGCAGGTGGGCGGCGTGGTGGACGATCCCCATCGCGTCGGTCTCGGCGAAACGCACGCGCAACCGGTGGCGGAAGGCGTAGTCGTCCGGATCGAGAGAGGGTGCGAAGGCGAGGCGCACGACGACACCGTACCCCGGTGGCCGGGGCACCGATCACGGGCCCCCGACGACGCCGACTGCGTCGAGCACCCGGGCGGCGACGAAGTCCGGGTCCTGCAGCGGACCGAAGTGGCCGATGCGGTCGTACTCCTCGAGCCGGCCCAGTCGAAGGCCGGCGGCGACCAACGGGGCCAACAGAGCCGGGCCGGTGTCGCCACCCACCCGGCCCAGGGCGACGGTCACGGGGGCCGAGATCGCCGTCAGGTGGCGGACGGGCAGCTTGCCGCTCGCCTCGAAGGTGCGCGCCTCCGCCTCGCGTCGGCAGGCCAGGACCACGCCGCCGGCCGGGTCGTCGACGAATCCGCCGTTGACGTAGGCGGCCAGGGCGTCGGCGCGCAGCACGCTCAGGCCCGGCCGCGTGGCATAGCGCATCAGGGCTTCGGGCCGTGAGCCGAAGCGCTCACGGCGGCGGCGGGCCATCGCCGGCATCGTGTTCGCCTCGGGATCGGCGACCTGCCCGTCGCCGAGCACGATCGGCTCATACAGGTAGGCGGACTGCAGCAACCCGGGGCGGGCGAGCTCGGCGAGCAGGACGGCGCACCCGCCCATCGAGTGTCCGAACATCCGCACCCGCGACACCCCGAGGTGGTCGACGACCGCCAGCACGTCGTCGCCCATCCCGGACCAGTCGAAGTCGCCGTCGTCGGGTGCGTTCGTCTCACCGTGCCCGCGCAGGTCGGGCGCCCACACCGTGAAGTGCTCGGCCAGCACGCGGGCCATCGGCTCGTAGCACCGTCCGTGGAAGCCGGTGGCGTGGCAGACGATGAGCGGCTCGCCGTCACCGCCGAGGCGATGGAGCCGGACCCGGACCCCGCCGGTGGAGGCGACGGCGACCGAGCCGCTCACGGCCGCCCGCTGGCGCCACCGTCCGGCACCGTGCGCTCCAGTGCCGGGCGCTCCGACGCCGCCCGCAGGCCGCGACCGGCGATCAGCGGCAGGTCGAGCGAGGTGAGGATGCCGGGCGGCGCGGCGCACACGGCGGGAATGGCGTGGACGAGTCGGGCCGCGGCGGTGGCGTTGCCGCCCTCGGCCGGATTGCCCGTGCCGTCGTCGGCGCTGACCGACACCTCGATCGACGGCCGCCCGGTGATCAGCACGCGGTGCATCCCCTGCTTGCCGGCGGGCGGCATCGGCCAGTCGGGGGCGGCGTCGTCGGTGATCCGGGTGACGTGTTCGAGCACCAGCGCGGCGCGGCCGTCGACGATGCCGCGCACCTCGAAGCGCATCGCGCCCTGGGTGCCGGCCTCGAACACCCCCATCCCGGGAACGTCGATCGTCGAGTCGAGCGGGCGCCGTTCGGTGTGCACCTCGATCCCCTGGAGCTCGACGTCGAGCCCTTCGGCAAGCAGGCGGAGCATCGGCCCCCAGACGGAGGTGAGCGCCTCGGTCAGCAGCATCGGCGGTGTGCGATCGAGCGGGGTGCCGAAGCCGACCAGCTCGCGCACGGCGTCGGGAGCGTGGTAGGTGGCGTAGTTGAACAGCTCCTGGCAGCGGATCTCGGTGATCTCCCCGGCCACGCCCGAGATCATCAGCGGCAGCAGATCCATCGCCCATCCGGGGTCGATGCCGGTGGCGAGGATCGACGAACCTCCCCGGTGACACGCCCCCTCCACGTGACGCACCAGCTCGGGCGGAGCGGAGCGGGGGTGGTACAGCGGATAGAGGCCGGGTGTGACGACGTTGCAGCCGGCGCCGAGGCAGGCCAGCACCTCGCCGATCGCCTCCATCGGGCGGAAGTCACCCGACGAGGCGTAGACGACGGCGTCGGGCCGACCGGCGAGCACGGCGCCGACATCGGTGCTGGCGGCGATCCCGATCGGGTCGATGCCGACGAGCGTTCCGGCATCCACGCCCGCCTTGTCGGGGTTGGCCACGATCACGCCGGCGAGCTCGAGATCGCGGTGGGCGAGGACGGCGCGGATCGCCGGGCGCCCGACGTTCCCGGTTCCCCACACCACCACGCGTCCGGTCATCGCTTGAACCTAAACCAGCCGGCGCATCTCCTGGCGATCGGGCGCCGAAACGGGGCGTGCGGGCCGTCCCGCCGACCGGGCGGACGACCGCCTCGCCGGCTGTGTGGCAGAGTGGCACCGTCACAGCACCGGAAACCCTGGGGAGTCGACCGCATGACGACGACGAGCACCGCGCGACGATTCGTTCGCGCTGACGGTCCAGACAAAGTCACCGGGAGTGGCCGCTACACGGCCGACTTGACGATGACCGGGCAACTGGCGGCCAAGTTCCGCTATGCGGACATCGCCCACGCCCGGATCACCCGTCTCGACGTCACGGCCGCCCGGGCGATGCCCGGGGTGCTCGCCGTGCTCACCGCCGACGACGTCCCCGACGTCCGCTACGGGCCGTTCATCCAGGACCGAACACTGTTCGCCGGCGACGTGGTGCGCTTCGAGGGCGAGGTGATCGCCGCGGTGGCGGCGACCACGCCGGCGATCGCCGAGGCCGCCTGCGAGGCGATCGTCGTCGAGTTCGAACCACTCCCCGTGGTCACCGATCTCGAGGCCGCGCTGGACGAGGACTCGCCCCTGGTGCACAGCGGCTGGGCCGGATACGGGGCGGGCGACGTGCTCCTGCGCCGCGGCAACGACGCCTCCCACGCCTCGATCACCAAGGGTGACGTCGAGGCGGGTTTCGGCGGGGCCGATATCGTCGTCTCCAGCCGTTACGTCGCCGACGGCTGTCACGCCGCCCCGATCGAACCACGCGCCGTGATCGCCCAGTGGGAGGGTGACAGGGTGACCATCTGGACCTCGACCCAGGTGCCCTTCGACGCCCGCGCCGGGGTGTGCGAGACGCTCGAGCTGCCGGCCAACCGGGTGCGGATCATCGTCCCCCATCTCGGCGGCGGGTTCGGCGGCAAGTGCGGCTTCCACTACGAGGCCCACGTCGCCGCCCTCGCTCGGGCGACCGGACGACCGGTGCGCCTGGTGTTCTCCCGCCGCGAGGAGTTCATCGCCCCGGACCGGCGGCGGGAGGGGATGGTGATCGACATCACCACCGGCGTCCGCAGCGACGGCACGATCACCGCCCGCAAGGCCTGGCTGGCGATCGACAACGGCGCCTACACGGCCGACTCGGGCTTCTTCAGCCAGATCGCCTCGATGCACGTCGCCGGGCCGTACAGCATCCCCAACGTCCACGTCGAGGCCCATCTCGTGTACACCAACCACCAGCCGTCGGGCTCGGTGCGCGCCCCGACGGCGCCCGGCTGCTGCTGGGCCGTCGAGTCGCACACCGACGAGCTCGCCGCGGCGATCGGGATGGACCCCGTCGCCTTCCGTCACCTCAACGCCCTCGACACCGGCCGCGTCGGCCCGAGCGGCCAGACCTACGACGAGATCGGCCTGCAGGAGTGCATCGCCAAGGCCGCCGAGATGATCGGCTGGGACGACGACCGTCCCGCCGACGAGGCGGTCGGGATCGCCATCGGCTGGTGGCCGTCGTTCGCCGCCCCGTCCGGGGCCTACATCAAGATCGACGGTGACGGCTCGGGCCAGATCATCACCGGCGCCCAGGAGTGCGGCACCGGGGCCGTGATGACCCTGCGCCAGCTCGCCGCCGACGAGCTCGGCATGCAGCCCGAGGACTTCCAGTTGATCTACCAGGACACCTCGGCCGCGCCCTACGACATGGGGGCGACCGGCAGCCAGACGCTGTTCAACAACGGCCGTGCCGTCGTCGAGGCGGCCACCGAGATCGGCCGCCAGCTGCGCAACCTCGCCGCCCAGCGGTTGGAGGCCGACGCCGCCGACATCGTGCTCGCCGACGGCGCCGCCCATGTCGCCGGCACCCCGGCGATGTCCGTCCCGATCGCCGAGCTGGCCGCCGAGGCGGCCGGCGGTGAGCTGCTCATCGCCCACGGGTCGGGGGCGCCACCCTCGGCCCCCCCGCTGGTCGGATCGAGTTGCGTGGGCGATCTCGGTATGGCCGCCTGGGTCGCCCCGCAGTTCTCCTGCCACGCCGTACGCATCCGCCTCGACCGCGACACCGGCGTCGTACGGGTGCTCGACGTCGCCGCCGCCCACGACTCGGGGACGATCCTCAACGAGGTCGGCGCCCTCGGCCAGGTCGAGGGCGGGATCCTGATGGGTGTCGGCCAGGCGCTCACCGAGGGAACGGTGTACGACGCCGAGGCGCGCCAGCGCAACGCGGCGCTGCTCGAGTACAAGTTGCAGACCATCGCCGACTCGCCCCGGGTGACCACCCACTTCGTCCAGATCGCCACGGCCAACGCCGGGCCGAAGGGCGCCAAGGGATTGGCCGAGGCGCCCAACGTACCGACGGCGGCGGCGATCTCGAATGCGCTCGCCTCCCTCGCTCGGCAAGCCCGTCCGCCAGCTCCCGATGACCGCCGAACGCGTGTGGGAGGCGATGCAGTCATGAACTTCACGATCGCCACCTCCGTCGACGATGTGCTCGCCGCCCTGGCCGGAGGCGCACGCCCGGTGGCCGGCGGCAGCGACCTCGTCGTCGGCGCCCGCCAGGGCAAGGCCCCGCTCCCCGACCGACCTCGTGGCCATCGATCGGCTCGCCGACCTGCGACCGATCGTCGGCGGCGCCGACGGCGGCGTCCGGATCGGGGCGCTGGCCACGCATGCCGACATCGAGACGAACGCGATGATCGTCGCCGGGTTCACGGCCCTCGCCGACGGCAGCGCGCTGCGTCGGTTCGCCGGCCACCCGCCATGTCGGAACGATCGGCGGCAACGTGATGAACGGGTCGCCGGCGATGGACACCGGCGCCCCGCTGGTCGTGCTCGGCGCCACGGTCGAACTGCGCTCCTCGCGGGGCTCGCGCACGGTGGGCGTCGGCGAACTGTGGACCGGCCCGGGGCGCACGAGCGCTACGCCCGACGAGCTGTGCGTCGCCGTCCACCTCCCGGCCCGGCCGGCGCGGCTCGGCAAGTGCCTATCTGCGCCTCGAGTACCGCCGGGCGATGGAGATCGCCGTGGTCGGCGCCGCCGCGTCGGTCACCCTGGCCGACGACGGCAGCCTGATCGACCTGTCGCTCGCCCTGACCGCGGTCGCCCCGACGATCCTCGCCGTTCGGGGCACCGAGGCGATGAGCGGTCGGGCACCCGACGACGCGCTGTTCGCCGAGGTGGCCGAGATGGCGTCGCAGCAGGCCACCCCGATCAGCGACCTGCGGGCGAGCGACAGGTATCGCCGCCACACCGTCGGGGTGATGGCCCGCCGGGCCGTCGCCGCGGCCATCGACCGGGCCTCGGGAGTGGCGCTCCCGGTGCCGGTCAACCGAGCCCAGGGGATTGGAGCAGCCCGATGACCACCACGATCACCCTTCGCGTGAATGGGATCGCCTACCCGGTGACGATCGACGAGGGCCGCAACCTGGTCAGCGTGATCCGCGGCGAGGTGGGGCTCACCGGGACCAAGGAGGGCTGCGACGACTGCGAGTGCGGCGCCTGCATGGTCCTGCTCGACGGCCTTCCCGTCAACTCGTGCTCGTTCCTCGCCGTACAGGCCCAGGACCGGGAGATCACGACGGTCGAGGGGGTGATGACCGGCGGTGCCCTGCACCCGCTGCAGCGCAACCTGCTCGAGGAGGGCGGTGTGCAGTGCGGTTTCTGCACACCCGGGATGATCATGTCGGCAACGGCACTGCTCGCCTCCAACCCTGCGCCGTCGCAGGAGGAGATCCGGATCGGGCTGTCGGGCAACCTCTGCCGGTGCACCGGGTACGCCAAGATCCTCGCCGCGGTCGAGCGGACCGCCGAGGAGCTGGCGCAGGCGTAGCCCGTGGAACGGCGGATCCGGACCACGCTGTGGGCGGCCGCCATCCTGGCGGGGGTGGCGGTCGGTGTTCCCGGGGGCATCGCCCTCGGGTTCGTCCTCGCCGACTCCCGACCCGGTGCGGCCATCGCCTGCGCGGCGCTCGGGGTCGTCGGCGCGTCGTTCCTCGTCCGTCTGGTCGGACACCGATCGGCGCAGCTCGCCCGGCCGATCCGGCAGCTCGCCCGGTCGGCCGACGAGATCGGGGCGGGCCGTGTCCTGCCGCATCCGGTGCCCACCGGGGACCCCGACATCGATCGGGTGGCCACCGTGCTCGCTGCGGCCAGTTCCGGGTTGGCCGAGCGGGCCGCCGTGCGCGACGAGCGCCAACGCGTCTTCGCCCACGAACTCTCCAGCCAGCTACGCGGCCCGGTCACCAACCTGCGACTGGTGGTCGAGGCGGCGGAGCGCACCGACCGTTCGAGCCACCTGATCTCGGCCGCCCACGCCGAGCTCGACCGGCTGCAGGTGACCGTCGACCACCTGCTGATGCTGACCCGCGACCGGCCACCGTCCGCCGGTTCGATCTCGCTCAGCGCGGTGGCCAATCGCGCCGAGCGGCGTTGGACGTCCCGGGCGACCGACGAGGGCCGCCAGCTCAACGTCACCGCCGACCGGTCGCTCCCCCCCGTCTGCGGCTCGCAGGCCGACGTCGACCAGATCGTCGACACGCTGATCGACAACGCGCTCCGCCACGGCGGCGGCCACATCTTCGTCACCACCCGCGCCATCCAGGGCGGCGCGGCGATCGACGTGGCCGATCAGGGAGCTGGCATCCCCGCCGAGCGGACCGATCGGATCTTCTTCCACGGTCGGGGCGACGGCTCCGGCCTCCCGATCGACGACCCCGATCCGGCCCCTGTGTCGGCGCCCGTCCCAGCGAACGGCGAAGTTGGGTCGGCGACGATCGGCCTGGCCACGGCGAAGGCGCTCGCCGAGGCGAACGGCGGACGCCTGGTGCTCTCGTCGGCGCGACCGCCCCGCTTCAGCCTGATCCTCCCGACGACGTGATCGCGGCGGCCGCCCGTGCGCCCGGCGCCCGGGTTCAGCGGGTTCGGCGGAACACGGCGTGGGTGAAGCGTTGGGCCGAACCCCAGGGTGTGCGATGGTCGCGTTCGAACGATTCGACCAGCTCGAACGCCTCGCCGAACACCGCGCCCAGCGTCCCCGCCGAGTGCCTGGCGACAGGGAGTCCGCTGCATTCCCCCGGACCGTCCGGCGCGAACGCGGCGATCACCAGGTGACCGCCCGGGCGCACCCCCTCGACCGCCCGCCGGGCGTAGGTCCGCTGGTCCGCGTCGGAGGTGAGGAAGTGGAACGTGGCCCGGTCGTGCCAGACGTCGACGGGAGCATCGAAGGTCACCACGCGCACATCGAGGACTCGGAAGGTGACGGCGTCGGCGACCGGTCCCAGCCGCTCGGCCAGCCGGGCCAGGGCCGCCGGGGAGATGTCGATCGCCTCGATGCGGCGATAGCCGGCGCCGATCAGCTCGGCGAGCAGCGACGACGCACCGGCACCGATCGCCGCGATCCGGTCCGAGGGCGCCGACACGCGGCGCACGAGGTCGAATCACGGTGCGGAATCGTCCTGGAACCAGCTCACGTCGCCGGGTCGTTTCGTGGACCACACGGCTTCCCAGTGTTCGGATTCGCTCGACATCGGGCGACGGTACTCCGCCGGTCCCCGCGAACGTAACGTCGGGCGGCCCGGTGAGACAGGATGGGAGATGGCCAGAGTCGAGCTCCTCGATGCGACGACCGCACCGATCACCACCCGGCAGTACTTCGACGGCGGCGACCCGGGACCGATCGTCGCCGCGCTCGCCCACGTACCGGAGCTGGTCGGTCCCGCCCTCGGCTTCGTCGGCGCCGCCCTCGGCCAGGGCGCGGCGTCGACCCGCCACAAGGAGTTCGCCATCCTGCGCACCTCGACCCTGCAGGGCTGCCGGTACTGCATCCACGCCCACACGACCGTCGCCCTCGATGTCGGGCTCTCCGACCTCGAGGTTCGCGCCCTGCGCGGCGAGGTCCCCCTCGAAGAGGGCCTTCCCGAACCGGCCGAGCAGGCGCTGATCGGCTGGATCGACGGACTGGCGGGTGCCACGGGGCCGGTGCGCGACGACGTCTGGGCGGCGGCCCGCCGGCACCATCCGGAGCACGTCCTGATGGAACTGGCCATCACCGTCGGGGCGACGATGTTCCTCAACCGGTTCGCCACCGGCTTCGAGCTCCCCACCTCCCCGGATGTGCATGCCCGGCTCGAGGCGGAGGATCTCCTGTGAGCATCGCCGTCGTGACCGAAGGCCCGATCTCCGCGGCGATCGCCGCCGGCGAGATGCCCGGCCGGGTGTGGCTCTACTCGAACTACCACTGCAACCTGGCCTGCTCCTACTGCCTGACGGAGTCGTCTCCGCGGAGCGCGCGGCGCGACCTGGCGGCGGCGACGATGCTCGAGGTCGCCCGTCAGGCGGCGGAGCTCGGCTTCACCGGTCTCGGGGTCACCGGTGGCGAGCCCTTCCTCGTGCCGTGGCTGCCCGGGACGATCCGGGCGATGGCCGAGCACCTGCCGGTGGTTCTGCTGACCAACGGCACGTTGTTCCACGGCGAGCGCATCGAGCGGGCCGCCACGCTCGCCGGCGCCGACGTGGCGCTGCAGATCTCGCTCGACTCCCACCTGCCCGACGTCAACGACGAGGCCCGCGGCCCGGACAACTTCGACAAGGTCGTCGAAGCCGTGCCCCGGCTGATCGCCCGCGGCCTGCGGGTGAGGATCGCCACGACCACGGCCGGTCCGCTCGACGACCCGTCGCTCGACCCGCTGCGCCGACTCGTACGCCGGATGGGGGTCTCCGACGACGACCACCTCGTGCGCCCGATCGTGCGGCGGGGTCGGGCCGACGAACTCGACATCGGTGTGGTGGCGGCGGCGCGCGACATCCCCAGTGAGCTGACGATCACGGCCGACGGCGCCTACTGGGGGTCGTTCGGCCCGACCGTGCGTGCGGGGAGGCTCGACACCGACCTGCTGCTCACCCGCACGGTGCTCCCGCTGTCCATCCCGGCCCACGCCCTGCTCAACGCCCTCAAAGGGATGCCGGCAGGATCCGATGCCCGACTCGGCATTCGTTGAGCCTGACCACCCGGGGCCGGTCGGCCCCACCCGCAGGCACGGCGTCGGGCGCCGCGGCGAGCACCCGCCGCGCCGTGGCCGCCAGAAGGCCGTCGTCGTCCGACTCGGCCAGGGCACGCAGGTCACCGACGTGATCGAGATCGCGGGCCATGGCCACCGTGCGCGTCCTGCGGCCGAGCGCGTGCAGCCGGTGGATCTGGGCCAGTCCGGTGTTCGATCGGCTCATCGCCACGCCGTCGAACTCCCGGCCATCGGGATCGGCCAGCCCGATCACCCAGTAACCGCCATCCGTGGCGAGACCGATCACGTCGTCACCGGCGGCCACGGCGGACACGGCCGCGGTCAGGCCACGGACTGCTCGCGGCGTGTCCATCCCGACGATCAACCCGGGACCCAGCTCGCCGAAGCCCCGTCGCAGCCGCTCGGCGAGCCCGGCGCCGCGCTGGGCGACGATCCGGTAGTCGGCGGGCATCCAGGGCTGCACCTCGCCGTCGAGCAGCAGCACCTTGCCGACGTCTCCGGAGGCGGCCCGGGCCACGGCGTCGATCGCCTCCACCGTCTCACGGAACGCAGCGCGGGCCACCTCCGCCGCCTGCTCGGGGGTGCACGGCGGACACAGCCGGGTCTTCACCCGGCCGGGTTCGGGCGTCTTGGCGATGAGGGTGAGATGCACCGGTCAGCGCCCCGAACCGGCGTCGTCGCGCAACAGCCGGCCCATGTCCCTGACGGCGCGCACGGTGCCCTGCAACGTGCCGGTGACCTTCGAGCGGCCGGCGCGCTCGGCGTACTCGACCGGGACGCTGCGCATCCGCCAGCCGGCGGCCGACCCGCGCAGCACCATCTCGAGCGGCCAGCCCGATCGTCGATCGCGCATCTCCAGGCCGAGCAGCGCCTGGCGGCGCACCGCCCGCATCGGGCCGATGTCGGCCAGCGGCACCCCCGTGCGACGGCGCACCTCATGGGCGAGCACCCGGTTGGCGACGCGGGCGTGGGCCGGCCAGGCGCGGCGACCGGCGATGCGGGCCCCGATCACCAGGTCGGCCTCGTCGCGTTCGACGTAGCCGGTGAGGTAGGGCAGCGCCAACGGGTCGAGCGAGGCGTCGCAGTCCATGAAGCAGACGATGTCGTCGGTGGCCGCCTGCAGCCCGGCCCAGCACGCCGAACCGAACCCCCTCACCGGTTCGTGGACCACCTGCGCGCCCATCCGGGCGGCGATCGAGGCCGTCGCGTCGGTGGAGCCGTTGTCGACGACGATCGCCCGGTAACCGGCGGGCATCCGGCCGAGCACCCAGGCGACCGCGGCGGCTTCGTCGAGGGCGGGAAGAATGACGTCGGGCATCGGGTCTCGGTCTCGGTTCGAACGGGAGTGTGACAGGTTGCCATGAACGTGCTGGTCACCGGCGGCGCCGGGTTCATCGGATCGCACATCGTCGAGCAGCTCGTCGCCCTCGGCCATGGGGTCGTCGTGGTCGACGACCTCGATCCTGCCGCCCATCGGGGCCTGCCGGCGGGGTTGTCGACCGAGGCACGCTACATCTGGGCCGACGTCCGTGACACCGATCTCTGGGCCGACGTGCTGGGGCAGGTGGACGCGGTCTGCCACCAGGCGGCCAAGGTCGGCCTCGGCGTCGACTTCGCCGACGTGGCCGACTACGTCGGGCGCAACGACGGCGCCACGGCCAGCCTCCTGCGGGCGATGCACGACCACTCGTTCTGCGGGCGGATCGTGCTCGCCTCGAGCATGGTCGTCTACGGCGAGGGCCGGTACCGCTGTGCCGATCACGGCGTCGTGCGCCCCGGACCACGTGACGCCGCCGACATGGCTGCGGGCCGCTTCGAACCCACCTGTCCGCAGTGCGCGGGGGAACTGGTCGGTGAGCCGGTTCCCGAGGACCACTGGCTCGATCCCCGCAACGTCTACGCCACCACCAAACTCGCCCAGGAGGGCCTGGCCGGCGCCTATGCCCGCGAGCATGCCGGAACGACGGTGACCTCGCTGCGCTACCACAACGTCTACGGCCCGCGGATGCCCCGCGACACGCCGTATGCCGGGGTTGCCAGCATCTTCCGCAGCTTCTACGCCCGCGGCGAGGGACCCCGGGTGTTCGAGGACGGCGGCCAGAAGCGCGACTTCGTCCACGTCGCCGACGTCGCCCGGGCCAACGTGCTCGCCCTGACCAACGCCGAGGCGTGCCCGGGGCCGTTCAACGTGTGCACCGGGACGCCGCACACGATCCTCGAGATGGCCGACACCCTGCGGCCCGAGGGAGCACCCGGTCCCCGGGTGGTCGGCGGCTACCGCCTGGGCGACATCCGTCATGTCTTCGCCTCGGCCACGCGTGCCGCCGAAGTCCTCGGGTTCCGCGCATCCATCGGCTTCGAACAGGGGATGGCCGAGTTCTCCACCGCTGTGCTGCGCCAGGCCGTGGCCGACAGGCCACCCACCGGCCACGGCTGAACCTCACCACTTGGTGACGAGTGCGGCCTGCAGCACGATCGCCGAGCAGCCCTGGATCACGATCCACAGCGCAGTCACCCGCCGGCGTCCGTCCGGCTGCACCCGGTCGGGCGTGGCGTCCCCGGGCGGCGACCCGCCGGCCGCCGCCGGTCGAACCGGGATCAGCGGGACCGAGAGACCGGCTCCGGCCACAGCCATCCACGGATAGAAGAGCAGCCAGATCCGTTCGACCTCGCCCCGCGTGTACTGCGACACGTGCGACACCAGCATGGCCGTCAGGCCGGCGCCGACGAGCCACCACAGCCGGCGATCACGCAATCGCCAGGCCCCGAACAGTGACGCAGGGCCAAGGGAGATCGCCGCGGCGACGAGGTTGGCCGCGCCGAAGTACGACCAGGTGCGGAACTGGGCACTGCCCGCCCAGTACTCGCGTCTGGTCTGTTCCACCCCGTCGAACCACCAGAAGCCGGCCAGCGTGAAGCCGCACACGATGACGAGGCCGCCGACACCGGCGGCGATCACCGCACGGACCACGGCGGCCCGGTGGGCCACGGCGGAGGCGGCCAGGCACGCGACCGGCACGACGAACAGCACGGCGGTCAGATAGGTGCCGTACAGGTCGAAGCCGAGGAGCAGGCCTCCGGCCAGGCCCAGCCCGACGCCCCGCCGGCCGCCGGTCCGCCCGGCCGTGGCGATGCCGGCGATGCCGAGCGCCCCGACCGCGGTGTACACGGCATCGGCCGAGGTCGCCATCCAGATGGCGTACGGGGCGACGACCAGGAACGGGGCCGAGCGCCTCACAGCCCCGTCACCGGCGACCGCCCGCACGGTGAGCAACACGCCGACCGGGAGGGCGAGCGTCCCGAGCAACGAGAGTCCGACGACCGGCCAGACCCCGCGCAGACCGACGGCGGCGACGGCCTTCAACAGCAGGGTGAAGCCCGGCGGGTGACCGCGGACGTGCACCGAGTACCGGCCGATGCGGCGCAGGAACTGGCTGACGAAGCTTGCCGCGTCGGGGGTGAACCGCAGGTTGGCGTAGTACTCGGACTTGTCCGCCGCGCCGTGGAGCAACCCGTCGCGACCGTCGGTCAGGGCGAGTAGGACGGCGAAGGCACCGGCGCCGAGGGCGGACGCCGCGACGACCGATCGCATCCCGGCCCGCCACCACCAGCCCCGCCACCACGATGCGGCCACGGCGAGCACCAGGGCGCCGGCGAGCAGTTGGGTCGGGCTGAACCGCCAGTCCCATCCGTCGCGGAAGTTGCGCCCGACCAGCGGCGCCGCGCCGAGGAAGATCTCCGGATCGGTGCGCTGCAGCGCCCGCCCGCGCAGCACGCTGGCCCGCCCGACCAGCAGGAGGCCCAGGACCAGGCCGGCCCCGACCAACGCCCGGGTGACCCGTCGCATCGACGGGCCGCGGCGATGTGCGGTCGGCAGGACGCCGGCCGGACCAGGTGCTGCCAGGCCGGGGCCCCCCGACGTCATCCCGCCGCTGAGGTGGTCGCCGACGGCGTGGCGGAGCGGGCGGAGTCGGGCGACCCCGCGTGACCACCGGCCATCGACCGGCGGGCGAGCAGACCCCCGGCGACGGCCAGCCCGCCCCAGAGGGCGACGTTCGAACCGGTCGCCACCTGCTGGATCGCACCGTCGTCACGCACGTAGTCGAACGTCTGGGTGGCCAGGGCGACGAGGGCGACCACGGCGAAGCCGATGGAACCGGCGAGGGCGGCGACGGCCCGGCGCGAGCCGATGATCAGCAGCACGCCCAGGACGATCGTCAGCAACGCCCACAGCGGGTTGAACCACAGGAACTTGAGCTCCCAACGACGGGTGATCCTGCCACCGTCGCCGACGAAGCCGGCGTCGCTGCCGAGCAGCGCGGCCTGACGCCCGGCGAAGCCGATCGATCGGGCGACGAACAGGCCGGCGGCTCCGACGACCACGGCGACGACGCCGGAGGCTCGCAGACCGCCCACGGCGGCCTCCGGGCCCTTGCGCAGCAGGCCGTCGAGTCCGAGATGTCCGCCGCCGTCGCTGGCGAAGATCAACAGGTGCAGCCCGATCATCATCAGGTACGACCACGACCACTCGTCGGCCTTGTCGTAGTAGAGCACCGAGAGCATGATCGGCACCGCCATCGCCGCCCCGGCCAGGGCCACCGCTTTGGTGCGGTAGCCGATGAGCAGCAACGCGGCGAGCGTGATCTCCCCGAGCAGGGTGAACCAGCCGAAAAACCGGAAGTTCGGCAGGATGATCTCCTCGGTCACCCACCGGAACGGGGCGAATGTCGAGTGCCGCAGCACCGAGGCGCTGTACTTGTACAGCCCGCCGTTGGTGTCCTCGCCGAAGGCGGGCGGCACCTTCCAATGGATGTTCGCCAGCCAGAGCAGGCCGGCGAGGATGCGCACCCCACCGATGACCACGCCGCGGCTCCGCTCCTCGACCCGGGTGAGACGTCGGCTGAGTGTGGTGATCATGTCGGACAGCATCACATACCCGTCGCTCGACCCCCTCCGTTCGTTACGGGAGAACCCGTCGCTGCCCACGATCGAGCGCTGCAGCGACTTGTAGCCTGTGGATGCCTCCGTAGCTCAGTGGATAGAGCAAGTCCCTTCTAATGACAAGGTCGCAGGTTCGATTCCTGCCGGGGGCGCTTCGTGAACGCTCGGTGGGAGGGGCCGTGGTCAGCCGGTGTCGCGGGCGGTGCGTCGGATGCGGGCGTCGGCCACGGCGACGCCGTGTTCGAGGAGGAAGAGGGGGTTGAGGTCGATCTCGGTGACCTCGGTGACCTCGGTGACCAGGGTCGAGATGCGGTGGAGGACGTCGCGCAGGGCGGCGACGTCGAGCGCTGCGGCGCCCCGGTAGCCGGTGAGCTGATCTCCTAACTTTTGTCAAGGGGGTTCGTGTTCACGGTGTGTGGGCGCGGACGGTCAACCGGCGTGGGGTGCGTCGGGGCTGGATTCGAGCGCTGGGTGTTGTTGTCGGGGTTGGGGTCAGTCGTTGTCGAGTCGGCTGCGTTGCTGGTGTGCTCGACGTCGTGCGCGGACGTCGGAGGGCACGGCGAGTTCGCCGGCTCTGCGGGTGGCGGTGGTCTTGTCGAGCGGGGTGCCGTCAAGGTCGCGGGTCTCGTAGGGGGTGGCGGTCTCGATCACCGACCAGGCCCGGCAGACGAGTTTGCGGGCAACTGCGCAGCACGCCGAGATGTGGTTGTGGTTCCGCTCGACCATCAGACGGCGGTAGTGCTCGGCGAGTTGCGGGTCGTGACGGCGAGCGACGTTCGCTGCTTGGTAGTAGGCGAGACGCAACGCGGCTGGTCCTTCTTTGCTGATGTGTCTGGATCGTGAGGCGGTCAGTCCGGATTCCCGAGCGCGATGGGTCGAACCCGACGAACGCGGCGGCGTGTTTGGCGGTGGGGAACTGGCCGGGACCCGTGAACCAGGCACGGGTGACGGTGGCGACGATCTCACCGATCCCAGGGATCGAGGTGAACAGATCGGTGGTCCCGTGGTGTTCGGCGCGTAGCCGGACGGCTTGGCTGGTGGCGGCCTGCTGGTTGCGGTCGGCGATGCCGATGTCGTCGAGCATCTGGCCGATCTCCCAAGCGACCGCGTCCAAGTCGAGCCGCCCGAGCCAGAACAGTTCCCACCCGCCGGCGGCCTCACGGATCTTCGCGGCGCGTCTCGCCGGGTTCGGGGACTTGGAGTGCTCGGCGACGATCTCGGTGATCGATTCGACCCTTGCGTGGGCGAGTGAGCGCAGGTGCGGCCAGCGGTCCAGTACCGGTTGTGCCAGTGTGTGGCCCTGACAGGCCCGCCACACATCGGGGAACGCCCATGCTGCCAGCGCCCACAGCCGGCACTCGGCACGGTGCGCGTCGATCGTCGCACGATGGCGGCGCAGCACCGCTCGACGGATCGCGATCAACTCCGCGGTCGGTGCCGCAACGTCGGGCAGATCGAACAGGCGGCCGGCGTCGGCAAGCATCACCGAGTCGATCCGGTCGGTCTTGTTCTTGCCCGCCAACGCCTCGCGCAGACGGGCAGTCGCTCTCGACTCGACCAACTGGAACCCGCACCCCGCCGACCTCACCGCGGCACCCAACGACAACCACGTCCCCGCCGTCGGTTCCACGGTGACGGTCATCGGCGCGTACGGGCGTAACCGCTCCGTGAGCTCGGCCATACCCGACAGCGTCGGCATCACCTTGAACCGCACCAGCCGGTCACCGTCACGGATCGCGACATGATGGGCGGCGACAACCGCCGCGTCGATCCCGGCCACCGGGCCAGTACTACTACTGTGTTGAGCCATCGAGGGCTCTCCTTTCAACGGAGCAACACCACGCCGACAGGACCTCGACAATCGCTACCGGCCGGTGCTGCAAATGGATGAGTTGACCGGGAGAGCCCTCGAGCACGCTCGAACCCTCAGGCGATCCCCCGACACCACCCGCCCAGACAGCAGCCGGTCGCCGCGTAGGCCACCCGACCATCTGAAGTCATACGGTGCTCCGGGACCCCGACCCTCACAGGCCTGAACCAGATCCCCACCAATCTCCTCAACCGGGTCTGCTCGGGAGACGAGCGCCAACAACAATCAGCTCAACGAGCCCGAAGCCCAGGGGTTTTCCGTTGCAGCCGACGCCCCTCCCAAGGTCACCCTACGTGACCACCAACCCCTATCGGAGCAGGCACCTCAGTTATAGAAGGGGAAAGGACCGCAGCGACTGCAGCATCTCGTCGACGTCGTGATCGGTCAGCGGGGCGACGCGAACGGCGACGTCGTCAAGCAGCTCGACGGCGACACCTCCCCGGCCGACGACGATCAGCGGCCCGACGAGGGGATCCCGATTGGCGCCGACGATCATCTCGAGACCCGAGTCGACCTGCTCCTGCACCAGGAACCGGCGTCCGGAGTCGGCGAGGCCGGCCTCGTCGAGGGCGGCGCGGATCGTGCGCAGGGCCGACGCGGCCTCGGCTCCCGTGGCGGCGCCGGTGCGCACACCGCCGACGTCGCTCTTGTGGACAGCCGCCGCCGCCTTGACGACGACGGTGCCCCCGATGGCGGCCTGGGCCTGCTCCGCTTCATCCGGAGTCGAGACCAGTCGGCTGCGAACCGACGGGATGCCGCAGGCCTCGAGGAGGGCGTGAGCCGTGACCGTGTCCAACCAGCCGTCCGCGGCGCCGGGAGCGGCGTCGATGATGTTCCGGGCCCGCTCGACATCGAACGCCGGTCGCGGAACCTTCCCTGCAGGTCGACGCCGGCGGTCGTCCCAGGCGATGGCATGCGACAGCGCGCGGGCGGCGTTCTCCGGGGCCGTGAAGCAGGGAATCCCGGCCGCGTGCAGCGTCGCAGGAGGTCCCTCGCGGTTCATGAACACACCGACGAGGGCGATGTCGTCCGCCAGCGCGGCGCGAGCGGCGATCAGCTCCTCGGCGACCTCCGCCGCCCCGGTCAGCAGCGGCGTGTTGAACAGCACCATCACGGCATCCACGTGCGGTTCGGCCCCGAGAATGCTCGTGACCTGCCCGTACTGCGAGGCGGTGGCACTGGCGATCATGTCGACGGGGTTGGACACGCCTGCCTCGGCAGGGAGCAGTGACCGCAGCCGCGCCGCAGTCGGCGCGGCTGGCTCGGGGACCGCGAGACCGTTGGATTCGCAGGCATCGGCGGCGAGGATCCCCGGTCCGCCGCCGTTGGTGACGATCGCCACCCGGCGACCTCGGTACCGGCGCGTGGAGCTCAACACCGTGGCCATGTCGAGCATCTCCTCGATCGACCCGGCCCTGACGACGCCCGCCTGGTGGAGCAGGGCGTCCACTCCGACGTCCCCGCCCGAGAGGGCCGCCGTGTGCGACGCTGCACCTCGGCGGCCCGCCACCGTTCGTCCCGCCTTGACCGCGACGATCGGCACGCGCCGGCCGATGCGGCGGGCAACGGTGACGAACGATGCCGGGTCCGGGATCGACTCGAGGTACAGCAGGATCACGTCCGCCGAAGAGTCGTCCTCCCAGTACCGCAGGAGGTCGTTGGTCGACACGTCGGCGGCGTTGCCGATCGACACGAAGGCTCCGATGCCCAGGCCCCGTGCATCCGCCGCCTCGAGGACGGCCAGACCGACCGCACCCGACTGGCTCAGCAGGAAGGCGCCGCCGACACCGGGCATCGTTCGACTGAACGTGGCGTTGAACCGCCCGTCGCCGACGCCGCCGAGGATTCCCGTGCAGTTGGGTCCGACCAACCGCACCCCTCGTTCGCCGGCGACCGCCGCCAGGCGCGCTTGGCGCGCCGCTCCTTGCGGTCCGACTTCGGCGAACCCGGCCGATATCACGCACACCGCCCCGATGCCGAGATCGCCGGCCTCGACCACCACGTCGGCGACGGCATCGGCCGGCACGCAGACCACGACGAGATCGGGCCGGACCGGGCAGGAGGCGAGGTCCGGGAACGCCGTGAGCCCGTGCACCTGCGCATGATGCGGGTTGACGGGCAGCACGACCCCTCCGAAACCGCTGTCGACCAGGTTGCCGAAGAGGAGTCCGGCGATGGTCGCCGGGTCGCCGCCGGCCCCGACGACGGCGATCGCCCGCGGCGAGATGAAGCCGTCGAGCGTCGGGCGGACGTCGGTCCGGTCTCCCTCCATGCCGCCAGTCTCGCCCTTCCCGGCGGAAGAGTCCTAGGGCACGCGCCGCGGGGGCCCGGAGGCCCTGGGCAAACGGCGGCACCTTGGCCGAAGATCGGGGCACGGAAACAACGCGTCGCAGTTCAGGACCGGCGTCACCGATGCCGTTGGAGTAGGGGTGATGTCGTGACCACCATCGTCCACCGACCGATGCCCGTCCTCGTGCCGGAGTACTGCAAGGGCTGCGGTCGGTGTATCGCCTCGTGCATCAAGGACTGCATCTCGCCCGGCACCGACGTCAATCCCCTCACGGGCCTCGTCCCGATCGTGCTCGACCTGACGCGGTGCAACGGCTGCGGGCTGTGCATCGACGCCTGTCCGGAACCGTTCGGCCTGCGGCCGGAGGGCGAGGAGGCGGCGTTCGCGTTGCTCGATCCCGCCCGGCTCGGCGGTCCGCGGCCGTACGACGCACCCACACCCGAGTCGGAGCCCGACGTCACCGTCGCCCTGTCGGAACGCGCCCCCCTCGTCGTGAAGGGCACCTACGCCGCGGCCGTGGGCGCCGTCCTGGCGGGATGCCGACACGTCTTCGGCTACCCGATCACGCCGTCGACCGAGGGCGCCGAGATGATGGCGAAGGTCCAACCGGCGCTCGACGGGGTGTTCGTCCAAGCGGTCAGCGAGGTGGCGACGGTCAACATGATGTACGGCGCCGGAGGGGCCGGGAAGCGGTGCATGACCTTCACCAGCTCGCCGGGTTTCAGCCTGATGTTGGAGGGCATCTCCTACCTGATCGGAGCGGAGGTGCCTGCCGTCTTCGTGAACATCATGCGCGGCGGGCCGGGGTTGGGGAACATCGGACCTGCGCAGGCCGACATCAAGCTGGCCTGCCGCGGCCTCGGTCACGGCGACACACACGCCATCGTCCTGGCTCCTGCCACCCCGCAGGAGATGCTCGACTTGGCGATGCTCTCCTTCGAGCTGGCGTTCGAGTATCGGAACCCGGTGGTCATCCTCGGCGACGGCTATCTCGGCCAGATGACCGGGAAGGTTCGCCTCCCCGATCACATGGTCGTTCCGGGCATCCCCGAGTGGGCCGTCCACGGCGACCGCTCCCATCGGGGAAACCTGATCTGCTCCATCGACCTGTCGGAGGCCGGACTGGAGCGTCACGATCAAGCCCTCGAGGCGAAGTACGCCCGGATGGCGACCGCCGAGCAGCGGGCCGACCTCCACCGCTGCGACGACGTGGACGTCCTCCTCGTGGCCTGCAACACCCCGGCCCAGCTGGCCAAGGGGGCGGTCGAGGAGCTGCGCGACCAGGGTCTGCGGGTGGGGCTGTTCCGCCCGATCACGCTGTGGCCGTTCCCGATCGATGCCCTCCGTGGGGTGATCACCCGGGCACGCCGCATCGTCGTGGTCGAGGCCAGCAGCGGCCAGCTGGAGGACGAAGTGCGCCTCGCGCTGAGCCACGCCGACGTGCACGCCCCACCGCTGAGTCACGTGCGACGTCAGGGCGGGATCCTCCCATCCCAGGCCGAGATCGTCGAACACGTGCTGGGACTGGAGGGGGTGCACTGATGCCGTCGCCCGTCTTCTACCGCCAGTTCGAGCGCCACGACCACGCCGCGGGGGTCAAGGCGCACACGACGACCTACTGCCCGGGCTGCGGTCACGGGCTCGCTCAGAAGTACCTGGCCGAAGCGATCGACGAGCTCGGCGTCCAGGACCGCACCGTCCTCGTGTCACCCGTCGGATGTGCGGTGTTCGCCTACTACTACTTCGACGTCGGCAACACGCAGGCCGCCCACGGCCGGGCGCCGGCCGTCGCCATCGGCCACAAGACGGCCAACCCGGACTCGATCGTCGTGTGCTACCAGGGCGATGGCGACCTGGCGTCGATCGGACTGGCCGAGATCATCAGCGCCGCCCAGTTGGGCATGCCGATGACGGTGATCTTCGTCAACAACGCCATCTACGGGATGACCGGCGGCCAGATGGCACCGACCACGCTCCTCGGCCAGGCCACGACGACCTCACCCGGCGGCCGGTCGATGTTCGCCGGCCAGCCGCTGAAGGTGGCCGAGCTGATCGCCGGGCTCGACGGCCCGCTCTACGTCGAGCGGGTCGCGCTCTACGACAACCGCCGCCGGACGCATGCCAAACGCGCCATCAAGAAGGCCCTCGAGCTGCAGGTCGACGGCGCCGGATTCGCGCTGATCGAGGTTCTCGCCGAATGCCCGATCCACCTCGACCTCGAACCCGAGGCCGCCGAGGCCTGGGTGCGCGACCGCATGGAGCCGGTCTTCCCGTTGGGGGTGAAGAAGGACGACACCAACGGCCCCCGCTTCCCGCCCATCCCGCGACCCACCTTCGATCCCGAACGGACGCTGGCCGCGCTGGGCACGACGACCGACCGTCCCGAGCGGTTCGCGACCGCGTTCCCCGCCCACCTCGATCCGCGGGACGTCAGCCTCAAGCTGGCAGGCGCCGGCGGTGACGGCGCGCAGACGGCGGCGATGCTGATCACCCGGGCCGCGATCAACGAGGGCTTCGACTCGACCCACATCCCGAGCTACGGACCGGAATCCCGCGGCGGTACGTCGTACGCCGACGTCCACGTGGCGATCAAGGAGGTGCTCTCCCCCGCCGCCCCGCATCCTCATGTCCTGGTGGCGTTCAACGCTCCGAGCCTGGCCAAGTTCGGCCCGACGGTGCGCCCGGGCGGCATCGTCATCTACGACAGCTCGCTCGTCGGCGTGGTGCCGGGCGGGCTCGCGGACGGGGTCCGTGTCGTCGGCGTGCCGTTCGCCGAGGTGGCCAACGACCTCGGTTCGGTGCTCGTCAAGAACGTGGTCGCCCTCGGCGCCCTCCAGGGCGTCACGCAGATCTTCCCGAAGGAGACCTTCCTCGCCACGATGCGCGACGCGCTCAGCGGCAAGCGTGCGATGGTCACCCTCAACGAGCAGGCCTTCGAGCGGGGCGCCGAGCTGTCCGCCGAGCTCGCCAATCGGTAGCCCGGCCGCCTCCGAACAGGACGAACGCCCTCGGATACCCACCGGTTCGGATGGTGGTCGGCGCCCTGACAGCCGAAGGTGCAGGTTCACATCCTGCCCCCGCCACCGCTGCCGGGGGCCCTTTGCAGCGGTCGGTCAGCGCGTCAGCCGGCGGCGACCTCGTCGAAGATCTGCCTGGCGACATCCGGGCGGCGCGTGTACACCCCGTCGACACCGGCCCGGGCGAGCTGCCGCAGCGTCTCGGGATCGTCGACGGTCCAGGTGTAGATCGCCATCCCGTGCTCGTGCGACCAGTCCACGTTGGCCCGTTCGAGCAGGCTGCTGCGGAACGGCGGCTGGCCGATCGGTGCCGGGGCGCACCACGCCGCGCCCGTGCTCCTCGCCACGCGCATCGCGTCGACGTCGGCGTAGGTCGTCGTGATCACCGTCGAGTCGGGGCACTCGGCCTGCGCGGCGTACACCGCGGCATCGTCGTTGGCGCTGAGGTAGACCCGTCCGACGGCGTCGTTGCGGCGGAGGGCATCGCACAGCGCGATGGCCATCGACGGGACGCTCTGTTTGATCTCGAGCGAGATCGTCACGTCGGGGAACTCCGCGAGGATCTGGTCGAGCGATGCGATCCTCACCGGTTCGCCGATCGGTTCGCCGGTCCACTCCCGACGCAGGTCGAACGACTGCACCTCCGACCAGGTCAGCTCGTCGATGTTCCCCCGGCCCGTCGTACCGGCCAGCCCGCGGTCGTGGTGGGCGACGACGACCCCGTCGCTCGTCATCCGCAGGTCGGCGTCGAGGAGATCGGCGCCGGCGTCCATCGAGCGGTGCATCGCGGTCAGCGAGTTCGACGGCCCGAGCCCCTCACCACCGGCGTGGGCGATGACGAGCGGCGGCGTGTGCCGGAACGGGCTGGCCGGGCACGCCGCTGCGTCGGCCGACGAGCTGCTGCAGGCGAGCAGTGACAACGAACCGAGGATGGCCCATCGGCCGCCCCGGCGGGAAGCGGCGAGTACGGCTCGCAACCCCACTGGCCACCCTGCCCGCCTCGTACAGACCGACGGGTGATGGCCGTGGTCGTGCTGCATGATCGTCGCCTCGTGTTACAGGTGCCGGCGGAGGAAGTCGAGTGAGGAGATCACGGCGAACTGGCGCATCTGCTCGCGCTGACCGGGGAGCCGCAGCGTCGTCGCCACGGGTCCGCCCGCCAGGCCCGCCACGCCGACGCACAGCGTGCCGACGGGCATGCCGTCCTGCTCGGTCGGGCCGGCCACCCCGGTGAGGGCCAGGCCGACATCGGCCCCGAGCACGCGCCGTGCCCCCTCGGCCATGGCGATCGCCGCCCCCTCGGAGACGACCGGGCCCTCGGGTACGCCGAGCAGCCCGAACTTGACGTCGGAGGCGTAGGACACGATGCCGCCGCGCAGCACGTCACTCGCCCCGGCGACGGCGGTCAGGCGGGCACCGACCAGCCCGCCGGTGACCGACTCGGCCAGCCCGAGCGTGCGGCCGGACCCGCGCAACGCGGCGAGCACCGTCGACTCCATCGTCTCGTCGTCGACGGCGAAGACGAACTCGCCGACGAGCTGGCGGACCCGGGCGTCCCACACGTCGAGGAGGGCCGTGGCGTCGGTCTGCGTCGCCGCCTTGGCGGTCAGGCGCACCTTGAGGCCGTCCCAGCCGCTGGCCAGGAAGGCGAGCGTCGGATTGCCCAGCCGGTCGAGCTCGGCGATCACCCCGTCGAGACGCTCGTTGAGCCCGCTCTCGCTCTCCCCCCACGTGCGCAAGGTCCGGCTGGCGATGATCGCCGGTTCGCCGGAACGGGTCAACAGATCGGGCAGGATCGCCCGGGCGACCATCTCCTGCATCTCGTGGGGCACGCCGGGTACGGCGTAGATCACCTTGGCGCCGACCGGGCAGATCAACCCCGGCGCCGTCCCGCGGGTCTGGGGGACGACGACCGCCCCCTCGGGCACCTCGGCCTGGCGCAGGTTGTTGTCGGCCATCCGCCGGCCCCGAGCGGCGAACATCTCGCGGATCACCCCGGCGACGTCCTCGTCGTGGTGCAGGCCGACGCCCATGATCTCGGCGATCGCCTCGCGGGTGATGTCGTCATGGGTCGGCCCGAGGCCACCGCAGACGATGACTGCGTCGGCATCGTCGAGCGTGCGGCGCAGCACGCCGACGATGCGGGCCAGGTTGTCGCCGACCTTCACCTGCACCAACGAGTCGATGCCCGATGCGGCGAGCGTCTCGCCGATCCACGCCGAGTTGGTGTCGACGATCTGGCCGAGGAGCAGTTCGGTGCCGACGGCGACGACGTCACACCGCATGGGCGACCGTCGCCTTGAGCCGCTGGGAGGTGATGACGTACTGGAGTCCGCTGATCAGCGCCAGGGCAACGGCGATCCACAGCAGGCTCTGCCATAGCCAGGTGGCGTCGAGCGCGGTGAGCGGGCAGAGGGCGAAGGCGACGGCGAGCTGTTGGGCGACGGTCTTGGCCTTGGCCGGCCGGGTGGCCGGCACGCTCACCCCCTTGGCCCCCTTGAACACCCGGAACAGGCTGATCGCCACCTCGCGGGCGGCGATGATCACCACCGGCACGATCCAGAAGACCTCCCTGCTGACGAGTGTGAACATCGCCCCGAGGATCAGGATCTTGTCGGCCAGCGGATCGAGGAAGGCGCCCGAGTACGTCGTGCCGTGGCGTCGGGCGAGGTAGCCGTCGATCCCGTCGGTGCTGCACAGCACGAACCACAGGGCCAGCGCTCCCCAGGAGCCGGCGTTGCCCTTGGGGATGATGACGAACAGCAGCGGCGAGATCATCACCCGCGTGACCGTGACGGCGTTCGCCCAGGTGGCGATGGCAGTCGGATGGACCGGCATCAGGCGCGCCCCACCCTCACCGACTCGGCCACCAGGTCGGGTCCCATCGCATCGACGATACGCACCGCGGCGAACGACCCGACGACCAGGGAGTCGGGCACCTGCACGACGCCGTCGATCTCGGGCGCCTCGCGGTGGCTGCGCCCGATGCCGGGTTCGTCGACGAGCACCGTCTGGGTCGTGCCGATCAGGTCGTCACGACGGTTCGCCGTGATGCGGTCCTGCATCTCGCGCAGCTCGGCGAGACGCTCCGCCATCAGCCCCGCCGGCACCGCGCCGTCGAGGCCGAGGGCGTAGGTGCCCTCCTCGGGCGAGTAGGCGAAGAAGCCGCACCAGTCGAGCTGGGCCCCGTCGACGAAGGCGAGCAGCTGATCGTGGTCGGCCTCCGTCTCCCCCGGGTAGCCGACGATGAAGTTGCTGCGGAAGGCTGCGTCGGGGGCGAGGGCGCGGATGTCGTCGATGCGCCGGCGGAACCGGTCGCCGTCGCCCCAGCGGCGCATCCGGCGCAGGAGGGGCTTGGAGACGTGCTGCAGCGACAGGTCGAAGTACGGCACGCCCGAGGCGACGACGACCCGGATCAGTTCGTCGCTGAGATCGGACGGGTAGAGGTACAGCAGCCGGACCCGATCGACCCGCTCGGCGACCGCACCGACGAGCCCGACGATCGACCCGGCACCCAACTCGTCGGGGCGATCCCTGCCGTACGAGGCGAGGTCCTGGGCGACGAGGACGACCTCGCGCACCTCGAGCTGATCGACCTCGGCGAGGATCGAGGCGACGTCACGACTGCGCTGGGGGCCGCGGAACGACGGGATGGCGCAGAACCCGCAGGAGCGGTCGCAGCCCTCGGCGATCTTGACGTAGGCCCACGGGGACGTGCTCCTCGGCCGCGGCAGGTTGAGCAGGTCGAGGCTGGGCACGGCCGTGGCCACCGCCAGGCCGCCACCGGACGGCTTGCGTGCCAGCGACACCGGCACGCCGAAGCCGGCGACCTGGTCGACCTCGGGAAGCGCCTCGGCCAGTTCCGCCCCGTACCGCTCGGCCATGCAGCCGGTGACCACCAGCCGGGACCCGGCCGGGCGACGGTCGTCGAGGGCGAGGATCGTGTCGATCGACTCCTTGCGGGCATCCTCGATGAATGCGCAGGTGTTGACGACCACCAGATCGGCGCCCTCGGGACCCTCGGTCGCCGTCATCCCCTGGGCGAGCAGCGTGCCGATCAACTTGTCGGAATCGACCTGGTTCTTCGGGCAACCGAGGGTTTCCACGTAGAACCGGTCCGACACGTCGGCCAGGCTACCGGTCGGGGGTGATCGGACTCTCCTCACTCCCCGCCCCAGCCGTCCTCCCCGCCCCAGGCATGGCCGTCGGTGAACGGCGGCCGGTAGCGTGCCCAGCCGTGAGTCGACCGGAAGCCGCACGGGCCGGGCAGCTCGGCCGCATGAAGCGGCTGGCCACCGGTCTGCTGGTGATGGCCACCGTCGTCTTCGTCCTCGCCAAGGCCAACGAGGAGCGCGGGGCGTGGGTCGGCTACGTGCGGGCGTTCGCCGAGGCGGCGATGGTCGGCGCACTGGCCGACTGGTTCGCCGTCACCGCGTTGTTCCGCCACCCGCTCGGCCTGCCGATCCCCCATACGGCGATCATCCCGAAACGCAAGGACCAGATCGGTCGCAGCCTCGGGGAGTTCGTGCAGGGCGAGTTCCTCTCCCGTGAGGTGCTCACCGAGCGGCTGGCCGGGCTGGGCGTCGCCCGTCGTCTCGGGGTGTGGATCGCCGACCCCGTCAACGCCCACCGGGCCGGCGAGGGGATCGCCGACGCGCTGCGCGGCACGTTCGAGGTGCTCGACGACACCGACGTCCAGGAGGGGCTCGAGCACTTCATCGTCCGTCGGATCCATGAAACGCCGATCGCCCCGCTCGTCGGCAAGGCCGTCGATCTGGCCGTCGAGGGTGGGCACCACCAGCGCCTGCTCGACGCCACGTTGAGCGCCATCGGCAACTTCCTCCTCGACAATCGCGCGGCGATGCGCGACAAGCTCTCCCGGGAATCACCGTGGTGGGTCCCCGAACCGATCGACGACAGGGTCTTCGAGAAGATCTTCACCGGCGTCCGGTCGTTCCTCGACGAGGTCGTCGTCCACCCCACCCACGAGGTCCGCGCCGCCCTCGACAGCCGCATCGTCGCCTTCGCCGAACGCCTGCGCACTGATCCGGAGCTGCTCGCCAGGGGTGAGGCGCTCAAGGAGGAGGTGCTCGACCACCCCGACGTGCGCGCCTGGCTCGGATCGCTCTGGGGCGAGATCAAGGCATCGTTGATCGTCGCCTCGTCGGACCCGTCGAGTGAGCTGCGCGGCCGCATCGACACCGGGCTCGCCGCCCTCGGCGCCCGGCTGACCACCGATGCGGCGCTCCAGGCCAAGGTCGACGACTGGGTCGAGCGGGCCGTCGCCCACCTCGCCGACCACTACCGCGGCGAGGTCGCCGACCTGATCGCCGCCACCGTCGAGCGGTGGGACGGTGAGGCGACCGGCCGCAAGCTGGAACTGCAGGTCGGTGCCGACCTGCAGTTCATCCGGATCAACGGTACGTTCGTCGGCGGCCTGGCCGGCATCCTCATCCACGCCGTCGGCCAGCTCGCCTTCTGATCGCACCCGGCGCCGGCCGCCGGCGCGTACAGTCCCCTCGATGCGCGCCGTGGTCTGCCACTCGTTCGGTCCGATCGATCAGCTCCGGGTCGAGCAACGCGACCCGGAGCCCTGCGGCCCCGGCCAGGTCCGCGTGGAGATCAGGGCGGCCGGTGTCAACTTCGTCGACTCCCTGCTCGTCCAGGGGCTCTACCAGGTGAAACCGCCGCTCCCGTTCGTCCCCGGGGGCGAGGCGTGCGGCGTCGTCGTCGAGATCGGCGCCGGGGTGTCGAGCCATCACGTCGGCGACCGCGTCCTGGTGACGTGCGGGGCCGGGGCGATGGCCGACGAGGTCGTCATCCGCCAAACCCAGGCGCGGACCGCCCCACCGTCGCTCGGTGACGGCCAGGTGGCCACCTTCTTCCAGAGCTACATGACGGCGTGGTTCGCCCTCGTCGAGCGCGCCCGGGCCCGGGCCGGGCAATGGCTCCTGGTGCTCGGCGCGGGCAGTGGGGTCGGGTTGGCGGCCGTCGACGTCGGGCGGGCGCTGGGCCTGCGGGTGATCGCCGGGGCGTCGAGCGCCGCCAAACGCGACGCCGCCCTGGCGCTCGGGGCGCAGGCCGTCATCGACACCATCGGCGAGAACGTCAAGGAACGGGCACGCGAGCTCTCCGCGGGCGGCGTGGACCTGACCTACGACCCGGTGGGCGGCGACCTGGCCGAGCAGGGCCTGCGCGCCGTCCGCCCGGGCGGCCAGCTGCTCGTCGTCGGTTTCGCCTCGGGGACCATCCCCCGCCTGCCCGCCAACCTCGTGCTCCTCCAGAACCGCAACATCACCGGCGTCGACTGGGGTGGATGGGTCGGCGCCAATCAGGCCCGCAACGACGAGATCGTCAGCGAGGTGTACGCCGCCATCGCCGACGGCCGGCTCCACCCCGTCGAACCGACGGTCCTCCCACTCGACCGGGCCGCCGAGGCGATCTCGATGCTCACCGAGCGCCGGGTCACGGGCAAGCTCGCCCTCGCGCCCTAGCCAGGTGAGCCCCGGCTCAGCCGGCCACGCGGGCCCAGGCCACCTCCCACAGCGCCTGCACGTCGGGGGCGATCGGGTCGATGCGGTAGCCGATCGCCACATCGGCGTCGTAGACCAGCGAGCCGAGCAGGTGCTCGGCGACGGCGCCGCTCGTCGTCAGATCGTAGGCCGACGGGTTGGTCACCGCCGGTTGGTAGCCGACGAAGTCGAAGTTCCGGGCGGCGTTCTGCGGCTCGAGCAGGAAGTCGACGAACTGGTGGGCGAGCACCGGGTTGCGGGCGCGGGCCGGGATCATGAACAGATCGTTGGAGATCGGTGCCCGCGTCGGGTGCCAGTAACCGATGATCTCGATGCTCTGGCCGGGCTGGAGGTAGTTGCGCGCCGTGCCGGCGTCACCCGACCAGGCCTGTTGCATCAGCGTCCGGCCGCCGGGGATGTTCTCGTAGGAGTAGATGTCGAAGACCGGCTGCATCGTGCGGACGAGGGTCTCGAGCACACCTGCCGCGGCATCGATCGAGACGGGGTCGGCGGTGTCGAGATCGGTGACGCCGTTGACCAGCAGACCGAGCGCGAGGCCGTCGCGCACGTCGGGCAGCATCCCGATCCGCCCGGCGTAGGCCGGGTCCCACAACAACGGCCAGGCGTCGTCGCGGTTGAACAGGCTCTCGCCGACGACATCGCGCCGGTAGGTGATCCCGGTGGTGTACACGCTGTACGGCATCGAGTACCGGGCCCCGACGTCGTAGTACGGGCTGCGCAGCCCGTCCAACACGTTGCCGGCATTGGGGATCAGCTCGCCGTTGAGCGGTTGCACGGCGGCCCCGACGACCAGGTTGGTGATCACCACCGACGGGAGGCCGACGACCAGGTCGAACGTCGACGCGCCGTCGCGCAGCGTGGCCTCGGCCTCGGCGACCTCGTCGAAGGTGGTGATCTCGACGGTCACCCCGGCCGCCGCCTCGAAGGCGGCGACCACCTCGGGGCTCACGTAGTCGGGATAGATGTAGAGGCGCAGCGGGCCGGCCTCGGCCGGCGAGCCCGTGCCGACCGGTTCGAGCCCGTTGGACGGCAGGGTCACCGGATGGTCCGACCGGGCATAGTCCACCGCAGCGGCGCCCGACGGCGCCGGCGAGCCCGGAGACCCACTCGGCGTGAGCGGCTCCACACCGGTCGTCGGGTCCGTCGTCGGGTCGGTCGCCGGCCCGGTCGCCGGATCGCCGGTCGGCGTCGTGTCGCCATTCGGGAGCGTGGTCGCACTCGACCCCGGCGACGCGCCACCGCAGCCGGCGAGCCACAGGCCCGATCCGCCTGCGGCGAGGGTGCCGGCGGCCTTGAGGATCGCCCGGCGCGACCACGGTGCCGGGGTCATGACGCGAACGGGTGCCGGCGTCGCCGGGCCCCGGTCATGCCGGGACCAGCACGAGTTCGACACGGCGGTTGCGGGCCCGACCGTCCGCCGTCGCGTTGTCGGCGATCGGCTCGACCTCGCCGCGCGGATCGGCTTCGAGCCTCAGCGGGTCGACGCCGGCCCGCACGAGGTAGGCGAACACGGCGGCGATCCGCTGCTGGGACAGGGCGAAGTTGTACGCCTCGCTCCCCCGGTCGTCGGTGTGCCCGCGGATCACCAGCTTCGTGCCGTCGCTGCGCAGCAGCAGCGTGCCGACGATGTCGAGCGTCGGCCCGATCCCCTCGAGCAGCTCCGCTCGATCCTCGGCGAAGAGTCCGGCGGCGGGCACGTACAGCGGGATCGCCCCCGGCTCGGGCGCCTCGGGGTCGATCTCGAGCTGGTTGACCACCTCGCCGCCCCTGCGGAAGGCCAGATCATCGGCCACCCGCTGCGCCGTGTCCTGGTCGGGCACGGCGCCGCGTAGGTAGATCGTCGCGTTCTCGATCACCGAGTAGGCGGCGGCCGGTCCGCCCGGCGTCGACGCGGTGACCGACGGGACCTCGCCGGGAGGCGCCCCGTCCGGTGTCACCTCCGTGCCGGACGCCGCCGCATCGCCCGCCGCGGATGTCGCCGTTTCGGCCGTCGTCGGCTCCGCTGTCGCCGGCGGCGCGGGCGGGGCCGTCGTCGCCACGGCGACGCCCGGCGGCGGGGTCACGGGAGCCTGGAGCACGACGGTCTCGAAGGAGACCGGCCGGTCGACGGCCGTCGAGCCCCGGGCGGAGTTCCACGACCAGATGCCGACGGCGGCCAGCGAACCGGCCACGACGACTCCCGCGGCGATCACCGCGACACGGGGCCTCGGACGCGGCTCGCTGTTCATCGACGACACCATCGGGGCACGGCGTGACAGTAGCGCCGCACGGCTCAGCGGGGGTCGCGGCTCTCGGCCTCGATCAGTTCGAGCTCCTCGACGGTCATCATCACGGCTCGGGCCTTCGATCCCTCGGACGGACCGACGACGCCGCGCTGTTCGAGCAGGTCCATGATCCGCCCGGCGCGGGCGAAGCCGACCTTCAGCTTGCGCTGCAGCATCGAGGTGGAGCCGAGCTGCGAGCGCACGACGAGCTCCATCGCCTGGCGAACGAGCACCTCGTCGTCGTCGTCGTCCCCGCCGTAGGACGGCGAGCCCGAGCCGGAGGTGCCGACCGCGTCGTCACCCTCGATGTTGGTGACGTAGTTCACCTCGGGCGCCTGACGCCGCCAGAAGGCGACGATCTTGCGCACCTCCTCCTCGCCGACGAAGGAGCCCTGGATCCGCTGGGCGACCGAGGAGTTGCCCGGCAGGAGGAGCATGTCACCGCGGCCGACCAGCTTCTCGGCGCCCGGCTGATCGAGGATCACCCGCGAGTCGGTGAGGCTGGAGACGGCGAACGCCATCCTCGCCGGGATGTTGGCCTTGATCACGCCGGTGATCACGTTGACGCTCGGCCGCTGCGTGGCGACGATCAGGTGGATGCCGACGGCACGCGCCTTCTGGGCGATCCGGGTGATCGACTCCTCGACGTCACGGGCCGCGACCATCATCAGGTCGTTGAGCTCGTCGACCACCACGACGATGTAGGGGAGCCGTTCGAAGTCCGTCTCGGCGGCCGGCTCGGTGACCAGCTCGCCACGGTCGAAGGCCGCGTTGTAGCCGGTGATGTCGCGGAAGCCGACCTCGTACAGCAGGTCGTACCGGCGCTCCATCTCGCGCACCGCCCAGCCGAGCGCGTTGGCCGCCTTCTTCGGGTTGGTGACGGGCTGGGTGAGCAGGTGCGGCAGCCTGTTGTACTGCCCCATCTCGACCTGCTTGGGGTCGATGAGGATCAGCCGCACCTGGTCGGGGGTGGTGCGCATCAGCAGCGAGGTGATGATGCAGTTGATCCCGCTCGACTTGCCGGCTCCGGTGGCGCCGGCGATGAGCAGGTGCGGCGTCGTCGACAGGTTGAGGAACACCGAGCGGCCGGCGATGTCCTTGCCGACGGCCACCTCGAGGGGGTGGGTGAGCGCCTTGGCCTCGGCCGATGCCATCAGGTCGCCGAGGGCGACGAGTTGGCGGGTGTGGTTGGGCACTTCGACGCCGATCGCCGAACGCCCCGGGATCGGCGCCAGGATCCGCACATCGGTCGCCGCCGTCGCATAGGCGATGTCGCGTTGCAGGCTGGTGATCGCCGCCACCTTGGCGATGCGGCCGTCGTCGCCCTTCTGCAGTTCGAGCTCGTAGCGGGTGACGGTCGGACCGACCGTCATGCCGACCATCTCGACGTCGACGCCGTGCGCCTTGAGCGCGCCCTGCAACTTGGCGCCCCTCGCCTGCACCTCGGCGCGGTCGACGGTCTGGTTGACGCTGCGTCCGAGCAGGGACAACGACGGCAGCCGCCAGATCCCGGGCCGGGCCCCCGGCCCGAGGGCGAGCTCGCCCTGGCCGCCGGGCATGGCGTCGGCGAGCGTGGGGGGCGGCAGCGACCTGCCGGCCCGTCTCGCCCGGCCCGCCGTCGCAGCGGGCGACTCGTCGGGTGCCGACGGCGGCCGGGGCGGATCGTCGAGCGCGGCGTCGTAGATCCGGGGGCGGGAGGGGGTCGGGTCGCGTTCGCTCGACAGGGTCGAGACCTCGCCGAACGCCTTGCGGGCGGCCCGGCCCAGAGGGCGGGCCACGCCTCCGGCGCCCCGGCCGACGAGACGGGCGGCGGTGCGCACCGAGGTCCGGGTGAGCAGGAGCAACGACCCGGCGAACAGGGCGAGCAGCAGCACCGTCGCGCCCGCCGTCGCCAAGGCCCGCTCGAGCGGGACGCCGATCAGCGCGCCCAACCAGCCCCCGCCGTCGTTCAGCTCGTCGAGGGAGGTGACGAGGTGGTCGGGGCCCTTGGCGAGGTGGGCCAGCCCGAGGGTGGCGAGCGCGAGCACCGACGTGGCAACCACGACACGCATCCGCTGCTCGAAGCGCTGTTTGCGGATCAGGGCGCCACCGATCAGGGCCAGGGCGACCGGGGCAAGGTAGCGCCCGATACCGAACAACCACCCGAACAGGTCACTGACCCCCCGGCCCACGGGTCCGGCGAGCCGGAACCACACGGCCAGGGCCGTGAGCAGGCCGGTGGCCACGAGCACGATCCCGATCAGGTCGCTCTCGTGACCGGCCACGACCTCGCGGGCGACGACGGAGGCCGGCCGCGAGGCGGAGCGACGGGGGCGTGAGGCGCTGGTCGCTCGGGACGGAGCGGACCGCGCCGGACCGCCCGACCTGGCCGGCGGGCGTTGCGGGTTCTTGCCGGGGCGCGTGGCGCCGAACACCCGCTCGGACGGGTTCGAAGGGGGCTTCGCGCCCCCGGAGCGCGCTGATCGTCGGTCGGACGCCCGTTGGGCCATGCCCTCAGGGTACCAACTGGGCGCGCGAGCGTTCGGGACTCTTGGCCGGGTACCCGCTCAGGCCGTCAACCATCGTCCACCGCCGCTCCCACGATCGAGCCGTCGAGCCCGACGACCACCTCGAACGTGCCGCCCTTGGCGCTGGCCATCAGGGCCCGCCAGGCGAGCCCTGATGGCGGCGCGTCGAGCAGCCCGAGACGGGTGAGGGCGCTGTCGGGCAGTTCGCGGCCGAGGGTTTCGTCGATCGAGGCGATCGCCTCGAGGTCGACTCCGTCGACGGCGAAGGGCACGGAACCCGCAACGCGGGGTGTGGCCCGGTCGGGCGCCTCCAGCCGGCCACTACGGTAGACGAAGGCCAGTTCGGTGAGGTCGTCGACGACGACGAACAGGTTCACCAGGTCGGGACCGACGTTGATCTCGGTGTACCGCGGCGAGCCTCCTCGTGCCTGCTCGACGGCCGCCACGGCCGGAGCGACATCGTCGAGACGCAGCCGCGTGCGGGGCGCCCGGTCACTGCCCGAGCACCCGAGACAGGCTGTCGCGGCGATGATCGCCGCGACAGCCCGTCGGGCGATCACCCGCCCTGTCGGCCGAGGACCTTGCCGAAATCGAGGCCCTTGACCAGCTTGCCGAGCCCCCCCGACGGCACCGATCCGGCCGGGGTCAGTTGGTCGACGAGGTTGGGGAGCATCTTGGCGAGCCCTCCCTTGGCCGCGTCGGTCGAGACCCCGGCCTTGCCGGCCAACTGGCCGAGCACGTCGCCGCCGAGCGCCGACTCGACCTCGTCGGGGTGCAGGTCCTCGTTGGGGCCGGTGCCGACCCAGCTGTCGGCCTTGCCCCCCAGCCCGGCCTTGGCGAACTTGCCGAGCAAGCCGGCCAGACCACCGAGGGCGCCGCCCTTGAGCAGCATCGGCAACAGCGCATCCATCAACGGGTTGCCCGACTTGGGGGCCTTCTTGCCCATCAGTCCGCCGAGCATGTCCATGAGTCCCATCACGGGCTCCTTTCACGGCGATCAACATTCGATCGCACGGCCACGAGGCTAGGGGCTCAGATCTCCCGCGCAACGTGACCGAGGCGTCACCATCGATCGGCCCTGCCCGCCGAATCAGGCCTCCATCACCACTGGGACGATCATCGGACGGCGCTTGGTGCGCTCGCTGACGAACTTGGCGGCGGCCTTGCGCACGTCCTTCTCGAGGGCGTCGACATCGCGCACACCTTGGGCCAGCGCCTTCTCGACCGCTTCGGCCACCCGGTCGCAGGCCTCGTCGAGCAGGTCCTCGGCCTCGGGGGCGTACACCCAGCCCCGGGTGATGATCTCGGGCCCGACCAGGACCTTGCCCGTCCCGATGTCGACGGTCACCACGACCACCACGACCCCCTCCTCGGCGAGGAGCTTGCGGTCGCGCAGCACGCCCTGGCCGACGTCGCCGATGATCCCGTCGACGTACAGGTAGCCGGCGGGCACCCGCCCGGACTTGTCGAGCCCGTCGTCGGACAGGGTGAGCTGATCGCCGTCTTCGCACTGCAGCACACGGTCGGGGGACATCCCCATCGTCTCGGCGATCCGGGCATGGGCGAACATGTGGCGGTACTCGCCGTGGACCGGCACGAACCACTCGGGCTGGACGATCGAGTGATAGGTCTTGAGCTCGTCGGCCTGGGCGTGGCCAGTGGCGTGCACGTCGGCGATGCCCGAGTGGACCACCTGGGCACCGGCGCGCAAGAGGCCGTCGATCACCCGGTTGACGTTGGTCTCGTTGCCGGGGATGGCGTGGCTCGACAGGATGACGGTGTCGGTGTCGCCGACCTTGAGCCAGCGGTTGTCGCCCCTGGCGAGCAGCGACAGGGCCGACATCGGCTCGCCCTGGGAGCCGGTGGAGATGATGCACACCTTGCCCGGCGGGTACTTGTCGATGTTCTCGATGTCGATCAACGACGACTCGGGGATGGTCAGCAGGCCCAGGTCGCGGGCCATGCGCACGTTCTTCTTGATCGACAACCCCAGCGTGGCGATGAACCGGCCCTCGCCGATCGCCGCCTCGGCGATCTGCTGGATCCGGTGGATGTGGCTGGCAAAGCTGGCCGTGATGATCCGCCGGTCGCGTTGGCGGGCGAAGATCGCCTGGATCACCGATCCGACCGAGGTCTCGCTCGGCGAGTACCCCGCTTCCTCGGCGTTGGTCGAGTCGGCCAGCAACAACCGGATGCCCTGGGTCTTGGCGATCTCGCCCAGCCGGGCCAGGTCGGTCCGCCGGCCGTCGACGGGCGTCAGGTCGAGTTTGAAGTCACCGGAGTGGAGGATCACCCCCTGCGGGGTGTGCACGGCGATGGCGTGGGCGTGCGGCACGGAGTGGGTGACCGGGATGAACTCGACGTCGAACGGGCCGATCATCCGCCGTTCGCCGTCCCCGCAGACGATCAGTTCGGTCCTCCCGAGCAGGCCGGCCTCCTCGATGCGGTTACGGGCGAGGCCGAGGGTGACCGCCGATCCGTAGATCGGGAACGAGAGCTCGCGCAGCACGAACTGCAGACCGCCGACGTGGTCCTCGTGGCCGTGGGTGGCGACGCAGCCGACGATGCGGTCGGCGTTGGCCTGCAGGTAGGCGAAGTCGGGCAGCACGAGGTCGATGCCGTGCATGTCGGCGTCGGGGAACATCAGCCCGCAGTCGATCAGGAGGAACTTGCCCTGCTGCTCGATGACCATGCAGTTGCGGCCGATCTCTCCCAGGCCGCCGAGAAACGAGATGCGCACGGGATCGTTCATGAGGATCCCACATTACGTTGCGTCACCGGTGGCGCCGCGGCATTGCCCGTCGCACCGCTGTCGTTCCGATCACGCGGGAGCGCGTCAGAACGCGCCACGAGGTGATCGGAACGGTCGGACGGCGCGGGGTCGGACGGCGCCGGGTCGGGGGGGCCGGTCAGGCGGGACGGTCGGGCCATGCCGAGCGCCAGGCCTCGAGGTGGGCGTGCACCTCGCGCGCCCGGGGTTCGACCCAAGCCGGCGGAGGTCCCATCGGCAGGCGGGCGGTGCCGACCGGCACCCCGAGCAGGTTCATCATCACCTTCGACGGGATCGGGTTGGGTGCTTCGTCGCCCGTCTCGTAGGCGAAGCTCTCGAGCATTCGGGAGTTGACCAGGCGGGCGCCGACCAGGTCGCCCTTGTCCCACAGGTCGAACATCAGCTGGTGGTCCTCGGCGGTCCAGTGCGTCGCCACGCCGATCGTGCCGACCGCGCCCGAGCCGAGCAGCGGGAGGGTCATCAGATCGTCGCCGCTGTACACCTCGAAGCCCCCGGGGGCCGAGGAGATCACCGCCGCGGTCTCGCCCGGATTGGCCGCGGCGTCCTTCAGGGCGACGATGTTGACCACCTCCCGGGCGAGCTTCAGCAGGTTGCCCGAGGAGATCTTGCGCCCGGTCCGCACGGGGATGTCGTAGACGATCACGGGAAGGTCGGTGGAGGCGGCGACCGCCTCCATGTGGGCGACGATGCCCGCCTGCGACGGGCGGTTGTAGTACGGGCAGACGGCGAGGATGCCCGCCACGCCGAGCTTGGCCGCCTCGGCGGTCAGGTGCACCGAGTGTGCGGTGTCGTTGGTGGTCGTGCCGGCGACCACCGGGATGGTGACCGCCTCGACGACCGCGGCGAGAAGGCTCAGCCGCTCGTCGTCGCTGAGCACCGGCGACTCGCCCGTGGTGCCGGCCACGACGAGGCCCTCGTTGCCGTGGTCCTGGAGCCATCGGGCCAGCGTGCGGGCCTTGTCGAGGTTGAGCGATCCGTCGTCGTCGAACGGTGTGACCATTGCCGTGAGAACCCGACCGAACCGTGCCATCGATGACCGAACCTTCCCTGCTGCGATCACCCGATCGTACCGACATCGCCCGATGCCCACGGCGATCATTCCGCCGCCCTCCGGGCCGGCGCACGACTATGCCGGCCGTCGTCCCCAGATGAGGATGCGCTTGAACGGGTAGAAGTAGGGCTTACGGTCGCCGATCGTGTCGAGCAGCCGGCTGCGGTAGTCGAACAGGAAGTCGTCGTAGAGCTCTGCGGTGAGCGCCGCCTTGAACCGGGTCAGGGTCGTCCCCTTGACCCACTCGACGACATCGCGACTCGAGGCGAGCAGGTGGCCGTAGACCTGCAGCCGCACGTGCTGGCGGGCGAAGCCCAGCTGATGGAGCAGCTCGGCGTACTTCTCCGGAGCGAGCACGTTGGCCTGCACCGGGTCCGCCGGCGGCCAGCCCCCGAACGCCGAGATGTACGGCTCCCGGCTGGCCACCGACATCGCCACCCTGTGCGAGGGGTGGTCGGCGTTGGTGGGCACCTGGACGGCCAGCTGCCCACCCGGGGCGAGCGCGGCGGTCCAACGGGCGAGCACGTCGGCGTGCCGGGGTACCCACTGCAGCGCGGCGTTGGCCAACACGAGGTCGTGGTCGCCGGCGGAGGTCCAGTCGGCGATGTCGCCCCGCTCGAAGGAGAGCGACCCGCCGGCGTGGGCGGCAGCCTGATCGAGCATCGCCGCCGAGTCGTCGATGCCGAGCATCCGCATGGCGCCGAGTTGATCGGCGGCCCGGGCGGTCAGTTCCCCCGTGCCGCAGCCGAGGTCGACGGCCAGGCCGATCGGGGCGGGCTCGACGAGCGCCAACAGGTCGAAGAAGGGCTGCGATCGCTGCTCGGCGAATCGCTGGTACTGCGTGGGATCCCAGACGTCGGTCACAACTTGTACGTTACTTGTATTGATCAACGAACGGAGGTCGGGCCTGTGCCATGCTCTGGCCGACCAGCCCAATTCGGCCCAGGGGGGACCATGACGGCAACTCAACAGGCATCATCCGAGTCGGGGGAGAAGGGTCTCAAGGGCGGATCGCTCGGGCTCGTGGCGGTGATCGTGATCGGCGTCGCTTCCACGGCGCCGGGCTACAGCCTGGCCGCCGGCATCGGCGGCATCGCCGGCGAGGTCGGTAACAAGGCGCCGTTCGTGATGCTCTTCGCCTTCGTGCCGATGAGTTGCATCGCCGCAGCCTTCTACTACCTGAACAAGGCCGATCCCGATTGCGGCACCAACTTCACCTGGGGGGTGAGGGCCTTCGGGCCGAAGGTCGGCTGGATCGCCGGCTGGGGATGCATCGTCGCCGACCTGATCATCATGCCCAACCTGGCCGGGATCTCCGGCCAGTACCTCGTGCTGCTGTTCAGCGAGACGGCGGCCGAGAACATCTGGCTCACCACCCTCATCGGTGTGCTGTTCATCATCGCCATGTGCTGGATCTGCTGGAACGGAATCGAGCTGTCCGCCCGCTCTCAGGTGATCCTGCTCGGCACCGAACTGGTCGTGCTCGCCCTGTTCGCGGTGATCGCGTTGGCGAAGGCCTTCAGCGGGGTGACCGAGACCGACACGGTGGACGGTGTCACCAAGACCTACCAGTCGATCAGGCCGAGCCTGTCGTGGTTGTCGCCCTCGGGGGTGTCGTCGAGCGCGGTCATCGCCGGCCTCGTCGTCGCCGTGTTCGCCTACTGGGGATGGGACACATGCGTCTCGGTCAACGAGGAGTCGGAGGACTCCGCCCGCACCCCGGGCCGGGCCGCCGTGATGTCGACGTTCATCCTGCTCGGCATCTACCTGATCACGGCGTTCGCTGCGGTCTCGCTGCTCGGGCCGGAGTTCACCAGCGACCACTCGGGTGACGCGATCTTCGCCCTCGGCAAGGTAGCCCTGCCGACGATCGTCCTCAAGCTGCTGATCATCGCCATCCTCACGTCGGCCGCGGCCTCCTGCCAGACGACGATCCTGCCCGCCACCCGGACCATGCTGTCGATGGGCTCCCACGGGGCCGTTCCGGCCAGGTTCGCCCGGATCGATCCGGCCCGCCTGACGCCCGACTTCTCGACCTACGTGTTCGGTGTCGGCTCCATCGTCTGGTACCTGCTGCTTGTCGTCGTCAGCCACAACACGTCGACCGACGCCTACGCGGCCTCGATTGCCGCCGTCGGCATGGCCATCGCCGTCTACTACGGCCTCTCCGGCATCTCCTGCATCTGGTACTTCCGGCGGTTCCTGCTCAAGTCGGTGAAGAATCTCGTGCTCATCGGCATCCTGCCGGGCTTCGGTGGCGTCGTCCTGCTCTACGTGTTCGCCAAGACGGTGTGGGACGCCCGCAACGCCGACTACGGCTACGGCACGCTGTTGGGCATCGGCACCGTGCTGCTCATCGGCACGATCCTGCTCGTCGTCGGCATCCCGCTGATGCTCTGGTGCCAGACGAAGCTCCCCAGGTTTTTCCGGTACCGGCCAGACCCCGTCGACGTCGTGAAAGACCCCAATCTGCCCGAAGCGCTCGCAGCGCCCCTGGGCACCTACGCCAAGGCAGGTTCGTGATGGCCGGGATCGTGGCCGGAGTCGGCGGCGACGGCAGTGGCTCGGCGGCTGCTCGCACGGCGGCCCGCGTCGCCGACATGATGAGCGTGCCGTTGATCCTCGTCTTCGGCTACGAGTCGTCGGCGTTGGGGCCCCGGGGGGGCGCCCTCGAGGAGGAGATCTCGGCCGTGGGTGAGGCGACCCTCGGTGAGCTCCGGCGCGAGCTGGCGCTCGAGCGACCCGGGCTGACGATCGAGGTCGAACTCGTCCACCTCCGACCCGTCGACGCGCTGGTCGCGGTGGCCGAAGCCCGCGGAGCCGACGCCATCGCCGTCGGCCATGGTGGAAGTGGACCGCTGCGCGCCGCGTTGCTCGGCTCGGTGACCTACGAGATGGTCCACCGGGCGCCGCTGCCCATCCTCGTCGTCCCCGACGACGAGGAATTGCGCGACGACGCCTGATCCCCGACGCCCGAGGTCGCCGCACCCTCGCAGCCCTCGCCGCGCACCGGCCGCTGAACTGTGCGTACCGTTCAGCGGCCGGTGATCACATCCCAGGCGTGGTGCACGGGGTCGTGGATGTAGTAACGCAGGTACGAATCGACGGTGAAGTGGGCCCCGTCGCTGCGTCGCCCGACCCGTGGCAGGTGATCCGCCGTCACCGTGTCGATCCTGGCGGCGAAGGCTTCGGCGGCCTCGCCTACTTCGGCGGCGACGACCGCAGGGTCCTGCAGGTCGTAGCGATCCTCGACCGCGGTGACGTCCTGATCCCAGTTGGCGAACAGCGGGTCGTCCTCGTCGAGTATCCGCCCGAGCCGCATGTCGAACAGCCGCATCACATCGCGGACATGACAGCCGTATTCGAGAACCGACCAGCGGTCGTCACGTGTCCTCACCGAGACGTCGGGGCCGGAGAGTAGCGACGCCCAGACCCTGCCCTGCTCGCGGGTCATGGCGGCGACCTCGGTCACCTCGAGCGCCTGGGCATCGAATCCGCACTGGGGGCACGCCCGCTCGAGCACCCAGGTCCAGTTCTTGTCATCGGGAATGATCATCGGCCCAGGGTAGGACGGCGGGCCGACGATCGCCGGACGGGTTCGGACGATCCGGGTGGCCGCACCACCCGATGCCACAGTCAGCCCGGGATGGGCGCTGGCGCCTCGGAGCCGAGCTCGAACTTGAGGTACTCCTCGCCGGTGTTCTCCCAGTCCTCGAACTGGATGACGTTCATCTCCTCGAAACGACGGCGCAACCAGGCGTCGTTGCGGTCGAGCAGGCCGAGCTTCTTGCAGTTGGGTACGATCTTGGAGAAGAGCATCTGCTGGAAGATCGCCCGGGTCGGGTCGGCGATGACGAGCGGCAGCACGTCGCGCGGGTTGATCCCCATCCGGTCCCAGACCTCCTGCGACAGGAAGCGGTCGCGCATCCGGATCGCCGCCTCGAAGGCGAACTCCTGGCGGTCGCGCATCTCGGCGTCGGTCATCTGGTCGTAGACCTCCTTCAGGCTGAGCACGCCGAAGGCGACGTGGCGGGCCTCGTCGCTCATCACATAGCGCAGCAGCTGCTTGAGCAGGGGTTCCGACGTCATCTGGTGCTGGAAACCGAAGGCGGCGAGGGCCAGGCCTTCGACCATGATCTGCATCCCGAGGTAGGTCATGTCCCAGCGCGAGTCGTTGACGATGTCGTCGAGCAGCATGCGCAGATGGGCGTTGATCGGGTAGTGGCCCGAGAGCTTCTCGTCCAGATAGCGGGCGAAGACCTCGACGTGGCGGGCCTCGTCGACCACCTGGGTCGAGGCGTAGAGCTTGGCGTCGTACCAGGGCACGGTCTCGACGATCTTGGCCGTGCAGATGAGGGCGCCCTGCTCGCCGTGCATGAACTGCGACAGCGTCCAGTTCTGCTGCTGCACCCCGAACTCGAGCCACTCCTTGGCGGCCCACTTCTCCACCGGCGTACCGACGTAGACGGCGGGCTCCATGCCCGTGCCGATGATCGCCTGGGTCTCGGTGACGACCTTCTCCTGGTCGACCTCGGTCTCCCACGGCAGGTCGGTGGTGGCGTTCCACTGGCCGGTCTTGGCCTTCTCGTACAGCCTGCGCAGCGCAGGGCGGGCCAGGGTGTAGTCCCAGGTGAACAGGGCGTCGGCGTTGTCCTTGACGGCGTGCGTGATCTCGTCGACATCGTGGTTGACGACGCCGAGGATGGCATCGATGTCGTTGATCTCGTCACGCCCGATGATGTCGTTGTGGGCCGAGAACTCGGTCGCGGTCATGGTCAGCTCCTGGAGGATGCGGTGAACGAAGGAAGGACGAAGGAATCGAGGAACTCGGCGGCCTGGCCGGCGTCGGCCAGGTCGATGTGATCGGAGGGGGCGAGGAAGTACGACAGGACGAGCCGGACGAGCACGTCGACGAGGCGCAGCGAATCGGGCCGGGCCAGGTACGGGTCGAGCAGGGGGCTGATGAACAGCGTCGCCACCCGCACGATGCGGGGCAGGCCGTCGACCGTCAGCTCGCCGATCGTCTCGCCGGGGGCCGACGCCATCATCACGGCGAGGTGCTTGTCGGAGCGCAGCTCCCTGGTGGCGTGCACGACCGTGCGCACGGTCAGTTCCCGCAGCGAGCCGGCGCCGTCGAGATGGCCGCGCAGCCGGGTGAAGAAGTCCTCGAGGTCCATCAGGCGCAGGGCCTCGAGCAACACGTCCTTGCCGCCGGGGAACAGGCGGTAGAGGGTGGCCCGCGACACCCCCGCCTCGTGGGCGACGTCGTCGATCGTGACCTTGGCGATGCCCCAGCGTTCGCAGCAGCGCTTGGCCGCTTCGAGCACGGAACGTTCGGCCGGAGACATGGTGAGACGATAAGACAGATCCGTCTCACGGTCAAGGTGCGGATCGGGAGCCGATCGGACTACTGATCGGCGCGCCGCGGCCTTCGGCACCGGGGCAAGGCGGTCACTTCCGCGAGCTGGTCACCGCGCAGACGACCTCACGATGCAGGCACGACTCGACCTCGGTGCGCAGCTTGCCCACGTCCCAGGCGTTGAGGAAGTCGGCATGCAGCGTGTCGACATCACCCGACGACAAGGTCAGGTCGTGGTCCGGACCCGTGACCGGGTAGGCGATGGTCACGGTGAGCTGGGGAATCGGCGTCGGGTGGCCGCTCGGGCAGGCGCCGCCACGGCTGTAGGCCACATGGGAGCGGTGGTCGGCGCTGTCGACGCTCGTGCCGTCCCAGCAGTCCGGGAAGGTGATGATCATCCGCAGCCCCCGATCCGCTGGGCATTCCGGCGGGCGGGACGCGTTGTCCGGGCTGACCCCGCAGGTCCACGAGGCGACGTTCGTCGACGGCCGCGGGCCGTCGTGGGCCGCCCCGGCGATCACCTTCAGCCCGAAGGGGTACGGCTGCACCGTCGTCGCCTCGATGCCCGGACCCGGGCGGTAGTAGGCCGTCACCTTGTCGGGCACGACCATCGCACCGTGGTCGAGCAGGGCGGGCGCCCAGTACGAGGAGTGGTCGAGTTGTTGGTTGCACAACGTCTCTGTGGTGAGCAGCCCCTCGGCGGTGGAGTACACGTCGACCATCGCCGCGCCGAAAAACGTGTGCAGGTGCGCCACTCCCGGCGTGCCCGGCGAGACGATCGGGTCGTCGGAGTTCGAGTGGCTGTAGCGACATTCGGCGATGAACTGGGGGATCTCACCCTGCGGTCCGCCGAAGGCGACGTCGGGCTGGCCGGCGCCCGCCGCCATCTGCATCCCGTCCATTCCCTGCGGCCCCGACATCGCCTCCATCCCGGCCATGGCCGGAACCGGGAGGTCCGCCGTCCCGCGGTGCTGGCCGTCGGAGGCGACCGCGCCGCCGCTGCAGGCGGTCAGGGCCGCCACGGCGACCAGGAGGTGACGCCTCGTCACGCCGCCGGCTTGGCCGGAACCTCGATCGCCGCCAGATCGACGGCGAATGGCACGTCGGTGGCCGGGTGGGCCGGGGCGCTGGCCGCGTCGGGCATCGTCGCCAGCGCATCGAGCGGCGGGAGCACGGCGACCGTGTAGTCCACCGACGGCGGGTACTCCTGCGTCAACCAGGCGGCGATGTCATACGCGCCGTCGCCCCAGTTGCCGGTGCCGGTGCCGTCGCACGGGGCGACCGCCTCGATGTCGTTGGGGGCCGAGGTGGCGAAGGTGTTGTCGGCGAAGCAGTGCCCGAACGTCGCCGGGTCGGTGCCAACCGATCCGACCATCAAGTCGGCTTCACGGTTGTCGAACAGGACGTTGCCCCGCACCGTGTTCTGCTGCGAGTCCCACAGCAGCGAGCCATCGGGCTTGACCGTCGGCCGGGTCCGGGCGACGGCGCACGGGGTGTCCCACGTGTCGGCCGCGGGGATCACGTCGTTGGGGTCGTCCTCGGGGGCGGGTGCGAGCCCGATACCGGTGCGGTTGTGGTCGTAGACCAGGTTGCGTTCGATCGTGTTGCGCACACCGCCGGCCGAGAGGATCCCGTTGCCCATGGCGATCAGCCATTGCGGGAGGACCGGGGTGTCGGTCTGGTTGTTGGAGTGGACGATGTTGCCGACGATGGTCGTCTCACGCTCCGGGTAGCACGGCTCGTAGCTGCCGCTGTTCGGGAGGAGCCCCACGCGGTTGTAGCGGAAGACCGAGTTGACGATGAGCAGGTTGCCGCCGGCGTTGGTGCCCGAATAACCGAACCCGTTGTACTCGCTGACCACGTCGGTGATCACCGCGTCGCAGGGGAAGCAGCCACCGATGTACACCCCGGCGTCGGGGCTTCCGGCGGCGTAGGCATGCTCGATCTGACCCTTGGTCGAATCGAAGGCGTAGATGCCGTAGTCACCGGTGCGGTAGCTGGTCAGGTACGAGCCGCGGTAGCCGGTCGCCTTGGTGAAGAAGAAGCCGTTGGCGGTGTAGTTCATCGCCGTCATGTTCTCGACGGCCACCCCCTTGGCGCCCAGCACCCGCACGCCGTTGTCGAGCTCGAACCCGCCGTCGAGGATCACCGTGTTGCGGTCGAGGCCGCGGATCGTCAGGTTGTCGGTGCTCACGTTGACGGCCTCGCGATACGTCCCGGGGGCGACGAGGACCAGGTCACCGTCGTGCGCCGCATCGACGGCCCCCTGGATCGTGGCCACCTCGCCGGGGACCTCGAGCACGCCGTCGGCGCGGGGGTCGTCTGCCGGGGGCACCGTCGCCGGCTCGGCCGGCGGTGCCGTGGTGGGCGGCGCCGCCGCGGCCGGGGTCGACCCGGTGGTCCCGTCGGGCCCGACGACGGTCAGCGAACCGGTCATCCCGACCTCGGCCGTGCCGTGGATCGAGCAGAAGAACTCGTACGTCCCCGGCTCGGTGAACGTGTGGCGGTACTCGTCTCCCGGGCGGAAGTCGGCCTGGGCGACGCCCCACGAGGTGTCACCGTCGGAGGGGACGACGTTGTGGTCGTTACGCCCGGCGTTGGCGAACACGATCTCGGTTCCCGCAGCGATCGACCCGCTTAACTGGAAGGCGTTGTCGAGCGCGACGACCACGACCGACGCCTCGCCGGCGACGCTGACGTGGCGGACCTTGTCGTCGCTGCACGCCGTCATCACCAGCGCCACGGCAACGCCGCCGGCGACCATCATCCTCAGCTTCATCGCGTGCCTCTCCACCTGGGTTCGCCAAAACGATAGCGGTAAGCCCCGTCGCCGACCGCGTCGAAGGTCCCTGCTCCCGTTCCGGTCACCCGGCTCCATCGCCGGGCGCGATCCGGGGTGACCGGAACGGGATGCGGTGCCGCTCCGGGCCTGTCCGCTCACACCTCGGGACATGGCACCCACGGATCTCGACCGGTTGTTCGCAACCCTGGCGGCGGCCCAGGAAGGCGTGGCATCGCTGGCTCAGGCGCGACTGCTGGGCTTCACCGAGGGTTCGATCACCCACCGCCGGCGCTCGGGCCGCTGGCCCCTCGTCCTCCCCGGCGTCGTCCGGCTGCCGGGCGCGCCGACCTCGCCGCAGTCGACGCTCATCGCTGGGCTGCTCCTCCTCGGGGATCGGGCGGTGGCCAGCCATCGCAGCGCGGCGGCGCTCCACGGACTCGAGGGATTCCGGCTGGACACGGTGGAGTTCACGGCGCGATCTGGGCGGCACCATTTCACCCCGCTGCTCAGGGTCCATTCGACGTCCAGGCTCGAACCGCTCGACGTCACCTCCGTTCGCCGTGACTTGCCTCCCGGAACCCGCCGGGATCGGTCGCTGCGCCGCGCCAGGCCCGTCACCCATCTCCCGGCCACCAGCCCGAGCCGGACGATCATCGATCTGGCCTGGTCGGAGCCCGCCGACGTCGTCAGCCGGGCCATCGACTCCGCCGTGCGTCATGGCCTGACCTCCCCGAGCTACCTCGCCGATCGGCTTGCCGACCTGCGCGGCCGGGGACGTCGCGGGGTCCGTCTCCTCGACGTGCTGCTCGACGACTCGGGCGGTCACAGCTGGCTCGAACGCCGATTCCTCCGTCTCGTCCGAGAAGCCGGTCTGCCACGACCGGACACGCAGGTCGTCGTGCGCGCGAGCAGGCGATTCGTCGCCCGGGTCGACTTCCTCTTCCGCCCGCAACGGCTGGTCGTCGAGGTGAGTGGTCGGCTCGGCCACACGTCCGAGCCGGATCGACGTCGCGATAGCCGTCGTCGCAACGAGCTCCAATCACTCGGCTATCGCGTCATCGAGTTCACGACCGGCGACGTCGTCGGCGAGCCGGCACGCGTCATCGCCGAGCTCATCTGCCATCTCGGCCCGTTCTGATCACACGTTCTCGCGCCGGGACGCGCGACGAGGTGATCAGAAGGGACGATCATCAGCGGGCGGAGGGGAGCTGTTGCACGAGGGTGAGCACCGGGGCGAACAGGTCCCCGAGCTCGTCCACGCGGGCGAGGACTTCGGGGGCGGTGAAGCGCAGATCGAGTCCATCCGAAGCCGCGGCGGACACCTCGTCCCAGGTCACCGGCGTCGACACCGTCGGATGCGGCCGCGCCCGCAGCGAGTATGGCGCGATCGTCGTCTTGTGGCGGGCGTTCTGGCTCCAGTCGACGAAGACCTTTCCCGGTCGCACCGCCTTGGCCATCACCGTCGTCACCCGCTCGGGCAATTGGCGTTCGAGCACCTGGCCGACGGCGAGGGCGAACGATGCCGCGTGCTCGTGGGTGGTGGGGCCGTTGATCGGCACATAGAGCTGCAGGCCCTTGGAGCCCGAGGTCTTGCACCAGCCGTCCAGGCCGACGGAGCCGAGCACCTCGCGCACGGCGAGGGCCACCTCGCAGCACTCCCGCATCGCCGCCGGCTCGCCCGGGTCGAAGTCGAACACCAGCGTGAGCGGGGACTCGAGGTCCTCCGCCAGGGCCATCGGCGCGTGCAGCTCGAGCGCGGCGATGTTGGCGCACCACACCAGGGCCGCGGGCTCGTCGATCGCGCAGTAGCCGATCAGGCCGTTGCGGTCGCCCGGGCCGGGATGGGTGCCGACCCACGCCGGTCGGTGCTTCGGGCAGCGCTTCTCGAAGAAGCCCTGGGTGTGGGAGCCGTCGGGGAAGCGTTTCAGCGTCATGCACCGTCCGGCCAGGTGCGGGAGCATGTAGGGCGCGATCCGCGCGTAGTAGTCGATGACCTGCGCCTTGGTGAAGCCGGCCTCGAGGTACAGGACCTTGTCGAGGTTCGACAGGGCCAGCGACCGCCCACCGACCTCGACGGTGAGCGACGCGCTCACGCGGTCTTGCGAGCCCGCGAACGCGCCGGTTTGGTCAGCGGCGTGACGTTGTCGGCCTCGTCCTCGTCGGTGGACTGGACGGCCGCGTTGTTGGAGGCCTGGACGGCCGCGTTGTTGGAGGCCTGGACGGCCTCGGCGCCGGTCGGGTGACGCGAGCGGGCCTCCTTGGCCGCCTTCACACTGGCCTCGAGGGCGGCCATGAGATCGACGACCTGCGGGGCGGCCTTGGCGGCCACCGGCGCCTCGAGCTCCTCCCCGGCGGCCTTGCGGTCGATCAGTTCGAGCACCTGGCTGCGGTACTCGTCGCGGTACTTGCCGGGGTCGAAGGCGGCGGCGAGGGACTCGACGAGCGCCTCGGCCATCAGTGACTCGCGATCGGTCACCTCGATGCCGTCGAGCGCTCGGAGCTCGTCGATCGCGCCGGAATCGACGACCTCCTCGGCGAAGACCATCGTCGAGAGCATCAGACGGCCATCGACGGCTCTGATGGCCGCCACGTACTGCTTGTTGCGCATCACGAAGCGCCCGATGGCGACCTTGCCCGACTGCTCCATCGCCCGGGCGAGCAGGGCGTACGGCTTGGGGGTCCTATCGGGCGCCACGATGTACGGGCTGTCGAAGTACACCGGGTCGATCTCGCTGAGATCGACGAACTCCTCCAGGTCGATCGAATGGGTCGCCGACGCCATGAACGGCTCGAGCTCGTCGGGGTCGACCACGACGTAACGGCCCTTGGACACCTCGTACCCCTTGACGATCTCGCAGTCGGGCACCTCCTCGCCGGTGTCGGCCGACACCTTCTTCAGCTTGATGCGGCTCATCGTCCGCTGATCGAGCTGGTTGAACGCCACACTCTTCTTCGAGACGGCGTGATAGAGCTTGACGGGGATGGCCACCAGCCCGAAGCTGATGGTCCCGTTCCAGACCGGGCGCGGCATGGCTCCATTCTGCCTCGTCGGAGCGCCGAAGGGAATCGTGTGCGCCGCGAACCTCAGCCGGCGAGCACCGCCCGGGCCACCAGATCGGTGCCGAACGCGGTGAGGATCGCCAGGTACAGCAGCCCGGTGGCCGCCATCACGGCCGAGTAGGCCCGCTCCTTGAGCGCCGCGCGGGTGACGAAGACGAGCACGATCGTGGTGACGGCGCACGCCACCCAGAACCAGCCGAGCATGCCGCCCCAGCCGTCGTCGATCCCCCCGCGGAGCACCGTGACCATCCCGGTGGGGACGAGCATCAACGCCACCTCGGCCGGCCAGATCCAGCCGAGGGCGGCGACCAGCTCGTTGAGCAGCCGGCGTGGCAGCCCGGGCTGGACGAGGTACCAGTGGCCGAGGAGCATCGCGTCGGTCACCGAACCGAGGAACACCGCCCCGACGAGCGTGCGGGCGATGGCCAGCGCCTCGTTCCCCCCGGCGTGGGCGCCGGCTCCGATGAGGCCGACCATCCCCACGACGACCGGGACGAGGTCGAGGAGCGGGGGGAACTCCTTGGCCGAGGCGACGTCGGGCGTCGTCGCCGGCCCCCCACCGCCCGATCCGGGGCGCTCGATGCCGGTCATCGCCGCCACCCGCTCCGAACGGCGGTCGTGCTCGGCGCGCTGCCCGCTGACCCCGGCCCGGCGCCGCGCCACCGACACCGCCAACGCCCAGCCGATCGCCGCCACGGCGAGCCCGGCGGGGATGTCGCGCCATGGCGCCCAGCCGGCGCGCGAGGCAGCGGCCAGGCTCCCGGCGCAGAGGGCGAGGAACGTCAGGCGCAGCGTCCAGCCGTATCCCACCCCGACCTCCCGCCGACGGGTGGTGAACCAGCAGAACAGCATCCCGCCGACGGTCCACTGCAGCAGCACGGTGGCGGCGTCGAGGCGGATCACGCAGGCGAGGCTAGGGCCGATCGGGGTGCCTGGGCCACGGCCGGTTCGGGAACGCCACGCCGTAGAGTCGGAGCCCGTGTCCCCCCGCCCGTCGTCGATCGTCGAACGGGCCGCCGTCGTCGCCGCGTTGTCCCTGATGACCGCCTGTTTCACCGGGCAGCGAGCGACGATGGTCGAACCTCCCCCCGGCGGCGAGACGGGCCAGCCCACCGGGGACGCCAATGCCGACGACGTGCTCGAACTGCTCGAACCCCGCGCCGCCGCCGCGTTCACGGCCACCTACGAGCTGACCCTGGTGCTCACCGGTACGGTCACCGCGGCATCGGTCACCGAGGACGCCGTGAGCAGGCGCTCGGTGACGATCGGCGGGATCCGCTACCTGTCCACCGGGGTTGACCAGACGTGCGCGGTGGCCACCGGCGCGTGCGAGGCGGGCCTCCTCGACGCCCGCACCAGCGACGTCGGGTTCACGTCGGGCTTCGACCGCAGCGTGCCGGCGCGCCGCCTGCGTCTCGCCGTCTCGCGCATGATCGGACCGACGACGGCGACCACCGAGGTGATCGCCGGACTGCCGGCAACCTGCGTCTCGGTACCGGTCGGGTCGGGGTCCGAGCAGTACTGCGTCCTGCAGACGGGCGGCCTGGCCCGCTGGGACGCCGCCGACGTCCACGTCGAGCTGACCGCCTTCCAGGGCGTCGCCACCGAAGATCTGCTGCGCCCCTAGCAGCCCGAGGACCGGGCGCTGCCTGCACCGTCAGCGGGCGAGCACGGTGTCGGTATCGCGGCTCGAGCGGATCAGGGTGCCGGGGCGGGCGTCGAGCAGTTCGCCGCCGCTGACGCACTCGACGCCGTTGACGAAGACCCGTTCGATCCCCTCGGCCTCGCCGTAGACACGCCCGGCCCCGCCGGGGAGGTCGAACTTGGTGAACACCGGGCCTGGACCCATCGTCGTCGGATCGAGCACGACGAGATCGGCGTGGAAGCCCTCGGCGATCCGGCCTCGCCCGCGCAGGCCGTAGAGTCGCGCCGGACGATCGGTGATCAGCTGCACGGCCTCCTCGATGGGCAGCATCCCCCGCTCGCGCACCGCCCGGCCGAGCACCGTCGTAGCGAAGGAGAAGGTGTCGATCATGTCGAGGTGCGCCCCGGCGTCCGAGGCGCCGATGACCGCCCGCGGATCGCGCCACGCCTCGACCCGGCGCGACCACGACGCATCGTCCTGTCCGCGGTCCTGATTGGCGATCACCGTGCGCAGGTCGTCGGCGATCACGATGTCGGCCAGTGTGTGCCAGGCCGTCTTGCCGAGCTCGGCGGCGACATCGCCGACGATCCGGCCCTCGAACGGCCTGGTGGCATCGCTGAAGGTCTCGAGCAGCCGGTAGCCGCCCCAGTTGGCGATGGCCCTCACCGGTCCGTCGGCCTGCGCCATCCGATCCCACTCGGCTCGGATGGCCGGATCGGCGAGTTGGCGGAGCTTCTCGTCGCGGGGCAGGGCCATCAGCCGGTCCCAGCCGGGCAGGATGTCGAGGACGAACCCGGTGAGCAGGTTGAGCCGCAGCCGGAACGAGTCGGCGAGCACCAGGGCGAAGACCGACCCACCACGCGTGGCGGCGATGTCGTGGCCGGTGAGCTGGTGCTGCACCATCTCCCAGTTCTGGGCGTAGACCTGCAGCAGGTTCCAGTTGAGCGGTCGGTTGGCGACCCGGCTCATCTCGGCCATCAGCTCGAAGGTCTCCGGCGAGAACTGCCCGACCTGGGGGATGAACTCGAGGGTGGTGCCCGGGAACTCGCCCGTCACCGCACACAGGGCGACGAGTTCCTCGCGGCTCGAGTGCCGCGACGGAACCGCTGTGCCCGTGTGGTCGTTGTGCGAGGTCGACCACGTCGAGGAGAACCCCATGCCGCCGGCGGCGAGCCCGGCGCGCAGCAACGACTTCATCTGCTCGATCTCGTCGGGCGTCGCCCGCCGCTCGGTCGCCGCCTCCTTCATCACCACACGCCGGATCGCCGAGTGACCGACGAGGAACCCGGCGTTGGGCATCAGCGTCCCGTCGAGACGGTCGAGGTACTCCGCTGTCGAGCGCCAGTCCCAGGGGACGCCCTGCTGCAGCGACTCCAGCGGCATCCCCTCGACGTGGGCCAGCATCCGCATCAGGTAGTCGCCGTCGTCGGGTGTCAGCGGAGCGATGGTGAACCCGCAGTTGCCGCCCATCACCGTAGTCACCCCGTGGAGCGGGGACGGCGACAGCGTGGTGTCCCAGAAGGCCTGGGCGTCGTAGTGGGTGTGGACGTCGACGAACCCGGGCGTGACCACCAGATCGGTGGCGTCCACCGTGCGCAGGGCCGGCCCGTCGACCCGGCCGATCGCCGTGACCCGGCCGCCGGCCACGCCGATGTCGCCGGGGCGCCCCGGCCGGCCGGACCCGTCGACGATGGTCCCCCCGACGATCTTCAGATCCAGCACGACGGCCTCCCGAACTCGCTTTGACGCCCGAGGTTATGCCCCGTCACCGCCGGGCGGCCCGTCCACCGGGCGCCCGGCCGGCCGCCGGGCGCTGCGCTACGGGCCGCAGTTCCAGCCGAGATGGGCGATGTCCTGGCAGTACGTGGCCCGGGTGATCTTCCAGCCGCCCCCGAGCAGCCTCGCCCGCCCGTACTCGAAGCTGTAGATCTCGCCCTGATCGCCGATCGTCAGGGTGTACAGGAACGACGCCTCGACGTCCGAGAGGAAGACGAGTTCGCCGAACTCGAGTCTCATGTCGTCGAGCCGCTCCGTGCCGCCGAACTCCCGCACGTGGTCGACGGCGAACTGCACACCGCCAGGGTCGTCGATCAGCTCGACGCGCCGGGCGTCGGCCTCCACTCCGGGGGCGTAGACGTCGCCCATCGCCGCCTGGATCGCGGAGACTGCGGCATCGGGATCGGCCGGTTCGAGACCGCTGACCGGCGGGAGCGGAGGCGGCTCCGGTGATGGCGGTGGCCCACCGTCGCCGAAGTTCGCCTGGGTGCACGTCGGATCGGACCACACGGGCGGGCCCATGGTCAAGGCATCGCGGGTCACGCGGGTGCTCGAGCCGTCGGAGCGCACCAGGTCGACCGAGGCGTTGACCGAGGGCATGTCGAACGGGTTGGCCCCTTCGGCCGCGGCAGGTGCGGTCATCGCCAACGCGGCCAGGCCGTCCACCGGTTCCATCTCGTCGGCGCCGCCACCGGCGAGCGTGGCGCGCACGCGGGTCACGTCGGCGGGCACCTGGAGGAGCACGCCGAACAGTGGGGAGCCCTCGAGCTGGCCGCCCCAGAACTGCGATACCGAACCCCTGGGCGCCGGCTCCCGGGTGATCGGCATCTGGGATTGGGCGACCGCCTCGGAACTGACCGCGCTGACCATCGCCAGCGAGGTGACCGTGCACCAGGCCGGCGACGCGCCGCCACCCTGGGGGAAGCCCATGATCGTCGGGTCGTCGCTCAGGTGGACCCGTACCTGGATGCCGGCGGCGGTGGTCCGGTCGATGACCTTGGTGGCCGACGAGCCGACCACCGGCTCGACGTCGATGCCGGCGTCCACCGTGGTCGACGGAGCGGTCGCCGCATCGTCGCCCGATGCCAGCACCCACCGGTCGACGGCGAGGACGGCGCCGGCGGCGAGGGCGACGGCGCCCAGGGTCCCGCCGATGACCAACGAGGTACGCGGCCCCCGCCGACCCTCGCCGGGCCCGGCCTGCGTCGTCACGAGCGGCTGGAGAGCGCGACGGGGGTGGCCGTCCGCACGCCCGACGCCGCTTCGCGGGCGTGGTAGCTCGAGCGGGTGAGCGGGCTTGCCTCGACGTGGCGGATGCCGAGCGCCTCACCGACCCGGCGGTACTCCCCGAACGTTGCGGGCTCCACCCACCGGGCGACGGGCAGGTGATGGCTCGTCGGTCGCAGGTACTGCCCGATGGTGACGATGTCGGTGCCGATGCCGGCCAGGTCGGCCAGTGCGCCGACCACCTCGTCGTCGGTCTCGCCCATACCGACGATCAGGCCGCTCTTGGTCCTCAGCCCAGCCGCCCTCGCCCTGGCCAGCACGCCGAGGCTGCGGGCGTACCCGGCGGACGGGCGTACGGCGCGTTGCAGGCGGGCGACCGTCTCGAGGTTGTGGTTGAACACGTCGGGCCTGGCCGCCGCCACGGCGTCGACGGCCGCGGCATCGCCGCGGAGGTCGGACACGAGCACCTCGACGACGGTGTCGGGCATCCTCGTGCGGATCGCCTCGATCGTCGCCACGACGGCGCCGGCCCCCGAGTCGGCCAGATCGTCGCGGGCCACCATGGTGACGACGGCGTGGGCGAGGCCCATGCGGGCCACGGCTTCGGCGACCCGTGCCGGTTCGCCGGGATCGGGCGCGAGCGGCAGTCGCGTGTCGACCAGGCAGAACCCGCAGGCCCGCGTGCAGCGCTCGCCGAGGATCATCAGCGTCGCCGTTCCGTCGGACCAGCACTCCGACAGGTTCGGGCAACCGGCTTCCTCGCACACGGTCACCAGACCGAGCTCGCGGACCGTCCGGCGCAGCTCGAGCACCTCGGCACCGTGGGTCACGCGTGGGCGGAGCCACGCCGGCTTGCGCTCGGCGAGCGGCATGCCCGCCCCGACACCCGCCTGGGCGAGACGTCCGAGCAGCCGGACGGGCTGGATCGCCGCGTGGTGGTCCGGCCCCGAGCGGACCACGGCCCCCGGGCCGTCGCCGCGGGAGAAGCGCGAGAGGTCCTCGGGGCGGTGCTTCCAGGCGACGTCCTGGCGTTCGGCCCCGCCGCTCCCCCAGCGCTCGGCGGCCAGCCCGGCCACGACCTCGACCACCTCGGCCATCGTCACCTCGATGCCCTCGGCGGCCAGCGACGTGACGGGCTTGTCGCCGATCCCGCAGGGCACGATGCACTCCCGCAGGAAGCGCAGATCGGTCGACACGTTGAGGGCGAACCCGTGCATCGTGCGGCCATGGCCGACACGCACCCCGATGGCGCAGATCTTGCGCGGATCGGGCCCGCCGGGTCCGACCCACACGCCCGGGTAGTTCGCCAACCGTCCCACATCGGCCAGGCCCAGCTCGTTCAGGCTGTCGATGACCAACTGCTCGACGGCGCAGACGTGGTGCTTCGGCCCGGTCGAGCCGTCGAGCGCGAGGATCGGGTAGCCGACGAGCTGCCCGGGACCGTGGTACGTGATGTCGCCGCCCCGGTTCACCGCGACGAGTTCGGCCCCCACCGTCGCCGGGTCGACGAGCAGGTTGAGATCGAGGTCGGCACGTGCCCCATAGGTGAACACATGGGGGTGCTCGAGCAGCAGGAGGTGGCTGGAGGAGCCGTGGGCGAACAGCCCGTCCTGCAGGTCGAGGGCCTCGCGGTACGCAACGGTGCCCAACCAGCGGATGTGCAGTCCGTCGGGCACCGTGTCGTTCACAGCTCCGTCGCCCAATCCCGCTGTTCGAGGATCTCCTTGATCCGGACCAGGAAGCCCGCCGCGTAGGCGCCGTCGAAGGCCCGGTGATCCCAGCTCATCGCCAGGTTCCCGACCGGGTGGATGGCGATCGCCTCACCGCCGTCGGGTGTGCCGACGACGACCGGCTTGCGCACGATGGCGTCGGTCGAGAGGATTGCCACCTGTGGCTGGTTGATGATCGGCAACGTCAGCACCGAGCCGGCCGAGCCGTTGTTGGTGATGGTGAACGTGCCACCCTGGATCTCGTCGGGCGAGAGCTTGCGGGTCCGGGCCCGCCCGGCCAGGCTGTTGATCTCCCGGGCGATGGCCCGCAGCCGCTTGGTCTCGGCGGCCCGGACGACCGGCACCAGCAGTCCCTGGAAGTCGAGGTCGACGGCGATCCCGAGGTCGACGAACCCGTGGATGTGCAACTCGCCGGAGCCCACGCTGGCGTTCATGTGCGGGAAGGCGGCGATCGCATCGACGACGGCCCGGCAGATGAAGGGCAGGTACGTCAGGCCGAAGCCCTCGGCGGCCCGCCACGCGCCCTTGACGGCGCCGCGGGCCGTGTCGACGTTGGCGTAATCGACCTCGACGACGCTGAAGGCGTGCGGGGCGACGCGCTTGGACATGACCATGTGCTCACCGGTGAGCGAGCGGATCTTGGACAACTTGACGACGCCACCGCCAGCGGCGGACGACGCCGGCCCCGCCGCGGCGGACGACACCCCACCGGCAGCGGCCGGTGGGGTGATCGGTGCCATCGGGGCGAGAGCGGAAGGAGTCGGAACGGCCACGGCCGCAGCGGGCTCGACCGGAACGGGTCCGGCCGCAGCCGGCTCGACCGGGCCGACAACGATCGCGGCCTCGACCGGAACGGGGGCGGACGGGGTGCCGGACGCCGACGCGCCGCCCGACACCAACCCGGCCGCGGCGGGGGGCGCCTCCGCCGCCGACCGGCGGTCGACGAAGTCGAGCACGTCCTCGCGGGTGATCCGGCCACCGGGTCCGGTACCGGTCAGGTTCGCCGGGTCGATCGCGTAGTCGACCACCAGTCGGCGGACGACGGGCGAGAGCAGCCGGTTGTCGGAGATCGACGACGGCTCGGCCGCGGCCATCGGTGCCATCGCCGACGGCGCCGCCACCGGTTCAGCCGGGGCGGAATCGACCGGGGCCGCCGTCGGAGCGGTCATCGCCGACGTCGGCGGCGGGGAAGCGACTGGGGCGGGCGCCGGAGCCTCGGGGGCCGGAGCCGGAGCCTCGGGGGCGGGCGCCTCGGGGGCCGGAGCCGGAGCCTCGGGGGCCGGAGCCTCGGGGGCCGGAGCCGGAGCCTCGGGGGCGGGCGCCTCGGGGGCGGGCGGCGGGCCGCCGGCGTCGCCGACGACGCCGATGACCTGGCCGACGGCGACCACATCGCCCTCGTTGGCGCGGATCTCGGTCACCGTCCCGGCGACGGGCGACGGCACCTCGGTGTCGACCTTGTCGGTCGAGACCTCGAAGAGCGCCTCGTCCGCCTGAACGGTGTCACCGACCTTCTTGAACCACTTGGTGATGGTTCCCTCGGTGACCGTTTCTCCGAGCTGGGGCATGACGATGTCGGCCATCAGGCGTTGAGGCTCCTTCCAGTGAGCGAGAGCATGGTCTCACCGAACAGCTCGGTGAGGCTCGGATGGGGTTGGATGAACTCGGCGACCTCGGCCACGGTGGCCTCCCAGTTGACCGCCAGGTAGCCGCCGGAGAGCTGTTCGGTGACCCACGGGCCGACCATGTGGACCCCGAGCACCTGACCGGCGGTGCCGTCGGGGTTCTTCTTGGCGATCACCTTGACCAGGCCGTCGAGCTCACCGAGGATCTGGGCGCGGCTGTTACCGCGGAACTGGTGCTTGCCGATCACGACCTCGTGGCCGGCGGCGATCGCCGCTTCCTCGCCGGGCCCGCTCCAGGCCACCTCGGGGTGGCAGTAGATCGCCCACGGCACCCGGTCGTAGGCGATCGGCATCGGGCTCTCCCCGAGCATGTCCTTCACGGTGAGGATGGCCTCGGCGTAGGCGACATGGGCGAGTTGCGGAGTGTTGATCAGATCGCCGATGGCGTAAACGCCGGGTTCGGCCGTGCGGCAGCGGTCGTCGACCTCGACGAAGCCCCGCTCGGAGACCTTCACGTCCGTCCCGCTGAGCCCGAGCTGATCGGCGAACGGCCGACGCCCGACCGACACGACGACTGCGTCGACCTCGAGCGATTCCCCGTCGCCGAAGCGCACGCTGGTCCCACCCGTCGCGTTCGGCGTGTGCCCGGTGACGCTGACGCCGGTGCGGATGTCGATGTCCTTCTTCTTGAAGCTGCGCACGACCACGTTGGCGACGTCGGCATCCAGCCCGGGCAGGATCTTGGGGAGGCCCTCGAGGATCGTCACCCGGGCCCCCAGGTCGGCGAACGCCGAGGCGAACTCGCACCCGATCGCCCCGCCGCCGATGACGGCGAGCCGCGCCGGCACGTGGTCGAGCATCAGCACCTCGTCGCTCGACATGATCGGACCGCCGCGCTCGAAGCCCGGGATCATCCGCGGCACCGAGCCGGCGGCGAGGATCACATGGGCTCCCCGGGCCTGCGAGGTCGCTCCGTCGGGGTGGGTGACGGTGACGACGTGATCGGCGCCGAGTGCACCGACGCCGGCGAACACCGTCACCTTGCGGCCCTTGAGCAGCCCGCCGACCCCCTTGACGAGACCATCGACGATCTTCTGCTTCCGGGCCTGGGTGACGGCGAACTCGACGCTCGGTGTCCCGGCCTTGATGCCGAAGTCGGCGGCGTGGGCGACATGGCGGAACACCGCCGCGGTCTCGAGGAACGCCTTGGCCGGAATGCAGCCGCGGTTCAGGCACGTGCCGCCCAACGACTCCTTCTCGACCAATGCCACGTTCATGCCGGCCGAGGCCGCGTAGAGGGCTGCCCCGTACCCGCCGGGGCCTCCACCGATCACCACGAGATCAAATTGCTCGGCCGTAGGAACCACCTCACCTGCTCGACTGCGAATGGATGCGCCCGGACCGCGGACATCCAGCAAACCGTTGGCGAGCGTAGCTGCCCGCACGCCTCGGCCGACGCCCGGCAGTCGTGGCATGGCTCGCACGTCGTGGACTCCCGTCGGGCCGGTCCCGACGCGCCGCTCAGACGGCGAGATGCCACTGCCGCTGGCCGTCGCCCCAGCGGAACGCCAGGGTCTTGGTCCCGTCGGCGGCGGCGAAGACGACGCGGCAGCTGATCGGCCCCGTGGCGGTCAGCGGCTGCGCGCTGCACGAGCCGTCGGCGGCCAACGGGGCGCTGATCACACCCCCGGCGAGCAGCGACCACGGATCGGCGGCCGACCGACCGTCCCCCGGCGCGGTCGACGGCACGGAGAGCGTCACGTCGATCTCGACCCGGTCACCCACCCTCCGGCTCGAGACCACCTTGGCCCGGGCCCCGCCGACGACCACCTCCTGGCCCTCGGACAGCACCACCACGCGATCGCCGGACCGGCTGATCCGCACGAGCTGGACACCGCCGGCGAGGAGGATGCCCAGACCGCAGAGCAGTGCGGTGAGGATCAGTCGGCGGGTGCTCACGAGGTCCTCAGGGTACGGCCGCCGGGCTGCGCGACCCAACCGGTAGCGTGGCTCGGATGCAGCGCAACTCCGGCGTGATCGCGCTCGTCGCCGCCGTCGCCCTCGGCCTGGCCGCCTGCGGTGGCTCGTCGGCCGCCCCTGACGCTCGGGCCGTCGAGGACCAGGGCACCGCCGCCCCGGCAACCTCGGTGGCCAACTCGCCGTCGGCCGCGGTGGACACTCCCGGTGCCGGCCAGGCTGCGGCCGCCGTTCCCCCGGTCCTGCGGATCACGGCGTCGCTGGTCGGCGGCGGCCGACTCGACTTCGCCGGCTTCTCCGGCAGGCCGCTGGCCATCTGGTTCTGGGCACCCGGTTGAACGATCTGCAATCGTGAAGCCCCCTCGGTCGAGGAGGCAACGCAGCGGTGGGCCGGCAAGGTGACCTTCGTCGGGGTGGCCTGGCAGGGTTCCGAGGCCGCGATGCAACAGTTCATCGACAAGTACGGCCTGACGTTCCCGCAGGTCGACGACGACAGCGCCGTGGTCTTCGCCCACTTCGACGTGCCCGCCCAGCCGGCATGGGTCTTCGTCGATGCCGCCGGCACCGCCGGCCAGGTGCTCGGCGCCCTCGAAGACGCCCAGCTCGACGAGATCCTGGCGACGATCGCCCCTCAGGAATAGGCGCAGGACGAGTAGGCGTCGAAGGCGGCCGTGCTGGCGTCGGGGTCGACGAGCGCGTACGGGTTCACTCCGGCGAAGCATTCGGGTTTGACGACCTCGAACGGCACCTCGTAGTCGGTCAGCTCACCGGAGGCGACCTTGGCGGCGAAGCACGGCGCCGCCGCCGTCACCATCGCCGTGAAGTCGACGTCGCTCAGCTGCGAGTAGCCCGTCCACGAGGCGGCGGCCAGACCACACTCGGGGAATCGCAGCGTCGAGGGAACCTGCGCCGCGCTGATCGATCCGTCGGCGATGCCGGCGGCGAAGCACGCCAACGCCGCGTCGGCGTCGAGCTTGTCGTAGCAGGCGATGAAGGCGTCACCCGTGTCGAAGGCATCGCCGCTCTCGGCCGTCGTGTCGAACGTGGTGTCGAACGTCGTATCGGGAGTGCCGGCGTCGCCCGGGTTGGGCGGCAGGACCACGGTCCCGAACGGGTCGTCGACGGTGGGGATCCCGGGAATGGCGACGCCGAGATCGTCTGCGGTCGTCTCGGCAAGCGAGCCGACGTTGTCGACCAGGCCGTCGAGATCGGACCTCTTCATCTCCTGGAGCACGGCGACGAACGAGTGGGTGATCGTCCCGAACGGGCTGACGTACCACTTCCCGTCGACCATCGACACTCGGATCCCCGCCCCCTGCGTCGCCCTGACGAGGAAGCCGAGACCCGACCGGCCGAGCTCGGACGACGCGTCGTCGTCGCAGGTCGTGGACTGCTGCGTGTCGCCGTCGGCGCCGTCGAGCTCCATCGTGGTGCACGATCCGTCGTAGGCCACCTTCACCGTGGCGCCCTCGGCCGCGCCGTTGATCGTGAACGCCTCGATCCCGACGGTCGCGTCGTCGCCGTCGACCGTCACGTCGTAGGCGAGGTCGGCGACGGTCAGTCGGGCGCCGGCGTCCGAGACCACGGTGTCGAGCTGATCCTGGCCGTCGCCGAGGAAGATCGGTGCGTACCGCTGCAGGGCCTCGGCTTCGTCGGGGTTCATCCCGGCGATGACCGCTTCGAGATCGAACGAGGTGATCGCCTCGATCATCTGGCCGACCGCCGCCTCGGGCGACGCCGCCCCGCGGGGCGCGATCGCCTCCGCAACGGCGGGCAGCTCGGCGCCGGCATCCCGCCGCGCCGCCTCGGCGATCGTGTACCACAGGCTGACGTACCAGCGTCCGTCCCGCTCGACCGTGGTCAGGGGCACGGACTGGCCGTCGACTCCGCCGAAGTCGCCCTCCGCCGTGTTCGTGCCGGTCGGCCGCTCGCCGCCGAGGATGCCCTCGACGAGGAAGTCGCCGATCGGCATCCTGCCGGTGTCGACCGAAGCCTTGGCGTGGCCCGACAGGTGCACGGTGGCGATGTCGGGAGCGGCCTCGTCGATCGTCAGTTCTCCGAGGGTGATCTCGACGTCGGCACCATCGATTCCGTCGAGCCTGGCCGACGCGCCGAGCACGTCCAGCCGCTGGAGCTCGGCGACGGCATCGATCATCGGCTGGCGGAACGTCCGGCGCTCGCCGGGCAGCATCACGTCCATCGCCCCGAGCAGGTCCTCGGCGTTGATCGACTCGACGAACTTCTCGACGGCTTCGGTAGGCGTCGCCGCGCCTCCCGCCGCTCCCCCGCCGCCGGTCACCCGGACCATGGCGAACGCACCGGCGGCGACGAGCGCAGTGGCGGCGGTGATGCTCACCACCCGGCGGCCGCGACCCCGCCGGGGCGTCCCGACCGGCGGGAGCGGCGGTGGGGGCACCGATCCGGGAACGGTCGCCCCCGGCTGCCACGTCGTTCCCGGGACAGGGGGATTCCAGGGCATGTCGGGGTGCTGCTGATCGTCCACGGCTGGCCTCCGCTCCTCGGCCGCCCATCTGGCAACGGCCGGTCGGGCGACATCTTGGCCCACCGCTCGTCGGCGCGGGGCGAGTTGAGACAAAACAAACCATTCGGCACGGGTGGTCGACAACCGTTCATACAGTCGTATGATCCGAGGATGCGCATCCTCGTCTCCGGCTCCAGCGGGCTCATCGGCACCGCTCTCGTGAACCAGCTCTTGCAGCGAGATCACGAGGTCGTGCGTCTGGTGCGCCGGCCGGCCGGTCCCGGCGAGGTGCGCTGGGACCCGCCGGCCGGCACGATCGACGCCGGCGGGCTCCAGGGCGTGGAGGGCGTCGTCCACCTCGCCGGCGCGGGGATCGGTGACCACCGCTGGACCGACGCCTACCGACGCGAGATCCTCGAGAGCCGCACGGCGACGACCGATCTGCTCGCCAGAACCCTTGCCGCGATGGACGCGCCGCCGGCGGTGATGCTCTCGGGCTCGGCCATCGGATGGTACGGCGACCGCGGCGACGAGCTGCTCGACGAGTCCTCGGCCGGCGGCGACGGGTTTCTGGCCGACGTCTGTCGCCAGTGGGAGGCGGCCACGGCGCCGGCCGAGGCGGCCGGGATCCGTGTCGCCCACCTGCGCACCGGCATCGTGCTCAGCCCACGGGGCGGGGCGCTGCGCAAGCTGCTCCCACTGTTCCGACTCGGGCTCGGCGGCCGTTTCGGCTCGGGGCGCCAGTGGCAGAGCTGGGTGTCGATCGACGACGAGGTCGCCGCGATCGAGCACCTGCTCACCGCCGATGTCGCCGGCCCCGTCAACCTCACCGCCCCCCATCCGCTGACGAACCGCGAGTTCACCGGGGAGCTCGCCCACGTGCTCCGGCGCCCGGCGGTGCTCCCGATACCGGGATTCGGCCCGAAGCTGCTGCTCGGCGGCGACCTCGCCGAGGCCCTGCTGCTCACCGGGCAGCGGGTCGTGCCGACGCGGCTGATGTCGTCGGGCTACCAGTTCCGCGCCCCGACCCTCGACGTCGCCCTCCGGGCGCTCCTCGGCCGGTGACCGGCGACGAGGCGTCTGTCGACGTGGTCGTCGTCGGCGCGGGGCTGGCCGGTCTCGTCGCTGCCCGACACCTCCAACGGGCCGGGCGGACCGTGCGCGTGGTCGAACGGTCCGACGGCGTCGGTGGCCGCGTGCGCACCGACCTGGTCGACGGGTTCACCCTCGACCGCGGCTTCCAGGTGCTGCTCACCGCCTATCCGGAAGCCCGCAGGCAGCTCGACTTCGACCGGTTGCGACTGCAGCAGTTCGAACCGGGGGCCGAGGTCTGGCGCGACGGGCGCTCGAGCATGGTGGTCGATCCGTTCCGGGCGCCGAGGCGGGCCCTGGCCACCGCCCTCGCTCCGATCGGCGGGGTCGGCGACAAGCTGCGGGTGGCGCTGCTGCGCCGCCGGGTCCGCTCCGGCGACGCCCGCCGGCTGTTGGCCGGGCCGGATGTGCCGACCATCGACGCCCTGCGGGCGGCCGGTTTCTCACCGACGATCATCGAGCGGTTCTTCCGGCCGCTGTTCGCCGGTATCCAGCTCGACCCCGACCTGCAGACGTCGAGCCGGATGTTCGACGTGATCTTCCGCAGCCTGTCGGAGGGCGCCTCGGCGGTGCCGGCCGCCGGCATGGGGGAGATCCCGGCCCAGATCGCCGACGATCTCGCCTCGGGCACGGTCTTGCTGAACACCGAGGTCCTCGCCGTCGACGGCTCCGTCGTGCGGACCGCGTCGGGCCGGGAACTCCGCGGGCGTGCCGTGCTGGTCGCCGCCGAGGGCCCGGCGGCCCAGCGGTTGATCGGCACCCGGCCCGTGGCCTCGAGACCGGTCGGTTGCGTCTACTTCGATGCACCGCGGCCGCCGGTGCGACACGGCCTCGTGATGCTCGACGGCAGCGGCAGCGGACCGGCGCTCAACGTCGCCGTGATGAGCAACGTCGCCGCGTCCTATGCCCCGAGCGGGAGGCACCTGATCGCCTGCGCCACCCCGGGGCTGATCGTCGGCGACCTCGAGGCAGCTGTGCGCTCCCAGCTCCGCGGCTGGTGGGGTCGCCAGGTCGACGACTGGCGCCACCTGCGGACCTACCGGATCGAGCACGGCCAGCCCGACCAGGCGCCGCCCTTCGCTCCCAGGCGGCGGGTGGATCTGGGCGGAGGCCTGTTCGTGTGCGGCGACCACCGCGACACCGGTTCGATCCAGGGCGCCATGTTCTCGGGCCGACGGGCGGCCGAAGCCGTCGACGCCGCGCTGCTCCCTGGCTGAGCCGCGGAGGGTCAGGTGGTGACCACACCGGCCCAGCGGGCCAGTTCGGCGGCGAGGTCGAGGGGAGCGATCATCGCCCCGCCGTCGACCGGCCGGCTCTCGGCCGGCACCGCCCACATGATCTCGAACTCGATGCCGTCGGGATCCTTGGCGTAGAGGCTCTTGCTGACGCCATGGTCGGACTCGCCGACCAACGAGCCGATCCGACCGAGCACGGTGCGCAAGCGGGCCAGCTCCTCGATCGTGTCCACCTGCCAGGCGAGGTGGTACAGCCCCGTTGCCGCCGGCCCCGGTGCCGGCGCCTCGGGCCCCTTCGAGAAGAGCCCGAGGTCGTGGTCGTTGGTGGAGCCGGCGGCCTGGAGGAACACGGCCCGCCCGCCCATCGCGCGCACCTTGACGGTGAAACCGAGATGCTCGGTGTAGAACTCGGCAGAGCGGGTGGCATCGCGCACCCACAGCACCGCATGATTCAGGCGGCGAACGCCCATGACGACCTCTTCCACGACGACTCCTTTGCCGATCCCCGATCCTGCCTCAGGCCCTGACTGCCTGGATGTCGAGTGCGAGCTTGATCTTCTCACCGACGAGGACCCCGCCTGCCTCGAGGGCCACGTTCCACTCGAGCCCCCAGTCCTTGCGGTTGATCTCGGCCCGGGCGCTGAACCCGGCCTTGGTGTTGCCCCACGGGTCGGTGGCCACGCCGTCGAACTCGAGTTCGAAGGTCACCGGGCGTGTGACGCCCTTGATCGTCAAGTCGCCGGTCAACCGGTAGTCGTCGCCGTCGGCCGTCAGGCCGGTCGAGGTGAAGGTCATCGTCGGATGGTTGTCGACGTCGAAGAAGTCGCCACTGCGCAGGTGGCCGTCACGACCGTCGTCGCCCGTCGAGACCGAGGCGAGGTCGACCGAGGCGGTGACGGACGACTGCAGCGGGTCGGAGGCGATCTCGATCGCCCCGGTGAAGCTCTGGAACCGGCCGCGGACCTTGGTGACCATCAGGTGGCGGGCGGAGAACCCGACGATCGAGTGCGTCGGGTCGACGTTCCACGTGCCCGTGGTGAGGCCGGTGCGCTCGGCGAGGTGTGACAGTTCGGGCATGGAAGGCTCCTTCGGTTGGAGGACGAATGCGCCGTTCGGCGAGGTCGTCCGCTGGTGATTGCTACCGCAATGGTTGCGAACACAACTGTATCGGAACCATTGACTATCGCAACATTTGCGCGCACAAGAGTTACCCTGACCCGTATGGACGACGAGGGTGCCCGCACTGCACGGTGGCTCGACGATGAGGAGATGCGTACCTGGCGCAGCTTCATCGAGACCGTCGGCAAGGTGCTGGCCGACCTCGACGCCGACCTGATGGCCGAGCACGGGGTGACGAGTGGCGACTACGAGGTGCTGGTGTTCCTCTCCGAGGCGCCCGACCGCGCACTGCGGATGTGCGACCTGGCCGACATGCTGCGCCTCTCACCGAGCGGGCTGACCCGACGGCTGGACGGTCTCGTCCGATCGGGCTTCGTCGACCGTCACCCCTCCCCCGACGATCGGCGGGTCACCCTCGCCCACCTCACACCTGCCGGTTACGACAAGCTGCGCACCGCCGCGCCCGACCACGTCGCCAGCGTGCGCCGCCATCTTCTCGACCACCTCACCCGCGAGCAACTGATCGGCATGGGCGATGCCTTCGTCGCCATCGCCGCCCGGCGTGCATCATCTCGGGATGCAACTCCCTGACGGATTCCGCTCCCACGTGGCCAACGTCGGCATCAAGGACGCGACGGACGACTTCGTGATCGTCGCCTCCGATCGCCCGTGCACGGCGGCCGGTGTGTTCACCCGCAGCCGTTTCGCCGGACCGAGCGTGACGCTGTCGCGGGAGCACATCGCCGGCCGATCGGCACGGGCGATGGTCGTGATCTCGAAGAACGCCAACGTGGCCACGGGCGACGAGGGCCTGGCCAACGCCCGCCGGGTGGTCGCCGGCGTCGCCGACGCACTCGGCTGCCCACCCCACGAGGTGCTCATCGCCTCGACCGGAGTGATCGGCCGGCAGTACCCGATGGACCGCGTCGAGACCGCGTTGGCCGGTCTGAGCTGGCCCTTCCCGGGCACGTCGGCCGACAGGGTCGCCACCGGGATCATGACCACCGACACCCGCCCGAAGATCGCCCGGCACCCCGTCGGGGGTGCAACCGTCGTCGGGGTGGCCAAGGGCGTCGGGATGATCGAACCCGACATGGCGACGATGATCGCGATGTTCTTCACCGACGCCGAGATCGACGCGGCGACGCTCGACGAGGTGTTCCGCCGTGTCGTCGATCGCACCTTCAACTGCGTCTCGATCGACACCGACACCTCCACCTCGGACACGGCGGTGATCCTCGCCAACGGTGCCGCCGGTCGCGTCGACACGGCCTCGTTCGAGCAAGCCCTCGGCGCGGTGGCGCTGCACCTGACCAGGGAGATCGCCCGCGATGGCGAAGGGGCGACGACGTTGATCGAGGTGCGTGTCGATCAGGCCCGCGACGGCGACCAGGCCCGGCGCGTGGCCAAGTCGATCGTCAACTCCCCCTTGGTCAAGACGGCGATCCACGGGGCCGACCCGAACTGGGGCCGGGTGGCCATGGCCGTCGGCAAGTGCTCCGACGAGACCGACATCGACGAAGCCAGCGTGGTCATCCGGTTCGGGGCCCAGGAGGTCTACCCGGCCCCTGTGGACGCGGCCGGGCTCGAGGCCCTCTCGGCGTACATGCGCGGTGACGAGGTGCTCATCCACGTCAGCCTCGGGATCGCCGAGGGGTCCGCCACCGTGTGGGGTTGCGACCTGACCGACGGCTACGTGCGGATCAACGCCGACTACACGACTTGAATGTTCGGGACTGGGCTCCGCTGCGCTTCGCCCGCTCCCTCACGGCCTCGCTGCGCCTGGCGGCGCAGGCGCTCGGCACCCGCATCAACATTCAGGTGTCCGATCGGGGTGACGACACGCCAGGCTGTAGGGATGACGACGCTGAAGACCCGCCTGCAGGAGGACCTGACCGCCGCGATGCGCCGCCGCGACGAGTTGACCACCTCGACGCTGCGCATGGCGTTGGCCGCCGTGAAGAACGCCGAGGTCGCCGGGGCCGAGGCGGTGGTGCTGACCGACGACCAGGTCATCGCCGTGCTGCAGGCCGAGGCGAAGAAGCGGACCGAGGCCGCCGAGATCTACGCCGACGCGGGCCGGGTCGAATCGGCGGCCACGGAACGGGCCGAGTTCGCCGTGCTCGAGGCCTACCTTCCCCGGGCGATGGGCGACGACGAGTTGGCCGCGTTCGTCGGTGATGAGGTGGCCCGGGCGGCGGCGTCCGGCCAGACCGGGCCGAAGGCGATGGGAACCGTGATCAAGGCCGTCCGCGACCGCACCGCCGGCACCGCCGACGGCGCGAAGGTCGCCGCCCTGGTCAAGGCCGCCCTGGGCTGACCTGCTCGGCCCGCCCGCGGGCCGGCCGACGGTTCACTTCGGGGGCATCCGGATCCCGCCGTCGACGCGGATCGTCTCGGCGTTCATGTAGCTGTTGGTGACGCACTCGACGACCATCGAGGCCAGTTCCTCCGGGTATCCGAGCCGCTGCGGGAACAGCACACCCTTCTGGAGGTTGGCCTTGAACGCGTCGGATCCCTCGCCCTGGCCGTAGATCGGGGTGTCGATCAGCCCGGGGGCGATGGTGTTGACCCGTACGCCGACGGCGGCGAGGTCGCGGGCCACCGGCAGCGTCATTCCGACGACCCCGCCCTTCGACGAGGAGTACGCGGCCTGGCCGATCTGGCCGTCGAATGCCGCCACCGAGGCGATGTTGACGATCGCCCCCCGCTCGCCCGACTCCATCGGCTCGGTCTGGCTCATCGCCGTCGCCGCGATGCGGATGCAGTCGAAGGTGCCGATCAGGTTGATGGCAATGACCTTCTTGTAGATGTCGAGGTTGTGGGCCGACTCGTACGTGCCGTCCTTGCCGATCGTGCGCTGGGGCCAGCCGATGCCGGCCGAGTTGACCAGCACACGCAGCGGTCCCATCGACTTGGCCATCTCCACGGCGTTGATGATGTCGTCGGTGCTGGTCACGTCGACCCTGCAGAACGCCCCGCCGATCTCGTCGGCGAGTTCGCGGCCCTTGTCCTCCTGGAGGTCGGCCACGACGACCTTGGCACCCAGGGCCGCCAGGCGGCGCGCCGAGGCCGCCCCGATCCCCGATGCCCCACCCGTGACGATTGCGCTTGCGCCGTTGATGTCCATGCCGCTCAGGCTATTCGCCCGAGCCCTGCGGGTGACCAGCCGGGGCGGGATGCCATCGGCCCGTGCGCCCCTCGGGCCCCGCTCGATTCCACCCGTCGCCCCGCCTTCGATCCGGAGTCGCGGGGAATCTGAAATCCAATCGGCTGCCCGGGACGTACGTCACTGGAGTCGAACCCGTCCGCCGCGCCGCGGACGAACGAACCCAGGAGGGTCCCACCGATGAAACCTGCCAGCTTTGTCAAGGCATCGATCGCCGTCGCCGGACTGGCCGCGGCGACGATCGCCGCGTTCACCGTCGCCGATGTCGGGGCGGCCGGTGAGGTCAAGCACTTCGCCGCGGGGCTGCTCGGCTCCAACGAGGTCGGGGCGGCCGATCCCGAAGGCACCGGATCCGCCACGGTGAGTGTCGACACCGGGACGAACCAGATCTGCTGGGACATCAAGGTCACGGGTATCGGCGCAGTCGCCGCCGACCACATCCACAAGGGGGCGGCCGGCGTCAACGGTCCGGTGGTCGTGTCGTTCAACGGGGCGCTCGCCGGTTGTGCGACGGCTGACCCCGCCCTGGCCGCCGACATCGCCGCCAACCCGGCCGGCTACTACGTCAACGTCCACACGGCCGAGTTCACCGGCGGAGCCATCCGCGGTCAGCTGGCGCAGCCCGGGACCGGACCAAACGAGTTCTTCACCCTGCCGACGCCCGTGCGCGTGTACGACTCACGCCAGGCCGGTGGCGGCCGGATGGCCCCCAACACGACCCGGACCGTTCAGACGGTCGTCGGGAAGAACGGCGGGGTCTCGTTGCCGGCGGTCCCCGTCGGTGCGGTGGCGGCCCAGGTCGTGATCACCGTGACCGAGACCGGCTCCCACGGGTACCTGACCGCCCATGCCGCGGGGACGCCGGTCCCCGAGGCCAGCGTGATCAACTGGACCGCTGCCGGTTCCGAACTGGCCGCCGGGACGGTCGTCCCCCTCGATGCGACGGGCCGGCTGGCCCTCTCGTCCGGCCCGACATCGGACACCCACGTGATCGTCGACGTGATGGGCTACTACATGGGCCGGCCGTGACGCCGCCGACGTCGAGCCGGCGACCGGCCCGAGGGCCTACACCGCGGTCTTCAGGTGGAAGGACTTCGGACGGGTGAACGAGTCGAAGCCGAGCACCGACAACGCCACGCCGCGGCCGGTGTCCTTGACCCCCGTCCACGCCAGCGCCGGATCGACGTAGTCGCAGCGGTTCATGTAGCAGGTGCCCGTCTCGACCCGGTCACCGATGGCGATGGCCGCGTCGACATCGGAGGTCCAGATGCTGGCTGTGAGGCCGTACGCCGAGTCGTTCATCAGCCGGATCGCCTCCTCGTCCGAATCCACCCTCATGATGCCGATCACCGGCCCGAACGACTCCTCGGTCATCACCCGCATCGAATGATCGACCTCGGTGAGCACCGTCGGCCCGCAGTACGGGGTCCCGGCCCGCGCCGCGGCGAACTCCGCTTCGGTGACCACAGCCCGGGCACCCCGGTCCACCGCCTCGGCGATCTGGCCGCGGACGAACTCCGCCGCCTTGGTCGAGACCATCGGGCCCAGGTTGGTCCCCGGGTCGAGCGGGTTACCGAGCACATACCCCCTGGTCGCCTGGACGAAACCGTCGACGAAGTCGTGGTACACGGCGCCGTCCACGTAGATCCGTTCGATCGCGCAGCACGACTGGCCGGCGTTGAAGAACGCCCCGTCGACGTTCTCGCCGATGGCGTGGGTCAGGTCGCAGTCGGCCCGCACGTACGACGGATCCTTGCCGCCGAGCTCGGTCCCCGTGCCGATGAACCGCTCCGCCGCGGCGCGCTGGATCGAATGCCCGCCCTCGACCGAGCCGGTGAACACGACGAAACCGATCCGCGGGTCACCGATCATCGCCGCGATGTCGGCGTGGGTTGCGTGCACGTGCTGGAACACGCCCGCGGGCATGCCGGCCGCGGCCATCGCCTCGGCGTAGCGCTCGGCACACAACAGGGTCTGGGTGGCGTGCTTGAGCACGACCGTGTTCCCGGCGAGCAACGCCGGGACGATCGAGTTCACCGACGTCAGGTACGGGTAGTTCCATGGCGCGACGACGAGCACCGTGCCGACCGGGTCCTTGCGGATGAAGCGGGTGAATCCGTCCTTGGGGGGCGCGGCGATGTCGGCCAGCGACGACTCGGCGATCGACGCCATGTGCCGGGCCCGCTCCTGGAACCCCCGGTCGATCTCGAACGGGGCATGGCAGATCGGCCGCCCCATCTGCCAGGCCAACTCCGTTGAGATCGCCCCGACGTCGGCCTGCATGTGCTGGACCATGCGCTCGACGAGCGCGGCCCGCTCGGCCAGTGGCGTCGCCCGCCAGCCCGCCTGCGCGGCGTGCGCCCGGGCGAGCAGCGACTCGATCTGCGCCGGGCTCGCCGTCACCCGCTCGGCGAACACGGAACCGTCGACGGGGGAGATGATCTGCTGCGTGGCCACGGCGGGCGAGGCTACGCCGCAGGCGTCAGCGCGTCGACCCGCCGGACCCAACGCGTGGCGCCCAGCCGCTCGAACACCTCCCGCACCTCGGCCAGATCGTGGTGCAGCGCATCGATCGCCGACATCCGACAGAGCACCACGCACCTCGCCGCATCGAAGTCGTAGCCGCCGCGCACGGCGCACTCGTGGGCTTCGGCGAACAGGCCGGCCGCCTCGGCGTCGCGGCCCGCGAACGAGGCGAGCATCGCCCTGATCAAGGCGACGCGTGGCCTGACGTGGGGGAACGTCGCCGCGAACCGCTCGAGCAGCTCGGCCGCCGCAGCGACCTCTGCGACCAGCCCGGGTCGATCGATCCCACTCTGCTCATCGGCGCCGTAGAGGGCGGCGATCATCGCCTCCACGGCGCCGGCGAAGAACTCGACCCAGTGGAAGCCGCTCGGCGGCGTCGCGGCGACCATCCGGGCGACACTGCGCGCCTCGCGCACGGCCTGGGCGTGGCGGCCCTGGGCGCTGCGCACCAGCGCCGTGGTGTAGTGCTGCTCGATCGTGCCGAGCGGATCGGTCGGTGCACCCAGCTCGACCGACGTCTCGGTCAGCACGCGATCGGCCTCCACGACGAGACCCCGACCGAGGAGGGTCTGGACCTCGTCGAGACGCGACCAGCGGGCCAGCCGCGGGTTGTGGTCGTGGGCGGCGATCTCGGCGGTCCGAGCCCAGGCGTCGCCGGCCCGGGCGAAGTCGCCGGCGCACAGGTGGACGGCGGCACGGACCTGCCAGATGCCGGCATCCCGGTTCTGCCCCTCGGGGTCGAGGGCGGCCAGGGCGCGGTCCGATGCATCGAGGCACGCCGCCCACTGACCGAGGCCGGCGCGGGCGACGGCGATCATCCGCCACACGTGGTTGGCGACCGCCGCCCCGCGGGGGGTCTCGGCGATGGCGATCGCCTGGCGGCTGTGGTGCTCGCACCGCTCGACGTTGCCGATGATCGCGTAGCCCCCGCTCACCAAGGCCTGCATCGCCGCACCCTCCAGATCCCGCCCGAGCCGGTCGGCGACCGCCAGGCCGCGCAGCGACGAGGTGAGGATCGGCAGGCTCGTCTCGCCCACCAGATAGAGCACCTTCACGAGGAACCGGTAGGTCTCGAACAGGACGGTGTCGAGCTGCTCGGCGCCCCCGCCGCCGAGCGGCGGTGACGGCGAAGGTCCCGAGATCCTCGACGTCTCGAGCGCCCGCTGTTCGGCGAGGTGTTCGTCGTCGCTGCTCGGCAACGGGGCATCGAGCAGGGCGATGACCGTCTCCAGCTCGCGGACGCGATTCGGCGAAGAGGCCGAGGTAGTACGAGGCTCGGGCGCGCTGCACGGCGAGTGCCACCCGCTGATCGCGATCGGGTTCGAGGCCGTGGTCGCCGCGCAGCTCGGCGGCTTCGCCGAGCACGGCCAGCGCCTCGGCGAAGCTGCCCGCACCCAGGGCGTCGAGGGCGGCCCGCTCGAGGTAGCCCACGGCCAGCTCGAACTCCCCGGCGCTGCGCCAGTGGCGCCCGATGGAGGCCGGGCTGCTCGCGTCGCCGAGCGCCTCGAGGTGGGAGGCGACGACGCGGTGCAGCTCCCGCCGCTGCATGTCGGGCATCAGGTCGTAGATCACGTCGCGGGCGATCACGTGCTGGAACTCGAACGTCACCGCGTCGACCTCGGTCAGCAGTCCGTCGGCGCTGATCCCGTGGAGCACCTCGGCGATGTCGGCTCCTCCGAGGCAGGCGCGCACGACGTCGACCCCGTGGCGGCGACCGACGACGGCAGCGGCCTTCAGGCACTGCTGCTCGAGCGGTGTCCGACGATCGAACCGGCTGACGATCACCCCCTCGACCGTGGAGGGGATCGCAGCCGAATCGAGGTCGCCCGTCGTCACTTCGTGGCCGCCGACCGTCAGCATCCCGGTCTCGATCAGGCTCTTCAGCAGCTGCTCGCAGAAGTAGGGGTGGCCGGCGACGCGCAGGTTGACGAACTCCAGCAGGACGTCGGGGATCCGTTCGGTGCCCAGCCGGTCGGCGATGATCTGCCACACCGCTTCGTCGTCGAGGGGGACCAGTTCGATCACCTCGGTCGTCGGGTCGGCGGTGACCCCACCGAGCAGGCTGAGGCCTTCGCCGCGGGTGGTGATGATCATCGCCGGTCGTTCGGGCAGCTCACGCAGGGCGCGCAACACCCCGATCGAGGCGGAGTCGGCCCAGTGGGCATCCTCGAAGACGACCACCGGGTTGCGCTCACCGGAGACCAGCAGGTCGGCGATCAACCTCGGCAGCAGCGTCGAGCGCTCCTCCTCGGGCAGTTCGACGCGCTCGCCGTCGGGGGCGACACCGAACAACGCGGTGAGCGTGGGAGCGAACGAGGCGAACTCGGGGCTGAGTCGGGCCCGGGCGGCGTCGACGATCGTCGCCGGGTCGGTGCCGATGTCGCCCGCCGGGCCGAGCAGCACCTTGCGCACGGCCGGCGACCAGGCCAGGAACGGCGTCGTGCGATCGATGGCGTCGGTGTGGGCGGCGATGAGCCGCCGTTCCCGGACGCCGGCGAGCTCGACGACCTCGTCGATCAGGGTGCTCTTGCCGAGCCCGGAGTCACCGACGACGAGCGCCGTCCCGGTGGACGACGGGTCGAGCAAGCGGACGAGGCGGTCCAGCTCCCGGGCGCGTCCGCGCATCATCACCGGCCGACGGCGGCGGGGATCGACCGTGCCGCTCGGTTCGAACACCGGGATCGGCAGCGCCTTGCCCTTGACGATGATCGGGTTCATCACCGTGAACGAGTACCTGGTCTGGGCACGGACCGCGGTCTCCTGATCGCAGAGCACCGCCAGATCGGCGCTGGTCGACAGCCGGGCGGCGACGTTGATCACGTCGCCAGCCATCATCGTGGCCCGCCGGTGCTCGTTGCCGGCCAGCCCGTAGAGGGCCCGCCCCGTGGCGATCCCGGCCGAACACGACACACCGGCCTCGGCGGTGGCGACCGCCGCGGCGAAGGCGCGCACAGCGTCGACGGCGCGCACCGGATCGTCCTCGTGGGCGAGCGGCGGCGCTCCGAACGTCGCCAGCAGCCGCACACCCTTGTTGTCGATCACCACCGAGCTGACGCCCTCGCGTTCGCCGACGACCTGCTGGAAACACGCCACGACGCGTTGGGCGGCGTCGGGCGCCACGCCGGACAGTTCGGGGACACGGACCATGGCGATGCTCAGGCGGCGGAACTCCATCGTCCACAACCGCAGGGCGGCATCGCCGGCCGTCGACGGCGGCGGATTCGAGGGGGTGGTCGTCGCAGCCGCGGGCGTGGCCGCAGCTGGCACCTCGGGCACGAACGGGCGGTCGAGGGCGACCAGCTCGTACTCGTCACCACCCATCGGCAGTGTCGCCGCCTCACCTTCGAGCAGCGTGTTGACCGCCGCGGTGAAGGTGACGCACCCGGGTCGGCAACGCCGCTCGGCCCGGTCGACACTCGACACCGCCTCGCCCTGGGTGAGCAGCACCCATTCGTCGTCGACGCCACCGGCAACGGTGAGGGTCAGCGGGCCGGCGGAGACGCCGATGCGGGTCTCGATCGGCCGTCCGGCCACCAGGTGGTGGTTGCCGACCGCCGCCTGGATGGCCAGCGCGGCCGACGCCGCGGCGACCGAGGCCCTGCGGAGGTCCGCCGGCGACGAGTCGGACTCCCACAGGCACAGCAGCGAGTCACCGGCGATGTCGAGGACGTCGCCGCCATAGGTGTGGACGAGCGTGATCACGCGGTCCATGTAGGCGCTCATCGAGTCGCTGAACGCCTCGATCCCGAGGCGGCCGATGCCGGTCATCGCCTCGATGTGCGAGGTGAACCCGACGATGTCGCTGAGCAGCACCGCACCGTCGACCGACACGGTCCCGGGCGTGGCCACGCCGGAGGCCAACCGGCGGCGCAGGTGCGCCGAGGTGCGCGACGGGTCGCTCCCGTCGGCCCGCCCGTTCAACGCCGGACCGCGTCGCGACTCCCGGTACGCCGCTTGCATGTGTCACGCCGGGGTCGTACCGTGCGACCCGGCGCCCTGGGGGACCAGGGCCCGGGATGGGGATCAACATGCCGATGCGTTCGACCGTCGATGCGATCTTCGACAACCACGACCCGCAGGCGTTGCCGACCGGGCCGCGGGAGATGTTCAGCAACGCCCCCGGAGCGTGGGACGGCCGCTCGACGATGCTCGAACCGCAGGTGCAGAACGCCCTGAACCTGTGGCTCCCACTCAAGTCGCGAGCGCAGTTCCCGGCGCTCCACCAGCTGCTGGAGTCCAAGAAGCAGGAGTTCCACGACGGAGTCCTCGGACTTCGCTACATCCACTTCGCCCGTTTCCTTCCATCATCGGACTACTCGCAGTTGATGGTGATCACTTCGTTCGACGGCGACATCGGATCGTATCTCATGGACTTCATCGGCTCGATGGCCGGGCTGTTCAACGCCGTCCTGCAGTACGTCGCCGGCGCCCCCCCGTTGCCGGTCGAGGAACATCCCGACCTCTTCGCCGCGTTCGTGATGGCCCACAACATCTCGGCGGTCAAGGTCGTCTCGGCATATCCGCAGCTCACGACGCTCGAGGTGCTCCGCCTTGCCGGCACCCGGGGCAACGCCCTGCACCATCGGCCGCCACCGCCGCCGAGCCTCCCCCGACCCCCCGCCCAGGTGGCCGACGCCTCCGGCGCGGCGCGGGCGGCGTCATGACGACCACCACCCTCGACCTCGCCGACATCCAGGGGAACATCCTGCGCGGGTATCGGCGCCTCGGCGACGTGCGCCACTTCCTGCTCTCGATCGCCTCGGTGGACGGCGGACGGGCGCTGCTCGGCACCCTGGTGCGCGGCACCGACGCCATCCCCGCCGTCGAGACGGCGGCGGAGTGGGCGCAGTTCCCGTCCGCCTGCGTCAACGTCTCGGTCACCTACCCCGGCCTGCAAGCGCTCGGCGTGCCCGACCTGGCCCTGAACGCCTTCCCGGCCGCCTTCCGCAACGGCTCGGCGGCCAGCTCGGCGGCGTCGGCCGCCGAGAGCGACGCGCCGTGGAGCGGGGTCGGGATCGGTGACATCGGCGACAGCGCACCCGAGGGCTGGGTGGTGGGCGGTCCGAACAACCCGACGATCCACCTGGTCGTCTCGCTGTTCACCCAGGAGTCCCACACGCCGTGCCGGGAGCAGATCTCCGTCGCCCTCCGCGAGCTGTTCACGGCCAGCGCTGCCACCGAGGAGGCGTGCCGTGACGGGAGCACGTTCCCCCACGGCGCGGTCCACTTCGGGTTCCGCGACGGGATCTCCCAACCGCAGATCGCCGGGCGACCGGGGGGTCGTCGGCCGGACCGCCAGCCCGACGCGCTGACCGGGGACTTCCTGCTCGGCCGCGGCTACCGCAACACCTACCAGGGCAACTTCCTCGGGGCGATCCCGCCCGCCCTCGGCGACAACGGGACCTACGTCGCCTTTCGCATCCTGCGCCAGGACGTGCGACGCCTTCGAGGAGTTCCTGCTGCGCACCGGGGAACGGTTCGACATGGATCCGGAGATGGTCGCCGCCAAGATGGTCGGCCGGTGGCGCAACGGCGTCCCGCTCGCCGTGTCGCCCGACGACGACCTGGCCGACATCCCCTCGACCCAGCTCAACGACTTCGACTACGGCGCCACGCTCGAGCATCCGGCCGACTTCGACGACGCCGACGGCCTGCGCTGCCCGTTCGGCTCGCACATGCGCCGGATGAATCCCCGCAGCGGCCCGGTGATGGGGATCCAGCACAACCATCGGATCGTGCGTCGCGGGGTCCCCTACGGGCCGGTCTACGAGCACGACCCCGCCGCCCCCGACGACGGCGTCGAGCGCGGCCTGCTCGGGCTGTTCATCTGCGGCGACCTGGCCAACCAGTTCGAGTTCCTCCAGAAGGTGTGGGCCAACATGGACATCGCCGCCCCCCGCCTGCGGGGTTCACGCGATCCGATCATCGGCTGGCAGCCCGACCTCGGGGGACGGTTCACGATCCCGACCAACGACTCGCGCGGCGTGCTCACGGCCTACGACGTGCCGAGGCTGATCACCACCCGGGGCAGCCTCTACCTGTTCAAGCCGGGCATCGGCGGGCTCGAGACGCTGGCTGCGGGTTCGTGACCAGCCCGGCGCCGCCAGCCGTCAACGCCGCCCTGGCAGCACAGATCTCCGGTCTGCTCGCCTCGCGGGGACCCACGACGGCGCCGAGCGGGATCCTCGTCTGGTTCGGTGACACCGACCTCCCCCGGGGCGACGATCCCGCCCCCGCTGCGCTGAGCCCGCGCGACTGGGCGTTCACCTACCTCAGGTTGATGGGCGGGGATCTGGCACACCGGCTCCCTCCGCTCCCGGCCATCCAGGCGCGCGCCGCCCAACCGGGCGCTCCCGTGCCGCTGGTCATCGCCGCCGTCGCCTACGACCGCCCGTCCGCCGCCGCCGTGGGGGCCGCCATGCAGGCCGCGCCCACCGGCGGATCGGCCGACCTCCCGACCGATCTCGCCCTGCTGCTCGAACCGGCGACCACGACGATCGCCACCGTTCTGCTCGCCGACCAGTGGAACCGGGCGACTCCGGCCGTGCGGGGGAGGAACCTCCGCCTGGTGCTCGACCCGGCACTGCTGATCACGAACCTGGACGGCGCCTCGATCGGTGAGGTCGCCGTCGACGCCGGCGGGGGATATCGGGCGTTCGACGCCGGCGGCACGCTCGACCTCGAGGTGCCCCCCGACGTCAGCGCACTGACGATCACCGTGCGCTGCTCCGTCGCCGGCCACCCGCGCTATGCCGCGTGCACCCTGGCGATCAGCGACGACCCCGTGCCGCCACCCCCCGACGAGACCTGGACGCTCACCCCGGCCACGGGCAATCCGGGGCACGCCTTCGTGTTCCGATCGGGCGCCGGCGACCGGTTGTCCCGCCCGGTGCTGATCGCCGAAGGCTTCCCGGGTGGGGCGTCGCCCGAGAAGCTTGCCGAGACCCTCGGGCAGTGCGGCCTGCTGGGCCGGCTCCGGGCGCTCGGCCACGACGTCGTCGCGGTCGGCTTCGACAAGGGTCGCGACACGATCCAGTCCAACGCCGGCGTGATCCGCGAGGCGATCGCTCGGGCGCGCAGCCGCACCGACGACCCGCTGGTCGTCGGTGGGATGAGCATGGGCGGCCTCGTCGCCCGCTACGCACTCGCCGCGATGGAATCCGAAGGGGTCGATCACGGCACGTGCGTCTATCTCAGCGTCGACTCGCCTCACGGCCGCGGGGCCTATACGACGGTGGTCGGGCAGTGGCTCGTCAGCAACTTCACCGGCCTCTCCCCCGCGTTCGCCGGGCTGGTCGCTACCATCCGCAGCTCGGCCAACCTCCAGTTCATCGGTCTCATCGAGTCCGGCGGGACGGTCGGTCCCGACCCGCTGCGCACGGCGTTCCTCGACGACCTGCAGCGAGTCGGCGGTTACCCGTCGAAGCTCGTCAAGCTCGCCCTGGCCTGCGGTCACGGGGCAGGGAACACCGAGCCGGCGCCGACCGAGCCCGTGCTGCGCTGGTTCAGCGAGGGCATCGCCGACGTCACCCTGCTCCCGATGCCCGCCGGGACCACCGCACAGATCGCCACGGGGGCAACGCTCGGGGTGCCGACGGCGCCACCACCGCTGGTCGTCACCTCCGAGGTCTGCTGGGAGCAGGTGCCCGGGGCGCTCAACGTGCTCAACGCCGAGGCGATCGAGGTCGTCCGGTCACTTGGCTGCACCTCGACGACCGATCTGTTCACCTCGACCCTGGGGATCAGCTCGTCGATGCCGACGGTCAGCGCGCTCGACGCCGATGTCGGCCCGAACGACCCCATCCCACCGCCGGGGAGCGGCGTCTCACCGTTCGACGACTACTGCTGCGCGGCGACGAACCTGATGCACCTGCAGCTCACCGACGAGATGGTCGACTGGCTGATCGACCGCCTCGAGGCCCATCAGCCGGCCACCCCGCCTCGGCAGGCGGCCCGATCAGACAGTACGGCCCCACCACGCAGCACGACGAGAGGAACGCCAGTGAGTCCACACCCAACGTCTCCAGGGGGGTTGGCCCCGCCGCCGGTCGGCTCGATCGATCCGACCACGTTCGACCCCAACGACCCGGCGTTCGTCGCCGACCCGTACCCGACCTTCGCCTGGTTCCGCGAGCACCTCCCCGTCGCGCCGATCAGCCTCGTCCCGGGCAAGGTGCCGCCCTCGACCTGGGTGTTCGCCAATGCAGACGTCCAGCGCGTGCTGGAGGAGACCGACACGTTCCTCAAGCACGCCGGTGGCCCCGGCGCACCTCCGTCGATGCCGCCGCCGGCCGTCTTCGCCACGTTGGGGGCCCTGCCGCCCGGGCTGCTGTCCAGCGACCCGCCCCGTCACAGCGCGGTGCGCGCGGCCGTCGAGCCCAGTTTCACGGCGGCGATCGCCGACGCCGCGGCGCTGGCCCGCCATGCCGTCGACCAGACCCTTGCCGTGCTCTCACGCACCCGGCGCATCGAGCTCGTCCAGGACTTCGCCCTGCCCGTGCCGGCGATGGTCCTCGCCCAGGTCCTCGGGCTGCCCGCCAACGACATCACGGTGCTGACCAACTGGGTCGAAGCGGTGGCGACGATGCACAACATCACCCAGCCCCCGTCGGTCCAGGGAATGGGGGCGACGTGCGCGATGGCGATGCGCACCTACTACGACGGGCTGATCGTCGCCAACGGCGTCCAGCCGGGCGGCGGGATGCTCAGCGGGGTCTGCGAACACGTCGACAAGGGACTCGACCGCCGCGATGTCCAGTCGATCATGTCCGACATGCTGATCGCCGGCTTCCTGACCACGACGTACCTGATCTCGACCGGCATCCGCACGCTGCTCGCCAACCCCGATCAGGCCGCCGACCTGCGGGCAGACCCGTCGCTGATCCCGGCCGCCGTCGAGGAGATGCTGAGGTTCGACCCGCCGGCCCAGCTCCTCGACCGCCAGGTCCACGTCCCCACGACGCTCGGCGGGGTCGCCCTCCAGCCCGGCGCCCGGGTCGTCGCCTCGATCGGCTCGGCCAATCGCGACGCCCTCGTGTATGCCGACCCCGATCGCTTCGACATCCACCGGACCGACACCAGCCAGCTTGGTTTCGGCGCCGGGATCCACCACTGCATCGGTGCTCCGCTGGCCCGGATCGTCGTTCCTGCGGCGATCGAAGGGCTGCTCTCGCTCGACGACCTGCGGATCAACGGCATCGAGCAGTGGCAGCCCGACCCCTACCTGCGCGGCCTGACCAGCCTGCCGATGGCCTACGGGGCATAGGCCCGACGATCGGCGATCGCCGCCATGGCGGCGTCTACGAGCGGCGCATCGCCTCGGCGGTGGCCGAGTGCGTCGCCCACGAGGTGCGCGCCGGGATCGACATCGTCGGCGACGGGGAGATGTCCAAGCCCGGCTTCTACACCTACGTCGGTGAGCGACTCGCCGGGTTCACTCCCGCCCCCCGGCCGGCCGATGCACACCTTCGCCGCCGATTGATCACCCATTGCAGCAACATCGTCGAGCACCCCGAGCTGATCGCCGAACGCATCGGCCGGTTCACCCGACTCGTCGGACTCGATCGGGTGATCGCCGGTGTGGACTGCGGGTTCTCGTCCCAGGCGATGTACCGCACCGAGATCCATCCCACGGTGATCTGGGCGAAGTTCGAAGCCTTGCGCGAGGGCGCCCGTGTCTGGCGAGGAGTCAGGACGTGAGCTCCCGGAAGAAGTAGAACGCCCGCTCCTTCGTCGCCGGGTCGGTCGCGGAGAACCCGTGACGTGCGTAGAAGCGCTGGGCGTCGATGTCTCCTTCGTCGACGTTGATCTCGATGACGCCGACTCCGAGGGCCTGCGCCGTGGAAAGCAGCTTGTCGATCACGGCCGAGCCGATCCCCTGGTCCCGACGATCGGGAACGACGTACAGCTCGTCGAGCAGGGCCACCGGGCCGTCGCACCAGACGTTCGATCGCAACGTCACGAGGGCCACGGCGACGGCCGGCGTGCCGGCCAGGACGGCGAACGTCGTCGCCGACTCGAGCAACGACCCGAGTCGTGCAGCGAGCACCTCGGTGCCCGGCGACGGCGTGTCGAACTCGGTGTTGAAATCGTGCAGCAGTCGGGCGACCACCCCGGCATCGTCGGTCGTTGCGAGGTGGACGTCCCCGGCGAAGCTGCGCATGCCCCGAACATACGCCTGCCGGGGGTTCGTGGGTGCTGGCTCGTCGGGTGACACGCGTCCGACGGATATCCACCGGCTACGCCGCGAGGTCGCTGATCAGCAGGCCGTGTAATGGCCGCAGCCGCGGTGCTGGGTGGCATACCGGGACCGAAACTCATGATCGATAAGGCGACGCAGTCACACGCCGATGATGGCGACGCCGAGCTGGCCGAGCCGGGCGTTCAGCTCGGCCAGGTCGCCGTGGATGAGCGACGCCAGCTCGGCCAGCCGCTCGTCGGCCAGACCGGCGAGCTTGCGGTACACGTCGTAGGACTGGGTGGTCGGGCGGGCGTCGGCGCTGCTGACCACCGGCGGCAGGGCGCTGAGCTTCTCGAACAGCATCTCGCGATAGTTGAGCGTGTCGCCGTCGGATGTGAACTCCCGTTGGACGAGCTCGCCCTCGACCGCCGCCAGACGTTCGCTCAACTCGTCGGCGGCGCGGACCACGTCGGCCGCCGGTTCGCTGTCGGCCAGCCGTGTCGACCAGTCGCCCAGCCGGCGCTTCAAGGTCCTGATCGTGTTGACGCCGGTGGCGACCTCCGACAGCTTGTCGCGGATCTGGATCAGCAGGTCGAACTGCTCGGTCAGGTCGGCGTCGCTGGTGGAGACCCGGGGGTCCCGCAGCAGTCGGAAGGTCCGGGTCATCGACCAGTCGCCGACCGTGAGGGTGGCCCGATACGTCCCGGGCCTGGCCAGCGGCCCCGCGGGACGCTGGTGGAAGTCGGTGTCGACCATCTTCACGCCGCTGGGATAGGTCATCGGCCACTGGAAGCTGTTCATCCCCGTCGCGGCGGTGATGTACAACCCGTGGCGGTCCTTCTTCTCCTCGGGGATCACGCTGGAGAACGTCTCGATCTCGGTGCCGTCGGCGTCGGCGATCGTCAGGGTGGCCTCGCCCACGGCGGCCTGGTCGAGGAAGTACGTGATCCGCACGCCGCGCTCGAGGTCGTCGCCGGCGTCGACGACCCGCTTGGTCACGTGCCCGGTCTCGTGCTCCTCGACGTAGAAGGTCGCGTTCTGCCCGCTGGTCACGTGGTAGTTCTTGCCACCGACCGTCCCACCCCATGACGCCGTGATGTGGATCGGGGTGCGCACCACGTCGCGGGGCTCGAGCAGGAAGCGATCGGCGTCGAGCAACTCGTCGTGCAGTTGATGCAACGGTGTCAGGTCGTCGAGGATCCAGAACGAACGGCCGTGGGTCGCCACGACGAGGTCGGTGCCGTGGACGACGAAGTCGTAGACCGGCGTGACGGGCAGATTGCGCTGCAGCGACTGCCACCTGGCGCCGTCGTCGAACGAGACATGGATGCCGAGCTCGGTGCCGACGTACAGCAGACCCTTGCGGTTCGGGTCCTCGCGGATGACCCGGCAGAACTCGTGCTCGGGCAGGCCGCCGTCGATCCGAGTCCATGTCGTGCCCAGATCCGTGCTGCGATAGACGTAGGGGGCGTCGTCACCCGTCTTGTGCCGCGCCGCGGTCAGATAGACGGTGCCGGCGGTGTGGGGTGACTCGGCGATCATCGTGACCTGGGAGAACTTCGGCAGATCGGCAGGTGTCACGTCGGCCCAGTCCCCGCCGTCGTTGAGCGAGACGTGGACCTTGCCGTCGTCCGACCCGGCCATCAGCACGCCACGCCGGTGGGCCGAGACCATCAGCGAGAAGATCGTCGCGTACATCTCGGCGCCCGCCGTATCCATCGTCAGCGGGCCCGACACGCCGAGGGTGGCCGGATCGGCGTAGGTGAGGTCGGGGCTGATCGCCTGCCAGCTGTGCCCCTCGTCGGTGGTGCGGAAGACCCGGTTGCCGGCCGCGTAGAGCACCGTGGGGTCCTGGGGCGAGAAGACGATCGGGTAGGTCCACTGGAAGCGGACCTCGGCGGTCTGCCCGTCGTGGTAGGCCTCGGGCCACACGCTGACCAGCTGGATCTGCTTGGTCCGGTGGTCGTAGCGCTGGAGGGCGTCGCCGCCTCCGGGCGAGCTGCCGATGGCGCCTACGTAGACGATGTCGGGGTCGCCGGGCTTGGGTGCGACGTACCCGCTCTCGGCTGTCCCGGGTGAGTAGCAGTTCGCCCAGGTGATCGCCCCGAGGCCGGTCTGGCTGGGCACGGCAATGCTGGAGTTGTCCTGCTGGGACCCGTAGACGGTGTACGGGAACCGGTCGTCGGTGGCCACGTGGTAGAACTGCGCCGTCGGCTGGTTGTAGATCGTCGACCACGACCTGCCGGCGTTGAACGACACCCAGGCCCCGCCGTCGTCGCAGCCGATCATCCGGTCGGGATTGGCCGGGTCGATCCACAGCGCGTGGTTGTCGCCGTGCGGGGTGTGGAACTCCGCGAACGTCTTGCCGCCGTCGATCGACCGCCACGCACGCATGTTCATCACGAACACCGTGTCGGGGTCGGTGGGGTGGGCGATGACGTGCTCGTAGTACCAGGGGCGCCACCCGAGGTCGGGTTTCGACGAGACCTTCTCCCATGTCTCACCGACGTCGTCCGAGCGGTAGAGCCCGCGTGCGCGACCCTCGGCCTCGATCATCGCGAACACCCGGCCGGACTGCGCCGGCGAGACCGAGACGCCGATCTTGCCCAGCGTCCCACCGGGCAGGCCGGGCCGGTGGCTGATGTCCTCCCAGGTGTCGCCGCCGTCGCGGGAGCGCCACAGCCCGCTGTCGGGACCGCCGCTGTCGATCGACCAGAACGTCCGGCGGGCCTGCCACATCGTGGCGAAGACGATCCGCGGGTTGCCGGGATCGAGCGACACGTCGACTGCGCCGGAACGTTCGCTGACGTGGAGCACCAGCTCCCACGTCTCGCCACCGTCCTTCGAGCGGTACAGGCCGCGCTCGGGGTTGTCCTTCGAGGCATGGCCGAGCGCGGCCACGTAGACGAGATCCGGGTTGTCGGGATGGACGCGGATCTCGCCGATGTGCCGCGACTCGGTGAGCCCGATGTGCCGCCAGGTCACGCCGGCATCGGTCGACTTGTAGACGCCGTCGCCGTGTGTGACGTCGATGCGGATCGTCGATTCGCCGGTGCCGGCGTAGATCACGTTCCCGTCCGAGGGGGCAACGGCCAGTGCTCCGATCGAACCGGTCGTGAGGAATCCGTCGGTCACGTTCTCCCAGAACTGGCCGGCATCGTCGGATTTCCACACGCCACCGGCCACCGCGCCGAAGTAGAAGACGGCCTGGCGCTTCGGGTCGGCGGCCACCGCCACCACCCGCCCCCCTCTCGTCGGTCCGATGCACCGGTAGCGGAGTTGGCTGAGGTACTTCGGATCGACGGTCGGCATGGCCGAATCCTGTCACCCCCACCGTGGCGGGACGACACCTTCGACGACGAACGGCACCGAAGATGCGTCGCAACCTCCCCGCCCGATTCTGGTTCGAGGCGATCAACGCCGCCCTCGGACTCGCGATGACCGTGCTGACACTGATCACCCGCGAGTGGCTCGAGCCGATCCTCGGCTTCGACCCCGACGGCGGGAGCGGTGCGCTCGAGATGACCGTCGCGTCCGCCTGCTCGCCGTCTCGGCCGCCTCGGCACTCGCCGCGGGCCGCCACTACCGACGAGCCCGGCTGACGACCTGACCGTCACGCATCACCAGATCATCTGCACAGCGCACGAGTGAGTCTCCAACCGCACGCCAGCGAGCAGACACGGCGGGGCGACGACCGCCAGATCGGCGAAAACTCGCCAGCGACCGCGAGAAGTGGGTGTCAGACGACAGATGGGCAACCGGATTGGCAAGATGGGCAACCCCGGCGCCGCTGAACAGCCCAGAACACGGCGAAAACCCTGCCGAAGCAGGGTTTTCGCGGAGCGGACGACGAGATTCGAATTCGCGACCCTCACCTTGGCCAAAGGCCGTGGACACTGTCCGCAGGTCTCCACGCCGTCCGTTTGCCCTGGTGCCTCGTGTTGGCTGGTCCGCACAATCCGCAGAGTTCCGCCCCGTCCGGCGATCTTGGTTTAACGCGCTAAACGTCTGCGAGCGTGGTCGAGGTCAGGCGGCCTGGTCCTTGCCGACACACGCGAAACCTCAGCTCGCCGGGCGGAGCACGGCGTGTCCGTCGGCGACGAGGCGTTTGACGGAGGTGTCGTTGCGTAGGCCTGCTTCGACACCGACGACGAGGTCCTGTCCGACGGCCCGGGCGAGACGTTCGAGAGTTTCGAGCGTTGGGCGTGTACCTCCGTTCTCCATCCGAGCGATCGCCGACTGAGTGGTGCCCATCCGCGCTGCCAGATCGGCCTGGGTCAGCCCGGCATCGGTGCGCAGCCGGAAGACGAGTTCACGGAAGGCGGTGATCCGCTCCTCGTCCAGCGCCGCCGCTGCTGGCGCGCCACCTCGCGGCTTGGCGATGTCATTCCATTTCGTCCGTTCAGTCATCGTCGTCTCCAGTCGTCCCGTGTTCGTTCATGCAGCGCTGCATCGCTCGTCGTGCTCGCTCGACTTCTCGTCGCTCGCTCGGTCTGGTCTTGGCGAACACCGTGAGCAGCACGATCACCCCACCTGGGGCGATCCAATACGTGATCCGGGTCGGGCGACCCCTCAGGTAGAAGCGCAGTTCGCGGAGCTTGCCATCGAGTTGTTTCGTGTGCGGTTCGTCGAGGAGCGGCCCGTACTCGGCGAGCCGATCGATGTGGAACTCCACACGCGCTTGTTCGTCCTCGTCGAGCGACCCGAACCAGGTGACCACTTCGGGTTCCAGTTCGACCTCACCCCACGACATAGCGTCCATGCTATACTCCGAAGCAGCTCCGCGCTCGTCGACCAGCGGTCGGCGGACTCGTCCTCGTCGTGGCGGGAGGCCCGTAATGCGTCGTGACCCTGATCTGCTCAGCTGGTGAAGAACGCTCGCACCCCAGTGGCGACATCCATTGCCATGATTCGACGGTAGCGCTCGTAACGGGTAGCCCTTGAGGATTGGCGTCGCAGGGGGTCAACTGACGACGACGGCATGTTGGGTGGGGGTCATCGATGGGCGCAGGAGCGGTTCGGGCGGCGATCGACGAGCACTACGGCGACGACGCGGCCACGATACTGCGCGGGGCCTGCTGGCCACCCGCCGACCGGGGCGACCCGAGCGAATGGGCTCGACGCGTCGACGCGGTGCGCCAGCCACTTCCGGTCGTCTCCTACGACCACCTCGCGGCGAGCGACGGCGCCGGTGCCGACGGATTGGGCGATCCGGCGGCGCTGCTTCGACTCGGGATCGAACACACCGGCGCCATCAGCTCGCAGCGCGCCAGTGAGATGTTGGGTCGACCCGTCGCGGCGCACCACCCCGTGCGGGCACGAGCGGCGGCATGGGGGTGGCCACTACGGGTCACCGCGCTCGACCCGCAGGTGCGCGGCGACCTGGCCGACCTCGTCCCGTATCGAGCGTTGTACGACGTGGTCGAGGTGGCCGAGGTGCAGCACGAGCGTTACGAGATGCTCGTCGTCGACGCCGCGCAGGTCACGCAGATCGCTCCCCACGTGTGGCCGATCGTCGTCGTGGTGCGCAGCGCCGAGATCGACATGGCGCTGGTGGAGCATGCGGTGCGCCGGCTGGGGGCGGGGGCGGTGCTGTTCACCGGGCGACCGGTCAACAGCTGGTTCAGCGGGCTGGTCGCCGAGTTGTCGCATGACAACCCGCTCGACGTTGCGCTGGCGATGGTCGAACCCGAAGCCGTGCTGTTCGCCGATTGGCGTCAGCTGCAGATGACCTCGTTGCGACTGCTGGTGCAGCGATGGCGCGAGCAGGTGTTCCTTGGGGACGGCACCGAGGTGACCGTGCCCGACGCCGGTTTCGGGGTGGGCTATTCGATGCCTGCCGGGTCGAGGGTGTCGGCGACGGCGTTTGCCGACGACCTGGTGCGTATCGCCGCGACCAACGCGTTCGAGATGGAACGGGGCACCGGCACCACTGAGGCCAATGGCTCGCGGGCGATGGCGGCGGCCGGGGCAGGCCGCATGGAGGCAGAGATACCGCTTGATCTGCGGTCGGCCGCACCACCCGACGTTGACCTACCGGATGCCGATGCCGTTGACGACGGGGCGACCGCGGGCGCGGACGATGGAGGCGTACCGATGGACGATGCATCGGGTGATGAGCCGCCGCCCCCCACACCAATGCCGCCTCCGCCGATGCCGCAGGGGCCACTCGATGCCGGCCCATCTGAGCCGGTTCCTGCCCGCTACCTCAACGTGCTGCCCGCCGTGCTCGACGCGGCCGGCGCCGAACTCGATGACGAGGTCACGGCCTTCGTCGCCGGCGCGGCGTATCGCATCAGCGTGGCCGTTCGCGAGCGTCGGGCTCGTGGCGCGCAAGCCCTGGTCGATGCCCTGCCCGAACCCACTCCGGGCCGGCCGACCAAGCTCACCATCACGGTGTTCCAGCGTGGTCGCATCGACACGGCGCAGAGCCAGTCGCTCGAACTCCCGGCCCGTGGTGATACCGAGTGGTGCAGGTTCGACGTGGTGGCACCGCTCGGTACCACTCAGCTCGACCTGGTGGTCATCGTGTACCACGACAACGCCCTGCAGGTGGGCGTGGTGTCGGGGCCGATCGTGGCGACCGCCGCCGACCTTCCGGCCAGCGTGTCATGGACGTTCAATCTGGGCTCGGCCGGCGACTTCGGCGCACGCACCGCCACCCCGGCCGTCATCGTCGACGACGACGCCATCGCCCGTCTGGATCTTGGCCCCGACGCGCTGGCCCCCACCGCCGTCGCCGCCGGGAAGGCCCGCATGCGCCAACGGATACTTCAGGCGCTCGAGGACGAGACATCGAGACCCAAGCTGGCCAAGCTGGCTCCGGCGCTCGCCGATCTGGCCATCGACGGACGCCTGATGCGCGATCAGCTGATCGGCGGGGGGCCGTCGTCGTTCGACACGGCCGACCGCATCCGGGTGGCCAGCGTCGAGGCAGGCGACCCGCTTCCCCTCGAGGCGTTGTACGACCATGCCGCGCCGGTCGACAACACCGTTGCGCTGTGTGGCCCAGCCGGTAGCGGTGCGGCCACGTGCATGTCGACGTGCGCCGATCGCAACAACGCCCGAGTCGTGTGCCCGTTCGGGTTTTGGGGCGTCAGCAAGTCGATCGAGCGGGTGAGGGCTCCACGACCGGCAGCCGACGCCCGCCCCATGCCCACCGCATCGCTCGTGGTCACCTCGTCGGCGCTGGTCGGTATCTGCGAACGGGCCAGCAACAAGAACGCCTCGTCGGCCCGCAAGATCCTCAAGGCCTTTCGTGGGCTGGTCGGGCGCACGAATCTCGATGACGCATGGAGTTGGGACGAGTGGGACCGTGGTGTCGCCTCGTCGCCGGCGCTGTTGGCACTGGTCACCCATACCGAACAGTCCAACGGGCGGCCGGCGCTCGAAATCGGCAAGGGCGTGCTGCGCTCCATCCACCAGGTGACGGCCGCCAGCATCAACCCCACCGGCGCCAGTCCCGGGCCGTTGGTGCTGCTCCTCGGATGCGAGACCGCCCACCTCGAAACGGCATACACCGACCTGGTCGACCGTCTCCACGCCGTCGGGGCCGAGATCGTGGTTGCGGTGCAGACCCCGGTTCGCGGCGCGCAGGTGGCCGAGCTCGTCGAAGCGCTGGTGGCGGCGCTGCGTGACCAGGTGTCGGCACCGGGCACCAAACGGATGGGTGAGGTGTTGCGGGCGACGCGACACCAGTTGCTGCTCGAGGGACGCATCGCCGGGCTCGCCGTGGTGTCCACCGGCGATGGCGGGATCGAGCTGTCATGAGCGGCGAATGGGTAGAACTCGAAGTGCTGCCTGGCGGGTACGGCGATGCGTTGCTGTTGCGGTACGGCAACCGCAAGGTGGAACACGCGATCCTCATCGATGCCGGACCCGACGAGGAAGCCACGTGGGTGCCGGTGTCCACCCGCCTGCGGGCGCTGACCACACCGATCGACCTCTTCGTCGTCACCCACATCGACGTCGATCACATCGCCGGAACCCGCGCCCTGTTCGCCGACGACGACTTGGCCGGACGCATCGATGCGGTGTGGTTCAACGGTTACAGACACTTGGAACGGGCGGCCGATTGGCTGGGGGGAATCGACGGTGAACTGCTCACCACGGCCATTCGTTCCCGGGGGTATCCGTGGAACCGCGGGTTCGCCGGGGCGATCGACGATCAGGTGGGCGGGCCGATCCTGGTGCCGACGGCAGGCCCGTTGCCGCGGGTTGCGCTGCCGGGGGGAGCCACCGCAGTGATGTTGTCGCCGAGCCCCAACAAGCTCACCCGGTTGATGAAGTCGTGGCGAAAAGTGGTGGAGGACGCCGGGTTGAAGCCCGGCCAGGGAGCTCATCTCGAGTCGCCCCGAAAGCCCGTTGCCGACGACTGGCTGGGTGCGGCCAATCTTGCCCGCACGGCCGCCAAGGCCACCCAACGCGACACCAAACCGGCCAACGGTTCGAGCATCGCCTTCGCGTTCGAGTGGGGAACGTTTCGGCTGCTGATGGCCGCCGATGCCCACCCGGATCTGCTCACCGCCAACCTGGCCCGGCTCGCTGTCGAGCAGGGCAGCCCGAAAGTGGTCTTCGACGTCGTCAAACTGCCCCACCATGCCAGCGCGTCCAACGTCACCAACGAGATGTTGGCTCTCATCGAGTGCCGTGACTGGGTGATTTCCACCAACGGTGCCCGCTTCAAACACCCCGACGACATCGCTCTGGCCCGTGTGCTCACTGCGGCACCGGGCTCACGACTGCACGCCAACTACGACTCCGACCGGATCAAGGAGTGGGCCGCATTCGCACCGCCCAAGCAGCACGGTTACGAGCTGCTCACCCCAACGACAGGCACCGTGGGCAGCCTCATTCGTCTGGGATAGGCCTCGGCTGCGTGTCCTCGCCCGCGTCCAGCGGGTGGTGGATGTCAACACTGCCACCCATGCTGCGGTTGGCCCACCGATGGCTGCACGGCCTGATGCGGCATCTCGGTCGCCCGTCGACGCGTTGGCGTCGCGGATCGTCGACCGGAAGGTGTAGGCCGAGGGAGTCGAGTGGCAGGCAACCCGATCGAACCGTTGATCCGGGTCGAGGATCCGCCTCTTGACGCGGTTGTGGTGATCCCGGTGGACCGATCATCGCCGACAAGATCGTCGAACACGCGACGCGCCAGCATGCCGTGTTCACCTATCGCGATCAGCCGATGGAGCGAAGCGCGAGATCCGGCGGCCATCGTCGTCGGCGCGATCGTGATCACCGCCGACGAAGACGACCCCGTCTTCGCTCGGGTACACGCGATCACCCGTGATGGCGACGGGCCAACGGTTGTTCATCTCGAGCTGCTGCCCGGCGACCCGTTGGACTACGCCGACGCGCTGCGCCGCTCCCACCTCCTCACGGCCTGACGAGCGATCGGGCCGGTTTCCGTCGCCCCGGCTGCATGCCCGGTTCACGCGCCACGGTCCACAGATGAGCGTGCGTTTCGAGGGACGCTTGTGCCAGTGCCACGGTGTGTCCGCCGTAGACCAAGCGCCGATCTCGGGACGCCGTAGCCGTCGCGTCACGGTGAACGGCCGCAACGTTGTGAGTCATGCGCACGGAGCGCCGTCGCCTGGTCGACGACATCACGCAAGACGTCCACGCGACGCTCATCAACGGCCGAACGATCGTGGGCGGTGAGCAGCCCTAGGTCCCACTCCGGTGCCGCCGCGGCGAACACCTGGAGGTCAAGTTCGCTTCGGCTGCTGCCGATGTCACCGTGATATCCGGGAAGGTCCTCACCACGGCATGGCAACAGGGCGCACCGCTGAAAACCGGCGACGACCCCGGCGTCGGTGCGTGCGGTGATCCCCAAGAGCACCTTGCCGCCGGGCGCCGCTCCCGGGCACGTCGAGGCATCAGCCATCGCCAGCACTTTTCCGATCCGACTTGGACCACGCGATGGAGTACCACATTGCGGTAGAAGAGGTTGACGATCACCTTCCGGGTGGCGACGGTGCTCGCGCCGATGACGCACGACAGGACGAGCCGTGGGTTGACCAGCGGCGCGGCTTTGCCGGCATCGGCCGCCGCCGCTACGGCGCGGTCGCTGCGCGGCTTGGGTATCTCCAACACCTCGTTCGTTCACTCATCGGCTTCTAATCGACGTCATGCGGCGGTCGGCTCGGTGAGCGTGATCGTTTCGGTGACCGTGACGCCGAGTGCGTCGGTGATATCTGCGAGCCGGGCGAGACTGGCCGCGGAGTAGCCGGTCGACTCATAGCGCTGTACCTGTTGTTCGGCGATGCCGAGTTCGTCTGCGAGTCGTCGCTGTGTCCAGCCGCGGGCGATCCGAGCCTTGATCAACGCATCGGCGAGACCGCGCAACGACGATGCTTCGAACGTTCGGGTCGACCCCGACTTCAACAGCTCGTAATCGGCCAACTCGACGCGCAAGTCGTCCGCTTGCGCACGGGCCGAGTCGATCTGAAGCTGCTGCAATCGGCTCCGCCCATCGGCGGGGAAACGCACCTCGAGCTCGGCCGTCTCGGCTTCGAACCGAGCGAGCCAGGACTTCGTGTTACGGAACTGCACATCATTGGTGATCATCGCTGCACCTCTCGTGGATCAAGAACGACAATGCCCTTGCGTCGCCCGTATCGGTCATGCTGAAAGAAATCGCTGAACAACGAATCGCTCGACAGATTGACCCAGTTCGGGAACAACTCCCCACCGAAGCGACCCTTCTGGGCACGGCGGCCGTCGGCAAGTTCGAAGAAGATCGGATCCAGCACCGTCTCGTCGACAGCGTCGTGATCCCACACTGCGTCGAAGTCGCCGGGCTCGTCCTTGGCGGTCACGAAACTGCCGTTCAGCCACACCCGTCGACACCCTGCCTCGCCGAGCAAACTCAACGCGTCGAACAAACCGTCCAGCAGAGACCGACGAATCGGGTTCCATCCGAAACGCTCGACCACCTCCGACCACACCGCAGCGTGCTCCCCCACCGGCAGATAGCCGGTCTCAGGGTCGAACGACGGCAACGACACAACCCAACAATATCACTGTGCTCATCGGCTCGTCGGTCCGCGGCGATCAACTGGCCCTGCGAATGATCCGACTGATCGTTGCTGACGCTTCGGCGTCACGGCCGGGCACGACGTGGGCGTACTTGTCGAGGGTCGTCGACACTCGACGATGGTTGAGACGACGCGCGACGACCACGAGCGGGACGTCAGCATCGAGCATCTCGGTGGCCATGAAATGACGGAGATCATGCAACCGGAACCGTCGCAGGCCAGCGTCGCGCCGATGGCGGATGAAGGCCTTGGTCACCCGGTTCGGTTTCCACGCCGTGACGCCGTGGTCGTCGCTGAACACGAACCCCGCGCCGATCACATCGTTGTCGTGGTGCGAGGCGAGCAACTCGATCGTGTAAGGGTCGATGTCGACCGAATGGGTACGTCTCGTCTTCGTCGCCGCCAACACCGGCCCTTTCGGACCCTCGACCCAGCCGGCGGCGAAGCGGATCCGCCCTCGACTCAGATCGATGTTCTGCCACCGCAACGCCAACAACTCCGCCCGCCGTGCCCCGGTGACCGTAGCCAGCACGACGAACAGGCACAGCAGCGGCTCACGCACGGCGATCCGTTCGATCAGGCGATAGAGCTCGTCGGGTGTCGGCGGCACCATTTCGACCGGCGCGACGGTGATCCGATGCGCTCGTTCGACCGGGTTGTCCCACACCCAACCAGCCCGCATCGCGTGTGAGAACGCGGAGCGCAACACGACATGCACCCGCGCCAGCGGCCCGGCTGCCAGCGGCCCACCCGTCATACTGCCCGTCTTCGCGAGTTCGGCGTAGAGCGCGTTGATGCGGGTCACCGTGACATCGCTGACACGAAGATCACCGAGGCCGGGTAACAGGTATCGGTTGAGCACCGACCTGGTCTGACGGACAGTTGTCGGTGACCAGCCCGGCGCAGCCACCGCGAACCACGCCTCCAACAATTCGCTGACCGGCGAGCGGGCACCGACCAGCCGTTCCGATTCAACCGCGGTGATCATCGCGGCCAACTCCCGCGCAGCCTCGGCGCGGTTTCCGCGGAATGTCATCGACCGGTACCGCTTGCGGTGGGTCTCCGGGTCGACGCCGACGAACACTCGTAGTTCGAACGATCCAGCACTTCTCTGACGTATTGATCCTTGCATCCGCCGAGTCTCCAACCACGATGTCACCGCAGCGCGAAGCAGCGACCATGGGCAGCGACCAATTCGACCGATTCGACGTCAAGCCGGAGGATGGGCAAGAGGATGGGCAAGAGGATGGGCAAGATGGGCAACACCGGCCCGGCAACCGAGGCCGAAAACGGCGAAAACCCCCTGTTACCAGGAGGTTTTCGTGGAGCGGACGACGAGATTCGAACTCGCGACCCTCACCTTGGCAAGGAGATTTCTGTATATGGCCTGACCAGGATAAACGTAAATGATGCCAGCTCAATACGGCGATTTGACTCCCCTTACGGCACCTTTCAGCACCTTACGGCACCCTTGCAAGTGGCACGTTCGTGGCACGACGGCAGCTAGCCGAACCGCAACCTTTCGCCACTTTTCGTGGTTTGGCGCTTTCTCACGTTCTGTGATCACAATCGCGCCGGTGACGACCGAAGAAATTTCGGCTCAGCAGACCGTTCTCCGGACCGGACGTGTGACGGCTGGGTTTGGGACGTCCGCGTTCGGGCCTGTCCGGATGCGCCAAGATTCAGACGTGTTCATCGACGACATCCCACCGTTCGCAACGCTCTACGGCGACCACCCGTACGGGGTGACACCTCGGATGGCCTACCAGCTATGGGCCGAGCTGTCGTACATGAACGACATGTGGGACAACGAAATCGTCGTAGACGCTATGCCCCGACAGTTCCGACACCACGCCGACGACGCGTTCTGCGCGCGCATCCACCAGCGTCTCGGCATCGTGCTGCAGCGAATCGAACATCCGGGAGGCTTCGGGCCGTTCACCGCCTGCACCGCCGACGAGTTTCTCATCTGTACAGCTTTGCATCGCCTCGACGGTCTGCTTGCCGACGATCCCGACGCATACGGCTTCGAGGGCTACGACGAGACTTTCCCGCCGGACGAACTCTTCAGCAGCGTCTTGGACTACGAGGACTTCGTACTGGCTGAGTCCGACTACCCGCTCTTGCTCGATCCACGCCTCGACGGCATCGAGAACGATCCAGCGGTCGAAAATCAGCTGCGGCTAAGGCATCTCCATCCATCCGAATGGTTCATCATCGACGATCAGGCGTAGGCGGTCGACTTTCCGCTTCCCCAGGGTCCTGAGACCCCGAGGGCCACCGGATGAAGGCTGTCGTCGAGAACCGCCTCGGCGGCAGGCACCGCTACAGCACCAAAGGCCAATAGGTCGATGGGCGAGGGCTCGGCTGACCACAGACGGACTGGCGCGGTCACGACGCCGCCGCCCCGTTGGTGCCAGCGCGGCTGCCGGAACCTGTCACTCGAACTCCTGCGCTCTGGCGCCGAGGTTGTTCGCGTTCTCACTGACGACTCGGCGGGTGGCGTCGGTGTAGCCAGCCGGGTTCTCCGCTCGGAGTTCGAGCGACATCGTGACGTTGGGGCCAAGGTGGGCGGCGATGTGGTCGAAGATGTCCCCGAGCTGCTTGATTCCTCGGACCGGGTCAAGGTCGAACATTGCGTAGAACTTCGTCTCGGCCGGGACGACGTCGTCGGCGCCGCCGCCATCCTTCTTGGGACCGCCGTTGATCTCGCCAACCCCGGAGTCGCCGGTACCTCCGCCTCCCGTTGGCTCGCCGTCGGACGTGCCGGGCAGGAACGCCGGGTCAACAAGTAGCCCGCTCGGGTCTGCCGACACGTGCGATCCCGTAGTAAGTCCGACCCAGCGGGTGCCGTCGTGCGCCGCCGCGTAGGCGAAGGTCTCTGTGCTCCACGCGAGATTTGCTGTGCCATCGCTGATCGCGTCGTACAGGGTCTGCCGACCCGCCAGGCGCGGCATGTGGGGGAACTGGGCGTACAGCTTCCACAGGTCTCGCACGGTGACATCGTGGCGGTCGGTCCACAGGGTGTAGCGGTCGATTTCCATGCGGAGTCGGACGCCGCCGTAGCGCTGGATCAGTTTCTCGTCAGTGGCGAGCTTCTTCGTGATGCGCTCGACGAGCGGGCCGTTCGAGTCCGCCCGCGTCGTGTGCCAGATGATCTCCGAAGTGCCCGGCTCGCGGTGTGGCGTGAGCACAAGTCGGAACGCTTCGCCGATCTGGTTGTCGACCTGCTTCGAAGTTTCCGTCACCCTCGACTCGGCCTGGCGTCAGCTGGTGAGCGGTCAGGTCGAGGGCCTCGTGGTCGTCGCACGATCGACTTCCAAGCGAGATGCATCCGAGTCGCGGCTCGAAGTTCGCCCAGCCGGTTGGCGGCTGCGGCGATGAACACAAGCAGGTTTCGATTGAGCCGCGGGCCGCCGTCTCGTTGGGCGAGGATCTTGGTGGCCAGGCCCACAGCGGTCGAGTTGTGTCGTTCGGCTGAGTGCGTGGCCGAGGGGGCGAGCACGACAAGTCGCACGCCCTCGTCGTCGTCGTCGACATCGCCTGGCCCTTCGGCGAACACGTGGATCGCTTGAACACGCCGAGCGGCTCCTTGCCGAGTCCGCGCTTCGACCTCGTCGTCGGCGTCGCGGTCGGTGTAGTTCGACGCCGCGCGATCCGCGGCCACACGGGTGACGTTGGGCTGGAGCGAGTACCAGTACTGCGCGCCGTCGACGTAGAGGTGGGTGGCCTGGCCCGAGAGGCGGTTGAGCGCGTCGGCCGAACTGCCCGGCTGGCTCGCCGGGCTGCGCGCAGCCGAGCACGACCGACTTGATGTCGACACCGCGCGACCCGTCAGGTCGCGCCGCCGAACCCATGTAGACGGTCCGGGCCGCGCGGCGGGTTGCCGAGATCCGTCCGAAGTGCTTGTTCTCGGCGTCGATCCGCAGCGGGAGCGCGTTCTCGCCGTCGACATCGGACTTGATGACCGGGTCCCAGCCCTCCTCGAGGTACTTCTTCATCTCGCTAGACCAGCGCGCCGGAGTCCATCGGCAGCGTGCCCGGCATGATCAGCAGCGACTGGTCGCCGCGCTGCCACAGCTGCGAGATCGCGAGTCGCCATCAGGCGCAGCACACCGCGGGTGCGCTGGAACTTGTCGAGCGTCGACCAGTCACCGAAGAGCCGGTCGAACAGCTCCGGGTGGATCGGGTACGACAGCTCCATCCGGCGCCGGTACTCGGCCTCGGACGTACCCGACGGGAAGTCGCCCGGCTCGGTTCGGTACATCTCGCTGAACGCCCGGATCACGCCGTCGCGGACCTCGGCCTTGCTTCGGGTGATCGGGTCGAACAGCCGGCGGCGGACGATCTCGAACGACTCGTCCGGTGACGCCGGCTGCCACTGCGCCGCCTTGCGGGTCACGACGTTCTTGAGCTTCTCGAGCGCCGTCTTGCCCCGATCTCCACCGACCTCGATGTCCGACGCCGGGATCGACACCAGCACGACGACGTTCGTCACCGCGGCCGCTGCCTCGGTGAGCGCCTGCGCGAATGTGAACTGAGTGTCGAAGTCGCCGCCGGCCAGGCGATCGGCCGTCGCCGCCATCGCGGAGCTGGCGGGCGTAAGCAACCCACTCGTCGATCAGCACGACGGCCGGGCCGAACTGCTGGAACAGCGTCTTGAGCGCGGCGCCCGGGTTTGTGCCGTGCTCGTCGTCGGTGCGGACGAGCTCGTAGCCGGCCTTGCCGCCGAGCTGATACGCGAGGTGGCCCCAGATGGTGTGCAGCTCGACGCCCTCCTCAGCCGGCTCAGGGCGCCGACGGCGAGATCATCTGGCCGACCAGCACGGCGCGACTGATCGGCCTGCCGGGCAGCGTCAGGCTCGGCCTCCGCGAGCGCCTCGCCAACGCCCGGCCAGCTCCGTTGCGCCGACGCCCCGGACGCGAGGTGGTAGAGGGCGATCATGCTGTGGGTCTTGCCGCCACCGAAGTTGGTCTGCAGCTCGATCACCGGATCCCCACCGTCGCCCGACAAGTCGCCGGTCGGCACCGACAAGCAGGTCGCGCAGGCCTTCGGTGAGGTACGTGCGAGCGAAGAACGCCTTCGGGTCCTGGTACTCCTCGTCCGCGTCGCCCGCTGTACACCTCGAAGAGGTCGGCGGCGAACTCGGCCTGGTCGAACTCGCCGGACGCGACGTCCGCGTGAGGCTGTGATCACCTCCCGCCATGGCGTCAGGCCGGCCTGTGGCTGACCCTCCGTCGGCTTCGCTGCCGTCTTGCGGCGCTCCGCTGCGGGACTCCTCGTCGAACATCTGCCGCATGAGATCCGTGCGGAGCTGTCACGGATCTTCTGCGCTCGTCGAGCGTTGCCGAACGCGTCGAGCACCCGCTCCATGGAGTCGAGCGCCCGGACCGTGTCGTCGGTCGAGAACGCGCCCTGGTGTGCCCAGGTGTTGCGCACGTTCGGTCAGCTCGAACACCAGCGACCGGATCGCCGGCGAGAAGCCGTGACCGAACGTCTCGTTCCATGTCGCCTTCATGCCCTTGAAGAGAAACGCCACGTCGCGCAGTGACGGCTTCTGCTCGGGATGGTGCAGCCGGCTGTTGACGACGTTCAGCCAGTCGTCGCCGTAGAAGCCACTCCACGTCTCTTCGCACACCGGTTGCAGACCATCGCGGAGATGGTCGAGTGCGAGCCGCACGCGCTCGGTGTTGGGCATCACCATGTCGCGTTACTCCTTCGCCCCGGCGGAGCTGTCGTCCACGGAGGGCGTACTCGGGGAAGTCGTGAGATCGCCGAGCAGCGGTGTGACGTCGCGGCGCCAGCACTCGACGAACTCAGTTCGGGTATTGCCAAGTGGAAACGGCGCCGGAGTCCTGTTCAACACCGTCAGCCCAGCGGCTCGAAGCCCGGGCGCCACGAGGTCATAGACCGGCGCCTTGCACACGAACACTCCAACCGCCGGAGCGGCCTCCTGGCAACGTGCGATCAGGCCGGGCACCGCTGAGCGAATCGCGTCGCGTCCGCGGCCTCCCGTCGAGATAGTTGATGGGCTCGTCGACAGCGTCGATCAGCCAGACTCCGGTGGCCCGCAGCCGTTCGAGCACGGCAACCTTGGACGTCCGCGCAAGCGCTGCTTTGTCGAGGCCGAACGCCGCGAGAGCGACGCCACGGAACAAGTTGTCAGCGGTCAGGCTCGGGCCGTAGAAGAAGCGTCGCTCGCCCGCCCCGGGATCCGGCGGCGACTCGGCTACGAGAAGCACCTCGACTCGCCGAGGGCGATACCGGGTGCGCAGGTCGTCGTACCAAGTAGTCACGATGCTCGTCATGTCAGCCCGGGAATCGACGTCTGGCCAGACGTCGGCGCGACGGCCGTCGATCGCAAGGTCGGCCAGGCTGTGATGAGTGCGTTGTAGGCGCCGGCGTCCGTCGCCCAGCCTTTGTCAGTGGCCTTCTTGAAGAGGAGGTATGAAAGCGTTCGGGCGCGCTCGCCGTAACCGCCGAGTTGATGGAGAAGCCCCGCGGCCTCGGCTTCGGAACGGTCAAGCGCGGCGATCAGTTGCTGGGTGGCTTCCCAGACGGTAAGGCGGGCGTCGCCAGCGGGCGTCCAGTCCGATCGGAGTTCGGTGCGCTCGAAGAGGCGAAACTTACCCGCCCGCGTCTCGGCGATGCCTGCGGTGACCACGCCGTCGACGGAAGTGTTCTTGGCGCGGGCAACGTTGATCGCCTCGCCCGAGGCCGCGGGGTTGTAGCCGTATTGCGAGTACCAGGAGAGGGCGAACCGGCTGTCTGCATCCATCTCGCTCTCCTCGCCGTCGAGAATCTCGCCGAGCACGTCATTGATGATCGAGAGGGCGGCAGACACCCGCATCGCCGATCCGTCCGACTCGACAACCTTGGAGAACCGTGAGAAGACCCCAATGCCAGGCCCGATAGTTGACTGCGGTACGTCGACCGGAGCAATGTTCCCGGATTGCAGCTTGCGCACCGCCTCAGGCAGCTCGGCGCGAAGGGCGGACACGAACTCGCCGCGACTGGCCATCGGAGCCGCGCCTTCGCGCGGCCGGCACGACAGAACGATTGATGAGGCGAGAGCGTTGGTTCCCGACGCAAGCAGGCGGTTGCCGAGCTCTGTGCGCAGCGGCCACGTCGCGGTCACTTGCAGACCGGCGTCGATTACGCCCTGGAGGAATGTGTCCCAGCCGGTGGAGCGAACCTCGCCATCCTTCGACTCGGTGGCCTTGTAGGCGTAATAGATCGTGGCTGGCACATCTGGGCGACTGCGCTCCAGCGACGTGCGCCATGAATTCGCGCCATGCCGGACTCGAAGTGTCGCTCGGCTTTAGCTTTCGAGCCTGCCCTGTACTGGTTGGCGATCATTTCATCAGCCTTGGGGGTGAGGAGCGTCGCGCACTCGTCGGGCCACACATCGGCAAGATTGCGGCGCAGCCACACGTAGAAGAAGTCCGACAGGTCGGCGTAGGAAATGTTGTCGTAGTACGGGGGATCGGAGGAGATGGATGCGCCAGCCGATTCGTCCACTCGGGCCCGGACATCGCGTTGACGGACCTCCGCAGCCTTAGTCAGCAGGGAGATGCTCCACGGCCTTCCGGACCCACTCGACCATGGCCATCCAGTTTCCCGTCGACGCCGAGAACGGGTTGCACTCCACGTAGTCCCACGTCATCGGAATGGCCTGGCGGCCGAACGTGTTCCGAATCAGTTCCTTCGAGTTGTGCCAGCTGCAGATCGTCGACCAGTAGTCGGCGCACTTGTCGATCACGAATGCGAGATAGGTCACGACTGCAGTCGGCGTACGCAGCGGCACCAGAGCCGCCATCGCGGAATCGAATACCATCGTCGGCGAGACCTGCGTGCTCAGCGTCGGCCCTGATGCGGGCGTGGACGGTGCCGAGCAGCTCGGAGAACGTGGACAGTGCGGTGAGCTGCCGCGAACTGAACAGATCCTCCCACTGATGCATGCCGTAGTTCGGCGTCTTGAAGTCACGACCATTCACGGGGATTGGTCCAAGCCGAATGTCCCGCTTCACGTTCGCCGACGCTACATGTGCCCCGCTCGCCTCGACATAGATTCGACCCCGACCCTCGCACACCACTGCCAGCAGAGCGGTTCCCATCCGACCCGCCTGCCCCTCATCACGGATGTACGTAAACGGCATCGCGGCGCCGGTCGCCACGCAATAGCCGCCACCTCGGTCGACGGTCTCACGAAGACTCGGTTTACCGCCCTCGCGGATCCGGTATCGAATGGTCCGGGACGGACGGTCGATGATCGGTTCAATCCAAACGGTCGGCTTGCCCGGTCTCTGGGCGAGCGTCCACGAGGCAACAAGTGGGACGTGACCATCCCAGCTTGGGTCGGGCGACTCGACGGTACGGGCCCAAACCCAGGCGATCGGCGTGAGCTGCTCACCGTCGGGGCCGGTCGCGTCGGGATAGAGACTGCCGATCCGCATTTCGGCCTCGTCGCGCATCCACTGGCCGTAGGCGTGGATGTCGGCAGCAAGGCCTTGAGCGCGCGCCCAGGAATTGAACGGCGCGGACTGCTGTAGGTCGGGGTGGATGGGATGTTGGCGCGCGAAGCGCGGCGGGATCTCGAGCATCGCCTTCTGAATGAGCACGGCAACCGGGTTGAGGTCGCCCGACAGAGCAGTCAGCCCGAGCCTCTGGGCTTCGAGCGGGATCGCTCCACCGCCGCCGAAAGGATCGAGGATCGCGGGTGGACCGTCGGGGAAGCAGCGGTGGATCTCGGCCTCGGCTTCCCTAAGCACCACAGGGTCGTTGGAACTCTCCCATCGGATGAGCTTCTTGAGGATCGTGAAGAGTTCCTCGCGTCGTTCATCCTGCTCCACCGGGGTCAAGGTGGGGTCGCCGGACGGGTCGTCCACAAGTGACGCCCAGATCACGGCGCGGGCGGCCGCGAGGGGTCGGCGCGCCCACCACAGGTGCAACGTGGAGGGATGGCCATGGCGGATGGACTTCTCGCGGGCCGAGGCCTCGTTGATCGCTGCCAGGGGCAGGGCGACTTCGATCAGCTTGGGCTTGTAGGTCACAGGGGGTCCTCTGCGTCGGCGAGTAGCGCGGCGACGTGCAGCGGGACGCTCGTTTGGGCGAAGTGCAGGCGCACGTCGCGGAATGGTTCGACTAGGTATCGCGGGTTGAGAATCGCGTCGGAGTTCTCGGGGACCTCGACCACAGCGAGCCTCCAGCGCTCCGGGTTGGACTTGGCCTTCTGAACTTGGGTGGCGCTCACCGAGATCGTTTCGGTCGACGGCTTGTGGCCCTTGACCTCGATGAAGTAGTGCGTGCCCGTCTCGGGATCGATCGATTCGATATCAAAGCCCGGGTTGTTGTGGACCTGGACAGTTGGGACACGACCGAGGTCGAGTTCGGCCGCAACAACGGCGGCGATCGCTCGGCGATCGGACTCGGACGTGTCCGGAGCGACCGCGGTAGCGGCGGCCGTTGGTGCCGGCCACGGTGCGGTGAGCGAGTAAATTAGTCCCTGCGGGATCACGAGCGCAGCGGCGACCACGGTGGGCGGGCTGTTGTGGAGGTTCTCCTCCAGATCGAGTTCCAGCCTCCGCTTGGTCAGACGGGCTTCCAATTCGTCGGCTCGGGCACGGGCCCTCCCAGAGTTGAGCTGTGGCTTCTTGCCGGCGAGTTCCTGTGCCTTGATCTCTTCGGTGCGTCGGTCCCAGTAGCGGATCTCGGCCAGTAGTCGTTCACGGACCGCTTCGCGGACCTTCGCCACCCGTGCCTTGGTGATCGTGGCGATCTCGTCGAAGTGCGGGCCAGCGAGTTGGTCGATCGCCCAGCTCTTCGCGGCCGTCTCAGCGGCCTGGTCGGCCCAGCTGTCGTCGAACGCGGCGGCTTCCAGTACGGAGCGCTGAGTGTCGGTGAGCGGGGCGTAGTCAACGTACGGTTCGCCACCGCGGTTGATCACGGTTCCGCTGCGGTCGATCTCGACGTATTGGAACCGACGCGACACCACTTGGCGTTGGCCGTCAATGTGCCGCCCGTTCGTGACGGTGTGGTCGAGGTAGACGAGCAAGCGCGGTTCGGTGCTGGGGTCGAGTCGGGTCGACGAGCGTGGCGCCGCGAGCGAGCGTCGTCTCATGGTCGGCGAGCACCCGGTCGACCACCGCAGCGAGGAGTGGGGTACCGGGTGAGATCAGTTCGGCGCGTTCGCAGCTTGTCGGGTTGGATCGTGCGCTTGTCGAACGTGACGCGGCTGTACCGCTCGTGGACTGCACCGAGGGCTCGGTCGGCGTGCCCGCGGATCGGAGGCGGGCACGCGGGTGATCTCGATACCGACCTGGCTCGCGGCTGGTGATCCTGCCGCCGTACAGCTCGAGGGCGGCCGTGAAGAACGCCTCGACGAACCACGGCTGGAGTTTGCGCGACTTGGCCGACTCCATGAGGTCGCGGATCGTGTCGTTGGGCGCGCCTTGGCCGAGGTTCGCGATCAGCGCCCGTTCCTCGAGGACGTCCTTGAGCTGGCTGCCGATGTCGTGCTCGATCACTTGTTCCATGTATCGAGTCAGGACGGCTTCGTCGTCAGCCCGGATGGCTCGGAACAGGAGTTCGTGGAGGGTCGTATTGATGTGCGAGTCGCCGAGTACGTCGTACACCTGGTCGCCGTAACACCCCTCGCTGCTGCTCGATCTTCGCGAACAGCAGCTCGAAACCTTCCCTTCACGGGTTTCGTGAGCGACCAGGTTCCACAGGTGGCACGGCAGCTTCTGGCCGATGCGGTGGATGCGGCCGAAGCGCTGCTCGATGCGGTTCGGGTTCCAGGGCAGGTCGTAGTTGACCATCAAGTTGGCGACCTGCAGGTTGACGCCCTCGCCGGCGGCGTCGGTGGCCACGAGCACGCGTACCAGTGGGTCGACTCGGAAGCGTTCTTGGACGTCGCGGCGGTCGTCACGTTTTATGCCGCCGTGGATGACGACGACTGCTTCGGGGTGGCCGAGTTCGTTGCGGATCTTGCCGGCGACGTAGTCGAGCGTGTCTTTGTGCTCGGAGAACACGATCAGCTTGCGCGGTTTGCCGTTCGGGTCATCGGCCGCCTTGAAGTCGTCGGAGCGCAGCAGGCTGCGTAGCTCGACCCATTTCGTGTCGACCCCGGAGGTGCGGACCTCGTCGGCCCGCCGCACGAGGTGCTCGAGTTCGATCAGCTCGGCCGCGAGTTCGTCGGCGGTCGCTGCCGCGGTGGCGGCGTCGATCACGGCGTCTTCGAGCTGTTCGAGTTCGTCGTCGTCGAAGTCGTCGTAGTCGAAGTCCTCCAGATCGGCGAGACGGATCCCCTTCGGCAGCTCGGCCACCGGGATCGGACCACCGCCGGCGGCAAGTCGCCGCAGCTCGCCAAGTTGCTTGGTCAGACGCTCGTGGCGGCGGCGCAGTGAGTGGTAGATCGCGTCGGGCGACGACGCGAGACGTCGCTGCAAGCCTGCCAGGGCGAACCCGACGATCAGGCCACGCCGGCGGTCGCCTTGGGCGCTGCATCTGGTCGGCCCGATTCATGCCGTGCTGGACGTACTCAGTGACCTCCTCGTAGAGGCTGGTCTCGAGCGCAGACAGCTCGAAGTTCACGGTATGAGCGAACCGCTTCGGGAACAGCGGGGTGCCCTCGAAGGTGACGCAGCTTCTCCTTCACCAACCGTCGCATCACGTCGTTGACGTCTGGCAGCTCGCTGTCGCGCAACCGGCCGGCGAAGCGGTCCGGGTCGATCAGCGTCATGAACGCCAGGAAGTCCTCGTTCTTCCCGTTGTGCGGAGTCGCGGTCAGCAACAGAAAATGGCGTGTGCGTTCGCGCAGCACCTCACCGAGCTCGAACCGTCGAGTCTTGCTCAGCTCGTTGCCGTACAGGTGCGCCGACATCTTGTGGGCTTCGTCGCAGATCACGAGATCCCAGTCGGTCAGCTCCAGCTTCGCCCGCAGGTCGTCGGCACGGGCGAGCTGGTCGACCCGGGCGATCGAGCAGATTGCGTTCGAGGAACGGGTTCCCGCTCAAGGACTCCTCGACCTTGGCGCGCGACATCAGCTCGAACCGCAGCCCGAACTTGTCCCACAGTTCGTCCTGCCACTGCTCGACCAGGCTTCCCGGGGCAACGATCAGGCACCGGGCGACATCGCCGCGCAGCATCAGCTCGCGGATCAGCAGCCCGGCCATGATCGTCTTGCCGGCGCCGGGATCGTCGGCGAGGAGGAATCGCAGCGGCTGACAGCGGAAGGAATCGGTTGTAGACGGCGTCGATCTGGTGCGGGTACGGCTCGATGTTCGACGTGTCCACCGCTGCGAATGGATCGGCCAGATGCGCCCACTTCATCCGCCGAGCCTCGGAGGCGAGGCGAAACATCGCCCCGTCGGCGTCGAACGACCACCGGCGCTCGGTGACCTCCCTGACCTGAGTCAGGTCGTCTGCCGTCAGCACGACCTCACCGAGTTGACCCTGCGACGTCCGGTACGTGACCGTTGCCGACGCGCCGTGCTGGTCGACGGCCACGACCTCGACGTCGGCGCCCGCGACAATCCCGGCATAGCGCCGCTTCGCCGCGATCTCAAGGCCCTCCGCTTCCACACTAAGAGGGTAGTTGGGGGCATGACACAAAGAACGCTGATCGGGACAACTGACGCTCTCGCGGGTCATGCTCGGGCCCACGGGAGGTTGGGGGTGTGGCCGGCTCGGTCGAGCAGGATCACGGTGATGAATGCTTGCTCACCGAAATTCCCCAGGTGTGCTCATCGAATCTCCCCACCTGTGAGGCGTCAATGTAGTGGTTGGCGTGTGCCGGTGGCGGCTTCGGTGAGGCGGGCGGACTCGCCAGCGGTGACGCCTGGCACGGAACTATGCCGACACGATCACCTCGGGCGAACCCCCGAAACCCATCACTGACCTGGCCAAACCCGCGTCGGTCACGCCCATGTCGGCATAGTCGCCATATCTGCATAGGTCAATCACGAGCAACGTCGACCCGGCGTAGAACCCATCGTGGTTGCTCATCTTCGAGATCTATCGCGTTCCTTCGGGCGTTGGCTGGCGCGCCGCGGACCGACCCTGGCCATGCACTCCACCCCGGTTCTCGATCGGCTGAATCGCCCCTCCACTCGCCGGGTGTGAGGTCACCGTCGGCTGCAGTGAGGTGACGCGTGAGGTCGTTGTACATCGGGCTCGGGGCCTCACACCTCGGCGGTTGTGCAGTTGCCGCCCTGCGGGCGGGTGCGGTGGGTGCGTCGGCACTCCCTCGACCTGTCAAGCCCGCTCACTTCGTTCGGGGCGACCCCTGCGGGGTTGACAGGCCGGTCGCTATCCGACGCCGCCCGTACGGGCGAGCCCGCCGACTTGGTGGGCCACCAGGGAGTGGCATCGGGAACGCTTGGGGAAGTCGCCCCGGTGCCACTCCCTCCCAACCGAGGGAGACACCCGATGAACCAGCCATCCGCCAGACCCGATCATCTCACCGTGATCGCCGATCACAGCCCCGGCCCGCACGTCACCGACTCCGACGACATCCAATGGTGGTGGCCGGTACTCGGACCATCGGCAAGCTGCTTGGCGACGCTGATCAGCCGTCATTCGCGATGCGGCGACATCACTTGGCCCGCCGCGGTTCTTGCCCAACGAATCGGAATCGGAGGGTTGTGCTCGAAGCTGTGGGCGACGCTCGACCGTCTCGAAGGGTTCGGCTTGCTCACGTTCGTCTCGACCGATGTTGCCGCCGTGCGGGTGAATCTGCCCGAGCTCACCGCCCGCCAGTTGAACCACCTCGCGCCGGACATGGCCGCCGCCTACCTCGCCAGCATCCGCACCAGCGAGGTGATGTCATGATCGCTGACAGCCCGACCTCAGGCCGGTACGTGATGACGAACTACGTCCATGACTGGGCGTTCGCCGACCCCGCCCGCCTCGCGTGGATCGTCGCCTGTTTCGAGCGGCACGAATCCGACGACTGGGGCGACCTCGACGCCGACGACCGACACGCCAACCGCGACGCCCGCAACCTCGGCAGCGGGCGGATCATGTCCGTCTACCCGGTTCCCGCCGAGATCCGCCGACCATCGGACGGGGCGTGGCGCTCGATCCTGTGGGTGATCACCGACGACATCGAGGACCCCGATAGCTACACCACCATGTTGTTTCCGTCGGAGTACTGACTACCGCTAAAGGCAATACCGTTCAGTTAGTGTCGATTGATGGTGCGCGGATGCGCGCTGTGGCGGGGTGTTCGGGTTTCGGCCAGTTGGCGTGGTGGGCTCGTTTGACGTGCCACTTCATGTACTTGCGCTTGATGACGCGGGGGTTCGATCGGTGGCGGCGGTTCGGGTTGAGTCGCCGCACGAGCAGCGCGATGGCGTGCAGCCAACCATGGTCAGCGGTCGTGTCCTGAGGGGGAAAATCGCGCGCCGCTGAGATAGAGCGGCGCGCGATGCGCAGGGCGGCGACGAAACTGACCCGGTCCGGGTCGACCGTGACGTGGTGAGCGGCCTCGAACATGAGGGTGCGGATCGCATAATGGCAGCACAGGTGACCCCAGATCTCCTGCAGGACGAGGTCCGGGGACTTCGAGCGCAGCACGGTGCGAGCGCCACGCTGGTGGGTCTTGAGTTCATCGAACACCGACTCAACTTCCCAACGCTGCGAGTAGGCGACCGCAAGATCGGTCGCGCTGGCCTCGGCCGGATCGAGGATCGTGGTGATCAACTGGTAGACGTTGTCGTTGTCGCGGCCGTCATCGACCGTGTAATCGATGACCCGCACTACCAGTCCGTCGCCGCGACGTTTGAAGTTGCGGACCTCGAACACCTTCGACAGATACGAGCCGTCAACGAGCACCTCGTCAGGGTCGAGACGTTGCGACGACCGCATCCTCCACAGCAGGTCAGCACCAGTTTCCTGAGCCTGGTTCCACAGGGCGAACCCATAGAACCCGCGGTCCGCCAAGCACAACTGCCCGGGTTGCAGACGGGCCACCAGGCGACGGGCGAGTTCGATCTCCCCGGTCGAGTACGAACCGACTTCGGCGTCGAACAGGGCATGACTGCCGCACTCCACCAGCGCGACCAGTCGAACCTGGGGGAACGCCGCCTGCTCACCCTTGTTCACCCCCGGACGACCAAAGAACTCGGCGTTCTCGACGGTGTCAGCTACGTCCAGACACGTCCCGTCGATCGACACAAGCCGTCGACCAGCCAGCCAGCACCCCGGCGCATCCGGAGCCGCCAACGGATGAGCGACCCGACGAAACAACGCTTCCAACGGTTCTGAGCCCAGCCGGGCCCTCGCCTGAAAGATCGCCGACTTCGACGGCAACACCACCGGGTGACCCTCAACCGACCACGCCAACCCGTCGGTCAATAACCCAAGAACGTCCTCGTACGAGCCCTCCGCGTGCAACGCCATCCCGATCGAGAAGTACGCCATCACCCTCGCCGGCAACGACCGGCTTCGCTGCTCGGTCCTCCCACACCCGGCGATCACCTCATCCACCAACACCGGCGGAAACGTCCTCGTCAACACCCCCACCGAGACCAGATCCGACAAGCGGCGATCCGACTCAGGCTTCATCCATCCAGCGCGCGGCACCCCAACAAGTTACACCCATGTAACCTTAACTGAACGGTATTGCCGCTAAAGGTGCCTGGTCCGAGCTGGCAAGCTCTGACCAGGCATCGGCGCGCCGTACCCAAGGTGGCCGGACTCGAGCGCCGGCGAGGCAGGTAGGTGTGAGGTGGGTGGCGTGCCAGGGGCGATTTTCCTCACAGTGGATGACCCGGTTGGGTGTACGGGTGCCTGACGGCACCGGAGCTTGTCCCTCTGGTGGTGAATGTTGTCGATCGCCAAGCTCCGTGTCGGCCAGGAGGCCTACCAACTCTCGGGTGTCGCCGAGTCACTCGACGCCTACTACACCGGCGCGGGCGAAGCGCACGGCCAGTGGGTCGGCGGGTCCGCCGCCCGCCTCGGCCTCGCCGGCGACGTCGCCGGCGAAGACCTTCGCGCCGTCCTCGCCGGACTCGCACCCGGCCGCGGCGGACTGACACCGAACGGCGAGCAACCCCGCTCCCACCCACGCCGGGTTCCGGGGTTCGATCTGACGTTCAAAGCGCCGAAGTCCGCGAGCGTCCTCTATGCGGTTTCGGACGACCCTCGGGTCCAGGCTGCGGTTATCGAAGCCGGAGAGCGGGCGATGCGCGCGGCTATCGGATGGTTGGAACGCGAAGCGATCCGTGTCGACCGCGGCTCGCACAACACGGCCTGGTTGGCCCGTCACGCCGATCACCTCCAACCGGGCCAAACGCCTCGCCAGTTGGATACTTCGGGTGTGGTGGCGGCGTCGTTTCGGCATCGGACGTCGCGTGCCGGTGACCCGTTGCTGCATTGGCATGTGCTCGTCGCCAACCTCGTCGAGGGCGCGGATGGGCGGTGGTCGGCGTTCGTGCATCCGGAGGTCTTCCGCAACAAGATGGCCGCCAGTGACATCTTCCAGACTGTGTTCCGTGACGAGCTCACCGAACGGCTCGGCGTCGAGTGGCGCCCCGGTCGTCACGTCCCCGAGATCGCCGGCATCCCCCAAGGCCTGCTCGATCAGTTCTCGAAACGCTCCGCTCAGATCGACGCCTGGCTTGCAGCGACCGGCACACCCGACACCCCCGAGGGCCGCCAGCAGGCCGTGCTCGCCACCCGGCGCCACAAACCCGAAGTCGAACACGAACGATTCGACGTCGCCTGGAAACAAGAAGCGATCGACCACGGCTGGGGACCCGACCACGCCGAAGCCCTCCTCAGCGAGACAATCGCCCGCGCCGACACCGCGGTCGGCGACGACGACTTCGAGCATCGCGATGACTATGACGAGGTCTGGCGGCTCGACACCTACCTGCCCGGACCGAACGGTACGACCGAGCACGTCGAACGGCTCGTCGATCCCGAGGAATGGATCGCCACCTGCTCCGCAGCAGCCTCACGGCCGAGTCGACGACGTTCACCCAGCCCGACCTCGTCGGTGCCGTCGCCCGCAGTCAAGGTTCCGGTGCGTCGATCGAGACGATCGAACGAGTCACCAACCGGGTACTCGCCTCGCCACAGGTTCTTGCCCTCGCAACCACACAAGGCCAGCCCCAACGGTGGACCAGCCAGGAGCTCACCGACATCGAGCAACGGTTCATCGACGCCCTCCACTCCCCCACGGCATCTCCGGCCGCTGCACCGACAGGGATCGACCAGACGCTCGCTGCCCGACCGTCGCTCGGTGACGACCAGATCGCTGCGGTCCGGACGTTGTGCGGATCGGTTGCGGCGGTGAGCGTGCTCGTCGGCCCGGCCGGAACCGGCAAGACGTACACGCTCGACGCCATCCGCACAATCCTGACCAACGCTGGCTGGAACGTTCACGGTGCGGCGCCGTCTGCTCGTGCCGCGCTCGAACTCGCCGCCGGCGCCCACCTCCCGACCGCCACGTTGCACTCGCTCGTCGACCGTTGGGCCCGCGGCCTCGACCTGCCCGCTCCACGGTCGTTCCTGGTGATCGATGAAGCCGGGATGGCCGACATCCGCACGCTCGAACACGTCGTCAGCCGCCAACTCGCTGCGGGCGGGCGGGTGCTGCTGGTCGGCGACCACCACCAACTCCCCGAGATCGGCGCCGGTGGCGGATTCGCCTACGCCGCCGCTCACGGGCCGGTCGTTGCCGAGCTGACCGTCAACCGCCGCCAACGCCAACCTGGGAACAGACCGCGCTCACCGAACTCCGCAACGGATCAGTCGCCGCCGCCGTCGACGCCTACCTCGCCCACGACCGGGTCATCGTCACCGACACGCCGGCGGCGATGATCACCGCAGCCGTCGACCGATGGTTCGCAGCCCGACACGACGGACTCGACCCGGTCCTGCTCGCCGGCACCAACGACTCGTCGACCGCCTCAACGCCGCCGTCATCGAACGGCTCACCGAACTCGGCGAACTCGACCCCACCCCGACAGCGTGAACTTCGGCGGCCGTGAGCTTCGGCCCGGCGAACGGATCGTGCTGCGCCGCAACAGCACCGAACACACCACCGCCGGCGACTCGGTCGACGTCGCCAACGGCCAGACCGGCACGATCACCAGCGTCGCCGACGACCGATCACCGTGCGACTCGACGGCGGAGCCGAGATCTCGCTCACCGACCGCTACCTCGCCCGCGGCGGCCACCTCACCCACGCCTACGCCCTCACCACCCACCGGGCCCAAGGCGGCACCTGGGATCTCGCCATCGCCGTCGGCGCCGACGGCCTCTACCGCGAAGGCGCCTACGTCGAGACTCTCCCGCGGGCGACCACGAGAACTGGATCATCCTCACCGACCCCGAAGCCGCCGAACTCGCCCGCCAAGCCGCCGCCGAGACCGAACGCCACGACACCGGCCTCACCCCACCCGACGACCAACCCGGCGACATCGACGACGACCTCATCCAACCGATCACCCGCTCCGGAGCCAAGACACCTCGCCCACACCATCGACCCCGACGTCCGCCTCGTCGACCACCTCGCCGACACCCGCCCGTTCGCCGACCTCGAAGCACTCGCCCGCCACGCACTCACCGCCGAACGCCACGCCACCGAGCAGCTCGGCGACCGACGGCAACCGCCCTCGTCGAACAACTCGAACGCCTCGACCACGTCGCCGAGCGCATCGCCGTCGGAATCGAGGTCAGCCCCGCCGACCGTCACAACGTCGGCACCGTCACCGCCATCGACGACGCACGCTGGCACCGTCGACGTCGCACTTCGTGTCAGACGACGGGCGAGAAGCCGACCGCGACCTTCCACTGGGCACGACCTCCGCATCGTCGACGCCACGCCATCGGCACCCACGAACTCACCCCCGCCGCAGCGCATCACGCTCGCCGAACAGTCCGCCGGCATCCTCGAGCGCATCGACGACTGGCACACCACCCTCGCAACCCACGGAGTCGAGCCCGGCGACGCCGACCTGTTACGGCCGAGCGGTCCACCGGCGGCATCGACCGAGCCGCCAACACGCCTCGATGCGCACCAACCCGACTGGACTCGGACACCTCCTCGGAGACCGACCCGTCGACGTCGCCGGAGCCCACACCTGGGACGACGCCGTCCGCGACATCGCACGCTGGCGTCTCGCACACCGACCTCACACCACGAATCCCCGGCCTCGGAGCATCACCCGACCGCATCGAGACCGGCGAAGCATGGGACCGGCTGCACGGCGCACCTCGGCCTCACCCGGACCTGGCTCGACACCACCGACCGCACACTCCCGATCGACCGTCACACGACCCGACCCCGACAGCTCATCGACCGTCGCGACGAACTCGACGAACTCCTCGCCACCGCCCCCGCCGACTGGCGACCCATCATCCGAGCCCTCCACAGACGGCCAACTCACCATCGACGACACCGCCGACTCTGCTCCAGACTGCCCTCAACGGGCAAGACGCCCGCCGAGCCTGGATCATCGCAACTGGCCCCACGTCGTCGAATACCACGAGATCAACCGCACCCTCGACGGCCTCATCGAGCCGACCCTCGAACCCGAGCAGCCCGACCTCACCTACGACACCGAAGGAATCGACCTGTGATCCCAGCCACGCCCCCGGACGGGCGGACACAACCTTGCCGCCAAAACGTTGTCGTGGTACGAGGCACTCAGCGAGGAGGACCAAGATGCGATCATCAGCCGAGTCATCCTCCTCGAACAACACGGCCCCGGACTCGGACGACCCAGCGTCGACAACATCCACCTATCGAAGCACCTGACATGAAGGAGCTACACGCCGAACGATCGATGCGGGTCCTGTTCGCCTTCGACCCGCGCCGAGCAGCGATCCTGCTCGTTGGCGGACACAGAGGCGACACGACCGGCAACGCGCCGCGATGGAACGAGTGGTACGACCACTACGTCCCGATCGCCGACGCCCTCTACGACCAGCACCTCGCCGAGCTCTGAATCCAGGCATCAGTTCTGGCGTGGCATTCACGGCGTTGCAGTTCACGGTGCAAGGCATTCGTGACGACGGCACGCCGCTTTGGATCGGCGGCACGGCTCTTTTGACCGTCGTCGGGCTCGCTGTTCTCATCGGCAGGGGCCAGCGAGTTCCGAGCAGCCGGGATTGCCTGGTGAGGGGCGTTGCGCCAGTCGCCCCGAACGAGCATGTCGACTCTCGTGCACTGGCGGTGCAAATCGCTCCCGCACAGCGTTGCTCAGCGGCGGGGCCTACGTTGGTAGGGGTGGGAACACTCGATGATCTTCGAGCCGAACTCGCAGTGCTCGATGCCACGGCAGCAGGCATAGTGAGGGATCTGCTCGAATTCGAACGCAACACGTGGGTCACTGTGGCGGAGATAACGCCATTCCCGGGCGTTGTTCGTTTGGCCTACTTGTGCGAGCCGAACTTGGTGTCTTCAGCCATGAGTGAGTCGGGGGTGACGTTCGGGATCGGCGACGGGGTACCTGGGTTCTCGCAAATCGGGACGTCCTCGACCTACAGCCGGGTCGGCGACGATCCGGCCGCAATCCCACTCGTATTCGTTCGCGACTACAGGTCGGCGGTTTTGCGATGACGTTCGAGGTCGCCGAGGATTTTCGGCTCCTGTGGAACCTGTTTGAGGATAGGGCGACCGGAGAGTTCAAACGTTTCGAGGATGGCGGTGATGTCGTTGTCGTGATCAGGCAGGGCGACACTGCGATGCAGATCCGCAAGTCCTACCTCAGGCGCTACCAGGCGGCGCGTCAACTCGCACTCATCCTCCAGGCATTTTCGGAGATCCACGGTGGCGAGGAGCTCAAACCCTGGTGTGAACGCGACGCAGGAGTACGTTGTTGACGACTACCGTGTCCAGTACCACGGCGGTCGGACTTATCTGCGCCCTCCATGGATGGGAGTGCTCCGAGCCAAACGATGCCTGCTGCCTCCTCCGCAAGCGCAGGCGGACATCTGGCCGTTCGAACTTCCACGCGAGTACGAGAGCTTCATCGTCGGAAGTGACGCCGACGGCAACAACCGCACATGGCCCTGCAACGTGACATATGGGCAATCTGACCCACACGCCCCACCGTTCCTCACCCCTGTCCACTTCTCGCGAACAGTTCTCGATAAGTACTACAACGACCCCGACCGGTACCTGGTAGCCGACGCATCGCTCCTCGGCCCTGACTGGTCGCTCCGGATGGACGATGGTCGCGATGACTGTGTCGTGGTGTTCCTCGGGGATTTGGGCCAGTCGCTCCCGATCCGCGAGCAGCGTCACTGGGCCAGCCACAACATCGGTGGCGACGGCCGACTCAGCGAAGTTGGAGCCAGAGCGCCTACCTTGGCGAGTTCGCCGACTCCGAGCGGGTCGAACACCGCTTCTACGCCGCCTACGAAGAACTCAACTTAGCGTGGCTACGACGGTACGGATGGGCCTTGTACAGCGAACCGCACGACGGTGACACACACTTGCGAACCGCGATCCACGTCCCAACGAACACCTCGACGGCAGCGTTCGACAGCCAACTGATCTACCTTGCGAAATTCGTCGTCGACTCCCTCAACGAAGCTGGTCTCACCTCGGCGACCACCGGCCCGAAGGCAGACGGTGAGAAAGGGATGGCCAAGTTGGAGCGATTTCTCGACCAGGAGCAACTGTACGCCGACGGGTTCACGCAGGTTCTCCGAGACTTGTACGGGGCTCGCAACCGCGGCTCAGGGCATCGGAGGGGATCCGATTTCGATGAGACAAGACTCCGAGGATCCCATCCGGATCTACCGAGCCTCTTCTCCGGCTACCTTCAGCGTCTCGCCGCAGGTTTCAGCGCGCTGACGGCAACCATCAATCCCACCGCTCACGACGATGCCGATGAAAGTTGAGGTCGGGCGCTTCGTCCAACCTGCGTCCATGAGGCGCCATCACTGTGAGGAAGCGACCTCATCGATCACGTCACAGATCACCTCACACGTGGCATCGGACAGGCGTCGGCCTCACCGACGGCCCGAGGTCGCCGCGCTGCGATCCCGTTCGGGGCGGAATCCACGCCCCTCGTCACAGCGATACCGAGTGGTGGGCAGTGCTCGCGATGCCGATCGATCGATGGTGGTTGTCGGGCGCACGGCATGAGTGCCGGACTGCGGCAGGCGGTGGCATCTGCAATTCACACCGACCTCGGCATCCTGCCTGAACATGGTATCGAGGGATGGTTCTCGGTCATCACCCGCAAAGCGGTGACGAACACCAGCTTCAACTCCGATGCCGAGGTCAGCGACCGTATCGATTCGTGGGCGTCGCACTGGAACGACGACCCGCAACCCTTCGCTAGCGGCGCTTGCCGGCGATCTGGTTGCTGAGCCCGATAACCAACAGGCCGCCGATGACCCAGCTAGCGACATGGAGCAGGTCCAGGACTACTTTGATTCCGTCGGACTTCGGGGTCCAGTGGTCGCGTGCCCCCAAGTCGACGACCGGCAATGCAACTTCAAGACCGACTTTGATCGCGTTGAGGCTCGGGTAGCACGTCACGTCCCCGCGGTGAGGGTGTGTGTGAGGATCCCCGCGGTTGCACGGGCCGTTACGGAAGAGTTCGTGGCGGTCCTCCAGCTCGAAGAGCGGAGCGATGCCGTGCGATGCGCTGTTGGCACCGACGTCGTCCGTCGCCACGAACTTCTGTGTTCGAGCGATGTCGCAGCTGGTCGCAAAGATCACGAGCAGCAGAACCGGTGCGACCCAGCGAGAGCGGAGGAGTCCCTTCCCCCGACGGACGACGAGCCCGTCGTGCGCCCGCTCGATTGCCTTCCGCGCTTCCAGCTCCCCGTCGGGAAAGCCTCCAGCAGCGACCGCTTCGAGCAAGCGGTCACCGGTGTGCTCGTCGATCGCCTCGCGATCGACTCGGGGCCACCGGTGGCGGACTGCTCGCCGCCACCGGCCTCGATGTGGTGGGGACGACGGGTCGGCACCGGTCGCCTCGCGCGAGCCAATGGGCTCGGCCCTTGTCCTCGCGGCGTGCTTCGAACTCGCCGAGGAACTGCCTCACTGACAACCCGGAGAGCCTCCAGCGCTTTGTCCGTGGCCCGCCCCAGGCGTCACGGTGATCCTCGAATCGTCCGATCGTCGCGCCGCGAAGATCGAGCACGCCGCCCCACTCCTTGCACTCGAACTGGAGCCGATCGATCGTCGCCGCCCGCAGGTCGATCGCTGCCTGCCCCGTCGTCGTATCCGACTCGGCCCGTTCGACCCGAACCGACGCGCCGAGCCGGAGGGTGTTGAAACTGGCGGATGAGGCGTCGAGGAGACAGAGCCGCACGTCATCGATCGTTGTGTACCCGAGCTCTGCTCGCGAGAGGTCGAGTTTGCTGAGCGACGTGACCGCAGGTTGCCCGGTGGAGCCGAGCGCAGCGCCCGACTGCTCGAGTTCGTCAAGAGGCGCCGCTGGCTGTTCCGCGCTGCCGAGGGTCACCTCGTCGGTGATCTTTGCCTGGCGCATTCGAAGGCCGTTCACATCGGCCCCGAAAACGCTCAGTCGGCGACACCGCGTACGACAAGTCGACAGCGCAGCGCTCGTCCGGACCGCTGTCGACTCGGCCCAGTTTAGGGAAACCTTCGGCGTCCCCGGAGATCTGGATGAACTCCTCAATGGTTGCAGCGCGGAGGTCGAATCCGGAGTCTGCTTCAACGCTTCCGGCGATTATCAGACTTCTCGCTCGCAATCGTTCAGCTTCGATGCCTGCCCGCTTCAGACAGTCGGACTTGATGACGACGTCGTCTCCGATCTGCACACTGTGGCGCGCTCGCACGTCGATCATCTCGACGTGACCGCTGACGTCGGTTCCCGCGATCACGACACCGCCGAAGTCTGCCTCTGAGAGCAAAAGCGCGGCCCGGTCGCCGGGACTCGTCCCGACCTTGCTACGAACGCGCGCTTTGCCGGCGACGAATACCCCGAGCTCGAACAAGCCACCGACCGTCGCCGCCGATAAGTCGAGCCCGCACTGAAAGTCGGTGCCGAGGCATCGCAGCCCTCCAATCGAGGTGAACGAGAGATCGACCGGAGCTAGGAACTTCGTGGCGCTGAACCTGATCGTCGCCCGGGTGGCGATACCGGAGAGTTCGAGGATGCTGGTCACCCAGCCGATCCTCAGCTCGACAACGACATCTCGTGCGGCGAACTCGCGTAGGGCCTCGCCGACTTCCTCGCCGGATGCCTGAACCTCGTCTGCCAGAAAATAGCCCGAGTCGATCTCCTCGAATGTCAACCGCTTGGTCACTGAGTCTCGATCGCCGCGACGATCGCGTCACGGACCCGTGCCAGGTATCTCGTGGCCGCGTCCAGCATCGAGTCGATGTCGGAGCGAACTCCGTTGCGTAGTTCGGTGAACTCGCCGTCCACCTGTTCTACTCCTGGCGTCTCCATCACCTCGGCCAGATGGTCAGTGTCGACCGATTGGTCGAGGAGATCGGCAATCACCTGCCGACCTGCCTCGATTCGCTGCGTCGCCGACTCGAGGGCCTCCAACGCCTGGGCGAGCAGGCCATGACTCCCGGCGCCGGAGGTTGGCCCGCTAGTCGGCGGGGCCGCGCCGGCGGTGGACCGACCGCCCTGGCGGGCGTAACGATCGACCACGCCGGCGGCGGACGCCGTCGATGTGCTGTGCAGGATGTCGACGTTCGAACTCGGTCGGGGTTGGCCCTCGGGGGTTACCGGCGGATTCGTGTGCTTCGGGCGTGCTTTGGAGCGCCCGTTCGCGGCCGCGCCGGAGGACAGGTCGCTCATCGGAGGTCCTCCGAAGAGGCGGCGATTCGGGCTGCGACGGCGCGATCCGCCGCGGCTAGCGTCTGGTCAATCGGCTCGAACACGTCGCGGCCAGGATCCATCGTCGTCGCAGCTGCAGCAGCTGTGGCGAGGCACCAGATCAGCGTCGAGGTCGGGGTTGCCTCGTCCGGGCTGGTGTCGTCGGCGAGGAGAGCGAGCAGGCAGCCGTAGATCAGCGTGCCTCGGGCGATGTCGAGCGACTCCCCTGCGTCGTCCCACGCATCGATGAGGTCGTAGGTGACGACGCCGACATCCTCCCCACCCGGTTCGATCGGCCGCCCGAGTTGGCGTCCTGCGAGAAGGCGGACCAACTCGCGGGCGACGAGCAGCGGTGCCGTTGCGTCGATTGCTGCGGTCAGCTTGGAGATCGAGTCGTCGAACCAGCCGTCGTCACGCTCGGCGACGGCGAGTACGACCGCAACCATAAGCTCGTGTTGTTCGAGCGACAGTACGAAGGGGGGCGGGACGAGTACTTCTCCTGCGGGTTCGGAGGTGTCGCTCATAGCTGTCCGCCGGCGTGCTCGGCGTGCTCGATACGAGCGGCAATCGACCGATCGGCCGTGTCGACCGCCTCCCCGATCCGACTGCGAGCAGTGGTGGCGTGTTCTTCGAGCAGCGCGACGGCGCGGGTGCTGATCTGGTCATCGACCTGCTCAAGCGATTCGGCGACGGCCGTGGTCAGCGATCGGAGTTCTTCGTCGACCTGTTGCAACCCGTCGACGAAGCGGCTGCGGACCACGCCGAGCGCCTCGACCAGATTGGCGGTTTTGTTGGCCATCAGTCCTCCTTAGCCCAGTCAAACGACGAACAGCAGCAGCAGCAGCACCGCGACCACGCCGGAGACGACCAGGTACGGGACCATTCCGCTGCGGATCGTTCGGGAGAGGTCGTCGAGCCGGCGCAGCTGCGCCGCGTAAGCCGTCGTCCGCCGGAGCAGCGCCGCGTCAGCTAGCGCAAGCTGGTCGTACTCGGTCCGCAGGGCATACAGCCGGTCCTCGGAGGAGCGCAACGCAGAGTGGAGGTCACCGACCCGGGGCGGCGGGGCGAAGCTGCGGTCGATCGGCTCGGGCGTCGCTTCGGCCGTCGGACGTGGCGCCCGGTCGGGGAGCTCGAGCTGGTGCATCGCGTTCAATGCCGCCTGCGGGGCGTGGTACGGGAGGCACGCCCAGTTGGCCCGCATCTCTTCACCATCGCGATGCATATCGACGAGCATCGCCGTGGCCCGGTCGATCTCGCCGATCAGGTCGGTGGTGATAATCCCCAAGTCGATGAAGTCGCGTTGGACGGCGTCGGATTCCTGCCGCGTGAACTCAGACATGGGTGACCCCTACCATCGGCCGAAGCACGGTTCGCTCGACCGCCGGGTCGATCATCGCGAACGGCGTGAACGTAACCTGGTCGGACGAGCCCAGCTCGGGGTCGAAGAGCACCGCCCGTCCCTCGGCGCTCGGCACACTCGCTCGCTCGAAGACCGCCTGCAGGCTCGAGCGCGGCATGGGCAGCGCGACACGTACGCTGAAGTGGCGAAGTCGCACCGGGCTCGACACTCCGCCAAGCGATTCCGGGCGGTCGACGCCGGCGACGACGTACGACTGCGCCGGGCCGCCACCGGCCGCGACCTGTCCAATGACCGCCAGCACCGGCGGTTCGAGCCGGTGGAGCGCGCCGACGATCGCGAACCGAGGACCGGCCGCCAGGCGGTTGCGCCAACCTTCGACGATCGTTGCCAGGCGATCGGTATCGCGCTCGCCGACGAGATCGACCCGCCCGCGTCGACGGGTTGCCAGCTCGGCGAACCACTCAAGTGCCGGACTGTCCTCGAACCCGATCGCCACGATCTGCGAATCGTCATGTTGCTGCAAGGCGGCGCAGCTCGCCACTCGTAGCAGGAGCCCGGAGGTCTCGACGTTCTCCCGGCCCGCGCCGACGATCAGCAGGTTGCGGCCGAGCTGCGGGCGGAAGGCGATTGTGGCGGCAACACCCAAGCGGCTGCTCTGTCCAAGCGGCACGATCGTGTCGGGTCGCCGCCCGACCAGCCCGGCGGCTTCAGCGACGCCCGGCTGCCAGCGGGCTACCGTGGCCGAATCCAGGATCGGCGGTCGGTCCCCGCGCAGGACGTGCCGTCCCGGAACCACCAGGTCTGGCTCGGCGACCAGCCGCCGGGTTCGGTCGAGTGCGTCGTCGCCGGCGTCGGCGACGAAAGCGGAGATCTGCTCGCCGGACGTTCCGTTTGTCTTAATCAGGATCCGACGCTCCTCTCGGGCGAGGTCGGCGGCGGCACGGTTGCCGATCACGAGCACCGAGTCGTCGGGGGTGCACGCCAAGGCAAGGCGGAGTTGAATCTGCCCAAGGATCGCGGCCTTGCGCATCCCGAGGCCTTGCAGGCCGTTCAACGACTGCGAACCAAGCAGCAGGTGGATCCCGGCGGTTCTGCCTTGGCGCGTGGAGCCGGTCGAGATGGTCGGCAGCCTCCTCGGCCAGTCCGTCGGGGGCGCTGAACATCCGTTGGAACTCGTCGATGATGACGAGCAGCCTCGGGAGTGTCTCGCCGGCGGCGCGATATCCGTCGATGTCGACCACGCCGTGCGTGCGGAACGTCGCGCCGCGACGGGCCATCTCGTCAGTGAGGTACTCGAGCACCGAAACGGCGAAGTGGCGGTCGCTCTCGATTGCGAGCACCTGGACGTGGGGCAACTGGCCATGCGGCAGGTCATAGCGCGCGAACTCGACGCCGCCCGCCTTCATGTCGACGAGGATCAGGCGTGCCGTGTCTTGGTCGTAGCGCGCGGCGACGGCGTGAGCGATTGCGTGCATCAGCCGCGACTTGCCGGCGCCGGTTCCCCCGATCAGAAGGCCGTGAACGGGAGCGACGCCGTCCGACCCGAATGTGATCTCGACGGTCTCGCCGAGCCGAGTAGCGATCGGGATCGTCAACCCGGTCGACGGGGTCGCCGGCCTCCGGACCAAGGTGTCGATCGGCATCACCTGGTCCACGGCCGGTGCGAGTAGCGTCGCCAGCCGCTCGCCCAATTGGGCGCACTGCTCGGTCGTTGGCGCGGGGTCCAACGCGCCGATGACGGCTCCGGTCTCAGGCTCGAGAAGTTCTTCCGCAGCCGAGACGAGCAGGTGTTCCGAGCGGAACGATGCACCGGCGACTGGAACGTCCGGCGGTGCGGAGGTCTGCAGAATGCAACTGATCCCAGCTCGGCTGCCGGCCGACATCAGCGGGGCCAGCAGCTCTGCGGCCCGGCGCGACCAGCCGTGCGGGTGGTCGAACGCGACCAGCACGACGTAAGACGGTCCTTCATCTTCGCTGGCAGAGCGACCCGAGCGCTCAACGGAGAGCAAGTCGGCGAGCTCCCCGCCCATCCGTTGATTGCGACTCGTTACCAGGTGGAGCAGGTCGGCCAGGTCGCGTTCCAGCTCGCTCGACTGGTGCCTGATCCCTCCGCCGAACAGACCGGGTGCGAGCCTGCTGATCTCCTGCACCGGTCCGAGCGAGCCACCAAGACGGAGTGGGTCGAAGACGGCGAACTCGAGCCGGCCGGCGGGCACCGTCGCGGCGAGTCGGGTGACCAACGTGGCGATCGTCGACCGTCCAACGTGATCGGCGCCCGGCTCGGCGTTGATCATGACGCTGCTCCCGAGGACCGGAACCGCGATCGGCAGCGCGGAGTCGATCGTCGACTCGTCCGGCAAGGTGAGCACGCGGCGTCCGACCCGGCACAGGCTCGGTAGCCCGGTCGTCGAGCCGGCGGTGATCGCTTCGCCTCCGGTGGCCCCGGGCGCCGCCGACTCCATCAGCCGGACCAACTCCGGCGACGGGGAACTCGCGAGGTTCCACAGCCGGACAGACGTGGTACGGGTCGCCGCGTCGAGTGCCTGCTTGATGTCGCGTTCGCTCTGCCGCGCTCCACGCGGCCCTTCGCACGGACCACGATTCTGAGCTCGCCGCATGATGGCGCGTGAGTTCGCCAAGTTCTTTTCGGTCCGTGCGGTTCGCCACCGTTGGTATAGCCACTGCACCGCCGTGGCAGCGCTTCGCAAGAACATCATCAGTCGGTCGGCCATGTCGACGGCTGACTGTAGTCACGAACGACCGGCTCCCGTTCACCCAACGCGATCGCATTGCTCGACGGAGAGCGAGATCGCTTGATCAAGTGTTGTGCGGCTTTCAAGAACGCAGAGTTCGACTCCGACGCCGTCGAGGCGACTGGGACTGGGACTGGGACTGGGACTGGGACTGGGAATTTTGGTGTAACTGGCCCGCTGGAGAGGGACCATGTTCGACCTGCCCGCGGCCTCGACGAACTCGGAGCCAGCGCCGAACGAATCGAGAGCAGTATTCGGCCGATCCAACTGCCCCGGACTCTGGCGAGCCTTGAGCGCATATCATCGCCGATGCTCATTGTCGCCCTTCGCGAAAGGGCTGACCGTCATTGAAGCCGTCGGCGATCGTTGACAGCCAGGAACCGATCGCAGACTCAATGGACTCGCCAATGGGATGGCCGCCGGGAAGACCTACGCCCGGGACGGACGTGAGCAACCGTTCGAGGGTCGTACGTAGTGGGTCGGGGTCGGCCCATGGGAGCGGTCGTTCGGCTTCATCGGCGTCGCCGTCGGTCGGGTCGACGTGCTCGGCGATCCACCAGCGCAAGGCTTCTTCGATGGCGGCGGGCACGGTCAGATCCGGTCGAGCGACCGCAGCGACATAGTCGACGGCGCTGCACAGTTGGCGCCACAGGTCGGTCTCGTTCACAGATCCACTCCGGTCCCGGCATTTGCCGGCTCGGCATCCCAGGCGAGCGCCGACTCGTCGTTGATCTCCAGCGCGTGAGCTGGATGTGCGGTTGGTCCTCCGTCTATGCCGAGCACGGAGCAGAGGTAGTCCTCGCCGACGCCGAGTGCAGCGGCGGCGAGGTCGAAGGTCTGGTCGAGGTCGTGATCGCACCGCGCCAGCAGGACTTCAAGCGATGTGTCGATCGGAACGGATGCCGCTGCGAGGACTGCTGCGGTTCCGGAGGGGTCGAGTCCGTAACGCTCAGAAAGCGTGGTGAGGTCTTCCGGTCCGGCTCGTCGTCCGGCGGCGGCGAAGGCGACCACAGGTTTGGCCACGATCTCAGTCGTGCCAGCTGCGAACGCTTCCGGAGTCGGCGCGTGGGCTGCGAGGTGCGCGACGGCTTCGCTCGGGGTGTAACCCGCAGCGAGTAGCACGGGTGCGATCTGTTGCCAGGTGGATTCACGCGCATCGAGCGCACGCAACGTTTGGCGTGGTGCCGCAGCGAGCAACTCGACTTGTGAGCACCCCGCTGCGCGCAGGTCATCGACCGTCGCCCCGATTGCCTCTGCAACGTCGAGCCGACCCATACCCCAGCGGTCGTGAACGCTCCGAATCGCCTCTCCCGCCGGTAAGCCGATGTCGGCGAGCAGGCCGACCACGGCGTCACCGTCGACGTGCTCAGCGTGCAGGACCGCGAGCAGAGTGTCGGGAGCGAGGACTCCGCTCGCTTGCATCATCGCGACGAGTTCGGCCGGTTCGGTTGAAGTAGCGAGCATGGTGCGGTCGTCGGGTGTGAGTCGGTGTCCAACTGCGCCGATGAGCAGCTCTCGGGTCCAGGTCCCATCGTTGGCTGCGTCGGCGACGAGCCGGTTCGCGCGGTCCGGCGTGAACGTCGCGAGTTCGATGAGCGCGGAGCGGGCGAGGCCATCGGCGACCTCTCGGGCCGCCTCGGCATCAGGTGCGAGCGCTCCTTGACGCAGTGTCCCGTCGACCGTGGCCCAGGTCTGCCATTGGCCGCCCGGTCCAGGCGCCACGACCGCTGTGACTCGATCGTCGAGCCGCCGGTGCTCGGTACGTTCATCTCGACCATCGGGCAACGGCCGCCATCCGCGCTCAATCGACACCACCCGACCGTTCGACTGATGGTCGAGCGAGGCCGCGATCTCAGGAAACCTGTCCCGAAGCGCTACGCGTGCCGCGCCATGCGCTGCGTCCAGCGTGTCGGCGGTACCTTCGTGCACAAGCCCGGCGTAAGCGCCGCGGCCGGTGGTCTCGAGTCGCCACATCGCCCCGGCATTCGTCTCGTAGACGGCAAGGTAGGAGCGATCGTTGACCCGCTGGAACCCGGCGACACCAGCGGCTCCAGCGATGCCCCGGGCGAGCCACTCCGACCGGCTGTACGGCCCCGCCTCGACCCACACCCCGATCGGCAAATCACGCAGGTCGGCAGGAGCCAGATAGTTCCGCCGCCCGGCTGCAACCGTTCGATCGTCGACGAGTTCGTGGCGCGGCAAAGGCGACGCCGACAGATCGACGCCAACCGCGTGCGACATCCCTGCAACGAGCAACCCTGCGGCGTGACGGACATCAACCAACGTGCGCCACCTCTCCCGCGCCGCCAGATCTCTCGGATCGAACGCCGCCATCGCCCCCGCCGCGAGGCCGACGCGATCAGCCGCCAGCCATCCGGCCTGCGCCGCCAACGGCCCTGACAACCTCATCCGACCCGGGCCATGTGGAACCCGCTCCGCCAGGGCACCGAGTTGCGCCGTTGGGTCGTCGACTCGTCGAGGCATTCGACCCACGACCCGCCCGGACGCGACCCGTACCGCCTCATTCCACTCCGCCGCTGACAGTCGCGGCACCACCAGTGACGCAAGAGCATCCGGCGCGGGACGGCGAGCCAGCTGCTCGACCGCGAACACCCGCTCCCACGCGTGCGACCGCCCTGCGCCGACCTGGCCGAGCCGAGGCAGAGCGTCGGTACCGGCCGCCGAGACGTCGATGATCGGCACTCGTACCGGCAGGCCGTGTTCGCCGGCACGCACGGCGCAGCCGCGCCCCTCGGTGGATCGAACCTGTGCCCAGATCGACTCACCGGCCACAAAACCGGCGATCCCGTATGAGGCCAGCAGCGCCTGGTTCCGGGCCGAGTAGTCCGTCCACTGCCCACATCGCTCCAGCGTCGAACCCCACGCCTCCGGCGACGTCAACGTTCGGCGTGCCCAGCCGTCGAGATGACGCAGCATCGGACGCGGGTCATCCTCATCGAATCGGAACGGCGCACCAACCACCACCACGCCTCACACGATGACGAACCGACCTCATCGGTCACCTCACAGATCACCTCACCGACTACCTCACACCCGCAGGTGAGCTGGCCAAATGCGAGTTCGAGCATCACCGGCGACTGGCTGCGAGGCCGTCACGACTGTGATGGCAAGGTGCGAATGGATCGGTGCAAGCCCGCTGGCGGCCACGAACAAGGCAGAAACGGCGGTTACCTTGCGTCGCGGTAGGAGTGGCGCACTTCGGGCCGCACCCGAACGGCGCCGAGCGCAGGCCGGATTCTGGGATCGGCGCGCACATCGCAATGACTCGTGGCGAGTTCACCTGATGCAACCTCCCTGCGACGCTGCGCCATCGGGCTACGGCATCGCCGACCAGTAGCGCGCTACAAGGATTCGAGCCACGCCACCACACCCGCGAACTGACGGTCGGATTGACGCGCCGTGACATCGTGCTTCGCGTCCTCGTCGCGAGTACGGCATGCGGCTTCCAGGGGCGTCAAGCCGTCCCAGCTCGACACCCAGTTGATGTCCGCGCCGCGCCCGGCGAGAAACTTCGCGGTCGCGAGCTGGCCCCCGGCGCACGCTCCCCAGAACGCGCTCGCGATGTCCTCAGCGGTCGGCGGCTCAGGAGTTCGAAAGTGTTGCTCGATTCGATCGAGAAGTCCCATGACGGCTGACTCGTACAGGTTCGTTCGAGCACCACGCTCGACGAGACGCCGCGCAGCCGTCCACTGACCGAACGCAGTCGCGTCGGCGATCGGTGCACCGCCCGCGATGACCGCACCCGCCGCGTCGATGTCGGCACCAGCGTCGAGCATTGCGTCAAGCACGTCGACATCGTCGCTGCTCGCGGCCCAGTACAACGGCGTCTCGGCATGCGGTCCTGAGAAGCCGACGTTCACATCGGCCCCGTGTTCGACCAGCAGGTTCACGGTGGCGACGTTGTTCAGATAGTGACCGGGCCAATCCGTCGCGACGTGGAGCAGCGATCGACTCATGCCGCCCGGTTGGCCGTCACCGATCTCGGCGCGGGCGAGGCCAGAATGCCCGGCCAGCAGAGCCCGAAACCGGTCGAGATCGCCACTCTGTACGGCCTCGGTCGCGACGACCGCCAGCGGATCGTCACCAGCGAGCAGCACCCTGTCGACGCTAGCCATCCCGCGGGTGCCCCGTGTCGTTGGACAGCGTTGGGCGGCGTCGAGTAGCTCGCGGACGAATACCACGCAGAGGCCGTGAACATCGCGAGGTTCACTCACGCGGCGTCAGCGTTCAGGCAAGAGGCCGCCGCAGCGCGAAGCACCCGTCGCGCGTACCGCAGCCTGTGGCTGTCAGCCGGCGTGGGAGGATGTTCCAGGAAGCCCAGCATCGTGGCGTACGCGGTCGTCACCTTCGGTACCGACTTGCCGCAACTGCGCAGCTGGTCTCGCAGATCATCGAAGTCGGCGCGCCCGGACACGATGTCCGCCGGTCCCGGCTCGCTACTGGGCCGGTCGAACCAAGGAGCTTGCGGATCGCACGGGAACACGATCGTCCCGTTGGTTCGACGCCGAAGCCGCATCCGGCTCAACGCCCGGTTCAGCAGCCGAAAGCCGACACGCTCGACACCGACCTCGCAGACCCCGGTGCGAGCCTCCCCGATGGCAATCGCCAACTCGCCGAGGACCTCATCGACAGCGTCGCGCCGACCGTTCGTTCGACTGATCGCGTGCGGCATCAGCCCAACGAGCAGCACACGATCGGCAAGGTCACGCTCGCTACCGACAGTCAGCAGCGTGGCGATGAGGGGATCCGAAGACGCGCCTGCGTCGCGAACACCGTCAAGGAGATCCTCGATCGACCGGTAGCCCGAGATCGTCGGGAGGTGCCGCCAGGCTGCCGGCAAGCGACGAAGCGTCGGGTGCTCAAGGCCCGCTTGAAGAAGTTGGTATGCGTCCATGAGGCGAACTGTGAAGAAGCGACCTCATTGATCACCTCACAGATCACCTCACACATCGCGTCGGACGTGGGCGTCGACCTCACCGACCGCCGGAGGCCGCCGCGCCGCGATCCGGTTCGTTGCGGAATTCACGCCCCTCATCAGAGCGATACCAGTGGCGGGCAGTGCTCGCGATGCCGATCGATGGTGGATACCGGATGTTGTCCGGTTGGCCTCGAGCGCACGCTACCGATGCTGACGGCTAGCACCCGTCACTCGCTGTGACGGGGACTGGCCGGCGTCTCGCGGTTGTCGAGCGCTCGATTGGGCCGTTCTCTCTCTGGCGCCTGGTGCGGGTCGTTGACAGCGTTCTCGCATGTCGATGTCGTGCAGGGTTCGGCGCTCGCAGTCCGTTCCCGGGACGGCCAGCCACCCGACGACGAGGCGCAATACAGTACAGGTGCACTACAGGTTTTTGCGAGGAGTGGCGATCCAACGACGCGTGTGAGCGGATGGTCAGGCGCGCAGGTGGCCGACGTACTCCAGGTTCAGTGCGACGATGTCCTGTGGGAGCATCGCGTCGGAGCCGGCTCGCGTCAGCGGGCGGCCTGCTTGACGGTAGCTCTCGTATACGAGTTCGGAGCAGAAGAACTTGCTGCTCCCCTTGCCCAGATCAACCTTCCGCCACAACCGCGCTGCAATAGGGCCGACAACAGGGCCGGCGGCGAAGGTTAGAAGGCCAGCGCCGGGGTCCGGGACCACGGCGTCAAGCGCGCCTGCGTAGTCGTACTTCTTGCCCACTTGGTTCGCGGCGAAGTATTGGATCGACCGTGCCTGCTCGGCGGTCAGCCCGGGGACCCTGAACGCGACAGCAAGAGAGTCGTCCGCGAGGGCCTCCTCAAGACGGTGCATGACGACTCCGTCCGCAAGTGCCTCCACCACGAAATCCGGGTTCCCGACGAACAAGGCGGCGTGACTCACAACAGAGTTCGTGACGCCCCGCACGATCCTGCTCGTCGCGGCCTTTGTCGTCGAGACGATGATGTCGCCGATGTCGAGCGCGTCGACACCGATCGACCGGCCCCCAGCGGAGGGAGTCAGCGGCGGCAACGAGGGTGAAGCGTGCGGCAGTGACACTGGTGTGGCGAGCTCGGGGCTGGACGATGAGTCTGGCTGGAGCCCGCGGCGTAGCTCTTCGGGAGTCACGTTGATCTGAAAGTGCATCGTGTCCTTGGTGGTCTTCCAGCGGCCACCCCAGGTGAAGACCTGATGACCGTCGAGGGTTCGGATGGCTTCGACGGCACCAACTTGTGTGGGTGTGAAGCTGGTGTCGGCCGCGTCTCGCTCGACATCTCTGCATCGCTCATCCTTGGTCGGCGCCGATGAGAAGCGCACCAGCCGCCTGTCTGGTGTCCGCCGATTGACATTGCACCTCGGCTTGGCGTGGTCGATGTCGATCGCCAATCCGTATGCGTGCAACGAGGAAGTGGACGAACCTGCGATCTCGCGGTCGACGAAAACCCAAACACGGTGGGCGCGGTAGCCGCTCTCGGTGAGGGCCCGCTCGAGTGCCCGCCAAGCGTCGAGGGTCTCTGGGTTAACCGGGGTCTTCCAGCCGAAGATGTCGAGGCTGACCATTCGCCCAGCGGCTCCCCGGTAGGCGGACCAAGCTTCACGGAGTCGTTCCTCCGACAGAAGCAGTGGCCGGGTGCCGTCCAGCGGCGACGAGGCAAGGGCGGGACGCACAACCGTATCCCGGATCATCAGCCAGTCCGACGCAAGCGCGTTCTCGTCGGATCGGATCGACCGACCGCCCAGCTCTGGATGCTGAGCGGCGAAGATGACGTCGGTTAGTCGGTTCGCGTCGCGCACGCCTCCCGCCGTCATGAGCCGCACGGCGAGGGGCCAGAGCCGCTGGCTGAGGGCGGTGCGCAGGTCCGGCTCCGCTTCGCCGGCGATGTTGGTGTCGCCACTGAGGAGTTCCATCTCCGACACCATCTCGCCGAACTCATCGCCGACCCCGATGTCGCTGTGCCGGACGTACTCCTCTGCTTCGAAGAGCTCGTTGGCGTCGTGGCGGTCAAGCAATTGCTGCGCGTACCCGTTCGTCTGCTGCAGGGTCGCACCGTCAGGGGTCGCGGTGTCGGGCACGGAGTCGTTGACGTCGTCGGATGGGTAGGCCATCGGCGTCGACAGCGTGAGCTCTGCCTCGGCGTATGCGGCCGGGGTCACGCTGACAGGTACGCTGTCGTGGACTTGGCGCCACCCCGGCCTGTCCCATTTACCCTCGCGCTTCGCCGGCCGCCCGTTGCCGAAGATCGTGAGCCGCTCGGTATATGTACCCGACGAGCCCCAAGCCGTGGTGAAGCTGTAAATCAGCGACACTTCCATGGCCGTCACGTCACCGCGCTCGTACTGGGACGCTTCGACGATGTCGGTGTACACCACGATGTCGCGGCCCGAGAGCGGCCAGGGCGGGGCGGTGCTGATGTTCTGGATCTGCACGTCGCGAACACAGTTGCCGTTGAAACGGTACCGGATCTCGAACTCGGCACCGACGTAGTCGGTCGGCGGGGGACTGGAGTGCGCTTGGGTCATTCTCGACCTCAGTGTGGCGAGTCGATAGGTGCCCCTTTCAGCGAAGCTCTTGTCGTTACGCGGACACTTGGTCCCCTTCATGTCCGACTTCGTCCACTTGAGTTCTTTCTGTCCCTCGACGACGCTCTTGAACACGTCAAAGCCGAGGGCGGCCGCGGCCACTGCGGCGCCTGCATTCTCTTCGATCGTGGCTTCGTTCGGCCCCGGCATATCTCGCCCGAACGCGTCGGAACGCCTGGGCCGGAGCAGCAACTGGTCGCCCGGCATTCTTCCGTTCCAGTCGAGGACCCGCCTCGCGAAACCGTCCGCATGAAAGTGTGGACGAACGCCACCCTCGATCACTGACGCGTAGAGCCCGGGGCCCGCACGCTCCGAACTCTGGTGCGTGACGGACGATGCGCGTGTCCGGACCAACCTCGCGTCGGAGAGTACACAGATATGACCGAGACCTGGCTCGCCAAGTGCAACGCGCACAAGCAAGTCGCCGCGCTCAGGCGGTGTCGTTGGCGCTTCACCTGGTCGAGCGACGAGGTCGAATCGCTCGTCGATCCAACTCCGAAGCGGACCGCCTCGTCGATACACGATCTCCTGGTAGATCCGTTCAGGGTTTACCGCGGTCGTGAGCATGCCTTCAAGCCCATCAGCCATCGCTTCATCAGCCATTGTGATCTCCTGTTTGTCCCTCTGACTCTGTTCAGCTCCGTTGGATCTACGAAATGCCCCGATTGCTCCAGTTGGGGTCAGCGCCGCTACCAACTTGGATATGTTGAGGTAGCCGCTTCCGATTCTCAACGAGCATGTTCCGTACGTGGACGGGGGGTCAGCAGTGCTCATGAACAACGCTCGAAGGTCCCGTGCTGACAATGGGCGAGTGGCCGCTTCGAGACACAAGGCAGCTGCGCCGGTGGCGTGCGGCGCTGCCATGCTGGTCCCGGATTTTCGAGTAACCGGTGCGGGATTTTGACGGCCGCCTACCGGCGCGGACCGAGCGGCGAGGACGTTGACGCCAGGCCCCACGAGGTCGGGTTTGGACCGGCCGTCTCGGGTCGGCCCGGCGCTGCTGAAGGGTCCCAGCTCTCTCGTCGGTGAGTGGGCGTCGAAGGCGCCGACGACGAGCGGCAGGCGACCGTTGGCGATCGTGCCCGTCGTGCAGGAGCTGTCCGTGTCAGCGTCGACGAAGCGGGCTTGACAGTGCGGGCACGCTTCGTCTCGTTCGAGCCAGGCGTGGAACGCGCCATTGCGGATCCTCGTGCCCTCGAGGGTCACTCTCCAGCGGCCGGGGGGCGCCCATGGGTACAAGAACAGGTCGACATGGTTATCCTGGTTCTGAGGGTCAGTTTTGCGGTGGTAGAGCTGCCCGACGCGCCGGTCGTCGTGGAGAATCTCGGCGTCGTCCCCCAGCCGGATGCGCGGGCCCCGCTGGCCGGCGGGCGATTCGATTTGGACTGTGATCTCGTCGTCGCCGCTGTACCACATCTCGAATTCATTCGGAGTCAGATCGCGTTCGTGGGTGAGAAAGGTAAGCGACCTGACCTCGCCGGACGCCAGCTGAAAAAACGAGTGGGTCCCTTTTTGGAAATAGTTTCCAGCACTTTGAACGCAAAACCGATTCGGCGCTGCACCGAGGAGCCAGTCGAGCGCGAGCTCCACAAGGGTGCAGCCGTCGTGAGAGCCGCCGCAGCGCCCGACGCTTAGGTTGATGACCCAGGGCCTGCGTCCGGCGGTCCTGGCGATGAGGTCGATCGCTTCGAGGATCCGAACGCTGTCGCCGAGGTTGGCAAGCCCGCTTGTCCCCCGATCGGCGAGGTGAACGAAGATCGCTTCGGCCTCAGGGGCGATGCCGATCGGGCCGCCGCCTCTGCCGTTCCCGATGGCGATGTCCATGACGTGGGTGCCGTGGGCTCCAGATCGGTCGCGATCGGCGTCGCCTGGGTGGTAGCTCAGGGCGCGGTAGGGATCTGGGGCGTGGAGTGCGTCGTTGATCCGGCGTTGAGTGTGCAGGACGCCGTAGCCGTACGGATGAGGTGCGCCCGCCGTCTGTGGCCCGCGTTGGTCCCAGAGTGCGAGCAGACGTGTCGAGCCGTCGGCCCGTCTAAAGTTGCCATGGGCGAAGTCGCATCCCCAGTCGACGAAACCGACGACGACGCCTGCACCCGTGAGCTTGAGGTTGGGCGGGCGGCGACGGTCCCCGTCAACGGGTCTTGTTGGGAGTCTGTGCCTCAGCGGGTCGAACGGTCTCTGCTCGGGGCCGAGGACCCGTGCGGCTTTGAGGCTGAGGACGTTGTCGTCGTCGTGCGTTTCGAGGATCGAACTCTTTGGGAGCCGACAGGTGGCGATGGGACCGAATCGTGAGACGATGCGAAGACCGGCGACGCCGGCGTGGGGTCGGTCGAGGCGGATGATCGCCTCGATCTCCTCGCCGGCACCGTCGGAGCTATCCCTCAGTCGCTCCCAGAGTGCCGGGTCCATCGTCTCGAGGAACTCATGCGAGCGACGCGCATCATCGCACGAACACTGCGATTTTCTCGTCCACAGTGGTGCCGTCGAGTGTCGCGATGACCTCCGTCGCCCCGCTGTTTAGCGCTTTCACAAGCCCAGTGTTTTCATCAACGTCGATGAGACGTGGGTTGGTGGTGCTCCATTTGATTCGTTTCGGGAGCACAGCGCCGCCGCTGTCGAGTGCCTGGGCCTCGAAGGCGAATTCTCCGTTGCCTGCGAGGACGTTGGTGAAGCGTGTGATGCGCACCTTTTCGGCCTTCTGCACTCTGCTGTTGATCTCTCCGGCGATGGCAAGTCCCGCGGCCAGGGCGGTGCCCCAGACTCGAGGATCGGAGATGAAGCCCTGGAAGCCGCTCTCGCGCCGGGCGGGTTTCAGGAGCAGCAGCGGCGCCACCGGGAGCGCGAATCGGACGAACCGGTTCCTGGCGAAGTTAGGGTAGGAGCTCGACAGCTGGTTCGCCAGCGTGTTTGCCACCGTGGCTACGCCCGCCGCTACCTCGCTACGGCCGATGCGGCGTTCCTGCGCCGACAACGTGCCCGCGAAGGCCCGTCCTTGCGCCTCGCTCTCCAGGCCGAGTTCCTGAACAGCGGCCCTAGTCATACCCATCTCCGCCGCCCGCAGCTCGCGTCCGAAGCCCGTCTCTTGCACTGCTGCCGTCGGGTCGCGCATCGGTTCCATCAGGGGGCCAGCATCCCCCATGCGCGCGGGAACCATGCCCCCCTGCGCCTGGGCCCAAGCAGCACGCTGGCGCTCCCGCAGTTCTTCGGCGCGCCGTTGTGCCTCGGTCCGAAATCTCTTATCGGCGGGCCGAAGCGGACGACCTGCAAACCCGGGCCGGTAGGACGGTGGCCGGGGGTACCGGCCGGGCCGGGGGTACCAGCTGGGCCGGTTGTACTGTGGCTGGGGGTACCAGCTGGGCCGGTTGTACGGTGGCCGGTAGTATGGGCGTCCATAGGACGGGCGTCCGTAGTACCAGCTGGCTGGTCGGTAGCTCTCGTCGATGTCTTCCATATCGCCATCGTCGTAGCCCTCCGAGCTCACGTCACCGAAGAAATCGATGGCCTCGGCGTCATCGAACAAGGTATTCGACATATCCGTTGTCCTTCCTTTGGTTGTGTATACGGCGCGTTGCGCCGATCTGTGTGGCCCGGCCCCTCGCAGCGGCTCTGATAGCGGGGTACACGTAATTGGCGAACAGCTCCCGGTCGGGAACGATCCACCCGGGCGTCCCGGCCCCTGCGCAGAAGGGGCACTCGACCTGCTCACCCCAGCAGTCGCAGGCGCCCACAGCCGCAGCGAGCACGCTGTTGCGGTTGATGAGGTGTTCGTAGACGGAACGCTGGTGCTGCTGCGGATCAGATGACCCGCGCCCGTCCCCAGACGGTGATCGGTCGCTGGCGATAAGGCCGGCCAGACGGTTGCCCAGAGCTGTCGCGATCAGCTCCTCCGGCGGCCGATCACCGTCTCCAGATAGCGCACCCTCCCGAGCTAGTTGATTGAGAGCTTGCTCGATCGTGGCCTCGACGAGGGCGAGCGGATTAATCGATGCTCGGTCGAAGAACGCGCCAAGGTTCATGAGGTTTCCTCCGGCCGTCACCAACCCGCCGCTTCGGACAGGCTCTCGTTCTCGGCGCCAAGCAATGTCGCGTAGAGCGCTTGCGCTCGGTCCCCAGGAGTCGCGGGGTCAGCGGGGTACTCCTCGGCGGCGAACAGATAAGCCGGCATCTCCTCGCTGGAATACAACAGCTCGTCGGCGTCGGCGGCGGCCTGGCCGAAGATAGTGCTGAGCAGATTCATGACCGCACCCACGGGCACGCCGTCGATGGACTTGCGGCCGTGCTCACCGAGCGCCAGCGCCAGCAGGCTCTTGAGCACCTCTGGCTGCTGCGAGAGCACCAGTCCCTGCGCCGCGGCCGCTGAACCCCCCGCAGCCGGCGGCTTGGTCGACTGCGGCTGTCCATGCGCCGGTGTCGCCGCTGCGACCTTCGAGGCCGTCGAGCTGACCTTGCCGTTCTTCGGCAGCGCCTTTGCGGCTGCGCTCCCCAGCTGCGCGCCGAGAGCCGTGCCCGCTGGTCCACCAACGTAGGTGCCCAGTGCCCCTCCGGCAACTGGTAGCACCACCGCGGCGATCTGTCCGACCCTCGGGTCGGCCATGACCTGAGCCGCACCCTTCTCGATCTGGCTCAGCGCTTTGCTGAGGTTGAACGACTCCGCTGGCGACAGGGAATCGAACATGTTCAACAGCGCCTCGTCCAGCTCCTCCGGAAAAGCGTCCCCGTAGCCTTCGATCAGTGCACCCCGGAGGATCTCGGCGAGATCAACGGCCTCATCACCCCATGGGAACTCTTCTCCGAACAACTCCTCAACATCCCAATAGTCCTCACCCTCGAACAGACCGAAGTCGTCGAAATCCCCGGGCAGGCCCATCAGATCGAGGTCGTCGGGTCGGTTTACCAAGTGCCGTTCGTACATCTCGTCGCTCCAAGTCAAGCCGGATGCTGGAAAGATAAACAGAGCACGTCACCGCGCCGTCACCGCCCCGTGAGCGATCAACAAAGAAGTGGCCTCGACCATCGAGCGTCGAGCGTCGAAGGGAGTCGATGGGGCCGACCGCTCCCATCACCATGCCACCGACCCGTCGGTCGCTGACCTCTCCAGTGATTAGGCCGCCGGCCGACCGACTCGGGACGCTACTGGCCGTTACAGTGACGCTCAGGTGACAACTCATGGCGAGGATGGCGGTGTGTCAGACGTGTCGGCTTCATCCACGGCGATGCTGATCGTCAAGGTCCGGCGCGAAGCGGGGTCGATTCGCGCCACCGTGTCATCATCGCCAGACGTCCTCACGACCAGACCGACAGATCGTGGACAGCCCGCCGATACAGAGGAGGTGCTGAAGATGGTCGATGACTGGCTGCGCTCGATCGGATTCCCGCACGAGGCGGGTCACCGCTCGACACCCGCCAGTTCGGCCAACCCGGCCGACGGCTCGTCGCCGAAGGTTTGGAAGATCAGCTCCCGGTAAGCCCCGTACTGCCGCCGAGCCTGACCAAAGCTTCGCTCGGCCCGGTAGACGGACAAGAGCGCTCGTTGGCTGGCTTCCCTCAGCGGATCGGCGCCGACGAGGCGGAACGCGACGTCGAGCGCCTCCGCGAGGCGGCACCGCCCGACCAACGCGTACGTCAACGCCTCGAGGAAGTGCAGCTGGAGCTGCGCGATTCGCTCACGCTCGAAAAGAACAAACTCGTCCTCGTACCAACCTGGTAGAAGCTCCAGCAGAAACAACTCAGGATCCAGGTGATCAAGGGCGCTCTCTGGATCTCGGACGAGAGCCCAGCCAGCGGCCTCCGCCTCTCTGACGTCGACAATCAGGAACTCGGAAAGCTGCAGACTGGTGCCAGTTCCGCTGATGAGCGGTACCCCGAGAGGTTCGGGAAGCCGCCAGATCGTCGAGCGGAGATTGGCACAGGCCCGGACGTCGGTCTTCTCTGGCCAAAGGGTCGCGGCGACCACGATCCGACGTTGCGGCCGCTCGCGCAGCGCCAAATAGACGAGCAAACGTTGACAGCTCTCCGGAACTGCGTACTGCTCACCATCGGCGACCATAGAGAACCCGCCAAGCAAGCTGAGGCGCAAACAACCCGGCCCAACAGAGTCCGGGGGGAGCTGGCTACACGTCGCCGTCATGGTCATGGAGGCCTCCAGTCTCGTCCAGAACTCGTGGAGCATCTTGTTCGACGACCGTCGCGGGTCGCGTCACCACGCAAGCGTGTCAATAACGGTCGAAAATTAACCCACTTCCAGCGGTCGAATTCTCGACCTACTCTTCGTACTCGATCGTCACTGTGTGTAGTTGTTTTATGTTACGAGGCGGGAACCTTGCCACAGTCTCGACCGCGGAGTCGGTGCCTGGGTCCTTCGGATCTCCCGGGGAGTGGTGGAGGGGAGAAGGTCCCAGCTGGGTCGACCGGCGTAGAGCACGACACGTACGCGGTAGTCTCGCGGAAGTTCGTGAACCTGAACCCGCCACGTTCAACTCCGTTCGATCACGTTGTCGGCGACCTCAGCCGAGTCTTTGTCAGGTGGGCCCATGTCAGCTGGTGATCTCGACCCGCCCGCGGCGCAGGGTGTTCGTTCTGGATCCGGCGGCAAGCGGCAAGACGTCGTCCAGGTTGTCGTTCGCCAACCGCATGACATGAAACGGGTCTGCGATGTGTTCGGCGTCGGGGAGCATCGCATCGAACAGGGCTTTGAAGGGCCGGAGGTCTCCAGCATCGCCCACGCCACTCGCTGACACCCCCTGGGTCCTGGTTGAGCGATCTAGCGGCACGGTTCAATCGGCCCGCCCGGCGTCGGCAAGACAATGCTCGCCGTCGCCCTTGCCCGAGCATCGATCAACGCCGGCTACCCCGTTGGATGGGACCACACAGGTGCGGAACTTCAGTGAGCAGCTCTGGGGAAATTCACCTGAGCGCCATCAATGGCCGCAAACAATTGTCCTCGACCGCTTGAGATGAGGACTACGTCGCCGAGACCGAATGGCGACCAGCACGACGACGTTCCGTGCAACTCGGGTGGCATTGGGTTCGGTGGAGGCGGCCTTGTTTGCGGATTCGTCCTTGGCCGGGGTCGAGGTGGGTGCCGCACAGGTCACACTCGGCTTGCTCGGTCGTCGTTGTCCATCGGTCGGTGACCGGGTGCTTGGCGGGCGGGTCGGCGGTGTCACTCGGAACGGCACGTGCCACTGCCGGTCGACGAACGGCGTTCGTCGTTGGCTCGGCTGGAGCACCTACGGCCTCAGGCTTTGGTAGCTGGGCGAGCGCGGCCTTCAGCGTCTCCTCGTCGAGCACCGGGGCGAGGTCGCCTGCGGGTTCGTCGCTGAGCGGGCAGGTCGAGACGTCCGTCGGCGGGGCGGGAAGTCCTTTATCGTCGAGGGTGATGAGGTGGCCGAGATGGCGTTCTTCCCACCAGCGGACGGCGTCGAGGTGGATCGGTGGCAGGGTGCCGTGGAGGAGGACGGCTTCGCCGGGGTACATCTGGCGTAGCGCGTTGGCGGGGGCGAACTCTTCGCGCTGGGTCGTCTCGGACACGGATCTGCGAGGCGTGTTGCGAGCCGCCGCCGAGCAGCTGCGGCACGTCGTGGCTCTTGGTCCACCGAGTGACGTATTCGTGGCCGAGCAGCCCGGAGAGGTAGCGGATGGTGGCGAGGTCGTCGATGCCGGCGAAGAAGCACTTGGTGCGATGCCCGGACAGCACGGCGTCGGCGAGGGTGGTGTAGCGGTGTTGGATCTGGGACAGCGATCTGCCAGCACGTGACGAAGAACGCTCCGAGCGCAGCGATCGTTGACACCTCGGCGGGGAGCCAGCCGAGTTCGAGTTGGCCGGCTTCGTCGATCACGAACAGCAGCGGCTTCGGCAGCCGGTGCCCGGCGATGTCCCAGGCGTGGATCGCGTCCTTGAGGTCGGCGAGCAGCCCGCCGAGCACCGGCGAGAGCCGTTCGAACTCGGGTTGCGACGCGGTGAGATACAGCGTGTTGGACGCGATCGGGTTCGCCGGACATCAGCCAGTCGAGGTCGACGAACTTCGGCCGGAAGGCGTAGCCGGTGTCGATCGAAGTAGAAGCGGGCGGGGCGAGTCGGACGCGGAGTGGGCGACGACGGGTTCGAGCCACGGGTCGAGGGCGAGCGCCGCGGTCGAGTAGATCGCTGGAGCGGATCTTGTGGTCTTCCTTGGCGACCCCGGTGAACGTGTTCGCCGCGTGGCGGGCCATCAGTTTCACCTCGAGCGGCTGGTCGCCGTCGAAGCCTTGGCGGATCAGGTCGTTGATCGTCGGGTCGGTGGCCGTGGCCATCGTCGTGACCCATGCGGCGAGCTGTTCCATCGACACCGCCCGCGGCGGCTGCCCGTCGGGTTCAGGATCAGTCCGGGAGAGTCCGGCGACGCACATGAACGCGCCGAGCAGCTTCTCGCCGTGTTTCGCCCAGTACTCGGCGTTGGTGACGCCCGACCGCGGGATCGCCTGGGCCAGCGCCCGCCCGGTGCGCAGCGCCCCCGATGAGGTGGTGACCGCCGCGAGCGGTGACCAGCGAGCGGTCGGCAGGTTCGGTCGCGCCGCCGGGGTCGAACACGGCGATCTCGCCCTTCTCGGCCCGGGCTGCGGCGGTGGTGTCGTAGAGGTCGCGCTTGACCGACACGGCGACGACCGGGCCGTTCCAGGTGGCGATCGCTGACGTTGGCGAGCGCGGTCTTGCCGGACCCGGTCGGCCCGATCAGGGCGACCGACCCGCGGTTGCCTTGGCGGCGGGCGGCGCGCCCCTTGAGCGGATGGCGGTTCCGGTCCTCGGTGGCGAGGATCTGGGAATGATGAGCGGACATGCGGCCGAGAAGCATCCGCCCGGTCGGCGGGATGATGCTGTCGACCTTCAACGGGATCACATCGCCCGGCGTCGCCTCCCGGGCCTCGGTCTCCTGACCGAACCGCTTGCGCCGCGCGCCGCCGCCAGCGGTGCCGTTCAGGCCTCGCCAAATCCTCACGAGTCCGACGGCTGCACCCGCGACGAGGAGATAGGCAACAGCGGTGCAGGTCCAGTACAGCCAGTTCGAGGCTGGCAGGTTGGCGTGCTCCCAAGCGGTCTGTGGATCGCGGTCGCGGGCGAGTCCCACGGTGGCGCGTAGCCAGGCGTCGAGGCCGCCGTTGATGGAGCCGCCTGTGAGCAGGGTGGTGAGTCGGGCGCCGAGGTAGGTGGCGAAGCCGCAGGCGATTACCGATCCGCCGATTCCGATCAGGGCGTACTCGAACCCCGCTCCCGGCTCCGCTTGCGTCTGCCTCGCCACGGCCACGCCCCGCTATCCGACGATGAGGTCGGCGGCGATGATGACGAGCGCCGCGCCGACGAGGAACGGCCCGAACGGCAGCGTCCGTCGCCGCAGCACAGCCATCGCCACGACGGTCGCTACCGAGGCGAGCAGTGCGGCGTATCCGGGTGCGGTGAACGTCGCCGTCGCGTTCCCAACGACTCCGCCCAGCACGGCGGCGAGGCGGACGTCACCGAACCCAAGCCCCCCGGGTGACACGAAATGGACCATGAGGAAGACCAACCCGAGCAGGATCGCGCCGACAACGCCGCACGTGATGCGACGCCCTCCGTCATCGTCGAACACGCTGATAGTTGAAGAGGCGATCAACCCAAGAGCGCCGAGCACGACAAGTCGGGTCGGGATGCGCCGTTCCCGCAGGTCCGCTTCGATCACTCCGTATCCGATCCCGCTGACGAGTACGAGTCCTGCCACTTGATGCCAACCGATCAGCGTGCACCCGACTGCCACAACGCCGGCGGCAACGACACTGACGAGGTGAGCACGACGTGTGGGCGGCGCTGTCACGAGTCCCCGTAAAGGTCGGACGTGGCGACGTCGGCGAGCGGCAACGGCGGCGGGGCCAGTTGTTCGAGCAGGATCTCGTCGATCACAACATGGGCGTCGTGCTCGGCGAGATCCGGGAAGCCGTACGGGCCGTTGATCACCAACGCCCTTGGCGTGACTCGGTGCAACCATCCGTACCACTGGTGGGTCGCTCCGGGGACAGGTCGGCCGTTGTGGTCGGAGGCGGTGGTGCCGAACTCGAGGATGTCACCCACAGCGAGCGGGCCGACGATCCAGAATCCTCGTTGGCCGCATGGCCACATCATTCTCGACCACCCGCCCGGCTGGAGAGGATCACGCCACAGCGTCGCCACCCACCGCCAGGCGCGGGGCACCGTAGGGACCGGCTGATCGGGCAAATCGATCAGATGTCCGTCAGCGTGGCGGAACACCCACTCGACAGCGGGAACGATCGACGAGGGTGCGCCGACAAGGTCAGGTTGGCATCTCATCGCACACCAACCTGCGAGACATCGACTGAGGCGAGTGAGGCGGTGAGCCGCCCGACAACGGTGAACACGTTCATGAGTGATCCTTCCAACGACAACAGAGTTGTGCGGAAGGTGCTCGACGGTGACACCTCAAACCGGTGCCCGACACGTTACATCTTGGGTCGATCATGAGATGCCCTTTCAAAGCTCCGGCCCTCCGACTTCGACTCCGAGGCCCGGCTCGACGCCGATGTCGCCGAGTTGGCTGTCGAGTTGGAGGTGCCAGTCAGGATCGGCGAGCGCCCAGGCGTTGAGGTCCAACCCGGCGGGCGGTGCCACCGAAACGGCGTCGACTCCATGTGCGGCGAGGTGATCGGTGAGCACCGCCGCCAGTTGCCGCCCGGCCGGGTCGGGATCGGCGACGATCACGACATCGAGTCCACGATCACCGGCGTGATGGGCGATCCGCATCGCCACGGAATCGTCGGGGGTCTGTGCTCCGAGCAGCGACACCGCGGTGAACCCGGCTTGCGACAGCGATCAATCGCGTCCGGGATCCCTTCGCACACGAGCAGCACCCCGCCGCGCTCGTTTGCCGGTGCACCGGGAAGGCGAGGCGGGGGTGCGGTGCCAGCGCGGCGGCCGGGTTGTCGTACTTGCGGCCGGCGGTTTCGGGGTCGAGGTAGCGGGCCTGGACGTAGGTGAGGTTGCCGGCCGGGTCGAACGCCGGGAACGTCGCCGCGACCCCCGCGCCGTAGGGCAGGCCGCGTTGGCGACGCATCGATCTCGCCCGGGGTCGGCGCCGATCCGGTTCGCCTGGATCGTGTGGTCGCTCGATCCCGCGGGCGTGCAGCCAGTCGCGGACCGGTCGGCCTTGCGACCCGCGGAGCACCGATGCGCACAGACGCGACGTAGCGGTCGACGACCGGATTCATCGTCAACGCCGGACCGTACCGGCGCCGCCTCGCGTGGGATCGGCGGCAGGGGCCGATCGGGGATCATCCCGGCGCGGTTGGCGAGCCAGTCGATCGCTTCGGCACGGTCGCGTCGCTCGTGAGGGCCATCACCAGGTCGACGGCGTCGCCGCGGTGATCGCCGGACCAGCATCGCCAGCGTTCGTGGCCGTGTCGGTCGCGGAACATCGACACCGACGCTCGGTGGTCGTCGTGGTCCGGCATCGGGCAATGCCAGCGGCGTCCCGGCCCGGATCGCTCGGCCGGTGCGGTGAACTCGTCCAGCAGCACCGACAGGTCGGTGCGGTCGAGCACGTCGTCGATTTCCCAACGCGGCGCTCACGTCCGCCGGCCGGTCATCGGGATCGACCATCGCCGAGTCGGTGTCGAACAGCTTCCGCTCGTTCGCCGTGAGGATCATATGTGACGACGGCGGAGCGGGTCCCGATCCGCCAGATCGCCCGGCCCGGCACAAGTTGGCCGAGCCAGCGCTGTTCGCGTTCGGTCAGATCGAACATCTCGGCGGCCGCGGCGACCTGCTCGGGTGGTTGGCGCAGCAGCACCCGCGTCTGGATGTCGGACAGCAGCCCGGCGGCGATCTTCGCCGACGCGGTCCCGTCGTCGGCTTGCGCGGTGAGATCCGACGGTCGGTGGCAGACCAGCACGGTCGCGACCCCGTAGGTGCGGGACAGCTTCAGCGACGACTGGAAGTAGCCGGCGCCGTGGCGGACCGCGGCCCACGCCTCGTCGATCACCTGCACCGACCGCCGCTGCGGCCGCCTCGCAGCGCAGCCGACAACCAGTGCGTTGCGGCGATCATCACCAACGGCAACGCGTCGTGGTTCTGATGCACCGCCGACAGGTCGAGCACCACGCCGGGACCGTGGTCCCAGTCGACGTCGACCGTGGTCGGTGCCGTCGAACATGCCCCGCAGCGTCCGCGAGCACAGCTTGTCGAGCGCGAACGCCACCGGCGCGGTCGCCCGGGCGAGTTCGAGCGGGGTGTGGCGGGAGAGGCGCACGAGCTCGTCGGGAGGGTCGAGGATCTCGGCGCACAGGTCGCGCAACGTGAACTCGGTGCCCTGTGCGGCATCGGCTGTTCGATCGCCCAGCCGAGCACCGCGTCCTCCATCGGCGACAGTCGCGGCCGAGCACCCCGGCGACGAGTTGCGTGGCGAGGCTCTGGCGGGCGATCACGCAGCCGTCGGCTGTCGCCGCCGCCGGGGTCCATCGGGTTGACCCGGTCGCGTGCCGCCCGGGTGCGGCTTGACGACCGTCAAGCCCGAGGTCGGCGGCGACGTGCCCGTACTCGCCTTTCGGGTCGATGATCGCCAGATACCGGTCGGTTCCGTAGACGGCCTTCAACCGGCGGACCAGCGCCTTGACCGTCGCCGACTTGCCGAACCCGACCGCGCCCATCACGATCATGTTCGGGTTCGTCAGGTGGCGTGCTGGTAGAACTCGAACGGGTCGAAGTAGAACCCGGACATCCCGCCGGTCACGTTGGCGCCATCAACACGCCCCGCTCACCGAACCCGGCGTCGGCGTGGAACGGGTACACCGAGCACAGGTGCGCCATCGTGGAGCGCTGCCACTCGACCGGCAGCCCAGGCTTGCGAGCCAACATCGCGGGAGGCCGCTCCCCCACCCGCCGATCCGGTCGATGAACCGTCGAGCGTCGCGCCCGCCGGTCATCGGCGAGGACCGCTTCCGACGGGCGGAGTCGACGAGCCGGCGACGGTCGCCCAGCAAGTCGACGCTTCGTGCGGCCTCGACGCAGCGACCAACGGCCAGGGGTGCGAGCCGCCGTCATGACCATGCCCCATGACGGACCGAACGGCCGAGCGGCAGCGACGCCACCCACCCCTCGGCCTGGCGAGCGGCGAGGGGGCGCAGGTCGAGCAACGACTGCGCGGCGGCCTGCTCGACCCGGGCGCACGGCATCCGCCAACGCATCGCGATCAGCGGCGGTGACGGTGACGATCCCGACGTGGCGGAACTCCGGATGCCCCTCGGCGAGTTCTCGTTCACGGGTCTCGACATCGGCCTGACGGCGACGCTCCCGCGCGGTCAGCCGGAACCCGTGACGTTCCTTCTGCTACTGGTCCGCCTCGATCGACGTCAGCTGCCGGTTCGCGTCCTGCGCCGCCCGAGCCAGCGGCACCGGCTCCATCACCACCGTCACCGTCCGTGTCACCCCGTCGCCCGTCAGCAGCGGCGCCAACCAATCAGCCGCCACCGGCAGCATCGGCCACCCGGCGATCCGGTACGAGCGATGCACCGACCCATCGACCCGGCACGGAACCAGTCCGGCTCGACCGCCATCGGCCCCCACTCCACGCCGCCCTTACCGACTGCCGCTCCCAACGACTCGACGAAGCGTGCCGATCTGACGAGCACGCGACGGATCGGATCGCAGACCGTATCGCCGTCGACAACTCCGCCGGGATCAGCGGCGCCGTCGATCGTGATCCCGGCCGACTCGAGCCGGGACACCAGCAGCCTCGTCTCCTCTGCGAGCGCGTCGATCGCCGTCGCCAACAGGCCGACCCTCCGAGCGGGGCGGACCCGGCGCAGGTCGACGGTCACCGTGATCAGCACCTCGTGGGCGATCGTGACCGGGTCCTGCGTGACCAGCAATTCCTCGTAGTCCGCGCCCGCAGAGGCGGACTGGGCACCGCCGAGTGCCGGCGAGGAAGTCCCGATGGCCGGCGACCCCGATCGGGTGCGACCACTCCTGCCACGTCACCCTCCGACACCACCGAGCGGGCCCGCGCCAACGGCGCCAGCGCACTCCCCCACCCCGCCAGCAACGCGTCCTGCTCCCGCAGCGACGCCACCGGGAACCCCGTCGCCGGCAGCCCCGAACACCATCGAGACCGTGCCGGCCCGCCGATCATGGACGACCGCAGCCGACACCGATCCGGTGAACCAGTCGAGCTTGGACTCGACCAACTCCAGCCCGAGCAGCGGCGGAGGCAGAGAGCTGTTGGCCGTTGCCTCCAAGCAGCGAGGCTCGGTCCAAGTCCAGCGGTGACGGCGACGTTGCCACCACAACCGGGCGCCAGGGGCGGCGACCTCGAACAGCGGCGCGCGTCGCCACCGCCCGAACGACACCACTGCACCGACGATCGGACCGAGCATGCCGACGAGCGGCAGCTGCGCCATCAACAACAACGTCAACCACACGACCCCAACGACCAGCGGCAACGCCTGACGCAACGACAATCCGAGCAGCACGCCGGCATGAGCCGAGTCGCCGAACCGGTATCGAGCGGAGTCCGAAGTCGCAGTCACGACGAGCCACGCTCAGAGGAGTCGTCGGCGTCCGCCGAGGGTCGGCGGGCAGGCGGTGGCACGAACCTCGGCGTTCCGCCCGTTGCCGCGGTCGAATCCGGTGACGTCGGTCGTCCCGTAGATCCGCCTCGCAGCGCTGGGCTGTCAGGTGGAATCGGGGAGCCGCTTGCCGGGGGCGAAGATCGACCGGCTTGACCGGGCGACACGCTGCCGCCAGCAGATGGGAGATCCGCCGGAACGCTCGGAGACTCAGAACCACCGGGCGGCGACGTCGACGGACCGGAGCCGCCGGCACTGGCGACCGGCGGTACGACAGCAAGCGGTCCGCCGCCCGGCCCTCGACTCCCGCCCGGCATCGGCGGTCCTCCACCGCCCGAGCCCGATCCGGCAGCCGCGCCGCCCGCGCTCGATCCTCCCGCGGAACCAGCGGATGGCAATGCCCTCGTCGCCGCCGAAGCCGCGCCGGACGCGCCCAGCGACTTGACCATCAGCCCGGCCTGAACCGCCGTCATGCCCGCCCGGCCCCACCCGCCGACGATCCCCGACGACACCGCCGCCTGCTCCACCGAAGGCAACAACCGGTATACCACCCACGGCGACAGCCCGGCGATCGCGAAGCACGAGAACCCCGACACCAACGTCCCGAGCGCGGCGGCACCGTCCGATCCGGCCGCGCCCGGAGTCGTCGTGTTGGCGAGCAACTTCACGCCGACGACCAACGTGATCGTGATCGCCGGCTTCGCCAACACCAACGCCACCGTGACGTGCACCAGCCGGCGTGCCGAGCCGCGCATCACCGGCGACACCGACGACGACCACACGATCGGTGCGAACGCCGCCACCAGATACAGCAGCGACGAGCGCATGAACAGCACCACCGTCGTCACCAGCAGACCGATCATCCCGAACAGCAACGCCAACGGACCAAGGAACGTCGTGCCCAGCGCCCCCGGTGACCCCATCACCTCGGCCAGACCGTCCAACACCTGCACTGCGTCGGCCCGACCGGACTGCCAGGCAACGTCGCCGATCACGTCGGCACCACGGACGAGAACGTCCATCACAACCAAGGTCACCGCCGAAGCGACGATCGACTTCGGACCCTCCTTCAACGCGTCGACGATCAACTCCGGCCGTCCGCCGAAACCGGCCTGCACCGCCGAGGCGAGCATCATCGCCACCGTGATCCCCAGCGACAATCCGGCGAGCGGCCGCACGAGCCCGGTGGCGAACCAGGCCTCGGTCAGCCGCGGCGTGGTGGCCGTGTCGAGCACGCCCCACACCCACTCCATCAGCAACAGCAGCCCGTTGGCGAACCACGTGTAGATCCCCTGGATCACCTTGTCCCACGCCCACCCGGTCACCGCGCCGGCCGCGTCACCGAACAGATCCAACGGGTTCGGGAACGGCCACACCTCAGCCCACCCCCACCGCATCGCTCAACGAGCGAGCGGGCGGCCACGACATCGGAGCTCCCAACGCCGCCGGGTCATCGAAGCCGACCTCGACGGCAGGCGCTGGAGTCGGACCGAACGCCGACAGCCACTCATCGACCAGCCAACGCCCGTCGACATGCCTCATCAGCACCGTCACCGTGCGCCACACCTGCCTGCCCGGCCCCGCACCCGGAGCGGCGACGACCACCACCGACCACACCCGAACTCGAACCGCACCGGTCTCGGGTGTCGCAGATGCGGTCAATGGGAACTCGTCCACCCGCATCTCAAGCCGATCGACGTGCCGGGCGCCGAGTTCGGTCAGCATCGCCCCGATCGCCGTGGACGTCTCGTCCGCCAGCACCGGCCCGTAGCCGGGGGTGGCGAATCGACTCAACCAAGTCACGACGGGAGATCAGCCCAGCGTCGACCACCCGTCCCGTCATCGCAACGGCGTCGATCGCCGCCTGGCGAGCGGCCTCCCGATCCTCGAAGGAAGCCCCTGGAGCGCTGGCCTGTCCGCCGACGGTTCCTGGCGACGATGAGACCGTTGCGGTCGAAGGCAGCGAGGGTGCTGCGCCCCGTCCGCGACGAGACATCAGCAGCCCGGCTACGACGACAAGCGCGAGCAGGGCGACAACGATGGCGATGCGTCGCATCTCTCAGCCACCCGTCGCCGTATACAGCGTCGTCGCGATCGTCCACGCGAGACCGGACAGGATCGCGGAACCCATTCCACCGAGCAGCCACTTCCTCCCGGCCGACGACGCTGAGTAGTTCGATCCGAAGTGCCCGACGCCAGTGGCTATCGCCCCGATCAGCAGCCCAGCCAGTGCGGCAGCCAGACCTCCCCATTTCAACCAGCCAAGCACCGTTGTCACCAACGCCGCGCCGGGCATCGTCCCGTCCGGTGCCGGATTGGGAATTGCCTGCGCCCAGGCCGCCGCCGGCAAGGACTGCGCCGTTGCCGCTGCGCCAACCGTGGCGGCAACGTGTCGCCACCACCTTCTGAGCGATCGAGATCGAGCCGTCATGTTGGACCTCCGGTTGTGCGGCGGCCCGACCAGATGGCGGACCCTCACCCGCCAGAGGGACAACGCCCTTGATAGCGCGGCACCTCGAACGCCAGATTTCTCACCGCGGTTGTCCCTCTGGAGACATGAAGTCATCGATGGCCGCGTTCTGCTCGGTTCTTCTCGGACTCGCCCTTCTCCCCGCCGTCCTCGCAGGAGGCGACTCGCCACCGCCGATGTGCGGCCAGGAGGCAGGCCCGATCGAGGTCATCCTCGCCACCATCCGGCACATCGAGTCCGGCGACAACTACGCCGCCCACGCCAACGGGTCATCGGCGTCGGGCGCCTACCAATTCATCGACAGCGCCTGGAACAGCTACGACGGCTACACCCACGCCGCCGACGCGCCACCAGCCACCCAAGACGCCAAGGCCACCGAACGAGTACAGGCGATCCTTGCCGCCAACGACAACGACGTCACGACGATCCCCGTCGTCTGGTATATCGGCCATCTACCTGCGCCCGATTCAGGCGAGTGGGATCAGGTACCCGCAGGCAACGTGCTCACCCCTCGGGAGTACCGGCAACGCTGGCTCGACACCTACGACCGACTCCTCGCCAGCTCGGTCACGCCACGAGATGGCGCCGAGACGACGCCGCCAACCTCCACCGCACAGATCTTCGATTGCGCAGGAGAGACGTTCAGCCCGGGTGGACTCCCCATCGAAGCGGTCGGCGGCTGGGCCTTTCCCCTCCCCCGTTCGATCGTCAGCGAACGGCAACTCCACGAACCCCATCACGACTATCCCGCCATCGACATCCTCGTCCCCGAAGGCACCCCCCTCTACGCCCTCACCGATGGCACCGTCGCGCGGACCACCCATTTCAACGACAACTGGTGGAACCACCGCTGCCCCGCACCCGGCTGCGACACCTGCGGCGTCGGCCTCTCTGTCCAAACCGACGGAACCCTCCGCTACATCTACTGCCACGGCAGCGCCATCCACGTCCACGAAGGCGATCGAGTCGTCGCCGGCCAACACATACTCACGTCCGGCAACACCGGCCGCTCCGGCGCACCCCACCTACACCTCGAACTCAAGGTCGACGGAACGCGGATCTGCCCACAGGCGTTCGTCGTGGCTCTATACCTCGGGCCCGCCTTCGGAGCCGTAGCCGCAATGAACGTCGGATGCTCGTTCTGACGCAAGAGCTGCCCAGAAAGGAGACGAAAGTCTGATCGGCGTGCTCGACGCACTCCGCCAGAGGACCGTGCCGGTGACATCGACGATGAACTCATCCGCCGCCTCACCCGATCAGGAGCCAAAACCCTCGCCCACCACCACGACCCCGACGTCCGCCGCGTCGCCCACCTCGCCGACACTCGCCCGCTTGCCGACCTCGAAGCTCACGCCCGCCAGGCGTTCACCGCCGAACGCCGGGCGACTGAGCAAGTCGGGACATCCGCGGCCGCGCTGATCGGACAACTCGAACGACTCCACCAAGTCGCCGAGCGCATCGTCGTCGGGATCGAAGTCAGCCCCGCCGACCGCCACAACGTCGGCATCGTCACCGCAGTTGACGACGCGGCTGGAACAGCGACCCTGCACTTCGTCTCGAACGACGGCCACGAAGCCGAGCGCGAGTTCGCATGGTCCGACCTCCGTCTCATCGGCCCAGACACGCTGGCGACCCACGAACTCACACCCGCTGCAGCGCACCACGTCAGCACACGCACGGCATCGATCGAGTCACGAATCGACCAATGGAACGGCGCCCTTCAAGCGCATGGCATGGAGCCAGGAGACGCCGACCTGTATGGCCGAGCAGCACGCCGCGCCGTCGAACGTGAGACGTCGGCCCTGGTAGCCGAGCATCCAGACTGGCTCGGGCGGCTCCTCGGCAACCGACCGATCGATGTCGCGGGCGCTCACACGTGGGACGACGCCGCCGGTGAGATCGCCCGCTGGCGCCTCACGCATGACCTCACACCTGACATCGCAGGCATCGGCTTTCGCCCCGACAGCGCTGAGATCGGGGAAGCATGGGACCAACTCCACGGCCGCCTCGGACTCACCCGCACCTGGATCGACACCACCGATCGCCACAACCCGATCGACCTCACACCACCCGACGCGCCGCAACTCATGGCCCGGCTCGACCAGCTCGACGACCTCTTCGCCGCAGCGCCGGCAGATTGGCGGCCAGTCATCCGAGCCCTCCAAGACGGCCAACTCTCCATGGAAGACACCGCCGCCCTGCTCCAAGAAGCCCTCACCGGCCAAGACGCCCGCCAAGCCTGGATCATCCGCAACTGGCCCCACGTCGTCGAATACCACGAGATCAACCGCACCCTCGATCACCTCGTCGAACCGGCCATCCAGCCCCACCAAACCGACCTCACCTACGACACCGAAGGAATCGACATCTGATGACGAACAAGCACGCCGCTACTGGCCGTCCCAGCAGCTTCGCCAACCCGTTGATCAGCTCAGCTGATATCAGCTAGACTTATGGAGAGTGGGAAGTCGAGTACACCGACGAGTTCGGATCGTGGTACGAGACACTCAGCGAGGAGGACCAAGATGCGATCATCAGCCGGGTCACGCTCCTCGAACAACACGGCCCCGGACTCGGTCGCCCCAGCGTCGACAACATCCACCAATCGAGACACCCGAACATGAAGGAACTCCGCGCCGAACGCTCGATGCGAGTCCTGTTCGCCTTCGACCCACGACTGGCAGCGATCCTGCTTGTCGGCGGCAAAAAGAGCGACGCCACAGGCGGAACGCCGCGATGGAACGACTGGTACGACCACTACGTGCCAATCGCCGACGATCTCTACGACCAACACCTCGCCGAACTCAACAAGGAAGGCCTGATCTGATGCCTAACACGAAGAAGTTCAGCGCACTGCGCGAACAAGCCGAACGCGATCCCGCCCGAGCCACCCGCATCGCCGCGTTCACCGCCGCAGCCCTCAACGAGCACGCCGAATACCAACTCGGCGAACTCCGCCGCGCCCTCGGCATCACCCAGGCCGAACTCGCCGACCTCATCGGTAAGTCCCAATCCGCCGTCTCCCAGATCGAGTCGGGCGAGATCGGCCTCTCCCTCGACGTTCTGCGCTCAATCATCTCCCAACTGGGCGGCGAACTCGAGATCTCCGCCGTCTTCAACAACCGCCGGGTCCTCCTCGACGCGTAGCAGCCATCCAAATTGTGGTGCGGCGACACGGCCCACTCGGGGCATGTCGCCCTTCGCTCCCATCGTCGTCGATGCTTCCGATTGGCGCGGACCAAAAATCAACCTGCCGACGCCCCATCGCTCGCTTCCAGCGTGCGTGATTGTTCGTCGTCGTGCAGCCCGATAAGTCGTGGAGAGTCCGATGACAGCTTGGACGAGCCCAACTCACGACGGGCGTCCCGCTGAAAGGTATCCACTAGGACTCCGAGGTGCTGCCGCTCAAGTCGCCACGATGATCGTTCCCACACCCTCCCCATCGCAAGGCCCTCGAGCCGTACCAACTCGCGATCGATTGCCATGGCGGCCCGAACGATCGGTTCGTTGTCCAGAAGGAGGATCGATGACAGCAATGTGTTGAAGGGTGCCGCGGCCTTGAAAAATGTGTCGGCGCGCTTCGATTCTTTCTCATCGATCTGCGCAACGGCGATACCACCGAGTCGGAGCACAACGTCGTGGCCGCTCGCCGAGAACGCAGCAAGCCTGCCTGCTGTTTCTTGTCGGCGGGCGTGCCTCCGATCGTGCATTTGTTGCACCACGACCACAACCAGAGCGATGACCGCCGAGATGCTTGCAGCAACGATTACAGAGCCTGCCTCAGACATTTTCGCCTCCCGGTCCATTCATCGCGCTCGAGCACCCCGACCTTGAGGAGGTTAGGGCTCGCGAGTGAACTATCCGCGCGTTGAGGTGGTGGGTGGGGTATGGTTTGGGTGTGGAGGTGTCCGAGGAGGGTCTGGTCGAGTTCTTCTCGTTCATGGGTCCGCATCTGGATGAGAAGCAGCGCCGGTTGCAGGCCGGGGCGATGGCTCGGATGCTCGGGCGGGGTGGTGTCACGATCGCTGCCAGGGTGTCGGGGATGTCGCGCAACACGGTGATGGACGGCCAACGCGCCGCGGTCGCCGGGGTGGAACCCGATGGTCGAGTGCGGGCCGAGGGTGGCGGTCGGCCGGAGTTGATTGATGTCGATCCGGACCTGTTGGTCTGCCTTGATGATCTGGTCGAGCCGGACTCGCGGGGTGATCCGATGTCGCCGTTGCGGTGGACGTTGAAGTCCACGCGGACGTTGGCGGCGGCGTTGACGGACATGGGTCATCAGGTGTCGTCGTGGACGGTGGGCCAGTTGTTGCATCGGATGGGGTTCTCGTTGCAAGCGACGGCTAAGACCGTCGAAGGAGCTCAGCATCCGGACCGCAACGCCCAGTTCGAGCACATCAACCGGGTTGCTGGTGAGTTCATCGCCGCTGGTGAGCCGGTGATCTCGGTCGACTGCAAGAAGAAAGAGCTGGTCAACGGCACCAAAGCCAACGGCGGACGGGAATGGCAACCCAAGGGCCGCCCGACCAGGGTCGATGTCCACGACTTCCCGGACCCGGATGTCCCCAAAGCGATCCCGTATGGGGTGTATGACGTCGGCGCGAACGAGGGATGGGTATCGGTCGGCGATGATCATGACACCGCCGCGTTCGCGGTCAACGCGATCCGCCGGTGGTGGACGATCATGGGCCGCGAGCGTTACCCGCATGCTCGCCGGCTCTTGGTCACCGCCGACGCCGGCGGATCGAACGGATATCGCAACCGCCTGTGGAAAGTCGAGATCGCCCGCCTCGCCGCGGAGACCGGGTTGGAGATCACCGTCTGCCACTACCCGCCCGGGACATCGAAATGGAACAAGATCGAGCACAAGCTGTTCTCGTTCATCACCATCAACTGGCGCGGCAAACCCCTCACGTCGTATCAGACGATCGTGGAACTCGTCGCCGGCACGAGCACCACCAGCGGGCTCACCGTGCACGCCGAACGCGACCTCGGCTACTACCCGACCGGCACCAAGATCAGCGACTCCCAACTCGCAGCCCTCCCCATCCAACCCAACGAATGGCACGGCGAATGGAACTACACCCTCACCGCACAACGCTCAAACAATTAACTCACAGGCCCTTACCGCTGGGTTTCTCACCATCCGAACGATCGCGCTCCTCCTCTTGGATCGACGCGGGCGCCGCCATGAACGCGGTCACCCGCGACGCACAGTCGCTAGACGGCGGCACGGAAGTTCGGACCTGGGCCAGGCCTGACAGCGATCTGGAGTTCTCCCAGACGAACCAAGGGTGAGGGAGCGCCAGTTCAGCCATATAGAACAAGCGGTCTGACAGCATTGCGTGCTGCCCGACGACGACGTCTCGGGGCCAACAATTCGCCGAAGTTGCGACCGAGAGACCGAAATGTGTCCAATCACCAAAGGGGTCAGAACGCTACGCGAGCACGCCGCTATCGTTCGGTGATGGCGCTCGTCTCCATGCTTGATCTCATACTCGTCGTTGCCGGAGCGATCTGCCGCGTTCCTGCTGTCCTGGTGGTACAACGATGGTCACGACCGTTCTGCAATCGCCATTGCGGTGTTGTCGTTCGCCCCAGCGGGGGTTGCGTTCGGCGTGCAGTTTTTCGAGGGCGGATTCGGCCCCAAGAGTCCAGCCTGTCCGATGGTGTTCGATCCCGGGACCGGGTTCACGGTGGTCTGCCCCGAGGAGGAACGCATCTCCGGGTCGGCGGCCTACGGACACTTCGGCGTGATGATTGCTGACTTGCCAGAACCGCTCGGCGAGTGGTGAGGCCGTCAAACGCTGGTTGATCCTTCGGGTTTCTCCCAAGCTCCGATGACGAACCGTGTAGCCACCATCATTCATTTGCCGAACCGATGACCTTCGTTGAAACGATTTGCGCTCGCTGACAGCCACGAACAGAGCGCGGACTCGATCACGGCTGCAATGCGATGGCCGTCAGGCAGGCCCACCGCCGGAACCGATCCAAGCAGACGATCGAGGGTGGTTCGGAGCGGGTCGGGATCGTGCCATGGAAGCAGACTTTCCGTTTCCACGGCGTAGCAGTCGGTTGGGTCGAGGTGCTCGGTGATCCAACATCGCAGGGCTTCGTCGATCGCTCCAGTCACTGTGAGATCGGGCCGAGCGAGCGCCGCGACGTAATCGACGGCGGCGATCAACTGTGACCACAGGTTGTTCTCGTTCATAGATCGACACCTGTCGTCGCATTCACGGGTTCGACATCCCAGACGAGCGCCGTTTCGTCGACGTTCAGTAGCCCACGAGCTGGGTCGGCCGTCGGCCCCGCGTCGAAGCCGAGGGCTCCGCACAGGTAGTCCTCGCCGACGCCGAGCGTCGAGGTGGCGAGTTCAAACGCGGTGTCGAGGTCGTGATCGCATCTGGTGACGAGCACCTCGATGGCGGTGTCGATCGGGACGGATGCCGCACCGAGCACCGCAGCCGTTGCTGCAGGGTCGAGTCCGTATCGCTCGGAGAGCGCAACGAGGTCCTCTGGCTCTGCCCGCCTGCCTGCGGCGCTGAACGCCACGACCGGATCAGCGACGATCGCGGTCGTTCCAGCGGCGAAGGCCTCGGGCGTCGGAGCGTGTGCGGCGAGGTGAGCGACGGCTTCAGTAGGCGTGTAGCCGGCGTCGAGCAACAACGGTGCGATCTGTTGCCATGTGGACTCACGCTCGTCCAATGCCCGCAGGGTTTGTCGGGGGGCGGCGGTGAGCAGTTCGGTCTGGGAGCAACCAGCGTCACGGAGATCATCGACCGTCGCACCCACTGCTTCGGCGATATCCAGCCGTGGGATTCCCCATCGGTCGTGGACGCTTCGGATCGCTTCCGCCGCCTGCATGCCGATCTCACCGAGCAGACCGAGCACGGTGTCGCTATCCACATGCTCGGCGTGAAGGACGGCGAGCATCGTCACGGGCGCGAGCACTCCGGTTGCCTGCATCGTCGCGATGAGATCGCCGGCATCTGTGGTAGTCGCCAGGGTGTGTCGATCATCGGGCGTGAGACGATGTCCGACCGCAGCGACGAGCAGTTCGCGACTCCACGTGCCATCGTTGGCGGCATCGGAGACGACGCGGTTGGCACGATCCGGTGTGAAAGCGGCCAGTTCCACCAGCGCCGCCCGGGCGAGTCCGTCGGCGACATCGCGCGCCGCGCCTGCGTCCGAGGCGAGCGGCCCTTGCCGGAGCGCTCCGTCGACCGTCGACCAGGTCTGCCACTGCCCACCTGGTCCCGGCGCCACGACAGCCGAGACTCGGTCATCGAAGCGCCGATGTTCGGTCCGATCATCACGCCCATCCGGCAGCGGACGCCAACCGCGTTCGATCGACACAACTCGACCGTTCGACGGGTGGTCGAGGCTGGCGGCGATCTCCGGGAACTTGTCGTACAAGGCCGCTCGAGCCGTAGAGCGGGCCGTGTCAAGCGTTTCTGCGGTTCCTTCGTGAACAAGCCCAGTATGAGCACCGCGGCCTGTGGTTTCGAGTCGCCACATCGCCCCGGTCCTCGTCTCGTAGACGGCGAGGTAGGAGCGGTCGTTGACCCGCTGGAACCCAGCGACACCGGCCGCTCCGGCGACACCTCGGGCGAGCCACTCGGACCGGCTGTACGGGCCGGCCTCGACCCACACTCCGACTGGCAACTCGCGCAGATCGGCGGGAGCGAGATAGTTGCGCCGCCCAGCAGCGACGGAGCGGTCATCGACGAGTTCGTGGCGCGGCAATGGCGACGCCGTCAAATCGGCGCCAACTGCGTGCGATATCCCGGCGACGAGCAAGCCGGCGGCATGACGGACATCGACGAGCGTGCGCCATCGCTCCCGCGACGTCAGATCCGCTGGGTCGAACGCGGGCATCGCCCCAACCGCGAGACCGACCCGATCAGCCGCGAGCCACCCGGCCTGCGCTGCCAACGGCCCGGTCAACCGCAACCGACCCGGACCGTGCGGAACCCTCTCAGCGAGCGACGCGAGCTGAGTGGTCGCATCGTCAACCCGTCGAGGCATCCGACCGACGACCCGACCCGACGTGACCCGCACCGCCTCACACCACTCCGCCGCCGACAGTCCCGGCACCACCGGCGGAGCCAGAGCGTCTGCAGCGGGACGACGGGCCAACTGTTCGACTGCGAAGACGCGCTCCCAAGCATGCGTTCGGCCTCCGGTTGCTTGCCCAATTCGAGGGAGCGAGTCGGCGCCAGTCCCAGCGAGATCAATCGTCGGAACCCGAACCGGAAGGCCATGCTCGCCAGCCCGAATGGCGCAGCCCCGGCCCTCGGTCGAACTCACCAGAGCCCATGTCGACTCACCGGCGACCAAACCGGCGATTCCGTATGAGGCGAGCAAGGCCTGGTTGCGGGCCGAGTAATCCGCCCACTGCCCGCAACGCTCCAACGTCGAGCCCCACGCCTCCGGCGACGTCAGCGCCCGCCGAGCCCAGTTGTCGAGATGGCGCAGCATCGGGCGCGGATCGTCCTCATCGAATCGGAACGGCGCAGCAACCACGACCACGCCTCACACCATGACGAACCGACCTCATCGATCACCTCACACCTCACCTCACAGGTCACCTCACATTGGCGCTGACCTGGAGCAATCTGGTCGCACCTGAGGACGGTTCAGCCCTGCCGCCCGTACTCAGGCATCCGTCGGATTGTCTGTCAGCGGCAAACAGGTTCTGCACATGGCGGCCAACAGCAACCGCTCGGCGAAGGCCATCTCGCCACCGAAATGCGGTCGCCGATCACTGCGGACCTGCGTTTCGGACCTAGTGTCCTGCGTCAGAAGTTTGTTGAATATCTGTGAGGTAGCGCTTGAGTTTGTTGAGGATCTGATCGGCGGTCTTGGTCCACACGAAGGGTTTCGGGTCGTCGTTCCAGGTGTTGACCCACGTGTTGATGTCGGCGGTGAGTTCTTTCACGGAGTGATGGGCTGAGCGGCGAAGTTTCTTGTCGGTCAGGTAGCCGAACCATCGCTCGACCAGATTCAGCCATGACGACGAGGTCGGCGTGAAATGGAACGTGAACCGTGGGTGGCGTAGCTGCCACTTGTGCACGGCGGGCGTCTTGTGAGTTGACGCGTTGTCCATCACAACGTGGATGTCCAGACCGGCGGGCACGTTGGTGTCGATGGCGTCGAGGAACTTGATGAACTCGACAGCTCGATGCTGCTATCGGTCCGGGTGAGGACCTGGCCGGTGGCGATGTTCAACGCGGCGAAGAGATCGACGACGCCGTTGCGGACGTAGTCGTGGGTGCGACGCTCCACTTGGCCGGGACGCATTGGCAGTGACGGTTTCGTGCGGTTCAACGCCTGGATGCCGGTCTTTTCGTCGACACAGAGCACGACTGCGTGCTCGGGCGGGTTCATGTACAACCCGACGACATCGCGGACCTTGTCGATGAATTGGGGGTCCTCGGACAACTTGAACGTGTCGGTCAGCCACGGTTTCAGCCCGAACGCCTGCCAGATCCGTCCGACCGACGATGGCGACATGCCGACCTTCTTCGCCAAGTCACGCGTCGACCAATGCGTCGCGTCGGTCGGGGTTTCTTCCAAGGTGCGCACGACGACCGCCTCGACATCGGCATCGCCGATCTTGCGAGGCGCCCCGGGTCGGGGCTCATCGATCAGACCATCAACACCGTAAGCCAGGTAACGCTTGCGCCACTTGCCGACCGTCGCTTGATGCACCCCGACCTGAACCGCGACCGCTTGGAGTCGACCCCGTCCGCCGCGAGCAACACGATCCGGGAACGCTGCGCCACCGACATCGGCGACTTCGGGCGTTTCGACCAGCGTTCCAGCACCACCCGATCCTCATCAGACACCACCATCAGCGCTTTGGGACGACCACGACCAGCCACCCCCCGATCGTACTACGACACAATCATCAACGCGAGCTATTTCTGATGCAGGACACTAGCAGGGTGCTGAAAAACCAGGTCTGGGGGTGCTCGCGTTCGTTGGCGGCGCGTGGAAAACTTGGGGGTATGCGTGGTCAAGCTGATCCTCGGTTGTCGATGGTGATGGTGTCGTCGTCGGCGGACGAGTTCATCCCGCCGGGTCATCCGATCCGTCGGATCCGCAAGATCGTCGATGAGGTGCTGGCGGTGATGGACGGCGAATTTGCGGCGATGTACGCCGCGGGCGGTCGGCCGTCGGTGCCACCCGAAGCGCTGTTGAAGGCCTGTGTGCTGATGGGGTTGTACTCGGTGCGTTCGGAGCGTCAGTTCTGTGAACGTCTCAACTACGACCTGTTGTTCAAGTGGTTCATGGACATGCCGATCACCCAGCCGGCGTTCGATCCGACGACGTTCACGAAGAACAAGACCCGTCTGCTCGAGCACAACATCGCTGCCCGGTTCTTTGCCGTGGTCGTCGATCAGGCTCGGCTGCGTAACTATGTGTCGTCGGATCATTTCTCTGTCGATGGCACCCTGTTGGAGGCGTGGGCGTCACACAAGAGTTTCCAACCGAAAGACCCGCCCGACGATGCTGCGCCGGCGCCGGATCCGACAGGCCAGACCGAGGGCCGCAACGCCGAAGTGAACTTCCACGGCCAGAAACGCACGAACGACACCCATCAATCGACGACGGACCCTGAAGCGCGGCCTGTTCCGCAAGAGCCGCAACACCGCCGCCAAGTTGTGTTTCGCTGGGCACACGTTGATGGAGAACCGCAACGGGTTGCTGGTCGACATGGAACTGACCCAAGCCGACGGTTACTGCGAACGGGCGGCGGCGATCACGATGCTGAACCGTCTCCCGAAACGGGCCCGCCGTCGAACGGTCGCCGCCGACAAGGCATACGACACCGCCGACTTCGTCGCCGACACCCGCGCTGCGGGGTTCACTCCACATGTCGCCCAGAACACCAAGAATCGACGATCGGCGATCGACGGCAGAACGACACGCCACCCGGGACACGTGGTGAGCATGCGGATCCGTAAACGGATCGAGGAACCGTTCGGGTGGATCAAGACCATCGGCGGCGGACGCAAGCTTCGCTACCGAGGTCGAGAACCTAACCAGCACTGGTGGCTACTGACCGGGGCCACCTACAACATCATCCGCATCGCCAACCTCGACAACGCCAGCTGACCAAGAATCACCGCTTCAACGCGGACCGCAACAAACGCCCAGCGGACCAGGCACCACACGCCCGATGCCCCGACCACCACCTACCAAGCGTTTTTCAGCATCCTGCCAGTGAGGCTTCGCCTCGGACCGCCGAGCCGGGTCGGGTCTGTGGGTGTGTCGTAGAGTTGGTGCTGCGGCGGCCGAAGGGGGTGCCGGGTGGCTGCCGTGGTGAACGTCAATGATCTGCTCGATGATCATGTCGTGTTGGAGATCGAGTGTCTTGACCGGGTGTATTTGAACGTGTACGTCCCGAATCTGCAGGTTGGTGCTCAGGTTGTCAGCCGTCACGGATATCCCTAGTTGAGGTGAAAGTCCGTCATGTAGTTCCCTGATTCGCCGTCACGTTATTCCCTTGGTCGCTGTCACGGATTTCCCTGGTGGCGGTCGCTGGGGGCGTGGTGGTGGGCATCCCGTGCCCGGTCTGCTTGTCCGTTGAACATCGTCCTCGTCGTCGACGAGGAGGAACCGTGGCAAGGAGAACGATCACTGTGAGAGACATCGTGGAGCTATTGGTGCATTGGCATGCGGGCCGGCGGATCGGTGAGGTGTCCGCGTCGTTGGGGGTGGACCCGAAGACGATCCGCAAGTACACGGCCCCCGCGTCGCGGCGGGTCTGGCGCCCGGCGGTCCGCCGTTGAGCGAGGAGCAGTGGTCGGCGTTGGTGGCCGACTGGTTCCCCGAGCTCGTCGACCGGGCGGCGCGGGCCACGACGTGGCCCGAGATCGAGCAGCACCGCGAGTTGATCAAGTCGTGGTTGGGGCTCGTGACCATCGCGACGATCGCATCAGCGCTTGCGTGACGACCATCAGCTCGAGGCGTCGGAGTCGTCGTTGCGTCGGTTCATCTGGGCCAACGTTGATGAGCACACCGCCCGTGCGGCAGTGCGAGTGCTGCGCGACACCCCACCGGCGGGCGAGGAAGCTCAGGTCGATTACGGGTTGTTGGGCCGCTGGTTCGACCCGGTGTCCCAACGGATGCGGCGGGTCCAGGGGTTCATCATCGTGTTGGTGTACTCGCGGCTGATGTTCTTGCGGCCGGTGCTGGTCGTGGACCAGGTGTCATGGGTCGAGGCGCACCTGTTGGCCCTCGAGTTCTTTGGTGGGGTGCCGGCGCGGATCGTCCCCGAATATGTTCCGCGGAACATATTCGGGGTTCTGTGCCCCTCGAGGGCACAGAAGCCTGACAACCTCAAGACCGGCGTGGTCAAACCGGATCTGTATGACCCGCTGATCAACCGGGCGTTCGGCGAGTTCGCCGCGCACTACGGGTGCCTCGTCGATCCGGCCCGCGCGCTCGAAGCCCCGGGACAAGGCCACCGTCGAACGTCACGTGCCTTACGCCCGGGACTCGTTCTTCGCCGGCCGCGCCGAAGAGTTCGAGTCGCTCGCGGCGATGCAAGCCGACGCGGTGCGCTGGTGCCGCGCAAGTCGCGAACCAGCGGCAGTGCCGGCCCCTCGACCGGGTCGCCCCGCAGGTCGTGTTCGACGCCGAAGAACACGCGGCGCTCGGGGCGCTGCCCCGCCAGAGCTTCGAGTTGGCGCACTGGTCGTCGGGGAAGGTCGGCCCCGACATCCACGTCAAGGTCGGCAAAGCCCTGTATTCGGTGCCGTGGAAACACATCGGGGTCCAGGTCGACGCCCGCGCCGGGACCCGCACTGTCGAAGTGTTCCTGGACTCGAAGTTGATCAAGACCCACGCCCGCATCGAACGAGGCCGGGCGACGGATCGCAACGACTACCCGCCGGAGAAGATCGCGTTCTTCATGAACACCCCGGCCTGGTGTCGCCGCCGAGCCAATGAACTCGGGCCTCACGTCGCCGAGGTGGTCGCCGGGCTCATGGAAGTCAACGCCCTCTATCGGCTCCGCCAAGCCCAAGGCGTCGTCGGTCTCGCCGACAAACACGACGCCGAGCGCCTCGATGCCGCGTGCGCCCGGGCCCTCGAGGTCGGCGACCCGACCTACAAGACGGTGAAAGGGATCCTCGCGGCCGGGCACCGAAACCGAAGGCCACGGCGACGGCCCGGCCACGTCGAGCGCGGCGACCTCGGCCCCCGCGGATCTGCATGGCCCGGACCGCCTCTTCGATGTGGAGGCCACGTCATGACCGGCGTCCATCAACTCGAAGAAGTCCTCGCCCGACTCAAGCTGTTCGGGATGCTCGACACCATCAGCGTGCGTCTCGCGCAGGCGACCGCCGGTGAGCTCGGCCACGTCGAGCTTCTCGAGGTCCTCTGCCAAGACGAGACCGCGCGCCGCGACGACGTCGGGTTGACCCGACGGATCAAAGCCGCCCGCTTCGAGCAGCTCGCCACGATCGAGGACTACGACTTCTCGTTCAACCCGAAGATCCCCGTCGCGGTGATCCGCGATCTCGCCACGCTGCGCTTCGTCGACGCCGGCGAGTCGATCATCCTCCACGGTCCCGTCGGTGTCGGGAAGTCCATGATCGCCCAAGCGCTCGGTCACCAGGCCTGCCGCCGCGGGCACAGCGTCGCGTTCACCAAAACGTCGCGGCTCGCTCGCCGACCTCGCCGGCGGTCACGCCGACCGCAGCTGGGAAACACGGCTGCGGCGCTGGGCCCGACCCGCCGTGTTGATCCTCGACGATTTCGCCATCCGGGACTTCACGCTCAGCCAGGCCGACGACCTCTACGAGCTCATCACAGAACGGGGACCGAAGCCCACGATCTTCACCGCGAACCGCCAAGCCTCGGACTGGTACACGCTGTTCCCGAACCCCGTCGTGGCCGAGTCGATCCTCGACCGCATCGTCAACGTCGCCCACCACGTCCACATGGACGGCAAGTCCTACCGGCCCAACAAACGACCCGGCGCGACGACCAAGACGCCAGCCCGATGACCGGCACGACCTGCGCCGCCGAGGGCTGCACCAACACGATCCCCGACCGAACCGGGACCCCCGGCCGGCCGTTCAAATACTGCTCACCACGATGTCGGCCCTCCCGCACCCGCAGGCGTGGAGCACCCCCACCGCTCCTCGTCGAGGTCGATCAGCCCGACAGCGATCCCGGCAGGAACGCGCGGCACCTCTCGCGCTCCTGGACCGTGCAACTCCGCCGTGGACCCGACACCGTCGTCGTCGGCCACGACCTCGGACGATTCAGCGCCACCGCCCTCGCCCGCGACCTCCAACAACTCCTCGACCCCCAACCCGAAGGAGGCACCATCGAGTAGACAAGAAACCCGCAGGCCGAGTCAGGGAATACCGTGACGCCAGCCTCAGGGAATTACGTGACGGCTGACATCAGGTGGCCCGGTTTATGCGTGATCATCTCGGCAAGCCGTTCCCGTCGCCGGCGTTGATGGAAAAGATCGGCAACCGGTTCCGGGCTGCTGTCGACAAGTACGCCAAGGCGAACGGGATCCCGATGGTCCGGTTCGGGAAACACGACCGCCAGATCGACGTGATCCGCCCCTTCCTGGACGCGGCGACCGGGCCGGGGGTGGTGGCGATCGGTGTCGGCCAGGAGTTCCACAACGTGTTCACCGCCACCCGCGCAACCTCGTCAGGCGGGGTGTCGTATTTCAGGTTCGCCAAGGCTGATCGGCGGGTGTCGGTGTTCTACTTCTATGTGCTCGACGCCGAGTTCGGGGCCGGGTTCATCAAGATCTGCACCTACTTCCCCTACCCGGCGAAGGTGTGGATCAACGGGCACGAGTGGGCCAAACGTCAAGCCACCCGGGCCGGGATCGGATACACCGAGCTGGCCAACGGGTTCGCCACCTGCGATGAACCGGCCCGGTTGCAGGCGGTGTGTGATCGGCTTGGCCCGGTGCAGATCCAGTTGTTCTTCGAGCGGTGGATGCGCCAGATCCCCACCCCGCTCACCGCGGTCGATCGGGCGGGTGGGTATTGGTGGGAGTTGTCGATGCGCCAGATCGAGGTGTTCCGCACGATCGTGTTCGACGCCCCCCGCCGCGGCACGGGCGTTCTTCGAAGCGGTCGTTGCCGACAACTTGGATATCGGCCGCCCCGACGAGATCAAGCTGATCTTCAACCGCAGATCCGCCGCAACACGACCGGCGAGTTCGCCACCAAGGTCGTCACCCGCGGCACCGAGGTCACCGTCAACGCCTTCTACAAGCACTCAAGGATCAAGCAATACCTGAAGGAAGGACGAGCACTGCGAATCGAGACCGTCGTCAACTCACCCACCGATCTTGGCGTCAAACGCCGATTGGAGAACCTGGCCGAACTCGTCGCCAAAGCACGCGTGGCGAATCGTCGTCTGCTGGAATGTGAACGTGCCGGTCAGGGCTGTGCCATCGAGACGTCCCTCTGGGAACGCATCTCACAGCCCTCGCTACAGGAGGGCCAACGAACCGGAGCCTTACGCTTCGGTGACCCACGCGCCATGGCCCTGACCGGTGCACTCACCACCTCACTCGTGTCCGTCGTCGGTTTCACCAACAAGACCCTCCGTGGCTTGGTGTCCCAACTGCTCGGCAGCACCTACACCCAACAGCAGATGACTTACGACCTGCGCCGGCTTCGGCTCCTGCGTCTGATCGAGCGGCTCCCGAGATCGAACACGTACGTGCTCACCGCCGACGGTCAACGCGTCGCCGATCACCTACACCAAACTCGGCGACCGGCTCCTGCCCCAGCTCCTCGCCGCTGACCGACCACCAGCACCCCCACCGCTACGCGCCGCCTACCGCCAAATCGACAGCCACGTCGGCAACTACCTCAACCGGGCGCGCCTCAAGACCGCCGCCTGAAAACTTGCCTCATCTTTCAACCCTGTCGCACCAGAGGTGCTCTAGCTCGGGTTCGTCGCTGAAGAGCCGACCAGCCTCGGCGACCTACCCACCCCACACAGTCCGGGCATTACTTCGCGATGACCGCCTCGGCCGTGCGTAACGCCGCGGACCGAGTCGGACCGGTCTTGAGACCCGTCATGTCTCTCGCAGGCTGAGCGCGCTGTCGAGAACTGAAAACGCCGATCCGAGTTGGCCCCGGGTTGCCGAGGCGGGTTCCAGCGGTCGTGGCTACACGGCGGAGATTTGGAGCGTAGCGAAGACCGCTGCCGGGGTGCTCCAGCCGAGGGTCTTTCGTGGTCGGCCGTTGAGCTCGTCAGCAACGTGGCAGAGGTCTTCGGGCGTGTAGATGGACAGGTCGGTGCCCTTGGGGAAGTACTGGCGCAACAGTCCGTTGGTGTTCTCGTTCGTGCCTCGCTGCCAGGGTGACCGGGGCTCGCAGAAGAACACCGGCATCGTCGTCGCGGCGGTGAACTCGCGATGGCGGGCCATCTCGATCCCCTGGTCCCATGTCAATGACCGCCGAGCACTCGACGGCAACCGGTTGAAGATCTCGATCATCGAGTCGCGCAACTGTTCGGCGTCGTGAGTGCCGACGAAGTGCACGAGAACCGTGAACCGGCTGACCCGCTCGACGAGGGTGCCGATCGCCGACTGGTTCATGGTGCCAGTGATGTAGGGGTCGAGCCGCAGCGCCCGTGTCAGCCTTTCGGCTGGTGGGTTTCTGCGGCCCGCCCTCCGAACCGGACGTGCGACTTTCATCGCATCCGGCTCTCCACGTGTTCATGCCGCTGTTGCGGCTGATCCTGGTGTTGTCCATGGTGTGGGGATGTTGAACCGGGTGCGGTAGCGAGTGACCTCGACCGCTCTCGGTCGGAACATCGTGACACCGTCGGCGGTGATCTCCCACGTGGGGAGATGTCGTCGGCGGATCGTTGCCCAGTTCAGCTTGAAGTGGCGTTTGCGTAGCCAGATGATGATTCGTCGCCAAGCGAAGTTGTCGACGTATCCGAAGGCCCGTTTGGACACCCCGTGCTTGAAGTAGTTGCACCATCCCCGCAGCACCGGGTTGAGCCGGTTCAGCAGGGTGACAAGATCTCGATGCCAGCTGCGGCGTGTCAGCGTGCGTACTTTGTCGATGATCGACGCGAGCGCCTTCTTCGACGGGTACGTGTAGACGTGCCGTTTGTTCGTTCCCCTGCGGCGTTTCCGTTGGATGCGGAACCCGAGGAAATCGAAACCCTCGTCGATGTGGCAGATCCTCGTCTTCGCTTCCGAGAGGCGCAAGCCGATCGGGGCGAGCACTGCTGTGACCTCGTCGCGTAGTTGCTCGGCATGGTCGCGGGTGCCGGACACCATCACGACGAAGTCGTCCGCGTAGCGGACGAATCGGCAGACGGCGCCGCCATTGCGGCGATGCTTGGAGCGGTGGTATTCCGTGCCGAGAGCATCCCACTTCGCAGTGAAATGTTCGTCAAGGACCGACAACGCGATGTTGGCCAGCAGCGGTGAGAGGATCCCGCCTTGGGGTGTCCCAGCGATCGTTTCCCTGTGCACGGCGTCCTCACCGAGGACCCCGGCTTTCAGGAACGATCTCACCAGCCGTAGAACCCGTTTGTCCCCGACGCGACGTCGCACCCGTCCCATGAGGGCGGTGTGGTCGATCTCATCGAAGCATGCTGTGATGTCTCCTTCGAACACCCACTCGTAGTTCCGAGTCGGTGAAGCAAAGAAGTGGATCTCAGCGATCGCGTCCTGCGAGCGGCGTTTCGGACGGAAACCATATGAGCATGGTTTGAAGTCCGCCTCGAAGATTGGTTCGAGGACCAGCTTCAACGAGGCTTGAACGATCCGGTCGGAGACGGTCGGGATGCCCAACCGGCGGAACTTCCCGCCGGTCTTCGGGACCATCTTCTCCCGCACCGGCACCGGTTCAAACCCTTGAGCCTTGAGATCGTCTCGTAGCCCAGTGAGGAGTTCTCCGGCGCCGAACACGACGGAGCGAGGAGTCACTCCATCGACACCGGCGGATCGTGCACCCTTGTTGCCCCGCACCCTGTTCCACGCAACAACGAGGAACGACGGGTCATACACGAGGTTGTAAATGTCATCGAAACAGCGGCCAGGATCAGTGGCCGCCCATTGGTGCAGTTTCGTTTGTGTCACGAGTACCCGCAGTTCGGCCTCCTCGAGGTCGGGCCACGGAGCGCCGATATTCATCAGCGGCCTCCACGTTCAACTACAAGACTGCGAACACGCTGGGGTCCTTCGCCATGTGCACAGCTTTCCTGCGCTCGGACTACTACGACCCCTCCGTCCCATCCCGGCGGCATCCGCCGGCAACGCGCGTTCCCTCCGGCCAGCAGGCAGCTGACCGGGTTGGGGACCGCCGGGATGGTTCCCACGTTCACTGTGAACCGTTCGACAGGGGTGGTGCCCAGCTATGCCCCTGCGGCATCGCCACGGCTACGCCGCAGGCATTCACCGTGGCCTCCGCACCGACGACACAAATCGGTGGAGGAGTTCCCCGCCACAAACGTGGTGGGTGCGCGCCGCTGACCAGCCCAGATCCGTCAGGTTCGAGCTGGAGGGAAGATTGAGGAGCTTTCAAACGCTGGTTTCTCACGTACACCGTCCTGTCTTGCTTGCCGGACCCAAACCATCTGACAGTGCTGGCCTGTCCCGGCGTTGTCGGGGCTGCTTGCCACCCAACAAGCCCGTTCCGGCCTGCCAGGCTGCCCCCAGCTTCAACTGCTCGCTGCGACGAACAGAAGGCGGTGCCCTTTCATCACCGCACGGTTCAACAGCACCTCGTGGCGCACCAAATCTCCTTCCCAATGGCCGCCCTCCCCACGGTCCTCGACGACGGCTGGTCGGTCCTTGATTGGCGTCATCGGGACCACGAACCGGGAATGACGTTTACCCTCGTTTCGGCGCTGCCGATGGAGCCGTCCCGTGCGCAACGCGAGGCGTGGGCCGGTCGTGAGCACACTCGATGGTGCGTAGATCGCCTGGTAGATCGATTCGGGAGCGAGACGCAGGTCCCCACGGTCTGGCTGTTCGAGTCGCAGGTTGTTGGAGATCTGCTCTGGGCTCCAGCGTTTGTCGAGGCGTTCCTGGATCAGGCCGCGTAGCTCGCGGTTGACAACGACCCGACGATGCTTCGGGCGGGGCCGTCGAGTGAGCATCCGCTGATGCGCCGCGTGCGGCCGATACTCGCCAGATGTCTCGGCGTTACGGAGCACCTCCCTGCACACCGTGGAAACGCTGCGGCCCAACTCGCCCGCGATGAGACGTTTCGAACGTCCGGCCCGCACACCATCGGCGATCACGATACGTTCCTCACCCGACAGATACCGGTCCGACCCCGGTGCGGTCGAGCCCGGCGGCACGATCGGGTCGTAACGGTAGACACCGTACTTGGGATCGGTCACGACACGGCCGAGCCGCCAGCGTTGCCCGGTCTTGCGGTTCACGCCGACCTGCCGGCACGCTTCGCTGTTGTTCAGCCCCTGGTTCATCAACTGAACGTACAAGTCACGCTTCGACGTCAACGGCCTACCCCGCCCCCAGTTCGACTTCGACATCGACACACCTACCTTGCGTGAGGTGTAGCCACGACCCCCCGAATCCACCCTCGTCGCGACACCCCGGAAGTGGGGATGCTCCTATGTCCTGTCAAGTCCCCGGAGGAACATTCTCGCGAGGCAGTCGGTCGGCGGTCATCACGCTTCGGCTGGCGGGTTCGGTGGGGCCGCGTGTTCGAGGAGTCGGAAGATCTCGCGGACGACGTAGCGCTTGAGTTCTCTTGGTCAAGTCCGTGTTGCGAGAAGTTGTTCGCTGCGGTGTCGTGAGGGGTCGTAGATGGTGTTGGTCGTCCAGCAGGCCCAGATGACGCGGATCCAGCCGCGGGCGAGGATGCGCACCGCGTGTGGATGGCGGGCGCCTCGGGCGCGAGCGCGCCGGTAGCTGTCGCCAGCCCACGCGGACGAGTGTCTGGAGTTGTCGGCGAACCCGGTGATCGCGACCCGGGCCGGCTTGTTCGCGGCGTAGCGGAACCCGACCGTTCGTGACTTTCCGGACGCACGTGTCACCGGTGCAGCTCCGCACATCGCCGCCACTTGTTCAGGGTTGTCGCAGCGTTCGAGCAACGGTCCGATCTCGGCGATCAGCTGCGCGAGGCTCACGTTCGCGACTCGAGGCAGCGTGGCGAGCAGCGCAGCTTTGGGGTGTGCTGCGAGTGCGGTGGCGATGTCACGTTCGAGATGCGTGATCTCGGTGTTGAGGGTTCGGATCTGGGCGACCGAGCCCCGAATGATCGCTGCCAATATCACCGGTGAGATCGGGTCCGCGTTCGCCGGCGCGGCGCGCAGGCGGCCGAGGAGCACGGCCGGTGACTTGCCGCCCCGATACGCGTGACGGCGGCAGAACTGCTGCATCCGGCCCTCCCCGAGCAGCATCGCCGATTGTGGCGTCGGGTAGTCCGTCAGGAACGCCAGCGCGATCTGCGAGATCAGCTTCTGGAACAGGATCCCTGCGCCAGGCCAATGCTCGGCAAGGATCGCCCATAACTGGTTCGATGCAGCGGTACGCGCTTCGACCAGCGAGGTCCGGGCGCGAACGAGTGCACCGAGTTCCCGCGTGGCCTCGGCAACGGGTTCCACTCGTCGAAGCCGGTGGCCGTCGGTTCTGGCATAGTCGGCGAGCATGAACGCGTCACCGAGATCGGACTTCGCGCCGGCCGACCCCCACCGCGGGCGGGCTGCTTTGAACGCTGCCGGCTCGACCATCAATACCGGATGCCCAGCACCAGCGATCAACCCGACGACGAGCCCTTCACCACGCTCGATAGCGACCGGCATCACCCTCGCGTCGGCAATCGCCGCGAGTTCAACGAAGAGCGTGCCGAGCTCATTGTCGGTGTGCTCGACCAGCCACCGTTTGACGATCGCTCCCTCATTGTTGATCACGCACACACCGTGATGTGTTGAACCCCAGTCCCATCCACAGAACATCGTTGCCTCCAAGTCGGACATCGCCGCTGGAGCCGGGTCGACCGTCGGTTCCTCATTGTTCGGCCCTCGTTGGGGCTGCTCTCTTGTGCCGATCACGCGTCCCGGCAACGACGAGGGCGACCAACTCAAACAGGCCATCACGTGGCAAGACAACGAGGCCGTCCCTCGCCGCTCCCGACGAACAGGCCAACGTGACCTGCATCACTCATACTCGTCCAATGAGGCAGCGCCGGATTTCCGCGGGCGTCTTGCCCTGAGCGGTGCGCCGTTCGATGTAGGCCTTGGTGTCGGGGTCGATCCGTGAGCGGGTGATCACGATGGTGTGAATCGCCCGGTTGAGTTGCCGGTCACCGCAGCGGTTCAAGCGGTGCCGCACCGTTTGACCGGATGACGCCGGGATCGGGGAGATCCCACCGAGCGCCGCGAACGCGGCTTCTGACCGGCAGCGGCCGGGGTGAGACCAGGCGCAAAAGATGACGGCGCCCGTGATCGAACCGACACCACGTCGGGCGATCAACGCCGGCGCGACCCGCGCGATGATCGGTGCGATCGCCCGCTCAAGCTCGTCCGCTTCGGTCTCCAACGCGATGGCCCGCCGGGCGCTGGACCGCAACGCGATCACGGTCGCTTGCACATCGATTGTCCAGTCCGTGCGGACCCGCAGCGCCGCGCATCGCCGCAACAGCTGCAAGGTGGTGAGGTCACGGAGCCGATCTCGGACGCAGTCTGGTGCGGCGACGACGAGGGCGTGGACGGCGTTGATGGCCTGCGTGCGCGCATGAACGGCGCTCTCGCGGGTCGTGTTCAACACCCGCAGCGCCTCGCGGTCGTCGCCCTCGCGGGGTTCGCCGAGCATCGGTCGGCTGAGTGCCTCGCGAGCAGCACGGACCGCGTCGAGGGCGTCGGTCTTGGATCCGTTACGTCGTGCCGGGCGCGCCGGATGATCGATCTCGATGATCCGTTCCCCGCCGAGACGCAGTGCCCGGCATAGCCCGGCACCGTAGGACGCGGTCCCTTCGATCGCCCACACCCGCCGGGCTCGGGGCCACGCCTCGACGGCGTTCAGCAGCTGCGCGTACCCTTGCTTCGTTGCCGGAACGGTGACCGCCCGCATCTCGGCGCCGGTCGGCGCGACGATCGCGGCGCTGTGCGTGTCTCGATGGGTGTCGACACCGATGACGATGTCGACCTGGTCTGCCAGTGTGCTCACGTGCTCTCCTTGGTGATGGTCTGGAACGTGGTTCCGGACCGGACAAGAGGCAACGGCAAGACTGTGATGAGTCACGACGACAGCGTCGACGGACAGGCTCCTGATCAGGCCAGCATCTCGACCCGGGTCGGGGCCGGCAGCAGCGAACGGACAAATCCCCAGCAAGACACGCCCGCCGAAACGGACAGCCAGCCAAATCAGGAGTCACGAACGCTGCCACCAGCACCAAGCCCAACACGGTCACTCGACCGATGAAGCGATACTCACAGCCAGATCAGATCGGCGTTCTCAGTCGAGAACCTGCTGGCCGAGTTCGTCAAGGCGGCCAGCCTCGGCCAGTGGCCTGAGAAGAGCGACCACCTCCAACAGGGTCGAGACGGGGTCCTGGCTGATCGGCGCCAGGTTGTGGAGCTTGACCCCGAGCTCGCGGACCAGTTCGACGTTCTCAGGATCGTCGGCGATCAGGCGTCGATGGATCTTGATCCCTTGCAACTGCCATTCTGCTGCCGACGTCAGGTCCTCGATCGCCCGGGCGGCGGATGCCAACCGTTCGTGGGAGATCGACAGGTCGCGTTGGTAGTCGGCCCGATCCGGCTCCCCAGCCGCCAACCGCTCACGCATGGCTAACGACGCCTGGTAGCGAGCCAGGGCTTCCTCACCGCGGCCCAACCCCTGCATCAGGTCACCCAACTTGTTGTGGGAGACCGACAGGTCGCGTTGGTAGTCGGCCCGATCCGGCTCCCCAGCCGCCAACCGCTCACGGATGGCTAACGACGCCTGGTAGCGAGCCAGGGCTTCCTCACCGCGGCCCAACCCCTGCATCAGGTCACCCAACTTGTTGTGGGAGACCGACAGGTCGCGTTGGTAGTCGGCCCGATCCGGCTCCCCAGCCGCCAACCGCTCCGCGATGGCTAACGACGCCTGGTAGCGAGCCAGGGCTTCCTCACCGCGGCCCAACCCCTGCATCAGGTCACCCAACTTGTTGTGGGAGACCGACAGGTCGCGTTGGTAGTCGGCCCGATCCGGCTCCCCAGCCGCCAACCGCTCCGCGATGGCTAACGACGCCTGGTAGCGAGCCAGGGCTTCCTCACCGCGGCCCAACCCCTGCATCAGGTCACCCAACTTGTTGTGGGAGACCGACAGGTCGCGTTGGTAGTCGGCCCGATCCGGCTCCCCAGCCGCCAACCGCTCACGGATGGCTAACGACGCCTGGTAGCGAGCCAGGGCTTCCTCACCGCGGCCCAACCCCTGCATCAGGTCACCCAACCGTTCGTGGGAGACCGACAGGTCGCGTTGGTAGTCGGCCCGATCCGGCTCCCCAGTGACGAGGCGTTGGTGCTCGGTGATCAGCGTTTGGTAGCGATCGAGCGCCGAGGTGGTGTAGCCGAGAGCGAGGAGCGCCCGGGCTTCGTGGTCGGCGATGATCTTGTGCGTTGGGTGAGCGATGGGGAGAGCTCGTTGGAACTCACCGGCCAGACTCGCCAACGCTGCAGTCGACGATTCGGCGAGGAGAGCGCAGATCTGTTCGGCGAGTTCGGCGACGGCGTCCCAATGGTGGGCGGTGATGAAGTTCCGGGTGGCTTCGACGGCGTCATCCAGTGAGATGCCACCGTTTCGACGTTGGAGCCGACGGTGGGCGGCGCGTTCGGCCCGCCGACGATGATCGGTGTCGCGGTCGCTGCGTCGCAGGGCTTCCGCGGTCCAACGGTGCACCCACACCGTGTCATCGCCAAACTCGACGAGCAGGGTGAGATCAGAGAGCCGGTCCACGACCCGCGTCCAGTCCGTCATCGGGTCGGGGTCATCGGTGACGAGTGCCGGGAGTCCCGACGTCTCGACGGGCAGGTTCGAGACAGCAACTTGGAGCAGCGTCTCTCGTTCGAGATCGGACAGCACGGCGACGAGTTGCTCGAGCACAATGTCCGTGGCGCTCAACGTGACGGTGTTGGCGATGGCAACAGTCAACGCCATCGGTTTGGTGGTGTCGATGTTGGCCGTCGTTGCGAGCTGGCGGAGCTTCCTAGCGAGTTGGGGTCGATCGGTTTGACCCTGGCGTAACAGGGCGTCGAGCAGCTCCAGCGACCGTGGGTGCCCACCAATCAGCGCCCGAACGACTGCAGCATCCTCACGGGCAAGGGCCCGCAACCCCGGCAAACGAAGGAAGAGCCGTCGGGTCTCCGACAGCGTCAGCGGCGGGAGTTCGACGGTGTCCGCGACGTGATCGAGGCCGGGTAGCCGATAGCGGCAGGTGAACAGCACTGCGCCGGGCCCGGGGATGGTGGCGAGTTGCTCAGTGATCGTTGCGGCGATCGGGTCAAGGAACGACCGCGCCCTCAACGGTGAGGTTGTCTTCGAAGTTGTCGAACACCAACAACACCGGCGCGTTGGCCAACGCGTGACAGAGCCCGGCCAGGCGGGCCTGGTCGGAGTCGGGGAGCCGACCCAACCCTTCGGCCAGCGGCGCCGCCCACAAATGGGGGGACAACGCCAGATCGATCTGCAGCTGAGCGAAGACCCCGGTCAGGCTCCACGAACCTTGGGTGGCCGAGATCAACCAACCCTCGGCACCGAGACGAGTGACCAGGCGACTAGCGATCGAGCTCTTGCCGATCCCTCCGATTCCGGTCAGCGTCACCGCTCGACCCGAGCGCAACGCCCGGATGGCGGTGCGGATCTCCTGGCGGCGCCCGATCAGGCCGGCCTCGCTCAACACCGGCAGCACTCCGCCCCCGCCGCCCGGGTGAGATTCGAGCAGACGCACCGGCACGAGATCGGTATCAATCATCGGTTCATCCGGGCCCGACAACAACAACGTCGGCGCCGGCCACTCGTCCACCACCCTGTCCCCATACTCCCGACGCAACATCGCCCCGGCGTGTTGGCGTGCGAAAGCCATCGCCTCGCTGGCCGTCGTCGCCGTCCCCGCCAGGACGGACGGACTCTGAGTCGGGAGCGGTCCAGCAAGCCGGTCGTACAAGGCCTTGCCCAACGCGGTGGCGTAGGCGTCAGTGACCGATGATTGCATCGCAACAACCCGCGACACCCCCGAACGCACCAACGCCGCCCCCAGCCCGCTATCGGCCGTCGCCCCATGGCACGCCGACAAAAACACCAACGGGACCTGCGCCCCAGACCCCTGGATCGCGGCCACCAAATCGGCGGCCGTCGTAGGCAACGCTGCGCCGTCCTCGGTTTCGAGCTCGATCGAGGTCGGCGAACCGTGACCCGAGAGATGCAGCACATGGAACCCGCCCCGCGCCAGCGCGCCGTTCAACGCTCGAGCGATCGTGTCCGCGTTGGCGACTTCCAACACCTGGACCTCTGCCCGTTCCGAACCTGCTGCGGCGCCGACCGCGTCCAAGATCGCACCGATCTCCGCCTCGCGGTCCAACGCCACATTCGGGGTCTGCCCCTCATCCGGGGTACCGACCGCAACCAAGATCTTCAACGGCCCAGGCGTCGGAACCGGCATCCCGACCGTGTGACTCGAGATACGACGAGACACCCGAACCGCCGGATGACGCGCTGGCACCGACCCGTCAGCCAACCGGGCCGCCTCGAACGCCACCGCGCCGAACGACGAATCCGCCGAGAACACCAATGTCAACGACCGTGTCGTGCCCAGTCCCGAGATCAACCCGGCCAACTCTGCGCCGACCCTCCCCGGGAACACCAAGCGCCCGACCCGGTCCCCCAGCGCGTCCAACAACGCCGGATCCCGCGTATCCGGGATCGACAACCCGATCGGGATCCGCCTCACTGGCTCCTCGCACACCCGTCGACCATCAACGTTCAGCGTCACCGACGCTCCACCGTCGTCGGCTCGGAGCTCAAGGACCGCGTCCACGCTGGTGGCCTTCGACCCGATACCCAGTCCGGGGCGATGGTCGCGATCCAAAAGCACGTCCCGGATAGCTTCGTAGTCGCCGATCGGGCGGCGGAGCAGCGGACGGAGCAGCGGACGGGACTTGATCAACGACTCCGCAGCGTCGTCAAGCACCACCGGGATCAGCCGCTTGCCGTCCTCGATCCGCATCACCTGCAACGCGCTCAACTCCGCCTGCAGATACGGGCCCGAGCTCGCATCGCCGGACAAGAACAACAACCCGACGTCACACTGCGACAAGCCCGCATCGAGCCGCACGATGATGTCGTCGCCCGGGCCAATCTCCCACTCGTCCACCCAGGCATCAATCCCGTCGGCCCGTAACCGCTCGGCGAAGGCCAACACCACCGGCTTGTCCACCGACCGATGGCTGCAGAACACCCTCACCGGGCCCTCGTCCGACCTCGCAACCCCACCTTCGCCCATCGCGAAACCATAGGCCAAGCTCTAGACCACCACACACCGTGAACGGTCGAGATCGAACCGTCCATCGTCGTTGCAGTGACCGACGAGAAGAGCTGCCGACGTTTTGCCAGCGCCCTCCTCACCGACGACTTGCCGACCCGACTATTCGCCGAACGCACCGGTCGCACCGCGTCGATGCAATACGGTGGCGCAATGCCAGTTCGTTCACTCAAAGTCGGGTTGAAACTCGGGATCTTCGACATCGGGGGCGAATGGCAACCCGACAACGCAGAGGAGAACGCCGCCTGGGAGATGTACGTCGAACTTGTCACCCGGATCTCCGTCGCCGAACTCAAACCCGATGAAGGACTCCTCCGTGAAGCACTGACCTCCCTCTACTCCCTTTTCGGCACAACCCGCGACATCCTCCGCCGCTACGGACCCGCCATCGCCCGCGGCAAGAACGGCGGCACTCTCTCCTTCGGCTACATCGCCGTCGCCGTCCTCAACGGCGCCCTGCGCCCCCTCCTCGCCACCTGGCACCCCCGACTCACCGACCACGAAACCCGACGACCCGCGACAACATCGATCACCGAACACGAAGCAAACTGGGAACACTCCGACGCCCTACGAGCCGAAATCAACCGCGTCCGCCTCGTCCTCCTCGACTACTCAACCCTGCTCGCCCAAGCCGTTGACGCCCCATCACTCCTACGAGCAGTCAACGACACCTCACCCACATGAACAGACGAGCCCCCAGGCGACAAGAACCCCCGTCACCTCAACACCCACCGTGCCCGCACAGAACAGCCACAGTGCAGCGCGGGACTGTTCAGCGTCGGCCTTCGTTGCGTCGGTGCAGCGGTCACGATGGGCATCCGCCGCTGCTGGTTGCTGGCCGGGCCGGGGTCGGGGCGGGCAAGATGTCAAGGATGAACCGGCCACCCGTGGACAAGCGACTCTCGTTCAACGAAGTCCCGGACATCTACGACGAGATTCGTCCGTCGTATCCCGCCGAGCTGCTCGACGCGCTTTTCGAGCTGCTGCCGCCAGAGCCGATGATCGTGGAGGTCGGGCCAGGGACCGGTCAGGCAACCAAGGACCTCCTCGCTCGCGGGGCGCACGTGCATGCCGTAGAGATCGGCCCTGCGACAGCAGCCAAACTCCGCTCCAACGTCCCCACCGATCGTCTCCGCGTCACCGTTGACGACTTCGAGCACGCGGGAACTCGACGAAGCGAGCGCTGACGCCGTGTTCTCGGCCACTGCGTACCACTGGATTTCACACAACGCTCAGACGGACCGCCCGGCGCAGCTGCTGCGACCCGGCGGAGTCGTTGCGATCGTCGATCTGATCCAAGTGACCTCCCCCGAAGACGACGGGTTCTTCGACGCCGCCCAGCTGATCTACGCCACGTACGGACAACAGCATCGTGGCCCGCCAGCACCTGCCCGCGGTGACGTCAACCCAGCGATGCGTGACATCTTCACCGGCGACGACCGCTTCGACAAGGTCGAGGTGCACGCCTGGAACTGGGACCACACCTACAGCGCACAGGACTACCGCAAGCTCATGTTGTCGTACTCCGGCACCCAGATGATGACCCCCGGCGACCAACGCGGTCTGCTCGACGACATCGAGTCCTTCATCAACCAGCACTTCGGTGGCCGCATCACCCGGCCCCTCGTAGCGGCGATCACGACCGCACACCGCACCTAACCACCGCGTCGCCGGCGTGCCGCCCGGTAGTGCGCGACGCTGTGCCCGCACAGTTCAGCCATTCCCGACAGTCCCCGGGACCAATGCTGGTTCGGGCGCCGTGTCGAAGGGCGGGTCGCTATCCAGTGAGAGTGGTCGAGCGTTGGGTCGCCAAATTCAACCGATCTGACCTGTCGGCTCCGGTACCGTCGGCTTGATGGCCAACAGCAACTCGTACGGATCACTTGAGTTCAATGCTCCAATGACGAGTGTCACGGCTGACGAGATCGTGTCAGAGCTTGTGTCGAATCAGCCCCGTCGAGTGATTGACGTCGGATGCGGGTGGGCCGAGCTTCTGCTTCGAATCCTCGCCGTGTGCCCGAACGCGACGGGCCACGGCATCGACAACGACGACGCGATGCTTGAGCGTGCCAGACATAACGCCGCCGAACGGTCGCTGCTTGACCGAGTGAGCTTCGGAACTCGAGTCGAGGACGCGAGCATCGGCGATCTTGTCGTGTGCATTGGATCCGAGCATGTGTGGGGCTCTGTTCACGATGCCCTGGCCGGACTCGGTCGTCTCGCGGATCTGGGTGGCCGAGTACTTGTCGGCACGTTGTACTGGGACCGGGAGCCACCGCCCGATATGGATGCTGAGTTCGGTCCGCTACCGACGCTGGATGGGTTGATGGCGGACTTCGCAGTGGCGGGTTGGCGGCCTCTTTCGCTTCGAACGTCCACGTTGCAGGACTGGGATCGTTTCGAGTTCGGGTTCATGGCGGACTGGGAGCATGCAGCTTGGTCCCACCACAACGCAGACAAGGCAGCGGAAGCTCGAGATCAAGCCAACCGCTACCGCACGGCTTACCTTCACCGGCGTGGCATCCTGGGCTTCGCGTTTGTGACGGCCGCCCGCCAAGGGCACTGACACAGCCGGGCGCCCAACGGCGAAGTGCGCCACAAGCGGTCGCGGCGGCGACCGCCTCAGCGACGTTGACGGCCCATCCAGCCCAGCGCTGCCACAAGGGGCTGGACCGCCTGGGTAACGGTCGACGATTCCGCTCATGGGCCACGATCCCAATCACCCGAGCGGCAGCGTGGGCCGACACAATCGAAGAAGCGTTCGACTTCATTGCCCACGCCTGAACGGCCGCCGAGGTGACAACCGGGCGGGCCACCGTTTCAGCCGCCGGATGGTTGCACGGATTCGACTTGACCGCGAAGCACATTGAAGACCGAGCCGTCCATCCGCAACGAATCGTGAGTCTCGTATCGGTCAAGCAACTCGGCGAATCGGGCATCGGGGTCAACGGTCAGCTCGGCGACCGCGTCGAACAATTCGAGTTGGACGGCGGTCGGTTGCTTGCCCGGTTCCCAACCCGTCCCCCAGACGTCCCAGGGGAGCATCTCGACCTTGTTCAGCGAAGCGAGATCGAGCCGAAGGTTGCCGGCGATCCAGTGAGCCCCATGCTCGTTGATGCCGGACAACCCGCATCGCCCGGCGTCGAGTTCACCGCGCCGCCACGCCTGCCATGCATGTCCCGCTGTGACGAACTCGGTCGACGTGATCACCAACGGGTTGCCGGTGAAGCTGATCATCTTGCACCAAGTCGCATCGAGTTGCGCGTCGACCAACTGCCAGCTGTGCCTTCGGCGCGTTCCAGTACTCGGCGACCCAATGGTCCTCGAACCATCCCGGTCGGAAGTAAGTGCCGAACCCGCAACGAGCACGGGCTGGCACGCCAGCAGCACGAAGAAACGCGACGGTGAGCCGACTGAACGCATGGCACCGTGCAGCGACACGGTTGCCCGGCGGTCGGGCCTCGTTGAGCGGACGCGCATCCACGGCTCGGGCGATAGCGAGTAGGCGGACCGTATCGCGTTCGTGGATCGCGTCGGTCTGCACTGTCGACAACTCGACGCCATAGAACGGCTGGGCGACGACGTCGTACACCAACACACCCCTGTACGACCTCGACGACCTCGCGGATATCGCCGGACGAGAAATCGCCGCCATCCAGCTTGGTGAACCGGCCGGGGGCGGCGTAGAAGTCGAGCGCATCCCGAGCCATCCCTCGATTCTTTCACGACGACCGGATCGCCCTTGCGCCCGACATACGCCGATCGTTGCTTGGGGAACCGAGTCCGATCGAATAGTCGGACACGTCGTCGTGCAGCAACGCGTGTCGCTGCCCATGGTGGCCATCCTCCGCACAAACGGCATTCAAGGCGAAGTTGGCGTCATCGGCCGGGACCCCTGCGAGTTCTCGGATGAGATCGATGCACAGAGTGTGAATGTCTTGCGGCTCGCTCACGCTGCATCCGCCATGCGGCACGACGCCGCGGCTGCACAGAGGACGCGCCGGGCATACCGCAACCGCTGGTGGTCGGCTCCGGTCGGCGGGTTCTCCAGGAAGCCGAGCATCGTCGCGTAGGCGGTGATGACCTTCGGAACGGACTTGCCGCAGTCGAGGAGTTGGTCGCGGAGGTCCTCGAAGTCGGCACGACCGAGAACGATGTCGACCGGACCAGGCTCATCGCTGGCCCGATCGAACCAACGAGCTTGCGGATCGCACGAGAACACCGTCGTTCCGCTCGGCCGCCGACGGACACGGATTCTGCTGTGAGCGCGGTTGAGGATTCGGAAGCCGATTCGCTCCGCACCGATCTCGCAGACTCCGTGACGGGCCTCACCGATCGCCAACGCAAGTTCGCCGAGAACGTCGTCGACGTCGCCACGCCGAGCACGTGTGCGGCTGATCGCGTGCGGCATGAGTCCGGCGATCAGCACCCGGTCAGCCAGATCCAGTTCGCTTCCGACGGTGAGCAGCGCCGTGATCAGCACATCCGACGACAGGTCGAGATCACGGACACCGTCGACGAGATCGCTCGTCGATCGGTACCTAGACAACGTTGGTGTGTGCCGCCAAGAGATCGGTAGGCGACGAAGCGCCGCATGATCGAGCCCCGTCTGAAGTAGTTGGTATGCGTCCATGCGAGGCACCGTGACGAAGCCACATCATCGATCACCTCACAGATCACCTCACACCCGCTGCCTGCCACTCGTCAGAACGGAGACGTCTGCCTGCGTAGACACAATTGACGGGTCTACTTGGGTCAACTCACCGACAAAGGTGTCAGCTCGCCAGCTGTCAGGGACAGGACGGGTTGGGTCAACGTGTAGGCGCTCACTCGGCCTACGCCCCACGCCTGCCGGGTCACCCGAAAGGGACGTCGATGCAAGTCAGCTGCGCGGGCAAGTAAGCGGCAGAGCGGCTTGCATTACCGCTGTTCTCTGGGCGCTGCTGCGAACCACAGATTGCGGCTGCTCAGGCGCTGCGGCGATCGCGTCTACAGTCTGGTCGGCAACTCACGCATGTCGAATCGGTTCGTTCCAACGCCCATGGTAGTGCTGGACACCTGTCTCGACATGCCGAGCTTCGTTTCGGCGGCAAACCAAGAAACCACGTCGAAAGGTGAGGATCAGATGAAACGACTCATCGGGCCAAGATGCCGTGTCTTCATAGTCACCCTTGCCTTGGTCAGCGCGTCGGCGTGTTCCAGCGACGAGTCGAAGACGTCTCCGACCACGACCGCCGTGCCGGTGCCGGTCACCGTCGCTCCGACGACCAGCCCTCCGGCGACGGTGCCAGCCGAACCCGAGCCGGGGAGCCCACCACCGGTCGATCAGACGACCGCGATGGACGTGTTCGACTCAACCAAGTTCCTCTACGAAGGTCCCGACGCCAAACAGAAGGGTGTCACTCCTGGTGTCATCAAGCGAACGACCGTCGCCGTCCTTCGAGGCCGGGTGTCGGACAAGTCCGGCGAGGCGGTGACCGGTGCGAACGTAACCGTGGTCGGGCACACAGAGTACGGCACCGTTTCAACGGACAGCGATGGCTCCTACAGCATCGCAATGAACGGGGGCGGCTTGGTTACCCTCAACATTGAAAAGGCTGGTTTCCTGTCAAGCCAGCGCCAGGTCGACGCTCCCTGGGTGGACTACGCCAGCGCACCGGACGTTGTGTTACTGAAGCCAGATCCCAAGACAACGGTCATTGATCTTACTGACACCAGTAAGCCGTTTCATGTCGCTCAGGGAAGCAAGACCGTTGACGACTCGGGCACTCGGCGAGCTACCCTCTTGATCCCCTCTGGCACGAACGTCAGGCTCATGCAACCGGACGGATCGACGGTACCTAGTACGAAACTGACCCTTCGCTTCACCGAGTACACAACTGGTGAAAATGGCCCTGAAGCCATGCCAGGTACCCTTCCTCCAACATCCGCCTATACGTACGCTGTCGAAATCAACGCCGATGAAGCAAAGGCGACAGTTCACGGCAAGTCCGTGCTTTTCGATCGGCCCGTTTACCTCTATACCGACAACTTCCTGTCCTTTCCCGTCGGTGCCGATGCCCCATCCGGCTACTACGACGAGACAGACGCAAGGTGGGTGTCCTCAGTCTCCGGGCGAGTACTCAAGGTAACCGGCATCGCCAACGGTGTTGCCGAGGTGGATGTGACGGGTGACAATTTGGCGGACAGCGGAGATGCGCTTGCTGTGATCGGGCTCTCCGATGGCGAGTTGAGGACGATGGCTTCGTTCACGCAGCCGGGCAACAGCCTCTGGCGGACTCCTCTCGATCACTTGTCAAAGTGGGACTCCAATTGGGGAGTCTCACCACCCGACGATGCTGTCGCCCCAGATCAGCCTCCGCTAGACGAACCAGAACCTGTGTCGGACCCTTGTGAACAGAGTGGCTCGATCATCGAATGCGAGAACCAGGTCCTGGGCGAGCGAGTTCCAATCGTTGGGACCGGCTACTCACTCAACTATCGATCGAACCGCGTGCCAGGCGGCAACCCTGCGGCTCTCTTGATCCCGCTGAGCGGCGCAACGATCCCGGCGAGCCTTGCAGGGATCAAGCTTGACATCGATGTGGCGGGCGTCCACCACACATCCGAGTACGACGCCAAACCCAACCTTTCAGAGTCATTTACCTGGGATCGGAGGGACGGCTTCGATCGTCTGGTCAACGGGCCACAGCCGGCGACGATCCGAGTGAGCTACAAGTACCGGCCGACCTACACTGCGACCAGCCGATTCGGCTACAGCGGCGCTGGTGCCGTAGGTGCGGCAGGGGTCCTCTTTGAAGGTACTCCGGCACGGGACTTCCTCACGCTCTCACGAGTGTGGACCGTACAACTCGGCTTTTGGGATGCGGCCGGCGAGGGCCTCGGTTCCTGGACGATCAGCGAGCACCATACGTACGACCCTCGTAGCCGGACGCTGCACCTTGGGGATGGGTCCAACATTCGCACCGATGCGAGCGTCACGGGAGCGGTGACGCAAGTGGTGGGCAGCCCGCGTGGGCGACTTGACCCGGCGGATGGTGTTCCCGGGCCCGATGCGGACATCGGCACCCCTGACTCGATCGCTCTCGCGCCCGATGGCAGCCTCTACTACAACCACGGCCACGCCGTGATTCGGGCCTTGAGGCCCGACGGCAAGGTGTATCACGTCGCCGGCAGCTACCGGACTGGCTACACCGGAGACGGAGGACGGGCGACGGAATCCACGATCTACCTATCTGGGGGCGCTGGAAAAATGGCCGTCGACAGTGAGGGCCGGCTCCTCTTCGTTCAAGTTTCGGACCTCGGAACGGTCATCCGAAGAATCGGACAGGACGGAATCATTACGACGATCGCTGGCTCTCGTAAGTCATGCACTCAGGACTGCAAATTGGAGCGTCCGATCTCCGACAGTGCCCTGCCCGTGACATACGCCGTGGCCCTCAGACAGGACGGATCGATGGTCGCCCAGGCCGACGGCTACCTGTATGGCATTGGACCCGGCTCCGACCTCGTTGGCCTTGCATCGACTGACAGGTGTACGACGGCCCCGTGTGCATTCAACGAGACAGCAGCCACAAGGGTCGCGAGTCTCCCGGTCAGCTATACCCAAATGGCAGTTGGCCCAGATGGCACGATCTACTTCGTTCAGAACGATCATCTCCTGAGGAGCATCACACCTGACGGTCAAATCCACATCGTCGCCGGACGACAAGACCGTGTTGGTCGAGGAATTCAGTGCCTCTATTCAACCGCGGACACATGCGGAGATGGCGGACCAGCGAAGGCCGCGGGTCTGTCGCAGCCAAAGGCCGTTGTGGTCGGCCGAGACGGCACGATCTTTGTCGCCGATCAATATGGCTCCAGAGTTCGAAAGATCTCCACCGACGGCGCAATCAACCTGCTACTCGGTAACGGCCAAGACGATCGCGTGGCCGGCCTCGCCCCCGCGGCCACCGGCATGTTCGTCAATAGCATGGCGCTGGACCCGACCGGAATCCTGTACTTCAGCGCGATCAACGTAAGAGGTCTGTTCCGCATCGAGCCAGCCTTTCCTGGAGTTACAGATGGCGACCTCCAGGTACCGGCAGCCGATGGCTCCGAGCTCTACGTCTTCAATTCCGAAGGTCGCCATCTTCGAACTCTGCACGGCCTTACGGGGGCAATCGTCCGGCAGTTCGGGTACGACTCCTCTGGACGGCTAACCCAGGTCACCGAGATGACCGGTGGTGATCCCAACGTTACAACAATTCAGCACGCCCAACGGGACGGGCTGGCGACCGAGATTGTTGCGCCGTTCGGACACCGAACCGTGCTCAATATGGAGCCAGCAACGGGCTACGTCGCAGCGATCTCAAACCCAGCAAAGGAGACCACCCTTATCGCGACTTCGAACACGGGGTTGGTGCAATCCCTTACGAAGCCTACGGGAGCCACCACTATGTTTAGCTACGACTCCGCCACCGGTCGTCTTGAGCGAGAGTCGAACCCGGCTGGGGGTGGCTACATCCTTTCTCGGACTGGCGACGCCCGTGACTACACGGTGTCGGTGACGACGGGGGAGGGTCGAACAACGACCTACCAAGTCCAGACTCTGCCCGATGGATCGTCCCGTCGAACAGTAACCGCTCCAGGCGGGGCCAAGTCACTAACTGTCCGACGCAGCGATGGATCGATCGATTCGACGACCGCAGACGGCACCAAGTCGTACTCAACAATCGGTCCAGATCCCAGATGGGGTATGAAAGCACCGATAGTCGTGAGTCGCACCGTCACCCTGCCAAGCGGGCTCACGAGGACAATCTTGACTAGCTCGGCACGGGAGCCCGCAGATGGTCCACCCTTCTCATTTGTCACACTCTCAGAGCGAGCAATTGTCAATGGAAAGCCCTGGAACATTGTCTACTCACAAGCTGAACAGAGGGCCACGACAACCAGCCCGATGGGAGTGGTGAGTTCAACTACGATAGACTCAACCGGACGAGTGACCGCAGTAAAGGCGCCGGGCGCCGTGATGCTCACCATCGCATACGACCGTCGGGGTCGGCCCAAAACACTCACCCAAGCGAATCGGACAAGGGACTTTCGCTATGATGAAGACCTGGGTTGGCTGAAAGAGGTCACGGACTCCGGTGGGCTATCGATCAAATACCAGCACGACCAGGCCGGGCGGCTCACCGGCCTCATTCGCCCGGGTGGGACCCCAGAGATCTACACATATGACGGCGCTGGCAATGCTAACAGCATCCAAGTCGGCGACCAATCGCCGAGCGAAACATCATTCGATAATGTAGGCTTGCCCACGACGCATAGCGAGCAAGGCGTATCTCACGCGACGTTCGAATTCAATCTTGATCGCCAAATGACAAAGATAAACAACGCAGGGGGGAGTTCCGTAACTTTCGGCTATGGCTCGACCGGACAATTGTCCGAGATAGCGTCTGCGGGTACTCAATACCGCTACGGCTACGATGCAGTTGGCCGACTCTCCACTGCGCGGTCGCCCGATGAATTGAATACTCAGTTAACGTACGACGGGGCCCTCGTTACCCAAATTTCAACCGCCGACCCGGCATTGGTCGGCAAAGAGAATGCTACGGCATGGAGGTTCAACGACAACTTCGACATTGCGTCTGTTCAGGTTGGAGACACGGTTGTCCAAACGACGTACGACGACGACGGCCGGCCAACTTCTATCGGCCCAGTTGCTCTCCGACGTTCGGTCGAGACAGGTCAGATGGTTGCCCTTGCACATCGAAATCTGATCGAGGATTTCGACTACGACTCCCTGGGCAACGTTCGATCGATAGAAGTCAAAGCCGCATCTCATTCAATATTCGATCGAGAAGTACTGCGCGACGGAGCGGGCCGCATAGCGTCTACCCGTCGATCCACAGCAAGCGGGACAACCGAGACTAAGTATGAATATGATTCCGACGGAAGACTGGCGACTGTTATCACTAATGGATCAGCAACCGAGCATTACACGTACACCCAGAGCGGCAACCGGTCTACCTCGACCATTCGTGGACGCTCGACCACGCAGGCATACGACAGCATCGGGCGACTTATCAAAAGCGGCGACACTAGCTACTCGTATTCCGGGGATGGAGCTCTCGAGTCGACGACCAATCCTTCCGGTACGACAAAATTAGAATACGATTCGCAAGGCAACCTGAAGTCTCTTGTAGGGCCAGACGGCAATCAGATCACTTATGACACAGACGCTTTAGGTCGACGGGTCAACATCAAGCTCAATGGAGTCACCAAACAAACGTTCACCTATGGACTAGGCACTCGGCCGCTGTCGATGCATGACGTAGATTCTCAAGCTGACACACTCTTCGTCTACGCTCCAGATGGAACTACTCCTTTATATATGCACAGAGGTACGAAGTCCTATCAATTCATCACGGACGATGTCGGAAGCATACTAATGGTGGTCGACGTCGATTCTGGAACGGTGGTGCAGGAAATCACCTACGAGTCATTCGGGATACGTACGCAGGACACAAACCCCGGATTTCAGCCGCTCGGTTTCGCCGGGGGTATCCAAGATCCGCTTACCGGTCTGATCAGATTCGGGCGCAGAGATTACGACCCAATGACCGGACGCTGGACTGCACCGGATCCAATTGGCGTCTCAGGTGGATCACCGAACCTATATGTCTATTGCTCCAACAATCCGGTGGGGTGTTACGATCCAACCGGCGAGATAGTTCTCGTAGACGATGCAGCAGTAATTGTGGTTGTGGCCGCCGCCCTTCTTGCTGTACTTCTTTGGAATTCACTTAACACTCCCCGGTACACGCGGACATCAACCTGGTCATCGACTCCCAGCGAGACCGAAGCCCAGACGTGCCCAGTTCCGAGCGCTGACGACTTACGCGACAAGACGCCTGATGAAATCAGAGAGCTCGCCGATCGAAATGGTTACAAGCCGGACAAGTGGGATTCTGATAACAAGCCACGGCGATGGAAGGACCCTGCAAGTGGAGAAGAACGGCTCCGGTTGGACGAGGGTCACAAAGAAAAGGACGGCACCCCCTACCGCGATCCCCGTGCCGCCGCACCTCATGTTCATGGTTATGACCAAAACGGGAAAGTTACCGACCCGCTAACGCCAGATTCCAACCCGCATTTCCCGACCCGCTAGAATTGAGTTACAGATGAACGACGATAATATGTCAGCGGAAATTCGCGCTTGGCACGAGCCCGGCGGCGCCATTATGGTTCGAGTGGTGACAGCCCACGGTGATCCAGTCGAGATGATTGCTAGCGAGGCTCGCCGCTTGGCGCGCGTGCTCGATCAGCTGGCGGATTTGGACGAGATTGGCGAAGAAGGACCGGGTCGGACTACGTGCCGGTCGGATTCCGATTGACCGGCCCAGTTCTCGTTCCATCGATCACCCATACTTTTGAATTTTCCGCGTGTCCAACAGTCCGCTACAGGAGGGGTCGCATCGATAGCGCCAGAGACGGCCTTGTTTGCGGATTTGGCCTTGGCCAGGGCCGAGGTGGGCACCGCAGAGGTCGCATTCTGACGGCTCGGTCGTCTGTGTCCATCTGTCGGTGATCGCGCGTTTCGACGGTGGGTCGTCTCGGGTGGCCGACGCGGTTCGAGAGGTCGGCGCGCGTCTTGTCGCATTGGCCGTCGTCGGCTCGGTCGCTACGCCGGCAGCCTCGGGTCTCGGTAGCTGGGCGAGCGCAGCCTTCAGGGTCCCCTCATCGAGGACGGGCAGAAGGTCGCCTGCGGGTTCATCGCTCAGCGGGCAGGTGGAGACGTCGGTCGGCGGAATCGGCATACCTTTGTCGTCGAGTGCGACGAGGTGGCCGAGGTGGCGTTCTTCCCACCAGCGGACGCCGTCGAGGTGGATCGGCGGAAGGGTGCCGTGGAGCAGCACGGCTTCGCCCGGATACATCTGGCGTAGGGCGTTGGCGGGGGCGAACTCGTCGCGCTGGGTTGTTTCGGCGACTGAACGCCGTCCGTGCTGAGAGCCGCCGCCCAGGAGTTGCGGCACGTCATGGCTCTTCGTCCACATGGTCGTGTACTCGTGGCCGAGCAATCCAGACAGGTAGCGGATCGTGGCGAGATCGTCCATTCCGGCGAAGAAGCACTTGGTCCGATGCCCGGACAACACGGCGTCGGCGAGGGTGGTGTAGCGGTGTTGGATCTGCGAGAGCGATTGCCAGCATGTGACGAAGAACGCACCGAGCGCGGCGATCGTCGACACCTCCGCTGGCAGCCAGCCGAGTTCGAGCTGGCCCGCTTCGTCGATGACGAAGAGGAGCGGCTTCTGCAACCGATGGCCGGCGATGTCTTGCGCGTGGATCGCGTCCTTCAGGTCTGCGAGCAATCCGCCGAGCACCGGCGAGAGCCGTTCGAACTCCGGTTGCGACGCCGTCAGGTAGAGCGTGTTCGACCGACCCGGTTCGCCGGACATCAGCCAGTCGAGATCGACGAACTTCGGCCGGAACGCGTAGCCCGTGTCATCGAAGTAGTTCGGTCGGGGTGAGTCGGATGCAGAGTGCGCAACGGCGGGTTCGAGCCACGGGTCGAGGGCGAGCACGGCGGTCGAGTAGATCGACGAGCGAATCTTGTGGTCCTCCTTGGCGACACCGGCGAACGTGTTCGAGGCGTGGCGCGCCATCAGCTTGACCTCCAGCGGCTGATCGCCCGCAAGGCCTTGGCGGATCAGCTCGTTGATCGTCGGATCGGTCGCCGTTGCCATCGACGTCACCCAACCGGCGAGTTGTTCGATCGACACCTCCCGCTTGGCGACTCCCGTCGGCTTGACGAGCGTGCGGGAAAGTCCGGCGACGCACATGAACGCGCCGAGCAACTTCTCGCCATGCTTCGCCCAGTACTCGGCGTTGGTCACCCCGGAACGCGGGATCGCCTGCGCCAGCGCCCGCCCGGTCCGCAATGCACCCGACGATGTCGTCACCGAGCGCAACGGCGACCATCGAGCAGTCGGCAAGTTGGTAGCCCCGCCGGGGTCGAACACGGCGATGTCGCCCTTGCGAACTCGGGCTGCGGCGGTCGTGTCGTACAGGTCGCGCTTCACGGACACCGCTACGACCGGGCCATCCCAGGTCGCGATCGCCGCAGTGGCGAGCGCCGTCTTTCCCGAGCCTGTCGGACCGATGAGAGCGACCGACCCTCGGTTGCCCTGGCGACGAGCCGCTCGTCCTCGAAGTGGGTGGCGGTTGCGGTCTTCGGTGGCGAGGATCTGGGAGTGGTGCGACGACATGCGTCCGAGCAGCATGCGGCCGGTGGGCGGGATGATCTCGTCGACCTTCAGCGGGATCACGTCGCCGGGCTGAGCCTCGCGGGCATCGGTCTCCTGGCCGAATCGCTTGCGCCGCCCGCCGTTGACGGTTCCGTTCAGTCGTCGCCACACCCACACGATCGCCACCGATGCGACGAACACGCCCAGGTACGCGAAGGCGGTGCAGGTCCAGTACAGCCAGTTGGCGGCGGGCAACGTGGCGTGATCCCAGGCACGCTGGGGATCGCGGTCGCGAGCGAGCCGAACGGTCGCACGCAGCCAGGTGTCTAGCCCGCCGGTGACGGTGCCGCCGCTTATCAGCGCCGCGAGGCGCGCTCCGAGGTAGGTGGCGAACCCGCAGGCGATCACCGAGCCGCCGATCCCGATCAGTGCGTATTCGAACCCGGCTCCCGGTTCGGCTTGCGCTTGACGAGCCACGGCAACCTCTATCAGGCGAGGAGTTCGGCAGCGACGACGATGAGCGCGGCACCGACGAGGAACGGCCCGTACGGCAACGTTCGGCGGCGTGTTGCTGCCATGGCGGCGATCGTCGCCACCGATGCGAGCAGTGCAACAGACGCAGGGGCGGTGAGCGTCGCTGTTGCGTATCCGGCGACGCCGCCGAGTAACGCAGCGAGCCGCACGTCGCCGAATCCCATCCCGCTCGGCGACACGAGATGCACCACGAGAAACACGCCGCCGAGCACGAGCACGCCGACCGCAGCGCAGATAACCCGACGCCTACCGTCGTCGCCGAACGCGGCGATCGTTGCAGATGCAATCAATCCGACGGCTGCGATGGCAAGAAGTGGAGTCGGGATGCGACGATCCCGCACATCGATTTCGACCACTCCGTAGCCGACTCCGCCAATCAGTACGAGCCCAGCGACGTGATCCCAGTCGAGCAGAGCGGAGACGACAGCGATGACGACGCCGCCGACGACACTCGCGAGATGGGTTCGGCGAATGCGAGCGTCAGTCATGGCTCGTGGCTGAGGTCGATCATCTCTGCGTCGGTGAACGGCAACGGTGGCGCAGCGAGTTGGTCGAGCAGGATCTCGTCGATCACCGCGTGTGCGTCACGGGCCGCCAGATCGGGGAAGCGGTACGGCCCAACAACCACGAGAGCGAGTGGCGTGACTCGACGCAACCACCCGTACCACTGATCCGTCGCGCCCGCGACGGGTTGACCGTGTTGGTCGGAGGCGGTGATGCCGAACTCGATGATGTCACCCACGGCGAGCGGCCCGACGATCCAGAATCCGCGTTGGCCGCATGGCCACATCATTCTCGACCAGCCACCCGGCTGCAGCGGATCAGCCCACAGCGTCGCGACCCATCGCCACGTTCCAGGAACGGTCGGGACCGGTTGGTCGGGAAGATCGATGAGATGTCCGTCGGCGTGACGGAACACCCATTCGACAGACGGAACCACAGCTGCACATGCCGCGGGCGGCCCTGGAATCTGGCCGAGCTTCATCGGGCACCCGCGATCTCAAGATCGGCCTCCACAGCCTCTGACGAAACGGACGATGGCGCGTCGAGGAACGTGACCGACGTGGCTCGGCAGAACCAACGGGTCTGCTTCTCTCCATTACGCAAATACTCGTCGCACACGAGTTGGCCGGTGACCGCAGTATGCCGACCGAGAACGAGGTGTTGGGCACAGCGTCCGGCGAGTTGGCCCCACGCCTCGACGGTGATCCATAGACGCGGCCGGGAATCGACGGCAAGACGGAGTTCGGTGACGACACCTCGGGTGGTGTCGCGGCGGACCGGGTCGGCGGTGAGTCGCCCGGTGATGGTCAGCACGTTCATTCGTGGTCCTTCCAACAACATGGTTGTGTGGAAGGCGCTCGACGGTGACACCTCAAACCGGTGCCAACAACGCTACATCCATATCGGACACTCATCGGACCCCTTTCACAGTTCCGGCCCGCCGACCTCAAAGCCGACGACGTTGTCCTGACCGACCACCGATGCGAACTGGTCGTCGAGGAGGTGATGCCAATCGGGGTCCGCGAGCGCCCATGCGTTGACATCGAGCCCGCCGGGGGGCGATATCGACACGGCATCGACGCCGTGGGAGGCGAGGTGATCGGCCAATACCGACGAGAGTTGGCGACCAGCCGAGTCAGGATCGGCGACGATCACTACCTCCAGCCCACGGTCGTCTGCGTGATGGGCGATCCGCATCGCCACTCGGTCGTCGGGAGTCTGCGCGCCGAGCAACGCAACCGACGTGAACCCAGCCTGCGCCGCGATCAACGCGTCCGGAATGCCTTCGCACACCAGCAGCACGCCGCTGCGCTCCCCGCCAGGCGCTGGAAACGAGAGCCGGGGGTGAGGGGCGAGCGTGGCCGACGGGTTGTCGTACTTGCGTCCGGTCGCCGATGGGTCGAGGTAGCGAGCCTGCACGTAGGTGACGTTGCCGACCGGGTCGAACGCCGGGAACGTCGCCGCCACGCCAGCCCCGTACGGCAAGCCACGCTGTCGGCGCATCCGCTCACGGCCGAGGTCGGCACCAAGACGGTTCGCCCGGATCGTCGAGTCGTCGATGCCGCGGGCGTGCAGCCACTCCCGCACCGGTCTTCCCTGCGGCCCGCGGATCACCGACTCGCACAACGCCACGTACCGTTCAACGACCGGGCTCATCGTCAACGCCGGCCCGACCGGTGGTGCGCTCGCCGGACAATCGGAGGAAGCGGCCGATCAGGAATCATCCCCGCACGGTTGGCCAACCAGTCGATCGCGCCGAGCCCGGTCCTGGCTGGTTCGGGCCATCACCAGATCGACCGCATCACCACGATGGTCAGCAGACCAGCATCGCCAGCGTTCGTGGCCATGCCGGTCACGAAACATCGACGCTGACGCCCGATGGTCATCGTGGCCGTCGATCGGACAATGCCATTTCCGACCCGGCCCAGACCGTTCAGAAGGACCGCTGAACTCGTCCAGCAGCACTGACAAATCGGTGCGAGCCAACACCTCGCTCACCTCCCAACGAGGCCTCATCGGCGTCTGTCCGCTCACGGCTTCGCCGTCATTCCGGAGTCAGTGTCGAACAGACGCCGTTCATTCGCTGTCAAGATTGTGTGCGCCAAAACGGACCGATTTCCCAGTCGCCAGATGGCGCGGCCTGGCGGCAAGTTGACCCAGCCACAGCTGTTCGCGTTCCGTCAGATCGAACATCTCGACGGCCGCGGCGACCTGCTCTGGCGGTTGGTGCAACAGCACACGCGTCTGGATGTCCGACAGCAACCCGGCGGCGATCTTCGCCGACGCAGTCCCGTCATCGGCCTGTGCGGTGAGATCAGAAGGCCGGTGGCAGACCAACACCGTCGCGACCCCGTACGTGCGGGACAGTTTCAGCGACGACTGGAAATAGCCGGCGCCGTGGCGAATGGCCGCCCACGCTTCATCGATCACCTGCACCGACCGCCGCTCGCGGACGACCTCGCAACGCCGCCGACAACCAGTGCGTCGCTGCGATCATTACCAACGGCAACGCATCCTGGTTCTGATGCACCGCCGACAGATCGAGCACCACCCCCGGCCCGTGATCCCAGTCGACGTGCACCGTCGTCGATGTCGTCGAACATGCCGCGCAACGTCCGGGAGCAGAGCTTGTCGAACGCGAACGACACCGGCGCGGTCGCCCGGGCGAGCTCCAACGGCGTGTGACGAGACAGGCGCACGAGATCCTCCGGAGGGTCGAGGATCTCGGCGCACACCTCCCGCATCGTGAACGCCGTCCCGGTGCGGGTCAGCCGTTCGATCGCCCAGCCGAGCACGGCATCCTCCAACGCCGACAACGGCCGACCGAGCACGCCAGCGACCAATTCCGTGGCCAGGGTTTGACGGGCGATCACGTCTGCCGTCAGTGTCGCCGCCACCGGGGTCCATCGGGTTGACTCGCTGGCTTCCACCCGGGTGCAGCTTGACCACCGACAGCCCGAGGTCGGCGGCGACGTGCTCGTACTCGCCCTTCGGGTCGATGATCGCCAGATACCGGTCGTCGCCGTAAACGGCCTTGAGGCGACGAATCAAGGCCTTCACGGTCGCTGACTTCCCGTAGCCGACCGAGCCCATCACGATCATGTTCGGGTTCGTCAGATGGCGCTGCCTGGTAGAACTCGAACGGGTCGAAGTAGAACCCGGAGAACCCGCCGGTCACCGACAACCCCATCAGCACGCCACGCTCACCGAAGCCGGCGTCGGCATGGAACGGGTACACGGAACACAGGTGCGCCATCGTCGAACGGGCCCACTCAACCGGCAGCCCCGGCTTGCGGGCCAACATTCCCGGCGGGCGGTCACCCACCTCACGTTGAGGTTTGCGGACCGTTGTCCGCAGCACCTCCCGCCGGTCGCGACGGGCGACTTCTGACGGACGTAACCGACGCGACGGCGACGGCCGATCGGCAAGGCGAGGACGGCGTCGAATTCGCCAACGTTTGGGTGTCGAAGCGGTCATCGCCATGCCCCGTGGCGTACCGAACGGCCGAGCGGCAAAGACGCCACCCAACCCTCACCCTGGCGAGCGGCTAGCGGGCGCAGATCGAGCAATGACTGCGCGGCGGACTGCTCGACCCGAGCGCACGCATCCTCCAACGCGTCCGCATCCGGTGCAGTCACCGTGACGATGCCCACATGACGGAACTCCGGATGACCCTCGGCGAGCTCACGTTCACGGCTCTCCACATCAGCCTGCCGACGACGCTCCCGGGCGGTGAGCCGGAACCCGTGACGCTCCTTCTGCGACTGGTCCGACTCGATCGACGTCAACTGACGATTCGCGTCAGCCGCCGCCCGAGCCATCGGCACCGGCTCCATCACTACGGTCACCGTCCTCGTGGCAGCGTCACCCGTCAACAACGGTGCCAACCAATCGGCGTGCACCGGCAGCATCGGCCAGCCGGCGATCCGATACGAGCGATGCACCGACCCGTCAACTCGGCATGCGAACCAGTCCGGCTCGACCGCCATCGGTCCCCACTCCAATCCGCCCTTGCCGACCGCCGCACCCAACCCACGGCGCAACGTCCCAACCTGACGAGCACGCGACGGATCGGACCGCAACCGGATCGCCGTCGATAGCTCCAACGCAGTCAGCGGCACGGTCGTGGTGATCCCGGTCGACTCGAGCCGAGACACCAGCAACCGACTCTCCTCGCCGAGCGCCTCGATCGCTACGGCAACATGGCCAGCCTTACGACCGACACGAACCCGGCGCAGTTCGACGGTGATCGTGATCAAGACGTCGTGGGCGATCGTGATTGGGTCCTGCGTCACGAGCAATTCCTCGTAGTCGTCCGCGGCCGGGGAGGATCGGCGGTCGAGTCCGGAGAGAAACTCGCGGTGTCCGGCGACGCCGACGGGGTGCGACCACTCCTGCCACGTCACCCGTGACACGACGGATCGGGCCCTCGCCAACGGAGCCAACGCGCCACCCCACCCGGCCACCAAGGCGTCCTGTTCGCGTAACGACGCCACGCCGAAGTCCACGCCCCGAGCACCGAACACCAGCGACACCGTCCCGACTCGCCGGTCGCGGACGATCGCCACCGCTACCGACCCGGTGAACCAGTCGATCTCGGTCTCGATGAGTTCCAGACCTGCCAGCGGTCGCGGCAGTTGACTGTTGGCGTCGTCGCCGAGTAGCGACGCTCTCGTCCACGTCGAGCGACGGCGGCGACGCTGCCACCACAACCGCGCTCCGGGAGTGGCGACCTCAAACAACGGCGCACGCCGCCACCGCCCGAACGACACCACCGCTCCGATGACCGGCCCGACCATGCCGACGAGCGGCAACTGCGCCATCAACAACAACGTCAGCCACACCACTCCGACGACAAGCGGCAACGCCTGCCGCATCGACAACCCGAGCAACACACCGGCATGCGCCGAGTCGCCAAATCGATATCGAGCGGACTCGGATGGCGCGCTCACGACGCGCTCCCTTCGGGCTCACTGACGGGGTCAGGCGACGGTGATCGAGCGGGCGGAGGAACGACCCGCTCCCGTCCCGCTGCACCGCCGACTGACCGAACGGGTTCCGAACGCGGCGTCCCACCCTGTCCTGCAGTCGCGGTTCCGCCGCTTCGAGACGGCGACGGCCGACCGCCTCCGTCCGACGCGTCGCCACCTGACGACGAAGCGGAACCGGCAGTCGCATTGGCGGCGGCGGACTCCGCTCTTGCGTCCGAACGGCGAGCAACAGGTGGCACCAACGGCAAGCGAGCGCCGCCAGACCCTGATCCCGTGCCCGGCGTCGGTGAGCCTCCACCGCCAGACGCAGATCCACTGCTCGAACTGCCGCCACCTGACCCGCCGAAGGAGCCAGCCGATGGCAGTGCGCGTGTGGCCGCCGACGCCCCGCCGGCACCGAGTGACTTGACCATCAACCCGGCGTGCACGGCCGTCATGCCCGCCCGGGACCAGCCACCGACTATCCCGGACGACACCGACGCCTGCTCGACCGAGGGCAACAACCGGTACACGACCCACGGCGACAGTCCGGCGATCGCGAAGCACGAGAAGCCCGACACCAGCGTCCCGAGCGCCGCAACGCCGTCCGAGCCCGCCGCTCCCGGCGTCGTGGCATTCGCCAGCAACTTGACGCCGACCACCAACGTGAGCGTGATCGCCGGCTTTGCCAACACCAGCGCAACCACGACGTGCACGAGCCGCCGGGCCGAGCCCCGCATCACCGGCGACACCGACGACGACCACACGATCGGCGAGAACGCCGCGACCAGATACAGCAGCGACGACCGCATGAACAGCACGACCGTCGTCACCAGCAGCCCGACCATTCCGAACAACAAGGCAAGCGGCCCGATGAACGTCGCTCCCAATGTCGACGAAGTTCCCATCACGGTGGCCAAGCCGTCGAGCACCTTGACCGCGTCGGCTCGTCCGGACTGCCATGCGACATCACCGATCACATCGGCGGCGCGGATCAGGACGTCCATCACCGTCAACGTGACGGCCGAGGCCAGGATCGACTTCGGCCCTTCCTTGATCGCGTCGATGACCAACTCCGGGCGACCGGCGAACCCTGCCTGGATCGCCGAACCGAGCATCATCGCAACGGTGATCACCACTGACAAGCTCGCCAGTGGACGAACGAGGCCAGTCGCGAACCACGCTTCCGTCAGCCGGGGCGTTGTCGCCGTGTCGAGGACGCCCCACACCCACTCCATCAACAGCAACAGGCCGTTGGCGAACCAGGTGTAGACGCCTTGGATCACCTTGTCCCACGCCCACCCGGTGACCGCACCGACGGCGTCGCCGAACAGATCCAACGGGTTCGGAAACGGCCACATCTCATCCCACCCCCACCATGTCGCGGGCGACCAGCGCGGACGGCCACGACATCGGGGCACCAAGCGCTGCGGGATCGTCGAAGCCAACCTCAACCGCCGGTGCCGGAGTCGGCCCGAACGTCGATACCCAGTCAGCCACAAGCCAGCGCCCAGCGACAGACTTCATCAGCACGTTCACCGTGCGCCACACCTGCCGGCCGGGTCCGACACCGGGAGCGGCGATGACGAGCACCGACCACACCCGCACTCGAACATCGCCTGCTTCCGGCGTGGCGGCCGCCGTCAACGGAAACTCGGAGACGCGCATTCCGGCGCGGTCGACGTGGCGGGCCCCCAGTTCGGTGAGCATCGCTTCGACCGCCAACGATGTCTCGTCGGCAAGCACCGGCCCGTAATCGGGAGTCGCGATCGACTCGACCAAGTCGCGACGGGAGATCAACCCTGCGTCGACAACCTCGCCGGTCAGAGCGACCGCTTCGACCGCTGCGGTGCGTGCCGCTTCGATGTCGTCCACAGCAACCGCCAGATGGCCGCTCGAACTCTCGAGCGTGTCGGACCTTTGCGCGAGGGTCGCGGTGGCAGGCAAGCCCGATGAGGTGCCACGGCCGCTCCGCGACATCAGCAATCCGATCACGACGACGATTATCAGAACAGCAACGACGATGGAGATCCGTCGCATGCTCAGCCGCCCGTCGCTGTGTACAACGTGGTTGCGATCGTCCACGCCAGTCCAGACAGGATCGCCGAACCCATTCCGCCCAACAGCCACTTCCGGCCGGCCGACGATGCGGAGTAGTTCGACCCGAAGTGCCCGATGCCGGTCGTGATCGCCCCGATCAGCAAACCGGCCAACGCCGCGGCGAGTCCGCCCCACTTCAACCAGCCGAGCACCGTCGTCACCAACGCCGCACCCGGCATCGTCCCGTCCGGCGCCGGGTTCGGAATCGCCTGTGCCGACGCCACGGTCGGGAGCAGGAGCGTGGCGGCTATCCCGGGAACGGCAGCCGACAGTCGGCGTCGCCACCTCCTGATCGATCGGTGTTGTGTCGTCATTTCGGGCCTCCGATGATGTGGCGACCCGGCTGAGCCGCGGGTCTTCACCCGCCAGAGGGACAACCGCGCACGTGCTGGAGCACCTCGAACGCCAGGTTTCTGAGTCCGGTTGTCCCTCTGGATGCATGAAGACACCCATCGCTGCATTCAGTTCGATCATCGTCGGCTTGGCCCTGTTCCCCGTCGTGCTCGCCGGAGGCGATGCGCCACCGGCGATGTGCGGCCAAGAAGCGGGGCCGATCGAAGTCATCCTCGCCACGATCCGCCAGATCGAATCCGGCGACGACTACAACGCTCAGTCCCTGAACTCATCGGCGTCCGGCGCCTACCAGTTCATCGACAGCACCTGGAACGGCTACGGCGGCTTCACCCACGCCTCCGACGCCCCACCTCAGGTTCAAGACGCCAAAGCCACCGACCAGGTGCAAGCGATCCTCGCCGCCAACGACAACGACGTCACCACCGTTCCAGTCGTCTGGTACATCGGCCATCTCCCAGCGGCCGACGCGTCCGACTGGGACCAGGTTCCTGCGGGCAACAAGCTCACGCCAAGGGAGTACCGCCAACGCTGGATGACCACGTACGACGAATTGCTTGCCGCGTCCGCCGTGCCGCTTGAGACCCCGTCGAGCACGGCGCCGACATCGTCGATCGGGCCGCCGACGCTTGACTGCGCTGGAGCGACGTTCTCGCCGGGCGGTACAGGCGTGGGCTCGATCGACGGGTTGGCCTTCCCGCTTCCCCGGTCACTCGTGACCGAGCGCCAACTACACGAGCCTCACCATGACTATCCCGCTATCGACATCCTCATCCCCGAAGGCACACCGGTTTACGCCCTCACCGCCGGCACCGTCGTGCGGACAACCCACTTCAACGACAACTGGTGGAACCACGGCTGCCCCGCCCCCGGCTGCGACACCTGCGGCATCGGCGTCTCAGTCCAGACCGATGGAGAACTTCGCTACATCTACTGCCACGGCAGCGCCATCCACGTCCACGAAGGCGACCGAGTCACCGCAGGCCAGCACATCCTCACCACCGGCAACACCGGCCGCTCCGGGGCCCCGCACCTCCATCTCGAATTGAAAATAGGTGCCAGCCGTGTCTGCCCACAGGTACTGCTGCAAGCCATTTGGCTAAACGCTACGACGTCCAACGCGGGACAGAGCCTGCACCTTCTGAGTCGGGTCGGGTCGTCGAGTCGTGGCAGCACGACTCCGGAGCGCGAGAATCGACGCGTGCGCATTCAGGCGGAGAATGGCAGATGATGACACCTGCCGACTGGGCGCTTGGCGCCCTCGCCAATCCCGCGTGGGACCTCGTCAAGCTGCTGGCTGGAGCGAAGACTAAGTGGGACCAGCTGTGGGAGCGGCACGTCGCGGCTGCGCTCAAGTCGGACGGGACCATCTTCACGCACGATGAATCGTCACTGCGCAGATGGCTCAAGAAGACTGACTGGGCGACGATGCTGTCGACGATCGAGGCCGCAGAAGACGGAGGGGACGTCCTGCTCGATAACCTCGCAACGCAGGTGCTGTACCCGCTGATGGCAGTCGGCCCAGAGTCGCTTACGGAGAGGCGTGCTCGGGCGAAGGGCGTCGCTGCGGCACTCTGGAGCGAGATCGTCAAGCGCGTGGACCGAGACACGCTGCTCGGGTTGCAGTCGGAACGAAGTCGTCGTGCGGACGATCAGCGACTTACGGCCTTGGTGCAACGGATCGCTTCGCATTGCGAGGCGACCAACCGGCACACTGATGTCTGGTCCGACGACTACGCCCGCCGCCAACGCGACATCGGGCTGCGGAGGGCACGAGTTCCGCTGCCGCGCAGAGCGGACGAGAGCGCGGCGACACTCCTGGCCGCACACCACAGCATCGTGCCGTTCGTGGGCCGGGGGGAAGAGCTGGGTCTGCTCACCACATGGCTGAGCGAGACGGCGCCTCTCTCGATTCAGACAATCATCGGCTTGGGCGGAATGGGGAAGACTGCCCTCGCCGTTGAGCTGTGCAAGCGTGCTTCGCTAGCCGGCTGGACCGCAGGCTTCTTGACACCAGAAGTCACGAACGCGCAGGTTGAACGTCTCGCTCTCGATCGCTCCAGTCGACTGGTGGTGATTGACTACGCCGAGTCCGACGCGAATCTTTCGGCCACCCTGGAGCGGTTCGTCGATCACGCCTCAATCCAGTGTCCGCTACGTGTCCTGCTGCTACAGCGCCAATCGCGCTCCTTCGTGCGGAGCCAGGAGCTACGAGACGTCATGGTAGACAGCCCCAAACCACTGATGCTTGACGAGCGACCTCTCAATGTCGCCGACAGAGAGGCCCTATTCTCGACAGCGCGTGGGTCTGTGATTGAGCGTCTTGGTCTCGGCTTGCCGAGCGATGACATGCCACCTCTCGCCGACGACCTCTACTCACGGGTTCTCTTCGTCGTGACCGCCGGCTATCTGGCCGCGCAGGGTGCGGTGCTTGATGACTCGGCGACTGCCGCCGAATTGCTCGAAGCGCTCGCTGAGCACGAGGCCAAGTATTGGTCGTTGACGAACAACAGGCGTTCGTCCAAGGTTCGCGAGGAGCTGTTCCCCTGCGCTGTCGCATGTGGAGCTGTGTTCGGCTGGCCGACTCTCCTCGACGACTCGCGCCGAGCCGAGTGGGAGTTGTCCGTGTTGCTCGAGAACTGCAACCTTGCCGGCGCCGCCGAGTGCCGACCTCTTGCAGCGTGGTTACTTGAGGTCTATCCCGGCGGCCGCATCCCCCTCGATCCGCTGGCCGACTATTTAATTGCGCGCGACTTGCCACTTGACGCCTACGGCGTCGCGTTCCGCGTTGATGCCAGTCGCTGCATTGCTCGATCTTCGGCAGTTGTCGCTCGAGCGTCCAGGCACGACGCCGTCCGCAGGTTGGCCGACTCCGCTGCCCAAGCGGCGCTTGTACCGTTGGCTGCTGCTGCCAAGGATGTCGACGGCTGGTGGGCGGGACAGCCGTTCGCCAACGCTCTTGCGGTCGCCTCGCAGGTGCCTTCAGAGATCGAGACGCTGCTCGGAGACACTGACGTCGCACTGCCATTGCGAGAGGCGGCCGTCGAGTACGACCATCGACTCGTCCATTACTTCCGCGAGCTAGCCACGAAGAACCCGGAATACCGAATGGACCTTGCTAGGTCATTGCACAACTTGAGCATTGGCTCCCGCTCGGTTGGCGACTGGGAGGGTGCCGTTGCCGCTGCGCAAGCAGCAGCCGAGTTGCGCCGGGAGCTGGCCAGCCAACATCCCATACACATGCCTAGCTTGGCGTCGACGTTGAACGTCTTGGCCAACGCGTTGGCTGATATCGGCGACCATCAAGGTGCGCTCGATAATGCACGCGACGCAATGACGCTTCGTCGAGTCCAGGCCCGCAGCGATTCCAAGTACGTCTCAGAGCTAGCGATGGCGCTGAACAACCTGAGTGGACGATTGTGCGATATAGGCGATTGCGCAGAGGCCGCGGACGTTGCCGCTGAAGCGGTTGAACTGTTCCGCCTTGAGGTAATCCAGCTGCCTGCTCAGGGTCCTAACTTCGCCATGGCACTAAACACGCTTTCGGTTGCGCTCAACCTGACAGGAGCACATCGCGAATCGCTCGACGCAGCAACAGCGGCGGTCGAGTTGCGCCGAGAACAGTCCGAACAAGATCGTGTCTACGCCCCTGAACTAGGGATTGCGCTCAGCAACCTTGGAGTCGCCCTTGCGTCGGTCGGCGACCACCCAAAGGCATTAGCGGCGTGGGCCGAGGCGGTCACGCTCTTCCGGGAGATGGCCGCGTGGAACCCTGCCTTTCTTCCACCACTAGCGACGACACTCGGACACATCGCTATCGGCGAGGCGCAGCATGGCGATCAAGGCCAGGCCCTCATTGCGGCGAGTGAGTCGTTGGCGATGTTCCGAACTCTGGCGAGTCGCTACGCGACGTTCACTCAGAACTTCGCGAAGGCTCTGAATAATCGAGCAAGCATTTTGGCGATGGTGAGCGAGAGCGAGGCGGCCCTCGACACAGCAAGCGAGGCAGTCGAGGTCTACCGTCGCCTCGCTGAGGACCACCCGGCCTATCGCCCAGACCTCGACAAGGCTCTGCGCCTGATAGCACTGATCAAGTTGTCAGCTTCGACAGGTGATCACGATGTCAGTTGACCGCTCGGCCACGCACTTCCCTTTACGCCACTGATGACCGCGTCGTAAGCCGTTCGAATAGCTGGCGCGTCGGCGGCATTGGTTCGGGGCGATCGTCACGTTCGTCGCTGAGATAGGTCAGGAGTTCTTCATACGCTGCAACGATGCCTGCACGGTTCCCAGCGGCTGACTCGACGTTCATCCGGGCTCGGTACAGGCACTCGTCGCCGGGAATGACTTGCAGACCACGGCAGACGGCGTGTCGGGCGGTGGCGATGTCGCCATCGGCAACGGCAACGTCGATCAGCCGAAGGACAGTGTCCTCGATCGTGTCACTAGCCCGTTTGTGAAACTGACCGGTGTGCGCCCAGTCGTATCCGCCGGCGTCGAACGGGATGCCTTCGACCAGGTCCAAGGCTTCCCGGAGTAGCTCGACGGCCTGACTGGTCGGAACTTGTTCGGATCGAGCAACGAGGGCCTCATGCATCGCGAGATCGGTCATGACGCCGCCACAGAGCCTGACGTACGGATCGCCATGTTCTCGAGTGTCGAGGACGCCCTTGAGGTGGCTGCGTGCCTTGGAGAGCCGATTTGACACTGCCTCACGCCCAATCGGGGTTCCGTCCCAGATTGCGTCCATCAGTTGGTCGTTGGTGGCTCGACCACCGTGGCATGCGAGATAGACCGCGATGTTGAGTTCGAGTCGCGGGACCTTCGGAAACTGGTCGATCCGTGGTCGGCCGAGAACGCGTACCAAGTAGGTGGGCGCCGGACGTTCCCAGTGGTCGAGTTCCGAGTCCGAAGGATCTTGAGACGATTGGAGGCAACCGCGATCGTCAAATTCAGCGGCGAGACGCTCACCAGTATCCGAGACCGCTCGGTCATGCCGATCGTCGCCGATCGCAGGTGAGGATCGCTCTTCGTCATCAACGGTTTGGTCGACGGCTTCAAGTTCGTCGGCGATTCCTTGAATCGTTTCGAGCGGGACGTTGTGAGGGGTGAAGGTCAGTCCCGTCGGCTCGATCCGGGCCGTGCCGTCGTCTGCGAGGTGAAGGGTCGAGGTCGCCGCCGGCCAGTCGCCAACGACGATGCACGCTCCGCCGTGATTCGCGAGAAGTAGCGCATGGTGGTTGGCGTCCGCCGCCATGATCACGGCGACGCTGAGTTCGCGCCCGTGGGCATCGCCGCCGAGTCGCAAGGCGAAGGCGTTCGGCAGGCTCGCGGACATGAGGACCCTCTCATGGTCCGCAACGGCGTCGTGAGCATGCTGAAGCGCGGCGTCGACCGTTCGTTGAAAGATCCGACCACGGAGATCGACTGCTGGGACATCGAGTCCGGCGACATGGAGGAAGCCGTTGGCGAGGTCAGCGTCGTTGGCGATTTCGACGACAAGGCTCGTGGCATAGCTGCGGACGCGATCTGCAGCGCCAGTGATCGTGATGGTGCCGAAGGCTTCGAGGTTGACCATCACGATGTTGCCGTCGCGAGTGCCGACGCTCACAAGCCCCGGGATTGGGACAGCGCCGGACCTGGAAGCGAGGTGATGGTCGGGGTCGTAGAGCAGACGCCAGGTCCACCCGTCGTTTTCCGCCTCCCACGGACTCGGTGCCTTCAAGATCGGTTGATCCCACAGGATTTCGAGGCCGCACTCGGCAGAAATCTCGACAATCACTGGCACCCCAACGAAGGTTCTCGGCGAAAGCCGTTCGCACAGGTCGCCGATCTCCTGGTGCGCCCATCGAACGAGCGACATGTCGCCCGCCCGCACAAGTTCTCGCTCAACGGCCACTGCGCGATCACTGACCCGTGCTCGCCGTGTTCCGTTCGTGGCGGCTTCAGCCCAGCGACGGCGGCGGCGGTAGCCGAGTGCGATTCCGGTGGCAAGAATGGTCGCCGAGGCAACGCCGGCGAACAAGGGTGCCTTGTTCGGCTGCTCGCTGCTGCGCCGGAGCAGGGTCGGCGCTGCCACTGTGACGGGCGGTGTCGGCCCGGCTGGCGGCGTCGATGCGGGCAGCTCCGTTGATGGATCCGATGCCTTCTCGGTTGCAACAGTTGTTGGTGGGACAGCCTGTCCGATCGTGGTCACGACCGTGGTTGGCACCGGTGGTGGAGCGCTCGTCGGCGCAGACGGCGTGCCGGTCGTTGACTCTGGTGCCGACGGGACTGGCTTCGGATCGGCATCCGGCGGCGGCAACGAAGTGGCGGCGTCAGGCGCCGTGGGTCTCGATCCGATTGCCGGGAAGTCGAACTGCTCGCCCGGGAAGATGAGGTTGGGGTCCTCGATCACGTCGGGGTTCGCCGCGATGACCTCCTTGAGGTAGTCGAACGTCTCCCGGTCGGTGACGTCGTCATCGACACGGTCGAGTCGGTGCTCGGAGAGACGCCAGAGGTTGTCGCCTCGGTGAATCGTGATCGTCTCCGGCGGGAGGTATCCCGGAGTGTCGATCACGAGCGTCGATGATTCGACGACCTCACCACCGTCGCCAACGGCGGCTGCAACGCACGACACGTGCGGCACGCGATCGGCGGGGACCTTCGCTCCAGAGGGAAGGTGAAGAACTTGGCCATGCGCCACGTCGAGCGCGTTCGTGAGGCTGGCGTTGAGTTCGATGATCTCGCTCGCTCGTGACCCATCGCCGAGTGCGTGCTCGGCGATGTCCCACAAGGTGTCCCGCTCCATCACTTGCCAGCGTGGACCGACGGAGTGCACCGGACGCGCCAGCCCGACGTTCGCGCCGGAGCGCGGCGATTGCGGGATGGGTTCGACCACCAGCGCGGCGGCGGTCGCCGGTCGATGCAGCGCCGGAGCTGCTGGCGAGGCCACGCTGATGCCAACGGCGAGCAGCATCGCTACAAGGCGGCTCATCCCGCCCGAGACGGTGGCTAGAACAAGCGGCGTGCTTCTCAACTCGCGCCCGGTGCTGTACCGGCGAGTGTTGACAACGATCTCCCATGCGAGCGCCCACACCAGCTGCGCCCACGCGATCCACACGATGACGGCGAGCGTCTTGATCACGACGGCGGCGGGGATGTCGTTCTGACGCGCTGCGGTGACGACACGATCCCACTTCGGCATCCTCGACGGGAGCGGCCAACCAGCGATTCTGATCAACACGAGCGGTATCCCGATTGCGATCGCCAGGAGTACCACAAGGGCGAACAGCGAGCGGAGTCGCTGTGCTGCGCGACTGGTCGGCATGGGTCAGCCTCCCTCGTTGCCGGTGACGCCTCGATGTGCCGTGGCGCTCGACGAGCCGGTCACCGAGCCGGGGAATCCGGGCGATGGAAACGCATAGTCGACATCGACATTGACGACAACCGTGACGGTCTCGGCGTCGACCGTCACTTCGCCCGTGTGCCCGGAAGCCGCGAGAATCGCTTCGGCACGGGCGACGGCCGCGTCCGGATCGATCACGCCGCCGACGCGGAGGGCTTCGGTATCGGCCTGTGCACCGGCGCGTGCAGCCGCGGCGGCAGTGGCGTACGCATCGCGTCGTGCTGCCCATTGTTGCGACGCCGAGATCAGCGCCCACGATGCGATCATCAGGAATCCGACGAGGATCACCGCCATCGGCATCACCGACCCATCGTCACCTCGGCACCGCCGTCGCGAGCCCGTCATGGTGTTCCTCCTCGAACGACGTCGATCTGTTCAACACCGCGCCCGGTGACGGTGCGCTTGCCTGGAAAGCCGGCGAGGGCGACGTCGGCCAGGTTCACGGTGCAGGAGACGTCGACGGTGACGATCCCGCCCGGTGAGAAGTCTCCACCGACGCTGACCGACAGGTCTTTGCATGCGACGCCACGTTCTCCGAGCACCTCACTCGCAACCGCTGCCGCTGCCTGCTCGGCTGAGCCCGCGTCGTACTCGGCGGCAGCGGCTCGGGCTGCTGCGTGGGCCGCGGCTTTCGCGTCGCCACCCGTCCCGACGATCCGCAGCGCGCCGATGATGAAGTAGCCGACCGCCAACAACGCAATCACGGCGAGCGCAGCCTCGACACCGGCCGAGCCGCGATCATCCCGACATCGAGCAGGACGACGATGACTCACGGCGGATCGCCTTGCGGGTCGAACGTTTCGATCTTGGGCGCTGCCAGTCGCTGACACGGTGATCGTCCCGAAGAACGGAATCAGCGACACAACCTCGCCTGCCGCCTCGATCGTGACAGTTCCTGGACCGGCCGACGCAGTGACGGTGTAGCTGTCGAGCAACGACCCGGCGGCGTCACCGATCATCTGCTCGGCGAGCGCCTGGCCGGCGTCAAGATTGGAGTCGCGTCGGGCGGCGGCCGCAGCGGCGTCGTGCGCCGCTCCGGCGAGCACTTGTCGGGCGTGGTAGGCGAGGGCGAACTGAACGACGAAGAGCATTGTCAACAGCACGACCGGGACGAGGATCACCATAGCGTTGACCTCGCCCCGATCATCCCGCCCACGCCGTGTCACTCCACCTACGGCGACGGGACGTTGTTGGCGTTGTCGATCAGCTTGCCGGCGATGATCCCTCCTGCGGTGATCGCCGCGATCACCAGGATCACGATCATCGCCACGCTCGCGTTGATCTCGCCCCGATCGTCGTCCGCTGTTTCGCGTAGACGTTGGCGAACGACGTCGCCCGCGTGCCACCACAGACCGAGGAGGTTGAGTTGAAGTTGAAGCATGATGGCTCCTTCCGGGTTTGGTTCCGGCCTGCGGGTATTCGGGTGTGTGGCGGGTCGGAACACCACAACAACCGTGAACACTTCGATCCATGACGGCCTACGTCGCCGAGAGCCCGGCCAATGCCGGGTAGCCGATGAGCAGCAAGAACCCCGCGAACATCAGCGCGACCGGCAGGACCATCGTCTCCGAGCGGGCTTGCGCCTCCGACTCTGATCCGCGAGGTCCTTCATCCGGATCGACGACGCCTTCGCGGTCAGCGAGTCCGTACCTGCGCGCCGCCACCGGCGAGCGTCATCGACGCCTCGAGCTCCTCCAGCTCGACGACGCCGAGCCGGTCGCCCAACTGCCCGAGTGCGCGCCATGGTGCCTCCCGCCGCGCCTGGGCAGCGGACAACGCTGCCCGCAGGTGACGGAACGCCGACCCGCGGCCGATGTCGACGGCGTCGAACATCGCCGTCTCGACCCCCGCGCCGCCAGCCATCAAGATCGTCACCAGCTCCAGGTACGCGGCGAGCGCGTGGCGGAACTCGCGCGCGCCTTTTGCGAGCATCCGAGGCGAGATCGACCCGGGCGTAGAACCAACCGCCGACCATGCCGAACACCGAGGCGACGACCAGGGTTGCGACTGGAAACAATGTGACGACCCGACTCGTCGACAACGCGACGAGCGCCAATCCGGGGCACGCACCGATCACCGCCCACGCCAGCCGGTGCTGCACCCACGTCGCCAGGTCTCGTTCGCACACCGCCAGGTCGGCCGTGCGTGAGTGAGTTGGCTTGCCGGCGAGGCGACCGGCCCACGCCTCGGTTCGGTTCGTGTCGACTGGCTCCGGGGTGCGTGGCCGGTGCAGCTCGGCGACCACGTCGGCGAGCGGCACCGTCACGCCGATCACGCCGCGCAGCATCAGCACCAGCGCAACGCCGAACAGCCGCCAGCGACCGCGATCGTGAGGAGATTCGTCATCGCCGGCTCCTCGATCCCAGCGAGGACTCGCGGCGTGTCGACCGGGCGACCGAGTTGGACGAGCGACCACAACGCAGCGGCGAACAATCCGCCGACGATGAACAGCACCATCTGGCCGGCCAGCGTGTCGTAGGGGTCCATGAACGTCGGAGCGAACACCATCAACCCGACCGCGAACCCGAACGTGATCACGACCAGCGCACTTCGACGACGCGTACGTGCGGGCCCGGCCGGTCTCGACCCTGGCCCGCATCGCCGACTGCTCACGGGCCGAGACGGCGATCTGCGACAGCAACTCCGGCAGCCGTTGCGCTTGTCGTTCGGCAGCGATCACCAACGCGGCGACGATCAGATCGCCGACCGGGTCGGCCACCTCGACCGCGAACTGCCGCAACGCGGTCGTCAGCGATTCCCGCTCGGCACGGACGGCCAGCGTCTGCACCGGTCCACGGATCGCGACGGGAGCGACCCGCGCCGTCAGGCGATCGCCTCGCGTAGCCCGGCGTGCGCTGAGATCGTGTCGCGCAGCATCTCGGCCCACGCGGCGAGGGCCAACGCTGCGGGCGGTGACGCGGTCACGTTCCTTGCGCACTTCGGTCAGCATCGGCGGGATCGCGGCGGTTGTTCCGGCGAGCAGCGCCGGCTGCTGGCCACCCGGTGACCACCCACCCGACGATGACCGCAACCGACGATCAGAGCGCCGCGAGTCCACAGTCGGTCCCAGCGAATCGGCTGCTTCGGGCGTGGTCGAGGTCTTGATCGGGACACCGGTGAATCCGAGCGATCGCGATCCAAATCCCGGCGGCAGCGAGCAACGCCATCAAGCGCCCCGAACAGCGCTCTCATCGGAACCCTCCGCCGAGGCGCGAGTCGTCGAACCCGGCCCGCCGAAGCAGCGTCACGATGACGTGCGTCAAGCCGGTTCACCGTCGTCACCTGCCCGGTCGCGGGTCACGCGATGCGATCGTGTTCGTCGTGCAGCGGCGGCCGTCGAACCCGGCGACCTCGATCACTTCGGTCACCACACGCCGGCCGTCGGCAACCGGTCGAGGTGGACGACGAAGTCGATCGCCTGGTGCAGCTGGTTGTGGGCGACCTCGGGCGGGAGCCGGTCCTCGCCCGTGCCGAGGTAGAGCGCCAGCTTGTCGAGCGCGCCCGACCGCGGACGCCGGAGTGCACCGTCGTCAACGACGACTGGCCGTGCGTCATCGCCTTCAACATCGGCACCGCACCGTCGGAGTCGCGCACCTCGCCGAACACCAACCAGTCCGGCCGATACCGCAGCGCGTGCTTCACCTGCTGGCCCGGCGTGATCGCACCCTCGCCCTCGTTGTTCGCCAGGCGCTGCTCCCACGACTCGACGTTCGGGTGCAGCACCGGGTCGAAGAAGTCGAGCTCGGCGGTGTCCTCGATGATCACCACCCGCGCGTATCGGGCCGAGCTCGCCAAGGCACGCCCGCACCAGCGTCGACTTGCCCGACCCGGTCGGGCCGGAGAACACGAGCCGGATCTCCGTCGACCGCATGCACGCCGCAAGCAGCTCGGCGACCACCTCCGGCAACATCGCCGAGGCCGACCAGATCGGCGAGCGTGACCTTGCCGAGCGTGTTGCGCCGCAGCGCGAACGAGACGTGCTGCGAGACGTCCCGGGTCGCGGCGAGACGCAGCCCGTCGCCGAGGCGCATCACCAGCAGCGGCGCCTGGCTGTTGAACTGCCGCTCCGTCCGACCCGCAGTGCGGGCCAGATGCGAGAGCCAGGCGGCCAGCTCGGCCTCGGATCGCCCACAGCCGCTCGTCGACCTGCTCGACCGTCCCGTCCGAGCGGTAGACGAACACCAGGTCGAAGCGGGTGGCCACGATCTCCTCGACCGTGGGGTCGGCCAGCATCAAGCTCGACCGGGCCGAGTCCGACCGACAGCGCCAGCACCCGCTCGATCAGCGACCGCTCCTCATCGGCCGTCGAGCCGCGCGATGCCCGGCGCTGAGCCGCTCGGTGTCGATGCGCTGACACTCGTCGCGCAGCACCTTGATCGGCGAGCGCTCCTGGCCTGCCGCGATCAAGGCGGGCTCGGCCGGACTGCACTCGGGCCGTCGCCTCGTGCTCGAGCGCGTCCTGCACGGCCAGCGTCAGCTCGCCACGAGCCGCTGGTCGACCGGTTCGAGGTCCATCAGACGGCTTCGTCTCGTCCGAGGCCGAGCGCTCGCTGAGCGTCCTCGCCGATGGTCGGGTTGCGGCGTGGCGTGCGACATCGAGCGCGACCCGCGCAGCGACCATCGACGGCGCTGCGCCACAGCCAGGATCGACGCGCCTGCCCGGTCGCAACAAGTCTCCGGCCAGCGGGATCGCGTCGTCGCAGGCGTCGACGACCCACACCAGCGCGGTGCCGAAGAATCCAGCGAGTTCGCGGTGTCGATAGACCGGCTTGCCGACCACGAGCACGCCGACCTCGGGCACCGGTCGCAGCGATCGACTCGACCCGGCCGGCACCTGCACCAGGTCCTCATGGCCGGGCCGGACGACCAGCAGCGTCAGCGCGGGAACGTCGGACGAACGGCCACGACCGGACTCGCGCGTCGAGCCGGCCGGCGTCGACCAGCCACACCCGGTCATCGTCGACGGCGAGTCGTTCGGCGACCGCTGTCGGCCGAACCGTGTCCACACCGAGCGGGCCTGCTCCCCGGCTCCGGGACCCGGGCACCACGCAGACTCGACCGCAGATCACGCCCGTGGTCGTCGACATCGATCGACGCGTCAGGCGAGCGGCGCAGCGCCGCGATCAACGACACGACGCCAGGATCGACACCGAGCCCGTAGCGGGCGCCGAGCACCCCGCCGGCGGGGTCGGCCTCGAGCACGACCCGCTCGCGCTCGAACGTCGGCGGCCACGCCGCGGCGAGCAGCAGCGACCACGAGGTCACGCCCGGGCGAACCGCGGACCGACCCAACGTCACGATCATCCGGCCGCCCCGACCAACGACAGCCGCAGCCGCCATCGGCCGCCGCCTGGGCCACCGCCGCCTGCGTCTCGACCGGGACCAGGACCGAGACCCACAACTTCGACGACGACCGACCCGGAGCCGACGGGCTTCGACCGACCACACCGTCCCCGAGCCAACACCGGCGGCCGTCGGCGCACGCACCGTCGGTAGCGCCCGGTCGCCTTGCACGACGCCCAACACGTCGACTCGGTCGCCCGCACGCAAGCCGGCGCTCGGCGCCGCGCCCGGCTCGAGCGCCGCACCGACGACCACCATCCCGGCCGGGATCACCTGATCCCTGCGTCGGCGAACAGGCCGGTGTTCAACACCGTGCCCTCCGGGATCGGACCGCGAGCCGCCTGCCCGACGATCAGCTGCTGCTGCGACGGCTGGATCGCCCGCAGCCCACCGGTGCGCCCATCTCGACCACCCGCAGATCCGTCGCCGCGATCACCTCGCCCGGCGCGATGTCGCGGCCGGCGACCAGCACCGTATCAGCGTGGCCGACGATGTCGTGAACACCCACGCCGCCAACACGGCGGCGAACGCCGACCACCACGACGCCGACCATCACCCACGACGGCCGCCGCTGCTTCGGGGCCGACAGCGACACCACCGACGACGGCGTCGGCGCGTCGAGTTGGCGTTCGTCCCGTGCGCCGACGGTGCCGTTGCGTTCCGCCGGACTGGTCAGTGTTCGAGCCATCAGCAACCTCCCTGTTCGGGACGAGGCCCCGTGCACGCGACCAGGCCCTTCACCTCCGCCACCGCCAGCAGCGCCGACGACGATGTCGAGTACGGATCGAGCGCGCCGCCGGCGCCCGTCGACGACGTCCACGAGATCGACCACATCGATCGACAGCGACGTCTGGAAGTGGTAGCCGTCGACCGGCGACGTCGACGACGCGTTCACGTACGTGTACGAGCACGCGCCCGGCGCCTCCGCCACGTAGCTCGCTGTCGGCCCGCCGCCGCTGCACACGACGTCGGCCCGTCGCCGCGGGTCACCCGGATCGAACGTCAACGTCGTCGGCACCGCCGTCACCGTCGCCCACACCGGACCGATCGACGCCGTCACCGACACCGTCCGCCACGAATCGCCACCCGCTCGGAAGTCGAGCGGCGTCTGCACGTACGCCCAGCCGAACTCCGGGTCGAGCAACTCGAACACCGGCACCGGCTTCGGCAAGACGGTGGATTTCAACTGCTCCAGTAACTGCGGCAGTAGATCCACGGGCTGACGCTCCGGGATCTCGACAAACTGCGAACCTTCCGGACAGCTGCGTATGTAGAGGTGGTAGGTCACACCGTTTTCGATGCGCGGCCATGTCACCCAGTAGCCGGAGACGCCGAAACTCACTCCGTCGTGCAACTCCCAAGAACAGCGACCATGGCCACTCGACCCGTCGATCTCGTAGGACACCGATGCCGTGATGACATCGCCCTCCTGCCCACCGCTGCCACCGCCACCACCACCTGTGCCAGGACCTGCGAACGCGGCACTCGGCATCGTCGCCACTGTCAACGCCGCAATCGGGACAATCAGCCAGCGGCGCAAGCGTCACTCGCCTGAGGAGACCCGAAAGCCGGAGCAGCGTCGACACGCCACACGCCATCCGCTCCGAGCACAATGTGCCAGTCCTCGCGACCGGAGACGAACTCGTCGTCCACGATCACGTCGGAGCCATCTGGCGCCGCGTTCGGTCGGATGAGTGCGCTTCCGTCCGCGAAGCACACGCGGGCGGTGGCTTCAGTCAACGAGTCGGCGAGGGTGACCGACTCGACGACATATCGGAAGTTCTCCCGTTTCCGGACCGTGTAGCCCTTGCCGTTCCACTCGGTGATGCGCGCCTGGTTCCGGGCGAGCAGATCACCCGCCCGAGCGACAGCGAGCGACCCCGGATCGCAGGCAGGCATCGCAACGAGGCAGTCCGAGAACGAATCCATCGCAAGATCGATCGCCTTCCGAACAGCGACCTCGGTCTCAGCCTTCGGGTCCACCGTCGTTGGTGCGGCGGTGGTTGGTGATGAAGTCGCCGGGGCAATAGTTGCCAACGCGATGGTCGTAGAAGTCGGGACCGAGGTAGCAGGCGCCGGCGTCGATTGAGCGCTTCCAGCTACCGCCGTTTGCGGCGTGGCACTCGTCGGAGCAGTGCTCGACGAACCGCCCGAATTGCACGCCGCGACCAGCAGCAGTGCCACCGTTGCCGCCACGCGTCGAGCACGACGGACTACCGCTGCGCCGGCCCCCACCATGGCGATTTCCGTGCTGACATATGACGCTCCTCTGCGTTGAACGTCAACATTAGCACCACGAGTCGTGGCGCTTGACCGCGTTACGTGAACACAAGGAGTTGTCATTCCGTCGCCCATCGCAAGATCGGCACTGGATGCCGACAGACCTTGCCCAGGGAGGAAGCGCAAACGTTGCCGCCGGACCCTCCGACCAAAAGCGGCGACGAGACCCCACGGTAGTCGCCGATCAGCTCATCAAGAACGCGTCCCACGACACCAGAGGGACAACGAACAGGTCGTCACGGCACTCGAAATTGAAGATCTCTGCCGACGCACATCCGAGCGGCGCCATTGTCCCTCTGGAAGCACCCGGCGGGCTCGCCGGTCGAAGGGAGCCGACGATGAAGACCGCCTCACGACCCGCAGAACTCTCCGCTCCGAGTGCGGCCGAAGTCCTGCTCACCAAAGCCGAAGCGGCCGCCCGCCTCAATGTCGCCGAGCGCTTCATCGAACGTTGCGTCGAGCAGCGCCGCATCCGCTTCGTCAGAGTCGGCCGCTTCGTCCGCATCCCCGACTCGGCGATCACGGACTTCGTTGCGGCTGCGACCGTGCCGGTCGTCGGGCCGCAGCGCAGATCGGATCGTCCGTCGGAGAGGGTCCGTATGGGACGGGTCGTTTAGCAGAGTTGCGACGACCGGACCATCAGTCGACACCATTGCGTTCGACGCGACCGCTGTCTACCTCGAGTGGAGGTTTGCCGAGTTCATTCTCCGGATCAGTAGGCCCGAACGACTCCGTGCTGGCGGATGAACTCGCCATCGGCTCCTCGGCTGCGTTGTCGATCGAGCGGCCATTCGAATCGTTGCCGCTTTCATCGGAGTGCATCTGCCTCGCCGAACAGTTGCCGATGCCCGATGATTCCACTTCGTGCGACTCGTCTTTCGGCCGATCAGACGAGTCCTGTCGCTCGATCAAGGTCGTCTCGATGATTGGAGACGGATGTGTGCCCCCACGTTCGGCAAGATGGCCCCGAGCTTCCAATTGCTGTACTCTTTCGGGACCCTCTCCGGATCTTCCCGATCGGTCTGGGCGTTCAATCCCGAGCGCCTCTCGCTGGTGGTCGTATCTTTCAGCCAGGTCGCGCACCGATTGCTCGAAAATGTCGGCATCGAGATTAAGCGCCTTGAGCTGCATCAATCCTCGATCAAACGCTCCCTGAATGGCCTGGAGTTTGGCCAGCCGATCCGATTCAGTGGAGTGCGAGCCCACAGTCGAACGTCGAGTGCGTTCGAGCGGAGCGGCCTCGGACTCGCGTCTCGGCTCTTCGGCGGACCGACGATTTCGACTGAACAAACCCATCACACACTCCTCGGTTCACTCAACATCTCAGATCCAAGCCTTGAGCCGACGCTTGGTTGCCGGCGATACCCACGGCAAGCTGTCGATCCCATCTCTTCCCAACTGGCGAAGCCGCGCCTTGTAGATGATCGGAGCGACGTTGAAAAGCCAAAACCAAAGCCGCGACGCGTTGAATTCGAGCCAGTAGCCAAGGTTCCAATCATCGTCTGGAAGCCAACTCCGATAGCGCTCGATGGCCATACGTCACAAACGCTTCCGCCGTCGCTCTAACTCGGCAAACGCGTCTGCGGCAATATCGTCGTCGAATCCCTTTCGATTGAGATAGTCACGGCCAAGCTGAAACGCTCCGGCACGAGCTATTACGGGAAGCACCTCCTCACGCCATTCGGCGTGTTCTTCACGAGCAAGAGCACGCGCTTTCGCCCTATCGAAGCTCTGCACCTCAAGTACTAATCGAGCATCCTGAAATTCTTTCACGATGACTCTGGCTACTCGAATGCTCTGAACAGCCAAACCCGCTATGTGATCGGCCACGAGACCGAGCGCTGCCGGGACGAGTGAAACATCCACCGAAGCTCGAACCGATACCGGAACTCCGCTCACGTGTCGCTCTATGTCGGTCACGCCCTCCGCCTTTCGATTTTGTACCCACACCGCCTCCGACAAAGGTAGCACGGCGCGAGGTGCCGGGCGGGCGCGAACACACGTCAACTTCGCCAAAATCCAAGCCGCCGTGCGGCGAGTGCAGGCCGAATCCGACCGCGGCAGACGAACACGGTCGGCGGCGATGGTTGGCCGTGGTTAGCCCCCTGGTTTGTCCACTTGCTGTCGGCCCTCGCCGTGTATATCTGGTCCCTCGGACGAAGAAAGCCACGCCGTCGCTCACAAGCCGACTACACGCCGACGAACAACGGCACGTTCAGGAGCGACCTCCAAATCGAACATTTCGCCGAGGCCCTTGGCGATCGCCTCGTCGCGCTCGCGAGTGGCGTGCTGATAGATGAGCGCCGCTCTCGATGAAGAGTGGCCCATCCTTGACATCAGTTCCTTGGTGCTGGCTCCGGTCGCCGCGGCCATCGTGTTGCCCGTGTGGCGCAGATCGTGAAACCTCAGATGCGGAACGCCGACCGCGTTGATCGCAGGCACCCATACACGCCTTCGAAAGTTGCCACGACGCAGCGAACCACCCTCGGGTGCGGTGAACACCAAACCGTCGCGACCCGATTGGGCGAACTGCTCAAGGTGGACCTCCAACTCTGCGACAACCGGCGCCGGTAAGGCCACCACGCGGTGACCGGCTTTGCTCTTCGGTGGTCCGGTCATCTGCCTTCCGTCGGCCATCTCGTGCAGCTGCTCGACCACGGTCACCGTGGCATGCAGCAGGTCGACGTGACGGCGGCGAAGCCCAAGAAGCTCGCCGAGGCGCAGGCCCGTCAACGTGGCGGTGAGAATCAGCGCTCGGTAGCGCTCGTCGACCGCGGCGGCCAATGCCTTCACTTCGGCGAGCGAAGCGACAGGGCGTTCCTCGCAGCGGTCGACCGACGCTCCCTTCACGACGCACGGGTTGCGGACGATCAACTCGTCGGCGAGCGCCGTCTGCAGCATGGCGTGGAGCACGCGATAGCACTTGGCGACTGTCGGCTGGCTCAGCTTGCCAGCCTTCACGAGCGAGGAGTGCCACCGACGAACGACGCTCGGGGACAGCTGGTTGAGGTGGATCTCGCCAAGCGACGGGCCGATGTGCAGCTTGAGTATCGAGCGGTAGTTCTCAAGGGTCCGCGGCCGCAGGGACGGGTGCTCGTCGATCCACCGCTCGCCGAACTCGGCAAGCGAGATCTCACCGGCCCGCGGGTTCACCCAGCTTCCGTGCACGAGATCCGCTTGTACCTCGGTCAGCCAGCGGTTGGCGTCGGCCTTCGTGGCGAATGTGTCGGGCGCCGCGATGCGATCGTTGGTCAACGGCTCTTGGTAGCGCGCCTGCCATCGACCTGATGGCAGCTTGCGGATCGTTCCGAACGATCGGTGTGCCATGGTTCCTCCTCTCGCGACGACCGGTTCGCGGCGACTATGCCGGGAACGTCAGACGTTCGCAACTACCTCCAGAGGGACAACGGACCAGGTCAGAGGGCACTTCCGACCAAATTCGACTACGCAGCGTCAAACTCAGCGAACCGGAGTCTCAAGGAATCTCACGCTCCGCTGTCAGATTTTCGAGCCCTCAGAGGGTTGTCCATGGACCTGCCCACGAGGCAAAGGGCACGCTGCGGGCACGAAACCGGATTCGGTAGAGCGAAAAGCAGGTCAGCGGCCCTCGAAAGGACCGCTGACCTGGTATTTCTATGGAGCGGACGACGAGATTCGAACTCGCGACCCTCACCTTGGCAAGGTGATGCTCTACCAGCTGAGCCACGTCCGCAATTGCGATCCGCACGATAGCAAGACCGATGGCGGACCGGACAACCGAAATCGCTAGGCCTCGGTGACCACGGCGTTCTCCGTGGCGAGCTGCATCTGCTCACGCAGGAGCACGACGAGAGACGCGAAGACCACCGTTGCGCCCAACGTCTGCACCGGGTTGAGGCGTTGGTCGAACACCCACCAGGCGAGGATCGTCGACAACACGGGCGAGGCGAGCCCGAGCAGCGCCACGACGTTGACGTCCACCTCACGCTGGGCCCAGGTCATCAGGCCGTGGCCGAGAACGCCGGGCCCGACGACCATGCCCACCAACAGCAGCCAGTCGGTCCCGTGCACCGCGCCGAGGTCGTGGGACACGACCAACACCCACGGCGTGCACAGGATCAGGCTCCAGAGGAAGACGGTCGCCACGTACGCGCCGGCGTGCACGCCCTCGCCCCGCACCCGTTTCACCTGGAAGAGGTAGATGCTCCACAGGAACAGATTCACCAGGGCGAACACGTCGCCCTTCATCGAGGCGCCGCTGCCGGCGCCCGATCCCATCACGACGACGGCGATCCCGCCGAACCCGACCAGGGCGCATACCACCTGGAGACGGGTGTGGTGCTCACCGGCCACGCGGCCCGATACGAGCAGGACGACGGCTGGCGTGAGCGCACCGATCAGCGTGGCGTTGGCGATCGAGGTGTAGGTGAACGAGGCGAAACTCGTCGTGATGGTCAGAGTGAACAGCACACTGGGCAGGAACGAGCGCCGCATCAACGCCACACTCACCCGTCCGCCCGTCAGGTGCGACATCAGTAGCATGACCGGCGCGGCCGTGAGCAGGCGGAAGAACACCACGGTCGGGTAGGACGTTCCCATCCCGCGCACGAGCAGCGGACCGACCGACCAGACGACGATGGCGATCGCCGCGGCGGTGATCGGCAGCTGACTGCGCCGGTGGCTCGCCATCTGGCGGACACCGGCCATCATGTGCGGGCATCCGGCGGCCGGAGGTCGACCCTCAATGTCAGCACGCCGTCGACGATCTCGCCCCTCGCGTCGCCGATGATGGCAAAGTCACGGAAGTCTGTCTGCGCCTGGCGGATGAACTGCTGACGTTCGTCACCACCGACCGGGGGCAGCGGGCGGTGCTTGACGGCGGCGGCCCGGTCGCGGAACCGGGCGATCATCGCATCGATGTCGAGGCCATCTGGCATGTCCCCAAGGTACAGATTGCCGGACCACGCAGGGCGGTCTTGCGGCTATTCCGGATCGGGAACGTCGATGGGTTCCATCGACGTGTCGACGAGACCATCCGCCGACGGCGGCGGGAACGACGTGCGGGAGGCCGACGACGACAACCCGAACGGCCGGAACGCCAGCTCCTTGGGATTGTCGGGAAGCTCGACGGCGGGGACCGCCCCAGGCTCGACGGACGGGACGGAGTCGAACGACGGGAAACGGATCGCCGCGTCGGTGTGATCCGCCCGATCGAACAGCGTCACCGGACTCACCGGCAGCGCGTTACCCAGCGGACGGACGGGATCGGCTCCGTTCGGCGGGCCGAACGGCCGGCGATCATCGGCCCGCTCGCCGGCGACCGACGCCTCGACCAGGTCACCGAACCCACCGTGGTCGTCGAAGGAGGGCAACGGGCGGGCGGCGGCCAACGCGGCGAGGTCGACGGGCGGCGGTTTGGTCTCGGGAATCGCCGCCGCGCCGTCGGGCCGCGCCTCGTCGAGCACCCGTCGGCGGGTGTTCGGGTCACTGCGCCAGAAGCGGCGCCTGCTCATCGCGTCGAGCGGGCCGAGCACGTCGGGCGTCGGTCGCGTCACCCGCCAGAACCACACGGTGAGCACGACGAGCAGCAGACCAGCGGTGGCCAGCACGGCGACGATCAGCTGGATCCGGCGGGTCGCCGACACGTCGTCGATCGGCCCGATGACGGCGCCGAGCGCTTGATGGACAGCGGGAAGACGAACCACGAGGAGTGATCCTCTCACGCCGAGACCTCGCGGACAGGGCACGAGCACCTCGTACGACGGCCGCAGCGGCGGACCCGGTGTGACGGTCCCGGTGTGACGGACCCGGTGTGGCGGTCCCGGCCCGGACGCGAGAAGCTGATCCGATGCTGGCAGGCATCACCGATGTGCTCTGGACCGCCGGGGCCGTGGCGGCGATCGCCGGCCTGGTCTGGGTGGCCCGGCTGATCGATCCCCACTGGGTGGCCAGGGACGGCCGTGCCTTCACCTGCCGGATCCAGGCCGTCCGGCTTCCCGGCGCAGGGGGTTCACCCGTCGGGCATCGCCAGACCTTGGCCGAGGGACGCTGGCGCAACGCCCGCGCGGTGGTCGCCGGCGGGCGGGTCAGACTGAGGATCCGGGGACCGTCGTACGGCTCTCGGGCCATCGACGGCCGACGGGTGCTCGGCCGGGGCGCCAATCCCCCGGCACGGCGTGTGACGTTCCTGCTCGGCGGCGAACCACTCCATCTGTTGTCGATCCCCGCGTCCTCGCCTGCCGTTGCCGTGCTCGACTCACTCGTCGCTCAGCCCGCCGACGGCGTCGAGCGCCCGGGCGAAGTCGACGAGTAGATCGTCGGGGTGCTCGAGACCGACCGAGACCCGCACCAGCCCGGGGGTGATGCCGGCCCGGGCGAACTCGTCGGCGGTCAGCCCGACGTGGGTCGAGTTGGCCGGGCTGCACACCAGCGTCTCGGGGCCCCCGAGCGAGGTGGCCAGGCGGGCGATGCGGACGGCCTCGACGAAGCGCCGCCCGGCGGCGAGTCCGCCGGCGAGGTCGAAGCTGAGCACCGCCCCGCCATCCGACATCTGCCGTTTGGCCAGGTCACGCTGCGGATGCGAGTCCAGACCGGGGTAGTTCACCACGTCCACCGACGGGTGCGCGGCCAGGAACCCGGCCAGCCGCAGTGCCGTCGCCGACCCCCGCTCGACGCGCACGGCCAGGGTGCGGATGCCGCGCAGGCCGTTGTGCGCGTCGTGGGGCGAGGCCGTTGCCCCATGGAGCACGCCGTAGCGCCAGATGTCGTCGACGAGCTCCTTCTCACCGGCCACCACCCCGAGCATCGCGTCGTTGTGCCCGGCGATGCCCTTCGTCGCCGAGTGGACGACGAGCGAGACGCCGTGGCGCAGCGGTTGCTGCAGGATCGGCGTGGCGAAGGTCGAATCGACCATCGTGAACGGCCCGTGGATCGCGCCGATCTCGTCGAGATCGACGAGCGACAGCTGCGGGTTCGCCGGCGTCTCGGCGATCACCAGCATCGTCCGTCCCGGGCGCACCGCGGCGGCGAACGCTCCGGGCTCGTGACCGTCGACCCAGGTCACCTCGATCCCCATCCGGGCACACGGGCCCTGGAGGAACAGCTGGGTCCCCGAGTACAGCTGGCGTTGGGCGACCACGTGATCGCCGGGAGAGCACAGGGCGAAGACCACCGTGGCGATCGCACCCATCCCCGACCCGAAGGCGATGGCCGCCTCGGCACCCTCGAGCGCGGCCATCGCATCCTCGAAGGCGTTGACCGTCGGATTGGCGTACCGCCCGTAGAACTCGGCGGGCCGGGTCGAGCCCGAGCGCCGCCGGGCGTCGTCGAGCGACGGGGTCTCCCAGACTGTCGAGGCCCAGATCGGCGCGGCCAGCGACCGGCCGTTCGCCGCCCGACCGGAGGTGATGGCGATCGTGTCGGCGTGTAGTTCGGGATCAGTCATGTTTCGAAACCTCGTCGAGAAAGGCACCGATCGGGGCGCCGACCTGGTCGAGATCGAGCAGGAAGGCGTCGTGACCGTGGGGTGAATCGATCTCGACGTACTCGCACGGTGTGCCGCGCCCGACCAGCAGGTCGCGGATCTCCCGCTGCTGGTACGAGGGGTAGAGCATGTCGCTCCAGATGCCCATCGTGAGGGTCGGCACCCTGATCCGGGCCATCGCCGCCTCCAGCCCGCCCCGGCCCCGTCCCACGTCGTGCAGATCCATTGCCTTGCCGATCAGCAGGTAGCTGTTGGCGTCGAACCGCCGCACGAGCTTCTCACCGTGATGGTCGAGGTAGCGCTCGACCTCGAAGCGCTGCCAGAGGTCGAGCCCGTCACGCAGCGTCGCCCCGTCGGCCAGCTCGCGCCCGAACCGGTCGGCGAAGACGTTGTCGCTGCGGAACGTCACCTGGGCGACCATCCGCGCCACGGCGAGACCCTCGTGGGGACCGTCGTCGGGTTCCGCGTCGTAGTAATCGCCGCCCCGCCACTTGGGGTCGAGGGCGATCGCCCGGCGGCCGATGGCGCCCCAGGCGATCTGCTGGGCACTCGACTGGGCGCACGTGGCGATGGGCACGATCGAGCGGACCCGGTCGGGATAGGTGATCGCCCACTCGAGCACCTGCATCCCGCCCATCGAGCCGCCCACCACCGAATGCCAGACGCGGACGCCGAGATGGTCGGCCAACCTGGCCTGGCAGCGGACCATGTCGCGAATCGTCACGACCGGGAAGCGTGATCCGTACGGCCGGGCGTCGGCGGGGTGCGGCGAGGCCGGGCCGGTCGATCCCATGCACCCCCCGAGCACGTTGACGCCGACCACGAACCACTTCTCGGTGTCGATCGCCAGGCCAGGCCCGACGACTCCCTCCCACCAGCCCGAGGTCGGGTGGCCCGAGCAGATCGAACCGGCGAGATGCGAGTCGCCGGTCCACGCGTGGCAGATGAGCACGGCGTTCGATCCGGAGGCGTCGAGCTCACCCCAGGTCTCGTAGGCGATGTCGACCTGGCGCAGCGCCCCGCCGCCATCGAGAGCGAGCGGTCGTTCGGCGGCGATGGTGTGCGTGCGCCGATGGCCGACCGGCATGCCGGGCATCCACGCCCCGCTCACGGGGTAGGGCTGCCTGTTCCGTCGCTGGATCGGACCGCTCATCATCACTCCTCTCGCGTTCGGTCGTCGCCGGAGATCCGGCACGGTTGGCCCATCACGAGGGAAGCCTTCGTTGCCACCGCAGCCGGTGGCCACATCCCCGCCCGTGGGCGGGAGGCACCTTGGGGCTTCCACCCAGGTTGCCGGGCTCACCTGGGTGGGCCGCTCGTGATGCAACGCCAACGCTACCAGCGCACCAGGGGTTCGCCAAGACACGCGGACCAGCCCCGACGGACCCCTCCGCCGGCATGCGGGCGCGCCCGCCAGGACTGACTGATGACTCCGTCAGTTCCGACTGACCGATCAGTGAGTAGACGAATCCGCCGTCAGCGGCCATGCTCTATGGCCGGAAACGGCTCACCGAGTCATCGGGAGGGACACGATGTACTGCAGCTATCTGACCCGCAAGGCGGAAGTCCGCCCGGCGCCCGGAGCCGGCTACGGCAGCTTCGCCGTCGAGACGATCGAGGCCGGCGAGACAGTCGCCGCGTTCGGGGGCTGGGTGGCCGATCGGGCCCGGTTCGACGAACTCGATGCCGCCGCCCAGGGCATGTCGATCCAGATCGACGACGAGCTGTACCTGGTCGCCCCCTTCGGCACCAGCGGCGACCGCATCAACCACTCCTGCGACCCCAACGGCGGCATGCTCGGCACCAACGTGATCGTCGCCCGCCGCGACATCGCCGCCGGTGAGGAGATCACCTTCGACTACGCGATGAGCGACGCCAGCAGCTACGACGAGTTCGAGTGCGCCTGCCGCTCCGACCGTTGCCGCGGGAAGGTGACCGGTCGCGACTGGATGGACCCCGATCTGCAGCGCCGGTACCGCGGCTACTTCTCGCCCTACCTGGCCAGGCGGATCTCGGCGCTCGCGTCGGTTGGGGCCTCACGCCGAGCCTTCGGGATCTGACACCGAAGCCATCCCACCACCGGCGACCGCTGGGAGTGACGTTCCGGGACGGATGACGCGCAGGCGGTGACCCCCGGGGCTACGCTCGCGCGATGCGCATCGGAGTGATCGGCGCCGGCGGGGTGGGTTCGGCGATCGCCTCGATCGCCGCTCGACGGGGGTTCTTCGAGGAACTGCTGATCGCCGACATCGACGCCGGTCGCGCGGAACGGGCCGCGGCACGAGCCCACGACCCGCGCGTCCTTGCCACCCGTGTCGACGCCACCGATGTCATCGACCTCGTCGAGCTGATCCGGCAGAACCGGCTCGACATCGTCGTCAACGCCTGCGATCCGAGGTTCAACCCACCGATCTTCGAGGGGGCGTTCGCCGCCGGCGTGGACTACATCGACATGGCGATGCACCTGTCACGGCCTCACCCCCAGCGGCCCCACGAGGAAGTCGGCGTGATGCTCGGCGAGGCCCAGTTCGCCGCCTCGGCGGAGTGGGCCGCACGCGGCCGCCTGGCACTGGTCGCCATGGGCGTCGAGCCGGGACTCTCCGACGTGTTCGCCCGCTACGCCAGCGATCACCTCTTCGGCACGATCGACACCATCGGGGTGCGCGACGGCTCGAACCTGGTGATCGCCGGCGAGTCGTTCGCCCCGACCTTCTCGATCTGGACGACGATCGAGGAATGCCTCAACCCCCCGATCATCTGGGAGCGCGATCGCGGCTGGTTCACGACAGCTCCGTTCAGCGAGCCCGAGGTGTTCGACTTCCCTGCCGGGATCGGTCCGTTGAGCTGCGTCAACGTCGAGCACGAGGAGGTCGTGCTGATGCCGCGCTGGCTGGACGTCGGGCGTGTCACGTTCAAGTACGGCCTGGGCGACGAGTTCATCGACATCCTGCGTACCCTGCACAAGCTCGGACTCGACTCCACCCGGCCCGTGAGGGTTCACGGTCACGAGGTGTCACCCCGCGACGTCGTGGCTGCCTGCCTGCCCAATCCCGCGGAACTCGGCGGCAACATGCGTGGACTGACGTGCGCCGGGACCTTCGTCGAGGGCATCGGCAAGGACGGGACGGCGCGCTCCACCTACCTCTACCACGTCGTCGACAACGGCTGGACGATGGCCGAGTTCGGCCATCAGGCCGTGGTCTGGCAGACGGCGGTCAACCCGGTCATCGCCCTGGAACTCATCGCGTCGGGGCAGTGGCAGGGGTCCGGGGTCCTCGGACCCGAGGCGTTCGACGCCGACGCCTTCCTCGACCTGCTCGGCGAACACGGCGCCGGCTGGGCGATGGAGGACCGCCCGGTTCCGCCGCGGGCGCCGCAGTTCCGGCCGGCCGGGGGCTGACGCCGCTCACCGAGTGGCGCCTGCTCCGCCCGCTCAGCCGGTCAGTTCACCGATCACCGGCTGAGCGAAGGTCATCGCCGGGCTGTAGCCGACCTCGTAGGGCAGCCAGCCGTTCCGGTCGGGCCACAGGAGCTGCGCCATCTCGAACGGCGCCCCCCGCCGCCAGCCCGCGCCGATGGCGAACAACTCGGCCCACCGCCCGAGATCGATCGGCGCGAACACGCAGCGCTGCTCACCGTCGAGCAGGCCGACGACCTCGACGCCGAGCGGGATCCCGGTACCGCCGCGCAGGCAGTCGGCGACCAGGCCGAGCAGTCCGTTCGCCGCTACCGGCTGCAGTCCGAACACGACCACGTCGGGGAACCCGAAGGCCTCGGGGAACCCGATCGTGTACGCGTAGCCGGCCCGCGGCGGTGTGGCATCGAGATCGGGCTGGACCGCCTCCAGCGCCCACCCGTGGGTCTCGACCATCCAGTCGATCTTCTCCTGGTGGGGAATGGAGAAGTCCGGGAGCTCGGCGGCCACGCCCGCCAGTGTTCCACGTCACATCACCGGTGACCGACCCGACGGGTGGCGATCCCGGGTCGAGTTCGCTACGTTGGGTGGTCTCGATGTTCCGATTCCTGCTCAAGCCGCGCTGGCTGCTGTTCACCCTCGCGGTGATCGCGGTGGCCGGGCTGATGGTGAACCTCGGCGTCTGGCAGCTGCACAGGCTCGACGAACGCCGAGCGTTCAACGCGTTGGTGACCGAGCGCTCCAACGCCGAGCCGCAACCACTCGATCCGGCATGGATCGGGCCGGACGTCGACCCCGACCAAGTGGAGTGGCGCATCGTCACCCTCCAGGGGAGATTCGGACGGGACACCGAATCACTCGCCGCGAGCAACAGCTATCAGCTGATCTCCACGTTCAGCGACACCGGGTCGGGTCTCGACGTCCTCGTCAACCGGGGCTCGATCGGGGTCACCGCCGACCTCCCCGCCGTACTCCAGAACGACGTCGAGCTCGTCGGGCGGCTGCGCCGTGTGCCGGCGACGCTCGACGGCCGCGGTTCGACGACCTATGTCGAGCTGATCTCCTCGACCCCGAGCGACGCAGCAGGCATCACTCCTCTCGCCCTGCCCGACCTCGACCAAGGTCCGCACCTGTCGTACGCGCTGCAGTGGTTCATCTTCTCCGGCTGCGTCGTCGTCGGGTGGATCCTGGCCGTTCGGCGCACGGCGCGTGCCCGACGCCCGGGCCTGGCCGGGCTGCGCTCGCGGCAACGGGCCGTGCCCTGGGGCAGCTGAACCGCGCCGGCCGACGTCGTGGTACGACGAGCACGTCGAGCGCGGCGTCGATCATCGCCTCCGGTCGATCTCGGCCATCCGGCGGAACAGCTCGACGACGTCGACGCGGGGGCGACCGGGTTCGAGGTGCTGGTAGACCGTCTCGACGTTGACGGCCACCCGGCCCCACTCGCCGAGCACCGCGAACGAGGAACCGACCGCACCCATCTGCCGGGCGATGTCGCCGGCGGCGTCGAAGGCGTCGACGCCCGCCTCGTGACGAGCGGTCGCCTCGACGTCGATGAACGACAGGTAATCGCGCACGGCCGCGACCCCGGCCTTGTCGGTCGTCGGGCCATGGCCGGGCACGACCACCTCGACGTCCATCCCGAGCATCAGGTCGCAGGCCGCCACCCAGTTCGACAGCGGACCTGCCCAGGCGATCGGAGTGCCGCCGATGAACAGGATGTCGCCGGTGTAGACGGTGCGGGCGTCGGGCACGTGGACGATCACGTCGCCCTCGGTATGCGCCGGGCCGACCTCGATGAACTCGACCGTCCGACCGCCCACCTCGATCTCGAGGCGGCCCTCGAAGGTGCGCGACGGCAACCGCTGCTCGATGCCGTCGAACTCGAACTCCCCGAAGAAGCCCCGGAACAGCTCTCCGAGTTCGCCCGGTGCGCGGTTGAGCGCGGCGAGCATCGACGGCGGCACGGCGGCCATCTCCTCGGCAGCGGCCCGGGACGAGATGATCTCGGCTCCACCCACCAGCTGGTTGCCGAAGCAGTGATCCCCGTTGGCGTGGGTGTTGACGAGCGTGGCGATCGGGGCCGCTCGGGTTGCCTCCGCCATCGAGTCGAGCATCGCTGCGGTGAGCCGGAGATCGAACAGGGTGTCGACGAGCAGCGACACACCGTCGCCGGTGACCAGGCCGGCATTGCTCCATCCCCAGCCCCCGTCGGGCTGGAGGTAGGCGTAGCAGCCATCGGCGATCTCGTACAGGCCACGGGCATAGTCGGTGAGGGACACGCTGGACACGCACGACTGATTAGCACGCGATTCCCGCCTGCCCGCACCGCTACCCGTCGTCGAGCCGTCCGGCCAGCCAGGCGCTGATCCGCTCGGCGATCATCACGGTCGGCAGGTGGGTGTTGGCGCGGGGCAGCCGGGGCATCACCGAGGCATCGGCGACGATCAGGCCGTCGTACCCGATCACCCGGCCGAGCGGGTCGACGACGGCGGAGTCATCGTCGGCCGCTCCCATCCGGCACGTGCCCGCGGCGTGCACGTAGTCGCCCAGCACGGCGCGCAGGCCCATCGGGGTGAGCTCGGGCACCACCAGTCGGCCGAGCCCGGCGACACGCTCCGAAGCGGCGAGCAGCTCGGCCGCCCGTTCGACGCCGGACGCCAGCCGGGCGAGGTCCTCGGGATGCTCGAGCAGGTCGAAGCTGATCTCGGGACGTTCGGGCGACCTCCCGGCGGGCACGGTCACTCGGCCCGACGAGCGCACCCGCATCAATGCGACCATCACCATCCCGAGCCCCGGGGCCGACGGACCGAGGTGATCGATGGGCAGCCACTGGATGTCGTCGGGCTCCGCCCCCGTGGTGAACCGACCGATGGCCGAGATCGGCAGACCGTGCACGTCGACCGACGGCCCGTCGCCGAACTCGACCAGGATCGGCACCGCCGGATGATCCTGCAGGTGTTCCCCGATGCCCGGCCGTTCGATCCCGCTGACCAGCAGCAACGCCGGGGAGTGGATCGCCCCGGCGCACACGACGACGACACCGGCCTCGATCTCCTCGCCGCCGGCGAGCCGCACTCCGACCGTCCGACGGCCCTCGACCAGCAGCCGGGACACCGGGGTGTCGGTGCGCACGTCGAGGTTAGGTCGGCCGGCGGCGGGGGTCAGGTAGGCGTCGGCGGCCGACACCCGAAGGCCGTTGCCGTCGCGGGTCAACGGCACGGGCACGATCTGCCCCGGCCACGCAGCGCAGAGCGCCGCGGTCAGCGGCCCCCACTCCTTGCGGTGGGCCACGTTGGTGACCAACGCCGTCCGGGCGAACCACGGCTCGACGTCGCGCCACGACCATCCCGCAGCTCCGCGGGCCGCCCAGCCGTCGTAGTCGTCGGGGTGACCGGGGATGGCCACCATCGCGTTGATCGCCGATGATCCGCCCAGTCCCCGGCCGCGGCGGTAGACGACCGGGTCCAGCTCCGGTCGGCGCCGGGCCCACAGCTCGGACCAGCTTCGGCCGGGAACCTCGAGGGCGTCGAAGAAGCTCGCCCCGCGGAGCTCGGCAGGCGCCGGCCCGCCGGGCCCGGCCTCGAGGAGCAGGACCCGGCGGCCGGGGTGCTCGCTCAGCCGGGCGGCCACCACGCAGCCCGCGGAGCCGGCGCCGACCACGACCACGTCGACCCGGCCCGTGCCTGCCAGCGTCGCCACCGCGCCGAACCTAATGGGTCCAGGATCGGGTTCAGGCCAGATGGGCGGCGTCGTTGTAGCGCACGAGCCGCCACGTCGCCGGCGCCACGGCGACCATCTCGGTCAGCGAGGTGTTGACGGTGAACAGCTCGAAGCCCCCCGTCGGTGGGAGATGCAGCAGTTGACGCATCACGCAATCGACCACCCCCCGTGGCAGGCGACCAGAACGGTCTGGCCGGGATGACGGCCGACGAGCTCGTGCGTCGCCGTGCCGACCCGGAAATGGAACTGGGCGACGGTCTCGCCGCCGGGGAACGTCTCGGCGAACGGGTTCTGCCAGTTGTGGCCCTGGCCGTGCCGGGCGACGAACTCGTCGTACGTCAGCCCGTCGCAATCGGGCCCGGGATCGTGTTCGCCGAACCCGGCCTCGACGCGCACCTCCATGCCGGGAAACGCCCCGGCGATGATGTCGGCGGTTTCGCGTGCCCGTGGGTACTGGCTGGCGTACAACGCATCGACCGCCACCTCGGCCGTCGAGCGGAGACGGTCGGACAGCCGTTTGGCCTGCTCGCGGCCCAGTTCGGAGAGCCCAGAACAGGTGCGCGGACCTCCGATCACCCGGTTCACGGAGGCGTTGGACTCCCCATGGCGCACGAGGATCAGGCGGGTGGCGGGGTGGGGGTCTTGTTCGGGCACGCGCCGACCAGCGTACGGCGGCACGCCGACATTGAACGAGGCACGGCGCCGTGCGGGCCCGTGTTTGACTTTTCGTACAGCCAGCCCGGACCGTCGGACGCCCCTCGGTACCGTCGGGCCCATGAGCTTGCGGAGTGGCTCGTGACCGTTCATCGTCTCACGATCAGCCCGATCCACCCCGACCCCCGCGCCCGGCAGGTCGCCGCCGGCATCGCCACCCTCCGCCACCCGCCGGGGGCCGACCGACGAGCCGGGCCCAGTTCGATCGAGGTGTCCGATGTCGTGTTCTTCGTCGGTGAGCTCGACGGTGCCCGCCGCGACCGGCTCGCCGGCGTGCTCGTCGACCCCGTCCTGCAGACGGGTACGTGGGAGGTGCCACGCGCGCCCGCCGGTGCCTCGGCGGTCGAGGTCGCCCGGCTGACCGGGGTCACCGACCCGGTGGCCGACGCGGCCGCACTGCTCGCCGACCGGTTGGGAATACCGGTGACCCGCACGACCGTCGCCCGCCGGTACACCTTGCACGACCTCGTCGATCCGGCGATGCGCGACGCCATCGCCGACGAACTGCTCGCCAACACCGTGATCGAACGGTGGCACGCCGACCTGCTCGATGTCACCGATGTCGCCGACGGCTCCGCCCGGGCGACGCCGCCGGCGGCGGCGATCGTGCCCATCCGCGGGCTGGACGACGCCGGACTCGAGGCGCTCAACATCGAACGACGGATGTCGCTCGACGTCGAGGAGCTCGCCGTCATGCAGGCTCACTTCGAACACGAGGGTCGCGATCCGACCGACGTCGAGGTGGAGACGATCGCCCAGACCTGGAGCGAGCACTGCGCCCACAAGACGTTCCGCGCCGCATTGCGGTCCGCCGACGGCGAGACCGCCCTGCCCCTGCTCCGCCAGCTGCGTGACGCCACGGACGCCATCGATGCCCCCTTCGTGCGCAGCGCCTTCGTGGGGAACGCGGGGATCATCTGCTTCACCCCCGGCACGACGCTGGCCGTGAAGGCCGAGACGCACAACCACCCCTCCGCCGTCGAGCCCTTCGGCGGGGCGAACACCGGCGTGGGCGGGGTCATCCGCGACGTGATGGGTGCCGCTCACCGCCCGGTCGCCCTGACCGACGTCCTCTGCTTCGGCCCGGCCGACCATGACGGCGATCTGCCGCCGGGGGTGCACCATCCGGCGCGCATCCGCGACGGCGTTGTGGCCGGTGTCGCCGACTACGGCAACAAGATCGGGTTGCCCACCGTGGCCGGCGCCGTGCTCTACGACCCGGGATACACCGCGAATCCCCTGGTGTTCTGCGGTTCGATCGGCACCGCGCCCGAGCGCGCCCTGCCGAGCGGCCCGAACGCCGGCGACCGGGTGATCGTGCTCGGCGGGCGCACCGGCCGCGACGGGCTTCGCGGGGCGACGTTCTCGAGCGCCACGATGGACGCCTCGACCGGCGCCGTGGCCGGGGCGAGCGTGCAGATCGGCGACCCGATCGTCGAGAAGCTGCTCATCGATCTGCTCGACGACGTCGCCGACGTCTACTCGGCGATCACCGACTGCGGGGCGGGCGGCCTCGCCTCGGCGATCGGCGAGATGGCCGACGGTGTGGGCGCCGATGTCGAGCTGGCGGTCGCCCCGTTGAAGTACCCGGGGCTGGCCCCGTGGGAGATCTGGCTGTCGGAGGCCCAGGAACGGATGGTCGTCGCCGTCCCGACCCGGCGCCTCGACGAGCTGGGGCGGGCCTGCGAGCACCATGGCGTGGGGATGACCGACCTCGGCTCGTTCACCGGTGACGGCAGGCTGGTCGTGCGGATGCACGGTGAGGTCGTGCTCGATCTCGACACCGCCTTCCTCCACGACGGCCGGCCGCAGCGGACGATGACGTACGTGCGGCCCCGACCGTCGCGCACGGCTGGTCCCATGCGGGAGTGCGACGACCCCTCCGGGATGCTGCTCCGCCTGCTCGCCCACCCGAACATCGCCTCCAAGGAGTCCGTCGTCCGGCGCTACGACCACGAGATCCGCGGCGCCACCGTCGTGCGACCGCTGGTCGGGTGGGACGGGGCCGGTCCGGCCGACGGCGTCGTGCTCGCCGAGCCCGCCGACACCCATGGCTTCGCCGTCGGCATCGGCGTCAATCCCTGGTACGGCCTCGGCGACCCCGAGTGGATGGCACGGGCCGCCGTGGACGAGGCGATCCGCAACGTGGTCGCGGTCGGCGCCGATCCGGCTCGGGTCGCCCTGCTCGACAACTTCTCGTGGGGCGACCCGCGACGCGAATCGACGCTCGGCGAGTTGCTCGCCGCGGTCGAGGGTTGCTGCACCGCCGCCGTGGGGTACGGGGCTCCGTTCGTCTCGGGCAAGGACTCGCTGAACAACGAGTACGTCGTGACCGACGGGGAACGGCGTTCGGTGCCGCCGACGCTGGTGATCACCGCTGTCGCCCACGTGCCGGACTCCGATCACTGCGTCACCCCCGACCTCAAACGGCCGGGCGGGGCGCTCGTCGTCGTCGGCCCGACGTCCGCCGACTTCGGCGGCAGCCACTTCGACATGGTCGACGGCGCCGCTGGCAGGCATGGCCGGGTGCCCAACCCCGATCCGGGCGCCCCCGCCCGTTACCGCGCGCTGCACGGGGCGATGGGCGACGGCTTGGTGCGGGCCTGTCACGACTGCGCCGAGGGCGGACTGGCCGTCGCCATCGCCGAGATGTGCCTCGGCGGCGGGCTGGGGGCCGTGATCGACACGTTGCCGCATCCGGACACGACGGTGGCCTGGTTCGCCGAGACGGCCGGACGATTCGTGGTCGAGGTCGATCCCGGATCGGTCGAGGAGTTCGTCGCCCGTCTCGGAGATGACGCCGTGGTCATCGGAACGGTGACCACCGAACCCGTGCTCGACTTGGCCGGCGGTCGGCCGATCGCCCTCGACGCGCTCGGCGCGGCATGGAGGCCGGCGTCATGAGCCGCCCCAAGGCGCTGATCGTGCGAGCCCCGGGCACCAACCGCGACCACGATGTCGCCCTCGCCCTCGATCTCGCCGGCGCAGAACCGCAGATCGTCACGCTCGCCGAGGTCGTGGCACAACCGTCGCTGCTCGGATCGGCCCGGCTGCTGGCCCTCGCCGGCGGGTTCTCGTATGCCGACGCCCTGGGGGCCGGCCGGCTGCTCGGCCACGAGCTGGCCTCGAGACTCGGCGACGCGATCCGCGCCTTCGTCGACGGCGGTCGCCCGGTCGTCGGCATCTGCAACGGGTTCCAGGCGCTGGTCAGCGCCGGCCTGCTGCCCGGCGGACCGAGCCGCGCCGGGCTCGGCGACAACGAGTCCGGCCACTTCGACTGCCGCTGGGTGCGCCTCGCCCCGGTTTCGGCACGGTGCATCTGGACGGCCGGGCTCGGGGAGGACGTCGACTGCCCGATCGCCCACGGCGAGGGCCGGTTCACGTGCGACCAGGCGACGTTGGCCGAGTTGGCCGAAGGCGACCGCATCGCGCTCAGGTACCGCCCAATCGCCGGCGGCGGTCCGGCCCACAACCCCAACGGGTCCGTGGCCGACATCGCCGGCATCTGCGACGACACCGGCCTGATCCTCGGGATGATGCCCCATCCCGAGAACCACGTCCTGGCCCGCCAGCACCCGCTCCACGGCCGCCGCGACCACCGGCACGGCGCAGGGTCGGGACTCCACCTGTTCGAACAAGGCGTGCGCCACGCCAAGGAGCTGTGAACCGCGATGCCCGTTGACGAGATGCCGCTCGAAGAGATCGAGCCGTGCACCGACGTGATCCTCGACCTGCCCGACCGGCGGGTCGGCAAGGTGCGCGTCTCGTACTCGCTACCCGACGACCGGAGGCTGTTCGTCACGACCGATCGGCTGTCCGCCTTCGACCGGATCATCAAGGGGGTCCCCTACAAGGGCCAGGTCCTCAACCAGCTGGCCGCCTGGTGGTTCGAACAAACGAGCGACATCGTCGACAACCACGCGATCGCCACACCCGATCCCAACGTGTTGGTCGGGGTCTCCGCCGAGCCGCTGCCCGTCGAAGTGATCGTGCGCGGGTACATCACCGGCGTCACGTCGACATCGCTGTGGCGGCGCTACAGCGATGGGGCGCGCACGATCTACGGGTACCGCTTCCCCGAAGGGCTGCGCAAGAACACCGCGCTGCCGACGGCGATCATCACCCCGACGACCAAGGCCGAGGCCGGGGCCCACGACGAGGCGCTCACCTGCGCCGAGGTGACCGAGCACGGGCTGGTCGAGCCGGCGTTGTGGGCGACGGTCCAGGAGGCGGCGCTCGCCGTGTTCGCCCGGGGGCAGGAGCTCGCTTCTCGGGCCGGACTGATCCTCGCCGACACCAAGTACGAGTTCGGCCTGGCCGATGACGGCCGCCTGCTGTTGATCGACGAGATGCACACACCCGACTCCTCGCGGTTCTGGGAGGCGTCCAGCTACGAGGAACGGCTGGCCGCCGACGTCGAGCCCGAGAGCCTCGACAAGGAGGACATCCGCCGAGCGCTCGCCGACGCCGGCTACACCGGCGACGGCCCCCCTCCCGTGCTCGATGCCGACGTCTGGGCCCAGACCACCCGGCGCTACATCACCTCCTACGAGCGGCTCACCGGCCGGGAGTTCGAACCCGGGGCGTACCCCGTCGGAGAACGCATCGTCGCCAACCTCGTGCGGGCGGGCCTGCTGTGAGCCTGCGGCCGTTGATCGTGATCCTGATGGGTTCCGCGGCCGACCGCGATCACGCGGCCAAGGTCGCCGCGGTCGCCAGCGGACTCGGTGTCGACGTGGTGCAGCGGGTCGGTTCGGCGCACAAGACGCCGGCCCACGTGCTCGGGATCATCGCCGAGTACGAAGCAGATCCCCGCCCGAAGGTCTGGGTGACCATCGCCGGGCGTTCGAATGCCCTGTCGGCGTTCGTCGAGGCGGCGGTCAGCGCGCCGGTGATCTCGTGCCCTCCGTTGGCGATGCCCGAGGATGTGTGGTCGAGCCTGCGGATGCCCGCCGACGTGGCGCCGATGGTCGTGCTCGACCCGGCCAATGCGGGCTTGGCGGCCGCCAAGATCCTCGCCCTCATCGACCCCGCCATCGCCGAGCGCTTCGCCGCCCGCCGGGCCGTCGAGTTCGCCAAGGTCACCACCGCCGATGCCGAGCTGGTCCGATGACCCGCGGAGCCACCAGCCCGGCGAGCGCCCGCGCCGCCAGGCGCAGCGAGCCCAGACGGGAGCGGTCGAAGTGAGCACAGCGAACGGCGACCAGCTCCCGACATCCAAACCCGGCGAGCGCCCGCGCCGCCAGGCGCAGCGAGCCCAGACGGGAGCGGTCGAAGTGAGCACAGCGAACGGCGACCACTCCCGACATCCAAACCCGGCGAGCGCCCGCGCCGCCAGGCGCAGCGAGCCCAGACGGGAGCGGTCGAAGTGAGCACAGCGAACGGCGACCACTCCCGACATCCAAGCCCGGCGAGCGCCCGCGCCGCCAGGCGCAGCGAGCCCAGACGGGAGCGGTCGAAGTGAGCACAGCGAACGGCGACCAGTCCCGTCATCCAAAAGAGGAGTGCGGGGTTCTGGGGTTGTCGACCCCGCACGGCGAGGGGGTCGCCCAGCTGGCCTTCTTCGGGCTGTTCGCCCTGCAGCACCGCGGCCAGGAGGCGGCCGGGATCGCCGTCTCCGACGGTCAACGGGCCCGGGTGCACAAGGACGTCGGCCTGGTGTCGAGGGTCTTCAGCCCCGAGTCCCTGCTCCCGCTCGCCGGTTACCACGCCATCGGCCACACGCGGTACTCGACCACCGGGGCGCCGGGTCAACGTAACGCCCAACCCTTCCTCGTGGAGACGATGCACGGACCGCTGGCCGTCGCCCACAACGGCAACGTGATCAATGCCACCGACCTGCGCAACGAGTTGCTCCAGCGAGGCTTCGGGTTGACGGCCTCCTCGGATACCGAGGTGCTCGCCCTGATGCTCGCCGCGGCGGGGGGACGGACGTGGGAGGAGCGTCTCGAGCGCACCCTGCCGGCATGGAAGGGGGCCTACTCCCTCGTCGTGCTCGCCCATGACCGGGTGCTCGCCGTGCGCGATCCCTGGGGTTTCCGGCCTTTGTCGGTCGGGCGCCTCCCCGGCGGGGGTCACGCCGTGGCATCGGAGACCTGCGCCCTCGAGACGCTCGGGTGCCGCGACATCGACGAGGTCGGCCCGGGTGAGGTGGTCACCCTCCGGGGGGCGGAACTCGAACGCCGCCAGGTGCTCAATCCAGCCGCCGACCAGGCGCGATGCACCTTCGAGTTCGTGTACTTCTCGCGTCCCGATTCGGTGTGGGACTCCCAGAGCGTGCACCACGTCCGCCAGCGACTCGGCGAGGAGCTGGCCGACGAGTCGGGCGTCGAGGCCGACGTCGTGATCCCGGTGCCCGACTCGTCGATCCCGGCGGCCATCGGGTACGCCCGCCGGTCAGGTCTGCCGTTCAACGACGGCCTGATCAAGAACCGCTACATCGGCCGGACGTTCATCGAGCCGACGCAGTCGATGCGCGAGCGGGGCGTGGCACTGAAGTTCAATGCGCTCGCCGCCAACCTGGACGGCCAGCGGGTGGTGCTCGTGGACGACTCGCTCGTGCGGGGCACCACGGCGGGTCCGCTCGTCAAGCTCCTGCGCGACGCCGGCGCCCGTGAGGTGCACTTCCGCCTCACCTGCCCGCCGATCACCCACGCCTGTCATTTCGGCGTCGACATGGGCCACGACGGCGATCTGATCGCCTCGCGCCTGACCGTCGAGGAGATCCGCGAGCAGGTCGGCTGCGATTCGATCGGTTTCCTCTCCCTGGCGGGGATGATGCGCGCCCTGGGCCGGGCCGACGGGCAGGGCACCGGCTACTGCAACGCCTGCTTCACGGGTTCCTACCCGCTCGAGATCCGCGCCGCGGCGGCCAAGCTCGACTTCGAGGGTGTGCTGTCGTGAAGGTGCACGTCGTCGGCACCGGCGGGCGCGAGTCGGCCATCCGCTGGAAGCTCCGTGAGGACGGTCACGACGAGGTGGACGAGGCGGCGGCCGCCGACCTGGTGATCGTCGGGCCCGAGGGACCGCTGGCCGACGGCCTCGCCGACGACCTGGCCGACCGGGGGATCGCCTGTTTCGGCCCCGGGCGGCAGGCTGCGCTGCTGGAGGCCTCGAAGTCCCACGCCCGTGCCCTCGCCGATCGGCTCGGCCTGCCGTCGCCGCGTTCGTCGGGGCTGACCGATGCCCAGGGGGCCCTGGCCTGGTGGGACGGCCTGGGAGCCCCGATCGTGGTCAAGCTCGACGGACTGGCCGGCGGCAAGGGCGTCGTGGTGCCAGAGGGGGACGAGCAGACCCGCTCGGCGATCGTCGAGTTGGCCGCCCGCGGCCCGATCGTGGTCGAGGAGCGGCTCAGTGGCCCCGAATGCTCACTGCTCGCCTTCTGCGACGGGCGCATCGCCGTCGCCATGCCGGTGGCCCAGGATCACAAGCGGATCGGCGAGGGCGACACCGGCCCCAACACCGGAGGCATGGGCGCCTACGCACCTGCCCCCCTCGGCCCCGGCATCAGCGCCGACGACCTGCGCCGCACCTTCATCGATCCCGTCCTCGAGGCGCTCGCCGAGGCGGGGACCCCCTACGTCGGTGTGCTCTACGCCGGCCTGATGCTCTGCGCCGACGGACCACGGCTGATCGAGTTCAACTGCCGATTCGGCGATCCCGAGGCCCAGGCGATCCTGCCGCTGCTCGACTCCGATCTCGCCGAGATCGCACTGGCCTGCGTCGCCGGGCGTCTCGCACCGGCGCTCGTACGTTGGTCGGACGGCGCGGCGTGCACGGTCGTGGCCGCCGCCCCCGGGTACCCGGCCCACCCGCACCTCGGCCAGACCGTCGAACTCGGCGACGAGATCGCCGGGGCCACGCTCTTCCCCGCCGGTATCACCCCGAACGGCTCCAACCTGGTCGTCTCCGGTGGGCGTGTGCTCAGCGTGACCGGCACGGGGCCCGACCTCGCCGCGGCCCGGGAGAACGCCTACCTCCGCCTCGCCCGGGTGTCGTTCGACGGCATGCAGGTGCGCCGCGACATCGCCTGGCGGGCACCCGGGGCCAGCCTCACCTCCTACGCGGCGGCCGGCGTCGACATCGACGAGGGGGCCCGCGCCGTCGTCTCGCTGAAGGCGGCCGTCGAGCGCACCCACACCCCCGACGTGCTCTCGGGCATCGGCGCCTTCGGCGGGGCGCTCGACGTCAGCCGGCTGAAGTCGTTCGACCGGCCGGTGCTCGTCGCCTCGACCGACGGCGTGGGCACGAAGGTCGAGCTCGCCAACCGCGCCGGGCGGCCCGAGACGGTCGGCGCCGACATCGTCAACCACTGCATCGACGACGTCCTGGTGCAGGGCGCCCTGCCGCTGTTCTTCCTCGACTACATCGCCGCCAGCCGGCTCGACGCCGACCGCGTGGCCGGCGTGGTCACCGCCATGGCGCGGGCCTGCGAGGAGGCGGGCTGCGTCCTGCTCGGCGGCGAGACGGCGGAGATGCCCGGCGTCTACGCACCGGGAGCGTTCGACATCGCCGGCACGCTCGTCGGAGTCGTCGAGCGGGCACACATGCTCCCCCGACCCGATGTCGGGCCCGGTGACGTGCTCATCGGACTCGCCTCGTCCGGGCCTCACACGAACGGGTACTCGCTGCTCAGGCGCATCTTCGAGTGGATCCCGCTCGATGCCGTCCCCGAACCGCTGACCGTCCCGCTGGGCGAGGCCCTGCTCGCCCCGCACCGCTCCTACCTCGGGGTGCTCGCCCCGCTCATCGGCGACCCCCGCCTCAAGGCGCTGGCCCACATCACCGGCGGCGGCCTGCTCGACAACGTGCCACGGGTGCTCCCGGAGAACTGCCGGGCGGAGATCGACACCGCGGCATGGCCGCTGCCCCCGCTGTTCGAGCTGGTCCGCCGGGTGGCCACCGGCATCGAGCGTGACGACCTGTACCGCACGCTGAACATGGGCATCGGGATGGTCGTGGTGGCCGCCGAGGAGCATGCCGATTCGCTGCGCGCCGCGTTCGGCGAGTCATCCTGGGTCATCGGGCGCATCGTGGCCGGCGAGCGCCGGGTCCTGCTGCGATGACGGCCCGCCTCACCGTCCTGGCCTCGGGTGGAGGGTCGAACCTGCAGGCGATCGTCGACGCCTGCGCCGACGGCCGTCTCGACGCCCGGGTGGTGCTCGTGGTCACCGATCGCGACGGGGTCGGCGCCCTCGAACGCGCCGATCGTCACGGCATCGAGCACCGCGTCCTCGTCCCCCGACGCGGCGCCCAGCGCGAGGACTACGACGACCGCCTGGCCGGTGTCGTCGACGGCTCGGCTCCCGACCTCGTCGTGCTGGCCGGATGGCGTCGCCTGCTCACGATGGCCTTCCTCGGCCGCTTCCCCGGCAGGGTGATCAACCTCCACCCCGCCCTTCCCGGCGAGCTCCCCGGCCTCGGGGCGATCGAACGAGCCCACGCCGAAGCCGTCGACGGCCGGCGCGACCACACCGGCGTGATGGTCCACCTCGTGCCCGACGAGGGCGTCGACGACGGGCCCGTGATCGCCACCCGACGAATCCCGATCACCCCGGGCGAGTCGCTCGAATCACTGACCACCCGGGTCCACGCGGTCGAGCATGAAGTGCTCGTCGCCGCGCTGCAATCCGTCATCGACCAGGAGGACCGCCATGCCCGCCCTGTCCGCACTGTCTGAAGATCTGCCGGCGGGGGACGCGCCAGCCGGTGACCCCGCCGGGCAGAGCACGCTGTTCAACCGCTTCGAGGCGTTGACCTTCGACGACGTCGTGATCATCCCGGGCTTCAGCGAGGTGCTCCCCGATCTGGTCGGCACCGCGGCCACATTCGCCGGTGACATCGAACTGGCCAGCCCGGTCGTGTCCGCCGCCATGGACAAGGTCACCGAGGCGAGGATGGCCATCGCCATGGCCCGCTGCGGCGGGATCGGCGTCATCCACCGCAACCTGACGATCGCCGATCAGGCCTCCGAGGTGCAGCGGGTCAAACGCTCGCAGTCCGGGATGATCACCGACCCCGTGACCCTGCCTCCCGACGCCTCCCTGGCCCAGGCCGAGGACCTGATGGCCCGCTACAAGTTCTCGGGGGTGCCGATCACCGATCCCGACGGACGGCTCGTCGGGATCCTCACCAATCGGGACGTCCGCTTCTCGTCGCCTGCCGATCTGGCGCGTCCGGTGGCCGAGTTCATGACACGGGAGCGGCTGATCACCGCACCCGTCGGCACGTCGTTGGAGGATGCCCGGGCGATCCTCCAGCAGTACCGCATCGAGAAGCTCCCGCTCGTCGACGACTCGGGGATCCTCTGCGGCCTGATCACCGTGAAGGACATCCTCAAGCGCCAGGAGTTCCCCCATGCCACCCACGACGGCCGGGGACGGCTGCGCGTCGCCGCGGCCGTCGGTGTCGGGCCCGATCTCGAGGAGCGGGTGGCCGCATTGGAGGGCGTCGACGTCGATGCCGTGGTGATCGACACCGCCCACGGGCACTCGGCGGGCGTGATCAAGGCGATCGAACGGATCCGCCACGATTGGCCCTCGATCCTGATCATCGCCGGCAACGTGGTCACCGAGGACGGCGTCGACGCCCTGGTGACGGCTGGTGCCGACGCGATCAAGGTCGGCGTCGGCGCCGGCTCGATCTGCACCACACGGGTGATCTCGGGTGCCGGCATGCCCCAGCTGTCCGCGATCCACTTCACCGCCCGCCGGGCTCAACGCCATGGTGTACCGATCATCGCCGATGGGGGGATCACCTACTCCGGCGACGTCGTCAAGGCGATCGCCGCCGGCGCCCACACCGTGATGCTCGGCTCGTTGCTCGCCGGAACCGACGAGGCCCCCGGCGAACAGGAGCTCTTCGAGGGTCGGCGGTACAAGAGCTACCGGGGGATGGGATCGCTCGCCGCCATGCAGGGGCTGGGCCGCGACCGCTACGGCTCGGGCCAGGGCTCGGGCAACAAGCTCGTGCCCGAGGGGATCGAGGGACGGGTGCCGTATGCCGGCACCGTGGCCGAGGTGCTCCACCAGCTCACCGGTGGTCTCCGCTCGGGGATGGGGTACGCGGGCGCCGCCGATCTCGCCGAACTGCGCAGATCGGCGCGGATGATGCGGGTGACGACGGCGGGTCGGGAGGAGTCGCATCCCCACGACGTGACGATCACCCACGAGGCGCCGAACTACCGCCGCTCCGACTCGCACTACTGACCCGCAGTGCTCGACCCGCACTGCTCGCCCGGCACCGACCCGCATGCCTGAGAGTTCCCGTCCGCCCACCGGTGACCCGCGAACTCCCGTTTAGTCAGGTTTCTTCCGTTTCACGGCACGACTTCGTCTAGGATTCCCACCAGGCGTATGATTCTGCCACTCAAGGTGAAGATACGCCTGACCATCGGCACAGACATGAGGGAGGGCCCGTATGGCCGACAACGAGTCGAAGGCCCCGGGAAACGACGCGCCCACCGGCTCCGGAGCCGTTGCGGGCAACGGCGGCGCAGCGGTGCTCACCGCGGAGTCCGCCTCGATGCGCGATCTGCAACGGGAGGCGGTCCGCGGCACGTCGGAGCTGCCGAGGCTGCAACGCACCACGGTGATCGCCTACCTGGTCGCCATCGCGGCCGGCGGGCTCTACGCGTTGTTCGTGTTCAATCCCCGCAACGGCGGGCAGACGGTCCCGTACATCCTGCTGGTCGTCGCCGAGATCATCCTGCTCGGCAACCAGATCATCATGATCCTCACCATCCTGGCCGGCGACCGCGGGGGTGACACCGGCGAGGACCGACGAGTCGTCCAGGACGCCAGACGCCAGCTCCTCGCCAAGACCTGGAAGCCCTCGATCGACGTCCTGATCCCCACCTACGGCGAGCCGCTCGAGGCGATCTCCCAGACGGCGAGGGCGGCGCGCGACATGCGAGTCGAGCACCGGACGGTGATCTGCGACGACGCGGCCGACCCCGAGGTCCGCCGGCTCGCCGAACGCATCGGCGTCGAGTACTTCGCCCGCGAGGGCAGCGCCGGCGCCAAGGCTGGCAACATCAATGCCGCGCTGCGGCATTCCGACGCCGAGTACGTCGCCATCTTCGACGCCGACCACGTGCCCGCCCCCAACTTCCTCGAGATCGCCATTCCCCATTTCGTCGACCAGCGGGTGGCCTTCGTGCAGACACCCCAGAGCTACTCGAACCGCTCGGTCTCCCCGGTCGCCGAGGCGGCGTACGAATCCCAGCGGGTGTTCTACGACCTGATCTGCCCGGGCAAGGACGCCTACAACAGCGTCTTCTCGGTGGGCACCAACCTGGCATACCGGCGCGCGGCGATGGACGACGTCGACGGGCTGTTCCAGGACACCAACTCCGAGGACATCTGGACCTCGATCCGCCTCCATCAGCGGGGGTGGTCGACGGTCTACCTGCCGACCGTGCTGGCCGAGGGTCTGGCCCCCGACACCGTGCACGCCTACCTCAACCAGCAGTTCCGCTGGTCGCGTGGGGCGTTCGAGATCCTCCTGCAGGGCCGGCCGTGGCGCCTGCGGGGGCTCACCCGCGACCAGCGGATCCAGTACATGCAGCCCGCTCTGCACTATCTCCAGTCGTTCGCCGTGCTGTTCTTCATGCTCCTGCCGGCGTTGTTCCTGGTGTTCTACATCCAGCCGCTGCGCGTCGACGGAGTCGGCTGGCTGCTGCGCTACGCGCCGTTCTGGGTGCTCACCCAGCTGGCGATCTACTACCAGCTCGGACGGCTGCACGCCTGGTCGTACGCGATGGCGCTCGCCTCGGTCCCCGTGCACATCCGAGCCTTCTTCTCCGCCCTGTTCCGCCGGAAGTACGGCTGGGTGGTCACCAACCGCCCAGGTGAGGTGCCCTCCGTCATCAGCTACATGTCGCTGCAGATCGCCATGATCGCCGGGCTGCTGACGGCCTTCGTGATCGGGCTGATCCCGCTGTCGAGCTCGTTCCCCACCGTCATCAGCCTCGTGCTGTGTCTCGTCTACGCCTTCGCCCTCGGCGCCGTCACTCGCCGGGCGATCATCGACGGGCGCCGTTCGACCAGAAAATCCCGTTCGACCCGATTCGTTCCCGCTCCGGTGGAGGCCTGATTCCAATGAGCACACCAACCACCCGCCGTCGTTCCGATGTCTCGGCCGAGCTGCCCACGACCGGGGCCGCACGCGCCGACCGCACCGAGTTGGCGCTGTCCGCCGAGTCCGAACAGTGGGCCAAGCGGCCCCACCACCGGCCTCGGCCGCGGTTCCGCAGCCTGCTGCTGCTGCTCGTACTACTCGCCGGCTGCGCCCTGATCGCGGTCAACCAGGTCCGGCGACGCCTCGACTCGCGCGACCATCTCAACGTGTCACAGGTCGTGCTGACCGCCGACCCGATCGTGATCGAGGCGGCCGCCAACGGCCGGGTCCTCGAGGTTCCGGTCGCCAAGGGCGCCAAGGTGACGGCCGGCCAGACGATCGCCCTCGTCGAGTACGACCGGCCCGACGGCCCCGAGCAGGTCGAGGTCACCGCGCCGGTCGACGGGGTGATCACCGATCTGTGGGCCGTGCCCGGCGTCGGGCTGCTCGGTGGCACCGATCTCGCCAGCATGTACGAGCCGTCCAGGCTGTACTTCAAGGTACCGATGTCCTACAAGGACATCGCCGAGATCGACATGGGGAGCAACGCCACCTTCGACGTTCCGGGTCTCGGCGATGTCGAGGCCATCGTCTCGGGGGTCCAGGCCGACTTCGGTGAGGCCGGTGACCAGAAGGAGGAGCGCCTGGCCCGACTGGTGCTCCGCCCGGCCGACCCGGCCGCCGTCTTCGGCGCCGTGCCCGGCGTCATCGTCGACGGGACCGTCGACAAGGACGCCGCGGATCCGAGCCAGCCCAAGGTGCTGTTCGGCGCAGGCGCCTGATCCCACCGGTCACTGCACCCACCCGTGCGTTGCCGATCCCTCGCCGGCGCGCCCGGACGACGATCGTGGGTCGTTGCCGCGGCGCTCGTCGTCGCCATCAGCGGCGGGTGCAGTCGTGATCGGCGCCCGACTCCCGAGCCCGGGATGACCGGCGGGGTGATCGAAGCGTCCGGCTGGTTGGGTGTCTGTCGCGACGTCACGTCGGGCCCGACCGCACCGTCGGTACGCGCGGGTTCGCTCGGGCCGCCGCCGATCCCGTCGATCGGCCCACCCGCCGCCGGCGAGGGCTCGCCACCGATCTGGCCGACCAACCAGTGGTGGACGTCGCTGCTCACCCGCCCGGCCGAACCCCTGTGGAGTTTCCCTGTGGCCGTCCGCTTCGACGACGGCTCGATGTCACTGTCGGTCAGCGAGCCGGTGGCCTCGGCGAACGCCGTCGTCACCCCGTTCGTCGCCACCCTCGCCGTGGTCATCCCCCCGGGTCAGGTGCGCGTCGCCGACTTCGGCGACTTCCACGTGGTGGCCGCCGTGGGGCCGGCCGGCGAGGGCGCGACGCGGGTGACGATCGCCCAGGGGAGCCCGGCGGTGTGGGTGCGGCCGGGAACCGACGAGTTCGTCGTCGACCTCCCCGTGCCGGCCGATGTCCTCGCTGTCGGCGGCGCCCCGCTCGTCGAGGGCGCCTCGCTGACCACCGACCACCTCAGCGTGACACTGCCCGACGGTCGGGGGTGGAACGTCGTCGCCGGGACCCGTGTCGCCTGGAGCCGTTCCGGAAGCCGGCTGCGCGCCGACCTCCGCGGCCTGGGTGAACGCCCGGAGTTCGGCCTCGTCGCCCGCCCTGCCGACCACGGTGGCCGCTGGGACGACCTGGCCTACGCCAGCGGGCTCGACCGGGTCACCGACACACGGGCCGAGTGGCAGTTGTCCGGCGACGAGGCGCTCCAGCGCCTCACGTGGAAGCGGCGTCGTGGTGGCGCCGGGCTGATCGCCACGCTGCCCCACCAGCGACTCGGCGGCCGGGTGCTCGGCGAACCGGCCACCGGCACGTTCCACACGGCGCGCGGCGAGCTACGCGTCGCCCTCTCCGATGTGGTCGAGTGGGCGGCCCCGGTCCCCAACCTGGTGCTCGCAGTGCCCGAGGTGCCGCTGACGCCGGCCGAACGCTCGACCGTCGGGGCCGAACTCGACCGCGAGCTCGCCGCGCTGGGCGACGGGACCGGTCTGGCCGCCGGCTCGTACTTCGGACCCAAGCAGCTCGGCCGTCTGGCCACACTCGTCGACGTGGCCCGCCGGTTCGGGAGCAGCACCACGACCGACGGCCTGCTCGACCTGCTCGAAACCGCAGTCGTCGACTGGGTGACCTATGGCGGCGACCTCGATGCCCGCTGGCTGGCCTACGACCCCGTGTGGGGCGGGATGATGGCGAACGTGCCGGAGTTCGGCCACGAGGACTACAACGACCACCTCTTCCAGTTCGGCTACCTGATCCAGGCGGCGGCGACCCTCGCCGAGGCCCGCCCGGGCCTGATCCCCCGGCTGCGGCCGGTGATCGACCTGCTCGCCGCCGACATCGGGCCCGGCTCGTGCACGGCGGGCTTCCCCCTGCTGCGCGTCGTCAACCCCTACGAGGGGCACTCCTACGCCTCCGGCTTCGCCCCCTTCGCCGATGGCAACAACCAGGAGTCGTCCAGCGAGGCCGTCCATGGTTGGTGGTCGTTGACCCGCTGGGCCGTGGCCACCGGGCAGACCGGGCTGGCGCAGCGGGCCGCGTCGCTCTACGCCACCGAGGCGGCAGCCGCCCGCATGTACTGGCTGGGCGAGGGCCTGGCCCGTCCCGCCGCCTACGACCACCAGGTCAGCGGAATCGTGTGGGGCGCCAAGCTGGACTTCGCCACCTTCTTCGATGCACGGCCGGCGAGCATCGTCGGCATCCAGCTGCTCCCGTTCACCTTCGGCTCGCTCTACCGTGACGACCCCCGGGCCGCAGCGGCGCGCTACGCCGAGGGCTCGGCGGGTGGCGACGGCCACTGGCAGGATCTGCTCGCCATGGACCTCGCCGTTGCCGACCCCGATCGGGCCGGGGCGATCATCGCCGGTCTCGACGAGTTCGAGGAGGGCAACTCACGCGCCTTCGCCATCGTGTGGATCGCCGCACAGCGCCAGCGCACCGGCGGCTGAGCCCACCGCGACGGACGGCTACTCGAGCTTGTCGACGAACTGCTCGAGCTGGCGCAGGTTGCGGCACTCGAAGACGCCATCGGTGTGGGTGCCGTACTCGCCGACGATCGAATCACCCGTGTTCCAGTAGCTGCGCGGCTCGGGGTTGAGCCAGTAGACGTGGCGGGCCCGCTGACGTATCTCCTTGACGACCCAAGCCTGCGAGGCGTGGTAGTTGTTCCGGGCGTCGCCGAGCAGCAGCACGGTCGTCTTCGGTCCGATGTCGCGCCCGTAACGCTCCCAGAACACCTCGAAGGCGTGCCCGTAGTCGGAGTGGCCGTCGACCCACACCACGTCGGCCTCGGTGTTGACCCGGTGAACGGCCTCCTGAACGTCCTCGGTCGCCTTGAAGTAGTCGGTGACCTCGTCGATGCCGTCGATGAACACGAAGGAACGGACCTTGGAGAACTGGTTCTGGATGGCGTAGACGAACATCAGCGTGAACCGGGCGAAGGCGGCCACCGACCCGGAGATGTCGGCGACCACCATCAGCTCGGGCTTGGCCGGGCGCGGGTACTTGAACTTCGGCTCGGCCGGCACACCGCCGTAGGACAGCGAGTGGCGCACCGTGTTGCGAAAGTCGAGGGGTCCCTTGCGGCCGTGGCGGCGCTTGCGGGCCAACCGGGCGGCCAGCTTGCGGGTCAGCGGATAGAGCGCCTTGCGCAACGACTGCATCTCGTCGCGAGAGGCGTGCATGAACTCCACGTCTTCGGGGAGCGGCTTGCGCAGCGTCTTGGCCATCGCCTCGGCTCCCCGGTCGGCGACCAGGCGGCGGCGGATCTCGGCCTCGATCTCCTTCTTGAACTGCTCGATCCGGCTGTCGTACTCGTCCTTCTCGAGGCGCTCCTCGAGCGGCGTGAGCTCGCCCCCGACCTGCTGGCGGCTGGCCTCCATGAGCTTGTCGATCATCCCGTCGAGATCGAGATTGCGCAGCGTACGGTAGAGGTAGTACGTGCCGCCGACCGGGCGGCCGGGCTCCATGCCGGCGAAACGCTGGACGGCCTGGCGGGCGAGCGCCCGCATCATCGCCTGGTCGCCGTTCATCAAGGCGCTGTAGAGCAGCTGCATCATCTCCTCGGGGGTGAGCGAATCCATCCCCCCGCCGGCAGCACCCTTGCCCTCGCCCTCACGACCCTGCTCCTGGATCTGGCGCCACATCTCGTCGACATCGACATCGCCGTCGACGATCGAGTACTGCGGACCACGCAGCGAGAAGTAGACCTCGAACACCGTCTCGAACGCCCGCCAGTGCGAGTTGCTCTTGACCATCGTGGCTCCGAGCGCGTACTTGAACGCCTCACGATCCTCGAGCGGGATGTGCTGCACCGCCTCCATCGCATCGAGGTTCTCGGTCAACGAGACGGGCAGCCCCGCATTGCGCAACTCGGTGACGAAACCGGCGAGCAGATCGATCATGGATCCTTCTCCAACGGGAGGTCGGGGGTCTACTTGTCGACCGAGAGCTCCTTGGCCGCCTTGGCGATGTCGGTCTGGTACTTGAGCAGGATGTGGAGCGTCTCTTTCGCCTGTTGGGCGTCGATGTGCTCGATGCCGAGCAGCACGAGCGTGCGGGCCCAGTCGATCGTCTCCGACACGCTCGGCGCCTTCTTGAGATCGAGCTGGCGGATCGAGCGCACGATCCGGGCGATCTGGTCGGCCAGGTTGTCGGTGAGCCCGGGGACCTTGGCCAGCACGATCTCCTTCTCGCGCTCCATCGTCGGGTAGTCGACATGGAGGTACAAGCAACGCCGTTTGAGCGCCTCGGAGAGCTCTCGGGTGTTGTTCGAGGTGAGGAAGACGAGGGGGATCTGATTGGCGGTGATCGTGCCCAGCTCGGGGATCGACACCTGGTACTCCGAGAGGATCTCGAGCAGCAGGGCCTCGGTCTCCACCTCGACGCGGTCGACCTCGTCGATCAGCAGCACCACCGGCTCGTGTGAGCGGATCGCCTCGAGCAACGGCCGGGTGAGCAGGAACTCCTCGGAGAAGATGTCGTCGTGCACCTCCGACCACGAGTCGGAGTTCTTGTCGGCTTGGATGCGCAGCAGCTGCTTCTTGTAGTTCCACTCGTACAGCGCCTTGGACTCGTCGAGACCCTCGTAGCACTGCAGGCGGATGAGCCGTGCCCCCGTCATCTCGGCGACGCTCTTGGCGAGCTGCGTCTTGCCCGTACCGGCGGGGCCTTCGACCAGCACCGGCTTGCCGAGCCGATCGGCCAGGTAGACGACGCCGGCGATTCCTTCATCGGCCAGGTACTGCTGGCGCCTGAGCCCCTCGCGGACGGCCTGCACGGACTCGAATTGCTCACCCATCCCCCGCACCCTACCGGCCGTCTTGACCCGGGGGTCAATCGGATCGGGCCCCCGGAGCGGTACGTTTCGGAGCCTATGGAGCGAGCCGCGATCACGACTGAGGTCGAGGCATTCGTCACCGCGTGCGCCGGCCACCTGGCCGGGATGTCGGGCCGACCCGAGCGCGAGCACGCGCCTGACGCCCTGATCGAGGCGGCGAACGTCGTCGCCGCAGTGATCGACACCGACGGGCGGGCGACCGACGCCGAGCTGTGGGCCTACGTCGACGGTGTCGGCCACCGGCTCGAGCCGCCGATCATCGAGCCGCCATCGCGTCTGCGCGAGGCCCGCATCGTCGCCGGGAAGCGCACGTGGCTGGAGTCGCCGTCGGTGCTCTTCGACCTGCTCACCCGGGCCGACGAGCGCGACGGCCGGCGGCGCAGCCACGACTACTACACCGCCGGTCTGCACCTCGCCCATGCGGTGGCCGCCGTCGACCTCGTGCCGTCGGCCGACGAGATCGCCGCCATCGACCGGTTCCGATCGACGATGCTCGCCGCGCTCGACGCGGCGGGCATCCCCCGCCCGGGGGCATCCGAACCACCGGGCCGGCGCGTCCCCGGCGCCGAGGAGCCCTTCCCGCGGGCGGCGGGCGGCCCAGGACGGGCCGACGCCTCCCCGGCCGATGTCCGCCCTGACGCCGCGGCGACGCAGACGATCACGCCGCCGATCACCGACGCCGAGCCAGCCCGCACGATCGACGAGCTCCTCGCCGAGCTCGACGAGCTCGTCGGTCTCATCGCGGTGAAGACCGAGGTCCGGCGGCTGACGAGCATGCTCGAGGTCCAACGGCTGCGGGCCGCCAAGGGCCTGGCCGTCTTCGAGACGAGCCATCACCTGGTGTTCACCGGCAATCCGGGCACCGGCAAGACGACGGTGGCCCGGCTGCTCAGCCAGATCTACCGCGCCCTCGACGTCGTCACCCAGGGGCACCTCGTCGAGACCGACCGGGCCGCGCTCGTCGCCGGCTTCGTCGGGCAGACCGCGGCCAAGACCCTGGCCGCGCTCGAGGCCGCCCTCGGCGGCACGCTGCTGATCGACGAGGCCTATGCCCTGGCCCGCGGCGGCGACAACGACTTCGGCCGCGAGGCGATCGACACCATCGTGAAGTTCATGGAGGACCACCGCGACGACCTGGCCGTGATCGCCGCCGGCTATCCCGAGGAGATGCAGTCGTTCATCGACGCCAACCCCGGGCTGAAGTCGCGCTTCACCCGCACCCTGCACTTCGCCGACTACACGGTCGATGAGTTGACCGAGATCTTCGTCAAGCTGGGGGCGAGGCACCAGTACCTCGCCTCCGACGGGGCGATCGCCGTCGTGCGGGCGATGATCGCCAGCGAGCCCCGCGACCGGGGATTCGGCAATGCCCGCTACGTGCGCAACCTGTTCGAGGAGGCCGTCGCCCGGCAGGCCGAACGGGTCGCCGCGATCGACGAACCCGACGCCGAGCAGCTGACCACGCTGGTCGCCGCCGACATCGTCGGCAACGACGGCTCCTAGCTCTACGCTGGGTCCACCATGGTCGCCAAGCGCCTCGCCGCCCTGATCGCCGCCGTCGCGCTGATCATCGGCGCCGTCGCCCTGCGCCGCGCCCTCGACGACACATCTTCCGCCGGCACGGGAACCCCAGGCACCGCGACGCCCGGCACGGGAACCGCCGGCACGGCGACGCCCGGCACCGACGGCGACATCGTCTGCATCACCGAACTCGCCGGTGCCTGCGAACGCGCCCGCGATGCCGGGGCGTCGATCGTCGTGGAGCCCTACGACGACACGCTGGCCCGCATCGCCGGTGGCGAGGTGCCCGCCGCCTGGGTGGTCGTCGCCCCGCTGGACCGGCTGGCCGTCGACGCCGCCGGCCAGCGCGTCTACCCCGACGCCACGACCACCCTCGGCGCCTCACCGCTGGTCATCGTGGCGGCCAGCGACCGGTCCGCGGCCCTCGGGACGACCTGCGGTGCGGCGATCACCTGGACGTGCATCGGCACGAACTCCGACAAGCCGTGGGCCGACCTGGGAGGCAAGGCGGCCTGGGGTCGGCTGATCGCCGGCCACGGCGACCCCCGCTCGTCGGCCACCGCACTGCTCACCGTCGGGTCGGCCGCGACCAGTTTCTTCGGTGACACCACGTTCAACCAGGCGACGATCAACGGCGACCCCGACTTCGGGCTGTGGTTCGACCGCCTCGAAGGCACCATCCCGACCGCCGTGTTCGCCCTCGCCTCGCCGCTCGACGCGATCCTCGGTCGCAAGCTGGTCAGCCTGGTCGGCACCACCGAGGCCGACGTCGTCGCCCGGGCCGGGGCGCAACGCTCGACGCTCACCCTCACCCGGTCGGGGGCGACGGCGGTAGCGGTCGCCGCGACACCCGGTGGCGCAGCAGTTCCCGCCGGCGTGCTCACCGCCCTGCGTGTCGGTCTTGCCGAAGCGGGTTGGACCGAGAGCCCCCCCGACACCACCGGCACCGCGCTTCCCTCGCCCGGCGCCCTGCGCACCCTTCGCGACCTCTGGAGCAACCTGTGATCCACCACCGCCCGGCCCGCCGGTCCGTCATCCTCGTCACCGTCTGTGCCCTGGCCGCCTGCTCCGGCGGGGGTTCGAAGCTCGGCGGTGACGCCACCGACATCTCGATCAACTCGCCCGGCCTCGACGCCTCCGCCGACGCCGGCGACTGCACCGTCGTCGACATGGCGGTGAGCTCCGAGAAGATCGCCCTGCTCACGGCGCTGGCCAAGGGATTCAACGGCACCGACGAGGCGAAGTTCGCCACGGGCTGCGCGTTCGTCAGGATCGCCAAGGTCGCCTCGGGCGCCGCCGCCACCCTGATCGTCGACGGCTGGCCCGACCCCGAGGCCAACGGCCCCCGCCCGGTCGTCTGGTCCCCGGCGGCGAGCGGCTGGGGCGGCATCGTCAATCAGCGCAGTGGTCGCCAGATCACCGGGAAGGGCACCCCGTTCATGCTCACCCCGCTGGTCATCGCCATGCCCAAGCCGATGGCCGATGCCCTCGGCTACCCGGCCAAGCCGGTCGGCTTCGCCGACATCGCCAAGCTGGCCAACAGCCCCGAGGGCTGGGCGGCCTACGGGCATCCCGAGTGGGGCCCCTTCCGGCTGGGCAAGACCAACCCCAACTTCTCCACCAGCGGCCTCAACTTCACGATCGCCGAGTACTACGCGGCGACGGGCAAGACCAGCGGGCTGACCACCGAGGACCTGGCCCGGGCCGACGTGCGGGACTTCGTGCACAACGTCGAGTCGTCGGTCGTCCACTACGGCGACATCACCATGACGTTTCTCAACAACTGGTTCCGCGCCGACACCCGTGGGACGGCGCTGACCTACGCCAGCGCCGTGGCCATCGAGGAGAAGTCGGTGATCGACTACAACGCCGGGAATCCCGACGGCATCGTCGATCCGGGCGAGGAACCCCGCCCACCGAAGGTGCCACTGGTCGCCGTCTACCCCAGCGAGGGCACGTTGTTCTCCGACAACCCGTTCTTCATCCTCGACGCCGACTGGGTCACGGCTGAGCAGAAGACCGCCGCCAAGGCCTTCGAGACCTACGTGCAGCGTCCCGAGAACCAGGCCAAAGTGCTCGACTTCGGGTTCCGGCCCGGCAACCCCGCCGTGCCGGTGACCGCTCCGATTGCCACGGTCAACGGCGTCGATCCGACGCAGCCCGAGGCCGAGCTCGAGGTACCTCCGCCGTCGGTCCTCGTCGGCGTCCTCGACGCCTGGGCCAAGGACCGCAAGGCCGCCCGCGTGCTGATGGTGCTCGATGTCTCCGGTTCGATGGGCGATCCGGCCACGGCGAACACCACCAAGCTGGAGTTGGCCCAGCAGGCGGCGAGCACTTCGCTCAACCTGTTCAACGACGACGACGAGGTGGGCCTATGGATCTTCTCGACCGACCTCGGGCCGTCGCAGGACCAGGAGTACCTCGAGTTGCTCCCCGTGGCCCGCATCGGCGGTCAACGCGAGAAGATGCAGTCGACGATCGCCGGGTTGTTCCCGACCAACGGCACACCTCTCTACACGGTGTCGCAGGCCGCCCATGAGGCGATGACTGCGAGCTACGACCCGACGAAGATCAACGCCGTGGTCTTCCTCACCGACGGAGTCAACGACGACGGTGACACGGGTGACGACGCCGACCAGTTGGCCGCGCTGATCGGCTCGCTGCGATCGGGATCCGAGGGCGGCGGGTCGACTCCCGTGCGGGTCTTCACGATCTCCTATGGCGACGGCGCCGACAAGGCGACCCTCAAGCGGATCGCCGAGGCGACGAACGCCGCTGCCTACGACGCGACCAACCCCAAGACGATCGACCAGGTGCTCACCGCCGTGGTCTCGAACTTCTGAAGCCGGCACCAGGTGACGACCGAGGGGATGGGCACGGGATGAGACGGAGCTTGCGGGATCGCCTCCTCACGCCCGTGGTGGCCCGGGCATTGATGTCACCGCTGGGCATCATGCTGTTCGGCGCGGCGGCGGCGGCCGGCATCGTCGCCGGCCTCCCGATCGTCGGCGCGCTCGGGGCGGGTGCCGTTGCCTGGGCCGCCCGCGTCGCCCTGGCCATCCCCCGCGACCGGTCCGGATCGCCCGGCGATGTCGATGCCTTCGCCCTCTCCGAGCCCTGGCGCGGTTACGTCCAGGGCGCCCAGAACGCCAAGCTGCGCTACGACCGCATCGTCGAGTCGACGGCGCCCGGTCCGATCCACGACCGTCTCGCCGAGCTGGGGCGCGCCTCGATGACGGCATCGCCGACTGCTGGCGGATCGCCCGGCGCGGCGACACGATCGACGAGGCCCAACGTCAGCTGCGCACGGCCGAAGCCCAGCTCGAACTCGGTGAGGCCCGCCAGCAGCAGCGGGAACAGGGCAGCTCCCCCGCCCTCGAATCGACGATCCGTTCGCTCGAGGCCCAGGTGCAGTCGTCGGACCGGATGCGCGCCGTGTCGGGCGACGCCCGCGATCGGCTCCGGCTGCTCGATGCCCGCCTCGACGAACTGGTCGCCCGAGCGGTCGAGGTATCGGTCGGCTCGGCCGACTCGGGCACCCTGTCGGGTGATGTCGACGAGATCGTCAACGATCTGGAGGCGTTGCGCCAGGCGCTCGAGGAGACGGATCGGGCGGCCGACGGATCGAGCGTTCCGATGCCCGATCCGTCGGCGCGTGCCGAGTCGGCGGGGCCTGGCGAACCCCAGGCCCGGACATGGCCGCCGTCGGGCTGACCGGGTGGGCGACGAGCACGCGTCGGGCGGGCTGCTGAGGTCGAATCTCGTCGTCGCGACGGGGACCGCCCTGTCGCGTGTCACCGGACTGCTGCGGGCCCTCACCCTGGCTGCGGTGCTCGGCCAGTCGGCGCTGGCCGACGCCTACGACAGCGCCAACAACTCCCCCAATGCCGTGTACGAACTGCTCCTCGGCGGCGTGCTGTCGGCCACCCTCGTCCCGATGTTCACCCGCCACCGGGAGGATGACGACGCCGAGGCGACCGGCGCCGTGATCACCACCATGCTCGTCGTGCTCGCCGGTCTCACGGCGCTCGCCGTGGTGGCTGCCCCACTGATCTTCCACCTCCACTCGGCGAGCGTCGATGCTTCGGTCGACCGCCAGCAGTTCCGCTCGGTCGGCACGGCGCTGGCCCGCATCTTCCTCGTCCAGATCTTCTTCTACGGCCTCGCTGCCGTGTGGGGGGCGGTCCTCACCTCCCGTCGGCGGTTCTTCGCCGCGGCGTGGAGCCCGGTGCTCGCCAACCTCGTGACCATCGGCTCGCTGCTCGTCGTGCAGGCCGAGCTCGTCCCGGGAGACCCGTTCGTCCAGGCCCTGAGCGACGCCTCGCTGCGCCGCACGCTCGCCGTGGGCGCCACGGCCGGGATCGCCGTGATGGCCCTGTCGATGTATCCGGCCGTCCGCCGGGCCGGCGTGCGGATGGTGTGGCGGCCGCGTTTCGACCATCCCGCCGTTCGACAGATGTTCCGTCTCTCGGGTTGGACGCTCGGCTACGCCGCCGCCAACGTGATCACGGCGATCGTGATCAAGAACCTCGCCTCACCGGGCAGCGGCGACCAGTCGGCGTACACCCGGGCGTTCACCATCTTCCAACTGCCTCACGGCCTGCTCGCCATGTCGATCACCACCACGTTCGTCCCCGATCTGGCACGGCGGGTGAAGCGGCACGATCGGACCGGGTTCATCGATCGGGCCGAGCTCGGCGTGCGCACGATCGGCCTGCTGACGGTGCCCGCCGCCGCCTTGCTGTTCGCCCTGCGACGCCCGGTCGTCGGCGTGGTGCTGCAGCACGGCAAGCTGACCGCTGCCGATGCGGCAAGGATCGCCGAGGCCCTCGGTGGGTTCTCGGTCGGCCTGGCCGGGTTCTCGATCTACCTCTTCGTGTTGCGCGGCTTCTACGCCCACGCAGACGCCCGCACCCCGTTCATCGTCAACGCCGTCGAATGTTCGATCAACCTCGCCCTCGCCGTCGCCCTGGTCGGGCGCACCGGCCTGCTCGGCCTTGGGCTGGCCTTCGGGCTCGCCTACGTGATCTGCGCCGTCTGGGCGCTGCAGATCCTCTCGTACAAGGTCGAGGGCTTCTCGACGGCGAGAGTGCTGGCCTCCGTCGGCCGGATGGCCCTGGCCGGCGTCGTGGCCGGCGAGCTCGCCTGGCTGGCGGCCCGGGCGCTGGGCGCCGACGACGGCTGGGGGGCGCTGGCGCGCGTGTCCGTCGGCGGCACCGTCGGTCTCGGCGCCTTCGTCGGCGTGCTCCAGGTGCTCGGCCCCGAGGACCTGGACGGCGCCCGCCGGTTGCTCAGCCGCCGCCACCCGGACCGGATGGCGAGCTGAATCCGACCGGGGTCAGCTCTCGATCCCGTGCAGTCCGCTCAGTCCGCTCAGTCCGGTGAACTCGGGGAAGTCGGGGAACTCCGGGGAGTCGGGGATCGGGGGCATCTGGGGGAACGACGGGAACTTGGGAACGTCGAGATCCGTGCGCGTCGATGCCTCGACGCTGTCGACGTCGACATCGTTGAGCGCCCCGAGCGCCTCGTCGGCGTGCCGCCTGACCCGATCGAGCGACTCGAGCAGCACGCGGCGGCTGGCCATCATCCGCTCGATGTCGGCAGCGATCCGATCGCGCCGGGCATTGAGCGCCCCGAGCATCTCGGAGCGCTGCTCGCGGGCGTCGCCGAGCAGACGATTCGCCTCCGCTTCGGCCTCGGCGCGGCGCTGGGCCGAATCGCGGTCCGCCGCCTCCCGCACGCTGTCGGCGTACGCTGTGGCCTCGGACCGGGCCGCCGCGATCGCGCCGTCGGCGTGTCCGCGAACGCTCACGGCATACTCGTCGGCCTCCTCGCGACTGAGGTGGACGGCCTCCTCGGCCTCACGCCGGATGCGAGCGGCGTGCTCCTCGGCGCGGCGCGTCGTGGCGGTCGCATCGTCCTCGGCCTTCTTGAGCATCGCAGCCGCGGCCGCGTCGGACTTGCCACGGATCTCCTCGGCGGCGTTGCGGACCGCGGCCATCACCCGCAGCGATTCCTCGCCGAGGAAGGTGGCCACGGCGGCCTCGTCGACAACGGCCGGCGTGGTCGAGGCCGGTCGGGCCTCGACCTCGGCGAGCCGGGTGGCCAGGCTGGTGTTCTGCTCCCGAAGGCTGCTGATCTCCTCGACGACCGCGTAGGCGAACGCCTGCACCTCGGCCGGGTCGTACCCGCGCCGCACCAAGCGGAACGTCTGGCCCGACGGTGTCGAAACGATCTCGTCCTGCTCTTCCATTGCCTTCTCCTGTCCCATTGTCCGCTTCGATGTTGATCGGGGTGAACTCGACGAACGGCCAGCACTCTATCTCACCTAGAGCGGTCTTTAATCACAGCGTGCGCTTATGCACCCCGACAACCTGGGGTGACCAAACCACACCTTCCGATCACTCACCGACATCTTGTGCTCGGCCGTTCACCCGGCGCACGCTAGTGCTCCTATGAGTCCTGAACGTGTTCGTCATCTAAGTATTCTGACCCAGATCCCGTCCGAAGTTCGCTAGTTTCTCACCCTTTGTGCCTAGTCTGCCACACGCTGGGAGAGAACATCTAGACATGGGCCTCAATTCCCGCGAAGACGCCGCCTGCTGACCGTCGGGACCACCTGGCGGGCGGGACCACCGAAGTCGATTCGAGGCCGGTCCGCGACGACCCTCGCCGAGCGATGCGGATCGGGACTCTCTGGCTGATGCTCGCAGACGGCTCGTCCCACGCCGTAGAGTGCTCGCATGTTCAAGCTCATCAGGCGCTGGTGGAAGTACGCGACCGCCAAGCTCACCGGGAAGTTCAACGAAGCTGCCGACCCGAAGGTCCAGCTCGAGCAGACCATCACCGAGGCGCGCGATCAGGATCTTCGACTGCGCCAGCAGGCCGCCAGCGTCATCGCCAACCAGAAGAAGTCGGAGATGAGCCTGAACTCGAAGATGGACGAGTTGGCCAAGCTCAACGCCCAGGCCCGCCAGGCACTCCTGATGGCTGCGGACGCCACGAAGAAGGGTGACGCGACGACGGCGACGCGCTACACCTCGGCAGCCGAGACCCTCGCCGGACGCCTCGTCCAGGTGGAGAAGGACATCGAGAGCCAGAAGGCCATCGCCATCGCCGCCACGCAGGCGTCCGACCAGGCGAAGGCCGCGGTCCGGCAGAACTCGATGCTCCTCGAGCGCAAGATCGCCGAGAAGTCCAAACTGCTGTCGCAGCTCGACCAGGCCAAGATGCAGGAAGAGATGAACAAGGCGATGGCTCAGATGAACCAGACCCTGGGCGACGACGTGCCGACCTTCGACGAGATCAAGTCGAAGATCGAGGACCGCTATGCCAAGGCCTCGGCGACCGCCGAGCTGAGCAGCCAGACTGTCGATGCCAGCATCCTCGAGATCGAGCAGGCGACCGCCGATGTCGAGGCCCAGGGCCGCCTCTCGCAGTTGCGCAGCGAACTCGGTCTCGACGCCCCGGCCCCCGCCGCCGCCGAGCCGGCCCCCGAGCCCCAGCCCGGCCCCGCCTGACCGCACCCGACCGCGCCCGCCGAGCGCCCGCGCCGCCAGGCGCAGCGAGGCCGTTGGGGAGCGGCCAAAGCGACCGCAGCGAGCAGAGGCCAGCCCCACCCGACCCAACCCGCCGAGCGCCCGCGCCGCCAGGCGCAGCGAGGCCGTTGGGGAGCGGCCAAAGCGACCGCAGCGAGCAGAGGCCAGCCCCACCCGACCCACCCGCCGAGCGCCCGCGCCGCCAGGCGCAGCGAGGCCGTTGGGGAGCGGCCAAAGCGACCGCAGGGAGCGGAGGCCAGTCCCCAACACCAGCTAAAGGATCACGAGGTCGTCGCGGTGGACGAGCTCGTGGGCGACCTCCGAGGACAGCTCCGACGTGCGCCGACCGGCCATCCGCAGAGCGGTCGCGGTGTCGACGGTCACCATCCCGCGGGCGACGGCGACCCCGGCCGCGGTGATCACCTCGACGGTGTCGCCCTCGTCGAAGTCGCCACGAACCTGGATCACCCCGGCAGGGAGCAACGACGTGTTGCGTTCGACGAGGGCTCGCCGGGCCCCCTCGTCGATCACCAGCGTGCCGTTGACGGCGCTGGCGAATCCGATCCACAGCTTGCGTGCCGACATCCGTCGGTCATGCGGCTCGAACGTCGTGCCGACGCCGACGGTCCCGGCGACCGCATCGACCACCACGTCGGGACGGCCGGCTTGGGCGATCACCGCCCGCACACCCGACCAGCTGGCGATACGCGCGGCACGCAGCTTCGAGGCCATCCCACCGCTGCCCCGGCTGGAGCCCGAGCGCCCGGCAGCGACGGCGAGCAACGGGTCGTCGGCGCGAACGAGCTCGATCAGCCGGGCGTTCGGGTCGAGCCGAGGGTCGCTGGTGTGCAGACCCGCAGTGTCGGTGAGCAGGACCATCACGTCGGCGCTGATCAGGTGCGAGATCAACGCGGCGATCCGGTCGTTGTCCCCCCAACGGATGCCGTCCGAGGCGATCGCGTCGTTCTCGTTGACGACCGGCACGCACCCCAGCTCGAGCAACCGGTTGAGCGTCTGGCGGGCGTGGAGGTACTGGCGCCGGTTGATGAAGTCGGTCGGGACCACGAGCACCTGAGCACCCACCAGGCCCCGGTCGGCGAGTTCGGCGTTGTACACCTCCATCAGGCGCGACTGGCCGGCGGCGGCCAGGGCCTGGAGCGTCGGCATGTCCGTCGGCCGGGTGGTCAGCCCGAGCGCGGCGACTCCGGCCGACACCGCTCCCGACGACACGAGCACGACCTCGTGACCGGCGGCGCGCAGCCGAGCGGCCTGGTCGCACAGCTCGGCGATCGCCTGGCGGTCGATCACGCCGAGGTGATCGGTGATCGACGACGTCCCCACTTTGGCGATGACCCGGCTCACCGCAGACCCCCGACGTTCACGGGGCTCACCGGTCGGGCTGGTAATCGAAGCTGAAGGCCCCGATCGACACCGTGTCGCCCTCCAGGGCTCCGGCCCGGGCGAGCAGGCGACCCACCCCGAGCCGCTTCAGACGCAGATCGACGAAGGCGAGCGCGTCGGGGTTGGTGAGGTCGTTGAGGGCGACCGTCCGCTCGGCCGCCCGGCCGTGCACCCGGTACTCGTTGTCGCCGACACGTTCGACGTAGACACCTTCGGGCTCGGGGCGCAGGATGACGTACGCCTCCCCCGACCGCTCGTCGCGACGGGCCTCGGCGACGAGGCTGGCGAGCCTGCCGACGACCGCCCGGACGCCATCACCCGTGGCGGCCGACATCACGGGCCCGTCCCAGTCGTGCAGCTGCACGTCGCTCTTGCTCCCGACGACCAGTCGGGGCCGATCGAGCAACTCGGGCTTGTAGGCCCCCAACTCGTGCAGCAGGACCTCCTCCTGGTGCTCGGGGGTCATGCCGTCGTCGAGGTTGGCGAGGTCGACGAGGACGCACAGCACGCGGGCCCGTTCGATGTGCCGGAGGAACTGGTGGCCGAGCCCCCTGCCCTCGCTCGCCCCCTCGATCAGGCCGGGGATGTCGGCGACGATGAAATCGGTCGACTCATCGAGGCGGACGACGCCGAGATGAGGTTCCAGCGTGGTGAACGCATAGTCGGCGACCTTCGGCTTGGCGGCCGAGATCGTGGAGATGAACGTGCTCTTGCCGGCGTTCGGGAAGCCGACGAGGGCGACATCCGCCATCAGCTTCAACTCGAGCTTGAGCCACTTCTCGGCACCGTGCTCGCCCTGCTCGGCGAACGACGGGGCCCGGCGCCGGTTGGACAGGAACCGGGCGTTCCCCCGCCCGCCCCGCCCTCCCGGTGCCGCCAGCCAGCGGTCCCCATGATGGACGAGGTCGGCGAGCACCTCGCCCGAGTACAGGTCGCGGGCGACGGTGCCTTCGGGGACGTGGACGATCAGGTCGTTGCCCGACTTGCCGTGCATGTCCTTGCCCTTGCCGTGGACTCCGTCACCGGCCCGACGGTGCGGATGGTCGCGGAAGGCGAGCAACGACGAGATGTTACGGTCGGCGACGAGCCAGACGTCGCCGCCTCTACCGCCGTCGCCGCCGTTCGGCCCGCCCATCACGACCGGACCCTCACGTCGGAACGAGACACATCCCGCGCCTCCGTCGCCGCCGCGCACGTTCAGTTGGGATTCATCGACAAAGCCGGCCATAGCGCCGTTCGAGGCTACCTCCACTCCGGCACACCCCCTCGGTACCCTGGTCGACGATGAGCGACAGCGAATCGACCACCGCCGACCGCCGATCGGGCCCAGCGCCGGATGCCGCACCGGTTCCCGGGCCCGCCGGCTCGCCCGATGCGGGGATGGCCGACCGGGCCCGGCGTTGGGCCGCCACCATGGCGGGGGTTGCGGGTGGCGACCTCGTCGTCGCCCACGCCGACTCGTGGGCCGGCCCGGGGGGCCACGACACCGTCGAACGGGCGCGGCGCGAGGCGGTCGAGCACGACATGCTCGCCCCGCTGGCCACCCGGGCGAGCGCTGCCGGTGATCGCCTCGCCGGCGAGGAGCCCGACCCGTGGCGTACGTGTTTCGAGCGGGATCGCGACCGCATCCTGCACGCCGCTGCCTTCCGGCGTCTGGCGGGCAAGACCCAGGTGGTCATCTTCCCCGACGACCATCAGCGCACCCGGCTGACCCACGCGCTCGAGGTGGCCCAGGTGGCCACGGCCGTCGCCCGCGCCCTCGGTCTCAACGTGGCGCTCACCGAGGCCATCGCCCTCGGCCACGACTGCGGGCACGGCCCCGGAGGCCATGCCAGCGAAGACGCCCTGTCGCCCTACGTGCCCGGCGGCTACAACCATGCGCTCTGGGGTGCCGATGTCACCCTCGCCCCGCTCAACCTGTGCGGCCAGACGCTCGACGGCATCCGCAACCATTCCTGGTCGCGCCCGTCTCCGGCCACGCCCGAGGGCGAGGTGGTCTCGTGGGCCGACCGCATCGCCTATGTGTGCCACGACTTCGAGGACGCGGTCGCCTCCGGCATCGTCACTCCCGAGATGTTGCCGGTCGAGGTGAGCTCGCCCAGCGGGGTCACCCGTTCCCGCCAGCTGCGCTTCTTCATCGGGGCGCTGATCGGGGCGGCGGCCGAGACGGGCCGGATCGGGATGGCCAGCGACGCGGCGCAGACGCTCGCCGCGTTCCGGGCGTTCAACTACTCGCACGTCTACCTGCGTCCGGCGTCGCGCGCCCAGTCCGCTGCCGTCATCCCGCTGCTGCGGGCGCTGGTCGAGCACTATGCCGACCGCCCCAACCACCTGCCGGCCGATCGCTCGGAGGGCATCGAGGCGGGGGGCCCGGCCGCGCTCCACTCCGCGGTCGCCTACGTCGCCGGAATGACCGACCGCTTCGCCTGCCGCCAGGCGATCGCCCTCCTCGGCTGGAACCGCGACCGCCTGCCCGAAGGAATCGGGGTGCCGTGACCCGGGGCGGGCATCACGGGGGCCCCACCACATCCGCTGCCGAAAACGACGGCTGCGCCGGGCAGGACCCGGCGCAGCCGTCGAGGATCTGGAGGTCGGTCAGGCGTTGACGGGAAGAACGTCGACGATCTTGCGGCCGCGACGCTCACCGAACTTCACCGCACCGTCGACAAGGGCGAACAACGTGTCGTCCCCGCCGCGGCCGACGTTGTCGCCCGGATGGAACTTCGTTCCCCGCTGGCGCACGATGATCGTTCCGGCGTGGATGTTCGTACCGTCGAACACCTTCACTCCGAGGCGCTGGGCGTTGGAATCACGCCCGTTGCGGGTGGAACCGCCACCTTTGGTCTTCGACATGGCTCAGCCTTTCACGATCGAGGTGATCTCGACGGAGGTATAGCGCTGGCGGTGGCCGTAGCGCCGCCGCTGATTGGTCTTGCTCTTGTACGTGAAGCCGTCGATCTTGGGGCCCTTGACCTCCCCGACGACGCGACCCGTCACCCGCACCCCAGCGAGCTGGGTGGGTGTGGCGAGCACCGTGTCTCCGTCGACCAGCATCACCGGGGTGAAGCTGACCTCCTCGCCCTCGTCGGCCCCGAGGAGCTCGACGGAGACGGTCTGCCCTTCGGCGACCCTGGCCTGCTTACCACCGGATGCGATTACTGCGTACATAGCGGTTTGCGATCCTATCTGCCGGGGAGCCCCGGCGACAATCGATCGGGCCGCGAACCGGTCCGATCGTCAATAGCACCCCTGAGGGGGCGGAGCTCAGTCGAGCAATGCGTGGTCGATCACGAGGCCCCGGCCCTGGCAGACCGTGCACTCGTCGGCGAAGGCGGTGAGCATGCCCTCGCCGATGCGCTTGCGGGTCATCTCGACCAGACCCAGTTCGGAGATGTCGAACACCTGCGTGCGGGTCTTGTCGCGCCCGAGGGCGGCTCGGAAGGCGTCGACCACCTTGCGTCGGTTCTCGCGGATCTCCATGTCGATGAAGTCGATCACGATGATCCCGCCGATGTCCCGCAGCCGCAGCTGGCGGGCGATCTCCTCGGCCGCCTCGAGGTTGTTGTGGAACACGGTCGACTCGAGGTTGGACGTGCCGACGTTCTTCCCCGTGTTCACGTCGATCACGGTCAACGCCTCGGTGTGCTCGATGATCAGCGAACCGCCCGACGGGAGCCAGACCTTGCGGTCGAGCGCCTTGTGGAGCTGTTCGTGGACATGCTGCTTCTCGAACAGCGACAGGCCCTCGGCCGCCGCGTCGTAGAACTCGACGCGGTCGGCGAGCTCGGGGTTCATCACCTGGATGTACGACTTCACATCCTCGTACAGCCGTTGATCGTCGATGACGATCCCGCGGTACTCGGCGTTGAACTCCTCGCGGATCACGCGGACCTCGAGCGACGGCTCGCGATACAGCAGGCTGGGCTGGTTCTTCTTGCGGGCGAGCTCTGCCCGCCGGGCGATGTCGGCCCAGGTCTCGGCCAGGCGCAGGACGTCGGCGCGCAGCTCCTCCTCCGAGGCACCCTCGGCTGCGGTGCGCACGATCAGGCCGTGCTCGGCCGGCTTGACCCGGTCGAGGATCCCCCGCAGACGGCGGCGCTCGTCGTCGGGCAGCCGCTTCGAGATGCCATAGGTCCGCGAGTTGGGGATCAGCACCACGAACCGCCCGGGGAGGGAGACCTCCTGGGTGAGGCGGGCTCCCTTGGCCCCGATCGGGTTCTTGGTGACCTGGGCGACGATCAGCTGTCTCGCCTTGATCATCTGCTCGATCTTCGGCTTCTCGGAACGCTCGACGATGTCCTCGGAGTCGTACTGCACGTCGCCCCGGTAGAGCACCGCGTTCTTCGGGGTGGCGATGTCGACGAACGCCGCCTCCATCCCGGGCAGCACGTTCTGCACCCGTCCGAGGTAGATGTTGCCGTGGATCTGGGCGACATCGTCCGCCGGCCTGCTCACGTAGTGCTCGATCAGGCTGAGACCCTCGAGCACGGCGACCTGGGTGAGGCCGTCGCGCGCCTGAACGCACATCAGGTAGCGGCCCACCGGCCGACCGTTGCGTTCCCGGCCACGCTTGCGTTCGATCGCCTCGCCGCTGTCGACGGTGGCCTCCGGACGTCCCCGCCCCTTGCCACGGGCCGGCTCGCGGCGCTTCTTGCGGTCGGCGCTCACCCCGCCGGGAGTCCCGGCAGGAGCTAGGGCGGCCTGATCGCCGCCCTGGCCCCGCCCGCCGGCCCCGCGGGGCTTATCACCACCGATCTTGGGTCCCTTCGGGCCCTTGGCGGTTTGGCGTACGGCGCGTGGGGCGTCGCCGGGCGGGGCGGACGCCACCTGCACCGGGGGCGCGGGGCGGGTATCGCCGATACGCGGCCGGTGGGGCACGAGCGCGGCTGTGGCGGCCTGGACGTCGCGCGGACGGCCCTCTGCGGCACGCTCGGGGAGTTCGACGTCTGCCGACTTGTCGGCCGCGCCCGTGGACCCGACCGAGGTCGAGGTGGCCGTCTCGACCGGAACCTCGCTCGTGGTGTCGTCCGTCGCCGCCGGTGGACGCGGACCTCGTGGTGGCCTCGGGGTCACGCCACGCTTGGTGTCATCGGCGTCGGGCGCGACGTCAGGCACGGCGCCGGCACGGCCGACGGGGGTGCGCGCCTGCGCCCCGTTGGTGCCCTCGGGCCGGTCGTCGGGCGGATCGCGTTCGTCGGAGTCGGCTCCGTCGACGGCCTCGCCGGCGACACGGACCCGTCCGCGACCGCCACGCGAACCGTGCCGACGCCTCCGGTTCGGTTGGGGGTCGCCCGAGTAGGTGGCGTCGTCGACAGCACCTGCGGCCGGGACGTCGGGCCGGACCGGGCCGTCAGCGCCGTCGTTCGTCGCCGCCGGTCGGTGGCCGGCAGGCTCGTCGGGGGTCGTGGGGGGGTGGAGCATCTCGTCCATCCAGGCGTTCCTTTCTCATACGCCGACCACCAGGGTGCTCGGCGTAGGCACGTCGGCGTCCGGCAGCGGGAGGACTTCCCGCCGCGCGCCGTCGCGCTCGATCCATTGATTCGTTCTCAGTACCCGGCCGGCCACATCGATCGGATCGGCATCGGGGAAACACACCATGAGCAGCTCATTCGGACGCAAACCACGCGGCCGGGTGGCCAATGTGGCGACCAGCGCGACGGGCTGTCCATCCGTCACGCTCAACGACTCGATTGCCGGACGAACGTCGTCGAGCCGGCTCTCACCCTTGCGCGAGCGCTCGAGCACGAGGGTCGGTGCACCCAGGGTCCGCCCGACCGCCTCGGCGGCCGCCCCGGGAGCGATGCCCCGCAGCTCGATCATCCACGAGCAGGCCGCGACGTCCTCCTGGAGGGAGATGTCGGCGCGGCTCACCTCCTCGACGCCGACCACGCTGAACCCGGGGGGCAACGCGGCGTTCAACCGGCTGGCGAGCTCCGCCGGATCCCAGCGATCGACCAACTCGGCATCGAAGTACTCGCCGAGTGATTCGGCACCGACGGGAAGGGCCAGCCCGAAGGCGATCTTCGGTCGCGGCGTGAACCCCTCCGAGTGGGCTACCGGGATCTGCGCCTTGCGCAGCGCCCGTTCGACGACCCGGGCGAGGTCCCGGTGGCTCGTGAAACGCACCTTGCCCAGTTTGGTGAACCGGACCCGGGCCCGCATCACGCCGGCACCTCGACGGGTTCGAGGCGCCGGTCTGCGGCTTCGATGGGCGCCGGTCGGCGTCCGAGGACGACCTGCACCGGCTCGGGCAGTTCCCCGCCCCTGGCCAGGTCCTGACCGGTGCCCTGACTGCCCCCGGCCGGCGGGATCGGCGAGGCGACGACGTGTTCGAGGCCGTGACCGGTGCACACACCGCAGTCGTAGCACGGTGTCCAACGGCAATCCTCGACACCGCTGTGAGCGAGTGCCGCCTGCCAGTCCTGCCACAGGAAGTCCTTGTGCAGACCGGCACTGAGGTGATCCCAAGGGAGTACCTCGGCCTCGTCACGATGGCGCGACGTGTACCACTCGATCGACAGCCCCTCGGCGGCCATCGCCTCCTCCCACCGGCGCAGGTCGAAGCACTCGGTCCACTCCTGGAAGATGCCGCCCATCCGCCACACCCGCTCGATCACCGCGCCGATGCGGCGGTCACCCCGGCTGGCCAGGCCCTCGGCCAACGCCGCCCGGGGATCGTGCCACTTCACCGTGACACCCTTGGTCCGATACGTGGCGTCCCGCACGAGCTGCACCTTGCGGCGCAGCTCGCCGACGGTGTTCTGGCCGAACCACTGGAACGGCGTGTGGGGCTTGGGCACGAACCCCCCCAGGCTGACCGTGACCGACGCCCGGTTGGTGTGGCGGCGGCCGATCCGCGTGCAGTTGGCCGCCAAGTCGGCGATTCCGAGGGTGTCGACATCCTGTTCGGTGGGCAGCCCGGTCAGGAAGTAGAGCTTGGTGCGCGTCCAACCCTGGCCGAACGCCGACTCGACGGCGCCGTAGAGGTCCTCCTCGGTGATCAGCTTGTTGATCACCGTGCGCAACCGCCAGGTACCGGCCTCGGGAGCGAAGGTCAGACCGCTGCGCCGGCCGTTGGCCACGCCGGCGGCGACCCCGACCGTGAAGGCGTCGACCCGCAGGGACGGCAGGCTCACGCTGGTCTGGCCGCACGACGTCGGGTCATCGACGATGTCGCCGACGAGTTGCTCGATCCCCGAGAAGTCGGCGGTCGACAGCGAGGTGAGGCTGACCTCGTCGTAGCCCGTCGAACGCAGGCCGTTGCCGATCATCGTGCGGATCTGCTCGGCGGGTCGTTCGCGCACCGGCCGGGTGATCATCCCGGCCTGGCAGAACCGGCAGCCTCGGGTGCACCCACGGAACACCTCGACGGCCAGCCGGTCGTGAACGACCTCGGTGAGCGGAGCCAACGGGCTCTTCGGGTACGGCCATCTTCCCAGGTCGCTGATCGTGCGCTTGACGACGGTGGCCGGCACGTCGGGGTACTTCGGGGTCACCGAGGCGATCCGCCGGCCGTCGTACTCGACGTCGTACAGCGAGGGCACGTAGACCCCGGGGATGCGGGCCAGCGCCCGGTGGACGGCCAGTCGGGAACCTTCGGTGCGCCCTGACCGTTTCCATTCGCCGATCACCTCGGTGATGTCGCCGATCACCTCCTCGCCCTCGCCCAGCACGGCCGCGTCGATGAAGTCGGCGAGCGGCTCGGGGTTGAACGCGGCGTGGCCGCCGATGATCACCAGCGGGTGTTCCGGGCGGCGGTCGGCGGCGCGCACCGGCACGCCGGCGAGGTCGACCATGTTGAGCAGGTTGGTGAAGACCAGTTCGGCGGAGAGGTTGAAGGCGATGATGTCGAACTCGCCGGCCGGCAAGTGGGTGTCGACCGAGAACAGCGGCACCTTGTGTGCCCTGAGCAGTGGTTCGAGGTCGAGCCACGGCGCGTAGGTGCGCTCGGCGACGGCGTCGTCACGCTCGTTGAGGATCTCGTAGAGGATCTGGAGACCCTGGTTGGGGAGACCCACTTCATACGTGTCGGGATAGGCGAGCAGCCAGGCGACCTTGCCGGCGCCGTGGATCGGCGTCGCTGCGCCATCCTCACAACCGATGTAGCGGGCGGGCTTTTGCACCCGGGCCAGGAGCGGTTCGAGCCGCGACCACAGGGACGCTGCGTTCACGGTTGACATGACCGGTGGATTCTACCCCGCCGGGCCTGCCGAAACCGGATCAGGTCCCGGGTCAACGCATGCGGCGCATGTGGACGTTCTCGACCAGCCCGAGCATCATCAGGAAGGCCACCGTGGACGAGCCACCGTATGACACGAGCGGGAGCGGGATGCCCGTGACCGGCATGATCCCCATCGTCATCCCCATGTTCTCGAACACGTGCCAGACGATCATCGTCATCACGCCGGCGCAGATGTACAGACCCATGTCGTCGCGGGCGAGCCGGGCGATCCGCCAGATCCTGAACAGCACGAAGAAGTACAGCAGCAGCAGCACGATCGTTCCGAGGAGGCCGAACTGCTCGGCGATGGCAGAGAACACGAAGTCGGTGTACTGCACCGGGATGAACCGGCCATTGGTCAGCGGACCCCGCAGGTAGCCCTTGCCGGTGAGGCCGCCGGTGGCGATGGCGCGCTTGGAGAACGTCACCTGACGGACGAGGTCACGGGTCGCCGGGTCGCTGGCGGCGTCCTGCTTGACGAACGAGGTCAGGCGGTCGACCTGGTAGGGGCGCACGAACTCCGAGGCGATCAGCGCCCCGATCGTGGCCACGGCCAGGATGCTGATGAAGGCGACGTAGCGCATGCTGGCACCGGCGACGAGCAGTACGCCCATCGCCAGAGCGATGAGCACCGAGGCGGTACCGAAGTCGGGCTGGATCAGGATCAGCACGACGGGGATGCCGACGAGCAACAACCCGTTGATGAACCTCGGGTAGCTCAGCTCGCCCTCGCGTTCCTCGGACAGGTAGCCGGCGATGAGGACGAGCACGGTGACCTTGGCGAACTCCGACGGCTGAACGAGCACGGGGCCGAAATCGAACCAGGCGTTGGCTCCCGAGCCGGGCGGTCCGGTCCCGACGATCTGCACGGCGACGAGGGACAGGATCGTGCCCATGTACAGAGCGCTCGCCCGTTCCTTGATCCAGCCGTAGTCGACCGACATCACCAGCGCCATCACGCCGGTGCCGGCGATCAGGAAGATGAGCTGACGCTGGGTGAACAGGTAGGGGTCGCCCCCCGGCGTGCGCAGCTGGATCGGCGCGGAGGCCGAGTAGATGGCGAGCAACCCGACGCCGGCGATGGCGTAGGTCGGCACGAGCAGGATCCAGTCGAGGTTGCGCCAGGGCTCGCTCGGGCTCCTGTTGATGTTGCCCAGGCCCCGGCTCCCGGGGACGAAGGTCAGGCTCACCGCTCCCGCCGATCGTTCTCGTCGGCCCGGGCGGCGTCGTCGAGACACTGCTCACTGGGCATGTGCTGGGGTGGGGCGGCGTACGGCGAGCGGATGTTGAGCACGTCCGACAACACCGGCTTGTCGAGCTCGTAGAGGCCGTTGACGGCCAGCATCAGGCAGCGCACCACGGGCGCGGCGGCCCGCTTGCCGTACCCGGCCTTCTCGAGATAGGCGCCGATGGTGTACCCCGAGGCGCCGTTCTCGCCGGTCTGGAACCCCACGAACACCGACGAGTCGTTCTCGGGGGCGTTGTTCAGTCCCTGAGCCGTACCGGTCTTGCCCGCCATCGGGATCTGGTCGAACGGGAACCCGAGGAACGTCTTCTGCCCCGTCGGTTGGTGGCCGTTGACGAACGCGCATGGGTCCTTGGGAACGAAGACGACGACACAGGTGAGGCCGGGAACGATCGACAGCAGCGGCGCGGCGTCGTCGAGGTAGCCCTTGGGTTCGGTGAGGAAGACCTTCTCGGGCGTCCGGGCGGCGAGGTTGGCGTAGCCGGACACGGCCGGATCGTCGGGCACGCCGGGGGGGTAGATCGCCTTGACGATCAGCGGTCGGAGCAGGAAACCCCCGTTGGCGAGCGTTGCATAGGCGTTGGTCAGTTGCAGCGGGGTGACGGCGTTGAGACCCTGGCCGATGGCCATCTGGATGGCATCGCCGACGTAGAAGCCCTTCCCCTCCTCGGCGGTGATCGCCTTCTGCGCGGCGAGGCGCTTCTTGGTCGCTGCATCGGGGACGATGCCCCGGTACTCGAACGGCAGGTCGATACCCGTCTTCTCGCCGAATCCGAAGAGCCGGTAGTTGTTCTGCAGCACCGGGGCGTCCGGATAGGCGAGGAACAGCTCGGCCCCGATGCGGTAGAAGAACGTGTCCGACGAGATGGCCAGGGCCTGTGAGACGTTGATCTCGCCGTAGGTCGTCGGCGCGCCGGTGACGAAGTTGAACGCGTTCTTGAACTTGCACTTCGAGATCAGCTTCCTGATGCAGGCATCGGTGAGCAGCTCGTAGGTGCCCCGATCCTCGTAGAGGTCATCGGGCTGGACGAACCCGGTGTGCAGCGCCGCATAGGCGGTGAACGGCTTGAACGTCGATCCGACGTTGTAACGCCCCTGAATCGCCCGGTTGACGAGCGGGCTCGGGAAGGTGTCGGGGTTCCGGTCGTAGTCGGGTGGGAAGAGCTGCTTGAACTTCTTGGCCGAGATGCCCGCAGAGAACCAGCGGTTGTCGAAGGTCGGGTAGCTGGCCATGGCGACGATCTCACCCGTGCCGTGCTTCTCGACGACGACCGAGCCCGCCGGCGCCTTGTAGAACGTCGTGTAGTGCCGGAAGTCCTGCTTGTCGAGATACGGCGACACCGAACGTGATCGGCGCAGCATCGTCTCGAGGGTCTGCTCGGCGAACATCTGCTGCTCGAGGTCGATCGTCAGCTGCACGTCCTTGCCGGGAACGGGCTCGGTCCGGCTGAGGGTCTTGAGCACGTTGCCCCGAGCGTCGATCTCGAACGCGGCATGCCCGGGGGTGCCGCGCAGCTCGGTCTCGAACTGCCGCTCGATCCCCGCCGAGCCGACGAGATCGTTGAGCGAGTAACCGAGCTTCGTGTACTCCTTGGTCTCGTTGACGTCGGTGGTCTTCGGGTCGTCCTCGGGAACGCGCCCGAGATAGCCGATGATCTGGCTGGCCGTCGGGGCGTAGAGGTACTTGCGCCGCCAGCCCTCCTGGACGTTGACGCCGGGATAGTCCTCGATCCGTTCCCGCAGGTAGAGGGCGGTCGCCTCGTCGACGTCGTCGGCCGCCGGGAACGGCAGGTAGGGGTTGAACAGGCCGCCGCGGCAGTCCGGGTCGGGGATGTCGGCGTTGTCGGGGTCGGCGCCGCAGTAGCGGATCTCGAGCGCCGTGTCGGTCGTCTTCAAGGCGCCGGCGAGACGTCCGAAGAGCACGAGGCGGCTCGATCTCCGGGAGCGGATCACATCCTGGTCGATCACCACCGTGAGCACGCGTTCGTTGTCGGCGAGGATGCGGCCCTTGGCGTCGAAGATGCGCCCGCGCTCGGGGGGCAGGTTCACCTCCTTGGTCCGCGTGACCTGTACCTGCTCGGCGATCGATTCGGCATCGACCACCTGCAGGAACCACAGGCGCGTGCCGAGCACGCCCATCAGGACGAGGGCGACCACCCCCAGCAGACCGAGGCGTACCCCCCGGGTGTCACCGGCCATGACGCGAGTCTGCCCTGCCCGTCGGCGGTTCGGACGCCGCCGGGCCCGAAGTCACGTCCCGGCTCATTTGTCGCGCGCCACGCGCAGGGCCCAGCGCTGGGTGCGCACGGCGAGCGGTGAGATCAGTGCGGCGATACCGGCCGTGACGAGGATCTCGGTGATCATCGCCGGGCGGATCCAGCCCCGTTCCCCGACCAGCGTGCCGCCGACGATGTAGATGGCGACCCCGAGCGCCGTCCCGACCAGGGTGAGCGACGCGGTCAGCCACCAGACGTGGCCGACGGTGATCGACGACTTGATCACTCCCATCACGAACGCGGCGAGGCCGTACGCCAGGGCGCTCAACCCGAAGGGGGTGGTGAGCAGCAGATCGACGGCGGTACCGAAGACGAACCCGGCCAGGACGCCGGCCTCGGCCCCGGCGCAGATCCCGGTGACGACGGCGAAACCGAGCATCAGGTCGACGACCACCCCGAACGGGCGCATCTCCACGCACAGCGTGGTTTGCACCGTCAGCACGACCAGGCCGATGACGGCCAACCGGATGACCGGGCGTTGGAACAGCAGCCGCATCGGGTCAGCCGGCCGGCACTTCGGTCGGTGGCACGTAGAGGATGACGCGCACGAAGTTGAGCCTGGTGAGATCGGCGTTCGGCTCGACCTCGACTTCGGGACCGGCCTGGCCCGGACGTTCGGTGACCGTGACCACCCGGCCGATGACGAGGTCGGCGGGGGCCAGACTGCGCAGGTCGGTGGCCAGATCGGTCGAGCCGCCGTTGGTCACCACCACGTCGCCCACCCTGATCTGCAACCCACGGGCGTCGCTGGCGATGAAGCGGACGATCGGGGGCTTGCCCTCCCCCCGGCCCTCGAGCCCGCCGGTCTCCCGCGGGCTGAGCTTGGAGAGATCGAAGATCGTGCTCGACGTGGGCACGGCCGTCGTCGTCGTCACGACGCTGGCGACCGGCGCCGATCCATCGGTGGCGGAGGCGGAGGCGCCGTCGATGGTCTCGGTGCCCTCGACGACGCCGGTCGGCAGGGCCGTGATCCCCTCGTCCCCGGTGCCGGCATCGGCAACGTCGGCTCGCTCGACGATGGGGGGCCGACGCCGACCGTCGTCGTGGTGCCGCCGATCGGTGCCTGGCCGGCTGCCACGGCTTCACTCGTGCCGGGGATCGGCTGGGGGCCCGACACGGTGACCGGCACCGAGTAGGACGGGTCGGTGATCAGCAGGACCACGGACCTCTTGGCCGACACCTGGGTGATCTTGCCGATCAGACCGGCGCCGGTGACCACGGGCATCCCGACCCGGATCCCGGCGTCGGAGCCCTTGTTGATCTCGACGGTCAGGCGCACGTTCGAGGACCCGTAGGTGAGCACTTGGGCGGTCACGTTGGAGTAGTCGCCGACGGTCTCCAGCCCGGCCTGCGCGGCCAGTTCCTGCCAGTTGCGCAGCGCCGCCTGAGCGGCGATCGAGTCGCCCTGGCTGAGGGCGAGCAGCTCGCGCAGCCGGTCGTTCTCCCGTTCGAGGTCCGGGTAGTCGGTGATCCCCCGCCACGTGTTGCGGATCGGGTTGGTGATCGCCCGGCCCACCCCCTGCAACGGCGACATCGCCTCGACGAACAGGCTCCTCGCCCGGTCGATCGCCCTACTCCCCCGCGAATCGAGGGTGATCAGCATGATCGCCGTCAACACCAGGAGCGCGACGACCGCGTTGACGACTCAGCCTCATGGATTCACGATTCCGCGGCGGTCGGGCGGGCGGTCAGTCGTCGCTGCCCTGTGACAGCACCGATCCGAGCGCAGCGATGTTCTCCAGCGCCAGCCCCGAGCCGAGCACGACGCAGTGGAGGGGATCGTCGGCGATGTTGATCGGCATCCCGGTCTCGTGATGCAGCCGACGGTCGAGCCCCATGAGCAGCGCGCCGCCACCGGTGAGCATGATGCCCTGCTCCATGATGTCGGCAGCCAACTCGGGCGGCGTCTTGTCGAGCGTGTTCTTCACCGCATCGACGATCGCGGCGACGGGCTCGACGATCGCCTCGCGAATCTGCTCGGTGGTCACGGTGACCGTGCGGGGCAGCCCGGTGATCAGGTCGCGGCCGCGGATCTCGGCGGTGAGCTCCTCGTCGAGCGGCCAGGCCGAACCCATGTGCAGCTTGATCTGCTCGGAGGTGCGCTCGCCGACGGCGAGCGAGAACTCCTTCTTGATGTACTGCATCACGGCGTCGTCGAGTTCGTCGCCGGCCACGCGCACCGACTGGGCGGTGACGATGCCGCCGAGCGAGATGACGGCGACCTCGGTGGTTCCGCCGCCGATGTCGACGACCATGTTGCCCGACGGTTCGTGAACGGGCAGGCCGGCGCCGATCGCCGCGGCCATCGGCTCCTCGATCACGTAGGCCGGCTTGCGGGCCCCGGCGAACTCGGCCGCGTCACGCACGGCACGCTGCTCGACCCCGGTGATGCCCGAGGGCACACAGATCACCATCCGCGGTTTGTTCCACTTGCTGGCGTGCACCTTCTGGATGAAGTACCGCAGCATCTTCTCGCAGATGTCGAAGTCGGCGATGACCCCGTCCTTGAGCGGGCGCACGACCTTGATGTGGCCGGGTGTACGGCCCATCATCCGCTTGGCCTCGATGCCCACGGCGACGGGGCGGTTGTCATTGGTGTTGATCGCCACCACGGAGGGTTCGTTGAGCACGATGCCCATGCCGCGGACGTAGATCAGCGTATTGGCGGTACCGAGGTCGACCGCCATGTCGCGACCGAGGGCTAACGGGTTGTTACGAGCCATTCGCCTCTCACCTCCCATCCGGGGACGGTTGTTCACCGATAGTAGTAGCTGACCCCGTGGAATGTTACAGATCGGGGAAGAAGATGCCGAGCTCCCGCGTGGCCGACTCGAGGCTGTCGCTGCCGTGCACGAGGTTCTCCGTGAACAGGATGCCGAGGTCGCCACGGACCGTGCCGGGGGCGGCCTTACGCGGGTTGGTGGCGCCCATCATCGTGCGCAGCACCTCCCAGGTGTCCTCCGGACCCTCGACGGCCATTGCCACCACCGGGCTGCGCGACATGAAAGCGACCAGTTCGGCGTAGAAGCCCTTGCCCTGGTGCTCCTCGTAGTGGCGGGCGAGCGTCGCCTCGTCGAGCAGACGGAGGTCCATCGCCACGATCTTGAGGTTCTTGCGTTCGATGCGGGAGACGATCTCGCCGATCAGGCCGCGTTCCACGGCATCGGGCTTGAGCAGGACGAGGGTGCGATCAGACATACGGGAACCGATGCTACCGGCCGCACAGTTCCGATCGCCTGAGGGTGCCTCCCCGGACGACCCCGGTGTGCCCGGCACGGAGGTGACCGGGTCAGACAAGGCGTCTGAGGATCGTCCGGGCGTCGCCGACGACGTAGAGCGAGCCGGCGACGAGCACGGCGTCGTCGGGTTCGGCCCGGCGTACGGCGGCCGAGCAGGCCTCGAGCACGGTCCCGAAGGCGTACACCGTTTCACAGCCGATCGCCCTGGCCGCGGCGGCGACCTCGGACGCCGGGACGCCACGGGGCGTGGGAGCGGTGCAGCAGAACACGGCGTCGAACTCATCGGCGCGCAGGGCGCCGAGGAGATCCTCGATCTTGCGGCCCTCGAGGCAGCCGACGACGAGCAGCCTGCGCCCGGCCGGGTCGAAGTCGGAGAAGAAGACCTCGGCGCACCGGTCGGCGCCATGCGGGTTGTGGGCGCCGTCGATGATCACCAGCGGCTGATGGCCGAGCACCTCGAAGCGGCCGGGCATGCGCACGGCGGCAAGACCCTCGGCGACGACATCGGCGGCGATCGGAGCATCGAAGAAGGCCTCGACGGCGGCGATGGCCAGCGCTGCGTTTTCACCCTGGTGGGCTCCGTGCAGGCCGACGAACAGGCCGGTGTAGACGGCCATCGGCGTGTAGACGTCGATCAACCGTCCCCCGAGAGCCGTCTCGTTGGAATTCAGGCCGAAGTCGATGTCGCGTCGGAGCAGCCGGGCCGGCCCGGCCGCGGCGAACACGGCGGCCAGTTCGGGATCGGTCTCACCGAGCACCAGCGTGGCGCCGGGCTTGACGATCCCCGACTTCTCCCGGGCGATGTCGACCAGCGTCGGCCCGGCGTACTCGGCGTGGTCGAGGCCCACGTTGGTCACCACGCAGACGTCCGGCTCGACGACGTTGGTGGCGTCCCAGCGGCCGAGCAGGCCGACCTCGACGACCATCACATCGACGGCGACGTCGGAGAACCAGCGGAAGGCGGCCGCCGTCAACGCCTCGAAGAACGTCGGGCGTACGCCGACGACGATCTCGAGGTCGGCGACGGCGTGAACCGAATCGCCGAAGTCCTGGTCGGTGATCGGCTCGCAATCGACCGTGATCCGCTCGTTGATACGGGCGAGGTGCGGGCTCGAGTAGGTCCCGACCGTCAGGCCCTGGGCCATCAGCAGGCGGGTGATCATCTGGGCCGTGGAGCCCTTGCCATTGGTGCCGGTGATGTGGATCGACGGGCAGCTCAGCTGCGGGTCGCCCATCGCGCCGAGCAACCGCTCGATCCGCTCGGTCGTGGGCGAGTTGATCCGCCCCGACTTCTCGTAGTTGGAGTGCTCGTCGAGGTAGACGAGCGCGGCTGCATAGTCCATGGGGTCGGGAGATCGTTGCGGGGTCGCCCGGGGGGCGGCGGTCAGCTCGCCGCTCGGCGGGGCCGGGTGATGCGGCTCGCCTCGCGGGGCACGAGTGTCGGGTTCACCCTGCGGTCGACGGTGTCGCCGTCGATGACGACCCGGCCCACATCGACCCGACCGGGTAGCTCGTACATCGTGTTGAGCAGGACCTCTTCCATGATCGCCCGCAGGCCGCGGGCGCCGGTACCGCGCAGCAGCGCCTGATCGGCGAGAGCAACGAGGGCGTCGTCGGTGAAATCGAGCTCGACGTCCTCCATTTCGAAGAGCTTGCGGTACTGCTTGACGAGGGCGTTCTTCGGCTCGGTGAGAATCGACATCAACGCCGTGCGGTCGAGGCTGTGCACCGCACCGATCATCGGCAGCCGGCCGACGAACTCGGGGATCAGGCCGTACTTGAGCAGGTCTTCCGGGAGCACCTGGGTGAACAGCTCGCCGGGGTCGCGGTCGAGCTTCGAGCGGATGGTCGCATGGAAGCCCACGCCCTTGTGGCCGATGCGGTTCTCGATGATCGAGTCGAGGCCGGCGAACGCCCCACCGCAGATGAACAACACGTTGGTCGTGTCGATCTGGATGAACTCCTGGTGAGGGTGCTTGCGGCCGCCCTGGGGCGGAACCGAGGCAACGGTGCCCTCGAGGATCTTGAGCAGCGCCTGCTGCACCCCCTCTCCCGAGACGTCACGGGTGATCGAGGGGTTCTCGGACTTTCGGGCCACCTTGTCGATCTCGTCGATGTAGATGATGCCGTTCTCGGCCCGCTTGACGTCGAAATCGGCGGCCTGGATCAGCTTGAGCAGGATGTTCTCGACGTCTTCGCCGACGTAGCCCGCCTCGGTCAACGCCGTGGCATCGGCGATGGCGAACGGGACGTTCAACAGGCGGGCCAAGGTCTGGGCGAGGTGGGTCTTGCCGCAGCCGGTGGGGCCGAGCAGCAGGATGTTGCTCTTGGAGAGCTCGACGTCGTCGCGGCGCCCGGGGCTGGCGGCGGCGTTGGCGGTCTGGTGCTGGATGCGCTTGTAGTGGTTGTAGACGGCGACGGAGAGCACCTTCTTGGCGTGCTCCTGGCCGACCACGTAGTCGTCGAGGAACGTGCGGATCTCGCGCGGTGTCGGCAGCTCGTCGAAACGCAGCTCCGACGTGTCGGCGAGCTCCTCCTCGATGATCTCGTTGCACAGGTCGATGCACTCGTCGCAGATGTACACACCCGGTCCGGCGATCAGCTTCTTGACCTGCTTCTGCGACTTACCGCAGAACGAGCACTTGAGCAGCTCTCCAGTATCACCGAACTTGGCCACAGTCGTCGCTCCGTCCGTCGATCAGCGAATCGGGCCGGTTCGGTCGACGGCGTCGCGAGCGGTGATCACGTCGTCGATAATGCCATAGTCGCGGGCCGCCTCTGCTTCCATCACGAAATCCCGATCGGTGTCGCGATGGATCTGCTCGGTGGTCTGGCCGGTGTGCTTGGCGAGCATCGCCTCGAGCAGCTCCCGCATCCGCAGGATCTCCTTGGCGGCGAGCTCGAGATCGGTGACCTGTCCGTAGCCGACCTGTCCGTAGGGCTGGTGGAGCAGGATGCGGGCATGGGGCAGGGCGAGGCGCTTGCCCTTCGTGCCGGCGGCGAGCAGCACGGCGGCGGCCGAGGCGGCCTGGCCGAGGCAGATCGTGGCGATGTCGTTCTTGATGAACTGCATCGTGTCGTAGATCGCGAACAGCGACGTGATGTCGCCGCCCGGGCTGTTGATGTAGATCGAGATGTCCTTGTCGGGATTCTCGCTCTCGAGGAAGATCAACATCGCGCAGATGGCGTTGGCCACCTGATCGTCGATCGGCGTACCGAGCAGGATGATGTTGTCCTTCAGCAGACGGCTGTACAGGTCGGAGGTGCGCTCCCCGCGACTCGTCTGCTCGGTGACGTAGGGGATGTAGCTGCCGGCGATATCGAGTCGTGAGTTCATCGGTCAGTTCTCCCCGTCGTCGGTTTCGTCCGCATCGCCATCATGCCCGTGATCGTCGCCGGCGCCGTGATCGTGGTCCGCGCCGTGTTCCGCCTCGGAGTGGCCGAGGAGGAGATCGTTGGCGATCGGGCGACCGTCGGTATCGACGATCTCGATCCGGTGGAGCAGCCACTCCAGCGCCTTGGACTTGCGGATCTCAGCGATCAGGTCGGCGACGGCGTCGTTCTTCTCGTACGCCCGACGGACCTGGTTGACCTTCTGGTTGCCGCGCATCGCGATGCGCAGGTACTCGCGCCTCGACATCGTCCTCGCCCACCTCGAGGTCCTCGGCGACGGCGATCGCCCGCAGGGCGAGGTCGACCTTGACCGCCCGGGCGGACTGCTCGCGCAGCCGTTCGGTGAACGTCGCCGGGTCCTGGCCGGTGGCGGCGAGCCACTGGTTCACATCGATGCCCTGCGACTGCAACTGACGGACGAAGTTCTGGATCTGGCTCTGCAGCTCGGCCTGGACCAGGGCGTCGGGCGGGTCCTCGTCGACCAGTTCGGCGAGCGCGCCCGAGGTGCGATCGAGCATCAGGTTGCGGGCCTGGTTGACCTTGCCAGTGCCGATGCGATCACGCAGGGAGGCATGCCAGGCCTCGACGGTGTCGAACTCGCCGAAGTTGTCGCCGACCCACTCGTCGGTCACCTCGGGCAGCTCGAGGGCCTGGACCGCGGTGACCCTGACCGTGAAGTCGGCCTCGTAGTCGGTGCCCTTGGGGGACCCCGAGAAGGCGAGCTCGTCGCCGATCTCCGCCCCGACCAGGCGGGCGTCGAAGTCGTCGGTGATCCAGCCCTTCCCGACCTCGTAGAGGAAGTCCTCGGTGTTCAGGCCGTTGACCGGCTCGCCGTCGTGCACCGCGGTGAGATCGATGGTGACGTAGTCGCCGGTGGCGACCGGACGGTCGGCGTCGTTCAGGGTTCCGTGACGGCGCCGCTCGCCGTCGACGGCTTGGGCGACGTCGGCCTCGGTCACCTCGACCACGGGGAGCTCGATCCGCAGACCGCCGTAGCCGGGCACCACGACTACGGGGCGGACCTCGCACTCGGCGTCGAAGGCGACACTGCCGTTGTCCTCGCCGCCGGTGATCTCGACCTTGGGGGTGGCGATCAGGTCGACGTCGTGCTGGCGCACGGCCTTGGCGAGGTAGAGGGGGATGCCGTCCTGCAGGGCCTGCTGGCGGGCGGCCTCGAGGCCGATGCGCGCCTCGAGGATGCGCCGGGGAGCCTTGCCGGGACGGAAGCCCGGCAGTCTGACCTCCCGGGCGATCTTGCGGAACGCCGCGTCGACGTCCTTCTCGAACTCCGCCTCGTCCACCTCGATGGACAATTTGACCTTGTTCCCCTCGAGGGGTGCGATCGCGCTCTTCACAGGCGTCCAACACTATCGGGCCAATTCTCCGGGGACGGCTACCCGACCCAGACGGCCCCCACGAGTCGCCCGCCCGATCCCGAGGAGCGTGGCCCACGAACCGGACGGGGCACCGGGCGCCGCAGGGAGCACGGACTACACTGCCCCGCCATGCCGATCTGGAAGCCGCACGCCCTGGCCAAGCCCCACGCCGACCAGCTCGCCCTGAGAATGGGCGACCGGGTGGCGACCACCTGCGAGCTCCCGGGCGTGCCGACCGGCACGGCGGGCAAGGTCATCCTGGCCAACGGCTTCAACTGGCAGCGGTACCGCGTGCTCTTCGCCAACGGCGCCGAGATCGGCGACCTCGACGGCCGCCAGCTCGAGCCCGTCGGCCGGACCGCCAAGCGCCTGGCCAAGGCCGCGGCACGGGCCTGAAAGGTCTCCCGGTGCTCGCGGACCTCGACGGCGGCCGGGGATGACGAGCGCTCACCGGGCCGAACCCCGGGCGGTCTCGATCGCTGCCGGACCGACGTCGACGCCACTCCTCGACGAGACGATCGGCGCCAACCTCGCCCGCAGCGCAGCCAGATGGCCCGACCGCGAGGCGTTCGTGGTGCCCTGGCAAGGGTTGCGGCTGACCTACCGGGCCTTCGACGAACAGGTCGACCGCTGCGCCCGCCTGCTCATCGGGCTCGGCCTCGAGGCCGGGGATCGACTCGGCATCTGGGCGCCGAACTGCGTGGAGTGGGCGCTGATCCAGTTCGCCACCGCTCGCGCCGGCATCATCCTGGTCAACATCAACCCCGCTTACCGCACCCACGAGGTCGCCTACGCGCTCGGCCAGTCGGGCTGCCGGGTGCTGGTGGCCGCGACGACGTTCAAGACCTCGGACTACGAGGCGATGGTGGCCGAGGTGCGCCCGGGGTTGCCCACTCTCGAACGGGTGCTGTTCATCGGCACCGACGACTGGCACCAATGGCTCGAACACGGTGACATCGCCGACCCCGACGACCTGGCCAGCCGGGCCGAGGGCCTGTCGGCCGGCGACCCGATCAACATCCAGTACACGAGCGGGACGACCGGTTTCCCCAAAGGGGCCACGCTCTCGCACCGCAACATCCTCAACAACGGCTACTTCGTCGGTGAGGGCTGTCGGTACACCGAGGCCGATCGGGTGTGCATCCCGGTGCCGCTGTACCACTGCTTCGGCATGGTGATGGGCAACCTCGGGTGCGTCACCCACGGCGCCACCGTCGTCTACCCGGCCCCCGCCTTCGACCCGGCGGCGACGCTGGCGACCATCGAGGCGGAGCGCTGCACCAGCCTGTACGGCGTGCCGACGATGTTCATCGCCCAACTGGCCCACCCAGACTTCGCCGGATACGACCTGTCGAGTCTGCGTACGGGCATCATGGCCGGCTCTCCCTGCCCGGTCGAGGTGATGAAGCAGGCGATCGAGTCGATGCACATGGACGAGGTGACGATCTGCTACGGGATGACCGAGACGTCGCCCGTCTCGACCCAGACCGGGCCGTCCGACACGATCGAGCAGCGGGTGGGCACCGTCGGGCGGGTCCATCCGCACGTCGAGATCTCGGTGCGCGATCCCGAGTCGGGGGAGATCGTCGCGCGGGGCGTCACCGGCGAGTTCTGCACCCGCGGCTACTCGGTGATGCTCGGCTATTGGAACGACCCCGACAAGACGGCGGCGGCGATCGACGCCGACGGCTGGATGCACACCGGCGACCTCGCGGTGATGGACGACGACGGGTACGTCAACATCGTCGGGCGGATCAAGGACATGATCATCCGCGGCGGTGAGAACGTCTATCCGCGCGAGATCGAGGAGTTCCTCCACTCCCATCCCGACATCGTCGACGTGCAGGTGATCGGTGTGCCCGACGAACGCTACGGCGAGGAGGTGATGGCCTGGATCCGTCTGCGCGACGGGGCTGCGCCCCTCGACGCTACGGCGATCCGTGACTTCTGTCAGGGGCGCATCGCCCACTACAAGATCCCCCGCTACGTGCATGTCGCCGCCGAGTTCCCGATGACGGTCACCGGGAAGGTGCAGAAGTACCTGATGCGCGACGAAGCCGTCGCCCTGCTCGGGCTGCAGTCGGCGGCGGCCACACGCACCGCGTGATTGGTCCCGGCGACGCGCCGGCCAGCAGAATCGCTGCCATGACTCACCGCTCCCTCGCCCATCGCTTCCCCGGCGTGCGTGACGGCTGGGCCCGCTTCGACGGACCGGCCGGCACGCAGATGGTCGACGTGGCCATCCAGGCGATGGCCGACTGGGCGGCGAGCGGCAACAACGCCAACACCCACGGGTCGTTCGCCGCGGCGGCGGCCTGTGACGACCTGCTCGACCGGACCCGCTCGACCGTCGGCCGACTGCTCGGGGCCGATCCCGCGGGGATCTGCTTCGGGGCGAACATGACCACGATGACGATGGCGTTCACCCGCGCCGTCGGGCTCACCCTCCGACCCGGTGACCGGGTCGTGGGTACCCGGCTCGACCACGATGCCAACGTGTCGTCGTGGCGGATCGCCTGCGAGATTGCCGGCGCCGAACTTGTGCTCGCCCCGTTCGACCCGGCCACTGGTCGGCTGGAGATGGACGCACTCGCCGGACTCGTCGCCGGCGGGCGGACACGATGGGTCGCCGTGACCGGCGCGTCGAACCTGATCGGGACGATGCCCGACCTCGCGGCGGTGGTGGCGATCGCCCACGGCGCCGGTGCCCGGGTCTTCGTCGACGCCGTGCACCTGGCGCCGCATGCCCGGATCGACATCGGTGCGCTCGGTTGTGATGCGCTGGCCACGTCGCCGTACAAGTGGTACGGCCCGCACGCCGGCGTCCTGTACGTCGAGCCGGGGCTGCTCGACACGCTCCCCGTGGCCAAGGTGCGTCCCGCGGAGGACGTGGGGCCGCGGCGCTTCGAGACCGGAACACCCAACTTCGAGGGGATCGCCGCCGTCGAGGCTGCCGCCCGTTTCCTGCTCGAGGAGGGGATGGACCGCGTCGCCGTCGACGAGGCCGAGGTGTTCGCCCCCCTGCTCGACGGTCTGCGGTCGATCCCCGGGGTGACGGTCTGGGGGCCGTCGTCGATGGAGGCGCGCACGCCGACGGTGGCCTTCACCGTCGCCGGGCACTCCCCCGACGAGGTGGCCACAGCCCTGGCCGCCGAGAGGATCGCCGTGTGGGCCGGGCACTCCTACGCCGTCGAGGTCGTCGATCAACTGGGTCTCGCCGAGTCGGGCGGCGTGGTCAGGGCCGGCGTCGTCCGCTACATCGAGCCCGACGACGTGCGACGCCTGCTCGCGGTGGTATCCCGCCTGGCCGCCGGCTGACCGACCGACCCGCTGCTGCCCGGACCCCGGGAGCGGTAGGCTCTGAGAGCGACCGGGGAGTGGCGCAGCGGTAGCGTTCCTGCTTTGGGAGCAGGAGGTCGGGAGTTCGAATCTCCTCTCCCCGACTAGTCTGACCAGGTCTGATACACTTGGACACATCATCCGGTTGTGGGGATGTATCGGAGATGTATCAGGACGTATCGCCATGGGATGGAAGGCAACCGGCCAACGGTCCGCCAGCAGCGCGACAAATGGGTCGTGCGCGTCGATGGCATCGACACCGAGACCGGCAAGCAGCGTCCGAGGCAGCTCGGCACGTACCTGTCGAAGCGCAGTCCGATGGCGAGTTTAGCCTCGATCCACCGGTGGGGGTTGGGTGAGGTGATGCGCGTATCCGCTTGAAAGGTCTCCTGGCCTGGGACGATGTTGGTTCCTACGCCATCTCGTTCGACAGAACCAGGAGACACTTTCAGTGACGCGAGTATCGCATGCCATCGATCGGATCGAGGTGACGTTCGACGAGCCGAATCTTGTCGCTGACGCCGGGTTGTTGTTGACTGCCACGCTCGCGGTCCGGCTCGGGTTGGAAGCGTTGATTGACTCGACCGTGAACCTGTTGGGGCGGGTTGGTGGTGCCCGCCCGGGTCGCAAAGTCATGACGCTCGTGCACATGTTGATCGCTGGCGGCTCGCACATCGATCACGCCAACATGCTCCGATCCGGATCGACGTCGGGTGTGTTGGGGCATCGGGTGATGGCCCCATCGACGTTGGGGACGTTCCTGCGTTATGCCGAGGCCGCGTTTATGCCGAGGTGGCGGTTGTGGTGCTGGTGGCGGGCGGGTCCGGCCTTCATCGGCTCGGCATAATCACAGGCTGTCGAGGAAGGCGAGAAGTGCGTCGGGAGTCCGGTATCGGCCGGGCGCTGTTGCCGGGGGTGTGGTGCGCGCCATCGCTTGTTCTTTGAGGGCGAGATCGGCGTGGATGTAAATGTCGGTCGTGCGGGTGGTCTCGTGGCCGAGCCATAAAGCGATGACTGTCGATTCGACGCCGCCGCGAACGAGGGCCATGGCCGCGGTGTGGCGGAGGGCGTGCGGCGAGACCGACTTGGTTTGCAGGGATGGGCAGGTGGACCGGGCGATGTCTGTGTACTTGCCGACGAGCAGCGCAACGGCGTCGCGGCTGAGCGGTGTCCCCTTGCTGGTGGGGAACAACGGATCGGTGGTGTCGCCCTTGCGTTCTTTGACCCAGACCTTGACGACGGCGACGGTGTGAGCGGTGAGCGGTGTGCACCTGGCCTTTCTGCCTTTGCCCAGGCAGCGGACGTGGGCACCGTTGCCGAGATGGAGATCTTGGCAGCGAAGCCCGGTCAGCTCCGACACGCGTAAGCCGGTCTGGATGGCGAGGGTGAGCAGGGTGTGGTCTCGGCGGCCGACCCACCGGCTGCGGTCGACGGCGCCGAGGAGAGCGTCGATCTCTTGTGGTGTCAGGAACGACACGTCGGCCCGGTCGAAGCGTTTGGACGGGATCGCCAGGACGCGGGCGATGAGAGCTGCGTGTTCGGGATGGTGAAGAGCGGCGTAACGGTAGAAGGAATGGACAGCGGCCAGCCGCGTGTTGCGGGTTCGGACGCTGTTGCCGCGGTCATGCTCGAGGTGATCGAGGAACGCAGCGATGGTGCCGGTGTCCAGGATTTCGAAGCCGAGCCCGGACGGCGCTGTGCCGGTGCGACGCTGGACGAAGGACAACAGGAGCCGAAAGGTGTCTCGGTAGGCGGTGACGGTGTTGGAACTGGCTTGCCGTTGGTTTGCCAGCCGATCGGTGAAGTAGGCCTCCAGCGTGGGGGCGATCGCGCTCATCTTCTGCCGCCTTCGGGGGCAGTGAGCCGGTCGGCGGCGAGAGCGAGCAGTTCGGGGGCGGCGGTCAGATACCAGTACGTATCCGACGGGTGAACGTGACCGAGGTAAGCCGACAGGGCGGGCAGGCGAGCTTGGACATCGCCGCCATCGTCATACCAACCGAGCAAGGTGTTGACCGCGAAGGAATGTCTCAGGTCGTGAACGCGGGGTCGTGCGCCGGATGCGGCTCGGTCCAGGCCTGTTTGGTCGAGCAACTGGTGGAACGTCGCGTTGATGGTGCTGTGAGCAAGTCGGGCCGCTCGGCTCGACACGAACACGCTGGGTGCATTGGGATGCGGGCACAACCGGTCCCGTAGATCGGTGTAGGCGCGCAACGCGTCGAGGGTGGTGGGGTGCACAGGCACCAGCCGGGATCGGCCGAACTTGGAGTTGTTCACCGTCACCACCGCGTTGGCCCAGTCGATGTCAGCGTCGTCGAGGTGCATCGCTTCACCGATGCGCATGCCGGTTGAGGCGAGGAGGCCGAACAGCGTCTCGAAGGTGGCCGCCCGCAGCGGGGGCAACAATGTCCGAGCAGCCGCCAACAGCGCGGTGACGTCAGCGTCGGAATACAGGTAGGGCGTAGGCCGATGGTTGCGGCCCGGGAGCAGCCCGACCGGTGGGATTTCACTGTCCGTATCGATGGTTTGATGGTGGCGGGCGAACCCGCGCACCGTGTTCAGTCTTCTCGCCCGCCAGCCCACGCTTGCGTCTTGTGGAAGCATGGCCCACGCCAAGGCCAGTTCGGTGGTGACGGCGACAGCTCCGGCCTGGTTGACGAAGTCGACAAAGTCGATGAGGAGTCGGCCCTCGTCGACCAGTTTGTAGCCCAGGGCGCGGCGGATCGACAGATAGTCGTCGACTGATTGTCCGAGCGCGCTCACGCCTGACCCTCCGGCCATGGCCGAACGACAGCGGACAGTCCGTGGCGATCGACTCGGGCGTAGATCGTCGCCGTGCCAACACCGCTATGACGCAAGAGTTGCGCCACTTCGAGGAGGCTGCCACCAGCGCGCAGGGTCTCGGTCGCCGCAGTGTGGCGGAGGCGATGTGCATGCATGACGGACAGGCCAGCCCGCACGCACGCTCGGCTCACCACCATCGACACGCCTGCGTTCGACAGCGGACCCACCGGTGCACGCAGCCTGGTGAAGACATGGCGGCACTCACCGTGAGGACGCCCGTGTTGCAGCCAGGCCACGACCGCTTGCCCGACATCGACAGGCAGAGGGAGCCGGGAGACGCGGTTGGCCTTGCCACGAACAACAAGCTCGCCTCGCCGCCAGTCGATGTCCGACACCAGCAGCATCGCCGTCTCAACGGCACGCAGTCCGAGCCTCGACAGCACGGTGAGCATCGCGAAGTCGCGGCGCCCCGACACCGTCTCGCGGTCGCAGCTGGCCAACAGCCGGGCCACGTCGAAGGCGCTGAGCGCCTTCGGCAACGAGTTCAGCCGGCGATCCGGAGCTGACGGGACTGCGCCCGCCAGGTCCCGCTGCGTCAGGCCCTCGACGAACAGAAACCGCAGCAGAGAACGCAACGGCGACGACATCGCTTTCGTGTACGAGATCGGATCCCGCTGACACTCGGCGAGCACGTAGCCGGTCACGTCGCCAGCCGAAAGGTCGCCAAGATCGAAGCCGTCTTCCGTGCGGCAACCGAGAAATGATCTTGCCGTACGCGTGTAAGCCACCACCGTCGATGACGCCAGACCCCGCTCCCTCACCAGGTAGCCCACGTATCGTTCGACCAACACCTCGGCCGATGTCACCGGCTCCGCAGTCAACGCTGGCGGAGCGGATCCGACCGCACGCAGATAGTCGATCATCGGCGACACACCCCGTCTCGACACGTGAACCGTGTAGCCCGCTGCGCGACGCTCGGCCAGAAACTCCGCCACCACAGCCTCGGTCAGGTCAGCGATTCCCAACTCGCGGGCAGCCAGCCACCCGTTCAAGCCGGCCATCACCAGCTGCACTTGGCAGGCCGACTTCGCCGCGTAACCCTGTCTGGCCAACTGGATATCGCGCTCCCGGGGAGCCGGTGTTCCGTTGGCGGGTGAGCCACTGTTCCGTTCGGGGTGAGCCCGCGGTAACGCAGGGTGAGCCGCCGGTGGGGCAGGCCGCTGGGGCCTGCCCCTGGTGGGCTATTCGATGTCGGCGAAGTGCTTTCGCATGGATTCGTCGGCGCGCAGGATGGTGGTGTGGGCGTTGGTCGTGATGCGATCGACGATCGCGTCGGCGAGGATTTTCTCGCTCATCCGGTCGTGCCATTGGCCTGGTGGTAGCTGGGTGCAGAAGATCGTTGACGCCGCGCGGTGCCGGCGGTCGATCAGTGTGTGCAGCAGCTGGACCTGTGCGGTCGACGGCGTGGTGAGGAACCAGTCGTCGATGATCAGCAACCCAACCTTGACGAGCGTGTCGAGGCAGCGTTTCTTGTCGCCGACTCGTTCAGCGATCGTGATCCGATCGAAGAGTTCGGCCGCTGGCAGGTAGAGCACGCTGCGGTGTTGCTGGCAGGCTTTGTTCCCGAGTGCACACGCGACGTAGGTCTTGCCGGCGCCGGTGGGTCCTTGGAGCACGACGTCTTGGTGTTGTGCGATGTAGCTGCCGACGGCGAGGCGGGCGATCAGTTCGGTGTCGAGGTCGCGGCCGGGGATCGCTTTGATGTCGGCGATGTCAGCGTCGGGTTGGACAAGACCGGCAGCGCGGCGGAGCCGGTGGAGTTTGCTGCCGCGTCGGCGTTCGTATTCCCAGTCGACGGCCTGCTTGATCATCGCCGGTCCCGACAACGTGGTCGTGGTGGTGGTGTTGGTGAGGTTCTCGAAGTATTCGACCATGCCGGACAGGCGCATCGTTTTGAGCCGGGTGAGTGTCTCGATGTCGATCATGACTGGGCACCCCCGTCGGTGTAGTAGCCGGCGCCACGGACGAACCCGACATCACCGAGAGGTTCGGGCGGTGTGGGTTCGGTGGGCTGCCAACCAGCCCACAGTTTGCGGATCAGCGTGTATGACGGTGACGGTGTCGCCGCCAACGCCCTGGCGCAGCTGTCCTCCAACCTGGCGATGCCACCGGCACGTTTGGCGAGTGACATCACCCCGAGACACGACCGGAACGACTGCTCGACGATCTTGCGGGACCCGAGGATCGCCTCAACCGCCTGGCGGGTGTTCGGCCCGATCGTGTCCGCCCACCCAATGAACCGTGCCGGTGTCCAATCTGCGAGGCGTGCCCGATGCGCGTCAGGCATATGCGCGGGCACCGTCGAATAGCGTCCCCGCACCCCTTTCAGACGGGCGTGGGAGGCGACACGTTCAACACCGTTGAACACCTCCACCGTGTGTGACGTGACCCGCACGTCGACCGACCGGCCGATCAGGGCGGCCGGGATCGAGTAGTGGTTCTGGTCGATCTGCACGTGATAGTTCGGTCCGACCTTGGCGGTGCGCAGTTCGGCGAGCTCGAACCGGATCGGCGGCAACGGGTGCAACAAGCCTCGTTCGTCACGCTCGAACACGATCCGCCGGGAGTCCTCGCGTTTCTGGAACGGGCGAGCGTTGATGATCTCGACCTGGGCGGCGATCGCGTCGTTCAACTCGCCGAGCCCGACGAAGCGGCGGTCACGCAGCACCGCGGCGATCTGGTTGGCGACGAAACGGACCGCGCCTTCCACCACCGGCTTGTCCCGAGGACGTTTCACCCGAGCAGGAATGACCGCCGTGCCGTAATGATCAGCGAGCCGGGCATACGTCGCGTTCAATGCCGGTTCGTAACGATCAGCGCGGGTCACGCCGGTGCGGAGGTTGTCGGGGACCAGCAACCTGGTCGCGCCGCCGAACGATTCGAACGCGTGCACGTGACCGTCGATCCATGACGGCAACGTCATGTCCGGGAACGCTTCGACGAAGGTCAACGCCGAGTACGACAACGCGGCGACGAACAGATACGCGGGTGTCACCGCACCGGTCGTCGGGTCGATGAACGCCATCGTGTCACCCGCCCAATCGACCTCGGTCTGCTCGCCCGGGTCCCGCTGGATCCGCATCGTCGCCCCGGTCGCAGCGATCCAGCGTCGATACTGCTGGTTGAAGAACGAGTACTGATACGGCACCCCGCCCTCGGCCCGGCAGCGCGCCACGTACTCGTTCCACAACAACAGCAACGTCACCGACGGGCGACCCAACTCCCGGTGCACCAACGCGAAGTCCGGTGTCGTTCGATCCGAACTTGGCCCGCCCACCGGTCCGAGCAGCAACGCCCGCACCTCGCCCGGCGAACGATCAGCGACCTGCTCGTAGCCGATCCCGGCAGCCACCGCCGCCGTGACCACCGCCGCCACCGTGTTCCTCGAGCATCCCAACACATCAGCGATACCGCGCTGAGACACCCCCTCCCCGCGAAGCCGGAGAACCTGTTTGTAGTCGACCATGAACGGCCACCTTTCGTCACGCCCGCACCCCAACGGCACAGACCCGACGAACCTCACACCCAGCGGCGCCGCGGCTCACCCCAAACGGAACGACGGCTCAATCACCAACGGAACGACGGCTCCACTCGAGCGCGATATCCAGCCAACCCCTCGCCAAACCCGACGATATGAACGCCGAGCGGCCCTCCTGCTCGGCCCCGTGTGCGATAACTCACGAACGATCCCCTCTCTCGATGAACGATGAGAAGAGACTTGACCTGCCACTGCGATTATGCCGAGCCGATCAAGGCCGGACCCGCCCGCCACCAGCACCACAACCGCCACCTCGGCATAAACGCGGCCTCGGCATAACGCAGGTTATGCCGATGTCGGCATAACCTGCGGTCGTTCACGTTCGGGCATGTTCGTCAGTTGGAAGCCGTGATCGGTCATGCCCTGACTCGGGCCTGGGAACTCGGCGCCAGCTCGCACGATCGGGCGTTGACGATCGATATCGATTCGACGATCTGCGAGGTCGAAGGTAAAGCCAAGCAGGGGGCCGCGTTCGGGCACACGGGCGTGCTTGGTTATCACCCGCTCGTCGCCAGCCGGGCCGACACCGGCGAGATCGTGCATGCCCGGATGCGGAAAGGATCAGCGAACACCCAACGCGGTGCACGCCGGTTCATTGAGGAACTCGTCGCTCGTGTCCGGCGTGCTGGAGCGTCGGGAGTGTTGACGGTCCGGTTCGATTCCGGGTTCTGGGCCAACGACACGATCACCGTGTTGAACCGGCTTGATGTGCGTTACACGATGGCGGTACGCACCAACACTCCCGGCATCACTGCTGCTATCCAGGCGATTCCTGACACGGCGTGGGTCGAGATCGGCTACACCGCTACCGGTCGAGCACAGGTCGCGTCGTGCGCTTACACCACCGGCAAAGGCCGCAACCAGGTGACACGACGACTGGTCGTGCGCCGCACGAGGCTCACCGACGAACGTCAGCAACGACTGTGGCCCGACTGGCGACACCACGCGTTCCTCACCGACCTCACCGGCCCCGTGGTCGATGTCGACAAGTTTCATCGCGCTCACGCCACCGTCGAGTTGGCCATCCGCGACATGAAAGAGGGCGCCGGGTTGGAGCACGTCCCGTCAGGGAACTTTCAGGCGAACTCGGCCTGGCTGCAATGCGTCGTACTCGCCCACAACCTGATCCGCTGGACCGCCATGCTCGGCAACATCCGTGACGCCGAACAGTTGATCGTTGCCCGCACGATCCGGACCCGGCATCTCGCCATCCCCGGCCGGCTCGTCAACCACGCCGGCCGACCGGTCCTACGGCTACCAACGAACTGGCCCTGGAAAACCCCGTTCACCAAAGCGCTCACCGCGCTACGCGACCTTCAACCGCTCACCGGCTGACCCCGACCAAGCGGACCAGCGCGACCGCACCAGCACCCCAGCGCTGACAACCCACCAGCCTCGAAGCCTGCTTCAACGCGGACCGGCAACACCAACCGACCTTGCGGCCACCGCACACCGGACATCAAACCCGCCACTGAACCCCGAGCCCGGCGCCCAAACCCGAGTCGGTGGATCGAGGCTGAGCAGCATCGCAAGCGTTTATCAAATGATATCCGCCCGTACCCCACGAACGCAGACCAACCTGTGAGGACTTTAAGGAGTGCTCCCGATGACTTCTATAGCTCGTTCTCGCAGACTCCTCATGTCCTCAGTAAGTTGTGCAATGTCGGCTAAGCTGCCTTCTGAAATCTGAAGCAAGGCACCATCGTATAGTTCCTGGCCGCTCTTCGCCAGGCTCAGCGACTGCTTGCAGTCAATGTCAGCGCCTGCCGTCGCAAGTTCCAAGGCGGAGGGGGCTCCACTATCCGCATACTGCACCTGAGGATCAGACAGATGCATGTATGAGAACCCTTTGGTCTTCATACAGTCCGCCCAATGCATCTCGATTTCGCCCCACGAAGCGCTTCCAAGTAGGGAGTCGGATGCGCGCCGCCTAAGATCCTCGATTCGGTAGTAGATGTCAAAGTCAAGGAATGAGCGGGCCGGATCACCCTGCCCAACAATTTCGGTGCGCGCGGGTCGGCAAGCAACCGTCATAGATATCACCTCCCACGGCCGCGCCCGCGTAGTCCGGTGGGTCAGGGTCAGACCACTCCCCCACTACATTCCCGTTGAGCGCGCGCTCATAGCCTGGGTCAAGCGCCGGCTCTGGCGACAGGGGCTCCGTTGGAACATTTGGCCTAGCGTAACCCAGCGTCTTTGCCAACTGAGGATCTGGTAGATCCCAAATTCGCAGTCGACTCACCGGGGCGGTGTCTCCATCTGAGCTTGGCCGTAAGAAACTGTATCCAAGTGGTTCTAAACACTTGCTCACTCGAATGGCGAGAGCCTCTTCCACAAGTGCCCTAGTCTCGGAAAGTTCGCTCCGCAGTGAATCAAGCGAAATCGCCGCTCGCGAAGGGCCGCTGGGCGGAGTTTCAGCAGAACCTGGGTTTGCAGTGGCAACCGCACCCGACGGTTGTGGCCTCGTGCCAGCATCCTCAACTGCCGCCGAAATTACAGTCCAACTCACGGTTGAGATCGCGTCGCGGTTAGAAGTCGAGTCCTGGTCGTCAGCGCAGGAAGTAAGAACCACTAGTCCAACAAGAATGACCGATGCGGCTCCACGGAATATGCATCGACTGATACCTCTTATCCCTCGAGCCTGCGTATCAATTCGGGCCACTCGGGTCCCAGTATCTAGTCCTCCGATTAGCACACGACGTTCACAATTTGATGTGACTTGGTCGGAATCGGCAGACTCAGCCACGGCGCTGTCGAACCCTGCGGAAGGTAACACGCGTCAAGTTCAACTGCTCCAACCTGTCGATATGTGAGCACCTCGTATGTATTCATACGCTGACGAATTTGATTTGCAGGTGCCGTTCCAGGGTAGTCGGGAGTCCAGTCGTAGTCAGACTTCGCGGTGTAGACGATCGTTCCCGGTACGGTTGATTTGCGGAAACACGCATATCCAGACGTCGGGCAGCCATTGCTAAACGCGGCGTATGCTGATGACGGATAGAGCGATGCAGCAGCGAAGCCGACAATCGCACATAACACTCCCTTTGCGACTGGTTTCTTGCCGTGACTTGCTGACGTAGTCATGTACCATCTCTCCTCGGTCTTCAGGTCTGAACATCTAGCCAACGCCCGTTGTATTGAGAGGAGCACTGTCGCTTGAGATATTGTGAACCTCTTGGATCTCCATGTCAAGAGCTTACGAAAAGTCGGGGATCGCGCGACCCGCGGGCGCAGCCCTACGACCTTAGGGCTCGCGAGTGAACTATCCGCGCGTTGAGGTGGTGGGTGGGGTATGGTTTGGGTGTGGAGGTGTCCGAGGAGGGTCTGGTCGAGTTCTTCTCGTTCATGGGTCCGCATCTGGATGAGAAGCAGCGCCGGTTGCAGGCCGGGGCGATGGCTCGGATGCTCGGGCGGGGTGGTGTCACGATCGCTGCCAGGGTGTCGGGGATGTCGCGCAACACGGTGATGGACGGCCAACGCGCCGCGGTCGCCGGGGTGGAACCCGATGGTCGAGTGCGGGCCGAGGGTGGCGGTCGGCCGGAGTTGATTGATGTCGATCCGGACCTGTTGGTCTGCCTTGATGATCTGGTCGAGCCGGACTCGCGGGGTGATCCGATGTCGCCGTTGCGGTGGACGTTGAAGTCCACGCGGACGTTGGCGGCGGCGTTGACGGACATGGGTCATCAGGTGTCGTCGTGGACGGTGGGCCAGTTGTTGCATCGGATGGGGTTCTCGTTGCAAGCGACGGCTAAGACCGTCGAAGGAGCTCAGCATCCGGACCGTAACGCCCAGTTCGAGCACATCAACCGGGTTGCTGGTGAGTTCATCGCCGCTGGTGAGCCGGTGATCTCGGTCGACTGCAAGAAGAAAGAGCTGGTCAACGGCACCAAAGCCAACGGCGGACGGGAATGGCAACCCAAGGGCCGCCCGACCAGGGTCGATGTCCACGACTTCCCGGACCCGGATGTCCCCAAAGCGATCCCGTATGGGGTGTATGACGTCGGCGCGAACGAGGGATGGGTATCGGTCGGCGATGATCATGACCCCGCCGCGTTCGCGGTCAACGCGATCCGCCGGTGGTGGACGATCATGGGCCGCGAGCGTTACCCGCATGCTCGCCGGCTGTTGGTCACCGCCGACGCCGGCGGATCGAACGGATATCGCAACCGCCTGTGGAAAGTCGAGATCGCCCGCCTCGCCGCGGAGACCGGGTTGGAGATCACCGTCTGCCACTACCCGCCCGGGACATCGAAATGGAACAAGATCGAGCACAAGCTGTTCTCGTTCATCACCATCAACTGGCGCGGCAAACCCCTCACGTCGTATCAGACGATCGTGGAACTCGTCGCCGGCACGAGCACCACCAGCGGGCTCACCGTGCACGCCGAACGCGACCTCGGCTACTACCCGACCGGCACCAAGATCAGCGACTCCCAACTCGCAGCCCTCCCCATCCAACCCAACGAATGGCACGGCGAATGGAACTACACCCTCACCGCACAACGCTCAAACAATTAACTCACAGGCCCTTAGTGGTGGCGTTTGATTGGCAGACGACATGTGCGGCCTGCGTAGCCATCACTGTCTCGACGCTGGACAACGTCGCCTCGCCGGATACGGCTTCGGCCCGGACGACAACGCAGTCGGCAAAATTGGTGCTCCGAGTTGCGAGTTGCGACAAGTCTTTAGGAGGCGGACCGAGGTCGAGCAGGGAGAAGATCGGCGCGGAACCGTACGCTTTTCGGGCAGCGAGCAGTTGCTCGGTCGTGGCCCCGATGGCGGGCTCTGGTGACGGTTCAAGGGAGACAGTAACCGGTGCGGCCGGCCGCGTCGTCTCGGCTGCAGTGCGCTCAACGGTTTCCTGCGGCTGGGTCTGGTTGGTAGCGGATGCAGCGCCGATGAAGTCAGCTTCTGTCGACGACGGTGTGCCGCAGGACACGATCGTCGCCACCGCTCCGATCAGGCTGATCGATTCGGCCCAACGTTTGAAGCGACGGTGTCGACCACGTGTCGAGGAAGCGCTGCTGGCGACACCGCTCGGTCGCGTAGCTGGACTCGACGACCAAGACAGGCCGTTAGTAGGTGTCATTGATGTCCCCCTTGTTGTGGTCGTTATAGGCAGTTTGATTGAGATCGTTCACAATCGGGCCTTGCACCATGCAGTCGGCGCTGTCAAAGTTCCCGGGATGGTCGAGCCCGACCGTGTGCCCTGTCTCGTGACGAATTGTCTTGATGTAGTTGATCTCTACGTTGGACGGGTCTTGCGGAAACGGCGCGTACTGCGCGACGTGTTGTGGACTCACGATCGTCCATGACTGATTGCAAACGTAGGCGTTTACCCACACGGCGCATGGTGCGTAGCCCAACGCGTCTGGATTACCGCCCGGATTGGGCGTCTCTATGTATACGACATCGGTTGAGCCGCTGCACGAGGATCGTTTCAAGTCGGAGAGGATCGTCCGATCGTCCAGGTAGCTCATCGAGTCGTTATAGCGCTGCCTACTGGCAACAGGAACGGAGCTGTCAAAGCGGGATCTGGGAGTCCACGAAACCGACGCATCCCAGCCCTTGCCCGAAGCCGCTTTGCTATCGGGGCACAATCCGAGCAGTAGGGAGATCGCCCTCGGGAGAGAACATCCTTGACCGGGCTGACGTCACAATGCGCGCACATTTTCACGACTCGCACCGTACCGCCCCCCGAACCTCAGCTCGCCGGGGCGTACGCTGCGTCGGCCAGCTTGATGAACTCGGCGCATCGAACCGAAACCCGCCGCCAGACGTCAATCTCTCGCTGACTGGCGGTCACGGAACGCAGATCGAAGGACCGCAGATCACGCGGCCCGTCTGCGATCCACGCGACGCACCCGCCACGGGCTTGACGCAACATCTGCGGAGCGGAACGGCTTGTCGGCCCGCCGTCGGCGAGGACCTTCGGATCGGCGTGTGAGCGGCGAGTCGACTGCAGCTCTGGCGCCGTCGAGCACGATCTTGATGGCCAGGTCGCGCGGTGGCGCTGATGTCGTGGGATTCTCGTTCCGATGCATGCCGCGGAAGATGGGTTCACGAACAGCCGAGCCCGAACGCCGCCCACATCACCGGACCGAAATCGGCGGCCACGCCGGTCGATGCCGACCACGCCGCCAACGCCGCTACCGAACCAGGCCCGAACTCGCCGGTCACCCCGCCGTCGCCAGCGAGCCTCTCACCGAACCCGGCGTAGACCAACTCGCGCTGCAACGCCACGGCGAACGGAACGTCGGCCGGCGAACAGCCGAGCGAACCGGGGCACGCCCCGACGTCGATGCCGGGGCAGTCCACGTTGATCAGGGCGAGCCCGATCCCGGAGATGCCTTCTCGGCGTCGACGAGCGGTCCGGTCCGCTCGAACGCTGATGGCGCTCAGGTGAATTTCCCCAGAGCTGCTCACTGAAATTCCCCACCTGTGTGGTCCCACTCGACGGGGTGGGGCTCCCTCAAGGCTGCTGTCTTCGACGACACCCAGACCAGCGAGGGAGCCCTGTTCCATGCTCACACAGGAGGATGATGTGGATGCTCATGCGGTCCACCGGAGAGGTTGGTCGATCTCGGCGATCGCCCGTCATGTCGGTCATGACCGCAAGACGATCCGCGCCTACTTGAATGGCGAACGCACGGCCGGGGTGCGAGCGGCCGGAGGTGAGGACCGGTTCGGACCGTTCGTCGATTATTGCCGCGCCCGGCTGATCGAGGATCCGCATGTGTGGGCTGAGACGTTGCTCGATGAGCTCCGTCCGCTCGGGTTCGACTTGTCGTATCCGACGTTGACCCGCCAGCTGCGTGTGCGGGGGTTGCGGCCGGCGTGCGAGGCGTGCTCGGCGGCGAAGGGCCGCCCGGTGGCGATCATCGATCATCCGGCCGGCGACGAGACGCAGTGGGATTGGCTCGATCTGCCGAACCCGCCCGCGGCGTGGGGGTGGGGCACGACTGCGTCGTTGTTCGTCGGCGCGCTGGCGCATTCGGGGAAGTGGCGCGGTCGGCTCGCCGAATCGAAGGATCAGCCACACCTGATCGACGCGCTCGACGGAGTCACGCGAGCCTTGGGGGGTCTGTCGAGGGTGTGGCGGTTCGATCGGATGGCGACGGTTTGTTATCCGGCGACGGGCCGGTTGACGTCGTCGTTCGCTGCGGTGGCGAAGCATTACGGCGTTCAGGTGGCGATCTGCCCGCCGCGGCGCGGGAACCGCAAAGGTGTCGTCGAGAAGGCCAACGACACCGCCGCGCAACGCTGGTGGCGGACGCTGCCCGACGACATCACCATCTCCGAGGCGCAGGCGTCGCTCGACGCGTTCTGTGTCCGTGTCGGCGACGCTCGCCGCCGTGTGATCGACGGTCAACGTGACACCGTTGCCGCCCACGGCGCCGCAGAGCGGCTGACGCTGCCGCCAGCACCGTTCCCAGCGACGCTCACCGTCGTGCGCCACGTGTCAGCGCAGGCGCTGGTGGCGTTCCGAGGTAACCGCTACTCGACCCCACCCGAACTCGCCAACGCTGCCGCCAGGGTCGTGTGGCAGTTGGGCTCGCCGTTGATCGACATCACGACCATCTCGGGGATCGTGATCGCCCGCCACCACCGCGCCCCGGATGGCGCCGGGGTGACCGTGCGCGATCACGTCCATGTCACCGCGCTCGACCACGCCGCGATGGCGTCGTCGACGAGTGCTGCACCGCATCGCCGCAAGCAACGCATCCCCCCTGGTCCCGCTGCACAAGCAGCAGCCGCTGCGCTCACCGGCACCACCGGTCCCGCCAGTGGGACCCTCACCGATCTCGCCGTCTACGCCCGAGCAGCCCAAGGAAGGAACACCCTCACATGACCACAACCACCCGCACCCCGGTGCCGTCGACGATGGCCCAGGCGTCGCTCTACCAGACATTGAAAGCACACCTGAGCGTGCTGAAACTCGACGCCTGCGCGGAGGCGCTGCCACGTGTTCTCGACGAAGCGGCAGTCGAGCAACTCACCGTCACAGCGACGCTCGAGCGCCTGTTGGCGATCGAGGTCGACACGACCATGGCCCGGCGTCTCGCTGGCCGGCTCCGCTTCGCGTCGCTCCCAACTCCGGCCACACTCGACGACTTCGACTTCGACGCGCAACCCGGCGTCGACCGCCAACTGATCGGCGAGCTCGCCACCTGCCGCTTCTTGGAGACCGCCACGAACGTGTTGCTGATCGGCCCGCCCGGTGTCGGCAAAACCCACCTCTCCGTCGGTCTCGCCCGACAAGCCGCCACCATCGGTTACCGCACCTACTTCACCACCGCCGCCGATCTCGCCGCCCGCTGCCACCGCGCCGCGATCGAAGGACGATGGGCAACCACGATGCGGTTCTACGCCGGACCGGCTTTGCTCGTCGTTGATGAACTGGGCTATCTGCCGCTTCCAGCCGAGGCCGCCTCTGCCCTGTTCCAAGTCGTCTCCCAGCGATACCTGAAAACGAGCATCGTGATCACGACCAACAGAGGCGTAGCTTCCTGGGGAGAGATCCTCGGCGACACCACCGTCGCCGCGGCGATGCTCGACCGGCTCCTGCACCGCTCCGTCGTCCTCAACCTCGACGGCGACAGCTACCGCCTCCGCGACCACCACGCCCGCAACAACACCCTGCGCCGGACCGTCACCGGCAGCCGCCAACCGCTCCAATAACTGTATGGTCATCCGCGCACATGAGAGAACCGCACCGAGACACCTACATCCCACCAGCCACCGGACCCGACAGCGAACGCGTGCTCGACGAAGCGATCGCATCACTCGGAAACCTCCGCGGGTTCGCCTGGCTCGGCGACGCCGCAGTGACACTGCATCTCCTCGTCAGCCTCATCCACCAAGCCGAACAGCAACTACCCCGCGCTGTCGCAAACGCCCGCGACCAAGAACTCTCCTGGGCCGAGATCGCCGATCTCCTCGGCACCACACGAGCCAGCGCCTGGCAACGCTACGCCGGCAGAACCACCACCAACCGCACCCCACTCGAACCCGACTGACCTACACTCACAACACCCCACAGGTGGGGAAAATCGATGAGCACACCCGGGGAATTTCGGTGAGCGCCATCAACGCATCACCCGACGTGTAGCCGAGCGACGTGAGCGTCGCTACCGGGTCGAACTCGGCTTGCTCATTGGCGAGCTGTCAGCCGCCAGAAGACCGTGAGACGACGGGGCGAAGCCGTCGTTGCTGTAGCGAAAGCCGTCCTCCAGGGCGGACAGCGGACCGTTGCCCGATTCCAGGCTGCCCATGACGTCCCTGTCGGGCGACGTCCACCCGTCGAGCTCGATGTCCTTCGACCAACGCTCGGTGACGGCGAGGTTGTGCGCCTCCAGATCCTCTTTCGACCCACAGTCCTCCAACCACTGACGTACTCCGGCGATCGTCGACTCATACTCCGGCGCCACCACCAGATCCTCTACGTCAACCTCGGCGAAACACGAGGCAACGCCCTCACCGGCCGCTTCCTCAAACCCGTTCGTGCCGCTGTAGCCGATGTCGTCCTGCACCCCGTAGCGGATCTCGAACGTGCCATCGCCGAGCCGCCGTAACTACTCAGGTGGTCGGGGTGTTCGCGCGGTGAGCGCTGGTATCCGGGTATGTTCGCGGGGGAGTGGTAGTGTTCGGGGTGTGTTGGAGGCCCGGATCGTCGTGTTGGAGGCGTTGAACGCCGAGTTGACCGCGGCGAACACCGAGTTGATGGCGACGATCGAGACACTGGGGGCCCGGATCGTCGAGTTGGAAGCCCGGCTCGAATCGAAGGATTCGGGGAACTCGTCGTTGCCACCATCGCGCGACGGACGTGACCGGCGGGAACGACGTGCGGCTGAACGTGAGGCCCGCAAACAGGCCCGCGTCGAAGCGGGTGGGGTGACACGCCCACCGGGCAAACAGCCCGGGGCACCGGGTTCGACGTTGCAGCGCCGTACCGCTGACCGTGAGGTCCGCCACCAGCCCGGATGTTGCCGGTCCTGTGCTTCGGACCTGTCCGACGCGGCGACGGTTGGTGAGCAACGCCGTCAGGTTCTCGATATTCCTGAGCCCCGGCTGATCGCCACTGATCATGTCGCCGAGCAACGCCGTTGCCGGTGCGGCACCGTGACGACCGCCGCGTTCCCGCCGGAAGCTTCTGCGCCGGTGTGTTGGGGGCCGCGGGTGAAAGCGGTCGCGGTGTATCTGATGATCCGCCAACACATCCCGCTCGAACGCGTCAGCGAAGCGATGGACGTGTTGTTCGCCGCCCCCGTCTCGCAAGGGTCGCTGGCGGTATGGCCACTCGACGTCGCTCATCGCCTCGCCCCGTTCAAACAGGAGCTGTTCTGCCTGCTCACAGCGGCGGTTGTCGACATATCAGAGAAACCAGACGGCGAGCCGATGGGATGTCGAGCCGGTAGCGCGCCGCCTGGATCGCCGCACGGAGGGACCGAGTACGTGAAGCTTCCAGCCCGCTGCCCGGCATCGCATCGGGTTCGGCGCAGCGCAGCGCGGGAGTGTCGTTCAGGGCGTCACGGGGTGACGCTCTCAACGATCACGTCGCCGGAGCCGATCAGGACGTTGCCGTTCGTTCGGACCTGCACGTTGCCGAGCAGCACCCGTCCGGTCGTCGGAGCAGCGTTGGCGACGACCGATCCCGGCACGGTCCACACCGCTCCGGCCGGTCGTAGGGCGTTGGCGTCGGTGACGGCGACCGACCCGAAGGCGGCGTTGGTGAACACGTCGAGGTAGTTGTAGGTGGTGCTGCCGGCAGGAACCGAGTACCCGTCGATCAACACGATCCAGTTGCCGGCGGCCGGGTTGTCGATCGCCACCGACTCCTCCGAATCACCGTCGGCCGACTGGGCGGTCAACACGCACGAACCCGACGAGCAGTCGAACAGATAGAGATCGAGGTCGGCAGCGAGGTCCGACGTGTCCCCGATCGTCGCCTGCAGCCTGGTCGACCCGGGGCTGACCTGCACCGGGTACTGCTGCTGGGCAAGGTTGGCAATGGTCGGTGTCGAGACGGCGGCGCTGCCGAGCGTCGTGCCGACTGCACGCCCGGTGAACGGGCCAAACAGGTTCGTCAAGGTGTAGTTGCGGGCGATGGGAACGCCCAGCGTGGCCGAGGCGATGACGTCAGGAGACGGCGCCACGCCGGCGCCGAGGACTGCCATCGTCAGCGTGAACGGTGCATCGGCGGTGTCGGAGGTGCGCCTTGCCTCGACGGTGACCTCCCACACTCCCGGCAGCGGCTGGCTGAGCGTGCGGCTGAGCGGGTCGCCCGTACTGCAGCCACCGCTCGACGGCGTGTAGCAGTTGAGGCTCGAGTTCGGATCGAAGTTGACGCCGTACGGGTGGAACCGCAGGAATCGCACCTGACCGGTTCCCGGGTCGGCAGTCGGCCCGCTGAGGTCGACCTTGAAGGCCGGGGCTCCCGCCGGAACGTCGACCAGGTACCGGTGGACCTGGTTCGGCGACACGGTGCCCGTCTTGACGACGGTGAACCCGTTGGCCACGGAGAACTGGTCGGCGACCACCACCGTGTTGAGGGTTTGGTAATCGATGCCGGCAGTCGAGGGATCGTCGAGGTTGAGAATCGCCGAATGCACTCCCGCCGATCCGGCGTTGACCCCGATGGCCAACGTCTTCGGCGCGTTCTTCGCCAGAGAGATGCTCGCTGCGGGCAGGTTGAAGGTGCCGTCGTTGCCCACGAAGGACAGGTTGTACGTCGTGGATCCACCGGCCCCGGAGGCGCGGGTGAACGTGTAAGTGCGGCTGAAGCTTGCCCCGACCGCGACGCCCTCACGTTCGTAAATGCCCTCGCCGGTATCGGGAGTGGCCAGGAACCCGCTGATCAGGGTGCGGACAGGGACCGATGACGTGATGTCGACGGTCCTGACGTTGTTCGTCGACAGCAGGGCCCACGCCGCCGGCACGTCGATCAGGCCGTTGCCCTGTTCGAACGCGCCGTACTCGGCGATGAAACGTGCCGACGACCGCAGCGCCTGGCGCAACTGGTCGGGCTGCTTCTGCACGGCGGACTGCTTGGCGGCGCTGATCAGCAGGGCTGCCGCGCCGGCCGCCTGCGGCGATGCCATCGACGTTCCGTTGAGCATCGCGTACCCAGCCGGAAGGGGGTAGGTCCCCGGGACGGGCCCACCCGGCTGCCATCGCGGGGTCGTCGAGACGGCGGCGCCGGGCGCCACGATCTGGGGCTTCATCGCCCCGGACTCCGTCGGCCCACGCGAGCTGAACGGGTGAAGGTTGTCGGTGGCGGGTCCGGTCGAGCCGTAGTCGGCCCGCCAGGTCGCGTCGGTGATGGAGGAGCCGACGCTGACGACCTTGCCGCACACGCCGGGGTCGCCGACGGTGTTGGTGCCCGGCCCGTTGTTGCCGGCCGAGATGAAGATCTGCACGTTCGACTGCTGGATGAGCCGGTCGTACACGACGCAACGGCTGTTGTTGCCGTCGTTGAGCGCCGGCAGACCGCCGATCGACATGTTGATCACGTCGACATTGGCCTGCTTGGCGGCGTAGATCATGCCCTCGATGAGCGCGTGCGAGGTACATCCGGCGACGAACAGGCAGACGCGCACCGAGACGAGCTTGGCGCCGGGTGCCTCGCCGCTCATCGCCCCGCCGAACATCGCGTTGGCGGCGACGATGCCGGCGACGTGTGAACCGTGTTGACCCGAGACGATGCCGATGTTGAGGAACTTGGTCTTCCCGTCGGTCTGCACCACGAACGGGATCCGCTCGGCGATGTCGGTCGCCGGGTTGTCGGTTCCGAAGTAGCCGACGTCGAAGCGCACCTTGTAGTCGGTCATCGCCGGCTCGTCGGCGAACGAGCGGTTCTGGTTGGCGTCGACGTAGACGTTGTTCGTGGTCGTGTTCCACAGTGCGGCGAAGAGGCCGCTCGATCCCGTCGGGTTGCCGTCGCGGTTGACGTCGTTGCCGATTTCGCCGCCCAGACGCGGATCGCGCTCGTTGAACAGCCCGATGCGGTACGTCCCGGCGGCCGGAGCGGTGTAGGCGACACCCTGGAAACTGAACGTGGCGCCCGTGACCTGGGCCTGCATGTTCACCCATGTGGGATCGTTGTCGCCGACCTGCGCCGTGGCGGTGACCCAGTCGACGATCTTGCGCTCGCCGGTGCTCGTGGTCAGCAGGCTCGGATGATCGAGCGTGACCCCACTGTCGATGATGCCGACGGTCGTCCCGCGCCCGTCCCATGTGGGGTGGGCCGCGGTGAATTGGGCGCCGCCGGTGTCGCCGACGGGCATGTACGGGTTGTCGCGCGGCGTGCCGGGCCCCGGAGGCGTCTGCGGCGTCGCCACCACGGCACCGTCGGGCCGCGGGTCGTCGAGGACGATCACATCGTCGACGTCGACCGCCTGGACCCCGGCCAGGGAGGCGACCGCGTCGGCCTTGCCCGTCGGGACGGAAGCGCGGATGTAGCCCAGCGCGTCGTCGCGGTACTGGACGACGGCGCCGAGCCCCTGCAGGCCGCTGACGACCTGCTTGGCCGCACCCGGTCGCGCGGCCACGAGCAGCGTCACCGATTTCTGGCCGTTCGCCCTGGCCACAGCCAGGAGCTGGCGGTCCTGCTTCGACAGGCCGGTGTCCGGCTTGCCGGCCCCGGCGGGCGGACTGACGGCGAAGGTGCCGACAACGAGCGTCGCGGCGAGCGCGACACAGAACCTGCGACGTGACATCGGGATCCCCTGCCTTTGTGTTGGTCGCAGCCCACCGTCGACCCGCCGCGATCTCCTCTATGACGGAATCTACGCCCCGGGTCGACGACCACGCAACAACTATTTCGATGACGCGCGCAGGGCGGCAGGTCGCTCGGATCTCCTCTTCCCGACGGGTATGACCTGGCCGCCATCCGGCCGACACCACCGAGGACGAAGCGACGCTCGACGATGTCCGCGAGACACCGCCGACATCGTCGGCTGAACAGATGCTCTCATCTCGCCGCAGCCAGCTGCGCGAGGTCGCGCCGGGCGTAGCGGTTGTGCCAGAACTCCTCTTCGAAGACGGTGTAGATGCACTCGTGCAGGGGGTTCGTGCCGTTCTCGAGCACGTCGATCGGTCGGTCGAAGTCGGTCGCTGCAACCGATGCGAGATAGTCGCGAAAGCGCCTGCCACGATGGGCGCGCACGGAGAGAGCGTCCGAAACGGACGGCGTCGGGTTGTCGTCGAGGCCGGGCCACGGGAAGCCGGCGGAGCCGGTGTTCGGCAACCCGATCGGATGGAAGGGTTCGCCGAGGATCGGCGATGTGAACCACTTGTCCATGGCGAACACGAGATGTCGCAGCGTCTGGACGAAGGACCACTCGCCGTCGACCGAGGCATGCAGCGCTTCTTCGGGGAGGGCTGTCGCCAGGGTGATCGTCTTCGCCCACTCCTCCTCGAGGGCCGCCCACGTCGCGCACATGCCCTGCGGGTCCGCCGGACGGAGCATCGCACGCAGCGGGTACCACGGGTCGCGCTCGTTCACGTATGCCGTGACGTCGACGCCGTTGATGACCACCCCGTCGACCAGCGCGTCGATATCGACGTTGACGAGCCAGGCGTGGCTGATCGTCGCGTTGGTGAGGTTGACGTCGCGGAAGCGGGCGCCGCTGAGATCGGCACCCCAGAACACGGCTCCCGCGAGATCCCCTTCGAACTCTTCCGGCATGCTGCCTCCTGTCGCTTCGCTGCCGTTCACCTGGCGACTCCCCCAAGTTCTCGGTCGACCAGCCCGTGACCGGTGGAGATCCTACGGGTCCGGATCGCCGAGGTCGGCATGGACGGACGCCACGGCACTGCGGGCCGATGCACCGACGTGTCCTGCGACCGCCTGAACATCGCCACCGGTGGACTTCTTGACGTTCATGGTCACACTCGGTAAGATCGGCAAAGTTACTCTCACTTTGAGTCGCGAAACAGGGCATCAGAACCACCCAGAGAGACTCAAGTCGAATAGTCTCCGAGAGGTAGGTCTTGATGGATCGCAGGAGTTTCATGAGGTTGGGCGTCGCCGGTGGAGTGGCGCTCTACATCACCCAGATCCGCGGGAAGGCACGGATCTTCGCCGCGCCGGCACCCGGCGGAACCTTGGATCCGGGTGCCATCCCGAAGTACGTCACCCCGTTGCTGATCCCGCCGGCGATGCCGCGCGCCGGCACGCTCAAGGACAAGAACGGCAAGAAGGTCGACTACTACGAGATCGCCATGCGGCAGTTCGCGCAGCAGATCCTGCCGGCCGGGCTTCCGGCGACCACCGTCTGGGGATACGGCCCGGCCACCGTCATGGGTGGTGGACCGGCGATCTTCAACGCTCCGTCGCTGACCATCGAGGCGACCTACGACAAGCCCGTCCGGGTCAAGTGGATCAACCAGCTGACCGATGCCACCGGCAACTTCCTGCCGCACCTCCTGCCCGTCGACCCCACGCTGCACTGGGCCAACCCGCCGGGCGGTTCGACCGGGCGGGACACGAGGCCGACGTTCACCGGCACCCCGGGCCGCTACACCGGCCCGGTCCCGATGGTCACCCACGTCCATGGTGCAGTCGGCGTGGGCGACGAGAGCGACGGCTACGCCGAGGCCTGGTTCCTCCCGGCGGCGCGCGACATCCCGAGCGGATACGCCACGACCGGCACGTGGTACGAGTTCTTCAAGAACAAGGCCTCCAAGAAGTTCGGCGCGACGTGGGGGCCGGGATCCGCCACGTTCGAGTACCCGAACATCGATCGGGCCTCGACGAACTGGTACCACGACCACACGCTCGGGATGACGCGGCTCAACGTGTACGCCGGCCCGGCCGGTTTCTACATCATCCGTGGCGGCCCGGCCGGCGACGTGCGGGACACGCGCACGGGCAAGACCGCGGTGCTCCCGGGCCCCGCGCCGGCAGACGGCGATCCTGCCGGTCTCACCTACTTCGAGATCCCGCTCGCCGTGCAGGACCGCTCGTTCAACACCGACGGCTCGCTGTTCTACCCCGACACTCGGGCGTTCTTCGACGGCATCACCGGGCCGTACATCCCGAGCACCGACATGTCGCCGATCTGGAACCCGGAGTTCTTCGGTAACACGTTGATGGTCAACGGGAACACCTGGCCGTTCCAGACCGTCGAGCAGCGGCGCTACCGGCTTCGCTGCCTCAACGGTTGCGACTCGCGGTTCCTGATCCTCGACTTCAACAACGTGCCCGGGATCAAGGTCTGGCAGATCGGCAACGAGGGCGGGTTCCTCCAGGCCCCGGTGAATCTGACCGCCGGCAACGGCAACCGCATCCTGATGGGCCCCGCCGAGCGGGCCGACCTGATCGTCGACTTCACGGGCGTCCCGCTCGGTGATCATGTGCTGTCGAACGTCGGCCCTGACGAACCGTTCGGCGGTGGCATCCCCGGTGTCGACTTCCCGGTCGCCGATCCGGCGAGTACCGGCCAGGTCATGGCCTTCCGGGTCGTCGCGTCGGGTGCGCCCGATCCGACGACCCCGCCGCAGTTCCTGCGGCTGCCGACGGTCGCACCGCTGCGCGCCCCGGACATCACCCGCCGCCTGGTGCTGTTGGAGGAGTTGTCCGCGTTCTTCGCCGACGCCCCGGCGGAGACGCTGCTCGGGACGGTGGCCGGGGATCCGAACACGGGGCCCGGAGTGTGGACCAAGCGGCTGTGGATGGACCCGGTCACCGAGAACCCGAAGGTCGGTGACACCGAGGTGTGGGAGATCTACAACGCCACGGTCGACGCCCACCCGATGCACATCCACGAGGTCGCCTTCCAGGTCGTCGACCGCCAGGCGATCTTCGTCGACGAGGCCAACCACACGGTGCAGGTCGTGCCGGGCTCGGTGGCGAGGCCGCCGGAGCCGTGGGAGACGGGGTTCAAGGACACGGTCATCGCCTATCCGGGTGAGGTCACCCGCGTACGCGCCAGGTTCAGCACTCCCGGCCAGTACGTGTGGCACTGCCACATCGTCGAGCACGAGGACAACGAGATGATGCGGCCCTACCGGATCGGGCCGGCGCAGAAGGGTCAGCCCGGGTGATCGGGCCGGCCGGCAGGCGTGGCATCACGGCTCGACGATGTTGAACCCCGCGGCGAACTCGTCGAGGTGTTCGAAGATCGCCCGGAGCGTGTCGAGGTCGCCGACGACCCCGACACGTCCGTCGCCGACGGCATCGACGAACGTCGCCGACCCGGCGAGGATCGACAGGAACGTCGTGCGCGTGGTGGTGATGGTCACGTCGGCGTCGGCGGCCTGGCGGTCGGGTGTCGCATGCAGGGCATGGTGCTCCAGCCCGAGCACCCAGCGCTCGTCGACGTCGGTGAAGTGCCAGTTGATCGTGACCCTGACGTCGGCGACCTCCTCGGCCTTGAGCCGCACGGCGATGGCGTCGAAGGCCAGGTCGATGCTCGAGCGCGGCGAGTGCGCCGCGGGCCTGCCCCATCGGCGGCGCACCTTGGCGGAGCTCCTGGGCCCCGGTGAGGTAGGCGTTGCGGTACGTCGCCGACTCGGACTGGTAGCCGAGCTGTTCGAAGGCGTCGGCCTGCAGCGTCCTGGCCTGCTGGTTGGTCGGGTCGGCGAAGATCAGGTGGTTGAGCACTTCGACCACCCACCGGTAGTCGCCCTCGTCGAAGGAACGCCGGGCGTTGGCCAGCACCGCCTCGGCACCGCCCATGAACTCGACGTAGCGCCTCCCGGCGTCGACCGGCGTGTGCGGGTGGAGATGGGCCGGGTTCCCGTCGTACCAGCTGAGGTAGCGCTGGTAGACGGCATGGATGTTGTGGCGGAGATGGCCGTAGTACCCCCGGGTGTGACCGTGGCGGGCGAACACCTCCGGCAGGGTCAGCTGGGCGGCGATCTCCGACGGGGTGAGACCATGGGAGGCGAACCTCATCGTCTGGTCGTGGATCCAGCGGTACATGTCGCGCTGCAGCCGAAGGAACGAGGCGACGTCCTCCGTCCCGAACCGTGGCCAGTGATGAGAGGCGAACGCCACGTCGGTCCGGCCGCCGAACATCTCGAGTGCTTCGGCGATGTACTTCGACCAGGCCAGCGAATCACGGACCTGGGCGCCGCGGATCGGGACGAGGTTGTGCATCGTGTGCGTGCAGTTCTCGGCCAGGCACAGCCAACGCCGGTCGGGGAAGTGGAAGTGCATCTCGGCCGGCGCCTCCGACTGCGGCGTGTTCTGGAAGACGATGCGGATCCCGTCGACGACCATCTCCTGGCCGGTCGTCGTGATCGAGTGGGTGGGGGCAATCAGCCCCATCGGTCCGCGCAGCGGCATGCCCTTGCCGAGCCCGCAGTCGACGTGGCCGCGCGGGCCGGGGGGCAGGGTGACGCCGAACTGGTAGAGGGACCGCCGCAACATCGCCGGACCCCCGATCACGTTCTCGGCGACGACCTCGCGCATGAATCCCTCGGGGGCGATGACCTGGCAGCGTCCGGCGTCGACGTCGTCCTGCGAGGTGACGCCGCACACCCCGCCGTAGTGGTCGAGGTGCGAGTGGGTGTAGATCACCGCGGTCACCGGCCGGGCACCGAGATGCCGGTTGGCCAGAGCCAGACAGGCCGCCGCCGTCGACTCGGAGGTCAGCGGGTCGATCACGATCCAACCGTCGCGCCCGGCGATGAACGTCACGTTGGAGATGTCGTAGCCCCGCGCCTGCCAGATCCCGTCGGCGACCTCGAACAGCCCGTGGAGATTGTCCAACCGGGCCTGGCGCCACAGGCTGGGATGCACGGTGTCGGCGGGTTCCGCCGAGTCGAGGAAGGCATACCGTCGGGCATCCCAGACGGTTGCGCCGTCCCTGGTGATCAACCCGTCGGGGATGGTCGCCACCAGACCGCGACCCGCCCGTTCGAAATCGTCGTCATCGAGCTGGAACGTGACGCCGAGGTTGTGGGCCCTGGTGTGTTCGGTCGCTGCCCTGCGGGGATCGCCCGGCGTCTCCATGTTGCTCATCTCCCTGTGGCCGTCGCCGGACTCGGCCGACTGGCCGTAGCTTCGCACGTACCCACCCCCACGTCGTCCCGTCGCGCGCGGGCGCCTGAACCCGGCGAACGCCGAGGCGGCGAGGGCGACGTCCGGGTCGGGGCACGTTCCCCGGTCAGGAGAGCGGCGGGAACTCCGGGGTGTAGCCGGCGTTGGCAGGGTTGAGCCGCCCGGTTCCCTGGCGGCCGAAGAGCCGGGTCGCCGCGGCCCACAGGTCGTCCACGAGATCCCACCCGGCTGCGTTCGTCTCCTCGTAATGACCGGGCGGTTCACCGAGTTCGCGGCCGATGGCCTGGCCGTACCGGCAGATCGCGGCGATCGCCCGGTCGGCCGGGGCCGGGTAGGCGGCGAGTGCGGACGGGTCGTCGGTGACCTGCTTGCAGGTTGCGCCGGATGCCGCGTCGGCGTACTCGATCAGGCCGTCGGCGTGCAGCCCCTGGCAGGTGACGCCCTCGGGGAGGACGACCTCCAGGCAGCGGAGCCGGTAGTCCGAGACGGGTACCCAGTAGCCCAGTTCCTCGGTGCCGAGCCCGACGGTGAACGTCGTCGACTCGTCGACGAGCGACAGCAGGTATCCGGGGATCTCGTAGGCGGACCCGGTGGCATGCTGCTCGACAGGGTCGCGTGAGTACTTCCCCGGCACGGCATCGAAGTCGGCGGGAAGACCGACGACCAGCTCGGGCGGCAACTCGCCGGGCATGAACATGAACCCGACGTCGCCGAGGTCGAGATGGACGAGGCGCGTCTGGAGCACGTCCCCGTGCCGGACCTGGCTCCCGGTCAGCGGGGTGAGCACGGGGTCGTCCTCGGTGGCGCCGCCGTCGTCGGTGCACGTCGCCGCGCTGAACTCTTCGCCCGAGCAGGTGTACAGCGGCGCCGGCCTCCAGCCGAGGTCGCCATCGGCGAGCAGCACGCGAAACCCGATGTTGGTCATCCGGGTGAAGAAGTCCTCCCGGCGCACGGTCAGTCCTGTGACATCGACCGGCCGGGTCGAGTCGGCCAGGCCGACGACGGCATCGGCGAGCCTGGCGCCGATCGCCTCGGTCTTGGCGAACGACCGGCAGAGGAACGGATCGGGCGAGTCGGCGCAGCTGCCCAGCGGAACGGCTCCGTCGGGCACGGTCCACCCGTTGCCGACCGGGTGCGCAGCGTCGACCAGCCACACGGGCGCCTCCCCCGGACCGATCTGGCTGCCCAACGGTCCGTTGAAGTACAGCACCTCACCACCCAGCTCGCGCTGGACGTGATCACGAAGCACGCCGGGATAGTCGGCGGTGAAGTAGCGGCCTTCGGCCGTGCAGTCGTCGGCCGCCCAGCCTTGGTCGGCGCAGATCCTCTCGAGCTTGTCGACCTCGGGCGGGTTCCAGCCGAGGGTCGTCTCCGGATGGCTCGTCCACTGCACGACACTGGCGATGACCCCGGCTGCACCGGCCCGGCGGACGAGCAGCAGGCGAAGGGACGGGTCGAGCACGACGGGGTCGCGGGCGTCGTTGACCCCGAAGCGGTGCTCACCCGACGCCACCTCGATCGTCGCCGGTTCGAGCCGGTCGACGGCGTCGACCACCGCTCCGGCCGCCTCGGTGGCGAACAGGTCGTACCACGAGTCGTTGACCGAGAACGCCGTATCGGGACCGTGGTGGTTGTGGGTGGCAGCGATCAGGATGGGGGCGTCGGCCCATTCGGGCGGAAGCAGGTCGTGGGCTTGCGCAGCGATCTCGTCGGCATCGACGGAGAAGACCATGTAGACGTCGGCGCTGACCAGGACGACACGCTGGTCGCCCCGCTCGAGAGCGAGCGCGGCCACCCGCAGGTCGTCGTGCACCCAGGCCGCGTCCGGCGACCCGTTGCCCACGTCCACCCGGCCCTGATCCCACGCCGGCACGTACACGCCCGGATCGTTCTGATCGAAGGGTGTGGCATTGGCCGGCGACGGCCATCCGGGTGCCTGGCCGACGAAGGCACGGGCGTTGTCGACGGTCGGGAGCACGCTGCGGCTCGCCGCCCCGGCCTGCAGCTCGTCCCCTGCCGGTGCCTCGGTCGACGCGGTGACGGCGGCCGTGGCCTGCGTCGTGAACGCCACCGTGGGCTGTGCCGTGGTGTCGGCTGCGGGCGAGGTCGTCGATCCCGGCGAGGTTGTGGCGGTGGGGCCGCTGCTGCTGCACACGCCGAGCGCGGCCACGATCAGCACCACGGCGTGGAGTCGTCGACCTCGGCCCATGCGTCACCTTTCCCCGGGGAACGCCCAACGTAGCCGACCAACGCTCCGGGCGAGCTGAACCGCCCGGTGATCCGATCCGAGTCGGGCGCCGAACAACGGGTATGACCGATGTCACGACACGATCCCGTGGGTGGGCTCCCCTGGTCCCCGCCGGCGCCGGCATCCTGGCGCTCCTCGCCGTTCTCCAGGGGTGCGGCAGCGACGGCACCGACCGTACCGGCTACGCCCCGACGGTGACCCTGGTAGGCGTCGAACCGGGTTCACCGGTGGCCGTGGACAGCGCCACGCCGGCCATCGCTCCTGCGGCCGTCACGCCCGCCGAGGCCGTCCGCGGGTTCCTCGACGCCGAGATCGCCGGGCGGCCCGAGGACTCCTACGGGCGCCTGAGCGCAGCAGACCGGGACGTCGTCGGAGAGGCCGAGGACTGGGCGGCCACCTACGACGAACGCCCCGCCTACCTGGCCTACGACCTCGTCGACGCCGGCGACGACCAGGTGATCGTCGAAGCGCGACGGGCCCCGATGGTCAGCGAGATCCACGGCGTGGCGCCCATGTCGGAGCGGATCGAGTTCGCCATCGCCGCCGAGGACGGTGGCTTTCGGGTCGCCCTCGACGCCACGACGTACACGGCCCGCTACCCCGAAGCGCCCGGCGCCGCGGTCGTCGCCGCCGACTGGGTCCGGGCTGCCCAGGCCTGTCGCCCCGATGACGCCGCCCGGCTCGAGTACGAGGGGAACATCCTCGGGACCCTCGGCCTCGGCAAGTCGTTGTGCGGGACCGAGGGTGAACCGACCGCGGCGGCAACAGGGATGCTCGACCGCCTGGCCGACCCGACGATGGTGCTCAGCGCATTCGGCGACTCGGCGACGGAGTGGGCCCGGATCGTCGACATCGCCGGGCTGGCCGGTCCCCCGGTGCAGGTCATCCTCGCCCCATACGGCGAACGATGGGTGGTCGTCGGGGGGGTCGCCCCGGCCTGAGGCGCCTGCTGGACGCAGCGCCGAGCCGGCCGGGACCTCCGGGGCCGGATGGGCGGTGTGTCCAGCACCAACTATTGCCTCTGACGAGGCAGCCCAACCGTGCCGGGGATCCCGGCCGACACTGAAAGGAAACACCCCGTGTCACGAAACCGCAAGCTCAGCCGGGTCATCCCGGTCATCGGGCTCAGCGGGGCCATGGTGGCCGGTCTCATCGCCCAAGCCGATGCGTCCAGCCACCGTGAAGCCCCGTTGATCGCCGAGGACCCGGTTGCCGACCTGACCGATGTCTACGCCTTCGTCAGCCCCGACGACTCCTCGACGGTGACGCTGATCATGAACGTCAACCCGCTGGAACTGCCCGCCGGGGGACCGAACTTCCACAAGTTCGGCAACGACGTGCGTTACCGGTTCAACATCGACGTCAACGGTGACGCATCGGCCGACTTCGAGTACGACTTCCGCTTCGCCTCGAAGACGCAGAACCCGGCGACGTTCCTCTACAACACCGGCCAGGTCACGTCGCTGACCGACGCCGACCTCAACCAGGTGCAGACGTACTCGGTGTACGAGGACGACGAGACCCGCGACACCGAGACGACGATCGGTCGGAACGTCCCGGTGGCGCCGGCCAACGTCGGCAAGCGGTCGACGCCCGACTACGAGGCCAACCTCGGCTCGGCGGCCGTCACCACGCTGTCCAACGGCATGAAGGTGTTCGCCGGCCCGCGTGACGATCCGTTCTTCGTCGATCTCGGCAAGATCTTCGACCTCGGCTCGCTCGGCCCGTTCCAGCCCGCCCACCTGATCCCGACCCCGGCCGAGCCGGGAGAGGACTACGTGGCGAACACGAACGTCCACACCATCGCCCTGCAGATCCCGATCAGCCATCTGACCGAGAAGTACGGCGACCCGGTCATCGGCGTGTGGGCGACGACCTACCGCCGGGCCACCCAGACCCGCCGTTCCAACGGGACCCAGAGCCACACCGGCTCGTGGATCCAGGTGTCGCGCCTGGGCATGCCGCTGGTCAACGAGGTCGTCATCCCGGTCGGCAAGAAGGACCTGTTCAACGCCTCGGATCCCCGCAAGGACATCCAGTTCGCCGGTTCGGTGCTCAGTCCGGAGTTGGCCAACCTCATCCCGGTGCTCTACCCGGGCGTGACGGTGCCGACGACGGTGGACGCCGGCCTCGGCCTCGGTGGTCGTGAGGACATCGCCACGATCTTCCTGACCGGGATCCCGGGGGTGAACAAATCGAGCCTGTTCTCCAGGCCGGCCGAGATGATCCGGCTGAACACCTCGACGCCGAGCGGCTTCCCGAACGGGCGTCTGCTGGCCGACGACGTCACCGACGTCGAGTTGCGGGCCCTGGCCGGCGGCATCGGCTTCCCGGGCACCGAGTCGTTCAACACCTTCCCGAACAACGTGCTCGGCGACGACGTGAGCGGCAACGACAAACCGTTCTCGGCGGCGTTCCCCTACGTGGCCGAGCCCTGGTCGGGCACGGACTGATCACCGGTGACCGCCACCGCCAACCCTGAGCGCCGGCTCGCGCCGGCGCCGTCCCCCGCTCGTCGGCGCCCCACGTGGGTCCGGCTGGCCGGGCCGATGCTCGCCCTGCTCATCGCAGGGTTGGCGGTGGGCCGTTTCCTGTGGGCCGGCTCGTCCATCACGGACGAGCCGGCCCCTCGGGTGGCGCTGGCCACCGACATCGAATCGCTGCGCGCTCGGACCGTGGCCGAGCCCGCCTCGGCCGACGCCTGGCTCGCCTACGGCCTGACGGCGATGCGCACCGCCATCGCCACCGGCGACCCCTCCTACTACGGAACGGCCAGAGTCGCCCTCGACCGGGCGCTCGCGCTCTCCCCGACGGCCGCCGACACCCTCGCCGCCCGGGCCGGTCTGGCCCTCAGCCTGCACGACTTCGCCGAGGCGCTGCCGCTCGCCGAGCGGGCCGTCGACGGCGAACCCACGCCACGTCGCCGCCCTCGCCGCCCTGTTCGACGCCCAGGTCGAGAACGGGGGCTACGCCGTGGCCGAGACCACGATCGACCGTCTGCTCGCCGTCAACCCCGGCGTCGCCGCCTACGCCCGGGTCTCGTACTTCCGCCAGTTGACCGGCGACATGGACGGGGCGCGCGACCGCGATGCAGCAGGCGGTCGCCGCCGCCGGACCGGGCGCCGGGCGCGCCAGCATCGAGACCTTCCTCGGCGACATCGAGCTGGAGACGGGCCGCCTCGACGCGGCCGAGGCGGCCTACCGGAGTGCGCTGGCCGATCAACCCTCCAGCGTTCCGGCGACGCTCGGGACCGCCCGGGTGCTCCTCGCCCGCGGGTCGCTGACCGAGGCCGCGGCCGTGGTCGACTCCGTCGTCGCCCGCAGCCCGCAACCGTGCCGCGACGACCCTGCAGGGCGAGATCGCCCTGCTCCGCGGCGATGCCGCGGCCGCCGATGCGGCGTTCGCCTTGGTGCGGGCCAATGACCAACTGCTGCGCAGCGCCGGTGTGGTCACCGACCTGGAGTCGGCACTGTTCCACGCCGACCGGGGCGAGGCTGCGATGGCGCTGGCGATCGCCGAAGCGGCCTACGCAGCCCGCCGGACCGTGTTCACCGCCGACGCCCTCGCCTGGGCCCGGCTCGGGGCCGGGCAGATCGACTCGGCCGTCGCACTCGTCGACGAGGCCCTGGCCGGGGGAATCACCAACCCCTCGCTGCGCGTCCACGCCGCTGCCGTCTTCTCCGCCGCCGGTGATCTCGAGCGGGCCACGGCCGAGCTCACCGTCGCCTTCCGTTCCACCCCGTGGCTCACCCCATCGATCCGCCCGACAGCCGCCGAACTGGCCGGTGAGCTCGGGATCCCCCTCCCTGAAGGATGGTCGTCATGACGAAGTCTCCCTGGTTGATCGTCGCCGGCGCCGCGGCATTCGCCACCCTCGGACCGGGCGCGACGGTGAGTTCGGCCCACCCGCTCGGCAACCTGACCGTCAACACCTCGGCGCGCATCGTCGTCGCCCCGGAGACGACGACGATCGGCTACGTGCTCGATCTCGCCGAGCTGCCGACCGTCCAGGAGCAACCCGTGCTCGATGCCCAGGGCGTCGGATACGCGGCGAGGAAGTGCGCCTCGCTGCTCGCCGGCGTCAGCCTGCAGATCGACGGTGACCCGGTGGCGTTGAGTCCCGGCCAGTCGAACTCTGCCCTGCTACCCGGCCAGGGCGGGCTGTCGACTCTGCGCGTCGAGTGCACTTGGAGCACGCTCGGCGTGTCCGACCGGGCCTCGCTGCACTGGACAGATGACAACCTCACCGACCGGCTCGGCTGGCGCGAGGTCATCGCCGTCGGCGACGGGACCGTGCTCGACACGGACCTCGCGTCGATCTCGACCAGCGACCTCCTGCGCGCCTACCCCGCTGCTGTGCCCGCACCGCGTCAACTCGATGCCCGGATCACCGCAACGGTCGGCGGCCCCCGGTTGCCCGACGGCACGTCGGGCGCCAACCCCACGGCGCCCGACATCCAGTCGCGCGGCGCCGACGGCCTGACCCAGCGGTTCAACCGCCTGGTCGGCCAGCGTGATCTGACGACCGGGCTGGCGCTGGCGGCTGCCGGGATCGCCCTGCTCCTCGGTGCCCTTCATTCGCTGGCGCCCGGCCACGGCAAGACCCTGATGGCGGCGATGGTCGCCAGCCGGCGGGGCACCGTCGGTCAGGTGTTGACGGTCGGCGCGACCGTGGCAGCGACCCATACGGTCGGGGTGGTCGTCCTCGGGGTGATCATCTCGACGTCGCAAGCAGTCGCCCCCGATCGGGTCCTGCCGTGGTTGACCGTCGCCAGCGGGGTGATGCTTCTGGCTACCGGCACCTGGCTGCTCGGCCGCCGGCTCGTGCCCGGCGCGGCCCCCGCCGGGCATCACCACGGCGTCTTCGGCGGCGACGCCCACGCCCACCACGGCCATGGCCTCAGCCAGCCGTCGCGCACGAGCACGAGGCCCACCACCGTCACGACGCCCACCACGACCACGACCACCCGACCACGACGCCCACGACCGTCACGACGACGCACACCACGACCACGCCCATTCACGTGACGACCTCCCGCCGGCACCGTTGCGCACGAGGTCGTTGGCGTTGATCGGGATGGCCGGCGGGTTGGTGCCGACCCCGTCGGCACTCGTCGTGTTGCTCGGGGCGGCGGCGTTGGGCCGGGCGTGGTTCGGCGTGATCCTCGTCGGTGTGTACGGGATCGGCATGGCCGCGACCCTGCTCGTCGCCGGATACGCCCTGGTCCGGCTCCAGGGATGGCTGGAACACCAGTACGCCGAGGCCCGCTGGCTTGCCCGTGGCATGCGCGTACTGCCGGTGCTGACGGCGGCCGGGCTGATGATCGGCGGGGTGTCCCTCGCCGTGCGCGGCGTCATCGCCGTGTGAACCATCGCCGAGTGATCGGTCGTCCCCCGGCGACGGCTGTCCGACCGGGGGCTACCAGCCTCGGGGTGCTACGGGATGATCCGGAACACCATGGCGTCGGTGTTGCCGAACTGGGACGGGCAGACGTCACCGGGAGCCGGTTTCACCGAAGGATCGCTGAGTGCCGGATTGACGCCGGTGGTGCGCTGGCTGAGGCGGTCGGCCATGTCTCCACGGGTGGCCAGACCGTTGTCCTTCAGGTACTTCTGATAGGCGTCGACGGCGGCGCAGCCCACTCCATTGCGGCTGTCGGTGGCGATGAACCAGGCGCCGTTGGCGTCGCTGACCAGCGTGTTGTAGTCGCCCCAGAACTGGCGCTGCAGGTTGTTCTGGGCACTCGCCGCCGGGTCGGATGCGACCGTGGTGATCCGGCGCGGGGCCCGCCACGCACCGGTCGCCGACTTGTGCACGACGTAGGCGTGGATCCTGGCGTTGCCCGGCCGAAGCCGGTCGTGTCGTTCGCCACGAGGGCCTGGTAGGCGAGGTCGATCCGTCCGCTCGGGGCCACATCGAGGCCCTGGAAGAAGGCGTATCCCTCGTCGCCCGAGCACCTGGACGCGGAGCAGACCAGTGGGCCCCGCGGTCGGTCGACGTGGCGACCACGATGCGTCCACCCGATGCGGTCTTCGTCGACCACGCGGCGTGCACGGTCGTGCTCGCCGGCCGCGGGTCGGCGGCGATGGTCGGGAAGCTGTCGGTGCGGAAGTTGGCTCCCGGGATGGGGTCATCGATGTCGGTGACGGGGCCGATGGTGATCGGGCGGGTCCACCTCTGGCCGCCGTTCGCGGGACACCGCGACGACCTGGGCGAAGCCCTGCTCGAAGGCGACGTAGACCGTGCCGTCGGGGCCGACATCGACCGACGAGCCCTGCCGGCCGTTGCCCGTGCCGTTGTTACCGGCCGGCGACAGCTGTTTGGGGGCACCGAAGCTCATGCCGCCGTCGGTGGACACCGAGACCATCATCGGCTCGTTGCCGTAGCCGGCCTGGGTGTTGGAGCGGAACTCCGTCCAACTGAGGTAGACCCGGCCGAAGTAGGCGCTGCGTCGGCGAGGTATCGACGTTGATCCAGTTCTTGTCGTTGAAATCCACGGCGCTGGCCTTGGTCGTGCCGATCACGGGCGCCGACCAGGTGACGCCGTTGTCGTCGGAGTAGCTCACGACGATGAACTCGAAGCCCTTGACACCGGCGATGCTCGCCGAGGCTCGAGTAGTAGGCACGGGCGCCGTCGGCGAAGCTGAACCCGCCGCCGGGCATCGGCTTCGGCCCGTAGGCGATCACGGGATCGCCATCGGAGAGGACACCAGTGCCCACCCACGACAGCTGGTCGTCGAGCAGGCCCGGTTCGTCCAGGTCGCTCCACCATCGCTCGAGGTGTAGATGCCCGACGTGCCCACGCCCGGGAAGAACGAGCAGTCCGATTCGATCGTGTCGCCGCGCACCGGGCCATCACCGCAGGCCGGCTGGCGCTGCTCGTCGTTCGAGCCGGCGATGAGGTAGCGGGAGTCGACCGGGTTGACGGCGATCGTCGGCTCGTTCTGCTTGTTGGTCGGGAAGACCGCAGTGGTGTCCGACGTCGGGTCGCCCGCGACCTGGGGGCTGTTCGCCTGCGACTCCGCCGAGATGGCAGCGCCGGCGATGCCGGCCGCCATCCCCGCGAGCGGGACCACCGCGATCAGCCCGAGGAACTTCTTGGACAAGCGCATCGATTCTCCCTTCGAGACGTGCCGACCGAGGACCGCCCTCCGCCTGCAAACGTCGCCTGCGGAGACGGTACACCTGGGGCGGTCGCCAGGTGTACCGTGCAGCTCGAGCGTGGCGACCGACGGGGCTCCCCGGGGCATAGATGAGGCCCGGCCCTGGTTGGGAGGGGCATGGGAGCAACCACGATCGATGTCCGCCGGGCCGGTGACCGGTTCCACACCGATGCCGGGTGGCTCGACTCCTGGCACAGTTTCAGCTTTGGGATGCACTACTCAGCGGGCAATGTCGGCCATGGGCTGCTGATCGTCTCGAACGACGACAGGGTCGCCCCGGCGACAGGCTTCGGCATGCACCCGCACCGGGACATGGAGATCGTCACCTGGGTGCTCGCCGGGCAACTGGAGCATCACGATTCGGAGGGCAACCACGGGCTGCTGTACCCGGGGCTCGCCCAACGGATGAGCGCCGGCACCGGGATCCGGCACTCGGAGATGAACCCGTCGCCCGACACCGAGGTGCACTTCGTGCAGATGTGGGTCCCGCCCGACGAGCAGTCGATCCGCCCGGGCTTCGCGCAGCTCGACGTCAACGCAGCGCTCGATGCCGGCGGCCTGGTGCCCGTGGCCAGCGGACGGGGCATCGACGCGGCGATCGCCATCCACCAACGCGACGCCACGATGTGGGTGGCCCGGCTCGCGTCCGGGGCCTCGGTCGAACTGCCCGACGAACCGTTCGTCCACACCTTCATCGCCCTCGGATCGGCCGATCTCGAAGGCACCACCGTCCTCGCCCACGGCGACGCCGCCCGCCTGAGGAGGGCCGGAGCCCGCCGGATCTCGACCAGCGACGCCGGCGCCGAGATCATCGTGTGGAGCACCGCGTGACCAGGGACGGCGCGGTGAGCGGGTGGCCCGGCCGCTAGGCTCGTGCACCGCGACCACGCTCGCGGGTGTAGCTCAATGGTTAGAGTTCCAGCCTTCCAAGCTGGCTATGCGGGTTCGATTCCCGTCACCCGCTCAACGTAAAAGTCCTGGTGGATGCTTTTTTTCGGGATAACCGTGGACCCGTCGAAGATCTAGAATCTGGCCGCATGCCAATATCGTGCAGTTAGAAACGGCCGCCGACGGGCAGTTGCCGCGGGCAGTTGCACAGCGGGTGTTTGCGCGACGGCAGTTCCACGCAGCGCGGCGTTGCGGTGCCGTGGGCCACTCCCACGGGCCTTCGTCGTCGTGTTCGAGGGAGGTCTTCCTCGCGTTCGAACCCGAGGGCCCGGTAGAGCTGACGCGCGAGCTTGGACGGTTTCGATCTTGGCGACCAACGGGTCATGGACGTCGAGCGACACTCGGGACGAGCCTGATCCATCTGCCTTCCGGGACGCCGATGAGCCTCGGTTGCCGCAAGCACCGAGTGGTGTCGCAGGCTCCGCCGACGTTCCGGTTCGCTGGGCGCACCAGCGGCCGGGTCCTTGGCCTCTGGTGCGGAACCGAATGTCCCGAGCACGATTCACTCGGGCCGTTCGGCGTCGCCTGGGACGAAGCCCGCAAGGGTGAGCATGTCGAACTTGCCCTGGCGAATGAGAGGAGGCCGGGATGCGCTCGAATCGCCACCATCGGGCGGTGGGGGTGGTGCTGGTCCTGGTGACCGGAATCGTCGGGTGCGGGTCGGGGGAATCCTTGACCAGCACCACCGGCGCGGGGATCAGTACGTCGACTGACGGAGGCTCGTCGGCCGAGACGACCACCGTCACGGGGACCACCACTCTGGTCAACGGAAGCCGGCCGGCCACGACCGTCATTTCGTCGGCCCCGACGACGACGCTCCCGGCTCCCGACGGAGTGAGGGTCGGCGCCTCATTGGTGACCGCCGACTACTGGTCGGTCAGGACGGTCGCCCACGGCGACGCCTACTTCGAACTGTCGGCCCCGGCCGGAACGCTCACGATGTCGCGCAGCCCCGACGGCATCAGCTGGACACCGTGGTCGAGCGACCTGACCATCCGAGCGGTGTCGGTGGTGGCGTCGAACGGCGAGGAGCTGTTGGTCAGCTCGGGATGGGGTTCGTCCGACACCCAGCCGCCGACGGTGTCGGTGTCGGCCGACGACGGGGCGACATGGACGACCTCGCCCCTGCCGGTCCCGGTGCCGGCGTCGCCCTACGTCGTGACAGAGACGCAGGTCTCGGCGCTCGCCGCGACCGACACCACCGCGCTCGCGCTCGGCACCGTGTCCCTCAGCGGGGACTGGTTGAAGTACTCGGCCGAGGTGCTCTGCACCGACCACGGGCAGGTGACCGGCGAGGGCGGTTGGCCGGATCAGTGGACGGTCGAGTTCGAGGACGGTTTCGATCTCGTGGTCGATCTGACGGAGATCGGCATGCCCGAGCTCGCCGCCCAGTCCAGCGCGGGGCCGGCGACGATGGTGTGGACCCGCACCGGATCTGCATGGGAGACCGTCGACGTCCCCTTCAACAACTCCTCGAACCAGCCCCAGCTGGTCAGCGGTCCCGCCGGGTTCCTCTCGCTGGGCTCCTCGTCCTCGATCCAGTTCCGGCCGCCCACCAAGCTGTACCGGTCGACCGACGGCCAGACCTGGCAAACCAGTGACCTTCCCGACACGTTCTCGGCGGAGAACATCTCGATGGACCTCTACCTCACCGGTGGACCCCTCGGGTACGTGCTCATCGGGGAAACGTCGCTCGCCTTCTCGAACGACGGCGTCTCCTGGACCCGAGCAGCCGACTACGAGGATCTCTTGCCGGATGTGAGCGGATTCCTGTCGGTCTACCCGCCCGCCGCCGGTCCGGCGGGTTTCGCCGTCTCCTTCTCGGATCCGTCCGGGTCGGGGGTCGCGCCCCGGGTGTTGATCTCGCGCGACGGCCGGGTGTGGGAACCGGTGCCGGTGCCGCCGTCGACCCTCGACGCGATGGTCGCCGTCGGTGAGGACCTGATCCTCGTCCGTCCCGTCCCCCGGCCCGAGGTGCCCGGAGCCGACGTCCCGGTCGACACCGCGGTGATCGCGGCAGGTCGGGGTGTCGGCGGCGCCGGTGGGCAGCGTCCCGCCGCGATGTGTGAAGCGCCCGAATCGGTGACCCTCGTCGCCTACGACCTCGAGACCGGCGAGTACCGGTGGCACCAGTGCGGCAACGGCATCTGGTACGCGTTGCGGGCCGTCACCGACGAGACCGTGTACGTGTCGGACATCGAATCGAGCATCTCGCAAGTGCTCGCCCTCGACGCGGCCACCGGTGAAACGCGGCGCACCGAGAGCGAGGCGGAGATGAACTCCGAGCTCCCCGACGACGCAGCCGTACCGATGGAGACCGCACCCGAACTGAACGGGCTCCGACTCGAAGGCGGGCAGGACGACCCGCTCATCGTCACCGACACCACCACCGGTCAACAGCTCTGGAAAGTCAGAGACATCCTCGCCTACGACGACGTGTGGGCGGTCGGCGATGGTGCCGTCTACATGGCACACACCGAGACATCCGGTGATGGGCCGGGCACGCAGACCGTGCGCGCCTACGAGTTGCGCACCGGCGAGGTCCGCTGGCAGGTCGAACCGACCGGTGAGTCGTATCCGTGGTGGGTCGGCAACGGCCGGGTCTTCGCGATCTGGACCGACCTCACCGTGCTCGCCACCGACACCGGCGACATCCTGTGGGCGACCGACTACCAGACGCCCGGCTTCCCCGGAATGCGCGGAGTGCTCGCCAACCACGACACCGTGTTCGTGACCTTCACCTCCCACTGGGGTGGTGGCGACTGATGTTCACCCCGCGGTCGCGGGTTGATTCGACCGCTACGGACCCGAGCCGCGTCTTGAACCCGGTGCACCGGTTCATCGGCGTCTCCACCAGACGTCGCACTCGTGGACGGAAGGCCGGGGCACTCGGGACCTTCGGCCCGGGACAAGCGGCCCCGGGATCGCTTGGATCAGGATGCGTTCGAACGGCGCTGACACCATCCTCTGGAGGATCAACAATGAAACGACGTACTCTCGACCTGCTCTTCAGCGTGGGAGGTGTCCTGCTCGGCCTGTTGCTGCTGATCCTCGGTCTCGTGCTGAAGGACCAGGCGAGCTTCGCCAAGGACTACGTGAAGGATCAACTGTCCGAGCAGCAGATCACCTTCAAGCAGGCGGACGCCCTCGTGACCACCGACGCCTGGAAAGCCGACCTGCTCGAGTCCTTCGAAGGGGATCAGGCCGCCGTCGACAAGTTCATCGCCGACAACAAGCTGACCGCCGAGGCCGACACGGAGTGCCTCAAGAAGTACGCCGGCAAGCAACTGGTCAACGGCAAGATGGCCGAGTGCTACGCCAACAACTTCATCCGGTTGCACCTCAAGGACGGCAGCATCTACGCGGCCAAGTTCTCGGCCGACCCGGCGAAGCAGGCGCCCCAGGCCTACACGTACGCCACGATCGGCGGCGTGCAGTCGGAGTTGCGTTCCCAGGTCGCCAAGGCGAAGGAGGCCAACGATCCCAAGCTGGCCGACCTCCAGGCGGAGCTGGACAGGGTCAACTCGTTGCGCAGCGACTCCTTGTTCCGTGGCGAGTCCCTCCGCGGCCTGCTGTTGACGTCCTACGGCTTCAGCATCTTCGGTGACCGGGCCGACCTGGCCGGCAACATCTGTCTCGCCGTGTTCGCCCTGCTCGTGCTGCTGTCCATCGCCGGATTCATCCACGCCGCAGCGTCCAAGAAGGCAGCCGTACCGGTCGGAAGCAGCTGATCGGGACGATCATCATCGAGGCTCCCGACAGCCTCGTCGCCCGCTGACAGGCTGGTGACGGTCCGGGGACGCTCGACCGGTTCGCCGTGGTCGACGTCGCTCCCCCGCCGTCACCAGCCTGTCGCGTCGGCGGTGGCGTGGACCGGGTGGTCGGCGCCGGTGTCGGCGCGTGACATGATCGACGGAAAAGGGGGAGAGATGAGGATTTCATCACGCAGGGCCGCCACCGCCATCGGTTTCGCGATGACCGTGGGACTGGCCGGATGCGGCAAGGACGCTCCGTCGACGAGCACCGCCGACACGACGGCCGGCACCTCGTCGGCGACCGCGGCGACCACCGCCGCCGACGGGGTGGCGACGACCCTGGCGCCCGCCGGTGAGGCGACGACGGTGCCCGAGGCCGCCGCGGCCGGCCCGGCCGGGGTCCCGAGCGGAGCCGAGACGATCCTCACGCCGGCGCCGACGGGCGAGGCAGACTCGGCGGTCTGGGCCGTCTACCGCGAGACGTCGACCCTCGACCCCCTGTACGGCTTCGACTACCCCGACAACACTGCGCTGGCCGTGGCCTGTGAATCGTTGTTGCGCCAGAACCCCGACCTGACGATCGGACCCGGTCTGGCCGAGTCGGTCGAGTACACCAGCGACACCGCACTCGTCGCCACCCTGCGCAGCGACGTCACCTTCTGGGACGGATCGCCGATGACCTCCGCCGACGTGGTCTTCAGCCTCGAGCGCCAGCGCGATCCCACCCTCGGCGGCTTCTACTCCGGCGTGCTGTCCAACGTCACCGACATCGCCGCGACCGGCGACCACGAGGTGACGCTGACCACCAAGGGTCGCGACATGCTGCTGCTCAGCGAGCTGGCCGGTCCGACCGGCGTGATCACCCAGCAGGCGTACACGGCCTCGAAGGGCACCGACTACGGCACGGCCAACGGCGGGATCATGTGCACCGGGCCCTACCAGCTGAAGTCGTGGGTGGTCGGTGAAGGCCTGACCTTCGACCGCTACGACGGCTACTGGGACGAGTCGCTACCGCGCCAGCTGAAGAGCATCACGATCAAGGGGGTGCCCGACGAGGCCGTCGCCACCGCCGGCCTGCTCACCGGGGAGATCGACGGCACCTACACCCTCGGCCTGTCGACGCTCCAGCAACTGCGCGACAGCGACAAGGTCACGGTGACCGAAGGCCCCGGGTACGCCATCGCAGCGTTCATCGTGTCGAGCTTCGACGGCGCGCTGGGCGACGCCCGGGTCCGCCAGGCGATCTCGATGGCCATCGATCGCCAGGGTCTGATCGACCAGGTGTACAAGGGCGCTGCCTACCCGGCCAGGGCCGTCGGCGTGCCCGGCATGTGGGGCTACGCCAAGGACACCTTCGTCGCCGGGTGGAACACCCTGCCCGACGTCTCGCAGCCCGACCTCGAGGCGGCCAAGCAGCTGGTCGTCGATGCCGGCGCCGCGGGCCAGACCGTCCGGATCGGCATGTCCGGCGAGCTCGCCGCGATCCAGTCCGAGGCCGGGGAGTTCCAACGGGCGATCGAGTCGATCGGGATGAAGGCCGACCTGGTCTCGGTGTCGGCGGCGAACTACATCAACTTCTTCATCGACCCGGCCGCTCGCCAGGGCGTCGACGGGTTCTTCACCGTCAACTACTCGAACACCGCCGATCCGCTCAGCCTCTACGTCAGCATGATCGGTGCAGAGGGCACACAGGCGTACAACGGCTACGCCGACCCCCAGGCGGTCGCCTTGCTCGACCGGGCCAGGGCCGAGGCCGACGACACCAAGCGCGCCGAGCTGGTCGTCCAACTGCAGACGATGATCACCGACGAGATGCTCTGGATCCCGATCGTCGCCCCGACGACGACGCTGGTGATGAACGCCGAACTCACCGGCGCGCCGGCCACCTTCCAGTACATGTTCGGCCCGTGGGCCGCCTACCTCGGCAAGGCCTGACGGACACGGCGGCGATCCGATGCTCAGGTTCCTGCTGCGCCGGACGGTGATGCTGGTCGTCACCGTGTTCGTCGCCAGCTTCGCCATCTACTCGGCGGTGTACCTGGCCCCCGGCAATCCGATCGCCGCACTCACCGGCGGACGCACTCCCTCGCCCGAGGCGATCAAGGTGCTCGAGGCGCGCTACCACCTCGACGAACCGTTCCTGGTCCGCTACCTCCACTGGCTGGGCAACGCCTTCAGGGGCGATCTGGGCGTGTCCATCCCCCTGCGTCAGGACGTCTCGACCCTCATCGCCCAGCGTGTCGGCACGACCATCCAACTCGTGCTCTACGCCGCGGTGATCATCGTGATCGTCGGCATCGGCATGGGTGTCGTCGGCGGGCTCAAGCGGGGGCCCGTCGACGCGACGGTAATCGCCCTCACCACCGTCGCGGCCGCCGTGCCGTCGTTCGTCGCCGCCATCCTGCTGCTGTCGCTGTTCGCCGTGAACCTCGGCTGGTTTCCGGCGCTCGGTGGGGGCGACGGGTTCCTCGACCAGGTCAGACACCTCACCCTGCCGGCGATCGCCCTGGCCTTCTCCGCAGTGGCGCTCGTCGCCCGGGTCACCCGCACCTCGGTGCGCGAGGAGTTGCGCCGGGAGCACGTCCAGACGGCGACCAGCCGGGGCATCCCGACGACGCTGATCGTCCGGCGCCATGTGCTGCGCAACGCGGCGATCCCGATCACCACGGTCGTCGGGATCACCGTCGCCTCGCTGTTCGCCGCCTCGGCGGTCGTCGAGCGGGCCTTCTCGCTCAACGGGATCGGCGCCTACCTCATCCAGGCCGCGGCATCGAAGGACATGGCGGTCGTGCAAGGGATCACCCTGCTGATCGTCGCCGTGTTCGTCGTCGTCAACACGATCGTCGACGTGCTCTACGCCGTGCTCGATCCGCGCGTCTCGCTGGGCAGCCGGGCCCGATGAGCACCGCCGAGCTGGGCGCCGCCCCGTCCCGGCGGTTCGCCCTACCCGGCCTGCGCGACACGGGCGCCGTGGGCCACGTCAGCGCCGTGGTCATCGGTCTGGCCGTGCTCACCGCGGGGTTCGGCCCGGCGATCGCCCCCTTCGACGCCAACCGGTCGAACCTCTCGCTGTCGTTCGTCGGCCCGACGGGCGGCCACCTCCTCGGCTTCGACTCCCAGGGCCGCGACCTGTTGTCACGTGTGCTGACCGGTGCCCGCAGCTCCCTGCTCGGGCCCGCGATGGTCGTGCTCCTCTCGATCGTCGTCGGCACGGCGCTGGCCGTGGCCACCGCCTGGCGTGGTGGCACGTTCGACAACGTGGTGTCGAGCGGACTCGACATCCTCTTCTCGTTCCCGGCCATCGTGCTGGCGATCATGTCCGGCGTGGTGTGGGGCGCCGGGCTGAAGTCGGCGACGGTGGCCCTGGCCGTCGCCTACACCCCCTACATCGCCCGCATCCTGCGCGGCGCCGCACTGCGTGAACGGGCCCGCGAATACGTCGCCGCCCTCGAGGTGCAGGGACTGCGGGCGACGGCGATCTGCGTCCGCCACATCGCCCGCAACCTCGTGCCGTTGATCGCCGCCCAGGGGGCCATCCTCTTCGGCTACGCCATCGTCGACCTGGCCGCGATCTCGTTCATCGGGCTCGGGGTGCAACCGCCCCAAGCCGACTGGGGCGTGATGGTCGCCAACGGTCAGAGCGGCGTGCTGCAGGGCTACCCGATGGAGTCGCTCACCGCCGGCCTGTGCATCGTCGCCGTCGTCGTCGCCGTCAACCTGCTCGGCGAACGGCTGACCGACCGGGCCAACGACGTCGCCCGATGACACCGACGGACGAGCTGCTGATCGTCGACGGGCTCGCCGTCGACCTCCCGCTGGCCGGTGGGAAGCACACGGTGCTGCGCGACGTGTCGTTCACCATCGGCCCCGGCGAGGCGCTCGGCCTGGTGGGCGAATCAGGTTCGGGGAAGTCGATGACCGCCCGCGCCGTCGCCCGCCTGCTGCCCCCCGGCGCCGAGCAGCGCGGCGCCATCCGCTTCGACGGCCGGGACGTCAACGCGCTGAAGGGGCCTGCATTGCGCGCCCTGCGCGGCGAGGTGGCGATGATCTTCCAGGACCCACGCGCCCACATCAACCCGGTGCGAACGATCGGGGACTTCATGACCGAGGCGCTGCGCACCAACCGCGGGATGAAGCGGGGCGCCGCAGAGGCACGGGCGATCGCCCTGCTCGACGAGGTCGGCATCCCCAACGGCGCCCTCCGCCTTCGCCAGCACCCCCACGAGCTGTCTGGCGGGTTGCTCCAGCGGGTGATGATCGCCACCGCGCTGCTCACCGAACCGCGCCTGCTGCTGGCCGACGAGCCGACGACCGCACTCGACGTCACCACCCAGGCCGAGGTGATGGCGATCCTCGACGACCTGCGCCGGGATCGGAACATGGCATTGCTGTTCATCACCCACGACCTCGAACTGGCCAGCGCGGTGTGCGACCGCACCGCGGTGATGTACGCCGGCCAGATCGTCGAGCAGCGCCGGTCGTCGTTGCTCCACGACGACCCCCTCCACCCCTACACCGCCGGTCTCGTCGCCGCCCGGCCGCGCATCGACGGGTCGGCACACCGCTTGCACGCCATCCCCGGGCGGCCGCGATCGGCGTTCGAGGCCCCGGCCGGCTGTGCGTTCTCGGATCGGTGTGCCCACGCCCAGGCGGAGTGCAGCGTGTCGCCTCCGGCCATGCGCCCCCTGGCCGACGGGCTCGTGCGCTGCATCCGCGCCGAGGCCCTGCGCCGGGAGGCGGGGGTGGCGACCCATGGTTGAGCCGTTGTTGCAGGTCGACGGCCTCAGCAAACGCTACGGCGAGGCGCTGGTCGTCGACGACGTGACGTTCGAGGTGGCCCCCGGGGGCTCGCTCGCGGTGGTCGGGGAATCGGGCTCGGGCAAGACCACGATCGCCAAGATGATCATCGGTCTGGTCACCGCCACCGCTGGCACGATCCACGCCTGCGGCCACGACCGGTCGCGCCCGGCCACCTCGACCCAGGTCCGTCGGCGCCGCGGGAGTGAGATCCAGATCGTCTTCCAGGACCCCTATTCGAGCCTCGACCCGCGCCAGAGCGGCTTCGACGCGATCGACGAGGTCCTCCGCTTGCACCGCGGCGGCGACCGGGCCGAGCGGGCGGCACGCGTCGAGGAGCTCGGTGGGATGGTCGGTCTCGACGAACGCCAGCTGCACGCCCTGCCCCGTGGACTGTCCGGCGGTCAACGCCAGCGGGTGGCGATCGCCCGGGCGTTGGCGGCCGAACCCCGGATGCTGATCCTCGATGAGAGCGTCGCCGCGCTCGATGTCTCGATCCAGGCGCAGGTGCTCAACCTGCTCGCCGACATCCGCGATCGGACCGGCATCTCCTACCTGTTGATCAGCCACGATCTGGCCGTCGTGCGCCAGATCACCGATGACGTGATCGTGCTGCACCGCGGCCGCGTCGTCGAACGCGGGGCCACGATCGCCGTGCTCGACGCCCCGCAGGACGCGTACACGAAGCTGTTGCGGGCCAGCGTGCCCCGCCCGGGATGGCGCCCGACCCGGCGTGGCTCGACAGGGCCGCCGGGCACCTGACCGCTCAGTGGCGGGCGGCGACCGCCTCGGCGAATGCCGCGACGCACCGGCGGTCGGTGGACGCGGGCACCAGGATCGCCTCGTCGCAACCGACGCCGTCCAGCCCGTCGAGCGCGTCGGCGAGCCGGGCCCCGTCGCTGATCACCTGCATCCCGGCGAGCAGATCGGCGAGCTCGGAACCCATGAAGCCCAGGTACTCGCGGGCAAAGCCGTGCAGGACGGCCTGCCCGTCGTCGATCCCGGCGACACAGAACACCCCACAGATGCGGCGGGGCCGTTCGCTCCGCCCCGCCGCGGCCCACGCCTCGTCGGCGAGGGCGAACAGGCGAGCCGCCTCGTCGGGCCGGGCGGAGATCGCGAAGCCCGACACACCGTCGGCCCACTTCGCCGCCCGGGCCATCGACTTGGGCCCCATCGACGAGCACAGCAGCCTCGGCCCGCCCGGCTGGACCGGCGCCGGGCCGACTGGCGCCCCGGCCACCTCGCCCCCGCCCCACAGGCGGCGGAGCTCGGCGGCGTCGTCGTCGATCCGTTGGTGCCGCCGGGCGAACGGGACATCGACGGCCCGATAGTCCTGCTCCCGGCCGCCGACCCCGAGGGCGACCGACAGCCGCCCGCCCGACAGCACGTCGATCGTCGTGAGCTGCTTGGCCAGCAGCGCCGTCCGATGCCAAGGCGTGACGCAGACGTTGGCGATGATCCCGACCCGTTCGGTGAGCGTCGCCGCCCCGGCGAGGAGCGTGATCATCTCCGGGTTGAAGAACGTCACCCGCTCGCCGGCCGAGATCGACGAGAACGGGCCCTCGTCGATCGCCCGGCACCACTCGAGCATCGTCGACCGGGTGAACCCGGGCGCCATCTGTGGCAACGCCACTCCCACCTGCATCACGACCTCCTCATCGTCGACGGCTCGGCCGGACCGTACAGCGGCGCCGCCCCGGTGATCGCCGCCCAGCGCGGGGTGCCGTACTCGAAGTGCCACCACTCGAAGCCGAGCAGCACGAAGCCCTCGGCGCGCATCGCCCAGAACAGCATGCGGCGCAATTCCCGCTCGGGACCGGGCGTCGCCTCGAGGGCCGCCGCCGCGGCCTGTGGGGTGAAGCCGTCGAAGTCGGTGCCGAGGGCCAACGGTGTGCCGTCGAGCGTGAGGGTCAGGTCGACGGTGCCTCCGGTCAGATGCGGCGGTGGGCGGCGCGGATCGCTCACCGGTGGGGCGACGAACCCGGCCGGCAACCGCGCGTCGGCGTAGGCCGCGGCGTACAGCTCGGCCTGCAGCTCCAGCGGCCGCCAGGCGTCGTAGACGGCCAGGCCCCAGCGGGGCGGCAACCGGTCGGCGACCGCACCCAGGCGGGCCATCGCCGTCGAACGCAACCAGCAGTCCGGCCGGGCATGGATCCATCCCGCGTGCCAGTAGTTGGCCAGGACGCGGATGCGCCGGTGGGCGACCTCGATCAGCGGATCATCGACCGGGGCGTCGACGGGAGGAAGAGCCGGTTCGATCAGCTCCGGCAGCGGCCGCTGCACATCGACGTCGACACCCGCCTCGGCCAGCACCCGGGCGGGCGGGCTCGACAGCGCGGGCCAGGTGAAGTTCGGAGTCACCACACCCCCGTCATACCGCGGCCAGCACGCCGGCGACCTGCGACATCAGCTGAGGGGCGTCGGCCAGGTCGAGCACCGGCAGGAGGAACTCGTCGATGCCGTGGCGTTCGGCGAGGCGGGCGAGCTGTTCGGTGCACTCGGACTCGGTGCCGGCGATCACGAACGGGTGCACCCACTCGTCGCGGACGAGCTCGGCGGCGGTATCCAGCCCGTCCGACATCGCGCAACGGATCAGCTCGACCTCGCCATCGGTGATCCCGAGTGCGTCCTTCACCCGCCTGGGCGAATCGACGAGGCGGTAGGTCATGTGCGGCTTGGTGGCCGCCATCGCCCGCTCGTCGGTGATCACCATCGTCGAGTACATCACCCGCGGCCGATTGCCCGACCTGGCCGCGCCGGCGCGGACCAGCCCGACGTAGTCGCCGATCATCTCGGCATGGATGAAGTCGAGCATCACCCCATCGGCCACCTCGCCGCCCAGCCCGAGCATCCTCGGTCCACGGCCGGCCAACCAGATCTCCAGGTCGGGCCGGGCGAAGGCGAGACGGGCATCGACGAGGTCGAAGCCGTGGCCGCTCATCGTCACCGCCGCCCCGGCGAACAGCCCGCGGCAGGCGGCGATCACGTCGCCGACGGCGGCGAGCGGGCGACTCCGGTCGACGCCCAGCGGGCCGAGGGTCAGGCTGCCGCCGGCGCCGATCCCGAGGAAGGCCCGGCCGCCGGAGAACTCGTCGAGGCTGGCGATCGCCGCCGCCGTGGTCGCCGGGTGGCGCGTGTACGGGTTGGTGATGCCGGGGCCGATCCTGACCGTCGACGTGGCCTGGGCGATCGCGGTGAGCGTGACGTAGACGTCGCGGGTGGCCAACCCCTCGTCGTAGACCCAGCAGCGGTCGTAGCCGAGAGCCTCGGCCTGACGGGCCAGGGCCACGATCTCGGACACCGGGGCCTCGGGGATCAGGTTCACACTCGCCGGGATCACTGCGCCGTGAACCTACTCAGCGGACCGGCTCGTCGAGGAAGCGGTCCCGCCACTCCGGGCGGGGCAGACGGCACTCGTCGGTCCGACCGAACCATCCGTAGCGGTGACCGGCGACGAACCGGTAGAGGGCGTCGCGCACGGGCCGGGGGACGACACGCAGCACGCCGACCACCCTCCACGGCCCGCGCAGGCCGGCGAGGATGCGCAGCACCGCCGCCGACTGGCGCCAGACCCGGCCGTCGTCGTCGACGAGCACCACGGTGTCGCCCACACCGCCCACACCGCCCACACCGCGCACGTCGGTCACCCCGACCTCGTCGAGCAGTCGCCGGCCGATCGCCGACTGCTGGGTGGCGAAGTGGAAACGACCGTCGGGATCGTGGTCGACGATGAACTGCACCGAGCGGTTGCAGAGGTTGCAGACCCCGTCGAACAACACGACCGGATGCCCGTTCATCGCTCCGACCCCGGCCCGGCCGGTTCCCGGGGCACGATCACGACGTCGACCCCGCTCAGCGCGGCGAGCAGTTCGTCGACCAGCCGGGAACCGGCCGGGTCCACCTTGGTGACCAGCACGGCGAACCGGGCGCCCGCCGGAACGGCCCGGCGTCCGCCGCGCTCGCTGGTCAGCAACACCGCCGCCCGTTCGGGGGTGAGGCGCTCGTAGGGCCCGCAGCCGACGACGGCGGCCACCCGCAGTGGACGGTGGCACTGGTCGGCGATCACCCGGCCGAGAGCGTCGGACCCGATGACGGCCACCACCAGCGTCGCCGTGGCCGGGATGACCGGCTCGTGATCGGCGGGCGCCTTGGCGGGGTGACCGCGGGCTCCGTCGGCCTCGACGACCACGATCCCGCCGTCGAGGGGTCCGAACGCCCCGCCCGGCGCCGCGGTGAACTTGTCCCCGACCACCCCGCCATGGACGAAGCCGGTCGGGTCGGGGATCTGCTCGACGCCGACCTTGGTCGTCGTGCCCAGACGCGCCGACCAGCCCCGGGCACGGGCCTCGCGGCCCAGGGTGAGCATCGTCGTCGTCTTGCCGCCACCGCCGACGAGGGCGACGACGTCGCCCCGGCGCAGCCCGAGGGCGTCGATCAGCGCCGGTCGAGCCACGTGAGCACCGCCTCGAGCACTCCGCCACCGATGGCCAGCGCCTTGTCGGAGACCTCGTCGACGGCGATGTCGAGCCGGGGGTCGATGTCGCCGATCTTCAGCCCGGCCGGCACCTCGGTGCCCTCGGCGATCAGCCCCCTGACCAGCCCACGGAACGGGGAGGCCACCGGCACCCCACCCACCACGCCGATCGGGCCGGCGTCGACCACGTCACCGATGGCGACGCCCCACGACACCGCGCCTGCCCCGGGAGCCCGCAGCACCCGCTCTGCCGAACGACCGCCCACCTCACCCGGTATGCCCGAGTCCTGCTCCGCCGAGCCGGACCAGAGCACCCGGCCGAGCCGCGGGCCGCGCTGGGTCTCGACCACCGCATCGCAGTCCACCCCGGCGGCGAACCCCGGCCCGAGGGCGACGACCAGCGGGGCGTCGGCGGTCGTCGTGTCGAGGTTGCGCTTGGCCAGGCGGGCGTCGACGACGACCGAGCGGTGGAGCCGTGGGAGCCCGGCGGAGACGACCACGGCGACGATCCCCCTGGCGGCCAGCGCCTCGGCCTCGCCGATCGCACAGCGCCGGGCCTCGACGCCCTCGACCGTGAACACGCCGGAGCTGATCGCGCTCGACAGGGCCACGGTCCGCCGCACGGTGAGCGGGGACGCCAGTTCGCAGATGATCACCGGGAACCCGGCGCGCCGCAGCCGCAGCGCCACGCCGGTCGCCAGGTCGCCGCCGCCGCGCAGCAGCACCGGATGCTCAGCGAAGAGCATCGCCCCGCCGGCGCGACTCGACGACCTCGGCGAGGATGCTGACGGCGATCTCCTCCGGGGTCTCGGCGGCGATCTCGATGCCGATCGGCGAGCGGACCCGGTCGAGCAGGTCGTCGCCGAGGCCGCGGGCGCGCAGCGCGGATCGTGTCGTCGACCACCGCCGACGACTGCCCATCACCCCGATCGAACGGGCCGGGGTCCCCAGCAGATGGGGAAGGATCTCGAGATCGACGGCCACGTTGCGGGTCACCACCACCACGTCGGTGTTCGATGTCACCGGCGCCGCGGCGAGCGCATCGGTGATCGGGCCGCCGACGAGCACGTCGGCACGCGGCAGGTGCTCCGGGGACACCAGCTCGGCCCGGTCATCGGTAGCCACGACCCGGAAGCCGAGCCAGTGGGCCAGATCGACGACCGCCCGGCCGACGTGCCCGCACCCCACGACGTACACCGTCGGATCCCCCGTATGCGGTTCCACGAACAGCTCCATCTCTCCTCCGCAGACTCCCGGGTCACCCGCGCCGGGGTCGAGCAGCGTGTAGCGCAGCCGCCGGACGCCGCCGTCGGCGAGCGCGGCACGGGCCTCGGCGACCACACGGGCCTCCATCTCGCCGCCGCCGACAGTGCCGGCGCAGCGACCGTCGGCCCACACGAGCATCGACGCCCCCGCCCGGCGGGGTACGGAACGCTCGGCACCGATCACGGTCACCCGCGCCACCGGCTCACCCCGGTCGACCGAGGCGAGCAGGGCGCGCAGCAGTGCGGTGGCGGTCAGGCCGGTGCCCACAGCCGCCCCGCCTGCTCGTGCACCCGGGCGCGCAGGCGCTCGACGTCGACCCCGTCGACAGCACCGCCCCGCACCCGCCACCGACCGGCGACCATCACGTCGCGCACGTGGTGACCGCTGCGCCGCAGCACGATCTGGTCGAACAGGTTGTCGGCCGTCGCCGGGGTCGGGAAGTGGGCGTCGACCACCTGCAGGTCGGCCTGGAAGCCGACCTCGAGCCGGCCCACTCGATCGCCGATCCCCAGGGCGCTCGCCGCACCCGAGGTGGCCAACCCGAACACGGTGGCCGCCGGCATCGTCGAGGGGTCGAGCAGCCGGGCCTTGTGGAGCAGGAACACCCCACGCATCACCTCGTAGCCGTCGTTGATGTAGCCGTCGGAGCCGAGGCCGACGACGGTGCCGGCGGCGACGAGCTCGGGGATCGGGGCGATCCCGCCCCCGACCTCGCAGTTGGCCAGCGGCATGTGCGCGACCCGCACGCCCCGCCCGGCAATCAACTCGCGCTCCGTCTCCGACAGCTGCACGCACTGGCTGGCCAGGAAGCGGTCGCCGAGGACGCCGATGTGCTCGTACCACTCGATCGTCCGGCGACCGTGGCGACGCTCGCACCACTCGCCCTCGTACTCCCCTTCGTTGACGTGGGCGTGACAGAACACATCGCGGTCGCCCGCCAGCCCGAACGCCTCACGGATGAACGCCTCGGAGCACGTGAACGTCGTGTGGAAGCACATCGCCCCGCTGACCAGGCCCGCTGCTCCGGGGCGGCGACCGTGGTCGATCATCGCCAGGTTCTCGGCCAGCCCGGCCCGGGCGCGCTCGGAGCCGGACCTCTCGGTGGCCTCGAACGACAGGATCCCGCGCATCCCCATCCGCTCGACGGCGTCGGCCTGTTCGAGCAGCACCCCGCCGAGGGCGCCCGGGGCCTCGAGGATGTCGTAGAAGGTCGTCGTGCCACTACGGAGCATCTCGGCGCAAACCCATTCGGTGGCGGCGACGATCATCGCCCGGTCGAGACGGTCCTCGACCTGTGGCCACCAGTAGTCCTCGAGGAAGCTCGGGAAGCCGCCGATCAACGCCACCGGCTGGATGCCGTGGGCGAGCACGCCGTACAGATGGACGTGGGCGTTGACGAACCCGGGCATGACCACGTGCCCGATGGCGTCGACGACCTCGTCGGCCGGGTGGGCGGCACGCAGGTCGTCCGCCGGGCCGACGGCATCGACGACGCCGTCGACGACCCGCACGGCCGCGTTTCGCAACGGCACGACGTCCGCACCGGCGATCACCCAGTCGGCGCAGATGAGCATCGGGAATCAGCCTACCGATCACCGCCTGGCGGACGATCCCGTCGGGGCCACGGTCGCGGCCGGAGTTGTCGCAACATCACGATTGCGCGGCATGTAGTTCGGATCGCACGACGAACCCACCTTCGCAGGCACGGTCGCGAAGACGGGCTGGGTGCTTGCGTCACGGGAGCTGGTGGTGGTGTGATGGAGTCGTCGTGGTCGGCCGCACCCGTGGTGGCCCCGAGTCTGTTACGTTGACGCCGTGTCGCCGCTTGTCGCTCACCGTTGGGTCGCTCGCCGCTTGTCGCTCGCCGCTTGTCGCTCGCCGTTGGGCTGCTAACTCTGGTCGTGCTCGCCGTTTGCCCGCACCCAGCGTGGGCTGCGACCGCCGGTACGAGCTCAACGGCTGGACCGATCTCAACAGATCAGATTTGGAACACCTGGAACGCAAGTACGGGTAGCGCATACATTCCTGCCGCCGGGATCACGCTAGCGGGGAGGACCGTATTCCTGGAAGCCCGGATGGGTGCATCGTATTATCCGACATTCTACCGGTGTGTTGATTCGATGTGGGACTGGCAAGTTGCCGGCGGGGCACTGACGCATTTCGACGCCCGGGTTCTACGAAACTGCCGGCAGAACACGCTCTACTCCTGGAACAAGACCGAGGCCTCGCCGCCGGCAAGTGATTCGTACTCGTTCGTGGGTCAGGCCAAATCAGGACTCTGCTACGTGTCAGTGCCATCGAACGGCGGCGAGAGGGGGCTCAACACCCCAGCAGGGACCGAAGCGAGAGAGACATCTTATTGCTACGCCTCATTCTCGACGAACGCAGCGCTCGGAACTATAGAGTCGAACGTATGGGACGGGGCGCGATGCGTCAGTATGCGGATCTTCTGGGCATCCTCTACTCCGGTAACGTTTAGCAGCAGCAATCCGAGACGGTGTGACGCCTGATGGGCTTCAAGCGTATCGGTCTCACTCTTACCTTTGGCCTGACCATCCTCCTTGGCGTCCTGGGGTTCGGCGCGTGCGGCCAGCCCTCCGGGGCCGGACACGTTCGAGAACCAGCCTTCACCGCCTGCTTCGAGCAAAGTGGCGCCAGATTCTGCGAATCGTTTGGCGCAGGACGTCATTCGAGTTTTCAACATCGTTACCGCCAGCCCCCAGACGCAAATGGCGATGGCTGTGCTCGAGCTTCGGGCCGTTGACGACCTCATGGCGAACTGCATGTCGGCCGCTGGCCAACCGTACGCCGCGTCGAACCCGACGGTTCTCCACCGCCTGGCATGAGCCATCTGGAGCCCTCGCAGCCTGGTGGGCGCCGCCGTTCTCGGGGAACCCATCGAACGGTCTTGGAATCGCCGGACCGATCGTCAAGGATAGCTCCGACGTCGACCCGATCATCATCGACGACTTGAGATTGACTCCGGCCGAACAGCAGGCGTACGACACCGCAGAAGCGGGCTGCGCTGCCGATCTACCCGAAGTTTCCGTCGTCGATTGGGGGCCGATCAACGACATCGAAGGGCAGATGGCGACGATCGCCCGCGATACCAAACAGCTCCCTACATTTGCCCCTCTTTCGGCGTCATATCGAGACTGCGTGTTGTCAAAGGGTCTTGACTTTGATGACCCGGATCTCCTGTTGAACGTCGTCAAGCAGAACTACGCCGCTGCCGCCGACCCGGAGGAGGCTGTCAAATTCGAGTGCCGCGTTGCGGTCGTAGATGCCGAATGCCGCGCCCAATATGGCCCAATTTCCTGCAGCTCGCTGAACCCGAATGGCGAGATTTCCTCGACCGCAACGCTGCAGCCATTGAGTCGGTCGCGGACACGTGGCACCGTCTCGAACTCGAGGCCGGCGCAATAGACGGAGTCGACGACGACTGAGGTGTAGGTACTCAGGTGGCGCAGAGTTCGTGGCGCGCGGGGGTTGGGGGCGGTAGCCCCGACCCGGGCGGTGTCCGATCGTGTCCGTCAGGTCAGGCGGGCCAACAGCGGACATGCGGGCCGGGTGGGACCTCGTTAGCTGACGGACTGTTCGATGATCTGTTCCCGTCCCAGCGTGATCGCCCGTCGATCCCCCGCCGACGTGATCACGGAGCGACCGACGAGCAGCCGGGTCTCGTTGGACGTCGTCGAGGGCAACGTGGTCGTAGTCCCAGGCGGCATCATCAACTTCATCGTCCAGGATTGACGCCATCGAAGGATATCCCGATCCGGATCTCCTGGTTCGACGGGTGCTGCTTACAGTGGCTCCATGAGCCTGACCGTGACCCTCCTCGGCACCGGAAGCCCCTTGCCCGATCCGCAGCGCGCCGGACCGTCGACGCTGGTGCGCGCCGGTGGGGCGACGCTGCTGATCGATGCCGGGCGAGCCGTGGTGATGCGCCTCGCCGCGGCCGCCGCTCCCCCGCCGACACTGTCGGCGGTGCTGCTCACCCACCTGCACAGTGACCACATCACCGACCTCAACGACGTGATCACCACCCGTTGGGTGATGTCGCCGGGTCCGAACCCACTGCCCGTCTACGGACCGCCGGGCACCGGGCAGGTGGTCGCCGCGGTGATGGCGATGCTCATCCTCGACATGCAGTACCGCTGCGACCATCATGCGGACCTGAACGAGCCCCCGGTGCTCGACGTGGTCGAGGTCGGCCCGGGTGACACCTTTCGGATCCTCGACGCCGAGATCTCGGTCCACCGCACCGACCACCGGCCGGTGGCGCCGACCGTCGGCTACCGCATCGAGCACGGCGGCCATGTCGCGGCGATCGCCGGCGACACCGTGCCGTGCCCCGAACTCGACGTGCTGTGCGCCGACGCCGACCTGTACGTCCAGACCGTGATCCGCGACGACCAGGTTCGCCGGATCGTGGAGATGATGCCGCAGGCCACCCGGCTCGGCGACATCCTCGACTACCACTCGTCGGTGGCCGACGCGGCACGGACGGCCAGCCGGGCGCGGGTGAAGACCCTGGTGATGACCCATTACGTCCCGGCGATGGCCCCCGGCGCGGAGGAGGAGTGGCGGGCGATCGCCGCCGAGCACTTCGCCGGCGAGATCGTCCTCGGCGACGACCTGACGAGCGCCCGGGCCGGCTGAACGCGGCGGGCTCTCAGGCCACTTCGGCGGCCCGCAACGCCTGGTACACGCGCTCGGGCGTGAACGGCAACTCGTTGATCGCCACGCCCGTGCAGTGGAGGATGGCGTTGCGCATCGCCGGGGCGACACCGTCCTTGGGGATCTCGGCCACCGCCTTGGCGCCGAAGGGACCCGAGTCCTCCATCGTCTGGACCAGGAAGACCTCGGTCGCCGGCGTGTCGTCGCAGCGGTAGATCCAGTAGGGACCGAGCTCGGCGTTGACCATCCGGCCGGTCTCGTCGAAGGCGAACTCCTCGGTGTGGGCGTAGCCCAGCGCCTGGAGCATGCCCCCCTCGATCTGTCCCGAGGCGGTGATCGGGTTGATCGCCACGCCGCAGTCGACGGCCATCACCAGCTTCACCGCCGTCACCTGGCCCGTCTCGATGTCCAGTTCGATCTCGACGAACTGGGCGGCGAACGGCGGCGGGCAGTCGGCCGAGACGTACGAACCGGTCCCCATGATCTGTTCCTGGTCCTCGGTGTGCAGCGAGTTGAGCCCGATGTCCTCGATGCTCACCGAGCGTACCGTCGGGCGCCCAGGCCCGGCGGTCGTGCAACTCGATCGAGCACGGCTGGTCGACGCCGAGCAGCCGCGCGGCACGCTCCTTGATCCGCTAGCGGACGACGTCGGCCGCCTTCTTGACGGCCGTGCCCGAGATGTACGTCGTCGACGAGGCGTAGGCGCCGACGTCGAACGGCGTCATGTCGGTGTCGCCGGTGTACATGATGATGTCGTCGATCGACACCCCGAGCACCTCGGCGGCGATCTGGGCCAGCACCGTGTCGGCGCCCGTGCCCAGGTCGGCGGCGCCGGCCATCACGTTGAACGACCCGTCGTCGTTCATCTTGATCGAGCAGCCGCCCATGTCGAGGAAGGGGATCGCCGTGCCGTGCATGCAGAAGGCGAAGCCGATCCCCCGGCGGATGTGGGGCCGGTCGGGGGGCGCGACCCATTCGGGGTCGTCGCGGCGATGCCAGCCGATCGCCCGCATCCCCTGGGCGACGCACTCCTCGATGCCCGACGTCATCACCGGGGGGAAGGTGTTCGGATCGACGTCGGCGGGCTCGATGGTGCCCCGCTCGCCGAGGAACATCACGATGTCGAGCCTGTCGCCGACCTTCACCCAGTTCTGGCGTTTGAAGTCGATCGGATCCCGCCCGAGGGCGTGGGCGATGTCCTCCATGTGGGCCTCGAGGGCGAACTCGGCCTGCGGCGCCCCGTAGCCGCGGTAGGCCCCGGGCACCGGGATGTTCGTGTACACCACCTTGCAGTCGAACTTCTTGGCCGGGCAGTTGTAGGACGACAACCCCCGCAGTCCGCTGACATTCTGCACGGTGAAGCCATGGGTTCCGTAGGGCCCGGTGTTGCCGATGATCGAGAACTCCTGGGCGACGAGCGAGCCGTCGTTCCTCACCCCGGTGCGGTAGGTGATCGTCTGGGGATGGCGGGTGCGCGACGACATGAACTCCTCGGCCCGGCTGAGCTCGAGCCGGACGGGCCGCTTGGTGGCCAGCGCCAGGTGACCGACGATGTCCTCGATCAACATCTCCTGCTTGGCGCCGAAGCCTCCGCCGATGCGCGGCTTGATCACCCGGATGTCCTTCACCGTCAGGCCGAGCAGCGGGGCGACCATCCGCCGGGCGTGGAACGGCACCTGGGTCGAGGTGCGGATCGTCAGGCGCTCGTCCTCGTCGAGCCAGGCGATGGCGATGTGCGGCTCGATCGGCACCTGTTGCACCTGGTGGACGCGGAAGTGCTGCTCGAAGATCTGGTCGGCCGTGGCGAACGCCGCCTCGAGATCGGCATCGGTGACCGTCTGGGCGTGGATGTGGTGGACGAGGTTGCGCGAGGCGTCGTGGATCTCGACGGCATCGGGCTCGTCGTGGATCACCGGGGCGCCGTCGGCCATCGCCTCGCGTTCGTCGAGGACGAACGGCAGGACGTCGTAGGTCACGTCGATCAGCCGGCACGCCTCGGCGGCGATCTCCGGTGTCTCTGCGGCCACGGCGGCCACCCGGTCGCCCACGTGGCGGACCTTGTCGTCGAAGCGACACCTGGTCGTAGGGATAGGGGTTGGGCCACGACTGGCCGCCCGAGGCGTACATCACCCGTGGGGTGTTCTTGAAGTGCCTGACGGCGTGCACACCGGGCAGGGCGAGGGCGGCCGAGTCGTCGATGTCGAGAATGCGGGCATGGGCGTGGGGGCTGCGCAGCACCTTGGCGTGGAGCATCCCACGCAGCTCGATGTCGTCGACGAACGCCGGGTTGCCCCGCGCCAGCTTCAACGCGTCGACCTTGATCTCGGGATGGCCGACCACCGCCATCGCCGGGACGTCACGCGAGGGGATGAGCCGCGGCACTGCCGCCGACACCCCGGCAGCGGTCGGTGCCGGGTCGTAGGCGACGGGGTTGACTCCGTCGGTGAGCGGCGTCAGCACCGCCGGTCGGAACGGCTCGACCGGGGTGCCGGCGCGGAGCGCGGCGGCCCGTTGCACCGCCTCGACCACCTTGACGTAGGCGGTTTCGCGGTCGAGCACGCCGGAGAGGGCGTCGCGGATGTCGGCCTCGGTCGGATGAGGGGTGCGATCGAGCAGCGCCTTGGTGGCGAGGACCATCGCCCCCGCCGAGTAGCCCGATTGGAACGCCCCGGTGGCGACGAACGCCGCCTGGATCGGATCGAGGTCCTCGCGCATCTGCGAGAAGCCCTCGAGGGTCATCACCGCGTGGCCGTCGGCCGCGGCGGCCAGCACGATGTCGGACGAGACGAGCCGGCCGTCGAGGAGCACGGCCCCCGCCCCCGTCTCACCCGAATCGGAGCCGAACTTGACGCTGAAACAACCGAGGCGGCGCAACACCGTGCGGAGCACCTCGTACGGTTCGCACGTGGCCGTCGTCGCCACCCCGTTGAGGTCGATGGAGATGGTCAGGCTCATCGCAGCGCTCCCGTGACTCGTCGTGACAACGTGACGGCCAGGCTCCGGCGGTACTCGGCCGAGCCACGGAAATCGCCGGGAGGGCGCACGGCGGAGGGATCGTCGGTGAGCAGCGGGCGGTGCGCCACCCCGCTGAGCGCGAGGCGGATCCGGCCGTCATCGCCGCGGCGGGCCACGGCGGCCACGATCGGCCGGTCGGCCGTGGTCCGGGCGGTCCGCTCGGCGCGGGTCTCGCCGTCGACGGCGATGCTCACCGCCGTGATCACCCGCCCGATGAGGTGGTGGGGTTCGGCCCACAGCTGGGGAAGCGGCAGCTCGCGGCGACCGTCCGACCCGTGGACGGCGACCACCGCATCGTGGACGAGGAGCGTGGCGAGGAACTCGCTCTCGGCCTCGCCGGCGCAGATCGACCCGCCGAGCGTCGCCGCGGTGCGCAGGGTGCTCGGCAGTTCGCGGCGGGCCGCATCGCGCACGACGGCAGGCAGGCCGGGATGGCGGGAGATGTCCTCGAGCGTGGCCATCGCGCCGATGGCGGCCCGGATCACGCCGACGTCGATGCGACCCAGGCCGGTGTCCTGCAGGTCGACCACCTCGATCGGCTCGACACCACGATCGCGCCCCACCAGGTCGGTTCCGCCGGCCAGCAGCCGGGTCGTGACGTCGGACCGGCCGAGCAGGCGGAGCGCGCCGTCGATGCTCGGCGGTCGGTGGTAGGCGACCACGTGGGCCATCGGTTCTCCTCGACACGTTCCGGGCGCGCACCGATGCGCGCCGGGCGATGGACGATCGTAGGTGAACGCGCCCCTTACGACGAGCCGGCGGCCGGGCCGAGGGGACCGCCTCGCCGATACGGACGTCGCCCGGCGGCATCGCCGGTCGTCATCAGGGCGACGATCGCCCCGGCCAGGATCACGAGTGCCACCGCGTCGGTCGAATGGATGCCGTGGTGGTGCTGGCCGAACACGACCCGACCGTCCCACGGATAGGAGAACAGCGGGTAGGCCAGCCCGGTCCCGGCGAGCAGCCCACCGAGGACGCGGCGGCGCACCGTGGTGACGAACGCCGTGGTGGTCAGGGCGATGGCGGCGACGAACGCCGGGATGGTCACCACGTCACCGGCGCGCAGTTGGGGCAGGCGCCCCGCCTCGACGAAGACGTGTCCCTCGATGCCCTGGTACCGCCACATCGCCCCGAATCCGAGGACGGCGACTCCGCCGACCAACCGGCCGGAGCTGATCACCCAACGGTCGGCAATGTTCCGCATCCGGGAGAATCTACTGCGCACGCCCCGACCGACAGTGCTTCATACACCTAGCGTCGCGGCGAATGCTCAGTGTGGGAAAATTGAGGATCGTTGCCGTTGGGAGCCCAGCGGGCATGGAGGGCGGCGATGTGGCCCGGCCCGGTGCCGCAGCATCCGCCGAGCACCGTGGCGCCGATCGCGACCCACTCCTCGGAGAGGGCGACCAGGTCGTCGGTGGCGATGGTGTCGACGAACTGCCAGTCGGGCATCTCGAACCACCCGGACTCGGGGTAGGCGCCGAGCGGGCCGTCCCAGTGCCGGCGCACGATCCGCAGCGCCTCGGCAGTGTCGTTGGGCGAGGTGTGCATGATCGAGATCACCGCCGGCTCCAGTGTGGCCAAGTCGGCGACGACCTCGTCGAGCGTGAGCTCGGGCCGGCTGTAGGCGAGCAGCGTACCGTCGTCGGCCCGTTCGGCCGAGATTCCCACCCACACCGGCAGCCCCGTGGCCAGTGCCGCCTCGGTCGCCCAGTGGGAGTAGTCGGTGTCGCGCAGCATCTCCATCACGATCAGGTCGCAGCCGCTGGCGGCGAGACCGACTGCCTTGCGCTCCATCAGGGCGCGGGCGCGGCGCTCGTCCCAGTCGATGGGGGCGGTGCGGTCGGTGCCTGCCAGGGCCGGGCGCATCACCGAGAACGAGGCCGCCACGGCGACCGGGGCGTTACCGACCGCCTCACGGGCGAGGCGAACGGCGAGCGCGTCGATCCCGCCCACCTCGTCGGACCGCCCGAGATGATCGAACAGCAGTGGGCTGGTCGGGTAGTTGTTGGCCACCACCAGGCGAGCTCCCGCCCGGACGTAGTCGCCGTGCACCTCGCGCACGACGTCGGGCGCGTCGTAGTTGGCCTGGGCGCACCAGGTCTCGCCGTCCATCGCCACGCCCCTCGCCTGGATGTCGGTCCCGGTGCCGCCGTCGATGATGACCATCCGCCCGGCGTGCAGGTCGCCGTCGATGGCGGTGTACGTCATGGGACGTTTCTAGCGGGCCGGTCCGCGGACGCCGCAGCTCGGCGTATGAGCCTGCATCCCGGTGGTGCTTACGCTGCGGGGATGAACGACGAACTCTTCGACATCGGCCTGGAAGCACGCACCCGAGTACTCGGGGAGGAGTACGTCACGCGGGCCCTGGCGGGCGCCGACAGCTTCAACCGCCACTTCCAGGAACTGATCACCGGGTACTGCTGGGGGGAGGTGTGGGGATCCGGCAAGGCGCTCGACGACCGCCAGCGCAGCATGAACAACCTCTGCCTGCTCGCCGCGCTCAACCGCTCGCACGAGTTCAAGATCCACTTCCGCGGCGCGCTGCGCAACGGCTGCACCCTCGACCAACTGCGCGAGACGTTGATCCAGATCACGATCTACGCAGGTGTGCCCGCCGGTGTCGAGGCGTTCCGCCTCGCCCGCGAGGTGCTCGATGCCGAGGGGATCACGCCGGACCCGGCCTGACCGGGTGGTCCGGCCGGGCCGACGCCGCCCGGGCGAACAGGGTCCGGCACGCCTCCCGGGCGGCAGCGAGCACCGCCCGCTGATCGGCGACGAGCAGGTCGCCGTCGCGGATCACGACGCGGCCGTCGACGACCACGGTGTGGACGTCGCCGGGCGTGGCGTTGAACACGAGGGCCGACACGACCCGGTGGACCGGGGCGATGAACGGGCTGTCCAGATCGACCACCACCAGATCGGCCTTGCGACCCTCGGCGATGACCCCGAGATCGTCGGGCATGCCGAACGCCACGGACCCGAACCTGGTCGCCATGCGCAGCGCGTCCTCGGGCTGCAGGACGACCGGGTCGAGATGGTGGACCTTCTGGAGCAGGACGGCGATCTTCATCGCCTCGAACATGTCCTGGCGGTTGTTCGAGCCGGGACCGTCCGAGGCCAGGGCGACCGGGATGCCGAGGCGGAGCATCTCGGGTACCCGCGCCACGCCCGACGCCAGGTACATGTTGCTCACCGGGCAGTGCACGACCGTCGCACCGCGTCGGCGGATCAGGGCGAGCTCGTCGTCATCGAGCCACACGGCGTGGGCGAGCTGCGTGCCCGGCCCGAGTGCACCCAGCGAATCGAGCCAGGCCACGTGGCGCAGGCCGCGTTCGGCGAGGCTCATCTCCACCTCCACGGCCGTCTCGGCGCAGTGCACGTGGATCCCGCCCCCGTGGGCGGCTGCAGCGGCGACCGTCGCTCGCATCGCCTCGTCGGAGCACCCCCAGGGGATCAACGGCGCGGTCCCGACCCGGATCCGCCCGCCATCATGGCCGTGCCAACGCGACGCCACCTCGTTGGTCCGCCGCACCACCTGGTCGGCCGATTCCGTGAGGCGGGGCTCGTAGTTGCGATCGGCCCACCCCCGGGCGAGCACGAACCGCACGCCGAGGCCCGCCGCCGCCGCGCACACCGCGTCGTCGGCGCGTGGATCGGCGTGGACGTACTGGTGGTCGATGACCGACGTGGCGCCCGACCGCAGGTTCTCGATCAGACCGACCGCGGCGGCCAGGCCGATCTCCTCGGCGGTCATCACCGAGGCGGTCGGCCAGATGTAGTCGCGCAACCAGTCGAGCAGGCTCTTGTCGTCGCCCAGGCCACGGAAGAACGTCTGGAAGAGGTGCGTGTGCCCGTTGACCATGCCCGGGATGACGGCCATCTGCGCTCCGTCGATCACCGTGTCGGCGCCCAGGCGTCCCCGGGGAACGTCGCCGGCGCCCACCTCGACGATCCGGTCGCCGACGACGTACACCCATCCACGCCCGACGACGGTGCCGGCATCGTCGCAGGTGACGATCGCCGCGTCGTGGACGAGGAACGAGGTCACGGTGTCCAGCCGGCGAAGGCGTCGATCACCGAGGCGATGTCGTCCATCATCGGATACAGGATGGGGCAGGTCACCCCGGCCTCGACGTATGCGGCCACCGCGTCGCGGCACTCCTCGACGGTGCCGACGGCCATCAACGAGCGGACCAGCGCGTCGGGGATGAGGTGGGCGGCGCGGCGGTAGTCGGCGGCCGTCGCCGGCCAGCCGACGATCTCCTGCACCCGGGTGACCAGCCCGGGGTCGGCCCCCGACGCCTCCATGATGTGCGGCTCGGTGCCCAGGTAGTAGGCGACGAGCGACTTGCCCGTCATCATCGCCTCACCGGGATCGTCGTCGGACAACGCGCAGACGATCAGCTCCGGCCGATCGACATCGGCCAGGGTCCGCCCGGCCCGCGCCGCGCCACGTTCGAGGGCGGCGACGGCCCCACGGATGTAGTCGGTCGACACGACGTAGTTGAGCACGGCGCCGTCGCACGTCTCGCCGGTCAGCTCCATCATCCTGGCCCCCGTCGCCCCGATGTACAGCGGGATGTCGCGCGGGCCGGTGTCCCCGTAGGCGATGTCGAGGCGGACCCGGTCGAGGTGGACGAATTCGCCCTGGTAGGTCACCTCCTCCATCGTGAACAGCCGGCGGAGCACTTCGATGTGCTCGCGCATCGCGGTCAGCGGTTTGCGCCGGTCCTCGCCGACGCGGGAGGCGATCGGCTCCCACCAGGCGCCGAGCCCGAGCATCACCCGACTGCGTCCGTCGTCGGTCAGCCCGCCGAGTTCCCACATCGTCGACCAGGTGGCGGCGATCACGGCCGGGTTGCGGGTCCAGATCGGCAGCACCCCGGAGCCGATCCGCAGGTTGCGCGTCTCGGTGAGCAGGGCGCTCATCAGCACGACGCAGTCCCGGGCCAGCCGGGTGTCGGCCTGCCAGATCTCGCTGAAGCCGCGGGACTCGGCGTACCTGGCCATCTCGATCTCGGTGCGGATCGGGTGCTTGTCCTGGAAGTAGAGGGCGAGACGGTGCACGGCGGCACGTTAGGCGACGGGTGACTGCACACGGCGCGACGCCTGTGGACGCAGGAATGACCGCGAACCGTGTCCATGTCGCGGTCCCACGTCAAGGAGGGTTATGGTCTCGGTCAAGAGCGCGGGAGATCATCAGCGGACCGAACACGGAGGGTCAAGATCCATGAAGCGAGTCGCAGCCGCCATCGGCATCACCGTCGCCACCCTCACGTTGGCGCCCCAGGTCGCCCACGCCGGGCTGATCAGGTTCGCCACCGTGAGCTGCAGCACCGGGATCAGCCTGGCGTGGGCGGACGCCCACGACACCGACGGCAACCTCAACAACCCGCCGACCGACGTCTACACGATGGTCATCGAGAGTGCCACGGCCAACGGGGTGCCCGTCGGAGTGCACACGATCGACGGAGTCAACGCCGTGCTCGACCCGATCACGGCCACCGGTGTCGTGACCATCGTGGTCAGGGTGCACTGGCACATCGAACGACCCAACGGCACGAGCACCGACTCGCCGTCGGTCCCCCGGTCGGGCACGGTGACCTGCAACCCGGCGCCCCCCACGACGGCACCACCAACGACGGCACCACCAACGACGGCACCGGCGACCACTGCTCCGGCGACCACGTCACCGGCGACGACCACGCCCCCGGTGACCACCGTTGCGCCGACCACGGTCGTCGCCCAGACGACCTCCTCGGTCGCCTCCGGAGGCGTCACGGTGCCGACCACCGTGGCTCCGGCGACGACACGTGTCTCCACCGACATCAAACTGCCCGAGACCGGTTCGCCGACGGGCGGAACGACCGTGCTCGCCACGACGTTCCTCGTCGTCGGCGCCGCCGCGTACGCCGCCTCCCGTCGCCGGCGTACGGCCTGACGTCGGCCCGAGCCGGCTGCGGCTCAGCCCAGGCCGGGATGCACGACCATCAACCGGTCGTCGATCAGGTTCGGCCCGCTGGCCATGTACGTGTCGGTGTCGTGGATCCGGAAGCCGGCGGCGAGCAGGACCGACGTCAGCCGGCGAGGGCCCGGGACGTAGGCGATCACCCGTTCGGCGCCGTGCTCGCAGTGGACGAGCGCGGCGAAGACCTCGACGTCGTCGGTGTCGACGCACGCCAGGTGCTCGATGCGCACCGTGCGCTGCCGCACGACGAGGGCACCGGCGGCCACGAGCTCCGCCCCGCGACGCACGCCGATCGTCAGCGCCCCCGGGCGGGACGCCCAGTAGCGGTACTGCGACGATCGATCGTGACCGGTGACCGACAACTCGAAGGCGGTGGCCTCGACCACCCCGATCTCCTCGGTGACCAGGCCGGCGGGTCGTTCGATCCGCCCACGCGGCCCGTGCACGTAGAGCAACGGCCACTGCGGGAGCATGCCGGCGCGGGTGTAGATCGGCATCGCCCGTGGATCCGACGAGCTGAACGTGTAGCGGGCGGAACTGCCGGCCAACACCTCGGTCAACAGCGCCCGACCGACCCCGGAACCCTGGCGGTCCGGGTCGATGAACAGGTCGGCCAGCAGGCGCGACGACCCGGTCTCGACGGCCCCGGCGAAACCGGTCACCCGACCGTGATCGACCCCGACCAGCAGTCGGCCGTGCTCGATCAGGTACCGGCAGTAGCCGGGGTCGGCCCCCGAATCCTCATGGGCATCGCGGTCGATGGCGAGGCGCACGGCGCGGATCCCCGCAAGGTCGTCCTCAGTGGCAGGGCGGATGTCCAACGACGATCACCTCCTCGTCGGTCACGATCACGGGGACCGGATGATCGTGGGGCTCGTCGGGGACCCGGTCGACGACCTGCAGGGCGAAGACCACCCCGATGATCAGCGCGTCGGGGCTGGTCGACGGCAGGAACCGGTCGTAGTAGCCGGCTCCGTACCCGAGGCGGTGGCCCCTCCGGTCGAAGCACAGCGCCGGAACGAGCACGATGTCGATCTCCACCGGGTCGATCGGCTCGCCCACCGGTTCGCGGATGCCGAAGCGCGACACGGGCAACTCGGTGCCGGGCAACCCGGTGCCGGGCAGGTAGGCCACGGCCTCGATGACCGGGCCGTTCACCCGGGGCACGACGAGCGCCGCTCCGGCGCGGATCGCCCGGTCGTGGAACCCGTCGAGATCGAGTTCGGTGCCGAAGGCCAGGTACGACATCACCGTGCGACCGCCCAGCGGGCCGACGACCCCGGCGAGGTGCCGCTCCACGGCCCGAGCTGCAGCCATCCGCCATTCGGTGGTCGTCGCGTCGCGTGTCAACTTCACCCGGGCGCGAAGCATGGCCTTCTCGTCCGACGGCCGCTCCTCCATCGCGGTGAAGGTAGCAGCGGCTCCGGCGATGGTTCATCTGGCGGTCGTCGATCAACGCGGCCGGGCCGGCGTGCATCCGCCGCCGCGGGTCGCGCCGGCACGACGAACACATCGAACATCGCCGCGGGGTCGAACGAGGCGACCGTCGAGACGAACGCGCTCAGCGCCGCGTCAGGAGTTGCGTCGCGCTGGAGAGGCGGTCGCCCTCGAGCATCCAGCCCCGCCGCCGGACCGTAGTGATGCTGTCGGCACCGAGGAGGCGGCGCAGCGAGACGATCACCGCGTCGATGCGGCGCTCGCTGAGCCGGCGAAGTCCGGCCCTCCGGGCGAGCTCGGTCCGGCTCAGCACCCGGCCGGGCGCCTCGACGAGCACACCGAGAACCGCCCGTTCCGAGCCGCCGAGCCGACCCGGAACGGGCGATTCCATCGACGGAACACCAGGGGGACGCGTTTCGTCGAGCACGGTGCAACGGTAAGCACGGGTTGTTACGGCGCCGCGCGAAGCGTGTGAACGCCGCGTGAAGCGACCGGCACGTTCACCTACGCCATCCGAGCTGCCCGACAATCCCACGATACGTGGTCTGACGACAGCCAGTGCAGAGAATCGGGAGGAAAGCTTGACGACTCTGAGCTGGACATACCTTGCTAAGGTGCACCTGGGCTTGAGACGAGCGAGAGCAAACATCTCGACGCTGCGTGTTGAGCTTAATTTGGCTAAGCAACCGGTCGGCAGGGTACCGGGACGGAACGTCAGGAACCAGAGTTGACACGCATCCTCAAGTCCTCGGCCGGCATCATCCTCGGAGGAGCGATGCTCGTAGGCCTCCCGAGCCCCGCCTTCGCGGGTAGCGGCGCTGCCACCACCTGCGCGGAGTCGTTCGCCCGCTGGCACCTCGACATCGCCCAGCCCCCCGGTGGGTACGTGACCATCGACTTCGGCGTCGACGGCGTCGACTACACGACCACGGTGTGGAACTCCGGGCTGGTCGGCCTCGGCGGCCGCTTCCCGGGCACCATCTACCGCATCTACTGGCACAGCGCCGATGGAACGGTGCTGGCCACCAAGGGCAAGGGCGTGGCCGTGATCATCGAGTCGTGCCCGGTGGACACCACGGTGCCCACCACCACGCCCGACACCGTCCCCACCACGCCCGACACCGTGCCCACGACACCGGCGACCGTGCCGACCACGATCCCCGGCGACCCGACGACCACCCCGGCCGGCAACCCGACCACGACCGCGTCGCCCGTGGTCACCTCCGCGGGCACCATCCCGCCGGTGTCGATCGTCCGGGCGCTCGACCCGACCGTCCCTTCGCCCGGGCCCTCCCCCACCGACCGGCTCCCCGAGACCGGCCCGGTGTCGACACGGTCGACGACCACCGTGGCCGTGGTGATGCTCTGTCTCGGCATGGCACTGCTCGCCGCCACCCGGCGACGGGTCCGCCCCGCCGACACCGACTGAGCCGCCGGCGGCGCGCGGTGGCTATCTGGCCAGGTAGCCACCGTCGACCACGAGCTCGGCCCCGGTCATGAACACCGAGTCGTCGGAGGCGAGAAAGGCGACGGCGCCCGAGATCTCGCGGACGTCGGCGCGCCGGCCCCACGGGGTGAGCGGTACCACCCCGCCCTCGGGCTCGTCGGCGTTCATCGGGGTGCTCACCCCGCCGGGGCAGACGGCATTGACCCGGATGCGATCGACGGCCAACTCGAGGGCGGCGGTCTTGGTCATGGCGATCAGCGCACCCTTGCTCGCCGTGTAGGCGACGTAGCCCTCGGCACCGGCGATGCCGAAGATCGAGGCGACGTTGATGATCGACCCACCACCGGTGGCGCGCATCACGGGTACGGCGGTCTGGATGCCCAACAGCGGCCCGGTCGTGTTCACCGCCAGCGTCCGGTTCCAGTCGTCGAGGCGCTCGTCGGTGAGTGGGTTGACGTGGATGATCCCGGCGTTGTTGACGAGCACGTCGAGTCGCCCGTGCCGGGTGCGGATCTCGTCGATCGCCGCCGCCCAGTCCGCCGGTGATGTGACGTCGAGATGCCGGTACCGGACGGCGAGCCCGAGGGCACCCAGCCGATCACAGGTCTCCTCGCCCGCCTCGTCGAGCACGTCGCCGCAGATCACCACGGCACCCTCGTCGGCGAGCCGCTCGGCGTGGGAGGCGCCCTGCCCCCGGGCACCACCGGTGATCAACGCCACCCGTCCCTGCAATCGCCCTTCGGTCGTCACCACACGGCCACCCTAGAACACCCGGCGACGACTGCGGCCGGGCGCGGCGACGGCCCGGCCGATCCGGCGTGGCGGCACGAGTCGAATCACCGTCGATCGGTCGCGTCAAGGGTCAGTCAACCGCGCCACCGTGGGTCGCACGGACCATCCACCCCTTCGACGGGCGTTTTCTGGGCCATTCGGCTCCGGGTCGGGCGGATCACTCGCCGTTTTCGCAACGCGACCGCAACGAACTGTGAGTTGAGTGGCTCTCGTTCCTCTGCAAATACCACCCGGAGCGAACAGGGCACTCCAGCGGGCGCTGACCACCTGACGTCCTGAACGGTAAGCCGCAGGATTCGAGAGAGTTGAGACCAGCAGTGAACAAGCAGATACTCCCCGCCAGCATCCTGATCGCCAGTGGAGCGGCCCTGGCATTCCCGAGCGCCGCCTTCGCCGGCAGCCGGGGCATGACGAACTGCTCCGAATCCTTCGCCAAGTGGCACGTGTCGATCGAGCAGCCCGAAGGTGGCTACGTCACGCTCGACTTCGGCCGCGACGGCGTCGACTACACCACGACCGTGTGGCAGGTGACGGAGATGACGCCTCTCGGCGCCCGGTTCCCCGGCACGACGATCCGCGTCCTGTGGCATGCCGCCGACGGCACGGTGCTGCGCGAGAAGGGCAACGGCGTGCCGGTCTCCGTGCAGGACTGCGGCACCACCTCGACCACCCAACCCCCGGCGCCGACGACGACGATCCCGGCCGAGACGACGACCGCACCGCCGACCACGGTGCCCGAGACCACCGTCCCGTCGACGACCACCCCCGAGCCCGTGACGGTGGTCGAAACCACGGTTCCCGGTCCGGCGGACACGCTGCCCCCGCCGCGGCCCGGCAAGCTGACCAACGACACCAGCAGGAGGACCACGGTCCCGGTGACGAACCTCGTCGTCACCACCTTCCTGCTTCCGGCGACCGGACCCGATCAGGCCGGCCCCACCGCCGCACTGGGTACGGCGACCCTCGCACTCGGCCTGGCGCTGACCGCGCTCACCCGGCGCACCAGCCGCACCCGCCCGGCGCGGCGGACCGCGTAGCGCAACTCGGTCCGCACGCCCGGCGAGCCCGCCTCAGGCCGGAGCCGGCCGGGCGCCCGAACGCCGGTGACCGGACGAAGCGCTACCCCGCTCGCTGATCCACACGGCGAGCAGAACGAGCGCACCTCCGACGCCATCGCGCAGGTGCAGCCGCTCCCCCACCACCAGCCAGGAGAAGATCACACCGAACAGGGGGGTGAGGAACAGCGCCACGGCCACCCGATTCGACGGCTGATTGGCGAGGACCAGGCAGAGCAACAGGTAGGCGATCGCCGAGCCGACGCCGAGGAACACGACGGCCAGCGCAGCCTTGGTCGTCACGGCGTCGCCGCGGAGCATGCCGCCGTCGGCCACGTCGAACAGACAGGCCGGGATCACGAAGGTCAAGCCGCCGAGCTGCGTCACCGCGGCGACGGCCAAGGGATCGACCCCGACACGGGCCTTGCGGACCATCGCCGTGTACACCGAGAAGGCGACCACCGTGCCGAGGAGCAGGACGATCGGCAGCACGGTCGACTTCCCGCCCTTCTCGGTGAAGACACCCGAGGCGACGAGCGCCCCGATGAAGCCGACCACGAGCGCCACGATGGCGCGTCGGCTCGGGGCGTCGCCGACCAGCAGCACCCCGGCGAGGGCGACGCCGACCGGCTCGAGGCCGACCACGATCGAGCCGATCGTCGCCGTTCCCCGATCGACACCGATCCCCATGAACACCGCCATCAGCCCGATGCCGAACATGCCGACGAGGAACAGCCGCCGGAACTGGCCGCGTGCCGTGTGCAGGCGGCTGCGGGCGGCGATCACCAGGCAGACCGAGGCGAGCAGGAAGCGGCCGAGGTTGGTCGTTGCCGGCCCGAAGCTCTCGGAGGCCAACTTGTAACCGGGCAGGCTGCCCCCGAAGAACACGACGATCGTCAGCAGGGCCAGACGTGCACCGATGGTGGCGGGTTCGGGATCGGTGCGGACGATGGCGATGGCCGCCGGATCGCTGATCGCCATCGGCGCAGCGTACTTCAGGGTCTCCGTGCCTACCCATGGGTAACCTATGATGTGGTCGTCCAACCACGGGGGGTTCGAGTGCGTCGTCATCTCATCGTTGCCATCGGTCTCGTCGCGACGAGTGCCGGCGCACTCGTCGCCCCGAGCCCGGCCCACGCCGACGGCCCGGGGGTGGGGACACCGTGGGTGGTCAGCGTCGGCGATTCGTACATCTCCGGTGAGGGTGGCCGCTGGGCCGGCAACTCCAACTCGTCGTCGTCATCCGTCGACGCCCTCGGGTCGACGGCGTACTACGACAACGCGGCCAACACCGCCGAGGTGATCAACCGCTGCCATCGGTCGAAGGCGGCCGAGATCGTCGTCGGCGGGGGGGTGAACAGCCTCAACCTGGCCTGCTCCGGTGCCAAGACCGCGACGTTCACCAGTTCCGACGGATACTTCAAGCCCGGCCTCGACTTCTACGCCTCCGGTGGCAACCAGGGCCAGGCCAGGATGCTCCAGGACTTCGCCACGACCCACAACGTGAAGATGATCCAACTCTCCATCGGCGGCAACAACTTCAACTTCGCCGACATCATCCAGACCTGTGTCACCGACTTCCTCACCTCGTCGTCGCTGTGGCCGAACTACTGCAACGACGACTCCTCGGTGACGGCCAACTTCACCACCGCCAACGTGAGCACCCAGACCGCGGCGATCACGGCGGCGATCGGCAACGTCAAGACGGCGATGGCCAACGCCGGCTACACGACGTCGCAGTACTCGATCGTCGTGCAGACCTACCCCTCGCCGGTGCCCAACGGTTCCCAGTTCCGCTACTCGCAGAGCGGGTTCACCCGCCAGTCGACCGGTGGATGCGGCTTCTGGAACAACGACGCCAACTGGGCCAACGCCACCGCGCTGGTGAAGATCAACAACGCGGTGAAGAACGCGGCGAACGCCTCGGGCGTGAACGTGAAGATCATGGACATCGCCGCGGCGTTCAACGGGCGGCGCCTGTGCGAGAACACCGTCGGGCTCCGCGAGGAGGCGGGCCTCGCCTCGTGGACATCGGCCAACGCGGCCAACCTGACGGAGTGGATCGACCAGATCCGCACGGTGTCCACGGTGTTCGGCCCCTACTACGTCCAGGAATCGCTGCACCCGAACTACTGGGGCGAGATGGCGCTGCGCAACTGCGTGCGCCAGGCGTACAACGCCGGTGCGCCCAGGGGTGGCAAGTGCACCCGCGGTACCGGGCTGAACGCCGGCGGCGAGCCCAACATGACGCTCACCTGACGGGCTGTGCCGCCGCAGGACCGCTCGGCGGACGAGTGCCGGCGTCGGCGGGTGGCATGACGATCCACGCCGAGCGCCCGTGGTCCCACTCCCGGTCAGCCTCTACTACCCTGCGACCGCGGCACAAGGAGCTAGGCCCAGTGTGGCTTTTCCACCACGTCACGTGCTCCTCGACCGCCGGATAAGGGCCAATCTTGCCACTCCGCGTAGTGTTGGATCTCCGACTGGCTGCTACAGTGGGCATTGCAGCGCTAGCTGACCACGTTGAGTGCCATTGGTCATCTCGAGGCGGGAGCACCACCATGACCACCAAGGGGATCGAAACCTCCAAGCGGATCGGCCGGAGGTTCGCCGTCGAGTCGGCGCTCGCCGGTATCGCCGCCCCCGCGGCATTCCTTCCACTGACCGGCGCCACTCACGTAGCGTCGGTGGCCGTACCCGTGGCCGCGGCCGGTGTACACGGACTGATCCGGCACCACCGGCGAACGGGTGACTCGCCCTACGAGATCGACTCGATGAGTCTCGGGTTCCACCTGAGCAGGGGCCAGACCAACTGCCACGTCGTGCGGCGCAGTCGGATCCGCGTCAACGGACCCGCCGACAACTTCCCCGGTGGAAGGATCCGGTGGAGCGCAGGACACGCCGATCTCACCGCCAACGCCCGGCCGCTCAACGACGACTGCACGCCGACGTTCATCGAGGAGGAGAACGGCATCTTCCAGATCCGCTACATGCTGAATCGGTACGTCAGGCGAGGCACCAGCATGGAGGTCGGCTTCACCACCACGATGCGGGAGACCGATCCGGTGCTCGACCCGTTCATCACCCTGGACTGCAACGCTTACGACCTCGCCACGCACTCGAGGGTGACGATGTCGATCACGTCGGACGAACCCCTGCTGGACACGCGATCGACGATCGTCGGAGCCGAGCACCAGTCGATGGCCAGCTACAAGCAGGGTCTCCCGCCCGTGCGTACGACGGACGACCGCAGCCTCGTGCGGACACCTTGCGACATCGGTTGGCAATGGACGTTCAAGCCATCGCGATCGGGCTTCTTCCGCCTCGGCTTCCTCTGAATCATCCCCTCCCGCGAGGACGTGTGCTAGATGTTCTCCATGGATGAACCCCTCGGGGTGGGTAACGAAGTTCGACTAAGTAGCCGAACCGTAATGCTCTGCCCGGGTCCCGTCAACGACGCGGGTGCTGTCAGCCGTGGATGCGCGCGTTCGTCGGGTCGTAGAGGGGTCGCAGCGAGGCCCGGGCCGGGTAGCGCCGATCGACGATCTCGACCTCCCACTCCCCCGCCTCGATCCAGGCGGCCGATATCGGCTCTCCGGCCTCGACCATCGCCAACCCGACCGCGCCCCCCAGCGTGTGACCATAGGACGCGGCCCGGACGTAGCCGACGGCACGGCCGTTGCGGTGGACGACCTCGGCGTGGTGCATCAGCGGCCTGGAATCGGTGACGAGGACCTGGGTCAGGCGGCGCGGGACGGGCCCGGCGGCGCGGCGGGCGACGAGCGCCTCGCGTCCGATGAAGCCGTCGGGCTTGGCGAGGTCGGCGGTGAACCCGAGCCCGACCTCGTCGAGGGGGTCGGTGTTGTCGACGTCGTGGCCGTAGTCCCGGTAGGCCTTCTCGATGCGCAGGCTGCCCAGCGCCCGTAGACCGGCGTGACGCAGTCCGAAGCCCGCACCGGCGGAGGTGATCAGGTCGTAGACGTGAACGGCCTGGTCGGCAGGGATGTACAGCTCGTAGCCCAGTTCTCCCAGGTAGGTGATCCGCACGCAGAGCACCCGGGCGAAGCCGATGTCGATCTCCTGGGCGTCGCGGAAGGGGAAGTCCCCGTCCGCGAGGTCGGCGGTGGTCAGGGACTCCAACAGCGCCCGTGACCGGGGCCCCTGCACGTTGAGCTGCGCCCACCCCGATGTCACGTCGCTGACCGTCACGTGGGCGTCGCCGATGTGGCGATGCATCCAGGTCTCGACGTGGCGGTGGGCCGTGTCGGTGGCCACCACCCAGAACCGGTCGTCGGCGAGCTTGGCCACCGTGAGATCGGCCTCGAGCGTTCCGCCCTCGTTGAGCCACTGGGTGTAGGCGATCCGGCCGGTCCCGGCGTCGACATCGGCGGTCGACAGCCGATTGAGCAGCCGGCCGGCATCGCGGCCCTGGACCAGGAACTTGGACATGAACGACATGTCCATCACGATCACGCCCGTGCGGGCCGCCTCGTGCTCGGCAGCCCACTGCCCGAAGTACGCCGGACGTCCCCAGGTCAGCTCGCCCGGTTCGGGTGTCCGACCCAACCCGGCGTACCAGTCCGGCGACTCCCAGCCGCTGACATCGCGGAAGTAGGCGCCCTGGGCGGCCAGCCGGTCGTGGAGTGGTGACCGCCGCGCGTCGCGGGCGGTGCGCATCGACTTGCCGGGGTAGTGGCAGGTGTAGACGTTGCCGAGGGACTCGACGGTGCGGGTGCGGCGGTACTCCGGGTTGGCCTGGTAGCGCTGCAGGCGGTCGATGTTGATGCCCGTCACATCGCAGTCGGGCCGGCCGTTGACCACCCAGTGGGCGACGAGCCTTCCCATCCCGCCGCCGGTGAGGATGCCGACGGAGTTGAGGCCGGCGGCGACGAAGTAGTTGCGCAACTCGGGCGCCTCGCCGACGACAGGCTGGAGATCGGGGGTGAAGCTCTCCGGCCCGCAGAAGAACTTGCGGATCCCCGTCTCGAGCGAGATCGGCACCCGTTGCATCGCCTTCTCGAGGTACGGACCCATCCGGTCCCAGTCGGGGGCGAGGTCGGCGAACGAGCAGTCGTCGGGGATCCGCCCGACGTTCCAGGGGGCGCACACCGGCTCGAACAGCCCGATCATCAGACCGCCGACCTCCTCGCGGTAGTAGCCGTACGAGCCGGGATCCTCGATCACCGGCCAGTCGCGCGACAGGCCCTCGATCTGCTCGGTGATCAGGTAGTAGTGCTCGGCGGCCTGCAGCGGGACGTTGACGCCGATCCGTTCCCCGATCTGGCGGGCCCACATCCCGGCGCAGTTGACGACGAACTCGGCCTCGATCTCACCGAGAGGGGTGCGGACGCCGGTGACGGCACCGCGGTGGCGCAGCACGTCGGTGACGGTGACCCCCTCGACGATCCGTACCCCACGCTGGCGGGCCCCCTTGGCCAGCGCCATCGTCACGTCGACCGGGTTCACCCGGCCGTCCTCGGCCACGTAGAAGCCGGCGAGCAGATCGTCGGTCCGCGCCAGCGGGAACATCTCGGCGACCTCGCCCGGCGAGATCTCGTGGACGTCGACGCCACAGTACCGGTTGAAGGCCGAGACTCGCCGGTACTCCTCGAGGCGGTCGGCGTCGGCGGCGAGCTCGATGAACCCGACCTGCGCCAGACCGGTGGCCTGGCCGGTCTCGGCCTCCAGCCGGGCATAGAGGTCGCGGGTGTACCGACGCATCTCGGTCGACGTCTCCGACAGCGAGCCGAAGGTGACCATCAGGCCGGCTGCATGCCAGGTGGTGCCCGAGGTGAGCCGGTCGCGTTCGAGCAGCACCACGTCGTTCCAGCCCATCAGGGCCAGGTGGTAGGCGACCGAGCAGCCGATGACCCCTCCGCCGACGACCACCACTCGGGCACGCCGGGGAAGTTCGGGATCGCTGTTCGACATGGCGCCGAGCGTACGGGGTGGCTCCTGTCGCGGTCGGCCCGCGGCGCCCGGACGCGCAAGTGCGGGCGCCCGGTCCAGGACGCCCGCACTCGACGACGGTTGGCTACAGCTCGTACGGATCCGACGGAGCCAGCTCGCTGGTGATGACCGACTTGGTCGAGCTCCAGGACCCCGAGGTGTTGTTGCTGTTGTGGAAGCGGTAGTTGACCTTCCGGCCGGCGGGGCTCGACGAGGCATCGGCGGTGAAGATCCCCTGGCTGCGCATCTTCATCAGCGTGCCGTCGCCGCAGCCGTCGGGGGCGACGATCGAACCCTGGTAGGCGAGGGCGTTGTGCTGATCGCCGGTCGGGTACCACTTGCTGTCGGAGACGGTCACGGTGTAGTCGGGCATGGCGATCGTGAACGAACCCGAGCGACCGTTGGCGCAGGTGAAGTTGAACACCGCGGTCGGGTGGGACCACTTGACGGTCACCGCCGTGCTGTTGCCGGCGATGGTGAAGTCGTAGCCGGCGAGGACGGTGTCACCGGGCATCACCTTCAGCGTCTCGCCGCCACCGGGAGAGGCGATCTCGGTGGCCCACGCCGGCGAGGCGACGGCCGCTGCGGCGATGACGACGCCGAGGAGCCCACCGGCGGTCCGACGCGCCGAGCGACGACGGTTCGGCGAGGCCTCCGACGATGGAGTCTGACGGGAAGAAGTGCCGTGGGGGAGGTGCTGTGACGAGATCATGCACATAGCGTAGGGATATCCTGCACATAGTGGCAATGAGTCGCTCGATTCATCGGTTTCGGAGGGAACAACCTGGTCCTATCGTCTCTCTTATCTCTCTACGTAGTCTTACGAATACATAGAGGAGGGATCGAGCCAACTACCCAGGCATCAGGCCCCCAGCCTTGACCCACCGCCCCACGGCGGCCTCGGCCTCACGCGGGGTTGTAGACGTCCTCCTCGTAGCTCCACCGGCCGCCACCGGCGTAGTGGAGGATGACGTTGACGTCGAAGCCGTAGTACCCGTCACCACCCGTCGGGTCGGGCAGCACGTTGGGGATCACCGCACAGACTCGGTTGCCCTCGATCAGCGCCACCCGCAGCGGGAACTCCATCGTCGGGAACGGCTTCATCACCCCGGTGATCCACCCCCGGATGGCGTCCTGGCCGGAGAACCGGCCGTAGTGGTGCTCGAGGTACCGGGCGTCGTCGGTGAACTGGTCGGCCCACTGGTCCCAGTCCCCGGTGGCCACCGCTCGCGCCCCTCGCCCCCGGTAGGCCTGGAACTCGCGCTCGATCTCGGCCCGGCCGCTGGTGCCGGCCGGGGGCTCGGGTGCCCAGTCGGCGATCCCCTGCAGCGAACGGTCCGGCGGCGTCTGCTTGCGGCCACCCGCCTGCAGCCAGGCGCCGAAGACGCGCTCGGCGTCGGCCGGGTTGTAGAAGTCGGCCTCCCAGTCGAAGCGCCCGTCCCCGGCGTAGCGCAGCACCGTCGTGTTCGGGAAGCCGTAGCGCGTCCCACCCCCGGCCGGGTCGGGCAGGTTGTTCCAGATGTAGAAGCAGATGTGGTCACCGTCGATCACCGCCCACTCGATCCACAACGTCATCGACGGGAAGTCGGCCATCGTCGCCACGATCCACTCCGACACGGCCACCCGACCACGGAACACCCCGAGGTGGTGCTCCTCGTAGAGCGCGTCGTCGGTGAAGATCGCCGCCCATGCCGGCCAGTCGTGAGTGCCCACACCCCTGCGCCGGAAGTCCTCGAACGCGGCGGCGACCTCGTCGCGACCGAAACGGTCGCCGATGCCCAGCTCCGACATGGTGGTCCTCCTTCGATGTCCCCCGGATGATGTGCGAGGTATCTCCCCGCCCGTGCGTAGCAGAGCACCGGTTCCACCGACGCACGGGAGCGCCGGGCGATCGGAGCACCGCAGAATCAGGCCGGCGCGACGAGGCCCAATCGGGCGTACTGCTCGGCGGGGGCGTCCACAGAGCGCAATGCGGTGTGCAGCACCTCGATCATCTCGGCCTCGACGGCCTCACCGACGCGGTTCTCGCCTTCGTCGGGGTCGACGGAGAGGTCGTACAGGTGGTGGTCGCCGACGATGCGGGCGCTCCCGGCCCAGAACGGGACGAGATCACCGGGGCGGAACGGCTGACGGATGACCGGGATCGTCGACCCGGGCATCCGCTCGAGGGTCGCCCGGTCGTCGGGAACGGGCAACAGCGGAACCGTCACCCCGTGCACCGGCATCGTCGACCAGCGGTTCGACCACATCGCCATCGGGAAGCCGTCGCCGATCGGCGCCCGGGCGTACTTGCGGACGCCGTCGGTGACCTGCACCCAGTTGCCGTAGACGCCCCCGATCGCCCACTCGCGGATCGCCGGCGCCTCCCGGATGAGCAGCGGCACGAGTGACGTGCCATGGGTGCGGTGGCCGGCGGTGACTCCGAACACGTCACAGATCGTGGCATGCAGGTCGACGTTGGTGGTCAGCGCGTCGCAGGTCGTGCCCGGGGGCGCCCCGGGCCAGTGGACGAGCAGCGGGATGTGGCCGAGCGGCTCGAACTGGGGCACCCCGGGCTTGCCCCACACGTCGCGCCCGCGGCGCCGTTCCCCCAGGTAGTGGCCATGGTCGGTGCAGACGATCACCGCCGTGTCCTGCCACATCTCCCCGGCGTCGAGGGCGGCGAGCACCTCGCCGAACCAGTGGTCGATCATCGACAGCTTCGCGCCGTAGTTGGCGCGGATGTGGCGGCCCTCCGCCTCGGTGAGCCGCCCTTGGGCGATGGCGCCGTCGTCGTAGGGCGGCCAGATGATCCGCTCGCCGTCCCAGCCGCCGTCCTCGTAGCGCCCCGTCCACGGCTCGGGCGTGTCGAACGGTTCGTGGGGATCGAACTCGTCGACGAACAGGAACCAACGGTCGTGGTGGGGGGCCGCCTCGCGCAGCCAGTGGGCGGCGCTCGACATCGTCCGCGGTCCGGGGAAGTCCTCCTCGGCGCGGAAGAAGGTGCGGGCCCGGTCGTAGGCCCGCTCCGGCATGTCGACGCCGCGGGTCCGTCGCCAGTACCAGTCACCCGTGCCGGCGGGCGCCGTGGTCGGCGAGCCGATCCACGAGGGATCCCGGTAGGTCCTCCACGGATCGCCCTCGTGGCCCCGCAGGTACTCCCAGCCGAAGAAGTCGGTGTGGTAGTTCTCGCCGCCGGTCTCGAACAGGTGGGGGTGGTCGGTGACGAGCATCGTCGTCACCCCGGCATGGTCGAGCAGCCGGGTGACCGGGGCCTCCCACAGCTCGACCGACCCCCAGGGCTTCCACAGGAAGTCGAGCGCTCCGCAGAGGATGTCGTGGCGGGCAGGCATGCACGGCAGCGAGCCCGTCACATGGCCGGTGAAGCGCACCGCATGGTCGCGGGCGAACCGATCGAGGTTGGGCGTCTCGAACTCGTCGCCGCCGTACGAGCCGAGCATGTGCCGGTTGAGCGAGTCGAGCAGCACGACCACGACGTGGCGGGGCATCCGGGCGGGCGCTCCGTCGGCCGGCCGGGCATCTTCGGGCATCGCGCAGTGTCGCAGCCCCCTCGGCCCGCCGACGACCCCGGCGGCGGCGGTCGATCGCATCCGGGGTTCTGGCGTTCCACCACCCCTGCGTGTCATCCACGGCCCCCGGCGGCGGCGGGGCGTGGATGCTCCTCGATCGGCGGCAGGGCCTTGGTAGCGTCGGGGCGATCACCGCCGAGACGTGCCGACGATCGTGACTCACGGACCGCCCTTCGCCGAGCGGCATCCGAGTGACGATCCGAGCATCGTGCACCGCACCCAGGTCGCCGATCTGGCCCGCTCGGTGCCGCTGGGCGTGCTCCTACCGCTCGAGACCTCGGTCCTGCTGACCATCGCGATCACCCGGTTCGGCGCATCGGGACAGCTCAAGGGGATGATCGCCGCGGCGGGCGGGGTCGGTCTGCTCGCCTCCCCCTTCGTCACCGCGGCGGCCCGGCGCTCGCACCGCCCGGCGATGACCGTCGCCGCGGTGATCTCGCTGGTCGGCGCCGCCGGCTTCGCCGTCGCCGTCAGGGGGTGCGATCGTCGCCTTCACGATCGGGGCGATCGTCGCCGTCGCCGCGATGAACGTCTCGATGCCGCTGATCGTGGCCACCTACGAGCGCAACTTCCCGGTCGGCGAACGCGGACGCCGAGTCGGGCGGGGCATGGCGTTGAAGGTCGCCGTGTCGGCGCTGGCCGGCCTGGCGATGGGCGCAGCGCTCGAGGACGACCCGCGATCGTGGCGGATGATCGTGGTCGTCGGCAGTGCGGCGATGATCCTCGCCGCGTTGTTCCAGGCGCAGATCCCCTCCGAGTCGCTCCCCCGGATCCCGGGCGCCGACCGGCCGTGGCCGCACTTCCACCTCCTCGGTGAGGACCGCCAACTCCGTCTCACGCTCGCCTCGTGGATGCTGATGGGATTCGGCAACCTGATGCTGGTGCCGCTTCGGGTGGAGTACCTCGCCGTGGCGAGGTACGGCGTCTCGGCCAGCCCGGCCGAGATCGTGCTGCTCACCGTCACGATCCCGGCGCTCGTGAGGCTCGCCCTGCTCCCCGTGTTCGGCGTGATGTTCGACCGGGTGTCGTTCTTCGCCGCGCGCAGCGCGGTCAATGCGCTGTTCGCCCTCTACGTCGCCGCCTTCTTCTCGGGGGCCAGCGACATCGGGCTGATCATCGGATCGGTGACCCTCGGCGTGGCCACGGCCGGCGGCGACCTGATGTGGAGCCTGTGGGTCACCAAGTTCGCCCCGCCCGGCCGGGTCGCCGACTACATGGGGCTGCACACGTTCTTCACCGGCGTGCGCGCCCTGTTCGCCCCGCTGATCGCCTTCGCCGTCGTCGAGCGCTTCTCGCTCCACGGCGTGGCCTACGTCGCCGCCGTCCTGATGGTCGTCTCGGCCGTGATCCTCATCCCCGAGGCACGCGCCGATCGCGCCGCACGGCGCAACTGAGATCGCCCGTCCACGGCGGCTGCGGACATCTCGACCTGCGGGGTGTTGACAGACGAACACGTGTTCGACCAGAATCGGATTCATGATCGCCGCACGTGAGTTCGATGCAACCGTAGCCAGGGCCGAGGAGTTCGTCGAGCGGCACGGGAGTCGTCTCGACCGGGCGCGGGTCGCCTTCCGGCTGCGCCGCGAAGTCCCGGACGAGGGGTTGCTGGCCAGATTCTCGGGCGGGCAGCTCGCCGACGGCGCCTGGGCCGCCTGCTGGTCGCGTCCCTACGGCTCGCTCGAGGGCACGTGCCACGCCCTGGCCCGACTCGGCGGGCTCGGCCCGGGCGACGGGCTGCGGGAGATGCGCCTCGAGGGCGCCCGGTTCCTGCTCGCCAACCAGCAGGCCGACGGGTCATGGGACGAGGTCACCCCCGGCCCCCGGCCTCCATGGCTGGCCGACACCCTCGAGTGCCGGGTCTACCTCACGGCCCTCTGCGGTTCCACGCTGGTGGGCGTCAACGGCGCCGCCGTGCGCCGGGCGGCCGAGGTCCTTCGTCGCCGGCTGCGCACCGACGGCTCGCTCGCCGGGCCGATCGCCGCGCAGTGGCTGACGGCGCGCGTCCTGGCGACGGTCGGCGAGGACGACCTGGCCCTCGCCGCGCTCGACCCGGTCGTCGACGTGATCGACGAGCTCGACCCCGCGTGGCTGGCCTGGGCCGCCCTGGCGATGCCGCACTCGAACGCCGCCGGTCGTGCCCGGCGCCTGCTCGCCCGCCGTCAGCGAGGCGACGGGGGCTGGCAGACCGACCTCGGCTCCGCCGTCGAGGGCGAGGTCGCCGTGATGGCGATCGAGACGCTCACCTCCTGATCGCCACGACTGCCACCGGCCCGGGCAATCAACCGCCTCGGCACTAGCGTCGCCTCGGTGCGCGGCCGAACGACCATCCTGGCCTGCTCGGCGCTGACCGCGGTGATGGCGTCGGGCTACGGGGTGTTGTTCACCCTGCTCGACGACTACCGCAACCGCTACGTGCTCGCCGAGACGGCGCTCGGCGCGCTGGTGGCCGTCGGCTTCCTGTCGTCGGTGCTGGCGCAGTTCTTCCTCGCCCCGCTGGCCGACCGCGGTCACGTCCGGGTGTTCATCGCCGGCGGTGTGCTGGTCAACCTGGTCGGATTGCTGGTGATGGCCTTCGGCACGGCGGCCCCGCAGCTGCTGATCGGGCGCCTCGTGATGGGCGTCGGGATCGGCATCGCCCATCCGGCGATCCGCAGGGTGGTCGTGCTCAGCGATCAGGGCGACATGGGCGGCAACCTGGGCCTGATCCTCTCGGCGGACATCTTCGGCTTCGCCATCGGCCCGGCGATCTCCGCGGTGCTGGCGGGACCGTTCGGCCTGCCCGCTCCGTTCCTCTTCGTCGGCGCGGTGACGCTCGCCTGCCTGCCGCTGGTCATCCGCATCCCGCTCCACGAGGTCGACGCCGACGCCGAACCGACGCCCAGTCTGGCGTTCGACCTGCTCCGCCATCGCCCGTACGCTGCGGCCGTCGCCACGGGATGCGGGGTGTTCCTGATGATCGGGACGTTCGACGCCCTGTGGACCCTGGTGCTCGACGACCTGCAAGCGGCGACCTGGGTCGCCAACCTCGGGATCACCCTGTTCGCCGTCCCGCTGATCCTCATGGGCCGGATCAGCGGGCGCGTCGCCCAGCGCGTCGGGCCGTTCCGCGTCGGGATCTACGGGTTGATCCTCGAATCGGGGTTCATCGCCGGGTACGGCGTGATGACCGGTGTCGAGCAGATGTTCCTGATCGCCATGTTCCACGCCGTCGTCGACGGGATGTGCGTGTCGAGCTCGTCGATCGCCGCCGGGATGACCCTGCCCGCCGACCGCCAGGCCGCTGGCCACGGCCTCCTCGGCGGGATGGAGACCCTCACAGGCGGCGTGACCGCGCTGATCGCCGGGTACCTGTACGAGCATCACGGCCGCCAGTCCGCCTACGGCGCCACGGCGTTGGCGATGATCGCCTGCTGTCTGATCGCCCGGGCGCTGGCCGGGGGCGACTGGGCGATGCGCGATGGCTCGCTGCGGACGTCCCCGGCCGGGGCGGGCGCCTGACCATCGTTCTGGGCCCGGGCGGGTGATGTCGGGTCCGCTCCCGCCGGGGTGGCGATCGGGGCGCGCCGAGGCCATCCTGGTGCGCATGATCGACACCCCAGGACCGATGGCATTCGACGAGTTCGCCGGACTCGTCAGGGCGCGGCGCACCAGCATGCTCGTCGACCCGACACGTGCGGTGCCCGTCGACCTGGTCGGGCAGCTCTGCGAGCTGGTGCAGTGGGCCCCCAACCACAAGCGCACCTGGCCATGGCGGTTCGCCCTGCTCACCGGCGAGGCCCGGGCCCGGCTGGGCGCCACGATCGCCGACATCCTCGCGGCACAGGGCGAGGAGCCGTCGAAGGTCGACAAGGCGCGGCGCAAGTACCTCCGCACGCCGGCGACACTGATCCTCGGCTCGGCGCCCGGCGACAGCCCGGTGCGCACCGCCGAGAACCGTGACGCCGCGGCGGCAGGGTTGCAGAACCTGATGCTCGGCGCCACGGCCAAGGGCCTGGCGACCTACTGGGGGTCGTGCCCGAGGGGCACCAACGACGCGGTAGCCGAGCTGTGCGGGTTCGAGGCCGGCACGTTCATCGTCTCGCTCACCTACCTCGGTTGGGCAACGTCGGTGGTCCCGCCACCGGCCCGCCCTCCGGTCGAGCTGCGGATCATCGACTGAGGTCGCCGCCCGCAGAACGTCTGTCGGCCCGCTACCTGCCGACGTCCTCGAGGGCGACGAGGTTGGCCTGGGCCGCCCCGTTGGAGTCGTCGGAGGTGACGACCATCCAGCCGAGCACCGGCGTCTTCGCCAACGCACTGCTGCTGGAGGTGACCGACACGCCGACGGCGTCGCCGGGCTCGAGCGTCACGTAGTCGCCCGTCGAGACGGGTGGGCGGGCGATGTCCCACGACGCCGTGCCCGACGCCGAATCCGACTGACCGGCGATGACCGAGTCGAGCGACTCGACGGTGTAGCTGAACTTGTCGGCGCCGATCCAGCTGCCGAGCGTCGGCAGCAACAACGTCGAGCCGTTCATCGACGCCGTCGTGGCGAACGCCGAGCCGATCTGCGCGCCGGTGGCCAGGTCGATGGTGAAGGTCAGCGCCACGCCGTCGAAGGTGCCCGTGGTGACCAGACCCTCGTCGACGCTGACCACGGCCACGTCCGGGCCGCCATCGGCATCGGTGTCGACGAGCACGTCGATCTCACCCTCGGCGGCGTTGTCGAAGCGACCGTACGTGCTCACCGCGAACACCATCAGGTGATCGCCCGGATCGGCTCCGACCGCCTCACCCGGCAGCTGCTGCAGGCCGACGGCACGGATGTCGAACCGGGGGGCTCCGCCCTGCGAACCCGACAGCTGCCAGGCGTAGACATCGGCGCTGCCGGCGTGGATGCCCCGGTTCGACACCGAGATCTGCCGCTTCCCCGGGGATGCGCCGACCGACGACAGGCCACGGGGCACGAGGCCGAAGGGGATGCTCAGCGGGTAGATCCCGGCGGCCGCCTCCCGCGGTGTGGCGACGATCAGGCCGCGGATCGACACGAGGTCGCCGAGGATCGAGGCATCGGCCGGAGGAAGCGCGGCGACAGCCGTGGGATCGATGTCGAGCACGGCCTTGAACTGGGCGCTCCGGCCCGCTGCGACCGTGACGACGGACGGCCGCACACCGACCACGGCGCCGAGCGAATCACCGACCACATTGGCGGCGACGTCGTAGGTGACCGGGGTCGAGGTGAAGTTGCGCAGGGCCACCGAGTGCTCCTCGTGGAACACCTTGCGCAGCTGCTCGTAGCCGAACGTCACCGAGTTGCGACCGCGCGTCGTGGTGGCGATCGCTTGCGTGGCGATCGCCGCACCGACCTGCACCAGCCCCGTGCCCTGGCGGCGCGGGTCGAAGTCGACGAGCGCCCCGGCCGAGGCGGTGTTCATCATCGCCGCCTTGATCTGCACCGGCTTCCACCCCGGGTGGGCCTGGCGGACCAGTGCGGCGATGCCGGCGGTGTGCGGTGATGCCATCGACGTGCCCGAGAGGGTGAGCGCCCCGTTCCCGGTCGATGCCCCGGCCGAGAGGAGGGACACGCCGGGGGCGGCGATGTCGGGCTTCGGGGCCGAGTCGCCCGGGCGGGGACCGGCCGACGTGAACGAGGCCGCAGCGAGATAGCCGGGGTTGGCGATCTCGACCACGTCCAAGGTGATCGCGGTGCCGTCGAGCGCCACGATCGTGGCGGACGCGGACTCCTCCACGCCCACGAACGGGATCGTCACCCCGTCGATCGTGCCCTCCGACGGTGGCAGGCCGGGGGCGTTGTTGATCATGATCACCCCTGCGGCACCGGCGGCCTGGCCGTTGACGGCGCGGGCGACCCGGTCGCACTCGCCGCGCCCGGTGACGACGATCTCGCCGGGGACGACGGCGGCATAGTCGTCGGGGAGGCAGCCAAGCCCCACCCCGCCGGCGGCGTCGCGCAGCACGCGCAGCGTGCCGGTGATCGGCAGGGGGCCTCCGTTGGCGTTGATCCCGGTCACGTCGGTACCGACGAGCGCGGCGCCGGCGAAGGTGGGCGACGAGCCGTCGATCGCCGCCACGGACAACGCCCGGTCGGCGGTGCTCGGACCGCCGATGATGTACCCGCTCGGGCCCTCGTTGCCCGCCGAGGCGACCACCATGATCCCGGCGTTCGCCGCGTTGTTCATCGCCTCGTTGATCACGTCGTCGGCGTTGCCGAACGACGAGCCCAATGACAGGTTGAGCACGTCGACGTCGTCGGCGATGGCCCGATCGATGGCGGCGAGGATGATCGGGTCGTCGACCGAACCGTCGCAGCCGAACACCTTGTAGGCGTACAGCGTCGCCTCGGGGGCGCTCCCCGGGGCGATCCGCAGGCCGGCTACGCCGGCCGCCGTGTAGGGACCGGTGAAGGTGCCGCCGGCGGCGGTGACCCCCTGGCCGCCGGCCGTGCCGCCGACGTGGGTGCCATGGTGACCGCAGGCGAGCGGATCGGGATCGGGCGCCGGTACGGCCAGCGCCGGATCGTCGGAGCTGGCGTCGTAGACGTCGCCGACGAAGTCGGTGCCCCCGGCCACCTTCACCGTCGGGAACGTTGCCTCCTCGATCACCGAGCGGTCGTTGGCGGCGTACTCGGCCGGGTCACCGGAGCCGCCGAAGTCGGCATGGAGGTAGTCGATGCCGTCGTCGATGATCCCGATCTTGATCCCCTTGCCGGTGAGGCCCGTCTCCTCCCAGGCCGCCAGCGCGCCGGTGAGGGCGTTGGACGCCCCGTTGGCCAGGGTCACCTTGCGCGCCTCGAACACGGCCTCGACGCCCGGGACGTCGACAAGGCCGGCGATCGCCGAACGCGGCCCGCGCATCACGAGGGCGTTGACCGCGTCCTGCATCTCGTGGAGCACCTCGACGCCGCGGGCGCCGAGCAGATCACGCACGGGCTGCTGGGCCGCGGCCAGCGACCGGCGGGCCGCGCCCTGCTGCGCCTTGCCCACCTCACGTCCGGCCTCGGCGGCCGCGCCGACGATGGCCCCGACTGGCTCACCGGTCAGCCGAACAGTGGCGGTGATCACCTCGTCGGGATCGCCGGCCAGACCGGGAGGCAGCCGGTTCAACCGGCTGTCCGAACCGACGACCACCGGTCGCGACCCCTGCGCTCGGGCCCCGCTCGTCGTCGACCCGAGGATCCCCGGCGACGTCACCGCCACTGCGGCAACGACCAACAACCTCCAGGAACTGCGCTGCGCCACGTGGGCCTCCCGATGTGCGACCACGGCCCTTCGGCGGCGGTCCTCGAGCGGATCCTAGGACCCGTGTCGAGCGCGCTCAGTAACCGGGTCGATACACACCGAACACGTCGCGCAGCGCATCGCTGACCTCGCCGAGCGATGCGCGGGCGCGTAGCGCCTCGCGCATCGGCGGGAGCAGGTTCTGGGTGCCCCGGGCGGCCGACCTCACCGCGTCGAGGTGGACGGTGACGGCTGCCTGGTCGCGGTCGGCCTTGAAGGCGCTCAGGCGGGCGATCTGGTTGGCCTGGAGCTGGGGGTCGACCGGGAGGAGCTCGGGATCGCCGCCTCCTTCGACGGTGAAGCGGTTGACGCCGACGACGACACGGACATCGTCGTCGATCGACTTGGCGTACTCGTAGGCGGCCTGTTCGATCTCGTCCATCTGGTAGCCGACCTCGATCGCCGCCACCGCCCCACCCATCTCGTCGATCCTGGCGATGTACTCCCAGGCAAGGCGCTCGACCTCGTCGGTGAGCGACTCCACGAAGTACGAGCCGGCCAGCGGATCGGGGGTGTCGACGATGCCCGACTCGTAGCCGATGATCTGCTGGGTGCGCAGTGCCGTGCGGGCGGCACGTTCGGTGGGCAGGCTGAGCGCCTCGTCGTAGCCGTTGGTGTGCAACGACTGGGTCCCGCCGATCACCGCGGCCATCGACTGGATGGCGACGCGCACGATGTTGTTCTCGGGCTGCTGGGCGGTGAGGGTGGAGCCGCCGGTCTGGGTGTGGAATCGCAGCAGCTTCGAGGACTCCTTGCGGGCACCGAAGCGCTCGTGCATCAGCCGGTACCAGATGCGCCGGGCGGCGCGGAACTTGGCCACCTCCTCGAAGAAGTTGTTGTGGGCGTTCCAGAAGAAGCTCAGCCGGGGAGCGAAATCGTCGACGTCGAGGCCGACGGCGATCGCCGCCTCGACATAGGCGATCCCGTTGGCGATGGTGAAGGCGATCTCCTGCACCGCCGTCGAACCGGCCTCGCGGATGTGGTAGCCGGAGATCGAGATGGTGTTCCACCGCGGGATCCGCTCGTTGCAGTAGGCGAAGATGTCGGTGATCAGCCGCATCGACTGCCGCGGCGGGTACACGTACGTCCCACGGGCGATGTACTCCTTGAGCAGGTCGTTCTGGATCGTGCCGCCCATGATCTCGTGCGGCGCGACGCCCTGCTCCTCGGCGACGAGCTCGTACATCAACAGCAGGATCGCCGCGGTCGAGTTGATCGTCATCGACGTCGTCACCTTGTCGAGGGGGATCCCGGCGAGCAGCGTGCGCATGTCGTCGATGGTGTCGATCGCCACGCCGACCTTGCCGACCTCGCCCTCCGAGCGGGGATGGTCGGAGTCGTAGCCCATCTGGGTGGGCAGGTCGAAGGCGCACGACAGCCCGGTCTGCCCGGCGGCGAGGAGGAACTTGAATCGCTCGTTGGTGTCGGCCGCGGTCCCGAAGCCGGCGTACTGGCGCATCGTCCACAGACGGCCGCGGTGCATCGACGGGTAGATCCCACGCGTGTACGGCGGCTGCCCCGGACCCGCCCCCAGCCGCTCCGCCGGATCCCAGTCGGCCAGGTCGTCGACCGTGTACAGCGGCTTGATCTCGATTCCAGAATCGGTGCGATGAACGGCGTCGGCCACATGCCGAGCGTAACGACTGCGGCAGGCACGCCCCCATCCGGCCGCTGCCGCCGGTCACGGGCCGGTGTTCACTTGCCGCCCGGTGCGCCCGGCGCTCAGGTCATGTAATGGGCGACGAAGTCCGGGTCGGTGAGCGCCGGCCGGTCGAACCGGAAGGGCGACAGGTCCCATCCCGTCGAGCCGACGACCATCAGCTCGGCCAGGGTCCGACCGAACCACGAGGCGAACTTGAACCCGTGCCCGGCGCCGACGGCGACCCGCAGCCCGGGATGACCGGGCAACGCGTCGAGCACGAAGTCACGGTCCGGGGTGAGGGCGTAGAGGCACGTCGTGACCTGCGGCACCCCATGGGGGATGCCGGGCAGGATGTCGGCGAGGAACCGCTCGAGGCGCCTCAGCGACTGGTGATCGGGCTCGAACGAGCGGGTCCGTGCCGTGGTCGGCCGGCCGCCGACGTCCTCGGCCGCCTTGACGGCATCGGCCCGGCCGTACACCGGGAAACCGTAGAAGCAGGGATCGTCCATCCAGATCCACACCGGGAACCGGCCCACGGCATAGTCGCCGACGTGCGGCGTCGGGTAGTAGACGACCTGCTCGCGGGTGACCTCCAAGCGGATCGTCGTCCCCAGCGAGGCGATCAGCTCGTTGGTCCAGGCATCCGCGCAGATCGATACCGAGCCGCTGCGGTAGGCGCCCGCCGCCGTGACGACGGTGATCTCGCCCGCACCGTCGCTGGTGATCGACTCGACGGGGGTCGAGTCGATCAGCTCGGCACCCCTGCGCCGGGCGAGGGCCTGGTGGGCGGCGGTACTGCGGGCCGCCGGGGCGATCCCGGTGTCGGCCTGGAACAGCACCGTCGCCCCGGCGGGCAGGCGGAACTGCCGGAACCGGCGCATTGCCTCGTCGGCGTCGATCACCTCGTAGGCCACACCGTGGGCATCCATCGACGTCGTGTAGTCCTCGATCGGGATCACGCCGCCGGCAGGGAACACGTCGATCCCCCCGGTGCGCACGAGCAGCGCCTCGCCGAGATCCTCCTCGACCGACCGCCATGCCGCGTACGCTCCGGCGGTCAGGGCGACGTAGCCGGGGGTGTGGTACGAGTGGCGGATGATCCGCGAGTGGTCGTGGCTCGCCCCGTTCACGTGACCGAGGGCGAACTGCTCCAGGCCGATCACCCGGGCACCGCCGCCCGCCGCGGTCTCGCCGCCGAGCCGGGCCAGCCAGTAGGCGGCTGCCGAGCCGATCCCGCCGAGTCCGATGACGACGTGGTCGACGTCCTTGGCCGCCGTCACGGCACCTCCATCCGCTCGTGCCACCACGTGCGGATGTCGAGGCTGGCGTCCTCCATCGGGGCGTACCAACCGCGGCGGAAGTGGCGCGAGGACATCCCGCGTTGCACCCGCTCGCAGATCGCCCAGTCCTGGCGGTTGACCGTGTCCCAGAACCCGACGGCGTCGGCCGGGTCGAAATCGGGGCGGGACACCTCGTCGGGATCGAAGAGGAAGTCGCAGACCACCGTCGTCGACGACGGGCCGGTCGGCCAGAGCACGAAGGCGGCGACGTGGTCGCAGGACAACGAGACGAACAGGTTCGGGTGGACGAGTTCGCCCTTGTGGTTGACGAGCTCGTCGTCGTTCAGCCCGGCGAACGGCCGCCGGATCGTCGTGCCACTGGACGTGAACGTGTAGGCCCCCGGCCGGTAGGGAATGCCGCGCTCCCAGTCGAGTTGCGCACCCCCGGCGAGCCGGAACGACGGGACGAGCTCGCACAGCTCGGGGTGCACGGGGCCGCAGTGGTAGCACTCGTTGTAGTTCTCGCTGAGCACCTTCCAGTTGGCGGCGACCGCGTACGTCAGGCGATGCCCGAGCGCCATCCGCTGCAGGGGGTAGTTGGCCAGGCGGGCAGCGCTCGCCGCCACCGCGTCGGCGAGCGGGGTGGCATCCCCCTGCTGGTCGACGAACACGAAGCCGCCCCACGTCCCGAGTGCCAACGGGGTGAGCCCCAGACCGGAGGTGTCGGCCGGATCGAGATGGGGTGCGCCGCGCAGACGGCCGTCGAGCTCGTACGTCCACAGGTGGTACGGGCACCGGATGACCCGGGCGAAGCGCCCGCTGGCGCACGCCGCATCGGTCGAATCGACGAGCTCGGAACCCCGGTGGGCGCACACGTTGGCGAAGGCCGCCAACCCGCCCGACTCGTCGCGCACGAGGAGCAGCGACTCTCCGGCGAGCTCGACGCGGCGAAACGACCCGGCCTCGCCCCCGACATCGGACTCCCTCCCGACGCACACCCAGCCGCGGGCGAAGATCCGCTCACGTTCGCGCTGCCAGACCTCGTCGTCGACGTAGGCGCTGCGCGGCAAGGACGCTTCGAGGGCCACTCCCCCGATCGTAGATTGGGCAGATGGAGATCGAGCGGTTGCCAGTCACCGTGCGCGGCTCCCCGACGGTGATCGCCGCCGCCGACCGTGCCCAGCGGGTGGTCGCGCCGTCGTTGGCGGCTCCGTGACCGACGAGGTGCTCCTCCCCTCGCCGTGCATGGTGATCCTCGTCGGTCCCGCCGGTGTCGGGAAGTCGACGTGGGCCGCCGCCCACTTCGGCACCGATCAGGTCGTCTCGTCGGATGCGCTGCGCGCCATCGTCGGCGAGGGCCCGTACGACCAGGCGGCGTCGGCCGACGCCTTCGCCCTGATCGACGAGATCGTCTCCCGCCGGCTGCGTCGCCGGCTGACAGCGGTGATCGACACCCTCGGGATGGACCGGGACACCCGCGCCCGGTGGCGGGAGATGGCGGCCGAGGCCGGTGTGCCGTGCTTCGCCGCCGTCTTCGAGGTCGTCGATGGCGACGTCCGATCGGCCAACCGGGCCCGGCCGGTGCCCGTGCCCGACGCCGTCGTGCGCAGCCAGCTCCAGCGCTGGCCGGACGTCGTGGCCGAGGTCGAACTCGAGCCGTACGCCCGGATCATCAGGGTCCGACCCGCGACGCGGGCCGCCGTCTCGGCACTCGCCCGCGATCCGCGACGTTCGCCCGCCACGGTCCCGACCGTCGGGCCGGCGCCCGGTGCCCGTCCGCTGAGCTTCGGGCTGCAGATCCCTCGTTTCGAGTTCCCCGGCGGGCCGACCGAGCTGGGGCCACGGTTGCGGGAGATCGCCACGCACGCGGAGGGCGCCGGATTCGACCACCTGTGGGTGATGGACCACTTCCGCCAGATCCCCCAAGCGGGCCGGGCGTGGGACAACATGCCCGAGAGCTGGACCACGCTCGCCCACCTCGCCGCGGTCACCTCGACCATCCGTCTCGGGACGATGGTCACCGGGGTCACCTACCGCAACATCGCTCATCTGGCCAAGATCGTGGCCACCCTCGACGTGCTCTCCGGCGGGCGGGTGATCTGCGGGGTCGGGGCGGCCTGGTTCCGCCAGGAGCACGAGGCGTACGGCTGGCCGTTCCCGCCGGTCGGCCGGCGCCTCGACATGCTCGAGGATGCGCTGCAACTGCTCCCGCTGATGTGGGGCCCCGGTTCACCGGCATTCGAGGGCCGCACGATCACCGTGCCCGAGGCTCTCTGCTACCCACGACCCCTACAGGAGCGGGTGCCGATCCTCGTCGGCGGTTCGGGTGAACGGCGCACCCTGCGGCTCGTCGCCCGGTACGCCGACGCCTGCAACCTCTTCGGCGACGCCGACAACGTGCGCCGCAAGCTCGCCGTCCTCCAGCGCCACTGTGCCGAGGTGGGTCGCGATCCGGCGGCGATCGAGGTGACCCACCTCTCGACGGCACTGGTCGGCGACGATCGGGCCCATGTCGGCCGGCTCGTCGAAGCGCTCCGCCCGCCACGGGTCGGCGCCGAGCGTTTCGCCCGCTCGGTCAACGCCGGCTCGGTCGACGAGCACGTCGCGGCGAGCGCCGCCCTCGTCGACGCCGGCGTACACACGATCATCGTCAGCCTGGCCGACATCGACGCCGACTCGATCGGCCGCTTCGGCCGCGTCATCAACGGCGCCCGGGCGCTCAGACGGCGCGCTGGCGCAGCCCGGTGAGCAACTGCTGGAAGTCGGAGCGGTCGTGCAACGGGGCGAACTCGGGATCGCCGGCCACCCGATGGGCATCGGGCAACTCGGCGACGGCCCTGGAGAGCCAGGCCATCGCGTCGTCGGGATGGCCTCGCCGGGCCAGGCCACCGGCGGCGAGCAGCAGCGCCTCGGGGTCGCGCGCCGCGCGGTACAGGCGGTCGGCATACTCGAGGAACTGCTCCGCCGGGGCGTGGTGGGTGGCGACGGCGAGCAGCGACCGACCCCTCGCCGGATCGTCGATCGGCCACGGTGCCGCCAGGGCGGCGAGGAGCGGAGCCAGCTCCCGGCGCGCGGGATCGGGGGCCACCCACCTGCGGCCGCGGGCCACGACGCGGGCGAGCGCCGCCTGCGTGCCGCCGGTGTCGGCCACCCGGGCGGCCAGATGGGCGAGCAGCCACGGCGACGCCGTCCAGCCCTTGGGCATCGGCGGGACGGTGCCGGTCTGCCAGCCGACCGCCTCGGCCTGGGCGGCGACGGCCAGGTCGCCGGCCAGTGGACCGTCGATCCTCGCCCCGGCCGAGGCGGCGTCGATGACCTGGCGATCGGCGGCCGACAGCCGGTTGAGTGTCTGCACGGTGGTCATTCCGGAGAAGAGGAACAGGAACCAGGGCAGGTTGAGCAGGTAGGCGGGGAACGAGCGGAGCTGGGCCCACAGGGCGGCGGGCAGCGAGCCGAGCACGAAGGTTTCGATCGCCCGGGTCGGGCGGCGCCGTTCGGCGTCGAGCACGCTCCAGCCGCCGCCGCGGGCGACGAGGCCGAGCACGATCATCGCCCCGAGCGCCCCGAGCGTGAACAGCAGCACCCCACGCAACGCCCGGCGAGGCGCCAGCCGGGACTCGAGCACCCCGTGGAGGAGGTGGCCCCCGTCGAGCGGCCACAAGGGCAGCAGGTTGAGCAGGGCGATGACGACCCCGGCCCAGGAGACCCCGATCCACAGGTCGCCCCAGAACGCCCGATCCGGCCCGACGCCACCATGGAACGCCAGGTAGATGAGCGCCAGCGCGCCGACGGCGACACCCAACTGGGTGCCCGGCCCCATCACGCTGACGAGCATCCGGCGGGCCCGTGACATCGGTCGGGCCGATGAGTAGGAGGCCCATCCGACGAAGAGGTTGAGGCTGATCGCCACTTCGCAGCCGAATCGGCGGGCGGTCAGCGCATGGCCGAGCTCGTGGACGAGGGTCAGCACACCGAGGGCCGCGGCGGCGAACAACCCGGCTCGGCCCCCACCGGACCAGCTGTAGACGAAGAACAGCCCGAAGAAGAACCACGGGTCGACCGAAACGGGGATGCCGAGGACTCGAAATCGGGCCATACCCGGACAACGGTATCGGCCGTACAGGGCCGCACACCTGTGACAGGGCAGTGCTCGGCCGGGTCCCGCGGGGTGCTCCCGGCCGCCGCAGGGCCGGACCGGGGGCTGAGTAGCATCCGCCCATGACCATCGCCGACCATCCCGTGCCGACCATCGACGGCGTCCCGCTGACTCCCAAGGCGGTGTCGATCGACGGTCCACCGACCTTCGCCGATGTCGCCGAGGAGCGGCTGCACCGCAAGCAGAAGCTGGCCGGCGGCCTGCGCATCTTCGGCCGGCTCGGTTTCGGCGAAGGCGTCGCCGGGCACATCACGGTGCGCGATCCCGAGTTCCCCGACCACTTCTGGGTCAACCCGTTCGGGATGAGCTTCCGCCACATCCGGGTCAGCGACCTGATCCTGGTCAACCACCTGGGTGAGGTGGTCCACGGTGCACACCCGGTCAACCGGGCGGCCTTCGTCATCCACTCGGCGATCCACCAGGCCCGGCCCGACGTGATCGCCGCCGCCCACTCGCACTCGATCCACGGCAAGGCATTCGCCTCGCTCGGCATCCCCCTCGATCCGATCACCCAGGACTCGTGCAGCTTCTACGAGGACCACGTGGTGATCGCCGAGCAGGGTGGCGCCGTCGTCTTCGACATCGAAGCGGGCCACGAACTGGCCGCCAAGCTGGGCGACAAGCGGACCGCGATCCACCAGAACCACGGCCTGTTCACCACCGGCCAGAGCGTCGACGAAGCGGTGTTCTGGTTCGTGGCGATGGAGCGCTCGTGCCAGGCCCAGTTGCTCGCCATGGCGGCCGGCACCCCGAAGCTGATCCCCGCCGAGTACGCCCGCTACACCTACCAGAACACCGCCTACCCGCTGGCCGGCTGGTTCAGCTTCCAGCCGCTGTGGCAGGAGATCTGCCGCACCGACCCGGAGCTGTTCGACTGAACCGCGTTCGCCGTCAGTGGTCGAGGCCGGGGGCGCAGAGCCCTTCGAGGTCGCGCACCTGGATCCGGTCGCGGTTGGCGTAGGTCACCTCGTTGGCCGGGTCGGGCTTGAGGTTGAAGGTGCGGAAGCTCATGTCGAGGGTGTCGATGGCCAGGATGCGGCCCGAGAGACCATCGCCCAGACCGAGGATGAGCTTGATCACCTCGAGGGCCTGGATCGAGCCGACGATGCCCGGCAGGACGCCGAGCACCCCGGCCTCGGCGCACGACGGGGCGAGCTCGGCGGGTGGCGGCTCGGGCACCATGTCGCGGTAGGTCGGGCCGCTGAGCGGGTCGAACACGCTGACCATGCCCTCGAACCGGAAGATCGAGCCGTGCACCACGGGGATGCCGAGCTTCACCGAGGCGTCGTTGAGCAGGTAGCGGCTCGGGAAGTTGTCGGCGCCGTCGACGATCACGTCGTAGCCGGCGATGATCTCCATGATGTTCGAGGCGTCGAGACGGGTGTCGTAGGTCACCACGTCGACATCGGGGTTGAGCATCGTCAGCGTCTTCTTCGCCGAGTCGACCTTGCGGTCGCCGATGCGGTCGAGGTTGTGGAGGATCTGGCGCTGCAGGTTCGAGGCGTCGACCTCGTCCATGTCGACGATGCCGATCGTGCCGACGCCGGCCGCGGCGAGGTACAAGGCGGCGGGCGAGCCGAGACCGCCGGCGCCGAGCATCAGCACCTTGGCACCGAGCAGCTTGGCCTGGCCCTCGACGCCGACCTCGGGCAGCAGCAGGTGGCGCATGTAGCGGTTGCGCTGATCGGCGTTGAGCGTGACGGGCGTGACCCACGGCCGCCCCTCGTCCTTCCACTTGCCGAATCCGCCGGCCACCGAGACGACGTCGGCGTAGCCGAGCTCCTGCAGCGTCCTGGCGGCGAACGCCGAGCGAACGCCGCCGGCGCAGTAGACGACCACCGGCGCCGACTTGTCGAGGATCCTGCCCTCGACCTGGGCTTCGAGGTGGCCGCGGGGGATGTGGAGGGCGCCGGGGAGGGCCCCCTGGTCGTACTCGTCGGGCTCACGCACGTCGAGGACCACCACGTTTCCCCCGCCATCGATGCGCTCCTGCGCAGTCTGGGTGTCGACCTCGGTGATCGCGGACTTGGCCTGGGCGAGCAGGTCACGGAACGTTGCCATGGGCAAAAGGCTACAAGACAGGTCGGGATTTGCCCACGGCGGGATCGGTCAGCTTCCCGAGCCGGCGATCCGGGCGGCGACCGTCTCACCCGACTCGACGGCGCCCTCCATGTAGCCGGTCCACGTCGCCACGTGCTCCCCGGCCAGGTGGATCCGGCCCGCCGGCCGGCGCAGCACGTCCCAGTAGGCCGTCACCTCACCCGGTCGGTAGTTCGAGTAGCTCCCGCCGAAGCGGGCCTCGGCCGACCAGGCCCGGGAGAACCCGGTGACGGGGGCGTCCGCATCGGGGGCGCCGGTGCACCGGTACACGGCCCGCTGCTGTCCGCCGACCAGATCCATCCGCTCCGCCTCGGTCGACTCGGCCAAGCGGTGGCCGCCGGCGCCGCCGGTGTAGGCCATCAGCACGCCGGGCGGACCGGGCTGGTCGACCGTCGGCTCGTACACCCGCTGGATCGGCGACTCGGTCGTCGCGTAACCCGCCGGCCACCATCGCCTGGTGTACTGCAGGGCCGTCTTGGTCACCGTGCCGTAGCCGAGCCCGGCGACGGCGGCGGCCAACGGGGAAGGCAGCGGCGGGTCGAAGGCGATCCGGCGCAGTGGGATCAACGAGCACGAAACGACCACGTGGCCGGCGCGGTACACCGCCGACGGGGTGCGCACCTCGAGGGTGTCGCCGTGCCCGATGCCCACCACGGGCTCGGCCAGCCGCAGCGCCGGGCCGATGCCGGCCGCCAGGCCCGCCGTGATCCGGTCGAGTCCGCCGACCACCCGGTGGGCGCGCGCGACGCTGCGGCCCTCACCGGCCGCCACCCGGTACAGCGCCCGTTGCTGGAGCAGCGAGAGGAGCGAGACCTCGCCCGGTTCGGCGGCGAACTCGCCCTGGGCGTCGCGGGTGGCGAACAGACGGGCCACCGGGCCGAGGTCGGCCTCGTCGATGGCCTCGGCCAGTGATCGAGCATCGATCGCCGCCGCGTCGGGGTGCCGGTCAGGGTGCTCGGGGTCGCAGCGATCGAGGTCCCGTTGGGCGATCTCCTCGTAGCGGGCCAACTCGGCGCGCAGCGTCGGGACGCGGGCGGCGAGACCGGCCGGGTCGAGCAGCTCGCCGTCGAGGTGCAGCCACCGTCTGACCAGGCCCCACGTCTGGCCCTCACCCTCGAGCTCCACGCCGAACCGGTCCATCAGAGCGTGCATCCTCCGATGCACCGAGTCGACCCATTCGGCGCCGCTCTCCACGTGCTGACCGGCGGCGAACGGGGCCCGCACGGTGCGGACGCGCCCGCCGGGACGGCCGCCCGCCTCGAGCACGAGCACATCCAGGCCGTGGCGGCGGAGCTCGCCCGCAGCAGTGAGCCCGGCGAGGCCGGCGCCGACGACGATGACGTCGGCGGCGGCACTTGGCGCGCCGGTCATCCGGCGGCGAGGTTGGAGGCGATCTCCGACGACGACTGCCCGCTGCGCTTGAGGACGATCACCGTCGCCGTCGCCGCCAGCAGGGTGACCAGGAACAGGATCACCGCACCGGCGCCCACGTTGGGCTTGGGCGTCGACTTGACCGTGCCGAGCAGCAGCACCGGGAACGTCGAGGAGTCACCGGCGATGAAGCTGGACATGATCGTGTTGTCGAGCGAGAAGCTCAACGAGAGCATCCCGCCGGCCATCAGCGCCGGGGCCATCAGCGGGAGGGTGATCTGGCGGAACGCCCGGGCCGGGGTCGCGCCGAGGTCGGCGGCGGCCTCCTCGAGGCTCTCGTCGAGGCCCTGGAGGCGGGCCCGGACGATGAGGGTGACGACTGCGGAGGAGAACAGCGAGTGACCGACCCACAGACTGATCATCCCGCCGCGGATGCCGAAGAGACCCTTGAGGAACGGGTTGCGGCCCGGGAAGCCGTCGACGATGTCGAAGAACCAGCCGAGCAGGCCGACGGCATCGATGATCTCGGGGGTCACCAGGATCAGGAACAACAGGCTCATGAAGAACTTGACCCACCGCCCGGGGCGGCGCACCACGGCGACACCGGCCAGGGCGCCGATGACCAGGGCGATCATCGTCGAGCCGATCGCCGCCTTGAACGAGTTGACCAGCGTGTCGCGGAACGGCTTGTCGTCCCAGATCTTGCGGAACCACTTGAGCCCGCCCCATTCCTTCCAGATGCTGAAGCTGTTGCCACCGTTGAACGAGTGGACGATCACGAACCCGATCGGCAGCAGCAGGAAGGCCACGCACAGGAACGTCCACACGGCCAGGCCGACGCGCGGCCAGTCGCGTTTGCGGGGCACCGTCGCCGCCGCCATCAGCCGATCGCTCCCAGGTCGACCCGGCGCCGGCGGTGCAGCCCGTACTGCACGGCGCCCACCACCACGGCGGCCAAGGCGATCATCAACAGGATCATCAGGATGAGCAGGACGGCGGCCGCCGCGCCCTTCGGGAGGTTCTGCGCCTCGATCACGAAGGAGTAGATGTTGCGCCCGATCATGTTGCCCTTCGCCCCGCCGAGCACGGTCGCCGTGACGAAGTCGCCGGCCAGCGGGATGAACACGAGCAGGGCGCCGGCGCTCAGCCCGGGGGCGGCCAGGGGCAGGGTCACGGAGAAGAACGTGGTCAGCCGTCCGGCGCCGAGGTCCTTGCTCGCTTCACGCAGGGCGGGCTCGATGCGGTCGAGCGAGACGAACAGCGGGAAGATCATCAGCGGCAGGTAGTTGTAGACGACGGCGAGGAGCACGGCTCCCTTGGTGTCGAGGAAGGCGATCTTGGTCTGGCGCAGGCCGTGGTCGATCAGGAAGTTGGAGAGCAGGCCGTTGGCGGCGAGCACGATCCTCCAGGCGAGCGTGCGGACGAAGAAGCTCATCCAGAACGGCACGATGATCAGCACGAGCAGCAGGCCGCGCAGCTTGGGACCGGCCTTGACGGCCACGAAGTAGGCCACCGGTAGGGCGATCAGGGCGCACAGCAGCGTGCCGGCGCCGGCGATCAGCATCGTGTTGGCGAACACCTTGCGGAAGGTCTTGTCCCAGACCTCGGAGTAGTTGTCGAAGCTGAGGCTGTCGAGGCGCACGGCGCCCTTGGAGCCGAGCGGCGGCTTGTAGCCGAAGCTGTAGATCACCACGAAGGCCACCGGGACGGCGTAGAAGAACACGTACCAGACGATCCCGGGGATGGCCATCGTGAACTTCGGGGCACGCAGGCGCCGCCGCGGAGGCGGCGCCTGCGTGAAGGTCACGGTCATGACCGCGTCGAACCCGCCGGGGCCCGGCGACCGCGTCCCAGGGCAGGGTGGGTCATGCGCCCGCCGCTGCCTTCACCTTGTTGAAGATGTCGACCTTGCGGTCCTGCGCCTCGTTGACGATGCCTTCCTCCATCGCCTTGAGCTGCTCGGGGGTGAAGTAGACCATGTCGAGGCGATCGAGCTTGGCCGCCTCGGCCATCGGCTGGGTGCCGGCGACGGTCATGTTGTAGCCGATGTAGCTCAGGTCGGTGAACGCGCTGTCGGGCTCGAGCATCCAGTTGATCCAGGCGTAGGCACCGTCGACGTTCTTGGCGTCGGAGGTGATCGCGTAGTGGTCCATCCAGATCTCGGTCATCGGCGCGCCGAGCACCCACTTCCACGGCTCGGGGTCGCCGCCGGCGTCGGCGATGCGCACGTACGCCTGCCGGGCGTCGCCGTTCCAGGCCGCCGACATGCCGTAGGCGCCCTCGGCGATCTTCGACGACGGGTAGGAGTCGAAGGCCTTGACGTTGGGGGCGAGGGCGACGAGGGCCTTCTCGGCGGCGTCGAGGTCCTCGGCCTTGGTGGTGTTCCACGAGATGCCGTTGGCCCAGAAGTACGGCCCGAGGACGTTGTCGCTGGTGTCCAGCCACGAGTTGTTGCCCTTGAACTCCTTGGCCGTGGCGTCGAGGAAGTCGCCCCAGGTGGTCAGCTCGCGGTTAATCTTCGACGAGTCGTAGATGTACCCGGTCGAACCCCAGTCACGGGGAACCGCCCACTCGTTGCCCGGGTCCCAGCTCTTGCCGAGGTATGACGGGTCGATGTTCTTCCAGTTGGGGATCTTGGACTTGTCGAGCTTGAGCAGCAGTTCCTTGGAGATCATCTGGGGCAGGTAGGGCCCGGTGGGCACGATCAGGTCGAAACCGCTGTTGCCCTTGGTCGCCTCGAGCTTGGCGATCAGTTCCTCGTTGGAGGCGTAGAACTGCACGTTCATCGAGACGCCGATGGCGTCCGGGGCGCCCTCGACCAGATCGGGACTGTGGTAGTCGCCCCACGTGTACAGCGACACCGTGCCCGACGCGCCGGCGGCCGCGGCTGCGGCCTCGGTGACGTCGCTGGCCCCGGGGACGGTGGTCGCCTCGTTCGACGCCGCCTTCTCGCCCTTGTCGCTCGAGCCGCAGGCGGCGAGCAGCACACCGAAGCCGGCGGCGCCCGTGCCCATCTGCAGCAGGCTGCGCCGTGACAGGCGCTGGGCGAATCCGGTCGGCGCCAGGATTCGAACGGGTTCTTTCTCCATGTTGTGCATCTCCCCTTGGGTTTCGGTCTCACGGCCCGACGCGATCGCCGGACGCGCGCTGTTGTTGGTTCAGGCCGCCGGCGCGCCGGTGACGTCGGAGGCCGGGTCGGTGTGCACCAGCCGGGCCTGTCGATCGGAGAACTGATAGGCGTCGCTCGCCGCCCAGGTACACCACACCGGCTCCCCGGGGCGGGCGCGTGACGCCGAGTGACGGGGCTGGCGGCTGAGCAGTTCGCGACCGCCGGCGCGCACGACGAACTGGATGACGTCGCCGAGGTGGCTGACTCCGGCAACGACACCCTGGACGACGTTGACCTGGTCACCGGGAGGCGCCGGGATCAGGTGCAGGGACTCGGGCCGCACGGCGACCAAGGCCGTGGCGCCCGGGGCGACGGCGTCGACGCGGCGGTCGGCCACCAGGCGATCGCCGTCGACGAGCACGGACCCGTCCGGCTGGGCGACGCCGGAGAAGAAGTTGTTCTGGCCGATGAACCCGGCGACGAAGGCCGAGGACGGCTGCTCGTAGATCGTGTCGGGATCGGCGAGCTGCTCGATGTGACCGTCGAGCATCACCGCGATGCGGTCGCTCATCGACAAGGCCTCCTCCTGGTCATGGGTGACGAAGATGAAGGTGATGCCCAGCTGGCTCTGCAGCAGCTTGAGCTCGATCTGCATCTCCTGACGGAGCTTGCGGTCGAGGGCGCCGAGCGGCTCGTCGAGCAACAGCACGCTCGGCCGGTTGACGAGGGCACGGGCGACGGCCACCCGCTGCTGCTGACCCCCCGACATCTGCCGGGGACGGCGATTGGCCAGGGCGGTCATCTTGACCATCCCCAGGGCCTCGCCGACGCGCTGGCGGATGTCGCCCTTGGACACGCCCTTCTGCCGCAGGCCGTAGGCGACGTTCTCGGCGACCGTCATGTGCGGGAACAACGAGTAGTGCTGGAAGACGGTGTTCACGTCACGCTTGTAGGGCGGAATGCCCTGGACGTACTCGCCGCTGATCCGGATGAATCCCTCGTCGGGCTGTTCGAACCCGGCCAGCATGCGCAAGGTGGTGGTCTTCCCGCACCCGCTCGGCCCGAGCAGGGAGAGGAACTCGCCCGGCCGGACCTCGAGGTTGATGCGATCGACCGCAGCCAGGGCGCCGAAACGTTTGGTCACGTCCTGCAGCTCCACTGCGCCCCGGTCACTCGTCACGTGCTCCCCCTCGACTCCCCTGCTGCGCCCCCCGACTCGCGGGGGCGGGCCGAGGTGTTCGCCACAGATTAGCCCTGTCGCGGCGTCCACTCCGTGATCGACCATGCGCGGCGCCGTCGCCCGCCTCGACACGAGCGTCGTGGCGTCCAACGCCGACGCTCAGGTGTCCCGTTCCATCTCCCGGCGGATCTCGTCCTCCGTGATCGGACGCTGGACGTAGACGCTCCACGCATTGAGCGCGAGCCCGATCCCCCAGCCGGCGAGCGGCCAGATCGGCCAGAAGTAACCGGCACCGGACACCGCCCAGATGACGACGAGCATCGTGTTCACCACCAGGTACACCACCAAGTGGGTCTTGAAGTCCCGCCGCGCCTCGACCCGTTTCACGGCAGCCTCACGACGCTTCTCATCGACGTCCATCTCGGCCTCCTCCCTTGGACCATTCGGTTCGCGCTCATCGTCCCGAGTAACGGACACGCGACCCAGAGGAGAAAGTCCCCTCACGGACGGGATGGGCGCCGATCCGCAGATATGGCGCGGCGTGACGCGGCTACCAGATGTCGCCGACGGTGAAGCCCTGGGGAAACGGGTCGGAGGGGTCGACCACGTAGGTGGCGTGCCCCGTGATCCAGCCCTGCCCGCTGATGGTCGGCACGACCGCCGCGTGTTCGCCGACCGTGGCCGTGGCGACCAGCCTGCCGGTGAACAAGGTGCCGAGGATGCTCTCGTGGCGGAAGTCCTCGCCGAGGCCCAGCCGGCCCTTGGCGTGCAGCGCCGCCATCCGGGCGCAGGTGCCGGTGCCGCACGGCGAACGGTCCAGCACCCCGGTCCACGTCGAGGGCCTGTCCCAGTCGAACTCCCCCGTCGAGACGGTCACCGCGTTGCGCATCGAGTTGCCCGCATCGTGCGCCGGACCGGTCAGCTGGCCGATCGTCACGCCGGAGAACCCCGGCTGGTCGGGGTGGACGCATGGCAGCTGCTCACGCGCCGCGGCCTTGATCATCGAGGTGATCCGCACGATGTCGGCACCCTCGTCCGGGGTGAGGCGCAGCCCGAAGCGCGAGGCCTCGGCGATCGCGTAGAACATCCCGCCGTAGGCGACATCGACGGTGACCGTGCCCAGGTGCGGTACCTCGATCGGCGCGTCGAGGTGGACGGCGAAGGCCGGCACGTTGCGGAACGTGACCTGCTGCACCTTGCCGTCGGCGCAGTCGGCGCGCACGGCGATCAACCCGGCCGGCGCCTCGAGCAGCATCTCGGTGACCGGCTCGACCATCGGGACCATCCCCGTCTCGAGCAGCACCGTCGACACGCAGATCGTGTTCGAGCCCGACATCCCCGGGTACTCGACGTGCTCCATGATCACGTACCCGGCGTCGGCGTCGGGATGCGTGGGCGGCAGGATGACGTTGCAGCACAGCGCCGGGTAGCCGCGGGGCTCGTTGAGCATCAGCTTGCGCAGCCAGTCGGCCTGGTGCTCGAGGTACTGGGCCTTGTCGAACATCGTCGCCCCGGGCACGTCGAGCACTCCCCCGACGATCACCCGGCCCGGCTCGCCGCAGGCATGGGCGTCGACCGCCTGGATCATCCGGCTGACTCGCATCTGCTGACTCCTTCGTCGGGGATCGACCGTGATGCTGCGGGTCCTCGCCCGCCGGCGAGACGGGCTACCGCCCGTCGCCGGCGAGCGTAGGTCATCGCCTCACTGGTCGACCGCGGCGCGCGAGGCCCGGGCCATCTGCCGGCGACCCTGCAGGGCGAGATCGGCCTCGGGCGAGCCGTCGTGGAACGAGCCGAACCACTTGTCGAGCGGGATCATCCCGTCGGCGTAGTTGACCTCGAAGTGCTTGTGGTGCAGGTAGTGGGCCCAGCAGCCGGTGTCGACGGTGAGCGAGTCGGTGAGCTCGATCTTCTCGAACCCGGTGTGGCCGGGCACCGGCGCCAGTCCGGCATGGAACAGGTGGAACATCGCATGCAGCGGGTGCGACGGGATCAGCCAGTGCACCAGCACGCCCGAGAAGTACAGCAGATGCTCGATCGGGTGCATCGACAGCCCCGACCAGGGGATCGGGTTGGTGTTGCGGTGGTGCAGGCTGTGCACCCGCTTGTAGATCGCCGGCCAGTGGATCAGGCGGTGGACCCAGTAGAAGTGCAGCTCACGGATCATCGGGATGAGCAGCATCAACGCGGTGAAGCCGACCGGGTTGTCCGCGGCGCGCATCCACGGGATGTGGCCGTTGGCGAACATCCACAGCGTGACCACCTCGTAGGCCGTCCAGATCGGCAGCCCGCTGGCCAGCGTCCAGAACATGTTGTCGGCGGTCTGGTTGCCGAAGGTGAACAACCGGCTCGTCGGCGACGGCCATCGCCCATTGTACTTGAACCGGGTGCCCTGGGAGCGCCGCACGTAGAGCCGCAGATGGAACGCTCCGTACCACACGAGGATCAGCACCGCGTTGCGGACGAGGACGAGGGCGATCCAGCCGGGAGAGAGGTGGCGCATCGTCTGGCGCGACGGCGTGGCCAGGAACCAGGCCGCGGTCGCCAGGCCGGCATAGACGAGGTTCCAGCCGAGGATGTAGCCGGGGTACCCGAACAGCCACCCGGCCAGCGCCCGCGGACGGGGCGGCCAGACGAACAGCGGGGCCGGCGCCGCACGGCGATCCGGTGTCCAGTCGCCGCGGGCATTGCGTGTTCCGTAGGTCAGGTCGTCGATCACCGGGTGTCCTCCTCCTCCTCGTCCTCTTCCTCGTCGTCGGCGTCGGCGCGGTCGGTTCAGGGCACGGGGGTCTCTTCGAGACTGGGCAGCGGCGGGTCGCCGGCACCCTGCACGGACTGGTCGACGTCGATGCAGTTGCCGGTGAGCACGCCCGCCTCCTCGGAGAGGCAGTACACGACCATGTTGGCCACCTCCCACGGCTTGACGAGGCGGCCCATCGGGCGCTGGGGCTCGGCCAGCTCCAGCCAGTTCTCGGGCGCGCCGTCGAAGTTGACCTGGGTCCAGTGCTCCGACTCGGTGTCCATCCAGCCCGGGTTCACCTGGTTGACGCGGATGTTGTGGCGCATCAGGGCGAAGGCCAGGTTCCTGGTCATGATCGACAGACCGCCCTTCGAGATGCAGTAGGCCGACAGCTTCGTCTGGCCGCCGTGGCCCGAGGTCGAGCCGATGTTGACGATCGAGCCCTTCGCCCCGGTGCGCTGCATGAGGCGCGCCGCCGCCTGGATGAAGAAGTACGGCGCCTTGACGTTGACCGCCATCATCCGGTCGAAGTGCTCGGGGGTGTCCTCCCAGAGCGTCGCCCTGGTGGTCTGGGCGGCGACGTTGACCAGGCCGTTCACCGTTCCGAACCGGGCTTCGCAGGCGGCGACGACGGCGGCCGGCGCCCCCGGGTCGAGAACGTCGGCGGCGACGTACACCGTCGGGGTGCCCGCCGCGGTCAGTTCGGCGGCGAGCGCCTCGCCGCGGTCGGCGGAGCGGCCGGCCAGCACCAGGCCGGTCGACGCCCCCTGGGCGACGAGGCGCCGGGCGACGGCCTCGCCGAGGCCCTGTGTGCCTCCGTTGATGATCGTGATGCTCATGGTCGTCCTCGTGTTCGAAGGGCTACGAATCGCAGGCGAAGCCTCGCGCGCCGAGACCCGATGTCAAGCTGTCAGGCCGACAGATCAGCTGGCCGGGACATCCACTGCCCGACCCTCGGCGAGCGAACGGACGGCGGCATCGGCGAGCAGCAGGGCCCGGAGCCCGTCGGTGCCAGTGGGCGACGGCGCGGCCTGCCCGGCGGCCGCAGCCACGAAGGCGGCCATCTCCGCGGCGTACGACTCCGTGTACCGGGTCATGAAGAACGTGTGCAGCGGTGCACTGGTGTACCCGTCGGCGTTGGCCACCGTCACCGTGTTGGTCCGGACGTTCTCCGCCGCGATCAGGCCGGCCGAGCCGTGCACCTCGAGACGCTGGTCGTAGCCGTAGGTGGCCCGGCGCGAGTTCGAGATGACCGCCATCCGGCCGGATGCGGTGCGCAGCACCACGGCGGCCGAATCGACGTCGCCGAGCTCGCCGATCGCCGGATCGACGAGCACCGACGCCGTGGCGTAGACCGACACCGGCTCCTCGCCGAGGATGAACCGGGCCATGTCGAAGTCGTGGATCGTCATGTCGCGCAGCAGGCCGCCCGAGCGGGAGATGTACTCGGCGGGGGGCGGGCCGGGATCGCGCGAGGTGATCTGGACCATCTCGACCTCACCGACCTCACCGGCGGCGATGCGGCGGTGCACCTCGGCGAAGTTGGGGTCGAAGCGGCGGTTGAAGCCGACCATCAGCAGCGCTCGGGTCTCGTCGACGACCCGCAGACAGGTCCTCACCCGCTCGACCGACAGGTCGATCGGCTTTTCGCAGAAGATCGCCTTCCCCGCCCGCGCCGCCTGCTCGATCAGATCGGAGTGCATGTCGGTCGGTGTGCAGATCACGACGGCGTCGATGTCGCCTGCGGCGATGATCGCCGCGATCGTGCGCACCTCGGCACCCGCTGGATCGGCGATGGCGTGCGCGGCGGCGTCGACCGCGTCGGCGACGGCGACGAGACGGGTTGCCGGATTGGCCAGCACCGAGGCGGCGTGGACCTTGCCGATCCGACCGGCGCCCAGAAGTCCGATACGAAGGGTCATCGTGTGTCTCTCCCAGGAGATCGTGAGGTGCGTACATGATGGCTCAGGCGAGCCGGGAAACGAAGCCGCCGAACTCGCGGTGCGGAGTCCGAGGAGGTGCTCCGGCCGCCGGATACGTGGGTGTCGACGTCACCGACGAACGCGCGAGGACGCTCTGCGTAGGGCGCGTGTTGCCGTCGGCGGAGGTCCCGGGCACACCTGAGCGACGCCCGCGGCTTCCCCTGCGATCATCCCCGGTCCCAGAGGGAGTCCCCATGGCACTTGTCGGCCCAACCCGCACCCCTGCCCACGAGTTCGAACGGTTCCTCGTGGTGCGTCCATGGATCGACCCCGTGGTCGAGTCGATCGGCTACGAGCCCGCCAGCCGCTACGTCGAGCTGTTCTGGCTCGGCGTCCTCGGTCCGAGCGCGACGTGGCTGCTGCGCCGGATGGTCGACGGGTTCGCCGCCTATCCCGACGGCTACGAGCTCGATCTGGTCGAGACGGCGGCGGCGCTCGGGCTCAGCTTCACGCCCGGCCGCCACGGCCCGTTTCCCCGGGCGCTCCAGCGATGCGTGCTGTTCGGGATGGCGAGCAACACCTTCCAGGGCTTCGCCGTGCGGCGGCTCGTACCGCCGCTGCCGATGCGGCACCTCGACCGGCTGCCCGATCACCTGCGGGCCGCCCACCAGGAGTGGGTCGGCGCCCCGGGCGCCCGGGCCGGCGTCGTTCACGACCCGGCGCGGGGCGCGGCGTAGTTGCCCACCAGGTCGATCAGCAGCCGGGTGCCGAACGCCGTGGCGCCGCGGCTGAGCCACCCGTCGTCGGTATCGACGTTCATCGGCCCGGCGATGTCGAGGTGCGCCCAGGGAGTGTCACCGACGAACTCGTTGAGGAACAGCGACGCCGTGATCGCCCCGCCGTAGGGGCCGCCGATGTTGCGCAGGTCGGCGACGTTGGAGTCGAGCAGCTTGCGGTACTCCTTGGCCAGCGGCAGCTGCCAGACCTGCTCGTCGGTACGGGCCGACGCCGCCTTGACCTGGTCGACCCAGCCCTGGTGGTTGCCGATCACACCGGCGATCTTCGGGCCGAGCGCGCCCACGCATGCGCCCGTCAGCGTGGCGATGTCGACGATCGCGTCAACCCGGTCCTCGACGGCCAGCGACAGCCCGTCGGCGAGCACGAGTCGGCCCTCGGCGTCGGTGTTGTGGATCTCGACGGTCTTGCCGTTGCGGATCGTCATCACGTCGCCCAGCTTGAGCGCGCTCCCCGACGGCATGTTGTCGGTGCACATCAGGTAGCCGGTGACCCTGGTCCTCACCTTCAGCGCCTTGAGCACCGACATCGCCCCGAGCACGGCCGCCGCGCCGCTCATGTCCATCTTCATGTTCACGTGCATGCCGTCGGAGGGCTTCAGCGAGATGCCACCCGAGTCGTACATCACGCCCTTGCCGACCAGCGCCACATGGCCCCGGGGGCTGCGCGGGCTGTAGGTCAGCTTCACCAGGCGCGGGGGCTCGGTCGACCCGGCGTTCACCCCGAGCAGACCGCCGAGGCGCATCTCGGCGGCCTGGGCCTCGTCGATCACCTCCACCGTGAGCCCGGACTGATGGGCGATCGCCACCGCCTTGTCGGCCATCATCCGCGCCGTCAGGTGGGCGGGCGGCGCGTTGGCCAGATCGCGCGCCAGGCACGCCGCGCCGGCGGCCACTCGCCCGATCTCGGCGCCGGCGGCTGCACCTCCGCCCCGGCCGGCGCCGACCACCAGTGTGAGGCGTTCGATCCTCGACGCCGACGACTTGTCGGACTTCAGCTCGACGTAGCGGTACGCGGCGAGTGCCACCCCCTCGACGACGGCCTGGGCGGCGCTCGCCGCGTCGACCCCGCCCAGGTCGGCGAGGGTGGTGGCGATCCTCGTCCGCTTGGAGGCGGCCCGGGCCAGGGTCGCGCCCGCGGTGCGCAGCGCGGCGGCCGTGAGCTCGGCGGGATCACCGATGCCCACGGCGATCAGGGTCGGCCCATGTGACGACGGGATCGCCAGGGTCTGGCCGGCCTTGCCCTCGAAGCCGTGATCGGCAAGCGCGGCGCGCGACAGGCCGAGCGAGCGGGGGACGGTCCCGCTGCTGGCGACGGGAACGCCGATCACCTCGGTGTCTCGGGGGACGGTACGGGTGATCTCGACGCTGAGGCTCATCGTCCCAGTCTGGCCCGGCCGGCGCCCGACAGCACGAACCCACCCGAGCGCGTCGGAGCTGTTACCCGCTGTCGGCAGGGTCCGCGACGCACCGGCACGATCTCCCCTAGCATGGTTGCGGCCGCAAGTACTTCGGAGCGTCGATCGCTGTTTGAAACCGAATCCGACGGCCGCCCGTACTGCACAGGGAGTGATGCGCCGGTTCGATGAGCGAGCCGCCGGATCGCCCTGCCCATTCCCGCCACCGAACCCCATCACCGGTCCGCAAACGCCCCCAGGAGGACGTCCCACCATGAAACGCTGGCAGAAGAACACGATCGCCGCCGTCATCGCCATCCCGCTGCTCGTCTTCGGAGCGATCCTGCTCTACGCCAAGGTGATCAACAAGGCCGACACCTCCGCCGCCGACGAGTTCCAGGATCGCGCCACCCAGGCCCAGGCGTCCACGACGGTCGACGCGGTGGCCACCACCGGGGCCGCACCGGCCACGACGGTCGACGCGGTGGCCACCACCGCGGCCGCTCCGGCGTCGGCCGACGATCCCCTGTCGGGCACGTGGTCGGTCGACCCCGCCGGCGACATCTACGTCGGCTACCGGGTCGAAGAGGTGATCGCCGGGGTCAACACCACCGCCACGGGTCGCACCACTCAGGTGACGGGGACCACGACCTTCGACGGCCTCACCCTGTCGGCCGCGGAGTTCACCGCCGACGTCGCCTCGATGAGCAGCGATCAGAGCCGACGCGACGCCCAGTTCACCGGTCGGCTGATGCAGGTCGCGCAGTTCCCGACGGCGTCGTTCGAGCTCACCAAACCCGTCGAACTGCCGGGCGTTCCCGCCGAGGCGGAGGTGACCACCGTGAGCGCCACGGGTGATCTGACCCTTCACGGGGTGACCAGGCCGGTCACCTTCGACCTCCAGGGATTCATCGCTCAGGGCCGGATCACCGTCACCGGTTCGATCCCGATCCTGTTCGCCGACTACGCCATCGAGGAGCCTTCGACCGGTCCGGTGAAGACCGAGGACAACGGCTTGCTGGAGTTCCTCCTGGTGCTCTCCAAGCAGTGACCGGCGCGTATAGGCTCGCCTGCGGGAACGGCAACCACGCGCTCCCACAGGACAAGAGGTGAGAATCAAGTGGCAAACGGCGTCGTCAAGTTCTTCAACGATCAGAAGGGCTACGGCTTCATCAAGCGAGACGATGGGGACGACTTGTTCGTCCACTTCTCGAACATCGAAGGCAAGGGCTTCAAGAAGCTCGAAGAGGGCCAGAACGTGGAGTTCGAGGTTGCCGAGGGCCGCAAGGGCCTCGAGGCGACCAACGTCCGCGTCGTCTGATCACGCCCTCGGCGCCGAGCCGCCGACTGAACCCACATCCGGCTGCGCCACGTCGCTGACCGCCGGTTGACTCCTCGCCCAGGCCTCGGCCAGGGTCCGATACCGCCCATGCTGCAGGCCCATCAGTTCGTCGTGCGTGCCGCACTCGGTCAGCCGTCCCCCGTCGACGACACCGATTCGATCGGCGCGCCGCACCGTGGAGAGCCGGTGGGCGACGATGATCACCGTACGCGCCGTCATCAGGCGCTCCATCGCGGTCTCCACCTCGTTCTCGGTCCCGGGATCGAGGTTGGAGGTCGCCTCGTCGAGCACGAGCACCGCCGGGTCGACCAGCGCGGCGCGGGCCAGGGAGACGAGCTGACGCTCGCCGGCCGAGAGACGGCTCCCCCGTTCGCGGACCTCGGTATCCAGGCCGTCGTCGAAGCGCTGGAATCGCTCCCACGCGCCGATCGCCATCACCGCCGAGTCGACCTCGTCGTCGGTCGCCGATGGGCGGGCCAGGCGGACGTTGTCGCGGATCGTCCCCCCGAACAGGAACCCCTCCTGGGGCACGACGACGATCGCCGTCCGCAGCACGCTGGTCGGGATCTCGCGCAGATCCACACCCCCGTAGGTGACCGAGCCATGGGTCGGGTCGTACATCCGGGCGATCAGCTTGGCCAGCGTCGACTTGCCGGCCCCCGTCGGGCCGACCAGGGCCAACCGCTCTCCAGGGGGGACCGACAGCGACACCCCGACGAGGACCGGAGGGCCCGAGGCGTAGGCGAAGCCGACGTCGTGGACGGCGATCGTCGCGTCGCGGGGCAGATCGCGGCCGTCGACGGCTTCGACCACGTCGGGTTCGGTGTCGAGCAGGGCGTAGAGCTTGTGCAGCGCCGCTCCGGCCGACTGCATCGCGTTGTACATCTGCGACAGGATCTGGACCGGCTCGAACAGGCTGGACAGCAGCAGGACGAAGGCCGTGACCGTGCCGAGCGACACGCGTCCGTCGTGGACCATCCAGCCGCCGACACCGACGATCAGGGCCGTGCCGACCATCCCCGCCGACTCGACCAGCCCGAAGTACCAGGTCGAGACCCTGACGCTGTGGCGGTGGGCGGCGAGCAGCTCGGCGTTCGACTGGCGGAATCGGCGGATCTGCTCGTCCTCGCGGGCGTAGCCCTGGATCACCCGCACCCCACTGAGCCCTTCCTGCAGCCCCGACAGCACTGCGCCGACACGTTCGCGGACGACGAGGTAGGCGGCGTTGGCGTCACGCTGGAACTTCACCGAGGCGAAGCCGATCACCGGGAAGACGACGAGCACCACCAGCGTCAGCTCCCACGAGAGCGTCGCCAGCAGCGCGATGGCGAGCACGACGAGCAACGACGCCGAGACGAACTGGAGCAGCCCCCACTGGACGATCTCGGCCATCGCCTCGATGTCGGCGGTCATCCGGGCGACGAGCACGCCGGCCTTCTCCCGGTCGAAGAAGGCCATCGACTGGCCCATCAGGTGGCGGAAGACCCGTACCCGCAGATCACGGAGGAAACCTTCCCCGGCCCGGTTGACGTAGACGAACTGCTGGCGGGACACGACGTAGTTGACACCGACGACGAACACGTAGCCGACGACGGCGAGGTCGAGGGCCCGGGTGTCGCCGCGCCGGATGCCGTGGTCGATCCCGTTGCGCACGAGCAGGGGCCCGGCCAGCGTGCACAGCACCGAGGCGAGCACGAAGGCGAGGGCGCCGGACATCTGGCGTCGATGGGCGCGGCTGTCGGCGAGGATGCGGCGCCCGACGTTGCGGGCCTGGCTCCGGTCGATCCGGTCCTCGGGGGCGACGGCGCCTCCGGCCCACATCAGCCGGCCACCGCATCGCCGGCGAGCTCGTCGGCATGGTCGTCGGCATGGTCGCTGGCCAGCCAGGCGGCGAGCACCTCCCGGTAGCGCGCCTCGGTGTCGAGGAGGTGCTGGTGGTCGCCGATCGCCGCAACCCTGCCCTCGTCGAGCAGCACGACGACGTCGGCGAGGGCGATCGTCGCCGGGCGGTGGGCGATGACGATCGTCGTGCGCCCGGCCATCACCGTCTGCAGCGCGCCGCGGATCTCGTGCTCCTTGGCCGGGTCGACGGCGGAGGTGGCGTCGTCGAGGATCAGCACGCGTGGATCGGCGACGATCGCCCGGGCGATGGCGATTCGCTGGCGCTGACCTCCCGACAGCGAGTAGCCGCGCTCGCCGAGCACGGTGTCGTAGCCGTCGGGGAGGTCGTCGACGAAGTCGGCCGCCCCGGCGAGCCGGGCGGCCCGCTCGATCTCGGCGATCGGTGCGTCGGGACGGGCGAAGGCGATGTTGGCGCGCACCGTGTCGTGGAACAGGAAGGTGTCCTCGAACACGACGCTGACCGCCCGGCGCAGGTCGTCGAGGGCGACCTGGCGCAGGTCGAGCCCGTCGAGTCGGATGCCGCCCGACTGCGGGTCGTAGAAACGCAGCATCAACCGGGCGACGGTCGACTTGCCCGAGCCGGTCGCCCCGACCAGGGCGATCGATCGGCCGGCCGGGACGTCGAGGGTGAAGCCGTCGAGGATCGGCGCCAGGGGGTCGTAGCCGAAGCGGACCCCCTCGAAACGGACGTGCCCGCCCGGTGGCGGTGGCAGTGGCGTGGGATGGGCGGGCGACGTGATCGCCGGGGCGGTCGACAGCACCTCGTCGATGCGCGTCAACGCGGCCGCGGCCCGCTGGCCGAAGGCCACGGTCATGCCGATCGTGCGCAGCGGCTGGATCATCAGGGCGACGTACACGTTGAAGGCGACGAGCTCGCCGATGGTCATCTCGCCGGCGAGCACCCGATGGCCGCCGAGGCCGAGCACGGCGATCTGGCCCAGGGCGGGCAGGATGTCGATCCCCGGCAGAAAGGCGCTGCGGATCCGCGCCGCCGACAGCGACCGGGCACGGATGGCGTCGGCCTCGGCGGTGAGCAGGTCGATCTGTCGCTGTTCGGCCCCGAACCCCTTGACCACCCGCACCCCGGTGACCGACTCCTCGACCACGGTGGCCAGCTGGGCCTGGCGGGCCTGGATCGCCACCAGCGTCGGGTGGATGCGCAGCGAGAACCGCCGCGACAGCAGGTTGACCAGTGGCAGCGGGGCGAGGGCGATGAGGGCGAGCAGCGGCTGGGTGGCGAGGAGGATGGCCACGATGGCCGCCACCATCAGCAGGTTCGAGATCGTCAGCGGGATCATCACGACGAAGCCCTGGACCTGTTGCAGATCGCTCGATGCCCGGCTCATCAACTGGCCGGTCTGCGCCTGGTCGTGGTAGCCGACGTGCAGGCGCAGCACGTGCTCGAACACCCGGTTGCGCAGCCGGCGTTCGAGCTCGCGGCTCTCGGTGAACGACGCGTAGCGGCGCAGCGCGGTGAACAGCCCGGCGACCAACCCGGCGATGACGATCAGTGCCGACCACCACAGCAGGCTGCCGTCGCGCACGATGCCGCGGTCGATGGCGAGCTGCGTCAGCCGGGGAACGGCGACCTTCGCCGCGCTCCACACCACGCCGATGACGACGGCGCGGATGATCCCCCGCCGCTGCGCCCGGAGTGCGTCGGCCAGCACCCTCCAGCTGTCACGCAGGTTGAGGGCCGCCGACTGCATGATCTGCGAGGGTACCGGCCCTCTCGTGCGGCGTCGGCGTCGATCGGCGTATCGTGGTCCGAATGGGAATACTCGCCTGGATCGCCGTCGGACTGGTCGCCGGGCTGCTCGCCCGGTGGGTGGTCCGCGACGACCGCAGCGGCTGCATCTACACGATCGTCGTCGGCGTGCTCGGAGCGTTGATCGGCGGGGCGCTGGCCCAGGCCGCCGGCAAGCAGGGTCTCGACGACGACCTCACCGCCCGCTCGGTCGTGGTCGCCTTCCTCGGGGCGGTGCTGCTCCTCCTCGCCCTCCAGGCGATCCAGGGCCGTGGCCGCTCCCGGCGCCGCTGAGCGTTCCCCGTCACGCCGCCGCCACTCCCCGGCCCACCCGGTGAGCGGAGCCTCCGCCGTCGCCGGTGGCTACGTGCGTCGAAAGTCGGGTCGGCGCTTCTCGGCGAACGCCCGCGGGCCCTCCTTGGCGTCCTGCGACGAGAAGACCGCCCAGCCGTAGTCGTACTCGTGGGCGAGGGCGTCGGCCTCGGTCATCCCGTCGGTCTCGTGCAACGTGCGCAGGATCGCCTCGACGGCGAGCGGCCCGTTGCCGGCGATCACCTCGGCGATCTCACGGGCCTTGGCCAGCGCCCCGCCATCGGGCACGACGTGACCGATCAGGCCGTACGACAGCGCCTCGGCGGCCGTCACGTGTTTACCGGTGAGCAGGATCTCCGCCGCAACGGTGTACGGGATCTGGCGGCGCAGGCGCACCGCCGAGCCGCCCATCGGGTACAGCGACCAGCGGGCCTCGCTCACCCCGAACCGGGCCGACTCGCCGGCCACGCGGATGTCGGTGGCCTGGAGGATCTCGGTGCCCCCGGCGATGGCCACGCCCTCGACGGCGGCGATGATCGGCTTGGTCGGGCGATAGTCGCGCAGCAGCGCCTTCCAGTGCAGCGTCGGGTCGGCCCGCATCCGGGCGGCCGTGTCGATGCCCGTGTCGGTGTCGGCGGCGTCACCGGCCATCGCCCGCAGGTCGGCACCCGAGCAGAAGTTGCCGCCGGCACCGGTGAGGATGATGCAGCGGATCTCCGGGTCCTGCGAGGCCTCGACGAAGGCGTCGTACATCCGCACGAGCATCGCCCCGCTGAGCGCGTTGTAGCGCGCCGGGCGGTTCATCGTGACCGTGAGCACCCCGTCCTCGCGTTCGACCAGTGCATCGGGCATCTGCGGTTCCTCCCGTCGTCGGCGTCGGCTCACGCCATCGGGCGGAAGTATGACAGGACGATTCGGGGTCCACCTACGATGGGTCGATGACCCAGGCTGCCGTGCTCCCCGTCGTCACCGGACCGTGGTACGAGCGCCGCCGGGTCGACGATGCGATCACCCTGCTGTGGGAGCCCCACGTCGTGCCGCTGATGCGCTGCAACATCTGGCACGTCGCCGGGCGTGATCGCGACCTGCTCGTCGACACCGGGATGGGGGTGGCCAGCCTGTGCGACGCGGCCGGTGAGCTGTTCGCCAAGCCGGTCATCGCCGTGGCGACCCACGGCCACGATGACCACATCGGCGCCCACTGGGAGTTCGACGACTGCTACGCCCACCCGCTGGAAGCGGCGTTGCTCGAGGCCCCGCCGATCACCTCACTCGACCCTTGGGTGGCCTGGGGCCACGAGGTGATGGAGAGCCTCGAACGCAGTGGCTACAACGTCGATGTCCCGTACTTCGTCTCGGCCCTGCCACCCGGTGTCGCCGTCGAGACGTTCCGCCAGCGGCCCGCCAGGGTCACCCGGTTGATCGACGAGGGCGACGTCGTCGACATCGGCGACCGCCAGTTCGAGGTGCTCCACCTCCCCGGTCACTCGCCCGGCTCGATCGGGCTGTGGGAGGCGGCGACGGGGACGCTCTTCTCCGGCGACGCCCTCTACGACGGTCCCCTGCTCGACGAGCTGGCCGGCTCGGACATCGACGACTACTGCCGCACGATGGAACGCCTGATGGACCTTCCTGTCGCCGTCGTCCACGGCGGACACGAGCCGAGCTTCGGCCGGGACAGGCTGCGCGAGCTCACCCGCGCCTACCTCGAACGCCGCTCACCCGACCGTCGCTGAGCCAACCGCACCGCCGAGGGACATGGCAACCCGGGTCCGCGCCGGCCGAAATCGGGCGAGTAGTCAGGTGAGTCGTCGGGCGAGTGGTCAGGCAAAGGAGGCCGAGGCGATCACCGCGCCGTCCTTGCGCACGTGCATCGCGGTCGCCCCGAGCAGCTCGGACGCGATGCCCACCGCCCACACTCCCGACGACACCTCCTCGTAGTTCCAGCTGCCGACGTCGACCACGCGGCCGTCGGCCATCGACAGCTCGCACGTCACCCGGTCGTTACCCGGCACGGGCCGATCGATGATCACGAGGAGGTGCGGGCTGGGCGACTCGAGCAGGTGGACCTCCCCGATCCGCCGGCCGCCGTCGGCGACCTCGATCACCGCCGCGCGCCCGGCCGCCACCCCGACTCCGGGCCCGTCGCGGCGCTCCAGGGCGACGCCGCCGATCACCGCGGCGGCGAGCGCAGCAGCGGCCACCAACACCGTCACCGGGCCGCGCCACACACCGCGGCGGCGACCCGCCGACACCGGTGGGGCTGCGGGAAAGCCGGACAGGGCGCGGCTCTCGAACCCCGACGGCGGTTCGTGTTCCGGGGCGAGGAGCACGAGTCGATCGGCCACGGAGGAGAGCGCCTCCAGCAGGAGCTGGCAGTCCGAACAACCCGCGGCGTGTGCGGTGAGCCGGGAACGCGCCGGTTCGTCGAGGACCCCGAGCGCCAGCTCGTCGACCGAATCATGGAAGTCCGGGCACGAGATGCCGCTCACCGTTCCACTCCCGTCGCCATGGCCACCCGCAAGCGCCGCAGACCGGTCCGCAGGCGGGTCTTGGCGGTCGAAACGGGGATCCCCTCGAGGGCCCCGATCTCCGTCGTCGTGCGCCCGCCGAGGGTCGCCAGCAGCACGGCCCGCCGTTGCTCGTCGGGGAGCATGCCGAGCTCGACCCGCAGACGCCGGAGATCGTCGGAATCGACCGCCGACTCGGCGGGATCGTCACCGCTCCCGACCATCATGTCGTTGACCGCGAACGGGTCGATCGGCTCCGGCCGCCGGACCCGGATCGCGTCGATCGCCAGGTTCCGGGTGATCGTCAGGATCCACGTCGGCACCGACGCCCGGCGGGCGTCGAAGCTCGCCGCGTGGCGCCATACCCGCTCGAAGGCCGACTGGGCCACGTCCTCGGCGAGGCCGCGATCGGCGGTGACGGCGAGCGCGAGACCGTAGACGCGGCGCTGGAACCGCCGGACGAACACCGCCGCGGCGGCCTGCTCGCCCAGCGCGATGGCGGCGAGCAGCGCGTCATCGGGCAGTCGGTCGAGGCGACCGGAATCTCGCATCACCGATGACTGTACGGACCTCGGGCGTCGCAGGATTGCGGTCCTTCGGCCCGCCCGGTCCGTATCGCGGGCAACCGTCCGACAAGGAACTCCCGTGAACCACTCATGGCGCCGCATCGGCCCGGCCATCCTGTCCGTCCTGACCCTCGGCCTCAGGTCGCCTTCTACGGCCACCCGCTGTACCACTTCGCCGACGCGGCGTACCCTGGCCGGCGTGGATGCCGGCTTCTTCGACCACGTGCGCAACGCGTTCGAAGGGTTCGTGGCGCGCGTCGGTGGACAGTTGCACACCTACGCCCACGGCAGGGGCCTGAAGGTGTGGTTCGACGGCGACACCCGGGAGCACTACGAGGCCCAGCTCATCCGGGTCGACGGCGCCACCCGGTTGGAGGTGGGGTTCCATGCCGAACACGCCAAGGCCGAGCAGAACGACAAGGTCATCGGCCGTCTGGTGGCCCACGAGGCAATCTGGCGCCCCGAGCTGGGCGACGACGCCGAGGTCGCCGAGTTCCTCGGGCGCCACGGTTGGCGCCGCATCTCGGAGGTCTGGCCGCCGCCGAATCCGGAGATCACCGACGAGGCGATCGAGGTCGCCGCCCGGCTCGCCGACTACGTGCTCGCCCTCGAGCCGGTCCGCCGCCGGTCCGCCTGACCGGGGCGTCCCCGCGTCCCGCGGGTCTGGCACCCTCGAACCGGCCCTGGTTGTAGCCTCGGTCCATGGGAATCGGGAACGGAGCCAACGACCCTCGCCTGCATGGGACGACGATCGCCGATTCGCTCGTCGATCTGATCGGCAACACACCGATGGTCAAGCTCGGCACGATCGGCGCCTCACTCCCCTGCCCGCTCGTCGTCAAGCTGGAGACGACCAATCCCGGCGGCTCCTCCAAGGACCGTCCGGCGTTGGAGATGATCCTGGCCGCCGAGGACTCCGGGGAGCTGAAGCCGGGCAGCACGATCGTCGAGCCGACGTCGGGCAACACCGGCGTCGGGTTGGCAATCGTCGCCGCCCACCGTGGTTACCGGTGCGTCTTCGTGACGACCAACAAGGTCGCTCCGGAGAAGATCGACCTGCTCAAGGCTTACGGCGCCGAAGTGGTGGTGTGCGATGTGGCCGTCCCTCCCGACGATCCCGAGAGCTACTACTCCACGGCCGAGCGCCTGGTGCGCGAGATCCCCGGCGCCTACCGACCCAACCAGTACGCCAACCCGAACAACCCGCTCGCCCACTACAAGACGACGGGCCCGGAGATCTGGCGCCAGACCGGGGGTCGGATCACCCACTTCGTCGCCGGGGCCGGGACCTGCGGCACGATCACCGGCACGGCGCGCTACCTGAAGGAGATGAACCCGGCGGTCAGGGTGATCGCCGCCGACCCGGACAACTCGGTGTTCTCCGGGGGCAGCGGCCGCCCGTATCTGATCGAGGGCGTCGGCGAGGACTTCTTCCCAGCCGCATGGGACCCCTCGGTGTACGACGAGGTGATCGCCTGCACCGACCAGGAGGCCTACCTGATGGCCAGGCGGACCGCCCGGGAGGAGGCGCTGCTGCTCGGCAGCTCGGGCGGCCTGGCCGTCGCCGCCGCGCTCAAGCTGGCCGACCGTCTCACCCCCGACGACCTGGTCGTCGTGCTCGTGCCCGACTCGGGCCGCGGCTACCTCAGCCGGGTGTACAACGATGCCTGGATGGCGGGTTACGGCTTCACCCAGGAGTGCGCCGAATGCGTCGCCGCCGTGCTCGACGCCAAGGGCGAGTCCCTGCCGCCCCTGCTCTACGTCAACCCCGAACACACCGTGCGCGACGCGATCACCGTGATGCGCACCAACGGGGTGAGCCAACTCCCGGTGTGCAAGCTGACCCCGCCGTTCGCCGCCGCCGAGATCGCCGGATCAGTCGACGAACTGGCCCTGATGGACGCCATCTACCGCGACCCGTCGATCATGTCGACTCCCGTCGGCAAGGTGATGGGACCGAGGCTGGCGACCATCGGCATCGGCCAGAAGGTCTCCACGGCGGTGGAGCTGCTCGACTCGGCCCCGGCCGTGCTCGTGCTGGCCGGGGGACGGCCACTGGCCATCCTCTCCCGCACCGACGTCCTCAGCTACCTGGAGCGCGCAGCTCGTGGGTGATGTCGAAGCGCTGTCCACCTGGGGTTTCGAGACCCGCGCCGTGCACACCGGCCAGGAACCCGATGCAGCGAGTGGCGCCGTGGTCACCCCGATCACCCTCTCCACCACGTTCGCCCAGGTCGGCGTCGGCAACCACAAGGGGTTCGAGTACTCCCGCTCCGGCAACCCGACGCGCCAGGCCCTCGAACGCTGCGTCGCGTCGCTCGAGGACGCCCGGCACGGGCTCGCCTTCGCCAGCGGCCTCGCCGCCGAGGACAACGTGCTCCGCCTGCTCAGCCCGGGCGACGGCATCCTGCTCGGCAACGACGCCTACGGCGGCACCTTCCGGCTCATCTCGAAGCTGTACGGCCCCCTCGGCCATCCGTGGACGGCCGTCGATCTCACCGACGTCGACGCGCTCGCCGCCGACTGGCGCGACGACACCCGCCTGGTCTGGCTCGAGACGCCCACCAACCCCCTGCTGACCTGCTTCGACATCGAGGCGATCGCCGGGATCGCCCACGATCGCGGGGCGATCGTCGTCGTCGACAACACCTTCGCCACCCCGTACCTCCAGCAGCCGTTGGCCCACGGGGCCGACATCGTCGTCCACTCGGCCACCAAGTACCTCGGCGGCCACTCCGACGTCGTCGGGGGGTTCCTCGCCCTCGACGACGACGAGCTGGCCAGGCGGTTGCGGTTCACCCAGAACGCCGCCGGCGCCATCCCGGCGCCGTTCGACTGCTACCTCGTGCTGCGCGGGGTGAAGACCTTGGCACTGCGGATGGAGCGGCACTGCTCCAACGCCCGCGCCATCGTCGACCTGCTGCTCGACCACCCTGCCGTCGAGCGGGTGTTCTACCCGCAACTCCCCGACCACCCCGGCCACGCCGCGGCGGCCCGCCAGATGCGCGACTTCGGCGGCATGGTCAGCTTCACCGTCCGGGGTGGTGAGGAGTCGGCGATGCGGGTCGCCGCGGCCACGGAGCTGTTCACCCTCGCCGAGTCGCTCGGGGCGGTCGAGTCGCTGATCGAACACCCCGGGAGGATGACGCACGCCTCGGCGGCGGGCAGCCCGCTCGAGGTGCCGGCATCGCTGCTCCGCCTCTCCGTCGGCATCGAATCCTCGGCCGATCTCGTCGCCGACCTGGCCCAGGCGCTCGAGCAGGCATGATCGGTGCGCCGGCGTTCGCGGTGCATGCTCACCCTGGCGACCACGTGACGGGATCCGGGTCCGACTCCGCCATGTCGTCCAGCACCCGGCGGAGCGCCACGATGTCTGTGCGCGGGTTGACGATGCACACCCGGTAGCAGGTGTCCCCACGCCAACGGGTCGGCACGATCAGGACCACCCCGTCACGGGCGCGCCGTGCCGTCCAGGCGGCGTACTGCTCGTCGGTCCAGCCCCGTCGTTTGAACAGCACCACCGACAGCTGCGGGTCGATCAGGAGCTCGAACTCCGCCCTGTGCCCGACCTCCTTGGCGAAGGCCCGCGCCGTGGCCAGCGTGTGTTCGACGGCGTCGCGGTACCCGTCGGTGCCGTGGGTGGCCAACGAGAACCACAGCGGGAGGCCCCGGGCCCGCCGTGACAGGTGATAGGCGTAGTCGGCCGGGTTCCACTCGCCACGGTCGATGGCGTCGAGGTACTCGCCGTGCTGGGCGTGTGCGGCGGCGCCCAGGCCCGGCTCTCGGTAGACCAGCGCGGCGCAGTCGTACGGTGCGAACAACCACTTGTGGGGATCCACGCCGAAGCTGTCGGCATGCTCGATCCCGTTGAATTCGGCGCGCGCCGACGGCGCGCACAGCGCCGCGAGGCCATAGGCGCCGTCGACGTGGAGCCACCACCCCCGGCGTCGGCAGACGGCGGCGACCGAGGAGAGGTCGTCGACCGCCCCGGCGTTCGTCGTCCCGCCGTTGGCCACGACGGCGAACACCCCATCGGTGTCGGCTGCGGCCCGGTCGAGGGCGGCGCCGTCCATCCGACCGCGCTCGTCGGCGGCGACGGTGACCACATCGACGTCCATCACCTGGGCGGCGGCCCGGATCGAGGCATGCGTCTCGGGCGTGGTGGCGATCCGCCAACGATCCGGGCGTGCCCGGCCCGAAGCGGCGTGGAATCGGGCCGTGACCAGGGCGGAGAGGTTGGCCGCCGAGCCGCCGGAGACGAAGCATCCCCCGGCACCCGGGGGGAACCCGGCCAACTCCGCCAGCCAGCGCAGGGCCCGGTTCTCGGCGGCGATCGCCCCGGCGCCTGACTCCCAGTGCCCGGCGAAGATCGACGAGGCGCTGACCACCAGATCGAACAACGTGGCGGCCGGAGTCGGCGCCGTCGGCACGTAGGCAAGCGCCATCGGGTCGTCCAGCGGCCGGGTGGCCGGCATCAGCACGTCGCGGAAGAGGCGCAGCGCGGCCTCGCCACCGATCCCGCCGGCCGTGACGGTGCCCTCGAGATGGGCCGCCAGCTCGTCGGCCGGACGGGCACCCCACTGCGGGTCCTTGGCGAGCCTGAGTCGTTCGACGGCGTAGGCGATCACCGCGTCGGCGAGCAGTTCGGCCCGCTCGTCCCACTGATGCATCGGTGTGCGCCTCGTCACTGCGGCGACAGTACGCGAACCGCCCGCTCACGTCCTGGCGGATTGGGCGGCGAACTATCCTGCCGGGAACGCCAACCAGGGGGATCACCGTGACCACAACCGACGCCCCGGCAATGCCGGACCCATCGGCCCGGTTGGGCGCCGGCCGGCGCCCCATGGGCGGGTCGGCCCTCACGGTCGGACCGCACACCCACCTGGCCGCCGAACGCGAGCGCCTGGCCGGCATGTCGTGGAACCACTTCTCCGTGCGCCGCATGGGCGCGACGATCGGCGCCGAACTCGAGGGCATCGATATCACCGTGCCACTGCCCGACGATGCGATCGCCGAGATCCGTGCCGCGCTGCACGCCTTCAAGGTGGTCTTCCTGCGAAACCAACCGTTGACGCCGGAGCAGCACGTGGCCTTCGCCCGTCGATTCGGCGAGCTCGAAGTCCATCCGTTCATCCCCTCCAACACCGGCGAACCGCACCTCGTCCGGTTCGCCAAGTCGGCCGAGGTGGCCGGGTACGAGAACGCCTGGCACCACGACGTGACCTGGCGCGCCACGCCGTCGCAGTGCGCCGTCCTGCACGGCATCGAGGTGCCCGACGTCGGCGGCGACACCCTCTTCGCCGACATGTACGCGGCGTACGAGGGGCTCGACGCCGACACCCGGGCGCGCATCGACACCCTCGAGGCCGAGCACGACTTCGCACCGAGCTTCGGTCGCCAGGTACCGGCGGCGAAGTTCGACGAGATGCGGGCGCGCTACCCGGTGGTCGTCCACCCGGTCGCGCCCCGCCACCCGGCCACCGGGCGGCGCCATCTCTACGTCAGCCGCATCTTCGTCAACCGCATCGTCGGCCTCCCCGACGGCGAATCGGCCGAGCTGCTCGAGTTCCTCTGCCGCCAGGCCGACTATCCCGAGTACCAGTGCCGGTTCCACTGGGAACCCGATTCGGTCGCCTTCTGGGACAATCGGGCCGTGCAGCACTACGCGTCGAGCGACTACTGGCCGATCGTGCGGGTGATGGAGCGGGCCTCGATCGTCGGGGACCGCCCCGCTGCCTGATTCGGGTTGCCTGACTCGGGCGGCCTGACTCGGGCGGCCTGACTCAGGCGTCTCCCGCCTCGGGGGCGGAGGCGGCGAACTCGCAGGCGTCGGGGTTCTTGGTGGTGAAGTCGTAGACGGCGAGGGCGGGCGACGACCCGGCGTCCCCCATCCGCCACGCGTCGAGGAACGGCCATGGGTAGACCTCGCCCCGCCGGACCGCCCACTCGGGGTTCGGGCAGAGACGCGAGATGCCCATGTGGGTGTGACAGTCCGACTGGCGGGCGTTGCCCGTCTGGCCCATGACGCCGAGCGGTGTGCCGGCGTCGACCGCGTCGCCCGGCTCGACCGCCACCGAGGCGAGGTGGGCGAAGTAGTAGCGCACCCCGTCGCCGCCGAGGATCGTCACGTAGATGCCGCCGCGGGTCGCCGGGCTGTCGACCGCCGGATCCCACGGATCGTCGGTGCGCGTCTCGCCGACCGTGCCCCAGATCGGGGCGAGGACGGTCGCTCCGCACCCGAAGACGTCCGTCGCCGGGTAGTCGTGGTGTTCGTGGCCGTAGCTGACCACGCGGCCGGTGAACGGAAAGGTGTAGACGAGCGGTTGCGGCGCAGCCGTCACGACCGGGGGCGCTGTCGTGAGCACCGGGCGGTCGACGACGAGCGGGGCGAGCGGCGGGTTGGTGGCGGGCGGCGGCGGTTCCACCGCCGCGCATCCGCCACCGAGGAGCGCCAGGGCGAGGACACCCGGCTTGCCGCAGAACCGGGAGGGGCGGCCGTTCACGGGTACCACCGTAGGTGACACCGCACGGGTCGGATGCGGCGGCGCGTGCCGACCTACGATGGCCGCCATGCACGACCTGGTGATCCGCAACGGCTTCGTCGTCGACGGGTCGGGTTCACCCGGCTTCGCCGGCGACATCGCCGTCGACGGCGATCGGATCACCGAGGTCGGCGACGAGGTGGGGGGCGGCCGCCGGGTGATCGACGCCGACGGCCGGCTGGTCACCCCGGGATTCGTCGACATCCACACGCACTACGACGCCCAGGTGACGTGGGACCCGTGGGTCACGCCGTCGTCCTGGCACGGGGTGACCACCGTGGTCGCCGGCAACTGCGGCGTCGGGTTCGCCCCCGTCGCGCCATCGCGCCACGAGTGGCTCATCGAGCTGATGGAGGGCGTGGAGGACATCCCCGGCTCGGCGATGGTCGAGGGCATCACCTGGGAGTGGGAGAGCTTCCCCGAGTACCTCGACGCCGTCGAGCGCCGCCCGCGGGTGGTCGACCTCGGCACCCAGCTCGCCCACGGGCCGCTGCGCGCCTATGTGATGGGCGAGCGCGGCGCGGCGAACGAGCCGGCGACGGCCGACGACATCGCCGCGATGCGGGTGCTGACGCTCGAGGCGCTGCGGGCCGGAGCGCTCGGCTTCTCGACCTCGCGCACCCCGATCCACCGTTCGAAGGCGGGCGAGCTGGTCCCGGGCACGACGGCGACGGCCGACGAGCTCCTCGGCATCGGCGACGCCCTGCGCCAGGCGGGCCACGGCGTGTTCCAGTACGCCCCGGAGCACATCGCCCTCCCCGACCGGGAGTGGGGTTGGATGCACGAGTTGGCCCGACGAACGGGCCGAACGGTGAGCGTCAACCTCAACCAGTCCGACGAGGGCCCCGAGGTGTGGCGGGAGGTCCTGGGGCTGCTCGACGACGCTGCGGCGGCCGGCGTGCCGATCGTCGCCCAGGCGGCCGGCCGTTCGATCGGGATGCTCGCCTGCCTCGAGGGTTCGATCCACCCGCTGATGTTCCACCCGGTGTGGGGCGAGATCGCCGGGCTCACCCATGCCGAGCGGGTCGCCGCCCTCGCCGAGCCGGAGCGACGCCGCCGCGTGATCACCGACGTTCCCGACGACGGCGGCTTCTTCGAGCGCGTCGTGATCGACCGGTGCACCAGGATGTATCCCGCCCGCAACGGCGAGATCGACTACGAGCCGCCACCCGAGGCCTCGGTTGCGGCGATCGCCGCCCGCACCTGCCGCCCGCGGATGGAGGTGCTGCTCGACGCCCTCCTCGCCGACGACGGCCGGGGCATGGTCTACACGCCGATCTTCAACTACAGCTACGGCGACCTCTCGTTCAGCTACGCGCTGCACCGCCACCCGCACACCCGGATGGGTTTGAGCGACGCCGGAGCCCATTGCGGGGCGATCTGCGACGGAGGCACGCCGACGTTCATGCTCACACACTGGGTTCGGGACCGCAGCCGCGGCCCGCGCCTGGCGCTCGAGCACGTCGTGCACCGCCAGACCCGCCAGACCGCCGAGCTGTACGGGCTGTCCGACCGGGGCCTGATCCGCCCGGGGATGAAGGCCGACCTCAACGTGATCGACTTCGACGCGCTGCGGTTCGATGCGCCGCGGATGGCCTACGACTTCCCCGCCGGGGCGCGGCGCCTCGTCCAGCGTGCCCACGGATACGGAGCGACGGTCTGTTCGGGCGCGGTGACCGTGGTCGACGACGCCTTCACCGGTGAGCTGCCCGGCCGGTTGATCCGCGGACCCCAGGCCGGTTGACGGGCAGGTGGGGCCCGCGACGCCGGTCACCGACCCGGACGACCCGATCGTCAGCCGGTTCCGGCTGCGCGATCGCCAGCTCGCCCCGGCGAGGCCCGAGCCGACGGCGCCCCACGGCCTGTTCGTCGCCGAAGGCGACCTGGTCATCGAACGCGCACTCGGTGCCGGCTACCGCATCGATTCGGTACTGGCCGACGACCGCTGGGAACTCGCCGGGCTCGGGCATCTGGCCGACGAGGTCCCGGTGTTCGTCGGCGGCCCGGCGGTCCGGGCCGCCCTCACCGGTTACGGGGTGCAGCTCGACGTGATCGCCCTGTTCCACCGGCGGCCGCTCGCCGAGGCGGCGGTGGTTCGGGCGAAAGCCAGGCGGGTGGCAGTGGTCGAGGCAGTCGACAACCCGGCCAACCTCGGTGCGATCATCCGCTCGGCGGTCGCCCTCGGGGTCGACGGCATGATCGTCGAGGCCCACGGCGCCGACCCGTATGCCCGGCGTTGTGTGCGGGCCGCGATGGGAACCTCGTTGCGTGTCGACATCGCCCGGGTGTCGAGCGCCGGTGGCCAGGTGCCCGCCCTGCTCGGCGACGGCTTCCGGGTGTTCGCCCTGACCCCCGACATGGGGGCCGTCTCGCTCGACGACGTCGTCATCGCCGCCGACGACCGGGTGGCCACCGTGCTGGGCAGCGAACGCGCCGGCCTCAGCGACGAGGTGCTGGGCTCGGGCGCCGTCGCCGTGCGCATCCCGATGTCGGCCGGCGTGGACTCGCTCAACGTCGCCGCGGCCGCCGCCGTCGCCTTCTACGCCCTGCGCTGAACCGGGGGCCGCGGGAGCGCCCGACCCGGGCGGCGCGGCCGGTGGATCTGGGTGGCGCTCGATCAGGAGCGTGGGACGGCCGACGAGATCGGCAGTCCGGTGTCATTGCGCAGGTGTTCGGCCGCCGGCACGAAGTACTCGATCAGCGCCTGGCGGACCTCGGGAGCCGGACCGACCGCGTCGATCGCCGCCCGCATGTGACCGATCCAACGGTCGCGCTCGTCGGGTCCGATGTGGAACGGGAGGTGGCGCATCCGCAGACGGGGGTGCCCCCGCTCGTCGCCGTAGGTCGCCGGGCCGCCCCAGTACTGGGCGAGGAAGAGGGTGAGGCGGTGGCGTGCACCGGTGAGGTCGGGTTGCTCGGGGTACAGCGCCAACAGCACCGGGTCGCCGGCCACCCCGACGTAGAAGGCGTCGACGAGGCGTTCGAAGAACGGCATCCCGCCGACCGCCTCGTACAGGCTGGTGGTCATCGTGAGCGGCTGGGGCGGGGGCTCATCGACGTCAATCTATCCCGGGTGCCCGGCGCTGCGACGGGGGGCGGCGCGGCACGAAGACACCGGGGGAGCGAGCCGGGCCGGGCCGGCGCCGGCTCAGGCGGCGACGCTCAGCAGCGCGTCGGCGTCCGGCGAGAAGCGGCGGAAGGCACCGAGCTCGTTGTAGCGCACGACGAGCGGCGTCGAGTCGTCGCACAGGTCGAGGATCATCGACTCGTCGGCGGCGAGCAGCACCAGACCGGTGGTCGTCTCGCCGGCGTTCTCGAATTCGATGACATCGCCGGCCGAGATCCCGGCGACGCGGGCTTCGGAGAAGGAGGTGGTGTTCATGGCTGTTGTGTCCCCAAGCGGTTGAAGTGTTGTGATCTGTACAACGTTGAAGAGTCCACTTTCGTTCGCGGAATACGCGTGTTCTCCGTCACCTCCCGCCCAATGGGTCACTCGACCCACACCCTGCGTGATCTTTCAGGGTCGAACGACCCACGAACGGTCACCCTCGGTGCCGGTGGTTCCGGCAAGACGGCGACGGATGGCGTTCGCATGAGCCGGGAAGCCCTCCACCTCGGCGAGGGCGATGATCGACGGGGCGAGCCGGGTCAGGGCGGCACGGTCCGCTCGGGCCACGGCGGTGCGCTTGAGGAACGTCTCGACGGTGATGCCCGACGACACCCGGGCGAACCCGTTCGTGGGCAGCGACGCCGGGCAGCCGATCAGGAAGTTGGCGGCCGAGAATGGCGTGTCCTGGCCGATGAGGATCTCGCCGGCGTGGACCACGGCGCGAAGCAGGCCGTCGACGTCCGCAGGCGCCACGGCCAGCTGCACATGCTCGGCGGCGAACGCGTTGGCCACCTCGGCGGCGACGGTCAAGTCGTCGACGAGCACGCACCCGCCGTTGAGCCCGAGTGCGGCGCGCGCCGCGGCGGCCCGTAGGTCCGGCAGGTCGCCGAGTTGGACGGCCAGGGCCGCGTCGACCGACCGGGCCACGGCCTGCGAGGTGGTCACCAGCACCGTGCACGAATCGGTGCCGTGTTCGGCCTCGATCAACAGGTCGGCCGCCAGGAGTTCGGGATCGGCCGAGTCGTCGGCGATGACGATGCTCTCGGTCGGGCCGAGCGCCATCATCGTCGCCGTCCCCCACCGTTGCATCTCGACCTGGGCACATGTCACGGGCCAGCTGCCCGGTCCGACGACCTTGGCCACCCGGGGGATGCGCTCGGTCCCGAAACCGAGGGCGGCGATGCCCGCCGGGCCGTTGGCCCGGAACACCCGGTGCAGGCCGAGCTCGTCGGCCACGACGAGGACGACCGGGTCGACGGCTCCACCGGCCCCCGGCTGCGGCGGCACGACGACGGCGAGATCCGCGACACCGGCGACGACCGCCGGGGTGCCCAGCTGGGCCAGCACGCTGGGGTAGCTGGCCTTGCCACTCGGGCAGAACAGCCCGGCCGAGGCGATCGGCGTGACCCGCTCGCCGACGACGAGCCCGGGTTCGGAGGTGACCTGCCAGTCCCCGCGCCGGGCGAGGAGCTCGACGTTGAACCGCCGGATGTGATCGATCATCTCGCGGATCGCCCCGAGCAGCCCGTCGTCGACGGCGGCGCGCGCCGCGGTGAACTCGGCCTCGGTGACGGCGAGGTGGTCGGCCGTCACCTCGACACCGTCGAAGCGGGCGGTCGCCCGGCAGACCGCGTCGTCGCCGTGCAGCCGGACGTCCTCGATCAACTCCCCGATCGAGCGCCGGAGCTCGGCGGTGATCCCCGTGTCGAGGCCGCGGTCGCAGAGCGCCGACCGTTCGGGTGGGGACATCTCGGCCCATCGCATCATCCGCATCACGCCGGTGGTCGTCATCCCGGCGACGGTAGCGCCGCCCGGGCGGAGCGGCCGCGGAACACGCCCAGCAATGCCGGGAACAGGCATCCGAGGGCGATCAGACTCCCGTAGAGCAGCGACCAGGAGGCGCCCAGATGGTCGCCGATCAGGCCGGTGAGCGGCGATCCGATCGGGGTGGATCCGAGGAAGGCGACCGCGGTGAGGGCGAGCACCCGGCTGCGCATCGTCGGGTCGGAGCGCAGCTGGAACAAGACGTTGGCGATGGCGACGAACCCCGAGCCGCCGAAGCCGAGCCCCACGCCGGCGGCGAAGGCGACGGGGATGCTGCCGGCGACGGAGAGCACCACCCCCGAGACGACGAGGATGCCCAGCGCCCCGTACATCACGGCCTGGTCGACCTGGCGCAGACGGGCGACGAAGAGCGAGCCGAAGACGCTGCCCACACTGGTGATCGACAGCAACCAGCCGAACGTCGAGCGCCCGGCGTGCAGGTTCTCCTTGACGATCAGCGGTAACGACACCGAGTAGTTGAAGGCGAACGTCGACACCACCGTCAGCACCCACAGCGTGCGGCGCAGCACCGGATCGGCCCACACGGCGGCCAGACCGTCGCGCACCGGGCGACCTCCCCGGGGCCGGGGCGGGGTGGTGCGCAGCCTGGTCGGATCGATGGCCACCAGGGCACCGATGATCGCCAGGAACGAGACGCCGTTGATCGCGAAGCACCACCCGGTCCCGACCGCCGCGCTGAGCACGGCGGCCAGACCGGGCCCGAAGATCCGCGACCCGGTCATCACCGCCGTGTTCAGCGAGAGCGCGTTGCCCAGCTCTCCCGGGTCGACGAGTTCGGTGACCATTCCCCGACGCGCCGGGTTGTCGATCGCCCCGAGCACGCCGAGGACCAGTGACAAGGCGTAGACGATCCGGATCGTGGCCACCCCGGCGAGGTCGACGGCAGCCAGGCTGAGCGCCTGCACCCCCATCGCCGCCTGCATCACGATCGTCAGCCGACGCCGGTTCACCCGATCGGCCAGCGAGCCGGCCCACAACCCGATCAGCAGCATCGGCAGGAACTGGCACATCAGCACGATGCCGAGCTGGATGCCCTTGCCCCCGAGCTCCTGGACGAGCAACACCTGTGCCGTGGCCTGCAGCCACGTGCCGATGTTGGAGGCGAGCAGACCGGCGAAGAACAGTCGGGCATTGCGTTCGCGCAGCGTGCGGAACGTGCGCGACTCGGCCATCGCCCCTTCCTATCGGCCCGTCCAACGAAGATGCCAACCTTCGTTCACGGTTCTCTTACCTCGACGTAGCACGATGGTGGCGTGCCCGACCGCATCCTCGTCGTCGACGACGACCGCGCCATCCGCGAATCACTGGCCCGCGTGCTCGAGCTCGAGGGCTACGAGGTGCGCACGGCGACCGACGGCGCCCTCGCCCTCGAGCTGATCGCCGGCGAGTCGCCCGATGCCGTGCTGCTCGACGTGATGATGCCGAACATCGACGGACTGATGGTCTGCCGGGTCCTGCGTGCCGAACGCAACCGCGTGCCGATCCTGATGCTCACCGCCCGCACCGAGACCTCCCAGCGGGTGGCCGGACTCGACGCCGGGGCCGACGATTACCTGCCGAAGCCCTTCGACCTCGGCGAACTGCTCGCCAGGCTGCGCGCCCTGCTGCGCCGATCACGTCCCGACGACGGGCCCCCCGAGCCCGACGGCCTGAAGCTGGCCGACCTGCGCATCGACCCCGCGGCGCGGCGGGTGTGGCGGTCGAACACCGAGGTCGAGCTGTCACGCACGGAGTTCGACCTGCTCGCGCTCCTCGTCCGCAATCAGGGGATCGTGCTCGACCACTCGACGATCTACGACCGTATCTGGGGCTACGACTTCGGGCCCGACTCCAAGAACCTGGCCGTCTACATCAGCTACCTGCGGCGCAAGCTCGACGACGGGTTCGAACCGAAGCTGATCCACACCGTGCGCGGCGTCGGCTACACCGCCCGCCTGGCATGACCACAGACGCTCGGCGGCGCCGGCGATGACCCTGCGCGCCAAACTGGTCGCCGCGTTGGGCCTGCTCTCGGCCATCGCCACGCTCTCGCTGGGGGCATGGACGTACGGCGCGACCGAACGCAACCTGCGGGCCGAGATCGATCGGTCGCTCGACGAGGCGAGCGACGTGCTCATCGGGCGGGGGGAGCGCCGCTCACCCGTCGACCTGCTCGAGGGCGTGCCCCGACGAGGACCCCGCCTTCCGCCCGTCGGCGAGGGTCCGGGAGAGGGTGACGAGTTCGTCTCCGATGACGGCCGGGGTTTCGCACAGGTCCTCGTCCAGGTCGTCGACGCCGGGGGGCGGGTGGTGATCAGCCCCTCGATCGGGCAGCTGCCGACGGCGATCGACAACGTCACCCGGCGGACCACGAACGGATACCTCCACGAGTTCGGCGACATCCGGATCGGCGACGAGCCCTTCCGCATGCTCAACGCACCGGCGGGCGGCGGGCTGACGATCCAGGTGGCCCGCAGTCTCGACGAGACCGAGCGGGTGCTCGGGTCGCTGCGGAGCCGCACGCTGCTCGCCGTGGGGCTGGTGAGCCTGGCCGCCGGAGCGGTCGGCTGGCTCGTCGCCCGCCAGATCACCAGGCGGTTGACCCACCTCACCCTGGCCGCCGAGGACGTCGCCCGGACCGGGAGCCTGGACGTCGACGTGCCCGTCACGGGACGCGACGAGGCCGGCCGCCTCGGGCACGCCTTCGCGGACATGCTCGGCGCCCTGGCCCGCTCGCGTGACGACCAGCAGCGCCTCGTTCAGGACGCCGGGCACGAGTTGCGCACCCCGCTGACCAGCCTGCGGACCAACATCGCCACGCTCCAACGACACGACCACATCGCCCCCGATGTGCGCCGGAACCTGATGGACGACCTGGACAGCGAAGCCCGCGAGCTGACCACGCTCGTCAACGAGCTCGTCGAGCTGGCCACCGACAAGCGGGCCGACGAACCGCTCGACACCGTGCGGTTGGCCGACATCGTCGACCGCGTCGTCGAGCGGTCGGGTCGGCGCACGAGCCGCCGGCTCGTGGTCACCGCCGACGACTCGACCGTCACCGGTCAGCCGGCTGCGCTCGAGCGGGCGATCGGCAACCTGGTGGACAACGCCCTCAAGTTCGACGCCGACGGCACCGCTCCGGTCGAGATCGTCGTCGAGCGCGGCCGGGTGACCGTCGGCGACCGGGGCCCGGGCATCACCGAGGCCGACCTGCCGTTGATCTTCGACCGGTTCCACCGCGCGGTCAGCTCGCGCAGCCGTCCCGGTTCGGGCCTCGGCCTGGCCATCGTGCAGGACGTCACCCGTCGCCACGGCGGAACCGTCTTCGCCGGCAACCGCCCCGGTGGCGGCGCGTCGATCGGCTTCCAACTCCCGCTGGCGTTCCAAACCAACTCTCACCCCGATCGCGAGCGCTTCTCGAACGGATCGACGATGATCACTGGGACCGCGCCCATCCCAACCGCAGCCACCAACGGAGAACCCGAGACATGAACAAGCGACTGACGTCGATCGGTCTGACGGTCGGGCTCGTCGCCGGCGGTACCGCCGGCGCGGCGCTCGGTCTGACGCGCATCGCCGGCGCCGGCGGCGGCCCGACCAACCTCGTCGCCGGCGCCCGCGCGGCCACCGGGACGACCGACCAGCCGGGGGACGCTCCGACGACCGACTCGGCGGCGGCCGAGCCCTCGGCCCGCGACGTCGAGGGCTCGGCGAGCGACACGGGCACCAACGACGACGACGGGACTCGCACCGGCCAGGGTGAGGATCCGACCCACGCTGCGGACGGGCCTCCTCGGCGCGGCGACGAGGGGCCCCGGGGTCCGGGTGCCGCGCTCGACGCGGCGGCGACGGCACTCGGCACCACCCCCGAGGAGTTGCGGACGTCACTGCAGTCGGGCCAGACGATCGCCCAGTTGGCTGCGGCGAAGGGCGTCGATCCGCAGATCGTCATCGACGCGATCGTCGCCGCCTGGACGGCACGCGAGCAGGAGGAGGTCGCCGCGGGTGAGCACACCCAGGAAGAGGTCGACGCTCGCCTCGCCGACCTCACCGCGGGCGTCACGGCGATGGTCAACGACACCACTGGGCCGGGCACCGGCGACGCAACCGATGGCGGCCCCGACGGCGACGGCGACGATCACGAAGGTGACCGGTACGGCGACGACCATCACGACGGCGACCATCCCGACGACGAGGGGGCCGGCGGGCACGGCGATGCCGACGATGACTGAGCGCCGCGCGGACCGCCCGGGCCCTCCTGCCCGATGACCCCTCCCGCCCGATGACGATCGGCACCCGTTCGCCGCGATCGGGTCCGATCCACGCCCAGATCGTCCGGCTGCGGCCGCCCCAGGAGAGTCGCGTGCTCGAGAACGACCTCGCCGCGGCGATCACCGCCTACACGCTGTGCATCGTGGGGATGTGGGTGCGCCACGGCGGTGTGGCCGCGCTCGGGGACGGGTGGGAGCAGACCTGGACCTCGCTCAGCCGGCTCAGCGGCCTGGTGACCTCGGGGCTCGCCCTCGTCGGCGTGGTGATCGCCGGTCGGCCCCACTTCCTCGAGCGCACCTACGGCCTGGACCGCCTGTACGTCTGGCACCGGGTGATCGGCGACGCCGTCGGAGTCCTTCTCGCCGTCCACGTGGCCACGGGCACGGCCGGCTGGATCGTGCACTCGGGTGTCAGCACGACCTTCGGCGACTTCACGGGTGGCGAGCCGTACATGGGGTTGGCGACGCTGGGCGGCGCGCTGGCCGGCATCGTGGTGATCAGCTCGCTCCGCTCACTCCGGCGGCGCCTCGCCTACGAGGCCTGGTACTTCATCCATCTCGGCATCTACCTGGCCTTTGCCATCTCCTACGGCCACCAGATCGTGCTCGGCACGGATCTGGCCGAGGATCGCGTCGCCCGGTGGTTCTGGGCCGGAGCCCACGCCCTCGCCATCGGGGCCGTCCTCTGGGGGCGCTGGGGCCGGCTGGCCACGGCCTGGTTCCGGCCGCTCTACGTCCACCGCTGCGTCGAGGTCGCCGACCGGGTCGTGGCCCTCCACCTGCGCGGACCGCGGCTCGCCTCGATGCGCGCCGTGTCGGGCCAGTTCTTCCTCCTCCGTCCACTGCGCCGGGGACAGTGGTGGAAGGCCCATCCGTACTCGCTGTCGGCCGCGCCGACCACGGCGGGCCTGCGGTTCACCGTCAAGGACCGCGGTGAGGGTTCGGCGGGGATCATGACGCTGCCACGGGGCACCAAGGTGGTCGTCGAGGGGCCGTTCGGGGCCACGACCAGCGCCCTGCTGCACGAACGACGCCCGCTGTTCGTCGTCGGCGGGGTCGGCGTCACGCCGGTCAGGGCGATGCTCGAGGACCTGGCCGTCGACTCCCACCCGGTCGTGCTCTACCGCGCCCGCAAGCCCTCCGATCTGGTCCACCTCGACGAGATCGAGCACCTGGCCCAGCGGACCGGGGGCGAGGTGCTCACCCTCGTCGGCCCGACGGCCACACTGGCCGGCCGTGATCCCTTCTCCCCGTCGCGGCTGCGGTCGCTGGTCCCGGATCTGACCGAGCGGGTTGCCGTGCTCTGCGGTCCCGAACGGCTCGTCCACGCCGCCCGCAGCGGATTGCGGGCGGCCGGCGTGCCGGCCGAGCAGATCCACTACGAACGGGCGTGGTGGTGAGCCGCCGTGAGGACTGAACGCCAGGTCTCGGCGGTGCGACGTCTGCTGCCGGCCATCGTGCTCACCGGTGGCGGCGGAGCGTTGCTCGCCGGGATGCACGCGGCGCCCGAGATCGCCGCCGACACCGCCCCCCCGACGGACGTCGCGCCCGGTAGCACCCCCCGGGTGCCCCCGGCGACGACTCGCCGACGACCGACCTGACGCCGATCCCCACGTCGGCCGGCGGCACGACTGCCGGCGGCACCGACCCCGTGGGGTCACCGACGGTTCCCGGAACCATGCCGGGGACGGCGCCCCCGACGATCCTCGCCACGGTGGCGCCCATCCCGACGACGGGCATCGTCCCTGCGGCCCCGCAGTGCCGGCCCGAGCCGGTGACCGGCCCCATCGTCGACACCCGATGGGGGCCGGTCCAGGTGACGGCATCGGTCGCCGCCGACGGCTCACTGATCTGCGCCGTCGACGCTCCGATCACCCCCGACGATCACCGCAAGTCGGTACGGATCAACGACCGCGCCGTGCCGATCCTCAACGACTCGGCCCTCTTCGTCCAGGGCACGGGCTTCGACTCGGTCTCGGGAGCGACGATCACCTCCCGGGCGTACAAGCAGTCACTGCAGGCGATCCTCGACGGTCAAGGCGGCTGACATGCACCGGTCGGCCCGCCCGGTGATGGGCACCGTCGCCAGCCTGCACATCGCCGACGTGACCGACCCCCGGCGCCTCGACGAGGCCGCCGGGGCCGTCTTCGACGAGTTGGAGCGACTCGAGCAGCTGTTCTCGACGTTCCGCCCCACGAGCGAGATCTCCCGCCTCAACCGTGGCGACATCGGCCTGGCCGATTGCGCGACCGAGGTCATCGAGGTGCTCGACGCCTGCACCTGGCTGAACCACGCCTCGGGCGGGGCGTTCTCGGTCGAGCCGCCCGGGCGCCCGGGCGTCGTCGATCCGGCCGGGTTCGTCAAGGGCTGGGCGACGGAACATGCAACCAGGCTGCTCGACGCCGCCGGCCTGGAGCACTGGTACCTGTCCGTCGGCGGCGACATCCAGACCGCCGGACGGCCGGAAGCGGCCCGGCGCTGGCGGGTCGCCATCAGCCACCCGTTGGCCGCCGGCGGGGTCGCCACCACGATCACGCTTCCCGAGGGTTACGCAGTGGCCACCTCGGGCCGGGCCGAGCGGGGTGATCACCTCTGGTCGACAGGCCACCAGTCGCCCGGCTCGGAACCGGCCTCGATGACGGTCGTCGGGCCGCATCTGAGCTGGGCCGACGCGTTCGCCACTGCGGCGTTCGCCATCGGGTTCGCCGGAGTGGCGTGGGTGGACCGGTTCGTCGGCTACCGGGCGATCGCCATCGACGCCGACGGGACGGTGCTCACCAACGAGCGTCGCGAGGCGGGCTGACTGCCAGTGCTCTGGGGCGTTGTTCGCCCGGCCGTGTTCGCCGCACTCCTGACTTGACAGCTGGTTCTGGGTGCGCCTTCCAGGTACCCCACCAGACCAGCTTGTGGAGATACGTCCGGCCGCACGTTGTCAGCATGTGAGGCAGAGTTGTTCGCCCGGTCGGGGTGGCGGCGGGTTCGGCTGTTCGACGGGTTCGGGTGGTGTGGTGGTCGTGGTGGTCGTGGTGGGGGTGGTCGTGGTTGTCGAGGGGTGGTGGGTGCGACGGTGGGTTGGGGCGTGGAGGGTGCGGCCGTCGGGGGTCTGGTAGTGGAGGTTGTCGCCGTCGCCGTGGAGGTGCCATCCGGGTTGGTGGATGAGGTGATGGTGGGCGTTGCAGTGCAGGGCGGTGTTGGCGATGCTGGTTGGCCCGGTGGGAACGGGATGATGTGGTGTGCTTCGCACCAGCCGGGTGGTCGGTCGCAGCCAGGGAACCGGCAGCCGCCGTCGCGTTCGACGAGGGCGAGGTAGATGCTGTCGGAGACGAGGCGGGTGGCGGCCCCGAAGTCGAGGGTGGTCGATTGGCCGCTGGTGATGATCCGGTGGAGTTCGGCGTCGCAGGCGAGGCGGCGTACGGCGTTACCGGAGAGGGTTTCGCCGGTGTGCACGTGTCCGCGGGTGGCGGCGCGTTCGAGGATCGTTTCGTAGGCGACGGTGACGAGCAGTTTGGGTCGTTCGCGTCCGCCGGTGACGGTGCCTTTGGCGAACGCGTCGCAGAGCGAGACGAGGGCGTCGGCGTGGCGTTGGATGTGGGTTCGTCCGCTGTGGTCGTCCCAGGCGGTGCCGGCGAGATGGCCGAGCGCGTTGCGGACCGTGCGGCCGTCTTGGGGGGTGAGCAACCCGCGTAGTTCGACCATGTTGTCGTCGGTGTCGACGAGTGTCAGGGTGCGTCGGGCGTGGCGGGCGGCGTCACGTTCGGCGTCGGAGTCGGGGGTGACGCCCGATGTCCAGTGGTCGAGGCTGCGTCGGAGTTCGCCTGGTGATTCGGTGGTGGCTTGGTCGATCAGCCCGGCGGCGTCGTCGGCGAAGGCGGGGTGGTCGATGATGTTGGCGAGGAGGTTGGCGTTGTCGAGCGAGAGTGCGCCGGCGCGCATCGCCGCGGCGATCGTGGGTTGTTTGGCGAGGGTGTCGGCGAGTTTCACCTGGGACTTCGCCCGGCCGATCGTGGAGTGTGTTGTGTGGGCGAGCCAGGTGGTGAGCGAGGTGGCCCCGTCGGTGGCCCAGACGCCGGCGCGGTCGGCTTCGGCGAGGATGCGGGCGTGTTCGGCTTCGAGCCCGGTGATCAGGGCGCGGAGTTCGACGACGAGTTCGCCGAGAACAGAGCGTGACAGGGTGGTGACATCGATGGTCTGCAGGTCGTCGGCGGCGTGGCGGATCGGGTCGAGCAGAACGGTCACGGAGAACAGCCTACCAACGCTGACGAACATGTGTTCGTATCTTTCATCAAGAATCGTTCAATCAGAGGACCACACGTGTTGGATGAACCACAGAACGGGCGACACTGGAGCGTCGACTTCAGGTGCCACCGATGAGCCGAGCTTCGCTTCGGAGACTGTTGACGTGTCGCGCGTCGGGCGTTGAGGATTTCCCAGACGGTTTGAACGCCGGGTCAAACGATGCAGCGGCGCGTTCGACGGCCGGCTGTCAGTCGTCGAGCTTGAGGGCCGAGATGAACACGTCGCCGGGCACTTCGACGCGGCCGATCGACTTCATCTTCTTCTTGCCCTCCTTCTGCTTCTCGAGCAGCTTGCGCTTGCGGGTGATGTCGCCGCCGTAGCACTTGGCGAGCACGTCCTTGCGCTTGGCCTTGACCGTCTCCCGGGCGATCACCTTGCCACCGATCGCCGCCTGGATCGGCACGTCGAACATCTGACGCGGGATCAGCTCCTTGAGCTTCTCGCACATCCGCCGTCCGTAGTCGAACGCCTTGTCACGGTGCACGATCGTCGAGAAGGCATCGGCGGGAATGGCGTTGAGCAGCAGATCGACCTTGACGAGGTGCGACTGCTGGTAGCCGTGCAGCTCGTAGTCGAGGCTTGCATAGCCCTGCGAGCGGCTCTTGAGCTGGTCGAAGAAGTCGACGACCACCTCGGCGAGCGGGATGATGTAGTGCAGTTCGACCCGCTCGGGCGAGAGGTACTCGAGCTTCTGCATCTCGCCCCGGCGCGTCTGGCACAGGTCCATCAGCGAGCCGGTGTAGTCCTTGGGAGTGATGATCGAGACCTTGAAGAAGGGCTCCTCGATCATCTGAATGTTCTGCGTGGCGGGCAGGTCGGCCGGGTTGTCGACCATCTCGACCTCACCGTTGGTCTTGGTGACCCGATACTGCACGCTGGGGGCCGTGGCGATCAGGGCAAGGTTGAACTCGCGCTCGAGACGTTCCTTGACGATCTCCATGTGGAGCAGGCCGAGGAACCCGCAACGGAACCCGAAGCCGAGCGCCCCCGACGACTCCGGCGAGTAGCTGATCGACGCGTCGTTCAGCTTCAGCTTCTCGAGGCTCTCGCGCAGGTTCTCGAAGTCGTCGCCGTCGATCGGGAACAGCCCGCAGAACACCATCGGCTTGGGGTCGAGGTAGCCGGCGAGGGCCTCGGTGGCCGGCTTGGCATACGTGGTGACCGTCTCGCCCGACCGGGCCTCGCCGACATCCTTGATGCCGGCGATGAGGTAGCCGACCTCGCCCGGCCCGAGCTCGGCCACCGGGGTGATCGCCGGGGCCCGCACGCCGACCTCGATCGCCTCGTGGTCGGCGCCGGCCTGCATGAACTTCAGCCGGGTGCCCGGTGTCAGGCGGCCATTCATCACCCGCACCGACGACACGACGCCGCGGTACTGGTCGAACTGGGAATCGAAGATCAGGGCCTGCAGCGGCGCCTCGGGGTCGCCGATCGGTGCCGGGATGCGCGTGCACACGGCGTCGAGCAGTTCGCCGACGCCCTCGCCGGTCTTCGCCGAGATCCGCAGGATGTCCTCGGCCGGGATGCCGAGGACCTTCTCGATCTCCATCGCATACCGATCGGGGTCGGCTGCGGGCAGGTCGATCTTGTTGAGTGCGGCGACGATCTCGAGGTCGTGCTCGAGCGCCAGATAGCAGTTGGCCAGCGTCTGGGCCTCGATGCCCTGGGCGGCATCGACGACGAGCACGACACCCTCGCAGGCCGCCAGGGAGCGGGAGACCTCGTAACCGAAGTCGACGTGACCCGGGGTGTCGATCAGGTGGAGCACGAACCCGTTCCAGTGGACGCGGACGTTCTGAGCCTTGATCGTGATGCCCCGCTCGCGTTCGAGATCCATCGAGTCGAGGTATTGCGAGCGCATGTCGCGGACGTCGACGGCGTTGGTGATCTCGAGGATCCTGTCCGACAACGTCGACTTGCCATGGTCGATGTGGGCGATGATCGAGAAGTTCCGGATGCGGGCGAGGTCCATGGCGGACCCCGATCCTACCGGTGGGGCTCCGCCGTCGTCGGCCGAGGTGGTCATTGGGGCTGCTCACTCGCTATCCTTGGCGAGCCGCCTGCGGGCCAGAAGATCGAAAGAGACGAAACGAACGATGGCGAACATCAAGAGCCAGAAGAAGCGCATCCTCACCAACGCCAAGGCGGCGTCGCGCAACAAGGCCGTCCGGTCCGAGTTGAAGACCCGCGTGAAGAACGCGGTGCGGGACGCGCAGGCCACTGGTGATGCCGATGCCTCGGCCGAGTCGGTACGCCTGGCGATCAAGAAGATCGACAAGGCGGCATCGAAGGGCGTCATCCACAAGAACCAGGCCGCCCGGCGCAAGTCGCGGTTGATGGCGAAGGTCAACGCCGTCGGCTGAGCCGCTCGGCGTAGGCGCCAGACCTCCGGCGAAGCCGCTCAGCGGCGCGCCGGACGGCCCGGAGAACCGCTCAGGCGGGCCAGCCGGGCGACGAGCACCTCGATCACCGTCTCGGCCGGCAGGTCGCGCACTCCGCGCAGGTCGAGATCGGCCTCGGCGAGCAGGGTGATCGCCCGCCGCGTCGCCGCCCCCCCGAGCCGGCGCGACTGGTCGAGCAGCTTGCGAGCCGGGAAGCCGGCCTTCATCCCGAGCAACTCGGCAACTTCGGCCTCGGTGCGGGCGCCGGCACCGTCGAGCTCGAGGAGCTTGGCGACGTGGCCATGGAGCACGGCCATGATCTGCAGCGGGTGGCGGTCGCCGATCCGCATCATCCGCGTGACCAGGCCGAGCGCCCGCGACACCTCACCCCGATCGATGGCGTCGGTGAGATCCCACGGCGGCACCCCGCCGCCCTCCCCGAGGAACGGGGCGATGTCGCCGGCGCCGAGTCGCCGGTCGGTCCCGTAGGTCGCCGTCAACGTCTCGAGCACGCCGCGCAGCCGGCTGGCCTCTTCACCGAGCCAATCCATCAGCAGACTCGCCGCCCCGGCGTCCAGCCGCACTCCGGCGGCCGCCAGCTGCTCGTCGACCCAGGTCGCCCGGTCCTTCCGATTGACCGGCGCGCCGGTCGCCGTGACCACGGCTCCCGCCGCCCTGATCGCCTCGGTCAGCGATTTCGGCAACCGGCCGCCCCCGCCGACGAGCACGAGGTCGGTGGTCTCGAGCGGATTGGCGAGGTAGCCGACCAGCGGCGCCACCTCGTCGGCGGTGAATCGCCCGAGACCGCGCACGACGACCACCCGTCGGTCGGTGAGGAACGGAGCGGTCTGGGCCGAATCGACGGCCGACCCGAGCGCGAAGTCGTCGCCGTCGAAGTCGTCGACCATCAGCATGCGGTCGCCGGTGCCGACGAGCCGCCTGGTGAGTTCGCCCACCGCGGAGGAGAGCAGCGTCTGGTCCTCGCCGGTCAACAGGTGGACAGCCATCGGACCGAGGAGGTTACTGGCCGGCTGGCGATCGGGGAGGCCCGACGACGACCTGCACCCCGTCGACAGGGACGACGCCCGGCGATCGGGTGTCGCTCGGCACCCGGGTCATCGAACCGTGTCGAGACGATCAGCGTTCACCGGGACGGCGCGCCCGCGACATCACCAGGAGCACGAGCGCAAGGTGAACGGGGGCCGAGATCCACGCGGCCCCGTCCGGCTCGACGGCTGCGACGACGCGGGCCACGGTCAGCACCCACCGGGTGGCCAGCAGGCTTGGCAGCTGGAGGACGGGCGCCAACCACGGCACCGCCCCCCCGACGAACGCGGCGGGGATGCCCCACACCATCACGAAGCCTGCCGGTGCCCCGGCCAGGAGGTTGGCGACGAGCCCGAACAACGGGAGCCGATGGAAGACCAGCAGCCCCACCGGCATGACCCCGAGCTGGGCGGCGAGCGAGGCGCCCGCCGGCTCGGTGAACCACCGCGGGCCGGCCAACCGGTCGGCCAGTGGTCGGGCGAGCACGGCGATCCCGGCCGTCGCCCCGACCGACAGCCACCAGCCGACGGACCTGGAGAGCAAGGGGTCGATCAGGGTCAGGCCGATCACGGTGAGGGCGAGCAGGCGCACCGGGGTGGCCGTCCATCCCCGCCAGAACACGGTGGCGGCGAGCATCGCCATCGCCCCGGCCCGGAGCACGGACGGCTCGAAGCGCGTGAGCAGCGCGAACCAGCCGATCAGGGCGAGCGTCGAGGCCCATCGGACCCGGGGACGAAGGCGTCGCAGCCACGGCCCGAAGGCCACCAGCAGGAACCCGATGTTCTGTCCCGACACCGCCGTCAGATGCGACAGACCCGAGCGGCGGAAGTCGCTCACCACATCGGCAGGTTCGGCCCGATCGTCGCCGATCACCAGGCCGAGGAACAACGACCGTTCGATCGGCGGCAGCGGTGAGGCGCCCCGGGTGAGGAGGCGGCGCACCCGATCGGCCGCCCGGGCCACCGGCCGCGGGTCGGCCGTGTCGCCGACGAGGGTGACGTCGAGCCGGCCGACGACGTGACGCGAGGCCAGGCGAGCCGCCTGGATCCGGCTGAGCGGGGAAAGCCTGCCCGTGACCCACACCCGGTCCCCCGCCGACATCGTCTCGAGGCGCCGTCCACGCGACCCGTAGAGATCGACCTGGAGGCGCTTGCCGTCGACGCGGACCACCACCGAAACGCGACCGGCGCGCCGTTCGGGGTCGCCGACCAGCTCGACCCACGCGGCGACCGGACCGCGCGCCTCGAAGCGCAGCCCGTCCTCGGCACGGGCGCCGCCGAACGCGGCGACTGCTCCGGCGACCGGAACCCACCACCATCGGGGCGCTCGCCGAAGGGCGCCGAGCATCCCCACCAGCACCGGGACGATCAACGTCCGGAGCGGGGCGCGGCCTCCCCACGCCGCTCCCGTCGCGCAGGCCGCGGCGACCGCCACGAGCAGCGCGTCGGAGCCCGGTCGTTGTGGTTCGGCCGCCCGATGCTCGTACGATCGGGGGATGGCTCTGTTGAGTCCTCCCTCACCGACGGTGCCGGGCGGGCACCTCCAATACCGCTGGCGGCTTCGCCGTTTCGGGGCGTTGATGGGATTGGCAGCTCCGCTGACGGCGCTGGTCGGCGGCCTGCTGCTGCTGTGGTGGGGAGGCAGCCCTGTGCGCGGCTCGAGCGGCTTCCTGCTCACCGCCATGGCTGCGCCCACGATGCTGCTGCTCGGCGTGCCCGTGGCCGGCGGGCCGGCCCGCTATGTGGTGGCCGGAGCGACCAGCCTGGTTCTCTGGCTGGCCATCGGGGCGTGGGCGTCACGGCGGGCCACCCACCGGGTGGTCGCCTCGTGGCGGGACTGGTGGCGCGAGTACCTGTGGCTGGCCGGCCCGGTGTGGCTGGGCGCGACGGTCGCCTTCGTCGTCGCCTATCGCCTCGTGCTCTGATCGGCGCCGGTCGCCCCCCGCCGGTCATACGGTCACCATCGGGCGGATGGCGTCGAGTTTCGCCGGGCCGATGCCCCGCACGTCGAGCAGATCGTCGACGGAGCCGAACGGCCCGTGCTCGTCGCGATGGGCGACGATCGCCGACGCCGTGGCCGGGCCGACCCCGGGGAGGGCGTCGAGTTCGACCGCGGTCGCCCGGTTGAGGTCGATCGGCCCGGTTGGTCCGGGTGCCCCGGCGCCCGGCACGGCGCCCCCGACCGACGACGAACCGGCGTTGGCGGCCACGACCGGCGGCTCGGTCGTCTCTCCGAGCTGGGGCACGTAGACCCGGTCGCCGTCGGCGAGCGCGACGGCGAGGTTCAGTGCACCCGGGTCACCCTGGGCGCCGGCGCCCCCGGCCGCATCGATCACCTGGTGGACGCGGGCGCCGGCGGGCAGCAGGTAGACGCCGGGTCGGAGCACGGCGCCCGCCACCTGCACGATGATCGTCGGCGAGGGGGGCGCGGCGGTCGGCGCCGTGGTCGACACCGCGGCGGTGGGACCCGCCGGGCGGGCACCCAGCGTCGTGACGGAACCAGCTGCGCTCGACGCCGTGGCGGCATACGGCAGGCTCCGCTCGATCGGCGGCGGCGGCGCATGGAGCAGCCACCAGCAACCGGCCGCGATGATCAGGAACGAACCGGCGGTGGCGACGACGCGCCCGACGCCGATCCACTCGATCCAGGTCCGCACGCGCTCGGGTACGGGTACGACTGGCTGGGGCCGTGACAGTTCCAACGGCGGACCTCCCCACTGCGGCGCGGGGCGCCCCGGACGGGCGCCTGACGCATCGGCATCAGGGGGAAGCCGCCGCTCAGGCTACCGGCGGTGTGAGGTCGCGCCTCGGGACTGATCAGGTGTCGCCGGGGTCTCGGTGTCGACGAGGGTGCGACGCGCCACCCAATCGGCTTCGACCTCGAGCGGGATGCGAAGGTAGGCGCCCCGATGGCCGAAGCGGCGCAGACGCCCCCAGGAATACGCCCCGAGGTAGCGCACGACGAAGCCGACGGGCCCATGCCGGCGCCACTGACGAACGTGGACCAGTTCGTGACGGAGCAGGTAGCCCGAGGTCTCGTGGCCACGCCGCACGATGATCGTGCGCCCCAGCGTGATCCCGGCCGCGCCGGGCGGCACCGGGCCGCCGACCCACAGCCGATAACCGTCGCGACGCTCGATCATCACCCCCAGGCTAGAGCAGACGCCTCGGAGCGGGCGGCTCAGAACAGGCGGCTCGTCAGCTTCTTGCGGAACCCGGCCGTGCGCGGATCCTCGGGGCCCATCAACTCGAGGATGTCGAGGTACTCCTGACGGGCATCGTCGTCGGTCTTCACCCGGTCGAGCAACGCATCGAGCTTGGCCTCGTAGTCGTCGATCGGGCGTTGGGAGAGCCGGGCGGCGGCGGCGACCCGGCGGGTGGCCTCGGTCTCGGGGATGCGGGCGAGCAGGGTGAGCGCCTCGTCGGGCCGACCCGTGGCGACGAGGATCTCGCCCAATGCCACGATCGCCTCCTCGTGATCCGGCCGCAGGCGCAGCACCTGCTCGAGGCTCTGCTCGTCGCCTGCGGCGACCAGATCGGCGATCAGCTGGTCCTCCGGCGAGGGGCCGAGGTCGTCGACGAACCGCCGGACCTCGTGCTCGGGCAGCGCACCGACGAACCCGTTGACGACTCGACCACCCTGCATGGCGAACACCGCCGGAATCGACTGCACCTGGAACGCCTGGGAGATCTCCGGATTCTCGTCGACGTTGACCTTGGCCAGCACCACCCGGCCGTCGGTGGCGTCGACGGCCCGCTCGAGCATCGGTCCGAGCGTTCGGCACGGCCCGCACCATGGAGCCCACAGGTCGACCACGACCACGCAGGTCTTGGATCGCTCGAGCACGTCGGTCTGGAAGGTCGCGTCGGTGACGTCGATGGCCATGTGCGCACGCTATCCGCGACGGTGCCCCGACGATCGGCCCCGTCGGCCGCAACGTGACGAGCTACGGTCGGCACCGATGAGCGAGGGGACGCCCGGAATCGATGCTCCACGGGTCACCCGGTGGTTCGACGACCATGTCGCGGGAGCCCGCGGCCCCTACCGGTTCACGGTGATCGCCGGTGGGCACTCCAACCTCACCTACCGGGTCGATGCCGCCTCCGGTGGTCCCTACGTCCTGCGCCGCCCCCCACTCGGCCATGTCCTGCCCAGCGCCCACGACATGGGCCGCGAGCACCGGATCATCGCCGCACTCCACGCCACGGCAGTGCCGGTCGCACCGGCATTCGGGTACTGCCCCGACATCGAGGTCAACGGCGCCCCGTTCTACGTGATGGGGTTCGTCGACGGACACGTCATCCGCGACCGATCCACCGCGGAGCTGCTGCTGACTCCGGAGCAGCGGCGAACGGCGGGCATGTCGCTGGCCGACACCATGGGCGCCATCCACGCCGTCGACGTCGACGCCGTCGGCCTCGGCGACCTCAGCCGCAAGGACGCCTACATCCAGCGCCAGCTGAAGCGGTGGTACGGCCAGTGGAACTCGCAGCGGACGCGCGAGCTGCCGGCGATCGACGTCGTGCACGACACCCTCGCCGCCCGCGTGCCCGAGCAGCGCGAGGTCTGCGTCGTGCACGGCGACTACCGCCTCGACAACTGCATGGTCGGCGACGACGGCCGGATCGTGGCCGTGCTCGACTGGGAGATCTGCACCCTCGGTGATCCGCTGGCCGACGTCGGACTGCTGCAGGTGTACCACACCGGCCCCGACGACTCGCCGAGCGCATGGACGGGCGAGGCCACCACCGCATCCGGCTTCCCCAACCGTGCCGACCTGCTCGCCCGCTACGGCGAGGTCACCGGTCGCGACCTGTCGGGAATCGATTTCTACGTCGCGTTCGCATTTTGGAAGCTGGCCTGCATCCTGGAAGGCGTGTACGCCCGATACCTGGGGGGAGCGCTCGGCCAGCGTGACCCGGCCGAACTCGCGCCGTTCAAGCTGCAGGTCGACTCGGCCGCCGCCCTGGCCGCCGAACACGCGGCGCGCCTGACATGACCCAGTTCGTCACGATCACGGAGCGACCCGTGCTGGACCAGCCGGTGATGGTCGTGATGCTCTCCGGATGGATCGACGCGAGCGGCGCGGCCGCGGCGGCGATGAGCGTCCTCGAATCGGAGTGCTCGGCCCGAACGATCGCCACCTTCGACCGCGACACGTTCATCGACTATCGCGCCCGCCGCCCGATCATGGAGATCCGCGAGGGGCGCAACAGCCGCCTCGTCTGGCCCGACATCGAGCTCAAGGCGGGCCACGACCGCGCCGGGCGCAACATCCTGCTCCTCACCGGGCACGAGCCCGATTCCGCCTGGTCCCGTTTCGCCGGGTGCGCCGCCGACCTCGCCGTCGAGTTCGGGGTGACCAAGGCGATCGGGATCGGGGCGTACCCCCTTGCCGTCCCCCACACCCGACCGCCCAGGTTGTCGTGCACCGCCCCCGATCCCCAGGTGTTGGCCCGGCTTCCATTCCTGAAGAGCTCGGTCGACGTGCCCGCCGGCATGGAGGCGGTGCTCGAGCACACGTTCCACGAACGGGCCATCGAAACCTTCGGGATCTGGGTCCAGGTCCCCCACTACGTCAGTCAGATGAGCTTCCCGGCTGCCACCGTGGCCCTGCTCGGCTCGCTCGGCGAGGTGGCGGGTCTGACGATCGACGGCGAGGCGCCGCGCAGCGAGGCCCTGCTGCAGCGCTCGCGTCTCGACGACCTGGTCGGCGGGAACCCCGAGCATCAGGCGATGGTGCGCCAGCTCGAGCAGATCTACGACGACGATCACCCCGACGAGGGGGAGTCCCACCGCCACCCTTCGATGGGCGGGCCGATCGACGGCGACGAACTGCCCTCGGGCGACGAACTGGCCGCGGAGCTCGAGCAGTACCTGCGCGATCAGGGCTGACACCGAGGGGGACGACATGAAGGTCGACGGGGGAATCGGGAACGACCTGCGCCGGGCGGGCGCGGAGGCCGCCCTGGCGCAGGCCGCCGGCTACACCGGGGTGTGGACCGCCGAGACGTCCCACGACCCGTTCCTCCCCCTCGTGCTGGCCGCCGAGCACTCGAGCTCGCTGGAGCTGGGAACGTCGATCGCCGTGGCCTTCGCCCGCAGTCCGATGACGTTGGCGAACATCGGTTGGGATCTGCAGGCGTTCTCCGGGGGGCGCTTCGTCCTCGGGCTGGGCAGCCAGATCAAACCGCACATCGAGAAGCGGTTCTCGATGCCGTGGAGCCACCCGGCCCCGCGGATGCGCGAGTTCGTGCTGGCGATGCGGGCGATCTGGGATTGCTGGACGAGCGGAGCCAAGCTCGAGTTCCGTGGGGAGTTCTACAAGCACACGCTGATGACGCCGTTCTTCGCTCCCGGCCCGGACGAGCTCGGCGACTTCGGACCGCCGAAGGTCTTCCTCGCCGGCGTCGGCGAGTTGATGACCGAGGTGGCGGGCGAGGTGTGCGACGGGTTCATCTGCCACGGGTTCACCACGGAGCGGTACCTGCGCGAGGTCACCCTGCCGGCGCTCCTGCGGGGCCGGGCCAAGGCCGGCAGGACGATGGAGGGGTTCGAGATCGTCGGCCCGAGCTTCGTGGTCACCGGGCCCGACGACGAGCAGCTCGCCGCTGCCGCCGATGCCACCCGCCAGCAGATCGCCTTCTACGGCTCCACGCCCGCCTATCGGGGCGTGCTCGAGCTACACGGCTGGGGTGGGCTGCAGGACGAGCTGAACTCGCTCTCCAAGCAGGGAAGGTGGGTCGAGATGGGCGGCCTGATCACCGACGAGGTGCTCAACACCTTCGCCATCGTCGGCCCCCCGGAGCGGATCGCCCCCGAGCTCCAGGCACGTTACGGGGACGTCATCGACCGGATCAGCTTCTACGCCCCCTATGCCACCGACCCCGGGCGATGGGGCGCCGTCATTCAAGCGGTGAAGGCATCCGGGCGGTGAAGGCATCCCGGCGGTGAGGCCCCGCGTGACGGCGCGGGCGGACTACACCGTCTCCAACGACTCCTCGAGGTAGAGCTGACGGCATCGTGACCGCTGCAGCTTGCCGCTCGACGTCTTCGGCAGCGTGCCCGGCCGCACCATGATCACATCGCGCGGCGGCAGGCCGCAGATCTCCACGGTACGCGTATGGATCGCGTGGCGGATCGGGTCGAGCACGCTCTCCTTCGTCTCGGCGACGACGACGACGCTCTCCTTGCCCTTGTACCCCTCGACGCCGAAGGCGATCACGTTGCCGGCCCGCACCCCGGGCAACTGGCCGACGGCCCGCTCGATGTCCTCGGGGAACACGTTGCGACCGCCGACGATGATCACGTCCTTGATCCGCCCGCAGACGATCAACTCGCCGCCGACGAGGTAGGCCAGATCACCGGTGCACAGCCAGCCGTCGCTGAACAGCTCCGCCGTGGCGTCCGGGCGTCGGTAGTAGCCCGACGTGACCGACGTCCCGCGGATCAGCAGCTCGCCCACGTGGCGTTCGGCCAGCTCGGCCCGGGTCTCGGGGTTCACGATGCGCATCTCCAGCCCCGGCACCGGTCGCCCGAGGAGGGCCAGACGCCGCACGGCGAACGCCTCATCGTCGGGATCGTGGATCTCGACCGGCTCGGCGATCCGGTCGCGTTCGAGCACCAGCCGGTCGACGACGTCGCAGACCATGCCCCGGCCCCGGCGGGGGAACGACCCGGCGATGGCCACCTCCGCCATCCCGAACGCCGGGAACACCCCGCCGGCGGTGAACCCGAACGGTTCGGCCGCGGCGACGAAGGCCTCGACCGCCGCCGGATCGACCGGTTCGGCTCCCGAGAGCGCCAGAGTCAGGCGGGACAGGTCGAGCCCCGCGGCACGTTTCAGGGCGCGGGCGGCCAGCACCCAGGCGAAGTTCGGGCCGGCCGTCGCCGTCGCCCGGTAGTCGGAGATCCACTGCATCCAGTGACCCGGGTGGGCCATGAAGTCCTGGGGCGCCGCCTGGACGAGATCGATCCCGATCGTCATCGGTAGGGCCAGGCACCCGACCAGGCCCATGTCGTGGTAGAGCGGCAGCCACGACATCAGCACGTCGTCGCCGGTGATGTCGCCCGCCTGGCATGCTGCGTCGAGATTGGCGGTGAGGACGCGGTCGGGGATCATCACTCCCTTGGGCTCGCTCGTCGAGCCGCTCGTGTACTGCAGGATGACGAGCCGCTCGGCATCGTCGTCGGGGCGCACCCATCGTCCGGGCGGCTGGCCGGCACCCGGCAGCACCGAGACGAGCGACTCGGTCGGGGGATCCCCCGGCTCGGTGGCGTAGAAGGGGGCGAGCTGATCGTCGATCAGCAGCAGGCGGGCGTCTCCGTGACGGATCCGCACCCGGGTGGCGTCGACGAACGCCTCCAGTGAGCCCATCCGCATCGGCAGCGGGAGCACCATCGACGCCGCCCCGGCGAGCCAGCAGCCCCGAACGACGGTGATCAGTGCCCGGCTCGTGGGCCCGAGCACGGCGACGTGGTCACCCGGGGCGATGCCCCGCGCCTGGAGGGCGGCGGCGACGGCGACGGCATCCTCGTGGATCTCGCCCCAACCGGCGTACTCGGCCAGCCCGGGTCCGCGCAACGATCCCCCGGCGAAGTGGATCCCCCCCGGCCCCCCGGCCGCCCGCTCGAGGCGTTCGATGATCGACACAGGACTCACCGGATTCGACCGTACCCCCTGACCTGGGCGCGACCGTGATCGGCGGTCGTCCGCGACGATCCTTGACGAACCCGGGAGGTTCCGGGGCGCCACCCGGCCGAAACCGACACCCTCCGTAATTGAATTGCAATAAAGTTTCATTCAGTGATATTTTTGGCCTACGCGTAAACATCTCGTAACTTCTGCCACCCGATTAGAGTCATCGACATCACCATGAGAGATATTGAGGGCCACCTCCACCACTCAGGACGCATTCGCCAGGCCGTTCGGCGTCTCCTGCGTTCAAGGAAGACGCAACGATCTTCACATTCGTGCGCCAGCTGCGGGCGCGACGGCGAGTTCCTCGGTGGTCGCTGCATCCCGTGCGCCAGAGTCGAATGGGCCACCGTCACCAAGCCCAAGCCGGCCAAGCACACCCAGGTCGCCTGACCAGGGGCCCCGTGGGGGATCATCTCTCCCATGAGGCTGATGTCGTGGAACGTGAACTCGATCCGCTCGCGGGTCGAAGGGCTCGAACGTTGGATCGAGACTCACGAACCCGATGTCGTCCTCCTCCAGGAGACCCGGTGCACCGACGACGCCTTCCCCGTCGACCTCCTCGCCCGGCTCGGCTACCACGTCGCCCATCACGGGCGTGACCACCGCAACGGCGTGGCCATCGCCAGCCGTCGGGGACTCGACGACGTGCAGCTGGGGTTCGAGGACGTCGCCGCGCCGCCCTTCGACGAACCCCGCCTGATCTCGGCCACGGCCGCCGGCGTGCGGCTGCACTCCGTCTACGTCCCCAACGGCCGGTCGCTCGTCGATCCCCAGTACGAGTTCAAGCTCGACTGGCTGATCAGGCTCCGCCGTCAGCTGTCCGCCGACCTGCGGGGTGGCGTTCCCACCGTCGTCGGCGGCGACTTCAACGTCGCCCCGGCCGATCTGGACATCTACGACCCCGCCCGGTGGCGCGGGCAGACCCATGCCAGCCCGCCTGAGCGGGCGGCCCTCTCGGGGCTCCTCGACGAGGGCCTGTGCGACGTGATGCGCGACCGTGAGCTCGGTGCCGGGCTGTACACGTGGTGGAACTACCGCCCGGGCCAGTTCGAGGCGAACCGCGGCCTGCGGATCGACCTGTTCCTGCTCAGCGCCGAACTGTCGCAGCGGGTGACCCGTACATGGGTGGACCTCGACGCCCGTGGCGACACCCGGCCGTCCGACCACGCCCCGATCGTCGTCGAGTTGTCCGACGATCCCGTGACGGCGCCGAGCTGACTCCGGTCCGAATCGGGCCCGGGCATCGCCAGGCCATTCGCCTACCATGGACGGGCTATGTCCGAGACCACCGCCGACGCCCTCCCGAGCCTTCGATACACCGCCGCGCTCGCCCGCGAGATCGAGGAGCGCTGGCAGGACCGCTGGGACGACGAGCACACGTTCGAGGCGCCCAACCCCGTCGGCCCGCTCGCCGATCCCGACCGACCGGCAGGCGACGACAAGCTGTTCATCCTCGACATGTTCCCCTATCCATCGGGATCGGGGCTCCACGTCGGACACCCGCTGGGCTACATCGCCACCGACATCTATGCCCGCTACCAGCGGATGCGCGGCGTCAACGTCTGCTACTCGATGGGATTCGACGCGTTCGGGCTCCCCGCCGAGAACTATGCCGTCCAGACCGGCCAGCACCCGGCCGTCACCACCGCCGCCAACATCGCCACCTACCGCCGCCAGCTCCGCCGGCTCGGGCTGTCCCACGATCGCCGGCGGTCGATCGACACGACGGACCCGGCGTACTACCGCTGGACGCAGTGGATCTTCCTGCAGATCTACAACTCGTGGTACGACGAGTCGATCGGCCGGGCCAGACCGGTCGAGGACCTGATCACCGAGTACGCCACCGGTTCGCGCCCCACCCCCGACGGGCGACGGTGGTCCGACCTCGCCGCTCCGGAACGCCATCGGCTGATCGACGGCCGGCGCCTGGCCTACATCGCCGATGCACCGGTCAACTGGTGCCCCGGCCTCGGCACCGTCGTCGCCAACGAGGAGGTCACGGCCGACGGGCGATCGGACCGCGGTAACTTCCCGGTCTTCACCCGCAACATGCGCCAGTGGATGATGCGGATCACCACCTACGCCGACCGGCTGATCGACGATCTCGAGCTGCTCGAGTGGCCGGACGCGATCAAGACGATGCAGCGCAACTGGATCGGCCGGTCGGAGGGCGCCGAGGTCCACTTCGGTTCGGCGTCGGGCCCGATCACCGTGTTCACCACCCGTCCCGACACGCTGTTCGGGGCGACCTTCATGGTGCTCGCCCCCGAGCACCCGTTGGTCGCCGGGCTGACCACCCACGGCCAGGCCGCCGCCGTGGCCGCCTACCGGGCGACGACGGCACGGACGCGGGACATCGACCGTTCCGACGACACGCGGGCCAAGACCGGCGTGTTCACCGGCTCGTATGCCACCAATCCCGTCACCGGTACGGCGATCCCGATCTGGATCGCCGACTACGTGATGATGGGCTACGGCACCGGGGCGATCATGGCGGTGCCGTGTGGCGATCAACGTGACTTCGAGTTCGCCCGCACCTACGGGCTCGACGTACCGGCCATCCAACGACCGCCCGAGTCGTGGTTCTCGGCGCAGGGCATCGAACCCTCGCTCGACACATCGACCTGGCCCACGGCCTTCGTCGGCGACGCCCCGTACGTCAACTCGGCCAGTGAGACACTCGACCTCGACGCCAGCCCCTCGGTCGCCGACGGCAAACACCGGATCAACCGCTGGCTGGAGGCGACGGGCGCCGGCAAGGCGACGATCAACTACAAGCTGCGCGACTGGCTGTTCTCCCGCCAGCGGTACTGGGGCGAACCGTTCCCGATCGTCTACGACGAAACGGGCCAGGCCCACGCGCTGCCCGACCCGATGCTGCCCGTGCTGCTCCCCGAGACCGACAGCTTCTCGCCGCGTACCTTCGCCCCCGCGGACGAGTTCTCCGACCCCGAGTCACCGCTCGACCGCCTGGACGACTGGATCCACGTCGAGCTCGATCTGGGGGACGGGCCGCGGAGATACCGCCGCGATTCCAACGTGATGCCCCAATGGGCCGGCTCGTGCTGGTACGAGCTTCGCTACCTCGATCCGACGAACGAGAACCGCTTCGTCGACCCGGTCGTCGAGAACTACTGGATGGGGCCCCGGCCCGAGATCCGCCCGGACCATCCCGGAGGCGTCGACCTGTACGTCGGCGGCGTGGAACATGCCGTGCTCCACCTGCTCTACGCCCGTTTCTGGCACAAGGTGCTGTTCGATCTGGGCCACCTGTCGTCGCGCGAGCCCTACTACCGGCTGTTCAACCAGGGATACATCCTGGCCGCCGCCTACAAGGACGAGCGCGAGATCTACGTCGAGTCGACCGAGGTCGCCCAGGTCGATGGGCACTACCTCCACGAGGGCCGCCCGGTCACCCGTGAGTGGGGCAAAATGGGCAAGAGCCTGAAGAACGCTGTCTCGCCCGACGAGATGTACGACGAGTTCGGCGCCGACACCCTCCGGCTGTACGAGATGGCGATGGGTCCGCTCGACGCCTCCCGACCGTGGGAGACGCGCGACGTCGTCGGCATGTACCGCTTCCTGCAGCGGGTCTGGCGCAACCTCGTCGACGAGTCGACGGGCGCGTCGCGGGTGCACGACGATCCGGCCGACGACGAGACGCGCCGCCAACTCCACCGCACGATCGACGGCGTGGGGAACGATCTGGGCAGCCTGCGATTCAACACGGCGATCGCCAAGCTGATCGAACTGAACAACCACCTGACCAGACGGGCCGCGGGCTGCCCCGGGAGGTGGCCGAACCGATGGTGCTGATGCTGGCACCGATGGCGCCGCACCTGGCCGAGGAGCTCTGGGGCTCGTTGGGTCACACGACCTCGTTGGCCTACGAGCCGTTCCCCACGGCCGACCGGGCGCTGCTGATCTCCGACACCGTCGAGTACCCGGTGCAGGTCAACGGCAAGGTGCGCAGCCGGGTCGTCGTCGCCGCTGACGCCGACGAGGCCACCGTGGTCGCCGCCGCCCTCGCCGACACCAAGGTGGCCGCGCTGTTCGACGGCCGCGAGCCGACGAAGGTCATCGTGATCCCCGGTCGGCTGATCAACCTCGTCGGTTGAGCTCGACCGACGGCACGACGGCACGAGGACGGTTGGCGATGACGCAGGGACGGCGGTTCTTGGGCCGGCGCGCCCTCGTCACCGGGGCGAGCCGCGGCATCGGGTCGGCGATCGCCGAGCGGTTGGCCGCCGAGGGGGCACAGGTGGCGATCACGGCCCGAACGCTCGACGAGGGCGGCCGGCTGGTCGGCAGTCTCCGCACGACCGCCGAGCGGCTGGCCCGCTACGGCTCGACCGTCGCCGTCGTCGACGCGGATCTGGCCGATGAGCACGCCCGGTCGACGATCGTCCAGCGGGCGGCAGAGGCGCTCGGCGGGCCGGTCGAGATCCTCGTCAACAACGCGGCCGGGGCGATCTACGACGCCGTCGCCGCGTTCCCGCTGCGCCGCCGGCGGCTGCTGTTCGAACTCAACGTCCATGCTCCCGTCGACCTCGCCCAGGCCGTGATCCCCGGTATGCGTGAGGCCGGCGAGGGGTGGATCGTGAACGTGTCGAGCTCGACGGCCGCGCTGGTGCCCGGTCCGCCGTTCGACCTCGGATTCTCCGGCGCCACGATGACGATCTACGGGGCGACCAAGGCGGCGCTCAACCGGGTGACCAACGGCTTGGCGATCGAGCTGCACGGCGCCGGGATCCGGGTGAACTCGATCCAGCCGAGGGCGGCAGTGCTCAGCGAGGGTGCCGACTCCCTGGTCGGCGGGCGGCTGCGGCCTGACCAGATCGAATCGATGGAGGAGATGGTCGAGGGGGCGGTGTTCCTCTGCGACTGCCCGGCCGAACTGACCGGCATGATCGCCGTCAGCCTCGATCTGATCGCCGAACACGGTCTGGTCCTCCACGGCCTCGACGGTCGCCCGCTGCCCACACGAACCTGACGCGCCACCCGACCGTTCAGCAGACGAGGTCGGGCAGCTCGGCCAGATCGCCGATCTGGTGATCGACTCCCGCATCGGCGGCAGCCGAGCGGCCGTTCGGGTTGTACCAGCAGGTGGCCACGCCGTAGTCGGCTGCACCGCGCACGTCGGCCGACAGACTGTCGCCGACCATCAGCGCCGTGTCCCGCGGCGGTCCACCGAGCATCTCGAAGGCCACGTCGAAGAATGCCGCCGCCGGTTTCGAGCAGCCGATCTCGGCGGAGATGACCACGGCGTCGAAATGACCGGCGATGCCCAGGCGGTCCAGGCGCGTCCGCTGCACCTCGCTCAGCCCGTTGGTCAACAGGGCCAGGGTTGCGTCCTCGGCGAGGCGGTCGAGCACGGCCAGGGCTCCGGGGTACAGCTCACCGTGCGAGGCCAGCCCCTCGACGAACAGATCGGCCATCACCCCGGGATCGGCATCGAGCCGGGCTTCGACCACCAGGCGTTCGAAACGCAGCAGGCGCACCCGCCCGGGGCTCAGCTCGTGGCGCTCGACCGCCGCCCACAGCGCCCGGTTGATCGCCAGGTACGCCGGCAGATGCCGATCGGATTGGTCGATGCCGACAGCGCGCATCGTCGCCTCGAACGCCCCGAGCTCCGAGGCGTCGGAATCGAACAGCGTGTGGTCGAGATCGAACAGGATCGTCGAGTACGTCATGCTGCGTCGCCGGGAGCTTCCGCCGGTCTGAGCTCGCGTAGGCGCACGAGGGGAATGCGGCGCTCCGTCTGGGCCTGGTAGCCGGCGTAGTGCGGCCGGTCGGCGGTGAGGGCGGCCCAGGTCGCGGCGTAGTCGTCGCCGTCGACGATGTCGATCAGACCCCAGTAGCGATGCGACTTCACGTGGCAGAGCACCTCGCCCGGGGTGCTGCTCGAGACCAGGTTGAGGTACCAGTCGGGGTGCTCGGGAGCGCCGGAGAACGATCCGACGACGACCCGGTGGCCGTCGCCGTCGACCCAGAACGGGAGGGCCACCTTGTGGACGTTTCCCGAGTGTCGCCCGATGGTGTGCACGATGACGTGCATCATCCCGGCGCCGGTCCACACGTCGTCGGAGTCCGACGATTCCATGCCCTGGATGTGCCAGCGGCTGATCCGGGGGATCTGCTCACGGGGCGGGGTCTCGAACGGGAGGCTGCGTTGGTCGCTCACACCGCTCACGCTACGAAGTGGCTGCCCGGCCGGAGAACGCGGAGGTCATCCCGTTGCGCCACCCCCAGCGGCACGGTCCGGTCAGGGCCAGGCGGCGTTCGACGGAGGCGATCGATCCGCGCAGCGTGCCGGGGATCTGGCGAACCTGCACATCGGCCCGCTCACGACCCTGCAGCGCGGCGAACAGCTCGGCCCACTGCTGCACGGTCACCGGCTCATCGCCCGCCCAGTTGACGATCGTCGCCGGCACCGACGCCGCGGCGAGCAGCGCCTCGGTCTGGGCGCAGATGTCGTCGGTGTGGATCGGGCTGTACCAGCACGGGTCGAAGCGGGTGACGATCGGGTTCCCGGCGGCCATCGCGTCGAAGTGCATCGCCGGGAGCCCGCCGTCGGGTCCGTACGACGCATTCATCCGGGCGATCGTGACCGGCAGGTCGAAGGCCCGGGCGCAGAACCTGGCCACCGCCTCCTGGGACAGCTTCGAGATCGAGTACGTCGGCGCGTGCTGCGCGTTGACCTCGCCGAGCGGGTCGGACTCGAGGAACACGTGGGCGGGGTCGTCGACGGGCCGGTACACGGAGTGGGTCGACATCACCAGAGCCGCCTTGGCCCGCCGGCAGTGCTGCAGGAGCAGCCCGGTCGCCTCGCCGTTCACCCGGATCGCCGCGTCGAAATCCCAGCCGGGGGCCATGTAGGCGGCCAGGTGCAGGACGTAGGTGAAGTCGGTGGGGAGGTCGTCGAAACGTCCGCCGTCGAGATCGCAGACGATCGTCCTCACCCCGAGCGCATCGATCCGCTCCCGACTCCCCGGAGCGCTGAACCGGGCGACTCCCCACACCTCGTTGTCGGCGGCGAGGAAACGGGTGAGCGGATAGGCGATCTGCCCGGCCGGCCCGGTGATCAGGATCTTCTCCCCGCTGAGGGCCACCTCAGCCGCCTGCGGCCAGCCGGGCGACGGTGGCCATGTCGGGAACCTCGAGATCGGGCCGGGCGTCCGAGGGCATCGTCGCACCGCTCCCACCGCCCCGAGCCGCCCGCCGGTTGACCCAGACCGTCGTCATCCCGAGCTGCTTGGCCGGCGCATGGTCGTGGAACAGGCTCTGGGCGATGTGCAGGATGCGACCGGGGGGCACCCCGATGCGCTCGTGGGCGATGCGGAAGTTCTCCAGCCGCGGCTTGTAGCCACGACACTGCTGGGCCGTGATCACATGATCGAAGCGAATCCCGAGCCGGGCCTCGGAGAGGGCGAACAGGTCGTCGTCGCAGTTGGTGATCACGGCCATCGAGTACTCCTCGGCCAAGGCGGCGAGGGCCTCGGCCGAATCGGGAAAGGGAGGCCAGTCGCCGACCGAGGCGCCGAAGGCGGCCGCCTCCGAATCGGTCACCTCGACGCCGAACTCGCCGGCCATGCCGCGCAGCGAACGGGCGAGGATCTCGCGGTAGCTGCGGTACTCACCGTGCTCGGCGGCCGATTCGGCGCGGGCGAACGCGGTGAGCAACTCGTCGTCGGCGACGACGACGCCTCGTGAGGCCAGCACCGGGCGGGTGGCGGCGAGAATGCCCGATTCCCAATCGATGAGGGTGCCGTAGCAGTCGAAGCTGAGCACCTCGAAGGCGCCGAAGTCGATGGACGTGGCCATGGACCGGATTCTGGCATGCGATGGCATGGCCTTCCTCGCCGGCGGCGCGGGCGACGGTCCGCGACCCCCACGCCGGGGAATCCGGTTGACCGCACCTACAGCAGGTCGGCGAGGACGGCGCCGATCTGTTCGGGGGTGGTCATCGGCTCGAAGCGCTGCAGCGGGCTGCCGTCGCGGCCGACGAGGAACTTGGTGAAGTTCCAGGCAATGGCCGACTCGCCGTCGGGCCTCGGCAGTGCGGCGGTCAGCCAGCGATAGAGATCGCAGGCCCCGTCACCGTTCACCTCGATCTTCGAGAACATCGGAAAGGTGACGCCGTACGTCGACGTGGCGAACTCGAGGATCTCGGCATCGGAGCCGGGCTCCTGTGCGCCGAACTGGTTGCAGGGCATGCCAAGGACGGTGAAGCCCTGTTCGGCGAGGGTGTCATGAAGCGCACGCAGACCTGCGTACTGGGGCGTGAGGCCTCAAGCGCTGGCGACGTTGACGATCAGGCAGACCTGGCCGTCGAAGCGGTCGAAGCCGACCGGTTCACCGGTGATCGAGTTCATCGTGAACTCACTGAACGTCGACATCTGTTGCCTCCAGGCGGGGTCGGGATCGGCTGACGATAGCCGCACGGCGACGAATCGGCTCGACCGGTCGACCGGTCGGCCGAAGACCCCGAGCGGGCCCAGCGGGTCGATGGCGTCTACACCAGCCGCTCCGACCTGATGCTCGAACTCGTCCGGTCCGGTGAAGGGAGGCGAAGGCCCTCAGAGCACGATGCCGGCGGGCGGGTGCCGCGGCAGACCGTTGAACGAGCCCAGGCGCTCGACATGGCGGATCCACTCGTAGTACAGGCCCTTGACGCCGACGAGCTGCACCCCCGCCGCGGCGATGCGCTCCAGACCCTGCACATGGGCCGTCCCCGGGGCGGCGACAGCGTCGCCGACGACCGCCACACGCCACCCGGCGTCGTGCAGCCCGATGGCCGACTGGGCGACACAGACATCGGTCTCCAACCCGCACAGCACCGCGGTGCGGCGACCCGAGCGCACCAGGTCGTCGATGATCGGCGGGCAGAAGGCCAGTCCGAACGACGGCTTGGCGTGTCGGGTCACCCCCTCGGCGATCAACCCGTCGACCGCCGGATCGGTGGTTCCATGGCGCGGGGGCTCCTCCTCGGTGACCACGATCGGGATCCCCAGCGTGTTGGCCACACCCACGAGCCAGGCGATCCGCTCGACGATCCCCGTCGCGAGCGCCGGCTCCAGCTTGCGGAGGAAGCCGGGCTGGGTGTCGACGACGACGAGCACGCTGTCGGTGTCGTCGATCAGGGTCCCCACGGCTCAGTCCCCGGTGACCCCGTCGATGCGTTCGCGCAGGAAGTCGGCGTGGCCGTTGTGCCGGGCGTACTCCTCGATCATGTGGACGAGGATCCAGCGCAGCGGCATCCCGTCCCGATGGTCGCCGGGTCGGACTCCGACCCGCTCGAGGTCGGGGAACCCGGCCACGATGCGCCGGGACTCGGCGCACGCCTCGTCGAAGCGGGCGAGATCTGCTTCGACGGTCGCCGGGTCGACGTTCTCGAAGTCGCCGTCGGGACTGGACTCGTCGTAGTACAGCGGCGGGGCATCACGCCCGAGATAGTGGCGGCAGAACCAGTGACGCTCGACCTCGGCCATGTGGCGGACGAGACCGATCAGCGTCATCGTCGACGGCTGCACCGAACGCTGGCAGAGCTGCCCGGGCGACAGGCCGTCGCACTTCAGCAGCAGCGTGGCCCGGTGGTAGTCGAGCCAGGCGGTGAGCATCTCCAACTCGGGGGCCGAGTTGGGCGGGTCGATTCGCTCCACGGCGCTCATCGGCTACAACCCGAGGACACGCTCTGCGTTGCCGCGTAGGAACTTCGGCCAGACCTCGTCCTTGAACGGGACGTGGGGCATGTCACCCATGATCCGATCGAGCGACAGCCCCATCGGGAAGTACCCGGCGTACATGATCTTGTCGGCGCCGCGGGTGTTGGCGTAGTTGATGATGTCGGGCGGGTAGTGCTTCGGAGCGAACGCCGAGGTCGAGTAGTAGAGGTTGGGCCACTTGAGCATCAGCTTGACCATCAGCGCCGTCCATGGCTCGCAACCGTGACGAGAGATGTAGACGAGCTCGGGAAAGTCGTACATCACCTCGTCGATCAGCTCGACGTGCTGACAGGCCATCTGGAGCCGCGGGCCGGGCACGCCGGTGCACACCATCACCGGGATCCCCAGCTCGCAGCACTTGGCGTAGATCGGATACATCTTCTTGTCGTTGATCGGCACCTGCGGGAACATCCCGGCGGGGAACATCCCGACCGCCTTGATCCCGTGGAGCTCGTAGTCCTTGACGATCTGGCGCACGGCGGCCATGCCCTCGTTGGCGTCGGCGTGGCCGGAGGGGATGAAGCGATCGGGGTGGGACTCGAGCGCCCGGGAACCGAGACCGTCCTCACCGCCGACGCCGATCAGACCCCGGGCGATGCCGTGCTTGTCCATCTCGCGGAGCGTGAAACCGATCGGATCGGACTTGTCGATCCGCTTGTCGGGCACGTCCTTGAACATGTACTCGACCGGGAACTCGAAGCCCTCCTTGGACTCCTTGTCCTTGGTCTGCCTGGTGATGAAGGCGTACTGGGCAGCCATGTCGGCGGCCGGGAAGCCGATCATCAGGTCGATGATGCCGACATCGGTGGGCATGGTCATGGTGGTGAGCTCCGGCTTGGGTGGACGTTACGGCGCAACGGACATGAAATCGGCGAAGCCCGTCGGGTCGTGGCGGCCGATCGAGCAGTGCTCGAACAGGCCCGCCCCGATGTCCCCGCCGACGGTGGCGCGGGCGACGTGATCGATCGTGGCGAAGGGGAGCATCGCCTGATGGCGGGGGTCGGCGAGGTCGTGGTCGACCCGCTCGACGTAGCCCCGCCCCTTCCACATCCCGTGGTTCCACGTCGGGTCGTTGCCGTAGCCCGGTCCGAGATTGAGCGCCACGTGGTTGAGGCACTCGACGTCCATCGTCACCGCGCTGCGGCCCTTGGCCATGTGGATGGTCGAGCCGACGGGCATCCGGGTCCCCGAGCGGTAGCGGATCTCGACATCGGGCCAACCGAGCTGCTCGGCCTTCATCCCGGTGTGCGAAGGCCACACACGCCTGGCCTCGTTCATCACCCGGGTACCGTCGGGTTCGTCCTGGCAGATGATGATGATCCCGTAGTCGTCGAAGCGCATCGGCACGTACAGCCACCAGAAACCGGCGTCGGGCGCCCGTTCCGCCTCCCAGCGGCCCGCCGGCTCGGCCTCACCGACGGGACGGATGCCCCACGAGCGGTCGCGGGTGCCGACCCACGTGGCGGGGTCGACACCGATCGTCTCGCCGTCGAGCCGGATCTCGCCCTCCCACGTGCCGACCTGGGCGAAGCGTTGGGCGTCGAGCATCAGCTTGTTCCCGCGGCGCACGACGTGGGGCGGCTCCTCGACGACGGGGAACGAGCCCCGCCAGGTGAGGTCGAAGCCGATGCCGTGCTCGTCGCCCGCGCAGGTGAGGCGGATCACCTCGAGTGGCTCGACCACCTCGATGCGGTACGGGCCGACGCGCTGGTCGAGGCGGTCGTCGGAGAGGGCGTCGCTGATCCGCAGCGTCATCTGCCGGTCGCCGCGGCGGATCGTGGCATAGGCGTCGATCGTGCCCAGGTTGGGGTAGACGCCCAAGCCGGTGATCAGGAAGATCTCCCCGGTGCGGTCGTGGCCGTTGAAGTAGCAGCGGTCGTAGAAGTTCCGGTCGCTGTCGGCCGCGTAGGCCATCGACAGCGGCGCCTGGTGGACCGGATACTCATCGAGCGGGATGATCACCGCGCCACTCTGTCGTGCGGGTCGGCCATCAGACGGGTCGGAGCATGTTGAGCTCGGCGAGGTTGTCGTGGAGGATGCGTCGCCGATCGGCGTCGTCGAACACCTTCAGCTCGTTGACGTAGTCGAGCGGGTGGGGCATCGCCTCGATGTGCGGCCAGTCCGACCCGAAGATGACCCGGTCCGTACCCATGTGGGCGGCCACCTCCTCGACGTCGTCCTCCCAGAACGGGTTGATCCACACGCAGCGTTTGAACGTCTCCACGGGGTCCTCGGTGAAGTAGCCGGGCACCTTGCGGGCCGAGGAACGGAACTTGCGGAACATGTCCCCGAGGAACTCGGCGCCGTTCTCGACCGAGGCGATACGCAGGTTGGGGAAGCGGTCGAACAGCTTGTCGAAGACGAGCGAGGCGAGGTAGTCGTAGATCGCCCGTTCCATGTTGAGCGACTTGACCGACGGCTTGTAGACGGCTCCGGAGAACTGCGCCGAGAACCCGTCGACGGCATAGCCGTTCGAGCCGTACCCCGAATCGCCGGCATGGACGACGATGGTGATCCCGGCCTCGTTGGCCAGCGACCAGAAGGGGTCGAAGTAGGTGTGGCCCGGCGGCATCTGCCCAACGGCGGTCGTCGGGGCGGCCGCCCGGGTGACAACGATGTGGGCGCCGTTGTCGAGGGCGAAGCGCAGCTCGCGCACGGCCACCTCGACATCGCCCAGCGGGATGTACGGAGCGCCGAAGATGCGGTCGCGGTGGGCGAATCCCCAGTCCTCGGACAGCCACTGGTTGAAGGCCCGGAACATGTGCCCGACGCCCTCGGGGTCGTGCTTGAGCGCCTCCTCGTAGAGCATGCCGAGCGTCGGGAAGAGCCAGATCTGATCGACGCCCTGGGAATCCATCCTGGCGATGCGGGCTTCGTTGTCGCGGTACGCCGGATCGATCGGCGACGGCGTGCCGAGGAGCTCGTGTGGGTACTTGCCGTTTGGGTTGCCGCGGAAGTACTCCGACAGGGCACCGGCCGGGCTGATCGGATCGAACGTCGGATTGGTGACGGCGAGGTTCACCTTGCCGCCGATCACATGCCGCTTGCGTCCGTTGATCTCGGCCCACTGGATGACCCGGCCGCCGAGCCGGGGGTCGAGGTGGCGGGTGAAGGCGTCCATCGCCTCGTAGTAGTGGTTGTCCCCGTCGAAGACCGGGTGATCGAGTTCCATCGGGACCTCCTCTGTCTCTGGCTCACAGCATCGTGCCTCGGCCGGGCACCGTGCGGCCAGCCCATCATGCCCCGAGTTCGGCGGCGACGGCGTCCCGGAGCGCGATCGGCATCGGGCTCGTCGGTTCGTCTCAGACGGTCGGTGGGGGAAGTGTGCCCTTCTGGACGATGGCCATCAGCTGTCGCAGCGTGCTCTCCATTCCGGCGGAGCTGCCGTCGAGGAACATCACGTTGCCGGTCCCCTCGGCGGCGAAGTGCCGCAGCGACTCGGTCCACATGGCGAACAGGATGAACGTGGGGTCGAGGTTCGCCTCGGTCATCTTCTCGGCGGCGACGGCCATACCGGTGGCAACCTCCTCGCGGAACAGCGCCACCCCCTGGCCGCGCAGCTGGGCGGCCTCCTTCTCGGCCTGGGCGGAGATGCGGATCGAGGCGCCCTCGGCCTCGGCCTCCTTGGTCTTGCGGATGAGCAGGGCGGCACCCTCGTTGGTCGCGGCGATCATCAGGTTGTTCGAGGCGACGACCTGGGCCATCGAGTTGGTGATCACCTGGTCGAAGGTGATGTCGTTGACCTGGATGTCGAGCAGGTGGTACCCCCAGGCCTCGAGCTGGGTGTCGAGTTGATCCTTCACATGGGCGATGATCTCGGACCGCAGGGCGAGGATCTCGGCCTGCTTGAGCGTGGCGACGTACGAACGGACGGTGCCCTCGACCGAGCGGATCAGGGCCTGCATGAACGACTGGGCGTTGACGAACTTGAAGGCGACGTTCTTGATCGTCTGCTCCGCCTGGTCGAACACCGAGTAGAGCACCATCGCCGTGAAGTAGACGTTCGCCTGGTCGGCCGTGATCGCCTGGAACTGGAGCTCCACGGCGCGGTTCTGGATCGAGATGCGGTCATGGATCTTCTCGATGATCGGCACCCGGAAGTTGAGCCCGGGGGGGAGCACGCGGCGGTACTTGCCGAACATCGTCACGACGGCCACGGTGCCCTGCTGGACGGTGACCAGGGAGAACAGGCCGAGCAACACGATCAGGGCAACGATCACCAGGCCGGCGGCTACGGAAGCGGACATCGGATTCCTTCCTCGGGGGTGGCGGGAGCGTACCGCCACCGGGATCGGCGGGCAGTGGACTTCGTACAATCCGGCGATGCTCCCCAATCGTGCCGAGATCATCGCCGGCCGCCTCGACCACCCGCTGCACGACGCGGGCGCGCCCGATGCGGACTGCTGCTACCTCACCCACACCGGGCGCCGGTCGGGTCGCCGGTACGAGACCGAGATCTGGTTCGGCGCCTTGCGCGACACGATCTACATCGTCTCGGGGAACGGCGAGGGCGCCGACTGGTATCGCAACGCCCTGGCCGCCGGATCGCTCGACGTGCGCATCGGCGCGACGACGTGGACGGCGGTGGCGGCGAGAGCGGTGACCAACGCCGGCGAACGCGAGCTGGCCGGCTGGCTGCTCGCCCACCGCTACCCGATGTGGAACGGCGACCCCGAGATCGGGCTCACCCGCGACACCTGGTGCTGGAGCTGTCCCGTGCTCGCCGTCGACCTCGAATCCCCCGCCGGAGCCTTCGAGCGGGCGGCGACGCGGGTCGACGACGGTTCGTCGACGGCCGACGAGGAGGCCCGGCACCTGGTGGCGATGATGACGACCGCCGAGCAGCTCGGGTGCCTCGACGGCGACATCGACGCCTGGCCGGGGTTGTTCGAGATGATGGCGGGCGGCTACCACCGGCGCAGCTTCCCGGCTGCTGCCGTCGAGCGCCTCGGCATTCCCGGCATCCGCTTCTCGGACGGACCACGGGGGTGTGTGATCGGCGAGAAGACCGCCTTCCCGGTGTCGATGGCCAGGGGCGCGACCTGGGATCCCGAGCTCGAGCGCCGCATCGGCGTGGCGATCGGCACCGAGTTGCGCTCGGTCGGGGCGGACTTCTACGGCGGGGTGTGCATCAACCTGTTGCGCCATCCGGGCTGGGGCCGGGCCCAGGAGACCTACGGCGAGGAACCGCACCATGTCGGGGTGATGGGTGCGGCCCTGGCCGCCGGCGCCCAGCAGCGGGTGATGGCGTGCGTCAAGCACTTCGCCGTCAACTCGATGGAGAACGCCCGCTTCAAGGTCGACGTGACCGTCGACGAACGAGCGCTGCACGAGGTGTACCTGCCCCACTTCCGCCGCGTCGTCGACGGCGGGGTCGCCGCGGTGATGAGCGCCTACAACTCGCTCAACGGTGCGTTCTGCGGGGAGAACCACCCGCTGCTCACCGGCATCCTGCGCGACGAGTGGGGGTTCGACGGGATCGTCGTCTCCGACTTCATCTTCGGCCTGCGCGACCCGGTCGCCTCGGTCACCGCCGGCCTCGACGTCGAGATGCCGTTCCGCCAGCAGCGGATGATGCACCTCCCCGGTGCCCTCGCCGACGGCCGCCTGACAACCGAGGACGTCGAGCGGGCCGTTCGCCGGATCGTCGGGACCCAACTCCGCTTTCGCAGCCTGCTGACCGATCCCGCCAATCCCGAGTCGTTCGACGCCGAGGCCCATCGTGCGCTCGCCCGCGAAGCGGCAACGGCCTCGATCGTGCTCCTGCGCAATCAGAACGGGGTCCTCCCCCTGTCCCCCGGGAACCTGCGCCGGGTGGCCGTGATCGGACGTCTGGCGGCGATCCCCAACCTCGGGGACAAGGGCTCGAGCGAGGTGATCACCGGTGACGTGGTGACCCCGCTGGCCGGCCTGCGCGCTGCGCTGCCCGGGATCGCCGTCGATCACCACGACTTCGACGCCGCGGTCGCCGAGGGTGCCGATGTGGCGATCGTCGTCGTGGGTTGCACCTATCGGGACGAGGGCGAGTTCATCGACGCCGCCGGCACAGCCGGACTGCTCGCCGACCACTTCCCGCCGATGACCGAGGCCGACCGGGTCGTGGTCGACGCGGCCCGTCCCACCGCCCCGGCACCGTCGCCCGGGACGGATGCGGGGGGCCCGACTGCCGTCGAGACGTTCGCCCCCGGCGGGGATCGCCGTTCGATCCGGTTGTCGGACGGCGACGCGCGCCTGGTCACAGAAGTCGCCGCCCGCTGTCCGGACACGGTCGTCGTCGTGATGGGCTCCAGCGCGGTCGTGATGGACCCGTGGCGCGATCACGTGCCGGGGATCGTGATGCTGTGGTATCCGGGCGTCGAAGGGGGCCACGCCCTGGCCGACGTCCTGCTCGGTGTGGCCAACCCGTCGGGCCGCCTGCCGTTCTCGATCCCGACGTCCGAGAACCACCTCCCCCACTGGGACCCCGATGCCGACGCCGAGACCTACGACATGTGGCACGGCCATTGGAGGCTGCGACGCGACGGCAACCCGGCGGCGTACCCCTTCGGCTACGGCATGTCGTACACGTCGTTCGAGATCGGCGACACGGCGGTGGAGCCAGTCGGACGCCAGCTCGTGCGCCTGTCGGGTGTCGTTCACAACCGCGGCGACGTCGCCGGCACCGAGGTCGTGCAGGTCTACGCCGGCCTGCCCGCCTCGGTGCACGAGCGCCCGCAGCGGCGGCTGGTCGGGTTCACCCGCGTCGAGGTGGAGGCCGGTGGCCTGACCCCGTTCTCCCTCGACGTCGACCTCGGTGAGCTGGCCGTGCGCATCGACGGGGCGTGGCACACCGAACCCGGCGTCTACGCCCTGTGGGTCGCCCGCCACGCCGAGGACCCCTCGGCGTGGCTGCTGACGGCGACCGTCGAATCGTCACCTCGGGAGACACCGCCCCGCAGCTGATGGCGTGGCGGGACGTAGCGCGCGCCCCTGGGCCGACCGGCCTGCTGCGGCCCGGCCACCCGTACGGCTCGCGCCCGCGCCGGCCGGCAGCCGATCCGGAGCCCGACCACGGTCTAACGTTGCGCCATGACCCCGTCGTTCCTGCACCCGTTCGCCAAGCCGACCCGCGAGTCGTTCACCCCGATCGTCCGGGGCGAGGGTGCACTGCTGTGGACGAAGGACGGTCGCGAGCTGATCGACGGGATGGCCGCCCTGTGGTACTGCGCCGTCGGCCACGGGCGGGCCGAGATCGCCGAGGCGGTCTACGCCCAGATGAAGGTGCTCGAGACGTACTCGTGCTTCGAACCGTTCACCAACGAGCCGGCCGAGGCCCTCGCCGACCGCCTCTGCGCGCTCACACCGATCCAGGACGCCCGCGTGTTCTACACCTGCTCGGGTTCCGAGGCGATCGACACGGCGATCAAGCTGGCCCGGGCCTCACACGTGCTGGCCGGCCATCCGGAGCGCACGCTCGTCGTCTCGCGCACCGGCGGCTACCACGGGATGGCGATGGGGGGCACCAGCGCCCAGGGCATCGCCCCCAACCGCGAGGGATGGGGACCACTGCTCAACGAGGTGATCCAGGTTCCAACCGACGACCTCGAGGCGCTGGCCACGCTGATGTCCGAGCGCGGCCACGAGATCGCCGCCGTGCTCACCGAACCGGTGCAGGGCGCCGGCGGGGTGTTCCCACCCGTCGACGGCTACCTCGCCGGGTTGCGCCGGCTGTGCGACCAGCACGGGGCCTTCCTGATCTACGACGAGGTGATCACCGGTTTCGGGCGCACCGGTCGGATGTTCGCCGCCGACACCTTCGGCGTGGTGCCGGACATGACCACCTTCGCCAAGGGCGTCACGTCGGGGTACCAGCCGCTCGGCGGGGTGTTCCTCGGCAGCCGGGTGCGCGCCGGGCTCGAGGCCAATCCCGACTACTTCATGCGCCACGGCTTCACCTACTCAGGGCATGCGTCGGCCTGCGCGGCGGCGATGGTCAACATCGACATCATCGAGCGCGAGGGGCTGGTGGAGCGGGCCAACCACGTCGGCGGCCGGCTCAGCGCCGGGCTCGAGGCCCTCGCCGCCGACGGCTCGATCGACCGGATACGCGGCATCGGCGCCGTGTGGGCGGCCGTGCTGCGGCCCGATCAGAGCTCGGTGGCGGTCCGCGACCAGATGTTGCACGACTCGGGCGTCATCGTGCGCGCCCTGAACACCGACATCCTCACGTTCTGCCCCCCGTTGGTGATCACCGACGACCAGATCGACCGGGTCGTCGACGCCCTGGCCAAGGCCACCGTCGGCTGATCTCCCCCGGCGTCGGTTCGCCCCGGCGCTCCGACGACCCGTCCCGCCCTCGCGGCCCCGCTTGCGCGACCGTGCATATCCTGATATGCATATATCTTGATGTCGCTTCCCCCCGACCCCGAGTACGCCCTCACCTTCGACTCGTTGCTCGACGCGCTGCGCGCCGCCGGAGAGCCGACCCGGCTGCGGATCCTCGCCCTGCTGGCCGATGCGACGCTCACGGTCTCGGATCTGACCGAGATCCTCCGCCAGGCCCAGCCCAGGGTGTCGCGTCACCTCAAGCTGCTCACCGACGCCGGCCTCATCGAACGGACTGCCGAGGGCGCCTGGGCCTACTTCCACCTCGCCTCCGCCGACCCGCGCGTCCAGGTCGCCCGGGCGGCGCTGCGCAGCCTTGCCGGCGCGGATCCGACGCTGGCGTCGGACCGCGAGCGCCTGGCCGCCGTCCGGGCCGAACGGGCCCGGGAGGCGCAGCGCTACTTCGATCAGCACGCCGGCCAGTGGGACGTCATCCGCCGTCTCCACGTCGGTGACGAGCAGGTCGAGCAGGCGCTCGTCGACACCCTGGCGGCGCGGCCGTACCAGTCGGTGCTCGACGTCGGGACGGGCACGGGACGCATCCTCGAGCTCCTCGGCCCGCGGATCAAGCGTGGCCTCGGTGTCGACGTGTCGACGCCGATGCTGGCGATCGCCCGGCACAAGCTCGATCAGGTCGGCCTGCGCCACTGCCGCGTCCGCCAGGGCGACCTCTACGCACTCGGGCTGGCGGCCGACTCTTTCGACGTCGCCGTCGTCCACCAGGTGCTCCACCTGCTCGACGACGGGGCCGCCGCCGTGCGCGAGGCGGCCGGGGTGCTCACCCCCGGTGGGCGCCTCGTCGTCGTCGACTTCGCCCAGCACACCCAGGAACTGCTGCGCCGCCAGTACGCCCACCGGCGCCTGGGGTTCGCCGCCGAGACGATCGAGGACTGGATGACGGCCGCCGGACTGGCGCCCGTCTCCCATCGCACGGTCGGTGACGATGCCGCAGACGACGGCCGGATCGCCGTGTCGATCTGGGTCGGTCACGATCCCCGCACCACGTCGATGACCACGACCGACCACCACTGGAAGGTGAACGCCTGATGCGCGTCTCGTTCGAGATCTTCCCGCCCAAGTCGAGCGAAGGTGCCATCCCGCTGTGGGAGGCGCTCGAGCCCGTCGAGGCGCTGCGACCGGCCTTCGTCTCGGTGACCTACGGCGCCGGCGGATCCACCCAGGAGCGCACGCTGGCCACCCTCGAGCGGCTCGCCTCGCGGACGACGATCCCCGCCGCCGGGCATCTCACCTGCGTGGGGCGGACGAGCGCCGAGGTCGACGACGTCGCCCGGGGCTATGCGAACGCCGGAGTGCAGCGCATCGTGGCGCTGCGCGGCGACCCCCCGGCAGGGCCGGGCACGCGGTTCGAACCCCATCCGGACGGCTATCGCAACGGGGCCGAGATGGTCGCCGGGATCAAGCGGGCGTCGGGGCTGGGGATCTCGGTGTCCGCCTATCCGGAGAAGCACCCCGAGAGCCCCAGCTTCGCCAGCGACCTCGACGCGCTCGAGGCCAAGGTCGCCGCCGGGGCCGACGAGGCGATCACCCAGTTCTTCTTCGACAACGCCCACTTCCTGAGCTACCTGGAGCGCGTCCGCGGCCGCGGCGTCGACATCCCGATCGTGGCCGGGATCATGCCGATCCAGGACTTCACCCAGGTGCGCAGCTTCGCCGCCCGCTGCGGGACGACGATCCCCGAGCGACTCACCCGGCGGTTCGAGGGCCTGGGGCACGACGAACAGACCAGCCGGCTGGTCGCCGCCAACGTGGCCGCCGAGCAGGTGCTCGGCCTGGTCGACGCCGGGGTCACCGACTTCCACTTCTACACCCTCAACCGCCCCGACCTGGCCTACTCGCTGTGTCGACTGCTCGACATCCACCCCCAGCCCGCGGGCGCCGACGCATGATCGGGCATGACGCCGCCGCTGCCCTGCGGGCGGTCGCCGCCGAACGGATCCTCGTCCTCGACGGGGCGATGGGCACGATGATCCAGGCACTCGGCTTCGACGAGGAGGCGTTCCGCGGCGCCCACTTCGATGCGTGGAACGGACAGGTCCGCGGCAACAACGACCTGCTCAACGTCACCCAGCCGCGGGCGATCCGCGACCTCCACCTCGCCTACTTCCTGGCCGGGGCCGACATCGTGGCGACCAACACCTTCTCGTCGACCTCGATCGCCCAGGCCGACTACCGGATGTCGCACCTGGCCTACGACCTCAACGTGGCCGGGGCGACACTGGCGGCCGCGGCGGCGCGCACGGCCGAACGGACCGATGGGCGGCCGCGATTCGTCGCCGGTGCGCTCGGCCCGACCAACCGGACGGCGTCGATCTCGCCCGACGTCGCCGACCCCGGCTACCGGGCGGTCACCTTCGACCAGTTGGCCGAGGCGTACGCCGAGCAGATCCGCGGTCTCCTCGACGGCGGCGTCGACCTGCTGCTGATCGAGACGATCTTCGACACCCTCAACGCCAAGGCGGCGATCCACGCCATCCTGAGCGAATCCGAGGCCCGTGGAGCCGACATCGCCGTGATGGTCTCGGGCACGATCACCGACCGGTCCGGGCGGCTGCTCAGCGGACAGACACCGGCTGCGTTCTGGCATGCCATCCGCCACGTCGACCCCCTGTCGGTGGGATTCAACTGCGCCCTCGGGGCGGAGGAACTGCGGGCCCACGTCGCCGAGATCGGCCGACTCGCCGACACCCTGGTCTGCGCCTACCCGAATGCCGGGCTGCCCAACGAGTTCGGTCACTACGACCACACCCCCGACCACATGGCGGGGCTGATCGGCGAGTACGCCGCGGCCGGGCTGGTCAACATCGTCGGCGGCTGCTGCGGAACGACTCCCGACCACATCCGGGCGATCGCCGAGGCGGTGGCCGGCCACGCCCCCCGGCGGCCGGCCGAACGGTCGGCGCTGCTCAGCCTCTCGGGGATGGAGGCGTTCACCCTCACGGCCGACATCCCGTTCGTCAACATCGGCGAACGGACGAACGTCACCGGCTCGGCCAAGTTCCGGCGCCTGGTCACCAACGGCGACTACCCGGCGGCGCTGGCCATCGCCCGCGACCAGGTCGACAACGGCGCGCAGATCATCGACATCAACATGGACGAGGGGCTGCTCGACTCGCAGGCGGCGATGACGACCTTCCTCAACCTGATCGCCGCCGAGCCCGACATCGCCCGGGTGCCGATCATGGTCGACTCGTCGAAGTTCTCGGTGATCGAGGCCGGCCTGAAGTGCATCCAGGGCAAGGCGATCGTCAACTCGATCTCGCTGAAGGAGGGCGAGGAGGCGTTCGTCGCCCAGGCCCGCACCGTGCGCCGCTACGGCGCGGCCGTCGTCGTGATGGCCTTCGACGAGCAGGGTCAGGCCGACACCTACGAACGCAAGACGTCGATCTGTGCCAGGGCCTACGACATCCTCGTCAACCGGGTCGGATTCGCGCCGAGCGACATCATCTTCGACCCGAACATCTTCGCCGTGGCCACCGGCCTCGAAGAGCACGCCACCTACGGACGGTCGTTCATCGAGGCGGCCCGATGGATCCGCGCCAATCTTCCGGGCAGCCACGTCTCGGGCGGCGTGTCGAACCTCTCCTTCTCGTTCCGCGGCAACGAGCCCGTGCGTGAGGCGATGCACTCGGTGTTCCTGTTCCACGCCATCGCCGCCGGCATGGACATGGGCATCGTCAATGCCGGACAGATGGCCGTCTACGACGACCTCGACGCCGAGCTGCGCGAGGCCTGCGAGGACGTGATCCTCGACCGCCGATCCGACGCCGGCGAACGACTGCTGGCCATCGCCCAGCGCTTCCAGGGGCAGGGGATGGAGTCGCGGGGAGCCGATCTGACATGGCGCGAGCAGCCTGTCGCCGGGCGCCTCTCCCACGCTCTCGTCCACGGCATCACCGACTTCATCGTCGACGACGTCACCGAGGCCCGCCTCGCCGCGGCCCGCCCCCTCGACGTGATCGAGGGGCCGCTGATGGACGGGATGAACGTCGTCGGCGACCTGTTCGGCAGCGGGCGGATGTTCCTCCCCCAGGTGGTCAAGTCGGCGCGGGTGATGAAGCAGGCCGTCGCCGAGCTCCTCCCCTTCATGGACGCCGAACGCGACGCGGCTGCCGGTTTCGCCACGGCCCGACCGGCCGCGGCCAAGATCGTGATGGCGACGGTCAAGGGCGATGTCCACGACATCGGCAAGAACATCGTCGGGGTCGTCCTGCAGTGCAACAACTACGCGGTCGTCGACCTCGGGGTGATGGTGCCGGCCGAGCGGATCCTCGAGGTCGCCCGGGCCGAGGGGGCCGACATCATCGGCCTGTCGGGTCTGATCACCCCCTCGCTCGACGAGATGTGCCACGTCGCCGCCGAGATGGAGCGCCTCGGCCTCGACATTCCCTTGCTGATCGGCGGGGCGACCACCAGCCGGGTGCACACCGCCGTCAAGATCCACCCGAACTACCGCCGGGGCCAGGCGGTGCACGTCAACGACGCCAGCCGGGCGGTCGCCGTGGCCTCCTCGCTGATGTCCGCCGACCAGCGCGGCGGGTACATCGCCGGCGTCCGCGAGGAGTACGCGCGGCTCGCCGAAGCCCACGCCCGCGGCCGCACCCGCATGCCGCGCTGTTCGCTGGCCGACGCCCGGGCCAATGCGCTGGCGCTCGACTGGACGTCCTACACCCCACCTGCCCCGTCGTTCACCGGCGCACGGGCACTGCACGACGTCACGGTGGCCGAACTGCGCCGGGTGATCGACTGGTCGCCGTTCTTCTCGGTGTGGGAGCTCAACGGCACCTACCCGGCGATCCTCGACGACCCGCATTGCGGGCCCACGGCCCGCAACCTGCTCGCCGAGGCCGAAGCGATGCTCGACCGCATCGAGGCGGAGGGGTGGTTCGACCTGGCCGCCACGGTCGGCTTCTGGCCGGCGAACTCGCGCGGCGACGACATCGTCGTGTGGACCGACGAGTCGCGCACGACGGTCGCCGGCGTCTTCCACACGCTGCGCCAGCAGATGGTCAAGCACAACAGCGGCCCGAACCACGCCCTTGCCGATTTCGTCGCCCCTGCCGGCACCCCGGACTGGATCGGGGGGTTCGCGGTGACGACCGGTCTCGGGGAGGACGAGGTTTCCGAGCGATTCAAGGCGGCTCACGACGACTACTCGTCGATCATGGTCAAGGCGCTCGCCGACCGGCTGGCCGAAGCGTTCGCCGAACGGCTGCACCAACGCGTGCGCACCACGCTGTGGGGTTACGCGCCGTCCGAGGACCTCACCCCGGCCGAACTGATCGACGAACGGTACTCCGGCATCCGCCCCGCCCCCGGCTATCCCTCACAGCCCGATCACACGGAGAAGGCGACGTTGTTCGAGCTCCTCGGCACGACGGCGGCGATCGGACTGAAGCTGACCGAGAGCTACGCGATGTGGCCGGGGTCGTCGGTGTCCGGCCTCTACTTCTCCCATCCGGAGAGCCGCTATTTCGGGATCGGCAAGATCGACACCGACCAGGTCGAGGACTACGCCCGCCGCAAGAACTGGACGGTCGCCGAGGCCACCCGCTGGCTCGCCCCCTCGATCAGCGGGGCGTAGGCGGCCGGTCCAGAGGCGGCGCAGGTGCGCCGCCTCTGTCTGCGGCTCAGGAAGCGGGCGGCTCGTGCCGGGCGACGAGCTCGATCTCCACGCTGGCGCCCACCGGGAGGTCCTTCACGCCGACGGTGGTGCGTGCCGGGTACGGTGGGTCGAAGCGCGTCCGGTAGACAGCGTTCATCTCGGCGAAGTCGGCGGCCATGATCCGTCAGGTAGCAGTTCACCTTGACCACGTCGTCGGGGGTGAGGCCGGCCGCGGCGAGCACGGCGAAGAGGTTGTCGAACACCCGCTCGGTCTGGGCGCGGATGCCACCGTCGACCAGCTTGCCGGTGGCCGGATCGATCGGGGTCTGACCGGCGAGGAACACGTAGGGGTCGGTGACGATCGCCTGCGAGTATGGCCCGACCGCAGCGGGGGCGTCGTGCGAATGTACCGATTGGCGTGACATGTCCGCCAACGTAGCCGGACGGCTCGTGATCAGTCGTTGGCCAGCAGGTGCTGCAGGCTCGACGTGTCCCAGCGGCGGCCTCCACGGGCGACGACGTGGCTGTAGAACTGATCGACCAGTGCAGTCACGGGCAACCGGGCGCCGTTGCGGGCGGCCTCGTCGAGGCAGATGCCGAGATCCTTGCGCATCCACTCGACGGCGAACCCGAACTCGAACTCGCCGCGGCCCATCGTGCGCGCCCGGTTCTCCATCTGCCACGAGCCGGCTGCGCCCTTGGAGATGACATCGATGACGGCGTCGACATCGAGGCCGGCGCGTTGGGCGAAGTTCACCCCCTCGGCCAGCGCCTGCACGAGGCCGGCGATGCAGATCTGATTGACCATCTTGGTCAACTGGCCGCTGCCCGCCGCACCCAGCTTCTCGCAGGCGCGCGCGTAGGCCATGATCACCGCCTTGGCCCTCTCGAACACCGCGTCGTCATCGGCGCCGCACATCACGGTGAGCACGCCGTTCTCCGCCCCCGCCTGACCCCCCGACACCGGCGCGTCGACGAACCCGACTCCCCGGCCCGCCGCGGCGGCGGCGATCTCGCGGGCGACATCCGCCGAGGCGGTGGTGTGGTCGACGAGCACCGAGCCGGGGTCCATCCCCGTCAGCGCGCCGTCTTCCCCGAAGATCACCGAGCGCAGATCGTCGTCGTTCCCCACGCAGACGAAGACGAACTCGCTCCCCTCGGCGGCCTGTCGAGGTGTCGGTGCGCAGCGCCCACCGTGCGCGGCGACCCAGTCGGCCGCCTTCGACGACGTCCGGTTGTAGACGGTGAGTTGATGGCCGGTCGAAGCGAGATGTCGCGCCATCGGCGCCCCCATCACTCCGAGGCCGATGAACGTTACGGCGGTCATGACCCTGCAGTCTGGTGCCCGGGGAGCCGACAGCGCCAGGGCGCCACGCCGGCCCGCGTTCGGCGAGCACGAGCGAGGGAGGCGACCGACCACCGTCACCCCCCGGTGGTGACGACGAGCCTCAATGCATCTGCGGGACACTCGGCGATGTGTCACGCTGGCCGTCGTGATCGATCATCTCGTGTTCGCCACACCAAACCTCGAAGCGACCGTGGCCGAGCTCGCCGAGCGCCTCGGGGTCGAGCCGGTGCCCGGAGGGCGCCATGTCGGACGGGGGACGCGCAACGAGCTCGTCGGTCTCGGCCGCGGCGCCTACCTCGAGATCATCGGGCCGGACCTCGACGATCCTCACCCGCAGATGGCCTTCGGCATCGAGCGACCCGGCAGGGCCGGGCTGGCCGCCTGGTGCGCCCGACCGGACCGACCCCTCGAAGCGGTGGTCGCCGACGCCCGGGCGGCGGGTTTCGATCCCGGCGAGATCGGGGAGATGTCCCGCCGACGACCCGACGACGTGCTGCTGCGCTGGCGCCTGACACAACCGGTGATCGGCCCCGACCACATCGCCCCGCTGCCGTTCCTCATCGACTGGCTCGACTCGCCGCATCCCGCCGCGTCGCTGCCAGAGGCGGCCGAACTGCTCCAGCTCCGCCTCGATCACCCCGACGCCGCGCTGATCTCCGATCGTCTGGCTGCCCTGGGCGAGCTCGACTCGCTGGAGGTCGTCGAGTCGCCCGAGATCAGGCTGGTGGCGATGCTGCGCACCCCGAACGGCGTGCTGTCCCTGACGTGAGCCGACGGCGTCCGGGCGTCCGACGTCCGATCCGTTCCGCGGCCGACCTCACTCCGGCGTGACGTAGGCCGAGCTGATCCCTCCGTCGATGATCAGCGACTGGCCGGTCATCCACGACGAGTCGTCGGAGGCGAGGAACAGTGCTCCGTTGGCGATTTCGCGGGGCTCGCCGAAGCGGCCCATCGGGATGTGGACGAGGCGGCGGTTGCGTTTGGCGTCGTCGGAGAGGAACTTGGCCAGGAGCGGGGTCATGATCGGGCCCGGGCAGAGCGCGTTGGCCCGGATGCCCTGCCGGGCGTAGATCACGGCGATCTCGCGGGTCATCGCCAGCACCGCGCCCTTCGAGGCCGTATAGGCGATCTGCGGTGTCGCCGCGCCCATGTGGGCGACGAACGAGGCGACGTTGACGATCGAACCGCCACCGGAGGCGAGCATCGCCGGGATGGCGTACTTGCAGCCCAGCAGTACACCCTTGACGTTGATGTCCATCGTCGCCTGGTAGGTCGCCATCGGGGTGTTCGTCGGGCCGTCGTCGTCGGACAGCATCACCCCGGCGTTGTTGTAGATCACGTGCAGGCCGCCGTAGGTCTCCACGGCGTGGGCGACGGCAGCCTCGACCGAATGCTCGTCGGTCACGTCCGTGCGCACGAACGTCGCATCGCCGCCCGCCGCGGTGATCGCCTCGAGCGCCTCGTCGCCGTCGGTGATGTCGGCGATCACCACCATCGCCCCCTCGGCGGCGAACAGCTCCGCGCCCACGCGGCCGAGACCCGACGACGCACCGGTGATCAGCGCGACCTTGCCCTGCAAACGAGTTCCCATGGGGACGGCAGCGTAGCGAGCAGACTGGTTGGGTGACCGACTTGCGCATCGTGACGTGGAACCTCCAAGGCTCCAAGGGCGTCGACGCCGCCACCGTCGGCCGGCTGCTGCTCGAGATGACCGCCGGCGGCGAGGTGCGGGTCGTCGCCCTCCAGGAGGTGCAACGCCGCCACGTCCGCGCCCTGGCCCGGGTATGGGGAGCCAAGGACTGGCGCTGGGCCCGTAAGCACCTCCCATACGGCCCGCTGCTGTGGTGGAGGGCCGAGGGCCTGGCGGTGATGGCCAATCACGACCTCGACGACCACCGGGTCACGGTGCTCACGCCGGGCATCAGGTCCTGGTCGTACCGACGCCGGATCCTCCAGTCGGTACGACTCGACCATCCCACGGCGCCGCTGGCGGTGTTCAACACCCATCTCGCTTCGCACGAGGACGCCTCGGCCCGCGCCGACCAGGCGGCGATCGTCGCCGGGGTGATCTCCGCTGGCCGCCGGCCTGCCCAAGCCGTCGGCGAGGTGCTGACCGGCGACCTCAACGCCCCCGACGAGCCGACCACGCTGGCGCCATTCGGCAGCATCGGCCTCGCCGACGCCTGGGCGGCCGTGAGTGCCGAACCCGGCTTCTCCAACCCCTCCGGTGGTCCCCACCAACGGCTCGACTACGTGCTGACCAGCTCGTCGATCACCCCCATCGCGGCGCGGGTGGCCCCGGGCAACGCCGTCTGGCCGATGCTCTCGGACCACCTCCCGGTCGTCGTCGTCGCAACGGTCGAACCGCTGACCGAGGCGGGCAGGCACACCGCGGCCCAGCCCTGAGCGCCGCCGGGCCGGCCCGGTAGCGTCGCTGCGTGCCCTTCTTCCCAGCTCGCCGTGAGCTCGTTCGCCGACTCCCCCGGTGCGTCGGCGGGCTGGCGTGCTTCGGGTTGGGGATCTCGTGCATCGTCCGATCGAGCCTCGGTCTGGCGCCGTGGGATGTCTTCCACCAGGGTCTCAGCGAGCTCACCGGCCTGTCGCTCGGGCTGATGATCGAGGGGACGGGGCTGCTGATCCTCTTGCTGTGGATCCCCCTGCGCCAACGGCCCGGGCCCGGCACGATCCTCAATGCGATCGAGATCGGCCTGATGGCCGACCTCGGCAACGGGCTGTTTCCGGTCACGTCGTCGATCGTCGCCCGCTGGGCCTATCTGGCCGCGGGCCTGGCCGTGATCGGGATCGGCTCTGGCCTGTACATCGGATCCGGGCTGGGCACCGGTCCCCGCGACGGCCTGATGGTCGGCCTCAACCACCGCTTCGGCTGGTCGATCCGCCGGTCGCGCACGACCGTGGAACTGCTCGCCCTGGCCGCCGGCGTCGCCCTCGGCGGTTCGATCGGCATCGGCACGCTGGCGATCGCCTTCGGCCTCGGCCCGATCGCCCACCTCACCATTCCCCGCTTCTCGCTCCCCCCGCTCGACACGGTGACGACGACGCACTGACCGCCGACGACCCGGGATCATCGCGATTCCCCGGGCGGTGGTGCCCGATCACCACACAGGCCCGATTCGTTCGTTGCGGAACGTGCAGCAATCCCGCCTTCCCGGTCGTCGTACAGTCGATGGGAGCCACCCACTACACCACCACCGACATGGGACTAGACGACCTCGACCCGTACACGCAGGGAATCGGCGAGTTCGAGGACTTCTATCGTCGCGAGTACAACACCCTTGTCGGGATCTCGATTGCGATGACCGGAAGCCGCGACGACGGCGAAGATGTCGTCCAGGAGGCGATGGTTCGCGCGTTCCTGCATTGGCGGCGCATCCGGCACCTCCGACGGCCCGCCGCCTGGTGTGTCCGCGTTGTGTCCAACATCTGTCGAGACCACTGGCGTCGGCGGCGGCGCGAACGCCGATACCTGGACAGCCAGCGTTGGGACGAACCGGTACGGCCCGGCCCGTCGCCCGAGGCACTCGACTTCTGGCGAGCGGTCCGGCGCCTCCCCGAACGGTGGCGAATGGTGATGGTGTTGTTCTACGCCGGTGACCACACCACCGCTGAAGTGGCTTCCATCCTCGGCGTCCCCGAAGGGACGGTGAGATCCGACCTCTCACGGGCGCGGCTCGCGCTCGCCAAGGAATTGGAGATGCGATGAGTGACGACACCCGACCCCACGCCGATGACGCCTCCCCGCCCGACGAGATCGAGCGCTCGATCGACGAGCTGGCACGGCGCTCGGCGTCATCCGTCCGCCTTGCTCCCGATGAACGACGGCTCGAGGCGGCCGTGCGAACCGGACGAAGGACGCAGACGGCTCGGCTGGCGACGGCCGCGGCCCTGGTCGGCGTGCTGGCGATCGGCGGAACGGCGCTCCTCCGGGGAGGCCCCTCCGATCGACTCGACGTCACGGGGGTCACGGAACCAACGAGCAGTCCGACGACCTCCGATGATCCGACGAGTCCGACAGCGGTCACCACCAGCACCCCCACCGTCGAACCCACGCTCGCCCTAGCCAAGCCTCCGGTACCCCTGCCGACAGCTCCGGTGGAGCAACTCGATGAGGCCGCCGCGGCCGAGCGGATGACCGCCTTTCTCGGTGCGGACGGGACGGCGACCGGCGATCCCATCCGGCTCGGCGTGGCGACGACGGGTGAGTTGGCGAACAACCTCGCTCCCTGGATCAGGCTGGTCAACGATCGGTTCGGCGGGCTGACCGGGCGGCCGCTCGAGCTCGTACCCTGCGACGTCGAGGCCGACCCGACCGGCTGTGCCGAGTCGTTCGCCGGCGACGACTCGATGCCGTTCGTACTCGCCGACTGCCACTGCACACAGGAGTTCATCGCGGATCTGGCCCTCCGCAAACCCGTGATGGGCCTGGATGGCTTCAGCAACGAAGGGGTACTGACGTACCGACCGACGACGGTCGATCGATTCGTCGCCGGATTCAAGTTCGCCGACTCGCTGTTCACGGGCGACGGGACGCGGAGGATTCTCGTCCTGGCGGAACGCTCCGACGATCCGGGCGAGCCCACGATCGACGACATCCCCGCCGACATCGCCAACCGAGTCGAGCTGGTGGAGATCGAGGGAACCTTCGCCACCGAGCTCGCCGCATCGATCACCGAGAAGGTCGGCCGCGAGGCTCCCGTGGCGGTCGTGTCGGGTCACAGTTGCGACAGGGCGCCAACGGCGTTCGAACTCGCGGGAGTCAGGCCGATCGTCGTCTCCATCGGGTGTGGTCCAATGGACGAAGGAACGGCGTCGATCATTGCGTCGCGGCCCGAGGAGGAGTCGCCGACAGACATCGATCGGGCCATCGTGACGCTGTCGAAGTCCCTCGGCGATGAGGGGCGGGTGACCAGATCGATCGTTGGCGAGCTTCTCGCGGGGATCGCGTCGATCAATCGGCTCGGCCAGCTCCCGACCGATCCCGATGAGGTATTGGGTGCCCTCAACTCAGTGACCGAGTTGCCGTTCGCGGCCGGCCCACTGAACTGCGGCGCCACAACGCCAACCCACCGAACCACAACCTGCTCGACAGTCATTTCGGCGCGGCTCACGACCGACGACGGACAGGCGGACCTACCACCGGTCACGTTGTCTCGAAGCTGAGCGAATCGTCCGTGCAACCCGGCGTCGGGTTGCACGGACGAACCCGTCAGTAGCGGTAGTGGTCCGACTTGAACGGGCCGGACGGGTCGACGCCGAGGTACTCGGCCTGCTCGTCGGTGAGCCGGGTGAGCTTCACGCCGAGCGCTCCGAGGTGCAGCCTGGCGACCTTCTCGTCGAGGCGCTTGGGCAGCACGTGCACGCCCAGCGGGTAGTTCTCCGGGTTGTTGAACAACTCGATCTGGGCGATCACCTGATTGGAGAACGAGCAACTCATCACGAAGCTGGGATGGCCCGTGGCACACCCGAGGTTCACCAGCCGGCCCTCGGCGAGCACGATCACGGAGTGCCCGTCGGGGAAGCTCCACAGGTCGGTGCCGGGCTTGAGCTCGTCACGGGTCGCTCCCGAACGGGCCAGACCGGCCATGTCGATCTCGGAGTCGAAGTGGCCGATGTTGCAGACGATCGCGTTGTGCTTCATCCGGTGCATGTGATCGACGGTCACCACGTGGTCGTTGCCGGTCGCCGAGACGAAGATGTCGGCCGTGTCGACCACGTCCTCGATCACCGTCACCTGGTAGCCCTCCATCGCCGCCTGCAGGGCGTTGATCGGGTCGACCTCGGTGACGATCACCCGGCAACCCTGACCCTTGAGCGCCTGGGCGCAGCCCTTGCCCACGTCGCCGTAGCCGGCGACGACGGCGACCTTGCCGGCGAGCATCACGTCGGTGGCGCGGCAGATGGCGTCGACCAGCGAGTGGCGACAGCCGTAGAGGTTGTCGAACTTCGACTTCGTCACCGAATCGTTGACGTTGATCGCCGGGAAAAGCAACTCGCCCCGCTCGTGCATCTTGTACAGACGCATCACGCCGGTGGTCGTCTCCTCGGTCACGCCCTTGATCCCGGCGGCCATCCGCGTCCACTTCTGCGGCTCGACCCGCAGCGAGCGCTGCAGCAGGCCGAGCACGATGGCGAACTCGGGGTTCGACGCCGAGGTCGGGTCGGGCACGGCGCCGGCCTTCTCGAACTCGACGCCCTTGTGCAGCAGCAGTGTGGCGTCCCCGCCGTCGTCGAGGATCATGTTCGGACCCTGCTGCTCACCGTTTGCCGCGTCGGGCCACGTCATCATCTGCTCGGTGCACCACCAGTACTCCTCGAGCGTCTCGCCCTTCCAGGCGAACACCGGGACACCGGCGGGGTTCTCGACGGTTCCGTTTGGGCCGACGGCCACGGCGGCCGCGGCGTGATCCTGCGTCGAGAAGATGTTGCACGACGCCCAGCGGACCTCGGCGCCCAGTTCGACGAGCGTCTCGATCAGGACGGCGGTCTGGACGGTCATGTGCAGCGAACCCGAGATGCGGGCGCCGGCCAGCGGCTTGGACGGTCCGTACTCCTTGCGCAGGGCCCGCAGGCCGGGCATCTCGTGTTCGGCGAGATGGATCTCCTTGCGGCCGAACGGGGCCATGGACAGGTCGGCGACGCGGAAATCCTTGCGCGTGGCGAGAGACGAAGACATGTTGATCCTCCACGAAACAACGTATGGGGTTGGGTCGTGGGCTGGGGCCTGCTGGCTCCGGGTCGTGATCAGCCCGACGACTCAGTGTACGGGGGTCTCCGCGTCGATGCGACGCGCAGACCCCCGGAGCGGCGAGCCGATCAGGCGTCCTCCAGCACCACGGCGGCGACATCGCCGATGTAGTGCACGAAGCCGTTGTCGTTGTAGGCCAGCAGCTTGTTGTCGGTCGAAAGCCTGGCGACGGCCAGATTGGGCACGGACTGTCCCGGCAGGAAGTTGAGGTTGCTCGAGTCGGGGAGCGCCGTGCCGGCCGGGTGCAACGACAGGAAGGAGTCGGTGCGAGCCACGGGATACGGGAACGACAGATCGGTGGCCGTGAGGTTCATGATCAACGAGTCCTGCTCCCCCACCCACACACCTCCGACCTGGACGGATTGGATGAAGGCGTTGAAGTTCCACGTCTCCTCCTGGCCCGAGCCGAGCTTGGCGCTGCCGTAGGCGGGCTGACGGGTGTCGAAGGCGCGGAACGGCCGGTCGAGGGGCACGACGCGCCCGGCCCGGGTCTCGTCGTTCACGCCGGCACGGAAGTAGCCGACCACGTCGGCGATCAGGTGCACGGCTCCCTTCTCGTTGAACAGCCGGATCGATCCGTCGGCGCCGATGGGCACCATCACCAGGTTCGCCTTGGTCTGACCGGCTGCCAGGTTGAGGCTCGAGGTCGTCGGGAAACCGGCGAAGTCGTCGGGTTGGACGGAGACGAACGTGTTGGCCGTCGGCCCGGTGGCCGTGAGGTTCAGGATCACCCCGACCACCGTGAGATCGTTGGGGATGTAGCCGGGGCGAGGCGGGCCGACAGCGTCGGCACCCCGGATCTTGAGCTTGAACGACTGCCCGTCGGTGACGGCTCCGGCGCGCCCGACGCCGGAGCGCGTATCGAGGATTCGCCCAGGCGCCAGCGACACCAGGCGTGAACCGCGGTCGTTGGACGTCGAGGTGGAGAACCAGCCGACCACGTCGATCAGCACGTGGGCGACGCCGCCCGTGGCCAGCGTGTCACCGGCGAGCACGATGCGCACCTTGCCGTCGGTGCCGGGCCGCAGCACGGCGAGGTTGGGCACGTTCTCGCCCGCCTTGAAGTTGACGTTCGACGCGTCGGGACGGGTGATGTTGGTGGGGAAAGCCGTCAGGTAGCCCGAGCGGTCGGAGCCGCTCACGCTGATGTTGGCGACCACGGCGAGCACATCGGAACCCGGGATGATCGTCGCGCCACCGCCGATGCCCGTCGCCCCCACGATCCGGACGTCGAAGGCGTTGGCGTCGCCGAAGCCCTTGGCGCCGGTGACCTGGCTGGCGGCCACTCTCGTGTCGAGGATGCGGGTCGGCACGACGGGGTGGTACTCACCGCCTGCGCCGAGCACCGCATAGGCGCTCGGCGCGCCGAGCGGTCCGAGCCCGAGGCCGACCGTCGTCGCGCCGGCCAGTGCGCTGCCCGCCACGACCAAACGCCACAACCGGGTTGCTGCTCCCACGATCACCCTCCATACGCCGATTTCGTTACCGGATCGTAACATATACCAAGACTTCAGCCGGAAAAGGTCGGCACGAGGCCTTCGTCGGCCACTCGCTGCATCAGCCGCTCATGCTCCGCGTCGGTCACCGTCTCGGCCTCGTCGATCAGCATGATCGGAATGCCGTCGCGGATCGTGTACCGCCGGTGCAGCCTCGGGTTGTACAGCCCCTCGTCGTCGCCGAGGTAGTACAGCGGACCCTTGTCCTGCGGGCAGGCGAGGATCTCGAGGAGACGGGTGTCGAGCGGCATGGTTCCCTTTCGGTCACTCGGCGATGAGCGAGACGACGCGTGCCACGTGCTCGGCGCATTCGTCGGCGGTCGGCGCCTCGAGGTTGAGGCGGAGCAGGGGCTCGGTGTTCGAGGCGCGCAGGTTGAACCACCACGGGCCACAGTCGACGGTGAGTCCGTCGAGCCGGTCCTGCTCCTCGCCGGCGAAGGCGGCGGCGACACGTTCGATGACCCCGAGCGGATCGCCGACCACAGTGTTGATCTCGCCGCTGGCGGCGTACCGCTCGTAGGGCTTGCGGACCTCGGACAGCGGCGCGTCGGACCTGCTCAACTCGGCGAGCACGAACATGCTGGCGATCACGCCGGAGTCGGCCCGATAGTTGTCGAGGAAGTAGTAGTGCGCCGAGTGCTCACCGCCGAACACCGCGCCGGTCTCGACCATGATCTGCTTGATGTAGGAGTGACCCACCTTGGTGCGGAACGGCACGCCGCCGTGCTCGCGGATCACCTCGGGCACGGCGCGCGAGCAGATCAGGTTGTGGAGCACCGTCGCGCCGGGGTGACGGTCGAGGATGTTGGCGGCGAGCAGTGCCGTGGTCGTCGATCCCGACAGCCCCCGGCCCGTCTCGTCGACCACGAAGACGCGGTCGGCGTCGCCGTCGAAGGCGAGACCGAGGTCGAAGCCGCCCGACAGGACACGGGCCCGCAGGTCACGCTGGTTCTCGGGCTGGATCGGATCGGCGGGGTGGTTCGGGAACGTGCCGTCGAGTTCGCCGTACATCACCTCGAGGTCGATCTTGCCGAGGCGCTCGAAGATCCGCGGCACCACATAGCCGCCCATCCCGTTGGCCATGTCGGCGACGACCCGCAGGGGACGGAGCGCACCGACGTCGATGAACGACACGACGTGCTCGGCGAAGGCATCGACCAGGTCGAGGTCGCCGATCGTCCCAGGGCGGCGGGCGTCGGCCGGGCCGTGCCCGTCGAGCACGCTCTGGGCGGTGACCTTGATGTCGGCGAGCCCGGAGTCGGCCCCGACTGCACGGGCGCCCGACAGGCAGAGCTTGATGCCGTTGTACTGCGCCGGGTTGTGGGAGGCGGTGAACATCGCGCCCGGGGCGTCGAACTTCCCGGCGGCGAAGTAGACCATGTCCGTCGAGGCCAGGCCGAGACGGATCACATCCACGCCCTGGGACCGCACCCCGTCGGCGAAGGCCTCGGCGAGCTCGACTCCCGACGGGCGCATGTCACGGCCGATGAGCACCTTGTCGGCCCCGGCGAAGCGGGCGAAACCCACGCCCAGGGCCCGGGCGAGCCCGGGATGCAGCTGATCGGGGACCGTGCCTCGAATGTCGTAGGCCTTGACGATGAGATCGAGTTCGGACATGCGGGAAATCACCCTACCCGCCCGATTCGGGTGGCGGGGCCTCGACGAACGAACTCGGGTCGGGCAGTCGCAGCGTCGACGGGGACGACGAAGCGAGCCAGGCGGCGTCATCGAGATCGACGTCGTCGAGCGCCCGTCCCCGCAGTTCGTCGAACGGCACCCACGCCTCGGCAACATCGGCATCGTCCCCGCCGAACGCCTCGTCGTGTCCGAACGGGTCGGGGTCGGCCGGGTAGGACTCGTCGGGCGCACCGTCCGGGTAGACCACGGCCCCCCGGCGCCAGAGCACGACGAGGCCGAAGAGGCCGAGCAGCGATGCGGCCCACGAGCCGTAGTCGATGGTCGTGCGCCCGAACGTCAGGCGCACCTGCTGCGACGTCGGCACGACCACCATCATGTTGGGGGCCACCCGGAACGGGCCCTCGGCGCCGGAGACCTGCCAGTTGGGGAAGTAGCTCACCCTGACGAGCACCGGTACACCTACCTGGTCGACGCGAAACGAGATCGACTCGTCGCCGAGGCGCACATCGCTGACCGCCACGGCGGGCAGCGGTTGGGACCGGATCGGCTGGACGCTGTGGACGACGTCGACCCTGGGCTGGGCGACCACCTCGTCGGGGGCGACGTCGACGCGTTGCCAGTCGGCGGGCCCGTCGGCCGTCGGCACGGCGGCCCAGCGCTCGGGGTGCTGGAAGTAGCTCAGGCCGACCTCGAGCCAGCGCTCGCGCTGGTCACCGGGGCGCGGGTTGACGACGACCGGCCGGACGGCCAGGGGGGTGACCAGATCGCTGCCGACCACCTCGTAGACGTGCCAGGGTCCGCTCGTGGCCACCTTGATCAGATCGGCTTGGAGGTCGGCCCGGGCGACGGTGGCCGGAGTGAAGGCCAGGTAGTAGCGGACCCCGAGGGTCTGCAGGTAGCGGACGCCGAGCTCGGCGTTGCGGTCCTCGTAGGTCAGGCCGCGCACCGGGTTGGACGCCTTCTCGGACATCGCCGCCGAGGTGAGGAAGTGGTAGGGAGTGCTCGCCGAGGCCTCGAAGAACAGGCCCTCCTCGGAGCCGATGCAGCTGTCGGTCCAGAACGGCAGCAGCATCAGCGCCATCGGCGTGCCGTACTCGCCGCCGGTGTGCTCCCACAACGCCCGACCGCAGCCGTGCGCCGGATCGGCGCCGAGTCCCTTCATCGTCTCGATCAGCGCCCGGTACTCGCCGTAGGCGCCTTTGGCGACGTACCCGGTGAAGTTGTGGCGGGCCCAGCCGTCGACGAAGCCGTTCTTGGCGGACGTCGAGACGTCGATGCCGAGCCATTCGAAGCGGTACTTGTCGGCATTCGTCTTGCCCGAGGCGACGTAGACCTCCTTCTGGCCGGGGAACTTCCCCAGGTGCCAGGACAACCAGCCGAGGCCGGAGGCGCCGACGACGCCGAGCACGGCGATCGACGTGAAGAACTTGCGCGCCGACGCCCGGGACGGGCTCAGGGAGCCGACGAGCACGAGCCCGGCCGCACCGGGGTAGGCGCGTTCGACCCGGCGAGCCACCCTGCGATCGTGCAGCAACCGTTGGGCACCCCAGGCGAGCTCGACGATCCCGACCATCGCCAGCAGGTATCGCAGCAGGTAGACGAACGGGAGCAGGCGGACGTTCCACAGCAGGCCGAAGCCCGGGATGCCGTCCTTGGCCAGGAACACCGCGGCGATGAGCACCAGGGAGTAGACGCCGAGGAACGAGACGACCCGATTGCGCCGCACGATCCCGGCGACGAAACCGATGACGGCGAGCACCGCCCAGAACCGATCGACATCGGCGGTGTGCGGGAAGAACATCTTCCAGTACGAGTTCCACTCGCCTCCCGGTGTCGGCGCACCCTCGTACTTCATGTCGGTCATGAACTTCGAGGTGAGCACGAACGGGAAGAACCAGAACGCGGCGAGGAGCAGCGCCGTGACGCTCGAGGTGACGAAGTAGACGGTGCGCTTGCGATCGATCGAGATGAGCCAGAGCAGCACCGCCCCACCGGCGACGAAGAACACCACGATGCCGTGGCAGAGGGCGGCGAGGGCGATGAGGACGGCCGCCAGGGCGCGATGCCGACCGGTCTCCATCCCCCGGGCGAAGACCCCGAGACCGAGCATCGCCACCGACAGGGCGATCGAGAAGGAGAACTCGCCGGCCATCGTCGAGGCGATGTTCCCACCGAGGATCGTGAACGTCTCGTCGAACAGGTAGATCGCTCCGGCAACGGCGAACAGGGCGGGGATCGGGTACGGGAGCCTGGCCATCCTGCCGAACGCCCACAGGCACAGCGGCAGCGTGACGACACCGAGCACGGCGATGATCTTGAACGCCGTCCCGTACGGTAGGACCGTGTCGAGCAGCAGGATGAGCAACGCCGGTGGGAGCATGTAGAAGCGATAGGTCGGGAGCCCGCCGTACCAGTCCATCGACCAACCGCTCAGCCGCCCGTGGGGCAGCAGGTGGTCACGCAGGTAGGCGGGCGCCCAGACGTGGGCGCCCATGTCGCCACCGGTGGGCACGGCACTGCTGAAGATGTCGCCGGGCTGCAGTTGGGACACGACGAAGGCGGTGACGAAGAGCACGACGGCGAAGGTCGTCACGGCCTCGACCAGCCGCCGCGTTCCCCACCGGGTCGGCGCGGTACCGGGCTGCGGGCCCGCAGCGGGGGGCACCGAGTCGTCGTGGACGGGCCAGAGATCGACCTCGTCGTAGAGATCCCCGATGGGCAGATCGGCACCGGTCGGGGCGTCGATCGATGCGTCGAGGTCGAGGTTCCACCCATGCGCGGACGCCCCGGAGTCGCCCGCCTCCTCGGGGGCAGCGGGCTGCGGGATCGGTTCTGATGCGCCGCGGGCCGCCCCGGCCAGGCCTGTCTCACTCATGCCGGATGTCATCCTCTCACCCCGATGGGCCCTGGTCCGGTCATCGTGTCCCCGCCACGCCCGGCGCCGTTACGGCAAGCATCGCCACGACGGTGGTCGCGTTGAACGCCGCATGGGCGACGACCCCCATGCCGAGGCGGCTCGTTCGCTGCTTGCACACGGCGAGCACGACGCCGAAGACGAACAGCCCGGGCAGCTGCACGCCCTGCAGGTGAGCGAGGGCGAACCACACCGCCGAGATCACCACGGCGAGGAGATCGTTGATTCGCCCGTCGAGCGACCGCAGGATGAGGCCCCGGTAGAGCAGCTCCTCGACGAGCGGCGCGCCGACGATCACGATCAGGACGAGGACCACCCGCCACGCCCCGTGGGCACGGTCGAACAGGTCGCGGGCGGGTGCCTCGACGTCGTTGCGGGCGAACTGGTCGGGAAACGCGCTGCGCAGCGGCCAGTAGACCAGTTCGAGCAGGACGAGTTGGGACAGGACCCCGATCGGGATCCCGAGCAGGTCGATCCGACGGAACTCGAGCTGGTAGTCGGCCCGCATCCGCCCGGTACCGGCCGAGTTGCTGACGGCCCGGAGCCCGATCAACACGGGGATCCACAACGCGCCGACCGTCGCCGGCGTCATCCAGGCCGGGTAATCCCCAACGGGGTCGCCGAGGTGGCCGGTCGAGGCGAGGATGCCGAGCGTCAGGGCGTACGCCACGGTGAGCGAGAGGAACCAGGTGAGTGCCGCCACCCCGATGCTGAAGCGGGGTTCTCCGGAGACGGGACGCACGGGTTCCCATCCTATGCGGCCGCGGCCCGGTGAGCCCGGTGAGCCCGGCGCGATCAGCCGGCGAGGAGTTGGAGATGGCGGGCGCCCCGACGGTCCTCGAGGCGCCAACCGTGGGGCACCCCCAGGCGAGCGGCGTGCCGGTCGCACAGGTCGTAGCCGTGGGGGTCGCGGTCGAAGGTCAGATCGTCGAGCCAGACCACACTGCGGGCGTACTGGTAGGTGAACGTCGCGGCGGCGGCCTCGGCACATCCCGGACGTGAGCACTGACGGGTCACGATCGTCAAGGTACCGAGATCGACGTGGCTATGGGTGGATGGTTGAACGCATCGAGGCAGCAGTCCGGCCGTAGCATGGCGACATGAGTAAGTTGCCTCCTCCCCCGCCGCCTCCGCCCCCGCCGGGCCGGTCGCCGGGCCGAGGATCCGGGCCCCGACCGACCCCCGAGCGTTCGCGCCTGCCCGGCAAGACCGGCGGCCTGCCGAAGTGGTCGTTGTGGGCATTGCTGGCCGTCGTGGCCCTGCTCCTCTTCGGCCAGAACCTGATCCCCGAGGCCCAGGTCGAGAAGATCGGACGTGAGAAGTTCCTCTCCCTCGTCACCTCCGGCAAGGTCAAGGAGGTCAAGTTCAACAACGCGACCTACGAGATCACCGGTGAGACCACCGACGGCACCAAGTTCTCCACCTTCGCCCCCTCGCCTGGCCTGAGCGACGCCGACCGCGCCCTGCTCGACGACAACGGCGTCGATCTCAAGCCGGGTACGCCCAAGTCGTCGTGGGTTCCCGGCGTCATCTCGTTGTTCCTGCCCATCGCCCTGATCATCGGGTTCTTCGTCTGGATGCAGCGGCGGGCCCAGGGCCAGATGGGCAACGTCATGTCCATCGGTCGCAGCCGGGCCAAGGCCTACACGACCGACCGACCGTCGACGACCTTCGCCGACGTCGCCGGATACGACGGCGTCAAGCTGGAGATCCGCGAGGTCGTCGACTTCCTGCGGATGCCCGAGCGGTTCAAGGAGATCGGTGCCCGGGTACCCAAGGGCATCTTGCTGGTCGGTCCTCCCGGCACCGGCAAGACGCTGTTCGCCCGCGCCGTCGCCGGCGAGGCGGGCGTCGGGTTCCTCTCCGTGACCGGTTCGGACTTCATGGAGATGTTCGTCGGCGTCGGCGCCAGCCGGGTGCGCGACCTGTTCCAGCAGGCCCGCAAGATGGGCCGGGCGATCATCTTCATCGACGAGATCGACTCGATCGGGCGCAAGCGGGGCGCCGGCCTCGGCGGCGGGCACGACGAGCGCGAGCAGACGCTCAACCAGATGCTCGCCGAGATGGACGGCTTCGAGACCTCCGAAGGCATCGTGATCATGGCGGCGACGAACCGTCCCGACATCCTCGATCCCGCCCTGCTCCGCCCGGGCCGCTTCGATCGCACCATCGTCGTCCCCCTTCCCGAGTTCAGCGAGCGCCTGGCCATCCTCAAGGTCCACAGTCGCGACAAGCGCATGGGACCCGACGTCGACCTCGACACGATGGCCAAGGCCACGCCCGGCATGAGTGGCGCCGACCTGGCCAACCTGGTCAACGAGGCGGCGCTGTTCGCCGTTCGTCGCGGCAGCAAGGAGGTCGAGAGGATCGACTTCGAGAACGCCCGCGACCGGGTCGTCATGGGAGCGCGCCGGGAAAGCCTGGTGCTCAACGCCGAGGAGAAGCGGGCGACGGCCTATCACGAGGGCGGCCACGCCCTGCTCGCCTCCGTCCTGCCCCACTCCGATCCGCTGCACAAGGTGACGATCCTGCCCCGCGGTCTGGCACTGGGCGTCACCTGGTCGCTCCCCGAGGAGCGCCACACGTACTCCCGGGAGTACTTCGAGGACGTGATCTGCAAGGCGATGGGCGGTCGGGTCGCCGAGATGATCGTGTTCGGCCATCTCAACTCGGGCGCGGCCAACGACCTCGAGCAGGCCACCAACATCGCCAGACGAATGGTGCGCGAGTGGGGTATGAGCGACCGCGTCGGTCCGATGGCGTGGCACGGGCAGCAGCAGGTCTTCCTCGGCGAGGACCTGCTGACGTCCGGGCGGGAGTACTCCGACGAGACGGCCAAGATGATGGACGACGAGATCTCGCGCATCCTGCACGAGCAGGAGGTGCGCGCCCGCGACGTGCTCACCCGCTACCGGCTGGGCCTCGATCTGATCGCCCGGACGCTGCTCGAGAAGGAGACCATCGACGGCGCCGAGGTGGGCCGCCTGATCCAGCAGGGCCTCGAGCCCCGCAACGCATCGGAGACGGCCCGCGGGCTCTAGCTCGACGGCGTCGACCACGCCCCCGAGCGGTGGGGATCCCGACGCCGTGACGCGTCGCTCGATGCGCGGCGACGACGGCCGAACCGGCGACCTAACCTCGGCGAGCGTGACCGCAGTTCATCGGCTCTCCCGCCAGGATGCCCGCCGGATCGCAGTGCGGGCACAGCTCCTGGACGAGCCACGGCCGAGCGGGTTGATCGACGTCCTGCGTCACCTGACGATGCTGCAGGTCGACCCGACCGGGGCGGTGGCGCCGAGCGCCGACCTCGTGCTGTGGAGTCGACTGGGGTCGTCGTACTCGCCGACGGCGTTGCGCGACGCGTTGGAGGATCACCGCGTCGTCGAGCTCCGTGCGATGCTGCGGCCCGCCGAGGACATCGCCCTCTACCGCGCCGAGATGGCGCGGTGGCCGGGAACGGGCGAGCTGCGCGGCTACAAGCGGCACCAGCGCGACTGGGTTGCGGCCAACGCGGCGTGCCGCGGCGACATCCTCGATCGGCTGCGCTCGTCGGGCCCGCTCACCTCGCGCGAACTGCCCGACACATGCGCCCAACCCTGGGCTTCGACGGGTTTGGAACGACAGCAAGAACGTGGCGATGCTGCTGGACGTGATGGTGCAGCGCGGCGAGGTCGCCGTTGCCGGACGCAAGGGGCGGGACCGTCTGTGGGATCTCGCCGACCGCGTGTACCCCGACGTCCCCGTCGTCCCGGCCGATGAGGCCGAGCGGATCCGCGACGCCAGGCGATTGCGCGCCCTCGGCACCGCCCGCGCCCGCGCGGCGACCGGCTGGTCGGCAAGCTCGACGCCACGACCGACCGCAGGGCCGGGGTGCTGCGGGTCGGCGCCGTCCACCAGGACGTTCCGTTCGACACGGCGATGGCCGCGGCCGTCGACAGCGAGATCGCCGACCTCGCGCAGTGGCTGGAGCTCGATCTCGCCCGGGACGGCCGCTGAGGCCGGGGTCCCCTCAGAGGGCTCCCAATCCCGGCTCGGGCGACGAGCCGGGATGCCGGGCCTCGGCGACCGCCGCCCACAGGTCGGTTGCCGTCACCGGCCCGAGGAAGCCCGCCCTGACGACACCGGTGTCGTCGCACAGCACGAGCGTGGGCACCGCCTCGATGCCGTATCGCCGGTGCAGCTCCCGATCGGCGCCGAACTCGGCCTCGTGCACGACCACCCGGGCCGACTGCAACGCCCGGGCCTTGGCCACGACATCGGCGCAGGTGTGGCACGACGCCGAGGTGAACACCACCACGAGCCACTCGACGTCGGGACGGGGGAAGTCGGCGCGTGCCAGCTGCCGCGGCGCCCCGTACGACGACGCCCGAGTTGGCGCGTCGGGCCGCCGTCGCCGCCGGAGCACGGCGGCGACGGCGACGGCGACGGCGACGAGGGCGACGGCGACGCCCAGGCGGGCGATCATTCGGGGATGGTCAGGGCACCGCCGCGACCCGGGCCGCCGGACCGCAGGAAGCGCTGCTCGACGACCAGCTGGAGCGTCGCACTGGAGACCACGACGGGCTGACCGACGGCCTCGGTTGCCGTCAGGTCGAGGGTCGTGACGGCGCCGGGGGCGAGGGGCACGTCGGTCAGCCCGGCGATCGGCACCGGGCCGCCGGGGCCGACGGCGCTCACCGTCACGGTGCCGGCCAGGTTCGTCACGTTGAACACGACGAGGGCGCCGGCGGTCGGCTCGGAAACTCCGACGGGCAGCCACCACCGGGGCGAACCGAAACGCGAGCCGAGCACGGCAGACGTCGAGCGGGTGTCGCCGTCGACACGGGTGATCACCCGCTCGGCCACGACCGACGCCGTCGACAGGGTGCTGACGACGGCCGCATACCGGCCGTCGGGGAGTGTCGGCAGGGCCACGGCGGCATCGACGGTCACCGATCCGCCCGCCTCCACGGTCGCGGTGTAGGGCTGGACGTAACCCTGATCGGTCGGGTTCACCGGCAGGGCCAGCACGTCGACGTCCACGGCCTCGTCGGTCGGGTTGAACAGGACGAACAGCTCCGTGATCCCCTCCCCCTTCTCGCCGTCGGCGAAGTACCACTGGTCGCCCGCGGTCGGCGACCCGAGGGCGATGGTGTAGCCGGTGCGCCCGCTCCCGGCGTAGGTCTGGGCCTTGGCGGCGACGAACCGTCCCCGACGGGAGACGGCCGAGATCGAGAGCAGCTCCTCGTCCTTGGCGCCGATCTCGTCGATGTCGATCGACAGCATCGAGCCGCCGGGGACCACCTTGCTCTGGAACTCCGACGGTTGGCGGATCCCGCTCGTGGTCACGAACGTGATGTCGACCACGGCGATGTCCTGGAACGGGTTGGAGAGCAGCAGGTCGTAGTCGATGCCGTCGAGCGTGCTGCCGTCGGCCAGGTACCAGGTGGTCGACGCGTCGTTGCCGCAGGCGGCGATCGAGGTGCCGGCCGGAGTCGTCACCCGCTGCTCGACCATCGCACCCCCGCCGGCGAACTCGACGAGCACGCCCGCATAGGGGACATCGAGCATCGAGGTGATGTCGAACGTCGCCGTCGACCGTGCGCCGACGGTGATCGGCGTGTGCAGCGGCGGTCCCTGGGGGCTGAGCACGGTCATCTCTCCCCGCTTGGACGACTCCCCGGGGTTGGCGACTGCGATCACCGAGGACACGCCGCTGCCGGTCGCCGGCACGCCCGGGCAGAAGTAGGTGCTGGCGATGTGGTCGCCGAGGGGGACGTAGGGCGTCTTGTGGGGGGCCAACCGGGTGAACACGGCGTTCGCCGGCGTCGTCGGCTGACGGCCCACGACGACCACGGCCACGCTGGCCACGAGTACGACGGCGAGGACGACCACCCGACGGACGTTCATCGCACGCCGACCTCGTCGGAGCCGCCGGCCGCGGACGGCAGGCCCGCCCCACCACCCATCGTCGAGAAGTCGATCACCGGACCCTCGCCCGCTTCGGGTCGGCGGGGCATGCGGAGCTTGGCGATCCCGCCGGCGGCGACGAACGCGGCGAGCAGCCACGCCACGAGTTGGGCGATGACGAGCTGGCGCCGCCCTCCGACCGGGCGGTGCTCGACGACGAGCGTGCCGGCGGGCACATCGAAGGCGGACGACCAGCCGAACGAGGCCCGCCCGGTGATCGGTGTGCCTCCGACAGCGACCGACCAGTCCGCCGGGTCCTCATAGGCCAGGTTGAGGGTGCCGGCCGGCACGTCCTGCGAAGCGCGCTCGGTCGGGTCGGATCCGATCATGACGGCCGCCGCCGTGCCCAGGCCGCCGGTGGCGATCGCCTCGACCCCACCCTCGTTGCTCGACGCCGCCGCCGTCGGATCGAGCATCGAGCGCACGGGCAGCCATGCGTGGTTCTCGTAGATCACCACCTGGTCGGAGCTCGGGAACCGGCTCAGGTCGAGCTGCGCCGACAGCGCCTCGAGCAGCCCACCGGGCACGGGGATGGCTCCCGGGCCGGGATGGTCGATGCCGTCATCGACCGGGACGACGATGTAGCGGACGCCGAGGATGGCGAGCAGACGGCCCGCTCGTGCCGTCGAGACGGCGGCGATGGCGTCGAGCGCCTCCCGGGTCACCCGGTCACCGGCTCCCTCCGCGGCCAGGAACTGGTTCTCGACCGTCACCGGGCCGTCGTCGACCACGGCATAGGCGACGCCCGGGTACAGCTCGCGGCCTGGCACAGGCAGGAGCCGGGGGTCGCCGACGAACAGCACCCGGTAGTCGCCGTCGGCCGCGGTGCCTCCACGGACGGGGGCTTCGGCGGCCGGGAACTGACGCAGGAACGTCGACAGGCCCAGGGACGGCATCGACCACGACCCGTTGAACGTCGCGGCGATGCCGGGGACGAGACCCACGACCAGCCCGACACCGATCGCCAGGCCGAGCGGCTGGCGCCAACCGAGGCGGGCGCCGCGGACGTCGTGCTCGAAGGCGGCCACTGCGCAGGCTCCGCTCAACGAGAGCCCGCAGGCCACCGGCACGAGGAGCAGTCCGATCTCCGGGGCACGGATGACGCCTCGATCGGCCAGCACCACGATCAGACCGAAACCGAGCGCCTGGGCGGCCGCCCGGGCGGCCCAGGTGAGCCTCCAGCCCCGGCCGACCAGCGGCGCGGCGAGCACCGGGACGTACAGTCCGAGCACCGCCGGGCCGAGCGCGACCACGCCGATCCCGAACGTCGCCACGGCGAGCAGGCCGAGCGCGGGCGGCCCCGCCGGGGTCGCGCCGAGCAGATCGCCCCAGCCTCCTTCGCTCACCAGGGTCGTCGACCAGGGCAGGTTGAGCAGCGCGGCGATCAGCACGGCTCCGGCGGCAGTGGCCACGCCGACGAGAACCGTTGCCGAGCCACGCGCCAGCACCGTGCCGACGGCGAAGAGCACTGCGGCGACGAGCACGAGCAGCGGGAACACCGGCGTGAAGGCACCGACCGTGGCGCACAGCAGGCCCAACGAGGCGAGGATCTTGATCCGCTCCTTGGTCGACACGACGGCAACGGCGTCGGCGATGTCGTCGTCGCCCCACTCCTGGACGGCCACGACCCCGATCCCACCGGCCCGCCGGACGAGGTCCATCGCCCACGGGAACCCCCCGTAGGCCGCCACGACGCCCCAGCGGCCGTTGGAGATGGCGGCGTAGGGCAGGGGGACCGCGGCGTAGACGGCCAGCGCCGCGGCACGCGCCCGAGGCGAGGGCAGAAATCCGCCGAGGCGCCATGCCCCCCAGTACCCGGCCGCCAACGGCCCGAGGACCAGTGCCAGGCGGGTGACCCCGCCCGGGAGCGGCAGCGAGTCGAGCAGGCCGACGAGCGCCGTGGCCGTCGGCGGGTTACCGGAACTGCCGAAGCCCTGGGCGTCCCACCCCGACACGTAGTGGCGCAGCAGGTCGGCACCCCGGGGGATGTCGGCGAACTGCCCGATCCGCCCGACACCCCGGGAGATCAACGTACGACTCCCGAACACGGCCAACAGGACGACGCCGACACGCACGGCGATCGACGTCGGGCCGGCGGGGGCCCGTGGACCGGGCAGACGGTGACGACTGGGCCCGGCGAGGTTGCGCCGATGACGGACGAAGGAGACGAGGCGGGCGCTCCCCCGCATCTGCAGGCGGGCGATCTCGCGTTCGGGCACCTGGCGCAGGGAACGCACCTGGCGTCGTCGGGCAAACACGGCCACGATGCGACCGGGCAGGCCGAGCAGTGCGTACAAGGACGCCAGCCCGTAGCGCAGGCGGCCGGTGAACAACCCGGCGATGGTCTCGATGATCGAGACCACGGCCAGCTGGACGAGCACCTTCAGGGTCCGCCAGCGCCCGGTGAGCGTGGCGACGGTGTCGATGCGGTGACGGGCGATGGTCCGTCGATGGCTCAGGTCGGGACGACGCAGCGGCAAACGCTCCCGGTGCCGGGCGACCGCGCCCGGCACGACCAGGACGCGGGCGCCGCTGAGGTGGGTCCGCCAGCAGAGATCGAGGTCCTCCCCGTGGAAGTCGTACCCGGCCGGGAAGCCGCCGAGGGTGCGGAACAGGTCGGCGCGCACGAGCATGCACGCCGACGGGACGCTGAACACGTCGCGCACCCCGTCGTGCTGCTCCTGGTCGAGCTCGCCGACATCGACGAGTGGGTCGACCTCACCGAAACGGTCGACGCCGAGACCGACGTGCTGCAGCACCCCGGCATCGTCCCAGTCGACGAGCTTGGGGCCGACGATGCCGGCATTCGAACGGTACATCTCCTCGACGAGCACGCTGATCGCGTTGGGGGCCAGCGCCAGGTCGTCGTGCATGAAACAGAAGAAGCCGCTTCCCTCGACGAGCCGGATGGCTTCGTTGGCGGCCGCACCGAACCCCGGGTTGGCGGGCACGCCCCGCACGAAGGCGCCGGGGAGCTGCGACTTGATCCGCTGCGGGGCGTCGCCAGGCTCACCGGCGACCAGGAAGAGCAGGTTCAGATTGGGGTAGTCCTGATGGGCCAGGGCGTAGAGCGCCTCGTCGAACCATGGCCCGGGCTGGTAGACGACGACGACGCCGACGACGGGAGGTGCGGCGGTACCGGGCGAGTCCACGACGGCCGAGGGTAGCCGCAGTCTGCCCGATGTCGGGGGCATGTCACCCGGCATCGAACGGAACGAGACGATCAGCGTGTCACTATTTGCTTGCAATAGTTAGCAGTCCCGGCTATCGTTCACCTCAACAACGAGCAAGGAGTCCCCATCGTGTCCAACACACTCAGTTCCAACCTCCCCCTCGTCGGCCGGTTGTCCTTCGACATCCCCGGCGTCGACGCCGACCGCATCGCCACCCTGGCAAAGGATGCCGCCTATGTCACGGTCGGTCTGAGCGTCCTGGCTCTGCAGAAGGTCCAGGTACGCCGCCTCGAGCTGACCGATCAGGTCAGGACCCGGGTCGAAGCCGGCCGCCAGCAGTTCGACGCGGCCGTCAAGCAGGTCGGCCAGAACTCGGCGTCGATCGATGCCCGTGTCCAGCGCTTCGAGGACCGACTCGACCAGATCGTCGGGCACTTCGCCGCGCAGTTGCCCGAGCCTGCCGAAAGCCTGGTGACCAGGGCCCACGATGCGGCCAAGGCGGCCCGCCGCCAGGTGCGCGAGCTCATCTCCGCCTGATCGGCCCCGATCAGGCGGTCGCCGCCGCCGACCGACCGATCACGTCGATCAGCACGTCGGTCGGCGTCGACGACGTCAGGCAGATCTGCCCGGCGTCGTCGGTCGGAACCACGACCAGGTTGGCCACGTTGCCCGCCGGGGTGAGGTTGAGCACCGAAGCCTCGGGGGGAGGGCCGCCGCAGGGGGCGACCGTCAGATACCCGGCCCGCTGGGCGTCCACACCCGACAACTCGAACAGCACCGCGGCAGCGGGTTCGCCGAGATCGACCGCCCGGGTCTCACCCGCCGCCCATGGCCCTGCCGTTCCCTGGCGCAGGCGGGAGTCCACCAGCCGTTGCGGCACGCTGAGGACCGTCGGCCGGCCGCCGTCGGTGGCGTACCATCCGTCGATGTCGGCGATCAGGTGGACCGCCGACGAGTTCCACAGGCAGAACCCACCCGCCGGATCGAGGGCGACGAACGCATGGTTCGACACGTCGACGCCGGGGCGCAGGTTGAGCACCGAGGCGACCGGTTGATCGCCACCGCACGGGAACGCGGTCACGTACCCGCCCGACGCCGCCCCCGTGGCGGTGATGTTGACGGATGCCGCCACCGCACCCGCCGGCCGCACGCCCCCGGTGACCTGCACACGGGTGACCGTCGCCGCTGGTAGGGCCGCGGCGCCCGACGGCCGCCGGCTGTCGAGCAGGCGCTCGGGCACCTGGCCGGCGAAGCGACTGCCCTCGGGCCTGAACCACCCGAGCACGTCGAGGATGACGTCGACGTCGATCGAGGCGAAGACGCAGATCGTGCCGTCGGCACCGATCGGCACGACCGTCGTTCCGGGCACGTCGACACCGGCGAGCACCTGTACCGCGGACACGTTCGGCTGGGGCGTACCGCACGGATAGACGGTCGTGTATCCGTTGGCCGTCGCCCCGGTCGTCGTCAGGGTGATCGCCGCGGCGCCGGCGACGGTCGGCATCGGCACGACCAGCGTGCAACCTGCTCGGATCGGCGCTGCCGCCGCGCCGACACCCGTTCGGGTGTCGACGATCCGCGTCGGGTTGATGCCCACGAAGCCGAGCCCCACTGTCGACGGCACGGAGCCGTTCACCGGCGGGGCGTCGCGATCCAGGCACGGTGTGCGCACGGCAAACCAGTTCGAACGCAGGTTGAGCGCCTTGCGCACGTCGTCGCCGGTGACCGTGATCGCCCCCGAGGTGCCCGCGATGCTCACGGCCAGCACCCGCCCGCCCTGATCGCCCAGTCCGTTGCGTTGGGTCACGGTGAACTCCGTGAGCTGCCCGATCTGCGGCCAGGCCTGCTCGATCGTCGCCGTGGGCACCTCCACCGACCAGCTGTGGCTGGAGTTGCCGGCGAAGTCGTCGCCGTCGTCGACGACCGCCGGGAATCCGGGCGACTCCGAGGGTGCGGTGTACCCGCCGCTCGAGGCGGAGAACATCGTGTTGGCGATCGGGCCAGAGGTGCCGCCGACACGGCGGACCCGCCCGGCGGTGGCGGCGACGGCCATGTCGGTCTCGGGCTGCTCGTTGACCGTCACCGCCCCTCCCGGGCCGCTGCGCTTGGCCGCGCCGACATACACCTGGCAGGACTGGGTGTCGCAGGTCGCCGCGTACGTGTACCGGTTCTGGGTGGCGGCATACGAGCGGGCGGCGACGGCCTGCGCCATCAGCGCCTCCACACCCCGGCCCCCGCCGAGCCGACCCCAACTCGACGACACCTCGGCCGGTACGACCGAGCGCAGGTACTGCTCCATCGGCACGTCGTTGATCGTCCGGTTCTCCCCCGCCGTGCCGTTGGCGGCGCGGATTCGTCCGCGGTACGACCGCACGGTGCCCTTCGGCTCGCAGACCGCGAGCAACTCCTCGACGTCCGGCTGGGTGGTGACGTCGGTCTGCGTGTCGAACAGCACCGAGCCGACGACGGCGTCGGCCACGACCGTCCAGCCGAGGGCCGGGTCATCGAGCGCGACGGAGGCCGCCGGGCAGACGGCGGGCCCGACGCGGCCCCACACACGGTACAAACCCTCTGTCGTCTCCCGAGCGACCAGTGACGACCAGGGGCGTCGGGCCGGGTCGCCGACGAACACGGCGTGGCCGCGCGGTTGGACGACCGCGGTCTGGGCGTTGTCGAGCGAGGTCAACCGGACGGTGATCGAGCCGGCGGCGATCGCGCCGGCCACCGTCCCGCCGTAGTAGTGCCCGAGGATCCGTTCTGCGTCCCACCCGTCGTCGACGGCGTAACCGAGCGCACCCCACTGGCTGAGACCGATCCCATGACCGTTTCCGTGGCCCTCGAGGACGAACGACGCGCCGGCCACCGCTGCGGGCAGGGCGTCTGCGGGCCGAGCTGCATCGGCGTCGGGAAGGCCCGAAGCGGCTGGGGCCAGCGCCGGAAGGATCGAGATGGCCACGACCACCGCACCGGCAACGCGACCCATGAACTGACGTACCACGGGGACCTCCTCGTCTGCTGCTGCGCCCGCGCCCCTGCATTTGTAGCCGATGGCGGCGGCCGATCCACGTCGACCCCCCGGGCGGCATCCCGGCGCGATGGCCCGATCAGCGGGTAATCTCGGCCGTCTTGTCCGAACGCAGAGATTCGCGATCCTCGGTCGCGTCACGGCTCCCGATCCCCGAAGGCACACTGCCGGTCGGGGTCGGTCTGATCGTGGCAGGCATCTCGAGCTACCTCTTCTTGTCGATCGCCAAGTCGACGCTCGGAACCAAGAACTTCGCTCCGGTCAGTGCCCTGTGGTTCGCCACGTTCGCCCTCGCACCTGGTTTCTTCCTCCCCGTCGAGCAGGAGATGGGCCGGGCGCTGTCGCACCGCCGCAGCCTCGACCAGGGCGGCCGGCCGGTGGTGCGGCGCCTCACACAGCTTGCCGGCATCCTGCTGCTGATCGTCGTCGGTATCCTCGCCCTCGCCGGACCGCTGATCGCCGATCAGGTGTTCGACGGCAGTTGGGTGATGATGGCGTCGCTGATGCTCGGATTCGCGGCGTACGCACCCACCCACCTTTCGCGGGGCATCTGCTCGGGGAACGGGCGCTTCCGCGGCTATGCGATCATCATGGGCTTCGACGGCGCCGCCCGGATCGTCGGGTGCGCGGTGCTGGCCGCACTCGGGGTCACGACGATCGGGCCCTACGGGCTGGTGATCGCTCTGGCTCCGTTGACCGGGGTCGTCCTGGTCGGTCGCCGCGGTCAGCTCGCCACCGAACCGGGACCCGAGGCGACGTGGCGCGAGGTCACCCCCAACCTCGGGTGGCTGCTGGTCGGCTCGATCTTCATGGCCTCGCTGCTCAACGCCGGCCCGATCGCCACCAAGCTGCTCGCTTCCGAGGCCGAACACGTCCAGGTCAGCGCATTCGCCTCGGGGGTGCTGCTCGGCCGCATCCCGTTGTTCCTCTTCCAGGCCATCCAGGCCGCCCTGCTGCCGCGCTTGGCCCGACTGGCGGCCCAGGGCGACCAGGAGGAGTTCCGTAGCGGCTTCCAGCGCCTGCTCATCTTCGTCTGCTCGGTCGGAGCCCTCGGCACGGTCGGGTCGTGGCTCCTCGGGCCGACGTTGCTGCGCCGGGTGTTCGACGCCGAGCTGTCACGTCAGACGATGACGATGCTCGCCCTCGGCAGCGCCTGCTACATGGTGGCCCTCACCGCCGCCCAGGCGGTCATCGCCCTGCGTGGCCATGCCGCCGTGGCCCTCGGCTGGACCTTGGCGATGGGCACGTTCGTCGGCACGGTTGCCGCCCTGCCGGGCGACGCGTTCCGTCGCGTCGAGATCGGCCTCGTCGTCGGCTCCGCCGTCGCCATGATCACGTTCCTCGTGGCGCTGGGTCTCCGGCTCCGCCAGTACACCGGAATCGACGGGCCGTCGCTCATCGAGGCCGTCACCGACCAGCCGATGGACGGCTGATCGGCCGGCTGTCGAGCGTCGCCGGCTCCACCGTCGCTCAGCGGATCCGTGCCCGGGCGGCTTCCACCTCGAGATCGTGGGCGACCATCAACTTGACCAGGCCGGCGAAATCGACCTCGGGCCGCCAACCCAGCTTCGACCTGGCCTTCGAGGCATCGCCGATCAGCAGGTCCACCTCGCTGGGCCGCATGAACCGTCGATCGTGGTGGACGTACGGCCGCCAGTCCTCGATGCCGACCTCGGCGAACGCCTGCGCCAGGAAGTCCTCGACCGAGTGGGTCTTGCCGGTGGCCACCACGTAGTCGTCGGGCTCGTCCTGCTGGAGCATCGCCCACATCGCCTTGACGTAGTCGCCGGCATAGCCCCAGTCACGCTTGGCGTCGAGGGTTCCCAGGCTGATCGAGTCCTGGAGCCCGAGATGGATCCTGGCCACGGCGTTGGTGATCTTGCGGGTCACGAACTCGAGCCCGCGGCGGGGGCCCTCGTGGTTGAACAGGATGCCCGAGCAGGCGAAGAGGTCGTAGCTCTCGCGGTAGTTGACGACGATGTCGTGGCCGAAGACCTTGGCACAGCCGTACGGCGAACGCGGGTAGAACGGCGTGCTCTCGGTCTGGGGGGTCTCACGCACCTTGCCGAACATCTCCGACGACGACGCCTGGTAGAAGCGGATCGGGTTGTCGGTCGAACCGCCGACCATGCGCACGGCCTCGAGCATCCGCAGCACACCCAGCCCGGTGAGGTTGGCGGTCAGTTCAGCCTGGTTGAACGACAACGCCACGAAGGAGATCGCCGCCAGGTTGTACACCTCGTCGGGTTGGGCCATCTCGGTCGCCTTGATCAGCGAGGGGAGATCGGCGAGGTCGCCGGGCACCAGCTCGACGAAGGGGAACTCCTCGGCGATCGCCTGCGCCTTGGGGTTGTTCTGCCCCTTGACCACGCCGAAGATCTCGTACCCCTTCTGATGGAGGAACTCGGCGAGGTGCTGGCCGTCTTGACCCGTGATACCGGTGATGAGCGCGCGGGGCATGTGGCAACCTGTCTGAGTCGAACGGAGCGAGACCAGCGGACGATGCTACCGGCGGCCCGGTGACGACCACGACAACGCCTCCCGGGCCCGGTACCGTCGAACTCCGTGCGCACCAGGGTGGCCATCGACGTGGGGCCGGTCCAGGGCGCCCGAACGGGTGTCGGCCTGGCGGTCGACCGGCTGATCGAGGCGCTCACCGCACTCGACGACGGCCCGGAGCTGCTCCCGTACGTGCTCAGCTTCCGCAGCCGTCCCGGCCCGGGTGTGCGACGGTTGCCGTACCCCGCCGCTCTCGCCCACCGTGCGTGGTGTCGCGCCTCGTGGCCGCCGGCCGACAGGTTCCTGGCACCGGCCGAGCTCGTCCACGGCACCAACTACGTCGTGCCGCCGTCCCGCCTGCCCCGGCTGGTCACCGTGTACGACTGCTGGTTCCTGGAGCACCCGGCCGAGGTGCACCCCGACGTCCGGCGGGCCGGCGAGGTGCTCCGTCGGGCCGTGCGCAAAGGGGCGGTGGTCCACGCCACCTCGCACGCCACGGCCGCCAAGGTCGGCGAGCTGTTGGCCACCGACCGGATCGAGGTGATCCACCTCGGCAGCCCGCCGGCCGTCCCCGAGGTCGAGCCTCGCTCCGGCGATCGCGGTCCCGGTGGTCGGCACCCGGGGCAGGGCCCCTTCGTGCTCAGCATCGGCACGGTGGAACGCCGCAAGAACGTGCCGGCGCTGGTCGCCGCCTTCGACCTGGCCCGGCGCTCCCAGACCGACCTCGAGCTGGTCATCGCCGGCGCATCAGGAGACGACACGGCGGCCGTCGATCGGGCGATCGGCCGCCTCGACAGCGCGTCCGCCGACGCCGTCCACCGCGTGGGGCGGATCGGCGACGACGACAAGGCATGGCTGCTGCGCCACGCGGCGGCGCTCGCCTACCCCTCCCTCGACGAGGGCTTCGGCTTCCCGCTGCTCGAGGCGATGAGCGCCGGCACGCCCGTCGTGGCCAGCACGGCGGGCTCCATTCCCGAGGTCGTCGGGACGGCGGGGCTGCTGGTCGACCCCGATGACGTCGAGGGTCTCGCCGCGGCGCTGCTGCGTGCCGCGTTCGACCCGCCGACAAGGGCCCGGCTCGTCGCCGCAGGGTATGCGAGGCTCAAGCAGTTCACCTGGTCGACCACGGCGGCGCGACTCGACGACCTCTACGCTGCCCTGGTGATGGAGCACGACGCCCGATGATCACCGTGCTCGCCGGCGGCGTCGGAGCGGCCCGGTTCCTGCGAGGGTTGTGCCTCGTCGTCGAGCACTCGTCGATCACGGCCATCGTCAACACGGCGGACGACACCGTGATGCACGGTCTGCACATCTCCCCCGACCTCGACACGGTCGTCTATACCCTGGCCGGCGCCATCGACCCGGAACGGGGTTGGGGACTCGCCGGTGAGACGTGGGCGGCGCTCGAGGCGCTGCACCGCTACGCCGCCGTGCGGCCCGCGGGCTCACGGGCCGCAGGCACGTGGTTCGGGCTCGGCGACCGCGATCTGGCCACCCACATGTACCGAACGGCGAGGTTGGCCGAGGGCGCCCCGCTGCACGAGGTCAGCGCCGAGATCGCCAGGGCCTGGGGGCTGGCCGTCGGGATCGTGCCGATGACCGACCAGCCCGTGGCGACGATGGTCGACGTCGTCGGCGAGGGCGAGGTCTCGTTCCAGGAGTACTTCGTCGGCCGCCGCCACGCCGTGGCGATCCGCGGCGTCCGCTTCGCCGGCGCCGAGCGGGCGGCTCCTGCCCGCGGGGTGCTCGACGCCATCGCCGACGCCGCGGTGGTCGTCGTCGCCCCGTCGAACCCGATCGTCTCGATCGGGCCCGTCCGGGCGATCGCCGGGATCGACGAGGCGCTACGTGCCCGGCGCGACTCGGTGGTCGCCATCTCCCCGATCGTCGCCGGGGCAGCGCTGAAGGGCCCGGCCGACCGCATGCTGGCAGAGCTCGGCCACGATGCCTCGGTCGTCGGTGTGGCCCGGCTGTACGCGCCGATCTGCGCGACGTTGGTCGTCGACCACGCCGACGCCCACCTCGCCGGGGCGGTGGAGGCCGAGGGGATGACCTGCGTCGTCGCCGACACGATCATGACCGACCCCGACGTGGCCGCCCGGTTGGCCCGCACGACGATCGACGCGGGGGCCGGCCGCTCACGCACCGGCCCGACCACCGCCGATCGGGGCCGGCGATGAGCCGGCTGACGATCTGGCCGGTCGAGGGGATCGGCGAGATCCGACCCGGTGAACAGCTCGGCGAGATCGTCGCCGAGGCCTGCCGGCGGGCGCCGAACGGACCCCTGGCCGACGGCGACGTGCTCGTCGTCACCCAGAAGGTGGTCTCGAAGGCCGAGGGTCGCCTCGTCGCCGTCGACCCCGACGATCCCCTGTCGCACAAACGCCTGGTCGAGGACGAGGCGGTGCGCATCGTGCGGCGCCGTGGCGACCTGATCATCACGGAGACACGGCACGGGTTCATCTGCGCGAACAGCGGCGTCGACCTGTCCAACGTCGAGCGGGGTACGGCGGCGCTGCTCCCCCTCGATTCCGACCGGTCCGCTCGGCGGATCCGCGACATCGTGCGGGTGCGGCTCGCCGTCGACGTCGGCGTGATCGTCTCGGACACCTTCGGGCGGCCGTGGCGGCGCGGTCTGACCGACGTCGCCATCGGCGTCGCCGGGATCGCCGGCGTCGTCGACCTGCGCGGCACACCCGACTCGCTCGGAAGGATCATGCAGGTCACCGAGGTCGCCGTCGCCGACGAGATCGCCTCCGCCGCCGAGCTGGTGATGGGCAAGTCCGCCGGTATCCCGGTCGCCGTGGTGCGCGGGCTCGACACCGACTGGCTGCGCGACTCCTCCGTCGGCGAGCTCGTCCGCCCCACCGCCGAGGATCTGTTCCGCTGAGGTCCGCTCAGCCGACACGCACGCGTTGCGCGAGACCTTCGCTCTGACGTCTCGTGCGGGATCGGATCGGGGATGACGTCCGCCGTGGGGTCGGCTCAGGTGTCGAGTGCTTGGTGGAGACGATCGATTGCGGCGGGGATGAGGGCTTGCACGTCTTCGTTCGTGACGCCGCTGCCGACGCCGCCAGGGTTCAGGATGGATACGCCCCGGCCGACTCGGAGGAAGAGTACGGCCTGGTCCTCGTAGCTGTTGTTGACCCACATCTGTACGGCCTGGTCAGCCACGGAGACGTCGAACGCTTCACCGGTGACAGGCCGGTAGCTCGTCGGAATGTTGGTGTACAAGTCGGTCGCACGTTGCTGCCAGATCAGGTTGCACGCCAAGAACCCGGGCGTACCGACGGCGTCGAGCAGGTCGATCGCGGCCTGCTCGGTGGGCAGGATCACGACCGACTCTGCACTCTCTCCGATGCCTCCACCTTCGTGGTAGACGCCGGCCGCGTACCCGGCGTCACGCACCGGGCTCTCGAAGACGTCGAGGTAGTCGGCGCACTCGGGTGCGTTGGCCAGCAACTCGACATCCATGCTGAACTCACCGCCGACTCTCCTTTCGACCGCTGGGGTGTCGCCTGGCTGGAGCAGCGCCGCTGTCGCGATCTCATCCGCCTGTGCTCGGTCGAAGACGGTCGTCGTGGTGGTGGATGCCGATGTCGTGGTGGTGGACACCGATGTCGTGGTGGTGGACACCGATGTCGTGGAGGTCGGTTGGGGGGTCACCTCGGTCGAGGGCAGGGGTTGCGCTGCCGTTGCTGATTGTTGTTCACCGGCATTGTCGCGATTGAGCACGAGGAAGCCGCCGATGGCGAGCACGCCGACCGTTGCCGAGCCGATCAACAGTCGTCTGCTTCGAATGTGTCGCGCCCGCTTGATCGCATCCGTCGGTCCATCCGTCGGTGCGGATCGGTGAAGCGCCGCGCCTGCGCGATTGCCGAGATCATCGAGCTGCCGTATTCCCGGAGGAAGATCGGGCGGATCGTTGTGCGAGTTGGTCATGACAGATACCCCAGTTCTCGAGCGAGCCACGTTCGAGAGCGGCTCAAGTCGGATCTCACCGTCCCTTCAGGGACGGAGAGGATGTCTGCCATGTCCGCACACGAGTAGCCGCCCGCATAGAACAACGTCACCGTCATTCGCTGTCGCGTCGGCAGGCGATGCACGGCTGCCCAGAAGTCGATGAACTCGGCTGTCCACGCGTCGCTGTCGAACGTCGTGTTCGAGCCCAGCAAGCGCGCGTAGCGGTGCTCGAGTCGTCGACGGGTCCACCAGCTCTTGCACGCGTTCATCAACACCCGGTTGCACCATGCACCTGGACGGCCAAACGACTGGAGCCAGTTCCAGCGCAGGTACGCCTTCACCATCGTGTCCTGCACCAGGTCCTCGCTGGCTTCGACATCACCCGTGAAGGCCTTGGCGATGGCAAGCAGCACCGGGTACTCAGCCCGATACATATCCTCGTAGCTCGCCACGTCGGTGATGTATGACGAGATCGGACCCGTAACCACGGCGGCAACTCCTGAGTGCATTTTGGCATTCATCACCCCCCTCCACTCGGTGCAACCCCGAATTGCTGCAAACTGAATCGCGGAATACAGCCGCCGGTATCCGAACGGCACGGCGCCCCCCGCCGTCCGAGCTGGCCGTGTCAGCGTGGAGCACTGGCGTTGCATCGGCGGTTCGGTTCGATTCGGGTCGGCGGCGACGAGCCTGGACCACTGCATGACAGGCGATGCCTTCAGTTGGATCCCGACTCCGCCGGGTCGCCTGCTTCCGGGGTCGCCCGCCCGTCCGGGTCGCTCGCGGACGGGGGCGGCATGACGGCCAGCACCTGGGCCACCCCGTCGGCCAGATCTGTCCAGGGCGCCCAGGCGAGATGGATCCGCGCCCGCACCGGGGACAGGGCGAACCGGGCCGCCACGTCGTCGCGACCCTCGACCGTGAGCCAGCCGGGCTCGGGACCGCAGATCATCGCGTGGAGGTCGCGTGCCGAGGTCTGCACCCCGGTGCCGATGTTGATCACCAGCCCCGAGCCGCGCTCGGCCGCCCGAGCGAGGGCGTCGACGACGTCGTCGACGTAGACCAGATCGAGCGTCTGGCGGCCGTCACCGGGCATCACGGCGGTGCGCCCGGCGAGGCGGGCGTCGACGAGCGAGGCCACGAGCCCATCGGACGGGCGTTGCCGAGGTCCGTAGACCTCGCCGACTGCCAGGGCGCTGAACTCCATCCCACGGGTTTCGCGGTACACCGCGAGCAGGTCGGCGACAGCCCTGGTGAGCACGGCCCCGACGGATCCGGCTGGGGCCAGCTGACCTTCCTTGACCGGCAGTTCCCGGGCGCTGACCGCCCCGTAGAACACCGCCGCCGGCACGGTGGCGACCACCTTGCCCGTACCCGTGGCACACGCCGCGTCGAGCAGGTTGAGCAGGCCGCCGACGGCTACCTCGCCGGCCACCGCTGGAGCGAGCCCAAGGGGCAGCACGGCCAGGTGGTAGATCACCGTGGGCGGGCGTCGGGCCAGCAGGTCGCCGACGGCCGGGGAGCGGACGTCGAGATGGTGGACCTTCAGCGTGCCGTCGTTGTGCTGTCGGGCGTCGGCGAGGTTGGACAGCGAACCGGTCGACAGGTCGTCGAGCACGTCGACCTCGTGGCCGTCGGCGAGCAGGCGATCGACGAGATGCGATCCGACGAAGCCCGCCCCACCGACGACCAGGGCGCGCATCAGTCGGGCGCGGGGAGACGGAGGTCGTGCAGACGGGCGCCGTCGTCCACCGTTCCGTAGGTGCCGATCACGCACTGGAGCACCTGGCCCCCCGGGCCGACGGTCCCGGCCACGACGCTGCGCTCCACCCGGGCGCGGTCGCCGATCCGGGCGCCGGGCAACACGACGCTGTCGATCACGACGGCGCCCTCGCCGACGACGGCCGCAGCGCCCACCACGCTGCGCGTGACGGTCGCCGTGTGGGCCACCTCGGCGCGGGCGTCCACGCACGGCGCGTCGCCGGGGTGCCCGGCGTCGAGCCGGTCGAGGTTGGCCTGGAGGTACAGCTCGGGTCGACCGGTGTCGATCCAGTAGACCTCCGACGCCATCGCCGACAGTCGTCCCCGCGCCGCCATCGCCGGGAACGTGGAACGCTCGATCGACACCCTGCGACCGGCCTCGATGTAGTCGAGCACCGAGGGTTCGAGCACGTAGGTGCCGGCATTGATCAGGTTCGACGGTTCGGTCCCCGGCGGCGGCTTCTCGATGAACGCCGAGACATGACCAGCCTCGTCGGTGGCGACGACACCGAAGGCGCTGGGGTCGGGCACCGGGATGAGGTGGATCGTGCCCTCGGCACCCGCCTGGCGATGGAAGGCGACGAGAGCGGCGATGTCGAGGTCGGTGAGGATGTCGCCGTTGGCCACGACGAACGTGTCATCGATCCCGGCGGCCTCGACGGCGAACCTCACCGCTCCGGCGGTGTCGAGCGGTTCGGGCTCGACGGCGTATCTCAGCACCGCACCGGCGCATCGTCCGTCGGGATACGCCTCGAGGAACGGTTCGGGTTTGAACCCGAGGGCGAGCACCACCTCGGTGACCCCGCCACGGACCAGGTTGGCGACCAGCCGCTCGATGATCGGCACGTGCACCACCGGCAGCATCGGTTTGGGGATCGTGTACGTCAGCGGCCGAAGCCTCGTTCCCAGCCCGCCGACGAGAACGACGGCGCGCATCAACTGGTGGTCGCCGGCGCGTCGATCGTGGTCGGCGAAGCGTCGGTCACGGTCGGCGGGGCGTCGGTACCCACCGGAACACCCGAATCGGGGGTCGTCGAATCGGAGGGCTCGCCGGTGGCGACGGCCGACGTGTCGGTCGTTCCCGCCACCGTCGTCGCAGTGTCACCGGCCACCGTGGTCACCGGGGTGCCGCTGTCGGCCGCGCCGAGGGCGGCGAGGTTGGCGGCGGCTTCGGGCAACGGTACGGCACTGCCCTCGGGCACGAAGGCGATCACCATCGCCATCCCGTCCTGGGTGATCCGGGCATCGTCCATGTTGGCCGTGATCGTCGTGAAGTCGGAGGCGTTCGAGGCGTCGTTCCACACGACGACCTTGAGCTGACCGTCGACCTGGTTGCCCGAGGCGTCGGTGCACTTGTCGACACCCTCTTCGAGAGTCAGGCCAGCCTGGTCCGCCGGCAGGGTGAGCTTGTCGTTGGTCAGCGACACGTCGTAGACCTCGAGGAAGCGCTTGAGCTTGGCATTGCGGCCGCTCGACGCGCCGGTCGTCGGGTGGTAGTGGATCACACCGTCGTCGTGCGAGTGGACGCCGTAGGCCGGATAGCGCGGACTCTGCTCGCCGTTGCCCGCCATGTTGGGGGCGAAGGCGTCGCAGTTGTAGATCCCGAAGGCGATGTGGAAGTGGTCGCGATCCGACGCCCGCGGTCCGGGAGCATTGGCGTAGCTCGACGAACGTGAGTAGGCGATGAGCAGGACGCCGAGGACGACGACCAGCGCGACGGCGGCCGGGAACACGGTCCCACCCTGGAACCGCACTTTCTTGCCGCGGCCCTTCTCGGCCATCCGTGCGATCTTTTTGGCAGAAGAAGCCTTACCCACGAGGAAGCGAGGCTACAGGCTGGAATGCCGGGTTGGTGGATCACCGTGATCAATGACCGGCCCGGGCCTGGCGAAGCTCGTCGAACAGCGACTCGTAGGCCTCGGCCACGGCCGCGGGCGACGCCCAGTGCTCGACCCACCGCCGGCCCCGGTCGCCGATCAGGGAGCGGTCGTCGGAGTCCAGCAGCTCGCCGACGGCCGCGCTGAACACCTCGGCGTCGTCGGGCGCCACGGCCAGACCGCAACGCGCCTCGCCGACGATGTTGGCCACCTCGGTCCCCGGGTCGACGGCGGCCACGACGGGACGTCCCGCGGCGAGGATCGAGTAGGTCTTCGAGGGAACGCTCACCCGGGCCAGTCCGCCGCGCAGCGGCACCACGTGGACGTCGGCGGTGCCGAGCACCTCTGACAGCCGTTCCCGCGGCTGGTAGGCGCCGAAGCGGACGTTGGCCAGCCCGGCGGCATCGGCACGAAGGCTCTCCAGCGCCGAGCCGCCACCGTTGATCACGAAGACGGCGCGGGGGTGGCGTCTCGCCGCGTGGAGCATCAGGTCGAGCGACTGGGAGTACCCGACGTTGCCGGCGTACATCACCACCGGCTCGTCACCGATCCCCAACTCGGCCCGGTACACCGTCATCCGGTCCACGGGACGGATCGCCTCGGTGTCGACGAAGTTCGGGATCACGCGCAGTTTGGCGTGCTGGGACGGGGGCAGCTTGGCCGCCAGGTTTGCCAGCAGATCCTCGGAGAGGACCGTCACCGCGTCGCTGTGCCGGTAGCTGAACCGCTCGAGCCAGCGGGCGAACCCGATCAGCCGGGGGTTGGTGATCGCTCCCGTCTCGATCGCCGCATCGGGGAAGACGTCCTGGATGTTGAACACCAACGGACCACGGCGCACCATCCCGACCAGCCGGCCGGTCAACCCGAGGGTCAACGGCGGCGACATCGCCAGCACGCCGTCGACCCGTCCGCCGCGCAGGCTCATCGCCCCGGCCAGCGCGCTGAACGCGGCGAAGCCGAGCGCCCGTCGGGGGATGCTGCGCTTGTCGGGTGACGGAAACGGGTGGATACGGGTGATCGAGCCCCAGGTCGTCCGCTCCGTCCGGGTCGGTCGGCCGCCCCAACCCGGTTCGATGCGGTGGTGCTGGTACCACGGCAGGGCGGTGACGACGTGCAGTTCGTGGCCCCGCGCCGCCAGTTCGGTGACCAGACGGGTCATCACCTCGCCGGTCGGCGCGATGTCGGGGGCGAAGTGGGGGCAGATGACGGCGAGCTTCATGGGAGAGCGACACCGTAGGCGCCGAGCAGCGCCGCCGCCGAGCGTTCGCAGCTGTAGCGCTGGGCCCGGCGGACGCCGGCGGCCACCAATTCGCCTCGCCGGCCGGCGACCAGTTCGAGCGCGGGCCCCCAGGCGTCGATGTCGAGCGGGAGGCACAGCCCGGCATCGCCGACGACCTCGGGCACGGCGGTCACATCACTGGCCACGATCGGGGTGCCGAGGCTCATCGCCTCGATCAGTGGCGCGCCGAACCCCTCGTACTGCGAGGGGAGGACCAGCGCCTCGGCCATCCGGATCAGCCCGTCGCGATCGTCGCCGCTGACCCGCCCGAGGCGCAGCACCCGCTTCGACAGGCCCAAACGCTCGATCTCGGCCGCCACCTCGGCCTCGGCCAGGCCGGCGCCACCGGTCAGCACCAGGCACAGGTGCGGGTCGGTCCAGCGTTCGGCGAGCAACCTGAGCAGGAACATGTGCCCCTTGTGCGGGAAGGTGGCCGCCGGCAGGATCACGATCCGGCGGTCGCCGATTCCGTAGCGGACACGCAGCAAGTCGGCCGGGGTTGCCCGGCGGCCGATATCGGGCTCGACCCCGTGGGGCACGACGACCACCCGCTCGGCGTCGGGCGCGAAGGCCTCGATGACGGTGGTGCGCACGAACTCGCTGGGCACCGTGATCACCGTGGCGCGGGCCACCGAACGGGGCATGCGCCGCACCAGGTACTGGTGTTTCAGACGGGAGAAGTACTGCGGGAAGTCGAGGTACTGCAGGTCGTGGATCGTCAGCACCGCCGGCCGACGTCCGATCGCCGGCACGGTCCCCCCGCCGTGGTGGACGAGATCGGCGTGGCGGTCGCGCCAGGCCAGCCACGAGTGCTCGGCGGCGACGCGCAGCGGGCGGGAGCGCCCGCTGAACGGCGCGGTCACGACCCGGCCGACGTCGGCGAGGAAGGGGTGGGCGGCGACCAGCCCGGGGAGCACGTAGAGCGTGAACGACGGCCGCTGCGGGACGGCGAGCATCCCGCGCAGCTGGCGCACCAGGTACTGCTCCGAACCGCCCACCGCCCCGGGAACGCACCACAGCAGGTTCACGGCGACGTCTGCGGCCACCGATCGGGGGGCCGTCCACCGACCGGGCTCGTCGGGCGTGCTCACGGCGCCACCTCGCGATAGGCGGCGAGGGTCGCCCGCGCCGTCTCGGCCCAGGTCATCAGCGCAGCCCGTTCCCGGCCGGCCGCCCGGAGTTCGACCCGCCGGCGCACGGCCTCGGTGATCCCGAAGGCGATGTCGTCGACGTCGGTCGGATCGACCAGCGCCGCGGCCCCGGCGGCGGTCTCCTCCGTTGCCGTGCCCCGGCTGGTGACCACCGGCGTCCCGAGGGCCATCGCCTCGAGCACCGGCAGCCCGAAGCCCTCGCGCAGGCTGGGATAGCAGAGCATCGCCGCCCCGGCGACCAGCGCGTTGCGCACACCCTCGTCCACCTGGCCGACGAACACCACCGGAGTCGCCCCGGACGACCGCTCGAGCGTGTCCCCCCAGCCCGGTGGGCCGACGACGACGAGCGGGAGCCCGAGGCCGCTCCGACCCACCGCCTCGATCAGCCGGGTGAGGTTCTTGCGGGGTTCCAGGGTGCCGACGAACACGAGGTAGTCCCGCAGACCGCCGGTCAGCCGCAGGGCCTCGGCCGTGTCGGAGGCCGACGTGGCTGCGACGCGGACCCCGAGCGGCACCAGCCTGAGCCGGTCGCCGCCGATGCCGGCGCTCTCGCAGTCGTCCATCGTCGCCGTCGACGAGCACAGCACGAGCGCGGCCCGCCGCCGGATCACCGTCAGGCTGCGCCGGAAGAGCGCCACACCCCAGCGGGTGAAGTGGTCGGGCTCGTGGAGGAAGGCCAGATCGTGGACGGTCACGACGAGGGGCGCCCGGCTGGCGCACGGGATGATCGTCGTCGCGTGGGCCACGTCGACGGGGCCCGTTGCCAGCTCGATGAGCGGACGGGCCGTCCACAACCAGCGGGCGTAGAGCCGGGCGCCGGCGCCGGGCAGCGCATGCACGGTTACGGGCGGCACCCACGGTTCGACCGGCGGGTCGCGGTGTGTGCCCGCCACACCGACCAGTTCCAGCCCGGTCGCCGACGCCGCACCCACGAGCTCGGCGGCGACCTCGAGCGCGGCGACCGCCGTGCCGCCCGGGACGTCATGCCAGCACTGCTCGAGGGTGTAGCCGACGCGCATCGCCCCATCATGGCCGCGCCGCCCTAGCATCGGTGCGATGACGATGTTCTGGCCGGGCACCGAGGTCGTCGTGACCGGCGGGCGGGGGTTTCTCGGCCGGGTCGTCGTCGCGCGCCTCGGCGAGGCCGGCGCGGTCGTGCACGCGCCGTCGAGCGCCGAGTACGACCTGACGCAGGCGGGTGCCGCAGAGCAGATGCTGGCCGACCACCGGCCGAGGATGGTCATCCACCTCGCCGCCCGGGTTGGCGGCATCGGCTTCAACCAGGCCGAGCCGGCCCGGTTGTATCTCGACAACCTGCTGATGGGCACCCACGTGATCGAGGCGGCCCGGGGCGCGGGCATCGACAAGACGGTGCTGCTCGGCACCGTCTGCTCGTACCCGAAGTTCACCCCCGTGCCCTTCCGTGAGGAGTCGTTGTGGGACGGCTACCCCGAGGAGACGAATGCGCCGTACGGCATCGCCAAGAAGGCCCACCTCGTCCACGCCCAGGTCAACGCCACGCAGTACGGGCAGCGCTTCGCCTACCTGATCCCGACCAACCTCTACGGGCCCGGCGACAAGTTCCATCCGAGCGTGTCCCACGTCATCCCGGCGCTGATCAAGAAGTGCGTCGAAGCACGCGAGGCCGGGATGGAGTCGATCGACGTGTGGGGGACGGGTCGGGCGAGCCGTGAGTACCTCTACGTCGACGATGCGGCGCGGGCGATCATCCTGGCGGCCGAGCACCTCGAGTCGACGGACCCCGTCAACCTCGGCAACGACCGCGAGGTGACGATCCGCGAGACCGTGGAGACCATTGCCCGGGTGGTCGGATTCACCGGGGAGCTGCGCTGGGACCCGAGCCGCCCCGACGGCCAGCCGCGGCGCCGGGTCGATCCCAGGCGGGCCGAGCAACTCCTCGGGTGGCGGGCGACGACGCCCTTCGACGAAGGGCTCCGCCGCACCGTCGAGTGGTTCCTCGGCCATCGTCACGAGGCCGAACGAACCCCGTTCTGACGACCGGATCCCCGTCGCCGGTCGACCGGGCCCGGCCGAGCGGGACGGTCAGGCGGGCCCGTTCAACCGGGCCGGTCAGGCCGGCCCGGTCAGGCGGGCGACGAGTTCGGCGAGCGGCCGGCGGTAATCGCGAGCCGGTGGCAGCCCGGTCATCCGGGCGACGGCGTTGTCGAGGACGCTGTTGGCCGGTCGGGCGGCCGGCCGGGGCGGCGACAGCTCGGCAGTGGCGATCGGACGCACCATCGACGGGTCGTGACCGGCTGCGGCGACGACGTCGCGGGCGAAGCCGTACCAGCTCACCGGCGGGCCCCCGCCGGTCAGGTGGTGGACGCCCGAACGCCGATCGACCGCCACCCGGCGCAGCAGCGGCGCCAGGTCGGCCGTGAACGTCGGATGCCCGATCTGGTCGTCGACGAAGGACAGTGCGGGGCGGTCGGCGGCCAGCCGGAGGATCGTCTTGACCATGTTGTGGCCGAACTCGCCGCATACCCACGAGGTGCGCACGACGGCAGCGCCGATGCCGGCGGCCAGCGCCTCCGTTTCGCCGCCGAGCTTCGAGCGCCCGTACACCGAGCGGGGATTGGTGACGTCCCATTCGTGGTACGGCCCGGCCTTGGCCCCGTCGAAGACGTAGTCGGTGGAGATCTGCACGAGGTGCGCTCCGGTCCGACGGCACCCCTCGGCGAGCCAGCGCACGGCGAGAGCGTTCGTCGACCACGCCCGCTCCTCGTCGGCCTCGCAGGCATCCACCGCCGTCCAGGCGGCGCAGTTCACGACGGCGTCGGGCCGGGTCGAGGTGATCGCGGCGAGCACGTCGTCACGCGACGTCACGTCGAGCGTGCCCCGGTCGACCCCGGTGACCACGTCGCCCGACGCGGCACAGGCCAGCGCGACGTCCCGGCCGAGCTGCCCGGCTGCGCCGGTGACCAGCACCCGCATCAGAACTTGGCCCGCTCACGCAGCGGTTCCCACCACGCCCGGTTGTCCCGGTACCAGGCGACGGTGGCGGCGAGGGCATCGTCGAGGCGGTGACGTGTCGACCACCCGAGGCCCTCGATCTTGTCGATGTTCACCGAGTAACGCCGATCGTGGCCGGGGCGATCGGCCACCGGTTCGATGAAGCTCTCGTCGCGGCCCGTGAGGGCGAGCAGTCGATAGGTGAGATCACGATTGGTGATCTCGTTGTGGGCACCGATGTTGTACACCTCGCCGACGACCCCGCGGCGGAGCACGACATCGACGGCACGGTTGTGGTCCTCGACGTGGATCCAGTCGCGGATGTTGCCGCCGTCGCCGTACAGGGGCACCTTCCGTCCGTCGAGCAGGTTGGTGGTGAACAGCGGGACCACCTTTTCGGGGAACTGGTATGGCCCGAAGTTGTTGGAGCACCGGGTCACGACGACCGGCAGGCCGTAGGTCGTGACGTACGACAGGGCGATCAAGTCGCTGCCCGCCTTGGCCGCCGAGTAGGGCGAACGGGGGGCGAGGCGGTCGTCCTCGCGGAACGACCCGACGTCGATCGAGCCGTAGACCTCGTCGGTCGAGATGTGGACGAATCGCGAGACCTCGTGACGACGGGCCGCGTCGCACAGCACGTTCGTCCCGAAGCAGTTCGTATGGACGAAGGCGTAGGGATCGACGATCGAACGATCGACGTGGGTCTCGGCGGCGAAGTGCACGACCGCGTCGTGGCCGGCCATGTGCTCGACGACGGCGTCCTGATCGCAGATGTCGGCCCGCACGAATCGGCAGCGCCGGTCGTCGAGCACATCGCGGATGCTCTCGAGGTTGCCGGCGTAGGTCAGCTTGTCGAAGACGGTGATCTCGTCGTCGGAGTTGCCCAGCGCCCACCGTACGTAGTTCGAGCCGATGAAACCGGCACCGCCGGTGACGAACTGTCGCATTCTCAGGTCCTCATCGGCCAGTACGGCCGGCGCCCCACGGGCAGGTCGGCACGCATCGGGTTGTTCTCGTCACGCTTGGACAGCACGGGGGTGTCGACACCCCAGTCGGCGGCGATCACCGGGTCGTCCCAGGCGACCCCCAACTCGTCGGCCGGGTTGTAGTAGTTGTCGACGAGGTAGGTGATCACCATGTCGGTCGTCGCCGCGAAACCGTGGGCGACCCCGGGCGGGATGAACACCCCGTGGTGGTTCTCGCCGCTGAGGTCGAGGCAGAGCGTGGCACCGTCGGTGGGCCCGCCGGAGCGCAGGTCGTGGAGGACGACCCGCGCCGTGCCGAACGGCACGTACCAGTAGTCGGCCTGATGGAGGTGGTAGTGCAACCCGACCAGCGCGCCGCGTTGGCGGTTGGCCCGGTTGCCCTGCACCATCTCCCGACCGTTCGGGAACCACTCCCGGCGGTACGTCTCGATGAACAGGCCCCGCTGGTCGCCATGAATGACCGGCTCGACCAGGTGCACACCGGCGATCACGTCGCTTTCCGAGATGTTCATCTCACTCCACGTCAATCTGACAATGATCGCCGACCATCAGTCGCAGCGCCCGAGGCTTGGCCTGCGTCCGGTTGACCACGGCTTCGCGGCCGATCAGCGAGTCCTCCAACCTGAGGATGTCGATCACCTGGGAGCGCTCCATGATCACCGAGTGCTCCACCTCGGATCGCGTGATCACGCAGTCGTCGCCGATCGCCGTGAACGGCCCGACGAAGCAGTCGGTCAGCCTCGTGCCGGCCCCGATGATCGCCGGACCGCGCACCCGCGAGTTGACGACCATCGCGCCGGCCTCGATCACCACACGGCCATCCACCGTGGAGTGCTCGTCGATCGTGCCGTCGAGACGGGGCTCGATCCGTTCGAGGAGCAGCCGGTTGGCCTCGAGCAGCGGGGTCAGCTTGCCGGTGTCGATCCACCAACCCTCGAGCTGCTCGGCACGCACGCGGTGCCCATGATCGACCAGCCACTGGATCGCGTCGGTGATCTCCAACTCGCCGCGGGGCGAGGGGCCGATCGCGGCGACGGCCGTGTGGATCGAGGCGTCGAACAGGTAGACGCCGACGAGGGCCAGATCGGAGGCGGGCTCGGCCGGCTTCTCGACGAGGCGGACCACGTTGCCGGCGTCATCGAGCTCGGCGATGCCGAACCGGTGGGGATCGGGCACCCGTTTGAGCAGGATCTGGGCCGACGGCGGCTCCCGCCGCCCATGGGCGGCGGCGAAGGCCTGGACGAACGCCCCGAGGTCCTGCTCGAGCAGGTTGTCGCCGAGATACATCACGAACTCGTCGTCGCCGAGGAAGTCACGGGCGATGAGCACGCAATGGGCGAGGCCGAGCGGCGAGTCCTGGGGGATGAACACGAGCCTGGCCCCGAAGCGCGAACCGTCGCCCAGAGCAGCCATCACCTCGTCACGTGTGTCGCCGACGATGACACCGATCTCCGTGATCCCGGCGGCGACCATCGACTCGATGCCGTAGAACAGGATCGGCTTGTTGGCAACCGGGACCAGTTGCTTGGCCGCGGTGTGGGTGATCGGACGTAGACGCGTCCCGGCACCCCCGGCAAGGACCAGACCCTTCATCACGAGGTGAGAGTCTGACATGTCACGGTGGCAGCGGCCCGGGCATCGGTCCGGCCCCCTGGAAGAAGGCGATCAGCGGCAGGGCCTGGCTCCCCCGCAGCACCAGCACCGACTTGCCGTCGATCTCGTCCGGCTCGACCGGGAGGGCGAAGGTCGACAGCCCGGACGAGGTTGCCCGGCGCAGTCGCCCGGCCGCGCCGGGGAGGTCAAGTGCGGCGTCGACGCGCATCGACGACACGACGGCGCCGAGCACACCGCCGGCGCGGAACGGGTTCGAGGCCGTGGCCGTGACCGCCTGGTGGACGGCGGTGTCGACGAAGCCCTGTTGGCGGGTGATGCGGCCCAGGTCGGCGGTTCCGTCCACGTGCCACTCGCCGTCGCGGAACTCGGTGTAGTAGCGCGAGCGGGCGTACTGCAGGGCGGCCACGCCGTCGAGCGTGTGGCAGCCGGGTTCCTCGACGAGCAGGCCGGTGTGGTCGTCCCTGGCCGGGAAGAGGAAGCAGATCTCGACGCCACCGATGGCGTCGACGAGCCGTTTGAAGCCCTGGAAGTCGACCTCGAGGTAGTGATGGATGGGGATCCCGAGCGAACGCTGGACGGTCGACACGAGCACGTCGGGCCCAGCGGTGAACGCCGAGTTGATCCGGTTCCGGCGACCCGTCGCCGAGATCTCGACCCACAGGTCGCGGGGCAGCGACAGCAGCGCCGCTCCGCCCGAATCGCGGTCGAGGCGCAGCACCATGATCGTGTCGGAACGCTGGCCGCCGGTGTCGTCGTCGGAGCCGATGCCACCGAAGTCGGGGTCGGAGGGGTCGGCGCCGACCCGCGAGTCGGAGCCGACGAGGAGGAAGTTCTCGACCGGCCCGTCCCCCAACGGGGAGAGCACGGTCTCCAGGCCGCCCACCCGCTGGATCTCGTCGAGCCGGTCTCGGATCCGCGTCGCCAGCGAGCCGCCGAACGTCGCCGCGGTCACGGCGACGATCAACGATGCGGTGGCCAGGTGGCCACGGCGACCGATCGCACGACGACGCCGGCGTCGTTGGGGTGCCCGCGCGCCCAGCGCCTCCACCGGTCAGCTCTCGACGAATTGCGCGGGGTCGGGAGCCGCGGCCAGCCCGTTGAAGTAGTCGAGGATCGGCTTCGCCCTGGTCGAGTCGATCACCAGCACGTCGTTGCCGTTGATCGACTCGGCGTGCGACGGGAGCGTGTAGCTGATCACGTTGGCCGGCGACAGGTCACGGAAGCGGTGGGCCATCGAGAACAGGTCGACGCCCGGATCGACCGTCAGCGCGTCGCGGGCGGCGGCGACGAGGGCGTCGAGGGCAAAGGGGTTCTCGGTCAGGTGCTCCTCGGCCCGCTTGACGGCGTCGAGGATGAACTGCTGCTGGCGGACGATGCGACCGAGGTCGTAACGGGCATCCTTGACCCAGCTGCCGTCGCGGAACTCCTCGAAGTAGCGCGAACGGGTGTACTGCAGGGCCTGGATCCCGTCGAGCAGCCAACAGCCCTCCTGGCCGACGAGCAGGCCCGTGTGGCGGTCGCGGGTCGGGAAGTAGAAGCAGGCCTCGACGCCGCCGACCGCATCGACCAGCGACTTGAAACCGTTGAAGTCGACCTCGATGTAATGGTTGACCGTCACCCCGACCTCGTTGCGGATCGTCCTGACCAGAACGTCGGTGCCGACGGTGTAGGCGGCGTTCAACCGACTCTTGCCCTGCAGGCCGGGGACCTTGACCCACAGATCCCGGGGCAGCGACAGCAGGGCGGCCTCACCGGTCTGCTTGTTGTGCCGCAGGATCATCACCGTGTCGGATCGGCGACCCGTCGTCTCGCCGGCGTCGCCGATGCCGCCGTAGTCGGGCGAGCTCGGGTCGGCACCCTCGCGGGAGTCGGAACCGACGAGCAGGAAGGTCTCGACCGGCTCACCGGTGTCGACTTCAACCAGCTCGGCGACAACCCTGGTATCGGTGGTGATCGTCTCCTCCTGGGCGCCGCTCTGACTGACCAGGATGACCGACCCGCCGGCGGCGATCGAGGCGAAGAGTGCCACGCCGCTGATCACCCGAGCCAGGCGCGGTCGCGGCGTGCGGCCCTCGGTCGGACTTGGCATCGGAACCACGGTACCGGAATGTCAGCCCGACGCGGCGCTCATCCAGCGATCGCCCGGAGGTGAACGATGTCTCCGGCGGTGACGACGCGCCGTGCGTGGCCGGTCTCGACGATCAACGATCCGTCGTCGGCGATGTCGACCGCCCGGCCGGTGAACACCTCGCCGGCCAGCTCGACGCGCACCTCACGCCCGATCGTGCCGAGCCGGCGGCGATACTCGTCTCTCACGTCGGGGGGCAGTGCGGCCAGCTCGGCGAGGACGGCGCGCACGAGCTCGTCTCGTGACCCACGGGGCAGATGGGCAGCCCCCTCGGGAGCCCAGGTCACGTTGAGCCCGAGGCCGACCACGACGACGCCGGAGCTCCCCTGCGCCAGGATCCCGGCCAGTTTGGCGCCGTCGAGCAGCAGGTCGTTCGGCCACTTGATCTCCGGGCGCACACCGGCCACCCGCTCACAGGCCCGGGCGGCGGCGACGGCGACGCGGACGGTGAGATCGTGGGCCCGTTCCACGGGGCTGTGGAACAGGATCGACATCGTCAGGTTGGCGCCGACGCGTTCGCCGGAGCCCGGGCCGGCGACACCGGTGCCTCGGTCGTCGGGGGGCGACTCCCAACTTCGATCGAGCCGGCCGCGCCCCGCCGTCTGACGATCGGCGACGAGCACCGTGCCGTGAGCAAGGCGCGACCCGGCGGCGAGCAGGTCGGCGTTGGTCGAACCGGTCTCGGCGACGAACGTCACCACGAACGGAGCGGCCCAGGGGGCCTCGCGTCCGTTGCCGTGCGGAGTGGTCACCCCACCTACATTGGCACCCGTGCTGCGCAAGATTCTGATCGCCAACCGCGGAGAGATCGCCGTCCGGGTCATCCGGGCCGCCCGGGAGCTGGGCATCCAGACCGTGGCCGTCTATTCCGAACTCGACCGCAACGCCCTCCACGTGCGACTGGCCGACGAGGCGCACGCGCTCGGAGGCCAGTCAGCCACGGAGAGCTACCTCAACACCGAGGCGATCCTCCACGCCGTGCGACAGAGCGGAGCCGACGGAGTGCACCCGGGCTACGGCTTCTTCGCCGAGAACGCCGACTTCGCCCGGGCGATCACCGACATGGGTGTGACGTTCATCGGACCGCCGCCCGACGCCATCGTCGAGATGGGCGACAAGGTCTCGTCGCGACGGGCGGCGACCCGCGGCGGAGCGCCGATCGTGCCCGGGACCATCGATTTCGTCACCACGGCCGAGGAGATCATCGACTTCGGGGAGCAGTTCGGCTTTCCGGTGGCGATCAAGGCGGCATTCGGCGGGGGCGGGCGGGGGATGAAGGTCGTGCAGTCGGCCACCGAGGTGCCCGAGGCGATGGACTCGGCCCGACGCGAGGCCAAGGCGTTCTTCGGCCGCGACGAGATCTACGTCGAGAAGTACCTCACCTGGCCGCGGCACGTCGAGATCCAGGTCGTCGGCGACCAGCACGGCGACGTCGTCTGGGTGTCGAGCCGCGACTGCTCGGCTCAGCGCCGCCACCAGAAGCTCATCGAGGAGGCCCCGGCCCCCGGCCTGCCCGAAGGTGTCGAGGAGGCGATGGGCGCCGCCGCCATCCTCGCCGCCAAGGCCGTCGGCTACTACAACGCCGGCACGGTCGAGTTCATCTACCAGGACGACGAGTTCTTCTTCCTCGAGATGAACACCCGCCTGCAGGTCGAGCACCCGGTGACCGAGGTGATCACCGGCATCGACCTGGTGGAGTGGCAGATCCGGGTCGCCTCGGGCGAGCGGTTGCCGATGACCCAGGACGAGGTCGCCGCCCAGCGCCGCGGCCACGGCATCGAGATCCGGATCAACGCCGAGAACCCGGCCGAGGGCAAGTTCCTGCCGTCGCCGGGGCGGATCACCGCCCTGCGCCCTGCTGACGGCTTCGGGGTCCGCTTCGATGCCGGTTACGAGGCGGGCGACGAGATCAGTCAGTACTACGACAACCTGGTGGGCAAGTTGATCGTGTGGGGCAAGGACCGCCCGACGGCCATCGCCCGTGCCGTCCGCGCCCTCGAGGAGATGACCGTCGAGGGCGTGGCGACGACGATCCCGGCCGACCTGGCCATCCTTCGCCATCCCGATTTCGCCGCGGTGACACACTCGACCAAGTGGGTCGAGGAGCGCCTCGACCTCTCCGGCATCGCCGCGCCCGTCGCCACTGCGCCGGCCGACGACGCCGCACCGCTGGTCCGGCGCTCGACGACGGTCGAGGTCAACGGCAAGCGCTTCGACGTCAGGATGTGGGTACCCGAGGTGGCGATGGTCGTCGCCGGAACCGCCGGCGCGCCGAGGAAGGCCGCCCGGGCCAAATCGTCGAGCGGCGCCGCCGGCGGCGGATCGGGTCACGTCACCGTGCCGATGCAGGGCACGATCGTCAAGCTGCTCGTCGAGGTCGGCCAGGCGGTCGAGTCCGGCCAGGCCGTCGTGGTGCTCGAGGCGATGAAGATGGAGAACCAGATCCTGGCCGACCGGGCCGGCACGGTCACGGAGATCAAGGTGGCCACCGGGGACACGGTCGGCGCCGGCGACGTCGTCGTCGTCATCGAGTAGGGCACACCGGCGCGGTGACCTCGCGGCGTTTCTGGCGGACAGCACTCACCACCGCCTCGATCGCCGTCGCTGCCGCCTGCTCGAACGGACCGGTCACCGGTGGGGAATCCCAGGACTCGACCCCTGCCGTCCCTGCGCTCGCTCCGACCGAGACCTCTGGCGAGTCCACGCCACCGGGGTCGGGACGGTACCGGGGGAGCGCAATGGTCGTGGAGTCCGCGGCGCACGGGCCCGAACTGTGCCTCGGCGGGGTGACGGACTGGCTGCCGCCGCAGTGCGGTGGCGTGCCGTTGATCGGCTGGGACTGGACCACCTTCGAGGGCGAGCAGTCCTCGGGCGGTACGACCTGGACCGATTCCATCATCGTGACCGGCGTCTACGACGGGACGACGCTGACGGTCACCGATGCCCACGCGCCCACGGAGGCCGACCTGGCCGGATTACCACGGCCGCCCGAGCTCCGCGCCCCCTGCCCCGAACCCGAGGGGGGCTGGCTCGCCGCGGCTGCCGACGCGCCGGTTGACCGGGGATCGAATCTCGGGATCGGCGAGTACGTCGACACTCAACCCGACCACGTCGGCTGGTACTACGACCGGTCGCTGAACCCCGATGTCGACAGCGGGATCGACGATCCGCACAAGTTCATCATCGTGGCGCTGTTCACCGGCGACATCGAACGCCATGAGGCCGCCCTGAAGGAGATCTGGCCCGGCGCGCTGTGCGTTGCCGAAGCCGAGCGTTCAGCCGCCGAGGTCGAGGCGATCGCCACCCAGGTCTTGGCCGGTCTGGGACCGGACAGCGACCTGGTGCTTCCCAACGGCACCACCCTGCATGTGTACAGCTACTCGCCGAGCGGCGATCCGTTGACCGGCACCGTTCCGATCGATGTCTGGGTCGTTCCCCCTGGTGCGCAGGAGTACTTCGACGCCACCTACGGCCCCGGCATCGTCGTCCTCAACGGCCAGCTGGTCCCCGTCGGATGACCCGGATCGTCGTCGACACCGATCAGGCCGCTGCGAGTGCGGGTTGGCTGAGGTTGGTGCCGTCGGGGCGGTAGACGTGCCAGTGCCCGTCGGGGTCGCGGCGAGTGGTGAACCCGCGGTTCTTGATCCGGTTGTGGCGGGCGCAGGCCGGCGCCCCGTTGGCGGGCGCGGTCGCACCGTCGGTGGCCCAGGGTTCGAGATGATCCGCTTGGCATCGCCCGGCGACACGATCGCAGCCGGGCCATAGACATCGTTGGGATTGCAGCATCACCGCGTCGCGGGCTGATCCGGTGAACAATCGCCGCCGCCGACCGAGATCGATCACGGTTCCGGCGGAATCGAACACCACGCGCCGGACATGGCCGACCAGCGACGCCGCCAGGATGTCATCCGGATGGGCGAACGTCCCGTTGACCGTCTCACTGCGCCGGCGAAACGGGTCCCGAGAGCCGATATCGATCGGCTCGGCCCCGACCCCACCCATCAACCGGGCGAGATGCTCCTCGAACGTCGCCTCATCGACCACGAAGTTGACCGTCGGCTCCGGGACCCGCGCATCGAGTGGAGCGCACACGGCGGCCCGGAAGATCGCGACCAACGCGTCAAACCGTCGCTGCGCATCAGTACGCACCATGTTCGCCGCCGACGCGGACTCACCGAACTCGGCAACGGCCCGATCCCAATCGGTGAGGAACTCGGCCTGACAGAACCGCTCCAGGATCTCGCGCATCTCCGCCGCGTCCGCCCCGGTCCCACCGTCGGCATGCAGATGCACCCCGTCCTCGGACTCGTGGAGCGACGCCTCGCGAGCCTCGTGCGAACGGTCGCGTTCCTTGTAGGCACCGTCGGGGTCGGCCATCAACACCCACCGGCGCACGCACAACTTGAAGTCGGCGAACGGCAATGTCGCGGCGTGTTCCAACAACAACGGGGCGATCTGACCCAGCTGGTCGCCGCACCGCGGGTTCCGCCGGGCGCGGGCCAACTCCGACGCCTGCGCGACACCTATCTCACCCGAATGCAGCCGCGTTGCGGACTCGGGGATGTCGGACAGCAGCCGGCCGAGTTGCACGAAATGCGTGGCCTCACCATCGGAGCAATTCGTCAACGCCTTCAACCAACCACGGATCGACGCATGCCCATCGCTGAGGTGCACGCCACGATTCGCGCCGACCGTCACCAGCGAGGCGATCGACGCCTCGACCTGCCGGCGCTGCCGTTCGAGCTGCTGCAACCGCACCGCGAGACCCACCTCGTCAAGCGCCCGCAACTCGTCCAAGACCCCATCGAACACATGTTCAGCCTACAGTTGTAGGACGACAGAAACAAGCTCTGACCTGCAACTTCATCAGACTTCAGGCATCCGCCAAAGCTGGTTGACGGCTCCCACGAACCGACCTGTGTAGGACCGAAGCGGACCGATCGCCGCCGAGATCCGCAAGTGGGCCGACACGACGGCGGTGCCGAGGCGATCGCCATCGAGCTGTTGGCTGTCAGCTGTTCTCGGCGGCTGACACCGAATCACCGTCGCCGGTCGAGCCGTCGGGGCTACCGTGAGCACAGCATGGCCTGGCGCGATATCACGGTCGACACCACGCCACTGCGGGTCAACCGGCAGTTCCGGTTGTTGTTCGTCGGCCAGGCATCCTCGGGGATCGGCAGCCGGATCACCGATGTCGCCCTGCCATTGCAGATCTATGCGCTGACCAGGTCGAACCTTGCCGTGGCGATGCTCGGCCTGGCCACGATGGGCCCTCGACTCGGCCTGTCGCTGCTCGGCGGGGCGATCGCCGATCGAGTTGATCGACGCCGCTTGATCATCGCCTGCGAGATCGTCGGGTTCGTCGCCCTCAGTGCCCTGATCGCCAACGCCTTCCTCGACACGCCCCGCCTCTGGCCGGTGTACGTCGCCGCGGTCGTCCTCGCCGCCGCCCAGGCCGTGTCGTCGCCGGCCAACCGCTCGGCGGTGCCGCTGATCGTCGAGCCGGCGATGCTCACCCAGGCGATCGCCATCAAGTCGCTGATCTACTCGGGCTCGTGGCTGATCGGCCCGGCCCTCGCCGGCGGGGCCAAGGCGCTCGGCGGGATCAAGCTCGCCTTCGCCCTCGACGCGCTCAGCTACGTCGTCGGCCTGACGGTGTTCACCCGCATGAACCGGATCCCGCCGGTCGAGGCCCATCCCGACGACCCGGTCGAGTCGACGGTGCGTTCGGTCGTCAGCGGGCTGAAGATGTTGCGCGGCAACCAGCCGCTGATCGGATCGTTCCTCCAGGACCTGAACGCGATGGTCTTCGGCTTCCCCACAGCGCTGCTCCCCGGACTGCTCGACGAGCGCTACGACAACTCCGGCGTCGCCACCGTCCTGCTCTACGCCGCCCCGTTCGCGGGGGCGTTCGTCGCCAGCGCTGCCAGCGGATGGTCCGTCCGCGTCCGCAGACATGGCGTCGCCGTCAGCGGCTTCGTCGCCGCCTGGGGACTCGCGATCGTCGTGTTCGGCCTGGTCAGGCCTCTGTGGGCCGCTGTCGCCGCGCTGATCGTCGCCGGGGCGATGGACATGTTCTCGGGCGTCTTCCGCCAATCGATGCTGATCGAGGCGACGCCCGCCGCGATGCGCGGCCGGATGGAGGGCGTCGGCATGGCCGTCTGGACGACCGGCCCGGCCCTCGGCGACCTCGAATCCGGCGTCGCGGCTCGGCTCACCTCGACGAACACGGCAGTCTGGTCAGGCGGCTCCCTCTGCGCGGTCGGCGCGGTCGTCATCCACTTCGCCCTGCCCCGCTACCGTCACCACCAGGTTTCTGAACCAGCCAAGGTCACAGCGGCGAGCTGAGCCGCAGCTACACCAGCAGGATGGCCACCCGACGCCCGAGGTGGCTCGCCACTCGGGTCACATCGTCGGCGTCGCTCGTCGCCACGGCGACCTCGTTGTCGAGTCCCCATGTCCGAGTTCCGCCGCCAACGCCGCGGCCGTCACTCGGCGGCCTCGGCCAACGCCTCGGCGAGCGCCGGGTGGACGAGCAGGCTCTCGACGATGTCAGTGACCTTGAGGTTGGCCGTCACGGCCAGGGCGATGACCGAGATCAGCTCGGCGGCATGGCGCCCGACGATCGATCCGCCGAGCACCACGCCCGTCGCCGGGTCGGAGATGATCTTCACGAACCCGCGGGTGTCGCCGTTGATCAGCGCCTTGGGCGTCGCCGAGAACGGCACCTTGGTCACCCGGATCTTGCGGCCCGCCGAGAACGCCTCGGCCTCGGCCAGCCCGACGTCGGCGATCTCGGGCTCGGTGAAGATCGCCGACGCAGCCTTGTCGTAGTCGAGGTGACGGTGTGCACGCGTGTGCAGGCCCATCACGTGCTCGGCGACCTTGCGGCCCTGCATCGCCGCCACCGACGACAGCGGTAGCTTGCCGCTGACATCGCCGGCGGCATAGACGTCTTTCACGTTCGACTGGCAGTGCTGACCGATCGGGATGTAGCCGCCCTTGTCCATCTCGACACCGGCCAGTTCGAGTCCCAGCCCGTCGGTGTTCGGCACGGAGCCGATCGCCAGGACGGCAAGGTTCGAGCGCACCTGCCGACCGTCGTCGCAGCGGACGACGACGCCGACGTCGCCGTCCGGTTCGATCGCCTCGGCCCGGGCCCCTTTCAACAGGCGGACCCCGCGCCGGAGGAAGTCGTCCTCGAGCACGGCCGCCACCTCCGGATCCTTGGTCGGCAGGACCTGCTGACGGCTGACGACGAGTGTGACCTTGGCCCCGAGCGACGAGAACATGTGGACGAACTCCACCCCCGTGACACCCGAGCCGACCACGGTGACGCTCCCGGGCAGCGCGGGAGGCGGGTAGCACTCCCGGGTCGTCAGGATGCGCACACCGTCGGGGCGGCACCAGTCGGGGATCCGCGGCCGGGTGCCCGTCGAGATCAGCACGGCGTCGGCGTCGAGGCGAACCTCGCCGTCGACGGTGGCCACGACGATCTGCTTGGGGCCGACGAAGCGGGCGGTGCCGGCGAGCATGCGCACACCCTGGCTGTCGAGCAGGCCGGTGATCGTCGCCTGCAGACGGGACTTGATGCTGTCGATGCGGGCGACGAGGGCGTCCCGGTCGAGCTCGGCCTCCTGCTGCTCGAGGCCCATCCCCTGCAGCCGGCGGGTGAAGCTCATCGCCCCACCGGTGGCGATCATCGTCTTGGAGGGAATGCAGTCCCAGAGGTGGGCAGCGCCACCGATGACGTCGCGCTCCACCACGGTGACCTCGGCACCCAAACGGGCGGCGTGGGTGGCCGCGGTGTTGCCGGCTGGACCGCCGCCGATGATCACGAATCGTACGGGCACGCAGGGACTCTACCGATCCCACCCCGTCCGACCGGTTCACGCCGCGAGGCGCTCCGGCGCCGGCGGGAGCGCTCAGCCGCCCGGAATGAACCCGTCGGCGGCGAACAGCCCGGGCCGGTCCGATTCCGAGGGCGACGACCCGGCGATGACCGGCGGGGCAGCGGCTGGGCGCTGCGGCGCTGCTGCCGGGGCAATGTTCGGGCAGTAGGTCGAGGGGTAGACCAACTGGTCACGCCGTTGGCCGACCCACTCGAAGTGCTGGCCGTCGCGGGAGACGAAGTTGCCCCCCCAGGCGAAGCCCCACTTACGGAAGATGCGCACGATCCGACAATCGAGCTTCGGCACGTCGCCCTGGGGATTCTCCGACACGTTCATGTCGAACGCCTGACCCCAGGCGTGGCGGGACAGGAAGCCCAGGTTGCCCGTCACCCGGTTGTAGCGGGGATTGAAGCAACCGCCGACCGCGTTGGTGTTGGCCACGTTGACGAGCGGGGCGAGGCCGGCGGCGGCGATCTCGTTCAGCGCACCCTGGATCGCCGGGTGGACGACGTTGTGACAGGCGGCGCGCACCGGCACCCCCTCGAAGGTCACCCTGGGGTGGATGTTCAGGTCGGACCATCCACCGGCGAGGTCGACCTGGTCGGTCCCCGTCGGTCGGAAGGCGAACTCACCGAGCAGCCGCTTGGTCACCGACAGGCTGATCCCCGAATCGGGGCTCGGAGGGTCCCACGATCGGGAGATCCGCGTGACGGGGGGCACCAGCCCCTCGGCGGCCAGGGCGGCATCGATCGCCGCGCGCGAATCGAAGCCCCAGATGATCGAGCGGGTCACCCCGGTGAGGCCCACGTCGTCCGCCATGGCCGGTGAGGCCACCAGTTCGGCGCCGCCGATCTCGTCGTCGGCGGCGACGCGTCCGACGACGAACGAGACCAGCGGGCCCCCGGCTGCTTGCAGCTCGATCACGTCGCCGGCCTTCGCGCCGCGCATCGTGGCCGAGGTCGACCCGATCACCAGGGCGCCACCGGCGATCGACGCCGAGGTCTCCAACGACATCAGCCGGGCGGCCGCCTCGGGCGCCAGGACGGTGAAGCCCATCGGGATGAAGTACCCCGACGGCGCCTGCTGCACGACGATAGGACCGCGGGTGATCCTCGTCATCGGCACCATCGCCGAACGCCCGGGGATGGCCACCCCGCCGGCGGCCGCCGCGGCGCGGGCCGCGGCCCGTTGCGCGCTCGGCGTGAGCTCGGAGAGCTGACCGACCGAGACGACGTCGAGCGCCCCCGTCTCCCGCGTCGCCCCGGTGGCGACGCCGGCCGGTTCGTTGAGATCGGGTGGGACGGGGTCGGCCCAGGCCGTGGCCCCGCCCAGGGTCACGAGGGCGCCGACGAGCAGAGCTCGAATTGGCATGGTCGACAACGTAGCCGGTGTCGCCGGATCGCCCTCGGCGGCGAATTGTTCCAACGCCGCACCCGCGCTCGTCGGTAGCGTGTCCGATTCGTGAGCGACGACCAGAGCAGCCCGGGCGGTTCGGCCGAGGCCGACGGACCCGCCGACGACCCCGAGCTCCTCTCCGGGAGCGGGTTGGCCGCCGAACGGGCCAAGCGTTTCGCCAAGATCGACGCCCAGCGCGAGGCGGGCCACAACCCCTACCCCTACCGCTTCGACCGCTCCCACACCCTGGCCGAGATCCGCGCCGATCACGGCTCGCTCGTGCCCGGCGTCGAGACCGAGGTCGCCGTCGCCGTGGCCGGCCGGGCGATGCTCATCCGTGAGCAGGGCAAGCTGATCTTCGCCACGATGCGCGACCGTTCCGGCGAGATCCAGCTGTTCGTTTCCAAGGCCGTCGTCGGCGACGAGGCGTTCGCCTCCTTCGGCCAGCTCGACCTCGGCGACTGGGTCGGCGCGCACGGCACGGTGATGACCACCCGCAAGGGTGAGCTGTCGATCAGGGTGGAGCGGTTCGAACTGCTCGCCAAGACCGTGCGCCCCCTTCCCGACAAGTGGAAGGGTCTCACCGACACCGATACGAGGTTCCGCCAGCGCTACGCCGATCTGATCGTCAACGCCGAGGCCAGACGGGCCTTCGAGGTGCGCCACGAGATGATCGCCAGCTTCCGACGGACGCTCAACGGGCTCGGGTTCATCGAAGTCGAGACACCGGTGCTCCACGTCGAGGCGGGCGGCGCCCACGCCCGGCCGTTCACCACCCATCACAACACCCTCGACATGCGGCTGTATCTGCGGATCGCCCTCGAGCTCCACCTCAAGCGGCTGATCGTCGGCGGGATGGAACGGGTCTACGAGATCGGGCGGATCTTCCGCAACGAGGGCATCTCGACGCGCCACAACCCCGAGTTCACGATGATGGAGCTCTACTGGGCGTTCGCCGACTGCACCGAGGTGATGTGGGTGACCGAGGAGCTGATCCGCACCGCGGCGTCCGACGCCAACGGCACCACCATCGTCGAGATCGAGGGCGCGCCGGTCGACCTGGCCGTGCCCTTCCGCCGGGCGCGGATGATCGACCTGGTCTCCGAGGCGATCGGGGTCGAGGTGCATCCCTCGATGCTGCTGGCCGACGCCCGCGAGCTCGCCGCGATCCACGGGATCGCCGTCCTGCCCCGCTGGGGCACGGGCAAGATCATCGAGGAGCTGTTCGAGGCGACGGCCGAGCCATCGTTGCTCGCCCCCACGTTCGTCACCGGCCATCCGGTGGAGATCTCGCCGCTTGCCCGTGTCGACCGCAACGACCCGTTCCTCACCGAACGGTTCGAGCTGTTCGCCGGCCGCCGGGAGCTCGCCAACGGGTACACCGAGCTCAACGACCCACGCGAGCAACGGGCCCGCTTCGAGGACGAGCAGCGATCGAGGGAAGCCGGCAACCTCGAGGCCGGCTCGGTCGACGAGGACTACCTGCGCGCCCTCGAGTACGGCATGCCCCCGACCGGGGGGCTCGGGGTGGGCATGGACCGCGTGGCGATGCTCCTCGCCGGCACCCACTCGATCAAGGACGTGATCCTCTTCCCCACGCTTCGACACGAGGTGCCCCGACCTCCCGCCCACCATCCCGACCTCGTCAAGGAGACACCCTGATGCCCGCAGCCTGGGGAATCGGACTGGCGACGCGTGCCGCCGACGGCACCGTGCTCGACACGTGGTACGTCCACCTCGGCTGGGGCGACGCGGTCCCGAGCGACCTCGCCGGATCGCTCGGCGACGTACCCGGCGAGGACCAGCGCCGGGCGGTGAGGATCTCCGCCGTCGCCGTGGTCATCGACACCGACGCGGCACCCGCCGACGCCAGCGACGTCTACCTGCGGCTCCACCTGCTGTCCCACCGTCTCGCCCTGCCCCGCAGCCTCAACCTCGACGGCGCGTTCGCCAGGCTCGCCAACGTCGCCTGGACGAACCTCGGTCCGATCCATCCCGACTTCGTCGACAACGCCCGCCTGCTCGCCCGTCGACGCGGTGAGGTGCTGACCGTGCACGGCCTGGACAAGTTCCCTCGGATGACCGACTACGTGATTCCCTCGGGTGTGCGCATCGCCGACGCCGACCGGGTGCGCCTCGGCGCCCACCTCGCCCCGGGGACCACGGTGATGCACGAGGGTTTCTGCAACTTCAATGCCGGGACGCTCGGAGCCTCGATGGTCGAAGGCCGGATCAGCCAGGGTGTGATCGTCGGCAACGGCTCCGACGTCGGTGGCGGCGCGTCGATCCAGGGCACCCTGTCGGGCGGCGGGACGGCCCAGATCACCATCGGCGAGCGCTGCCTGCTCGGGGCGAACTCGGGCATCGGGATCAGCCTCGGCGACGACTGCGTCGTCGAGGCCGGGTTGTACGTCACCGCATCGACACCGGTGTCGTCGCCCGACGGCGTGGTCAAGGCACGTGAACTGTCGGGGCGTGACAACCTGATGTTCATCCGCGACGGCCAGTCGGGCAAGGTCGTCGTCCGGCCGCGCAGCGGCGCGTGGGGCAGCCTCAACGAGGCGCTGCACGACAACTGACCCGGGCATGCCGTCCGATCGAGGTGGCACGGGGTGCGCTGGCTAGCTTCCGGCGATGAGCGAACTCAGCCCGGCCGAAGCGATCGACGTCTGCTCGCCGATCTTCCAGAAGGTCGGCGGCGCCTTCATGCTCCACCCCGACGTGCTCGGGCCATGCCGTGACCACGGCTACCCGAACGGGTTCGTCTACTACGGACGCGGCCGGGGAGGGGTGCTCGGCGAGGTCGATGCCGACGTGGTCGCCGCGGCCTTCGGCTACTTCCGACCCGATCTGGTCCGGCGGATCTGGGAGGCCGGGGTGTCCGTCGAGGGTGCGCGAGCCGCCAGCACCCGCTACGCCGCCGATGCCGCGGCATGGGGCCGCGCCCGGCTCGCCGGGGTCGAGGGCCTGGCGAGGTTCGTCGAGATCGCCGAGCGGTTGGTCGACGCCGTCGACCCGGCCGGCCTCGCCCTGTTCGCCGGGTGGCGGGCCGAACCGCGGCCCGGCGACGACGCCGGTCGCGCCTACCTGTTGACCCACGTACTGCGTGAGTGGCGCGGCAGCGTCCACGTGGTCGCCACCGTGGCGGCCGGGCTCACCGCCGTCGAGGCCGTCCTCGCCAATCCCGGCGGCCCGGGGCCCGACGGCGCCAAGCTGTTCGGCTGGACCGAGCCGTACCCCGAGATCACCGACGACCTCGTCGCCCGACGCGTCGCCGCCGAGGCGCACACCAGCCGGCTGATGCTGCCAGCGTACGAGCAGCTGACCGGCGCCGATCGGGCAGGTCTGGCGAGCATCGCCGGGGCGATTCGGACCTCGGTGGGGCCAGACTGACGCGGGGCCGACGGGAGGGGGCAGACTGGAGCGGGACCGAGCCAAGGCCCGGCGACCGACGAGGAGGCCGATCCGGATGACCGATACCGACACCCCGGCCCACCGGGGCCTGGGCTCCCAGGTGGGCTGGCACGCGTCCGTCCCGCCCAACGGGTTCGCCAGGCGCCCGAGGATGCCCGACACGAGCAACAGCAATCCGCTGGGACTCGACACGCCGGACAACGAACTCGAGACCACCCCCGAACACCGCAACCTCGCCGCCGGTGATCCGATGTGCGCCGGCTGGACCCGGGCCTACGACGACCCCCACGTCGCGGCCTACCGGGAACGGCTCCGTCACGACAACGGGATCCGTGGTCTCGACATCGTCGCCCCCGACGAGATCGAACGGGCGACCGAGGTGTTCTTCCGCGACGGTTTCGTGGTGGTCCGTGCCGCCCTGGCACCGAAGCAGTTGGAGCGGATGAAGGCGGCCACCGACCGGGTGGTGGCGACCATCATCGGCCTCGATCCGGACTGTTCGGTGGGTGGCGGGGCGGGCGGCCTCCCCCACCGGTACTCCTTCGGGGCCACCTCGGCGAGCCGCCACATGATGCACGTCGACGAGTGGGTCGAGCTCATCGACCTGCCGACGACGACACCGATCCTGACGTCGATCTTCGGTTCACCCAACTACATCGTGTACGGCGGCGGCGGCGACGTCGCCCTTCCCGGAGCGATCGAGTACCAGGGCCTGCACTCCGACAACACCTGGGCCGAGCCGTACGACCCGACGGGGCGGATCACCACCCGCGACCTGCCCGTTCCCGCGGTGACGATCAACTTCGCGATGACCGACCTGACCACCGAGAACGGTCCCATCCGCCAGATCCCCGGCACTCAGAACTCGCGCCAGCCGATCCCCAACCTGCTCGCCGAGCCGGAGTGGATGAAGTTCTCGACGCTGTGCCCGGTCCCGGCCGGAGCCGCCGTGTTCCGCGACGTGCGCTGCTGGCACGGTGGCACGCCCAACCTGTCCCGCGAGGTACGGGCCTTCCCGAACATCGAGTACTTCGCGCCGTGGTTCCGCAGCGAGGCGCTGGTGCGATCGATGCCCTACGAGCAGTGGAAGCGCCTGTCGCCGCACGGCCAGCGGATCGCCCGCTACATCATGTGCGGCGAGGGCGAGACGGTCGTCGGTGCCGGTTACGTCCATCCGAAGTCGAAGATGCGCGAGGCGCACAACGCCGAGCAACTCGGCCGCCTCGATGCCCGGGCGGCCGAGGAGTGGCACAGGCGGCGGTGAGCGACGTTCCGCGCCCGCGGTCGCACCGTCCCGTCAGTAGCGGAGTTGGGAGCCCTGGTCGAAGCCGTGGACGCGTTTGATCGCCCGATAGCCGGCGATGCGCGCCTCGGCCAGGCGATCGGCGGCCAGGTGGGTCGGCACCCCGTCCCGGCGGGCGATGGCGATGACCTCGTGCATCCGTGCGTAGATCTGACCGACCTTGGCCATCCCGCGCTCGGTGTTCACCCCGCCCCAGAGGCGATCGGTGTCGAAGACCGTGCCGCCGGCGTTGGCGATGTAGTCGGGGGCGTAGAGCACGCCGCGCCGTTCCAGCTCGTCGCCATGGCGCGGCTCGCGCAACTGATTGTTGGCCGAGCCGCAGACGATCGGGGCCCGCAGCCGTCCGATCGAGTCGTCGTCGATCACGGCGCCGAGGGCGCACGGGCAGTACACGTCGACATCGGCGTCGACGATCACCTCGGGCGCCGCCGCAGTCACCCCGAACGTGGCGATTGCGGCGTCGACCCGGACTGGCGAGATGTCGCTGACGACCACCGTCGCGCCCTCGCCGATCAGGTACTCGACCATCGGCCAGCCCACCGCGCCCAGTCCCTGGACGGCGACTCGCCGGCCGGTCAGCGACGGCGTACCCCACCGGTCCTCGACGCATGCCTTCATCGCCTGCAAGACGCCGAAGGCCGTCGCCCCGCCGATCGGCCCGGCACCGCCGGACGCCTGCGACAGGGTGATCACATGGCGGGTCTCGGCTCGCATCGCGTCCATGTCGGCGAGTGTCGTGCCGACATCCTCACCGGTGAGGTACTCGCCGCCGAGCGAGTCGATGAACCGGCCCAGGGCACGGAACAGCATCTCACGGCCCTCGGTGCGCGCCGGATCCCCGATCACCACGACCTTGCCGCCACCGAGGTTCACCCCGGCCGCGGCGTACTTGTAGGTCATCCCCCTGGCGAGCCGCAACGCATCCTCCATCGCATCGAGGTCGGAGGCGTATCTCCACATGCGGCAACCGCCGGCGGCCGGACCGAGAACCGTGGAGTGGATCGCCAGCACGGCGCGCAGCCCGACGTCCTCGTTCTGGAACATGAGCACTTTCTCGTGCCCATGGCCGGCCATGTAGTCGAAGATCTCGGTCGGTCCCATCGTCATCCCTCGTCCCTCCGCATCAGCGGATCGTCCAACCACCGTCGACCATCAGCACCTCGCCCGTCACGTACGAGGAGGCATCGGAGCACAGGAAGACCACGGGGCCGACCAGTTCGTCCGCCCGGCCCCGCCGGGCCAATGGTGTGAGCTCGCGGATCGCATGCTCCTTGGCCTCGTCGTGCTCCGCCGCCGCCCCCGGCATGAACACCTCCATGTAGGCGGGGGCGAAGGCGTTGACGCGGATGCCGTACGGCGCCCACTCGAGCGCCAGCGAGCGGGTGAGCATGTTCACCCCACCCTTCGAGGCGTTGTACGCCACGATGTTCTTCAACGCCGTGAAGCCGCAGATCGAGGAGTTGTTGGCGATCGCCCCGCCGTTGCCGCGAGCGATCATCACCCGGGCGGCGGCCTGGGCGAACAGGAAGTACCCCTTGAGGTTCACGTCGAGCACGAAATCCCAGTCGTCCTCGTCGTAGTCGATGGCCGGTGCCGCGGCGTCGACACCGGCGTTGTTGACGAGGATGTCGAGCCGACCCCACTCCTGGTCGACGGCGCCGACGACCGCATCCACGTCGGCCCTGGCACGGGCGTCGCCGGGCAGGACGAGGCATCGCCGCCCGATGGCGCGCACGGCCTCGGCCGTCTCGTCGAGCTCGGCCAGGGTGCGGCTGGTGATCGCCACATCGGCACCGTGCTCGGCCAGGCCGACGGCGATGGCCCGACCGAGGCCGCGGCCCCCGCCGGTCACCAGTGCGCATCGCCCGTCGAGGTCGAACAGCTTGCTCATCGGGAACTCCCTGCTGGATGGCGTGATCCGCCCGGTTTCGGAACGCCCGACCGGGAGAGAACGGTCCGGTCACCTGGCGAGTTCGTGGTCGCCATCTTCGACGGTCGTGCAGCGCTCGCGCAACACGGGGCACGTCGGCGGTGCGAGACGGGCTCGGCCTTCGTCGACGAATGGACGCGTGTCAGGCGATGACCGCCTCGATCGTGGGTGAGGGCGGAGCGTGGCCTTCGACGTCGAGGTTGGGGAGCAGCCTGTCGAGCCAGCCGGGGAGCCACCAGTTGCGGTCGCCGAGCAGTTCCATGGTTGCCGGTACGAGCAGCATGCGAACGATGGTGGCGTCGAAGAGGATCGCCAGCGCGAGGCCGGTGCCCATCATCTTGGTGGTGCGTTCGAACTCGAAGATGAAGCTCCCGAACACGACCACCATGATCGCTGCCGCGGCGGTGATGACCTTGGCGGTCGCGGCGAGACCGTCGGCGACCGAGGTGCGGCTGTCGCCGGTGCGGCGCCACTCCTCACGAACGCGTGAGAGCAGGAAGACCTCGTAGTCCATCGAGAGGCCGAACACGATGGCGAACAGCATCATGGGGACCCACGGTTCGATCGGGCCGGGCTGGACGTTGGTGACATCGCTCAGCCATCCCCACTGGAACAGCGCAACGATGACGCCGTACGACGCGCCGATCGAGAGCAGGTTCATGATCACCGCTTTGAGCGGCACGAGGAGAGATCGGAACACGACCATCAGCAGCACGAACGAGAACGCCAGCACAACGGCGAAGAACACGGGCATCCGGTTCGACATCAGCGTCGACATGTCGACGTTCCCGGCAACGAGACCGGTGACCAGCAGATCGGCGTTCGTGGATTGTTCGATCGGCGGCAGCACGGTCGCCCGGAGGCGCTTCACGAGTTGGGTGGTCGATTCGTCCTGCGGGCCGCCCTTCGGGTTGACCATCCAGCGAACCGCAGTGGGGTTGGCGGGGTCGTTCGGCTGAGGCCCGAGGATCGACTCGACCTCGGGGTCGGCGCCGACCGCGTCGTTGACTGCGCCCAGTGCACCGATCTGATCCTCGCGGGTCACTCGTGTGACGAGGAAGAGCGGACCGGTCGATCCCTTCCCGAATCCCTCCACGGTCAGGTTGTACGCCCGCTTCGTCGTCGTGTCCTCGGCGAAGTTGCTTTCGTCCGAGAACGCCAGACGCAGACTCAGCGTGGGAATGGACATCACCAACAGCAGCGCAGCCGCACCGAGTGCTGCCGACCACGGACGCCGTTGGATGACGCGACTCCACCGATAGGCGAGGGTCTCGCGTAAGGGCTTCGGCGGCCGATGTTGCACTTCGCGCCGCAGAGCAGGCACAAACCGGCTGGCGATGAGGGTGACCACGGCCAGAAGGACACCGGCGCCCACCAACGCAAACGCTCCGAGCCCGGCACCGACCAGGCCGAACGCCACGAACGCCGCGGCGATCAGGCCGCGCCAACGGGTGCGTTCGATGCGCTGACCGGCGAACCCGAGGAGCGCAGGCAGGAGCGTGACCGACGCCACGATCGTCACTGCGACCGTGAGCGACGCGGTGATGCCGAGCCCACCGATGAACCCGATACCCATGAAGAGCATGCCGAGCACCGATACCACCACCGTTGCCCCGGCGAACACGACCGACCGACCGGCGGTGTCCATGGCAACACCGATCGCCTCGCGCACGTCATGGCCGGAGTGCAGCAGTTCCCGATGACGGGTGACGATCAGCAACGCGTAGTCGATGCCGACACCCAATCCGATCATCAGGCCGATGAACGGTGCGAAGTCGGGTACCTCCATCACGCGGCTGGCGAGGATGACAAGCGAGCCACCCACACCGATGCCGAACAATGCAACACCCACCGGAAGGCCCATCGCAAGCACGGAACCGAACGCGACGATCAGAATGACGATGGCGAACGCCAAGCCGAAAAGCTCTGAGGACGGCGGTTCGAACTCGGCGAAAATGAACCCGCCAAGTTCGGTCTGTACTCCCGCTGCGGTGGGGAGCAGCTTGCGAATCTCCTTGCCGATCTCCGCAGCACGGGTGAAATCGATGTCCTCGGGCAGGTTCACCACCGCGTAGGCAATTCTGCCCGCCTGCCCTCCCCGATTCGAGATCTGAAACTCGCCTCCGGGTCCGTACGGCGACTGGACGGACACCACCTCTTCGATCGTGGCAACCTCATCGAGCATCGCCTCGATCGCGGAACGCACTGCGGGATCGGTCACCCCTTTGTCGGCGGAGAACACGATCTGGCCCGACACGGGTGACCCACTCCCGTCATCGAAGTTCGACTCGATCAGCGCGAACCCCTCTGTCGACTCGAAACCCTTCAGCGAAAAGTCCTGCCGGTAGGCCTCCCCGATGGCGCCGGCGATGCCATTGCCGAGCACGAGCGCCAGGATCCAGCCCACGAGAACGAGTTTGCGATGGTCATGAGACCAGGTACCAAGACGACTGAACACGCGGCAGTCCTTTCAGAGGTTCGGGGCATCACCGAGATGGCGACCGAATCCGGGTGCAGGTTCATTCCGACATCGAACGAACCGGCCGTCCTCACGACCGTGACTCAGCATAGGTCGCGACCCACCGCCGCCGGCCGACGACCGGTTCGCACCGCGCTCGGGCTGTCGGCGACGCGGGCTGCTCAGGTTCGGGCGGTTGCCACGCGCCCGACGGAGTCGGACGCGTCGGTCACTGGTCCACACTCATGAGGTCGGGATCCGGCAGTGTTCGGTTGAGGTCTCGATGGGGATGGGGGTGACGGCCCGCGTCGGTCGCCCTTCGTGGGCCACGATGACACTGCCGCCCCCCGTCTTCTCGGGTGTCTTGAACCGGCAAGAGAAGGACGCGCCGTAGAGCGCCGGTCAGTGACCGCCCGGCGAGACCCCGCTCATCGCGAGCTCGAACATCACCCGAGATCAAGGAGAGCGAATGTCTGAGAAGGTCACCGGATTGAACGCCGGATGGTTCGTGGGTATCGATTGGGCCAGCGAGGAACACGCGGTGCATGTCATCGACGCCGACGGCCGCCACCCGAAAGCGTTCATGATCAAACACACCCGTGACGGGTTCGACCTGTTGGTCGCCCGGCTCGCCAAGCTCGGCCCCCGGATCGATCCCGGTGGCGATCGAACGGCCCGACGGCCGGCTGGTCGACAAGTTGTTGGAGGCCGGGCATCCGGTGGTGGCGGTCTCGCCGAACGCGATCAAGGCATGGCGAGATGGTGAGGTTGGTTTTTTCCGGCGCGAAATCCGATGCCGGTGATGCCGAAACAATCGCCGAGTACCTGCGGATGCGGCAACACAAACTGCGGGTCCTGACCCCGTTCAGCGACGCGACCCGCGGGTTGCGGGCAGTGTCGCGAGCCCGTGACACGCTCGTCGATCATCGCGTCGCGGCGAACAACCAGCTCGAAGCGTGCCTGGACGCGTTCTGGCCGGGAGCGAACGAGATCTTCGCCGATGTGTGCAGCGAGATCGCGTTGAAGTTCCTGGAGCGCTACCCGACACCGGCATCGGCGAGCCGTCTGACCGAACCGCAACTCGCCAAGTTCTTGACCCGCCACAGCTACTCGGGGCGACGCCCCGCCTCCGAGCTGCTCAAACGGCTCCGTTCGGTCCCCGACGGGATCACTACCGGCGCCGAGAACCAGGCCCGTCAAGCGACCGTGATCGCCTACATCGCCGTGATCCGGGCGTTGAACACGGCGATCAAACAGCTGGCCAAACAGATCGCCACCCAACTCGGGGAGCACCCAGACGGCCAGATTTTCACTTCCCTGCCAAGGTCCGGTTCCATCAACGCAGCCCAGATGCTCTCCGAATGGGGCGACTGCCGACAAGCCTACGACACCCCCGAAGCGGTCTGCGCGCTCGCTGGGCTCGCCCCCGTGACGAAACATTCCGGCAAACACCACGCCGTCAAGTTCCGCTGGGCGTGCAACACCCGATTCCGGGTCGCGGTCACCACATTCGCCGATAACAGCCGCCACTCCTCCCCCTGGACCGCAGACATCTACCAACGAGCGATAGGCCGCGGTTGCGACCACCCCCACGCCATCCGCATCCTCGCCCGCGCCTGGGTCCGAGTCATCTGGCGTTGCTGGACCAACGGTGTCGTGTACGACCCGGCCCTGCACACCGGCGCCCTCCGCCACACCACCACCACAACGGCGAAGGCGGCCTAAATGACCACCCCGTCGCGTAACGACGACGTAACGATCACCTGCCCCCGATACGGACGAGCCTTCGCTCCGAACGGCCGGCGCCGCTGGCGCTCCGACGCCTGCCGACAAGCCGCCCACCGCCAACGCCACACCCCGAGCATCCCCGAGCCGACCCCACCACAACCCGCACGACCAGCAACCCTCTACGCCTGCCCGATCTGCGAGCAACGCTACCTCGGCACCCAACACTGCCCCGACTGCAACACCTTCTGCCACCGCGTCGGCCTCGGAGGCAACTGCCCCTGCTGCGACGAACCCATCGCCCACAACGAACTCACCAACAACAAAAACAACCCCAATCAGAGAAACAGGTTGACATAGAGGGTGTCATCGGCTGAGTCCGTGGTCGCCATCTTCGACGGTCGCGCGTCGCTGGCCCAATATGGGGCCCACAACGTTGGTACGACCGAGGACTTCATACCCTGTCGCTGCTGCGGCCACCGCCGTATGGTGAAGCGATGCGTCGCCCCTGGCGAACCCGCCACGGGGTGATCGCTGTGCTCGTCCTCGCCGCGCTGGCGGTCTCGCCCTCGGCCTGCGTCGACGACGCCGGGGTCACGTCCGACTCGGCGTCGACCGACACAACGCCCGGCACGACGACGACCGGATCGCCGGGCACGGCCCCGCCGCTCACCGTTGCCCCGATCACCACGGCCGCCACCGCCCCGGGGCCCACGGCGGCGGCCGCCACCACGACGGCGACGCCGCCGGGCACGACCGCACCGCCGATGCTTCCGGACGGAACCACGACGGTGGGTGCGCCGCCGACCACCCCTCCGGCCACCACCGTTGCACCGACCCCCGTAGCGACGACTCCACCGGCGCCGACGACGGTCGCGGTCCCGACCCCGCCGTCGACGGGGCGATCGACCGCCGTCCACCGACTCCCTGCCAGCGCCCAGGTGATCGCCCTGACCCTCGACGCGGGCAGCGATCTCGGATACACGGACCTGATCCTCGACACCCTCGGCGAGAAGGGCGTGCAGGCATCGTTCGGGATCACCGGCGCATTCGCCGAGGCCCAACCCGAGCGGGTGCGGCGCATGGCGCGAGAGGGGCATGTGGTGATGAACCACTCCCAGACGCACTTCTCGTTCACCGGAACGTCGTCGCCGGACGTGCTGCTCACGACCGAGGAGCGCCAGACCGACCTGCTCCGGGCCGACGCCGTGCTGTCGTCGCTGACCGGCGCGACGACCACCCCGTACTGGCGGCCGCCGTTCGGCGACTACGACGCCGGCGTGCTCGACGATGTCGGGGCGATCGGCTATGCCTACACCGTGATGTGGAGCTTCGACTCACTCGGCTGGCGCGGCCGGAGCGCCGACGAGATCGTCGAGCGGGTGCTCGATCTGGCCGAGCCGGGGGCGATCGTGGTCATGCATGTCGGTTCGCAGTCCCAGGACGGTCCGGCGCTCGGCCGGGTGATCGACGGCCTCCGATCGATGGGCTACACGTTCACCACCGTCGCCACTGCCCTGCAACCTTGATCGGCGCCCGGTGGGCAGGCGCCCGGAACCGCCGTCGCACTACCGCGCCACAGCGACGGTGGTGTTCGAGTACACGGTCGCCGTGGCACCAGAAGCGGCGAGCCGATACCTGTACGTCGAGCCCCGCTTGACGGCGGAGTCGACATAACTCGTGCTCAGCGCGGTCAATCGGGCGATCTGCGAGAAGGACGTGCATCCCGATCCCCTGCAACGCTCGAGTGCCAGCGATGTCGCCGAACTCACCGGGTTGGTCCAGGTGAGCCGGATCTGCCCCCGGGTCGGGGATGTCGCACTCAGGTCGCCCGGGGCGACGAGGGGAGGCGGCATCACCGTGATGCTCACCGCAGCGCTGTCGGTGGCACCGAAGGCGCTGCTCGTGACCATCAGCGAGGCGGCGTACACACCGGGTCCGGCGTAGGTGTGAGTGACGACCGCCCCGGATGACGTCTGGTCGTCACCGAACGACCAGACGTAGCTCGTGATCGTGCCGTTGAGGACCGAGGACGCCCGGCCGTCGAAACCGACCACAAGCGGTGCCACGCCCACCGTCGGTGCTGACACGATGGACGGGAAGACTTCGTTGCCGCTCACCATGACGATCTCGGCGGTGTTCGAGTACGGCGAGTAGCCGACGGCGTTGAGGGCGCGGACGCGGTACCGGTTGGCGCCGCTGGCGTGGAAGAGGTCGACGTAGGACGTCGTGCCGGCGCCGACGGTGCCGATCCGGCCGAACGCCGTGCAGTTCGACCCACCGCAGCGCTCGACCGAGAAGCCCGTCTCGTCGGACGCGTTGTCGGTCCAGGTGAGCACGAGGTTGTTCGGTCCGAAACCGGCAGCCAGGGCAGTCGGCGCCGCCGGCGACCCGATCGCCGAGGTTGGGACGGGGACCGGGAGCATCGTCAGTCCGACGACGGCCACGACGACGGTACGGACCTTGGGGATGGTACGGGTCATGCGCGTATCCTGCCCTGCGCACACGCCGCGGCTCAAGGGCCGAAGGACCCTGCGCCGCCGATGGGCGTCGGCGACCTCGTCCCGCGGGTGGGCCCGCGCCCACCCGGACGATTCAGCCGACGCGCCGCAGCGCGGTCGGTGTGGCGGAACGGGTCGGCGAACTCGATCATCTGCAGGATGGTCACCTCGTCGTACGACCACATGCCGTCGTCGCCGACGGTGATCGTCACCTCGTGGCTCCGACTCGACGCCGCGCGGTTGAGATAGGCGTTCTCGCTGATCCCGTAGACGGACGCGCCGATCCCGGCGTGCATCGAGAAGGTGGTGGCGTCCGCCGTCGTCGTCCCCCGGCGAGCACGGTGATCCCACGGGGTACGACGAAGCCGCGCAGCACCTGGTCGGCATCGGCATCCCACAACCAATAGCCGACCTCGGTGTGGAACGGGTTCTCCTCGTCGTCGCGCCACATCGCCGTCCTGTAGTCGAGGCCGTGGAGACACTGACGACCGTTGTCGACGGGCCGAAGGACTTCATCGTCATCTTCTCGCGGTAGGGCCCCACTCGTTCATCGTCCCATCCTCCTCGTGGTCGCCCGCAGCCTGCCAACGACCGCACGGCCCTGCCAACCGGGGACGCGCCGGGTGCATCGACGGGTGGCATCGCGCCTGGACCGTGACACGATGGGCCGATGCAAGTCGCCGTCGTGGATTATCAGGCCAGCGATGCCCCGCAGCGGTTCACCCGGAGCCTGCGGGAGACGGGCTTCGGGGTGATCGTCAACCACCCGCTGCCCCAGGCGCTGGTGGAGCAGGTCTACGCCGAGTGGCTGGCGTTCTTCGACTCACCGGCCAAGTACGACTATCGCTACACCCCCGACAACCAGGACGGCTACTTCGGGCCGGAGGTCTCCGAGACGGCCAAGGGCAACACGGTCAAGGACATCAAGGAGTTCTTCCACGTCTACCCGTGGGGCCAGTACCCGTCGACGGTGAGTGACGCGGCGATGCGCTACCGCGAGATCGCGATGGGCGTCGCGCTCACCCTGCTCGACTGGGTGGAGGCCAACACCCCGGTGGAGATCAGCCGTCGGTTCTCCCGGCCGCTGTCGTCGATGATGGACGGCTCGACCCGCACGCTGCTGCGCATCCTGCGCTACCCGCCGCTGCGCGGCGCCGAACCACCCGGCGCCCTGCGGGCCGCCGCCCACGAGGACATCAACCTGCTCACGGTGCTACCGGCGTCGAACGAGCCGGGCCTGCAGGTGCGCGATCTCCACGGCGCGTGGCACGACGTGCCGTGTGACTTCGGCTCGATCGCCATCAACGCCGGCGACATGCTCCACCTCGCCAGCGGCGGTTACTACCCGTCGACGACACACCGCGTCGTCAACCCGGTCGGCGAGAGCGCCCTCCGTTCGCGCCTCTCGCTACCGCTCTTCCTCCACCCCGCCGACGACGTCGTGCTCGCTGCCGGCCGTACTGCGTTCTCCTTCCTCCAGGAACGCCTTCGCGAGCTGCGCTCCCAGGACCTGCGCCCACCCAGCTGAGCCGGTGGCGAGCGGGCGGCGGAACGGGACAAGGACAGGGACAAGGAAGGACAAGACAGGGACAGGGCCGGGGACAGGGGAATACGAGTCCCCGCCCGGGGGGTTGGCCACTCTGACACACCCCTCGTGCACGCTGATGACATGACCACGATCGAATTCCCTCCGCAGCCCGAGCAGCTCCAGCTGCTCGATGCGTCGAAGGCGCCGGTCAAGCTCCGGCTCGACGAGCGCACCCGGCGCCTCGGCCTGGCCGAGGTCGCCCGGGCCCGGGCGATCATCGACGAGCAGCTCCGCCGGGCAGCGCTCGACACCACGCCCGACGCACTTCCCGCCCGCCGGTTGGCCGCCTGAAACGCCGCCCCGGTCAGCCGGTCGCCGCGGGCGACAACGACCGCACGGCCTCACCGTGTCTCACGTCCGGGTCGAGCGCCAGGATCGCCAGGCTGCTCGTCGTCACCCCGTTGTCGAAGTAGGCCTTGATCCGGGCCCGGCAGTGCGCGGGTGAGCCGTGCACGATGAGGTCGTCCACCAGTTCGTCGGGGATGGCGGCCAGCGCGGCCTTGCGGTCACCGGCCTTCCAGGCGTTCCACATCGGTGTCAGCAGCTCGCCCCGTCCGAGCCACTCGTGGAACGCGGCGTACACCGGCACGTTGAGGTAGGCGGCGATGGCGAAGCGGCCGGCGGCCCGCACCACCTCGGTGTTCTCGCTCGGGCAGACGAAGATGCGACAGACGATCTCCTTGCCCGGGCCCTGGGCGTTGACGACAGCGGCGACCTGAGGGACGTCGTCGGGCGACAACCAGTTGATGATCGCCCCGTCGGCCTCGCGACCGGCGAGACGGAGCATGCCCTGGCGCAGCCCGGCGACGAGGATCGGTGGCGTCACCTCGGGCTTCACACCGAGACGGAAGCCGTTGACCTCGAACGTGTCGTAGCTGCGGGTGACCTTCGCCCCACTCAAGGCATCGCGCAGGAACCTGACGACGTCGCGCGTCCGCTTGTAGGGCTCGACGAAGGGCACCCCGTTCCACCGCTCGACGATCACGTTGCTCGACGAGCCGATGCCGATGGCGAACCGACCGGGGGCGGCATCGGCCATCGAGGCGACGCTCTGGGCCAGACAGGCCGGGGCGCGGGTGAAGGCGGGCACGATGGCCGTCCCGAGGCGCAGGCGAGGCTCCCACGCCGCGGCCAGGGCAAGCGGCGTGAAGGCATCGGCCCCGTCGCTCTCCGCCGACCAGACATCGGTGTAGCCCAACTCGAACAGCTCGATCAGCTTGTCACGGTGGCTGTGGAGCGGACCGGGGAGCGGCACCGTCATACCCGGACGGCGGGGCAGGGAATCGTCGGGGCTCATCGCGGGCCTCCTGGTTCGGCCGGGCGACCTGCCCGGCGGTGGTCCTTCCAGTACCGCACGATGCAGCTCTGGCTGGCGACGGCCATGAGGGTGCCGTCCTCGGCGAACATGTACACCTCGCCGTGGCCGAAGCCACGCTCGACGGCGTGGATGCGGATGTCGAGCAGCACCCACTCGGTGGGCACCAGCCGGGCCAGGCGCAGCGTGTTGTCGAGGCTGTTGCCCCCGCCCTGGATCCCCAGGGCCTGGCCGACGCCCATCGGCACGAAGTCGCCGAGCACGGCGAGCCCGGCGGCGTCGACGCCGTCGAGCACCTCGGGCAGCCGGGCCCACATCAACGTACGGCCGTCCCCCGTGCCCTCGAGGTGATCCCAGTGCCGCCACTTGACCATCCGCTGCTCGAACCGGGCGTTGATCGTGCCCTCCTGGTCACCGCGCAGCGGCCGATCCATGCACAGATCCGGGGTCGGGACGTCGGCGGGGAACTCGATCCACTGGCCGGAACGGTCGAACGGACGGTCGCCGAAGGCGGCGTTCACCGTGAGGATCTCCCGGTTGCCCACGTGACACACGGCGCGCGCCTGGGTCATCAGGTGGCCCTCCACGGCGAGTGTCACGTCGATGTCCAGGAACTCCCCCGGGCGGGCGAACGAGAGGTACTGCCCGGTCGCCCACACGCACTGGCGACCCGAGGTGCCTTCGAGCGCCGAGATCGCCGCGGCCAGGCCGCAACCGCCGAAGAGGAACGAACCGCCGGTACACAGCGAAGGGACCACCTCGAGCACCCACCGGTACGGGTTGTGGGTCGGTCGCAACCCGAGGAACGCCCGGCTGTCCATCGTCCGGCAGACTAGGCCGCCGCGACGGAATCCGCCGAGCCTGCACCACCCGACGCCTTGCGCTCGTCCTTGCGCGGCGGCCGACCCCCGGCGGCGGGGCGGAATCCACGTAGCGTGACGCCCATGGCCGATACCCCGTGGCTCGAAGATGCCTGCTCGCTGGTCGACGCGTTCCGACGGGGCGAGCGCAGCCCGGCCGAGGAGCTCGAGGCGACGCTGGCCGCCGTCGACGCCAGCCGCCTCAACGCCTTCTCGATGGTCGACGGTGACGCCGCCCGCCGGGCCGCCGCTGCGGCCGACGTCGACCTGCCCTTCGGTGGAGTGCCCATCGGCGTCAAGGAGCTCGATCACGTCGAGGGCTGGCCGAACACCGAGGCCTGCGTGGTGTTCGCCGATCGCCTCGCCCGCCATTCGTCGGTGATGATCTCCAGGGTGCGCGACCGGGGCGGGGCGGTACTGATCGGCCAGACGACGGCGTCGGAGTTCGGCGGTGTCAACGTGACCCGCACCGTGCTCAACGGCACCACCCACAACCCGTGGCAGTACGGTCTGACGCCGGGCGGCTCGTCGGGCGGCAGCGCCGCGGCCGTCGCCGGCGGCCTGTGCACGATCGCCACGGGCGGCGACGGCGGCGGCTCGATCCGCATCCCGGCCGGCTTCACCGGCCTGCTCGGGCTGAAGGCGACCTTCGGGCGCATCCCCCGTGCCCCGCGCAACCAGATCGGCAACTACACCACCACGGTCGGCTGCCTGTCGCGCAGCGTGCGCGACACGGCACGGTGGTTCGACGTCTGCAACGGCCACGACCCGCGTGATCCGTTCAGCCTCGCCCGCACCGACGGATGGGAGGCCGGTCTCGGACGACACCTCGACGCACTGCGTGGGCTGAGGGTCGCCGTGGTCGCCGACTGGGGCGGAGCCGTGGTCTCACCGATGATGTGGGAGCTGCTCGAGGGCGCTGCGCACGACCTGATCACCGACGTCGGGCTGCGACGGGTGGACGGGATCGACGCCCGCCTGCCACGGATGGGCGGCGCCTGGTCGATCAGCGGAATGCTCGAGATCCAGGCCGATCTGGCCGAGCACTGGCCGGCGTGCGCGCCGCGGCTGACCCCCGAGGTCCGCTACGGGCTGGAGTCGACGAGTGGGCTGTACGGCGCCGAGGCGCGGGCGCGCATCGAACGGAGGCGGATGGAGCTCAACGAGGCGATGGCCGCGCTGTTCGACCCGGTCGACGGCGTCGATCTCGTCATCGCCGCCAGCAACCCTGACGTTGCATTCGCCGCCGAGGGACCGCTGCCCACCGAGTTCGGCGGGGTGGCAGCCGGCGCCGGGAACAACGGCCGCCTCACCTTCCCGGCGAACCTGCATGGCAATCCGGCCGTCTCGATTCCCGCCGGCAGCCTCGACGGACTGCCGATCGGTCTACAGGTCGTCGGCCGACACTTCGCCGAGCCCCTGCTCCTCGACCTCGCCCTGACCGTCGAACGCAACCGTCCCTGGCCGCTGGTCGCCGCCGGCTCGCCCGTCTGACGGTGGCGGTCGCGGGCTCGTCGTCACCGTCGAGCGCCGGGTCACACCGCCGGCTGATCGCCGGGGTGTTCCTGATCGTCACGATCGGGGCGTTCGAGGCGACGGCGGTGATCACCGCCCTGCCGACGATCACCGACGAGTTCCACGGCGACTCGCTGTACGGATTGGCCGTCGCCGTCAATCTGCTGGCCAACATCGTCGTGATCGTCGCCGCCGCCGAAGCCGCCGACCGGGTGGGCCCGGGCCGGCCGTTCATCGTCTGCACGATCGTGTTCGGCGCCGGCCTGGTCACATCGGGCGCCGCCGGGAACATGGGTGTGCTCGTGCTCGGTCGGGTCCTCCAGGGCGCTGGGGTCGGGGGGTTCGTCACCCTCGCCTACGTCGCCGTCAGCCGCGGGATCCCCGAGCAGCAGCGTGCGACGGCCTTCGCCACGATGTCGGCAGGATGGGTGCTGCCCAGCCTGATCGCCCCGGCGTTGGCCGGGTGGATCACCGAACGGTTCGGCTGGCGCTGGGTCTTCTTCGGCATCGTGCCGATCGTCGCCGTGCTCGGCGCCTTCGTCGCGCCGATGCTGCTGCCACTGCCGCCGGCCTCCAAGCCCGTTGCGTCGCGGCACCATGGCGCCGAGCCGCCGTCGGGACCGCGCCGTCTGGCCGCGTCGCTACGGCTGTCGTTCGGCCTCGGCGTCCTGCTGTGGGGGATCACACTCGACCGATGGGCGCGGGTGGTCCCACTGGCCGCCGTCGGGGCCCTGGCGGCGATCAGCGGGGCAAGGCGGCTCTATCCCCCGGGCGTGCTGCGCGCCCGCCGCGGGCTCCCGGCGGTCCTCGGCGTCCGCCTTCTGTCGACGATGGCGTTCATCGGGGTGGAGAGCTTCCTCCCGCTGGCCGCCGATCGCATCCATGGAGCGGCTCCCATCGCCCAGGGGACGCTGATCGTCGGCGCGGCCGTCACGTGGACCATCGGCCAGGCGCTCGCCGCCCGCTGGCGCACCCGCGGCCTGCTCGACGACGCCCGGTTGGTGGGGATCGGGTTCGTGCTGATGGCCGCCGGAATCGGCTCGTCGTCGATCGTGCTGCGAACGGGTGTCCCGCTGGCCGTCCCCTTCCTCACCTGGTCGGTCACCGGCTTCGGGATGGGGATGCTCGTCGGTCCGACGATGGTCCGCGCCCTCGCCCTGGCCGCCGACGGCCAGGACGGGATCGTCAGTTCGCAGATCACCCTGTCGGACTCCGTCGGATTCGCCCTGATGGGGGGTATCGGGGGGGCGATGGTCGCTCTCGCCGACCGGGAGGTGTTCAGCCTGCGCACGGCGATCGCCGTCAACATGGCTGTGTCCGCGACGATCGCCGCCGTCGGACTGGCGATCAGCGGTCGGGTGCTTGCCGAGGGCGAGGCCGCCCGGCGGCGGGGCACAGGCCGTCAGTCGGCCAGCACGTAGTCGGCGAACCGGTCGCGCAGCGTCTTCTTCGAGAACTTGCCGACGCTGGTCTTGGGCACCTCATCGATGAACACCACGTCGTCGGGCATCTGCCACTTGGCCAGGTGAGGTCGGATGAAGTCGAGCACCTGTTCCTTGCTCAGCTCGTGCCCCGCCTCGAGCACGACACAGGCCAGCGGCCGCTCCGACCACCGCGGGTGCGGCACCCCGATCACGGCCGCCTCGCGGATCGACGGGTGGCCCATCAGCTCGTTCTCGATCTCGACCGACGAGATCCACTCGCCACCCGACTTGATCAGGTCCTTCGTGCGGTCGACGAGCCGGATGCGCCCGACGGGGTCGACGGTCGCCACATCGCCGGTGCGCAGCCACCCGTCGGCGGTGAAGCTCTCGCCCGCCCGGTCGTCGTTGTAGTACGTGCCGGTGATCCACGGCCCGGCGCACTGCAGTTCGCCGCTCGTCGTGCCGTCCCAGGGCAACGGGTCGGTCGTTCCGGGCTCGACGACGCGGGCCTCGACACCGAAGTTGATCCGGCCGACCGTGGTGCGCAACTCGGCCTGCTCCTCGTCGGACAGGGCCAGGTCGGCGCTGCGCAACTGGCAGACCGCAGCGATCGGCGACGTCTCGGTCATGCCCCACGCCTGCAGGATCGGCAGGCCGATCTGCCGGCGGTAGCCCTCCGACAGCGCCTTGGGGACGGCGGATCCGCCGCACGGGATCGCCCGCAGCGCCGACGTGTCGCGGCCCTGCAGTTCGGGCAGTACGGCCATCCAGATCGTCGGCACTCCGGCTGCGACGGTGACCCGCTCGTCGACGATCAGATCGGCGATGGCCTTGCCCGACAGGTCGGGACCGGGCATGACCATCGACGCGCCGGCGCCCACGCCGGCGTGTGCCAGGCCCCAGGCGTTGGCGTGGAACATCGGCACGACCGGCAGGATCACGTCGCGCTCGCAGGCCCCCAGCGAGTCGGCCGTCATCGCTCCCATCGTGTGCAGGAAGGTCGAGCGGTGGCTGTAGACGACGCCCTTGGGATTGCCCGTCGTCCCGCTCGTGTAGCACATCGACGCGGCCTGCCGTTCGTCGGTCACGACGAACTCCGCCGGGTCGGCGGCGCCGACGAGATCGTCGTAGTGGTGGAGGGCGATCCGCCCGACGTCCGGGATCTCTCCTCGGCCGTCGTCCATCACCACGAGGTGCCGCACCGTCTCGAACGTGGACAGCAACGGGGCGAGGAGGCCGAGCAGCGACCGGTCGGCGAAGATCACCTCGTCGGCGGCGTGGTTGACGATGTAGGTGAGCTGCTCGGGGAAAAGCCGGATGTTCAAGGTGTGCAGCACCCGATTCGTGCACGGCACGGCGAAGTACAGCTCCAGGTGCCGGGCCGTGTTCCAGGCGAAGGTGCCCACCCGCCCCATCGGGGAGACGCCCAGGGTGTCGAGGGCGCCGCCGAGCTTGCGGGTCTGCGCCGCCCACGCCCCGTAGGTGGTCCGCTCACGGCCGACCGCCGTGTTGGTGACCACCGACTTGTCGGCGTGGTACTGCTCCGCCCGCCCGAAGATGTGGGTGATCGTGAGCGGATGGTCCTGCATCGTGGAGTACATCGTGATCCCCTGGAGTCGCTGGTGCGGTCGGCGCGCCGCTGAGCGGCCCGGCCGACGTTAGTGTCCTGCATTCGTGAGCGACGCGCTGGCGGATCACGCCCCACCCGACGAGGACCTCGCCCCACTGCCGTGGTGGCGCCACCTTCTCGTGGGCTCGTTCGTCGGCCTGGTGGTGCTCAGCAACATCGCCAACGGAGTGTGGGCCAAGTGGGTCACCGCCCACCCGGCCCGTCTGCTGGTGCTCTCCTCACGTGTGCGCTACCTGCTCTTCACCCGGGTGGGCGGGATCGACCCGGTCGCCTACGTCACGATCGGATCCGCCCGCATCGCCGCCGCCGCATTCGTCTGCTACGGCATCGGCTACGTCTACGAGGGCCGGGCGTTGCGCTGGTTCCGCCGCTTCCTCGGCGTCACCCCCGAGGGCGTCGAGAGCATCCAGCGCGGCTTTGCCAAGGCGAGCTGGGCGCTCATCCCGTTCTTCGTCGGCAGCAACATCGTCTGCGCCATGGCCGGGCTCAACCGGGTGCGCATGCGGGTCTTCGCCCCGCTGCTGGCCCTGGGGATCGCCGGGCGCCTGGCGCTCTACTGGTTCCTCGCCGAGTCCTTCGAGAAGCCGCTCAAGTCGTTCATCGATTTCACCCAGCGCCACCAGATGAAGTTCATCATCGGGTCGGTGGCCCTCGTGCTGCTCACCAACGTACGCAACTTCCGCCGCGGCCAGGGCTGACGTCACGTCCTGACGGCGTGCCGCTCCCGACGGGGTTCGGAACTCGACGGTGGCAGGTGGTAGTGATGGGGTCATGGCTCACATCACCCTCGGCGGCAACCCCGTCAACACCGTCGGCGACCTCCCCCCGATCGGCTCGAAGCCCTCGTTCTCGCTCACCAAGGGCGACCTGACCGAGGTGACGGAGGCAGACTTCGCCGGTCGGCGCGTCGTGCTCAACATCTTCCCCAGCGTCGACACGAAGGTCTGCGCGACGAGCGTCCGCAGGTTCAACGAGGCCGCCTCCTCCCTGGACAACACGGTGGTGCTGTGTGTCTCGGCCGATCTGCCGTTCGCTCTCGGGCGATTCTGCGGGGCCGAAGGCCTGACGGATGTCACGCCCGCCTCGACGTTCCGCAGCGACTTCGGCAAGGAGTTCGGCATCACCCTCGCCGACGGCAGGCTCGCCGGCCTGCTCGGCCGTGCGGTCGTGGTGCTCGACGATGACGGCACGGTCGTCCATTCGCAGCTGGTGCCCGAGATCGCCCAGGAACCCGACTACGACGCGGCGATCGCCGCCCTCGCCTGAGTCGCCGGCCGCCGGCCGCGGTTCAGATGCCGAGCAGCGGATCGAGGCCGACGGTCAGCCCCCGGTGATCGCCGATCCGCTTGCAGGCCAGGACGACACCGGGCATGAAGCTGTCGCGGTCGTAGCTGTCGTGGCGGATCGTCAGGGTCTGGCCGGTCGTGCCGAGGATGACCTCCTGATGGGCGACCATGCCGCGCATCCGTACCGAGTGGATGCGGATGCCGCTCGGGCCGATCCCGCCCCGGGCGCCGGGGGCCACCTCGTCGGTCGTCGGGTCGGGCGCCCACCCGGTCGAGGCGGCCGCCATCCGGCGGGCCGTCGCCATCGACGTGCCGGAGGGGGCATCCGTCTTGGCGTCGTGGTGCAGTTCGATGATCTCGGCCGTGTCGAACAACGGCGCGGCCAGCTCGGCGAAACGCATCATCAGCACGGCGCCGACGGCGAAGTTCGCGGCGATCAGGCAGTTCGAACGGACGAAGGCGGCGCGGAAGACCTCCACATCGGCATCGTCGAAGCCCGTCGTGCCGACGACGGCGTGCATGCCGTGCTCGGCAAGCCAGGGCAGGGTGCGCCGGGCGGCGCCGGCGACGGTGAAGTCGACCACGACCTCGGCCCGCTCAGCCTCGAACACCTCGAGGCCACCACTGATGGCGATGCCCGCCCGGGTCTGACCGGCCGCCGCCGGGTCGACGGCGGCGACGAGCTGGAGGGCGGGGTCGGCGACGACCGCGGCGCACACCGTCGTGCCCATGCGGCCGCCGGCACCGACGACGCCCACCCTGATCCTGTCACCGTGCGCTCCCATGGCCCGGCACACTACGTGCCCGGCCAGGGTCGCACGCAGGGCGTCAGCGCACCAGGAAGTTGGTGAACTGCCAGGGGTCGTCGAGATCGAGCGCGTCGGACTCGTCGCCCCATCCGTTGAACAGGTCGACGCGCGTCGACAGGGGCGTCCACTGCGTAGGAGCGGAGTGGAACGTGCCGAGGTACGGCTTGGCCACCTTGAGCACCGTCTCCCACGGGAGGTCGTCGGGGACGTTGAGCCCTTCGTCCGGGTGATCGATCATCCACGTGACCGCGGCCATGATCGACGCCGCCACCTGCAACGTCGTGGCGTTCTGACTGGGGAGGATGGCTCGGGCCTCCTCGATCGACAACAGCGAGCCGGTCCACCAGGCGGTGTAGTCGTGGCCCATCAACAGCACGCCGAGCTCGTCGCGACCCGAGACGATCTCGTCGTTGAGGATCCGCTGGCGGGGCTGCATCTCCCAGTTGCGCATGCGCAGCTCGAGGACGCTGTTGATCGCCACGTCCGACGGGTGGTAGGCGTAGTGGACGGTCGGGCGGTACACGGGATCCCCGACATCCACGCCGGCCTCGTCCCACACGGTGAGGTGGTCGGTCATCGTGAACGACTCGCCATGGCGGATCACCATTCCCCGGATCTCGCCGCACGGGACCCACGATCGCACCCACGTCTCCATCCCGGGTTTGGCGATGCAGATCTGGTTCCTCGGGCCGAAACCGCGGTGGGCGTAGGCGTTGGGGGGCAGGCGCTTCTCGTGGGTGCCCCAACCGAGCTCGGCGGGGGCCACCCCCTCCTCGTAGAAGCCCTCGACCGACCAGGTGTTGGCGAACTCGCCGGTCTCCTTCGGAACACCCGAGATCTGGGTGTCGCGCTCGGCGACGTGAATCACCTTGGTCCCGGTGAGCATCGCCAGCTGGTTGAAACGACCCTCGGCCAACGCGGTCTCGAGCCCTGTCGCGCGGTCGCCGGCGCGCCCGTCGGCGAGGATCCGGGTGGCGATCTCGCACAGCGCCTGCTTGGTGAAGTGCGAGACGAGGCCGGGATTGGCGCCGTGCTCGACGACGGCGGTGGCGCCCCGGTTGTCCCCCCACGACGCCTTCAGGCGGCGGAGTTCCATGTGCCGGACGTACAGCGTGCGATCGAGGGGGTTCATCGCCGCCATGTCGTCGTAGGGGTCCCAGACCTCGACCGAGGTGTTCAGGTAGCGCACCCCGTGATCCCTGCACCACTGCAGGATCGTCGGGTTGTCGATGTTCCAGGCCAGGTCGAGCAGCAGATCACCGTGGCCGACCCGGGCCGAGAGGAACCCGTCGAGGTTCTCGCGGGTCACCCGGTCCTGCTGGTACGTGACACCGATGGCGATCATGTCGGCAACTCGGCTGCGGTTGTCGACGAAGTCGACGACGGTCACCTGCGACGGTTCGAAGCCGAGGTCGTTGACGAGGAGCGGCAGGGTGCACTGGGCGACCGACCCGCAGCCGAGCACCAGCACCCGCGCCGGGCGAGCGCTCACGCCGCCACCGGCACACGACCGCCGAGGTGCACCTCGTCGGCCGGGGTCGGGCGGGGTTGCGCCGACCGGGCGATCGAGAGCTGGCTGAGGTCGTAGGGGATGCCCTTGCGGCCGCCGGTCAGGCGACCGTCGAACACCGGGGCGGCGTCGTCGGGGCTGGTGTTGATCATTCCGTCCAAGTGAACGCTCCTGAGGTGGGGTTCGCCCGTGGCGGGTGACGCACGCTGGTGCCCGAGGACGGTGTCCGTCGGCGTGACGATCTTCGCTCGGTGTCGAGTGGTGGGTGTGGGGTCCTTTCTGGCCGGGTCTGTCCCGGGCACAGGGTTCGAAACGCTACTGACCGGGCTGACCGCATTGCTACTGCCGGATCAGTCAGTCAGTCGTCCGGGCGTCGTGGGAGCAGCGTCGACGGCAGCGGTTTGGGCCGGCGAGCGGGGCACGCGGCGTCGTGCCGATTATCGACGGGGAGCGACGAACGCGACGGCTTCGTCGAGGAGTTGGGACCAGCGGCGCCGGTCGGGCTTCGGGATGGCGACCCATTCGCGGAAGACCTTTCCGGCGGGCCCGAATGGCTGGCCGATTCCTTGTTCGATGAGTTCCTCGACTCGACCGCGCGGCAGTTTGATCACCATGCCAGAGCTCTTGTAGTCGACAAGGCCGAGGAACTCGCCGGATACACGGGCGCATCGGCCGCCCATGATGGTTCCTTCTTCGACACGATCATCGTGTTCGCGGAGTTCGTCGACGAGGTCCCAGAAGAGCGCCTCGGGAGTGGTCGGTGTCCGTGCCATCCCGGTTGGTCAGCCTTGAAGCTCGGTGATTCGTGCTTCGAGCTTGTCGATCGCCATCGCCCAACCCTGGCCACCTGGCGAGTCTGCGGGAACGCCGATGTGTGTCATGGTCATCTTGGTGCGGTCGCCGAGGTCAACGAGTTCGACCACGATCGACGTCTCCATGGGCGCGCCGGCTGGCATGCCCATCTGTTCGGCGGTCATCGCGTTGCCGTCGGCGTCGGCCAAGGCTTCGGTGTAGACCAGGCGGGTCTTCGGGTCGATCTCGCGGTATTCGCCGACGAAGAACATCTGCATCGGGCCGCGCGGGGTGTCCATTTCCATGGCGATGTGTCGTCGGCCGCCGACCCGGACATCCATGTCGGCTGTGGGAATCCTGGCGCCCAGCGGGCCGTACCAGTTGGCGAAGTGCTCGGCTTCGGTCCACATCGCCCAGATGAGATCGATCGGCGCATCGAAGGTGCGTTCGATCTGGACGTCTTTGGTGTCAGTCACCTGTCAGGTCGCTTTCTTGTTCGGGGTGTTCTGCAGCGTTTGCACGTAGCGGTCCATGCGGTCGAATCGGTCGTCCCAGATGTGCCGGTACTGCTCGGCCCAACTGGCGAGTTGGGCAATCGGCGCAGCATCTATGGTGCACGGGCGAAACTGCGCGCGACGACCACGTGTGATCAGCCCGGCGTGCTCGAGCACCTTGATGTGCTTGGAGATCGCCGGCAGCGTCAGGTCGAAAGGTGCGGCGAGATCGTTCACGCTCGCCTCACCCTCGGCAAGGCGAGCGAGGATCGCCCGACGTGTCGAGTTTGCCAGCGCCGCGAACGTCTCATCGAGTTGTGCGTCTTCGAGCGTTGCGGTCGCTGCCGTCACCGGTATCACCCTTTGAACTTTCCATATACGTTAATTAATACATGTGGAAAGTATCAGCCCGGAACGGACCATGTCAACCAGGCGGCGCCGATCAGCGCGGTCCGACGGCGACCTCGACCCGCGGACCCCCGAAGACCCGTTCGGTCACCGCGCGGGCGTCGTCGAGGGTCACAGCCTGCCATCGCCGGAGCTGCTGGTCGACCGGCCGGATCTCGCCGTAGGCGAGCATCTGGCCCCCGAGGCGCGACATCCGCGCTCCGGTGTCCTCGAGGCCCATCACGTAGGCCCCGCACAGGTAGCCCTGGGCGATCTCCAGTTCGTCGGACGTGATCGAGTCGGTCCGCAACCGGTCGATCTCCACCTCGATGAGCCGCTGCACCTCGCCGAGGTGACGCGGCTGCGAGCCGGCGTAGATCGTGAACATGCCGGCGTCGGAGTAGGCCCCGGCGCCCGAGTAGACGGAGTACACGAGGCCGCGTTTCTCGCGGATCTCCTCGAACAGCCGGCTCGACATGCCGCCTCCGAAGACGTGGTTGACGACGTCGAGCGCCGGCAGGTCCGGATCGTGGCGATCGGGGGACTGCATTCCGATGACGAGATGGACCTGCTCGGTGTCGTCGTCCTCCCAGATCTGGCGGTGTTCGGTACCGGCCGGCCGGGAGCGGTTGCGCACCGGCGGACCGTTGCGCACGCCGGCGAACCGTTCCGTCACCGATGCCACGACCTCGTCGTGGTCGATCGGGCCGGCGACGGCGACGACGATCGCCTCGGCGACGTAGCGGGCCTCGTGGAACGCTCGCACGTCGTCGGCGCTGAGTACCTCGACGATCTCGCGGCGACCCGCCGTCTCCCAACCGAGCGGATGGTCGGGGAACAATGCCTCGGCCAGTAGCCGATGGGCGACGTCGTCGGGGCTGTCGTCGTCCATCGCCAGTTCCTCGAGGATCACCTGGCGTTCCATGTCGACGTCCTCGGCCCGTAACGCCGGGTTGCACAGCACATCGCCGAGGAGCTCCAGACCGAGCGCCATGCGGTCGGCCGGGAGGCGGCAGTAGAAGGCCGTCGACTCCTTGGTCGTGAACGCGTTCATCTCACCGCCGACCCGATCGACCGAACGGGCGATGTCCTGGGCGCTGCGCTCGGCGGTGCCCTTGAACAGCAGGTGCTCGAGGAAGTGCGAGACGCCCGACAGCTCGGCCGGTTCGTCACGCGCCCCCACGCCCACCCACACGCCGGTGGCCACCGACAGGGCCCCGGGGACCCGTTCGGTGGCCACACGCAGGCCGTTGGGCAGTGTCGTGACCTCGATGGTCGAGTCGGTCACGAGCCTCATCGAGTGACGCTGATCAGCGATGGCGACGGCGGCCACCGCGGTCGCCGCCGTCACGGCCGCGTGCGCCGCGATCGCCACTCGGGCGACCTTCGCCACGATCGCCTCCACCCTCGCCAGCCGGACCGAGATCGCCGAACACCTGGCGGGCCTCGGCCTCGAAGGCGTCCTCGAACGAGACGGCGACACCGTCACCGTCGTCGGCGGGGGCGGCGGAGCGCGGCGTGCGGGCCGGGCGCTCGGCGCCACGGTCGGCCGGTGCGCCGGCGTCGTCGGGGCCGTCGCCCACCGGTGACAGGCTGACCTTGCCCTTGTCGTCGATCTCGTCGACACGCACGACGATCTCGTCACCGAGATCACAGACATCCTCGACCCGGTCGATGCGCTTGCCGCGGCCGAGCTTGGAGATGTGGACCAGGCCGTCGCGCCCCGGGAGGATGTTGACGAAGGCGCCGAACTTGGTCACGTTGACGACCCGACCGGTGTAGATCTCGCCGACGATCGCCTTGGGCGGATCCATGATCAACATGATCCGCTTCTTGGCGTCCTCGACTCGCCAACCGTCGACCGAGCCGATCGTCACCGTGCCGATCGCGCCGTCGTCGTCGACGTTGACATCGGCGCCGGTCTCCTGCTGGATCGTGTTGATGACCTTGCCCTTCGGCCCGATCACCTCGCCGATCTTGTCGATCGGGATGTTGAAGCTGACGATCTTCGGGGCGGTCTCGCGCACCTCGGAACGGGGCGCCGGGATCGCCTCGTTCATCACGTCGAGGATCTTGAGCCGGGCATCGCGTGCCTGGGCGAGCGCGGCGATCAGCACATCGGCGGGGATGCCGTCGATCTTGGTGTCGAGCTGCAGCGCGGTGATCGCGTCGGCCGTGCCGGCGACCTTGAAGTCCATGTCGCCGAAGGCATCCTCGGCGCCGAGGATGTCGGTCAGCGTGGTGTACTTGCCCTGGTCGTAGATCAGACCCATGGCGATTCCGGCCACCGGGGCGACGATCGGCACGCCGGCGTCCATCAGCGACAGCGACGACGAGCAGACCGACGCCATCGACGTCGAGCCGTTCGAGGACATCACCTCGGAGACCAGCCGCAGCGTGTAGGCGAAGTCGTCCTGGCTGGGCACCACAGGTAGCAGCGCCCGCTCGGCGAGCGCCCCGTGGCCGATCTCACGACGCTTGGGAGAACCCACCCGGCCGGTCTCGCCATTGGCCCACGGCGCCATGTTGTAGTGGTGCATGTAGCGCTTGTTGGTCTCGGGGGTGAGGGTGTCGAGCAACTGGTTCATCCGCGGCATGGCCAGGGTGGCGACGTTGAGCACCTGGGTCTCGCCACGCTGGAACAGGCCCGAACCGTGAGCGGTGGCCAGCACGCCGACCTCGGCCGACACGGGGCGCAGGTCGGCCGGGGCGCGGCCGTCGATGCGGATGCCCTCGTCGACGACGCGCTTGCGGACCAGCTTCTTGGTGAGGCTGCGAACGGCCTCCTTGACCTCCTTGGCCCTCCCGGCGAACTCGCCCGGCGCCTCGGCCGTGCCGCACAGCTCGGCGATCGCCGCAGCGGTGACCGCATCGGTCGCCGCGTTGCGCTCGGCCTTGGCCGAGATGGTGACCGCCGGTGCCAGATCGGCGGTGGCGACGCGGGCCACGGCGTCGAACACGTCGGCGCCGTAGTCGAGCACCGGTGTGTACTTCAGCGGCGTGATCGGGCCGCGGGCGACGACGGCGGCGACGAGCTGCTTCTGCAGTTCGATCGACTCCGAGATCCACACCTTGCAGGCCTCGAGTCCGTCGGCGAGCACCGCCTCGTCGACCTTGGGGGCGCCGGACGCGTAGTACGAGAAGCTCTTCTCGGTGCCGCCCGCCTCGACCATCATGATCGCCACGTCGCCGTTGTCGAGCTGACGCCCGGCCACGACCAGTTCGAACGTCGAGTTGCCACCCTCTTCGTAGGTGGGGTGCGGGATCCAGGTGCCTTCCTGGCTGTAGGCGATGCGCACGGCGCCGATCGGGCCGTCGAAGGGGATGCCCGAGATCATGAAGGCGGCCGAGGCGGCGTTGATCGAGAGGATGTCGTGCGGGTGGGCCTGGTCGGCGCCGAGCACGGTGATCACGACCTGGGTCTCGTTGCGGAAGCCGGCGGGGAACGACGGGCGCAGCGGACGATCGGTCAGGCGGCAGGTGAGGATCGCCGCCTCGGTCGGGCGGCCCTCGCGGCGGAAGAACGAGCCGGGGATCTTGCCGGCCGCGTAGGCCCGCTCCTCGACGTCGACGGTGAGTGGGAAGAAGTCGATGCCTTCACGGACGTCCTTGGCGGCGTTGGCCGTGGCCAACACCAGGGTACGACCGATACCGGCGACGACGGCACCCTGCGACTGCAGGGCGAATTTGCCCGTCTCGAATGAGAGGGTCTTGTCGGTGCCCGATACGGGGCCCGACACCCGGATGGGTTCAGCCATCGTGGGTTCCTTTCCGAGCCGACCATCCTGGTCGGCTCCGACAAGGAGCGGGGGCCGGTTCCCAGTCGGCGGACCCGGACCCTGCCCGGAACTGGCGACTGACAACCGACTGTTGAGTTTCCGCTCCAGTGGTTGGTGGTTTGGTTGTGTCGGGATGAGCGACGAGCGGCCTTTCGGCCGCTCGTTCCATCCCGGATGTCGATCAGCGGCGCAGGCCGAGCTTCTGGATCAGGGCCCGGTAACGCTCGATGTCGATGTTCTTGGTGTAGTCGAGCAGGCGGCGACGACGACCGACGAGCATCAGCAGACCGCGCCGGCTGTGATGGTCCTTCTTGTGGACCTTCAAGTGCTCGGTGAGCTGGTTGATCCGCTCGGTCAGGAGTGCGATCTGCACTTCGGGCGAGCCGGTGTCGGATTCGTGGAGTCGATGAGCCGCAATGGTGTCCGCGCGGGACATGATGGAACTGCCTTCCTGTGGGGAGGTCGCCTGCGGTGTACTTCACCGCTGGCATCACGCCGCAGCACTCGCAGAGGCGAGGGAGCCGCAGTGGACGGCTCGAATCATAGCAGTTCCGGGGTCGAACACGGCGTCCGGGGCTCCCCGTCTCGAGTCCGCCATCGACCGCCCCGATCGGTAGCGTTCAGCGGCAATGTTCACCGGGATCATCGAGGAGCTGGGACGATTCGCGGGCAGCGACGGCGCACGCTATTCGTTCGGCGCCCGAGCCGTCCTGCTCGACGCCCGCCCGGGCGACTCGATCGCCGTCAACGGCTGCTGCCTGACCCTGGTCGACCAGGGTGACGGTTGGTGGTCGACCGACGTCAGCGACGAGACCCTCTCGCGCACCGACCTCGGCGCCCTCGTGCCTGGTGACCCGGTCAACCTGGAGCGGCCCGTGCGGATGAGCGACCGACTCGGGGGGCACCAGGTGCTCGGTCACGTCGATGCCGTCGGCACGATCGTGTCGCCTGCCCCCCGTCTCGTCGTTCGCATCCCTGGCGACCTGATGCGCTACGTCGTCGAGAAGGGTTCGATCGCCGTCGACGGGATCAGCCTGACGTCCTTCAACCTCACCGCCGAGACCTTCGAGGTCGCCGTGATCCCCCACACGGCGGCCGTCACGACACTCGGCCACAAGGGCGCGGGAGCGCCGGTGAACATCGAGGTCGACGTGCTCGCCAAGCACCTCGAGCGCCTGATGCTCCCGCACCTCGGTCGGGAGCGGCCCCGATGACCGCCCCGCAGAGCCTGCAGGCGCTACGCGTCCGGATCGACGAACTCGATCAGCAGTTGCTCGACATCGTCGCCGCCCGACTCCGGCTGTGCGAGGACGTGGCTGCGCTGAAGGAGGGCTCGGACACCCCCGTGATCCAGCCGGCGCGGGTGCGCGAGGTGATCACCACGCGGCGCCAGGGTGCCATCGAGGCGGGGATCGACCCGGACTTCGCCGAGCAGCTGTTCCGCGTGCTGCTCACCGAGACGCATCGCATCGAGATCGCCAAGGGGCGCTCCGACACCGCCCCCGACAAGGCGGCCGCGCCCAGCGAGGATCGTTCCGGGCTCGACACCGTCGCCGCGCGGATCGATCACGTCGTCGTCGCCGTCGAGGAGATCGACAAGGCGTGCGACCTGTTCGTCAACCGCCTCGGCTTCCACGACGAACCGCTCGCCGACGGCGAGACGACCGGCATCCGGGTGGTCGAGGCGGGCGGGGTGACCGTCGTGCTGGTCTCACGCGCCGCTGGTGCGTCGGTGGCCCGGTATCTCGACCGCCACGGCTCCGGTGTGCAGCACGTGGCCATCGAGGTGCTCAATGCCGGATACGCGCGGCGCGCGCTGGCTGCGCTCGAGGCCCCGCTATTGACCGACGTCGTCGTCGATGCCCACGGCCTCGAGCAGTTCTTCACCGTGCAGGACCCCGACACCGGTGTGCAGCTCGGGTTCATCGCCCGTACGGGGCACCGGGTCGGCTTCGGGGCGGCCAACGTGTACGCCCTGTTCGACAGTCTCGGATGACGGGCCGGTAGGATTGCGATGCACGACAGTTCGGGCGCCGACTTCCTCTGACACGGTCGGCCACCCGACGTGCGCTGGCAATCAGAAGTCCACGCTTCGACCCTGGGGAGGGTTTCTACGATGTCGCGCCAGCGCAACCTGCTCGACCGTGTCGACACATCCGATGACCACGACGACCGAGTCGACGGCCTGCTCAACGGCCCGCTCGACGACCTGCTCACCGCAGCCCGCGGCGTGCGGGACCGGATGAACGACACGAGGGTCACGTTCAGCCCCAAGGTCTTCATCCCGTTGACGATGCTGTGCCGCGACGCCTGTGGCTACTGCACCTTCGCCCAGCCTCCGGCCCGCCTCGAGCATCCGTACCTGACCGCCGACGACGTGCTCCGCATCGCCCGCCAGGGAGCCCGTCAGGGCTGCCACGAGGCGCTGTTCACCCTCGGCGAACGCCCCGAGGACCGTTACGAGATCGCCCGTTCGTGGCTCACGGAGCACGGGTACGACTCGACGGTCCATTACCTCCACGAGATGGCCGGCCTCGTTCTCGCCGAGACGGGCCTGCTCCCCCACGCCAATGCCGGGGCGCTCTACCGTGACGAACTCGCCCTGCTGCGCCCCGTCTCGCCCAGCCAGGGGATGATGCTCGAGTCCCTGCGCGACGACCTGTCATGTCACCGAGGGGCCCCCGACAAGCAGCCGGCGCGCCGGCTCGCCACACTGGAGATGGCCGGTGAGCTCGGGATCCCCTTCACCACCGGGATCCTCGTCGGCATCGGCGAGACCCGTTCCGACCGGGTGGCCGCGCTGCGCGCCGTCGCCGCCAGCCACGCCCGCCACGGACATGTGCAGGAGGTGATCGTCCAGAACTTCCTGCCCAAGCCCCGTACGGGGATGCAGCACGCCGATCCGTGCCCGCCCGAGGAGTTCCTCTGGTCGATCGCCGCCGCCCGGGTCCTGCTCCCGGCCGGCATCCACCTCCAGGCGCCCCCCAACCTGTCCGACGATTTCGGCGCGCTGCTCGATGCCGGGATCGACGACTGGGGTGGCGTCTCGCCGGTCACCGCCGACCACGTCAACCCCGAACGCCCGTGGCCGGCGCTCGAGCGGCTGCGCGAGGTCACCGAGGAGCGCGGCTTCGTGCTCGCCCCGCGGCTCACGATCTATCCGGAGTTCGTGCGCGACCCCGACCGCTGGCTCGACGGGGCGCTGCGCTTCCCGGTGATGGACCGCAGCGACGCCGAGGGCCTCGGCCGCGACGACCCGGGGGCGATCTGGCCCGAGAAGGTCACGGCCGCCGACGTGGTCCACGACGGGGCCGAGGTCGTGCTCGTCGGGCACCGCTCGACGCAGTGGTACTCCGGGGCGACACGCCCGCCACCCGTGCTCGTCCCGGGCCGGGCGGCGACGCGACCCGGCGGTGCCGTGGCCGAGGTGCTCGGTGGGGTCGCCGGCGGCCAGGAGGTCGGATTCGCCGAGATCGTCGCCCTGTTCCGCGCCCGGGGGCCCGAGGTGAACGCCATCTGCGAGGTCGCCGACGATCTTCGCCGAGCCACCGTCGGTGAGGCGATCACCTGGGTGCACAACCGCAACATCAACTACACGAACGTGTGCACCTTCAAGTGCCGGTTCTGCGGGTTCTCCAAGGGCCCGCTGTCGCTCAACCTGCGCGGCACGCCCTACCTGCTGACCCTCGAGGACATCGCCGAGCGGGCTCGTCAGGCCTGGGCCCTCGGCGCCACCGAGGTCACCCTGCAGGGCGGCATCCACCCGGACTTCGACGGCGACTACTACATCGACGTCTGCCGGGCGGTGAAGCAGGCGGTTCCCGGCATGCACGTCCACGGCTTCACCGCGCTCGAGGTCACCGAGGGGGCGAGGCGCCTCGGTGAGAACCTCCACACGTACCTCGGACGCCTGAAGGACGCCGGCCTGGGGTCGCTACCGGGGACTGCGGCCGAGATCCTCGACGATCCCGTCCGGGCGGTCCTGTGCCCCGACAAGATCACGACCGACGAGTGGCTCGACTGCCACGCCGCTGCCCACGACATCGGGTTGCACTCGAACGTGACGATCATGTTCGGGTCCGTCGAACATCCCGAGTCGTGGGCCCGGCACATCCTGCGCACCCGGGATCTGCAGAAGGTCACGGGCGGGTTCACCGAGTTCGTCGGCCTGCCGTTCGTCCACATGGCCTCGCCGATCTACCTGCAGAGGCGCTCCCGGCGGGGCCCGACGTTCCGGGAGAACCTGCTGATGCACGCGATCGCCCGCATCGCCTACCACGGCCACATCGCCAACATCCAGCTCTCCTGGGTGAAGATCGGCGTCGAGGGGGCGGTCCAGTTGCTCAGGTCCGGCTGCAACGACCTCGGCGGCACGCTGATGGACGAGAACATCTCGCGAGCCGCCGGGGCCAGCCACGGCCAGGCGATGACCGAGGACCGTTTCCGGGATCTGGTGTCCCCGCTGGGCAGGCGTATCGAGCAGCGCACGACCGGCTACGGCCGCGTCGACGCGGTCGTCGGCGAACGCTGACAGCGACCCGTCAGGGAACCGAGCCCTCCGCACCGCGAGTCGGGCTGCGGCCGTGCGGATCGTCACCCTTCGGTCCGCCGTTCGGCGCCGCCGCCGGCGAGCCGGCCGCCGGAGTCGGCGAGGGTGTCCACTGCGTCCCGTGCGGCGGCGTCCCGGCCATCAGCTTCCGGGCGAGATCGTCGAGATCGGCCGAGGTCCGCCCCGTCCTCGGGGACGCTGCATCGGCCGGGGCGCCCCTCGGCCGCCCATGCGACATCGGCGGGCCGCCCGCGTCGGGTTGCGTCTTGTCGCTGCCGGCAGCCGACCCGCCAGCCGACGGGGGATGTGTCGGGGCCGAAGGTGACGGCATCGAACCGACGGATTCGACCACCGACACCCGGAAGCCGATCCGGGGGGCCGACGACGAGTTCGATGACGACGTAGGGATCGACGACCACCGCCACGTCGTGTCCGGTACTGCCGGCGACGGAGCATCGGTGGTTCGTTCGCGGCCCATCACGTGGGCCGCGTAGGCGACGAGGCCCACGGCACCCACCGACATCGACAGGGTGAACCAGGCGTCGGGCGACAGGGGCCACGTCAACGGGGACCGCCGCCAGATCGCCGATCCGACGGCCACGGTCAGGCAGACGACACCGATGACGGCACTCCACTCCGCCCGCGTGATCCTACCGATCCATGTTCGCCGCCAACGCCGCACGTGCAGAGTCAACACCTGAGCGTGGCGCGACCCTATGGGCCGTTTGGACTAAACGTGATCAGTTGCGCGCTTTACGTGTTGAATGTCCTCGGTCGGGCCGACTGCCTCGATGCTCTCGTCGCCGAATCGACCGATCTCGGCCCCGCTCGGCGGCGCCGTAGCCGGGTGGCTCAGGCGGCGAGGGCGGGAGAGGATCTCCTCGGCCATCCGCTCCAGGTCCCGTTCGTACGCCAGATGCGCGGGCGACGATTGCCGTCTCGTCGCGCCCGCCCGGCGGGTCGGCGGTGGAGTCGCCGTGCTCGGGTCTCCGGTCGGCGCTGCCCGCGTCGCACGGCTCTGGCGGGGGGCCGAGGGGCTTCCGACCACCCCCGGATCGACCGTGACACGGGACCGGTAGCTGACCGGAGCGACGGCCGTTCGACCCCCTGTCGTCGCCGGTGCGCTCGCCCCCGGGGGTTCGACGGGAGCCGAGGCCTCTCCCGGGCCGGGCCAGTCCCTCGGCCGGCTCCACGTGATCGCTGGGCGCGCCAGGTCGGGACGGGCGGGTCGTGCGGCATCGCGCCGGAGGCCGATGGCGCGCAGAACTCGTGATGTGATCGACCGCCGCATGACGAGCATTGGACACCGGAGGTCACCCGCCGCGATATGAGCCGTTTGATTCAAGCTTGATCGACCGGCCACCCGGGGTGGTCATTGGTCAACCGAGCTGGGGGGTCAGCGCGGCCCGCGCGTGTTCGACGTCGGTGGCCAGTTGAGCGGCGAGGGCCTCGATCCCCTCGAACCGGCGCTCCCGCCGCAACGACCTGACGAAGCGGACGCGGGCCGCCTCGCCGTACAAGTCCCCGTCGAAGTCGATCAGATGGGCCTCGAGCAGCGAGACCTCGGCGTGCTCGTAGAACGTCGGCCGGCGACCGACGTTGACCGCGCACGGATGGATCTGGCCATCCGGGCGCTCGTACCACGCCGCGTAGACCCCGTCGGCGGGCAGACAGAGATCGCTGGCCACCTCCACGTTGGCCGTCGGGAAGCCGATCAGCCGGCCACGCCTGTCACCGCTCACGACCAGACCGCGCGCCTCGAACGGCCGCCCCAGCAGCCGAGCGGCGGTGTCGACATCGCCGGCGGCCAGCGAGCGGCGGATCATCGTCGAACTGACCGGACCCGTGGCCTCCGACTCACCGAACAGAGCCAACGGCACCACCTCGAAGTCCCAGATCGTCCCCAGCTCGCGCAGCAGGGCGACGTTCCCGGTCCGGCGGTGACCGAAGTGGAAGTCCTCGCCGACCACGACGGCCCGGGTGGCCAGGCAGTCGACCAGCACGCGGCGTACGAAGTCCGCTGCCTCCTCGGCTGCCCGCTCCTCGTCGAAGCGGATGACCGCCGTGGCGTCGACGCCCGTTTCGGCGAGCAGTTCTAGCTTCTGGGGCAGGTCGGTGAGCAGCTTGGGCGCCGATGCCGGGCGGACCACCGAGGCGGGGTGACGATCGAAGGTGACGACGGCCGACCGGGCGTCGACCTCGCTTGCCAGCCGGCGGACCTCGGAGATGACCGTGCGATGACCCAGGTGGACACCGTCGTAGGCGCCGATGGTGATCACCGACCGCTCCCCCGGCCACAGGTTGGTCGACAGGTCGCTGGTCACTCTCACGACGTGCGACGCTAGTGGTCGAACGCCCCGATGAGCACGACCGCCGGCTTGGCGAGACCGTCGCGGAACGGCTCGTAGACGGCCAGCAACCCGCCCGCGCCATCGAGGACCGCCCACGGGGGCGATCCCTCCAAAACGGGCAGGGGCCGGCCCGTTCGAACCGCCTCGACCAGCGAGTCGTCGATGGTGACCTGCGACAAGAACCGTACGGACTCGGCGGGCGTCAGCAGCGGCGCCGTCTCGATCGGACGGGCCTCGGCCTCGCCGAACACGCCGCTCGATGTCCGCCGTAGCTGACGGAGGTGGGCGCCGCCACCGAGCAGGTGACCGAGGTCGGCGGCCAGGGTCCTGACGTAGGTCCCCGACGAGCACAGCACCGTCATCCGCAGCACCAGCGGATCGTCGGTCGCCTGGAGGGCCAGCTCGTGGATCGTCACCGGGCGGGGCCGGCGCTCGACCTCGATGCCCTCGCGGGCCAGTTCGTGCAACCGCCGACCGTCGACGCGCAACGCACTGACCATCGGCGGGACCTGCATGATCTCACCGGTGAGGTGCTCCGCCGCCAGGCGCTGGGCCGCCTCGAGCGTCACCGTCATCTCGTGCTCGGCCGTGACGACCCCGCTGTCGTCGAGCGTGTCGGTCTCGGTGCCGAAGACCACATCACAGGTGTACCGCTTGGGCATCTCGGTCATGAATCTCAGGAGGCGGGTCACCGCGCCGACGCCGACGAGCAGCACACCGGTCGCCCCGGGGTCGAGCGTGCCGGCATGGCCGACGCGGCGCTCCCCGAGCCGCCGCCGGACATGGCTGACCACGTCATGGCTGGTCATTCCCGCTGGCTTGTCGATCACCAGCAGCCCGTGCACGCTCGGCGGGCGTCGCCTGGCCATCGTCAGACCTCGTCGGCGGACGTCTCGTCGGCAGGATCCGGGGGTCGGATGGGGATCGGGTTGTCACGCAGCACCTGCTCGATGCGCTCCGCCGAGCGGATCACGTTGTCGGGCCGGAAGTCGAGGATCGGGGTCTTGCGGGCCCGGACCTGGCGACCGATCGCCGCCTGCAGCCGCACGCGGTGGTCGAGAAGGGCCTGGGTCGTCTCGGCGTCGGCGGCCTCGCCGTGGTAGGCGTCGTAGTACACGAAGGCCCGGTTCAACTCGGGATCGACGTCGATCGAGGTGATCGCCACCAGTTCGAGACGCTCGTCACCGATGCGCTCGAGCTCCTCGGCGATCACCTCGCGGAGCAGCTCGCCCATCCGGGCCGTGCGGGGGTACTTGTGGGCCGACGTCGCCGTAGGGCGCCGCCTCTGGGGTCGACTCATTCCAGCCACTTCCGTTCGGTGGACAATACGGCGATCTCCGGATGGGACCAGACGAACCGGTCGACCTCGTCGATCACGTCGACGGCATGCCGCTCCGACGACGAGACGACGGCGAAACCGAGCGTCGCCCGCTGCCACAGCGCCTGATCGGCGACCTCGGCCGCGCTGACCGCGAAGCGATGGCGGGCGCCGTCGACGATCGAGCGGATCACCCGGCGCTTGGCCTTCAGTGACTGCGACTCGTTGATGTGGAGATCGACCTCCAGGGCGAGCACGAACACGCCGCCAACCTATCGCCGGGGCCGCCGGCTCCTCAGTCGAATTGTGGCCGACCGCGGATCGAGCGCTTCAGCTCGGCAAGACCCGACGTGGTGGCGATGAGTTCCACGGCGTCCCACAGCGCGGCGGCGGTCTGTCCTCGCGGCGTGCGGGTGATCACCGGACCGAAGAAACTGCCCTCGTTGTCCTGCCCGGGTTTGAATGTCAGGATCGGCGTGCCGACGTCTCTGCCGGTGCGGGCGAGAGCCAGGTCGGTCTCGGCACGGATGTAGGCGTCGGCGGCCTCGTCGTCGGCCTCGTCGACGAGGGCGACGGGCAATCCGGCCGCGGCGAGTGCATCGGAGATCACGAGCGAGGTCCGGGTACGCAGCTCGGTACGGTCGTAGCGACCGACGTGGATCAGGTGGCCCAGCTCAGTGTACAGACGGCCGACGGCGGCGTTGTCGAATCCCCGCCGCACGGCGTCGGCGACGCGCAGCCCACGCAGCCCGGCGAGGTGGCCGGCCCGATAGTCGGCGTCGTACCAGTCGGCCACCGTGTGGTCGTTGAGGAAGTACAAGGAGATGAACCGCCATTCGACCTCGTAGTCGCGCAGCCGCTGGACCTCGACGACCCAGCGCGACGTGATCCACGCCCACGGGCACACTGGGTCGAAGAAGAACTCGAGGTCGGCCACCGGGCAACGCTATCTGCGGTTGCTCAGGTCCGGGCGACCTGTCGCTCCTCGAACGTCTCGATCAGGTCGCCGGGCTTGAGATCCTGGAAATCGGTGAGACCGATACCGCACTCGAAGCCGTCACGGACCTCGCGGACATCTTCCTTGAATCGCTTGAGCGACGAGATCGCGCCCTTCCAGATGATCGTTCCCTCGCGCAGGAAGCGCACCTTGGTACCACGGGTGATCGTGCCGGAACGCACGTAGCACCCGGCGATCGCACCGATCTTCGGTACCCGGAAGATCTCGCGGACCTCGGCCTCGCCGGTGACCACCTCTTCGAACTCGGGCGCCAGCATGCCGACCATCGCCTTCTCGATGTCCTCGAGCAGCTTGTAGATGATCTCGTAGGTCCGGATGTCGACGCCCTCGGCCTCGGCGAGATCGCGCGCCTTGCGATCGGGCCGGACGTTGAAGCCGATGATCGTGGCGTTGGTCGTCGAGGCGAGCGAGATGTCGTTCTCGGTGATCCCGCCGACGGCGCGGTGGACGAACGCCAGCTTGACGTCGTCGCGCTCGAGCCGGCGAAGACTCTCGGTGACGGCCTCGAGCGAGCCGTGGACGTCGGCCTTGATCACCAGGTTGAGCGTGGCGACCTGCCCGGCCTGGATCTGGCTGAACACGTCCTCGAGCTTGACGCCCTTCTGGACGCGGGCGTCGCCGCGCTGGTTGTGGATGCGCAGCCGCTGCTCGCGGGCCTCGGCCACGGTCCGAGCCGTCTTCTCGTCGGGGGCGGCGCGGAACTCATCGCCGGCGTGGGGCACGCTGGACAGGCCGAGCACCTGGACCGGGGTCGACGGCGAGGCGGTCTTCACCTGGCGGCCCTGATCGTCGATCATCGCCCGCACTCGGCCCCACGAGGCCCCGGCGACGATCGGGTCACCCACCTTGAGGGTGCCCTTGTCGACGAGCACGGTGGCCACGGGTCCCCGCCCGACATCGAGGTTGGCCTCGAGCACGATGCCCTTGGCCCGACCCGTCGGGTTGGCGGTGAGCTCCTCGAGCTCGGCGACGACGGCGAGCTGTTCGAGCAGCTCGTCGACGCCGACGTTCTGCGACGCCGCCATCTCGACGACGATCGTGTCGCCGTTCCACACTTCGGGTACGAGGCCGTGCTCCGACAGCTGGGCGTACACCCGCTGCGGATCGGCGTTGTCCTTGTCGATCTTGTTGAGTGCGACCACGATCGGCACCTCGGCAGCCCGTGCGTGGGCGATCGCCTCGATCGTCTGGGGCATGACGCCGTCGTCGGCGGCGACCATCAGCACGACGATGTCGGTCACCTGCGCGCCGCGGGCGCGCATCTTGGTGAACGCCGCGTGACCCGGGGTGTCGATGAAGGTCACCTCGCGGCCCGTCTCGGTCATCACCTTGTAGGCGCCGATGTGCTGGGTGATGCCACCGGCCTCACCCGACACGACGTTGGCGTTGCGGATCTTGTCGAGCAGCGTGGTCTTGCCGTGGTCGACGTGGCCCATCACGGTGATCACCGGCGGGCGGGGCTGCTGGGCGGTTTCGTCGTCGTCGTCGGAGTCGTCGAACAGCGCCTGGAGCTCCATCTCCTCCTGCTGGCCGGGTTCGACGAGCAGCAGCTCGGCCCCGATCTCGAGGGCGAAGAGCTCCATCTGCTCGTCGGTCAGCGTCATGGTCGCGGTGACCATCTCGCCGTTCTTCATCAGGAAGCGGACGACGTCGGCCGAGGTGCGATTCAACTTCGGGGCGAACTCCTGCGAGGAGCAGCCCCGTTCCACCACGACGACTCCGTCGGGGACCGGCGCGTCCAGCGGGGTGTAGTTGGTGTTGAGTTTCGGCTGCAGCTCGTCGAAATCACGGCTGCGGCGACGCTTCGTTCGCCTCGGCGCCCGGCGTTGGCCGCTGCGCGGTCCACCCGGTCCGCCCATCGGCGGACCGCCGCCGGGAGCACCGGCGAAACCGCCGGGCCGGCCTCCGCCACCCGGGCCGCCCGGGCGACCTGCACCGGGGCCACCGGGACGGGCTCCGGCGTAACCGCCCGGACGACCGGGGCCACTGCCCGGCCGCGGACCGCCTGGCCCGCTGGGACGGCCACCGGGGCCACCACCACCGGGGCGCGCACCGGGACCGCCGGGCCCACCCGTGCGGGGGGCCATCGGACGCCCACCACCGGGCGGCGGCGGGATCGGCCGACCCGTGGCCGACATCGGACGGCCACCACCGGGCGGCGGCGGGATCGGCCGACCGGTGGCCGACATCGGGCGAGGGCCCGCGGGGGGTTGCGGGGCCTGACGCGTCCCGGGGGACGCCGCACGGGCGGCGACATCACCGGGCGGGCCGCCGTCGACGGAGGTGGGCCTGGCCGGTGATGCCGGGGGGCGCCCCGACGGTGGCATCGGCGGGCGCGGCGCCTGGGGTGGAAGCGGACGGGCGGCGACGCCGAGCCCCGGCTGCGGGATCGTCCGCAGCGGCTCGGCGGGCGTCCGGCTCGACGAGATCACCCGGTGCTCATGGGTGTCGTCGCCGGCCACCGGCGCGACCGCCGCAGCGGCGTCGGCAACCACAGGCGCCGGAACGGCGACCGGTGCCTGGGCAGCGACCGCCGCAGCGGCCACGGGCTCGGTGGCGGGCTCGGCGACGACCGGCTCCAGGCGCGGGACAGCGGGCGGGGTCGGGGTCGCGGCGAACGCCTGCACGGGTGCCGGCCGCTCGATGACAGCGGGCTCGGCGGGTCGGTCCTCGGCGGGAACGGTCGGGGTCTCGGGCGCGGCGTCGTCGGCCTTGGGCTTCTTGCCGCCCTTCGGGAGCACCTTTGGCTCCTCGGGCTGCTCATCGCGGGTGAGGCCGTCCTTGACGGCGCGCCGACGAAGGCGATCGCCCTGCGCCTCCTGGATACTGGAGGAGTGGCTCTTGGCATCGATGCCAAGGGCGATCGCGAGGTCCAGCGTCTCCTTGTTCGTCATTCCGAGCTCTTTGGCGAGCTCGTGCAGCCGGATGTTCTTCGGCACGGAAACGATCAACCTTTCGTTGGGGTGTCGAGCCACGACGCCTGAGCAGGCACGGGCGTTGGCGCGACGTCTAATTCTTCCACGTTCGGAGCAGCGACTCCGAATACGCGTCGCAGGCTCTGTGCGACCGGAGGCGGTACGGACCGCCGCCAGGCCCGTTCGAACCCGTGCCGCCGCAGGGCCAGACGGAGGCATTCGGGTGAGGAACGACAGATCCAGGCTCCACGCCCGTTCGACGGACCATCCACCACGATATCGGCGTTGTCGGGGTCCGCGGCGGCGATCAGGGTACAGCGAAGCAGCTCGGGCGCATCGCGCCGAGTTCGACAGCCGACACAGGTCCGGCGGGGGGTGAGACGGAGCTCAGGCGTCGGCCTGCTCCTCGACGTTCGCCGCGGCTTCGGGCTCGGCCGGGGCCTCGATCTGGGCCGCAACTTCGGGCTCGGCGGCGGCTTCGGGCTCGGCGGGCGCCGATGTCGCGCCGTCGCCGGCGCTCCACTGCTGCGCGCTCATCACCGAGCCATCTGCTTCGTGCCACTCCATCTGCCCCGTCTCGGGGTTCTGCACCCACTCACCCTCGGCGTACTCGACGTTGGGGTCGCGCATCGAGCCGCTCTCCTCCTCGGCGAGCTGCGACTCGCTCTTGATGTCGACCCGCAGGCCGGTGAGCCGGGCGGCCAGGCGGGCGTTCTGGCCCTCCTTGCCGATGGCGAGCGAAAGCTGGAAGTCGGGGACGATGACCTCGGCGAGGCCGATGTCGTCGTGGATCCGGACTTCTTTGACCTTGGCCGGTGACAGCGCCTTGGCCACGAAGTCGTAGCGGTCGTCGCTGAACGGGACGATGTCGATCTTCTCGCCGCGCAACTCGTTGACCACCATGCGCACGCGGGCTCCCCGGGCGCCGACGCAGGCGCCGACCGGATCGACGTTGTGGTCGTTGGACCAGACGGCGATCTTGGTGCGGTGGCCGGGTTCGCGGGCGCAGGCCTTGATCTCGACGATGCCGTCGGCGATCTCGGGAACCTCGAGCTCGAAGAGTCGCTTGATCAGACCGGGATGGGTGCGGCTGACGACGATCTGCGGGCCCTTGGCGGTCTTGCGCACCTCGACGATGTACGCCTTGACCCGGTCACCGGGCTGGGGCCGATCGAACGAGACCTGCTCCGCCTGGGGGAGCAACGCCTCGACCCGGCCGAGGTCGAGCAGGGTGTAGCGGCTGTCGGTCTGCTGGATGATGCCGGTGACGATGTCGCCCTCGCGGTTGGCGTACTCCTCGAACTTCATGTCGCGCTCGGCCTCGCGGATGCGCTGGCTGAGCACCTGGCGGAACGTCTGGGCGGCGATGCGCCCCATGTCCTGAGGCGTGTCGTCGCGGGCGTTGACCCAGTTGCCGTGCTCGTCGATGTCGTAGGCGACGACGCGGATCTCCATCGTGTCGGCGTCGATCTGCACCTCGGCCTCGTCGGCCGCGCCCGGGCGGCGCTTGTAGGCCGTGACCAGCGCGTCGGCGAGCACCTGCAGCAGCAGGTCGACGGAGATGCCCTTGTCGGCGGCCAGCATCCGTACCGCTTCGGCCATGTCGAGATTGCTCATGATGCCGAGACCTCCTGTGTCTGAGAACTGGTGTCTGAATCGGGCGTGGCGCTGCGCTTGGGTTTGGCCCCCGTCGGCTTCGGCGCCGCGGCCCAGACGAACACGGTGCGGGCGCGATCGATGGCGCCGTATGCGACGCGCACCGTCGTCCCCTGCGCCGGCCCGTCGCCGGGGACGACCTCGATCGCCTCGAGGTCGGCGCTGATCACGCGGCCGGCCAGGCGGCGTTCGGGTGCGGCCACGTCGCGCAGCCGCAGGACGACATCGCGGCCGACGGCCCATTGGAAGTGACGGGGCTCGCGCAGCACCCGCTCCAGCCCAGGGCTGGAGACCTCGAGCGTGTAGCGGCCGGGAACGACGTCGATGTGGTCGAGATCGCGTGACACGAGCCTGGTGACCAGGGCGATCTCGTCGAGATCGACCGCCGCCCCGGGCTTGTCGACCGTGATCCGCAGGCTGCCGCCCCCGAACTCGCAGTCGTAGAGCTCGAGACCGAGGTCGGCGAGGATCGGGGTGACGATCGCCACGACGCGGTCGACCACCGGGCCGGACCGTTCTTCGTCTGACATCGCTTCACCTCCTCGTGGCGGTCGTCGCCGACCGGATCCGTGCTCCATCGAAACGAATGGCGTGGGCCCGGAGGCCCACGCCATTCTCGTCTTACAACGCTAAGGACGGCCCGAGTATACCGGGTGGCGGCCCTGCGGGGACCGAGCGGGCTCAGCGGAAGCGGTCGACGACCCGCTCGGCTGCCCGGTCGACGACGGCCCGCACGACCCCGTCGAGCGTCGACTCGGTCGACTCGCCGGAGAAACGGTCGCGCAGCTCGACCAGGCCGGCGGCGAGACCTCGTCCGACGACGACGATCACCGGGGAACCGAGGATCTCGGCATCCTTGAACTTGACCCCGACCGACACCCCGTCGCGATCGTCGACCAGCGTCCGCACCCCAGCTGCGGTGAAGGCGGCGCCGAGCTCCAGCGCCGCGGCCACCTGCTCGGCCTTGCCCGCGGCGACGATGTGGACCTGCGCCGGGGCGATCTCCCACGGCCAGCGCAGGCCGAGGGCGTCGTGGCGCTGCTCGGCGATCACGGCGACGGCGCGGGTGACCCCGATGCCGTACGAGCCCATCGTGATCCGGATCGGCTTGCCGTCGGGCCCGAGGGCGTCGAGGCCGAGCGCGTCGGTGTACTTGCGGCCGAGTTGGAAGATGTGGCCGATCTCGATCGCCCGGTCGATCTCCAGCGCCTCGCCGCAACGCGGGCACGGATCGCCGACGGCCACGGTGGCCACCTCGATGTACCGGTCGACGGTGAAGTCCCGCCCTGCGACGGCGTCGACGACGTGGTGCTCGTACTCGTTGGCCCCGGTGACCCAGACCGAGTTGGGGGCGATGCGCGGGTCGGCGTACACCGGCACGCCGGCCGCCGCCATCCCGAGAGCCGAGACGTAGCCGCGCACGAGATCGGCCCGCCCGGCGAAGTCGGCCTCGTCGAAGGCACTGAGCCGGCCCGGGGCGACGGCGACAGCCAGACGTTCCTCGTCGACCTCCCGATCGCCGGGTACGAGGACCATCACCGGCTGCCCGTCGACCTTGAAGAGGATGTTCTTGAGCAGACGCGAGGCGTCGATCTCCATCGCGTGGTGGGTGTTGAGGTGCTCGACGAGGGCGCCGATCCCCGGGGCGTCGGGAGTGTGCAGCTTGCGCATCGGCGGGTGGGCCACCTCGGCGTCGACCGCCGCCGCCGGGAGGACCCGCACCGCCTCGATGTTGGCCGCGTAGTCGCACGACGAGCACATCACGAACGTGTCCTCGCCGACCGGGCTCGGGGCGAGGAACTCCTCGCTCTTCGAGCCGCCCATCGCCCCCGACATCGCGCTGACGATGCGGTAGTCGATGCCGAGGCGGTCGAAGGTGCGGATGTACGCCTGGCGGTGGAGTTCGTAGCTGGCCTCGAGCCCGTCGTCGGACAGGTCGAACGAGTAGGAGTCCTTCATCACGAACTCACGACCGCGCAGGATGCCCGAGCGGGGCCGGGCCTCGTCGCGGTACTTCGTCTGGATCTGGTAGAGGTACACGGGGAAGTCCTTGTAGGACGAGTACTCCCCCTTGACCATCAGGGTGAACATCTCCTCGTGGGTCGGGGCGAGCAGGTAGTCGCCCTGGCGGCGATCCTTGAGCCGGAAGATGTTGTCGCCGTAGTCCGTCCACCTCCCGGTCGCCTCGTACGGTTCGCGGGGAAGCAACGCCGGGAAGTGCACCTGCTGGGCGCCGATGGCGTCCATCTCCTCCTTGACGACCCGGTAGATCTGGTCGTAGATCATCACCCCGAGCGGCAGCAGCGAGTAGATGCCCGGTGCTGCCCGGCGCACGTATCCGGCCCGGACCAACAGCCTGTGACTCGGGACCTCGGCATCGGCCGGGTCGTCACGCAGGGTTCGCAGGAACAGGTTCGACATCCGAAGGAGCACGGCGGGCCACGCTATCTCGCCCGGGCGGCCCATCGGGCTAGCCTCGATCGCGAGATGTTGGCGATCGAGGGCGCCGTTCAGCACTACGCCTGGGGCGACGTCGAGGCCATCCCGGCGCTCGTCGGCCGGCCTCCGGACGGACGACCGTGGGCGGAGCTGTGGTTGGGGACCCACCCCGGAGGCCCGACGAGCGTGACCGGTGCCGACGGCGTGCGCCGTGGGTTGATCGAGGTGACCGGGCCACTCCCGTTCCTGTTCAAACTGCTCGCCGCGGCGGAACCGTTGTCACTGCAGATCCATCCCGGTGCCGACACCGCCCGCCGCGAGTTCGCCGCCGAGCAGTCGCTCGCCGGCCCGCCACAAGGGCGGGAGCGGCTGTACCGCGATCCGTACGCCAAGCCCGAGGTCCTCTGCGCCCTCGGGCCGTTCGAGGTGCTCTGCGGCTTCCGCCCGATCGCCGCCTCCCTCGAACTGCTCACGGCGATGCGCCATCCGGTGTGCACGGCGTTGGCCGACCGACTCTCATCGGGCGGGCTGCGCCGGACGCTGCGCGAGATCCTTGTCGACCGGCGGTTCGACGTCGGCGAGATCACGGCCGCCTGCGCCGCCGACGAGGGCCACGGCGACCCGGCGACGGCGGCCGTCGCCGGCATCGCCCGGCGATGGCCCGGTGATCCGGCGCTGGGTGCGGCGATCCTGCTCAACCACCGGGTGCTGCAGGCCGGACAGGCCGTCTACCTGTCGGCCGGCGTCCCACACGCCTATCTCCGCGGTCTCGGCGTCGAGTTGATGGGCCCCTCCGACAACGTGCTGCGCGTCGGGTTCACGGCCAAGCACATCGACATCGACGCCGTGCTCGAGATGATCGACGTGCAGGAGATGGCCGAGCCGATGATCGAACCGGCGCCGATCGCGCCGGGCATCGTCGAGTACCCGACCCCGACTCCCGACTGGTGTCTGCGCCGCGTCGACGTCGACGGGCGGATCGCCTTCTCGGCCACCGCCCTCGGCATGCTGCTCTGCGTCGCCGGGACGACGGCCGAGCTTCCCGGTGGAGCCACCGTGCTGGTCGTGCCCGGCGAGCGTGTCGAACTCACCGGCCGGGCCACGGTCTACTGGGCGACGGCCCGATAGTCGGACGCGGAGCGCATCGGGCCGGCGGCCGACGACGGCCCCCCGAGTCGAGTCAGCCGCCGCTCACCTGCTTGCGGATCTCGACGATGCGCTCCTGTGCATGGTTGACATCGGCGCCGCGCACGTCAAGCAGGTCGGTGCGGTCGAGCCTCGCCTCGCGTTCGGCCTTGGCGACATCGGCGCGGGCGATCGCCGCCTCCGTGCCGTGCTCGTGGATGAACTCGGCCCACTCGACGAGGGCCTCGACCATCTCGGACTCCGCAACGACGGCGACGTTGGTGCCCTTGACGAACAGGTGGCCCCGCCGATTGCCGGCGGCGATCCCCAGGTCGGCCTCGCGGGCCTCGCCCGGCCCGTTGACCACGCATCCCATGACGGCGACCTGCAACGGGAGTTGGCGTTCACCGAAGGCGGCCAACGCCCGCTTGGCGACGTCGATCACGTCGATCTCGGCCCGGCCGCAACTCGGGCAGGCGATCAGGTCGACGTTCTTGCGCTCGCGCAGGCCGAGGGCCTCGAGCAGTTGACGCCCGGCGCGGGCCTCCTCCACCGGCTCGGCGGTCAGGCTGTAGCGGATCGTGTCGCCGATCCCCTCGTTGAGCAGCGTGGCGATCCCGGCAGTGGCCTTGATCAGGCCGTTGGGCGGGGGGCCGGCCTCGGTCACGCCGAGATGCAGGGGCACGTCGGTGAGCTCGGCGAGCTGCCGGTACGCCTCGACCATCAGCCGGACACTCGACGCCTTGACCGAGATCTTGACCAGATCGAAGCCGACCTCCTCGAAGTAGGCCAGCTCCTGCATTGCGGATTCGACCATCGCCTCGGGTCGGATGCCGCCGTGCTTCTCGTACAACGAAGGGTCGAGGGAGCCACCGTTGACCCCGATACGGATCGACACGCCACGGTCCTTGGCCGCCATGGCGACGGCCTTGATGTGCTCGGGTCGACGGATGTTGCCCGGGTTGAGCCGCAGCCCGTGCACCCCCGCCTCCAGCGCGGCGAGCGCCATGCGGTACTGGTGATGGATGTCGGCGATGATCGGGATCGGCGAGCGGGGCACGATCTGCGCCAGTCCCTCGGCGGCCTCGGGCTCGTTGCACGTGCACCGGACGATGTCGCAGCCGGCTGCGGCGAGGCCGTAGATCTGCTGCAGCGTGCCCTCGACATCGGCGGTCTTGGTGATCGTCATCGACTGGACCGTGATCGGCGCGTCGCCGCCGACGGGGACGGAGCCGACCATGATCTGGCGGCTCACCCGCCGCGCCGGGAACGGCCGCGGGGAGGGGGAGGACAGGGAAGTCACCTCAGCAGTATGGCCGCTGCGCGAGCGGTACGGCCGCTGCACGGCGGGCTCGGGCGAGGACGTCGACCCGCCCCACCCATTCTCCCTGTCAGCCGACGTCGAGATAGAGGGCGGAGAGGAACACCAGCATCAGGGTGACGATGAGCACGGCGAACACCGGCATCACCTTGGCGAAGTCGACGTGGTAGCGACGGCCCCGGCGGGATCTCAGCCGCTCGTAGGTGGCGATGAGCAGGTGCCCGCCGTCGAGGGGGAGGACGGGCAGCAGGTTGAACAACCCGAGTGCCATGTTCAACGAGGCGAGCAGGTACAGCGTCTCGGCGGCGCTGGAGCGCACGGCTTGCGAGCCGTACTTGGTGATACCGACGATGGAGGTCGGCCGCTTCGTCGGATCGTCGACCTCCCGGCCGGCGACCATCCGGAAGATCCGCGACAGCCCCGACGGGCTGAAGATGTCCCCGATGGCGACCACAGTGCCCTTGACCTGCACGCCGAACTCGGTGAACCCGCGCTGGACGCCCTCGGGGACCGATCGTTCGACGGTGCGTTGCGGATAGACGCCGAGGAATCCCTCCACCACACCCGTCGTCTCCCCCGTCGCCGTGAGCACCTGACGGCTGCCCAGCGTCACGGCCACGTCGCGCCGCTCACCGTCGCGCTCGTAGGTCACGGTGACCCGCTCACCAGGGCGTGGCTTGACGGTTGCGCGGAACGTGTCGAACGACGACACGTCCACGCCGTCGACGGCCAGGATCAGGTCGCCATCGCGCAGGCCGGCCCGGCCGGCGGGATTGTCGGCCGCCGGCCCCCCGATCTCCGGCCACGACGCCTCCTCGATCACCGGTTCGGCGAACACCGAGAAGAACACGCAGAACAGCACCAGGCCGGCGAGGAGGTTGGTGGCCGGACCGGCGAGGACCATCCCGAACCGGTGGGCGTACGACTGGGCGCGGTACGAGCGCGGTTCGTCGGCCTCGGACAGCTCCTCGAGGTTGGTCATCCCGGGGGTCTTGACGTAGGCGCCGAGCGGGATTCCCTTGAGCCCGTACTCCGTCTCGCCCCGGCGGAAGCTCCAGATCCGCGGCCCGAACCCGATGAAGAACTCGGTCACCTTCATCCCGCCCCGCCGGGCACCGATGTAGTGCCCGAGCTCGTGGATGAACAGCGTGACCAGCAGGAACAGCCCGAACAGCGCATAGGACCACGAGATCAACGCCAGGGCGACCACAGCGACGACGACCGTGCCGAGCCGGATCAACGATCTGCGCTGATCGACCACCTCGGGTTCGACGCCCTCATGATTCGGCACCATTGCGCCAATCGTCATCGGGAGCTCCTTTCGTCGAGCACGTCCGCGGCCACCGACCGGGCCCGTTCGTCGGCGGCGATCACTGCGTCGCCCGACGTGGCCGCCGCTCCGTCGTGGCGGTCGAGAGTGGCGCTGATCACGGCGGCGATCTCGATCCACGGTAGCCGGCCGGCGAGGAATGCCTCGACCGCGACCTCGTTGGCGGCGCTGAGCCAGGCCGGAGCCGTGCCCCCGACGCGGCCGGCGTCGTACGCCAGTGAGAGGCACCGGAACGTGGCCAGGTCGGGAGGTTCGAAGTCGAGGCGGTCGAGGGCGGTCCAGTCGATCCGGCCGAACGGGGTGGCGATGCGATCGGGATAGGCCAACGCATAGCCGATGGGCAGCCTCATGTCGGGGAGCGACAGCTGGGCGATCGTGGCGCCGTCGGTGAACTCGACGAGCGAATGGACGATCGACTGGGGATGGACCACGACGTCGATGCGGTCGTACGGCGCGCCGAACAGTTCGTGGGCCTCGATCACCTCGAGACCCTTGTTCATCAGCGTGGAGGAATCCACGGTGATCTTCGGACCCATGCTCCACGTGGGGTGGGCCAGGGCGGCTTCGACACCGATCTCGGCCAGTTCGTCACGGCTGCGGCCGCGGAACGGCCCACCGCTGGCCGTGAGCACGATGCGGGCCAACTCCCGCCCGCCGTTGGGGTGGATCGAGGCGCGCAGGCACTGGTGCACGGCACAGTGCTCGGAGTCGACCGGCACCAGCTCGGCCCCCGGTGTCGAGCGCAGCGGTTGGACGACGGGGCCGGCGGCGATCAGGCTCTCCTTGTTCGCCAGCGCCAGCCGCTTGCCGGCCCGCAGCGTGGCCAGCGTGACCGGCAGCCCGGCGAAGCCGACGACGGCGTTGACCACGACATCGGCCAGCTCGGTCAGCTCTGCGAGGTCGCCGACGACCTCGCAGAAGGGAAGGGCCGCGGCCGCCTGGCGACGGCGGACCGGGTCGGCGACGGCGACCACCTTCGGGCGGAACTCGCGTGCCTGCTCGATCAGGGTGTCGACCGACGAACCGAGACCGAGCCCGACGACCTCGTACCGATCACGTTCGGCGCGGACGACCTCGAGTGTCTGACGGCCGACAGACCCCGACGACCCGGCAATGGCGACCCGAACGGCACTCACCGGTCAATTCTGCCGGTGATCGGCCGATTCCGACGCGCGCCGGGCTGGATCCCGGATTCGGTTGAGTGTCCGCCGCCCGTGTTCGGTCCCGTGGCGGGCGGCCGGGGCTTCGTCCTACGAGCGGAGCCAGGGCTCCAGCCAGGTGAGCGCGTAGTAGGCGCCGGGGAGGACGAACAGGAAGCCGTCGAAGCGATCGAGCACACCGCCGTGCCCGGGGAGCAGGGTGCCGAAGTCCTTGACGTCGAGGTTGCGCTTGAACATCGACTCGGTGAGATCGCCGATCGGGGCGAGCACGGCCACCACCAGGCCGAGCACGAGGATGTCGGCCAACCGCGTCCACGTCTGAGCGTGGCCGTTGGCGATGTTGAGCAGCGCCATCGCCCCGAGCGTGGCGACCGTTCCCCCGACGAGACCCTCGACGGTCTTGTTCGGACTGATCCAGTCACGCAACGGGGTGCGCCCGGCGGTCGAACCGACGAACAAGGCGCCGACGTCGTTGGCAACGACGCCGACGGCGAGAGCGAAGATCGTGTCGGTGCCGATCGGTTCGCCCATCTTGAGGATCAGCCCGGCGAACGAACCCAGCACACCGATCCACACCACGCCGGTCATCGTGATCGCCGTGTTCGGGAGCGGGCCGCTCTCGATGCCCTCGGCGGAGATCGCCGTCACGACGGTGGCGACCAGGGCGAGGAACACGACGAGCGGCACCGCCGTCTCCCCACGCCAGTAGGCGGCAACGGGCAGCAGTGCGCAGGCGGCGATCCCCGGCACGGTGGCTGGTCGATACCCACGCTCGGTCACCCGGCCGTAGAACTCGATCGCGGCAAGCGCCATCACGACGCTGACGAGGGCCACCACACCCGTCGTGCCGGTGAACTTGACCAACGCCACGAACACCGCGGCGAGCCCGACGCCGAGGGCGACCGCCGTCGGCATGTCACGGCCCTTGGCGCCGCGGGCGGGTGGTGCCGCCGGGCGCGCGGCCGAGGTCGGGCGAGGGCCCGACGATCCGGCCGACGGACGGCTGCCGGTGCGCGGCCGCGAGGGGTCGTCGCGCTGGCCACGGCCTGGCGAGGCGCGGCCGCGTAGCGGGGTCACCCGTTCGGCGTCGCTCATCGGATCGGTGCCCACCTGCAACGGACCGCGCGCTACCGGGGCCTCCGGCGGAGCGAACGACGCCGGAGCGACGACGGCCTCGTCGAATTCGAAGAACGGGTCGGCGGGTGCCGGGCTCTCGTCGAGCGCCCCCATCCGCGGAACACCCTCGAACTCGGTGAAATCGGTCAGCTGGGTCGCATCCACTTCGGGCGGTTCGTCGCGCCACACCGGCGCGGCTGACGGCGAGAACCCCGACCACACGTCGAGGTCGTCGGTGGGATCCTTGTCGGCGAAGAGCCGGGGGATCTCGCCCGTCGGGGGTTCGGTCCAATGGGGCAGGGCGCCGATGTCGGCGTTGCCGAGGCTGATCGCCGGTCCAGAGACGTCGGCGGGCCGCTCGCGGTGCGGCAGTGGGGACGGGATGGCGTCCCAGTCGTCGTCGTCGTCGAACTCGCCGAAGTCATCGTCCTGACCGGGCCGCCAGAGATCGTCGCTCATCGGTCCGACACCTCGTTCACACTGGTGGTTCGGGCTTCTGCCCGACGATTGGTCGTACTTGTCATCTCGCGCTTCCCCTCAGACCTCGAGGAGCTCGTGCTCCTTGCGCCCCAACGCCTTGTCGATCAGATCGACGTGCTCGTGCGTGATCTTCTCGAGTTCCTTCTCGGCCCGCTCGAGCTCGTCGACCGAGATCTCGCCGGCCTTCTCGGCGGCCTCGAGATGCTTGCGGGCGTCGCGCCGGATGTTGCGCACGGCCACCCGGCCGTCCTCGGCCATGTTCTTGGTGATCTTCACGTACTCCTTGCGGCGCTGCTCGGTGAGCGGCGGCAGGTTGATCCGGATGACGACCCCGTCGTTGCTCGGCGACACGCCGAGGTCGGAGTCCCGGATGACCTTCTCGATCGGCGCCAGCGACGCTCGGTCGTGCGGCTTGATCACCAGCTGCCGGGCCTCGGGCACCTGGAACGAGGCGAGCTGCTGCAACGGGACATCGGCGCCGTAGTAGCTCACCAGCATCTTTTCCACCAGCGCCGGGGACGCCCGACCGGTGCGAACGGTGGAGAACTGGCCCTGTGTGTGCTCGACGGCCTTCTCCATCTTCTCGATGGCCTCGAGCAGGGTCTCTTCCGTCACGGCCACCAGCCTAGTGACGGCGGTGAGGAGGACGAGTGATGGTGGCGGCGGCTGCCGGGGACCTCACCGGCAGTAGTCAGACGTCGCGCACGATCGTCCCGGCCCGCTTGCCCTCGAGAATCGACAGCAGGGTGCCGGGGGCGGTCATGTCGAAGACCACGATCGGGAGGTTGTTGTCACGACAGAAGGCGATCGCCGTGGCGTCCATCACCTTGAGATCGCGGGTCATCACCTCGAGGTAGCTGATCTCGTCGTACTTGACCGCGGAGGGATCCTTGCGTGGATCGGCCGAGTAGATGCCGTCGACTCCGGAGTGGGTCCCCTTGAGGATCGCTCCGGCGTCGATCTCCTTGGCCCGCAACGCGGCGGCCGTGTCGGTGGTGAAGAACGGATTGCCTGTGCCGGCGGCGAAGATGACGACGCGACCCTTCTCGAGGTGGCGCATCGCCCGACGCCGGATGTAGGGCTCGGCGATGCGCGGCATCTCGATGGCGCTCTGCACCCGGGTGTGCTGGCCCACCCGTTCGAGCGCGTCCTGCAGGGCGAGGGCGTTCATCACCGTGGCGAGCATGCCGATGTGATCGGATTGGGTGGCGTCCATCGCTGCCAGGGAGTTCGACCGACCCCGCCAGAAGTTGCCGCCGCCGACCACGACCGCGACGTCGACGTCGAGCTTCTCGCGGACCTCCATGATCTCGCGCGCCGTGGTGTCGAGTGTGACCCCGTCGAGACCGTTGCCCGACGCTCCGGCCAGGGCCTCACCCGAAGGCTTGAAGACGATGCGCTTCCAGCGGGGTGGGGCCACGGCGATCAGCCGACCTGGACCTGGGCGAAGCGGACGATGGTGGCCGATCCGATCAGTTGCCCGATCGAGACCTTGTCGTCCTTGGCGTAGGGCTGCTCGAGCAGGACGACATCCTTGAAGTACCCCTGCAGGCGACCCTCGACGATCTTGGCGATCGCCGCCTCGGGCCTGCCCTCGTTGCGTGTGATCGTCTCGAGGGTGCCACGCTCCTTGTCGACCTCATCGGCGGGCACATCGGCCTTGGCCAGGTACTTCGGCTTGGCGAAGGCGATGTGGACGGCCACGTCGTGAGCCAGTTCGGTGGTCCCGCCGGCCATCTCGACGAGAACGGCGTTGACACCCCGGCCGCCCTGGATGTGGAGGTAGGAGTCGAGCGAGTTGCCCGGCCCGGCCTCCAGACGCACGACGTCTCCGAGGCTGATGTTCTCCTTGAGCGTGATCTTGAGATCGTCGAGGATCGTCGAGCGCGCGGCGACGTCGCCCCCCTTCGCGACCAGGTCGGCGAGGGCCTGGCCCTCTGCCTTGAACAGCTCGGAACCGGCGACGAAGTCGGTCTCGCACTTCAGCTTGACGATCGCGCCGACGTCGCCGACGATCGACAGGGCGACGAGACCCTGGGCGTTCTCACGGTCTTCGCGCTTGGCGGAGGCCGCCAGGCCCTTCTCCCGGAGCCATTGCCTCGAGGCCTCCATGTCGCCGTCGTTGACCTCGAGCGCTCGCTTTGCGTCCATCATCCCGGCGCCGGTCGACTGGCGCAGCGCCTGGACGTCTTTGGCGGTGAAAGCCATGGTTCAGGACGCTCCCTCTACGACCGCGACGGGTGCCTCGACCTCGACGGGTGCCTCGACCTCGACGGGTGCCTCGACCTCGACGGGTACCTCGACCGCGACGGGTACTTCGACCGCGACGGGTACTTCGACCGCGACGGGTGCCTCCGCTGCCGGAGCCGCCTCGGGCTCCGGCTCGGTGTCGGTGGTCTTGGTCGCCGCCACGCGGGCATCGCGGTCGGCCTGGGCGGCCATTGCCGCCCGCCGGGCCTCGGTCTGCTGGGCGATGAAGGCGGCATCCTGCTCCACGCTGCGACGCGGAGCGGCGAGCGGGTTGCGCTTGGAGTTGATGAAGCGACCCTCCTCGACGGCGTCGGCCACGATGCGGCACATCAGGCTGGTGGAGCGGATGGCGTCGTCGTTGCCCGGGATCGGATAGCGCACGACGTCGGGGTCGACATTGGTGTCGACCACGGCGACCACGGGGATGCCGAGCTTGTTGGCCTCGGTGACGGCGAGGTGTTCCTTCTTGGTGTCGAGGATGAACACGGCGTCGGGACGCTTGGACAGGTTGCGGATGCCGCCGAGGTTCTTCTGCAGTTTCTCGAGCTCGCGCCCGAGGAGCAGCGCCTCCTTCTTCGGCATCGCCTCGAACTCGCCGGAGATGCGCATCCGTTCGTACTCCTGCATCTTGGAGACGCGCTTGGAGATGGTCTCGAAGTTGGTCAGCATGCCGCCGAGCCAACGCTCGTTGACGTAGGGCATGCCGCACTTCTCGGCGAACGAACGCACCGGATCCTGGGCCTGCTTCTTGGTGCCGATGAAGAGGACCGAACCCCCGCCGGCGACGAGATCACGAATGTAGGTGTAGGCGTCCTCGACCCGGGTCAACGTCTGATTGAGGTCGATGATGTAGATGCCACCGCGCTCGCCGAAGATGAAGCGCTTCATCTTCGGGTTCCAACGCCTGGTCTGGTGCCCGAAATGCACGCCTGCTTCGAGCAGCTGTCGCATACTGACGACGGCCATGATGTCTCCTTTGCTGCGGTTGCCGGCGCGGCCCCGCCAGCGCCCGAGGGCGACCGCAGATTTCGGGGGGAGCGCATGTGAATCGGGTCGCGACACATCGCCGCGAGCCGGTGGAGATGCTAGCGGCCCGGGACCCGATCTCCCAGCCGACTCGGGCTCCCGCCGCTCAGCAGACGAGTCTCGGCGGTGGCGGGGGTCGGCGGTCCCGACCGTCGAGCGGGATCAGCCGGGGCTGGGGCGTCACCCGGGCCAGATGTGGTGCCGGGTCGAGGTAGATCTCGCCCCGCCGGAGGCCGAAGTACGTCGCCGGACCGGTCGTGCCGAGGGTCTCACCGGCCCGCACCGGGGACCCGGACCGCACGGTGATCGAGGCCAGCCGGCCGTAAGTGGTGCGATACCCGCCCGTGTGTTCGATGACCACGTAGCGGACCCCGGCCACCGAGCCGGCGAATCCGACCGACCCGTTCGCCGCGGCGATCACCGGCCGGCCCGGCGTGGTCGCGTACTCCAGGCCACGGTTGCCCGGACAGTAGGGGCACCCGGGCGGACGGAACGGATCGGTCACGCGGCCCACGACGGGGGGCAGCAGGCATGGGGGGCCGCCGAGTACGAGGGCGACGAGCAGGGCGAGCAGCGGGGACGGGACAGGAAGCATGACGGGACCTCGAGGGGTGACGGCGCCGCAGCGCGCGGTCGGTGGGCACGCTGGATGCCGACGAGGGCGCCGTCAGGCGCGCGGGTGGGTCTGTTCGTAGACCGAACGGAGCCGTTCCTTGCTCACGTGGGTGTAGCGCTGCGTCGTGGCGACGCTGGCGTGGCCCAGCAACTCCTGGACGACACGGAGATCTGCTCCTCCGTCGAGCAGGTGGGTGGCGAAGGTGTGGCGCAGCGCGTGGGGGTGGGTCGGGTCGATGGCCCGCCGGTCGATGATCCGCCGGACGTCGCGGGGAGTGAGGCGCCGTCCACGCCGGTTCCGGAACAACGCCGCGCCGGGGGCGGTGCCGCCCGGGGCGTCTGCCCGGACCGCCAGCCACCTCCGCAACGCCTCGTAGGCCGGTGCGGACAGCGGCACCCGACGTTCCTTGTCGCCCTTGCCGAGCACCCGCGCCGCGCCGGCGGCGAAGTCGAGCGAGTCGGTGTCGAGCCCGCACAGCTCCGAGACGCGTACGCCACTGCCGTAGAGCACCTCGAGGACCGCTGTGTCACGCAACTCGAGCACCGCCTCGAGGCCCGGCGAACCCGACGGGGCCGCGTTCGCCCGGTCGTCGGTCGGCTGGGGTTGGAGCAGGTGGAGCACCTCGCCGTGGTCGAGCACGCGGGGCAGCCGGCCATCGCCGGTCGGGGCCGACAACGACGCCGACGGATCGCGCTCGATCAGCCCCCGGCGGTGCAGCCAGCCGAAGTAGCGACGCAACGACGAGGCCTTGCGGGCGATCGACCGACGGGCGTACTTCCGGGTCGTCAGGTGGGCGAGATAGCGCCGGAGCATGATGCGGTCCACCGATGCCGGGCCGTGGACGCCCGCTCGGCCGGCCCACTCGACGAAACCTTCGAGGTCGCGACGATATGCGGCGACGGTGTTCGGCGCCGCGGCGACCAGCGACGCCAGGAACTCGTCGTGTCGCCAGGGCACGGGCCCGACCGTACCAAGTCACGTTGGGCCTCCGGGGTGATCGATCGGCGCGTACCACCCGCCGATGTCGAGCAGCCAGCCGGCCCCCTCGAGTCGCCCGACGGCCAGGGCCACGTCGACCGCCGGTCGGCCGGTGCGGGCAACCAGCTCGTCGATGGTCAGCGTGTCCGGCCCGAAGGCCACCAGCACAGCTCGGTCGGCCGCCGCCGGCGCGGCACGGGGATCGAAGGGCAGCGAAGTACGACGTCGCGTATCGAGGCCGAGGGCGATGAGCACGTCGCCCGGTTCGAGCACCGGCCGCGCCCCTCGGCGATCAGTTGATTGGTCCCCCGCGCCGCGCTGTTGAGCAGCGAACCGGGGACGGCGAGGACGTCGACGTCACGCTTCATCGCTTCGCGCACCGTGATCAACGAGCCGCCCGTGGCCCGGGACTCGACGACCACGATGATTTCCGACAGGCCGGCGATCACACGGTTGCGCTGCGGGAAGCGGCCGGCGAGGGGCGCCGAGCCGGGGGGATGCTCGGAGATGAGCACCCCACGCCCGGCCACCCAGTTCCACAGTTCCCGGTGTTCGCGGGGGAACACGACATCGTGTCCGCTCCCGACGACGCCGATGGGGCCGGGCGCGCCGTCCCCGGCGCTGTCGCCGAGCACGTCGCGCACTCCCTGGTGGGCGGCACCGTCGATGCCGCGCGCCAGTCCGGAGACGACTGCGACACCGGCGCCGGCCAACTCCCGGCCCAGTGCCCGGGCGGTGCGGCGGCCCCCCGGTGTGGCGTTGCGGGTGCCGACGACTCCCACCCGCCGGTGTGCCAGCGCGCCTGCGTCGCCCTGCACGAACAGCACCGGCGGCGGAGACGGATCATGGGTCAGGGGGGCGGGATACCCCGATCGGCCATGGAGGAGCACCCAGAGGCCGAGGGCGACGCAGCGTCCCCAGATGTCCTCGACGACATCATCGGTGGCTGCACGCCGCCAACGCTCCCGCAGCGCCACGTCGTCGCCGACGATCCGCTGGAGTCCGGGATCGGCGACCTCGCCGCGCACGGCCTCCCATGCCGAGCGGGCCCATCTACCGTGCAACAAGGCGCGCAGTCGGGCGGGAGTCATCGCCGGGAGCGCGGCAAGTGATGCGGCGTACGCCTCGTCGGGGAGCGCCGGCGAATTCATGAGGCGGCCCCGGCGGGGGCGTACGCGGCCCGGCCCGACGACGTGGCGCCCACGTCGACCCTCAGCCGCAGCGCCTGACTGACGTGCTCCGCCTCGATCGTGTGGCCGTCTCCGTCGAGATCGGCCACCGTCCGGGCCACTCGCCGGACCCGGTGCAGACCACGACCGCTCAGCCGGCCGTGCTCGAGCTCGCCACGGAGCAGGTGCTGCGCGGCGCGACTCAGCGGCGCCAGTTCGTCGAGCTCGGCCGCCGGGATGCGGGCACTCAGCCGGCCGCGCTCGGCGGCGACCGCCCGGGCAGCGGCGACCCGTTCGCGCACCGCCGCCGTGGACTCACCCCCTGAGGATGCCATCAGCTCGTCGACCCCGGGGCGGCTGACGGCGACGCGCAGGTCGAACCGGTCGAGCAGCGGGCCCGACAATCGCCGCAGGTAACGACCCTTGGCGGCGTCGGAGCACGAGCAATCACCCGGTCGGCCTCCGCCGCAGGGGCACGGGTTGGTGGCGGCGATCACCAGTGCATCGGCGGGCATGACGACGCTGGAACGAGCCCGGGAGACCCGGACCTGCAGGTCTTCGAGCGGCTGACGAAGGGCGTCGACCACACTCGGGGAGAACTCGCCGAGTTCGTCGAGGAACAGCACCCCTCCATGGGCGAGGCTGATCTCACCCGGCCTGAGGCTCAGGGTGCCCCCACCGATGATCGCCACGGCGGTCGAGGTGTGGTGCGGGGCACGGAAGGGCGGGAACCGCACCATCCCGCCCGGGGGGAGGTTCACGCCTGCGGCGGAATGGATCATCGTGGCTTCGATGGCGCGCCCGTCGCTCAACGGGCCGAGCAGCCCGCACAGCCGTTCGGCGAGCATCGTCTTGCCGGCGCCCGGCGGGCCGACGAACAACAGGTGATGGGCGCCGGCCGCCGCCACCTCGAGCGCACGCCGGGCCCATGGCTGCCCACGCACGTCGGCCAGATCCGGGGGTGGGACCGGGCGCCCGGGCGCCTCGTCGGGGGGCTGCTCCGGCCACGGGCACTCCCCCCGCAGCACGGCGACCAGCTCGCGCAGATCTTCGGCCGAGCGGACCGGGACCCCGCCGGCGCCGACCCGCGCCTCGGCCACCGAGGCGCGGGCGACAATGACCTGGCGGAGCTCATCGACCGCCATCGCCGCCACCATCGGGGCGACGCCGGGCACCGGGCGGATCGCCCCGTCGAGGCCGAGCTCGCCGAGGCATCCGACCCCCTCGACGGAGGCGACCGGCAGCATCTCGGCGGCGACCAGCAATCCGACGGCAAGCGGCAGGTCGAGGCCGACACCCGACTTCCTCAGCACCGACGGCGCCAGGTTGACGGTGATGCGCTTCTGCGGCCAGGCGAGGCCGCTCGAGAGCATCGCCGCCCGGACTCGATCGCGGGATTCGCGGCAGGCCTCGTCGGGCAGGCCGACGATGCTGAAGCCGGGCAGACCGGGGCCGACGTGGACCTCGACCACGATTCGGCGCCCGGTGGTGCCCAGCAGGCCTGCGGTGGGAATGGCGGCGAGCATGGCGCCTCCTCGGAAACGGCGCCTGAACGCGCCCGGTCGAGCATCGGGAGGAACGCCGACCCCCGGCTCCTCGACAGGTACTACTCATCCTACGGGAGGGTTGTGCCATTGCTCCTCGGATCCCGGTGCTCCCGAGAAGCCGTGATCGCCGGCCGGTCCGGCACGCCGGCCGGTCCGGCACGCCGGCACGACGATCACCCCGTTCGGGCCGGCGGGGTGGGAAACTGGACCGATGCCCCGGATCCCCCGGCGACCACGTCGCGCCGTGTCGGTGGCGGCGTGCCTGGCGGTCACCGGTTCCCTGGTCACGGGCTGCCTGGTCACCGCCTGCAGCGGCGATCCGAGCCGGGCGACCGAGGACTACTGCCGGACCCTGGACGCACAGCAGGATCTGCTCGTCGTGCCGATCGCCAGCGACGCCGACGTCGCCGGCGTGGTCGGGCGATACCTCGACATGTCCCGCCGGGCCCCGCTGGCCGTCGAGGAACAGTGGCGGCGCCTCGCCGCGTTGATGCAGGCGGCGGCCACGATCGACGCCAGCGACGCCGAAGCCCGACTCCGGGTGATCGAGCAGGCGTACGAGACCAAACGCGACGCCGACGCGATCGTCGCCCACGCCGCCTCCACCTGCGGGATCACGATCGACGTCTCCGGCACCACGACCACCACGACCACGACGACTCCTCCGACCACGACTCCTCCGACCACGGCGGTGGCCGGGGTGGACACGACCACGGTCACCGTGCCCGGGGCGCTCCCCGTCGACACGGCCGTCAGCGGGACGGCTGCCCCGCCGTAGACGGGGACGCGGGCGGGTGGTGACGCAGTGCCGGGCGCCCGTCGGGCCGAGATCGACGACAGCGGGCAGCCCGCGCCCCGAGGCGTCAGCGCAGTTGGCCCCGTCGGACGATCACGGTGTCGACCAGGCCGTACTCGACGGCTTCGTCGGCGGTGAACCAGCGGTCGCGTTCGGAGTCTGCCTGGATCTGCTCGAGCGGCTTGCCCGAATGGTGGGCGATCAGCTCGGCCATCCGCCGCTTGGTGTAGGCGAGCTGCTGGGCCTGGATGGCGATGTCGGCAGCCTGGCCGCGCAGACCGGCGAGCGGCTGGTGCATCATGATCCGGGCATTGGGCAGCGTGTGGCGCTTCCCGGCGGCCCCGGCCGTGAGCAGGAACTGGCCCATCGAGGCGGCCATGCCCATGCACACCGTGGCGACGTCGCAGCTGACGAACTGCATCGTGTCGTAGATCGCCATGCCGGCGAACACCGAGCCGCCCGGGCTGTTGATGTACAGCCAGATGTCGGCCGCGGAGTCCTCACCCTCGAGGTACAACAGCTGCGCGCAGATGTTGTTGGCGATCTCGTCGGTGACCTCGGTGCCGAGCATGATCACCCGGTTCTTCAGCAGTCGGGTGAAGATGTCCGAGCGGGGGTCGCCCCCGGTGTCGAGGGCGGAGGGCAGGAGGAGGTCCGACATTCGCGCGAGGCTACCGCCGCGGTTCAGCTCCGGCGCACGCCGGTGAGGATGACGGCGACCCGGTCGTCGTCCTCCAGCGCCGGGCGGACGGCGATCACCCCGGCGAGACCTGCGGCGCCTGTCGCGCTCGGCGTCGATGCCCGAGGCCCGCTGGACCATCTCGGCCGCGGCGACGATCGCCGGCTCGCCGGCGACGACGGGGGCGCCGCCCGTCCGGGCCATCCGCTCGATGATGCCCAGCCAGTCGTAGGTCTCGTCGTCGAGTATTCCGTCGGCGAGCGAATGCGGCTCGGATTCCCACGGCCACATCAGCTCGGCCCACCGGCGGGCGGCGACTTCGGCGTCGTACGGCGGACCGAGACGCTCCCAGGCCCTGGCCAGCGGGGCGCAGCCCTCGGTCTGCACGGCGATCAGCGCCACGTCCGACCCGGCCTCGGACAGCCCCATGCCGACCGAGGTGGCCAACGCTCCCCCGCCCACCTGGACGAAGAGCCGGGAGATGCCGGGGCCGAGCCGGGAGAAGTCGTCGGCGAGCTCCCAGCCGAGGGTGCGGCCGCCGTCGAGGCACCAGACGTTCTCGGGACCCTGCACGGCGAACGGCAGCGCCCCGGCGCCGAGCGCCTCGCGGAACCGGTGCACGCACGGGTCGCCGGGCGGATCGGCGACCCGCCGCGGGCAGGTGATCACCTCGGCGCCCAGGCCGGCCAGCCGGTCGAGCACCGGCCCGCCGGCCGTCGGGGGGACGTACACGTGGATCGGCCAGGAGACGGCGGCGGCCAGCGTCGCCGCGGCGATCGCCGCGTTGCCGCAGGAGGAGATGGCGAGCGGCGCCCGACGAGCGGGCGCCAGACCGAGCAACTCGGCGGCGCGCAGGTGGAGCAGGATGGTGAACAGGTGGCGGGCCTTGTGGCTCCCGGCGACCTGGCGGGTCTCGTCCTTGACCCACACGCCCCCGGACGGCCCGAAGCCGAGTTCGTCGGAGAGCGGATCGTTGCGGGCGAACGGCGATCGGGCGAACCCGGTTCCGGCCACGGCGGCGACGAGCTCGTCGGTCTCGACGATCAACGCCTCGCGCGCCGCGGCCGTCATCCCGTTCGCCGCGGCGAACGCGTCGAAGGCGAGTGCCGCCCGGTAGCTGACGAAGGGGTTGTCGCCGACGCGGCCACCCGCGGCGGGCACCGTCGTCGTGACGATGTCGAGCACGTGACGCCGGTCGTCGGCCGAGGCGTTCGGGCACCGCCACGAGTAGGCCCGCCCGATGTCGACATGGGCCCCGCACACCCGGCAGCGGAATCCGGCGATCATGCCCGTGACCCGCCCGTCGACCGCCGGTCGCCGGTGCCCACGTCACCCACCGGCGGCGACCCGGCCGTTGAAGTCATCGATCATCTCGTCCCACACGGGCACGTAGCGGTGCAGGCCCTTCCAGAACTCCTGCGAGCGACGCGCCTCGAACACCTCGATCGGTGTGCCCTGTTGCTCGACCCACGTGTAGTAGCCGAGGTTGAAGATCCGGTTCCGGTCGCGGGTCGTGCACTCGATCGCATCGTCGGTGGTCACGCTGGCCAGGTGCTCGCCGTACACCTCGGCGGCGTCGAGGGCGCCGAAGGAGTGGTTGAAGCGCCGGGCGATGGTCTTGGCCCGCTCGCTCGGGTACAGCGCAGCGCCGTCGGTCGCCACCGTGATCACCGCGTCGTCGGGCCCGAGGCCGAGCAGCTTCGCCGTCTTGATCGCGGCGAGTGCGTTGCAGATCGACGAGAAGCCGAAGTGCTCGAGCGCGGCGACCAGCGACGGATCGAGCCCACGCCGGTTGACCAGGTACGCCCGGCCCTCGGGGGTGTTGAACAGCACGTCGAGCTCGTCGGTAGCCCGGTCGCTGATCCCGACGACGATGTCGGTGTTCAACACGTTGTGGATCAGCGGGATGTGCTTGTCGCCGATGCCCTGGATGTTGTGCTCGCCGAAGCCGTTCTCGAGCATCGTCGGGCATTCGAGCGCCTCGACGGCCACGATGCGGGTGCCGTAGTCGTCCTTCAACCGGTCGCCGGCGGCGATGGTGCCGGCGGACCCGGTGGCCGAGGTGAAGGCGGCCAGGCGTAGGTTCGGCCGGCCCAGTCGGGCGGCCACGTGCTCGAAGACGTGGCCGAAGGCCCGACCGGTGACCGTGTAGTGCCCGAGCGTGTTGCCGAACTCGCAGAACTGGTTGAGGACGAAGTTGCCCGGATCCTTGGCCAGTTCGTTGCATGCGTCGTAGATCTCCTTGACGTTCGACTCGGTGCCGACGGTGCGGATCACATCCTCGGCCGGGTTGGCGCACCAGCGGTCGAGCCAGTCGAAGCGTTCCTGGCTCATCCCGGCGGGAAGGATCGCCACGCCACGCGACGCCATGATCCGGCTGATGGCGATGCCACCGCGGGCGTAGTTGCCCGTCGACGGCCAGATCGCCCGGTGACGCGTCGGGTCGAACTGGCCGGTGATCACCCGAGGGGCCAGGCACGAGTAGGCGGCGAGCACCTTGTGGGCGGCGATCATCGGGAAGCGGTCGCCGAACACGACGATGATCGGGCTCTCGACGCCGGTCAGCTCCGGCGGAAGCACGACGTGGTCGGGCACGTCGACCCGGTTGCCGGCAAGGTCGTTGTACCAGTGCACCCGGAACAGGTTGCGCGGATCGGGGCCGTTGCTGTCCGCGTCGCCGACTTGGGCAGGGTCGATCGTCGAGGGGTCGGCGAGCTCGGCGAACGTCGGCAGCACGATCCCCTGCTCGCGGAAGCGCTGCACGCTTCGGGCCAGCGCGTCGGCGTCGACCACCTCGTCGGCGAGGCCGAGCTGGTTGGCAAGCACGTCAGGGGAGAGCTTCGCGACGGTCATGGCAACCACTTTGTCAAATTCCCATGCCACTGCGACGACTTGGCCAGGCCGATCCGGCGGGGAGGCCGGGGATGGACGACCCAGCCCGCTGGGACGCCGCGGCCGGGCGGCCGGCGAAATGGCCAAGAGATCGCTTCGGAAATTGGCTATGGTGGCCCTCAATGGCCGAGCTCACCGATGCCAAGCGACGGATCGTCGACCGGCTCAAGCACCTCGAACACGCCACGGCCCCCCAACTGGCCGCCGAGTTCGGTCTCACCGACACCGCCGTGCGCCAGCATCTCGAGTCACTGGCCGATTCCGGTCTGGTCGAGCGGGCCGCGGCGCCGATGCGCGGCCGGGGGCGCCCGCCCGTGCGCTGGCGACTCAGTCCGCTGGCGGCCGGCCTGTTCCCCGATCGCCACGCCGACCTGACGGTCGAGTTGATCGCCTCGATCCGCGCGGCGCTGGGCGAAGCCGCACTGGAGCGGGTGATCGCCGTCCGCACGGCCCGCCAGGGCATCGCCTACCTCGCAACCCTCGGCCCGCTCACCGACGGGGCCGCGGTCGCCGTCCGGGTCCGACGGCTCGCCGAGGTCCGCAGCGCCGAGGGATACCTCGCCGAGACGGTCGACCTGCCCGACGGCGACGTCCTGCTGATCGAGCACCACTGCCCGATCGGCGAGGCGGCAGCCGCCTGCAAGGGGCTGTGCGCGGCCGAACTCGATCTGTTCCGGTCGGCGCTCGGGCCGGACGCCACCGTGGAGCGCGAGCAGCACCTCCTCGGCGGCGACACCCGGTGCAGCTACCGGATCGCCGCTCGATGACCCTTCGGCGCGGCTCCAGAAACATTGTCCAGGTACAAAGAGCGGTCTGTACCAGCAGGCCCGGAACAATTACGATGCAGGCATGACTTCGCTCGAGGCTCGCCCGTCCGCCGCGTTCGTGAACGACCGCGCTCATGTCTTCCACTCCTGGTCGGCCCAGGGATCGCTCAACCCGATCGTCGTCGCCGGCGGCGAGGGCTCCTACTTCTGGGACGAGGACGGCCGCCGCTACCTCGACTTCTCCTCGCAGCTCGTCAACCTCAACATCGGCCACCAGCACCCGAAGATGGTCGCCGCCATCCAGGAGTACGCGGCCAAGCTGTGCACCGTCGCCCCGTTCCACGCCAACGACGCCCGTAGCGAGGCGGCCCGGCTGATCGCCGAGGTCGCCCCGGGCGATCTCGACATGGTGTTCTTCACCAACGGCGGGGCCGAGGCGACGGAGAACGCCATGCGCATGGCCCGCCTGCACACCGGACGGCACAAGATCCTCAACACCTACCGCTCGTACCACGGCGCCACCGGCGGCTCCATCCAGCTCACCGGAGACCCTCGGCGCTGGCCGAGCGAACCCGGACTCCCGGGCATCGTCAAGTTCTGGGGCCCATATCCCTACCGTTCGCCGTTCCATGCCGAGAGCGAGGTGCAGGAGACGGAGCGGGCGCTCCACCACCTGGAACAGGTGCTGATGGTCGAAGGCGCTCAGACGGTGGCGGCGATCATCCTCGAGACCGTCGTCGGCACCAACGGCATCCTCGTACCGCCTCCCGGCTACCTCCAGGGCGTGCGCGAGCTGTGCACGCGACACGGCATCGTCATGGTCTGCGACGAGGTGATGTCCGGCTTCGCCCGGTGCGGCGAGTGGTTCGCCGTCGACCATTGGAACGTCACCCCCGACCTGATCTGCTTCGCCAAGGGCTCCAACTCCGGCTACCTGCCGATCGGCGGGGTGATCATCAGCCGAGCGATCGCCGACACGTTCCGCGACAGGCCGTACCCGGGCGGGCTGACCTACTCGGGCCACCCGCTGGCATGCGCCTCGGTCGTCGCCTCGATCAACCTGATGCGCGAGGAGGGCGTCGTCGAGCACTCCCGCTGGCTTGGCGAGGCGGTCATCGGCCCAGAGCTGGCGGCCCTGCGCGACCGGCATCCGTCCGTCGGCGACGTGCGCGGGCTCGGCACCTTCTGGGCGATCGAACTGGTCCGCAACCGCGACACCCGCGAGGGCTACGTGCCCTTCAACGCCGCCGGGGCCGAGGCCGCGCCGATGGCCGAGCTGGCCGCGGCGTGCAAGGCGCGGGGCCTGTGGCCCTTCACCCACTTCAACCGCATCCACGTCGTGCCGCCGTGCAACACGGCGGAGGCCGACGTACGCGCCGGCCTGGCGATCATCGACGAGGTCCTCGATCTCGCCGACCGCAACTGCACCGGCTGACGCACAGCGGCTGACTCGAACGACGGTGGAGGCCGCCGGTCGGGCCGTGTCGTCATAACGTCGAGGCATGGATCGTCGGCCGCCGAACTGGAACCAGCTCAAGCCACTCCTGGCCCGCGCGCCGCGTGGCGCCAGTCGGCTCGATCGACGGCTCGGCCGGGCCGCCGACATCGCCGACCTGCGCACACTGGCCCGGCGGCGCGCCCCGCGGCCGGTGTTCGACTACGTCGACGGCGCGGCCGGCGACGAGATCAGCATGCGCCGATCGCGCGAGGCGTTCGATCGGGTCGAGTTCCTCCCGCGTGTGCTCGTCGACGTCTCGACGGTCGACACGTCGACGACCATCCTCGGGCAGCGCTCGGCCATGCCGTTCGCCTTCGCCCCCACCGGCTACTCGCGGATGATGCACACCGATGGCGAGTGCGCGGTGGCCCGGGTCGCCGCCCGTGCCGGTATCCCCTACTCACTGTCGACGGTCGGCACGACGACGCCGGAAGCCCTCGCCGCGGCGTCGGGGGCGGGCCGGCGCTGGTTCCAGCTCTACGTCTGGAACGACCGCCAGCTCAGCCGCGAGCTGATCGAGCGGGCCGCGGCCGCCGGATTCGACGTGCTCGTGCTCACCGTCGACGTGCCCGTCGGCGGGGCGCGTCTGCGCGACCTGCGCAACGGCCTGACCATCCCCCCGACGCTCACCTGGCGCACGTTCCTCAGTGGCGCGGTCCATCCCGGGTGGCTGTTCGACTTCCTCACGACACCACCGCCCACCTTCGCCACGCTCGACGACGGCGAGACCGTCCCGATGTCGTACATCGCCGGGCGGATGTTCGACCCGTCGGTGTCGTTCGCCGATCTGGCGTGGTTCCGCCAGATCTGGCCCGGCCCGATCGTGGTCAAGGGAGTCCAGAACGTCGATGACGCCGTGGCGCTGGCCGACCTGGGGATGGACGGGATCGTCGTGTCCAACCACGGCGGCCGCCAACTCGACCGTGCGGCCACCCCGCTCGAGCTCCTCCCCGACATCGTCGACCGGGTCGGCAGCCGCTTCGAGGTGCTGCTCGACACCGGGGTACGTTCGGGCGCCGACGTCGTGGCCGCCATCGCCATGGGGGCCACGGGGGTGCTCGTCGGTCGGGCCTACCTCTACGGGCTGATGGCCGGGGGCGAGGCCGGCGTGCAGCGTGCCTACGACATCCTCGCCGCCGACGTGGGGCGCACGATGCAGCTCCTCGGGGCGACGTCGATCGGCGACCTCCATCCCGGTCTGGTGCGGTTGCGCGACCGCCGGTGAGGGCGCCGGCTCAGCCCGAGCAGAAGGCGGCGATGTCGCGGGCCGTGTCCCTGCTGATGTCGGGGCAGACGAGCGGGAACATCTCGGTGCCGTGCATCGTGCCCATCATCTGTCGGCAGCGTGCGCTCACCCCGGCAGCGAGGAGCAGCCGGTAGAAGTTGATCCCCTCGTCGCGCAGCGGATCGCACTCGTTGACGTTGATCACCGTCGGCGGCAGCCCGGCGACGTCGTCGACGGTGGCGAAGCCGGGCCAGGCGAGCGGGTCGCGGGCACGGAAGGCCTCGATCCCGTAGGCCATCGCCCCCCGGTTGTCGTGCAGATCGAGGACGATCCCGTTGTTCTCGATCGACGACGGGTTCTCGGGCCGTGGCCATTCACCGGCGATGTAGGGGCACAGGGAGTAGAGCCCGGTGATCAGGGCGAGGTCACCGTCTCGCTTGAGCTTCATCCCGAGGGCCAACGTGAGGTTGCCCCCGCCGCTCTCCCCGGCCACGATCACCCGACGGGCGTCGATTCCGAGCTCGGCGGCATGTTCGTGGACCCACTTGAGGCCCGAGACGCAGTCGTTGAGCCCGGCCGGGTACGGGGCGACCTCGGGCACGGACGAAGGCGTGAGGGCGTTGCGGAAGTCGACCATCGCCACGGCGACCCCGTTGCGGGCGATGATCTTGCCCCACGCCCGGTAGTTGCCGTCGAAGCACGACAGGGCCTGCATCCCGCCACCGTGGATGTAGTAGACGCACGGGAGCACGTCGTCGGTGTCGGGCCGGACGAACCGGATGTTGATCTGATTGCCGTCGGGCTGCGAGACGGCGGTGTGCGTGCTCGTCCGCAGGCCCGCCGACGAGACCACCGACTCGACGTCGCACATCTCCATCATCGCCCGGTACATGGCGAGCATCTGCTGCACGGGCTCGGTGCCGGCAAGTTCGAGGAGCTCCTCACGACTGGCGACATCCCCACCGGGAAGGATGGGCGAGACGGAGAGCAGCACCTTGATCCGGGGGTCGATCCGCGGATCGGAGGCAATGTCGACGGCCATCGATGGCTCCTTCCCGAGCTGCGCCGGTCGGGGTGACGGTCGCAGGCACCTCAGCGGTGCGAGTCGGCAGCCTACGGGGCGGGGGCGGTCGATGGCGGACCGGGCCGGCCGGGCGTGGTGGTCAGCCCCGGGTGGTCAGGGCGACCCCGATCAGCGAGACGACGAGCCCGCCGACGGCCAGCAGCCCCATCCGCTCCCCGAAGAGGATGCGCGCCTGCACCATCGACAGCGCCGGGGTGAGGAAGAACAGGCTGCTCACCCGGGCGGCGGCATGGCGGGCGATGAGCCACATCAACAGCAGCGTCGAACCGATCGACAGGCCGAACACGGCCCACGCCGCGGACCAGAGTGCCGTCGCCGTGGTCTGCCAGGTCACCCCCTCGAACAGCACCATCCCGACGGTCACCACGACGGCCGCCGCAGCGTAATGCACGACGCTGCCCCACACCAGCGGCATCGTCGCGGCCCTGGCCCGCTGCAGCAGCGTTCCCGAGGACATCCCGATCACGGCGACGATCATGCAGACGAGCATCCGACCGGTGACGGCGCCAGTGCGGTCGGCGAGCTTCTGGACCACGACGAGGCCCACGCCGGCGATGCCCAGGGCGACGCCGAGCCACTGCCGGGACCGCAGCTGCTCGCCGAGCAGGAAGCGCCCACCGACGGCGGTGAGCACCGGGTGGAGCCCGGCGATCAGCGCCCCGAGCCCGGCGGGGAGCCCGAGGTCGATCGCCACCCAGACCCCGCCGATGTAGAGCACGTTGAGCCCCATCGAGGCCAGCGCTGCCCAGCCGACGATCGGGCCCGAGATCCGCGGTTGGTGGGTGAGCCAGCCGAGCAGCACGAGCAGCACAGCAGTGATCGAGAGCCGCAGGGACAGGAAGGTCAGCGGCCCGGCGTCACGCATCGCGTAGCGGGCGACGACGAAACCGGACGACCAGAGGAAGACGAAGATCCCGGGGGCGAACGCGGCCAGTGGGACGGTGGGCCGGCCCTCGGCGGGCACCGTCGGGTGGTCCAAGTCCCCGATCCTCGCACGGGGCGGCGTGCCGCGCCGTGCCGGAACGCCTCCGGATCGTCAATGCCCCGGCGCCGCCGAATCCGGGTGCAATGGGCCGGTCTGCTGTGCTAGAGTGGTTGTGATGACGCGCTCGCTGGGCCTCCTTCTTACGTAGGGCGATCGCCATAGAGTCGCGTTCGCCCGCACCCCCCGCCGCCCGGCCGGGGGGTCCTTCATTTTTCCGACCCGTTCGCCCACCCGCTCCCGAAGGATCCGCACCCATGCCTCCCCAGAACGTCACACCGAAATCGATGGAGTTCGCCAAGTACCGCCCGTTCATCCCGGTCGTGCTCAAGGACCGCACCTGGCCGGATCGGGTGATCGACCACGCCCCGACGTGGTGCTCGGTCGACCTGCGCGACGGCAACCAGGCCCTGATCGACCCGATGGATCCGGAGCGCAAGCGCCGGATGTTCGAGGCGCTCGTCAAGATGGGTTTCAAGGAGATCGAGGTCGGCTTCCCGTCGGCCAGCCAGCCCGACTACGACTTCGTCCGCCAGCTGATCGAGGAAGACCTGATCCCCGACGATGTCACCATCCAGGTGCTGGTCCAGTGCCGCCAGGACCTGCTGGAGCGCACGTACGAGTGCGTGCAGGGCGCCCCGCGGGCCATCGTCCACTTCTACAACTCCACCAACCCGCTCCAGCGCCGGGTGGTCTTCGGTCTCGAGAAGTCCGGGATCGTCGACATCGCCGTCAACGCCGCCAAGCTGTGCCGCAAGCTCGAGGAGACGATGGGGTCGACCGAGATCCGCTACGAGTACTCCCCCGAGAGCTTCACGCTGACCGAGCCCGACTTCGCCATCGAGATCTGCGAGGCCGTGATGGACGTCATGGAGCCGACCCCCGAGCGCCCGATCATCCTCAACCTGCCGGCGACCGTCGAGTGCTACACCCCCAACGTCTATGCCGACGTGATCGAGTGGTTCGGGCGCACGATCCGCAACCGCTCGTCGGTGGTCATCTCGCTGCACCCGCACAACGACCGCGGCTGCGGTGTGGCCGCCGCGGAGCTGGGTGTGATGGCCGGCGCCGACCGTGTCGAGGGCACGCTGTTCGGCAACGGCGAGCGGACGGGCAACGTCGACGTCGTCAACCTGGCGATGAACCTGTTCTGCAACGGCGTCGACCCGGAGCTCGACATCACCGACATCGACGCGCTGCGCCGCGTGGCCGAGTACTGCAACCGCCTGCCCGTCCACCCCCGGCACCCCTATGTCGGCGACCTGGTGTACACCGCCTTCTCCGGTTCCCACCAGGACGCGATCAAGAAGGGCTTCGATGCGCTGCCCCCCGCATACGAGCAGTGGGGCGTGCCCTACCTGCCGATCGATCCCAAGCACGTCGGGCGGACCTACGAGGCCGTGATCCGGGTCAACAGCCAGTCGGGCAAGGGCGGAGTCGCCTACCTGATGAAGACCGAGCACGACTTCGACCTGCCCCGGCGCCTGCAGATGGAGTTCGCCAAGACCATCCAGCACATCACCGAGGACCTGGGCACCGAGATCAACCCGGTGCGGATGTGGGAGACGTTCCAGGCCGAGTACCTCCCGGCCGAGCCGGCCGTCCGACTGGACAGCCATGAACTGCGGACCGCGGGACCGGTCACCGCGATCACGGCCCAACTGGTGGTCGACGGCGAGCACCGCACGATCGTCGGCGAGGGCAACGGCCCGATCGACGCCTTCGTCAAGGCCATCCGCGGCGGTCTGGGCACGGTCATCGACATCACCGACTATGCCGAGCACGCCACCGGCCAGGGTTCCGACGCCACGGCGGTGGCCTACGTCGAGACCACCGACGGCGAAGGCAACGTGCGCTGGGGTGTCGGTCAGGATCCGAACACGATCACCGCCTCGCTCAAGGCCGTCGTCTCGGCGCTTCTCCGCCTTCGCTGAACCGATCGGCCCCGACGGCACGCGCGGCGGGCACGATTCGCCTACCCTGGACGACATGAGACGTCGGTTACGCCGTTTGTGCCTCCTCGGATTGTTGGGCGGGGCCGCGGGATGGTTCGTCCGGTCGCGCCGCTCGATGAGCGGTTCGGCGTCGAGCGATTCGGCGTGGCCGCCGCTGCGCCTCGTCGATCCGATCCCACCGGGGGCGGAAGCGCCGCCAGGCGAGGTGGCGGTCCCGGCAGGCGATCGACCCGCCACGCCCGCCGGCACGGGAGACGCCTTCGCCGCGCAGCACGAGACCGCCGGCGCAGCCGAGACCGCCGGCGCAGCCGAGACCGCCGGCGCAGCCGAGACCGCCAGCGCAGCCGAGACCGCCGGCCAGGCGGAGCCCGGCTCCGGTTGGGTCGCCCCGGTCGACGGCGCCTGTCCGATCAGCCATCCGGTCAAGGCCAACGACCAGTCCCGCATCTACCACATGCCGGGTGGGCGTTTCTACGAGCGGACGATCGCCGAGCGCTGCTATCCGACCATCCAGGCAGCAGAGGCCGACGGCTACCGTCAGGCCAAAGTCTGAGTCACCGTCCATCGCCATCGGGGGAAGATCACAATGCGAGTAATCGTGGATTTCGACGTCTGCGCGTCGACCGGAGCCTGTATGCAGACCTGCCCGGAGGTGTTCGAGGTCCGCTCCGACGGCTACCTCTACCTCCTCGTCGAGGAGCCGGGTGAGGATCTGCGCGACAAGGTCACGATGGCCGCCGACCTGTGCCCGACGGCGGCGATCACCATCGAGGACTGAAGGCGACTGCGTTCGCCACGCAGGGCCGCTCGTACGGTTGATTTTCCGTCAACTCCGGGTGGTGACCGCGTGCTGGTTCGCCAAGATGGAGACATGGTACGAATCCTGGTCACCGAGGAGATCGCCGACGCCGGTCTCGATCGCCTGCGCGCCGCCGGCTACGACGTCGACGTCCGCCTCGGCCTGGCGCCCGCCGAGCTGCCCGGCGCGGTCGCCGGCGCCAGCGCCCTGATCGTCCGCTCGGCGACCAGGGTCACCCCCGAGGTGCTGGCCGCCGGCAGCGAGCTGATCGTCGTCGGACGGGCGGGAATCGGCCTCGACAACATCGACGTCGAGGCGGCCACCCGGCGGGGCGTGATGGTCGTCAACGCCCCGCAGTCGAACGTCGTCTCGGCCGCCGAGCACACGATGGCGATGCTCCTCGCCCAGGCCCGCAACATCCCCCAGGCCCACGCCGCCCTGGTCGCCGGACGGTGGGAGCGCAGCCGTTGGGAGGGTGTCGAGCTGGCCGACAAGACGCTCGGCATCGTCGGGCTGGGCCGGATCGGCCGGCTCGTCGCCCAACGGGCGATCGCCTTCGGCATGCGGCTCGTCGCCTTCGACCCGTACGTCACCGCCGATCGCGCCCGACAGCTCAACGTGACGATGATGACCCTCGAGCAGGTCGTCGGCGAGTCGGATTTCATCACCATCCACCTCCCCCGCACGGCCGAGACGACCGGCCTGATCGATCGGGAGCTGCTGCTCAAGGCTCGCCCGCACCTGCGCCTGGTCAACGTGGCGCGGGGCGGCATCGTCAACGAGGACGACCTGGCCGAGGCGATCCGCGACGGCGTGATCGCCGGCGCGGCCCTCGACGTGTTCGCCGAGGAGCCGACGACCTCGTCACCGCTGTTCGCCCTCGAATCCGTCGTCGTCACCCCGCATCTCGGCGCATCGACCCGCGAGGCGCAGGACAAGGCGGGCGACACCATCGCCGACATGGTCCACCTCGCCCTCGACGGCGAGTTCGTGCCCTTCGCCGTCAACGTCGACGCCAGCGAGGCCAACCAGACCCTCCAGCCCTTCCTGCCCCTGGCCGAGCGCCTCGGCCGACTGTTCGCCTCGCTGGTCGGCGGCGTGCCCGACCTCCTCGAGGTCTGCACCGAGGGCGAGATCGCCGAGTACGACGACCGGATCATCGTGCTCTCGGTGCTCAAGGGGTTCTTCGCCGGGGTCATCGACGGGGCGGTCACCTACGTGAACGCCCCACAACTGGCTCGCGAGCGGGGCCTGGAGGTCCGCACCGTCAACTGCCCGACGTCGCCGGACTACACCAATCTCGTCACGCTGCGCGGCGGCGGCCACTCCCTGGGCGGGACACTGGTCGGGCGGCGCAGTGAGCCGCGCATCGTCGAGGTCGACGGGCACGTGACCGAGGTGCCGCCGGCCGAGCACATGCTCCTCGTCCACAACGACGACCGGCCCGGCGTGATCGGCATCCTCGGCACCCTGCTCGGCAACGCCGGGATCAACATCGCCGACATGGACGTCGGCCGCAGCCGCGAGCCGGGCTCGGCGATCATGGTCATCGCCCCCACGTGCGCCGTGCCCGACGACGTGCTCACCGTCCTCGGGCGCGCCCCGGGGATCACCAGCGTTCGCCAGCTCACCGGGGGCTGAGCTCCCCTCCGTTCCGGACCCGATGGCGGCGAGCCGATAGCGTTGGGATGTCCGGCGGATCGACCGGTCGTCACCCGCCCATCCAGTTCACGGCAACGTTCCTCACGGGAGGCTCCCACCCATGGCCCACGATTTCCTGTCCGACGGCTGGTTCGACGCCGTCAAGCAGCTACGCGACAAGTACGCCGACCAGGTGCCGAAGGTGCCCTACTCGATCCGGATGAACCAGGTGATCACCGCGGCGCCGTTCGCCGAGGACGACATCAGGATCTTCCTCGACACCTCCGACGGGACGATGGTGATGGACAAGGGTGAGCTCGACAACCCCGAGCTCACCCTGACGACCGACTGGGAGACGGCGCGCAAGATCTTCGTCGAGCAGGACCAGGCCGCCGGCATGCAGGCGTTCATGAGCGGCAGGATCAAGGTGCAGGGCGACATGATGAAGATGATGCAGATGAACGCCACCCCACCCGACGAGCTGGCGAAGAAGATCGCCAACGAGATCAAGGAACTCACCGCCTGAGTCCCCGGCCGTTCGGCGGGGTTCACCCGGCGCGGGCGGCCGGCACCCTACGATGAGACCCGTGACCGACCCGGATGGATCGACGCCCGATGGACCGGGCTGGGAGCCACCGGGCGGCGTTCCCGTGGTCACCCCGTCGACCGTCCCCACCTACCCCGGCGCCCGGGTCCGCGGGCCCGCCACAGGGGGGACCGGTGCCGGGGCGGGCACGCCCTTCGGCGACCGCTTCGGGGTGGGCGGGGCCGGTCACGATCCGACCGTCGTCGTGACGACGGCGCCGACGGCGCAGTTCGACAGCGTCATCGACGCCGTACCCGAGGCCGCCGGGCCCGAACCGGGCTCCCCGGCCGCCGAGGGGGAGGCGCCCGGCACGCCGGGCGGCGCGGCGCCTGCCCCGTCGGCGACCGCCGCCCACCGACGGTCGTACCGCCCGGCCCGGGTGACGACGCTGATCGCCGCCATCGTCGCCCCGGCGTTGCTGGTCCTCGTCGGGGTGACGTTGATGACCAACGCCCTGGCCGGCCGCTCGGAATCGAGCTCGAACCCACCGTCGCGTCCGCGTACCACCGCGGCCACCGTGGCCACCGAGTCCACGGATGCCACCGGCCCGGCCGAACCGGACGGCTCCGTCCCGGCCGTGACCCCGCCGGTTCCGGTCATCGCCGTTCCGGTGACCGGGGATCCGGCCGACCGGGCGACGGCCATCGCCCAGGTCTTCCTGACCGCGCTGGCCAACGGAGACTTCCGCACCGCCCGGGCGATGACCGATGCCGACGTCGACGAGCAGGACGCCAGGACCCTCGACTCGGCGACGCTGATCCCGGTGACGGCCAGCCAGGTCGGACCCGACCGGGTGGCGATGCGCCTGGTGGTGGTCGAGTACCGCACCGAGGACGGCCGGCCGAGCACGACGTTCGTGTGCGCCCGGTGGGACGTCGACACGGCGACCGGACGGGTCGAACAGCTCGGTTCGTCACCACTCGGCGACCGGCGGGACGGCACCGTCGTGCCCGGCGACCTGGGTGTCACCCTGGCCACCCAGTGCGAGGAGGCGCCGCTCGGCTGACCGGCGGGTCGGTGCTCAGTGGGTGAGACGCCCGATCGCCTCGGCGAGGTCGGCGACGGTCCAGCGGTTCTCCTGCTCGATCGACGGACCGGTGGCCCACGTCTCCACCCTGGTAACCGTGCCGCCCTGGACCAGGAAGGTCTCGCCGTTGAAGGCACATGCATCGCTGGCGAGGTAGGCGACGAGGGGTGAGATGTTGGCCGGGTCCCAGGCGTCGAATGCACCGGCTTCGCTCGGCGGAGCGATCATCTGATCGAGACCGGGCGTGGCCAGGGTCAGGCGGGTGCGAGCGCCGGGGGCGATGCAGTTCGACCTGACGTTGTAGCGGACCAGCTCCTTGGCGACGATCTGGCTGAAGGTGGCGATCCCCGACTTCGCCGCTCCGTAGTTCGACTGACCCGGGTTGGAGAACAACCCGGAGGTCGACGACGTGTGCACCAGGTTGCGGGGCCGCACGACGCCCGCCTTGTGCTGCTCGCGCCAGTACGTGGCGGCCCAACGGGTGGGGACGAAGTGACCCTTGAGATGCACCGAGATCACCGAATCCCACTCGGCCTCGGTCATGTTCACCAGCACCCGGTCGCGCAGGATCCCCGCATTGTTGACCAGGATGTCGAGGTCGCCGAAGGCCTCGATCGCCGAGTTCACCAGTCGCTGGCCGCCCTCCCAGTCGGCGACGTCGTCACCGTTGACGATGGCCTGGCCGCCCACTGCCCGGATCTCGGCGGCGACCTCCTGGGCCGGTGTCACATCGGCGCCGCTGCCGTCGTTGGCACCGCCGAGATCATTGACCACGACGCGTGCACCCTCGGCGGCGAAGAGCAGGGCATGCTCACGCCCGATGCCGCGACCGGCACCGGTGATGATCGCCACCCGTCCATCCAAGGCTCCCATTTGCGAACTCCCTCCGCGGCCCACTCCGTGGCGGCAACTTACCGATCGGTCACCGTCGGCACCCAAACCGGGCGCGTCGATCTCGGCTCACGACCCGATCGACGAGGCCGCGGTACCGGTCAGGGCCCGAACTCGAGGTCGAGCGCGGCTCCCCGTTTGACGAGCTGGAAGCCGACCACCGTCTCACCCTGGTACGTCACGCCGACGACCACGCCGCTGAGGAAGTTGCCGGTGTAGGCGCCGACGGTGAAACCGCTCGCCTCGAGCGCCGCCTTGGCGTCGTTGAAGCCGAGGCCTCCGATCGGCGGGACGGCGACCAGGTCGGGTCCCTTGGAGACGGTCACCTCGATCGAGGCGCCGCGCTCGACGGTCTCGCCCTCGGGGATCGACTGGGCGATGATCTTCCCTGCCGCGACCGCGTCGCTGAACTGGTCGTCGGGGGCGCGTACGACGACCAGACCCTGGGCCTCGAGCACGGCCTTGGCGTCCTCGAACACGATGTCGGTGAGGTCGGCGATCACCCGGGGGGCCGGCCCCTTCGAGACGACCATGTCGACGAGTGTGCCCTTCACCACCCGCGAGCCCGCGGTGAGCGCCGGGGATGTGGTGATCTGCCAGCTGATCACCACCCCGCCGGGCACGCCCTCGTCGAACCGCTGTTCGGCGACGCGGCCGGTGAGCCCGACCGATGACAGCGCCGTCATCGCCTGGTCGGAGGTCTGACCGACCAGCTCGGGCAGTGCGGCCAGCGTCGGGCCGTCGGAGACGACCATCACGAACGGCCCACCCCGCTCCACCTTCTCGCCCGCCAGGGGTTCGGTGCGCACCACACGGCCCTGCGGTTGCTCGTCGTTGCGCTCCCGGCGAATCTCGATCTTCCAGTCGTTGGCGGCGATCTCGTTGGTCGCCTGGCCCTCCTCGAGTCCGGCCAGTGCCGGCACGGTGAAGCTGGGCACGGTGAGCTTGCGGTAGGCGACCACCCCGAGCACGCCGGCGACGATCATCCCGAGGGCGAGCAGCAGGTAGGTGATCACCGGGCGGCGCGACACCGTCGGCGCCAAGTGCTGGGCACGTCCGTGCTCGTCGACACCGACGACCCTCGCGCGTGGGGTGCCCCCGGTCGGATCTCCCGTCCTCGGGCGGGCTGTCGCCCCGGACGGATCGCGGGCGATCGCCCCGGACGGATCGCGGATGATCGCCCCCGAGGGATCGCGCAGGATCGAGCCCGACGGATCACGACGGAACGAGCGCGATGGATCGCGTGGAACGGCTCCCGACGGGTCGCCGGCGATCCCCCCGGAGGCATCGGGGCGCATCATCCCCCCGGTGGAGTCCCCGAAGCGGGTCAGCTCGGTGGTCGTCTCCCGTCCGGCAGGGGCGTCGAACAGCGACGAACCCTCGCTCACCAGGGCCAACGGCTGGGGCTTGGGCAACTGCTGGGCAGCCTGGAGCAAGGCGCGGCCGAAGTCGGCGGCCGACGATCGCTCCGTCGGGTTGGGCCGTCCGGCGCGCTCGAGGACCGAGGCCAGCGCGCCGAGATCGGCCGAGACCGGCATCAGCCGATCGACCCGGTTGGCCAGGGTGGCCACGGTCGTATCGGCGGCGAACGGGAGGTTGCCCGTGACCGACTCGATGAGGATCAGCGCCAACGAGTAGACGTCGGACTTCGCGTCGATCCGCCGGTCCTGGGCCTGCTCGGGCGAGGCGTAGCCGGCGCTGTCGAGATCGCGCGAGGCGGCGTTGGCCCCGGTGGCGTGGTCGACGAGCCGCGAGACGCCCAGATCGGCGATCCGCAGCCGGCGATCCTCGCCGAAGAGCAGGTTGGAGGGCTTGATGTCGCCGTGGACGATGCCCCGTCGATGGGCGTGGTCGAGCCCGCGGCAGGCGTCGAGCCCGATGAGCAGGGCCTGCGAAGGCGACAGGGTGCGCCCCCGGTCGAGGATCGCCCGGACGCTGCCGCCGGTGAGCAGCTCCATCACCAGGTACGGACGGACGACGCCGTCGAGCTCCTCCTGGCCGAAGTCGTACACGGCCACGATGTTGGGATGGCTGAGCGTGGTGAGCTCATGGGCGGCCGTGCGGAAGCGGTCGAGAAGATCGGGGGTGGCAATGGCGTTGGGGTCGAGCAACTTGACGGCGACAGCCCGATCGAGCCGGAGGTCGACGGCCTCGAACACCGTGGACGACCGCCCGGGCGTGCCGAGACGGGTGCCCAGCCGGTACCGCCCACCGAGGGGACGTTCGGGGGAGTTGTCGTTGATGGCAACCATTGGACCACCCAAGCTACCGCGGCCGGCCCCGGGAGTCGTGGAAGCGTTCGGGCCGCGCCGGGTTGGGGACGGACCGGTCAGGCGTGAGAATGGCGCGATGGCCATTCTGCGCCGCCCCATCGACCGCCCGCTCCTGCTGGCCAGCTTCGGCCTCGCCGTCGGCGTCGTCCTGATCGTCTTCGGGTTCACGACGGTGCGCACCGGAACCGAGGTCGCCGGGCTCCCCGAGGTGATCGAGCTGATCAGCCCGCAGCCCGATGACCGGGTGTTGCGCCAGACCCCCGTGTCGGTCGATCTGATCCCTGGTTACACCGGCAGGCTGGTGATCGACGACAAGGAGCCCGAGGTCGTCGAGATCGAACCGCTCGTCGACGCCGAGCCGGGTCAGACCGCGACCGACCCGGTCCTGGCGACCCGCTTCGACCCGGGTGGCAACATCCTCACCTTCCAACCGGCCGAGGGCGCCATCATCGCCCAGTTCGCCCCGGGCCGCCACCGGGTGAAGGTGATCTACTGGCGCATCGATCTCGGACCCGATTCGGCGCGCTCCCACACCTGGGACTTCAACGTCACGGGCTGACACGACGCCGCGGAACGTCAGCGCCCGGGGATCACCGCCGGGGCATCACGGGGTGGCCGGGCCCGGCAGTCCCCCGGTCGCCAGCAGCTGCTCGAATCCGTCCTCGTCGAGGATCGGGATCCCGAGTTCCTGCGCTTTGGTCAGCTTGGACGCTCCAGGCTCGGCCCCCACGACCACGGCGAACGTCTTGGCCGAGACACTCCCCGGGCTCTTGCCGCCACGGTCCTTGATCGCCGCCTCGGCGGCCTCGCGGCTGTGGTGGGCGAGCGTTCCGGTGACGACCACGGCCCTGCCCGCCAGCACCTGGGGCTGACGGCTGACCGCGACGTTGCCGAACTCGACGCCTCCGGCGCGCAGGCGCTCGATCAGCTCGCGATGAGCCGGGTCGGCGAACCAGCGCGTGATCGACCCGGCGATGATCGGTCCGACGCCGTCGGTCATCGCCAGATCGGCCTCCCCGGCCGCGGCGATGGCGTCGAGGGTCCCGAACGCTCGGGCCAGCGCCTCGGCCGCCGCCGGCCCGAGGTGCTTGATCCCCAGTCCGACGAGCAGGCGGGGCAACGTGCGGGTCCGTGATGCGTCGATGGCGGCGATCAGCTTGTCGGCGCTGACCCGGGCGAACCCTTCCAGGCCGAGGAGGTCGTCGACCGTCAGTCGGTAGATGTCGGCGGCGTCGCGCACGAGACCCTGATCCGACAGCTGGAACACCGTCCGCTCGCCGAGACCCTCGATGTCCATCGCCCCGCGGGAGGCGAAGTGGATGATCCGCTGGTCACGCTGGAACGGGCACTCGGGTTCGACGCAGCGGGTGTCGGCCTCGCCCTCGGCGCGCACGAGACCACTGGCCAGCGGGCACGGGCAGACGGTCGGGAAGGACCACGGCTCGCCGGCCTCGGGCGGACGCAGTGACAGCACCGGACCGACGACCTCGGGGATCACGTCGCCCGCCTTGCGGACGATCACCGTGTCGCCGGGACGCACGTCCTTGAGCCGGACCTGGTCCTCGTTGTGCAGGGTGGCCACTCCCACGGTGGACCCGCCGACGAAGACCGGCTCGAGGACGGCGAACGGCGTGGCCCGGCCCGTCCGCCCGATCGACACCTGGATGCCGCGCAGCACCGTCGTGCGCTCCTCCGGCGGGAACTTGAAGGCGATCGCCCACCGGGGGGCCTTGGAGGTGAAGCCGAGACGTTCCCGCTGCGCCAGGTCATCGACCTTGACGACCGCTCCGTCGATCTCGTAGCCGAGCTCGTGGCGGCGGGCCTGCCAGTCGGCGCAGTAGCGGAACACCTCGGCCAGGTCGTCGACGACCCGGATCTCGGGGTTCACCGGCAGGCCCATCCGGCGCAGGTAGTCGAGGGTCTCGTGGTGCCGGGCGAAGTCGGGCCCGCCGACCACCTCGCCGAGCTGGTAGCACCAGAACGCCAGGTCGCGGCTGGCCGTGACCCGCGGGTCCTTCTGGCGCAGGCTGCCGGCCCCGGCGTTGCGCGGGTTGGCGAACCGCTTCTCGCCAGCGGCCAGCGCCCGCTCGTTGAGCGCCTCGAAACTGGCCAGCGGCATGTACACCTCGCCGCGCACCTCGAGCACGTCGGGGACGGGCTCCCCGGCGGACACCGCCAACCGGGCCGGGATCGCCCGGATCGTGGCCACGTTCGCCGTGACGTCCTCGCCGACCCGGCCGTCGCCCCGGGTGGCGGCCTGGACCAGGACGCCCGCCTCGTAGCGCAGGTTGATCGCCAGGCCGTCGATCTTCAGTTCGCACACGAAGCCGGCCGGCGCCCCGGCGAGGCCGCGGGCCAGCCGGTCGCCCCAGGCCCCGAGCTCGGTCGCGTCCATGGCGTTGTCGAGGCTGGTCATCGGTTGGCGGTGGACGACGGGAGCGAACGTGGCGCTCGCCGCCGAGCCGACCAGCCGGGTGGGCGACTCCTCGATGAGCAGCTCCGGGTGGTCGGCCTCGAGCGCGAGCAGCTCGCGGACCAGCGCGTCGTACTCGGCATCGGCGATCTCGGGATCGTCGAGCTCGTGATACCTGCGGTTGTGGTAGCCGATCGCCGCGCGGAGCTGTTCGGCGCGTTGGCGCACGGTGTCGGGCACGGTCATCGGCCTCGAACACTAGGCGCCGTCACCGCCACGGCCCGGAAGCGGTCAGGGGAACCAGCCGAGCACGTCGACGAGCAGGCCCGTGCTCCCCTCGTCGTTGTACAGCGCGATCGAGCCGTCGGCGGCGAGTGGGACGATCACCGTGTTGGCCACCGTCGCCCCCTGTTCGAGGTTCAGGTTCGAGGCGTTCGGTCGGACGCCGTCGGAGGGCCAGACCGTGAGGAACGACTCGGCCGTCGCCGCCACCGCCGTCACGTTGAGCGCCACCGAACCAGCACCGGCCGACGGCACACCGCCACGGCCACGCACGGCGAGACGCACCGTGCCGGCCGGGCCCAGCGGACCACCGCCACTGGCCTCCCCGTCGATCGTCAGACCGGGACCACGGGTATCCATCAGGCGGGTCGGTGCCAGGCCCGTGTACAGCGGACCCGCCGGGATCCACCCGAGCACGTCGACCAGCACATCGACCCCGCCGGCCGCGTTGAACACCGAGACCGCACCGTCGGCGCCGGCCGGGACGATGACCAGGTTGGCGACGGTGCGCGACGCCGGGAAGTTGAGGTTGGACGCATTCGGGCGCGCCACACCGGTGGGCCAGACCGTGAGAAAGGACTCCGTCGTCGCCCCGACGGCGGTGACGTTGAGCACCACCGAGCCGACCCCTGCGCCCGGGACCCCACCGCGCCCGACCACCGGCAGCCGGGCCGTTGCCCCGGGGGGGAACGGCCCACCCCCGCTGGACAGCCCGTCGACGGTCAGCCCCGGCCCGCGGGTGTCCATCAGCCGGGCCGGCGTCAGACCACCGAACGACGAGCCCGTCGGGAACCAGCCGAGCACGTCGACGAGCACGTGCGCCGACCCCGTGGCGTTGAACAGGGTGACCCGCCCCTGGGCACCGAGGGCGACGACCACCATGTTGGGCACCGTCCGACCGGAACCGAAGTTGAGGTTCGACGCAGTCGGGCGCGCCACCCCGCTGGGCCAGACGGTGAGGTAGGACTCGTCGGTCGGCCCGACGGCGGTGACGTTCAGGGCGACGGCGCCGACGCCGGCGAGCGGCACGCCGCCCCGGCCGCCGACGTCGAGATCGAGCAGCGAGTCCTCCCCGAGTCGCCCGGTACCGGCGAACAGACCGTCGATCGTGGTCCCGCCCGGGCGGGAGTCGAGCAGCCGCGTCGGGGTCAGCCCGACGAATCCGGCGTCGGCCGCCATCACCGTCACCGATTGCGACGACGTCCGTGCCCCGCCCGGGAGCGTGGCCGTGAGCACGACGGTGAAAGTCCCCACCGAGTCGTAGACGTGGAGCGGGTTGCGTTGTGTGGAGATCGGCGAACCGTCGCCGAAGTCCCACCGCCAGGCGGTCGGCGATCCGACGGAGGTGTCGGTGAAGGACACGCTCAGTGGCGCGGTGCCGGCCGCCGGAGAGCCGATGAACAAGGCCTGAGGCGCCGTGGTGACCGTGATCGACATGGTGTTCGACGACGAACCGCGTCCGTTCGTCGCCGTCAGCACCACCGTGAACGTGCCCGCCCGGGTGAAGGCGTGCGTCGGATGCCGGGCGGTCGACGTGGGAGTGCCGTCGCCAAAGTCCCACAGCCAGCCACTGGGCGGCGGCGTGCCCACCGAGGTGTCGGTGAACGCCACGCTCCCCGGGGCGACGACGGTGGTCCGATCGGAGGTGAACGAGGTGGTCGGCGGACCCTCGGCAGTGACCGTACGGCTGGCCGTGACCGTGCCGACCGAGTTCGTCGCCGCCAGGGTGACGGTGTACGACCCGGGCGAGGCGAACCTGTGGGACAGGGTCGGCGTCATCGTCGTGACGGCGGGCGAACCGTCGCCGAAGGTCCAGCGGTAGCTCGTCGCCGCCGGGTCGGAGGTAGTCGTGTTGGTGAACGTGACGTCGAGGGGCGCCGGGCCGCTGGACGGGCCGGCGTTGAACGAGGTGACGGGGCCCGAGCGGACGACGACGGTCCGCGTCGTCGTCGCCGAGCCGTCGGCGTTGGTCACGGTGAGCTTGACGGTGTAGGTGCCGGCGGCCGTGAAGGTGTGGAACGGGTGGCGCAGCGAGCTCTTCGTCCCGTCGCCGAACTCCCAACGCCACTTCGTCGGCGTCGGACTTCCCGTGCTGCGGTCGATGAAGGTCACGTCGAGCGGGGGCTTGCCGCTCAGCACGTCGGCGTCGAAGGCTGCCGTCGGCGGACCGGCCACGATCACACGCCGGGTGACCCGGTAGGTCGACAGATCCGCCATCGTGACCTGCAACTCGACGAAGTACTCGCCCGCGGCGTCGTAGGTGCGGGCCGTCTGCGGGCCGGCGACCGACGACGTGCCGTCGCCGAACGACCAGAACCACGTGGTGACCGGCACGAGCGGATCGGGTGGCACGGTCTGGTCGGTGAACGTCACCTCCCTCACGCCGGGCCCCGTTGTGGTGGCGAAGTCGGCCGGGCCGCCCGGGTTGACGATGATCGTCGTCGTCGCCGTGCTCGATCCGTTGGGGTTCGAGGCGGTGAGCGTGACCGTGTAGAGCCCGGGCGAGACGAACTGGTGTGTCGGGTTGTGGGAGGAGGTCGACGTGCCGTCCCCGAACCTCCAGCTCCACGAGTTGGGGCGTCTGCCCGAGGTGTCGGTGAACGTCACGTCGAGGGGCGCCGTCCCGGTGACGACATCGGTCGTGAACGACGCCGTGGGGGCGGAATGCCCGATGGCGAACACGTGCAGGGCGAACCGTCGTGACGATCCGCTGGAGACCTGGTCGTCGCCGTCGGCGACGACCACCTGGTCACCGACCACCTCGACGGCCCGCGGGTCGTCGATGTCGAAGTCGCGGGTCGAGAGACTGTGGTTCGGGATCAGGGCGAGGCTGGGGAAGGCGATCCGGTACAGGCGGTCGGCCGAATCGGTCACCCACGCTTCGTTGCCGTCGGCCGAGAAGTCGAGCCCGTAGATCCACACTCCCGAGATCGGCAGCGGCGCGGTGTGCGACGTGATCGTGTTGGTGACGTAGTCGTAGCTCGACAGGACCTTGCCCTGACCGGCCCAGAGCACGCCGTTGCGGGCGGCAGCGCCGGAGAAGTCGTTGTACACCGGATCGAGCAGCGGCTGGAAGGATTCGGGGAGGAAGGCGGCACCCGCGGCGGGGCGAGTCAGGCGGAAGACCGTCGGCTCGTGCGGCGCCACCGGGCAGCAGGGTCCGGCGAAGACGAAGAGCTGGTCGTGGACGTCGTCGTAGGCCAGCCCCTCCATGTCGATCGGCCGGCTGTCGCCGGCCGCCGGCCCGAACGGCTGGCCCCCGGGCTGGAACTGCAGCGAAGCGGCGAGCTGCGCCCTGGTGATCGTGCTGCGCAGGGTGCCGTCGGCCAGGTCGATCTCGTAGAGCGCGTGGTTCGTGTCGTCGACCACCCAGATGGTGTGGCGCAGCGGGTCCTCGGCCAGGCCCTCGGCGTCGCCCAGCGTGGTCGTCGAGCCCTTCACCGGCTGGGTGATGATCATCGACTGGAACTCGAGCGTCGGGTAGCCGGGTGCCGGAGGTGCTGCGTCGGTGACCCGCGCGCCGGCCGGGACGAGGGCTACGGCGAGCAGGGCCGCGACCATCGGACCCCTGCGCCGAATGCTCCGCTGCTCAGGCTCCGCCCACACCGTCGAACACGTCCCGTCATGTCGGTGGCTGGTGCAGATCCCACCAGTGGTTAGAGACTAGCCCGCCACTCTCCGTCTCCGCCACGGATCTGGGAGGCTGAGGATGACAAGGGCCGGGCGACCCACGAACCGCTCCCGTCGACGCAAGGAGGCGACGAAGGCGCTACCCGGGCGAGCGCGGGCCGGTCGCCAGCCGGCGGACGCGGGTGCCGAGCTCACCGACGACGTCGAACACTCCGGAGGCCACCGATTCGTCGAGGAGCCCGACGCCGCAGTCGGGGCTGAGCAGCGCCTGGCCGACGAGGCGGTCCCGATCGCATCCGGCTTCGACGAGCGAGTCCCACAACGCCGTCAGGTCGCGCCAGCGCCGCTGCGGGCTGTGGAAGATCGGTCCGTCGGTGGGCACCACGCCCCAGATCACCATGCCGCCCCGTTCGAGGAAGTGGGCGAGGTAGCCGGCCACGCCGATCAGCTCACGGCGGGCCGGTAGCGACAGGACGCCCGGGCCGGCGGCGATGATCCCCGCCCAGTCGGCATCGCCGCAGCAGTGCACGCCGACCACGGTCGTCGACTCGATCACCGCCAGCGCACCGGACAGGAGGTCGATCGCCGAGTCCGGCGGGATCGGGAACCCGTCGTCCATCACGTCGGGGAACGACGGTTCGTCGAGCACGAGGAGCTGCCGGCAACCGGGGAGCGCCTCGTCGAGGTAGTCGTGGATCACCCGCAGGTGGGCGCGCACCGCGCGGACGGCCACGGCGAAGGCAGGGCTGGCCGGCACCCCCGAGCGCAGCAGGGCGACGCCGAGGGAGATGGGGCCGACGAACTGCCACTTGACCGACGTCGGGCGTCCGGCCGCCACCTCGACGAAGGTTCGCAGACCGAGGTAGGCGTCGTGGTCGAGATCGGTGGACACGGGCGCCAGCGGGTCGATGCGCCGGGCGTCGACCGACAGGCTGCCGTACTGGCCGAAGTCGATCCCTTGGATGCCGCTCACCGCTTGGGCGATCATGTTCTCCGCCGGCGACCGTCGGGGCAGAGTCGGCACGAACGGCAATGCCGGGCAGCGGGCGAGGACGAACTCCGCCGCCTGGCGGGCGTCGCGGTGGGGCAGGCTGCCCACGCCGGTCACCGTGCCGGGGAGCCACGGCGTCATCACAGCTCCCTCCCCCCGCCTCGCACGGGCCCCGCACCGTGCCGGTTCCCGCCCGGCGCCGACGCGTCGTGCATCCCCCACGTTGGCGACTGGAGGGTGAGTTCGGCAAATCTTGCGGGATGCCGGCGTCCGACAGCCCCTCGAAGACGGGCGGGGCCGTGGTGTGGGCGTTGCGCCTGGTGTGGATCTCGCTGGCCGCCGCGGGGCCGCTGGCCTTCGCCGATGCGCTCGACGGGCGGCTCGGAGCAGTGCGCTGGACGGCCACGATCGAGCTCTGGCTGGGCTGGTTCGTCACCCTGGTGGCGCTGCTGGTTCCCGGTGTCGTCCCGCTGACCCTGCTCCGCCTGATCATCCCCGCCGCACCGTTCGCCGCCGCCGCCGCACTCGTAGCCGGCGGCGATGCGGCCCCGGGAGTGACGATGGCATGTCTGGGGCTGGGCGCGGTGACCTTGGCGTTCGGCGCCGAGACCGGCCAGCACTTCATCCAGGGCTCCGCCTACGGCGACGAACTGCGCTTCCCGCTCCGGCCACCGGGCCCGTTGCTGCTCGGTCCGATCGAACTGCTCTGGCTCTGCTCGATCGGGCCGACACTGGCCGGCCCGCTGCTCTGCGCCGCCGGATTCGTCGCCGCCGGGGCCTCGGCCACCCTCGCCGGCGCCGCCGCGCTGTGGGGCCTCGCCCCCCGTTTCCACCAGCTCGCCCGCCGGTGGCTCGTGTTCGTGCCAGCCGGGCTGGTCGTGCACGACCACCTCCCCCTCGCCGAGACGGTGATGATCCCGGCGGCCGACCTCGACGTCCTCAACCTGGCCCCGGCCGACACCACCGCCACCGACCTGACCGCCCAGGCGCTCGGTCCGGCCGTCGAGATCCGCCTGCACCGGCCGTTGGCGATCACCCGGCGGGGTGTCGGCCGGTCGGCGCCGAGCACCGCGGCGGCGACCGACGCGCTGCTGGTCAGTCCGAGCCGGCCCGGCCGGGTGATCGCCGCGGCCCGTGCGCGCAACTGGTGACGGCGCGACGCCCTAACGCCCCGAAGCCCGGTGGGCGGCGCAGAGCGCGGCGATCTCGCCGATGATCACGCTCAGGTCGAAGTCCTTCGGTGTGTAGATGCCGGCCACCCCGGCGGCGCTCAGCACGGGGCGGTCCTCCGCCGGAATGATGCCGCCGACGACCACCGGGGCATCGACGCCGGCCTCGCGTAGGGCGGTGACGAGCGGGATGACGAGGGCGAGGTGGCTGCCGGAGAGGATCGACAGGCCGATGACGTCGGGGTCCTCGTCGAGCGCCGAGGCGACGATCTGCTCGGGGGTCAGGCGGATGCCCGAGTAGATCACCTCCATCCCGGCGTCGCGGGCGGCCACGGCGATCTGCTCGGCGCCGTTCGAGTGGCCGTCGAGGCCCGGCTTGGCGACGAGTAGCCGCGGCGGGCCGCCGGGGATCGCCTTGACCAGGTCGATCACGCCGCCCAATCCCCCGGGGCGGCGACCGCCGGCCGCGGCCACGCCGGTCGGTGCCCGGTACTCGCCGAACACCTCCCGCAGCACTCCGGCCCACTCCCCCGTCGTCCCCCCGGCGCGGGCGAGGGCCAGCGTCGCCGGCATCACGTTGCCCGTGCCGCCGGCGACCTGGCGCAGGGCGTCGAGCGCGGCGGCCACGTGCGCCGCGTTGCGGCCCTCCCGCCAGGCGGCGACATCGGCCGTCATCTCGGCCTCGACCGCCGGATCGACGCGCAGGATGCTGCCGTCGCCGGTGAGCGGGGACTGGGCGGTCTCGGTGTAGCGGTTGACGCCGACGACCACCTGCTCGCCCGTCTCGATCCGCCGGGTGCGGTCGGCCATCGAGCGCACCAGCCGGCCCTTGAGCTCCTCCACGGCGCCGAACGCCCCGCCGAGCCCGAGCACTTCGGTCAACTCCTCCCAGGCCTCGTCGCCGAGGCGGGCGGTGGTCGACTCGATGACCGTCGAGCCGTCGAAGATGTCCTCGTACTCGAGGATGTCGGTCTCGAGGGCGAGCACCTGCTGCATCCGCAACGACCACTGCTGGTCCCACGGCCGGGGCAGACCGAGCGCCTCGTTCCAGGCCGGGAGTTGCACGCTGCGCGCCCGCGCCCGCTTCGACATCGTCACGGCGAGCATCTCGAGCACGATCCGTTGGACGTTGTTCTCGGGCTGCTGCTCGGTGAGCCCGAGGGAGTTGACCTGCACCCCGTAGCGGAACCGACGGGCTCGATCGTCGGTGATGCCGTAGCGCTCGAGGCCGATCCGGTCCCAGATCCCGGCCATCGCCCGCAGCTTGCAGATCTCCTCGACGAAGCGGATGCCGGCGTTGACGAAGAACGAGATCGACCCGAAGACGCGGCCGAACGCCGCCGCCGCGACCTGCCCCGAGTCACGTACCGCGTCGAGCACGTCGATGGCGTTGGCCATCGAGTAGGCGATCTCCTGGACGGGCGTCGCCCCCGCCTCCTGCAGGTGGTAGGAGCAGATGTTGACCGGGTTCCAGCGGGGGGCGTGCTCGGCGCACCAGGCGATCGTGTCGACGGTCAACCGCCGCGACGCGGCGGGCGGGAAGATGTGGGTGCCCCGGCTGAGGTACTCCTTGAGGATGTCGTTCTGCGTCGTCCCGCGCAGCGCGACCGGGGCGACGCCCTGCTCGTCGGCGTTGACGGTGTACAGGGCGAGCAGCCATGCCGCCGTGGCGTTGATCGTCATCGAGGTGTTCATCTCACCCGGGGGGATGCCCTCGAGCAACGTCCGCATGTGCCCGAGGTGGGCGACGGGCACCCCGACCTTGCCGACCTCGCCGCGTGCCGCCGGGTCGTCGGGGTCGTAGCCGGTCTGGGTGGGCAGGTCGAAGGCGATCGACAGTCCGGTCTGACCCCTGGACAGGTTGGTGCGGTACAGCGCGTTCGACGCCGCCGCCGTCGAATGCCCGGAGTAGGTCCGCATCGTCCACGGTTCGTCGCGCATCGCCATCCCTCCAGCCTTGCCGCCGCGACCGGCTCTCCACAACCGGCGCCCGGCGGGTCCCGACCGGGGGTGACCGGCCCCGGGCGATCGCCGGGCCGGTCTCGATGAGGGAGCCGGAGCTAGCCTCCCGCCCATGTCGTATGTCGGAGACCGTCTGATCCACGACGCCGACGCCCACATCATGGAGCCGGCCGACTGGCTGATCACCTACGCCGATCCGGCGTGGCGTGAGCGGATGCCGCGGGTGTACACCGAGCGCCTCGCCCCCGGGGAGGGCGAGGACCGCGATCTGGCCGAGGCCCGCCGCCTCCACACCGATCCGGCGTACCGGGCCGACGACGCCGGCCAGATCATGCTCCGCAAGAACTTCCGGGCCACCGGTTCGTTCCTCGCCGGGGACCGGCCGCTCGCCGTCGAGCTGATCGGCGTGCAGAGCCAACTCGTCTTCAACACGTTCACCTCGGGACACTTCGTCGACGCCGAGCGGACCGACCCGCCACTCGCCCGGGCGATGGCCGACGCCCACAACCGGGCGCTCGTCGAGTTCTGCGCCGGCGACCGCCGCTCGCTTCCGACGTGCTACGTACCGCTCGCCGATCTCGAAGCGGCGCCGCTGATCGCCCGCGCGGCGATCGACAGCGGAGCGGCCGCGTTGCTCGTCGCCTCGGCCTGCCCTCCCGCCCACTCGCCGAGCCACATCGGGCTCGACCCGGTGTGGGCCGTCGCCCAGGAGGCCGGGGTCCCGATCGTCTTCCACGTCGGCGGCGGCGGGACGTTGCTCTCGCCGATGTACTTCGCCAACGGCCTGCCCCCGGTCCCCGATTTCCACGGCGGCGCCGAGAACTTCCGCTCGGTCGACTACATGGCGATCCCCTACTGGCCGATGCAGACGATCGCCACGATGGTCTTCGATGGCGTCTTCGATCGGTTCCCGCGGCTGAAGTTCGGCGTCATCGAGCAGGGCGCCTCGTGGTTGCCGGGCTTCATGCGCAACCTCGACTCCGCCTGGACGGCGTTCCGTCGCAACGAGACCCGGCTGCAGCAGCTCTCGGCGCCGCCGTCCGACATCCTCCGCCGTCAGCTGCGCGTCACCCCGTACCCCCACGAGGACACCGGCTGGGTCATCGCCCAGTCGTCGCCCGAGATGTGCCTGTTCTCCACCGACTTCCCCCACGTCGAGGGCGGACGCAATCCCCTGGCCCGCTTCGACGCCAGCCTGGCGTCGGTCGACGAGGTGGGTCGCCGCCGGTTCTTCTTCGACAACTTCGTCGACCTGATGGGCGACGTGCTCGTCCGGCGCGGTCTGCCCACCGACCCGGCCACCGGGAACCCGGCCTGACGCCTCGTTCAGCGGCCGAGCTCTCCGGCCAGTTGGCCGACGAGGTCGAAGGCAGCGACCGCGCCGATCACGATCGTCGACGGCGAGCGCACCTCGAGCACTCCGAGATCGCCGAGCGTGCCGCGCAGCACCACTTGGCCGTCGGTCGTGGCCGAGGTCACGGCGGCGACCGGAGTGTCCGGCGACAGGCCGCCGGCGACCAGTTCGGCGGCGATCACCGCCCGCTGGGCGACACCCATCAGCACGACGATCGTGCCCCCGACGCGTCCGAGGGCCCGCCAGTCGACATCGGGCTCACCGGCCCGGCGGTGACCGGTGACCACGGTGACGGCGGCCGAGACGCCGCGGTGGGTGACGGGGATCCCGGCCGCGCCCGGGGCGGCGAACGCCGAGGAGACGCCGGGGACCACCTCGACCTCGACCCCCGCCTCGACGAGGGCGAGGGCCTCCTCGCCGCCCCGCCCGAAGACGAACGGATCGCCCCCCTTGAGCCGCACGACCTGGCGACCGCTGCGGCCCAACTGGACCAACAGCGTGTTGATCAGCTCCTGGGGCACGGGCCGGCCCGGGCGCTTGCCGACATCGATCAGCTCGACGTCGGGACGGAGCAGCTCGAGCACACCGGCGCCGACCAGCGCGTCGTGGACGACGACGTCGGCTCCGGCCAGCAGGCGCGCCGCCCGAACGGTGAGCAGGTCGGGGTCGCCCGGGCCGGCACCGACCAACCAGACGGTCACCTGCCGGCCCCCGTGATGCTCGGGCGGGTGTCGACGCCCCGGCCGCGCCCGAGGACCCGATCGTCGCCTGGCGAGCTCATGCCCGCCCCGGCGACAGGTGCAGCCCGCACTCGGTCTTGGCGCTGTCGGCCCACCTCCCGGCCCGGGCGTCCTCGCCGACGCCGACCGGGCGGGTGCACGGCCAACAGCCCACCGAGGGATAGCCGCGATCGGCCAGCGGGTGGACCGGCAGGTCGAGCTCGGCGGTGTGGCGGGCGACGTCGGCGTCGGTCCACCGGGCGATCGGGTTGATCTTGATCACGTCGTGCTGCAGCTCACGGGCTGCCACCGGCGTCGCCGACCGGGAGGGGCCGTCGGATCGCCGGAGCCCCGTCACCCAGGCCGTGCGGCCCGACAGGACGCGGGCGAGCGGCTCGACCTTGCGTCGCCGGCAGCACGAGTCGGTGTCGAACATCCACATGTCGTCGTAGCCGACCCCGGCGTCGGGGACCACATGACGCAACCGCAGGCCGAACCGATCGCAGACGCGCTCGGCGAACCACAGCGTCTCGGCGAACAGGTAGTTCGTGTCGAGCAGCACGATCTCGGCTCCGGGCAGTGCCTGAGCGACCAACGAGGGCATCACGGCGTCGCCGAAACTGCAGGTCACGACCAGTCCGTCACCGAAGCGGCCGCCTGCCCAGCGAAGGATGTCGAGCGCGTCGGCCGACTCGAGCTCGTCGCGCGAGGGTTGGTGTCCAAGCTGCACGCCGCGATCCTAACCAATTCCCGACTATTCCGATCAAGTTTTGCGTCATTAGACTGGCGGGATGGCGCCTTCCTACCCCGTGATGCTCCGACTCGACGGGGTCGCAGTCCTCCTCGTCGGTGGCGGACCGATCGCCGCCCGCAAGCTCGAGGGCCTGCTCGCCGCCGGAGCGGTGGTGACCGTGGTCGCCCCGAGCCTCGTCGCCGAGATCGCCGCCTCACCGGCCCGCCTCGAGCGCCGCGGCTACCGAGCGGGCGAGGCGGCCGGGTACCGGCTGGTGATGACGGCGACGGGCGTCGCCGACGTCGACCGCCAGGTGGCCGACGATGCCACCACCAACGGGGTGTGGGTCAACTCGGCCGACGATCCGGCCAACTGCAGCTTCACGCTGCCCGCCGTGGAGCGGCGCGGAGCGGTCACCCTCGCCGTCTCCACCGACGGCCGCAGCCCGGCCCTGGCCGGTTGGCTGCGCGACGAACTGGCCGCCGCACTCCCTGCCGGCGTGGACCGGGCTGCCGAGGATCTGGCCCGGCAGCGGGCCGGGATCCGCGCCGCCGGCGAGTCGACCGAGACGATCGACTGGAGCGGGCGGATCCGTGCCGCCTTGGACGCCGCGGCCCTCGTCACCGCCGAGCCCGCCGGTGGCGAGCCTCAGGAGGGCGGCACCGCCCGGTCGCTCACCCAGTTGCCGTGGAAGCCGAAGGGCACCCGCTGAGGCAGCGGAACGCGGGCGACGTAGCCGCGGGAGAAGTCCTGGGCGTCGAGCACGACGAGTTCCGCCGAACCGGCAGGCTGGTCGTGCACGAACGTGATCAGCCAACCGTCGTCCTCCTCGGTACCGCCCGGCCGGCCGACGAAGACCGGCTCGCCGGCCGCCCGACCGGGCCCGTGGTCGAAGATCGTGCGGGTCCCGGTGACCAGATCGTGCTTCAGCGTCGGCCAGGCGGCGGTCTCGCTGCTGACATCGGGCGAGGCGCAGTAGCCGAAGCGGTAGGGCTTGGCCGTGAGCGAACCACGGTGGCGGGGGAACTCGTTGGGTGAGGGGTCGATGACCGTGGCCGACATCGTGCGGGTCGACGGCCGGATCACCCATCGCTCCAGGCGGGCCATGCCGTCGCCGAACGGGCCGAGGATGTCGGTGTCGAACATCCGGTCGTAGACGCACAGGTCGATGACCACCGACCCGTCGGGAGCGTCGTAGGCGTTCAACGGGTGGAACGAGTAGCCCAGCGGCACCTCGACCCAGACGATGTCGCCTGCGGCACCCTCACGGGGCAGCAGCCCCACCCGGTTGCCGTACCCGGCGTTCCAGCGGAAGGGGAACCGGCCGGCGAAGGCCAGGTCGAGGTCGACGGTCACCGGCTGGTCGTAGACCAGGGCGTAGCGGCCGGTGAGCGACATGTCGTGGACCATCGACATGCCCGGCAACGGGATGTCGACGGTGCGCCGCACGCGGCCGTCGGTACCGACCACGACGTACTGCACGTGGTCCATCCACTCGGCCCAGGCGTAGACGACGGCGTGCATCTCACCCGTGTCGGGATCGACCTTGGGGTGGGCCGTGAACGCCCCGGGCAGTGTCCCGAAGAAGTCGTTGCGACCGACGGTGTCGAGCTCGTAGGTCAGCTCCACCGGGCACGAGCCGGCCTCGACCATCGCCCAGGTGGTGCCGGCGAAGCCGCCGACGTTGGTGTTCGGACCGTTGACCGAGCCGTTCCAGTTGCGCCCGCCGATGTCCGGTAGTCCCCGGCGGGCCTGGACCGACGAGCTGCCGACGTAACGGTTGCGGTACCACTCGGCTCGCCCGTCGCGCAGGCGCACCCCGTGGACCATGCCGTCGCCGACGAACCAGTGGTGCGAGGCGGGGTCGACCGCGCTCATCGGGTTGGGGCCGTTGCGCAGGTACCGGCCGGCGAGTTCGGCGGGCAACTCGCCGATCACCGGCAAATCGAAGGCGGTCACCTCGTCGGCGACCGGGCCGTAGTTGCCGGCCAGGTAGCGGGATTGGGGTCGGGCATCGGTGGCGGTCATGGCGTCTCCCGGTTTCGAGGGGCGGGGATTCGGACGAGCGGAGGATCCCGACGAGGGGCCCGTCACGTCGTCACGGTACCTCGCCGGCGGTGACCCGGTCCACGGCCGGGGTCGCTCGGTCGGGCGGCCTCCCGCCGGCGAGCGCGGCGGCGATCAGGGCGCGCTCGCTCTCGCCGATGGGCAGCTCGGCGACGAGCGCGAGGCCGGCGGGCGTCATCTTCGCCGCCGTCTTGCCGATCACCACGGCCAGCCGCCCGGCGTCCATCCGTTCGGCCACCGAGGCGAGCTGCGTCTCGAGGAACACCAGGCAGGCGGCATCCTCGACGGCCATGGCCCCGGCGTCGGTGGCCAGGTCGTCGCGCCGGATCAGCCGCTGCACGCGGGCGATCGTCGAGCGGTCGACACCGGCGGCCACCAGCAACGCCTCGACATCGGCGGCGTGGCGGATCTTCTGGTCACGACGCCACCGCAGGTAGCCCGGGCGCCCACTCGGATAGTCCGTCCGGGGCACCTCCCAGCGCCGCAGATGGTGGGCGCGGGCGGCGAGGCGCAGCTCGTCGCCAGCGCCCGGCACCAGCCGTTGCACCCATAGGTCGGCCAGCCTCCCGTGGGCGAGGGCCAGCGGCAGCTCCTCACCGCGCACGACGACACGCCCGGGATCGGCAGCGTTGGCCGCGTCGATCGCCGCCAGGGCCGCAGCGAGAACGTCGCTCAGACCGCACACTCCGATTCGCCGACCGCGGCGACGAAGGGCCCGGTCTCGTCGTAGTCGGCGTAGAACTCCGGGGCCTCGTCGGGCGACGGGAACACGTCGAGCTCGCGCAGCGCCTCGGCGATCACCGTGGCGCCGCCCGAGCGGTCCATCCAGGAGCGGAACGGCTCCCCGGCCGTACGCTCGTCGGCGAAGCGGCGGATGACCCGCACGGCGGCCTCGGGCGCTGCCTTCGCCGGGAGCCGGAGGGCCTTGTCGCCGAAGTGGATCTGCTCCTGGCCGACGTATCCGCCGAGGAGCATCTGGTACCCGGGAGCGGCCCGACCGTGGGCCCGGCGCTCTGCCCCCATGAAGCCGATGTCGGCGATGTGGTGCTGACCGCACGAGTTGGTGCAGCCCGAGATGTTGATCCGCACACCGCCGACCTCGGCCAGGCCCTCCTCCTCGAGGCGGTCGCCGATCGCCTTGGCCAGGCCCCGCGACTGGGTGACGGCGATGTTGCACGTGTCGGCGCCCGGGCAGGCGACGACGTCGCGGGCCAGTTCGGCCCCCGGGCGGGCCATCGAGATGGCCTCGAGCCGGGCGTGGAGCAGCGGCAGCTGCCCCTCGGCCAGCCCGCGGAAGACGACGTTCTGGCGGTTGGACAGCCGCACGTCGGCGCCGAGCTCACGCTGGATCGAGGCCAGCGCACGGAACTGCGCGGCGGTGATGTCACCGAGCGCGGCGTAGGCGACGGCCGACACCGAGCCGTTGGCCACGCCGCGGATCACGCTGGTGGCCACCCAGCGACCGTACGGTTCGCTCGGGGTGAGCGAGACGGGGACGCCCTGGCCGACGGCGGTGGGAGCGACGATCGTCGAGCGCCCGGCGGGGGCGTCACCCTGCTTCTGGACGACCTCGGGGATGCCACCGGGCCACGACGAGGACGCCGGCAGCGTGCGTCGCACCTTGAGCACCCGGCGGCGGACCTCGTCGATGCCGAGGGTGTCGACCAGCCACTTCATCCGGGCGCGCAGCTTGTTGTCACGGTTGCCGGCCTGGTCGAACACCCGTAACGCCGCCTCGATCGTCGGCATCAGGTCCTCGCGGGCGGTGAACTCCTCCAACGCCAGGGCCGGGTGCGGGGTGGCCCCGAGCCCACCGGCGATGTAGATGCGGAAGCCCGCCTCGGTGGAGCCGTCGTCGAGCGTGCGGGTCGTGGCGATCACCCCGACGTCGTTGAACATCGCCTGGCCGCAGTCGGTGGCACAGCCCGAGAAGTTGACCTTGAACTTGCGGGGCAACCGCTGACCGAGCGGGTTGCGCACGAAGTGGCGGAAGGTCGCCTCGGCCCAGGGGGTCACGTCGAGGTGCTCGTGCGGGCAGGCGCCGGCCAGGTGACAGGCCATCACATTGCGGACCGTGTCGCCGCACGCCTCCCGGCTGGTCAGGCCGACGGCGGCGAGGTGGCGCATCACCTCGGGCACCCGGGTCAGCTCGACGTAGTGGACCTGGACGTTCTGGCGGGTGGTGATGTGTCCCCAGCCCCGTGAGTAGGTCTCGGCGAGGTGGCCCATCATGTCGAGCTGCTCGGGGGTGATCGTGCCGGCCGGCAGCTTGATCCGGACCATCTGGTTGGTCCCGCCCTGACGCTGGCCGTAGATGCCGTTGTTGAGGCGCATCACGCGGAACACGTCCTCGTCGATCTCACCGGCGAGGTACTGCTCGATGGCCCGCTCGAAGCGTTCGATGTCGCGCTGCTGCTCGGCATCGAGGTCGCGTGGAGCGGGGATGATCGGGGTGATCGCCACGGTGGCCTCCTCGGCTAAATCCGACTACTCCGATCAACTTTACCGTCTTTCACCGACTTCGGCCAATGAAACGGCCGGTCAGGCGCCGGGGTCCTCGCCGATCTCGCGCAGCGCGTCACGCAGGGCCGTGCGCAGCCGCCGGGCGTGCACGGGACCGAGGTGGGCGGCCAGGCCGGTACCGGGACGGCCGAACTCCTCGACGGTCAGCACGACCCGTGGTCCGGCGTCGTCGTAGTCGTCGCTGATCGCCACCGCCCAGGACAGCCGTGCGGCATCCTCGGCCCCCGGCGGAAGGTCCTCGGGGGCGAAGGGGTAGTCATCGATCGAGCGGCGCATGCCCGCAGCGTGCCACGCCCACGCCCGCAACGGCCACACCCGCAGCGACCGGGCCGAGCGCAATGACGACCGTTGCGCTACGGGCTGAGCCGTGCCCCCGATGTCGCCACCGTCCAGCGGGCGGTGACATCCGACCAGTCGACGAGGTTCCAGATGGCGGCGACGTAGTCGGCCCGGCGATTCTCGTACTGCAGGTAGTAGGCGTGCTCCCAGACGTCGATGGCCAGGATTGGCACCCCGCCGAGCACCGTCGACTCGTGATGGACCTCGAGTTGTTCGACGATCAGGCGGCCCCCGAGCGGCTCGTAGGTGAGCAGTCCCCAACCCGAGCCCTGGGCGGTGACGGCCGCCTGGGTGAACTGCGCCTTGAACCCGGCGAACGAGCCGAACGAGATGCCGATCGCCTCAGCGATCGCTCCACCGGGCTCGCCACCGCCGTGCGGTGACAGGTTGGTCCAGTACATGCTGTGCAGGACGTGGCCGCCGAGGTTGAAGGCCAGGCTCTTCTCCAACCCGACGATGGCGTCCCAGCGATCGTTCGCCCGGGCGTCGGCGAGCTTGTCGAGAGTGGCATTGGCGGCGGCGACGTAGGCGGCGTGGTGCTTGCCGTGGTGGAGTTCGACGATCCTGGCGTCGAGATGGGGCTCGAGGGCACCGGGGTCGTAGGCCAGATCGGGCAGGGTGTAGGGCATCGCAGACTCCTTGGCTCGCTCCCAATGTAGGCGGCGCATCCGACGTGCCCGACCGGCGGTCGCCTGGCTAGACTCGTGCAGCCGCCCAGATGGCTCAGTCGGTAGAGCAGCTCACTCGTAATGAGCAGGTCGTGGGTTCGATTCCCACTCTGGGCTCCACGGCAGACGGCATGTTCCAGCCGGACGCCGCCGATGTGCGTGGCCGACCCGCCTCGATCCCCTGCGAAGGTTCGTGTCCTGCGTGCTCCCCGGTCAGGTCGATCCCGCGGTCCTCCCCATCGAATTCGTCGGCGTGGCGGATCGGTAACCTGAGTGGCGGTCGACCCGCCCGCAACGGTCGGGGCCGACGCCCAACCACTCCTCACGCGACGATCCGTCGCATTAGCCAGTCGGAGAGACCCATGAAACTGAGCAAACTCGTCGTCGGACTGCTGGCCACCGGTCTGGCCCTCCCGGCATGCGGCAGCGATGGGGGGACGGCAACCACCACCCCGTCGCCGGCGGGTACGGCGGCGTCCTCCACGACCGACTGCAAGCCGGCGAAGGCGGGCGTGCTGAGCGTCGTCACCAGCCTGCCCGGACCGAACTTCTGGGGCACCACGGCGGCCGAGGTGGATCCCGATGCGATCGAAAGCGGCATCGAGTTCGATCTGGCCACGAAGCTCGCCGAGACCTGCGGACTGAAGATGGAGTTCCGCAACGAGGGTTTCGACGCCATCGTCGCCGGCCAGATCGATCCGACCAGCTACGACATCGTCCTGTCGCAGGTCACCATCACGCCTGACCGTGCCAAGGTGGTCGACTTCTCGGTCGGCTACTTCAAGAGCGACCAGGGACTGCTGGTGCAGGCAGGCACCAAGGTGGCCAGCTGGGACGACGTGAAGGGGCTCACGGTCGGCGTGCAGGCATCGACGACCGCCGAGTACTACATCACATCCGGTGAGGTGCCGGGCTGGGAACTCGACGACGTCAAGTCGTTCCCCGACCTGGCCTCGGCCTACGCCGCGCTCAGCGCCGGCCAGGTCGACGGTGTGCTGATCGACACCCCGATCAACCTCGGTCAGGCCGCGCAATCGGGTGGCAAGCTCGAGGTGGTCGCCCAGTTCAGCACCGGTGAGGAGTACGGCGCGATCTTCGGCAAGGGCAACGGCAAGAAGGCCATCTTCGACCCGATCCTGAAAGGTCTCATCGACGACGGCACCGTGAACGGGCTCATCGCCAAGTACCTGGGCGGGGATCCGTCGTCGGTCCCCGTCGTCGACGTCCCCGCCTGAGCGGGTGAACGCTCCCACGGCCTCCGTCCCACCCTCCGACGGACGGGTGGGGCGGGTGTTGACCTACCGAGGCCCAGCAGTCGCCGCGCTGCTGTTCCCCCCAGCCGGGATACCGGCCGTCGTCCACTCGGTGCGCGCAGGACGGCTCGCCCGGCGGTCGAGGATCGAGGACGCCCGCTATCAGGGCGAGAAGGCACGGGATTGGGCGTGGTACGCGGTCGGTGCCGGTCTCACCGTGTACGTGCTCGGATTCCTGATCTGGCTGCTGCTGACCAACGGCGGCAGCGTGCGCAAGGTGTTCTTCAACGCCGACGTGCTGACCAGCTGGCCGTCATGGAGATCAATCCTCAAGGGTTTCGCGATCAACGTCAGGGTTTTCCTGCTTGCCGAGTGCGTGGTGCTGGTGTGGGCTCTCGTGGTGGCCGTGATGCGCCTGCTGCCGGGCAACGCATGCCGTCCCGTCCGCTTCCTGGCCACGGTGTACGTCGACGTCTTCCGCGGCATCCCCTCGATCCTCGTGATCTACATCGTCGGCCTCGGGTTCGCACAGGCGAACGTGCCCATCGTCGGAAACCTGTCCGACCCGAACTACGCGATCATCGCCCTCAGCCTCACCTATGGCGCCTATGTCTCGGAGGTGTACCGGGCCGGCATCGAGTCGGTGCACTGGAGCCAGACGGCGGCGGCGCGGTCGCTGGGGCTGAGCTTCACCCAGACGCTCCGATACGTGGTGGTGCCACAAGCCGTCCGTCGCAGCATCCCGCCGTTGCTCAACGACTTCATCGGCCTGCAGAAGGACACGGCACTCATCGGGGTGCTCGGCATGCTCGAGATCCTCAACCGGGCACGGTTCATCAACAACGCCAAGGGAACGCTGGCCGCGTACTCGATGTCCGCCCTCCTCTTCCTACTGGTGACCATCCCGTTCACCAGGGCGCTCGACCGGATGATCCGACGCCAGCAGCAGCGAACAGAAGGAGGCCGGTGAGATGGCGTTCCTCGAGATGGACCGCGTCCACAAGCGATTCGGCAGTGCGCACGTGCTCAACGGGTTGTCGCTCGACGTCGAACTGCACGAGGTGGTCAGCCTCATCGGTGCCTCGGGAAGCGGCAAGAGCACCCTGCTGCGCTGCATCAACGGACTCGAGGTGATCGACGACGGCGTCATCCGCCTCGACGGTGACCGGGTGAGCGGCCGGGGCATCGACCTCGACGCGGTACGCCGGGAGGTGGGCATCGTCTTCCAGAGCTTCAACCTGTTCCCGCACATGACGGTGCTCCAGAACATCACGCTGGCGCCGCGCAAGGTGCTCGGGCTCGATCGGGCGGAGGCCGACGAGCGGGCGCTCACCTTGCTGACCCGCGTCGACCTCGCCGAGAAGGCCGCCGACTACCCCGATCGGTTGTCGGGTGGCCAGCAGCAACGCGTCGCCATCGTGCGGGCGCTGGCGATGGAACCACGGCTCCTGCTGCTCGACGAGATCACCTCGGCCCTCGACCCCGAACTCGTCGCAGAGGTGCTCAGCATCGTCCGCGACCTGGCCCGTGAGGGGATGACGATGATGCTCGCCACCCACGAGATGGGCTTCGCCAAGGAGGTGTCCTCGAAGGTGTGCTTCCTGCACCAGGGCGTCATCCACGAGCAGGGCCCACCCGAGCAGATCTTCGATGACCCGCGCGAGGAGCGCACCCGAGCCTTCGTTCAGAGGATCGTCGACGCCGGGCGGTTGTGAGGCGACCACCCCGCTCGATCAGCGACCGCCCGCCGGCGACGGCGAGCACCGCGATGGGGCACAGGCATCGCGTCGACGCCGCTCAGCCTTCCCGGCACTCCTCCGGGACGGAACGAACTCGGGGCGCCGGACACACCCCGGGCCGGGGGTCGACGACCTCGACGTCAGCGCCGCGGGCCGTCGCAACCTCGACCATCTGGGCGGCGCCCCCGGTGCCTCCGCCGTCGGTCCCGTCCCAGATCGCCAGGAGGCCGAAGCGACTCCCCGCGCTCTGCCGGATGGCGGTGTCGAGCATCCAGTCGTTGGTCGCGGCGTAGACGTCGTCACCCTCGACTCCGCCATCGACCTGGTCGAGCTGCCACGAGGGCTCGCGCTGCAAGAGGCGCCAGAACTCATCGACCCAGGCTGGATCGGCCCCCGCCACGGAGCCGAGGACGAACTGCGGGATGGGTCGTGCCAGCAGCACCCAGACAGTGGCACCCAGCCGCTGGGCCTCGAACGCGGCGATCAGGTCACCCCCTCGGGCACCTCCACAGATGAGCAGGTCACTATCGTCGAGACCCCACGACACGAACAACGATCGAACGCATTCGCGTACGCGGGCGACCTCCGACTCCGGGAAGCGCGCCGTGGTCCGGGCAGGCGAGTCGGTCATGTGCCCGGTCACCACCACCACGTTGCGGAATCCACCGGGCCGCTGGAGCAATTCGATGGATCCCATCGACTGGCAACCTACCGCTGCGGGACCCACGGAACGGACGTGAGCCCTACCCCACACGGGCTACGCTCTGCCCGACGAGCTCCAACCGCGTCGATTCGTCCAGCCCTTCCGAGGAGTGCGCATGACCGTGACACGCACTGCCGGCACGCCCGTCCCTGGTGACACGGCCGTCACAGGCGGTGGCCGCCGGGTGTCGAGCGGGACGGCAGGCCGATGACCGGACGGAGTCGTCCGGATCCTCGTGACGAGCTGCTGAGACAGCTCGCCGAGGTCTTCGACGAGTCCGACTGGGACCACGGCACGACCGGTGTGGTCCGATCGCCTGTCCCGGCGACCCGGAGCCCGTTGGTCCTGGTGATCGACGGGGAAGGCCCCGACCGGCGGCTGCGCTGGGTCACCCCGTCCGCGGATCGCGCCGACGGTGGCACGGTGACCTTCGAGCTCCCGCCGCCGCTCACCTCGGGCGCCGAACGCGGCGTCGTCGGCGCGGTCGCCAAACGAGTCGTCAAGCTGATGCTCCCCAAGCTGGCCGGCGCGGCGGTCGCCAAAGGGGTCGAGCTGGCCGCGGCGCGCTGGGAGGCCTCACATCATGTGGAGTCCCGGTTACGGGCCTTCACCCCCGAGACGAACCACCTCGACGCCCAGGAGTCGACCGAGGCACCACCGCTCGCCGCCGGCGACCGCCCGGCGCTGCTGCTCGTCCCCGACGTGCTCGGGTCGGCGCGATCGAGCTTCGCGGGGCTCAGAGGACTGCCCGCCTCCCGCCTGGCCGCCCGCTACGACGATCGGATCCTCGCCTTCGAGCACTTCACGCTGTCGAGAACGCCGGCCGAGAACGCCGCCGACCTGCACCGCCACCTGCTCGACCACGACCTCGGCTGCCTCGACATCCTCGCCCACGGCCGCGGCGGCCTCGTCGCCCGCGAGCTGGTCACCCTCGTCGGTCCCGACGGGGCCGGGACTCTCGGGATCCATCGTCTGGTCACGGCGGGCACGCCTCATTCCGGCACGCCGCTGTGCGATCCGAACGCCATCGCCGGGTTCCTCGATCGGTGCAGCGATCTGCTCTCGTTCCTGCCGCTCGGCGGGATCGACGACGTGATCGTCACGATCGTCGGGATCGCCCAGGTCGTCGCCACGTCGGCGGCCAAGGGTCTGCCCGGGCTGACGGCGATGGGGACGACCGACGAACGGCTCGCCGTGCTCAACCGGGCCCAGACCGCGTTCCCGATCGAGATGGTGGCCATCGGCTCGGACTTCCGCGGCGGCACCGATGACGGATGGCTCAAGCACTTCGTCGGCCACACCGCCGCGCTGGCGTTCGGCCAGAGCGACGGCATCGTGTCGGTCGACTCGGCGACGGCCGCCCGCCTGCAGCGGGTCTCCCGGCTGACGTACTCCCTCGACGAGCACGTCGGCCACCACGACTACTCGGCCGCGCCCGAGACCGTCGGAGCCCTGACCATTCGCCTCGACGCCGGCGCCCGCTCGGGAGGATCCGCAGTGGGGGCTGCAACGCCCGAAGGGGGGAACATCGCCCGCGTCCGCCGGGGGCCGGTGAGCGACCACCTCGACATCTCGGTCGCCCACGCCGGCCTGGAGTACGCCAGGTTCCCGGTGATGGTCGGCAACTTCGATCGGTCGACGCTCGGGACGACCCAGTCGATCCTCGACGATCGTCTCGACGGGCGGCTCTCGGCCCTGCTCGCCGTCGACGCCTACCCCGGACTGCTCGGGGAGTCGTACTTCGCCCGCAACAACGACGGCATCGGCTACCCGCCGGGGGCGTACATCGTCGGCCTCGGCCGCGAGGGCGACCTCGACGTCGACCGCCTGGCCTACTCGGTCCGCCAAGCCCTCCTCGGCCGCTGCCTCGCGCTGTTCGACGACCCCCAGCACGGGGCCGAGGTCACGGTCGGGGTGTCGAGCCTGCTGCTCGGCAGCTACCACTCGACCGGTCTGACGGTCTCGGACGCGGTGTTCGGCATCGTCGACGGTGTCCGCCGGGCCAACAAGGCGCTGGCGCTGTACGGGGAACGCCTCAAGGGGGGTCGCGTCGTGCGGGTCGGCGCGCTGCAGTTCGTCGAACGCGCCGCCGAACGGGCCGAGGCCGCCGTGGTCGCCGTGCGCGACGCCTGCCACCAGTTCGGGCTGGATCGATCCGACGACCGGGCATGTGTGTCGTTGGAAGCGCTGCCGGACCGGGGCGGGATGCCGGCGCTGCTGCGCGCCGACGAGGTCGACCGTCCCGATGTGCAGCTCACCGTGGTGGCCGCCGACGAGACGCCGGCGCCCGGCTCGGGAACCCTGGCCGTCGAGATCTCGATGGTCGGAGCGGGGGCGGGAGCGCCGCGGTGGCGCCACGAACTCGACACGGCGCTCGTCGGTGTGCTCTCCGACAACCTCGCCAGGGGTATCGACACGGAGAAGAACGGCAGGACGTTGTTCCAACTGCTGCTCCCGGCCGTACTCGACGAGAGCATGAGCTTCGCCGCCCCGATGCAACTGGTGGTCGACACCCAGACGGCGAACATCCCGTGGGAGCTCCTCACCGTCCCCCTGACCAGGTCACACGCGGATTCGTTGGCCAGCCTCGGCGGAGTGGTCCGTCGGTTCGCCGAGCGCGAGGCCACCCGGCTCGCGCCGATGCGGGCGCCGACGGTCTCGGCGCTGGTGATCGGGGCCGGGCGGGTGGCCGGGCAGGCCCCGCTCGCCGGCGCGCTGGCCGAGGCCGACGCTGTCCAGCAGATCCTCCACGACCACTGCACGGCCGCCCACGGCACGTCGACGATGGTCAGCGACTCGACGGCGCCGCTCGACGCGGCCGACACCATCGGGCTGTTCCTCGGCGAGCACCGCTACGTCCATGTGGCCAGCCACGGGACGTTCGAGGACGACGGGCGGACCGCCGCCGCCCTCCTCGGGCCGGGCCTGCGGCTCACCCCCGGCCTGGTCGCGGCGATGCGCACGGTTCCCGAGGTGGTCTTCCTCAACTGCTGCAAGCTCGCCGGCGTCGGGAGCCAGCGGTTCGCTCCCGGGATCGCCCGCCAGTTGATGGCCATCGGCGTGCGGGCGGTCGTCGCCGCCGGCTGGAACATCGCCGACGACGCCGCCGTGGCCTTCGCCTCCACCTTCTGGACCTCGCTCACGCAGGGCGAGCCGTTCGGCCAGGCCGTCCGGCGGGCCCGGCGCGACGCCGCCGAGCGAGGAGGGGGGAACACCTGGGCCGCCTACCAGTGCTACGGCGACCCCAACCTGCGCATCGCCTCGCGACGTCACGGCGCCACCGCCCTCGACCCGCCGCTGAGCACGGCCGACGTCGTGCGCCAGCTCCAGGCACTGGCGGTGCGGGCCACCGACATCCGCGGACACGACCTCGACGGCGTCGTCAAGCGCCTCGCCGAACTCCAGCAGGAGTTGCGCCTGCTCTGTGACATCGCCGGCCGACGGAACCAGGCGGACGACGCCGAGGTGCAGCGCAACGTCGGCTTCGCCGCCCGCCAGCTCGGCATGTTCGCCACGGCGGTCGAGGCCTACCGCCGCGCTGTGGCCAAACCGGGCAACGAGCACGCCCGGGACCTCGAGCAGCTGGCCAACGTCGAGGCCCGCCTCGCCCAACGGCTGGCCCACGGTCTCGTCGAGCACGACGAGATCACCGACGACGCCCTGCGCAGGCAGACCGTCGACCAGCTTTTCCGCTCGGCCCTCGGCCACATCGACAAGGCGCTCAAGCTCTCCCCCAGCCGGGAGCGCCACGGCATCAAGGGCAGCATCTACAAGAAGTGGGCCACGGTCGTCCCGGCAGGCGACGAACGCAAGGCGGCCCGGATCGCCAAGGCGGTGGCGTCGTACGGGGATGCCGTCGCCTGCGACCCGGACCGGCCGTACGGCCTGCAGAACGCCCTGCAACTGGCGACCCTCGTCCCGGGATCGGTCGAGCCTGCGGAGCCGGCGCCCGGACCGCCCGACACCGAGCCGCTCCTGGTCGACGCCCGGCAGCACACCGCCGGCTTCTGGGACCTGGCCGATCTCGGCGATCGTGCCCTCACCCTGCTGATGCGCTCGGGCGCCGAGGCCGAGGGGCTGGCACGGCGGGCCGCGCTGAGCTACCTGCAGGCGTTCGAGAACCGCTCCTCGGTCGCCGAACGCGACAGCGTCATCGTCCACATCTACGACATGGTCGATCTCGTCGACCCCGGCTCGGCGCAGCACGCGGCCCTGCTCCAGGTCCGCACGCAGCTGGAGCCCTGGGATCCCTGGGCCCAGGTCACGCGCCGCTTCGCCGAGCCGCAGGCCGCCGCGGCGGCGGCGATGGCGACCGGTGGATCGACGCGCCGCGCGATCGAGGGGATCACCGTGCGAATGATGCCCGCCGGCCCGGGCGACGCCCTCGTCGTCAGCTGGGGACCGCCGACGCAGCCGTTCACGATGCTGATCGACGGCGGGCTCGCCCTGACGCCCGACGAAGGCCTCGGCGCGTACCTGCGCGACTCGCTGGGCAATCACGTCGACCTGCTCGTCGTCTCCCACATCGATGCCGACCACGTCAGGGGGGCGATCGACGCGGTGTCCGCGCAGCGCCTGACCTACGGCGACGTGTGGTTCAACGGTGGCAACGAGCTGGTCACCGACCGCTCGGTGGCGCAGGGTCGCCGGTTCGACGGGTTGACGCTCGGCCAGAACCGCAACACGTGCGTCGCCGGCCGGGCGATCGTCGTGCCCGCCGAGGGCCCGTTGCCGACGACCACCCTGGCCCACGGGGTCCGGATCACGTTCCTCTCCCCGGACGGCCCGCGTCTCGAGCGGCTGAAGACCGCCTGGGAGCGGGCACCGCTGACGCGCGGCGATCCCCAGGACGACGGGTTCGACGAGCTGGCCCTGCTCCTCGCCGAGTCCGAACTCCCGGAGGCGGACGCGCCGGAGCGCGGCGGTGCGCGAACGGTGGTGTGGGGCGGCGACACGTCGGTGCCGAACGGCTCGAGCATCGCCTTCCTGCTCGAGTACGGAGCGGTGGCGATGCTGTTCACCGGCGACGCCTACAGCGAGGTGCTCACCTCCTCGCTCCAACGCCTGATCGAGGATCGCGGCCTCAACCGGCTGCGGCTCGACCTGTTCAAGGTGTCGCATCACGGCAGCACGAACAACCTCTCGCATCAACTGCTCGACATGATCGAGTGCGATCACTTCCTGGTCTCCACCGACGGCAGCCGCCACGGCCATCCCGTCCCCGATGCCATCGATCTGATCCACCGCAAGCACCCGACGGCCCTGATCCACGTGCACGACACACCGGCGGTCCGCCAGCGGGCCGGCGACGGTGACCACGTCGTCTACGTGACCGCCGACTCGATCGCCTTCGAGGGATAGCGCAGGACCGCCTGATGCGACGAACTGCCGTCCGCCTCGGGATCGCCCTCCTCGTGGCCGTCGCCGCCGTCGGCGGGAGCGGAACGTCGGCGGGCGCGCAGGGCGAGGTGATCCTGATCGACGACGCCGGGGAGGGGTTCGTCGCCGATCCCCCGGTCCCCCTGGGGCTCGGCGGCCAGCAGCGGACCTACCGCCACCCGCAGGGCGAGCTGACGGTGCAGGGATCCGTGCTCCCCCGGGCGATGTCGGCCAGCACCTTCGTCGATGTCTACGTGGCGACGGTCGGGGCCGACTTCCCGGAGATCCCCACGGCGGTCGACGGGGCACGGGCGTTCCAGATCGGCGCGTCGGGCGGGTTCCAGGTCTCGAGCATGATCTTCGCCTCGGCGACGGCGGTGTTCGTCGCCACGCTGCAGACCGGCGCAGCCGCGCCCTGGGAGCCCGTCGCCTTCCTCGAACGGTTCGCCCGGCGGCAGATCGCCGCCTCCGGCGGCCCCCGGGAGCCGCAGCCCCGCTCCGAACCGCCGCCGGAGCTCGTCCGCTACCTCCCGACGGCGCAGACCATCTCCGGGCCGTACCGGCTGCTCGGCGTGTTCGGTGGGACGGAGGATCTCAGCGACGACATCGGCGCCGATCCGCGGCTCGTCGAGTTCCTCAGCCGCAACACGGTCTCGGCGTTCCAGGTGTGGTCGTCGGAGGCATCCGACGTGCTCGTCGGCGTCGACGTGACCAGGTACCCCTACGAACGGTTCGCCGCCGTCGCCCAGGGATCGGTGCTCGACGGCGACGTACGACCGGCGACCATCCCCGGGGTCGGCGGAGTGGTTCGGGGGGCGATCGCCTTCGAGGGTGTCGGTCCCCGCGCCGGTGAGGTCGGAGCGACCTTCCGGCGGGGACGGTTCACCTTCACGGCGATCGCCGATGGACAGGACGAGGCGGCGCGCGCAGCCGTTGCGGGAATCATCCAGAACCTGGCGGCGCTGGCACCCGACGGCGCCGGCGACGCCCAGCAGCTCCCCAGCAGCGCGAGGAGCATCGCGCTGTCGTCGGTGCTCGTGGTCGGGTTCGGTCTCGCCCTGATCCTCACCCGAGCACTGCGCACCCGGCACGCCGTGCAGACCCGGGCGGTCAGCGCCCCCGGCGTGTCACGGGCACTGGACGCATCGGCCGATGCCCGGGCCCTGCGGCGCAGCGCCGTCGGTCTGACCTCGGTGCAGCTCGCCACCTGGGCGTCGGCCATCGTCGGGTTCGCCGCCGACGCCGCCACGGCGCTGCGCGTCGGCATCGTCGTCGCCGCCATCGCCGGCGGGTTCAGCGTCACCGCCTGGTGGCGCCGGCGCGAGCTGGCCCACGTCGGTCTGCCGCCACCACGCTGGCGCCCGACGCTGCCCGGACCGGGCGGGATCGCCCTGGGCGCCCTCGGGCTCGGCTGCTTCCTGCTCGGCATGGCGGCCGTGGTCTGGGGGTTGCGTGAGCTCGTCTTCGTCCCCTCGCTGACCCATCTGCAGTGGTGCGACCGGCTGGGGGCCTCGCCACGGGCGCTCGCCGTCGCCATCGCCTTCGGCGGTGCGGCGACGACGGTCGTCGCCACGGCCGTGCTCCGCCGGTCCCGCTCGTACGGGCGCTCGAACGCGGCCAAGGTGCGCAGCAACGACCCGCGGCGTCCCGTGCTGTACCTGCGGTCGTTCGAGGACGACGACGTCGCCCTCCCGTGCGTGCTCTCCGCCCGCCGACCGTTCCTCGAGCTGTTCACCCTGCGGGCCAGCGATCCGTTCGAGGAGTCGCTGGCCTGGGAACTCGCCACCTACGGTCCGGTCACCGCCGTCGGGCGGCCGGGGAGTCGGGCCCAGCGCGTCGGCGCGGCCCGGGAGTACTTCAGCAACGAGACCTGGAAGCCCATCGTGCGCGAACGGATGAGCGACGCCGCGGCGATCGCCGTCGTCATCGGCCGGACGGACGGTCTCGAATGGGAGGTCGAGACCATCGCCGAACAGGGGCACCTGCACAAGACGGTGTTCTTCGTGCCACCCGGCGATCCCGAAAGCCTGCGTCGCCGATGGGCGACGACGCAGTCGGGACTTCCGGAGGATCTCCGCCAGGCCGACCTCGACCTCACCTCCGTGCTCAGCGTGCAGATCGCCGCGGACGGCTCGGTCGCCACGGTCGTCGACCGCCGCGACGAAGCCGCCTACCGGGTTGCCGTCGACTACGCCCTGGCCCCGTCGTCGCTCGGCGAGGCCGCCCCGACCTGACACGGGCGTTGATCGGCGTCGCTCCGCCCCGCCGTCCGGGGCACCGCTTCGTCGACCCAGGCGCCGAGGGCGGCGGGCGGTTCGCCGACACGGCCGACGCCGAGCGACCACCCGGGCCGCCAGACGCGACCGGCGATCCACCCGTCGCCCGCGGCCCACACTGCCCCGTACACCTCGCCGACCTGGACGGCGACGAGCCCGGCCGTCCGCAGGCCGCGCACCGCCGGTGCCGCATCCGGGCGTTCCCAGACCTCGCGGAAGCGGCCGGGGGCGTCCTCGACCATCACGAGCGGCTCGCCCGGATCGACGACCAGGTCGACCCCGGCTGCGCCGTCGGTTCGCGGAACCGGGCCGTCGGAGTCCAGCTCGACGTGCCAGCGAACGCCGCCCTCGACGGCGGCGAACCGGCCGGCGAAGGCACGGGTCGACGAGAAGGGCAGTCCCTCACCCGATCGGCCGGGCAGGGTCACCCGCACGTCGACGAACAGGTCCTCGCTCTGCACCCACCACGCCTCGCAGGGTTCGGTCGGTCGGCCCCCGGGTACGGCGATCGAGCGCCGGCGCCACGCCCCGGCGAACCACGGTGCCACGGTCACCGGCGCGCGGTCGTGCCAGCGGTCCGGCCGGCGGTCGTGCCAGCGGTCCGGCCGGCGGTCGTGTCGGCGGTCGGGGCGGCCGCCGGGCCCGTGAAGCCGTCGATCAAGGTGGCCGGGCCCAGGAAGCCGTCGATCAAGGCGGCCACGACGCCGGGCCGCTCGACCATGAAGCAGTGGCGGGCGCCGTCGACGACCGCCCAACGGCCGTCGACCACGGCGGCGGCCAGGGCTGCCGACATCGCCGGGGTGGAACGGGGGTCGCACGCCCCGGCGATCACCAGCATCGGCATGCCGATGCTGTGGACCAGCGGCGCCAGCTGGGTGTCGGCCACGGCGAACACGCCATAGGCGTCGGCGTAGGCCGAAGGATCGTTGGCCTCCATCGTCGCCCGGATCCGGGCCACGACCTCGGGAGCCCGGGCGGAGAACTCCGCCGAGAACCAGCGCTCGATCGCCGCCTCGACCGTGGCGGGGAAGCCGCCGGCCCGCACCTCGGCGACCCGCTCCCGGATGGCCCGCAACTCGTCCTCGGTCCGTTGGAACACCGTGCCCAGGAGCACCAGGTGGCGGACGCGGCCACCGTGGGCGATGGCGAAGGCCTGGGAGATCAGCGCCCCGAGGGAGAAGCCGCACAGGTCGACGACGGGATGGCCGGAGACGATCGCCAGCAGCTGCTCGACGAAGGTGTCGAGCGAGTACGGCCCGGGGGGATGGGGGCCCGGCCCGTGGCCGACCAGATCGAAGGTGATCACCTCCCGGCCCGGGGCCAACTCGGCGATCGTCGAATCCCACAGGTGGTGGTCGAGCCCGACACCGTGGACGAGGACCAGCGGTGTTCGCGCTCGGACCCCGTCCTCCATCGCGGCCATCAGGCGGCGGTTGCGGCTGCGGCGAACGCCGGCACGACCTCGTCGATGAACAGCTGCAACGACCGTTTCTGGGCCTCCATCGGCGCGCCGAACGTCGGGCAGTAGATGAAGTCGACGCCGAGGGCCTGGTACATCCGCAGCTTGGCGATCACCTCGTCGGGAGTGCCGAACATCAGGTTCTCACGCAGCATCGCCGGGTCGTACTCCGCCCGGTTGCCGAGCGCCTCGAGATCGACCGGTTCGGGAAACCCGTTCGTGACTCCGCCGACTCCCTTGAACAGGTTCTCGAACCTGCCGGCCTGGCTCTGCAGCGAGCGGATGTAGAGCGCCAGCTCGGCCTCGTCGGCCACCACCGCGGCGTAGCGCATCGCCGCCTGGCGGGGCCGCGGCGTGCCCGGCGGGCACTTGGCCAGGGCGGCGTCGAGGCGCCCGACATAGGCGACCAGCTCGGCGAACGGCCTGGTCAGCGGCCAGCACATGATGTTGCAGCCGTTGGCGACGGACCAGTCGTAGGTGTCGGGATCGCGCGCCGCGACCCATAGCGGAGGGTGCGGGGACTGCAGCGGTTTCGGGCACGCCGTCGCTTCGGGAAACGACCACAGGCTCCCGTCGTAGGCGTGGTCACCGGCCCACAACCCCTTCAGCACGGGCAGCAGCTCACGCAGTGCGGCGGCGCCCGACACCGGGTCGGTACCCGGCCTCATCCGGTCGTACTCCCGCTGGTACGCGCCGCGGCCCAGGCCGAGCTCGACACGGCCGTTGCTGAGCAGGTCGAGCTGACCCACCTCGCCGGCCAGCCGGATCGGATGCCAGTACGGGGCGACGACCACGGCCGTGCCGAGCCGGATGGTCGACGTGTGGGCGGCCCACCAGGTGAGCAGACCGAAGGGGCTCGGGGTGACCGAGAGCTCGATGGCGTGGTGCTCGGCGGCCCAGGCGATCTCGAATCCACCGGCCTCGGCCAGCTGCACCATCTCGAGCGTGTGGGCGAGCACGGCGCGCATGTCCTCGCCGGGGTCCATCCGCTCCGGGTTGATCGCCAGACTGAACCTCATCCCCGACCCCTTGCAGCCAACCACGATCGGGACGATCCCGACGCTGGCGAAAGTCAACCAGACGACTGCGGGCGAGTGCACGACCGGACCCTGGTCGCCGCGCCCCGCGTCTCGGCGGGGAGGCACCGCCGGGACGCCTACGCCGTGGCGATGGCGCGCAGCACGTTGATCCGCGCCGCCCGGCGGGCGGGGCGCAGCGAGGCGAGCACGCCGCCGAGCACGGCTGCGATGGCGATGACGATCAGCGGGCGGACGGGGAGGACGAACGCCCCCATCCCGGTGTCGCGGATCGCCACGCTGATCGCCCAGCCGAAGAACACGCCGATCAGCAGGCCGAGCCCCGAACCGAGCAGGCTGAGCAGCACCGCCTCCCAGGTGATCGACGCCCGGGTCTGGTGGCGGGTCATGCCGACGGCGCGCACCAGGCCGAGCTCGCGGGTCCGCTCGTGGATCGACAGCGCCATGCTGTTGGCGATGTTGATCAGGGCGATCACCACGGCCAGGGCGAGCAGGGCGTAGATCAGGCTGACGAGCGGATCGATCTGCTTCGCCTGAGTGTCGATGTACTCGCGGCGGCTGCGGGGTTCGGCGTTGGCGTAGTCGTCGGTGACCGACCGGATCGCCGCCTGCGCGGCCGAGTCGTCGACGCCGTCGGCCTTGGCGACGTAGATCGCGATGTCGAACTGGTCGGTGCCAGTACGTTCGTGCAGCGCCTGGGCGATGACGAACGGGCCGGCCAGGTTGTCCTCGGTGTAGATCCCCTGGATCGTCAGCTCACGGGTGACGCCGTTGAGGAAGCGGAACCTGACCACGTCGCCGACGGACCAGTTGCGGTCCTTCGCCTTGCCGTCGTCGACGAGGATGCCCTCGGTCGTCAGGGCCTTGACGGTTCCGTCGATCATCCCGATGTCGAAGACCGCCTCCGCCGAGGCCGGGTCGACGGCGTAGTACAGCGTGTCGTCCGCGTTGTCGACGTCGCGGGCGGCTCCCATCCGCACACCCGTCGCCGCGCCGACCTCGGGGAGGACGGCCAGCCGCTCGACCAGATCCGGGCTCAACCCGCCGAAGCCGGCGGTCTTGGTGCTGACCACGAAGTCACCCGTGAAGGACTCCTCGAACGTGTCGCGGACCCAGTCCTTGATCGACGCGGCGATCACCGTGATCCCTGCCACCAGGGCGACACCGACCATCAGTGCGCCGCCGGTGCGGGCGGTGCGCTTGGGGTTGCGCATCGCGTTCTCGCGTGCCATCTCGCCCGTCACGCCGGTCAGCCGGGCGATCGGGAGCCCGAGGACCCTGACGACCGGGCGGGCGATCAACGGCCCGAGGACGAACACGCCCATCAGCGTCAGCAGCGCGCCCAGTCCCACCCAGGAGAGGCCCGAACCACCCAGACCGGCGACGAATCCGGCGATGCCGAGACCCGTGAGGGTGAGACCGAGCAGCAGCCGTCGACGCGATTCGCCGCTCTGCTCGACGACCACGTCGCGGATGGCGGCCAGCGGCGGGATCCGCGAGGCGCGACGCGACGGGAAGAGCGCCGAGACGACGGTCACCCCGATGCCGACGGCGAGGGAGATGATCACGATGCGCGACGTGAACACCAACCCCCCGGCGGGGATGTCGATGCCGAACGCGGCGAGCATCGCCTTGAGGAGCCCGGCGACGAGCACCCCGGCGACCACGCCGACGACAGAGGCGACGACCCCGACGAACACCGCCTCGAGCAGCTGTGCCCAGAGCACCTGGCGCCTGGTCGCCCCGATCGAGCGCAGCAGCGCCATCTCCTGGATCCGCTGCGTGACGATGATCTGGAACGTGTTGTAGATCGTGAAGCTCGCCACGACGAGACCGATGACGGCGAACACCAGCAGGAACGTGTTGAAGAAGCCGAGTCCCTCGGCGATGCTGTTCTGCACCTCCTCGGTGATCGCACTGCCCGTCAACGCCTCGATCCCGTCGGGCAGCACACCGGCGAGCCGGGCGGTCATCGTCTCCTCGTCGATCCCTTCGACGGCCTTGACCATCACCGTGTCGACCTCGGCGGCACCGGCGAGCATCAGCTTCTGGGTCGTCGCCAGATCGAACATGGCGATCGATGCACCACCGGGGGAATCGACGCTGCCGTAGCGCACCGTGCCGACGAGCGGGAGCGTGTGCGAACCGGTCTGGGTGAGCACGGTGACCATGTCACCGACGGCGAACCCGCCCTTGCTCGCGCTGGCGGCGTCGATGACCAGTTCGTCCGGTCCCGGCACCCGGCTCCCCTCGGTGAACGTCCACGGGTTCATCGGGCCCGACATGTAGCTCATCCCGAGTGTCGGCGCACCCTGGCCGGGGTTGCCGATCGGATCACCGTCGCGGTCGACGAGCTGGGCGAATCCCTGGACGTACCCCTGGACGTCGCTCACGCCCTCGACCCGGCGGACGTCGTCGACGACCGACAGCGGGATGCGACCCCGCTGCTCGTTCCCCATGCCGAGGTCGACCGAGGTCTCGGAGCGGATGTAGCTGTCGGTGTTGGCGAACACGTCGGCGAAGAGGTCGTCGAACGTCCGTCTGATCGTGGCGTTGAACACCAGGGTGCCGGTCAGGAACGCCACGCCGAGCAACACCGACAGCGCCGTGCTGAACAGCCGGAGCTTCTTGGCCAACGTCGACTTGAGGACGACCCGGAACATCGCACTCAGCTCCCCAGCTTCTTCAGCTCGTCGAGGATCCGGTTCATCGTCGGGTGGTCGAGCTGATCGACGATCCGCCCGTCGGCCATGAACACCACACGGTCGGCGTAGCTCGCCGCCCGGGCGTCATGGGTGACCATCACCACGGTCTGCCCGAACGCCTGGACCGCCGCCCGGGTCATGTCGAGCATCTCGGTGGCCGACTTGGAGTCGAGGTTGCCGGTCGGTTCGTCGGCGAAGATCAGCACCGGCCGGGTGACCATCGCCCGCGCCGCCGCGACCCGCTGCTGCTGACCGCCGGAGAGCTCCGACGGACGATGCCGCAGGCGATCCGCGAGGCGCAACGCCCCGACGAGCAGCTCCAACCACTTGGGGTCGGCGCGCTTGCCGCCGAGCGTCAGCGGAAGGGTGATGTTCTCCTCGGCCGACAGGGTCGGCACCAGGTTGTAGGCCTGGAAGACGAAGCCGACCTTCTCCCGGCGGAGCAGGGTCAGCTGTCGATCGTTCAGCGTCGTCAGATCGGTGTCGCCGATGAACACGGTTCCCGAGGTCAGTGTGTCGAGCCCGGCGCTGCAGTGCAGCAGCGTCGACTTGCCCGACCCGGACGGGCCCATGATCGCCGTCCACTGCCCGGCGGGGAAGTCGACCGTGATGCCGTCGAGCGCGCGGACCTCGGTCGGGCCGCTGCCGTAGACCTTGACGGCGTCCACGGTGCGGGCGGCGATCCGTCCGCTGCCGCCGGTCTCCGCGGCGGTGGGCGGGGTGGCGAGATCGGTCGGCATGGCGGCTCCTCCAGTCGTGGCCTTCCCGCAGTCTGCGCCCGGGCGAGGCGAGCCTGTCAGGGCCCTTCGTCATCGTCTCGTCGATCGTTCGGACGGCGTCCGGCAGGACACGGCCACCCGCCGGCCGCTCCTGCCGGTGCCGAACGGCGATCCCGCGCAGGGAGTTCGGCCCTGACGGTGTCGCCGCGTTCGGCGCGGTGAACCTCGTGGTCGTCGCCCTGCTGGCGGTCGCCGAGCGCAACGGCTTCGCCTCGCTGTGGTGCGCCTGGGCCGCCGTGGCCAGCTCGGCGATCGTCTGGTACCGAAGGCGACCAAGTCCCGTCGCCGCCTGAGGTTCGGTCAGCCGCCGTCCGTGGTCGTCTGGGACTCCCAGTACGGCCTGCGCAGCTCGCGCTTGAGCGGCTTCAGGGCGCCCGACAAGGGGATCGGCTCGGTCCGGAACTCGATCGACTTGGGGACCTTGAACCCCCCGAGTGTCGTGCGGACGTGGGCCTTCAGCTGATCCTCGGTGGCCGAGCAACCGGCGCGCAGGACGACGATCGCGTGGACCTGCTCGCCCCAGGTCGGGTGGGGGATGCCGATGACGGCGACCTGCTCCACGGCGGGGTGCGTCGACATCGCCTGTTCCACCTCGATCGAGTAGACGTTCTCGCCGCCCGTCACGATCATGTCCTTGACCCGGTCGACGAGGTACAGGTAGCCCTGGGCGTCGAGGTGCCCCTCATCACCGGTGCGGTACCACTCCTCGCGGAACACATCGACCGTCGCCTCCGGCTGGCCCCAGTACTCGCGCATCAGGTTGCCGCCGCGGGCCCAGATCTCGCCGTTCTCGCCGACGGCGGCCTCGCTGTCGTCGGCACGCCGCACGCTGACGTTGATCCCCATCGCCGGACGGCCGGCCGACCGGAGGATCGAGCCGCCGCGCCGATGGTCGACGTCGGTGAGGAAGGTGAGCACCGAGGCGCATTCGGTCATCCCGTAGCCCTGCCACAGACCGAGTTGCGGGAAGGCGGCCATCGTCCGGTCCAACAACGACGCCGGCATCGGCGAGGCCCCGTAGACGAGGTCGCGCAGCGACGCCAGCCGCTCGGGACGGAACTGCGGATGGTTCAGCACGAGGGCGATCATCGTCGGCACCATCATCGTCCAGTCGACGCAGTAGCGCTCGATGGCCTGCATCACCTGCTCGGGCTCGAACAGCGGGACGAACACCGACGATCCTCCCGTGGCGGGGATCCCGATGATGCCGCCCATCGAGGCGGCGTGGAACATCGGGGTCTGGTGCAGGTACACCCGGGACTCGCCGAACCCGAGCGAGAGCCCGATGTGGTAGAGGTTCAACATCTCCGCCCGTTGGTCGAGGAGCACGCCCTTGGCCAGTCCGGTCGTGCCGCCCGTGTACATCAGCACGGCGGGATCCCATTCCTCGGGCTCGTCGGGCACCACAGGCTCGCCGGCCTGGATCAGGTCCTCGTAGCCCACGTCGTGGGGGAGATCGCCGTCACCGATGAGCACCACCTGGCGTAGCGGCAGCTCGTCGCGCACCTCGGCGATGTTGCGGGCGAAATGATCGGCGAAGATCGCGTCGACGAACACCACCGATGTGGCCGAGTCGCGCAGGATGTGCTGCAGCTCCTTGCCGGCCAGGCGCAGGTTGAGCGGGTTGATCACTCCGGCCCCGAGGAACCCGGCGTGGAACAACTCGAGGTACTGGTGGCTGTTGCACGACATCACCGCGAAGCGGTCGTCGGATCGCAGGCCGAGCTGGTGCTTCATCGCATCGGCCAGCCGGAGCACCCGGTCACCGTGCTGTTGGAACGTCGCGTGGTAGTCGCCATCGTGGAAGGCCACCCGGTCGGCCCACCGTTCGACGGCGGGAAGGAACAGACGGGAAAAGACGAGCTCTTTCATGATGTTCTCCTCTGCCGGCGCCGGGACAGCTGGCCGAGCCCGGCGATCTCGGCCTCGATCCGCTGTGCCATCAGGTGCACGTCGGGGGCGCCGTCGTCGTCGCCGGTGACCCCCCACGAGATGCGACCGTTGTACGAGATGATCGCCACGCCGAGACGCACGCCCTCGGCGAGGGGCACGTAGGGCAGGTACTCGACCATCTCCCGTCCGAGGGCGAACAACGGGAACTGCGGCCCGGGCACGTTGGTGGTGACGGTGTTGATCGTCCGCTGGGGGTGCCGACGAAGGACGGCCGTCGACGCCCGGACGCCGGCGGCGACCAGCGCCGGGGGCACCAACTCGGCGCCTGCCAGGACCGCCGCACCGGCGGTCGCCTCGTGCGAGGCCTTCAGCCGGGCCATCAGGTCGCTCACACCGGACAGCCGCGACAGCGGGTCGACGATGCCGACGGGCAGCTCGGCGATGATCAGCGACACCTGGTTGTTCGCGGTGCGGTCCCCGGGCCGGCGAACCGAGACGGGCACGAGGGAGCGCACGACCAGGTCGTCGGCGACGGGTTCGTCGCGGTCGAGCAGCGCCGAGCGCAGGGCGCCGGTGACCGCGCTGAGCATCACGTCGTTGACCGAACAGCCGAAGGCGCGGCTGATCGCCTTGACCTCGTCGAGCCGACATCGCCCGGCCGACCACCGACGGTGCGGTCCGATCGGCCCGGTGATCGACATCGGCCGGACCGGGGCGATCACCCGGGCGAACGAGCGCAGGCCGCCGGCCACCTCGCCCACCCGGTGGAACACGGCGCGGGGACCCAGATCCCGTGGCGAGAGCCGGGCGAGCCGCCGGGCCGGATCGGTGGCGAGCCGGGCGGCGGCACGCACGGCGAGCTCCAGCCCGGACGGCTCGGGCGACGGGTTCCACGGTTCGGCCTCCGCCACCGCGGCCTCCCGATCGGCATCGAGCATCGTGGCGATCAGATCGGTGCCGGCGATGCCGTCGACCATGCAGTGGTGCACCTTGCTGATCAACGCCCAGCGGCCGTCACCGAGGCCCTCGATCATCCACACCTCCCACAGCGGGCGCCGCCGATCGAGCTCCTGCGACATCAGCCGGCCCATCAGGCGCTCCAGGGCGTCGTCGCCGGAGGCGGGGGGCACGGCCGAGTGGCGGACGTGGTGGTCGAGATCGAAGTCGGGGGCGTCGACCCAGACCGGGCGGCCCAGCCCGCCCGGGACGAACCGCACCTTCTGGCGGTAGCGGGTCAGCCTCGGGAGCTTGCTCCCGATCAGGCGGGTGACCTCGCCGATCGACGGCGCAGGGCCCTCGAAGATCGCGCACGACCCGATGTGCATGTGCGAGATGCCGTCCTCGACCTGCAGGAACAGCGCGTCGAGCGGGCTCATCACCGAGTCGTTCCGGTTTCCCACAGGCCGATCCTGCACGCCCGGATCCCGCCCGGACAGAGCCTTTGGTCCGTTCCGGGAACCGACGAGGGTCGACGATCGTGGGGACAGGACTACTCCTCCACCGGGGCGTGGACGATCACGACCGGGCAGTGGGCGCGGTGGATCACGGAACTGCTCGTCGATCCGAGAACGGCGGACCGCCACGCACCCCGACCACGGGCGGCGACGACCAGCAGATCCGCCAGCCCGGCCTCGGCGGCGAGCTCCTCGGCCGGTGAGCCGCGCAGCAGCTTGGCGTGGACGCGATGCGGTTGACGGGGCGACTCGTTGGCCACCTGCACGTCGTGGGCCAGCACCTTGGCGGCGTCGAGCTCCATCAGCTCCACCGGTTCGACGGTGCCCGTCCGCGGGCCGACGTACGGGTAGTCCCAGACGTGCACAACGGTGAGCTCGACGCCCCACAGGCATGCCTCGCGCCTCGCCCAGTCGATCGCCGCCGCCGCCGCCGGCGAGCCGTCGGTGCCGACGATCACGCGCTCCGGCTGCGGCGAGGGCTCCCCGTCCGGGATCAGCGCCACCGGGCATCGCGCCCGATGGGCGACGCCGTGAGCGACCGAACCGAGGAGCAGGGCACTCCACGAACCCGAACCGCGGGAGCCGACCACGACGAGCTGCGCACCCTCGGCGGCATCGGTGATCGCCGGGACGGCTGCGCCGATCTCGATCCTGGTGGTGATCTCGAGCTTGGGGAACGCGGCACGCACCGGGGCGAGTTGGTTCTCGACCATCTGCTCGTGGTCGCCATGGAGCGCGTCGAGCTCGACGGAGGTGAGTCCCACCCCGATCCCCAGACCGTCGCCGTAGACGGGGAGGCTGTAGGCGTGCACGGCGCAGATCGCCGCACCCGACTTGGCGGCCTCCCGCGCCGCCCAGGCGAGCGCATTCGAACTGGAGGTCGAGCCATCGAGGCCCACGGTGACGATGCGCTGGTTGGTCATACCCCCAGGTTGGGGAACGCCGGCCCGTGATCGTCAGGGTCGAGGGGCCACCGCCGACGGGACATTGGTCACCGCTCGTCCGAGGCGGCCCGGTCGTCCCGGGACGACCGGGCCGCCTCGAGCATCATCCGGCGCTCGGCACGCCCGACCGCCAGCTGCGTGGCGGCCACGGCGCTCGGGTCGACCGACACCGAGTCGATGCCCAGTCTGACCAGATGCTCGGCGAAGTCGGGGCGGTTCGAGGGCGCCTGACCGCACAGTGACGAGCTGATCCCGGCCGCCTTGCAGGCGCCGATGATCGCGGCGATGGCGGCGAGCACCGCCGGGTCCTCCTCGTCGAACAGCTCGGCGCAGGTGTCGGAGTCGCGGTCGACGCCGAGCATCAGCTGGGTGAGGTCGTTCGAGCCGATCGAGACGCCGTCGATCCCCATCGCCGCGTAGTCGCCGATGCGGTAGATCACCGAGGGCACCTCGGCCATCACCCAACGGTGCATCGCACGTTGACCGGCCAACGGTGATCGGTCGATCAGTTCCAGGCACGCCTCGAGCTCCCACGACGTGCGGACGAACGGGATCATCAGGTGGACGTTGCCGCACTGCTCGCGGGCCCGGGCCAGAGCGGCGAGCTCGAGGGCGAAGACGTCGGGCTCCCGCACGTAGCGGTAGCAGCCGCGAAAACCGATCATCGGGTTCCGCTCGACGGGCTCCCATTGCTCGCCGCCGGCCAGGTGCCGGAACTCGTTGGTCCGGAAGTCGGTCGTGCGGTAGATGACCGGCCGAGGAGCGAAGGCCATGGCGATCTCGGTCAGCGGAGCGGCGAGCCGGTTGACGAACTCCTCGCCCCGGTTCTCGGCGATCAGCTTGCGGGGATGCTCGCCGCCGAGCGCGTCGGTGAGCAGCAGTTCGGCGCGTAGCAACCCCACCCCGTCGACCGGCAGGCCGGCCGCGGCGACGGCGCTGTCGACCCGGGCCACGTTGACGTAGATCCGCGTCGCCGCCGCCGTGCCGATCGGGGCCGTCACGGTGGTCGTGGTCGCGGCGGTACGGGCCGGCACCGGCGCCGCCCCGGCGGTGACCAGGCCGCGGGCGCCGTCGACGGTGACGATCTCCCCGGTGCGCAGGGTCGTCGTCGCCGTGCGCGTGGCGACGACGCAGGGCACGCCGAGCTCCCGGCTGACGATCGCCGCATGGCACGTCATGCCGCCGCTGTCGGTGACGACGGCGGCGGCCCGCCGCATCAGCGGTGCCCAATCCGGATCGGTCATCGCCGCGACGAGCACCTCGCCGGTCTGGAACTGGACCCCCTCGTCGGGGGAGGTCATCACCCGGACCCGTCCGCTCGCCGCGCCCGACGTCGCCCCCAGCCCGCGAACCAGGATCCGTGCGGGCCCGGCCTCCGGCGCCGGTGCCGGCTCGGCCGCCGGGCCCGGGCGGCCCAGCGTGGTGATCGGGCGGGTCTGGACGATCCACAGTTCGCCGCCGCGCTCGTATGCCCATTCGAGGTCCTGCGGCTCGCCGCCGTAGTGGGTCTCGATCCGACAGCCGATGTCGGCGATCGCCAGCACCTCGGCATCGGTCAGCACACGGGTCCCGTGCTCCTCGGGCGTCAGCTCACGCACCTCGTCGGCCCCCGCGGCGCTGCGCACGATCGCCGAGGTCTGGCTCCCCCGCCGGGCGTGCTGCACACGCCGTGGGTCGCGCGACACGACGTAGGTGTCGGGCTCGACCCGACCACTGACCACCACCTCACCCTGCCCGTAGGCAGCCTCGATCACGATCGAGTTGGTGTCGCCGGTGCTCGGGTCGACGGTGAAGGCGACCCCCGAACGGTCGACGTCGAGCATCTGCTGCACGACGACGGCGATGGCCGGTTCGCTGCCGACCTCGCGGGCCGCCCGGTAGGCGACGGCCCGGTTCCCCCACAGCGACTCCCAGCACGACAGCACGGCTGCGAACAGCGCCTCCCGGCCCGTGACGTTGGTGAAGGTGCGGTGCATGCCGGCGAACGAGGTCCCCGCCGTGTCCTCTGCCGTGGCCGACGATCGGACGGCGACGGCCACGTCGGGTCGACCGGACTGCTCGCACAACGCCGCATAGGCGTGCTCCACGTCGGCGGCGAGCGCGGGCGGGATGCCGGTGCGCCGGACGAGCGCACGACCGTGCCCGGCGGCCGAGATCGACTCGGGCTCGCTCGGTGAGGTCTGGGCGGTCAGCCCGGCCAGTTCGCTGCGGATGCCGACTGCGTCGATCGCCTCGAGGTAGGCGTCGGCGCCGATGACGAACCCGGGGGGGACGTGGAAACCGGCTCGGGTCAGCTCCCCCAGATTCGCCCCCTTCCCGCCGGCGATGGCGACGTCGTCGCGGCCGAGGTCGTGGAACCACCGAATCGAGGCCATCGCCGTCACGCCCACAGCGCCAGGAGCCCGGGAGGCAGCACGGCGGCGATGTCGTCGCGTTCCTCGGGCACCAGCGTGTGCAGCTCGTGGATGATGGCCCGCACGGCGTGCTCGGTGTCCGCGGCACGCAGACCGCTGCGCCGACGGACCTCTTCGAACAGGTCGGCCGGACAGTCGGGGAGCTCCGCTCCGCCCGGGGGCTGCAAACCCACGAACGCCCTGACGTCGTCGGGGAGGTGGGCCATCACGTGGGCCCGCTCATCGGCGGGGAGCACGGCCGTCCACAGCCGGACCGTCTCGCCCAGGGCCAACTCGGCCGGACGGCCGTCGATGCCCAGTCGGGCCAGGGCCTCGTGCATCCGCCGCGTCATCGCCGACGGATCGTCCCTGGGGGACTCCGACGGCCGGTGCTCGCCGGGGAGCAGCCCGACACGCAGATAGGAGGCGACTGTTTCCACACCCTCGACCCGGCGGACGGCCGCCTCGATCCGCTCGCGGGTCTCGGGGGTGTCGACATCGCCGTGGAGCAGCACCCGGTCGCCCTCGGCCATCACGTGGATGCGGGGCAGGTCGAGTTCGTGGATCAGCGGCCCGATGCTCGAGCGGACGCGGTCGGCGAGGACCACCTCGTCGGCGTTCTCGACGCGCAGCTCGCGCAGCAGCGTGCCACCTCGCCGGTTGACCCGGCGTCGGCGGGCGTCACGCAGCCTCCGGATCCATCCCCATCGACCGGTGAGCACGCGCCGCAGTCCGAGGGCCACGGCCAGCAACGCGCCGACGACCAAGGCGGCGACCACGGCGTATCCAGCGGTGGTCCGCGGCACTCCCCGCCGGCATGTGGGTCGTTGTTCAACAGCCATCGTCCTGCTCGATTCCGTGCGTGAGGTCGGTGAAACTTCCTCGGTAGGCACTCATCATGGGCATCCGGAACGTGGTCGCGACAGAGCCGATGGTCCCCGCGGCGAGCACCGATCGGCGGTCGCCCGCCGGACGCACCGGGGGCCGGACGATCCCGGGCGACGCATGGCTTTCGGCTCTACCGTTCGGGTGCTTCGGCGACGACCATCACGCCCATGACATCCGTGACACGTTCGGTGTTCGATCAACTGGCGCGCTTCGACAACGGCGACTGCGTCTCGATCTACCTGCCCATCGGCCATGGGGCCGACCAGCGCTGTGCGGCGACGAGACTGAGGGGCCTGATCGGAGCGGCGCAAGCCGCCCTCGACCGGCGGGGGTCCGGCGGCGCCGAGGACCTGTTGGCGGGGCCGAACGCGGCCGCAGAACGGGCCAGCTTCGGACATGTCGGCACATTGGCCTACTTCTGCGCCCCCGGGCTCTCCCTCGAGCTCCCGCTGGACGCCGTCGTCGAAGCGCTGGTGACCGTCGGCCCCCGGTTCGAGGTCAGCCCGCTCCTGGCGGCGATGGACACCGGGTCCGGCGGCCACGTGCTCACCGTCGGGGCACGCAACGTGCGGCTCTACCGCATCGACGCGGACTCGCTGCACGAGTGCGCGGTCCCCGACCTGGCCCACTCCGTCGACGACTCATTGTGGTACGAACGGGTCGAGCGGCATGTCGGATCCCACTCCGGCCAGCCAGTCGGGTCGGGTCACTTCACGACGATCGGCCACGGCAGCGGGGCTCAGCGGGAATCACGCAAGGAACGCCTCGAGCGGTACTTCCACCACGTCGATCACGCGGTGCTCGACTACCTCGGCGCCGACCGGGTCGGGACGTTGTTCGTCGCCGGAACCACTCCCGAGGTCGCCCGGTTCACCGGCCTGACCCGCCATCCGCACACCGTCGCCGTCAACGTCGGGAGCTCCGCCCGGCTGAGCCTGCGTGAGCTGTACGAGCGTGTCGGTGCGACCCGGGACGACGGCGAGGCGCTCGCCGTCGGGCTGAGCCGCCGCTTCGCCGAGGTGCACGGCACCGGCCTGGGCGCCTGCGACCTCGACGAGGTGATCGCCGCGGCGGCCGCCGGGCGGGTGGAGACGCTGCTCCTCGGCGGCCCCGACCCGGTGTGGCGGCTCGGGGAGACCGACGAAGGGCGTGCACCGGCCGGCGAACGCGTCGACCTGGTCAACCTCGCCGTCACCGAGGCCTGGCGGCACGGCGCGGGCGTCCACCTCGCGCCGCCCGAACTGCTGCCGGCCGACGCCTCGGTGGCCGCCATCTTCCGCTACTGATCCCGACGGCCACGTGCCTCGGCGACCAGCCACTCGAACAGACCGAGGTGCTCGTCGTCGTCGATCAGCAGTTCCGGATGCCACTGCACGCTGACGACGTGGCCGAACCCGTCGAGTTCGATCGCCTCGGCGACCCCATCGGCCGCGATGGCGGCGACCCGGACACCCGTACCGGGACGGTCGACCGCCTGGTGGTGGAACGAGTTCGCCCGCCGGAGGCCGGCAAAGCGACGGGCGAACCGGCTGGCCCCGTCGACGGTCAGCTCGTGCGACGTGCGCCGATCGGCCGGCGTCGTGTCGTGGCGGTCGAGATGCTGGATCAGGGTGCCGCCCCGGGCGACGTTGAGCACCTGCTGGCCCCGGCAGACGCACAGGGCCGCGACGCCGCCGTCGATGGCCGCGTTGATCAGGGCGATCTCGAAACGGTCCCGCGCCGGGTCGATCTCGCCACCCGTGCCGGCGTCGATCCGGGTCTGGCCGTACAACGACGGGTCGACGTCGTTACCGCCGGTGAGCACGAGGCCGTCGAGCCGGGCCAGCACCTCCTCCGCCAGGTCGGGGTCGCCGACGGGGAGCACCACCGGCACGCCGCCGGCCGCCCGCACGGCGGTCACGTAGGCATCGGGCACGGCCTGATGCGGCTGGGTCCCCCAGTACCGCTCGACCACCACCATCTCGGCGCTGATCCCGATCAACGGTCGATGCACGTACGGACCCTCCCCCTGTCCCGGCGGCGATACCGGCGACGGCCAGGCTAGACACCCCGCCACCATCATCCGTGGGCCACCCATCGGCGGCCCAGCGGCGACCCAAATGCGGCGAGAACGGCGGAGCGGGCGCAACCGCCGGGGGTAACCTCGCCCCGTGACCCACCTGCCGTCGGCGACCGAACTGTCCGGGCGCCTCGCCGGCGGTGGCGCCGATGCCCGGGAGCTGGCCGAGGCGGCGCTCGACGGCGCCGCCCGGTCGCGGGCCACCTTCATCGTGCTGACCGAGCAGACCGCCCTCGCCGAGGCCGACGCGGCGGCAGTCCGTGGTGCCGCACGCACCCGTCGCGGTCCGCTCGACGGGGTGCCGGTGGCCTGGAAGGACCTGTTCGACATCGCCGGCAAGCGCACCACGGCGGGCTCCGCCTGCCTGGCCGGGGCGCCGCCGGCCACCCGTGACGCCGCAGCCGTCGCTGCGCTGCGACGGGCCGGCGCGGTGGCCATCGGCAAGACCAACCTGTCCGAGTTCGCCTTCTCCGGGCTGGGTCTCAACCCCCATTTCGGCACCCCCACCGTGTCCCGCCCGGGCGTCTCGACCCGGGCGCCCGGAGGTTCGTCGTCGGGCTCGGCGCTCGCCGTCCATGCCGGCATCGTGCCGATCGGGATGGGAACCGACACCGCCGGCTCGATCCGCATCCCCGCCGCCTTCAACGGTCTGGTCGGTTACAAGTCGAGCACGCTGCGCTACGACATGACCGGGGTCTTCCCGCTCGCCGCGACGTTCGACTCGCTCGGACCGATCACCCGATCGGTGGCCGACTGCGTCCTCGTCGACCAGGCGTTGCGCGGGGCCGCGCACACCGTCGAGCGCTCCGCCATCGACCGGCACACCTTCGTGATCGACTCCGGGATCCTCGCCGACGCGGTGGTCACCGACGTGGTGCGTGACAACCTGCTGGCGACGATGGAACGCCTCGCCCGGGGCGGGGCACGCGTCGTCACCCGCCACGTGGCGGCGATCACCGAGACCCGGGCCTGGCTCGACCGGCTCGGCTGGGCGGGGGCCGCCGAGGGCTACCGGTTCCACGCCGAGCGGCTCGCCGGGCCCGACCGGGAGCTGATCGACCCGCGGATCCTGGCCCGCTTGGAGCTCGGCCGATCGATGACCCCGGAGCGCTACCGGCAGCTGTTGGACATCCGCCGGGAGATGCAGGCGCGGATCGTCGGCGAACTGGCCGGCGACGTCCTCGTCACCCCGACCGTCGGCCACGTCGCCCCCGAGCTGGCCCCGCTCGAGGCCGACCCCGAAACGTTCGCCAGCGTCAACATCGCCACCCTGCGCCTGACGATGATCGGCAGCTTCCTCGACACGCCCGCCCTGGCCATCCCGTCGGGCACCGACGCCGACGGTCTGCCGACCAGCCTCCAGTTCTCCGTACCCTCCGGTGACGACGAACGGCTGCTCGCCGTCGGCCTCCGCCTCGACGACCTGCTCGGCTGACGCCGGCGATCCGGGGACCAGGGCCAGGCTGTCGACGATCCGTTCGCTGGTGTCGTGCCACGACGATCGCTCGACAACAGGCGGTCGAAGCCGTTCGAGGACCCGGCGAGCCGCCGTCCTCCCGGCGGCCACGGTGTCGCCCCGGGCCACCCAGAGCACGTCGTGGGTGCGCATCAATCCTCGGTGACGAGCAGCACGTGCCGGGGGCGGGGGCGCAGCCCGACGAGGAAGAGCCGGGCCGGGTCGATGTCGAGGGCATGGGCGAGGCGGGCGACGACCTCCACGGTCGGAGTGGGCACTGGCCCGGGCCCACCGCGCCGGGCACGCTCGAGGGCCACGACGTAGGGCTGGGAGATGCCGGCACCCTGGGCCAGCCGGCGAGTCGACCAACCCCGTCGGGCACGGGCGCGGACGAGTTCAGTGGCGAAGCCGGCGGCGTCGAACTCCCACGGTCCCGACGGGAAGTTCGATGGCGATGGCGCTGGAATGCGATCACTATAGTGATCTGTTATGTCGTTGACGAGCGCCCAGGTCCCGACGGCGGCCCGACGCGTGGCGCAGTCACCGTGGCCGCTGTTCGTCGTCGCCGTCGCGGCCGCCTGGGTGGCGCTGCTGCGCGGTCACCTGTCATCCCAGGCCCATCCGGCGTCGGCGGTGACCACGCTGGCGATGTGGGCGCTGATGGCCACGGCGATGATGGCGCCGACCGCCGTGCCCGTGCTGGCGTCGCTCGGCGAGCTGCTCGGCACTGGCCACCGACGGAACTGGTGGTCGTTCCTCGGCGGGTACCTCGCCGTCTGGCTGGCCTTCGCCACCGCCGCGACGGTGGCCCAAGTGCTATTGAGCAGGCTGGACGTCATTCGCCACGACGGGGCGAGCGGATCACCATGGTTCAGCGCCGGACTGCTCGGCGCAGCCGGTCTCTATCAGCTCACGTCGTGGAAACGACGGTGCGCCACCGAGTGCGTGGCGCCGATGACGTTCTTCCTGCGGCACTGGCGCGACGGGATGGTCGGCGCAGCGAGGATGGGCGTGCGCCACGGCCTGTCGTGCGTCGGCTGTTGCTGGGCGCTGATGCTGCTCGCCTTCGTCGGGGGCGTGTCGAACATCTGGTTCATGGTGCTCGGCGCCGGCCTGATGGGCCTCGAGAAGCTGCCCGCCGTCGGCGCCCGTCTGACCATCCCGCTCGGAGTCCTGCTGCTCGCTGCCGGCGCCATCGTGGCGATCACCGGCGCCGACGGGCCCCGAGCGACACCACATCATCAATCGACACCAGTCGAAGGAAAGGAAACCGATGGACAAGTGGTCCCTGGAGGGTGAACTCATCCTCAACTGCAACTGCACGGTGTTCTGCCCGTGCGTGATCTCACTCGGCAAGCACCCGCCGACCGAGGGGTACTGCCAGGCATGGGCGGGCGTCCGCATCGACGCCGGGCGATCGGGCAACATCGATCTGTCGGGGCTCAACGTGGCCATGCTCCTCGACATCCCCGGCAAGATGGAACGGGGCAACTGGACCCTGGCCCTGTGGATCGACGACCGGGCCACGGACGAGCAGTTCGGTGCGCTGGAATCGATCCTCCGCGGCGGTGCCCGGGGGACGACAGGACTGTTCAAGCTGTTGGTCGGCGAGTACCTCGGCGCTGAGCGGGCGCCTGTCAACTTCGTCACCGAGGGCGACACACGCTCGCTGTCGGTCGGTCGGTACATCCAGGGTGCGGTCACCCCGATCACGGGAATGCGGGGCGGCGAGGAGGTGAGTGTCGTCAACACCCAGTACTGGATGGGACCCGAGGTGGTCGTCGCCGAGGCGACGATGGGCCGGGTCCGCGCTTTCGGCCGGGTGTGGAACTTCGAGGGGCGCAGCGCCGAGATCTGCTCGATCCGCTGGGAGGGCCCGTGAACGCGCCGGCGCTGTCGATCACCCGGCGGATCCGCTCGACCCCGTTCTCCAGCCGGGTCGAGGCGTACGGGGTGAAGTCGTACACGGTGTACAACCACATGCTTCTGCCCACCCAGATCCGCGGTCTCGAGGAGGATTACCACCACCTCCGCTCCGCCGTGCAGGTGTGGGACGTGTTCTGCGAACGGCAGGTCGAGCTGTCGGGTCCCGACGCGGCCCGGCTGGCCCAGATGCTGACCGTACGCGATCTGCGGCACTTCACCGTCGGTCGGTGCGGTTACGCGCCTGTGCTCGACGACGAGGGCCGCCTGATCAACGACCCCGTGGTCCTGCGCCTCGCCGACGACCGCTTCTGGTTCTCGGTGGCCGACTCCGACGTCGTGCTCTGGGCGGGGGGCATCGCTCACGGGCTCGGGCTCGACGTCGTCGTGCACGAGCCAGACATAGGCCCGCTGGCCGTGCAGGGTCCGCACGCCGAGACCGTGGCGGCCGCCGTCTTCGGTGACGCCGTGCGCGACATCAAGTTCTTCCGGTTCGCCCCGCTGGTCTTCGCCGGGCACGAAATGATCGTCGCCCGTAGCGGGTGGAGCGCCCAGGGAGGATTCGAGATCTACGTCGACGACCCCGCCGTGGGCGTCGAGCTGTACGACGCGCTGATGGAGGCCGGCGCGCCCTACGACATCGGCCCCGGATGCCCGAACCTGATCGAGCGGATCGAAGCCGGCCTGCTCACCTACGGCACCGACATCACCCGGGCCGATACGGCGCTGGAGGCCGGGCTCGAGCGCTACTGCTCGCTCGACGCACCGATCGAGGCAATCGGCCTCGACGCCCTGCGCCGCCAGCGGGCCGCCGGGCTGACGCGCCGGGTCTGCGGGCTGATGATCGCGGGCGACCGGGTGCCGCACCAGCGTGCCCCGTGGCCCGTGGTGAGGCAGGGCCGGCCGGTCGGCTCCGTGACGTCCTCGGTGTGGTCGCCACGCCTGGGCACCAACGTCGCCCTCGGCATGCTGGCAATCGAGCACACCGCGCCCGGTACCGAGGTCACCGTCCAGGTCCCCGACAGCACCCGCACGGCAAGGATCGTCGAGGTCCCCTTCCCCGGCGCCATGCAGCGGTGACCGCCCCCGACGACGGCGCCGCCGAGACCCAGGACCTGGCCCGGGCCATCTGGGGCCTCTTCGTCGGACTCGCCCTGATGCTCGTCGCCTCCGGTCTGTTCGGCACCCTGCTCGGCGTGCGCTCCGAGCTCCGACGCCTGCCGACGTCCGTGAGCGGACTGATCAGCGCGGCGTACTACGGCGGGTTCCTGCTCGGCTCGCGTCTCACCCTCGGTGCCTTGCAGCGAGTCGGCCACATCCGCGTCTACGCCGCCCTGGCCTCGCTGCTGTCGGCGGCCATCCTCGGCATCGGGATGGCCAGCGCCCCGCTGGCCTGGGCCGGACTGCGGTTCCTCACCGGGATGTGCATCGCCGGGCAGTACGTGGTCGCCGAGTCCTGGCTCAACGATCTGGCCGACAACACCAACCGGGGGCGCTTGTTGTCGATCTACACCGTGGTCACCTCGGGCGCCTTCGGGCTGGGGCAGCTGCTGCTCAACTCGGTCGACGCCCGGGCCCTCACCGGGTTCGCCCTCGCCAGCATCCTCACCTCACTGGCGGTCGCCCCCGTCACCCTCTCGGAGGCCGATGCGCCGACGATGGAGGGGCGCGAACACGTCTCGCTACGCGACCTGGCCCGGATCGTGCCGACCGGGGTCGGGTCGTGCTTCCTCACCGGTGTCGCCCACGGCGGGCTGACCGGGATGGCGGCGATCTACGCCATCCGCGTCGGGCTCTCACCCGGGCGCACCGCGTTGTTCGTCGCCGCACCGACGATCGGCGGGGTGATCCTCCAGTGGCCGATCGCCGGGGCGTCCGACGACGTCGATCGTCGGGCGGTGGGCATCGCCGCCGCCCTCGGAGCGGCGGCGGCCGGGGGCCTGCTCCTGCTCGGCCCGGCGGCGAGCCCGATGGCCGTGGTGCTGATGGCCGTTCTCGGCGGGGCCAGCTACCCGCTGTACTCCATCGCCGCGGCGTACACCAACGACTGGGTCGACCCGTCCCACGTCAACGCCGCCGCCTCGCAGCTGGTGACGCTCTACGGCCTCGGGGCGATCGTCGGACCGTTCCTGATCGCCGTGCTGATGACGATCGGCGGCCCGCGGGGCTTCTACTGGGCGCTGATCGCCATCCACCTGCTGATCGTGGCGTTCCTCGTCCACCGCCGGCGCGTGTGGCGATCCCCGCTCGTCGAACGTCCGTGGAGCGAGGTCTCGCTACCCGCCCGCGTCTTCTTCATCCCGGCCACGGTGGTGGCCATGGGCCGACGGAACCGCCCGCGAGGTACCGCTCGGCGACCACTGCGCAGCAGCCGAGGAGGGGGCGACGACGTCCCGCCCGGCGATGAGTGAGCCGCCTACCAGGGCATAGGCTCGGCGACCGGTCGGGCGAACGACTCCGGGGGCGCAGATGGACATCGAGACGATCGGGCACGAACTGACCGAACTCGTGCAGCAGACGGCGGACGCGGCACGCTGCCCCGAGATCGTCTGGGGGGTGACGGTCGATGGAGCGCTGCGCATCGACGGGCACGCTGCGGCCGCCACGGCGCCACCGCTCGACGCCGAGCCGGCCGGGCGGCACCGTGACCGCGTGTTCCGGATCGCCTCGATGACCAAGAGCTTCACGGCAGCGGCGGTGCTTTCGTTGCGCGACGAGGGGGCGCTGCGCCTCGATGACCCGATCGCCGCCTTGGCTCCCGAGCTGGCGACGATCGTCCATCCGGCGCCGGACGCGCCGCCCATCACCGTGCGCCACCTGTTGTCGATGACCTCGGGCATGGCCAGCGACGACGTCTGGGCCGACCGCCACCTCGACGTCTCCGACGACGAGTTGAGCGCGCTCTACGCCCGCGGGGCGACGTTCGCGGTGATGCCGGCGACGGCCTTCGAGTACTCCAACCTCGGCTACTCGATGCTCGGCCGGATCATCGGCCACCTCACCGGGAGACGGCCCCAGCAGGTGATCACCCAACGGATCCTCGAGCCGCTCGACTTGGGTCACACGGGCTGGGTGCTCCCCGGTCACGACCACTGGGCCCGGCCGTTCCGCTCCCTCGACGACGCCATCGCCGCCGAAGCGGATCCGCTCGGCGACGGAGCCATCGCCCCGATGGGCGGACTGTGGAGCACGCTCGACGATCTGGCCGCCTGGACGACGTGGCTGGGCGACGCCTGGCCCACGTCGGGTTCCCGGACCGCGGCGCCGAGCGACGCCGTGATCAGCCCGTCGACACGGCGCGAGATGCAGCAGGCGAACGTGACGCGGCGCATCGAAGCTCGACCGGACGGCCCGAACGGACCCGTCCACACCGCCGGCGGCTACGGCTACGGGTTGTTCGTCGACGACGACGCCCGTCATGGCAGGGTCGTGCACCACACGGGCGGGCTCCCGGGCTACGGGTCGAACATGCGCTGGCTCCCCGACCGCCGCGTCGCCGTGATCGCCCTGGCCAACACGACGTACGCGCCGATGCAGCCGCTCACCCTGCGGATGCTCGACCGGATGGCCGAACTCGATGCGCTGCCGCCGGCGTACGGAGCCGACCCTGCCCTGCTCACCGCCGCGGCCGAGGGCCTCGTCGCTCTGCTCGGTCGCTGGGACGACGAGGCGGCCGGGCGGCTGTTCACCGACAACGTGGGCCTGGACGACTCGTTCGAGCGACGGGCCGCCGAGGGGTGGCGCCTCGCCGCGGACCATCCCCGGCTCCGTCTGCTGCGTGTACGGGCCGAGACGGCGACGGGCGGGATCGCAGTGGTCGAGGGCGACGACGGTGCCGTGATCGAGATCGAGATCGAGCTGTCACCGACCGTGCCGCCGCTCGTCCAGAAGTACGTCATTCGGACGTGACGGGCAGCCACCGGGGACCGTCGTGCCCGTGCCGACGACCGCCGCAGCACCGGCGTTCATCGCCCATCGCCCTGGATCCCGCCTCCGGTAGCATCCGCGTGGCGTCGAATCGACGCCACGCCGCCCCGAGCGGGCAGCCCCCCAAACCCGTCCTCCCGAGGTGTCCGTGACCACCGACATGCCCATCGGCCGAACCCGCCCGGCGGTCGACTCGTTGCCCGCCTATCGGCCGGGGAAGGCCGCCGCGCAGGCCGAGGCGGAGCACGGCATCACCAACGCGATCAAGCTCGCCTCGAACGAGAACCCGCTCCCCCCGATCGACTCGATCGTCGCGGCGGTCACCCGCGCCGCCACGGGAGCCAACCGTTACGCCGACCACCGGGCGACCGCCGTACGGGAACGGCTCGCCGCCTCGCTGGGCATCGCCGCCGCCGCCGTGACCGTCGGCTGTGGCTCGGTGGGGATCCTCCAGCAGATCGCCCTCGCCTACATCGACCCGGGCGACGAGGTCGTGTTCCCGTGGCGCTCGTTCGAGGTCTACCCGGTGTACACCCGCCTGATGGGCGGAGTGGCCGTCACCACCCCGCTGCGCGCCGATCATTCCTTCGATCTCGACGCCGTGGCCGACGCGGTCACCGACCGCACCAAGCTGGTGCTGCTGTCGACACCGAACAACCCGACGGGCACGGCGCTGCGCACCGCGGAGCTCGACACCCTCCTGCGGGAGATCCCCGACTCGGTCATCGTGGTCATCGACGAGGCCTATCGCGAATTCCTCGACCCCTCCTTCGGCGACCCCGTCCGCGATCTCCTCCCCGGGCACCGGAACGTGATCGTCACCAGGACGTTCTCCAAAGCGCACGGGCTCGCCGGGATCCGGGTGGGCTACGCCGTCGCCGACCCGGCGGTCGTCGCCACGATCGACAAGACGCTGTTCCCGTTCGCGGTGAACGCACTCGCCCAGGCCGCGGCGATCGCCGCCCTCGACGCCGAGGGCGAGATCCGGGCCCGTGTCGAGGGCATCCTCGCCGAGCGGGCCCGGGTGGTCGCCGTTCTCCAGGCCGATGGTTGGGTGCTGCCCGACGCACAGGCCAACTTCGTCTACCTACCGCTCGGGGCGCGGACCGACGACGTGTACCTGGGCATGGAGCGGCGCGGCGTCGTCACCCGACCGTTCAGCGGCGAGGGCATCCGGGTCACGATCGGCAGCCCGGCGGAGAACGACCGCTTCCTCGCCACACTCGCCCTGGCGATGACGTCCTGACGTCGCCGACGACGTCGGGTGCGCGGGCATCCGACCATGGCATGATGCCCTGATGCAGGTCACGGCCCGTGTCGACTACGCGCTGCGCGCGCTCGTTGAACTGGCGGCGGCCACCGGGCACCTGACCAGCCGCGACGACCTCGCCGCCGCCCAGGCCATCCCGCCCCGCTACCTCGAGAGCATCCTGCTCCAGCTCCGCCAGGCCGGCCTGGTGATCGGTCAGCGAGGGGCGACCGGCGGCTACCGCCTCAGCCGCCCCGCCGACAAGATCACCGTCGCCGAGGTCTCACGAGCGGTCGACGGCCCGCTCGCCGTGGTCCAGGGGCTGCGGCCCGAGCAGATCGTCTACGAGGGCACCGCCCGGCACCTGGGCGAGTTGTGGATCGGATTGCGCGCCGCGGTGCGGATGGTGATGGAGAACGTGACGATCGCCGAGCTGCTGTCGGGTGACTACCCGGCTTCGGTCCGGGCCCTGTTCGGTGACCCGGAGGCATGGTTGCCGCACTGATCGCCTGCGGTCACCCGACGGACGAGCCGACCGGTTCGGCCGCCATCACCCGCACCCGGACGCCCGCCAGGCGCGGTGACACGGCAGCCCAGGCGACCAGGACGGCGACGATCCCGTAACCGACCCACCGCTCGGCGCCGAGCCGACCCCACGAGGCCAACTCGCGCACGTTGGTGGTGAGCAGGAGGCCCGCCACGGCGACGCCCATCCCGCGGGCGGGTACGAATCGGATCACCCAGGCGGCGATGGGCGCGGCCAGCACGCCGCCGATGAGCATCGCCAGCACGACACCCATGTCGAGCCCGCCACGGCCGAGCGAGGCGAGCAGCGAGCCGACGGCGACCGAGGCCACGGCGACCTCGGCGGTGTTGACGCTGCCGATGGCGATGCGCGGCGGCACTCGACGATGGAGGAGGAACGGCGTGACCACCGGGCCCCAGGCACCGACCAGGCCGTTGGTGACCCCGCCGACGGCGGCCACCGGCACGAGGCCGCGGGTGTCGTGTTCGACGGGCCGCCCGTCGACCGATGCCCGCGTCGTCGGCATGTTGCGGAAGCGGAACAGGATCCGCAGACCGACGAGGAGCAACAACCCGGCCAGGTACGGCTTGAGCTGCTTGCCGTCGACGTTGGCCAGCACCGTGGCGCCGACCGCCGCACCGGCACACCCGGGCAGGGCCAGCTTGAGCACGATCCTGCGGTCGATGTTCCCGAACCTCCAGTGAGCCGCACCGGCGGCCGTACCGGTCGCCACCTTGGCGATGTTCACAGTGGCCGAGATGGCCGCCGGCGAGAGCCCGCCGGTGAGCAGGATGGACGAGGACGTCGGGCCGAAGCCCATTCCGAGGGCCCCGTCGACCATCGAAGCGGCGAAGCCGGCGAGACCGACGACCAGGAGGTTGCTCATATCCCTAATTCCTACCTGAATACTGGTATTCAGGTCAACCCTTCGATCGACCCATTCGTCCTGCCGTCGCCCGATTGCGGGCGGATGCCGGTACGTGGCACCCTCGGGGATGCGCTTCGCCATCTCCACTTCCCCGCAACGCACCACCTGGCCGTGGCTCCTCGAAGTCTGGCGACGGGCCGACGAGCTGCCGGTCTTCGAGTCGGGGTGGACGTTCGACCACCTCTACCCGCTGTTCGGCGACCCCACCGAGGACTGCCTCGACGGCTGGATCTCGCTCACGGCGTTGCTCCACGAGACGGCCCGCCTGCGGGGCGGCGTGCTCGTCAGCGGCATGGTGTACCGCCACCCGAGCGTGCTGGCCAACATGGCGACCACGCTCGACATCACCTCCGGTGGCCGCCTCGAACTCGGGGTCGGCGCCGGGTGGAACACCGAGGAGTGCGACGCACATGGGATCGAGCTCGGCTCGATGACGGAGCGGTTCGATCGCTTCGCCGAGGGCCTGGCGGTGTTGGAGAGCCTGTTGCGCAACGACCGGACCGACTTCGCCGGTCGCTACTACAACTTGAGCGCGGCGATGAACAACCCCAAACCGCGCCAGCATCCCCTGCCGATCTGCATCGGCGGCAAAGGCCTCCGGCGGACGATCCCGCTCGCCGCCCGCTACGCCCATCACTGGAACTACGCCGGCGCCGACCCGGACGAGTTCGCCGTCTGTCGAACGGCACTGCACGAGGCCTGCTCGGTGATCGGTCGCCGACCCGCCGAGATCACCTGCTCGTGGCTGGCCCGGTGGACCGGTTCGCGCGGCGACTTCGACGCGCAGGTGGCGGCGTTCAGTGCGGCCGGCGCCGACCTGACCATCGTCTCGCTCCCCAAGTTCGAGCCACCGGCGGTCGTCGACGCGGTCGCCCGCGCCGCCGCGGCCCACTGACCGCTGCACCGCGGCCGCTCGCCGCGCCCCGGTACCCTGGAGCGGTGGTGCGTCACCGTGTCGCCCGATGGTGTGTCGCCCGATGGTGTGTCGCCCGATGGTGTGTCGCCCGATGGTGTGTCGTCGCCGTCGCCCCGCTCGGCGCCTGCCAGGCGACCGCCGCCGACCAGCCGACGATGCCTCCGTCCAAGGCGCCCGCCGTCACCGCCTCCGGCGAGTCCTCCGGCGACCTCTTCCGACCCCTCAGCGACCTTCAGCGACTCCTCAGGCGACTCCTCAGGCGACTCCTCAGCCGACCCCTCAGGCGACTCGTCAGGCGGTTCCCCGGGCGGCACGGCCGGCCCGACGTCCGCGGTCAGGACGCCCGCTACCCCACCCACCAGCATCGCCGCACTGAGCGCCGCCGTGGCAGTCGACGGGCCGGGTTTGGCCGAACAGCTGATCGGTGTCGAGCGAGCCGTCCGCGACCCTTCGGTCGACCCCGGCGCGTTGCGCGTGGCCGGGGAGCTGCAACAGTTGCTCTACCGGCGGCTGGGTCGGGATCCGGCGCTCTGGGCGCTCGTCGGACGAGCACTCCCACCCGACGTGCTCGGTCCCGCGACCCGCAACGTCGAGGCGGCGACGGCCCTGGCCGTCAAGGCGGCCGGCGCCAGCGCGCCGCCGTCGCCGACCCTGCCGGCCTGGACGATCGCCGAGTCGCTGTCACCGGGGGTCCTCCTCGGCTGGTACCGGGAGGCCGAGGCGGCGACGGGAGTGCCGTGGTCGCTGCTCGCCGCGATCCATCTGGCCGAGACGCGGATGGGCCGGATCGTCGGGGTGTCGTCGGCCGGGGCAGTCGGCCCGATGCAGTTCCTCCCCACGACGTGGACCGAATGCTGCACGGGCGACCCGACCGACACCCGTGACGCCGTGCTCGGCGCGGCCGTCTACCTGGCCGCGCACGGGGCGACCACCGACCGGCCGCGGGCCGTGCGCGCCTACAACCCGAACGATGCCTACGTGACCTCCGTGCTCGCCTACGCCGACAACATCGCCGACGACGAACGGGCCTACCTCGGGTATCACGCCTGGCAGGTCTTCGTCGGCTCGGTGGCCGGCAGCATCCGCCTCCCGGTCGGTTACACCGCCGGCCGCCCGATTGACGCCTCGGCCTACGCCGCCGCCCACCCGGAGGATCTGGTCGGGTAGATCGGCCCTGGCCGGCGACGGCGCGATCGGCCTACGCTGCGCAGCAACGGGATCGGAGGTCGTGGTGGCTGATCACGAGATGGACCTGCGGCGGGGTGTGATCGAGCATCAGCTGCGCTGCATCTGCGAACCGTCGCAGGTGCTCGGGCGCTACTTCTACGAGTCGTCCGCCGTCGCCGCGTTCAAGGAGCACCTCAAGGCCAAGGACGTCAAACCGCCCGTCAACCACGAGATCGTCATGCGTGACAACCTGCTGCGCGGCGGGGTGACGTGCGGATGCACGTGTGACGGCACCGACCTCGGGAGGTTCAGCGACGAGAAGTCCGCCGTGCTCGCCTGGAGGAAGCACTCCGGCAAATGAGCGACCGGCACCGACCCGCTCACCGATGCGCTCAGCGCCCGAGCTCCTCGGCGAGCCTGTCCCGGTAGCGCTCGACGTTGCCCATCTTGACCGTCTCGTACCCCCGGACCTGGTCGACCAGGCCGACCAGCCGCACGGCCCTGGCGGGGTCCGTGGCCAGCATCGCGGCGCACTGCCCGACCAGCGACACGTACTCGCCGATCAGCGCGCGCTCGGTTCGGCGCACCTTGGCCAGACCGAACGGGTCGACCGGCGTGCCGCGCAGGCGTCGGCCGGCGCGCAGCGCACCCATCAGCGGGGTCGACCACCGCCCGAAGCGGAGCTTGTGGCCGACGCCCATCGAACGGAGCATCGGGGGGTGGAGGTTCCACGTGATCTTGGCATCGGCCCCGAACTGGGCGCCGAGCCGCTGCCGGCCGGCGAGCAACAGGCGGGCGACCTCGTACTCGTCCTTGTAGGCCATCAGATGATGGAGCTGCTGGGCCACCGTTCGGGCGAACGCGCCGTCGCCCCCGGCCGCCGCCTCGGCCAGGTGGGCCCGGCGCACGACCTCGACATAGCGATCGGCGTAGCGCCGGCTCTGGTAGCCGACGAGGTCGCCGGCGCGCAGTTCGACCGCCCGGCGCAGCTCGGGGTCGTCGATCCCCTCGACGGCCATCGGCTCGGCGTCATAACCGGCCCGTTCACCGGCGGCCCGGGCCACCGAGGCCGGATCGGCCGTCCAGTGGCGACCCCAGCGGAACGAGGCCAGGTTGGCGTCGACCGAGGCGCCGTTGAGCTCGATCGCCTTCTCGATGGCCGCGGCGTCGAGCGGTATCAAGCCGGCCTGGTAGGCGATGCCGAGCACGAACACGTTGGCGGTCACCGCGCTGCCCAGCAGCGCCGTCGTCAGGCCCGCGGCATCGACGTAGAGGTTCCGGTCAGCGACCGTCCGGCGCTCGAGCTCGGATCTGATCGGGTCGAGCTCGAGCGTCATCGAGTCGAGCTTGCCGACCATCCGGCCGGTCGGGGTGACGCTCGTCGAGACCACGGCCACACTGTGATCGCGATCGAGACCGCCCAGGTTCGCCGCCGTCGCCGAGGCGAGGGCGTCGAAGGCGAGGAGCACGTCGACGCGACCCACCGTGGCATCGCCGATGGTGACCGTCGAGACGACGGGCCCCGCCTTCTGCGACAGGCCGGTCTGGTCGGCCGTCCTGGCCGTCCGCCCGGCGATCTGGGCCGCCGCGGCGAGCACCTGGCTGACCGTGACGACGCCCGTGCCCCCGATGCCGGGCATCCGGATGGTCACGTCGTCGCGCAGGTACGTCGGGACGGGAAGGCCGTCGACGGAGGCGGGCGCCGGCCGCCGGGCCGCCGCACCGCCCACCTTGCGACCGGGCTCGATCGTCACGAAGGCCGGGCAGTCACCCTGGAGGCAGCTGGCGTCGACGTTGCAGCTCGCCTGGTCGATGACGGTCTTGCGCCCGAACTCGGTCTCCAGGGGATGGAGGCTGAGGCAGTTCGACTGCACACCGCAGTCGCCGCAGCCCTCGCAGACCCGCTCGTCGATGGCCACCCGGAACGGTGCCGGGGCCAGGATCCCCCGCTTGCGATCGCGGTCGTTTCTCGGCCGCGCACTGCTGGTCGTGGATCAGCACGGTCACGCCCTGGATCCGGCGCAGCTCCTCCTGGACATCGATGATCTTGTCCCGGTGCGCGACCGACACCTCGGCGGGCAGGCCGGCTCCGCGGTACTTCGCCGGGTCGTCGGTGGTGATCGCCACCCGCTTCACGCCCTCGGCGAGCAGCTTGCGGGCGATGTCGGGGACGGAACGCAGGCCGGCGGCATCCTGGCCGCCGGTCATCGCCACCGCGGCGTTGTAGAGCAGCTTGTAGGTGACCGTCGTGCCAGCCGCCACGGCCGCCTGCACGGCGAGCTGGCCGGAGTGGAAGTACGTGCCGTCACCGATGTTCTGGAACAGGTGCGGGGTCGAGACGAATGGCGCGACGCCGATCCACTGGGCGCCTTCGCCACCCATCTGGGTCAGCCCCATCACCTCACCGGTCTGCGCCCGAGGGACGATCGAGACCATCCCGTGGCAGCCGATCCCGGCGCCGACGAGTGAGCCTTCGGGCACCAGGAGCCCGGTGTTGTGGGGGCAGCCGGAGCAGAAGAACGGGGTCCGCGTCGACTCGCCCGCCAGGTGGAGCCGGAACGGCTCCTTGGGGGCCTCCGGGGCGAGCTGGTCGACGGGCACCCTCAGGGTCAGCACCCGGCGGAAGGCCTCGACGAGGTTGTCGGGTGTCAACGCCCCGAACGAGGCGATCAACGGGCGCCCCTCATGATCGCGCTCGCCCGATCACGGCCGGGGAGTTGGCCGAGCCGTAGAGGGCGGACCGTACGCGGGTCTCGAGGAAGTCGATCTTGTCCTCGACGACCATCACCGTCGACACGCCGCGGGCCGCGGCCCGCACCATCGAGGTGTCGAGAGGGTGCAGCGCCCCGAGCTTGAGGACCCGGACCCCGAGTTCGCCCAGGCGGTCGGTGCCGAGGCCGAGGACGCGCAGCGCGTCGAGCGCCTGCTCGGCGTCATAGCCGCCGGCGATGATCGCCAGCCAGGCGTCGCCCGGGTCGGCGACGAACCGGTTGAGCCTGTTCTCGCTGACGTACCGGGAGGCCAGCTCCAGCCGGTTGCCGAGCACCTCGGTCTCGAGCAACGCCGAGTAGGGGGTGACGACGTTGCCGCTCAGCGTCGGCTGCCAGGCCCGACCGTCGATCTCGAGAACGGGGGTGACGCTGGCGAACCGGCCCGGATCGACGAGCGCGGTCCCCGATCCGTCGGCCACCGGAGTGGTGACCTTCATCGCCACCCAGAGGCCCGCGGCCCGCGACATGGCCACGCCATGCTGGCCGAGATCGAGGATCTCCTGCACGGTGCCCGGGTAGAGGACGGGCAGGTACAAGGCGACGAGCAGGGGATCCGAGCGCGACGGCAGTGTCGACGACTTGGCCGCCGCGTCGTCGCCGACGAGGGCGAGGACGCCGCCGCGCCGCCCGGTGCCGGCGAAGTTGGCATGGCGGATGGCATCACCGGCCCGGTCGAGGCCGGGAGCCTTCCCGTACCAGATGCCCATCACCCCGTCGTGCTTCCGGGTCGGGAAGGTGTCGGCCAACTGGCTGCCCATCACGGATGTCGCCGCCAGCTCCTCGTTGAGCCCGGCGACGTGCACGATCCGCAGGGCATCGAGGATCTCGCGTTGCGCCTGCAGCTCGCGGTCGTAGCCGCCCAGCGGCGAACCCTGGTATCCGGAGATGAACCCGGCGGTGTCGAGACCGGCACGGCGATCGGCGCGCATCACGTCCATCGGCAGGCGGACGAGGGCCTGGATGCCCGTCACGAACACCTCACCGTGGTCGGCCTCGTACCGGCGTTGGAGGGTGAACTCCCCCGCTGGCTCAACCATGGTCATCTGCATTCCCTCCACCACTCGGCCGACCGGCGCGTGCCGCGAATCGCATCGCCACCGAAGGCTAGACGAGCGGTGCGGCCGGACGGGGCGGGCGGTTCAACGCAGACGCGAGTGCAGTTCGCCGATGTCCTCGATCGCGCTGACCACCGTTTCGCCGGGACGCAGCCAGCGCGGCGGCTGGCGGGCCGCACCGACCCCCGACGGGGTCCCGGTGAAGATCAGGTCGCCGGCCCCCAGCGGGAGGACGGTGGAGAGGTACTCGATCAGGAACGGGACGTCGAAGATCAGGTCGGCCGTGCGCGAGTCCTGGAGGCACTCACCGTCGATGGTCGTCGACAACGCCAGATCGCCGGGATCGGAGAACTCGTCGATCGTGACCACCCACGGCCCGGTCGGACCGAAGCCGACGTACGACTTGGCCAGTCCGAACTGCGGCGCCGGCCCGGCACGCTGCATCGTGCGCTCGGAGAAGTCCTGGCCGATCGTCAGGCCTGCGACGTACGACCAGGCGTCGGCTCTCCGGACCGCGGCCGCCCGGCGGCCGATGACCACGACCAGTTCGACCTCGTAGTCGGTGGTCACCGCCGGGATCGTCGTCACATGGTCGGCTCCGACGATGCAGCCCGGGAACTTGGTGAACACGGCCGGTTGGTCGGGCACGCCGTACGGCCCTTCCAGGGCGTGGGCCCGGTAGTTGAGCCCGATGGCGAACACCTGCGCCGGCCGCGGCACGGGAGCGCCGAGCGTCGTCTGGTCGACCGCCGCCCCGCCGTTCGCCCCGATCGACTGCCCCCAGGCGGCGAACGCCTCCCAGTCGGCGAACACGGACATCGGGTCGGGGCCGAACCGCCCGGCGCTGCGCTCGGCGACGTCGACCGTTTCGCCGTCGACGAAGGTGGTCAGCCGCCCGGCGATGTTGGCGATCCTCATCTGACTCCCCCTTCGGCCGGCCGAGCGTGACACGCCGGGCGCGACCTCGTCAAACCTCGCTCGACGCCCCTCGGGTACGGGCGAGGGGACCGGCCGCGGGTTCGGGAACGCATGCCGCCGCCGGACCCGCGCCGGCTCAGTACATCGAGCCGGGTCCGCCGCTCGGCCGTGCGCCGCGGGCCTCGGCCAGCTCCTCGGCGATCTTGGTGCGCATCGCCAGCATGTCGCCGGCGATCGTGATCATCCGGAAGCCCTGCTCGAGGCGGCGGCCGGCCAGCGCCCCCGTGGCGTGGATGCCCGGCACGACACCCGTCCGTCGGCAGGCGGCCACGATCGTCGCCAACGCCTCGTCGAACGGCTCCTGGCCGTCGTTGTTGCCGGGGGCCAGGCCGAGGCTGAGCGACAGGTCGGCCGGGCCGACGTAGATCGCCGTGACTCCCGGGACGGCGAGGATCTCGTCGAGGTTGCGCAACGCCTCGACCGTCTCGATCATCGGGATCGGGGCGAGACGCTGGTTGGCCTCGGGCTGGTACCGCTCGGTGCGCATCCCGGCGAGCAGCGGCCCGTGGCTGCGCGTACCGTCGGGGGCGTAGAGGCAGGCGGAGACGACGGCCCTGGCGGCTTCGGCGGTGTTGACCATCGGCACGACGATGCCCTGCGCGCCGGCGTCGAGCATCTTGCCGATGATCCCCGGTTCGTTCCACGGCACGCGCACGATCGGTCGCGAACCACCCAGCTCGATGGCCTGGATCATGCCGACGGTCGCCTGGTAGTCGATGGCGCCGTGCTGGTTGTCGACGCAGACGTAGTCGGTGCCCACCCGGGCCGCCCCCTCGGCCGAGATCGACGACGGGATGGTCAGCCAGGCGCCCAGGCTCGTGCCACCGGCGGCCCACAGTTCACGAAGTGTCTCCATGCCGCCGATCCTTGCACGTCGGGCCGCGTCGTCCGTCGGTGGTGGGCGCCGATCGGCGGCACCGTCAGGAGCCGGGGACCACCGTCGCCGGGCGGCCGTGGATGACGGCGAGGGCGTTGCCGATGCCGTGCTCGTACAGCCGTCGGCGCCCGGCGACCGTCGAGGAGGCCATGTGCGGGGTGACCAGCACGTTCGGGTGGACGAGCAGCGGGTGGCCGGCGGGCAGCGGTTCGGGATCGGTGACGTCGAGTCCGGCGCCGGCGAGGCGCCCGGCATCGAGCGCGGCGAGCAGCGCCTCCTGGTCGACGAGACTCCCGCGAGCGCAGTTGACGAGGTAGGACCCGGGCTTCATCGCCGCCAGCGCCGTCGGGCCGATGAGGTGGTGCGTGTCGTGGCTGGCCGGGGCGTGGAGCGAGATGACGTCGGACGACGCCAGCAACAAGGGGAGGTCGACCATCGACACGCCCGCCACGGTCCCGCCGACGACGAACGGATCGAAGGCGATGACCCTCATTCCCAGCGCCGCGGCCACTTCGGCGACCCGCCGGGCGATCCGCCCGAGGCCGACCAGGCCGAGTGTCGCCCCGTCGAGCTCGAGGCCGAGCGCGGCTCCCCCGGCTTGCCGGCGAGAGCGTCGCCGTGCAGCGCCCTGAGCCGCTTGGTGACCGCCATGATCAGGGCGACCGTGTGCTCGGCCGTCGACACGCTGGGGGCGGCCGGCGCGTAGCACACCGTCACCCCGGCGGCGCGGGCCGCGGCGACATCGACGTTGTCGTAGCCGACGCCGGTGCGCGAGATCACCCGCAGCCGGGGCCCGAGAGCGAACGCCGCGGCGTCCCAGGCGCGGACGGCGCCGGCGATCACGCCATCCGCCGTCGCCAGAGCGTCGTCGTCGGGGCCGCAGGCGATCGCCCTGCCGGCGACCAGGTCGCGGTACTCCTCGGGCAGCGGGCGATCGAAGAAGAGCTTGGGCAGGTCGTCGGGCATGGCGGGATGGTAGCCGTGGCGTCGGAACGGCCGGTGGGCCGCAGACCCGGCCGATGTGCGCCGCCGACCCGGCGGCGGGTCAGACCCGGGTGGCCAGCTCGGCGGCGAACCACTCGATCGTGCGGGCGAGACCCTCGCGCAGCTCCACCGTCGGCTGCCAGCCGAGCACCTCGCGCGCCAGGGTGATGTCGGGCTGGCGTTGGCGGGGGTCGTCGCTGGGCAACTGCTCGAAGATCAGCTGCGAACTCGATCCGGTCAGTTCGAGGACCAGCTCGGCCAGCTCGATCATCGTGAACTCGACGGGGTTGCCGATGTTGACCGGGCCGACGATCGGGCCGTCGAGCAGGGCGAGGAACCCGGCGACCTCGTCACTGACGTAGCAGAAGCTGCGGGTCTGGCTGCCGTCGCCGTAGATCGTGATCGGTCGGCCGGTCAGCGCCTGGACGACGAAGTTCGTCACCACACGGCCGTCGTCGGCCTTCATCCGTGGCCCGTAGGTGTTGAAGATCCGCACGAGGCGCACGTCGACGCCCCGCTCGCGGTGGTAGGCCATCGTGATCGCCTCGGCGAACCGTTTGGCCTCGTCGTAGACACTGCGCACCCCGACCGGGTTGACGTTGCCCCAGTACGACTCGGTCTGCGGGTGCTCGACCGGATCCCCGTAGACCTCGCTGGTCGAGGCGAGGAAGAACCGGGCGTCGTGGCGCGAGGCGAGCTCGAGCAGGTTGCGGGTCCCGGTGCTGCCGACCTCGAGGGTCTCGATCGGCATGGCGAAGTAGTCCTTCGGCGATGCCGGGCTTGCCATGTTCATCACCACGTCGACTCGACCCTCGATCTCGAAGCCGCTGCTGACGTCGGCCTCGACGAACGTGAAGCCGGGTTGCCCGAGCAGATGGGCGATGTTGGCCATCCGCCCGGTGCAGAGGTTGTCGACGCAGACCACGTGATCGCCACGCTCCAGCAGGCGGTCGGCCAGATGGGAGCCGAGAAACCCGGCCCCGCCTGCAACGACGACTCGCCGCGCCGATCTGTTCATCGTCGACATCCTGCCTCCCCAGTCATCGTACCCCTCGCGACCACCGGCGACCGGGTCCTTCCCAGCGCGGACCGGGCGGCCGTGATCGCCGGACCGGACCGGTGGCGATCGGCGCCTCGAGACGATCGCCGTTTCACCCCTCGAGGGTGAGCACCGCCCAACCGCCGACGTACCCGACCACGAGCATGTTGTGGCCGGCCGGGGCGGCGGCCGTTCCCTCTCCGTCCAGCCGGGTCATGGCCACCAGGCGTCCGTTGGGTTCCCAGGCGCCGACGGTGCCGTCCTGGCTGACCGTGGCGAGCAGCATCCCCCGCGAGGAGGGCATCAGGGAGATCCTGCGCAGCGCACTCGGCCCGGTCTCCCAGCGGTCGACCACCACGGCCGCTGATGGATCGACGACGACGACCTCGCCGTCGATGGCCACGGCGACGCGTTCGCCCGAGCCCGAGCCGGAGCCGGAGCCCGATCCCGATCCCGATCCCGCGTCGAAGGACACCAGGCCGAAGCTCGGCCCGGGCGGCATGGCGAGATCGAGGTGTACCGAACCACGCAACAGGTCGAGCGCCTGCAACCTGCCCTCCAGGCAGCACACGGCGAGCGGTACGCCGCCGATCGAGATGGTGCCGAGCGACCACAGCGGCTGGAAGCCGCCCGCCCCGACGAGCACACGCCAGGCCAGCATCGAGGCGTTGGGCCAGCATTCGACTGCGCCGATGTGGTCGCCCAGCAGGAGTACGTCGTGACCGCCGGGCAGCCGCACGACGTGCGCCGACGTGAGCTTGGTTGCCACCGATCCGGCCGGACGTCGGTGTGGTGCGCCGCTCTCCGCCGACCAGAACCGCACGCCGTCGAGCCCCGATGCCACGACGAACGGTTCACCACCGATGGCCATCGTCGTCACGTCGTTGAGCGGGCCGCTGCCCAAGGCGAACACCCGGCGGGCGCCGCCGGTGGCCAGGTCCCACTCCCGCACCGATCCGTCGCGTTCGGCCGTGATCGCCACGGCGACATCGCCGAAGACCGCCGCGGTGATCGCACAGCAACCGGCGGGCATCGCCCCCGGGTGGGCGAACTCGCGGGGGGCGAGCGGATACGAGCGCGAGACGAGCACCGGCGAGGAATGGGAGTCCACCGCCGCGGCAAGCTAGCGGACGATGCCCGACGGATCGGGGACGCCGCCCGCCGGGTGGCCCGCCGGAGCGGCGTCAGGCCGGGAACAGGGCGTTCGACTCGTGTCGCAGCAGCCAGTCCTTGTTGCCGAGCCCGCCGCCGAAGCCGGTGAGCTTGCCCGTCGAGCCGACGACCCGGTGGCAGGGAACGATGATGCTGATCGGGTTGCGACCGTTGGCGGCGCCCGCCGCCCGGGCCAGCTTCTCGTCGCCGAGACGCCGGGCCTGTTCGCCGTAGCTGATCGTCTCGCCATAGGGAATGGCGCGCAACACGTGCCAGGCCCGCTGCTGGAACGGCGTGCCGATCGGGTCGAGCGGAAGGTCGAAGTCGTGGCGGTCGCCGGCGAAGTACTCCCTCAGCTGCTCGACGGCCATCGTCAGCACGGGGTGGAGATCACCGTCGGCGCCGTCCTCGTCGACCACCTCCAGGTCGGCCGGGTCGGCGCCGATGAAGGCGCGGAACCGCTTGTCGAGCTCCTCGCCCCACAGCAGGGCGCGTACCCCGCGCTCGGACACGACGAGCGTGAGATCGCCGACCGGTGTGTCGCGGATCGTGGTGGTCAACATGGAAGTCCCCTCCTCGGGATCACAGGCTCGCCCACAGGTGGTGGACGACGTACGAACGCCACGGTCGCCAGCCCGCCGAGCGCCGGTCGAGGCCTGCGTCGAGCGCAACGCCCAGGCCCGTCAGGCCGTGGCGTACGCCGACATCGCCGGGCAGGAAGACGTCGGGATCGCGCAGCGCGCGGATCGCGATGTAGCCGGCTGTCCACGGGCCGATGCCCGACAGGGCGAGCAGCCGGGCGCGCACCTCCTCGCGGTCGCCACCCGGATCGATGGCGACGGTCCCCTCGGCGAGCGCCCGGCACAGCCCGGTGAGCGCCGCGGCCCGCGACGACGGGCCGGCGATCGGTCGGTCACCGAGTGCGGCGATCTCGTCGGGCCGGGGGAACCGATGGGTCAGGCCCGGACGGGGTTGGTCCAACGGTCTGCCCGCCGCCTCGACGAGCCGGGCGGCCATCGTGCGGGCGGCGGTGACGGTGATCTGCTGGCCGAGCAGGGCGCGCACGGCCAGCTCGGGCCCGTCGACGTGACCCGGCGACCTCAGCCCGGGGCGCCGGGCGGCGAGCGGGGCGAGCGCCTCGTCCCGTCGCAGGGCGTCGTCGATCGCCACCGGGTCGGCGTCGAGATCGAGCAGGGCTCGGCTGCGCTGGATGGCGGCGCCGACATCGCGCCAGTCCTCCACCTCGAGCCGGCAGCGCACGTGGCCGTCGCCGGGGCCGAGGGCGACGATCCCCCACCCGTGCGGCAGATCGAGCACCCGCCGGTAGGTCTCGCCGTCCCACGCCTCGACGCCCGGGACGGCCCGCAGACCGAGGAAGGCGAAGACCTCGGCGGCGGCGAACGGCTCGCGGTAGGCGAGCCGGAGGTCGAGCGGAGCTGCCCCCGCCCCTGCCGGGCGTCCCGATGCCCGCTCCCGGCGGGCCGCGGCCCGCATCTCGGTCGGGTTGCGGGCGAACACGGCCTTCACGGTGTCGTTGAACTGGCGGATGCTGGCGAACCCGGCGGCGAAGGCGACGTTGGTCAACGCCACATCGGTCGTCTCGATGAGCACACGGGCGTTGTGGGCCCGCTGGGCACGGGCCAGCGCCAGAGGCCCGACGCCCAACTCGGCGACGAGCTGGCGGTGCAGGTGGCGCTCGCTGTAGTGCAGCCGGGAGGCGAGACCACCGACGCCCTCGCGCTCGACGATGCCGTCGCCGATCAGGCGCATCGCCCGCCCGGCCACGTCGGCGCGCGTGTTCCACTCCGGCGAGCCGGGGGCGGCATCGGGACGGCAGCGCCGGCAAGCCCGGAAACCGGCCTGCTGGGCGGCGGCGGCCGTCGTGAAGAAGCGGGTGTTCTCCCGCTTGGGTCGGGCCGGACAGCTCGGCCGGCAGTAGATGCCGGTGGTCGTCACCGCGGAGTAGAACCATCCGTCGAAGCGGACGTCGCGGCTCTCGCACGCTGCGTGGCAACGTGCTTCGTCGAGAATCGATCCGGCGTTCACCCCTGCAGCCTGCCACCGTCCGGGCCGAACGACTAGCGGAAATCAGACATGTACGCAGATCGGGGATCGGCGCCGGCGAGGGCCGTCGGCGCCGGCCGGTTCACCCCGGTTCCCTGGGCAGCCCGAGCACGCGTTCGCCGACGATGTTGCGCTGGATCTGGCTCGTGCCGCCCCAGATCGTCTCGGAACGGCTGAAGAAGAACGCCGACATCATCGCCCTGACGGGATAGCCGCTGCGGCGCTTGTCACGGCCCGAGCCGGGCCACGAGCCGCTGACCGGACCGGTGTCGGTCAGCATCGCGGCCGCCCCATATGTCGAGGGCGAGATCCATCGCACCCGAGACGGCCACGCTGAGCGATCGGAGGCCATGGACACGGAGGATCTGGACCTTGGAGTGGTACCGGGCGAGGCGCTGACGGATCGTCGGGTCGTCGATCGCCCCGTTGGACCTGGCCTGGGCGGCGAGGTGTCGCAGCTCCTCCTCGAAGCGGCGATAGCCGGTGGTCGCGCTCATCCCACGCTCGAAGGCGAGCGTCGAGTTGGCCACATTCCAGCCGTTGTTCACCCCGCCGACGACGTTGCCGCGGGGGCACCGGGCGTTGTCGAAGAACACCTCGCAGAACTCAGCGGTGCCGTCGGGCTGGGTGATGCCGCGGACCCGCCGGTCAAGTCGGCGCAAACATCGGAGGCCGCTGCCCGCCCGACCGCGGCGAACCTCCGAAGATCGGGCTCAGGACTTGAAGAGGAACTCCTCGTCCTGGGCCGAGAGGAACAGTTCCAGCTCGTCGCGCAGGTCGGGGTGATCGGCGAGGCGCAGATCCCGGTCGATCACGTCGAACGCCGCCTGCCGGGCCAGCACGACGAGCTCGCGGTCCCGACGCAGCGAGGCGAGCTTGAGGTCGCTGCGACCCTTCTGGGCGGTGTTCATCAACGTCCCCTCGCCGCGCAGGTCGAGGTCGACCTCGGCGAGCTCGAATCCGTCGGTCGTGGCGACGAGCGCCTCGATGCGCGGATTCGACTCCACCGAGCCGTCGGGCGCCGGCTTGCCCGACGTGACCAGCCAGCACGACGACCTCTCCGTCCCGCGCCCGACCCGGCCGCGCAGCTGGTGGAGCTGGGCGATGCCGAAGCGGTCGGCGTCGATGATCACCATCACGGTCGCGTTGGGCACGTCGACGCCGACCTCGATCACCGTCGTCGCCACGAGCACGTCGAGCTCGCCGCGGCGGAACGCCCCCATCACGGCGTCCTTCTCGGTGGGATGCATCCGCCCGTGCAACAGCCCGAGGCGCAGCCCGTGCAACTCGCCGCCGCCGAGGCGATCGAAGGTCTCCTCGGCCGAGGCCACCTCGAGCTTGTCGCTCTCCTCGATCAGCGGGCAGACCACGTACGCCTGGCGCCCCCGCTCGACCTGCTCACGAACCTGTTCCCAGGCCCGCTCCTCCTCGTCGGGGCCGTTGGCCCAGTTCGTCACGATCGGCGTCCGACCGGGCGGCAGCTCGTCGAGCACGCTGACGTCGAGATCGCCGTAGACCGTCATCGCCGCCGTCCGCGGGATCGGCGTCGCCGTCATCACCAGCACGTCGGCGACCCGGCCTTCGGGGTGGTCGGTCTCACCCTTGACCCGCAGCGCGGCGCGCTGCTCGACGCCGAAGCGGTGCTGTTCGTCGATGACCACCACGCCGAGGCTGTGGAACCGGACGGCGTCCTGGATCAGCGCATGGGTACCGATCACCAGATCGACCGAGCCGTCGGCCAGGCCGGCGAGGATCTCGCGACGTTCCACGGCGGTGACCCGGTTGGTCAGCAATTCGATCCGCAACGGCCGTTGACCGAACAGGTTGTCGGCATCGGTGACCACCAGGCCGGCGAGCAGCTGGCGGATCCCGGCGGCATGCTGCTCGGCGAGCACCTCGGTCGGCGCCATCAGCGCCCCCTGGTGGCCGCCCTGCACGCCGACGAGCAACGCCGAGACGGCGACCACCGTCTTGCCGGATCCGACATCGCCCTGCAGCAGGCGGTGCATCGGGTGGGGTCCGGCCAGATCGCCGGCGATCTCGGCGATCGTGCGGTTCTGGGCGGTCGTCAGCGGGAAGGGCAGCGTCTCGTGGAACCGCCGGACGAGTTCGCCCTCGACGACGTGGCGGATGCCGCGGGCCTCGGCCTCGTAGGCCCGCTTGCGCCCGACCAGCACGAGCTGGACCCGGAACAGCTCGTCGAAGGCCAGGCGCCGCCGGGCGCGCTCCTTGTGGGCCATCGATTCGGGCAGGTGGATGCCGAAGAGCGACTCGGCCCGTTCGGCCAGCCCGAATCGGGCGCGGACCTCGACCGGCACCGGATCGGCGATGCCGCGGGCCCGGCAGCGGTCGAGGGCGTTCTCGACCCAGCCGGCCATCTCCCACGTGGTCAGCTGGGCCTTCTCGCTCTGGGGGTAGATCGGCACGATCTTGCCCGTGCGATCGCCGATCAGATCGACGATCGGGTTGGTCATCTGCAGCCCGCCGCGGTACATCTCGGCCCGGCCGTAGAGGGCGATCACCGCCTCCGTGGTCAGCTGGCGCTCCCGCCACGGCTGGTTGAAGAACACCACCGAGAGGCGGCCCGAGCCATCGCCGACGACGGCGGTGACCATCGTGCGGCGGTTGCGGGTCGGCTTCTTCGAGACCGAGCGCACCTGGACCAGGACGAGGGCCTCCTGCCCGGGCACCAGATCGCTCACCCGGGCCTCGTTCCCCCGGTCGACCCAGCGCCGGGGGTAGGTGGTGAGCAGGTCGAGCACGGTGTTGATCCCGACCTCGGCGAGCGCCGGGCGCTTCTTCTCGCCGACACCCTTGAGGCGCCCGACATCGATCTGGGCGAGCTCCCGGAGTGTGATCGGACCGCTCGGCACGCCCGGCATCGTAGGCGGACGCGGCCCGCCGTCCGGACGTCTCAGTCGTCGCCGTAGCCGACGAACACCCCGCCACCGCCGCGCACGACACGGCGGACGCGCACCACTGCGGCCACATCGACCGGGCCGTAGACGTGCGGGAACAGCGGTTCGCCCGCGGCGGCCGGGCGGCCGTCCGGATGAGCCGGCGTTTCCCGCACCACCAGCGACGACAGGCGCGACTCGTCGATGTCGACCACGAGCAGCTCGCCGTCGTACGCGCCGTAGAAGCGGTTGGCCACGGCCAGCATCAGCTCGTCGCCGTCGGTGCAGTGGACGAAGCCCTCGGCGGCCAACGACGGCGGGGCGATCCTCCCGGAGGCCTGCGCTGCCGCCCACTCGGCAGGGGTGATGAGGTGGAGCATCACGGCCGGTCGCCGATCAGCCGGGCGCCGCCGACCGGCCGGACCACCCAGCCGCGGCGGACGGCCCCGGTCTCGGCCAGGGCGACGACGCAGCCGCCGAACCCGCCGCCGGTCATCCGGGCGCCGAACACCCCGGGGACGGCGAGCAGCCGCTCGACCGCGGCGTCCATCACGGCGGTCGAGGTGGCGAAGTCGACGGCCAGGCTGCGGTGGCTGTCGACCATCAACCGGCCGGCCCCGGCGAGATCGCCTCCGGCCAACGCCGCGGCGAAGTCGCGCACCCGGGCGTTCTCGCCGATCACGTGGCGGGCCCGGCGGCGGACGACCTCGTCGGCGATCCCCCGGACGTCGTCGGGCACCGCCGTGGCCAGCGACCCGATCACCGCCTCGGCCGCGTTGCACTCGGTGACGCGGTCGGCGTACTCCGAGCCCTGCAGGGTGCGGTGGGCGACGAACTCGACGATCACCTCGACGCCCGCCGGCAGGGCGACGGGCGTCATCTCGTAGGACGAGCAGTCGATCATCAGCGCATGGCCGTCGACGGCGGCGGCGATCACCAGTTGATCCATGATCCCGCACGGCACGCCGCTCGCCGCCAGCTCGGCCCGGCGGCACAGCTGGGCCAGCTCGAGCGCCGGTCCGTCGAAGCCGAGGGCGAGGCCGGCGGCGATCTCGAGCGCGGCGCTCGACGACAGCCCCGCCCCGATCGGGATCGTCGTCGAGACCACGCCGCGGATGCCCGAGCGGGCGTCCATCTCGGCGGCCACCGCGGCGACGTAGCGTCCCCAGAACGGTTCGACCACCGACGGCTCGTCGACCGGCAGGGCGAAGTCGACGTCGTCGGGCTGCTCACGGGAGTGCAGTTCGACCCGGCCGGACAGCGGTGTGAAGGCGATCTCCGTCCACCGGTCGATGGCCATCGGCAGCACGAGGCCGCCGGTGTAGTCGGTGTGGTCGCCGATCAGGTTGACCCGCCCCGGAGCCCGGGCGATCAGCGTCGCCTGGCCCGGTGTGGTCACGCGAGCCCCAACATCGCGGCCAGTCGCTCCAACGCCTCGACGTCGAACGGGGCGCGCAGGGCGATGTTGATCTGGTCGGCGCCCGCCTCGACGTAGCGCCCGATGGTCTCGGCCACCTCGTCGTCGGTGCCGCTGAGCACCCCGGGGCGGACGTGGTCGGCGATCTGGCCGAACTGGGCCCGCAGGCTGTCCTCGGTCCAGGCCAGCCCGACATTGATCGCACAGCGGATCTCGGCCGGGTCGCGGTCCACCGCGGTGCAGTGCCCGTGCAGCACCCCACGCTTGCGGGCGAACTCGTCGGGGCTGATGAACGGTACGTTCCACCCGTCGGCATGCCGGGCGGCGATCCGCAGCGTGCGCTGCTCGCCGCCTCCCCCGACCCAGATCGGCAAGGCGCTCTGGACAGGACGCGGCTCGTTGCGGGCATCGGTGAGCCGGAAGTGCTCGCCCTCGAACGTCGTCGTCTCGTCGCGCAACAGGCCGCGCACGCAGCGGAGGGCCTCCTCGAGCTGGTCGAGGCGCACCTTGGGCGCCGGGAACGGGATGCCGTAGGCCTGGTACTCGACCATCGCCCACCCGGCGCCCATCCCGAGGTCGGCCCGACCGCCGGAGAGGTGGTCGATCGCCGTGATCATCTTCGCCAGCACGGCCGGGTGCCGATAACCGACGCAGTAGACCAGCGACCCGACGCGCACCCTCGACGTCTCGCAGGCGAGCGCGGCGTGCATGGCGACGGCCTCCCAGCACTCGGCGTCGTCGGGCCGGCCGGTGGCGCCGTAGAAGTGGTCCCAGATCGAGATCCAGTCGAAGCCGAGCTCCTCGATCCGGCGCCATGTGCGGCGCAGATCCTCGACGGTGCAGCTCTGCAACCCGGTGTGCACCCCGTACGTCGTCATGGCCGGCGACGCTAGCGCGATGTCCCGCGACGCCTGGCCGTCGCCAAACCGTCCGGCGACGGCGGCCCGCCACGCCGAGGGCCGCGATGCCGGCTCGGCAAGGTACGAGTACGGCGAAGGCCCTGTGGTACACAGGCCCGATGGGGAATCAACCGGCGTCAGGGTCCGTCCAGGTCGGCACGTCTCGAGCCGTCGGCCAACCGGCGCCGGAGCGCCCGATCGGGCGGCGTTCGCGCCGGGGCGTAGCCGTGCTCGCCCTCGCGGCGGTCACCGCCTGCTCCAGTTCGACGTCATCGACCGGCGTGGTGGCGACCACCACGGCAACCACCGGGGCGGCGACCTCCGCCCCGGCCACGACGACACCGCCGGCCGCCACCGAGGGTGCGGTCGCCGGCACCGTCCAGGCGACGGAACCCGCGCCGACGACGCCTGCCCAGGGAGGGAAGGTCACCGTCGGCCTCGACAGCGAACCCGAGACGCTCGACCCGGCCGCCAACTCGCTCAGCCTGGCCAACGGCTCGATCTACGGGGCGGTCTACGAGGGCCTGATGTCCCGTCGGCCCGGGGAGGACGTGCAGTACCGCCTCGCCGAATCGCTCACCGAATCCGCCGACCGGTTGAGCTGGACGCTCGCCGTACGCCGCGGCGTCACGTTCCACGACGGCACCCCGTTCGACGCCGCCGCCGTCAAGTTCAACCTCGAGCGCCAGAAGGCCTCGCTGTACAACGGCTCGTCACTGCTGCCGGTGACCTCGATCGAGGTGGTCGACGACCACACCGTGACGATCGGTCTGAGCGAGCCGTGGACGGCCCTGCCGGACGCCCTCGCCGGCGTGGTCGGCGTGATGGTCTCACCGACGGCTGCCGCCGACGCCGACGCCTTCAAGCGCAACCCGGTGGGCACCGGGCCGTACCGGCTGACCGACTGGACACCCGGCGACCAGGTCGACCTGGTCCGCTACGACGGTTACTGGGGCGACCCGGCACCGCTGGACGAGCTGGTCTTCAAGTTCATCCAGGTCGAGGCGGCCCGGGTGGGGGCGTTCGAAGCCGGTGAGCTCGACGCCTTCACCTCGATCGTCGACGTCACCGCCGACGAGGCCCGGGCCGCCGGTTCGCAGGTCGTCAACCCGCCGCCGACGGCCTACGGCTACTCCTACCTCAACCTCACCCGGCCGCCGCTCGACGACGTCCGCGTGCGTCGCGCCCTGCAGTTGGCCGTCGATCGCGACGCGATCACCGAGGCCTACCAGGGGCAGGGGTTCGCCGACGCCAGCTTCAGCCCGTTCTCCAAGGACAGCGAGTGGTGGGCGGCGCCCGAGTCGATCCCGACGTTCGATCCCGACGGGGCGCGGGCCCTGCTCGCCGACTACGGCCAGCCGGTGGAGATCACCTACAAGCTGCTCGCCGGGAACCAGGAGATCGAGGACTTCGTGCGAGCCAGTTTGGGCTACTGGGAGGAGGTCGGCGTGCAGGTCGAGCTGATCATCGTCCCCGATCTCGGCACGTACATCGGCGATCTGCTGTCGGGCAACTACGACGTGCTCGGCTTCCTGGGCGGCTCGACGGGCGATCCCGACGCCGTCACCTACAACCTGTTCCACACGAACGGTTCGCTCAACTACGGCAGGTACAGCAACCCGCAGGTCGACGCCGCGCTCGAGACCGGGCGCCGCAGCCAGGACGACGCCGAGCGCAAGGCCGCCTATGCCGCCGTCCAACAGCAGCTGCGCGCCGACCTGCCGGTGCTGATCACCTCGCACGGTTCGCTCTACGTCATCGCCAAACCCGGGATCGGCGGCCTGACGGCGAGCTACTTCTTCCCGTCGCGCACCGTCTCACGCTGACCCGATCAACGAACGGGACGTCACCGCGATGAGTCGCCGCTGGCTGGCCCAGCGCCTGGGATCGGTACTGGTGGTGGTGCTGATCGTCTGCCTCGCCACCTATCTCCTCCTCGACCTCCTCCCGGGGAGCACGGCGATCACGGTGCTCGGCGACAGCGCCACGCCCGAGAAGATCGCCATCGTCGAACACGACCTCGCCCTCGACAAGCCGTTCGTCACCCGCTTCGGCATCTGGGTGTCACGCGCCGCCCGCGGTGACCTCGGGGTGTCCTACCAGACCGGCGAGATCGTCTCGGTGGCGCTGCGCCAACGGGTGCCCACCTCGCTCGAGCTGCTCCTGCTCACCCAGGTCACCGCGGTGGCGATCGCCATGGCGACCGCCGTCGCCTCGGCACGGCGCGAGCACGGACGCCTCGACCGGGCGCTGTCGACCGGCTCGTTCTTCGCCCTCGCCCTGCCCCAGTTCGCCTTCGGGATCATCCTCCTGATCGTCTTCGCCCAGAAGCTCCGCTGGTTCCCGGTCGCCGATTACCGGACCTTCGGCGACAGCCCGATGGGAAACCTGCGGTCGCTCGCCCTGCCGGTGGCCACGCTCGCCGTGCCGCTGTCGGGGATCTACTACCGGGTGCTGCGCAACGACCTGGTCCAGACGCTGCGCGCCGACCACATCACGTTCGCCCGGGCGATGGGACTGTCGGCCCGCCGGGTGCTGCTCGGGCGGGCACTGAGGCCGAGCTCGCTGACGATGCTGTCGATCATCGGGCAGAACACGGCCTACCTGCTGGGCAGCTCGGTGATCGCCGAGGGCCTGTTCTCGGTCCCCGGGCTCGGCCAGTTCCTCACCCGGGCGGTCCAGACCCGCGACATCGTCAAGGTGCAGGGGGCCGTGCTCGTCGTCGCCCTCGTCTACGTCCTCGTCAACCTCGCCGTCGACGTCGGCCTGGCCACCCTCGACCCCCGGGTCCGCCTCGAACGGCGGGCGGCATGACGGCGGGTGGCACATCGGGGGGCGGGGCGAGGTGGCGTCGCCGGCGCCCGCTGGCCGGGTTCGGGCCCGGCGGGATGCTCGCCCTGACCTGGCTCGGGCTGATCTCGACGTCTGCCGTGGTCGCCCCGTGGATCCCGTTCAACCGCCGGCAGAACCTACGCAACATCCGGGCGGCACCGTCGTGGGGCCATCCCTTCGGCACCGATTCGCGCGGTCTCGACCTGCTCGGCCGGGTCGTCGACGGATCGCGGATGTCGCTCCTCGTCGGCGTCACGGCCGGAGTGATCGCCCTGACCGCCGGCTCGGCGATCGGCATCACCGCCGGCTACCTGCGCGGGCCCACCGACCGGATGACCGTCATCGGGCTGGACGCGTTGTCGGCGTTCCCCGCTTTCGCCGCGGCCAGCGTGGCCTCGCTGATCTGGGGGCAGAGCCTGCGCACCGTCGTGCTCGTGCTCGGCATCCTCATCGCCCCCGTCTTCGCCCGGCTGACCCGGGCGACCACCCTGCCGTTGGCCGAGCGCGACTTCGTCCTCGCCGCGCGGATGCAGGGGGCGAGACATCGCCGGGTCGTGCGCCACGAACTGCTCCCCAACGTCGCCGTGCCGATCATCGCCTACGGACTGCTCGTCGTCGGGATCATCATCGCCATCGAGGGGGCCCTGTCGTTCTTCGGCGCCGGACTGCCCGACCGCTATGCGACCTGGGGCAAGCTCATCGCAGCCGGGCAGGAACGCGTCGACCGCTCCCCGCATCTCGCCCTGATCCCCTCCGGGGTGATCGTCGCCACCGTGCTCGCCCTCAACACGGTGGCCGAGCGTTGGCAGCAGCGCTGGCTGTTCGGCGGCCGACCGCCGCGTCGGCGGGACGGGATCGGCTTGCGCTGGAGCCACCCCGATCGGCAACGCACCCTCCGCCTCCCCCCGCCCTCGATCATCCCGGGCGGGCGACGGGCGCTGGTCCTCGACGACCTGCACACCTGGCTCCAGACGCCGTTCGGTGAGATCCGCGCCGTCGACGGCGTCGACCTGAGGGTCGAACCGGGCCGCCTCGTCGCCCTGGTCGGCGAGAGCGGATCGGGCAAGACGATGCTCGCCCGCAGCGTGCTCGACGTGGTGTCCGCTCCCGTCTCGCCGGCCTCGCCGGGGCGGATCCTGTTCGGCGACGCCGACCTCCGCCGGCTCGACCAGCGTTCGATGGCGAGGGTACGCGGCCGGCGGATCGCGATGGTCTTCCAGGACCCGATGACCAGTCTCGACCCGGTGCAACGCCTCCGGCGCCAGATCACCGAACCGATGCGGGTGCACCTCGGTGTGACCCGGGCAGAAGCACGCCGCCAGGCGGTCGGCCTGCTCGAGGCGGTCGGCATCCCGGACCCCGAGCGGCGGTTGAGGTCGTACCCCCACGAGCTGTCCGGGGGGATGCGCCAGCGCGCGGCGATCGCCATCGCCCTGTCGTGCGATCCCGACATCCTGATCGCCGACGAGCCGACGAGCGCGCTCGACGTGACCATCCAGGCCCAGATCCTCGACCTGCTCGACGAGCTACGCGCCGAGCGGGGCGTGGGCGTGCTGATGATCACCCACGACCTCGGCATCGTGGCCACCCGGGCCGACGAGGTGGCCGTGATGTACGCCGGGCGGATCGTCGAGCGCGGGTCGACGGCCGGGGTGTTCCGCAACCCGGCCCACCCCTACACACGGGCGCTGCTCGGGGCGATCCCGCGGATCGACGATGCCGGCCACCAGCGGCTGACCGGCATCCAGGGAACCCCGCCGATCATGCTCGGACGCCCACCGGGCTGCGCCTTCGCCGCCCGCTGCCCGCAGGCGGAATCGCGGTGTCTGACCGACGAGCCGACGCTGACGGCGTCGATCGGCTCCGAGGCGGCCTGCTGGCTGGCCCCCGCCGCTCTTTGATCCGGACCCGACCCGGCCACCCGAGTCGCTCCGGTCGGCGATCGCGACGCGATCCGCTCCCACACGCCCAAGTGAGGCAGAATCGGCCGATGGCAGGACCGCTCTCCGGGTACAGGATCATCGAGATCGCCGGCATCGGGCCGGGCCCGTTCGCGGCGATGATGCTCGCCGACATGGGCGCCGAGGTCATCCGGGTCGATCGAGCCCAAGCGGTGCGCGGCCCGGCACCGGACACTCCGTACTTCGACGTTCTCCAACGCGGTCGGCGCAACGTCGCGCTCGACCTGAAGCATCCCGAGGGCGTCGAGACCCTGCTCACCCTGGTGGAGGGCGCCGACGCGCTGATCGAGGGCTTCCGCCCGGGGGTGATGGAACGCCTCGGGATCGGCCCGGACGTCTGCCTCGATCGCAACCCGCGCCTGGTGTTCGGCCGGATGACCGGCTGGGGCCAGCACGGGCCCTACGCGGCCGCGGCCGGCCACGACATCAACTACATCTCGCTCGGCGGGGCGCTCGCCCACTTCGGCCGGGCCGGCGAGGGTCCGGTGCCGCCGCTCAACATGGTCGGCGACTTCGGTGGTGGCGGCATGTTCATGGCCTACGGCGTGGTGTGCGGACTGCTGGAGGCACAGAAGTCGGGCGCCGGCCAGGTCATCGACGCCGCGATGGTCGACGGGACGGCCGTGCTGATGACGTTCTTCTGGTCGTTCAGCGCAATCGGGGCGTTCGACCAGAATGCCCGGGGCACCAACCTGCTCGACACCGGGGCCCACTTCTACGACGTCTACCAGTGCGCCGACGGCAGCTACATCTCGATCGGCTCGATCGAGCCGCAGTTCTACGCCGAACTTCTGCGCCTCACCGGCCTGGACGATGACGAGGAGTTCGCCCACCAGCACGACAAGGCGCACTGGCCCCACCTGAAGCAACGCCTCACCGAGCTGTTCGCCACCCGCTCACGCGAGGAGTGGTGCGAGCTGATGGAGATGACCGACGTTTGCTTCGCCCCGGTGCTGACGATGAACGAGGCGGCCCGCCACCCGCACAACGTCGCCCGCGACACCTTCGTCCACCATGCCGGGATGACGCAGCCCGCTCCCGCCCCGCGCTTCTCGCGGACGGGCGCGGCGCTCGACCGCCCCCCGGCCCACCCGGGCCAGCACACCCGGGAGGTCCTCGGCGACTGGGGCCTGCAGGCCGAGCGGATCGCCCACCTCGAAGCCGCCGGCGCGGCCCGTCAGGCCGGGGGCTGATCGATGGCCACGCTGGTCTGCTTCCACGCCCATCCCGATGACGAGGCGATCGCCACCGGCGGCACCATCGCCCGCGCCGCGGCGGAGGGCCACCGGGTGGTGCTCGTCGTGGCCACCAACGGCGAATGGGGCGAGAGCCCCGATGATCTCGGCGAACAGACCCTGGTGGAGCGTCGCCGCGCCGAGGCGGCCCGATCGGCCGATGCACTCGGCATCGCCCGCGTCGTCTGGCTCGGCTACGAGGACTCCGGGATGACCGGCTGGTCACAGAACTCCAACCCCGCTTCGTTCATCCGGGCGACGGTCGACGAGGCCGCCGAGCGCCTGGCCGCCGTGCTCGCCGAGGAGGCCTGCGACGTGCTCACCGTCTACGACTGGCACGGCAACTACGGCCACCCCGACCACATCCACGTCCATCACGTCGGCCACCGCGCCGCCGAGCTCGCCGCCACGCCGAGGGTGTTCGAGGCGACGATGAACCGCGACGCCATCCGCCGTTTCGCCCGGTTGGCGCTGGAGGCCGGGGTGTCGGTCGGCAACGGCGAGGAGGACTTCGACGTCGACGGCCCAGCCGACGACGGCAACCCGATGGGGATGCTGGAGCACGAGATCACCATGGCCGTCGACGTGACCGCCTACGTCGCCCACAAGCGCGAGTCGATCCGCGCCCATGCGAGCCAGGTCACCGACACGTCGTTCTTCCTGCAGATGTCCGACGAGCTGTTCACCGTCGCGTTCGGCACCGAGTGGTTCGTCGAGAAGGGCGTCGCCACCGGTGACGGCCCCCGCTTCGGCTGGCTGTTCGACACATGAGACCGGTCCCCGGCCTGCCGGGCCGGTGGCGCGGCTGATGCCCCGCATCTACCTCGTCCGTCACGGCCGGGCCGCCGCCGGTTGGGACGTGGATCCCGACCCCGACCTCGACGACCTCGGACGCGCCCAGGCGGTCGCCGTCGCCGATCGCCTCGGCGCACTGTCCCCCATGCCGGTCCTGTCGAGTCCGCTGGCCCGCTGCCGGCGCACGGCGGCGCCCTTGGCCGAGCGCTGGGGAGTCGCCGTCGCCGTCGACCCCGCCGTCGCCGAGATCCCCTCCCCGCAGGGCGTCGCGATCGGCGAGCGGGTGACGTGGCTGCGCGCCGCCATGGCCGGAACGTGGGCCGACCTGGGAGAGCGCTACACGGCCTATCGCGGGCACGTCGTCGCGGCCCTGGCCGCGACGACGACCGACACGGTGGTGTTCTCGCACTTCGTCGCCATCAACGCGGCGATCGGCGCCTGCCTCGGCCGCGACGAGTTGGTCCTGCGCAGCCTCGACAACGGCTCGGTCACCGTGATCGATGCCGACCCGGCGTCGGGGGGTCGCCTCGTGCTCGTCGAGAGCGGCCACGAGGCCGACACGCTGATCCGCTAGCCCGCCACCCCCCGCCCCCGCACGGCCACGGCGACCGTCACCCGTGAAGCCCCCGCCGGCCGTTCCGATCGACCACAATGGTCCGATGCGCAGAGGCCGACATCTCGTGATCCGCGCCGCCGCTGGCGCCGCCCTGGCCCTGGCCGCGGCATGTTCAGCGAGCACGACCGCCGAACGCGCCGTGAACCCGGCTCCGACCACCGCGCCGACGACCACGACCGTGCCCCCGACCACGCCGGCGCCCACCACCGTGGCCCCGACGACAACCAGGGCGACCGTCCCACTGCCGACGAGTACGCCGTCGACGAGTCCGACCACGGCGCCCGCGCCAGGAGTACCGAGCCTCGTCCTGCGGCCCGACGGCCTGGGCGACATCCCCCTCGGCACCGAGGCCGAGTCGGCGATCTCCCGACTGACCGGCATCCTGGGTACGCCGACGTCCGATTCGGGGTGGGTCCCGGCCTTCGACTCGCCGTTCGGCGTGTGCCCCGGCGACGAGGTGCGCGGTGTGGGGTGGAGCGGCCTGCTCCTGCTCTTCGCCGACGACACCCTGGTCACGTCCGGCCAACGCCACCTGTTCTTCTACGTCTACGGGCCACAGGCCGCGCCCGCCGGACTGCGCACCGAAACGGGGGTCGGTCTGGGCAGCACCGCCGCGGAGTTGCGGGCGGCTCATCCCGAAGTCGCCATCTTCGAGGACGATCTGCTGGGCATGGCCGCCTTCGCCGTCGGCGAGGCCGGTCTGGGAGGGACGTTGACGAGCACCAACGCCGACGGGGCCGTCACGACGATCACCGGCGGTCAGAGCTGTGGGGAGTAGCCCGACGCCCGCCGACCGGCGATCCAGGGGATACGCTCGCGATCGATGCCGGCCGGCGACGGCCGCACGAGAGCGAGGTCGGGGATGAAGAAGCTGCTGCCGGTCGCCGAGTTGGCCCGGGATGCCCGGTTCTCGCGCATCCGCGTCGAGGACGCCGTGTTCGACCCCCGCAACCTCAACCCGAGCGCCCAACGCAACGGTCTGTCACCCCAGTACGCCCAGGCCTCCGACAACGCCCGCGGCCTGATGCACGGCATCTTCGTCGGCGAGATCCAGGCCCTCGAGGGCGCTGGGCGGACGTGCTGGGACTTCGACACGGGCGATGGCCGTGACCAGGCTCCATTCGCCCTGAAGCTCGACATGGCCCGCCAGTGCTGGGACGAGGCCCGCCACGTCGAGATCTCGTGCAAGCTGGGCGACCACATGGGCTCCGAGATCGGGGAGTTCGGCGAGCAGGTGCTGCTCTTCGAGGCCGCCTGCAACCCCGATCCGGTGCTCCGGCTGACCGGCGTCAACCGGGCCCTCGAAGGCCTGGCCATCGATGTCTTCACGACGATGAAGGACCTGGGCTCGCACTTCGGCGACCCGACGCTGAGGTTCGCCGAGGACTGGATGCTCGCCGACGAGGTGACCCACGTGAAGATGGGCTCGGATTGGCTGCGACGGATCACGGCCGACGACCCCGACCGCCAGAAGCAGGCCCTCGAGTTCCAGCGGGCCGTCGACAAGCTGTTCAGCTTCGGCGGCTTCCGCGGTGAGAGCGCCGAGAACCCCGTTCATCTGGCGCGGAACTTCCGCCGGCTGGCCGGGTTCTCCGATTCGGAGATCTCCGACCTCGTCGATGCCGCGGCCGAGGCGTACGCCGAGGCCCAGGCCCAGCAGGCCGCCGCGCTCGCCGCGCTCTGAGCCGCCCACCACCGCGTCGGTCGACCCCGCCCGACATTCCCACGATCCCACGATCCAGGAGACATCCCTGTCCGCACTGCTCACCCTCGAGATCCACAAGGCGTGGGCATGGTTCATGATCATCGGCAACGGCCTGGCCGGGCTGTGGTCGTTGGCTGCCCACCGCTGGCCGGCGGTGCGGTCCCGCGCGTTGTGGTGGTTCGTCACCGCTACCCAGGCGGCCGTGTTCGTGCAGGTCACGCTGGGCGTGGTGCTCGTCTCGCGGGACAAGCTCGTCGCCCCGAAGTTCCACATGTTCTACGGCTTCGTGGCGATCATCGCCGTGGCCATCCTCTACTCGTACCGCGGTCAACTACGCCACAAGGTGTACCTGCTCTACGGCGGCGGCGGGTTGTTCGTCATGGGACTCGGCATCCGGGCGATGCTCGTCGGGTGACCCCGACGGGCCGGGCAACCGTTCCAGGATGCTGGGAGCTCGGCCGGGTCAGGCCGAGCCGAGGCGCTTCTCCATCGCCTCGAGCTGGTCGTGCAACGCCCGGGGCAGGCGATCGCCGAACCGGGCGAAGTGGGCGGCGATCTGCGGGATCGCCTCGCGCCATCCGGCGGCGTCGACGGCGAGCAGCTCCACCATGTCGGCATCGTCGACCTCGAGATCCGTCGTGTCGATCGCCCCCGGGGCCGGCAGGTGGCCGATCGCCGTGGCGACGGCCTCGCCACGGTCGGCGATCCGCTCGAACACCCACTTGAGCACCCGGCTGTTCTCGCCGTAGCCGGGCCACAGGAAGCGGCCGCCCGCGTCGCGGCGGAACCAGTTGACGAAGAAGATCCTGGGCAGCTTCGCCGGGTCGGTCGATGCGCCGATCTGCAGCCAGTGGGCGAAGTAGTCGGCCATGTTGTAGCCGCAGAACGGGAGCATCGCCATCGGGTCGAAGCGGAGGTTGCCGACCGCCCCGACGGCCGCGGCCGTCGTCTCGGAGGCCATGATCGAACCGAGGAACACGCCGTGCTCCCAGTCGAACGCCTCGTTGACCAGCGGGACCGTGGTCCGTCGGCGGCCGCCGAAGAGGATGGCCGAGATCGGCACGCCGGCCGGGTCCTGCCATTCGGGGGCGATCGACGGGCACTGCGCGGCCGAGACGGTGAACCTGGCGTTGGGGTGAGCGGCCGGGGTCTCGACCTCCGGGGTCCACGGCTGACCCCGCCAATCGACGGCTCGGGCCGGCTTGTCGGGCGTCATCCCCTCCCACCAGACGTCGCCGTCGGGGGTCATCGCCGTGTTGGTGAAGATGGCATTGCCCCAGAGGGTCTCCATCGCGTTCGGGTTGGTGTCGTCGCCCGTTCCGGGCGCCACGCCGAAGAACCCCGACTCGGGGTTGATCGCGTACAGCCTGCCGTCGGCGCCGAACTTCATCCAGCAGATGTCGTCGCCGATGGTCTCGACGGTCCAGCCCGCGATGGTCGGCACGAGCATCGCCAGGTTCGTCTTGCCGCACGCCGACGGGAAGGCGGCAGCGACGTAGCGGACCTCGCCCGACGGCGCGGTGAGCTTGAGGATCAACATGTGCTCGGCCAGCCAGCCGTGGTCACGGGCCATCACCGAGGCGATGCGCAGTGCGAAGCACTTCTTGCCGAGCAGGGCGTTGCCGCCGTATCCCGAACCGTACGACCAGATCTCGCGGGAGTCGGGGAAGTGGACGATGTACTTGTTGTCGGGGTTGCAGGGCCACGGCACGTCGGCCTGGCCCGGCTCGAGCGGGGCGCCGACGGAATGGAGGCACGGGACCCATTGACCGTCGCCCAGCACGTCGAGGGCGCCCTGGCCCATCCGGGTCATGATCCGCATGCTGGCGGCGACGTAGGCCGAGTCCGTCAACTGCACCCCGATGTGGGCGATCGGCGAGCCCAACGGGCCCATCGAGAACGGCACGACGTACATCGTGCGACCCTTCATCGCTCCTGCGTAGAGGCGCAGCATCTCGCTGCGCATCTCATCGGGGGCGCGCCAGTTGTTGTTGGGGCCGGCGTCACCGGCATCGCCCGAGCAGATGAACGTGCGGTCCTCGACCCGGGCGACGTCACCCGGGTCGGAATGGGCCCAGTAGCTGTTGGGCCGCCTGGCCTCGTCGAGACGGGTGAAGGTACCGGCGGCGACGAGCTCGCCGCACAGCCGCTCGTACTCCTCGGCGGAGCCATCGCACCAGTGCACCTTGTCGGCCTGGAAGATCCCGGCCCACTGATCAACCCACCGATGGAGGCTCGTATTGGTGCTGGACGCTGCCATGGTGCCACGCTCACTGGTTCGGGGGCACGCCGCTGTGCCCGTGGACGATCGGGGACCCGGTCTAGTAGCCGGGCGTGCCCATGTCGCCTTCGGAACCCAGACGCAGCCGGGTCGCCTGTCCGGCGTCGTCGAGGTCGAAGATGACGCGCTGGCCCTGGCGGACCATGCGGAACAGCGACCCGACCAGGGCGTCGGACGACAGGTCGTACTCGCGCAGATCGGTGTCGGTGATGACGATGCCCGAACCCGAATCGGGATCGTATGCCTTGATCACGCCCTGCATCGCCGTGCCGTGGTCAGGAAGCCGAGCCGGCCTTGACGACCTTGCCGGCCTTGATGCAACCGGTGCAGACGTGAACCCGCTTCGGGGCGCCGTTGACCAGGGCACGGACGCGCTGGATGTTGGGGTTCCAACGACGCTTCGTGCGCCGGTGGGAGTGCGACACCGCCATGCCCCACGAGGGGTGCTTGCCACACACTTGACACACTGCTGCCATGACGATTCCTTCGGGCCGAAAATCCGGGTGGAGGGACGTTATCAGTGGCCGGTGTTCGAACCCAAGCCCCGACGACCCTCGCTGTGAGCGATCTTCACGATACCGCCGATCGGCGACGACGATGGCCAGGAATCCGACCCGCGGTTCGGGGCGGCCCAGCTCCTGCTCGTTACCATGTGGGCCGTGCCACCCCTCGAACGATTCGGCGTCGTCGCGATCCGCCGCACGGTGACCGGCTACCGGGACGCGATGAAGGCACATGCCGATCGGATCAACCGCCTCAACGTCTACCCCGTTCCCGACGGCGACACCGGCACGAACATGGCCCGCACGCTCGACGCCGTGGTGGCCGAACTGGACGGCTCCCCCTCCGACCTCGCCTCGACGTGCAAGGCGATCAGCCACGGCTCGCTGATGGGCGCCCGGGGCAACTCGGGCGTGATCCTGTCGCAGATCCTGAGGGGGATGTCGGGCGTGTTCGCCGGCCACGAGGAGGCGTCGCCCGGGGTCGTCGCCGAAGCGCTCTGCGCCGCCTCGATCAGCGCCTACCAGGCCGTGCTCAAGCCGGTGGAAGGGACGATCCTCACCGTCGTACGCGAGGCGTCGACCGGGGCCGAGGCGGCGGCGGCGGGCGGAGGCACGCTCGTCGAGGTGCTCGCCGCGGCCCGCAACGCCGGACAGTCGGCCCTCGACCGCACACCTGAGATGCTTCCCGTGCTCGCCGACGCCGGGGTGGTCGACGCCGGAGGCGCCGGGTTCATGCTGCTGCTCGACGCCGCCCTGCACGCCGTCGACGGCCGCCCGATGCCCGAACCCGAGCCCGACGACGGCGTCGTCAGCGAGCAGTTCGAGGCGATCGCCCTTCGGCTCGGCCACGGCGACCCACTCGACGTCTCCTCGCTGCGCTACGAGGTGATGTACTTCCTCGACCTCGACGACGACCGGATCACGGACTTCAAGGTGGCGTGGGGGGCGATCGGCGACTCCATCGTCGTCGTCGGCGGCGACGGCATCTGGAACTGCCACGTGCACACCAACGACATCGGCGCCGCCCTCGAAGCCGCCCTCGACACGGGCGGCCGGCCCCACGGGATCCGGGTCACCGACCTGTTCGAGGAGGTCGCCGAGGAGCACGCGTCACGCGAGGCGGCGCTGCACGGCGGCCGTGCACCCGAACCACGGGGGCCGGCGATGGCCGGGCTCGCCCCCGTGACGACCGCCGTAGTGGCGGTGTGCAGCGGTGACGGCCTCGCCGAGCTGTTCTGGCAGCTCGGCGTGCAGGGCATCGTGTCGGGCGGCCAGACGTTGAACCCCTCAACGGCGGAGCTGCTCGATGCCGTCGAGCACGTCAACGCCCGCCAGGTCATCGTGCTGCCGAACAACAAGAACATCATTCCGGTGGCTGACCAGATCGACGCGCTGACCACCAAGACCGTCGCCGTCGTGCCCACCCGGTCGATGGCCGAGGCGCTGGCCGCGCTCGTCGTCTACGACCCCGAGGCCCCGGCGGCCGAGAATGCCAGGGGGATGGGTCTGGCGGCCGCGTCGCTGGCCACCGGCGAGGTGACCCAGGCCGTGCGCGACAGTGCCAGCGAGGCAGGACCGATCACGGCCGGCGACTGGATCGGTCTCGTGCGCGGGGAGGGGATCGTCGCCGTGGGCGGGACACCCGAGCGGGCGGCCACCGAGCTCCTCGACCACCTCGTCACCCCGGGGCGCGAGCTGGTCTCGATCATCGTCGGTCAGCAGGCGACGCGCAGCGCCACGGACGCGATCACCTCGTGGCTCGAGGAGAACCGGCCAGACGTCGAGGTCGAGATCCACCGCGGCGGGCAACCGCTCTACCCGTATCTCTTCGGCGTCGAGTAGGCGCTCGGACCGAGCAGGCCCCCCACGCCGGAATCCCCGAGGGTGGCGGTCAGTCGAGAAACGGCGCAGGCGGAGGCGGCGGCATCGCCGACCCGCCGAGCAGTTTGCGCTTCTGGATCTCGAACTCCTCGCGGCTGAGCGTGCCCCGCTGCAGCATCCCCTCCAGTTTCTCCAGTTGCGAGGCAACATCGCTGACGACCGAGGTCGTCGCCTGGTACATGCCCCCGCGACGGCGTTCGTTCTCCTCCATCTGGGAGTGGATCAGGTTCTGCACCTTCTCCGGATGACGGATGTCGGTGAACCGGGAACGCCCGTCCTCACCGCCCGATTCGATCAGCAGATCGCCGGCGCCGAGCATCCGCTCGAAGATCGATTGGCCGAAGTTGACGTTGTTGATCCGCTCCAGCGGTATCTCGATGCCGTTCTTGGCGATGACACCCTGGCGGAAGATCAACCGGTCCGAGGTGATCACGAAGTTGGTCGTGGCCCATTTCATGTAGCGCACGACCAGCCAGACGGCGCACAGCACGATGGCAGCGAGCACCACCCAGATCAGCGCATCCTTCAGGCTGCCTCCGTCGAGGCCGAACTTGACGATCACCCCGACGACGATCGAGGCGAGCAGCGCGCCTGCCGGTTCGGCGAAGTACCACCAGTGGGGGTGCAGGTCGAGGGCGACCGTCTCGTAGTCGTTCAACAGCTTCCGGGGGAACGGCATGTCCGAACTGTACCGAGCCGCGGCCGGCCGGCTGCGCCATCCCACGTTTCATCCACAGGCCGAGGCCGTTGTCCACAGCAGTTGCCTTCGAGCGCGGCTCGACGGGGGCCGGGTAGCGTGGCTCCATGGAGGCTGCCGAGGAGATCACCGGCGTCGGCCACCTCGTGGACGACCTGCTCGACGGCCTCGACCCGGATCAGCGACGGGCGGTGACGGCGCCCGAACACCCACTGGCCGTCGTCGCCCCGGCCGGATCGGGCAAGACGACCGTGCTCACCCGGCGCATCGCCCACCGGGTGGCGACCGACTCGGCGGACGCCGACCACGTCGTGGCGCTCACCTTCACCCGCCAGGCCGCCGGCGAGCTGCGCCAGCGCCTGTGGCGCCTCGGCGTGCGGGGTCCCGGGTTGCGGGTCGGCACGTTCCACGCCGTGGCCCACGCCCTGCTCCGCCAGCGGTGGACCGAGCAGTCGAAACGTGCTCCCACCCTGCTCACCTCGAACCGGCGCCTGCTCGCCGAGGTGGCCGGCGCACGCCACGACCCGGCGGACCTGTCCGCCATCGCCACCGAGCTCGAGTGGTCACGCGCCCGGATGGTCACGACGGATCGCTACGTCGAGGCCGCCCGCCGGGCGGGTCGGCGGCCCGCCGTCGACCCGCAGCGGATCGCCGGATCGCTCGCCGACTACGCCGCCCTGAAGCGTCGGCGTGGCGTCGTCGACTTCGATGACCTCCTCGCCGACTGCGCGGCCGAGATCCGCAACGATCCGGCCTACGCCCAGGTCGTCCGTTGGCGCTTCCGGCACCTGTTCGTCGACGAGTTCCAGGATCTCAACCCCCTCCAGCACCATCTGCTCGAGGCGTGGCGCGGTGGCCGCCCCGACATCTGCGTCGTCGGGGATCCACGACAGGCGATCTACGGATGGAACGGCGCCGACTGCCGGCTGCTCGAGCGAATCGAGGAGACCCTGCCCGGCGTCACGGTGGTCCGGCTGCGGCGCAACTACCGCTGCAGCCCGCAGATCGTCGCCGCGGCGGCCGCCGTGCTGCCGACCGGCGCGCACGAGGACACCGCGTCGATGCGGGCCGACGGCCCCCCCGTCGAGGTGATCGGGGCCCCCGACGATCTGGCCGAGGCCGAGCTCGTCGCCCGACGGGTCCGCACGCTGCGCCCTGCGGGCGGTCGGTGGGCGACCATCGGCGTACTGGCCCGCACCAACGCCCAGTTGCCGGTGCTCGCTCGTGCCCTCGAACGCGCCGGCATCCCGTGCGTCGTCGTCGGAGCGGGCGGACGGACGGTGCCCGACGACACGACCAGCGGGCTGCTCGAGGATGCCCGCAGGATCAAGCGTGCCTCCGATCTGGCCACCTGGGCCGCCGACATCGCCGACTCCGATCCGGCCACCCTCGATCCGGCCGGCCGGCCCCGGGGCCGGTCGGCCGACGCGGCACGAATGACGATCTCGGCCGCGGCACGCCGGTTCCGTGCCGAGGTGCCCGCCGGTGACGGCGCCGCCTTCGCCGACTGGTACCTGCTCGGCGCCGGTGACTCATCACGACCCGACGCAGTCGAACTGGTCACGTTCCACGCCGCCAAGGGCAGGGAGTGGCGCGCCGTGGTGGTCGCCGGGTTCGAACACGACCTCGTGCCGCACAGCTCCGCTCGCTCCGTCGACGAACGTGCCGAGGAGGGCCGCCTCGCCCATGTCGCGCTGACCCGGGCGGCACAGGAACTCGTCGTGACCTGGGCGATGCGCCGCAACGACCGGCCGTCCGGGCCCAGCAAGCTCGCTCCGACCCCCGCCGGCGATGCCCAGCCGGTCGGCGGCGAGGGCCGTGGCCCGGTGCGGCCGACGGGCGCGGAGATGACCGACATCGGTGACGCAACGGCCCAGGTGCTGGCCGACCTCTCCGCCTGGCGCTCACGGGCGGCGCGTGCGGCGCGCGTGCCGGAGTCGACGATCGTCGAGGATTCGGTGCTGGCCGCGCTCGCCGTACTGCGCCCGGCGACGATCGACGAGGTCGTCCGGCTGGCGTCACTCGGGCCGAGCTCGGCCCACCACCTCGGCCCGCGGTTGCTCGCCGCGGTCGCCACCGCCGTCGCCAGGGCCGGGGTCGACGCCTGAGTCACCCGTCCGGAACGACGGGACGGTTGGCCAACAGACGGGCGAAGACCTCGGGCCGCATCGAGACGAACAGGCCCGCCGCCTCGGCGCACAGCCGATCGCCGACGTGCAGCGTGCCCCGGGCGAAGAGCTTGCGACCCTCGACACGCTCGATCCACGCCTCGATCCGCAGATCCCGGTGGAGGGGGGTCGGCGAGCGGTAGTCGATGGCCAGACGGCCGGTCATCCCCGGCTGGCCGGACAGCGACTGGGCGAAGCCGAGGACCTCGTCGAACACCGCGGCGATGTATCCGCCGTGAACGCAGCCCGGCGGACCCTCGTAGGCGGACCCGAACCGGGCGACGGCCACGATCCGGTCCTCCTCGATCCGCAGGTCGAAGGGGATCGACAGCGGGTTGAGCGGCCCGGAGAACGGGCTGTTGTCGAGGAATGTGACGGCCCGGGGGCCGGGAGCCGACCGCTCGAAGGCACCGGCTGGCGCGCCCGGCGCAGGCCGGGCGTCGACCAGCGAGCTCTCCGCCTCCCGGTACGGCCGCTCGTGCCCTGCGGCGGAGACGGCATCGGCGGCACGGGTGACCAGTTCGGCGGCGACGCGCAGCTCGTCCTCGCCGGGAACGGCGGCGAGCAACGCGTCGATCAGTCTGCGGGTCTGGGCGGCCAAATCGGCCCGGGCCTGTTCCACGGCGCCGTATGCCGCGCCCCGACGGGCGAGGCTGGCGGCCATTGAGCTACGGATGTCCAATCGCCGCGCCGAGGCGGTGCCGTCGTCGTCGGAGGGGTTCGGGGAGGTCATCGCCGGTGGTCAGTCGATGTCCATGATGACCGGGGCGTGATCAGAGGGCAGGGTTCCCTTGCGGGCGTTGCGGTCGATGACGACGTTCCGTGAGCGCCGGGTGATCGACTCGGTGGCCATGATCAGATCGATGCGCATGCCCCGGCCCTGGTGGAAGTCGCCGGCGCGGTAGTCCCACCACGAGAAGAGCTTCCCCTCGTCGTGGTGGCGGCGGAAGACGTCGTGCAGGCCCCACGCCTCCAACTCGGCGAGAGCGGCACGCTCGGGGGGGCTGACGTGGGTGGCGCCGATGTACTTGGCCGGGTCGTGGACGTCGCGGTCATCGGGGGCGATGTTGTAGTCACCGGCCACGATCACGTCGTCGTGCGGGTCGCCGAGCGCGGCGACATGGGTTCTCAGCCGCGCCATCCAGTCGAGCTTGTAGCGGTAGTGCTCCTGGTCGAGGGCACGCCCATTGGGGACGTAGACCGAAACGACCTGGATGCCGCCGCAGGTCGCCGTGATGATCCGCGCCTCGGGATCGGGCGCCCCGCCGTCGGCGAAGTTGGCCACGACATCGCTCATCCCGACCTTGGAGAGGATCGCCACCCCGTTCCACTGGCCCTGTCCGTGGTGGCAGGTTTCGTAGCCCATCGCCCGGAAGGTCAGGTCAGGGAAGGCATCGTCGGCCAGCTTGGTCTCCTGCATGCAGAGCACGTCGGGTCGGATGTCGGCCAGCCACTCCTCGACGCGGGGCAACCGGACCTTCAGTGAGTTCACGTTCCACGTGGCGATGCGCACATCGACGACCGTACCGAATGCCGGTCCCGTGGACCGAGCCTGGCCTCAGGCCCGTTGGCGTGCCCGCCGGGCGACCGGCGCCGCGCCGGGGTCGGGTGCTCCGTCGGGGGCGGCGCGGGGCACGGCTCGCCTGCCGGCTCGTCGGACCGCTCCGGCGTCCGCTGAGTCGGCCTGCGGGGCAGGCGGCGCGGTGACCTCGGCCTTGCGCCGCGACGCGGTACGGGACGCCGGCGCGACGACCGGCGGGGACGGCGCGGTGGGCGCCCCGGCCGTCGGGGCGCGGCGACGGCCACCGGCGATCGGGCCGGTGGCGGCCAGATCGCCGGTGACAGACTCGACCTCCTTGGCCGGTGCCCGTCTCGACCGCGCGGGTTTCTCCACGGCAATGGCCTCGGGGACGACCGCCGCAGCGGCCACCGGGACGGCCGTCGGGCGAGGGCGGGGCGCCCGACCGCGAGGCGCGGCCTTGGGCGCCGGCGGGGCGGCGGGGGCGGGAACCTCTACGGGGGCCGCCTGCGCCTGCTCGGGGGTGGCGGCGGCCTTGCGCCGTCCTCGGCCGGCTCCGGCTCCGGCTCCGGCCACGGCGACCGGGGCGGATGCCGGTTGAACGGCATCCTCGGACATGGCCGCGGCCCGGGCGCCCCGACCGGTGCGCCGTGAGGCAGCGTCGGCGAGCGGCGCCCGCTCGGCCGCAGGCGGCGCCTCGGGGACGGCGACCGGCTGCGCCTTCTTCGCTCGGCCACGAGCCGGCTTGGCCGGGGCGACGAGCCCGGCGACCACACCAGGGATGGCGAGGTCGATACCCCGGCGCTGGGGGTGGAAGGCGGCGACCTGCATCGTCACCGTCTCACCGAGCTTGTACAGCTCACGCGCAGAGCGGGGCGGGGGGTCGGAGATGTTGCGCAGCGGCAGGTAGGCGCGGGCTCCGCCACCCGTCACGTAGGCGCCGTGCGACGAGTAGGTCTCCACGACGACGTCGATCAGGCTGCCGACGGGGTGTCTCTCGACGAACTCGAGGAACGGCATGAGGTCGTTGACCATCGCGTTGCGGGCCGGCGCGGCCGGCGCGGCCGCGGTCGGCCGGGCCGCAGGCTCGGCGGCCGCCCGGTCCGGGGTGGTGCTCCGGGGGGCCCGAGCCTCGGCAGCCGGCTGACGGCGTCCGCCATCGGCGGCGGGCTGGCGACGTGCGGCATCGGCAGAGCGGGGCTCACCGTCGCGGGCCCGGGTCCGCGGCGGCGGCGCCTTCGGCACGGGCATCGGCTGCAGCGAGGCCGCGCTGGTGCGAACCACGTCCTTGGGTTCCTTCTGCCTGGCGTTTCGCGTGCTCTTGCGGCTCAACGGGCCACGCACGGGGATCCGCTCGACGAAAACCCAGCCGACATGAGGTACGGGCTTGCCGCCCACCAGGCGACCCTCGTCGAACAGCCAGGGGTACTCGCCGTGGAACTCCTGGAACGAGTCGTTGGAGAGGATCACCGCGTCGACCTTGTCGGCGATCGCCAGCACGAACGCGTCTCCGCGGCCGACGGCACCGGCGGGCGGGGCCACCAGCTCGTTGTGCTCGATGGCCTCCTCGAACTCGGAAACCTCGCGGGGGTCGATGCGGTGCCCGAAGGTTGCGTCCACGACGACCGTGACCAGCTCGGTCGGGTGCTCCTCGAGATACGCCTCCACGGCGTCGGACAGCTGTTTGAGGCTCGGCATCGAGCGGCCCTCGGTGGCCAGGTTCGATCCGTCGACAACGATGTGTTTGGGCATGACGACCGTCAGTCAACCACCTGAACGTCCGCGACGGGCGGATCAGGTGACGGCGATCCGCACGACCGCCCGTGCACACCGACCGTCCGCAGCGCACACCGCGTAGACGAACGACGTCCGGCCGACCAGTCCGACCGGGGGACTGAACGTGATCCGACCGGTGGAGTCGACGCTCGTCGATCCGACGATCCCGGAGACGACCACCACGGTGGCGCGGTCGATCGCCGGATCATCGTTCGCCGTCACGTCGATCGTGACGGCGACCCCACCCGACGTCTCGGCCAGATCGGTCCGGGCGAGCAGCACGGTCGTCCGCACGCCCGACGTGTCGGGTGAACGGCTGGGAAGATCGGTGAGGATGGGCGTGCGATCGACGGCCGAGGCGACGAGACGTCGGCTCATCGGCGAGCTGAGCATCGCCGTCATCAGCACGCCCACCGCCAACGCGGCAGCGACGACGACCGCCGACTCCGAGCTCGGAGCGACGGCCGTGCGCCATGGCGCCGACCGCGAGGCCGCCCGTCGGGCGACGTTGAGCACCTGCACCACTCCGAGGGCGAGGATCCAGCAACCCAGCCGCTTCGTCACCGCCATGTGACCGCTGGTGTACCACGAGACCCAGACGACCACGACGACGACGAGCATCCAGAAGCACGCCGACAAGAGGACCCGGTCGAACTCGAACTTCCGATGCCACGCGGCCAGCCGCCGACTGACCGGCTGCTGACCGACCGGCGCCGGCCACGGGGATCGGTTGGGGCGCTCTCGGCGGGCGCGACGACGGTCGCTCATGATCCGCGGGTCAGGCCGTCAACGCGCCGTCGGCCCCGGCGGTCGAACGGCGAAGGTCTCGTCCATCAGGTCGGCCAGCTCCTGGTCGTGGATCGCCTTGGAGCCGGTGGCCGGGCTCCCCGAGCCGACCCGGGCGACGCAGCGGAGGTCGTAGCCGTCCTCCTTGATCCGCCACACCCGATGCTCGACGAAGTTCCATGGGCCCATGTTGTCGGGCTCCTCCTGCAGCCAGACGAGCTCCTTGGCGTTCGGGTACCGACGGATCACCTCGCGCAGCTGCTGGCCGGGGAACGGGTAGAGCTGCTCGATCCTGACCACTGCGACGGGCGCCTGGCGCTTGTCGCGTTCGGCCATCGCGTCCCAACACACCTTGCCGGAGCAGAACACGACCTTGGTCACCGCCGACGGGTCGGCGACGAACGGGTCGTCGAGCACCTCGGCGAACGAACCGCTGACCAGGGCGTCGATCTTCGAACGGCTCTGGGCCATGCGCAGCGGCTGCTTGGGGGTGAAGATCACCAGCGGCCGACGCACCTCGCGCTTCATCTGCCGACGCAGCAGATGGAAGTACTGCGCCGCCGTGGTGGCGTTGCAGACCTGGATGTTGTCCTCGGCGCACAGCGTGAGGAAGCGCTCGATCCGGGCGCTGGAGTGCTCCGGGCCCTGGCCCTCGAACCCGTGAGGGAGGAGCAGCACCAGTCCGGCGGTGGTCGCCCACTTGTCCTCGCCGGCCACGATGTACTGGTCGATGACGATCTGGGCCCCGTTGACGAAGTCGCCGAACTGGGCCTCCCACAACACGAGCACATCGTTGTTGGCGACGGCGTAGCCGTACTCGTAGCCGAGCGCCGCGTACTCCGACAACAACGAGTCGTAGACCCAGAAGTTCGCCTGCGAGCCGGGTAGATCGGCCAGCGGCACCCACGGCTGCCCCGTCTCGAAGTCGACGAGCGCGGCGTGACGCTGGCTGAAGGTGCCCCGGCGGGAGTCCTCGCCGGCGAGGCGCACGGGGTGGCCGTCGAGCAGCAGGCCGCCGAAGGCCAGGGCCTCGGCCGTGGCCCACTCGACCTCACCCTGCTCGGCGTAGAGCCTGGCCCGGGTCTCGAACTGGCGGACCAGTTTGGGGTGCGGGGTGAAGCCGGAGGGGTAGGCGGTGAGGTGGTGGAAGATCGAGTCGAGCGCCTCGCGGGCGAGCCCCGTCTCGACGTGGGGCAGCACCCCGGCCGGTTTGGGCGGCGGGGGGACCTTGACCGGGGCCGGCGCATGGGCCCGCGTCTCGTCGAGCGCCACCTGCAGCCGGGCGTGGAAGTCCTGCAACGCCTTCTCGGCGTCGTCGATCGACATCTCACCCCGCTTGACCAGCGCCTCGACGTACAGCTTGCGCACGGGTCGGCGCTCGGCGATCGCCTTGTACATCAGCGGCTGGGTGTAGCTCGGGTCGTCGCCTTCGTTGTGACCGTGGCGCCGGTAGCAGACGATGTCGATGACGACGTCCTTGTGGAAGCGCTGGCGGTAGGCGAACGCCATGCGGGCGACCCGCAGGCAGGCCTCGGGGTCGTCGCCGTTGACGTGGAAGATCGGTGCCTGGATGGTCTTGGCCACGTCGGAGCAGTACAGCGACGAGCGGGCGTACTCCGGCGCGGTGGTGAACCCGATCTGGTTGTTGATGATCACGTGCACCGTGCCACCGATGCGGTAACCGGTGATGTCGCTCATCGCCAGGCACTCCTGGATGATCCCCTGACCGGCGAAGGCGGCGTCGCCGTGGATCAGCAGCGGCAGCACGGGATACGAGCCGGGGGGATCGATCTGGTCCTGGCCGGCGCGGACCATCCCCATCACGACCGGGTTGACCGTCTCGAGGTGGCTCGGGTTGGGGGCGAGCTCGACCCGGATCATCTGACCCGAGGGGCTCTCGTACTTGCCCACGGCACCCAAGTGGTACTTCACGTCACCAGAACCCTGCACCGAGGAGGGATCGACGTGGCCCTCGAACTCGGCGAAGACCTGGTCGTAGCTCTTGCCGACGATGTTGGCGAGCACGTTGAGGCGGCCGCGGTGGGCCATCCCGATGATCGTCGCCTCGAGCCCGGCATCGGCCGCGCCCGAGATGATCGCGTCGAGCACGGCGATCGTCGACTCCGCCCCCTCGAGGCCGAAGCGCTTGGTGCCGACGTACTTGGTGGCGAGGAACTTCTCGAACGCCTCGGCGGCGTTGAGTTGCCCGAGCAGGCGGCGCTGCTCCTCGGGCGACGGGGCGAACTCGACGTTCTCGAGCTGGCCCTGGATCCATCGCTGCTCGTCGGTGTTCTGGATGTGCATGTACTCGACGCCGATGGTGCGGCAGTAGGCGTCGCGCAGCACGTGCAGCAAGGCCCCGAGCTTCATCTTCTCCCGGCCTCCGACCCCGCCGACGAGGAACTCGCGCTCGAGGTCCCAGATCGTCAGGCCGTACGTCGCCGGATCGAGCTCCTCGTACATCTTGGGCTCTTTCCAGCGCAGCGGATCGAGGTCGGCGATCAGGTGGCCGCGGACGCGGTGGGAGCGGATCAACGTGCCGACGTGCATCTGCTTGGCGAGCATCGCGTCCTCGTGATCGAGCGGCGTCGTGTCCTGACGCCACCGCACCGCCTCGTAGGGCACGTCGAGCGACCGGAAGACCTGCTCGTAGTACCCGTGCTCGCCGAGGAGCAGCTCGTGGACGTGCTTGAGGAACAGGCCCGACTCGGCCCCCTGGATGATCCGGTGGTCGTAGGTGCTCGTGATCGTGACGACCTTCGAGATGCCCAACTCGGCCAGGGCCGCCTCGTCGGCGCCCTGGAACTCGGCCGGGAAGTCGATCGAGCCGACCCCGACGATCACCCCTTGGCCCGGCATCAGGCGGGGCACCGACTGGACCGTGCCGATCGTGCCGGGGTTGGTCAGCGTGACCGTCGCTCCCTGGAAGTCGGTGACCTGGAGCTTGTTGCCCTTCACCTTGCGGATCAGATCGTCGTAGGCGGCGAGGTAACCGCTGAAGTCGAGCGTGTCGGCATCGCGCAGCACGGGCACGACCAGGGTGCGGCTCCCGTCCGCCTTGGCGACGTCGACCGCCAGACCCATGTTGACGTGCCCGTTGCGCACGATGCGCGGCTCGCCCGCGGAGCCCTCGACGAACGAGTTGTTCAACACCGGCGCCGCGTCGGCGATCGCCCGCACCACGGCGTAGCCGATGAGGTGGGTGAAGCTGACCTTGCCCTTGCCCGAGCGCCCCTGGAAGCCGTTGATCACCGAGCGGTTCACCTCGAGCAGCTTGGCCGGGATGTTGCGGAAGCTCGTCGCCGTCGGCACCTCGAGGCTGCGCGTCATGTTCGCGGCGATCACCGCTCCTGCGCCGCGGATCTGCTGGCCGGGCTCCTCGACCGACGTCGTGGTCGATCCGGCCTGCGGGGGTGCCATCGGGGCCGCTGCTTCGGCGAGGGGAGGCGTCGGCAACGGCGCGACGATCGCCGCCGTGGCGGGACTCGAGCCGCTGGCCGGAGCCGCTTCGGTTCCCGTGGCGGCGGCGTGGACACCCCCCGACTGCCGGTAGTCGGAGAAGAACTCCCGCCAGGTCTCGTTGACGGACTGCGGGTCGACGCGGTAGTGGTCGTACATTTCGTCGACGAGCCAGGCGTTCGCGCCAAACTTCGGTGTCTCGGTGGCCATCGCCCGCGATGGTACCGGTTGTGACGGCGACGGGCCCCGGCACGTGTCGCACACGTCACGTTGATTTTCAGAAGTGATCACTTATAGAAATGGACTCATGATGAAGCGCACCCTCTCGGCCCTCCTCACCCCCGCGATCGTCTGCGCCGGCCTGCTCGCCGGCTGCGGGGGTGGCAGCGGCGGATCGGGCGGGCCCGTCGCGCCGGCCGACGCCGACCTCGTCGTCCAGGCGGTGGCCGGCCTGCGCTTCGACAAGGCCGAGTACACGGCGACGGCGGGTTCGGTGTGGATCGTCTACCTCGGCGAACCGTCGACCAACCACACCCTGCTCGTCACCGGGGCGGACGACAAGGCGATCGGCACGAAGTTGAAGGTCCCGGCGGGCGGGCAGGACGAAGGCACCTTCGACCTCACCGCCGGCACCTACACGCTGCTGTGCGACGTGCCTGGCCACACCAACATGAAGGCCACGCTGATCGTCTCCTGATCGTCTCCGGTACGCGCAACGGCCGCCCCGGAGGGCGGCCGTTCGCATCCCGCAGCGGGATCGGGGATCAGACCCGGAAGAAGATCTCGGTTAGGACGAGGAACACGGCCCACAGGCCGAATGCGGCGATCAACGGGTTGCGCACGCCGGGACCGTCGTAGATCGTGTTGAGGCCCTTGCCGACCTGGGTCTTCCACGGCAACATGCCCAGGGCGTTCAACTCGAGCACGGCGATGATCACCAGCGAGATCAGCCAGAACGCGCCGACCTTGCCGCCGCTCAGCGTCACGCCGGTGAGCGGGCCGTGGCCGGTGTAGACCATGAAGAACAGCATCGACACCGAGAAGATCGTGTTCTGACGGGACGCCATCAACGCCTTGCGACCCGCCGCCGGCGCCGCGGGGTCGGCCTGGCCGCCGCCGAGCACGTTGACGGCATTGGCCAGCACGACCTTCTGGTTACGCCAGATCACGCCCCACACGTTGAGCAGCATGATCGTCCCGAGCAGCATGCCCAGCGAGATCGACAGACCACGGCTGCTCTTGCCGAAGTCGTTCTTGAAGTAGTCCTTGGTGATCCCGGTGATCAGGATGCCGGTGACGAACGTCGAGAGCGCGGCCCAACGGAACCACCACAGTGCCTTGCGGGCCACCTTGTCGATGGCGATGTTGCGGGCCTTGGCCTCGTCGCCGAAGGCGGAGAACGCCGGCACCTGGACGAAGTTGAAGTAGTAGAGCAGGCCGATCCAGGCGATGCCGACCAGGATGTGCAGCCAGCGGAACCCGAAGGCGAAGCCGACCCGACTGAAGAAACCGTCTACTGCGAGCACCGAACGTGTCCCCCGATGTGAAGTGGTGAAGCTGTCAACCGCGGACCGTAGCACCAGCGGAGCACCCGACGCGCGAACCCGGCATTCGCCCCCGCCCGACAGATAGCCTGGTCGGTCGCCCGATCCGCCCCGAACCGGCGCACGCACCGCACGGAGACACCAGTGGCCCACGAGTTCATCTACACCTGCCACAAGCTGTCCCGGTTCTACCCGCCCGACCGCACGGTGCTCGAGAACATCTCGTTGTCGTTCTACCCGGGCGCCAAGATCGGTGTGCTCGGGGCCAACGGCGCCGGCAAGTCGAGCCTGCTCAAAGTCATGGCCGGCCTCGACGACGGCTACACCGGAGAGGCCCGCCTGACGCCGGGTTTCTCGGTCGGCTACCTCGCCCAGGAGCCCCGGCTCGACACGGCCAAGACGGTCAAGGGCAACGTGATGGACGGTGTCGCCGCGGTGCAGGGGATCATCGACCGCTACAACGAGGTGATGGCCATGTGGGCCGACCCCGACGCCGACTACGACAAGATCGGCGTCCTGCAGGCCGATCTCGAGGATCGGATCGCCGCCACCGACGCCTGGAGCCTGGAACGCAACGTCGAGATCGCCATGGACGCCCTGCGCTGCCCGCCCGACGACGCCGACGTCTCCACCTTGTCGGGCGGCGAGCGTCGCCGGGTCGCCCTGTGTCGCCTGTTGCTCAGCCGCCCCGACCTGCTGCTCCTCGACGAGCCGACCAACCACCTCGACGCCGAATCGGTCGACTGGTTGGAGCGGTTCCTGAAGGACTACGCCGGGACCGTGGTGGCGATCACCCACGACCGCTACTTCCTCGACAACGTGGCCCGGTGGATCCTCGAGCTCGACCGGGGCCGCGGATTCCCGTTCGAGGGGAACTACTCGTCGTGGCTCGAGCAGAAGCGGGCCCGCCTGGCCCTCGAGGAGAAGACGGCGTCGGCCCGCCAGCGCACCCTGGAGCGTGAGCTCGAATGGGTGCGGATGTCGCCCAAGGCCCGTCAGGCCAAGGGCAAGGCCCGCCTGCAGGCCTACGACAAGCTGCAGAGCGAGGCCGAAGCCGACAGGGGCGACACCGGGAAGCTCGAGATCCTCATCCCACCGGGCGACCGGTTGGGCGACACGGTGATCGAGGTCGCCGGGCTGACCAAGGGCTACGGCGACCGCCTGCTGATCGAGAACCTCTCGTTCTCCCTGCCCAGGGCCGGCATCGTCGGCATCATCGGACCCAACGGCGCCGGCAAGACCACCCTGTTCCGCATGCTCGCCGGCCTCGAGGGCTGCGACGCCGGCACGATCACCGTCGGCGACACGGTGCAGCTCTCCTACGTCGACCAGTCACGCGATTCGTTGTCCCCCGAGGCGACGGTCTACGAGGAGATCACCGGCAACGTCGAGCACATGAAGGTCGGCAACCGCGAGATCCACGGCCGGGCGTATGTGGCCAGCTTCAACTTCAAGGGCTCCGACCAGCAGAAACTGGTCGGCCAGCTCTCCGGCGGCGAACGCAACCGCGTCCATCTGGCCAAGCTGCTCAAGTCGGCGGGCAACGTGCTGCTGCTCGACGAGCCGACCAACGACCTCGACGTCGACACCCTGCGCGCCCTCGAGGACGCGCTCGAGAGCTTCCCGGGGTGCGCCGTGGTCATCTCCCACGATCGCTGGTTCCTCGACCGCGTCGCCACCCACGTGCTCGCCTTCGAGGGCGACAGCCAGGTTCGCTGGTTCGAGGGGAACTTCTCGGAGTACGAGGCCTGGCGCCACAAGGAACTGGGTTCGGCCGCCGATCAGCCCCATCGGATCAAGTACAAGCCGCTGGCCCGTTGAGGCCGTTGCGACGAGCCGGTCGATCGACGGCGTGCACGGAGCCCGCTCCGATCCGGGGGCAGGCCCGCCCCGACGCCACGAACCTCGGCATGCCCAGGCGACGACGGCCGGCGATGACGAGTGCCCTGGTGATGTCGATGACGACGCTGACACTCCTGGGCTGCGACGGTGGCCGTTCGGGCTCTCCCGGCGGGGCCGAGCGGGCCGGGGCGACCGGCGACACGCTCGCCCCGGCGACCCGCGAGACCACGGCAACCACGACCGCCGCCCCGACCACCACGGTCGACCCGGCCGACACGGTCGACCCGGCCGTGCTCGCCCGCACCTACGCCGAGGCCGGCCCGTACCCGGTGGGTGTCACCTCGCTGAGCCTGCCGGGCGCCGGCTCTCCGGTCGAGGTGTGGTACCCGGCCGGGGAGCCGGTGACCACGACCGTGTCGTACGACGTGCGTGACTACACCCCGGAGGCGATCAAGGCCTTGCTCACGGCCGACGTCCCGGCGACGTTCACCTACCCCGCCGGGCGAGACGTGCGGGTCGCCGACGGCCGTTTCCCCGTGGCCGTCTACAGCCACGGCTTCAGCGGGATCAACGTCGGCTCGTCGTTCCTCACCTCGCACCTGGCCTCGTGGGGGATCGTGGTCGCCGCCCCCGAGCACCGCGGGCGCGACCTGGCCGCGGCGACCAGCTTCCAGCTCGACGGCGATCCCCAGTCCTCGGTCGACGAGGTGCTGGCCACGATCGCTCTCCTGCAGTCGGCCGGCGCCGGCCCCTCGACGGAGCGCTTCGGCGGACGTCTCGACCTCGACCACGTCGTGCTCATCGGCCACTCGGCCGGCGGTGGAACCGTGCTCGGCGCAGCCCGCCAGTCGGCCGACGTCGACGCCTACGTCTCGCTGGCCTCGGGGGCGTTCTCCCGGGGCGACGACACCACCTCGACCACCGCCGCACCACCGGCGCTCCCGGACAAGCCGTCGCTGTTCGTCGCCGGCAGATCGGATGCGATCGTGCCGTGGGAGACCGTGACCAAGGCGGCCTACGAAGCGGCCCCCAGTCCCAGCCGTCTTTGGGTCATCGACGGCGTCGGACACAACGGCTTCGACGATTTCTGCACGTTCGGCAACGGGTCGGGCATCATCGGTCTCGCCGAGGCGTCGGGCCTCGGCGACTTCCTCGACGGCAACCCGAGGTTCCGGTCCCTCGGCGAGGACGGGTGCAGGCCTCCGAACGTCCCGGTCACCGAGGCCTGGCCGATCATCCGCCACGTCGTGACGGCCTTCGTGCTGGAACAGAGCGGCGACGTCGGCGCCGGGGCGACGATCGACTCGAGCCTGGCCGCCACGTACACCCCCGCCGTGGCCGCCGAAGAGAAATAGTGGGCCGGGCAGCGCGGCGACGCCCCACCCGAGCTGGCAGCATGAGGTCCGTGTCCGTTCGTCGATTCCGCCTGGCCGCTGCGGTGATCTGGGTCGGGGGCGTCGCCGGCATGATCGTCAGCTCCGTGCGGGGCAACAACAACGGCTGGGTGCTGACCTGCGGGGCCGCCACTGCGATGGCCAGCCTGATCGTGCTCGCCGTGTCGAGCGCGGCCCGCCACGACCCGATCGACGTGTTCGAGGAGGCCGATGCGGAACGCCTGGAGGACCAGGTCCGAGCCCTCGTCGGCGGCGGGGCGGACGAGACCGCCGTACGCGCGCTGGTACGTGACGCGATGCGGGCCGGACGTCGCCGGACGTGAGCGAACCCGACGATCACCGGCTCGACGATCAGCCGCTCGACGACCACCGGCTCGCCGTCCACCTGGCCGACTCCGCCGGGCGGATGCTCGTGCGACTGCGCCAGGAGTTGTGGGAGCAGCGGGCCCAGCCGTGGCAGGTGATGGACACGGGGGACGCGGCTGCCCACCGACTGCTCGTCTCCGGCCTGACCGAGCACCGGCCCGACGACGCGGTGCTCTCCGAGGAGGGGCGCGACGACCGCCGGCGCCTGGCGGCCGATCGGGTGTGGATCATCGACCCGCTCGACGGGAGCAACGAGTACGGCGAGCCGGGGCGGGGCGACTGGGCCGTCCACGTCGCCCTGTGGGAGGACGGCGTGCTCACCGCCGGGGCGGTCGCCCTGCCGGCGATGGACCTGGTGTTCGGCACCCGCCCCCCGCCGACCGTTCCCGTCAGCGCCCGCCCCCACCCGCGGATCGCCACCTCGCGTTGGCGGGCGCCGTACTCCGCCGTGGTCATCGCCAACGCGTTGGGGGGCGACGCCTTGCGCATCGGATCGGCCGGGGCCAAGGCGATGACCGTCGTCGCCGGCGAGGCTGACATCTACGTCCACGACAGCGGGATGTACCAGTGGGACTCGGCCGCCCCGGCCGCCGTCGCCCAGGCGGCCGGGCTGCACGTCAGCCGGGTCGACGGATCGCCGCTGGTCTACAACGGCGCCGATCCGTGGCTTCCCGACGTGCTGATCTGCCGGCCGGAACTGGCCGACGCGGTGCTCGCCGCGTTGCGTGCCGACCGGCGGTGGGGCTGAGCCCGGCCCTCCGGCCGAACGGGCCGACGACCGGCAATCGGGTCCGGCGAACCACCCTCGACCGGCCGATCACCCGTAGGATCTCCTGCGACGCGGACATCACAGGAGATCGATCCCCATGGCCATCGCCATCGACCCGGGTGCCTTGCTCGGCCCGCAGCACACTGCGGTCGCCAGCCGCACCAAAGCCATCGCCGTCGCCGGCTTCGCCTCGCTCGGGGCAGGGGCCGTGCACGCCGCGGCCGTCGGGGTACACAACGAGCATCCCCAGGCGGTCAGGGTCTTCGTCGTCGCCGCGCTGTTCCAGCTCGCCTGGGGAGCCTTGGCCCAACGCCGGTCCTCGGCCGTGCTCGCCCTGGCCGGCATCGCCGGCAACGGCGCTCTCGTCACCGGATGGGCGCTGGCCAAGACGAACGGCATCGGCTTCGTCGACGGCCTGGGAACGAGCGAGCCGGTCCAGTTCGCCGACGGGCTGGCCGCGGCGCTGGCCATCGTCGCCGTCCTCGGGGCGTTGACAGCCTTCCTCCGCCCGTCACACTCCAGCGTGCGGTCGTCGATCGCCTCGCTCGCCGCGCTGGCCATCGCCGGCGTCACCCTGCCGGGGATGGTGGCCGCCGGGGGCCACCGGCATGCTCATGACGAGACCACGGCGGCCACCGCCGCCGGGACCGACGAGTCCGTCGCCCACGTCCACACCGCCGACCAGTCGGCGGTCGCGACGGTCTCCGGGCTCACGGCGGAGCCGGCCGTCCACCAGCACGCTGCCGACGATGCCACCACCGGCTCGCTCGCCACAGCCGACGACACAGCAGACCACACGGCCACCACCGCCGCCCACGACCACACCGCTACGCCGTCGGCCGTGCCCACCGTGGCCTACGACCCCACCAAGCCGCTCGACTTCGGCGGGGTCGACGGCGTGACCCCCGAGCAGCAGGCCGCCGCCGAGAACCTCGTGGCGATCACCCTCCTGCGCCTGCCCAAGTTCGCCGACCCCGCCGTCGCCGAGGCGCTCGGCTGGAGGAGCATCGGGGACGGCTTCACCGGCCACGAGCACTTCATCAACTGGGATCTGATCAACGACGCCGATCACCTCAACCCCGACATGCCCGAGTCGCTGGTCTACGAGGTGCCCCGCGGAGGTGGTGAGCGCAAGCTCGTCTCGGCGATGTTCATGTTGCCCGACACCGTCGCCCTCACCGATGTCCCCGACATCGGCGGCGCGCTGATGCAGTGGCACATCCACGACAACCTCTGCTTCACCATCGGCGACCAGCCGCGTGTCGCCGGGGTGACGAGCTCCGGTGGTGGCTGCGGCGCCGGCCTGCAGACGTTCCCACCGGCACCGATGATCCACGTCTGGATCACGCCGCACCCGTGCGGACCGTTCGCCGCCCTCGAAGGTGCGGGCGCCGGCCAGATCGCCCCGGGCGAGGAACGCCTCTGCGACCACGTCCACGGTTCGGGGTTCTAGGGCCCGGGGAGTCGCCCGTCCGCAGGGCGGGTCGGCTCACATGCCCAGGTCGATGATCGTCACCGTGCCGGCCGATCCGTCGACGGCGACGAGCGCCCCGGCGGGAATCCGCCGGGTGGCATCGTGCACACTGATCACGCAGGGGATCCCCAGTTCGCGGCTGACGATCACCGCATGACTCAGCTGGGCGCCCACCTCGACGATCACGGCGCATGCCGGGACGAACAGCGGGGTCCAGGCCGGGTCGGTGAACGGGGCGACGAGCACCTCCCCCGCCTCCAGGCCCATCGGCTCCGCCGGGTGGAGCACGACGCGGGCGCGGCCCGTGGCCCGGCCGGGCGCCCCGGGCACGCCGGTGAGCACCTCGCCGGGCACCACGGGCGTGGCGGGTGCCCTCTCGCCCCGTCGGGGCCACTGGCCGAGCGGCTGCACCGTCTCGTTGACGATGAACGGCGGGTCGAGCTCGAACAGCTCGAGGAACTGCTGCTCACGCGCCGCCAACCTGGCGCGGAACTCGTCCGGCCCGTTGACGAACGCGTCGAGCTCGTCGGCGAGCAGCATGCAGATCGTCGATGACGAGTAGTCGTGGCGGTCGCCCAGCTCCCGGATCACCAACCGGATCTCGTGGATCACCTTGACCACGTTGGTCTTGGTCCGCTCCCGCCCGGCCATGTGCAGGTGGGCAGAACGCAGGCCGGCCTCGAACTGGCCGAGCGCCTCGGGCTGGTCGGCCAGGGCGCCGCGGACGGTTGCCGTCAGCTCCTCGCGGATCGTCTCGTTGCGACGGTTCCTCACCTCCGGCGCGTCGGCGTCGGCGACTCCTCTCATCGAGTCGATCAACACCGTGGCCGACTCGGGATTCGTCTCCCAGGTATCCGAGCGGATGTCCCACTCATTGGCGCCGCGTGAGCCGTGGCGGGCGATGAACTCCTTGAAACCCTCGTGGTACTCGGGCGACCGGCGGTCGAGACGGGACAGCGACCACAGCGCATGGCTGGGCGCCGCCGAGTCGATGTCCCCGACGGCGGTCATCAGCGTGAGGGCGATGGACGGGTCGCCCATCGCCTCGGCGATCGCCCCGAGGATCCCCGGCCCGATCGACGCGCCGGCCGTCACGGCGAGATGCCGACGGAACAGGTGGCGAATCGTCGGGAGCAGCGAACGGGCGCGTTCGACCAGCTCACCGTCGGTGAGCGCGCCGAGGTTGGGTCTCGCGTCGCGGATCGAGTCGGCGAGCTCACGGTCCTCACGCAGCTCGGCGAGATCGTCGGCGGCGACGACGCCCGCCATCCAGGCGGCCATCCGCTCGCTGACCGCCGGAGCCTCGTGCCACGGCTCGGGCACGTATGGCGGCACGTCCGGATGGGTGCCGAAGTAGATCAGGTCGACGGCCTCGGGCGTCAGCCCAGGTGCACGGACCCCGAAGATGCGGGTCGCGGTCCCGTTCAGGAACAGGTAGCCGCCGAAGCTGCCGACGACCTCGGGACGATCGTGGTCGAGCTCACCCGGCTCGTAGGCGCAGCAGTCCAGTTCGACCGCGTCGCGCCAGCCGGGCAGGACGCCGCCCTCCCACACCAGGGTCAATCCGAGCGGGCTGCCCGGATCGGGGAGCACCTCCCCCGCGTTCGCCCTGGTGAACAACGGGAACCGGGGGTTGATCGGCCAGTCGGTGATCCAGCGGTCGAGCATGTTGGCGGTCGCCTTTCGGGCCGAGGTGTCAGAACGTGGTCCCCATGGAGCACCGACTGTAGTGACTCACGGCACGCCGAGGATCAGCGCGGAACACCGGTCCGCCGGGGTGCGGCGCAGGATTCGCCGCAAGACTGCAACCGTGCCAGCTGCATCACCGGTCGATCCGCCCGCCGACCTCGCCGAGTTCGCCTTCACCGATGATGCCCCCTGGGTGCTCGACACCGCCGCCATCTCGTGGCTCGGCGCGACACCGGGCCTGCGCGACGGATGCCGTCGGTCGATACCGGCGCTGATCCGCCCGACCCGGCGGCCGCCGCTGGCCCGGCTGGGTACGGTGACCGGGCGTCTCGCGGCTGCGCTCGGGCCGTGGTTCCTGCGGCGCCGGCTCGGGCGGTTCGGCGGGTTGGCCGACACCGGGGCGAGCCGGACCGTCCTCTCGCTGCGCCTCCGGCGGGCGGCCGAACACCTCGGATCGACGTACATCAAGCTCGGCCAGATCATCTCGGCCGGAGACGGGCTCTTCCCGGCCGAACTGGTCGCCGAGTTCAAGCGGTGCCGCGACCAGGTGCCACCCGAGTCGTGGGACACCGTGCGGCGGGTGATCGAGGAGGAGCTGGGGACCTCGGTCGAGGCCGCCTTCGCCTGGATCGATCACACGCCACTGGCCGCCGCCTCGATCGCCCAGGTCCACGCGGCACAGCTGGCCACCGGTGAACGCGTCGTGGTCAAGGTCCAACGCCCGCGGGTGGCCGAGCTTGTCACCAAGGACCTCGCCGTGATGGCCTGGCTGGCGCCGCACCTCGTCGGGCGGATCCCGGTGGCCGCGCTGGCCAACCCGCCGGCACTCGTCGAGCTGTTCGCCGAGACGATCGTCGAGGAGCTCGACTTCCGCCTCGAGGCCGCCAACATGCTCGACGTCGCCCGGGTGCTGCGCGACCTGGGCCAGGACGGCTACGTCGTGCCCCGCCCGCACCCGACGCTCGTCACCAAGCGCCTGCTGGTGATGCAGCGGATCGACGGCTTCAACTTCGACGACGTCGTGGGGATGAAGGCGGCCGGGATCGACACCCACGCCGTCATCCGCACCGGGATGATCGCCTTCATGGAGGGGGCGATGGTCCACGGCATCTTCCACGGCGATCTGCACGGCGGCAACCTTTTCGTGCTGGCCGACGGCCGCACGGCGCTGCTCGACTTCGGCATCGTGGGGCGTCTGAGCGCCGAACGCCGCCTGGCCTTCCTGCGCCTGATGCTCGGGGCGACGACCAACGACGTGATCGCGCAGCTCGGGGCGCTGCGCGATCTCGGGGCGCTGCCGGCCGATACCGACCTGCCCCAGGTGATGCGCGACCTGCGGCTCGACGAGCCGCCGGTCGATCCGACAACGCTGTCGGGCGAGCAGCTGGTCGCCGAGGTCCAGCGGGTCGTCAAGGCGCTGCTCGGCTACGGGGCGCGCCTCCCCAAGGAGCTGATGCTCTACGTCAAGAACATGGTCTTCCTCGACGGGGCCATCGCCCGCCTCGCTCCCGAACTCGACATCCTCGCCGAGATCACCAACATCTCGCTGCTGTTCGCCGAACGCCACGGCGAGCGCTTCGGCGCCGAACTCGGCATCGACCCGCGAGGGGTGGCGCTGGACATGACCGGTGTGAAGGCGAGCTTCGGTCTCGACTCGTCGGTCGACCAGCTGACCTACCGCGACCTCCAGGATCGCCGCGCCCTGATCCAATCGCGGATGCGCAACCGGACCCGGCCCTGATCTCCGCTCCCCCGGAGCGCTGCGCGGAACATCGGAGTCGCAAGCGGCGCCGGGCGGCACGGGACTCCGATATTGCGTTCGACGATAGCGGGCCGGGCGGGTACGGTCGATGACGTCATGCGCCTGGTCATCGCCCGCTGTTCCGTCGACTACCGGGGACGGTTGGCCGCCCACCTCCCCGCCGCGATCCGGCTGGTGATGGTCAAGGCGGACGGCTGCGTGGCGATCCATGCCGACGGCGGCGCCTACAAGCCGCTGAACTGGATGAACGCGCCCAACGTCCTCGCCGAGCAGGACGGCGTGTGGACGGTGACCAACCCGAAGGGCGAGCAACTGGTCATCACCCTGCACGAGGTGCTGTCGGACGTGTCGAGCGAGTTCGGCCTCGACCCGGGGCTGCAGAAGGACGGGGTCGAGGCCCACCTGCAGGAGCTCCTCGCGGCGGCGCCGGCGGCGATCGAGATCGGCCTCACCCTGGTCCGACGCGAGTACCCGACGGCGATCGGCCCGATCGACCTGGTCTGTCGCGACGCGAGCGGACGGGTGGTGGCGATCGAGGTCAAGCGACGAGGGGAGATCGACGGCGTGGAGCAGTTGGCCCGCTACATCGAACGCCTGCACCTCGACTCGTCCCTGGGCGAGGTGCGGGGGGTGTTCGTCGCCCAGCAGATCAAGCCGCAGGCCCGGGTGCTGGCCGAGTCGCGTGGGTTCCGATGGGTCGAGGTCGACTACGACGACCTGCGCGGCATGCAGGCCGCCGATCTCACCCTCTTCTGACAGAGACGGCTTCTGACGGAACCCGGCTGCTGACAGACCGCGGACGCGACGTCCCCGGGTCCGATGCTCAGGTGAACCGGCAGAGACCCTGATCGATGACGACCCGGTCACCCACCGAGGTGGTGAAGACGGCCTGACCGGGCGACGTGTCCCACATCGAGATCGTCAGTGCCTCGCCGGGGATCACCGGGGAGGCGAAGCGGGCCTCGATGTGCTCGAAGCGTGCCGACTCGCTCCCGCAGAGGGTGTGGAGCAGCGCCCGACCGGTGAAGCCGTAGGTGCACAGGCCGTGGAGGATCGGCCGGTCGAACCCTCCCATGGCGGCGAATGCCGGATCGCTGTGCAACGGGTTGCGGTCGCCGGACAAGCGGTACACGAGCGCCTGGTCGGGCGACGTCTGGTAGGTGACCTGGTGATCGGGGGCACGGTCGGGTGGGATGTTGCGGGCGCCCGACGGCCCCCGGTCCCCGCCCCAGCCGCCCTCGCCGCGGATGAACGCCGACATCGTGTTGGTGTACAGCGGGCTGCCGTCGGCGAGAACGGCGTCGGCGGCGATGACGATCACGGCCGCCTTGCCCTTGTCGTAGATGCCCGTGATCTCCGACACGACGGTGACCGTCCCGGCGACCGGTAACGGCTGGTGGAGGGTCACCGACTGCTGGCCGTGGACGAGCATCGCCGGGTTCCACGTGCCGGCCGAGGCCAGGCCGCCACTGCCCGCTCCGAACCCGACGACCACCGGGAACGTCGGATAGACCTGCTGGGGAACACCGCGGGTGTTCTCGGTCGTGTAGGCCAGTTCACCCGTGCCCCCGCCGATGCCGACGGCGTAGAGCAGGGCGTCCTTCGACGTCCAGCTCAGCTCGACGGGGTCGGACTTCGAGCCAACGGCATCGGGATCGATCGGCATGGTGGTTACCCCTCGGGTCGTCACGGACCTGCAGATCCTGCCCGACCGACGCGGCGGATCGCCAAGCCGACGCGGCGGTCGCCGAGGCGCGTCTGCGCCGAACGGTCGAGGCGCGCCCGGCCGATCGACGGTGCGAGACTCGCGGCGTGGCTGAATCTGCAGAAGTCGTGATCATCGGTGGGGGCTGCATGGGCGTCTCCACCGCCTTCCACCTGGCGACGATGGGGTGCACCGACGTCGCCCTGCTCGATGGCGAGCAGCTCGGCTCGGGCTCGACGTCGAAGTCGGCGGGCGGTGTGCGGATGCAGTTCGCCGAGGAGACCAACCTGCGCATCGCCATGCGTGGCTACCCGGAGATCGAGCACTTCGAGGAGTTGACCGGCGAGCCGATCGATTTCCGCGCCTTCGGGTACCTGTTCCTGCTGACCAACGAGACCGATGTGGCGATCTTCGACGACGCCGTCGCCCTCCAGCACCGATACGGGATCCCGACCGAGAAGCTCGGCGCCGACGACGTCCGCCGGATGCTGCCCCAGCTCCGTACCGACGACGTGCTCGCCGCCACGTTCTGCGGGCGGGACGGCTACATGACCCCGGAGGCCCTCGTCCACGGCTACGCGACGGCGGCCCGACGGCTCGGGGCGAGGCTGCGGGCCGGGCGGGCCGCCACGGGGATCACCACCGATTCCACCGGGATCGTCGCCGTGGAGACGGCCGACGGGCCGATCTCCACCCGCCGGGTGGTGTGCACCGCCGGGGTGGCGTCGCCGGCCGTCGCCCGATGGGTCGGCGTCGACCTGCCGGTCGAGGCGATGCCCCGGTGGATGCACTTCACCAAGGACGACTGCGGCATCCCGTTCGAGTCACCCCTGACGATCGACTTCGCCACCTCGTTCTACTTCCACCGGGAGAAGACCGGCCTCGTCTTCGGCGGGCGCGAGTCGTCGCTCGAGGAGATGAGCGGCCCGGCCACCCACCGCCTGCCGGCGCTCGCCGACGTGGGCATCGCCAGCTCGTGGTGGGGCAACTACGAGATCAGCCCGGACCACAACGCGATGGTCGGCGAGGCCGAGGTGCCCGGGTTCTACTACGCCACGGGGTTCTCGGGGCACGGGTTCCAGCAGTCGCCGGCGATCGGCGAGCACCTCGCCGAGCTGGTCCTCGGCCGGACGCCCACGATGGACCTGTCCGAGCTGTCGGCGGGCCGGTTCGCCGCCGGGCGCCCGCGCGCCGAGCACTTCGTCGTCTGACGGGCGTTCAGGCCCGCGGCTGGGGCCAGGTACCGTCCTCGCCGTCCATGCCGGCGTTCGGGCGGGCCCGGGAGAGCAGGTCGTCGACGGCCGGCCCGATCAACGTCGGGTCCTCGATCGGAGCCATCCGCGGTCCCCGGTGCCAGCCTTCGGCGACGGCCAGGACCTGGCCCGACGCCTCGAACACCCGGCCAGAGACGTGCGCCGACTCCATCGAGGCGAGCCAGGTGACGATCGGGGCGATCCAGCGCGGCGAGCGCATCTCGCGGTCCTCGTCGGTTTCGGGCGCCGGGCCGAGGCCCTCGGTCATCCGGGTCAGGGCCACCGGACCGACGGCGTTGACGGTCACCCCGTAGCGGGACAGTTCGAGGGCGGCGATGTTGGAGAACGCGGCGATGCCGGCCTTGGCCGCTCCGTAGTTCGTCTGGCCGGGATTGCCGTAGATGCCCGACACCGACGTCGTGTTGATGATCCGGCCGTTCGTCGGCAGCCCGGCCTTCGACCGTTCACGCCAGTACGCAGCAGCCCAGCGGCTCGGGGCGAAGGTCCCCTTGAGATGGACGTTGATCACCGCGTCCCACTCCTCCTCGGTCATGTTGGCCAACACCCGGTCGCGCAGGATGCCGGCGTTGTTGACCACGACGTGCAGATCGCCGAAGGCCTCGACCGCGGTGTTGATCAGGCGCTGGGCACCCTCCCACGACGACACGCTGTCGCCGTTGGCCACGGCCTCGCCGCCCATCCCGACGATCTCGTCGACCACCTGTTGCGCATGACTCACGTCGCCCCCCGAGCCGTCGATGCCGCCGCCGAGGTCGTTGACGACCACCTTGGCGCCATGGCTGGCCAGGCTGAGGGCGTGCTCGCGGCCGATTCCACGGCCGGCGCCGGTGACGATGGCGATACGGCCTTCACAGAGACGGGACATCTGGGGGGACTCCTCATGGTTGGCTGGCTGGTTGGCCGGCTGCCAGGGATCGGCCCGGAGGGTGGGCCGGCCGGGTGGCAGCGCGAACCGTCCGAGCATAGGGTTCGCCCCATGTGTGGAAGCGAGCTGACCAGACGCGACGTCCTGGCCGCAGCGGTCGGAGTGGCCGCCGCCACGGTGTTCGCCGGGCGCGCCGAGCCGGCCGCCGCGACCCCGGCCACGGCGATCGAGGTCACGCCGGGGCTGGCCGTCCTCCCCCGTGCGGCCTGGGGCGCCGACCTGCCACCCGTCGGCCCGATCGCCACCGAGGACCCCCGGTTCCTGCTCGTCCACCACACCCAGTCGCCCAACGCGTATCCGGCCGGTGGGGCGCGGGCCGTGATCCGCTCGGTGTACGAGTTCCACACGGGACCGGCCAAGCGCTGGCCCGACGTCTGCTACCAGTTCTTCGTCGACCACGACGGCGGGGTGTGGGAGGGCCGGGCCGGGGCGTTGGACGGGCCGGTGATCGCCGACGCCACGGCGGGCTCGCAGGGCTGGGCACAGTTGGTCTGCCTGATCGGCGACTTCACCACCGTCCGCCCGACGCCCGACGCCCGCGCTGCCCTCGTCCGCCTGCTCGCCTGGCTGGCCCAACGCTACGGCGTCGACACCGCGCCCGGCGCCACCGTCTCGTTCGTCTCCCGCGGCTCGAACCGTTGGCCGGCCGGCACCTCGGTGACGACGCCGACGATCTGCGGGCACCGCGACATGACCTACACCGAGTGCCCCGGCGATGCCTTCTACCCCGACGTGCGCGACAAGCTCCCGGCCGACGTCCACGCCTACCGCCTGGCCCACCCGCTGCCCGCCGTCCCCGCCGACCCCACGGGGCTCGTGCCCGCCGATCGGGAAGGGCGGCGCTCCCGCCCCGACCGCTGACCGCTGCGGCGCCCGGATCGCCGACGGCGGCCGAGGGATGGCCGGGCGTGGCCCGGGCCGCCGGCCCCTATCCTGGTCCGGTGCTCGAGTCCGATGTCCTCATCGTCGGCGCGGGCCCGGCGGGCACGGCGGCGGCGATCACGCTCGCCCGGTCGGGACGCAAGGTCACCGTCATCGACAAGGCCGCGTTCCCTCGCGACAAGTGCTGCGGTGACGGGCTGACCACCGGAGCGCTGCGCCTCCTTGACGACCTCGGCCTCGACCCGGCGGATGTCCCGTCGTGGACCGAGATCGACGCCGCCTGGGTCCGCTCCCCGAGCGGACGTGAGGTCCGGTTCCCGATGCCGGCGGGGCGCGGGCGTGTTCGCCGCCGTCGCCCGCCGTGTCGAGCTCGACGCGGCGATGGTCGACCTGGCCCGGCGCAGCGGTGCGACGGTGCACGAGGGCCACGGTTTCGCCGGCCTCACCCACTCGGCGGACGGCGGATCCGTCGACGTCGAGGCCACCGGGCTGGGGACCGTCCGCAGCCGCTACGTCATCGCCGCCGACGGCATGTGGTCACCGGTGCGCAAGGCCGCTCGGTCTCGACGAGACCGGCTACCTGGGCGAGTGGCACGCCTTCCGGCAGTACTTCACCAACGTCACCGGCCCGGCTGCCGAGCGGCTCTACGTCTGGTTCGAGGAGGATCTGCTCCCCGGCTACGCCTGGTCGTTCCCGCTGCGCGACGGCAGCGCCAACGTCGGGTTCGGCGTCCTGCGTGGTCGGGGGCGGCGCATCCAGCAGATGCAGCGACACCTGGGCCGAACTGCCCCGGCGAGCCCACATCGCCGAGGCCCTCGGCCCGAGGCGCCGTGCCCGAGGCCCGGCACCTGGCCTGGCCGATCCCGGCCAGGGTCGACCGCACCGTGCTGGGGACCGATCGGGTGCTGTTCGTCGGGGACGCCGCCAGGGTCACCGACCCGCTGACGGGCGAGGGGATCGGCCAGGCGCTGCTCACCGGGGTGCTCGCCGCCAGGGCCGTCGCGCGCGCCGGTGCCGGGGCGCCCGACGCGGTCCGGCAGCACTACGAGCGCGACGTCGCCGACCACCTGCTCGCCGATCATCGCCTGTCGAGCCTGCTCGGCCGGGCGCTGCGCCACGACTGGGGCGCACGCGGGTCGGTGCGGGTCGCCGGGATGACCGACTGGACGCGGCGGAACTTCGCCCGCTGGCTGTTCGAGGACGAACCCCGCGCCATCGCCGCTCACCCCGTCTCGCTGGCACCGTCACTTCCTCGACCGCGACGGTGCCTTCGTCGGGCGGCGGGATCGGTCGAGCACCTGACCGCCCTCCGGTGCGTCGCCATCCGACCGGAGCATCGCCAGGCCGGTTCCCTACAGTTCGCCCATGCGCACTCGGCTCACCGATCTCCTCGACATCGAGCATCCCGTGATGCTCGCCGGCATGGGTGGCGTGTCGTATCACCGGCTGGTGGCCGCGGTCTCGGATGCCGGCGGGATCGGCACGTTGGGGGCCTCGACGATGCGGCCCGGCGAGCTCGTCGAGGAGATGGCCCAGGTCAGGCAACTGACGACCAAGCCGTTCGGCGTCGACCTGCTCACCGCGCTCCCCGGCCAGATCGAACAGGGCGTCCGCGACGTCATCGACGGCGGGGCGCGAATCTTCGTCGCCGGTCTCGGCGTCCCCCGTGAGGTGATCGAGGCGCTCCACGAGCGCTCGATCCTGGTCGGGTCGATGTGCGGCAAGGTGCGCCACGCGCTCGCCGCCCGCGGCCAGTGGCTGCGACTTCGTCGTCGCCCAGGGCACCGAGGCGGGCGGGCACACCGGGCAGGTCGCCACGATGGCGCTCGTCCCCCAGGTCGTCGACGCGGTCGGCGGGGCGATGCCGGTGGTAGCCGCCGGCGGGCTGTTCGACGGCCGCGGCCTGGCCGCCTCGCTCAGCCTGGGCGCCGACGGTGTCTGGATCGGCACCCGCTTCATCGCCACCCCCGAGGCGCGGGCCGTGCGCGGCTACAAGGACCGGTTGCTGGCCACCGCCGAGGACGGTACGGTGATCTCGAAGTCGTACACGGGCAAGACGTGCCGCGTCGTGCGTAACGAATGGACCAACCATTACGACCAGCATCCCGACGAGCTGAAGCCGTTCCCGGAGCAGGCGTTCGTCTCGGGACGTGCCGGCGCCAACCACCTGGGATTCCCCGACGACCACGAGGTCGCCGTCGAACGCGAGTTCATGCCCTGCGGCCAGGGTGTCGGGGCGATCCGCTCCCTCGTGCCAGCGGGCGACCTGGTCCGCTCGATGGTGGCCGAGGCCGAGTCGGTCATCGAACGGATCGCCGCGCTGCGCCGCTGACCCGAACGGGGCGCCCCTCCCCAGACCGTAGGGTTGTGCCGACCGTGGTGGGATCACCGTCCGCCCACGGGAAGGTGCACGACAGCCGGAGGATGATGGACCCATGACCGACACCTCGACCACCGCGCTGACCGGCGAGGATCTCCCGTTGGCGGGCGCCGCGGTCGAGCTCGCCGCGGCATGGCTCACCGCAGCCCACGACGACCCGGCAGATCGCCGCCGGCGCCGGCGGCTCGGCCGGGTGGTCACCGACGACCAGGCGCTCACCCTGGCGGTGGGTCTCGCCGATGCCGTGATGCGCGTTCCCGATCGACGTCGCGCCGCCCGCCTGTTCGCCGACCTCGTCGGCCGGGTCGGCATCCCGTCGTCGCTCGGGTGGTTCGACCGGCTCGGTCTGCGCGCCGCCCGCCTCGCCGCACCCGTCGTGCCCGCCCTGGTGATGCCGGTCGTCGAGCGGCGGATCCGCAACGAGAGCGCCGACGCGATCCTCGCCGCCGAACCGGCTCAGCTCGCCGACCATCTCGCCGCACGTCGCCGCGCCGGATACGCCGTGAACGTCAACGTGCTCGGCGAGGCCGTGCTCGGGGAGACCGAGGCGCTCCATCGCCTGGCGGCGATCACCCGCACCCTCGAACGCCATGACGTCGACTACGTCTCGGTCAAGGTGTCGGCGATCGCCACCCAGCTCGATCCGGTGGCCTTCGACGACAGCGTCGAACGGATCGTGGAGCGGCTGCGCCCGCTGTTCCACCTGGCGGCGGCGGCCACGCCGGCGAAGTTCATCAACCTCGACATGGAGGAGTACCGCGATCTCGAGCTGACCCTCGACGCGTTCATGCGGTTGCTCGACGAGCCGGGGCTCACCGGGCTCGAAGCTGGCATCGTCCTGCAGGCCTACCTGCCCGACAGTCACGACGCCTTCGAGCGGCTCGCCGAGTGGGCTCGGCGCCGGCGGGCCGAGGGCGGCGCCGGCATCAAGGTGCGCATCGTCAAGGGCGCCAACCTGGCGATGGAGACCGTCGAGGCCGAACTGCACGGCTGGGTCGCCGCGCCGTACGCCACCAAGGCCGATGTCGATGCCAGCTACAAGCGCCTCGTCGACCGCGCCCTGCAACCCGACCTCGACGGCGTCGTGCGCATCGGCGTGGCGAGCCACAACCTGTTCGACGTCGCCTGGGCCCTGTTGTTGGCCACCGAACGGCGGGCGATGGGGCGCGTCGAGTTCGAGATGCTCGAGGGAATGGCGTCCGCCGAGGCCGAGCAGCTGCGCGCCCGGGCCGGCACCGTTCGTCTCTACACCCCGATCGTCAGGCGCCGCGACCGCACCTCGGCCACCGCCTACCTGGTGCGCCGATTGGACGAGAACACCACGCGGGGCAACTTCCTGCGCGAGGCGTTCTCGATCGAGGCGGGATCGCCGGAGTTCGCCGCCGAGGCCGAGCGCTTCCGGGTTGCGGTCGGTGCCCGCCACACGGTCCCGACGGTCCGCCGGCGCGCCCTCCGACCCGTCGATGGCGCGGCCTTCGCCAACGAGCCCGACACCGACCTGGTGCTCACCGAGGGGCGCTGGCCGCTGCTCGACGCCATCGAGGCGCTGCGCGCCGCGGCGCCGGCGGATGTCCCCGTGGTGATCGGCGGCATCGCCCACACCGGGAGCGAACCGGAATCCTGGAACGACCCGAGCGCTCCGGTCCGGCTGGCCCACCGTTTCCACGTCGTCGATCGAGACCTCGTCGACGATGCCGTCGCCCGGGCGCGCGCCGCAATGCCCGCCTGGCGCGACCGGGGCGCCGCCGGACGCGCCGACGTGCTGCGGGCCGCCGCCGGGCTGATGTCGGCCGAGCGGGCGGGGACGATCGCGGCGATGGTGCTCGACTGCGCCAAGACCGTGGCCGAGGCCGATCCCGAGGTCTCCGAGGCGATCGACTTCGCCCGCTACTACGCGGCGAGCGCCGAATCGCTCGCCGTGGGCGTCACCGAGGCCGAGGGCACCCCGATGGGCGTCGTGCTCGTCGTCCCGCCCTGGAACTTCCCCTACGCCATCGCCGCCGGCGGCGTGTTGGCCGCCCTGGCCGCCGGGAACACCGTGCTGCTCAAGCCGGCACCCGAGGCCGTCCGGGTCGCCTGGAGGCTCGCCGACCAACTGTGGCGGGCCGGCGTCCCGCTCGACGTGCTCCACTTCGTCCCGAGCCGCGACGACGAGGTCGGCCGCCACCTGGTCACCCATGACGGCATCGACGCCGTCGTGCTCACCGGTTCGCTGGCCACGGCCGAGATGTTCCTCGGCTGGAAACCGGGGCTGCACCTGCTCGCCGAGACCAGCGGGAAGAACGCCATCGTGGTCACGGCGGCCGCCGACATCGACGCCGCGGTGCGCGACATCGTGCGTTCGGCGTTCGGCCATGCCGGGCAGAAGTGCTCGGCGGCCAGCCTGGCGATCGTCGAGGCCCCGGTGTACGACGAACCGGCGTTCCGCCAACAGTTGGCCGATGCGGTGTCGAGCCTGCGGGTCGGCCCGGCGTGGGAGACGACCACGGCGATCGGACCGGTGATCCGCCCACCCGAGGGACCGCTGGCCCGGGCGCTGACCACCCTCGACGACGGTGAGAGCTGGCTGGTCGAGCCTCGCCCCGACGACGACAACCCGCGGCTGTGGTCCCCCGGCGTCAAGCTCGGGGTCGCACCGGCCTCCTGGAGCCACCGCACCGAGTGGTTCGGTCCCGTCCTCGGCGTGATGCGGGCGCCCGATCTCGAGACCGCCCTGTGGTGGCAGAACGCCACCGACTTCGGGCTGACGGCGGGGCTGCACTCGCTCGATCCCGACGAGTGCAGCGTCTTCGTCGATCGCGTCGAGGCCGGCAACGTCTACGTCAACCGCCAGATCACCGGCGCCATCGTGCGGCGCCAGCCGTTCGGCGGCTGGAAGTGCAGTGCCGTCGGGCCCGGCGCCAAGGCGGGTGGCCCGGGCTACGTGGCGGTGTTGCAGCACTGGAGCTCGGCGCCGTCGCCCGACCTGACCGAACGGGCCGCACGCTCGTACGCCGAGCAGTGGGCGTCCGTCTTCTCGACGCCGCAGGATCCGAGCGGGCTGCGGGCCGAGCACAACGTGCTGCGCCACCGGCGCCTGCCCCACCCGGTGATCGCCCGGATCGCCCCCACCACCCCCAGCCAATCCGTCGAACTGCTCCGGCTGGCGGCACGGACCACCCGGGCTTCGCTCGAGTTCAGCGCGGCCGTCGCGGTCGACGGGGTGCCCGAGGCGACCGTCGAGACGGTGACCGAGTTGGCCGAGCGCATCGACCGGGAGCGTCCGAGCCGTCTCCGCCTGCTCACCGACGACGATCCCGTGCTGCGCAGCGCGGCGTTGGCCGCCGGCACGACGGTCGACACCGCCCGTCCCGTCGCCGACGGCCTGATCGAGCTGCCCCGCTGGCTGCACGAGCAGTCCCTGTCGGTCACCGCCCACCGCTACGGCGCCCCCAACGGCGCGCCGATCCCACGTTGGTGACGGCGGCCGTCGAGGTCCACCACATGCCGGTACTGCTCGGCCTCCCGGCCTGAGCGGGACACCGGGTCGCCGTCGGTGTACCGCGCCGAATACGGTCCCCCGCATGGAACTCGGTCACATCGGTCTGTGGACCTCCCAGCTGGACATGCAACCGATGACCCGGGCCCAGGAGGTGGTCGCCGAGCTCGACGAGCTCGGGTACGGTGCGCTGTGGGTCCCCGAGTCCGTCGGGCGTGATCCGTTCGCCTCGGTCGCCCTGCTGCTGTCGGCGAGCCGGCGGATCGTGCTGGCCACGGGGATCGCCAACCTCCACGCCCGCAAGCCGATGACGATGCAGGCCGGCTGGAAAACGCTGACCGAAGCGTTCCCCGAACGGTTCCTCCTCGGCATCGGCGTCAGCCACCAGGTGATGGTCGAGGGCGTCCACGGCGCGAGCTACGACAAGCCGTACTCGACGATGGTCGCCTACCTCGACGCGATGGACCGCTCGATGTTCTTCGCCGCGCCCCCGACGACTCCGCCCCGGCGGGTGCTGGCCGCACTCGGTCCGAGGATGCTCCGGCTGTCGGCCGAGCGGGGCCTGGGCGCCCACCCGTACTTCGTGCCCGTGGAGCACACGGCACTGGCCCGTGAGACGCTCGGGCCCGACGCGCTGCTCGCCCCCGAGGTGACGGTGGTGCTCGAGTCCGACCCGACGACCGCCCGTGACATCGCCCGGCGGTTCATGAAGACCTACCTCGCACTGCCGAACTACACCAACAACCTGCGACGGCTGGGCTGGACGGACGACGACCTGTCGGGACCGTCCGACAAACTCGTCGACGCCATCGTCGGCTGGGGATCGCTCGACGATGTCGTCCGCCGGGTGCGCGCTCACCACGAGGCCGGCGCGAACCACGTCTGTGTGCAGGTCCTCCCCCACGACCCGAAGGCCGTGCCGCTCGCCGAGTGGCGCGAACTCGCCGGAGCGATGTGCAGATGACCAGCGGTGTCGACCTCGTCGCTGCGCTGCGGTCGACCGGCGCGGCGCGGGAGTTCACCGACCAGCCGGTCGACGACCACACGGTGTGGGAGATCCTCGATGACGCCCGCTTCGCCCCCAGCGGCGGCAACCGTCAGGGGTGGAGGGTGGCGGTGGTCAAGGACGCGGTTCTCCGCACCCGCCTGGCCGACGCGATGCGCCCGGTGTGGGACGAGTACGTCGCCATCTCGCACACCGGCGTCACACCCTTCACGGTGGTCACCGCTGCCGGCTACCGCCTCGAGCGGGCCGAACCGCCGACCGCCGGCCACGTTCCCAACCCGCTGATCGACGGGATCGCCGAGGTCCCCGTCGTGCTGGTCGTCGCCGGCGACCTGGGGCGGATCGCCGTGATGGACAAGGACCTCGACCGGCTGCCACTGACCGGCGGCGCTTCGATCTTCCCGTTCTGCTGGAGCATCCTGCTGGCCGCCCGCGCCCGTGGCCTGGGCGGAGTGCTGACGACGTTCCTCAGCCGGGCCGAGCCGGTGGTGGCGGCCGATCTCGGGCTGCCGGACGACCATGCGCTGGCGGCGACGATCTTCCTCGGGCATCCGGTGCACATCGCCAGCCGACTGAAGCGCCACCCCGTGTCGACCTTCGCCACCGTCGACCGGTTCGACGGAGCGCCGCTGCTGGAGACGGAGGTCGTCTGACGCCCCTGCCGGCGCCGCCGGCCCGACGTCAACGCGGCCCCGGCCTGCGGGCGACGAGCGACGCCTCGCCGTCGGCCTCGGTGGAGGAGACGAGTCGGAATTGGGCGAAGGCGAGTTCCAGTTCGCCGGGCGCGGCAAGGAAGGGCGAGGACGTATCGGCGCGCCCGACCGTCGACAGCACGGTGATCACGATCAGGCCGCCCGGGGCGAGCACGTCGGCGAGCTCCGCATAGATCCGCGGGTCGCGAAATCGCTGGCAGACCACGACGTCGAACGGTCCGGCCTCACCGATCCCGGTGTCGAGATCGACGACGCCGAACCGGCACCGCTCCGACAGGCTTTGGACCGCCGCCGCCGCCTCGGCGCGGGCGACGGCGACCGGCGAGACGTCGACGCCGGTCACGTCGAGGCCCCGCCCGGCCAGCCAGAGGGCGGTCGCCCCGAGGCCGCAGGCGACGTCGAGCGCCCGGCCGGCACTGGGCAGCAGCCCCTCGTGCCCGACCAGGGCATCGGGCGGCACGGGCTCGGCCAGGGGACGATCGCCCCAGCGTTCGTCCCACCTCCGGCGATCGTCGTCCACGATCCGACCGTAGTGGTCGGCCCACTTCCGGTCCCCCACCGATCCGGATGCCAGAATCCAGCGCCATGGACGACGACCTGCAGGACACCATCGACACCGTTGCGCTCGGCCGGCTGCACGCCGCCTACGCCGACACCTGCACGCGCCAGGTGTGGAGCGGACTGCACGACCTCTTCCTGCCGGAGGCGACCGTGACCGTCGACCTGCAGAACCTCGGCTCGACGTCGTTCCACGGTCCCCAACAACTCGGGGAGTTCATCGGGAGCTCGCTGGCCCAGTTCGAGTTCTTCCAGTTCGTGGTGCTCAACAGCCACTTCGTGCTGCGCACGGGTGGTGACGCCGATCGGGCGACGGGGCGGATGTGGATGAGCGAGCTGCGCCAGTTCGCCTCCACCGGCCGCTGGTCCGTGATCCACGGCCTCTACCGCGACGAGTACCGCCGCGTCGGCGGCCGGTGGTGGTTCGCCGACCGCCGGTACCAGTCGCTGGCCCGCACGGCCCGCGACGTCGAGGTGTTCCCGGTCCCGACCGACTGATACCGGCGGGCCGTCGCCGGGGGTGGCAGGGCCGGGCACGGCGGTGGGCCGGTGCTCGGTACCGGAGACCGGGGTCCCGCACGAACGAGTAGCCTCGCCGTGTGTCGATCATCCGCACCCCGGGCGAACTGGCCGCCCTGTACGGCGAGCCGGTCCCGGCGTCGATCACCAAGGAGATCGACCACCTCACCGAGCTGCACCGGGCGTACATCGAGGCGTCGCCGTTCGTGATCGTGGCGACCGCAGGGGCAGGTGGGATGGACTGCTCACCGAGGGGCGATCCGGCCGGCTTCGTGCGCGTCGCCGATCAGCGCACACTGCTGATCCCCGATCGCCGGGGAAACAACCGCCTCGACACGCTGCACAACCTCGTCGCCGACGAGCGCATCGGTCTGCTCTTCCTCGTTCCCGGCGCCGGCGTGACCCTGCGGGTCAACGGGACGGCTCGGATCTCCACCGACCCCGGGCTGCGCGCCGGCTTCGCTGCCGACGGCGGGGCACCGACCACCGTGATCGTGGTGACCACCACGGCGGTGTACACCCAGTGCCCGAAGGCGTTGCTCCGGTCGCAGCTGTGGAACCCTTCGCTCCACGTCGACCCGGGCGACCTGCCGTCGGTCGGCCAGATCATGTCGGTGATCACCGGCTAGAACCCGTTCAGAGCCGTTGCCAGCGCGGCTTGGACTCGAACGCCGATCGGTAGTAGTCGCCGAGGGTGAGCTGCGCCGCCGCGGCCTCGTCGACGACGATCGTGGCGTGGGGGTGGAGCTGCACGGCCGAGGCCGGCACCATCGCCGTCAGCGGCCCTTCGACGGCGCGGGCGACCGGCACCGCCTTCGCCCCACCCGTGGCGATCAGGATCAGGTGCCGAGCTTCGAGAATGGTCCCGATCCCCTGCGTGAGCACGTGACGGGGCACCTCGTCGAGCCCGCCGAAGAACCGGGCGTTGTCGTGGCGGGTCTGTTCGGTGAGCGTCTTGACGCGTGTGCGCGAGCCGAGCGAGGACGTCGGTTCGTTGAACCCGATGTGGCCGTCACCGCCGATCCCGAGCAGTTGGAGGTCGATTCCTCCGGCCCGGACGATCGCCGACTCGTAGGCGGCGCACGCCCCGGGCAGGTCCTCGGCCCGCCCGTCCGGCGCACGGACCGCGCCCGGCGGGAGGTCGATCAGATCGGTGAAGTGGCGCCGGATGAAGGCGATGTAGCTCTGCGGATGGTCGGCGGGCAACCCGATGTACTCGTCGAGCAGGAAGGCCCGCGCGCCGGCGAAGGACACCGTGCCGGCCCGGTACCGCTCGACCAGTTCGCCGTAGGTCGACAGCGGTGAGCTCCCGGTGGCCAGCCCGAGCACGGTATGGCGTCGACGGGCGAGCAGCTCGACGACGGCGTCGGCCACCAGGCGCGCCCGCGGCCGGGGGGTCCGGAACGATGATCACTTCCATGACGGCTCCGATCTCTCAGCGAGGCGACATCCTGTGGTGGGGATCGTGGACGACCTGCCCGCCGACGATGGTGGCAACCACGTCGAAGCTTCTCGACAGCACGACGATGTCGGCCGGTCGCCCGGGTCCGATCCTGCCGATGTCACGTCGGCCGAGCAGACGAGCAGGGATCGACGAGGCCGACGCGCAGGCGAGCCGCACCGGGCATCCGGTGACGGCCACGAGGTTGCCGACGGCCCGGTTCATCGCCAGGGTGCTCCCGGCGAGCACCCCTGCCGGAGTCCGCGGCACACCCGCGGTGACGACGACCTCCGAATCGCCGAGCGGGTACCGGCCGTCGGGGAGTCCGGCGGCGGCCACCGCGTCGCTGACCAGGGCGAACTGCCGGGGCCCGAGGGCGCGCCAGGCGACGGTCACCATTGCCGGGTCGACGTGCGCCCCGTCGACGATCACCCCCACCGTGAGGCCCGTGCCGGCCAGGACCGCACCGACGATGCCCGGCTCCCGATGGGTGAACGGCGCCATCGCGTTGTAGAGGTGGGTGACCCCGCTCAGCCCGCGCCCGACGGCGGCGGCGAACTCGGCGGCGGTCGCCGCGCTGTGACCAGCCGAGACGGCGATCCCGCGGCCGACGAGCAGGTCGACGACCTCGAGCGCCCCGGGCAGCTCGGGCGCCAGGGTGACCAGGGCGACCTGTCCACCGGTCCACCCCCGGGCCTCCTCGACGTCCGGCGGGCGGAGGTGGTGGCGGGGATGCGCTCCGGCGCGCGTCGGGTTGAGGAACGGGCCCTCGAGGTGCAGGCCGAGCGCTCTCGCCCCGCTCGGACCGCCGGCTGGCGCCCGATCCCGGTGCCCGTCGAATGCGGCGATCGCCCGTTGGATGCCGGACGGGCTGGTGGAGATGATCGTCGGGAGGAACGACGTCACGCCGCCGGTGACGAGGTGCCGGGCGAGTTCGCCGATCCGCTCCGGTTCGGCGGTGAGATCGATCCCCAGACCCCCATTGACCTGCAGGTCGACGAACCCGGGCGCCACGATGCACCCCGTCGCGTCGATCACCTCCGCCGCGGGGACGCAGAGCGCCGGGGCGGCATCGATGATCATGCCGTACGCGATGGCGACATCGGCGACGCGCGGCGCCTTCGGGCCGCCGTCGACGACCAGGCCACCCCGGATCACGGTCCGGACGGAGGCGTCGAGCGTCGCGCCGTGTCCTCGGCCACCCCGGATGCCTGCCATGTCACTCCCCGTTCGCCGACGATAGCGCCGTAACCTCCCCTGCCGGACGGCGGTCGCCCGGCGGACCGTGGCCACCATCCCCGATGTGATCAGATGGCGGCGTGCCGGACCCCCGTGCGGAGACCAGATCGTTCTGGGCCCGCGACGAGGCGACGTTGTATGCCGAGGTCGGCTCTGGTGCCGACGGGCTGGACTCGCCCGAGGCCGCCAAACGGCGCGTGGGCGGAGCCGGCCTGCACGGCGCACGGCGGACGGCGGAATGGCGGCTGGCAGTCCGTCAGATCGAGAACCCGATCGTGCTCCTGCTCATCGGTGCGACGGCGCTGTCGGTGGCGCTCGGCGACACGACCGACGGGATCATCATCCTCGTCATCACGACGGCCAGCGCGACGCTCGGCTACGTCCAGGAACGTGGCGCCGTGCGGGCCGTGGAGGACCTGATGGCCGCCGTGCAGGTCAACGCCCGCGTGCGGCGCGACGGCCGGGAGGCGGAGGTGCCGCTCGACGACGTCGTGGTCGGCGACCTGCTGGCACTGCGGGCCGGCGACGTGATCGCCGCCGACGCCCGCGTGCTCGTGTCGGACTCGCTGTTGCTCGACGAGGCGGCGCTCACCGGTGAGAGTTTCCCGGTCGAGAAGTGCCCGGGCATCGTCGACGAGGCGACACGGCTCGGGGAGCGGACCAACGTCGTGTGGTGCGGCACCCATGTCATCAGTGGCACGGGATCGGCCGTCGTCGCCAGGGTCGGGGCGGACACCGAGTACGGCAAGGTCGGCGCCAGCGTCGCCAAGGCCCACCTGCCGACGGCGTTCGAGCTCGGACTGCGGCGCTTCGGGTTCCTGTTGATGCGGACCACCGCCGTCCTGGTCGTCGGGATCTTCGTCGCCAACGTGGCGCTGCGACGTCCGGTACTCGAGTCGCTGCTGTTCTCGCTGGCCCTCGCCGTCGGCCTGACGCCCCAGCTGCTGCCGACGATCGTCACCGTCACCCTCTCCCACGGCGCCCGGCGGATGGCCAAGGCCAAGGTGATCGTCAAGCGGCTCGACGCGATCGAGGACATCGGGGCGATCGACGTGCTGTGCACCGACAAGACCGGCACCCTCACGGCGGGCTCGATCGAGTTCGCCGGGGCGTTCGACGCCGCCGGGGGGCCCTCGGAGGATGTGAGGACCCTGGCCTGGCTCAACGCCTCGAGCCAGCGGGGATTCGACAACCCGATCGACGCGGCGATTGCCGCAACCCCCACCCCGGCCGAGGTGGCCGGCCGGCTGATCGACGAGCTGCCCTACGACTTCACCCGCCGCATGCTCTCGGTGCTCGTCGAACACGACGGCGTGGCGCAGCTGATCGCCAAGGGCGCCTTCGAGTCGGTGCTGAGCCGTTGCACGGTGGAGCCGGAGGCTGCTGACGACCTCCGGGCCCGTTTCGAGTCGCTCTCCCGCCAGGGCCTGCGGGTCCTCGGTCTGGCGACGAGAACGTACCGGGGTGACGCCCCCACCACCCTGCGGCCGAGCGACGAGTCCTCCATGGCCTTCGCCGGATTCCTCTGCTTCACCGACCCGCCCAAGGGCGATGCCGCCGACGCCATCGCCCAACTGGCCGAGCTCGGGGTGGCCACCAAGCTGATCACCGGGGACAACCGCTTCGCCGCGGCCCACGCCGCGGCGGCCGTCGGGCTCGACCCGGGCCGGCTGGTCACCGGCGAGCAGCTCGCCGTGCTCTCGCCCGCAGCGCTCGACGCGATCGTCGGCGACATCGCCGTGTTCGCCGAGGTCGACCCGCTGCACAAGGAGTCGATCATCGCCGCCCTGCGGCGGACCGGGCACACGGTCGGATACCTCGGCGACGGGATCAACGATGCACCCTCGCTGCGCAGCGCCGATGTCGGGATCTCGGTGGACACCGCCGTCGATGTCGCCAGGCACACGGCGAGCATCGTCCTGCTCGACAAGGACCTCGGGGTGATCGCCGAGGGCATCCGCCAGGGACGCCGGGTCTTCGCCAACACGATCAAGTACGTCCAGGTAACGATCTCGGCGAACTTCGGGAACATGCTCTCGATGGCCGGCGCCGCCGTGGTGCTGCCCTTCCTCCCGCTGCTGCCCCGCCAGATCCTGCTGCTCAACTTCCTCTCCGACATCCCCGGGATGACGATCGCCGCCGATCGGGTGGACCCGGAGTCCGTCGCCGACCCGCACGGGTGGGACACCCACCACCTGCGCAACTTCATGATCAGGTTCGGGTTGATCAGCTCCGCCTTCGACCTGATGACGTTCTGGGTGCTCCGTGTCGGGTTCCACGGGCACGCCGAGATGTTCCGCACCGGCTGGTTCATCGAGTCCACGGCCACCGAGCTGGCGGTGATGCTCGTGCTGCGCACACGCCGGCGCGCCTGGCGCAGCCGGCCCGCCACGGCACTGGTCGTCGCCTCGGCTCTCGTCGCCGTGATCACCGTGGCGCTGCCGTTCTCGTCATTCGCCGGGGATCTCGGCCTCACCCGTCCGTCGATCGCCGTCCTGGCCACGCTGGGGGCGATCACGGTGGCCTACATCGCCGTGACCGAGGTGGCGAAACGGTCGGTCATCACCGGGAGCGGCTCGTCCCGCCCGGCCCAATGATCGATCAGCGGTTGGCCCAGCCGAAGAACTCGGCGATCCACCGGGCGACGTGATGGCGGTCGGTCGGGCGGTCGAGCGAGGCCCGGGCCGCCGCCACGCGGTCGGCGCCGATCAACTCGACGCGCCCGGCCAGCAGGTGGTCGGCCAGTTCGGCGGTGAACTCGGGGTGGACCTGAACCGTCCACGCCCGCTCGCCGACGGCGAACCCGCCGTAGGGGCAGTAGTCGGAACGCATCAGCAGTTCCGCGCCGTCGGGTAGGGCCACGACCTGGTCCTGATGGCTGCCGATCAGGGCGAAGCGGTCCCGGCGGGGCGTCATCCAACGCCGAGGTTCGATCACCTCGTAGTCGCGCACGCCGACACCCCAGCCGTGCGGGGACTTCTCGACCCGTCCCCCCAGTGCCTGAGCGAGGAGCTGGTGGCCGAAGCACACGCCGACGTAGGGCGACTCGGCGGCGATGATCCGCCGGAGCAGCTCCTCGGCATCGGCGAGCCAGTCGACCGGGTCGTAGGTGGACAGGCGGCTCGGCGAGCACAGCCAGCCGTCGCACTCGCCGACAGCGTCGGGGAACCGGCCGTCGTCGAGGTCGTAACGGACCAGGTCGACGCCGAGCGGCTCGAGGATCGCCCCGAACAACTCGGGGTAGTCGCCGCCGATGAACTGGCTCTGCGGGTCGACGTGGCCGACCATCAGCAAGCCGATACGCATCGTCGCCTCACCTGAACGAGAAGACCGGCGCGGCCGCCCGGGCAAGCGGGGCGAGGGCACCTCGTCGGCGCAGGATCGGCATCACGCCCTCCCCGAACCAGTAGGCCTCCTCGAGGTGCGGGTATCCCGAGAGGATGAACTCCTCGAAGCCGAGCGACCGGTACTCCTCGATGCGGTCGGCGACCTCGCCGTACGACCCGACGAGGGCGGTGCCCACACCGCCGCGGATCATGCCGATGCCTGCCCAGACGTTGGGGGAGATTTCCATCCGCCCGGCATCGCGGGCACCGGCGGCCAACTCGGCCTGGCGGCGCTGACCGACGGACTGCGTCCGGTCGAAGTCCGCCCGGGCGGCGGCGATCGACGACTCGTCCATCCCGGCCCGCAACCGATCCGCCTCGGCCCAGGCCTCCTCGGCCGTCGGCCGGGCGATCACGTGGAACCGGATCCCGAAGCGCAGCGTGCGCCCGGCGGCGGCGGCCAGTGAGCGCATGCGCTCGACCCGTTCGGCGACCATGGTCGGCGGCTCGCCCCAGGCGAGGTACACGTCGACCTGCTCGGCAGCGACCCGCTCGGCCTCGGGCGACGCGCCGCCGAAGTAGACCTCGGGAATCGGGTCGGGGATCTCGCGGGTCGTCGCACCCTCGACGCGGTAGTGCGCGCCCGTGTGGTCGAACGGGGTCGGCGACCACGCCGCCCGCATCACCCGGATGAACTCCCCCGTGCGTTCGTAACGCGTCTCCTTGTCCTCCCAGACGCCGAATCGGGCCAGTTCGGCCGGTTCGGCGCCGGTGACGATGTTGATCTTCAGCCGCCCGCCGGAGATCCGCTGGTAGGTCGAGGCCATCTGGGCCGCCAGCGTCGGTGACAGCAGCGTCGGGCGGAAGGCGACGAGGAACTTGAGCCGGGTCGTGTGGGCGAGCAGCGCGGCCGTCGTCAACCAGGCGTCCTCGCAGCCCGTCCCGCACGGGGTGAGCACGGCCTCGAAGCCCAACTCGTCGCACGCCCCGGCAACCTGGGCGAGGTAGCCGATGTCCGGTGCCCGGCGATGTGGGGCCGGGCCCGAGGGCAGCACGTCGCGCGAATCACCCCCCGTCGGCAGGAACCAGTGGATGGCGAGCACCGAGACACCTTATGGCCCGGGCATCCCGGGTGGCTCGGGCGACGGCCGCCGGACGCCTCGCCGTCGGGCTCAGCCGGCGAGGCGTTCGTGGCGTGACTCGGCGAGCAGGCAGAGCAGCTCGAACATGATCGTGGCGCCGACGAGGGCGGTGTTCCCCGACGGGTCGAACGGTGGCGACACCTCGACGACGTCGCCGCCGATCAGGTCGAGATGCCGGAACCCGCGCAGCATCCGCAGCGCCTCGCGGGTGGTGATCCCACCCGCCTCGGGCGTCCCGGTCCCCGGGGCGTACACCGGGTCGAGGCCGTCGACGTCGAAGGTGATGTAGGTGGGACCGTCGCCGACCACGCGCCGGGCCTCGGCGACGACGCCGGCGACACCGAGGTCTTCGAACTCCTCGATGAAGATCACCCGCATCCCCGCATCGAGCGAGTAGTCCCAGGTGTCGGCGGAGTTCTGCCCGCCGCGGATGCCGATCTGGACCGTCCGGCGGGGATCGAGCACGCCGGCCTCGACGGCGAGGCGGAACGGCGCCCCATGGTGGAACTTGCAGCCGCGGAACGGTCCCCAGGTGTCGGTGTGGGCATCGATGTGGATCATCCCGACGGGTGCCTGCGGGGTGGCCAGGGCGCGCAGGATCGGGTACGTGATCGAGTGGTCGCCCCCGGCGGCCAGCGGCACCGCCCCGGCGTCGATGATCCGCCGGACGAAGTCCTCGATGTCGCCCATCACCGCGGCGATGTCGAAGACCTCGGCGAACCTGACGTCGCCGACATCGGCGATCGACGCCAGCTCGTAGGGGTTCACCCGGGTGGCGTGGTTCATCGCCCGGTTGATCGACGACTGGTTGCGGATCTCGCGAGGGCCGTGACGTGCCCCGGGCCGGTTGGTCACACCGCCGTCGTAGGCGACGCCGTAGAGGGCGATGTCGACCCCGGCGAGATCCGGGCGGTAGGGCGCCCGCATGAACGTAGCGATCTCCTGGTACCTCGGCTCGAAGCGCGGGTCGCCCACCGTCGGGATGCTCTCTGCCATCGTCACGTCTCCCCCATCGTCGTCTGCTCGGCCTCGGCCGGCCGGGGGCGGGCACCGAGGCCACGCAATTCGCCGTGCCGGCCGAGTCACGCCAACGTACCCTGGCCGGATGGGCATCCTCATCCGGGCGATCGATCAGGATCGGGTCGACGACTACGGCCGCGCCGTCGCCACCGGCTTCCACGAGCCGACGATCGACGCCGCCGACCTCGAACGCCTCCGGGAGCGGTGGATCGCCGGACGGTGGTGGGCCGCCCTCGATGACGAGGCGATCGTCGCCACGGTCCGGTCGCTGCCGCTGCTGACGACGATGCCGGGTGGCGCCTCCATCGTGTCGTGCGGGCTGACCGCCGTCACCACCCGGGCGACGCATCGCCGGCGGGGCCTGATGAGCGAGATGATCACCAGCACGTTGCGCTCCGCTCGCGAGTCAGGGGAACCGTTGTCCACCCTGATCGCCGCCGAGTGGCCGATCTACGGGCGTTTCGGGTTCGGCCCGGCCACGGAACACGCCACGTACACCCTCAAGGCGGCCGCCCGCTGGACGGCGCAGGGGGCCGGCACCGTCGAACTGGTCGACGGCGACACCCTGTGCCGCGAAGCCCCGGGCATCTACGACCGCCACCAGGCGATCCACGCCAGCGAGATCGATCGCGACGCCTTCGTCTGGCGGACGTCGATCCTCGGCCCGGCTAGCTCACCGCGCAAGGACTTCCGGGTGATCTGCCGAGACGGCGACGGTGTGCCTGGCGGGTACGCCCGCTACGCGATCAGCGGTGACTTCGACGGCCGTCAACCCGCCGGGGTGCTCACCGTCGCCGAACTGATCGCCCCCGACCCGGCGACCGAGCTCCAGTTGTGGCAGTACCTGTGCGGCATCGACTGGATCACCACCGTCAAGGCGCCCGACCGCGCGGTCGGGGAACGGCTGATGTGGTGGCTGGCAGATGGTCGCGATCTGCGACAGACCGAACGTAACGACTTCGTCTGGGCCCGTCCGCTCGATGTCGCCGCCTGCCTCGAGCACCGCAGCTACCAGGCGCCGGCCGGGCTCGTGATCGAGGTCGTCGATCCCCTCGGTCTGAGCGGCGGCCGCTACCGGCTCGACGCCGACCCGGCCGGGGCGACCTGCACGTCCACCGGCGATCTGCCCGACCTCACCCTCCCGATGGCCAGCCTCGGCGCGATCCTGTTCGGCGGCCATCCACTCTCGATCCTCGCCGAGGCCGGACTGGCCTCGGAACACACCGCAGGTGCCGTCGCCGCCGCCACCGTCGCCTTCGGCTGGCCGTCGCCACCCTGGTCGGCGAGCTGGTTCTGACGGAACCGGTCGGCCGAGCCGATCAGACGAGCATGGCCACAGGGGTGGCGAGCCAGCCCGCCTCGCGCCGTTCCCAGTACTCGGCCCGTAGCTGGAGCGAGATCGGCCCGGCCCCGGGACCGTGGCCGAGCGGCCGACCGTCGACCGTCGCCACGGGCATCACACCGCCGGCCGTCGAGCTCAGGAAGGCCTCGTCGGCGGAGCGCAGGTCGTCGACGGCGAGGTCGTGCTCCTCGGCCTTGATGCCGACGATCGAGGCCAGCTCGAGGATCGTGCGGCGGGTGATCCCTTCGAGGGCATTGCCCCGGGGCGTCGAGATCCGCCCGTCGCGGACGACGAACAGGTTGAATCCGGGCCCCTCGGAGAGCCGGCCGTCGGGCGTGCACAGCACCGAGGTGTCCGCCCCGCGGTCGAGCCCCTCGAACAGGCCGCGCTGCAGGTCGAGCCAGTTGAAGTTCTTCATCCTCGGGTCGACCGACTCGGGTGGGACCCGCCGGTTGCCGACGGCGACGGCCAGGTCGATGCCCTCGAGCTGGCGGGCCGGCTGGATGATCCAGATGTAGGGGATGGCGAAGGTCATCAGCGTGTTCGTGCACAGCCGGGGGTCGCGCACCGTCGTCGAGGGGAACTTGCCGCGGGTCGAGAGCATCTGGACGTACGCGTTCTCCAGGCCGGTGCGCTGCACGCACTGGGCGAGGATCGCCTTCAGTTCGTCGGGGCCGGCGGGTGGCGACAGCCGGTTGCTGGCGCAGGAGCGGAAGAACCGCTCGATGTGGTCGTCGAGCCGGAAGAAGTTGCCCTTCCACACCGACACCGTGTCGTACACCGCGTCGCCGCGGGTGAACCCGGGATCGAGCAGCGGTACGGATGCCTCCCCCACCGGGCAGTAGGAGCCGTTGATGTACGCGATGCCGTCGGATGCCTCAGCCATGCGGGAAAGCTAGCCGAGGCCCGGCGGGTCCCCGGCCGCCCCGCCCGGCGACTCAGCGGAAGGCGGAGCGGGGGCGCTGTACGAACTCGTAGGGGATCCCGTCGGGGTCACTGATGAAGGTGATCCACATGTCGGGGACGGGGGTGCCCTTCAGTTCGACCTCACGGGCGTGACGGTCGAAGACCAGCCCGACGGCCTCGAGTGCCGCCTTGGAGGCCCGGGTGTCGTCGACGCCGAGCGCCACCCGGTAGATCCCGGCATGGTTGGGTTGGGGGTAGTGCCGGCCGTGCGACGGGGGGTCGAGCCACTGGATCATGATGATCTCGAAGGGCTCGTCGGGAAGGCGCAGGCGCACGAACCGACCGTCGACCGGGTCGTCGTGGCCGGCGAACGCCGCTTCGAGCAGTCCACCCGATTCGATGACGGCGAAGCCGAGGGTTTCGTAGAACGGGAGCGAGGTCGCCAGGTCGGTGCAGGTGATTCGCAGATGGCGCAGCCGGGTCGACCCCTCGGCCAGCTCGGGCGATCCGACCAGCTCCAGCAGCACGCCGGTCGGATCGCACACGGTCAGCCAGTCGTCGGCGAAGGGCGACGCGCCGCGGTGCACGACGGAGCAGCCCAGCCCGACGAGGCGCGCCTCGACCGCGTCGAGGTCGGGCACCGCGTAACCGAGTGCCTTGATCCCCACCCGGAACGGATCGATCGACGGCACGCCGACGACCTTCGGGGCGGCCCAGCCCTGCACCTCGATCGCCGGCGACACCCGCGGGCCGCGCTGGTCGTAGACGAACGAGGCGCAGCTCTCGATCTCGCCGTCGATGCCGAGCAGTTCGCCGTCGGAGACCTCCATCGGCGTGCGCATCGTCGCCCGCATGTGCAACCCCTCGACGAAGAAGTCGGTCACCGCATCGGCATCGTCGCAGCAGTAGCAGACGTGCAGGAACCGTCGACCCGGGTTCAGCGCTGGCTCCTCGTCGGACCTCTGGTCGGACATGTGGTCACCTCCGGGTGGTCTGCGGGGCGCACTCGCCGCGCCGTCGATCTGGTCGGGCGTGCCGTGCCCGCGCCGCCGGCGTCACGGCCGGTCCCGCAGGTTGCGGTCGAACAGGCGATGGAGACGTTCCCAGTGACGCTCGGCATCGGGCTTGCTGTAGACCTCGCCCCGGCCGGGGAAGGCGAAGCCGTGATGGGTCCCCGGATACCGCTCGACGCGGGCATTGGCGCCGACGGCGGCGAGGTGCGCCTCGAGTCCGTCGATCATCTCCCCGGGGGCGTACTCGTCGATCTCGGCGCAGGCGAAGTACAGCTCGCCTCGCACCCGCTCGGCGAGGTGGGCCGGTGAATCCTCACCGAACAGCCGCACTCCGTACACCGACGCTGCGGCGCGGATGCGATCGGGGAACGTCCCGGCGACCGCCAGGACGAACGGGCCGCTCATGCAGTAGCCCAGGCACCCCACGCGGGAGGCATCCGCACGAGGATCGGCATCGACGAGGGCGAACATCGCCTCGGTGTCCGAGGTGATCAGCGAGTCGGTGAGCTGCGTCATCAGCCCGAACATCTGGCGGCGCGTCTCGCCGTTGCCGGCGAACAGGTTGAACTCACGAGTGGTGCGGTAGTAGAGGTTGGGCAGCACGACGTAGTAGCCGGTGGTGGCCAGACGGCGGGCCATGTCGTGGAGTTCCTCGCGCTTGCCGGGGGCATCCATGTAGAAGAACACCACCGGGAACGGGCCGCCCTCCTCCGGGTGGGTCGCGAAGGCGTTCATCGCCCCGTCGGCGGTGGCGATGTCGAGGTGATGCTCGATCATCTCGGACCGGTCAGGCCCGAACGTCGACGACGGCCCGACCGGTCATCGAGCCGTTGAGGATGTCGGTCAGGGCGGCGTCGAGGTCACCGAGCGCGATGGTGTGGCCGATCGTCTCGAGCCCTGCCGGGCGCAGGTCGGCGCCGATGCGGCTCCAGATCGCCCGACGGCGCTCGATCGGGGTCATCACCGAGTCGATGCCCAGCAGCGAGACACCGCGCAGGATGAACGGCAGGACCGTGGTGGGCAGCTCGGAGCCGCCGGTCAGCCCGCTCGCCGCCACCGCCCCGCCGTAGTGGATCCGCTTGAGCACGTTGGCCAGGGTGACGCCCCCGACGCAGTCGACGGCCCCGGCCCACGTCGTCGACTCGAGCGGGCGTCTGCCGGCCTCGGCCAGTTCGGCGCGGTCGATGATCGATGACGCCCCGATCGAGCGGAGGAAGTCGGCGCCGGCAGCTTTGCCGGTGGAGGCGACGACCTCGTAGCCGAGCCCGGCGAGCATGCCGACGGCCGTGCTGCCCACGCCACCCGTGGCCCCGGTGACCAGCACCGGCCCCGAGTCGGGGGTCACGCCGTGGTCGGCCAGGGCGACCACCGACATCGCCGCGGTGAAGCCCGCCGTCCCGATGACCATCGCCTGGCGCGTCGTCAGCCCGGCCGGGAGCGGTACGAGCCAACCCGCGTCGACACGGGCGAACTCGGCGAAGCCACCGTGCCGTGCCACCCCGATGTCGTACCCGTGGGCGATCACCTCGGTGCCGGCGGCCAAGCCGTCGGCATCCTCGGCGAGCACCCCGGCCAGGTCGATGCCCGGCACCATCGGCGACACCCGGGCCACCCGTCCGCTGGGGGTCGAGGCGAGGCCGTCCTTGTAGTTGACGCTCGACCAGTGCACCTCGACGAGCACGCCGGGGGGCAGCTCGTCGAGCGACATGGCGACCAGGCCCCGCTCGACGGCGTCACCCGTGGTCACGGCCCGAAAGGCCCGGAAGGAGGGGGAAGCCATATGCCGTCGACCCTACTCAAACGGTCGTCGATCCGGCTCCCTCGGCGACCGCCCGCGCCGGGGCGGCGGCGTCAGGGTTCGAGGGTCGAGCCCGTCTCGGACCTGAAATACTCCCACTCCTCGACCCGGCGTCCGTCGGGCAGGTTGCAGTAACCCACCTGCCCGCCCGCCTCGTCGACGATCTCCACCGTTCCCCCCCGCTGCACACAGAATTCGGAGGCGGGATTGGCGATCCCGGCCGCCGCCGTGGTCCCCGTCGGCGGTGTGTCGTCACTGCCGCAGGCTCCGAGCAGGGCGACGGCCATCGCCACCGTGACGGCGGACCAGGGTGAGGGAACTCGCATGATGCGTACCAACCTTCGGGAGCAGGACCGGATCTCGTGCCCTCTCGATCCTCCACGCCGACCCAGTTCATCGCCAGGGCACAAGGTCCCTGAGCCCGTTCGTCGAGCGCTCGGCCGGGCGGTTCGGCCGGGAGGCTCCGCTGGCCACCGGGTCGCATCGTGACCGGATCAGTACGACCCGTCGTAGCGGCGTGGGTTCACGGCATCGTGCACGAACCTCACGAAGCTGATCCAGTCGAAGACCGGGAGCCCGGTCGCGGCGTGCATCGCGTGGGCGTACGGCGGGAGGTCGCTGCACTCGAGGAGCAGGGCGCCGATCGTCGGGTCACCCGTGGCGATCTCGGTGGCGAACGCGGCCATCTCCTGCGTCATCCGGGCAAGGTCGAGCTCGCCGAGCTCGCCGAGGAACACCTCGTTGAAGTACGGCTTGCGCTGGGCGCCGCAGACGACGATCCGCTCGCGCATCGCCCGGTCGACACCGACCGCCGTGAACAGCTCGGGTCGCACCGCCTCGTCGCTGGCGGTGAGCATCGCCACCTTGCGGCTCGGGTGCACCAGGCTGAGCACCAGCGGCAGCTGCAGGAGGCTGGACATGAACACCGGGACGTCGACGGCGCGCTGGACGATCTCCTGGTACATGGCCATGAAACCGCAGTCGCCGGTGATCGCCTTCACCCCCTGGCCGACGAGATGGCGGGCGCAGGCGACGAACGCCTCGCCCAGTTCGGCGCCGCCGTCCATCACCGCCCGGGTGGTCGCCCCCGGCACCACCAGGTACTGCACCGGGAACGGGTACGACGTGGCGTTGCCGACATCGCCCGGCACGAAGGGCACGTTGCAGTCGAGCATCAGGATGCCGATCGGCACCCCGTACGACACCCGACCCCTGGTCGCCCGGTAGACGCCGGCCGGCGACACCGTCATTCCAGTCCTCGACGAAACCTCCGTCATCCCCCATCCTTGCCGCTGCGAGTCTGGGCGCTACGAGGTCCGCAGGCCCCCTGCCGTCGGTCGCAGCGTAGCCGCGACCGGTATGACGAAAGGTCTATGTTGCCATCGGATGCTCTACCCCGCCGGCCCGGGTGGGTGTGTTCTCCCCGTATGCGCTCCCTGGCGTGTGGTTGAACTCGTGGCACGATCGATCCGGTCGGGGCACGGTCGTTCTCCGCCCAACCCGTCGCAGTCCTACTGCCGAGTATGATGACCGGGTATGAGGTTGTTGAAGGAACGGCATACCTTGACGTTGGATCCGGACGCGGTGCGCCGAGCGAACCGGCTGCGCCGGGGACAGTCGCTGTCGGCGTTCGTGAACGACGCAGTGATTGCGTACACCGTCGAGTTGGAACGCGCGGTGTACGAACAACTCCCAGCCACCGCGGAGGAGACCGACTGGGCGCAGGCCTCGGCGGCACGGTTCGTCGGTGATGACGACGAGGACTGGGAGCAGTTGTTCCCGGAGCCTCAGGCGTGAACCGGGGCGAGATCTGGTTGGTGAAACTCGACAAACGCCGCCCGGCGGTGGTCGTGCGGTCGGTGCCCTGGCTGTCCGAAGTCCATCTGGTTCCGATCACCTCGACAATCCGCGGGTTGCCGTCCGAGATCGTGATCCCCGGCATGCCCAAACCATCGGTCGCCAACACCCAACGGGTCACGCTGGTCCCCAAGACCGCCGGCGTACGCCGGATCGGGACCGTCACCGGCGACGTCCTCGGGGAGCTCTCGATCGCGATCTGCACCACCCTCGGCTGCTGAGCGAACCCCGTTCAGCCCCGTGTGCGGAGGCGGGTGACCAAGACCGACGCCCGGCGGCCCGGGGCGGCGGGCACGAAGGTGTGACTGCTGGACCTGGTACCTCAGCCACCGGGTCATCGTTCGTGTTCCGCCAACTCGCGAAAGTCGTCGGGGACCGTGTCGACGCCGGCCATCGTCACGGCGACGTAGCCGACCGCCGAGCGGCCGAACCTCCGGCGCACCTCGTCCATCGACCGATCGACCGCCCATCGGGCCGCCCCGGAGGTGGAACCGGGTCGCAGCGGGTCGTCGGGCTGCACCTCCAGCTCCAGCTGCAGCGCCGGCTGGTCGACCAGGTTGGACACCGAGATCGCCAGGAGGGTGATCTCCCGTTCACCGGGGTGGGCGGCGAGCGCCGTCCTCACGAGTCGCTCGGCAACCTCGGTGAGGGTGAGCGTGGCCGAGACCGGTCCGGCCAGGGTGTGGGAGCGGCTGATCGACCGTAGGCCCACGAACCGGACGCGCACCGTGACGGTCCGCCCGGCGCGCTGCCTGGCCCGCAACCGCGAGGCGACCCGGTCGGCGAGATGTCCGAGCACACCGCGCAGCAGGTCGTCGGTGGGCACGCGGCGACGGAAGGCCGATTGGGCGCCGACCGACTTCGCCCGCCGCGTCGTCTCGACCCCGCGTTCGTCCTCGTTGGCGGCCAGGGCGAACAGCTTCGTGCCGATCGCCCGTCCCAGCACGTGGCCGAGCGACTCCGGGGACGACTCGGCCAACTGCCCGATCGTCGTGATCCCCCGATCGGCGAGCTTGCGGCGGGCGACCGGCCCGATGCCCCACATCAGCCCGACGGGCAAAGGACCGAGGAACTCCAATTCGTGCTCGGGATCGACCACCACCAGACCGTCGGGCTTGGCCACCTGCGAGGCGATCTTGGCCAGGTGCTTGGTGCTCGCCGCCCCGACCGAGATCGGCAGGCCGATTTCGCCACGCACCCGCGACCGGATGATCCCAGCGATCGCCTCGGGCGGACCGAAGAGGTTCAGAGCGCCGGAGACGTCGAGGAACGCCTCGTCGATCGACACCCGCTCGACGAGCGGCGTGATGTCGGCGAACACGTCCATCACCCGGTCGGCGAGCCGCTGGTACTCGGCGAAGTGCCCACCGACGAAGATGATCCCGGGACAGAGCCGCCGGGCCTGCCAGCCGGCCATCGCCGACCGGACGCCGCACGCCCGCGCCTCGTAGGAGGCGGCCAGGACGACGCTGCCCCCGACGGCGATCGGCCGACCCTGCAGCGATGGATCGAGGAGCTGCTCGACCGAGGCGTAGAAGGCGTCGAGATCGGCATGCAGGATCGTCGGCCGGCGGATCACGTACCGACAATAGCGAACACGCGTTCGTCTCGTGGTGCGCGCCGATCAGGTGCCCACCGGGTCGGCGATGCGGTGGCGGAGGAGCTCACGTTGCACCGTGGCGAGCATGTCGGTCGGTGTGACGATCCCGCACACCCGCCCGAGCAGGTCGAGCACGACGACCCGCTCCTGATCGGTCCCGAGGCGCCGCAGCAGGTCGAGCACGGGCTCGTCCTCGGTGGCGGTCGTCACGGCGTGCATCCGCAGGGCGGCCGTTCCGGCCGAGGTCGTGTCCCAGTCCCCGGCCGGCACGGCCTGGATCTGCTTCGGGGTGAGCAGGCCGACGGGCCGATCGTCGATCACCACGGGGAGGCTGGTGTGATGGGTCGTGGCGATCACCTGATCGACAACCGTGGCGAGCGACATCGACGGCGCGATCGTCGTCGGGCGGTGCGACATGATGTCGCGGACGCGCACCCCGGTGAGCATCTCCTCGACCGTCTCGGCCCGGCCCTCGGCCCGAGCAGCCGAGCCGACGAACCAGCCCAGCAGCCCGATCCACAGCCCTGCACCGCCGGGAGCGAAGAAGACGAGCAGCACCCCGGTCGTGACCATCACCCGCCCGAGCATCATGCCCGCGGCCGCCGCTTCACGCCGGGCCCGGTGAGAGTCGCCATGCGATCGCCAGCGCAGTGCGGTGAGCACCCGGCCACCGTCGAGCGGGGCTCCCGGCAACAGGTTGAACACGGCGAGCATCAGGTTCGTGCCGCCCAACCAGGCCAGGCTCTCGCTCGCCAGGCCATCGCTCCCGACCGACGCCAGCAGAGACGACCCGCCCAGTCCCAGGCCGGCGATCACCCCGCTGGCGATCGGGCCGGCGATGGCGATGTCGAATTGCGAACGCCATGTCGGCGGCTGGCTGGAGAGCTCGGCGATTCCGCCGAACACCCACAGGGTGACCTTGCTCACCCCGACCCCCTCCCGCAACGCCACGACGGCGTGCGACATCTCGTGAGCGCCGATGGCCAGCAGGAACGCCACACTGGTCAGCGACCCGGCCACCCAGTAGGCGTCGGTGGAGTAGCCCGGCGCCACCTCCGGCAACAGCGAGTCGGCCAGGCTCCAGGTGAGCAGCCAGGCGACGATCAACAGGCTCCAGTGGGCACCGACGCGGATGCCGCGCCAGGTGCCGAGGTGAAAGGTCTGCTTCACGACTCCATCGTGGGAACGGCGGAGCCGGGCGGGCGAGGGCCGAAGGTCCCCGTCCCGGGTGTCTGACGGCTCGCGGATCGGCGCCGGGCCTTGTCGACGGCGTCGACGGCGAGCACCAACGGGAAGCCGGCCGCGGCGACGATCGCCCCGGCTGCGGGCGGCCAGGCGTGGCCCAAGAGGCGGGCGACCGGCCCGATCTCGAGGAAGGCGACGAGGGCGACCAGTTCGACGAGCACCGCCCCGAGGAGGGCGCGGTTGGTGGACCAGCCGAGGCGCCACACGGGTACCGAGGTGCTCCGACAGGCGAAGGCGTTGGCCATCTGGCAGACGACGACCGCCGTGAACGCCGCTCCGGAGGCGCCGGCCAGGGTCGCCCCGGTCGGGAACCCGTCGCCCGGCCGCCAGCCCGCAGCCAGGAAGGAGGCGAAGAAGGCCGCCATCTCGACCACCGCTTCCGTCGGACCGAGCACGCCGAAGGCGCGGCGCAGCACCAGCCGGTCGAACAGATGGGACCGGACCGCAGGGGCCTGTGCGCCGTGCCCCTTCTCGACGCCGAGCGCCAGTGCGGGCAGCAGATCGGTGCCGATGTCGAGGCAGAGGATCTGCAGGACCCCGATGGCCAGGGGAATCCGCCCCCCCGACAGGGCCCAGACCACGAACGGCGTGAGCTCGGCGACGTTGTCGGTGAGGTGATAGGTCAGGAACCGGCGCACGTTGGCGTACGTCGCCCGCCCCTCCTCGATCGCCGCGACGATCGTGGCAAAGTCGTCGTCGAGCAGCACCAGGTCCGCCGCGCCGCGGGCGACGTCGGTCCCCGACTCCCCCATCGCCACCCCGACATCGGCAGCCTGCAACGCCGGTCCGTCGTTCACGCCGTCGCCCGTCATCGCCACGACATGACCGCGGCGCTGCAGGGCGCGGGCGATGCGCAGCTTCTGCTCCGGATCCAGCCGACTGATCACCGCGCCGTCGCGGGTCACGAGATCGGCGAGTCGGTCGTCGTCCTCGGGCAGGTCGGCCCCCCTGACGACGGTCACCGAGTCGAGCGACAGCCCGATCTCACGGGCGACGGCCGCGGCAGTGGCCGGATGGTCGCCGGTCAGCATCACCACCCCGACGCCGAGCTGGCGGCAGCGGTTGATCGCTGCGGTGACCGACGGACGCGGTGGGTCGTACAGGCCGAGCAGCCCGACGATGCCGAGCGAGTGCTCGAGCCCGATGATCTCGTCGCCGGGCTCGCCGGGCGCGAGGCGGCGCATGCCGACGACGAGCACGCGTAGACCACTCCCCGCCAGGCGCTCGGCCTCCGCGCCGATCACCCCGACGTCGCCAGTGGCGATCGGCAGCATGAACTCGGGCGCCCCCTTGACGAGGAGCACCCGTTCTCCGCCACGCTCGACGATCACCGACATCCGCCGACGGCCGGCATCGAACGGCGCCCGACCGATCAGCGGTTCGTCGTCGGCCGCTCCGCACCGGTGGGCCAGCGCATCGATCGCCGCCTCCATCGGGTCGCCGAAGGGCACCCACGCCCGGCCGTCGTGCCTGATGCGACCGTCCGAAGAGCTTCGGGCGTCGCGGGCCAGCGCGGCGACGGCAGGACGCGACCCGCTCGTGTAGGAGATCGCCGCCTCCGGGCCGTAGCCCGTCCCGCTGATGCGCGCCGATCCAGCCGGCGTCCAGACCTCGGCCACGCTCATCTGGTTGAGTGTCAGCGTCCCGGTCTTGTCGGTACAGACGAAGGTCGTCGACCCGAGGGTCTCCACGGCGTCGAGCCGACGAACCAGCGCATCGCGGCGGGCCATCCGTTGCGCGCCCACGGCGAGGGCGAGGGTGATCGTCGGCAGGAGGCCCTCGGGCACGAGGGCGACCGTGACCCCGATGGCGAAGAGGAACCCATCCGAAGCGCCCTCCCCGAACGTCACGGCGATGATGAAGAACGCCGCCCCGACGACCAGCGCGATCAACGCGATCCGCCGGACCACCCGATCCAGTTCGAGGGCCAACGGGGTTCGCGGACGCGTGCTGGTCAGGGTGAGCTCGGCAATCCGGGCGAACTTCGTCCGCGCCCCGTGGCGTACACGGTTCCCCAGCCGTCGCCGCCGACCACGAGGGTGCCGGCCGCGGCGAGCTCACCGGCGGCGGCGAGCTCCGCGGCGCTCTCACCGGTGAGCGTCGACGAGTCGATGCGCAGCGCCGACGACTCGATCAGGGTGAGGTCGGCGGCGATGCGGTCGCCGGCCACGAGCCGTACGAGGTCACCGACTACGAGATCGCTCGCCTCGACGGTCTGCACCCGCCCATCGCGCACCACGGTCGCCCGGCGGGGAACGAGCTCACCGAGCCGGTCGGCGGCGTGCTCGGCGCGGGCCTCCTGCGCCCAGGCGAAGATCCCGTTGACGACGATCACGATGAAGATCGCCACGCCCAGCTGCGGCATGCCGGCGACGATGGCCAGGCCACCGGCGACCCACAGCATCAAGGCGAAGAAGTGGGTGAGCTGTGCGGCCAACTGGCGGATCTGACCGCGCCGATGTGGGCGCGGCAGGACGTTGGGGCCGTCACGGTGGAGTGACGCCAGCGCCTGCGCGCTCGAGAGCCCGACTGGTGAGTCCGTACGTCCCAGCCAACTCTGCCGTGTTCACCGGCGACCAGGGCCGTTGGTCCCCGGCCTCGGCGCGGCGCGATCAGGAACCGACGCCCGTCCGTGCCCCGAGGTACTCGATCATCGCCTCGATGGTGCGCACCTTGGCGTAGTCGCGTTCGGGCACCGTGACGGCGAGATCCGTCTCGATGGCCGTCATCAGGTTGAGGAAGTCCATCGAGTCGAGATCGGCCGACTCGACCAGATCGCGGTCGGTCGGCAGGGTTGCCGGATCCAGGTCCGGGGCGATTCGCCCGAGCGCCCGGTCGATGCACTGGCGCAGATCGTCGTGGTCCATCGGAGGTCTCCTACAGTTCGTTCGGCGATTGGAGCAGCGCGTCGATCCGGGCCAGCAGACGGGCGCCGTCATGGCCGTCGCTGGCCCGATGGTCGGCGGCCAGCGTCAAGGTGACGACGGGTCGGGCACCGACCATGCCGCGTTCGGCCCAGGCACGTTCGGTGATCGCCCCGACGCCGATCATCGCCACCTGCGGCGGATAGATCACACCGAAGACCTGCTGGACCCCCTGGTCGCCGAGCGCCGTGACGGTCACCGTGGCGTCGCTCATCTCGGACGAGCGCATCCGACCCGAGCGAGTCCGCTCGACCAGGTCGCGCAGGCAGCTCATCAGCTCGTCGAGGGGAAGACGCGCCGCGTCATGGATGCACGGTGCGAGCAGCCCGCCACCCCGCCGGGCGATCGCCACCCCGAGATGGACGGCGTCCGCAGGTCGGAACTCGCCGTCGACCCAGAACCCGTTGAACCCGTCGGTCTGCTCGACGGCGAGTGCCGTTGCCTTGAGGACGAGGGCCACGGGCAGCAGCCGGCTGGCAGCGGAACGGTCGGCGTTGGTCTCCAGCAGCCAGGCCGATGCCGCCGCGAAGCTGACATCCTGGGCGAGGTAGTAGTGGGGGATCTCGCGCTTCGATCGGCTCATCAGATCGGCGAGCGGCCGGCGCGGCCGGCGCGTTGCACCAACCGCCGACGCCGTCGGCCCTTCGGGTGATGGCCCTTCGGATGGTGGCGCGCCGGGTGGTGGCGTCCCCGTGACGGGGGTGACGGTCCGGATGTCGGTGGCGAGTACCGCCCCGCCCGGCCCGGTTCCGCTGATGCCGGAGAGTTCCAACCCGGCGGCCGCGGCCAGCCGCCGGGCCCGCGGCGAGGCGCGAACGACGACCCGCCCGGGCAGTCGCCGGACCTCGGCGCCCTCCACATCACCCCGGGTCACCGTGCCACCCGGGCCGTGGCCCTCGAGTCGCGTCAGATCGAGCCCGTGGTCCGCGGCCAGACGTCGGACCAGCGGTGAGAACGTCGAGGGACGGGTACGGGCGACGACACTCCCGGACAGCACCGTGGCCGGGACGCCGGACACCGGGACGCCGGACACCGGGACGCCGGACACCGCGGCGGCGGACACCGGGCCGCCGGACACCGGGACGCCGGACACCGCGGCGGCGGACACGGGGCCGGCCGAGGTCAAGCGGGCGAGGGCCGTCCCGACGGGCACCCGCTCCCCGATCGGGACGAGCAGCTCGTCGATCCGGCCGTCCTGGAAGATCTCGGCGTCGATCTCGGCCTTGTCGGTGTCGATCGTGGCGACGATGTCCCCCCGATGAACCAGGTCGCCCGGTCGCACCAGCCAGCGCACGACGGTGCCCTCGGTCATGTCGGCGCCCAGCGACGGCATCACGTAGAGCGCCTCGGATTCAGCCACGGGGCGCCACCATCGACCGGGCGGTCTCGACGATGCGGTCGACTCGCGGGAGCGCGGCCTCCTCGAGGTGGCGTGCGTAGGGGATCGGCACCTCGGCCGAGCAGATCCGGGCGATCGGCGCGTCCAGGTCGTAGAAGCAGTGGTCGGCCACCCGGGCGGCGATCTCCGCCGAGATACTGCCGCTGCGCCAGCCCTCGTCGACGATGATCGCCCGACCGGTGGCGGCCACGGAAGCGAAGATCGTCGCATCGTCGAGCGGCCGGAGGCACCGGAGATCGATCACCTCGGCGTCGATCCCGTCGGCGGCCAGCAGCTCTGCGGCCTCGAGCGCCTTGGGCAGCGAGCCGCCGTAGGTGATCACACTGATGTCGGTGCCGGCCCGACGGACGCGTGCCGTCCACGGGTCGCCGTCGGGGCCGGTCGGGCGTTCGGCCTCGAACGTGTAGAGACCGCCGTGTTCGAAGATCAGCACTGGATCCGGGTCGCACAACGCCGGCCAGAGCATGTAGCGGGCGTCGGTGACGGTGGCCGGCGTGAGCACCTTGAGCCCCGGGATGTGGGCATACCAGCCCTCGAGCGAGTGGGAGTGCTGGGCGGCGAGCTGCCGACCACCACCCGTCGTCATCCGGATGACGATCGGCACGTTGAACTGCCCGCCGGACATGTGCAGCAGCGTTGCCGCGTTGTTCATGATCTGGTCGAGGGCGAGCAGGGAGAAGTTGACCGTCATGATCTCGACGATCGGTCGCATGCCGCCGAGCCCCGCACCGATCCCCGCGCCGACGAACGCCGACTCCGACAGCGGCGTGTCGCGGATCCGTTCCGGTCCGAACTCCTCGAACAGACCGAGGCTGACACCGAACGATCCCCCGTAGGCCCCGACGTCCTCGCCCATCAGGAACACCCTCTCGTCGCGCCCGAGGGCATCGCGCAGCGCCTCGCGCATTGCCTCGCGGTACGTCGTCGTCTCCCCCATCACGCCACCTGCACCAGGGGTTCGGAGAGGACGAACCGGGTGAGCTCCTCGACGGGTTCCAGCGCGGCGGCATCGGCGAAGGCGACGGCGTCGTCGATCTCCTCGACGACCTGTTGCTCGATCGCGGCGAGCGCCGACTCGTCGATCGATCCGTCGGCGAGCATCCGCTTGGTGAGGGCGTCGATCGGGTCGCGCTCCCGCCAGGACGCCACTTCCTCCTTCGACCGGTAACGCTCGGGGTCGTACATCGAGTGGGCACGGAAGCGGTAGGTCTCGAAGTCGAGGAAGGCCGGACCACCGCCGGCCCGGATCGCCGTCGTGGCGTGCTGGCATGCCGTGCGCACGGCGAGCACGTCCATCCCGTCGACCGTCCAGGCCGGCAACTCGTAGCCGGCGGCCTTGAGCGCCAGGTTGGTGTCCGACTCGGAGCGATCGAGCGCGGTCCCCATCGCATAGCGGTTGTTCTCGCAACAGAACAGGATCGGCAGTTGCCACAACGCCGCCAGGTTCATGCACTCGTGGAACTCGCCCTCGGCGACGGCCCCCTCCCCGAAGAAGCATGCCGTGACCGTGTCGAGGCCCTGCATCCGGGCGGCCAGCGCCAGACCGGTGGCGATCGGCAGCCCACCGCCGACGATGGCGTTGCCACCGAAGAAGCGGGTGGAGGCGTCGAACAGGTGCATCGAGCCGCCGCGTCCACGGCTGCAGCCCTCGACGCGGCCGAACATCTCGGCCATGATCGAGCGGGCCGACAATCCGCGGGCCAGGGCGTGGCCGTGCTCACGGTAGGTCGCGACCACCGCGTCGCGGGGCTCGAGCACCGACATCGCCCCGGCGGCAATCGCCTCCTCGCCGATGTAGAGGTGCAGGAAGCCACGGATGCGTGTCGCCGAGTACAGCTCGACGCACCGCTCCTCGAACCGCCGGACGAGGATCATCTGGCGCAGGAGGCCGCGCTCGAGATCGCCGGTGCCCGCGGTCATGGCGGACCTTCCATCGTCGACAGATCCCCTTCGGGAAGACCGAGCTCACGGGCCCGCAACAGGCGCCGCATGATCTTGCCGCTGCGCGTCACCGGCAGCGACTCGGCGAAGTCCACCTCGCGGGGGGCGACCGCGGCCCCGAGACGGCGCCGACCGTAGGCGATCAGCTCGCGGCGGATCTCCTCACCGGCCTCGACGCCGGGGCGGAGCACGACGATGGCCTTGACGATCGCCCCGATCGTCGGGTCGGGCTTGCCGAACACGCCGGATGCGGCGACCGCCGGGTGCTCACCGAGGACGCTCTCGATCTCGAACGGCCCGACCAGGTGTCCCGAGGTCTTGATCACGTCGTCGGCGCGGCCGACGAACCACACGTAGCCGTCCTCGTCGATGCTCGCCAGGTCACCCGAGACGTACCAGTCGTGGCCTGCCTGATCGACGACGAAGCACGAGTCGTAGCGCTCCTTTGCGTTCAGGTAGGCCCGGAACATCGACGGCCACCCGGGCTGGAGCACGAGCATCCCGGGGCTGCCCGGGCCGACCAGCCGCCGCACGCGGCCCGCCTCGTCGCGCACCAGCGTCCCCTCGTCGTCGGCCTCCAGGATGGCGACCTCGACCCCCGGGAGCGGTTTGCCCATCGAGCCCGGGCGGATCGGCCGGGAGAGCACGTTGGCGATCATGATGCCGCCGGTCTCGGTCTGCCACCAGTTGTCGTGGATCGGCCTGCCGAACGCCTCGACGCCCCAGCCGACCGCCTGCGCCGGCAGGGGCTCGCCGACGCTGGCGATCAACCGCAGCGACGACGTGTCGAACTGACGGGCGACATCTGCGCCGACGCGCATCATCCGCTGGATCGCCGTGGGCGCCGTGTACCACACGGTGACGCGCTGGTCCTGGAGGATGCGGTACCACCGCTCGACGTCGAACTCGGCCTGGTCGACGATCGTCGTGATCCCCAACGCCAGGGGAGCGATGATCCCGTAGCTGGTGCCGGTGACCCATCCCGGGTCGGCCGTGCACCAGAAGACCTCGTCGTCGGCCTCCTCGCGCAGATCGAGGGCGATCGCCGCGCTCGATCGGTGCGAGGCGACGGCCCCGTGGACGTGCAGCGCCCCCTTGGGCGTTCCGGTGGTCCCGCTGGTGAAGTGGACGATCGCCGGATCATCCGGTGAGGTCGTCACGGGATGGTCGACGGCCGAGGCCTGCTCGATCAGCAGGGCCAGGTCGACCGTGCCCGGAGGAACCCCGCCCGCAGGCTCGTCGGCCAGGCACAGCACGACGCGCAGGGCGGGCAACGAGTCGCGGATCGGGGCGACCCGCCGCTGATACCACGATGCCGTGGTCACCAGCGCGGCGGCCTCGCCGATCTGCATTCGCTGGCGGACCGGCTCTGGCCCGAAGGCCGTGAACAGCGGGCAGAAGACGGCCCCCGCCTTCCACGTCCCGAAGGCGGCGATGTGCAGCTCAGGACGCCGTCCGCAGGCGACGAAGACCCGATCGCCGCGGCCGATCCCGAGATCGTTGAGCACCGCCGCGAAACGGTTCGACTGCGCATCGAGTTCGGCGAAGGTCAGGGTGGTGCAGGTGCCGTCGACGGCGATGAATCGCAGCGCCGGGTGGTGGGCCCGCGGCCCGCGGGCATGTCGGGTCACCGCCTCGGCGGCGATGTTCGACGTCACCATCCGGGTTCGGTCGAGCATCGGGCTCTCGGGCACGGCCTAGACCTCGCCCGGGATGACGTGCATCGCCCCCTCCTCCGCCGGGAGGTCGAGGGGTTCGTCCTCGGGGTCGCGCAGCAGATCGAGCGGCGAGGGGACTCCGGGCATCTGCAGGACCTCGTCGGATCCTTCGCCCACGGTCTCGGGCTCGGTGTCGTCCGGTTCGGGCTCCCCGTCGAACGACGGGTCGAAGAACTCGGGAATCCGGTGGGGGCTGCTCCGCTCGTCCATGTCCGCAGCCTGCGGGACCGCTCGTGGCGGGGTCAGGGCCGGTGGGCAACGAGCCCGGGGACCTTCGTCCCGGGCCGGTCGGCGGGATCCCCCGGCGGCGTCGCGGAAGGCCGCGACACGGCCGGGATCAGCGTCAGTGCCCGGCCGTCGCGGCTTCGACTTCCCCGGACTGGAACAGGCCGAGGGCACCCTTGCCCGGGTTGGCGAACTTGTGGGTCACGATCGGGTAGAGCCCGTCCTCGGCGAAGGTGAACTCGACGAAACCGCCCTGCGCCGGCTGGAGATCGAGGACCTGCGAACCGCCCGTGCCTGTCGGTCGGTTGGAGGAGGTAGTCACCCTCCTTGAACACCGTGTCGAAGATGGTGCCCACGATGTGGAACGCCGAGTTCTCCGACGGTCCGGCGTCGAGCACCCACACCCGGACGCGCTCGCCCGGTCTCCACCCGGATCGGGGCCTTGAGGTACTGGTTGGCGTACCCGTTGAACACGACGGCATCCCACTGGCTCGTTGACCATCTTGGTCAGGTCGCCGTGCCGTCCTGTGGACCGAGGTACAGCTCCGACTGGACGAGGATGTACTCGTGGTCGACCGGGCCGAGTTCGGGCGGGTCGATGATGAGCGCGCCGTACATCCCGTTGCCGATGTGGTGCAGCGCCGGGGCCGTGCCGCAGTGGTACATGAAGATGCCGGCGAACTGCGCCTCGAACTGGTAGACGAGCGACTCACCCGGGGCGATCGAGCGCATCTCGTCGTTCCAGGCCACCTTGCTGGCGTGGAAGTCGATCGAGTGGTCGACGGCTTGCCGTCGTTGACCAGCGTCACGGTGAACAGGTCGCCGACCTTGCCCCGCAGGATCGGGCCGGGCACCTGACCGTCGAAGGTCCACATCATCTGGCGTGACGCCGGGCGCCACCTCGATCAGCTTCTCGCTGGCATGCATCTCCAGCACGTGCTCCTTGCCACCCGGCGCCGGCTTCAGGGCCGGATCGAAGGGCACCCAGCCGGCGGACGGTTCGGCGTTCGGATCCAACTTCGCCGAGGTCTCACCGGACGCCGCGGCCCCGACCGCAGATGCCGACGCGCCAGCCGGCGTGGACCCGCCGACGACGGCGATGTGCATCAGCATGCCCGCCTGCTTGTGCCCCGGAACCGTGCACCATGCCTCGGCGTCCGCCGTGAAGGGCCCGATCTGGATGGTCTCGGACTTGCCCGGTCCGAGCAGTTCGGTGCCGGTCTGACCGTCGAGTTTGAGGTCGTGGCCGATCGCGCCGGCGTTCTTCACGTGCAAGGTGATCGTCTCCCCCGCCGGCACCTCGATGTGGTTCGGGGCGACGGACAGGTCGGTGAGCTCGACGTCGAACTCCGTGGCCAGGTTGGCCGGGCCGGCGGCGTTCCGCGACGGCAACCACAGTCCGATGACGGCGAAGATCAGGGCGATGAGAGCGATGGCCGTGGCCATCGCCCACCAGAACCCCTCGCTCCCACGTTCGCGCACTGCGCCTGATGGTCGGTGCGGCGGCGAGATGTCCGTCGACGGGCCCGGGATGGCGGGGGAATCGAGCAGATCGGTCATGGGAACCTCACCCGTTTCGGTTTCGTTGTTCCGCCCAACCTGCGCCGGGAGGTGACTCGTGACCAGGGTCACTCGGCCGCAGCCACCGGGACTGAAGTCCCGGAAGCGGGCCGACGGAAGTCCCGGTGACGACGGACGGAAGTCCGTACGCCCGCCGGACGGCGGCGCGGAATCGGGCTTTCGCCCCTAGGGCCGTGACCATCCGACCGGTGAACATGGTCGTGAGTGGGCCCCCCTGGCGTCCACATGTGAACGGGAGCGTGCCGCGATGGGACATCGAGACTGGCCAACCGACGGACAGGACGACGAACTCGTGCGGGCCGACGAGGAACTCCAGACCCTGGAGGAGGACGGCTCGACGATCGTCCCGCTGCTCGACCTGCCCATCGAAGCCGACGAGGCCGACGTGCTCGATCAGCACCGCCCCGCCTTCGACCTCGCCGAGGCCGAAGCCGAAGCCGAAGAAGTCGATGACTGATGCGAAAGGAACCATGCGATGGCGACCCATACCGAGCTCCTGTTTCGTGACGCCGCTCGCGTCAAGCTGCTCAGCGGCACCGCCGCCATGGCCGATGCCTTACGGGCCACGCTGGGACCGGAGTCGCGATCTGTCCTCCTCGAACGCAAGTGGGGCACCCCCGAGGTGTGCGACGACGGGGTCACCATCGCCAAGCGGATAACGCTGAAGGATCCGGTCGAGAACCTGGGCGCGCAGCTGCTGCGCGACGCCGCCGTGCAGACCAGCCAGGCGGTCGGCGACGGCACCACGACGTCGACCCTGCTCGCCCACGCGATGTTCAGCGAAGGGGTGCGCAACCTCGTCGTCGGTACCAGCGCCGTCGGGATCAAGCGGGGGCTCCACCGGGGCCTCGCCGTCGCCGTTGCGGAGCTCAGGGCGATGTCGCGACCGATCAACGGCAAGGCCGACACCGCCCATGTGGCCACCGTCTCGGCGCACAACGATCCGATGATCGGCGATCTGGTCGCCGAGGCGATCGAGAAGGTGGGCAGCGACGGCGTCGTCGAGGTCGAGGAGGCCCGGGGCATCGAGACCGCCCTGGAGCTCGTCGAGGGCATGCAGCTCGACAAGGGCTACCTGTCGCCCTACTTCATCACCGATCCCGAGGCGATGGAGGCGGTCCTCGATCACCCGTTGATCCTGCTCATCGATCGCAAGCTGACCGTGATGAACGAGCTGTTGCCGCTGCTCGAGGAGGTCGTCAAGTCGGGTCGCTCGCTGCTCGTCATCGCCGAGACCGTCGAGGGCGAGGCGCTGGCGACGCTCGTCATCAACCGAATGCGCGGCACCCTGGCGGCGGCGGCCGTCAAGGCTCCGGGCTTCGGCGAGCGGCGCCGGGCGATGCTCGACGACATCGCCATCCTCACCGGGGGTCGGGTCGTCTCCTCCGAACTGGGCATCAAGCTGGAGACGGTGACCGTCGCCGACCTCGGTCAGGCCGGCCGGGTCGTGATGGACAAGGACACGACGACGATCATCGAGGGGGCCGGCGCGCCCGGCGCGGTCCGCGACCGTTGCAACGAACTGCGCAAGCAGATCAAGGACACGACGTCGGACTGGGACCGCGAGAAGCTCGAGGAGCGGTTGGCCAAGCTCTCCGGCGGTGTGGCGGTCATCCGCGTCGGGGCCGTCTCCGAGGCCGAGATGAAGCGCCTCAAGGAGGCGTTCGACGATGCCATCAGCTCCGCCAAGGCGGCGGTCGCCGAGGGCATCGTTCCCGGCGGAGGGGTCGCTCTGCTCCGTGCCGTCGCCGCGGTCGAGGCAGAGACCGCACGGTGCGAGGGCGCCGAGCGCGTCGGCGTGCAGATCCTGCGTCAGGCGCTCGAGATCCCGGCCCGGCAGATCGCCCTCAACGCCGGGATGGATCCTGGACCCGTCGTCGAGAAGTGCCGCAACGGCACCGGGTTCTACGGCTTCGATGCCCGCGACCTGACGTTCGCCGACCTCGACGACGTCGGCATCGTCGACCCGACCAAGGTGGTGCGCATCGCCCTCGAGAACGCCGTGGAGATCGCCGGCGTGCTGCTCCTCGCCGAGGCGACGCTCGTCGACATCGACGACAGCCCGCCCGCCACCCCGCCGCAGCTCGACGGCATGTAGGAGCGGAACGGGGATACCCGTCCGGCATCGGGCCGGGGGGCCCTTCGACCCTGGCAGGACGATCGCCCGCGGAACAAGATCCACAGCGTGACGTCAGCCATCGAGACACGGTCGATCGAGCGCCTCATCGTGCCGGTCGACGAATCAGCCGGTTCGGTCCGAGCCCTCCCGGTCGCCCTCCGCCTGGCCGAGCGATCGATCGCGCCGCTCGAGCTCCTCGCCGTGGTCCCCGAAGGCCAGAGCACCGACGCCATCCGCCGGCGGCTCGACGAGCTCGCCCTCCAGTGCGGCGACGCCGTGACCTCGACCGAGGTGGTCGAGGCCTCCGAACCGGCGACGGAGGTGGCCCGGCGCTGCGCGGCACGGCCAGGGTCGGCCATCGTGATGAGCGACCACGGTCCGAGCCGGACGTCGGGCGTGCTCGAGGAGTCGCTGGCCACCGAGCTCCTCGCCGACGGCCTGTCCCTCGTCCTCGTCGGCCCGGAGGCCGCCGCCGAAGCGTCGGACCTGCCGGTCGTCGCCTGCATCGACGGCTCGGCCGAGTCCGAACAGGTCGTTCCCGTCGCCGTCGCCTGGGCCGACCTGCTCCACGTCCCGCTGGTGCTCGTGATGGTCGCTCCGACGCCGCTCCAGGCGATCCCCGGCACCACACCGGTCGTCGAGCCCGGCCGCTTCGATCCCGGTGTCGTGGTCCAGGATGCCGTCACCCGGGTCGCCGCGGCGTGGCCGCGGCTGGAGGTGATCGGTCGTGTCGTCACCTATCCGTGGAACGTCGCCGACGCCCTGACGATCTACCTCGGACGACATCCCTCGCAGTTGGTCGCCGTCGCCACGCACGTTCGCGAAGGCTGGGCGCGCCTGATCCATCCGAGCACCACGGCCAGGATCGTCCGCCAGATCGGGACACCGCTGCTCGTCGTGCCGATCGAGCCGTTGTCGACCGGCGCCGAGCCCCCGCCCCACCTCGACCAGCCGGCTCACCCGCCGGCGCCCCCCGTGGTCCACCCCTTCGAGCAGGTCATCGTCCCCATCGACCCCGACCGGGAGGTCCCGGAGGCTGCCGTGGCCACCGCCAGGCACCTGGCGATGATCGGGGGCGCCGAGATCTCCTTCTGGGCGTGCTATGCGACCGCCGGCGATCTTCTCGCCGGCAACGAGTCACGCCGGGCCGGACTGACCGAAGCCGTGAGACCGGTCCGGGCCAGGTGGAACGCCACCCGGGGGGACGAGGTGGCCGACGCGCTCATCGAGTTCGCGGCCTCGGGTCCCGACAGCGTGATCTGCCTCGCCACCAACGCGCCCGGTCGGTTGATCGACACCGTCGCCCCGACGACCACCGGGCAGATGCTCCGCTGGTCGCCGCGGACCGTGGTGCTCGTCGGGCCCCATTGTCGGCCCGACGAGCCGTTCGACGCCATCGTCGGTTGCATCGACGGCTCGTTGATCTCCGAAGCGGTCGCCGAGCTGACCGGCTCGTGGGCCCGGGCGTTCGGCGTCCCCGCCCGACTGCTGGCCGTCGTCGATCCCGACGTGGCCGATGCCGGCCCGCCGGTGATCGGGCGGTACATCGAACGTCTCGCCACCCGGATCGCCCGTCGCCACGGGATCGCCGCCGATGCCCGGATCGTCTCCGGCACGGAGGTCGCCGCGACGATCTGCGATTGGGCCGAGAACCATCCCGGCGCGCTGCTCGTCATGGCCAGCCACGGGACGGGCCTGTCGGAGCACGTGCTCGGCGGTGTGGTGATGGACGTCGTCCGCCATGCCCACCGACCGGTCGTCGTCGTGCCGGCGCACACGGCCGGGGGTTTCGTGCCGCCGCCCGCACCGCACCCCGCCTGAGTCCGGGTCCATGGTGCGTGCCGCCGTACTCGAGCGGCCCGCGCCGGTCGCCGAACGCCCCCTTCAGATCATCGAGGTGCCGGACCCCGAGGTCGGGCCCGGCGACGTGCTCATCGACGTGCTGGCATGCGCAGTGTGTCGCACCGACCTGCAGCTGTGCGAAGGCGACCTGGTCGCCCGGATGCTGCCGATCATCCCGGGGCACCAGATCGTGGGGACCGTCACGGCCCGGGGCCGACGCGTCGCCGGCATCGAGTTGGGCGAACGGGTCGGCGTGGCGTGGATCGGCTCGACCTGTGGCCGTTGCCCGTTCTGTGCGTCGGGACGCGAGAACCTCTGCGACGACTCCCGGTTCACCGGCTGGGACCGTGCCGGAGGCTTCGCCGAGCAGGTCGCCGCGCGCGCCGACTTCGTCCACCGGCTACCTCAGGAGTTCGGGACCGTCAGCGCGGCTCCGCTGTTGTGCGGCGGAGCGATCGGTCTGCGTTCGCTGCGCGTGTGCGGCATCCGACCGGGCGGTCGCCTGGGCCTCTACGGGTTCGGCGCATCGGCGACCTGCGCCATCCAGATCGCCCGCCACTGGGGCTGCGAGGTGTACGTCGTCACCCGGTCGGCCGGTGAGCGGGCACGGGCGATGGCGATGGGCGCGGTGTGGGCCGGCGACCACGGCGAGGCGCCGCCCGAGCGGCTCGACGGCGCGATCACCTTCGCACCGGTCGGGTCGGTGGCGGTCGAGGCGCTCAGGGCGCTGGGCAAGGGCGGCATCGTGGCGATCAACGCCATCCATCTCGATCGCATCCCCGAGTTCGACTACTCCCACCTGTGGTGGGAGCGGCAGCTCCGCAGCGTCGCCAACGTGACCCGAGCCGACATCGCCGACCTGATCGAGCTCGCGGCGAGGATTCCGATCCGGACGTCGGTCGAGGAGTTCGCCCTCACCGAGGCCAACGAGGCCCTCGGGAGGCTCTCCGCTGGTCTCGTCTCGGGTGCGGCGGTGCTCGTCCCGCAGGGTTGACCCGGCAGCGGGTCCGCCCGCCGGGCCGACACCATTCAACCGTCACCGACGAGCCGGCCGGGAGGGGCGGGGGACGAGCGAGTCGCCCCCCGCCCGGGCAGTCAGGCGGCGACCCGCTTCGGCGCTGCCTTGGCGGCCGCCTTCTTCGGTGCTGCCTTCTTCGGTGCCGTCTGCTTCACGGCCAGCGGCTTGGGCGCCGCCTTGACGGCGACCCGACCGGCCGGGGCAGGCTTGACGGCAGGCTTGGCGGCAGCCTTCGAACCGGCCGGGGCACGCTTCGCAGCCGGCTTGGTCGTCGCCGGAGCAGACGTCCAACTCGACGGAACGTCGGCGATCCGATTGACGAGTTGCTCGAACTCGTGACGCACCTTCTCGAACTGCGCACGGAACTCTTCGTCAACCGCCTTGACCCACCGCTCGGTGGCCTTCTCGCCCTGATCGATCAACGACCTGATCCGCTGATCGAAGCTCCTGGCCTGCTCCTCGACGTCGGTGGCGATCCGCTCCGACACCTTGTTCAGGCGATCGATCAACTGCTCGATGACTTCGGGGGTGTTGGATTTACTCATGACCATGCGCTCCTGATAGGGGGATTCTCCACTTCAAGGTACGTCCGAGGCCGGCAGCGGAACAGGGGCGAACGTCCCGGTGATCACCCGCGACCGGCCGTCTCGCGCCCTCCCCCGGTCGCCGCCGGTCGTCGAACGGTCGGTGATCCACCGATCAACCGTGCAACATCAGCCAGGTCGTGGCCTCGTCCATCTCGACGACGATGTGGGGGGCGTACCGATCCCCGAGATCGTGGTGGACGCACGAACTCCCGGCGTCGATCCACAGCGGGCAGGACTCGGCGGCGGCCTGGGCGGTGATGATCGGGTCGTTGGAGGAGTGCCACAGGTGCATCGGCGGGCCGCCGACGCTGTGCACGTCGAGGATCGCCGAAGCGGCCAGGTGGACGGTGGCGATGCCGTCGACGGAGTGCACGGCGTCGGCCAACGCCGAACCGCCCGCCGAATACCCGAGGGCGTGGGTGACGCAGCCCCGGCCGCTCGTATCGCGGAGTTGGACGGCGAGATCGCTCACCGCGGTCTCGTGGGCCTCCTCCATCTCGGCGGGGATCGGCTGGTACACCGAGGTCCGGGGATACCAGCTGCCCCACGTCTGGCCCGAGTACTCACCGGCCACCCGGTAGTCGGCGTTGACCACGTCCCATCCGGCCATCTCGAACTCGACCGCCCACCGGGCCAGATCCGCCGGGCTGCCGCCGGAGTAGGCCCCGCCGTGCGCCAGCACCACCCGCCGGCAGCGGGCCGCGGCGGGCGCGCCGACGAACCACCCGTACAGGTCGACGACGACGTGCCCGGCCACCGACGAGAACAGCTGGGCCCCCTCGGTGGAGAGGTCGATCAGCACCGCGTTGGCCACCGGACGACCATCGGCCGCGGTGTTGACGTTGCTCGTCGCCGGGAGGGCGGCGAAGGCCGGACGGGCCGTGACGTAGCCCGGCGATCGGCTCCCGAGCGCCGTCACGTTGGCCCATGCGGCGATCGCCGCGTCGACGGCCACCCTCGTCATCGTGCGCTCGGCCAGCGGGTTGAGGGTGCGACGAGTGTCGAGGACCCGCCGGGGAGCCTGTGGGACGAACAGGCCGTCAGCGGCGACCGGCGACGATGGGCCGGTGAAGTACCCGGCGACGTCGGCGATCACGTGCGCTCCGGCCGACGAGAAGATCGAGATCGAGGCGCGCGATTCGACCACCGCCAGCGGGACGACGGCCAGGCATGCCCGGATCTCGCCGCCACGATCGAGATTGCCGTTGCTCACGTTCGGTCGCATCCCTCCCGGCCACACCGTGAAGTAGCCGGGACCGGCGGTGTCGACGTAGGTGAGGTTGACCACCACGGCCGAGGCATCGGGCGGCACCACCGACGGCTCGAACGACAGCCGGCGGGTCTCGCCGGCGAGGAACGGGTCGCCGTCCGAACGGGTCGTGCGCGTGTCGAGCACCCGCGTCGCCGCCACGGCCACGTAACGCCCGGCCGCGGTCGGCCCGCTGACCGGGGTGAACGCTCCGCTCACATCGACGATGATGTCGTCGCCCGGCACCGAGTCGTAGATCTCGATGGCCGAGCCCGTGCCGAGCCGGACCACCGCCGTGTTGGCGACCGTGGCGGCCCGGTCGAAGTTCAAGTTGGAGGTGCCGGGCCGGTCCGCGCCGCCGGCGAAGGCGGTGAGGAACCCATCGGCGCGTGCGTTGACGACGGTCAGGGTGACGACGGCGGCCATGGCGGTGATGGGGATCGTCGCTCGCCCGCCGACCGTCACCCGGATCGTCCGGCTGTCGAGCCTGATGAACCCGGTCCCGAGACGCGTGTCGGCGATCCGCTCCGGCCCGACGGGCACGTAGACGGTCGCTCCGGTCAGCGGGATGGCTGACGCCGCCGGCATCGCGCCGGGAAGCGCCGGTGCGACCGAGAGGATCGTCGTGATCGCCAGCCGCCCCCGACGGGTCCCCGCTCCGACAGAAACCCGCCGGGTCACCCGTCGACCTGCGGAGGACCCCGTCGTGAACCTCACGACGACATCATCGCCTCGGGGGTCCCGTCCCCGACAGGGCCCAAAGACCCCGGGCGCCGGCCGCTGACGATCGTCGCGGAATCGACGCGTCGGGCCGGGATCGGCGCGAAGCTCGCGGCGTGGGGCATCCGTGACGTCGCTGAACGGCACCCGATCCGGTTCGGGCCGCGGCGCCCGGCTCGCCGACGCGCTCTTCGGCCCCCACGTGACCCGTCGCCTGGCGGTGACCCACGCGCTGGACGATTTCTCCGACGGGTTGATCACGCTCTCGTTCGTGGGCTCGCTGTTCTTCAGCGTCTCGCTGGAGGCTTCGAGGGGACGGATCCTGATGTACCTGCTGCTCACCGCCGCACCCCTGGCCGTGATCGCACCGGTGGTCGGCCCGGCACTCGACCACGCCCGTGCCGGCTACCGGGACATCGTCATCGGTACCCACCTCGTTCGGGCGGCGTGCGCGCTGCTGCTCGCCAGTTCGCTGCTCTCGGCCGCGTTCTACCCGTTGGTCTTCGGCATCCTGCTGTCGCGCAAGGCGTACGAACTGGCCAAGACGGCACTCGTCGCCCACCTCGTTCGGGAGCGCAGCGAACTGGTCGTCGCCAGCGGTCACCTGGCCCGGACGGGCACCGTCGCCGGGATCGCCGGCACGGCCGTGGGCGGCGCGCTCATCGCCCTCGTCGGCGTCGAGTGGCTGCCCTACGCCGCAGCGGTGGGATTCCTGTGCTCGGCCCTGATCGCCCATCGCATCCCGCTGATCCCCCTCGACCCCCACCCGGTGGCTGCGGTCGCGCACACCGAGGCGCCGGTCGACCTGCGCCGGGCGATGGTCGCCGTCGCCACGATCCGCGCGGCGACGGGCGTGCTCACCTTCCTGCTGGCGCTCTCCATCAAACGGGGAGGCGGTGACAAGTGGATCTTCGTCGCCGCCCTGATCGCCGCCGGTCTGGGGACGTTCCTCGGCACGCTGGTCTCCCCCGGACTGTTGCGGGCCCTGTCGTCCGACCGGGTGGTCGTGCTCACGTTGGTCGTGCCCGGAGCGGTATCGGCCTTCGGTGTGCTGACGATCGGCAGCCTCAGCGTCGTCGCCATCGCCCTGGCGATCGGGCTGGGCGGGAGCGTGGCCGCACGGGCGATGGACACGCTGTACGGGCATGTCCCGACGCTCGTCCGCGGGCGGGTCATCTCGCGGACCGAGCTCTTCTTCCAACTTGCCAACGTGAGTGGGGCGGTAGTGGTCGTGGCCGTGTATCCGGGTCCCCGTGTCGGTTTCGCCATCGTCGCGCTGGCGCTGATCCTCGGCGGTTTGACGTACGCCTCACACCTCCGGGTGTCGTTCCGCCACGAGGCCGGACGGTGGTTGCTCGGCCGAGCGGCCGACCGGATCGGCTCACCGCTGCCCCAGGTCCTCCTCGGCGAAGCCCTGTGGTACGCGGAACAGGGGGACCACACGATGGCGGTGATCGTCGCCGACAGTGCCGTGCGCATTCTGGCGGCACACCCGGGCGGTACGGTCGACTCCGCTGCGCGACGGCAGTGGGAGGCCGTCGCCGCACTCATCACCGATGTCGCCGCCGGCACGACCACGGCGAGCACCTCTGATTCTGCCGCCGTGATCGCCGCCGCGGAGGCGCTGGTCGCCGAACGTCTGGACCCGGCCGGCGACGGACCCGCCGCGACCGAGGGCGGCGACTGACTCTTCCTAGCCGGACGGGATGTCGACCGGGGTTCGGGTGACGACCCAGACGTCTCCGCGGAGCTCCAGGTCGAACTGGAGCCCATGGAGCTGTCCGGCGCCCTCGCGGACGTCGACGTCCAGTCGGACGGTCGTACCCCGTTCGACCACCGGCGCCAGGCTGATCAGCACTCCGTCGTCGGCCACGATCTCGGAGCCGTCGGCCTGGCTGACCAGCGCCTCGTCGCGGTCGTCGATGAACCGCACCGAGGCGACGTCGCCGGTGGCGGCGATCAGGGAGGTCTGTACGTCGAGGTCGATCGAGGCGCCGTCGCCACGCGGTTCGATGAACACCGGCAACGGATCCGGGTCGTCCGCGTCGCGTCCGGCGAACCACCGGATGATCCCGTCGTACACCCCGCTGACCCGGGCATCGGAGTCGCCGGCCGTGCCCGTCGAGCATCCCGGGATGATCGCCACGACGATTGCGAGCACCATCCTCCGGCGAGACGGGGCAACGGGCACCTTCCGGACGGTACCACCGTTCGCAGGAGCGGAGATCGGAGGCGCGCCTCCGGCAGGAGGGGATCGGCCCCGACCGGCCCGGTCGTCATCGAGGCCCCGGCCTCACCGGGTGAGGTGCTCGACGAACCAGTCGCGGGCGAGACAGGCGGCCTCGAGCAGCGTCCCCGGCTCTTCGAACAGGTGGCTGGCACCGGCGACGACCGCCAACGAGCTCTCGGCATTGAGCTTGGTTCGTGCGACCCGGTTGAGTTCGAGCACCGTGTGGTCGTCGCCGCCGACGATGAGCAGCGTGGGTGCGCGGACCGAGGCGAGCCGAGCGCCGGCCAGATCCGGGCGACCACCGCGCGACACCACGGCGACCACCTCGTTGTCCGGGTCGGCGGCCGCCCACAGCGCGGCGGCCGCGCCGGTGCTGGCGCCGAAGTAGCCGACCCCGAGGCGGCCGACCTCCGGTCGCGCCCGTACCGCGATGGTGACCGCTCCGAGGCGTTGGCCGAGGAGCTCGATGTCGAACACGTTCGCCCGGTCGGCTTCCTCGTCGACCGTCAGCAGATCGAACAGCAGCGTGGCGAAACCCGCTTGGTTCAAGATCTCGGCGACGTACCGATTGCGTGGGCTGTGCCGGCTGCTCCCGCTCCCGTGGGCGAAGATCACGAGCCCCGCGGCCCCGTTCGGAATCACCAGATGACCGGCGAGGCCGACGTGCCCGATCGGGATCACGATCTCGCCGTCGAAGCCGGTCGGATCCAGCACGGCATCAGCGGCGTCACCAACGGGCGACGAGCCCGTGCCGGTCCCACCCCGCTCACCGCCCGAGGGTACAGCGAGGCGTTCCAGGCACGAGATGACGACGCCATCGGGGGTCTGGGAGAAGTCCTGGTACCACTGGCCGATCGCGTAGAACGGCTCGTGGGTCTCGACGCAGACCAACTCGTCGGCGGCATCCGAGAGGCGCTCGACCCAGTCGCCCGGAGCGACGGGCACGGCCAGCACGACGCGCCTCGCCCCATGGGCGCGGGCGACCTGGCAGGCCACCCGGGCGGTCGATCCGGTGGCGATGCCGTCGTCGACCACCACGGCCGTGCGCCCGGCGAGCTCGAGACGCGGGCGGGCGCCGCGGTAGAGGCGGGCACGCCGGTCGAGTTCGATCCGCTCACGTGCCTCGACCGCCACCAGATCCCGCTCGCGCACCCCGGCCAGGCGGGCGATCTCCTCGTTGATCACCCGGGCCCCGTCCTCACCGATCGCCCCGACACCCAACTCCGGTTGTGACGGCACGCCGAGCTTGCGGACGAGGATCACGTCGAGCGGAGCGCCCAGCGCCTCGGCGACCTCGGCGGCGACCGGGACGCCGCCGCGGGGCAGGCCGAGAACGACCGGAGCGGCACCGCGGAGATGCTCCAGTCGCTTGGCCAATCGACGCCCGGCCTCGACACGGTTGACGAACATCTGGATGACCTCGCTTCCACCGGGCGGACGGGACGGCAAGGCACGATGGGCGTGCCCCGACGGTCGAGAGAAGTACGACTCACTGTGGGCTCGTCACGCCCGGATGCGTAGGGTCCTCCGGCTCTCGCACGGGGGCCCGAGGACGGTCTCGGCCCGGGTCGGTCACCGGGGCTCCTGTCGCGCCGCCCAGGAGCCTCCAGGCGGCGACGAACGAGGCGACGGCGACCGCCGCCGCGGGCAAGGTGCGCGGCCCCCGCAGACCGACGACCGCCGCACCGGTCGTGGCGAGCACGAGCCCGGCGACGAGGGAGGTCCCCGCCGTCCCGCAGGGTCGGGGAGGCAACGACTCCCGCTGCCCAGACGGGCGCTGCACCCTGGCGGTCAAGGCGGCGAGCAGGCCGGTCACCCCGACGACCGCGGCAAACCACAACGGCCGCGTCAGCCACCAACCCCTCGTGAACCGCTGCGGCGCCCACAGGCCGGCGGCGATCGCCCCCGCACATCCGGCGAGCGCGGTGAGATGCCAGACGTACACACCCACCGCCGCGGCGACGGCGGAGTCGAGGATCCGGCGGTACCTCGCCGCCAGACCGTCGAGTCGCCGAGAGGCGACCATCAGCAGGCCGACCTGTGCGGAGCCGGCAACGGCGGTGTAGAGCGTCGGCGGCGTCGTGTTCGAGCGCGCCCCGTCGACGGCGTCGATCAGCGCCGGGCCGTAGCCGGCGAGGCGCACCAGCAGGAAGGCGGCGGCGAGCGACGCGGTGGCGAGGGCGATCCCCACCCTGGACTCCCGGATTCCGCCCATGTCGCATCGGCCCCGCCACCAGGCGCCGAGCGACCAGGGCACGCCCCAGGCGAGGAAGAAGCCGGGCCAGGCCCAGGCGTCCGCCATGTCGAAACGGAACCGGGCGGTGTCCAGCGCGGCGAGCACCACCAGGCATGTCCCCACGGCCAGCACGGGCCGCTTCGCCAGGCGGGCGATCCGGGCGCCCGATGCGCCGAACGGGACGTAGACGACCAGAAACCAGAGCGGTTGCGTGGCGATCCGTGCGCCGTCACCGACGACCCCACCCTCGCCGCGGATCACCACCTCGGTCGCCGCTGCCGTCGACCACAGCACGACGACCACGGCGCCGGCGCCGACGAGGGCGCGCAGCCGGGGGGCGGCCGACCGCGGCGTGGCAGTGGCGTTGGCCCAGCCGGCGGCGGCGAAGAACACCGGCATCGGAGCGAGCATGGCGAGCCAGGCCAGGCCGGGCCGGATGGCGAGGAGGTTGGCCCCGCGGAGATCCCCGTCCGGCCCGCGATCGATCACGGCCAGCGTCAGGTGACCGAACACGACGAGCAACAACGCGCCGACGCGGGCGAGATCGATCGCACCCCGACGGGGACTGGGTTCGCCGGTCGCCGGACGAGCGCGGGTCACACGACGATCATGCGGCGGACGGCACCGACCGCCAGGGGCGAAGGTCCCCACCCGGCAACCGCCGTCCGCCGTCGATCGCCGGGCTCGCCGCCGAGCACCTCTCCCGGTCCACGCAGGGCCGGGCGAGCCCCGACCCGGGGACCTTCGCCTCTCACCATCGCCGCTCGGCGGCGCGCAGAATCCATCAGGTTCACCACGTCCAAGCGGAGGTTCCTCGATGAGCGCTCTCGTGATCTACGAATCGATGTTCGGCAACACCCGGCTGATCGCCGAGGCGATCGCCGACGGGTTCGGCGAACCTGGCGTCGCCGTCGTCCTGCCCGCCCATCTCGTCGATGTCGGCGACCTCGCTGCAGCCGACCTGGTGATCGTCGGGGCGCCGACCCACGCCTGGGGCATGCCCCGACGCCAGACCCGTCGGGGTGCCCAGGACGCCGCCGCCAAGCAGCCCGAGATCCGCCTGGAACCCGAGTCGATGCAGCCCGGGGTTCGTGAATGGCTGCGGCGAATCCCCCCGCAGAGCGCCAGACGGGCGGTGGCGTTCGACACCCGGCTGGACAAGCCGATGATCCTCACCGGCTCCGCCGGTCGGAAGATCGACCGCACGCTTCGCCGCCGCGGATTCGAGGTCGTCGACAAGCCCGAGAGCTTCGTCGTGACCGCCACCGGTGGACCGCTGGGTGAGGGCGAACTCGCCCGTGCCCGCGAGTGGGGAAAGACCCTCGGCCTCCTGCTCATCCGGACACCCGACACCACCGGACGTCGGGCCCGCTGAACCCCGGCGCATCGACGAGGGGCGGAAGCCAACCGCGACCCGCCTCATCTGACGGTCCTGTCAAGTACCCTTCGGGGGATGGGTGATGAGCCTGACACGACCCATGCCCGAACGCCGGGCTGAGGGGCAGGCGAGATGGAACTCGGCTTCACGACGATGAACACCCCCCAGGACGTGCGTCCCGACGTGTTGGCCCGCGCCCTGGAGGCGAGGGGGTACGCGTCGTTGTTCATCGGGGAGCACTCGCACATCCCGGCGTCCCGGCGCACGGCCTACCCGACCGGCGGGGAGATGCCCGACCAGTACCGTCGGATGATGGATCCCTTCGTCAGCCTGACGATGGCCGCACTGGCCACCGAGCGCCTGCAGATCGGCACAGGCGTCTGCCTCGTCCTCGAACACCACGTACTCGACCTCGCCAAGTCCGTGGCCACCCTCGACCTGATCTCGGGGGGCCGGCTGGTGTTCGGCGTCGGCGTCGGATGGAACGCCGAGGAACTGGCGAACCACCGCCCGGACATCCCCTGGGCGCAGCGATACCGGGCGACGGAGGAGTGCGTGGCCGCCCTGCGCACCTGCTGGACCGACGACGATTCGACGTTCCACGGGGAGTTCTTCGATTTCGACGCCGTGTGGTCGTTCCCCAAGCCGCTCCAGCGGCCGCACCCGCCGATCGTCCTCGGCACCAGTGGGAGGCTGGGCACGGTCCACGCCGTACGGTGGGCCGACGAGTGGATGCCGATGGACATCGGCCTCGGCGACGTGGCCCGGAAGATCACGCGCTTTCGCGCCGAGGCCGCCGCGGCCGGACGGGAGATCCCGATCTCGCTCGTCACCTTCGGTGACCCCACCCCCGAGACGCTCCACGCCTACAGCGACCTCGGCGTCGTTCGGACGGTGATCGGCAGCGGCGCGCACCGGCTGGGCCGACCCGGCGACGACGATGCCGTTCATCGACACCTACGCCGACCTGATCCCCGACCTGGCCTGAGCGGGCCCGGCTGGCCCAGTGAGTCAGTGCACCTGCCCGTCGAGGTGGACGCGACGCCGCTGGAAGCGCCATCGATCGTCGATGCGGACGTAGTCGTCGACGTAACGCCCCCAGTGGTCGAGCCCGGATCCGAGGATCACGGCGAAGTAGCACCGCCCCGTCGCATGGTCCGGATCGACGAGGTCGATCTGGTGGGTGGCGGTGAAGTGGCGCACGGGTGGCGGCATCGGCGATGAGGCCTGCTCCCGCAACCGGTCCTGGGCGCCGGTGAAGATCCCCTTCAGGTTCTCGAGCCCCTCGTATGTCGCCGGCTCACCCTCGAGCAGGCGGATCTCCATCGCCGCATCCGGTGCGAACAGCTCCCACAGCTGCTCGAACCTGCCGCTGTCGCCGTAGGCGTTGTACCGCGCCACCAGATCGCGGATGCCCTCCCGGGCGAGGAGATCGTCGAGTGTCATTGGTAGTCAGGGGCGCGGTGCTGTTGCCAGTCCGTTTCCCCATCCCCCTTTCAATCCGTGATCGCCACCTTCTCAGAGCCAGACACCGACCATTCGCAATGTATAACCGCCGACGACGGTCCAGAACACCCAGCGGAATGCTTCCTCGGTAATGCGGCGGTTGATCGCCCGCCCCAGCCATGCTCCGACGGGCATCATCGGTAAGGCGACGATGAGCGACTCGAGGTGAACCGCCCGCAGAATTCCGGCGTTCGCAAAGAGCTCGACCTTCAAGGCGTCAGCCACGAGCGAAACGCAGGCTGCGACGCCGACATGCTCGAGCCTGGGAAGCTCGAGTGATCGGATAGCGATTCCTTTGAGCGGTCCGGAAGACCCGGAGATCCCTGAGAGCACGGCAGATGCCGCCATCGCGGGGATCGCTGCATGGCGGCGCAACCGCAGAGTGCTATCACCGCCGACGAGCTCTGCAAGCAGCGAGGCCACCGTGCCCGCGACTATCGCCCACATGATCAGGTCGGATGACAGGTTGATGAGCAGATGAGCTCCCAGCCAGACACCCGCCGCCGTGACGATGAGGAATGGCCAGCCCTGTCCAAGCGCCAAGGTCCTCCGGTAGGCGATGATCTTGAACACATTGTTCCAGGCGAGCAAGAGCGCAGCGAGAGCGACCCCCTCCTTTGGTCCAACGGTCGCTCCGAGCGCCGGGACCAGGACGAGGCTGCCGCCGTACCCAGCAATCGATGAGACGAGAAGGGCGACGAACGTGGCGGTGAGGACGAGCAAAGGCTGCGACATGTCGTGCCGGTCAATCCGTCGTCCAGCGATCTCCGAGCAAGACGGCTCGGGGGGTGCGCTGGTTACCGAGGTAACTCATTGCTTCCATCACCCCGGAGCCCGTCGTGCGCCGGCGAATCGCTCGTCGGCCAGGGTCTGCTGGACGACGCGCCGCAACATCTTGCCCGTCTCGGTGTGCGGGAGTACCTCGCAAAAGACGATCGAGTCGGGCGTCTTCGACGAGCGGAGCTCGGCCCGCACGGCATCGCGGAGATCGGCCTCCGTGGCCTCACCGCCGCTGCGGAGGACCACGGCGGCAACGATCCGCTGCCCCCATTCGTCGTCGGACAACCCGACGACGCACGCCTCGGCGACCGCCGGATGGGCGAGGAGGACCTCCTCGATCTCGGCGGGGGCGATGTTCTCGCCCCCGCGGATGATCGTGTCGTCGGCCCGCCCCTCGATGAACAGGAAGCCGTCGGCGTCGACGTATCCACGGTCACGGGTGCAGAACCAACCGGCGTCGTCTAGCAGGCTGCCCGAGGCGTACTCGCCCGAGACCTGCTCCCCGCGGAGGAAGATGACGCCGGTCCCGCCGGGCGCCATGGGGACGTCCAGCTCGTCACGGATCTCGATCTCGACCATCGGCAGCACCCGGCCGGCCGAGGCCAACCGGCGCCGCACGTGCGGATCGTCGGAGGCGATCGCCGCGCGATGGTCCTCGGGCCCCAGCACGGCGATCGTCGAAGCCGTCTCGGTGAGACCGTAGGCGTTGACGAAGCCCGTGTCGGGGAACAGCCGCAGGGCCTCGAGCAACACCCGTTCGGCCACCTTGGCGCCGCCGTACGACAGCGATCGCAGACTCGGTACGTCGGCCGGCCGGCCGTCGAGCGCGTCGACGAGCCGGGCGAGCATCGTCGGTACGACCATCGCATTGGAGATCCGCTCCGCCCTCACGGTTTCCAGCCACGCCGCGGCCTCGAACGAACGCAGGTAGACGAGCCGGCGGCCGGCGAAGATGTTCGACAGGATGTTGGCGATCCCGGCCACGTGATACGGCGGCACCGAGACCAGCACCGCCTCGTCCTCCCCGGCTCCGGCGAACTCGACCGAGCCGAGCAGGTAGGCCATCAGGTGCCGGTGGCGCAGCAACGCCGACTTCGGCTCCGATGTCGTCCCGCTCGTGTAGAGCACCACCGCCACCTCGTCGTCGTCGAACGGGGGTTCGGTCGCCGTGACGTCCTCGGGCAACGAGTCGAGCCACTCGTCGAACACGACGACGGCCGCGCCGGTGGCCACCCGGGGCGCGGTGGCCGCATCGGCCAGCACCAGGGCATCCGGTCGACGACCGACGAGGTTGTTGAGCTGCCCGTCCTCGAGGCGGTAGTTGACGGGCACGAACGGGATCCCGGCCCAGGCCGCGGCGAACAACGCCACCGGCAGCAGCGGATGGTTCTCACCGGCGTAGACGAGCGCACCGTAGGGGCCGAGGGTCGACGCACCGCGCCGGGCCAGCCGGCCGATCTCGGCGCCGGTGACCGGGGCGTCGCGGCCGCCGAGCAGCACCCGGTCGTCGAGGCCCGATTCGACCATCTCGATCAACGACGACAGGTGCATCTCTGCATTGTCCACGATCACGCCCGAACCCGACGACACCGGGAAGGGTGGCGCAACTCGGCTCGACGCGGCGTACGGTGGGGACAGTCGTCGGATCGACAGATGGATCAGGAGCAGGATGACCGGCCGGGCCGACCGCACGCCGACGTGAGCGTCTCGATCTGGTATGCCGACGGACCCGGCTCGCCGCGGCTGGCCCCGGCCGAGGCGGTCCGGCTCGCCCGGCTGCCCGGGGACGAGCCGCGCATCGTCACGCTCGGTTGGACCATCGAGCCGCCGTCGTGGATCACCGCCGACGATGGCGGCCCGACGACCAACGTGCGAACGACACTTGCCGGCTACGGCCTGGCCGACGCCGTGAACTCGGGCCGCGTCGTCGCCCTGCCCGTGCGCATCTCGTCCGTGCCCTGCCTGATCGAGTCCGACCCGCCCGACGTGGCGGTCGTCTCGGGCCTGCGCCGAGGCGGGACCCTGGCGTTGACAGGTGCGGTCGGCTGGGCGGACGTCCTCGCCCGCACCGCCCGGCACGTGGTGGTCGAAATCGACGAGGACGGCGACGACGTCGGTGCGCCCGAGATCGCCGGCAACGTCGTGGCGACGGTTCCCCGCCCGTCCGCGCCGGGCTCCGGGCCCGCGTCGTCCCGACCGGCAGACGACACCGACCTGCGGATCGGCGCCCTCGTCGCCTCACTGTTCCCCGAGGAACCGACACTGCAGTTCGGGCCCGGCGGAATCGGTGAAGGGATCGCCCGGGCGATCACCGTGCCGGTGTCCGTCTGGTCCGGCCTGGTCACCGATGCCGTGGCCGATCTCCACCGACGCGGCCTGCTGCTCGCGCCGGTCGTGGCCGCCTACGTCTGGGGCGAGCGACCCGTGCGTTTCCTCGCCGGAGCCGGGATGCTGCGCCCCACCTCGGCGACGATCACCAACGACCTGTCGCGCCTGTCGTCGATCCCCCGTCTGATCGGCTGCAACACGGCCCTGCAGGTCGGTCTCGACGGTGCCGTCAACGTCGAGCGCGTCGGGCGGCGGATCATCACCGGGGTCGGCGGCCACGCCGATTTCTGCGTCGGCGCGTCGAGGTCGGTCGGCGGGTGCTCGGTGATCGCCCTGCGGTCGACCACCGCCCGCGGGGCATCGACGATCGTGCCCGCCGTCGACGTGGTGTCGACGCCCCGCGCCGACATCCAGGTGGTGGTGACGGAGCACGGCATCGCCGACCTGCGCGGCATCGGCGACGATGAGCGCGCCCGGAGGCTGATCGGCATCGCCGCACCCGAACACCGCGAGGCGCTGCTCGCCGGCCGGCGTCGGACTTGACAGATGTGTCGAATTAGGGTGACCCCCGATGCGGTTCATCTTCCAATACCCGGATCGGCACGGATCCACCGGCGACATGCTCGACGCCGGGCCGGTCGCCGAGCTGGCCGTCACCGCCGAGCGCAGCGGATGGAACGGTTTCGCCTTCACCGAACACCCGGCGCCGAGCGCCCCGTGGCTCGACGCCGGCGGGCATCAGAGCCTCGACCCGTTCGTCGCCCTCGCCCACGTCGCCGCCGTCACCACCGAACTGAAGCTGCTCACGTACCTCGCCGTGCTGCCGTACCGGAATCCGGCGTCGCTGGCCAAGTCGGCGGCGACGGTCGACAGGCTCTCCAACGGACGATTCATCCTCGGTGCGGGGACCGGCTACCTCAAGGCGGAGTACTTCGCCCTCGGCGTCGACTTCGACGAGCGCAACACCCTGTTCGACGAGGCCCTCGACGTCCTGCCGCGGTACTGGTCGGGCGAACCCTTCGACTACACCGGCACGCACTTCAGCTGCCGGGCGACCATCGGGCGGCCCAGGCCCGCGCAGATCCCCATCCCGATCTGGATCGGTGGCAACAGCAGGCTGACCCTGCGCCGGGTCGCCGAACGGGCCCAGGGTTGGATGCCGCTCACCGGCCCGGCCGGCATCTTCCCCACTGTCCGGTCGCCGCCGGTGACCTCCGTCGACGACATCGTCGAGCGGATGCGGATGCTGCGTGGACTCGCCGGTGACCGCTTCGCCGAGATCGACATCACGATCGCCTACACCGACCGGTCGATCCTCGATTCCGTCGCCGACCGGGCGATCGACATCGAGCGCCATCGCCACGCGCTCGGACGGCTGGACGAGATCGGGGCGACCTGGGTCGTCGTCGCGGGCCCGTCCGGACCCCATCCCGCCGCCCGCGATTTCGTCGCGGGCTTCGCCGCCGCCTACCTGTGAGCCGCCGCAGATGATCGATCCCACGGATGCGCCCGCCGACCGATCCGCCGCCCGCCGGACCGGCGGGGCGACCGCTGCGGGCAACCTCTTCGTCGACTACTTCGGGGCCTGGGACCGACTCGACATCGAGGCGGTGCTGGCGTTCTTCACCGACGACGTCGTCTTCGAGGACACCACGCTCGGGCACGGGGCGAACGGGCTCGGACAGATGCGCCGATTCGTCCAGGCCTCGTTCGACAACCTTCCCCACGCCCGCTTCGACTACGTCGGCCATGTGCTGGCCGGGGCGGATTTCGCCGTCGAATGGGTGATGCGGCCGATGAACGTGCGGGGCCTGTCGATCGGACGGCTGCGTGACGGCCGGATCTGCGAGCAACGCGACTACTGGAACGGCGCGGCGTTCGAGGTTCCCGGCTCATGACGGGCCCGGCGATGCGCGGGGTCCACGCCGTCCGCTGGTGCTTCCACACGACGGCGCTGGTCGAGGACTACGAACGGACCCGCGACGCGCTCGTCGGGCTCGTCGGGTTGCGCGTCCTGGAGGACTCCCGCATCGAGGTCCCGGCCATCTCACGGCGAGGCGGCATGGCCTGGCTGGGCGACAACATCATCGAGATCGGCGAGCCGATCGCCGCTGGCGGAGCGGCGGACCGCTTCGTGACGCGGTTCGGCTCGCACATGAGCTCGATCGCCGTCCAGGTCGGCGACATCGAGGCGACGGTGGCGTTCCTGGAGCGCCAGGGAGTACGGGTCGCCTCGCGGATCGACGACCACATCGTGTTCACCCACCCCGCCGACACGGCGGGTGTGGTGGTCGAATGGTTCGACGCCGAGGAGCCGCTCGACCCGCACTTCGGCGCCGCGATCCCCCCGGCAGCGGCCGATCCGCTGCTCGATGTCGTGGCGATGGCCTTCGGCGGCGCCGTCGTCGACGACCCGCAGGTCGCCGCCGGTCGCCTGGGCACGCTGTTCGGCCTCGGTCCGACGTTCGTCGACCCGAACGCCCCCGACGGCTGCCCCGTCGCCGGCGTCTCCCTCGGCGACATGACCCTGGCGCTGTACCCCATCCCACACGCGGCGGACGGCGAACGGCTGTGGGGTTGGCGCTACACCCGCCCCCAGACGTGCAACCTCGGCGTGCTCGTCCCCGATCTCGGGGCGGCGGCCCGCTCATTGGCCGACGCAGGCACTCCGATCCTGCGTGCCGACGAGCACTCGATCGTGATCCCGGCCGCGGTCACGGGCGGGATCATCCTGGTGATCGTCGACGATCTGCTCCCGGGCGACCCCCGCCGCTGAACCATCCTCGCCCAGCCGAGTCACCGGTGAGCGCCGCAGTGGACGGGCGGACACCGGCCTGGAAGGATGCCCGTGGAGTTCTGCGGAGGTGACCACATGACCGAGCGTGTCGTCCGAACGACGTGTACGCACGACTGCCCGGACGCCTGCAGTGCCCTGGTCACCGTCGACGCCACCGGCAGGGCGGTCGACATCGCCGCCGACCACGCTCACCCGATCACCGGCCGGCACCTGTGCGTGAAGGTCGACCGGTACCTCGAACGGGTCTACAGCCCGGACCGCCTGCTCACCCCGCTGCGGCGCACCGGGCCGAAGGGGGGCGGCGGGTTCGCCGAGGTCGGGTGGGACGAGGCCCTCGACGAGATCGCCGAACGATGGCAGGCCCTGTCGGCCGAGGTCGGCCCGACGTCGATCCTGGGGTACTCCTTTCTCGGTTCGATGGGACTGCTCGACGCGTTCGGCACCACGCAGGCGCTGTTCAATCGGCTCGGCGCCACCGGGCTCGAGCGTTCGATCTGCGGGCCCCAGTGGTTCGCCCTGTCGGGGATCACGGGTTGGCCGTGGTCGGATCCGGAGAACCTGCCCGACGCCACGACGATCGTGGTCTGGGGGATGGACCCGGTGTCGACGTCGATCCACACCTGGGAGCTGATCCGGCGCGCCCGCAAGGAGCACGGCGCCCGACTCGTGGTGGTCGATCCCTACCTGAGCCGTACGGCGCGTCACGCCGATCTCCACCTGCGGCCCAACCCGGGTACGGACGGTGCGCTGGCCCTCGCCGTCGGCCGTGTGATCCTCGACGAGGGGCTCCAGGACGACGTCTACCTGGCGGCCCGGACCACCGGCGTCGACGACTACCGGACGGCCGTCGAGCCGTGGACGCCGGAGCGGGCCGCCGTCGAGACCGGCGTCCCGGCCGGGGACATCGTCGAGTTCGCCCGTCGCTACGCGACCGCCCGCCCGGCGGCGATCCGCATCGGGGTCGGCATGCAGCGATCGACCGGAGCGGGTTGCGCGCTGCGGGCCATCCAGTGCCTCCCGGCGCTCACCGGCCAGTGGCAGTGGTCGGCCGGAGGCATCGCCGGGGCGGTGTCGATCGGGCACACGAACCTGCCTGCGCTGAGCCGCCCGGACTTCATCCCCGCCGGCACGCGGCAGGTCAACATGATCCAGCTCGGCCGGGTGCTCACCGATCCGTCGATGGATCCCACGATCCGCGCCCTCTACGTGTGGAACAGCAATCCGGCGGTCATCGCCGCCGACCAGCAGCGGGTGCTCGCGGGCCTCCGACGGGAGGATCTGTTCACGGTCGTCCACGACCAGTTCATGACCGACACCGCTCGGTACGCCGACATCGTGCTGCCGGCCACGACGATGCTCGAGCATCCCGATCTCGTCGGTTCGTGGGGGTTCTCCTACCTCTCGTGGAACGAGGCCGCCATCGATCCGGTGGGGGAATCGAGATCGAACGCCGAGGTGACCCGGCTGCTGGCAGCCCGGCTCGGCCTCACCGACGACGTGTTCCGGCTCGACGATCATCAGCTGATGGAACTCGCCCTGACCGGCTCCCCGGCAGCCGCGTCGGGGATCACCCCCGACGGGCTCCGCCGGGACGGGTTCGCCCGCGTTGGTCCGCCGGTGGGCACCGCGGTGGCCGCCGAGGCCACGTTCAAGTTCTCCGACGACGCGCTCGCCGCGGCCGGGCTGCACCCGGTCGCCGAGTACCGCCCACCGGCGCGCCAACCGACCACCACCGGGGCGTATCCACTCCGGTTGCTCACCCTCAAGCGTCACTACTCGATCAACTCCTCCTACGGGAGCCTGCCGGTGATGCTCGCCGCCGAACCGAGGGGGGCGGCGGAGATCCACCCGATCGACGCGGCCGCCCGCGGGATCGCCGACGGGTCGGAGATCTCGGTGTTCAACGACCTCGGGCGGATCCGACTGGTCGCCTCGATCACCGAGCGCGTCCCAGCGGGCACGATCGCCGTCCCGTTCGGCCGTTGGGGTGCCGATCCCGAGTCGGGAGGGGCGAACTCGTTGACCAGTGATTCCCTCGGCGACCTGGCCAACGGCCCGACCTTCTGCGACAACCTCGTCGAGGTGGAACCGTCGCCAGGCTGACCCTCGGTCCTCCTCGGCCGCACGGCCGAGGGGCAGGTGGTCGAGCTTCGGCGTCCGAGTCCGTCGCCGCAACCTTCGTTGACAGTATCGTCAACTTGATGGCCGATCTCCGCACGACCCCCGACGCGGCGCAGGCGGATCCCGGTGCGTCACCGCCGCCGATGCTGCGTCAGCCGGCCGAGGGGCTCGGTCCGCGGGCCCAACGAACCATCGAACGCATTCTCGACGCCACCCGCGACGTCTTGTTGAGCCATGGCTACTCGGGGACGACGATCGACGAGATCGCCCGCGTCGCGGAGGTGTCGCGAGCGTCGTTCTACACGTACTTCCCCTCCAAACGCGAGGTGCTCCTCGCCGTGGGGGCTGGTGCGGCAAGCTCCGGCGACATGCTGGTCGCCCGGCTCACCGACCACACGACGAGCTGCTCGTCGTTGCGCGCCTGGGTCGCCGAGTACTTCGATTTCCTCGATGTGCACGGCAGCTTCACGTTCGCCTGGACGCAGGCCGCCGAGGAGGACGAGGAGATCCGCGTCGCCGGCATGAAGCGCCACCTGGCTCTGTGCCGGCGCTTCGGCGAGTCCCTCAGCGCCGGGTCGAACGGACCCTCGACCGGGGAGCACGGGCCCGAGACGGCACTGCCCGAGACGGCACTGCCCGAAACGACGCTGCCCGGGACGACACTGCTCGGAGTGACGTGCCTGAGCCTGCTCGAACGGACGTGGAGCTATGGACGCCTCTACGCCGGGGCCGTCGGGCGCGACGAGCTCATCCGCCAGAGCGCACGGGTGCTCTGGGCCGCCCGGCGGCCCGGCCCGGCCTGAGAAACCGAGCCCGCACGGTGCGGCTTCCGAGGCGATCGCCAGGCGGCCTAGGGTGCACGACGTGAGCGACAAGCTGTGCCAAGGACGGGTGTGCATCGTCACCGGAGCGGGCCGCGGCATCGGCCGGGCGTATGCCCTGATGCTCGCCGACCAGGGGGCCAAGGTCGTCGTCAACGATTTCGGCGGGGCGCGCGACGGCTCGGGTGGCGATGTCGGTCCGGCCCAGGAGGTCGTCGACGAGATCGTCGCCGCCGGCGGGGCGGCGGTCGCCCACGTCGGTGACGCGAGTTCGCTGGTCGACGCCCGGGCGATGGTGCAACTGGCCATCGACACGTTCGGCGGACTCGACGTACTGATCAACAACGCCGGCATCCTGCGTGACCGGATGCTGTTCTCGATGTCCGAGGAGGAATGGGACTCGGTCATCAGGGTCCACCTCAAGGGCACGTGGGCGCCGAGCCGGGTGGCCGCGGAGTACTGGCGCAACCGTGCCAAGGCCGGCCATGCCAACAACGCCCGCATCGTCAACACGACTTCGGTGTCGGGCCTCTACGCCAACCCGGGCCAGACCAACTACGGCGCCGCCAAGGGCGGTATCGCCACCTTCACCCTGATCGCCGCCGAGGAGCTCGGCCGGTACGGGGTGACGGTGAACGCCGTGGCCCCGGGTGCCCTGACCAGGCTCACCGAGGACCTCGACTTCCCCGACGAGATGGCCCGCCGTCTCGGCCCGGAGTGGGTGGCCCCGGTGGTCACCTGGCTGGCCTCGGAGCAGTCCTCCGACGTCACCGGGCAGGTGATCGAGTCGTCCGGGATGATCCTGGGCATCGCCCAGGGCTGGATCCGCGGTCCGCACACCGACGCTCCGCCGATCGACCCGCACGACGTCGACACGATCATCCGGGGGCTCCTGTCCCGGGCCACCCCCCGGACGACGATGTCCGAGATCTCCTGAGGACGGGTCATGACCGAGGCATGGATCATCGACGGTACGCGGTCGCCGCGCGGCAAGGGCAAGGCCAACGGTGCCCTGCACCACCTGCACCCCCAGGAGGTGCTGGCCCAGACGCTCAAGGCACTGGCCGCCCGCACCGGCGTCGACACCCGTGACATCGACGACGTCATCATGGGCAACGGCAACCCGGCCGGCGACCACGGGGGCTGCATCGGGCGGATGGCGGTGCTCGCCGCCGGCTGGCCGGTGGAGGCACCGGGCATCACGCTCAACCGTTTCTGCGGCTCGGGCCAGCAGGCGATCACCTATGCGGCGATGGGCATCCAGGCCGGCCACCAGCACCTCGTCGTCGGTGGTGGCATCGAGTCGATGTCACGGTGGCCCGCGCCCGACGGACCCCCCGACTTCACCTCGGGCAACGCCGCACTGCGCGAGTTGTTCCCCCTCGTCCCCCAGGGGATCTCGGCCGACCTGATCGCCACCCGCGAGGGGTTCACCCGCGCCGACGTCGACGCCTTCGCCGTCGAGAGCCAGAACCGCTGTGCACGGGCGATGGCCGAGGGTGCCTTCGATCGCAGCGTCGTGCCGATCCTCAACCCCGATGGATCGGTCGCCCTCGCCGTCGACGAGTTCCCCCGACCGGGGAGCACGGTCGAGGCGATGGCCGCCCTGCAGGCGTCGTTCGAGACGCTCGGCACACGGGTGTTCGACGGCTACGAGATGAGCTTCGACGAGATGTGCCGGCAGGTGTACCCCGAGGTCGACCGCGTCGACCACGTGCACCACGCGGGCAACTCCTCCGGCGTGGTCGACGGGGCGAGCGCCGTGCTGCTCGCCTCCCCCGACTATGCCAAGGCGCACGGCCTCACGCCCCGGGCGCGGGTCGTGATGTCGGCCGTGGCCGGTGCCGAACCGGTGATCATGCTCACCGCCCCCGGCCCGGCCTCGCGGAAGTGTCTCGAGCGGGCCGGCATGACGGTCGCGGACATCGACCTGTGGGAGATCAACGAGGCGTTCGCCGCCGTCCCGCTGAAGACGATGCGCGACCTGGACCTCGACCCGGCCAAGGTCAACGTCAACGGTGGCGCCATCGCCCTCGGCCACCCGATCGGAGCCACCGGCGGCATCCTCATCCAGACCGCGCTCGACGAACTCGAACGGCGCGATCTCAACATCGCCCTGATCACGATGTGCACGGGCGGCGGCATGGGGACGGCGACGATCATCGAACGCATCTGACTCGGCGCACGGCGGACCGCGTGACCGAGCCATCGAGCACGGCGGGCTCCTGCGGGTCCCGGCCCGATGGCCTAGCGTCGGATCATGCCCACCACGATCAACCGGCTCCGGGCGGCGTCGGCGATGGTGGCGCTCGTGTTCGTCGGCGGCACGGTCGGCTATTGGCTGCTCGGTCTGTCGCCGCTCGACGCCGCCTATCAGACCGTGATGACGGTCACCACGGTCGGCTTCCGTGAGATCGGCGAGTTCGGTACGAACCTCAAGATCTTCACGATCGTGCTCATCGTCGTCGGCGTCGGCACGGTGCTGTACACCTTCACTCTCGTCGTCCAGGTGGTCGTCGAGGGGCAGCTTCGAGAGATCGTCGGGAGGCGACGGATGGACAGGAAGATCGCCGATCTGCACGGACATGTCGTGCTGTGCGGGTTCGGGCGCGGTCGGGCGGGCCGTCGCCGCCGACCTGGCCGGCGAGGGCAGCCAGGTGGTGGTGATCGACAGCAGCCCCTCGCGGGTGACCGAGACCACGCTGCCCACGGTGATCGGCGATGCCACGCTCGATTCGACGCTGCGCGCCGCGGGCATCGAACGGGCCCAGGCATTGGTCGCCGCGCTCGCCGACGACGCCGACAACCTCTTCGTCACCCTGTCGGGGCGATCGCTCAACCCCGGCCTGTTCATCGTCGCCCGGGCGCGGGAGGACGAGAGCATCGCCAAGCTCCGGCGCGCCGGCGCCGACCGCGTGGTCAACCCGCAGGAGCTGGGTGCGGCGCGGATGGCGAGTTTCGTCGTCCGGCCCCATGTGGCGGAGTTCGTCGACGTGGTGATGCACGAGCGGAGCATGGAGTTCCGCATGCAGGAGGTCGAGATCCCACCCCACTCGCCACTCGACGGACGGAGCCTGCTGGATGCCAACCTGCGACAGGAATCCGGGACCCTCGTGCTGGCGGTGCGCGACCCCGACGGCGCCTTCACGACCAATCCGGCGCCCGAGACGGTCCTGCGCGCCCACCACATCGTCATCGCCGTCGGCACCGAGGCCGACCTCCACCGACTCGTGCGGCTGGTGAACCCGTCGTCGACCGGTTGAGGAACACGATGCCCGTCGATCGGGCAGGCCCGGCGCCCACGTCCGACGCCTGAGGGCGCCGGGTTCACGTCCTCGGGATGGGCGAGATCAGCTCCAGCGTGTACGCCTCGTCGTATCGGACGGCACCGATCGGCGACGGGGAGCTCGACGTCTTGCGCGCGGTGACGGCGACGGGCAGCCCACGGTCGTCGAGATACCAGTCGACGGTGGTGTGCTCGAAGAACTCGTCGTCGTCGGCGATCGTCATCCGCACGTGGACGACCTCCACCGGAGTGCCGTCCACGCGGCGCCGACCGCGTTCGAGCACCTCCCACGTCGGGAGCCAGGGGTCGCCGCCGAGGGTGCAGGTCTGCGACACCGGGCCGAGCCGCGCGCCGCCGGACGGCACGAGGGTGACCGGCCGATCGCAGGCGACGACCTCGGCGTTGGGTTGGCTGAAGAACTCGTGGTACTGCTGCGCGGTCGGCCGCAGGTCGATCCCCTCGTCGCCCACGCACAACGCCCATTCGTCGTGGCGTTCGCGCAGCGGCTCCCAGCGCAGGACCACCCCGCAGCCGTCGGGTGCGACCGTCATGGTCGTCTCCGAGGGGTAGTCGTGCCTCGCCCCGTCGAGCGCGTCGATCGACTCCGAGCCCGAAGTGCGGTAGCGATAGACGCCCTGAGCCGGCAGGGCGGCCACGGGCGGCGGCGTGATCGGGGCGTCCTGGCGCTGCTCGGCCGGCCGGGTCGGCGGGGAGGTCGCCGGGGAGGGCGACGCGGTCGTCGAGGCGTGTGCGGCCTGGTCCCGGTACCTGCCGAGGGCGACGTCGACGCCGACCGGCCGGCTCCGATCGTGCAGCCAGATCACGCGGAGGGCGACTGCGGTGAGGACGACGAGGGCGACGACGATCCCGAGGATCACGATCCAGGGATGGGAACGGCGCCCGGCAGGAACCGCCACGCTTCGCGAGGCTAGTTCACGCACGGAGCTATCGTCACCGGCGTGACCGGTCGGCAACGCATGATCCGTCGGCTCGTCGGCCGGCGATCGGCGTGGCGGCTCGCACCGGACGGGTTGCCGCGTCCGAACGCGCCCTTCGGTCGGGGGCCGTCGGCGGCCCGGTTGCTCGCCGTCGTCATCGACGCGTCGGCATCACTCGGCGGGCGGCTGCCCGTGTCGGTCGCCCATCGCCTCGCCTGGCTCGGCGGGCACCTCGAATGGGCGACCCGCCCGGGCAAACGGCGTCGTCTGGCGACGAATCTGGCCCACGCCATCGGCCTCCCCCCCGGAGCGGCCCCCGTCCGCCGTCTCGTGCGCGGCGAGTTCGTCAACGAGGCCCGCCGCTCGGCCGACCTGCTCTGGACGATCGCCCGTCCCGACGACCTGCTGGCCGGTTTGACCGTCGACGGCGCCGAGCACCTCGTGTCGGCCGTCGAAGCCGGACGCGGCGTCGTGCTGACCGGGCTCCATCTGGGTGGGTGGGAGGTCGCCACCGCGGTCCCCGCGGCGATCGTCGGGGCACCCGCGACGGTGATCGTCGCCGACGACTGGCTCGCCTGGGCGATGCAGCACGTCCGCGCCCGGGCCGGGTTGCGGGTCCTCTACCGCGGCGCGCCCGCCCTCGCCGCGCTGCGGGTGCTCCAGCGGCACGAGATCCTCCTCGTGCTCGGCGACGATGCCCGCGGTGCCGTCCCCCGGCGGTACCGCGTGCGGTTCTGCGACGGCTGGGCCGACCTCCCCGCCGGGGTCGTCGGGCTGGCCCGCCTCGCCGGGTCGCCGATCCTCCCCTTCTCGGTCCTCCCGCTCGGCCCGCGACGGTGGGCGGCCCGGATCGAACCACCGATCGAACCCCCCGATCGTCACGGTGGCGTCGACTCCGAGGTCAAGGTGCTCCAGGAGCTCGCCGACCGGTGGAGCGCTCAGATCTCCGCCCACAGCGCCCATTGGGCGGCATCGTTCGACATCGCCTGGGCCGGGTGATCGATGAGCGGGCGGCGAGAGGCAGTCCTCGGATTGGGTGCCTACGCCGCCTACCTGGTGGTACGCGCCGTGGTCTGGAACGACCGGGGGCGTACCAGGGCGGCCGCCAACGCCCGGCGGATCGCCCGTGTCGAGCGCCGCCTCCGCCTCGACGTCGAGCCGCGCATCCAGCGCGCCGTCGCACGCGTCCCGCACCTCGTCGACGTGCTCAACGCCGGGTACGCCGCCGGCAACGTGGCGCTCAGCGTCGGCTGGCTGATCCGGCTCCACCGACGCGGCGACCCGACGTTCGGTCACGAGCGGCGGGCCGCGCTCGGCGCGTTCTGTGGAGCGTTGCCGGTGTTCCTGCTCGTCCCCTGCGCGCCCCGCGGATGATCCCCGGCTTCGTCGACACACTGGCATCCCGTGGATGGCACCTCGACCATCCGTTCCTCGTTCGCTTCTACAACCCGGTCGCCGCGATGCCGAGCCACCACGTCGCCTTCGCCGTGGTCACCGGCATGGGGCTCGCCCGACGTGCCCGCGGCCGTAGGGGCCGGATCCTCTGGCGCAGCTACCCGGCGGCCGTCTCGCTGGTCGTGATCGCCACCGGCAACCACTTCGCCGCCGACGCCGCCGCCGGAGCATTGCTCGGGACCGTCGCCCGACAGGTCGCCCGATGAGGACCAGCCCCGCGGACCGCGGGCTGCGACCGCGCCACGTCGTCGTCGGCGCGGCCGCCGCTGCCGCCGTGATGGTCGGGCTCGTCTCGGCGCTCACCTCCGTCAACGGGATCGGCGCCCTGCGGCGTGTCGTTGCCGGAGGCGACTACCGCTGGCTGGTCCTCTGCGTCATCGGCCAGGTCGTCGTCTTCGGTGGCTACGCCGGAGCGCTGCGCCGAACCATCGCCGCCGGAGGTGACACCGCGCTCACCGTCGGACAGTCGGTGCTGGTCGTGCTGGCCAGCTTCGCCGCCACCCAGTTGTTCGCCTTCGCCGGCATCGGCGGCCTCGCCCTCATGTACCTCGTGCTCCGCCGGGTCGGGTTCGACCGGCAGGCCGCGCTCGAGCGTCTGATCGGTCTCAACACGGCCGTGTACCTGGTGCTCGGCGGCCTCGGCTGGGGGGCGGCGTTCCTCGTCCTGGCCGACGGCCGGAGTTCGTCGGTTCTCGCTCTCGCCTGGATCGTCGCCATCCCGCTGATCGTCCTCGCCGCCAGGTGGTTCACCGCCGCGGTCCGCGTCGAGCGCTGGGCCGTTGCGAGCACCCGGTGGTACGTCAAGCCGTTGGGCACCGGCGTCGCCGCAGCCGCCTGGGTCCGCCGGCAGCTCGCCACGTCGGCCGGCCGGCGGCTCTTCGGATGGGCGGGCGCGGTACTGGGTCGGTGACTTGCTCAGCCTCTGGGCGGCGCTCCACGCATTCGACGTGCGGCCTGGTCTCGCCGATCTCGCGCTGGTCTACGCCACGGGATACCTCGTTCAGTCCGTCCCGATCCCGTTCATCGCCACCGGTGGGGTCGACGCCGCCACCACGCTGCTGCTCAACGGGCTGGGATTCCCGATCGAGGCCGCCCTCGCCGGCGTGCTTGCCCACCGCCTGTTCGCCTTCTGGCTCCCGATCGGGCCGGGAGCGGTGCTCGCCCTGCGTCTCGGGCGCATCGTGCCGGCCGGCGGCGGGCAGTCGGAGGTGCCCGGCCGGTCCGCCGCGCCACCCGGACCCCGGATGCGACCACCGCCGGCGACCACGGGTGGCGCCGGTGGAATCCCGCTGCTCACCGGCGGTGAGAATCGACGCGCCGGAACGCGGCCGAGACCGTGGCGATGATCCTGCCGCCGTTGCCGTCGTCGGTCATCGTCGCCTCCAGCCCCGGCTCGCGCCACCGACGCCACGACCGACGCCCGCGCCACGAACGGCCCGACGTACCCCGGCTTGACCATCATCACGTTCCACGCCTCGACCTGGAAGTCCCGTGTCCCGGTGACGCGGTCGAGTTCGTCGATCGCCGCCGCCTCGAGGGCGATGTTGATCGGGCCGAGATGCAACGCCGAGTGCGGCGACGACAGCTGCGGGGTGACCTTGTCGATCTGCACGCCGCCGTCGGGTCGGGCGACGACGCCGAACACGTCGCGCAGCGGCGGCAGATCTGCCGAGTCGTCGAGTTCGGTGATCGGGTTGTCCACCGGTTCGAACCCCGGCGGGACGTCGCCGAGGCTCACCCCGCTGCCGATCGAGAGGGCGATGACCCGGTCGTGGTCGTCGAAGTCGACGACCCGCGATCGGCTGAAGCCCATCTGGCGCCCGACGCTGATCACCTCGCGCAGAACCTCGATGCGTTTGACGTCGCGGGCGGGATCGAGGATCGAGTACGACATCGTCACCGGTGCCGGAACGCACTGGTCGTCGCGCCACCACGGTTCGGGCGCGGCGATGCACAACGGCGCCGCCATGATCCCGCCCGTCGAGTTGCGCATGTCCCGCCGCAGGGGCATCGTCTCGCGCTCGACCCCGGCATCCATCAGGGGCGTGGCCTTGCCCAGGTAGGTGTAGCTGCGCAGAGCGACCCACGAGCGGGCGAAGTGGGCCCAGTGCTCCTCGGGCGACAGCGTCCTGATGTCTCCGTACGACTCGTTCCCCATCACCCCATTCCACACGCAATCGGAGCCGAATCGTCAACGGGAGGCCGACGCCCCGCCCGTCGGGACCCGCGGTTCATCCCGCCGTGGCGGGCAGCTTCCCCGGCAGGTCGACCACGCCCCTGCGGCGTTGGAAGTACCACCGATCGTCCACCCTGACCAGCTCGTCAACGTGGTGGCCGATCATCGTGATCCGGGCGAGGCCGTCGTCGGCGAGCGACGCCGCCGACCACATCACGGTCGCGGTTGCCCGATCGCCGTCGAGCGTGATCCGCGGGCTGCTGACGACGTGGTAGGTCCTGCCGACGCTGCCGGCCAGCATCGACGTCATCAACGCCCTGATCTCGGCGCGGCCGCGGGCCCGGCCGAGCGGTCCGAGCAGGATCTCGCCGTCCTCGGCGAACAACGCCGCATACGCGTCGAAGTCACCGGCGTCGAGGTGTTCGCCGTAGTCGATGAACAGCTGCTGGATCGCCTGCAGGTCCTCCAGCCGCCGGATTCGTGCCTCGAGTGCGTCGGTCATCGGTCACCTCGTCGTGTCCACGGGCCCGACACCGTCGGGTCCCGGCGGGCCGGGCGCCCCGGCGGGCCCGATCCTACGGCCGTGACCGGCTCCCGACCGACGGGTACCTTCACGACCATGACCGACCCGTCCGAACGCCTCCGCAACCTCGTCCTGCCGGCCCACACCGCGGTCGTCACGATGGAACTGCAGAAGGGCATCGTCGGCGCGGACGCCATCCTTCCCGCCCTGCCCGTGGCGGTGAGCGAGGCCGGCCTCCTCGATGCGGCGGGTCGCGTCTGTCGGGCAGCCCGGTCCAAGGGCGTGAGGGTCGTGCACGCCACGATGCGCGGGCGTCCCGACGGCGCCGGCCAACCGGTCAACTCCCGGATCTCGGCGATCGGCGCCAGACGGCGCGCCGAGCACGGTCCCCTGCCGACCGATCTCGGTCAACCCGGCTGCGAGCTCGCCGACGAGCTCGACGTCCAGCCGAGCGACATCGAGGTGGCGCGGATGCACGGCATGACCCCGTTCACGGGCACCGAGCTCGACGCCGTCCTGCGCAGTCTCGACGTCCGCACGATCGTGCTGATGGGGGTGTCGCTCAACCTCGGCGTCACCGGCGCCGCGCTCAGCGCGGTCGATCTCGGCTACCAGGTGGTGATCGTGGGCGACGCCGTGGTCGGGCTGCCGCGCGACTACGGCGAGGCGGTGCTGGCCAACACGCTGTCGATGATCGCCACGGTCGTCACCTCCGACGAGCTGCTCGGCGCCTGGGGTTGACCTGACGCCCGAGTTCGCCGCCTGCCCGACCGTGTGGCAGGTTGGGGCGATGGCCCGACCGCTCACCGACGACGACAAGCTGGGGATCGCCGCCCGGTTCGCTGCGGCGAGCCGGGGCAACGACGCCGAGGCGTATGCCCGGTTGTGCACGCCCAGGGCGGTCACCTGGCACAACTTCGACGAACTCGAGCAGACGACGGCCCAGACGATCCGCACGCTGGCGTGGTTGCACCGCACGGTGCCCGACCTCGCCTGGGTGGACGTCGCGTCGTACCCGACTCCTGCGGGCTTCGTCTCGCAGACGATCATGACCGGCACGGCTCCGGGTGGACCGCTGCGGGTTCACTCCTGCGTCGTGGTGACGCTCGACGAATCCGGGCTGATCTCGCGCATCGACGAATACCTCGATCCGTCCCAGACGGCCGTGCTGCGCGGCTGAGTAGAGCACCCGACCCTCGACAAACCCCGAGCTTGACGATAGTGTCAGGTTGACGCTGCAGTCGGGAGGTTGGATCCATGACGACGACCACCGAGGTGGACGCGACACACGTGCCCGAGGTCGATTACGCCCTGTGCGACGCCGACCAGCACTACTACGAGGCGCCGGACTGCCTCACCAGACACCTCCAACCCGAGCACCACAGCGTCGTGAAGTGGATCCAGATGGGCAAGCGCGTCTCGCTGATGATCCATGGCAGGCAGCTCACCGTGGTGCCCAACCCGACCTACGACCCGGTCGGCGTCCCGGGCTCACTCGAGGTCTACTTCCGCGCCGCCAACCACGACGGTCGCGAACTGCGCGACATCGTCTCGATGCAGCCGATCCAGCCCGAGTACCAGAACCGCGATGCCCGCATCGCCCGGCTCGACGAACAGGGGGTGCAGCTCGCCTGGCTCATCCCGAGCCTCGGGCTCGGCATCGAGGAGATGCTCCAGGAGGACCCCAAATCGGCGATGGCGATCTTCAGCGCCTACAACCGTTGGCTCGAGGATGACTGGGGCTACGACCGCGACGGGCGGATCATGACCGGCCCGATGCTGTCGTTCATCGATCCCGCTGCGGCAGAGGCGGAGCTCGACCGGGTGCTCGAGATCGGTATCCGGATGGTCATCATGCGCGCCGGGCCCGTCGGCAATCCGTACGGGCGCCCACCGTCGCCGGCCGACGCCCGTTTCGACCGCATCTGGGCCAAGCTCACCGAGGCCGGAGTCGTCGTGGCCATCCACGCCGGCGACGCCGGCTACACCAAGTACCTCGCCGATTGGGGCGAGCCGACCAAGTACATGGGGATGAAGTCGTCGCCGCTTACCGAGGTGCTGTCCGTCGGCGTCGAGCGGCCGATCTTCGACATGATGGCGGCGATGATCTGCCACGGTCTGTTCGACCGGCATCCGCGCTTGAAGGTCGCCACCCTCGAGCTCGGCTCGGCGTGGGTACCCGAGCTCCACCGCCGGCTGCGCGTCGCCTACGGCAAGACCCCGCAGCTCTTCGCCGCCGATCCGTGCGATTCGTTCCGCGAGCACGTCTGGATCGCCCCGTTCTACGAGGACAGCATCGCCAAGCTGCGTGATCTCCACGGCGCCGACCGGATCCTCCTCGGCTCGGACTGGCCGCACCCGGAGGGTCTCGCGGCACCACGCCAATGGATCGGCGACTTCGTCGAACTCGGCGAGGCCGACATGCGCAAGGCCCTGCGGGACAACCAACTCGCCCTGGTCGACGCCTGACCCGGCTGCACGCCGGCGATGAGTTACGACGTCTTCCTCTCCCACACCCACGCCGACAAGGCATGGACCCGCGGGCTGCACGACGACCTGACCTCCGCCGACTACCGGGGCAGGCCGTTACGGGCCTGGCTCGATGAACAGGTGCTCGACCCGGGCGATCCATCGTCGAACCGGGAGCTGGAATCGGCACTCGACCGGTCGAGGTTCCTCCTCGTGGTGCTCAGCCTCGAGGCGCTCGGGTCGAGGTGGGTCAACGACGAGATCGACTACTTCCTCGAAACGAAGCAGGCCGCCGACATCGTGCTCGTCCGCCGGCGACGCTGCCCCGTCCCCACCAGGCTCGCTGACGTCGAGGTGATCGAATGGCCCGACGGCGCGGCCGGGGACCAACCACGAAGCCGCCTGCTCGAGATCCTGCGTCCGTCGGTTGGCGGCGGCTACGACGACTACCGCCACGGGCGATCCATCCGTGGAGCATGGATGAACGCCCGGGCCCAGCAGCCCGCGGGGTTCGACCCGGCTCCGACCGCAGCCAACACTGCGTTGCTCGACATCCTGCTGTCGTACGACATCGGCGAACTGGCCGAGGAAGGCCCGGCGCTCCTCGGGTTCGAACGGATCGGCCAGCTCCACCGCGAGCTCGATGCCACGGAGGGTTACACCCTGAAGATGGTCCTCGCCGAGTTCCTCGCCGTCGCCGTGATGCGCGACACGCGCTATTCCCAGGTGATGTCGAACCTCGTCAGGCAGGACCTCCGGGCGCAGCAGCGGCCGTCGTTCCTCACGCTGCGCAACCGGGCCCTGCGCAACTCGACCGGGCCGGCGTCGACCACCAACCTGCTCCTCTCCGTCGCTCGTGCCTACTCCAAGCTCGGCGAGGTGGACGTGGCGCGCGTCGATCTCTCGACGCTCGCCGCGATCCTGCACGCACTCGACCAACGGGGTGGATTGAGCAACGACGAGCGCACCGTCGCCGTGATGATCGGTCGCACCCTCGGGAAGCTGCGCAGCACCCTGCCGGCCGGCGTCCTGATCCATGCGCTGGCGAACTCGGGCGGCAACGCCAGCCATCTCGCTGCGGCGACGGCGATCTCGACGGGGTACGACGACCTCGACGGACCGGTCTTCTTCACCCGGGAACTGGCCGACCTCACCTCGGACCGTGCCTCGGGAGCAATGGTCGAGCCCCCATCGCTGTCGCTCGCCCGGCTGCTGCCCGAACCGCGCCCGGTGCCCGTCCCGGCCCGCCTCGAGAACGGCCCGCTCGTCGGCACGGTCCGCAAGGTCACCCTCGCCAACATGGAGGCCCTCGCCGACAGCCTCGGGCCAACCGAGATCGCCTGTCTGACGGAGCGGCGGATCGTCGATGCGTTGCTCGACGGCGCCAGCGGCTTCGTCATCGAGGAGCAGCAGGCCGACGAGCCGCTCGGCCGGCGCCTCGGTCGCCGCAACTCCCGTTTCGCGACCTACGACGGGGCGGTGCTCCAGACCCTCGGCGACGGCGACGCCCTCGTGCTCCTGCCCGGCCTCGACGGCAAGCCGGCCTCGGGATTCACCGCTTCCCCGGTCTGAACGTCGGTCGGCTCGCCGTTGACGGGGCCGGGCCGTCGACAGCACATACCGGCTGCGCACGCCGCGGCGTAGGTTGATCATCCTTCGACGGTCAACGATGAAAGAACGGTGCGAGGCGATGAGCGAACGACAGGCCGCCCGGATCGAGGTGCGCCACACGACCGCTCCGACCGAGCGGCTGTCGACCCTCGATCGGCTCCTCCCGGTGTGGATCGGGCTGGCGATGCTCGCCGGCATCGTGCTCGGGCGGGCGTTCCCCGGCCTCGACGATCAGCTGGGAAAGGTCAAGATCGACACGGTGTCGTTGCCGATCGCCCTCGGCCTGTTGGCGATGATGTACCCGGTGCTCGCCAAGGTCCGGTACCGCTCGATCGGCACCGTCGTCGCCGACCGCCGCTCGCTGGCCATGTCCCTCGTCCTGAACTGGCTGATCGGTCCGGCGGTGATGTTCACGCTGGCCTGGGTGATGCTGCCCGATCTCCCGGAGTACCGCACCGGGCTGATCATCGTCGGCCTCGCCCGCTGCATCGCCATGGTGCTCATTTGGAACGACCTCGCCGATGGCAGCCGCGAACTGGCTGCCGTCCTCGTGGCGGTCAACTCGCTGTTCCAGATCGCCGCCTACTCGCTGCTCGGCTACTTCTACCTCGACGTCCTCCCCGGTTGGCTGGGCCTCGACAGCAAGGGCATCGACGTCACCGTGTGGGAGATCGCCAAGTCGGTGCTGATCTTCCTCGGTGTTCCGCTGCTCGCCGGGTTCCTCACCCGCGCCTACCTCGAACGCGTCAAGGGCACCCAGTGGTACGAGGTCGTGTTCCTGTCGAGGATCGGACCCGTCGCCCTGTACGGCCTGCTGTTCACCATCGCCATCCTGTTCGCCCTCCAGGGTGACCGGATCACCAGGCAGCCTCTCGACGTCGCCCGCATCGCCCTCCCACTTCTCGCCTACTTCGCGATCATGTGGTTCGGCAGCTTCTTCGCGGGACTGAGGATGCACCTCCCCTACGACCGCAACGTCTCGATCGCCTTCACCGCGGCCGGCAACAACTTCGAACTGGCCATCGCCGTGGCCATCGGCGTGTTCGGTGTCTCGTCCGGGCAGGCCCTGGCCGGCGTCGTCGGCCCCCTCATCGAGGTCCCCGTCCTCGTCGGTCTCGTCTACGTGGCCCTGTGGGCGCGACGACGCTTCTACCCGCCCATCGTGCGGGGCGCCGAACGGGAAGGCCGATGACGACGACTACCGCAGCCGGGGCGGTCACGTGTTCCGCCGCCCGGCGAGACCACCGGACGATCTGGGACCTCAGCCGCCGGGTGACCACAGCGGCTGGAAGGTCGGGTCGGTGATCCCGTCCAACGGTCGCAGCGGCTGGGCGCCCTGCCCGACGAAGGCCCGCCGGTTCTCCCCCGAGGGGTCGGTGACCCGGACGACGAACCAGGCCGACGTCGGGTCGGCCAGACCGGAACGGTCGAGCTCGATGGTCGTTCGATCGCCCGCCACCGCTCCGGGGATGACCAGGTCGACCCGAGCGTCGGGGCGCGCGACGTCGACGATCACGGCGTGCTGCGAACCATCAGGGCACGCCGCGGTGTAGGCGAGCGTCGATCCGCTGACGAACTGCTGGGGGACGAACCCCCACGAGCTGCCCGCCGCCGTGCGCAACTCCGGCGCAGCGCTCGGTACGCATCCGCCCAGCACGTCGACCTCCTCGCCGGTCCGGAGATCGAAGACAGCGACGGTTCCCACCCACTTGGACGGATCGCCGGGACCGAAGGCGCTGACGAACAGATAGCGCCCCGAGCCGTCGAAACCGGACGTCCAGAAGGACTGGCCGATTGTCGTGATCGTGCCGAGCACCTCCCCCGTGGTCGACGGGCCATCGGCGGGGAATCGCTCGATCGTCGTCGTCCGGGATGCAGCCGGGGTGTCATTCTCCAGGCATGGGGCTGCGGCGACGATCAGGACGCGACCATCGGGGGTGAGGCGACCGATGGCCGCGTACGTGGGCACCGTACGGACGTCGCCGGCAGGGGTGCCTTCGATCATCGGGAAGATGTTCAGCGGTGACTGACCGCACCCATCCATCGCCGCCGGCGTGTTGAGGAGCAGTTCGAATCGGTAGGTGCCGGCGGCGTTGTCGACCCGCGGCGGGACGTACTGGGGAAGGTACGCGGCTGCCTTCTCGTCGTCCACCGGCTCCGTACGCAGCACGACGCCGGTGCGCGCATCGATGACGCTCTGCATGCCGAGCTCATCGGTGCCCTCGTACAACAGCCCCGGATCGGGGGCATCCGATGGCACCACGCCAGACGTGGTCGTCGGCACGGTCGGCGCTTGTGTCGCCGGCGAATTGGAGGTCGATGGCTCCTCGGTGGTGACGGTCGTGGTGGTCGTCACCAGCGCCACCGTGGTCTCGGCGCTGGTCGATTCGGTGGCCGGGGGGACGTCGGTGCTCGACCCGTTCAGCCTCCAGACCGCCCCGGCGATGCCGAGCACGGCCACGACGGCGGTCACCGCCCCGATGCGGCCGATCTGCCGGTTGCGTCGCGCCCTGGTGACGCGGGACAAGCCGTCGGCGGGGGCCGGGTGGCGGAGTGCACTGCCGGCGGCGCGGGCCTGGGCATCGATGCGGGCGTCGTCGCCGGATTCGGCGTTGAACTCGTTGTTCGTGGTCATGATTCGTCCTCCAGGAGTTGAGCGAGCGCAGCACGCGCTCGGATGAGGTCCGATCTCACGGTTCCTTCGGGAACCGCGAGGATGCTCGCCACCTCGGCCACCGGCCGATCGCCGGCATAGTGAAGGACCATGACCTGGCGATGGCGCTCGGGGAGGCGGCGGACCACCGCCCAGAACGCCAACGCGTCGGCCGTCGGCCCGGGTGTGTTCGCCTCCACCCGCCGCTGCCGGGCCAGGAACCTGGACTCCGTGCGACGCCGCCGGAACCAGCTCCTGCAGGCATTGACGAGCACGTGGTGTGCCCATCCGCCCGGTCGTTCCATCCGGCTGATCTGCGGCCACCGTACGAACGACTTGACCATGGTGTCCTGCACCAGGTCCTCGCTGGAATCCTTCGATCCCGTCAAGGCAGCGGCGACGGCGACCAGGCCGGGATACTCGTCCCGGTAGAAGTCCTCGAACGAGGCGGTCAGGTTGACGTACGGGATCTCATCGGTCATGTCGCTCGGTGCTTGCTCAGGGCTGAGTATGGCGTTCATCGACCTGACACACGCACAAGCCCCCTCGTGGCGCTGCAGGAACACGAAGAAATCTGCCGAGGCCTTCGCCGCCGGCGCCCGACGTCACTCGCATGCCTTCGACTGCCCCATCCGGGGCCGGATCGAAGGCCCGCGCACCCGCCACGACCTCGACTCAGGACCTGATCAGACGTTCGATCGCCTTCGTGGCCTCCGAGATCATCCGGTCGGCGTGGTCCGGGTCGTCCGTCACTGCGTTCGTGACGCAGTGACGCACGTGCTGATCGAGCAAGCCCACGGCCACGCTCTGCAGCGCTCTGGTGACGGCGCTCACCTGGGTGAGCACGTCGATGCAGTACGTGTCCTCGTCGATCATCCGTTGCAGGCCGCGGACCTGACCCTCGATGCGCCTGAGACGCTTGAGGTAGTCGTCCTTGTCCATCGTGTAGCCGCGGACGGGTGCACTCGATCCAGCGCTCATCGCCGACCATGATACCGGTGCCCGCTGTCTCCCTCCCCCACGCCTGTCGATACCCCCTGCGGGTATACTATGAGCGATGGAGCCCGCCAGACGAGCCCATACGAACCATCGAGGAGACGCTCATGGACATCACCACCTTCACCGTCACCGGCATGACCTGCGGCCACTGCGTCGCCGCCGTCACCGAGGAGGTGTCCAAGCTGCACAACGTCACCGGCGTCGACATCGATCTCGCCAGCGGGGCCGTCACGGTCCGGTCCGATGGCCCGATCGACCTGGCGGAGTTCGCTGCGGCCGTCGACGAAGCCGGTTTCGAAGTGGCCGGATCCCCGGTGACCGGATGAACAGCGCCGCCAAACTGGCGGCGTACGTTGCTGCCGTCGCTGTCGTGTTCGGTGGGGCGATGGCGGTGGGCGCTGCGGTCGGCCCCATCGATGTGAGCTCGAGCGGCAGGAGCGCTCACGGTGCCGACGCGACGCCGGGCGCTGGTCTGCCACGCGGGCTGGCGGTCGGAGAAGCCGGTTACCGGTTCGTGCCCGAGGAGGGCTCCCTCGGCGTTGGAGGCCTCGCGACCGGCGCCCCCACGGCGTTCACGTTCCGCATCGTCGATGAGGACGGCATGCCCGTCACCCACTTCGATCAGCTCCACGAGCGGGCGATGCACGTGGTCGTGCTCTCCCGCAACCTGGTCGACTACCTCCACCTGCATCCGACGATGGAGGCCGACGGTCGCTGGACCGCTCCACTTCCTGCACTGGCCCCCGGCTCGTACCGCGTCTTCGCCGACTTCCAGCCGACGGGCGCGGCGAACCTCACCCTCGGCACCGACCTGTCGGTGCCCGGAATGGTGGATGCCGTCCCGCTCCCCCACCCGGTCTCGGCCACCATCGTCGACGGCTACAACGTCACGATGAGGGGTTCGGCCGCCGTCGGCGCGGAGGCGCTGACCTTCACGGTGCAGCGAGAAGGTTCCACCGTGCGGACCGATCCGTACCTCGGCGCCGCCGGACACCTCGTCGCCATCCGCGCCGGCGATCTCGCCTTCCTGCACGTCCATCCCGAGGCGGGTTCCCCGGATCCTGCGGCGACGTTCATCGGCGAGTTCCCGACAGCCGGCACCTACCGGCTGTTCTTCGACTTCTTCCACGCGGGAACTGTGCACACCGCCGCCTTCACCGTCGAGGTCCCCGCGGGAGCCACCGACGGCGCCACCATGACCCACGGCGAAGGGCCCTGACGTGTCGGCCGACACCACGACTGAACCCCGCGACCGACCCGGGGCGCAGGTCGGAGGTGCAACTCGACATCGGCGGGATGACGTGCGCATCGTGCGCAGCGCGGATCGAGAAGAAGCTCAACCGCATCGAGGGCGTGATCGCCACGGTCAACTACGCCACCGAGAAGGCCAAGGTCACCTTCGCCGACACGGTCACGCCCGACGACCTGATCAGGACGGTGGAGGCAACCGGGTACACCGCCCGTCTCCCGCTGCCGAAACGCACCACGCCGGCGACCGGCGCTCGGGCCGCCGAGGCCGACGACCCGACACGTGCGCTGTCCCGGCGACTGACCGTGTCGGCGATCCTCGCCGCGCCGGTCATCGCCATGGCGATGATTCCGGTGCTCCAGTTCGACGCCTGGCAATGGCTGTCGCTCACGCTCGCCGCTCCGGTGGTGGCGTGGGGCGCATGGCCGTTCCACAAGGCTGCCTGGACGAACCTCCGCCATGCCGCGGCCACGATGGACACGCTGATCTCCGTCGGCACGCTCGCCGCCTTCGGCTGGAGCCTCTACGCCTTGTTCCTCGGTGATGCCGGCGAGTTGGCGATGCGCCATCCGTTCTCGCTCGCCGCGGAACGCGGCATGGGGTCCAGCCAGATCTACCTCGAAGTCGCCGCCGGGGTGACGGTGTTCATCCTGGCCGGGCGCTACTTCGAGGCGCGGGCCAAGCGCCGTTCGGGCGCCGCGATCGAGGCGCTGCTGGAACTCGGCGCGAAGGATGTCGCCGTCATACGCAGTAGAGCCGAGGTGCGGATCCCGATCGAGGAACTCATCGTCGGAGATCACTTCGTGGTGCGCCCCGGGGAGAAGGTCGCCACTGATGGCGTCGTCACGGAGGGCACCTCGGCCATCGATGCCTCGCTGCTCACCGGGGAGCCGGTCCCGGTGGAGGTCGCGCCTGGCGATGTCGTGGCCGGCGCCACCGTCAACGCCGGGGGACGTCTGGTGGTCCGCGCCACTCGCGTCGGAGCGGACACCGCGCTGGCCCAGATCGGACGGATGGTCGAGGCGGCCCAGACCGGCAAGGCCGAGGTCCAGCGGTTGGCCGACCGGATCTCGGCGGTCTTCGTACCCGTCGTCATCGCGCTGGCGTTCGCCACGCTGGGCTTCTGGCTCACCGCAGCGTCCGACGGCGCGACGGCGGCGTTCACCGCAGCGGTCGCGGTGCTGATCATCGCCTGTCCGTGCGCCCTCGGCCTGGCGACGCCCACCGCGCTGATGGTCGGGACAGGGCGCGGCGCGCAACTCGGGATCATCATCAAGGGACCCGAGGTGTTGGAGTCGACCCGCAAGGTGGACACCGTCGTGCTCGACAAGACCGGCACGGTGACCACGGGCAGGATGTCGCTGGTCGAGGTGATCGTCTCCGGCGACACCGACGAGCGCGAGGCGCTGTTCCTCGCCGGTTCGCTCGAGGACGCCTCCGAGCACCCGATCGCCCAGGCGATCGCCGCCGGTGCCGCCTCCCGCGGCATCGATCTCGCGCCGGTGGAGTCCTTCGCCAACAACGAGGGCCTCGGTGTGCAGGGCGTCGTCGACGGTCACGCCGTCGTCGCCGGCCGCGAGCGATTCCTGGCCGATTGGTCGTTGCACCTCGATGACACGCTCCGCGAGGCGCGCGATGCCGCCGAGGCCGACGGGCGCACACCGGTGTTCGTCGGGTGGGACGGCGCCACGCGAGCCGTGCTCGTCGTGGCGGACACCGTCAAGCCGACATCGGCTGAGGCGATCGCCGGGATGCGCGCCCTCGGTCTGCGCCCGGTGCTCGTCACCGGCGACAACGCCAAGGCGGCGGCCGCCGTGGCCCGGCAGGTCGGCATCACCGAGGTCATCGCCGAGGTCCTGCCGGCGGACAAGGTCGACGTCGTTCGCCGGCTGCAGTCCGAGGGTCGTGTCGTGGCGATGATCGGCGACGGCGTCAACGACGCGGCCGCGCTCGGCGCAGGCCGATCTCGGTCTGTCGATGGGTACCGGAACCGACGTGGCGATCGAGGCCAGCGACCTCACCCTCGTTCGCGGCGACCTGCGCGCCGCGGTGGACGCGATCCGGCTCTCCCGGCGCACCCTGGCGACCATCAAGGTCAACCTCTTCTGGGCGTTCGCCTACAACGTCGCGGCGTTGCCCGTCGCCGCGGCGGGTCTGCTCAACCCGATGCTCGCCGGACTGGCGATGGCGTGCTCGAGCGTCTTCGTCGTGTCCAACAGTCTCCGCCTCCGGCACTTCCGGCCGACGGCGGCAACACCACGGGGATGAGCCGGACCCCGGATCAGGCTTGACTACCGGCAGCGGCGAATACTCGCGCAGGAAGGGAGGACGGAGATGGCGACAGACGACTTCGTGGTCACGACGGCAGAGGAGTTGCACGATCGGATCGATCACGCCCATCAGCGCTTCGCAGCGGTCGTCGGCGGGGTTCCGGCCGACCTGCCGGTGGGGATGTGGCGCGCCCACGACGTCGTGGCCCACGTGCTGAACGTGATCAACCGCTACAACGACTTCGACCCCGGCCGGCTCGCTGCCGGCCCTCGGGGAGTCGACGAGATCAACCAGCGCGAACTCGAAGCCCTCGACGGCCACTCCGTCGATGAGCTCCTCGCCTGCCTCGGCGACGAGATGACCCGCTTCCGCGGGCACTGGGGCCCTGGAGCGGGCATCCCACTCGACACGGCGCTGCCCTTCCACGGCGGCGCGACGATCGACTTCCAGTCGGCGCTCACCAACGTCATCGGCGAGTTCCTCGTGCACGGCCTCGACGTCGCACGAGCCGACGGGCAGCCCTGGACGATCGACGATCGGGACGGAGCACTGCTGTGCGGCTTTGCCACGCAGCTGCTCCCCTACTACGTCCGGGGCACGAACGTCCTCGACCTGATCATCGACTTCCGCCTCGACGGGGTCGGTCCGTGGGTGCTCGACGTATCCGGGCCGCGGGCACGATCGCGGCGACCGGAGCCGGGGGAGCATCCAGATCTCGTGGTCGCCGGTGCAGCCGTGCCCGCCGCGCTGCTGGTCTACTCCCGCGTCGACCTGAGCGGGGCCGAGGCCGCAGGCCTGCACGTGTCGAGCCCTCGCGGCGTCGACCGTTCCGTCCTCACCGGGCTGTTCGAGGAGCCCTGAAGCACCCGACGCATCCAGCTGTGATCGGGCTCGCAGTAGGGTGCGGAGATGGACGAGGCCGACGTTGCCCTGCGGAACCTGACGTACCGCCGGTTCGTCGAGCTGGGACGCGCCCCAACGGTCGAGGACATCGCCGTCGCCACCGCTTCGACACCCGACGAGGTCTGGGCCGGCTGGCAGCGACTGCACGATGGGCATGCTCTGGTGTTGCAGGCCGGTGCTGGCGAGCTCCGCATGGCCAACCCGTTCTCGGCTGCACCGACGGCGTACCGCGTCTTCGCGGACGACCGGTGGTGGTTCGCCAACTGCGCGTGGGACGCCTTCGGCATCGGCGCCGCACTGCACACCGACAGTCGCATCGAGACGTCGTGCGCCGATTGCGGTGAACCGATCACCGTCGAGGTGCACGACGCGGAACCCGACGACGACCGGCTGCTGTTCCACTGCCTGGTTCCCGCACGTCGGTGGTGGGACGACATCGTCTTCACTTGAGGAACGATGAACCTCTTCCGGTCGGAAGAACACATCGCCCAGTGGCTCGGTTCCAGAAGCCCCGGGGCGACCATCCCCGTGACGAAACTCAACGAACTCGCACACGCCTGGTGGGGCGACCGGATCGACCCCGACTGGCGGCCGCGCACCCTGGAACGGAACCAGGCCATCCTCAACGGCCTCGGGCTCACCGACCCGTTCTGGAGCCTGTCCGACGTGACACCCGAGCGCTGAGACCCTTCTACCGCGCCCGCTGTGAGCGGTTGGTCGGGCAGCAACGTCGAGACCTGGATCGAACGACATGTCGACGACGCGCCGGGCCGGCCAGCAGCGGTGCCGGCGCGGCGATCAGCGATTCGCCATCCAGTGGTCGAGCCAGTCGTGGAAGTGCTGGATCCGCACCTCGTCGAGGTTGAGGATCTGTGACTCGAACCCGCGTGAGTGCATCCCGGCCTGCACATCGCGGATGAAGTGCACGTCCTGGTCGATCGTGACACCCATCGTCTTGCGACCGGCGATGATGTCGTCCTGGGTGAAGTCCTCGTGCTCGGGGCGGGCCACCGGCGCCACATCGGCGGCGTCATGAGGCTCGAAGGCGACGCCGTGACGGGCGGCGACCGCCGGGTCGGGCTGGCGGTGCAGGCTGAACTTGTCCCAGTAGCACCAGTCGGGGTCGGTGGGGTGGGGTCGGGCGCGCATCACCATCGCATCGTCGGCCTGCACCGTGATCATCAGGTTGGGAAGGGCATTGAACTGTTCGACGTCGCTCAACTGCTCGTCACTGAAACGGTCGTAGTCCCATCCGAGGCGCGGGCCGGCGTCGCGTCGAAGCTTCTGGATCGCCTCGCGCACATCGAGCACCCGGCCCTGGTAGTCGGCCGGATCGCCGCCGAACTTCAACAACTGGCGGGCGAGCGCCGGCGTGGTGTCGGTGGGGATCGGCAGCCGGGTGTTGACGGTGTGTCCGAAGATGCTGACTGCCGTATGACCATTGGCGTACAGATCGACCCGCGCCGTCGGGCAGTCGAACTGCAGTTCGTGCAACGGGTGGATGTGCTCGACGTGGTACAGCTCATGGAAGTTGTCGAACACCGCCTTCCAGTTGCAGTTCAGCGCCACCGTCTGGTCGGCGACGAGAGTCATCCCTTCCAGGTCGTAGGGCGCCACCCGGTCGAGCAGCAGGCCGAGGTACTCCTCCAACGGCGGCGCGGCAGGGTCCTGGCACACGAACACGAGACCCCACATGCTCGCCACCCGAACCGGCTTCAGCGAGCGCTCGGCACGGTCGACCCCGCCCGGGAAACGTTGGTTGTCGGGCACCACGATCAAGCGTCCGTCGGGACGGTATGCCCACCCGTGGTACGGGCAGGTGAAGTGGTTGGCGCAGCCACGGTCGTCGACCAGGATCCGGGCGCCACGGTGCTGGCACACGTTGTAGTGCGCCGCCAGTGATCCGTCGTGCGTGCGCGACACCACGATCGACTCGCGGCCGATGTTCCACACCGAGTACTGCCCCGGCTCGGCGACGTCGCGCTCCAGACAGGCGAACTGCCACAGCTTCGGCAACAGCACCTCGAACTCGCGCTGCAGCCAGGCCTCGGAGATGTACCGCTCCGGCGTGATCGGCTTCGACCCGGCCGGGGACACCTCGCGCACCCCGACGCCACGTGACTGAACGTCCGGCATGCGCGGAGGTTACTTGAGGCGCCAGCCGCATGCAGGTTGGAGCGGCGTCCGCCTGATCTCGGCTAGTGAGCGTCGACCTTGGGCATGATCTCCTCCTTCAGGCGCTTCAGATCGTCGAGCGTCTTCGACACCGGCACGTCCGTGAACGGCGGCCACAGGAGGGGCATCGTCATGCCCGCCTCCTTGTAGCGCTTGAGGTTGTCGGCGATCTGCCCGGCGGTACCCACGAGCAGGTTGCCGAGCTTGCCGTTCGGCGTCTGATCGGTCTCCTCGTCGGTGATGACGAACCAGATCATGCTGCACATGTCGAAGTCGTCGAGCGTGCGAGCGCTGCCGATCTCGCCGAGTTCTCGCTGGATCTCGCCGCGCCACTTGGCAATCTCCTCCGGCGTGTCCTGGATGCCGATCCAGCCCGCCAGGCCGTATCTGGCGATGCGATCGGCCGAGCGCTTCGGGTCCTTGAGACCGCTGAAGTAGATCGGCGGGGTGGGCTGCTGCAGCGGCTTTGCACCGAACCCGCAACGGTCGAAGTCGGCGAACTCCCCGTGGTACTCGAACAGGTCGTTCGTCCAGATGCCCTGCATGATCTCGATGGTCTCGCGCACGTGCTTGTGCCGCTTCGGGAAGATGTGCGTGGCGCTCGCCGCGGCGAACTCCTCCGGCATCCAGCCAGAGCCGACACCCACGTTGACACGGCCGTTCGAGAGGTGGTCGACGGTGGCGATCTCGGCCGCCAGGACACCGGGCGAGCGGTACGGCGTGTCGGTGATGCTCATGCCGATGCGCACCTTCGAGGTCTTCGCCGCGAGCCACGGGATGAGCGGCCAGCCCTGCAGCCACTCGCCGCGTGCGGACACGGGCAGTGCCTTCGGGAACTGCTCCATCATGCCGAACGAGTACTGCAGTTCCTGACGGTCGGAGGCCTCCGGGACCACGATGCGGTCGAGCGTCCAGACGGAATCGAAGTCGAGTTCCTCGGCGAGTGCGGTGAGATCCTCGAGCTCCTTGACCGTGACCTTGTCGCGGAAGTTCGGTAGGTACAAAGCGAGTTTCATGACGGAGTCCCCTCTTTCGTGGTGTCATGGAGGCGACCAACGGCGCCTCCGTCGCTGCGGCCCCATTGCCCGTGCGACGATCGGCACCATCGACATCGACGCTCGGATGACGCTCAACGACATCAACTTTTCAACGACAACACTACATTCGCGAGCGTGGAGGGACTTCGTCGCCGGCGGCAGCAGGTGATGCCGAACGCCGAGGTTCTGCGGGCGGCGTCCTCCTCGCTCGACGCCTGACCGACGCCAGTCAGACCCGTCCCGCCTCCGGGCCCTCGGCGACGAGCCGCTCGCGCAGTTCGCGCTTGAGCACCTTGCCGTAGTTGCTGGTCGGCAGGGAGTCGACGAACCGGTAGTCCTTGGGCCGCTTGTACCGGGCGATCGTGTCGAGGCAGGTGCGATCGAGGTCGTCGACCGCGGGTGGAACGGCGTGATCGGCGGCGACCACGAATGCGACCACCGCCTCACCCCACTCCGGGTCGGGCCGGCCGACCACGGAGACGGCCCGCACGCCGGGGTGGCGGAGCAGCGCCTCCTCGACTTCGCGGGGATAGATGTTCATGCCCCCGCTGATGATCAGGTCCTTCGAGCGGTCGCGCAGGGTGAGGTAGCCCTCGTCGTCGAAGCTGCCGACGTCGCCGGTGTGCAGCCACCCGCCGCGCAAGGTCTCGGCGGTGGCTTCGGGATGGTTCCAGTAGCCGGCCATGACCACGTCGCCCCGGACGACCACCTCACCGATCTCGCCGGCCGGCAGCTGGCGACCGTCGTCGTCGACGACGCGGACCTCGACGTCGGTGCGCGGCAGGCCGACGCTCTGCACGCGGTCCAGCCACCGGGGATGATCCCGGTCGGCGTGGTCTGCCTTGGAGAGCGCCGTGATGGTCATCGGTGTCTCGCCCTGTCCGTAGATCTGGTCCAGGCGGGGACCGAAGACGGCGAGGGCGTCCTGCAGGTCGGCCAGGTACATCGGTGCGCCGCCGTAGATGACGGTCTTCAGGTGGGAGAGGTCGGAGCCGACGATGGCGGGGTCGCCGGCCAGTCGCTTGACCATCGTGGGCGCGGCGAAGAACGACATGCCTGGCCACCGGGCGAGGAGCGAGGCGATCTCGTCGCCGTCGACGCCTCCCGAGCGCGGGATGACACTCACCGCACCGCGAACCACGTGCGGGAGCCCGTACAGGCCCGAGCCGTGCGAGATCGGCGCGGCGTGGAGGATGCTGTCGTGCGGCATCACCTGATCGATGTCGGCGAAGTAGCTGAGCGACATCATCAGCAGGTTGCGGTTCGTCAGCGTGGCGCCCTTGGGACGGCCGGTGGTGCCGCTCGTGTAGAACAACCACGCCGGATCGCCGGGCTGCCGATCGACGAGCGACATCGGCGACGACGCGCCGAGCCGGCTCCACCGCTCGCCCGGCGCAACGATGGCGGCACGCAGCGTGGCGACGGTGCCGACCAGCGACTCGACGTCGTCGGCATGGTCGTCGTCGGTCACCGCGACGCCCGACCCGCTGTGCTCGAGGATGTAGGCGATCTCGTCGCGATGGAGGCGCGCGTTGACCGGCACCGCCACGAGACCTGCGTGCCAGACGGCGAACAGTGTCTCGATGTACTCGGGCCGATTGTGCATCACGATGGCGACCCGGTCACCGAGCGACAGATCGAAGTGCTCGCGCAGACCGGCGGCGGTCGCGGCCGTCCGGGCCGCGAAGTCGGCCCAGGTGGCGTGGACCCGCTCGCCGTCGGCCAGCGCCGGATCGTTCGGGCGCCGACGGCCGTGGCGCTCGAGCCAGACGGCCGGGTTCATCGAGCCGCCCGGGCGTCGAGGACGGGGCAAGACAGCAGGAACGGATGCCCCGACACGTGCCGAAGAGTACCGCTCCTCGGTTCCGGTCGATCAAGCGATCGACGCACTACCCTCGGCCGCGATGCGGCTCCACGACGACGATGCGCTGGCCCGGCTGGCCGCCCACGACCACGGGATCCTCTGCACAGCGCACGCCGAGCGTGGAGTCGACGCCGTGCCCGTTGCGTTCGCCGTCGACGACGGCTTCGTGGGCGTGCCCGTCGATCTGGTGAAGCCGAAGGCGTCGTTGCGACTGCAGCGCGAGCGCAACCTGGAGGCCGATCCGCGGGCCACGCTGCTGGTCGAGCACTGGGACCGCGACGACTGGTCACGCCTGTGGTGGGTGCGGGCGGAGCTGCACTGGGAGCACGACGCGGACGGTCGCGCGGCGGCCCTGGCCTCGCTGTTGGCCGGGCGCTACCCGCAGTACCGCGACCAACCCTTCGTACGAGTGCTGGTGTTGCGCATCGTCGGCCTCGCCGGCTGGTCCGGCAGCGCCGGCTGATCCGGCGACTGGCGGCTCAACATCCGAGCACGTAGCTCACGGCCGAGCAGACCCCCATCATCGCGTCGTCGACGAGTTCGGGCTATTGGCGGAACATCGCCATGCGATGCTCGGCGCGAGCGAGCTCGGGAGTGAGTGGCTGGTCGGGCGACGGGGTCGAGACCACCACGCGACGGATCGTGCCGGTGAACTCGAACGGCGGCCGGTAGCGCGACCACACGGGTGAGACGCTGTCGGTTCCCACCTCGAGGCCCTCGGTGGTGGCGAACGCAACCGGGTTGGTGCGGGGGACGTCGGCTTCGTCGTGCAGCTCGCCGTCCAGGTACAGCCGCACGTGCGCCGGCGTTGGGCGCGGTGCGCTCGTAGAGCACGTCGATGGTGAGCGGGCCGGGTTCCAGCGGGGCGCGTGATGTCACCACCGTGTGCGCGCGGCCGAGGAAGTTGTTGACGAAGTGCACGTGCCGATCGAGCACGCACAGGGTGATGCCACCGTCGACGCCGCCGTACGACATCACGGTGCCGCGGCAGTCGTCGTTCACATCGATGTCGGCGCTGACCGTGTACGACCGGTCGCGCAGCACCGGCGATCCCTGGCGCGGCAGGCGCACCCTGGCCGTGTAGCTGTAGACGTCGCGCGGCTCGAAGACCCGCGGACGCTCCACCAGCAGGCGGGCGAGCAACGAGTCGTCGAGGGGCAGCACGTTGTACCGCTCGGCATCGGCCCACCACATGTCGACCAGTTCGCGCAGCTTCTCCGGCTGCTGGGCGGCGAGGTCGTGCATCTCCGACATGTCGTCGTCGAGGTGGTACAGCTCCCAAGTGTCGGCGTCGAAGTCGCCGTCGTGCAGGTCGTGTGCGATGTGCCCCAGGCGCATCAACACGGCCTTCGACCAGTGCATCGTGACGGCCTTCCACCCATCGGCCCAGATGGCCCGATGGGCGAACATCTCGAAGTACTGCCGGTGCTTGCGGGTCGCCGCGTCGGCATCCGTGAACGTGTAGAGCATGCTGGTCCCCTCGACCGGTCGCTGCACGTGCCCCGCTACGACCTCCGGCCACTCGAGCCCGATGGCTTCGATGACCGTCGGTGCGACATCGCTGATGTGGTGGAACTGGCCGCGAATGGTGCCACCATCGGTGATCCGGTTCGGCCATCTGACGATCAACGGGTCGCGGGTGCCACCTTCGTGGACGAACGCCTTGTACATCCTGTTGGGCGTGTTGCCGGCCATCGCCCATCCCGATGCGTAGTGCGGGTGCGTGTGCGGGGAGCCCCAGTCGTCGAGGTGTTCGAGCATGACCGCCACCGACTCCGGTTCGCCGTTGAAGTAGCTGAACTCGTTCAGCAGGCCGTGCGTGCCCCCCTCGGCGCTGGCACCGTTGTCGCTCATCACCATCAACAGCGTGTCGTCCCCAAGGCCACTGCGACCGAGGAAATCGACGAGGCGACCGATCTGCTCGTCGGTGTGCGTCACCATCGCCGCGTACACCTCCATCTGGCGGGCGAACAGTCGCTGCTCGTCGTGGCTCAGCTCCAGCCACGCGCCCACGCCGGGGTTGAGGCCGGGAAGGACGGTGCCTACCGGCACGATGCCCAGCTCGATCTGACGGGCCAAGGTCTCCTCCCGGATGACGTCCCAGCCGGCATCGAACACGCCCTCGTAGGCCTCGATGTAGTCGGCGGCGACGTGGTGCGGCGAATGCGGAGCGCCGAACGCGAGGTAGGTGAAGAACGGCTTGCTGGGCGCCACCGCCTTGAGGCCGTTGATCCACTCGATCGCGTGGTCGACCAGGTCGTCGGTGAGGTGGTAGCCGTCCTCCGGCAGGCCTGGCGCGTGCGTGTGGTGGTTGTCCTCCCACAGGTCGGGTTCCCAGTGCGACGTTTCGCCACCCATGAACCCGTAGAAGCGTTCGAAGCCCTGGCCCAGCGGGAACCGGTCGAACGGACCTGCGGGCGAAATGTGCTCGTCGGGCGCCAGGTGCCATTTACCCACGGCCATCGTGGAGTACCCCCGGTCGCGCAGCACTGCCGGCAGCATCGCCGCATCCTTCGGGATGCGGCCGTGGTAGCCGGGGTAGCCGGTGGCGCGTTCCATGATGGTGGCGACGCCGACGCTGTGATGGTTGCGACCGGTGAGCAACGCCGCCCGGCTGGGACTGCACAGTGCGGTGGTGTGGAAGTTCCGGTAGCGAAGCCCGTCGGCGGCGAGGCGATCGATGTGCGGCGTACGAATGCGACCACCCAACCCGCCGTAGCAGCCGAGCTGTGCGAAGCCGAGGTCGTCGAACACGATCACCAGCACGTTGGGAGCGTCGGCGGGTGGGCTGGCCGGCAACGGCCATGCCGGTTGCGACTCGACCGCGGTACGGCCGATCGGGCCGGGGTGCTCGCCATCCTCGGGGTAGGTGCGGATCGCCATGCTGTGCTCCTTTTCCTGCATCAGATCGATCAGCCGGCGGCCAACGACGGGTGGTCGAACACGGCGAGCGCGGCTCTCACCGCCCCCTCGTCACCCGTGACCGATGCGCCGCCTGCGGCGAGCACATCGGCGATCGTCTGCTTGCCGGCGAGGATCGCCGCCCACGTGGTGCGGGCGAGGTGGATCGTGTGTTCTGCTCCGTCGCCGTCCGTTGGCGCGGCGATGCAGTGTCGGAGGTGCAACCCCGCGCGGGCCTCACCGTCGAACTCCCATGCCAGGTGCACGTCGATGCCCTCGGCACGTTCGGGCACGAGCAGCACGCGCAAGGCGTGCACGAACGTCTCCGGCTCTGCGGCAAGCACCTCCACGGCGGAGAAGCGGTGACGGCGCAGGCGCGACAGGTCCTGCAACCCGTCCAGCTCGCGCGCACGGGTGAGGCACCAGTTGCGGATGTTCGCCGCGGTGGTCCTCTGGGCGATGGCGCGCAACACCGACGCGAGCAAGGCCCGGTCATCGGCGGTGCCGGCGTCGGCACGCCCGTCGGCGCCCACCTCGCACCGAACCAGCCACGTCGCCAGCTCCAACGACCACCGTAGGTCATCAGCGGCCAGTGCAGTGCGGGCCTGGGCGCGCACCGGTTCGCGGCCTCCGAAACCGGCGATCATCCGGCCACACCGTTCGACGGTGGGCAATGGGAACAGCTCGGCCTCGTAGCCGTCGAACCAACCGCGCAGGCCCGTATGCACCTGGCGGGTGTGGTGCTCGGCCAGTCCGTAGAGCTGCTGCGTGACGTACGACGCGTCGTAACAGGCGGGCAGTTGCACGAACTCGATCAGCTCTCCAGACGTGAGGTCGCGATTGATACCACGCACGGTCTGGTCCCAGATGAACTGGATGGCATCGCGGGCGCGCGTCACCTCGCCGGCGATGTGGTCGCTGCCTGTGAGTGGCGGCCCATGGGCACCGACGAGATGCTCGGCGTTCAGGCCGCGCACGTGATCCAACCCACGCAACAGCACGCGCGGATCGCGGTACTCCTCGCCGCGGATCGCGTAGATGTTGAAGAGCGCCGGCCACACGATGTTGTTCACGCAGACGCCCAGCTCGGGGAACCAGATCGTGACCGAGTCGTCGGCGTCCGACGGCGCCGGCGTGATCTCCACCCGCAACCCGGCGATCACGGTGGACGTGACCGCGGAGAGGGTGTGCGTGGGTGGCACGAAGCCGTCGCTGAACGGTGCATGTGCAGGGTTGCGGTACCACGGCCCCAGCCCGGCGCTGACCAGCCCATCGGGACCGTCTGCCGGCAGCGTCAGCGCGAACTGGTGCACCAACCCGCGGCGCATCGTGACGCCGACCTCGGTGGCCATCCGCTCGCGGTTGACGCGGATTCGCTCGTGACCCCAGATCGGGTAGCCGGTCACATGTGCACCGGCGTCGATGGCCGTGGTGCCGGCGACGTAGTGGAAGTGGGTGTAGATCACCGCGGCGATCGGTCGGTCGGTGTGCTCGCGCAGCGCTGTCAGGGCGACTGCCATTTCCTCGGTGCTCTCACCCGTGTCGATGGCGATGATGCCGTCGGGCGCCTCCACGAACGTCTGGTTCGACAGGCCGTTGCCGACCATGCACCACGCGCCCGGCGCAACCCTCCACAGCCGCTGCTCGAAGCGCTGTGCGTGCTCGAACTGCGCCGCATGCGCGCGCTGGCCCCGGGCACCGGTGGTCACATCGGTGGCGGATCCGATACTTGCCCCTGGACTCATCTGACACTCCTGAGGATCTGCCCGAGCCCGGCGATGGAGATTCGGGTGGTGGTCTCCATCATGGTCTCTCGGTGCGCTCGCCGACTGTCGTCGGGTCGTTGTCGAAGCTCTCGAAGAAACGCTGGCAGCCAGCGCTGATCATGCTGTCCAGGCTGGGGTGCTCGGCGGAGAGCCCTTCGTCGACCACCAAACCTTGACGCGCATCGACCCCATCGCTGATTATCGCCAGGAGCAACTCGGTCTTGTCGTCGCGGCCGCTGGGTGTCGCCTGGCTCCTCGACGGACTGTGGCACCAGTTGGGTGTCGACGCTGCGTTGGCGAAGGTGCTCGGGGGTCGCCGGTTCACCACCGATGTCCTGCTCGTCGCCGCCGACGCCGCCGACGCCACCTACGGGGAGAATCGACCAGGCTGCTGATGGCCTCTGCGGTTGCCGCTGTTCGGCTCGGTCGCCCGAGGGGACGACACGCCCGACAGTGACATCGACCTGCTGATCGTCCTGGACCGCGTCGCGCCCACGACGTTGATCGATCTGAAGCGTCGTGCCGTACGCTCGACCATCGTCCCGGCTCCCGCCGACGTCGCGTTCACCGACCCGGAACGAATGAGCGCTCGAGCCGCGACGGCTGGAACGATCGAACGCGCCGTTCGTCGCGATGGCGTGCTCATGTTTCGCCGTGGCTGACCCACCGCCGACCGGTTCACGCCATGAGGCACTCAACTGGCTCGCCAAGGCGGGCGACGACCTCATCGTCGCCGATGTCGTCGCAGCCGATGCCCACGGGGTGACTTGGGCTGCCTGCCTTCATGTTGCACCTCATCGCCGTAGCCCGCGAGACCATCGATCGGTCGACCACAGTTGTGGACGGCGGCACCGCACCGCCGGTACGCCTCGGCTCTTGAACAGGTTGTCCACTGGCACAAGCGCCCGCGCCGGACGGAGGCATCACGAGCGCCCGCACCTACCACGACTCGCCCCAGGGTCGCATCGAAGTTGCCTGGCAGGTCGACGCACGCAGCGAACCAGCGCAGCTGGAGCATCGGGCACTGACCTACGGTTCAAACCGTGCAGCGGCATTACTTGGGGACGTGAACGTCAACTCCAGCGTCGGTAGCGGCTTCGGCGAGCCGTTTGTCATAGCAGACCATCGCCTCGACCGCCGATCCGAGTGAGAGCACCGTCGCGAGGTGAAGAGCATCAAGCGAGCGGAGCGACGGCGGTAGGAGGATTCCGGCCTGCCCGATCACGTCATCGTCAATTCGGACGAGGCGTATGGCGGGTATGACGTTGGCGACCGCGGCGAGCGCGACAGCCGCATCGTTGGCTCGAAGCGCTGCCCGGCGTAGTTCGACGGCAAGGAGGGAACTCGAGACGAAACCGCCCTCGCTGCGAGCCAGGAAGTGTCGCAACGCCACCGACTCGGGCTCAGCGACCGCAAGCTTCAACGCCGCCGAGGTGTCGAGGTAGATGGCCATTGCTCAGTACCGCTGATCGCCTCGGTCAGCCGCAAGAAGTTCCGAGAGCGATGGTCCCTCCAATGTCGGCAGCGGCGTGGTGAGGTCCAGCGTCCGCGTGGCAGGAATCAGCTTGCCCTCGGCTGCCAACGCCGACCACGGGTCGATCAGGCGCCGGCGCCGCATCAGGTGTTCGGCAACGGCGAGTCGAACAAGTTCCGAACGAGTGGTCCGTCGCTCCAATGCCTCCGCGTCGAGTTCCGCGGCATCGTCCTCGGGTATGCGGATCGCCATCTGCATCATTGTCATGCAGACAGACTACAAGTGGGATGCGTTCACCCGCAAGCCCTGCAGGCGTGCCTGCGATGCCGTCGGGTCGCCGGTAGGCGTCAGCGTGTTGATGCCGCAGCGGTGCTCGACGCCGTCGCCGAGGCGCCGCCGCCGGCGTTCTCTGGTGGCGGCAAGTGGGAGGCGATGCCCGACGAGATGGCCGGCTTCTACGAGGTCCGCATCCCTGGAACTCGGCGACCAGCTTGGCGGGGAGCCGGTCGAAGAACTCGATCGCCGGCACCGTCCGGTGCGGGTCGGCGGCGGGTGGCGTCGGAAGAAGTGGATTAGCCAGTCCAGCCCGGTGCGCTCCCGTCCGTCTCGTAGTCCCTGATCTGGACCTTCCGTCGGCCCCGTCCGTCCGATGCGTTCCCGTGATGCGCCGGGTCGTCCAGTTCTGTGCACATCGTGTGCACATGACGGGCTGGCCGTGCACCGAATCGCCGTCGGCCCCGTCCGTCCGATGCGTTCCCGTGATGTCGCGGCGCGCCACACAACGCGGACATTGCATGGCGGGCGCCTTCGCATGGGACAAAGGGCACTGGCGCTCCGGGTCGGCGCTCGCGGCAATTAGGGCCTACTCGGGAGCTGATCATGAGGCGTCTGGGCTTGCTGGCCACGATGGCGCTCATTGCTGCTGCTTGTGGCGGCGACTCAACCACCGACGTGTCCCCAGGCCAGCGGTGGACAGAACAGGAAGTCACATTTCCCTTCGGTGAGGACGAACTCTTTGGTGTACTGACTCTCCCGCCGGGAGAGGGACCGTACCCGGCCATCGTGCTCGTCGACGGCGGCGCTCCGACGACGACGGGGGTTCGCGCTGGTGCGGCCTCGGCGGCCTTCATCAACTTCTCCCGCGCGATGGTGCGCGATGGCTACGCCGTGCTGCGCTACGACTCCCCTGGAGTTGGTCGATCCACCGGCGAGTACCCGGTCGAGATCATCGAAGACAGGGTCGCGGAGTCGATGGTGGCGTTGCACTACTTGCAGACGCATCCGGATGTACGTGCCGACAACGACGGTCTATGGGGCGCCAGTCAGGGCAGCTGGGTCATCGGCAAGGCGGCGGCCGAACACCCGGCAACGCGCTCTCCCTCGACGACCCCGCGCTGCTGGCCCGCATCGTCGGCGACAGCTTCGGCGTGCCCCAGGTGACCATGCTGATCCTCGGGGTGCTCGCATTCACCCAAGAGATCCGCTATGGCACAATCACCTCCACGTTCCTCGTCGAGCCGCGCCGGACCCGGGTCCTCGTCTCGAAGGGCCTGATGCTCGTCCTCGCCAGCGTCGTCCTCACCGAGGGCACACTCGTCGTCTCGATCGTCGCCACGACGACGTTGATCCGAACCCGCGACGGCAACGCGACGTCCGACGCCGAGTTCTGGCAGGTGGTCGCAGCAGCGTTCGTCGTCATGGCGCTCTACAGCGTGATCGGTCTCGCCGTCGGCGCCCTGCTCAGCAACCAGATCGTCGCCGTGGTCGCCTCGCTCGTCTGGATACTCGCCGTAGAGCGTCTGCTCATCGACGCACTCCCGGAGATCGGGCGGTGGACACCGGGAGGAGCGACCTTTGGGCTGCTGCAGCTCGGCCCGACAGTCGCCACCAGCGGAACGCTGCTCGACGCACCCATCGGTGGCCTGCTCCTCGTCGTCTACACCGCCGCCGCGGCGGCCCTCGCGCTCATCGCCGCGCCTCGCAGAGACGTCCTCTAGCGTGGCCGACGACTCCCGGAGTCGACACCTCGACCACCGCTCGAGGAACAGGCTGAGGACTTCGCCCTGGCTCTCCCCGAAATCCGCATAGGCGTAGAGCCTGGGCTCAGCCAGCACCAACCTGCTCGAGAGCAGTGCCAGCCGAAAAAATCGGGGGACGTGCGGCCGGTTCGAGAGGCATGAACACCGTCTCTCGACACCTCGTGGACGCGTCGGCCCAGCTCAACCCATGTGCCCGGGGTGGGATTCGAACCCACACTCCCCTACGGGAAGGGGGGGTTAAGACCTCCAAATCCGTCCGGCGAGGGCGCTCCCGTCCGCCTCGTCGCCTCCGATCTGGACCTTTCGTCCGCCCAGTCCGCCGAGTGCGCCATCGTAGCCCGCCGTGCCCGACAGTCCGGTGACCGCTTCGTGCCCCCATCGTCTGTCCTCACCACCCGGACCTTTGGTTGGCCGTCATCGTCATCTGGCAAACATTTGAATGTCTGCCTGTGCCGGAGTCACTCCCCACCGATAGTGAAACTCGGGCTCGGCGCTCGGACGAGTTCCGATGAGTTCTGATGAGTTCCGATGAGTTCCGATGAGTTCCGATGATGCGCTACGGTGTGACCGTGCAGACAGCTCAGGAGATAGTCGAAAGCATGCGCCGGCGCCGGTCGGATCTCCCAAGTGTGGAGGCGAAGTCTGCGAAGGGCGGCTACCCGGTGTCGCTCGGTCCAACCTTGTCGGCCCTGTCGAATCTGCCTGGCGGCGGTTGGGTCATTCTCGGCATTGAGGAGAACGACCGATTCGCCCCTGTCGGGTTGAAGGATCCGGCCGAGCTCGTGCACACCCTCGTGTCCAAGGCACGACAAGCATTCGATCCCCCGGTGGCGATCGAGGCGAACCTTGATGTGGTCGATGGCGAGACCGTCGTACTTGCGCGTATCGGGGAGACTCCACCGTCGGCGAAACCCTGCCGGGTTCGCGCTACGGGTGATGCCTACATGAGGTTCTGGGACGGCGATTACCGATTGTCGGAACTCGAGATCCAGGGCTTCCTCGCCAACCGCTCGCAGCCCGCGTTCGATCGCGAAATCGTGCCCGAGGCGTCGGTCGCGGAGCTCGACCCGACCCTCGTGCAAGCCCTGTTGTTGACGGCTCGCCGCTCGGATGGGCGGTTAACTCGAATCGACGATGATCGAGTGCTGCTTAGGAAACTCGGAGTGCTGGCCGAGAACGACGGCGTCACCGTCGCTGGCCTTTTGGCGCTGGGCGACTACCCGCAGCAGTGGTATCCGAACTTCGTCATCCAAGCGGCGGTCGCGCCCAGCGACGAGGCGGACCACAGCATCCGCCAGAGCGATACGCGCCGCTTTGGGGGCCCGATCCCCGTGATGCTCGACGAGGCTCTCGCCTGGGTCCGTCAGCGCGGCCAAGAACGCATCGTGAACATGCCCGACGGCCGAGTACGTTCCGAACTCGACTACCCGGCGGTGGCAGTCCGCGAACTTCTGTCGAACGCTCTCGTCCACCGCGACCTTGCGCCCTGGTCCGCATCACGGGCTATCGAACTCCGTCTGCGACACGACCGGCTAGTCCTGACGAACCCGGGCGGCCTCTTCGGCGTGACCATCGATCGGCTCGGCCACGAGCAACTCAGCTCCGCTCGAAACCTCTCCCTCGTCAGACTTTGCCAATACGTGGAACTCCGCGACGGGCGCGTCGTCGAGATGCTCGCAAGCGGCATCCCCGAGGTGCTCCGAGCCGTTGACGAGGCCGGACAACCGGCGCCCGCCTTCCTCGATCAAGGCCTCCGCTTCACAGCAATCCTGTTCCGACGCCAAGTGGATTCTCACGTCGGTGAGCAGCGAGCGATCGCTGTCGACGCACCCGTCACTCCTGCGCAGCAACGCGTCATCGACGCCATCGGCTCTGGCGGTTCGACCGTCGCCGAGCTGGCGAAAGCGCTTGCTCGATCGAAGAGCGCTATTCAAAAGACACTCAAAGCGCTGCGCGACGCGGGAAGGGTGGACATCATCGGCAGTCGGGGCGCTCACGACACTCGCTACACGAGGACCTGACCGGCCGCCACCTCTGACGCCACACGCGCCAGGCCCAAGAAGATTCGTCGGCCGGGTCACGCCTGAGTCGACCCGAAACAAGATCGTACGCCAATGCGTGACGCGACGGCAGGACGCGAGTCATGTCTCCTGTGTATGACAGATCCTCCGATTCCACTGCTGTTTGCCGTCGCTCGACGCGTGTGCCCGTCTCGTGCCCAGCTCGATGCCCAAAGACCACCAATACGGGTCCGGCGGAGAAGAATCCGGGGCGTTTGCCCAGCTCAGCGGTGGTGCCCGGGGTGGGGTTCGAACCCACATGACCTTGCGGTCAGGGGGGTTTAAGCCCCCCGTGTCTGCCAATTCCACCACCCGGGCCTTCGACCTACGCTAGCGGTGGGACGCGGGTGAGTAGACGGCTCGCCGCGCCGGTCAGGCCCAGTCCGTAGGGTCGCCAGCGGGACCGAGGCCCTTGATCGTCGGCACCGGTTCGCCCTCGCGCGCGACAGTTGGTTCCGCCACCAACCGCCCCCAGGGGAGGCGCACGATGCGGGCGGCCAACGCATCGACCTCGGGGTCGGTCCGCTCTGGCGGGCCGTCGTAGCCGTCGACGAGCAGCCGCAACGGGCTGTCGCCATCGACGAAGCCGAGGTACGGGCCGCCGTAGTCGTAGCCGATCAACCGTTGCAGCCGCTCAGGGAAGGTGCGCGCGACCTCGGGCGGACTGGCCAGGTACTGGTTCTCCTCCTGACGAAGCCAGCCAAGGCTGTACTGCAGCGCCAGTCCGGTCCGGTTCACCGTTGATCGGTTCGTGCCGCCCCCGTGGAGGGTGCCCGACAGGTAGATGAGCACCGAACCCGCCGGCATCTCTGCCGCCACCATCTCGTCGGCGAACGGCTCGCGGTCCTCCGACCAGCGATGGCTGCCGGGCACGATCACGGTTGCGCCGTTGTCGGATGTGAAGTCGCTCAACGCCCACATCGTGGGCATCAAGGTCGACGGGCTGGGGAAGAGGAACGGGTAGAGATCGCCATCGCGGTGCAGGCCCTGGGCTGCAGCGCCGGGGAGGAGGTGCATGATCCCGGAGAAGTTCAGCTGGTAGCGCGCGCAGTTGGGCTGCAGGGCGCGGTCGGCGAGCGCCATCACCAGCGGATGGATCGCCAGCTGCTGGGCTGCGGCCGAGCGGCGCAGAAGCCCGCCGAGCCGCTTGGTCCGGTCCCCGAGAAACGGCGTGTGGCCCAGGGGCGCGGCCTCGATGTCATCGATCAGGTCGGCGAACGCACGGTTCGTGAGCTCGGGAGCAGCCCGCTCGACGAGGACGTATCCGTCTCCGTGCAGTGCCGCTGACAGGTCGTCGATCGCGGTGCCCGGTGGGTGCAGGGTGAGTCGAACCACGCTCCCGAGGATAGTTCTCGCCCGTCTACGCTGATCCGGTGAGCCCACCGCTGAGATTCGCCGATCCGCAGCTCGACACCGTCGACGACCTGGTCGACCTCGACCGTTACCCAATCGCAGACCCGGGCTCGCCGGCGTGGCGCTCGACCGTCGATCAGACGATCGCCGCGCTCGCCTACGACGGCTGCGCGACACTCGACGGATTCCTGCGCCCGGCGGCCCTCGACCGGGCCTCGCAGGAGATCGCCGATCTCGCTCCGAAGGCGTTCATGCGGATCCACCTGGCCAGCGTGTACGCGCGGACCGACTCCCAGGCCGCATTGCCGGGCGACGATCCGCGGGCGATGGTGTTCGAGCGCCATGTCGGGCACATCACCCGCGATCAGATGCCGCCCGACTCGGTGATGCACCGGCTGTACGTCAGCCATACCTTCAAGGCGTTCGTGGCCGGTTGCGTCAGGGCGACGCGCATCTTCGAGTACGCCGACCCTTTGGCCGGGCTCATCGCAACCGTGATCCCTCCGGGCGGACAGCTGTCGTGGCATTACGACACCAACGAGTACGTCATCACGGCGATGACCCGGGCGCCGGATGCCGGGGGTGAGTTCGAGTTCGCGCCGAACCTGCGCCGGCCCGGCGACGAGAACCTCGACGGGCTCGGCCTCGTCCTGCGGGGCGAGGCGCCCGAGTTGCTCGCCACGCGCCTGCTCCGGCCCGGTGACGTGCAGATCTTCCTCGGCCGCTACTCGCTGCACCGGGTCACCGAGGTCCGCGGCGCCAACGAGCGCCATGTCGCCGTGCTCAGCTACGCCAACCGGCCCGGCGTCATCGGCCCCGTCGACCGCACCCGCGCCGTCTACGGCCGGGTCACCGAGGCCCACCTGGTCGCCGAACAGTTGGCCGCTCAGGCGCCCGACGCCCTGATCTTCTGATCGCCCGGCCGATGTCGCTCCCCCATCCGTTCGCCGCATCGGATCCGCCGCTCGAGCTCGGCAGGTTGGCTCGTGTGCAGCGACAGTTGGTCCTCGCCGGGTGTGACGCCGCAGTGTTCTACGACCCGATCAACATCCGCTACGCCACCGGCACCTCGAACATGTCGGTGTACTCGCTGCACAATCCCTGCCGGTACGCCTTCGTCCCGGCCGAGGGCACCGCGGTGATGTTCGATTTCAAGGGTTGCGACCACCTCTCCGATGGGCACCCCGCCGTCGGGGAGGTGCGCGGCGCTGTGAGCTGGTACCACTTCATCACCGGGCCGCGGACCGGCGAGTTCGCCACCGTCTGGGCCCGGGAGATCTCCGACCTCCTCGGCCGCCCAACGATCGGCCGACGCCGCGTCGCCGTGGATCGGCTCGACCCGGCCGGTTACGCGGCGCTGAGCTCCCTCGGGGTGGACATCGTCGACGGGCAGGAGGTGGCGAACCTGGCGAGGGTCATCAAGACCGACGAGGAGATCGCCGCGATCGGCCGAGCCGTCGCCGCCTGCGAGACCGGGATCGCCGCGATGCAGACCGCCATGCGACCGGGAATGACCGAGCTCGAACTGTGGGCCGTGCTCCATCGAGCGAACATCGAGGCGGGAGGGGAGTGGTTCGAGACTCGGTTGCTCACCTCGGGCCCGCGGACCAACCCGTGGTACCAGGAATGCTCCGACCGGGTGATCGCCGACGGCGACATCGTCGCCTTCGACACCGATCTGATCGGCCTCGGTGGCTATTCGGTCGACATCTCGCGCACCTGGGTGGCCGGGGACCGCGCCCCCACGCCGGAGCAGCGGCGGATGTATCGCGCTGCGTACGAGCAGGTCGAGACCAACATCGGGCTGCTGCGCGCCGGCGTCGGCTTCCGCCGGTTCGCCGAGCAGGCCAACCTCCCACCCGACGGACTCCATTCGCCGGTCAATTCGTGTCTCGTGCACGGCATCGGTCTGTGCAACGAGTATCCCCTCGTCGTCAATCGTCACCGGTTCGACGCCGACGGCTACGACGGCGAGTTCGCCACCGGCATGGTCCTGTGCGTCGAGAGCCTGGTGGCGCCGCCGGGTGCCCGCGAAGCGGTGAAGCTCGAGCAGCAGGTGCTGATCACCGACGGCGCACCCATACGCCTGTCGACCTACCCCTACGACGAGCACCTCCTCGGCTGAAGCGCAAGCCGCGCCACCAACGCACCGTCGGCGGGCCGAGGGCCGCCGAGTTCAGGCCGCCCGGCCGAGGGGACGCTCGACTTCGACGTCGAACCCGAGCACCGCCCACATCGCCCCCCGGACCCTGACGGCGGCGCCGCCGACCAACCCGTTGGCCGTGACCACCCCCTCGATCATGTCGGCCGCGACGGCTACCCATGGCCTTCCGCGGGTGCGCACGGCCACCACGTAGTGCCGATCACGGTGGCGGATCGAGCGATCGACGCCCGACAACCGGGGCGGGCTACGGAACGCGGGGGCGATCAACCCCTTGGCCCGGGCGGCCTGGGACAGGGCGCGAGCGGCTTCGGCGAACTGAAGGGTGGTGGCCGCAGCACTCATGCCGGCAGCGTGCCAGAAGCCTGTGTCACGGATCGTCGGGCACGGCGGTCGGTGGCGACGTCGACGCGGCGATGGTCACAACCCTCGCGCACCGTGCACGTACCATCCATGCGTGCTCCCGCTGAACCCGGCCCAACACGGCGTCATCGCCCTCCTCGGGCGATCGGCCGACGATCGACCGCCGCCCCGCGCCGAGCTGGCCGCCGAGCTCGAGGCCGAGCTGTTCGAGGCGATGGAGATCATCCGTGACGAAGCCGTGGCCGGCCCGGAGATGTGGATCGGCAAGCGCGACCTGGCGCTGATCAACGGCTGCGAGACGCACTACGTCGCCGAGCAGGCCAACGACTTCAACTGGACGCCGGCGAGCGCCCGGGGCGTGGTCGCCCACAAGGCGATCGAGCTGGCGCTCAACTGGCGGGGGGACGTCGCGCCGGCAGAGATGGTCGACGAGGCGCTCGCCCGTCTGGGCGAATCTGCCAAGGGCGTCAGCACGTACATCAACCGTCTGACCGAGGGTGAGCGGGCCGAGCTACGCGGCTTCGCCACCGACCGGGCGACCAAGTTCATGGAGTGCTTTCCACCCCTGAAGGCCAAGTGGCGCCCCGTCACCGAATCGAGCGTCGTCGTCGAACTCCTCGACGGCCACCTCAAGCTCGGCGGGAAGACCGACCTCACACTCGGCGAGATCGGTCAGAAGGTGATCATCGACCTCAAATCGGGCGGGTCGGCCAGCACCCACCGGGAGGATCTCCGCTTCTACGCACTACTCGAGACGATCCGATCGGGGCGGCCGCCGCGGAAGGTGGCGACCTACTACCTCGACTCGGCCCGGGCGCATGCCGAGGACGTCAGCGAAGGCATGCTCCAGTCCGCGCTCCGTCGCACGATCGACGGCGTGATGCGCATCATCGAGCTCGATCGCCGGGCCGACCAGCCGACCAAACGTCCGGCCGTCCACTGCCGCTGGTGCCCGCTCCTCGACAGCTGCGCCGAGGGCACGGCGCACCTCGCCCGCGTCGACGACCCCGACGTCAACCTCGACGTCTGGTAGTCCAGCGTCGAGCCCCCAGCCCGCCCACAACGGAGTTCAGGCCGGCGGCGCCCTCCGCGGCCGCAGCGGCGGAATGGTCCAGCGGTGTGGCCGCCCGGCGAGGGCCGCCCGACGAGGGCCGCCGGCGGGCGACGGGCCGCCCGACGAGAGCCGCCGGCGGGCGACGGGCGACGGGCGACGGGCGACGGGCGACGGGCGACGGGCGACGGGCGACGGGCGACGGGCGACGGGCGACGGGCGACGGACGACGGGCGGCGGGGGGAAGTGATGCCAAATCGTGGCCAAAGAGCGATGTTGTGGCATCACTTCGCCGCCCATTCGAGGCCCGTTCGGGTGGGGAGGCCCGTTCGGGTGGGGAGAGAGGATCAGCCGGGCGTCATCAGGGCGAGCGGCACGCCGAGGCCCGCCGACTCGCGCACCGTGGCGATCAACCGGCCGGGCTGCACCGCCGGCCTGAGCGGGCCGAGCAGGTCGCGACCCAGGCGGCCGGTCGCCGCCTCCAAGTCGTCCACGGCGAATGCCAGTCCCCAGAACATCGCCGCCGAGTCGGCCGGGATGTCGGGACGCTCGACCACCTCGACGATCACCTCGCCCATCCGGTGGAAGCCCTGGCGCACACCGCCGCCGACCTCGCGGATCCGTTTGAGCGGTGCGCCGGTCGCGGCCGCGATCGCCGTGCACGTCCGCTCGAGCGACGGCGTGACGACCACGACATGATCGACGCGACGCACGGGCAGCACGTGGTACGACACCCGTTGGGCAGGCACCCGATCGGCGTCGAGCACGGTCGTGGGCAGTCCGTCGACCGTCGTGAAGTTCGGGTCGGCGCCCAGGATCGTCCAGGCGACGAGCCCTGCGGGGTCCCGGGCGACGACGTCGAACCCGGTCGTGCCGACGTCGAACGCACCATCGGCGCCGACGTCCAGGCCGAGTCGCCGCCACGCTCCCGGGTCGCCGTGGACCGTCAGCCGCAGGATCACGGCGCCACCGAGCTCGATGCGGATGGAGTGCTCACCGGCCCGGCTGCCAGGCGGCCCAGTTGCCAGGCGAAGAACGCCAAGACGTCGGCGGACTCCTCGGCCCGCTTGCTCACCGGCATCCCGGCGCCGTGGCCGGCCCGGCTCTGCTGACGGAGGAACACGGGGCGTTCGTCCTGGTCCGCCGCGGCGTACTGGAGCAGGGCGGCCATCTTGCGGGCGTGCAGCGGGTCGACCCGGCCGTCGCCCTCGGCGGTGGTGAGCAGCACCGCCGGGTAGGTCTCGCCGTCGCGCACGTGGTGGTACGGCGAGTAGGCGTGCAACCAGGCGAACTCCTCGGCCACATCGGGGTCGCCGTACTCGTCGGTCCACAGCCGGGCGATGAGGAACCGGGGGAAGCGGATCATGTCGAGCAACGGCACCGCGCACCACACCGCCCGATAGGCCTGGGGGCGCTGGGTGAGCGCCGCGCCGACGAGCAGACCGCCGTTCGAGCCCCCGTGGATGCCCAGGCGATCACGGCTGGTGCAGCCCCGCTCGACGAGCCAGTCCCCGGCGGCGTGGAAGTCGTCGAACACGTTCTGCTTCTCGGCGCGCCGGCCGGCGTGGTGCCAGGCGTCGCCCTCCTCGAGCCCGCCCCGGAGACCGGCGATGGCGTAGACGCCACCCTGTTCGCACCACGCGTTGATCAGCGCGGACCACACCGGCGTCTCGGAGATGGCGAACCCGCCGTAACCGTTGAGCAGGGCGGGGCTCTCCGCCGTCGGCACGATGTCGGCCCGGTGGAGCAGGAAGATCCCCACCTCGGTCCCGTCGTAGGACGGGTAGCGGTGTTGGGAGGCGGCCAGCGGCGTCGGTCCGGCGCCCCCGGGCCCCGGAGCCGGCGACCATCGCCGCACGCCATCGTCCGCCGTCCACCGCCACATCGTCCCCGGCGAATCGAACCCGGCCGTGGTGAAGAACACGGGAACCGGTTCGCCCCGCCGGGCGCGATCGCTGTCGAGGCTGTTCACACTGATCAGCCCGAGGCCGTCGATGCCGCCGAGCGGCCGGCCGTCGGCGACGGCGTGGCGCTCGATGCGGTCGATGGCGTGTTCGTTGACCACCGAGACGACCTCGTCGCCGCTCAGGCAGCACGATCGGCGCACCCCGGCGGACTCCGGCACGATCGTGCGCGCCGACTCGAGGCGGGGATCGGAGAACGCCATCGTGACGATCCGACCCCGCGGGCTGTCGATCGTCGTCGTGCCGTACAGCCCGTCGGCGCCGAAATCGAGGAAGGTCTGGCCGTCGCGGCCGGCGACGATCGTGGTCCAGGTGTCGCCGGCGCGGTCGAGCAGGTGCACGTCGAAGCGACCCCAGGTGACCATCTCGTGGATCAACAGGTGACGACCGTCGGGTGAGAGCGAGACGTCGGGCCACGACTCGGGGGTCGGCGAACGGTCCCAGACGATCGCGTCGCCCGCCGGGTCGGCGCCGAGAACGTGGAAGCGGATGTGCCGGTGGTACTCGTCTCCCTCGGGGTAGGTGGCGTAGAAGATGCCCGACTCGTCCGGGAGCCAGGCGACGCTGGCCGCCCGGGCGTTGGGGATCTCGTCGGTGAGGTGGTCGCCGGATTCGACGTCGAACACCTTGAGCACCGAACGTTCGGTGCCACCCTCGCTGACGCCGTAGGCGACGAGGCGGCCCGACGGGGAGGGGTGCGCCCAGTCGATGGCCGTGGCGCCGTCGGCCGACCACCCGGCAGGATCGAGCAGCGTGCGGGGTGGGATCTCGGGGTCGGATGCCGAGCGCAGGACGAGCTGAGCCTGTTCGGCACCGAACGGGCGCTCGAACCCGATCAGGCGGTCGCCACGCACCTCGGTGGAGCCGACGACGGCGAGCTGCATGAGCGCGACGAGGCGCTCGTGCCATCGTCCACGATCGGGACGGCCGACGAGCGCCTCTTCGGTTCGTTCATTCTGCTCGGCGACCCATGCGGCGACCTCGGGGGACTCGGCGTCCTCGAGCCATCGGTACGGGTCGGGAACCGGCACCCCGTGGACGACATCGACGATGTCGTCGCGACGGGTGACCGGCGCGTTGCTCAACGATCAGCGACCCATGTTCGGGCGCTTGCCATGGTTGGCCTTCGAGCGCCGGAGCTTGGCCTTCTTCTTCTTCGTCTTCTTCGACATAGGGGTGCAAGGCTACCGGCCGGGGGTTCGCAGCGGCCACCCCGTTCGGGATCGCTACGGCGACTTCGACCCGGCCCAGGCGAGCAGGTCGTCGGCGTCCATCGTGTTGATCACCCGCTCCAGCGGCACCTCGCACTCGGCCGCCCGGTTGCAGCCGTGGGGCTGCCACTCGAGCTGGCCGGTGGAGTGGGCATCGGAATCGATGGCGAACCAGCAGCCGTAGTCGATGGCGAGCCGCAGCAGCTCACGGGGCGGATCGAGCCGCTCGGGCCGGCAGTTGATCTCCACCGCGGTGCCGAACTGGTGGCAGGCGGCGAACACGAAGTCGGCGTCGAACGTCGAAGGTGGGCGCTTGCCGATCATCCGGCCGGTGCAGTGGCCGAGGATGTCGACATGGGGATTGGCCACGGCCAGGATCATCCGCTGGGTCATCTCGCGACGTTCCATGCGCAGCTTGGAGTGGACACTGGCCACGACGATGTCGAGGTGGGCGAGCAGGTCGTCGTCGAGGTCGAGAGTGCCGTCCTCGAGGATGTCGACCTCCATCCCCGTCAGGATGCGGAACGGGGCGAGCTCCTCGTTGAGCGCGGCGATCTCGCCGAGTTGCTCGATCAGGCGATCGCGGTTGAGGCCGTGGGCGATGGTCAGCCGCGGCGAATGGTCGGTGAGCACGATGTAGTCGTGGCCGAGGGCGGCGGCGGTGTGGGCCATCCGGTCGATCGCCGCCCCGCCGTCGCTCCACCGCGAGTGCATGTGGCAGTCACCGCGCAGTGCCCCGCGGTAGACGGCGCCGACCTCGCTCAGCTCGACCCGGGTTTCGGCGTCGAGCTTGGCCAGGTAGGCGGAATCACCGCCGGCGAGCGCCTCGCCGACCAGTCGGGCGGTGGCGTCGCCGATCCCGTCGAGCTGGGTGAGGGTGCCTGCCGCGGCACGTCCGGCCACCTCGTCGGCGGGCAGGGCGCGGATCACCTCGAGGGCGCGGACGAACGCCTTGGTCTTGAATCCAGCCTCGTGCCCGCGGTCGAGGTAGTGGATCGCCCGTTCGAGGGCCTCAACCGGCGTCATCGCCGACGAGGCTACTGCGGGCGCCCCCGCCCGTGATCGCCGACGGCTGGCACCCGAAGGCATCGGGGCCCAACGGCCGGCCACCAGGTAGCCTCGACCACTCGGTATGGAACGCTTCGGCCTGGTCGGCCTCCCCAATGCGGGCAAGTCATCGTTGTACAACGCACTCACCGGTGGCGGTGCGCTCGCCGCGCCCTACGCCTTCGCCACCAAGGATCCCAACATCGGGGTGGCCAAGGTGCCCGACACCCGGCTCGACCGGCTGGCGGTGATGTCGAAGTCACGCAACGTCGTGCACGCCGCGGTGCAGGTCGTCGACATCGGCGGCCTGGTCGAGGGGGCTTCGAAGGGCGAGGGTCTGGGCAACAAGTTCCTCGCCAACATCCGCGAGGTCGACGCCATCGTGTTCGTGCTGCGGGCATTCGTCGACGGCGATGTCGACGGTCCGTCGGACCCGTTGGAGCACCTGCGCATCGTCGAGCTCGAGCTGGCACTGGCCGACCTGGAGACGGTGGAGAAGCGGCTCAACCAGGCACAACGCCAGTCGAAGCTCGACAGAACGCTGGGTGACGAGATCGAGGCGTTGGAGGCAGCCTACGCGGCGCTGTCCGACGGCCGCCCGCTGTACCGCGCCGGCCTGAAGCGGGAATGGCGCGAGATCCTCGCCCCGTACTTCCTGCTGACCAACCGCTCGGTGCTCGCCGTGGTCAACGTCGGTGAGGACGATCTCGAGCGGACCGCCGAGATCGAACAGGTGGTGCGCGACGAGTTCACCTCGGCCGGCGACAACGTCGAGGTGATCGGGATGTGCGTCCAGCTCGAGGCGGAAGCGGCGACGATCACCGACCCGGTCGAGCGCGCCGAGATGCTCGAGGGGTTCGGCCTGGGTGAGGGCGCGCTGTTCCGGATGGTCCGCTCCGCCTACCACCTGCTCGGGCTGCGTACGTTCCTTACGACCGGCGACAAGGAGAGCCGGGCATGGACGTTCCGGGCCGGCTCGAAGGCGCCGGAGTGCGCCGGTCGCATCCACTCCGACATCCAGCGGGGCTTCATCCGCGCCGAGGTGATCCAGTGGGACGAGCTGCTCGCCCTCGGCTCGTGGAACAAGGCCAAGGAGGTCGGCAAGCTTCGCGTCGAGGGCAAGGACTACGTCTTCCAGGACGGCGACGTCACCGAGTTCCGCTTCAACGTGTAGCAGGGGTTTCGCGACCTGCGACGATTCAGCCGCAGTGGCTCTGACACGAGAATCCCCCTGAGGTGCTGGCGCTTGAGCGTGCGGCGGGTGCGGGGCGGCTGCCCCGCTCGGGCGGTAGCCCGACGGGTCAGGCGGCCGTGTCGAGCGTGACGGTGTGGCCGAGGCGTTGCAGGGCAGCGACGTGGCGTCGGGTCTCGGCAGTGGTGTCTTGCCGGTCGAAGTAGTCGCCGCCGAGCTCGTCGTAGTCAACGGCGTTGGCCAGGACGTGCCAACAGATGACGATCATTGTGTGGGCCACGGCGAAGATGGCTTTGCCCTCGTTGCGCTTGCCCATGCGACGCGAGAACCGTCGGAACTGTGCCGCCAAGTAGGTGTCCTTCGTGCGGGCCGCGGACCAGGCGGCTTCGCAGAGCGCCACTCGCAGCGCGGCGTCACCCTTGCGGGCCTTGCCCGAGCGACGTTTGCCGGCTGACTCGTGGTTGCCGGGGCACAACCCGGCCCATGACGCCAGATGCTTGGCGGTCGGGAACCGGGTCATGTCGACACCGATCTCCGCGATCACCACCTCGGCGGTGCGTTGACCGATGCCCGGAATCGTGCACAGCCGGGTGACTTGTTCAACGAAAGGGTCGATCTCGCGCACCACCTCGGCATCGAGCCGATCGATCGTCGCCGTCAGCTGATCGATATGGCCGAGATGCAACGACAGCATCAACGCATGGTGATCATCGAAGCGGCCCTCCAGGGCGAGGCGTAGCTCCCTGATCTTGGGACGCATCCGAGTGAGCGCCATCTCAGCCATCACGTTCGGGTCATGTTCCCCAGCGATCAGGGCGTCGAGCATCCGCCGCGCGGCCTTGCCCATCACGTCTGACACCACCGAGTCGAGCTTGATCCCGGCGGTCTCCAACAGCTTCTGGACCCGCTGCACCTCCCGAGCCCGGTCCTCAACCAGCTTCTTGCGATAGCGGGTCAGGTCCCGCAACCGGGCGATCACCGGCGGCGGCACGAACGACCCGCGCAGCAGACCGCACTCCAACAACTGCGCCAACCAGCAGGCGTCGTTCACGTCGGTCTTGCGGCCCGGCAGGTTCTTCACATGCTGGGCATTCACGAGCAACATCTCGACGGTCTCGAGTGCCTCCACACCGGCCGCCAATACACCCCCGTCGCTTCCATCGCCACCTGCGTCACCCCCTCCATGGCGAGCCAGTCACGCAGCTCCCGCAACGACGAGGTCCACGTGCGGAACTCGCGTACCTCCTGCACCCGACGCGTACCTGTGCCCGGCCGACACCATTCTCATCCCCCAGGATGCCCCCCGCCAGGGGGGGCATGCCGGTCTGAACTGGTGTTATGTGTCCTTCTAGAAGCATCCTGTTGCGCCCTGTTCGCTTGGAGGAAGGACCTGAGAAGGACCAATCCGGGACCAAGCGGGTCGCGAGGGAGGTCTCGAGGGTTCTGCTCGACCCAGAAACCTTGATGCAACTCGCCAGGCAAGCGCGGTCGGAATCACTCGACAGCCGGTCGCTCGGTTGATATCATTTTTGATGTCATGTGGTCGGTCGAGCTGGAGCCGGAGGTGGAGCAATCGATGAGCGGACTGGGCGCGCACGACTTCGCTTCGGTGCTCCCACACGTCGAGCGCCTGGCGGAGCGAGGCAACCTGCTTCGGATGCCGGCGTCGCGTGCGCTCGGCGACGGACTGTTCGAACTGCGGTTCGACGTGCTCCGAGTGGCGTGGCGGATCACGTACTTCTTCGCCACCGGCCGGCGCATCGTGCTGCTGACCGTGTTCCACAAGCAACGGCAGAACGAACGCGCTGAGGTGCAGCGAGCACGTTGGACGATGACCCGCTGCATCGCCGAAGGACATACCGCCGAGGAGGACGACTGATGGCCCGTACGACGATCGATGAAGTGAAGAAGAACCGGCTGGCCGCGATGACCGCCGACGAGCGCGCCGTCTTCGACGAGACCTACGCGGCCACCGACTCGCCCTCGACGTCGGCGAGAAGGTACGCGACGCTCGGGAGGCTGCCGGCTTCAGTCAGCGCGAGCTGGCCGCACGCATGGGCACCAGTCAGGCAGCAGTGGCCCGCCTCGAAGCCGGCGGCGTCGGCGCGACGCTGACGACGCTTCAGAAGGTGGCCGCCGCCTTGGACCTCAAGGTCACCGTCAAGCTCTCTGCCGCGAGCTGACGAGCTCTCGCCAGATCTTCACTTCGGGTCGGCGACCAAGGTGAAACAAGTCGGGGCGTGGCGGCTCTCAAGGGGCGTGAGTCCGACGACAGCAACGGGGCGGTGCGTACTTGCGCACCCGACCGCCTCGTCGCGGACGGCCTGGCCACCCCGGTACTTGCTTCCAATCGTCCACGCAGGCCGCTGAGCATCGGGACGATTCCGCGGTTTGGGCTGGGGTGAGAATGTTTCCGACGATCGGGCACGTTGAATGGTGAGCCGACGCGTTCATCGACGACCTGCTCGACGAGAAGCCGGGAGATCATGCTCGAAGGGCTCGACCGGGGCTTCTGGGAGGATCGATGGTCGCAGGTTCTGCGCGACCATCGGGATCAGGTCGCGCATCGCCCTCCAAACCAGTGGTTGGTCACCGAGGTCGCCAAGCAACGGCCTGGGTTAGCCCTCGATGCCGGGTGTGGTCACGGATCGGACGCTCTGTGGCTCGCCGTTCGCGGGTGGAAGGTCACTGCGGTCGACTTCTCGCCAACCGCGCTGGCGCACGGCCGTTCGATGGCCGAGGCGGTGGGCGGGGACGTCGCCGAACGCATCGACTGGGTAGAGGGTGACCTCTCGGCGTGGACCCCCCAGCCTGGGCGCTACGACCTCGTGGCCTCGCTGTACGTCCACGTGTCGGGGTCGGTGGAAGCAATGGTTCAGCGACGGGCCGCGGGAGTCGCCACTGGTGGGACGCTACTGATGGTTGGACACCGCCCGATCGACCCGACGACCGGAGCCGCAACGGCTGCAGCCGGTCAGGTCCAGGTCTCGGTCGACACGGCGATCGAAGCGCTCGATCCCGACCAATGGGCGTTCGTCATCGCCGAGGACCGCCCGAGGCCCATGGCGAAGACCGGCGTCGACGCCGTCATCTGCACGCGGCGCGAGCCCGATCGTCGAGCCGGTTGGGACTACCTGCCCGGGAGATTCCCACCATCCGACCCTGCCTCCGATGTCACACCTGGCGGACATTGTTCCTAACAGCTCGTGAAAGAAATCACGAACGGAACGCAAGGAGAACGACGATGATGACGAAGCGACTGCGAGTAGTGGGAGTCATCCTGGCAGCCATCGGTCTGGTCTTCGCAGTGGCGGCCGGGGTCGCCTACGGCAAGGTCCAGGACGGGTATCGATCGCTGGAGGCGTTCAGCAAGGCGCAGAACGTCACACTGACCTACGACGATCAGGGCGACCTGACCGATCGGGGGACCACCGAGGGAGCGCAGGCGATCATGACCCTGCTGACCGAGGATTGGAAGTTCCCAGTCGTCAAGTCTGATCTCGACCCGAAGGATCCGCTGGTCAACACGGCGACCGAGTACATGTACCAGATGGCCACCGTTGCCTTCCACGTGCTCCACGGCACCCAGACGGTGACCCTCGCCGAGGACGTCGTCTACGACGGCAAGAACTTCCCCGCCGGCACGTACGAGTTCGACGTCAACGGGCGCTACTGGACCGGATTCGACCGGCAGAACCCGATCGAGGGCCCGGCTCGGGAGCAGGCCTGGACGGGAACCGTCCATGGTCTGGTCGGTGAGCTCGGAGTCGGCACGGTGACCCACTCGACGCTGCAGATGGGTTTGGCGCTCAGCGGTCTGCTCGCCGGACTCGGCCTGGTGTTCCTGCTGGGCGGTGGTGGCCTGGTGTGGGCGAGCAGGGGCCGGACGACCCGGATCCCCGACACCGTCCCCGAGGCGTTCATGGTCGACACCACCCACGAGGAGCCCAAGCCGGCGGCGATGGCCAACTGATCCTCACCTCATCGACAAACACCCGCTGGTGGGCCCCTCACACGAGGGGCCCACCAGCCCGTTTTCCACCGCCAGCGTCATCGTGGATACTGACCGGATGGACACGCCGATCGACGGCCACTGCGATCCGGCCTTCGCCGGAGTGCGGGATGCCTTCGCCGCCAACTTCGCCGAGCGCGGCGAGGTCGGCGCCGGAATCTGCGTGCTCGTCGACGGCTCCGTGGTCGTCGATCTCGCCGGCGGGTGGTCCGATCCGTCCAGACGGCGGGAGTGGCGCCACGACACGTTGTGCAACTTCTACTCGGTCGGCAAGGCGCTCATCGGGCTGCTCGCCCTCCAACTCGTCGACGAGGGCCGGATCGGCCTCGACGACCCGATCGCATCCGTCTGGCCAGAGTTCGGCGTGCTCGGCAAGGAGACGGCCACCCTGCGCCACGCGCTGTGCCACCGGGCCGGAGTTCCGGCCATCCGCCAACCGCTGACCGACGCCGCCCTGTGGGACTGGGAACTGATGACGGGCGCCCTCGCCGCGACCGAGCCCTGGTGGGAACCGGGCACGCGGCACGTCTACCACACGAACACCTACGGTCATCTGGTCGGCGAGGTGGTCCGGCGCCTCACCGGGCGGACCCCCGGCGAGCGACTGCGCGAGGTGGCCGGGCCGTTGGCTGCCGATCTGTGGTGGGGACTCGGCCCGGCCGAGCAACGCCGCTGCGCCGAGGTGATCTGGGCGCCGCCCCGGGCGATCGGCGACATCGATCCGTCGGTGCTCTCCGGCGAGGCGCGGATGGTCGCCCTCGGCTACTTCAATCCCCCCGGTTACTCCTCGGCCGGGGTGGTCAACAGCGCCGAATGGCGCAGTGCCCAGATCCCCTCGACCAACGGACACGGCAGCGCCCGGGGCATCGCCCGCTTCTACGCCGCGGTGCTCGGACCCGATGGACCCCTCTCCCCCGAGTTGCTCGCCGAGGCCACCCGCCCCCAGTCCGAGGGGTTCTGCCCCGTCCTCGGCCAGGAGGTCACGTTCGGGCTCGGCTTCACACCCACCACCCCCAACCGCTCGTTCGGACCGAACCCGCGGAGCTTCGGCCACTTCGGGACCGGAGGAGCTCTGGGCTTCGCCGACCCCGACGCCGGCGTGGCCTTCGGCTACGTGATGAACCACGTCATCCCGCGGTGGCAGAGCACCCGCAACCGGGCCCTGATCGACGCCGTCTACGAGGCGCTCTGACGGAACCGGCCGCCGATGATCGGGTCGGCACGCGTGGGACTACCCGCCGACTCCGGCGGCGCGTTCGCCGTGGAATCGGCGGCGCGTGTAGACGGCGATGGCACCGCCGACGACGTTGAGGGCCAGGGCGACCATCGCCGCGCCGCGGAACCCGGCGGCGATGGCCGCCCGCGTCCTGCCGGCGATCTCGACGTCGTCGCCGTCGAGCAGGCGGCGAACGGGCTCGACGCTGCCGATTCGGGCGGCCACCACGCCGAGGAGCACCGTCCCGGCGGCCGCCGTTCCCAACGTGCCGCCGAACTGGCGCATGAACTGGTGGGCACCCGAGACCCGTCCCATCTCTCCGGGGGCGGCCGAGCTCTGCAACAGGGAGACCGTCGAGTTGGTCACCGCGCCGATCCCCAGCCCCTGGACGACGGACAGGGCGTAGACCATCCACAGCGGGGCGTGATCGGTGTACAGCACCACGCCGGCCATCAGGCCCGGGAGCGTCAGGACGAAGCCGCCGACCATCACGTCGACGTTCTCGAAACGGTCGAGCAGCCGGCTGGCCACCTGGCTCCCCGTGGTCCAGCCGACGGCCAGGAAGGCGACGGCGAACGCGGCCTGGGCGCTCGATCGTGCCAACGCCCCCTGTACGTAGATCGGCAGGTAGGCGTCGACGGCGAGCGAGCCGGCGAAGAACATGCACGGGATCAGGTTCATCGGTCCGAACGGCCAGCCGACGAGGTGCCGACGGGCCACCACGGGCGCATCGACGAGACCCGAGTGGCGCCAGTAGAGCCGGCCCAACACGGCGGCGACGAGCAGCCCGACGATCGAGGCCCACCGCAGCGTCGACAGGCTGAGCAGCAGCACGACGGTGAGCGCGGTGACGAGCAGCATCCCGCGGACGTCGAAGTCGGCGCTCGTGCGGTCGCCCGCCTCGGCCAGCCGGTTCCACCCGATCACGCCGGCGAACACGACGAGCGGCAGGTTGATGAAAAAGATCCCCCGCCAGCTGACGATCGAGAGGAGGAACGCGGCGGCGGCCGGGCCGGCGAGGGCCATCGTCCCCCAGACCATCGAGTTGACGGCGATGGCTCGCGAGCGCAACTCCGGCGGGTAGGTGAGGCCGACATTGGCGAGGGTGACGGCCATCACCATCCCGCCCCCGACGCCCTGGAGCAGCCGGGCGACCACCAACAGCCACAGGTTGGGCGCCAGCGTGCACAGCAGGCTGGCGCAGAAAAACTCGACCAGCGTGAATCGGTACGTGCGCCGGACCCCGAGCGAATCGATCAGCGGGCCGGCGGCGAGCAGGGCGACCGTCGACGAGAGGGCGAACGAGGTGAGCACCCACGGCAGACCGGTGACACCCAGGTCGCCACCGATCCTCGGCAACGCGGCGGCCACCGCCATGCCGTCGAAGGCGGCCAGGGCGAGCAGCAGCAGGGCCGAGACGGTGATCGACCGGTAGGCCGGCGAGAACACCGAGATCGGCCTGACGCGGGCGGCCGAGATCGCCTCGTGGGAAGAAGTCACCTCGTCACTCCAGCAGATCCGCGCCCCTGATCACCGATGGAGCGCATCTGATGACTTACGTCGACAGCGCGCCAGGAGCGGCCGGCGACAACTCGGCGGGCAGACGGACCGGCGGCCTGCCGAAACCGGCGGCCAGGTAGTCACGGACGTTGCCGAGCATCGAACGCATCGCCTCCGCCGCGCCCGGCGCGTCACCTCGCTCGACGGCATCGACGATGCGGTCGTAGAAGTCCAGTGTCTCGATGGTCATCTGCGCCTGCGGACCGGGTGGGAGCATCCAGAAGCGATGGGCCTCGAAGGCTAGTTCGGCCACGTAACGCGTCGTGCGGGTGTCGCCGACGATCCCGCACAGCTGCTCGTGGAAGGCGAGCGAGGCGAGCACCTCGGCCTGGGAGTTGTCGGCCGACCGACTCTGCTGGGCCGACCGGCGCAGTTCGACGACCTGGTGCGGCAGACGTCGGCGGGCCGCGTCGGCCGCCACCCCCGGCTCGAGCAGCAACCGCAGGCTGACGATCTCGGCCACGTCCTCGTACCCGACGGGGCGGACGACGTAGCCCTTGTGGGGCATCACCAGCACCAGGCCGTCGCGGACCAGCAGGCCGAGCGCCTCGCGCACCGGGGTCTTGGACACCTCGAAGCGCTGCGACAGCGCGGGCTCGACGATCGGTTGGCCCGGCCGGAGCCGCACGTGGAGGATGTCGTCGCGCAACGCGGCGTAGACCCGGCTGGCCAGCGACATCCCGGGGCTCGGGGGCAGGCTCACAAGGCACCGGCCAGGGCGACGCGGGCCCGATCGACGACGAGGTCGAGATCAGCGCAAGTCATCGGTGTCGACACGCTGGCCATGCCACCGCCGTCGAACATCACGCCGCCATCGAACATCGCCCGCAGGAAGCCGGTGAACGCCGAGGACGTGGCGGCGTCGGGGCGGATCGAACGGAACCCGACCAGCGGCCCGGAGACCGGGAGCAGGCGCATCAGCGAACCCCGCCCCGAGACCTGCCATGGCGCTCCCGCTTCGGTGAGCACCGCGGTGAGCCCGCCCCGCAGGCGATCGCCCATCGCGTTCAACCGGTCGACGGCGTCGCCGGTGAACAACGCCAGGGCGGCCGCTCCGGCCGACATCGTCACCGGGTTGGCGTTGAAGGTGCCGCCGTGGGGAACCCTGGGCTTTCCACGCGACGGATCGAACACCGCCATCACGTCGGCCCGCCCGGCGACGGCGCCGACGGGGAACCCTCCGCCGATGATCTTGCCCAGGGAGACGATGTCGGCCTCGTAACCGAATGCCTCCTGGGCCCCGCCGTAGGCCAGGCGGAACGACATCACCTCATCTGAGATGACCAGCGCACCGCTCCGGCGGCAGAACCCGGTGACGGCGGTGAGCAGTTCGGGGCGGGCCGGGATGAAGCCGACTCGATTCGGCAGGGGGTCGAGCAGCACCCCGGCGAGGTCGTCGGCGTGCTCGTCGAGCAGGGCGATGACGGCCTCGGGCTCGTTGAACGGCAGCACGAGCACGTCGTCGAGCACGCCACGCGGGGTGCCGGCCGAGGCGGCGACCGAGGCGGGCATCGCCGGACTGCCCCAGTTGTCTGGGACGGAATCGGTGCTCACCTCGGCGAAGTCGCCGATGCCGTGGAAGGCGCCCTCGAACTTGGCGATCCTCGGGCGACCGGTGAAGGCGCGGGCAGCTTTGATCGCCAGCATCACCGCCTCGGCCCCCGAGTTGGCGAAGCGGATGCGCTCCAACCTGGGCTGCCGGCCGGTGATCGCCTCGGCCAGCGCCACCTCGCTCTCGGTCGGCAGCCCGAAACAGCTGCCGTCGCGCACCGCGCGGATGGCCGCCTCGACGACCACCGGGTGGGCGTGGCCGTGGATCAGGGCGGTGTAGTTGTTGACCAGGTCGAGGCGTCCGACGCCGTCGACGTCAACGACCCGGGCCCCCTGGCCCCGTGCCGCGTAGATCGGATGGGGGGCGCGGTAGAGCGTGGTTCGCGTGTTGCCGCCCGGCATCACCCGAACGGCGCGCTCGTGGATCGCCGCCGACCGGGGTGCCTGGCCGGTGCGCTCAGACACGGAAGACCTCGCGCAGCTCGTCCGGCGGGACGATCGAGGTGGTCGTCAGCAGGCGGGGCCCGATGATGCCGTACAACGCCGAGGCCGCCAGCAGTTCGGTGCGCCGGCCGAGTCCTCCGTCGATCTCGGGCGCGACCTCGCACAGGTCGACGCCGACGAGCAGCTCGACGCCGGCGAGCAGCCTCACGGCCTGGAGGAACTGACGGGAGCTGATCCCCTCGAACACGTAGGAGCCGGTGGCTGGGGCGTCGCCGTTGTGGACGACGTCGATGTCGATCGACACATAGAGGACATCGACGCCGTCGAGGGCGATCTCGAGCGCGTCGCGCATCGACTGCTCGGCGCCGACGCGATGCACGTAGTCCGCGGTGAGCACGCGGAAGCCCCGTTCGCGCATGACCCGGAACTGATCGGGATCGGCTCCGGTGGAGATGCCAAACCAGACGACGTTCTTCACCTCGGGGATCTCCGAGACCCGCCGGGTGAAGGTGCCGTGGTGGTAGCGGCCCGTCCCGATGCGAGCGTCGAGGAAATCGGTGTGGGCGTCGAGTTGCAGAAAGCCGACCTTCAGCCCAGGTCGCCGTTCGCGCCACGCCTCGATCACGCCGAGACAGGCGGGGTAGCCGACGAAGTGATCGCCGCCGATCGACAGGGTCAGCCCGCTCGTGCGCGATGCGGCACGAACGTGGTCGACGATCGCCGCCACCTGGGCCGGCGGGTCGTGGTGGACGACCTGGGCGTCGCCGGTGTCGACGATCGGCATGCGCGGGCGAACGGTGGTGACGGCGCCGCTCCACGGGCTGAGCGAGAGCCCACCGGGCACGCTGGCCTGGGTGCGGGCCCAGCGCAGCGATGCCTCACGCACCCGCCGGGGCCCCCAGCGCATCCCCGAGCGCTGCGACGACGTGGCGTACTCATCGATCGGCAGTCCGACCACGGCGATGTCGCCGGCCGGCACCTCGTCGGGTCGCACGAGCGGCGCTCGGGCGAACGTCGGGAGCCCGGCGTACCACGGGGCGTTGAGATCGCGCACCCCGAACTGGTCGGCCTCGGTCATCGGGCACCCCCGTCGCCGTCGTCGGAGTCGATCGCCAACGAAGGGTCGTCGATCCCCTGTTCGGAGGCGAACTGGGCGAGCAGCCGCCGCGTCGCCCGACGGTAGGCGATCGACGCCGAGTCGGCCCGAGTGTGCACCTGACCGCGGGCGCTCAACGGCTGTTCACGGGGGCGGCTGGCCTCGAGGATCGGGTAGTCCTCGTTGGTCACCCGTTCGTCGAAGGCGAACGTGTCGGCGAGCGCCACGCCGAACCTGGTGCGCATCTCCTCGTCGAGCCCGGCGCACCAGAAGTTGCGGACGTGTTCGCCGTCGGTCGACGTCGGCGAGACGAACTGGGCAACGAAACGGGTGCCGCCCAGGCCACTGCGCGAGTAGATCGTTGTGAACGACGGGAGGTACACGGTGTACTCGTTGGTGCGTTGCAGGGTGATCGTCGAGACGTCGGGGGCGGCTCCGACCGCCGGCGCCTCGGCCGGCAGATTGCGCACCTCGTACGAGAAGCTCCATGCACCGGGGTACAGGGTGTACTCGGGGATGCGCGGCCCGACGTTGTCCCCCATCGTCTCCCGGTGGACGAAGGCGAAGTGACTCATGTCGCTGAAGTTTTCGTGCAGGGCACGCATCCCGCAGTTCAGCCAGACCGGCTCGCCGTAGGCGATGTGCCATCCGTCGACGCGGAAGTGGGTGAGCGGGCCGTCGACGAGTTCCCAGTCGGTTCCGATCCGATCGAGGGCGACGAGCGGGAGGTACGGCTCGTCGAGCGCGGCCCAGACGAGCCCGTAGGCCACCCGCGAGCGGAAGATCCGCAGGCCGCAACGGGGCGGCGGCGCCTCCGGCGGCAGCGAGGGGACCGCGGTCAGCCGGCCATCGACGGCGTCGAACCTCCAGCCGTGGTAGGGACACTCAATCTCCCCGTCGACGACGGAGCCAGACGCCATGCTGGCGCCGCGATGAGGGCACATCCCCTGGGCCACGACGATGCCCGTAGAGGACCGGTAGATCACCAACTCCTCGTCGAGCAACCGGCCCCGGTGCGGACCGGCCAGGACGTCCTGTGTCCGGGCGACCGGGAACCACAGCCGTCGGAGGAGGGCGACCTCGGCAGGCGACATCATGGTCTGCAGTATACTGCAGGAACACTGCACCGTCCGACGGCCCCGGCCAGGGGTGCACCGACGACGATGCGCCGACGAACCGACAGGGGACGAGATGACCGAAGGTGACGACACGGCCGACCACCGGCTGTTCATCGGCGGCGAGTGGGTGGCGTCAACCTCGAACGACCGCTATACGGCGACCGATCCGACGACCGGGGAGGTATGGGCCGAGTTGCCCGACGGCACCGCCGCCGACATCGATCGGGCTGTCGAGCGCGGCCCGCGCCGCCTTCGAGGGACCCTGGCGTTCGATGAGCGGCCAGCGGCGGGGGGAGCTGATGGCCCGTCTCGCCGAGTTGCTCGAGGCCAACGCGGCCGGGCTCGGCCGCCAGGAGACTCGCGACAACGGCAAGCTGGCCAAGGAGACGGTCTCCCAGGTGCGCTTCGCGGCGCGCAACTATCGCTACTTCGCCGGAGTCGCCGACAAGCAACTGGGCGACGTGATCCCGCTCGACAACGGCGAGACGTTCGACTACGTCGTGCGCGAGCCGCTCGGCGTCTGCGCGATGCTCACGGCCTGGAACTCACCCCTCCAGTTCGTGGCCAACAAGCTCGCTCCGGCCCTGGCCACGGGCAATGTGGCGGTGATCAAGCCGTCGGAGTTCGGCTCGGTCTCGGTGCTCGGCTTCGCCCGGTTGATCACCGAGGCCGGCTTCCCTCCCGGCGTGGTCAACGTGGTGACGGGCCGCGGACCGGCCACCGGCCGGGCGCTCGCCGAGCACCCGGGCGTCGACCTGATCAGCCTCACGGGCGGGCCGGCCACCGGGCGCGCCGTGGCCGGCGCGGCGGCGGCGAACCTGACCCGCACGGTGATGGAGCTCGGCGGGAAGTCACCCCACATCGTGTTCGACGACGCCGACCTCGACCGGGCCCTGCCCGGCGTCCAGGCGGGCATCTTCGGCGCGGCGGGTCAGACCTGCATCGCCGGCTCGCGCCTGCTGCTCCACGACTCGATCTACGAGTCGTTCCTCTCCCGACTGGTCGAGCAGACGCAGGCGATCCGCGTCGGGTCCCCCCTCGACGACGCCACCCAGATGGGTCCCTTGGCGAATCGGCCGCAATTCGAGCGGGTGCTGGCCTTCATCCGCCGGGGAGTCGCCGAGGGGACGGAGCTGGCCTGCGGCGGCGGCCTCGCCGCAGTCGCCGGATTCGAGCGCGGGCTGTTCGTCGAGCCGACGATCTTCACCGGGGCGTCGAACCAGGCCCATGTGGCCCGCGAGGAGGCCTTCGGGCCGGTGCTCACCGTCATCCCGTTCCATGACGAGGACGAGGCGATCGCCATCGCCAATGACACCGAGTACGGGCTGGCCGCCGGGGTCTGGACACGCGACATCCGCCGGGCGTTCCGCATCACCCGCGCGGTGCGCGCCGGCACGGTGTGGGTCAACACGTACCGCGCCGTCTCGGCCGCCGCTCCCTTCGGCGGCTTCAAGCACTCCGGCTACGGGCGCGAACGGGGCCTCGAGGCGCTCAAGGAGTACACGTCGACGAAGAACGTGATGATCGACCTGTCCGACGACGAGCGCGATCCGTTCGTACAACGGACCTGAACCCTCCGCCCCCCGACCACCCCTCCGATCCCACCACCCCGACCCCACTACCGCAACAGGGAGCACAACGATGAGCCTCGACACGACGGACTGGATCCTCCGAGCCGGCATGCTGCGCCCCGAGGGGCGGGCGTTCATCGACGGGGGTTACGTCGACGCCGCCGACGGGGCGACGTTCGCCTGCGTGACCCCGCGCGACGGCACGACGCTGGCCCGGGTCGCCGCATGTTCGGAGATCGACGTCGACCGGGCCGTGCGCGGGGCGAGGGCCGCCTTCGAATCGGGGGTCTGGTCGGAGATGGCGCCGAAACAGCGGCGGTTGGTGATGCTGCGCATGGCCGCGCTGATCGACGAACACGCCGATGAACTGGCCCTGCTCGAGTCGCTCGACATGGGCAAGGGCATCCGCAACGCCCGCAACGACGACATCCCGGGGGCCGTGCGCTGCTACGACTACTACGCCAACGCCATCGACAAGCTCCCTGGCGAGGTGATGCCGACCGATCCCGGGTCACTGATCATGGTGGTGCGTGAACCACTCGGCGTCGTCGGGGCCGTGGTGCCATGGAACTTCCCACTGGTGATGGCGGCGTACAAGGTGGCCCCGGCCATCGCCATGGGCAACAGCGTCGTGGTCAAGCCGGCCGAGCAGTCGTCGCTGTCGATGATCCGCTTCGCCGAGCTCGCCGTCGAGGCCGGTCTGTCCCCCGGCGTGCTCCAGGTCGTGCCCGGGTTCGGCGAGGCGGCCGGCCAGGCCCTCGGCCGTCACATGGACGTCGACGCCATCGCCTTCACCGGCTCGGCCGCCGTGGGCAAGCAGTTCATGAGGTACTCGGGCGAGTCGAACATGAAGCGTGTCTCGCTGGAATGCGGTGGCAAGACCCCGCACGTGGTGATGCCCGACTTCACCAACCTCGACGCTGCCGCCGATGCCATCGCCTGGGGGATCCTGTACAACCAGGGTGAGATCTGCAACGCCGGATCGCGCCTCATCGTGCACGAGTCGATCAAGGACGAGTTGCTCGAGCGGGTAGTCGCCGTGACCCGCCAGGTGTCGCCCGGCGACCCCCTCGATCCGGCGACCGAGTTCGGGGCGATCGTCGACGAGGCCCAGTTGGCCACGGTGCTCGGCTACATCGACATCGGCCGGGCCGAGGGCGCCACCGTAGTGACCGGTGGCCACCGGGCCCGGGTCGACAGCGGCGGCTGCTACGTCGAGCCGACGGTGCTCGACGGTGTGCGCAACTCGATGCGCATCGCCCAGGAGGAGATCTTCGGGCCGGTGCTCGGCACGATCGCCTTCGGCGACGACGACGATCCGCTGGCCATCGCCAACGACTCGATCTACGGACTGACCGCGGCCGTGTGGACGTCGGACATCTCCACCGCCCACCGCTCGGCCCGCAAACTCCGTGGCGGCTTCGTCTGGGTGAACTGCTTCGACAAGCTCGACATCTCACTTCCGTGGGGCGGCTTCAAGCAGTCGGGCTTCGGTCGGGACAAGGGCATGCACGCCCTCGAGAAGTACAGCGACCTGAAGACCATCTGGGTCGACCTGAACTGACAGCGGCGTGCTTCCGGCCGCGATCAGCCGGCGGAGCGAAGGGATCCGAACGGGAGCGGCGGCGGCGTGAGCGAGCCCGCCTGGAACGACTCGACCGCCAGCCCGCGCCAGATCCGCCCGACCTCGTCGTGCCGGCCGGGTTGCGTCCGCACCGAGAGGCGCCCGACGATCCGGTCGTCGCGCAGGTCGGAGACACCGCCGTAGACGGCCGGTTCGAGGCACATCGGCGCAGCCTCGGGATGCTCGCCGATCGCCGCGCACAGCCGTTCGGCCGCCAGGGCGAGGTCCTGCGGACGGGTGGAGCGGTCGACGTGGAGCTCGAGCACGGCGACGGAACGCAGGCTGAGATTGCCGACCCGCACCACGGCGCCGTTGGGTACGTGCCACACCCGTCCATCGCCGTCGCGCAGCTGGGTGGCCCGCAACGAGATCCGCTCGACAGTGCCGCTGATCGCCGTGGCGCCACCGGCCATCGGCCCGACATCGATCACGTCGCCGACGGCGTACTGGTCCTCGGCCAGCACGAACATGCCGGCGATGAGGTCGCGGACCAGCGCCTGGGCCCCGAAGGCCAGGGCGCCACCGATGACGGTGGCCGTGAACAGCACCCCGCCGACGTCGACCCCGAGCTCGTGCATCACAGCGATCACGGCGACCGACCAGATCGCCACCAGCGAGAGGCTGCGGATCGCCCCCGAGAGCGACCGGACACGCGGCGAGCTGCGATCGCCCGAACGGAGCGGACCGAGGCCGACGACCCGGCCGACGAGTCGCTCGACCATCCGGCGGGCGACGAGCGCCAGCACACAGGCCCCGACCACGATGAGCACGATCCGCGCAGGCGTCAGCAGGTGCAGTTCGTCGAGGCGATCGACCCACTCCGCCCGGCCCGTCACCATCCCCATGCCGGCGAGGCTACCGGCGCCGACACCGTCGGACCGCCGCAGGATTCCCGCTGGTCGTGTCACCCGCGGACGTCAGAGGTCCGTCAGTAGTCAACAACAACCAACGACGGCGACCGCCGATCACGACAGGGGAAGACCATGACCACCGTCAAGGTCCGCACCGGCATCCACGCCGGCGCCCGAAAGCTCAACCACAACGAGTTGATGTTCGTCCCGGTTCGTCGGACGGGTCGCTGACGGCGGCTGGGGGTGCGGCGGAGATTCCTCGTCCCCGAGGTCGTCCAGACCTCGGGGGATGGGACCGCCGCTCTCGCTTGCCGGGGCTTCGGTCTGCAGGCGAGCTACGGGCGTCTGCGGGAGGCCTGCCAGACGGGCGTCGACGGCACATCGACCGACACCATCGAGGACTTCGCCGACCAGTTGGGCCTCGATGCCGAGCAGGTGATGATCGCCGCTGAGGACGTCGTCGATCCTCGGATGGCCGTCCTCCCGGCGATCGTCATCACCCGCCAGCCCAGCGGCTTCACCCACTTCGTGGTGGCCTGGCGGTTGATCGGCCCCTACGTGATGGTGATGGACCCGGCCGTCGGCCGCCGGCTGGTGCGCCGCCGGCGCTTCGTCGCCGACTGCTACATCCATCGGATGCCCGTCCCGGCGGCGGTCTGGTGGGCGGCGGCCTCCTCGCCCTCCGCGATCTCCGTGCTGGTCCGTCGACTGGGTGCGGTCGGGATGACCGATGCGACGGTCCGCGTCGACGCCATCGTCCGTGGCGGCGAATGGAGCCCGCCCGCCCACCTCCATGCCGTCGCCCGGTTCCTCCGGGCGGCCGGGCGCGGACGTCGAGTCGGCTGGAACCGCTCATCGGTCGCCGCGACCCAGGTCACCGTGCCCGAGGCGTGGTGGGCGGTGCTGGAGTGCCCGGCGGGCGACGACGAGGGCGAGCAGGTGCTGCTCAGCGGAGCGGTGCCGGTGCGGGCATCGGGCCGTCGCACCCGACCGTCGATCGACGCGGTCGTGGAGCAGGATCGGACGGCGAGCGGGCCGTCCGGGCCGTTCGACGTGGAGGCGGAGCGGGCCGGGGTGATCGCCCGCTCGTGGCCGCCGACCGACGACGACCTGATCGAAGCCAGGCAGGTCTGCGACGAACTCGGGCTCGGGCCGCTGCTCGCCCGGATGCCCGCCGGCCTGGAGCAACCGGTCGGCGAGTGCGGCTGGCAGCTCTCCCACGGCGAACGCTCCCGGGTCTTCGTCGCCCGCGCCCTGCTGCAGCGGACCGAGGTGATCGTGCTCGACGAGAGCTTCGCCGCGCTCGACCCCGAGGCACTGCGGACCACCCTCGACACGGTGCTGCGACGGATCCCGACCGTGGTGGCGATCGCCCATGAGTGACCGCCCGATCGACCCCGTCGACGTAGCCGTCGAACTCCTCGACCTGGCCCGGGCCGACCTCGACGCCGGTAGCGCCGACACGGCCCTCGACCGGGCCACGCGGGCACGGCAGCTACTCGAAGCAGCGTGCGGTCCCGACCATCCGGACGTCGCCAACGCGTTCCTGGCCATCGGCGACGCCCACGAGTCCGTCGAGGACTACCCGGCGGCCGAGGCGGCGTACCGGCGAGCGCTGGCCATCCTGGAACGCTTCACCGATCTCCTTGCCAGCGATGTCGACCTTGCCAGGCTGACGGTCCAGGCGCGCACCGCCGTCGGGACGACGCAGCGGATCCGGGGCGATCTCGAAGGCGCCCACGCGACGTTGTCGTCGGCTGTCGAACTGGCCGTGAACGTGCTCGACGGGGACGACGCCGACACCGTCTGGGCGCTCAACGCACTCGGCATCGTGTGCAAGTACTCGGGCAGGTTCTCCGAGGGCGTCGAGCACTACCAGCGGGCTCTCGGCATCGCCGAGCGGATCACCGGACCGGACCCGGCCGAGACGGCGACCATCTGGCACAACATCGGCGGCCGTGCCTTCGACTCCGGTGACCATCGGGCCGCACTCGATCCCACGCAGCGTGCGGTCACGATCCACGAAGCGGTGCTCGGCCCGGACCACCCGACCGTCGCCGCCGACGTCGCCGCGCTCGCTGCGATCCTCGACCGCCTGGGACGCCGCGACGAGGCGGCAGTGCTCAACGAGCGGGCCCTGAGCATCCTCGAGGCGAACCCGGGCACCGGGTACGACCTCGCCGTGCTCCACAACAACATCGGTGTCGCCGCCGCCGCCCGAGGTGACCGCACCGCCGCAGCCGAGCACTACCGCCATTCCCTCGCCCTCAAGGAACAGTTGCTCGGGTTCGACCACTCCGACGTCGCCATGACGTTGCACAACATGGGTGCCCTGGCGCTGGACGACGACGACAGTGGCCTGGCGACCGGGCACCTCGATCGGGCGCTCGCCATCTTCGGCGCCACCCTCGGCCCCGGCCATCCCCGGACCGGCTGCTGCCGCGACCTGCTCGCCGAGGCCGACCGTCGCACCACGGGGCGTGCTCGCTCGCACCCCGGTGGTACGGTCGGCCGATCAGCCCCCGGCGGTGGCCCCGTCATGAAGCGGGTGGAGTCGTGATGCATCTCGCCGCCATTTCCCCCGTGCCCACCGCTCCCCCGCCGTTCCTCTGGGCGATCGCCGCGGCACGGCTGAAGGGGGAGTCGATCAGCAGCGACGCCGAGGACCTCGTCGTCCGTCTGTTCCACGCGGAGGGACGGTCGCTCGTGCGTCTGGCCCGCCTCTACGTCGACGACCGCGATGCCGCCGAGGACCTGGTCCAGGAGGCATTCCTGCGTCTCGCCCGCCATGCCGGGCGCATCGACGAGCTCGACCGAGCCCCGGCCTACCTGCGCTCGATCGTGCTCAACCTGGCCCGCGACCACAACCGGCGGGGTCTCGTCTCACTCCGTCACCATGCCACGGCCCGACGGAACGTCGACGTGACCAGCATCGACGACGACCGTCTGGTGCGCTCCGAGGACAACCAACGGGTCATCGACGCGGTTCGCCGGCTCCCCACCCGCCAGCGCGACTGCATCACGCTGCGCTACTTCGAGGAGCTCGGCGTCGAGGCCATCGCCTCGACGCTCGGGCTGTCGGCCAACTCGGTGAAGACCCACCTCAACCGGGCGATGGCCGCCCTCAACCGAGCACTGGGCGAGTCGTGATCGACACCGACCTCGAACGCCGCCTGTTCGACGCCTTCGCCGACGCCCGATCGACGGTCGAGGAGAACCCCGACCTGTTCGCCCGGGTCAATCGATCCCTCGCCGACTCCGCGGCCCGCCGCCGGTTCCGCTGGACCCTGGCCCAGTGGATCCTGGGCTTCGTCGCCGCCAACACCGTGCTCGCCCTCGCATTCTCCAACACCGACAACGGGAGGTTCACCATGCCCTGGTGGGTCATCGAACTGATCACCAACATCGTTCTCGTCGCCCTGGCGATCGGGCTCGGGCCGTTCATCAAGCGCTTCGGACGGTCGTACGCGGCCGACGTCTTCCGGGCCAACCCGCGTACCGGCAAGAGCTACCTCGTGCTCACCGACGTCGCCTACTACCTGATCTTCACCTCGTTCGTGCTGTTCACCGTCACGTTCGTCGAACCCTCCGATTGGGCGGATTCGACCGGCGCCCAGCTCAAGGCCGAGGTGGCCCGGGTCGGCGGCATCCTGCTGATCATGGGCATCCTCCACACCCTGAACGTGGTCGCCCTGCCGGTCATCGGCGGGCTGCTCACCAACAACTCACGGCTCGAGCAGCGAAGCCGCACCCCGGGCGCACCGGTGGCGTCGACGGCGACGATCCCGCCGCTCGGTCCCGGAACCTGGATCCTGCGCATCGAGCCGGCGCCCGCCGGGACCGATGATCGATCCGACGCCGAGGCCGATTGATGAGGACCTGCGTCCGACCACGATCAGCGGCCGGTGGCCTGCCAGACGGTCTCGCCGCCGAGGACGGTCCGTAGCACCGAGACGTCGGCGAGACGACCGGTTGGCACGGTCAGCGGGTCCTCCTCGACGATCACCAGATCGGCCAGCTTCCCGGCGACGAGGCTGCCGACGGCGGACTGGCGATGCAGGGCCTCGGCACCGCGGATCGTGTACCCGGCCAGCGCCGTATCGATCGGGATCCGACACGCCGGGCCGACGACGCCGCCGCCGATGGTCTCGCGGGTGACCGCGGCCCACAGCGCCCGCATCACGTCCGGCCTGGTGACGGGCACGTCCGAGGAGAGCACGACAGGCACGCCGGCCCGCTCGTAGAGCCCCGACGGATACATCCGCTCCGCAGTCGGCCCGAGCTCGCGCCGGATGCCGGCGCCGTACTGCCAGACCTGGGTGGGTTGGGGAACCGGCCACACCCCGAGCCGGTGCATCCGGGCGATCTGCTCGTCGGTCGGCAGCCCGCAGTGCTCGATGCGGTGGCGGGCATCGGGGCGTGGGGTCCGGCGTTGGGCATCCTCGATGGCGTCGAGCACGACTCCGATCGGCGTGGTTCCCTGGGCATGGGTGGCCGTCTGGAACCCGGCCCGGTGAGCCCGCTCGATCAGGCCGGACAGCTCCTCGAAGGAGTGGTAGAGGTGCCCGTGCTCGCCGCCGCATCCACAGGGCAGGTAGGCGGTCCCGGAGATCAGCGAGCCGTCGGCGTAGAACTTCACCCCGCCGATCCGCAGCGTGTCGTCGCCGAACCCACCCGCGAGGCCGAGCGCCTCCAGGGCGGCGAGGTGGCTCGACAGGACGAGCATCGTGACCCGCAGCTGCCAGCGGCCCCGGGCCCGGGCGTCGAGATACACCCGCATCTCGCGGTCGGTGACCTGGGCGTCGCCGACCGAGGTGATCCCGGCGGCGAACATCATCTGCTGGGCGACGAGCAGCTCGGCGAGGAGCACGTCGGGTTCGTCGGAGAGGTGGAAGTTCGGACCGTGGTTGGCGATCTTCACCCCGCCGACCCCGGTGAGCAGATCGCACGCCGCATCGAACACCCGACCGTCCAGATGGCCCTCGTCGTCCCGCCCGATCAGCCCGCCGGACGGTGTCGGGGTATCCGAGGTGATCCCCGCCTCACGTAGCGCGACGTGGTTGGCGACGTAGCCGTGCCCGCTGGCGTGCATGATCGTCACCGGCCGGCCGGCGACGACCTCGTCGAGCTGCGCCGCCGTCGGATGACGACTCGCCGGGAACAGGTGCTGGTCGTAGCCGAACCCCCGGATGGGGGCGTGAGCCGGCAGGGCCGCGGCATGGGCGCGCAGGCGGGCGAGCAGCGACCCGGCGTCGGCCACACCGGTCAGGTCGGCCCACGACACGCACTGGCCGAGCATCAGGGGATGGGTGTGGGCATCGACGAAGCCGGGGAGCAGGCAGGCACCGTCGAGGTCGACGATGGCCGCGTCGGGGCCGGCGACCCGGCGTGCCGTGTCCTCGGCCCCGACGAAGGAGAGCCTCGTTCCACGCGCCACGAGGGCCTCGGCCACCGGCGCCTCGCCGTCCATCGTCCGGATCGTCCCACCACGGTAGAGCACTGTTCGTTCATCCACCCCGGGGAGTCTTCCCGCTCCGGCGCGCCGGCACCCAACGGTACCGTGTAGCGATGTCCGCCGACGCCTACACCCACTTCGATGCCGTCGAGGCCTACGCCGACCGGCTCAGCTACCGGCCGGGGCAGACAGCCGTGCTCCACGTGTCGTGCTCGACCGAACGCTACGACGTCGAGATCCACCGCTGGGGCGCCGGGCGCGAGCCGGTGTGGTCGGCTCGGGGCATCCCCGGCGTCGCGCAGGAGACCCCCGACGATGCCGACGCCCGCGGGTGCGGTTGGCTCCCATCGATCGAGATCCCCGTCGATCACGGTTGGCGCAGTGGCTTCTACCACGTGACCCTCACGGCGCAGGGCGCGCCGGTCGACCGCGCCATCGGTCACGCCGGATTCATCGTTCGGGCGGGTGAGCGCCGGGAGGCGACGCTGCTCGTCACCGCGACGAACACGTACCACGCCTACAACACATGGGGCGGCCGGAGCCTCTACACCGGCGGCAAGCAGGTCTCCTTCCGGCGTCCGTTCAGCAGGGGCACGATCATGCGTGACGAGGTGGAGCGCGACGACCGCAAGTCACGGCCCACCCGCCGGGGTGAGGAGCCCGACATCAACGGCGACATCTTCCAGGCCTACCGCGAGGCCCACCACTACCCGCCGTCGTGCGGTTCGACGGGCTGGTTCGGCTTCGAACGCCGCTTCGTCGAGTGGGCCGAGGGCGACGGCGCGGTGTTCGACATGGCCGCCTCCAGCGACCTCGAGCGGCATCCCGAGGTGCTCGACGGCTACACGTTGGTGCTCGGCGTCGGCCACGACGAGTACTGGTCGACGGGTCGAGCGCGACGCCCTCGAGCGTTACGTCGCCGCCGGCGGCAACTACGCCAGCCTGTCCGGCAACACGTGCTTCTGGCAGGTCCGCCTCGACACCGACACCGATGGCGAGCCCGCGGGGTACGTGTGCCACAAGTACTCGGCCCACGTGACCGACCCGGTGATCGGATCGGCGAACGAGTCGACGATGTCGGGCATGTGGTGCGACCCCGTCGTCGGCCGACCCGAGACAACGCTGCTCGGCGCCGGGTCGGCGTGGGGCCTCTACAACCGCTTCGGACCGGCGACGGCACGGGGTTCGGGGGCGTTCACGGTGTACCGCGACCGGCACTGGCTGTTCGAGGGGACCGGGCTGCGCTACGGCGACCTCCTCGGGCCGGACGACGCGGTCGTCGGCTACGAGACGGTCGGCTGCCGGCTCGCCTTCGACGAGTACCAGCTACCGATCGCCGCCGGTGGGGACGGGACTCCCCCCGACATCGAGGTGGTCGCCTTCACCCCGTCGTCGAACCTGGCGATGGGCGACTATCCGGCCTCGATCTCGGCGCTCGAGGACCAGGGCGATCTCGAGTTCGTCGCCGAACGGCTGCACGGGCGGCTCGACGAGGACAGCATGGCCCGCCACCGCCACGGCAACGCGGTGATCGTCGTCTGCCACCCGTTCGGCCCGTCGGGCGGTGAGGTCGTCACCGTCGGCACGACCGATTGGGTGTTCGGGCTGGCCAGTGACCCGGCCGTCGCCCAGGTCACCCGGAACGTGTTGCGCCGGCTCGCCGCAGACGACGGGTAGGGCGCCAGCCGGGCCCGACGCGGCCGGCGCTCAGGTGAGGCGCTTGGCCAGACGCAATGTGGCCAAGCGGTCCGGCGCGGCCAGCCCGGCCATCGCCACCTCGTAGTCGGGCAGCTCGTACACCTCGCCGTCGTCGGTGATCATGATGAAGCGGTCGAACTTCGACAGGAACGTGCGGTCGTGGCTCACGGCGATGACGGTGCCCTCGAAACCGTCGAGCGCCTGCTCGAGCGCCTCGGACGACTCGACGTCGAGGTTGTCGGTCGGTTCGTCGAGGAGCAGCACGTTGTGCCCCTCCAACTCCAGGCAGAGGATCTCGAGCCGGGCCTTCTGGCCTCCCGACAGCGTCTGGAACTGCTGGCGAGCCGTGACCAACAGGCCGTAACGAGCCAAGGACTTCATCGACTTCTCGTCGTCGAACACCCGGTCGCGCACGATCTCGAAGCACTCGCGGCCCCGGAAGTCGGGGCGATCGTTGATCTGGGTGAACATCCCCACCGAGGTGCGCGGCCCGAACACGATGGCGCCATGGTCGGGCTGGGTCGTCCCGGCAAGGGCTCCGAGCAGATGGCTCTTCCCCGTCCCGTTCGGGCCGATCAGGCCGAGGCGTTCGCCATGGTGCACCTCGTCGCTGAACGGGAGGAACAGATCACCGATCGACACCTCGTTCAGCCGCACCACCCGGCGGGCGGCGTCGGCGCCGCGCAGGTTCACGTAGATCTGCTGGTTGGGCACGGGAGGCGGCGGGGGCCCAGCGGCCACGAACTTCTCCCAGCGGGTCTCGGCGGCATTCGCCTTGGTGGCGTTCTTGAAGTTCTGCGCGGCGCGCTGCTTCATGATCTTCATGTGCCGGAACAGGCGGCGTTCCTCGTCGTTCCACCGCTTGAGGTCGTCGCCGAGCAGTTCCTGGCGCCGGGCCCGGGCCTCGCCGAAGGTGCGGTACGACTCGCCGTGGACCCAGCACCCCGAACCCTCGATGACGATGATCCGGGTCGTCACCCGCTCGAGCAGCGTGCGGTCGTGGCTGACCATCAGGACCGTCGACTTGGTCTCGACGATCTGCTGTTCCAACCAGACCCGCGTGGGGATGTCGAGGTAGTTGTCCGGCTCGTCGAGGAGCAGCACGTCGGCCCCCGACGTGAGCAGCAGGTCGAGCACCATCCGCTTGCGCTCCCCACCGGAGAGCTGGCCCACCAGCCGGGTCGAGAAGTCCCTGATCGGGGTCTTGACGCTGCGCTCGGCGGCCGCCTCCCAGCGGGCCTCCAACTCGTAACCACCGAGGTCGCCCCAATCGTTCAACGCCTGGGCGTAGCCCATCCCGTCGTCCGTCCCCGCGGCGAGCGCCTGCTCAGCAGCGACGAGGACTCGACCGGCCCGGCGCAGCTCCGGCGGAGCGACCTCGATGAGCATCTCGCGCAGCGTGTCGGTCGGGCGGGACATGCCGACGTCCTGGGTCATCGTCAGCACGGTGCCGCGCGCCGCGTACTCGCCCTCATCGGCGTCGAGCTCGCCGCCGAGGATGCGCAGGATGGTCGACTTGCCCACGCCGTTGGCCCCGACCAGCGCCGCCTTCTCCCCCGGGCCGACCCCGAAGCTGACGTCGAAGAACAGCGAATCCCGCCCAGGCGGGGCGTACTCGAGCTCGGACACGGTGATGCTGCTCACCCCTCGATTGTGGCCGACGGCACCGTCGAGGGGCTGCATCCCACTGGCTTCCCACTCGGCTTCCCACTCGGCTTCCCGCTCGGCTTCCCGCTCGGCGGCCCGCCCCGGGGGAAGTGATGCCACGGGGTCCCGATGTGACCAGGATCTGGCATCACCTCCTCGGCGGCACCGTCCGCCGACCGCCGGACGCATGCTCGGGGCGACCCACTATCGTGATGCGGGTGGAGCGCGAACGATTCGCCTTCTCGGCCGAGGTGTGGGAGTACCAGGGCAGCGCGGCGTGGTACTTCGTCGATCTGCCGGAATCCGATGCCGACGACATCGACCAGATGTTCGGGTCCCGGGCCAAGGGTTTCGGCTCACTCCGCGTCGAGGCGACCGTCGGGGCGACCACCTGGCGGACGTCGATCTTCCCCGACACCAAGCGCGGCACTTACGTGCTGCCCCTGAAGAAGGCCGTGCGAACCGCGGAACAGCTCGCCGATGGCACCCTCGCCCGGGTCGAGCTCCGCGTGCTCGTCGACTGACAGAGAGAATGGGCCGACGCCCCGGCCCGCCGCGGCGACCACGGCCACCTTGCCCGTGAGGCGTCCCGGCTCAGCCCCGAGCGGCCGGGCCGGACACCGACCGTCCGGCGGTCGGCAAGGTCATCGGGTCGTCGTCCCAGCGTCCATCGATCCACGTATAGCGCTCGTCGAAGCACGGTGGGGTGCGCCGTTGGTCATGTTCGAGATCGCCGGCCAGGTAGTTGAGGAAGTACATGTGCGAACCCGGGCATGCCGCCGACGAGTGGTAGCCGGCCGGCACGGTGACCAGGCTGCGGTGGGGGGCGACGAAGGTCTGGTCGAAGCCGGTGGTCTCGCGGAAGTTGCGGTGGAAGCCGAAGCCGGAATCGGGCCGGTGCTCGAAGTAGTAGGTCTCCTCGAGATACGGCGAGCCGTCCTGGCCGTCGTGGCAGTGCGGCGGCCAACCCGACCACGAGCCGCGCGGCACGTGGACCTCGTAGAGGATCAGGCGGTGGGCCTCGGCCGGCGGCGACAGGAGATGGGCGACCTGGCGACGAGCCGCTCCACCACCACGCAGCTCGACGCGCACGTCTGCGGCCGGGATGAACCTGGCGGGATAGACCGCCTGCGCCGGCGCACTGCCCAGGGCCAACGTCGAGTCCACCTCCGCCGTCACCCGCAAGGACCCGCCGGGCGGGGCGTAGAACACCGAGCCGGGTTCGCTGAACACGTCACGGCGGCTCATCATCGACGTGAGCTGCACCGATGCCACCTCGAACCGGCCGGCGAGGGGCACCACGGCCATCTCCGACGACCCGGTGGCCACGCGCAACGAGGCGCCTGCAGCGATGTCGAGCGTGGCGTAGGTCAGGTACCGCCAGCCGGCCGACGCCGGGTTGGCCGCACAGACGACCCGGACGTCGCCGGAGGATTCGGCATCGAAGAGATCGTGCAGCGCCAGCGTCATCGGCGGTTCGCCTTCCAGGTGTCGACGGTCGATCCGAAGCGCACGGCGACGTCCTCGATCAATCCGGCGTCGTCGAGATCGCCGCGCAGCCAACGGCGGGCGGCCGGGCCGAAGATGGCCCGGCCGATGGCGAAACCGCGCACGAGTGGCTGGGTGGCCGCCGCCCCCAACGCGGCGGCGAGAGCCTCGGGAGCCGCCGTCTGGCCGAGCACGAGCATCCCGTGGCAGGTCGGGTCGGCCCCGGTGATCACGGCCGCCGCGTCGGCCCATTCGCCGGGGTCGGCGATCGGGGGCAGCTTCCACCAGTCCGGCGTGATGTCACGTTCATAGGCCGCCGCGAGCATGCCGGCGAGGTAACCGGGTCCGGGCTCGATGCCCGCCGGCGCCTGGAACTCGATGAGGAACGACCGGTCGGCTGCCGCCGCCGCCCGTCCCAGCTGGGACATTCGAGCCCACTGGACGTCGGCGATCCCGGCCGGGTCGTCGGGGTGGGCGTAGACCATCAGCTTGGCGATCTGGTCGACGGGCCACGAGCGCAACCGCAACCCGACCTCCGGGCCGCCCATGAACTCCACGGGACGCGAGGCGGGCACGTCGATCGCCCGGGCCAGCCAGCGGCCCCGGCCGGTCATCCGTTCGAGCAGGTCGGCGCCGTAGACGTCGTCGATCAGGATCCCGACCTCGCCGTGGACGGCGGCGACCCGCTCGAAGGATTCGGCCAGCAGTGCCTTGAGCGGTGCGATCCGCTCCCAGGTTGCGCCCGCTTCGTCGCACATCGCCTGGAGCTGCCAGCGGTGGTCGATGGCCAGCACCGGGACGTCGCCGGCCGGGCCGGGCGATGCCGCCCGCCGGTGGAGTTGACGCAGCCGCGGGTGCTCCCCCGGGCGGCGGGGCGGCGGCGAGAGCCCGAGGAAGGTGTCGAGCTCCGCCGACGACGGCATGGCCACGCTGCAGCCGTGCCGCGACACGACGATCGCCCCGACCGCGTTGCCCCGCCGGGCGCAGGCGTCGAGCGGCAGGCCGCGCAACCAGCCGGACAGGAAGCCGGAGAAGAACCCGTCGCCGGCGCCGACGTTGTTGACCACTTCGACCGGGAAGCCGGGTTCGACGACGTGATCGGCCAGGTCCGATGGGATCGGTCCGTCGATCACCAGGCACCCCTGGGCGCCGACCTTGGCGACGATCGTCGCCGACGTGAGGCGGCGTACGGCGGTCAGCGAGGCGTGGAAGTCGGTCGCACCACCGGCGATGCGGATCTCCTCGCGGGTGCCGACCACCAGGTCGCAGAACCCGAGCACCTCTCCCAGCCTCTCGGTGACGGGTTGCGACATCACGAGCATCTCGTTGCCACCCCGGAACGGAGCGAGACCCCACAGCGCGGGGCGGTAGTCGAGGTCGAGCACGATCCTCACCCCGTGCGCCACGGCCAGCTCGACCAGTCGCATCGTCGTGGCCCGCACCGTGTCGTTGGCCAGGAACGAGCCCGTGATCAGCACCGCCCGTGCGCCGGCGACGACGGCATCGTCGATGTCGTCGACGGCGGTGGCCATGTCGGAGGAGTCGTGGTAGTGGAACAGCCGCGGGAAATCGTCACTCGGGCGCACGGCGAGCATCACCAGCGGCGTCAGCCGGGCCGGATCGACATGGACCATCGAGGTGTCCACCCCGGCCCCGGCCAGGGCACCGCGGAGGAACTCGCCGTTCTGGTCGTCGCCGACACGGGCGAGCATCGCCGTGCGGACGCCGAGCCGCGACGACCCGAAGCAGATGTTGGCCGCGCTGCCGCCGAGGTAGCGGCGGAACGAGTCGACGTCGCACAGGTCGGAGCCGTGTTGCTCGGCGTAGAGGTCGACACACATCCGACCGGCGCAGACGAGTTCGACATTGCTCTCGGACATCAGACCAGGAAACCTACCTCGCCCGATCGCACACGCCTGGTGGACGGGCGTGCTACGACTTGGTCGATGAGTTCCGGTTGGAGGCACCCCGGTCGCTCGGGGGCCGTGCTGTACGCCGTGCTCGCCGCCGTCGTCGGGTCGGTGATGGCCCTGATCAGCCGGGTGCAGGTCGAACGTCAGCGTGGCCGCCGGCTGGTGGCCGCGGCGCTCCCCGCCGGGCGGTTGATCGTGATCTCCAACCACACCAGCTACGCCGACGGCGTGCTGCTCGCCCTCGTCTGCCGGCGCCACGGGCGCTCGCTGCGGATGCTCGCCACCTCGGGGGTGTTCCGGGCGCCGATCATCGGCCCCCTCGCCCGCAGGCTCGGCTTCATCGCCGTCGATCGCCAGACGTCGACCGCCTCGACATCTCTCGACCGGGCCGCCGAGGCGCTGGCGCAGGGGGAGGCGATCGGCGTGTTCCCGGAGGGCCGACTGACCCGACATCCGGGCAAGTGGCCGGAACGGGCCAAGACGGGGGCGGTGCGTCTCGCCCTGCGCACCGACACCCCGATCGTGCCGGTGGCGATGGAGGGGGCGCACCGCGTCGTCGGCCGTCGCCGGATCATCGGCACCGTGATCGCCAACATCCTGCGCCGCCCCGAGGTGCGCACGCGGGTCGGCGAACCGATCGACGTACGGGCGCTCCTCGGACTGGCCCCCGGCGCCGAGGCCGACGCCGAACGGGTCCGGGCGGCCGCCGACATGGTGATGGAGCGCCTCGTCGACCTCGTCGAGGAACTGCGCGGCGAGACCGCACCCGACCCGATCGGCGTCGCCCGCGAGGCGGACTGACCTCGGGCGCATACGCTCGGCGGATGACCACCGAAGAGGCCCCCTACGGAGCGAACCCGGAACCCGCCGAGGGGCTCAAGCGAGTCCGCACCCGGCACTTCCGTCGGGCCAAGGAACAGGGCATCAAGATCACCGGTCTGACCAGCTACGACTACCTGTCGGCGACGATCTTCGACCGGGCCGGCATCGACTTCCTGCTCGTCGGCGACTCGGCCGGCAACGCCGTTTTCGGCTACGAAACCACGCTGCCGGTCACCTCCGAGGAGCTGATCCCGCTGTGCCGGGCCGTCGTGCGGGCCTGCCGCCGCGCCCTGGTGGTCGCCGACCTGCCCTTCGGTTCGTACGAGGTCGGGCCCGAGGAGGCGTTGCACACGGCGATCCGGTTCATGAAGGAGACGGGCGCCCATGCCGTCAAGCTCGAGGGTGGTCGGCGCAGTGCCCGACAGATCGAGCAGATCGTCACGGCCGGCATCCCGGTGATGGCCCACATCGGCTACACACCCCAGAGCGAACACGGCCTGGGGGGCCACATCATCCAGGGCCGGGGCGAGGGCGCCACCCAACTGCTCGACGACGCCCATGCGGTCGAGGATGCTGGCGCGTTCGCCGTCGTGCTCGAGATGGTCCCCTCGGCGATCGCCGCCCAGGTCACTCGGGAGCTGTCGATCGCGACGATCAGCGTCGGCGCCGGCCCGCACTGCGATGGCCAGTTGATGGTCTGGACCGACTGGGCCGGGCTCACCACCGGGCGCATCCCGAAGTTCGTCAAGCGCTACGGCCAGCTGGCCGAGGCGCTGTCCGAGGCGGCCGAGACGTTCCGCGCCGAGGTCGAGGCGGGCATCTACCCCGGCCCCGAGCACGAGTACGGCGCCTGAGCCCGACGATCAGCCCGGCCGCGGCTCGAGCAGCACGATGGCCGGCGGGGGCAGACGCTGCAGTTCGAGGGCGAGTGCAGCCTGTTCGGGTGGCAGGGGTGGCGTGAGGAACACCAGCGAGCCGCCGCCGCCGTCGATCACGTTCGCCAGGTCGGGCCGGTCGTTGGCCGCCGCCCACTCCGCCAGCGTGGCGCGCAGCTCGAAGTAGCGCGCCTTCTGCAACTGGGTGCGCCGGTCGTAGCTGGCGACGACCAGCGAGGTCACGGGAACCGTCATCCCGTCGACCCGGGTGCCGACGACGACCTGGATGACGCCGGCGGCGCTCGGCGGGAACAGCACCCGATGTGGGAGGGCGGCCGCCGCCGCGGGCAGGTCGACACCGATGTGGTACCCGCGGCGTTCCAGTTCGAGCAGCAGGCCGAAGGCGGTGGCACCGAGCGCCGAGGAGTCCTGCCAGCGGAGCAGGTAGTGCCGGTCGCGATCGAGAACATCGGCCAGCGCCGGAGCGACCGTACCCACCATCTCCGATTCGCGGGCGCCGGGCAGCACCACCCTGTCGTGGACGGCGAACGAACCGATCGCCCCGCTCGTCAGGATGCCGGCCGTGGCAACCAGGGCGACCGCACGTTCGCCGATAGCCGGCCAGGCCTGCCAGAAGCTCCACAGACTGGCGGCGACGATCATCCCGACGAGCACCCACAACCAGCGCACGGTGTACTCGAAGTAGCCACCGAAGATGCGGGTGATGGCGACCGCGCCGACGAGTGCGGTTGCTGCCAGCACCAGGTGGAGCCGGATCGCGGCGCGTGAGCCGGCGCGGCGAGCGGCGACGAACCCGGCGATCCACAGCGCTTCGAGGAGCAACAGGCCGGGGACGTTGCCTCCCAACGACCCGGGGCGTAGCTCGGGGCCGGCCGCCCACGGACCGACGAGGTTGAACTGATCGGCGATGATCCGCCCGACCTCGTTCTTGGGGAGCACGGTTTCGCGGGGTGTGACGAAGTGCTGCCAGAGGATGGCGAGGTTGCCCGGCTCGCGCGCCAACTGGTCGAGCAGCGGGGGCAGCCACATCAGCCCGGTGACGAGGGCCACGACGCCCCACAGACGGGCCCGGCGACCGACGTCGTCCGACCGGAGCCCGGCACGCAGGTCGACGACGAACACGACGGCCATCACGACCACCACCACGGGTGCGTAGCCGGCGTGGCACTGGATCGTGTGCCACCCGGCGACCGCGGTGACCAGCCAGCAGCCCCGAGCCCCGTCGACGACCGACCAGGCGGCGAGCAGGAACACGGCGAAGGGCAGCACGGCCAGCCACGGGTTCCACGGCTCGATGGCGAACGCCGGCCCGCTGGAGCGGATCACCAGGGCCAGGGCGAGGGCGACGAGCATCATCAGCACGACTCCGCCGCGGCGTAGGGCGAGCCACAGTGCGCCGATCAGGGCGACGAGATGCACGCTGACGACGGCCGCCATCAGCCCGAAGCTGGTGCGGCCGAAGAGCAGGTAGACGGGGAGCATCGCCACCCACGGGCTGGGACCCGGGTGCGAACCCTGGACGCCGGTGTCCGACACGATGCGCCCGGCCGCACCGACGAGCGGGGGGTGGGCCATGAAGCCGCGCATGTGCAACTCGGCCTGGGCCATGTCACCGGCCGGGTACCAGTGGTCGCCGATCATCTTGGCCATGGCGGCGAGGATGGGCATGGCGGCGAGCAACGCCATCACCAGCGGCAGCCACCGGCGCAGGCCTTCGGGGATGCCCCCGGCGAGCCGCGCGGTCGGCTCCGCGCCGGACGTGTCCGTTTCGTCCGTCATCGCCAGATGCGGTCCGCGGCTTCGACGACCAGGCGGAGCTTCTCCCACTGCACCTCGGGGCTGATCTCGTTGCCGTGCACCGTCGAGGAGAACCCGCACTGCGGGCTCAGGCAGAGCTGCTCGGCGGCGACGAAAGCGGCCGCGTCGTCGACCCGCCGGGCGAGCTCATCGACGCTTTCCATCCGCGCCACCTTCGAGGACACCAGCCCGAGCACCACCGTCTTGGCGGGGGGCACGAATCGCAGCGGGGAGAAGTCCCCAGAACGTTCGTCGTCGTACTCGAGGAAGTAGGCGTCGACGTTCATCTCGGTGAACAGCACCTCGGCGACCGGCTCGTACCCTCCCTCGGCGAAGTGGGTCGAACGGAAGTTGCCACGGCACAGGTGGATGGCGACGGTCAGGTCGTCGGGTCGGCCGTCGATCACCGAGTTGATCAGCGCGGCGTAGGTGCGGGGCAGTTCGTCGGGATCGTCGCCCCGAGCCATGGCACCGGCGCGCATCTTGGGGTCGCACAGGTAGGCGAGGTTGGTGTCGTCGAGTTGGACGTACCGGCAGCCCGCGGCGTAGAGCTGCCCGAGCTCCTCGCGGTAGGCGGCGGCCAGATCGGCGAAGAAGCCGTCCATCTCGGGATAGGAGTGGATGTCGATCGCCGCCCGACCGCCGCGGAAGTGCACCATCGTCGGCGACGGGATGCACACCTTGGGCGTCCGGGTCGTGTGATCGGCCACGAAGCGGTAGTCGGCGACCTGGATCGGTCGGGAGTGGCGCAACCGGCCGGTGACTTCGAGTCGCGGCGGTGTGAACCCGACCTTCTCCTTGGAGTCGGAACTCGCCTCGATCGCCCCCGAGACCGTCACCCCGTCCAGCTGCTCCAGGAAGTCGAGATGGAACCAGGCCCGCCGGAACTCGCCGTCGGTGATCGCCTGGATCCCGCTGGCCTCGAGCGAGGCGATCGCGGCGACGATTGCCTCGTCCTCGATCTCGCGTTTCCGCTCGGACGTGATCTCCCCCGCGGCGTGGGCCCGGCGCGCCTCGAGCACGGACGCCGGGCGGAGCAGGCTCCCGACATGGTCGGCCCTGAACGGCGGGCGCGGGTGGGACACGGAATCGCCGGTCATCCGCGGGTCGCCGTGATCAGATGCGCGTACCCGGAGGGATCGATCCGGGCCTGGACGAGGCGCGGACGGTCCCAGCCACGAGTCAGCTCCCGACGCAACTCGCCGGCCGAGTCGACGGTGGAGGCCTCGACGCCCATCGCCCGGGCGACTCCCGCCAGATCGGTCGGGAAGTAGCGCACCGCGGCGTCGCCGCCCTGATCCGGTTGCTGCTTGATCTTGATCAGGCTGAGCGTGGCGTCGTCGAACACCACGACCGTGACGGGCAGGGCGAGCCGGGCCAGGGTCTCCAGCTCACCGAGGACCATCGACAGGCCGCCGTCACCGGTGAAGCAGACCACGGGCCGCCCGGGGCGGGCGAGGGACAGGCCGAGGGCGGCGGGCAGGGCGAAGCCCATCGTCGCCAGGCCGTTGGAGATCAGCAACGAACGGGGCTCGTGCGCCGGCCACCACGGCATCACGGCCAGGAAGTGGGCACCGGCGTCGACCGTCGCCAGCGTCGACGCCGGGGCGGAATCGCGCACCGCGTCGACCACGTCGACCGGCCCGAACGCACCACGGTCGGGTGGGCGCATCGCGGCCAGCGCGGCGGCCAACCGGTGGCGGCCCTCGTCAGCCGGCCACGCCGTCGGCCCGGCGCCCAGTGTCAGGCGGCGCAGGATCGGCCCGACCGCGCCGACCAGATCGATGTACTCGGGCCAGTAGCGATGGTCGAGCGGCATCGGCGAGAGCGAGATGACGGGCGCGGTCGTCCGCCACGGCGTCGGCATCGGCTCAACCGGATCCAAGCCGACGGCGATGATCAGGTCGGCTTCGTCGAGCAACGGCTGCTCGACCGCGCCGCCGGTGTAGAGCCCGGCGAACTGGGTGTCGGCGCCGAAGATGCCGACGCCCTGGTAGGTGGCCAGCACCGGGCAGCCGAGGTGGACGAGTGCGCGGTGGATGTCGTCGGTCCAGCCGTGGGCGGCGTTGCCGACGATCACCACCGGGCGACGGGCGGCGGACACCTTCGCTGCCGCCCGTTCGAGGGTGTACTCGTCGGAGACCAGCTCCATCGCCGAGACCGGGCAGCGGCTCTCCGACGTCGTCGGATCGATCGTCAGGTGGACCGCTCCGGCCGGTGCAACGCCGGCGAGCTCGAACGCGGTATCCGCCACACGGCTGGGATCTCCCGATCCGAGCACCCCGCTCCACTTCGTCACCGGGGCCATCAGCCCGACCTGGTCGAGGTACTGGTGGGCGATCCGGCGCGTGTCGGCCGCATGGACGCCGTCGGTGCACAGCACCAGAGGGAACCGATCGAGGGTGGCCTGGGCCGCTCCGTTGACGCTTGACGCGCACCCGGGGCCGCGAGTGGCCACGGCGAGGGCCGGACGGCCGGTGGCGAAGCCGTAGGTCGCCGCCATGATCGCCGCCGGCGTTTCGGCATGGGCGAGCACGAAGGGCACGCCGCGATCGGCGCAGGCGCCGATCACCTCGAGGTTGGAACCGCCACCGGGGATCCCGAAGACCCGGTCGGCCCCCCGGCGCACGACGGAGTCGGCCAGGGCCTCAGCGATCACACGAGTCGACGACACGACCGTCGATCGTAGGCCGATCGCCGGTCACCCCGGCCAGCGCGGCCGCAGGTGAACGGCCGACGATCCGACGCTCGTACAGTGCCGGCATGCCGAAGTACCCGTTCCGTACCGCCCTCGTCACCGGGGCCTCCTCGGGCATCGGGGAGGCGATGGTCCGCCGGCTCGCCGCCGACGGCGTCCACACCGTCGTCGTCGCCCGGCGGGCCGACCGCCTCGAAGCCCTGGCCCGCGACCTCGCCCACATCGAGGTGATGCCCGCCGATCTGCTCGACGACCACGACCTCGCCGGAGTCGCCGAGCGCCTGGCCGACCCCGAGCGTCCGATCGACCTGCTCGTCAACAACGCCGGGTTCGGCACCTCGGGTGCCTTCCACACCATCGACGCCGACCGGTTGGCCGACGAGATCGGCCTCAACGTGGGCGCCCTCACCCGGCTCAGCCGGGCGGCAGCGGCGGCGATGGTCCCCCGCAAGCGAGGCTGGCTGCTCAACGTCAGCTCGGTGGCCAGCTTCCAGCCCGGTCCCGGCCTGGCGGTCTACGCGGCGACCAAGGCGTTCGTCACCAGCCTCTCCGAGGCGCTCCACGAGGAGCTTCGTCCCGCGGGTGTGAAGGTCACCAACCTGTGTCCCGGGCTCACCCGCACCGAGTTCCAGTCGGTGTCCAGCGGCGAGGAGTTCGCCGCCCGCTATCCCTCGTTCGCCTGGCTCACCGCCGAGCAGGTGGCCGGCGACGGCTTGGCGGCATGTGCCCACGGCAAGGCGACCTCGATCCCCGGCCTCGCCTACCGGGGCGTGGTCGGCGGCTCACGGTTCCTCCCCCGCGGCGCGGTGCGGCGAATCGCCGGGCTGGCCACCAACTCACGCCGCTGACCGTCACGCCGATCCAGGCGCACATTCGTTCAGATGAGGGCGAGCACCTCGGCCAGCGATTCGATCGACGCCCGGGTGATCGGATCGACGACGAGTTGGATGTGGCCGGCGCCGACGGCGCCGAAGGCTCGCAGCCGGTCGGCGATCTCGGCCGGGCGACCCTGGATCGGCTCGATCGGGCGTGAGCCGTAGCCGCCCATCTGGCGGCCCGTCCCCCCGGCCAGCCGAACGTGCACCGCGCAGGTCGCTTCGACCGAGCCCGGCGATCGTCCGGCTGCCGCTACGGCCTCGTCGACCCGGGACTTGACGTCGGCGAACCCCTCGGGGGTGTTGCCGAAGTCACTCCACCAGACGTTCCAGGCGTCGACGTGGGGCAGGGCGATCGACAGCATCCGCGGTCGGATCGAACCGACCATCAGCGGCGGACCGCCAGGTCGTTCCAGTCGGGGGTGCAGCACGCAGTCGTCGATGTCGTAGTACCGGCCGTGGAAGTCACAGACACCGTCGCGCAGCAGCGAGCGGATGATCGTGAACGCCTCGGAGAACCGGCTCACCCGGTGGTCGTACGGGAACCCGAACGCCCGGTACTCCCGCTCGTTCCAACCCGCCCCGAGTCCGACGATCAGCCGACCGCCCGAGATTGCGTCGATCGTCGCCGCCTGCTTGGCCAGCATCGTCGGCTCGTGGAACCCGGCCGAGGCGACGAGCGGACCGAGCTCCACGCGTTCGGTGACGGCGGCAAGGGCCGCCAACGTGGTCCATGCCTCCCACGGGCCGCGCGCGCCCACCGGCAGGTCGTAGAGCAGGTGGTCGCCGACCCAGATCGAATCGAACCCCGCCGCCTCGGCCCCCCGGGCCATGGCGATCAGCTCGCCGAACGGCACCTCCCACTCGACTTCGGGGAGCTGCACGCCGACGCGCAACCGGGCTCCCGCGGCCCGCGGCACCGGGGCGGCGGGCACGTGCCCCGACCCTGTCAGGCGACGTCGGCGACGGCGGGGGTGCCGGCGAAGGCGCCGGGGTCGCCGATCACCGGGATCGTCGGCTTCGTCCACGACGTGGTGCGGGCGATCTCCTCGGCCACCTTGCGCCACGTGTTCGGATTCCAGCCTTCGGCCACGGCGGCGATCGTGCCGTCGATGCGCAGGAACACGAAGGCCGGCAGCGAGGTCAGCCCCATCGCCCTCACCGCCACCCGGTCGGGGTCGCAGAACACGAGGAACTCCTCGGCCAGCGGCCCCAGGTACGCCTTGGCGTCGTCGGCGCCGCACGTCAGCAGCAGGTTGACCCGTACGGCCGCGCCTCGGAAACCGGCCAGGATCCGCGCCGCCGTGTCCAGGATCCACGAGCTCTCGTTGGTGTACGGATCGAGCACCACCGAAGCCATGTGGAAGGTCGTCAGCCATTCCTCGAGCGGGCGCGGATCGCCGTCCAGGGGGGAGAGCACCGTGTCGGGCGCGGGATTCGTTGCCACGGGATGCGACGGTAGCGCGGCATCGCTAGCGTGACGGAATGCATCCGATCGAGCGCCTGCGATATGTGGCACGCGCCCCGGGCGGGGATCAGCGGATGATGGTGCGCGAAACCGCGGGTGCCCTGCGTGGTCTCGGCCTCGATCCGAGCGGGCTGGTCACGGCCTGCCGGCGGATCGTCGAGCACAACGCCACGTCGGGTCCGCTGTGGTGGTTGTGCGCCCGTGTGCTCACCGCCGCCGACCCGATGCACGAGGCCTGGCGTCTCGCCGATCAGCTGGCCGACGACCCGACGGAGGACGCGCTGATCGAGCACCTGCCCGCCGACGCGGTCGCCTGCGTGGTCGGCTGGCCCGACCTGATCGCCGACGCCCTCGTCCGGAGGGGCGACGTGCGGGTGCTGGCCGTCGACGGGCCGCAGTCCGCCGGCTTCGTGCGCCGGCTCGAACGGGCCGACATCGACGTCGAGCGGGTGCCCGTGGGCGGGCTGGGCGCGGCGGCCGCCGCGTGTGACGTCGTGCTCATCGAGGCCTCCGCCGTCGGGGCCGATGGGTCGATCGCCCCGGCGGGCAGCCGTGCCGCCGCCGCCGTCGCCTACTGCAGCGAGGTACCGGTGTGGCTCGTCGCCGGGATCGGCCGTCGGCTCCCGGCGCCGATGTGGACCTCGATGGTCGAGCGGATCTGCGTCGCCGACGTCCCCTGGGAGCTCGACGAGGAGTTCGTCCCGCTGCCGCTGTTCTCCCACCTCGTCGGCCCGAACGGCCTGATGGAGGCTCCCGGCGACGCCGGCGACGCCGAGTGCCCCGTCGCTCCCGAGCTGCTGCGCGGCCTCGCCGGCTGACCCCGGCGGTCGATAGCGTCGCGCCATGCCCTCACGCCGCGATGCCATCTCGATGACCCCCGACGAGGTCGACGCCTATCTGCGCGACGGCACCAAGGTGATGAACGTCGCCACCATCGGAGTGACCGGCCATCCCCACCTCGTGGCGATGTGGTACGGGATGCAGGGGGACACGCCGGTGTTCTGGACCTTCGCCAAGGCGCAGAAGGTGGTCAACCTCCGCCGCGACGACAAGCTCACCGCGCTCGTCGAATCGGGAGACAAGTACGAGGAGCTCAAGGGCGTCGAGCTCGTCGGCCGCGGCCGGTTGATCGAGGATTTCGACGCCATCCTCGAGATCGGCCTCTCGGTTGCCGCCCGCTACCAGGGGCCCGGCGTGCTCACCGACGCGGCCCGGCCGTTCATCGAGGCCCAGGCCCGCAAGCGGATCGGGGTCGCCGTCGACGTCGAGCGAGTCGTCAGCTGGGACCACACGAAGCTCGGCGGCGGATACTGAGGCCGGCCCGGCGGGGAGCCGGCGGGCCGGCCGGCCGAAAGCCGCTGGCCCGGCATGCCACGGGGTTCTACGCTGATGAGGTGATCCAGCTCGGCGTGAACATCGACCACATCGCCACCATCCGCCAGGCGCGGGTGACCCGGTACCCCAGCGTCGTGCAGGCCGCGCTGCTCGCCGAGACCGCCGGAGCCGATGCGATCACGATCCATCTCCGCGAGGATCGCCGCCACATCCAGGACCGCGACATCGAGATCCTCCGCGAGGTGCTGACCACTCGGATGAACCTGGAGCATGCCGTCACCGACGAGATGATCGAGATCGCCCTGCGCACCCGGCCCGAGGACGTCTGCCTCGTGCCCGAGCGCCGCGAGGAACGCACGACCGAGGGTGGGCTCGACGTCGTCGGCAACGCCGACCGGGTGCGCGACGCGGTGACCACCCTGCAGGGAGCCGGGATCCGGGTGTCGCTGTTCATCGGCCCGGACCTGGAGCAGATCTCCGCGGCCAAGGCGTTCGGCGCGTATGCCGTCGAGATCCACACCGGCCAGTACGCCGACGCGCCCAATGATGCCGAGGCGACGCTCGAGCTCAAGAAGGTGGCGATGGCCGTCGAGCATGCCCATGAGCTGGGTCTCCGGGTCAACGCCGGCCACGGCCTGAACTACCACAACGTGCAGCGGATCGCCGCGCTGGCCCTGATCAGGGAGCTCAACATCGGCCACGCCATCGTCGCCCACGCCATCTTCGTCGGCTGGCAGCAGGCCGTGCGCGAGATGAAGGCCCTCGTCACGGCCTCACGAGCGATCTGAGCTGACCCGACCCTCCGGTCGCCATCCGCCCCTCGCGCCCGCTTCGGCCCCACGCCCGCCTCGCAACCGCGTTCCGCCTCGCGCTTCGCCTCGCGCCCGCTTCGGCCCCACGCCCGCCTCGCGCTCGAGCGCGGGTCGTCCCCCTGGAAGTGATGCCAGTACGTGGCCAGAACGGCATCTTCTGGCATCACCTCGACCGGGTCGAGGTGCCTTCGGCGCTGCGCCGTAGGCTGGCGTGGTGCCCTCGCTCGTCCGGATGGACGGCGCCGGCGATGTCGCAGCCTCCCGCCACGCCGTCATCACGAGACGCCAGGCTGCCCGATCGGGTCTCGGTGCCGCGCCTATCCGGCGCCTGAAGGCCGCCGGTGTCCTCGACGAGATCGGACGGGGCACGCTCGTGATCCATGGCGCGCCCGCCACGCCGCGGCAGCGGCTGATGATCGCGGTGAGCTGCGGTCCACCCGGCACGGTCGTGTCGTTCCGGGCCGCCGCATTCCTCCACGGCCTCGACGGCTTCGACGATCCGCCCACCGAGGTGACCGTCGGACGGGGGCGGCGCGTGCGACTGGAGGGGGCCGTCGTGCACCAGGTCTCCACCCCACTCGACCGTCGCGATCTGACATCGATCGACGCGATCCCGTGCACGTCGCTGGCCCGAACGCTGGTCGACCTCCCCCACGTGGTCGACGAGACGACGATCGAACGCGCTCTCGACGACTACGAACGGCGCGGCTTCAGCCTCTCCTGGCTCGAACAGACGGCGGCGAGACTCACACCGGCCCGGCCAGCGGGGCAGCCGGTTGATCCTCGCCGAGGTCGATCGCCGGCGCCGTCGCGGCCGCGTGCGGGATTCGTGGTTCGAACGGCTGCTCGAGGAGTGCTGCCGCTCGCCACGGCTTCCGACACCCGTGGCCCAACACGAACTGCGCGACGCACGCGGGCGACTGGTCGCCCGCTTCGACCTGGCCTTCCCGGCGCTGCGCCTGGCGGTCGAGGCCCACAGCCGGGCCTTCCACACGGGTGCCCATCGCGAGGCGCCGGACGAGCGGCGGGACGTGCGCGCCGCCCTGCTCGGCTGGGAGGTTCACTACTTCGGCTACGCCGACGTCAGCGAACGGCCCGAACGCACGCGTCGGACCATCGAGCAGTTGGCGGCCCAACGGGCCAAGGACCTCGGGCTGGCGATCGGTCAGATCCGGGAGTCGGTCAGCGGTGCTGGGTGATCGGCTCGTCGCCGATCAGGTCGGTGACGGCGGCGACGGCGGAGTCGTAGCGCAGGCCGAGCACGAAGATCCGCCCCATCGGACCACGGGCGGCGAACCGCAGGTGCGAGGTGTGGTCCTCCGCCATCGCGTTGGGGATGCCGCGCTCCCACATGCCATGGGAGACGAGCTGGGCGTGCCAGAGCGGCAGCCAGGCGACTTCGACCATCTCCTCGTCGCCAGGGGGAGGCCGGACGTTCTCGCCACGCAGCCAGGTGCCGATCCCGGTCACGGAGCCGACGCCATCGGTTGCTGCAACTCGATCAGGTTGCCCGACGGGTCGCGGAGGAAGGCCTGCGGACTCCGCCCACCGTCGGTCGACCGGCTGACCCGGTACTCGACACCGTGGGCCTCGAGATCGGCGATCGCCGCGTCGAGATCCTCCACATCGAACGCCCAGTGCTGCGTCTCGCTGCGCGGTTGGCCGGCGATCTCGAGCAGGTGCACCTGATCGGCGCCCGTGGCGATCCAGGCGCCGGGGAAGCCGAAATCCGGTCGGGGGAGCTCGCTGAAGCCGAGTTTGCCGACGTAGAACTCGAGCGCGTCGGCGAGGTCGTCGACGTTGATCGAGACGTGATGGATCCCTCGCACCTGCATTGCACGAAGCCTACGACCCTGCGGCGCGCTGCGCCGACGGGGCACCGGCCGATAGCCTCGCAGCCATGTCGGCACGCTCACGCGATCTCCCCCGTCGGTCCTGTCTGTCGATCCCGGGGTCGTCGGAGAAGATGATGGGCAAGGGCCCGGGCATCGCCGCCGACATGGTCTTCCTCGATCTCGAGGACGCCTGCGCACCCTCGGAGAAGGAGGCGGCACGGGGCAAGATCGTCTCGGCCATCAGGGATCAGGACTGGGGCGACAAGGTGCTCTGCGTCCGGGTCAACGACTGGTCGACCAAGTGGACGGCCTACGACGTCCTCGAGGTGGTCGGCAAGGCCGGCGAGCGCCTCGACGAGATCATGCTGCCCAAGGTCGAGTCCGCCGCCCAGATCCAGGCGACCGACATGCTCCTCCGCCAGGTCGAGATCGCCGCCGGCCTGCCCGTCGGGCACATCGGCATCGAGGCGCAGATCGAGACGGCCCGCGGGCTGATCAACGTCGAGGAGATCTGCGCGGCGTCGACCCGCGTCGAGACGATCATCTTCGGGCCGGCCGACTTCGCCGCGTCGATGGAGATGCCGGTGCTCACCGGCGGCGTGCAGATCCCCACCTACCCCGGCGATCACTTCCACTACGTCTTCTCGAAGATCCTGATGGCCGGGCGGGCCAACGGCCTGCAGGTGATCGACGGGCCGTACCTCTACATCCGCGACGCAGACGGCTTCCGCGACTACTGCCAGCGGACGCGCACCCTCGGCTACGACGGCAAGTGGGCGCTCCATCCCGACCAGGTGACGATCCTCAACGAGGTCTTCAGCCCCACCCAGGAGCAGTTCGACAAGGCCCACCAGATCCTCGATGCCTACACCCATGCCACCGAGGGCGAGGGCAAGGGCGCGGTGATGTTCGGCGAGGAGATGATCGACGAGGCCAGCCGCAAGATGGCGCTGAAGTTCATCTCCCGCGGCGAGCGGGCCGGGCTGCGGCGCACGTCGACCTCGTGAGCAGCAGATGAAGTCGGGAACGCGCCGATTCGACGCCCTCCTCTTCGACGCCGGCGGTGTGCTCGTGATGCCCGACCCGGCGGCGATCGGCGCGGCCCTCCACGACCTGGCCGGGCCGCAGCCGGTCAACGCCTTCCGCCGCGCTCACCACCGGGCGCTCGCCGCCCTCGAGGGCTGGGCGCTGTCCAACTCCTCGGGGACGCTGGAAGCCGTCGACTGGTCGCTGTACCGGCGGACCTACTCGGCGACGATCGGCGTCGCCGACGACGACCTCGACGAGGCCGTCGCCGTGCTGGACCGCATCTGGAGCCCGATCATGTGGCGTTTCCGGATCGAGGAGTCGATCGGAGCGCTGTGGAAACTCCACCGGGCGGGCGTGCCGATGGGCGTCGTCTCCAACGCCAACGGCCAGATCGAGCACTCGCTGCGCTACGAGGGTGTCTGCCAGGTGGGCCACGGCGCCGGCATCGAGATGGTCTGCGTGATCGACTCCCACGTCGTCGGTGTCGCCAAGCCCGATCCGGCGATCTTCGCCCCGGCGCTGGCCGCGCTCGGCGACCCCGATCCGTCGAGGGTCGCCTACATCGGCGACTCGTTCGTCAACGACGTCCTCGGCTCGTCGGCCGCCGGGCTGGTCCCGCTGCAACTCGACCCCTACGACGACTACCCGGGCCACGACCACGAACGGATCACCTCGGTCCACGACCTGCTCACCTGGATCTGAGCGCCGATCTCGCCCACCCGATGTAACGGGGCCGGCGATCCGACAGACTCTGCGGTTGATGGATCCTGCGCTCGCCCCCGGCGCCCATGTCTCGACGCGTTGGGCCGAGTGGCGCGCCGCACTGACGATCGAGGACTACGAGCGGCGGTTCGCCTCGATCGACGCCTCGGGCTCGACGGCGCACGGCGAGGCCGAACTGATCGCCTCCTACGCCCCGGTCTCGGTGCTCGACGCCGGTTGTGGCACCGGTCGGGTGGCGATCGAACTGGCGCGTCGTGGCATCACCGTCGTCGGCGTCGACCTCGACGACGAGATGCTGGTCGCCGCCCTTGCCAAGGCACCGGGGATCACCTGGATCGCCGCCGACCTGGCCGCCTTCGACCTCGGGCGCCGGTTCGACGTGGTCGCCATGCCGGGCAACGTGATGATCTTCTGCAAACCGGGCGACCGGGCGGCGATCGTCACCCGCTGCGCCGCCCACCTCGTACCGGGCGGCCGGCTGGTCAGCGGCTTCGGCCTCGAGCGTCGGCCCGAGGCGATCACCCTCGACGAGTACGACTCGGCCTGCGCCGCCGCCGGGCTCGCCCTCGTCCAACGCTTCGCCACGTGGGAAGGCGCGCCGTACGTCGGCGGGGACTACGCGGTCAGCGTCCACCGGATCGGGAGTCACCGGTGACCGCGCAGCCGATGATCCGGGCACCGGCCCGCGGTCTCCTGGCTGCCGGCACCACCTCACCGGCGGAAGCGATCGAGCGGTTGCGCCAGCTCGTCGACAGAACTCCGGTACTCCGGGTCGTTGCGCCCGGCACGGTGGCCCGGATGCAACTTCCCGAGCGGTTCGACCTCGCCGTGCTCGGCCCGGGGTTCTTCGACGCAGTGGCCACTCACGAGCACCGGCTCGCCGTGCACAACGTCGTTGCCCATCTCGAACCTTCGGCGTACGTCCTCGCCCTGCTCCCCCTGGGGAATGGCGAGTATCTCGGGCTGGCCCGGGCCAGCGGGCTGGAGATCGTCGCCGAACCGATTTCCCCGACCGCCGGTGCGGTCGTCGTCCACCGCCGGACGAGGCGGCGCACGATCCACGACATGATCGCCGAGGCGCGCGACGGGCTGCGCCGGGTCGACGCGTCGGAGCTCGCTCGCCTCCTCGCCGACGGCGAGTGCGTCGTGCTCGACACCCGCACGCCGACCGATCGCCAGCGCTTCGGCGTGCTCCCCAACTCGATCCACGCCCCGCGCTGCAACCTGGAGTGGATGTGCGACCCCGCCTCGGGGTACTCCCACGAACTGATCACCGACTTCGACCAGATGCTCGTCGTGGTGTGCAACGAGGGGTACAGCTCGAGCCTGGCGGCCGCCAGCCTGCAGCGGCTCGGCTACGGCAACGCCACGGATCTGATCGGCGGGGTGATCGCCTGGCGCGCCGCCGGCCTCCCGCTCGAGAGGCCCGACCACACCCGTTTCAACTGACCGCTCCCGAGGTACGAGCCCCCGCCGGCAGGTCGGGTCAGCGGGTGACCTCGGCGCCCTCGGCGAGTCGGCGGGCGATCACCTTCAGGCACAGCGTCTCGTCGGCCCCCTCGAAGATCGACAGCACCCGGGCGTCGACGAACAGACGGCTGACCGGGAACTCCTCGGCATAACCCATGCCCCCATGGATCTGCATCGCCTCCCGGGTGACCCATTCGGCGGCCTTGCAGACGTAGGCCTTGACCATCGAAGCCTCGATGGCACCCTCACCCTTGGCCATCATCACGGCGACCTGGTACATGAACTGGCGACCCGCCTGGATCAGCGTGGCCATCCGGCCGAGCTTCGCCCGGGTGAGCTGGTAGTCGCCGATGGGGTGGCCGAAGACCACCCGGTTCGCGGCGTAGTCGGCTGCCGCCTCATAGGCGGCCTGCATCACCCCGACGGCGCGCGCCGCCGTCTGCAGGCGGCCGTTCTCGAAGCCCTCCATCTGGAAGTAGAAGCCCTTGCCGAGGCCGGCCTCCCCTCCGATCAGATTGCCGGCCGGCACGAACCAGTCCTCGAGGGCGATCTCGTAGGAGTGCATCCCGCGGTAGCCGATCGTGTCGATCGGGCGTCCCTCCATCCGGCCACCCCCGGGCTGGGCGAACTCGAAGCCGTGGGAGTCGCCACGCGGTTTGGGCACGATGAACACCGACAACCCCCGATGGGTCCTGGAGCGGTCGGGGTCGGTGCGGGCCAGGAGCATCAGCACGTCGGCGCGAGCGGCGAAGGTGCACCAGGTCTTGACGCCGTTGATCCGGTAGCCGGCCTCGCCGTCGGGCCCGGTGGCGGCCACGGCGGTCACCTTGATGCCGGCGACGTCGGAGCCGTAGTCGGGCTCGGTGACGGCCACCGCGGCCATCACCTCGGCGGTGGCCAACTTGGGCAGCCATTCGTGCTTCTGGGCCTCCGTGCCACCCTTGACCAGCGCACGGGTGAGGATCTCGGGCCGGGTGATCAGCGAGCCGCCGATGCCCAGCGACCCGCGTGACAACTCCTCGGTGGCGACCACCATCGCCGTGTACTCGCCGGCGCCGCCCTCGGAGTAGCCCCCGTAGGCCGCAGGCACCGACAGGCCGAACGCGCCCAGCTCGGCGAGGCCCGACACGATCTCCTCGGGCACGTCGCCGTTGTGCCGGTGGACGTGCTCGGCCCGCGGCCTGATCTCGTTGTCGGCGAAGGCGCGGAACGTGTCGGCGACCATCTCGAAATCGGGGTCGAGGTGCCGCGGCCCGGGGGTGAGGGCCAGTGAGGCCAGGAACGACGGATCGCGGTACGCGGCGACGAAACCGTGCGCTGCCGACAGCTCCACCGGGTCGACTCCCCACAGAGCCTCCCGCCCGATCAGCCTGCTGACCAGGTCGTGCGTCGCGTCGGCGACAAAGGCGCAGGTGAGAGCACCTTCGATGGCGCCCTTGGCCCCGTAGTCGAGCATCGCCCGAGCCGTCGCCACGGCCGACGCGGCATGGGCCAGGTCGTAGGCGAGCACCTGGTGGACGTCGGGTCCACCCAGCTCGGCCAGGTGGCGGATGCTGCGGTACACGGCGCTCTCGGCGAGCCCGATGACCGTCGCCGCCGCCGTCAGGTCGGGTGCCGGGAGGGCGGGGGCGGGCGGGTCGGAGGGGGAAGCGTTCGCCATCCCCCGAACTTACCGACGGGCGGTCCGTCGCGAGACATGCCAGGCTCTCCGCGGATGCCCTCGATCGCCGTGTACATGGCCGCCAACCCCGGCAACTCGCCGATCTACGGCGAGCGGGCCGCTGACCTGGGGGCTGAGCTGGCCCGGCGGGCCATCCGGCTGGTCTACGGCGGCGGCAACGTCGGGCTGATGGGGATCGTCGCCGACGCGTGCCTGGCCGCCGGCGGCCTGGTGACGGGGGTGATCACCGGGTACCTGCTCGAACGGGAGGTGGGCCATCGCGGGCTCGACGAGCTGCGCGTGGTCGGGTCGATGCACGAACGCAAGGCGGTGATGAATGCCATGGCCGACGGGGTCATTACCCTGCCGGGCGGGTTCGGGACGCTCGACGAGACGTTCGAGGCACTCACCTGGGTGCAGCTCGGGCTGACCAGCACGCCCGTCGTGCTGCTCGACGTCGAGGGCTTCTGGGAACCGATGTTCGCCGCCCTCGACACGATGGCGGCGGCCGGCTTCATCAGACCTGAGCACCGCCTCCTTGCCCGTCGGGCCGTGACCGTCGCCGAGGCGATCGACCTTGCGCTCACCCCGATCGGCCCGCTGCCCCCGAAGTGGGCCGACCGGGGCTGAGGTGCCAACCGGCGCGCCCGGCGCGGTACGGTCGCCGGCGATGACGCCGGCCCGTTTCCCCCCGCAGACGCCTGGTTGCCCGTGGCCGACGGCCGCCTGGCCCGGCGGTCCGCCCGACGACGACGTCGACCGAGTCGTACTGGCCTCGCTGATCGACGAGGCGCTCGCCCAGCCACCCGAGCTCGGCCTGACGTTGTCGCTCGCCGTCGTCCACCGCGGCCGTCTCGTCGCCGAGGCCTTCGGTCCGGGGAGCAGCCCCGACACGACCCTGATCTCGTGGTCGATGGCCAAGAGCATCACCCACGCCGCCGTCGGCCTGCTCGTCGCCGACGATCGGCTCGACCTCGACGCGCCGGCTCCGATCGACGAGTGGGCGGATGACGACCGGCGCCAGATCACGACGAGGCACCTCCTCGGGATGGCCAGCGGCCTGCGTTTCGTCGAGGACTACGTCGACACCGGCGTGTCCGACGTGATCGAGATGCTGTTCGGCGCCGGAGCCGACGATCATGCGGGATACGCGGCCGCCAAGCCGTCGGACCACCCTCCAGGAACGGTGTGGAACTACGCCAGCGGCACGACGAACATCATCGCCCGCATCCTCGGCGAGATCGTCGGCGACGGCGCCGTCGGCATGGAGCGCTTCCTCCACGACCGGTTGTTCGCCCCGATCGGCATGTCGACGGCATCCCCGAAGTTCGACAGGGCAGGCACGTTCGTCGGTTCCTCGTACGTCTACGCGAGCGCCCGCGACTTCGCCCGGTTCGGGTTCCTCTACCTGCGCGACGGGATGTGGGACGACGACCGGATCCTCCCGGCCGGCTGGAGCGACTACGCCCGCACACCGGTGACGCCCGCGGTCCCGGCCGACGAACCACATGGCTACGGCGCCCACTGGTGGCTGTGGAACCGGGGGTCGTCGACCTTCTCGGCCAACGGGTACGAGGGCCAGCGGACGATCGTGTCTCCCGAACGCGACGTCGTCGTCGTGCGCCTCGGCAAGTCGCCCGCCGAGCTCCGACCGGCGTATGACGCCTGGCTGGATGCCGTGCTCGGATGCTTCCCGGTGATCGGCGAGGGCGGCGAACGGTAGGGAGCGACCGCCCGCACCGCCAGGATGCTCGACCAGGGGGTGAAAATCGGCTAGCAAAGGGGGATGGCAGACGTGCCAGCGAATCCGACGCGCCTGGAGAACGGTGCTGCCCTGCACCGCCGTGTTCCGTGGCCGGTGGTCAAAGGCACGCTCAAAGTGATGGCCATCCTCTTCGTGGTCTACTTCTTCGTCCTGCCCCTGATCCCGGGCTTCCGATCGGCGATCGACCATCTGCGGGACATCGAACCGGTGATGCTGCTCGTCGGCTTCGCCCTCGAGTTCGCTGCGCTGGTCGCCTACTCGGAGCTCACCCGCATGGCACTGCCCCACGGGGTGATCTCGCTGCCCCGCCTGTTCCGCATCCAGTTGTCCACCAAGGCGGTCTCCTCGATCGTGCCCGCGGGCAGCGCAGCGGGCAACGCCCTCGGATACCGGTTGCTGACCCTCTCCGGAGTGGAGGGCGCCGACGCCGGCTTCGCCCTGGCCACGGTCGGGCTGGGCTCGGCGGTCGTCCTCAACCTGCTGTTCCTCGTCGCCCTGCTGATCTCCATCCCCATCCGCGGTGTCAACCCGATCTACGGCCTGGCCGCACTCGCCGGGGTCGGGCTGATCACCCTGGCCGCCGCCGTCGTCCTCGGCCTGCTGCGCGGCCAGGCGCGGGCCGAGCGGATCGTGCGCGCACTGGCCGCCCGCCTGAAGTTCGGCCCGGACAAGTCGGTCGAGGTCATCCGCCACGTCGCCGGCCGCGTTCGGGAGCTCCTCGCCGACCACCGGTTGCTCGCCAGGGTGACCAGTTGGGCGGTGGCCAACTGGCTGCTCGACGCCGCCGCGCTGTGGGTGTTCGTGCGCTCCCTCGGCGGCCGTGCGCCGCTCGACGGCCTGCTCGTCGCCTTCTGCCTGGCCAACCTCCTCGCCGTCATCCCGGTGCTCCCCGGCGGGCTGGTGATCATCGAGGGCGTGCTCATCCCGACCCTCGTCGGCTTCGGCATCACCAAGGACGCGGCGACGCTCGGCGTGATCATCTACCGCATCGCCCAGTACTGGCTCCCACTCCTCCTCGGCGGCGTGGCCTACCTGTCGTTGCGTGTCGGGCCGTCCTCGATCGATCGCCGGCATTCGCTCAAACGGCTCCGGGACGTGGCCGACGACGCCACGAGGGACGACACCAACGGCATCGAGTGGGCCAAGGAGTTCGGCCGGCGCCCGCCGGTCCCGACCGCCGTCGCCGGCGACCCGCTCGGCCCGGCGCCCGGCTCGTGAGCGCGCTCCCGAGGCTCGATCGGCGCGCCCGTCTCGCTCGGCTGCGAAACCTGTTCGACGGGGCCGGGATCGACGCCCTGATCGTCACCGACCTCGCCAACATCCGCTACCTCACCGGCTTCACCGGGTCGGCGGCGATGGTCGTCGTCGGACGGGACGACGTCGTGTTCGTCACCGACGGCCGCTACCGGTTCATGGCCACCGACCAGATGGCCGAGGCGGATGTCGAAGCCGAGATCGAGGTCGACCAACCCTCCGGCCAGATGGAGGTGCTCGCCCGTCGCTGCAAGCAGGTCCGGGCCGGGATCGAGGCTGCCAACGTCACGGTCGCCCGGATGGCCGCGTTCGCGAGCGCCCTGGGCGCCACACCCACTGCGACCACCGGTCTCGTCGAACGGCTGCGCCGTACCAAGGACGCCGGGGAGGTCGCCCGGATCCGGCTCGCCGCCTCGATCGCCTCGGGCGCGTTCACCGAGGTGACGGGGATGATGACGGCGGCGACCACCGAACTGGCCATCGCCGTCGCGATGGAGGGGCAGATGCGTCTCGCCGGGGCCGAGGGACCGGCCTTCGACACGATCGTGGCCGCCGGAGCCAACGGTGCCAATGCCCACGCCCGGCCAGCGGCGGTCGCCGTCGGCACACAGCCGGTCGTCGTCGACTTCGGGGCGACGGTCGACGGGTATCGCTCGGACACGACGCGGACGATCGCCAGCGGCCCGGTCGGACCCGAGATCGCCGAGGCCTGGGCCGCCGTCCACATGGCCCAGCAGTCCGGCGTCGCGCTGCTCGCTCCCGGGCGTCTGACCCACGAGATCGACCGGGCGTGCCGGAGCGTGTTGGACGCGGCAGGCCTCGCGCAGCACTTCACCACGGGCACGGGCCACGGCGTCGGGCTGCTGATCCACGAGGACCCGTTCATCCGGCGGATCGAGAGCTCAGAGACGATCGAGGTGGGCGACGTGGTGACCGTCGAACCGGGGGTGTACCTGCGCGGCCGCTTCGGCATCCGCATCGAGGACTTCTACCTGATCACACCGACGGGCCCGGAGCGGCTCAGCCCGGCGCCCATGGCTGCGCTCGTCGCCTGAGGTTTCGTCGCCCGAGGGCTTCGCCGCCCGTGTGCCCGTCGCCCGGCAGCGGGCCGACGGCACCGCCGACCGGGCCGCCGCGGCGGTCGCTACTTGTAGCGGTAGGTGATGCGGGCCCGGGCGAGGTCGTACGGCGACAGCTCGACCTGCACGCGATCTCCCGGCAGCACGCGGATGCGGTTCTTGCGCATCCGGCCGCTCAGGTGACCGAGCACTTCGTGTCCATTGTCGAGCTTGATGCGGAAGTGACCGCCCTTGAGGGCCTCGACCGCCTCGCCTTCGAAGACGATGGCGTCTTCCTTCTGTTGTGACAAGTGTGCGACTCCTTGAGATGTCGATACGCCACGCCACGAGGCGCGGCCGATACGCCTGACAACCCTACCGGGCGGGATGGACCGGGCCGGGCTCCAGCCCCAACTCGGTCAACACCTCGGCTGTGTGATCGCCGATACGTGCCGCGGGCGCCGGCGCCGCTCTCGCCCGGGGATGGGCCACCTCGTCGGCCGGTGACCGCTCGACGGCCAGTTCGGGCTCGCCATGGCCGGCCATCCAGGCGGCGACGCCGGCCAACGGAACATCGAGCAGCCATCCGCCACCCGATCGCCAGGCGGCTCCGACCGCCACGGCGGCGACGATGCCGGTGAGCGGGTCGGCGATGGCGTCGCCACAGAAGCGCGGCTCGTCGTGTTCCCAGGCGACCAGGCCCCCGGCGACCGCGGCGTCGTCGCCGAAGCCCACCCGGTCCCGGGTGTCACCACCTCGTCCGTAGGCGGTGATCGAGGCCCACACCGACGGGCCACCCCCGGCGACCAGCCCCGCGGCATCGACGCCGAGCTGCTCGAGGGCCCGCGGCCGGGAGCTCTCGAGGACCACGTCGGCCGCCTCGAGCAGGCCGCGCAGCCGGGCGACCCCGTCGGGCGACCGCAGGTCGAGGGCGACGCTGCGGTGGCCGGAATGGAGCAGGTCGTAGAACGCCGTCGGACCGAGGCGTGCCCCATCGGGACGCCGCGTGCTCTCGACCTTGACGATCCGGGCCCCGGCCAGACCGAGCAGGTGGGCGCACAGCGGGCCGGCCCACAGCGACGACAGATCGACGACGAGCGGTTGCCCGGAGACGTGACCCGCCCTGTCGCCGGTGCCGAGCCGTTGCGCGCCGACGACGGGCGTGGTCGTCGCCCGTTCGCCCAGACGACCGATGGGCAGACCGAGGAGAACACCCTGCTCGACGACGTCGGTGGCCGGGCGCTCGCCGACGGCCCGTTCGACGTCCGCCCACAGGTCTGAGCCGACCTCGATCCCCAACCAGGCGGGGATCGACTCGTGATCCTCGGGCCGGGCCAACGAGACGGCGATCCAGCGACCGTCGGCCGTCGGCATCAACCGGCTGCGCCCGCCGACGCTGGCCCGACCGTTGCGGTACATCCCGGTGATCGCCGCCCGCTCCCCGAGGAGCGCCATCACGTCGAGCCCGGGAAGTCCGAGCCAAGAGCCGACGACCGGGAGCCGGGTGGCCAGCGACCGCGGCGCCGGGAGCGGCGGTCCGTCGGCCCGCCCGGTCAGCCACATCGCGCCCGACGCCGCCCAGCGGGCGCCGGCGAGGTCGGGCCGGGCCCCGGAACCCGGTCCCAGCCCCCCGGCCAGATCAGCGCCGAGAAGATCGACGGCAAGCATCTCGACAGCATGGCCGGCCCGACTCCCACATGTCGCGCCGGGAGCGGGCCCGACGCCCACCGGTCGGCGCGGGCGAGTTCACACCCAGTGCAACGCCCCGGACTCGGCGTCGTCGACGGCGCGGTCACATGTCGGGCAGTAGAGCCGGGCCTCCAGGACGGTTCCACACGGGGCGTGGCGGACGCCGTCGGTCCCGCCCGCCAAGTGGGCGCCCCAGGCGGCGAGCAGGGACAGGGTGGGCTCCAGCTCACGGCCCGACCCGGTCAGCGCATAGACGAGGCGCAGCGGGCGGCGGCTGTACGGAGCGGCGGAGACAAGGCGATGATGTTCGAGTTGACGCAGACGACCGGTGAGGATGTTCGGGGCGATCGCCGGCAGGGCAGTGGCGAGTTCACCGAACCGCTTCGGAGTGTCGAGCAGCTCCGCCACGATCTGCAGCGTCCAACGGTCACCGACGACGGCCAGGGCGCGGGCGAGGTTGTCGGGCATCGCCCCCGAGTCTGGTGGATGGCCCGATCTGCCGTCGTGATGGTGTGGGACGCCGATCATCCTCCGCTAGGTTACTTGCTATTCGCTAGTTACTAGTCAGGAGCAAGGGACATGAGTCTCATCGACGAACTCTCCACCACGGCCCGCTCGATCGTCGCACGGCTCGACGAGGCGGTCGTCACGATCGGCACGGACGGCAGGGGCACCGGGCTGGTCATCGCCTCCGGCAAGGTGCTCACCAATGCCCACAACCTTCGCGACCGGTCGACCGCCGTCACCTTCTCCGACGGACGCAGTGTCCAAGGCACGGTCGTCGGCGCCGACGGCGACGGCGACCTCGTCGTGCTCGACGTCGACACGGCCGCGGCGACTCCCGTCACGTGGGGGACGACGACCCCCGTTGCGGGTGATGTCGTCTTCGCCATCAGCCGGGCCGCGCACCGGCCGCGGATCTCGTTCGGCATGGTGACATCGTGCAACCTCGACTTCCAAGGCCCGCGGGGGCGTACGGTCCAGGGCGGCGTCGAGCACACCGCCCCGCTGGTCAGGGGCTCCTCCGGTGGGCCGATCGTCGACGCCGCCGGCGGAGTCGTCGGCATCAACACCCACCGCAGCGGGCGCGGCTTCTACGTTGCCCGACCCGTCGACGAGGTGCTGCGCCGTCGGATCGATGATCTGACCGCGGGCAAGTCGGTCACCCGGGTCCGGCTCGGCGTGGCGCTCGCTCCCCCAGGCGTGGCGGCCAAGTTGCGCCGATCCGTCGGCCTGCCCGAACGCGAGGGCCTGCTGGTCCGGGCGGTCGAACCCGGCGGCCCGGCCGACCGAGCCGGCATCGCCGAGGGCGACCTCCTCGTTGCCGTCGGAGACACCCCGCTGACATCGACCGATGCACTCCATGACGCCCTGGCCCAGGCGGGAGCCGATCTCGCCCTCACCGTCGTGCCGCGCCAGCGAGGAGCGCATCGTCACCGTGACGTTCGGCCCGACCGAGGCCGATTGAGTCCGAGCGGTCCGCAACGAGACCGACCGGGCCGGTCCGAGTCCGAACCCGCCCTGGGTCGTGGCTCGGCCTTCGGCGCGCCGAGGGCCGCGTAGCCTGCAGCGATCGACGCCGTTCGCCTCACCTGGTCCGAGTTCTCCGCCCTGACTGCCGGGCCGTCGGGTGGGGAGGAGTTGTCGGCGGCGTTCGGGACACCGGCCGTCGTCGTCGAGTGCGATGCGTCGTCGCCGACGGCGGCGGTCGGCCATCTCGGGAGCCGACCGTGCGTCGTCATCGGCGTGCACCCGCACGGCAGGCCATCACGCTGGACCGACCTGGCCGTCGAGGCCGGGGATCCGCTGCTCGCCGATGTGCTCGCCACGATCGGACGGTCACCGATCGCCGCCACCTCGTTGGCCGTCCTGCTCCGCGAGCCCTCCCCCTCCGTCGACGCCGGGATCGCATCCGAGTCCGCGGTGTACTCGCTCCTCCAGGCCGGACCGGAGTTCACCCGATGGTCGGCGGACCGGCGGGCCGCGCCCTCGCCCGCGACGCCCGGGCCGGTGGTGCTGACCGATCGGGTGGGCGACGAACTGACGGTCACGTTGAACCGCCCGCAGCGGCACAACGCGTTCGACACCTCGATGCGCGACGGTCTGAGCGAGGCGTTGCAGCTGGCTCTCGCCGACACCACGATCGACCGGGTCGTGCTGCGCGGGGCCGGTCCGTCGTTCTGTTCGGGCGGCGACGTGGCCACGTTCGGGTCGTTCGGCGACCCGGCCACGGCCCACGTCGTCCGCCTCACCCGCAGCCCGGCCCGCCTGGCGGCCCACCTGGCCGCCCGGCTCGGCGACCGCTTCGAGGTCCGCCTCCAGGGAGCGTGCATGGGAGCGGGGATCGAGCTCGCCGCCTTCGCCCGCCGGATCGTCGCCCACCCCGAGACGCGCATCTCGTTGCCCGAGGTCGCACTCGGCCTGATCCCCGGCGCCGGCGGCACGGTGAGCATTCCGGCCCGGATCGGCCGGCAACGCGCCCTGCTGCTCGCCCTGTGCGGCCGTCCGATCGACAGCGCCACCGCGCTCGATTGGGGCCTGATCGATGCAGTCGACGACACCCCGTGAGCCGGCCGCGCAGGCGTGCGACGATCCTGGTGCTGCGTCGGGTCAGAGTTCGGCGGCGCGGGCCCTGGCGTCGAGATACGCCGACCGATAGATGCCACTGGCCATGAACGACACCTCGGCGCGCCGCCGGGCGTCGTAGACCGCGGCCCGTACCAGGTGGGCGCGCTTCGAGTCCGGCTCGGCGAGCACCGCCATCTCGGCCAGGTGACAGGCGAGGCGAAGGTCGCCCGCCGCGGCGAGCGACTCGGCGCGCCCGGCGAGCACCGCGGCACCTCCGGCCAGGGCGGCCATCTCCCGGGCCAGCTCGACATCCCTGGCCGGCTTGAGGTGCGCGGGGTTCCCGTCGTACCAGCCCCCGTAGAGGCGCCACAGGTTGCGGACGACGAACTCGGGCTCGTCGTAGGTCGGTTTGAGATACGGCTTGTTCGCCAGGTCATCGGGCAGACGCACCTGATGGATGATGTCGTCGAGCCGGGCTCCCTCGTTCATCAGCGTCAGCGTCTGGTCGTGCAGTGACTCGAGAGCGGCGGCGGTGTCGGTGAGCACCTGCGCCACCCGCTGCCGACCGCCGACCGCCGGACCGTGGGCGGGGAGCATCAGCTCCGGTTCGAGCGACGCCATCTCGCGCAGCGCGACGGCCCAGTCCCACGCATAGCGCTGCACCTTCTGCGGGTTGCCGGCATTGGGGAACTGCCAGATGAACAGGTCGCCGACGACGACGGCACGGTCGGCCGGCACCCACGCCCAGGTGTGGTCGTCGGTCTCCCCACGGGCGTGGCGCAGCTCGAACGCCCGGCCGCCGACGTCGAGGGTGGTGGTGGTGCGGTAGGTCAGCTCGGGATAGACGAAGTCGCTCGGGAAGCGTGGCTCGGGCAGCCGGAACTGGCGCATGTTGATGTGGCCGTTGTAGCCGTTGGTCGCCCGGTAACGGTCGAACCGGGTCGGGACCGCCTCGTGGCCGACGTAGCGGATCGGCCGGTACCCCCGGCTCGCCGCGTCGGCGTCGAACGCCTGGGCGCCGGTCACGTGGTCGACGTGGCCGTGGGTGTACACCGCGCTGTGCACGGGTGCGGTGGACCACTCCCGCAGCCCGCGCAGGGCGGCGGGCGCCGAGATCTCGTGCGAGACGTCGAACACGACCAGGCCGTCGTCGGTCCCGAACACGACCACGTTGCTGAACGCCTCCACGAACGCCACACCGGGCGCCAGCTCCTCGGCCGCGCCGGAGCCCGTGCTCAGCAGTCCGTTCATCGCCGGGGCCTCGTCTCCGTCGATCCACCGCGCCGAGCGCTCCAGCATCCCCATCGTGCTCATCCGATTCCTCTCCTCCGCGACGGGCAGAGCCTGGATGGGAGTTGGACGCGATGTCAAGCACCGGTGGCCCGACCGTTCGCCTGCGCCGGCCCGGTCCGTCATGCTGTAGTGATGTCCGGTGAGCGACGCCCGACCGCAGCAGGAGATCATCAGGCTGATCGGCGTCTACGACGCCGACGGCACCATCCGGGGTGAGTTGGCGTACTGGATCGGCGCCCGGCTCGGCCGATCACACTGCTCGCTGTGCGAGGTCACCCACGGATCGGTCCGGGAACGGCCCGAGTGGAAGACCTACCGCACGCTCCTCGGGGTCCGATTCGACACCTATCACCGCGATGACCAACCAGCGGCGATCAAGTTGGCGACGGGCGACGCCGTCCCCGTCGTCGTCGTCGAGACGGCCGGCGGCGTCGTGCCGCTGCTCGATCCGACCGAGCTCGAGGCGTGTGCCGGGTCCATCGAGCGCTTGGCCGGTGCCATCGAGTCGGCCGTCGTGCGCCTCGGGCTCGCCTGGCCGGCAACGTGACCTCATGCGACTGTGGAGCGGGCCGTGATGGTCGCTCGCCGGGGGCGCTCGACCACGGTCTGACAGGTTTCTGTCAGCTCCGCTCCGTACGTTCCAGCCTGTCCACGCCGTCGACGACGGCGAGTTCCACACGGTGATCGGCGAACTGAACCAGCCGACCTCGTTGGAGATCGTCGGCCACACCGCGTTCGTCGTGACCCTGACCGGCACGGTGCTACGCATCGACGGGATCTGAACCCGACCCCCCGGTGGGTTCCCGGCGCGGCGGCCACGCCGGGAACCCACCGAGCACGATCGGCTATGTGTAGATCGCCTCGATCAGCCACTCGCCGCGCTGCAGCGAGGCGAGATAGGCCTCGCCACGGTCGGTGACGAGCTGGAACCTGGCCCGGCGGCTGCCGCCACCGGGGTCCCACCAGCGCTCCTCGACGGGCCAGGGCCCGGCCCAGCCGACCACGGCGTGCCGACGGCCGTCGAGCTCGAGCACGGCCGGCGGACCGCTCACCATCCCCCTCCCGTTGACCCGCACGGGCGACCCCCCGGCCTCGAGCACCGAACAGGGGCGGGGGTCGGCCAGTACGGTGGCCGGTGACGGTGCCGGGATCCGGCCCGGCCACGGTGGGGGTTCGGCGGTGGACGCCCGCACCGACGGATCACGCCCCGACCCGGCCCCGACATCGGAGACAGCAGCGCTGACCAGGGCATACGCGTCACCTGGCCCCCGACCGCCGCGTTCCTCGGTGACCGTCACCGCCTCGGGGCCGAGCAGGCCGACCAATCGGGCGGTGGCCCGGGCCGCCCAGGCGTCGGCCTCGGTCTGCCCGCCCCAGAAGCCCAGCTGCCGGCCGGCATCGGCCCGGGTCTCGACCGGGACGAGCCGCAGCAGGGTCACGCCCCCGCTCAACCCGCCGGGCCGGCGCACCCACCCGTCGAGCTGCCAGCGCACCCGGTCGACCATCATCGCCGGGCTCAAGCCCTCGGGTCGATACCACACGCGTTCGCAGCGCTCGTCGTACTCCGTCTCGGCCTCGACGGCCAACCGCACGGCGACCACCCCGCGACGGGCCAACTCGCCGTGCAGATCGTCGGCCATCTGCTTGGCCGTGAACACCAGCGGCTGCACCTGGGTGACCGGATCGTCGAACCCGCGGGTGACGGTCAACTCGGGTGGGGGCTCCGCCGTTCCAGGGGGTCGGGGGTCGGCGCCCCCGGCCAGGCGGTGGGCGAACGCGCCGAGCGTGCCGAACCGGGCCAGCACGTCACGGGCGGGCAGCCGGGCGAACTGCCCGAGGTCGACCAGGCCGAGGCGGGCGAGCAGATCGAGCAGGTCGGGCGGGATCCCGGCAACGTCGTGCAGGGCCCGCAGTGGGAACCTGGCCAGGTAGTGCGCGGTCGCCGGTCCACCCGCCGGCACCACGACCGGCCGGCCCACCGCCACGGCATGACGCGACGCCACCCCCGAGGCGAACCGGCCGTCGGCGATCCCGATCCCGGGCCGCACCCGGGAATCGGGTAAGGCCGGCCCGGGATCGCCGACCGGGCGCGATGAGGCCCCGAGACCGTCGGCGACCAGCTCACCGATGCGGGTGGCCAGCTGCTCGTCACCGCCGACATAGCGCGACGGCCCGCGGGCGGCGAAGGTGAGCCGGCCCGGTTCGGTGATCTCGAGCCGGGGCACCAGCGTGCCGACGGACCGCGCCACCGGTTCGAACCGGCGGGCATCGCGTTCGGGGTCGTGCTCGACGATCCGCACGCCCGGACACCGGGCCTGGGCCTCTCGCCGGCGGATGCCGACGAGCACCCCGTCGCCGATCGCCGGAGGTGATGCCGCCACGACACGGTGGGTCTGCACCACGGCGATCGGCTCGTCGAGCGGGAGGCCGGTGGCGATCGCCGACCACTGCGGGCACCACACGGTCACCAGGCGGTTCACCGACGGACGCGACCGCGGCGTGCCCATTCAGCCCGCCGGGCGGAGGGGGGTCACGTTCGACACCGCGGCGATGGCGCCCCGAGGGCCGGGGAGGAGCAGCTCGGCGCGTTGCGGGCGGCCACTGCGCCTCCCGGTGGCGCTGACGGCGACCCGCCGGGCGAGCAGCCGGCCGTGCCCCTCGCCGATCCCCTCCCAGGCGATCGGCTTGGTGATCATCCGGACCTCGGGTGACCAGCCGGTGGCCAGATCGCCCTCCTCGGCCGTGGGACGGTCGTCGACGAGCACGAGCACGGCGCCCCGTGACGCCATCCGGGCCTGCAACCGGCGGACATCACCCGGCGAGGCGCGCTTGGGCGGGCGGGCCACCACCAACTCGGCCCCCTCGGCGACGATGGCGACGATCTCGGCCCACTGGCGGACCGGGGGCGCCGCCACCAGGAACAACCGGTCGAGCGACAGGCCGTGTTCGGCGGCCGCCCGCAGGCCGAGGGAATCGAGCCCGACCAGCCCGACCCAGGCACCGCCCAGCGACGCCTTCGCACACAGGGCCAGCACCAGCGAGATCGCCGCCGGGCCGCCGACGGCGAGGGTGCTCCCCCTCCGCAACCCGCCGAGCGGCAGCAGGCCGGCCAACTCCTCGACGACATCGATCAGCCGCTCATGGGCATACCCGGCCGGAGCGGACCGTTCGACCAGGGTTGCCAGGTCGACGGTTGCCAGGTCGACCGTTGCCTGGTCGACGGTTGCCAGATTCACCGGGGAAACCGCCACACGTCCAGCATAGTCGAACACGTGTTCGCAATCCAGGAGAAGGGGCCGGCCCCGTCTGAGGCATCGTCGGCCGGACGGTCAACCGACGTCGTTGCGCCCGTGGCGCGGGGCCAACCCGTCGAGGAAGCCGACCAGGGCGCGCCCGTCCGATGCGTAACCGTCGGCCCCGAGCGACAGGGCATGGGCCTGGTCGCGGACCGCCTGTCCGCCGACGACCAGGGCCACACCGCCCGGCAGGCCCGAGCGCAGCGCCTCGAGGGCCGCCCGCATCGAATCGAGGGTCCCTTCGAGGGTGGCACTGAGCCCGACCGCAACGAGATCATCGGTCCCGACGGCGGCATGGACGAACGAAGCGGCCGGGACGTCGGCCCCCAGGTCGGACACGTCCCAGCCGCGCTGGCGCACGAGATCGGCCGCCATCGCCACCGGCAGCGAATGGAGCTCGCCGGCCGGCGCACCGAGCACCACCGAGCCCTTCGACCGACCGCGGCGACCGAAGCGGTGACCGAGCCGCCCGAGCAGACGGGTGAGGATCGCCGTGGCGCGGTGCTCGACCGAGATGTCGAGCTCACCACGGGCCCACCGGGCGCCGATCGAGACCATCGCCGGGGCCATCACCTCGAGGTAGATCTCGTCGAAATCGGCGCCCCCGGTCAGGGCTGCCTCGACGACCCCCCAGGCTCCGTTGGCGTCGCCGGCGATCAGACGGTGCTCGAGCCGCTGCGACCACGGCGCCTGGGGCCTCCCGACGACGACGGCCGGGTGCGCCCGGAAGGCCCGCAGATCGCCCTCGTCGACCTGCCACGTCCCCCCGACCTTGTGCGCCTCGAGTTGGCCGAGGCGCACATAGCGATAGACGGTCATGTAGTGCACACCGAGCACCTCGGCGGCTTCGTGCAGTGTCATCTGGCGGGCGTCGGGATTCACCTGGGCATCTCCGCCCCCATGATTAGCACTGAATCCCGCAGCGGGCGCGATCCCAGCGGGGACGGCGGTGACCGGCGACGACGGAATCACCCGCCGTTCTGCACCTTCCAACGCTCGCGGGCCAGGCGGCTGCGCTCGAGCAGGTGGGCGGGCACCCGCTTGGCCGCGGCGGAGAGGGCCGTCTCGCTGCCGCCGTCACCGGCCGCCGGCGCCGGGGCGTCCGCGGGAGCCTCCTCCACGGCGTCCTCGAACGCCGGCGGGACCATCCCCGGGCGCCAGTACTGGTACAGATCGCGCACCACGTCGGCGAGGCCGTCGGCGGTGTAGCCCTTGGCCAGATCGATGGTGATGATGTTGGCGAAGACGTGGACGGAGTCGACCCGGCCGGTGGCGAACAGGCGGCGGGCCAGTTCGGCCGACGGTGTCACGCCCACGGCCTGGCGGATCGAGTGGAACGTCTCGTGGCCCATCCCGGTCAGATTGCGATTGGCTTCGAAGCGCACCATGCTCGGCACGCGGCACGGCTTCTCGACGACGGCTACCGGCTGTCCCATGGCGACCACGCTAGCCAGCGCCGATCCGCGGTCAGGCATCTACGATCCACGACGTGATCGAGACCCGCAGCTACGAGGACGACGGGCGCGTCGTCGACATCGCCACCGAGGCGATCTCCGATCGGGTCGCCGACGGTGCCTGCCTGATCTGGGTCGACATCGCCGATCCGACCCCCGGTGAGCTGCACCTCGTCGCCGAGGAGTTCTCGCTCCACCCGCTCGCCCTCGAAGGCGCGCTGCAGTCCGGTGAGCGCCCGACGTTCGACCGGTTCCCGGCCCACGCCTTCGCCCTGACCTATGACGCCCGGCTGAGCAAGGTGACGATGTTCCTCGGCGCGACCTGGATCGTCACGGTGCGCAGCGCCAACGCCGACGGCAGGGTGTGGGATCCGGCCCCGGTCCGTGAACGGCTGGACGCCCACCCGGGCCACCGGCAGGTGTCACACCTCGTCTACCTGATCTTCGACGCCCTCGTCGACGGGCACGAGGACCGAGCCGACGAGCTGCGCGCCGGCGTCGAGAACGTCGAGGACCTCGTGCTCATCCCGGAGGCGTCGCGACCCGAACGACTCGAACCCGAGGTGCTGCGACTCAGGCGGTCGCTGCTCGAACTGCGCCGCGTCGTCGCCCCGACCCGCGACCTGATCAACGAACTGCGTCGGGGCCTCGACGGCGGCCTTGCCGGCGATGCCGAGACCGAACTGCGCTTCGCCGACGTCCACGACCACATCCTGCGCGTCGTCGAACAGATCGACACCCAGCGCGAGCTCCTCGGCAACGCCTTCGAGGTCCACCTGGCGATCATGTCCAACCAGATGAACCTGGTGATGAAGAAGCTCACCGCCTGGGGGTCGATCCTCTTCGGCGCCGCCCTGATCTCGGGGATCTACGGAATGAACTTCACCAACATGCCCGAGCTGGAATGGCAGATCGGCTACCCGATGGCCCTCGGGATGATGCTCCTGCTCGGCACGGTCCTGTACCGCACCTTCCGCCGCCGGGGCTGGCTGTGAATCACCCGCCAAGCCGGAGCACGCGGCGGTAGAAGTCCAGTTCGGCTGTGAGGGAGTCGACGATGGTCTCCGCCTTGCGGAACCCGTGGCCCTCGCCCGCGTAGGTGTGGTACTCGCATTCGACGCCCTTGGCCCGCAGGGCGGCGACGATCATCTCACTCTGGTTCGGCGGCACGACCATGTCGTCGAGGCCCTGGAAGACGATCAACGGGCGGTCGAAGGCGTCGAGGTGGTGGATCGGCGAACGGGCCTCGTAGACGTCGCGGACGGCCGGCCACGGACCGATGAGGCGGTCGCAGTAGCGGGCCTCGAACTTGTGGGTGTCGGCCGCCAGCACTGCGAGGTCGGCGATCCCGTACGAGCTGGCCCCGGCGGCGAACACGTCGGCGAAGGCCATCGCAGCGAGCACGGTGAACCCCCCGGCCGAGCCGCCGCGGATCACCATCCTGGTCGGGTCGACCAGCCCGAGTGCTGCGAGATACCGGGCGGCGGCACAGCAGTCCTCGACGTCGACGATGCCCCAGGCACCGTCGAGGAGATCGCGGAACTGGCGACCGAAGCCCGTCGAGCCGCGGTGGTTGACGTCGACGACGGCGAAGCCACGGCTCGTCCAGAACTGCTTGGCGAGCGCGAAGAACGGCACCGACTCCGACGTCGGCCCGCCGTGGATCATCACGACGAGCGGGGGGCGCTCCGCGTGCGGACCGCGGACCGAGGCATTGGCGGGCGGGTAGAACCAGCCGTAGGCAACCGCTTCTCCGCCGGCGGTCGGGTACTCGATCGCCTCGGGACGCGACAGGTCGTCCGAGCCGAGTGGAAGCACCCGCCCGGGCACGACGACCGTCCATCCGGCCGGGTCGGCGAGGTCGAATCGGACGATCTCGGCATCACGGTCGACGAACCGGGCGATGGCGGTCACCTCGGAACCGTCGAGCACCCAGTGGTCGAATCCGGCGGCCGCGGTCGCCACGGCCGCCGGGCCGACGTGGACGGTGGAGCCGACGGCGAAGGCGACCCGGCCGTCGCCCGCGACGACGTAGTCCCGCTCGCCGAACACCCACGCCGGCCCGCTCATCTCGGCGACGACCGGGCAGACGTGCCGCGGCTCGGCCGCGGCCGCGTCATCGCCGCCGATGCGCCAGACGTTCCAGAAGTCGGAGCGATCGCTGATCACGTGGTCGCCGACGGGCTGCATCATCGACGCCCCGTCGGCCAGTCGGCTCGGCGGGCCGATCCGGCCGCTGGACACGTCGAACGGCGCCTCGTGGAGCACGGTGTCGTTCCACGGCATGTCCGGATGGTCCCAGGCGATCCAGCGCAGACGCCCGCCGTCGGCGAAGCGCGGCGCGGCGACGAAGTCGCTGCCGGAGAACAGCACCACCGGTTCCGACGGCTCGTCGGCGCGCAGGGCGACGATCTCGTTGACCACGGCTGCGTCGGCCGCGGAACCGGTGGCGGGATCGGAGGGGGATACTTCGCGGTGCGACTCGCGGACGCAGACGATCCAGCCACCGTCGGGCGAACGGCGGATGTCGGCGTAGCGCAGGGCGCGGGGCACGGCCGGCTCGGGGGTCAGGGCGACCGGCGCCCCACCTGCTTCGAGGCGGTAGAGGCGCTGGTCGGACCAGTTGACGAACCAGGCGGTGCCGTGCTCCACCCAGGCGGCGCCGCCGCCGTACTCGTGCACCGCACTGCGCGCGCTGAAGCCCATCGGAAGCAGGTCGCGTCGTTCGCCGTCGGGACCGATCGCGACGAGCTGCAGCCGGCCGGCCTCGCTCGGGCGGCTCTCCAGCCAGACGGTCGCCGGGGCGCCGCCCCACGGCGACACCCAGACGTCGACCAGACCGACCGCGCCCTGGGTCAACATCTCGGGCGTGATCGGCGAGGGCCAACACCCGTAGGGGATCTCGTCCACGTCACCTCCCGCCGCCGGACGCCGGGGTGGGGGCGGCTCCCTTCACCGTACGCCCCGGGCTCTGGGCCGCCCAAGCGTGATCGGTACGATGCCCGGATGGCAGACATCTCCCTCGACGCGTTCGCCCGCGACGCACGCGCATTCCTCGATGACAATGCCGAGCGGCGCGAGCCGGAGAAGGCGTTCGTCTGGGGAGAGGGTGCCGACAACCTGGCGATGTTCGAGGAGCGCAACCGCGACACCGAGGCCGAGATGCTGGCCAAGGCCAGGGAGTGGCGACGGACCAAGTTCGACGCCGGGTTCGGCTGGGTCGCCGGCCCGCCGCAGTACGGCGGCAGCGGCCTGCCGGCGGCCTACGACCGGGCCTACGGCGCGCTCGAGCGCGAGTACCGCACACCCAACCAGAGCTTCTTCGGCATCGGTCTCGGCATGGTCGCCCCGACGATCCTCGCCCATGCCACCGAGGAGGCCAGGCAGGCCTACCTGCGGGCGATGTGGCGGGCCGACATCGTCGGCTGCCAGCTGTTCTCCGAGCCCGGGGCCGGCAGCGACCTGGCCAGCCTGCAGACGCGGGCACTGCGCGACGGCGACGAATGGGTGATCACCGGCCAGAAGGTGTGGACGTCGGGAGCGCAGTACTCCGACATCGGCGAGGTCATCGCCCGCACCGATCCCGATCTGCCCAAGCACAAGGGGCTCACCGGGTTCATCGTCGACATGCACGCGCCCGGCGTCGAGATCCGCCCGCTGCGCCAGATGACCGGTGGCGCCAGCTTCAACGAGGTCTTCTTCAACGACGTGCGGGTGCGCGACGACCATCGCCTCGGCGACGTGAACAACGGCTGGAACGTGGCGCTCACCACCCTGATGAACGAGCGGGCCTCGATCGGTGCCGGCGATTCCGGCTCGGCCGCGGCGGGCGGCGGGATGCTCGCCCGCCTGATCGCCATGGTCCGCCACTTCGGCCTCGACCGCGATCCGGTCGTGCGCAACAAGCTGGCCGACCTGATCGGGCGGATGCGGGTGGCCGACTACAACAACCAACGGGCGCTGGCCAGGATCAAGGCGGGCCAGATGCCCGGGCCCGAGATGTCGATCTCGAAGATGGCGCTCGTCGACAACCAGCGGCGGATGAACGAGTTCACCTCGATGGTCCTCGGGGCCCGGCTGCAGGCCGACACGGGCGAGTGGGGCACCTTCTCCTGGAGCCAGCTGGTGCTCGGCGCCCCGGGCCTGAGGATCGCCGGAGGATCCGACGAGGTGATGCGCAACATCGTCGGCGAACGGGTGCTGGGGCTTCCCAAGGAACCGGGCATCGACTCCGTCTCGGCGTTCAAGGATCTCAAGGTCGGCACCCAGAAGGGCTGACCGGCCGTCGCCCGCCCACAGTGCGTGGTCGATCACCCGATAGCGTGAGCAGCATGCGAGCGCGTTCGGTGGCCGTGACGATGACCTGTCTGCTCGCCGGCGCGGCGTGCGGAAGCGAACCACCGGAAGCCCCCGCCGGCTCGGAGACGGTCACCATCCCGACGCCCGACGGGGAGGTGCTCGAGGCCACCGTCGTCGGATCGGGCACCTTCGGCGTGGTCGTCGTCCACGGCGCCAACGCCAATCGCTCGAACTGGTACGGAGCCGGCGCGCAGATCGCCGCAGCCGGCTACCGGGTGCTGCTGGTCGACCTCCGGGGAACGGGCAGCTCCACCGGCGAACGCCGGACCGATCAGGACGTCGACATCCTCGCCGCCGCCGGGTGGCTCGAGGAGCAGGGGATCGAACGGGTCGCCCTGATCGGCTCATCGATGGGCGGCACCTCGGTGCTCGTGGCCGCCGCACAGCGCCCCGTCGCCGGGGTGATCGCCCTGTCGCCCCCGCAGGTCTCGTTCGCCATGGACGCCACAGCCGCCGCGCCGAAGATCGCCGCGCCGGTGATGCTGCTCGCCGCCGAGGGCGACACCACCTACGCCGACTCGACACGGGCTCTGGCCGGGCTGCTGGGCGTCGAGGCCGTCATCGTGGCGGGTGACGGCCACGGCACCGGGATGTTCGCCGACAACCCCGACGTCGTACCGCGGATGATCGCCTTCCTCGACGGGCTCGTCAGCGGCTGAGCCCGGTCAGCCCGACTCGCGGGTCGTCGCTGCGGTGACCAGACCATGGGCACCCGCCCATCGGGCGAGATCACGCCCGTCGATCGCCGCGGCGAGCAGGTCGGGGAAGCGATCGGGAGTGCAGGCGAAGGCGGCGACGCCGAGGTCGGCCAGCGCGGCGGCCTGGGTCCGGTCGTAGGCCGGGGCGCCGTCGTCGCTGAGCGCGAGCAGCACGACGCACGTCACCCCCCGGCGGACCAGGTCGCCGATCCGCCGGGTGAGCTCGTCGCGCACCCCGCCCTCGTGCAGGTCGCTGAGCAGCACGAGCACCGAACTCGCCGGCCGCTCGATCAGGCGGTCGCAGTAGCCCACGGCTCCGGCGATGTCGGTACCGCCGCCCATCTGCACACCGAACAGCACGTCCACGGGATCGTCGAGCCGGTCGGTGAGATCGGCGATCGCCGTGTCGAAGGCGACGACCGACGTCTTCAGCGTGCGGATCGAGGCGAGCACCGCGCCGAAGATCCCGGCATAGACGACCGAGGTGGCCATCGAGCCGCTCTGGTCGATCGCCAGCACGATCTCGCGCTCGACCATCGCCTGGCGGCGACCATGGCCGATCAGCCGTTCGGGCACCACCGTGCGGTACTCGGGCAGGTAGTGGCGCAGGTTCGCCTGGATCGTGCGGTTCCAGTCGACATCGGCGGGTCGGGGGCGCTGAACCCTTCTCGCCCGGTCGAGGGCACCACTCACCGCCTGGCGGGTGTGGTCGGCGATGCGCGCCTCGACCTCCTTCGTCACCTGTCCGACCACCTGGCGCGCCGTCGCCCTGGCGGTCTCGGGGATCAGGTGCTTCAGCTCGAGCAGCGTGGCGACGAGGTGGATGTCGGGCTCCAGCGAGGCGAGCGTCTCGGGTTCGAGCAGCAGGCGCTTCAGGCCGAACCGGTCGATGGCGTCGCGCTGCATCACCTGGACCACGCTCGCCGGGAAGTAGCGCCGGATGTCGCCCAGCCATCGATTGACCGCCGGTGCCGAGGCGCCGAGGCCGCCCTGGCGGCGGGAGCCGCCGCGCCCGGGCGGCGGCCGGTCGTAGACGGCGGCAAGGGCGGCGTCGACACGGACGTCGTCGCCACCCAGCCGCGCTCCGGTGCCGTCGTCGCCGCCACCGAGCACCAACCGCCACCGCCGCAGCCGCTCGGTCTCGGGGACCCGGTTCACCGGGTGCCCCCGGTGCCCGGGCGGCCCGGCAGGCCGAGCAGCTCGGCCAGGGTGGCCAACCCGGCGGCGACGCGCCGCTCGTCGAGGTCCCACCCGAACGGTGCGGCCGGCCGGCCGTCGCCCCGGCCGGAGACCAACTCGCCGAGGTGCCGGCGTTCGGCCGCCTCGAAGGCACCGAACGTTCGCCTCAGCAGGGCGACGACATCGTCGAAGGTGTCGTCGGCGAGCGTGGCCAGCCACCCGTCGATCAGGCCGAGCAGGGCCGCGTCGTGGATCAGCACGGTGCCGGCGCCGGCGAGGAAACCGTCGACGAACGCCGCTCCGGCCGGTGCGGGGGTGCCGAACGACAACGCCCGCGACAGCGCCGCTTCCACCTCGTCGACGGCGATCGCCTCGGCGTCGGCCAGCAGGCGCACCGCCCGCCCGACGATCACCCCGTTGGTCGAGGGGGCCGTCGCCAGCTCGATCAGCGCCCGCCGCCATGCACCGTCGCGAGCCGGATGGTCGACCAGGGCGAGCGCCGCCTGTGTCGCCGTCAGTCGGTCGGCCATCGCCGCCGACGAGTCGTCGTCGAGCGACCTGCATGCCGGCGCCAGTCCGACGCACGCCCGTTCGACCACGCCGTCGAACAGGTCGGCGAGTCCGGCCGCATCGGTGCCACGCACGTCGCCGTACCGCCTGATGCGGGCGAGCGGCCCGAGGACGTCGAGCAACCCACCGACGTCCACCTGCCGGGCGGCATGGCCCGAGATGCGCTCGAGCAGCGGCCGGAGACTGCCCGGGAGATCGGCGAGCAGCGCCATCTCGGCGAGGGCGACCAGGTCGGCGAGCACCGTCGAGCCCTCGGCGCGTTCGAGCAGCCGGGCCTCGGCGGCATGCTCGACGGTCGTGCCGTAGGCGCTCATCTCGATCAGGCGCACGGACATCTCGGGCTCCCACGCCAGGCGCCACGTCTCACGGAACGAGCCGGAGCTCCCCCGGCCCTCCTCGGGCCGCCCCCACCCCAGACCGATCGCCCACAGCCGGTGGAGGAGACGCGAACGACTCCTGCCGAGCGGCAGGCGCAGGTCGAGCTCGAGGGTCCGCTCCTCGGCCAGCGGTTTGAGACGAACCCGGCGCTGCTCGCCGACGAGATCGCGCGCCAGGGGGACCATCGGCGCGTGGCTCGGCACCCGGCCGAGGTCGTCGCCGACGACGAGGTGGTCGCGGATGAGGTCGAGCGGGCCGACCCGGCCCTCGGCGAGGACGGCGCCGGCCGCGTCGGTGACCTCGGCCAGACCCGGCTTGGGCCGGCCCCGGAGGGCTGCCAACGCCTCGGCCAGGCGGGTGGCCGAGACCAGATGTTCGGGCGACACCAGGTGGTCGCGGTCGCGCAGCAGCCCGGCGACCCTGGTGAACCAGCGGCGGTGATCGGCCGAGGTCTCGAAGACGTGGGCGTACCAGCCGGGCGCACCGACCCCCGCGCCGTACACCTCACCCCGCTCACCCTGGGACAGCAGTCGCCGATGAGTCCATGGCACCCACGTCAGGGTCACCTTCGCCTTCGCCAGCCCGCGCAGCACGGCGCGGTCGTCGGCCCCCGTCGCGGCGACGACGTCGTCGGCGAGGGCGGGCACGTGCCAGGCGCCGCAGACCACGGCGATGCGCCGGAACCCATCCCGCCGAGCGCCGCGGATCCCCTCGCGCATCGCCGCCTCCCGCCGCGAGTCGAGGTCGCCCGGCGGTGGCGCCTGCGCCCGGACGGCGGCCATCGCCTCGGCGATCGCCGCGAAGCCGTCGACCGAGCTGCGGTGCTCGACGACGTCCTCCCACCATCGCTCGGCGTCGTCGTCACCGGCGGCGAGGGCCAGCTCGGCGATCGGATCGGCCCGGGGCCCATCCCTGGCCGGCTCGCGTCGGGCCCCGGGGTCGGCCATCGTGTGGGCGAGGGCGAGGTCGATGGCGCGGATCGGCAGTCGGCGGCGCAACGCGAAGCGAATCGCCTGCCACTCCGGGCTGAATGCGGCGAACGGGTGGAACATCGCCTGCTCGGGGTGCTCCGAGACGTAGCCGAGCAGGGCGACGGGTGGCGCCATCCCGGGGTCGTCGACGAGCGAGACGACGCCGGGATCGCCCACCTCGGCGGGCAGCTCGATCAGCAGCACCTCGGGCGAGAGCTCCTCGAGTGCGGCGAGCACCGAGCGGGCCGATCCCGGACCGTGGTGGCGGATGCCCAGCAGATGAACGGCCGCGCCTGTGACCAAGGCCGGTGCGGCGGACGACATTCGAACCTCAGTCCAGCTCTCGACAGGCCTGGTACAGCTCGCCCCAGCCGGGGCGATCGCGCACCACGGTCTCGAGGTACTCCCGCCAGGCGATGGCGTCGTGCACCGGATCCTTGACGACTGCGCCGGTGATCCCGGCGGCGAGATCGGCCGCGGCCAGGCCCCCGTCACCGAAGTGAACGGCCAGCGCCGTGGCGCTGACCACGACCGAGATCGCCTCGGCGCTCGACAGCGTCGCCGAGGGGGTCTTCAACTTGACCCGTCCGTCGGTGGTCACCCCCGAGCGCAACTCGCGAAAGATCGTCACGACGCGGCGGATCTCGTCGGCTGGATGTCGGGCCGGCGGCATCTCGATCGCCACCCCGAGCTCGCCGACCCGCCGGGTGACGATGTCGATCTCCTCGTCGACCGTGGCGGGAAGCGGCAGGACGACGGTGTTGAACCGCCGACGCAGCGCGCTGGACATCTCGTTGACGCCCCGATCGCGGTCGTTGGCCGTGGCGATGACGTTGAACCCCCGGACTGCCCGACGCTCGCTGCCCAGCTCGGGGATCGGCAACGTCTTCTCCGACAGGATGGTGATCAGCGCATCCTGCACGTCGGCCGGCATCCGGGTCAGCTCCTCGACGCGGGCGATGGAGCCGGCGGCCATCGCCCGCATCACGGGCCCGGGCACGAGCGCCGCCGGGCTCGGGCCCTCGGCGAGCAGCCGTGCGTAGTTCCACCCGTAGCGCACCGCCTCCTCGGGTGTGCCCGCGGTTCCCTGGATCATCAGCGTCGAATCGCCCGAGATCGCCGCGGCGAGGTGCTCGCTCACCCAGGTCTTGGCGGTGCCCGGAACGCCGAGGAGGAGCAGCGCACGGTCGGTGGCCAGCGTGGCCACGCCGATCTCGATCAGCCGTTCGTTGCCGATGTACTTGGGGCTGACCACGGTGCCGTCGGCGAGGGTGCCGCCAGTCAGGTAGGTGACCACCGCCCGTGGTGAGAGGCGCCAGTTGGGGGGCCGCGGGAGATCGTCGAGCGCGGCCAGCGCGGCGAGCTCGCCGGCGTACTGGTCCTCGGCCCGGCGGCGCAGGGTCTCGTCGGTCACTGGTCCACACTCATGAGGTCGGGATCCGGCAGTGTTCGGTTGAGGTCTCGATGGGGATGGGGGTGACGGCCCGCGTCGGTCGCCCTTCGTGGGCCACGATGACACTGCCGCCCCCCGTCTTCTCGGGTGTCTTGAACCGGCAAGAGAAGGACGCGCCGTAGAGCGCCGGTCAGTGACCGCCCGGCGAGACCCCGCTCATCGCGAGCTCGAACATCACCCGAGATCAAGGAGAGCGAATGTCTGAGAAGGTCACCGGATTGAACGCCGGATGGTTCGTGGGTATCGATTGGGCCAGCGAGGAACACGCGGTGCATGTCATCGACGCCGACGGCCGCCACCCGAAAGCGTTCATGATCAAACACACCCGTGACGGGTTCGACCTGTTGGTCGCCCGGCTCGCCAAGCTCGGCCCGCCCGGATCGATCCCGGTGGCGATCGAACGGCCCGACGGCCGGCTGGTCGACAAGTTGTTGGAGGCCGGGCATCCGGTGGTGGCGGTCTCGCCGAACGCGATCAAGGCATGGCGAGATGGTGAGGTGGTTTCCGGCGCGAAATCCGATGCCGGTGATGCCGAAACAATCGCCGAGTACCTGCGGATGCGGCAACACAAACTGCGGGTCCTGACCCCGTTCAGCGACGCGACCCGCGGGTTGCGGGCAGTGTCGCGAGCCCGTGACGCGCTCGTCGATCATCGCGTCGCGGCGAACAACCAGCTCGAAGCGTGCCTGGACGCGTTCTGGCCGGGAGCGAACGAGATCTTCGCCGATGTGTGCAGCGAGATCGCGTTGAAGTTCCTGGAGCGCTACCCGACACCGGCATCGGCGAGCCGTCTGACCGAACCGCAACTCGCCAAGTTCTTGACCCGCCACAGCTACTCGGGGCGACGCCCCGCCTCCGAGCTGCTCAAACGGCTCCGTTCGGTCCCCGACGGGATCACTACCGGCGCCGAGAACCAGGCCCGTCAAGCGACCGTGATCGCCTACATCGCCGTGATCCGGGCGTTGAACACGGCGATCAAACAGCTGGCCAAACAGATCGCCACCCAACTCGGGGAGCACCCAGACGGCCAGATTTTCACTTCCCTGCCAAGGTCCGGTTCCATCAACGCAGCCCAGATGCTCTCCGAATGGGGCGACTGCCGACAAGCCTACGACACCCCCGAAGCGGTCTGCGCGCTCGCTGGGCTCGCCCCCGTGACGAAACATTCCGGCAAACACCACGCCGTCAAGTTCCGCTGGGCGTGCAACACCCGATTCCGGGTCGCGGTCACCACATTCGCCGATAACAGCCGCCACTCCTCCCCCTGGGCCGCAGACATCTACCAACGAGCGATAGGCCGCGGTTGCGACCACCCCCACGCCATCCGCATCCTCGCCCGCGCCTGGGTCCGAGTCATCTGGCGTTGCTGGACCAACGGTGTCGTGTACGACCCGGCCCTGCACACCGGCGCCCTCCGCCACACCACCACCACAACGGCGAAGGCGGCCTAAATGACCACCCCGTCGCGTAACGATGACGTAACGATCACCTGCCCCCGATGCGGACGAGCCTTCGCTCCGAACGGCCGGCGCCGCTGGTGCTCCGACGCCTGCCGACAAGCCGCCCACCGCCAACGCCACACCCCGAGCATCCCCGAGCCGACCCCACCACAACCCGCACGACCAGCAACCGTCTACGCCTGCCCGATCTGCGAGCAACGCTACCTCGGCACCCAACACTGCCCCGACTGCAACACCTTCTGCCACCGCGTCGGCCTCGGAGGCAACTGCCCCTGCTGCGACGAACCCATCGCCCACAACGAACTCACCAACAACAAAACAACCCCAATCAGAGAAACAGGTTGACATAGAGGGTGTCATCGGTCGAGCTCCGTGATCATCTCGTGGCGGGTGCGGGCCAGGTCGGCGAGCGACAGGGCGAGGCCCATCGTGTCGGGGTTGGCGCCGGCCCGCTCGAGCGCCTCGGCCACGGGGGCCAACTGGGCGGGGTCGCAGCCGGCGATCGTGTGGACGAGCATGGTCCGGTGCCGGGTCGACAGCGCCCCGGATTCGAGACCAGCGGCGATGGTCGCCGGATCGAGCCCCGTCGAGCGGCCGATCGGCACCGACTCGGGGCGATCGGCGGGCCGCCGGTCGCCGCGCACGGCGAGGGCCGGGAACAACCCGATCAGCCAGTCGGCGAGATCGCCACTCAGGGCGACGACGGCTGCTCGTCTGGCCGGGTCGGCACGGAACCGGGTGAGGAGCCAGACGGTGACGTCGCCGGGCAGCCGCCACCCTCCCCGCCGGACCAGCCCGAGCCATTCGTCGACGAGCTCGGGCCATTCGTCGACGAGGTGGGTGACCCGCTCGACGGCAGCCTGCGGGCACGTCGGGCGCGGGTCGACCGTGGGAGGCACCAGGAGCGGTTGGATCGGCCCGGGGCGCATGCCGGCGCGTCGCACCACCGTCAGCGCGGCGGCCAGTTCGGCGAGTGCCTCGGCCCCGTCCGCCGGACGGCGCCCGCCGAGCAGATCACCGATCGGGCCGGCCGGCACCGGGGGCACCGGTCGACGATCGGCCCCGAGCAGCGCCACGCTCGCCACCCGACGCCAGAGATCGGCCAGCGACGACGAGTCGCCGTCCGCCGGCGCCGCCCCGGGACGCGGCCCGTCGCCGACCTGCACCCGCTCCATCTCGTGCGCCCCTGACGCCGTCATGGGACCGACAGTAACGACACGGTGCGCCAGGGTTCGCCGGCACCGCGGTCCGGACCCCGTGAGCGTCCGGCACGTGCCGGCCCACATCTTGTCCGTCTTCCACACGTAGTTGTACTGATCTGCCGTGGCGTCGTAGGACAAGCTGCTGCCCCCCGCCGTCACGGTGACCTCGACGACATCTTCCGCCGCCGTCAAGCCACAGGACACGGTCTTCGAGGTGGGGAATCCGGCCGCCATGATGGCGAGATTGTTCAACCCTCCGGGCGGGGCCACCGGCGCTCGTGGAAGCCGCCGCGGGGGCCGAGGTCGACGAGGCGGCCGTCGGCGTGGACGGCGAGCGGCACGAGCCCGTCGGGCGTCCACTCGCAGACCGTCGGGGCGGGGCGCCCGCCGGTCGCAGCGACGAGGGTGACCGGGCTCGCCGGGCCGGCGATCGACAGCGAGCCGGTGTGGTCGCCGAGCACGTAGCGCCCGTCGGCGAAGGTCGGCGCGGCGTGCACGCACACCGGCCAGCGCTCCAGCCACGGCACGCCGGCGAGCGCTCCGCCGATCTCGTCGCAGGCGCCGGCGAGCGACGTCGTCGCCGGCAGGGCGTGGTGGCCGGGCCGGTGCTCGGCGACGTCGCCGATCAGGCAGCGCAGTTCGCCGCGACCCGGGTAGCGGTGGAGGTCGGCGTGCAGACGGTCGCCGGGCAGCGGGGTGTCGGCGAGGCTCTGGCCGTAGGCGGCGAACGAGAGGACCAGCGCCCAGCGTCGGCTCGGAGCCGACTCCCGCAGCCACGTACGGCGGACGACGATGCGGTCCTCGAGCACGTCGCCGCGGCCGAGCACCTCCCACTCACCGGACTCGGGCGCGGCGCCAAGCACGTCGGCCTGGCGCACGGTCCACCCCAGCGCCGCCCGCACCGAATCGGCCAGGTCGGGCTCGAGCTGGGCGAGGCGCCGACCGGCCGACGAGAGCAGCGACATCATCGCCAGCTCGCCCAACACCCGCTCGTGCCACGCCGGACCGACCCCGACCAACGATCCGACCCGCCGGACACGATTGGCCAGCGAGGGCGCCTGGGCGTCGACGAGCCGGGCCGCGGCCTGGTCCCAGTGGCGGTACGAGGCCAGCACCGGCGCGGTCAGCCCGCCGCGCAGGCAGTCCCCCAGCCACTTCTCGAACTCCACCAGCCCGCCCATCATCCGGGCCATACGCTCCGCGGCCCGCCTGTCGCGTGCCGGATCGGGTGGTGGGGCCTCAAACGGCACGGTGTCGGCGCGCCCGGCGGCCCGGGGGCGCCGGGGTACCGCCTCGGCGGGGTCGGCGTCGGCCTCGCGGGCGGCGGCCGCAGCAGTGGCCCGGGCGCGGCGGGCCATCCATTCGGCGGCGAATGCCGGGCGGCCCGGGCCCTCGGCCACATGCCCGCCGGCCCACAGCAGCAGCAGGGCGACGGCATGCTTGCACGGGTACCTGCGGCTCGGGCACGAGCAGCGTGGCGCGGCCGAGCCGAGCTCGACTGCCGTCTGGTACGGCTCGCCCGGCGTCCCGACGAACAGGCCCCAGACGGCTTCGGCGTCGCACCCGGTGGCCGACCACTTGGCCGGGACGGCCGCCAGGCGGGCGGCCGACAGTGCCCGCGCCCCGGCCGCCAGCGCCTCCACCTCCTCGATCGGCCAGCGCGTCTTCATCCCCACCGACAGTACCGAGGTGGTGCGTCGGAGTTCCGCCGCTTGCGGGTCGGCACCCTGGGGGGCAAACACGGGTGCCGCTGTAACGTGCCGGGAGATGACGTGGACGAGCCCGCTCCCCACCGGCACGGGCGCATGACGTGCTGCTGAAGCTGCTCCGGCGCCACCTCCACCCGTACCGCAGGATCCTCGTCGCCGTGATGGCCCTGCAGCTCGTCCAGACGGTCGCCTCGCTGTATCTGCCGAGCCTCAACGCCGACATCATCGACCGGGGCGTCGCCCGCGGCGACACCGGCTACATCTGGTCGAAGGGCGGGTTGATGCTGGTGGTGACGCTCGCCCAGATCGGCTTCGCCGTCGCCGCGGTGTACTTCGGGTCGAAGGCGGCGATGGGGTTCGGCCGCGACGTGCGCAGCGGGCTCTTCCACACCGTCACCGACTTCTCGGCCCGTGAGGTGGGCCAGTTCGGCGCGCCGTCGCTGATCACCCGGATCACCAACGACGTCACGCAGGTCCAGATGATGGTCCAGATGACGTGCACGATGCTGATCGCCGCCCCGATGACGATCGTCGGCGGGGTGATCATGGCGCTCCGTGAGGACACCGGTCTGTCGTGGGTGCTGGTCGTCGCCGTCCCCCTGCTCATCGCCGCCATCGCCCTGGTCATCACCCGGATGGTGCCGCAGTTCCGGGTGATGCAGGAGCGCATCGACGCGATCAACCGGACGTTGCGCGAGCAGATCACGGGGATGCGCGTCGTGCGTGCCTTCGTCCGCGAGCCCCACGAGACGGCACGCTTCGGGGACGTCAACGCGGAGCTCTCGGAGACGGCCCTGCGTGCCGGGCGGCTGCAATCGTTCTTCTTCCCGATCGTCGTGCTGGTGCTCAACGTGTCGAGCGTCGCCGTGCTGTGGATCGGCGCCGACCGCATCGACCGCGGGCAGCTGAGGATCGGCGCACTCGTCGCCTTCCTCAGCTACCTCGCCCTGATCCTGATGTCGGTGATGATGGCCAGCTTCCTGGCCGTGCTGATCCCCCGCGCGGCGGTGTGCGCCGAGCGCATCGAGGAGGTCCTGGCGACCCCGTCGTCGGTCGTGATCGCCTCGAACCCGGTCCACGAGGTCACCGGCCGGGGATCGGTCGAGGTGCGCAACGTCGGGTTCCAGTACCCGGGCGCCGAGGCCGCCGTGCTCGACGGCATCTCGTTCACGTCGATCGCCGGACAGACGACCGCCATCGTCGGCAGTACGGGTTCGGGCAAGACGACCCTCGTCAACCTGATCGCCCGTCTCGCCGACGCCACCGAGGGGGCGGTGCTGATCGACGGGGTCGACGTGCGCGACCTCGCCCCCGAGGCGCTGTGGAGCCGGATCGGGCTGGTGCCCCAGAGGCCGTACCTGTTCTCGGGGACCGTCGCCGGCAACCTGCGCTACGGCCGACCCGATGCCACCGACGAGGAGGTGTGGGAGGCGCTGCGGACCGCCCAGGCGGAGGACTTCGTACGGGCGATGGACGGTGGACTGGAGGCCCGCATCACCCAGGGGGGATCGAACGTCTCGGGCGGCCAGCGCCAGCGGCTGGCCATCGCCCGGGCGCTGATCCGCAAGCCGGAGATCTATCTGTTCGACGATTCCTTCTCGGCGCTCGATCTCGCCACCGATGCCCGGCTGCGCGCCGCGCTGGTGCCGTTCACCGCCGAGTCCACGGTGATCGTCGTCGCCCAGCGGGTGTCGACCATCGCCGGCGCCGATCAGATCCTCGTCGTCGAGGACGGCTCGGTGGTCGGACTCGGCACCCACGACGCCCTGCTGGCCAGCTGCCCCACCTATGCCGAGATCGTCGCCTCCCAGCACTCCGTGGCGGCCGGGCGATGAGCACTCGGCCCACACGTCCCGGCACCGACGCGGCGGAGGTCGGCAGGTCGGCCGCGGCCGAACTGCGTGGCTCCGGGCCGGTCGGCCGATGGGCATCGGCCGGCATGCCCGCCGAACGCTCCAAGGACTTCGGCACCGCCGTCCGGCGCCTGATCCGCCGCCTCGGCCCCGATCGGCGGCGGGTCGTCGCCGTCGTGGCCCTCGCCGTCACCAGCGTCGGACTGACGGTGGTCGGGCCGAAGGTCCTCGGCCGGGCGACCGACGTGATCTTCCGCAGCCTGCGCGCCGGGACGGCGATCGACTTCACCGGCCTCCACCGCCTGCTGGTCGTCGTGGCGGTGATCTACGCCGCAGCCTCCGCGCTGTCGTACCTGCAGTCGTACCTGCTCGCCGGGATCGTGCAGCGCACGATGCACCGCCTGCGCTCCGACGTGGAGGACAAGCTCCACCGCCTGCCGCTCGGCTGGGTCGATCGCCAGCCGCGTGGCGACCTGCTCAGCCGGGTGACCAACGACATCGACAACGTGGCCCAGAGCCTGCAGCAGACCCTCAGCCAGATGCTCACCTCGATCCTCAGCGTCGTCGGCGTGCTGGCGATGATGATCAGCATCTCCCGGCTGCTGGCCTTGATCGCCGTGGTGACGATCCCGCTCTCGCTGCTGATGGTCAAGCAGATCGTCAGGCGGTCGAGGGAACGCTTCATGGCCCAGTGGAAGCACACCGGGGCGCTGAACGCCCAGATCGAGGAGACGTTCTCGGGGCACGACGTCGTCAAGGTGTTCGGGCACCAGCAGATCGCCGAGGAGCGCTTCCGGGTCACCAACGAGGAGCTCTTCCAGGCCGGGTTCGCAGCACAGTTCCTCTCCGGCACGATCCAACCGGCGATGGTCTTCCTCGGGAACCTGAACTTCGTGGCGATCGCCGTGATCGGCGGGCTGCGGGTGTCGTCGGGCCGCCTCAGCGTCGGTGACGTGCAGGCGTTCATCCAGTACTCGCGCAACTTCAGCGCCCCGCTCAGCCAGTTCGCCTCGATGATCAACGTCCTGCAGTCCGGGATCGCCTCGGCGGAGCGGGTGTTCGAGTTCCTCGACGCACCGGAACAGTCACCGGAGCAGGCCGGCGCTCCCGCCGTCGACTCCCGCGGACGGGTGGAGTTCGAGCACGTGACGTTCTCGTACGACCCCGCCGTCCCGCTGATCGAGGACCTGTCGCTCGTCGCCGAACCGGGTCGCACCGTGGCGATCGTCGGGGCGACCGGCGCCGGCAAGACCACGCTCGTCAACCTGATCATGCGCTTCTACGAGCTCGACGGCGGGCGGATCACGCTCGACGGTCGCGACATCACGACGATGCCCCGGCGCGAGCTGCGCGCCGCCATCGGCATGGTGCTGCAGGATGCCTGGCTGTTCGGCGGCACGATCCGCGAGAACATCGCCTACGGCAACCTCGATGCCACCGACGAGCAGATCCTCGCCGCGGCCCGGGCGACCTACGTCGACCGCTTCGTGCACTCGCTCCCCCACGGCTACGACACGGTGCTCGACGACGAGGGCGCCAGCGTGAGCGCCGGCGAGAAGCAGCTGCTGACGATCGCCAGGGCGTTCCTCGCCGACCCGGCGATCCTGATCCTCGACGAGGCGACCAGCTCGGTCGACACCCGCACCGAGGTGTTGATCCAGCGGGCGATGAACGCGCTGCGGTCGGATCGGACCAGCTTCGTCATCGCCCACCGGCTGTCGACGATCCGCGACGCCGACACGATCGTCGTGATGGCCGCCGGGCGGATCGTCGAGCAGGGCAGCCACGACGAACTGCTCGCCCGGGGCGGCGCCTACCGGGCGCTGTACAACGCCCAGTTCGCCGGCGCGGCGACGGAGATCGAGTAGTCCGAGTACTCGGCCCCTCCGGCCCGCCGGCCCGGGTTGGCAACCACGCCGGCGCGGAACGGCGCCGGACGCGGCGGAATCAGTCGCCGGTCAACCACGCCCGCAACTCGGCGTCGTGCTCGCCGAGGCCGGGGGGAGCGAGCCGCACCGTCGCCGGTGTCGCCGACAGCCCGATCGGGCTGGCCACGGTCGCCACCGACCGGCCCGACCGGCCCGGCGTCTCGACGACGGCATCCATCCCGATCCGCCCGGCGAAGGCGAACGCCTGGGACACGTCGTTGATCGGCCCGGCCGGCACCCCCGCGGTCGTGAGGGCGTCGACCCAGTGGTCCCGAACCGCCGTGAGCAGCCGGCCCGAGAGCAGCCCGTCGAGCTCGTCGACGTGGCGGATCCGCCCGACGTTGGTGGCGAACCGCTCGTCGTCGGCGACCCCCTCGAGGTCGAGCACGCGGCACACGGCAGCGAACTGGCGATCGTTCCCGCAGGCGATCACCAGGTGGCCGTCGGCGGTCGGGAAGGTCTGGTAGGGGGCGATCGACGGGTGGCGGTTGCCCAGCCGACCGGGCACGACCCCCGCCCCGAGGAAGCCCGACGCCTGGTTGAGCAGCGCGGCCAGCGCCGCGCCGAGCAACGACACCGAAACCCGCTGGCCCTCGCCGGTACGGGCGCGGTGGTGGAGGGCGGCGAGCACGCCGATCGTCGCCTGCAGGGCACAGATGTGATCGACGAGCGCCACCCCGACCTTCAGCGGGGGGCCGTCGGGCTCGCCGGTGATGCTCATCAGCCCGCTGGCCGCCTGGACGAGCAGGTCGTAGCCGGGCAGGTCGACAGCCTCCGGCGTCTCGCCGAACCCGGTAATCGAGCAGTAGACCAGGCCCGGGTTGGCCGGGTGGAGATCGCCGTACCCGAGGCCGTAGCGCTCGAGGGTGCCGGGCCTGAAGTTTTCGACGAACACGTCGGCCCGGGCGGCCAGCCGACGGGCGAGCACCTGTTCGGCGGGGTTGGTGAGGTCGAGGGCGATCGAGCGCTTGTTGCGGTTGAGGCCCAGGTAGTAGGTGCTCGTCCCGTCGTGCTCGGGCGGGCTCCAGGCGCGGGTGTCGTCGCCGGCCCCCGGGCGTTCGACCTTGACGACGTCGGCACCGAGGTCGCCCAGCGTCATCGCCGCGTACGGCCCGGCCAGCACGCGGGAGAAGTCGGCGACGAGCAGTCCGGCGAGCGGTCCGGGGGACGGGGTCGGCTGAGCGGCGGTCACGGACCCGACCGTACCGCCGGCGATCGCTATCGTCGGGAACGATGGCGATCGAGATCGACTACTCCGACCGGATCGTGCTGGTCACCGGCGGCACCAAGGGGGTGGGGCGAGGCATCGCCGAGCGCTTCGCCGACGCCGGGGCGACGATCGCCGTGTGCGCCCGCTCCGCCGTCGACGACCTCCCCCCGGGCTGGGTCTTCCTGGCCGCCGACCTGCGCGACGGCGCCGCCGCGGCGGCCACGATCGACGCTGTCGTCGACCGCCACGGGCGGCTCGACGTGCTCGTCAACAACGCCGGAGGGGCGCCTCCGGCCGATACGGCCACGGCGTCGGCGCGGTTCACCGAGCGGATCGTCGCCCTCAACCTGCTCTCGGCGATGTACTGCTCGCAGCGGGCCTACCACCACATGCAGACCCAACCGGAGGGCGGGTCGATCGTCAACATCGCCAGCGTCTGCGCCCTGCGCCACTCGCCCCAGGCCGCCGCCTACGGTGCGGCCAAGGCGGGGTTGGTCAACTTCACCAGGACGATCGCCCACGAGTGGGCGCCGAAGGTCCGGGCGAACGCGGTGATCGCCGGCCAGGTGCTCACCGAGGCGGCCCGTCAGTTCTACGGCGACGACGAGGCCGTGGCCCGTGTCGCGGCGACCATCCCCCTCGGGCGGCTCGCCACACCCGCCGACATCGGCGACATCTGCCTCTACCTCGCCTCGCCCCTCGCCGCCTACGTCACCGGCGCGGCGGTCGACGCCGGCGGCGGCGGCGATCCGCCGCCGTTCATCGAGGCCGCCGCCGGCTGAGGCAGTCCGCCTTCTCACCGCGGCTCGGCGCGTCGCCAAGAACGGGTACGGTCCGCGGTACCGATCACGACGAGGGACAGGAGCGGACCGTGCACCACAGAGACTGGAACCACGGCTGGGGCGACGGCGCCTGGTGGCTGATGGCCATCATGATGATCGTCCTGTGGGGCGGACTCGTCTGGGTGGCCCTCACCCTCGTTCGCCAGGGCAACCGCCACCTGCACCCGCACGCACCCGCACCGACCGCCGCGGCGCCACCGAGACAGACACCGCAGGAGGTGCTCGCCGACCGTCTCGCCCGCGGCGAGATCGACCCCGACGACTATCGCCAGCGTCTCGATGCACTCACCCACCAGCCGAAGTCGTAGATCCGACGGAGAGGTCGCCGACGAGTCGGTGATCATCGACTGGCTGTTGGCCGGTGATCCGTCGGTGCGATGGCAGGTGATGAGGGATCTGCTCGGCATGCCGGAGGAACGTGTGGCGGTCGAGCGTGCCCGTGTGGCCACCGAGGGGTGGGGCGCGCAGCTCCTCACCGCGCAGGATCCGGACGGGCGCTGGGCCGGCGCCCTGTACAGCCCGAAGTGGACCTCGACCACCTACACCCTGCTGCTGCTGGAACGTCTCGGTCTGGGGCGCGGCGACGCTCGGGCTCTCGCCGGGTGTCGGCAGCTGTGGGACGGTGCGCACTGGTACGGCGACGGGCTCGCCCTCGCCAAATCGATCCGGGAACCGACGGTGATGGTGGCGGGTCGGCAGTTCTTCCTCGAGCACCACCTCTACCGGTCGCATCGGACCGGGGAGATGGTCGATCGGGCGTTCGGCCGGTTCCCGTTCCCGCCGCAGTGGCACTTCGACGTCATGCGCGGCCTGGAGCACTTCCGTGCCGCCGGGGCCGACCGCGACGAACGCCTCGGAGAAGCCGTCGAGGAGGTCCGCGGGGCGAGACGAACCGACGGTACGTGGCCGATGTACCGGCCCTACGCGGGTCGGTACTGGTTCGCCCTGGAGGAGCGTGGGGCGAGCCGCTGGTCGACGCTGCGGGCGATGCGTGTGCTGGCCTGGTGGGACGATCCGAGGCTGCGATGACACCCACGGCGACGCCGGCAGGGCCAACGCGGGCCACGCACTGCCGTTGCCGCGGAGGGATGCTGCCGTCGTGAACCAGACCGACGCACCCCGCGTTCACATCGAAACGATCGAGCAGTGGCGGGAGTGGCTCGCCGAACACCACCTCTCGGAGACGTCGGTGTGGTTGGTGACGTGGCGAAGGACGACCGGTCGGCCGGCTCCGTCATACGAGGACCAGATCGTGGAGGCCTTGCGCGTCGGCTGGGTCGACAGCACGGCGAAGAAGCTCGATGACGAGCGCACCATGCTCTACTTCGCCCGCCGCCGTCGGGGCAGCGGGTGGGCCCGCACCAACAAAGAACGCGTGGCGCGGCTGGAAGCCGAGGGGGCGATGCTGCCGGCCGGCCAAGCGGTGGTGGACACCGCTCGAGCCGACGGTTCGTGGACCATGCTCGACGGCGTCGAAGCGCTGATCGTCCCCGACGACCTGGTCGCCGCACTCGATCACGATCAGACTGCACGGGAGCACTGGAACCGCTTCACTCCGTCCGCGCGCAAGCAGATCCTCTGGTGGATCGCGCAGGCCAAGCGGCCGGCGACCCGCTCGGCGCGCATTGAGCAGACCGTCCGCCTGGCATCGCGCGGCGAACGGGCGCAGTAGCCGCGTCCCGCCCGCGGTAGCGCTCACCAGAATTGGCGGCGTCGCTGGATGTCCCAACCCTCTACGGCGGAACGGGAGGGGTTCCGCACCGGATGGTGGCCCGCTGCGCCACCGCTCGGTTCGCCTTCCGCTGCGCCCTACGGTTGTCGGCCGAGGAACGCGGCGAGACGGTCGATGGCCGGCGCATCCGGGGCGATGTCGACGATCGGCCCGAACATCCCGGGCACCCGAATCGATTCGTCGTCGAACCCCTGCGCCAACTCCAAGGTGTGCTCGACCAACGCGTCGCCGAATGGCGCCGGTCGACCGGTGGCCCTGCCGAGATCCCATCCGTGGGTGACCTGCTCGATCACCATGAAGCCCACCAACGCCGAGCCCGGCGTCTCGCCCCACGGCATCGGGTAGGAGCGATCGAGCACCCCGGGGGCCGACCACGCCATCAGCATCCGCACGCCCGCCGCCCTATAGGCGGCCAGGCCCTCGTCGGGCTCGAACGATGGCTCCTCGGCAACGGGTGCCGCCTCGGAGGAAGGGCCGAGCCCGCTCGAAGCCGGCACGCCGGCGAACTGCTCCAGCCCACCCGCCAGGTGGGCGACCAGACGGCCGACGTCCATGTCCTCGCAGACGGTCGGCGTCCGCCAGTGCGTCCTGGGGATGCCGGCGATGAGGCAGTCGGTCGCCCGCACGGCCTCGCGCAGGAAGTGCAACTCGTCGACGGAGGGAGCGGTCATGACCCCAGTACACCGAGCTGCTCCGCCGTCCGACAGAGCCGTTGGGCCCGTCGCTCCCCGGTCAGCGGGCCCGCATCCGGTTGTTCCGGGGGTTGTGCTCCACCTCGGCCAGGCCGAGCACCTCGAGCACCGGCGGCACGTAGTTCCCGAACCGGCCACGTAGCCCCTTCTTCAGCCCGTACCAGCCCGCGACCGGATTGTCCCCGGCACGTCCCCAGGCCTCGACGGTGTCGGGCGCCGCCGGCTTCTGCTCGTCCGCGTTGCCCAGCGCCATCCAGTCGCCCCGCTTCGTGAGCATTGCGTGCAGGTCGTCGATACAGCGCAGGTGGTACCGAAGCTCGGTCGATCCCACCAGCACGACGAGGGCCGGCGGGTCGGCGGCGGGGTCGCGGTATGCCACGAACTCGGACTTGCCCGGCGGCGTGGTGAGGATCCAGGGATCCTCCCGGGTGCCCGCTCCCTCGACCTCGATCATTCCCATCGACCACCCTCCTCGACGTTGTCACCGTCACTGTAGAGATCAAAGGCTGACATCTCTTGTCATGAATACGCCAGGCCGGCAGACTGGAACCATGCGGGCCGGCCGACTGATCACCTTGATGCTCGCCCTGCAACGACGCGGGCGGTTGACCGCGGCCCAACTCGCCGTCGAGCTCGAAGTGAGCGAACGGACCGTACTCCGCGACATCGAGGCGCTGTCCGGTGCCGGTGTGCCCGTCTACGCCACACGCGGCCCGGGAGGCGGTTTCCAGCTGCTCGACGGTTACACGTCCGGGTTGACGAGCCAGATCCGCGGGCCGCAGCGGGCGATGCGATCCGCACCCCGCACAGCCCGCCCGCGCGCCTCCGCCGAGGAAGTGGGACTGGCTGCGGTGCTCGGGAGCCTCCGACCTCGGCAGGCCGGCGAGGGCCCACCCGCGGATGGCATGCTCTCAGGCATGGACAGGCCGACTCCGAAGGAAAACCTCCACCGTTACCTGCGGGGCGCTCGCGAGGCCCTGCTCTGGAAGCTCGACGGGCTGTCGGAACACGATGCCCGCCGGCCGTTGGTGCCCACCGGCACCAACCTGCTCGGTCTGGTCAAGCACCTCGCCGCCGTGGAGCAGGGCTACTTCGGGAGCACCTTCGGCCGGCCGTTCGCCGAGCGGCTGGAATGGTTCGAAGATGGAGCCGAGCCGAATGCCGACATGTGGGCGACAGCCGACGAGTCACGCCAACAGATCGTCGGTCTCTACCATCGGGCGTGCGCCCACGCCGACGACACGATCGATGCGCTGCGGATCGACGCCGTCGGCCAGGTGCCGTGGTGGCCGGACGGCCAGCGTGACGTGACGTTGCACACGATCCTGATCCACGTGATCGCCGAGACCAACCGGCACGTCGGTCACGCCGACATCGTCAGGGAACTGATCGACGGGGCGGCCGGACTCCGGGCCGGCAACGACAACATGGCGCCCGGCGACCCGACCTGGTGGCGCGACCATCACCACCGCGTCGAGCAGGCGGCGCAGGAGGCCGGCCGCCGCTGATCGACTCAGAGAGCGATCTCGTGGGTGATCGAGCGCTGCGTGGGCTCGAAGCCGAGCTTGCGATAGAGGCCTGCCGCCCCGGTCGGGCTGGCCGAATCGACGTTGAGGGCGGCGTGGGTGAACCCGGCCGCCCCGAACGCCGAGATCGAGGAGCTGATCAACGCCGAGGCGACCCCCCGGCCACGCCACGACGCCAACGTGCCGACGGTCTCGATCCACCCCTCGCGGCGGCCGAGGAGCTCCTCGTCGTCGGGGTAGTTGGCGTTGACCGCCAGACCGACGATCCGACCGCTGGCCTCGTCGACGGCGGCCAGGCTGAGGTCGGTGCGGATACCATGGCCAGCGAGGAAATGACTCCACGCCTCGGGACTCATCCCGGTCGAACCCCAATGGTCGTCGAACGCCTGGTTGCGCACCTGGCGCAGCTCTTCCACCCGGTCGGACGGCCAGCGGATCAGTTCCACCCCGGCGGGTTGGAACAGCGCCGGAGGATCGTCGAGCGGGCGAACGAGGTCCTCGAACCATCGCACCGGGCGGAAACCCAGCGCGTGGTAGAGCCGATGGGCGGCGTGGATGTGCTCGGAGGCGTCGATGCGCACGAACTTGGGCAGGTCGTTGCTCCGCGCCCGGAGCCGCTCGATCGCCCGATCGCGGCCCCAGGTGAGCAGGGCCCGGCCCACCCCGTTTTCCCGCTTGGCCGGGTCGACCGTCCCGAAGACGTACGCCCGCTCCAGCCGATCGTCCGACGGACGGTGCCATACGCGGCTCCAACCGGCCAGCGCTCCGTCGAGGTAGGCCACCCGTCCGTCCTCGACGGCGACGAAATGGGGTTCGGCGAACTCGGCGACCAGCTCGTCCATCGTGAACACCTGGGGAAAGCGGTCGAACCGCCCGGCCTTGTTGATCATGGTCAGCAGAGGTTCGGCGACCTCGATCGACAGCGGGCGGAGCTCGATACGCGGCACGAGATCACAGTGTAACGGCTACGGAATGCAGTATCAGGGAGGCGAATATCACTCAACGCGCTCATTACCTACCAAGGCGCCGTAGATTCAGGCGTGCTGCGACGAGGCCGAGATCACCTCACCGGTGAGGAACGACGAGTAGTCCGAGGCCAGGAAGACCATCACGTTGGCGATCTCCCACGGCTCGGCGGCCCGACCGAACACCTCCCGAGCGGTCAGTTCGGTGAGCAGGTCGTCCGAGGTGACCTTGGCCAGGTTGGCATGCATCGCCAGCGACGGGGAGACGGCGTTGACCCGGACGCCGCGTGGCGCCGCCTCGACCGCCGCGCAGCGGGTGAGCGCCATCACCCCGGCCTTCGCCGCGGCGTAGTGGGCCTGGCCGGCCTGGGCCCGCCAGCCGAGCACGGAGGCGTTGTTGACGATCACCCCCGAGCCCCGACCGTACATGTGGGCGAGCGCGGCACGGGTGCACCGGAAGGTGGCGGTGAGCGTCACGTCGAGCACGATCGACCACTGGTCGTCGGTCATCTCATGCACCTCGGCGGTGCCCCCCAGCCCGGCGTTGTTGATCAACACGTCGAGATGGCCGAGCTCGGCGATCGCCGCGGCGAACAGCGCGTCGACGTTCGCCTGCACGGTGACGTCGCACGGGATGCCCACCACGCCGAGCTCGGCGGCCGTCTCGGCCAGGCGACGCTCGTGCTTGTCGGAGATCACCACCCGGGCCCCCTCCTCGACGCACCGCCGGGCTGCGGCCGAACCGATCCCACTCCCCGCCGCCGCTGTGATCAGCACGGTCTTGCCGGCGAGCAGGCCGTGGGCGGGAACGTACTCGGGAGGCGTCACCCGCCCGACGATAGAGCGCCGGCGGCGCTCGCCGACGGACGGCGGTGCACCACGCTCAGCCGGTCGACGGCTCCTTGGGCAGTCCGAGGACCCGTTCGCCGATGACGTTGCGCTGGATCTCGTTCGACCCGCCGTAGATGGTGTCGGACCGGGTGAACAGGAACAGCTTCTGCTCCAGGCGTCAGCTCGTAGGGCAGGCCGTCGGCGACGAGGGCCTCCGCGCCGAGGACGTCGATCATCAGGTTGCCCAGCTCGCGGTGCCACGTTCCCCAGAAGAGCTTGGAGATCGACGCCTCGGGCCCGGGCACGCCCGAACCCATCGAACGCAACGCGTTCCAGCGCATCAGCTGCAGCCCGGTGTAGGCGTCGGGCGAGTCGCTGGCGCAGGACGGCGTCGTGCCGGCGTCCGGCGGCCAGCTCGAACAGGCGGTGCAGCTCACGTTCGAAGCCCGACCTGCTGGGCGAGGGTCGAGATGCCCCGCTCGAAGCCGAGCAACCCCATCGCCACCCGCCATCCCTCCCCCGGCGCGCCGACGATCATCTCGGCCGGGGTACGGGCTCCGGTGAAGAACGTCTCGTTGAACTCGCCGCCCCCGGTGAGCTGGACGATGATCCGGGTCTCGACGCCCGGTTGGTCCATCGGCACGAGCAGGAAGCTCAACCCGCGGTGGCGGGTGGAGCCAGGCTCGGTGCGGGCGACGACGAAGCACCAGTGGCTCACGTGGGCCAGCGACGTCCACACCTTCTGGCCGTCGATCACCCACTCGTCGCCATCGAGCACGGCCCGGGTCTGGACGTTGGCCAGATCGCTGCCCGCGTTCGGTTCGGAGTAGCCCTGGCACCACCGTTCGGTGCCGGCGAGGATCCCGGGGAGGAATCGCTCCCGCTGGGCCGGTGTGCCGTACTCGATCAGCGTCGGGCCGAGCAGGTTCTCGCCCATGTGGTTGACCCGCGCCGGCGCCTGGGCCCTGGTGTACTCCTCGGCCCAGATGACCTGCCGGTCGACACCGGCGCCCCGCCCGCCGTGCTCGACCGGCCAGCCGAGACCGATCCACCCGGCCCGACCGAGCAGCTGCTCCCAGGCCACCCGGGTCTCGAAGCCGATGTCCTCGTCACCGGGGCCGCCCCTCCCCTGGAGCTCGGCGAACTCGCCGACGACATTGGCCGCCAACCACCGCCTCACCTCGGCGCGGAAGTCGTCGTCGTTCACCCGCGGTCCTTCGAACAGCTCGGGCGGCCGGCGTCAGCGGGTGACGATCCGGCGGATTCGGTCCATCACGTCGGCGGTCAGCCGCTCGATGACGGCCATCGCCCCCATGTTCTCGGCGACCTGCTCGGGCCGGCTGGCCCCCGTGATCACCGACGACACGTGGGGGTTGCGGGCGCACCAGGCGATGGCGAGTTGGGCGAGCGAGCAGTCGAGATCCCGGGCCACGCCGGCGAGATCGGCGACGACGGCGTTCGTGGCGGCATCGGTCAGGCTGTCGCGCAACCACTCGTACCCCTTCAGCGCAGCTCGGCTGCCGTCGGGGATGCCCGAGGCGTACTTGCCGGTGAGCACGCCGCTGGCCAACGGGCTCCACGTGGTCAGCCCGAGCCCGTGGTCCTCGTACAGCCGGACGTACTCCTTGTCGACCCGCGTCCGTTCGAGCAGGTGGTACTGCGGCTGCTCGACGATCGGACGGTGCAGGTGGTGGCGCTCGGCGGCACCGTATGCGGCGCGGATCTCGTCGGCCGTCCACTCGCTCGTACCCCAGTACAGCGCCTGGCCCCGGGTGATCATGTCGCTCATCGCCGACACGGTCTCCTCGATCGGCGTGTTCGGATCGGCTCGGTGGCAGTAGACGATGTCGAGGTACTCGAGGCCGAAGCGGTCGAGGGAGGCGGTGATCGCCCCGTGGAGGTACTTGCGGTTGAGGGTGTTGCGGTTGTTCGGCCCGTCGTGCAGGCCCCAGTAGAACTTGCTCGACACGACGTAGGAGTGCCGCGGCCAGTCGAGCCGGCGGAAGACGTCGCCCATGATCCGTTCGCTCTCGCCCCCGGCGTAGGCCTCGGCGTTGTCGAAGAAGTTGACCCCGTGGTCCCGGGCGACGGACATGCACTCGGCGGCCAACCCGACGTCGAGCTGGTTGTCGAACGTGACCCACGAACCGAACGAGAGCGCGCTGACCTGCAACCCCGAACGACCCACCCGGCGGTACTCCATCGATGCGGACATCCGCCGATGCTGCCACGCCGGCGGGCCGGCGCGCACCGTCGGGTCAGGGGCGCGACGGTGCGAGCACGACCTTCATCGCCGTGTCGGCGCCGAGCGCGGTGTGCATCGCCAACTCGACCTGTTCGAGCGGGAAGGTGTGGGTCACCGCCCGGGCGAACGGGATGCGCTCGTGGTTGGCGGCCAGCATCGCCAGCGTCGAGTCGTAGGCACGGGCATCCTCACCGGCCACCCCGACGATCGTCAGGTTGCGCCCGAGGATCGACGCCGGGTTGACGGGCACCGGTCCGAGATCGACGAACGCCCCGACCTCGACGAGGGTGCCGCCATCGCGCAGCAGCCCGAGCGCCGGACCGAAGCTCCCCGGCATGCCCGTGGCGTCGACCACCACGTCGACGCCGCGGCCAGCGGTCACCTCGCGCACGAAGGCGGCCACTTCCGGGTCGGCCCCACCGGCCACCAGGGTGTCGGTGGCGCCCAGGTCGGCGCCGAGGGCCACCCGCGCCCGAATGGATCGATGGCGATCACCCGCGAGGCGCCGAGCAGGGCGGCCTTGGCCACGTGGACGACGCCGACCGGGCCGACACCGACGACGGCGACCGTGTCGCCCGGCCGGAAACCGCCCGGGCGCGGCATGCGGGCCACGAGATCGAGGCTGTGGGTCACGGCGAAGAGCTCGGTGAGCACGGCCACGCCGGTGGGCAGCCCGTCGGGCACCTTGAACACCGGTGTCCCCGGGCGGAGGTAGAGGTACTCGGCCCACCCGCCGAACAGGTACGGCGCGTCGGCGCAGCTCAGCGAGTTGCCGTAGTTCTCGAGGCGGCGGCAGAAGTAGTACGGGAAGTCGTCGAGGCAGAACTCGCACGTCCCACAGGCCCGGTTGGGGGCGGGCACCACCCGATCGCCGACACGCAACGCCGAACCGTCGAAGGCGGTGGCTCCGCCGTCGCCGATCGCCGTGACGACCCCGACGTTCTCGTGGCCCTGGATGATCGGGAACGGCGTCGAGGAGGCGTGGTCGGTGCCGGCGTACTGCTGGGTCTCACCGCGGAAGGTGTGCTTGTCGGTCCCGCAGATGCCCGAGGCGAGCATCTCGACGAGCACAGCCCCGGGTTCGAGCGCCTCCGGGAACGGGTAGCGGCGCAGCTCGAGGCGGCCGGGAGCGACGAGCGTGGCGGCGAGGACGTCGGTGGGCACCGCGGCAGCGTAGGCCGCGGTGTCACCACCAGGTGCGGGCGGCGTAGACGACGGCGACGGCGAATCCGATGGTGACGACGATCAGGCGGAGTCGGGCCGGCCGGACCCGGCCGGCGAACCGGCCGCCCAGATTGCCGCCGAGCAGGCTGCCGACCGCCATCACCCCGGCCAACGACCAGTAGACCTTGCCCGAGGTGAGGAAGAACAGTGCGGCGGTCGTGTTGATGATCAGCGACAGCACCTGCTTGAGGGCGTTGAGCCGGTCGAGCCGATCGTGCAGGGCGATGCCGAGCACGGCCAGCAGCATGATCCCCAACCCGGCGCCGAAGTAGCCGCCGTAGATCGATACGGCGAACACCGGAGCGGCCAGCCACCGGCCGTCGGCGTCGCCTCCGCCGGGCGCTTCGCCGCCCGCAACCACGCCGATCCCGAGCAGCCGCCGGATGCGGTCCTGGGTGGCCAGCAACGTCGCCGCGGCGAAGAGGAGCACGGGGATCAGCTTGCGGAAGGCGTCGTTGCTCGTCAGGGTGAGCAGGATCGATCCGGCCAGGCCGCCTGCCGCCGCGGCCAGCCCGAGCCGGCGGACGCGGCCGCGTTGGGCGGCGATCTCGGTGCGCTGGGCCAGCGCGCCGCCGAGGTACCCGGGGCTGAGGGCCACGGTGTTGGTGATGTTCGCCGACACCGGCGGCACCCCGAGAGCGACCAGGACGGGGAACGAGATCAGCGTGCCGCCCCCGGCCAGGGCGTTCACCCCGCCTGCGGCGCAGGCCGCGGCGAAGGCGACGAGATGGTCGACGGCGTTCATCGCCGCACGGTCGCGTTCATCGGGCTCCGATCTGCCAGATCACCTGTCGCCCGACCGCTCGGATCGGACCGGTCGGACCGGTCGGATCGGCGGTCGGATCGGCGGGGTCGGATCGGCGGGGTCGGACCCGCGGGTCGGACCGGCAGGCTCGTACCGGCGGGTGGGGGATCGGCCGGTCAGGGGAGGTGACCGATCCGCGACCGCGGCTCGGGTGCGGCCGTGGCCCGCCCGGCGAGTGCCGCCCGCAGGACAGCGGTCAACCGGGCGCGCAGCTCGTCGGGGGCGACGATGTCGTCGTAGGCCAGGGTGTCGGCGAACCGCCACGGGCCCGACGACTCCTGTTCGGCCAGGCCGTCGGCGGCCCCGCTGTCGAGCTTCGCTGCCCCTGCCCCGCCGCGGGCGGGCATCGCGCCGAGGGTGGCGGTCGGGAGGGCCAGGGTGATCGTCTGACCGCTGAACGGGTTCTGACCCATGATCGACGAGCCGAAACCGAACGCCTTGCGCAGCGTGACGTGCATCTTCGGGCCAGGATGGCGGTGCTGGGCGGCGAACATCCGGGCGGCGTGGCGCAGGATGCCCGCCCGCTCCGAGGCGGAACCGGGCAGCACCCCCGGGTTGTCGGCGAGCAGCACGAGCGGGAGGTGGAACGAACCTGCGAACTCGATGAACCGCGACGCCTTGTCGGCCCCGGCAACGTCGATCGCCCCCGCCGCCACCGCCGGCTGGTTGGCCACCACGGCGACCGCCTCGCCGCCGAGCCGGGCCAACGCGCAGACCACCGAGGGCCCGTAGAGCTCCTGCAGTTCGATCACGCTGTCGGCGTCGAACAGCTCCTCGATCACCGGCCCGATGTCGTACGGGCGCATCAGGTCCGGCTCGATCAGCTCGCCCAGCGGACGCCGGGGATGCGACGTCCCGACGGGCCGGAGGCTCGGCGGCGACGCCCAGGCGTTGAGCGGCAGGTAGCCGAAGACCTCCCTGAGCAGGTCGAGGGCCGCGAGGTCGTCGGCGGCGGCGAGGTGGGCCAGCCCGCTGCGCCCGGCGACGTGCCATCCGCCGAGGGCCTCCTTGTCGACGTGCTCCCCCGTCGAGGCGCGCACGATCGGCGGCCCGGCGGTGAACAGCTGGCCCTGCCCCTCGACCATCACGATCACGTCGGCGAGCGGTGCGCACAGGGCGCCGTGCCCGGCCGACGCCCCCATCACCCCGACGAGCACGGGTACCCGGCCGGCAAGATCGGCGAGCGCGGCGAGATCGGTGGGCGCCGGCCGGGTGCGCGGCATCGACCCGTCGGCCAGGGGCGCGCTGACGCGGTGACCGGCGCCGTCGAGCAGCATGATCAGCGGGATGCGCTCCTGGCCGGCCAGCCGGGCCAGCCGCTCACGCTTGGCCGCGCCGGCCAGGCCGATCGAGCCGCCGAGCACGGTGGCGTCCTCCGAACCGACGAGCACCGGCCGACCGTCGATCTCGCCGTAGCCGGCGACGAGGGCGTCGGCCGCGGCGCCCGGACCGTCGAGCGCGCCGGCCAGTTGGCCGATCTCGGCGAAGGTCCCGTCGTCGAGCAGTCCGGCGACGCGGGCCCGGGCATCGAGGCGCCCAGCGGCGCGGAGCCGCTCCAGACGCTCGGCCCCTCCCATCCGCCGCGCCGTCGCCCGTCGACGACTGAGCGCGTCGTCCAGTTGTGACCAACCCCCGGGCATTGTGAGATTCTGCCCGTTCCCGCCCGGTGAACCTGCACGGTGACCTGCACGGTGAACCTGCACGGTGAGCCTGCACGGTGGGCACCGACTGCCTGAAGGGGACGACACGCATGAAGGTCTACGCCGGGATGCCCGACCGCCTGGCGCTGGGCGACACCGGTGCCTGGGTGCGGCGCGCCGAACGGCTCGGCTACGACGGTGTACAGGTCCCCGAGACGGTGCACGACTCGCTGGCCGTCAGCCTGCTCGCCCTCGAGCACAGCGAGCGGCTGCAGGTCGTCGCCGGGGTCGCCCTGGCCTTCGTGCGCAGCCCGATGCTGACCGCCTACACCGCCTGGGACCTGGCGGCGATGTCGGGGGGCAGGTTCGTGCTCGGCCTGGGCACCCAGATCCGCCAGAACATCGAGGAGCGCTACTCGGTGCCGTGGACCGACCCGGTGGGCCGGATGGCCGACTACGTCGCCTCGCTGCGGGCGATCTGGCTCTCGTTCGCCACCGGCGACCGGCTGCGCCACGAGGGCGAGCACTACCGCTTCACCCGGTTGCAGCCGGTGTTCAACCCCGGACCGACCGATGCCGGGCCGCCCCCGGTCTGGCTGGCCGGCGTCAACGACCGGATGGTCGGGCTGGCGGCCCGGGTGGCCGACGGCTACATCACCCATCCGACGAACTCCAACCCGCGGTACCTCGACGAGATCTGCCTCCCCGCCCTGGCCGCCCGCCCCGCCGGCATGCGACCGCTCGACGTGGTCGCCTACGCCTCGATCGTCACCGCGCCGACCGCCGCCGGTCTCGCCGCGGCCCGCCAGCGGCAACGGTTCGCCACGGCCTTCCTGTACTCGACACCGGCCTACGCCCGTTCGCTCGAGATCCACGGGTTCACCGACCTGCCCGAACGGCTGCGGACCATGGTCCGCGCCGGCGATTGGGAACGCCTGGGAGCCGTCGTGACCGACGACGTGCTCGACGCGCTCACGCTGTCGGCGACATGGGACGGGCTGCCCGACGCCATCGCCGGGTGGTACACGGGCCGGGCCGGCGCCGTCATCGTCCCGCTGCACGACGATCGGTCGGGGGACGACGGGGCCGACGGACGGTTCGCCGAGGTCATCCGGGCCATCCGCGCCCTGGGAGGCACGCCGGCGTGATCGCATCGGCCGGGAATGGCACGATCCCCAGACGGCGTTGGTCCCCGTGGGCACGTCCCGATCCGCACCTCCGCGGCGAACGGGTCGAGCTGTGAAGCCTCCGGCGCCGCCGGAGCAACGCCGAGGAGGCAGCAGGTGCATACCGACCGCATCGAGGTGACGGGCATCCGCGCCGTCGGCACCATCGGGTTGCTCCCCGAGGAGCAGCGCCGCCCCCAGCCGTTCGAGGTCGATCTGGTCATCGAGCTCGACGCCCGCCGTGCGGGAGCGACCGACGATCTGGAGTTCTCGGTCGACTACGGCACGGCGATCGCCCTGGTCACCAAGGTGATCGAGACTGAGAATACCCTGCTCCTCGAACGCGTTGCCGCCCGGATCGCCGAGGACGTGCTCGGACTGGCCCGCGTCGACGCCATCGAGGTCGTCGTCCGCAAGCTCCGCCCGCCGGTGCCCCACGACGTGGAGACCACCGCCGTGCGCATCCGGCGCCGGCGTTCCGACCTGGTGCAGCTCGAGCGCAAACTGACCTCGGCGTTCGTCGCCATCGGCTCCAACCTCGGCGACCGGCGGGAGCACCTGCGTTTCGCCGTCCTCGGCCTGCCCGGCCTGCGTACCGTCTCGGGCGTGTACGAGACCGACCCGATCGGCAGCCCCGACGACTCGGGGCCGTACCTCAACATGGTCGTCGAGCTCGAGACGCGTCTCGACCCGTTCGAGCTGCTCGACACCTGCCGGCGGATCGAGGCGGCCGACGGCCGGGAGCGCAAGGTGCGCTGGGGGCGCGCACCCTCGACCTCGACGTGTTGCTCTACGACGGGGTCACCATCCACAGCGACGAGCTGACCATCCCTCATCCGCGGATGCTCGAGCGCCGCTTCGTGCTCACCCCGCTGGCCGAGATCGCCCCCGACCGGTGCCCGAAGGACTGGGATCTCCGCCTGCCGGCTGGTGGCATCAGGCGAGTCGATGACCTCGATCTGTGACCTCGCCACCGGATCGCACCCGGCCGGCGTCGCGGGCCTCGGCCGCCCTGATCCTCGCCGGGTAGTGGCACCTGCCGTACTCGGGCTGCTGGGCGATGACGATGTCGAGCAGTTCGGCGTGCTGCGCGGTCTCCTTCCAGGGCAGGGCGATGTACAGCGGCAGATCGAAGACCCGCAGACGCCCGAGCTGGGAGTAGACGCGCTTCTGGTAGACGAAGCGGTCCTCCCATGGCCAGTCGTGGGGAGCGAATCCCGTCCCCGGGTCGATCACGACGTTGCGCCGGATGCCATAGCGGTCGACCCGCCGCAGGATCTCGTCGCAGTAGTCGACGATCACGCCCATCGGGTCGTCGGAGGTCACCACCGCCATGCGCAACGGATCCGGGCCGGAGAGGAACGGCAGCACCACCGGACAGCCGAACTCGGCGGCGACCTCGATCATCGCCTCCTGCTGCAGGCCGTCGGCGGCGTTCAGCCACGTCGCCCCGGCGGCCAGCGACCGCCGTGCCGTGTCGGGGCGCCAGGTGTCGACGCTGACTGGGCGGCCGTACCCGACGATCGTCGGGAGGACCACCTCGAGTCGCGCCCACTCGTCGTCGGCGACCACCTCGGTGGCGGCGAAGGTCGAACCCTGACCGCCGAGGTCGAAGCCCCAGACCCCCTCGGCGAGCAGCAGCTCCGCCCGCGCCCGGGCCACCGCGGACGTCGTGGCGATCGAATCGGTGTTGAGGGAGTCGGGAGAGGCGTTGATCACGCCGAACAGTCGCATCGGTCGGCCACGTTACGGGCCCGACCGTGACGTCGCTCGCCCATCCTTCGGTGCAGACCGTCGCCCCGACGACACGCGGCATCGCCGAGCTGGTCAAGATGAAACGCGGGCGGACCATCTCGGTCTGCCTTCCCGCCCGCAACGAGGAGGCGACCGTCGGGCCGATCGTCGCCTCGATCGCCCACGAGCTCGTCCATCCGCCCGCCCCGCCGCTCGTCGACGAGCTGCTCGTCTTCGACGACGGCTCCACCGACGACACCCGGGCCGTCGCCACGGCGGCCGGGGCGACGGTCGTCGCCGTGTCCGAGGTGCTCGCCGAGGAGGGCCCGGGCCGGGGCAAGGGCAACGTCCTCTACCGCAGCGTGGCCGCGTCGAGCGGCGACATCGTCGTGTGGTGCGACACCGACCTGACCAGCTTCACCGCCGAGTACGTGACCAGACTGATCGCGCCGTTGCTCGAGGACGACCACATCGAGATGGTCAAGGGCTTCTACGTGCGCCCGATCGACCAGCAGGGGCAGGGTGGAGGGCGCACCACCGAGCTGGTCGCCCGGCCGCTGCTGTCGATGTTCTTCCCACCGCTCGCCTCGATCCGCCAGCCCCTCGGCGGCGAGTGCGCCGCCCGGCGCCGCCTGCTCGAGCGCCTGGCGTTCGTCGAGAGCTACGGCGTGGAGAGCGCACTGCTGATCGACACGTTGCGCATGGTCGGGACCCGGCGGATGGCACAGGTCGATCTCGGCGTCCGCCAGCATCGCCACCGGACCCTCGTCCAGCTCTCCGACCAGGCGGCCGAGATCATCACCGTGGTCCTCCAACGGGCCGGCGTCGAGCTCCCTGATCCTCTCCCGCCGTTGCTCAACGTCGACGGCGACATCCACCCGATCCAGGTGCGCGAGCGCCGCCCGCTGATCGAGGTGCCCGCCTACCTCGCCGACCGGAGGGCCACGGCCTGATCGTCGGCCCGGCGCTGCACCGATGGCACCGGGATAGCCTCGACCGGGTGCCGTCGGACCTGCTCAGCAACCTGCGGGCGCCCGCGGCCCGGCGGCTGGCCGTGCGGCTCACACCCGACGCGCTGCGCCAGGTCCGCGGCGGCCACCCGTGGGTCTACGACACGTCGATCACCTCGGCACCCGACGGCGGTCGCCCGGGCGATCTGGCCGTCGTGTTCGACGAGCAGCGGCGCTTCGCGGCGATCGGGCTGTGGGACCCCGACTCGTCGATCCGGATCAAGGTCCTGCACACCGGCCCGCCGACGACGATCGACGCCGCGTGGTGGCGGGGGCGGATCGCCGCCGCCCTGGCCCGACGCGACCCGTTGCGCCACTCGGGGCACACGACCGGCTACCGGTGCATCCACGGTGAGAACGACGGCCTGCCGGGGCTCGTCGTCGACCGCTACGCCGATGACTACGTCGTCAAGCTGTACTCGTCTGCCTGGTTCCCCCACCTGGCCACCCTCGTCCCGCTCCTCGGCGAACTGCTCGAGCCACGCTCCATCGTCCTGCGCCTGAGCAGGCGGGTTGCGGGCGAGGGGCCACCGATCGCCGAGGGCGCCGCGCTGGTCGGCAGGGCCCCGACCGCCCGGGTGCGGTTCCTCGAGCACGGGTTGAGCTTCGAGGCCGACGTGGCACAGGGACAGAAGACCGGACACTTCCTCGACCAGCGCGACAACCGCGCCCTGATCGGCACGATGACCGCCGGAACCCACGTCCTCGACGTCTTCTCCTCCTCGGGAGGGTTCACGGTGCACGCCGCAGCCGGCGGGGCGGCGTCGGTGCACTCGATCGACATCAGCCCCGCCGCCATCCAACTGGCCCGCCACCACATGGCGATCAACAGGTCGCGGCCGGCCGTGGCCGCCAGCCGTCACCAGACGACCATCGGCGACGCGTTCGAGGCGATGGAGGCCCTGGTGCACGGGCGGCAGCGATTCGACGTCGTGGTCATCGACCCGCCGTCGTTCGCCCAGCGCCAGTCGAGCATCGCCGGCGGCCTGCGTGCCTACCGGCGGCTCACCGCCCTCGGGCTGTCGCTCGTGCGGCCGGGCGGCGTCCTGCTGCAGGCCTCGTGCTCCAGCCGGATCTCCGCCGACAGGTTCTTCGACGCGATCGTGTCGGTCGCCGAGGGCCGTGGCGACGAGCTCGACGAGATCGCCCTCACCGGCCACGCCGTCGACCACCCGATCGGCTTCGCCGAGGGCGCCTACCTCAAGGCGATGATCACCCGGGTCAACCCCCGCTGACCCGGATCCGCCGGGTGGTCGGCAGGCGGCCCGCGCACAGGCGAGGCGGACCCGCCGATCAGCTGCGCGGCACCTTCGACCAGGGCAGGTCCTTGTCGAGGCGCGGTTCACCGGGCAGCCCGAGCACCTGCTCGCCGAGGATGTTGCGCATGATCTCCGACGTTCCGCCCTCGATGGAGTTCGCCCGCACCCGCAGGAAGGCGTACCGCACGCCACGGGCGGCGCCTCCGACGTCGAGACCCTCGGCCCGCCGGAAGGTGTAGTCGTAGCCGATCTGGCCGTCCATCCCGAGCAGGTCGACGCACAGCGAGTAGAGGTCCTTGTTCAGTTCGGCGTAGGCCAGCTTGGCCACCGATCCCTCCGGTCCGGGGTTGCCGACGCGCATCGACTCCGAGGCCCGCATGTTGGTCAGGCGGCCGATCTCCCCCCGGATCCACAGCTTCATCACCTGGTCCAGGTCGGCCCGGTTGCGCCGGTCGGCCGGCAGCGACTGCCAGATCCGGGTGGCGTCGGCCGCCGGCCCGCCGCGGGGCACCGCGCCGGTGCCACCGCTTCCGCCGATGGCAGTGCGCTCGTTCATCAGCGTGGTCAACGCCACCCGCCAGCCCTCGCCGACCGCTCCGACCCGTTGGTCGTCGGGGATGCGGACGTCGGTGAGGTAGACCTCGTTGAACTCGGCCTCCCCGGTGATCTGGCGCAGCGGGCGCACGTCCATCCCGGGGGAATGCATGTCGACGGCGAAGTAGGTCATCCCCTTGTGCTTGGGCGCATCCGGATCGGTGCGGGTGACGAGCATCCCCCAGTCGCTGAGGTGGGCGAGGGTGTTCCACACCTTCTGGCCGTTGACCAGCCATTCGTCGCCGTCGCGCACGGCCCGGCAGGCCAGGCCGGCGAAGTCGGAGCCGGCCCCGGGCTCGCTGAACAACTGGCACCACTTCTCCTCACCGGTGAACATCGGGCGCAGGAAGCGGCGCTTCTGCTCGTCGGAGCCGTGGGTGACGATCGTCGGCCCGGCCAGCGCCATGAAGAACGTGGCCGGATCGACCGGCTTGGCGCCCGCCCGGCGCAGCCGCTGCTCGACGAGGCGGTTCAACTCGGGGCGCAGACCGAGCCCGCCGAAACCGACCGGGAAGTGCACCCAGGCGAGACCCTTGTCGTAGCGGGCGCTGCGGAACGTCACAGTGTCGGTCACGCTCGGGTCGTACTCGGCGACGAGCTCGCCGACCGCGGCGAGCACCCTCGTCTCGGACGCGTCGTGGCTCCCGGTGCTGTCGTTCATCCCCGAATGATCGCACCCCAACTCGCAGGGCGCAGAAGCCGGCGACCTACGCTGCAGTGATGAACGAACCGTCGTTGGGCCGCAGCGCCACGACCCGGGACATCGACCTGCTCGACGGGCAGTTCTACGTGAGCGACCCCTATCCGACCTACGCCTGGATGCGTGCGAACGCCCCGGTCTACTGGGACGCGACCAACGAGTTGTGGGGGATCTCGCGCTACGACGACATCGTCGAGATCGAGCGCCGCAAGGACATCTTCATCTCCTCGGACACGGTGAAGGGTGGATACCGGCCCAACATCGCCGCCGACGCGGCGATCATCGGGTTGGACGATCCCCACCATGCGGCCCGGCGCAACCTCGTCGCCCGCCGGTTCACGCACAAGGCGGTCGCCGCCCGCGAGGACCACATCCGCGAGGTCGTCGTCGGGCTGATCGAGGCCGCCGTGGCCAAGGGTGGCGGCGAGATCATCGGCGACCTCGCCTCACCGCTGCCGGCCCTGATGATCGGGCGCCTGCTCGGCTACCCCGACGAGCGTTGGCCCGAACTGCGTAACTGGTCGGAGCGGACCATCGCCCTCGGCGGCGGCCCCCGCTACTTCGACCCCGACGGGATCGCCGCCTACATGGACTTCACCGGGTCGACGACGGAGTTGTTCGAGGCGAAGAAGGCCTGCCCGGCCGACGACATCATCAGCCTGTACGCGGCGACGACGGAGGTCTCGGGTCATCCGTTCGGGCTTACCGAGGCCTTGTCGGACGGTCTGCTGCTGCTCGACGGCGGCGCCGAGACCACCCGCACGGTCATCGCCCGGACCCTGGTCAACCTCGCCGGCCGCCCCGACCAGTGGCGGGCGCTCAAGGACGGCGCCGATCTGACGGTGGCCACCGAGGAGTTCATCCGCTATGTCACGCCGATCCACAACATGTGCAGGGTCGCCGCCGTCGACCACGAAGTCGCCGGAACGGTCATCCCGCAGGGCAACCAGGTCGTCCTGATGTACTCCTCGGCGAACCGTGATCCGGCGCACTTCGACGACCCGGAACGATTCGACGTGACCCGCCAGCCCAACCACCACATCGCCTTCGGCTTCGGGACCCATTTCTGCCTCGGCGCAGCCCTCGCCCGGGCCGAGATCCGGATCTTCTTCGAGGAGTTCGTCCGCCGGGTCGCCTCGTTCGCCATCGACGACGTGGTCGAGATGCCCAATGCCTTCGTCTACGGCCTGCGCTCGGCGGCGATCGAGCTCACACCGAGCTGATCGCCCCGTCGAGCAGTTCGTCGATCAGCTCCTCGATCGGCATCGCCCGGCCGAACCGGAACCCCTGGGCGACGTGGGCGCCGAGCGCGGTGGCCACGTCGGCCTGCCCGGACGTCTCGACACCCTCGACGACGACGCGCAGGCCGAGGTTGCGACCGAGCTGCACGATCGAGCTGAGGATCACGCCATGGTGCCCGTCGTCCTGAGCGGCCGCCACGAACCGGCGATCGACCTTGATCTCACTGATCGGCAGGCCGGGCAGGCGGGAGAACGACGAGTAGCCGGCCCCGAAGTCGTCGATCGACAGCTCCACGCCGATCGAACGCAACCGGGCCATCACGGTTGGCGCCATGCCGTCCATCTCCATCAGCTCGTCCTCCGTCAGCTCGAGGATCAGCTGCGCGGGCTGGACGCCGTGGGCCCGGCACATGCGCTCCACGCGGTCGGGAAACCCGACGTCGATCATCGAGCGGACCGCCACGTTGACGGCCACCGAGATCGGCCGGCCGATCGCCTGGCAGCTGGCGATGGCGGCGAGGCCGTCGTCGATCATCGCGTCGGTGAAGCGGCTGGCATGACTGCCGAGGCGGATGAGGTTGACGAACGACGAAGCGCCGAGCAGACCGTGCTCGGGATGGTTCCAACGGACGAGCGCCTCGGCCGACACGATGCGCCCCGTGGCGAGGTCGACCTTCGGCTGGAAGTGGGCGACGATCTCCCCGTTGGCCAGCGCTTCGGGGACCGAGGCGCTGAGCACCAGGTCGCGCACGGTCGCCGTCTCGAGGTCGACGCTGAAGGCACGGTGGGAGCGGCGCTGGCGCTTGGCATCGGCCAGCGCCGTGTCCGCCCAGCGCATCATCATCTCGGCATCGATCGGGTCGTCGCCGGAGCGGGCCGTGCCGATCGAGATCGAGGCGGCGATCGAGGTGCCCTGGACGACGACGGGCTGCTCGAGCACGGCGGCGACATGCTCGGCGAACCAGGCCGTGTCCTCGACGGTGCCGGAACCGAGGAGCAGGACGCCGAACTGATCGCCGCTGAGCCGGGCGACGACATCGGTGGGTCGGGCCTCGGCCCGCAGGCGCATCGCCAATTCGACGAGCAACTCGTCACCGACGGCGTGGGTGAGCACGTCGTTGATGTCGCGGAACCGGTTCAGATCGAGCATGAACAGGGCGATGTCATCCCGGGCCACCAGGTGCGATTCGAGCCGGCGCATGAAGGTGAACCGGTTGGGAAGTCCGGTGAGCTGGTCGTACGCGCCACGGAACTCGGCTGCGGCCAGTGCCTCGGTGAGGTTCGTGACATCGAGGGTCAGGCCGCTGACCGCCATCGACCCGTCGGGCAGCCGTTCGGCGTGGGACACCTCCCGCAGCCAGACCCACCCGCCGTCACGATGCCGGAACCGCACGACACGGTCGAGAACCTCACCCGGGCGGAGGTTCGCACCGTCGAGCAGGTAGCCATCGAGGTCATCGGGGTGGATGAGCTCGCAGGGGCCGATCGTGCGCCACTCCTCGCTCGTCCAGCCGGCGATGTGGTCGATCGGGCCGACGATCGAGCGGGCGGCGCCCGTCTCGGGATGGCATTCGTGGATCGCGCCCCCGGCGGCGCGCAGCACCTGGGCCAGACGGCTCTCGGTGGCGGCGGCCGAGGTCCGGCGGTTCATGCGCACGCGCCCGAACACCGAGCCGAGGGTGGCGGCAAGGGCGGCCAGCAGGCCTCGCCACATCCCGGGAAGCACTTGGAGCATCAGCATCAACACGAAGTCGGGACGGGCACCACCCTGGGGGATGACGCGTCCGGCGGGGCGGGCAGGCCTATTGGACCGGAAGCCCTATACGATGACGGTGCGCCCGACGCGGCCCGGTCGAGCGGCCACGGTCCAGGCACCCCTGCCGGCGCCGCCGATCAGCCGATCACGCCCGCGGACCGCAGACCGGCGATCCGCTCGTCGTCGTAGCCGTGCTCGCGCAGCACACCCCCGCCATCACCCACCTCCCCCACCACCGACACCAACCACCCGCGCTCGCCACCACCCGAGTGCCGGAACTACCCGAGCTGTCACAAGAACCTGTCTGGCAACCCGAACCAGCCCGAGCACCCACCCCGCCACCGCCCCCGAGGTTGGTGGCCCGGGCTGCGGTGCCGGAATGGTTCGGGGAGCTGTTCAACGACGTCGCCGACGATCTCGACAAGGCCCACGCCCGTCGGCAGGAGATCAGCGCCCGCCGGAACCGTGCCAAGGTCGAGTGCGAGGGATTGGCTCCGGTCGTCGAACAAGCCCGCCAAGCAACGGTTGGGCCGCAGCGCGAGATCTCGGCTGCTCGGGAGTTGGAGCAGGCGGCGCAGAGCCGGGTGTACGCGGCGAACAATGCGCACATGCGGGCCGGTGGCTGGTTGGAACGACGCCGCACCGAACGCACCGCTGCCGAAGCAAAGGCCGAGCACCAAGAACTCGCCGACGCGTACAAGGCGGTCCGGGACCAGCACGCCCCCGTCATCGACCGCCACCAACAGCTCGCCAACCAGTTGGAACGGCACCGCACCGACCGGGGTGAAACCCACGCCGACCAGCACGCACCCGACCCGGCCGCGATCGAACGGAAGCTCGAAGCACTCGGTACCTGGCATGACTGGGCCACCGGCCAACCCGTCACCCAACCCGACCTGGTTGTCTCGGTCACCGTCCTACGCGACACCGCCGTCGACCGGGGGCAGTTCTGGGAGATCCGGGAGCAATACGGAGAACTCGCCGAGACCCTCACGGACTGGGCGAGGGAACCTGCTCATCGGGTGCGGCTCCCCGAACCACCACGCATCCAGATCGAGCGACCCGGGATGGACCTCGGTTTGGACATCGGATTCTGACGACGATCATGCAAGAGCCAGGAACGGAACCTCATCGAATGGTCGGGCGTCAATATTGGTGTGTCCCGGGTGCCGATGATGCGGATTTCGGTGAATTGGTAAGGTCACGCTCAAGATGGCTTCCACCGACCACGACGCCCCGAACACGGGCGCATCACCGATGCCAGCAGCTGGGCCGTCGTCGGTGGACGGCCACATGACCCCGCAACCACCGCCACCTGATCCGACTACGGCCGGGGAGCGTCAGCCGCGCCGGTGGCCCCGGCCCATCGCCGCAGTTGTTGTCCTCACCGGCTTGCTGGTGGGCGGGTTGTGGTGGGTCGGGTCGAAAGTGAAATCGCCCGCCCAACGGGCGGCGGAGGCGTCGGCGCCGGTAGCGTCACTGATCGGGGTCCCGGTCGAGTTCCGGGTGTTGGCTGACACGATCATCACCCGTGGCGACGTGAAACCCGCCGGTGCCCTCGACGTGACCTGGACAGGGACGGCCGGTGAGGGCGCGTCGGCGGGAATCGTGACCGCCACCCCCCACGCGGTCGGTGGCCAGGTGGTCGAGGGGCAGGTGGTGGTCGAGGTGGCGGGGCGGCCGGTGTTCCTGATCGCCGGCCTTCAGCCGGCCTGAAAAGCCTCACGAACGACTCCCGTGACGGCGCTGAGAGCGTCGTAGGCGCTCCAGCACCTTGTGCTACCGTAGCGACATGTTGAGGAAAATATCCGCCTGTCTTATCAGCTTGCTATTCTTCTGTGGGCACATCTCACCGGCAGGTGCTGCCTCAGGTACAAAGACCAATAATGTGGGTGCGGCTTCCGTTGTATCTCAAAGCTACGACACTGCCGCCCCGAGTCTAAATGTCTCTTTGACGCATGCGGCCGCTGATACTTCTGTCTGTATCGATTCAATGTTCGACTGGTCGGAATTAATGCCGCATTATGACGCGAGGATTCTTCGGCGTTGTGACTCGGCCTCTGGAACTATGGCCAGTTCGACCTGGCAGAACGCCTTCACTGCGGGGAGCCCCACAGGAGCGCAAAGTTCGGAGGATGCAAAGTGACCGGTACCGATGCGCAGGGCCGCTACGGCACGCGGAACGGCTGTGTGGGCACCAATGTCAGCACCGTTGCCGCTTGCGGCAACGGTGCTGCGAATTGCCTCGTTCGCAAAGGTGGAGTTGTAAACAGGTATTGCGGTACCAATCCTGCATCGACAAGCTGCTAAGTCTCAATGGGTTGGAAGATTGCACCCTGCTCGCTTATTGGTCTTGCTCTTGTGGCGTGCTCAGGTGGAACGGCCAGTGATTCGGGTGAAATTGAGGTTAGTGAGGGCGCGCAAGGCTTTTTTTATTTAGTGGACTCCACTCTGACAGGCCTCCGTGGTTCGGCTCAAGATCGAGCCACAATGACGAACTTCCGGCTTGTTTCTGAGCAGGAATTCTACCGGTCCTGCATGAGCGACCGGGGGTTTGTCTACGAGATCCCACCGATATCCCAAGTGGAGGTGAGGGATGAAGTGTATGTGGCATCGTGGTGGACCATGCCTGACTCTAAGCTGGCGAAGAGCGAGGGGTTTGGGGTCGCTGTTCCCTTCAATGAGGAGCCGAGCCCTTTTGTTTCCAATACTTACGAGGCGCTAACTCCAGAAGGTAAGGTCGAGTACAACTCGGCTTTAGATGGATGTATCGGTAGTGCTGCATCCACTGGACAGTTCGACGAACCTCTCAATCCCTTGGGTGTTGACCTGGAGTCTCAGTTTCTTGGTGCGCTAACTAAAGCATCCTTAGATCTGCCCTTCGATGCCATCAATCGATCTTATAAGTCCTGCATAGCGGATCATGGGTTTATGTTCGAGTCACCGTATGACGCTGGGGACGCCGCTGAAGTTGAATTGGGAAGAGTCGGATATTACAATGTGGATCCCCGCTCGTCGGAGTATGCAAAGTTGCTTCCACGTGCTCAGGAAGCTGAGCGTAACGTCGCCCTTGCCGACGCGGAATGCCGCCAGAAATTGACAGATGATGCAGCAGAAATCCTGATGCCTATCGCCACTTCATGGGTTGACGGTCACGCTCTTGAGATAGGGCAGGCTCGCAATATCTGGGATGGGTGATCTGGCGCATAACGCCGCTTATGCGCTCCCTGGAATGAACTGAACGGTGCCCCGGCCCGGTGGTCGGGGCACCGCCGCGTACGGGGGTCAGGTCCTGCTGCGCAGGTGGGTGGCCAACGTGTAGGTGGGGTGCCGGTCGAGGTCATCGGCGGTGTGGTCGTAACGCATCGTCGTCCTGGGGTCGGCGTGGCCGGCGGCGTGTTGCACGTCTCGCAGATCGACGCCGGCGGCCCTCGCGGTGGTGACGAAGGTGTGGCGCAGCCCGTGCGGCCCGACGCTTGGGACCCCGGCCCGTCGGCAGAGCCGTCGGAGTGCCCGTGCAGCGTCATGGCGATCGAGACGGGCACCGGCGACGTCGACGAGCAACGCCCCTCCTGTCGGCCGTGCCCGTTCGTCGAGCAGAGCGGTGACTGCGGCCCAGGTCCTGGGAGTGGCGCATGAACACGTCCGGCCAGAGGAAGTAGAGGGCCGAGTCGAGCATCGGGATCTCCAGGTGCTGCCCCCTGCGCTGCCCATCGCCCGGGCGAACAGCGCGGCGGTGATCGCCTGGGCCGCGGTGTAGGCCGTCGCCTTGTCGCAGGCCAGCGTGCGCACGAGGTCGGGGATCGGGATCTCCTGGCTCATCTGGATCGACGGCAGACCGACGACGGCCTGGATGATCGGGTCGCCACGCCGCATACGGACCGGTCGGGCCGAAACCGCTGATCGAGACGTAGACCAGGCGCGGGTTGACCGTGTGGAGGTCGTCGGCGCCGATGCCCATCCGCTCGACGGCGCCTGGGCGGAAGTTCTGCACGACCACGTCGGCGTCGGCGATCAACGCCTTGAACGCCTCGACCCCGGCGGCTTGCGAGAGGTCGAGGGCGACCGATCGCTTGCCCCGGTTGGCCGCCCCGTACATCGCCGTGATCGTGCCCACCCGGTAACCGCCCATGCGGGTCAGGTCGCCGATGCCCAGCGGCTCGACCTTGAGCACGTCGGCTCCCTGGTCGGCGAGGATCTGGCGGCACATCGGCCCGGAGATCACCGCCGACACGTCGACGACCTTGATTCCTGCGAGCGGCCCCGGCATCTCGTCCCCCTCCTCGAACCCTGGACACGCTACGCCAGATCGCCATGGGCGAGAATCCGGGAGTGTCCGATCACGGTGTGAGCAACCGGCGGCCGACGGTCCGCTACGGGATCATCGGCTCGGGGATGATGGGTGGCGAGCACGCGCTCGACATCGCCCATCTCGACGGCGCCGAGGTCGTCGCCCTCGCCGACCCGGTACCGGCGTCGCTGGAGTGGGGCGCGGCGTGCGTCGGGCGGGCCGTCGACACCTACCACGACCACCGCGCACTGCTCGAGCGCGACGACCTCGACGCCATCGTCATCGCCACCCCCAACTTCACCCATGCGGCGATCCTCGACGATGTGCTAGCCACCGACCTGGCCGTGATGGTCGAGAAGCCGATGTGCACGACCGTCGAGGACTCCCTGACGATCCGCCGCAGGGTTGCGGGGCGGGGGGCGATGACGTGGGTCGGGTTGGAGTACCGCTGGATGCCGACGGTCGCCGCGCTGATCGACCAGGTCGGTACCGGCGTGGCCGGCACGACCCGGATGGTGGCGATCCGCGAGCACCGCTTCCCGTTCCTGCGCAAGGTCGGCGATTGGAACCGATTCACCGCCGACACCGGCGGCACCCTGGTCGAGAAGTGCTGCCACTTTTTCGACCTGATGCGCCTGCTGGCCGGGGCCGACCCGGTGCGGGTGATGGCCTCCGGCGGCCAGGACGTCAACCACCTGGACGAGGTCTACGACGGGCGGCGGGCCGACATGCTCGACAACGCCTACGTGATCGTCGAGTTCGCCAACGGCGTGCGCGGCATGCTCGACCTGTCGATGTTCGCCGAGGGCGGCCGATTCGAGCAGGAGCTCAGCGTGGTCGGCGACGGGGGCAAGCTCGAGGCGACCGTCCCCGGCGAAACGGTGTGGGTCGGGCCACGCGACCGCTCCGGCATCCGCCAGGTGCCCGCCCCGCTCGCCGAAGGCGTCTACCCGGGCTTTCACCACGGGGCGTCCTTCGTCCAGCACCGGCGGTTCATCGACTGCCTGCACGGCGGCCGTCCCGCCGAGGTGACGGTCGACGACGGTCTGTGGTCGGTGGCGATGGGGGCTGCAGCCCATCGCTCGATCGACGAGCGACGGCCCGTGCTGCTGGCCGAATACGGTCTCGACGACGACTGATCCAGAACCATGGCGTGGCGGCCGGATGATCGGTTCCGGCTGGTCCGCCCCGAACGGCCCGGGACCGGGATCTTGCCGAGCGGTCCGAAGCCGAGTTGGTGACGGTCTCGATCATGTTCGAGGGGAGGCGACCTTTTTCGGGGAAATCGCCCGGTTCGTGTGGTACGAAGGGCGGTGTTCGCGCACTTGTCGGGTGAGACCTGATCGGGGGTGCGGTGTTGTTGAACGACAGCCTCGTCGATTCGTTCACGAAGTGGGCTGAGCTGGCTGAGCCGCAGCTTCGTCACACGTTGACGGCGTCGTTCGGTCCGCAGCTGGGCAGGGACGTGGCGGAGGACGCCTTGGCCTACGCCTGGGTGCATTGGGATGTGGTGAGCGTCAAGGAGAATCGGGTCGGTTACGTCTACGGGGTGGGCCGGAACATGGCTCGTCGTAGTGCTCGGCGTCGGCCCGTGTTCGTGCCCGTCGTGAGTGCGCGTTTGCCCGATGTCGAGCCCAGGTTGCCGGATGCGATCGCCCGTCTGGCGGAACGCCAGCGGGTCGTGATCACGTTGGTCTACGGCTATGGGTGGTCGTTGAGTGAGGTGGCGGAGTTGTTGGGCACGGCCAAATCGACGGTGCAGAACCATGCCGAGCGGGGACTGGCCCGGCTCCGCCGGTCGTTGGGGGTGGAGTTGTGAGCACGTCGTTGACCGATCAGATCAGCAAGTACTTCACCGATGTCGATCACCATCAGGGTGCGGTCGATCTCGCCGCGGTGCTCCGCGGCGAGACGGAACGGGAGGTGACCATGGTCGAGATTGCTGACGACAAGCAGCCCGAGCGGCGGCGGAACTGGTGGGCTGGTGGCACGGTTGGCGCCGCTGCCGCCGCCGTGCTGGTCGTGATCGGCATCGTGGTGGTGCGCTCAGGCGACGAGACGCCTCCAGGTGTCGCCGGCACACCGGCGGGTGACCAGGTGCCGTTCGGTTCCGAGCATGCGTTGGCGGTCGCCGGCGACGTCGTCGAGCGCTACAACGCCGGCGATGCCGACGGGGTGCTCGCCCTGTTCGTTCCCGATTCGACCTTCTCGTACAGCTGGATCGGCGGTAGTCACACCCACACGCGCCAGGACTTCGAGACCTACCTGGCGTGGAACGCTGGCCAACGATCACAGTTGATCGACCGTTCCTGTGCAGTCGCGGACCGGCCCGGGCCGCCGGCCAGCGAACCCGGATCGCCGACCGACGCGACGACGGTCGTATGCACGCTCGGCGACCAGGACGCCGTGACCCGCGCCGGTGGTCTCGATCCGGTGCCGATCACCCTCACCTTGATGATCGCTGTCGACGGGATCCACGACTGGAACCGCGAGATCGGCTCCCCGGACTACCTCGACTGCTGTCAGGACTTCCATCGATGGGTTGCTGCCAACCACCCCGATGTTGTCGAAGTCGTCAGCGGGCCACCAGGCGACGATGCCACGATCGAAACGGCCCGCGCCGACGGCGAACTGCTCGCCCGCCTCGCCGACGAATGGGCCGCCACGCTCACAGCGCCCGCTGCCGACGGGTCCGCCCTGGTGGAGCCGACCGGGTGGAGGCGGATCGAGGGGCTCGAACTGTCCAGGTTCTGGCCCGAGGTGGTGAGCGATGGCCGATCGTTCTTCGCCGTCACCGACGGCCCGAGCGGGACCGAGCTCGCCCGGTCCGATGATGGCACGACGTGGGCGACCATCGCCCCGGTACCGTTCTCACGGATCGACTCGGCCCGTAACGGCAAGGTGGTGGCCACGCAGGTCGATGACATGTCGCTGACGATCTACATCGTCGACGAAGCCGGCGCCGTCACCCGGCGGGACGTCGCGCTGGCGGTCCGCGACTCGCACCGACCGTTTGTCGAGTCCGTCTCGACGACCACGACGTTCCTCGGAGACGGCGGTCTTGTCATCCAGGGCTCCTACCATCTCAACCTCGAACTCGTGCTCGCCGCCGCCCTCGGCGTGCCGATCGACGAGATCATCGCCGCCCGGGACCAGTCCGGGGCGGCGATCGACCGGCTGGCCGCCGGCGCGTTGGATCTGACGGCCGAGGAGTTCGAGCAGCAGCAGATGGGCAACGGGCCGAACCAGATCGGCTACGGGCTCGACTCCATCGAGATCCATCCGCTCGGCGGCGGCGATCCCATCGTCGTCCTCCCGCTCGGTCCTCTCGACCTCGGACCCGGCTACACATCGAGTCATCCGATCTACGCGATCTCCGCCGATGGATCGACGTGGGACCATGCGCAAGTCGCCGACGACCCGTACATCGGATTCGGCCCGCGACCCGTCGGGGACCGACCACGCGGTGGACTCGTCGCCATCGCCGGCGGCCTCGTCGGCTGGGACGGCCAGCCGGCCAGCCCGCCCGGTGACGAACAGTTCGTGGCGCGGCTCTCGTTCGACGGGATCGTCTGGAACGAGATCATCGACACCGGGACCGGTGCGCCGCTCCCCCCGGTGGCGAACTGCGGACCGGCCCGAACCGGGCGGTGTACATCTCCAACACCACCCCCCGCTCGTTCTGGGAGATCACCGCCCAAGGCGCGTCGCCGATCGACACTTCGGGGACAGCGCTCGAATCCTTCGGGTCGGGCGTCGATGGCGACGACTGGTCGATGACGTTCGGTGAGGCCGGAGCGGCATACCTCACCGGGTTCATCGGCGGCCCCCAATGCCCATGCGCGCCCCGCGAACTCGTGACATCGAGAGATGGTCGCACGTGGACACACGAAGCCCTGCCCGACGAGCTGATCGCCGACAGCGCCAGCCTCGCCGTCGGCGCAGGAGGAGTGATCGTGACGGTCGCGGACTACAGGAACACCACCACCCCGGTCAGCCTCTGGTACCGCAAGCTGGATCAGGCGTGATCATCACCGGCACACGCGGGCGCAGTCCAGCGCCGGTCTCACCCGCCGCGCCAACGTGCGACCAGAGTCGTTCGGTCAGGTCATCGCCACATCGCGGCGGGCGAAGAGCGCGGTGGCTGATGCGACGATCACCGCCAGATACGAGACGAGGGTGATGAATGCGACGATGGGAGGACGTTCGAAGCCGGCGTCCCGTAACGGCGCCCAGGGTACGACGATGGCGGTGTTCTCGGCGATCATGAAACGGGCCAGCCTCGGCCAGAAGCCCGCGATCAGGCGTTCGCCAACCAGTGCCCACCCGGCGAGCACGATCAGCGCCGCGCTCGTGTTGCGTCCGATGGTGGCGATGCTCACGGCGAGGACGGCGACGAGCGAGGTGACGAGGGCGATCCGCAACATCGCCAGCACGAGCGCGGCCCACCACGATGCGTCTGTTCCGGCAGTGGTTCCGTGGGCCACTACCCCAGGTGCTGCGGCAGCGAGGAACAGCACCTCCAGCAGGAAGCCGATGGTGAAGGCGAGCAGGGCGGCAGACGAGGTGCGGGCAGCATGGAGCCGAACCCGAGACGGCATCCAGGTGAGCATCGTCGTCATCGTCCCTGCCCTCCACTCGGCACCGGCTACCGATGCACCACATATCGCCGCTCCGACGACGAGGAAGACGGCGGCGATGCTCAGGAGGTCACCGCCCTGACCCGCAGCCCACCAGTTCACCATCCGCGCCGGGTGCCCCCGGTCGCGGGCGAAGCCCGCTCGGTCTCCGCTCGTCAGGAACACGGCAACCCCTGCCGATGTGCACAGCGCGATGGCGATGACGATCATCCATCGCACCAGGCGGCGGTGCAACGCTCGACGCATCTCGACGATCGTCAACCGCAGGAACTTCATGACGGGACCTCGTCATGTGTCGTCACAGTCAAGAACAACTCCTCGAGACTGACGGAGTCCGGACGCAACTCGCTGAGGTACAGCCCGGCATCTGCCAGCAGTCTGGTGACGTGTGCCGCATCCGAAGCGGGCAGGGCGACGCGGAGATACCTGCCGTCGACCTCGAGGAACATCCCGGCGTTGCGCAGCGCGGCTGCGCCGGCGTCGAGGTTGTCGACCGCCACGAGTAGCGACGGACGGGACGCTTCCGCCAGGACGTTGTCGACGCGGCCACTCAGGAGCAGCTTGCCGCGATCGATGATGGCCACCCGGTCGCATGTCAACTCGACCTCGCTCAGGAGATGGCTCGACACGAAGACCGTTCGGCCTTCCCTCCCGAGAAGACGGAGCAGCTCTCGGATCTCGCGCATTCCCGCCGGATCCAAACCGTTGGCCGGCTCGTCGAGAACGAGCAGCGGAGGATCCTTCAGCAGTGCGGCTGCAATGCCGAGGCGCTGGCGCATGCCGAGCGAGTATGCACGGACCTTGTCGTCGGCGCGTTCGCCCAAGCCGACCTTCTCGAGGCTCTGCTCGACGCGTCGTCGACCGATGCCATCGACGGCACCGAGAAGCTTCAGGTTCTCACGGGCCGTCATCGTCGGGAACATCGCCGGAGTCTCGACGATCGAGCCGACACGAGGCATCACCGTGGCCAGATCGCGCGGTGTCGGCCGGCCGAGCACGGCCGTCGTGCCCGACGTCGGGGTGACCAGCCCGAGCATGCAGCGGATCGTGGTGGTCTTGCCGGAGCCATTCGGGCCGAGGAACCCGAACACACCTCCCTCGGGCACAGTGAGATCGAGACCGTCGACAGCGCGGAAGGGCTTGCCGCGCCGACGCCGATACACCTTGCGCAAGCCGACAATCTCGATGATCCCTGCCATGAAACATACTGACGAGGAGGAAGCCCACCCGGGTGACAACGAGTCGACAGCCTGACGTACACGTGGTGAGTCGACCCTTCCGAGGATGGCCCTCACGCCCGCTCGGCGTCGACCACCACGATCAGGCTGACATGGGCGACCTGGGTGCTGGCTGTTCGATCACCGAGGCTGAAGTACCGTTCTCGGATGGCACGGACGTACTCCCAGGTCGTCGAGTCCGGGCGGGCGATGACCGGCGCGGGAGACTGATGCACGACGAGCGACGCCTGGTCGAGGCCCGCCTGCGGCGCGAGCTCGTCGAGCGCATCCGCCCGGCGATCCACGGCGAGCGGCTGGCGATGGCGGCGACGCGACGCGAGCTGGCCGGCGAGCCCGAGCCGTACGTGTCGGCGATCGACGGGCCGTTCGAGCCGATCGACGTCGGGGCGCCCTGGGGCCGGCCGTGGGGCACGACCTGGTTCCGGCTCTGGGCGACGGTGCCCGAGTCGTGGGGCGACGGCCCGGTCGACGCCATCGTCGAGCTCGGCTTCTCCGGGGCGGGGCCCGGTTTCCAGGCCGAGGGCCTCGTCTACGTCGACGGGGAACCGGCCTGCGGCATCCACCCGAGGCGCCGCGCCGTCCGCCGGGGCTCGGCGAGGGCGGGCTCGATCGTCGAACTGGTCGTCGAGGCGGCATCCAACCCCGACTTCAGCAGCTCGTTCCGGCCCTCGCCCCTGGGGTCGCCGGCGACGGCCGGCAACGCCCCGCTGTACGTGTTCGGCGGGGCCTGGCTGGCTCGGCGCCACGACGTCGTCGACGCCCTGGCCCGCGACCTCGAGGTGCTCGGGCGGCTGGCCGGCGCCCTTCCCGACGGCGAGGCCCGGCGCCACCGGATCACCGCGGCGATCGAGCGGAGCCTCGACGCCCTGGAGCTGACCGACGTGCCGGCGACAGCCGCCGCTGCGCGGGCGGCGCTCGCCCCGGTCCTGTCCGTGCCGGCCCGGGCCGACGCCCAGCGGAGCTTCGCCATCGGCCATGCCCACATCGACACGGCCTGGCTGTGGCCGATCCGCGAGACCGTGCGCAAGGTCGTCCGTACGTTCGCCAACGTGCTCGATCTGATGGACGCCTACCCCGAGTTCCGTTTCGGGGCCTCCCAGGCCGTCCACTACCAGTGGATCGAGGAGCGCCATCCGCTGATGTTCGAGCGGATCCGGGCGCGGGTCGCCGCCGGGCAGTGGATCCCGATCGGCGGGATGTGGGTCGAAGCCGACATGAACCTGCCCTCGGGCGAGTCGCTCGCCCGCCAGCTGATCCACGGCCAGCGGTACTTCGCCTCGCGCTTCGGCCGCCGCTGCGGCGAGGTGTGGATCCCCGACGTGTTCGGCTACCCCGCCAGCCTGCCCCAGCTGTTCGCCGCCGCCGGGTGCGAGGACTTCGTCACCCAGAAGCTGTCGTGGAACAAGCAGAACCGGATGCCCCACCACACGTTCTGGTGGGAGGGGATCGACGGCAGTCGGGTGCTCGCCCACTTCCCGCCGGTCGACACGTACAACGCCGAGATCCAGCCCGACGAACTGGTCCACGCGGCAACCAACTTCGCCGACAAGGCGTGGAGCAACGTCTCGATCCTGCCCTTCGGGCACGGCGACGGCGGTGGGGGCCCGACGCGGGAGATGTTGGAGCGGGCGCGGCGGATGACCGACCTCGACGGTGTGCCCCGCGTCGAGCAGCGGTCGCCGGCGGAGTTCTTCGACGCGGTGCGCGCCGAGACGCTCGACGGCGAGCCTCCGGTCTGGCGGGGCGAGCTGTACTTCGAGATGCACCGCGGGACGTTGACCAGCCAGACCGAGACCAAGGTCGGCAACGTCCGTTGCGAGCGGCTGTTGCGCGAGGCGGAGTGGTGCTGGGCCGCCGTCGGGTCGGGCCCGCGGACCTCCGCCGTGCTCGGGCTGCTCGACGGGCTGTGGAAGGACGTGCTGATCCAGCAGTTCCACGACATCATCCCGGGCTCGTCGATCGCCTGGGTCCACGACGACGCCGAGCGGACCCACGCCTCGGTGGCCGACCGCCTGGAGGAGCTGATCGCCGAGGCGTTCGACCGTCTCGGCGGTGGGGGCCCGGTGATCGCCAACGCGGCCACCGCCCCCCGCGACGAGATCGTCGTCGCCGGGGCGCCGCCTGCCGGTGACGGACCCGTGCAGCGCCTCGCCGACGGGACCCACGCCTTCCGCGCCCGGATCGCCGGTCTCGCTTTCGCCCGCCCGCATGCCGAACCGTGCCCCGATGCCGTCACCGTCGGCGCGCGGTCGCTCGAGAACGGGATGGTCAGCGTCGCGCTCGACGACGCCGGGCGCATCTCGTCGTTCGTCGACAAGCGGCTCGGGCGCGAGCTGCTCCCGACCGGGGCAGCCGCCGCCGAACTGACGATCGCCCCTGATCACCCGGTGGAGTTCGACGCCTGGGACGTGGAGCGATGGACGGCGCGCCTCGCCCGACCGCTCGACTCGTGCGAACGGATCACCGTCGGCGCCCCCGGCCCCCTCGTCGGGGCCATCGCCGTGGAACGTTCGATCGGGGCGTCCCGGATGACCACGACCTACCGCCTCACCGCCGGGAGCCCCCGGCTCGACATCGGTTTCGACATCGACTGGGCGCACGACGAGCACCTGCTCGCCGTCCGCTTCCCGCTCGACGTCCGCGCCGACGAGGCGCGCTGCGGTATCCAGTTCGGCCATGTCAGCCGTCCCACCCACCGCAACACCTCGTGGGACATCGCCAAGTTCGAGGTCTGCGCCCATCGCTGGGTCGACCTGAGCGAGCCGTCGTTCGGGGTGGCCGTGCTCGACGACACCCGGTTCGGTCACGCCGTGCAGGACGGCGGGATCCGGGTGACGCTGCTGCGGGCGCCCAACTTCCCCGATCCTCGCGCCGATCGCGGCCACCACTCGTGCCGACTCGCCCTGTTCCCCCACGGCCCCGGCCCCGGCCTCGCCGAAGTCGTCGCCGAGGCCGAGCGCTTCACCCTGCCGGTGCGCACCATCGGCGCGCGCCGACCGACGGCCGATCACGGCCCGATCGGCCCGGCGCCCGTGGCCGTCTCGGGCCGGGGCGTCGAGGTCACCGCGGTCAAGCTCGCCGATGACGGATCGGGCGACCTGATCGTCCGGCTGTTCGAGGCGTGCGGTGACCGCCGCTCCGTCGCCATCGCCTGCCCGGCGCCGATCACCGAGGCCGCCCGCACCGACCTGCTCGAGGAGCCCCTGGCCCTGCTGGACGTCGACGGCGGCGCCGTCGACCTGGTGCTCCGCCCGTTCGAGATCGCCACCCTCCGCCTGCGCTCGACGCCTGGTGCCGCTCGCCCTGGCCCCGGTGGCGCCTCGCGGAGTTCGCTGACGCCGGAGTAGCTTGCCGCGGTGAGTCTGCTGTTCGCCGTCGTCGCCGCGCTCCTGTTGGGGTCGTCGGACTTCTGCGCGGCGCGTTCCTCGCACGGGGCTCCCGCCCTCAGCGTGACCCGCACGGCCGTGTTCACCTCGGCCGTGCTCGCCCCGATCCTGCTGCTCGTCGAGCCGTCGGCGTGGCGGCGGGCGGACGCGGCGATCGCCGCGCTGGCCGCGGTGTGCATGATGCTCGGGCTGTCGACCCTCTACCGGGGCTACGCGATGGCCCCGGTCGGCATCGTCGGGCCGACCGCCTCGGTGATGATCGCCCTGGTCCCGGTGGTCTACGACGTCGGGCGCGGCCTGCGGCCGGGGGGTGTCGCCTGGGTCGGCATCGGTCTCGGGCTGTGCGCCCTCGGCCTCACCTCGTACTCACCGGGCGGTGAGGGCAGCATCCGCACCGGGGCGATCCTCGGCACGGCGGCCGGGGTCGGCTTCGGGGTCGCCTTCGTGCTGATGTCGCGGGCCTCGGAGGCTGCCGGCCTGATGCCGGTGTTCGTGCAGCGGCTGACCGGGTTCGTGCTGCTCGCCGTGCTCCAGCCCTTCGACCGGCGGCCGATGTTCGTGCGCACCGAGCCGTCGCGGCGCTGGGCCGTGCTCGCCGGCGCCTTCGCCGCCTTCGCCATCGGCTCCCTGCAGCTCGCCTTCCGGCGGGGTTCGGCCGGACCCGTGTCGGTGGCCACCTCGCAGTTCGCCGGCGTGGCCGTCGTGCTCTCGGTCGTGTTCAACGGTGAACGACTCCGTCGGGTGCAGTGGGCGGGCGTGGGCGCCTCGGCCGTCGGAGTCGCCCTGATGTCGGTCGGCTGACGCCCTCCGGCCCGGTCGCCGATGCACCGCTCGCCCCGCGCTCCCGGCTTGCGGCACGGGTCGCCGCCGGAGGCTGACGTTCCGTACAGTGCGGGCACGGTTCGTCGAGGTGTTCGCCCGTCCGATTAATGTGTCGTTCAAAATCCAGTCGGCGCACTGGAGACGAGGGAGGATCAACGTGGAGTTCGGGATTTTCTTGAACGGCTACATTCCGGGCCCGGCGGCCCACGACACGATCAGCGAGCACCGCGCCCTGATGCAGGAGGCGCAGTACGCCGTCCACGCCGACAAGCACAACTGGAAGTACGCCTGGTTCGGCGAGCACCACTCGCTGACCGAGTACTCGCACATGTCGGCACCCGAGGTCATCATGGGCTGGGTGGCGGCACAGACCGAGTACATCCACCTCGCCTCGGGGATCAACAGCCTGTCACCGCGCAAGGAGCACCCGACCCGCCTCGCGGAACGGGCGGCGATGCTCGACCACGTCACCAACCGGCGGTACGAGTGGGGCACCGGCCGGGGCGCCGGCAGTCACGAGGTCGCCACGTTCAACATCATGGACGTGTCGTCGACCAAGGCCGAGTGGGCAGAGGTCGTGCGGGAGATCCCCCGGATGTGGGCGCAGAAGGACTACCAGTACCACGGCGAGCACTTCACCGTCCCGTACCCGCACAACGTGCTCCCCAAGCCCTACGGCAACAGCCACCCGCCGATCTGGGTGGCCTGCGGCAACCCGCCCACGTTCACGACGGCCGGCGAGATGGGGATCGGCGCGATCGCCTTCAACTTCGAGCCGATCTACAACCTGCGAGGCCGGATCGCCGCCTACAAGGAGGGCATCTCCCGCTGCACCGAGCCGCTCGGCGACTACATGAACGACAACGTGATGATGACCAACGGCGTCGTCTGCCTGGGCGATCGCCGCCGGGCCCGCGAGATCGCCCTCGACTCCCGGGCGCACTACCTGGTCACGATGGTCAACCTCTATCACGACACGATGCCCAAGTCGCCCGACGCGATCGTCTGGCCGTCGACACCGCTGCGCCTGCGCGACGTCGCCGGGCCCGACCCCGACGCCTTCCTCGACCAGATGATCGCCGGCGGCTACATGGCCGTCGGCAGCCCCGACGAGGTGGCCGAGCAGATCGGCGCCTACCAGGAGGTGGGCTGCGATCAACTCGTGTTCGGCGTACCCAACGGGCTGTACCCCGACGAGGTGATGGAGATGATCGAGTTGTTCGGGCAGAAGGTGATCCCCGAGTACGACAAGGACCCGGTCCACTCCACGACCCGCTACCGGGAGGGCGCCGTGTCGAAGTACCCGGCGTTCAGCGGACCGGTGCCCGACATCACCGTCGAGGCGCTGCCGCGGGCCGCTCGCACCCCTGGCGAGTGACTGCGGGTGCCACGCGACGCCACGGTGACCCGTGACTGCCTGATCCGCGAGGCGGAGCGGCTTTTCGCCCGCCGTGGCGCCTGGCAGGTGACCGTGCGCGACATCACGACCGCAGCGGGCCAGCGCAACGCGTCCGTGATCCACTACCACTTCGGTTCCGTCGACGGCCTGCGCCAGGCCATCCTCGAGCGCCACGGCCGGCCGATGGACGACCAGCGTGACGAGTACCTGCGCAACCTGGGCCGCGAGCCGACCACACGCGATCTGGTCGACGCCCTGCTGGTGCCCTATGCCGGATCGCTGGCCACACCCGAGGGGCGCGACTACGTGCGGATCGTGTCGCAGTACACGGGGTTCTTCGCCGACTGGGAGTCGATTCCGGACGTTCCCCACCTGGTCGGGATCCTCCGGCGGCTGCGCGACGGTCAGGAGCGCCTCAGCCCCGAGGTGCGCGAACAACGCATCATCGCCCTGGTGATCCTGATCAGCGGGGCGATGGGCGAACGGGCCAAGCACCTCGACGACGGCGACGAACCGCCCCTCGACCACCGCGGGTTCGTCGACAACCTGGCCGAGATGCTCGTCGCCGCCCTCGAGGCGTGAGGGCCGTCCGCTGACGCCCGGCCACCTACGATCGGCCACCTACGATCGGCGGCCACCTACGATCGACTGGGTGACCGACCTGCGCCCACCGCCGGCGAGCCGATGACCTCGACCCTGCTCCCCAGCCTCGACGGGGGGATCGGCCCGGGGGATGGAGCCATCTGCGTCGTTGGGACGACCGTGTCCTGGGAGCAGTTGGCCGTCGCCGCGGCGGCCACGGCGGCCGGGTTCGCCGGGGCATCGGCGGTCGCCGTGCAGGCGCGCGCCGAGCTCGACACGATCATCGCCGTGGTCGCCGCGCTGCACGCCGGCGTCCCGATCGTCCCGGTCCCCGCCGACTCGGGCCCGGCGGAGCGCGACCACGTGCTGCGCGACTCGGGCGCCGAACTGATCGTCGGGACCGCCGACTGGCCCGAGGTGATCCTGCCCAGGGTACCCGTTCGCCGCCACGGCGCGCCCGCCGCTGCGGCTGCTGCCGACCCCGGACGGATCGGGCTGATCATGTACACCTCGGGCACGACGGGGCCGCCGAAGGGCGCCCTGCTCTCCAACCGGGCGATCGCCGACGACCTCGACGGCCTGGCCGACGCATGGGCGTGGACCCCCGATGACACCCTCTGCCACGGACTGCCGCTGTTCCACGTGCACGGCCTGGTGCTCGGAGTGCTCGGCGCGCTGCGCGTCGGCAGCCGGCTGGTCCACACCGGCCGCCCGACACCGGCCGCCTACGCCGCGGCCGGGGCGACGATGTACTTCGGCGTGCCCACCGTGTGGTCGCGGGTGTGCGCCGAACCCGAGGCGGCCCGGGCGCTCTCGGGGGCCCGGCTGCTCGTCTCGGGCAGCGCTGCGTTGCCGGTGCCGGTGTTCGAGCGGCTCACCGAGCTCACCGGCCGGCGACCCGTCGAGCGCTACGGGATGACCGAGACCCTGATCACCATCGCCACCCGCGCCGACGGCGAGCGCCGTCCCGGGCACGTCGGCATCCCGATCCGCGGCGTCGAGGCACGCCTCGTGGGCGACGACGGCAGAACGCTCGAACCCGACGGCGAGACGGTCGGCGCGCTGCAGATCCGCGGGTCGACGATGTTCGACGGCTACCTCAACCGCCCCGACGCCACCGCGGCGTCGTTCACCGGCGACGGCTGGTTCATCACCGGCGACGCCGCCGTCGTCGGGCCCGAGGGCGTGCACCGCATCGTCGGTCGCCAGTCGACCGACGTGATCAAGACGGGCGGCTACAAGGTCGGCGCCGGTGAGGTCGAGGCCGCCCTGCTCACCCACCCCGGAGTCAGCGAGGCGGCAGTCGTCGGTGTCCCCGACGACGACCTCGGCCAGCGGATCGTCGCCTTCGTGGTGGCCACCGGGGTGACGGGCGCGCAGCTCGCCGAGCACGTCGCCGCCGGCACCAGCGTCCACAAGCGCCCCCGGGCCGTTCACATCGTCGCCGAGCTCCCCCGCAACGCGATGGGCAAGGTGCAGAAGTCCCGGCTGAGCGAGCCGTAGCTCAGGCGCCCGGAACGTTGCTGCGTTGGATGGCGCGTTCGTCGGTGCCGAGGTAGCTGGCGATGACCGCCGGGTCGTCGCGGACCATCGCCGGAACGCCCTCGGCGATCACCCGGCCGGCCTCGAGGCAGTAGATCCGATCGGAGATCGCCATCACCATCGGCATGTCGTGCTCGATGATCAGGATCGACGCGCCCAGTTCGGCGCGCACCGTCTCGATCAGCGGACCGAACGCCTCGGTCTCCTTCTGGGCCACGCCCGCCGTCGGCTCGTCGAGCAGCATCAGCTGCGTATCGAGGGCGATCAGCGCCCCGAGCTCGACGATCCGGCGGGTGCCGGTGGACAGCTCGGCCATCAGCGAGTCGGCGTAGCGCCCGAGACCGAGGTAGCCGATGATCTCGTCGGCCTCCCGCCGCTTGCGCCGTTCGGCCATCGGCGAGGGGGGCAGGGCGAGGATCGAGGGGACGAGCAGCGAACGCTGACGGGCTTCGAGGGCGACCATCAGGGTCTCGCGGGTGGTCAGCGATCCGAACAGCCGGGCGTTCTGGAACGCCCGGCCCTCGCCGAGGCGGGCTCGACGGTAGGCAGGCAGGGTGGTGATGTCGCGGCCGAACAGATCGATCCGCCCGATCGACGGCACGAATCCGGAGATGGCATTGATCAGAGTCGTCTTGCCGGCGCCGTTGGTGCCGATCAGCCCGACGATCTCGCCGTGGCCGACGGTCACCGAGACGCCATCGACGATCGCCCGGCCGCCGAGGTTGACGGTCAGCCCCGCCGTCGAGAGGGCAGGCACCGCCGAGCCGGTCGGCCGGCGCGGCGAACCGGACCCCAATGTGGCGATCGCCGCTCCGGCCGGGCGGGCGGGGGGCGCCCAATCGGTGCGCCGGGCCAGCCAGGCCAGCAGGTTGTCGCGGGCGCTGTGCAACAGCGAGATCAACCCGCCGGGGAAGTAGAGCAGCACGATCAGCATGCCGACTCCGCTGGCGAACAACTGGACCTGCTTGGTGCCGTTGAACACCTCGGGCAGGGCGACGATGACCAGGGTGCCGAGCACGGCTCCCGTGATCGACGAGACACCCCCGACGACGGCGATGGCGACGATGCGCAGCGACTCACCGAAGTCGAACAGCAGGCCGTCGACCTTGAACTGCCCGTTCTGGGCGGTCAACGGCAGGAGCCCGCCGGCCAGGGCGGCGAGACCTCCCGACACGGCGAAGGCGAGGAGCTTGGCCCGTGCCGGAGCGACGGTGTAGGCGGCGGCCGAGTTCTCGTTGTCGCGCACGGCGATGATCGACCGGCCGATGCCGGTACGCCTGATCCGCCAGACGAGCACGATCGCCAGGGCGGCGACGAACAGGCAGAAGTAGTAGACACCGTCGTAGTTCTTGCCCTTGACCTGCCAGAACAGCAGCCGGAAGCCCTGCTGGCGATCGAGGCGGAGCTTGGCCGACCCGCCACCGTCGGGGGCGATCTTCTCGGCGACGATGAACCACGAACGGATGGCCAGTCCGAAACCGAGCGTGACGACCGCCAGGTACAACCCGCGTAGCCTCAGGGCCGGGAGGCCGACGACCAACGCCGCCGCGACACCCCAGGCCACCCCGATCGCCAGGGCGACGAGGTAGTTCAACTCGCGCCCGTAGTAGATCGTCAGGTAGGCACCGAGGGCGACGAAGCCGAACTGCCCGAGCGACAACTGCCCGGCCCACCCGGTGAGCACGGTCACCGAGAGGGCGACGATCAGGTAGACGGGGATCGACGAGAACCGCAGCAGATCGCTGGCCTTGTCGACGCGACTGGGGACGATCAGGGCGATGCCGACCAGCAGGGCCATCCCGGCAAGGGTGAGCGCCCGGTACAGCGGGTGCCTGGTCAGTTCGACGCGGGCGGCGCGGACCTTGGTGGTCATCGCCCAGGCGTCATCGCGCATCGACTGGCTCCGCCCGACCGTGAACAGCACCACGATCAGGATGACGAACAGCAGGGCGATGTTCGAGCCGATCGGCACCTCCTTGGTCTGCGCCCAGGTGACCAGGAAGCGGTCGATGACACCGCCGAGCAGCCCACCGACGAGCGTCCAGCCGAACGACCTCATCCGCCCGACCATCGCTGCGGTGAGCGAGAGGAGCAGCAGCTTCGGCCCGAGCGCGGTGGAGACCACGCCCAGGCTCCCGCCCTGCAACGGAGCGATCAGCAGCGCGCTGAGGGTCGCCAGCAGCCCGGCCAGGGCCCACACCTTGGTCGACACCGATCGCACGCTGATCCCGGCGAGCTGGGCGGCCGCCAGGTTGTCGGCCGTGGCGCGCACCTGCATCCCGAACCGGCTCCGCTGGAACAACCAGGCGAGGAACACCATCAGGCCGGGAACCACGAGCAGCACGGTGAGCTGCGGCCCGGTGACGGTGACCCCGGCGACGTCCCAGGTGCCGGAGATCAGCACCGGATAGGACACGCTGGTCGCCTGTTCCTCGGGGACCGGGAGTCGCAGCTGCAGCAGCTGGATGACCTGGGTCAACCCGAGCGTGGCGACGAACAGCAGCAGACGCGGCTGGGTGAACAGCCGCCGCAGCATCAGCTCCGCAGCGATACCGAGGATCACGCCGCTGGCCAGGGCGAGGGGCAGGGAGAGGCCGTACGGGATGTCGTACTGGATCTGCAGCATCGCCATCACGTAGCCGCCGAACGCGCCGATCTGGCCGTGGGCGAAGTTGATCACCCCCGTGGCCCGGTAGATCAGCAGCAGGCCGAAGGCGACCAGCGCGTAGACGAGGCCCTGCATCAGGGCGTCGAACAGGATGTCGTTCGAGTAGGTCAGGGCGAACATCGCTCAGGCACCCGAACCCGACAGGAAGACGGCGCGCAACAGGTCACCGCGTTCGAGCAGCTCGGCGGCCGGGCCCTCGAAGCGCACCTGGCCCCGCTCCATGAACACGGCGCGATCGGCGACAGACAGTGCGACGTTGACCGACTGCTCGACGATCACCATCGTCAGCCCCTGGGCCTTGAGCCGCTCGACGACCTTGAGCAGTTCCTGCACCACCATCGGGGCGAGTCCGAGCGACAACTCGTCGATGAGCAGCAGTTCGGGCTCGAGCATCACCGCCTTGGCCAGGGCGAGCATCTGCTGCTGGCCGCCCGACAGCGACCCGGCCCGTTGGTCCTTGCGGTCGCGCAGGGCCGGGAACGTCTCGTCGACCAGCCCGAGTCGCGCGGAGCGGCGGCCGGGATCGGGGAGCTGCCAGCTCCACAGTTCGAGGTTCTCCGCCACCGTCATCGAGGTGAACACCGCCTCGCCCCCGGGGATCTGGATCATGCCCATCGCGGCCCGGTACTGGGGATCGACGAGAGTGATCGTGCGCCCGTTCATCCGCACGACCCCCCGGTCGGGGAGCACCAGGCCGGAGATGGCGCGCAGGATGGTCGACTTGCCGGCCCCGTTCGTCCCCAACAACGCCAGGGTCTCGCCCCGGCGGACCTCGAAACCGACACCGAAGAGCACCTGCAGGTTGCCGTAGCTGACATCGACGTTGCGCACCTGCAGGACGGGGACGTCGTCGGGATTCGCCGCCATCCGGGCATGCTCGTCCTGCAGCTCGCGGAGCTCGGCGACGGTCAGGGCGATGTCCCGGCGCATGTAGCGCGTGCCGTAGACGATCAGCAGGCCGCCGAGCAGCGCCGCCGGGGGCACCACCGCGCTCAGTGCCGTGCGCGGTCCGTGGGCATCGGACAGCGCTCCGGCGAACAGCCCGCCGAAGAAACCGCCCATCAGGAAGATGTACACCCCGACCATGGCGAAGGCCTGGGAGCGCATCTGGTACGGGATGATCGACGAGATCACCGGCCCGACCTGGGTGAACGCCGCGCCCTGGAAGGCGAAGCCGATCGTCACCAGGGCGATCATCGGCGGCGCCGCGTGGAACCGCAGACCGACGGTGACGAACACGCCGTACATCACGATGCAGATGCCCATCATCCGCATCGCCGAGGGAGGGTTCCGCGAGAACAGGCGCTCGCCGGCCCACCCGGCCAGCGGGATGCCGAGCAGGGCCCCCGACCAGGTGATCGCCCCGATCCACCCACGACGGAACGCGCGGTAGCCGTAGGCGTCCTCGAGCAGCAGGTTGAACGCCCCGGGCACGGCGATCAGGGCGAACCCGAGCACGCCGATGCCGACGACGAGGAAGTAGAACGTGCGCACCTTGCGGAGCCGCTGGAAGGCCGCCGAGAGCCTGACGGGCGGCTCGTGCACGACGGTGTCCAGGCGTGAGCCGAGCACGGCCTCCTGCTCCTGGCGGCCGCGTTCGGGTTCGTCCAGTCGCAACGACCACAGCACGGCGGCGAGGGCCGGGACGATCAGGGCGAGGAACACGATCCGCCAGTCCCCCTCGCCGTTGCCGGCCAGCGTTACCACGACGCCGGCGAACAACGGGCCGAGGACCTGCCCGAGGGGACGCCCGAGCGCCTCGACGGCGAAGATGCGGGTGCGCACCCCGAGCGGGTAACGGTCGGCGACGAGCGCCGGGCCGATCGGGATGCGCGCCGAGGCACCCAGCCCGGTGCCCGCCCGGGCGAGGCCCATCTGGAACGAGTTGACCACGCCACCGGTCAACCCGACGAAGGCGAGCCACAGCGCCGAGGCCCCGCTGAGCACCCTCACCCGCGACCGCCGATCGGCCAGCCAGGCGAAGGGCATCGTGGCCAGCACGAGCACCACGCCGCCGAAGCTCTGCAGGCCGAGGAGCATCGTGTCGGAGATGTGCAGCGACCGCTGGATGTCGGGCCCGAGAACCTGCAGTGCCACGCGGTCGAACTCCTCCAGGACGGTGAAGATCAACAGCACGAGGGCGATGCCGTAGCCACCGGAGCGCAGACCGTCGCCCAACGACATCGACGCCGCTTCCGGGATCGGCAATTCGCTCGACGCATCGGCGTCGGCGGTCGCCTGCAGACGGTCGGCCTCGTCGCCGACGATCATCGCCGTCAGGGCAGCCACCCCGCCCGGTCCCGGCGACGGCCGCATCGAACCATCCGACGGACCGTCGCCCGAACGACCTTCCACGCTCTCCCCCTCGATCGGCCCCGGTGACGAGCGTAGCCAGTCGAGCCGAGCCGACGGGGCGTCGGATCCGACCACGACCCGATTAGTGTGCCCTGTGCCCGGCCGGGATCTCGGCGGGTATCGATGCGGACCGAGATCCCTGAACGAGACTGACCGAGATTCTGAACAAGGGGAGGACCGAGCGTGGCTCGACGTTCGAGATTGACCGTTGCCGCTCTGGCGGGCTTGTCGCTGCTCGCCGCCTCGTGCGGCGGCAGCGATGGCGGGAGTACGGCCGACGAGGTGACGACGGTTGGCGCGGTGACGACCGACGCGGCGGCACCGGCAACCGACGCACCCGCCGCCACCGAGGCCGTGACCACGGAGACCACCGAGGCCGCGGCGGTCACCGAGGCCCCAGAGGCGCTCGAGGCGTCCGACACCGGGATCACCGAGGACACGATCCGCATCGCAGCGGTGATCGCCGATCTGGCCTCCGTTCGCGCCGCCGGCATCTCGATCCCCGAGACGCTGACCAGCGAACACCTCTTCGCCCGGTGGTCGGCGTTCGCCGACACATGGAACGCGGCGGGCGGGATCAACGGGCGCAAGGTCGAGCTCGTCCAGATGATGTACGACCCGCTGGACCCGTCCTCGTTCGACACGCTGTGCGCCCAGGCGACCGTCGACGACGACGTGTTCATGATGGTCAACGGCACCGGGCTCAGCGCCGTGGCGATGCAGTGCGTGGTCGACGCCGGTCTGCCCGTCGTCTACGGCGACGTCGTGTCGTCGGCGTTGCTCGACTCGGGTCTGGTGATCTCCCTCGCCCCCCCGGCCGAGGTCATCGCCGCCGCCGGCGTCGACGCCTGGGTGGCGAGCACCGAGATCCCCAAGGGCGCCACGATCGGCGTGCTGGCCAACAACGGACCGATGATCTCGTCGGCCGGCAAGGCCGCGGCCGAGCGGTTGCAGGCGGCCGGCTACGAGCCGCAGGTGATCGAGACGAACTCGCTGGCCGGCGACAACGCGGCGACCAACGAGGAGGGCGCGGCCGCCGTCGGCACCTTCCTGGCCAACGGCGTCGGGCACGCCTTCGTCGCCACCCCGTTCACGGAGAACACCGGCTTCTGGAACGCGGCGAAGGACAAGCTCTCCTACACGATGCTCGACACGTCGTCGTCGATGTGCTCGGTGTTCGGTCTGAGCCGCAGCCCGGCCGACGCCGCCGGCGGCGTTTGCGCCACGATCTACGACCATCCGACGAGCGAGGGCCAGGGCGTCCGAGCCGACACCGAGTTCGAGGCCGCCTGTCGGTCGTTCAACGACGAGCTGTTCACCGACTACTACGGCGGGCCGTCGGACCCGGGTGTTCCGGCCGGTGTGAAGCTCACCGATTCCACCGGCAAGGTGCTCGTCTCGGACTACCCGCCGCTCGAGTGCACGCTGTCGAACATCGTCCAGCTCGGTCTGGCCGGCGCCGGGGTCAACCCGACGCGGTCGTCGTTCATCGATGCGGTGTTGAACCTCGGCGACGTGCCCCTCGCCCTCGCCTCGGACGGGGAGGGTCGTTTCGCTCCGGGCAAGCCGTACGCGGCCACCAAGGTGCACACCATCCGGATCGCCCAGGCCTCGGTGGAGGTGGCACCGGACGCCAACGGCACCTACAACGGCTGCGCCGCTCCGGTGAACTGCGGCATCGTGATCAGCGACTGGGTTCCGATCCCGGAGAGCTGAGCTGAGCCGTGTGGGGTTGCCGAGCCGGGGGCGCGGCAACCCTTCCGGGAGTCCGGGTCACCCTCGGCGACGGCTCAGGCGCCCGGCTCGTCGGCCAGGCTGCCGATGGCGCCGTCGTGCCAGCGGCGCAGCGCAGCCCACGGATAGATGCCGGTGGCGTGGCCGTCGCTCCAGGTGATCGAGATGCCCCACGCCCCGGAGAACTCGGCGTCGGTGACGGCGATCGTGGCCGGTCCGCCCGGCCGCGGCCACGGCTCCTCGCCCCGCTCGCGCTGCGCTCGGCAGGTGGCGCACGGGCAGGCCCGGCGCAGCTCCTCGACGGGGAAGACGCAGACGACCTCGTCGTCGAAGGTGATCGTCATCGACCGCACCCGGTCGATCTCGACGTTCAGCGGGGCGACGCTCACCGGACGCGCCGGACGTGGGCGGGCCTGACGTGGGCGGGCCTGACGTGGGCGGGCCTGACGTCGGCGCGGAGGTCGGCCAGCACGGCGTCGCTCACCCAGGCGCGCGTCAGGTGCAGCGTCGAGCTGATGCGCACGACCCGCTTGGGCTCGGTGACGGCCCGGCCGCACATGCTCAGCGCGGCCTTGATGCACGCCTCCTCGTCGGGCAGCACCATCGGCATCCGGCTGCGCCGCACTCCGGCCGGTCCGGCGGTGAAGCAGTTGACGTAGGTCTTGTGCCAGTCGATCTCGACGGCGAGCGAGACCGGGATGAAGTCGGCCAGACCGATGCCGAGCACGTTGCCCCCGCTGACCTCGGTCAGCCCGAGGGCGACGATCGTCGACGTGTCCAGCAGGCCCGGCAGGCCGGACTCGGGCACGCCGGGTTGGGACGGGCCGGGCTCGGGCAGGCCGTGGACCCAGAACCGTCCGGTGACGTTGGGGTCCATCGAGGTGCCCGAGATGTCCTTGCCGATCTGCTCGATGATCAGCACGTCGATGCGCCCGAAGGGCAGGGCGGGCACCATCGTCCGGGCCTCGTCGACCAGGGCGATCTCACGGGCCGTGCCGACCTCGTCGCTCGTCAGGCCCTCGACACGGACCACCCGGCCGTCGGGGCCCTCGAGCGAGCCGACACCCCCGAGCACCCGACCGGTGGCCTTCAGCGCGGCGATGCCGTCGATGATCCGGTCGCGCATCTCGATCGGTCCGCACGAGTGGATCTGCGCCGCTCCAGGCTGCTTGCCGAACCCGACGACGGCCATCTTGGCCAGACCGCTCTCGATCGGACCCTTGAAGCACGTGTGCGGCTTGATCCGGTTCACCGGCAGGATCCGATCGGCGCCTGCCGCGTGGAGATCGAGGTACAAGGGCATTCCCGCAGGGGTGCTGGCCACCTCGACGGTCTCCATCGTGGCCCGGATCTCCGCCCCGAGGGCGGCCTCGGTCATCCCGAGGTGTTCGAGCATCTCGCGTTGGCCGGCGGCGGTCGCCCCCCCGTGGCTGCCCATCGCCGGCACGACGAACGGCTCGGCGCCGAGCTCGCGCAGGCCGGCGATCGCCCCGCCGACGAGTTCGACCCGGTTGCTCAGTCCCCGGCTCCCGGCGCCGACGGCGACGGTCATCCCGGGCCGCACGTCGCCGGCCAGCGAGTCGATCACGGCGTAGCGCGCCGCCTTGTGGACGTCGACGACCGGCGGCGGATCGGGCAGGGCGATGACCACCTCGTGGAGCGACGGCACGACGAGATCGGGGTGGAACGGCAACTCGACGCCGGCGACGAGCCGGTCCCATGACGATGCGCTGGCCATGCCGCACGTTACGCCCGGCAGGCGGGGTGACCGCGGCCCGGGTGGCGGCGGGCCGGGTGGCTGCGGCCCGCGGCCACCCGGCCCGTCGCGTCAGCCGAAGAGCGTCCGTCGGCGAACGGCCAGCTGGCGCAGCTCCTCGGCGAGGACCCCGACCGGTGAGCGCTGCTCGAGGGCCGCGGTGACCAGGTCGTTCATCGAGGGCGGCGTCAGCCCGCCGACCGGCTGATCGCGATCGAGATCGGTCGGGAAGGCATAGCCCTCGGCGCCGGCGGCGACCACGTTGGCCAAGGCGGACGGCGCCCACCCGTCGGCCGCCGCGGCGAGGAGGCTCGGGTAGATGGCCGCGACGATCGCCTGCCGATCGACCGTCTCGATCGACCGCCCGAACGCCGAGCCAACCTGGAGCAGGTTGCCGAGGCGGAGGACGTCGGTGGTCCGGTTGTGCCCGGCGGCGTGGAACACCGCCGGGTTGAAGAAGACGACGTCACCCTTGGCCAGCGGGAGCTGGGTGTAGTGGGTCTCGAAGTAGTCCTTGAACTCGGGCCGCCACCAGGCCAGGTATCCGGGCGCATACTGCTGCGAGTACGGCAGGTACATCGTCGGGCCGGTCTCCACGGGCATGTCGCAATGGGCGACGGCGCCCTGCAGGGTGAGCAGCGGCGACACCCCGTGGACGTGGGCGGGGTACGACGCAGCCCGGTCCACGGTCATGAAACCGAGGTGGTAGTCGCGATGCGGGCTCTGCGCCGCGCCGCCCGGGTTCACGCAGTTGACCTGCGAGGTGACCTGGTAGCCGGGCCCGAGCCAGGCCGTCGAGGCGATGGCGATGATGTCGTTGGCGTAGTAGGCCACGAAGGCGGCGGGGTCGCGCAGCGCCAGCTTCTCCAGCGCGTTCCAGATGCGGTCGTTGGCCCCCGGCTTGGCGTAGTGGTCCCCGGCGACCGCACCCGATGCCCGCTGCTCGTCGATGATCGTGCGGAAGACCTGCGATGCCGCGTCGATCACCCCGTGGTCGGCGAACGCCTGCTTGAACACGGCGATCCCGGGGCCCCGGAGGAAGACCTCGGCGAGCTCGGCCTGGGCCAGCTGCCGCTCGGGACCGGCGAGACCGTCAAGGGTGGCCGAGTCGTAGACGACGACGTTGTGCTCGACGCTGCTGGCCAGCGGGTAGTCGGACGGATCGGTGACCCGGGAGACGAGTTCGACGAAGTCGTCGAGCCGGCAGTCCGCATCGGTCAGCCAGCTCGGCGAGCGGGGGGTGTCGGTGATGTCCAAGCGGGGCTCCTTCACGTCGGCTCGCCGATCGGGGGGATCGCGGATCGGGCGATGCCATTGTCGCCCCGATTCACCCCCCGGCCAAAGTCGTCGCCGGCTCGGCGACCGGCTCGGCGACGGACGAGGCGACGGCGTACACGGTCGAGTCCCGCTCGGCAATCGAGCCGACGGGCCCGGCGACCTCGAACCCCACGCTCGACGAGGACATCGACGAGGACATCAGATCGTCGGAGCAGGCGCGCACGGCGCGCAGGTCGGGGTCGGCGACCAGCTTCGGTTGCTGATCGGACTGGTCGACCACCACGATCGCCGCGCAGCTCTCGGGGATGTCACCGCCGCGGCCCTGCAGGACGCTGTCGATGTCCTGACGGTTCGTGCCGTGGATGTACAGGGCGAGCGGGCTGTCGATGCCGACGTCGCCGTCACCCGAACCACGCAGCAGCTGCACGACCTCGCCCAGCACGGTGCCGATCGGCGAGACGTACCACCGGCCTCCCCGTTCGGTCACCTCGACCTCGGGAAGATCGGGCGGCCACTGCGTCGAGCCGCGCAGCACGGTGAACAGGCCGGCTCCCATCGGGGTCGTCGCCCCGCACGACGAGAACCCGTCGCCGGTCGCCGGATAGCCGATCCGGACCAGCCGGTCGGCGAGTGCCCCGGTCAGCGTGCGGCAGTCGCCGCTGCGCTGCCAGTCGAACGTCGACGGAGCAACCGTGGCGTCACCGTCGTCGACCGCGTACCACCCGGGCGGCACCGCGCCGGAGATGTGGAAGGCCGTGGGTTCGACCCGGCGGAACGATCCGTCGCCGGTGACCCTGGTCTGCAGCCCGTCGAGGGCGAGGGTGAGTCCCTCGCTCCGCGCACCGTCGATCGCCGAGGTCGCGCCGGGGATCCACAGCGGGGCGTAGCGGGCCAGAGCTTCGCCCTCGCCGGGGGCGGCGAGGGCGACCAGGCCGGTGAGGTCGAGGGCGACGAGGCGCCGGTAGAACGCCTCGGCGGCCAGTTCGGGCGTGTCGAACCCCTCGGGCTCGACGGCTGCTGTCGGTGGCACGTTGTCCGTGCCGGTCCGGCGGGCGGCCTCGGCGGCCGTGTAGGTCAGGCTGACGTACCACCGGCCGTCGCGCTCGACGGTGGCCACGAACGGCGCCGACCCGGCGAGATCGGTGACGGTCGTCGCCGCCCGGGGCGGCGTGTCGAGGGCGTCGAGCAGCGGCCTGCCAAGGGCGAACGCCGCCGGGTCGAACGAGGTCGCCAGCGACCCGCCGATGGCGCGGACCACGGCGAGATGGTCGCCCAACTCCTCGATGACGAGCTGCAGGCCTTCGGTGGACACGTCGAGCCCGTCGATGCCCGAGAGCGAGAACCGCCGGTCGAGCAGCCCGACGCGGGCGGCCTCGGACGTCAGGTCGTCGAGCGAGTGGCGCATCGCGGCGACCTCCTCGGGCACGAGGGTGTCGAGCATGCCGAGCACGTCCTCCGACTCGGCGGCGGTGACGAGGCGCTCGACGGCCTCGATCGGGCTGGCCGCGCCGGCGTCGCCCTGACCGGTGGTGGCCACCGCGGTGATCCCGCCGCCGGCGACCAGGGCGGCGATCGGGACGCCGATGGTCAACCAACGGCGGCGGGGCGGCGCCGCGGCGCGGCGCGGGGCGAGGCGGATCTCGTCGGGGTGGAGCACCGTCGTCGGGGCGTACTCGGCCAGGCGCTGCAACCGCTCGCGCAGTGTCTCGATCCCATCCGCCTCGTGCGGACTCGTCTTGTTGCGGCTCACTTGATCACCTCACGGAGTTCGGCGAGGCCACGGTGCACGAGTGTGCGCACGGTGGCCCGGCGGCAGTTCAGGGCGGTGGCGATCTGCTCGTCGGAGAGGTCGCACAGGTAGCGCAGCACGATGGCGCTGCGGCGGCGCAACGGCAGCGCCATCAACGCCTCGCGCAACTCGACCAAGCCGGGATCGATCACCGACTCGGCCGGGATGTCGAGCGGCTGGAGCCGCCGCCGCTCGGCCCGGCGGTGGAGCGACCGGCAGCGGTTGACGACGGCGCGGTGCAGGTAGGGCAACGGCTCGCGCAGCTCGGCGAAACGCGGGCCGACGGCGAGAAACACGTCGTGCACGACGTCCTCGGCCGCGGCCGACGAGCCGGTCAGGGCGTAGGCGACGCGCAGCATCGACCGGTAGGCGGTCGCATAGACGATCTCCGATCCGGCCCAGGCTCCGGCCTGCTCGCCCCGCCGGCCCCGCAGGCCCGCCCGGGAATCGGCTGATGCGCCGTCGGCGCCGGTCATCGCAATGTCCACGCACTCATACACGCCCGAGGGTGGCGGACCGTTCCCGGGAATCCTCGCACCCCGACGCGTCACCGATTGGCGGTGACGTGGGCCAGGGCACCGCCACGGAACCGTCGCCACGCGACCGACTGCATCACGCCGAGGACGACGGCCACCACGGCGACCACCCATACGCCGTCGAGGTCTCCGGCCAGGCGGCACCAGAGGAGCACGGCCACGGCGGCCAGTGGGCGTTCGGGGGTCACGCGGTGCACGACACGCCATTGGATGTGCACGTATCCGCCGATCACCAGGGCGATGCCCAGGATCAGCAACCAGCGGTCGGCCGAGGCCAGGGGGTCGGTCGCGTGCGGCACCATGTGCTTGACGGCCACCGCGAAGTAGACGAACCCGCCGACGATCGGGAAGTGGCCGAAGGTGAACAGGTTGCGGGCCCGCACCCCCCGAACGGCCCCGCCGGCGCCCCGCAGCTGGTGCTCGACCACCCCGGGGATGAAGGCGAAGTACGTCCACCACAGCACGCAGGCCAGACCGGTGGCGACGGCCAGCCCGGCGAACGTCGTGGCGTCGAGACCCACCCCGCTGGCCGCCGCGCCGATGGCGACGAGCGCCTCGCCGAGGGAGATGATCACGAACAGGGCATGGCGTTCGGTGAAGTGGACGGGGTTGATCACCCACTCGCCCGCTGCGGCACGCAACGCCCCGATGGTGTTGACCACCGCCGCGGCGACCCAGATCCAGACCCGCGCCCGGCCTTCGAACAGCCCACCGACGACCACGAGCATCGGCGACAGCGAGGCGATCGAGCCGTAGCGGATGAACGCCACCCTCGTCGACGCCTGCCGCAGGGCTTCTGCGCCCTGCATGCCGAGCACCAGCAGCTGCACTCCGAGGTAGGCGAATCCGAACCACAGCCCGGTATCGCCGAACGCCTCGGGGATGGCGACGGCCATCGTCAGGGTGACGGGGATGGTGGCCAGCACCAGAACACGGGTGACCGGACCTGCCTGCAGATCCACCGCCGAGCCCGCCCAGGTGTACTGCGACCACTGCCACCAGACCAGACCGGCGATCAGCAGCGCCCGCCCCACGCCGGCGACGGTCAGGTTCTCGCCGATCATCGTGGCGATCTGGGTGACGGCGAAGACGAACACCAGATCGAGGAACAGCTCGAGGTTGGTGGCGTGCCGTTCGGCGTCGGCGGCCGCCTCGGCGCTGCCGTACTCACTGGTCATTGGGTGAGCGTAGGTCGATTCCGAGGGGTGCCCGGTGTGCGGCCGGCCAGTCCGCTGCCTACCCTGACGGGGTGAGCATCGCCGCGGACGTCCTGCGCCACGCCGAGCAGGTCTGGAGCGCATCGATCGTCCCGGCGCTGAGCGACTACATCCGGATCCCCAATTTCTCGCCCGCCTTCGACATCCACTGGGCGGAGCACGGCCACATGGCGCGGGCCGTCGAACTGATCCGGGCTTGGTGCGCCGAACGGTCGATCACCGGGATGACCGTCGACGTGCACGAACTGCCCGGACTCACGCCCGTGATCGTCATCGACGTCCCCGCCTTCGGTTCGGGGAGCGACGACGAGACCGTCCTGCTCTACGGCCACCTCGACAAGCAGCCCGAGATGTCCGGGTGGCGCGACGGCCTCGGCCCGTGGACTCCGGTGATCGAGCACGGCCGGCTCTACGGCCGCGGCGGAGCCGACGACGGCTACGCCGCGTTCGCCGCGCTGGCGGCGATCGAGGCCGTCCAGGCCGCAGGCGGTTCGCATGCCCGCTGCGTGGTGCTGATCGAGGCCAGTGAGGAGTCCGGATCGCGTGACCTGCCGGACCACCTGGCCGCCCTCGCCGGGCGGATCGGCGCACCCGACCTGGTGCTCTGCCTCGATTCTGGCTGCCTCGACTCCGAGCGGTTGTGGGTGACCACCTCGCTGCGCGGGCTGATCGCCGGCACCTTGACGGTGCGCGTCCTGTCGGAGGGTGTCCACTCGGGTGAGGCGAGCGGCGTGGTGCCCTCCAGCTTCCGCATCGCCCGCCGACTCCTCGAACGCATCGAGGACTCGGGCACGGGCCGGCTGCTGCCCGACGAGCTGCACGTCGAGATCCCCACCGACCGGGTGGCCGAGGCCGAGTCGACGGCAGCGGAGTTCCCGCCGATCGCCCGCGACATGCCCTTCGTCGACGGGGTCCGCCCGATGACCGACGATCCGGCCGAGCAACTGCTGGCGAGGACGTGGCGGCCCGCGCTCAGTGTGATCGCCGTGGACGGCTTCCCGCCGTTCGACCGGGCCGGCAACGTGCTGCGGCCGTTCACGTCGCTACGCCTGAGCATCCGGCTCCCCCCGACCTGTGACCCCGACGGCGCTCTCGCGGCAATCACCGAGCGGTTCACCGCCGACCCGCCGTCGGGCGCCCAGGTCACCTTCCACGGCGGCGAGCGCGGACCGGGGTGGAACGCCCGCAGCTTCTCGCCCTGGCTCGACACCGCCCTCGACGAGGCCTCGATCGCCGGGTGGGGCCGGCCGTCGCGCGCCTTCGGCGAGGGCGGCTCGATCCCGTTCATCGGGATGCTCGGCCGGCGGTTCCCCGAGGCCCAGTTCGTGGTCACCGGTGTGCTCGGCCCCGGTTCGAACGCCCACGGACCCAACGAGTTCCTCGATCTGGCCACCGCCGAGCGGGTCACCGCGGCGTTGGCGATCGTGCTCGACCGCCACGCCACACGCACCCGCTGACCGCCATCCCGGGGCGGAGGTCGGTGCCGGTTTCGTCGGCGCCGACGACGGCCGGTAGACCTGACCGCCTATGTGGGCGATGTTGCGGACCAATCGGGACATCCGCTGGCTGTTCGGCGCCCAGGTCGTCTCGTACTGCGGTGACTGGTTCGCCTACGTCGCCTTCGTCGGGCTGATCCAGGAGGCGACGGACACCAAGGTGCTCGTATCGCTGGTCCTCGTGGCCAGCACCCTGCCGAGCTTCGTGATGTCGCCGCTCGCCGGTTCGGTGGCCGACCGCTTCGACCGCAAACGGATCATCGTCGTCACGTCGTCGGGTCAGGCGCTCGCCGCCGCCGGACTGCTGGCGGTCGGGCCGTCCAACCTGTGGCTGGGGTACGTCTGCCTGGTGATCATCTCCGCACTCGCCGCCTTCACCGGCCCCGCCGCCGGGGCAGCCATCCCCAACCTCGCCCGCAACCGCGACGAACTGCGCCTGGCCAGCACGCTGTTCGGTTCGGTGTGGGGAGCGATGCTCGCCGTCGGAGCGGGACTTGGCGGACTGTTCGCCACACTGTTCGGCCGCACCGCCTCGTTCGTCGCCGACGCCGTCTCCTTCGTGCTCGCCGCCGGCCTGGTGATGCTGATCCGCGCGGCCACCCAGACGGCCCATCACGGACCCGCGCTGGCCGCCGATCAAGCCGTTGCGGGACATGGGCGAGGCGTTCGCCCAGGCCCGCCGCGACCCGGTGATCCTCGCCTTCCTCAGCTCGAAGATGGTCTTCACCCTGGGCAGCTCGGCGCTGGTCGGGCTGCTCGCCGCCTTCGCCCACGACGAGCTCCACGGGGGCGACGGCGCTACCGGACTGCTCATTGCCGCCCGGGGCACGGGGGCGGCGATCGGGCCGATCCTGGCGATGCGCTTCGCCGACGGCCGGCTCAGCCGGATCCAGAAGGTCTGCGCCATCGGCGGGATCACCGTCGGGCTGGCCTACGGCGGGGTCGCCTTCGCCCCCGGCCTGGGTGTCGCCGCCGTGCTGGTGTTCGTCGCCCACCTGTTCGGCGGATCGCAATGGACGCTGTCGACCTACGGCCTGCAGGCCCGGTCGCCCGACGGGATCCGTGGGCGCATCCTGGCCGGCGACTTCGCCCTGGCCACCTTGACCATCGGGCTGTCGAGCACGGCCGGGGGCCTGTTGGCCGACGTGATCGGACTGCGGCCGACCTTCGTGGTGTTCGGGATGGTGGCCATCGTGACCGGGTCGTTCTACCTCGGCGCGACCCGCGAGATTCGCAGGAGCCTGCGGGCGGAGGAGCACGAAGCCGTCGTTAGCCTGCCCACTGGTTGACCGGCCGGGCCGGTCCGCAGAGGAGCTGACGAGTGGTGCACGACACCGAGATGGCGGGAACGGTCGAACGGCTGCTCGTCGAGATCCGCAAGGTGATCGTCGGCCAGCAGCGGCCGATCGAGCGGATGCTCGTCTGCCTGCTGGCCCGCGGTCACTGCCTGCTCGAGAGCGTCCCCGGCCTGGCCAAGACGCTCGCCGTCGAGACCCTGGCCCGCACGGTCGGCGGCACGTTCGCCCGTGTGCAGTTCACCCCCGACCTGCTCCCCTCCGACATCACCGGCACCAGGGTCTACCGTGGCTCGCAGGAACGGTTCGACGTCGAGCTCGGCCCGGTGTTCGTCAACTTCCTGCTCACCGACGAGATCAACCGGGCCCCGGCCAAGGTGCAGTCGGCACTGCTCGAGGTGATGGCCGAGCTGCAGGTCACCATCGGCGGCACGACCTATCCCGTTCCCCGACCGTTCCTCGTGATGGCCACCCAGAACCCGATCGAGTCCGAGGGCGTCTACCAGCTGCCCGACGCCCAGCGCGACCGCTTCCTGATGAAGGTGCAGCTCGGCTATCCGACGCAGGACGAGGAGCTGGCGATCATCGAGCGGATGGCGGTGCGGCCGCCGACACCCGACCAGGTCATCGACCTGGCCGGACTGCAGCGCCTGCAGGCGGCCACCGATGCCGTCACGGTCGACCGCTCCGTGACCCGCTACGCCGTCGATCTCGTCCACGCCACCCGCAATCCGACCGGTTACCACCTCGGCGACATCGCCCCGATGCTGGCGATGGGGGCGAGCCCGCGGGCGTCGCTCGGGCTGGTGCGCGGCGCCAAGGCACTCGCCCTGATCCGCGGCCGCACGTACGCCACCCCGCAGGACGTCTTCGAGATCGCCCCCGAGGTGCTCCGCCACCGCCTCGTGCTCACCTACGACGCGCTCGCCCGCGACATCAGCGTCGAGCACGTGCTGCAGCGCCTGTTGTCGACGGTGCCGGCGGCCTGGGTGCAGACACCCACGTTGCAGGCACCGCCACCGCCTCCGGGAGGTCGGCGTTGAGCACGGGCAGCCCCGTGAACACGGCAGCGGGCGGCACGCCGCCCTGGCCCGGCCCACCCGACGCTGCGCTCGCCCAGACGCTCAAGGCCCTCGAGCTGACGATCACCCGCAAGCTCGACGGCCTCCTCCACGGCCAGCACCAGGGCCTGACTCCCGGCCACGGCAGCGAGGCCGGTGAGAGCCGCCCGTACATCGTCGGTGACGACGTGCGACGCATCGACTGGAACGTCACGGCGCGTACCCGCGAGCTGTACGTGCGCGATCAGATCGCCGACCGCGACCTCGAGGCATGGCTGGCCATCGACACCTCCGCCTCGATGGCCTTCGGCACCGCCGTGGCCGAGAAGCGCTCGATCGCCCTCGGCGCCGCGGCTGCCGTCGGCTTCCTCACCGCCCGATCGCAGAACAAGGTGGGCGCCGTGCTGGCCGCCGGTCCCCACCGACGGGCCTTCCCGCCGCGTGCCGGGCGCGACCACCTCCGCGCCGTGCTGACGGCCATCGCCATGGCGCCCGACGCCGAGGGGCAGGGCCGCACCGACCTCGGGCAGCTCGCCCACGACGTCGCCGGGCGGGCCCGGCGCCGCGGGTTCGTCTGCCTGATCGGCGACTTCATCGGTGACCCCGACACCTGGCGGCCGGCGATCGGCGCGCTGGCCACCCGTCACGAGGTGCTCGCCATCGAGATCGTCGACCGACGCGAGCTCGACCTGCCCGCGGTCGGCCTGCTCACCCTGGCCGACCCGGCGACGGGGCGGACCCGTGAGGTGCAGATCACCGACAGGGTGCGCGAACGCTACGCGGTGGCCGCTGCGGCCCAACGGGCCCGGATCCGCAGCGAACTGCTCGCCACCGGCGCCCAGCACCTCCAGTTGCGGACCGACGACGACTGGCTGGCCGAGCTGATCGGCTACGTCCATCGGCGGCGCCGCCAGCCGGCGGCCCGCGGAGCGGCCCGATGAGGCTCCTCCACCCCGAACGGCTGTGGCTCCTGATCGGCGTTGCCGCCCTCGCCGGGCTGCACGTCGCCGCCCAGCTGCGCCGCAAGCGGCGGGCCGTGAGGTTCACCAACGTCGAGCTGCTCGACTCGATCGCCCCCCGGAGGGCGGGTTGGCGACGCCATGTCGTGTCGGCATCGACGCTCGCCGGCCTGGCCGTCGGCGTGTTCTCGTTGGCCCAGCCGTACCGCGAGGAGCAATCACGGGACAACCGCTCGATCATCATGCTGGTGCTCGACGTGTCACTCTCGATGCAGGCGACCGACGTCGATCCCAGCCGCTTCGAAGCCGCCCGGCAACAGGCGAAGGGTTTCGTCACCCAGGTCGACCCGTCGATCGAGGTCGGGCTGGTGTCGTTCACCAAGAACGTCGCGTTGCGTGTCCCGGCGACCCGCGACCGATCCGCCGTGCTGGAAGGCATCGACCGGCTCCAGTTGGGTGAGGGAACGGCGATCGGCGACGCGATCATCACGACCACCGATGTCATCACCGAGGAGTACGCCGGCGCGGGGCCGGACACGGGGAGCGGTGCCGACCCCGGCCCGCTGGGCGCCGGAGCACCGCCGGCGGTGATCGTGATCCTCACCGACGGCGAGACGGTGCCGGGGCTCACGCCGGGCCCCGAGGGCGCCAAGGCCGCGGCAGCCGCCGGGATACCGGTCTACGGCATCGCCTTCGGCACACCCGGTGGGACGATCACCTACGACGACCCGATCGACGGGCCGGTCGTCGAACCGGTGCCGGTGCAGTACGCCGAGCTCACGGAGGCCGCCCGGATCACGGGCGGAGAGTTCTACGCCGCCGAGACGGCCGGCGACCTCGCCGGGGTGTACGCCGACATCGAGACCCGGCTCGAGCCGGCGCTCAAGCGACCCGCGCCGACCCGGACCGATCTGACCATCCGATTCGTCGCCATCGCCCTCGCCCTGCTGACGGTGTCGGTCGTCCTCGGGCAGTGGTGGCTGGGCGGGATCACCTGAGTCGGCGGTTTGCCGCCTGACGTCAGCCGTCAATCGTGCCAGTCGAGGACGGCGCGCATCGTCACCTCGAAATCCTCGAAGGACATCGAGGCCTTGGTGTTGATCACCAGTTCGGCATCGGCGCCGACCGGATGCCGCAACCTCGGGGGATCCTCGGTCGCTGCGGCGTAGATCGCGTCGGCCACGTCCTGGGCATCGGCCGGCTCACCATCGACGAGCTTGCGCTGGGCAGCCCGGTAGCGCTGCCACCGCTCGTACTCCTCGGTCCCGGCCATCGCCGCGGCGACGATCGAGTTCTCACCGAGCGCCGTGGCGAACTGGCCGGGCTCGACGATGTGCACCCGGATGCCGAATCGGGCCAACTCGAAGTGCATCGCCTCGCTGAGCGCCTCAAGGGCGTGCTTGCTCGCCGCGTACAGGCCACTGTAGGGCGCCCCGACCTTGCCGGCGACCGAGCCGACGTTGACGATCGCCCCGCGGCCCCGCTCGATCATCCCGGGGACGACGGCGCGGCACACCCGGACCACGCCGATCACGTTGGTGTCGAACTGGCGCAGCGCCTCGTCGTCGGACACCAGGTGAACGGCGCCGAAGACCTCGATGCCCGCGTTGTTGACGACGATGTCGATCGAGCCCGCCCGCTCGAGGATGACGGTCACCGCGGCCTCGACCGAAGCCGGGTCGCCCACGTCGAGGGCGACCACCTCGATGTCCACCCCGGCGGCGGCCGCCGCGGCGTCGAGCGCCGCCGACTTGCCCGGCTGGCGCATGGTGGCGAAGACACGGTGCCCGGACCGGGCGAAGGTGACGGCGCTGAGCAGCCCGAATCCCGAGCTGCAGCCGGTGATCAGAACGTTGGCCACGGTGGCCCTGCCGACTCGATCATCCCTCGGTCAACTCCTTCAGGGTCTCGATGGTCTTCACCGGGTGGGGCCCGACCGGGTTCACCGACAGCATCGTGACGCCGGCTTCGCGATAGGCGGCGATGCGTTCCTTGACGTAGCTCCTCGGTCCGACGAGGTTCGTCTTCTCGAGCATCTCGCCGGGCACGGCCTTGGCCGCCTCGTCCTTCCTCCCCGCCAGGTACAGGTCCTGGATCTCGATCGCTTCGGAGACGTAGCCGTACTTCTGGGCGATCGTGTTGTAGAAGTTCGCATCGCGCGCCCCATGCCACCGACGTACAGGGCGACGCTCGGCCGGGAGAAGTCGAGGATCTTGTCCCGCGCCTCGCCGGTCAGCGACTCGTCGATGGCGACCATCCCGCCGGCCGAGATCTGCAGTTGCCCGAGCGACGGATCCCGCTTCGCCAACCCGGCCTTGAGCTCGTCGCCCCACACCTGGTGGTACTTCTCGGGATCGAAGAAGATCGGCAACCAACCGTCGGCGTGCTGGGCGGTCTGGGTGACGCTCTTGCCCATCAGGCTCGCCCACCAGATCGGGATGTCGGCACGAACCGGATGGTTGATCAACTTGAGCGGCTTGCCCAACCCCGTCCCCTCACCCGCCGGGAGAGGTGCCCGCACCGCCTGACCCTGGTAGTTGAACGGCTCACGCCGCCAGATCATCCGACAGGCCTCGATGTACTCGCGGATCCGGACCATCGGCTTGTCGTACGCTACGCCGTGAAACCCCTCGACCACCTGCGGCCCGGACGCCCCCAGGCCGAGGATGAACCGTCCGTCGGAGACGTAGTCGCAGCCGGCGCCGGTCATCGCCATCAGGGCGGCCGTACGCGAGTAGACGTTGAGGATGCCGGTGCCGATCTCGACCCGTTCGGTCCTCGCCGCCAGGTAGCCGACCTGACTGATCGCGTCGAAGCTGTACGCCTCGGCGATCCACACCGCGTCGAGCCCGGCCTTCTCCATGTCGACGACACGCTCCACGGCTTCCTTGAACCCGCCGGCGTAGTTGATCGTCGTGCTCAGCTTCATCCCCGTACCGTACGGCCTGGCCGCGTCCCGCCCACCAACCGAGGTTGTCGGCGTGACCGACCGATTCCGTCATGTCGAGCCGACAGCCTCGGTACGAGGAGGGTGGGTGGAGGTCGGCGCGTTGAGGTTGCCGCTGCGGAACCCCTCGAGGTCGAGGGTCACGTAGCGGTAACCGGCCGACTTCACGGCGTCGACCACCTCGGCGCGCCGACCGATGACGAGCTCGAGCTCGGCCAGTTCGATCTCGATGCGGGCGAGGTCGTCGTAGTGTCGGACGCGCAGTTGGCGGAACCCGAGGCGGCGCAACGCCGACTCCGCCCGGTCGACGGCGGTGAGCGTGCGGAACGTGACCGGCGTGCCGTAGGGGATGCGCGAGGCCAGGCACGCCGCCGCCGGCTTGTCCCAGGTGCGCAGGCCCAACTGGGCCGACAGGGCGCGCACGTCGGCCTTGCTCAGGCCGGCCTCGACCATCGGGAACACCGCGCCGCGCTCGGCCGCCGCGGCCTGGCCCGGGCGGTGGTCCCCCAGGTCGTCGACGTTGACGCCGAGCACCACGGTCGCCCCGTCGGCCCCGGCGAGCGGTCCGACGACATCCATCAACTCGGCCTTGCAGTGGTAGCAGCGGTCGGTGTCGTTGGCCCGGTAGGCGGCGCGGGCCATCTCGTCGGTCGCCACCGGCGTCCACCGCAGGCCCCACTCGGCGGCCAGGGCGCGGCAGTCGGCCTCCTCGTCGCCGGCCAGGCTGGGCGACACGGCGGTCACCGCATGGGCGCCGTCCGGCCCGAGCACACGATGGGCAACGTAGGCGAGCAGCCCCGAGTCGGCGCCACCGCTGAAGGCGACCACGACCCGACCGAGGTCGGCCAGGCGGTTCTCGAGCAGGGCGAGCTTCGGGCTGGTCATCGCCCCCGAGCATGGCACGAACGGGCCGCCCACCCAACGGCGACGGCCCGAGCGACGCGTCGCGTGCGGTCCGGGATCAGGCGTGGGCGTGCTGCAGGTCGCCCACCCGCCGACGGCCCCGGACCCCGGTGACGGTGTAGGCCGCGCCGAAGAAGACGGCGTTGACCAGGATCACCGTCGCCCCTGCCGAGGTGTCGAGGTGGTAGCTCAGGTTCATCCCGATCAGGCACGCGGTCATCCCGATCACGGGTGACGACCACAACATCCGGGCGAACGAGTTGGTCATCATCCGGGCCGTCGACGCCGGCAGGACGAGCAGCGCCGAGATCAGCAGCACGCCGATCACTCTCATCGTGACGAGCACCGTCAGCGCCATCATCGTCATCAACAGCGCCTCGACCCGGGCGACGCGCACCCCCGACACCTCGGCCACCTCCGGATCGAAGGTGGCGAACAGCAGCCGGCGGTACCCGAACCAGATCACGGTGACGACGCCGAGCGTCACCCCGGCGACGACGACCACATCGCCGATGGACACCCCGAGGATGTCACCGAAGAGGACGGCGTCGAGGTTGCGCCGCGCCTGGCCGAAGCGGTTGAACAGGACGATTCCGATGGCGAACGACGACGTGGTGACGACGCCGATCGCCGCGTCCGCCCCGATGATCCGGCGGCGGGCGACCCGGCCGATGACCAGCCCCGAGGCGATCCCCCACAACCCCGCCCCGAGGAAGTAGTTGATGTCCATCACCGCGGCGGCCGCCGCGCCGCCGAACACCGCATGGGAGAGCCCGTGGCCGATGTAGCTCATCGAGCGCAGCACGACGTACACCCCGATCAGCCCGCACACCGCCCCGGCGAGCACCGCGACGATCAGGCCGTGGCGGAAGAAGGCGAACTCGAACGGACGGAGGAGATCGCTCACGATGCGACCCTCCGCAAGCGGCGGGCGACCGCCCCGAGCTCGCCGTCGAGGACGACGGGCATCCCGCCGTGCTCGAGCACCTCCATCGGGGCGCCGAAGGTGCGTTCGAGCACGTACGGCCGCAACACGGCGAGCGGCGGGCCGTCGGCGATCACCGTCCGGTTGAAGCACACGAGACGGGGCAGGTGGGCGGCCAGGCCGTTCAGGTCGTGGGTGGTGAGCACGACGGCGATCCCCCCGTCGTTCAGATCGGCGAGCACGTGGAGGATCTCATGGCGGGTACGCACGTCGACGCCGGAGGTGGGCTCATCGAGCACGAGCAGGTCGGGGCGCTGATGCAGCGCCCGGGCCAGGAACACCCGTTGCTGCTGGCCGCCCGACAGCTCGCGGATGTGGCGGGCACCGAGGCCTCCGAGGCCCAGGCGCTCGAGCACCGCATCGACCTCGCCGCGCTCGGCCCCCGTCGCCCGCGGCGACCACCGCCGGGCCGCCCGCGTCATCAGGATCACCTCGGCGACGGTGACCGGGAAGTTCCAGTCGACCGATTCGACCTGGGGGACGTAGCCGAGGCGCAGCCCCGCGCGCCTGGCGACGCTGCCGAAGCTCGGCTCCATCCGTCCGATCAGTGCCCGGAGCACGGTGGTCTTGCCCGATCCGGACGGGCCGACGATGCCGACGAACTCGCCCGCACCGAGGGACAGATCGACGTCCTGGACGACGGGCCCGGCGCCGTACGAGAGCGAGACGTGTTCGAAGCGGGCCAGTACGTCGGCCGGGAGCACGCGCGTCGGGGTCATTGCGGGTAGTACGCCGAGTCCGTCCCCGAGCCGGCGATGTCGAGGGCCCGCAGGGCGGACGCATCGCCGCCCAACGAATCGACGAGCGTCACGACATCGAAGCGCATCAGCCCCAGCCACGAATGCTCCGGCTCACCCGGCTTGCCGGGAAGGTCGTCGTCACGCAGCACGTCGACGTAGCGCACGCCCGTCTCGGCGCCCAACTGCTCGAGCACCGGCGAGGGGAACACCTCGGAGCCGAAGACGGCCTTCACCCCCTGGTCGCGGATCTGTCCGATCAGCGCGGCGAGATCCTTCGGCGAAGGCTCGGCGAACGACGACGGCTGGATCGCCCCGACCACCTCCCAGCCGTACTCCCGGGCGAAGTAGGCGTAGGCGTCGTGGTAGGTCAACAGCTTGCGATCGGCGGCGGGCAGGGTGTTCGTCGCCTGCCGGACGGCTGCGTCGAGGGCGTCGATCCGTTCGGCGAGGGCCGAGAAGTTGGCTTCGTAGGCGGCGGCGTTGGCCGGATCACGGGCCGCCAGCGTCGAGCGCACGAGCGCCGCGTACTCCTTGGCCATCGGCGGGTTCGTCCACAGGTGAGGGTTCGGTCTGCCCCCCGCCTCGGGGAACGAGAAGTCGTAGATCCACTCGCTCTCGGGCAGCACCGTGGTCGCCAGCTCGCAGATCTCTGCGCCGGCGCCGAGGTTGGCGGCGGCCAGATCGCGCACCGGGTCCTCGAGCCCGAGCCCGTTGACGAACACCTCGTCGGCGACGGCCAGCGCCTCGGCCGCCGATGGCGGCGGCTCGAAGGTGTGGGAGTCGACACCCTCGGGCACGAGGCCGGTCACCTTCGCCCCCGTGTCACCAACCACGTTGGCGACGATCGAGGTGATCGGGGCGACGGTGGTGACGATGTTCAACGGACGACCGACGACCGGCGCTCGAGCCCCGCAGGCGACGACGCCGGAGGCCGGCTCGGAAGGATCGAGACCGCATGCGCCCCCGACCACGATCAGGATCGGCGCCGCCCATCCCAGGCGCGTCTGGGTGCTCATGCCGGTCATACGGTAGCGACGCCCTGCCTGGATCACCCTGCCGCGAGCAGACCGCGCCGCGGCGACCGGTCAGCCGCGGCGACCGGACGCTTGTCAGCGATTGCGGAAGACGGGCCTGCGCTTCTCGAGGAACGAGGCGATCCCCTCCTGGCCGTCGTCGGTCCGTGCGCCGGCCGACATGATCTCGATCGCATAGGCGTAGGCCTTGGGCTGGTCGAGGTCGACCTGGGCGTAGAACGACTGCTTGCCCATCCCTTTGGCCAGTGCGCTGCCCCGTGTCGCCCGGCGGATGAGCTCCTCGGTGGCGGAGTCCAGCTGGTCGGCCGGCACCACCCGGTTGACCAGTCCCCAGTCGGCCGCCGTATGGGCGTCGATGGCGTCGCCGGTCATCGCCATCTCCAGCGCCCGTTTGCGGCCGACGTTGCGGGCCACGGCGACGAGCGGCGTGTGGCAGAAGAGGCCGCCCTTGCCCCCGGGGATGGCGAAGCTCGCCTGATCGCTGGCCACCGCGAGGTCGCAGGTGGCCACCAGCTGGCAGCCGGCCGCCGTCGCCAATGCGTGCACCTTGGCGCACACGGGCTGGGGGATCGACTGGAGCGTGTCCATCGTCTCGGTGCACACCTGGAACAGCTTGCGCACCTCGTTGAGCGGCACGTCGTACAGGTCGGCGAAGTTGTGGCCGGCGGAGAACACGGGTCCGTTGGCGGCGAGGATCACGCCTCGGGCGTCGCTCGATCCGATGTCGCGCATGATCCGGCCCAGCTCGACCAGCACGTCGACGGCGAGGGTGTTGCGCTTCTCGGGACGGTTGAGCGTGACCGTGACGATGTCGGTGGTCCGCTCGACGAGGATGTGCTGGTCGGTCGGCATGGACGACAGTCTCGCGCCGAATCCTGTGATGGCGCTCCATCGGCTCGCTAACGTGTTGCGATGGGCGCTCGTCTCTCCGGACTGTTCTTCAGCGCGGCCACCCTCAGCGGGAGCCTGGCCGTCGGCCTCCTCCCGACGACTGCGGTGGCCGTCCCGATCAGGTCGTCGGCATACGTGCCGCTGCCCAACCCCGAACGCCTGCTCGACACCCGCCAGAGCGGGCCGGTCGCCGCCGGCCAGACCGTGTCGGTCACGCTGACCGGCGCGGCCCCCCGTCCGGCGGCCGGCGGTCTGATCGCCGCCGTGCTCAACGTCACCGCGGTCGGTCCGTCCGGCGCGGGCTACTGGACCGTCCACCCCCACGAGGGGACCGCGCCCGACGCCTCCAACCTGAACATCGACGAGCGGGCGGCGCTCGACGGTGTCGCGCTGGCCATCCCCAACCTCGTCACCGTGCCCGTCGGGCCGAGCGGGGTCGTCGACCTCTACAGCTCGGCCGGGGGCAACCTGCTCGTCGATTTCCTCGGCTACTACGCCCCTGCGGCCACCGCCACCGCCGGGCGCTTCGTCCCGCTCGCCGCACCGCGGCGCATACTCGACACCCGTGTCCCCGGGGTCACGGCGATCGGCGCCGACGAGGTGCGCACCATCGCCGTGCCCGACGCCGCCGGTGCGACGGCCGCCGTCCTCAACGTCACCGCCATCGCCAACGCCGCCGGGTACTGGACCGTGTCCTCCTCCGGCCGGCCCCGGCCGAACGCCTCGAACCTCAACTCGCGGGCGCCGCTGCACGCATCGGCCAACCAGGTGATCGTGCCGCTCGACGCCGCCGGCAACTTCGACGTCTACAGCGAGACCGGCGGCCAGTTGATCGTCGACCTGATGGGCACGTTCACCGGAGTCGCCGCCGCGAGCGACACCGTGGGGCTGTTCGTCCCGTTGGCCGCGCCGACCCGCTTCCTCGACACCCGCCGGGCCGCGCTGAGCCCGGCAGGGGTGGCCGGGATGATCCTCCCAGGGTGGAACGCCGAAGTGCCGGTGACCACCAATCCGGCCATCGGTCGCAACGACGTGGCCGCCGTCGTGCTCAACGTCACGATCACCGATTCGCTGCAGTCCGGCTATGCGAGCGTGACACCGGCGGGGGCCAACGATCCGGCGGTCAAGGCCCGCGACACCTCGAACGTCAACCTCACCCGGGCCGCCCAGACGCTGCCCAACCACGCCACGGTGCCCGTGTCGGCCCGGGGCTTCGACGTGTTCCTCGAGGGTGGAGGCCACGTCATCGCCGACGTCGCCGGGTACTACACCGGGGCGAACGCCGCCGCGCCGTTCGGCGGCCCGCAGAACGTCGACCCGACCCCGCCGGGCTGCGTCGGGTTCGCGGCGACCCCCGTGTCGGCGATCACGATCGGCTCCACCCCGGAGGCGATCGCCAACGCCCAGACCCGGCTGCGGGCGCTCGGCTACTGGAACGCCGGCTCCGACGGCAACTACGGCCTGACGACCAACCAGGCGGTGATGGCCTTCCAGTTCCTCAACGGGCTGGCGACGACGGGCAAGATCGACGAGCTCACCGCCTCGCGGCTGAACACCTCGTTGTGCGTGCCCGGCCCGACCCTGGGCGGCGGGGACTACCTCGAGGTCGACAAGGGCCACCAGGTGCTCAAGATCGTGCGCGGCGGCCGGACCGTCTGGGTGATCCACGTCTCCACCGGCGGCAACTACGCCTACGACGAGCCCGACAAGAAGAACCCCGGACAGCGTTCGGTCGGCGTCGCCATCACCCCGGTCGGGTCGTACCGCGTCTACCGCACCGTCGACGAGCCGCGGTACGAGGGCACCCTGGGCACGCTCTACCGGCCCCGCTTCGTGGTCGGCGGTGTCGCCGTGCACGGCGCGCCCAACGTGCCGAACTACCCCGCCTCCCATGGCTGCATCCGCGTCACCAACCTGGCGATGGACATGATCTGGGCCGACAACTGGCTGCCGGTGGGGAGCCGGGTCGTCATCCACGACTGACCGGGACCTCGTCGTGATCCCCCACCGCCCGGCGTTCGACGCCGTCGTCTTCGATCTCGACGACACGTTGATCGACTGGTGGGGTTCGATCATCTCGTGCCTCGACGAGATCATGGACGAGCGCTGCAGCGACGCCCTGATCGACTACTGCCGCCGGGAGCTGTGGCTGGCGGCACCCGACGGTGACCACATCTGGCATCGCAACACCTGGGCGCTGCACCACCGGCGTCACCGGATCTGGCCCGAGGTGCTCCACTGGCTCGAACCCGACGAGGTCGACCACCTGACCCGCCGGTTCGACGAGGAACTGTGGGTGGGCTTCTTCGCCGACACCGTGCCGACCCTCGACCTGCTCGTCGATCAGACCCGTCTGGCCGTGCTGTCCAACAACCATCTCGTGGCGTCCGAGGCCGAGCGACTCCGGCTGCACGACTGGTTCGAGGTGTGCCTGGCCGCACCCCACGACACGCTCAAGCCCCATGCCAACGCGTTCATGACGGTCTGCGACCACCTCGGCGTGGCGCCCGAACGCAGCGTCTACGTCGGCGACTCGATCAAGAGCGACGTCCTGGGCGCCCGCGACGCCGGGCTGATCGCCGTGTGGCACGACCGGTTCGGCGATCCGTGGCCCGACCCCCCGGCCGATGTGCACCGCATCTCGCGGCTCGCCGAGCTGCCGGGCCTGCTGGCGGCGCTCAACACGTCGGCTGCAACCGGTTGAGTGCCCAGCGCCGGCTCCTCCATCTCCTGGTGTTGACGACGGCGCGCATCACCATCCAGGTGAGCTGAGCCCCCCACAGCCCGAGGATGCCCAGGCGCGGCCAGACGAGCGTGGCGACGACCAGCGGCGCGAACGCCGCCAGGTTGATCACCGCGGCCCGACCGAGGTACTTCTCGTCCTGGGCCCCGATCAGCGCCCCGTCGAGGGCGAAGGCGACCGCTCCGGGGAACTGCATCACGGCGAGGATCAGCAGCGCCCCGGTCGCCCGGTCGACGACCGCCGGGTCAGCGGTGAACAGCCGGGGTAGGACCATGCACGTGGCCCCGAGCAGACCGGCCAGGCCGGCGGCGCACCACAGCGACAGGCGGTTGGAGGCCCAGCCGACGGCGGTCGCCTCGTCGGTGTCGGCCCGACCCCGGGCGCCGGCCACCAGCGACTGCGCCGGGATGGCCAGGGCGTCGAGCCCGAGGGCGAGGAACAGGAAGAGCTGCGCGGCGATCTGGTTGGCCGCCAGGGTCGGGGTGTCGGTGCGCGCCGCCACCGAGGTGATCGTGATCCACACGGCGAGCATGGCGATCCCGCGCAGCCCGAGATGGAGGCCGGTGACGAGCAACGGCTTGACCCGCCCCCAGGCCGGACGCACCCGGGTGAGATGGGGCGCGAGCGTGGCCAGGAAGAACCCGGCGGCGAGGATCTGCACGGCGACGGTGCTCCACGCCGAACCGGCGACGCCCAGGCCGAGCCACCAGACGGCGACCAGCTCGAGCACGACGTTGAGCGCGTTGGCGACGAGCACGATGATCATCGGCCGGCGCAGGTCGTTGACCCCGCGCATCACGCCGTGGCCGACGTAGGCGACCATCACGAACGGCAGACCGACGGCGCTGATCCGCAGGTAGGTGGCCGCGGCGTCGAGCACGCCGCCGGTCGCGCCGAGCAGGGCGGCGATCGGCCGGGCTCCCAGGCCGACGAGCGCGCACGTCGGCAACCCGAGCAGCATCGTCAGCCACAGCGCGTCGGCGGCCACCACCCGTGCCTGGTGGGACTCGCCTCGGCCGTGGGCATGGGCGACCTCGGGGGTGATGCCGTACTCCATGAACCCGATCACGACGCTGACGGTCAGCAGCACCGTGGAGGCGATCCCCAGGCCGGCCAGCGCTTCGGTGCCGATCCGCCCGACGATCGCCGTGTCGACGAGCACGTAGAGCGGCTCGACGGCGAGCGTGCCCAGCGCAGGCACGGCCAACCGCACGATCGTGCGGTCACGATCGCTGCGGATCAGCCCGCCCATCGGGTCAGCTGGGCTTGATCCTGGGCAGGACCTCGTGTTCGAGCAACTCGAGGCTCTCCCAGGCCAGCTCGGGCGGGATGCCGCCCATCAGCGGGTGGAGGACCATTCCGCTGAACGGGCCGGCGGCATGCCACTGGTCGACGAACTCGTCCGGGGTGAGCACCTGGTAGACACCCGATGCCCGGAGGTCCTCGATCGTCTCGGCGCGCTTGACCGTGACCGAGGACGACTGACCGCTGCGCTGCCACGAGGCGTAGGTGCGGGCCTCGTGGAAGGCGTAGGGGGCGATGCGCTGCCAGTCACGCTCTGGGTCGGTCGAGACGTGGATGAAGCCCGCCCCATGGGGCAGGCTGGCGAATCCCTGGAACCCGACCTTGGCGCACTCGTCGTAGTACGCCGCGCCGAGCGCCTCGTCACCGATGGCCGAGGTGAACACGCAGCGCAGTCGGGCGGCCCGCCGGGCGGCCTGCTCGGTGGAACCGCCGAGCATCATCATCGGCCCGCCGGGGGTGGTCGGGGTGGGAGTGACCCGTACCTTGCGGCCCTTCCACTCGAAGTACTCGCCCGTCCACGCCTGGCGCAACGCGCCGACGTTGGCCTCGAGGATCTCGTTGCGCTCCTTGAAGGTGATCCCCATCATGTCGAACTCCTCCTGCCGGTACCCGGTGCCGAGGATCACGCTCAGCCGTCCGGGGGCGATCAGGTCGAGCGTGGCCAGCTCCTCGGCGACGCGGATCGGGTCGTGCATGATCACCAGCAGGGCCGAGATGTTGACGGTGATCCGGCTCGTCGAGCCGAGGATCGCCCCGGCGATGGTGAGCGGCGCCGACATGAACGAGTCGGGTGCCCCGTGGTGCTCGGAGAGCACGACCATGTCGACGCCGACCCGCTCGCCCCAGCGCACCTGCTCCAGGCAGGCGGCGTACTGGCCCGCCCCGGTGACGGTGGTCGGCGTGGCCCCCGCGGGCGGCAGGCGGAGGTCGTAACGCAGGATGAGCAGCGGCATTCCCGAAGCATGGCACGCCGGCCGGCGTGTGGTTCTGACGGGTCGTCAGAACGAGCACTCGATCTGGTAGACCACGGTGATGGCTGGAGCGACGAGCGAGTACACGATCGCCCCGGACGGCTGTTTCACCGCTCCGCTGGTGCTGAGCTACCCCTACGGACGCACCCTCGGGGCGACCTACGGGCGGTTCTTCACCGGGCTGCGCGACGGCCGGATCGAGGGCACCCGCGGGGCGGACGGCACGGTGCACGTGCCGCCGATCGAGTTCGATCCGCTGACCGGGACCGCCTGCACCGAATGGGTCGAGGTCGGCACCGAGGGCACGGTGACGACCTGGTCGTGGCAGCCCGTCCCGGTGGAGGGCACTCCCCTCGGCCACCCCTTCGCCTGGGCGCTGATCCGGCTCGACGGCGCCGACCACCCGATGCTCCACGCCGTCGACGCCGGCGCACCCGAGCGGATGGCCAGCGGAATGCGGGTGCGCGTCCGTTGGGCCGCCGAGCGGGGCACGGGCATCGGCGACATCGCCTGCTTCGAGCCCGCCGGGGAGGAACGGCCGTGAGCGACACGACGACGGCCCAGCCCGAGCCCGTGCTCAAGGTCCGCACGCCGATCGCCATCCACTACCGCTACTCGGCGGGGCCGAACTCCTCGGCCCATCTCGCCGGGTTGCTCGAGGGCCGGATGATCGGCAACCGCTGCCCCGGGTGCGAGCTCGTCTACTTCCCGCCCCGCAACGGCACCTGCCCGCGGTGCGCCCGTGCCCTCGGGCCCGAGGTCGAGGTCGGCCCGCGGGGGACGATCACCACCTTCTGCGTCGTCAACGTCCCGTTCCTCGGTCAGAAGATCCCGATCCCCTATGTCTCGGCGAACGTCAAGCTCGACGGGGCCGACATGTCGGTCTCCCACCTGATCCTGGAATGCGACGCCGACGACGTGCGCATCGGCATGCGGGTCGAGCCGGTCTGGAAGGACCGCTCCGAGTGGGGTCCGACGCTCGAGAACATCGACCACTTCCGTCCCACCGGCGAGCCCGATGCCGCCATCGAAGCGGGGGACCGCTGATGCGCGACGTCGCCATCATCACCACCAGCCAGTCGACGATGGAGGTCGACACCAACAAGACCCCCGTCGAGATGATGGTCCCCGTGATCGACGCGGCGGTGGCCGGCTCGGGCCTCGACCGGCGCGAGATCGGCTTCTGGTGCCACGGCTCGTGCGACTACATGGCCGGCCAGCCGTTCAGCTTCGTCTCCGCCGTCGACGCCATCGGTGCCTTCCCACCGATCGTCGAGAGCCACGTCGAGATGGACGGCGCCTGGGCGCTGTACGAGGCGTGGATCAAGATCCAGCTCGGCGAGTGCGAATCGGCGCTGGTGTTCGCCAACGGCAAGTCGTCGTCGGGCGACATCAACCGGATCATGGCGCTGCAGCTCGACCCCTACGTCGTCGCGCCGCTGTGGCCCGACGAGCGTTCGATCGCCGCGCTGCAGGCCCGCGCCTGCCTGGAGTCGGGCGTGGTCACCGAGGAGCAGATGGCAGCGATCGCCGTCCGCTCACGCCGCGACGGGCTGGGCAACCGCCACGCCTTGGTGCGCGGGCAGCACACGATCGAGGAGCTGCTCGCCGCGCCGCGCACCCACCACCCGCTGCGCGCCCACGACTGCCCACCCGTGGCCGACAACGCCGTCGCCGTCGTCATCGCCGCCGGCGACCTGGCCCGGCGGCTGTGCGAACGTCCCGCCTGGATCCGCGGGATCGAGCACCGCATCGACGTGCAGAACCTGGGGGCCCGCGATCTCACCGCCGCCCCGTCGGCCCGCCTCGCCGCCGCGGCCGCCGGGGCGGGCGCCGACCGGCTCGACGTCGCCGAGCTGCACGCCCCGTTCACCCATCAGGAGTTGCTCCTGCAGCGCGAGCTGGGCATCGACCCGTCGGCCACGGCGGTGAACCCATCCGGCGGGCCGTTGTGCGGCAATCCGATGATGGCCGCCGGGCTCGCTCCGCCTGGCCGAGGCCGCCGATCGGGTGATCGCCGGGACGGCCGACCGTGTGCTCGGCCACGCGTCGTCGGGCCCGCTGCTGCAACAGAACCTCGTGTGCGTGATGGAGGGTGACTGATCATGGAACGTTGCGCAGTCATCGGCGTGGGCCAGACCAAGCACACCTCGTGCCGCGCCGACGTGTCGATCGCCGGCCTGGTGCGCGAGGCCGCCGATCGGGCGTTGGCCGACGCCCGGCTGACGATGGCCGACATCGACGCGATCGTCATCGGCAAGGCCCCCGACATGCTCGAGGGCGTGATGATGCCCGAGCTGTGGCTGGCCGATGCCCTGGCTGCCGCAGGCAAGCCGCTGTTCCGCGTCCACACGGCGGGCAGCGTCGGCGGTTCGACGGTGATCGTCGCCGCCCAGCACGTGCAGGCCGGACTGCACAAGCGGGTCCTCACCATCGGCTTCGAGAAGCAGAGCGACGGCTCGGCGATGTGGGCGCTGTCGGTCCCGATGCCGTTCGGAATGCCCGTCCATGCCGGGGCGGGCGGTTACTTCTCCCCGATCATCCGCGGCTACATCAAGCGCAGCGGAGCCCCGTCGCACATCGGCTGCATGGTCGCCGTGAAGGACCGCGCCAATGCCCTGAAGAACCCCTACGCCCATCTCCACGAGGAGGGCCTGACCCTCGAGAAGGCGTTGGAGAGCCCGATGTTGTGGGACCCGGTGCGGTTCGTCGAGACCTGCCCGTCGTCCGACGGTGCCTTCGCCATGGTGCTCGCCGACGAGGCCACGGCCGACGCCCACGACGGGCCCAAGGCCTGGGTCCACGCCACGGCGATGCGCTCGGAGCCGACGTCGTTCGCCGGGCGCGAGACGATCAGCCCGCTGGCCGGCGAGATGTGCGCCGCCGACCTGTGGCGCAAGGCCGGGATCACCAAGCCGGCCGACGAGATCGACGTCGTCGAGATGTACGTCCCGTTCGCCTGGTTCGAACCGATGTGGCTGGAGAACCTCGGCTTCGCCCCCAAGGGAGACGGCTGGCGGTGGGTCGAGGACGGCCACACCGAGATGACCGGCAAGCTGCCCGTCAACTGCTCCGGCGGCGTGCTGTCGACCAACCCGATCGGGGCGAGCGGTACGATCCGCTTCGGCGAGGCGGCGATGCAGGTGATGGGCACCGCCGGCGAACACCAGATCGACGGGGTGCGCAAGGCCGTCGGCCACGCCTACGGCGGCGGCTCGCAGTTCTTCGCGATGTGGGTCGTCGGCGCCCAGAAGCCGTGAGAATGGGTCGGGACTGGCCTCCGCTGCGCTTTGGCCGCTCCCTCCCGGCGCCTCGTCGCTGGCGCTTCCCTTGGCGCCTGACTACACGTTTGAGTTACAGGTCGGAGTAAGGAGTGGTGATGACAACCGGTGAGCGGTACACGGTGATCTCGGCCGATTGCCACGGGGGCGGGTCGATCGGCGAGTACCGGCCATACCTCGAACGCGGGTGGCTCGATGACTTCGACGCCTGGCTGCCCACCTACGTCAACCCCTACGACGACCTGAAGGGCGACGACGGCGCCCGCAACTGGGATTCGGCCCGCCGACTGCGCGACCTCGAGGACGACGGCATCGTCGCCGAGGTGATCTACCCGAACACGATCCCGCCCTTCTACCCCTCGTCGTCGCTGACCGCTCAGCCGCCGCCGGCCGACTCCGGCGACCTCGACCGCCGGTGGGCCGGCCTGCGGGCCCACAACCGGTGGCTGGCCGACTTCTGCGCCGACGCCCCAGGACGTCGCGCCGGGATCGCCCAGATCCTGCTCCACGACATCGACGCGGCGGTGGCCGAGGTGCGGTGGGCCCGCGATCACGGACTGTTCGGCGGTGTGCTGCTCCCCGGCGTGCCCCCGGGCAGCGCACTGCCCCAGTTGCACGATCCGACGTACTACGAACCGTTGTGGGCGGTGTGCGAGGAGCTCGCCATGCCGGTCAACCACCACGGCGGCAGCGCCAACCCGCCGATGGGCAACACACAGGAGTCGGTGGTGATCTTCCTCCTCGAGGTCACCTGGTTCTCCCACCGGGCCCTGACCCACCTGCTGATCTCGGGCGCGCTCGAGCGCCATCCCGACCTCCAACTGGTGTTCACCGAGCAGGGCACGGCCTGGGTCCCCGACGAGCTGGCCCGCCTCGACTACTTCTTCGACCGGATGCGCAACGCCGTCGGGTCCCAGGAGCACATCTGGGGGGCGCCGGTGATGGCCGGGCTGTCGCTCACCCCGAGCGAGTACTGGGCGCGGCAGTGCCACGTGGCGGCCAGCTTCATGCGCCGCTCCGAGATGCCCGCCCGCGACGTCGTCGGCGTCGACCGGATCATGTGGGGCAGCGACTACCCCCACCGCGAGGCCAGCTTCCCGTGGTCGACGGAGGCGCTCCGCCAGGCCTACGGCGGCTTCCCCGGCCACGAGGTCGAACGGATGCTGTCGGGCAACGCCGCCGCGTTGTACGGCTTCGACCTGGCCGCCCTCGCCCCCATCGCCGCCCGCGTCGGTCCGCTGGTCACCGACATCGCCGTACCGCTCGAACCCGGGCAGGTCCCTGCCGAGGCCGAACGCTGCCCGGCCTTCGTCGGCTACGCCGCCCGCTGAGCAGGCCGAAGCCTCGTCAGGTCCCGGAGAGGACGGCGACGACGTCGATCTCCATCAGCCAGTCCGGCTGGGCCAACCCTGAGACGACGACACCGGTGGACACCGGGTGGACGCCCTTCAACCACCGGCCGATCACCTGGTAGACGGGCTCGCGATAGCGGGGATCGATCAGGTAGACGGTGATCTTGACGATGTCGGCGAGGCCGGCACCGCACTCGGCGAGCAGCTGGGCGACGTTGGCCATCGCCTGCTCGGTCTGGGCGGCGGCGTCGCCTCGACCGACGATGTTGCCGTCGAAGTCCGAACCGACCTGGCCGCGCAGGTAGATCGTGTCGTTGGCGATGACCGCCTGGCACAGGTCGTTGTCGAGGGTCTGGTTCGGATAGGTGTCCTTGGTGTTGAACGGGCGGATCCGTCGGTGAGCCATCCGGTCATGCTCCCGCATCGGCCCGGGCCATCTCGAACCGATCCGTCGCCGCCCGCCCCCGCCAGACCGACCACCGCCGGCCGACGGTGCGTGACGCGCTCAGAACAGCAGGGCCCGCAGACCGATGGCGAGGGCCACGAAGAAGACGAACACGGCGATGCCCACGGCGCGTCCGTAGCGCCGGTACATCCACATCGTCAGCGACCACGGCCCGTCGTAGGCCGGGTCGTGCTTGCGTTTGAGCCAGCGGGTCAGTGCCATCACGGGACAGCCCATCAGCCCGATCTGCAGGATGACCAGCACCGTCACGATCGTCACGTACACCGTCCCGGCCCACCAGGTGGCCCCGAGGATCACCATCCCGATGACCAGCGGCATGTGCACGAGGTCGAGGATCATCCCCAGGTACCAGTAGCCGATCGTCCCGGGCCTGCCACCCACCGCTGCCCGGGCCCGCGCCGGGGCGGGTGCGATCGGGCGGGCGGGGCTGGACACGCACCCGATCGTAGGGGGAGCCCGGCGCCTCCGTCACCCTCGCCGGGACCGCCGGCTCGGCCCGTCGGGCGCGCGGGACCGAGCGTAGGGTGTCGGGCGCAACGATCGGACGGAGGAGCAGCGATGGAACGACTCGAGGGCCGCGTCGCCGTGGTGACCGGCGGGGCGGGGGGCCTCGGCCGGGCGATGGGCGAACGGTTCGCCCATGCCGGGATGCGCGTCGTGCTCGCCGACGTCCAGCCCGAGCCGTTGCAGGCGACCGTCGCCGTGCTGCGCGACGCCGGCCACGACGTGATCGGCGTGCCGTGCGACGTATCCGAGTGGTCGTCGGTCGAGGAGCTGCGCGACGCCGCGCTCTCGGCCTTCGGTGCCGTCCACGTCGTGTGCAACAACGCCGGTATCGGGGCCGGCGCCGAGGGACCGATGTGGGAACACGAGCTCAACGACTGGCGCTGGGCGATGGGCGTCAACGTGTGGGGGGTGATCCACGGGATCAACGCCTTCGTACCGGTGATGATCGAGCAGGGCGACGAGGGCCACGTGGTCAACACCTCGTCGGGAAACGGCGGCGTGGCGCCCCTGGCCTCGACCCCGCAGTACGCGGCGACGAAGGCGGCCGTGGTGACGATCACCGAGTGCCTCTACGCCCAGTTGAAGGACCGCGGCACGCGACTCAGCGCATCGGTGCTCTTCCCCGGTCCGCACATCCTGCGTACCGGTCTGTTCGAGTCGTGGCGCAGCCGGCCCGAGCGCTGGGCCAAGGAGAAGCCCCGCCAGACCCCGTACACCACGGTCGAGCAGCTCGAGGCCCAGATGAGGGCCGCCGGGGTGACGATCGACTACACCGAGCCCGAAGAGGTCGCCGAACGGGTCGTCGACGCCTTGCTCGCCGACCGGTTCTGGATCCATGCCCCGAGCGGGTCGGGCGACGACAAGCTGCGGGCGCGCACCGAGTCGATGCTCGCCCGGTCCAACCCGACGTACCTGCGCCAGGTGCCCGGGTGACGGCTGCGCCAGGCGACCCCGCCGAGCAGGCCGTGATCGACCAGCTCGCCGCCATCGGCGCCGACTACGAGGTGTTGCCCTGCGACCCCGCCCTGGCCGACACGACCCGCTTCTGCGAGGCATACGGCATCGACCCGGCCGACTCGGCGAACACGATCATCGTCTCCAACCGGGCCGATCCACCGGGCTATGTCGCCTGCGTCGTGCTGGCCACCACCCGACTCGATGTCAACAACGTCGTACGCCGGCTCCTCGGGGCGAAGAAGGTGAGCTTCGCATCGGCCGACGAGACCCGCGACCTGACCGGGATGCTGATCGGCGGGGTGACCGCCTTCGGCCTCCCGGCGGGCCTCCCGTTGTACGTCGACAGCCGGGTGATGGAACGCCCCGTCGTCGTCCTCGGCGGTGGCAGCCGCTCGTGCAAGATCCGCTGCCGGCCCGGCGTGCTGCGCGCCGTCCCGGGCGCCGAGATCATCGTCGACCTGGCGAAACCGTCTGGTCCGTGACGCCTCCCGCCGGCTGCGGCCATCGGCAGCGATCCTCCACGCCTGAGGTCGCTCTGCGGGTCGGCGCGGCGTCGCCGGACCAGCTTGGGTCCGGGGAGGGCGGCAGGGTACGAGTTGAGGCGTCGCCGACGACGACAATCGGGCGATGAGCAGCGTCAGCGACCCGTCCATCGTCGACCCGTACATCGTCGTCTCGGCCGACAGCCACGCCGGCCTGCCGACCGAGGACTACCGCGGGTACCTCGAATCCCGCTTCCACCCCGCGTTCGAGGACTTCCTCGCCGAGCGCCAGGCCCAGCTCGAGGCGACGACCCGCCTGGGCGTGCGCAACGAGGACTTCGCCCGGAAGTGGTACGAGCTCCACGAGGAGGCGCTGCGCGGCGGCTGGGAAGCGTCGCGGCGCGACCAGGAGCTCGATGGCGACGGGGTGGCGGGCGAGGTGATCTTCCCCGACGCCGACGCCGTGGAGAGCCGCACGTGTGTGCCGTTCGGTGCCGGGCTGGGCATGTCGGGTGACATGGACCCCGAGCTCGGCCTGGCCGGCGCCCGGGCCCACAACCGCTGGCTGGCCGATCTGTGTTCGCAGAGCCCGGAGCGCCGCTGCGGGATGGCGCTGGTGCCGATCACGGCACGGCTCGACGACGTGCTCGACGAGATCCGCCGGGCCAGGTCCGAGGGGCTCGGCGGGGTGATGATCCCGGCGATGTGGATGTCGCAGGAGCCGTATCACGACCGCCGCTACGACCCCGTCTGGGCGCTGTGCCAGGAACTGCAGATGCCGATCTCGACGCACTCGGGCCCGGCGCCGCGCGAGGAGTTCGGCGACCATCTCGGGATCTACGTGTCGGAGGTCGTCTGGTGGCCGGCCCGTCCGATGTGGTTCATGCTCTGGTCGGGGGTGTTCGAGCGTTTCCCCGGCCTGCGTTTCGGTGTCACCGAGGCCGGATGCTGGTGGCTTCCCTCGATGATCTGGTTCTGGGACCGGCTGTGGCTCGGCCAGAAGGGCACCGAGAAGCTCGGCGCCAGCCCGTTCGCCGGCAAGCTGACGATGGCGCCCTCGGACTACATCGACCGCAACTGCTTCATCGGCGCCTCGAACACCAAGCGGCGCGAGATCGGGATGCGCTACGAGATCGGCATCGACAACATCTGCTGGGGCAACGACTTCCCCCATCCCGAGGGCACATGGCCCCAGACACGCGAGTGGCTCAAGCGGACGTTCCACGACATCCCGATCGACGAGACCCGCCGGATGATCGGGCTGGCCGCGGCCGAGATCTTCGGTTTCGACGTACCGGCGCTGGCCGAGCACGCCCGCCGGATCGGACCCACCCCGGCCGAGTTCGGCCAGGTCACCGACGACGACCCGACCGGGCAGCGGTTGATCGACCGCTGGGCCGCAACCAAGGCGGTCGGGCGCCACTGGTTGACCGATCACGACTTCGCCCTGATCGACTGACCGTGGGCGACAACGACGGTCCCGAGGGCCCGCCGACAGGCGGACCGCTCGCCGGCCTGCGGGTCGTCGAGCTGGTCGGCCAGGGCCCCGGACCGTACTGCGGCATGCTGCTCGCCGATCTGGGGGCCGATGTCGTCGCCGTCGAACGGCCGTCGCCCGCCGCCGCAGCGGTGCCCGACCGGCCGGCGACCAACCCGCTCAGCCGGGGGAAGCGCTCGATCGTGCTCGACCTGAAGGATCCCGGCGACGTCGGGCGGATGCTCAGGCTGCTCGACGCCGCCGATGCGTTCATCGACCCGTTCCGGCCCGGTGTCTGCGAACGCCTCGGGATCGGCCCGGTGGAGGCCTGTCGGCGGAACCGACGGCTGATCTACGGGCGGATGACCGGGTGGGGACAGGACGGACCGCTGGCCGACACGGCCGGGCACGACATCAACTACATCGCCCTCTCCGGCGCCCTGTCGGCGATCGGCCCGGCCGGCGGACCACCGGTGATGCCGCTCAACCTGCTGGGCGACTTCGCCGGCGGGGGCATGTTGCTGGCGATGGGCATCGCCTGTGCGGCCTTCGAGCGGGCCACCAGCGGCCGGGGTCAGGTGATCGACGCGGCGATGGTCGACGGCGCCGCACTGATCTTCGGACCGTTCTTCGCCGCCGCGGCGGCGGGATGGGGACCACGGGGCACGAACATGCTCGACGGGGGGGCGCACTTCTACAACGTCTACGAGACGGCCGACGGGGAGTGGGTGTCGATCGGGGCGATCGAGCCACAGTTCTACGCCGAACTGCTCGGCCGAGCGGGTCTCCCCGCCGACGCCCCGCAATGGGACCGGGCCATGTGGGGCGACCTCCGGCAGCGCTTCGCCGAGGTGTTCGCCACCCGCACGCGCGCCGAGTGGTGCGAGCTCCTCGAAGGGACCGAGACGTGCTTCGCCCCCGTGCTCAGCCCGACCGAGGCGGCGCGCCATCCCCACAACGCCGCACGGGGCACCGTGGTGTCGATCAACGGCGTGCCCCAGCCTCAGGCCGCGCCCCGCTTCTCCCGGACACCGGCGACGGCCCGGCCTCCCTGCCACCCCGGCCAGCACCGCTTCGACGACGTCGCCGCCCAGTGGAGCGGCGACGACAACTGACGACGATGTCCCGCCTGACGAGTTGGTCCGGCTGCCGCGGTGCAACATGTTGCCGGCCGGGTTCGCCGCCCATCCGGACGCCGTTCGGTTGATCGACATGACGGCCGCCTGTCGCCCGATTCTTCACGCGCTCGATCTCGCCGTGTCGGCCCGGGCGCGCCCCCAGGCGTCGAGGAACGGCTCGACGTGCTCGGACCGGAACGCCAGCGGGGGGCGGATCTTGAGCACGTTGCCCTGCGGGCCGGTCGTCCCGACCAGCACGCCGTGGCGGCGCAGCGCATTCTTGATCGCCGCGGCGAGACCCGGGTCGGGAGTCGCCGACAGGCGGTCGGTGACGATCTCTATCCCGTTGGCCAGCCCGACGCCGCGGACGTCGCCGACCCGGTCGTCGTCGGCCGTCGCCGCCCGCGACGCGGCGCGGAGCTGCTCGCCCACACGGTGGACACGGGCGATGACGCCCTCGTCGTCGAGCACGTCGAGGACGGCCGCCGCGGCGGCGATCGATACCTGGTTGCCGCCGAACGTCGAGAAGAACGAGCCCTGTGCCGCGCCGAACCGCTCGGCGACATCCCGGCGGGTGATCAGCGCGGCGACCGGATGTCCGTTGCCCATCGGTTTGCCCAGGGTGATGAAGTCGGGGGTGATCCCGAAGCGTTCGAACGACCACATGCCCAGCCCGGTGCGTCCATGCCCTCCCTGGACCTCGTCGGCGATCCAGCACCCGCCGGCGGCATGGGTGAGCTCGACCAGCTCACGCACGTAGTCGGCGGGCGGGTCGAGCACCCCGTCGCTCTGCAGCACCCCGTCGAGGATGGCGGCGGCCAGGCCGAGGCCCCGACCGACCAGCCGGTCGATGGCGGCCACGAAGCCGTCGGGGCCGAGGTGCCGGCCGCGCCGCGGATCGGGCGGCGCCCACCGCTCGACGTGCGCCGGCCGGTGGCCCGCCGGCCAGGTCTCGGGCGACAGGGCGGCAATCGCCTCGGTCACCCCGTGGTAGGCGAACGACGTGCACAACCCGCCCCGCTGCCCCGACACGGCCGTCGCCATCCGCCAGGCGAGATCGTTGGCCTCCGATCCGGAGTTGACGAAGACGACGGTGTCGAGCCCGGCCGGGCAGTACCCGACGAGGCGCTCGGCGAGTTCCACCGCTGCACCGTGCAGGTAGCGCAGGTTGGTGTTGAGCACCCTGCCCTGGCGGGCGATCGCCTCGGTCACCCGGGGATGGGCGTGACCGACGCAGGGCACGTTGTTGTACATGTCGAGGAGCCGTCGCCCGGTGGAGTCGGTCAGCCAGACACCCGAGGCGGACACCACCTCGACGGGGTCGTCGTAGCTCAGCGGCTCGAGACCGGGGCCCAGGACGGCGCGCCGCCGTTCGACGAGCCGGCCGACAGGGTGCGGACGGCGAGGCGGGTCGAGCCGCCAGCCGTTCGACGCCAGCGTCTCGATCATCAGCACCGCGGTCGGGCTGTACCGCTCGGCGAAGGCCGAGCCCTCCAGGCCCTGATCGACCCGCCAGGCGGCGATCGCCACCCCGACGGCCGCCCGCGCCGCCCACAGCTCACCGAGGATCGCCCGTTCACCGGGATCGAGCGGGGTGAGCCGCTCGTAGCCGTCGATCACCAGGCGGCCGAGACGGAGCAGCTCATCGCCCTCGCGGCCCGTGCCGACCGAGTCGAGGGCGGCGACCAGATCGACCACTGCGGCCGAATGGCTCATGTCACCGAAGTCGACGATGCCCGAGACCCGGCCGCGTTCGTCGACCAGCACGTTGTCGGTGGAGAGGTCACCATGGACCACCTGGGCGCGCAGCCGACCCCATGCGGGGGCGACGACCTCGTCGTAACGATCGAGCGCCCCCGCCACCGCTGTCCGCCAGCGGGGATTGCCGATCAGACCCACCATCGGGTGCACCGCCGCGGCGTGCTGCACGTCCCACGGCAGCAGCCGGGCCGCTGCAGGGTGGAAGAAGCCGCCGGTGGCCCGGGTCAGACGGGCCGCCGTCGTCCCCCAGGCGATCAGGGCGTCGTCGTCGAAACCGAGCGGGTCGCTTCGCCCGCGGCCGGGCATCACGTCGTACATCCGCACCCAGTGGACCTCGTCGGTGCCCGGCCGTCCCTCGATGGAGACCCGGTGGTCCTGCACACCGTCGCCACCACCCGGCCGCCGCCGCGGCAGCGCGATCGGCAGGGTCGGGTCGACCCGGGCGATGTGCCAGGCCACCAGCGCCTCCATGTCGAGCATCGCCGTCGACTCCGCCGGGTTCGACACCTTGATGACACCGACGGGCATGACTCCGACGGGCATGACTCCGGCAGGCATCACCCCGGCAGGCCCGGCGGTGGAGGGCCCGACGGAGCCAGGTCGGATCGGGGCCAGCAGCATGAAGGTCTGGTCGCGTTCACTGCCGAGGTTCTCGGCGCCCGAGGCGACGACCCCGAACGTCCGCCGGGCCAGTTCGACGGCTTCGGACGGCGAGAAGCGCGGCGGCCCGGTCAACAGGACGGGGTCGATTCCGGCGGTCACCGGCTCAAGGTACGGCGGTCGACCCGACCCACTCGGCCGGGTTGTAGACGTGATCGATGTAGGTGACGCGGCCGGTCTCGTTGACGTGGGCCACCACCGCGGCAGGCACCTCGTGCTCGACGACGACGACGACTCGGGCACCGTCGATCACCCGGTAGCGCTCGACGCGCCGGACGCCGGCCCAGCGCTCGATCGGCTGGCGTCCGTGGTCGTGATAGTCGGCCCCCCAGGCGATCAGATCGAGCCAGTTCTCGCTGACCAGCGCCTCGGCGACCGCCTCGACGACCGCCCGGTCGGGTTCGGGCGCGGGCGGCGCCGGGTGTGAGGGCCGGCCCGGCACGATGGTCGGGTCCGGCGCCAGACCCGCGTGGCCCCCGGCCCCGAACCAGGCGGTGACGACCGAGTCGGCGGCCGCGGGATGGTAGAAGTCCTCCTCGCCCCGCCAACGACCGTCGCCGGCATAGGTGAGCACCGAGAGGTTGGGGAAGCCGTAGTGGACCCCTTCGCCGTTCGGGTCGGGCAGGTGGCTCCAGATCCAGAAGGCAACCCGGTCGCCGTCGACGGCCGACCACTCGACGGAGAAGGTCATCGGGGCGACGGGCGCCATCGCCCGGCGGATCCACGCCTCGATGGCGGAACGACCGTCGAACGTCCCGAGGCAGTGCTCGACGTAGCAGGCGTCGTCGGTGAACAGTGCCGCCCAGTCGCTCCACCGCCCCCGGCGGGCGCCGCTGTCGAGGCGGACGAGGAACTCGTCGAATGCCGCCTCGACGTCGGCCCGATTGGTCACCGCCTTGCCGGGCGCGTCGGAACTCATCGGGCCGACCGTACCCGAGATTCCCGGGGCCGTGGACTAGCTTCACCGGCGATGAGCCAGGGCAACAGCCACGAGCAGCGGATCGCCAACCTGCTGTTCACCTATGCCGAGATGGTTGATGCTGCCGATTTCGAGGGCGTCGGCGAGCTCTTCGCCCGCGGCGCCTACGGCATGTCGGGGGCGCTCGTCGAAGGCCGGGCGATCGGCGGTGCGATGCGCTCGTCGCTCGTCCTCCACGACGGCGCGATGCGCACCAAGCACATCACCTCCAACCTGCTCATCGAACTGACCGACGACACCCGCACGGCGACGTGCCGGTCGTACTTCACGGTGATGCAGGCCACCGACACGCTCGCGCTGCAGGCGATCGTCACCGGCCGGTACGCCGACCGCTTCGCCCGTGACGACGATGGCTGGTACTTCGTCGAACGGCTGATCACGCTGGAGCAAGTGGGCGACGTGTCGCAGCACTTGCGGCGGCCGGTCCGCTGAGCACGGGGCGCCCACACGTCGCCGCAACAGGGCCGGTCCGGCTAGAAACGTGACCGTGATCCGCCTCACCGCTCTGTTGCACCGCAAGCCGGAGACCAGCCACGCCGAGTTCCTCGAACACTGGCACGGGCGCCACGGGCCGCTGATCGCCGCACTGCCGTCGGCGTCGTTGATCGTGCGCTACGAACAGCACCCGGCGATGTGGCCGGCCGAGGCGAGCGGCCTGCCGGAGCCCGGCTATGACGGCGTGGCGATGCAGTGGTTCGCCACGATGAACGACTTCGTCACCTTCGCCCTGAAGGACGACCGTCCGGTGGTGGCCGCCGACGAGGAGCGCTTCCTCGACACGGCCCGGATCGAGTGGATCCTCACCGAGGAACCAGTCGTGGTGCTCGGTGACGGCTGAACCGGTGGGCGACGTCATCCTCCAGACCGTCGGCCTGGGCGCCCAGTGGCCGACGGTCGATCCGTTCCTGTTCTGCGCCCACCACGACGACCGGTATCCGGCGGGCAACGGCCGCCTGGGCCCCGACGCGCCGCTGGCGGGCCGGTCGATCGGCAGTGACTTCGCCGGGGTCGACGGCTGGAACATGTACCACGGGCGTACGGTGCCCGGGTTCCCGCAGCACCCGCACCGGGGGTTCGAGACGGTGTCGGTCGTGCGGCGGGGCTTCATGGACCACGCCGATTCACTCGGGGCCACGGCGCGGTTCAGCGCCGGCGACGTGCAGTGGATGACCGCCGGCGCCGGCATCGTCCACTCCGAGATGTTCCCGCTGTTCGACACCGCCGGCCCCAACCCGCTCGAGATGTTCCAGGTGTGGGTCAACCTGCCCGCCCGCTCCAAGATGGTCGCGCCGTACTTCACGATGATGTGGGACGGGGACATCCCCCGCGTCCATCAGGGCGGGGCGACGGTGACCGTCGTTGCCGGGCGTCTGGCCGATGCCCGACCGCTGGCCCCGCCGCCCGACTCGTGGGCCTCCGACCCCCGCTCGGGGCTGGCCATCTGGCACCTCGAGCTGCCTGGCGGGGCCGAGTTCACCCTCCCGGCGGCCGACCATCCCGACACCGGCCGGGTGATCTACCTCTACCGCGGCACGGGGGGTCTCGTCGGCGGCACGGCGATCGACGCCCCGACCGGCGTCGTCGTCCGCTCCGAGACGGCCGTCACCCTGGCGGCGGCCGCTGGGGACGTCTCGTGCCTCGTGCTCCAGGGCAGGCCGATCGGTGAGCCCGTGGTCCAGTACGGGCCGTTCGTGATGAACACCCGAGCCGAGATCGAGCAGGCCTTCCTCGACTACCGGCGCACCGGGTTCGGCGGCTGGCCGTGGCCGGCCGACGACCCGGTGCACGGCACCGGGCCCGAGCGGTTCGCCCTCCACCCCGACGGTCGCCTCGAACGTCCCGTCAGCGTGGCCAGCCCCACTCCTGACCAGACGCGACCGCCGGGCCGGTCGGCCGCCGTCCGACAGACGGGCGCCGGGCCCGGCTCGCTACGGTCGACGCGATGAAGGACTATCCGATCAAGGTCGGCACGATGCTCTTCACCATGGTCGAACCGCACCGTGGTGTCGAGGTGGCCTACAACCGCTGGTACGAGCACGACCACTTCTACGCCGGCTGCATGATCGCCCCGGACAACTTCGCCGGTGACCGCTTCGTCGCCACCAGACGCCTCAAGGACCTCCGCTACCCGGCCGTCAGCCCGATGACCCCCGACCCGGACACCGGGTCGTACCTCGCCCTGTACTGGGTGCTGCGCGGCCGGCATGACGAATGGAACCGCTGGTCGGTCGACCAGGTCAGGTGGCTCCATGCCAACGGCCGGATGTTCACCGAGCGGACCCACATCCACACCGTGCTCTACGACAACGCCTGGTCGATGCAGCGCGACGACGACGGCACGACCATCGAACTGGCCCTCGACCGGGGCTATCCGGGTCTCGTCGTCAACGTCGGGGAGTTGAACGAGGGCGTCGATCACCGGCAGATCGAGGAGTGGACCCGCGAGGTGTGGGGGCCGCGGGCGATGTCGGAGCCGTGGGGGCCCGACCTGCTCAACTGTGCCACCCCACTGCCGCTGCTCGCCGACGCCCCACCGGACGTGCCCCGGGTCGCCAACGCCGAGCGGCGGTTCCTCCAGCTCCACTTCCTCGATCACGACCCGGAAGAGGGCTGGGCGCAGGGCTACGGGCGCTTCGGCGCCGAGCTGGAGGCCAGCGGACTGGCCACCCACCTGTGGACCGCCCCGTTCATCCAGACGGTGTTCGGCACCGACACCTACACCGACGAACTGTGGTGGCCGCGATGACCGTCGACGCCTTCGTCGGTCGGCGGATCCTCGTCACCGGGGTGACGGGCTGGGTCGCCGGCCCGCTGGCCAGGGCCCTCGCCGCCGCCGGCAACAGCGTGTTCGGCGCGGCGCGTTTCGCCGACGAGGCGACGCGCGCCCCGTTCGAGGAAGCCGGGGTCCGCACGATCAGCGTCGACCTTGGCGGCCGGCGGCTCGACGAGGTGCCCGAAGGGCTCGACCTCGTCGCCCACTTCGCCGTGTCGAAGGCCCGCGATTTCGCTGCGGCGATGGCCACCAATGCCCACGGGTCGGCCGACCTGATGACGACCGCCCACGAGCGCGGGCCCGGGGTGCAGTTCTTCCACTGCTCGTCGACCGCCGTCTACCAGCCGGCCGGCCAGTCGCCCCGCACCGAGGACGCCCCGCTCGGCGATTCCCACCGGCCGATGCCGGGCATGCCCACCTACTCGATCTCGAAAATCGCCGGCGAGGTGCTCGTCGCCCACACGGCACGCCGGCTCGGCGTGCCGACCGTGATCGCCCGGCTCAACGTGCCGTACGGCGACACCTACGGCTGGCCGCTGTTCCACCTGATGATGATGGAGCGCAACATCCCGATCCCGGTCCACGTCGACCAGCCGACGTCGTACACGCCGATCCACGCCGACGACATCAACGCCTCGATCCCCTACCTGATGACCTACGCCTCGCCGGAGGCGACCATCGTCAACTGGGGCGGCGACGAGGTGACCAGCATCGAGGAGTGGTGCGGGATGCTCGGCTCGCTCACCGGGCTCACGCCGACGTTCGCGCCGACGGAGGCGACGATCGCCGCCATCGTCCCCGAACTGTCCAGGCAGCGGGCCACCGGTTTCCGCTGTTCGGTCGGATGGCGCGATGGGTTCACGCGGATGCTCGCCACCAGCCGGCCCGACCTGCTCGAGCGCTGAACCCACGGTTCGACCCGGCCGACTCCATCGGCCGCAGCGCTTAGGGTGGCGGGATGTCCATCGACGAGTCCTCCCCCGCCGTGATCGAACCGGCGATCACCGCCGCCCCGAACGGGCCCCTGCTGGTCGCCGGGAACGTCCCGCTCTACCGCCGTCGGGCGGTGCACTCCGAGCACGGCGAGCCGCTGGCCTGGGAGACGTCGGCGCGGATCGAGACCAACGAGCGGTACGCCCTGTGCCGGTGCGGCGAGTCGTCGCGCAAGCCGTTCTGCGACGGCACCCACGCCCGGGTCGGCTTCACCGCCGACGACACGGCGGCGGGCGAGTACGCCGAGCGGGCCAAGACCCTCGGCGGCACCGGGATCACCGTGCGCGACGATCGCTCGATCTGCGTCCACGCGGGGTTCTGCGGGACGCGGGCGACCAACGTGTGGAAGGAGGTGGCCAACACGGCCGATTCCGCCGTTCGCCTCCAGGTCATCGGCATGGTCGAGAAGTGCCCGTCGGGCGCTCTCACCTACCAACTCGACGGAGCCGCCGATACCGAACCACTGATGCCCGCAGCGATCGGGGTCACCGGCGACGGCCCGCTGTGGGTCACCGGCGGCGTCCCGGTGACCGACGCTCAGGGTCGGGCACTGGAGCGCCGCAACCGGGTGACGCTGTGCCGGTGCGGGCAGTCGGCGAACAAGCCGTTGTGCGACGGCTCCCACAAGCAGGCCGGGTTCGCCGACTCCTGACCCGACGCCGGTCGCGTCGGCGTCGGGTCACCGCACGAAGTACAGGCGCTCGCGGCGCTCGGCCAGACGCCAGCCGACGGACGTGCGCACGACCCGGTCGGCGTACTCGCCCTGCGCCTCCATGTACGTGGCCGCGCCGTCGGCGCCGGCGAACTTCATCACCATGCGGAACATCGATCGCACCGACGCCGCACCGTCGCCATCACCGTCGAACGTGACCAGGGCGTTGGAGGCCTGGCCGGCCATGATCTCGAACATCCCGGTCGTCGGCTCGAGCCAGGCGGCCCCCTCGGCCGGGGTCCCGACGACGCCGCCCGAGCTCGAGTAGTCGACGCGGGCCCCCTCGGCGAAACAGGCGTGCCAGGACGCCCAGTCCTTGTCGAGCAGCGCCCAGGTGTAGCGATGGAGCAGCTCGATGATCTCCTGGCGGTCGGCGGTGCGGTCCATGGGGTTCCTCGGTTCTGTCGTTGGCGAGCGGGGCTCGGTCGATGGTCGTCGGGAGTGGGTGATGGGGCTCAGCGGGACATGCCGCCGTCGACGGTGATCACCGCTCCGGTCATGAACGACGAGGCGTCGCCGGCCAGGTAGAGCGCCGGACCGACGATCTCGTCGGCCTCGGCGATCCGCCCGAGCGGGATCAACGCCCGGCCCTGATGGTCGAGCTGCTCCTCGGAGAACGCCTTGGTGACCATCTCGGTGCGGAACGTGCCGGGCATGATCGCGTTGACCCGCACCGGGGCGAGGTCGACGGCCATCGTCTTGGTGACCTGCAACAGCGCGGCCTTCGCCGGCGGGTAGAGGTAGCGCCGGGTCGTCGGGATGACCGCGGCGATCGACGAGACGTTGATCACCGACCCGTGCCCGCTCGCCGACAGGTGCGGGGCGGCGCCCTGGACGAGCAGCATCGGGCCGAGCAGGTTGGTCGAGAACGCCCCGTGGAAGGCCTCGGGGTCGATGCGGCCGAGCGGACGTTCGAGCACGGTGCCGGCGTTGTTGACGACGATGTCGATGGCTCCGAACCGATCGACTGTGGCAGCGACGAGCGCAGCGACGTCGCCGGCGTCCTGCATCCGCACGGCGACGGCGAGGGCCTCGCCGCCGAGTGCCTCGATCTCACCCACGACCCGCTCGCAGGCGTCGAGCTTGCGGCTGGCGACGACCACCCGCGCCCCCGCCTTGGCGAAACCGAGGGAGATCGACCGGCCGAGGCCACGCGAGCCGCCCGTGACGACGGCCACCCGGCCGGTCAGGTCGAACAGGCGGGCCAGGTCGGGATGCACCATCGCAGTCCACCACACGGTCGCTCGGCGACATCAACCGTGGGCTCGTCGTCCGAATCCCGCCATCGGCCGTCCGTGCTGCGACCTAACCTGAGTCGATGACGACGCACACCGTCCTCGGTTCCTGCCATCACGACTGTCCCGACACCTGCGGCTGGGTGGTGACCGTCACCGACGGCAAGGCGGTGCAGCTGCGGGGCAACCCCGACCACCCCTACTCCCGGGGCGAGCTCTGCCCGAAGGTCAACCGGTTCCTCCACCGTGTCCATGCCGACGACCGTGTCCTGCATCCGTTGATCCGCACGGGGCCGAAGGGCCGGGGCGAGTTCCGCCGCGCCACGTGGGACGAGGCGGTCGAGCTGATCGTCGGGCGGGTCGGCGCGGTGATCGCCGACCACGGCGCGGAGGCCGTGCTGCCGTGGAACGGGGCGGGCACCCAGGGGCTGATCCAGATGTCGTGCCTCGATCGCCGCTTCTTCGCCGGTCTCGGCGCGTCCCGGCTGACCGGCTCGATCTGCGGCGCCACGGCCAAGGCCGGAACGGCGTCGACCTACGGATCGGGGCGCAGCGCCGACCCGATGGACGTGCGCCACGCCGAGGTCGTCATCCTGTGGGGCACGAACACCCGGTTGACGAACCGCCACCTGTGGCCGTTCGTCGAGGAGGCCCGGGCCAACGGCGCCCGCGTCGTGGTGATCGACCCGCTGCGCACGATGACCGCCGAGTCGGCCGACTGGTTCCTCCAACCGCTGCCGGGAACCGATGTCGCCCTGATGCTGGCGATCATGCACGTGCTGATCCGCGACGGCCTCGTCGACGAGGAGTACGTCGCCGCTCACGCCACCGGCTTCGACGACCTCGCCGCCCATGTCGCCGGATGGACGCCGCAGCGGGCGGCGGCCGAGTGCGGGATCGAACCGGCCGACATCGAGCGGCTGGCCGCGCTCTACGGGAGCACGAAGCGGACGTTCGTGCGCACGCTGATCGGTGCCGAGCACCACGAGAACGGGGCGATGTTCTTCCGCACCCTCGCCTGCCTGCCCGTGCTCACCGGCGCCTGGACGGTGCAGGGCGGGGGCCTGTGCCGCTCGGTCGGCTCGTGGAACTCGCTCCACGTCGACGACTCGGTCTACGACGCGCCGGGCGAGTCGGGTGCACGGCTGATCAACATGAACCACCTCGGCGAGGCACTCACCGATCCGGCGGTCGGCGTCCATGCCCTGTTCATCTGGGGCGGCAACCCGGTGGTGACCATTCCCGACGCCGGCCGGATCCGCCGCGGGCTGGCCCGCGATGACCTGTTCACCGTGGTCAGCGAGCAGTTCATCACCGATACGGCGTTGTTCGCCGACGTCGTCCTGCCGGCGACCACCCAGATCGAGCACCTCGACCTCGTGCCGTCGTGGGGCAGCTTCTACCTCGGGTGGAACGAACCGGCGATCGACCCGCTCGGTGAAGCAGTTCCGAACACGGAGATGTGGCGGCGCCTCGCTCGCGGCTTCGCCATCGACGACCCATTGTTCGCCCTCGACGACGAGGCGCTGATCGCCGTGGCCCTCCACGACATCGACATCGACCTCCTCCGCAAGCAGGGGTTCATCCGCTACGACCTCCCGGAGGTCTTCCTGCCCTATGCAGAGGGGGGATTCGCCACACCCGACGGCCGGGCGCTGCTGCGCGCCGACGGGATGGCCGCCATCGGGCAGCCGGTGCTGCCCAGCTACACGCCACCGCTGCCCGCCACGGTCGAACTGCCGCTGCGCCTGATGACCCCCAAGACGCATACGCGCTTCCTCAACTCGACCTACTCAAGCCACCACGCGTCGATGGAGGACGGCCCCTATGTCGAGTTGTCGGCGGTCGACGCCGCGGCCCGCGGGGTCGGCGACGGCGACGAGGTCGACGTCTGCAACGACGCCGGCTCGCTCACCCTCCGGGTGCGGCTCAGCGAGCGGGTGCGGCCCGGCCTGGCCGCCATCCCGTGGGGCTGGTGGGGCGAGGCCTTCAACGTCAACGTGCTGACCAGCGTCGCCGACACCGACTGGGGCGGTGGGGCGGCGTTCTCCGACACACTCGTCCAAGTGCGCCGGCGCTGACGACGGGAACGGCCGCCCGGTCGAGGCCTGACGCCCCGGGCGGACGACTCAGCCGTGGGGCAGGGCGACCACCCGGCCGCTGACGAGCCCGGCCGCGAGCCGGCCGTAGGCCGCGGGGACGCCTTCGAGAGCCACGTGTTCGACGTGCATCGTCAGCCGCCCGGCGCGGGCAATGGCGATCACCTCGCGCAGCTCGCGGATCCCACCCCAGAACGTCGTCGAGACGGCAGTCTCGTAGGGCACGCTCAGGTAGTTCACCGGGGCCGTGCCCATCCCGACCCCGACGACGACGATCTGCGACACCGGGTGCACGCTCGACATGGCGAGCTGGATCGTGGCGTCGACGCCGACGCAGTCGAACACGACGCCGACTCCCTGACCGCCGGTGGCCTCGCGGACCTGCTCGGCGGCATCTGCGGCGTCGCCCCGCACGACAGCGTCGGCGCCGAGGGCCCGGGCGACGTCGAGCTTGGCATCGGTGACGTCGACGGCGAGGATGCGGGCGCCGGTGAGTTCGCTCACCAGTTGGACCGCGGAGTGGCCGAGTCCGCCGATGCCCTGGACCATCACCCAGTTGTCGGGGGTGCACAGCGCCCTGACGGTGTTGAGCGCGTGATAGGGGGTCAGCGCGGCGTCGTCGATCGGTGCCCACACCCGGGGGTCGAGGTCGCCGAGCGGGACGAGGTGGCGGGCAGCCGGCACGAGCAGGTACTCGGCCAGCCCGCCGTCGCGGCCCAGCCCGCTCCCGGCGGGCACTCCTCGGACCGAGGTGCGCTCGCAGTACTGCTCGAGGTCGGCTTGGCAGCGCCGGCAGCGCCCGCACCCCCAGGCGCCGTGGACGACGACCGCATCGCCGGGCTCGAACCCCGAGACCCCGGCGCCCGCCGAATCGACCCAACCGGCCGTCTCGTGGCCGAGCGTGAAGGGCCGGGGCACGGGCATCGGCCAATGCATCATGTGCAGGTCGGAGTGGCACAGCCCCGCTCCGGCCACCTTGACGAGCACCTGCCCCGGACCCGGCTCGGGCACCTCGACATCGCGGAGCTCGGCGGGCGATTGGCTGGCAACGATCTGGACGGCGCGCACCCGCGCAGCGTACGACGGCGACCCACCGCACTGAGGGGCCGGGGGGGTGACGCTCACGTCAGACCCCTGGCGCGATCGGATCTCTTGCCTTTCATTGCGATTCGATTACAATCGAAACATCGCCGACATGTTTCCGTCGGACCGACGGCGACGATCGCAAACACCTGGTGGGAGGAATACCTGATGACCACTCCACGTCCGCCCCGTCTTCGGATGCTCTCCGTCACCCTGGCCGGCCTCTCGGGCCTGATGGCCCTGCGAACCTGCGAACCCGCCGCCCGGGAACCGGTGGTGACGGTCAGCCCGGCCCCCGCCGATCCCGTGCAGGCCGAGGCGCTGGCCTTCGCCAACGTCTACCGGGCCGGCAGCGGACTGGCGCCGCTGGTCTGGGACGACCGGATCGCCGCCGCCGCGGCACGCCACAGCGGGGACCAGGCGGCGACGCACACCCTGACCCACACCGGGAGCGACGGCTCCTCACCCCGATCGCGGATGGTCGATGCCGGCTATCCGACGCGTTGGTGGGCCGAGAACGCCGCCGCCGGCTACCGGACGGGCACCGACGTCGTGTGGGGCTGGATGGACAGCCCTGGCCACGCCCGCAACATTCTCAACCCGCGGGCGTTCCACGTCGGTATCGCCGTCGCCTACGCCGCCGACGGGACGGAGTTCTGGACGATGGCCCTGGCCTCGGGCGGTTGATCCCGTAACGTGCTCCGCTCATCGGGAAGCGATGATCAGGACCGCGGTGGATCAACGGACGGGACCACGTCACGATCCCCGTCCGCGGGGACCGCCGCCACATCCGTCATCGCCAGCCAGCCCCTGCCGACGACCAGCGCCAACAGGCCGACGAACAACGCCGCGTCGATCGCCACCGCCGTCCGCATGCCGAAGGCGTCGCCGAGCCGCCCGAGCGCGAACGCGCCCAGCGGGATGCCGGCGATGATGCCGAGGAGGTGGAACGACAGCGCACGACCACGCATCTCGTCGGGCACGGCGCCCTGCATCAGGGTGTTGAGGGCCACCGCCGTGGTCAGATGGCCGATCCCGGAGACGAGGTAGGCCAGCTGGCCGATCCGGTAGCTCGACGTCATCGAGGCGATGACCAGCGCCACGGCGTACATCGACAGGCCGAACCTCAGCTGGAGTGATCGACGCAGCCGGTCACCGGCGAGGGCCGACGCGGCCGAGGCGATCAGCGCCCCGACACCGAGCGCGGTGAGCAGCCCGGCGTTGTCACGGCTCGTTCGGCCCAGCATCCGCCGCGACACGGCGGGGGCGACGTGCTGCATCGACTGGGCGCACATCGCCGAGACCAGGGCGATCCCGACGGCGAGGCGCAATGGCGGCCGGCTCCACACGTAGCGCGCTCCCCCGAGGAGGGCGACTCCGACTGGCTGACGCGCTCCCGCTCCGGTCTGGCGACGGGGCCGGCACCCGATGAGGACGGCGATGACCAGTGGATACGTCGCTGCGTTGACGAGGATCGCCGCGCCGACACCCCACTGATGCACGACCATCCCGGCCGTCGCCGGACCGATCGCCCGGGCGAGGGTGTACTGGATCGAGTTCAGCTTGACCGCGTCGAGCATCTCGGCGGCAGGGACGAGCGCCGGCACGAACGACTGCCAGGCGCTGGTCTGGAAGCCCGTGGCGACGCCGCCGACGAGCAGCAGGCCGATGATCCGCCACGGGGTGATCCGCCCCGAGGCATAGAGCACCCACATCGCCGAGGTGCTCAGCATCTGGGTGGTCTGGGTGACGATCAGGATCGCCCGACGGGAGACCCGATCGGCGAGCACGCCGGCATAGGGGGTGATCAGCACCGCCGGCATGAGCCCCGCCATCGACGAGTAGCCCAGCCAGGTGGCCTGGCCGGTCAGCTCGAAGAGCAGCGCCGGGACGGCCACCAGCTGCATCCAGCCGGCCCCGTTGGAGATCGACGCAGCGGCGAAGAACGCGGAGAACTGCCGGTGCCGGAGCACCCGGAACGATCCCGTGGCCACTCCCCCATCCTCGCCCAGCCCGACCCGGCCCGAGGGCATCGGGCCGGGTCGAGGCGTCTATGCGGGGAAGTAGCCGTTCACGTCGACGATCAGATCGGTCGCCGCCTCGGTGAACACACACACCTTGCCCGCAGCACCGAGCTGCACGATCGCCGAATTGGCAATCGTGTCCCCCGCCGCGAAGTTCAGACTCGACGCATTCGGCATCACCGAACCACACGGCCAGATCGTCAGATACCCCGCACCCGCAGCACCCGTCACCGTCACGTTCAACGTCGCCGCCGCCGCATCCAACGGAACACCACCCCGCCCGGCCACCGCGATCTCCGTCGTCGAACCCGCAGCCCGCAACCCGATCCCCGCCAACACACCATCCACCGTCCGACCACCCGGCGAACGAGAATCCAAGAACCTCGCCGGCGACTGCGACACGAACGTCGCACCAGCCGGGAAGTAGCCGTTCACATCGACGATCAGATCGGTCGCCGACTCGGTGAACACACACACCTTGCCCGCAGCACCGAGCTGCACGATCGCCGAATTGGCAATCGTGTCCCCCGCCGCGAAGTTCAGACTCGACGCATTCGGCATCACCGAACCACACGGCCAGATCGTCAGATACCCCGCACCCGCAGCACCCGTCACCGTCACGTTCAACGTCGCCGCCGCCGCATCCAACGGAACACCACCCCGCCCGGCCACCGCGATCTCCGTCGTCGAACCCGCAGCCCGCAACCCGATCCCCGCCAACACACCATCCACCGTCCGACCACCCGGCGAACGAGAATCCAAGAACCTCGCCGGCGACTGCGACACGAACGTCGCACCAGCCGGGAAGTAGCCGTTCACATCGACGATCAGATCGGTCGCCGCCTCGGTGAACACACACACCTTGCCCGCAGCACCGAGCTGCACGATCGCCGAATTGGCAATCGTGTCCCCCGCCGCGAAGTTCAGACTCGACGCATTCGGCATCACCGAACCACACGGCCAGATCGTCAGATACCCCGCACCCGCAGCACCCGTCACCGTCACGTTCAACGTCGCCGCCGCCGCATCCAACGGAACACCACCCCGCCCGGCCACCGCGATCTCCGTCGTCGAACCCGCAGCCCGCAACCCGATCCCCGCCAACACACCATCCACCGTCCGACCACCCGGCGAACGAGAATCCAAGAACCTCGCCGGCGACTGCGACACGAGGCTGGACGGTGTCGGCGGGTCGGGGATGAGCACGGCATTCGAGGTCGCCGCCGGGCCGCTGCCGACGATGTTGGCCGCGGTGACGGCGAACGTGTACTCGACGCCCCGGGTCAGGCCGTCGAACGTCGCCGTGCGGGCCGTGGTGGTGCGGGTGGCGCCGCCGGGCGAGGCCGTCACGGTGTAGCCGGTGATCACGGCGTTGCCGTCGGACACGGGCGCCGACCAGGTCACGTCGACGCCGCCGGTGCCCAGGCCAGCCACCACGGTGGTGGGCGCGCCGGGTGTCGACGCCCGAACGACCTTGGGCTTGTTGAACCACACCGAGGAGGTGTTGGCGAAGGCACGGTTGTCGATGGCGATCGCCGCGGTGCGCGCCGCGTCCAACTCCGCCGGGGTGAGGGTGTTGACCGCGGTACGGCTCAGTGTCTCCTGCTCGATGCTGTCGACGGAGGGGTCGACGCGGAACAGCCCGGTACCCCGTTGGTAGTACTTGAACTGGTGCCCGTCGCCCGGCTGGTTGGGGTCCCACTCGTCGATGTTGAGCAACTGATCGTCGCACACCGAGCCGGCGCACTTCGAGGCGGTGAGGCTGGCGACCTGGGCGAAGTCGAGGAACTCGATCGACGGGGCATCTCCCGACAGGTAGACCGGGGAACCAACGACCGGGGCGCCCTGCACGTGGATCCCGGCCCGGGAGAAGGCGTAGGCCGACGAGTTGCGCGTCCCGTGCAGCCAGGTGCTCGGGGCGTTTCTGACCGGGGGGGCACCGATCGGGTAGGTGATCTCCTCGGGGTACTCGCCGAGGTTCCAGACGTTGCCGGCGTTGTCCTGGGCGAACAGCGCCAGCTCCGACTCGCGCAGCTTGCCGTTGTTGATGTCCTGGTCCCAGACGACGACCGTCCGCAGGCCGTCGGGCATCACCTTGATCAGATCGGTGACGGTGAAGATCACCATGTGGTTCGTCGGTCCGCCGTTGCCGCGATCGGCCAGACCCACGAGCACGATCTGGCGGCCGGGGATCAGCGGGAGAAACGGGTTGTCGATCGTCGTCGGATGCGAGAAGTTCGCCAGGTCGTAGGGGATCGTCCCGGGGGGGTCGGCGGCGTCGGCTCGGCCGGCAACTCCGCAGAGTGAGATGACGGACGCCAGTGTCGCCGCGGCGATCCCCCGCGCAAGATGTTCCCGTCGCTGCACCGTGTTGCCCATTACCGCCCCCGATTCGATCGGCACGCACCGTTACGACGCCGAATTCGTGTCGTGAATGTAAGTTGCACGGTGCCCCGGATGCAAGCGTTTCTGAACGGTGGCTGAGAATCCGCCGAACGGCCTAGACGGGTGAGCGTGCTCCGCCGCTGTCAGTGGTCGGGGACATGAGGCGACGGCAACCCGGTCGCGGTGGGCTCGGGCCGGAAGGTCGTGCCGGGCGGGTTGTCGGCGGACCCGGTCGTCCCGGGCAGGTTGCGATCGGGCGCTCCCCGGGCAAGGATGCCCGGCCATGGTCAGCACTCGCGCCGCGGACACGCCAGTTGATCTCGCCCGCATCGAGGCCGCGGTGGCCGAGATCCTGGTGGCCGTCGGCGAGGACCCGGGACGCGACGGCCTGCTCGACACTCCGGCACGGGTGGCCCGGATGTACGTCGAGCCGATGCGTTTCGTCACCGGCGAGCGCGGCCGCTAGTGGGCCACCCCGCCGACTCCGTGCTCCTGCCGCTGAGCCGCGCCGACCGTGCCCTGGCCGAGGCGGTGCGCCAGGTGCCACTTTCGTACCGTGCCGAGCCTGCCGAACTCGCCGCGCTGCTCGAGGGCCGCCCCGGGCGGGCCGGCCAGCTCACGGCGACCGCCTGGGTGTTCGACGAGCAGGCCGACCACGCGCTGCTCGTGCGCCATGACGAACTCGGCTGGGCGTGCCCGGGCGGGCACGTCGGCGCGGACGAACGTCCCATCGACGCGGCCAGACGTGAGCTGGCCGAGGAGACCGGGCTCGAGCTCACCCCGGCGATCTCCACGCCGGTCGTGGTCACCTGCGTCACCATGCCGGGCGACGACGGGGGCCCCGAGCATCTCCACTGGGGCATCGGCTACGCGTTCCGGGCGAGCCGTGGTGCCGAGCTGATCCCCGAGGACGGCCGACCGGTGGCCTGGTGGCCGGCGCGGCGCCCGCCGCCCAACGGCGCACCCGACCTGGCGAGCCTGTTGCCGCGGGTCGCCCGGCTGCTCACCCGCCGCTGACGGCACCCTGCCGCGGCCGCGACCCGGCTTCTCAGAACCTCCACCGGGACAGCGAGTCGATCACGCAGACGGGTTCGGCGGCGCCCTGGCGTTCGATCGTGATCCTCATCAGGCTCTGCAGCCAACCGCCGATCTCCGTCACCTCGACCAGTTCGGCGCCGCCGCGGAGGCGCGAACCGACGGGGACGGGCGCCGGGAAGCGAACCCGGTCGACGCCGTAGTTGACCCCGAGGCTCGCCCCTCGCACCTCGACGATCTGGGGCAGGAAGAGGTTCGACAGCGACAGCGTCAGGAATCCGGGGGCGATCGGTTCGCCGAACGGTCCCGCCGTCGCCCGCTCGACGTCGACGTGGATCCACTGGTGGTCGCCGGTCGCCTCGGCGAACAGGTCGATCTGCTGCTGGGTGACGACGATCCACTCGCTGTAGCCGAGGTGTCGACCGACGGCGGCGCGCAGATCCCCGGCCCCGTCGAGCACCGTCGATGCCGTCATGACGTCAACCCGTCGAGGACGCTCGTGGCCTGGTCGATGATCCGCTCGACCAGCTCCCGGCACGACGGCAGGTCGTCGATCACGCCGACCACCTGGCCCGAGGCCATCACGCCGCTGCGGACGTCGCCGTCGACCAGTGCCGCCTTGAGCAGCATCGGCGTGTTGGCCGCCATCACCACCTGGGTCCACGACAGATCCATCGAGGAGTGCATCGCCCGGCCCTCGCGCAACATCGAGGTGAGCCGCAGCCCGGTCATCCGCCGGAAGCGGTGGGCGTTGAGCAGCGCCCGGGGCAGGCTCAGCAGACGGCCGCGGCCGGATTCCAGTTCGTCGATCAGCGGCGTCGACAGCACCCGGTGGGGCACGCCGTCCACCTGGCGGGTCACGACGGTCTCGGCCACCGACTTGGCGAGGTAGAAGCGCTTGACGGCGTCGGGGACGGCGGAGTCCGAGGTGAGCAGGAAGCGCGTGCCCATGGCGATCCCGTCGGCGCCGTAGGCCAGCGCGGCCACGAGGCCCCGGCCGTCGAAGAACCCACCCGCGGCGAGCACGGGGACCCGGCCGGCGACGGCGTCGACGACCTGCGGCAGGAGCACGGTGGTCGGCACCGAGCCCGTGTGCCCGCCCCCCTCACCGCCCTGGACGAGTAGCGCATCGACCCCCCAGGCGATGACCTTCTCAGCGTGGCGCCGGGCCCCGATCGACGGCACGACGACGACACCGCCGTCCCGCAGCCTGGAGATCAGCGCCTCGGTCGGCGCCTGGGCGAACGAGGCCACCCGCACGCCCTGGTCGATGAGCAGGGCGACCCGCTCGCCGACGTCCGGCGAATCGGCCCGCAGGTTCACGCCGAACGGCCGGTCGGTTCGCGAACGCACCTCGGCCACCGCGGCCACCAGTTGGGGGAGGTCCATCGTCGCCGAGGCGAGGATTCCGAGGGCACCCGCCTCGGCCGTGGCCGACACCAGTCGGGGCCCGGCCACCCAGCCCATACCTGTCTGGACGATCGGCGTGTCGACGCCGACGAGGTCGCACCAGCGAGTCTTCAACCTTGGATGCACCCCCCGATCGTACGCAGCAACCGCTCCGCAGGGCCGAGGCCGGCGGCGCGGGCGAGACGAGGCCGCTCGAAGCGGGAGCGTCGCCACTCCCCGATGTCATTCGGTCCAATTTCACCATCCTCCGTCAAGAAACGGGGGGAATCGGGTATCAATCGACCACGTAACTGTAGATACTTGCCTGATGAACTCACGCAGCGTCGACAGCGGGCTACCGCATCAGGTGTCGGGCCGGTCGATGGCCGGCTCCCGCCGCCGACACCGAGGGCTGGTCGCGCTGCTGACCGGCGCCATCTCCGCCGCCGTCGTGATCGGCGTGGCGACCGGTCCGTCGTCGCCGATGGCCGGCGCCGCGGCTTCGCCGGCCATCTCGGGGGTCGTCGCCGAACGACCGGTCGACGCCGCCGTGCAGTTCACCGACGGCGAGGTGCGGGCGATCACCGAGGTCGGCAACCACATCGTCGCCGGCGGCACCTTCACCCGCGTCGGACCGGCGGTCCAGGGCGCCGCCGGAGAGGTCGACCTGTCCGTCGGCGACTTCGTCGCCGGCTTCCCCGACGTCGTCGGCTCGGTGTTCCGGGCGGTGCCCGACGGCGGGGGCGGCTACTGGCTCGGCGGTAACTTCACCTCGGTCGGGGGCCAGCCGCGCACCCACGTCGCCCATGTGCTCGCCGACCTGACGGTCGACCCCGCCTTCGCCCCGTCGCTCAACGCCCCGGTCCGCGGCATCGAGATCAGCGGGAGCAACGTCGTCATCGGCGGCTCGTTCACGACGGTGAACGGTGCGCCGGGCATCGGTGTCGCCGCCCTGACCGCTTTCGGAACGACGATGTGGGCCGGCGGGCCGAACGGTGCGGTGCACTCCCTGGCGATCAGCGCGGACGGCGCCCGCATCTTCGTCGGGGGCGACTTCACCGCATATGCGGGCAATACGAGCTTCAAGCGCTTGGCCGCGATCGACGCCACGACCGGGGCGATCGACGCCGCCTTCGTGCCCGGAACCGTCAACCTGCCGGTGCGCGATCTCGCCGTCGTCGGCAGCTCGCTGTGGCTCGTCGGGGACTTCACCAAGGTCAACAACGTCACACGTACCCGGATCGCCGCCGTCGACACCACCACCGGGGCGCTCCAGTCGCTGGTGCCCGGGGCGGCAAACGGCACGGTGCGGTCGATCACCCCGTCGGCAGACGGCTCGACCGTCTACGTCGGCGGCGACTTCACCCGCATAGGCACGGCGAACATCAACGGATTCGCCGGCTTGTCGACCGCGTCGGGCTCGCTGACGACGGCACCGCTCGCCCTCACCGGCACCGTCTTCGAGATCGCGCTCGACGGCGCCGGCGGGGCGTACATCGGCGGGAACTTCGTGTTCACCCCCGAAAAGACGGTCCCCCGCACCCTCGCCCGACTCGACCTCACCACGCTGACCGCTACTGCGGTGGTGCCCGCGGCGTCACTGCCGCTGTCGCTGTCGCGGCCCGCCGTCGAGCTGGGGTCGGTGCGCACACTCGCCCTGGCCGGCAGCACCCTGCTCGTCGGTGGGGACTTCTCCGACTACGGCACGATCAGCCGGCCGTATCTCGCGTCGTGGGACAAGACGACCGGGGCCCTCGATCTGGCCTTCGACGCCCAGCTGAACGCCGCAGTGCGCGCCCTCGACGGCGCTGCCGACGGGACAGCCGTCTTCGTCGGCGGCGACTTCACCACGGCAGCGGGCGCGCCGGCGAACAGGATCGCCAAGCTGTCGATCGCCGACGGCAGCCGAGTGGCGGCGTTCACCGCCTCGATCGATGCCTACGTCAAGGAGATCGTCGCCCACCCCGATGGCACCCGGGTCTTCGTCGGTGGCAACTTCCGGTTCACCAACGGCACTCCGACCGAGCGGTTCGTCGGCGTCGACGCCACCACCGGCACCGTGTTGCCCGGCTACCAGATCGATCTGACCAACCCGACCAACGACGCATCCGAGGGTGGCGTGCGGGCGATGACCCTCAGCCCCGACGGCGGCCGACTGGCGGTGATCGGCAACTTCCTCACCGTCGAGGGGCTCCCCCGGCCGCTGGTCACGGTGCTCGACGTGTCGAACCCCGCTGCGGCCGGCGTCACGCCATGGACGACGACGATCTACACCCAGCCCTGCTCAGGTGGCCGGGTCGGTTGGATGCGCGACATCGCCTACTCGCCCGACGGCAGCCGGTTCTACGTCGTGTCGTCCGGCCACCTCTACTACCCGGCCTGCGACTCGGTCAACGCCTTCGACGCCACCGCCAACGGGCCGACGCTGCCGGTGTGGACCGCCCGGCCCGGTGACACGATCGAGTCCGTCGCCGCCACGACGAACGCCGTCTACATCGGCGGACACTTCCGCTACCTCGACTGGGAGCATCAGACCGACAGCCGGTTCCAGCTCGGGGCGCTCGACCCGGTCAATGGACACGCCCTGTCGTGGAGCGCCCCGGCCAACGGCTTCCGCGGCATCCTCACCGTCGAGGCGGAACCGTCGGGCCTGTACATCGGTGGCGACACGTCCGCCGTCGCCGGGGTCCCCCACGGCCGCACCGCCCGCTTCGCCTGGCCGACGCGCCCGTGGGTCCGCCGCAGCGTCGACCACCATCTCGTCCTCGCCGCCGGCGACCAGGTGACCGTGACGCTCGTGGTCACCAACCCCGGCGCCACCGCGCTCGCCCTGTCGTCGTTCACCGATTCGCTCAGCGGCAACGTCACCGGCCTCGGCACCTGCGCCCCGACGACGGTCGCCGCCGGCGGTTCGTTCAGCTGCAGCTACCCACAGACGATCCCGCCGCTGGCCAACGCCACCCTGACCACCGTCACCACCTCGGTGGCGGCGAACGACGGCCAGGCCGTCACCCTGTCGGACCGCACGACGGTGAAGTCGCTGACCGCCTACCGCGGCGCCGACATCCGCACCGTCGTCGGGCCGATCACCGCGCCGTTCCCCTCCGGCACGGTGCGCTGGGCCGTCGCCATGTGGAACGACAACGAACTCCAGCCGATGGACGTCACCTCGGTGTCGAGTTCGCTGCACGGCAACCTCAACGGGCAGGGCGACTGCCAGTTCCCGCGGACGCTCCCCCCGGCCTCGATGTACTACTGCGCCTACGACGGCACCGTCGGTGGCCAGATCGGCGAGTCGGTGGGCAACCAGTTCACGATGAACTTCGTGCTCAACGGCACGGCAGGCGTCGACAGCCACTCGGCGGCCGTGACGATCACCCGGCCGCTCAACGGTGGCGAGGTCATGATGGTCGTCGGCAATGCCACGGTGATCAGCGACGCCGACCTCAAGGTGAGGACACGGCTCACCCAGCTCGGCTTCGTGCCGGTGTACGCCGACGACGACACCGTCACCGCCGCCGACGCCACGGGCAAGCTGCTGGTGTACCTGTCGGCGACGAGCGACCAGGTCAAGGTGGGCACCAAGTTCGCCCAGGTCCCGGTGCCCGTGTTCGCCGCCACCCAGATGATCTACGACGAGATGGGGATGACGGCCGTCGCCGACCAGGGCACCGTCAGCGCCACTGCGGTGACGATCGCCGCCCCGCTCCACCCGCTCGTCAGCCCGCAGGTCGGCGCCGTGCCCGTCGTGTCGACGGCGCGACCGATCACCTGGGGGGTGCCGGCGGCCTCGGCGGCCGTGGTCACGACGGTGGCCACAGCGGGCGGCGACAAGCCGAGCGAGTTCGTCTACCGGACCGGGGCCCTGCTCGCCGACGGCTCCAACGCCCCGGCCTGCCGCCTCGGCTTCCCTGCCGAGAAGACCTCGATCGCCAAGTGGACGACGGCGATGTACACCCTCTTCGACCGGGCGATCCGCTGGTCGGTCTACGGATGCGGCAACGGGATCATCTCGACCGTCGCCGGCAACGGCGGCAGCACGTCGACGGGCAACGGCGGTCCGGCCACGGCGGCCGGGCTCAACGATCCGTTCGGCGTCGCCGGCGACGCGCTGGGCGGCTTCTACATCGCCGAACTGGGCGGCAACCGGGTGCGCTACGTCGCCCCCGATGGCACGATCAACGCCTTTGCGGGCACGGGCACCGCCGGCTCGACCGGTGATGGCGGCCCGGCGACCGGCGCACTGCTGCGCGGCCCAGCCCGGGTCCGCATCGACCCGAGCGGCCAGGTGGTGATCATCGACACCGGCAATCACAGGATCCGCCGGGTCGCCGCCAACGGCGTGATCACCACCATCGCCGGCACCGGGTCGAGCGGCTTCAACGGCGACAACATCCAGGCGACGTCGGCCAGGCTCTCGAGCCCCTACGACGTGGCCTGGGACGCCACTGGCAACATGTACATCGCCGACCGTGCGAACCAGCGGATCCGCAAGGTGGCGACCACCGGGATCATCACCACCGTCGCCGGCACCGGCACGGCCGGGTACAACGGCGACGGGATCAGTGCCACGACCGCCCGCCTGAACAACCCGTACGGAGTCGCGGTCGGCCCCGACGGAGTGCTGATCGCCGACTACGACAACAACCGGGTCCGCCTCATCGACGTCAACGGCGTCATCCAGACGGTCGCCGGCACGGGGTTGAACACCGCCGGAGGCGACGGCGGCCCGGCGACGTTGGCCGACCTCCACAAGCCCGTCTGCCTCGTCGTGCGGGCCACCGGCGGTTACTACGTCTGCGACATGAACAACAACCGGATCCGCTACGTCAACGCCGACGGCGTGATCTCGACGACCGTCGGGGTGGGTACGGCCGGCTTCAGCGGCGACGGCGATCTGGCGGTCTACGCCCGCGGCAATCGCTTCACGACGGCCTCGGCGCTGCCAAATGGCGACCTCGTCGTCGTCGATCGGTTCAACCGCCGGGTACGAGTGATCGTCAAGGCCGCCTGAGCCATGGAACACGCAGCGTCGTCGCCCGCCATGCGCGCGACTGCCACATGGAGCGCTTCCCGACCCTTCGGCGCTCAAGTCGAGAATCTCGACGCTGTGCGTGAACGCGCCCACTCGTCGAGGCCGAGAGGCAGGAGTACCTCTGAATCGCATCAAGAAGATCGAGGCCCCCGTCATCATTCCGTCGCTCAGCGGTACAGAATGTGTGATCACGACACGCAGCGTCCGTCTGATGGCTCAGGCGGCTTCGTCGTCGTGCTACAACATCACTCGCAGTGCCGCTTGTTCACCCTCTGCTCTCAGGACTCGTTGAGGCCCCCATGCTGAACCTTCGCTCATCCCAACGCAGACACGTCGAGGCGACCGACGGCCGCATGTCGGCCAAGGCGCTCCTCGAGCGTCCCGAGAAGCTGCGGGTGATGTTCGTCGGGTCCGCCGGCGGCCACCTCGCCCAGCTGCTCCAGCTCGGCGCCTGGTCCGAACAGCACGATCGGGTGTGGGTGACCTTCCAGCTCCCGGACGCCGAGAGCCTGCTCGCCGACGAGCGGGTGGTGTGGGGCTACCACCCCACGACACGCAACCTCGCCAACCTGTGGCGCAACCTCCGCCTGTCGTGGCGGATCATCCGGCGCGAACGGCCCGACGTGATCGTGTCGTCCGGAGCCGCCCTCGCCGTGCCGTTCTTCTGGCTGGGCAAGGCCCACGGCGCCCACACCGTCTACATCGAGGTGATCGACCGGCTGGACACGCGCACCCTCACGGCGCGCCTGTGCTCGCCGGTGACCGACCTGTTCGTGACCCAGGACGAGCACCAGGCCCGGCTGTTCCCGGGATCGGCCCAGATCGGACGGCTGCTGTGACCGTGCATCGCGTGTTCGGGACCGTCGGCACCGACCATCATCCCTTCCCCCGCTTCCTCGACTGGGTCATCCAGGCCGCCTCGGGGTTCGAGACCACCGACGTCATCATCCAGCGAGGCAGCACCGCTGCCACCCCGGCGGTGACGACCGTCGAGTTCATGAGCGCCGTCGACATGGAGGTCGAGCTCCTCGCGGCGACATCCGTCGTCTGCCACGGCGGGCCGGGCACCATCTCGGCGGTCCGCCGCTCGGGTCACCTGCCGCTCGTCATCCCGCGCGATCCGAGCCGCGGCGAGCACGTCGACGACCACCAGATGCGTTTCTGCGCTCATCTCGCCGAGCAGGGCCGCATCGTGTCGATCTCGTCGGTCGACCAACTGGGCGAGCACATCGGTCTCGCCGTCGCCGGTCGCGCCCCGCGTGTCACGGAGTCGGGCGACTCGGTGGCCGCTGCGCTGCGTTTCGGGACGCTGGTGAGCGACCTCGTCGCCGAGAAGCTGGCCCCCCGGCCGTTTCGCCAGCGGCTGCTCTTCCGACGTATCCCATGATCCCCGTCGTCTACATCGGTGCCGTCGGGCGCAGTGGCACCACGTTGATCGAGCGGGCGCTGGCCAGCGAGGGCCACCTGATCGCGCTCGGCGAGATGACCCACTTCTGGGAGCGCGGCGTGCTGCGCGACGAGCCCTGCGGCTGCGGCGTGCCGGTCCGTTCGTGCCCGGTGTGGACCAGGATCGTCGAGCGGGCCTTCGGCGGCTGGGACGGTCTCGACGGCGAGGCGGTGCTCGCCTGGCAGCGGGCCGCCGATCGCAACCGCTACATCCCCTTCCTCGTCTGGCCGCGTCTCGGGCCGAAACGTTTCCGTGAGGCGTTCGAGCAGCTCACCACTCACCTGGCCCGCCTGTACGCCGCCATCGCCGACGAAGCGGGGAGCGGCAAGGTGCTCGTCGACTCCTCCAAGCACCCGTCCTACCTGTTCCTGCTGCGCCATGTGCCGGGAGTCGAGGTGCGACTGCTCCACGTCGTGCGCGACCCCCGTGGCGTGGCCAACTCGTGGGCGAAGGTGGTCGCCCGCTCCGAGACGGGCGGGACCGAGGACATGGAGCGTCTCGGGCCTTGGCACGCCGGCGCCCGCTGGACCAGCCACCACCTGCTGTTCCTCCTCGCCGGGTTGCGCAGGCCCTCGACCCGACTCGTCTACGAGCGGTTCACCAACCGCCCCGACGAGTTGAGCGAGCGGGTCGACTCCCTGATCGCCGCCGACACCGGTGTGCACGCGCCCCGATGGCCAGATGGCCACGTGTCGCTGTCGACCGATCACACAGTGTCGGGAAACCCGGTACGATTCGCCACGGGTTCCGTCACCATCCGGACCGACGATTCGTGGCGCCGAACGATGCGGCGGTCGCCGAAGGCGATCGTCGAACTCCTCACCCTCCCGCTGCGACTGGTGCTCTGCCGATGACAACTCCCCCCGCCTTCCTCCCCGACGTCTCGGTGGTGATCGCCACCCGCAACCGCCCGGAACTGCTCACCAAGGCGATCGATGCGATCCTCGGCCAGCAGTACCCGGGCTCGATCGACATCACCGTGGTCTACGACCAGACCGAGGTCGACGATTCGCGCAACCTCGAGCGACCGGGACGCACCGTGCGGGCGATCGCCAACGACCGCAAACCCGGCCTCCCCGGCGCCCGCAACTGCGGGATGGATCACTCCTCCGGCGAGATCGTCGCCTTCTGCGACGACGATGACGAGTGGCTCCCCGGCAAGCTGGACCGCCAGATCGACGCGCTCCGGGCCCACCCCGACTGCTCCTTCGTGACGACGGGCATCCGGGTCACCTTCGACGGCGAGAACCACGATCGGCCCTCACCGGTGGCGTCGCTGTCGGTCGAGCACCTGCTCCACGACCGCACCACCGAGGCCCACCCGTCGTCGTTCCTGTTCCGTCGTTCGCTCGTCGCGGCGATCGGCAGCGTCGACGAGGAGATCCCCGGCGGCTACTCGGAGGACTACGACTTCCTACTGCGCGCGGCGAAGGCGACGACGGTCCGCTGCGTCATCGAACCGCTGGTCATCGTGCGCTGGCACCAGGCGTCGTTCTTCGCCGACCGGTGGTCGATGATCGTCGACGCCCAGCGCTACCTGCTCCGCAAACACCCCGAGTTCCACGACCACCGCCGGGCCGAGGCCCGCCTGCGCGGGCAGGTGGCCTTCGCCCTGGCCGCCAGCGGCCGGCGCAGGGAGTGCCTGCGCGAGGTGGGCGCCGTCCTCGGTCGCTGGCCGCTCGAGCGGCGTTGGCCGGTCGCCCTCGCCGTGGTTGCCAGGGCGATCACACCGGGCACCGCGCTCAAGCTCGCCCACAAGGCCGGCCGAGGGATCTGAGTGGGTTCGCTCCCCACCCATCAGCCGCTCCTGCGACCGGGGTGGATGGTGTTCGCCCTGTTCGCGCTCAACCCGCTGTGGTGGGCGCTCGGTTTCGGCGACCTCTCGTGGTGCTTCGCCGCCATCCCGCTGTGGATCTGGGTGCTGACCCGCCGCACGTTCATCGTCCCGCCCAGCGTCGGGCTCTTCCTCACGTTCGTCGCCTGGTGCGTGATCACGGTGTTCCGGCTCGACCGCGCCAGCCGGCTGTTCGCCTTCGGGTTCCGCACGACGGCGTTGCTCACCGCGGCCGGCCTGGCGATCTACGTCTTCAACGAGCGACGCGTCACCCGCGAGAAGTTCGCCGATTGGATCGCCTGGTTCTGGATCGCCGCGGTGATCGGCGGCTACCTCGGTCTGCTCGCCCCCACCGGTCGCCTCCCCCAGACCCTCGCCGGCATCGTGCTGCCCAACGGCATCAAGTCGAACGAGCTGGTCGTGAACATGATCCGGCCCGGCTTCGCCCAGCAGCAGGACCAGTTCGGCGTCGCCGTCGTGCGCCCCAAGACGCTGTTCCCGTTCACCAACGAATGGGGCGGCAACCTCGGCCTGCTCACCCCGTTCTTCGTGCTCAGCTGGGTGATGTCGGCCATCAGGTGGCGGCGTGTGCTCGGCGTCGTCGGCCTCGTCCTGGCGATGATCCCGATCATCCGGTCGGTCAACCGGGGGCTGTGGCTCAGCCTGCTGATGTTCGCCGTGATCTACGCCGTACGCGCCGTGTTCGGCGGCCGGCCCGCCGTGCTCGTGGCGATGATCGTCGGTGGCGTCGCGCTCACGCTGCTCATCCTGGCCACGCCGCTGAAGACCACCCTCGTCGAGCGGCTCTCCTCGGAACGCTCGACCGACGCCCGCGCCGGCATCTACAAGGAGGCCTTCGACGGGGCGACGTCGTCACCGATCTTCGGCAACGGCGGGCCCCGCCCGTCGAAGAACCCCTACTCCCCGCCGATCGGCACCCACGGGCAGTTCTGGCTGGTGATGTTCGCCCACGGTTTCGTCGGCCTCGGGCTCTACCTCGCCTGGGCGGGGGCCTCGATCATGGCGGCCTGCCGGCGCGTCGACCGCTTCTCGATCGTCGTCTCGGTCACGGTGATCGTCGGCGCCGCCCAGATGTTCTTCTACAACCTGCTCCCGCAGTCGCTGCCGATCATCCTCGTGGCCGTCGGGCTGGCCTGTCGGCCGCCGGACCAGACGTCCCGCTGGCAACCCCGGCCGGAGGCGACCCGTGTCCTCGTCTGAGCACCCGTTCTCCGAGCACGTCGCGGCCATCGCCCGGGCCGTGTGGGGCGCCGAGGCCTCCGTCGGCCGTTGGAACGGCGCGCCGCCGGCGGCCCACCGGTACGTCGCCGCCCCCAGTGCCGCCACGGCCCATCAGCTGCTGCCATGGTCGCCGAGCGCCATCGCCGCGGCCGCCGGACGGCGCAGCCTCGACCGCCCGTGGCCGCGTCGCCTACGCGACGCCGCGGGAACGGCGGCGCTGCTCGGACGTGCCGCAGTGCGCGACCACGAGCGGATCGGGATCGTCGCCGGCCCCGTCTCCCTCGTCGACGTGCTGCGCGACGAGCTCCGTCTGCCGATCCACACGTTGGTCGTGCTCTGCGGGCCGCCACGGGCCAACCAGAAGCCCGTCGTCCAGGCGATCGACCGCGCCGGGCGCACGCTGGCGTTCGCCAAGCTGGCCTGGAACGACCTGACGACCGAGCTGCTGTCCGGTGAGCGGGCCGCGCTCGACGAGCTCGGTCGCCGCGACCTCGGACCGGTGGCCGTCCCCCGGGTCATCGGGACCGGCACGCTCGACGGCGTCGACTGGCTCGCCCTGTCGCCCGTGGCCGCCCGGGCATCACGCCGGCCGCTGACCCATCTGGACGCAGCGGCGGCGATCGAGCGGGCCACCGGTACCCACGACCTGCGCCTCGGCGCCACCGACTTCGCCCGGTCGCTCCTGCGCCGGGCCGCAGGCCACGCGCTGGCCGCGCCCGCCGCCGCACGCCTGCTCGAGGAGCACGGCGACACCACGGTCACCGTCGGCGCCTGGCACGGCGATTTCGTCCCGTGGAACATGTCGGCGGGACGTGACCGCGTCGCCGTGTGGGACTGGGAGCGCTTCGCCTCGGGCGTGCCGGTCGGGTTCGACCGGCTCCACTTCCAGCTGCAGCGTGCCGTCCACCGCCGGGGACGGACCATCGCCGCGGCCCTCGCCGAGCTGCGCGGCTCGCTCGACGTGCTCCTGTTCCACGTCGAGCCGGGCGGGCGGGCCGCCACGCACGACGCCTACCTCGCCGAGCTGCTCGTCCGCTACGAGCACGATTCGATCGAATCCCCCAGCCCGAACCTGACTTCGTGGTGCCACGAGCTGGCCCGGAACGTCGCCCGATACGAGGTCGCCCGATGAATCCCCTGCTCCGCAAGATCCCTGCCCCGACCCGCCGACGGCTGGCCGCCGCCGGCCGCCGGGTGACCTTTCCCCTCGCCCGGGCGACCGCGCCCCTCCGGCTGAGGCCGGACTTCGTGATCGCCGGGGCCCAGCGCGCCGGCACGACCTCGCTCTACCGCTACCTCGTGCAGCACCCCGACGTCGGCGCGGTGCGGCTCGGCAAGGGCGTGCACTACTTCGACACCAACGCGACCGCCTCGATGGGCTGGTACCGCGCCCACTTCCCGATCGACCCCGACCGGGTGCCGCTGTGGAAGGGGCCCCACACGGTCGGCGAGGGCTCGCCGTACTACATGTTCCACCCGGCGGCCCCGGGGCGCATCAAGGCCGCGCTGCCCGACGCCCGGGTGATCGTGGTCCTGCGCGACCCGATCGAGCGGGCCCACAGCCAGTGGGCCCACGAGTCCGCCCGGCAGTTCGAGACGCTCGACTTCGCCGCTGCGCTGCGCGCCGAGGAGGGAAGGCTCGAGGGCGAGGAGGCACGCCTGCTCGCCGACCCGGCGGCCACCAGCTTCTCCCACCAGCACCACTCCTACGCCTCGCGTGGGCAGTACGCGACACAGATCCAACGCCTGTGGAACACGTTCGGTCCCGATCGTGTGCTGGCGTTGTCGGCGGCGTCGATGTTCGCCGATCCCCACACGGCCTACACCCGCACGCTCGAGTTCCTCGGCCTGCCGCGGCACACGGCCGTCTATGAGGTGCACAACGCCCGCAGCTACCCGCCGATCGACGACGATGCCACCCGGTTCCTCGATGCCCGCCTCGCCGAGTCCAACGAGCGACTCGTCGACATGCTCGGTACCGACTTCGATTTCAGGCGACGTGACTGACAGCCTCGCCACCGTCGGGCGGCGCAGCGCGCAGGGCCTGCTCGGCGCCGCGGTCAGCGGCGTGGCGACGATCGCCACGATCGTCATCGCCACGCGGCATCTCGGCACGGAGCGTGCCGGCCAGTTCTTCGTCGGCGTCTCGCTGTTCGCCATCGTCCAGGGCGTCGGCTCGCTCGGCGTCGACACCGGCCTCCAGTACTGGATGCCGACGGCCGACGCCGAGTCCCGCCGCCGGCTGGTACGCCTCGCCCTCGGCGTCGTCGGCGCCCTCGGCCTGGTGGCCACCGCCGCGCTCGCCGCGGCCAGCGGCTCGATCAGCGACCTGCTCTCCAGGGGGAGTGCGTCGCAGAGCGCGACCGACGTCGTGAAGGCCGTGTCGTTGCTCGTGATCGCCGGTCCGCTCGGCGAGGCCGTGCTCGGCGTGCTGCGCGGAACCGACCGTGTCGTCGTCGCCCTCGTCCTCGACCGCTTCCTGCGACCGCTGCTGCAGGTGGCGATGATGGTCACCGTCGCCGTCGCCGGCGGGGGCCCGGTGGGCATGCTCATCGCCTGGGCCACCCCGTTCCTGGTGGTGGCCACCGTCGGCCTCCTGGCCATCGTGCGGCGGCCCGCAGGCCGGCGCACGACGTCCGCCCACCACGTCCCGTCATCCACCTTCGTCGCCTACACCTGGCCCCGGGCGATCGCCCGGGGGGCACAGGCGCTCGTCCAACGGCTCGACGTGCTGCTCCTCGCCGGCGCCGTCGGGTTGAAGGAGGCGGCGATCTACGGCGCGGCCTCGCGGTGCATGATCGCCGGCGTCTTCGTCGCCACCGCCGTGCAGCAGATGGTCCAGCCCCAGTTGCGCCGGGCGGTGCTCGACGGCGACCCGGGCGAGGTCCGCTCGCTGTACGGCGCGTCGACGACCTGGACGGTGCTCGTCACCTGGCCCGTCTTCCTGGCGATGGCGGCCTTCGCCCCGTTCGTGATGCGGGCGTTCGGAGGCGGTTTCGAACGCGGCGGCACGGCATTGGCGATCCTCAGCCTGACGATGCTGGTGGCCAGCGGCTGCGGCCTGGTCGACGTCGTGCTGCTGATGATCGGACGCAGTTGGCTGTCGACGATCAACACGCTGGCCGCTCTCGTCGTCAACGTGGTGCTCAACCTCGCCCTCGACCGCCGCTACGGGATGACCGGCGCGGCGATCGCCTGGACGATGGCCATCCTGACGACCAACCTCGTCCCGCTGGCCCAGGTCGCCCGTCACGGGATCCATCCCTGGGGACCACCGCTGCGCACGGCGATGGCCGTCGGCCTCGGCGCCGTCGGCATCCCGCTCCTCGTCGTCCGGTTGGCCGCCGGCGACGGATTGGCGACGGTCGCCCCGGCGCTCATCTCCGTCGGCGGATTGTACGCTTGGACCGTTGCGCGACATCGGAGGCTACTGATGCTCGACCGGTTGACGTCGGGCATGCGCGGCAGGCGCCCCCGATCAACCGTTCTTGCTCGTCCAGCTCAAGTGGGTACCGAATGAACAGCTCCGCCGCCTCGCATCCCGAAGGTCCCGAGATCCTTCGCCAGTACGTGTCGATCCTCAAGCGACGCCGGCGACTGATCGCCGTGTTCACCCTTGCCGTCGTGGCGCTCGGCGCGGCGGGGGCGCTGCTCAGGCCCGGCAACTACCGGGCCACGACCACGGTGGTGACCAAGCCGATCCCGGGTGAGATCCCCCCCGGCGGCGGCCGCTCGCGAACGGTCAACCTCGACACCGAGATCGTCACGGCCCGCTCCGAGGAGATCATCGCCGCGATTGCGGCCAAGCTCGACATCGGCCCGAACAAGGTGCGCACGGCGACCTCGGTCGAACCCGCCCCCTTCGGCGACGCGCTCTACTTCACCTTCGAGGGCGGCGACGCGCGGCAGGCCGCCGCCGGCGCGGCGGCGTACGCCGACGCCTACCTCGCCGCCCGGCGGGCCGCCGGGCTCGCCACCCTCGACGCCCAGCGTGCCGAACTGGCACGGGTGATCGCCGAGAACGAGAAGGAACTCACCAACCTGCAGACGACGATCGACGCTACCGCCCCCAACGACGTCAGACTCGCCGTGCTCCGTCAGCAACGCGAGGGAACCCTGTTGCGCCTCAACGAGGCGAACACCAAGCTCTCCAGGATCGACGCCGACGTCACCCCCGGCTCGGTCACCCGCGAGGCCGATGTCCCCGGATCACGCCAGGGACTGTCACTGCCGGTCAGTGTGCTCGGCGGGCTGTTCGCCGGGTTGCTGATCGGCGTGTTCGCCGCCTTCATCCGCGACCGTCTCGACCGCCGTTTCCTCGCCCTCGACGACCCGTCCCGGATCGGCCTGCGCGAGCTCGGTGCGGTGCCCGAGAAGGCGCTCAGCGGCGGCAGCGTCCTCGACGAGGATGTCGAAGCCCAGCACACCCTGCTGCGCATCCTCCTCCAGCTCGCCCGTCTCGCCCCCGTGCAGGGGGGGATGAGCATCCTGGTGACGGCTCCCGATCACCACTCGGTCCCCAACCTGGCCGGCCTGCTGCAGGGCTTCGCCAGGGTGGCCAAGTCGAACGGGGACAGCGCGGCGGTGATGCAGGTGTCATGGGCGGCCGTGTTCGGTGACGCGCTGACCAACCGGGGCGCCGACGGACGCTGGGAGCAGGTCCGTGGCGTGCTCGACCAGATGACCAGCCGCAACCGGTACGTGTTCGTCGACCCGCCGCCCCTCGACCGTTCGGCCGACACGCTGGCGATCGCCTCACACGTCGACGTGATCCTGCTCGTGGTCTCCGACCTCACGCCCGTCGACTCGGTCGTCAAGGCCAAGGACGAGCTGGCCGGTATCGGCCGGAAGGTGGCCGGGTACGTTCGCATCCGCCGCAGCCGCCGCCGTTCGGGCGGACAACCCGCAACCGGTCGGATCCCGATGGCGGTACAGGTCGACCTCGACGAGCGGGGCGCCGTGGCCGTGGCGACCAATGGAGTCGAGCGCACCACGCCCAACGGTGCCAGGCCCACGGGCACCAAGCCCGGAGCGACGCCCGGCGTCAAGCCCACCGGCGCCACGCCCGCCGGCGGTGTTCGCGACGGGACGACGCAGCCAGTCGAACCCCAAACCCGGGACCGGTAGCGGGGCACGCCCACCAGTACAGTGGGGCCGTGGCATCGCGCCTGGCCCGACCACAGTGGATCGCATGCCTGGCCGGGGCCGTCATGGTCGTCGTGCTCATCGTCCTCCGCTCCGGTGCGACCGAGCCGACGACTCCCATCGGCGCTGCGGGGACGCTGCCCCGATCAGCTGCCGTCGAATCCGCTGCCCTCGTCGCGTCGACGGCAGCGAGCACATCGTCGACGGACCCTCCGGTGATCACTGCCCCGACCGCGACATCTCCGACCACGGGTGCCCCGGCCCCGTCCACGACGGTAGCCGTCCCCCCGACGGCGCCGCCCGACGCCGCGGCGATGGCGGCCCGCCCGATCCCGGATGCGACACCCGTCACGCCACCCGCTCCCGATCTCCCCCGCCCGCCGTGGGCCGACTCCACCCGCCGCAGCGCGGCCGGCTACCTGACGACCGACATCGGATGTGCCGGGGGCACCGACGCCGGATCACTCGATGAGTTCTTCTCCCGGCGGATGGGCCCGGTGATCGGGGCCGACTACCAGCACGTCTACCCGCTCGGCGGCGACCGCTACCTCTGGCTGCTGCAGGACACCTTCGTCGACCACTCCGGAGGGGCGACGAAGCTCACCCAAGCCGGGTTCGTCCACAATGCGGCGCTCGTCCAGCAGGGACGGTGCTTCACCCTGTACCACGGGGGGACGACCAAGGCGCCGACGAGCTTCGATCTGGGTGCCGGCGAGGCCGCCCGTTCCCGCTGGTTCTGGCCGATGGGGGGTGAGCTCTCCGGGGATCGGCTCTCCGTGTTCTGGGCCGAGATGCACAAGGACAACGGCGATCCGTCCCCCGGGGACGGGCTCGGCTGGCATCCGGCGCGCACCTGGCTGGCGACGTACGACCGCGGGAGCTTGGCGCGGCTGTCCTTCGATCCGGCGACGAACGACGACGTGCGTCCGATCTACGGCTATGCGGTGGCCTCCGACGACGAGTTCTCGTACCTCTTCGGCAACACCTTCGAGCAGAACCTGGCCCGCGAGGGGGGCTTCTGGAACGGACCGCACTCGGGCTCGGCGATGTGGCTCGCCCGCGTACCCCGGGGTCGTCTCGGCGACTCGCCCGAATACCGCACGCTCGACGGCTGGTCCCCGGATGCGGCAGCGGCGCAGCCCATCGTTCGACGGTACTGGGCCGAGAACCCGATGCAGCCACGCCTCCTCGGAGGCATCTGGACGGCGGCGACGAAGGTCGACGGCTACTGGGGCGAGGAGTTGGCGATCGACGTCGCCGAGCACCCGTGGGGGCCGTGGGTCACACTCGAGCGGCGGGGCCTCGATCCGCACGCCGCCGGTAGGCGGATCATCAACACCTACCACGCCCACCTGATGCCGTGGCTCGCCGGCGGCAGGCTGGTGGTCTCGGTGTCGCAGAACGCCCGTGACATGGTCGCCGACGCCTACCCCCATCCCGAGCGCTACAGACCGATGTTCGTCGGCGCCTCGTTCTCGGCGCCACCGCCCCCGCCACCCGAGACGACGGTGCCGACGACCAGCACGCTCGATCCCTCGACCACCGTCGCCCCGACAACGACGATCGCCCCGACGACCAGCGGATCGACGACGACGATTTCCGGGTCGACGACGGTGGCGACCACGACCACGATCCCCCCGACGAGCACCTCGCCGACGACGTCCACCACATCCACACCAACCAGCACGACACCGACGAGCGCGACATCGACGAGCACGACGACCACGACGACCCTTGCCGCGACCACGACGACTCCGACCACGTCGACGATCCCGCCGACGACCACGGCGGCACCGCCGTAGCCGTAGCCGCAGCCGGGGCGGCGGCGGCGGCGCTGCGTCGATCGGGTCGCCCGGCGGCGACCGGCCGACGGGCCGGCCGATCACCGAAGGTGCGATCAGCTCCGCACTTCGCGGTGGCGCAGGCCGCGGGGGTCGAGCCGTTCGATGACGGCGAGCTCCTCGGCGGTGGGCTCGCGGGAGACCGCGACATCGCCGATGAGCAGCTCGAAGCCGGTCGCCGCCCGAAGCTCGTCGACCGAGACGCCCGGGTGCGTCGAGACCAGGCGCATCGTGCCTCCGACGAAGTCGAGCACGCCCAGGTTGGTGACCACCCGGCGCAGGTCGTGGTGGGCGACCACCCACTCGCCGAGGGTCGCCGCCCGGTCGTACCCGATCCCGCTGACCATGTCGACCCGCTCGGTGAACACCTTGGTCGTGTGATTCGGGATCCAGAAGCTCGTGGCGTGGTTGATCGTGTTGCCCGGACCGCCGCGCACGCCGAGGAGCTGGGCCTTGGGCTGCGCCCACGGGCCGATGTTGGCGATGTTGGTGTTGCCGTGACGATCGATCTGGGAGGCGCCCATCATCACGTGACGGCGGCCGCCCCAGAGCATGTCGAACACCGACCGGAACGGGATCCAGCCCTCGACGAGCTTGTCGGCGCCGCCGATGGGCAGGTCGTTGGCGACGAAGAAGGCCTCGCCGTCGGAGATCAGCAGGTCGGGTTCGAAGGTCGCCCTGGCCAGCCTGGCTCCGAGCATCGGCATCGTGCCCATCCCCGAGGCGAAGATCTCACCGTCGCCCCGCCACGCCTCGGCGCAGGCCACGACGATGACGTCGGCCGCCGAGGCGGTCACAGCTCGGCCCGCCAGAGGGTGACGGCCGCCTGGTAGGTCGACTCGTCGCCGCCCATGAAGCGGTCGACGAACGAGGCCCAGCGGACCGGATCGCCGGCCGAGTCGGCGTACATCTTCTGGAAGGCCTCGTCACGGGGGTAGTCGGGTTCGCAGCCGGTGAAGTGGGCGCCGTTCGGCGCCTCGATGACGCCGTCGACCATCGAGCGGTTGATGCGCAGGGTGTGAAACGAGCCTTCGTCGAGCAGCGCCTCGGTCGGGATGACCCGCTCGCACGAGACGAACCGCCGGCCGGGCTCGCAGGCGGCGAGGAACAGGTCGTCGAAGTACAGGTCGGGACCGAGGAACTGCGAGTTACCCCGGGCATCGGAGCGGTTCATGTGGACGAACGCCGCATCGAGGCGGATGGCGGGGACGGCGAGGAGCTCCTCACCGTCGTCGTAGGGCGACCTCACCGTGCGCAGCGCTGGGTTGACGTCGATCACGCCCGACCCGAGGCCGGAGCGGGTCGGGAGGAACGGGAGACGCAGGCCGGCGGCGTACAGCCCCCACTGCAGCATGCCCTCGTCGAACTCCACGCACTCGGGGATCTCGCCCCTCTGCCGGGCGGCCCGGAAATGGGGTTCGAGCGGGATCGAGTCGAGCGAGACGAAGCCGTACACCAGACGACGGACCTTGCCCGCGGCGCAGAGCAGGCCGACATCGGGCCCGCCGTAGGTGACGACGGTCAGATCCTTGACAGACGAGCGGAGCAGGGCGCGCACCAGCGACATCGGCTTGCGCCTCGACCCCCACCCACCGATCCCCACGGTCATCCCGTCGGTGATCGTCGCCACCGCCTGGTCCTCGGTGATCAGCTTCGAGGTACCGCCGCTCACGAATCGGCCTTCCGTGTCCCGGCGAAGTCGTCACGCAGCTCGTCGCTCACGCCCGTCAGGTTCAACTCGAAGGTGAAGCCCTGTTCGAAGCGGTAGGAGCGCTTCACATCCCACAGGTCGATGCCGTTGAGGCTCTCCTTGGCCGCTCGGATCACGACCGGCGACTTGGCGGCGATCGTTTCGGCGACGGCGAACGCCGCGTCGCGCAGCGCGGCGCGGGGGACGACCTGGAGCACGGAGCCGAAGCCGTGCAACTCGGCCGCCGTGGCCGTCGCCGAGGTGTAGACCATCGCCCGCATCTTGTGCTGCGGCACCATCCGCGACAGGTGGGTCGCCGCTCCCAGCGCACCCCGATCGACCTCGGGCAGCCCGAAGTAGGCGTCGTCGCTGGCGATGATCACATCGGCGTTGCCGGCCAGCCCGATGCCCCCGCCGACACAGAACCCGTGGACGGCGACGATCACCGGCACCGGGCAGTCGTAGACGGCGGCGAACGCCGCATAACAGCCCTTGTTGGCCCCGATGAGCGCGCCGAAGCCCTCACTGCGTTGCATCTCCTTGATGTCCACCCCGGCGTTGAACCCCCGGCCCTCGGCCCGCAGGACCACCACCCGTGCCGTCGCCTGGCGGCCCGTCGCGTTCAGTTCATCGGCGAGCTGAAACCACTCGGCGACCGTCAAGGCGTTGACCGGCGGGCAATCCACGACGATCTCGACGATGCCGTGGTCGTGATGCTGCCGGGTGATGCCCACCGCGCGAAGGGTATCCGACTACTGACGGTTCGTCGGATTCAGGTGACCGAAGATCAAGAGACCGTCAAGTCGGCGACGCACGGGGTGCAGCGGTCCTCATGATGTCGCGATCAGTGCCGCCACCCGCTCGCCGCTGCGCAGCGCTCCCTCCATGAAACCGGCAAAACCGTCGGTGTGCTCGCCGGCCAGGAACAGGCGCCCGTACCGCTCGTGGAGCTTCGGCCACGACACGGTGAGCTCACCCGGGGCGAACGCGGCATAGCAGCCGAGGCTGTAGGGGTCGTTGGTCCAATCGGTCGTGACGGTGTCGCCGAGCAGGCCCGACGTCGCCGGGAAGATGCGGCGGATCTCCCGCCGCACACGCTCGCCGAGGTCGGGGAGCACCCCGAGCGCGGCGCCGTCGCGCGACGACAACAGGGCGGTGAGCACGCCCCGGTCGCCGGGCTGGCCGTCGGTGGTCTCCCACAGCTGGCCGTAGGCCCGGTCCGAGATCACCGAGCCGTCGAACCCGTCGTCGCGCCACGCCCGCCGGGCCACCTGCACGGAGACCTTGGCACCGACGCCCATGCTGATCGCCGTCACCGCCACCGGCAGCGTCGGGCTGATCCGGATGCGGCTCGCCACCGGTGGTGGCACGGCGAGCACCACGTGGCCGCAGCGGAGCACGTCGCCGTCGCCGACGGTCACCGACCCGGCACGGGTGTCGATCGCCGATACCACCGAGTCGAGCCGGAGCCGTCCTTCGTGTCCGTCGGCCGTCAGGAGATCCGCCAGGCCGGTGGCCAGCCGGTCGTTGCCACCCTCGATCCGGAAGGCCTCGCGGCCGTCGCCCGCCAGTTCCGCCCGTCGTGCCATCCAGGCCAGGTGGAGCTGCGAGATCTCCCCCGGAGGCACCATGAACTCGGTGCGCAGGTCCCGGCCCACGACGGCGCGGGCCATCGCCGACAGGCCCGCTCCGTCGAGCAACTCGGCCACCGCCCGCTCGTCGAGCACGGCAGGCCCGGCCCCGGACCCGACCGGCCGGTCGGCGTCGACGAGAGCGGCGAGGGCGCCGACCCGGGCATGCCAGGCGTCGCGCTCGGCGATCACCGAGGGGAACCACGACAACGGGTGCACCCGCCCGCCGACGTCGACGAGCCGCGCCGAGTCGTCGCGCTGCGAGGGCGCACCGGTCAGACCCATCCCCATCGCCGCGGCGAGGGCCAGCACCCGGGTATGCGTGGCGTCGACGAACTCGGCCCCTCGTTCGCACCACTGGCCATCGGCGAACCGGTGGCTCCACACCCGGCCGCCCACCCGCCGGCGCGCCTCGACGACGATCACCGAGGCGCCGGCCGCGACCAGGTCGGTCGCCGACTGCAGGCCGGACAGGCCCGCCCCGACGACGATCACGTCGGCATCGCCGCTCACGTCGGCATCGCCGTGCTCGCGCCACCGCGGCCGCCCCAGGGCGGCTGCGAACTCGGCCGCGTCGCCAGGGCATCGGTCACCACGTCACGCCTGTCTCAGAACAACGTCGGTTGTTCGCGGCGCACGACCCGCATGTCGGGCCACGGGAGGAAATGATCCATGAACACCCAGCTCACCCGATGGATGGCGCTCGGCCCGTAGCCGGACAACGCCGTCTTGTGGAGCGGGCAGGGATAGCCCTTGTTGGTGTCGAAGTGCCAGTGGGGGAAGTGCTCGGCCTGCTCGCGGATGATGCGGTCGTGGGTCACCTTGGCCAGGATCGAGGCCGCCGACACCGACAGGCACACGGCATCGGCTCTGACCTTGCGCTCCACGTTGGCGACGTGGGGGCTGACGAAGTCCCACTTGCCGTCGACGACGGCAGCGTCGGGGGTGACCCCGAGCGCTTCGAGGGCCCGCCTCGTGGCGAGCTTCTGGGCCGGGGCCATGCCGAGCTCATCGCACTCGGCCTGGCTGGCCCCGCCGACCGCCCAGGCCACGCACCAGCCTGCCACCCTGTCGAAGAGCCGCTCGCGCTCGGCCTCCGACAACATCTTGGAGTCCCGCACGCCGTTGACGCGGCTGGTGCGGGGCAGGATCGCCGCGCCGACCATCAGCGGTCCTGCCCACGCCCCGCGGCCGACCTCGTCGATCCCGACGACGAACTCGTGGCCGGCGGCCCACAGCTCCTTCTCGATCGAACGGGTGGGTGCCCTGCGTTTCGACGCCACGGTCAGGACCCTACGAGGAGTTTGACCGCCGCGGCGCCGGCAAGCAGGACGACCAGCCACTGGAACAACCGCTGGGGGAGCCTGCCGAACAGCAGACGTCCGCCGAAGACGCCGGCGACGACCGCCGGGACCATCAGCGCGTCGTAACGCAGCGAATCGGCGCTGAAGAACCCTCCCCCGTCCGACCATGCCCCGATCGCCGCGTAGAAGGGGAACTTCGACACGTTGACCAGGAAGTAGAACAGTGCCGTGGTGCCGACCAGTTCGTGCTTGTCGAGGCCGAGCCGCATCAGGTAGGTGTTCATGATCGGCCCGGCGTTGTTGGAGACGAAGGTGGTGAATCCACCGGCCGAGCCGTAGCCGGCCGCCGCGGCGAGCGTCACCTCGACCGCCGGCGCCCCACGCATCATCCTCCACATCTGCAGCCCCACGACGACGAGGATCGCCGAGCCGATCATCAACTCGACGGGCCGCGCCGCCTTGCCGACGACGACGAAGAATGCTGCGCCGGCGATGTAGCCGAGCGTCACCCACGGCACGAGCGGGGTGAGCACGTCGAGGCGGGCATGGCGCCGGTACCACGCGACGGCGAACAGGTCGGCGCACACCAGGATCGGCAGAGCCGCACCCGGGATCGCCCGCCCGGTGAAGACCATCGCCAGCAGCGGTGTCGCCAGCAACCCGGCACCGGGCAGCGCCGTTTTGGACAACCCGACGATCAGCGCTGCGGCGATTCCGATGAGGTAGTCGCCCGAGGTGAACACGCGCGCCCGACGCTACCCGGCGCCCCCGTCGCCGGACACGTGGACCGGGTCGACCCGCGCCGGCAGCACCCCGACGCATTCGGGTGGGTGGCGCTACCGTCTGGGCACCATGTCGATCCGATTGACCGCCTTCAGCCACGGCGCCGGTTGAGCCTGCAAGCTCGGGGCGACCGAGCTGGAGCAGGTCCTGCGTCCGCTGCAACCGATGCTCCATCCCGACCTCCTGGTCGGGACGGAGACGGGTGACGACGCCGCCGTCTGGCGGCGCCCGGATGGTCGCGCCCTGGTGACGACCGTCGACTTCTTTGCGCCGGTCGTCGACGATGCCTACACCTGGGGGCGCATCGCCGGGGCCAACGCGGCCAGCGACGTGTACGCGATGGGCGGCACTCCGCTGTTCGCCCTGAACATCGCCGTCTGGCCCCGCGACGATCTCCCGCTGTCGCTGCTCACCGAGGTCCTCGCCGGAGGTGCCGAGACGGCCCGTCGGGGCGGCTGGGTCGTCACCGGCGGGCACACGGTCGACGGTCCCGAGCCGATGTACGGCCAGGTCGTCGTCGGCGAGCTCCTCGGCGCCGAGCCCATCCGCAACACCGGGGCGATGCCCGGTGACGTGCTCGTGCTCACCAAGCCGCTCGGCACCGGGCTGCTGGCCACGGCCCACAAACGCTCACCCGCCGAGGCCGTGCACCCCGGAGGGACGTTGGCCGCCACCTACTCGGCGGCGATCGCCTCGATGACCGAGCTCAACGACGTGGCCGCGGCGGTCGGCCGGCGGGCCGGAGTGCACGCGGCGACCGACGTGACCGGTTTCGGCCTGGTCGGACACCTGCGCAAGATCCTCGCCTCGAGCGGGGTGGCCGCCACCATCGACATCGGGGCCGTGCCGATGTTGCCCGGGGCCCGGGTCCTCGCCGAGAGCGGGTTCGCCCCCGGCGGCACCGGGCGCAACCTCGACTTCGTCGGTGAGCTGCTGGTCGGCGGCACCCAGGTCGACCGCCTGCTGATCGCCGACCCCCAGACGTCGGGCGGGTTGCTGCTGGTGTGCCCACCCGCCCGGCTCGCCGGCCTGCTCGGCGACCTGCGGCGCAACGACCGGCTCGCCGCGGTGATCGGCACGATCTCGACCGGCGAGGCCGGACTGATCGCCGTCGTCTGACGCTCGACCGCCCCGGGCGACGGCATCCCCTTCGAATCCGCACACCGCCACCGCGGACGAGTCCACGGCGCCAGGTTCGCGCCCGGTAGGGGCGAGGGTCAGACGTTCAGACGAGCACGCTCATGCACGTCACGCCGGCCTCGATCTTCTGCAACTCGCCGACGTCGATCGGCTCGACGGGGAAGCCGAGCCGGTGGATCAGCTCTGCCGTGCCCGGCGCGTCGGCCGGGAGCACGACCGTGTCACCGAGACAGAGCACGTCGCCGCCGGTCGGTTCGGCCGCAGCATGCACGCGGTACCCGTGGGCCTCGAACACCGCCGGATCGACCCATCCCGGCACGGCGATCAATGATCCGTCCGGCAGCGCCGTGATCGCCGACTTGAGGTGGAGGCAACCGGGCACGCCGACGGCGACGACGGTCCGCCCGAGCGGGGCGACGATGCAGGCGAACTGCTCGATGGCATCGGCGTCGGTGCGGGTCGTGAGACCGATGAACACATCGCGCCCGAGGCAGAGCACGTCGCCGCCGTCGAGCGTCCCGGGCGCCCGGATGGCGGCGATCGGCAGGCCGAGGGCGGCCACGACGGGGCGGATCGAGTCGATCTCACCCCGTCGGCTGGCCGCGCCGGGCCTGGTGATCACCGCCTGTCCGTCGACGACCACGAGGGCGTCCTCGACGAACAACCCATCCGGGTGATCGGGCGCCGTCGGGACCTCGATCAGTTCGACGCCGTGGCGTCGCAGGAGGGCGAGGTAGTCGGCGTACTGGGCCATCGCGCGCTCGACATCCATCGGCCGCCGATCGATGTGGGTGACCTCACCCTCGGCGATCCGCTGGCTGGGTCGGCGGACGATGGCACGACGATCGGACACGCCTCCACTCTCGCGCACGGCCACCGGACACCCGCCTGCCGCGGGCTTCAGCCGGCCCGGGCCGCCAGGGGGGTGACGTAGGCGGCGAACTTGTCGAAACTCGACTCCATCCCGGCGCGGGCCTCGTCGCCGGTGAACATCGTGGGGATGTTCGTCTGGTGGGTGACGACCTCGGTGCGTCGACCGCCGAGGTCGCGGAAGTGGATCGTCGTCGTGATCGGCGAGTCGCCGGACGACTCGGAGAACACCAGCTTCGACGGCGGATCGATGACGACGAAGACGCCCGTCATCGGGTACTCCTCCCCGGTGGTGTCGTCGACCATCGTCGTCTCGAACACGCCACCGGGCCGCAGGTCGACGGTGATGTTCTCGAGTGGTGTGGTCATCCCCGTCGGCCCCCAGAAGTGGCAGAGGTGTTCCGGCGTCGTCATGCAGACGAAGACCAGTTCGGCCGGTGCGTCGTACACCCGGGTATAGGTCATCTCTCCGCGTTCCGGCGTGTCGGTCATCGAGGTCTCTCCTTGTCGTGGCGGGCGGTCTTTTCGGCGACCCGGGCCTGGTGGACGTTGTGCAACTGGACTTCTATCCGATCGAACCGTTCCGCCCGGATCCGCCGATGGCGGCTGATCCGGGCGACGGCGCCGTCGAGGGGCTCGACCTCCAACCGGCACCGCCGGTACGTATCTGCTCCCGACCAGCCGTGTCAAACCCGGCCCTGCAAGGATCGCCGGATGCGCGGTCGTCTCGAGCCCGAGCGGTACTCCGGCATGCCGGCATGACGGACCTGGTCGGGAACCTCCATCCCGAGTTCCGCGCCTTCTGGCACCCCGTGGCCTGGTCCTGCGAGGTCGCCGCCGACCCCTTCGCCACGATGCTGCTCGGATCTCCGATCGTCGCCCTTCGTCACACCGACGGAAGGGTCGCGGTGTACGACGACGAGTGTCCCCACCGGGGAGCCCCGCTGAGCCTCGGGCGGGTCGAGGGAGGCGAGCTCGTCTGCCCGTTCCATGGCTGGCGCTTCGGCGCCGACGGCGCGGCGACGTGCATCCCGGCACTCGGCGCCGGCGCCACGCTCCCCGCCCGCGCCCGGCTGCGGCGCCCGGCAGCCGTCTGCGAGCGCTACGGGATCGTCTGGGTCGCCCCCGAGCCACCCCGACTCCCGATCGTCGACTGGCCCGACGGCGACGACGACAGCCTCGGGATGCTCGTGCCCACGGCGCACGAGAGCGAGGTGCTCGCCGCCTACCAGACCGAGAACCTGCTCGATGCCAGCCACTTCCCGTTCCTCCACGCGGCGCTGGGCACCCGCAACCCGCGGATGGGCGAGATCGAGGTCGTCGACCAGGATGAGTTGACCTTCCGCACCGTCACCCGCAAGCTGGCCGACGACGACACCACGACCGAGGGTTGGCTGCGCTACACCCTCGCCGCGCCGTTCACGGTGCTGTTGCGCAGCGAGGAGCCCGACGGACGGTTGCGCACCTCGTTCTTCCAGGCGATCCAGCCCATCGACCACCGACGTACGCGGATGTTCTTCCTCATTCGCGTCCCCCTGACCGACCCCGTAGGGCTGGCGGCGATGCTCGAGGTCGAACAGGGGATCCTCGACGAGGACCACCGAATGAACTCGGCGCTGCGCCGGCGGGGCATGCCGCTGGGCGGCGGACCCGATCTCCACGTGCGCACGGACCGCAACGGGGTGCTCTTCCGTCGGGCGCTGGGCCATGTGTTCGACGCGCCCGCCGCGGAGGCGATCACCAAGGTGTCCGGGGAGTCTTGACGAGGCCCCCGGCGCACCGGGCAGGGCGTGCCGAGTCGCCACATCGGGCCGAGGGCCCGTCGGGTCGAGGGTCGCGGGTCGAGGGCCCGGGTCGAGGGCCCGTCGGGTCGAGGGCCCGTCGGGTCGAGGGCCCGTCGTGGCGGCTTTGGTTGCGATCAGTGACGGTTGGCGTCACGGATCGCGACCGGAGTCGCCGTCAGCCCGCTCCGTTGGCGTCCGTCAGCCGGAGCGATCGTCGTCGCGCCCGGCGCGGCTCTCCCAGAGGATGTCGTCGAAGTCCACACCCACCTCGATCGTGCGGTAGTCGTCCGCGCAGGGCGACCCGACGAGCACGTGGGCCGTCGGTCTGCCCCGGAGCGGGAGCGAGGCGATCATCGAAGCGGTGGTCACCTGGGTGTCGTCGACGTGCATGCACACGCTCCAACCCTCCTCGCCGCAGGAGTCGTGCGAGCGCAGGTGGGCCTGCAGCCGGTCGAACGTCACCGGGCGGTCGGCGAGCACCTCGTCCGATGCCCGCAGACGTGGGTCGACCCGTCGCTCCACGGGTTGCCTCGGGTGGTGGCAGGCGGCGTCGAACGCAGCGATCGTCGTCCGATTCGAGATCGCCCGGACATCCACCACGCGCTCGGCCATCCACGCCACGCCGCTCGTCTCGAGCACCCAGGCGTCGATCGGATCGGCGATCAGGAAGCTCGACCAGTACGGCCGGGGCGGCTGATCGGGCGCGTGCCCGCTCCCGCCCTGGCCGTGACGTTCGAGCAGCCCGGTGATCACCTCGACGGCCGACCGCGCCGTCGTCGCGCGCTCCAGACCGAGCCTGACCAGGTCCATACCGATCAGCGCGTCGGGGAACGGGCGCGGATCGAGGGTCGTGTAGATCGCCTCGTTGCCGATGGCCACACCGGCCTCGTTGACGCCGTGCTCGGCACCCCAGCACCAGCGGGGCCGGGACAGCAGGCAGCCCAGGGTGGACCCGGCGAACGGCTCGACGGCGATGTGCGTGACGACGAGCGAGCCGCGATCGGTCCGGGCCGGGGACCACACGATGTCGTGAGCCTCCGCCGGGGGGCGGTCGGAGTTCTTGCAGAACAGCGTTGCCGCGCCGGTTGCCGGGCCGAGTGCCACGAGACAGTCACACACGGGCCAAGCCTACGACGCTTCGACGACGCCGCTTCGATGACGCCGGGGCTGCACGGGTGGGGTGCGAGTACCCCTCCCCAGAAGCCGCCGGTACCGGCGTGTCACGCCGGTACCGGGGTCCCGGGCTGGTTCCGGGGAGGTTTCTCGGAGGGCGACCGGGGCACCGGGACACCGGGCCACCGGGGACCACCGGGGCACCGGGACACCGGGCCACCGGGGACCACCGGGACACCAGGACCACCGGGACACCAGGACCACCGGGACACCAGGACCACCGGGGACCACCGGGGAGCACCAGGCCACCGGGGACCACCGACCACGGGGACCACCAGGATCCCGCCGGACATGCCCGTCGCCCGTCTGGCACGGTCAGGCGGGGGGCGCCCACAGGGCATCGCCCGTGGCCTCGGTCGTGGACCACGCCGGATCGCAGCCCGCGACGAGCAGCAGACCGGGGGGCCCGACGACCTCCCACAGCACGGCGGGACGATCGGCGTGCCAGCGGACGGCGAACGACACGGAGCGCCCCGCGGGTGCGGGCAGGCCGTAGGTCTCGAAGGACTGGCCGAGCCAGGCGGCGCGGTGGCCGTCGGGCATCAGCACGGCCATCCCCTCAGGGGTGGGCCGGACCAGGCGGTCCTCGATCAGGGCGATGGCCCGCACGCCGTCGGCTGCGAAGGCGACCGAGCTGCGCCGGCCGAGGCGCCGCCGGACGGCCTCGACATCGCCCACCCCGCGATGATCGCCGGCACCGGCCAACACCCAGCCGGCGCCGAGCAGCGCCCGGTCCTCGTCCCACCCCGGTCCGCCGCCGCGCCGGGCTGCGGCGGCAGCGACCGACGAGGCGACCCCGGCGATGTCGGGGAGCCACTCGTCGGGCGACCAGCCCAACCGGGCGAACTCGCACGCCCCGAGCAGGAAGCCCACGGGATCGTCGTGCGGGTCGTCGATCCCGTTGAGCACCAGGTCACACCGCTCGCGCGACGAGCCGGTCGGCCGAGGAATCGGGGACGACCAGCCTCGACGCCCGCTCCATCTGCGTCGACCAGCCACGGGCTACCCGGAGCGGCGTGGGCAGACCGGACGGTAGGACTCCGGGGTGGGGCGAGGTGTGGGCGAGCGCCACCCGGACCGTGGCACGGTGCCCGATCGGCACGACGATCGAACCGGCGGGCAACGTGATCCCCTCGATCGGCGCACCGGTCACCGGCCGGCTGGTGAGCACGTCGGCACGCGACAGCGCCACCGCGACGGGCAGCGGCGAGGCGTTCTCCAACTCGATCACCGTCAGGCCGCCGTGGTCGGCCACCGCGTACACCCGCTGGACGACGTCGCCCTGGGGGACCCGCACACGGGTCTCGATCACCGGGGTTCCGTCGACCAGCGACTGGCGCACGGTCGTCTCGATGGCCGGGTCGTGCCACCGGTCGTCGGCGGCCACCCACCAGTCGAGCGGCACACCCTCGTCGGGATGGATCGACCCCCAGGCCGTCACCTCGCCCCGCCAGGTCGCGCCGACCACCCCGATCGTCGTGGTCGGCGGAACTGTCACTCCATGACGTTGGCAGCCCGGGGCACCGTCACGCCAGTCCCGCGAACTCGACCCCCCCGCCGCGGGCCATCAGTGCGTTGAGTGCGTCGGGGGCGGGCCGCCCGTCGTGGCACACGGCGACGACCTCGGCCGTGATCGGCACGTCGATGCCGACCCGCTCGGCGAGGGCGAGCACCGAGGCGCACGACTTCACTCCCTCGGCGACCATCTTCATCTCCCCGACGATGTCGCTGATCGAGCGGCCCTGGCCCAGTTGGTAGCCGACCATGTTGTTCCGGCTCTGGCGGGAACTGCACGTGGCGATGAGATCCCCCATCCCGGCCAATCCAGCGAAGGTCATCGGTTGACCCCCGAGGGCGACGCCGAAGCGGGTCATCTCGGCCAGGCCGCGGGTGATCAGGGTCGCCCGGGTGTTGTCGCCGAACCCCATCCCCTCGACCATCCCGGCGGCGATGGCGATGACGTTCTTCATCACCCCGGCCACCTCGCACCCGACCATGTCGGGGTTGGTGTAGACGAGCAGCCGCATCGTCGAGAACACCCGCTGCAGCGCCTGGGCGATGACGTCGTCGTCGATCGCCACGACGCTGGCCGCCGGCTGCCCGCCGAGGATCTCCTTGGCCAGGTTCGGGCCGGTCAGCACGGCGACCGGGTGCCCGGGCAGTTCGTCGTTGACGACCTCGCTCATCCTTTTCAGCGAACCGTGCTCGAGGCCCTTGGTGAGGCTGACGATCGGCACCCAGGGCCGGATGCAGCGGGCCACACCGACGGCGACCTCGCGGAACCCGTGCGACGGGACGGCCATGACGATCACATCGGCACCCCCCACGGCCTCGTCGAGATCCGGGGTGCAGCGCAGCTCGCGAGGCAGCTGGAACGCCGGGAGGTAGTCGGCGTTCACGTGGTTGGCATTGATCTGCCCGGCCAGCTCGGCCCGGCGGCTCCACAGCACCGTCGGCGTGTTGGTCGACGCCAACGCCGCCACCGTCGTGCCCCACGAGCCGGCACCGATCACCGCGACCCTCATCTCCATGGGGGGCATGGTAAACGGATCGGTGGCCGTAACATGCCGCTGTGCGTGCGGGGGTGCTGATGCCGGTCAAGGCCTTCGGCGCCGCCAAGGCCCGGCTGAGCGACCGGCTCGACCCGGCGTCACGCTCCCGCCTGGCCCGAACGACCGCCGAGACGGTGGTCGGCGCCGCCGGACCGCTGACGGTCCACGTCGTCTGTGACGACGAGGAGGTCGCCGCCTGGGCCGCTGCTCTCGGGATCGAGGTGGTCTGGCGGCCCAGCAGGGGCCTCAACGCAGCGGTCGCCGACGGGGTCGACGAGCTGCGCCGCCGAGGGTTCGACCAGGCCGTGATCGCCCACGCCGATCTTCCCCTGGCCGACGACCTCACCCGGCTCGCCGGATCCGTCGGCGTGACGATCGTGCCCGACCGCCATGACGACGGCTCCAACGTGCTCGTCGTGCCCGTCGACGCCGGCTTCCGGTTCGGCTACGGTCCCGGCTCGTTCCGCCGCCACGGCGCCGAGGCGACCCGACTCGCCCTCCCCTTGCGGGTGATCCGCGACCGACGGCTCGGCTTCGACCTCGACACCCCCGACGACCTGCTCCACCCCTCGATCCAGGAGGCGCTGCCGTGGCTGCCAACGAACCCGGTCAACCCGAGCTGACCCCGGGCGGCTGCCCGACCGTCTGGACCTCGAACCTGCCGACGCCCGCCGTCGCCCTGGCCATCGGGGCGCACCCCGACGACGTCGAGTTCGGGGCCGGGGCGACGCTGGCCAAGTGGGCCGCGGCCGGCTGCATCGTCCACCACCTGATCCTCACCGACGGCTCGAAGGGCACATGGGACACCGCTGCCGACACCGCAGCCCTGATCGAGCTGCGCCAGGCCGAGCAGCGGGCCGCGGCTCACGCCCTCGGCGCACGGGGCGAGGTGGTGTTCCTCGGACGGACCGACGGGGAGCTGGACAGCGGGTTGGCGACGCGCGGCGAGGTCGCCCGGGTCATCCGCCGGCTCCGGCCCGAGGTGGTGCTCGGGCATGACCCGTGGAAGCGCTACCGGCTCCACCCGGATCACCGCCACGCCGGCCTGTTGGCCTGCGAGGGCATCGTCGCGGCCCGCGACCCCCACTTCTTCCGGGACCATGGCGTCGCCCATCACCGGCCGTCGACGCTGTTGCTGTGGGAGGCCGACCAGCCCGACCACTGGGAGGACGCGTCGGACTCGATCGATGCCAAGCTGCGCGCCCTCGAGCAGCACGCCAGCCAGTTCGAATCGACGATGAAGGCCGTCGACGAGGCGGAGATGGCCCGCTTCCGCGACCGGATCCGCTCCCGCCTCGCCGCCCTCGGCGAGCCGCACGGTGCGGCCTCGGCCGAGATCTTCAAGCGGATCGGCGACCTGTAGGACGCGGCCGAGTCGCACGCCTCCCCGGCGCCGACGAACCGGGTTTCGCAGATCACCGCTCAACTGCGGCTCGGCGGGCGAGCTCCTCGGCGATGCGCGCGGCGTAGCCGGCGCGTTCGGCAGCGTCGACGTAGCGCTGCCGGGGCCAGAAGAAACCGCGCAGGCCGTCCTTGAACCGTCGGGGCACGACATGGGCGTGGAGGTGGGCGACGCTCTGGCTCACGGTGTTGTTCATCGCCACGAACGTGCCGTCGGCCCCGAGAGCCCGCGGCAGGGTGGCGGCGATCAGCCGGACAGCTTCGAAGTAGGGGCCGACCGACTCGCCCGGCAGATCGGCCAGGGTGCCGACGTGGGCCCTCGGCACGACGAGCACGTGACCCTTGAACAACGGCGAATGGTCGAGGAAGGCCACGGCACGATCGTCGGCCCAGACGATGTCGGCCGTGGCGTCGCCGTCGACCACCCGGCAGAAGATGCAGTCGGTCGATGTCGCGTTCACGTCCGACATCTTGGCCCGCGAGTATCGTCGCTCCGTGAGAGTCGAGCTGTTCGTCACCTGCGTGGTCGACATGTTCTCCCCCGAGGTCGGCGCCGGGGTCGTCAAGGTGCTCCGGACGATGGACGTCGATGTCGGTGTTCCCCCAGGTCAGACGTGTTGCGGCCAGCCGGCCTGGAACTCCGGGTTCCACCGGGACGGGGCCCGGGTGGCCGGGGCCAGCCTGGCCGCGCTGGCCGCGGCGCTCGACGCCGACCCGTCCGCCGTCGTCGTGGTCCCGGCCGGATCGTGCGCGACGATGATCCGGGTCTTCTGGCCGGAGATGTTCGAGCTCACCCACGACCACGCCAGGGCCGAGCTCGCCAGAGTCGTCGGACGGCGGACGTTCGAGTTCTCCGAGTTCGTCGAGCGGTACGCCGATCGCCTCCCCCCAGGGCTGGGCGCACCGGCGACCGAGGCAGCCACCCGGCCCGGCACCCAGTCCGCCACCGCGCCGGCTGCGGCCTACCACCACTCGTGTCACATGCTGCGCGAGCTGCGCATCGCCGAGGCCCCGGGCCGGCTGCTGGCCCTTGCCGGGCAGGCGGTGGCGCCGTGGCCGGCCGACCAGCGGTGCTGCGGGTTCGGCGGGCTGTTCTCGCTCAAGCTGCCCGAAGCCAGCGAGGCGATGGCCGATGACAAGCTCGCCGCGCTCCCCGAGGGGTGTGGCGAGGTGATCGGCTGCGACACGTCGTGTCTGCTTCATCTCCAGGCACGGGCGGGCCATGAGGGCCGGTCCGTGCGCATCCGGCATCTCGCCGAGGTCCTCGCCGACGCCCTCGACACGCGGGAGGCCCGTTGACGTCCGGCGAGTTCACGCTGGCCGGCACGACGCTGCGCGCCCGCACGGCGCGCGCCGTCGAGGACGAACGCCTCGGCACGGCGCTGGACCGGGCGATGAGCCGGTTCGCCGGGGGCCGGACGACGGCGTTCGGGTACGTCGACGATCCCGAGGCCCTGCGGGTCGCCGCCCGCCGGGTGCGCCACGACATCCTCGTCGACCTGCCCCGGATCGTCGGCGGTTTCGCCGACCGGGCGATGGCCAACGGCACCCACGTCCACTGGGCGCTCGATGCCGACGACGCCGGCCGCTACATCGCCGACGTCGCCCGGCAGGCCGGCGCCCGGACGATCGTCAAGGGCAAGAGCATGGTGGCCGAGGAGATCGGCCTCAATCACACCCTCGAAGCGGCCGGGATGTCGGTCGTCGAGACCGACCTGGGCGAGTGGATCATCCAGCTCGCCGGTCACACCCCGAGCCACATCATCGCCCCGGCCGTGCACCTCGACCGCCACCAGATCCGCGACATCCTCCAGTCCCAGGCCGATCCGGGCGAGATCCTCGAGGCCGATCCGGAGCAGTTGGCCGGCTTCGCCCGCGTCCGCCTGCGTCAGGCGTTCCTCGACGCCGACGTGGGGATCACCGGGTGCAACTTCGCCGTCGCCGAGTCGGGTTCGGTCGTGCTGATCGAGAACGAGGGCAACGGGCGGCTGTCGTCCACCGCCCCCCGGATCCACATCGTCGTGATGGGCACCGAGCGGATCGTCGAGACGTTCGGCCAGCTCGGACTGTTCCTCGAACTGCTGGCCCGTTCGGCCACCGGCCAGCACACGACGGCGTACACCAACGTGATCACCGGGCCGCGCCGCCCCGACGAGCTGGACGGGCCCGAGGAATTGCACGTCGTGATCGTCGACAACGGGCGCAGCGAGCTGCTCGGGACCGAGTTCGCCGAGGCGCTCAACTGCATCCGCTGCGGCGCCTGCCTCAACGTCTGCCCGGTCTACCGCCAGGTCGGCGGCCATGCCTACGGCTGGGTGTACTCCGGCCCGATCGGCGCCGTGCTCACCCCGCTCCTCGCCCACGAGCTCCCCGAGGCGGCCGAACTGGCCGACGCCTCGACCTTGTGCGGGGCGTGCATGGACGCCTGTCCGGTCCAGATCCCGCTCCAGGACCTGCTCCTCGGTCTGCGCCGGCGTCGGGCCGCCGAGGCGGCGAAGACCGAGAAGGCCGCCTGGCGGGCGTGGGCCCAGGCGTGGGGACGCCCGGTGACGTATCGGGCGTCGCTGAAGGCCCTCACGTCCGGGCGCCACCTCAGCCGGCTGGCCACCCGCCTGCCCGGCCTGCGCCGGTGGAGCGCCGGACGTGACGCGCTGCAACCTGCCCGGCGGACGTTCACCGAGCTGTGGGAGAAGGGCGAGCTGTGAGCGGGCTCGAATCGGGCGACCGCCGCTCGTTCGTCGCCCGCCTGGCCGGCGGCCTGGTGGAGCCGGCGCCGGACAACCTCGCCCATCCCCTGCCCGGGCCGATCGCCGGCGGGCTGCCCCGGGTGGTCAGCTCGCGTCTCGATCCCGTCGACCCGGTGGGGTCGTTCTGCCGCAACGCCCTCGACCTGGGCTGCATGGTCCACCGCGTCCGGCCCGAGGAGGTGGCGGCGACCGTGGCCGGGATCGCCGAGCGCCACGCGGCGTCCACGGCGGTGGTGTCCGGCCAGGACGGGCTCGAGGCGGCGGTCGACGGGCTCCGGCGTGCCGGCGTCGCCGTCAGGCCGATCTCGAAGGAGACGAGTGCCGCAGCGTCGATCGGGCTGACGGTCGCCGACTCGGCGATCGCGGCGACGGGCAGCGTGGTGCAGCGCTCCTCCACCGTCGGTGGCCGCACGGCCAGCCTCCTTCCACCGGTGTTCTGCTGCATCGTCCCGGCGGAGCGGATCGCGCCCACCCTGGACGACGTGCTCGCCGCCCTCGACCCGGCCTCGATGCCGTCGAATGTGGTCCTGATCAGCGGTCCGTCCCGCTCGGGCGACATCGAGAGCGTCATCGTGCGTGGCGTCCACGGGCCGGTCGACGTCGAGCTGGTGGTCGTCGAGGAGCGCTGAGACGGCTCGATCCGACGGCGCCGCGCCGAGCAGGACGGCCTGCCAACTCTGTCAGACCCCTCGCCTAGGGTGTCGGACGTGGTGGAGTCCGACGGCGCCGATCCGGGCGCGCCCCCCAGCTCCGGGCTCGACGGCCTGCGGTTCGCGGTCGTCGACGTCGAGACCTCCGGGCTGTCGGCCCGCCGGCACCGGGTGCTGCAGATCGCCGTCGTCACGGCGTCCGCCGACGGCACGGTCTCGGACCGTTGGGCGAGCTACGTACGGCCGCGGTGGCCGTGGCTGTTCCGGCTCGGGCCCAAGCGCATCCACGGCATCGATCGGGCGACGCTGCGCCGGGCGCCCCGCCTCGACGAGGTGATCGCCGGCTTCCTCGTCGCCGTCGACGGGTCGGTGTTCACCGCCCACAACCTTCGTTTCGACCGTTCGTTCCTGCGCTCCGCGGCCCGGCGGGTGGGGCGCGAGCTGCCCGACGGGCCCCAGTTGTGCACGTTGGAGCTCTCCCGCTCGCTCGACCCCGATCGGGAGTACTCCCACGGGCTGGCCGGGTTGTGCCGGCGTTACGACGTCCCCCTGCTGCGCCACCACGACGCCCTGGCCGACGCCGAGGCGACGGCCGCCCTCCTCCCCCACCTGCTGCGGGCCAGCGGCATCAGACGGGTGGAGGGCTTCGCTCAGTTCACCGGCCGGTAGCGCTGCAGGATGCGCTGCGCCGTCCTGGCCGCCAGATCGCGCCACTCGTCGGGCTCCACGCTGACGATCGAGGTGCCGGCGCGGAGCAGCAGACGGGCGAGCCATTGCTCGCTGGTCACGTCGAGCACGAGTTCGAGGCGCCCGTCGGCCCGTGGGCTCACACCGCTGGTCGGGTAGCGCTCGGCGATCCACGAGCCGCTCGGCTCGACGACGATCCGGGCGCGGGGAAGCTCGGCCCCGGTGAACCAGCCCGTGGTCGTCTGGGTGACGACCGGGCGCGAGGTGAACGACTCGCCGGTGCGCGTCAGCGACACGATCCGGTCGATACGGAAGGTGCGCTCGGCCGCCGAACGCCGATCATCGGCGACCACGTACCAGTACCCCCGGTCGGTGAACACGGCCAACGGATCGACGACCCGCTCGCTGATCTCGTCCCGGTTGGCCGACCAGTAGTCGATCCGCAGTTGGGCACGATCGTCGACCGCGGCGGCGACGTCGTCGGTGTGCGGCGGCCGGGTCAGCTCGATCTCGAGTCCGACGGCGCCGAGGGCGGCCTCGAGCTTGGTCAGCGCACGGGCCAGCGGCCCGCCCGGGTCGGCGCCCGGCAACAGCAGCGCGGCGCGGCCCGCGGCGAGCAGAGCGAAGCCCTCCGGAGCCGTCAACCTGAGCGGGCGGGTGAAGATGCGCGGTACGCCGGCGAAGACGACACCCTCGTCGACGAACAGATCGACCAGGTCACCCGGCTCGTACGGGGGGAGCCCGCACATCGACACGCGTTCGAGGTCGGCGAGCACCTCGGCCTCGGGGAGCTCGAAGCGCTCGGCGACCTCGGCCAGGGAGACCTCGCCCCGCTCCATGATCCAGGGGAGCATCACCAGGATCCGCCGCAGCCGCTCGCTCGCCGGACGCGGCCCGCGCCGCCGGGGGGCGCTCACCGGCGTTCCCCGGCCAGGGCCGTCAGCCAGGCGATGAAGTCGGCCCGCACGTCGGGGGGCCCGAGCACCTCTGCGTGGTCGAGCAGGCCGAGCAACCAGTGGCGGAAGGAGGCCGGGTTGGTGCAGGGGACGTCGACGACGATTCCGTCGGCCCGCCGTTCGACGATCGCAGCCGGCCCCAGCTCCCGTTCGACCGCCGCCGAGCGGGCCGGGTCGACGAGCACGCGCGCCGCCTGCACCCCCGACTCCCCGGTGATCATCGTCTTGGGGTCGCTGGGCAGCGCGGCCCCCGGATCGAACCCGGCGGGACGCTCGAACGCCCCGGGCGGACCGAGGCGCACCTCGCCCTCGATGCGGTCGGCCCGGAAGGTGCGTTGCTCGCCGCGCACCTCGTCGTAGCCGACGATGTACCACACCGCGTTCCGGGCGAGCAGGGAGTACGGCCGCAGCACGCGCTCGTCGCCGCCGCGGTACACGAACCGGGCGACCCGGCGTTCGGAGGCGGCCTGGAAGAGCACCGGCAGCGCGGCCAGGGCCGGCAGGCTCGCCTCCAGCTCGACCGGGCGGCGATGGGTGTCCTCTGCGCCCAGCTTCCAGATCGCCTCGGTCCCCCACTCGGTGCCGGTCCGCACGGCGGCGACGGCGAACTGCAGGGCCTGGCGCTCAGCATCGTCGAGACCGAGATCGCCGAGCTCGTAGCGTGTCCGGTCCACCCGGTAGACGGTCTGGCCGGCACGATCACCGCCGAGCACGCTCTGCTCGATCGGGATCCCCTCGGCGCGCAGCAGGGCCTTGTCGCGTTCGAACGCCGTCCGCCGGCTCACCTCGTTGTCGGGATACTGCCCGGCGAGCTCGTTGGCGATCTCGACGAGCGTGAGCGGGCGGCGTGTCTCGAGCAGCAGGGCGAGGAGGTTGGTGATGCGCTCCAGGACGTCGGCCACGATCGACGAACGCTAGTTCGGATCGGCCCGCGATGCCGCAATTGCGTCGCGGATCGCCGCGACCACCTCGTCGGAGCTGGTCCCCGGGCTCAGCACGGCGGCGACGCCCGCCTCGAGCAGCTTGGGCACGTCGAGCGGCGGCACGATCCCCCCGACGACGACGGGGACGTCGGATCCCCGCATCCGCAGGCGCTGGACGACCAGCGGGGCGAGGGTCATGTGCGCGCCCGACAGCATCGACAGCCCGACGGCGTCGACATCCTCGTCGACGGCGGCCGCGGCGACCTTCTCCGGCGTCTGGAACAGCCCGGTGTAGATCACCTCGAATCCGGCGTCGCGCAGCGTACGGGCGACGACCTTGATCCCTCGGTCGTGGCCGTCGAGACCGACCTTGGCGACGAGCACCCTGTCCGACACGGCGACCTACCTGGCCTGGTAGTCGTAGAAGCCACGGCCGGCCTTGCGACCGAGCAGGCCCGCCTCGACCATGCGGGACAGCAACGGGGGCGCGGCGTACAACGGCTCCTTGAACTCGGCGTACAGACTGTCGGCGACGGCGACCATCGTGTCGAGCCCGATCAGGTCGGCGAGGTGCAGCGGGCCCATCGGGTGGTTGCACCCCTCGACCATCCCGGTATCGATGTCCTCGGCGGTGGCGAAGCCCGACTCCATCATCCGGATGGCGGAGAGGATGTACGGCACGAGCAGGGCGTTGACCACGAATCCGGCCCGGTCCTTGCTGTTGATCACCCGCTTGCCGAGCTGGTCGGCGGCGAACGCGCCGGCTCGGGAGACCGTCTCGGGTGAGGTCAGCAGGCTGGTGACCAGCTCGACGAGCCGGAGCACCGGCACGGGGTTGAAGAAGTGGATGCCGACGACCTGTTCGGGGCGCTTGGTGGCGATGCCGAGCTTCATCACCGGGATCGACGAGGTGTTGCTCGCCAGGATCGCCCGCTCGTCGACGACGACCCGGTCGAGTTGGGCGAACACGTCGGTCTTCAGCCGCTCGTCCTCGACGACGGCCTCGACGACGAGCTGGCGGTCGCCGAAGTCGCCGAGGTCGGTGGTGAACGTCAACCGCGACACGGCGGCGTCGCGTGCCTCCTCGGTCAGCTTCCCCGATCGCAGACCGCGGTCGAGCGATGACATCAGGCGCTTCTGGCCGGCCTCGGCCGCGGCGGGATCGATCTCGCGCACGAGCACGTCGAGCCCGGCACGGGCGCACACCTCGGCGATCCCAGAGCCCATCAGGCCGCAGCCGACCACTCCAATGCGTTCGATCGTCACCTTCGTCGCTCGTTCCTCGGGCCGCGCCCGTCGTCCGATCGCGCCCGAGGGCGCCATCGCCCACGATACCGCTCGGGGATCAGGCCGGCCCGGTCCGGCGACCTCCGGGCACGCTCTGGCAGACTGCCGAGATGGACCGTCGTGACAGCCTGCCGATCTCGCGACGGCTGCTGCTCCTCGGGTCGGTGGCCGCGGTCGCCGCCGCCTGCAGCTCGTCGAAGTCCTCGTCGAGTTCCGGGTCGCCCGCGGCGACCAGTTCCGCCCCATCGCCGACCACCCCACCCACCCGGCCGGCGACGACCCTCCCCGCGGTGACCGAGCCCGCCGTCGAGGTCACCGAGGCGCCCGTCGCCCCGACGCTGCCTCCCGGCTACTCGGGAACGGCCGAGCCGTTCACGCTCGGCGTGGCCTCGGGTGACCCGGAGGCGACCTCGGTGGTCCACTGGACGCGCCTCGCCCCGGCCGGCGGCAGCCTCGATGGCGAACTCGCCCTGACCCTCGAGGTGGCGACCGACGAGCAGTTCGAGAACCTCGTGTCGACCCAGGCGATCGTCACCGACGCCGCACAGGGCTACAGCGTCCACGGGCTGACCATGGGGCTCGACCCCGACTCCTGGTACTGGTACCGCTTCCGGACCGGGGAGTTCACCAGCCCGACCGGCCGCAGTCGCACGACGCCCGAACCGGGGACCGCCGCCGCGGCGTTGACCTTCGCCACCGCATCGTGCCAGCACTACGAATCGGGCTTCTACACGGCCCACCGCGACATCGCCGCTTCGGGCGTCGATCTCGTCGTCTGGTTGGGCGACTACATCTACGAGGGCGCCGCCCGGCCGGCGGGCGACGGCATCGTGCGCTCGCACGGAACGCCCGAACCGACCACGCTCGACGATTACCGGGCCCGTTATGCGTTGTACAAGTCCGACGAGGATCTGCAGGCCGCCCATGCCGCCTGCCCGTGGCTGGTCGTCTGGGACGACCACGAGGTGGAGAACAACTACGCCGCCAACACCGCCGAGGACGGCTCCCCACTCGACCGCCGCCGGGCCGCGGCATACCGGGCCTGGTGGGAGAACACACCGACCCGCCTCGAGGCGCCGACCGCGGCCGACGAGGTGATCTACCGGGCGTTCGAGTGGGGTTCGCTGCTCGACATGTCCCTCCTCGACACCCGCCAGTACCGCACCGACCAGGCGTGCGGGGACGTGACGCTGTCGACCGATCCGCCGTGCCCCGAGACGTTCGACCCGGACCGCACGATCCTCGGCACCGAGCAGCGCGAGTGGCTGTTCGGACGGCTCGGTAAGGCGGGCGCCACGTGGAACGTGCTCGGCCAGCAGGTGATCCTCGGCGACTTCACCCTCGACGGGGCCGTGCTCAACTACGACCAGTGGGACGGCTATCCCGTCGAGCGCGACGCCCTGCTGCAGCGGGTCGTCGACGGGGGCGTCGAGAACTTCATCGTGCTCAGCGGCGACGTCCACTTCGCCGGGGTCGGCAACCTGCGCGCACCGGGCGGCCCGGAGAACCCGCTGATCGGCGCCGAGTTCGTCGCCACCTCGATCTCGTCGAGCGGCAACGTCGACCCGGGCCTGATCGATCTCGTCAAGAGCATCGGCGACGTCGTCGATGCCGACCTGGCCCACCGCGGGTGGATCAGGCACACGGTCACCCCGTCCAGCTGGACGGCCGAGTACCGCATCGTCACCGATGCCCTCGCTACCGATTCGGCCGTCTCGGTGTTCGGCACCTACCTCGTCGAGGCCGGAGCTCCCGGCATCATGGCCTGACCGGCCCGCCGGGCCCGGGTGCCCTCAGTCCTCCCAGCTGCGGAACACGTCGAGCAGTTCGTCGATCATCGCCGGATCGATGTCGTCCTCGCTCAGGCGGCCGGCGAGGGCGATGGTCGCCCGAAGCTGCTCGACGTAGGCGGGGCACGCCTCGCACATCGCCAGGTGGGCGGCCACGCGGCGATGGGTACGCCTCGGGAGCGTGCCCTCGAGGTAGTCGCTGAGCAGTTCGACCATCTCCTGGCAGGTCAGCTTGCGGGGGCGGGTGAACGGCATCGGCCTCATGACCCGCTCCCCTCCGGCTCGAAGTGCCGTTCGAGCGCCGCCCGAACGCGGGCCCGGCCGCGATGGAGCAGCACGCGCTGGTTGGCCTCGCTGATCCCGAGCGCCTCGCACACCTCGGGTGAGGTCCATCCCTGTCGATCGCGCAAGATCACCACCATCCGTTGATGCTCGGGGAGCTCCTGCAACGTCTCGTCGACGAAACGCAACGTTTCACGTCCGGCGAGCACGTCGAGCGGCTGCGCCCCCCAGTCGGCCGGTGGACTGCGCCACATCCCCATGCCGTCGAACCGATCGGGATCGACGGCCGGCCCGTCGTCGTTGCCGAGCGAGCTGAACGGGACCGACCGCCGCTCCTTCGCTCCGCGGGTCTTGGCCCGGTTCGAGGCGATGCGGAAGAGCCAGGTCTTGAACGACGAACGCCCCTCGAACCGGTCGATCCCCTTGAGCACTCCGAGCCACGTCTCCTGGACGACCTCCTCGGCCGAGGCGCGCGTCGAAACGTGGGAACGGGCGACGGCGACGAGCGGGGCCTGGTACCGGCGGACCAGCTCCCGGAACGCGGCCTCGTCCCGTTGCTGCAACCGGCGCACGAGCTCCTCGTCGGCGACCTCGGCTGGGCGACTCATCGCCGGTCGACCGTCATCGGCGGTGGCGCCGCGCCATGTCGATCATCGACCCGACCGCATCCCGCGGTACCAGGCGATCATCGCTGCGGTCGAGGTGTCGTGGGCGCCGACGGCGGGCGGAGCGTCCGTCGTCAGTTCGGGGGTGATCCGGTTGGCGAGCGCCTTGCCCAGCTCGACACCCCACTGGTCGAAGGAGTTGACCCCCCAGATCGCGCCCTGGACGAACACCTTGTGCTCGTAGAGAGCGATCAGCTGGCCGAGCACCGAGGGCGTCAGGCGGGGTGCCAGGATCGTCGTCGAAGGACGGTTTCCGGGGAACACCCGGTGGGCGACCTGATGCTCGGGCACACCGTCGGCGACGACCTCGTCGCGGATCTTGCCGAAGGCGAGCGCCTCTGCCTGGGCGAACAGGTTGGCGATCAGCAGGTCGTGGTGATCCTGGTGCGGGTGGTTCGGCCGGCCGAAACCGATGAAGTCGCACGGGATCAGCCACCGACCCTGGTGGAGGAGCTGGTAGAAGGCGTGCTGGCCGTTGGTCCCCGGCTCGCCCCACACCACGGGGCCGGTGGTCGCGCCCACCGGTTGGCCGTCGACGTCGACGGCCTTGCCGTTCGACTCCATGTCGAGCTGTTGGAGGTAGGCGGCGAACCGGCTGAGCTCCTGGGCGTAGGGCAGCACGGCATGGGACTGGGCGCCGTGGAAGTTGGCGTACCAGATGCCGAGCAGGGCCATGATCACCGGGGCGTTGGCGGCCAGCGGGGCCCGGCGGAAATGGTCGTCGATGACGCGCATACCGTCGAGGAACTCGCCGAACCGCGCCGGGCCGACGGCGACCATCAGCGACAGGCCGATCGCCGAACCGACCGAGTAGCGACCACCCACCCAGTCCCAGAAGCCGAACATGTTGGCGGTGTCGATGCCGAAACCTGCAACCTGCTCGACGTTGGTCGAGACGGCGACGAAGTGCTTGGCCACGGCGTCGTCGCCAAGACGGGAGGTGAGCCAGGCGCGGGCGGTGCGGGCGTTGGTCAGCGTCTCGACCGTGGTGAACGTCTTGGAGGCGACGATGAACAACGTCGTCGCCGGGTCGAGGTCGGCCAGGCTGCGGGCGATGTCGGTGCCGTCGACGTTCGACACGAACCGGCAGGTCAGCTCGGGCGAGGCGAAGTCGCGCAGCGCCTGGTAGGCCATCGCCGGGCCGAGGTCGGAACCGCCGATGCCGATGTTGACGACCGTGCGGATCGGTTGGCCGGTGGCCCCTCGCCAGACGCCGGTGCGTACCCGGTCGGCGAAGTCGCCCATCCGGTCGAGCACCTCGTGCACGTCGGGCACGACGTTGCGTCCGTCGACGATGTACACGTCGTCGGGCGCGCTGCGCAGGGCGACGTGCAGCACGCTGCGCTGCTCGGTGGAGTTGATCGCATCCCCGCGGAACATCGCCTCGCGGCGCTCCTCGACCGGCCGGGCGCCGGCCAACGCCACGAGCAGCTCGACCGTCGCCGGGGTGGCCCGGTGCTTCGACCAGTCGATGCGCAGATCGCCCACCTCGGTGGTCATCCGCTCGGCCCGACCGGGATCGTCGGCGAACAACCGCCGCAGGTGGGTCGCCTCCATCTCGTGGCGATGGGCGCTGAGCGCCCGCCATTCGGGCATGTCGGGGAGCATCGTCATCGGATCCGACGCTACCCGAGGCGCCGCCGTCCGCCCGCCGAGTCGACGGCGGGCGTCACCGAGCGGCGGTACCGAACGGCCGGGGTGAACTCGGCAGCTGCGCGCATGCCGCCACATCGGCGAACACCGTGGTCGCCACCGTGCGCACCCGGCTGATCGGCAGATCCCGTTGGAGCACCCAGCCGAGCAGCGGGGCGGCCTTGGCCTCCCCGGCGAGTACGACCATCCGGGTGCGGGCGGCGTTGACGGTGGCCGGGGTCAGCGTCATGCGGACGTGGCCGTTGAACCGGCCGCTCACCGCCACCGCACCGGCCGCGTCGACCACCGGGTCGCCCGGCGGCCAGCTCGCCGTGTGGCCGTCGTCGCCGAGCCCCAGGTGGACGACATCGAAGGCCGCCGGCAGGCCGGCAGCGTAGTCGGCGGCGGCGTGGGCCACGTCCGGTGCGGTCACCGGCATCGGGTGGATCTGGCCGGCGGGGACCGGCAGGATGGCGAGCAGGCCGACGTTCCTGGCCGGGTCACCGTCGGGGGCGACGCGCTCGTCGACCTGCCAGACATCCACATCGTCCCAGCTCACCGGCATCGTCGCCAGACGGGCGAACATCTCCGCCGGTGTCCGCCCGCCGCTGAAGGCGACGGTGGCGCGGCCGCGGCGACGCACCGCGGCGTTGAGTCGGCGGGCCATCGACCGTGCCGCGGCCTCGGCCACGGCCGCCCCGTCGGGGAACACCCGGATCTCCATCAGCCCAGGATCGCGCACCGCTGCCGCTGCCGGCCCGTTGCGCGCCCGATCCGCGTGGTCAGACCTCGTCGAGCTCGGATCCGCCGAGGTAGCTCGACTCGAGCAGGCGGCGGTTGGCGGCCAGCTCCTGCGCCGATCCCTCGATCATCAGGTTGCCGTGGTTGAGCACGTAGGCACGATCGGCGATCTCCAGGGCGAGGTGCACGTGCTGTTCGACGAGCAGGATGCCGGCCCCCGTCTCGTTGGCGATCTGACGAAGGACGGGCAGCAGCCGCTCGACGATGATCGGGGCGAGCCCGAGGCTCATCTCGTCGACCATCAGCAGCCGCGGCTTGGTCGTCAACGCCCGACCCATGGCCAGCATCTGCTGCTCGCCGCCAGACAGCAGGCCGGCCTTGCGGTCCATCAGCTTCTCCAGCGCGGGGAAGTAGCGCAACGCCTGATCGATGTCGGCCGCGCCCTTCGCCGCGCCGAGGCGGAGGTTCTCCTGCACGGTGAGCTGGAAGAAGAGCGATCGATCCTCGGGCACGTGGGCCAGCCCGTCGCGGGCGATCAGGTGGGCGCGGCGACCGCTGATCGAGCGGCCGAGGACCCGGATGTCGCCACCGAGCATCGGAAGCAGCGCCGACGTCGTCAGCAGCGTCGTCGTCTTGCCCGCCCCGTTCGGGCCGAGCAGGGCGACGATCTCGCCGGCGCCGACGTGGAGGTTCAGCCCGCGCACCACCGGGACGCCGTTGTAGCCCGAGGAGAGGTTCTCGATCTCCAGCAGGCCGCTCACGGGTTCTCCTTTGCCGACTGTCCGAGGTAGGCCTCGATCACCTGGGCATTGCGTTTGACCTCGGCCGGCGTGCCCTCGGCGATCTTCACGCCGAACTCGATCACGTAGATGTAGTCGCAGACGTTGAGCACCAGGCCCATGTCGTGGTCGACGAGGAAGACGGTCGATCCGGCGTCGATGATGTCGCGCAGGCGAGCCCCGAGCTCCTGCGATTCGACCGTGTCGAGGCCGGCGGCCGGCTCGTCCATGCACACCAGCTTCGGGCGCGGCGGCGAGCGCCCGGGCGGCCGAGACGAGCTTGCGCTGGCCCTGGCTGATCTCGTTGGGCATCTTGGCCCGCAGGTCGCCGATGCCGAGCACGTCGAGGGCGAAGTCGACGTTCGAGCTGTCCTGCGCCCGGCGCGGCCGGACGAGGTCGAGCAGGAAGCCGCCCGCCGAGGCGTGCTCGGCGGCCACCTGCAGGTTCTCCTGCACGGTCAGGTCGTCGAACAGCTCGAGCGACTGCCACGTGCGCCCGAGGCCGAGCCGGGCCCGCCGGTGGGGGGGCATGTCGCCGATCTCACGGCCTTCGAAGGTGATCCGCCCGGTGGTCGGCACGAACCCGGTGATCCCGTCGATGAACGTCGTCTTGCCGGCGCCGTTGGGGCCGATCAGGCCGACGAGCTGACCGCGCTCGACCTTGAAGTCGACCTCGTCGACGGCCCGCAGCCCACCGAACGTGACCGACATCCCGAACGTCTCGAGCAGCGCCATGTCAGTGGCCTCCGGAGGTCGGAACGGACGTCGGGGCCCGTTTGCCGCGCATCGACAGGCCGAGGTGGCGCACCGCCCCGGCGATGCCCTCCGGGTTGCGGATCGCAGCGATGATCAAGCCGAGCCCCCCGAGGATCAGTGTGAACTCCGACGGCACCTTGAGCACCGACGACAGGAACGTGAAGACCAGTCCGCCACCGACGAGGAACCCTCCGCTGACTGCCCCGAAGACGCTGGAGATGCCTCCGAGGTAGGCAAAGGCGAGGAACGTGAGCGACTGGGTGTAGGCGAACTTGTCGACGGTCACGCTGCCCGAGCGGTAGGCGATCACGGCGCCGCCGATCCCGGCGATGAAACTCGACACGGCGAAGGCGAGGACCTTGGTACCGGCCACGTTGACCCCGGCCGCGGCAGCGGCCCGCTCGTTGGAGCGGGTGGCCAGCATCCGCCGCCCGGTCGCCGATCGGCGCATGTTGGCCACCAGGTAGCACAGCACGACCACCACGACCAGGCAGAAGATCGCCGTCATCGGGTTGGGCTGCTTGCCGTCGCCGGCGGTCAGCCCGAGGATCCTGAACTGGACGTCGCGTGGTTCGACGAAGGTCTTGGGCGCCTTGACCTTGGCCCCGGTGAAGCCGCCGTTGACCGATTTGTTGCCGAAGACGAACTTGTCGACGGCCACGGCGAAGGCCAGGGTGACGATCGCCAGGTTGACCCCGCGTACGCGCAGCGCCGGGATGGCCACGACCAGACCGACGAGCGTGGCCACCACCGCCCCGATGACCATCGGGATCGGGAACGGCACGTTGTGCTCCGATGTCAGCTTCGACACCAGGAACGCCGAGATCCCGGCGAAGGCCATCTGGCTGAGGGAGATCTGCCCGACGTACCCGGTGATCACCACGACCGACAGGCAGATGATCACCCCGATCAGGGTGTTGGACAGGGCGAGGCGGAAGTTGGGCGTGAACACGAACAGGCCGATCACCGCGGCGAGCACGGCCAATGCCGGACCGCCGTAGCGGATCGCCCAGCGGGGCGGGGTGGGCGAGAACGGGAGCCTTCCGGCACTGATCGCCCCGCGCGTCGGCAGGCTCTTGCCGCGCAGGAACAGCACCAGCACGATCACCACCAGCGGCAGTACCCGCTCCCCGCCCGGCATCGGGCTACCCGAGGTCTTCGGGAACCACCCGTGGGTGATCTCGAGGTACTTGACCAGGCCGAACTGCATCCCGAGGAGGAAGGCGGCGAACGTCGTCCAACCGAACGACGTGAAGCTGCCGACGAGGGCGGCGGTGAGGGCGGGGATGATCAGCGCCGGGAGCACGGCGGGGTCCACCGACTTCTGGATCGTGGCCACGAAGATGCCGAGCAGACCGGTGATCAGGGTGGAGATGACCCAGTTGGCGCCCGCCAGGAACTCGGGCGAGAAGCCGAGGACGATCGCCCCCTTCTCGTTCTCCGCGGCGGCGCGCGTGGCCAGCCCGAAGCGGGTCCTCCGGAAGATCAGCCACAGCACGACCGTGAAGACGACCACCAGGATGGCGATGGTCAGCGAATCCCGGCCCATCGAGATGCCGAAAGGCAGCTTCATCGGCTTGGCCTGGGCATCGAAGAACGGCATCGGCTTGACCGTGTACGGCTGGATGGTGAAGCGGCGCACGATCACCGCCGGCAGGTACAGGAACAGCCCGATCGACGCCACCACCTTGGCCAGCGGGGGCGCCGTGCGCAGCGGCCGGAAGATCAGGAAGTGGAGGATCAGCCCGAGCAGCACGGCGAAGGCCAGGGAGACGACCACCGCCGGCCAGAACTGCATGTTCGGCCCGAACGAGATGCGGGTCGGCCAACTTGGCAGGTCGAGCCACGCCGCCTTGTCGTCGCGGAAGTGGTTGACGACGCCCTCGACGAGGGCCAGGGGATTGGGCAGCGGCGGCAGGAACAGGTCGCCGTCCTTGCGCAGCACGGCGTAGACGTAGGCGATGTACATGGCGATCGCGCTGTTGGCGAAGTTCACCACACCCGAACCGCGGTAGGTGAGGACCACACCGAGAGCGATGGCGGCGATCAGCGCGCCCGAGGCCAGCCCGGACCCGGTGACCAGGTTCGCCCGGGTCTGCGGGTCGACGACGGCCCACGCCACCAACACGACGGCCAAGCCCCCCGCACCCCGGCGCAGGTACCTGCCCCATCGGTCATCCATCCTGGCCCCCTCGCCACATCTCCCGGAACATGCCGTGGGGCACCCTCGGCGGGCGCCCCACGGCACTTCCCGACGTCGGTCGACGCCGGATCACACCCTGCCGGATCACACCTTGGTGGCGTCGATCGGCTTGCCGTTGAGAGCGTCGGCGACGCTGAGCCACTCGCCGTCCTTGTACTGCTGGATCCCCATCTGGGCTCCGCAGACCGAGACGAAGATCGGCAGGCCGAGGATCACCTGCTTGCCGCAGGCCAGCGGGCCGGCCTGGATCATCATCGGGCCGGTGAAGCCGCGGATGGCGGCGTCGACACTGGCGAAGTCGAGCTTGTCGGCGCCCAGGCCGTTGATCAGCTTGGTGAGCGTCATCATGTTGGCGAACGACGGGCCGGCGAAGCCGGTGTACTCCAGCGTGGTCGACCCGGGGGCCGGCTTGCCGTACTCCTGCACCTTGGCGATGTACGTCTCCATCCCGCTCTCGTAGTCCGGGCGGAAGTAGCTGTAGCCGTACCCGCCGAAGTACCAGCCGTCGGGCACCGTGCCCCCTACACCGACCTCGGCGAGGTGGTCGGTCATCGGGGTGCCGAAGCACAGGCCGGTGGTCACCACGGTCGGGGTGATGCCGAGCACCTTGGTCGCGTCGTACATGTTGATGCACTGCTGGATCGTGAGCACCGCGGCCACCACGTCGGCGGTCTCCGCGCCGACGGCGGTCATCGCCGCCTGGACGTCGGCGGCGGTGGCGGTGTCGTCGACCGCCACCTTCGTCACGGCGATGCCTGCCTTCTCGACCACCGGGCCGAGCAGCAGGTCGGCGGCGGCCTGGCCGGACGGGTTGTTGTTGACGATCAGCGCGGCGGTCTTGACGTCGGGGAGCTGGGTGGTGATGAACCCGGCCATGCCGACGACGACGCCGGGGGAACCGGCCGTGAACGCCGAGCCGGCCGGAGTGGTGAAGTCGTCGCTGGTTATGCCGTTGCCGACGATCAACGGCTTCTTGCCGTTCAAGGCGTCGTAGAGTTCCTTGTTGCCGACCAGCAGCGTCCCGGTGACCACGGTGGTGATCTCGGGGTTGTTGGCCATCTCGGTACCGCACTTGGCCCCGTCCTCGGGCGTCGAGACCTTGCACGGCACCAGTTCGAGCGGGCGGCCGGCCGCGCCGCCGAGTTCGGCGTTGATGTAGTCGCGTGCCGCTTCGAGACCGATGGTGTTCTCCGGGAAGAAGTCCTCCTGGTTGACGTAGCCGATCTTGATCGGATCACCGGCCGCTGCGCCGGCCGCGCCGCCGGTGTAGTCGAGGGCCCAGGCGTTGACGTCGACGGCCGCCTCGGTGGGGGCCGGGGCCTCGGTGGCCGCAGGAGCGGCCTCGGTCGCCGCGGGAGCCGCCTCGGTGACGGCCGCGGCCTCCGTGGGCGTGGTCTCGCTCGCTGCCGTCGTCGGGGGCGCGGCCGTGGTCGCCGCAGTGTCGTTGGTGGTCGTCTCGGAACAGGCCGCGGCGATGAAGCCGAGTGCGATGATCCCGGCCGCCAGACGTGTGCTTCGTCTTCTCATGTGGTTCCCCCTGGGTGAGCGTGAGCATCGTCCCCGATGCCGATCGGGCGCAGAGATCGGCGCCGACCGCCTCTTGTTCTAGCCCACATGACGCATGTCACGTGCGATCGAACGGGAACGTGGCCGGCAGGCCGACACGGTCGTCGGGCTGCTCGCGCCGTTCACGCCGGGCGGATGCGCACCTCGACGTAACGGTCGACGGGAAGGGCACGTCGGGCGAACTCGGCCACCGACGCCGTGGTCAGATCGTCCAGCAGCTGCGGTCGCGACAGGTACTCGGCGATCGCCGTGGTCGAGTCGGCGGCGTCGAGGAGCAGTTCGACGAGGCTGGCGTTGTCGAACAGCTGGTAGTCGTGCCCGAGCTCGGCGACCGCCTCGGCGAGATCGTCGTCGGTCGGGCCGTCGGTCTGCAGCTCGGCGAGATCCTGGCGGACCACCTCCGACAACCGGTCGATGCCATCGGGATCACCGCTGACCTCGACGAAGGTCTCGACGGCGATGTCGGGCTCGGTGACCACGGCGACGTAGGCCGACGGCGAGTAGGTCGCCCCCAGCTCCTCGCGCACGTGATCGACCAGCCGGGACGAGGCGATGATCGACAACGCGTCGGCGAGCACGACGTCGCCGATCCCGCCGTCGGAAGTGCCCGTGTAGAGCAGTTGGATCCCGGCCTGCTCGCCGGTGCCGGCGGCGACCTCGCTGATCACCGCGGTCGCCGGGGGATCGGGTTGCAGGTCGGTCCACTCCTCGACGGCTCCGCCACCGGGCAGCGAACCGACGTACCGGCGGGCGAGACCGACGAGGGTGTCGGGGTCGAAGTCGCCGGAGAAGACGAACACCCAGTCGCCGGCCGTCCCGAAACGCTGCCGCCACAGCCGCTGCATGGTCTCGATGCTCAGCGCATCGAGCTCGGCCGCAGTCGGCACCACCCGGAAGCGGGAGAGGTCGCCGTAGCGGGCCGTGCTCATCGCCACCGAGGCGGCGAGACCCGGATCGCGGGTCGGGTCCTCGGCGTACGGCCGCCACCCGGCCACGGTGTTGTCGAAGGCGACCGGATCGAAGCGCGGTGCGGTGAAGGCCAGGTTGAGCAGCTGGAACAGCGTCTCGGCATCGGCGGTCGCCACCCCGCCGGCCAGGTTCTCGGAGGTCTGGTCGAGGTACGGCTGGAACTCCACGGAGCTGTCGGCGAGCACGGCTTCGACCTGCACGGAGTCGAGCTCGCCCAGTCCGCTGGCGTGCATCACCTCGGGCATCAGCTGCGCGGCAGCGATGTCGTCGTCGGCCACGAGCGACAGGCCGCCCGGGCTCGTCGCGCCGAAGGCGATGCTCGCGTCGGCGATCTCATTGGGGTTGAGGATCACCCGGGCGCCGTTGGGGAAGGTGAGCAGGCGGGGTTGCAGGAACGCCCCCGGCTCGCCGGGCAGCGCGTCGTCGGAGACCTCCTCGACGGGCTCGGGGGCGGCCATCAGACCCGCCGCGCCGAACACCTCGTCGTCACGGGCCTCCAGGGACCGGGCCGACGCCGCGGTCACGATGGCCAGTGCCTCGGCCTCGGTGGGGATCAGCGTCTCGTCGCCCTCGGGCCCGACGATCAGCAGGTGGGGGGCGCTCGCCGCCCAGCGGCGCTCGAAGGCGGCGGACACCGCGTCGACCCCGGCCGCGTCGAGCACCCCGGTGAGCAGGTCGAACTCGTCGTCGGCGTTCGGGATCGCCTCGCCACCGAGGAAGTTGGCGACGTACTGCGCAGCGAAGTCGGCGTCCTGGGCGGAGTCGGCCGACTCGTGGTCGGACCCGAGCGAGGAGCGGTACGAGGCGACCACCCGGGCCACCTCGCCGGCGCCGAACCCGAACCGGTGGACCCGCTCGAACTCGTCGGTGAGGCTCTGCAGCGCGGCCCGTGCGTCCTCGGGACTGGTGTCGACCAGGATGCTCGGCGCGTCCAGCGGGCGGACGTGGCTGTTGGAGTCGACCTGGACCGACGTGAACGGCAGGACACCGCGGGCGATGTCGTCGGAGATCCGGTTGGCAATGGTGTCGAAGGCGATGGCCAGCAGCGTGCGCTCGCCGACCGCCCCGACCGTCGAGGGGTCGGCGGCAGTCATCGGGAGGGTGAGCTCGACGAACCCGTCCACGGTGTCGGGGTCGAGCAGCACGGCCGCCGCCGGATCGAGCGACGGGGCGATCGTGATCTGCGGGCGGGGCGGGCTGTCGCCCCGAGCCCCGAGCGGCGCGAACCGCTGGCGGACGGCATCGAGCACACGGTCGGTGTCGATGTCCCCGACGACGATGACGGCGGCGTTGTCGGGACGGTACCAACGGTCGTAGAAGCGCCGGAGGAGCTCCGGGGTCATCGCCTCGATCGCCGTATCGGTACCGATCGGATCGCGCCCCTCGTAGGCCGAGCCGGCGAGGAACAGCCGTTCGATCGTATCGAACACCCGGCCGTCGAAGCTGGCGTCGGATTGCCGCCACTCGTCGAGCACCACCCCCCGTTCCTTGGCGACCTCGTCGGCGTCGAGCGTCGCTGCGCTCAGCCATTCGGCCAGGACGTCGAGGCCGGTTGCCAGGTTCTGGCGGTCGTCGGTGGGGACGGTCAGCTCGTAGACCGTCTCGTCGTGGCTCGTGTAGGCGTTGACGTCGGCGCCGAACTCCATCCCGAAGCCCTGCAGGGTGTCGACCAACTCGTTCGACGGGTAGTGCTCCGTGCCGTTGAACAGCATGTGCTCGAGGAAGTGGGCGACACCGCTCTGGTCGGGGTCCTCGAGCACCGATCCGACGTCGACGGCGAGCCGTAACTGCACCTCGCCGCCCGGACTGTGGTTCTCGCGGACGTAGACCGTGAGGCCGTTGTCGAGACGCTCGATGGTCACCTCGGCGTCGCTCGGGATCGCTTCACCGGCCTGGCTCGGGTCGTCCGGCGCCGGCCCGCCCGTACCCGGCGTTCCGTCGCCCGATGGCGTCACCGGTTTGCTCCCGGCCGCTCGTACGCCGCTTTCGGTCGAGCAGCCGGCGACCAGGAGGCACGCGCAGCACAGCGCCGCGACCAGCCGATGCCCCATTCGGGCACCCTATCGGCTACCCGTCTCGCCCGTTCGGCGGGAACCGCCGGGCGACGCGTCGCCTGGGGGACGGACGTGGCAGTCTGTGAGCGCGATGGCATGGTTGGTCTGCGACGGACGAGTACTGGCGTCGGCCGAGACGGCCGACAGCACGACGAGCCGCGCCCGGGGCCTGCTCGGCCGGCTGGAGGCCCCGGGCGCGCTGGTGATCACCCGCTGCCGTTGGGTCCACTCCCTCGGCATGCGCTTCGACCTCGATGTCGCCTACCTCGACGAGACGGGTGCGGTGATCAAGATCCAGCGCCTCCGGCGCCACCGGGTGGGGGTTCCCGTCCGGGCGGCACGCCAGGTGGTCGAGGCCGAGGCCGGGGCGTTCGCACGATGGGGGCTGCACGTCGGCGACCGGGTGGAGCTGCGCGATTGACCGGGCGGCTCGTCCTCGTCGCCACGCCGATCGGCAACCTCGGCGACATCTCGGCTCGGGCGCTCGACGCCCTGCGCACCGCCGACGTGATCGCCTGCGAGGACACCCGGCGCACCGGCGGTCTGCTCCACCACTTCGCCGTCCCGCATGGGCCGATGGCCGTGGTCAACGAGCACACCGAGGTCGACCGGATCCCCGGACTGCTCGGGATGCTGGCCGAGGGTCTGACCGTCGCCCTCGTCTCGGATGCCGGCACCCCCGGGATCTCCGATCCCGGCGAACGGCTGGTGCGGGCCGCCGTCCATGCCGGCCACGATGTGGCCGCAATTCCCGGCCCGGTGGCGCTGGTCATGGCGCTCGTCCTGTCGGGCCTGTCGACCAGGCGTTTCGCTTTCGACGGCTTCCTGCCCCGGGCCGGACGCGAACGCGCCGGCCGGTTGGCCGAACTGGCCGGTGAACGTCGCACCGTCGTGCTCTACGAGGCGCCGCACCGGATCGTGCGCACGATCGACGACCTCACCGCAGCGTGCGGGGGCGACCGCCGGGTGGCGCTGTGCCGCGAGCTGACCAAGATGCACGAGGAGGTCTGGCGGGGCACGCTCTCCGAGGCCCGGGCTCACCTGGCCATCGGGGAACCGCTCGGGGAGTTCGTCGTGGTCGTCGACGGTGCCCCCGGGGACCGGCCGGCCGACGACGATGCCATCCGGCGGGCCCTGGCCGACTGCATCGCCCAGGGCTTGACCACCAGGAGCGCCGTCGCCGAGGTGACGGCGGCGACCGGGGCGCCCAAGCGCACGGTCTATGCCCTGGCGCTGGCGCTGGCTGGCGAGGTTGGGGCCGGCGAGGTTGGGGCCGGGGAAGCCGGGGCCGCTCGATGACACCCGTCCGGTAGCTTGGCAACCGGAGATGAGCGAGCAGACCGTTCCCGATCCCCACGTCCACGTCCACGGCCCGTTCGGCCAGGTCGCCGCGTTCTTCGATCTCGATCGCACCCTGATCAGCGGATCCTCGACGGCGGTGTTCGGCATGGCGGCCTGGCGGGCGGGCATGGTGCCCAGATCGCAACTCGTCCGCGATGCCCTCGCGGCGGCGAGCTTCCACCTCCTCGGTGACACCGGTGGCTCCACGGCGGGCAACGTCCGCGAGCGGATCCTGGGAGCGATCGAGGGGGTCGAACGCGACTCGCTGCTCGGCCTCAACGACGTCATCGTCCCCAAGCTGCTCGGCCGGGTGCGGCCGGAATCGAAACGGCTGATCGAGATGCACCGGCGGATGGGTCGGGCCACCTACATCGTGTCGGCCTCGCCGATCGAACTGGTCGAACCGCTGGCCAAGGCGCTCGGGATGACCGACGGCCTGGGCACGGTGGCCGAGGTCGTTGACGGCACGTACACCGGGCGGCTCGTCGGGCCGTTCTGCTATGGCGAGGGCAAGGTCGCGGCGATCAGCGAAATCGCCCGATGGGAGGGGCTCGACCTCGGCCAGTGCTACGCCTACAGCGACTCCGTCAGTGACCTGCCGATGCTCCAGGCGGTCGGCCATCCGGTGGCGGTCAATCCCGACTCCCAGCTCGAACGCGAGGCCCGCGCCAATGGCTGGCCGATCGTCGTGTTCAGCCAGCGGACCAAGACGGTGATGCGGCGCACCGGCGCCGGCCTGGGGGCGACCGCTCTGGCGGCGACGTCGTTCGCCTCGGGCTGGCGCCTGGCGACCACCCGCCGGCGGGCGTAGGCACCGAGCGTCGTCGGATCAGGCCCGGGCGAGGAGAGCGAGCTGACGGGAGAGGGCCACGAGACGTCCCGCCGAATCCCACAGCTGGCCATCCTCCTCGAACAGATCGCCTGTGACGAAGCGGGTGGTGAACCGGCAGCGCAGCGGCCCCGGCGACGGGCGGGCGCGCACGTGCACGGTGAGCTCGACGGTCGGCACCCAACCGGGTGGCAGGTCGAGGTGGAAGACGGCTGGCGGCAGGCAGTCGCAGGCGAGCATCAGGCCCAAGGTGTCCCACGGCCTGGCGTCGGCGAACGAGACGTAACCGCGCATCTCGGCGCGGCGGCCGGGATCGCCGGCGACCCGTCGGCGACCGGTCGTGTAGCCGGACGACGCGGGGTCGAGGCGGATGTCGAGCCGGTGGGCGATCGCCACGTCGATCTCCCCCTGGGTCGTCGGGCGTCTGACGCAGTCCTCCATCGGCGGGAGTGACGGCGGGCCGCCGTCACTGAACACGAACCCCTGGTCGGCCGGCTCGGGGAGGTCGCCGAAGGCGGCGAGCACCTGGAGCAGTCGCCGATCGCCGCTCCACACCGTCCCCCCCATCGTGACCAGCCGCTTCCCCGTCTTGAGCACCTCGGTCGCAACCACGACCGGTCCCGGTCGACCAGGAGCGAGGAAGTGCGCCGTGACCGTGACGGGGTCCGCACGCGCCGATGCCCGACGGATGGCGTTGACTGCCACGGCCAGCAGATACCCGCCGTTGGCGTTCCCGCCGATGTCCCAGCCGTCGACGATCTCCCCGGCGAACCGGCCGGCGCCGAGTGGGGACACGGCGGTGGCGATGTCGAACTCGTACTCCGTGGCGGCCATGATCGCCAGGCTGCCATGGAGGGCGCCCGGGGAAACGGCTCCGTGATCAACGCCGGGTGGCAGTACCCTGTCGGCCGTGACCACCGACCGCGCCGATCACCGCCGAATGCCCCGCTCCTGACGGAGCCGGCTGGCGCGCGTCCACCCACCCGAGGCCGGCTCTCCTGCCGTACTGTTCCCCCTTCGTCCCAGGAGACCCCGATGACCCGCTTCTACGCAACCACCCCGATCTACTACGTCAACGACAAGCCGCACCTCGGGCACGCCTACACCACGATCGTCGGTGACGCGTTGACCCGCTGGCACCGGCTGCTCGGCGACGACGTCCACTTCCTCACCGGCACCGACGAGCACGGCCTGAAGATCCAGCAGGCGGCCGATGCGGCCGGGCTGAGCCCGCAGGCGTTCGCCGATTCCATCGCCCCGCAGTTCGCCGAGGCGTGGCGCAAGCTGAACATCGCCAACGACGACTTCATCCGCACCACCGAACCGCGGCACCACCGGGCCGTCACCAAGCTCCTCGAGGCCTGTTACGACGCCGGCGACATCGAGCTCGGGGTCTACTCGGGCAAGTACTGCGTCGCCTGCGAGGAGTACTACACCGACGACGAGCTCGACCCGGGCGATCTGTGCCGCATCCACAAGCGCCCGGTGGAGCACTTCGAGGAGGAGAACTACTTCTTCCGGCTCAGCCGCTTCCAGGATCGCCTGCTCGACTGGTACGCCGCCCATCCGGGCTCGATCGTCCCCGAGTTCCGGGCCAACGAGGCGCTCGGCCTGATCCGTTCGGGGCTGCGCGACTTCTCGATCTCACGGACCTCGCTGACATGGGGGATCCCACTGCCGTGGGACCCCGAGCACGTCACCTATGTGTGGTTCGACGCCCTCACCAACTACCTCTCCGCTGTCGGCTACGGCGACGAGTCGCCCGAGGGACGGGCCGACTTCGCCGAGAAGTGGCCGGTCGACTACCACCTGATCGGCAAGGACATCATCCGCCACCACTGCGTCTACTGGCCGGCGATGCTGCTGTCGGCGGGCATCGAACCGCCTCGCGGCTGGGCGGTGGGCGGCTGGCTGCTGGTCGGCGGTGAGAAGATGAGCAAGACCTCGGGCAACGTGGTCGACCCGCTCGAACTGATCGACGACATCGGCCTCGACGGGTTCCGCTACTACGTGCTCGCCGAGACGTCCTACGGCCAGGACGGCGACTTCACCTACGAAGGTCTGATCGGGCGTTACAACGGCGATCTGGCCAACAACCTGGGGAACCTGCTCAGCCGGGTCGCCACGGTCGTGGGCAAGAAGTGCGACGGCATCGGCCCGGCCCCGGGGGCGGACTCGCCCCTCGCCGAGGCCGCTGCCGAGGCGTGGGCCGGGGCCGCCGCCGCCTGGGACCACGTCGCGCCGTCCAGGGCCCTCGAGGCGACGTGGTCGCTGCTGCGGGCGACCAATGCCTACCTCGAGGCCAACGAGCCGTGGAAGGCCGAACCCGGCCCGCTCGTCGAGCGCGTCCTCGGCGACGCGCTCGAAGTGCTGCGGATCGTCAGCGTGCTCGCCTTCCCGGCCGTCCCCGACGCCGCCCAGGCCGTCTGGCAACGCATCGGCCTGCCCGGTGCGGTCGTCGACCAGCGTCTCCCGGGCGCGGCGGCCTGGGGCGGCTATCCGGGCGGGTTGCCGGTCGTCAAGGGCGAGCCGCTGTTCCCGCGGCGTCAGGCCTGATCCGCGTCAGGCAGCGGTTGGCCATGTCGTCACCAGGGGCAGGACGAGCTCGTCGAGCGCGGCGAGACATGCATCATGGTCAGGCTCGTCGGCGTCGATGATGGCGAGGAGCGGTCCAGCGTCGCACAACGTCATCGCCCGGCGCGATCACGGGCGTGTATCACGCTCGACCCGCAGCCTTCAGCGGGCCCGCGCGCTTCCGTGTCACCAGCCGCCCGGCGGGCGCACGGCGCCCCCTACGATGGGCCGTTCACAACGGCCACTCCGAGGGGAAACACGTCCATGGCCCTGTCCACCCCGCCGTCCGCGGCGTCGGTCATCCACCTCACCGATGGCCGCACCAGCCTGGTGCTCGTCACCGACGGGGGCATGCCCTGCCTCGCCCACTGGGGTGCGCCGCTCGGGACGCTCAGCGCTGCGGCCGCGGCGATGTTCGAGCGTCCGGCACCCGGGGGCGGCCTCGACATCGACCCGCCGCTCGGGCTGGTCGCCGAGGCCGGCCGGGGATGGTTCGGGCTCCCCGGCATCGAGGGCCACCGCGCCCGCGGCCGGGACTTCGCCCCCCGCTTCGGGCTGATCGGCTCGACGGCCGACACGCACCGCGCCGCGTTCACCCTCACCGACGACGAGGCGGGACTCGGACTGGAGCTGGCCGTCGAGCTGCACCCGAGCGGGGTGGCAACGTTCGCGGCGACGCTCGACAACCGTGGTCCGGGTCGGTACCACGTCGCCGCCCTGCGCCTCTCGCTGCCCGTGCCCGCCCATGCCCGGGAGCTGCTGACCATCGGCGGGCGCTGGACCAACGAGTTCGGCCAGACCCGTCACCGTTGGGTGGACGGTTGCCACACCGTGGCCAACCGCCACGGCAAGACCTCGCACGAACACCTCGGCGCCGTCTTCGCCGGCACGCCCGGGTTCGCCGAGCAGTCGGGCGAGGTGTGGGGCGCCCACATCGGCTGGAGCGGCAACTACGAGATCGTCTGCGACGCGGTCACCGACGCCCGCCGGTCGATCCAGCTCGGCGAGCTGCTCACCGCGGGCGAGGTCGTGCTCGAACCGGGCGAGCGCTACTCGATGCCGGCCGTCTACGCCGTCCATGCCGGCGACGGGCTCACCACGGCGTCGCAGGCCTTCCACCGCTACCTCCGCTCGCGCCCGGAGCACCCGGTCAGGCCCCGGCCGGTCGGTCTGAACATCTGGGAGGCGGTCTACTTCGACCACGACCTCGCCACCCTGGAACGGCTGGCGGACGTCGCCGCGGCGTGCGGCGTCGAGCGGTTCATCGTCGACGACGGCTGGTTCCACCTGCGGCGCTCCGACGACGCCGGCCTCGGCGACTGGTGGGTCGATCCGCAGGTGTGGCCCGACGGGCTCGCCCCGATCATCGACCGCGTCCGCGGGCTGGGGATGGAGTTCGGCATCTGGGTCGAGCCCGAGATGGTCAACCCGGACTCCGACCTCTACCGGGCCCATCCCGAATGGGCGCTCGTCGATCACCGCTACCCAGCCGTGATGAGCCGCAAGCAGCTCGTCCTCGATCTCGGTCGGGCCGAGGTGCGCGACCACCTCTTCGAGCGGCTCGACGCGCTGCTGCGCGACCACGACATCGCCTACGTCAAGTGGGACATGAACCGCGACCCGGTCGCCCCCACCACGGCGGCCGGCCACGGCGGCGTGCACGACCAGACGCTGGGGGCGTACGAGCTGTTCGACCGCCTGCGGGCCGGCCATCCGGCGGTCGAGTTCGAGACCTGCGCCTCGGGTGGCGGTCGAGTCGACTTCGCCATCCTCCAGCGAACCGAGCGGGTCTGGACGAGTGACTCGATCGACGCCCTCGACCGCCAGGGGATCCAGCGCGGGTTCTCGCTGCTCTTCCCGCCCGAGTTGATGGGCACCCACATCGGCTCGCCGGTCTGTCACACCACCGGGCGCACCCACGGACTCGCCTTCCGGGCGGCGACGGCGCTGTTCGGCTCGTTCGGCATCGAATGGAACCTCCTCCAGGCGTCGGAGGCGGAGCTGGCCGATGTCGCCCGGATCGTTGCCCTCCACAAGGAGCTGCGCCCGCTGCTGCACTCCGGCGACGCGGTGCGTATCGACCACCCGGACCCCGAGCTCCTCGTGCACGGCGTCGTCGGCGTCGACCGCTCGCGGGGCGTCTACGCGGTCACCCGGCTGGCCTCGGGGCGGTCGCTGCACGCCGCTCCGGTCCGCCTGATCGGGCTCGATCCCGAGCGCACCTACCGCGTCACCCCGCTCGAACCGCTCGGCCGGGTGCGCGGCCCGGCCCGGACCCAACCGTCGTGGTTGTCGGGCGGGGCCGAGCTGACCGGGCGCGAACTGGCCGTCGTCGGCCTCCACGCTCCCGTGCTCAACGCCGAGTCGACGCTGCTGATCAGCGCCGTGGCGACCTGATCAGGCGGCCACGAGCCGTACGGGCAGGTGCTTGATCCCGTTGATGAAGTTCGAACGGAGACGGGAGAGGTCGCCGGCGGGCTCGATCGCCGAGATCCGCGGCAGCAGCTCCTCGAAGAGCACCTTCATCTCCAACCGGGCGAGCTGGGCGCCCAGGCAGAAGTGGGGTCCCCCACCGCCGAAGGCCAGATGCGGGTTGGGCGAGCGGTGGATGTCGAAGCGGAACGGGTCGTCGAACACGGCGTCGTCGAAGTTGGCCGACATGTAGTACATCGCCACCCGCTCGCCCTCGTGGATCAGGGTGCCGTCGAGCTCGAGGTCGCAGGTCGCCGTGCGCTGGAACACGTTGACCGGGGTGGCCCAACGCAACAGCTCCTCGACCGCCGTGTCGAGCACCTCGGGCTGAGCCTTCATCTCGGCGAAGGCGCCGGGAAACTGGATCAGGTGGTTGATCGAGTGGCTGATCGCGTTGCGGGTCGTCTCGTTGCCGGCCACCGACAACAGCAGCACGAACAGCTCGAACTCCTGGCCGGTGAGCTGCTCGCCCTCGGCGGTGATCAACGTGGTGATGATGTCGTCGCGGGGGTTCTCCCGGCGGTCGGCGGCGAGCGAGTTGGCGTACATGTACAGCTCCATCGCCGCCGCCTGGGCGGCCTCGGGGCCGCCGGAGTACTCGGCGTCGCTGGTACCGATCATCGTGTTCGACCACTCGAACACCTTGCTGCGGTCCTCGACGGGCACGCCGAGCATCTCGGCGATGGCGATCAGCGGGAGCTCGGCTGCCACCTTGGTGACGAAGTCGACCTCGCCCTCGGCGATCGCCTCGTCGACCAGCTCGATCGACACGGCGCGGTACTTGTCACCCAGCTGGCGGATCGACTTGGGGGTGAACGCCTTCGAGACGATCGTGCGCAGCCGGGTGTGATCGGGCGGGTCGAGGTCGATGAGCATCCGGGCGAACTCGAGATCGGGCCGCTCCAGGGCGAGGATCGCCCCCCGCGCCGCGGATGAGTAGTTCTGGAACTGGCGGCTGGCCGTAACGATGTCGGCGTGGCGGGTCAGGGCCCAGAACCACTCCGGTTGATCCTCCTCGGCCCGCTCATGACGGAAGACGGGGGCGTTCGCCCGCAACCAGGCGAACTGCTCGTGCGGCGGCCCGGCGGCCCAGGCGTCGTGGGCGGCGATGTTGATCAGGGGATGCTGTACAGCGGTCATTCGCCGTCTCCGTCGTTCGGTGGGGGGTGAGGCTCAGCCTAACTATCTGACGGTCCGTCAGAAACGGCGGACCGATCAACGATTCCCCCGCCGCGGGTGGCAGGCTGGCCGCTCGGGCAACCAGCCGTTTCGAGCGAAGGGGACGACGATGGGGACGTACTGCGTCACGGGTTCGGCATCGGGGATGGGGGCGGCGACGGCGGCCCGACTCGGCGCCGATGGCCACCGGGTGATCGGCGTCGACCTGCGTGGCGCCGAGATCCCGGCCGACCTGGCCACACCGGCCGGGCGGAGGGAGGCGATCGACGGTGTCCTCGCCGCGGCCGACGGAGTGCTCGACGGCTTCGTACCGTGCGCCGGCGTCGGCTTCGGCCCAGCCGAGCCGATCGTGCGGATCAACTACTTCGCCGTGGTGGCGATGCTCGACGCACTCCGCCCGGCGCTGGCCGCCGGCACCGACCCGGCCGTGGTGCTGCTCTCCTCGAACTCGACCACGATGACGCCCGGTCTGCGGATCAGCGACGCCGATGTGTACCTGGCAGGCGGCGAGGACGCAGCGGTCGCCCACTTCACGAGCGAGCCGGCCGGGCAATGGAACGCCTATCCGGCGGGGAAGCTCGCCCTCGCCCTCCTCGTCCGCCAGCGGGCCGTGACCGCCGAGTGGATCGGTTCGGGGATCCGCTTGAACGCCGTCGCCCCCGGGGTGATCGACACCAACATGACCCGCCCGCTGCTCGAGGTGCCCGGCGTCGCCGACGCACTGCAGCAGATCCCGATCCCGGCCGGGCGATGGGGTACCGCCGACGAGCTGGCCGCAGTGGTCTGCTTCCTGCTCTCCCCGGCGGCCGCCTACATCGTCGGCCAGACGATCTTCGTCGACGGCGGCACCGACGCGCTGCTCCAGCCCCGCTCGCACCCGCACCCGCTCCCGGGCTGAGCTCAGCCCGGCCAGACGACCGCGACCAGGGCCGGCGCGTCGTCGAAGATTTGGCGCCGCAGCACCACCCGCTCGCCGACGATTCGCCGCGGAGATTGCGTCGCCATCCGTGCGGCGGGTGCCGGGGGGCTCAGGCGAACGACAGCACCCAGTCGCGCACGACGGGGATGTCGAGACGCTGGTAGCCGCCGAGGTACCGGCAGTTGGCCGTGTAGCCGTAGCTGGTGTCGGCCACCAGGAAGCCGCCGACGAACACCGGACCGCCCGAGTCGCCAAAGCACGTGCCACCGCCCCCGCGCACGTCGTTGCCGTTGCCGTTGAGCTGCAGGATCTGTGCGCTGAGCTTCTGGCCCGGCGACGTCGTGTAGCGGCGGATCAGCGGGAACGAGAGCGGGATGGGCTTCTGAGGTCCGGCCACCTCCGGCTTGGCGACGCGGGTGCCGTACCCGACGACCTCGAAGTTCGTCTTGTTCAACGTCGGCTGCTGGTAGCCGAGCAGGAAGTCGGCGGGGGCGAGGCGGGCGAGCGCCACCTCGGTGACCGCCTCATCGAGCACGACGACGCCCGTGTCGTTCCAGTTTGCCAGGTCGGTGAAGTTGGAGTACTGCGGGTGGGTGTGCGCCGTGCCGGCACGCCACGTGCGGCCGCGGGCGTCGACGAACGTCCCCGACGTGGTGAACCCGACCGCCGGATCGGCCGCCGGCACCTCGCTCGGCGCCGTCGCGGCGATGGTCGTGTCGAAGGTGACCAGCGTGCGCCCGTCGGTAGCGTCGGTGCAGTGGGCGGCGGTCACCACGACGGTCGGGCTGATCAGGGTCCCCGAACAACGGAACCGACCGCCCTCGGAGTAGAACAGGAGCATGCCGACGTTGGGGTGGAGATTCCCGTCGGGCTGCCCGTCGGTGATGGCGCCCGCCGGCGGAGCGACCGCAGCGGTGGCCATCAGGCCGACCACCGTCACGGCCGCGATCCTCGTCGTCAATGACATGAACGTTCCTCGTTTCACAGAAGGTGTAGCGAACGTACCACAGGGCACGTCGGGCCGAATTCCCCTCGGCACGGCGTCGCCGGCGACGTCTCAGCCGGGCCAGACAACCGACTGCATCTCGGTGTAGGCGTGCAGGCCGAAGTCGCCGCCGTCGCGTCCGATACCGCTGAGCTTGAACCCACCGAACGGCGCCTCGTGGTTGCGCTGCGCCGTGTTGATGCCGACGTTGCCCGAACGCATCCGCCCGGCGACCCGGAATCCCCGTTCGGAGTCCTTGGTGAAGACGTAGTCGTACAGCCCGAAATCGCCGCCATTGGCAAGGGCGATGGCCTCCTCCTCGTCATCGAACGCCAATACCACCACGACAGGCCCGAAGATCTCCTGGCGGACCGCGGCCATCTCGGCCCGGCATCCGGCGAGCAGGGTCGGCGCCACGTAGAACCCGATGTCAAGTCCGGTCGGGCGTCGCCCGTCGACGACTAATTCGGCCCCCTCGGCGACCCCGGAGGCGATGTGCCCCTCCACGCGGCCCCGGTGGGCAGCCGAGATCAGCGGCCCGACGAGAGTGTCCATCGAGGTCGGATCACCGACCTTCAGGGCCGTGGCATACCCTGCCAGCCGGGTGACCACCTCGTCGTACACCGAGCGATGGACGATCGCCCTGGTCGGTGCCGTGCAGATCTGACCGGAGTGGAACGACCACACACTGCCGATCGCCCCGACGGCCGCGGCGACATCGGCGTCGCCGAAGACCAGCGCCGCGCCCTTGCCGCCGAGCTCGAGCAGCTGACGTTTCATGGTGGGTGCGCCGGCCTGGTAGATCGCCGCACCCACGGCAGTCGAGCCGGTGAACGACACCATGTCGACATCCCGCGCCGAGGTGAGCGCCGCGGCGGGCGCGGCGGACGACGAGTTGACGATGTTGACCACCCCGGGCGGGAAGCCGACCTCGTCGATGATCTCGGCGAGGACGATCACAGCCAGCGGATCCTGCGGCGCCGGCTTCATGACGACCGTGCACCCGACGGCGAGGGCCGGAGCGATCTTGCCGGCCATGTTGACGACCGGGAAGTTGTACGGCGAGATGCAGGCAACGACGCCCACGGGCTGACGGTTGACGATCGCGCTCATCAGGCCGCCGGCGGCGAGCGGGGTCGCAGCCATCAGCGACGGCGGCAGCGGGATGCGAAGGTCCTTGGCGGCATCGCGCCCGTAGCGCTCGAAGCGGTCGACGGCGACGGGCACCTGCATCCGCGAGCCCACCATCGCCGTGGCGCCGGTCTCGGAGATGATCAGCGGCACCAGGTCTGCCTGGCGCTCGCGCAGGCGTGCGGCCACCGCGCTCAGCATCCGGCCCCGTTCGGCGGCCGGGGTGGCCGCCCAGCGCGGGAACGCCTCCTGGGCCGCCCGGGCCGCCGCAAGCGCCTGGGCGACCGACGCCTCGGGTGCGAGACCGACTACGCCCTCGGTGGCCGGGTTGACCACCTCGTAGGTCCCCGCGTCGCCCTCGACCCACTCCCCGCCGATCAACAACCTCCACGTCTTCGACGCCCAATCGGTCATCGCGGCCCCCTGCCTCGTCAAGCTGAACGATCGTCAAGCTACATCTGGCGGTCCGTCAGATCCTGATGAGGCGCACACCATCCCGCCGCTTCCGTTGGCGGCCTGGCTGTGTCGGCCTGGCTGGTGCGGTCCGACTGTCGCGTGGGCCTGAGTCTGGCTGGCGCTTCGTGTCGGGTTCCGTCACGGGACGCAACCAGACGTCGCCGCTCGATCTTGGTGGGCCGCCCGGATTCCGATCAGATGGCCGAGCTCGTCGGACGTCGTGGCGACCACCAAGCCGTCCACCTCGATGAGCCATCGACGATTGAGCACGTGCACGCGGTTCGCTTCGGAGAAGCGGTTCAAGAACACGATCGTGCGCTTCCCGGCGAGCGCGGCGACGTTGAGCCGCACGGCGTTGATCGTCCCCAGTCCGGCATCGGCGACGAGCACCACGACATCCGGGTCGAGGGCGACCGCGAGGTCGAGGTTGTCACCATCGCTGGCGATCGGGGATCGCAGGCCTCCGGCTCCCTCGACGACACCGAGGCTGCGAGGCGCGGACGGTTCGGGTGCCGCTGTCGCCGCCGGTGCCGACACCGGTTCGCACGCCACGAAGGGCCAGGTCATCTCGCCGAGCAGGTCGGCGATCGTGTACGGCGGACGACCGAGCTGGGTGGCGGCCATCGGCGGCGCCAACGGCACGGGATACCAGCGATGAGTAGGGCAGACGTCTGTCACGGAGCAGGCAGCCGCGGCTGCCAACACGGTCGCGTCGGTCGAGTCCGCCGCTGACGGATCGAACGACTGAGCCGGTTTGCGGGCCGCCACGGCGATGCCGTGGAGCGAAGCGGCGCGCAGCAGGCGGGCGGTCAGCCAGGTCTTGCCCGTCCCGGTGCCGGTGGCCGTGATGAACACCACTCGATCGGGGCGCATCGAGTCTCCTTGTCGGACCGGTCGGGAAGCTGCGAGGGTTTGCAGTATGACTGTTCCGCCCAGCGGGCCGCGCCACGACTGGACCCTCGACGAGATCCAGGCGATCATCGATCTGCCGTTCAACGACCTGCTCGCCGGCGCCCAGGCCCTGCATCGCACGGCATTCGACCCGAACGTGATCGAGGCGGCGATGCTGCTCTCCGTCAAGACGGGGGCCTGCCCGGAGGATTGCGCCTACTGCCCGCAATCGGCCGTCCACCACACGGGCCTGAAGGCGGAACCGCTGATGGAGCTGGGCGAGATCCTCGCCGCGGCCGAGAACGCCAGGTCGGCGGGGGCCACCCGGTTCTGCATGGGGGCCGCCTGGCGGGCGCCCAACGACCGCCAGGTCGGCGAGATGGCCCGGGCGGTGGCCGCCGTCAAGGACCTCGACATGGAGACCTGCGTGACCCTCGGGATGCTCACCGATGCCCAGGCCCACACCCTCGCCGCAGCGGGCCTCGACTACTACAACCACAACCTCGACACGTCGCCCGAGTTCTACGGCACGATCATCACCACCCGCACCTACACCGACCGCCTCGACACGCTGCGCTCGGTGCGCACCGCCGGCGTGAAGGTGTGCAGCGGCGGGATCGTCGGCATGGGCGAGAGCCGCCGTGTGCGCGCCGGTCTGATCCACCAGTTGGCCATGCTCGACCCGCACCCCGAGAGCGTGCCGATCAACCTGCTCGTCCAGGTGCCCGGCACCCCGCTGCACGGCACGGACCCCCTCGACGGGCTCGAGCTCGTCCGCACGATCGCCGCCTGCCGTCTGGCGATGCCCCGTTCGGTGGTGCGGCTCTCGGCCGGTCGGTCGATGATGAGCGACGAGCTTCACGCCCTGTGCCTCCATGCCGGGGCCAACTCGATCTTCCTGGGCGACAAGCTGCTCACCACCCCGAATGCCGGCGGGGAGCGCGACGCCCAGCTCCTCGGGCGCCTCGGGGTGCGGATCGCCGACACCCCCCTCTCCCAGCCCGCGCCCGCGTGAAGCGGCTGCGGCGGCGGACGCCACCGACCCACGCCATAGGATCTGACGGATCGTCAGAAAGGGGGTGTGCATGCTCGACGAGCTGATCACAGGAGGAACGGTGCTCGACGGGACGGGTGCTCCGGGCATCCTCGCCGACATCGCCATCCGCGGGGACCGCATCGTCGCCATCGCCCCGCCGGGGTCGGTCACCGAGCCCGCCGAGCGGACCACCGATGCCGCCGGGTGCTACGTCACCCCCGGCTTCATCGATCCGCACACCCACTACGACGCCCAACTGCTCTGGGATCCGACGGCCGACCCCTCGTCGACGCACGGGGTGACGACGGTGATCGGCGGCAACTGCGGGTTCACCCTCGCCCCACTTCGCCCGGGGGACGGTGACTACCTCCGCCGGATGATGGCCCGCGTCGAGGGGATGCCGCTGGCCGCCCTCGAGGCAGGCGTCGACTGGGGGTGGGAGACGTTCGGCGAGTACCTCGCCCGGCTCGACGGCCGGATCGCGGTGAATGCCGGCTTCATGGCCGGACACTGCGCCATCCGCCGCTACGTGATGGGCCCCGACGCCGTCGGCCGCCAGGCCGGTCCCGAGCAGTTGGCCGAGATCGTCGGCGAACTGCGCCGGGCGCTCGAGGCCGGGGCGCTGGGGTTCTCGTTCACCACGTCGGAGTCGCATTCCGACGGCGACGGGGAGCCGGTGGCCAGCCGCTGGGCGAGTCGCGAGGAGCTCATCGCCCTCTGCGAGGAGACCGGCCGCCACGACGGCACCTCGCTCGAGGGGATCGTCCCCGGCTGCCTCGACGCCTTCAGCGACGACGAGATCGAACTGCTGGCCGAGATGAGCGCCCGGGCGGGCAGGGTCCTCAACTGGAACGTCCTGACCGTCGATGCCCGGGTCCCCGAGCGGGTCGGCCGCCAACTCGCCGCCGGCCGCCGGGCCGCCGAACTGGGCGGGCGGGTGGTCGCCCTCACCATGCCGGTCCAGGTGCCGATGAACATGAGCTTCCTCAACTTCTGCGGTCTGTGGTTGATCCCGGGCTGGAAGGAGGTGCTCGACTGCCCCGTCGAGCAGCGCATCGGGCGTCTGGGCGACCCGGCGACGCGGGTGCGGTTGCTCGAGCTCTCCCAGGCCCCCGAGGCCGGAGTGTTCCGTCGTCTGGCCGACTGGCGCGACTACGTCATCGGCGACACGTTCTCGGCGGCGAACGAGGGCCTGGAGGGTCGGCGAGTGGCCGACGTCGCCGCGGAGCGGGGCACGTCGTGGTTCGGCACGCTGCTCGACGTGGTGATCGCCGACGGCCTGCGCACGGTGCTCTGGCCGACGCCGCAGGACGACGACGCCGAGTCGTGGCGGATGCGGGCCGCGCTGTGGAACGACCCCGGGGCGATGATCGGCGGCTCCGACGCCGGCGCCCATCTCGACCGGATGTGCGGCACCGGGTACACCACCAGGTTCCTCGCCGATTGCCTGCACGGGCGCCGGCTCGCCCCGATCGAACAGGCCGTGGCGATGATCACCTCCCGGCCCGCCGCCCTGTTCGGACTGGTCGACCGCGGTGTGCTGCGCGAGGGGGCCAGGGCCGATGTCGTGGTGTTCGATCCGGCGACGATCGGGGCCGGAGACGCTCGGCTCGTGCGCGACCTCCCCGGCCGGTCGATCCGGCTGACCACCGAGGCCCTCGGCGTGCAGCGGGTGTTGGTCAACGGGGTGGCCATCGTGGCCGACGGGCACCCGACCGGCGCCTGCCCCGGCACCCTGCTGCGCTCGGGCCGTGACACCACGACGGTCGGCCTGTGAGCACGATCGCCGCCCTCGTCCGCGCCCGGGCCGACGATGATCGCCCGGGTCTGGCCTTCGAGGACGAGTCGTGGACCTGGCGCGAGTGGACCGCCGGGTGCGCAGTCCGGGCGTCGTGGTGGGCGGAGATGCAACTCGACGGGCCTGCGCACATCGGTGTCCTGCTCGAGAACGTCCCCGACTTCACGATGTGGCTGGGCGGCGCCGCCCTGGCCGGGGCGACGGTCGTCGGCATCAACCCGACCCGCCGGGGCGAGGAACTGGCCGCCGACATCCGCTACACCCGCTGCCAGTTGATCATCACCGACGAGGCGCTCGTCGGCCTGCTCGACGGTCTCGACCTCGGAGCGGCCGCCGGCCGGGTGTTCACCGTCGAGAGCACCGACTACCTCGGGCGGCTCGCCGCCCACGCGGGAGCGCCGCTTCCCGCCGACACCGTCGATCCGGCCACCCAGTTCCTGCTGTTGTTCACGTCGGGAACGACCGGCGGGCGGCCCAAGGCGGTGATCCGCAGCCATGGGCGGATGTGCTTCGTGGCCGCCAACCTGTGCGCCGCCCAGCAGCTCACGGAACGGGACGTGATCTACGGGTCGATGCCGCTGTTCCACTCCAACGCCCTGATGACCGCCTGGGCGCCGAGCGTGTACTCGGGAGCGGCGCTCGCCATGCGCCGGACGTTCTCCGCGTCGCAGTTCCTCCCCGACGTCCGCCGCTTCGGCGCCACCTACTTCAACTACGTCGGCAAGCCACTGGCCTACGTGCTGGCCACACCGGCCGCGCCCGACGACGCCGACAACCCGTTGATCCGCGGTTTCGGCAACGAGGCCAACGAGGCCGACCTCCACCGCTTCGAGCAACGCTTCGGCTGTCGGCTGATGGACGGCTACGGACAGACCGAGACCGGCGCCTCGATCGGTCGCGTCCCCGGCATGCCCGCCGGAGCCCTGGGCATCGCACCACCCGAGGTCAAGGTCCTCGATCCCGACTCGGGCGAGGAGAAGCCACCCGCCCGCTTCGACGACGCCGGCCGGTTGCTCAACGCCGAGGCGGCCACGGGCGAGATCGTCAACACCGGTTCGACGATGTTCGAGGGGTACTGGGACAACGACGAGGCCAACGCCGAGCGACTGCGCAACGGCTGGTACTGGACCGGCGACCTCGGCTACCGCGACGAGCAGGGGTACTTCTACTTCGCCGGACGCAGTGCCGACTGGCTACGCGTCGACGGTGAGAACCTGGCGGCCGCCCCGATCGAGCGGGTGCTGATGCGCCACCCCGACGTGACCATCGCCGCGGTCTTCGGCGTGCCCGACCCCGAAGCGGGCGACCGGCTGATGGCCGCGCTCCAACTTGCTCCCGGAGCGGTCTTCGACCCTCGATCCTTCGCCGCGTTCCTGGCCGCCCAACCCGATCTCGGGCCGAAATCGCTGCCCACGTTCGTGCGGGTGGTGGCCGACTTCCCGATGACCCAGACCAACAAGGTGCTCAAGCGGGTGCTGGTCGCCGATCGATGGCAGTCCGACGACCCGACCTGGTGGTGCCCGCCGCGTGAGCACGGCTACGTCCCCTTCGGCGCGACCGGGCGTGCCGAGTGGGAATCACGGTTCGTGTCCACCGGCCGGGCCTCCTTGATCGCTGCCTGATCCACTCCGGCTGTGCACAACGCTGTGCACAACAGTGGGTCGACCAGTGGACGAAATGTAAAAGTCGGGGGATAACCGAGAAAGTCGGGGGATAACCCTGGGGATTAGAAAATACCTCTTGACCTGGGAAAACTCCTGGTGCATGCTGGGTTGCGTACAGGGGAATGCGGAAACGCTCCGGAGCCTGGGGACGAGGTGTCGGGTGCTTGCACCGGGCAACGATGAACCGGGTCGAGGAACGGAGAAGCTGAACCAGTCAGGGGAAGATGCCCAGCGTGTTCCGGAAGGCTCTCGGGCCCGAAGGTACGGCACAATGGGAATCGCCCGCCAGAGCTTGCTCCGACGGGCGATTGACGTAGGTCGAGATTGAGGGTAACACCTCCGAGATCGCTCTACGGGGCATTCCGAACCACCGAGATCCGCCCCGGGGGCGCGATGGCTTCGGCCGGTCGCTGCACCCGGGGCGGCTCACTTTTTCCGCTGCAAAGCTGGAGCCGACGCCACCCGTCCCACCCCCGACCGCGGGACCGGTTGACCGCATTGCACTCCCCGCTCGCTGCAGTTCGTCAAGATTCGATCATTTCACTCCTCGTGTCCGGTCGATGCCCAGACGTCGTGGATACCCTCCCGCTAATGGTGCGTCGGCTTGGCGGCGCCGACCGGGGAGGACCTGTCGAACGTGCGACGTAATAGAATCATCACTTCAAGTGTCATCCTCTGCGTGGTTGCCGGTCTCGGCTCGGGGCTTCCCGCCTCGGCGGAGCCTGCTCCATCGGCCACCGGCGATGCCGTCGTCGACGGGCCGGTCGAATCGGAGATCCTCGCCGCCCCGGCCGGCGGCGAACGCGCCATCGCCCTTGCAGGACGAGGCTTGGCCGAGGCCGCCCGGCGCAACGGGATGAGCGAGGCCGCCCTGCGGGCCAGGCTCGCCGCCGATCCCCAGCTGTGGCTCGACCGACGAGGGCACGCCCTCTACCTCGACGCCATGCTCCAGTTGGCCCCGACCGAACAGGCTGCGCTGGCCACCGCCACGCCGGCGACGGCCGCGGCGCTCGACTACTCCCAGACCTTCCTGCTCCACAGTCGTCCCGGGTCGAACCGGGTCGCCTACCTCGACTTCACCGGTCACACGGTCACGGGCACGGCATGGAACGACGCGACGACGGGCGCGACCTTCACCGCCGCGCCCTACGACACCGACGGCTCCCCATCGACGTTCAGTACCGCCGAGATGGACGTCATCCAGTCCGTGTGGCAGCGGATCGCCGAGGACTTCGCCCCGTTCGCCATCGACGTGACGACGCAGGAGCCGCCGGCGGATGCGATCACCCGATCCGGCTCCAGCGACCTCGTCTTCGGTACCCGGGCGGTGATCAGCCCCACGTCGTCGATCTACTCGGGCTGCGGGTGCGGCGGCGTCGCCTACGTCGGCACCTACGACCTGACCTCCAGCCACGCGTTCTACCAGCCGGCCTGGGTGTTCACCCAGGGTGTCGGCACGGGTGCCAAGTCGATCACCGAGGCGGCCGCCCACGAGATCGGCCACAACCTCGGGCTGAGCCACGACGGCACCTCGACCACCGGCTACTACGCCGGCCACGGGAACTGGGCTCCGATCATGGGGGTCGGCTACTACAAGCCGATCACCCAGTGGAGCGTCGGCGAGTACAGCGGGGCGAACAACACCGAGAACGACTTCAACGTCGTCGTGTCCAACGGGGGGCCGCTCGTCGGCGACGACGCGGGCGACTCGACCTCGGCCGCCGCGCTCCTCGGAAGCTCTCCGGCGACGGTGAGCGCCGTCATCGGGACGCGCACCGACGTCGACGTCTACAAGCTGTCCACGGGGGCCACGACCTTGAACGTCTCCGTCAACGCCAACGCCGTGAGCGCCGACCTCGACGCCCGGTTGGAACTGCTGAACAGCTCGGGCGCCGTACTCGCGGCGAGCGACCCGGCGACGGGGACCACGACCACCGAGGCGGCGACCGGCATGAACGCCGCGCTCAGCCTGAGCGTGCCCGCAGGGACCTACTACGTACGGGTCGACGGAACCGGCTACGCCAGCGCCGCCTCGACCGGCTACAGCGACTTCGCCAGTGTCGGCCGTTACACCCTCACCGTCTCCGGCCAGACGAGCGTGCCGACGACGGCTCCGGCGCTGCACATCGGGGCGATCAACATGCGCTGGGTGCAGTCCGCCGACAAGTTCTACGCCTACGCCGACGTCCTCGTCGTCGACGCCGGCGGGAACCCCGTCGGCGGCGCCCGGGTCGACGGAACGTTCACCGGCACCTACACGAAGTCGACCTATGGGACGACTGCGTCGAACGGCTGGAAGACGCTCGTCTCGTCGAGCACGAGGGCCACGCACGCCAACTTCACCCTGACGATCACCAACGTGACCAAGAGCGGCGCGACCTACAACCCGGCGGCGAACGTCGTCACGTCGGCGTCGATCTCGAAATAGCCGGTGTCGAGCCCTCGACGGTGTTGAACAGCAGCAGCGCGACTGTCTCGATCATCGATTCCCGGCTGACACCCCGTCGCTCGAACTCGGCCTGGTAGGTGACCAGCCGCTCGATCATCGCCAGCGCCGCGCCGGCCACGGCGTAGGAGTTCATCGCCCGAGGCAGCCGCCCGTCGGCCACCGCCCCGTCGACCTTGCCCATCAGGTCGGACATCAGCCCGGAGTAGCCGCGCAGGCGGATGGCGCGGAACCGCACGTCGCCCTCCTCGGCGCGCAGGTCCCGCAGGCGCAGGATCGCGCTGTTGCGCCGGCGGTAGTCGAGGAACCCGGCGACGAACAGTCGGGCGTGCTCGATGCCCGAGCGATCGACCCACAACGGTGCCAGGTGGATGCGGATCGGTTCCACCTCGTCGGTCACCTCGTCGGCGAGGGCCACGAGCGCCTCCTCGACGTCGGTGAAGTACTGGTAGAACGTCGCCGGAGAGGCATCGACGTCACGCGAGATGTCGACGACGCGCAGCCCGAGCGTCCCCCGCTCGGCGAGCAGCGCCGCAGTGGCGTCGAGCAGGCGGCGACGCGTGCGCCGGGCGCGGGCGCCGATCACCCGTCCGTCCGCGGCGAACACGGCCGAATCGCCCACCCTAAGAGGCTCCATACACCGGGGTCGGGGCCGGGGCGGCGGCGATCAGGTCGGCGACGGCGGCGCCGATCTCCTCGGGATCCCAGCGGGCGTGCCTGTCGAGCGGTGAGCCGTGATGCCACCCGTCGGCCACGCTCAGCTCCCCGCCGGCGACCTCGAAGGCCCGCCCCGTCACCTGGCACGCGGCGCTGCCGAGCCACACGACGAGGGGCGACACGTTCGCCGGATCCATTGCGTCGAACTGTCCGTCGGGCGGCCTGGCCATCATCTCGGCGAACGCCGCCTGCGTCATCCGGCTGCGTGCCGAGGGTGCGATGGTGTTGGCCAGGATCCCGTATCGACCGAGTTCGGCGGCGGCGACGATCGTGAACCCGGCGATCCCGGCCTTGGCCGCCGAGTAGTTGGCCTGCGACAGACTGCCGAACAGACCGGCTCCCGAGGACGTGGTCACGATGCGCGCAGCACGTCGCTCCCCGGCCTTGTGCTGGTCGCGCCAGTAGCCGACCGCATGGCGGACAGGACAGAAGGTGCCCCGCAGATGGACGCGCATCACGGCGTCCCACTCGTCGACCGACATGTTGACGAGCATCCGGTCCCGCACGATTCCGGCGTTGCAGACCAGGGAGTCGAGCCCGCCGAAGGTCTCGATCGCCTGGGAGACCAGGCGACCGGCGCCGTCCCAGTCGCTGACGTCGTCGCCGTTGACGACCGCCCGACCGCCCGCCGCGGTGATCTCGGCGACCACCTGCTGGGCCGGCGTCAGGTCGATGCCGTCGCCACCGAGCGAGGCGCCGAGATCGTTGACCACGACCTCGGCGCCCGCCGCGGCAAAAGCCAGCGCATGGGCCCGGCCGATCCCCCGGCCCGCCCCGGTGACGATCACGACCCGTCCGTCACAGATAGGCATCGATGGCTCCTTCGCGTTCCGGGGCGACGATGTGCCGCCATCCACGGGACGTGTTCCCCGGATCGGGACCGATTCGACCCGTGAGGTGCCGAAACCGGGAGCACGCCCCGTCGGGGAGCCTAGGCGGGATCTGACGACCCGTCAGATCCCGCCCACCCGTGAATTGGGGCGAGAACCCGGACGTGGGCCGGGCGAAGGACCGGCGAGGGTGCCGACTCAGACCGGGGCGACGACCGGGCTCGGGTCGACGATCGGCCCGATCGTGGCGCTGACCTCGGCCGGGTGGCCGTCGACCGAGGTCGAGTACGAGACCTGGCTGAGGGCGGCGGTGACGATCGTCGCCTCGACCACGGCCATCGCCGCCGGATCACCCGGGATCCCCAGGGTCACGCCGGGCACCGTGACGCTCAACGTCGTCGAGGCGGCGTCGGCGGCGACGACGGTCACCGAGGCCGGCGAGCGGAGGGCGGACAGCGGATCGGCCGAAGTCGGGGCGGTCGCCAGCGACTCCCACTCGCCACTGTCGGGTTGGACCCAACTGCCGTTCGGAGTGATCACGTAGGCCAGTGCCCCGGCCGGCCCGACGAGGGTGAGGCGGGTTCCGTCGATGAGGTGGTCGCCCTCGGCGGTGACCACCGCGGCGCCGTCGACGGTCACCGTGGTCGAGAAGTGGTAGCCGCCGGCGATGGCGTCGAGCGCTCCGAGGAGGAGTGCGGCACCGTCCAGGGCGGGGGCGGGCGCGGCAGTGGCGGGAACGGTGGCAGCGGCCACCGTGGACGGTGCGGCGCCGGCGGTCCCGGGCACCGCAGGCGTGGCGATCGTCGTGGTGGCCGGAGCCTTTTCACCATCGCCGGCGGTGACCCCGCCTCCTCCTCCGCAGGCGAACAGACCGACGGCCGCCAGCAATGCGAGGAGGTGCAACCGGCGCGGTGGACCCTTCGAACGATCAGTCATTACCGGGGCCGCTCCGGTCGCCGCCTCCGACCCGGTCCTGGCCTTCGTCGCCGCCGCGCTCCTTGCCCGAGCCGTCGCCGTCTTCATGGTCGCCCGACCGGTCGCCGGGCTCGTCGTCGGACTCGTCGTCGGACTCGTCGTCGGACTCGTCGCTGGCAAGCGTGGTCGACACGTCGGTGTTCACCGCGGGGTCGGGCGAGTCGCAGCGGAACTTCTCGTCGACCGACACCCGGATCTGGCCGTCGTGGCTGGTGACCCGGATGCGCACCCGCTCGATGTCCGAGAAGCGCACGTCGGCGCTGCTGTGACCGTCGAGGCGGTTCCTCGCCGCCGGCGGCTGGGAGCCGACGTCCGACAACGAGCCGTCCTCACCGACGGTGTAGGTGATCGAGGCCGGGTTGCCGTTGCACAGCGTGCCGTTCCAGGTGCGGGTGCCCGCGGCATCGGCGGCCGGCAGGTCGAGGCCCTTGAGCCTCGACAGGGCGATGCGGATGCCCGCCCCGTCGTCGTCCTCGTGGTCGTCGCCGTCGGGGGTGGAGACACGGATCGACAGCACCCGGGACTGCTCGCCGTTGGTGAAGCGGATCGAGACCCTCGCCCCACCGTCGGAGTGCTCGACCTCGCCGACCACGGCCGTCGCGCCCGAGACCGCGATCCCGGTGATGTCGGGCGATCCGTCAGCGTTCTTGACCACCGTGAACCCGACGTCGGTGACGACCCCGTCACCGAACACGTCGCCCGACCAACCGCCGGCACCGCCACCGGCGACGAGGTCGTCGAGCGACGCCGCGTGGACCTCGATGCGCTGGCCGCCGTGACGGGCCTTGACCTCGATGGTCGCCGTGCCGGCGTCGTTGACGAACTCGACCTCGTTGGGCTTGACCTCGACCGCCGTGTACCCGTCGGCCGGGTTGACGGCGACCCGGGCCAGCACGCCGCCCGGACCGGCGGTGATGTCGATCGTCAGCGGAGCGCCGAACAGCGGCAGCGTCGTCGACGTCACCGGCGCCGCGGGGGCCACGGGGGCAGCCGCCGGCGCCGCCTGCGCGTCGGCGGGCACAGGCTCGGGCGGGGCGACGGCCCCGGCGACGGTGACACCGGCGAGCAGCGCTCCTCCCGACGCCACAACGGCGGTCAGTGTGGATACGAATCGTCGATTCATCGGATCTCCTCGTCGATGTCAGCGCCCGCCCCGCACGAGGGCCGACATCTATGAGACGACGCAGCGGCGCGAATCGTTTGGCGAACGACGCCGTGAGCGGAGCCGATGGTCCAGATGGCCCATCCTCCGAGCGGACTCAGCCGACCAGTCCGGCGTCGACGCTGACGACGGTGGAGGTCATGAACCTGGCCTCGTCGGAGGCCACGAAGGCGAACGCGGCGGCGATGTCGGACGGATCGGCCATCCCCATCGGGGACATCATCCGGTGCATGCGGCCGTACTTGGCCCCCTCGGGCAGCCCGAATGAGTGGACGATGTTCGTCTTCGTGCCCCCCGGCGCGATGGCGTTCACCCGCACCCCCTGGTCCTGGTACTCGAATCCCATGGCCTTGGTGAGCATCACGACCCCGCCTTTCGAGGCGCAGTACGCCGCGCTCCACGGCTGGCCCATCAGCCCGGCGTTGGACGCCGTGTTGACGATCACCCCGCCGCCGTCGAGCAGGTACGGCAGGGCGTAGCGCGACACGTAGAACGTGCCGTTGAGGTTGATGTCGATCACCCGTTGGAAGTTCTCGGGCGTCTCGGTGTGGGAGTGGGCGAAATGGCCGACGCCGGCGATGTTGCACACCACGTCGAGGCCGCCCAGCGTGGCGGCGATGTCGTCGACGACGGCGGCGACCATCGCCGCGTCGGCCACGTCGAGCACGCGGTCGATCGCCATGCCACCAGCGGCGCGGATCGCCGCGGCCGTCTCGTCGGCGCCCCGCACGTCGGTGCAGGCGACGTGCCCCCCTTCGGCGGCCAGGCGCATCGCAACGGCCCGGCCGATGCCCGAGCCGGCGCCGGTGACCAGCACGTTCTTTCCGATGAAGCGGTCCATGGTGGCGTCCTCACGTTGATGGGGCGGTCGGGATGGATCAGCGGGGTTCGCCGAACGTCTGGCGCAGGTCCCGCTTGAGCACCTTGCCGCTGGGGTTTCGGGGCAGGGCGTCGACGAACTCCAACTGCTCGGGGAGCTTGTGGTTGGACAGCCGGCGTTCCTTGAGATACTCCACCATCTCGGTGAAACCGATCGACTCGGAGCCCCCACGGGTGACGACGACGGCGCAGGCCCGTTCGCCGCTGACGTCGTCGGGCACGCCGATCACGGCGACATCGGCGACCTTCGGATGGGCGAAGAGCAGGTCCTCGATCTCCTTGGCCGAGATGTTCTCGCCCTTGCGGATGATGATGTCCTTCAGCCGCCCGGTGATCGAGACCCAGCCGCCGTCGTCGATCACCCCCAGGTCGCCGGTGTGGAACCAGCCCTCGTCGTCGAACGCCTCGGCGTCGAGCGAGTCGTCGAGGTACCCGTCGCACACCTGCGGACCCTTGACGCACAGCTCGCCCTCCTCACCGACGCCCGTCAGACGGCCGTCCATCACCACCCGGAGCTGCACGCCGGGGCATGCGCGGCCGTCGGTCTCGGCCTTCTTCACGTCGGGATCGTCGACGTGCACCATCGTGTTGATCGGCGACTCGGTCAGACCCCAACCGCCGATCAGCGGAGCGCCGAAGGCCTCGACCATCTCGGCGTGGAGGCTCTTGGGCTTGGGCGCACCGCCGCCGTTGAAGATCCGCACGTCGGGCAGCAGCCGCTCACCGGCGGGCAGGGCGCGCTGCGCGGCAAGGTAGGCGAGCCAGAACACCGTCCCCGCTCCGGCGCAGGTGCAGCCGTGTTCTCCCAGCCAACGCGGCGTCTCGGTCGGACTGAACGTCTCGACCGTCAGCAGTTCGACGCCCGTCTGCATCGCGTTGAACAGCCACACCAACCCGCCGACGTGGGTGATCGGGAAGACGACGGCGGCCTTGTCGGCGCTCGAGACCTGCATCGACCACTGCATCCCGTCGTTGGCGGCCGACAACGATCGGTCGCAGTGCCGGGCCCCCTTGGGGTCGGCCGTCGTGCCCGAGGAGTAGAACAACCAGCGCAGCTCGGTGAACGCCGGACGGAACGGAGGAAGGGTCGCCGGGTCCCCCTCGGGCAGATCGGGATCGACGACGAGCACGTCCACACCCTGGCCGGCGGTCGCCTCGGCGGCCATCTCCGGGAAGGAGAAACCGCGGAACATGTCGGGCACGATCAACAACCGGCACCCGCTCTGACGGGTGATGAACCCCACCTCGCGCTGGCGGTAGATCGGCAGGATCGGGTTCTGCACGGCGCCGAGCCTGGCCAGCGCCCCGGCCAGGACGAACGACTCGAAGCGCGACGGCAGGATCCACGACACGCGGCTCCCCTCGACGACGCCACGGGACGCCAGGCCGGCGGCCGCCCGCTCGCACCGGTCGCGGTACTCCCCGAACGTCATCGTGCGGCCCTGTTCGTCATAGGCCATCCGCTTGTCGCCGGTGAGCGCGGCGCGTTCGGTGATCAGCTCCCACAGCGTCTTGCCGGCCGGGTCGATCATCTCGTTCGTCGATGCCATCGGACGTCCTCCTCGTCGGTCCCGCTCAGAACGTCAGCACCCCGCGGGCGACACGGCCGGCCTCCATCTCGTGCACCGCGTCCTGCCACTGCTCCACGGGGAACGACGCACTGACCAGCTCGTCGAGCAGCACCTCGCCGCGGCGGTAGAGCTCGATGATCCGGGGGATGTCGCGGTGCGGCGAGATGGTGCCGTACCGGCAGCCGATGATCCCCCGGTCGACCTGGGTCAGGCGGCCGTACAACCCGTGGAACTCGGCGGTCTGGCCGGAGACGCCGATGACGACCACGTTGCCCTCCCAATCGAGGCATTCCAGCGCGTTCCAGGTGACCTGCGGATGAGCGACGCAGTCGAAGGCCCAGTTCACGCCGCCGCCGTTGAACGGCCCCCTGGGCATCGATTCGTTGAACGGGCAGATGGCGACCACGGCGGCGACGAGGTCGTCGCGACCGCCGTCGAGGAAGTGGGTCGCCCCGAACCGGTGGGCCAGCCCCTCCTTGTCGGCGACGGTGTCCACGGCGATGATCGTCGTCGCGCCCTGCACCTTGAGGGCCTGGATCACGTTCAGCCCGACCCCACCGACCCCGAACACGACGGCCGACTGACCACGCTCGACGTTCGCCCGGTTGAACACTGCGCCCATGCCGGTGACCACGCCGCAACCGACGAGGGCGGCCGAGGTGAGCGGCACGTCGTCGGGGATCTTGACGCACTGGATGTCGCGCACCACCGTGCGCTCGGCGAAGGCGCTGGTGGCGGCGAAGTTGTAGATCGGATCGCCGTCGAGGGTGAACGGCTGGCTCCAGTTGCCGAGCGTCGCCCGGCAGGCCGTCGGACGACCGTCGTGGCAGTACTCGGCACATCCCGCAGGCGGCGAGCGTGGCCACGACGACGTGGTCACCGGGCTCGACGTGGGTGACGGCGGAGCCGACCTCGGCGACGATGCCGGCCGCCTCGTGGCCGCACACCCCCGGCGACGGCACGGGGTAGAGGCCGCTCATGTACGACAGGTCGCTGTGGCACAGACCGGCGGCGACGATCTGCACGATCACGTCGCGCGGACCGGGATCGCGCAGCTCCAGCCCGGTCACCAAGCTGGTCGTCGAACCGTCGTAGACGATGCCTCTCACGTTGTCCCCTCTCGCGCGCTGTTCCCGGATGGTACGCGATGCCCCGCGTTCGGGTCGTTCCGGGCATTCCCGGCTGTTCTCGTGAGATCGGTAGGCTGGCGAAGTGGGGATCTCGCCGATCGACATGGGCCAGGTGCACGACGCCGCCGCCTCCCGGCTGCGGGGTGCCGATCAGCTCTACACGTCGGGTCGGCGCGAGCTGGTCGAGCTGCTCGCCTCGCTCGGGCGTCCGGCGACGATCCCCGACCTGCTCGACACCCGGCCCAAGCTCACCCAGAGCTCGGTGTACCGCAACCTGGCCACGCTCGAGGAGGTCGACGTGGTGCAGAAGGTGGTCAGCAGCGACGACCGGGCCCGCTACGAGTTGGCCGAAGACCTGATCGGCCACCATCACCACCTGATCTGCGTGGCCTGCGGCCGCGTCGACGACTTCGTCGTGCCCGCCACGGCCGAGCGCAGCCTGGAGTCGGTCCTCCACGAGGCGATCGGCGACACCGGGTTCACCGCCTCGGGCCACCGTCTCGACGTCGTCGGCACCTGCGCCCGTTGCGCCTGACCACGTTGCCGGCGGCACCCGACATCAGGTGTGGCGGTGGTCGCCGATCTCGTGGTCGTGGGCATGGGGCCGGTCGGGGATGACGATGTCGGTGTGACCCTCGTGGGGCACGGCGAGCAGCGCGATCCCGAAGGCGTCGGACAGCCGCTCGGGGGTGAGCACGTCGCCGGGGCGACCGGCGGCCACCACCCGCCCGGCCAGCAGGATGGCCTGGTCACCGCGGGCGGCGTCGCTCACGTCGTGGGTGGCGGTGACCACCGCGGCGCCACGGGCGAGCTCCTCGCGGACCAGTTCGGCGTAGCGCTCGTTGGCCGCGGCATCGAGCCCGGAGGTGGGCTCATCGAGCAGGATCAGGTCGGCCTCGCAGGCCAGCGCGTGGGCGAGGTACACCCGCTGCTGCTGGCCGCCCGACAACGAGCGCAGCGGCAGCGAGGCGAGCTCGGTGATGCCCAACCGTTCCAACGAACGGGCGACCGCCGCCCGGTCGGCCGCCGTGATCCGCCCCAGCAGGCCACGCCGCCGATACCGGGCCATCAACACCACGTCGCGCACCTGCAACGGGAGCAGACCACCCACCGGATGGAACTGGCCGAGATAGGCAAGTCGGTGGGCCGACCCGCCGGGCGCCTCACCGAAAACCTGCAGCCCGCCGGCAACGGGGGCGAGCAGACCGGCCAGCGTCTTGAGCAGCGTCGACTTGCCCGAGCCGTTCACGCCGACCAGCGCCAGCGCCTCGCCGGCGCGCAGCGAGATCTCGATCCCCGCGACCACCGGGCGCGAGTCGTAGCCGATGGCCAGGCCGCTGGCCTCGATCACCAGCGACGTCATCCGTGTGCCCCCAAGGACTGGCGGGCCACAGGCACGGCGGCCGAGGAACGGCGGCGGACCGCCTGCGCCACGGCCTGGACGGTGAACACGGCGAAGAAGATCCCCACGGCGACGACCACGACGCTCGCCCCGGCGGCCAGGTCGAAGTGGTAGCTGAGCAGCAGGCCGATGTACACCGACACCGAGCCGACGGCAACGCCCCAGAGCATCATCACCGGCACCCGCCGGGCGAGCAGCGCGCCCGTGCCGGCGGGTGCGAGCAGCATCCCGAACACCAGCAGGGTGCCGACCGTCTGGAACGACATCACCACGCAGATCGTGACCATCACCAGCATCAGCAGTTCGAAGCGCCGCGCCGGCCAGCCGGCGACGTCGGCCTGCTCGGGATCGAACGAGAGCATCAGGAACGGCCGGGCGAACACCCGGGCGATGGCGGCGACGACCGCGGCGGCCACCGCCTGTTGAACGAGGTCGTGGCGGGACACCCCGAGGATCTCGCCGAACAGGATGCCGACGATGTCGCCGGTGAACGAGTTCGAGCGCGAGACCATCATCACCCCGAGGGCGAGCATCCCGACGAACAGCAGACCGATGGCGGTGTCGCTGCTCAGCCGCGACCGACTGGTGACGAGGTTGACCCCGGCGATCATCACGGCTGCGCCGACCGCCGCCCCGAGGATGCCGGGAGCCCCGACGAGCAGGGCGCCGGCCACACCGGGCAGGACGCCGTGGGCCAGTGCGTCACCGAGGAACGCCAGGCTGCGCAGCACCACGAACGTGCCGGCGATGGCGCAGGAGATGGCCACGAGGATGCCGGCGAGCAGCGAGCGCTGCAGGAACGGGTTGTCGACGAACGGGCTCACCAGCCAGCGCACGGCTGAACCCCCGCTCGGGTCATCGTCCGGCGTGCATCAGCGCAACGCATCGGCGACGGTGTTGGCGATGTCGAGCACGAACGAACGATACGTGCCGTCGGCCGGCAGGGTGTGGGTCGACAACTCGACGACAGCGGTCCCGGTGTCACGGGCCACGGCCTCGACCGTGGCCGCCGACGTGCCGATCTCGGTGAACACCGCAGGCGTCCCCGCCGCGGCGATCCTGTCGGCGAGCGCCGCCAGTTCGCCGGCCGACGCCTGGGCCTGCGAGGTCACCGAGGGGATCACCGCGCCGACCAGTACGAACCCGTAACGCTCGGCGAAGTAGCCCATCGACTCGTGACCGGTGACCAGCTTGCGGCGCCCGGGGGGGATGAGTGCCACGATCCCGGCCACCTCGGCGTCGAGCGCGCCGAGGTCCGCCTCCACCTCGGCGGCGTTGGCGGCCGCATCGACGCCGAGAGCGCGCAGCACCTCGACCAGCGGGGCGATCCACTGGCGCATCGTCAACGGATCCATCCACAGGTGCGGATCCTCGGCGCCGGGCGCCTGGTCGGGATCGTCGGGATCGACGCCCTCCCCGGCCTTCACCCGGCGCACCGTGATGTGGTCGGCCAGGGTGAACACCGTCACGCCCCGGCCCGCCGCCTCGCGCAGCGGGTCCTGCAAATGGCCTTCCAGGCCGAGGCCGTTGTCGACGACGAGATCGGCGTCCGAGAGCCGCTCGACGTCCTTGGCCGAGGGGCTCCACTCGTGCGGGTCGGCGCCGTTGGGCATCAGCACGGCCACATCGGCCAGATCCCCCACGACGTCGCCGACCACCGATCCGAGCACGGCGGACGTGACCACCACCTGCGGGCGACCGGTCCGTTCACCGGTCGGTGCGGTGCTCGCGCACCCGGACACCAGGCAGGGCAGAGCCAGGCCGGCGGCAACCAGCCCTCGATGCAGCCTCCGAGCAGCCGGATTCATAATAGGAACCATACCTGAAGCAACCCTCGGATGCTTCGCACTGCGATCCATGATCTGCGCACCCAACACCGAGCCGAGCCCCGGTGTTCGCCATCACCATCCCGACCACCACCGCCCAAGTCCTCTGGGGGCCACCCACCGGGCAAACCACCATGCTCATCGACACTCAACCCGGCGCTGCTCAGCTCATCGGCCGGGCAGGACCCGTTGGTGCTGGTCGTCAGGCCGCAACGGGGAATCGCTGATGCCCGTGAGCTTGAGCAGGCTGCTCAGAGCCGGGTCTACGCGGCGAACAATGCGAACATGCGAGCCGGTGGGTGGCTCGAACGCCGACGTACCGAACGCACCGCCACCGAGGCCAAGACCGAGCACCAGGAACTCGCCGAGGCGTATCGGGCGGTTCAGATGCGCCTCTCCACCTTGTTCGCAGAGGTACAGCCTGCCTGATTTCTCCGGGTGGCAGTGGCGCATAACGCCCATTCTGCGCTGGTCGACGACCCGGTGAACTGACTGGTGGCCATTCTCGTTCGAGGGTGGCCACCGGACATTTTTCGGGGAAACGGTGAGAACCGGGCGGAGATGGACACTGCAGGGTGACCCGGGCGAGGGTGGCAGACCCTGGGCGTACCGTCGCCTGGTATGTCGTTCCCCCATCGTTTCGTGCTGCTGGTGCCGATCGCTCGCAAAGGCGTCCTCCACATTCGCCCAGGATCGACGATCGGCACCTGGGATGGGTGTTGGGTGCGGGCCGATGACCGGTGTTCTGGTGCCCGACGACGTCAACGATGACCGGCTGAAGCTCGCCGCCGGCGGTCGACCGGATCTGTGTGGGGTCGCTCTCGCCCGGGCAGCGGTGACGGGTGGGAACGGTTGGTGGCCGGCTGGTTGGGCGACCTAATCCAGGCTGCTGCCGGGCTTACTCCAGAGCCGGTACGGCCTTCACTCCGCCCGCCTCGACCGGCGGCTCCAGGCTGCCCTGCCGGCGGATCGACAGCACGATCGCCGCGACCAGGATCCCCATGATCACCCCCAGCGCGACGAAGGTGTTGACGTGGTACCAGTGGGAGGCGGCCATCTTGATGCCGACGAACACCAGCACCCCGCCGAGGGCGTGGGACAAGTAGTGGAACTTCTCGCGGGCGTTGGCCAGCAGGAAGTACATCGCCCGGAGACCGAGGATGGCGAAGGCGTTCGAGGCGAACACCAGGAACGGCTCCTGCGACACGGCGAGGATCGCCGGCACCGAGTCGATGGCGAAGATCAGGTCGGTGACCTCGACGACCACCAGCGCGGCGAGCAACGGCGTCGCCGCTCGCCGGCCGTTCAGGCGGGTGAAGAACTTGTGACCGTCGAGCTCCTCGGACACCGGCATGAAGCGGCGCAGCAACCCGATGCCGCGGGTCGCCTCGGCGTGACCCTCGTCGGCCCGGTGACGGATGATCTTGATGCCGGTGAGCACGAGGAACACGCCGAAGACGAGCAGCACCCACCAGAACTTGGTGATCAGCGCACTGCCCAGTCCGATGAACAGCGCCCGCAGGGTGAGCGCCCCGAAGATCCCCCAGAAGAGCACCCGGTGCTGGAACTTGAGCGGGATGGCGAGGGTGGTGAACAGCATCGACCAGACGAAGACGTTGTCGACGCTCAGCGACTTCTCGATCAGATAGCCGCTGAGGTACTCGCCGAAGGCCGCCCCGCCGAACGCGGCGAGCATCACCCCGCCGAAGGCGAGGCCGCACATCACCCAGATCGCCGACTCGAACAGCGCCTCGCGGGGCGTCGGTTCGTGGTCGTCGCGATGCCGGAACAGATCGACGGCGAGCATCAGGCCGATGACGGCGACGAGCGCCAGCCAGGCCCACATGGGCACGTCGATGTCGGCGAAGTTTCGGCGCGATTCGCCGGCTGCGAGCAGCATGGGGTTGCTCCTTGTGGGTCACCTGGGTCGGAATGGACGAACGCTGCGTCACGACCTCACTGTGAACCCGCGAAAGGCTCCAGCTCGACCGTTGGCGCATCGGCTGGAAGGTCTCTCCGCCCAGGTGGGCTGGCCCCGCCGGCCCCCGGGGGGACGTGATGACGACGGACCTCGTGGGATACTCCCCTTCGCAGAGCACATTCTAGTGCCTGAACGCTGGGCATCGCCCACCGCGGAGCGCGGATTTCCCATCGAAGTGCGATGCTTTCTGGAGCTCCACATCCGCAACGTGGGCGCGGATCGAGGGCGCCGACGCCGGTTACCCTGCGGGAATGGTCCCGATCATCGACCTCGGCGCCACCGACGCCCCCCGGCGTATCGACGCCGCATGCCGTGAGGTGGGCTTCTTCCTCCTCGCCGGGCACGGCATCACCCCCGAGCTGCGCCACGCGATGGACGCTGCGGCGCGCGAGTTCTTCTCCCGATCCGAGGCCGAGAAGGGCGCGGTGGCGATGGCCGGCTCGGGTCGGGCGTGGCGGGGTTGGTTCCCGCTCGGCGGAGAGCTGACCTCAGGCGTCGCCGACCTGAAGGAGGGCTACTACGTCGGGCGCGATCTACTGGCGGGGCACCCGGCCGTGGTCGCTGGGCGCCCGCTGCACGGGCCGAACCTGTGGCCCGACGACGGCGGTGAGCTGCGACGGAGCGTCGAGGCCTGGATGGCCGCCGTCGAGGCCGTGGGTCAGCGAACGCTCGCCGCGATGGCCGAGGGGCTCGGCCTCGGTGACGGCTTCTTCCGTCGCGGGCTCGCCGCCGAACCGACGGTGCTGTTCCGCATCTTCCGCTACCCGCCCCACCCGCCAGGGGCGGCGGGCGCCGCCCGCTGGGGGGTCGGCGAGCACAGCGACTACGGCCTGCTCACCCTGCTGGCCCACGACGGTCGCCCGGGGTTGGAGGTGAAGCGGCCCGATGGACGGTGGGCCGAGGTCCCCGCCGATCCGGAGCTGCTGGTGTGCAACCTGGGTGACATGCTCGACCGGCTGACGGCCGGCCGATACCGCTCGACGCCCCACCGGGTGCGCAACCACGCCGACGGCGACCGCCTCTCGTTCCCGTTCTTCCTCGACCCGGGTTGGGACGCGGTGATCGAACCGATCGCCATCGACGACGGCTGGGTCGCCCCCGACGACTCGAAGGAGCGCTGGGACCGCGCCAACCTGCGACACGTCGGAGGAACATACGGCGACTGGCTGACCTCCAAGGTCGGCAAGGTCTTCCCCGACCTGGCCGAACAGGCGCTCGGCTGATGGGACCGGACCGCTCGGCGACGCCGCGGATGCAGGCTGGTCGGACGAGCGAAATCGCATCCTGATCGAGACGACCGACGCACTGCACGACCGCGCAGACCTCGACGAGGACCTGTGGCGCCGGCTTCAAGCGCAGTTCTCCGAGGGACAGGCGCTCGACCTGTTCATGCTCGTTGGGTGGTACCACGCGGCAGCAACCGCGGTGGCCAAGCTGCGGACGTCGACGACGATGAAGGCCGGGTGCGCCGCCACGAGCCGCGAGGTGATCCGGCTTCGGAGTCCGCGATCGGCACATCTGCCACGGTCGGGCGGCGTCACCTCAGTCCTCGATGACGTCCAGTCCTTGTTCCCGGAGCCGCTCGATGTTGTCCAGCATTCTCTGCAGCACCTCGGGGGCGTGGCCCTCCCAGGACTCCAGTTCGCCGACTACCTGCAGCGGATGGCGGGACCGGTAGGACTGCGTGATGTTGCCGGGGAACTTCTTGTTCGTGACGTTGGGGTCGTCCTCGAAAGGACCCAAGGGCTCGACGACGTAGACATGCCCCCGCTCATCGCTCCCCGCCAGCGCGGTGGCCAACTCCGCTCCCCAGACGGCTGTCTCCACCAGCGCGGCGAAGTAGATGTTGTTGGAGACGCGGCCCTCCTGGAAGTTGGAGCCGTAGCCCGGGGCAAGCTGATCGCCGACCTCGAGGGTGAACTTCGTCCCGTGGAAGAAGGGCCCCTTGATGTGGTCGCATCGGTCGAACGTCACCGGTCGGTACGTGCTGTCGCCTGCGCCCACACTCTTCTCCCCGTCGCCGCACCTTCGTCCACAGCGTCCATTCGGAGCATAAGCGCAGTGGATTCTCGAGGCGCACGCGCCGACGCCGCTTCCCGCTCAGGGGCGGCAAGGTGCTCCCGGAGATGGACGGGCTTCGTGCGTGGTGACATCCATCGATCCGAAGGCTCGCCGTCCACCCCTCAACCGAAGACGAAGAGACGCCGGCGCCCGTTCAGCCTGTTCGGTCGGTCTGAAGCCACCGGTCACCAGTCGGGTCCGGTCATGCGCCTCAGCCAGACGGTGAGGGGAGATCGACCAACGCAGCGGGAACCACCGCGGCGACGCGACCCGGCGCCGTCTGCCACGACCAGTACAGGTTCGTGTGGGCGATCACCTGCTCGACCGACGGAGCGCCCCACTCAGTGAGGTCCTCGGTGGTGTGGGCGTCGCCGACGAGGGTGACTCCTGCTCCAACGTGGTGTCCTCGAACGAGTCGCCATAGCGCTTGTGGACCACCGGCTCACCGTCACCCACCCGTAGCTCGGGAACGGTACGCGCCCTCGACCACCCCGTTCTGGACGTCGACCACCACCACGGCGATGTTCGGGCGGTCGGGCAGGCTCGTCATCGGAACTCCTTCGGCGATGGGGTGCCCACTCAGACTACGACGGCGCCGCGCCACAGTGCGACGGGTGGCGGCATCGGCGATCCGGGCAGCCGACCCTGGAGCAGCGGTCCTCAGCCCATGCGAGGTGTCTCACGATCCCTGCGATCGAGAGATCGGTCGCGGGAGCAGACGAGCGAACGCCTGAACCCATGGGACGTCGGCCAAGGCGTCCGCCGCGATCGCCCTGCACTGCTCGAGTCGTCGCACCAAGGCGACCGTTCGTCCACAGGTTGGAGGTCTGGGTACAGGGGCTGAGCACCGGCCATGCCCACGAGCCTCGCGTCGCAGGGCCGCGTCGTTCGGCGACCACTGTCGGCGACGACGCGAGAGTAAGAGTATGACTAGTAGGATTCCTACCCATGAGGGTTACCGACAAGGGCCAAGTCACCATCCCGAAAGAACTCAGGGACGCGCTCGGCATCGGCGCTGGCAGCGAGGTCCAGTTCGAGCGCAACGACGACACCATCGTGGTGCGCAAGATCAGCGGAGCACCGACCCGTGGACGTCAGTTCGTCGAACGTCTTCGCGGTCGAGGCGACGTCGCCATGACGACCGACGAGATCATGGCCCTCACCCGAGGATCCTGAGGTGACCTCCGGGACCCTCGTCGACAGCAACGTCTTGTTGGACATCCTCACCGAGGATCCGACGTGGCGCGGTTGGTCGAGCGACGCTCTAGCCGAGGCCGCCGAGGCCGGTCCCCTGTACATCAACCCAGTCATCTACTCCGAGGTGTCCGTGAGGTTCACGGCCATTGAGGCGCTCGACGACGCGCTCCCGCCTCAGGACTACCGGCGCGAGCCCATACCCTGGGCAGCTGCATTCCTGGCAGGCAAGGTCTTTCTCGACTACCGGCGGAACCAGGGCATGAAGTCGACGACGCTGCCCGACTTCTTCATCGGCGCCCATGCTGCAGTCGCCGATCTCGATCTGCTCACCCGCGATGTCGGGCGTTACCGCACGTACTTCCCGACGGTGGTACTCATCGCGCCAGGCGAATGAGGCCCTGGAGTGCCCGCACTGGGCGCAAGACGCAAGGCGCTCCGCCGCACAAATTGGTCGAGCCGCGCCTTGTCGTCGGCGGTTCTGTTCGGGGTCAGAACGAACTGCTGGAGAGGTCGCATCCGAGCCGGTGCTTGCCGCCGGTGATGTAGGCAGCAGGGCTCATTGCGACGTGCTTCGCCGCTGCACGTGCGTCGCGCTCACGCCTCTCGAGCGGCGACGATCGCATGATGGCGACGGCGCCAGCCATCTCGGTGACGAGATCGATCGCCCACAGGGCCGACTGACTCCCGAACGTGCAAGCGAGCCGGAAGTCGACTCGGCTCGCTTCGAGGTCGGTGCCCGCCTCGACCCGGTCGAGCAGGGCACTCATCGTGTGCCGGAGGTACGCCCGGCTCGCAGCGGTGCGGGCCTGGATCTGGCCGAGCTGCGACTGAACCATTTCTCGTTCGGCGAACGGAACGCTGTCGCTCTGGCGCTTCGCGGATCGAGCCGTCGTGACGAAGTCGTCAATGGCACCGGCAGCTATGCCGAGCGGCACGGTGGCCACCGACCACGGGAAGATGGAACGAGTGGGCAGCCGGTAGAGCGTGCCGGGTTGCGTAGGTTCGGGCTGGAAGGCATGGGCAAAGCTCTCGGGTACGAAGACGTCGACGAACTCGAAGTCGGCGCTGCCCGTGGCGCAGAGACCGGAGACCTGCCAGTTGTCGTGAAGCAGAACATCGTGTCGCGGTGCGTACACGAAGATCACGTCACCGGTGGGATGGTCGTCATCTTCGACCGCGCAGACGGGCGCGAACCAGGTTCCGTGCGGCGACCCGCTTCCAAACGGCCACCGACCCGTCACGCGGTAGCCACCCGGGACGCGAACGGCGCGTCCGACGGCGCCCGTGGACGAGACCACGAACGCCGACGGATCGTCGTAGATCGCCGTCGCGCTCGATGCCGGAAGAAAGCCCCCCACCCGGGCCATCCCGCCCCCATTGCCGACGAGCCAACCGATGGTGCCGTCGAGCGCCGCCGCCGCTTCGACGACGTCCATGAACTCGAGAGCGGAAAGCCCGGGCCCACCAAGCGTTGCCGGCAACAGGAGTCGGAACAGCCCAAGCGAGGCGAGTCGCTCGAAGAGGTCATCAGGGAGCCGCCCGTTCGAGTCGAACTCACGGCGGTGCTCCACAACGATCGGTGCGAGTTCGCCAATCGCCGCCATCAACGCCGGAGCAACATCAGGACTTCGACGCTCCGCGAGACGTGTCATTGCTGACTCCCTTTCGTCGGAAGTCACATTAGGGCACCCAGCAGTACCCCAGAATTCACTGCGCCCTTGACAGCGGAAGGAAAAGCACGATCGGGGAGAAGGCCAGGGCGACGACGAACAGGTCCGACAGACCGTCGTTGATGAAGGCTCCTGCCAAGAACGGGGCGATCGCGAAGAGGGCGCTCAGGAACAGCGTCAGCGTGGCGCTGCGGTGAAGGCGGAACATGCCGTGTTGCCAGATCACTGGCGAGGAGGACGGCGCGTATCGAGACGGCAGCCATCGGGTCCGCTGCTCGAGACCGGGATAGCGGGATTCGCGAGTCGGGGGCGAACCGGGCGCGGGCAGGCCTCCGACGGGACCGGCACCAGGCCCGCACACCCGACTACGGCCGAGAACCTCGACTCCTGACCGAATCACGCGAGGCCGACAAATCCAACAACGCCACCCGGTCGCCTCGCCCTACGCCGAGTTCGAGGAACGAGCGGGCGGTCTGGCGGACCGTGGCGGCGAGCCCTGCGAACGACAGCCGGACGTCGCCGTCGACGAGCGCCTCGGAGTCGCCGAACCGCTCGGCCGCCGCCCGCACCAGGGCGGGGGTGGTCCGAGGCGGGTCCACCGGATCGGACGCCAGATCAGACGACGTCGAGATGCAGCATCGTGATCGCGTTGCCGCGCATCACCTTGTAGATCTGGGCCTCGGTCAGTCCGGCCGCGGCGGTCTGCTCGGCGGCGATCTTGGCGGTGTGCGGCCAGGTCGAGTCGGAGTGCGGGTAGTCGCTCTCGTAGGTGACGTTGTCCTCGCCGATCTCGACCAGCGAGCGCAGCCCGTGGGGATCGTCGAAGAAGCAGCCGTACACGTGGCGCCTGAAGAGATCCGAGGGCGGCTCGAGCACCTTGTCGGCGATGCCGCCCCATCCCCGGTTCTCCCGCCACACGGTGTCGGCCCGCTCGAGGATGTACGGGATCCAGCCGATCTGGCCCTCCGAGTAGGCGATCTTCAAGCGGGGGAACCGGGTGAACAGCCCCGACATCAGCCAGTCGACCATCGAGAAGCAGCAGTTGGCGAAGGTCAGCGTCGAGCCGACGGCGGCCGGGGCGTCGGGCGACGTCGACGGCATCTTGGAGCCCGAGCCGATGTGCATGTTGATCGTCACGTCGCACTCGTTGCAGGCCTCGAAGAACGGCAGCCAGTAGCCGTCGGCGTCGTGGATCGACGGCAGGCCGAGGTTGGGCGGGATCTCGCTGAAGCACACGGCATGTACGCCGCGCGCCGCGTTGCGGCGGATCTCGGCGGCGGCCAGCTGTGCATCCCACAGCGGGACGATGATCAGCGGGATCAGGCGACCACCGGACGGAGCGCACCACTCCTCCACCATCCAGTCGTTGTAGGCCTTGACGCAGAGCAGGGCGAGGTCCTTGTCGCCGGCCTCGGTGAACGTCTGGCCGCAGAAGCGGGGGAAGGTCGGGAAGCACAACGAGGCCTCGAGGCCGTTGACGTCCATGTCGGCCAGCCGTTCGGGCAGCAGGTACGAGCCCTGGCGCATCGACTCATAGGTGATGCCCGTGAGCGTGACATCCTCGCGGGCGAAGCCGACGGCGGTGTCGAGGCGGAGCAGCGGCCGGCGGAGGTCCTCGTAGAACCACCAGTCGACGAGCGGGCCCGGGTCGCCCCGTTCACCGGGAATCGCGGTGAACTTCCCGCCGACGAACGTCATCTCCTTGACCGGCACCTTGACGTTGCGCGGCCCGATCTCGCGGTACTTGGAGGGCAGCCGGTCGATCCAGACGTTGGCGGGCTCGATCACGTGGTCGTCGACGGAGATGATCCTGGGTAACTCGGCCATCGGCCGAGGTTAGCAGCCGTTTCTGACGGGTCGTCAGAAGCTCAGCCGGGTAGCGGCATGCACGACACGGTGTCCAACTGGATGCTGTGATCGAAGTCGGCGACCGCGATGCAGATCTGCGTCGCCCCGACCCCGCCGGTCGTGTCGAGGTTGTCGAGGGTGAAACCGTCGAAGATCGGCTGACCGCCACCCGCCGCCAGATCCCACACGGCCCACGGACCCGCACCCGGCGCACCCGCCTGGTCCGGCGACACCGTGTCGTAGAAGAAGTGCACATGGTTCGTGCCCTCGGCCCCGATCAGCGGATCGAACCCGACCGCGTGGTACTCGACGACGTACTTCCGGTCGACCAAGGAGATCGAATGCGGCGCCACACACAACCCCGACGCCCCGCACCGCGGCTGCGGATGAACCGTCGTCACGATCTCGCCTGGCGCCCGAGGCAGCGGCATGCACGACACGGTGTCCAACTGGATGCTGTGATCGAAGTCGGCGACCGCGATGCAGATCTGCGTCGCCCCGACCCCGCCGGTCGTGTCGAGGTTGTCGAGGGTGAAACCGTCGAAGATCGGCTGACCGCCACCCGCCGCCAGATCCCACACGGCCCACGGACCCGCACCCGGCGCACCCGCCTGGTCCGGCGACACCGTGTCGTAGAAGAAGTGCACATGGTTCGTGCCCTCGGCCCCGATCAGCGGATCGAACCCGACCGCGTGGTACTCGACGACGTACTTCCGGTCGACCAAGGAGATCGAATGCGGCGCCACACACAACCCCGACGCCCCGCACCGCGGCTGCGGATGAATCGTCGTCACCTGGGCGAGGGCCGGGCCGGCCGTGGTGGTCACCTCGGCCGACGCGGGCACGGAGGCAGTGGAGCTGGCAACCTCCGGGGCGGTCTGCGTGACGGCGGTCGTGCCCGAGGCCGTTGCGCCACCGGGCGACTGCCCGTCCGACGACCTTGCGATGGCGACTGCGACCCCGGCGCCGACGGCGAGCAGACCGAGACCGATGACGAGGACCTTGATGTTCCTTCGAGGACCCTTTTGTGCCGCCGGGTGCCCGCCCGTGGGCGGCTCGTCGGTCGGCGGACCGCCGAACGCCTTCCTGCCGGTCGCCGGCACGGGCGTCTGCTTGCCGACGGGCTCGCTCGCCGCCGACGCGGGAGCCGAGGAGCTCGAAGCGGGGGGCGCCTCGCTACCGGCCGTCGGCACGACGGCGACGGGCGACGCCGGCAACGAAGCGGCCCGGGCGGCGCCCATCGCCACGGCGTGTTTCGGATGGGCATCGGTGACGACCGGGAGCCCGAACTCGAACCCGACCAGCTCCGCGACGAGCGGAATCCGTGACGAGCCGCCGGTGAGCAGCACCGACTTCACATCACCCAGCTCGACCCCGGAGACCTTGATCGCCCGGCGAAGTGTCTCGATCGTCTCGTGCAGCGTCGGGCGGATCATGTCCTCGAACTCGGAGCGGGTGATGCGCACCTGGGTCTGCACCGTCGGCAGCATCACGGGGATCGTCGCATCGGAGTCCGACGACAGCGCCTCCTTGGCCATGACACATTCCTGGCGCAGCCGGGCAATGGCGGCACGAACCGATGGATCGCCGGTGTCGAGCCGATCGATCGAGTCTCCGATCGTATGGCGGACGTGGGCGAACACCGACTCGTCGAAGTCGATCCCCCCGAGGCGCTCGATGCCTTGCGGCTGACCCAACGTGTCGAATCCAGTCGGCGTCTTGCGGAGCACGGCGGCGTCGAAGGTGCCGCCCCCGAGGTCGTAGACGGCGATCACGTCGCCCACGTCGACACGCTCCGTGGAGGCGTACTGGATCGCCGCGGCGACCGGCTCGCTGACGAAGACGGCGCGCGCCAGACCGGCCGACTCCACGGCCTGGCGGAGCAGGTCGATCTTGTAGGAGCCCCAGTTCGCCGGATGGGCGACGCCGACCGTCTCGGGACCGCTCCCCTGGCGGGTGGCGACGTCGGCGACGATCTGACGGAGCATCATCGCCGTCAACCGGTCCGCAGACAGCGGGGTGCGGTCGAGCATGATCGGTGTCGAATCCCCGAACCGCCGCTTGAACTCCCGGGCCAGCCGCGACGGATGCTGCACGCCCCGGCGTTCGGCCGGGTCGCCGATCAGCACTCCGTCGTCTTCGCGCAGGAAGACCAGGGACGGGATGGTCGCCGCGTGATTGCCGAGCGGCACGATGTCGACCCGGCCGTCGCGTTCGATCGCCGCAGCCGTGAATGTGGTGCCGAGGTCGACACCGAGTGCGTAGCCCAACTATCAGCCGAGGCCGGCGTCGAACGTGAAGGCGCCGTCGGTCCCGACCTCGCCATCCGAATCGTCGGAGAAGCTCGTGAAGTCGGAGATCGTGTCGAAATCCGTCTCCGAATCCGAATCAGGCTCGTCGTCGAACCGGCTGACGAGATCACCGTCCTCGTCCGGGACCATGTCGGCCGTACGGAAGTCGGTGCCGTCCGACGTGCCGAAGTCGATGCCGCCGGCGTCCGGACCAAGGGGCTGCAGTCCGAAGCCTCCGTCGTCGACCGAGGAGGTGATGCCCTGGTCGCCGAGCAGATCGTCGTCCCCGGGCGCATCGATGCCGGGGCTCGACGTGCCGTCGTCCAACCGGGTGTCGTCGCTCACTCCGACGGCACCGGACGTGGGGGAGTCGAAACCATCCTCACCGCCGGGATCGGCCGTCGAAGGATCGGCCGTGATCAGGTCGAATTCGTCGACGAGCGTGGTCCCGTCGGTGACGTCCGGGGTCTGGTCGAGGGCCTGCTCGGCTTCGTTGTCGCGTCGCTGCTCATCGATCAGCGATTCGATCTGCTGGTCCTGATTGAAGTCCTGCACGCGTTGGTCGAACTGGTCACGCAGCACGGCGAGCGCCTGATCGGCCGTCTGGCCGGGGACCAGCGCGAAGTGCTCGATCGTCCGGGTGAGGTCGGCGCGCAACGTCTCGATCTCGGCCGGATCGACACCGGCGAGGTCGAGGCTCTCGACCCGCGCGAGCAGTGCGGCGCGGTCGGCCTCGAAGCTGGCCATCTCGGACACCTGGATCACCGGCAACGGCTCCGGAGGGGCCATCGTCGCCGATTGCAGATCGGGTGCCTCACGGCGCGGGGCGGGTGGCGCCGGCATGTCGGTCCGCGACGGCGCCTGGGACGACGATCGGGCCGCGGCCGGCTGCTGGCGGAAGGCTGCGCCCGAATCGCCCGTGGGCGGGGCGAAGGCGGAAACCCCCGGGGTCGGCTCGGCGATCCGTGAGTCGCGGCCGGCGTCGTCGGGAATCGTGCCGCGGGCCTGGGCATCCCGTGGCGCGTCGGGATGGCGGCCGACCGCCTCGAACGCGTCCATGCTCTCGTCGTCGCCCGCGCCATCGGTGCCCGGAACCGCATCCCCGGGAACGGGAAGGTTCTGGGCGTCTCCGTCGAGCGCGTCGGCGACGTCGTCACCGAACAGCACGGCGGCGCCCGCTGCGGCCGCCACCGCCGCCCCGACGCCGGCGACCTTCTCGGCGACGGATGGCGCGTGCTTCCTGGGCGGCGGTGGTGGGGGCGGGGTCTTGACTCCCCCGGCCGGCGCGGGAGCCTTCCCGCCGGCCGGTGCCGCGGTCGCAGGCCCAGAAGGTGTCGCCTCGTCCGCCCTCGGCCCCCTGGGAGGAGGATTTGCCGTGTTCTCGGTATTGGTCACTGATGGCTCCGGTTCTCGAGTGCGAACGGGTGAAGGGATGGATGCACTTGCGGATGTCGGCGAGTGGCGACCGCCGGCGGCACCGAGGGCGACGACGAGCTTGGGCTCGTCGTCGAACAGCACGGGGCGTCCTGTGTGGGCGGCGACCTGCTCGGCCACGAGCGGGATGCGCGAGCTCCCCCCGACGAGCACGATGCCGGCGAGATCGCCGTAACCGAGTTGCGCCGAGGCGACGGTGCGATCGAGGGACCCGAGCGTGTCGCCGATGCGGCCGCGCAGGGCCGCCTCGAGCTCGGGCCGGGTGATGCGCACCTGGGTGTTCAGCCCGGGGAGTGTGACCGGAATGGATGCCTCGCTGTCAGCCGAGAGCGCCTCCTTGGCGGCGACGCAGTCGGCACGCAGTTGCTGCACACCGCGCCGCACCGCCTCGTCGCTCGAATCGAGCCCCGCCAGCGCTCCGCCGAGGGCGACCGCTACGTGATTGAAGACGATCTGATCGATGTCGAGCCCGCCGAAACGTTCGAGGCCCTCCGGCGTACCGAGCACCTCTGGCCCGTCGGCGGTGAGGGCGACGACGGCACCGTCGAACGTGCCACCCCCGAGGTCGTACACCGCGACGCGGTCGTCCACGGCCAGGCGGCCTCCCGAGGCGAAGTGCATGGCGGCGGCGGCGGGCTCGCTGACCATCTCGACCGTTCCATAGCCGGCGACGCGGCCGACCTCACGCAGCAGATCGAGTTTGTACGGCCCCCAGTTCGCCGGATGGGTCAGGGTGAGCGCGGCCACCGCACCGGCGGGGAGTGCCACGGCGCAGACGCCGCGGAGCAGTTCGGCCTGCAGACGCTCGGCACCGAACGGCTCACCGTCGACGATCATCGGCGTGGTGTCGCCGAACCGTCGTTTCACCTCCCGGGCGGCGCAGGACGGAGTGGTGGCCATCAGGCGGGCGGCGGCGTCGCCGACGAACCACTGTCCATCGGCGCGGGCCACCACGGACGGCATCGACGGGTGGCGCGTGCCCAGGGCGACCAACGTCGGGCTCGAACCGGCGGTCACCGCCGCGGCCGTCCAGGTCGTGCCGAGATCCACGGCAAGTCGGACGGCTTCGGTTCCCACGCTCGTCAACCTACGCCTGTGTCGGCGAGCAGCGGGAGCGGGAGCGGAGCCGTCAGCCGCATGCCACACCCGTTCCGACCTTGACGCTCAGTTCGGTACCGGGAGGGACGAGTGCCTCCTCGGCGATGACCCCCTGCTTGTCGACGACGATGATCTCGGTCCCGCCGTCGTTCCACAGGACCTGGCGAACCTCGCCCTCGCCGACCGAACCACTGCACACCCGGAAGAAGCGGGGCTGGTAACCGGCTCCGACGAGAAGGGCCTCGGCGTCGGCCTGGGGAAGCCCGAAGACGTCGGGGACGCCGGCGGCGGTCGGCGGTGGTGGCACCGTGGTCGCCGGCGCCGGTGTGGTCACAGGTGCGGGCACGGTGGTCGCCGGTGGCGGGGCGGTCGTCACCGGCACGGTCGTCAGCGGCACGGGTTCGGTCGGCGCCGGATCGGTGACGGGGACGGGGACGGTCGTCGGTGCAACCGTTGCCGACGTCACCGCGCCGCCGTCGGCCGATTCGTCGGCGCCCGGGGACCTGGTCAGGGCGAACGCGGCACCGCCACCGATGACGACGAGCGCGGCCAGAGCGGCGAAGAGCTTCCCGTGACCGGACGATCTCGCCGCCGCGGGGGCGGGGGCCGGCGTGACGGGATTCGTCCGTGTCCTGGCGATCGGAGCGGTCGGAACCGAGGCGACGGCGCCGTCGTCGGGGAGGGCCTCGAGCCGGCGGGTCACGGCATCGGCCGGCGGCGAAGCGCTGACGGGAACACCGGGACCCGATCCGGCGGCCAGCGCAGCCACCCGGGCGGCGCCCATCGCCACGGCGTGCTTCGGATGGGCGTCGGTCACCGTCGCCCGGCCGAGCTCGGAACGGACGAGCTCGGAGACCAACGGGATCCGCGATGATCCCCCGGCGAGCAGCACCGACTTGACCTGCGACAACTCGATGCCGGCGAGGGTGATCGCCCGGCGGAGCGTTTCGATCGTCTCGCGCAGCGTCGGGCGGATCATGTCCTCGAACTCGCCGCGGGTGATGCGCACCTGGGTCTGGACGGTCGGCAACATCACCGGGATCGTCGCGTCGGAATCCGACGACAGCGCCTCCTTGGCCAGCACGCACTCGTGGCGCAGGCGGGCGACCGCGGCGCGCGCCGACGGGTCGCTGGTGTCGAGGTTGTCGAGTGCCTCACCGATCGTGCGGCGCACGTGGGCGAAGACGGACTCATCGAAGTCGATCCCGCCGAGCCGCTCGATCCCCTGCGGCTGTCCCAACGTGTCGAACCCGGTGTCCGTCTTGCGCAGCACGGCCGCGTCGAAGGTGCCCCCGCCAAGGTCGTAGACGGCGATGACATCGCCGACCTCGACCCGTTCGGTCGAGGCGTACTGCACTGCCGCGGCGACCGGTTCGCTGACGAACGTCGCCTGGCCCAGGCCGGCGAGCTCGACCGCCTGGCGCAGCAGATCGACCTTGAACTGACCCCAGTTCGCCGGGTGGGCCACACCGACCGCGTCGGGAGCACCACCATGGCGTTTGGCGACGTCGGCGACGATCTGGCGGAGCATCATCCCGGTGAGCCGGTCCGCCGACACGGGCGTACGGTCGAGCAGGATCGGCGTCGAGTCCCCGAACCGGCGCTTGAACTCCCGGGCGAGTCGGGAGGGCTCGAGGCTTCCACGCCGTTCGGCGGCATCGCCGATCAGGACGTCCTCGTCCTCCCGGAAGTAGACCATCGACGGGATCGTGGCCGCGTGGTTGCCGAGCGGGACGATGTCGACTCGACCGTCGCGTTCGATCGCTGCGGCCGTGAAGGTGGTCCCGAGATCAACACCGAGTCGATATCCCAAGCCTTCACCTCATCCCCGGCCCGGCCAGGACGATCCGCGTGCGCGGGCCCCTGGCCGGCGACCCTACAGTCTCGGGATCGATCACATCCCATTCCTCGAACCCGATCGGTACCCGGAACTGACCGTCGTCGGCGCTCGTTGGCAGGAGGTCCGCGACGAGGCGATCCGGGCGCTGCCGCAGATGACGTTCGTCGGTGACCGACGTGTCGACGAGCGATCGTGGTCCGTGCTCCCGCTGCGTGTCGAGGCCGACGACCGGGCCGTCTTCCCCGACGACATCTGCGCGGCGAACCGCACCCTTGCGCCGATCACGGTCGCCCTCGTCGAGGGCCTCGGGCGCATCGAGGCGTTCTCGTTCTCGGTCCTGGCTCCGGGGGCCTCGATCGCCGAGCACCGTCATCACCGTCGGTTCTTCACCGCCTGCCTGTGCCTCGCCGGCGGCGAATCGGCCAGCCTGCGCGTCGGAGGCGAGACCCGGCCGTACGTCGACGGGGAGTGGCTGATCTTCGACTACACCCAGCCGCACGCGGTGGCCAATCGTGGGACCCGACCCCGCGTCGTGCTGTTGGTGCTCCTCGACGTCCGGAACTGAACCCGCACCCTGGGTGCCGTCGCCAGACCTCGGATGCCCGGACCTCAGGTGAACGTGAACGACCCGATGATGTCGAGGAACGACGGAACGTGGTCGTCGATGCCTTCGAGCGGGCCGGTGCAGACGATCTGGAACAGATCGACGGTCGGCCGCTCCTTCTCGGGGCCGAAAAAGATCGCATGCATCTGGCCGAACGCCGGCGTCTCACCCGTGGCCGGGATGCTGGCCCCGCGGAGGTACGTCTCGCGGTCGCCGAACGTGGCGATCTTCTCCTCGCCGTTCAGCTCGGCGCCGGGGCACACGTCCGTGACCCGCGTCCACGACGCCTGTGCGGCGATCTTCAGTGTGAACGACGGCATCACCCGCTCGTGGACCACCGAGGCGTTCACCCACACTCCGTTGACGAGCTCGGGTGTGCCGACCGTCAGCACCGCCTGGGGCAACTCGGCGACCTGCCACCCCGGTGGTACCGCCACCATGAACCCCGGCACCGGGCGGACCAGCACGCTCGGATAGACGAGCACCCGCTGATTGATCTCGACTGCTCCCATTGTCCCCATCGCCGCAGAGTACATCACCGTGGCGATTTCGCCGCCCCGGCGGCGCGCCTCGGCACGGCCGACGATCTTGGCGTAGCATCCAAGGACGATGTGTCGCCGCCAGGTGGACGGTCGCTGAGAACTGGGGGTCTTTGATGGGCTGGTTCAACGACGTCGCGGAGTGGGTCGACACGGCGGCCACCGATGCTGTCGACTGGGTCGACCAGGCCGCCGTCGACAGCGGCGAGTGGATGGTCGGCGCCGCAGACGCCATCGATCACAGCTTCGACAAGGACGGTTGGATGACCGAGTTCGTCCAGGACAACGTTCCTCTGGGCGGCTTCGTCACCGCGATCGTCCACTCGGCCGCCGGCCACAACGACTACGCCGAACTGGCAGCGGTCAAGGGGCTGTCGACGACGGTCGAGTTCGCGGTCAGCACCGCCGCCACCTTCGTCGCCGGACCGATCGCCGGAGGGGCGATCAGCGGATTCGTCGGGCCGTTCATCAAAGGGGGCATCGCCGAGTTCGGCCGGACCTACCTCGTCGACGACCACCTCAAGGCCGAGCTGCCGGCATGGGATTTCGAGGACGTGGCCATCTCGGCGGTCGTCGGTGCCGGCATCGGCGCCGCCGCGGGAGCGGCCGGCGACTACCTGAAGGGGGTCGCCCATCAGGGGGGTTGGATCGACGACGTCGCCGAGAAGGCCATCTACACCAACGCGGCCGGCGACGTGATCGAGGAGGGGAGCGACTCGGCCCTGATCAGCTACGTCAAGACACCCCTGCTCGAGGACATCACCTGGAACCGGGTGAAGATCGAGGGCGCGGACTTGTTGTTGAACAAGGCGGTGACGACTCCGATCAAGCAACTGCGCGATCCGCTCGAAGACGCGACGCAGTCCGCCGTCGACGCGATCGCCGGCGACGACGAGACGGTGGCGGCGGTGGCGGGCGGAACGGTGGCTGCCGGCGACGGCCTGGATGTGCCCGACGACGGACTCGACACCCCCCTCGCCCAGGAGGCCGCCGACCTCGTGGCCGAGACGCCTGTCGACGATGAGGTCGGAACCGACTTCGGCGCGGACGGTGCCGAAGGTGAGCTACCGGACGAATTGATCACCCAGGCAGACGGCGTCGACGACATCCTCGACGGAGAGCAGGCGGCCGATCTCCTGGCACCGGTCGTGATCGACGAGTTCGAATCCGAGGCGCTGTTCTCCGGGTTCGGCGATGACATCGCCACGTCCGAGGAGACGGGCGGCGACGCCACGACCGCCGATGCCGGCGCAGCGGAGGTTTCCGGGTTCGACGAGGCGCCCGACGACGAGGCCGAGGCGTCCGCCGAGATGGCGCCGCTGCCGGCGCCGGAGCCCGAACCCGATCAGCTGACCGTCAGCCTGCAGACGACCGAGACCGTCGTCGAGGCTGCCGACAGCGTCTGGGAAGACCTCTGATGGCCGACCCGCCGGCGCCTGCGGCGCCGGCCGCGCCGACCGTCGACGGCGCAATCGCCGAACTGGTCAAGGTGCTCAACAAGCTCGATCGCGGCGACCTCGTCAGCCGGGCGACGGCCGCCGGGGCGCGGCTGAAGCGGCCGTCGACGATCGTCTGCGTCGTGGGCGAGTTCAAGCAGGGCAAGAGCTCCTTGATCAACGCGATGCTCGGCCAGGTGGTCTGCCCCGTCGATGACGACCTGGCCACCTCGGCGATCACCCTCGTGCGCTACGGCGACTCACCCGGCGTCACCGTGCGCCGGACCGAGGGTGACAAGCAGGTGACCGAGAAGACGACCATCGATCAACTCGACCAGTGGGTCAGCGAGGCCGGCAATCCTGGCAACGTCAAGGGCGTCGAGCGGGTCGAGATCTCGGTGACGAGCCCGCTGCTCAAGCAGGGTCTGGTGGTCGTCGACACGCCCGGCATGGGCGGGTTGGGCGCCGGCCATGCCGCAGCCACCCTCAGCTTCCTGCCGTTCGCCGATGGACTGATCTTCGCCAGCGACGCGTCGTCCGAGCTCAGCGCGCCCGAGGTCGACTTCCTGCGCCGGGCGACCGAACTGTGCCCGACCGTGATGTTCGCCCTGACGAAGATCGATCTCTACCCGGAGTGGCAGCGGATCATGGACCTCGACCGCGGCCACCTCGCCCGATTCGGCATCCAGATCCCGATGGTCTCGGTGAGCAGCGCGTTGCGAACCGATGCGCTGGCCCGCAAGGACAAGGCGCTCAACGAGCTCAGTCGAATCCCCGATCTCGTGCGTCATCTCGGCGACGACGTGGTCGCTCCGGCCAAGGCGATGGCCACGGTGCGCTCGGCCGGCGATGCGTTGTCGATCGTCACGCAGGTCCGTTCGGGCCTCGCCGCCGAACGGGAGATGTTGACCGACCCGGCCTCGGCGCAGGAGATGATGGCGACGCTGCAGAGCGCCAAGGCGAGGATCGAGTTCCTCCGTGGACCGGGATCGAAATGGAACCAACTCGTCTCCGACCGGACCAGCGACCTGAGCAACAACGTCAACTACACGTTCCGCTCGGCGATGCGCACGATTTCGCGCACGATGGACGAACGGATCGAGGTGCTCGCCAAGGGTGACGAATGGGACGAGCTCACCCGTTACGTCCAGACCGTCGTCGCCGACCAGGTGACCGACGCCTTCGTCGCCCTCGAAGTCGGCCGCGACCAGATCCGGACCGATGTCGTCGAGATGCTCGGCGAGGATCTGCAGCTCGGCGAATCCGGCCACCTGTCGTTCGGCGGGATCGAGGACCTCTGGCGGGACAAGTCACTCGAGGCGCCGGGGAGCAGCAGGTCGAAGGGCGCACTGGGCAAGGGCATGACCACCCTCAAGGGCGCTCAGGGTGGTCTGATGTTGCTCGGCACGGTCTCGCAGTTCGCCGGCAAGAGCGTCAAGATCCTCGCCGGCATGCATCCGGTGATGCTCGGCGTCGGTGGGATCTTCGGGGTGATGGGCCTCGTCGAGGAACGCAAGAAGAAGATCGCCGCGCTGCGACAGGCGGCGCGGTCCCAGATGCGCCAGTTCGCCGACGACGTGCAGTTCGAGGTGGGCAACCAGATCTCCGGCGCGCTGCGCGACATCCAGCGCGAGCTGCGCGACGAATTCGGCGACCGGCTGTCGGAGTTGCTGCGCACCTACACCGAGACGGCGACGCGGGCACAACAGGACGGGCAGAAGTCGCAGGCCGAACGCCAGCAGCGGGTGGCGGAGGTCGATGCCACGGTGAAGACGCTCACCAACATCGAGGCCTTCCTGACCAAGGTCACGGCGGGGAAGGGATCTTCGTGAACACCACGTCGTTGACGGAACAGGTGCTCGGGGTCGCCCACCGACTCGAGGCCGCCGCCCCGACGCCGCAGATCGCCGCGGAGGCCCGCGCCGTCGTCGAACGGCTGCAGGGCCCGCTGCGGGTGGCGATCGCCGGACGGGTCAAGGCCGGCAAGTCGACACTGCTCAACGCCCTCGTCGGCGAGCGGCTCGCCCCCACGGATGCCGGCGAATGCACCCGGCTGGTCAGTTGGTACAAGCGGGGACCGACGTACCAGGTGACGGCGCGGTGTCGTGACGGGCAGGCACAGCAACTGGCCTTCACCCGGGCCGGCGGTGCCCTGGACATCAAGCTCGGCTCACTGGCCGAGAAGGACATCGAATCGCTCGAGGTGACCGTACCGACCAGCGCGCTCGAGTCGATCACGTTGATCGATACGCCCGGGCTGGCGAGCATCAACGACGAGAACTCGCGCCGCACCCGTGATTTCCTCGAACACGATGCCGATCGGCCGGGCGATGCCGACGCCGTCGTGTACCTGATGCGCCACGCCCATCGCAGCGACATCGCCTTCCTCGACGCGTTCATGGATCGCAACGTCACGGCGGCCTCCCCGGTCAACGCCGTCGCCGTCCTCAGCCGCGCCGACGAGATCGGCGCCGGCCGGCTCGACGCGATGGCCTCGTCGGGTCGCATCGCCCAGCGCTATCAGGAGAACGCCGAGCTGCGCGCCCTGTGCTCGGCGGTCACGCCGATGGCCGGGCTGCTCGCCGAGACCGGGCTGACGCTGCGCGAAGAGGAGGTCGCCAACCTGCGGATGCTGGCCGCCGGCGATCCCGCCGCGCTCGAGTTGATGTTGATGTCGGCCGACCAGTTCTGCGATGTCTCGGCCAGCGAACTGACCGTGGAGGCGCGCCGTTCGCTGCTGCAGCGCCTCGGCATGTTCGGGGTCCGCCTGGCGGTCGGCGAGATCCGCGCCGGGCGGGGCACGACGGCTGCGACGCTGGGGCCGATCCTGGTCGAGCACTCCGGGCTCGGTGCGCTCCGCAAGCTGATCGCCGGCGAGTTCATGCCCCGGGCGCGGATCCTCCAGGCCCGTTCGGCGATCGTCGCCCTACGACTGATCACCCGGTCGGTCGCCGCCGCCGATCCGGCCCTCGCCGCGGCGATCGACCGAGAACTCGAACAGGTCGAGTCGAGCACCGTGGAGTTCGCCCAGCTGCGCGCCGCCCACCTGATCCGCAGTGGTTCGGTCCGCGTGAACGCGCACCGACCGCACCGATCTCGAACGAGTCCTCGCCGCGGGCGGCGCCGCCGTGGCCCTGGGATTGCCGGCTTCGGCCGGTGACGACCAGATCCGGAACCAGGCACTCGTCGCCGTCACGAGATGGCGAACCCGCGGTGCCGACCCGCTGGCCGAGCCGGCGCTCGTCGAGATCTGCGACACCGCGGCACGCGTCTGCGAATCGATCTACGCAGCTCACGCCGGGAGCTGATGTCCTAGCGTGCCCGCGGTGAGCGCCAACCTCGACTTCCTCGCCGCCATCGAACGCGAATCACACCGGTTCGGCCTGTGCCTCGAGGGTGCCGACCCGGCGGCCCCTGTGCCCACGTGCCCGGGATGGAGCGCCGCAGACCTGCTCTGGCACCTCACCGAGGTGCAGTTCTTCTGGGCGGCGATCGTCGGCGGGCGGCTCAACGACCCCGACGCAGCCGAGGCGGCGGCTCCCGAGCGGCCCGGGGTCTACGCCGATCTGCTCGGTCTCCACGGCCGGGCCACCACCGCGCTGCTCGACAGCCTGCGCGGATGCGATCCGGCCACGTCGGTGTGGACATGGGCCCCGGACCGGTCAGCCGGGTTCGTGCTGCGCTGGCAGGCCCACGAGGCGTTGATGCACCGGCTCGATGCCGAATCGGCGGTCGGCGACGTCGGCCCGATCGAGCCCGCGCTCGCCGAGGACGGGATCGACATCGTGCTGCGCGTGGCGTTCGGGGAGGTGCCGGTGTGGGGCACCTTCACCGGCGGACCGGTCGGCCTGGTGCTGGCGACCGACACCGGCCGGGCCTGGCAGGTGACCATCGGCCGCTTCGACGGGACGAGCCCGAACACGGGTACGACCTACGACGAGGACGCCCTCACCGTCGAGGCCGGGAACGCGACCGCGGCACGGTCGTTCGCGGCGAGCGGTGCGGCCGGTGCGCTCGATGCCTGGTTGTGGAACCGGCCCGGCGAGGCGATCAGCCTGACCGGTGACCCCGATGCCGGCGCGCGTTTCGCCGCCCTCGTGCGCCGCGGCGTGCAGTAGCCGACGTCACCGCCGGGCGGGATCGTCGCGCGGCCAGCGGGCCAGGCGCTCGACGTCGTTGAGGTCGAGGTGGTTGCGCATGTACTGCGTCGAGCCGTCGGCGGGCGGGGTGTAGTCCCACGGCGTGAACTGCCCTGAGCGCAGCGCGGCGCCGACGAACCGGCGCCGTGCCTGGTCGGCGAGCACCTCGGCTCGCAGTTCGTCGAGATCCCAGCCCGCCGCCACCTCGGAGCGGAACCCGGCGAGAGCCGGTCCCCAGGCCGGATCGGCGGCGAGGTTCACCCGCTCGTGAGGGTCGTCGGCCAGGTCGTACAACTGGTCCGGGTCGACCGGGCAGGCGACGTACTTCAGGGTGCCCCGGCGGATCATCAGGATCGGGGCGACCGAGCCCTCGGCCATGTACTCGCCGATCACCGTGCGCTCCTCGGACCGACCGCCGCACAGTCCGGCCAGCGATGCGCCGGCCAGGGGCTCGACCGGCTCGCCGTCGAACCCGCCGGCGAGATCGACCAGCGTCGGCAGCACGTCGACGAGCGACACCGGCTCGGCGACCCGGCTCGCCGCGAATCGGTCCGGTGCGTGGACGACGAGGGGGATGCGCGCCGAGCCCTCGAAGAAGTTCATCTTGTACCAGAGCCCGCGCTCCCCGAGCATGTCGCCGTGGTCGGCGACGAGCACCACGACGGTGTCGTCGGCCAGGCCGAGGGCGTCGAGCGTCGTCATCAGCCGGCCCGTCCAGTCGTCGCAGTAGGACACGTTGCCCAGGTAGGCCCGGCGGGCGGCGAGCACGTGCTCGTCGGTGACGACGACCCGGTCGGCCTCCACGGCGTGGCGCAGACGGGCCGAGTGCGGGTCGACGACCACGTCACCGGCGGCGACGACCGGCAGCGGGATGTCGACGCCTGCATAACGCTCCCAGTACTCCTGGCGGGTGACATAGGGGTCGTGGGGATGGGTGAAGCTGGCGACGAGCACGAACGGGCGGTCGTCGTCGGCCCGGGCCAGGTCGTGCAGGGCACGAACGGCCTGGTGGCCGACCTCGTCGTCGAACAGCAGCTGATTGGTCACCTCGGCGACCCCGGCCCCGACGACGCTGTCCATGTTGTGGTACCACCAGTCGATCCGCTCGTCGGGGGATCGCCAGTCCGGGGTCCAGCCGAAGTCGGCCGGGTAGATGTCGGTGGTTCGGCGCGACTCGAAGCCGTGGAGCTGGTCGGGCCCGACGAAGTGCATCTTGCCCGACAGCACGGTGCGGTAGCCGGCGGCCCGCAGGTAGTGGGCGAACGTCGGAATCGTGCTGGCCAGGTAAGCCGCGTTGTCGTAGCCACGGGTGGCCGAGGGCAGCTGGCCGGTCATCATGCAGTAGCGCGCCGGGGTGCACAGCGGGCTGTTGGTGTAGGCGGCGTCGAAGACGACGCCCTCGGCGGCCAGCCGATCGATGTGCGGGGTACGGGCGACCCCGCCGTAGCACCCGAGCACCGAGGGTGTCATCTGGTCGTACATCACGACGAGCACGTTGGGCCGGTCACGGGACATGGCGACGAGAGTAGCGATCGGGGCGCCTGGCGCCGGCGGCGTCTACACCCCGGCGGTGGGGATCAGGTCGCGGACCCTGTCGATGCGCACGGCGGCCGCCTTGAACTCGGCGGTGCCCGACTTGGGGTCGGTCGCCTCGATCGTCAGCACGTTGGTGTCGACCTCGTCGGGGAAGTGGAAGGTCATGAACACCAGGCCGGGGCGCAGGGCATCGTCGAGGCGCACCGGGACGAGCAGCGCGCCCCGTCGGGACACCACGCTGACCACCTCGCCCTCGGTCAGCCCGAGCCGCTCGGCATCCTCCGGCGACACGTCGATCGTCTCGCCGTTGCGCAGCGGGCTGCGGAACCCGCCCGACTGGACGCCGGTGTTGTACGAGTCGAGGCGCCGGCCGGTGGTCAGGCGGAGCGGGAAGTCCTCGGACAACCGGTCGACCGGCGGGTCGTCGACGACCACCGAGAACGGGGCGAGACGGCCGCGATCCTCGAGCCTGTCGGCCCACAGCCGGCCGTGGAGGTACGACGGCTCGAGCGTGTCGTCCGACGGGCACGGCCACTGGATGCCGCCGAGCTCCTCGAGTCGGGCGTACGACATCCCGGCGTGCATCGGGCTGAGCGAGCGGACCTCGTTCCAGATGTCCTCCGACGAGGTGTACCCCCACTCGTGGCCGAGGCGGCGGCACACCTCGAGGATGATCTGGATGTCGTCGCGCGCCTCGGCGGGCGGGTCGAGCGCCTTGCGCGTGCGCTGCACCCGCCGCTCGGAGTTGGTGACGGTGCCCTCGCTTTCGCACCACGACGCCGAGCCGGGCAGCACGACGTCGGCCAGCGCGGCGGTCTTGGTGAGGAAGATGTCCTGCACCACCAGGTGGTCGAGGCCCTCGAGCAGGTGCACGGTGTGCTGCTTGTCCGCCTCCGACTGGGCCGGGTTCTCGCCGATCACGTAGACCGCCCGTAGGTCGCCGCGCTCCATCGCCTCGAACATCTGGGTCAGGTGCCAGCCGTAGCGGTCCTGGATCGCCACGCCCCAGGCCGCGCCGAACTTCTCGCGCACCGTCGGGTCGAGGATGTCCTGGAAGCCGGCCAGGCGGTTGGGGATGGCGCCCATGTCGCCGCCGCCCTGCACGTTGTTCTGCCCGCGCAGCGGGTTGACCCCCGAGCCGTAACGGCCGACATGACCGCACAACAGGGCCAGGTTGATCAGGCAGAGCACGTTGTCGACGGCGTTGTGGTGCTCGGTGATCCCGAGCGTCCAGCACATCTGGGCCCGGTCGGCCCGGGCGTAGGTGTGGGCGATCTCGCGGATCACGTCGGCGGGCACACCGGTCACCTCGGCGCCGCGGGCCAGCGTCCACTCCTCGACCGAGACCCGGTACTCCTCGAAACCGCTCGTCGACCGGGTGATGAAGTCCTCGTTGGCCAGCCCGGCATGGATGATCTCGCGGGCGATCGTGTTCGACAGGGCGATGTCGGTGCCGACGTGCAACCCGGCCCACAGGTCGCCCCACTGGGCCGTGGAGGTGCGTCGCGGGTCGACGACGATCAGCTTGGCGCCGTTGCGTACCCCGGCGAGGACATGATGGAAGAAGATCGGGTGCGCGTCACGGGCGTTCGACCCCCACATCACGATGACGTCGGTGTCCTCGATCTCCGCATAGGACGACGTACCGCCGCCGGCTCCGAACACTGTGGCCAGACCGACCACGCTCGGGGCGTGTCAAGTGCGGTTGCAGGAGTCGATGTTGTTGGTGCCGATGGCGACACGGGCGAACTTCTGGGCGATGAAGTTCATCTCGTTGGTCGACTTCGAGCAGGAGAACACCCCCACGGAGTCGGGCCCGCCGGCATCGCGGGCGGCGCGGAAGCCGTCGGCCGCCCGGCTGAGCGCCTCGTCCCAGGTGGTGGGGCGCAGGACCCCGGCGTCGCGCACGAGGGGGGTGGTCAGCCGGTCGTAGGGGTCGAAACGATGGCGGGCCATCACTCCAGACTAGTCGGCGGCGCCCCGTCCCGACCCGCTGCCGCAGGCGGGTGACATGCGTGTCCCCCCTATGATCTGACATCGTCTTCATCAGTTCTTCGCAGGTGGTAGCGCATCATCGATCCGTGAGCACGGTGCTCATCCCCCACTTCCCAGGAGTCACGCCATGAAGATCTCCCGCCGCCTCGCCCTCTGTGCCGGTGTCACCGCCACCACCCTCGTCGCCGGAGGAGGGGCCGCCGTGTGGGCCGGCGGATCGGCCGGCACGGCCTCACGGGTCGTCGCCTCCTCCGCGTTGCGGATCGCCTCGATCTCGTCCCTCGAGGCGACGACCGACTCGGCCCCCGCCCCGGAATGCACATCGGTCCACGTCGGCGTCGGGTTCCCTGGACCCGGCGGACCGGCCGTTCCCCCGGCCGTTCCTCCCGGCGCCGCCGAGTTGCCCGCCGACGTCGTCGAACGGATCAACGCCGACACCAAGGCGCTGATCGACTTCCTCCACGACCATGGCGTCGATGTCGCCACCACGACCGATGACCAGGGCGTCACCGTCCCCGACATCCCGGCCTCCGACGAGGTCGCCAGGCTCGTCGAGCAGTACGTGACCGAGAAGTTCGGCGCCCTGCCACTACCGCCGTTGGCCGGCGCAGGCCCCGGCGGTGCGCCGACGGTCGTCGTTGGCGGAGCGTTCCCCGGCGGGGCGGGCGAGGTGATCGTCTCGTCGGGCGCTGTCGGGGACACGATCGTCGTCGGATCGTCCGATCTCCAGCCGCCCGAGATCCCCGAGGAGATCAGGGCGCAGATCGAAGCCGACAACCAGGGCCTGCTCGAGGCCTTCACGGCCAAGGGCATCGACGCCACGATCGTCGAGGGCCCCGGCGGCCTGGGCCACGTCGAGTGGGACTTCACCGACGAGGCCGCCAACGCCGTCGCCCAGGAGTACTTCAGCGAGCACGGCGGATCGTTCGGCGTGTCCGTCGCAGCACCCGTCGACGGCAGCCTCACGGCCTGCGCCGGCGGGCCCACCGGGGTCGCCACGATCTCGGTCACCCGGTCGGCCGCAGCCGTTCCCGCCACGGGCGAGACCGGGACCGGCGGCTGACCAACAGGATCCCCCCACCCGGTCACGGGGTCGGCGCCACTGCGGCGCCGGCCCCGCTGCCGGACACTCCCGTCCACCCGTCTGTCCCGAGGAACCCGTCGTGCCCGCCCGGATCCTGATCGCCGAAGACGACCCCAAGCAGGCCGACCTGATCCGCCTGTACCTCGAGCGCGAGGGCTTCGCCGTCGTCGTCGCCCGCGACGGACGCGAGGCGCTCGAGCAGGCCCGCCGGCGTCGACCCGACCTGATCGTCCTCGACGTGATGATGCCCAAGGTCGACGGGCTCGACGTCTGTCGGATCCTACGTTTCGAGGGGGCCGAGGTGGCGATCGTGATGCTCACGGCCCGGGCCACCGAGGACGACATGCTCCTCGGTCTGGAACTGGGCGCCGACGACTACCTGACCAAGCCGTTCAGCCCCCGCGAGCTCGTCGCCCGCGTGCGTACGGTGCTGCGCCGCGCCGGCCACGCCGACGAACCCGAAGCGCACGCCATCGACGACCTGCACCTCGACGTGGCCCGGCGCCTGGTCACCGTCGCCGGCGATCCCGTGGAGTGCACGCCGCGCGAGTTCGACATCCTCCTCGCCCTGGCGCGCCGTCCCGGCCGGGTGTTCACCCGGATGCAGCTCCTCCAGGCCGCCTTCGGGTTCGACTACGACGGGCTCGAACGAACCGTCGACGTGCACGTGGCCAACCTGCGCAAGAAGATCGAGGCCGATCCGGCGTCGCCCAGGTACCTGCTCACGGTGTACGGCGTGGGGTACAAGATGGCTGCGGCGTCCGCCGAGCAGACCGAGGTGGACCTCCGATGCTGACCAGCCTGCGGGCCCGGCTCCTGCTCATCGGGATCGGCGTCGCCCTGTTCGCCGTGGTCGTGGTCGGCGTCGCGGTGCAACGCCTCACCGAAGGCGACATCCGCGCCTCGATCGAACGCGACCTGGCGCGGGAACGTGACATCCAGGACGCGCTCGGACTGGCCGCGGCGATCGAGGGCGGCTGGGACCACATCGCCGACGATGTGCAACGGCTGAGCGTCGCCTATGACCAGCGGATCGCCCTGGCCGACGGGCACGGCACGGTGATCGCCGACAGCGAGGAGCTGCGCTTCGGCCGTTCGGCGCCGCTCCCCCGCCAGGCGTTCGCGCTCGATCCGACGAGCCTGCTGCTGTCGCCGACGCCGTCACCAGCGGTGCTCACCCAGATCGGGGCGCTCTTCCCCCAGATCGGCAACTGCATCGAGTTGAACGGCGGCGTGTTCACCATCGACGGTCCGGCGACGGGCGGGACCGGCCCCGCCGAGGCGGCGCTCACCCCGGGGGCGGCCCCGCCAGGGTGTTTCGCCCCCGGTGTCGGAGCGGTCCCGGGAGCGATGCCCATCCCGGCCGCAGCCGACCCGACGATCGTCGCCGACGTACCGGTCGGCGGCGATCCGGCAGGAGCGATCACGGTCGTCGCCAGCGGCACAGTGGCTCCCGGAACAGGGCTCGCCACCGCCGCGGCCATCCCCCAGGTGCAGCTCTTCGTCGGCTACGGCGATCGTTCCGTGTCGCTGTTCCCGTCACCCTCGACCCTGCGGTTCTGGCTGGCCATCGGGTTGCCGCTGCTCGCCGCGGCGGGCGCGATGTACGTCACCTCCCGCCGTCTCCTCCGCCCGATCGAGTCGCTGACGGTCGCCGCCGAGCGGATGCACGCAGGCGACCTCGCCACACGGGTCGACGTCCGCGGTCGCGACGAGCTGGCCCGTCTCGGCGGCAGCTTCAACGAGATGGCCGGGGCGCTGCAGGCCGCCGACCAGGCGAGGCGCACGCTGACCAGCGATGTCGCCCACGAGCTGCGCTCACCGCTGGCCAACCTGCGGGGCTGGCTCGAGGGCATCCAGGACGGTGTGGTCGAGCCCACCCCGACTGTCATCGGCTCGCTCCACGAGGAGGCGGCCAACCTGCAGGCGCTCGTCGAGGACCTGCAGGATCTCTCGCTCGCCGACTCGGGGCACCTCGCCCTGCACCGCCAGGTCGTCGACCTCGCCGACCTGCTGCGACGGGCAGCCGAACCGCATCGCGCCACGGCGACGGTGGCGGGCGTCGAACTGCTCACCGATCTGCCCGAACGCCTCGACGTCGACCTCGATCCCCGGCGCTTCCGACAGGTGATCGGCAACCTGGTCTCCAACGCCGTCCGCCACACGTCGGCCGGGGGGATGGTGACGATCTCGTTGCGCACGGTCGGCGCCGGGGCGCTCGTCTCGGTGACCGACACGGGCGAGGGCATCGCCCCCGAACATCTGGGCCGGGTGTTCGAGCGCTTCTGGCGGGCCGACGCCTCGCGCACCCGGACCACCGGGGGCACCGGGCTCGGGCTGGCCATCGCCCGCCAGCTGGTCGTCGCCCACGGCGGTGACCTGACCGTGGAATCGGAACTCGGCTGCGGGACGACCTTCGTGGTATCGCTACCGCTGTGGGCGGCTCCCTCGGGGCCGATAGTGATCCCTCCTGCGAGAGCATCCGACGTCGACAGCACGGTGTGACAGAGGATGCGCCCTACGCGTCCGACCATCCAGTGATCCATCCGGCCCGAACCGGGCGGATCTCCGAGCATTCCGGCCCGATCCGAGGCAGTCTGTGTCGGGCCGAGGAGTCGAAGGATGGGCTGAGATGCGCAGACGGGTGAAGCGATGACGACAGTCACCGCTGCCGCGCCCGACGGCGGGGACGTGCGCTCGGCGGCATCCACGTCCCCCTCGGACATCGACACCCTCGACATCGACCCGGTCCGTTCCGTCGTCTCGGGTGGCCCCTTGTCCAATGGCGTGCAAGGGGCCGCCCGGGTCGCGGCGATCGCCAGCCTGATCGCCGTCGTCGTGGTCGCCTGGCTGATGATCCCCCGGCTCCACTCGGTCCGCGTCGCCCTCGTGCACGTGCGCCATGCCCAACCCGTGTGGCTGGCGGCCTGTGTCGCCGCGGCGTTGGCCACCTGCGTGGCCAGCGCGTTCGGGCTGCGGGCCGCCGTGGGCCACCGCCTCGAGATCCGCACGATGGTGCAACTCGAACTGGCGGCGAGCACGGCCAACCGCTTCGCACCGGGTGGCATCGGCGGGGTCGGAGTGAAGTCGGTCTACCTCTGCCGCCACGGGGTCACGCCGGCCGAGGCGGCCGCCGCCCTCGCCACCATCGGGCTGGTCGGCGCCACCATCCACACCGCCGCCCTCACCATCACGACGATCGTCACCGGGGGCCAGGTCGAACTCCCCCTCCCGATGCTGTTCGGCATCGTCGCCGTGCTCGTCGCCCTCGCCCTGGCGACGGCCGCCGCCCGCCCGGCAGGGCGGATCCGCGCCGCACTCGACCAGGCCCGCCACACGGTCGCAGCGATCCTGCACGACCGCTCACGCCTGCGGGTGCTGGTCGCCTCGGCGGCCGGCGTCACGGGCTGCAACGTCCTGGCCCTGGCCTTCGCCTGCCGTTCCGTGGGCGCCGAGGCATCGTGGTTGAGGATCGCCTCGATCTACCTCACGGGCCGGGCCGTGGCCGCGGCGGCCCCGACGCCCAACGGGCTGGGCGCCACCGAGGCGGCGATGATCGCCGGGTTCGCCACGGCCGGGGTCGTCGGTCCGGTGGCCCTCGCCGCCGTGCTCGTGTACCGCCTGGTGAGTTTCTGGCTCCCGATCCTGCCGGGCCTGTTCAGCGCCCGTCGGCTGCGAGCGGCGTGAACTCACCGAGCCTGCCGCGGAAGAACAGCAGCGGACGGGGCTCGTCACCCTGCCAACTGTCCAGACCCGTCACCCGGCCGAGCACGAACAGGTGATCACCGGTCTCGCGCACGGAGTCGATCTCGCAGTCGATCCAGGCGACGGCGCCGGCCAGAACGGGTGAACCCCCGGGCGACAGCTCCCATTCGACGCCGTCGAACTTGGCCCCCCCGGTCGATTTGGCGAACCGCCAGCACAGTTCGGCATGATCGATCCCCAGCACGTTGACGCAGAACGCGCCCGACGACTCGATCGCCTTCCAACTGACCGAGGTGTCCATCGGCAGGAAGCCGACCAGCGGCGGTTCGAGCGACACCGATGTGAACGAGCCGATGGTCATGCCCACCGGGCCGTCATCCGTCATCCCGGTGATGATCGTCACCCCGGTCGGGAAATGGCCCAGCACCTGGCGAAAGTGCGACGAGTCGAAGCTCACGCCGCGACCCTAGCCAATCACGGCGAGTCAATCCGGCTCGATGAAGATGCACTCTCCCGGGCAGACCTCGGCGGCCTCGAGCACGGCGAGGTCGTACCACGGGGGGACGACGGCAAGGCTCCCGGAGCTGCCCGGGTCGTTGAGCGGCCGGGCCGCCTCGGCCACGTAGGCGATGCCGTCCTCCATCTGGACGAAGACATCGGGGCAGCGGTCGACACACAGCCCGTCGCCGGTGCACAGGTCCTGGTCGATCCACACCCGCATGCACCGATCACGTTACTGGCGGAAGGTTGCCAGCGGGCACGTTGCCCTCGGCACGGCGGCACGGATCGGCGGGCCGTCCACAGCGGTCACCGGTAGCTTCTCGGGGATGGATCCCGTCCGATCGACCACCCCGGCCCCTGTCGCCCCCCGCCGACCCCATACGTGGTCGCGGCCGACCGGCGAGACGCCCGATCCGTGGGCCTGGCTGGCCGACCGCGACGACCCCGAGACGATCGCCTACCTGACCGCCGAGAACGACCACGCGACAGCCTGGTTCGACTCCCGGCAGGGCACGGTCGAGCAGATCTTCGGCGAGATCCGCAGCCGCATCCAGGAGACCGACGAGTCGGCGCCGGTGCGCCACGGCGACTGGTGGTACACCAGCCGGACGATCGAGGGTTCCAACTACGCCGTGCGCTGCCGTGGTACCAGCCGCCAGACAGCGACCGAGCACGTGCTGCTCGACGAGAACGTCGAGGCGGCGGAGCACGACTTCTTCGAGCTCGGCGGGTTCGAGGTCAGCCCCGACGGCCATCTGCTCGCCTGGTCGAGCGATACCGCCGGGGGTGAGCAGTACGACCTGCACATCCGCGACCTGCGTACCGGGGCCGACCTGGCCGACGTCGTCACCCGCACCTACTACGGGCTGGCATGGTCGGCCGACGGTGGGTCGGTGTTCTACACGGTTCCCGACGAGGCGATGCGGCCCCACCAGGTGTGGCGGCATCGCCTGGGAACGGGACAGGCCGACGACCAGCTGGTGCTCGAGGAGGACGACGAGCGTTTCCACCTCACCCTCGAAGGGTCGCGCGACGACCGCTGGATCGTCATCTGCTCCGAATCGCGCACGACCACCGAGGTCTGGGTCATCCCCGCCGACGACCCTTCGGCGGCGCCGGTCTCGATCGGCGGGCGACATGACGACGTCGAGTACCGGGTCGAGCCGTGGGGCGACCGCTTCGTGATCGTGACCAACGCCGATGGAGCGGAGGACTTCGAGCTCGTCACCGTCCCGACCGACGATCCGAGCGCCGCGCCCACCACGCTCGTCGGGCACGTGCCGGGGCGGCGGATCCTGGCCACCGACGGCTTCGCCGGCCACCTGGTGATCAGCGAGTGGTCGCAGGGTCAGCCCCGCCTGCGGGTGCTGGCGGCCGACGGGGGCGAGCGGGTGATCGACTGCGGCGACGAGCCGTGCGACGTCGAGCTCGACGCCAACCCCGAGTACCGCACGGGGACGATCCGCTTCACCTACCAATCGCTCACGACGCCGCTGACCGTCTACGAGCAGGACCTGCTCACCGACGAGCGGACGATGCTCAAGCGGACGCCGGTCCCCGGCGTCGACCTGTCCTGCTACGAGTCGCGGCGTGACTGGGCCACGGCCGTCGACGGCACGCGCGTCCCCCTCGACATCGTGTGGCGCCGTGGCACGCCGCACGACGGTACGGCGCCGGCCCTGCTCTACGGCTACGGCTCCTACGAGGCGTCGGTTCCCCCGTGGTTCTCGGCGGCCCGGTTGTCGCTGCTCGACCGCGGCTGGGTCTTCGCCCTGGCCCACCCCCGGGGCGGGGGCGAGATGGGCCGCCGGTGGTACCTCGACGGCAAGTTGCTGGCCAAGCGGAACACGTTCACCGACTTCATCGCCTGTGCCGAGCACCTCGTCGACGGCCGGATCGCCGGGCGGGTGGCGATCCGCGGCGGCTCGGCCGGCGGGCTGCTCGTCGCCGCGGCGATGACGATGCGTCCCGAACTGTTCGCTGCGGTGGTCGCCGAGGTGCCCTTCGTCGACGTGGTCAACTCGATGAGCGACCCGAGCCTGCCGCTGACCGTCGGCGAGTGGGAGGAATGGGGCGATCCGCGCGGCGAGCCGTATGCCGGCTACATGCTCGGGTACTCGCCCTACGACCAGGTCGGTCACGGCGTGGCCTACCCTGCCATCTACGTCTCGGCCGGACTCAACGACCCGAGGGTGCTGTTCCACGAGCCGGCCAAGTGGGTGGCCCGACTGCGCGCCGAGGCGGACATCACCCGTCCGCTCGTGCTGCGCACCGAGATGGGCGCCGGCCACGGAGGCCCGTCGGGACGGTACGACGCCTGGCGCGACGAGGCCCACGTGCTCACCTTCCTCCTCGAGACCGTTTCCTGACCGCCGGCCGCTGGGCGGCCGCATCCGACGCCCTCGGTCTTCACGCCCCGGCCACGGCAACGCCGACGGCGGCGGCGATCAGGGCCAGATTGCGCACGACGGACCACCGGTCGATCGGGCGGGGACGCCGACCGCCGAAGCAGGCACAGGGCGGGTGGACGCCTTCGCGGAGCCGGGCGACGAGCACGACGGTGAACGCTCCCAGCATGGCGGCGGTCGCCGCGCCGATGGCCCCGGGGGCGAGGCCCGCCACCAACGCCGCTCCGAGGCCCAGCTCGAGGGGCGCGACCAGGGGGACGAGCCGGCGGGGCGCGCCGAGCACCCGCGCCTGCTCGGGCCAGGTGCGATTGGCGAGCTTGCCGATTCCGGCGACGAGCATCACCGCTCCGAGGGCGATCCGGATGACCGTGCCGACCGACATCTACAGCTCGACCATCTACAGCTCGACGGTGAGACCCTCGCGGGCCGCGAACACCTCGACCCCCAGCGTGCGCCCGAGCCGGCAGGCAACGAGGGTGAGCGCGTCGAGGGCGTCGTCGCGTCGCATCGGATCGTGATGGAACAGGGCCAGCCGCCGGGCGCCGCACTCGGCGGCGAGGCGGACGGCGTACTCGACCGTGCAGTGCCCCCAGTTGTACTTGAGGGCGAACTCGGCGTCGGTGAACTGGGCGTCGTGGATCAGCAGGTCGACACCGTCGACCAGCTCGCGCACACCCTCGGCGACACTGAACGAGCCGTCGTAGGGCTGCTGGTGATCCGACAGGTAGGCCACGCTGCGGCCCGAATGGGTCACCCTGTAGCCGAGGGTGTTGCCGACGTGCGGCACGAGCCGGGCGGTGACCAGTGCGCCGCCGACGGCGAACATCTCGTCGCCGATGTCGTGGAAGCGCAGGGTGCCGGGGAGGTGTTCGAGGGAGATCGGGAAGTGGGGCGGCTGCATGAAGGCCTTGATCGCCCGCCACACCTGCCGGCCGTCCTCCTGGAGCGGTGCGTAGACGTCGAACTCCGCCCCGGCGCGCAGGATCGGGGAGAAGAAGGGCAGGCCCTGGGTGTGGTCCCAGTGCAGGTGCGAGAGCAGACAGGTACCGCGGAAGGTCCCGTCATCGGGCTGGCTCTGACCGAAGTAGCGCAGACCGGTACCGAGATCGAAGACCAGCGGTTGCTCGCCGGGCATCGACAGCGAGACGCACGAGGTGTTGCCGCCGTAGCGGGCGATCTCCGGCCCATGACAGGGCGTCGACCCGCGCACGCCATGGAACGTGACGGTGAATGGATCGGCGATGCCCATGTAAGGCGCCTACGGTAAACACCGCTCCACGCAAAGTCCACGCCGCCTCGTGTGATGTTGGTCGCACGTCGCCGTGTACGTTCGCCGCCGTGAGCCCCGCAACCGTGCCGAGCCTGCCCGACGGCCTGGTCGTGGTGGTCAAACAGGACTGCGAGACCTGCAGGATGGTCGTGCCGGTGCTCGCCGCGCTCGCCGACGGCGATCTGCCGTTGAGCATCTTCGTGCAGGACGACGCCGACTTCCTCGGGGAACTCCCACACACGATCGACGACGACCTGGCGCTCAGCTGGCACCACGCGATCGAGGCGGTTCCGACGGTGATCCGGGTCGTGGACGGCGCCGAGACCGATCGGGCCGTCGGCTGGGTCCGCGACCACTGGCGCCGGGTGACCGGCCGCGACGACATCGGCAGCGCCCTGCCCGCCTTCCGCACCGGTTGCGGATCGATGTCGCTCGACCCCGACCTCGTCGACGGCCTGCGCGCCCGCCACTCGGGATCGACGCTCACCTCCCGCCACGTCGAGCTCGCCACGTTGGAGGACGACATCGAGGCGATGTTCGACCGGGGTTGGACCGATGGCCTGCCCGTGGTCCCGCCGACCCCGGAGCGGGTGCTGCGGATGCTGCAGGGGACCACCCGGGCCGCCGGCGAGATCGTCGCCGTGACGCCCCCCGATCTCGTCGAGGTGACCGTCGAGAAGATCGCCGTCAATGCGGTGATGGCCGGCTGCCGTCCCGAGTACCTGCCGTGGGTGATCGCCGCCGTCGAAGCGGCGTGCACCGACGAGTTCAACATCCACGGGGTGCTGGCGACGACCATGGCCGTGGGCCCGGTGATCGTCTGCAGCGGCCCGGGCACCCGGGCGATCGGGATGAACGCCGGCGTCAACGTTCTCGGGCAGGGCAATCGGGCCAACATGACGATCGGGCGGGCCCTGCAACTGGTCATCCGCAACGTCGGCGGCGGCCGCCCAGGCGGCGTCGACCGCGCCGCCCACGGCAACCCGGGCAAGCTCGGCTTCTGCTTCCCGGAGGACGAGGACGGCTCGCCGTGGGAGCCGTTCGGTGTCTCGCGGGGGATCGAACCCGGTGCCGACGCCGTCACCCTGTTCGCCGGCGAGGGCCCGCACACCGTCGTCGACCAGAAGTCCCGTACCCCCGAATCGCTGGCCGGCTCGTTCGCCGCCCGGCTGCGCGGCCTGCACCACCCGAAGCTGGTCGTCGCCTTCGATGCGCTGCTCGTCGTCGGACCCGAGCACGCCCGCGTCTTCGCCGCGGCCGGGTGGGACCGCGACCGGTTGCACGACGAGCTGCAGGCCCGACTGCAGATCGCCGGGGACCAGCTCGTCGCCGGGGCCGACGGCATCGCCGAGGGGATGCCGTCGGCGTTCGCCGACAGCGTGCTGCCCAAGTTCCGGCCCGGTGGCATCATCATCGTGCACGCCGGCGGGGCGGCCGGGCTGTTCTCCGCGATCATCGCCGGATGGGTGACTGGTGCCACCGGCAGCCAACCCGTCACCCGCCCGGTCACCCCGTGACACGACTCCGTGACACCGCCCCCGTGACTCCACCCAGACATCCACCCAGATGACATCCACCCAGACATCCACCCGGTGACACCCACAGGAGGCCCGCCGTGACGATCGTGCTCGACCCCACTTCGGAACGCGTTCCGGCGTCCCGCACCCTGCTCGAGCGGCCGGTGTCGCTGCTCGGTCGGCGCGTCGGGCTGCTCGACATCTCCAAGCCGCGGGGCGACGTCTTCCTCGACCGGCTCGAGCAGCGACTGGTCGAGGCGGGGGCGCTCGTGCGCCGCTACCGCAAGCCGACGTTCGCCAAGCCGGCCCCCGTCGACCTGCGGCTCGAGATCTCCACCCAGTGCGAGGTGGTGATCGAGGCCCTCGCCGATTGAGGCAGTTGCACGTCGTGCAGTGTGCACGACATCAGCGATCTCGAGGCCCGCGGCGTGGTCGGCGTGTTCGTCGCCTCGGCCGTGTTCGTCGATGCGGCCGAGACCCAGGCTCGCGCCCTCGGCTTCCCTGCGGCGCGGGTCTTCGTCCCGCATCCGATCCAGGACCGCACCGATGGCGAGATGCGGGCGTATGCCGACGCGGCGTTCGACGAGATCCTCGGCAAGGTGGTCCGCGGTTGATCCGAGCGACCCATCGGCCACAATGAGTGGCATGGGTACGCTCTTGGTCACGGGGCGGACGACAACGGCAGGACCACGCCGGGGTCTGATGCAAGCGTGCAGGAAACTGCTGGCGGCGGGTGCGTTCGGTGTGGTGTTGCTCGGCAACACCACACCGGGTGCCGCGTCGATGCCGGCCGCGCCGTCCGCCCCGGCCAAGGCCGAGTCGCTGACCGCCGACGCCGTGATCATCGGGGACTCCGTGCTCGGCGCCGTCGAGCTCAGCGCCGCTGCCCGTGCCAACCTGTCGTCGCGCTACTCGTTCGAGATCGACGCCAAGGTCTGCCGGCGGCTGATCTCGAAGAGCTGCGCATACCGCGGGGTGACGCCGTCGACCGCCCTCGAGGCGCTCCGGGGGATCGGCGGGACCTTCGGAGTGCTCGTGATCGGGGCGGGCTACAACGACAGTTCGATCAGCACGGCGATCGACACGTTCCTCACCGAGGCCAGGACCCGCGGCATCCCGAAGGTCGTCTGGATCAACTACCACGAGGCCGGGATCTACGCCGCGGACTACGTGCGGCACAACTCGACGCTGCGCGCCCGGCTCTCGCGGTACCCGGAGTTGAGCATCATCGACTGGAACGCGGCAGTCGGCCGGCATCCCGACTGGGTGACGAGTGATGGCATCCACCTCACGTCGAACGGTGCGCTGGGAATGGCCGATGCAGTCGGCGACGCGCTCGACGGCATCGACGACCCGTTGCCGCCACCGAACCCGACGCCGGCCCCGGCCCGCTGCTCGCTCGCTCACGAGGCGGCCGCCCCAGCGGTCGGCGTGGCCGCCGAGCCAGGGGCGCCGATCGGTTTCACCACGCTGGCCGGGCCGGTCCGGTTCCTCGACACCCGCACTCTCCCGGCCCCGATCGACCATCGTTCCGTGATCACCGTACCGATAGCCGGTCTCAACGGCGTCCCCCCCGGGGCGGTCGCCGTGGCGGCGACGGTCACCGCGGTCGACACCTGTGCGGCCACCTACCTCAGCGCCTTCCCGTGCGGAGGCGGCCCACCGGGCACCTCGATCGTCAACGCCCGGGCGGGCGCCACGGTCGCCGACGGCGCCGTCGTCGCCCTCGGCACCGGCGGCGCGATCTGCATCTACACCGACGGTGCCACCGATCTGCTCGTCGACGTGTCGGGCTGGCTCGACCCGGCGGGGGCCGGCCTGGTGCCGATGACCCCGCCCGTTCGGCTGCTCGACACGCGGCCGGGCACGCCGCATCTGCTGCCGGCGGCCCATCGGCTCGTCGCCGGCGAGACGCTGACGGTGCCCGCCGGCGGGTTCGCCCCGGTGGTGGGCTCCGGCCTGCTCGCCCTCAACGTCACCGCCGTGCAGCCGGCCGCAGCCGGCCACCTCACCGTGTTCCCGGGGCCGTGCGACAAGCCGCGCCCGGAGGTCTCGAACCTCAACGTCGTCGCCGGGCGCGATGTCGCCGCCGGTGCCGTCGTCTCCAACACGATCGGGGGCCCGGGTGACGTGTGCGTGTACAGCTCGGTGGCCACCGACGTGCTCGTCGACCTCACCGCCGTCTCGGCGCCGGGCGCAGCACGGATCTCGACGGTCGGGCCGTTGCGGGCGGTCGACACCCGCCGGACGGTGGCACTCACCGCGGGCCAGGTGTTCGAGGTCGGCCTGCCGACGAACGGGCCCGCCGCAGGGCCCGGCCCGATCGGGCTGATCGGCCATCTGACCGCGGTCGACCCGGCCGCCGGTGGCTACCTCACCGCCTACCCCTGCGGGGCGACGGTCCCCGAGGTCTCCAGCCTCAACGTCCGCCGGGGCGAGACGGTGGCCAACATGATCATCACCGGCCTCGGCGACGCCCAGCAGCCCGACCTCCCCAGGTTGTGCATCTACAGCTCCGTGGCCACGCACATCCTGCTCGACGTGACCGGGTGGCTGGTGCCCGACGTCCAGGTCCCCGCGTAGGGTCCTGCCCGTGTCGACGTCCGCGACCGCCCCGGGCAGTCGTGCTGGTTCAGGGCAGGCGGTAGCCGTCGCCGTCGGCGACCAGCAGCCCGTCGGCGACGAGGCTCCCGGCCAGGCGTCGGGCCCGCTCGGGGGGGCAGCTCAGCAGGTCGGCCACCGCCGCCGCGGCCACCTCACCGGCGCCCACCGCGGCCAGCAACCGGCCGCGGGCCTGGCGGTCCGATCCCTCGAACGCGGCCTGGCGGGCGCTCACCCCGGCGGAGCCCGCTGCGGGATCGGGTTCCGGCCGGCCGGCCGCCGCCCACGTGCATGCCGCCCGCAGCGGGCAGTCGGCGCAGCCGGGATGACGGGGCCGGCACAGCCCCGCACCGAGGTCCATCAGCACCTGGTTCCAGGCCCACCCGTCGCCGGCGACCACGGCGGCGTCGGCGGCCGCCTGCACGGCACGCCCGGTCAGGCGCTGGCCGGCCAGGCGGGCGTGGACCCGGGCGATGTTCGTGTCCACCACGGCGTCGTCGATCTCGTAGGCGAACACCCGCACGGCCCGCGCCGTGTAGGGCCCCACACCGGGCAGGGCGAGCAGGGCACCCAGGTCGCGCGGGACGCGCCCGTCGTGACGCTCCACGCAGAGCACAGCGGCGGCCTGCAGGTTGCGGGCCCGACGCGGATACCCGAGGCCGTGCCACAGGCGCAGGATGTCGCCCAGCGCGGCCGAGGCGCAGGCCGACGGCGTCGGGAAGCGGGCGGTGAACGCCAGCCACTTCGGGATCACCCGGTCGGCCTGCGTCTGTTGCAGCATCACCTCCGCCACGAGCACGTGCCACGGGTCCCGCGTATGCCGCCACGGCAGGTCGCGCAGGCGGGGCACGCCCCAGGCGAGCACCTCCTCGGCGAGTTCCGGCGGGATGCTCAGCCCTCACCCCAGACGTCGACGCCGTCGTAGGGCCGCCGGCGTGACGGGGCGAAGTCGCGCTTCCAGACCATCACCCGGCGGCGGAAGTAGCAGACCTCCTTGCCGTCCTGGTTGAAGCCCTTCGTCTCGACGGTGACCACGCCGCGGTCGGGGCGCGACGACGACTCCTTGACGTCGAGCACCCGGGTCTCGGCGTGGATCGTGTCGCCGTGGAAGGTGGGGAACTTGTGCTGCAGGGTCTCCACCTCGAGGTTGGCGATCGCCGCCCCGCTGACGTCGGGGACGCTCATCCCCAGCACCAGCGAGTAGACGAGGTTGCCGACGACGACGTTGCGGCCCTGCACCGAGTTGGCGGCGAACCAGTCGTTGGTGTGCAACGGGTGATGGTTCATCGTGATCATGCAGAACAGGTGGTCGTCGTACTCGGTGATCGTCTTGCCCGGCCAGTGGCGGTAGACGTCGCCGACGGTGAAGTCCTCGAGGCACCGCCCGAAGGGTCGTTCGTGCGTCGTCATGAGGGGTCCCCGGGGCGCTGTCCCCGGGCACGGATGCTCGTCACCGCAGCCTCCTCAGCCGTTCAGGTTCGACATGACGTGCTTGACGCGGGTGTAGTCGTCCATCGCGTACATCGACAGATCCTTGCCGTAGCCCGAGTTCTTGAACCCGCCGTGGGGCATCTCGGCGACCAACGGGATGTGGGTGTTGATCCACACGCAGCCGAAGTCGAGCCGCTTGGCCATCCGCATCGCCCGGCCGTGGTCCTTGGTCCACACGCTCGAGGCAAGGCCGAACTTGACCCCGTTGGCCCAGCGGACCGCCTCGTCCTCGTCGGAGAACCGTTGCACGGTGATCACCGGGCCGAAGATCTCGTCCTGCACCAGTTCGTCGGTCTGGCGGAGCCCGGCGATCACCGTCGGCTGGAAGAAGTAGCCCGGGCCGGCGACGACGTTGCCGCCGGCGGCCACCGTGGCGTGGTCGGGGGCGCGCCCGACCATCCCGGCCACCCGCTCGTGTTGACCGGCGTTGTTCAACGGGCCGAACAGCGCCTCGTCGTTGTCGGGGCCGGCGGTGACCGTGCCCGCCGCCTGCTCGGCCAGTGCGGCGACGAAGTCGTCGTAGACGCCGGGGGCGGCGAGCACGCGGGTCGCCGCCGTGCAGTCCTGGCCGGCGTTGAAGTACCCGGCGATGGCGATCGCCTCGGCGGCCGCGGCGATGTCGGCGTCGTCGAAGACGACGACCGGGGCCTTGCCGCCCAGTTCGAGGTGGACGCGCTTGAGTCCATCGGCCGCGGCGCGGGCGACCTCGAGCCCGGCACGTACCGAGCCGGTGATCGCCACCATCGCCGGGGTCGGGTGGCTGACCAGCCGACGGCCCGTGTCGCGATCTCCGCAGATCACGTTGAACACGCCGGGGGGCATGAACTCGGCGGCGATCTCGGCGAGGAGGAGCGTGGTGGCGGGCGTCGTGTCCGAGGGCTTGAGCACGACCGTGTTTCCGGCGGCGAGCGCCGGGGCGAACTTCCACACGGCCATCATCATCGGGTAGTTCCACGGGGCGACCTGGCCGATCACGCCGATCGGCTCACGGCGGATCGACGACGTCATCCCGGCCATGTACTCGGCCGATGCCCGCCCTTCGAGCATCCGCGCCGCTCCGGCGAAGAAGCGGATCTGGTCGACCATCGGCGGGATCTCCTCGCTGCGGGTCATCCCGATCGGCTTGCCGCAGTTCTCGACCTCGGCGGCGATGAGCTCCTCGGCGCGCGACTCGACGGCGTCGGCCATCCGCAACAGGGCGAGGCTGCGCTGGCTGGGCGTGGCGTCGCGCCAGCCCTCGAACGCCGCCTCGGCGGCGGCGTAGGCGGCGTCGACGTCGGCGTCGCCGGAGACGGGAGCGGTGGCGTACACCTCGCCGGTGGCCGGGTTGATCACGTCGGAGGTCGGTCCGTCCTCGGCGTCGACGTAGGCACCGTTGACGAAGTTGCGCAGCACACGGGTCATGGTCGGGGAGCACCTTTCGGGTTCGGGATGCCCCGATTCTGCCATGTCCTCGGTTTGTTCACGTCTTGATGAACGACTCGTAGAGGTCGGTGACCGCCTGGCACGGCCCGACGTCGTACAGCCTCTCGGACGATTCGACATAGGCGCGGTATTGACGGATGACCAGGTGGCGTTGCCCGGTGAGACCGAAGCAGCGGATCAATCGGGCGTGCGCTCGTTCGTCCGCCGGCTCCCGGCGAAGCACTCGCCGGCTGACGGCAACTGCTCCTTCGATGTCGTGGCCCTCGAGCAGCAGATCGCCGAGTCGATTGGCGACGTCCGCGTACAGCAACTGCAGTCGTTCCCGTTCAACGCTGGCCTCGCCAATGCGACACCAACTGCGAGTACAGACCATGGCGGCGCATGATCTCACCACTCTCCGACTTCGAACCCGCAGCATCCAACTCGGCGAGCACTTGCGCCTTGAACGCAGCCGGATACGACCTGCCTGCCGGGCGAACCTCGGGATCAGGGCGCGACAGAGAGGGAGGAGAAAGGGTCGTCACAACGGACGCTGGCAGACCACCCAACGCACGTTTGGCCTCGACGGCGTACTGTTTCCGCTTGACGGCTGAGAGCGGCTTGTCTGTGGCGTCTTTCTTAGGAGATCGGGCCTGAGCAGCCTCGGTCAGACAAGAATCCGAGTTGCTCGGTCGTCACCAGATATGGACAACCAAGTACGGCGCCGGCTGTGAAGCTTGGACGCCGCACTTGTGTTGCGCTGTGAAGCTCGTATCAGTCGGCGGGTAGATCGTGATCGTCGTGCAGGCCCCCCTGGGACCCACCCGGCAGACCGCCACTGCCGCTTACCGGCGGGAAGTTGCCCTTGCCGCGGCTGCCGTTGACGTCATAGGTGCTCATCGCGTATTGCAGAACGGAGAACGCAATGGCGTCGGAGTTGACGTCGAGTGCACCGTCATTGTTGTTGGCGTAGGTGTCGCAGGCCAGGTGGTAGCAGGGGTCGTATTGCTGACCGGCGGTCCCACCCCACAGTGCAGCCTCGTCGGCAGTCTTGATGCCCTCGGCACCGGTGAACAGGCCACCTGCCGGAATGCCGTTGGCGATGAACGCGCCGTAGTCGGAGCGTCCACTGAAATCGGTTCCCTTGAACGGGATGCGGCGGGAGTTGTAGAACGCCTCGAACGTCTTTTCGATCTGCGCCGAACCTGCCGGGCCTGCGGCTGCGCCTGTCAGATCGGAATCGTCGCCGTCGTAGACGAAGAACACATGGTTCGGTGATCCGACCATGTCGAAGTTGAGGTACAGGGCGATTTTTTGACGCTCGGCGGCGGTCAGGCCGGCGACATAGTTGTTCGAGCCGATCAACCCGGATTCCTCGGCACCCCACCACGCGAGGCGAACCTTGTTAACCGGCTTGACCTTGGCCATCGCCTCACCGAGTTCAAGAAGTGCTGCGGAGCCGGACCCGTTGTCGTTGATCCCGGGGCCCCGTCGGACCGAGTCCAGGTGGGCGCCGGCCATCACCACGTTGTCCGGATCACCGCTAGTCGACTCGGCGATCACGTTGTACTGGGTCGTCTGAGTGGGCGGAGCAACCGTGACTCGCGCCACGGAGCCTGACGCTGACAGCGCCGCACCGTCGGCGAATGACAAGCCGGCAACGGGAATGTTGATCGTCGGCGGCGGAGTCGGCGGCGCCGGGACAAGCGTTCCTTCGAGCACGCCGGAGCGTTGCGGAGTGTTGCCCTGGTTGAAAATGATCACCGCTACGGCCCCGGCCGCCTGAGCGTTCTCAGCCTTGAGCTGAAAGGTGCACACGCCGCGCTGGACAAGGGCGATGTTGCCCACAGGGAAACCCGCGAAGTCCGCGGCCTCGCAGCCACTCGAGTTGGCCCGGCCCGGCCCGAGGTTGATGTCGACAGCGGTCACCGATGCCGAGACATCGCCGTAGCCCGTTCCGGTGAACGCGCCGGCCTCATAGGCCGCGGCAGTTGGAGCGAGCTGAGTGACCGTCGGGAGCGCCACATAGGTGAACGGGAACGCATTGAGCGACACCACGTAACCCGCGTTAGTCATCTTGTCGACCACATACGCCAGACTGGCGTCGTAGCCCGACGTGCCTGCCGCGCGCACGCCGCCGTGAGCGTCGGCGATCGCCTGCAGAGCGGCTTGATGTTGGCGAACGCCCTCAAGGGTCACACACTCCTGAAGCTTTGCGTGGGTGTTGTTGACGCGCACTGCGCACGCCTCCGCGGCCGCGACGACTGCCGTCCCCCACGACAGGGTGGTTGCGTAGAGCGCTGCAACGCTGAGCACTCGTTTGGTGTGTCTCATCGGTGTTCTCCTTGTCGAGTGGAACGAATAAGCCAGACCGTATCACTAATGGAACGTACGCTGCTTCGAATCTTCGAGGGTAAATTGGCCGGATGTCACGCTTTTAATCTGCGGTAAGTCGGAGGAAATCCCCTGCCGCCGTCCCCATCCCGACCATCACCCTACGGTGGCTGGGACGAGTTCTGCGAATCCTGTTTCAGGCGGGCCTCAAGCTCGGCCACCCGGGACACCCGCTCCGCGATCCGCGCTGCTTGAGCTTCGAGCAACGCCGTGTGCTGCTCACGCATCGTGTCGATCATCTGATGCTGCTGGGCGATCACCGCGTCCAACTCGGCCATCACCGCAGCTGATCAGCGACCACCGCCTCCCGCTCGGCACAGCTAGTCTCCCACGACACCCGCCTCGGCGACAACGGCGGCGTCGGACTCGACCAATGCACGACCCGTCGTGTCGGTCACTTCGGCGAACGCGCCCTGCAGCTCGATGTCGACGAGCTCAACCGCGGCGTGACCCCATCTCTCCGATGCGTCGGTCGCGGCGGGGTCATCCCGTCCGGCGCCAGCCCGTGCCGCAGCTACCGACGACGGCGCGGCATCCGGTTGGCTCTGCGCCATCGCATCGCTCCTTCTCATGGCAGTCGAAGTCGTGCTCCCCCGGCAGCGATGCCCGACGACACGGAATGAACACCCCCGCAACCGATCAAAATGATAGAGCCTCAAGTCACTTAGGGCCTGTGAGTTAATTGTTTGAGCGTTGTGCGGTGAGGGTGTAGTTCCATTCGCCGTGCCATTCGTTGGGTTGGATGGGGAGGGCTGCGAGTTGGGAGTCGCTGATCTTGGTGCCGGTCGGGTAGTAGCCGAGGTCGCGTTCGGCGTGCACGGTGAGCCCGCTGGTGGTGCTCGTGCCGGCGACGAGTTCCACGATCGTCTGATACGACGTGAGGGGTTTGCCGCGCCAGTTGATGGTGATGAACGAGAACAGCTTGTGCTCGATCTTGTTCCATTTCGATGTCCCGGGCGGGTAGTGGCAGACGGTGATCTCCAACCCGGTCTCCGCGGCGAGGCGGGCGATCTCGACTTTCCACAGGCGGTTGCGATATCCGTTCGATCCGCCGGCGTCGGCGGTGACCAAGAGCCGGCGAGCATGCGGGTAACGCTCGCGGCCCATGATCGTCCACCACCGGCGGATCGCGTTGACCGCGAACGCGGCGGTGTCATGATCATCGCCGACCGATACCCATCCCTCGTTCGCGCCGACGTCATACACCCCATACGGGATCGCTTTGGGGACATCCGGGTCCGGGAAGTCGTGGACATCGACCCTGGTCGGGCGGCCCTTGGGTTGCCATTCCCGTCCGCCGTTGGCTTTGGTGCCGTTGACCAGCTCTTTCTTCTTGCAGTCGACCGAGATCACCGGCTCACCAGCGGCGATGAACTCACCAGCAACCCGGTTGATGTGCTCGAACTGGGCGTTGCGGTCCGGATGCTGAGCTCCTTCGACGGTCTTAGCCGTCGCTTGCAACGAGAACCCCATCCGATGCAACAACTGGCCCACCGTCCACGACGACACCTGATGACCCATGTCCGTCAACGCCGCCGCCAACGTCCGCGTGGACTTCAACGTCCACCGCAACGGCGACATCGGATCACCCCGCGAGTCCGGCTCGACCAGATCATCAAGGCAGACCAACAGGTCCGGATCGACATCAATCAACTCCGGCCGACCGCCACCCTCGGCCCGCACTCGACCATCGGGTTCCACCCCGGCGACCGCGGCGCGTTGGCCGTCCATCACCGTGTTGCGCGACATCCCCGACACCCTGGCAGCGATCGTGACACCACCCCGCCCGAGCATCCGAGCCATCGCCCCGGCCTGCAACCGGCGCTGCTTCTCATCCAGATGCGGACCCATGAACGAGAAGAACTCGACCAGACCCTCCTCGGACACCTCCACACCCAAACCATACCCCACCCACCACCTCAACACGCAGATAGTTCACTCGCGAGCCCTTACCGAAATTTCGCTGAGATCGCCGACCCTCAATCGCAGGAGGGCGCCAGGTCCTGACCTGGATTTGAGCGCGAAAGGAGGGCTGCGTGAGTAGCCCGACGCGTCGATGATTCCGGCGTGACCGGACATTCTCGACTCATCAACAAGCGGCGTCGACTCTGGGCGGCCTCCGCATCGATGACACTGGTCACATGGGCCGACTATGACAAAGAATCGAATCATCACGTCGCCGGCGACTCTGACCGGTGCCCATGAAAGGAAAGACACCTGGATGATCGATGCCATCCTCCGGGTGCAGCGGACGACGGTCGGCCCGAGCGCTCGATCCAATGACGTCCCTGGTTCGGCACGCCTCACCGCACGGACGCGTCGGGCGCTACTCAGTTCAGCTGCGGCGGGTTGAGCTGCTGGACCGATACACCGATCCGGACCTCGCCGGAGCCACCGTGGTGGAGGGCGTAACGGTCGCCGGCATCGATGACGTCGATGCTGCAATCCGTGAGGTTGACGATCAATCGCCGGCCGCAGCCGTCGTGGGAACAGACATACGGATGACCGGTGCGACGCCGGTCGACGAGGACCAGCTCGTGGCTGATCTCGGTCATTCGTGCCTCCCTGGCAACATCTCGTGCACCGAGCGACAGGATGTTCCCCGGGCGCGGGCGTTGCACACCAGGTCGGCGTGATCGGGTCCGTCACGCGTCCTCGCCATTCGCCTCGGACACCTCGATGACGCGCAGCGCCGGGCGATGTTCACGGCAGGGTCCCGCCGTGCCGCGCCTACGATCGGGCCGATGAAGGTCGTCTACACACCGGCACATCTCGGGCACGATCCGCAGCACGAATTGGAGGCATCCCGATTCGGCAAGCCGTGGGAGCACCCGGGCCGGGCCGAGACGATCCGCCAGGCCCTCACCGCCGACGGGCGGTTCGACTTCCGGGAGCCGGACGAGTGGGGCACGGGCCCGATCGAGGCCGTGCACGACCCCGATCTCGTGCGCTTCCTGTCGACGGCCTGGGCGGACTACCAGGCCGCCAACAAGCCGACCCGCGACATCGTGCCCGACGTGTTCTACCGCTCCCCACTGCGCGACGGGATGAGCCCGGGCCGGGAACCGGCGAACATCAACGCCCGGTTCGGCTGGTGGTGCTTCGAGACGACCACACCGGTCACCGAGGGAACGTACGCGGCGGCGCGCGGTGCGGTCGACACCGCCTTGACCACGACGGCGCTCGTCGTCGACGGCGGCGAACCGGTCGCCTACGGGCTGTGCCGACCGCCCGGGCACCACGCTCCCGCGCGCTGTACGGGGGCTACTGCTTCTTCAACAACGCGGCGATCGCCGCCCATCACGTGGCCGCGACCACCGGTACGAAGGTCGCCGTCCTCGACGTCGACTACCACCACGGCAACGGCACCCAGCAGATCTTCTACGAGCGCGACGACGTGATCTACGTGTCACTCCACGGCGATCCCGAGCGGGCGTATCCCTACACGATCGGCTACGCCGACGAGACCGGTTCGGGACGTGGCCGGGGGAACAACCTCAACCTTCCCCTGCCCTACCGCGCCGCCGACGACACCTACCTCGACGCCCTCGACCGGGCATGCTCGGTGATCGACGCCTTCGGGCCGTCGACGCTGGTCGTCTCCCTCGGCCTCGATCCGTTCGTGACCGACCCGATCTCCGACCTGGCCGTGACGACCGAGGGCTTCGAGGCCTGCGGCCGACGGGTCGGCGCGCTCGGCCTGCCGACCGTCGTGTTGCAGGAGGGCGGGTACGACGTCGCCGCCCTCGGCGAGAATGCCCGTCGCTGGCTCGCCGGAGCGGCCGGGTGGTGAGCCGGGCCGCCGGGAACCAATCGCCACCGGTGACCGTCGGAATGCCATGAGACAGCTGCGCTTCGCCACCTGCGGCATCCTCGCCACCGTCCTGTCCTGCTGCGCCAGCGGCGGCGACCGTCAGGGCGTCGGCCCCGGCGCCGAGGCGACCACACCCGTGCCCGCGGCGACGTCAGCCGTGCCCGACACGAACTCGTCCGTGCCCGACGCGACCGTCGGCCCGGACGCCTCCGAACCGCCTGTTCCGCCGCTGGCGCTCCGGTTCGGCACCGTGAGGGAGCGGCAGGTCGACGTTCACGCCGATGGGCGCACGTCCACGGCGGCGATCGCCGGGATGAACCAGTTCGCCGTCGACGTCTTCAACGCCGTCGCCGCCACCGAACCCGCCAACGTGGTCATCGGCCCGTACAGCATCGCCAACGCCCTCGGGATGGTGTACGGCGGGGCACGGGGCGCCACGGCCGCCGAGATGGCCGGCGTGCTGCACTCCGATGCCCCCGCCGACGACTGGCACGAGGGCATCAACGCCTACGACCTCACGCTCGACGCCCGCACCACCGGCAGCCCCACCGAGTGGGTGACCGCCGACAAGGTCTGGGCCCAGCGAGGTCTGCCGTTGCGCGACGAGTACCTCGACCTGCTCACCGGCGTCTACGGTTCGGCGTTGGCCGAGGCCGACTTCGCCGGGGACCCCGACGCCGAGCGGGCCGTGATCAACGAGTGGGTCTCGGCCGTGACCCACGACCGGATCACGGAGCTGTTCCCCGCCGGAACGATCTCCGCCGAGACCGTGCTGGCGCTGGTCAACGCCGTCGCCCTCGACGCCCCGTGGGAGTTCCCGTTCGATCCTGCGTTGACCACCGACCAGCCGTTCCACCGGGCCGACGGCTCGTCGGTGAGCGTGCCCACGATGCACTACGCCGAGTACCTGCCGTCGCTGTGGACGGAGGACCTGCAGGCCGTCGAGATCCCCTACTCCGGCGGGACGCTGTCGATGATCGTCATCGTGCCCACCGACCTGGCCGGGTTCGAATCGACGATGACCGCGGCGACGCTCGACGACATCGTCGGGCGGATCACCGACGGCGGCATCCACCTCTCGCTGCCGAAGTGGTCGGGCAGCACGCACGTGGGACTCAACGACATCCTCTCCGGGCTGGGCATGGCGTCGGCGTTCACCCCGGCCGCCGACTTCTCCGGGATGACCGGCGCTGCCGGGCTGTTCCTCGGCACGGTCGAGCACGAGGCGTTCGTCGAGGTCGACGAGGCGGGGACCCGCGCCGCTGCGGCGACGGGTGGCGCGATGCTGGCGTCCCACGGGCCGACGATCACCGTCGATCGACCGTTCCTGTACCTGATCCGCGACATGGGGGCCGGCACGACGTTGTTCATCGGCCACATGCTCGATCCCGGCGAGGACTGAGTCCGAGGCGCCACGCCGCCTCGTGCCCGATCGAGCCGGGTCCGCTCCACCGACCGTTGCCGACCGGGATCTCGACCACTCTCAGGTGCGGGTGAGCGGCTCGATGACGTCGGCCGTCTCGACCGCCATCGAGGCGAACGGCGAGTGGTCGGTGTCGAGGGTGACGGTCGTCGTGCACCGGGCGGCCATCGACCGCTGGGTCTCGGGATGAATCGCCTGGTCGCGCTCGCACACGACGTAGGTCGACGGGATCGTCCTCCAGGCCGCGGCGCGGACCGCCTGGGTGAAGGCGGCCATCGGCTGGCGTCCGAGCCGGGCGGTGGCGGCCGCGGCAACCTCGGGAGGGCAGCTGCCGTAGAAGGCGGCGGTTGCCCCGGCCGGGTCGATCGAGGCGAACCCGTCCTCGCCCGCCCGGAAGGCATCGTCGAGGGCCAGCCGGCCGCCGTGTGGCAGGTTGTTGCGTCGCACGGCCTCACCCTCGTCGAGACAGAACGCGGCGAGGTAGACGAGATGGGCGACACCCGGCAGCCCGACGGCGGCCTCGGTGATCACCGCACCGCCATACGAGTGCCCGACCAGGACCACGGGTCCGACGACACGGGCGGCCACGGCGTGGACGGCCGCGGCGTCACCGTGGAGGTCGCCGAACGGTTCGAGCGAGGCGCCGTGGCCCGGGAGGTCGACGGCCAGCGACGGGACGCCGCGGCGATCGAGCTCGGCCTGCAGGGCGGCCCAGCACCATCCGCCGTGCCACGCGCCGTGGACCAGGATCACGGTGTGGGGGTGCGCCGACGGGGTCATCCCGGCATGATCGCACGCGGTGATCGGCGAGGCGCGCCCCACCGGCAACGGGTCCTCCCGCCGGCGGGGGGCGCTGGCGTCAGTGCCCGGCGTGCCGGTGGAGGCGGACGGGGAGGGGGCGGAGGCGGGCGGCCGGCTGCATCCACCCGACGATCGAGGAGGCGATGATCGTGCCGATGACGATCGGAGCCTGGGCGACGCCGACGAAACCGTCGAGGGCCACGGCGGAGGCGGCGGCCACGAGACTGACGACCACGGCCAGTTCGATCGAGGCGATCGAGACGCCGCTGCGGGCGGGGCGGAGGTGGTTCGTGGTTGTCATCACGGTCTATATGACGTCACGGAGGGGGCCCTTCGTTCATCATTTTCCGTATCGTCATCAAATCGGAACGAAGCGGCCTTCGTCGTAACGTCGTCGCCATGAGCACTGATCCGTTCGACCCACTTGGCGGCCTTCCGACTCGACGGTCAAGTGGCGATCGTCACCGGTGCCTCGTCCGGGCTGGGGGCCCGGTTCGCCCGCGTGCTCCACGCCGCCGGCGCCACGGTGGTGCTCGCCGCCCGGCGCGCGCGACCGCCTCGACGCGCTCTGCGGCGATCTCCCCGGATCGCTGGCCGTGGCCACCGACGTCGCCGACGAGGACGCCCGCGCCGACCTCGTCGCCGTGACCACCGCCCGGTTCGGCCGCGTGGACGTGTTGGTCAACAACGCCGGGATCGGCCACAAGGTGTCGGTCGAGGAGGAGGACCTCGACACGTTCCGCCGGGCGATGGAGGTCAACACGACGGCCGTCTGGCACCTGTGCAAGCTCGCCGCCGAGCCGATGAAGGCGCAGGGCTACGGCTCGATCGTCAACATCGCCTCAATGCTCGGGATCGTCGGCTCGGCGCCTGTCAAGCAGGCCCACTACTGCGCCTCGAAGGGAGCGGTGGTCAACCTCAGCCGAGAGCTCGCCCTGCAGTGGGCGCGTCGGGGCATCCGCGTGAACTCGCTGTGCCCCGGCTGGTTCCCGAGCGAGATGACGGCGGCGATGAACGACGACGAGGCCAGCGAGCGTTTCATCCGGACGATGTCGCCGATCCCGCGGATGGGCGCCGAACACGAGCTCGACGGCGCGCTGCTGCTGCTCGCCTCGCCGGCGGGCACGTTCATCACCGGCCAGAGCCTGATCGTCGACGGCGGCTGGACGGCGCGGCTGACCGTCGGCCGACAGCTCGATCCGCGGAGGGCCGCCTCAGCGCGAACCGATTCCCGTGGCGAAGCGGTCCGACCAGGGCATCGCCTCCTCGAGCTGGCCGGCGAGGCGGAACAGGAGGTCCTCGCGGCCGTAGGCGGCGACGAACTGCACGCCGACCGGCAGGCCGGCGGAGCTCCAGTGGAGCGGCAGGCTGATCGCCGGTTGGCCGCTGGCGTTGAACGCCGGGGTGAACGGCACGTACCGGGCGGAGTGGGCGAACGGCGCCATCGGATTGGCGCGGTCGTTGGCGAACGTGCCCACCGGCGCCGGCAGACCGCCGAGGGTCGGGGTCATCAGGATGTCCCAGCCGTCGTTCAGCCACCACGACTGCACGGCCCGCCGGTACTGCGCCACGGCGGCCAGCGCCTGTGCGTAGTCGACGGCCGAGACCGACCGGGCGAAGCCGGCCATCGCCCAGTTCACCGGCTCGACGTCGTCCTCGGTGAGCTGACGACCGAGCAGGACCGAGGTGCGAGCGAGCGCCGTGGCCATGTTCGTCGACCACAGCATGGCGAACTGCTGGCCGAAGCTCTCGTCGGCCATCGCCGCCGGGAAAGCCTCGTCGACGGCGTGGCCGAGCCCGGCGAGCACGGCGGCGGCACGGCGCACGGCGGTGACGCACTCGTCGTCCACGGGCAGGCCGCGGGGGTTGTGGTCGAGCAGCCCGATGCGCAGCCGGCCCGGGTCGCGGCCGACCTCGTCGGCGTAGGGGCGCCGCGGAGCGGGGGCGATGACGGTGTCGCCGCAGCCCGGCCCGTGGGTGGCGTCGAGCAGCCCCGCCGAGTCGCGCACCGTGCGGCTGACGCAGTGCTCGACGCCGAGGCCCGACTCGTCGCGCTGCGGGCCGGCGGTGATCCGGCCCTGGCTGGGCTTCAGCCCGACGAGCCCGCAGCACGAGGCGGGGATACGGATCGAGCCCCCGCCATCGGAGGCGTGGGCGAAGGGCACCATCCCGCTGGCCACGGCGGCCGCCGAGCCACCGCTCGAGCCCCCGGGCGAGCGTGAGGTGTCCCACGGGTTGCGGGTCGGCCCGAACGCCTCCGGCTCCGTCGTCGGCAGGCTCCCCCACTCGGGACTCGCCGTGCGCCCGAGCACGACGAGCCCGGCCGCCCGGTGGCGGGCCACCAGGGCGGTGTCGGCCTCGCTGGGCGGCAGGGCGGCGGCCAGCGCCTTGTTGCCGTTGGTCAGCGGGCGGCCGGCGTAGGCGGCCCACAGGTCCTTGAGCAGGAAGGGCACGCCGCGGAACGGTCCGGCCGGCAGGTCGGACGTCGCGGTTGCCGCAGCCTCGTCGAACCAGCGGAGGTTGACGGCGTTGAGCGGCCCGTCGAGCGCCTCGATCCGTTCGACGGCCGCGGCGGTCAGCTCCGACGCCGTCACCTCGCCCCGGGCGACGAGCTCCGCCTGCGCAGTGGCGTCCATCCAACGGGTCTGTTCGGCGAGCGGGGTCATCGCTCCTGCGTAGCACGGAGAGGTGTCACGAATGGAGGCGGATCACGAACGGAGGCGACGCCGTGCAGGCGGGGTGGGTAGCGTCAGCGCCCATGCCCTCGCCGCCGGACTCGCCGCCGGACTCGCCGTTGCCGGGCTCCGACGGCGCCCGGCCCGACGGGGAAACGGGGCATTCGGCGGTCCCGACGATGTCGTTCGCCGAGGTGATCCGCGACCGGCCGGTGCGCCTGCTCACCCTGATGCAGCTGGCCATCTCCGCCGGGGTGTTCCTCCAGGCCGCCGTGCTGTTCAAGCAGATGTTCGACATCACCGACCGTGAGCTCGACCTGGGCCTGCTCGGGCTGGCCGAGTTCCTGCCGTCGGCGCTGCTCGTGCTGGTCACCGGTTCGGTGATCGACCGGTTCAACCGCAAGACCGTCGCCCTGGTGGCGCTCGCCGCCGAGCTGGGCTGCTCGCTGGCCCTGGCCCTCTACGCCCGCACCGACCCCACCCAGGCGTGGCCGCTGTTCGCCATCGCCGGGGTCTTCGGAACGGCCAGGGCGTTCAGCTCACCGGCCACCCGGGTGATGGCGCCGATGGTCGCCCCCGAGGGCGGCTTCGCCCGGGTGATCGCCCTCAACTCGGCGACGTGGACGACGGCGATCATCATCGGGCCGGCTGCCTCGGGCTTCCTCTACGACATCGAGGTGTGGATCGCCTATGCCGTCGGCGCGGGGCTGATCCTCACCGGGGCGCTGTGCCTGGTGATGCTCCGGTTCCGCCGGGCGCCGGAGCGTCCCGAGCCGGGCGACCGACCGACATTGCACTCGGCGATGGAGGGTCTGCGGTTCATCAGGCGCACACCGATCCTGCTCGCGGCGATCTCGCTCGACCTCTTCGCCGTGCTGTTCGGCGGCGCCGTGGCGCTGCTCCCGGCGATCGCCGAGAAACGCCTCGGCGTCGGCGACATCGCCTACGGGTGGCTGCGCGCCGCGGGCGGGATGGGGGCGGCGGCGGTGGCGGTCTTCCTGGCCGTCCACCCGTTCAACCGGCGGGTGGGGCCGACCCTGCTCGTCGCCGTCGGCTCGTTCGGGGTGGGCACCGTCGTGCTCGGACTGACCCGGACGTACGCCGTGGCCTTCGCGGCGATGATCGTGCTCAGCGCGGCCGACATGGTCAGTGTCTACATCCGCTCGACGCTCGTCCCGTTGGCCACCCCGCCCGACAAGCAGGGCCGCGTCGGTGCGGTGGAGAACGTGTTCATCGGGGCCTCCAACGAGTTGGGCGCCTTCGAGAGCGGGGTGGCCGCCGCGCTCATCGGCACCGCCGCCGCGGTGACGCTCGGCGGGCTGGCCACCCTGGTGGTGGTCGGGTTCTATGCGCTGGTCTTCCCGACACTGCGCCGGGTCGACCGCTTCCCCGAACCGGCCGAGTGAGCCGGCTCCGGGTCAGCCGACCGTCGTGACCACCGTCACGGCGATGGTCGTCACCACGCTGTCGGCCGACGACGAGTCGCCCTTGAACAGCAGCCAGATGCCGAGGGGGACGACGATCCAGGCCAGCACGGTGAAGATGATCGCGTAGACGGCGAAGTTGTACGACTGGTCGCGGGGTGGCGCCCCACAGGCGCCGATCGTCTCGTAGAGGGCCTTGAGCGGCTGGTCGACGGCGGTACGGATCCGCCGGCGCGACACGGCCGCGGCGTACAGCGCGACCCAGGCGAGGGCGGCCATGATCAGCCCGAGGATCAGGGTGAAAACGACGACCCCCACCCTGGTGCCCAGTGCGCTGCGCACCAGGCTCTGGATCCCGCCGATGACGCCCGAGAAGAACGCCCCGCCGAGCAGGAAGGTGGGCAGGCCGAGGGCGTTGCCCTTGAAGCCCTGCTCCACCTGGCAGGCGTTGATCCGGGCCCGTCGCAACATGCGGTGCTCGTCGCTGCCCCACACGGCGTTGGCCTCCCGCCGTTCGTACAGCCTGCGGATGCGGTCGACGAGCGTGTTCTGGTGCGACTTGACGATCCAGCGGTTCACCTGCTGCACCGCAAACTGGGCGATCGGGGTCAGCGGGCCGAGGCGGGGCAGCTTGGCCGGGCGGGCACCGTTGCGGTCGAGCACCTCGAGGGCGCGCATCATCAGCCGGTGGGCCTCCTCGAAACGGTCGGGACGCCACAGCGGTCGGGGTTTGGAGATCTCGTTGACGATGTCCTGTTCGGGTTTGCCCGATCCGCCGATCTCCTCGAGCAGCGCGCCCTTCTCCTCGACGCTGTCGGCGCGCAGCACGCGCAGCGCATCGATCCGGTCGATGAGCAGCGAGTCGTCGTGCTCGCCGCCGGCCACCTCGTTCTTGTCCCCCATCGCCGAGACGCTAGTAGTGCCACGACGAGGCCGGGGGAATCGGCCCGGCAGGATGCGCGAGACTCGGCCGATGCCCACCGTCGTGCACCGGACCGCCTGCCCGCTCGACTGCCCCGACGGCTGCACGCTCGACGTCACCGTCGACGACGGCCGGCTGGTCGCCGTCGACGCCGCTCCGCCCGGCGAGGGCAACCCCCTCACCCAGGGCTGGATCTGCCAGAAGGTCAAGCATCACCACCGTCGGGTGTACGCCCCCGAGCGGGTCCTCACCCCGCTGGTCCGCCGCGGCCCGAAGGGATCGGGTGACTTCCGCCCGGCGACGTGGGACGAGGCCCTCGACCTGATCGCCGGGCGGATCGACGAGGCGCTCGTACAGGTCGGACCCGACGGCGTCGTGCCCTACCTGTACAGCTCGTCGGCGTCGGTGCTCGCCGCGGGCGCCCTCACGCCCCTGCTCTTCGCCCGCATCGGCGCGCCCGACGTGATCCACACGATCTGCGCCCATACGGCCGGCGTGGCGAAAGACCAGATCTTCGGCGGGATGCTCTCCGCCGACCCCCTCGACCTCCCCCACGCCAAGCTGGTCGTCATCTGGGGGGCCAACCCCACCGCCTCGAACACCCACCTGTTGCCGCTGGTCACCGCGGCGAAACGCAACGGGGCGACGATCGTGGTCGTCGATCCGCGGCGCACCGGCGCGGCCAAGCGCGCCGACCTGCACCTGGCGGTGATGCCCGGCACCGACGTCGTGCTCGCCTACGCCCTCGCCGGTCTGCTCGAGGCGACGGGGCGGATCGATCGGGCGTTCTGCGCCGAGCACGCCACCGGGGTCGACGAGTTCCTCACCGCGGCGCGGGTGTGGACGGTGGATCGCGCCGCCGAGGTCTGCGGCGTCGACGCCGGCGACATCCGCCGGTTGGGCGAGTTGATCGCCACGGCCGACACGGCGATGCTGCGGATGGGGTGGGGCCTGGAACGCAACCGCAACGGCGGATCGTGCTGGTTGGCGCCACCCGCGCTGTGGGTGCTCGCCGGCCACTTCGGCCGGCTGGGCAGCGGCGTCGTCTACTCGACCGGCGGGGCCTCGCCGATCGACCTCGACCGGCTGTGGACGTCGGACGATCCGCGTCCCCCACGGACCGAGCTGAGCATGAACGAGGTGGGCCCGGCGATCCTCGGTGAGCTGGCCGGGTGGTCGGCCCCCGCCCGGGTGCTGTTCGTCCAGGGAGCCAACCCGGCCAACACCGCGGTCGACCAGGCGACGATGCTGCGCGCCCTGGCCCGTGACGACGTGTTCACCGTGGTCCACGACCAGGTGATGACCGACACCGCGCGAGTGGGCCGATGTCGTGCTCCCGGCCACCACGCATTTCGAGGCCGACGACATCGCCGACTCGTACGGCTCGTACATGCTCCAGCCCACCCCGGCGGTGATCGACCGGGTCGGCGAGAGCCGCACCAACGACGAGGTGGCCGCCGGGCTGGCCGCCCGGCTGGGGTACTCCGACGCCCCCTTCTCGATGTCGGCGATGGCACTGCTCGGGCTGGTCACGACCGACGGCGGCGGCGACGGCCCGCGCCGTCTGCGGGCCGAGGGCGCCACCGTGCAGTTCCGCGACACCTTCCCCGATCTCCCCGGCGGGCGGGCCCGGCTGTTCGACCCGGACAGCGAGCTCCCGCTCCCCGCCTACCGCCCGTTGGAGTCGGCCTATCCGCTCACCCTGATCAGCCCGGCCAGCAGCCGGATGGTGACCTCGATGTTCGGCGAGTTCAACGCCCCGGAGGCCGCCGTGTCGATCCATCCGACGGACGCGCGAGGCGCGCGGCATCGGCGAGGGCGACGCCGTCACGGTGTTCAACGACGCCGGACGGATCTCACTCCCCGCCCGTCTCGACGCCACGCTGCGGCCCGGCGTCTGCCTGATCTTCAAAGGAATTTGGCTGCGCGACTTTGTCGGTGGTCGCGGCGTCAATCTCCTCGTACCGCGTGGGTCCACCGACCTAGCAGGCGGCGCGTGCTTCAATGATGCACGGGTCGACGTCACACGGTGCGTCGATCCGACGTGGATCAGTGCAACCGACCGTTCCTAAGGAGTCAATCCGGTGTTACAAGAATTCAAGGCATTCGTCAACAAGGGCAACGTCCTGGCCGTGGCCGTCGGCCTGATCATGGCCCTCTACTTCGCGAAGATCGTGGACGCGTTCCTCAACGGGGTGATCAACCCGATCATCGCCGCGATCTTCGGCAAGCCGGACTTCACCTCGATCGGCTTCGACATCGGCGACTCCCGGATCAGCATCGGGCTGGTCATCGACGCGGCGATCAGCTTCGTCCTCGTCGGCCTTCGTGCTGTTCATGATCGTCCGGGCGTGGAACAAGGCCTCGAAGCCGGAGGCGGCCGCCGCAGGGCCGTCCGAGGTCGAACTGCTCACCGAGATCCGCGACTCGCTCCGGGCCCGCTGAGGCGATTCGCCGAACAAGCTGTCAAGGGCGGCCCGTAGGGCCGCCCTTTGGCCGTTTTCGAGGCCGGCCGACTTGCTTTCGGGCGGCTTTGCCTCTTGACTGAAACCCGTGCCCCCCACAGACCGGTCGCTGCGCGTCGTCGTTTTGCTCAGCATCCTGCTGACGGCGGGGGCGTGCGCGGCGTCGCAGGGCGCCGAGGACCCGACCCCGGTCACGCTCGGCGGGGTCGGCGTGACACCCCGCCAGGCGGGAGGCGCGTCGGCCGATCCGTCGGGGTCGATCCTCGCCGATCAGGCGCTGCCCACGGCCCCGGCGCCGACCGTCGCCGTCTCGATGCCCGAGGTGCCACGGGTCGCCGACGATCGCGTGTTCATGGTCGGCGACTCGGTGCTCCAGGCGATGGCCTCGGGCAGCCCGGACTCGATCGACCTCTACGTCGGCGCCCTCGGGTGGAAGGTCACGGTCGACGCCGTCCAGGGCCGGTTCACCGACGAGGGCATCCGGGTGCTGCGGGCCCGCCGCCGGGAGGTGCACGACCTCGCCGTCGTGATGCTCGGCAACAACTACTCCGGCGACGAGGCCGAGTTCGCCCGTGAGGTGCAGGCGGTGCTCGACCTGCTCGACGACACCAAGGCCATCGTGTGGTTCACGACGCCGCTGTTCCACGACGACCAGCGCGAGGTGAACGACGTACTCAGGGAGGCGGCGAGCCGGGATCCCCGGCTGGTGCTGCTCGACTGGGAGACGGCGAGCGCCCAGTGGGCGGGAGCGCTGCGACCCGACGGGATCCACCCCACCCAGTTCGGCAGCGACATCCTCGCCCAGATGGTCGGATCGGCGCTCGGGCGGGCGCCGGGGGTCGGTCCGGAGGTGACCCTCCCGCGGATCGGTTCGACCGAGCGGCCGGGCGACACCAGGGCGGTCGACAAGGGCGAAGGACGTTCGACCCCGCGACCCGTCGACGCGACGACGGCCACCGTCCCGCTGCCGCCGACCACGACGAGGCCCCCCAAGACCACGGTGCCTCCGGGCACCCCGACGACCACCCTGCCGCCGACGTTCACCACGCCCCCGCGGACGACGGTGCCAGGTGGAACGTCGACCACCACGGCGCCGACCTCGACGACCGGCGGCCAGGGGTCGACCACCTCGTCGTCCAGTTCGACCTCGTCGACGTCCAGTTCGACGACGACCAGTTCGACGACGACCAGTTCGACGACGTCCACGACGACCACGACGACCACGACCACCGCTCCCCCGGCGACGGATCCCCCGGCGACGGATCCACCGGCGACGACCCCCGCCGGACCCTGACGACCCCCGACGGCCCCGGCTCGTCGACGCCTACGGCGCGAGGGCGGCGAACGGCGCCAGGTTGCGCAGCACCCCGAAGGCGAGGAACGCCACGACGAGCGCCGACCACCCGGCCGGCCGGATCCGGCCGATCAGTGGCCGACCGGAGCGTCCGAGCGACGCCTGCCACCACGACCACCAGCCGACCGCGACCAGAACGGCGATCACCGGCAGGAACGGGTTGCTGCCCAGCGCGCCCGCCACATCGCCGTGGAGCAGGCGGTATGCACCCCGGGTGAGCCCGCAGCCGGGGCACCACAGTCCGGTGGCGCCGTGGAACGCGCACTCCGGATACCACCCGCCCCGTGCGGGATCGTTGGCCGCGAGGTACACGCCGACGGCCCCGGAGCCGCAGAGCACCGCCACCGGCCCGGCCACCGCCGGGACCGCCCGACATCCTTGCAGCGGTCGGAGCGCCGGCGTCGAATCCTGCGGCCTGACGGGCTCCATCAGCCCGTAGCGTAGACGGACGTGTTGCAGGTGTCTGGTCTGTCGGTCGAGGTCGGTGGTCGCCTCGTCGTCGCCGAGGCCTCGTTCACGATCATGGCCAAGGACAAGGTCGGGCTCGTCGGCCGCAACGGCGCCGGCAAGACCAGCCTGTTCCGCGTCCTCGGCGGCGAGAACCCCCCGGCTGCCGGCAAGATCCTCACCAGGGGCGGTTTCGGCTACCTGCCCCAGGACCCGCGGATCACCGGCTCGCTCGAGAGCCGCACGGCGATCACCCATGTGCTGTCGGGTCGGGGCATCGACGACGCCCTCGTGCGCATCGAGAAGCTCCGCCTGGCGATGGAGGAGGACGCCAGCACCCGCAACGTCGCCCGCTACTCGCGTGCCGAGGAGGAGTTCGCCTCCTCCGGCGGTTACGCCGCCGAATCCGAGGCGCGCTCCCTGGCAGCCGGTCTCGGCCTCGGCGCCGACCGGATGGACCTCCCGATCGGCGTGCTGTCCGGCGGCGAGCGACGCCGGGTCGAGTTGTCGCGCATCCTGTTCGCCGGCTCCGACGCCCTGCTCCTCGACGAGCCGACCAACCACCTCGACATCGACGCCAAGACGTGGCTGCTGTCGTTCATGCGCAGCTACCGGGGCGCCCTGCTGGTGATCAGCCACGACCTCGACCTGCTCGACGAGGCGATCACCCGCGTGCTCCACCTCGACCGACCCACCGAGGACGCCACCGGTCACCTCGTCGAGTACCGCGGGACGTACAGCCAGTACGTCGAGGGCCGGGCCCGCGACGAGGCGCTGGCGGCGAAGAAGGCGGCGCAGCAGTCCAAGGAGATCGACCGGCTGCAGACGGTTGTCGACCGATTCGGGGCGAAGGCGACCAAGGCGTCGATGGCCCACTCGATCGAGAAGCGCATCGCCCGCCTCGAGACCGACCGCATCGTCGTCGGCCGAGGGGCCAGGCAACTCGCCGTGCGCTTCCCCGACCCGCCCCCCTCCGGCGTCACCACGCTCCAGGCGGCCCGGATGTGCAAGGGCTACGGCGGACCGCCGGTGTTCGAGGACGTGTCGTTCGACATCGGCCGGGGCGAACGGCTGCTGGTGCTCGGGCTCAACGGGGCCGGCAAGACGAGCCTGCTGCGCATCCTCGCCGGAGAGACCGAGGCCGACCTGGGCGATTACCGCTTCGGCCACAACGTGACCGTCGGCTACTACGCCCAGGAACACGACAACCTGGCCACCGACCGTTCGCTGCTCGACAACATCCGCACCGCGGTTCCCCCGGGGATCCAGCTCACCGAGACGCAGCTGCGCGGGCTGTTGGGCATGTTCGGCCTGTCCGGCGAGAAGGTCTTCCAACCATCGGGCACCCTGTCCGGTGGCGAGAAGACGAAGCTGGCCCTGGCGATGCTGATGGTCGGCAAGAACAACCTGCTGCTGCTCGACGAGCCGACCAACAACCTCGACCCGGGCAGCCGGCAGGCCGTCGCCGACGCGCTCTCCTCGTGGAAGGGCACGATCGTCTTCGTCAGCCACGACACCGAGTTCGTCGAGCAGCTCGTGCCGACCAAGGTGCTGCTGATGCCCGACGGGCAGGTGGACTACTTCTCGCGGGACTGGCTCGACCTCGTCAACCTCGCCTGAGGCCCGGCCGCTCAGGGGACCTGTCGAGCGCCGCGCGCCAACCGGAGCGCGAACGGGTAGCGATACCACTCCCCATGATGGGCGGCAACCGTCGCCGCGATCGAGAACCCGATCACGGACGCGGCGATTCCGAGATGCACCGGCACGACGGCGATGATCCAGACACCTGCTGTCGCCGACGTCATCCTCGTCTCCACCAGGACATTGGCGACGCCGATCAGGACCATCGTCAGCTGGAAGTTGATGGCCTCCGTGGCGTGATGCCTGACGTACGTGCTGGCGCGGCCGGACACCCGGTGCAGGACCAGTGCCAGCAGCACCGGCAGGACGAAGACGCCGAGATGGCAGGCCATCGAGACGGCCCGTCCCCGGTCCTCGGGCCACCCACCGGAGGCGTCCGGCGCACCGGCCTCGTCGGCGTACGCTCCCCACCCCAGCCCATCCCACCATCGATGGTGGCCGTCGAACAGGTACCAGCCCGCCGGGGGTCCGCCCGCGAGTGGCACTGGTGGAGGTGGTAGAGGAGGTGGAGGAGGAGGTGGAGGTGGAGGTGGTGGCGGCCGATCGCTCACACCCGGACCCTAGTGGTCCCTCCACGACCGGCGGGGCTCGTGGGCAATGGGCGAGGGCACGGGCCGAGCTGGACCGTCCCCGGCAGTTCCGCCGCCGCCGACTGTCCGGAATGTTGCAGCGCGGGGAGTCGTGATGGTGTGAGCCAGCCGCCCATCGGTGCTGTAGTGTTCACACAAGGAGCGGCGGATGTGGCGGAAAGCAGTACTCTGCGTGGTGATGGTCGGCGTGATCAACGCGGCCCGCGGCGTGGGCCATGCCGGCCCGATCCCCCCGCTCGCATCGATCGAAACACCGGTTGACGGGATCGACCTGTCGCCGGCCGAGCGCGGCACCGCCGTGCAGGTCGGTCCACTGCTCGCTCCGCTGTGCACCCCCGGTGAGACCGTCCGCGGCGTCGACGTCGGCGCTCGCAAGCTCACCGCATTCAGTTTCGACGACGGTCCGTGGCCGGGCACGAGCAAGCGGGTGATGGCCAAGTTCGAGGCTCGCGGCGCACGGGCGACGTTCTTCGTGATCGGCCGGATGGTCCGCGAGTATCCGGACATCGCCCGGGCGATCGTGGATCGCGGCCATGCCATCGGCAGCCACGCGCTGAGCCACTCGTACTCACCCTCCACGATCGCGGCGGAGATCGCCCCGGCCAACCAGCTGATCACCGAGGTCACCGGGGCGATCCCGGTGATCTTCCGGTCACCGGGCCTGACCGTCGACGATCGCATCCAGCGGGCGCTGGCCGACAACGGGATGTGCAACATCTTCACCACGGCGATCCTCGGCGACGCGGACCTGCCGCGGCGGTCGGCCGGGGAGCTGTGCGCGAAGTACGCCGCCAACCTGCACCCGGGGCAGATCACGCTGCTGCACGACGGGGGCGGCGACCACGAGGCGACCGTCGACGCCGTCGACTGCATGCTCGACGTCGCTCTCCGGCGGGGCTACACCCTGCTCACCGTGCCCGAGCTCCTCGCCGAGGGCTCCCACTACTCGGGACCGCGCCCACGCAACGGCGTCGAGCACGATCCGCCGATCGGTGGGCTGGCCCCGCCGTCGGAGTGAACGAGGGGGAGGCCGGCGGCGTCCGGGACTTCCCGGAAGCCCGATCGCCCGCTCAGTGGCCGACGTGGACCGGAGTCCCCCCGTAGGGCCGGTCGACCAGTTCGAAGAAGTCGTTGCCCTTGTCGTCGACGACGATGAACGCCGGGAAGTCGACGACGTCGATCCTCCACACCGCCTCCATCCCGAGCTCGGGCATCTCGAGCACCTCGACATGGGTGATGCAGTCCTGGGCCAGGCGGGCGGCGGGGCCCCCGATCGAGCCGAGGTAGAAGCCGCCGTGGGCCTGGCAGGCCCTGGTCACCGCCGACGAGCGGTTGCCCTTGGCGAGCATCACGAAGCTGCCACCGGCCGCCTGGAACTGCTCGACGTAGGAGTCCATCCGCCCCGCCGTCGTCGGCCCGAAGGAGCCCGACGCCATGCCTTCGGGAGTCTTGGCCGGGCCGGCGTAGTAGACGGCGTGGTCCTTGAGGTACTGGGGCAGCCCCTCACCGGCGTCGAGGCGCTCCTTCAACTTGGCGTGGGCGAGATCGCGGGCCACGACCAGCGGTCCGGTGAGCATCACCCGCGTCCTGACCGGATACCTCGACAAGGTGGCCCGGATCTCGTCCATCGGGCGGGTGAGATCGATGTGGACGACGTCCGAGCCGTCGAGATCGACGTGGGTCACGTCGGGCAGGAATCGGGCCGGGTCGGTCTCGAGCTGCTCGATGAACACGCCCTCGGCGGTGATCTTGCCGAGGGCCTGACGGTCGGCCGAACACGACACCGCCATGGCGACGGGGCACGATGCCCCATGGCGGGGCAGACGGATGATCCGCACGTCGTGGCAGAAGTACTTGCCGCCGAACTGGGCGCCGATCCCCGTCTGCTGCGCGAGCTGCAGCACCTTGGCCTCCAGCTCGAGATCGCGGAAGGCGTGACCGAGCTTCGAACCGGCGAGCGGGAGCGAGTCGAGGTACCGGGTGCTCGCCAGCTTGGCCGTCTCGACGGCGTACTCGGCCGACGTGCCGCCGATGACGACGGCCAGATGGTACGGCGGGCAGGCCGCGGTGCCCAGCGTCTTCATCTTCTCGAACAGCCACGGCAGCAGGGTCTTCTCGTTGAGCAGCGCCTTGGTCTCCTGGAACAGGTAGCTCTTGTTGGCGCTGCCACCGCCCTTGGCCATGAACAGGAACTTGTAGGCGCTGCCGTCGACGGCGGCGATCTTGATCTCGGCGGGCAGGTTGTTGCCGGTGTTGACCTCGTCGTAGATGTTCAGCGGGGCCATCTGGCTGTAGCGCAGGTTCGAGGTCCGGTAGGTGCTGAACACCCCGCGGGCGATCGCCTCCTCGTCGCCACCGCCGGTGAAGACGTATTGGCCCTTCTTGGCCTTGACGATCGCCGTACCCGTGTCCTGGCACATCGGCAGGATGCCGCCGGCGGCGATCGCCGAGTTCTTCAGCAGGTCGACGGCGACGAACCGGTCGTTGGGCGATGCCTCGGGGTCGTCGAGGATGTCGCGCAGCTGCTGCAGGTGGCCGGGGCGCAGGAAGTGGGCGATGTCGCGCATCGCCGTCTGGGTGAGCAGGGTGATCGCCGCCGGGTCGACCTTGACGAACGTCCCCTCGGGCGTCTCGAACGTCGACACGCCGTCGGTCGTCAGCATCCGGTACGTGGTCTCTTCGGGGCCGAGGGGGAGCAGTTCGGTGAACTCGAAGTCCGGGCTTGCCATGGGCCAACGGTACCGGCCGGCCCCGGCGCCGGATCAACCCGCTCGCACCAGCCGCAATGACGTGCTGTAGCTCGTCAGGTAGACGACGTCGTTCACACCACTGGCGAGGATTCGATACTCCTCGCCGGGCAGGCCGGGGGGCAGATCGCCGATGGTCGTCGGTGACCAGCAGTCGGTGAGCGAACGGGGCAACCGCATCACCCCCTCGGTCCACGTCCCGTCCAGGCAGCCCGCAACCCCGACGGTGCCATCGGCGCGGATCTCGACCGGGAGCAGTCCGTTCCTCCAACTCCCGACCACGACCGCAGGGTCGGCCGGGGCCAGGTCGAGCCGCTGGAGTTCGAACGGGCCGTCCCGGCCGTCGTCGCGGTGCAGTTCGAGTCGTGTTCCACCGTCGCCGAAGCGGATGCGGTCACCGAGCCGCAGCGCGTACTCGGTGGACTCGAGGCAGGGCTCCGCCGGGTCGGCGGGCCGGGCGGGTACCGGCCCCTCGATCGTCGGGCCGACCACGAGGTCACTGCCGTCGAACCATCCGTCGCCGGCGGTGTACGTCGAGCAGCCGACGGTCCAGCTGATGGCAGCCGGCGCCTCGACGAACGTGATCACCGGCGGGTACAGGCCGATCCACGGGAAGCCCTCGAACGCGACCACCTCGAACCTTGTCGTCGGCGTGGCGGACCAGTTCGAGACGGGTGTCATCGATGAGCCGCAACTCGTCGCCGGGCGCCAGCGACATCGTGTCCGGCCATCCGCAGTCGATGGCAGTCGACTCGATGTTCCCCAGGGTCAGGATGCCATCGGCGTAGATCCCGTCGAGTGCATCGGTCACGTTGCAGCCGTCGTTCCCCGAGACGAAGTACATCTCGCCCCCGAAGTGGATGGAGCTCAGCGGGGCATCGACCCGGGCGACACCGTCCACCTCGTTCAGGTACCAGTCGTGGGCCGACAGCCGCTCGCCAACGTCCGTCGGGAGGGCGTTGGCCCAGTGTGGGTGCTCACCATCGAAATCGAGCGTCCGAGGAGGAGGAGGAGGAGGAGGAGGAGGAGGAGAAACAGGAGAAGAAGGAGGTGACACGGTCTCGGGCGCCGTCCCGGGTTCTCCGAGCACGGCCGTCGCGGGTGCAGCGGCCCGGTCGTCGACCTGTGGGACGGGATCGCCGCAGGCGACGGCCGCCACGCCCAGGGCGACGGCAACGAGCATCGCGGGTCGGGTGCGCATCACCAGCTCTGACGCCGCCGCGCCCATGAAGGTTCCCGGGCGGCGGGAAACGCGTCCTCGTTGAGGCGAAGCGGCTCGGGATGAAGCGGGAGGCGGCCGCCCACTCGGTACCGTTCGGGAATGAACTCGCGCCAACGCCAGGCCGTCTACCTCGCCCTCGCCGTCATCGGCCTGGTCGGCTGCTGGTACTTCAACCTGCAATGGATCGGATCCGACACCCTCCCCCAGGGGGTCAAGGGGTTCGTCGAGTCGACGTTCGCCAACTCGGCCTCGTCGTCGATCGGCTGGGACCTCACCTTCGGGGGTCTGGCGGCGTTCGGTTTCATGATCGTCGAGAGCCGCCGGATCGGGATGAAGCGCTCGTGGTTGTACGTGCTGGTCGGCTTGGTGATCGCCTTCGCCTTCGCCTGCCCGCTCTACCTGGCGATGCGCGAGCGTCATCTGGAGCAGCACCAGGCGACGGCAGGTGGCTGAGCCCCTCGAACGACGCCCGACCCCCCACCGGAGGCCGGCCAAGGGCTCGAGCCGCTCAGCGATCCGATCCGGAGGACACGGTCCGACCGTCGGCCCCGCAGCTCACGTCTGTCGACGCAGAGCGGTTGTCGGCTACCCTGAGCGGTGCTCGGTCGAGAGGAGTCCAGTTCCGATGAGGCGTTACCTCGTGCTCACGATCCCGATGCTGTCCGCCGTCGGGAACGTGGCCGGGCCGGCACCCGCTCACGCCGCGGCGACCGTGACGTTGTCGACGGCGGGTGAGCTCAATGTCCGCATGACGGCCCCGGGCACTGCTCGCCTCTCGTGCGCCGGCGGGAACGTGGCCGTCGGCTCGGTCGTGACCGCCTTCGGCTGTGCGCAGTTGACCTACGTGCTGGTCAACGGCACGGCCGGCGCCGATCTGATCGACACCACACAGATGCGCCAGGCCGACTTCCCGGCCCTGGTTCCGCGGGGACACTACGGCAACCCCGTCGAGGTTCAGGGCAAGGACGGCGCCGATGTCATCAGCGGCGGCCCGATCGGCGAGAAGCTGTTCGGGGGTCCGGGGGCCGACTACGTCAAGGGGGGCGACGGCGCCGACTGGCTCGACGGCGGCGGCGGTGACGACCTGGTAAGGGGCGGCAGCGGCTCGGACCTCATCTCCGGCGGCAGCGGCAACGACGTCGTCACGGGAGACGCCACCATCGGCGTCGACGACGGCTCGGACGACGAGTCGAGCGGCGGCGCGGGGACCGACACGTTCCACCTCACCAACGCCGACGTGGCCGCCCCGTACTACAGCCTCATCGATGCCCCGGACAAGGTGTTCGTCAAGTTGACCCGGCCGGCCCCCGGCGGGGCGAACATCATCTCCCAGATCTACGACGGCCCGGGTGGTGACGGCATCGTCAACGTCGACATCGAGATCGCCTACTCGTCGTCCTGGACGTTGAACCACCCCGTGCCCACCCTCGGGAAGCTCAGCTTCGTCGAGAACGTCGTCCCGGGCTGGAATCTCACCTGGATGCGCGTGGGCACGGTGACCGCACGCTTCGCCGGAGGCAACGACGTGGTGCGTGTGCTGCAGCATCCCGACACCAAGATCGTCGTCGACGCCGGCGCGGGCACCGACTCGCTCAAGGTCGTGCGGCTCGAATCACCCACCACCGACTCGGGCGCGGTGGTGCGCAGCGCCACGATGCGGCCGATCTACTACTCGAACTTCGAGGCCAAGACCCTCACAGGGCCGTAGCAGGTGGGCTCCCTGCACCGCGATGCCCAGCTCGGCGACCTGCCCGGACGGGTCACCCGGTTCATCGGCGAACGGTTGGAGCACACGCCGATCGGTCGGCGGGCCTCCGCCGGCGAGATGGCCGCCGCCCTCGACGGTGCCATCACCGAGGAAGGACTCGGCGCCGGCCCGGCGTGGGAGTTGTTCACCGGCGCCGTCGTCCCGAACACGATCGGCCTGGGTAGCGAGCGGTTCCTCGCCTTCATCCCCGTCTCGCCGAGCGCGGCCGGAGTGTGGATGGACGCGGCGATCGGGGCGGCGAACTTCTCCGCCGAGTCGTGGCTCGAGGCCTCGGGTGCCGTCGCCGCCGAGAACCAGGTGCTGGCCTGGCTGGCCGGCGTGGCCGGACTGCCCGCCGGCGCCGGGGGCTGCTTCATGAGCGGCGGCTCGATCGGCAACCTCTCGGCCCTCGCCGTGGCCCGTGATCAGGATCCCGGGCGGCGCACCGTCGCCGTGGCCGACACCGCCCACGCCTCGGTCGACAACGCACTGCGCCTGCTCGGCCTGGAAGCGCTCGTCGTACCGACCGACGCCGGGGGCCGGTTCACCGGCGCCGCCTTGGCCCGGTCGCTGGCCGGGCGGAGCGACATCGGCATCGTCTGCGCGGCCGGGGGATCGACCAACGCCGGTGTCGTCGACGACCTGGCGGGTTTGGCCGACCAGTGCGCGGCCCATGGCATGTGGCTGCACGTCGATGCCGCCTACGGCGGGGCGGCGCTGCTCGTCGAGGAGCGCCGCGGGCTGTTCGCCGGCATCGAACGCGCCGACTCGGTGATCATCGATCCCCACAAGTGGCTGTTCGGCCCCGCCGGCTCCTGTGCCCTGCTCTACCGCGATCCGCGGCGGGCGGCCGCCGTGCACACCCAGCACGGTCCCTACCTCGACCTGCTCCACACCGGCGACGACCGTGACGGCGACGGCGGTGTCGACTGGAACCCGAGCGACTACGGCTACCAGCTCACCCGTCGGGCCAGCGGTCTGCCGCTGTGGTTCGCCCTGCTCACCCATGGCATCGACGCGCACCGCGTGGCCGTCTCCCGCGCCCTCGCACTGGCCGGTCGGTGCGCCGCCCGGTTGGCCACCACACCCGGCGTCGAACTGGTGATGGAGCCGCCGCTGGGGGTCGTGCTGTTCCGCCGAGCCGGCTGGGGCCGCCCCGAGTGGCGGTCCTGGGCGACGAGGCTGCTCGACGAGGGGGTGGCGTTCGTCGCCCCGACCAGCTGGCGGGGCGAGCCGGTGGGGCGGCTGGTGTTCATGCACCCGGACACGCCGGAGTCGCTGATCGACGAACTGGCCGCCTCGCTCGCCTGAGGTCGGCCCACACCGGCAGTGTGAGCTGTCGGGATGCTAAGCAACGTTGGTGGCTGCACTCCCCTCATCGGCTCGCGCCGTCGTCATCGGCGGCGGCATCGTCGGGTGCTCGACGGCGTACCACCTCGCCCGCCTCGGCTGGACCGACACGGTGCTGATCGAGCAGCACAAGCTGACGTCGGGTTCGACGTTCCATGCCGCCGGACTCGTCGGCCAGCTGCGCACCAGCGCGAACATCACCCAGCTGCTCGGCAACTCCGTCGAGCTGTACAAGACGCTCGAGGCCACCACCGGCCTGGCCACCGGATGGAAGATGAACGGCGGTCTCCGCCTCGCCTGCAACGCCGAACGATGGGAGGAGGTCAAGCGCCAGGCGACGACGGCCAAGTCGTTCGGTCTCGAGATGCACCTCCTCTCGCCGAGCGAGGCCCAGGACCTCTGGCCGTTGATGCAGGTCGACGACGTCGTCGGCGCCGCGTTTCTGCCGACCGACGGCCAGGCCAACCCGAGCGACATCACCATGGCGCTGGCCCGCGGGGCCCGGATGGCCGGGGCGACGATCTGCGAGGACACCGAGGTCACCGGCATCGAGGTGACCGACGGGGTGATCGGCGCGGTGCTCACCGACCAGGGGCGGATCGCCTGCGAGAAGGTGGTCGTCTGCGCCGGGCAGTGGACACGGGCGTTGGCGGCGAGCGTCGGGGTCAACGTGCCGCTGGTCTCGGTCGAGCACCAGTACCTGATCACCACCCCCCTCGAACCGGAGGTGCCCCGCAACCTGCCGACGCTGCGCGACCCCGACCGCCTGACCTACCACAAGGAGGAGGTCGGTGGTCTGGTGATGGGCGGCTACGAGCCCGATCCGGTGCCCTGGGCCGTCGACGGCATCCCCCGCCCGTTCCGCTTCCAGCTGCTGGAGTCGGACTTCGACCACTTCGCCCCGACGATGGAGCTCGCCATCGGCCGGGTCCCGGCGCTGGCCACGGCGGGGATCAACGAGCTGGTCAACGGGCCCGAGAGCTTCACCCCCGACGGCAACTTCATCCTCGGCGAGGCGCCCGAGCTGAGGAACTTCTACGTCGGGGCCGGGTTCAACGCCTTCGGCATCGCCGCCGGTGGGGGCGCCGGGCAGGCGCTCGCCGAATGGGTGCACGACGGGGCGCCTCCCTACGACCTGTGGGTGGTCGACCTGCGCCGTTTCGGCCGCCCGCACCACGACACCGACTGGGTGCGCACCCGTACGCTCGAGGCCTACGCCAAGCACTACACGATGGCCTGGCCGCACGAGGAGCAGCGCAGCGGCCGGCCGTGCCGCACGTCGCCGCTCTACTCCCGGTTGCAGGCGGCCGGGGCGTCGTTCGGCGAGAAGCTCGGCTGGGAGCGGCCGAACTGGTTCGCCGACGCCCCGGGCGAGTCGCCCGTCGACGTCTACACCTACGGTCGCCAGAACTGGTTCGCCGCCGTGGGCCGCGAGCACGCCGCGCTGCGCCAGGCCGCGGCGATCATCGACCAGACGTCGTTCGCCAAGTTCGCCCTCAAGGGCCCCGATGCTCCGGCCGCGCTCGACTGGATCTGTGCCAACGACGTCGACAAGCCCGTCGGCTCGTTGACCTACACACAGATGCTCGACGACCGCGGCGGCATCCAGTGCGACCTGACGGTCTGCCGGGTGGCCGCCGACGAGTTCTACATCGTGACGGGAACGGGCTTCGCCGCCCACGACTTCGACTGGATCAGCCGCAACATCCCTGCCGGGGCGAACGCCCAGCTGTTCGACATCACCTCGGGATCGGCGGTGCTGTCGCTGATGGGCCCCCTGTCGCGCGTCATCCTGCAATCGGTGACCAGGGCGGATCTCTCCAACGAGGCGTTCCCCTTCGCCACCCAGCGGGTGATCGGCATCGCCGGATGCCCGGTGCGCGCCCTGCGCGTGACCTACGTCGGCGAGCTCGGCTGGGAGCTGCACCTCCCCGTGGAGTACGCCACGACCGTGTACGACACGGTCAGCGCCGCGGGCACCGCCCACGGTCTGGTCAACGCCGGCTACCGGGCGATCGAGAGCTGCCGCCTGGAGAAGGGCTACCGGGCCTGGGGATCGGACATCGGCCCGGACCACACGCCGATCGAGGCCGGACTCGGTTGGGCCGTCAAGCTGCGCTCCGGCGTGCCGTTCAAGGGTCGCTCCGCCGTGCTCGAACAGCGTGAGTCGGGCGTCCGCAAGATGCTCGCCGCGTTCACCGTCGCGGCCGCCGAGGCGGGCCGCGACGTCGTGCTCCTCGGCCGTGAGACGATCTACCGCGACGGCGAGCGGGTCGGCTGGCTGACCAGCGGCGGGTACGGCTACACCATCGGCGCCTCGATCGGCTACGGCTACGTCCGCAACCCGGCCGGGGTCACGGCCGAGGATGTGCTCGGCGGCGCCTACGAGCTCGAGGTGGCGACCGAGCGGGTGCCCGCACGTGTGTCGCTCCGCCCGCTCTACGATCCCACCCATGCCCGTGTCAAGGCCTGAGCCCGTCGAGCGGAGCGGCCCGCCGGGCGGTGAGCTGACCGACCTCGGCGCGGTCGAGCTGTCGGGTGCCATCCACGCCCGCACGGTGTCGTGCCGGGAGGTGATGGCGGCGTATCTGGCGCGCATCCATCGGATCAACCCGGCGGCCAACGCCATCGTCAACCTGGCCGACGACGATGTGCTGATCACCCAGGCCGACGAGTGCGACGCCGAACTGGCATCCGGGCTGTCGCGTGGCTGGATGCATGGCATTCCCCAGGCGATCAAGGACCTCAACGACGCCGCCGGCTTCCCGACCACCTCGGGCTCGCCGCTGCTCGTCGACTTCCGCCCGCGCCATGACGGCCTGCTTGCCGCCCGGATGCGCCACGCCGGCTGCATCGTGATCGGCAAGAGCAACGTGCCCGAGTTCGGGTTGGGTTCGCACACGTTCAACCCCGTGTTCGGGGCGACGCCCAACGCCTACTCGGCCGGCCGATCGGCCGGCGGTTCGAGCGGCGGGGCGGCCTCGGCTCTCGCCCATCGTCTGCTACCGGTGGCCGACGGCAGCGACTACGGCGGCTCGCTGCGCAACCCGGCAGCCTGGCAGAACATCTTCGGGTTCCGCCCGAGCCAGGGCCGGGTGCCCGATTGGCCGCGGACCGAGGGGTGGTTGGGCACCCTGGCCACCGACGGCCCGATGGGGCGCTCGGTGGCCGACGTCGCCGCCCTGTTCGCCACCCAGGCCGGGTGGGATCCCCGTGATCCGCTGTCGATCGTCGAGGGTCCGCGTTCGTTCCTCGACCCGGACGGGGCGGCGGACCCATCGGGGCTGCGGATCGGCTGGCTCGGCGACCTCGCCGGACACCTGCCGATGGAGCCGGGCCTCCTCGAGAGCTGCGAGTCGGGTCTGTCGCGCCTCGAGTCGGCCGACGCGGGGGTCGAGCCGGCCCGGCTGGCGATCGACCTCGAGCGGGTGTGGCAGGCGTGGATCACGATCCGCTGGGTGCTCACCGGCAGCGGCCTGGCTCCGATCGTGCGCCTCGATGCCGGCCGCGGGCTGGTCAAGCTCGAGGCGATGTGGGAGTACGAGCAGGCGCAGCGGGTGTCGGGGGTCGAGCTGGTCGAGGCGAGCACGGTGCGCACCGAGCTGCTCCAGGTGATGCTCGCCCTGTTCGAACGCTTCGACCTGCTCGCCCTGCCGACGACCCAGGTGTGGCCGTTCCCGATCGACGAGCGCTGGCCGACGGCGATCGGCGACCGTGCGATGGACACCTACCACCGCTGGATGGAGACCGTGCTCTACGCCACGTTCTGCGGGTTCCCGGCGATCAGCGTGCCGGTCGGGTTCGACGACCGCGGCCTCCCGGCAGGGATGCAGCTGATCGGCCGTCCCCGCGGCGACGCCGAACTGCTCGCCGCCGCGGCCGCCTACGAGACGCTGATCCCCGACCTGCTCGCCGTCCGGCCGCCCGAACCGCCGGAACCGCGCTCGGGCGGAACGAGCGGTCTCGGTAGCTTGCGGGGGTGACCGAACCACTCGCCCCAGGCGCACCGGGGGAACTCCCCCAACGCTGCCCGAATCGTGATCATCGGGGGCGGCATCCTCGGCTGCTCGATCGCCTACCACCTGACGAGAATGGGCGAGGCCGACGTCGTGCTGCTCGAACAGCACCGGCTGACCGACGGCGCCACCTGGCACGCCGCCGGCCTGGTCGGGCAGCTGCGGTCGTCGCGCAACACGACGCGGATGCTCGAGCAGTCCGTGGAGATGTACCGGGGGCTCGAGGCCGAGACCGGCCAGGCCGTCGACTGGCACGAGACGGGCTCGCTCCGGCTCGCCTGCTCGGACGAGCGGGTGCTCGAGCTCCGCCGGTTGACGACGATGGCCAAGTCCTTCGGGCTGCCGATGGAGATCGTCTCGCCCAGCCGGGCCCAGGAGCTGTTCCCGCTGATGGCGACGACCGATGTAACGGCCGCCGCCTTCCTCCCCACCGACGGCTACATCGACCCGGCCTCGGTGACGATGGCCATCGCCCGGGGCGCCCGGATGCGCGGCGCCCGGATCGTCGAGCTCACCCGGGCCGAGCGGGTCACGGTGGACGGCCGGCGGGTCACCACCGTCCACACGTCAGGAGGCGACATCGAGTGCGAGATGCTCGTCAACGCCGCCGGCATGTGGGGGCTCGAGGTCGGCCGGATGGCCGGCGTGCGCATCCCGGCCCTCGCCGTCGAGCACCAGTACCTGCTCAGCGGGCCGATCGAGGGCTATACCCCGGCTGAGCTCGCCCGGATGCCGACGATGCGCGACCCCGACCACCTCGTCTACTACAAGCCCGACGGCCCCGGCCTGCTCGTCGGCGGCTACGAACCCGACACGCTGGCCTTCGGCACCGAGGGGATCCCGGCGCCGTTCCGGCACCGGCTGTTCGACCCGGACTTCGACCGCTTCGCCCAGCTGGCCGAGCTCGCCGTCAAGCGCACCCCGGCGCTCGAACGGGCCGGCATCCGAACGCTGGTCAACGGACCGATCCCGTACTCGGCCGACGCCGATTTCGTGATGGGCCGCACACCGGAGCTCGACAACTTCTACGTGGCCGCCGGCTTCCTCTACGGGATCGCCGCCGGTGGGGGCGCCGGGCGGATGATGGCCGAGTGGATGCTCGAGGGGCGGCCGTCGCTCGACCTGTGGCCGCTCGACGTGCGGCGCTTCTCGTTCCATCACACCACCCGGCACTTCATCGGCCCCCGGATGGTCGAGCTGTACGGGCATCACTACAAGCTGTCGGCACCCGGTTCCGAGAAGGCCAGCGCCCGCGGGGTGCGGCGCAGTCCGCTGTACGACACGCTCGCCCGACGGGGGGCCGTCTACGGCTCCCGCGGCGGTTGGGAGCGCCCCAACTGGTTCGCCCCGCCCGGGGTGGCGGCGGTCGATGCCCCCTCGTTCGAGCGGCCGAACTGGTTCGACCACGTCGGCGCCACCCACCACGCCGTGCGCCGGGGGGTCGGCCTGATCGACCAGTCGTCGTTCGCCAAGTTCGAGATCACCGGCCCGGGCGCGCTCGATACCGTGCAGTGGCTCTCGGTCGCCGAGATGGACAAGCCGGTCGGCACGGTGACCTACACCCAGCTGTGCAACGAACGCGGCGGGATCGAGTGCGACCTGACGATGGCCCGAACCGCACCGGACACGTGGTACGTGGTCACCGGGGCGGCCTTCGGCGCCCACGACATGGGCTGGATCCGCTCGCAGGCCCGCGGTGACGTGTCGCTGCGCGACCTCACCTCGGCCCGTGCGGTCGTCAACCTGGTCGGACCGCGGGCACGCGAGGTGCTCCAGACGGTGTGCGAGGACGACGTGTCGAACGCCGCCTTCCGGTACGCCCGGTGCCGCGGGATCACCGTCGGCGCCGCCCCCGTCCTGGCCGTGCGGATGGGCTACGTCGGCGAACTCGGCTGGGAACTGCACGTCCCCACCGAGTACGCCGCCCACGTCTACGACGTCCTGCTCACGGCCGGCGAGGCCCACGGGATCGTCGACGTCGGCTATCGGGTGATCGACACGATGCGGATGGAGAAGGGCTACCTCTACTGGTCGACCGACATCACGCCCGACACGACCCCGTGGGAAGCAGGCCTCGCCTGGCGGGTGGACCTCGGCAAGGGCGACTTCTGCGGGCGCGCCGCGCTCGTCGCCCAACACGACGCGGGCGTGCGACGCCGGTTGGGCACGTTCACCCTCGAGGCGATGGCCTACCCCGTCGGCGGTGAGGCGATCATCGCCGACGGCACGGTGGTCGGCTTCACCACGTCGGCCAACTTCGGTCACACGGTCGGCAAGCCGATCGCCTACGGCTACCTTCCCATCGAGCTCGCCGGACGGCGGGACTTCGTCATCGAGGTGTACGGCGAGGCGATCGCCGCCGTCCGCCACGACGGAGCGCTCTACGACCCGACCGGCGCCCGCCTCCGGTCGTAGCCCCCGCAGGCCGGGCCGGCGGGGTGGGCCGGCGGGGTGTGCCGGCTCGGGATGACCTCGAGACGACGTCACAAGTCCCGAGGCTCCCCGCCGGTATCCACACCGGTGAACGAAAGCCCTGGCCGCACAAGATGTGGACCAGGGCTTTCCCGTGGTGGAGGTGAGGGGAATCGAACCCCTGGCCTCAACAGTGCGATTGTTGCGCTCTGCCAACTGAGCTACACCCCCGCGGGGCGTGGATCAGGATAGCGACTCCCGGCTCCGTTCCGAAGTCCGATTCGCCCGATGCCCCCAGGCCTCAGGCGGCCGGCATCACCGGGTAGGTGTCGGTGAGCAGCAGCACGTAGGCGTTCGTCTGGACGACGTAGCGGTGCACCTTGCACAGGAAGTTGTACATCCCGCTCGGCATCGTGCCGGTGAACAGGATGGCGAACCACGAGATGATCGTGAGGATCTCGCCGACGAGGACGAGCACGGCGGAGATGAGCAGCGCCGGAATCGCCCAGATGAGCCGCAGGCCGACGGTGAGCCGGTTGACCGATTCGTCGTACTGCAGGTCGTAGCGCACGGGCACGCTGCCCTGATCCGTCCCGAACGGCGGGAACTCGTCGTGCATCAACCCGACGTAGGTCATCGTGCGCGTGGCGTAGCCGAGGTAGCCGTTGCAGAAGCTCCACATCCCCTGGTTGCGCCTGCCGGTGATCACGCAGACGAACCAGTGGATCACGGCGACGATCTCGGCGGCGTAGTTCCACAGCGACATGACGATCAGGTGGGGGATGGCCATCAGGATCCGGATGGCCACCGTGCCCCGGTCCCGCGACGTGGGGTAGGGGATGTCGACGGTCGCTTGCATCGTGAGTGCCTCCGCAGGTGGGTCTAGGGAAGCAACACCGTAGTCATCCCGCCAAGTTCGGTCGCGCAACACCCCGGCGTTGGAGGATCACCGACGAGCCGGAGTCGGGGCCACCCGACCGACGACAGCTTCAGGCGGCGCGGTGGTAGTACTCGCGCCCGGCCCGGGGAACATCCACCCGACGGCTCTGGGCGAGCAGGTACACGTACCCGACGAAGAGGCACAGTGAGAGCACGAAGGCGTAGGCGACACTCGCCGACTTGGTCATCATCCACAGCAGGCCGGTGACCGCGGCCGAACCGGCAAGGAGGAACAGGACGTTCTGACGGCGCTGCTTGAGCGAGGCGCGGGCATACGAAACCTGCTGGCGCTGGCGAACGAGGCGGGGATCGGTGGCGTACGGGCGCCGATCGAAGGCGACGACCGTGTCGCGACGGGCGCCGGCGCCGTGGCTGCGCATTCCCGCACCGTGGCCGCCGGCGTACGGCGATCCGACGAGCGGACGTGCCATCTGGCGCATCTGGATGCCGGTCCCCGGCATCGTGCGCTGCAAGGTGGTGAGTTGACGTCGGAAGCTCATGATCGACGAGCCGGGACGGCCCTCCAATCGGGACCGAAGCAATGGCGGAAGCAGTACTGCTGCCCACGCTGCTCCGATGACGAGCAGTACCAGTTTGTTCACGCTGGATCACTCCTATGCCGGTCGGCCCCCACCCGAGGAGCCGATCTTGGCGTTCTGTTCACGTTTGCTCTAGCCCGTTCGGCCTAAACCACAGCCGAGTACTTTACGGTTCTACTACATTCGTAACGGTCTCCGCAATGCTATCGCTTCGCCGGTACGTTCCCGACCGACCTCCGGTTTTCTCCCAGAGGGTCAGTTCACCGATCACCATCGCCCGATCCGCCGACTTGCACATGTCGTAGATCGTGAGCGCGGCAACCGAACAGGCGTGCAACGCCTCCATCTCCACACCCGTACGTTCGACCGTGTCGACCTGGGCCTCGACCTCGACGTAGTCGTCGCCGATCTCGAAGTTCACGTATACCGCTCCCACGAGCAGGGGATGACAGAGCGGGATCATGTCCGCGGTGCGCTTGGCGGCCTGGATCCCGGCCACCCGGGCGACCGACAGCACGTCGCCCTTCTTGACCTCGCGATTGACGATCGCCGTCGTCGTCTCGGGCTTCATCATCACCCGGCAGCGGGCGACGGCCCGGCGATGGGTGGCTTCCTTGGGGGTCACGTCGACCATCCGGGCCCGGCCGAGCGGATCGAGGTGGGTGAACAGGGCGTCGGTCACTCCCCGCAGAGTATCGAGTCCGGGGCGTCGGACCCATGATCGCCGATCACCGCCCGCCGGGAGCGGCGCCGGGAAACCGCCCGAGCGTGGCCGACCGGCGCGCTCAGTGCAACGTCGGACCCGTGTCGACGGCCTCGAAGGCGGAGCCGGGAACGCGCTTGAGCTGATCGAGTTCGGCGTCGTTCCAACACGGCCCCGGCGCCCCCTGGAAGAACCAGTTCCCGCCGTTGTCGGCGTTGATCAACCCGTACCGCTGGAACGCGGTGAGCAGCACCCTGGCCTGCCCACTGAAGCCCCGCAGGTCGAAGTCGGCCCGCAGCCGGAACCGTTGGCCCATCGCCGGCAGGTTCGGGTCGGTCGATGAGGAGGCGAAGTGCGTGGCCGGGTGGATGTAGCCGGCCTGCGTGCGATCGAACGTCACCCGGATCGCATGGTCGACGCGGCCGGCGGTCACCTCGTCGCAGCGCACGAGGCCGGGCAGGATCGGCAGGCCGGCGGCGTCGGCCGACGTCCAGCCGTCGGGGCGCAGGGCGTTGGAGCGCAGGGCGAAGCGGGCGCCCGACGCGGCCGCCCACCCTGCTCCGTCGCGCCTGGCGGCGAACAGCTCGAACAGCTCGCAGGTTCCTTGACGGAGCACGAGCACGTGGCGGTCCGATCCCACCTCGGTCGGAGCGTCGAGCGGTACCGGAAACGGCCCGGGGTCGCTCTCGTCACCGTAGGCCGTGTACCGGACGGGCACGCTTGGCTGGCTCGCCGGCACGACGACGAAGGGGATCCCGTAGTCCGGGTTCTCGCCGAAGTCGGGGTGGAGGAAGTCGCCGCCCGCGGCCTGGATCGCCGAGATCATCGCCGCCGAGTTCGCCCGCGGCGACGCGCCCGAGATGTCGGTGTTCCACGGGTTGTCGGCGGGGAACATCGGGCACCCCCCGAGCGTCGGGCCCCCGACGCGCCCCTCGCGCACGGCCCGCTCGGTGGCGGTGGCCGCGCCGTCGATCGACGGGGGAGCGGCCCGGGCCGCGGACGCCGTCATCGGGGTGCAGGTCGTCGAGATGCAGATGGTGATCGCCGCCGCCCCAGCCGCAAGGCGCTTCACGCCGGTCACGTTAGCCGCCGGCGATGGGTGCGTCGGACGCGCTACCCGCCGATCTGGCTCATCGAGCGGTTCGGGCGGACGAAGTCGACCTGGCTGATCTGATGGCCGGCCCACTTCGTGCCGACGGCCCGCTCGATCCGGGCGGCGATCTCGTCGTCGGACTCGCCACGGCGCATGGCGGCCCGCAGATCGAACTCGTCGGTGGCGAAGAGACACGTGCGGAACTGGCCGTCGGCGGTGAGCCGCACGCGATCGCAATCACCGCAGAACGGCCGGGTGACGGTCGGGATGACCCCGACCGAGCCCCGCCCGTCGGCGTACGTCCACCGGTTGGCCGGTGCCGCGCCGCGGGCAGGCACCGGGACGAGCGGGTAGACGGCGCCGATCGTGGCGACGATCTCGTCCTGGCCGACCACGTCGGCGTGGCTCCAGCCGCCGTCGGCGTCGAGGGGCATGAACTCGATGAACCGGACCTCGACCCCCCGTTCCCGGCCGAAGGTGGCCAGATCGACGATCTCGTCGTCGTTGACACCCCGTTGCACGACGGCGTTGATCTTGACCGGGGAGAACCCGGCATCCTGGGCGGCCTCGATGCCCTCGAGCACCCGGACGAGCTCGTCGCGGCGGGTCATCTGCTGGAACCGCTGGCGATCGAGGGTGTCGAGGCTGATGTTCACCCGACTCAGCCCGGCGTCGCGGAGCTCGTGGGCGAGGAGGCGGAAGGTGGCCCCATTGGTGGTCAGGGCGAGATCGGGCGCCCGTCCGGCGAACGGCGAGGCCGAGCGGGCCGGCACGCGCAGCCGGGCAAGCTTGGCGACGAGCACCGGCAGGTGGGCGCGGACGGTCGGCTCGCCACCGGTCAAGCGGATGCCGTCGACCTCGTAGCGCTCGACGAAGATCCGCCCGAGTCGCTCGATCTCCTCGAAGGTGAGCACTTCCTCGCGGGGCAGCCAGACCATGCCCTCGGCCGGCATGCAGTAGGTGCAACGGAAGTTGCAGCGATCGGTGACCGAGATCCGCAGATCGCGGATGGTGCGGCCGAACGGATCGACGAGGTCCATGTCGCCACGATAGACGGTCCCCGGCGGAATGCCCGCGGCGCGATCGACGGGCTACAACAGCAGGACGCGCACCTCGCCGCCGACGGGGACGCCGTGGCCGTCGGGCACGACGGCCAGCCCGTTGGCCGCCGCGGTCGAAGCCAGTTGGTGGCTGCCCTGTGCGCCGGTCGAACGGGCGTGCCAGCGGCCGTCGTCGCCGAAGGCGCCGTGCACACGCTGATAGTGCACCTTGCCGTCGGGGCGCCGGGGCAGCCCCTCGTCGATCACGGCGAGCACCGTCGGCCGATCGAGGTCGGCCTCGGCGTGCCCGGCCATCCGACGCAGCGCCGGCCGGGCGAGCAGCTCGAAGCTGACGAAGGCCGACACCGGGTTGCCGGGCAGGCCGAACACCGGTGTGCCGTCGAGCAGCCCGAAGGCGAACGGCTTGGCGGGCTTGATGGCGATCTGCATCCAGTCCATCCGGGCGATGCGCGAGAGCACGGCCTTGACCACGTCGTAGTCGCCCATGCTCACCCCGCCACTGGTGACGATGGCGTCGCACTCCCGTGCGGCACGACGCAGCACCGCCTCGAGTGCGGCCTCGTCGTCGGGGACGATGCCGTGGTCGACGATCTCGAACCCGGCCTGGCGGACGGCGCCGAGCAGCATCGTCTTGTTGCTCTCGCGGATCTGGCCCGGGCGCAGCGGCCCGCCGTCGTCGACGAGCTCGTCGCCGGTCGACAGCACGGCGACACGCGGCGAGCCGACCACCTCGACGCGCCGGCGGTTGACGCTGGCGAGCACCCCGAGGGCCGGCACCCCGACGACGAACCCGGCCCGGAAGACGACCTCGCCGGCGTGGATGTCGTCGCCGACGGTGCGGACCGCATCACCCGCCGACACCGGCCGGCGCACCGACACCCGTCGACCGCCGTCGAGCCGCTCGGTCTCCTCGACCATCACGATCGCATCGGCGCCGTCGGGGATCGGGGCTCCGGTCATGATCCGCACCGCCTCCCCCGGTCCGACCCCGACGCCGGGCGCGGCGCCGGCGGCCAGCTCCCCGACGACCGCCAGCTCGACCGGCGTGACGGCGACGTCGGCGGCACGCACGGCGTAGCCGTCGACGGCCGAGTTGGCGAACGGGGGGACGTCCTCGGCCGCACCGACGTCGGCGGCGAGCACACGTCCGAGGGCGACGGCGATGTCGACGGTGACCGCCGGCAGCACGCCGACGGACGAGAGCACACGGGCGCGGGCCTCTTCGATGCTGATCATCCGGGTCCACCGTAGCCAGGCGTACGGTGGATCCGATGAGCGACACCGTCGGCGACGCCGAGGCGACCGGCCACATCGTGCGCTGGTGGCAGCACGGCGGGCACGGCGACGACGAGTTCGCCACGTTGCGCCGAGAGTCCGGGGGCTGGACCATCGAGGGACGCCTCGCCGCCGCCGGTGTCGACTACGTCATCCGCCTCGGACCCGACGGCGAGTCCCGCCAGTTCCTGCTGTTCCGCGACCTCGACGAGCCCGATCTCTGGCTCGCCCACGACGGGCGGGGTGGCTGGGGTGAGGTCAACGGTGCGGCACGGCCCGACCTCGAGGGTTGCACGGCGATCGGGCCGGCCGGGACGCTGCTGCTCCTCTCGCTGCCCATCCGCCGGCTGGGGGTATGGGCCGCGACGGCCGAACGACGCTCGGAGCGGCTCGGCATCGTCGACGTCGAGACGCTCGGAATCACCGTCCGCGAGCACCACTACCTGCGGCTCGGCCCGACGACGTGGTCACTCGCCGGCCACGGCGGTGCGCCGACCACGGCCGAGGTCGACGAGGACTACCTGTTGATCGATCTCCCGGGGACGGCCCGCCGCCAGGGATGACCGGTCACACGGCGTGGAGGAGACCCTCACGGGCGGCGATGCGGGCGATCACCTCGCGCAGGCCCGGACCGAGACGCGGGTTGGCGAGCGACACCTCGATCACCGCCTCGAGCCACAAGGCGGGACTGCCCGTGTCGTAGCGGGCCATCCCGCCCGGCACGAGGTCGCCGACCAGGGCATGGAACGGCTGGTAGCCGCAGACGGCCTTGAGCGCGTCCGTGAGCTGCAACTCCCCGCCGGCGCCCGGCTTCAGCCGGCCGATCTCGGTCATCACCTCTGGCGTGCAGACGTAGCGACCGATGATGATCAGGTCGCTGGGCGCGTCCTCGACCCGGGGCTTCTCGACCAGATCGCCGACCGGCAGCATCCCGTCGGCCCCCATCGGCCCGGCCGGGGACACGACGCCGTACGAGCTGACCTGGTCGCGCGGCACCCGCTGCACGCCGATCACCGAGCCGCCGGTCCGCTCGGCGCCGTCGAGCATCGCGCGCAGCAGATCCGGCGAACCCATGATCTCGTCGGGGAGCATCACGGCGAACGGCTCGTCACCGACGAGGTCGCGGGCCATGCCGACGGCGTGACCGAGGCCGAGCGGGCGCTCCTGGTGGACGAAGCGGACGTCGAGCCCGTCGAGGCGGTGGAGCCGGGCGGCCAGTTCGGCCTTGCCGGCCCGCTCCAACTGCTCGAGCAGGGCGGGCGCCGGGGCGAAGTACTGCTCCACGGCGGTCTTCGACGGGTGGTTGACGACGATGACGGTCTCGATTCCGGCGCCGACCGCCTCCTCGACCACCATGTGGAGCGAGGGGACCTCGCCCATCGGCAGCAGTTCCTTGGGGGCCGCCTTGGTGAGGGGGAGGAAGCGGGTCCCCAACCCGGCCGCCGGGACGACGGCGATACGAGCGCGCATGACGGGCGAGGTTACGCGGGCCGTTCCTGAATCCGACTCTGGTCGACCGAAATGGGCCGGGCGACCGACTGGGCCCGGCCACCGGGGTGAGCACGATCTGCAGTCGCCCCGGTAACATTGGCACTCTCGATGTTCGAGTGCCAATGCAGGCGACGCCTGCCAGTCGGCTCGATCGTCGGCGCCGGACCGCAGACCGCCGAGACCTCAGCCAACGAAACCCACCGAACAGAGACCGCAGCAGCCAAGACCGCAGTACAGGGAGCGGGCATGCCCACCTACGTCTACAAGTTCATCGAGACCGGCGAGACCATCGAGGTCCAGCAGGCGTTCACCGATCCGACCCTGACCAGGGTCCGGTATCCCGGCGACGGCAAGCTCAAGAAGGTCAAGAAGGTCTTCCAGCCGGTCGGGGTGACGTTCCGGGGAAGCGGTTTCTACAAGACCGACAGCCGCGGCGGCTCGTCGAAGGCCTCGCCCGTGGCCACGGGCGAGTCGTCCGGCTCGTCGAGCGAGTCCTCGACCCCGGCCTCGTCCGCGACGGAGTCGACGAAGTCGGCCGAATCCTCCAAGCCGTCGTCGGGTGAGGGCCCGGCCAAGAAGCACGACTCGAAGCGCGACAAGAAGGCTGCGGCCAGCGCGGCAGGCTGAGCAGCCGATGACCCCTCACCCCGTCCCCCCCGGCAGCCCGCGGGCAGAGATCGGCGTGTTCGGCGGGTCGGGTTTCTACGACTTCCTCGACGACGTGGAGGAGGTCGCCCTCACCACGCCCTACGGTGATCCGGCCGCGCCGGTGATGATCGGCACGGTCGCCGGGCGGCGGGTGGCGTTCCTGCCCCGCCACGGCCGCGAACACGGCTTCGTCGCCCACCGCGTGCCGTTCCGGGCCAACGTCTACGCCCTGTGGTCGCTGGGCGTCGCCTCGATCGTCGCCCCGTGCTCGGTGGGATCGCTGCAGCCCGACCTGCACCCGGGGGAGTTCGTGGTGGTCGACCAGCTGATCGACCGCACCCGGAACCGCGCCGACACGTACCACGACGACCCACCCGTCCATCACCAGACGTTCGCCGAGCCGTACGACGCCCGGCTGCGCCGGCTGCTCCTCGATGCCGGACGGGAGACGGGCGTGACGATGCACGACGGCGGCACGATGGTGGTGATCAACGGCCCCCGGTTCTCCACCCGGGCCGAGTCGCAGTGGTTCCGATCGATGGGCTGGCACGTCGTCAACATGACCGGATACCCCGAGGCGGTGCTCGCCGCCGAACTCGGCGTGCCCTACGCCGCCGTCGCCCTCGTCACCGACTACGACGCCGGTGTCGACGGCCACGAACCCGTGACGATGGAGACCGTCTTCGCCGTCATGCACGGCAACGTCGCCCGCGTCCGCGAGCTCATCGTCGCCGCCATCCCCCGGCTGTAGCTGCGGTCACGCCCCGGCTGCACCCGCGGTCACCCCCGGCTGCTGCGACCGCCGCGCCCCGGCCGTCGCGGCGCCATCCCGACCTGCGGCGGCCGTCGCCAGACCGCTTGCGTCGGGGTGGCCCTGGCCCCACCGGCCGCTAGCGTCGCCGTCACGGCTTCCCCCGCCGGTCAAAGCACCAGGGCGTTCCCGCCCGGGAGGGAGATTCCGTGTCCCACATGTTCCTGCAGGCATCCGCGCGCCTGCGGATGTTCGTCCTCCGTCATCGCAGCATCTACTGGCTGCTGGTCGGGCTCGTCGCCGCCGGTGCCGGGGGGTTGGTCGCCGGCGAGACGGCCCGGGCCAGGTCGGCGCGGGCCTCCTGGACCGAGACCCGCACCGCGCTCGTCCTCACCCGTCCGCTCCCGGCCGGGGCCCCGATCACGCCCGCCGACGTCGACGACGTGTCGCTGCCCCGCGCCGCCGTACCGCCCACGGCGATGGCGACGGTGGCCGGTGAGTTCCGGGCGCGCCATGACCTCGCCGCCGGCGAGGTGCTGCTCAGCGGGCACGTCGGCGACGGCCCGACCGGTGAACTGCCCCCCGGCAGGCTCGGGGTGGCCGTCGCCCACGGCCCCGGGTCGCTGCCCGTGGCCGTCGGCTCGATCGTCGACCTGGTGGTGGTCCGCGACCCGCTCGGGGCCGGAGGCCCCGGTTCCCACGACGTCATCGTCGAGGGGGGCACGGTCGTCGCCGTCACCGACCAGGCGGTGGTCGTCGCCGTGGGTGCGGGGGTGGCCGCGGAAACGGCGGCGGCGGCCGACGCAGGGCGGGTGGTGCTCGTCTGGCGCGGGGCGCGCTCACCCCAGCCGCGCCGGCCGTCGGCCCATGAGCCGGCCCGATCGCAATGCGGCGACACCTCCCGAGGCGATCAGCCGGGACCCGATGAGCCGGATGACCGACCCACCGCCGGCGGTCGAGGGGGTTAGCGTGCTCGACTCGTGAACATCTCCCCGCTCCGCCGCTCGCGCCGCACCTACGCTGCGGGTGCCGCCATGCTGGTCGGCGGCCTCATCGCCCTGACAGCACCCCATGCGCTGGCCGGTCCCGCAGCGCCGGCCGCGCCGGCGATACCGCTGGCCGGGTCGGCTCCGGCCGGTTCTGCTCAGGCCGAGGCCGACGGCCCGACCAGCGACATGGGCGCCGGGAAGGCAGTCCTCCTCGGCCTGATCGAGGGGATCACCGAGTACCTCCCGGTGAGCTCGACGGGTCACCTCGTCGTCGCCGAGCGGCTCCTCGATCTCCCGGCGCGGCCGGACGACAAGGCGGCGCTCGACGCGTACACCGTGATCATCCAGTTCGGGGCGATCATCGCCGTGCTCGTGCTCTACCGCCGGAGGGTGATGGAGGTGTTCCAGGGCCTACTGGGCAGGAGCGACTCCGGTCGGCAGCTGCTGCTGTGCCTGGTCGCCGCCTTCCTACCGGCCGCCGCCTTCGGCCTGGCGCTCGGCGACAAGATCGATGAGCACCTGCTCAAACCCGGTCCCGTCGCCGCCGCATGGATCGTCGGCGGCCTCGTGATCCTCGCCCTGTACCGTCGGCTCAGCCCCCACCGGGGCGGCGGCACGGCCCTGGAGGCGATGACCGTCAAGACCGCCTTCCTCATCGGCTGTGCCCAGGCCCTCGCCCTGTGGCCGGGCACGTCGCGGAGCCTGGTGACCATCGTCGGCGCCGCCCTGCTCGGCATGAGCCTGGCCGCCGCCGTCGAGTTCAGCTTCCTGCTCGGGCTGATCACGCTGACCGCGGCGACGGTGTTGTCGGTGGCCAAGGACGGCGGCACGGTGGTCGACACCTACGGCACGACGGCGCCGCTGATCGGCATCGTCGCCGCCTGCATCTCGGCCGCGCTCGCCGTGGGCACGTTCGTCAGGTACCTCGGGCGCCGTGACCTCAAGGGCTTCGGCTACTACCGCCTCGCCGCCGGCCTGTTCACCCTCGTGCTGATGGCCACCACGACCAGGTTCTGACGGCCCGGGCCCGTCGCCTGGCGCCCGACGGACCGTCAGACGCCCGGCACGATCCGCGCCGACCACGGCCGGGGCTGATCCCAGTGGTGGCCGACGACCCGGCCGCGGCGGAGCTTGTCGACGAAGTCGTCGGGGCCGTCGAAGTCGGGCATCTCGACGTACGCCGCTCCCAGGGCGTCGGGAACGTGGGCATCGGAACCCGCCCCGGCGACCAGGTCGTGGCGCTCGGCGTACCCTGCCGCTCGCCGGTTCAGCGACTCGAGCGAGGTCTTCGCGTTGCGGACCTCGACGACGTCGACCAGCCCCTCCCCGACGAGGCCATCGAGCGCCGACTCGGTGATGTTGCGCCGCATCGGGTCGAACGGGTGGGGGATGTAGACGATCCCGCCCTGCTCGCGAACGGCGCGGGCGGCGACCGCCGGAGGCGTGCCCACCGGGAGGTGCTCGGTGAGGAACAGCCCGATGATCTCGCCGGCCTGGGTGCGCATCTCCTCCCCGACGACCACCCGGCACGGCAACCGTCCGGCCAGTTGGCGGGCGCCCTTGACCGAGTGGTGGTCGGTGATGCAGACGACGTCGAGGCCCGACGCAGCGACGGCCTCGGCGAGTTCGTCAGGGGTGGTCGTGGAATCACCACTCCACATCGTGTGGCTGTGCAGGTCGACGCGCACCCACCCGGGTTCGAGGGGTAGGGCGAGGTGGGGATGCCGGGCAACCGCCGTGGGATGGGCCGTAGGCACGGTGCCAACCGTAGCCGTCGGGTCCCCCCGGTAGCCTCCCGGCGTGGCCTCGAAGCGGAACCGTCGCCTGTTCGTGACAGGTGCCAGCGGATTCCTCGGGCGGCACCTGGTCAACGGCGACCACGGCTGGGAGATCATCGCCCCCTCGTCGACCTCGCTCGACGTCCGCCGTCGGGACAGCGTCATCGAGGCGATCACGGCCTGGAAGCCCCACGCTGTCGCCCACCTCGCCTATCGCTACGACGACCGGCGGGTGATCGTCGACGGGAGCCGGAGCGTCGCCGAGGCGGCAGCAGCGTGCCGGGCCCGCCTCGTGCACCTCTCCACCGACGTCGTCTTCCCCGGTCGCCCGGCGCCCTACACCGAGGCCGATGCCACGTTCCCGATCAGCGACTACGGGCGGATGAAGGCGAACGCCGAGATCGAGGTGATGGCCGCCTCGCCGGGCGCGGTGATCGTCAGGACCTCGCTGCTGTACGGCACCGACCATCTCGGCCCACCGCAGCTCGACGTGATGCGAGCGCTCAGCGGGACGGACCCGTTCACCTTCTTCACCGACGAGGTCCGCTGCCCGGTCCATGCCGGTGACCTGGCGGCGATCGTGGCCGAACTGGCCGGGCGTCCCGAGATCACCGGGCCACTGCACGTCGCCGGGCCGAGCGCCCTCACCCGCGCCGAGTTCGCCGTGCTCATCGCCCGCTGGCTGGGCCTCAACCCGAACCTCGTCGCCGCAGCGCCGCGGGCCGGCGCGGCCGGCGCCCGTCCGGGCGTCGTGATCCTCGACTCGTCGAAGGCGGCCTCGCTGGGGATGAGCGCCCGGGCACCGCACGAGGTGCTGCGCGCCTGACCGGCCGGTTGCCCGATCGGGCCGCCGGGGTGTGGCAGATCAGGCCCCGCTCATCGTCACGTCGCCGACGACGAGGGTCAAGCCGGCTGCCCGGGTGGGCAGCCATTCGACGTCGCCGCCGATCTCGAGCACATCGAGCAGCATCCGTTGCAGCGTGGAGGCGATGGTGAACTCGCGCACCGGCTCGGCCAGCTCCCCGTTGCGGATCATCCGCCCGCCGGCACCGGTGGAGAAGTCCCCCGAGATCGAGTTGACCCCCGAGTGCAGGCCCTGGACCGATTGGATGAGCACGCCGCAGTCGATCCCGGCGATGATCTCGGGTTGCCGGCGCTCGCCCGGTACGAGCTGCATGGCCAGGCACCCGCACCCGGGGGTGCCTCGGAACCCACCGCGAACGGCGTTGCCCGTCGACGCCAGGCCGCTGCGCCGGCCGCTGTAGCTGGACTGGACGAACTTCTGCAGCACGCCGTTCTCGATCAGCACGTTGCGCCGGGCGGCGAGACCCTCGCCGTCGACCTCGGTGGCGGTGTAGGCCAGCGGATTCGTCGGGTCGTCGACCAGCGTGAAGCGGGAGTCGGCGACCTGCTCCCCCAGCCGGTTGGCGAACAGCGAGCGGCCCTTGAGCACGGCTTCGCCGTTGAGCGTCGAGGAGATGACGCCGAGGAACTGGGCGGTCACGTACGGGTCGAGCACCACCGTGAGGCGTTGGCTGGGCGGCTTGACGGCGCCCAGGAGACCCGTCGCCCGGTCGGAGGCGTCCTGCGCGGCGCGGGCCAGGTCGAACTCGTCGGGATGACGGCCCACCGAGAAGCCGAAGCCCGTCTGGGTCTCGTCGCCCTCGTCGGCCATCGTCGACACCACCACGTAGCAGCCGTTCTCGCGACCACCGACCCTGATCCCGGTCGAGGTGACCACGGCCGTCTCGCCCGCCGCGTCGGCGTAGTTGGCGTCGTCGACCCGGATGCGCGGGTCGGTTGCCAGGGCGAGCCGTTCGAGCTCCTTGGTCAGGGCGATCTTGTCCGACGTGGCGTAGTCGGCCAGGCGGTCGCTCCACAGCGCCAGCGGCTGCACGGCGACCGCATCGGGCTCGGCGAGCGCCGCCCACTCGTCGGACGTGCCGAAGGCCGTGTTGTCACGGGCGTCACGCAGCACCTCGTCGATCGCCGACGGGTCGAGTGTGCCGGCGTAGGCGAAACCGGTCCGGCCGTCGCGGATCACCCGGATGCCGATGCCCTCGGACTGGGCCGACTGGAACTGCTCGACCTCTCCCTCGTAGACCCGGATCGCCGTCTCGCGCCCCCGCCCGACGTAGGCCTCCACCTGCTCGCCGGGGCGGGCCTGGGCGACGACACGGTCGGCGAACGCCAGCAGCTCATCGACCGAACCCGTGACGGGTGCTCGATCCGTCGTGGTCATGACGCGGTTCCCCCAATGGTCATCGAACGGACGCGCAGCGTCGGTTGCCCGTCGCCGACGGGGACGCCCTGGCCGTCCTTGCCGCACATGCCGGGGTTGCCCATGGCGAAGTCGTTGCCCAACAGGTCGATGTCCTGGAGCACCTGGGGGCCGTTGCCGATCAGGTTGCCCTCCCGCAGGGGTTCGGTGATCTCGCCGTTCTCGATCAGGTAGGCCTCGGTCATCCCGAAGACGAAGTCACCGGTCGCCGTGTTGACCTGGCCACCGCCGAGATGGGCGACGTAGACGCCCTTCTCGGTCGCCCGGACGATCTCGTCGGGATCGTCGGTGCCGTTGAGCACGAAGGTGTTCGTCATCCGCACCATCGGCAGGTGCATGTAGCTCTGGCGGCGGCCGTTGCCCGACTGCGCCCGGCCCTCCTTGCGGGCCCGGATGCGGTCCCACATGTAGTCGGTGAGCACGCCGTTCTCGATCAGCACGTTGCGCTGCGTCGGATGGCCCTCGTCGTCGATGGCCACGGTTCCCCACTCGCCGACCATCGTGCCGTCGTCGACGAGCGTGACGAACGGCGCGGCGACCTGCTGGCCGACGCGCCCCTTGTAGACCGAGCCGCCCTTGGCGATCAGATCCGCCTCGAGGCCGTGACCGCACGCCTCGTGGAACAGCACCCCGCCACTCCCCCGCTGGATCACGACCGGCATCGCCCCGCTCGGCGCCGGCCGGGAGCGCAGCTTGGTGATCGCTTGGCGGGCGGCGTCGCGGGCCACCTCGTCGACGTCGTAGCGGTCGAAGAGCTCGAAGCCGATGGTGTGGCCGATCGATCCGTACCCCGTCTGCATCCCGGCGTCGCCGTTGGCGACGACGCTCACCCGGAACTGGGTGCGCACGATCTCGTCGCCGGCGAGCAGGCCGTCGGAGTTGGCGATCAGCACGCGCTTGCGGCTGTCGCCGTAGCCCGCCGAGACCTGCACGACGGCCGAACCGGCCGACCGGGCCGAGTCGTCGGCCCGCTCGAGCAGCTCCACCTTGGTCGACTTGGAGATGGTGTCGGGGAAGACCTCGATCTCGTTGACCGCCCGCACCTCGCGCCGCGTCAGGGCGACCGTGTGCACCCCGCCGCCGCCCTGACTGGCGGCCGCGCCGGCCGCCTCGGCCGCCTCGCGCAGGCCGCGCTCGCTGAGATCGGCGGTGTAGGCGAACCCGGTGGTCTCGCCCTTGATCACCCGGATACCGGCTCCCCGATCACGCCCGGAGTTGACCTGCTCGACCTTGCCGTCGTCGAGACCTGCCGAGGTGTTGCGCACGTCGGAGGCGTAGACCTCGGCGAACTCGCCACCCGAACGCATCGCTGCGCCGAGCACCCGTTCGAGGACATCGTGTTCGATCATTGGCCCGGACCCTCCTGCAACGACAGCGGACGAGCAGCCTACCGAGCCACCGCAGCGCCCGGCCTCACACGTGGCGATCGCCGTTCCGGCCCGGGGTGGTGTGACCGCCGTCGGCCGACTCACCCGAGATTCGACGACCGGGGATAGACGTCGGCCGGGTCGGTCATCACGTTCACCAGGTAGGGCACGCCCGAGGCGAATGCCCGGTCGAGGGCCGGGCCGAGCGCCGACGGCTCGGTCACCGTCTCGCCGGCTCCCCCGAGAGCCCGAACCACCTCGTCGTACCGGCAGGCCGGCTGGAGGTCGCAGGCCACGTCCCAGCCGTAGATCATCCGCATCGGGTGCTTCTCGAGGCCCCACATGCCGTTGTTGCCGACCACCATCACCACGGGGAGGCCGTGGCGCACGAGCGTGTCGGCATCCATCAGGCTGAAGCCGGCGGCGCCGTCGCCGAGCAGCATCACGACCTGGCTCGACGGTCGGGCGACGCGGGCGGCGATGGCGTAGCCGGGGCCGTTGCCGAGGCAACCGTATGGCCCGGTGTCGAGCCAGCAACCCGGCTCGTAGACCTCGACGAACTTGCCGGCGTAGGAGGCGAAGTCGCCGCCGTCGCAGACGACGACCGCATCGCGGGCCAGTCGGCGGGACAACTCGCCGTAGATGCGCGCCGGACGGATCGGGACGTCGTCGGTGTCGAGGAGCAGCCGGTCCTCGGCAGCCGCCTGGCGTTCGGCGGCGCGCAGTCGCTCGATCCACGGTTCGTGGTCCCGCCGCGCTCCCCCGTGGGCCGCCAACCCGGCGAGGGTCCGCCCGATGCCACCGACCACCGTCGGGACCTCGACGTGCCCGGCCCGCTGGGTCTCGGCATCGACGACGTGGGCCACTGCCGCTCCCCCGAAGGTGCCGAAGCCGAGGCGGAAGTCGAGCGGCGTGCCGACGACGACGACCAGATCGGCATGCTGCTTGAGCAGGCCCCGGGTGCGCAGGAAGGCGAGGTCGTGGTCGGCCGGCAGGCAGCCGCGGCCGAGACCGTTGAAGAAGCAGGGCACACGCAGACTGCCGGCCGCGGCGCTCAGCTGCTCCCACGCCCCGTCCCAGTAGACGTCGCTGCCGACGATCAACGCCGGACGGTCGGCCCCGGCGATCATCGTCGCCAGCCGGTCGATCTGTTCGGGATCGGGCTCGACGCCCGCCACCCGAGCAGCGTCGGTGTCGGCATCGGCGTCGGGCAGCGTGCCTGTCGACGGCCCGAACACGTCGAGCGGGAAGTCGCAGAACACCGGTCCCCGGTGCGGGGTCATCGCCGATGCGGCGGCCTCGTGCACGATCGCCGCGGCCGTCGCGGCGTCGGTGATCGTCCGCGCCGACTTGGTGATCGACGCCACGATGGGGACGTGGTCGAGCTCCTGGAGCGAGCCCGACCCCCAGCGCATCTGCGGCGCCCGGCCGCCGAGCACGACCAGCGGTGTGCCGTTGAAGTGTGCCGTGGTGATCGCCGAGATGCCGTTGGTGATCCCGGGCCCTGCGGTGAGCACGGCCAGCCCCGGCCGGCGGGAGAGCTTGGCGTAGCCCTCGGCGGCGAAGGTCGCCGTCTGTTCGTGGCGGGTGTCGACGACGCGGACGCCCTGGTTGCGGGCCGCCTCGTAGAGCGGCCAGACGTGACCTCCGTTGAGCGTGAACATCACGTCGACCCCGAATCGGCCGAGCGCGGCCAGGGCCTGCTCCCCGGCATGACCGGTCACGGTGGTCGGCATCGGGCCATCTCCTTCGGTGGGTCGGTGGCGCGCAGCGTAACGTGGAGACCCATGCTCGATTCGGAGCGGACGCCAGGGAGCGGCCACGAGGAGCGCCGGCTCTACTGGTGGAAGGAGGCGCTGATCGTCAGCGGCTTCTACATCCTCTACTCGATCGCCCGCAACCAGTTCGGATCGGCCCGGGTCGATTCGGGGGAGGCACCCGAGCAAGCCTTCAACAACGCGATCAAGGTGATCCGCATGGAACGGGCGATGGGGCTGTTCCACGAGGAGACGATGCAGGAGTGGTTCCTCTCCAAGCACGGGTTCCTCCAGTTCTGGAACGTGTTCTACGGCACCGCGCATTTCGCCGTGACCCTTGGCGTGTTCGCCTGGATGTTCGCTCGCGGCAGGGCGTTCTTCACCCGGTGGCGCAACGCCCTGGCATTCACCACGGCGCTGGCCATCGTCGGGTTCTCGTTGTTCCCGCTGATGCCGCCGCGCCTGTTGAACGCCGAGGAGCGATATGGAGGGGCCGCCCTGGCCGTTGCCGCCGGCCACGAGGACTTCGGGTTCGTCGACACGGTTGCCGACTACGGCGGACCCTGGAAGTTCGACTCGGGCACCGGGGCGAAGGTGTCGAACCAGTACGCGGCGATGCCGAGCATGCACGTCGGCTGGTCGACCTGGTGCGCGATCGTGATCTGGCGGCTGACCCGCAAGCGGTGGGCGCGCGTCCTGGCCGCCGTCTACCCGGTGGCGACGGTGTTCTGCATCATCGTCACCGGCAACCACTTCTGGCTCGACGGAGCCGGCGGGCTCGTCGCCCTGCTCGCCGGGTGGTACCTCGGTGCCGAGTTCGACCAGTGGAACGACCAGCGACAGGTCCGACGGGTGACCGTCGACGTACCGGGCTGAGCCGTAGCATGGCCCTGCCCACGGACCCGAGGAAGCGAGGCACGGAGAGGTGAGGAAGCTGCCGGTCGTCCTGCTCGTTGCCGTCCTCGCCGTCGTTGCGTTCACCTCGGCCGCTGCCCGACCGGCGGCCGCGGCGCCGTCGTGCACTGTCACCTCGACGATGCGGCGGGGGACGACATCGTCCGACGTCAGGTGCCTCGAATCGCGGCTGATCCGGCTCGGATACCGACTGGTCGGGCCCGACACGTCGTTCGGCAGCTCGACCGATCGCGCCGTACGCGCCTTCCAGAAGGCCAACCTCCTGGCCGTGGACGGGATCGTCGGCCCGCGCACGTCGGCCGCCCTCGGCATCCGTTCCCAGGTGCCGGCGGCTCCGCCGGTCGAAACCGTGCCGGCCAAGGTGATCGAGACCCGCACGATCGGCACCTCGGTCGGCGGGCGGGCGATCACCGCCACCCGGATGGGCACCATCGGCGGGCGGGTCGTGCTGGTCATCGGCGTCATCCACGGCGACGAGACCAAGGGTTCGCTGATCACCCGGACATTGCGCACTTCGCCGACGCCCAAGGGCGTCGACCTGTGGCTGATCGACACCATCAACCCCGACGGCATGGCCGCCGGACGGCGGACCAACGATCATGACGTCGACCTGAACCGCAACTTCGAGGCGGGCTGGGAGTACATCGCCCCGTCCAGCGAACACCATCAGTACTCGGGTGAGCAGCCCGCCGACCAGCCCGAGACGCAGGCCACCGAGGCGTTCATCGCCGAGATCCGACCGGCACTGACGATCTGGTACCACCAGGACCTCGACACGGTCGCCGGCTCGTCGCCGACCGCCAAACGGTACGCGCAGTTGACCGGGATGACGACGAGCAGCGTCGGATGCACGACGAAGTGCACGGGCACGGCCGGCGCGTTCGTCAAGGCGGCGGTACCGGGCAGCGTCGGCCTGCTCATCGAGCTCCCCTCGTCGTCGAAGGTCACCGAGGCGATGGTCCGCCGCCACGCCGCCGCCGTGCTCGCCATCGCCCCCTGAGGCACGCCGGTCCCCCCGGGGAGGCCACCGGCGACGGCCGTGAGTCGGGCAGACCGGCCGTCGCCGACGGGACCAACTCCCCTGGTGGCCGGCCGTGTGCGGGGCCAGCTTGATCCCATGACGAGGCAGAGGGAAGGGGCTGACGTGACCACCACGGCGACGACACGCGCAACGACCACGGCGGTGACCGATCGAGCACTCCAGCAGCAGATCGAGGAGGAGTTCGTCTGGGATCCGGCCGTGTCCCCGGCCCGGATCGGCGTCAGCGTCGTCGATCATGCCGCCACGCTGACGGGTACCGTCGACACGCTGGCCGCCCGGCTCGCCGCCGTTCGGGCGGCCAAGCGGGTGAAGGGCGTGCGGGCCATCGCCGACGACATCGTCGTGCACACCGACGGCGCTCCGGCGCGTTCCGATCAGGACGTGGCCCGTTTCGTCGAGGAAGCGCTGGAATGGAACACCCAGGTCCCCGAGGCCGTCCGGGCGACCGTGCGCGACGGGATCGTCACCCTCGAGGGCACGGTCGACTGGAACTTCCAGCGTCGGGCCGCGGAACGGGTCGTCCAGCAGCTCTCCGGGGTGCGCTACGTGGCCAACAAGATCAGCTTGAAGCGGAGCCCCTCTCCACGGGAGGTCCACCGCGTGATCACGGCGGCGCTCCATCGCCACGCCGACCTCGATGCCCACTCGATCGAGGTCGAATCGAAGGGGGGAGAGGTGTGGCTGCGCGGCACCGTCTCCAACTGGGCCGAACGCGAACGCGCCGAGGCGGCCGCCTGGGCGGCGCCAGGGGTGACGGCGGTGCACGACGATCTGCGTTTGCGTTGAAGCAGGGGACGAGGCGGAAGGTGGGAAGATGATGCTGCCATCGACACACGTCGATCGTCTCAGTGACGAGATGTGCCTCCGGCTGGTCGCCTCGCGCGAGGTCGGCCGGCTCACCTACCTGGGTGCAGACGACGAGCCCGCCGTCGTCTGGGCGAACTACGCCCTCGCCGGCGGCGACCTGCTGCTCCCCGCCTTCGGGGGAGCCGATCCGTTCGCCTTCGGCACGCCGCGGCCGGCGACGTTCGAGGTCGCCGCGCTCGACGACGCCGAACGCACGGGATGGAGCCTGCTGATCCGCGGTGCGGCGATGAGCGTGGCCGACACCGCCGACGTCGCCGCGGCGCCCAGTTCGTCGCGGGCATGGCGGGTCGGTGGGCGACAGACCGCAGTGGTGATCCGCATCGAGCGGATCACCGGGCGCCTGATCGTCCGGGACGGCCCGGACAACAGGTCCCCAGCCGGTCATGTCGCAATCCCCTACCCGGATCGATCCCGGCGGAGTGCAATGGGCATGGGAAGGCCGCCGACCCGGTGAACCGTTCCCGTCCAACACTGCGAAACCCACCACGAAGGAGTTGAGATCATGTCCACCGCACTTGACTTCCGCCCGACGGATCGCCTGATGACCCGTCTGTCCGACCTGTTCGAGCTGCCGGACCTGTTCGGCCGTTTCGAGCGGGGAGGTGCCCACCCGATCCGCATCGAGGAGGAGCAGACCGCCGAGGAGCTGATCATCCGTGCCGAGATGCCCGGGATCGATCCCGACAAGGATGTCGACATCGAAGTCGTCGACAACATGTTGCGGGTGCGTGCCGAGCGCCGCGAAGAGGAGCGGACCGAGAAGGACGGCATGGTGTCCAGCGAGTTCCGCTACGGCACCTTCGTCCGAGCGATCACCGTTCCTCGCGGCACGACCGCGGACAGCGTGAAGGCCGCCTACAAGGACGGCATCCTCGAGATCCGCGTACCGATCCCGAAGCCCGTCGAGCCCGTCGCCGCCAAGGTCCCCGTGATCCGCGGATGACGCGCCGTCCGGACCCCGGCGGCCGCACGGCCGCCGGGACCGGCCCGGCGATACCCGCCGAACAGGGGCGAACGTCCCACCGGCCTGATGCCCCCGGGCCTTGCGGCGAACGTGCCGATCCTGGACACTGACAGGCGTGCCGACTCCAGCCCGCGGGGCCTCCATCGAGCGCGACGCGCTCACGTCCGATGGCCTGGCCATCCACATCCGTCCCGCGCGGCCCGACGACGTCGAGGCGATCGACCGCTTCCACGACGAGGAGCTGAGCGACACCTCGGCGTACTTCCGTTTCTTCGGGGCCCGTCCGGAGCTGAGCAGCAAGGTGCTGACCGAATGGGCGACGGCCGATTCGGTCGAAAATGCCACGCTGTTGGCGTTGCACGACGAGCGCATCGTCGCCGTCGGCCTGTACCGCTGCGTCGACGCCCGCCAAGCCGATGTGGCTTTCGCCGTGGCCGACCGGCTCCAGCACCGGGGTATCGCCACCCTGCTCCTCGAGGATCTGTGCATGCTCGCCCGCCGAGCGGGCTATGAACGGTTGATCGCCGAGACGCTGCCGGGCAACACGGCGATGAAGGCGGTCTTCCGCGACGTGGGCCTGGAGGTGAGCAGCGTCTTCGACCACGGTGTCACCGACGTGGCGATGCCGCTGGGCGACGGGGCCGAGATGCGCGAGCGGGCCGATCGCCGCGATCGGGCGGCCACCGTGGCCTCGCTGCGCCCGATCCTCGCCCCGCAGCACATCGTCGTCATCGGGGCGAGCGCGACCCATGACCGACCGGGGAACACCGTCATCCGCAACCTGCGCCGCGGCTTCACCGGTCGTCTCGACGTCGTGCATCCCAGCGCGCCGTCGATCGAGGGGGTCGATGCCCACCGATCGGTCGCCGACCTGCCGAGCCCCGCCGATCTGGCGATCATCGCCGTACCCGCCGCCGCCGTTCCCGAGGTGATCGAGCAGTGCGGCGAGGCCGGGACGCGCAGCGCTGTCATCCTGTCGGCGGGTTTCACCGAGACGGGAACGGCGGGAGCGACACTCGAGGCCGAGGTGCTGCGCCGCGCCCGGCGCCACGGGATGCGCCTGGTCGGACCGAACTGCTTCGGCGTGGCCGTGCCGGCGATCGGCGTGGACGCCACGTTCGGGACGATCCCGATCACCGCCGGCTCGATCGCCTTCGCCTCACAGTCGGGCGGGCTGGGCATCGCGCTGCTCGGCGAGGTCGCCCGTCGCGGCCTGGGCATCTCGTCGTTCGTCTCCCTGGGCAACAAGATCGACGTGAGCAGCAACGACCTGCTCTGCTTCTGGGCCGCCGATCCCTCCACACGGGTCATCGCCCTGTACCTCGAGTCGTTCGGCAACCCGCGCAAGTTCGCCCGACTGGCCCGCTCGATCAGCCCCGAGCGGCCGATCGTCGCCCTCAAGGGCGGGCGCAGCGAGGCGGGCCGACGGGGTGCGCAGTCGCACACCGCCGCCCTGGCCACCGACGATCGGATCGTCGACGCCCTGTTCAGCCATGGCGGCATCATCCGCGCCCACACGATCGAGGAGCTCATCGACGTCGCCTCGATCCTCGATCGCCAGCCACTCCCCGGTGGGCCGCGCGTCGCCGTGGTCGGCAACGCCGGTGGCCCCCTGATCCTCGCCGCCGACGCCGCCGAGGCCAGCCGCCTCGCCGTACCGGCGCTGTCGGCGGAGTTGCAGGCACGGATCCTGGCCCTGGTTCCCGATGCCGCGGCCACCGGCAACCCGGTCGACCTGCTCGCCACGGTGACCAAGGCCCAACTCGCCTCGGTCGTCGAACTGCTGGCCGCCTCCGGCGAGGTGGATGCGATCGCCGTCGTCAACGTCCCCGTCGGTCGGGCGTCGGTCGAGGCCGAGCCCCCCGCCCCGGCGACCCCCTCGGTTCCGGTGGTCGTGGCGACCCTCGGCGCCGACGGCACCGGCCGCCCGGACAACGCCTTCACCTCCCCCGAGCGGGCCATCCACGCCCTGTCCCGCGTCGCCGAGTACGCCGACTGGCGCCGGCGGCGGGAGCACGAGGCCGCCCCGACGACGACGCCGGTGCGCGTCGAGACGGCGGGCGCGCTGGAGCGCCTGCGCAAGGGCCGACGATCGGCCGCCGGCTGGCTCGCCCCCGAGGATGCCTTCGCCACGCTCGACGAGCTCGGGATCTCCGCCCCGGCGTTCCGGTTCGTGCACGAGCGCGACGAGGTCGCCGCGGCCGCCCTGGCCGTCGGGTTCCCGGCGGTGTTGAAGGCCGACGCCGAGACGGCCCTGCACAAGGCCGAGATGGGCGCCATCGCCCTCGGGATCCGTTCGGCCGACGAGGCCGAGGCGGCCTTCGACCGCTTCGCCGAACGATTCGGCGCGGACCTGCGGGGCGTGCTCGTCCAGCACCAGCTCCCGGCGGGCCTCGAGATCCTCGTCGGGATCAACCGCAGCGAGCGGTTCGGCCCGTTGCTGGTCATCGGGGCCGGTGGGACGATGACCGAGCTGATCGGCGATCGCGAGGTGCTGATGGTGCCGGCCACGCGGACCGAGATCGGCGAGGCGATCCAACGGCTGCGGATCGCCCCCGTGCTGCGCGGGGATCTCCGGCATCCAGGGGTCGACCTCGACTCGTTGATCGATGTCGCCCATCGCCTCGGGGTGCTCGTCGACCGTTGCCCGGAGCTCGTCGAAGTCGATCTGAACCCCGTGGTCGCCTCGGCCGGCGGCGCCGTCGCCGTCGACGTGCGGATGCGGCTCGCCGAGTGGGACGACCCGGTGATCCCGCTGCGCGGCCTACGGCCGGCCCCCGTCGGCTGACCCCGGACGAGCGTCAGTCGGTGACCTTGCGGCGCAGCCTCCAGGCGCCGAGCGAGAGGAGCACGGCGCCGAAGGCGAGCAGCACGCCGACGACGCGGGCGATGGAGGCGACGTCGGCCTGATCGGACATCAGCGAGATGAGACCGTCGAGCGCCCAGGCGTGGGGCGTCAGATGTCCGACGGCGCGCAGCGCCGGCCTGGTGATCTCCAACGGCCACATGCAGCCGCCGAGCATGCCGGAGGCGATCCCGACGATCGGCCCGATCGAAGTCGCCTGCTCGGGGGTGCGCACGATCGAGCCGATCAGCATCCCGGCGCCCACGCTCGCCAGGGCGAATGCCGCGACGACGGCGGCGACACCGAGCGGGTTGCCCCAGCGCACCCCGAAGACCAGCCCGGTGAACAGCACGATCAGACCGACCTGCAGGCCGGCGATCACCAGACGGGCCAGGCCGTGGCCGACGACGATGTCGGTCGCGCCGGCGCCCGAGGACATCACCCGGCGGGTGACGCCCAGCCGCCGGGCCTCGATGAGATCGGACGAGCCGACGAGGGCGATGAGGAAGATGAACAGCACGAGCTCACCGATCGTGGCGTACTCGCCGACACGGATCGCCTGCGCGCCGCTCTGGCGCGTCCTGGTCACCGACACCGACAGCGACTCCGAACCCCGGGCGAGGCGGGAGGCGGTGGCCACCGCCGCGGCGTAGCTCGGCCCACTCGCCAGGTCGGCGCCGATGACGGTTCGGGCGGCGCGGACCACGGCGGCCGTCGCGGCGATCGCCGCGGCGATCTGGGTGTCGAGCACGACCACGTCGGACGATCCCGGCGCTGACATCACACCGACGTCCGCCTGCCCGCCGGCGTCGACCGTCGCCTGCAACCCCTCGGTGAGCACCACACCCCCGTCGACCTCGTCGCGGCGGAGTGCGGTGGCCAGGGCCTCGGTGGAGGCGAACTCGCGGACCTCCAGTCCCGGGCGAGCGGCGATCGCCCGGGAGAGCTCCGACGACATCACCGAGTGGTCGAGGTCGACGATGCCGACGCCGAGCTCGGCGCTGGGGATGGCCGCACCGAGGACGACGATGATCAACAACGGCAGGGCGAAGGTGAAGAACAACCCGACGCGGTCGCGCACCAGTCGGCGGACGTCGTTGGCGGCCAGCACCAATCTGGGCGGGGTCGCCTTCGGCGTGGCGCCCGGGCTCATGGCTCGGTCAGCCGATCGGCGCGGAGCAGGGCGATCGTGGCGGCGACGGCACCGAAGGCGACGATGGCGACGAGTGGACCGACGATGACGGCGAAACCGCCGTCATCGGTCGTCGCCAGGTCGCCGAAGGCGCGCAGCGCCCATCCGTTCGGGGTGACCAGCGATGCCTGTCGCAACCAGGCGGGCGCCCGGCTCAGACTGACGAAGTTCCCGCCCAGCAGGGCCATCGCATAGGTGATCAGCGACATCAACAGCATCACCTGCTGCTCGGTCCGGGCGACGGTGAGCACGCAGGCGGTGATCCCGGTCGTGACGAACACGATGGCGACGATGATCGTGGCCGCAGGGAGGGCCGGCCCCCAGCGCGCGTCGAACAGCAGTCGGGAGGCGACCGCCATCGTGGCGAGGGCGACGACGCCGAGCAGGAAGGTGGCCAGCACCTTGCCGAGCACCATCACCCGGCCGGCGACGGGGGCAGCGAGCAGGCGGGCGAAGGTGCCCTGCTTGCGTTCGGCGACGAGGCCCCGGGCACCCAGGGCGGCGACGAAGTAGGCGAAGAACACGCCCATCGCCGGGGCGACGTAGGTGGCTGGGGAGGACTCACGACCGCCCGAGTCGACGGCGGACAACTCGAAGGCCGGGAGCTGCCCGGCGGCGCCGGCTGCGAGCTCGGCCAGCCGTGTGGGAGCCGCGCCGAACTCGATCGCCGTCGCCACGGCGAGGCGGGTGGCCTCGACGTTGCGGGCGAAGTCGTTGGCGACGGCCTCGGCGACATCCGCACCGATCGGGCTCTTCCCACTGCGGATCACCTCGATCCGGCTGCTCCCGCCGCTGACGACCTGCGAGAGGCCGGCGGGGATCACGAACGCCGCGGCGATGTCGCCGTCGCGCGCCGCGGCGCGGGCGGCGTCGGCGTCGGCGAACCGGGTGATCGTGGCCACCTCCTGCATCCGGGGAGAGCCGAGCACGTCGTCGATGAACGCCCGGGCGAGCGCTCCCCCGTCGCCGTCGACGACGCCGTAGGTGGCCGAGAAGGCGATGTCGCCCCGACCGAAGGCCAGGCTGATCAGCAGCGCCATGACGAGGGGCGCGACCACACCGGTGAGCAATGCGGACCCGTCACGCCAACGCTGGCGGAGGTCCTTGGCCGCCACGGTCCAGAGCGCGTTCATCGGTCCCGGAGCGCCTTGCCGGTCAGGTGGAGGAAGACGGCCTCGAGGTCGGGCTCGATCAGATCGACGCTCTGCACGGTGACGCCGCAGTGCTCGGCGAGTTCGATCAGTCGGGGCAGGAGCCGCCGGCCACCCTCCACCAGCAGATCGACCTGGCCCGCGGAGGTGGTCGCCTGGCGCACGCCGTCCAGCCCGCGGCACGCCTCGACGAGCACCAGGAGTTCGCCGGCGCTGACGGTGAGACTGATCCGGTCGAGCTCGCCCACCATGGCGATCAGTTCGCGGCGCGTTCCCTCGGCGATCAACCGACCGTCGTCGATGATCCCGATGCGATGGCACAGCCGCTCGGCCTCCTCCATGTAGTGCGTGGTGTAGAGCACGGCCATTCCGCTCCCGCCGAGCTCCTCGACACCGGTGAGGATCGCGTTGCGGCTCTGCGGGTCGACGCCGACCGTCGGCTCGTCGAGCACCAGCAGTCGCGGCCGGTGGAGCAGCCCGACGGCGATGTTCAGCCGGCGCTTCATGCCGCCCGAGAAGTGCTCGACCCGATCGTCGGCGCGATCGGCGATGCCGACGACCTCCAGCACCTCGCCGACACGACCGTTCAGCAGGGTGCCTCGCATCCCGTACAGGCGGCCGAAGAAGCGCAGGTTCTCGCGGGCGGTGAGGTCGGGGTAGAGGGCCACGTCCTGGGGCACGTAGCCGATCGACGCCTTGACCGCGGTGAGCTCACGGTCGAGGTCGTGACCGGCGACGGCCACCGTTCCGCCATCGCGCCGCAGCAGGCCGCAGAGCATCGAGATGGCCGTGGTCTTGCCGGCCCCGTTCGGGCCGAGCAACCCGTACGTCTCACCTTCGGCGATGTGGAAGCTCAAGCCGTCGACGACGGTTCGCTCGCCGTAGCGCTTGCGCAGGCCGCTGCATTCGAGCACGGGCCTGCCGTCGACCGTCGGCGGTGTGAGCGCGGCCGACGGATCATCCATCCCACGAGCAAACCGCATCGCCGGCGGGGTCGGCAGAGTCGAAAGTCCGCCATCGTGCCCGTCCGGACGGGCCTCCGTCTGGGACAATGAAACGGATGAGCAACTCAGTGACGCTGCGGCGAGTGGCCGACCAACCCGTCGTGGAGTACGGCGTCGTCGCCGGCTACGGACCGATCTTCAATGCCGGCCTGCTGGTCCACGACGATCGCTACCACCTCTTCGCCCGGGGCATCCGCGACGGCTACCGCCGCAACGACGGGCCCGGACCGAGGTTCCACGACTACATCTCCGACATCCTCGTGTTCACCTCGCACGACGGGCTCCACTACGAGTTCGCCTACGTGCTCGTCGAGGCGACCGACTCGGGGATCTGGTCCTACGAGGATCCCCGGGTGCAGGTGCTGTCGGTCGGCGACGACCGGCACATCGTGATGACCTACACGCGGCTGCCGCACCCGGAGTCCGGCGACCCGTGGCAGATCGGCGCCCACCGTCTCTCCTACGACGACGGGCGTTTCCACGTCGACCACGCCACCGGCAGACGGCTCGGTCCACCGGCGCTGGCCAACAAGGATGCGGTCATCTTCCACCTCGACGACGGCCGGGTGGCGTTGATCCATCGGATCCACCCCAACGTCCAGGTCGCCGTGTTCGACGACCTCGACCAACTGTGGGATGCCGACGACGGGTACTGGGATCGACACGTCGCCGACCTCGATCACCACACGATCATCGCCCCCTCGCCCGGAGCCCTCGGCGTCGGCGCCGGCGCACCACCACTCGTCACCGGCGAGGGTCTGCTGCTCTTCTTCCACGAGCGCAATGCCGCAGGCACGTACACGATGAACGTCGCGCTGCTCGACGCCTCGACCGGCCGGGTGCGTGCCACGCTCCCCGACGCGCTGATGGTGCCCGAGCTCGACTGGGAGCGGGTGGGCGACGTGGACGACGTCGTCTTCGTGCAGGGCGCCCATCGACGTCCCGACGGCACCATCTACCTCGTCTACGGCGCAGCGGACCGCTGCATCGGCGCAGCCGTCGTCGACGAGGAGTCGCTGCTCACCGCTCTGCTGGCGGCGTAGTCCACCCGGCCACCAGTTCGTCGACGAGGCAGCCGTAGGCCCGGCCGACGGCCGACCACATCATCGGAGCCGAGATGCGCACGGCCTCGGCGGACATCCGCGCCGCCAGGCGGTGGTCGGTCAGCACCCGTCGCAGGGCGGCGGCGAGCGCCGGGGTCGAGCCATGCGGTACGACCAGCCCGGCGCCCGAGGCGAGGAGCTCGCGGGCGTGGGGGAAGTCGGTGGCGACGACCGGTCGGCCCGACGCGACGGCCTCGATCAGCACCCCGGAGGTGACCTGCTCGCGCGACTCGTACGGCACGACCACGACGTCGGCGGAACGGATGATCGCCTCGAGGGCCGCCACGTCGTGGTAGTGGTTGTCGAAGTCGACGAGGTGGCCCACCCCTGCGATGGTGGCGCGTTCGATCAGCGACTGCCGGTAGGCCTCTCCATCGGCCGCCCGCACCGTGGGGTGGGTCTCGCCGACGATCAGGTAGTGCGGGGCCGGGACCAGGTCACGCAGTGCGGCGAGCGCGTCGATTCCCGCCTCCAGGCCCTTGCCGGGCCCGAGCAGTCCCCAGCTGAGGATCGTCGGTTGCGGAGCAGGACGGTCGGTCGACTGTGCCGGGTTCGGATGGGCACCGTGGGGGATCACGCGGACCTTGCCGCGATCGATCCGATACACCTGCTCCAGGCGGATCCGAGCGGAGTCGGTCATCACCACGACCGCCGAGGCCAGCGAGACGAGCTGTTCGACCACCGTCCGTTGATGGGTGGTCGGACGGCTGAGAACCGTGTGGAGCACGACGATCACCGGGTGCTCGGCCCCGCGCACCAGGTCGAGCACCTCCCGCCCGTCGCGACCGCCGAAGATGCCGAACTCGTGCTGCACGATGACGGCGTCGTGCTTGGCGAGCCACCGCCTCGCCTCGGCACGCGAGCGCCGGTCGCCATGGACGACCTGGTGGACCACCTCCGCCGGACACGGGTGCCGGCGCTCGGTCACCTCCACGATCTCGACGCGGCGACCGTCCGCGGCCGCCAACGCCGACGCCAGTGCTGCGCCGAACGTCGCCAAACCGCACCGCGTGGGCGGGTAGGTGCCGATCATCGCCACCGACGCCGGTTCGACGTTCGTCGTTCTCATGGAAGACCAGTACATCGGCCAGGTGGGGTGCGATCAAGGGAAGTAAGTCACACAAACCCGGGCGGCCGCGGGCGTTCAGACGATCGGGTGGCGCTCGATGAAGCCGAGGAGCTCGCGCAGGCTGGCCGTCGCCACGGCGATCGAGCTGTCGGCGGCGCCGTAGTACATCCTCACCGTGTCGCCGTCGTCGTCGAGGATCCACCCGCACGGGAACACGACGTCGGGCACGTCACCGGCCGTCTCGTACGGGGCGCTCGGGCCGAACACCCACTCGTTGCTGCGGGCGATGACCCGCTCGGGGTGCTCCCGGTCGAGCAGCGCCAGCCCGAGCCGGTAGAGCGAGCCCGCCGCCGTGGTCCGCACGCCGTGGTAGAGGATCAACCACCCGGCGGGCGTGTCCATCGGGGGCGGCCCGAGCCCGACCTTGTTGGCGTCCCACCAGCCGCCGGCGCGAGCCTCGATCAGCACGGTCGGATCACCCCAGTGCCTGAGATCGGGGCTCCAGGACATCCAGATGTGGGCCCCCATCCGCGACAGGGCGGGGACCGGGCGATGGAGCATCGCCCACCGTCCGCCGATCGGGTGCGGAAACAGCGCGGCATCCTTGTCCTCCGGCGACTGCATCACGCCGTGGCGCCGGAAGTCGACGAAGTCACGGGTCGAGGCCAGGCAGATCAGCGGCCCACCGCCGGAGAAGCCGGTGTACACGATCAGGTACTCGTCGTCGCACTTGGTGATCCGGGGGTCCTCGATCCCCCACTTCTCCTCCCAGGATCCGAGGTCGGGGAGCATGCTGCGGGAGGGCTCGATCACCCAGTCGGTGTACCCATCGCGACTGCGGGCGACGGTGAGTCGGGACAGGCCGGTCCGGTCCTCGACCCGAACGAGGAGCAGGGTCTCCCCCTCGAACGAGGTCACTCCGGGGTTGAAGACCGCGTTGACCACCTCGGGCCAGTCGCGCGCCCGCAGGATCGGGTTGGCCGCATGGCGACGGAACAGCTCGCGCGGATCGTGGTTGTGGGCGCTCGCCAAGCGCCCGTGCTCCACCGGCGGCGCCGGCACCACCGATCCGGTCTGCTCCACCCCTCGATCATCGGACCCGTCGGCTGGCGGCGGGAGGGTCGAAGGTCACGGAGCAGAGGAGACGAACGCCGTGTGACGTAGCGTTCGAACAGAAACGACGGCCCGCGATGAGGACGTTGGTCCCTGTTCGTGGTCGTCCGCCGCGATGAGTGTTGGAGCTATGAACATGTCACGGAAGTTCTGGTCGTCGATCGCCGCGGGTTTCGTCACACTCGTCGCCTGCATCTCCACCCCGGGAGCGAGCGCACGACCTGTCGTCACCCCCGAAGCCCCGGCGGTGGCCGAGGCCGTTGCCCTGGTCGCTCCATGGACGGCGACTGTGGACGCCTCCGGGGCGGTGGCGCCGGCATGGAGATCGCGGCAGTGGACGCCGACCACGACGGGTCCCGTGACGATCCAGATGAGTTGGACGGGAGGCGGCGCGCTGCAGATGGACCTGCGCCGGGCGAGCGATCGCAAGTGGATCGCCGCGGCGACCAACACGGCGAACCCCAAGGTGATGACCGCCACGCTGGAGGCCGGCACGACGTACCGACTGGCGGTGTGGGCCGTCTCGGGTGTCGGCACCTTCACCGCGGTGACCGACGACGGCACGGCCCGACCGAACATCCTCATCGTGTTGAGCGACGACCAGCGGCCCGACGCCATCCAGCAGATGCCGAATGTGAAGAAGTGGTTCGCCGCGCCCGGGATCACCTTCCCGAAGGGGTACGTGACCACCCCGAGCTGCTGTCCGGCGCGCGCTTCGATCCTCACGGGCCGCTACGACCACAACAACGGCGTCGTGCAACAGACCGGTCCGGCGTTCGACGAGTCGACCTCGATCGCCCGGTACCTGAAGCAGGTCGGCTACACGACCGGCTTCATCGGCAAGTACGTGCACTACTACCCGCTGTCGGGCCGGGCGCCCTACTGGGATCGCTGGACGTACTGGAAGGGCGGCTACGAGAACGTCTGGATGAACTTCGACGGCCAGATCCGCCAGAGCTCGGTGTACAGCACCCGCGTCGCCTTCGACACGGCGATCAGCTACGTCAACTCCTGGGAGGCGGCCGATTCCACCCCGTGGCTGATGATCGTCGCCCCGACGGCCCCGCACCGCAGAGGCCAGGACCCGCCGCCGGTGGAGCCGCAGTACGCGACGGCGCCCGTCGCCCCGTTGGCCCGCACGCCGGCGACCTTCGAGGCCGATCGTTCCGACAAGCCGCCGTTCCTCTACTGCTGCACGGTGACCGAGACCTACATCAACGACGTGTACACCGGGATGACGCGGGCGGCGATGTCGATCGACGACGGAGTCGACCGCCTGTTCCAACGGCTCGGCGCCGCCGGCGAGCTGGACAACACGCTGGCGTTCTACCTCAGCGACAACGGCTGGCTGTTCGGCGACCACAACCTGATGGAGAAGTTCGTCCCCTATTCGAACTCGGTCGGGGTTCCGTTCCTGATGCGTTGGTCGGCCCGCCTCGGCGGCGGCACCACCGACCAGCGGTTCGCCTCGAACATCGACATCGTCCCGACGGCACTCGCCGCCGCGGGGGCTGCTCCGACGACCGCCGTCGACGGTCGTGACCTGATCGGGGGATCGCCGCGCAGCCGCAGACTGACCGAGTACTGGCAGGATCCGGGCAATGTGAAGTCGATCCCGGACTGGGCGTCGCTGACCACGGCGACGTACGAGTACACGGAGTACTACGAGGTCGATTCGACCACGGTGCGGTTCCGGGAGTACTACAACCTGGCCAACGATCCGTATCGGTTGGTCAACCTGTTCGCCGACGGCGTACCGGCCAACGACCCCAACGTGCAGACGATCAGCGCGCAGCTGCGCGCCGACCGAACGTGTCGAGGAGCGGCCTGCCCGTGAGGCGTCCCGCGACGAGGGCCGGTACGATCGGTCGTCGGCGGTGTCCGACGAACCGTCGTTGGAGACCGATGCGATGACCCCCAACCTGGCGGCGGCGTACGGGGGAGGCGGCCTGTTCGGGATCGCCTACCTCCTGGGTGTCGGCGAAGCCCTGATCGCCGACGGTGTCCCCCTGGCGACGACCCCGTCGGTCGGCACGTCGGCGGGGTCGTGGGCGGCGGCGGCGTTCGCCCTCGACGTGCGTTGGCACGACGCCATCGACCTCCTCGCCGACGACGTCCCCCGCTGGCCCGACCCGCGCCCGGGCCGCCTCCGCAACGTCGCCGCAAAGGTCCTCGGCGAGCGGCGCGTCCCGACGATGCGTGTCGTGGCCTGCGCGCTCCCCCGGCTGCAGCGTGTCCTGCTTCCCGGCGCCGACCACGCGGCGGCCGACCTCGTCGCCGCCTCGTCCGCCGTTCCCGGCCTGCTGGCACCGCACCAGATCGACGGGCGCAGGTACGTCGATGGCGGCGTCCGCTCGCTCGTCTCGGCCGATCTGGCCGACGACGCCCGCCACCTGCTCGTCATCGCCCCGATCGCCGGACCGATGCTCGGACCCGGCGGGAGGTTCGCCGAGCGAATCGTGCGTCGTGAGACCCAGGAATGGGAGCAGGCCCATCCCGGCGGCAAGGTCTGGCTCATCCGCCCCAACCAGGCGGTGGCCGAGATCGCCCGGTGGCCAAGGCAGCTGTTCGATACCGACCGCGCCAAGCGCTGCTACGACCTCGCGCACGAGCAGACCACACGGATCATGTCGCAGTGGCGGCGATCAGGCGCGGACGAGGGCACGAGGTAGTTGCCGACGTCCTCCGGCGGCCGCTTCGTCACCGACCTCGAGGTGACCTGCGACCCGGGTCGTTGTGCCCTGACGACGGACCCGGGCTCCGTGGTACAGAGGAGGCGATGGACACGTCCCCCGATCCCGACGTCCTCGCCTCGCTGCGCGGCCGCAGTCTGCTCACGACCCACGACTGGTCGAACGACGAGCTGAACGCCGTCCTCGCCCTCGCAGCCCGCTTCCAACGACTCGACCGGGACGGCGCCTCGACGGCGTTGCTGCCCAACGAGTTGGCCTACGCGATGTTCTTCGACAACTCGACGCGGACCAAGTCGGCCTGGGCGGGCGCCGCCGCCCGGCTCGGGATGCAGCCGGTGATCGTCGACGGCTCCTCGACGCAGGTGTCGCACGGCGAGACGGCCGAGGAGACCGGGGCGATGCTCGGGATGAACGCCCACGCCCTGGGCATCCGCCACGACCTGATCCTCGGCGAGGGCAACGCCTTCATGCACGATGTCAAGCGAGGCATCGACGACTACCTGGCGGCCACGGACGACGACCGAGCGGTGCCGATCGTCAATCTCCAGTGCGACGTCGATCATCCGACGCAGACGCTCGCCGACCTGCTCTGGCTCCGCGAGCACTTCGGCGGCGACGTGGCCGGCAAGCGGATCACGGTGTCGTGGGCGTACTCGCCGAGTTACGCGAAGCCGCTGTCGGTCCCCCAGGGGCTGGTGTCGTTGCTCACCCGCTTCGGGGCCCACGTGACGCTCGCTCACCCCGCGGGATACGAGCTGTCGGCCGATCCGCTGCGCTGGGCCGGCGAGGGAGCAGCGCAGTCCGGGGGCACGTTCCAGCTCACCGACGACATGGACGCCGCGTTCGCCGGGGCCGAGGCGGTGTACCCGAAGTCGTGGGGTCCCCATGCGCTGATGGTCGAGCGCGTCGCCGCCAACCGTGCCGCCGACGCCGCGGCGATGGGCGACATCGAGCGGCGTGCCCTGGCCGCCAACGCCGCCAACCGCGACTGGATCTGCGACGAACGCCGGATGTCGCTGACCGCCGATGCCCTGTACCTGCACTGCCTGCCCGCCGACATCGGCGCCGAGGTCTCCCCGGCGGTGATGGACCGCTTCCGTGTCGCCGTTGCCGCGGAGGCCAACAAGAAGCTCTACGTGATCATGGCGCTGCTCGCCGCGGCGAAGGTCGACGACCTCGCCGCCCGGGTGGCGCCGACGAGGTCCCCGGCGAACACGTCCCCGGCGAATGCGGAGGTCTGAGATGTCGCTCGACGAAAGGGTGGCGGAACTGGCCGCCCGCTATCGGCCGCTGGCGGTCGCCATCCTCAAGGAGGCGGTGCGCATCCCCGCCAGTCACGTCGATCGACCCGTCGACGACGGCGGCGACCCGAGCGCCGGGCTATCCAACCACGAGCGGGCCCGGTTGGAGATGCTGCGCGACACGATCATCGACATCGACGCCGTCCACTGCGCCGACGACGTCTGGTTCGACGAGTTCGGGAACCTCGTGTGGGTCGTCCAGGACAGCTTCGACGGCGTCGCCCCCGACGACAAGAAGGTCATCTACCTCGACGGGCACTCCGACACCGTCCAGGCGCTGCGCGACCAGTGGCGCGAGAAGCTGGGCGGCGCCGTCGACCCGTACGACGGACTCGTCGACCCGTCGAGGCTCGACCGCGAGGCGCTGCGCGCCGAGCTCGGGTACCTCCCGCCCGACGACGAGTGGGACCACCTCGTGTTCGGGCGGGGCACCGCCGACCAGCTCGCCGGGGTCGTGTCGCAGATCGTCGCCACCAAGATCCTGCTCGAGCTCGTCCCCGAGGGAGCGCTGCGCGGTGCCGTCGTGCGGTCGTACGCCACGGTCGCCGAGGAGGACAACGACGGCGGCGGGCCGCGGTACGTGACCGCCAGGGTGCTGCCCGGCGCGCCGCCGAGCCTCGTGCCCGATGTGGTGATCCTCACCGAGGGTACGGGGGACAACGAGAAGGGCGCCCTCGGCATCTACCGGGGGCAGCGGGGGCGGATGCAGATCGAGGTGACCGTCGTCGGCCGGTCGTGCCACGGCTCGATGCCCCATCTCGGCCTCAACCCGTTGGAGCACGGTGCGGCGATCCTCGCCGAGGCGGCCGATCAGGCGGTGCGCGTCGGTTTCGCCGACCACGAGTTCCTCGGCCGGGGGACGCGCACCGCCTCGTGGGCGTCGCTCGACACGCCGAGCGACTGCGCGGTGCCCGAGCGGTTCACGTTCCGCTTCGATCGCCGGCTCACCCTCGGCGAGACGCCCGAGAGCGCCTTGGCCGAGATCGCCGGTCTGGTCGCCGTCGCGGCGGCGCGCCAGGCGGGGCTGACCGTTGACGTCGGCGTGCCGGTCTACGAACGCCCGACGATCACCGGCTACCTGCCGGACAACCCGCAGATCTACCCCGGCTGGGTCACGCCGGCCGATCACCCGGTGATCCGCGCCGCGGTCGAGACGTATCGCCGGGTCGTCACCCCGCATGTCACCGAGCCCGACGGCGGTGCCACCGCCGGGGCGCGTCGCCGCGAGCCGCGCGTCGACCGGTGGGTCTTCTCGACCGACGGCGTCGGATTCCCGGTTCCCGCCGACGACGGGGCGATCGACGTGCCGGTGTCGAAGCGCTGGGTGACGTCGGGCACGATGAGACATCCGGCGATGTTCGGGATCGGAGCGGGCGTCGAGCAGAACACGCACCGGATCGGCGAGAACGTCGACGCCCGCGAACTCGAGCACGCGATCGCCGTGCTGGCCCGGTTCCCGAGCATCTTCACCGCCGGCTGACCATGCGCATCGTCGTCGCCCTCGGGGGAAACGCACTGCTCAAACGGGGTGAACGACCCGACTCCGCGGTGCAGGAGCACAACGTCGCCGTCGCCGTGGCTGCGCTGGCGCCCCTGGCGGGGGAGCACGAGGTGATCGTGACCCACGGCAACGGGCCGCAGGTCGGCGTGCTCGCCCTCGAATCGGCCAGCGATCGTTCGCTCGCCCGCCCCTACCCGCTCGACTCGCTCGGCGCCGAGACGCAGGGGCTGATCGGGCACTGGCTCCTCCAGGGTCTGGAGAACCACCTACCCGGTCGGCTCGTCGCCGCCCTGATCACCCAGACGGTCGTCGAAGCCGACGATCCGGCGTTCGGGGCGCCCACCAAGTTCGTCGGACCGGTGTACGACGAGGCCGAAGCGCGGGCGCAAGCCACGGAACTGGGTTGGGTGATCGCCCGCGATGGCGACCGCTGGCGGCGGGTCGTCGCCTCGCCAGCCCCGGTTCGCATCCCCGAGGCGGCGGTGATCCGCCTGCTCGTGGATGCGGGTGTCGTCGTCGTCTGCGCCGGCGGCGGCGGCATCCCGGTCGTCGAAGGACCCGACGGGTCGCTGCACGGCATCGAGGCGGTCGTCGACAAGGACCTCACCGCCGCCCTGCTCGCCGAGGAGATGGGGGCCGACGCGCTGGTCGTGCTGACCGACGTCGAGGGGGTGTTCAGCGACTTCGGCTCGGCTGCGGCGCGGCTGATCCGGGCAACCACACCGGCGGCGCTCGCGCGCCTCGTCGTTCCCCGACGGCTCGATGGGCCCGAAGATCGACGCCGTCTGCCGGTTCGTCGAGCGCACCGGCGGGTTCGCGGCGATCGGTTCGCTCGCCGAGGTCGCCGGCGTCCTGACCGGCACACGTGGCACCCTCGTGCGACCCGACCCGGCCCCCACGGCCTGATCAACGTCCAATCATGTGGCACCAGAGGTGCTCGAGCTAGATCTCGGCTCGAGTGACCGACACGGGGATGGCGCTGCAGACGACCATCCCGGTCACCGGGTCGTGCCCGGCGGTCACCGACACGAGGCGGCTGGTCGGCGAGCCGATCTCGCGCACCTTCTCGTCGGTGAGCGACGATCCACCCCACGAGTGGGCCATCGAGATGGCGCCCCGCTTGACGTCGTCGGCAGGTTCGACGACAGCGAGCACTGCGGCCCATGGCGATCGGATCTCGACGATGTCGCCTGAGGCGAGGCCGAGGCCGGCGACGTCGTCGGGATGCATGTAGGCCGGATTGGTCGTGCCCTTCCTCGCCAGTGACGGGAGCTCCGTTCCTGTGGAGTTGAGCACGTGCTTGAGCCTCCGGCTGATCAGGCGGAACGGGAAGGCCGTCACGTCGATGCCGTCGAACGTCGTCGCCGGGTGGGCCAGCATCGCGGCGAGCTCGGCCATCAGGTCCGCGGGTGCCGGGGTGAATCTGGCCGAGGCCCCCTCGTCGGCCGGTTGCACGACGATCTTCATCTCCTCGTGCACTTCACGCCGACTGGCTCGCACCCGGTCGAGCGGCATGCGTGATCCGGCGTAGGCGCGGTCGATGATCTCGTCATCGGTGGGGCGCACCGTCATGTCGGGCGAACCACCCGGGAAGGGCAGGGTGCTCCCCAGGCGGGCGGCCAACTCCCAGAACACCTCCCACTCGTTCAGCACGTCGCCATCGCGTTCGACGACGGCCTCGGTGTAGTTGGTGTACGGCGACCGGAACCAGCGGTCCATCAGGTGCGGCACATCGGCACGCTCGAGCGACAGGGTGGGGGCGATGACGTAATCGGCGAACTCGGCGGTCGGCGTCATCCGATGGTCGATCACCACGAGCAGCTCGAGATCGCCGAGAGCCCGCAACGTCAGCTCCTGATCGGGCCAGGCCACGGCCGGGTTCCCCCCGCTGACGATCAGCGCCCGCACCCGGCCGTCGCCCGGCATGAGGATCTCCTCGGCGAGCGTCGCCGTCGGCATCTCCCCGCGGTAGCCGCGCAGCTCGCGGACGCGGGCCGGTGGGCCGGTGGTCGGGGAACGCGGCGCGACGGCCTGTGCTCGGGCCGGCACCTCGGGGTAGAGCAGCAGGCCGTTGTCGAGGCGATCGCCCGCCCGGTTGACCCGGCCGCAGATCGTGTTGAGCACCATCGTCAAGTGCTCGGACAGGCTCGAGTGGGCGGCCATGTTGGGACCGGTGCCCGTGCCCGCCGTGCCCCGCGGGCCGGCGGCGAACATCCGGGTTGCAGCGACGACGTCGAGCGCGTCCAGTTCGCAGCGCTGGGCGACGACTTCGACCGTGAACCCTTCGACGGCGGCGGCGAGCAGGTCGAGCTGACTGACCCAGCGCTCGCAGAACTCGTGATCGTGCAGTCCCTCGTCGAGCACGATCCGAATCATCCCGGCCAACAGCGTGGAGTCCTCGCCGGGTCGGATCTGCAGGTGGATGTCGGCGAAGGCGGCCAACTCGGTTCGCCGCGGGTCGACGACGATCAGCTTCATCCCTTCGGCCTTGCGACGCCGCACGACCGTGAAGGGGTTGGTGCCCTGCAGCCCGCCATTCGGGCCGTACGACGACACCATCGGGTTGTAGCCGATCGCCATCAGCACGTCGGCGTCGCTGAAGTTGTTGTACCCGGCCTCCCACCCGCCGAGCCTCAACGGCGCAAGGCCCTTGGCCGGCTGGTCGATCGTCACCGACGTGTAGAACGACACCGAGCCCAGTCCCTGGTGGAACGCCCGGGCGGCGGGCACGGCAACCGAGTTCTGGTAGCCGCCGGTACCCGTGTACGAAGCCACTGCCCGCGGTCCGTAGGTGTCGATGATCCGTCGCAGATCGGCACCGATCCCGTCGAGCGCCTCCGTGCTCGTCACCTGTTCGAACGTGCCGTCGGGCCGGCGGCGCAGCGGGGCGCGCAACCGGTTCGGGTCGGCCATCTGGGCCGGGAGTTGGCGTCCCTTGATGCAGGTGTAACCCTCGAACAGCGGGTCGTCGATGATCCCGCGCACCGCCAGGACGCGGTTGTCGGCGACATCGACCTCCATCGGGCAGCTCGCATGGCAGACCCGGCAGAACGTCGATTCGGTGCGGACCGCAGGCATCGCCGGTTCGTCCAGTGACCCGACCGCGGCAGGTGTCGATGATCGTGTCCCCATCCGAGCGACCTCCGCGGTTTGCGTACGAGCCACAACGTAACTCGCTCGGAAGGTTCAGTTCTCAGCGGGGGACGGCGAGCAACTCGAGCGGCGGCGGGCGACCTACGGCGTCGACTTCGTCGTCGACTCGAGCGTGGCGGCCCGGGACCGGAACGCGCCGGCGATCCCCTCGGGGTTGTGGATCGCCGTGACGATCAGCAGCACGCCACCGATCAGCGCCTCCCACGTGCCCAGGGATCCGACGACACGACTGGTGCCGTAGAAGGCGACGCCCGACGAGGCGACGATCCCGGCGGTGACCGCTCCGCTCACGCTCGTGATCCCACCGAGATAGGCGACGGCCAGCGCGGCGAGCGAGGCCACCGTGCCGTAGGACACGTCCGAGACGGTGCCGAAACGGTAGGCGATGAGGCAACCGCCGACGGCGGCGATGAACGACGACAGGCTGAACACGAGCATCTTGCCGCTCGCCACGCTGATCCCGATGGCACTCGCCGCCCGTTCGTTCGAGCGGATGGCCAGCATCCGCCGACCGGTCGCGCTGCGGCGGATGTTGGCGACGGCCAGCGACAACAGCAGCGCCACCGCCACCAGGAAGATGCCGAAGACCGGCCGGGACGACTTGCTCCCGAGCACGAGCGCCAGGTCCCAGCCGCCGAGCTTCGGGTGCGGGATCGTGGCGCCCCCCGTGGAGACGTCACCGATGTAGCGCGGGTTCTTGAAGATGAACTCCGAGATGGCGACCCCGCCGGCAAGGGTCACGATGGCCAGGTTGGTGCCCCGCACGCGCAACGCCGGCAGGCCGACGACCAGGCCGAAGACGGTGGCGCAGCATGCGGCGAGCAGCGGAGCGATCGGGAAGGGGATGCTCCACTGGATGGCGAGCTTCGACAATGCGAATCCGGCGACGCCGGCGAAGGCCATCTGGGCCAGCGACGTCTGTCCGCCGAACCCGGTGAGCACCACGAGCGACAACGCGAGCACTGCGGCAATCGTGCTGGTCATGATCGCGCCACGCCACAGGGGCCCGAGCAGCAGGAGCCCGGCGATGGCGAGCACGACGGGAGCGATCACCGTCAGCGGGGTCACCTTGGCCTCGGGCACCGCCGGCAGGCGCCAGCCGCCGACCGCTCCTCGGTCGGGGAGCCGCTCCCCGAGCACGACCATCACGATGATGATCACCAGGAACGGCAGGCCCTCCCGAGCTCCGTACTTCGGGAACCAGCCGAGATCCGACTGCATCTTGGTGAAGGTCGACTGGATCATCCCGATCGCCATCCCGGCTGCGACCGTCGGCCAGATGTTGCGGAACTGCCCGATCAGCGCCGCTCCGAGCGCTGGGATGAGGAACCCGAACGTGAACACCCCGGAGCTGAGCTGGATCATCGGGGATGCGAGGATGGCGACGAACCCGCCGATGACCGTGGCCACGACGAAGCTCAGGCCGGCGAGGAAGTCGGGGGAGAACCCCAGCAGCACCGCCCCCTTCTCACTCTCCGCTGCCGCCCGGGTGGAGAGCCCGATACGGGTGTGCTTCGACGCGGCCCAGAGCACGGCGGCGAGGACGGCGACGATCGACGCCAACCACAGGCCGTCACGCGCGACGGTGACGTCCTCGGCGAACCTCACCGGCTGGCGGGGCAGGATCGATCCGACGCGCAGGGTGACCTTGTCGGCGAATCGCCGGTCGACCAGCGTGGTGAAGATGATCACCAGCCCGATGCTCACCACCACGTTGGCCAGGGCGGGGGCCCGGCGCAGGGGCCGGAACACGGCCAGGTAGACGATGAGCCCGACCAGCGCGGCGGTGATCATCGACAACGCCATCGCCCATCGGAACCCGATGTCGTGCCCGAAGTGGTACCGGCCGGGCAGGCCCGGGATGGGGAACGGATACGCGCCGTTGCGAAGGTCGGCGTAGACGTACGCAACCCACATGGCGATCGCGCCGTAGGCGAAGTTGACGACTCCCGATCCCTGGTAGGTGATCACCAACCCGATCCCGAAAGCGGCGATGATCGCCGCCGCCCCACTGCCCAGCAGCAGGTAGTAGGCGTAGTCGCTCATCAGGTCGTCGGCGGCGGTCTCATGGTCATCTCACCGGTCTCATGGCAGGTAGGGCTTGGCCGACACTGCCTCGAGACCTTCGATGGTGACCACGGAGCCGCCGGCGAGGTACTCCGAGACCGGCAAGGTGAACGAGCAGATCGACGGATACTTCGGGGCGGCGCCGCATTCCATCTCGGCACCCCCCGGCCAGAGACGCAGGCCGGTCGACGAGCCGAGATAGGCGTACAGCGACGCTCCGGTCACCTCGTCGCCCTGCCCGGCGATGAGGTTGGCGTACTCGGCCAGCGACATGATCCCGAGCAGTCCGAGACCGCCGAGACCGAGCGAGGCTGAGTCCACATCCTCGGGGGCGACGCCCAGCGCCGGGGCGAGCACCTCCGCGAGGATCGCCGACTCCGGCGTCTCCTCCTGGGTGGACGCCCCGACGAAGGACCAGCCGACGGCATCGTCGCCGACCTCGTCGAGCACATCCCCGCTGGAGCAGATCGCCGTGGTGATCACCGGAATGGTGATCCCCAGGGAGGCCCGGCCGCGGATCATTCCGATGCAGCCGGCATCGGAGTAGAGCGACACCAACAGGTCGGGGTCGTCCTTGGCCGCCTCCCGCACCAGCCCCTCATACCCGGCGTCGGTCTCGTTGTCGCCGCCCTTGACGGTGACGTGGGCGATCCCGGCGATGTCGAGCGCGGCTGTCAACAACGCCTCGCTCCCGCTGGAGCCGGGATTGTCGCTGCCCACGATGCCGACCGTCTTGGCCCGGAAGTGATCCTTGGCGACCGCGGCGATGGCGCCCGTGATCGTGGCGTTGCCACCGGTGAGGAACAGGGCATCGGCGGAGTAGTCGCCGGGCAGGATCGGAAGTATTCCGATGACGGGAATGTCGGCCGCCGCGTACGTCGCGTAGTCGGGAAAGAGGTCGAGGCCCAACATCACCAGTTCGACCTGCTTGCCGGCCATCTCCTGGGCACATGCCTGCGACGTCTCGGGCGAGCCCTTCGCCGTGCAGTTCTCGATCCTGATCGGCCGCCCGCCCATGCCCCCGTGCTGGTTCACGTAGTCGACCGCGGCCTGGATGTCGATGCGGATGTCGGGGAAGTCCAACCCGGGTGTCCCCTCGGTGTTGACCAGTCCGATGACGATCTCCTCACCCGTCGGCGGTCCGAGGGTCGGGAAGATCGCCGACGGGCCGACCGCGGCGGTGTCGAGCGCGGTCGTCGCGACCGTCGGGTCCGGCGATGTGTCGACCGGTGCGCTGTCGGCCGGTTCGGTGACCGGAGCGGTGGTCGTCGCCGGCGCTTCGGCGGTCGTCACCTCGGGAGTCGGCTCCACCGCGGCCTTGTCGCTACCGCATGCCGCGGCCACCAGCGACAGTGAGACGAGGCCGGCACACCACGCCGCGGAGTTCCTGCGACGTGTTCGACGGTTCACCGGTGTGCCCATGTTCTCCCCACTGTCGTTGGTAACTTATCGGGCCTCCAGGCCCCGGCGGGTCGGATCCGGCCGACTGAGAGCGAGTCGTCGGCCTCAGCGCATGATGCGGTCGGGCACCCAGCTCCCGTGCGCCCCGTACGGCACCCTGCGGGGCAGATGGACCGTGGCCACCGGCGGCGCCGAGAAGTTCTGGGCGTCGATGATCAACAGCCGGGACTCGCCCGATCCGGTGTCGTGCGACAGGCTGATCACCCAGCCCTCGTCCTCGCCGCTGTCGGCAGCGGACGGGGCGAAGACCGGCTCCGCACCGCGCACGCCGTCGCCCAGTTGGTGCTCCCAACATCTGCCGTCGCGCAGGTCGTACTTCCACAGGGCCGAGCCGTAGACGGGCTCCTCGCTGTTGCCCTCACCGTCCAACGCCATCAGGTAGCCGTAGCGGGCGTCGAGGCCGATCATTCGGTCGTCGACACGGCCGAAATCACCGGGGCGGTCGTCGATCTGCTGTTCGGTGACCGTGCCACGGGTGAGGTCGATCGTCCACCGCCACAGCCGGCCCACCTCGGCGTAGTCGTCGTTGCTGGTTCCGAACGCCTCGGGCTGGCGTGACACGTGCAGGACGATCTTGTCGCCCTGCTCGTGGGCATTGACCGGGTGGAACACGTAGCAGGGCTCGATCTCGAACCAACGGACATCGGCATTCGTCCCGTTGCGGGGCATCACACCGAGACGTGCCCCGGCGTCACGTTTGAACAGGAACGGCAACCCCGATTCGAGCGCGCCGAGGTCGAAGCAGACCGGGAGATCCATGAAGACCACGTAGTTCCGGGTGACGTTGAAGTCGTGCATCATCACCATGTTCGGGATCTCGATGCCCTCGAGTTGCTGCAGCACGCCGTCGGCGCCGATGCGGATGTAGTGCAGGTACGGCGCCCCCGGGCTCAGATAGCTGAACGCCAGGAGCTCGCCCGTGACGGGGCAGACCTTGGGATGTGCCGTCATCGAGCAGGTCAGGGCTCCGCCGTAGTTCTGCACCCCGAGGGTGTTCAGCTCGCTGTCGATGCGCCACGGCCAGTGACCCTCCTCGAGGCACAGGATCTCGCCGTTGTGGGCCATGACGTGGGTGTTGCCCGTCCCCCGCGTCAGGTCGCCCATGCCTGCCATCGGGTCATCGAGAGGGTCGGAGATGTTCGGGGTCTGGACGAAGCGATTCCGGTACCACTCGGCCTTGCCGTTGGCGAGCCGGATCCCGTGCACCATGCCATCGCCGAAGAACCAGTGCGCCGAGTGTCCCGACGCGGGATTCGGCCCGGTGCGCAGGTAGACGCCCTCCAACTCGGCAGGGATCGTGCCGTCGACCCTCAGATCCGTCTCGGTGAGCTCGTCGAGCACCGGGGCCCAGTTGCCCCGCAGGTGCCATTTGAGCGGGTTCTCGGTCGTCGTCACGGTGACACTCCTCGTACGTCGTTTGCATTCTGGGACTGAGGTTCGGGTGGGTGGAGTCGGGTGATCGCGGCGGGTGTAGGGGCACGCTTACGAGTTGACCTCGGGCCGAAGGTAGCACGATCCGGTGCGAGGATCTACTACCGGTAAGTTTTTCTCGTGATGCCCACGCGGCAACCCGGAACCGGCCTCCGGCGAGGCTTCCCGGCCGCCTCTCAGGGAGTTGCCAGGCCGGTCCACAGCAGCTCGGCGAGATCGCCCGCCAGCTGCTCGGCCGAGCGGTCCGCCTCGTCGAGCCACCACAGCGACACCAGTTGGAGCATCCCGATCACGGCGTAGGCCCAGGGCAGCGCTACGGCCGGGTCGAGGCCCTGCTCGGTGCGCCACCTGGCCAACTGCCGGGCCATCGGCGTCGTCGATCGCTCGGCGAGGTACAGCGTGCGCTTGGGCATCTCGTCCGATGTCCCGCCGGTGACGTAGAGGAACAGCTCCCGATGTTCCGCCACGGTCGTGAGGTTCGCCTCGATGAGCGCGGCGAGCATCTCCCGGCCGAACCCCCGGCCCCCGACGGCGATCCGGGCCGAGTCGATCAGGCGGTCGGCGAGCCGCTCGGCGAGGGCGTTGGCGAGATCGGTGCGGCCGCCCACGCGGGCGTAGACGATCGGTTTGGTCACCCCTGCTTCCAGTGCGATCGCCTCCAGCGAGACGCTCGAGCCGTCACGGCGGATGACGCGCTCGGCCGCGTCGAGGACCAGCTGCCGATCGACGACGTGCCGTCCGCCGGCAGGGCGACCAGGGCGACGGCTGCCAGGCGGGCTCATCGACCGAGCGGCGCGAGCCGCGCCCGTGTCCCGGCGTGGGCGAGTCGTGTCATCGTCGATTCGTGAGCCTGCCTGGCCACCGGACCCCGGCGATCCGGGTCCATCGCATTCGGGCCCATCACGGCGACATCCCCGGCCGTCGGTTGGAAGGCGACGACCGGCACGCCGCGCCGACGCAGACGAAGCGCCTCGGCGTCGAGCAGCGCCCGGGACCACCGCCGAACGGCCGGCCGCGCCGCTGCGGACAGGTCCCTCCCGGCCATCGACATCGGCGAGCTGACGATGACCAGGTCGAGCTCCTCGCCGGCGAGCACGTCGGCGTTGGTCGGCGAGTGGACGCCACCGTCGACGAACGCCTCGCCGTCGATGATCACCGGACTGAAGAAGCCGGGGATCGCACACGAGGCGGCGACCACCTCGGGAAGGGGAGGACGGGGCGCGTGCTTGCCGAAGGCGAACCGCCGCCCGTCGCTCTGGCGGACCGCACACAACCAGAGCGGGGTGTCCGGCCAGTCGCCGGGGAAGAACCCGGCGATGGTGTCGGAGATCATCGCCGTGCTCACCTGCCCGTCGGGGATCAGGCTCGACAGCAGCGCCCACGGCGGCGCCGAGAACGGGCGCGTGGCCACCCGGGCGAGCACGGCGGCGATCTCCGCAGGGCGCCGACCACGCGTCGCCGGTTGCAGCGGTGGTGGCCGCCGGGGCGGGCCGACGTTGCGCATCAGGCGCTCGCCCTCCGGCGACAACGGGCGCTCCTCGGAGCGGGCGAGGAGATCGGGGGCCGACAGCCCGGCGCGCAGCGATGTGGCGGCGATCGATCCGGCCGATGTGCCGACGATGACCGCCGCCTCGCGTGGATCCCAGCCCGTCGCCGCGTGGAGGGCGCTGAGCACGCCGGCGTGGAAGGCCCCGCCGGTGACCCCGCCGCCGCCGAGGACCAGACCGATGCGGGGAGGTCGACCGGTCACGCCGGGCAGTCTCCCACGGCCGACGTGATGTGCGGTGTGCCTGGACGAGGGTCGACCATCTGCGCTGCTCAGGTTTCCGAGGCGTCGAGGCCCGACCACCAGCGCAACCACACCTGCGATGCCGCATCCCGACCGAGCTCTTCGCAGAGCTCGACCCACAACGCTCCGAGGGCCGTCTCGCCCTGCTCGCGGGCGGCTTCGAAGCGCGCCTTGTCACGGTCGGGAGCCATCGACCCGACAGTCTTCCAGGCACGGACACCTCCGGCGACCGCCGCTGTCGGTCCCGCACCGGCTTCGCCGCCGATCGAGAACTCGTCGGCCGACTACGTTGCTCACCGCCTGGCTCGCCCACACAACACACTCACCGTGGGCCGGGCCAAAGCGCAGGTGAAACTCCGCCCATCCCCATCCGGTGGTTCTCGAGCGGTGCCTGGTCACACTCGCCAAACTCGGAGGGCCGGAAACGATCCCGATCGTCGAGCAGGCGGTGCGGCAGCCGGCGGACAGCCAGCTCTTCGCTCAGGCTCTCCTCGCCGCACATGAGCTCGCCCATCGCGAACCGGACCACTCCGTCGGCCTGATGGCATGGGTGGCCAGCCGGCTGACCTCCGTCGACCTCGACGAAGAACTTGCCGTCATCGGCATCCGCGCCGCGGTCGTCGCACGGCGCGATCCCCGATCGTGGCTCGTCGGACCATTCCCCGCCACCCCGGACATCGAGTGCATGCTCGCCTGGGCCGACCAGACCCTTGCCGATCCCCTGCTCTTCAAACGTAGGCCTATCTGAACAACCACGGGAGTCCGGCGACGCGGGGCTCGATGAGTCGACCCCGCTGCAGCGAGGCATCGGCGTTGGATCTGCTCCGGGCCGAGCCGGGGGCGGCAAACGCACCCCAGATCAGCGCGGTCCCGCGATATCAGGCCGGGTCGGGGCCGGATGGTGTCTTCTGGGGCGCGATTTCGGCAGACACCGCCGGATCGCACGCACGGTGCGCCGGGCGTCAGGCGTCGGGCGGGACGTCGGCGGCAGTGTGTGAGACAGGCGGGACGTAGGCGTCGGCAGCGGCCAGGGCGCGTGGCGCGGGCGACCAAAGGCCTCGACCATCGTGTCCTGAACGAGATCCTCGCTCACATTGGAGGCGCCGGTCAGCGCAAGAGCACACCCGGCTTCCGCTGTCGGATCGATCGGCGCATGCCGCGCTACAGGATCATGGGATATCTATGGGATGACCCTTGTGAGGGGACGTTCAAAAGTGCCTCTGAGCTGGTGGGCCGCCTGGGTCTCGAACCCAGAACCAGCGGATTAAAAGTCCGATGCTCTACCATTGAGCTAGCAGCCCAGCGGGGACATCGTAGGCCGTCGGCTCGCCGATCGCCGCCCCGCCGGGGCGCCCGGTTCACGCCGGTCGGTAGGTCGCCCGGAGCGACGCCGGCCCGCCGCCCTCCACGCCGACCACGCCGTCGTCGACGAGCTTGCGCAGGTGGGCGAGCACGCTGCGACCGGCGGCCCGGTGGAGTTCCTCGCGCACATCGGCGTACAGGATCCTCACGATGTCGGCGATCTCGCCCACCCCGGCGTCGACCAGCGCGACGATCTGCGACTCGCGTTCGAGCCGGTGCGCCAGGTAGGCCTCGACGAACGGCCGGGGCTCACGGACCGGGCCTCCGTGGGTCGGCCAGTAGGTCTCGTCGACCCGCCCGAGCAGCTTGCGCAGCGAGTCGCAGTAGGCGCGCATCTCGCCGTCGGGCGGCGAGACCACCGTCGTGCTCCACCCCATCACGTGATCACCGCTGAACAGCGCCCGCTCCTCGGCGAGGGCGAAGCACAGATGGTTCGACGTGTGCCCGGGCGTGTGCACGGCCTCGATCGTCCATCCCGGCCCCACCACCACCGCTCCGTCGGCGAGGACGACGTCGGGAATGAAGTCGGTGTCGACCGACTCCCTCGTCGCCTCGGGATCGGGCGGGGTGTCGTCGTCATCGGCATCCTCACCGACACCGTCATCGACGAGACCGTGGGGACCGTACGCGTACGTCGGAGCGCCGCTCTCCCGGTGCAGCCAGGCGGCCAGCGGCGAGTGGTCGGCATGGCAGTGCGTGACCAGGATCGCCACCACGCGCTCGCCGGTCAGTGCCCGGGCCAACGCCTCTCGGTGCGAATCGAGGGTCGGGCCGGGGTCGATCACGGCCACGTCGCCCCGGCCGATCACGTAGGTGCCCGTCCCACGGTAGGTGTACTTCGACGGGTTCTCCGCCACCACCCGTCTGACCAGCGGCGACACCTGTTCGACGTGCCCGTAGGCAGGGTCGATCGGCGCGACGAACGGGATCACCACGCCATGCCCGACCACGTCGCCAACGCCTGTGAGGGGCGCACCGTGCCCACCGAGATGCCGTGCCCGCGGATCGGCACCGACCAGGCATCGGCCGCCCCGCCGATGTCGATCCCCATCCCGGCCAACGCCGCGGCGAAGGCCGGCGGCCGGGCGCGGTCGCCGCCGTCGGCGATCTTCAGGGCCACGGCCCGACCATCGGGAAACCCGCCGGCGAACACCCCCTCGGCCCCATCCTTGGCCATCAGCCCGGGGATCGACTCCATCAGACGGGTCACGTCGCGGCCCGGTCCGCCGACGTTGAACGGATGGCCGGTCATCGCCCCGAACACGCCGGCCTCGGCGGCCGAACCGCCGCGGGCGATCCGCCCGAAGGCCCTCGCCAGGCCGACGAGCCCGAGGACGTGGGCCGGCGCGCCGCAGCCGTCGATCCCGACATGGGCATGACTCATGCCGGCCAGGTCGTCGATCGTCTCGGTGATCCGCTGCTGCAGCGGGTGGCCGGGGTCGAGGTAGGCGGCACCTTCGTCCCAGCCGTTGGTCCGGCAGGTGACCAGCATCCCGGCGTGCTTGCCCGAGCAGTTCATCTGCAGCGGCGTCGGCCGCCCGCCGGAGCGGATCACGGCGCGCTCGGACTCCTCGTCCAGCGGGTAGTCGGCGGTGTTCGCCAGCGCCTCGGGCCCCAGTCCGGCCAATCCCAGCAGGGCGCGCACCCCGTCGAGATGGTGTGGGGTGCCCGAATGGCTGGCGCAGACAAGGGCGAGCAGCTCGCTCGGGACGTCGAGGCCGGCGCGCACCATGGCGACGGCCTGGATCGGCTTGTTCGACGACCGAGCGTAGACCTCCACGTGCGGATTGCCGAGGGCGAACTCGATCTCGCCCGACGGCCCGAGCACCACCAGCGAGCCGTGGTGGAACGACTCGTCGAAACCGGAGCGGGTGGTCACGGCGATCAGCTCGTGACCCGGATCCTCACTCACCCGGACGTTCCCGGCGTCGACGGCGGCGGACCTTGCGGCGTGGCTCGACCGAGGTCAGCCGACTGGTCACCACACGGTGCCGGCCACCCATCTCGCCGATCACAGCCTGCATCATCGCCGTCGCCGGCAGGGCGAGGATCGCGCCGACCGGACCGAGCAGGGAGGCGCCGGCCAACGCCGAACCGAAGGCGACGGCGGGATGCAGCTCCATCGTGCGCGCCGTGATGCGGGGGGCGAAGAAGTAGTTCTCCACCTGCTGGTAGACGATGATGAACCCGAAGGCGAGCAACGCCCGCAGTGGGCTGCTGCCCGGGTTGACGAGCGTCACGACCACGGGCAGGACCCCGGCGATGTAGGTGCCGACCACCGGGATGAACTGCGACACGATGCCGACCCAGAGGGCCAGGGCGACCGGCGCCGGGACACCCAACGCGGTGAAGGCGATCCAGTGGAACAACGACGACAGCCCGGCGAGGAGCGCCCGCGAGTAGAGGTACCCGCCGGTCTTCTCGATCGCCAGCTCCCACGTCTTGAGCACCGTGACCTGCCGGGACGGGCGCAGCCTGCTGCAGATCAGTCGGCGCAGCTTGGGCCCGTCGGCCACCAGGTAGAACGTGAACAGCATCGCCGAGAACACCTGGAACAGCCCACCCACGGCGGCCGCCGACAGCCTGAGCGCGTCGTCGCGTTGGGAGTCGATGAACCGTTGGAAGCCACCGTTGGGGTCCTTGATCGACTCGTTGACGTCGTTCGGATTGATCTTGGTGCCGAAGTTGTCGTTGAGGAACTTCACGATCCGGTTGACGTACTGATCGGTGTTCTGCAACAGGTCGGCGACCTGGCTGCCCACCAGGGTTCCGATCGCCCCGATGAACAGCCCGATGACGACCACCGTCCCCAATTGGATCAGCCCCGTCGCCCGCCCGCGCCGCCAGCCGCGCTCGCTCAACCGGTTCACCCCCGGCTCGATGGCGAACGACAGGAACAGCGACACCACGAGCAGGAGCAGCAGACCGGCGAGCCGGGAGAACGCCCAGCGGAAGATGAGGCTGCCGATGTAACCGGCCCAGAAGATGACGACGGCGATCGGCACCCAACGGGGCAGCCGGGCGGATCCCTGGTCGAGCTCGCCGGCCTCCGGTGGGTTCTCGTTCGGCGCGCCGTCGGCCATCATCGGCGAGCGTACCCGGCCCGGTCCACCGGCGGCTCGACCCCCGGTTCGGCCGGTGCGGCCGCAGGCTCGGCCGGTCCTGGGGATCGACCGGCTGGGAGTCCGGCTACGACGCCGCTTGCTCGACGAACGTGTTGTACAGCCGCTGCTGCACCGGATCCTCGGCCGCCGTGTCCTCCGGGTGCCATTGCACGCCGATGAACCAGCCGACCTCGTGCTCCATCGCCTCGATCACGCCGTCGGCCGACTCGCCCACGACATGGAACCCCTCGCCCATCCGGTCGACGGCCTGGTGGTGGTACGACGCGCCCTCGAAGCGATCGACGCCGAGCGCCTTGGCCAATCGGCAACCCGGCTCGACGATGATCTCGTGCCCGATGCCGTCCGGCGGGGCCGGGAAACCGCTCGGGCTGTGCTCCATCAGATCCGAGAGGTCGCCGAGGTGCTGGTGGAGCGTGCCACCGAAGGCCACCGTGGCCACCTGCATGCCCCGGCAGATGGCCAGGGTCGGGAGCTCGAGCTCGACGGCCGCCCGCGACAACGCCATCTCGATCTCGTCGTTCTCCCGGTTCACCCCGTATGTCGTCTCGTGGGGATCCTGGCCGTAGAGCGCCGGGTCCACGTCGGATCCGCCCATCAGCACCAGCCCGTCGAAACGCCGGAGCAACCCGAGCGCCGAGTGATGGTCGTGGTCCCGCGGGGCCAGCACGACGGGCTCGCCGCCGGCGCGCATCACCGCATCGAGATACGGACGGGCGGCGAAGGCCACCGGGCTGCGCGACACACGCCCGGGCGACCCGATGCGACCGGACACGGCGATCAGCGGCTTCACACAACCAACGCTATCGGGCACACGCAGGCGGCCCCGGCGTACGGGCCCAGGCGCCCCGGGGCGCGGCACGGACGCGGACGCCGCGTCGGCGGCGGTCGAACCCGAGGGGTCAGATCCCCGGGTCGCCGGCCAGCGCGGCCTGCACCGGGCCGGCGAGGTCGCCCCGTCCGGCGATCTCGACGCGGTCGAGGCCGAGCCACGCCGCCATGGCGGTGAGCTCGGCGGCCATCGCCCCGGCGGCCGCCGCCCGGACGGCCGTGTCGAGATCGGGTTCGCCGTACGCGCCGGGGACGACGAGGGCGCCCCGCTTGCGGTCGGCCTTCAGGTCGGCCCGCCCGACGAACCGGTCACCCATCAGGAACGGCAGCACGTAGTAGCCGAACTCGCGCTTGGGCGCCGGCGTGTACAGCTCGATGCGGTAGCGGAACCCGAACACCCGCTCGAGACGGTCGCGTTCCCAGCACACCGAATCGAACGGCGACAGGAAGCCGGCCGCCGTGATCCGCCGCGGTGTGCGGGCCTGAGGATCGAGGTAGGCAGGGTCGTTCCATCCTTCGACGGCGACGGGGACGAGCGAGCCCGCCTCGACGAGCTCGTCGATGAGGGCGCGTACGGCCGTCACCTTCTGGCGGTGGTAGTTGGCCAGGTCCTTGGCCGTCGCCACTCCCATTGCCCGCGAGGCCTGGAGCAGCAGACCCTTGCGGGCCTCCGGCTCCGGCGGGGTCGCCCGGGCGAGGTGGGCGGCGGGGATCATCCGCTCGGGCAGGTCGTAGATCCGGGCGAAGTCCGACGACCGCCGCCGGGCCGTCAGCCGCCCACACCAGAAGAGGTGCTCGAGAGCCACCTTGCCGTCGTCCCAGTCCCACCACGTGCCCTTGGGACCATCGCGCTGCGACACGTCGCCGGCGACCACGGGCCCGTCGCTGCGCACGCGTGACTCGATCTCGTCGATCAGCCCGGGCCTCCGCTTGTGGACACCGGCGACGTGCTTCCAGGCCAGCTGCTCGCCCCGGGCCATCTTCCAGCGATAGAGGTAGTGGTGCTCGGTGGGGATGTGGCTGGCCTCGTGCCCCCAGTACTCGAACAACTCCCCGGCCTCGGTCGCGCTGGGCAGCAGGTGGCGGGGGTGCGGGCCGAGTCGGGCGAACAGTGGCATCTCCTGGCTGCGCACCATCACGTTGACCGAGTCGATCTGGATCAGCCCGACGCGGTCGAGCACGCGGCGCAGATGGCGGCGGTCGACCTTGCCCGCCGGGCGGGAGTCGGCGAACCCCTGGGCCGCCAGCGCCACCCGTCGGGCCAGGGTGGCGGTCATCTTCTCGACGGCGGTTCGACGGGTTCCCACGACCCGGCCACGATATAGGGTCGCCGCGTGCAGGCCCCGAGTAGAACCGCCGTGATACCGGCGGGTCATCCGGCGTCGAGGCGGATCCTCGGGGGGTTGATGGCCTCGGCGATGCTCGGCGGTCTCGGCCAGTTGATCGGCCTGACGGTGACGGCACTGCTGATCGAGGACCTGCTCGGTTCGCGCACCTGGATCGGGATCGGCAACGCCTCGATGCAGGTCGGCACGGCACTCGGTGCCTGGCAACTCTCCAAGGTGATCGCCCGCTCGGGCCGGCGTGCCGCGCTGGTCATCGGGTACGCCATCGGTCTGGGCGGCGGCGTACTGATCGCCTACGGGGCCCGGGAGCACTCTCTGACCCTGGCCCTCGTCGGACTGCTGCTGTTCGGCGTGGCAAACACGGCCAACCAGCAGGCGCGGTTCGCCGCCGCCGATGCCGTGCCCGATGCCCGCCGGGCCTTTGCCGTCGGCATCGTCGTCTGGTCGACGACCGTCGGCGTCGTGTTCGGACCGAAGCTCTCCGGGCCGGCCGGCGACCTGTTCGAGCACTGGGGATTCCCCGAATACGGCGGTCCCTACCTGATGGGCGGGCTGGTGTTCATCATCGCCGGGGCGGTCTCGCTGATCGTGCTGCGCCCCGACCCGACCGAGATCTCACGGCTGTTGCGACCCGTGCGCGCCGATGCCCCGGCCGCGGTGATCGACATCCGCGCCTGCCTGGCCCGCCCCGCCGTCCGCCTGTCGATCGGCTCGCTCGTCATCGGCCAGGTCGTGATGGTCGGGATCATGTCGATCACCTCGGTGCACCTCAAGGGTCACGGTTACACCCTCGGCGGGGTGGGGACGGTGATCTCGGGCCATGTGCTCGGCATGTACGGTCCCGCCCCGATCAGCGGCTGGCTCGTCGACCGTGTCGGGCGTCTGCCGGTGATCGTCGGTGGCCACGCGATGATGGCCTTCGCCGCGCTGCTGGCGGCGACGGCGCGGCCCGAGAACCACCGGGCGATGATCACCGCACTGCTCGTGCTCGGCGTCGGCTGGAACGCCAACTTCGTCGCCGGCAGCACACTGGTCACCGACGCCGTCTCGCCGGCCGAACGACCTCGCATCCAGGGGATCGCCGACTCCTCGACGTTCTTCGCCTCGGCAGCCGCCGCCGTGCTCGCCGGTCTCGGACTGAGCGCCACGGGCTACCCGGCGATGTCGATCCTCGGCGGCAGCCTGGCGCTCACGACCGGGGTGATCCTCGTTGCCCTGCGCCAGGCGGTCCCGTCGGCCGGGCGGGCCGGCGACCTACCCGTTCCGGTGGGTTGACCGCGCTGCCGACCGGCACGGCCCGAGCGTGAGATTCCGACGGCCTCGTACGACCATGGTGCTTGCAGATGGAATGATGAGCGAACACCAGTCGACGTGACGAGGAGCGCATCGCGATGACGCAGAACGCAGACCCTTCCGAAGCCGTACCGTTCGATGATCCCGGCGGTGTGCCGTTCGACGACGAGTTCGATGTCACCGAGCCGCTCGGCGTCACCACCGTCGACCACGACTCGCCGAAATCCATGCAGCAACGCGGCATCGCCTATCCGACGGCGACACCGGTCGGGATGAAGATGCTGCGCGACCATGTGATCGGGCGTTGGGGCGGCCACAACGAGGGCATCCTGACGATCCCGTCGCGGCCGATACGTGGCGGTTCGTCACCGAGCCTGCACAACTGGGGCATGGCCTGGGACTGGCGCTGGGAGAACCCCGGTCCGGGCCGGGCGGCGGCGGACGCGGTCATCGAGTTCTGCATCGCCAACCATCTGGCGCTGGGCGTCCAGGCCGTGCACGACTACGTCAACGCCCGCTACTGGAAGAACCACGCCGGATGGAAGGCGGCGACCCCGAACCCGGCGACCGGCTTCGGCGCGTCGTGGGCCCGCTGGCTGCACATCGAACGGACGTGGGCACACGCCAACCTGGCGACCCCGATCGAGCAGTTGCTCAAGGGTGTCTCTGCGCCGCCGACCGGCGGTTCGGGCTCCGCCAAGGTCGCCTCCTCCTCGCTGCAGGGGACCACGACGACGACGACGACCACGATCGCCGGCGCGTCGGCGGGCTGGCTTCCCCGGGGCCCGTTGAAGCTCGGCGACCGCGGTGCCGACGTCGCCCGCGTGCAGGACTTCCTGCGCTTCATGCACTACGCCGACTTCACCCGCTCCGACGGCACCTTCGGCCCACTGACGGAGACGGCGGTGAAGGAGGCGCAGACCGCGCTGGCCGCCAAGGCGCTGTACACGAAGAAGATCGACGGCGAGTGGGGGCCGAACACGGCGAAGGCGGCCGAGGCCAGCGTCAAGTGAGACGCCGCCGGTGAGCGACTTCTTCCTCAGCCACTCGACGCGCGACAAGCAGCTGGCGCTGGAGGTCCGCGCCGGGCTGGTCGCCGTCGGCCACCGGGTGTTCGTCGACTCCGATCGCGACGACGGGATCGCCCCGGGCGACGACTGGCGCGAATCGATCCGCCACGAGCTCCGGCTGTGCGACGCCGTGGTGTTCGTCAACAGCGAGAACTCGCAGAAGTCGCAGTGGTGCCACTCCGAACTGGTGCTCGCCACGGCGTTGGACAAGCAGGTCTTCCCGATCGATCTGGAGGAGAACGCGGTCTCCCACCCGGTGATCGAGTCGGTGCAACGGGTACGCCGCAACGGCCCGTTCGAGGTGTCGATCGAGGCGCTGGTCAAGGAGTTGGGGGAGCGGGGGCTGGGCGACGTCACGGCGCGCTGGGACCGGACACGGCCTCCCTATCCCGGCCTGGCGTCGTTCGAGTCGGCGGACGCCGGGGTGTTCTTCGGTCGCGACGCCGAACTCGCCGACCTGCTCGGCCAGGTCGATCCCGAGCTCCCCGATCGGGCCGGGCGGATCGTCGTCGTGTCGGGCCCCTCGGGCTCGGGCAAGTCGTCGCTGGTCAAGGCGGGATTGCACGGCCGGCTGCTGGTGGCGGGCTCGCATTGGGTCGTGCTCGAAGCCTTCGAGCCCACCGAAGCCCCCACCGACCGGCTGATCAGCCGGCTCACCCGGGCGGCGGGCGACGCGCTCGACGAGGCCGCGTGCCGGACCCGGCTCGCCGCCGACGGGCTCAGCGGGTTGGCGACCTGGCTGGTCGAACGGGCCGATCCACCGGCGACCAGGGTGCTGGTGACCATCGACCAGGCCGAGCAACTGGTCACGATGCGCAGCGACGAGGACCGCCGGGCGTTCCTCACGCTGATCGCCGAGGCCCTCGGGCCCGGCTCGCCGGTGACCGTCGTCGTCACCGTCCGCTCCGATCGCCTCGACCAGCTGCACACCTTGGCTTTGCTCGGCCCGGCGATGAGCAACGTGCAGCTGATCGCCCCGCTGTCACGCGAGCAGCTCCCCGAGATCATCGAGCGCCCGGCGCAGCGTGCCGACCTGGAGTTCGAGGCCGGCGTCGTCACCCGGTTGATCGACGATGCGATGGAGGGGTCGTCGTCGAATGCGGTGTCGGCACTGCCGATCGTCGCCTTCACCCTGCGCGAGCTCTACGACCTGGTCACGAAGGCCGACCGCCGGGAGATCACGGCCGACGATTACGACAGCATCGGCGGTCTCGCCGGTTCGATCACCCGGCGCACGGCGGAGGCCGAACGGACCATCGGCCCCGCCGCCCAGAAATCGCTCGACGACCTGCTGATCCGGATGGTGGCCATCGACACCGACGTCCGCCAGCCGACGACGCGGTCGATGCGCGACGATGGGCTGGACCCCGGCGAGAACCAGGCCCTCACCGCCCTGCTCGACCAGCGGCTCGTCAGCGACACCGACGGCAACGTGCGTCTCATCCACGACCAGCTGCTGCGCTCCTGGCCCCGGCTCGCGGGACTGATCGTCGCCCGGCGAGGGGAGCTCGAACTGCAGGACCGGCTCGAGCGCCAGGCAGCCGACTGGAAGGACGGCCACGCCGAGGTCCTGCGTCCCGATGCGACGCGCGACGCGATGCGCTGGCTCAGCGGCCAGCCCGCCGACGCCGACGCCCTCGCCGACGTGCGCCGGCTCGTCCGCAAGTCCCGACGCGTTCATCTGCGCCGCCGTCTGATCGCCATGGGCGTCGTCGGGGCGATCGCCGTGATGGCGCTCGTCGCCCTCGGCGCGGCCCGTCTCGCCGACCGGCGGGCGGCCGCCCAGACGTCGGCGCGGCTCGGCCTCGTCGCCATCGACCAGGCCGCCGAAGACCCGGAACTGGCGGCCCGTCTGGCGCTCGAGGCCAACTCGATCGCCGAGACCTCGTCCTCGCGGGGGGCGATGGCCGCAGCGGCCGAGGGGCTGAGCGCCGTCCCCCAGGTCCTCGACGAGCACGAGGACGTGGTCACGGCGGTGGCCTTCTCTCCGGACGGGGCGCTGCTCGCCACGGCCGCCAGCGACGACACGATCAGGCTGTGGGACGTCGCTTCCGCCACATCGAAGGCCACCCTCACGGGCGATCACGGCGACGTCGAGGACGTGGCCTTCTCCCCCGACGGGGCGACGCTGGCGTCGGCGAGCTCCGACGGGACGACGGTGCTCTGGGACGTCGTCGCCCGCTATCCGCTCCAGACGCTGGAAGGTCACACCGACGGCGTGCTCGCCGTCACCTTCTCACCCGACGGCGAACTGCTCGCCACGGCGGGCAGCGACACGACGGTGCGCCTGTGGGAGGTCGCCACCGGTGAGCTGGTGCACGAACTGACGGGCCACGAGGAGGCGGTCAACGATGTCGCCTTCTCACCGGACGGCACGCTCCTGGCCACGGCGAGCGACGACCTGACGGTCCGACTGTGGGACGTGGACCGCGGCAGGGCCGGCATCGTCATCAGCGGGCACACCGACCATGTCACGACGGTGGCGTTCTCGCCGGAAGGCGACCTGCTGGCGACGGCGAGCTTCGACCGCACGGCGAGGTTGTGGGAAGCCGAGACGGGTGACAGCATCCGAACGCTGTCCGGACACAGCGACTACGTGAACGCGATTGCCTTCTCCCCCGACGCCACACTGCTGGCGACGGCGAGCACCGACCAGACGGCGCGTGTCTGGAACGTGCTCTCCGGTGAGAGCGTGAGGATCCTCACCGGGCACACCGACATCGTCGCCGACGTGGCGTTCTCGCCCGACGGAACCGCCCTGGCCACCTCCGGCAACGACAGCACCGCGCGGGTGTGGCCGGACATCCTCGACCCGCTGACGCGCCGGACGTTCACGGGCCACGGCGACGAGGTCTGGGACGTGGTCTTCTCGCCCGACGGCGCAACCGTCGCATCGGCATCCTGGGACCACGACGGCCGCGTCTGGGACGCAGCGACCGGGCACGTCGTCGCCCTGTTCGTCGGCCACGAGGACATCGTGGAGCATCTCGCCTTCTCCCCCGACGGGACGATGGTGGCGACCTCGAGCAACGATGGCACGGTGCGGCTGTGGGATCCGGCACAGCAGGCCGGCGAGCCGTTGCGCGTGCTGACCGACTTCGACGACCTCCCCAAGGACCTGGCGTTCTCGCCGGACGGTTCGACCCTGGCCACGACCGATCTGGACGTGGTCAAGCTCTGGGACGTGGCATCCGGTGAGCTGACCGACAGGCTCGAGGACGGTGACGGGGTCGTGTCGAGTGTCGCCTATGCACCCGACGGCACGTTGGCGAGTGCCGGCGAGGACGGGGTCGTCCGACTCTGGGACGTCTCCACCGGCCAGGTGATTCGCCGGCTCAGCGGTCACGCCGGCGACATCGTCCACCTCGAGTTCTCCCCCGACGGCACGTTGCTGGCCAGCGCCGACCTCGACAACACGGCCCGGCTCTGGGACGTCCGCTCGGGGCGCATCGCGAACACCCTCGCCGAGCACGCCGAACGGGTGTGGGGTGTGACCTTCTCGCCCGACGGCCGCACGCTGGCCACGGCCAGCGCCGATCGCACCGTGCGGCTGTGGGACGTCGACTCCGGTGATGTCATCGAGGTGCTCGAAGGACACACGAACTGGGCGACCTCCGTCGCCTTCTCACCCGACGGCGCCACGCTCGTCAGCGGCGGGGTCGACCGCACCGTCCGCCTCTGGCCGTGCTTCGCCTGTCGCACGACGAAGGACCTCGCCGCCGAGCTCCGCGGTCGTCTCGACGAGGAGGACCTCACGTCCGACGAGAAGCAGCGCTTCGGGGTTCCGGGCTGAGGGCACGGCGCCGGAGCGCCGGGCGGCTCGACGGCTCGAACAGGCGGCCCTCCTCGTCGAGCACCTGGCGAAGGAACTCCTCGGCGCCGCACGCCTCGGCGAACGCCCTGGCGAAGTCGACGAGCACCGACCGGAGGCTGGCGAGGTCCTCGCTGAGCTCGGCGTAGCGGTCCCAGCTCCGCTCGTGATCGACGGCGTTCTGATCGGCCGGTTTGGCCGCCTCGTACTTGAGCAGCTCCGGATGCCAGTACGAGGTGACGGGTCGCAGCGCCTGATTGAGCAGGATCGAGGCGAGGAAGGCGAACGACAACTGGCCCCGCCGGTGCAGGGCGACCGATGGGCCGCCGCTCTTGGCCGACTCGCGCACGGCGGCGAACACATCCCTCAGGCTGGTCAGCGCCTCACGCAGCAACCCCTCGTTGTCGCGCAGCGGGATGATCGGCACCCGGTTGACCAACTCGAAGCAGACCTCCCAACATGCCTGCTTCTCCGCGGCGTTCGGCTCGAAGACCCCGGCGATCACCGTTCCGTCGGCCAGGGTGACGGCGACCTTCACGACGCCGCCCTGCCGTGCGGCCCGTCGAGGGCGACCTCGGTCCACAGACCCTGGCGGTCGCGGGTCACCGAGTCGTCCTTCGGCGGTTTCGCGTCCGGCCGGACGAGCAGCTCGACATGTTCGGCGAGCGCGGTCATCAGCGGCGGCCGGGGGATGTCCTTCCACCCGTCGGACTCGTAGACGTTGGGCGACACCGAGACCATCGCCACCTTGCTGCGATCGCGGGAGAGGTAGGTCTCGACGAACTCGCGGGGGGTGGCGTTGTGGCTTCCGTGGTGCCCGACCTTGAACAGATCGGTGCCGTCGCCGAGCAGCCGCTTGGTCTCGGGATCGGCGAGCATCATCTCCCAGGTGCCCCACTGGGCGTCCCCGGCGAACAGCAGCCGCAACCCGCCGATGTCGAACAGCAGGACGAGGCTCGTTCCGTTGACGGCCGAGTCGACGTTGAACGCCAACCCCTCCGGATCGGACTGGGCCATTGCGGTGACCGCGGCGATCAGCTTCGGGTCGTCGGCGAACCGGGCCTCGGCGGTCGGCAGCACCCAGCTCTCCCCGAACGGCATCGGGACCTTCCCGACCGGATCGGTCGCCTCGCCCCGGGCGTTCAACGGCTGGAGCTGGAGGTAGGTGGCCGAGCCGTTCGCCGGGGGGATCATCCTCTTGATCACCGCCTCGTCGCGCGACGGCCCGAGGACGTGAACGGTCACGTCCTCGGGCAGGACGTGGCGCAGCTGGGCGCGGTCGAGGATCTCCGGCAGGCGGGCGAGGCGGGGCAGGTAGCGCGTCCGCGCCCCGAATCCGCCGATCGTGGCGAACGCCGCCTCATTGGTCAACGAGTTGAGGGCGAGGGCTTCGAGCGCGTTGGTCGCATCGCCCGGAACCGCGCCGCGCAGGGCGCGCATGGCGTGGAAGGCGTGGGCGGCCGTCGACTCCTGGGCCGATCTGACGGCACGGGCCTCGGGGTCCTTGGGGTCCTCGGTCCATGGGAGCCAGACCTCGCCGACCGTCACCCCGTTCCACACCTCGTCCCTGGAGAAGCCATGGACGTGGTCGCGGTGGCGATGGGAGATCACCAACACGTCGATGTGCCTGTCCGGCCCGAGGTCCTCGACGAGCTGGCCGACCACCGTCCAGAAGTCGGGGGCGTGATCCTTGTCGGTGCCGACGTGGGTCCCACAGTCGATCAGCACCCGGCGGGGGATCCCGTCGTCGCCGACGATCGTCATCAGGAAGCAGTCGCCGAATCCGACGTGGTACATGCGAACGGAGACCGTGCTCATCGTCAGCTCCGATCGATCGACGCATGCAGCCGCGAGAACCGGACCTGCAACCGTGCCGCGGCATGCCCCGGGTCACGGTAGGCACGTCCCGGGTCGTCGCGGTCGTTGCGGTCCAACCGGTCGAGCAGGGTGCGCAGTCGCAGGTTGGCCGGGTCCGGAGCCGTCGTGTCGGCGTCCTCGACCCGGGGGAAGGACTTGCCGATGATCGAGCGGATCGTTCCCGTACCGTCGGCGACGACCGTGCAGCCGGCTTTCGGCACGTAGCGGTTGAGCCGGTCGCTGAAGCGGTCGTGGACGGCCAGGTCGTGGCGGCGCTGGACGAAGCGCACGACGATCGCCACCGACGGCCGGCCGCCCTGGGCGATCCGGGAGGTGACGTGCACGCCCTCGACCTCGAGCGGGCTGCGTCGAGGTCTCGCTCCGGGTTCGTCCGCTTCGAGGAGGCCGAGTCGGGTCGCATGGTCGACGCCCCATCGATGGAGCTGCTTGGTCCACTCGTCCCACTTCGAGCGGGTTCCCGAGTCCTGGGCATCCTCACCGGCCGGGGCATCGGCATTGGCATCGGGCCCGTGGGCCCGGCCGTGGCGATCGACCCGGGCCCGGCCGGCGTAACTCGCGTTGGCCAGATCGTTGATCGTCTCGAGCAGGACCTCCGGAGGGATCGGCAGTGTCGCGAAGACCTCGTCGACCGCGCCGAGCGCCACCGCGGCATCCCCGAGCGAACCCGCCGACGTCGGGTAGACGGCCCGTCGCCGGAACCCTTCGATGATCGCCACCCGGAACGAGTCGTCGGACGGCGACAGCTCCTCGTCGACGGTCACCAGGGCACGCAGGAAGTCCTCGAAGGTCACATCGAGCGGTGGCAGGTAGTCGAAGGCGCGCACGCAGGCGGTGAAGAACTGTCTGGCCGTCTCGGCGGCCTCCCGGGCCAGGCGCTGGACGAGATCGGGATGGAGCGATCCCGCGCTGAGAATGCCCGAGCCGCCCGTCGCCAACCGCAGCAGGTCCTGCGTGCGCGAGTTGTACAGCGACAGATAGGCGTCGAACACCGCGGCGACGAGGACCGATCCGAGGGTGTGCGCCTCCATCGAGGAGTCGTAGACCAGCGGCCCCTGGTCGGCTGCCTCGGTGGCGGTGCGCAGGGCGCCGTTGCTGCCGGTGGCGTAGCCGAACTGGCGGGCGAGGCTGACCAGCGTGTCGGCCCGCGACAGGTCGCCGCGGGCGTCGGCGATCGCGCCGCTGACGACCTCTTCGAGCTTGAAGTGCTGGAAGATGGCGACGAGATCGGCGAACCCCTCGTGGAAGGCGAGCACGTCGGGGTTCGTGGCGTCGTTGAACTCGGGCCGCATCCGGTCGATGAACGCATGCGTCGTCTCGTGGACGATGATGTCGAACGAGAGGCACGTGAACACCATCTGACCAGGGATGTTCGGCCCCGGCTCGTCGGGGTCGGCCTTGAAGTAGCCGAAGAGGATGGCGCCCTGGTCGGGATCGTAGAAGGCGTTCTGCCCGTAGAAGGCGTGCGGGAACAGGCTGAGCGTCTTCTTGCTGCCCAACGAGACCCGCCGCCCGAGTGCCATCTCGAAGTCGTGCCACACATCGGCGACGACGGCGTAGAGCATCTGTTGGTGGAACCGCGGATCGGTCTCGCTGGGCGGGAGACCGTCGCGGATCAGCACATCGGGGTGATCGAGGTCGACGGGCTTGTAGTAGCGCCGCTGGGCTCCGTCGTAATCGATCACGTGGATTCGGTTCCCCCGCGGACCGAGGCGGGGGGTGCCGTCATCGTCGGTCAGATCCTCGAACGGAACCCGCAGGGTGACCACCGGTGTGACGACACCCGGTTTGCCGCGATCGACGCGCAGCGGGTCGAGGGCGTACACCCGCAGCGGCCGCCGTGACGGCCGCCGCAGGGGTGGGTCCATCGTCGGGCGCCGGGCGCTCATCCGCACATCCGGGTGAACCGCTGGCGGTCGATGGGGCGCAACGGCGCCTTGTCGTCGAGGACGTGGAGCAGGACCATCGTGAGCACGTAGCCGTGCTCGACGAGTTCGGCGGTGAGCTGCTTGCCGAGCTTCTCGAGCGTGGTGGCCGTGCCGCTGGTCCGTTCGACGATCCCCGACCACTGCTCCGGCGTGTACCCCTGGGCGTCGAGGAACGCCAGGGCGGCGTCGGCCCGCCCGGCGAGTGCGGCCGACCACCGGCGCCCGTCGTCGGTGACCGTGGCGAGGGCCGCCGTTGCGAAGGTCTGCGGGATGCGGTACGGGCTGTCGGTGATCTGGGCGAAGATGCCGTCGACGGTGCCCTCCTGACCGGGCCGGGCGGGAACGGACCGGGCAGCAGCATCGGATTCGGCAGCGCGGAACATCGAGTACAGCGCCCTGCGGCGATGGGTCGTCGAGACGTCGTACTGCACACCCTGCGCCCGCATCAGGCCCTGGATCTCCTGGGCCAGGCCGCCCCGGGGGATCGGGCGCGGCCGGTTCCAGCCGCCCGATCCGTTGACGATGATCAGGTAGCCGGCGCGGTGCGGCTGGATCCCGGCGAGCGCCGGCCAGTTGTCGGCCCGGTTCGGGAAGCCGTACTCCCACTCGTCGGCCATGTTGTCGTAGACCCCGCCGTCGTCGAGCACGACGGCGTCGATCACCTTGTCGGACACGACGCCCTTGCGGCTCTTGACCGGGACGGTGAGCGGGTTCAGGCCCAGTGTCGTCAGCGGGATCGAACGGGGATCGAAGGCGCCGGGGACGCAGGCCGAAGCCTGCACGGCGGTGGCGAACGGCAGGGCGACGTCGGCCGTCGAGCCCTTGAAGCGGTAGTTGTAGACGCCCCGGTTGGTGAAGTAGAACGGCTCGCCGGACTGCAGCTCGGTGGTGCAGATGACGTGATGTACCGACGACCCCTTCCGCTTGACGTCGCCGAGCGTCATCTTCGTGCCTCCGAGCACCTCGATGTCGATCGCCCGCTCGGTGTGCTGCGAGCGACGACGCAGGAGCATCCAGGCGACGGCCAGCAGCACGACGCCGGCGCCGAGGCAGATCGCCGCGGCCAGCGACTGGTCGAACAGGGCGACGACGATCCCGGCGACCACGGCGAGCGCCCCGAGGGCGCCCGAGCCGATCAGCGTGCGCACGTACCACTTGGTGACCGGCGCCCCGCCGAGGAGCAGGCCCCGGTTGGCGACGACGTCGAGCGCCGGTCCGAGCTGCTTCTCGAACTCGTCGGAGGTGACCGTGCCGAAGTCGGGCCCGATCATCGCCACGGCGTTGGCGATCGATCCACCGGACACCGAGCTCATCGACAGCGTCTCGGTGTTCAGCCCGGCGTCGACGATGGCGAGCATCGCGCCGAGACCGTAGGCCGTGGCCCGGTGCCCTCCCCCCGACAGGGCGATCCCGATGTTCCTGTTGTCTGCCATGAGCGACCCCCAGCATCCGTCGCGAGTTCCACGATCCGCCGGGAACCTTACGCATCCGGGAGATCGGTCCCGACCACCGGGCGTCACCGTTGGCCGGGCGTCACCGATGGCCGGGCGTCACCGGGGGCCGGGCGTCACCGATGGCCGGGCGTCACCGGGGGCCGGCTTCGGCGTCGGCCTTGATCATCGCCGCGAACTCGCGGGTCCCGGCGGCCTGCCCGAGCGCCTCGATGTACTGGCGGACCTTGACGCGCATCTCCTTGAGCGCCTCGCGGCACTCGTCGTGGAGCGGCCACTGGCGCTCCCACTCGGCCTTGGCCATGCCGGCGGGACGGCGCTCCTCGTGGGAGTCGAGCAGCGGGTGCCACTTCGACAGGAACGGCCGGAGCACCTCGTTGAGCACCCGGACGTTGATCACGGCGAACGACGGCGTGCCGTCGCCCTTGTCGGGGGCGACGTCGGCACCGAAGCGCTTGAGCAGCTCACGGTTGATCCCGAACAGGGCGTACAACGACGACATCGCCTCGCGGATGATCCCGTCCTCGTCACGCAGGCCGATGACCGCAGTGCGCGTGACGTACTCGACGAGCGTTTCGAACGCCGCCTGCTGCTCCGCCCGGTTCGGCGTCCAGGTCGTGTTCAGATCGAGGAACGGGAGCTTGATCCGCAGCTCGACGTCCCTCGCCTTGAACCAGCGGGGCAGTCGCATCGGAGGTCAGTCGGCGACGGTGATGGTGACCGAGTTGATCACCACGTCCTCGCGGGGTTTGTCGCCGTGCCCGGTGGGCACGCTCTGGATCTGCTGCACGACGTCGAGGCCCTTGATCACCTTGCCGAACAGCGCGTAGGCGGGTGGCAGGCGGGCCCCGTCGGCACCGGAGATGATGAAGAACTGCGAACCGTTCGTGTTCGGCCCGGCGTTGGCCATCGCCAGCGAACCGATCTCGTACTGACCGGCCTTGGGCAACTCGTCGTCGAACCGGTAACCCGGGCCGCCGCGGCCCGTGCCCGTGGGATCGCCGCCCTGGATGACGAAGTTCTTGATGATCCGGTGGCAGATGACGCCTTCGTAGTAGTGGTACAGGGCGAGAAAGACGAAGTTGTTGACCGTCCTGGGCGCCTTGATCGGATCGAGGGCGATGACCATCGTGCCGTGGTTGGTCTCCATCGTCGCCGTGTACCGCTTGGTGGGGTCGACCCCCATCTCGGGCGTGTCGTTGAACTGCTTGATCGTCGGCGAGGAACCGTCGAAGTTGGGGAAGGCGTACGGCATAGGCCCAGCAGGCTACCGGCCCCGAGAAACGCAGCGCGGCACGGCCCGCTCGTCGATCGGCTCAGCCGTTGCGCGCCGCGTACTCGGCGATCAGAGCGTTGGCGTCGATCGCCGCCTGACTGAGTGTCGCCTGAGGGTCGCCGCCGTTGAGGATCGTGGCCACGGCGCGGGCGACGACGACCCGAATCTCCTTCAACGGGCCGGTGATCGGACCGGCGGCGGAAAGCGCATCGGAAGGCGCGTTGACCTGGTCGTACGCCACCTTGAACCGAGGGTCGGTGACATAAGTGGTCTTCAACGGATCGAGGTCGAGCGCCCCGGCGCGCACCGGCACGTAGCCGGTGGCCGCCGCCCACGTCGACTGCGACTGGGCACTGACCAGGAAGTTGACGTAGTTCCACGATGCGGCCGTCTTGGCGTCACCATGGTCAGCGACGATCCACAGCGATGCGCCGCCGACCAGGACGCCCGGGGCGCCTCCGGGGCCGGGCAACGGCCCGACTCCGATGTCCGCGCCGGTGAGACCGGGAATGAGGCCTCCGTCGAGCACCGAGATGACCGTGCCCAGGGCGGCCGAGGTTCCGATCGCCATCGCCGACGGCGCCGTCCTGTCGGCCATCTTCAAGAAGACGTCCTGGCCCGACACGTCGTCGCCGACGTTGGACGCCAGCCCGTCGTTGACCATCTGCTGTAGGAAGGTCATCAGCTCGACGGCCTTCGGGTTGTCGATCAACACCTTCGTCGCCGGGGCCAACCGCCCGTTGCCGTTGTCGGTGTACAACTCGCCGAGCTTCGAGAACCATTGTTCGATGTACCAGCCGCCGCCACCATCGAACCCGGTGTCAAGTCCGATCCCGGTCCCCGCCCCGCCGGAGGTCACCACCGCCTGGGCGACGGCTCGCAGGTCTTCGAGGCTGAGCGGCGGCACGTCGGGGTCGAGGCCTGCAGTCTCGAAGACCTTGCGGTTGTAATACAGCACCGGGTTCGAGATGTTGAACGGCATCGCCCACTGCACGCCCTCGGTGGAGTACGCCGACAGGGCGCGGGCGAGGAAGTCGGTCGTGTCCATCTCCGCCGCCTGCATGCAGGCGGCGAGCGGCACGAACGATTCCGTGTCGCGCATCTTCTGGACCGAATACTCGGGAGTCTGGATCATGTCGGGGCGACCGTCGGTGCTCGACTGGACGTACTTGTCGATCGCCTGCTCGTAGCCGCCCTGGTTCTGCAGGGTGACATGCACCTTCGCCTGTGAGGCGTTGTAGTCCTTGGTGAGCTGCACGAGCGCGTCCTCCGCCGTGCCCTTCATCCCGTGCCAGAACGTGATGTCGACCGTCTGCGACGAGGCTGCCAACGCCTCGACCGGGCAGGGCGGCAGCGCCGACTGCGGCGTGGTCGTGGTCGTCGGAGCCGGTACGGTCGGGGCCGGCGTGGTCGGTGGCAGCGTCTCCCCCGGGGCCGCGGTCACCGGTGGCACGTTGGTGGCGTTGGTGTCGTCGGCGGCTGGGAGGGGTCGTTGCCAGCCTGGAGGATCGATCCGCCGTCGCCACACGCCGCCAACACGATCAGCGAGCCGGCGAGGAGGAGCAGGCCACGTCTCATCCCTTCACCGCTCCCGCAGTCAGCCCGCGCACCAGTTGACGCTGGAAGATCATCAGCACGGCGAAGATCGGCACCGCAGCGATCAGAGTGCCGGCCTGGACCAGGTTCGGCTTGTCGAGGTCGGCCGTCGCCAGCAGCTTGAGCCCGCTCTGGACCGTGTTCATGTTCTCCTCGGTCGTGATCAAGCGGGGCCACAGGTACTGGTTCCAGCTCGACAGGAATGCAAACAGGGCGAGCGCCCCCATCGTCGGGCGGACGAGCGGGCACCGCGACCTCACGCAGGAATCCCCAGTGGCCCAGTCCGTCCATCCGGGCCGCCTCACGTAGCTCCGTGGGCAACTGCAGGAACGTCTGGCGGATGAGGAAGGTTCCGAACGCCGTGGCCAGGAACGGAACCGCCAACCCTTGGAAGCTGTTCAGCCAGCCCAACGAGTCGACGGTGCGGCGGTTGACGACGAGCGTGACCTCGAATGGCACGAGCAGAGTCGCCAGGAAGATGGCGAAGACCAGCGCCTTGAGCGGGAACCGCAGGAAGGCGAAGGCGTACGCCGACATCACCGATGTGAGGACCTGGGCGACGGTGACGATCATGGCGACCACGAACGAGTTGAGCAGGTACCGGCCGAGGTTGCCCTGGTTCCAGGCGGTCCGGATCACGTCGAACGTGAAGTGCTCGGGGACCAGCGGGCCGCTTGAACACCTGGTTGCCGGGCTTCAGCGCGGCGACGATCGTTGTGTAGATGGGGAACAGCACGAGGAACGTGACGAGCAGCAACAAGGCGTAACGTCCGACCTTGTTCCAGCCCTTGCCGACCGAATCGATGCTGGCGATCGTGCCCCGTTCGCTACGTCAGCCATAGTGCACCCGCTTGTCGAAGCTGCGGAACTGCACGGCCGACAGGATCAACAGCACGATGAACAGCAGGACGGCGGTGGCGGCCTGGAGCCCGTCGTTGTTGCGGATCGTCGACTCGTTGCCGTAGATCAGGTAGGTCAGGGTTGTGGTCGAGCCCTGCGGCTGCGGCCCGCCATCGGTGAGCAGGTCGACCTCGCCGTACGCCTGGAACGCCCGGCTGACCAGCACCACCGAGATGAACAGCAGCGTCGGTCCGAGCATCGGGATCGTGACGTTCGTGAACCGGCGCCAGCCGCCGGCACCGTCGGCGAAGGCGCTCTCGTAGAGATCACGCGGGATGCCCTGCAGACCGGCCGTGACCACGATGAACGTGAACCCGAGGTTCGCCCAGACGCTCGACATCGCCACCGACGCCAGTGCCGTCCCAGGGTCCTTCGAGCATGCCCGACTTGATCACGGGGAACAGCCGCCCGATCCAGCCGATGTTCGACAACACCCCGACCGACGGCTGCAGGAGGAACAGCCACATCAGCGAGGCGACAGCGATCGAGGTCGCCACCGTCGAGGAGAAGATCGTGCGGAAGATGCCGATGCCGCGCAGGTGGCGGTCGGCGAGCACGGCCAGCCCGACACCGAGGATCAGGCCGAGGGGCACCGTGATCAGCGCGAACTTGGTGGTGACGACCAACGCGTGGTGGAACTCCTTGGAGCGCAGCACGTCGGTGTACTGGTCCCATCCGTTCGACCGGCAGCGTTTGCCCTGGCTGTTGCAGCGTTGGTGACCGAGCCACACGGCCTTGGCGAGGGGATAGAGGACGAACACCCCGAGGACGGCCAACGACGGGGCGAGCATCGCCGCGGCAAGCCCCGTCTCGCGGGTTCGTCGGGATGCCGCCATCAGATCCGCCGCCCGGTCTGCGGGTCGAAGTGGTGGCGACGGTGGGCCCAGGCGTCGAGGTGGATCTCGTCGCCGACCCGTGGGGCGTCGCCCTCCGCCGACGTGCGCACGACGATGCGTGTGTCGCTGTGGCCGATCACCGTGCCGGTGACGTGGACCTCGTGGCCGAGCTGCTCGACGAGCACCACCCGCACCGCCAGCCTGCCGCTCTCGTCGATCGTCAGGTGCTCGGGGCGCACCCCGACGAGGTGGTTGCCGGGCTCGATCGAACCGGCGGGGAAGATGTTCATCGGCGGCGTCCCGAGGAACGTGGCCACGAAGGTGGTCGACGGCTTGTCGTAGACCTCCTGGGGGGTGCCGACCTGCTGGAGCACACCGCGGTTCATCACGGCGATCCGCGTGCCCATCGTCATCGCCTCGACCTGGTCGTGGGTGACGTAGACGAAGGTGGTCTCGAGGCGGTCGTGCAACCCGACCAGCTCGGCGCGGGTCTCGCCGCGCAGCTTGGCATCGAGGTTGGAGAGCGGCTCGTCCATGCAGAACACCGCCGGCCGGCGCACGATGGCCCGCGCCAGCGCCACCCGCTGGCGTTGCCCGCCGGACAGCTGCCCCGGCTTGCGGTCGAGGTACTCGAGCAGCCCGAGCATCTCGGCAGCCTCCCGGGCTGCCACCTCGCGTGATTGCCTGGACTCACCGCGCACCTTGAGGGGGAACTCGACGTTGGCCCGCACCGTCTTGTGGGGATAGAGCGCGTAGCTCTGGAACACCATCGCCACGTCGCGTTCCTTGGGTTCGATGTCATTGACCTTCCGGTCGCCGATCCACACCTCGCCCTCGGTCGGGTCCTCCAGGCCGGCGATCATCCGCAGCAGCGTCGACTTCCCGCAGCCCGAGGGGCCGAGCAGGATCATGAAGTCGCGATCGGCGATGTCGAGCGACACCCCGTCCACCGCGGTCGTCCCGCCGAAGCGCTTGGTAATGCCGATCAGTCGTACACCTGCCATCGCCGCGCAGATTACGCCGTCGGGACCATCGGACGCGCCACCCACGCCGGTAGCGCCACTAGCCTCGGCCCGTATGACGATCCCGAGCGACCCGCCGGACTCGCCCCCCGATCTCGAGGTGATCGCCGGCGAGCTGGCCGACGTCGAAGCCGCACTGGGGCGGCTGCAGTCGGGTGACTACTGGACCGACGAGGTCACCGGCGCGGCGCTCCCGGAGGCGTTGCTCACCGCAGACCCCCTGATCCGGCGCCTTCCGACGACGGCATGAGCGGGCGGCGGCGGATCGTCGTCGGCGCCACGCTGGTCGGTGGTTCGCTCGCCGGCACGGCCACCGCCCGTCTCGTCCGATCACCCCGTCGCCGCCTGCGCCTGCGGCGGAACGCGCGCATCTGGCGCCTCACCGCCCGCAACGGCGCCCGATGGGTGGCGGCGAGGACGCGGGCGACCGGCGCCGCAGAGCCGCGACGCGAAGAGATCAACCGTCACTTCGCCATCCGCACGTCGCAGGACGTGGCCCGCGAACTGGGCCAGATGAAGGGGGCGATGATGAAGGCCGGCCAGCTGGTCGGCTTCATCCTCGAGACGCTGCCCGACGAGGCCCAGGCGGCGCTGGCCATCCTGCAGGCCGACGCTCCCCCGATGGCTCCGTCGCTCGCCGCCGAGGTCGTCGCCGGCGAGTTCGGCGATCGGCCCGAGCGGGTCTTCCTCGATTGGAACCCCGTGCCGATCGCCGCCGCCTCGGTCGGCCAGGTCCATCGTGCCGTGCTGCGCGACGGGCGTGTCGCGGCCGTCAAGGTGCAGTACCCCGGGGTCGGCGAGGCGATCGGCGCCGACCTCGACAACGTGCAGGCGCTGTACACCATGTTCGGCGCCTTTGCCCTGAAGAGCCTCGACACCCGGGCGCTGGTCGACGAGCTGCGCGCCCGGATGACCGAGGAGCTCGACTACCGCGTCGAGGCCGCCAACCAGACCGAGTTCGCCGATCACTACGCCGGCCACCCGTTCATCCGCATCCCGGCCGTCGTTCCCGAGTACTCGGGTGCGCGGGTGCTGACCACGGAATGGGTCGACGGGTTGTCCTGGGCCGAGTTCGCCGAACGTGCCGACGCCGGGGCCCGCCAACGGGCCGGGGAGATCCTGTGGCGGTTCGTCCAGGGCTCGGTGCACCGGTTGGGCGCATTCAACGGCGACCCCCATCCGGGCAACTACCGCTTCGACCCCGACGGTTCGGTGACGTTCCTCGATTTCGGCCTGGTCAAGAGGTGGTCGGACGGCGAGTGGGCTCGGCTGGCCCCCTCGCTCGACGCCATCCTCGCCCGGGACGCCGCCGGACTGGTGACCGTGATGGAGGAGCTCGGCTTCATCCGCCCGGGCCACGGGCTGGCGCCGGAGCGGGTGTTCGAGTACGTCGGCGCCCCGTACGCCCCGTACCTCGAGGAGTCGTTCACCTTCACCCGCGACTTCGTCCGCACGACGCTCGGCATGATGCTCGACCTGAAGGGGCCGCTCGCCGATGTCATCGAGCAGCTCAACATGCCGACTAGCTTCGTCGTGCTCGACCGGGTCGTCTGGGGAGTGAGCTCGCTGCTCGGCAGGCTCGGCTGCTCGGGGCCGTGGCGGGCGATGCTGATGGAGTACCACGCCGGAGGACCCCCGGCGACCGCTCTCGGACGGGCCGATGCCGCGTGGTGGACCGCCAGGTCGCTCCGTTGACCCTCCTGTCGACCCGCCTCGATAGATTCACCGGTGATGCCGGCGTGGCCGGTCGAGTCGCGTGTGAGCCGAGTGGGAGCGTCAATGGCCGATCCGTACAAGCCGAGGGCGCCGTTCGCCCCGTGGGACCGACGCGACCTGCCCGGCACGTTCGACGTCGAGGAGACGGCACGGCGCGTCGGCAACTACAAGTGGGCCGAGATGAAGCTGTTCGAGGCGCTCGGCGGATGGGTGGCCACCGTGCCCGAGCTCGACGTGAAGATGCGCCTCGGCACGCACTGCTACAAGCACGCCTGGCACGCCGAGCTGTGGCACAAGCGGCTGCCCGAACTGCGCGAGATGAACCCCGACCGCCTGACGGTGCCGGCCAACGACGCCCTGGTCCGCTTCGTCGAGGCGATGACCGAGCCCGAGGCGCCCGAACTGACCATCGAGAAGCTCGTCGGCGTCTACCGCGTCTTCATCCCCCGGTTCATCGCCGCCTACACGTTCCATCGCAACAACACGAGCCAGATCACCGACGCACCGACCGTGCGTTCGATCAACTTCATCCTCCAGGACGAGTTCGACGACTGGCGCGACGGTGAGATGTTGATCCAATCGTTGATCGAGACGCCCGAGGACGCCCGACGGGCCGCCACCCACCAGGCCGGACTCGAGGCCATCATGGTCGAGGCCGGCGGCATCACGGGCCCCGGCTCGATCGGTATGGGAGCCTGAGATGCGCAAGTTCTTCCCCGTCGACGACCTCGCCCGCGACGAGCGGTTCGAGAAGATCACGATGCGCGAGCGCATGGCCGATCCGCGCACGACCTTCGGCAACACGAGCCCTCGCGACACCACCGGCCGGGCCTCCAACAGGCTCGTCCCCGAGCGGCGCGATTCCGGCGATGCGGCCCGGGCCCTGATGCACGGCATCTTCGTCGGCGAGGTCCAGGCCCTCGAGGGCGCCGGGAGGACCTGCCACGACTTCGACACGGTCGGCGTTCCCGGCGCGGGCGACGACGCGATTCCGTTCGCCCTCAAACTCGACATGGCTCGCCAGGCGTGGGACGAGGCCCGCCACGTGGAGATCTCGATCAAGCTGTCGGACTGGATGGGCACCGAGATCGGCCAGTTCGCCGAGAATACGGTGCTGTTCGCCGCTGCCTGCAGCCAGGACCCGGTGCTGCGTCTGGCCGGGGTGAACCGGGCCCTCGAGGGCCTGGCCATCGACGTGTTCACGACGATGAAGGACTTCGGCAACCTGGCCGGCGACCCGTACCTCGAGTTCTGCGAGGACTGGATGCTGGCCGACGAGGTGACCCACGTGAAGATGGGCTCCGACTGGCTGCGCAAGGTCACCGAGAACGATCCGGAGCGGCGGACCAGGGCGCTCGAGTTCCAGGGCGTCGTCGACAAGCTGTTCAGCTACGGCGGCACGCGCAGCGACTCCAAGGAGTCCCCGATCGGCCTCGCCAGGCGCTTCCGCGAGCTCGCCGGGTTCACCGACGACGAGGTCGAGGACATCGCTGAGGTGTCGTTGCAGGCGCTCAACGAGCGCAAGGTGTTCGCCGAGGCGGCCCGTCAGAAGGCGGCGGCGCAATTCACTGGCGCGGTGAGCGGAGAATGAGCAGGCTGTCGCCATGTCGGTGACCGTGATCCCGGATCACTTCTCGTTCGTGAGGTTCGATCCCGCGGTCATCGCCGACGTGGCCGGGATCCTCCTCGAACGGCTGGGCATGAGCGGGCACGACGTCGTCATCGAGGTCGACGAGACGACGCCCCTGGCCCGCATCCACGCCAGCCAGGGGCCGCCGATCACCGTGCACGCCGAGAGCGGCGCGTTCGAGGACACCAAGCATCCCCGCCACATGAGCGAGACGACCATCGCCACGTCGTTGGCCCGCGTCCTGCTCAAGATCCGCGACCGGCTCGACGGCACGTTCGGCGAGGCGCCCTCCGACGACGACCTGTCGCTCTCCCAGATCGCCGCGTGGGACGTCTACTGCGTCGGGCGGCTGTCGCGGCTCGACTACCCCGTGCACCAGCAGCGCTGGCGCTACAACTTCCGCAACCGCCACGGCTTCACCGACTCCGGTGACGCGGCGTTCGACGAGTTGTTCGCCGCCGATCGACTGACCTGGGGCGAGCTCGACCGCATCTCCGATGCGGCGATCGCCGCCAAGCTCACCGTCTGACCGCCCGGTCCGACGGGACGCCGGGTCGCCGCCCGTCCGCAGGCCGGACCGCGGCGAGTACCGTGCCACCTCCGATGGCCACCGATTGGAACCCGATCCTGCGTGCGGAGTTGGACAAGCCATACTGGCAGGAACTTCAGGCCTTCGTCGTCGCCGAACGGGCCGGGGCGCTGGTGTTCCCCGCCTCCGAGGACGTGTTCGCCGCCCTGCACCTGACGTCGTACGCCGACACCAAGGTGCTGATCCTCGGCCAGGACCCGTACCACGGTGCCGGACAGGCCCAGGGCCTGTGCTTCAGCGTGCGCGAGGGCGTCGAGCGGCCGCCGTCGCTGGTCAACATCTTCCGGGAGCTCCAGGCCGACCTGGGGATCGCGCCGCCCGGGCACGGGTCGCTGGTCCACTGGGCCCGCCAGGGTGTGCTGCTCCTCAATGCGGTGCTGACGGTGCGCGCCCACCAGGCCGGCTCGCATGCCGGCAAGGGCTGGGAGACGTTCACCGATCAGGTGATCCGCGCCGTCAACGACAAGCCCGAGCGGGTCGTGTTCATCCTCTGGGGCGGTTACGCCCGCAGGAAGAAGGCGCTGATCGACACCTCCCGCCACACGATCATCGAGTCGGCCCACCCATCGCCGCTGTCGGCGCACAACGGCTTCTTCGGCAGCCGCCCGTTCAGCCGCGCCAACGAGGCGCTGATCGCCGCGGGCCGCGAACCAGTGGACTGGGCCATCCCCGGCTAGCTCCGGCCAGACGTGCCGACCGTCGTCCGGCGGGACCCGGGCGGGAGCCGGGCGGTACTGTTCGTGCCATGGAAGCGATCTGCCGCTCGACGACGGCGATCCTCAGCCGTGTGCTCGCCGACCGCCCGGCGATGCTCGCCGAGCTGGAAGCGGCGAACACTGAGGCGTTCGAGGCGGTCGATGCCGAGTTGCTGGAGCTGTGCCGCCTGCGGGTGGCCGGGCTGCTCGGCGCCGACTTCGACCCCCCGGCGTCCACGCTCGCCGCGGCCACGCTCGCCGATCTGGCGACCTGGCACGATTCGGCGGCCTATACGGCCGTGCAACGTGCGTGCCTCGCCTTCACCGATCAGTTCGTGGTCGACGTCGCCTCGCTCGACGACGCCACCGCCGCAGCCGTCGCCGGCCACCTCGGTGACGAAGGGCTGGTCGACTTCGCCAACGCCCTGCTCGTCGTCGAACAGCGCCAGCGCATGTGCCTGGCCTGGTCGCGCCTGATCCCCGAGGTCGTCGGGTGAGCGTCCGCCGCACGATGCGCGTCGCGGTCGGCACCCGCGCCCACAGCGGGCTGCGGGCAGCTCTCGGTCGCTGGCAGACCGAGGTGATCGGGATGGACGACGTCGACCTCGCCACGACCGAGATGGTCCGGCTCCGGGCGGCCAGGCACCACGACTGCCACACTTGACTCTCGGTCCGCCTGGCAGTTGCCGGGCACCCGGTGGTCGACGAGGCCGGCGCCGCCTGCGCCTTCGAACCGGCGCTGGCGCCGGCCGACGAGGGGCACCGCCTGGCCCTCGCCCTCACCGACGCCTTGATGACCCGACCGGGAGCGATGCCCGATGAGCTCGTCACGGGGTTGCGGGCGCGGTTCAGCGCCGAGCAGCTCGTCGAGCTGACGCTCAAGGTGATGAAGTTCAACATCCAGAAGGCGATGGTCGCCCTGGGCACCGACGTCGAGGCCACCCCGGAGATGGCGGCCCGATTCCCGTGGGCGGCCGAGGCGGGGTTCGTCACCGCTTGATTGCGGATCGCTCGATGGGAACCGTGGCGACCGCGTTGGGAAGACTGGCGTCGATGTCGATCCGTCAACGTGTCGCCCGGGTCAACGGGGTCGAGTTGCAGGTGCTCGAGGCCGGGGACCCGGGAGCGCCGGTCGTGGTCCTCTCCCACGGGTTCCCCGAGGGTGCCTACTCCTGGCGGCACCAGCTGCCTGCCCTGGCCGAGGCCGGGTTCCACGTGATCGCGCCGTACCAGCGGGGGTACGGGGCATCGAGCCGACCGGCGGAGGTCGCCGCCTACGGGATCACCCAGCTCACCGACGACCTGCGCGCCCTGGTCGACGAGGCGGGGCAGGACGAGGCGATCTACGTCGGCCACGACTGGGGCGCCCTGATCGTGTGGGAGATGGCCCGGCTCCATCCCGCCGACGTCCGGGCCGTGGTCGGGGTGAGCGTTCCCTTCGTCGCCTGGCCCGGGCCGCCCACCCAGCTGATGCGGATGATCTTCACCGACCGCTTCTTCTACATGCTCTACTTCCAGCAGATCGGACCACCCGAGGCCGAGTTGGGCGCCGACCCGCGCCACACGATGTCATCGGTGCTGTGGGCCGGCTCCGCCGCCGGCCGGCCCGAGCGACTCCCCAGCGAACTCCCCCCGATGGAGGGGACAGGGTTCCTGACCCGGATGCCCGAGGCGCCTCCGCTGCCGTGGAACGGGCCGGAGGGAGTGTGGCTCAGCGCGGCCGATCTCGACCGCTACGTCGCCGACTTCACCGAATCGGGCTACTTCGGTCCGGTGAGCTACTACCGCAACCTCGACGCCAACTTCGAGGTCGTCAAGGACCTCTCGTCCGACCGGCTGGCGATGCCGTCGTACTTCATCGGCGGCGCCAGGGATCCCGTCCTGGAGTTCGACCCGACGGGCATCGAGCGGATGGCGAATCTCCTCCCCGGCTTCCGCGGGCACACGCTCATCCCCGACGCCGCCCACTGGACCCAGCAGGAAGCCCCGCGGGCGTTCAACCGGGCCCTGCTCGACTTCCTCACCACGGTGTGACCGCATCCCGGTCAGGCGCGCTGATCACCGTCGACCGGTCCACCGGGGCGGTCACCGTCCACCCGGCGCGATGACCGGTCGTCCTCGAGGGACCGACGGCGTCCTTCGAGGAAGCGGCGCTCGGGCTCGGAACGCGCGAACGCCAGGGCCCGGTCGTAAGCGGCGATCGCCGCGACGTCGTGACCCATCCGCCGGAGCAGGTCGGCGTGGGCGGCGTGGAACAGGTGCGAGTCGAGCAGCTCGCCACGCCCGATCAGACCCTCGATCAACGAGAGCCCGGCGCCGGCACCGTCGGCCATGGCCACGGCCACGGCCCGGTTGAGCTCGACGACCGGCGATGGCACGACGCGACGGAGCACCCCGTAGAGGGAGGCGATCTGCGACCAGTCGGTGCTCGCGCTGTCGTCGGCGGTGGAGTGCAGCGCGGCGATCGCCGCCTGGATCTGGTACGGCCCCGGGGCACGACGCCTCATCGCCGCCTGCACCAACGCCTCGCCCTCGCCGATCCGTTCCCGATCCCACAGCGAGCGGTCCTGGTCCTCGAGCAGCACCAACTCACCCCGGGACGACAGCCGGGCGGGGCGCCTGGCATCGTGGAGCAGCATCATGGCGAGCAGACCGGCGACCTCGGGATCGCCGGGCACGAGCCGGTGCACCAGGCGGGCCAGGCGGATGGCCTCGGCACACAGGTCGACCCGGACCAGCGACTCCCCCGATGAGGCGTAGCCCTCGTTGAACACCAGGTAGATGACGTGGCAGACGATCTCGACCCGATCGGCGAGGTCGTCGGCCGACGGCCGGGAGAACGGGATGCCGGCGGCGCGGATCTTGCGTTTGGCCCGCACCAGCCTCTGGCCCATCGTCGCCTCGTCGACGAGGAAGGCGCGGGCGATCTCGGAGGTCGACAGTCCGGCCAGCGACCGCAGCGTGAGGGCGATCTGCGCCTCGACGTTGAGGGACGGGTGGCAGCACATCAGCAGCAACGTCAGCTGGTCGTCGTCGACGACCAGCTGGGCGTCGACGACGTCGTCGACGATCTCGGCCGGATCGACCGGGGCGCCGGAACCGAGGGCCGTGTCACGCCGCCAGGCCGACTGCTGCTTGACCGGTCGCTTGGCCTCACGGCGGAGGCGGTCGAGGGCCTTGCGTCGGGCCGCAGTGACCAGCCATGCGGCAGGACGGTCCGGGTTCCCATCGACGGGCCACCGCTGCATGGCCAGCACTGCGGCCTCCTGCAATGACTCCTCGGCCAGGTCGAAGTCGCGCAACATCCGCACGAGGCTGCCCAGTGCCGGCCCGAGGCTGTCCCGCAGGATGGCGGCGATGTCGTCCATCGGGAGCAGCGGCGCTCAGGCCATCGACGGGAGTTCCATGATCGCCCGCACCTCGATCGACCCGCTGCGCGAGGCGGGGATCCGGGCGGCGAGCTCCAATGCCCGATCGAGGTCGGCCACGTCGACCAGGTAGTAGCCGCCGAGCACCTCGGTGGTCTCGGCGAACGGCCCGTCGGTGATCGCCTTGACCCCGTTGCGGATCCGCACGGTCGTCGCCGTCGTCACCGGCTGCAGCGGGTCACCGCCGACGAACTCACCACTGGCGACGATCTCCCGTGTGAACGCCATGTACTCGCCCATGATCGCACCCATCTCCTCCTCCGAGGCATGGAATGTCGGATCCTCGTAGATCAACAGCATGTACTGCATCGTCACGTCCCTTCGTGTGTGGCGGGCTCACCGCCCGGCCTCGGCGGCTGGCGGCGGTGCGACAGCCGACAGCTAGACGAACGGGTGGCCGCAACTTCGACACGGCCCCGGCGAGATCTCGCCGGAACGCTCAGCGGTCGCGCAGCTTGGACAGCAGGCGCAGGATCTCGAGGTAGAGCCACACGATCGTCACCAGCAGCCCGAGCGCGCAGAACCACTCCATCTGGACCGGGAGCTTGGCCTTCGCCCCGCGCTCGATCATGTCGAAGTCGACGGCCAGGTTGAAGGCCGCCAACCCGGCGACGAACAGGCTGAACAGGATGCCGAAGGGCGACGAGTCGTGGATGAACGCCGGGGCGTGGCCGAACAGGTTGAGCAGCATCGAGATGCCGTAGAACACCATGATCCCGACCGTGGCGCCGATGACGATGCGGCGGAACCGGTTGGTGACCTTGATGATCTCGAGTCGGTAGAGCAACAGCATGACGCCGAAGACGGCGAGCGTGGCCCCGGCGGCCTGAACGACGATGCCACCGTTGCGCAGCTCGTAGAACCGCGAGATGACACCGAGTGCGAAGCCCTCGGCCAGCGCATAGACGGGGGCGAGGAACCGGGCGAGGTTCGGCCGGAAAGAGCTGACGATCACGCAGGCGAAGCCGACGAGGACGCCGACGATGGCCAGGCCGGGGAACTTCGGCCCCGTCTCGCTCGCTGTGTCGACGGCGTTCCAGCCGACGAAGGCCATGCCGAGGAGCAGCACGAACAGCACTGCGGTGGCGCTCGCCGTGCCCCGTACGGTCATGAACCGGGCGTCGGCGGCGACCGACGGCGCGGGCCACGCGGTGACCGGGCCGTCGCTGATCGGTGGGTTCCACACCGTTGCGCCCTCGATCGGGGTGCTGCGCTGCGCAGCCTGCTTGAGGGATTTCTCGGTGAGGATCGGGTTGGCCACGATGACTCCTGTCGTGATGGCTCGGACGGCCGACGGGCCGCCGGCGGGAACGCTACCGACTCTCAGGCCAGGTCGTGGGCACTCGCCCCGTCCCACAGATCGACGTCCGGCGCCGCGGCGAGCAGTCCACGGCACGATTCCGCCATCTCGACCATCACCGGGGAGTCGAAATGGGCACGCTGCGCCCCCGGCGACTCCCATTTCTGGATCACCAGATACCGGCCCGGCGACGTCGCCGAGGCGCACAGGTCGACGTTGCGGCAGCCCGGTTGCATCCGGGTCAGCACGACGTACTTCGACAGCACGTCGACCAGCCGGGCAGGGTCGCGGGCGGCGAAGGTCAACGTGACGATGGTCAGCTCGACGTCATCGGTCACGATCCGTGAACCTCCTCCACCCGACGGCAGCACCGTCGGCAGCACCGCCGACCGGTCGAGGCCCCGCACAAAGTCACAACCAACTCGTTGTGACGCTTGACCCACTCGGTATCGTAGACAGCGTTCCTTCGGGCCGGGCGGATGCCCGACCCCTCATCCCCCACAGCGAGGTGGAGATCAGTGGCCAAGGATCGCGTGGAGCGAGACGAGGAAGATCTGGTCCGGCTGTACCTCACTGACATCGGGCAGTACACCCTGCTGACCAAGGATGACGAGGTCCGCCTGGCCAAGGCGATCGAAGCCGGCAAGACGGCCGCTGCCGAGTTGGAGAAGGGCGGCAAAGAACTGACGCCCGCCAAGAAGCGTGACTTCCGCCGTGTCGCCCGCGATGGCGAGGATGCCGAGCGGGCGTTCGTCCAGTCGAACCTACGGCTCGTGGTATCGATCGCCAAGAAGTACCAGGCCTCCGGGCTACCGCTGCTCGACCTCATCCAGGAGGGCAACCTCGGGCTGATGCACGCCGTCGAGAAGTTCGACTGGCGCAAGGGCTTCAAGTTCTCCACCTACGCCACGTGGTGGATCCGCCAGGCGATCACCCGGGGCATCGCCAACACCGGTCGAACGATCCGCCTGCCGGTCCACGCCGGCGACACGCTCGCCCGGCTGCAGAAGGCCCGCGCCCGGCTGGAACTGAAGATGGGCCGCCCGGCCACGCTTGTCCGAACTGGCCCGCGAGGTCGAGATGCCCGAGGACAAGGTGACCGAGGCCCTGCGTTTCGCCGCCGAGCCGCTCTCGCTCTCCGAGCCGCTGCGCGAAGACGGCGACGCCGAACTCGGCGACGTCGTCGAGGACCGCTCGGCCGAATCGCCGTTCGAGGTGGCCGCCACCGCGTTGCTCCCCGACGAGATCAACCGCCTGCTCGCCCCGCTCGACGACCGCGAGCGGGAGATCCTCAAGCTGCGCTTCGGCCTCGACCGGGGCGAACCGCGCACGCTCGAGGAGGTGGGCGAGCACTTCAACCTGACCCGTGAACGCATCCGTCAGATCGAGGCGCGGGCGATGTCGAAGCTGCGCCACCCCTCGTCCGACACGGGCGCCCGCGACCTCCTCGCCGTCTGAGGCCCGGGTACGGGTGGCCCGCCGGTCCGGGCGGACCGACGGGCGGCGTTCGGGCTACTTCTTGACCACCAGCGTCTTGGCCGCCTTGTCGCTGACCGTCTGGCGCATCTTGTCGGTGAACAGGAACACCAGCGACACGACGAAGACGACGAAGCTGGCCAATCCCCCGAGCACGGGGACCAGGCCGAACGCTCCGGGCACGGCCCAGCGGATGGTCGACTGGGGCAGGGCGACGGGACTGCCGTCGGCGGCGTTGACGACGCGCATGCCGAGGATCAGCTTGCCCGGCGTGCCGCCGGCCACGGCGGTGAGCACAGCCTCGTAGAAGAAGGTGAAGAACAGACTGCCGATGGTGACCGCGTACTTCTTGCCGGTGCTGGCGTCACCGCCGATCCCGCCGAAACCGGCGCTGCCGTCGCCGGCGATGATGATCGCCGCCAGGATCAGGCCGAACACGGCGCCGATGACGCCGTCGATCAGCCTGGCGACGATGCGCATGCCGCTCTCGGCCAGCGGCTGGCCGTTCGGGGCCGCTGGCCCCGACGGCACGTAGCCGCCCCCGCTGTACGGCGGTGGTGGCGGAGGAGGCGGCGGCGGAGGGGGCGGCATGTTCACGATGGTTGCTCCTTCGGGGCACGGTGTCGCCCGGCACCGTAGCGCCCCTGGTCATGAGGTTGACGGACCACCGACACCCGTCCCGTCCACGGGTCCGTACCGCGGCAACGGGCCCGCCCGAGGGGGTGGGCCCGTTTCCGGTGGGGGGACGTGGTCAGCCGGTCGTGGTGGCCGTGGCCGCGTCATCGGCGGCATCGGCCGCGCCTCGGGCCGACCGGTCACCGTGGCGGCCGCCCGGACCGTGATGGCCGCCGGCCGGGGCGTCCTCGGTCGCCGTGACCACGAAGTCCTCGCCGACCTTGACCACCACCTGTGTGCCGTCCGCCTTGGTCACGTGGGCCTCGTACGGCGAACCGTCCGAGTCGGTCTCGACCCGATCGACGGTGCCGTCCGGCACCGCGGCCTGCGCGGCCGCCGTGACGCCGGCGGCGATGTCGCCCTCGAGCGGGGTCTCGGCGGCATGCCCGCCACCGCGGCCGCCGCGGCCACCGGCCGGGTGGTCGACCGTCGCCGTGACCTGGAAGTCGGCGCCGACCTGGACGATGACCTCGTTGCCGTCCGCGGTCGTGACATGGGCCTCGTAGACACCGTCGTTGTCGGTCTCGACCCGATCGACGGTGCCGCCGGGCACGGCCGCCTGGGCCGCCGCGGTCACCTTTGCGGCCATGTCCCCTTCCAGGGGGGTCTCCGGGTTGGCGGCCGGGTCAGCGACAGCGCCACTCGCCGAGTCGGCGGCCGGTGCGGTATCGGCCGTCTGGGCCGCGGCGGCGACGCTCGCCGTCTCCGTGCCCGAGACCGCCGACGAGGCGTTGGGACCGCCGACGAGGGAGCCGATCAGGCCGCCCGCGCCGAGGGCGAGACCCAGGCTGATCATTCCGTTCCTTGCTCGTTTACCGATCATGTCGTTGTCCTGTTCTGTGTTGGGGGGTTTGTGTGACGATCACTGTCGCAATCGAAGCTGGCAGTTGGCCGAGACCTGGCCAGGACGTAGCCCAGAATCCGTCGCCGCCGCCCCCGCTGTGATCGGGCGAGCTCACCGCAGACTCACGGCTGACTCTCAGGAAATGCTGGGAGAATCGGGATGTGACCAGCCAACGACTGCTGCTCGTCGATGACGAGGACAACCTGCGGGTGATGCTCGAGGCCGCACTGCGCCATTCCGGTTTCGACGTCGTCACCGCGGCGAACGGGCGCGACGCGCTGACGCTGGCGACGGGCGAGGGCCTCGACGCGATCGTGCTCGACGTGATGCTCCCCGATCTCGACGGCTTCGAGATCTGCCGGCGGCTGCGCCAGGACGGCATCCACACGCCCGTCGTGTTCCTCACCGCCCGCGATACCACCGAGGACAAGGTGCGCGGCCTGACGATCGGCGGTGACGACTACCTCGTCAAGCCGTTCAGCCTCGAGGAACTGGTCGCCCGGGTCAACGCCGTCCTCCGGCGAGTCGGCGGTCCGACGGCGTCGACGTTGCTGACCTGCGGTGATCTGGTGATCGACGATGACGCCCACCGGGTCACCAAGGCCGGTGACGAGGTGCTCCTCTCCCCCACCGAGTACCACCTGCTGCACTTTCTGATGGTCAACAAGGGGCGCGTGCTGTCCAAGGCCCAGATCCTCGCCCACGTCTGGCAGTACGACTTCGGTGGCGACGGCGGGGTGGTCGAGACCTACATCGGTTACCTGCGCAAGAAGCTCGACACGACCGAGCCACGCCTGATCCGCACCGTCCGCGGCTTCGGCTACTCGGTGAGGGCTCCCGGCTGATGTCGCTGCGCGCCCGTCTGCTGCTGACCTTCGTGGTTCTCGCCCTCGCCCTCGTCGGGGCTTCGCTGATCACCGCGCGGACGGTCCGCTCGCAGCTCATCCGCCAGGTCGACGGCCAGCTGCGCACCGCGGAGCGCTTCGAGCGGTTCGACCGTCCCGGTCACGGCCCCGACGAGAGCGGGCCGGCGGGTCCCGACGGCGATCAGCCAGGCCCCGACGACCGATCGAGCTTCGGTGGCTTCAACTCGCTGTACGTCGGCGAGCTCGTCGGCGACCGCATCGACCGGCTGGCAACCCCGGACATCTCGGGCGCCACGTACTCCGATCCGGCCCTCACGGCCGACAACGTCCGCAGTCACCTCGACAGCGGAGATGTCTCCCACCCGTTCGACGTCGACGCCACCGGTGACACCTCCCTCCGCTACCGGGTGCTCGTCCGCGAGGACCGGCCCTCGCGGCGGATCTACGTGCTCGGCGCCCCGCTCGATGCGGTCGACCGGTCGATCAGCACGATCCAGCGCACCGCCGTCGGGCTCGGCGGGCTCACCCTCGGTGTGCTCGCCCTGGCCGCCTGGTGGCTCACCAGTCTCGGCCTGCGACCGATCCGGCAGATGACCGCCGTGGCCGGGAACATCGCCGCCGGGTCGTTGTCCCAGCGGGTGCCCGAGGGACCGGCGGGCACCGAGGCCGGACAGCTGGGCACGGCGCTGAACAGCATGCTGCACCGACTCGAGGAGGCCTTCGACGAGCGGGCGCGCACCGAGGAACGGCTGCGCCGATTCGCCGCCGACGCCTCCCACGAGCTGCGCACCCCGGTCCAGACGATCCGCGGATACGGCGAGCTCTACCGGCTGGGGGCGCTGGATGCGCCCGAACGCCTGGGCGACGCCATGCGCCGCACCGAGCAGGAGGCGACCCGGATGGGGCTGATCATCGAGGATCTGCTGCTGCTCGCCCGACTCGATCAGCAACGACCGCTCGAGCGCGCGCCCGTCGAGATCACCGGCCTGGTGGGCGACATGGTCGCCGATGCCCGTGCCGTCCAGCCCGAGCGGCCGATCGACGTCGACGCAGGCGAGCCCGTCGTCGTCGAGGGTGACGAGGTGAGGCTCCGCCAGGTGCTCGCCAACCTGGCGGCCAACTCGTTGGCCCACACCCCGGTCGACAGCGCCATCCGCGTGGTCGTGGCCCACGACGCCGCTCACGTGACGATCACGATCGCCGACGACGGCCCGGGCATGGATCCGGCGAGCGCGACACAGGCCTTCGAACGCTTCTATCGGTCCGACCAGTCCCGGGGGCGGGCCAACGGGGGCACCGGGCTCGGCCTGTCGATCGTGCGCGGTATCGTCACCGAGCACGGGGGCACCGTCGGACTCGTCTCGACCGTCGCCGGAGGCACCACGGTGACATTGACGCTGCCGGTCGCAGTGGCCGGCTGATCGCCACAGGAGGGCGACGTGCACAGCACACAACCGATGCTCGCCGGCGGGCGACTGATCGCCGAGGGCCGTGCCGCGGCGCCGGGGCCACCGCCACCGACCGCCTTCCTCCGGGCCCACGGAGCCCGCTCGGAGGTCGAGTACAAGCGACGCCGGCGCGACCAGGGCGTCGTGATGTACCACATGCACGTCGGCCTCTCGACCTGGTCGGCCACCGAGGCGGCCGTCGCCGAGGTCCACGACGCGCTGGCCGCCGAGGGCCACACCGTCGACCGGTTCGGGCTCGCTCTCGACCGGGCGATGGGCGTGCCCGAGCACGAGCGGCACCTGACGGTGAAGGAGACCGGCCCGCGCATCGGTGTCGACGAGTGGCACCGTCTCGGGGAGGCTGCACCGGTGCAACCGCACCTCGGCGACCACATGATCGGCTTCCCGGCCGGATTCCAGAACACCCTGCGCGCCCTGGGGGCCGGGGTCACCACCATCGGCAACGTCGGGCAGTACACCGCGTACGACCTGCTCGGGGGTTCGGACGAGATCCTCGTCACGGAGGAATCCGTGCGCGCCCTGGCGGCCATCGGGGCGCTGCGCCAGCACGGTGCGCTCGCCCACTCCAACCTCGAGGACGGCTCGGGCACGCAGGCCGCCCACTTCGGGTCGTACGTCGGCTGGGCGGCGTTGGAGCTGTATGTCGTCGAGGAGCTCATCGGGGCACGGTTGGCCCACTGCTTCGGGAACACCATCCAGAACCCCGAGCATCGGGCGATCGTCCACTTCGCCCTCGACGACCTGCGCGGCCGGGACTCGATCGGTTCGATGATCTACGGCAACACGGTCGACCACCGGGCCGGGCAGAGGGCGCGCAACACGGCTGCGGTCGCCGCTCAGCTGATGTGCGACATCGCCCTGCAACTGCGCCGGCCTACCGGACATGCCGTCAACCCAGTCCCGCTCACGGAGGCCGAGCGCATCCCCAGCCCGGCCGAGATCATCGAGGTCCACCTGCTCGCCCGCGAACTGGAGCGGGAGGTCCGCAAGTCACCCGACCTGTACGACTGGGACCGGCTCGAACGGCTGGGGGCGGCGACCGCGGCGTACGCCGTGGAGTTCCGTGACCGGGCGCTGGCGGCGTTGGACGACGACGGCGTCGACGTCGGCGATGCGGCCCAGGTGCTGCTCGCCCTGCGCCGGGTGACGATGGGCGAGCTCGAACGGCGCGTCGACCTGCCCGCTCCGCCCGAGGTGACCCGGCTCGAACCGTGGAAGGCGTCCAACGTGCGGCGCCTCGCCGTCCAGCTGGCTGCGGACGCTCCGCGACTGGACGGACTGCGGGTGGTGCTCGCCGTGCTGGAGGTCCACGACCTGGTCCGTGACGCATTGGCGCGGGTGCTGCCGGCCGCCGGAGCCGAGGTGATCCTGCTCGGCTCGAACGCGTCGATCGACGGCGTGATCACCGCCGCCGTGGACGAGGACGCCGACGCCGTCGTGCTCGGCGTGTACAACGGCAACGCCCTCGACCTGGGCGAGCGTCTCAGCGCGGCCGCGCAGCGTGCCCACTGGCACGGGCGCATCTACATGGGCGGCATCCTCAACCAGGACACCGGCGAGGCGCTGCCGATCGACGCCCGCCCCGGTCTCGCCGCGCTCGGGATCCGGGCTGTCGAACGGGCCGACCAGCTCCTGCCGCTCCTCGCCGAGCGCTGAGGCCCGGCCCCGCGGGCTCGGCGATCTCGGCGAGGAACGTGCGCGACGATCCGATCAGGGCAGCTCGATGATCCGACCGGTGCCTGGTGAGGCCACCGGCGAGTTGACGGCGAGGTAAGCGTTGAAGGCGGTGAGGTCGTCACCGCCACCGGTGCGGTTGGTGCCGAGGGTGAAGGCGGTGAACTCGTCACCACCATCGACGAGGAAGTTGTTGACGGTCACCCGGTAGGTGGCCACCGGGTCGATCACCGTGCCGTTGAGCTTGATCGAGGCCGGGTCGATCCGGGCCCCGAACGGCGCCGACGCCTGGTAGCCGAATTCGAGTCCCTTGGAGACTCCGAGGATCAGCACGGGCCGGCTGCGGGTGGCGATGGCCTGCTGCTCGAGCACCTGCTCGATCTGCGCGCCGGTCATCGTGACCGTCGTCAGCAGGTTGCCGAAGGGTTGCACGGTGAAGGCCTCCCCGAATGTCACCTGGCCAGGGGCCTCCCCACCACCGATGTCGGCCGCTTTGAGGTCGGCGCGCACCCCACCGGGGTTCATCAGGGCGATCTGGGCCCCGTTCGCCGCGGTCGCCGCCAACTGGGCGTCGGCGATCAGGTTGCCGAGCGCGGACTCCGCGTCGCGGTTGGGGGCGCGGAGCATGTCGACGGCGATCGAGCCGACCACCCGGTTGGCCTTCGGTGCCGACAGGGCGTTCCACTTGGCGATGATCGCCGTCTGCGTCGGATCCTTGGCCACGGTGCGGGCGACCAGATGGTTGGTCGAGGTGACCGTCGCCCGGTTGACCTCACCGGTCGTGCGGTCGATGCTCAGGCGCGACTCGGTGACCACCCGTCCGAAGGACGAGGCGGAGGTGACCATCCGCGCCTGGCCCTCGGGGTCGCTGATCGTGCAGACGTAAGGCTGGTGCGTGTGCCCGCTGACGATCATGTCGACCATCGGGGTGATCCCCTGGGCGATGGCCACGATCGGTCCGCTGATGCCGGTGCACCCCCCGAACGTCCCCGTCTGCAGGCCGCCCTCGTGGAGCAGCACGACGATCGCCTTGACCCCGGCGGCGTCGAGCGCCGCGGCTGCCGCATTGGCCGAGACGATCTCGTCGCGGAACTCGAGGCCCTGGATGCCGGCCTGGGCGACGAGGGTCGGGGTGTCCTCGAGCGTCATCCCGATGAAGCCGACCTTGACGCCCTCGACGTTCTTGACCCACGTCGGTGGCAGCACCGTCGAACCGGTGGCGGTGCGCACGACGTTGGCGGCCAGCCAGGGGAACGCCGCGCCGTCGTACGGATCGGCCGGGAAGTAACAGCCGTCGACCGGGTGGCAACCGCCGTTCTGCATGCGCAGCAACTCGGGCAGCCCCTCGTCGAACTCGTGGTTGCCGACGCTGGAGACGTCGAGGGCCATCGCCTCGAGGGTCTCGACAGATGGCTCGTCGTGGAAGAGCCCGGAGAGGAACGGAGTACCGCCGATCAGGTCGCCGGCCGTGGCGGTGATCGACAGATCGGCTGCGCCGCGCAGGGCGGCCAGCTTCGCGGCCAGGTACTCGGCCCCGCCGACCTGGGTGTTCGCCGGGTCGAGCGTCGCACCGAGCGTGGCGTCGCCCCCGGTCGGCGGTGTGAGGTGGCCGTGATAGTCGTTGAACGTCAGCAACTCGACCTCGACCGGCTGGTCGGAGGGCCCGCTGGTGAACCACCCGGCGAGGTCGACGACGAGATGCGCCGAGGCATAGGTGAGCACCGACGCCCCACCGTCGTTGGCCACCGTTGTGGCGTTGGCGACGGTGCCACCGGTGCCGTTGTTCTGCGTCGAGGTGTTGCGGAAGCCGGCGGCCGTGGGGAAGACGGAGATGAAGCCGGGACCTGTCGCCTCGGTGACGATGGCGCTGAGCAGGGCCGCCGAGGCGCCTGCTGCGGCGCCCAGCGGGATGCCGGTCGTGGAACCGGCTGCCGGGCGGGTACCTCCCCGGGTGTCGAGCAGGCGGTCGGCGGCCGGCACGTAGAGGCCGCGGCTTCCGACCGGCGAGGTCGCACCGGTGTAGTAGCCGAGGAGGTCGACGAGCAGGTGGGTCCCCGCCTCGGTGTACAGATCGATGCTGCCGTCGGTGCCGACGGGCAGCGTGACCAGGTTGGCGATCGTGTCACCGGCCTGATCGAGGTTGAGGTTCGAGGCCAGTGGCAGGGGCCCACCGTGCGGGTAGGCGGTGACGAAGCCGGGCCCGGCGGCGTCGGTCGCCGTCAGGTTGGCGACGACTGCCGAAGCATTCGACGGCACCCCGCCGACACCGACGACCGGAACGTTGAGGGTCGCGCCGGCAGCCGGCCGCGGGCCCCTGCGGCGCGTGTCGAGGATGCGGGTCGGGCTGGTCGACAGGAAACGTCCGGCCTGGGCGCTCGCCGCGGCGACGTAGTACCCCGAGACGTCGACGACGAAGTGCGTGCCGGCGAACGTGAACAGGCTCACCTTGCCGCCGGCGCCGACGGCGACCGTGACCTGCACGGCGCGCGTCTGTCCGGCGGCGTCGAGGTTGAGCGACGAGGTGGGAGGACGAGGCGATCCGGCCGGGAAGGCGGTGACGTAGCCCGCTCCGGCGGACTGGGTCGCGGTGACGTTGAGCACCACGGCCGCCGCGCCTGCGGGGACGCCTGCTTGGCCGCTGACGAGCACGTCGGTCGTCGAGCCGGCGGCCGGTTGGGCGCCTTGCCGACGGGTGTCGAGCAGTCTGGCGGGGCTCACGACGGTGAACGCGTGCGTCGCCGGCCCGGGCGGAAGCGCTGCTCCGGCGGGGAGCCGGCCGGCAGCGGCGCCGGGCACCTCGGCGATGGCCGGGAGACCCAGTCCGACGGCGACGACCAACGAGATCAACACGTGGCGTCGGATGGCTACGGACATGACGGTCCTCCTCGGTCGCAAGGCTCTGTCGACCATAGCCGACGTACCGAGGGGGCCGAACCGGCCTCAGGCGTGCAGCGCGGCGATGAACGTGTCGAGCACGTCCGGCGGATCCGTGGTCAGTGGGACGAGGACGATGGCGTCGGCGCCGGCGTCGGTGAACCGCCGGCACTGCTCCCTCCAGGTCCCCACCGGTCCGGAGACGATCAGCTCGCGGTAGAGATCGGCGTCGCTGTGCTCGTAGGCGCGCAGCTGGCCGGCGAACCGCGAGAGGGCGATGCGCTTGTCGACCTCGGCACGAGCTGCCGCCAGATCGGTCGTCGCGTTGAGGAACACCGTCAGCCGGGATGAGCCACCGATGGCTGCACGGGTCTCGGCGACGTAGGCCGGTCCTGAGCATTCGGCGAGGATGACCCCGTCGGCGACATCTCGCGCCAGGGCGATCGACTTCGGCTGGCGCACGCCGAACGAGATCAACGGCTGAGATGCACCGCCGTCGGCGGGGTGGACGAGTGCGACCTGGTCGAGGACGACGTGGCGGCCGGCGAACGACACGGTCTCCCCGGCCACGAGCCGTTTCGCGCACTGCGTCACCTCGCGCAGCGAGTTCAGCCACGAGGTCGGCGTCGCTCCGACCTGGGCCATCCACGTATCGACGCCGTGACCCAGCCCCATGTGGAAACGGCCGGGGAACATCCGGGCCGCGGTCGCCATCTCCATCGCCAGGAAGGCGGTGTTGCGCACGACGGCCGGAGCGATGCCGATGCCGACGGTGACCCGCTCGGTGGCGGCGAGGGCGGCCACCGCCTGGGTGAAGCCCCCGCAGTAGCCGAGGTCCTCCACCACCCACAGCTCGTCGAATCCGGCCTGCTCGACCTTCCGGGCGAACCCCGCCAGCAACTCGGGCGCGTAATCGCGCCGGAACATCACCCCGAACGACGTCGCAGCCACCACTCGACCAGCATGCCAGGTCGACGGGGTCCCATCCGCCGCCGGGGAGTCCGGGGCGTCGGAACCGCCGGTGTCCGGATTGCCACGCGGCTTCGACGTCGCAATAGGGTAACCGTGTTCATGCAGGCACTGCGTTGCCACGAGAGGGGTTCGTCACATGGGGGAGCTGTCAGGGCGCGTCGCCGTCATCACAGGCGGTACCCGCGGAATCGGACGGGCGATCGCCGAGGCCTTCCTGGCCGACGGTGCCAACGTGGTGATCAACGGCCGCGACGTCGCCAAGGGTGAACGGGCGATCGCCGAGATCGACGCCGGCGACCGGGCGACGTTCGTGCCGGGCGACGCCTGCATCCGTGAGGACTGCGAACGGATCGTCGACCAGGCGGTGGCCCGCTACGGGCGCATCGACATCCTGGTCAACAACGCCGGAGGGTCGGCCGACAACGCCCCCGTCGCCGAACTGACCGACGAGGCGATGGACTTCGCCCTCAAGGTGAACCTGTGGAGCACGTTCTGGTGCAGCCGCAAGGCGCTCGGTCACATGATCCCGCAGAAGTGGGGCCGGATCATCAACATCTCCTCCACCGAGGGCAAGGTCGGCAAGCCCGGCATCGCCATCTACGTGACGGCCAAGCACGCCGTCAACGGTCTGACCAAGGCGATGGCCCATGAGGTCGGCACGGTGGGCATCACCGTCAACGCCCTCTGCCCGGGCGCGATCGAGACCGACATGATGAAGGACGAAGGGACCAAGGCGGCGGCCTCGATGGGGATGGCCTACCAGGATCTGCTCGACTGGTTCGCCAGCGAGTCGGCGATCAAGCGTCTCAACGACGTCGAGGACGTCGCCCTCGTCGCATCGCTACTGGCATCCGAGGCAGGGGCCGGCATCACCGGCTCGCTGATCTCGATCGACGGCGGCACTGCGCCGTACTGAGGGGGAACGACACATGGGAAAGCTCGAAGGGAAGGTCGCCGCAATCACCGGCGGCACGCGTTCGATCGGCCGGGCCGTCGCCGACGCCTTCCTCCGCGAGGGGGCGTCGGTGGTCGTCAACGGCCGCGACGAGGCCAAGGGCCACCGGGCGATCAGCGAAATGGGTCAGCCCGATCGCACCGCGTTCTTCGCCGGTGACGCGGTCAAGCAGTCGACGGCCGAGGGCATCGTCGACTTCGCCGTCGAACGCTTCGGCCGACTCGACATCATGGTGCTCAACTCGGGAGGCGTGCTCAACACCGCGCCGGTGTTCATGATGACCGACGAGGAATGGGACCTCGAGATCGACTGGAACCTGAACAGCGTGTTCTGGGGGATGCGCAAATCGCTGCAGCACATGATGGAACGGGGCACCGGGCGGATCATCGTCATGTCGTCCGTCGAGGGCAAGCTCGGCAAGCCGGGCATTCCCGGGTACTCGGCGACGAAGCACGCCGTCAACGGCCTGGTGAAGTCCGCCGCCCGCGAGGTCGGCACCACCGGGATCACCGTCAACTCGATCCTGCCGGGCCTGATCGAGACCGACATCGTCCGCACGACCGGCCCCGACTCGGCGGTCGCCATGGGTCTCGAGAGCTACGACGCGATGATCGAGCTGTTCACCAAGGAGTCGGCGATCAAGCGTCCGAACAAGGTCGAGGAAGTCGCCGCCGTCGCCGTGATGCTGGCGAGCGACTCGGCCAAGAACTTCACCGGTTGCCTGTTCCCCGTCGACGGCGGGACGATGCCGTACTGATCGGTTCCGTACCGATCGTTCCGTACTGATCAGGCCGGGGCGACGCGCCCACGGCGCCTCGATCCGATCGACTACCGCACCCGCGCCGCACGGGCGAGCTCGGAGAACGACACGTCGCGATCCACCCGAGGCTCACCCGGCAGGCCGAGCACCCGTTCACCGATGATGTTCCGCTGGATCTCGTCGGAACCGCCGGCGATGCGATAGCCCGGCGCACCGAGCACGTGCTCGTTCCACCCGTACGTGCCCCACTCCCCCGTGTCGGCGGTGAGCCGTGGGCCGAGCAGCAGGCCGGCCAGCTCGGTCATCTGCATCAACGCATCCACCCACAGCAACTTGCCGATCGAGCCCCCCGGTCCCGCCGATCCCGTGGCCCTCGCCGTTGCCGCGGCACGGGCCTTGGTCCACTCGCGGACCTTCTGCGACGAGTAGATCGCGGCGAGTCGTTGGCGGACCGGCGGCTCGTCGCATCGTTCGAGGTGACGGGCCAGCATCTGCAGGTCGTTGAACGTGCCGCCACGGCGGCTCGAACCGGTGTTGGCGCGCTCGTGGCCGAGCACCGTGAGGGCGACCTTCCAGCCGGCGCCGACCTCGCCGATCCGCATCTCGTCGCCGAGGCGCACACCATCCAGGAAGACCTCGTTGAACGAGGCACCACCGGACATCTGGCGGATCGGGCGGACCTCGACCCCCGGGGCGTTCATCGGAACCAGGAACGCGGTCAGCCCGGCATGCTTGCCGACATCGGGATCGGTCCGGCAGATGGCGAATCCCCACTCGGCGATCCGGGCCGTCGATGTCCACACCTTCTGCCCGTCGAGCACCCACTCGTCGCCGTCACGGACCGCCCTGCTCGACAGGCCGGCCAGATCGCTCCCGGCCCCCGGCTCGGAGAAGAGCTGACAGCAGAACTCGTCGAGGTGGAAGAACCTGCGACACCACTGCGCTCGCTGCTCGGGCGTTCCGAACTCCTCGATCGTCGGGGCGATCAGCTTGCTGGTGACGCTGATCAGCTCATGATCACGTGGAACGTCGTACTGGCCCTCCAACTCCTTGACGACCGCCTCGTGCGCCTTGCCGAGCCCCAGCCCGCCGAACTCCACCGGTACGGCCACCGCCCCGAAGCCGGCCGCCACCTTCCGCCGGTGCCACTCCCGGTAGGCGAGCAGCACGTCGAGTTCCTCCTCGTCGGTCGCATCGTGGAACACGACGACCGAGAACTCGCCCTCGCCCCAGCCTCGGGCCGTGTCGGCCGACACGCGCCGGCCCTGCGATTCGAACCAGGCGACGGCGCGCTCCTTGAACGCTGCAAGGGTCTCCGAACTGGCCTGCGGCATGCCTTCTCCTCGGTTACCCCGACGCAGCTGATCCTCCGCATCCTAGTAACTGCAGTGTCACACCAGTAAGTCCGGCGGGACGGACGGCGACGTCTCGACCGGCATGCTCAGCCCGACGTGGGCGGTTGGCCGCTCTCACGATCCACGTCGAGCCACGGGTGTTCGGGATGCTGACGATCGGCTGGCGACCACGAGCGGGCCTCGTCGCTTGCCACCCAGGCCACTGCATTGCCCAACAGACGGCGGTACTGGGGATGCTCCATCGTCGTGCGACCGTGGCCCGGCAGCAGGTAGACGAGCGGGCTGCCAGCGGCGGACTTGACCCAACCGAGCAGCCGGGAGCCCGGGGGCTGGTCGTTCGCCGGACGCCGTTCCCCATGGCGGACCTCGTGATACGTCGAGATCATCGCTCCCGGTGAGATGTCGGCATCGGTGGCCAGCAGGCCGACGAGATCGGCTTCGTGAACGGGGCAGAGGTACAACTCGTCGACGACCTCGAACGGCTCGACCCCGGCGCACACCGGATGGCCGGGCTCGACGATGTCGACGCGGTAGCGGTCCATCCGGTATCCCGACGAGGGCCAATCGACACCGTGCAAACGCCCGGCGGTGTAGAAGAACCGCCCACCGAGGATGTCGGCCCACTCGTCCCATGCGGGCCACCCGGCAAGCGCGTGATGTGTGGCGACGATGCCCTGCCCGGCCTGCAGCAACCCCCGCACCCCGTCGCGGGTCTGGGCGTCCGGTCCCTCGACAACGGGCTCGGCCCCGCGGGCCAGCCGCAGCCCGGGCAGGTCGTGGAGCAGGATCGTGTCCCACCGCCCGGCGTGGTCGGGATGGAGCCAGCGCTGCGCCTCGGGCTGGGTGGCGTGGCTCCATTCCCAGCCGAGCTCATCGCACACCGCCTCGACCATCGCCTCGAAGGCCGCGAGGTCGACGGAGTGACCACCGGTGACCGCCAGCAACCGGCGCCGGCGCCCGCTCACGGATGGTCGACCCAGGCGGCGAGCAGATCGGGAACGTGGAGGTCGGCGGGGATCCGTTCGGCACCGATGAACTTGTCGATCCACGCATGGACGTGCCAGATGCGACGCTCCTGGTAGTTGATCGCCTGGCCGCCGTGGGCGGCGTGCTCCATCGAGCGCTGCACCGGTTCGAGGTTGCGGTAGTCCTCGTCCATCAGCAGATCGAAGCGATCGAGTCGCTTCTGCCACAGGTCGCGGCCCGGGAGCTCGCCATCGCCCCAGTCGGGGGCGAACCAGACGATGTCGAGGCGTGTGCGATCGATGGCCACCGGCCAGAACACCAGGAACGGGAACCCGACGGCGTGCAGCGGGCTGATGATGTTGGGGAAGATGCCGGTGGCCGGCTGCACCTGATCGCGCATCAGGGCCGGGACGTGGGCGATCTTGGCCAACAACTCGCGCCCGTCGGTGCGCGTGCCGGCGACGACCGTCGACAGCATGTTCTGGTGGCCGCGCTCGAACAGCGAGATGACCGTGCCCCGGGTGTCGAGGGTGGGGGCGACCGTGGTCGGGTGCACCGTGCGGGCGTGGTAGACCTCGAGGAACCCTTCGGCGAGGATCTTCCAGTTGCAGCGGATCTCCACGGACTTGGCGTCGATCACCCGCATCGGAGAACGGGCGATGTCTGCGAGCAGCGTCGGGATCGGGTCGAGGAAGTCGAGCAGGGGTCCGGCGTCGGGGTCGAGGTTGACGAACCACCATCCGCCGAACGACTCGCACCGCACCGGCTGCAGACCGCGCTGTTCGGGGCACAGGCCGACGAAGTCGCGCAGATCGGGCACGCGCACGAGCGCACCCCTCAGGTCGTAGCTCCACGAATGGTACTGGCACACCAGCATGTGCGCCGTTCCGGACCGGCCGCGAACGACCGGGGCACCACGGTGGCGGCAGGCGTTGTAGAAGCCACGCACCTCGCCGTCGTCACCGCGGACGAGCAGCACCGGGGCGCCGCCGACGTCACACAGCTTGTAGGCGCCGGGCTCGGCCAGCTCGGAATCGTGCCCGGCGTAGAGCCAGACCCGCTTGAACACGTACTGGCGTTCGAGGTCGAAGAACGCCGGGTCGGTGTAACGACCGAGCGGCAGGTCGGGCAGGGCGGGGAAGCCGTCGGGAGGGCCGATGCGGGCCGTCTCGTACGCCGAGCGTTCACGGAACCGCCGGAGATATTCCTCGTCCACCTGGTTCCCTGGCCTGCTACTCGGGATCGCCGTGGTCACTCGGGTCGTTCACCTGTTCGACCGTACCATCCGGCTCGCGACGCGGGCGCGGTGCCGCCCCAACGGGCCGTGTCGGCCGATCGACGGACGTCGCCCCGGTCCCGAGCCGAGCCGTGAACTTGAGACTGACTACGGACGCCTCAACTACAGTCGGCTCGTCCGTCCCCGAGCATCCGAGGAGCCCACGCGTGAGCCCTGCCGACAACGACACGACGATCTGGTTCGGCGATTCGACGATCGGCGAGCGATTCCCGGCGTGGACGCGGGGTAACGCAGCCGACGTCTTCCCCGACCCGTTCAGCCCGCTCGGGCAGTCGCTGGTGCTGCGCGAGGGGATGTGCACCGGGTTGCGCGACGGCTACATCGCCATCGGCGCGCTCGACTGGGAGGAGTTCGAGGAGCCCCTCCGACCCGAGCTGTTCAAGGTCTTCGGCGGCTACCCCTACAACCCCCTGTCGATGACCCGGGTGCTCGGGGCGCGCATGCCCGGCGTGACTCCCGAGCTGATCGACGGCGCGTTCTTCGACGAGGGCGCCGACATCCCCGCCTACGAGCCCGAGGACTGGCACGAATCCGACAAGCATGCAGCGCTGCTCGAGGCGTCGATGGGATGGGCGATGTCGACCGGCTCGTTGCCCGAGCTCGACGCCGACCGCGCCCTGGCCCGCTCGCTGCGCGAGCACCGCCCCGACCTGGCGACGCTCACCGACGCCGCGCTGATCGCCCGGGCCCGCTCGATGGTGCCGTTCCTGCAGCAGTGCTTCGAGAACGCGATGCGGATCTCCACGCTTTCCTCTCTCGGACCCGGCGCCCTCGGGATGGTCTGCGCACAGGTCGGCGACCCGAGCCTGTCGATCCGCCTCCTGGCCGGGATCGAGGTCGACTCCGCCGCCCCTTCGCACGCGATGTGGAAGCTCGGGCGGCTCGCCGACGCCTCGGCCGAGCTCCGTGCGGCGTTCGATGCCGGCACCGACGACCTGCTCGAACGCCTGCACGCGTCGGGGACCGCCGCCGACGAGTTCGTCGCCCAGTTCGACCAGTTCCTGTTCGACTTCGGTTCACGGGCCCAGAACGAGTACGACCTGATCTCGTCGTCCTGGGAGGTGAAGCCCCGGATCGCCCTCACCGCCATCGACCTGATGCGTCGCACCGACCCGGCACAAGCACCCGCCGTTCGCCGCGACGCCGCCGTCGCCGAACGCGACCGCATCGTCCAGGGCCTGCGGGAGCAACTGGCCGGCGACGAGGCGACGCTCGGGATGCTCGACGCCGCGCTGAAGTCGTCGGGTCTGTTCCTCAGCGGCCGCGAGCGGGCCAAGACCAACGTGGTGATGGTGATCAACGAGATGCGGGTGGCGCTGCGGGAGTTCGGGCGGCGCTTGGTTGAGCGTGGTGTGATCGAGCGCATCGAGCACATGTTCATGATCACGAATGCCGAGCTCGATCACCTCCGTCACTCGCCGGAGCAGTTCAGCCGGCTGATCGCCGACCGGTGGGTCGCAATATCGAACCCTGTTCGACTACGAACCCGTGTTCAACGTCAACCACCGGGTGCCGACCCTCGGCGAGATGACCCGGCGGGATGCCAAGGCGTTCGGCAACGTGGCATCCGGTACCGTGCTCAAGGGCACCGCCGGCTCCGGCGGCGTGGCCACGGGCCGCGCCCGTGTCGTGCTTGACGCCGGCGACCCCTTGGGTCTCGAGCCCGGCGACGTGTTGATCGCCCCCCAGACCGACCCGTCGTGGGTTCCGCTGTTCGTACCGGCCGTGGCCGCGGTGGTCAACGTCGGGGCGATGGGCAGCCACGCGATGATCGTCTCGCGTGAGCTCGGGATCCCGTGCGTCGTCGCCGTCGCCGATGCGACCCACCTGATCCCCGATGGGGCAACCGTCACGGTCGACGGCAACGCCGGCACGGTCACGGTGCACTGAGCGGGGAGCTGATCAACCGCGCCATCGTCTGGTGGTAGTGGGCGATCTTGTACTCACGCTCGTTGAGGATGTTCTCGGTGTAGGCGCTGGACCGCTTCGTGCGGGCGAGCTGCTGGTAGATGTCGATGTCCTCGCCCACGACGACCTTCAGGTGGTCCCAGTGGGCCTGCATCCGCCGGCGGTAGTCGGCGTACTCGGGATCGTCGATGTCCCCCGGGTAGACGAGTTCCCAGCACAGGAACTTCGTGCGGTCGACGTCGATCGGGATCGGGTTGAACACCTGGATGTGCTCCGGATTGCAGTTGAACACGGTGTTCGGGAAGACGAGGTAGTGGCAGATCGCGTACTTGTGGTGGTCCCAATCCCGCTGGAGCTCGTCGCGGTGCTGATGGCGTGGGACGAAGCACATGTAGTTGTGGTCATTGACGATGTGGAAGGTGGTGTCGCGCGCCGATTTGATCCACTCGGGCGACATCCCGTGCAGTTGGGCGGTGTGGTAGATCTCGTTGAAGCCGTCGACGATCGCCTTGTAGCTCACCGGCACGTCCCACTCGAGCACCTCGAGCAGCACCATGTCCTCCATCTTGAACCGGCCAAGATCGACGGCGATGTCCTCGCCGATCCACTGCATCAGGGGCGTCGCCCGGTCGGGCCCGGCCAGGTTGACCCATACCCAGCCGCCCCATTCGGCGGCTGCGACCGCAGGTGCGCGGACGTCGGTGATCTGCTCGGGAGCGAAGTCCTGGCGCTCGGGCACGCCCACCAGCTTGCCGGTCGTGTCGTAGACCCACCCGTGGTACGGGCAGGTGAAGCGCCGGGCACCGCAGCCCTGCCACTCCCCGACGATCGCCGGGCCGCGATGGCGACAGACGTTGTGGAACGCGGCCAGCGAACCGTCGGGCTGACGCGTGATCACGATCGTCTCCCCGTGACTCTCGAAGGTGATCCAGTCGCCGGGGAGCGCGACCTGACTGGAGCGGGCGGCGAGCAACCACGTGGCGTTGAGCACCCGCTCCCGTTCGAGCTCGAACTGCATCGGGTCGGTGTATGGCGTGCGGCTCATCACGGTCGGCCCGAAGCCGGGCGTGTTGTCGACCGTCGGCCCCAGCCTGATCGGGACGTCACCCCGTGTCGGCACATGTACCACGTGTCGCTCCTCTTCCACTCGTATTCCACTCGTAGTGGAACGCATGTTACATAACAGTCGTGATATGTTCAAGCCATGACGGGACCACGAGATCGAGCGGCGCCCGGCGAGACGCGCCGGCTCGGGTCCTGACGATGCCGCGAGTGGTCGACGTCGAGCAACGGCGGGCGGAGTTCACCGCGGCCGCAGCGCGCGTCATCGCCCGGTCGGGGATCGAATCGGCGACGATGCGGGTGGTCGCCACCGAGGCGGGGCGCACCACGGGCGCGATGACCCACTACTTCGCCGACAAGCGCGACCTGCTGCTCACCACGTTCGAGGACTCGCTGGCGCGGCGTCGGTCGCTGCGGTCGTCGAGCGAGACGGCCTCGCCCGCCGCACAGCTGAGGGCCACGCTCGAAGGGGCGTTGCCGCTCGATGAGGAGCGGCGGCGCCATTGGCTGGTGACGCTCTCGTGCTGCGCCCAGGCGGCCGGCGACAAACGGCTGGCGCTCGCCCAGCGCGACGCCTACCGGGAGTTCCGCCAGCGCGTCAGTGCACTCGTCGGAGCCGCTGGACTCGCTACCGGCGACGAGGCCGGCGCCGTCGCCGAACGGTTGATCGCCGCAGCAGACGGCATCGCCATCCAGGCCCTCTTCGACCCGGACAGCTTCCCGCCCGAACGGCAACTGGCGGCACTCGACTCGATCTTGGCCGGCGGGCCGACCTATCCGTGGTGAGGTGTCGCGGGCGCGACGTCCGGGTGAACAGATCTGTCGGGATCACCCGGTGGACTCGTGCCCATCGGAGTCACTCGTCGAGCGGTGAGCCGCGCCAGCGCCAATCCGCCCTGCCGGCACGACCGGGCATGTCGGTTCGGCCGGTTGCCCAGCGCAAGGTCGTCCAGGAATCGTCGGTTCCGACTTCGATCTCTGGGAAGAGTCGGCGGAGCACCCGTTGGCATGACTCGTCGGACGGCACGACGCGCTGCTCGAACCGGCGGGCGACGTCGTCGCCGTGCAGGAGCATCTCGACGCAGCCCATCGCCGCAAAGCCTTCCGGATCGGCGCGCCCGGTGGGATGGAACGCCCGAGCGGAGCGGTCGGCTGTACGTACCACCGACGCAAGGATCCGACCGCCGGCCAGAGCGAACTCGAGCACCTCCTCCGGGGTTGCACCGAGGCCGACGACCGCCTCGAAGTTGACGTAGCGCGACGCGGGTTGGGCGACGATCTGCGCGGCGTACGAGAGCAGGCAGTCGCCGACGTGCGCGACCGTCGCCAGACAGGTCCAGTCGCCTGTCCCCGGCAGTGACCAATCGCCGCCGGTCACGGGTCGCAATGCCGCCTCGACGGCGTCGACCGCCTCACTCAGGTACACCGACATTGCAGCCACGGCGCCCAACCTAATCCGACGACCGCCGCGGGCTTCTCGCCGACGACCCGCTCTCCCGACTACGCAATGACCCCGACGCCGATCCACTGGGAGTCAATCGACCACGCCGGCCCTCGTACCGAGCCGCCCACGATCCGTAGATCATGAGCTGCTCGATCCGGCTCACAGTTCCGAACTCCTCCGAGATCACGAGTGGCGGCCCGAAGGACATCAGCACCAACTGCGTCAACGGAGGCACGTATGGGTTGGACTCATCGGCGGACAGCAGCTTCGTTCTGCCCACGGTCTGGATGTGCACGAGTTGGACGTCCTGCAGACGGCGCACCTCGGTAGCGACCGTCTGGTACGGATGTCCCGTTCGGTCCGAGAGCTCCTCGATCGTCCACGAGCGCGACGGGTCGACCAGAACGAGCGCGAGGAGCTCTCCCTGCCCCTGACCTGCGAGTTTATGGCGGAGGTGGACGGGAATCGAACCCGCCGAACGAGGATCACTCGTTCCAACCGCTTTGAAGGCGGCGGAGCCCACCAGGTACCCGGACACCTCCGCCGGGAGATGCTACCGGCTCCGCCGACCCCGCGACCCCGGTGGGCGCGCTCGGCGCCGCGTCGGGGTCACCCGGCAGCGGAGGACGCCCCACGGCCGATGAACTCGGCCAGCCCCTCGGCGTCGGGTTCGATCCGACGGAGCCAGCCGAACGCCTCGTACGACGTGTCGGTGCTGACGATGGCGTCGAGCCGGTGGGCGCGACAGGTGGCAGCGTGCAGGCGCGGCCCGGGACCGACAGGGACCGGCGGCTCGATCGTGAACGCCGTTTGGAGCACCCACTCGTCGAGGGGCACGACCTCGGGGAAGATCTCGAACGCGTCGGCAGCGGTCCCAGGCGGCGGCCCCGACCCGCCCTCTGCCCCTGCCTCGAGCCGCCACAGCTCCTCGATCACCAGCGTGGACGTCGTCGCCGACACACTCCCGAGGGCGATGGCGATGAGCAGCGCCCGACACGACGCGGAGTGCGGTCCCATGGTCACGGCGGACACCAGGACGTCGGTGTCGATGAACAGCCTCACGGCCTCGACCCGGCGAGCCCGTCGACGGCGTCTGCAGCACCGGCCGTCACCAGCGGACCGGGCACCGGAGGACCGGGTGGGCGGCCGAGCAGGCTCCGCACCGCGGCGATGCGGCGCGCCTCGGGCCGCACCCCGCGAGCACCGTCGATCGCTGATCGGACGAGCGCCGTCACCGGCATGTTGCGCCGTTCGGACTCCGTCTCGAGCCAGGCCCGCTGCTCCTCGGTCACGAGAATCTGCAGCCGCTGCATCACCATGTGTAGATTCTACACACTACGTGTTGGATCGACGGGTCCGGCCCGATACGTTCGACGGCGACTTCCCCCGGTCGATGTCCACCGATCACATCGGGGGTGGTCCATGTTCCTGGTCTGTTGGTCGCCGAAGGGCGGCAGCGGCACATCCGTCGTCACAGCGGCCCTCACGCTTCTCCTCGCCGCCCGTCACGAGCGATCGGCACTCGCCGTCGACCTCGCCGGGGATCTCCCATCGGTGTTCGGCGTACCCGAATCCGGTCGGCCGGGCATCGCCGAGTGGCTCGGCGCGGCCCCCGACGTCGGCGCCGATCGCCTCGAGCGGCTGGCCATCGATGTGACCGACCGGGTCGGGCTGCTCCCGGCCGGCTCCGGGCCGTTGCCCACCGGCACCGCCCGCTGGCAGGCGCTGGCCGATCACCTGTCGGCATGCGGGCGCGATGTCATCGTCGACTGCGGGACGCTTCCGCCGCCCGAGCTCGCGCGTGCCGCCGACCACTCCCTGCTGGTCGTGAGGGCCTGTTACCTGGCTCTGCGGCGAGCGGCGATGGCGGCGTGCCAACCGACCGGTGTCGTGATGATCAAGGAACCCGGGCGGGCGCTGAACTCGGTCGACATCACCCGGGCCCTCGGCGTCGACGTCATCGCCGAGGTTCCACTCGACGCGTCCATCGCCCGCGCCGTCGATGCCGGGCTGTTGACCTCACGGCTGCCCCTCTCCCTGCGCAGATCGCTGGACGATGTCGCTCGCGCCGCCTGACCAGCTCGTCGGCGAGATCCGCCGGCGCATCATCGACCGAGGCGGCCTACCGTCGCCCGAAACCGTCGCCGGAATCGTCTCGGGCGGACTCGACGACCTCCTACCTCTCGCCGGCCCTGCCGAACGGCAGCAGGTGACCGATCATCTGCTCGCCGAACTCGTCGGTCTCGGTCCGATCGAGCCACTGCTGCGCGACCCGACCGTCGAGGACGTGATGATCAACGGCGGCAACGAGTTGTGGGTGGCGCGCCGCGGCCGTAGCGAGAAGGTCGGCCGGCTCCAGCCGCACGTGGTCGGCGCGATCATCGAGCGGATCCTCGCCCCCCTCGGGCTCCGCCTGGATCGCACCAGCCCGGTCGTCGACGCCCGCCTCGCCGACGGCTCCCGCTTCGCCGCAGTGCTCTCACCGCTGGCGGTCGACGGCACCTGCCTGGCAATCCGGCGATTCCACCGGGTCGACTTCCCTCTCGACCTGCTTGCCGGCGGGGCCGTCGCCGGGTTGATCACCGAGCTGGTCGCCCGGAGATGCAACATCGTCGTCTCAGGGGCCACCTCGACCGGGAAGACCACGCTGCTCAACACGATCAGCCGGCTGATCCCCGCCGACGACCGCGTGGTGACGATCGAGGACACCGCCGAGCTGCGCGTCGCCGTTCCGAACGTCGTGCGCCTCGAGGCTCGCCCGGCCACCGCCGACGGGCTCGGCGCCGTGTCGATGGGAAACCTCCTGCGGGCCGCGCTGCGCCTGCGCCCCGACCGCCTGATCGTCGGCGAGGTGCGCGGTGACGAGGCGCTCGACATGATCGAAGCGTTGAGCACGGGGCACGACGGCTCGATGTCGACCTGCCACGCCAACGGTCCCGAGGACGCCCTGCGCCGCCTCGACTTCATGGTTCTGGCCGCCGCCGGTGACGTGCCCCTCCACGCCATCCGGGAACGGGTCGACCACGCCATCGATGTGGTGATCCATCTGGAACGGCAGGCCGATGGCGAGCGTCGGGTGTGCAGCGTCGTCGAGACGTCGGCGGCTGGCCCGGGGTCGGCCCGAACGCGCACGCTGGCGGCGGGCGGCCGGTTGGTCGAACCGCCGTCGCGAGGTCGGCGATGAATGCGTCGATGATCAGTGCTTCGCCGATCGATGCCTCGCTGATCGATGTGTCGCCGACGAACGCATGGGTGGTCGCCGCCGGGGTCGTCGTGGCCGGCCTGCTGGTGTCCGCCCTGTCACGGGCCGCCGGGCGCGGTTCGCTGCTCTCGCGCCCCGTTCTCCGGCCGGATCGAGCACGCCGGCCCAGGACGGTCGGCCCACTTCGTCGGCTGGGCAGCCGACTCGCCGGCAGCGGCCCGTTGTCCGCAGGTTCACCTTGGCCCGAGGCACTTCGGCTCATCGCCCGCGAGGTCCGCTCCGGGTCATCCCTGGGGACGGCGATCGAGACCGGCGCGTCGGCAGAGCCGGCGCTCGTCGCACTGCGCGCCCTCGCCGACCAGCGCCGCCTCGCACCGGCGATGGTCGATGGCCCGACGTCCCTCGCCCCGACCGCCAATGCAGACGACCGGCTCGCCATCGCCACGCTGACCCATCTCCTCGCCCACGGGGGCAAGATGGCGGCCAGTCTCGACCGGGTGGCGGCGACCATCCACGAACGCGAGATGCTCGCCCGTGAGCGCGACGTCCAAGCCGCCCAGGCCCGGCTCTCGGCACGGGTCCTGAGCCTGCTCGCCCCGGCCTTCGCCATGTGGTCCTCGGTCAGCGACCGACGGGTTCGTTCGTTCCTCCTCACGACGCTCCCCGGTGTCGCTTGCCTGGGCGTCGGGCTTGCGCTCAACACGGCTGGGTCGTGGTGGATGCGCCGCATCGTCAGGCAACCATGATCGTGCTGGCCGGACTGCTCGGCGGCGCGGCGGCGCTGCTGGCGATCGGTCGTCCGCCAGCGGCCCGTCGGCCTGCACCGCGAAGTCGGGACGCATCGTGGCCGGCGCCCGGGACCGTCGCACAGCGACGGTCGATCGCCCCCCTTGCCGTCGGCGCGGCCGCCACGGCGATGTGGCTGGTCGCCGGCGCGCCCGCAGCGGTCGTCGGCGCCTGCGGTGCCCTGTGGATCCGCCGCTGGCGACGGCTGCGACGGAAGGCCGGGGCGATGGCTCGCCGAACCGGCGCCATCCCCGAGATGATCGAGACGTTGGTCGTCCTCATCGACGCCGGATGCGCTCCGACCGAGGCGGTGCGCGAGCTCAGCCGCCGTCCGCCCCCCGAACTGGCCGCGGCAATCGGCGACGTCGTGGCCCACCTCGACGTCGGCGTCCGTCTCGCCGAGGCACTGACCCGACTGACGTTCCATGTCGGCGAGCCGGCGCGTGTCGTGGTCGACGCCATCACCAGGGCCGAGGTCTACGGCGAGCCGTTGGCCCCCCTGCTGCTCCGCCTGCACGACGAAGCAGTGCGCCGTCGCCGACTTGCGGCCGAGACGGCCGCCCGACAACTCACCGTTCGCCTCTGCTTCCCGCTCGTGTCGTGCACATTGCCCGCCTTCACACTCCTCACCATCGTCCCGCTGCTGGCCGGGGCCTTTTCGTCACTGAGTCAGAGCCATCTCTGAGCCTCGGCGACCACATCGTCCAGCGGGTCGTCCACCCGCGTCGAGAAGGAGATTTCCCATGCCCAAGATGCTCGTCACGATCCACGCCTGGCTGTCCGGGCACGACGACCGCGGACAGGCCACCGCCGAGTACGCCCTCGTGCTGCTCGGCGCAGCTCTCGTTGCGCTGCTGCTCGTCGCCTGGGCGACGGGGGGAGGCGGAGCCGGCAAGATCGGCCATCTGCTCGATCGAGTGGCCGACGCGATCACCAGCCGGGTGGGCTGAGGTTGGACGCCCGGGCTCCCTCATCGTCGGCGCTTCGCTCGACGATCCAACCACCGTCGCGGCTCCGTCGATGCTGCGACGCCGGCCAAGCCACGGTCGAAGTTGCGCTCGTCATGCCGATCATCGTCCTGTTCCTGCTCATGTTGGTGCAGGTCGTGGTCATCGTGCGCGACCAGGTCGCAGTGATTCACGCTGCGCGTGAGGGAGCACGGGCCGCCGCCGTCTCGTCGGCACCGGTTGCGGCGGGCGCTCGGGCGGCCCGATCGGGGGCCGGGATCGCCCCGGTCTCGGTGGACTCGGTCGTCGGTGGTGGACACGTCACCGTCACCGTCGCGTTTCTGGAGCACACGGATGTTCCGCTCATCGGGGCCTTCGTTCCCGACGTCGTTCTCACCGGACGGGTGACGATGCAGCTCGAACCCTCGTGACCCGTCCGACACCGCGCCTAGTCTGACCCCGTGCATCGCAGGGGGCGACGGTCGGTGATCGTGGGGCTTGCCGTCTTCGCGACAGTCGGCCTCGGGTCGGTCGCCCTCGACCGCTACGTCGCCGCAGCCGACCGCCACAACGTCACCGACTCGGTGCGGGGGCGGATGGTCGATCTTCGCCAGGCTCTGGCCGCCGGCAGTCTGTCCCTGGCCTCGGCGCACCCGTTCGTGCGGGTCGTCGTCGGAGCCGGGGAGCGGATCGTGTCTCCCAGCGCCATCGGTGTCGAGATCCCCCGTTCGTGGGTGGACGACGGGTCCACACACCTGATCGAGACCGACGCAGGCGACTACCTGGTGCTCACCAACGGGATCACCGTCGACGGCCTGCTGGCCACGGCAACCGTGGGAGAGCCGGTCAACTCGTCCCCGCGCGCCCGCAGTGCGCTGCGCCGCGGCCTCGTGCTGCTCAGCGTTCTCGGCGGCGCGGTGGCGATGGCGATGACGATGGCGACCAGCCGTCGGCGGGCTCCGCTCCCGCCGCCCGTGGCCGGGGCGCGAACACGATCGGTCATCGACCAGTCGGCCGTCTGACGCCCCGGCGGTCGTTCGAGCGTAGCTTGGAGCGTTGCTCCTCCTCGAGGGCCAACTCCTCGGCCACCAGCCGCTTCATGCTGGCCAGACGCTGGGGATCGAGGCGGCCGGTTTCGACGGCCTGCTGGACCGCGCAGCCAGGTTCACCCTCGTGTTTGCAGTCACGGAACCGGCAGTCGTCCATCACCTCGAAGACGTCGGAGAACGCCCGTTCGATGCCCCGACCGCTCGACCAGAGGCTCAATGCCCGCAGCCCCGGCGTGTCGAGCAGCCAACCGCCCGTCGGCAGCGCGACGAGCTCGGAGGCGACCGTCGTGTGCCGCCCCCGCTGATCGCCTTCGCGCACGACCCCGGTCAGCTGCACGTCGCTCCCGACCATCGCGTTGACGAGCGTCGACTTGCCGACCCCGCTCGCCCCGAGCACGGCGATCGTCCGGTTGCCGTCGCCCATCGACCGCAACGCCTCGAGACCCTCGCCGCTGCGGCTGCTGACGACGTGCACCGGTACCCCGACCGCCGTGGCCGCAACCCCGCGCCGGATCTCATCGGGGTCGTCGACGATGTCCCGCTTGGTCAACACGATCACGGGTGTGGCGCCGCTGTCGAAGGTGAGCACGAGCTCGCGTTCCAGGCGTCGAGGGTTGGGGGGCGAGGTGAGGGCGTGGAGGAGCAGCACCACGTCGATGTTGGCGGCGATCGTGTGGGCCTCGGCGAAGGCTCCGGCGAATGACGCCCGCCGGACGAATGCGCTCGACCGATCGATGATCGCCTCGACCCGCTCACCGTCGCCCGACACCACCACCCAGTCCCCCACCGCCACATCGACGCCGATGTTACGGACCCGCGTCATGGTCGGCCCGCCGTCGCCGGGGCCGAGCAGCAGTGTGCTCCACCCCCGGTCGAGGCGGCTCACCCGCCCGATGGCGCCCTCGATACCCAGCCGCGCCCAGGCCGACTCGAAGCGCTCGGTCCATCCGAACGGGATCAGGTCGGTGTGCATCCGGGCCTGACCGTACCGAGTCGGGCCCCGATCATGTGACCGAAATCGTGTCCGCTCCGACGTCGGCGGCGGTCAGAACGCTCGTAGCTTCGTCGCACCGCCCGAAACCCGAGGAACCGATGCTCGCACGTCTCGCCCGATTCTGCTTCCGCCGCCGCAGGCGCGTCCTCGCGCTGTGGGTGCTGGCCGTCGTCGGCGTGACCGTGTTCGCCCAGGGAATCCTGGGTGGGGACGCCTTCCGCACCGAGTTCTCACTCCCCAACTCCGAGTCACGCCGGGTGATCGAGCTGCTCAACGCTGCAGCACCCGGTAGCGGTGACACCACCGAGGGCCGGATCGTGTTCCGGTCGGACTCCCCGGGCGGGGTCGACGATCCGGCCGTCCGATCGGCGATGGAGACCTTGTTCACCACGTTGGGCGCCGAGGTACCCGAGGTCCCCGTTGGCAACCCGTACGTGCCCGGCGAACCGGGTGGCATCAACGCCGCCCGAACCATCGGCATCGCCCAACTCGCCTTCCCGAAGTCCGACGAGCAGACCCTCAACGACCTCGCCTCGCGGATCGCCGACATCGGCCGCCAGGTGCGCACCGACACCCTCGCAGTGGAGTTCGGGGGCGACCCCTTCGTCACCATCTCACTTCCCGAGTCCGAGCTGATCGGCATCCTCGCCGCAGTGATCATCCTCGTCATCGCCTTCGGCTCGGTGCTCGCCATGGGCCTGTCGGTCGGCACGGCGGTCCTCGGCCTGATCGGGGGAGTCGGGCTGATCACGATCGGCAGCCATGCGATGACGATGCCGGACTTCTCACTGCAGATCGGCGGCATGATCGGCCTCGGCGTCGGTATCGACTACGCGCTGTTCATCGTCACCCGGTACCGGGAACAGCTCCACCTCCACGGCGACCCCGAACGGGCGACGATCGTGGCCATCGACTCGGCCGGGCGGGCCGTGCTCTTCGCCGGGATCACGGTGATGATCTCCCTGCTCGGCATGTTCCTGATGGGCCTCCATTTCGTCTACGGCCTGGCCGTCGCCGGTTCGCTGAGCGTCGCCGTAATGGTCGCCGCCGCGCTCACCCTGCTTCCCGCACTACTCGGGTTCACCGGCCGGCGGATCGACGAGACGTCGCGCGCCGCGCTGGTCGGCCTGATCGCCTTCGCCGTCATCTCGTTGTTCGGCGTGATCGTCGTGCACACCGCAGCGCTCGTCGGCGTGGGCGTGCTCGTCGCCCTGGCGGTCGCCCTGGCCAGCCTGGTCATCCGCCCACTGCGCGTCACGATCCGTCACCGGGCACCCAAGCCGCGCGAACAGACGGGATGGTACCGGTGGAGCCGGATGCTGCAGCGACGGCCCTGGCGGGCGTTCATCGCCGGGGGCGGGGCGCTGATCCTGCTCGGGATCCCCGTCTTCGGCCTTCGCCTCGGGTTCTCCGACAACGGCAACCTGTCCGAAGCCCAGACCGCCCGCCGAGCGTATGACCTGGTCGCCGAGGGTTTCGGGCCCGGGTACAGCGGGCCACTGCTGCTCGCCGCCGGCAACCTCGACCCCGAGTTCGTCTCCGCCCTGGCCGCCGGCACCGTCAGCCAGCAACTCGGGGGTCTGACCAACACGTTGCAGAACACGCCCGGGGTGGCCTTCGCCTCGCCGCCCCGATCGGTGGGGCCCTCGACGGTGGTCTGGCGGGTCATCCCGGCCTCGTCACCGCAGTCGCGCCAGACCGAGCAACTCGTCCACCGGCTGCGGGCCGAGGTCCTGCCCCAGGTCGGTGCGGCCTCGGGCACCCGCGTCCTGGTCGGTGGGTTCACGGCGAGTGCCATCGACCTGTCCGACTCGCTCGGACGCCGATTGGCGATGTTCATCGGTGCAGTGCTGGTGCTGTCGTTCATGCTGTTGATGGTCGTGTTCCGCAGCCTGCTCGTCCCGCTCAAGGCCGTGGTCATGAACCTGCTCTCGATCGGCGCCGCCTACGGCGTGCTGGTCGCCGTGTTCGAGTGGGGTTGGGGGGCGTCGCTGATCGGTGTCGGTGGCGGCGCCCCGATCGAACCGTTCATCCCGATGATGCTCTTCGCCATCGTGTTCGGCCTGTCGATGGACTACGAGGTCTTCCTGCTCTCGCGGATGAAGGAGGAGTTCGACCGCACGGGAGACAACACCTCGGCGGTCGCCGACGGCCTGGCGGCCACCGCCCGGGTGATCACCGCTGCCGCGGTGATCATGGTCTGCGTCTTCGCCAGTTTCGTGGCCGGCGACGACCGGGTGATCAAGCTGTTCGGCATGGGCCTGTCCGTCGCCGTGCTGATCGACGCGACCATCGTGCGCATGGTGCTCGTCCCGGCAACGATGGAGTTGCTGGGGGATCGCAACTGGTGGCTCCCGCACCGGCTCGACCGTCTGCTCCCCCGGGTCCACGTCGAGGGGCACCTGACCGACGATGAACTCGCTGCCACGGGGCGTACGATTCGCCCGGCGGGTGTAGAGGACGACACCACGGCGCCCGAACTCGTCGACCTGGCTTGACAACCGGCTCGCCAACGCCTAGCGAATAGAGCCGTCATGAGCAAACCCCTCGTCATCGTGGAGTCTCCGGCGAAAGCCAAGACCCTGTCGAAGTTCCTCGGCCCGGGCTACGACGTGCGCGCCTCGGTCGGCCACGTTGCCGACCTGCCCTCGAAGGGCCTGTCGATCGACGTCGACAACGGCTTCAAACCCACCTATGAACTCACCGTGCGGGGCCGGGAGGTCGTCAAGGAGCTCAAGGCCGCACTCAAGGAGGCCAGCGAGCTCTATCTCGCCACCGACGAGGACCGCGAGGGGGAGGCCATCTCGTGGCACCTGCTCGAGCAGCTCCGCCCGAAGGTGCCGGTGAAGCGAATGGTCTTCCACGAGATCACCAAGACGGCCATCGACCATGCCGTCGCCAACCCGCGGGGGATCGACTACGGGATGGTCGACGCCGCCGAGACCCGGCGGATCCTCGACCGGCTGTACGGCTACGAGGTGTCGCCGGTCCTCTGGCGGCGGGTCAACCGCGGCTTGTCGGCGGGTCGCGTGCAGAGTCCGGCCACGCGTCTGATCGTCGAGCGCGAGCGCGAGCGCATCGCCTTCGTCGCCGCCGGCTACTGGGACATCGAACTGGTCACCGCAACGTCGCCGTCGTTCAGCGCCACCCTCGTCGCCCTCGACGGCACCAGGGTCGCCGCCGGCAAGGACTTCGCCTCCGACGGACGGCCGTCGCCACGGGTCACCGTGGTCGACGAAACCCGCGCCCGCTCGCTCGTCGAGGGACTGACCCCGGCCGCCTTCACCGTGCGCTCCGTCGAGGAGAAGCCCTACCGCTCGACCCCCAAGGCGCCGTTCATGACCTCGACGCTCCAGCAGGAAGGCGGCCGCAAGCTCCGCCTGTCGGCGGCGCAGGTCATGCGGGTGGCCCAGGGTCTCTACGAACGGGGTTACATCACCTACATGCGCACCGACTCCGTCGCCCTCGCCGAGGAGGCGTTGGTCGCCGTGCGCAGCCAGGTCAAGAGCACGTACGGCGAGCAGTACCTGTCGCCCTCGCCCCGCCGGTTCACCACCAAGGTCAAGAACGCCCAGGAGGCCCACGAGGCGATCCGGCCCACCACGCCGCTGCGGGCGCCCGAACAGGTCGCCGCGGAGCTCAACGGCCAGGAACTGTCGCTCTACCGCCTCATCTGGCAGCGCACGATGGCCTCGCAGATGGCCGATGCAGTCGGGACCACCGTCTCGATCCGCCTCGGTGCGCTCGCCGGTCCCCCGACGGCCGGCACCGACGCCGAGTTCGCCGCCTCGGGAACGACGATCACGTTCCCCGGGTACCGCCAGGTGTACGTCGAGTCTTCCGACGACGACTCGACCGAGGAACGCGAAGCACTGCTCCCGCTGCTGCGCGCCGGCGACCCGCTCGCCGTCGCCGCGCTCACCGCCAACGGCCACACGACCAGCCCGCCGGCGCGTTACACCGAGGCGTCGCTGGTCAAGAGGCTCGAGGAGCTGGAGATCGGCCGCCCGTCGACGTGGGCGTCGATCATCCAGACCGTCCAGGACCGCGGCTACGTGTGGAAGAAGGGCCAGGCTCTCGTTCCGACGTGGACGGCGTTCGCCGTCGTCGGCCTGATGGAGAAGCACTTCGACGAACTCGTCGACTACGCCTTCACCGCCCGGTTGGAGAGCGACCTCGACTCGATCGCCCGCAACGAGAAGCGCAAGGACAGCTGGCTGGCCGAGTTCTACTTCGGCACCGACGCCGACGACGCGATGCCCGGTCTCAAGCGCCTGGTGGAGGACAACCTCGGCGAGATCGACGCTGCCGAGATCAACACCTTCCCGATCGGCTGCGATGCCGACGGCAACCTGGTCGTCGTCAAGCCCGGCAAGTACGGGCCCTATGTCAAGCGGGGCGACGACACGGCCAGCGTGCCCGACGATCTCGCCCCCGACGAGCTCACCGTCGACGTGGCACTGGCCCTGCTCGCCCAGCCAAAGTCCGACGAGCCCATCGGGGTCATCGACGGCCTGCCCGTGTACGCCAAGAGCGGCCGGTTTGGGCCCTACGTGCAATGGGGGGACCCGGGCGCCCCTCCGCCGGGGTTCGACAAGCCGAAGATGTCCTCGCTGTTCAAGACGATGACGCTGGAGCGGATCACGATCGACGACGCCAAGGACCTGCTCTCGTTGCCCCGCAGCCTCGGCGCCGACCCGGCCGACGGTGTGGAGATCCTGGCCAACAACGGCCGCTACGGCCCGTACGTGCAGAAGGGCAAGGACTTCCGCAACATCGACGGCGAGGAGCGGCTGCTGACCATCACCCTGGACGAGGCGTCGAAGATCTTCGCCCTGCCGAAGGTGTTCAAGCGCGGAGCCGGGGCGAACATGGCGGCGAAGGGTCCACTGCGGGAGTTCGGCGACGACCCGGTGTCGGGCCGGGCCGTGGTGGCCAAGGACGGCAAGTTCGGCGTCTACGTCACCGACGGCGAGACCAACGCGTCGCTCTCCAAGGGCGACCGACTGGAGGCGATGCCGCCCGAACGGGCCTTCGAGCTCCTCGCCGTGCGTCGCGAACAGATCATCGAGAAGGGTGGTGCCCCGGCCCGCAAGGCCGCCGCCCGCAAGCCCTCGGCGACCAAGAAGGCCTCGGCCAAGAAGGCCTCGGCCAAGAAGGCCTCGGCCAAGGAGGCGCCGGCGAAGAAGGCGCCGGCCAGGAAGGCGCCCACGCGCCGCGCCTGACGGGAGGCCGCCGACCAGCGGTCGCGGGAAACGCCCGACGTCCGGCGGCGTCTCGGTATCGTCGGAGTCGCATGACAGACACGGCCACCGGACGGTACATCGCCTTCGAGGGGGCCGAGGGGTGCGGCAAGTCGACCCATGCCCGGCGACTCGGCTCGGCCCTGGGCGCCGTCGTCACCCACGAGCACGGTGGCACGCGGATCGGTGTGCTGATCCGGGGGATCCTCGCCGATCCGGCGAACACCGACCTGACCGACAAGGCCGAAGCGCTGCTGATCGCCGCCGACCGTGCCCAGCACCTGGCAGAGATCGTCGAGCCGGCGTTGGCGGCCGGGCGTCATGTGGTCAGTGATCGTTCGGTGTTCTCGTCACTCGCCTATCAGGGAGCCGGTCGCGGCCTGGACGTCGACACGGTACGTGCGGTCAACGACTGGGCGATCTCGGGCCGGTGGCCCGAGTTGGTGGTCCTCATCGACGTTGCGGCCGACACCCTCGAGCGACGCATGCGCAAGCGTGACCTGGATCGATTCGAGCGGGCGGGACGGGACTTCCACCATCGGGTGCTCGACGCCTTCCACGAGATGGCCGCCGCCGACCCCGACCGCTGGGTGGTCGTCGTCGGGGACCGCGACCGCGACGTGGTGGCGTCGGAGATCCGCAACCTGGTGCGCGAGCGGCTGTCGATATGACCGAGCCCGGCTCACCCGGCAGCGACGATGCCTGGGCCGTCGTCGGCCAACCCGAGGCCGTCGCCGTGCTGCGTGCCAGCACCCTCGACCCGGTGCACGCCTACCTGTTCAGCGGGCCCACCGGCTCGGGCAAGCGCCGCACGGCGAGGGCCTTCGCCGGCACGCTCGTCACCCCGGAGGGCGAGACCGACGGCCGCAGCGCACGCCTCGCCTCGGTCGGCGAGCATCCCGACGTGATCGAGGTCGAACGCGTCGGCGCATCGATCCTCAAGGCCCAGGCCCTCGACATCGTCCGGGCGGCGGCGATGTCGCCGGTCGAGGGGCGTCGCAAGGTGCTGATCCTGCACGAGTTCCACCTGCTCTCCGCCGAGGGCGCGGCCGTGCTGCTCAAGACCATCGAGGAGCCGGCTGCCAGCACGGTGTTCGTCATCGTCGCCGACCAGGTGCCGCCCGAACTGGTCACCATCGCCTCGCGGTGCGTCCGGATCGAGTTCCGCCCGCTGAACGATGCCACCGTGCGCGAGGCGCTCATCGCCCAGGGCGTCGAACCGGGGCTGGCGAGCCGTGCCGCGGCATCGGCCAACGGCAACCTGGAGCGGGCCCGCCTGCTCGCCGCCGATGCGGGGCTCGAATCCCGACGGGCCGCCTTCGCCGACGTGCCCCGCCGGATCGACGGATCGGGTCATCGGGCGGTGGGCACCGCCCGGGCGTTGCTGGAGCTGATCGAAGCCGCCGCCGAGCCGCTGAAGGTCCGCCAAGCGGCCGAGGTCGCCGCCCTGGAGGCCCTCGTGGCCCGTACCGGTGAGCGGGGCTCGGGGCGCAAGGGGATCGAGGAACGCCACAAGCGCGAGCTCCGCCGTCACCGGGCCGACGAGCTGCGGTCGGGCCTGACCGAGATCGCCCGCACCTATCGCGATGCCCTCGTCGACGGCACGGCCCGCTACCCGGAGCGGGCGGCGGAGGGAGTGGCCCGCCTCCACGGCGCGATGGAGGCGATCGACCGCAACCCGAACGAATTGCTGCTCCTCCAGGCGCTGCTCGTCGAGCTCTCGCCGCTCTGAACCCGACTGCGCCGAAAACGGCCCGCCGGCCGCCACCCCGGGGGTGGCGGCCGGCGAACGGGAGGACGACGATCAGCCGGGGAAGTAGCCCAGCACGTCGACGATGATGTTGGTGCTCCCGGCGGCGTTGAACAACCCGATCTCACCCTTCGGACCGACCGGAACGACCACCATGTTGGGGATCGTCGTGCCCGGCGTGAAGTTGAGGTTCGACGCCTCCGGGCGGGGCGTTCCAGCCGGCCACACCGTCAGGTACGACTCGGCCGAGGGACCCGTGACCGTGACGTTGAGGGCGACGGAGCCGATACCGGAGGCCGGCACCCCACCCCGCGTGAGGATCTTGAACGTCGTCTCCTGGCCGGCGCCCAGCGCTCCTCCGCCCTGGTAGAGCGTGTCGACCGTCGCGCCGCCCGCCCGGTTGTCGAGCATGCGCGCCGGGGTCAGGCCCTTGAACGACGCCGTGGCGCCCGCCGGGAACCAGCCGAGCACATCGACGATCACGTCGGTCGAACCGGCGGCGTTGAACAGCGAGATCTCGCCGCTGCTCGACACCGGCACGATCACCATGTTGGGGATCGTCGTCGAGGCCGTGTAGTTGAGGCTCGAGGCGTTCGGCCGGTCCTGCCCCTTCGGCCAGACCGTGAGGTACGACTCGGCCGTCGGATTGGTCACGGTGACGTTGAGGGCGACCGAGCCGACGCCACTCGCCGGAACACTGCCCCGGCCGGTGATCTTCAGGTTCGTCGTGGCGGCGGCCAGCGGGCCCGACGCCTGGAACTGGCTGTCGATGGTCCGACCACCGGTGCGGGTGTCCATGAAGCGCTCCGGCGTGATCCCGTTGAACGCCGGGCCCACGGGGAAGAACCCGAGGATGTCGACGGCGATGTCGACGTTGCCCGACTCGTTGAACAGGTCGATCTGGCCGCCGGCGCCGACGGAGACGATGACCATGTTGGGGATGGTCTGGCCGGCGGTGAAGTTGAGGTTCGAGGCGTTCGGACGGGTCGCACCAGTCGGCCAGACGGTCACGTACGACGACGCGCTCGGGCCGATCGCCGTGACGTTGAGGGCGACTGCCCCGATACCGTCGGCTGGGACCGAAGTGCCCCGGCCGACCACCCGCAGCGAGCGGATGCCACCGGCGCCGATCGGGCCCTCGGCGCGGAACAGGCCGTCGACGGTGGGCGCGTTGCGCGTGTCCATCAGACGGGCGGGGTTGATCCCGACGAACTTCGAGCCGAGGACGGTGACCGTCGATGTCTTGACGCTCGTGCCACGTGCGTTGGTGACGGTCAGCTTGACCGTGAACTGCCCACCCTTTTCGTAGGTGTGCGAGGTGTCACCCTCGAACGACGTCCCACCGTCGCCGAACTCCCACTTCCAAGCGGTGATGAACGGCGTGCCCGTCGACAGGTCGGAGAAGATCACGGTCAGCGGGGCCACCCCGTTGGTGACGTCCATCGTGAAGTCCGCCGTCGGCGGTCCCTCGACGACGAGTTGCTGGGTCACGGTGCTCGCCCCGTTGTCGTTCGAGGCGGTGAAGGCGACCGTGTAGGTACCGGGGGCGCCGTAGGTGTGCGACGGGTTCTGGGCCGTCGTGGTCGGGCTGCCGTCACCGAAGTCCCACGACCACCCGGTGGCCGGGCTGCCCGAGGAGGCGTCGTTGAACTGGACGAGCAGCGGTGCCGCACCCGACGACGGGGTCATCGTGAAGTTGGCCGCCGGTGCGGTGGTGACGGTGATCGTCTGCGAGGCGACCGCCGACGGTCCGTTGGCGTTGGTCGCCACGAGTGTGGCGGTGTAGGTGCCCTGGGTCGTGTACTGGTGCTGCTGCACCGGCGTCAGGTAGGGCACCGGCAACACCGTGCCGGCCGGGGCGACGTCGGGGACCGGCACCGTGACCGGCGGGCTGCCGTCGCCGAAGTTCCAGGTGAGCGAGGTCGGCCGGCGCGTCGAGGTGTTCTGGAACGTCACCACGCCGCCGGCGCCGAGCGTGGTGGGCGCCGCGGTGAACGAGGCCAGCGGCACCTGGTTGGTGATGTTGAACACGTGGAGGGCGAACTCGTAGGTGCCGTGGCTGGGGTAGAAGTCGTACCCGTCGCCGACGACGACCTGCGAGCCGACCACCTCGATCGCCCGGGTGTCGGGGATGCCGAGGATCCGCGGGTCGACGATGTGCCCGGGGGTGATCGTCGGCGCGGTGGCGTACGGGTTACCGGGCCAGTTCAGCCTGATGATGCGCTCGCTGCTCGTCGTCACCCACAACTGCGTGTAGTCGTCGGAGAAGCTGACGCCGTTGATGTCGCCGAGCCCGTTGAGCTGCGAGGTCAGCGACACCGGCACGCCGAACGTGTTGCTGGCGTAGTCGTAGGGATAGAGCTCCTTGCCGGTGGCCGCCCAGATCTGCGGGACGCCGCCGATGGCCGTGATGCCAACGCCGCTGAAGTCGTCGAGCGCCGCGTTGATGGGCTGATAGTCGGCGACGACCAGCGAGCTCGTCGGGTTGCCTGGATTGCTCCGCACAAGGCGGAACACCGCGGACTGGTGGATGGCAGCCGGACAACACGACCCGGCGAAGGAGTAGAGCGTGTCGTTGATCGGATCGAAGGCGAGGGCCTCGAGGTCGGCGGCCCGGTTGATGCCGGCCACCGGGCCGTTGGGGTCGCCGAACGGCCGGGCCGCGGCGAGCTGATTGCGGCTGATCGTCTTGCGGTGCCGTCCGGTGGCCAACGCCCCGGGCACGAACTCGACCTCGTACAGCTGGAACTTCGAGTCGTCCGACAGCCACATCGACTGACGGTCGGGGTCGTAGGCGAGGCCCTCGAAATCGCCGGGCGTCTGTGGTGGGTTCGTGTTCAGGAACGGTGTGGTCTGGATCTTGCCGGCCAACTCGAACACGGGGTACGAGAACGTCGGTGGCACGGCGGCGTCGGCCGATTCGACCCCGACGCCACCCGCGCCGACGACGATCGACGTGCTGAGCACGGCGAACGCCACTGATCGCTTCCAGAACTGTCGCATTATTCCGCCTTCGATTGGGAGGGGGTGATCCATTGTGTGGGCCGCCAAACCCGGCTGATCCTGGGTCCGAGAGTACCCATGGATCTGCCCGAAACCTGGCTAAACGACACCGATTGGGCCATATGGTACCCGGGAAATCTCCCGGAAAGTGAAGCTCAAACACGCGACGTGGTTAGTCGGTCCCGCGGTGCGGTACCGTCGATCAAGCTCCCATCGAGGGTCACACTCACACGGGTGGAGCGAACCAGCCGAGCACGTCGACGATCACGTCGGTCGAACCCGACTCGTTGAAGATCGAGACCTCGCCGTGCGGGCCGAGGCGGGCGACGACCACGTTGGCGATCGTCTGATCCTTGCCGAAGTTCAGGTTCGAGGCATTCGGTCGGGCCGTGCCCGTGGGGAACACGGTCAGGTACGAGGTGCCCGTCGGGTTGACGACCGTCACGTTGAGGGCGATCGAGCCGACGACGTCACCCGGCACACCGCTCCCCTTGCGGCCGGCGACCTTCAGGATGCGCGTCTCGCCCGGTCCCAGGGGACCCTGCGAGCGGAACTCGCCGTCGATCGTCTGCACGTCGGGCCGGGTGTCCATCAGGCGGGCGGGGGGGAGCCCTGTGAACGCCGGCCCCTTGGGGAACCAGCCGAGTACGTCGACGACCAGGTGGGCCATGCCGGCCGAGTTGTAGAAGGCCAGGAGCCCGTCGCTGGGGACCGGCACGATCACCATGTTCGGGACCGTTTCGCCGGCAGCCCAGTTCAGGTTCGAGGCGTTCGGCTGGGTGAACCCCTTCGGCCACACGGTGAGGTACGACGAATCCGTGGTCTCGGTCGCCGTCACGTTGAGGACCAGCGAGCCGACCGCGGCGGCGCTGGCCGGGATGCCGCCGCGCCCGAGGACCTGCAACTCCTTGAACGACTTCGGTCCGACCTTGCCGGTGTTCTGGAAACGTCCGTCGACGGTCGCCGAGTTGCGGGTGTCCATCAGCCGGGCCGGGGTGAGGCCGGTGAACACCGGTCCCGACGGGAACCAGCCGAGCAGGTCGACGAGCACGTCGGTGGTGCCGGCCTCGTTGAACAGGCTGACGTTGCCGCCGACCCCCACGGGCACGATGACCATGTTGGCGATCGTCTTGCCGGCGACGTAGTTCAGGTTCGAGGCGTTCGGCCGAGGCTTGCCCTGCGGCCACACCGTCAGGTACGACATCGACGTCGGTTCGACGGCCGTCACGTTGAGCGCCACCGACCCGACGCCGGTCTCGGGAACGCCGCCCCGCCCGACGACCCGCACCGAGCGCGACAACCCGGCGCCGAGCCGACCCTCGCCCTGGTAGAGCCCGTCGATGGTCGTCGAGCCGATCCGGGTGTCCATCAGTCGGATCGGCGCGATCCCCTCGAACGATCCGCTGACCGTGATCGTCGTCGACGCGGTGGTCGTGCCCACACCGTTGGAGACGGTGAGGCGTGGCGACGTAGCGACCGGGTTGGGCGTACCGGTGGGTGGTGTCGCGTTCGGTCGACACGGGTGTGCCGTCACCGAAGTCCCAGGTCCACGAGGTCGGTTCGGGCACACCCGTCGAGGAGTCGGCGAAGCTCACGTCGAGCGGCGCGTCGCCCGTGACGTGATCGGTGGTGAACGACGCCGACGGGGGCCCGCTGACCGTGACCGTGCGGGTGGCCAGACTGCTGCCCTGGGGGTTGGTCACCTCGAGGCTGATCGTGAACACCCCGGGGCCAGGGTAGGTGTGGGTCGCGTCGACACCCGCCCCGACCGCCGAGCCGTCCCCGAAGTTCCACACCCGGTCGGTGATCGACGCGGCCGGGGTCGACTGGTCGTGCACGCTGACCGTCAGCGGAGCGACACCGGTCACCGGCGTGGCCGTGAACCCGGCCGACGGTGCCGCGGTCACCGTGACGGTGCTGCTCGTCGTCGACGAGCCGTTGGGGTTGGTCGCCGTGAGGGCCACGGTGTAGGTGCCGGGCGCGCCGAACGTGTGGTGGATCACCGGTGTCGGGTAGGTGACCGCGATCCCCGACGGGATCGTCACCGACTCCGTCGGGCTGCCGTCGCCGAAGTCCCAGGTGAGCTGGGTCGGGCGGTTGGTCGTCGTGTCCTGTAGTGCCGCAGTGAACGGCGCGCCCCCGCCGCCGGCCGGCGTCGACGTGAAGGCCGCGGTCGGCGCCGATTGGCCGACGTCGTAGACCCGCAGAGCGAATCTGTCCGGGTCGTTGACGGCGTAGGAGTCGTAGCCGTCGGCGATGACCACCTGGGCACCGACGATCTCGAGAGCGCTGCTCTCGATGAGCCCGAGGGTCGTCAGCTTGATGTCGTGCTCGGGCTCGGCGGTCCCTTCCTCGAGCACGGGGTTCCAGGCGAAGCGGTGCAGGGTCTGGTTGGAGGTCGTCGCCCAGAACTGCAGGCCGTCCTGCGAGAACCCGATGCCGGTGAACCGGCCGTCCGTGGCCAACTGCGCCGGTAGCAGGGTCTGCGTGCCGGTCTCGAAGTCGTAGCGGATGAGCTGCCTGCCGTAGCCGAAGTACAGCTTGCCGGCGGCGGCCCCGGCGCTCGAGAAGTCGTTCTGCAATGGGTTCGACAGCGGCCGGAAGGTCTCCGGCACGAACCCGTCGGTCCCGTCGCGCACGAAGCGGAAGACCGCCGGCAGGTGCTGGGTTCCCTGGCCCCCCGGGCCGCCGACGAGGTACAGCAGGTCGTTGGACTTGTCCGAGTCGTTGCGGTCGTCGAAGGCCATCGCCTGATAGTCCGCGGCGTGCACCGGTCCGGCAAGCGCCGGCCCGGGCGGTCCTCCGGGGACGAACTCGGGCACCGCCTCGAGCACGGGACGGCCGAGCGTGCGCCTCCACGCCCCCGTGGTGAAGTCGATCTCGTGGACGGCGTCCTTGGAGTCGTCGGCGAGCCACATCGAGTTGGTCACCGGGTCGTAGGCCAGGCCCTCGATGTCCCCTGGGCGACTGTTGACGGTACCCCCGAAGGGGTTGCCGATGATCTTGCGCTGCAGCTCGATCGTCGGGAAGGGGTACAGCGGCGGACCTGCCGGCCCGACTGCGCCGACCTCGTCGGGGAGTACTCCTACAACCGACGTGACGATGAGCGCCACCGCCAGAACGGACCGTCGTGTCATGATCCACCATCACTCAGAGGAACATCATCGCCACCAGTCGGGCTGTCCGGAGAGTACCCTGCCGAGTGCCCCTATCCTCGGCACCCGCCCGGCATTCATCGGCCGTTGGTCGTGTATGGATCGAACGGATCATGACGGTCCGTGAGCGGACCTCACGCGTGGAGCACCATCGGACTCAGCCGGTCGGGAACCAGCCGAGCACGTCGACGACCAGGTCCACCGAACCGGCGTCGTCGAGCAACGAGACACGACCGCCGGCCCCGACCTGGACGATCACCATGTTCGGCGTCGTCCGGCCGCTGGTCAGGTTCAGGTTCGATGCCGTCGGCACGGCGAGCCCGGTGGGCCACACCGTGACGAACGACGCCGCCGTCGGCCCCACCGCGGTGACGTTGAGGACGACGGCACCGACGCCGGACGACGGGATCGACCCCCGCCCGGTCACCTGGAGCTCGAGCGGGGCGTGGGCGGGGACCGGCCCGGAGTTGCGGAACAGCCCGTCGGCGGTCGGCGCGTCGCGGGTGTCCATCAGGCGCGTTCCGGGCAGCGGTGTGAACACGCCTCCCGGTGCGAACCAGCCCAGGACGTCGATGACCACATCGACGCGTCCGGCGTCGTTGTAGGCCTGCACGGTGCCGTCGGCGCCGAGGGGCACGATCACCATGTTGGCGACCGTCCGCCCACGGTCGACGTTGGCGTTCGACGCCACCGGCCGCTCGCCGCCACCCGGCCACACCGTGAGGTAGGAGTCTCCGGTCGAGCCGACCGCGGTGACGTTGAGGGCGACCGATCCGACGCCCGTCGTCGGCACTCCCCCCCGACCCGACACCCGGATGGACGTTCTGGCCGCGGCGCCGAGGGGCCCACCACCCGACTGCTGACCGTCGACGGTGGGCGCGTTGCGGGTGTCGAACAGGCGCGCCGGGGTGAGCCCGGTGAACCCTGCTCCGGTCGGGAACCAGCCGAGCACGTCGACGAGCACGTCGACGCTGCCGCGGTCGTTGTACACCTCGATCCCACCACCGGCCCCGACGGGCACGACGACCATGTTGGGTACGGTCTCGGCGGCCCCGTCGTTGAGGTTCGAAGCGATCGGCCGGGGCGCTCCGAGGGGCCACACGGTGAGGTAGGTGTCGGTCGTGGCGCCGACCGCGGTGACGTTCAGGGCGACGGCACCGACGCCCGAGTCCGGCAGGCCCGCCCGGCCGAGGACCGCCAGGCTCACCCGCCCACCCGCGGCGAGCGGGCCGAGACCTTCGCCCAGGTGGTCGATCGTCGGCGCGTTGCGGGTGTCCATGATGCGTGCCGGGGTGACACCGATGAATGCGGACCCCACCCCGCCACCGGGTGGCGGTGGCGTTGGCGGCGTCGTGGGTGGTGTCGTGGGAGGTGGCGGCGTCGTCGTCGGCGGTGGCGGCTGGTCGTCGTCGTCGGAGGTGGTGGTGCCGTCGTCGGAGGTGGTGGAGGGGCATCGACGACGATCCGCCGGGTGGCGCTGGACGAGCCGGCGTTGTTCGAGGCGGTCAGCTTGACCGTGTACGTGCCGGCCCGGGTGAACACATGGGTCGGCCGCGGCGAGGTCGACGGCGACGAACCGTCGCCGAAGTTCCACGACCAGGTTGTCGGCGCCGGGGTCGACGTGTCGGCGAAGGCGACGCTCAAGGGCGCCGTGCCCGAGGAGGGTGACATGGTGAACGACACCTTCGGCGCCGAGCCGCCGCTGAACTCGAGCACGTAGATGGCGTGGCGATTGACGTTGCTCGACCCGTAGCCGTCGTATCCGTCGACGATGACGAGTTGGTCGTTGATCTCCTCCACAGCCCGGCCGTCGCGGATCCCCCAGGTGCGCAGGCTCGCCCAGGCGTAGTTCGGCACGGGCTTGAAGCCCGGCACCGCCAGGCGGTAGAGGCCCTCGTTGGTATTGGTGACCCACAGGTCATCGCCGTCGGCCGAGAACCCGAGGCCCGTCACCGTCCCGCTCAGGAACGACGACAGGTCGGCCACCGGGGCCGACACGCTATTCGCCTCGTAGTCGTAGGTGTACAACGCCTTGCTGCCACTGACGTAGAGCACCTGGTCGAACACGTCGGCGCCGCTGAAATCGTGGACCGGGTCGGTGATCGGCTGGTACGACTCGGGGAGCAGCGGGCCCCGTGGCCGTCTTGCGACGGAAGCGGTAGGCCGTCGGCAGGTGTGGGTTGACGCTGCAGCACGGTCCCGACAGCAGGTACATCACGTCGTTGTCGGGGTCGTAGGCGAGACCCTCGTTGTCGCCGATGCGATGGGGGCCGGCGAGCGGGCCACCGGGCTCGTACGAGGGGACGGCGGCGAACTGGGCAGCCGAGATCACCGTGCGCAGCTCGCCCGTGGCGTAGTCGATCTCGACCACCTGCCCGAGGGCGTCGTCGCTGACCCAGATGGAGTTGCGGACCGGGTCGTAGGTCAGGCCCTCGGCGTCGGCGACCGGCGTCGTCAGCGCACCGGGGAACGGGTTGGTGCGCAGCTGGCGCACCACCACAAGGGTGGGATTCGACACGATCGGGATGGTCGCCCGGGCCGGTTCGACGGCGACGGTGAGGCAGGACGATGCCATGGCGAGCGCGGCGACGAACCTGCCCGTTCTCGACCAATCACGTCCTTGCGGCACCGCATCACCTCATGCCGACAGCCGATGCTGTCCCCTTTGGCCGCGAGCGACGCTAGCCGTTCCACGTTCGTCTGGACGCCGTCCGCGGCCGGCAACTGCGCAGCGGCGATGGAGATGATCCGTACGGCCCGTGTCCGGCGCCCCTCCACGCCCCTCCACGCCCCAGCGTCGCCTCAGATCGTCGGCACCTCGACGTGGCGGCCGAACACGCCGGCCATCGTGCCCATGACCTCGCCGAGGGTGGCGTAGGCGCCGACGGCCTCGATCAGCGCCGGCATCAGGTTGACCTCGGGGTCGGCGGCGGCGGTGGCCAGCCGGCCCAGGGTCAGCTCGACGGCCGATCGGCTGCGTCGCCGCCCTGGACATCGTGCAGGCGCTTGAGCTGGCGCGCCTCGTCCTCGTTGGTGATCTGCAGGATGTCGATCCCCTCCTCGTCGTTGCCCTCGGTGAAGCGGTTCACGCCGACGATGATCCGCTCGCCGCGGTTGAACTTGCGCTCGAGCTCGTAGGCCGAGTCGGCGATGCGTCCCTGGAACCAGTTCTCCTCGATGCCCGGTGATCACCCCGTCGAGCATCGAGCCGTTGCCCAGCCCGTCGAGGTGGGCGAAGATCTCCTCGGCCTGGCGCTCGACCTCGTCGGTGAGCGACTCGACGAACCACGAGCCGCCGAGCGGGTCGGCGACGTTGGCGACGTTCGTCTCGTAGGCGATCACCTGCTGGGTGCGCAGGGCGATCCGCGCCGCCTGCTCGGTGGGCAGGGCGATCGCCTCGTCCATCGAGTTGGTGTGCAGCGACTGCGTGCCCCCGAGCACGCCGGCCAGCGCCTCGATGGCCGTGCGCACGATGTTGACCTCGGGCTGCTGGGCGGTGAGCGACACGCCGGCGGTCTGGGTGTGGAAGCGCAGCTGCATCGACCGCTCGAGCCGGGCGCCGTAGCGCTCCCGCATCCAGCGGGCCCAGATGCGCCGGGCGGCGCGGTACTTGGCGATCTCCTCGAAGAAGTCGATGTGGGCGTTGAAGAAGAAGCTGAGCCGGGGGGCGAACGAGTCGATCGGCAGTCCGGCGGCCAGCGCCAGCTCGACGTAGGCGAATCCGTTGGCGAGGGTGAAGGCGAGCTCCTCGACCGCCGTCGATCCGGCCTCGCGGATGTGGTAGCCGGAGATCGAGATCGAGTGCCACCTGGGCATCTCGGCGGCGGTGAAGGCGATCGTGTCGCGCACCAGGCGCATCGAGGCGCGGGGCGGGAAGACGAACTCCTTCTGCGCCTGGTACTCCTTGAGGATGTCGTTCTGCAGCGTGCCGCCGAGTCGGGAGCGGTGCACGCCGGCCTTCTCGGCCTGGGCGACGAACATCGCCATGACGACCGCGGCCGGGCCGTTGATCGTCATCGAGGTGGTGATGGCGCCCAGGTCGATGCCGGCGTAGAGGTCCTCCATGTCGGCCAGCGTGTCGATGGCCACCCCGCACCGCCCGACCTCGCCGAGGGCCATCTCGTCGTCGGAGTCGAGCCCCATCAGGGTGGGCATGTCGAACGCCGTGGACAGCCCGTCGCCGCCCGAGCGGATGATCTCCTTGAACCGCCAGTTGGTGTCCTCGGCCGTGCCGAACCCGGCGAACATCCGCATCGTCCACAGCTTGGAGCGGTACATCGAGGCATACGGCCCGCGGGTGTACGGGTACTCGCCGGGGAACTCGCCGTCGTCGGGGCCGTACACCGGCTCGAGGGGGATGCCCGACATCGTCGAGTAGTCGGCGGTTCTGAGCTTCGACGCCTCGAAGGCCGCCTGCCAGCGTTCGCGGGGGGAGGTCATCACGGCAGAGTACTTCGCGCCGCCCGGGACCGCCCGATGGGCCCGGTCGCCGGCAACGTTCGTACAGTGACGTCATGGCGACCCCCTTCGATCTGAGTCAGACCGATCGCCTGCTGACCACCACCCGGGCGGTGCGCAAACGGCTCGACCTGACCAGGCCGGTGCCGACGGAGCTGATCGTCGAGTGCATCGAGGTGGCCACCCAGGCGCCCGCCGGCGGCAACGTGCAGCGGTGGCGGTGGCTCGTCGTCGACGACCCCGAGCTGAAGCGGGGCTCGCCGATCTCTACCGACGGGCGTACGCCCCGTACATCGACGCCCAGCGTCAGGCGGTCGAGCAGTCGGGTCGCCGCGACGTGCAGGCGATCATCTCCTCGTCGGACCACCTGGCCGAGGTGCTCCACGAGGTGCCGGTGCTGGTCATCCCGTGCATGCTCGGCCGTCCCGACCAGGTGAGCGCACAGGGAACCCTGGCCGGATGGTACGGCTCGATCCTGCCGGCGGTGTGGAGCTTCATGCTCGCCGCCCGCTCGCGGGGTCTCGGCACGGCGTGGACGACGCTGCACCTCGCCTACGAGGCGGAAGTCGCCGCGCTCCTCGGCATCCCGGCGACGGTCAGCCAGGTCGCCCTGACCCCGTTGGCCTACTACACGGGCGACGACTTCAAGCCCGGCTCGCGCCTCCCGGTGGCCAAGATCGCCTACCGCAACGGGTGGAAACAGCCTCTCTGACGGTTCGGTCGGCACGCCCGGGGCAGAGTCGCCACGGCGGCTGGCTTGCGGCCAGCCGGCCGGTCTTCCCGGGGCAGCCGGCCGGCGGACCAAACCTGGAGCCGGGCTTCGTCGTGTCATTACAACGCGGGCCCGACGAAGGGATCGCCCCATGCACAACCCGAGTACCGAGAACGAACCCGCCCGGCCGATGGAGACCGACCGGGAGTCGACCGTTCGCCGCGGCGCGGCGGCCGCGGCGCTGGCCACCACCGGCGTCCTGCACGGCTACGTGATGCCCGGCCATTTCGACGAGAGCATCGCCATCACCCTGCTGCTGTGCATCGCCGCATCGCTGTGTCTCGGCCTCGCCGCCCAGCTGTGGAACGACGACGACCCGCGGGTGTGGGCGGCTGGCGTGGCGGTGACCGGCGGACTCGTCAGCGGGTTCGTGGCCAGCCGCACGGTCGGGCTCCCCGGTTTCGACCGCAGTGGCACCCTCGGCGCCTGGGCCGAAGGTTTGCCGGCGATCAGCGTGGCGCTGATCTTCCTCTGCCTGGCCTCCGACCGCTGGAACCTCGCCGATCCTCCCACCGCCACCGCCACCGGCACCGCGCCCATCGCCACGGCAACCGCCCGTGGCGACCGCGAGCTGGTCGGATCCGGTCGGCGGTAGCCGCGGCGCGCGCCGGCACCGACGCTGTAGCTTCATCGGGGTGACGCGCCGATCGCCGCTGCTCCTCGGGATCACCGTGCTCGCCGGCGCGGCTGCGGGCGCCTGCAGCCGGGCGCCGACACCCGACGAGTTCCGCCGGTTGGCCGAGACGTCGCTCAGCGACGAGGCGGCACTCAACGGTGTGCAGCTCCGCAGGGTGACCTGCGAGCAGCCGGGCAACACCCAGGTCGGCACGGTGTTCACCTGCACCGCCGCAGGTGAGGCCGACGAGCAGTTCGAGTTCACCGCGCTGATCGACGCCCCCGGCCACGTCGTGCTCGAGCCCGCGGGGTAGCGACCGGTTCCGCTCCCGGCCGCCGGCGTGCCGGGCCCGGCCCTCCGGGGCGTGTCAGGCGACGGTCAGCCAGCCGTACGGATCGGGGACGGCGCCGACGTGCAGGTCGGTGAGGGCGGCGCGCAGGCGCATCGTGTGCTCGCCGATACCCCCGCCGCCGACGGCGATCGACTCACCGCGGTGGACGAACCGACCGACCGGTGAGAGCACCGCGGCCGTGCCGGCCAGGGCCGCCTCGGCATCGGGGCGCCCGGCCCACTCGACCACTTCGTCGACCGTGACGTCGCGCTCCTCGACCCGGTAGCCCAGGTCGGCGGCGAGCCGGAGCAGCGAATCGCGGGTGACGCCGTGGAGGAACGAGCTGGTCAGCGCAGGCGTGACCACCCGCTCGGAGTCGATCAGCAGGAAGTTGGAGGCCCCGGTCTCCTGGACGATGCCACCCGGGCAGAAGAGCACCTGGTCGATGCCGAGCCTGGCCTTGGCCTCGAGGGTGGGGCGCAGGGCCATGACGTAGTTGGCGCCCGACTTGACCATCCCGAACTGCGGGGTCGTGCGCGGCTGCTCGGTCTCGATGGCGATGCCGAGCGGGCGGATGCCTCCGGAGAAGTAGTCGCCGACGGGGCTGGCGAGCACGAACAGCAGCGCGGAGTTGGACGGCGAGGCGGCGGCGCCGATGTTCGCCTCGGTGCCGATCAGTGTCGGGCGGAGGTAGAGCGACCCGGGAGCCGACGGCACCTCGTCGTGGCATGCCGCGGTGACCTCGTGGATCATCGCCCCGAGCACGTCGGCGGGCGGCTGGGGCAGGCAGAGCTGCTCCGCCGAGTTGCGCATGCGGGCCACATGGGAGGCGGCCCGGAAGACGCGCACGACCCCGTCCTGACCGCGGTGCGCCTTGAGACCCTCGAAACAGGCGCTGCCGTAGTGCAGGACATGGGAGGCGGGATGGAACGAGAACGGCTGCACCGGCCCGAGCACCGGGGTGCCCCACTGCCCGTCCGCATAGCGGATGTGGGACATCGTCGAGCCGAACAGCGTGCCGAATGGCGCGGTGGGCGGCGCAGGGACCGAGGACGTCGTGGCGCTCATGCTCGCCAGGATAGGCGCGCCGCGCGCCGCGCGTCCCCCATTTGCGCCCGCCCGCGCCGGGTTCAGCTGGCCCGGTACCGCCACACGGCGATCGGGGCGAGGACGAGGCCGATGCCGAGCGACCAGGCGAGCGAGACGAGCACCTTCGTCGCCGTCGGACCGCCGAGCATGCACGCCCGAACGGCGTCGGCCGCCGCGCTGACCGGCTGGTTGCGGGCCCAAGGCTGCAGCCAACCGGGCATGGTGTCGGGCTTGACGAACGCGCTCGAGGCGAACACCAGCGGCGCCAACAGGGGGAACGATGCCGCCTGGGCCGCCTCGCCGTTGGTCACCGAGAGCCCGATCAGGGCGAACAGCCAGGCCAGTCCGAGGCCGAACACGATCATCAGCAGGACACCGACGGCGACCATCGGCACGTTGGTGTGGGATCGGAAGCCGACGAGGTAACCGATCGCCAGCATCAGCAGGATGATGAACACGTTGCGGACGGTGTCGGCGAGCACACGGCCGCCGAGCACGGCCGATCGGGCCATCGGCAGGGAGCGGAGCCGGTCGAGCAGGCCGTTGCCCTTGTCCTCGGCGAGGCCGACGGCGGTCGAGATCGCCCCGAAGGCGATGGTCTGCACGAAGATGCCGGGCATCAGGTAGTCGACGTACGACAGGCCGGGGATCTTGATCGAGCCGCCGAACACGTAGCGGAACATGAACACGAAGATCACCGGCTGGATGATCGAGAACACGAGCAGCTGCGGCAGCCTGCGGATCACGGTGAGGTTTCGCCAGGCCATGGCGAGCGTGTCGCGCACCGACCAGACGAAGCCGTCGTCATGGGTCAGGGCCGGCGTGGCAGGGGTGGCGGCGGTCATCAGTTCGTTCCCGTGAGGCTGAGGAACACCTCGTCGAGCGTCGGTTCGTGGAGGTCGAAGCGGCCGGCCTCCAGACCGGCGTCGTACAGGCGGTTGAGCGTCTCGCGGATCGATCTCGACCCGCCGGCGAGCGGGATCTGCACGGTGTGGGGGTCGTCGACGGACCGGGTGGCGCGCAGGTCGGCGAGGAGCGCGGCCGCCCGTTCGGCGTCGACCGTCTCGGCGAAGTGGAGCGCCATCACCGTCGAGCCGAGCCGGCCCTTGAGCTCGGCGGCGGTGCCCTCGGCCGCCACCCTGCCCGAGTCGATGACCATGATCCGGTCGGCGAGGCGGTCGGCCTCCTCGAGGTACTGCGTGGTGAGCAGCACCGTGGTGCCGTCGGAGACGAGCCCGGCGATCACGTCCCAGAGGTCCTGACGGCTGGCCGGGTCGAGGCCGGTGGTCGGCTCGTCGAGGAGCAGCACGGGCGGATGGGTGATCAGGGCGGCGCCGAGGTCGAGCCGGCGGCGCATCCCACCGGAGTAGGTGCGCACCGGCCGGTTGCCGGCGTCGGTGAGGTGGAACTGGTCGAGCAACTGGCCGGCCCGGTCGAAGGCGACCCGCTTGGCCAGGTGGTTGAGCCGTCCGACGAGGGTGAGGTTCTCCCGTCCGGTGAGGTTCTCGTCGACCGCCGCGTACTGCCCGGCCAGCCCGATGCTGCGCCGCACCAGTTGTGGCGCGGCGACCACGTCGTGGCCGGCGACGACCGCCCGTCCGGCGTCGGGCTTGATGATCGTGGTGAGGATCCGCACCGCCGTCGTCTTGCCGGCGCCGTTCGGGCCGAGCAGTCCGAGCACGGTGCCGGCGGGCACGTCGAACGAGACCCCGTCGAGGGCGTGGACATCGCCGAAGTGCTTGACCAGGCCCTCGGCGCTGATCGCCGCGCCCGCGGCGGATGGTGTGGTGGGCATCCGGTCATCCTTGCATCACTGCGTCCCGTGACGCCCCGCCGGCCCCCGACGGCGAGCACGGCCGACCGCATGGCCCCGACCGGTCACCGGGGTCTCGGGACGACCCGCTGGTAGCGTGGTCGAACTATGCGGTGGACGGTACATGGGGAGCGGGTGATCTACGACAGCCCGTGGCTGCGCCTGGCCCTCACCGACATCGAGATCCCGGGTGGCGAACGCTTCGAGCACCACGTCGTGCGGGCCACCGCCCACGCCGCCGGCACCGTGATCAACGACCCCGACCTGGGCGTGCTGCTGCTCTGGCGCCACCGGTTCACGACCGACACCTGGGGCTGGGAGATCCCGGCCGGGCGGATCGACGAGGGCGAGACGCCGGCCGAGGCGGCGGCACGTGAGGCCTTCGAGGAGACCGGCTGGCGCCCCGATCCGGTGCACCCGCTGTTCCACTTCAACCCGTACAACGGGGTCAGCGATGCGGTGTTCCACATCTTCGGCGCGCCCGGGGCCACCTACGTCGGCGATCCGACCGACGCCAGCGAGTCCGAGCGCATCGAGTGGGTCCCGTGGGAACGCCTGCGCAACGAGATCGTCGAGCGCCGGGTGATCGACGGCCTGTCGCTGACCGCCCTGCTCTGGGTGCTCGCCCTCAACCCGGCGACCTGATCGCCGACGGACCCCGATCCACCGGTCTGACCAGCGTGCCGGCGAACAGCTGCTTGAGCACGTCCACGGCGCTGGCCTGACGCCCGGGGTCCTCGATCAGGCTCGAGAACCGCAGGAGGCCGTTGAGCACCGCGCCGAGCATGTCCTCGATCGCCCGCCGTTGCTCGGCGGCGACCTCCCCGGTGGCGACGGCCTCGTCGACGAGGCGGTGGATCAACTGCGCCGTCGCCAGGCCACGCGCCCGGAACCGGTGGCGCACCTCGGGATGGCGCTGCACGTCGCGGGCGACGCCGAACAGGAAGCCGGCGAGCGAGGGGTCGTGCTCGTTGAGCACGACCGCGGCGTCGAGGATCGCCGACACGCTGTCGAGCAGCCCGACCCGGCCGACGAGTGACTTGGCGAACACGTCGGCGACATCGCTCTGCACCGCTTCGTAGACCTCGACGTACAACTCGGCCTTCGAGGAGACGTAGTGGTAGATCGCCCCCGGGGTGATCCCCACCCGGGCGGCGATCTCCTTGTTCGTCGTGTCACGGAAACCTTGCTCGGCGAAGATCTGGCGGGCCTCGCTGATGATCCGCTGACGGGTCTCCGTCGAATCGCCGTCCTTCGGACGACCGAGTCGCTTGGCGGGGGGCTTGGCCACACCGCCATGCTTCACCAGTCGGGGGGTGATCGCCGTACCGAACGCCATCTGCCTCAAGCGAACCGGTCACACCGTCCGCGCCGAACCCGGCGAGGCCGCCCCGGTGGAAGCCCCAGTGCGGGTCAGCTCTCGAACTCGGTGATCAGACCACCCACGTCGGTGAACGTCAAGGTATCGAAGTCCCACTGAACGACCTGGACCGACTCGCTGAGGAACGGATCGGTCACTCCGTCCATCGTGTAGACGACACCCGGTCGGACGAGGCTGGGCGTGTAGCTGAAGTTGCGCGCCGCGTTCATGATCGTCGTCCGGGTGAGGGGCCCCGCCGCCATGGCCTGCTTGATGATCGCCACGGTCACCTCGCCCGCGTTCCATCCGGCGGCGGCCGTCGGGATGATGTCGGTCTTGCCGATCGACGTCAGGTAGTCGACGTACTCCTTGACACCCGGTTCGCCGTGGGTGGCCGGGTTGCCGATGTCCTTGATCCCCGACGTCGCCGAGGTGTACAGCCCGTCGCCGGCCCCTGCGGCGATGCCCAGGATGAGGGCCGAGGCGCAGGTGTTGGTCACGTAGATCTTCGGCTCCCAGCCCGGGTTCGCCGCCTTGGCGTTGGCGATCTCGGTGAGGAACTTGGGGCACCCGGCGCCCAGCGGGACGGCCATGATCACGTCGGGCCTGGCTTCGGCGATGGCCGTGGCCTGGGGCGTCGGCGGGTTCTCGTCGGTGGCCTCGATCGTCTGCTCGGCGACGATCTCGATCCCGTCGGTGGCCAACTCCTTGAACGCCTCGGCGTAGACCTGGCCGAGCTCGCTGTTGACGTAGAACAGGGCGACCTTGGCGCCCTGCGGCATCAGCTCGCGGATGTTCTTGGCGTACGCCTTCGATTCGACGTCGTAGGGGATCAGGGCTCCCGTGGTCCATGGGAAGTTCTCCGGATCACCCCAATCGGGCAGACCGGAGTTGGCCAGCAGCTGGGGGATGCACTCCTCGTTGAGCGAGTCGCGGACCACGGCGTTGTTCGGCGATCCGACGATGCCGGTCATGATCTGGGCGCCGTTGTCGAGCAGGCCGTTGACGGCGTTCTGGGTGAGGTCCTTGGAGTACTGGTCGTCGGCGATCTCGATCTCGAGCTTGAGGTCGCCCAGCAGTCCCTGGGCGTTGGCGTAGTCGATGTAGAACTTCAGCCCGTCGGCGACGGGTGAGAAGGCGATCGCCGCCACGCCGCCCGACAGCGGGGCGACCGATCCGATCTTCAGCGTTCCCTCGATCGGGGCGTTGGCCGCGGCCGGGTCGACGCACGTGTCGGTGGAGACGGTCCACGGCACGGGGGCGGGCGTCGTGGTCGGCGGGGCAGGCGTCGTCGCCGGCTCCGTTCCGCCGACGACGGTCGTCGCCGCGCCTCCGGCGACCGTGGTCGCGGCGACCGCGGTCGTCGATTCACCCGACGTCGCGGCGACGGTCGTGTCGGTCACCGTTGCGGTGTCGGTTCCGGAGGTGGAGTCCGCCTGGGCCCGCTGGATGACGACCAGGCCGAGCACCAGCACCCCGGCGGCGGCCAGCCCGGCCCAGTCCGGCAGGCGGCCGCCGATACCGCGCTTGGCCGTGCCGCCGTCGCCGTCGCGGTCCCCGGCTGCGGCCAGGGCGGCCGATCCCGCCGGACGGGGGATCACCGAGACCACGGCGCCGTAGGCCCGGCGGGCCAGGCCGACAATACCGAAGGGGGCGACGAACATGAAGACGATCAGCAGGGCGGCGACGATCAGCGAGGCCGGGGACCCGGTGAACCACCGGCCCTGCAGGAAGTGGATCGGCCCGGTGTCCTTGCTCCCCTGCTCGCGCAGGTACGTGTCGAGCACGACGTAGGCGACCGACCCGACGATCGGGCCCCACAGGGTCGACGCGCCACCGAGGACCATCAGGATCAGGAACAGGATCGAGCCGATCAGGGTCAGGTTGCCCTCGGGGAGCACCACCGACGTGCGGGCCGCGCCGAGCGATCCGGCGACGGCGCACATCGCCGCCGAGATGCCGAAGACCAGGCCCTTGGTGACGGCCACGTTGACCCCCATCACCGCGGCGGCCGTCTCGTTGTCGCGCAGGGCGATCAACGAGCGCCCGGCCCGGCTGCGCACGATGCCGCGGCAGACCAGGAAGCAGATCACCAGCACGCCAAGGGCCAGCCAGTAGGCGAACACGGCGCGGCCGTCGCGCCCCTTGAGCTCGCCGAGGAACGGCCACTTCGGGATCTGGTCGTAGCCGGCCTGGCTGAACCCCTTCGGCCCGTTGGTCAACCACTCCAGCTTGGGCCACTTGACGAGCAGTGGGAAGAGCACGGCCACGGCCAGGGTGACGAGCGCCAGGTACACGCCCTTCAAGCGGAGCGCGGGCAGCGAGACGAACACACCGGCGACGAAGGCCGCGGCGGCGCCCACGAAGATCGTCCACCCCGGGGCCCACCCGTGGTCCTCGACGAGGATCGCCGTGGTGTAGGCGCCGACGCCGAAGAAGGCGCTGTGGCCGAGCGAGATCTGCCCGGCGTACCCGAACAGCAGGTTCAGCGACATCGCCGCGATGCTCAACTCGAAGGCGAAGGCCAGGTCGGAGATCGTGCTGGTGGCGGTGCGCGTCGGGACGTAGAGGACCAGCGCGATGACCACGACGGCCCCGAGCAGGCGCAGCGCCCAGTGGGCGGGGCTGGATTCACGGATCTTCCACATCGCTCAGACCCTCTCGACCTTGCTCGACCCGAACAGACCCGACGGGCGGAAGAGCAGCACGACCACGATGATCGCCAGCGCCACGCCGAGACGCATCTCCTGACCGATCCACTCCGGGAAGATGTTGGCGGCCAGGTTCTCGACCACCCCGATCGACAGCCCGGCGACCAGCGCCCCGCCGACCGAGTCGAGGCCTCCGAGGGTGGCCGCCGCCGAGGCATAGACGAAGATCGAGAACATCATCCCCGGGGTGACCTGCTTGTTGACCCCGGCGATCAACGTGCCGCTCACCGCCCCGAGGGCGGCGGCGATGCCCCACGAGGCCATCAGCACACGGCTCGTGGAGATCCCGACCAGGCGGGCCGACTCGGCGTTGCTGGCGACCGCCCTCATCGCCAATCCGAAGCGGGTGCGCTTGAACAGCTGCAGCAAGGCGACACCGACGGCCAGGCTGACGAGCAGCACCCCGATGCGTTCGTAGCGCCAGGTGGCGTCGAAGATCGAGGCGAAGTCGCCGGGCTTGTTGGGGAACAGGCTGCGCATCGCCTCCTCCGGCGGTGCCCCCCACACACCGTTGGTCAACGAGTTGATCCCGAGGAACAGCCCGATCGACACGATGATCGGGGCGAACGCCGATTTGCGGGCCACCGGGCGGATCAGCAGGGCCTCGACGGCGGCGCCCATCACGAAGCCGACCACGGCACCGAGGATCAGGGCGACGACGAGGGGCAGGCCCCGGTCGCGCATCTCCCAGACGAAGAAGGTGCACAGTGTCGCCATCTCGCCCTGGGCGAAGTTGAGGTGGCCGGTGCCGCGGTAGACGACGACCAGGCCGATGGCGAGGAGCGCATAGACCGCCCCGCCGGAGAGGCCGTCGAAGATGTACTGGAGCAGTTGGGAGAAGCCGGGCAGGTCCATGTCAGTACCCCAGGTAGGCCTGGCGGATGGTGTCGTTGCCGGCGATCTCGGCGGCCGTGCCGCTGGCCACGATCCGCCCGGTCTCGAGCAGGAAGACGCTGCCGGCGACGTTCATCGCCAGGTTGGCGTTCTGCTCGACGAGGAGCACGGACAGGCCGGTCTCGGCGTTCAGTTGGGCGATCACACCCATCACCTCCTGGGTGACCAACGGGGCCAGCCCGAGGCTCGGCTCGTCGCAGAGCAGCAGCTTGGGCCGGCTCATCAGGGCCCGGGAGATGGCCACCATCTGCTGCTCGCCGCCCGACAGGCTGCCGGCCCGCTGGTCGTGGCGTTCCTTCAAGCGGGGGAAGACGGCGAACCAGCGCTCGATGTCCTCGTCGATCCCGGAGTCCTTGCGGGTGTGGGCGCCCGCCCGCAGGTTCTCCAACACGGTCAGCTCGGGGAAGGTGCCCCGGCCCTGGGGGACCTGGGCGATGCCCGCCCGGACGATGGCGTCGGGCGAGAGGCCGTCGATCCGCCTGCCCTGGAAGGTGATCGTGCCGGTGCGGGCGATGGTCCCGGAGATGGCCCGCATCGTGGTGGTCTTGCCCGCCCCGTTGGCGCCGAGGATGAGGGCCAGCTCGCCCTCCTGCACCTGCAGCGAGACCTTGTCGAGCACCGACAGCTGGCCGTATCCGGCGCTGACCCCGCTGAGTTCGAGTACGGCGGTCATGCGGTGGTCGCCCCGAGGTAGGCCCGGATGACCTCGTCGTCGGCCTGCACCTCGGCCGGCGTGCCCTCGGCGATCTTGCGGCCGAACTCCATCGCCACCACCCGGTCCGAGATGCCCATCACCATCTTGATGTGATGCTCGACGAGCAGCACCGTGAGGTTGAACTGGTCGCGGATCGAGCGGATCGTCTCACCGAGCTCGTCGACCTCGCCGTGGGTCAGGCCGGACGCCGGCTCGTCCATCAGCAGGAACCGGGGGCCGGCGGCCAGTGCCCGGGCGATCTCCAGGCGCTTGAGCGTGCCGAACGGCAGCCCGGCCGCCGGTCGGTGGGCCAGCGGACCGAGGCCGAGCTGGTGGAGCAGGTCGCCCGCGGCGTCGCGCATCCGCCGGTTCTCGCGGTCGGCGCCGAACCGCACGATGCCCTTGGCGAAGCCGGTCGCGCCCCGGCTGTGGGCCCCGACCATCACGTTGTCGAGCAGGGTCATCGTCGGGAACAGCGCCAGGTTCTGGAAGGTGCGGGCGACACCGATCGCGGCGATCCTGTGGGCCGGCAGGGCCAGCAGATTGGTCCCGTCGAAGCTCACCCGGCCCTGCGTCGGCTGGTAGATGCGGCTGACGACGTTGAACATCGTCGTCTTGCCGGCACCGTTGGGCCCGATCAACCCGCAGATCTGCCCGGCGTCGATGTCGAAGCTGAGCCCATCGAGGGCGACGATCCCCCCGAACCGGACCGTGACGTCGCGTACCTCTAGGAGTGGCACCCTGTTCCCCTTCCCGTTGGACCCGACACTACGCCGTCGCGACCCGACGGCGACGAAGGCGGCGTCGGTAGCCTTGGTGCATGCCGGTCTCCACTCCCTCCCGGGCGACGATCGAACCCGACGATCACGTGCTCACCCTCGCCTGGTGGTACAGCTGGTGGCGGGTCGCCCTGATCGCCGCCGGGGTCACGGTTGCGTTGATCGCTGCCGGTGGCCTGATCGTGCGGGCCCAACGCCCGGGTCCGGGGTCGCCCGACGCCGGATTCCTGCAGGACATGCGCACCCATCACGATCAGGCGATCTTCATGTCGATGACCTACATGACCAAGCCCGGCGTCGACCCGCTGCTGCGCACGATGGCGGGCGAGACCGTTACGGGCCAGAGCTTCGAGACCGGCCAGATGGTCGAGCTGCTGCGGGCGATGCACGCCGAGGAGGAGAACTCCGGCGCCACCGCCATGGCGTGGATGGGGATGGCCGTCGCCCCCGAGCAGATGCCCGGCATGGCGACACCCGCCCAGCTCGAGGCGCTCGCCGCCGCCGACGGCGCCGCGGCCGACGAGCTGTTCGTGCAGCTGATGACCGCCCACCACGAGGGCGGCATCCACATGGCCGAAGGTGTGGAGGGCCGCGCCGAATCGTCCCGGGTGCACGACCTGGCCGCCCGAATGGCCGCCAATCAGCGAACCGAGATCACCGAGATGTCCGCCGCCCTCGACAAGTCGAAGGCCGCCTGACCCGGGTCCTACAGGTTCCGTCCCGACGGAGTCCCGGTTCAGGCCGACCCATCGACCTCAGACCGGCCCCGATCAGACCCGAAGGGCCAACTCGCTGATCGCCACGTAGCCCGACTGGTAGGCGGCCACGTCGTCGACCGGGTTCGGCGCCCCGTCGCAGCTGAGCGCCCCGTAGTCGCGGCTCCCCAGCTCTCCGGGGGCGACCTCGACCGTGCCGACGACGGCGAGGCCGATGGCGGCGCAGTTCGGCACGTTCATGCTGGTGAACGAGGTGACCGGTTCCTCGGCCGCGGCGGCGACCTCCTCGGGAACGTGCTCGGTGAACCACGCCAGCAGCGCCTGCACGGCCGGGGCGTAGTCGGAGTTCTCGCCCGTCGTGAAACTGACGGCGATCGACGGGATCCCGTTGGCGGCCGCCCGCCGCGCCGCACCGATCGTGCCCGAGACACCGATCACCGAGGTGGACAGGTTCTGCCCGTTGTCGATCCCCGACACGACGAAGTCCGGCCGTTGGTCGAGGCCGTTCTGCTCGACGGCCCAGACGATCGAATCGGCGGGGGTGCCGGCCACGGCCGTGGCCCGGTAGCCCGAGCCGGTGGTCGTCTCGGTGACCGCCAGCTCACCGGCGGCCGGGTCGGTGACCGCGTCACCCTTGCCGCTCTGGTTGTCGAGCGGGGCGACGACGGTGACCTCGAGGAACTCCAGGGTGAGCAGTCCACGCACGACGGCATCGATGCCCGGCGAAGCGACGCCGTCGTCGTTGGTGACCAGGACCTGCAGCGGTTCGACCACCTCCTCGGCCGTCGTCGTGCTCGTCGCGGCCGGCGCGGTGTTGGTCGGTGGGGGCGGCAGGGTGAGCGAGGGGGTCGGAGCGGGGGCGACCGTCGAGGCCTCGGTGGCCGGGGCGTCAACTGAGGAGGCCACCTCGGCGCCGGGCGCCCCGGCGTCGCTCCCGCCGCTGCACGCGGTCATTCCGACCAGCGCCATCGAGCCGACGACCACCGCCGTTCTCCAGTGTCCACGCATGGCGCGAAAGGTAGCGCGCCGGTGCCGCTCAGTCGTCGCCGGGTCGCCAGCGGCGAGACGACTTGCGTTCGCCGGCCGTGCGCTTCTCGGCCAGCCGCCGCTCCTTGGCGCCCCGACTCGGCCGGGTCGGGCGGCGGGGCACCGGCGGGACAGCCGCCTGGTCGATCAGGGCGGCGAGCCGCTCGGCGGCAGCCGCCCGGTTGCGGAGCTGCGAGCGCGAACGGGCCGCCACGCACCGGACGGACGCTCCCAACTCGGCGACGAGGCGATCGTGGAGGTGGGGCGGGAACCCGCACTCACCCAGCTCGCAGACCAGCTCCACCCGTGTGTCGGAGGTGTTCACGTGCTGCCCGCCCGGGCCGCCGGCGCGCGAGTACCGCCAGGTGAGCGCCGCGCCCGGAATGCCGAGACCGCCCGGCGTGGTGAAGCCGCCGTCGGCCTGCTCGACGATCACGACGGGGCGTCCGGGGCGTCCGGGGCGCCCGAGCACGCTCGCCGCGACTCGCCGGCGATGCCACGTCGTGTCGCCCCATGCCCGGCTCAGCGCCCATGCCTTCTTCATCAACAGCTGCAGGTCGGCCTCCCACGTGTAGCCGATACCGCCGTGGACCTGCATCGCCGCCCGGCTCGTGGCGGTGGCCGCCTCGTTGGCGAACACCTTGGCCATCGACACGTCGCGGGCGGCCTCCGGTTCACCGTGGGCCAGCGACCACGCCGCCCGATACGTCGGCGCCCTGGCGAACTCGACCTTGAGCAACGCATCGGCGAGGAGGTGCTTGACGGCCTGGAACGACCCGATCGGCTTGCCGAACTGCTCGCGGTGACGGGCGTGGTCGGCCGCCATGGCGATCATCGCCTGCGACAGTCCGACGAGGTAGGCGGCCGAGGCCAGGGCGCCGCGGTCGCGGGCCAGCTCGACGTCGAAACCGGCGATCGCCGTGGTCGTGCCACCGGAGACCTCGAACAGCCTGCGGCCCCCGTCGAGCCCCGCGACATCGTGACGGGCGAACCCCCGCAGACCGCCGCCGGGGGTGAGCACGACATCGGCGACATGGGCATGGGCGACGTACGGCGAGCCGTCGAGCATGCAGGCCACGATCCCGTCGGCCGTCCCCAGCGCCGGGTTGCCGACGGCCGCCGTCTCGATCACCGGCCCGGGGACGCAGGCCCGCCCCAGCTCCTCGAACAGCAGCACGGCATCGACCTCGCCGCCACCCATCCCGCCGGCCGCCTCGGGCACGATCATCGACAGCACGCCCATCTCGGCGAGACGTGCCCAGAGCGCGGCGTCGTGGCCCGATCCGTCGTCCCACACGGCGCGCACATGTGCCGGCGTGCAGTGGGTGGTGAGCATCTCGCGCAGGCCGGCGGCGAACAGACGCTGGTCGTCGGTGAACGAGAAACGCATCTCACACCCCCTTGGGCAGGGCGAGGACCCGGTCGGCGATGATGTTGCGCTGGATCTCGTTGGTCCCGGCGTAGATCGGGCCGGCGAGCGAGAACAGGAACCCGTCGACCCAGCGGCCCCACGGTCCGTCCAGCCGCTCGGCCTCCGGTCCGAGGATCTGCAGGGCGATCTCGTGGATGCGCACGTCCATCTCGCTCCAGAAGATCTTGTTCAGGCTGGCCTCGGCGCCGATCGCCCTGCCCTCGATCATCCCGGTGACCGTCATGTAGGTGTGCAGGCGGTAGCCCTCGGCCTGCATCCAGACGTCGGTGACCGCATCGGCGAGCCCGGTGTCGGCCGGGTCGGCCCGCCGGCGCCACAACTCGACGAGGCGCGCCGCGGCCTCGGTGAACCGCGCCGGCGAGCGCAGCGACACCCCCCGCTCGAACCCCGCCGTGGCCATCGCCACGTTCCAGCCCCGCCCGATCCCGCCCAACGTGTTGGCGACCGGGACGCGCACCTCGTCGAAGAAGATCTCGGCGAAGCCGGTCTCGCCGTCGAGCTGGGCGATCGGGCGCACGGTGACCCCCGCGCCGTCGAGGGGGATCAGGATGAAGGTCAGCCCACGATGCCGTTCGGATCCCGCCTCGGTGCGGAAGATCCCGAAGCACCAGTCGGCCCACACCGCCCGACTGGCCCAGATCTTCTGCCCCGTGACCACCCAGTCGTCGCCGTCGAGCTCGGCCTTCGAGCGGATCGCGGCGAGGTCGCTGCCGGCGTTCGGCTCGCTCCACGCCTGCGCCCAGACGATCTCGCCCGAGGCCATCGTCGGCAGGAACCGCGCCTTCTGTTCGGCGGTGCCGACCTCGATGATCGTCGGGCCGAGCAGGAAGATCCCGTTCTGGTTGACCCGGCCCGGGGCGCCCGCCCGGTAGTACTCCTCCTCGAAGATCAGCCACTTGATGTAGTCCGCCCCGCGGCCGCCGTACTCCTCGGGCCACGACACCGCCGACCAGCGGGCGTCGTACAGCCTGCGTTCCCACCCCCGATGGAGGGCAAACCCCTCAGCGGTGTCGAAACTCGGCAGCGGAACCGACGGAACGTTCGCCTCCAACCAGGCCCGCGCCTCGGCCCGAAAGACATCCTGCTCGGGCGTGTACGTCAGGTCCATACGCCGATCGACGTTACTGCGATGCAACGTTTTGTGATTGGGCGGCGGCATTTCGTCGCGGGTATGCAGCAATCCGAGCGCGTGGATCGTGTGTCGTGGTATGGATGCAAAACTCCTGCCAGGGGTGTGCGAGATGACGACCGACATCGTGGGGCTCTACGTCGATGATGCAGGCTCGTTCGAGGAGCTGTACCGGGCCGAATACCCGGGGCTCGTGGCGGTTGCCAGCGCGCTCACGGGTGACTTCCGGACGGGCGAGGACCTCGTCCAGGACACGATGGTCAAGGCATACCTGCGTTGGTCGTGGTTGCGGAACTTCGGTCGGCCCGGGGCCTGGTGCCACCGCGTGCTGACCAACGCATGCCACGACTGGCGACGCAAGGTACGCATCGAGGCGCGGTTCCGGCAACGTACCCAGATCCGGGATCTGGTCGATGAGCCGTCTCTCGAAGCCGTCGAGTTCTGGGCAGCCGTCCGCAAGCTGCCGCAACGGCCCCGGCTGGTGATCACGTTGTTCTACGCAGCGGACAAGACCACCGCAGAAGTGGCATCCATCCTCCGCGTCCCTGACGGGACCGTGAGGTCCGACCTGTCCCGAGCGCGGATCGCGCTCGCCAAAGAACTGGGGATGCTGCCATGAACCAACCAGACGACTCGGCGCGGACGCCGACGAGTAGCGACGCCGAGGCGCAAGTCGACGCCCTCGCCCATCGAGCCGGCTCCGCGTTCCGCCGGCCGGCACCCGAGGACGGCATCGGTGCCGCGAAGCAGCAGGCTTCGAGGATCCGCCAACGTCGAACGATCATCGGCAGTGTCGGCGCACTCGCCCTCGTCGCTGGCGGCATCGCTGTGACCCGGGGCGGTGACGACTCCCCCCAACGTGTGGTCGTCAGCCCGACATCGGTCACGACGACTGCCGTCACCACTGCGCCCACGACGACCGCTGCTCCCGAGACGACGGCCGCGCCCACGACCGCTGCCGTGTCGGTGGACACGGTGGTGCCGGGAGCCGCACAGGCCGACCTGGACCGGTGGACGCTGGACTACATCAGGGGCACCGCCGGTCCGGTGAGCGGTGATCCGATCAAGATCGCCGTGTCGGGTCTCGGCGCGAGCGGCGCCCAGCGGGCGGCCAAGTACCTCAACGAGACGCTCGGCGGCATCGGAGGTCGGCCCGTCGAGATCGTCCCGTGCACATGGGGCTTCACCGGGGACTGGGAGGTGACCTGCGGCGACGAGATCGCCGCCGATTCTGCGGTCACCTTCGTGCTCGAGGGCCGATACTCGACGGCGTTCCTCGAACGCCTCCGACCCGACCAGATCACCTTCGGAGGACGATCCGGTGGCACCCCGCTCCCGGGTGCGGGTCCGACGTACGTGCCGTCGGGTGCATCGCAGCTCAATGCGATGGCCAAGTTCCTCCGCTCTCGTCTGTCGGACGCCGGCGACAAACGACTGGTCTTCGTCTCCGACTTGACTCTGGCGGACGACTTCCGTCGCGTCCTGCCGGAGTTCGACGTCATCGGGCTCGGGGAGGCAGACTTCACACCGGAGAACCTTCGGAGCCTCGACCTCCTCACAGCCTCGGCCGTCTACGTGTACGGCCGCAGCGATTCCTGCGGGTCGTTCGACGAGTCCGTCGCTGCCTTCCAGGCACAACCGCTCGTCATCACCAATGGCTGCTACGACCCTGCCGAGGGGTGGTATGTGCCGAACCTGGTCGGGAACCCGTCCGAACCGTCGATCGACACTGGCGCTGCAATGGTCAGCGCTCGGCTCGGACAGGTGGGTGACCGCTTCTACGGCTTCCTCCGCACGGAAGCGGAGCTCGAGTTCTCCGACGTGCTCACGATCGCCCGGCTGTACTCGGACGCCGGTGGACCGGATGCGACCCCGGATCAACTGCGCGCGGCGATGCTCGGTTTCGCAGGTGACGCGCTGTTGTGGGGTGAGCAGGACTGCTCACTCGCCGGTGCCGGCCCGCTCGTCGCCGCCGGGTTACCGCCGCAGATGAGCTGCGCCAAGTTCGTCGACATGTGGCAGTCCCAAGGCGACGGCAAGTACGTCCTCGCTGAGCGCATCGACGTGAGCACGCCGTAGCAGCCCCGCCGGTCCGAGCATCGTGTCTGGTCACGCCACGGAGTCACCCCCGACGTCGCCGGCAAACCCCGCCGTGCGCTCCTTCACTCCGCAGACCCTGTTCGACCGGGCGTAAACACCCGCTCCGGCGTTGGGCGTACCGGGGTGAAGTCCCGGTGGTGCTGGTGGTCGGGACGGGCGAACGTGGTCTGACGGTTGCTCGTCGGGTTGAGGATCAGCGAGAAGATCCGCCGGTCCCACGGCGACATGTTCGACGAGGACCCGTGGACCATCGAATCGCCGAAGATCAGTACCGTCCCGGGCGGCCCCTTCGGGCAGTACAGCCCGCCCCGCTCGGCCAGTGGCCGCACCACGTCGGGGGCCACGGTCCACAACGGGTAGCTGGTCGTCACGACGTCGAGCGAGGTCGGCGCCGGGCCGTCGAGGTGCGAGCCCCTGATGAACACCAGCGGCCCGTTGAACTCGGTGACCTCGTCGAGGAAGATGTGCAGGTTGAGTGCCAAAGGCTCGGGGACGCCGTCCTCGTGGTGGTGGGTGGCGAAGTCGTAATGCCACTGCCACTGTTCGCCGGTGAACGCCTCCTTGGCGTTGACCTTGACCTGCTGGATGTACAGCCGGTCGTCGCCGAGGATCTGCTGGGCGGGCTCGACCAGCCGCGGGTCGCGAACGAGGTCGGCGAACAGCCCGTCACGCAGGTGCAGCCCCATCGCCGTGCGCACGACGTCGCTCGACCTCTCCCGGAAGTTCTGCGGGACGCGCTCACCGAACAGCCGGGGCAGTCGGGCCGTGATCGCGACCACCTCGTCGGGCGTGAACAACCCCGGTAGGGCGATCACCCCGTCGGCACCGAAGGCATCGAGTTGGCCTGCCGTCAATCTCACGTCGTCGACCTCACGTCCGAGCTCACGTCCGAGTTCCTCGCGTCAACCTCACATCCCCGGCTCATCACGCGTCCGAGATTAGCGATCGAAGCGGGCGATCCCGGCCTGTTCGGCGGCGACGTTGGCCGCCTCGGCGAGGTCCTTGCGCCCGAGCCCTACGGCGCGCATCGCGCCGTACAACCGCAACGCCATGTCGTTGAGCGGCGCCGGGGCGCCGTGCCGTTCGGCCAGTTCGCCGAACAGCCGGTGGTCCTTGTGCTGCAGGTCGATCGAGAACCCCTCGTCGAAGTCGGCGCGGGCCAGTCGGGGGGCCAGGTAGTGGAACAACCAGTAGCTCTGGGCGTCGGTGTGGCGGAGCACCGACAGCACCGTGTCGAGCGACAGCCCGGCGGCACGGCCGACGGCAAGGGCCTCGGCGGCGATCAGGTTGTGCAGCCCGGCCAGGTGGTTCGAGACCAACTTGGCCGTGGCGCCGTCGCCCGCCGGGCCGACGTGGACGACGTGCCGACCGAGCACGGCGAGCAGCGGCCGGGCCCGTTCGAGAGCCTCCCGATGCCCGCCGCAGATGAAGGTGGCCGCGCCGGCCCGGGCGGCGTCTATCCCCGAACCCTCCTCGTCGCCGCCGCTGAGCGGCGCCTCCACGTACGCCACGCCCCTGGCCTCCGCCTCGACCGCCGCCCTGCGGGCCGTCGGCGGATCGATGGTCGAGGTGTCGACGACGAGCGAGGTCTCGTCGAGTACGGCGATAATGCCCCCGGCACCGAGCACCGCCCGGCGGGTGGCCGCCGGGTCGGGCAGCGAGACGAGCACGGTGTCGGCCCCGTCGGCCAGGTCGGCCAGGCTCGTGGCCTGCCGGGCGCCGCGCTCGACGAGCACCGCGGTCCGGCGCGGGTCGAGGTCGAACACGGTCAGCCGGGCGCCCGCGTCGAGCAGGCGCCCGGCAAAGATCGAGCCGAGCGTGCCGACGCCGAGGAGCGACAGCCGACCGAGCGGCGCAGCTGCGGTGGAGTCCATCGGCCGATGCTGCCACCGCCGCCGACCGGGCTGCGACACTGAGCGCTCGGGCTGACCGAGAGCCCGTCGGCTACCGGCTCTCCCCCGCGGCCTGGCGTTCCCGGCCGCCGGCGAGTCGGCGGCCGGGGCAACGGGCTGCGCGTGGATTCGACCGTCCTCGGAGCGAGACTGCGACCATGGCGTTCGGACAACCATCGGGCCCGCCGGCCCCGGCCCGGCAGGTCGCCGAGCTCCTCGAGCTGCTCCAGGCGGCCGGGCATTCCGACTTCCGCGACGCCCGGGGGCCGATGGGGTTCACCCAGCGCCAGGCGGCCGGCAAGTTCACCCGCGACGAGGTGGCCGCCTTCATCGAGCAACTCCAGCAGGAGTCCGAGGCGGCCGAGGACGGCGCTCCCCCGGCGTCGGAGCCGGCCATCCGGCTGTCGACCGCCGAGCAGGCGATCCGCCGCATCCCCGACCACCAGCTCGCCGCCGAGCTCCAGCGCCGCGGTTGGGTCGTCCTCCAACCCTGAACGGGAGAGGACGGCGTCCCGCCCTGACAGGTATCTGCCAGGGTCCGGGGGCCGTCGTGCCAGGCCGGTGTCAGTTGCCCGGCTCATCGTGCCCGGCATGGGCACACGTCGAATCGCCACGGTCGTGACGGCCACAGTCGCCACCCTCCTCTCCGCCGGATGCCGGGTCGACGACCCGCACGCCGGCGATCGGCTCGAGGCACGGGCGGATCTCGCCCTGTCACCTCCGATCGAGACGGCAGCGTTCGGCCCGCTCCCCTCGCAGGTGCTCGACGTCTACGCCCCGCCGGCGGGTGGGCACGGCGGGGTGATCGTCTGGCTCCACGGCGGGGGATGGGTCGGCGGGTCGGCCGCCGCGGACGAGGTCTCGCCGATCGCCCGTTGGCTGGTCGTCGAGCGGGGATGGACGCTGCTCGCCGTCCATTACCGCCTCGCCGACCGGGACCCGTTCCCGGCCGCGCTGCACGACGCCAAGCTGGCCATCCGCTGGGCCAAGGCCGTCGGCCCGAGCCGCGGCCTCGATCCGAGTCGGGTCGTCGTCGTCGGGTGGTCGGCCGGGGGGCACCTGGCGACGATGGCGGCGACCACCGCCGGGTTGTTCGAGCCGACCGATGTCCCCGCTGGGTTGCAGCGTGTCGACAGCCGGCCGGCTGCGGCCGTCAGCCTGGCCGGGCCGCTCGATCCGGGAACCTTCGCCACGACGGGGACGTGGAACCCGGCCGCCAACCGGCGCGCCGTTTCCCGCCTGCTCGGATGCACCGACGACGTGTCCGTCGACGGCTGCCCGGTCGCCGCGGCGACGGTGCGGCCGTCCACCTGGGCCGACGCCTCCGACCCGGCGATCTACGTGGCCGCCGGCGACCTCGACCCGATCTCCGAGGTCACGTCGCAGGCCGTCGGACCGTCCGGCCCGCTCGCCGCGGGGGTGGGCGAGAACCGGGTGTGGTTGGACCTCGTCGACACCGGACCAGGCGAAGGGCGGGCACACTCGCTCGACGGCGGCCTCAACCGCTGGGCCCTCGAGCAGTTCCTGGCCATCGGCCCGACGCTGTGACGGACCGCCGTGACCGAGCCGGCGTTCAGCCCCTGGCCGGCCACTCCTCGCAGGTCTGGTGGTACGGCTCGCCGGGCGGTCCATCGTCCACGTGCGGGTGTCCAGCAACTGCGAATCTCCGGTGACCAGGTTGTGGCCGCGAAACGCCGACGCCGGCGCGGCCCGGGGCAGGCCAGCCGTCACCGCCCTTCGGGGACGGCGCTGGCGAGGGTCGCCGGGGGGTAGCTTCTGGCGATGCCAGAAGCAACCGCCGCAGTGGTCGACGGCTGGTTCGCCGCCGAGCCCGAGCCGCACCTCATCGGGGGCCGGTGCCCGGCATGCGGCACCTTCGTCTTCCCGCCCCGGTCGAACGACTGCCCCAACCCGGCCTGCGAGTCACCGGTCCTGGAAGCCATCGCCCTCAGCCGGCGGGGCACGCTGTGGAGCTACACGGAGAACCGCTACGCCCCGCCTCCGCCGTACGTCACCGCCGAACCGTTCGAGCCGTATGCCCTGGCCGCCGTGGAGCTCGAGGCGGAGGGGATCATCGTGCTCGGCCAGGTGGCCCGCGGCGTCGGCGCCGACGAGTTGCGGGTGGGCATCCCGATGCAGTTGGAGATCGGAGCGCTCCACGACGGCCCGGCGATCTACGTCTGGGCGCCGGCGGCCACGAGATGAGCACGCCCGACCACGACGTGTTCATCCTCGGGGTCGGGATGCACCCGTGGGGCAAGTGGGGCCGGGACTTCACCGAGTACGGCATGGTCGCCGCCCGCGCCGCCCTGGCCGATGCCGGCCTGGCCTGGACCGACGTCCAGTACGTCGCCGGTGCCGACACGATCCGCAACGGCTACCCCGGGTTCATCGCCGGAGCGACGTTCGCCCAGAAGCTCGGCTGGACGGGGGTGCCGGTGTCGAGCAGCTACGCGGCGTGCGCCAGCGGCTCCCAGGCCCTCCAGTCGGCGCGCGCCCAGATCCTCGCCGGATTCTGCGACGTGGCGATGGTGATCGGGGCCGACACCACCCCGAAGGGCTTCTTCGCCCCGGTCGGCGGTGACCGGCCGAACGATCCCGACTGGCTGCGCTTCCGCCTGCTGGGGGCGACCAACCCCGTGTACTTCGCCCTGCTCGCCCGTCGGCGGATGGATCTCCACGGGGCGACCGTCGAGGACTTCGCCCGGGTCAAGGTGAAGAACTCCCGCCACGGACTGGGCAACCCGAACGCCCGGTTCCGCAAGGAGTCGACCGTCGCCGACGTGGTCAACTCCCCGATCGTCAGCGATCCGCTGCGGCTGCTCGACATCTGCGCCACCTCCGACGGCGGGGCGGCGATGATCGTCTGCAGCCGCGCCTACGCCGCGCGGCACCTGGGGTCGCTGGACGGTGCCGTGCGGGTGCGGGCCGTCTCGACGGCCACGCCGAGATACCCCCAGTCGATGCTGGAACTGCCCGACATCGCCTCGGACTCGACCGCAGTGGTCCCCGCTCCGGCCCGCTCGTTCAAGGACTCGATCGCCTGGAGCGCCTACGAGCAGGCCGGGATCGGACCCGAGGACGTCTCGACGGCCGAGGTCTACGACCTGTCGACCGCGCTCGAGCTCGACTGGTACGAGCACCTCGGCCTGTGTGCCGAGGGCGACGCCGAGGCCCTGTTGCGCAGCGGGGCGACGACGATCGGGGGCCGCGTCCCGGTCAACCCGTCCGGAGGCCTGGCCTGCTTCGGCGAGGCCATCCCGGCCCAGGCCATCGCCCAGGTCTGCGAACTGACCTGGCAACTCCGCGGCCAGGCCGGGGAGCGCCAGGTCGACGGGGCCACCGTCGGCATCACGGCCAACCAGGGCCTCTTCGGCCACGGCTCGTCGGTCATCGTCAGCGTCTGACGCGGGCCGCCGGCGCCGCAGCCCGTGGTAGCCGGCGCCCGTCGTAGCCGCCGGCGCCCGTCGTAGCCGATGGCGCAGATGGCGCAGATGGCGCAGGTGGCGCAGGTGGCGGGGACGCCGCCGTGGCGGAAACCCTCCCCAGATGGCGGGCGGGTCTCCCCTTCCCGACGATTTCGGACGATGTCGCCGGTTCCGGGGCGGGTTTTCGGCGGGATGGCGACCGGATCTCTTCCTGGCTTACCGGGGACCGCTCGGCAGCCGCGCATCGGCCGGGCCCCGTTAGATTCGGGCCATGCCCGAGGCCTACATCGTCGATGCCGTCCGTACCCCCGTTGGCCGCCGGGGCGGCGGGCTGTCGCAGGTCCACCCCGCCGACCTCGGGGCGCATTCGATCAGGGCGTTGATCGACCGCACCGGCATCGACCCGGGCGCCGTCGACGACGTCGTGTTCGGCAACGTCGATTCCGTCGGGCCGCAATCAGGCTGCATCGCCCGTACCTGCTGGCTGGCTGCCGGCCTGCCCCAGCACGTGCCCGGCACGACCATCGACCGCCAGTGCGGCTCGGCCCAACAGGCCATCCACTTCGCCGCCCAGGCGGTGATGTCGGGGACGATGGACCTCGTCGTCGCCGGTGGGGTGCAGAACATGTCGGCCGTCCCGATGATGTCGGCGATGCTCGCCGGCCAGCCCCTCGGCTTCGACGACCCGTTCACGGGTTCACCGGGCTGGGTGGCCCGCTACGGCACGCAGGAGGTCAGCCAGTTCGTCGGCGCCGAGATGATGGCCGCCCGTTGGGACCTGTCGCGTGAGGAGATGGAGGAGTTCGCCGTCGAATCGCACACCCGGGCATTGCGGGCCCAGGCCGAGGGCCGGTTCGACGGCCAGATCGCCCCGCTCAACGGCCTCGACCGCGATGAGGGGCCCCGCGAACCGAACTGGGACAAGATCCGCTCGCTCAGGACGCTGACCGAGGACGGCCGGCTCACCGCGGCATGTGCCTCGCAGATCTCCGATGGCTCGGCGGCGTTGCTCGTCGCCGGTGAGCAGGCGATCAAGGACCACGGGCTGACCCCGCGGGCCCGCATCCACCACATCAGCGTGCTCGCCGACGACCCGGTCATGATGCTCTCGGCCCCGATCCCGGCCACCAGGCGAGCCCTGGCCAAGGTCGGCATGACCCCCGACGACATCGACCTCGTCGAGATCAACGAGGCGTTCGCCTCGGTGGTCATGGCCTGGTTGCAGGAGACGGGCTTCGATCACGCCAAGGTCAACGTCAACGGCGGCGCCATCGCCCTCGGCCACCCGCTGGGTGCCACCGGCGGCCGGTTGATGACCACGCTGCTGTGCGAGCTCGAGCGCACCGGCGGCCGGTACGGCCTGCAGACGATGTGCGAGGGCGGCGGCCAGGCCAACGTGACGATCATCGAGCGCCTGTAGCTGGTGTGGAGGATTGGCCACCGCTTCGCTTCGGCCGCTCCCCGACGGCGTCGCTGCGCCCGGCGGCGCTGGCGCTCCGCAGCCGGTGTTCGGGGGATCAGCCGGTGGCCGGTGAGCCCGGCGTCCGGGACGCGACGCGGTAGAAGTCCACGGCGGTGTCGTGGAAGAGCGCGGCCCGCTCTGCCGGCGAATAGCCGGCCGACAGCTTCTTGAACGCGTTCCACAGCACGACGTAGTCGAGGCCTTCCCGATCGACCGGGAAGTTGGACTCGAACATGCACCGCGAGGGGCCGAAGGTGTCGATGACGAACCGGATCGGGTCGCCCCAGCGGGCCACCACATCGTCGGACGCCGCGCTGCGGCCATCGGCCGCACGGGGCAGAGCCATCCCGAAGCGGACCATGCCGATCCCGCCGAGCTTGACGTGCACGTTCGGACACGTCGCCAACTCGGTCATCGACGCCCGCCACTGCTCCAGCGTCCCGGCGCGGTCGGCGCCGAAGCGACCCGTTCCCAGCGGAGCGCCGAGGTGGTCGAGCACGATCCGCAACTCCGGCACGGCCCGGGCCGCCTCGGTGACATCGGGGATCTGCGGATGGAGCACCCATGCGTCGAACGTCAGGCCGTGGCCGGCGAGCGTCGCCAGTCCGCGGCGGAACGTCGGGCTCGGCAGGTTGGCCCGCAACGACTCGGGCATCGAGCGGCTGCTGCCGATGCTGGGGTCGGTCGCGCACCGGTGGCGGATCCCCCGGAACAGCCCGTCGGCCGCCGCCGCGTGGGCGGCCAGGGTCTCGTCGAGCAGCTCGATCGGCAGGTGGAGATCGGCCGTCGACACGATCGCCCCGATCGGCGCCGACGCCAGCACGGCGGCGACGGCGCTCGTCTCACCCACCGGGCGTAGGTGTACCGGGCCGTCGGCGCGCAGCGCCCAATCGCACTCCACGAACACCGTCGACACGACCCGGTGGCCGCGGCCCAGGTCGGCGTTGAGCTCGTCGGCCAGGTACCGGGTGGGGCCGTGGGGCCCGCCGTCCCACAGGTGGTGGTGCGGATCGCAGATGACCAGGTCGGGCTCGAGCGCGGCTTCCATCATCAGCGCACGTGGCGGAAGAACGCCCGGAGCTCGTCGACGTACAGGTCGGGCTCCTCGAAGGCGGCGAAGTGCCCGCCCCGGTCGAGCTCGTTCCAGTGGCGGATGTCGGTGTAGACCCGTTCGGCCCACCGACGCGACGACCCGAAGATCTCCTTGGGGAACTGCGAGATCCCCGACGGCATCGCCACCTTCGCCCCGACGAACGAGGTGAAGCTCTCCCAGTAGAGCCGGGCCGACGACGCCCCCGCCCCGTTGAGCCAGTAGAGCATCACGTTGTCGAGCATCTCGTCGCGCCCGAGTGCGTCCTCGGGATGACCGTCGTTGTCGGTCCACGCCCGGAACTTCTCCAGGATCCAGGCCAGCTGCCCGGCCGGCGAATCGACCAGGCCGTACCCGAGGGTCTGCGGGCGGGTCGCCTGCTGCTTGGAGTAGCCCGAGTCGTGGTCCTGGTAGTGCTTGGCCCTGCCCAGCGCCTCGATCTCACCCGGCGTGAGGTCGGCCATCTCCTCGGCCGTGGGGAAGGCCACGACCATGTTGACATGGATCCCGGCGCAGTGCCCGAGATCCTGCGCGCCGATCCGCGTCGTCACCGCCGAACCCCAGTCACCGCCCTGGGCGCCGAAGCGGTCGTAGCCGAGGCGGAGCATCAACTCGTCCCACGCCGTGGCGATGCGCTCGACACCCCACCCCGTGCGGGTCGGCTTGTCGCTGAAGCCGTACCCGGGGAGCGACGGAACGACGACGTGGAAGGCGTCGGCAGGGTCGCCGCCGTGAGCGGCAGGATCGGTGAGCGGGCCGATCGCCTGCATGAACTCGACCGTCGAGCCGGGCCACCCGTGGGTGAGCACGAGCGGGAAGGCGCCCGGCTCGGGCGACCGGGCATGGATGAAGTGGATGCCGAGCGGCTCGTCACCACCGCCCGCGAGCGTGGTACGGAACTGGGGGAAGCGGTTCAGCCCCGCCTCGCGGGCCCGCCAGTCGTACTCGGTGCGCCAGTACTCGCACACCTGCTGCACGTACTCCAGGGGAATGCCCTGGCTCCAGTCGTCGACGGTCTCGGGATCGGGCCAGCGGGTCCGGGCGAGCCGGTCGCGCAGGTCGTCCAGCTCGGCGTCGGCAACGGCGATCCTGAACGGGGAGATGGCATCGGTCACCGCGCCGACGGTAATCGCCGGCGGCGAGCCGGCCCGCTCCGAAGCGCCGCGCAGATCCCCGGGGTGGGGTCGGGTCCGCGACCGCACCCCGGCCCTCGCAGTGGTCAGCCGATACGACCCGGCCGGCCGAAGCCGAGCTCGACGAAACCGTGGTTCTCGCGGTCCCGGGCCACGGCGGCGGCGTCACCGCGACCGGCGAGCAGCAACCGCTTGGCGATCTGCACGGCGGCGGGCGAGTGGCCGGCGATGGCGGCGGCCAGGGTCGTCGCCACCTCGGCTAGGTCGGCGAGCGGCACGCTGCGCAGGGCGAGCCCGAGCTCGACGGCTTCGGGGCCCGACACCCAGCGGGCGGTGAACAGCAGCTCGGCGGCGCGCTGCCAACCGATTGCCGCGGGCAGGAGCACGCTGCTCGCCGCCTCGGGCGGGACGCCGAGCTCGGCGAACGGCATGCGCAACCGGGCCTCGTCGGCGATCAGCACGATGTCGCAGTGGAGCAGGATCGTCGCCCCGATTCCGGTGGCGGAGCCGTTGACGGCGGCGATCAACGGCTTGCCGAACGACTCCAGCGCCTCGAGCAGCGCCGAGAACCCGATCGCCCCGCCGGGCGGCCCCTCGCCACGGGCGAGCGACGCCATCTCCCGGAGGTCCTGACCGGCCGAGAACGACGGACCGGCGCCGGTCAGCACGACGACATGGACGTCGGGGTCGGCCAGAGCCTCGTGGAGTCGGCCGGCCAGTGCGAGGTACTGCTCCTGGTCGAAGGCGTTGCGCGCCGCTGGCCGATCGAGGGTCAGGGTGCGGACATGGTCGAGGTCGGCGACGTGGATCACGACGCAGAGCTTGACCCAGCACCGCCACGACGACGGTGTCGGACCTGCCAGGACCGGACTCGCCGATCGGCACCGGCGCCTCGTCACATCCACGATCGGCGCGTCTACGCTGCGCTCGATGTACGACCTGATCATCCGCGGTGGGACCGTCGTCGACGGCACGGGGGCGGAGTCCCGCGTCGCCGATGTCGCGGTGACCGACGGGTTGATCGTCGCCGTCGAACCCGCCGTCGCCGGTGACGCCGCCGCCGTCATCGACGCCACCGGTCGGCTCGTGACCCCGGGCTTCGTCGACGTCCACACCCACTACGACGGCCAGGCGACATGGGACGGCCTGCTCGACCCGACCTCGGGCCACGGCGTCACCACCGTCGTGATGGGCAACTGCGGCGTCGGTTTCGCCCCGGTGCGCCCCGGCCGAGAGGAGTGGCTCGTCCAGTTGATGGAGGGGGTCGAGGACATCCCCGGCACCGCCCTGCACGAGGGCATCCAGTGGGAGTGGGAGACGTTCCCCGAGTACCTCGACGCCCTCGACCGGCGGCGCTACGCCATCGACATCGCCGCCTACGTCGGTCACGGCCCGGTACGGGCCTACGTGATGGGCGATCGCGGCGCACGCAACGAGCCGGCGACCGCCGCCGACATCGCCGAGATGGCGCGCATCGTGCGCCATGCCGTCGAGGCCGGCGCGGTGGGCTTCTCCAGCTCGCGGACCCTCAACCACAAGGCCCGCGACGGCGAGCCCGTTCCCGGGACGTTCGCCGCGCAGGACGAGCTCGACGGCATCGCCGACGCCCTCGTCGCCGCCGGGCACGGCGTGTTCGAGCTCGCCCCCCAGGGTCTCGAGTTCGACCCGCCCACCCTGCTCGGCGAGGTGGGCTGGATGGGCGACCTGGCGGTACGCACGGGGCTCCCGGTGTCGTTCGCCATGCTGCAGAACTCGATCCAGCCCGACTCGTGGCGCGAGATCCTCGCCGCCGTCGAGCGCACGACCGCCGCCGGGGGCCGCCTCGTCCCGCAGATCGCCGCCCGGCCGTTCGGGATGATGATCGGATGGGCGAGCTACCACTTCTTCGCCAAGCGTCCGACCTACGTCGACCTCGCCGGCCGGCTGAGCCACGCCGAGCTGCTCGCCGAGTTGCGCAGCCCCGAGGTGAAGGCGGCGATCCTGGCCGAGACGGACCTGCCGCCCGATCCGACCCGGCAGTTCGACGGCATCGGCGCCCTGTTCCAGGCCTCGACCGACAAGATCTACGCGATGGGCAACCCGCCCGACTACGAGCCCGGCCCGGAGGCACTGCTCGGCAACCTGGCACAGGCCGCGGGGCGCGAGCCGCTCGAACTGGCCTACGACCTGATGAATGACGACGAGGGCCGGGCCTTCCTGATGTTCCCGTTCTTCAACTTCGTCGACGGCACGCAGGACGCGATCCACGAGATGCTCATCCATCCGTCGACCGTGTCCGGGCTGTCCGACGGCGGCGCGCATGTGCGGATGATCTGCGACGCCTCGATCCCCACCTACCTGCTCACCCACTGGGCCCGCGACCGCCGCGGACCGCGGCTGACCGTCGAGCAGGCCGTGCGCATGCAGACCAGCGACACCGCGGCGCTCGTCGGATTCGACGACCGGGGGACGATCGAGGTCGGCAAACGGGCCGATCTCAACGTGATCGACTTCGACGCCCTGACCCTCGGCTTCCCCGAGGCGCGCGACGATCTCCCCGCCGGTGGCCGCCGCTTGGTGCAGGCGGCGAGCGGCTACGACTACACGATCGTCGCCGGCGAGGTGACCCGCCGCGCCGGTGTCGACACCGGCGCCCGGCCCGGCCGTCTCGTACGCAGCCGCTGATCGGGCGGCCGATCCAGCTGTCGGCGCCCTGCTACTCGAACTTGGCGCCCATCTGGCGCACGAGATCGAGGAAGCGGACCGGGGCGTCGGGCGCCCATTCCCCCGGCTCGTAGCGGGCCGAGCGGACCTCGCCCGTGTACGGGAACGGCCCCTCGCGCTCGTAGAGCTCCCACACCACGGGTGATCGGCGGTCGATCCCGACATCGATCCCCTCGAACGGCGCCATCGGGAACAGCATCGCCAGATCGTCGAGACGGCCGCGCTCGTCGCCGCCGACCAGCAGGGCGATGTTCCAGCGCCACTTGCCGGGCGCCCGGAAGTCGATGACGACCTGGTGGTCTCCCGGTTCGAGACGACCTCCGTCGATCGTTCGCGTCCGCCCGTGGCCGTCGTTGTAGGCGAACCGCAGATGGTCGTCGTCGACGTAGGCGCAGTAGCCGCCGCCCTGATCACCGTGGGCGAGGAGCATCCCCCGGTCGCCCGGCTGCCACGAGCAGTCGATCGTCACGGTGGTGTTGCGCTGGGTGAGCAGGCGGTTCGAACGCCACCGGTCGAGCGTCGGCGTCCCCCGCCAGATGGTGACCGGGTCGCCGAACGCGTCGTCCTTCGCCGGCCGGACGATGTAGCGCCAGCCGGTGCCCTCGTCGAGCGGATACACGTCGTTCTCCCGGGCCAGCGCCTCCCATCGGGCGGCCAGGGCGGCGACGCGTGGCGGATCGTCGGCGGACAGGTCCGTCAGTTCGTTGGCGTCGGTCGACAGGTCGTAGAGCTCCCACTCGGCATCGTCGAAGCGGGTGCGCGGCGGGTGACGGGTGACCACCTCCCAGCCGTCGCGGTACAGGCCGCGGTGGCCCTCCATCTCGTAGTACTGCTCGTAGCGGGCCTCGATCGCCTTCGGCGAGCGCAGGATCGCCGCCAGCGAGGTGCCGTTGATCGGCCGCAGCTCGACGCCCTGGCGATGGGTCGGCGACGCCAGCCCGATCAGTTCGAGCAGTGTCGGCAGCACGTCGACGCAGTGGGCGTAGTGCGTGCGCACGCTGCCCGGCACGGCCTCGGCCGTCAGGCCCGCCGGCCACGACCAGATGCACGGCACCTGATGACCGCCGGCGTGGGTGTTGCGCTTGTACAGCCGGTACGGCGTGTTCGACGCCATCGCCCAGCCGCGGGGTAATGGGTCATCGTACGGGCCGAGCCGATGTCGTCGTAGCGGGCCTCGTCGAGGGCGATGTCGGCGGTCTCCCCGCCCGACTGGGCGGCGAGGTGGCCGTAGTAGTTCGTCGTGCCCGTGGCCTCGCCCTCGCGGCTCGCCCCGTTGTCGGAGAGGAACACGACGACGGTGTTGTCCCACTCCGCCATCTGCTCGAGCACGGCGCGCAGGCGGCCGAGATTCTGGTCGATGCGGTCGATCATCGCCGCGTAGACCGCCATGTAGCGGGCGTAGACCCGCCGGTGGGCCGGCGGGAGATCGGCCCACGCCCCGGCCTCGTCACCCGGCTCGGCGTTGCGCGGGGGCAGCGGGGTGCCCGGGGGGATCACCCCGAGCTCGATCTGGCGCTCGTGGCGCCGAGCCCGGATCTCGTCCCAGCCGACGGTGTAGACGTCGTCGTAGCGGGCGATGTCCTCGGGCATGGCCATCAACGGGGCGTGGGCGGCCGGGTGAGCGACGTAGAGGAAGAACGGCTGGCCCGGCCGCGAGGCCTTGCGTTCACGGATCATGGTGATCGCCCGGTCGGTCAGGTCGTCGGTGAGGTGGTAGCCGTCGGGATAGCGCTCGACGTCGATCAGGTGGTTGTCGGCGAACAGTGCGTGGGGGTGGTGCAGATTGGTGAACGCCTCGAGGTTGCCGTAGTAGCGCTGGAACCCGCGCTGGCACGGCCATGAGTGCATCGGCCCGTAGGCGGACATGTCCGAGTCGCGGGCGAGATGCCACTTGCCGACCATCAGCGTGGCGTACCCGTGATCACGCAGGACCTCGGCGGCCGTCGCCACATCAGGGGCCAGTTCGCCGCGGTAGCCGGGGTATCCGGGATCGTCCTGGGCGACGTGGCCCATCCCGGCGGCGTGGGCGTTGACCCCGGTGAGCAGCGAGGCCCGCGTCGGCGAGCACATCGGGTTGACGTGGAAGTTGGCGAAGCGCACGCCCTCGGCGGCCAGCCGATCGATGTTGGGCGTGCGGATCTCGCCCCCGAAACAGCCGATGTCGGAGAACCCGACGTCGTCGACGAGCACGACGATCACGTTCGGCGCCCCGTCGGGGGCGGTCGGATGAGGCGGCCACCACGGCTCGGACCCGGCCATCGTCCGACCGATCCGGCCCGGGAAGCGTTCGCCCGGCAGGATGGGATCTCCGGTCATCGCCCGAATGTACCCACGGGGGCCGTGACCGAGCGGGCCGGCACCGCCGCGGCGATCGGGGCGAACCGGCCGACATCCGCGCCCATCGTCCGTAACGTATGGGTAACCCGGGTGGACGATGCCACCGAGGAGGTGCCCGAACGATGACCGACGTCCTGCCCGAGATCGATCCCGGTGCGCCGCGCACCGCCGGCCCACCGGCCTGGCCGGGGTGGGCCGCGCCGCTGGCCGGTCTGGCCGCCGGGGCGGTCGCCATCGCCACCGGGATGCTGGTCGCGGCGATCATCGGCGTCGTCTCGCCGATCGACGCGGTCGGTTCCGAGGTGATCGACCGGGTGCCCAAGTGGCTCAAGACGCTGGCCATCGATCTGTTCGGCACCAACGACAAGACTGCCCTGCGGGTCGGGATCGTGGCGATCCTGGCCGTCGCCGCCGCCGGGTTCGGCCGTCTCGCCCTGCGCCGGTTCGGCGTCGGGGCCACCGGGTTCGCCGTCTTCGCGGCGATCGGGGTCGCGGCCGCCCTGCATCGCCCGAACCAGCCCGGCCGGGCGGCGATCGCCCCGATCGTCGGCGTGCTGGCCGGCATCGCCGTGCTCGCCGCGATCATCCGCCGCCGACCGGCAGCGGCCGAGATGCCGGGGCGTTCCCGGGTGCCGCTCGGCTGGGACCGCCGACGCTTCCTGACGGTGACCGCGGCTGGCACGGCGGGGGCCGTCGCCGCCGGTGGCGTGTCCCGGACCATCGACCGGCGCCGACTCGACGACGTGCGCGCCTCGGCCCCCGACACCCTCCCCCCGGCGGTCGGTCCCGCACCGGCCACCGTCGCCACCGCGGCCGGCGGCAACCCGGGCGGCGTGCCCGAGCTGGCCGGCATCACCCCGTACATCACCCCCAACGGCGACTACTACCGCATCGACACCGCGCTGTCCTTCCCCCGGGCGAATCTCGACACGTGGACGGTGAAGATCGGCGGCATGGTCGACAACCCGCTCACGCTCGGCTACAACGACCTGCTCGCCCGCCCCCTCGTCGAGCGGACAGTGACCCTGTGCTGCGTGTCGAACGAGGTCGGCGGCGACCTGATCGGCAATGCCGTGTGGAAGGGCGTGCTCCTCGCCCCCCTGCTCGAGGAGGCCGGCGTGCAGTCGGGCGCCGAGCAGGTCTACTCGACCAGCCTCGACGGATGGACCAGTGGGTTCCCGGTCTCGATCGCCCTCGACGGGCGCGACGCGATGATCGCCGTGGCGATGAACGGTGAGCCGCTCCCGATCGAGCACGGCTTCCCGGCCCGGCTGGTCGTCCCCGGGGTGTACGGCTACGTCTCGGCGACCAAGTGGCTCGACAGGATCGAGCTGACGACGTGGGACGCCGACGAGGGCTACTGGGTGCCCCGCGGCTGGGCCCGCGAGGCCCCGGTCAAGACCCAGTCACGCATCGACGTGCCGCGTCGCGGCGCCAAGCTCACGGCCGGGCGCACCCCGGTCGCCGGCGTCGCCTGGGCGCAGCACCGGGGCATCGCCAGGGTCGAGGTGGGCGTCGACGGCGTGTGGGCGGAGGCCCGATTGTCCGACGACGTCACCGACGACTCGTGGCGCCAGTGGGTCTACGACTGGGATGCCACGCCTGGCACGCACGTGATCCAGGTGCGGGCCACCGACAAGACGGGCGTCACCCAGACCGAGGAGGTCGCCCGCATCGACCCCGACGGCGCCACCGGCTGGCATACCCGCAGGCTCACCGTCGACGGCTGATCGGGCCCGGCGGGCACCCGGTCCGCCTTCGCCCGTCCGTGGCTTGTCCGCGGCTTCGTCGTGGGCGTGGGTCCCGCCTGTCAGGATTCTGTCAGGTGGTGGCGTCAGCATCCCTCCCGAACACCGCACACCGGGTGCGGCGCTCGTCACGAGAGATCTGACCTGACAGGTCGGAACAGTCCCCCGTCCCATCCCGGGTCGCTGCCTGTAGCCCGGGATGGGGCGGGCCCCCGAGCCTGCTGCCGCCGGCAACCCCCGGCGGCATCGGCGCCCACCAACCCGACGACTGGAGGTTCGGATGTCCCTGGCGATTCCCGACACGCGTCCCCGGGCACGGTCGATCACCGCCCGGCCGCGGTTTCTCACGTTCTACGCGACGGTGGCCGCCATCCAGGGGGTGCACGTCGTCGAACACATCGTGCAACTCGTCCAGGTGTACGTCTTCGACGTCCCCAGCGAACGTGCCTTCGGTCTGCTCGGCTACGTGTTCAACTTCTCCGGCACGGCCGAGTGGATGCACCTGGTGTTCAACCTGGCCTACCTCGTGTCGCTGTACGTCCTGGTGGTGGCCGTGTACGAGCTGTTCGTGGCGGGGACGGTGCCCCGCTGGGCATACCGGACCTTCCTGATCGGCGGAGTCGGGCTGGAATCGTGGCACATGACCGAGCACTTCGTGATCATCTACCACGTGCTCAGGAACGATGGTTGCCCCTGCCCCGGCATCGGCGACCGAGCGCTCAACGTCAGCGACATCCAGTTGCACTTCGTCTACAACGCGATCACCTACGCCGCGGTCGTCGTCCCGTTCGTCTACATGCAGCGGGCTCGCCGGTCCGGCGGCGCCTAGCTCATCGCCTGGCTCAGGCTGCCGGCTGCCATCCCGGGCGGCCGAGGACGTGGCCGAGCTTGTTGCGCAGGCCGGTCGCCCGACGGACGTCGCCGACGATCGCGGCCATCTCGTGGTAGGCGATGCGCAGCGGGTTGTAGGTGGCGATGTTCTTGGTCAGGCCGTACTTCACCCGGCGCACCTCGGGCTCGAACGTGCCGAACAGCCGGTCCCACACGATCAGGATGCCGCCGTAGTTGCGGTCGAGGTACTGGCGGTTGGCGCCATGGTGCACGCGGTGATGCGACGGGGTGTTGAAGACGGTCTCGATCGGCGCCGGCAGCCGATCGATCGCCTCGGTGTGGATCCAGTACTGGTACAGCAGATTGAGCTGGCCGGCCTTGGCCACCTTGGCCGCCGGGTAGCCGAGCAGCGGCATCGGGCTGAACACCCAGAAGGTGAGGAAGCTCGACCAGGGCTGGCGCAACGCGGTGGACAGGTTGTACCGCTGACTCGAGTGGTGGGTCACGTGGTTGGCCCACAGCAGGCGGACCTCGTGCATCCAGCGATGGTCCCAGTAGTACAGGAAGTCCCAGAGGACCATCGCCGGCACGATCGCCCCGCGGCGCAGGCCGACGTTCGAGACGCGGCGGCGGAAGAGGAACCTGTCGATCCGCCCGTAGAGCGGGGCGAGGGCGAAACCGAAGGCGATGTTGCCGGCCAGCATCGCCAGGCTGGCCTGCGTGTCGCGCCGTTCGTAGCCCAGGGGCACCAGCGGGTCGGCAGGGAGCTGCGTCCCCGAGAGCTGCTCGTCCGAGGCGCCGTCCATGTCACCGAGGATCCGCCTGTCGCGCCTGCGCAGCGCGGCGTACTCCCAGAGCATCGTGACGACGAACAGCGGAATGGTCGCCTGGTCGACCCGATCGAGCTTCCTACCGGCCATACCGGCAAGGTAGCGGCTCCATCGGGCCTATGGACGCCGAGCCGGATCACCGTGGGCGTGGGCGGCGGCGGCGGGACCGGGCTCGGCCCCGTCCTCGGCGGCGCCGCCCACCGCGGCGCCCCCCGACTGGCCGAGCACGATCACCGCCAGCGCCCCGAGCACGACGCCCATCGCCGCGGCCTGCGGGCCGGTGATCGGCTCGTCGAGGATCCACCAGGCCAGCAACGCCGAGGCGATCGGGATGATCAGGGTCATCGTCGAGGCGAGCCACAGCTCCAGCCGACCGATCGACCAGTTCATCAGCGAGCTGCCGAACAGCCCGACCCCGAAGGTCATGAACAGCAGCAGCGGCCAGTCGTCGGCCACCGGCCACGACAGGTCCTGGCCGGCGAGCAGCCCGACCGGGACGGCGATGATCGCCGCCCAGAACGACGCACCGGCGGTGAACTCGGTCGAGGAGAGCCTCTCCTGGGCCCGCCGCGACATCACGAAGTAGGCGCCCCACGAGACCATCGCGCCGGCCGCCGCCAGATCTCCCAGTCCGCTCCAGGTGGGCTGGCCGGCGGCAATGACGACCACTGCGGCAACCCCGCCGATGGCGACGAGCGCGGCGACGACATCACGGCGGCTCGGCCGCTCACCGAACAGCGGTATCGAGACGGCCATGATCAACACCGGCTGCAGGGCGCCGATCAGGGTGGCGTTGGAGATCGTCGTGTGCTTGACCGCATAGAAGAACAGCAGGACATCGACGGCCAGCCACAGACCGCCGGGCATCGCCGTCCGCAGGGCGCGGCGGGTCATCGGTGTCCGGCGGACGCCGAGCCACACGACGAGGGCGATGAAGTACATCCCGAAACGGTACGCGGCGATCGCCGGGGCGGTCATCGAGAGCTGGCGGGCGACGACACCCGACGCGCCCCACACGGTGACGGCGACACCGGCCGCCAGCAGACCCGATGTCTGCTGGTCGGATCGGGTCGCCACGTCTGCCACGGTAGCTGGCAGTGGCCGGGCCGCTACGGGTGCATCGGCGGCCCGGCGCAACGGAACCCGATGTGGCCGGCCGGGCCGGCGGGGGTCATCCGCGCCGCCGGGCGGTAACGGGTGCAGTAGTTCTCGGCGCAGAGGTACGACCCACCCTTGGCGACGCCGGCCCGGGTGAGCTCCCACACCTGGCCGAGCTGGTCGTGGAGACCGGGCGGGCGGGCCGGGAACGCGCCCACCGGCATCGTGCCCGGGGGCCGTGGCCGCCGTGACCGGTGGGGGAACTCGCCGATCCAGACGTTGGCGAGCAACTGCCCGTCCTCGGCCAGCGGCCAGGTCGGCGGCAGCGGCTCGATGGTGGCCGCCCGTTCCCACTCCGCCTCCGTCGGCAGGCGCAGACCCGCCCAACGGCAGTAGGTCTCGGCATCCTCGAGGGTGATGTGGACGACGGGATGGTCGGCGATCCCGCCCAGGTCGGATGCGCGGCCGGCCGGCCGTGACCAGCATGCCCCGGCCACCTGCTCCCACCATGCCGACGGCTCGGCGAGATCGACCGCCGCCTGCGGGGCGACGGAAGACCGCCGAGCCCGCCGGGTCGTGTCGCTCGGCGACCGTGACGTAGCCGGTCGTCGCCACGAACCGGGCGAACTGGGCGTTCGTCACCGGATGGGCGTCGATAACGAAGGGCTCGACGACGGCATGCGTGGGGATCTCCTCCGGATAGCGCCCGTCGGCACCCATCTCGAACGACCCGCCCGCGATGGCCACGAGTCGATGCCGCGGCACTGCCATGGCGCCCGAGGGTACCGGAGACGCCTCGGGCCGTGGGCTCGGCCGCCTGCCGGCCGAGCGGCCCGCCGGGCTACGGGACCCGACTTGGCGGACCCGGGCTGGCGGACCGGGCTACCGGGCCGAGCTCAGCGGGCGTGGATCGGCGAGGTCACGGCGACGGCGATCGGTGCCGCCACGGCGCGACGCAGCCGCTCCCGGGCGCCGGGATCGACGCGCCCGATCGACGACGGCAGCAGGATGCGCCGCACCACCATCTCGGCGGCGATGGACGTGAGCTCGCGGGCGATGTCCGGCCCGCCCGCCAGCACGGCCTGGATCTCGCGACCCGTGGGATCGACCCGGGCGACGACCTGATCGAGGTACAGCCAGCCGGCCGTGAGCAGGTCGATGTCCTCACTGTGGGCGTAGTCGCGCAGCGCACGCGAGGTGCGGCCACTGGTCATGGTGATCAGCGCGATGTGGTCGTCGGAGGAGCTCAGCAGCTCGAGTGCCGATTCTCCGTCGGCGGATGTCGGGTCCAGCAGGACCAGCGTGGTCGGCACGTTCATCATCGGATCGTGTCCCTTCATATCGTTCACGCAGATCACGGTACCCCGACGATCGTTGCCGCAGAATGAACGGGACGTGACGGTTCGCTCATGTGACGGGTGACCACTTCGAGCGCGTACGGTTCGATTGCGTACGGTGCCACTCATGATCCAGATCCCGGCCGGGCAGCGGGTGTACGGCATGCAGCTGCCGATCCAGGCCCAGAGCAACTACTTCGTGGCCGAATGGGAACGGAGCGCCGGCCCGGACGAGATGGCCCGCGTCGCCCGGGCAGCCGACGAGCACGGATTCCACTACGTCGGGGTGTGCGACCACGTCGCCATCCCCGAATCGATGGCCGGCGGGATGGGCACGCACTGGGCCGACTGCCTGACCACCCTCGGCTGGCTCGCCGGGCAGACGAGCCGCGTCCACCTGCTCTCGCACGTCTACGTCCTCGCCTACCGCCACCCCCTGGCGGCGGCCAAGGGGTTCGCCACCCTCGACCACCTGTCGGCCGGCCGGGCCATCGCCGGCATCGGTGCCGGCCACGTGCAGGCCGAGTTCGAGCACCTGCACGTCGACTTCACCACCCGCGGCCGGGTCACCGACGAGGCCCTTCCGGTGTTCGCCGCCGCCCTGGAGCGGGAGTTCAACGACGGCTTCGGCGTGCGCCCCCGTCCCGTCCAGACCCCCCGGCCTCCGATCTGGATCGGAGGGTCCTCACCGGCTGCCATCCGCCGGGCGGGGAGGTTCGGCGACGGCTGGCTTCCCCAGGGCCCCTCGAACCCCGGACTGATCGCCTCGCTGATCGAGGCCCGGGAGGCGGCCGGCCGTGGTGACGTGCCGATGATGATCGGCCACATCACCCCGTTCCTCCACGTCGGCTCGCCGGCCTGGGATGTCGGCGAGGCGACGATCTCGGGGGCGGCGCAGTCGGTCGCCGAGCAGATCCTCGCCGGAACCGCCGCCGGCGTGAACCAGCTGCAGGTCCGCTTCAAGGCCCGCAGCTGCGACGAGCTCGTCGACCAGCTGGCCGCGTTCGGCGAGACGGTCGCCCCGCTCGTCACCACGATCTGACCGTCCCGCTCCCGGACCAGGTACGACGGGACCTTCGGCCCTGGTTCACCCCCTCGGGCCGCATCAGCCTGATCGCGTGACGACCTTCGTCTGGACACCATCGCTGGCGGTCGGTCTCCCGGAGATGGACGCCCAGCACCGCCAGCTCATCGCTCTCATGGCCCGGCTCCACGACCATGCCGAGCAGGGAGCCCCCAAGCGCGATGTGCTCGACACGCTCGACGCGCTCGGCACGTTGACCGTCCGGCACTTCCGTGAGGAGGAGGCGGTGATGATGTCGATCGACTTCCCCCGTTTCGATCATCACTGCACGATCCACGCCGCCCTGCTCCAACGGTTCGGTGAGCACGCCGACGAGTTGCGCAGTCCGGCGGGAAGGTTCACCGCGGCGTTCTCGGCGTTCCTCGACGGCTGGCTCAGCGTCCACATCCGCGGCGCCGACATGCAGTACGCCGTGTCACCCGAGCGGCCCGCGGACGAGCCCGAGACCTCGCCCGCCGAGCCGTGACGAGCGGGCACGACCGCCCCCACGCGCTTGGATCGGCGCGCCCGTCTGCTCGAATGGGGCGATGACCCGGACGTACAACCTGGGCGACCTCCTCGAGATCGTCACCGATGCCGCCCCCGAACGGTTGGCGTTGATCACCGGCGAGGTCACCTACACCTACGCCCAGCTCGACGAGCGGGCGTCCCGCCTGGCCAACCATCTGAGGTCGCTCGGCATCCATCGCGGCGATCACATCGGCATCCATGCGATGAACTGCGCCGAGTGGGTCGAGGCGTTCTACGCCTGCTTCAAGATCGGTGCCGTGCCGATCAACGTCAACTACCGCTACGTCGAGGCCGAGCTCGCCTACCTGTACGGGAACTCCGACTGCGTGCTGACGATCGTCACGCCCGAGTTCACCGACCTCGTGCGCGCCGCCGCCGCCGACCTGCGGATGCTCGTCGTCGACGGGGACTACGAGGCGGCCCTGGCCGCGGCGTCGAGCGAGCGCCCCGGCGGGCAACGCAGCAGCGACGACCTCTACATCCTCTACACCGGCGGCACGACCGGCATGCCCAAAGGGGTGATGTGGCGCAACGAGGACATCTTCTTCGCGGCGATGAACTCGTCGCGTGGCAACCGGCCGCTTGACCACCCCGAGGACCTGGCGGCGGAGATCGCCTCCCTCCCCAGCCAGATGCGCCTGCTCGCCCTCGGGCCGATGATGCACGGCGGAGGTCAGTGGGTGATGGGCAACGCCCTGATGGCGGGTCACGTGTTCGTGCTGTGGACCGGCCGCCGATTCGAGCCCCACGCCATCTGGAGGTTCGTGGCCGAGTCGGGGACGAACTCGATCTCGACGATCGGCGACGCCATGGCGCGGCCATTGGCCGAGGCGCTGCTCGAGGCCGGGCATCCCGTCCACGACCTGTCCAACGTGTGGGCGATCGGCAACGGCGGGGCACCGTTGTCGGCCGGCGTGCGCGAGCAGCTGCGCCAGGCTCTTCCCGACGTGACCATCGTCGACAGCTTCGGGGCGTCCGAGACGGGGGCGACCGGATCGAAGGTCGACGAGGGCGAAGGGTTGCCGTCTCCGAAGTTCCAGATGGGCGAGCACACCACCGTGCTGCGCGATGACGGCACGGCGGCGGAAGTCGGCGAGATCGGCAAGCTGGCCCGCACCGGCCACATCCCCCTCGGCTACTACAACGACCCGGTCAAGACGGCGGCCACGTTCCCGACCTACGCCGGACGCCGCTGGGTCGTCCCCGGCGACTTCGCCCGGATCGAACCGGACGGCACGATCAGCCTGCTCGGGCGGGGTTCGGTGTCGATCAACACCGGCGGCGAGAAGGTCTTCCCCGAGGAGGTCGAGGCTGCGCTCAAGGCCCACCCGGCGGTGTTCGACGCCGTCGTCGTGGGGACACCCGACGCACTCTGGGGCGAGCGGGTCACGGCGATCGTGCAACTCCGTGACGGCGTTCCCGAGCCCTCCGATGCCGAGCTCGGCGCCCACTGCCGCACGGTGATCGCCGACTACAAGGTCCCCAAGCGCGTCCTGCGGGTCACCGAGGTCCAGCGCACGCCGGTCGGCAAGGCCGACTACCAGTGGGCGAAGACCACCGCTCAGCTCCTCGGCTGAACCCGACGACCACCGGCTCAGCCGACCGCCTAACCGGCTCATCAGCGCCGCGGCGAACGGCCCCATGAGGCCGAAGAGCAGCACGTTGACCGAGACGGCCAGGCCGATGTCGGCCCGCGCCCAGCCGAACTCGGCGTGCAACGGGTCGATCAGCACGCCGGGCACGGCGCGCATCGCCGCCGCGGCCAGCAGGATCGCGAACGTCGCCGCGCAGACGATCCAGGCGTAGTGGAGCCGCCGCGTCGGCGGGGAGGCGGCGGTCATCGAGCGCCGATGCTAGAGCAGCCCTGCTGCGACAGGGTCGAGAGATCCACCGTCGGAACCGGTGGACGGCAGCGATCGGTGGAACTGCGAAGATGGGCCGATGCAGACGTTGTTCGGCGAGCGGACGGTGACCGGCGCCCGGATCCTGCGCATCCTCCAGGGACGGGCACGCCAGGCCTGGTTCGCCGGCGGACTCGCCGGGGCGATCGCCCTCCACGCCGCCCGGGCCTCACTCGACGAGGCGCTCGGCGCCCTGCACCCGGCCAACGAGCCGGCCTACGGCACCAACCGGCTGCATGACGGTCCGAAGGCCGCGGCGCGGGCGCTGTCCTCGTGGGATCGGGGCTCGGCCGACTTCGCCGGGTTCCTGCGTGGCCGACTGGACGGGCGCGTCCTGGCCCGGCTGCACACCCTGGCCGAGACCGGCTACACCCTGCTGGCCAGCGGGCTGCTGCTCGCCCTCGTCGCCTGGGTGTTCAACAGGCTCGGAGACGACGATCCCGACGTCACCCGCCTCCGCCGCGGCATCCTGCGCTGGGCCGGACTGCTCGTGCCGGTCTACCTCTTCCTCGGGTTGCTCGACCAGTTGCTCGACGGCCTGCTGCTGTGGGCCGAGCCCTCCGGCTCGCCCCCCCGGCTGACGGCGGGCGCCGCGTCGGCCGCCCGGCTGTTGCAGGCCAGTTCGATCATCCGCCGCCTGACGCTGGCGGCCATCGTCGTACCGCTGGCCATCGGGCTCCTCGCCATCGCCCGCCAGGTACATCCCGGGCGCAGGCTGCTGGCCGCCGGCTCGCCGTACCGGGTGCTCATCGCCGTGATCGCCCTGTACGCGCTGATCCTCGATCTCGGACCGCCCGGCGAACAGGCGGCCGACGCCATCCGGCTGTGGAGCCACTCCCTACGGCTGACGGTCGTCGCCCTGGTCGCCGTCTTCTGGTTGTCGGCGACGGTGTTCGTGATCGCCCGCCGTGTCGGACGTTCCGGCGAACCGCCGGGACCGCCACCCTCGGAATGGGCGATCACCGGGCGGTTGGCCGCCACCGGGGTCACGTTGATCGGCATCGGCTTCGGAATCGAGCGCCTCCGCCACTGGGGCGGGGGGATCGGCGTGCTCGGGGCGCTGCTCACCGTGGTCGCCGGCCTGAACGCGCTGCTGCTGCTCGTCGTGCCGCCCGAACCGCCGGGGATGACCGGGGCGACGAGGACCGCCGCCGTCGAGATCACCGCCCAGATCCCCGTCACCCCCGGGCTCGACGAGGACGGGAACCCGCTCGATCCGGCCCGGGAGCCCGGCGAACCTGCTCCGGCCAAGGCATCGCCGTTCCTCCCGTCGCTCCTCGGGTTCCTCCCCTTCGTCGTGCTCGGCCGGGCCATCCTGCGCGCCGCCATCCCCGAGGCGATCAGCCCCGACGGCTCACTGCTGCTGGTACCCGTCTGCCTGCTCGTCCTGGTGACCGGCTGCGTGCTGTTCGTCATCTCCAGACGGCCGACCTTCTTCGCCGTCGAGTCGGTCCCCGCCCGTTTCGACACCGCGTTCCGCTCGTGGCTGCTCGGTTCGGTCGGCGTGCTCGTCGCCATCGCCGTGTGGACGTGGCTCCATCCGTGGAGCATCGGACGTCTGCTCGGCGTGCACGGCATGCTCCCCGCGTTCCTCACCGGGTTGACCGTGGCCGTCGGCGGCATGTCGTACCTGACCGAACGATGGTCGGTGCCCAGCGCCCTGCGCCTGGTCGGGATCCGCCGCGTGCCGATCGTGTCGACGATCCTTGCCTGGGCCATCGGAGCGTCGATGCTCGCCAGCAACTACCACGACATCCGCACGATCGACGGTGTCGCGCCGACGACCGGGCGGACGCTCACGGCCGAGACGGCGTTCGCCGCCTGGGCCGGCCAGGCCATCCCGGGGACGGCCACGCCGGGCGCCACGGCGGGCGCCTCGGGCGGAGCACCCGCCCCGACGATCGCCGGGCGCAAGCCCGCCGTCCCGATGGTGCTCGTCGCCGCGGCCGGAGGCGGGATCCGGGCCGCCGGCTTCACGGCGCTCACCCTCGACTGCCTGCTCGCCCGCATCGACAGCAGCGTCTGCCCGCAGAACCCGCTGGCCGGCGGCTGGGGCGAGGTGTTCGCGCTCAGCGGTGCGTCCGGGGGCAGCGTGGGGATCGCCTCGGTCCGCGCCCAACTCGACGCCGAGCAGGGCGACGCCGACCAGTGGGTCGCCGAGCGGCTCGGTGGGGACATGCTGTCGGCCTCGCTGGCCTGGCAGTTGTTCGTCGAGGCGCCGAACGTCCTGCTCCGCTTCTCACCCGACATGGACCGGGGCGAGGTGATCGAGCGTTCGTGGGAGCGGCGCTGGGCGGGCACCGGCGCTTCGTCCGGCACGGGTGCGGTCCCCACGGCGACGGACGCCGCACCGCAGTCTGCAGCGGCGGCAGGCCGGACGACGACGGGCGAGCCGGCGACACCGGGCAATCCGGCCACGCAGGGCGTGCTTGGCGCCGACGGCGGCTGGACCGGCCCGTTGCTCCTCCTCAACGGCACGAACCTGCGTGACTCGTGCCGGGTCAACCTGTCGCGGCTCGACGGGGCCGACCCGATCGCCGAGGCGGCCACGGCGTCGGGCGCCGAGCAGGACTGCCGGCGCCAACGCCTCGACGAGACCCCGCCCGGACGCACGACGCTCGCCGTGACCCGCGACCTCGTCGACTACCTCTGCCCCGACGAGGACATCCGCCTCTCGACGGCGGCGTTCGGCTCGGCCCGCTTCCCGTTCGTCTCGCCGACCGCCGACCTGCGCAGCGCTCCCGACCGCGGCCGCAACTGCGCCAAGCCGGACCTGCCGCCGCTGGCCGTCGGCGACAGCGGGTACCGCGACAACACCGGTGCGGGCGCCCTGCTCGAGCTGTGGTCGCAGGTGGCACCGCTCGTCGAGCAGCACAACCGGGTCGCCGACACCTGCATCGTGCCGGTGTTGATCGAGATCGACAACGGCCACCGGAACCGCAACGCAGTGGGCGACGCCGGGCGGCTCGGCCAGTTGGCCGCACCGCTCTCGGGGGCGCTCAGCGTGTTCGGCAGCCGCGATGCCGGGTGGATCGAGCAGGCCGCCGACGAGTTCTCACGCGAGCTCGGCCCCGGCGTGCGCGTCCTCGATGCCCGTGGCACGCCGGTGACCGACCGATTCACCCGATTGTCGCTCTTCGCCCACCCGGGCGTCCAGGCACCCCTCGGCTGGTCGCTGTCCCCCGAGGCCGTCGCCGACATCACCGCCCAGCTCGCGGTGGCGGAGAACGCCTCGGCGATCGACGAGGTCGTGGGCTGGCTGACCCCCGGCGGACTGAGCTGCGAGGTCGCATGAGCCTCCCGCGGCCGACCGACGGACCGCTGGCCGGCATGGTGGTGCTCGATCTGTCGCGGGTGCTCGCCGGGCCGCACTGCACCCGCAGCCTGGTCTCCCTCGGCGCGCGGGTGATCAAGATCGAGCCCCCCGACGGCGACCTCACCCGCTTCTCGTACCCGAGGGTCAACTCGATCGCCACCTACTTCACCCAGCAGAACTGCGGGAAGGAGAACGTCAGCCTCGATCTGTCGCACCCACGCGGCGCCGAGATCTTCCGCCGACTGGCCGCCGTCGCCGACGTCGTGGTCGAGAACTTCCGCCCCGGCGTGATGAACCGACTCGGGGTCGGCTACGAGTCGTTGGCCACGGACAACCCGCGGCTGGTCTACTGCGCGATCTCCGGGTACGGCCTCAGCGGACCGTGGGTCGACCGCCGGGCGTACGCCTCGGTCGTCGGCGCCGAGAGCGGGTACCTGTGGGCCGAGCACCGCGCCGCCGGGCAGGTCTCGGCCAACCTCGAGATGAGCCATGGCGACGTCTACGCCGCCCTCTACGCCTCGACGGCAATCGTCGCCGCGCTGCTGCAGCGTGAGCGCACGGGTCGTGGGCAGCTGATCGACGTGTCGATGACGGAGTCGTTGCTCAGCGCCAACGAGCACGCCCACGCCCACCTGCGCGAGGGGCTCGACGCCGAACGCCACGTGGTCAGCTTCGAGCCCAGCGCCTACCCGGTGTTCACCACCGGCGACGGCCGTCAGGTGGCCACGGCCGGACATCCCGCCGAGCGGGGCACCTTCGAGCGCTACTGCCGGGGCGTCGGGCGGCCCGAGCTCATCGCCGACCCCCGCTTCACCACGATCCAGCTGCGCAAGGGGTACCTCGCCGAGCTGATCGCCGAGCTGCAGGTCGGGGCCCGTCGCTTCGCCGACCCGGATGCGCTGGAGGCATCGCTCGCCGGCGAGGCCGTCGCCATGGGAGTCGTACGCACCGTCCGCGAGGTCGCCGACAGCGACTGGGCCGCGGCGCGCGACGCCGTCGTCGAGGTCCCCGACCGCGGCGGCGGGACGATCCGGATCCCGAACACCCCCTGGCACTTCGGCGACGCCACGACGGGTGTACGGGGCGAGCCGCGGTACCGCGGTGAGGACAACCGGTCGGTGCTGGTCGGGCTGCTCGGCCTCGACGACGACGAGGTCGCCCGGTTGGAGGCGGCCGACGCCTTGTCGAGCCGGGTGCCCGGGGTGTCGTGATCCGCTTCCCGACCGAGCCGATGAAGGCCCATCTCGGCAGCCTGCCCACGGCCGCCGAGGACGGGCGGTGGGCATACGAGGTGAAGTGGGACGGGTATCGCACCCTCGCCTTCGTCGAGAGCGGCCGCCTCCGGCTGCAGAGCGCCAACGGCCTGGACGTGACGGCCAAGTACCCCGAGCTCGCCGGGCTCCCCAGCGCCCTGGCCGTGCCCGACGCCGTGCTCGACGGCGAGCTCGTCGTGCTCGACGGGGACGGCCGGCCCCGCTTCGAATTGATCCAGCGCCACGAGCAACAGGTCACCTACTTCGCCTTCGATCTGCTGCGACTGGCCGGACACGACACGATCGCGCTGCCCTACGAGGACCGGCGCCGGCTGCTCGTCGACAGCCTCGAGGCCGGGCCGAACTGGTCGGTGCCGCGACACCAGGTCGGCGACGGCGCCGCTCTCCTCGAGGCCACCGCGGCGCGCGGCATGGAGGGGGTGATGGCCAAGCGACTGGGCAGCGCCTACCAGCCGGGTCGGCGGTCGCCGGCGTGGCGCAAGATCAAGAACCGCGTGCGGACCACCGTGACGATCGGGGGGTTCACTGCCGGCACGGGCAATCGGGCGAGCACCTTCGGCGCCCTCCTCGTCGGCGTGCCCGACGTGGACGGTCGTCTGCGGTTCGCCGGGGCGGTCGGCACGGGCTTCGACACCGACACCCTCACGGCCCTCACCGAGACGCTCGGCCAGCGGCGGGCACCGGCCAGCCCGTTCGTCGACACCGTGCCCCGCGACTACACCCGGGCGGTGACCTGGGTCCGCCCCGAGCTGACGGCCGAGATCGAGATCGCCGAGTGGACCAACGACGGGCTCGTCCGCCACGCCAGCTTCCTCGGGCTCGTCGCCACGCCGTGACGTCGGCGGCATCGGCGACGAGGGCGGCAGCTGCCGGCCTGCGTGGTCTCGCCCCGGTCAGTGTCCGTCGGACACCGCGGTCCTGAGCACCGCGTCGAGGTCCTTACGGGCTGCCTTGAGCGTGGCCAGCAACTGGCGTCGGGCAGCGGCCAGGGAGTCGACCTCGGCGTAGGCGTCGGCGCGGCGCGCCTCGAGCTCGGCGACCATCTCGTCGCGCTGGCGGATCGCCGACTGCAGCCGTTCCTCGGCCTTCTGCTTGGCGACACCGAGGATCCTGCGGGCCTCGGTCCGCGACTCACGGGTGATCTGCTCGGCCTCGACTCCCGACTCCTGGGCCAGGCGGGCGGCCTCGGCCCGGGCGGCCTTGACCACCCGCTCGGATTCGGCCCGCGAAGCCCCGAGGGTGCGGCGCGCCTCCTCGGACGCCGACTCGAGCTCGGCCCGGGCCGCGGACAGCAGGGCGAGCCGTTCGTTCTCGGTGGCCACCCGCATCGCCTCGGCATCGCGCCGCGCCTCCTCGCGCGTCGCCACGGCCTCGATCTCGGCCTTGGCCCGCACCGAATCGGCGTGGGCGAGCGCCTCGTGGGTCATCTCGCGCACGGCGCTCTCGGCCTTGCGGCGAAGTCCCTGCGCCGTCTCGCTCGCCGCCTGGAGCAGCACGGTCGACTGCTCGTGGAGCAGCTCGACCACGCTGGAACCGTCGGCGCTCGCCAACCGCAGGCGGAGTTCGGCGACCTCGCGCTGGAGCGCCTCGTTGTCGACCTGCAGGCGGGCCACCTCGGATGCCACCTGTTCGAGGTAGGAGCGCACGGCCGACGACTCGAACCCGCGGCGGTCGAGTGGGAACGAGGCCGAGGCGATCGCCCGGGGCGACGAGGCGTCGGAGCGAGCGAGGGCGTGCTCCACCTTGTCCACTGCCTGGGCCATGAGTCACCCCCGCTCGTCCGTTGGCGGCCGACGTTCGACCGACGTGCGATCTTCCGCCCGACGACGTTAGTGCCTCGTGTGTGGGCACCGTCGGCGAACCGACACACCCGGTGGGAATTGGTCCCAAACAGCTACTCGACGCGTCGCCGGTGTTCCGCCGTGCCGACGTTAGCTCGGCAGCGCCGCCGCGGCCGGTCGGCAACGGGCCCATCGGACTGCGCCCGACGACGGCGCCGACCCCAGCGGAGTCGCCGACGCCGGCTCAGCGGCCGGAGTGCCCGAACCCGCCACCGCGACCATCCCCGTCGAGTGTCTCGACCACGTTCCAGGCGATCCCCGGAACGGGCAGGACCAGCAGCTGGGCGACCCGATCGCCCCGTTCGACCACGTAGTCGCGACCGGGGTCGGTGTTGACGAGCACCACCTTCACCTCGTCACGGTAGCCCGGGTCGATCAGCCCCGGGGCGTTGGCCACGGTGACCCCGTGGCGCAGGGCCAGCCCGCTGCGCGGGAGGACGAAACCCCCGTGGCCGGCCGGGATGGCCACGGCGATGCCGGTGGCCACCACGCCCCGACCGCCGGCGCGGGCGAGCACCAAGCGCTCGCGGGCGAGCAGGTCGAACCCGGCGTCGTCGGCCCTGGCGCGTGACGGGAGAGCCAGCTCGGGATCGAGTCGCACGATGTCGATGGGCAGCGGGCCGGAGGCGCTCACCCCGACGACGCTACGGCCCGTCGGCCCGCCCGGACCAAAGCGCCGCGAGGGCAGATCGGCGACCGCGGCGGTCGCCGCGCCAGCACGTAGTCTCCTCCACCGTGCTCGTGTGGATGGATCTCGAGATGACCGGGCTCGACCCGACCCGTGATGTCATCGTCGAGATCGCCACCCTGGTGACCGACGACGACCTCGAGGTCGTCGCCGAGGGCCCGCAGCTCGTGATCCACCAGGACGAGCAGGCGCTGGCGGTGATGGACGAGTTCGTGCGTGACATGCACGTCCGCTCCGGCCTCCTGCCACTGATCCGCTCCTCGTCGACGACGTTGGACGAGGCGGGGCGGACCACGCTCGAGTTCATCAAGACCCACGTCCCCCAGGAACGTTCGGTGCCACTGTGCGGCAACTCGATCGGGATGGACCGCCGCTTCCTCGCCGCCTACCTGCCCGAGATCGAGAACTGGCTGCACTACCGCTCGGTCGACGTCTCGACGGTCAAGGAACTGGTCAAGCGTTGGCGCCCGGAGTTGATCCCCAAGCGGCCGCACAAGGCGGGCAGCCACCGGGCGCTGGACGACATCCGCGAGAGCGTCGCCGAACTGCGCTTCTACCGCGAGCGCGCCTTCGCCCCCCGCCCCGCCGCCGGCTGACGGGCCCCGAGCGGGTTCGGCCGGCGGCCCGGGCCCTGGTACGGCTGCCGGCGGACTCCCCGCCTCCACGGCCCGACCGGTACGGTGGCAGGCGATGAGCGACGGGCATGATCACGCGGCGGGCGGTCACGGCGCCGACCGGCCCGACGCCGACACGGCGCCGGAGACCCCAGGTGCCACGGCGACCGGCAAGCCCCGCCGTCAGGAACAGGAGCCGGCGTCCGACGAGATCACCGAGATCGCCCCCGGCGTGCTGCGCAGCCAGCTGCCGATCTCGATGCCCGGGCTCGGCCACGTCAACTGCTACATGCTCGAGGACGCCCGAGGCGTCGCCCTCGTCGACCCCGGCCTGCCCGGCCGGGACTCGTACCGGGCGCTCACCGCCCGACTGAAGCAGGCGGGCGTGCCGCTCGCCCGGGTGCACAGCGTGATCGTCACCCACAGCCATCCCGACCACTTCGGCGGCGCCGCCCGGCTGCGCGCCGACACCGGTGCCGAGATCATCACCCACCGCCGGTTCCGGCTGATCTGGGACCCGACCGAACCCCCCGACATCGATCTCGACAGCGCGGCGTCGCCGTTGCCCGATCCGGAAGGAGGGCTGTCGGCGCGGCGCATGCCCTGGGACACGAGTCCGTGGGGCGGCCAGGGGATGGACCTCCCGTGGAAGCGCCGGACCGCCATCCGGCTGATCCGTGTCTTCCCCCGGCTGATGCGGCTGCCCCGCCCGACGGTGCGGCTCGACGATGCCCAGACGATCTCGCTCGCCGGGCGGGACTGGGTGGCCGTGCACACCCCGGGCCACACCGAGGACCACCTCTGCCTGTTCGATCCCACCGAGGGCGTGATGCTCTCCGGCGACCACGTGCTGCCGACGATCACCCCGCACATCAGCGGCCTGATCCGGGCGGCCGACCCGCTGGCCCAGTTCTTCTCGTCGCTCGACAAGATCGGCACGTACCACGACCGCACCACCACCGTGCTGCCCGCCCACGGCAACCCCTTCGCCGACCTGGGCGCCCGGGTCGAGGCGATCAAGCGGCACCACTTCGAGCGCCTCGACATTCTCAGGGACGTCTCGGCCGGCATCGGCCGTCCGACCACGGTGATGGAGTTCTCGAAGCACCTCTTCTCGGCCCGCGCCCAGGGCGCGATGGCCGACAGCGAGACGTTCGCCCACCTCGAGCACCTCCGTCTGGCGGGCGAGGCCACGGTGCGCCGGGTCGACGGACTGCTCGAGTACTCGATCGGCTGACGCCGCTACATCACGTCGTTCGGGTCGCAGTTCGATCCGCACACGGCGACGACCACCCGCTCGCCGGGAGTCGGGCGGTACGCGCCGGACCGGATCGCCGCATAGCCGGCCGCGCCGCCCGGCTCGGCGACCAGACGCAGGTCGTTCCACAGCGCCCGCTGGGCCTCACCCATCGCCTCGGCGGTGACGGTGACCGCCTCGTCGACGTAGTGGCGGATGATCGACCACGGCACCTCACCGACGCGCGACGCACCGAGGGAATCGGCCCCCAGGCCACTGACCGGAACCTCGGTCGGCGCCCCATTGGCCAGGGCGGCACGGACGCACTGCGACGTCTCCGGTTCGACGCAGACGACCCGCACCCGGTCGGTCAGCCAGGCCGCCTGACCGGCGATGAACCCGCCGCCACCACTGGCGATGACGATCGTGTCGAAGCCGATCAGCTGACGCTCGAGCTCGCGGCTCATCGTGCCCTGGCCGGCGACGGTCTCGACGTGGTCGAAGGGATGGACCATCAGTGCCCCCGTGCAGGCCTGGCGGAGGTTGGCGGCCCGCTGCGCGTCGTCGTAGTAGCCCTCGACGACGGTGACCGTCGCCCCGAAACGCTCGATGTTCGCCCGCTTGAGCACCGGGCTGGTCGACGGGACGAAGACCTCGGCGGCGATCCCCAGGCCGCGGGCGACGTTGGCCAGGGCCGCCCCGTGGTTGCCACCCGACGCCGTGATCACCCCGCTGGCCGGGAGCTCCCCGGCCGACAGGACACGGTTGAACGCCCCGCGGGTCTTGAACGATCCGGCGTGCTGCAGCAGTTCGAGCTTGAGGATCACCCCGTCGTGCTCGATCACCGGGGTGCGCCGGACATGGCCGGTGATCCGCTGGGCGGCCCGCTCGACGTCGTCGGGTGTCACCCGCGGCGATCCGTCGCCCGCCGCCGCCTCGGCCGTCATCCCAGGACCTCCACGGTCGCGCTGGCCCGCACCGAGTGGGCCTCGGTGATCCAGATCCGCAGGCCCGTTTCGTGGTCGACGATCGTCACGCCGGCGGCGACATCGGGCCCGAGGGCCTCGCGATGCTCCAGCTCGGCGCGCATCGGGGCCCGCAGGTCGCGCCGACGGGCCAGCTCCTCCTCGACGACGGTCCAGTAGCTGGCGTTGTTCACATGGCCGAGGACGTCGTAGTCGCAGAATCGCGGCGTCCACACCCAACGTCGGTGAGGATCTCCCGGCAGGCCGTCGTGACGCAGCGCGGCCCGCACCGTGCGACCTGCGGCGGCCGGACCGTAGAGCGCGTAGAACTCGTCGGGCAGCGGTGTCGGCCGTCCGGTGGCCGGGTCGACGTGCACCCACAGCGTTGCCGAGTCGATCTCTCCACCCCGATCGCCGCGGATCGAGATCCGGCGCTCGGCCCACCGCCCGCCGGTCCCGCTGCACCACGTCCGGCAGGTCATCGCCTCGAGGTAGACGGGGAACTGCCGCACCTCGATCGTCGTCCGACGCACGACCCAGCCCGTCGCCGCAGTGAAGCCGGCCTGGCGCGTGTCGTCGTCGCTGACGTCCTGCAGGTAGCGGGCGACGGCGTCGAAACGCAACCGTCCGCCAGGCGAGGCGTCGCCGAGACGGACCCGGCGGTGGGTTTCGAAGACCCGTCCGAGCGTCGGTTCGCCGACGAGCTGATCGACGGGATCGCCGACGGGGCTGGGCATCCTCCCGACCGTAGCCGCGGGCGTGAGAACAAATCAGTTGACGTGACCCACCCGGGAGTGATTCCCTGTCTTCGGGCCCGGCAGCCGCCGCGCCACCGAACCATCGAACCACCGACCCGAGAGGCAACGAATCAGATGATCACCACGCGCTTCGCACAGGACTTGGCCGTCTCGGCCGGTGCCGCGCGCCCGTGTGCCGATCACGGGTATTCGTGGCTGCTCGGTAGCACTCCGGAGATGTCGATCATCGCCCCGACGAGCGACGATTTCCGGAACGTGACCAAGCCCCCAACCCGACGTCTCGGGCAACGACCGACGTAGAGACATCTGCGTCAGGAGTGCCACCAGGCCGTCGGGATCACATCCCGGCGGCCTTTCCGGTTTTTCCGCCTCCGATCCACCTCGTCCCTCCCGACCACCGACCTCGACCACCAACCAAGCACACCCACCAACCAAGCACACCCACCAACCAAGCCCAAGGGGAACACCATGCTCACCATCGAGCGCACATCCATCAACCGACCGACCGGTGACCACCGCGACGAGTCGCCCGCCGACCCGTGGGCCGCCGCCCGCTGCCGGGACGGTCACGGCACGCTGACGCACCTCTTCTTCAGCGACGAGGTGCACCTCATCGCCCGGGCCAAGGCCATCTGCGCCCGGTGCCCCCTCCAGGCTCCCTGCCTCGACAGCGCCCTCGTGCGCGCCGAGCCATGGGGCGTGTGGGGCGGTCAGTTGCTGCTCAACGGCCGGATCGTCGCCCACAAGCGGCCCCGTGGTCGACCACCGAAACACCCGCGCCCCGAACTGGTGGTGGATGAGGTCCCTCTTCCACCGCACCTCGTGGCCTGAGTGAACCCACCGGCGGCAGGGGTCGGGCCTCGGCGCCCGACCCCTGCCGCACCGAGATCTCGGCGGGGCCTTCCACGTTGAACGGTAGCGTTGGCCGCAATGCCGCGTCGCCGACCACTGCTGATCGTGCTGGCGGTCACGCTGGCCGCCAGCATCGCCGCCGGCTGGGTGCTGAGCAGGGCCAACGGCGACAACGGACTCGACGCCCGGCTCGACGAGCCGGGCACGTACGGCGAACCCGGAGGGGCGATCCCCACCGCGCCGCCGATCGAGGGAGACCCCCTGCCCGACCTGCCCATGCGCACCCTGAGCGGAGCCGACGTCTCCCTGAGCGATCTCGTCGGGCAACCGCTGGTGATCAACGTGTGGTACTCCACCTGTGTGCCATGCGCGAAGGAGCTCCCGGCGTTCGCCGAGACGCACCGCGACCTCGGCGACCGGGTCCGGTTCGTCGGACTGAACATCCAGGACGGCGCCGAGCGGGCCGAGCGGTTCGCCAGGGACTCCGGGGTCGCCTACGAGATCCTCCTCGACCCGGACCGGTCGGTCACCTCCGCCCTCCAGCTCGGCCAGTTCCCGTCGACCCTGTTCGTCGATGCCGGCGGGCGGATCGTCGAGCTGCACCAGGGTGCGCTCGACGGCGCGGCCCTGCGTCGGCTGATCACCGAGAAGCTGGGCGTGTAGATGCTCGCCGCGACCGTCAGCGGCAACTTCGCCTACGCCTTCGGCGCCGGGATGCTCGCCACGGTGAACCCGTGCGGGTTCGTGCTGCTCCCGACCTACCTGGCGTACTTCCTGGGCGTCGAGGGCGCCCGGCCGGGAACGCGGCGGGCCGGAATCGGCCGGGCGCTCGTCGTCAGCGCGGCCGTGTCCGCGGGGTTCTTCAGCGTGTTCCTCGGCGTCGGCCTGGTGACCCGCTGGGGCTTCACCTGGATCCGCGACTCGGCGAGCGGCTGGCTCTCGCTGGCCATCGGCGCGCTGGTCCTCGCCTTCGGTGTCATCACGCTGTTCGGCATCCACCTCCCGGTGTTCACCCCCAAACTCGACGCCGGCGGCAGCAGCCGGACGATCCGATCGATGTTCGTCTACGGGGTCGCCTACGCCGTGGCGTCGATCGGCTGCACCCTGCCCGTGTTCGTCGGCGGCGTCCTCGGCCAGGTGACGGAGTCGGGCTTCGTCGGCGGCGTGCTCAGCGTCGCCACCTACGGGCTGGGGATGGGCGTGGTGCTCAGTGCGTTGACGATCAGCCTCGCTCTGGCCCGGTCGGGCCTGCTGCGGGTACTGCGGTCGGCGATGGCCCGCATCGACCTGCTCTCCGGGGCGATCCTCGTCCTGGCCGGCATCTACCTGCTGCTCTACGGGTGGGTGGCGATCGACCCGATCGCCCACGACGTCGGCCTCGTCAACGCGGTGGAGAGCCGGCAGGCGACGATCAGCAACTGGGTGGCCGGGCATCGGGGCCTGCTCGGCTGGCTCGCCGTGCTGATCACGGTGACCGCGCTCGTGGCCACCCGGCTGGGCAGGCGCCGCTCGGACGACCGCTCACCCGACCCGCGACCGATCGTCTGAGCGACCGGCGCCGCATGGGGATCTTCGCCGACCTGCTCGCCCATCGGGGCGTCGAGGAGGTCTGCGAGCTGCGCGGCCGGCTCGGCTTCATGGCCTACCACGGGGGCTCGCTCGAGGAGATGACCGACGTGATCGCCGGCCGGGCCGCCGCGGCCAGCGGCGCCTCGTACTACGGGGTGCACCAGCCGGCCGACCTGCAGTGGCACATCCCGTCGACCAAGGTGTCGCCCGAGGATTCGCCGGCGCTGCGGAAGTTCCTCGGCCATGTGCAGGTGGTCATCACGATCCACGGCTTCGGCCGCCAGCACTTCTTCACCAGCCTGCTCCTCGGAGGCCGGAACCGCGACCTGGCCGAGCACATCGCCGCCCCGCTGCGCGTCGCCCTCCCCGCATACTCCGTGGTCACCGACGTCGAGGCGATCCCCAACGAACTGCGCGGGCAGCATGCCGACAACCCGGTCAACCTGCCCCCCGACGCCGGCGTGCAGATCGAACTGCCACCCCGCGTGCGCGGATCGAGCCCGCTGTGGTGGGACTGGGAGGGGCCCGAGCCCACCCCGCACACATCGGCGCTGATCGACGCCCTGTCGCAGGCCGCGGCCTCGTGGCCGGTGCCCGGCTGAGCGGTCGACTCAGCCGGGCACGGGCGCGATCGTGACGACCTTGTCCCGCCGCGCCTCGGGTCCCACCCACGAACTCAGCTCGACGCCGCCCGGCCCGAAGATCGCCACGTCGGCCGCCGTGGCGAGCACCGACGGCTGTGGTCGCCAGACGAGTCGGTAGCCACCCGGCCCGACGGCGCCGAACACCTCCACCTCGACCGTGCGGGTGGAGCCCGGTGGGATGACGACGAAGGCCGAACTGACCGTCCAGCCCCGCTCGGTGGTGACCTCGAGGGCCATCGGCACACCATCGAGACGCGCCGCGGCGACCGGGAAGGCGCTGTACAGCGACAGGTAGGTGCGATTGCTGCCGATCGGATCCTTCGTCGTGTTGCCGATGACGTAATCGGCCAGGCCGGCGTCGGGCGCCGTGTTGTGCAAGGCGACGGACGCCGTCGCCTTGAACACCCCACGGTCGGGGTCGACGGACACCCGGTACTTCACCGATCGTTGCAGGTAGGCGTCGATCTTGTTCGCCGAGGCGTTGTTGACGACCACACTGATGCCATCGCGCCCGGCGAGGTCGGGGAGGCTGCCCGACACCCCGACGGTCTCGAACATCGCCTCCTCCGACGGATGCGTCGACCACAGCATCAGCCCGTTGCGGGCGAGCACCGGGCCCATCAGCCGCGACAGCCGCCACGGCCCGGGCAGATCGGTGCCCAGCAGCCGGTCCATCACGCCCCTGGCGAGGACTTCGAGACCGTCGACCCGGTCGCCGTGCGAGGCGACCTCGTACTGCCCGCGCACGATGTAGTCCTCCGCATCGGCGGACGTCAACGGCGTGGTCCGCGTGGGAATCTCGATCGGCCCGGTCAGCTCCATCAAGGCGGCCATCGCCGACGGGTCGAGCATGATCACGCCGTCGATCGGGGAGCCGCCGCTCTGCGGGTAGAGCTGGGAGATCACCCGGGCGACCGATGGGAGATCCGGCGACATCGTGACGTTCGACCAGATCGAGGGCGAGACCCCGCCGTCGGGTTCGGCGAAACCGAAGTCGCCGTAGCGGGACGAGAACTCCGCGGGAAGATCGAGCTTCCAGGCCGCGGGATCGGGGGCCGCCTGCTCGAGATCGAGCAGGCGGCCGAAGGCGGTCATCGTCACCGTTCCGTCGACGGCGGTGAGTTCGGCGTAGTTGCCCATGAAGCCCCCGAGCCCCCGCGCCTCGGCCGGGGTGATGAAGCCGACGAAGTACCGGCGGGGTCCACTGGCCCCGAGGAGGTCGGGGAGTTCGTCGGCCAACGCTTGCAGGTTCACCGCCGCCTCGTGGCTGCGTTCGACCTCGGCGTCGAGGTCGGCCAGCGCATCCTGGAGCGGGTCGACGAGCCACGGCGACTCGACGGAGGAGAGCAGTTCGTCGAACTCGCCCAGGGAGTGCTCGAGGCGGGCCGCCGGTTCGGCCAGGTCGCGCAGGCTCGCCATGTCCAACCGACCCCCCGAGACGCTGAGCGCATCGGGATCGATCCGGGTGAGCACGACGGCGAGGTCGTTCGACAACCGGGCGGCGCCGGCGGCCAGGCGGGCGACACCGGCGTGGTGCTGGGCCACCACGGGTAACAGGCGGCTCGGTCTGCTCCATGGCCGGTCGAGCTCGCGGGCGATCCTGGCGAACACCCGCGACGCGGCGTCGAACTCACGTGCCGAGGCTCGGGCATCGCCGTCCTCGAGTGCCCGAAAGGCTCGGTGCACCGTGGCATTGGCGTCCTCGAAGGAAGGTTTCGCCGACGCCGACGCCGCAGCCAGCCCGACGAGGGAGAGCGCGACTCCGGCGATGGCGAGACCCAATCCGGCCACGACACGGCGCCGAGCCGCGCTCGGCCAGCGTGCCGTGGCAACGCCGGCGACACCGACGACCGCGGCGAGTCCGACGACGGAGCTCAGGCCGAACCAGCGCCCGGGTGTCAGCCGGGCCACCGCTTGCAGGCCGAGCAGACCGGCGAGCATCGCCCAGTCGGCCCGATGTCGGCGCCGGGCACCCATCGAGGCGGCGATCGCCAGCCCCCCCAGTCCGGCGACCGCGGCGACGATCGAACCGGCTGCCACCGCGCCCACGGCGCCCAACATCGCCAACGACCACCACGGTGCACCGGCCGAGACGAACAGCCACGCCGAGCCGAGGGCGACGACCAGGAACACGTCGATCACCCGCTGACCGGTCGGGGCCAGACCAGCCGCAACGAGGAGCGCCGAGTTGACCGCGAGCAGTCCTAGGGACGCGCCCAGCCCTGGTTGGCCGGGAAAAGGGGCATTCGTCGGCGTCCGCATGCTGACCGAACCATACCCACCACTCAGCGTCTACCATCGGCGCGACGACACTCCGGGACTCCGACCACATATCGTGTTCACGGACCAGGCGGCACGCGTGCCGGTGGGCCGCCGGTTCGACGGCTCGGGCGAGCGAACCCTCGCACGGTCGGGCACGAGAACGAGGAGTCAGAGGTGCACGTCACCGAGTCACGCCCAATCCATCGAAACGCTCCGGCGGCGATTGCCGCGCGTCAGTGGTTCGTCCTCCTCCCGGCGATCGTCGGTTCGCTCGCCGGCCTCGGCTGGTCGCTGCGCACTGCGCCGATCTACGAGGCGTCCGTCGGCGTCGTCGTCAGTCCGATCCCCGGTTCCGACCCGATGGCGCCGGCGTCGCCGGCGGAGGCGATGCGGTTGGCCGACCGCGTGATCAACTCGCCGGAGGTTCGGGACGCGGCGCGGCGCGACGTGGAATCGATCGCCGATCCACCTGTGGTGCGCTTCAGCATCTCGCCGGACGAGGTCACCGGCAGGCTGGCGGTGCGCGACGGCGATCCCGACGCGGCGATGCGAATGGTCAACGCCTATGCAGATGCCGCCGGCACGGCAATGCGCTCCTCGGCGGGGTTGTCGCTCGCCACCGTGGGGCCCCCCAGCCGCCCGGTCGACCCGATCGGGCCCTCCCCGGCGCGCGACGTCGGGCTCGGCCTGGTCGCCGGCCTGGCATTGGGCGTCGCCGCCGCGCTGATCCGCGACGTCCGTGACGACGGCGTCCGTCCCGGTGTCGACATCGAAGGCATCACCGGGCTGCCGCTGCTGGGCGAGATCCCCCGCCTGCGACCGGTCGAGGACGGCAGGCCGATTCCGTCCCGGGCCAACCGGTCCGACGACACGTTCCGGGCGTTGGCGACCAGCATCGGGCGCCTGGGCGGCGACCGCCGTCTGCGGGTGATCCAGGTCGTCGCACCGGGTGTCGGTGACGGCGCGAGTACGGTCGCCGCCGGGCTGGCGATCGCCTCGTCGATCGCCGGACGCGACATCGTGCTCGTCGACGGCGACGTCCGCGCGCCGGGCCAGCACGAGACACTGCGACTGCCGCTCAAACCGGGGCTGCTGAGCGTCGTGTCGAAGATCTCCTCGTCGGTGATGGTCCATCCGATCAATCGACGCCTGGAAGTGGTCACCGCCGGCGGCACGACGCCGGCACCCGCGGAGTTCCTCGCCTCCCACGCCGTCGGCGAGTTGCTCGACTTCCTCTCCGAGGATGGGGAACTGGTCATCCTCGACAGCCATGCGCTCTTCCCCCGCCGTGACGCCCTCGGGGCACTCCGCCACGTCGATGGCGTGGTGATCGTGGCCCGCTCCGGCAAGACCTCGGTGAAGGCGCTCACCGCGACGATCGAGGCGATCACGCGGGCCGGAGGTCGCCCGCTCGGCGTGGTGCTCAACCGGGTGGGTCGGCGGAGCTACCGCGGCGCCCGCCACCGCCGGTCCGAACACCCGCCGGCATTCGACGCCGACGCCATCGACGTCGGGCCGTCTCGGGAGCGGTCGCCGATCGAGCGACGCCGGGAACGCGCCGCGGCCGCACAGCCGACCTGTCCGACCGGTCCGCCCTCGCCCCACCCGGCCACGTTCGACCTTCCACCGGGTGCGACGCCGGCCCCGTTGGCCGGCCCGAACGGCGAGTCCGATGCCTTCGTGCCATCCGTCGACGGTGCGATCGGGCCGGCCAACGGGGTCAGGCCCCCCGCTGCCGCCCCCGGTCCAGTTCCCGCCGGTTCCGACGGCGGGTTCCGCCGCCGCGGTACCCGCTCCCCCGGTGCGCCCGTTGGCGCCGCCTCCTCCGCCGCCGACTTCGCTTCCGGCCGCACGCCCGCCGACGCCGCCGGTTCCTTCACCCCCCGGTTCGGCGTCGGCGAACGGTGGGCAGACATCATCGCTCACGTTGCGTGACCGATGATGGAGATCCGGTCATTTCGGCCCGGCGCAGCGTTCACTCGCCGTGATACCATCACTCACGCGGAAGATGGGATTGCATTCACGTGACCCAGCAGGAAAGGGCGGACACGATGCGACGATGGGCAACAGTCCTTGCCGGGATTCTCGCCGTTCTCTGTGCCACGGCGGCCTACCCTCCGGCCAAGCCGACCGTCGGGGTGGTCAGCGGCGTCGCCTCCACCTGTGGTTCGCTGGTCGTCGAGGTCGCCGGGTACACGCCGGGTGAATCCGTGCTCATCACGATGGGCCCGGTGACATCCTCGCTGGTCGCGGGCACGGACGGCTCCGGCCGGGTGACGATCGGGGTACCGACGACGGTCGGCATCTACACACTCACCGCCGTAGGCCAGACGAGCGGCCTGAGCGCCACGTCGCAGGTCACCATCGCCGAATGCGCCGCAGGTCCCGGCGTTCCGGCGACCACGGCGCCGGCGACCACGGCGGCCCGGAACCTGCCCGTCTCGGGGTCCGAGGTCAACAGGCCCGTGCGCATCGCCCTGGGGCTGCTCGCCCTGGGCATCGCCCTGGTCGTCTTCGGTTACCGCCGTCGGCAGCTGACGCGCTCGAGGCCGTCGGTTCACGGGGCGAGGCGCTCGACGACCCAGCCGGCGCCCACCCGTCGGTAACGCAGGCGGTCGTGCAGGCGGCTCGGGCGTCCCTGCCAGAACTCCACGGCCTCGTGCCGCAGCCGCCATCCACCCCAGCCCTCGGGGCGCAGCACCGGCGCGTCCTCGAAGCGGAACTCGACGCTCGCCACGAGCGACTCGAGTTCGGCCCGGTCGGCGAGCACCGTCGACTGGGGTGAGGCCCAGGCGCCGATCTGGCTTCCGCGGGGCCGGGAGGCGAAGTAGGCATCGGACTCCGTCGGACTCATCCGTTCGATCGTTCCCCGGACGCGGACCTGGCGATGCAGCTCCAGCCAGGCGAAGACGAGGGCGCCGACGGGTCGCGCCTCGATCTGACGGCTCTTGGCCGACCGGTAGTTCGTGAAGAAGGCGAACCCGTCGGCATCGGCGCCCCGGGCGAGCAGGATCCGGGCGTCGGGTGCACCGTCGGCGTCGACGGTGGCGACCGTCATCGCATTGGGCTCGGTGGCCCCCGCCTCCTCGGCCTGGTGGTACCACTGCCACCACTGGGTGATCGGATCGTCGGCGAGATCGCCGACATCGAGGCCGACGGTCTCGTACTCCCGGCGGCGATCGGCGAGACTCATGACCCAAGCTCCACGCCCGGGGTCATCGCCCGATCACCTGCAGGCCGCGCATGTACGGGCGCAGCACGTCGGGAACGACGATCGATCCGTCGGCCTGGCGGTAGACCTCCCAGATGGCGGCGAGCACGCGGGGCACGGCGAGGGCCGAGCCGTTCAGCGTGTGGGCCATCTCGGTTCCCTTCTGGCCGGTGCGCCGGACTCGGATCTCGCCGCGACGGGCCTGGTAGTCACTGAACCAGCTGACCGAGGAAACCTCCAACCACCGGTCGACACCGGGGGCGAAGACCTCGATGTCGAAGCTCCGATGATGGCTCTGGCCGAGATCACCGGTGCAGATCTCGATGATCCGATACGGCAGACCGAGGCCGCCGATCAACGCCTCGGCCCGGCCGCGCAGCTCGAGGAGCATCGCCGGCGCCTGCTCCGCAGTCGTGTAGGCGAGGATCTCGACCTTGTCGAACTCGTGGCTGCGCAGCAGCCCGCGGGTGTCGCGCCCGGCGGACCCCGCCTCCCGGCGATAGCAGGGCGTGTAGGCCATGAAGCGCATCGGCAGGTCTGCCTCGTCGACGATGTCACCGGCGTGCATCGAGGTGAGCGGCGCCTCGGCGGTCGGGATACACCACAGGTCGTCGCGCTCGATGGCGTAGGCGTCCTCGGCGAACTTGGGCAACTGGCCCGTCGCCGTGAGCGTGGCCGTGGTGACCAGCGTCGGAGGGCGGATCTCCTCGAAGGCGTCGGCGTTGCGGTCGAGGGCGTACTGGCACAGCGCCCGGGCCATCGTCGCCCCCGGGCCGCGCAGCATGTTGAACATCGCTCCCGAGATCCTCGTCGCCCGCTCCACGTCGAGGATCCCGAGCGCCGTCCCCGTCTCCCAGTGGGGGACGCGCTGGTGCTCGGCGAAGGTCGCGGGGAGATTGGTGGCCTCGACGACGACGGGGTTGTCGGCGTCGCTCAACCCGTCGGGCGCATCGGGGTGAGGCACGTTGGGGATGCGCAACAGCAGGTCGCGCAGCCGGTCGTCGAGCTCGTCGGCCGCCGAGGCCAGACGCCGCTCGCGTTCGCCGAGCTCGCGGCTTTCGGTCATCGCCGCCTCGGCCTCGCCGTCACGTTGCTCACGGCGGTACGTCGCCACCTGCTTGGACAGCTCGTTGACCCGCTGGCGCACGATGTCGCGCTCGCCGGCGATCTCGCGGAGTTGGCGATCGAACGAGACGGCCGCGTCGAGCTGCTCGAGCAGCTCTGGCGAGTGGCGGCGAGCCATCGCCGCTCGCACGGTGTCGGTGTCGCCTCGAAGTGTGCGGATGTCGATCACAGTGCACCGATGGTAGTCGGCCGGCCCGGGCACCACCCGGTGATCGGCGCATCGATCCCCGCCCCCGGCGGGCGGCGCCGGTGCTACTGCCCGACCGAGGGACGAGCGGGCTCGGGTGGCGCCGGGACGCGTTCGAACGTCTCGGTCACCGATTCGTAGGTGATCGGCACGTTGTCGTGCCCGACGATCTCGGCCGAGGGGATGCGCCGACTGCGGCGGTAGGTGTTGTCATCGCCGAAACGGGCGGCGAAACGGGCGAAGAACAGGTACACGACGATCGCCCACAGGTACATGCCGCCACCGATCTTCATGATCAGCCCGGCGACCTGCTGGTCATAGGTGACGCTCAGGCCGAAGACGCGCACCGGGATGTCGTAGTGCTCGTACACCGCACCCTCGGCGAAGGTGAGCCAGCCGGCGGGCACGGTCGGCACGACCGATTGGAGGAAGAGGTAGATCATCCGCGCCCCGTAGCCGATGCGCAGTTCGGGGTACGGGCCGCAGACCGGCAGCCACATCAACAGCGACGTGGTGACGAGCAGCACGTGCAAGCCGTAGTGCAAGGGGCCGTTCTCGGCGGAACGGTTGACCAGGCCGGGGATGTGGGTGATCATCACGACGGCGTTGAACGCCACACCGGCGACCACTGGCTTGGCCAGCCAGCGGAGGGCCGACCACGCCCGCCCCCGGCCGATCAGTGCCCGGGCGAACCACTCCGGCATTCCCAGCAACGCCAGCGGGGGCACGAGGTAGGCGAGCACCATGTGCTGGAGCATGTGGGCCGAGTAGAGGTACTCCTCGGCCAGATCGTGCATCGGCCAGTCCGAGGCGAACCACAGCAGAACGATGGCGCTCACCGAGCAGGCCACCTGGCGGCGGGTGGTCACCGGCCGGCCCGGGCCGGCCGCCCGTGGCCCGAGCACGCGGATCACATAGACGTAGGCGACGGCGAGGAAGCCGACCAGGAGCCACACCTGCGGGTGCGGCTGGAACCGCCACGGGTCGGTGGAGACACCGACTTCGGCGAGCACCCGTTCAGCCCTCCCAGAACTTGAAGGTCGTCAACGCGGCGATGTACACGGCGAGGGCCAGGCCGAGCCCGGACCAGAACGCCATGTTGAACCACTTCGAATCGAAGCGCAGGTGCATGAAGAACAGCACCACCATCACGAACTTGAACGCCATCATGATGAACAGCAGCGGGAGGAACAGCGCCCCGACGTCCATGTAGGTGAGGGCCACCTCGGCGCCGGTCACGGCCGCCAGGAGGACGGCGATCTTCACGTAGAAGATGTCCGGATGCCCCTCGTGCTCGTCATCGCCGGCGGCGGCATGGTCCTGATCGGCGTGGGCGACGGTATCGGTGCTCATCGGAGTTACCTCAGGCCGGGATCAGGTAGACGAGGGTGAAGATGATGATCCAGATGATGTCGACGAAGTGCCAGTAGAGGCCGATCAGCTCGACGACCTCGGCCTTGTCGCCGACGATCCGGTTCTTGGTGAGGATGCCCCGCAGCGCCATCAGCATCATGATCCCGACGGTCACGTGGACGCCGTGGAAGCCGGTGAGCGTGTAGAGGCTCGACGAGAACAGGCTGGTGGTGAAGCCGAGGCCCTCGTTGTAGAAGGTGGTGAACTCGTACACCTGGCCGCCGACGAACATCGACCCGAGCAGCGCGGTCACGGTCAGCCACAGGCGGGTGCGGCGATCGTCGTGGCGCTTGGCCGACGTCACCGCCAGGACCATGGTCAGCGAGCTCATCAGCAGTACGAACGACGAGGCCGAGGTGAACGGGATGTCGTAGACCTGGTCCGGGCTCGGTCCCTTGGCGACCCGACCGCGGTAGAGCATGTAGGTGGAGATCAGCCCACCGAAGAGCAGGCACTCGGAGCCGAGGAAGAGCCACATCCCGAGTTTGTTGTTCGACAGCCCGAGCGACGTGTAGTGCCCGTGGCCTCCGTGATCGGCGGGGGCATGGTCGTGGCGCCCTGCCTGATGGCCGGTGGTGGTCTCTACGGCGAGCTCAGACAAGGGGAGCAAGCTCCTTCGTGGGGCCATCCGTCGGTGCGGGTGGCTCGAGATCGGAATCGTCGGCCATCGATGGCTCGAGGGCCCAGCCGAACATCGACAGCACCACGATGGCTGCGCCGACGGCGACCAGGATCTTGTTGTAGATCACGCCGTAGGCCGTGACGGGCAGGGCGATGGCCAGGACCATCGGCCAGTACGAGGGCGCCGGCAGATGGATGTCCTGCTCGGCGTTCGCCTCCTGGAGCTGCAACAACTCCTCGGCCGTGGTCACCCGCTCCAGCTCACCGGTCGTCTCGTTCTCGGCGTACTTCAGGTGGAAGAACTCGTCGAGCGAGTGGACGGTGGGGACCACATCGAAGTTGTGCACCTTGGGCGGGTTGGTCGTCAGCCACTCGAGGCTGCGGGCGTCCCACGGGTCGAGCGGGGCGTTGGCCGGGCTGCGCGTGGTGCGGATCACGTTGACGATGAAGGCGAGGATGCCGAAGAAGAGCAGCACGGCGCCGAGCGTGGACACCTGGTTCCAGAACTTCAGGTTGAAGAATCCCTCGCCGATGCGGTCGGTCGTGTAGCGGTACATCCGCCGCGGCTGACCCTGCAGGCCGAGGATGTGCATCGGGCCGAACGTGAGGTTCATGCCGATCACCATCAGCCAGAAGTTCAACTTGCCGAGCCTCTCGTCGAGCAGACGGCCGAACATCTTGGGCCACCAGTAGTAGAAGCCGGCGAAGATCCCGAAGATCGCCCCGCCGAACAGCACGTAGTGGAAGTGGGCGACGATGTAGTACGTATCGGTCTGCTGGGTGTCGGAGGGCGACACGGCGTGGGTGACCCCCGACAGACCGCCGATGGTGAACTCGACGATCAGGCCGACGGCGAAGAGCATCGCCGTGGTGAAGCGCAGCTTGCCGCCCCACATCGTCATCACCCAGTTGATGATCTTCACGCCGGTGGGGATGGCGATGAGCATCGTGGACAGGGAGAACACCGTCACCGAGACCGGGCCGAGACCGGAGGCGAACATGTGGTGGGCCCACACTCCCCAGCCGACGAAGCCGATCGCCGCCCCGGAGAACACGACCATCGGGTAGCCGAACAGCGGCTTGCGGGAGAACACCGGCAGCACCTCGGAGACGATGCCGAAGCTGGGCAGGATGAGGATGTACACCTCGGGGTGTCCGAAGATCCAGAACAGGTGCTGCCACAACAGCGGGTCGGCGCCGGCCGAGACGTCGAAGAACGTCGCCCCGAACACCCGCTGGAAGCTGAGCAGGAACAGCGCCACGGTGATCACCGGCACGGCGAACAGCAACAGGAACTGCACGACCAGGATCATCCACGAGAAGATCGGCATCTTCATCAGGCTCATGCCGGGGGCCCGCATGTTGAGGATCGTGACGATCAGGTTGATCGAGCCGGTCAGCGAGGCGATACCGGTGATCTGCAGACCCAGCGCCCAGTAGTCGACGCCGTGGCTGGGCGAGAACAGGGCGGAGGAGTTGGGGGCGTACATGAACCAGCCGCCGTCGGCGGCACCGCCGAGCAGCCACGACGTGTTGAGGAACAACCCGCCGCCGAGGAAGCACCAGAAGCCGAAGGCGTTGATCCGCGGGAAGGCGACGTCACGGGCGCCGATCTGCAACGGCACGAAGTAGTTGGCGAACCCGGCGGCCATCGGCATCACGAACAGGAACACCATCGTCGTGGCATGCATCGTGAACATCTGGTTGTAGAGGTCGGCGGAGAGCACCTTGCCGTTGGGCTGGGCCAGCTGGAGGCGGATGAGCAACGCCTCGAGTCCTCCCACCAGGAAGAACACGAACGCCGTCACGCCGTACATCAGGCCGAGCTGCTTGTGGTCGACGGTGAAGGCCCACGACTTCCAGCCGGTGGTCGCCACCGGTCGCCGGTAGCTGCCGAGCGCCGCCCGCGGCCCGACCACGGCAGGCGGCGCCAGCATTCCCTCGGCAGGGCGTTCGATGATCGCCATCAGTTCGTCTCCACGTTCGTGTGAGCGATGCCCACGTCGGTGATCACTTCAGCGTCTTCAGGTACTCGACCAGATCGTTGATCTGGTTCTCGGACAACCCGAGGGCCGGCATGCCACGTCCCTTGCCATCGGCGTTGACCTCGGGGTACATCGGCTTCTTGTCGGGCGCGTTGCGCAGCCACTCCTTCAGCTCGACCACGTTGAGGCAGCCCGACTCGACACCGCCGAGGTACATCGCCCCGAACTCGTCGGGTGACGCCGCCATCAGCTTCGTGCGACACTCCTCGGTGAGCATCGAGTACGCGCTTCCGGCGAAGGTGGTGCGGCTCATCAGGTGGGTCAGGTTGGGCGCTGCGCCGGAGACGAGGTTGACGTCGGCCTGGGCGATCAACGGATTGCCGTCGGCGTCGACCAGACCGTTGACCTGGTGGCATCGGACGCACTGCGCCGTGAACACCGCCTCGCCGCGGCCCACCGCGGTCGACGGGTCCCCCGACGCGGCGGCCGGCGCCGTCTGGTCGGCGACCCACGTGGCGAAGTCGGCGGCGGAGAGCGCGACGGCGTCCATCTTCATGTTGGCGTGGCTGAGCCCGCAGAACTCCGTGCACTGACCGGCGTAGATCCCCGGCTGATCGGCCTCGAGGCGCATCAGGTGCACGCGGCCGGGCACGGCGTCCTTCTTGCCGTTGAGCTTGGGGATCCAGAATGAGTGGATCACATCGCGGCTGGTGATCCGCAGCATCACGCACTGGCCCGTGGGGATGACGAGCTGCCCCGAGGTGACGATCGGGCTCTCGATGCCGGCCTGCTGCGGGTAGGAGTACTCCCACCACCACTGCTGGCCGGTGACGTTGACCGTCATCTTGCAGTCGTCGGTCTCGGCGAGGTCGAAGATCACCCCGACGGTGGGGATGGCGATGGCGGCGAGGAGCCCGGCGGAGAAGATGATCGTGCCCACCTCGACCAGCGGGTTGCCGTGGCCCTGGGGGGGGATCGCCTGGCCGCGGTCGCGGTACTTCCACACCACGAACACGACAAGGGCGAGGACGATGACGCCGACCACGCCGGCCGCGTAGAACGGGAAGCGCTGCAGGTCGTCGATCTTCTGGGCATCCGGTCCGGCGGGCTGCCACGTGTCCTGCGGGGCGTCACGGGCGCATCCGGCAAGCACCGGGACAGCGAGGGCGAGCCCGGGGAGAGCCCAGCGGGCCCGGCGCGCAGTGACGTTCATGGATGCTCCGCTTTCGACGAGCTCGGTCTCGGGACGGGTGTGGCTCATGGGACGACGACCTCCACGTGGGCGCCCTCGACCTCGGGCACCTCGGCGTAGTAGCCCCCCTCGACGGCGGCCGACGGCTTGGGGATCGAGAAGGTGAGCAGCTGGGTCTTGCCCTCGCCGATCGCCCTCGTGCAGTACTCGATGTCGGTCAGGATCGGGTCGCCCGCCGCCGACGTCGCGCCCGTGGACCGCGTGCCGGCAAAGATGCGCAGACGATGTTCGCCCGAGCCCTCGTTCTTGAACAGGATGCTGACGGGGTTGCCACGGTCGACGGTCAGCGGCTGGCCGTCGAGTGCGTTGGAGATCTGGTCGATCTCCAGCTTGGTGCCGTCGAAGGTGAACGTGGCGATGGTGTTGGACTTGGAGGCCACGGCCCCGGAGGCGTCGCCGTCGGCCTCCTCCTCGAACTCGCCGCACGGCCGGCCGCCGTCGCGGGAGCCGAAGTGATCCTCCTGGCGAGCGCTCGTGATCTCCTCCCGCTGGCCATGGGCGGCTGAGGCGATCCCCCCGGCGAGCACGGCCACGCCGCCCAGCGCACAGACCCCGGCGACCAAGCTGCGCCGCAGGTTCGGCTTGGCGGAGAAGGCGGCGCCGAACAGCACGACGAGCGCCGCGCCGACACCGAACACGACCGGGCCGAGCTTCTTGTCGGCGGCGAGCATCATCCGCGAGAAGGCGTAGATGACGACCGACAACCCGGCGAGACCGGCGATCGGCAGCTCCAGGGGATGCATGATCCGGCGGCGCACGCCCTCGTTGAAGGCGGCATCGGCCGAGGCACGGTCGGCCCACGCCCGGACCATCCACTCGACGACGGCGACGAGCAGCGCGCCGAGGCCGGCGACGAAGTAGCGCTTGTCGGTGACCACGCCGACGATCAGCAGCACCGCTCCAGCGGCGGCGATCATCGGCCACATGCTGTCACCCGCAGGCGAAACGGCGGCCGGGGCCGACCGCACGGCGGCGACGTCCATCGCCGAGATGTCGCCATCCCCGGTGACGAGCACGGCCGTGGCGAGACCGATGAGCGCCAGCAGCAGGAAGAACAGCCCGAGGGAGCCGAGGGCCCCGAAGTCCTGGGTGATGCCGTAGAGGGTGAACGCCGCGGCGGTGAGCCCGGCGAGACCGACAAACAGCTTGGATCCGGTGGAGAACATCGGCCCCTACTTCGTCACGTAGACCACGAACCAGACGGCGATGAAGATCCCCGTCAGGATGTACCAGAACAGCGCATGCGAGGCGACCACCTCGTGGTCGCCGGTGCGCCCGCCGAGCTGACGGAAGAGCGCCACGAGGCTGAACACCAGGCCGACGATGACCAGCACGAAGAACGTGCCGGTGACGGCGTAGAACATCGTCTCGAACGGGCCGTCGGCGATGCCGAGCTTCGTCTGCCCCCAGATGTAGGCCTGGGCGTTGAGGCCGGCGAGACCCATCAGCAGGGTGACGGCGAGGCCGAGGGTCGCGTTGGAGCGATCCCCGCGCTTGGCGGCGTAGGCGGCGTACTGGCCCATCAGGCAGGCCATCACCAGGGTGAACAGCAGGACGTTGACCGGCACCATCGGGATGTCGACATCCTTGGGCACCCAGTCCTTGATCAGCTTCTCGCCGTTGCCGGCGCGCACGGGCGAGGCCTCGCGGAAGCGCCACCAGACGGCGAGCATGCCGCCGACCATCATCGCCGCGGCGGCGCCCGCGACGCTGGTGCCGATGAGCAACTGCCGGCGGGGAGCCGGGGCGGGAGCGGGGGGAAGCGCAAGCATCAGGCGTCACTCCGGACGGGCTTGAGGTCGAGCAGGGGTTCGCCCGACGACACCGTGTGGACCTCGGTGAAGTTGTCAGCAGGGGGCGGCGACGAGGTGGCCCACTCGAGCGTCTGGCCGTCCCACGGATCATCGCCGGCCGCCTCACCCGACGTGAACGACCGGATCGCAGCGACGGCGAAGGCGACGACGGCCAGGACGACGAGGACCTGGCCGGCCAGCGAGACGATGTTGAGCAGCTGTGGCGACAGCTCGTAGTCGAAGCCGCCGGCTGTCGTCGCCGGCTGCCCTTGGAAGCCGGCGACCATCAGCGCCAGCGCCGACACCACCGCACCGACGAAACCGACGGCGGCGAGCGGCAGGATCTGCTTGTCGGCGATCCGGCGACCCCACAGCTTGGGCCCCCAGTGGGCCAGGGCGCCGAGCGCCACGAGCACCCCGCCACAGGTGACGGCGACGAACGAGCCCTCCTCGTAGGTCGTCCCCGTGAGCTGCATGTCGAGGACCGGGGCGAGCGCTTGGGAGGCCGCTCCCAGGAGGATCACCAGGCCACCGGTGAGGCAGAAGGCGAACCCGGCCGTCAGGCGGGGCCGGCCGGCCCGCAGGGCCATGGCAGCCATGGCGATGACGATCAGCGCGCCGAGGATCGGCAGCAGGTTGAACAGGGCGAACGGCAGCAGATCGGCGATCCTGTCGCCCGCCGACGAGCCGCTCCAGGGCAGGACGTGGTCGACCTGGGTCACGGCGCCGAGCATCGCGGTGGCGAACACGGCGATCCCGACGAGGACCCCGCCGCGCAGTGGGTGGCGCCGGCCCGTCGCCGTCACGACGACATCGGCCAGCGCCCCCAGAGCAGGGACGACGGCGATCAACGAGGCGGGCTGGGTGGTCGCCCAACCCATCCAGTCGACAATGCCGGCACTCCCGTCGAACACCACCCCGCCGTAGTGGAGATCGACCGACAGCAGCACGAGCACGCCGACCACGACGGGGAGCACGAGCAGGGCGGCCAGCCCACCGACCAGCGACGACCAGGCCAGGTAGGGCATGCGATCGAGGCGCATGCCGGGCGCCCGCGAGGTGAGCAGCGTGGTGACCAGCGAGCCCGAGGCGGCCACGAGACCGATCAGGGCGAGAGCAAGACCCATCAGGAACAGTTCGACCATGTCGGCGTCGCCGCCGCCCGGGCCACCGTTGCCGACGAATGCCGCGACGACCAGTACCGAACCGGCCAGCCACGTCCAGAAGCCGAGGGCGGCGGCCCGCCCGAAGCTCAACGACCGGGAGCCGACCTGCAGCGGGGCGATCGCCAATCCGAGGCCGAGGAGCAGCGGCGTCACCACCAGGTAGAGCATGCCGACCCGATGGAGGCTGAACAGTTGGCCGACCGAATCGGAGCGCAGCAGCGCATCGTCGGGGTTCATTCGCTCGACGCCGAGCAGCACGCCGACGACGAGGATGCCGACGCCCATCAACAGGCTGGAGACCATGAAGGCCCGCCCGAGTCGCTTGTGGTCGGCGCTGGTCGCCCAACTCGCCACACCCTGTATCGCACGACCGGCGTCGTCGGCCACCTCAGCGAGGGCCGAGGACACTGCCTCTGGTCGGTTGTCGATCGTCGTCATGGGCATCCTCTAGCCAGAGCGGCGCGCAATAGCCCACCCGAGGCATGATCGGTCCGTTGTTCAGAACCCGACATTACCCACCGGGCTCCGCACGGGCTGAAATCCTCGTCATGTGTCATCCGTTGCCAGCCGTTCACCAACCGTGACGAACCAGCACGTCGACGGTCAACGCGCCGAACAACAGCGTCACATAGGTGATCGAGAACCCGAACAGCCGCATCGATCGCTCCGGTGTGGCGTGATTGCCGAGATCGACCGCGCCCCACAGGAACAGCCCGCCGGCGACGACGGCTGTGACGAGGTAGATCCACCCGAGATGACCGACCGGGGCGAGTACGAGGCTGACCGCGACCATCGCGGCGGTGTACTGCAGCATCTTGCGGGCGGCCACCTCGGGGGCGACGACGGCGGGCAGCATCGGCACGTGGGCTGCCCGGTAGTCGTCGGCGTAGCGAATGGCCAGCGCCCAGAAGTGCGGTGGGGTCCACAGGAAGATGATCAGGAAGAGCACGACCGGTGGCCAGGCCACCTCGTTGCGCACGGCCGCCCAGCCGACGAGAGCCGGGACGGCACCGGCCGCGCCGCCGATCACGATGTTGTGCGTCGTCGCCCGCTTGAGCCACATGGTGTAGACGAAGACGTAGAACAGCGTGCCCGCCAGGGCCAACGAGGCGGCGAGCACGTTGGCCCCCACCCAGAGCACGGCGAACGCGGCGATCTCGAGCAGGATGGCGAAGACCAGCGCACGGCGTGGTGTGAGCACGCCGGTGACCAGCGGCCGGTTCCGGGTGCGTGGCATCAGCTTGTCGATGTCGCGATCGACGACCATGTTGATCGCATTGGCCCCGCCGGCGGCCAGGGTGCCACCCGCCAGAGTGGCCACGACGAGCGCTGTGGAGGGCCAGCCCTTCTCGGCAAGCACCATCGCCGGGACCGTCGTGATCAGCAGCAACTCGATGATCCGCGGCTTGGTGAGGGCGACGTAGGCGCCGACGACCGTACGCGGAGAACGCCGGCTGCCGTGGGTCAGACCTCCGGGCGCCAGCCGGGAGGGCACGAGCGGGCGGGTTCCGACGGCCATAACGTCGTTGATCGTACGGTGGCGTCACGCGATCGGCCAACCGCTGGTAAGAAAGGGCCGTGCCAACCGTCGCCCCCGCCGAAATCGAGCAGGTCTCGGGCGACACGGAGCTGGCTGCGGACCGACCGTGGATCGTGCTCGTCTGGAACGACCCGATCAACCTGATGTCGTATGTGACCTGGGTGTTCCAGAAGCTCTTCGGGTACAGCCTGGAGAAGGCGACCGAGCTGATGCTCGACGTCCACCACAAGGGACGTGCCGTCGTCTCCAGCGGCACCCGCGAGAAGGCCGAGATCGACGTCTTCCGCCTGCACGAGCACGGCCTGTGGGCGACCATGCGGCAGGACGATTGATGCTGCGGCGTTGGCGGGTGAAACGCTCGGGCGGGGCGTTCAAACTGAACCTTCCGGCGGCCGAACGCGACCTGATCGTGTCGGTGTGCGACCAGCTGCGCGAGCTCATCTCGGCGCCCTCCGAGGGTCACGACGACCGGATGGTCCGGCTCTTCCCGACCGCCTACGCCGACGATCCCGAACGTGACGCCGAGTACCACCGTTACATGCACGAGGAGCTGGTCGCCTCCCGGCTGGCGGCGATCAGCACGGTGGAGGAGACCGTCCGGCACAGCGAGCTGTCCGAGAACGACGTGATGGGATGGATGCGGGCGGTCAACTCGATCAGGTTGGTGCTCGGCACGCTGCTCGACGTGTCGGAGGAGACCGATTTCGACGACCTCGCCGAGGACGACCCGGATCTCGGCCAGTACGCCCTCTACGGGTACCTCAGCGGGCTGCTCGAGGAGATCGTGGCGGCGCTCGCCCCGTGAGCGGTGCCGCGGCCGTCGGTCGTCCAGGGTCGGTCGTCAGAAGTAGAACGCACCGGCGGTTCCCGGACCGGTGTGGGCGCCGACGCTCGGCCCGACGCGGTAGTGGACGACCTCGGTGACGGCGGGCGAGCGGCGTACGGCGGCGTCGAGGGCTGCACCGATCGGCGCGGCCTGGCGATCGGCGAAGCCGATCGCCACGCGCAGGCCGCTCCCCCGGTCGGGGCCTCCCCAGTCCAGTACGGCACCGGCCATCGAATCGACGGCCTCGTCGATGGTCGCCGCCCGTCCGACCACTCTGACCTGGCCATCGACCAGGGAGAGCACGGGGATGCCGTCGGCGATGTTCGCCGCGCTCAGCGCGTCGGCGCCGCGACCGCCGGCACGGATCAGGTCGAGCCCGCCGACGATGAACACGTTGCCGATACGAGGGGCCAGTTCCTCGGCAACCTCGGCCGCGTCATCGAGCGACGCTCCCTCCCCGATCGCCAGCGCGGCGGCCCACACGCAGCAGCCGATCCCGAAGCTCGCCGTGCCCGAGTCGACGAGCCGAACGGGAACCGCCGCAGTTCGTGCCGCCAGCCGAGCGCTGTTCAAGGTTCCCGAGACGGCGGCGCCGACGTGGATCGAGAGGATCTCGGTCGCCCCCCGGGCTACGAGGTCGTCGTACGCCAGGGCGAACTGGCCGGGACTGGGCTGCGAGGTCGACACCACCGGGACGTGACCGGGCCCGAACCTGGCGTAGAACGTGTCGGCGTCGAGGTCGACGCCTTCGAGATGGTCCTCGCCGTCGACCGTGACCGTGACCGGGACGATCTCGACGCCGAAGCGTTCGGCCAGGTCGGCGGGGAGCTGGCTGCTCGAATCGGTGCAGAGCCCGATCATGCCGCTGGCCGAAGGGGCGTCGGCCGGGCGGCGCCGAAGCGGTGGAGGATGATCGAGCTCGAGATCGCCGCGGCGATCGGCAGGCCGGGGCCGGCCTTCGGTCCCCAGAGGTTGCCCAGCCGTCTGCGCCACCAGACGAGTCCGCCGAGCACCCAGCAGACGCAGGCAACGGCCGTCGCCGTGTGGGCGCGCCGCCGCATTCCGGGCACCGCCGCGGTGAGGGCGGCGACGCCGATGTCGATCGGGAAGTAGGCGGGGAACGTGGCCAGGCACTGGCCGACGCTGGCCGCCACGCCCTTGCCGCCGCGGAACCGGCTCCAGACGGGGAAGCAGTGGCCGAGCACGGACGCCGACCCCGCGGCATGGGCCCCGAACGAGCCGGCGAGCAACCGGCCACCCGTGGAGGCGAGCGCCCCCTTGGCGATGTCCCCGGCCATCACGGTGTACCCGGCACGCGCCCCGAGCACGTTCATCGCGTTGACACCCCCCGGGTTGCCGCTGCCCGTGCGGCGGAGATCGACGGGGCCGCCGCCGGCGCGGCGCGCGACGATGTCCGCCGTCGGGAACGTCCCGACGAGATACCCGAAGAGCGCGGACCGGAGCCCCGCTCGGACTAGGCCGCGAGCGTCCACCGAGAAGAACGTAACCGATTCGCGCCGCGCCCGAAACCGGGCCACCCGGCCCTGTTGCGCCGTGTCGGGGTTTCGCCGGTCACCGGCAAGATTCACCTATCCGCTGGCGTGAAGCGGGCCGATGGTTGCTAGTGTCTGCAACGCTCTCAACAGGCATCGTCCAAGCCCCCATCGTCTAGTGGCCTAGGACACCACCCTTTCAAGGTGGCGGCACGGGTTCGAATCCCGTTGGGGGTGCTGACCAACTGGTCCCACCGGTTCCCGGTGTCCCAGTCAAGGTCCCGTGGTGAAGTGGAGTTCACGCCGGCCTGTCAAGCCGGAGGTCGCGGGTTCGAACCCCGTCGGGACCGCCGGGCCGTCCTTCGGGATGGCCAGGGTCGAGTAGCTCAGTCGGCAGAGCACGCGCCTGAAAAGCGCGGGGTCACCGGATCGACGCCGGTCTCGACCACCAATCGTGATGGTGCGCAGCGGTACGCACCGGTCCAGGTTCCAGGCAAGACGCCCCGACTCCCACCGAGTCGAGGCGTTCTCCATTCTCACGCTGGCATGGATCCAAAGGGAATCCAGAGGGATTCGGTCGCAGGTCTTGGCGGGGTGCAGATGCCCTGGTCTCGTCGTCGGCGACCGGCGCATACACGGAGCGGGTGGCGGGATGTGCCTGCCACGAGACGAGTCAGTTCGGCGTGAACCAGCCGGTGATGTCGAGGATCGCGTCCGCGTTGTAGAGCGTGTAGACGCTGAGGCCTCCACTGCCCGGAGGAAGGGGCGAGACGACGGCGTTGGCGACTGTCTGCCCGTCGAAGCTGCTGTTCAGTTCGTTGGAGTGCGCCCCGACGCCGATCGGGGAGGGGCCGAGCTGTAGGTAGCTGTCGGCCTTCGAGTTCTCCCGGCTGAGCGGTCCTAATCGATCAGTTCGCGGTGTCGTCGGATTGAACGAGGAACCGAGCGATCCGCGCGGTGACGATCGCGAACGCGGAGACACCGACCACCATCGTGAACACCCCGATGATCCGCCCGACCGCGGTCACCGGGTAGATGTCCCCGTAGCCGACGGTCGTGATCGTGGACGCCGACCACCACAGCGCGTCGAAGAAGGAGTGCACCCGACCGCCGACACCGACATCCTCGGCGACCGTGAACGCCGCAGCAGAAGTGAGCCACGTGATTCCTGCCATGCCCAGAGCGAAGCTCGCCGCATGCTGACGAAGCAGCACCCGGCCTTCTCGGGCGGCGACCTCGCCGATCGCCACTGCTCGGACCACGACGGCGACAACCCGAAACAGTCGGGCGGCGCGCAGCGCCCGCAGGACGCCAAAAGCGGTCAAAGCAGGAGCCAACGCAAGAGCCTGCGCTGCGACGATGAGCAGGCTAAATATCTCGTGACGGGCATAGCTTCGGCGCTTGGACGCCAACGAGACCTCCACGGTGTAGTCGATGGCGAACGCCACCAGGACAGCAACATTGACGACGGTCATGAAGAACCGGTCCCATCGCGGCAGATCGTCGCTGGTGAAATCCAAGAGCAGCACCGGAAGGCTGCCGATCGCCAACGCCATCAGCGGCCAGTCGGTAGCCCGTCGCCAACGCGCCAGCGCGGGGGTCATGTAGTCGGGATCGCCGCCGGTCGACACGTTCGGGAACCTACCCGTTGCGCCCCTCCACCGCTCGGCGGCAAGACGTTGGCTACACGCCAGCGCAGCCGGCGCGAATCAAAGCGACGGTCTGTTCGAACAACGCCCGACCGGCCGAGGCCCATCGATCACCCGGCGAACCGCCTGCTCCCTAATTTCCAACGAATACTTTCGGCGTTGAGCCATGACCACGGCTGCGTTGCCAACCACGGTTCCGGCGCCCTCCAGGACCGTCTGGACTTCATATGATCCGCAGTACCTGCCCACCCTGGGTGAGAACGCATACCACGCGGCGTACACTTGCCGGCGGCGAGCGCGGCAACGAAGGGTCGAGCGAATGCTGGAAATCGGACGTGAGGGCACCCCACCGAGGCGTCCTGCAACGCGCCTCGGGCGCATCGAGGGGTTCACCCTCATCCGCCGGTTGGGTCGTCGCGGCGACGTCACCTCATGGCTCGGATTCGACGAGGTCACCCACTGGGCGGTGATCGTCGACATCCTGCCCGAGCTCGACGACGATGCCCTGCGGTTGTTCGGCGAGGAGTGCGCCGCCGTCAAGGCGCTGCGTGGCGACCCCGCCGCCGTCGTCCCGATCACCACCGGCACGACCGCCCGGGGTCACCGCTACCTGGTCCATCGCGCCTACGAGGGCGGCACCCTGGGCCAACGGCTCGCCGACGTGCGCGCGCTGCCCGTCGCCGAGACCCTGGCCGTCGCCCGAACCGTGGGCGCCGTGCTCCGTCACGCCCACGAACACGGCATCCCCCACCAGCACGTCCATCCGGGTGCGATCGTGCTCGACCGGGCCGGCGTTCCCGCCCTCGGGTCGTTCTGCGTGACCGGCGCCCGGCTCGCCGGGATCGGTTCGGCGGGGGCGCTGCGGGTGCTCGGCGTCGACCACACCGCGCCCGAGGTGCTCGCCGGCCAGCCTCCCGGCCCGGCGGCCGACGTGTACGGCCTGGCGTCGACGTTGTACCACTGCCTCACCGGGCGTCCGCCCTTCAAACGGTCGGGCCATTCGATCGACACCCAGCTCCGCCGCAAGCTCGTCGAGGAGGCACCGCGGCCTCGTCCTGCCGGTCACCGACGACCAGGCGGGCGACGAGCACGACGTGGACGCGCTCGCCACGTCGATCGCCGCCGCGCTGCGCCGGGAACCGGCCGAGCGGCCCGACATCACCGCCTTCGTCACCGGGCTCGAGGCCGTCGGCGCCGCCGCCACGGGGTTGTGGGCCGTGAGCGCCGCCGTGGCGCCGGCGTTGCAGAACGAGGTGGACGAGATCCTCGCCGGCGAACTCACCGGGGTCGCCGCCAAACCACCGGCCCCGCCCGCGCAGGGGGCGCCCGTCGTCCGACCGATCCCGGTGACCGAACCGCCTCCGGCCGGACGGCGCGGCCGGGACCACGTCGTGCGGAGGCTGTCCACAGACCCGAACCGGGAGCGGCGCCGCCGGGCGCTCATCTGGACCGCCGCAGCCGCCGCGGCCATCGGACTGGGCGCCCTGGCGATCAGCGGTCCACGCTCCTCCGACGAATCGACCGACGTGCTGCGAACGGTTCCGGCGTCGATCGAGACCACCGCCGTCGACGTCCGGTCACGGGCCGGCGTCCTGCCCGAGCCGGGCGCCGACACGCTGTCGACGCCCCCGACACCGACGACGGCGGTCGACGCACGACGTGCCGGTCTCATCTTCCCGACGAGCACGGCCGCCCCGACGACCGTTCCTCCGACCACGGAGGTCGTTCGACCGACCGTGGTCCTGCCGACCGTCCCGCCGACCACCCGACCGGCTCCGACGACGCGGGCCACCAACCCCGCCACGGCCCCGCCACCGCCGGCCACGACCGCCGCCCCGGCGACCACGGTTCCCCCAGCGCCGGCAACGACGCTGCCCGCCACGACCACCACCTCCACGACGACCACCACCACCGCACCGGCGACGACCACCACCACCACGACCACCACGGCGACGACTACGACGACCGGCGGCGCGCGACCGTTCATCAACGGGATCTCGATCAGTCCGAACGGCGACGGAACGGTCTCCCTCACCGCCGACGCCGAGAGGTGCGCCGCCTACAGCTGGAGCATCCAGAGCGACGACGGCGCCGTGTCGATGAGCACCGGCCTGCGGTACCCCAACGGCAACTGCTTCTCGTCCCCACCCAGCTACACCTCGGGTCCGCTGCCGCCCGGGGGATATACGGTGGTGCTCAGGTTGAAGTCGACGACGAACGGCCGGGAGAACTCGGCGTCCCGCGGTTTCACGATCTGACGAACCGCACCTGGTCGCCCGGGCGGAGCTGGCCGAACGCGTCGAGATCGGCGTCGACGACCACGGCGACCACGGGATAGCCCCCGGTGGTGCCGGCGTCGGGCCCGAGCACGATCGGTGAGCCGTCGGGGGGCACCTGCACCGCACCCGGGATCATCGGGGTGCTGAGGCCGTCGCCGACGCCGGAGACCAGGGAGGGTCCGTCGAGTCGCCAGCCCCGGCGGTCACTCGTCGTGGCGACGGCCCAGCGCCGTGCGGTGAGGCTCTCCACCCCGCCGGCGACCACGTCGTCGTCGGGCCCGGCGACGACGCGGGCGACGAGCGGACCCGGCGATGCCGGACGGACCGGCACCGGCTCCCACCACGGTGACCTCGCCCCGTCGGGCGGCCCGACGGGCAGCCGGTCGCCAGTACGCAGCGGGGGCGGGCCGATCCGCCCGAGCGTGTCGAACGAGCGGCTCGACAGCACCGGGGCCACCGCCACGCCGCCCCTCACCGCCAGGTAGGTCCGGACGCCGCGAGTCGCGCCGGCGACGCGCACGATCGCTCCGGACCGGGCGACCAGGGCCACGTTGGCGCCGCACGGCGAGCCGGCGATCTCGATCCCGGCGACGGCACCCGTGACGGCGACGACCACGTCGCCGACCGCTCGGGCGCTGAACGGCCCGACGGTGATCTCGAGCCCGGCCGCCGTCGGTTGATTGCCGACCAGTCGGTTGGCCAGCGCCAGCGATGCCCGATCGGCGGCGCCCGAACGGGCCACGCCCAGATGGGCCAGGCCGATCCGCCCGCGATCCTGCGTGGTGGTGAGCGGGCCGGGTTCGATGACCTCGAGCTCAGCCATCGACGGCCCGGAAGCTCACCCGGTCGCCGGCGGCGAGCAGCGACGGGGGACTGCGGAACTCGTCGAACATCACCGCCGTGGTGCGACCGATCAACCGCCAACCCCCCGGTGACGCCGTCGGGTAGATCCCGCATGCCCCGGTGACGATCCCGACGGAGCCCGCCGGAACACGGGATCGGGGACTGGCCAGGCGGGGCACCGACAGCCGGGGATCGAGACCGGCGAGATACGGGAAGGCCCGGCTGAACCCGAGGAAGGCGACCGTGTAGAGGGCACCCGAATGCAGTTCGATCACGTCGGCGACGGTCATCGAGCACATCGCCGCCACGTCGTCGAGGTCCTCGCCGTCGTAGACGACGCCGATGACGAGATGGTCGGCCTCACCGGCCGGCTCGGCGCCGGCCGCCAGCTCTCGGATCCCGCCGACCAGCCGCTCGAGGTCGCCGTCGGTGGTGACCAGCAGCCGCCTCCACGTGGGCACGACATCGACGGCAATGGCGGCCCGGCGCACCGCCACGGCGAGCCGGTGGACCTCGTCGAGTCCGTCGAGGGTGACGACGACGGCGCGGTCGCCCATCGGGCGGATGTCGAGCTCCGGGATCTCGAGCTCAGGCATCATCGGCGAAGGGGCGCAGCTTGAAACCGGCCGCGTCGAGCCCCGAGCGCACGGCCAGCGCCATCGCCACGGCGCCCGGGGTGTCACCGTGCAGACAGATCGACCCGAACCTGCCCGACGTCACCAGGGTCACCGCCTGGCCCGCTGCCTCCTCGGCGGTACCGAGCACGGCGCCCGGCTCCCCGCGCGGTACGAGGCGACCATCGGCTCGGTACGCCCGGTCGGCATAGCCCTCGGCGACGACCCTCAGCCCGATTGCCGCGGCGCGCTCGGCGAGGCGGCCGTCGGCCATCGTCAGCACGGCCAGGCGGCCGTCGTAGGCGGCGACCGCTTCGGCGACGACCGTGGCCTGGGCCTCGTCGGCGACGGTCCGGTGATAGAGGGCGCCGTGGCACTTGAGGTAGCGGACCCGGGTGCCCTCGACCCGGCACATCGCGTCGAGGGCGCCGAGTTGGGCGAGCACGTCGGCGGCCAGCTCCGGTCCGCTCAGGTCCATCGCCCGGCGCCCGAACCCGACCAGGTCGGGATACGACACGTGGGCCCCGACGACGACGCCGTGGCGCACCGCCCCGACGACGGTGCGCCGCATCGTCAAGGGGTCGCCGGCGTGGAAGCCGCAGGCGATGTTGGCGCTGGTGACGACACCGAGCATCTCGTCGTCGTCACCCAGGCCCCACGAGCCGTACGACTCACCCAGGTCGGCGTTGAGATCGACGCGTCGCTGCACCGGCGAGAGTGTCGCACACATCTGCGACGATGGCCCGGTGAACCCACGCCCCCTCTGCCTCGTCCTCGCCACCGTGCTGCTCGGTGCCTGCAGCAGCGACGCCGGCGCCCCGGCGAGCACCGACCGGGCGACCACCGCCACCACGGTCACTGCCACCACGGTCACCGCCACCGCGGCGACGAAGCCCGTGGCGACGACCGAGACACCCCTGATCGTCCTCCCGGCGACCTTCGACGTCGCCGGTGGCGTCGAGCAGCTCACCGTCACCGGCGCCACGCCGGAAGCCCTCGCCTACGGCCTGACCGATGCCCGGGGCGCGGAGATCGCCGGTGTGCCCGCCGACGCCAACGGGGTGATCATCTTCCGCCAGCTGGCCCCGGGCACGTACACCGTGACGACTCCGGCGGGGCAGGACGCGTCGGCCGGTGTCGAGGCGTCGCAGCCCGTCGACGTGGTCGGCCGCGACGACTCCACGCCGGAGCAGTCGTTCTACGACGCCCAGCGGCTCGACGCCGGCTTCGGCTACATCACGACCCGCGACGGTACGACGCTGTCGGCGAGTGTCTGGCTTCCCGGTCCGGCCGAGGCAGGCCCCTATCCGACGGTCGTGGAGTACTCCGGCTACGCACCCTCCAACCCCGACGACGGCACCTTCGCCCAGATCTACACCGCCCTCGGCTACGCCTACGTGGGGGTGAACATTCGCGGCACGGGCTGCTCGGGCGGGTCGTTCAACTTCTTCGAGCTGATGCAGAGCCTCGACGGGTACGACGCGATCGAGACCGTCGCCGCCCAGCCGTGGGTGGCCGGGCACGCCGTCGGCATGGTCGGTGTCTCATACCCGGGCATCAGCCAGCTCTTCGTCGGCCAGACCCGACCCCCGCATCTGGCGGCGATCACGCCGTTGTCGGTGCTCGACGACAGCTACCGCTCGACGCTGTACCCCGGAGGGATCCTCAACACCGGCTTTGCCGTGTCGTGGGCGGCGGAACGCCAGGAGCAGGCCAGGCCGTTCGGACAGCAGTGGGCCAGGCAGCGTGCCGACAGCGGCGACCAGACCTGTGCGGACAACCAACTGCTCCGGCTGCAGAACCCCGACCTCGGGTCGATCATCGAGGCCAACTCGTTCTACGACCCGGCCATCGGCGACCCCATCGCGCCGGTCACCTTCGTCGACCGCATCGACGTGCCGGTGTTCATCGCCGGCGCCTGGCAGGACGAGCAGACGGGAGGTCACTTCCCGGCGATGCTCGACCGCTTCACCAGCTCGCCGCACGTGTATGCGACGCTGCTGAACGGCACCCACACGGAGTCGCTGAGCCTCGGCGTGTTCGGCCGGTACGTCGAGTTCCTCGATCTGTACGTGGCCAAGCGGGTGCCCTCGCTCGCTGCGGCCCGGCTGATCGCCCCGATCCTGGCCGACTCGCTCACCGGCGTGGACGGTCTCACCCTGCCCGACGCGGACCGCTTCGAGGGGATGACCTACGACCAGGCACTGGCGGTGTTCGAAGCCGACCCGCCGGTCCGCGTGCTCTTCGAGGAGGGGGCTGCCGATGGCCAGCCGGCCGGCGCACCACTCCCCCGATTCACGGCCGGCTTCGCCGGCTGGCCGGTGCCCGGCGCCGTTGCCCGGCGCTGGTTCCTGCAGGGCGACGGCACGTTGGCGACCACCGGGCCCGCCGCCGATGCGCCCGCCGCCACCTACGTCTCGACGCCCGACGCCACGCCCGACACCTACTACGAGGGGGATTCGTCGGGGGTGTGGCAGGCCGACGTCACCTACGACTGGGCCGACAACCCGCCGGGAACGAGTGCCTCGTGGATCAGCCCGCCGCTCGACGACGACGTCGTCAACGTCGGCTCCGCCTCGGTCGATCTGTGGGTCCGCGCCGATCGGCCCGATGTCGATCTGGAGGCGACGATCAGCGAGGTCCGCCCGGATGGGACCGAGGTCTACGTGCAGAGCGGGTGGCTGCGCGCCAGCCACCGCACGCTCGACGAGGCGGACTCGACCGAGACGCGCCCCGTCCAGCGCCATCTGGCGGCCGATGTCGACAACCTGCCGGCCGGCGAGTTCACCCCGCTGCGTCTCGAGGTGTTCCCCTTCGCCCACGCCTTCCGCGCCGGATCGCGCCTGCGTGTGGTCGTCGACGCGCCGGGCGGCAACCGGGCGATCTGGGCGTTCGCCACCACCTTGGCGGGGGGCGCCAAGGTGGAGATCGCCTCCGACGCCGCGCACCCGTCGTGGGTCGTGCTGTCGGTGGCCGCCGTCGACGTGCCCGCCGGACCGCCGGCGTGCGGTGCGCTGCGCGGCCAGCCGTGCCGCCCCTACGCCGGCGGGTGACCGTTCCGGTCGATGCCCGACGAGGCAGCGATCGCCCCGCGGCGGGCGCGCAACGCCCGCCGCGCCTCCTCGAGCTCCCCGGCGCCGAGCAGGCGCGGGGTGCCGAGCCCGTGGGCGGCGATGTGCAACCGGCACAGCCACTCGAGGAGCTCGAGATCGGCGACCGCCCCGGCGATCGTCGGGGCGACCGCCACCGAGCCGTGGTTCTGCATCAGGGCCGCCGTCCGGTCGTCGCCGAGCGCGGCGACGACCCCGATCGCCAGCTCCTCGGTGCCGAAGGTCGCATAGGGCGCCAGGCGCGGCGGACCGCCGAGTTGGAGGCAGGCGTAGTGCAGCGGCGGCAGCTCGCCGAGCAGCGTGCAACCCACGGCGGTCGACGCCGGGGCATGGGCGTGGGCGATGGCCGCGGCGTCCGGTGGCCCGAGCCGGTACACGGCGAGGTGGAGCGCCAGCTCCGAGCTCGGCCGGCGGGAGCCGTCGACGACCCGGCCCGACCCGTCGACGACGACGACGTCGTGCGCGGTGAGCGCTCCGAGGTCGGCGCCCGTGGCCGTGATCACCACGTGGTCGCCGTGGAGCTCCGACAGGTTCCCGGCGCTGCCCACCACGAACCCCTTGGCGGCCAGCGATCGACCGGCGGCGATGAGGGACCGGCGGGCGGCCGCCCATTCGTCCACGGCGTCAGCTCCCGAACGCGAAGCCGAGGTCCTCGGCGGTGAGCAGCGGGAAGTACGGGATGCCGCGTGCGGCGGCCATCGCGGCGCACGTTCCCCCGCGGTCGACGATCACGACGATGGCCACGGGGACCGCCCCGAAGGCGACGACGGCGTCAACGGCCTCGATGATCGACGTGCCACGGGTGACCGTGTCCTCGGTGACCACGACACGATCCCCCGGGACCAGGGCGCCGGCGATGCGGCCGAGCACGCCATGATCCTTGGCCTCCTTGCGAACGCTGAAGCTGCGCAGCTCACGGCCCCGGGTGGCGGCCACGGCGGCGACGCCGAAGGCCACGGGGTCGGCGCCCATTGTCAGCCCGCCGATCGCCGTGGCGTCCGCCGGAATGACCTCGAGGGCGGCGTCGGCGACGAGCAGGATCCCCTCGGGACGACAGGCGGTCTGCTTGGTGTCGAGGAACCAGGCGCTGCGCGCCCCGGACTTGAGCACGAACTCGCCGCGCCGCACCGAGAAGGTGGCGACGTGATCGATCAGGGCGCGATGAGGCGGAGCCATCGGGCCACGGTACATCGGCCAGGCGGGTGGGATCAGCTGGCCCGCGACACCCGTCGGGCCCGTTCGTGAGGATCCCGCGCGTTGCGCATCACGGCGCCCAGGCGCCCCAGATCGGCGAGCACGGTGGCCACGATGTCGCGGTCGTCGATGCCCAGTGCAGTGGTCTCGCACCAGGCGCGTTCGTAGTGGTGGAGCAGGCGTCGTGGCACGACGTCGGCCATCAGGATCCACGGATCGGGCGGATAGGCGCCACCCAGCACGGGCTCCAGTCGATCGGCGTCGAAGGGTGCCGTCGCCAGGGGCAGACGCTCACCGGTCTTGCTCTGCCACTCAGCGATGACGGTCGGCCAGATGGCGAACCCGCGACCACCCAGCGTGTCGTAGAGCGCGTCGGCAAGATCGCCGAAGCCGGCGAAATCGAGGATCTCCAGATATACATCGGCGGGCGCGGTCGAGCGCAATTCACCCCATGTGCGACACGACAGCGCCAGTTCGATCTCATAGAGCCAGCGGTAGTGCTCCTCGCTGACGATCACGGTGAGCTGACGGCGGAGGTCCCGATAGACCACCAACGTCGGCGCCGAGCGAGGCGACACCGAACCATTCATCTCCATCGTTTCCCGGCCTTGCGGCCCGTACCTTCGACCATGTCAGGGAGAAGTCGCCTGCGGTCGCCCGCGTGACGTGACCGCCGTTCAGGTTCCTCTCAAGATCTCCCCCGTATGCGCGCTTTTCGCAGTCTCACCGTCACTCGTCGGGATTGGTCGGTCAAACTGTTGCATGTGGCGACGAAACTCGGCATCATGTCGCAATGGCAGCACGACGTGGCCCAAAAGGCCCGATGACAGATACCCACAAAGCGGCATTGGCCGTTGGTCGAAGCGAGAGCAAGGCAGTTCGCGATTACCTCGAAGCATTGAAGGCGAACAGGCCGAAGCGGGGGCGTAAGCGCACGGCCGAGAGCATCGCCCGTCGTCTCGAGGCGATCGAGGCCGAACTCCTCGAAGCCGATCCCCTCGGCGAACTGAAGCTCATCCAGGAGCGGATGGATCTGCAGAACGAGATCGCCTCGATGGACACGGGGATCGACATCACTGCCCTCGAGGCCGAGTTCGTCCGGGTGGGCGCCTCGTACAGCGAGCGCCAAGGCATCTCCTACGCCGCTTGGCGCAAGGTCGGCGTCGACGCCGCCGTGCTGACGCAGGCGGGAATCGGCCGCGCCGCTTCCTGAACACGCCGACAACCGAAGGCCACCGCCGACGGGCTGTGGAGGTCGTCAGACCTCCACAGCCCGTACCGCGCCGAACACGGCCTCGATGTTGCGCAACGAGCGGGTCAGGTCGAACGCCCCGTCGAGGCTGCTCTTGTCGACGTCGACTCGCCGGTCACTGTCGAGTACCGACCGGAGGCTGCGCTGTTCGGACCACGCCCGGGCGGCGTCCTCCTGGACAATTCGGTACGCCTCGTCACGTGCCATTCCCGCCTCCACGAGCGCCAGGAGCACGGGCTGGGAGAACACGAGTCCCAGGCTCGATTCGAGGTTTCTCAGCATCCGATCCGGGAACACCTGCAGGTTCGAGATCAGGCGATCCATTCGCCGCGTGACGTAGTAGGCGAGCTGAGACGAGTCGGGGAGGACGACTCTCTCGACGCTCGAGTGCGAGATGTCTCGCTCATGCCACAGCGCTACATCCTGGAGACCGGCCTGGAGGTTCCCACGCAATACCCGGGACAATCCCGAGATCGTCTCAGCAGAGATCGGGTTGCGTTTGTGGGGCATCGCCGATGAACCCTTCTGGCCCGCCCTGAATCCTTCCTCGACTTCACGCACCTCGGTCCGCTGCAGATGGCGCAATTCGACGGCGATGAGCTCCATCGTGGTGCCGATCGAGGCACAGGCGAACAAGTACTCCGCGTGACGATCACGAGCGATCACCTGCGTGGCCGGGACGGGCACGAGGCCGAGCCGGTCGGCGACGTACCGCTCGACCGCGGGCTCGATGTTCGAGTAGGTGCCGACGGCTCCCGACAGCTTGCACACCCCGATCGCCGTTGCCGCACGGCGCAGCCGCTCCCGGTCGCGGTCGACCTGCAGGCACCACAGGGCGACCTTGGCCCCGAAGGTCGTCGGCTCGGCGTGGATGCCGTGGGTGCGCCCGATCATCACGGTGTCGCGGTGGCGCAGGGCGACGTCGCGCAGGGTCCCGATCAGTTCGCCCGCCGCCGCCACGAGCAGGGCGGCGGCATCGCGCAGCATCCAGCACCACGCCGTGTCGACGACGTCGGAGGATGTCAGGCCGTAATGGATCCAGGCCCCGTGGGGGGCGCCGATCCGGCGCTGCACGACATCGACGAAGGCGGCGACATCGTGATCCGTGATCCGCTCCCGCTCGTTGACCTCGTCGACGAAGGCGTCGTCGACGACGAGCGCGGCGGCGCGGCAGGCCTCCGCCCCCTCGACGGGCACCGCACCGACGCGGGCCTGGCCCTCGGTGGCGAGGAGCTCGATCTCGAGGTACCGCGACAGCCGGGCGACATCGGAGAAGATCGCCGACATCTCGGGGCTCGAGTAGCGGGGGATCATCGCCAGAGCACGTAGTCGTCGCGCTCGGCGCCGACGCCGACCACGTTGACCGGGACGCCAACCTCGTGCTCGATCAGCTCGACGACCCGCTTGGCCCGCTGCGGCAGTGCACCGACCTCGCGGCACTCGGCCAGCGACGCCTTCCAGCCGGGCAGCTCGGCGTAGACCGGCTCCACCCGTTCGAGCACCTCGAGGCGGTCGGGGTAGTCGCGGAGCATCACACCGTCGAGCCGGTAGCCGGTGCACACCTTGATCGACTCGAACGTGTCGAGCACGTCGAGCTTGGTCAGGGCCAGCTCGGACAGCGAGTTGATCCGCGCCGCATGGCGCAGCATCACGCAGTCGACCCAGCCGCAGCGACGGCGGCGGCCGGTCACGGTGCCGAACTCGTGACCGATCTCGACGAGGCGGTCGCCGAGCTCGTCGGTCAGTTCCGTGGGGAACGGTCCCGCCCCGACGCGCGTCGTGTACGCCTTGGTGATCCCCACCACCCGGTCGATCAGCCGGGGCCCGAGACCGGTCCCGGTCGAGGCGCCCCCCGCCGTGGGGTTCGACGACGTGACGAAGGGATAGGTCCCGTGGTCGACGTCGAGGAAGGTGGCCTGGGCGCCTTCGAGCAGCAGGTGGTGCCCGGCAGCCAGCGCATTGTGCAACAGGCTGACGGTGTCGGCGACGTAGGGCGCGAGGCGCGCCCCGAGCTCGACGGCCTGGGCGACGACGGCCTCGACGTCGAGCGGCTGTCCCCCCTGCGCGCCGATCACCGCCGATTCGGTCTCGGCCCGGGTCCGCACGGCTGCGGCGAACGCGGCGGGCTGGAGCACGTCACCGGCGCGCAGCCCGACCCGGCGTGCCTTGTCGGCGTAGGCGGGACCGATCCCCTTGAGCGTCGTACCGATCTTCTGCGAACCGCGGTCCAGTTCGGCCAGCGCATCGAGGGCCTGGTGCCACGGGAAGATCAGGTGGGCGTGGGACGACACCTGGAGCCTCTCGCACGAGATGCCGCGGGATTCGAGCCGGTCGATCTCGGCGAACAGCGTCGGCATGTCGACGACCACACCGTTGGCGATCACCGGGATGACGTGGTCGTAGAGCACACCCGACGGGATCAGCTGGAGGGCGTATCGCTCGTCGCCGACCACCACGGTGTGCCCGGCGTTGTGGCCACCCTGGTAGCGCACGACGTAGCCGTGCTCCTTGGCGAGCAGGTCGATGATCTTGGCTTTGCCTTCATCGCCCCACTGGGCGCCTACAACCACGGTGACGGGCACGTGCGTTCACGATAGCTGGGCGGTCCCCGACCGCCGGGTATCGCCTCTCCGGCGGCGTCCCACATCGCCCGGCGACGGACGCCGATCAGGCGACGGCGGTCACACCTTCGACCGTCAGGCGGCCATCGGGGGCATCGACGCGGATCGTGTCGCCCTCGGCGACCTTGCCCTCGAGGATCAGCACCGCGGCACGGTCGCCGATCTCCCGCTGGATGACCCGCTTCAGCGGCCGGGCTCCGTAGGCCGGGTCGTACCCCTCGTGGGCGAGCCGCTCCATGCCGGCGTCGGTCACGGCCAGGGTGATCCGGCGTTCGGCCATCCGGTTGCGCAGATGCTCGAGCTGGATGCCGACGATGCGACCGAGATCGGCCTCGGTCAACGAGCGGAAGCGGATGATGTCGTCCACACGGTTGATGAACTCCGGCTTGAAGAACTGCGACGGATCGCCCGGCAGATTCGAGGTCATGATCAGCACGCAGTTGGTGAAGTCCACCGTCCGGCCCTGGCCATCGGTCAACCGGCCGTCGTCGAGCACCTGCAGCAGCACGTTGAACACGTCGGGGTGGGCCTTTTCGATCTCGTCGAGCAGGACGACCGAGTACGGGCGGCGGCGGACGGCCTCGGTGAGCTGGCCTCCCTCGTCGTAGCCGACATACCCGGGAGGCGCCCCGATCAGGCGCGAGACCGAGTGCTTCTCCATGTACTCGCCCATGTCGATGCGCACCATCGCTCGCTCGTCGTCGAACAGGAACTCGGCGAGCGCCCGGGCCAACTCCGTCTTGCCGACGCCCGTCGGGCCGAGGAACATGAACGAGCCGATCGGCCGGTTGGGGTCGGACAGCCCGGCCCGTGACCGCCGGATGGCGTTGGCCACGGCGATCACGGCATCGTCCTGGCCGATCACCCGATGATGGAGCAGCGACTCGAGCTGCACCAGCTTGGCCATCTCACCCTCCATCAGCCGGCTCACCGGAACGCCGGTCCACTTCGAGACCACCTCGGCGATGTCCTCGGCGTCGACCTCCTCCTTGAGCATCCGGTTGCCCGTCTGCAGCTTGTCGAGGTGGGCGCTGGCCTCGTCGATGCGACGGTCGAGCTCGGGGATGCGGCCGTGCTTGACTTCGGAGGCGGTGGCGAAGTCGCCGATCCGCTCGAGCTGCTCGAGCTGGGTGGTGAGCTGCTCGCGCTCCTCCTTCAGGTTGCGGATCGCGGCGATCGCGCCCTTCTCCTGGCCCCAGTGCTCCTTCATCTCCGCCGTCTGGGCCTGCAGCGTGGCGAGTTCGTCGTTCAACGTGTCGAGGCGCTCGCGCGAGGCGACGTCCTTCTCCTTCTCGAGCGCCACCTTCTCGATCTCGAGCTGCATGATCCGCCGGTCGACGACGTCGATCTCGGTGGGCAGCGAGTCGATCTCGATGCGCAGCTTCGAGGCGGCCTCGTCCATCAGGTCGATGGCCTTGTCGGGCAGGAACCGGTTGGTGAGGTAACGGTTGGAGAGCACGGCGGCCGACACGAGGGCCGAGTCCTGGATGCGCACGCCGTGGTGCACCTCGTAGCGCTCCTTGAGCCCGCGGAGGATGGCGATCGTGTCCTCGACCGAGGGCTCACCGACGTACACCTGCTGGAAGCGGCGCTCGAGGGCGGGATCCTTCTCGACGTACTTGCGGTACTCGTCGAGGGTCGTGGCGCCGATCATCCGCAGCTCACCGCGCGCCAGCATCGGCTTGATCATGTTGCCGGCGTCCATCGCCCCCTCGGCGGCGCCGGCACCGACGATCGTGTGGATCTCGTCGACGAAGGTGATCACCTCGCCGGCGGCGTCGGTGATCTCCTTGAGCACGGCCTTGAGCCGCTCCTCGAACTCTCCGCGGTACTTGGCGCCGGCGATCATCGAGCCGATGTCGAGGCCGATCAGCCGCTTGTTCTTCAGGCCCTCGGGCACGTCGCCGTCGGCGATCCGCCGGGCGAGGCCCTCGACGATCGCCGTCTTGCCGACGCCGGGCTCACCGATCAGCACGGGGTTGTTCTTGGTACGACGCGACAGCACCTGGATGACCCGACGAATCTCGTCGTCGCGACCGATGACCGGGTCGATCTTGCCGTCTCGGGCCCGGGCGGTGAGGTCCTGGCCGTACTTCTCGAGGGCCTGGAACTGCTCCTCGGGGTTCTGGCTGGCGACGCGGTGCGAACCGCGGACTTCGCGCAGGGCGCCGAGCAGCTCCTCGGAACCGATGTCGAGCCGCTGGTTCATGGCCAGCAGCAGGTGCTCGACCGACAGGTAGTCGTCCTTCAGGTCCTTGCGGTACTTCTCGGCGTTCTCGAAGACGTTGCTCAGCTCACGGCTCATCCGCGGCTCGTCGCCGCCGTAGGCCTTGGGGAGCTTGGCAACCGCCTCGTCGGCCCGGTTGCGCACCATCAGGGGCGCCAGGCCGAGCTTGGCGAGGACGGCGGGCACGATCGTGGCGTCCTGGCGGGCGAGCGCCGCCATCAGGTGATCAGGCGTCAGCTCGGGGTTCGAGAGCGCTTTGGCCTGATCGATCGCCGCGGCCAGCGCTTCCTGGGTCTTGTTGGTCCACTTCTTCGGGTCGAGCGCCAAGTCAACACCTCACACTTCGGAACACTTCGGAACACTGAGGAAACTTGATAACAACTCTATCAACTTTCGACCTTCATCCGGGCTCCGTGTCGGTGTGTCGCGGGTCACGTCCCCGCGCGGCCGTCACATCACCGGGCTGCCGTACATCTCCCCCAGCGGATCGTCGATCAGCTCGATGCGTCCGCCGTCGGGGTCACGGAAGTAGGCGGACGTGTCGATCCTGAGGATCTCGACACCCGCCAGCTCCAACCGCTCCACGGCGGCGAGCCACGCGGCGTGCTCCATCGAGATGGCCAGATGGTGCAGCCCGCCGAGGACCTCCTCATAGGGTCCCAGGTCGAGGCCGGGCATGTCGAAGAAGGCCAGCGCGTTGCCGTGCCCGATGTCGAAGAAGAAGTGCGTCGAACCGGCGTAGTCCCGATTTTCGAACAACTCCGTCAGCGGGAAGCCGCAGAGGTCCTGGTAGAAGCGGATCGTCCGCTCGACGTCCGCCGACAGCAGCGCCACGTGGTGCACGCCGCGGGCGCTCGTCGGGGGCCGACGATCACGCTCCCTGAGGTGGGCGGCCCGCAGCGCCGCCCACTCGGTCGTCCGATCCGGCCGGATCTCCGTGGAGTCGCTCATCGATACAGCGTACGCCGCCGGCGGAGCGGAGCCGGCGTCCCCCAGGGCGTCCTGGCGTCCTGGGGCGACCACGTGCGCGACCACGTGCGGTGCCGGTCGGTGCCAGACTGGGCCGATGCGCTCCCGAACAACGCGAGCGGGCGGTTCCCTGATCATCCTGTTCGCCGCCGTGCTGGCGTCGGCCCCGTCATCCCGCCCGGCATACGCGGCGGGCTGCACGCCACCGCCGGTGGGCGATGTCATGGCGACCGTGGCCGGCGGTTCGGGGTTCGTCCCCGTGACGCCGCAGCGCCTGGCCGACACCCGGTCGGGCATCGGTGGCGTGCCCATCGCCCCGGTCGAGGCGGGCTGCGTGCTCCAGGTCGACCTGGGCGGGGCGGCGCCGACCGGCGCCACGGCAGCCGTGTTGACGATCACCGCCGATCGGACGAGGGCGACCGGCTTCGTCACGGCCTACGGGTGCGGCGGACCCCGCCCGGGCGTCTCCCACCTCAACCCTCGGCGCGACGACCCGGTGCCCGGGCTCGCCGTCGTCCCGCTGGATGCGACGAGGCGCGCCTGCTTCTATGCGGACGACGTGACCGATCTGATCGTCGATCTCGTCGGCTGGTACACCCCCGCCGGTGAACCGTTCCACGAGCACATCATGGCCCGGGCCTTCGATTCCCGTACGCGCCTGTACCCGACCGACCCGCAACCGGTACGCCCCCCCGACGGCGGCGTCGTGCGGGTGCCCATCGCCGGGCACGCGCTGCCCCATCTCACCGTGCCGGCCACGGCGACCGCCGTCGTCGTCAACCTGACGATCACCAACGCGTCGCAGCCGACCTATGCCACCGCCTATCCGTGCACGGCGGACCGACCGGGCACGTCGACGGTCAACACCCTGCCCGGCTACGACCGGGGGGCGCCGGCGATCGTCGGACTCGACCCGAGCGGCGCGGTGTGCGTGTACGTCGAGCGGTCCGCCGACGTGATCATCGACGTCACGGGTTGGTTCGGCCCCGACGATCCCGACACCGCAGACTCTGCCACGCTCCCCGGGAGCCGGGTACGTGAGTTCGCCGCCCGGCGTCTCACCGACTCGCGTTCGGGCATCGGCGGTTGGGCGCGTGCCAAGTTCGCCGCCGGTGAGGTCCGCCCGCTCGGGCTGCCAGGACGGGTGGCGATCGGGGCGACGGCGGTGCAGCTCGAAGTGATCGCCGTCGACGCCACCGCTGCGGGCTACCTCACCCTGTTCCCCTGTACGGACCCCGCCCCGAACACCTCGTCGGTGAACTTCCGCCGGGGACAACCCGAGTCGTCACTGGTCACCATCGGTCTGGCCCGCCCCCCGGCATGGGGCGAGCCCTCGCCCGGAGCCGTCCCGGGGGCAGGAGACGTCTGCGTGCTCGCCTCGGCCGCCACCGACGTGGTCGTCGATCTGCTCACCGTGTTCGGCGAGAACTCCGCGCTGCGCATCCTGGCCACGACCCCCGACATGGACCGCCGGCCGCTGCCCGGACAGCCCGACCACACGCTGCGTTGCCCGGCCGGGGGCGGGCCGGTGACGATCGACGCGGCGGCCGCTCCGGGCGGGGTCGTCTCGATCGATCACGGTCCCGCCACGGTCCGCTCGACCGTGACCCTGACGATGCGCCCCGACGACCTGGCGACCGTCGACGTCACGTTTCCCGGCCGGCGTGCAGCACACCTTCCTGCGCTGCCTGCCCCCCGATTTCCCTCCGCTCCACGCCGTTGGCAGGTCGCCCACGCCGGGCTGGGTGCAGGCGGCCACCGCCGCCGCAGCGGCCTACGCCTTCATCCTCGACGAGTACGGCGTGCCCGTCTGGTACAAACGGACGCCGTACCCGGTGATCGGTCTGTGGGCCGCCGGCGGCGGTGTGGCATGGCGCCGGTGGACCGGCGGCGGGTTCCCGACCGAGGTGCCCCCACTCGGCTTCGAGCTGCGATCGCTGACCGGTGGGTTGACCGGCACGATCGAGATCCCCGGCGAGGCGATCGACTGGCACGAGCTGCTCACGCTCCCCGACGGCCACCGGCTCGTGGTCACCTACCCCCGCCGCGACCTGCCGCTGCCGACCACCGTGGCGTGCAACGACACCAACGGGATGAGGCGCTCGACCAGCGTGATGATCGACTCCGACGTCGTCGAGCTCGATCGGGCGGGCAACGAGGTCTGGCGCTGGCACAGCGCCGATCACATCGCCGCGGCCGAGACGCAGCTCCCGATCTGCTTCCCGCTGGCCGGCGGTGAGTACGGCCTCGACCTCGTCCACGTCAACGCCGTCGACGTCTTCGCCGACGGCGATCTGCTGCTCACCGCCCGCCACCTGAACGCCGTGATCCGGATCGACCGGGCGACGGGGGCCGTCGAGTGGAAGCTGGGGGGCAGCACGGCCCCCGCCACGGGAGTCGCCCTGGCGATCGTCGGCGATGCCCGTGGCGGCCCACGCGCTCCCCACGACGGCCGCGTGCTCCCCGACGGCAACGTGACGATCCACGACAACCACGTCGGGGCGATCGACGCCACGTCGCGGGCGGTGGAGTACGCGATCGATGCCACGGCGGCACGGGCGACGCTGACATGGAGCCACGGCGCCGGGACGCTCAAATCGGGCACGTTGGGCAGCGTCCGCCGCTTGGGCGACGGCACGACGATGATCGGCTGGGGAACCGGTTCGGCCCCGTGGCTCGAGCAGGTCGCCGACGACGGCGCCCGGCTGCTCACCGTGTCGGCGGCGCCGGCGGACGTGATCTACCGCGCCGAGCCGGTGCCGGCCTCGACGTGGGACCGCGACACCCTGCGCAGCGCGGCGGGAGGGGCGGCGCCGCCGGCGCCCTGACCTGGCGTGCCGACGCGACGCCCTGACCCGGCGCGCAGACGCGGCCGTGAACCGGCCCCGACACGTTTTCAGGCGGCGACGAACCGCCCCAGTGCGGCGCTCGCAGCAACGGCGATCTCGGTGTCGCTGCGCCCGCCGTGCCGACGGCCGACCGCTCCGCCGGCGATGAACGCGGCCACCACCGGGGCGTCGCAGGCGTCGGTCAGATCGGCCCACTCCACCCACGATGCGGGCTCCTCGAACCAGTGGAAGCAGCCGCCGGGCAGGATGGGCCACCAGCGCTCGGCGAAGCGCAGCAGCACCTTCTCGACCACACCCATCCCCATCCGTGCCAGCGCATCGAGATGAGTCGTCGGCAGCTCCGGCTCGAAGGTCACCGACCCGCTGCGCAGCACCCCGACCGGGAGTGTCACGACCGCCGCATCCCCACGCAGCACCCCCCACGGGCCCGACACGACGGCCCCGCCGTCGTGGCGGCCGATCTGCTCGATCACGTGCCCGAGGCGGATGTCGAGGCGGTCCCCCCGACCGCCGACCAGGTGCTCGAGCAGGGGGCGGTACCCGCCGACGATCATCCGGTCACCGTCTCCGACGCCCGGTTCCCCGATCGCCGCCCGGGCCGACAGCTGGTCGAACGGCGCTCCGAACTCGGCGTCGATGGCGGCGTCGAGCACCCGCTGCACGGCCCGCCACCTGTCCGGAGCCAGGCCGTCGGACCAGCCGGCGAGGGCCTCGGCGAGCGAGACGTCCCCCGACCCGGTCACGTGCCGGATTCGTTCGCCGAGCAGCTCGCACGCGCCGTCGACGGTCGGCGTGGGGCGCTCGACCGGATGGGCGAAGTCGGTCTCGACGAACGCCAGACCGAGGCGCTCGGCCAGCCGGGCGAGGGGGTTGCGCTCCCACTCCTGGAGCCAGCCCGCCCCGCCGTCGGCGCTCACCGGCGCCGACCGGCCCGGGTCGTCCCCATCGCCCGCCAGCACAACGGGGTGGACCCGTCCGCCAACGCGGCGGCGGGCCTCGACGACGACGGGTCGCATACCGTCGTCGAGCAGCGCCCGGGCCGCGGTCAACCCGGCCAACCCGGCGCCGACGACCAGCACGCGGGCACCGCCGGGCAGGTTGGCGGAGCACCAGCGTGCGGCGCGCAGACCGCTCGTGTAGGCGCCATGGGCCATCGCCGGATGATCGGGCGAGGTGGCCTCGCCGCACAGGATCAGCCGACCGTCGACCGGTTCACCCAGCGCCACCCGATCGGCCGCCGAGGCGCCGGGGCGGAGGTACGACCACGACCCACGGGCCCACGGATCATCGGCCCAGCGCGAGACGTGCCAGGCGACGGGGTGCGGCGTCACGACAGGAGCGCGGGCGCCGGCCCGCTCAGCGATCGGGGCGCAGCACGTCGGGCACCTGCCCGAACACCGCCACCGCCTGGCGCAGCGGCACCAGGTCGCGGCGCGGTTCGCGCCGATCGAGCTCGGCAATGGCAGCCGCGGCGAGCCGGCTGGCCTGGTCGAGCTCGGCCCGCAGCCGCTCGTTGTCGGCCTCGAGCTCCATCACCCGTCGGATTCCGGACAGGTTCATGCCCTCGCCGGCCAGCTCGGCGATGCGCATCAGCCGGGCGATGTCGGCGTCGGAGTAGCGCCGGCTGCCGCCCTGGGTACGCGACGGTTCGAGCAGGCCCTTGCGCTCGTAGATGCGCAATGTCTGGGGGTGCATGCCCGACAGCTCGGCGGCGACGGAGATCACGTAGAGCGCCCGCTCGGAATGGGTCATTCGCATGTCGTCCTCCTCTCGCCTAGCGGACCGGGACCGGCGTCGCCTGGGCGAACGCCTCGATGGCGGCACGTTCGTCGGCGCCGAGCGTAGTGGGCACCACGACCTCGACGGTGACGATCAGGTCACCGGTCGCCTTGGCTGTCTCGATCCCCTTGCCCCGCACCCGGTGGCGGGAACCCGAAGGGGTACCGGGCTTGAGCCGCAGCGTGACCGGCGCGCCCGAGAGCGTCGGCACCGGGATCTCGGCACCGAGCGCCAGCTCGGCGAAGGTCACGGCTACCCGGACGGTCAGATTCATCCCGTGGCGGCCGAAGCGGTGGTGCGGCTTCACGTGGCACTCGACGAGCAGGTCACCCGCCGGGCCGCCCGATCGGCCCGGACCACCACGGCCCTTGAGACGGATCTTCTGGCCGTCGGCGACGCCTGCCGGGATGCGCACCTTGACCTCGCGCGGGCGCTGCTCGACGCCGGTGCCCCGGCATGTGCCGCAGGGCGACTCGATGATCCGGCCCGTGCCCTGGCAGCCCCGGCACGGGGAGGACAGCGAGAAGAAGCCCTGGTTGTCGTCGATCACCCCACGCCCGCCGCACAGGCCGCAGACACGTGGGCTGGTGCCCGGCCGGGCGCCGGAGCCCGAGCACGTCGAGCACTGCGCCTCGGACGTGAGGTGCAGGCTCGTCTCGAGCCCGTGGGCGGCCTCCTCGAACGACAGGGTCAGCGTCGCCTCGACGTCGCTGCCCCGCTGAGGACCCACGCCTCCACCACGGCGGCGGCCGCTCCCGCTGCCGAACAGCCCGCCGAGGAGGTCGCCGAGCCCGGCCTCGCCGGCGTTGAACGTGAAGCCCCCAGGCCCGCCACCGCGCATCCCCGCCGTCGGTCCGAGGCGGCGGACCTCGTCGTACTCGGCCCGTTTCGCCTCGTCGTTGAGCACGTCGTAGGCCGCCGAGATGTCCTTGAAGCGATCCTCTGCCGCCGCGTCACCGGGCTTGGCGTCGGGGTGGTTCTCGCGGGCCAGCTTGCGGTAGGCCTTGGTGATCTCCTTCGCGCTCGGCATCCTGGGCCACGCCGAGGACCTTGTAGTAGTCCTTCTCGTACCACTCCCGTTGCGCGGTCATCGTCGTCCTTCTGTCCGCTCAGCCGCGAACCTTGACCATCGCCGCCCGCAGCACCCGGCCCTTCCAGGTGTACCCACTGCGCAGCACCTCGGCGACGACCGGTTCGCCGGCATCGCCGGCCTCGTGCAGCACGGCCTCGGCCAGCGCCGGGTCGAAGGGCTGCTCGAGCAGGTTCATCGACTCGAGCCCCTGCTTGCGCAGCTCGCCGAGCAGCAGGTTGAACAGCGGTTCGACCTCGGCCGGATGCTGGAGGAATGCGTGCTCCGCGGCATCGAGCACCGGCAGGAGGGCCTCGGCCATCCGTCCGGTCGCCCGGTCGACCTCGGCAGCCTGGATCTGGGCCATCCGCTTGCGGTAGTTGTCGAAATCGGCCTGCAGACGCAGGGCGATGTCCTTGAACTGGTCGCGCTCGGCGCGCGCCTCGGCGATCGGGTCGACCACCTCGGCCTCGTCGAGATCGGGTGCCTCCAACTCGGAGGTGAGATCCTCGACCTCGCTCGCCCGGGCGTCGTCATCGAACTCGTCGTCGACGACCACGTCGTCGGCGGCGAGGTGCCTCGGCTTGGCGAGATCGGAGGCCTGCGCCTCCTCCTCGTCGACCATGTCTCCGTCCATCGGGCTCAGCCCCCATCGACGATCTCGGCGTCGACGATCTCGGCATCGACGATCTCGGCGTCGTCGACCGACCCGGCACCGCTCTGTCCGGAGGCCGAGGTGCCGGTCGCGTTGGCGTCGCGGGCCGCCGCCTCGTACAGCTTCTGGCTGAACGTCTGGCTGGCCGAGGCAAGCGTCTCGGTCGCCCGCTTGATGGCGTCGAAGTCGTTGCCGTCGAGGGCCTTGCGCAGATCGGCCAACGGCGTCTCGACCGCGGCGCGTTCCTCGGGGGACACCTTGTCACCCTGGTCCTTGAGCACCTTCTCGGTCTGGTACACGAGGGTGTCGGCGTTGTTGCGCGTCTCGGCCTCGGCGCGGCGCTGACGGTCCTCCTCGGCATGGGCCTCGGCATCCTTGACCATCCGCTCGATGTCGTCCTTGGCCAGCGTCGACTGCCCGGAGATCGTCATCGACTGCTCCTTCGAGGTCGCCCGGTCCTTGGCCGAGACGTGCACGATCCCGTTGGCGTCGATGTCGAAGGTGACCTCGATCTGGGGGACGCCACGCGGGGCGGGCGGGAGGTCGACGAGCTGGAACTTGCCCAGCGTCTTGTTGTACGACGCCATCTCGCGCTCGCCCTGCAGGACGTGGATCTCGACGGACGGCTGCATGTCGTCAGCGGTGGTGAACACCTCGGTTCGCCGGGTGGGGATCGTCGTGTTGCGCTCGATGAGCTTGGTCATCACGCCGCCCTTGGTCTCGATGCCGAGCGACAGGGGTGTGACGTCGAGGAGCAACACGTCCTTGACCTCGCCGCGCAGCACGCCGGCCTGCACGGCGGCGCCGATGGCGACGACCTCGTCGGGGTTGACGGACTTGTTGGGCTCGCGGCCCGTCATCTCGAAGACCAGTTCGGTGACGGCGGGCATCCGGGTGGAGCCGCCGACCAGGATGACGTGCTGGATCTGACCCTTGGTCAGGCCGGCGTCCTTGATCGCCTGCTCGAAGGGGAGCTTGCACCGCTCGAGCAGGTCGGCGGTCATCTCCTGGAACCTGGCCCGGGTGAGCGACTGGTCGAGGTGCAGCGGCCCATCGGCCGTGGCGGTGATGAACGGCAGGTTGATCTGGGTCTGCTGGACCTGGGAGAGCTCGATCTTGGCCTTCTCGGCCGCCTCCTTGAGGCGCTGGGTGGCCATCTTGTCGGCCCCGAGGTCGACGCCATGCGCGCTCTTGAACTCGGTGACCAGCCACTTGATGATCCGGTCGTCCCAGTCGTCGCCCCCGAGGTGGGTGTCGCCGTGCGTCGACTTGACCTCGAAGACGCCCTCGCCGATCTCGAGCACGGACACGTCGAAGGTGCCGCCGCCGAGGTCGAACACCAGCACCGTCTCGTCCTCGGCACCCTTGTCGAGGCCGTAGGCGAGCGCAGCCGCAGTCGGCTCGTTGATGATCCGCAGTACCTCGAGCCCGGCGATCTGGCCGGCCTCCTTGGTCGCCGTGCGCTGGGCGTCGTCGAAGTAGGCGGGCACCGTGATGACGGCCTGGGTGATGGTGTCACCGAGGTAGGACTCGGCATCGCGCTTGAGCTTCATCAGCGTGCGCGCCGAGATCTCCTGCGGGGTGTACCGCTTGCCGTCGACGTCGTCACTCTTCCACGAGGTGCCGATGTGGCGCTTGATCGAGCGGAAGGTGCGATCGGGGTTGGTGATCGCCTGACGCTTGGCCACCTCGCCGACGAGCACCTCGCCGGACTTCGAGAAGGCGACCACCGACGGGGTGGTGCGGCTCCCTTCGGAGTTGGGGATGACGGTGGGATCGCCACCCTCGAGGAAGGCGACCACCGAGTTGGTGGTGCCGAGGTCGATGCCGACTGCCTTAGCCATGATGCGGGTTCTCCTGGCGCGAAGTTGCGTGTGGTGAGCGCAAGTCTACGAAACCCGGCGCTGGGGCCGCAACCCGACAATCAGAAAACCTGAGTCGATGTCACTCAGGTTCAGGCAGCGATGATCGAGATCTCGGAGATGGCCGTGAAATCCCGTCGGCCTGGCGGCGTGGCGCCCGTGATCTCGAGGCGGACGATCTGGCAGGCGGCGAACCCGGCGACATCGAGCATCTGCATCTGCGGCGCGTCGGCCAGCGTCTGGGGGGCGCTGCCCACCTCGTTGCCCGACACGTCGATGCAGTGCCAGACCGCGCTGGTCACCCGCCGGTTCTCGACGAACCTGTCGTCGCCGTTGAACTCGTCGACCTTCGAGTAGCCGGGCACCATCCCGACCTGGGCGACATTGGCCGGCACACCGAGGGCGTAGTTGATCGTCTGGCCGCTGGCGTCGCCCTCACAGCGCCAGGTCGAGGTCAGATCGCCGTCGATGGTGTTCTCGGGTCGGAAACTGATCGGGTTGCCCCGCGAGTCGGTGGAACCCCGGGCCGTGCACGACGCCTCGACCAGTGCCGCGACCACCGGCCCGGCGGGTGCGACGTTGGCCGGTGGAACGGTCTCGGCGGGCGGCACCGACTCCTGCACGGCGGCGGTCGTCGGGATGACCGACCCGGCAGCCGATGTCGTGGTCACCGAGTCGCCGGGCTCCTGCACGATGGCGATCGTGTCGTCGCGGTGTTCGAAGAACGGCTTCACGGCGAGGGCGATCACGATCAACGCCCCGACGATGCCCAGCACGCTGAGGATGATCGGCCAGCGTGACGGCGCGGCCTGGTCGTGAACGAGCGGTGCACCGTACCGCTCCTCGCCGGAGTCCGGCGGGGCCAGGACCCCAGCCCCGCATGACGGGCACGCCGCGTCGTTCGGCGCAAGGCTCCACCCGCACAGTGCGCACTTGCGGTCGGTGAAGGTGTCCATCGGGTCCATCTGGAACCCGATGCTATTCCCGCAGCCTCCGCCGCTCGTGGACCACCCTGAGTGTTGATTCAAAACTCTCCGTGGTAGTAGCATCAGAGTTCCGGTGGCGGGTCGTCGCCGGGCGGAGGTCGGCAGGGATGATGCGAGGTTCGAGTTCGCCGGCGATGCGTAGCCGATCCCCGCGGCGCGCCGGTGTCGTGGCGCTGCTGCTGTCGGCGACGCTCGCCGCGTTCCCGACACCGTCCCCGGCCACCGCCGGGGTGCTCTCCGGCACCGTCTTCCACGACCTCGACAACGACGGGACCCGCGATGAAGGCGAGCCCGGGGTTCCCGGCGTCGTGGTCAACGCGTCGGGTCCCCCGGTGGTCACCGACGCCGCGGGCGAGTGGACCCTGGCGGTGGTGGCGGCACCCGTGAGGGTACGGGTGTCGACCGGCTGGTACCGCTCGCAGTGCGACGGACTCGATTGTGCGGCCGGCCCGGGCCCCGACAACGACTTCGAGGTCGACAACCAGTTCATCACCGTCACCGTCGACGGCGCGGTGGGCGGCCGCCTCGACGTGGGGCTGCTCCCCGACTGGCCCGGTGGCTACCCGATCCCGCCGGTCCCCGTTCCGTCCAACAACGTCGACGTCGCCGCCCGATTGTCGTGGATCTGGCCGTCGACCGCCGGCAACTGCTACCGAACCGCCGACCCGCGCCACCACGCCTGCGTGATCGGCGACTCCCCCGCAGGCCTGCTGCAGATCTCCAACGAGGGCACCACGCCGCTGTCCGGCATCTCGGGCTTCATCCAGATACCGCCGCGCACCAGGATTCGCCCGGCGGTTCCGAGCACGACACCCGGCAACAGCCCGGACATCACCGCCTTCGAGATCGGCCCGATCGACCCGCTCACCAACCGGGCACCGTTCCAGTTGATCGGCACCCTGCGGCCCGCGGGTGCCGCACAGTACGTTCTCAAGGCTCGCATCGAGGCCGGTACGCCCGACTCGGCGACCCCGCTGCTCACCGCCAACCCCTACATACCCAACGAGATGGTCGTCACCATCACCAGCCCGGTCGATCCCGACGGCTGCCTGGCCGACCCGTGTGCACGCGGACAGCACGACAAGCAGGCGCCGGACGACAACACCGACTTCCACGGCTGGCAGGTCGTGTCGGCCCGCATCGTCGCCACCCCGGCCGCCGCCGAGTTCGGCGTCGTGCCGGTCGGCGCGGTCGGCACGACCACGGTCTCGCTGCAGAACACCGGCGCCACGGCGACGACGATCCGCTCGTTCGATCTGACCGGCGACGCGGCGGGCGACTTCGCCATCGTTGATGCGACGTCATGCCTGGCCCGTCAACTCCGCCCCGGGTCGACCTGCCGCGTCGACGTCACCCTCGACCCGGCCATCGTCGGCGAGCGCTCGGCCACGATGGTGGTCCACTCGACACACGCTCTCGATGCGACGGTTCCCCTCGGCGGCCGGCGGCCGCCGCCGCCGACGATCACCTCCGTCTCCCCCACCGGGGCGCAGCCCGGCGCCACGATCACCTTCGTGGGCACCAATCTGGCATCGACGGTCGGGTCGACCACGGTCAGGTTCACCGGGTCGTCGCCGGTCGTCGTCACGGCGTCGCCCGACGGAACCCGGTTCAGCGTCATCGTGCCCGCCGACGCGCTCCAGGGAACCATCACCGTGTCGACCGATGGCGGCTCGACGTCGACCAACCTGTTCGTCGTCCGCCGGGCTCCCACCGACATCACCTTCAGCCCGGGTTCGGGCGTCGCCGGCACCGTGGTCACGATCCGTGGCAACAACCTCAAGGGCACCACCGGCGTGTGGTTCGGCGGGATCCCGGCCACCTTCACGGTCAACAACGCCAACCAGATCACCGCGACGGTTCCTGCGGCAGCGAAGACCGGCCGGGTCAAGGTGACCAATCCCTGGGGAACCGCGTCGTCGGTCGCCTCGTTCACCGTGTAGCGAACGGGCCTCAGGGGCCGGGCGGTGGAGGTGGCGCCGCAAACAGGCCGGGTCCGAAGAAGCCGACGACGATGGCACCGACGGTCAAGCCGACGACGAGTGCCGCCGTCCCCCATCTGAGTCCGCGAAGCTGCAACCGAAACGCCCCGTCAAGCGAGAGATGGCCGGGTCCGAGGTAGGCGATCGCCGCCCCCACGCATAGCATGCCGAGGTTCTGCGAAAAGCCCGGGGCCTCGGCGTTCCCGAACATGCCCGACGCCCACTGCAGGCTGACGAACTGGAACATGATCCCGATGTAGGCGGCGGCGCCGAGTGAGGTCAGCAGACCGAGGACGAGCAGGGCGCCACCGACCAGCTCCGTCGCCGTCAGCACGCACGACAGGAAGTAGGCGTGGTCGTACCCGATCAGGGTGATGAAACCGTCGGCCAACTCCCGGGTGCTCTGCTTCGGCCCGAAGAACGACCAGCTGACGACCTTGCTCATCCCCTGGGCGAACAGGATGAGACCGAAGGCCAGTCGCAGGGCGACGGCGGCGAGATCGGCCGAGTTCAGCGGACCACCGACAACTCGCTGGGGCCAGGACGATGCGTCGCCCTCCCCGCCGCCCGTGGTTTCCACAGCTGCTGCATCCTGCTCGAGCATGTCCCCGCACCCCCGTCGATATGGAAGCCCAGCGACTCGACCGATTCCGCTCGTACTCGTCGTTGGGACGTTGGCCGATGATACCTCTCCTTGGCAACCTGCGCTGAGGCCGCGTGTCGGGCCGGATGCCCTCCCAGGCCGAGAACCCGTCCCGAGGGCCCCTCACGCTAGGCGTCGCGGCCAGTTCCCGAGCACGGTCTCCGCATCGGCAGGATCAGGATTCTCGCTCTCCGTATTTCCTTGTGGACTGACAGACTGTTGCTTGATTGTCCGTGTTAAGTTCCCCACGGTCAGGAGTGGCCGAGCGCCGACGAGCGATGGTCTTGGTGGATTCTTGACAGTTGATCGACAGCAGGGTTGGGCAGACCGAGGGCGGGGCCGAAACGTGTACTACATCCCGATCGTCAGAGCAGATCCGACCTGTCTCCTGGCCATTGCGAGAAGCCAACCGCGACCGGGCCTGATGCCGCTCGTCGTGTTCGACAACGAGGACGTCGCCCAGATCGGGGTGCGGGCGTCCCGACTCCGACTCCACGACCACTCGTTGGCGATCGACCTGCGCGCCGACCGCCGTCGCGAGCTGCTGCGCTCCGTCGACTCGTTCTTCGGGCCGCTGGTGGAGTCGGGGGCTGCCTGCCGGCCGGTGATCTCGATCGACGACGACCCGCTCGCCCTGCGGGAAGTCGGGGCGTGGGCATCGCAGGCCGACTCGACGATCGTGCTCCGCCTGCGGGTCCTCAGCCTGGGCGCGCGCGAGCGCCTCCAGCAGGCGATGGTGCTCGCTTCGGCGGCGACCAGGACCGCCCGTGATCGGATCCACATCGTGCTCGACCAGGCCGACGACCCGACGACCGGCTCGATCGGCACGCTCGTACGCCTGCTCGCCGAGAACGGCCCCTGGGCTTCGATCACCGTCGCCGCCGGCTCGGCGCCGGCGATGGCGTCCCTCGGCCGTCGCGGCGAGTGGGTGCGCTTCGAACGACGCGAACTCGCCATCGCCCGAACCCTCGACGAGCTGGGCGATCTCGGCACGCCGCTGGGGCTCGGCGACTACGCCAACCGCCACCCTCTGCTCGAGGCCGGACTGACCCATGCCCGCGGCAACGGGCTGCGCTGGCCCACCGACGACGCCTGGCAGTTCATGCGCGAGACGGTCGCCGGCGGGGTCGGGCCGGCGGGCGACGCCCGGCGCGACGCGCTGCTCCGCCTCGCCGATTCCGGTGCGTTCCAGCCGGACCGGCCGCGCAGCTGGGGTGAGCGGGCGATGGCCAAGTTCCTCCGCGGTGAGGCCGAGCCGGACCAGCTGAACGCCTGGATGATCAACCACCACATCGAGATCACCAGCCAACGGCTGGCCTCGCCGGCGCCGGCGGCGACGACGGCGGTGCCGGTCTCCTAACGCGCCGCCGGTTCGGCGCCGTAGAGCGCCAGCGCGGCCTCGATCGTGGTGTCGACGACGGCGGGATCGTCGGCAACGGCGGCCAGCCAGCCCGGGCGCCAGCGGGCGCAGACCGCCACGGGATTCGTCAGCCCCGACAGGATGATCGCCTGGCGGAGGAACGAGATGGCGTAGTCGGCGGGACGGGGATCCCGACCGAGGTCGACGCGGGCCCACGGATCCGGGGCGGTTCCTGCTCCTGCGACAGTCTCGATGACCAGGCCCGACGAGGGGCCCGCCACGCCGCCCGAGATCCCCGATCCGTCGGTGAGCACGGCCCCGCGCACCAGCGTCGGTCGGGCACCGGCGATGAGCAGGGCGATGTAGGCGCCGAGCCCCTGGCCGACGACGGTGCACGGGCCGAGGTGGGCGAGCACGGTGTCGGCGTCGGCCATCAGCAGCTCGGCCGAGTAACCCCCGCCGGGAGGGACGCTCGACAGGCCGTGGCCGGTGAAGTCGAGTCCGACGACCGGCCCACGCCACCCTCCGGCCCACGCCGGGGCGCCGGCCGGGGTGCGCGAGCCGAGGCCGTGGAGCAGGAGCAGTGGGCGCCCGGTGCCGGGGCGAAGCTCGTGGAGGGCGAGCTCCACCTGATGATGGCGCAGCATGGTGACCATCAGGAGTGCTCCTCGACGAAGTCGATGACCATCCGCGCCACGAGTTGCGGCCGTTCGATGTGGAGGAAGTGCCCGGTATCGGCCAGGACCACCGCCCGGCCGAGCGGCGCCATGAACGGTTCGAGGTCGGCGGGTGAGGTGCCCCACCCCATTTCCTCGAGCTCGCTGGCCAGCACGGCGAGGAACGGGATGGTCAGCGCCGGCAGGCGGAGGATCGCCCACTCGGGGCGCCAGGGCCCGAAGCCACCGAAGCGCATCGACGAGTCGATCTTCCATCGCCAGCCGTCCTCGTCCTCCCGGCCGCCGACGCTCACGAGGTACTCGAGCCACTCGTGTGACAGCCGGGGATTCATCCGGCCGCGACGGCGGGCGAGCTCGGCAACGGTTCCCGGCCGGCGCCGCCGGTCGCCGAGGGACCGGCGGTGGTCGAGCCACGTCTCGAGCTCCCCGGCGAGCGACCGGCTCCGCTCGTGGTCGGCGACATCGGGCATCCGACGTCTCGACGGCACACCGTCGAGGTTGATCATGTGGGAGAAGCGATGGGGCTGGGCCTCGGCGAGGTGGAGCATCAGCGCGCCCCCCTTCGAGTGCCCGACCACGACGGCGGGCTCGTCGGTGACCTGGCCGATGACGCAGGCGGCGTCGCGCAGATCCGCGTCCCACGAATGCAGCGGTACCTGGTCGCTGTCACCGTGACCGCGTTGGTCCCACGACACGACCCGCCAACCCGCATCGGCCAGCAGCGGGGCGAAGACGTCGAAGGTGCGGGCGAAGTCGAACCCGCCGTGCACGCAGAACAGCGCTGGCCCCAGCGGATCGCCCCATTCGTAGGTGGCGATCCCCACCCCGTTGGCGTCGAGCCGCCGCGAACGGTCGGGTGGGCGGGCCCCCGGGAATGTCATCGGATGTCGCCGTCAGCCGAGGGTGCGATCGAAGAGGGCCAGCGCCATCCGGTACGAGCGGTCGGCGGCTCGAGCCTGGTATGCCGGGCCGGGGACCGAGAACCCGTGGTCGGCTCCCTCATGGATCTCGGCCAGCCCCCGACCACCGCTCATCGCGTTGACCGCGTCGAGGAACGGCTGGTTCATCGCCACCGACTGCAGCTGGTCGGCCGAGCCGATCGCCACGTACAGCTCACCGCTGAACGTCTCGACGACGTGGTGCGGTGAGTCGTCGTCCGCCGTGACGCAGAACGACGGGTGGAACGTGACCCCGGCGGCGAACGTCTCGGGATGGTCGCGCAGCGAGCGCAGCACCGAGCGGGCGCCGATGCAGTAGCCGATGCAACCCATCGGGCCGTCGATCACCACCTCGTCATCGGCGAGATGGCCGAGCAGGGCGGCGAGGTCGGCGGCCACCTGGTCCTCGGAGGTGCCCATCAGCCACTTCCACATCTGCTGGCGCACCACGTCGCCCTGCTCGCCGGCGATGTCGGCCGGGTCGACGTGCAGATGGCGGCCGAAGCGGTGGTAGCGGTCGGGGCACACCACGTAGTACCCCTCGACCGCGATGCGCCGCATCACCTCGTGCGTCGCCTCCCGCACCCCGGGGCCGTCGTGGAACATGACGACCGCCGGGAACGGCCCGTGCCGGTCGGGCCGTTTGGCGAGCACGGCCTGGACACCGTCGGGTGTGGCCAGTTCGATCACCGATTCGATCATGGCGGCCGAGCGTAGGCGCTGCGCCGGCGGCGGTTGGCGCCGGTCGGGATCGGCTCGGACGGCCGGGTTCCGGTAGCGGCGGTCAGATCCGTTCGAGCACGAGCACGGGGATCTCCCGATCGGTGGACGCCGCGTACTCGTCGAAGTTGGGCATCAGATCGGCCTGGGCGCGGAACAGGCGAGCCCGCTCCTCGCCGTGCGCCTCGCGCACCGATGCCTCGAACGTCTCGTCCGGCAGTTCCACGGTCACCCGCGGGTTGGCGATCATGTTGAGATACCAGTGGGGGTGGGTCGGCGCCCCGCCCTTGGAGGCGATGAGCACGATCGCGTCGCCGGCGCGGCTGTAGACGAGCGGCGACGTCCGTCGGATGCCCGACTTGGCGCCGGTGTGGGTGATCAGGATCAGTGGTGCCTGGGCGAACGGCCCGCCGACGACGCCGCCGTTGGCGCGGAACTCGGCGATCAGGTTCTGGTTGAACTCGTTCATGTCGGTCATCCCGCCAGACCCTACCGTGCGTCGGGGCGGCGATGATCTCCGCCCGGTGTGGCCGCTGCCGGGCGACGCCCCCCGGCGGTCGGGTGTGCCCACCAGGCGAGAGCCAGGACGACAAGAGCCGAGATCAGGAAGGCGGCGCTGACCGGCCCGACCGTGCCGTCGAAGCCGGCGTCGATCCGCGAGCCGATGACCGCACCGCCGGCCGTGGCGAGCATCGCCATGATCGCCGCAGCCGTCCCGGCGACATGTCCGACCGGCATCATCGCCGCGGCGTTCATGTTGGGGATCATCACGTTGTGGCAGACGAGCACGACGCCGAACAGGGCGAAGTAGATCCAGAACCCCGGTCGCCCGTCGGTCGCCCGTGACAGGGCGAGCACCGCGGCGCTGGCCACCGCGTAGCAGATCGACGCCCCGAGGATCAGGCGCTGGAGGCCGATCCGCTGCACGTTGTGTCCGCTGGCCAGCGAGGCGGCGCCCATCAGGACGGCGCTGACGCCGAAGACGTAGGGGAACCAGCCCGGCCGGTCGAACACGTCGCCGACCACCCGCTCCGAGGAGGCGAGGTAGGACGAGAACACCCCGAACAGGGGGATCATCGCCAGGGTGTAGGCGAGGGCCGGGCGGCTGCCGACGATCGCCGATGCCGCCCGCGGGATCTGGCGGAGGTCGAACGGCTGGCGGTGGTCGTGGGGCAGTGTCTCACCGATCCTCGTCGACCAGGCGGCCAGGACGACACCGAACAGGGCACACGTCACGAACACGCTCCGCCACGGCAGGATCTCGATCAGCCCCGCCCCGAACACCGGGGCGAAGATCGGCACGAGCATGAACACCGTCATCGCGAACGCCACCTCGCGGGCCATCGACGCGCCGGAGTGGCGGTCGCGGATCATCGCAGTCGACGCCACCCGGAGACCCGCCGCCCCGAACCCCCAGGAGAACCGGGCGACCTTCATGAGCATGAGCGAGGGCGCGAACGCACAGGCGACGGCCGACACGACGAACAGCGCGCAGGCGTAGCGCAGCGTGCTGCGTCGCCCGAAACGGTCGCTGAACACGCCGAACGGCAGGGGACCGAGCCCCATCCCGACCAAGAAGGTGGTGATCAGCCCGGCGGTCGCCGGCGACGAGTCGGCCAGGCCGAAGTGACGCCGCATCTCGCCGAACGCGGGGAGGAGCAGGTCGATCGAGATGGCCGCCGAGGCCATCGCCAGACCGAGGAAGGCCCGGTACTCGCGCGTCGAACGCAGCTGAGCCGGGACGACGCGCGGTGTGGTCGCCGTCATGTCGGCTGCTGTCCACGACCGGGCGGCACGGGACCCTCCTCCTCGACCCGGTTGGGTCCTCCCCATGATGGCGAAACCCTCGGCACGCCGACGAATGCGCCCACCGGGCGTCGGCCCCGTCGGCAGCACGCTCGCCACAACCGTCCTTGCCGAGCCGGTCGGCGGTCGTCGATGTATCCACATCAACGGATAAAGTGTCCACATGGATGTGGGTGTTCGAGAGCTCAAGCAGCATCTGTCCGAGTACCTCGATCGAGCGGCAGCTGGTGAGACCATCCGGGTGACCGACCGCGGCCAACCCAAGGTGATGATCTGCCCGCTCGCCGGGCAGGGGCGGATGCAGCTGGGCATCGATGAGGGCTGGATCCGCCGGCCGCCGGGCACCCCCGGGCTCGCCCCCACCGAAAGGTTTCGAGCCCGGCGACGGGTCCTCGACGTCCTCACGGAAGACCGCGACGAATGACGCTCTACGTCGATTCGAGCGCGCTCATCAAGCGCTACGTCGACGAGCCGGATTCCGACTCGGCGATGCTCCTCCTGCAGTCCGATCCCGTCCTGGTGACCAGTTGGATCACGGTCGTCGAGGTCCGGCGGAACCTCGCCAGGCTGCTCGACGGCGGGGAGCGCCGGGCTGCGCTGCGCGCCGCGGAGGGCGACTTCGATGCCATGGCCCTGATGACCTGCGACGCTGCCGTCGCCACAGCGGCCGCATCGATCGCCGAGACGCTCGGTGCCCGATCGCTCGACGCGCTCCATCTGGCCTCGGCGCAGCGACTGATGATCGAGTCGCTCGGGTTCGTCACGTTCGATCTGCGCCAGGGCCAGGCGGCGCGGTCGCTCGGATTGCGCGTGCTCGGGTGCTGACCACGCCACCCCCCGGCTCTCTCACCCGGCCGGGTGCCGCCGCCTGCGCGGCGGCACCGGCGCGTGAGGTCCTACGGTGTCGGCGATGACACCGCGCAAGATCGTCATCGACACCGATCCGGGGATCGACGACGCGATGGCGATCTTCTACGCGCTCGCCTCCCCCGAGCTCGACGTGGTCGGCCTGACCACCGTCTACGGCAACTGTGACGTCGACACCTGCACGGCCAACGCCCTCCGCCTGCTCGAGATCGCCGGCCGCACCGACATCCCGGTCGCCCGCGGGGTCGCCCGACCGCTGGCCGGCGACTTCCGTGGACCGGCCGACTTCGTCCACGGCGCCGACGGCCAGGGTGACACCGCGCTGCCCCCGCCGACGGGGCGACCGGTGGCCGTCGACGCCGCCCACTTCATCATCGACACGGTGATCGCCGCGCCCGGCGAGATCACGCTCGTCCCCATCGGTCCGCTGACGAACATCGCACTGGCGCTGATCCTCGAGCCGCGCCTCGCCGCGGCCCTCGCCGGCATCGTCCTGATGGGCGGGGCCGCCTTCGTCGACGGCAACGCCTCACCGGCGGCCGAGGCCAACGTGCTCAACGATCCCGACGCGGCCGACGTGGTGTTCGGGGCGGCCTGCCCGGTGGTGATGTGCGGCCTCGACGTCACGCAGCGGACCGTGATGCCGGCGGCGACGCTGGCGCTGATCGAGGCGATCGACAACCCGCGGGCCCGCCACCTCAGCCGGATCGTGCCGCACTACCTCGAGTTCACCCGGTCCAACGGCGGCCCCGACGGGATCTACGTCCACGACTCGACGGCGATCAGCTACCTGCTCGCCCCCGAGCACTTCACCACCGAATCGCATCCCGTGCGCGTCGATTGCGGGCACGGCGTCGCCCGGGGCAAGACGCTCGCCGCCCGCGTCGTCTCCGAACACCGCCGGCCGTGGATCGGCCGACCGGCGGTGACCATCTGCACGGACGTCGACGCCGATGCGGTGATCGCGATCGAGCTCGACCGCCTCACCAGCTGACCCGCGGCGACGTCGTGCCTGCCGGCGCGGCGGCGGGTCACCGTCGGAGCAGGTGGGCGGCAAGTTCGGGGGCGAAGACCGCCGGGAGCCCGCCGGTGTGCCAGAACACCACCGGCCCGGCTCCGAGCACACCGTCGGATGCCTCGACCACGGCGTGCAGCGCCTTGGCCGTGTACACCGGGTCGACGATGATCCCCTCCCGGCGGGCGAGGAGGAGCAGCGCGTCGGTCGATCCCGGCGTCGATTCGCCGTAGGCCGGGCCGCGGAAGCCGTCGGTGACGGCGACCTGCAGCCCGGCCGGCGAGATCGACAGCAGGTCGCAGCAACCCGCGGCGATCTCGACGATCTCGCCCTCGAGGTGACGGGCCGTCTTGGCCACCCCGACGCCGACGATGGCCGCGGTCGACCCGGTGACGGCGGCACCGATCGCCAGGCCGGCCTGGGTACCACCCGACGAGGTGGCATGGACGATCGCCGTCGGCGCAACGCCCGACTCGGCGAGTTGCTCACTCAACTCGAGGAACGCCTCGACGAATCCGAGGGCCCCCACCGGCGTGGAGCCCCCGATCGGCATCACGTAGGGGCGTCGCCCGCGGCCACGCAACGACTCGGCGACGGCCGCGGATTCGCCTTCCAGCGCCTCCCAGTCGTCGGTGCCGGGGAAGTGGACCTCGGCGCCGAACAGGCGATCGAGCAGCAGGTTGCCGACCACCGGAGCGTCGCGGGGGCCACCGAGCACGAGGTCGCAGCCGAGCCCCTCCATCGCCGCCACGGCGGCGACGCACCGGGCGTGGTTCGACTGCCCCGCCCCGACGGTGACGAGGTGGTCGGCCCTCTGTGCCAGGGCGTCGGCGACGAGGTAGCCGAGCTTGCGGATCTTGTTGCCGCCGACACCGACGCTGATCAGGTCGTCGCGTTTGATCCACACCTCGCGCCCGATCGCCGCCGAGAAGCGGTCCAGACGATGCAGCGGCGTCGGGCGCAGCCCGTAGCGACGTGGCGACCACCTCGCCAACCGTTCCGCCAACGCGCCCGTCACGGCGCAGCGTCCCCGGCGTGCGGGGCGGACTCGACCACCAGTCGTTCCATCCACCCATCCTGCCCGGCCGATCGACGGGGAGCGCGGTTCGAGCGCCGATCGCCGTCGGCGCCGGCCACCGCGGCGTTGCTGGCCGGAGCGATGTCGCCTGGGCGGAACCCCGGAACGCCGGCCCTGCGCCTATCATCGACCGTCGTGCCCGATGAACCTGTGTCTGACGAAGGGGCTCCGCCGCCGCCGCCGCCGGAGACCGTCCAGCCCGACGAAGGAGCCGGTGGCGGCGCCGGTCACGACCCGAACCGGCACCACACGCCCACCGGCGCTGGCCCGGGTGCCCATGCCGGCCTCGCGGCGATGGCCCTCGGCGCGCTGGGCGTCGTCTACGGCGACATCGGCACGAGCCCGCTGTACGCCCTGAAAGAGTCGTTCCTGACCAAGAACCACGAGCTCCAACTGGAGAAGTGGTCGGCCTACGGTGTCTGCTCCCTGGCCTTCTGGGCGCTGATCGTGATCATCTCGGTCAAGTACCTCGTCTACGTGATGCGCGCCGACAACAAGGGCGAGGGAGGCATCCTCGCCCTGACGGCACTCGTCATCCCCACCGACCTGGCCCGCAAGCGGACCCGCTCGATGGGCATCGTGATCGGTCTCGGCCTGTTCGGAACGGCGTTGCTCTACGGCGACGGCGTGATCACCCCGGCGATCTCGGTGCTCAGCGCCGTCGACGGCTTCAACGTCGCCACTCCCGTCTTCGAAGACTGGGTGATCCCGGTGTCGATCGTCATCCTCGTCGGGCTGTTCATCGTCCAGCGTCGGGGTACCGGCGCAGTCGGCAGGGTCTTCGGGCCGATCATGGTCGTCTGGTTCCTCGTCCTGGCGCTGCTCGGCCTCCGCCAGATCATCAGCCACCCCGGAGTGCTCCAGGCGGTCAACCCGATCTATGCCGTTCGCTTCTTCCAGGACGGCCGTCTCGACTCGTTCCTCGCCCTTGGATCGATCTTCCTGGTCGTCACCGGCGGCGAGGCGCTCTATGCCGACATGGGCCACTTCGGCCGGCGACCGATCCAACTCGGCTGGTTCTCGATGGTGCTGCCCGCCCTCGTGCTCAACTACTTCGGTCAGGCCGCGCTGCTGGTCGAGCACGTCGAGGCCCGCAACGCCGAGGGCCACCTCTCGGAGGACTTCAGCCCGTTCTTCGAGATGGCCCCCCATTGGGCGATCTGGCCGCTGGCCATCCTGGCCACGATGGCGACGATCATCGCTTCGCAGGCGCTGATCTCGGGTGCCTTCTCGCTGACCGCCCAGGCCGTCCAGCTCGACTACCTGCCCCGTGTGAGCATCCGCCACACGTCGCACGAGCACTCCGGCCAGATCTACGTCCCGCTGGTCAACTGGTTGCTGATGATCGGCTGCGTCGGCCTCGTCCTCGGATTCCGGACGTCCAGCAATCTGGCCGCCGCCTACGGCATCGCCGTGACCACGACGATGGCGATCACGACGATCATCTTCAGCGTTGTCGCCGAGCGCCACTGGGGCTGGAGCAGGCTGAAGGCCAACGTGATCACCCTCCCGCTGCTGGCGGTCGACCTCGCGTTCTTCACCGCCCAGGTCCCCAAGATCCCCAAGGGCGGCTGGTTCGCGATCGTCGTCGCAATCCTGCTGTTCACCCAGATGACGACCTGGCGCAAGGGCCGCCAGATCGTCGCCGAACGGATGCACCGAGGCGAGGTCCCCGTCGGCGACGTCCTCGCCGGCGCCAAGGAGATCGGGGTGCTCCGCGTACCCGGCACCGCGGTCTACCTGTTCAAGGACCCGGGCATGGCGCCGCCAGCGCTGATCACGAACCTGCGCCACAACAAGGTGCTCCACAACCGGACCCTGCTGGTCTCGGTGCACGTCGAGGACGTGCCCCGTGTCGAAGATGCCGACCGGGTGCGGATCGCCAAGCTCGACGAGGGTTGCTTCCAGGTCTCGATGCACTACGGCTTCATGGAGGAGCCCGACGTCCCAGCCGCGCTGGCGTCGATCGAGCATCCGGAGTACTCGTACCGCCCCGACTCCACGACCTACTTCATCGGTCGCGAGTCGGTCCAGATCACGGCCCTCCCGGGCATGGCGCCCTGGCGGGAGGAGATGTTCGCCGTGCTCAACCGCACCGCAGCGAGCGCATCCCGATTCTTCAACCTGCCACCGGAAAACGTCTTCGAGGTCGGCGCACAGATCGAGATCTGACGCGTCGACGGATCGCCAGCAGACTGGGCCGTGATGCGCCACGACCCGCCCGCCCACCCGCCGTTGCCACCGGTCGACGGGTCGGTCGCCAATCGGCCGGTCGTGGTCGCCGTCACCGGCGCGCCGGGAGCGCAGGAGCTGGTCGCACGGGCGGCGGCGATCGCCGGGGAAGCTCGGACCACCCTGATCGCCGTCCACGTGCGACCACCGGCGAGCGTCGATCGCGCCGCAGGGCTGGAAGAGGTTCGCGCCACGCTCGACGACCAGGGCGCCTCGTACCGCGAGATCGTCGGCCACGACCCGGCGGCCCGACTGGTCGAGTTCGCCATCGCCGAGGGCGCACTCCAGTTGATCGTCGGGGCCGCCAATCCCAGTCGATGGCAGCGGCTCGTCGGGAGATCGTCCGTCGCCGAAGTCGTGCGCCTCGCCGGATCGATCGACGTGCTCGTCGTCGCCGGCAGCGGATCACCACCGCACCGACCGGCGGCCATCCGTCGGAACCGGCCCACCGCCGGTCTGCCGGCTCGACGGCGCCTGCTCGGATGGATGGCGGCGGCGATCGGTCTGCCACTCGTCATCGCCCTGCTCGTCATCGAGCGTCGGGACATCAGCCTCTCCGCCGACCTGTTGATCCTGCTCCTCGTGATCATCGGCGTCGCCGCCATCGGTGGTCGGGCGCCGGCGGTCGTCGGGGCGATCGCCGCTTTCTTGATGGCCAACTGGTATCTCACGCCGCCGTACCATCGGTGGGAGATCTCCCGACGCGAAAGCCTCATCGCCCTCATCGTCTTCGTCGCCACGGCAGTGATCGTCAGTTCGTTCGTCTCGAGCACCATACGGCGCGACGCCGAGGCCCAGCGCGCCCGGGCCGAGGCCGAGACGCTGGCCCGGCTGGCCACGACGTTCAGCCAGGAGGACCCGATCGGCACGCTCGTGGATCATCTCCGGTCGACCTTCACCCTCGACGGTGTCGCCGTCCTGGAGCGTGGCGGTACCGGCGAGTGGGTGGCGACGGCGTCCTCGGGCCGGGCTCCGACGAACCCCCGCGAGGCGAACGTCGTCGAGTCCCTCGGCGACGGCGTCGTGCTCGCCCTCCGCGGCCCTGGGCTGTCGGCCGACGACCGCCGGGTTGTCCACGCGTTCGCCTCCCAGCTCTCGGCCACGCTCGAACGTTCGAGGCTCGCCGCCGCCGCCCGTCGGGCGGCGGCGCTCGAACAGGCCAACGCGCTGCGCGATGCGCTGCTCCAGGCCGTGTCCCACGACCTGCGGACACCGCTCGCCGGGATCAAGGCCGCCGTGTCGAGCCTGCGGGACCCCGAGATCGAGTGGCCGGAAGAAGAACGTCAGGACTTCCTCGCCACGATCGAATCCGAAACGGATCGGCTGACGGCGCTGGTCTCCAATCTGCTCGATCTGAGCCGGCTGCACGCCGGCGAGCTCCCGGTCAACATCCAGGCCGTTGCCATCGAGGAGGTCGTCCCGACGGCGATCCACAGTGTCGGCGCCGCGGCGCGTCGCGTGCAGTTCGACTCCCCGGCGGCCGCGGTCGACCTCGCTGCCGACCGCGCCCTGCTCGAACGGGTCGTCGCCAACCTCGTCGCCAATGCCCTCAAGTTCTCACCGCCCGGCGAGGTCGTGACCGTCGGTGTCGTCACGAACGAGAACACCACGGAGATCCACGTGATCGACCACGGACCGGGCATCCCGGTGACGGAGCGGGCGACGGCGCGGCTGCCGTTCCGCCGCTTGGGCGATCGAGAGTCGACGGTCGGCGTCGGGTTGGGGCTGGCCATCGCCGACGGCTTCACCAAGGCACAGGGCGGTGAGCTCGAACTGACCGAGACGTCGGGCGGTGGCCTCACGGCCGTCGTCCGTCTGCCAGTGTGGAACGGATGAGCGTCATCCTCTGCGTCGACGACGAACCCCAGATCCTCCGGGCGTTGGCCGTCAACCTCAGGGCCCGCTCGTACGAGGTGATGACCGCGAGCACGGGAGAGCAGGCCCTGGCGATGGCGGCCGACCGCCGGCCGGACGCCGTCATCCTCGACCTGGGGCTACCGGGTATCTCGGGCATCGAGGTGATCGGGGGACTGCGGGGTTGGCTGGCCGCCCCGATCATCGTGCTGTCGGCCCGCGACGGTGAGGCGGCCAAGGTCGCGGCGCTCGATGCCGGCGCCGATGACTACGTGACGAAGCCATTCGGCATGGGTGAGTTGCTCGCCCGCCTGCGGGCCGCGCTGCGTCGCGGCATCGTCGACGAGAGCCAGCCGCTGATCATCACCGAACATCTGTCGATCGACCTCGCCGACCACCGGGTGAACGTCGACGGCGTCCCGGTGAAGCTCACGCCCACCGAATGGCACCTCGTCGAGGTGCTCGCCCGCAACGCCGGCAAGCTGGTCACCTCGCGCCAACTCCTGCAGGAGGTGTGGGGCCCGCAGTACGGCGACGAGACCAACTACCTGCGGGTCCACATGGCTCACATTCGCCGCAAGCTCGAGCCCGTACCCGGCACGCCACGCTACTTCTGCACCGAGCCGGGCGTCGGATATCGCTTCGAACCCGGCCCGCGGCCCTCGGGCACGCCCAACGCGTAGAGATTCCCGACGGCACCGCTAAGGGGGCGCTAAGCGCTCGCCGGCCGTGGCGGCGCAGCGCTTTGATGCACCTTGTGACCACTGGCGCCGACAACCGTCGATCTCTCCGATCCGCAGTGCTGGCCACTGCGGCGACGACTGCGGTCGTCGTCGTCGATCCTTCTCCCGTCGTCGCGCTGGCGTTGATGACCGTGATCGTCGCCGTCGCCGCCCGGCGGATGTCGCCCGAGGGAGGGGGCTTCATGGCGATGGTGGTCGGCTGCGGCTTCGTCGCCGTTGCCGAGCGGGCGATGGTCGGACCGGGCCGCACACTCGCCGAGTTCGGGGCCTTCGCCGTGCTGTTGGGCATCGCGGCCGGAGTGCCTCGGTGGCTGGCCCGTCGCGGCATCCATCGGCGGCCGGAGCCTGGCCCACCGCCGATGGCCGACAGGCGAGCACCGGGACCCGATGCCCAGCTCCAGCGGGACCCCGAGACAGCGAACACGGCGTAGAGATCGCGCCCGACGGCGTTAAGAACTCGCTAAGGACGTGCGAGCAGGCACGCCGACCACTGGACTGCGTCGCGTCGAGATCGAGATGACCGCCCCGGAGCCGGGGTCACTCCACCCGGGATGACATGACCAGAATCAAGCGGATGCTCGTCGGCAAGCCGATCCCGAGCACTGACGAGCACCACCAGCGGCTCAGCAAGAAGATCGCGCTGCCCGTCTTCGCCTCCGATGCCGTCTCGTCGACGGCCTATGCCACCGACGAGATCGTCGCCGTGCTCCTGCTCCAGGCGGGCATCGGTTCGGTCGCCTTCGGGCCGCTCATCCCGATCGCCATCGTGGTGTGCGTGCTGCTCGCCATCGTCGTGGTGTCGTACCGCCAGACGATCTTCGCCTACCCGTCGGGCGGCGGCGCCTACATCGTCAGTCGGGAGAACCTCGGTGTCGTGCCGTCGCTGGTGGCCGGCGCCTCGCTGCTCGTCGACTACATCCTGACCGTGGCCGTGAGCGTGGCCGGCGGCGTGCTCGCCATCCGCACCGCCACCGGATTGGGCAAGGAATGGGCGGTGCCCATCTGCCTGGCCTGCGTGTTCGTGATGACCGTGATGAACCTGCGCGGCGTCAAGGAGTCGGGGGCGGCGTTCGCCGGACCGACGTACTTCTACGTCCTCATGCTGGCGTTGCTGATCGTCACCGGGCTGTGGCGGATCTTCGTCCAGCACGTCGGTCCGATCCCCGGGTCGCTGCTCAGCGCCGAGGCGGTCGAGCAGTCCGAACTGGCCAAGGACCTCGGTCTCTACATGCTGCTGCGCGCCTTCTCCTCGGGAGCGGTGGCCCTCTCGGGCGTCGAGGCGGTGTCGAACGGCGTGCCCGCCTTCGAGAAGCCGGAATCGAGGAACGCCTCGACCACGCTGGTGTGGATGGGCATCATCCTCGGCGCCGGGTTCCTCGGCATCTCGGTCGTCGCCGCCCACCTCAAGCCGTTCCGGGGCGAGCACGACGGCAACGGACTGGGCCTGATGGCCGAGTACCTCTACGGTGGCAAGGGCGTGCTGTTCTGGGCGACGATGATCGCCACCTTCCTGATCCTCATCCTGGCGGCCAACACGGCGTACGCCGACTTCCCCCGTCTCGCCTCGATCATCGCCCGGGACGGCTTCCTTCCCCGGCAGTTCTTCAACAAGGGCGCCCGCCTGGTGTTCTCGAACGGCGTGGTGTTCCTGGCGGTCATCGCCGGCATCCTCATCGTCGTCTTCAAGGGCGACATCTCCAAGCTGATCCCGCTGTACGCCTTCGGGGTGTTCACCGGCTTCACCCTCAGCCAGACCGGCATGGTGATCCACCACCGCCGGCACCGCGAGGGCCGTTGGCAGCTGGCAGCGACGATCAACGGCGTCGGTGCGGTGAGCACCGGCCTGATCGCCACCATCGTGGTCGTCTCGAAGTTCACCGAGGGTGCCTTCATCCCCGCCCTGCTGATCCCGATGATGGTGGCCGGGTTCATCGCCATCGGCAAGCACTATGGGATGGGCCGCCGGGCGATGATGATCGAACCGGGCTACCGGGCGCCGCGCGAGTCGCACACGATGGTCGTGCTCGTCGGCGCCGTCAACAAGGGCGTGCTCCATGCGCTGCAGTACGCGCGTTCGCTCAACCCCGACCGCATCGTGGCCGTCACCGTGATCAGCGGCCCCGAGGACGAGGCGCGGATCCGCGAGCAGTGGGCCCGGTTCCAGATCCCGATCGACCTCCAGGTCGTCGAGTCGCCCTACCGCGAACTGACCCGGCCGATCCTCGAGTTCATCGACAGCCTCGACGCCGACCACGAGGGCGACATCATCACCGTCGTCATTCCCGAGTTCGTCACGTCGTGGCGGACCCAGTGGCTGCACAACGGCACGGCGTTCGCCCTCAAGGCACGGCTGCTCTACCGCCCCCACACCGCCGTCGTTTCGATCCCGATCCACGTCGGTCCCGATGCCGAGGCCGTCAACCAGCTGTAACCGCTTGCCGACCCACGGTCACGCCACCGGACGATCGGCGGGCGTGGTTGACTGGGGCGATGCCCGACGAGCATCCCCGCCCGGTCGTCCTCACCGACGAGCTCAGATCCCGACTCGGCTCGGTGTCGACGGCGACCCTGACCAACCTGCTCCAGCGCCGGGGGATCAGAAGCAGCTTCCTGACCGGGTTGCGGCCGATCAAGCCCGGCCAACGGCTGCTCGGGTACGCCCACACGCTGCGCTACGTCCCCCTGCGTGAGGACGTCGGCCCGGCGCTCACCGCCCCCGGCGTCAACGCCCAGCGCCGGGCGATCGAGTCGATGCAACCCGACGAGGTGCTGATCATCGAGGCGGGCGGCCAGGGCGGGGCGGGTACGTTCGGCGACATCTTCGCGATGCCGCGCGCTGCGCCTCGGGGCGACAGGGATCGTCACCGACGGAGCGGTGCGCGACACCCCGGCGGTGGCCGAGCTCGACATCCCGGTGTATCACTACGCGTCGCACGCGGCCACGTTCGGCCGCCTGCACATGCCGCTCGATCATCAGATCCCGATCTCCTGCGCCGGTGTGACCGTCTTCCCGGGCGACATCGTCGTCGGGGACGGCGAGGGCGCCGTCGTCATCCCCGCCGCCCTCGTCGTCGAGATCGCCGCCGAGGCGGTGACGATGGAAGCGGAGGAGACGTGGGCCTTCGAGCGAGTCACCGCCGGCGAGAGCACGATCGGGGTGTTCCCGATCTCGTCCGAGCGCCGTCCCGAATACGAGGCATGGTTCGCGGCCCGGCATCCCGGCGTGCGGGGCGGAACCTGAGATGGCCCGGGAGTCGATCGACATCGGGAGTTTCCGGCACACCAACCCGATCCCGGCGGCGTCGAGGATCGGACCGCTGCTCGTCTCGTCGGTGATCGTCGGCCGACAGCCCCCCGGTGGCCGTGCCCCTGAGACGGCCGAGGACGAGTATGCCAACTGCTTCCACCACATCGGCGAGATGCTCCACGCCGCCGGCGGCGACTGGCGCCACGTGGCCCGGATCACGTTCTACGTGCCCGACGCCTCGTACCGCGACGCCGGCAACCCGATCTGGGTCGAACACTTCCCCGACCCGGCGTCGCGCCCGGCCCGCCACACCCAGATCGCCGGCGGTCAGTCGACGATCACCTGCGAGTTCATCGCCTACCTCGAGGACTGAGGCCGTCGCCGGATCCGGTCACGTCAACGCGACTCGAGCACCCGCAGACCGTCGCCGGCCAGGCGCTCGAGACCCGCCCGGCGGCCGGAGAGGAACAGCGCGAGATCCTGGGCCGGACCATGGACCTCGGGTCCGGTGCCGAACGTCCACTGTCCATCGGTGGCCCGATAGGTCACGCCGGAGATGTCGTTACCGTAGAACTTGCGGGCCTTGGCCTCGACCGCCGTGCGGAGGACCACGACGAGGCGATCGAACGGGATGTCACGCTCGATGCCGAGGGGCCGGCGCATGTCGAGGCCATGGACGACCACGTCGCTCAACGGCGCCTCGTACCCGGAGCCCGGGGGCTTGAACCGGTTGTCGGCGTTCCGGCGGATGATGTCGACCAGTTCGGCGGTCGACAGCTTGGAACCATCCGCCCTGGCGATCCGGTCGGCGACCTTGTTGAAGTCCCCCCGGGCCTTGAGCATCTGCCAGGCGATCTTGGGGACCGAGTAGCGGAACCCCATCGTGAGGTGGGCGGCCACGTGACGCACGGTCCAGCCGGTACTCAGACTGGGCGTGTTCCACTGGTCGTCGGTCAGGGATTCGAGCATGTCGGCAACGGCTCGTCGCTCGGCCGCGATCTCGGTCAGCAGGTCCATCCGACCAGGGTAAACCACCCGCCCCCGGTCGCTTCTCAGTCGGTGCGGAAGGTGACCTCGCCGAGACCCTCGTTGAACAGCGCAGCGACCGAATCACCCACCTGGAACGGGATCGCCCTGACGAACGAGCCCGACAGGATGACGTGACCGGCCCGGGGTGACACGCCGTAGTCGTGCAGCTTGTTGACCAGCCAGGCGACCGCGTTGAGCGGGTTGCCCATCACGGCCCGGGCCATGCCGCTCTCCTCGATCTCGCCGTTGACCGCCAGGGTCGCACCGACGTTGCGCACGTCGATGTCGGTCAGCCTGACCGGGTTGCCACCGAGGATCACGAACCCGCAGGCGGCCGCGTCGGCGATCGAATCGACGAGGATGTTCGTGCCGCGGCCGGCCTGGCGGGTGTCGACGACCTCGATCGACGGCACGACGTAATCGATGGCGCCGATCACGTCGGCGACGCTGACCCCCGGGCCGCTGAGCCCCTTGGCGAGCACAAAGGCCAACTCGACCTCGGCGAGTGGCCGGTTCATCCTGCTACGCGGCACGACGGCGCCCTCGAGCAGGAACCAGTTGTCGAACATCGTCCCGTAGTCGGGCTCGGTGGCCCCGGTCGTCGAACGCATCGCCTTGGACGTCAGCCCGATCTTGTGCCCCTTGACGATCCGACCGTCGGCCACCTTGAGCTCGGTGACGGCCTGCGAGATCCGGTAGGCGTCCTCGATGTCGGCGGCGGGGTACTGCGACGAGATGGGTTCGATCGGCGCCCAGTCGAGCTCGGCCCGGTAGAGGTCGCCTGCGGCCCTGGCGATCTGGTCGGCGGAGAGGGTCGGCACGCCGGCAACCTATCCCGCGGTGGCCCTCGGGGATCAACGGCGGGGTGCCGTTCAGCCGATGTTCGCCGACACCGGTCCCGACGATGACCGCCGGAGGGCATCAGCGGCGGATGTAGACCAGATCGGTCGGGACCCAACCCTGGTCGAGACCGCGCTGTTCGAACCGGGTCACGGGACGGTGCCCGGGCCGAGGCACGACGCCGCCCGCGAGCTCCGGCGATGCGTCGCACACCGCCGCCATCTGCCCGGCGTAGTCGGCGGTGTCGGTGGCGAGGTGGAGCCGGCCGCCGCAGGTCAAGCGATCGGCGACGGTCTCGACGAAGCCGGCCTGCACCAGGCGGCGGTGGCGCTGGCGGACCTTCGGCCACGGGTCGGGGAAGAAGACCCGCACCTCGTCGAGCGTGCCCGGGCCGACACGGGCGAGGAACTCCTTCACGTCGCCGTCGGCGACGCGCACGTTGGCCATCGCCCGCTGCTCGATGGCGTCGAGGACGTTGGCGATCCCCGGCGTGTGGACCTCGACGGCGACGACGTCGCGGTCGGGGTCGTCGAGGGCCATCGCCACCGTCGCCTCCCCGGCGCCGAATCCGATGTCGAGCACGACGGGAGCCCGACGACCGAACACCTCGGCGAAGTCGACCAACGGGCCGTCGATCGCCAACGACCACCGGGCCACGAGGCGTTCGTACCGAATCGCCCGGGTCGGCGACAGCCCCCGCCGTCTCGGCTTGAACGATCTCGTCGGCGGGTGGCCCGGCTCGCCGACGCCCGACTCGTCGACCCCGCTCAGTGGGATGCCCCTGCCGCGGCGATGGCCCGCCAGACGCGCTCCGGGGTGACCGGCCCGTCCATGTGGCGGACGCCGAGCGGCCGCAACGCGTCAATGGTCGCGTTGAGCACGGCCGGGATCGAACCGATCGTTCCCGACTCGCCGGCCCCCTTGGCCCCGAGCGGGTTGACCCAGGTGGGGGTCTCCATGTGGACCAGTTCGAAGCTCGGCAGCTCGGCGGCCGAGATGACCGGGTAGTCGGCGAAGTTCGACGTCACAGGGTTGCCGTCGGCGTCGAACTGCTGCCACTCGAGCAGCGCCTGGGCGATGCCCTGGGCGAGGCCGCCGTGCACCTGGCCCTCGACGATCATCGGGTTGATCAGCGAGCCGGCGTCGTCGACGGCGACGATCCGCCGGACGACCACCTTGCCGGTCTCGGTGTCCACGTCGACAACGGCGAGATGGGCGCCGAACGGGAAGGTCGGCTGGGTGGCGACGAAGCTCGACGAACCCGACAGCGGATCGGACCCGGCGGAGGCGAGCATCGCCCATGACACCCCCGGGGTCGGGCTCCCGGCGACGTGGAACATAGCGGAGCCGCCGTCGAGCACGACATCCTCGACCGCGGCCTCGAGCAGCCCCGCGGCCCGCTCGCGGGCGGCGTCGATCATCGTCGCCGTGGCGTCGGCGATCGAGGACCCGGCGATCTGCACGCTGCGAGAACCGACCGTGAGCCCGCCCGACGGCACGAGATCGGTGTCGCCGACGACGACGTCGATGTCCTCCATCGGCACGCCGGTGCGGTCGGCGACGAGCATCTTCCAGGTGGTGACATGGCCCTGGCCGTAGGGCGTCGAGCCACTGACCACCCGCAGACGGCCGTCGGCCTGCACCGACACCTCGCCGTGTTCCGACGGCCCGGCGGCGGCGGTGATCTCGACGTAGACACCCAGACCGATGCCCATCTGCACCGGGTCGCCGGCCGCCCGACGACGTGCCTGCTCGGCGCGCAACCCGTCGTAGCCGGCGGCCCGCAGCACCCGCTCCATCGCCTCGGGATAGTCGCCGACGTCGTACACCGTGCCGATGCCCGTCGTGTACGGCTCGAGGAAGCGTGGGATCAGGTTGCGCCGGCGCACCTCGGCCGGGTCCATGCCGATCTCGTCGGCGAAGCGGTCGACGGCCCGTTCGACGGCCAACGCCGCCTCGGGCCGCCCGGCGCCCCGATAGGCGGTCGTCGAGATCGTGTTCGTCGCCACCGACACGCCCGTGAACCCGCAGTTCGGGATGTCGTAGCAGCCGGGCACCATCCGCTGGGTCATCATCGGCAGGAACGAGCCCATCAACGGGTAGGCGCCAGCGTCCTGGACGACGTGGACCCGGTAACCGGTGATCCGCCCGTCGGTGGTGCCGCCGATCGTGACGTCCATCCGCTGGCCGCGGCCCTGGGGCATGGCGATCATCGACTCCGAACGCGTCTCGGTGAACCGCACCGGTCGGCCCACGGCACGGGCGATCCAACCGAGGGTCAACTCCTCGCCGACGGTGCGGGACTTGCAGCCGAAGCCGCCGCCCATGTCGGGGACAACCGCCCGCACCCGCCCGATCGGCAGGTCGTAGAGCCGGGCGAGGATGTCACGTGTCTGGTGCGCCCCCTGGCAGGCGGAGAAGTGGACGAGGCGGTCCTCGCCGCCCTCGCCCGGTTCCCACCACGCCGCTCCCGAACGGGTCTCGAGCGGGGCGGCGTTGAGCCGCTGGTTGACCACCCGCAGGTCGATGACGACCTCGGCGTTCCCGAAGTCGACCGGCGACCCCGAGTCGAAGCGCACGTACACGTTGCTGCCGACCGCCGGATGCAGGATCGTCTCGTCCGCCAGCGCGTCGTCGAGATCGATCACCGCCGGCAGCGGGTCGACGTCGACGATCACCAGGTCGACCGCGTCGGCGGCCGCGTAGCGGTTCTCGGCGACGACGGCGGCCACCGGTTCGCCGACGAATCGCACCGTGTCGCGGGCGACGAGCGGCCGCTCGCACCCGGTCGGGATCATCGGCGAGGAATGGGGGAACGGCGGCAGGTCGATCTCGGCACCGGTGAAGACGGCGAGCACCCCGGGCACGGTCAGTGCGTCGGCGACGTCGATCGAGACGATCCGGCCGTGGGCGTGCTGGGAGCGCACGAACTGGACCCACACCCCGTCGGGGATCTCCATGTTCTCGACGTAGGTCCCGCGACCGGTCAGGAAGCGAGGATCCTCGACGCGCACCACCCGATTCCCCAGAATGCTGCCCAAACGCCCACCTCCGTGACACGACCGGACCACCGTATCGGGCGGCGGCACTCGTCGAGCGGGGCGTCGTGTCCGCCGGGACGCGCCGGTCGTGACCGGACGGCGCCGGTACTGTCGGATCCGTGCGTACCCAGGTGGCCATCGTCGGGGGAGGGCCGGCGGGAATGCTGCTCTCCCACCTGCTGGGCGAGGCGGGTGTCGAGAGCGTGGTGATCGAGCAACGCAGCCGCGACCACGTGCGGTCGAGGGTGAGGGCAGGCGTGATCGAACATGGCGCCGCCGATCTGCTGCGCCGGGTCGGGCTCGGTGAGCGGATGGACCGAGAGGGGTTCGTCCACCACGGCACGAACCTGTCCAACGGCGGCAGGGCCTTCCGCCTCGACCTCACCGCCCACACCGGCAAGGCCGTGGTGATCTACGGGCAGACCGAGTTGCAGAAGGATCTGTTCGACGCCGCCGACGCCCGCGGTCGAACCGTGCTCGACGATTGCGCCGACGTCGCCGTGCACGACGTCGAGACGTCGCGTCCGTCCGTCGGGTTCACCCGGAGGGGTCGGCCCGGCGCCGTCGTGGCCGATTTCATCGCCGGGTGCGACGGCTTCCACGGCGTGTGCCGCACGGTGCTGCCATCCCGGGTCGTCCGCCGGTTCGAGCGGATCTACCCGTTCGGATGGCTCGGAGTGCTCTCCGAGACTCCGCCCGTCGAGGCGGAGCTGATCTACGCCCGTCACGACCGGGGATTCGCGCTGTGCTCGATGCGCAACCCGATGCTCAGCCGCTACTACCTCCAGTGCACCGCCGACGACTCGGCCTCGGCGTGGAGCGACCCGCAGTTCTGGGACGAGCTGCGCAGGCGGATCCCCGAGGAGGCGGCCGACCGGTTGGTCACCGGCCCCTCGATCGAGAAGTCGATCACGCCGCTACGCAGCTACGTCGCCGAGCCGATGCGCCACGGCCGGCTGTTCCTCGCCGGCGATGCCGCCCACATCGTGCCGCCGACGGGGGCCAAGGGGCTCAACCTCGCCATCTCCGACGCCCTCTACCTGTCCCGGGCGATCGCCGCCCACTACCACGACCACGACGACGACGGCATCGACGGCTACTCGGCCACCGCCCTGCGCCGGGTGTGGAAGGCCGTGCGGTTCTCGTGGTGGATGACGACGATGATGCACACCTTCGAAGCTCAGGGCGGCGAAGCTCAGGGCGGCGAAGCTCAGGGCGGCGAAGCTCAGGGCGGCGACGCTCCTGGCGGCGACGGTCGGGGCGGTTTCGACTCCCGCCTCCAACAGGCCGAGCTCGACCACCTCGCCGACTCGGAAGCCGCCCGGGCGGCGATGGCCGAGAACTACGTCGGCCTGCCGTACTGAAGCTGCCTGTCTGGGAGACTGGGCCGATGGGGGATCCCCGGGTCGACGCCGACCACCCGCCGTTCCGGTACGCCGAGTACCGCTCGACGCTCAAACGCTCCCCCGACTTCGCCCCGGTGACGATCATCCCCACCCTGTCCGAGACGACCGGGCCGGGACCGTCGTGGTCGGCGGGCAACCCCGACGACGCCGACCTGACGACCAACGCGGCAACGGGCGCCGGGGCCGTCGGGCAGCGCTCGATCATCACCGGACGGGTGCTCGACGAGTCCGGCACTCCCGTGCCCGGCACGCTCGTCGAGGTCTGGCAGGCCAACGCATCCGGCCGTTACCGGCACTGGCGGGAGACGGGGTTCGACGCCCCCCTCGACCCCAACTTCGTCGGCGTCGGCCAGTGCCACACCGACGACGACGGGACCTACCGCTTCCTGACCATCAAGCCCGGCCCCTACCCATGGGGGAACCATCCCAACGCCTGGCGGCCGGCCCACATCCACTTCTCGTTGATGGGGCCGGCGCTGGTCACCCGGCTCGTCACCCAGATGTACTTCCCCGATGATCCGCTGCTCGACCTCGATCCCATCTACCAATCGGCCCCGGCACATTCCCGCAGCCGGATGGTGGCGGCCTACGACCATTCGCTGACCGAGGCCGGCTGGGCGCTCGGCTACCGCTGGGACATCGTGCTGCGGGAGGTCGCCGTGAACCCGGAAACCCCGGATGGGTGAGCGGCCGGCGGGACGGACGCCGTCGCAGACCGTCGGGCCGTACTTCACGATGCGCCTCGCCGGCGAGGGCGACAACGTGATCGTCACCCCCGAGACGATCGGCCGGCGGATCAAGATCGAGGGACGGATCTACGACGGTGACCGACGGCCCATCGAGGACGCTCTGATCGAGATCTGGCAGGCCAACGCCGCCGGCCGCTACCGCCATCCCCACGACCGGCGCGTCGATGCCCCGATCGACGAGGCGTTCAGTGGGTTCGGCCGCTGCGCCGTCGACTTCCATGACGGCTCGTACTCGTTCCTGACGGTCGAGCCCGGTCCGGTTCCCCATCCGGACGGGTCGTGGCAGGCTCCTCATGTCAGCCTCGTCGTCCAGGCCCGCGGGATGCTCAGACCAGTCTTCACCCGGATGTACTTCGCCGACGAGGATGCCGCCAACGCGACCGACCCGGTGCTCGCCCTCGTCCCCCCGGAGCGCCGCTCGACGCTGATCGGGGTCGTGGTCGACACCGCGGCGATCCCCACCTACCGCTTCGACATCCGCTTCCAGGGAGCGGACGAGACCGTCTTCCTCGACGCCTGAGGACGAGCACGATGACCGCCGAGCCGACCTTCGACGCCGGTTTCAGCACCCCGGCGATCGCCGCGGTCTTCTCACCGCAGGGGCGGATCGAACGGATGCTGCGCGCCGAGGCCGCCCTCGCCGGGGCGCAGGCCGAGCAAGGCGACATCCCGGCCGCTGCCGCCGCGGCGATCACCGCGGCATGCCGTGTCGAGCTCGACGCCCGAGCGGTGGAGCGCGAGGGTTGGCAGGCGGGCACCCCGTTGATCCCACTCCTCGATCGACTGCGCCCGGCGATCCCCGACGAGCATGCCGGGTTCCTCCACTGGCGGGCCACCACCCAGGACATCGTCGACTCGGCGACGATGCTCCAGATCGCCGACGGGCTGGCCGTTCTGGGCGGGCTCGCCGGTGCCTCGGTCGCCGCGCTGCGCAGCGTCATCGAGCTGTCGGGCCACATGCCCGCTGTCGCCCGCACCCTGTTGCGCCCCGCCGGCCGGACGACGTTCGGGGCGCGGGCCGAGGCGTGGCTCGATCCGCTCGAACGTTCGGTCGGGGAGCTCGCCGACGCCGCTCGGAGGCTCCCGGTCCAGCTGGGCGGGCCGATCGGTGACGGCGCCGGGTTCGGTGACGGCGTCGCCGCCGGTCTCGCCCGGCGGCTCGGACTCGTCGCCGAGGCGCGCTCCTGGCACACCGACCGGGCCCCCGTCACCACGGTCGTCTCCGTGGTCGAGCGGGCCGTCGGCTGGGCCGCCAAGATCGCCCACGATCTGATCCTCCTCGGCCAGCCCGAGGTGGGCGAGTTGACCATGCGCCCGGGCGGGTCGTCGAGCATCGCCGGCAAGCACAACCCGATCGACGCCGTTCGTGCGCTGGCCGCCGCCGACGCCTGCCACGGCGTGGCGTCGATCGTCACCCGCGCCCGGCCGCACGAGCTGGAACGGGCGGCCGGCTCGTGGCACGCCGAGTGGTTCGCCGTGCCGATGGTCTTCCACACCGCCTCCGCCACGCTCGACGCTCTGGCCGGCGCGCTGGAGTCACTCGTGATCGAGCGCGGCGGTACATTCCTCGGATGACCGACGACGAGCCGACGATCGAGACCGTCGACGACGTGGCCGGCGTCGAGACCGTGCTCGGCGTGTTCCGCGCCGTGTGGGGCAAGGGCGCCTCGACCGACGTCGACACCTACGTGGCCATCGTCCGTCACGGGGGATACATGTCCCTGGCCCGGGTCGGCGGTGTGCCGATCGGCGCGGCCTTCGGCTTCGTGTCGGACGGTGGGCGGGGCCTGCATTCGCACATCGCCGCCGTCGTGCCGGCACACGCCGGGCGGGGCGTCGGTCGCTCGATCAAGCTCCATCAGCGTGCCTGGGCCGCGGCGCACGGCCTGGAGCACATCACCTGGACCTTCGATCCGCTGGTGCGGCGCAATGCCTGGTTCAACCTCGTCCGCCTCGGCGCCGACGTCATCGGCTACCACGTCAACTACTACGGCGTGATCGACGACGCGATCAACGGCGGCGACGAGACCGACCGGCTCGAGGTGCGCTGGAGTGTCGCCGACACCGGACCGGTCGAGCCGGTGTCGGCGGTGCATGCGGCGCGCCACCGGCTGGTCTCCACACCCGAGGACATCGAGTCGCTGCGCGCCACCCAACTCGCCGAGGCGATCGCCTGGCGTCTGCGGCTGCGCGAGTCGCTCGGCGCACCGATGGCGGCCGGTGCCCGGGTGATCGGGTTGACCGGCGACGGCGACTACGTACTGACCGGCGAGACACCCAGCGCCGACGCCACCGCCGCCGGACCGCGCCCGGAAGGATCCCCGTGAAGCTCACCCACGTCGAACTGCATCGGCTGAAGCTGCCCCTCGTCTCGCCGTTCCGCACGTCGTTCGGCACCGATACCAGGCGGGATGTGCTGCTCGTCCACGTCATCGGGCCCGACACCGAGGGGTGGGGCGAGTGCGTCGCCGACTCCGAGCCGTTGTACTCGTCGGAGTACGTCGACGGCGCGCAGGAGGTCGTCCGGCGCTTCCTCCTTCCCCGGCTGACCAAGGACCGGGTCGTGGCGTCGACCGTCGCCCACCACCTCGCGCCGGTGCGCGGGCACTGGATGGCCAAGGGCGGCCTCGAGGCGGCGGTGCTGGACGCCGAGTGCCGCCTCCACGGTCAATCGCTGGCCGACCGGCTCGGCGCGGTGAGGAGCCGTGTCCCTGCCGGTGTATCGGTGGGCATCCAGGACTCGATCCCCGAGCTCCTCGGCATCGTCGAGGGTTACCTCGCCGACGGCTACCTGCGCGTCAAGCTGAAGATCGAGCCCGGTTGGGACGTGGCGCCGGTGCGCGCCGTGCGCCAGCGGTTCGGTGTCGACCTGCTCCTCCAGGTCGACGCCAACCAGGCCTACACCCTGGCCGACGCTGCTCAGCTCGCCCGGCTCGACGAGTTCGACCTGCTGCTCAACGAACAGCCGCTGCCCGAGGACGACATCGCCGGCCACGCCCGGCTGGCCCGGCTGATCCGTACGCCGATCTGCCTCGACGAGTCGATCGTGTCGGCGCGTGTCGCCGCCCAGGCGATCGCCCAGGACGCCTGCCGCGTCGTCAACATCAAGCCGGGCCGGGTGGGCGGCTACCTCGAAGCCGTGCGCATCCACGATCTGTGTGTGGCCAGCGGGATCGCCGTGTGGTGCGGCGGCATGCTCGAGACCGGTATCGGGCGGGCCGCCAACGTCGCCCTCGCCGCCCTGCCCGGGTTCACCCTGCCGGGCGACACCTCGGCCTCGGCGCGCTACTACCACCGCGACGTGACGGAGCCCTTCGTGCTCGACGAGGGTCACGTCGCCGTGCCGACGGGACCGGGCATCGGCCGCGACCCGATCCCCGAGGCGCTGCGTCAGTTCACCGAGTCGAGCGAGACCATCACGCTCTAGCGCACGTTGTCGCGGCTGGCCCGTGGCATCGAGGGCTTCAGAACGAGCCTTCGGCTGCCCGATCGATGCTCTGGCTGAGGATCAGGTCTTCATGGAGCTCCATCCACACGTCGTGGTACGAGCCGCACATCACGCCCGTGAGCATCTTGCCGTCACCGGCCTCCAGTCGACCGCGGCAGTCCAACAGGCGTGGGGCGTAGCCGGCGAAACGCTCCGCTACCTCGCCCATCTCCGTGCACAGCGGACGGACGTGGTCGTCGATCTCCCCGAGCCGGAGGACGACGGCCGCGTCGTAGGCGTCATCGGAGTGATCGTTCGGCACCCCGTCGCGCAGCTGCCAGTCGCCGCAGAGGGCCTTGAACTTCTCGTTGAACTCGAGGAACCGGGGATACGACCGGGCCAGGCCCTCACGGAAACCGGGCCTGCCGGCGTCCTCCTCGAGGGCGACCCGATGCGCTTCGCGCCCGTCCTTGGTCAGCTGCCACAACTCCCGCGCCTCCCTGAACGCGGCGAACCCATCGCCCTCGAGCTGCTTCAGCAGGAGTTCTGCCTCGATCACCGGGATGCCGGCAAGCTCGGCCAGCGGCTCGAGCTTGACGAAGCCCTTGATCCGCAGGGCATGGTGTACACGGAACCGGGAATCGGAGGGGAGTGCCACGTACCGAAGCTATACGGCGCGGGAACCTCGCTCAGTCAGCGCGGTATGCGCCGATGGCGAAATCTGCTCCGAGGGCGGCCGGCAGCCAGGGGGCCAGGCGTTCCCAGATCGCGGGTCCGCTGCGGCCGAGCAGATGGCCGTCGTCGAGGGCCACCAGCTCGCCCACGCCGGCGATGGCCAGCACGACTTCGCTGGCCTGGAGCGGCAGGATCTCGTCGTGTTCACCGTGGAACAGCAGCAGTGGCCGACCGCCCAGCCCTCCGGCCACCTCGCACCCGGCTGACTGGGTGGCGAACGTGGCCACGCCGCAGACGATGTCGTCGAGGATCACGGCGACCCTCACGGCGACGGCGCCGCCGAAGCTGTGGCCGATCACGACGACGCGTTCGACGCCGGTGCCCACCGCCAGTTGCACGGCCGCCGCCACGTCGAGACAGCACGCCTCGAGGTCGTTCGGGCGGCGGTAGCCGACCCGGAGCATCGCCACGCCGACGCCGGCGAGGGCCTCACCGAGTTGGTGGTAGAGGCCCTCTCCTGGTCCGAGCAGCCCACCCATCGCCCCACCGCAGGCGACGACGGCGACGGGGAGCGCTGCCGACGGATCGGCGGGCCGGTGCCAGAGCAGGGTGAGCAGCCCGCGCAGCGTGAACAGCTCGGCATGCACCAGGCCGTCGTGGACGGCCACCTCCTGGCGGGCGAGCACCTGCAACGCCTCGAGCGGCGTGGCCAGGCGGGGCTCGGCGTCGGACATCGACCCACCTTAGGGAGGCGCCCGCGACGGGTACGGAGCGGGCCGGCCCGTTCAGCCGTAGGCGGCGGCCTGAATGTTGAACAGCTCCGAGTAATGGCCGGCGCGGGCCATCAGGTCCTCGTGGGTCCCGAACTCGGCGACCCGGGCGCCGTCCATCACGACGATCAGGTCGGCCATCCGCACCGTCGAGAACCGGTGGGAGACGAGCACCGTCACCCTGCCCGAGTCGGTGTGGGCCCGGGACGCCTCGGCGAAGCGCTCGAACAGGGCGTGTTCGGTCTCGGCGTCGAGGGCGGCGGTCGGCTCGTCGAGGATCAGCACGAGCGGGGCGTCGCGCATGAACCCACGGGCGAGTGCGAGCTTCTGCCACTGCCCGAAGCTGACCTCGGCGCCCTCGTCCCATGTCGGGCCGAGCTGGGTGTCGAGGCCGTGGGCGAGTCGATGGACCACGTCGTGGGCCCCGGCCCGATCGACGGCCGCCTCGGCCGCCGGGCGTTCGTCGAGCCTGGGCAGGTCGCCGAGACCGACGGTCTGCTGGGCGTGCAGCTCGAAGCGGAAGAAGTCCTGGAACGCGCCGGCCAGACGGCTGCGCCACTCGTCGACGGGGATGGTGGCGATGTCGATGCCGTCGACCGTGATCCGCCCCGCGGTCGGCGCGTACATCCCGGCGATGAGCTTGACCAACGTCGACTTGCCCGCGCCGTTCTCACCGACGATCGCCACGACCGACCCGGCCGGGAGCGCCAGGTCGACATCATCGAGCACCAGGCGATCGGTGCCCGGATAGCTGAACGACACGTGCTCGAAGCGGATCGCCTCGCGCACCGAGTCGGGAGCCGAGCCGACGGTCACCGGCTGGACGCCAGCGGCGTAGTCCTCCAGCCAGGTGAGTCGGCGTGACGAGTCGAGCCAGAACCCGCGCAGGAAGCCCAGTTCACCGGCAGTGGCCCCGATGTAGGTGGCCAGGCGCGTTCCGGCGGCGACGACGAGCACGACGGCCCCGAGGCTGCGGTCGAGACCGACGGCGACGAAGCTGATCGCCCCGACATAGGCGGCGGCGAACACGGCCCAGACCAGGGTGTGCCACCAGGCCGTCGCCCAGCGGACCTGGGCGACGGGTCGGTACCACGCCTCCCAAGCTCGCCGGCGCTCGGCGACCAGCCACGGCCCGGTCCCGGTGACCCGGACCTCCTTGCCCGGCGGAGCGGTGGTCCCGAGCACGAACAGGTGGCGGGCCAGGCGCGTGTTGACCGATCACCGACTCCTCGACGCGACGCTCGACCCCGGGCCGCCAGGTGGACGTGTAGAAGGCGGGCAAGGCGGCGACGAGCAGCAGGACGAGCAAGGGATGGATCGAGGCGAGCAACGCGGCGGTGATCACCAGCCGGAACAACCATCCGAGGGTGGAGAACAGCGACATGAACATGTGGTCGAGGGCGAACACCTGGTCGCGGAGCATCGCCAGGCGGTCGAGGTACTCGGGACGCTCGTGGTGCTCGATGGTCGGGACGGACGCCTGGAGGCGGGCGACGTGGGACTCGAGGGCGATGGCGATCCGATCACGGAAGCGTCGCTGCACGCGGGTGGACAACACCCCCAGGTACCACGTGGCGGTGAGCGACAGGGCCAGGCCGACGGCGGCGACCAGCACCAGCCGGCGTCGACCGTCGGAGCCCGCAGCCCGCTGGAGGCCGTCGACCAGGAACTTCAACCACAGCGCCAGCAGCGCGTCGGGCAGCATCATCAGCAGTGCGAGCCCGAGCGACAGGGCGAGCAGCCGGGGCTCGGCGCGGTAGCCGAGACGGAACGTACGCCACAGCGACCGGAATGCCGGGGGGAGGTCGCCGCGATCGGCGTGACCGTCAGAGCCGCTCATGGACGACCTCGTTGCCCGATTCGTCGAACTCCGCCACGGCGTCGGCGAAGCGCGCCGCCTGGAGTTCGAACATCGTGTGGTAGCGGCCGCCCAGGGCGATCAACTCGTCATGGGAGCCGAGCTCGATGACCCGGCCGTCTTCGATCACGCAGATCCGATCGGCCAGGCGGACGGTCGAGAACCGGTGCGAGATCAGGATCGTCGTGCATGCCCTGGTGGCCGACAGCACCCGCTCGAAGATCTCGGACTCGCCGCGTACGTCGAGTTGGGCGGTCGGCTCGTCGAGCAGCACGAGCCCCGCTCCGAGCCGCACGGCGCACAGGGCGCGGGCCAGGGCCACCCGTTGCCACTGCCCGCCGGACAGATCGGTGCCCCCCGGGTAGCCCTTGGAGAGGATCGTGTCGAGGTCGCCGTCGGCCAGTTCGGCGCCGCCGGCGTCGGCGAGGGCGGCGCGGATCACCTCGTCGGGCGCTCCGCCGGGGGCGACGTTGGTGCGCAGGGGCAGCTCGAAGCGGATGAAGTCCTGGAAGACCGCCGCCACCTCCGACCGCCAGCGGGCGGGGTCGAGGTCGGTGAGCGCCACCCCGTCGACCTCGATGACCCCCGATACGGGGTCGTAGAGCCGGCAGAGCAGCTTGGCCAGCGTGGTCTTGCCGGCGCCGTTCTGGCCGACGATGGCCAGCGAGGTGCCGGCCGCAACGGTGAGATCGAACCCGGCGAGGACCGGGCGCCCCTCGGCCTCGTAGGAGAAGCCGACATCGCGGAAGCGGATCTCCCGGCCGGCGTGGGCCGGGGGGAGCACGATGCCGGCACCCGGGCGCAGGTCGGCTGCCGAGACAACGGCCGACTCCAGTCGGTTGAGTGCGGCGACCGGGGCGCAGGCGCCGTCGAGCGCCCAGTTGAGCCCGCCGAAGGCGACCATCGACACGCCGATGGCCGCCTGCACGTACAGCACCACCCGATCCGTGGACAACGCGCCGCGGTCCGCTTCGCCGGCCAGCACCCAGAACACCGCCACGTTGGCCGCGGCGACGACCCCCAGGCAGACGACGACCGACCGCTCCCGGAGCCGGGTCGCCTGGTACTGGAGGTCGTAGAGCTGGGTGCGGGTGGTGACGAAGCGGTCGGTCACCCAGCCGGCCAGACCGAAGAAGCGCAACTCCTTGGCGGGCGCGGCGTCGACGGCGAGACGGTAGGCGTAGTCGGCATGGCGCTGTGCCGTACGCACCGCATCGGTGTTGCGGTCCTTCCAGACGCCGCTCTCGCGCAGCAGCCAGTGCGTCGACAGCCATGCCCCGGCGAGCACGGGAGGCGCCCACCAGTGGAAGCCGAAGAGCAGCGTCGCCGCAGCGATCCCGATCACCAGATCGCACAGGCCGCCGGCGATGAAGTCCATCGAGATGGCCAGCGGCGGGCCCATCATCCCGAGGTCGAAGTCGCGGGCCATCGCCAGGTCGTTGGCCAGCCCGGGTCGTTCGAGATGGGCGATGCCGGCCGGGGCGACGGTCACCCCGATCAGCCGGTCGAACAGGTGGTTGGCCATCCGGCTGCCGAGGTTGCTGCCGACCATCTGGTGGAGCGGGTGGACGACGAGCGATACGCCGAACGCCGCCCCGATGAGCACCAGCGGCGGGCCGAGCGGATCGTGGCGGGTGATCGCCCCGACCAGCCAGCCGAAGGCGACCGAGACGATCGCCGGCGCCACACCGCGCAGCAGGATGAGCAGCCACCAGGCGGTGGCGTACGCCGGCGAGGCGGCATGCAGCTCGCGGAAGAACTGCCACTCCTGTCGCGCCGCGAACCGTCGGAACATCTTTCCCCTCTCCGGGCACCATCGAAGCACACCGGTGTGCCATCGTTCCGCACCACCGCTACCGTCCGACGACCCCCCGGGTTCCGCTGCCCCCTAGCATACGATCGTATGAGTTCCCCGGAGACCGCCCGGGACCGTCTCGTGACGGCGACCCGACAGGTGATCGCCGAGCACGGCGTAGCCGGGGCGACGTCGCGGGCGATCACCGGTGCGGCCGGTGAGAACCTGGCCTCGATCACGTACTACTTCGGCTCCAAGGATGCCCTGGTCACCGCGGCGCTGATCGCCCACGTGCGCGAGCTCATCGCCCCGGTGCTCGACGAGTTGGCCGAGGAGCGCTCCCCCGCCGACAAGCTGGCCCGCTCGGTCGCCCGGCTCGGTGCACTGTTCTCGGCGCACCGAGCCGATCTCCCGGCATACGTCGAGTGCCTCTCGCTCGCCGGTCGCGACGAGCGGGTCGGTGACGAGGTCCGCTCGCTGTTCGACCAGGTCACCGCGTCGATCGCCGTCGAGATCGCCCGGCACCAGTCCACCGGGGCGATCCCGCCGTGGGCGGACCCGGCGGTGATGGCCCGGCTGATGATCGGCCTCGTCAACGGCGTCATCCTCGGCGCGGTCGTCGACCCGTCGAGCAGCTCGACCGAGGCCTTCGCCATCGGCCAGCAGTTCATGGCGCTGGCCGTGGCCGCGGCCGGTCCGGCCCGGGCACCCGCTTCGTAATCGCGCCGGGCTCAGCTAGCGTCGCCGCCGATGGCCGATCGTTCGACCTTCGCCAGCGATGCACTGGCCTTCATGCCTCAGCTGTACGCAGCCGCGGTGCGGATGACGCGCAACCCGAGCGACGCCGAGGACCTCGTCCAGGAGACGTACCTCAAGGCGTACCGCAGCTTCGCGACGTTCCAGCAGGGGTCCAACCTCAAGGCGTGGCTCTACCGCATCCTCACCAACACCTTCATCAACTCCTACCGTGCCAAGCAGCGCCGGCCCGAGGAGACGCAGCTCGACGACGTCGAGGACCTCTTCCTCTACCGGCGCATCGGAGGGCTGGAGGCGGCGATGGCGAGCCGGAGCGCCGAGGACACGCTGATGGACATGTTCACCGACACCGAGGTGAAGGACGCCCTCGACTCGCTGCCCGACGCGTTCCGCATGCCCGTGCTGCTCGCCGACGTCGAGGACTTCACCTACAAGGAGATCGCCGAGATGCTCGACATCCCGATCGGCACCGTGATGTCGCGTCTGCATCGGGGAAGAAAAGCGATGCACCGCCAGTTGTACGACTACGCACGGGCACGGGGACTGGTCGACGAGACCTCCCTCACCCCGAACTGAACCGCAATCCCGACTGACCGAGGCGTTCCAGATGGCCGACTGCAACGAGACACTCCGAGAACTCGAACGGTTCCTCGACCACGAGCTGCCGCCGACCGCGAAGCATGCGATCGACCAGCACCTCGACGGGTGTCTCGACTGCCTCCAGGCCTTCGACTTCCACGCCGAACTGAAGGCGGTCATCGCCACCAAGTGTCGCGGCGAGGCCGTCCCGGACGGGCTGCTCGCCAAGATCGAGTCGTGCTTCGGCCTCGAACCCGACGATCTGCTGGAGAGCTGAGCGCCTTCCGCCGATGGAACCGATGCGCTTCGACGGCCGGGTGGCGATCGTCACCGGGGCCGGCCGCAACCTCGGCCGCGAGTACGCCCTGGCACTGGCCGCCCGCGGGGCACGGGTGGTCGTCAACGACCTCGGGGTGGGCATCTCCGACTCCGACGGCTCGGCCGAGGCACCGCCGACCAACCCGGCCCTCGACGTCGTCGCCGAGATCGTCGGCGCCGGCGGCGAAGCGGTCGTCAACACCGATTCGGTGAGCACCTCGGCCGGGGGTCGGGCGATCGTCGCGGCCGCCGTCGAGGCCTTCGGCACCGTCGACATCCTGGTCAACAACGCCGGGCAGGTGCGCATGGCACCATTCGCCCAGCTCCCCGACGCGTCGATCGACGCCCTGATCGACACCCAGTTGCGCGGTCCGCTCAACGTGGGCCGCCCGGCATGGGAGATCATGGCGTCGCGCGGCTACGGCCGGATCGTCAACGTCTCGTCGGGTGCCGCGTTCGGCGGAGTCCCCGGGGCGAGCGCCTACGGGATGGCCAAGATGGGCACCGTCGGGCTCACCCGTGCGATGGCGTCGGAGGCCCGCAGGCTCGGCATCCGGGTCAACGTGATCGCCCCCTACGCCAAGACCCGGCCGGGCAGCGGGATGGGGCCATGGCCGTGGAGCGACGAACTGGCCGAGTGGCTGCACCCCCGCCTCGTCACCCCGTTGGTGCTCTTCCTCGCCCACGAGCGCTGCACGGTCAACGGCGAGTGGTTCACCGTCGGCGGCGGCCACGTGGCCCGGGTCGGCCTGGTGATCACCGAGGGTGTCGTCGACCGTGACGCCGGACCCGAGGCGATCGAGGGGGAGCTGGCGGCGATCATCGAGGGTGAGCGTCATGCCCTCGACCTGCACAGCCCCGGACCGATGCCGATGATGATGCGCGGCTTCGGCGCGCCGCCGTCTGCGATGGGCTGATCAGCAACCACCACCGCTAGGCTCGCCGCCATGCTTCTGGCTCGTCTGGAACCCTGGCACTGGTGGATCGGCATCGTCCTGACGGTGGCCACGGTCGGCGCCATCGTGCAGCTCATCGCCGGGTACCTCGTCAAGGTCGTCCGCCCCCAGTATCCGGCGCGCCGCCCACGTCGGCAGTCCTGAGGCACGGCAGCACGGGATCGGTGCGATGACCGTCATCGAGCCCGTCGACTGGGATCTCGCCGCCCGCACCGCGGCCCGCCTGGCCCGCCGCCACACGTTGCCGCCGTTTCGCGATCCGGGCCTGCCCGAGCAGTTCGGCCGCCTGGTCGCCACCGCCGAAGAACTCGTCGCCGCCGAGACGGGGCTGGTCCCCGCTGGTCCGGCGACGGCGATCGTCGTCGACCGGGCGACATGGGCCGTCCGCAACGTCGCCTCGTTCCGTCGGCTGCTGACCCCATTCACCGAGCGCCACCGCAGGAAGTTCGCCGCCGAGCAGGGCCGTCTCGCCCGGTTCAGCCTGGCCACCGGGGCCAGGGTCACCGCCGTCGAGCTCGGAGCGATGTTCGGCTGGATGAGCTCGAGGGTCATCGGCCAGTACGACATGCTGATCGCCGACGAGGAGGAGTCCGACCGGATCTTCGTCGTCGGCCCCAACCTCGTCGGTCTCGAGCACCGCTACGGCTTCCCCGCCGCGGAGTTCCGCCTGTGGATCGCCATCCACGAGGTCACCCATCGTTCGCAGTTCACCGGCGTCCCCTGGCTGCGGGGTCACTTCCTCGAGCAGATCGAGGAGCTGTTCGGTCAGCGTGACGGGGTCGACCTGCTCGCCGTGCTGCGCGCCGCGGTGAGTTCTCCCGGTGAGTCCCGGCGCCGGATCCGCGAGGGCGGCCTGGCCGCCGTGCTGGCAACCGGGCAGCAACGCCAGGCGCTCGGCCGGCTCGCGGCGATGATGTCGTTGCTCGAAGGCCACGGTGACATCGTGATGAACCGTGCCGGGGCCGATCTGATCCCTTCGGCCGAACGCTTCGAACGTGTGCTCGGCGAACGGCGACGGAGGGGCAATCCGATCCAGCGGATGATCTACCGGCTGATCGGTTTCGAGGCGAAGCTGAACCAGTACGCAGCCGGGGCCTCGTTCATCAGGGCGATCGAGCAGGCGGGCGGGCCGCGGGTCATCGACCGGTGCTGGACGGGCCCCGACGCCCTGCCGACGATGGAGGAGATCGGCCACCCCCGGCTCTGGCTCGACCGGATGGGGAGCGTCGGCCCCGCGGCGAGTGAGCCGGCGATCACCGCCGCCGCCCACATCGGTGCCTGACCTGCTCGATCTGGGTTCGCCGCTCGTCGGCGACCTGCTCGCCACCTGCCGCTTCCCCGAGTTCGACACCGGCGACGGCCCACTCGTCTGTGCCGTCTCGGGCGGGGCGGACTCGACCGCCCTGCTCGTCCTCGCCGTGGCGGCCGGCCACCGGGTGACGGCGATCCACGTCGACCACGGACTGCGGGCGGGTTCCTCCGACGAGGCCGGGCACGTCGCCGAACTCGCCCGGCGCCTCGGCTGCGGGTTCCGCGGCGAACGGGTGATCGTCGCCCCTGGTCCGGACCTCGAGGCCCGCGCTCGGCGGGCCCGCTACGGCGTGCTCCCCCACGGGGTGCTCACCGGCCACACGCTCGACGACCAGGCCGAGACGATCCTGCTCAACCTGATGCGCGGTGCCGGTCTCGACGGACTGGCGGGGATGGATCCGGCGGGCGAGCACCCTCGCCGCCCGCTTCTCGCCCTGCGCCGGCGCGACACCGAGGGCCTGTGCCGCGCCCTCGGGCTCGGCTGGATCACCGATCCGTCCAACGGCGATCCGGCCCACCGGCGCAACCGCGTCCGCCACGAGCTGCTCCCGCTGCTCGACTCCATCGCACAGCGCGACGTGGCCCTCGTGATCGCCCGACAGGCAGGAGTGCTGCGCGCCGAGGCCAGGGTGCTCGACGCCGCCGCCGGCGGGATCGACCCGACCGATGCCAGCGCCATCGCCGGGGCCGACGCGGCGCTCGCCCGGCGGGCGTTGCGTACCTGGATCGCCTCGTCGGACCCCGACGGCCACCCGCCGGACGCGGCCACGGTGGAACGGTGCCTGGCCGTCGCCCGCGGGGAGGCCCGGGCGACCGAGGTCGGTGGTCGTCGCCGGCTCGCCCGTCGGACCCAGCGGCTGTCGATCACCGGGCAGGAACGAGATCCACCTCCGCCGACCGGACCGGTCGCGCCGATCGTCAAGTAGCCTTTCGGCCCGTGACCGGGTGGAAGATGTACGTCGTGTGCGGCCGAGGGGTGTGCTGATGCCGCCTCGTTTGCGGGGGAAGTGGGCGTTGGGCATCAAGCCCCGCCACTTCACCTGGATCATCAAGGACCGCCTCGCCGTGTGCGAGCGGCCCGGGGGCTACGGCGACAACCACCGCCGCGTCCGCCGCCAGGAAGAGATCATCTGGATCCGCGAGAACGGCTTCGCCTGCCTGTTCTCGATCATCCCGGCGCCACTCAACCTGCACAACTACGACGAGCTCGGGCTGGCCTACCGCCACCGGCCGCATCTGCCCCACGAGGACTACGACCGCTACCTGACGGTGATGTTCCGCGAACTGCGTGAGGTGCTCGACGCCGGGGGCAAGGTCGTCGTCCACGGCGAGGAGGTCGGCGACCGGATCATCGGGATGATGGGCGCCTACATCCGCTGGTCGGGCCTCGTACCCGAAGGTCAGCAGGCGGTGGCGATCACCGAGCGGATCGCCGAGCGCCAGCTCGACCCGTTCGCCCGCGAGTTGATCCTCAACATCCACAAACTCGACAAGTAGCCGCCCCGCCGCGGCGGGCTGCCGCCGGTAATCTCACGTGCCATGTCGAATCATGTCGCCAACTGGTATCCGGATCCGATGGGCCGTCATCAGCTCCGCTACTGGGACGGCGACAAGTGGACCGAACACGTCTCCGACGACGGCGCGACGGGCGTCGACCACCTCGACGGGGCCCGACCGGTGACCACTTCGACGACCCCCGAGGCGGTGGTGGCCCAGATCCAGGGTGACGGGTTGCGCGGCGCCGGCCTCAGCCCGACGGCCGCCCAAGGCGGCGGGACGATCTTCACCGAGCCGATCATCGTCGTCAACCAGAAGGCCAAGCTGCTCGAGGTCGTCAGCCAGTACGCCGTCTTCGACTCGAGTGGACGCCAGATCGCCTCGGTCAACGAGGTCGGCCAGTCTGCCGCCAAGAAGCTGCTCCGGGTCGTCAGCAGCCTCGATCAGTTCATGACCCACAAGCTCGAGATCCGCGACGCCGACGGCCGGGTCGACATGTTGCTCACCCGTCCGCGCAAGGTCTTCAAGTCGACGGTCGTCGTCGAGGACGCCGGCGGTCGGGAGATCGGGCGGATCGTGCAGGAGAACATGATCGGCAGGATCCACTTCGCCCTGCAGGGCGACGGCCGGACGCTCGGGGCGATCAAGGCGGAGAACTGGCGGGCGTGGAACTTCCGGATCGAGGACGCCGCAGGCACCGAGGTCGCCCGGATCACCAAGACGTTCGAGGGCGTGCTCAGGACGATGTTCACGACCGCCGACAACTACGTCCTGCAGATCCACCGACCACTGCCACAGCCGCTGCTCTCGCTCGTCGTCGCCTCGGCCCTCAGCGTCGACACCGCGCTCAAGCAGGACTCACGCGGTCTGGGCTGACGCCCCGGGCCCCCACCAGGCACGCACGCCGTCGAGGCTGCCGCGGCCGACAACGCAGGGCGATGCGGGCTACGGGATGCAGATGCTTTCGCCGGGGTGGATCGGCGACTCGATGGTGCGGCCGTTCGCCGCGGCGAGCGTGGAGACCCGCACCCGGAACCACGCGGCGAGCATGTACCAGTAGTCACCGCGGTTCACCTGATACCTCGCCGAGCACGTGGTCGGGGCGGTCGCCCTCCCCGGGTTGGCGGCGACGCCCCCGGTGGCGGTCGTCGGAGTGCGCAGCGGCGTGGGTGTCGATTTCGGTGGGATCCACGACGGATCGGGGATGCACAGCCGCTCGTCGGGGTAGATGTACGAGTCGATCGTGCGCCGGTTGGCACCGGCCAACCGCGACGGCTTCACCCGCGTCGCCGCAGCGATGTAGTACCAGTAGTCACCAGGTTTCACCAGGTACCGGGCGAGGCACTCCGGCGTGCCCCCCTCCACGGGTTCGAGCACCACTGCCGCGGTGGGCGCCGCGGCGTCGGTCGGGGACACGGACGTCTGGCCCGGATCGGGGGCGTCGGTCGGCGGAACCGGGACGGCGCCGGTCGGGGCTGGATCGGTCGGGGCAGGGTCGGTCGGGGTGGGGGCCGGAACAGGGCCGGGAGCCGTGGTCGGGGCCGGCGCGGGCTTGGCACGACCGGTCTCCGAGCAGAACCCGTACGCCTTGGCGAGGGGGTACGGGTTGATCGGCGCGCCGCCTCGCGGGTGGACCTCGAAGTGGAGGTGGTTGGCGCCGGCGTTGCCGGTCATCCCGACGTAGCCGATCACCGTGCCGGCCGTCACGGACACCCCGGGGGCGATCCCCGCGCCGAACGCCGACATGTGGCCGTAGAAGAAGTACGTCCCGTCGGGCATGCTCAGGCGGATGGCGTTGCCACCCCGCCAACCCGGCTTGTCGACGTACTGCTTGGCGATCACGCCGTCGGTGACGGCGAGCAGCGGGACGCCCGCGTCGGCGCCGATGTCGACGCCCTCGTGCATCCGTCCGCCCGGACGGGAGTCACCCCACGTGTCCGTGTACCAGCACTTGCCGTCCACCGGGCGCGCGAGCAGGCCCGGATATCCGTCGGGCGGGGACATCGGAGCCGGAGCGGGGCCGGCATCGGCGCGGGTGGCGACGCCCGAGGCGGACAGCACGGCGATCGCCGTCAGCGCGCAGGATGTCCGCAGCCGACCGAATCGTGGGCGCGGGCGTAGGCCGACAGGCTCCGCCCATCCCGGCAGCTGGGGAGAAACCTCAGCAGCAGTCATGAACTCTCTCTGTATAGCGCGCTCATGGTGGCAGCGCAAGCGCGGGGGCGGTTCATGCGACACTTCACGAATGGGACACCACCCGATCGAAATGTGCCGTCGGGCACGGGTCGGCCCCCGCCCGGCCGGGTAGGTTGGTGCCGGTGAGCGGGCGCAGGGTCCTGATGACGGGAATGGGTGGCGAGCTCGGGTCGCTCGTCGCCTCGCTCGTCGAACGCCAACCATGGGCCGGGCCGATCCTCGGCATCGACATCGACCCGCCACGACGACGGCTGCGGCGCTGCGACTTCCGGCTCGTCGAACCGACCGACACCCCGCGGATCGTGACGACGATCACCGACTTCGCTCCCCAGATCGTGCTCCACCTGGGGGTGTACGAGCCCGAGGCCCGCGCCTCGTCGGCACAGGCAGCCGAATGGACCCCGGCGCTCGCCACGGCCGTGTTCAGCGCCTGCGCCGCCCTCGACGACCTCACCACCATCGTCGTGCGCTCCGGCATCGAGGTCTACGGACACCTGGGCGGGCTGCCCGACACCCACAGTGCGGCGGTCCCCACGTCCCCCTTCGGTCGGCAGCTGCTCGACGTCGAGGCGGCGGCTCGTCGGCTCGGGGCGGCCAATTCGCTGTCGGTCGCCGTCGCCCGTCTCGCGCCGGTCATCGGGCCCCACGTGCCGAGCCCGCTCGGGCGGCTGCTGCGCATGCCCGTCGTCCCCGGACCGTGCCTCGGTGATCCCCGTTTCACGGTGCTCGGCGACCACGACGCGGCGAACGCGATCGTCGCCGCCGCCGGTGCGTCGTTCGACGGGACGTTGAACGTCGTCGCGCCGGGGTCGATCAGCCTCCGCCAGGCGCTGAGCGTCGGGCGCCGACTGCGCGTGCCGATCGTCGGCCCCCAATGGCGGCTCGCCCGGCCGATCGCCCACATGCTCGGCGCCCCGATACCCGACCACGTCGTCGAGGTGCTCACCCGGGGCCGGAGGGCACTGCCGAGCGACCTCAACGCGCTGCTCGGCCTCGGCCCCCTGCAGCCGGTCGAGGAGGTGATCGCCGCGCTCTACTCGTGGAAGGCGATCACCCGGTTCCATCCACATGTCTCCCACCTCGATGCGGCGGTTCAACGATGAGCTTCACCCGGGCATCCGACGGGGTGCGTCTCCACTACGAGGTCTTCGGACGCCGGACGGGCGAGCCGATCCTGTTGATCCAGGGACTGGGCGCCGGCAAGAACGCCTGGAACCTGCAGCGCATGGCGCTGGCCCGCAGGTACACCACCATCGCCCTCGACAACCGCGGGGCCGGCCGCAGCGACAAGCCGAACGGGCCGTACTCCCTGGCGCAGATGGCCGACGACGCGATGCGGGTGCTCGACGCCGCCGGCTTCGATTCCGCGCACGTGATGGGCGCCTCGATGGGCGGAGCGATCAGCCAGCACATCGCCGTCACCTACCCCGAGCGGGTGAGGTCGCTGATCCTCGCCTGCACCGCCTGCCGCAACCATCCGTGGCGGCGCGAGCTGCTCGACCAGTGGCGCTCGACCGCCGACGAGCAGGGTATGGCCGCCCTTGCCGGGACGGCGGCACGCTGGGTGATGGCGCCCCGCTCGATGCGGCGCATCACACCGGCCTTCGGCTGGCTCGGGCCGCTGTCGTTGATCCGGCCGCCCCACGGTTTCGTCGCCCAGGCCGAGGCGCTCCTCGCCGTCGACGACCCCGAGATGACCGACCTCCTCGAGACGATCAGCGCGCCAACCCTCGTCGTCGTCGGCAACCAGGACGTGTTGACCCCGCGCGGTGACAGCGAGGAACTGGCCGAGCGCATCCCCGGCGCCGAGCTCGTCGTGATCTCCGGCGCGGCGCACGGTCTGATGGTCGAGCACTGGAGCACGTTCAACCAGGTGATCCTCGAGTTCCTCGACCGCACCGTGGCGCGACGAACGCAGGCCGACGCCTAGTGCTGCCCCGGTCGATCGACGGTGCCTTCATCCGCCGGGCCCGAGCCGATCTGATCGCCCGCGACGACCTGTCCGGTCGGGGTCTCGCCCGACGCCTCTCGGATCAGATGGACGGCTGGTTCGACGCCCTCTCCGACGGGCTGCCAGCCGGTTGGGCGATCGTCGCGACGGGGGGCTACGCCAACGGGCTGCTCTGCCCCGGCAGTGACATCGACGTGATCCTGCTCCATCCGCCGCGGGCGACCGAGAACGAGGTCCGGTCGATCGCCGAGCCGCTGTGGTACCCGATGTGGGATGCCGGTGTAAAGCTCAGCCCCTCCGCCCACTCGGTCAAGTCGCTCCTCGCCCTGGCCGCGTCGGACCTGATCACGGCCACGGCCATCCTCCGCGTCCGCTGCCTGGCCGGCAGCGAGGCCGACGTCGCCGAGCTGCACGCGGCCGGACGCGAGCAGTGGTCGAAGCGGTCCGCGGCATGGCTGGCACAGTTGTCCGCGATCACCGCGGAGCGTTGGGCGCGCACCGGTGAGGTCGCCTCGTTGCTCGAGCCCGATCTGAAGGACGGCCAGGGCGGATTGCGCGACTACGACACCATCCGGTGGGCGCTGGCCACGGGTCGGGCCGATGTCGCCGCCTCGCTGGAGATCCCGATGGAGGATCTCGCCGCACCGGCCGACACGCTGCTCGCCACCCGCTGCGAGCTCCATCGGGTGACGGGCAAGACGACGAACGTGCTGCTGCTGCAGGACCAGGATCTGGTTGCCGAGGCGATGGGTTTCGCCGACGCGGATGTGCTCATGGCCCGGGTATCCGAGGCGGCCCGGTCCATCGAATGGGCGGGGGAGCGCTTCTGGTGGCGCGTCGACAGAGCCGACGCGGAAGGGCAAGGGCTTGGCGGCCACCGGCCGGGTGACGGCCGTGCTCCGGCCCGGCATCACGGTCGTCGACGACGAGGTCGAGGTCGACGTCGCCGTGGCCGGCGTCGACCAGTCGCTCGTGTTCCGGGTCGCCGCCGCCGCGGCCCATGCCCGCTACCCGATCAGCCGGCGCGCCCTGGTGAAGCTGTCGGCCACGATCACCGACGATGGCGAGGCGTGGCATGAGCGGACACGCGACGCGATGGTCAGCCTGCTCGGGGCGGGCGCCTCCCTGGTCGCCTCCGTCGAGGCCCTCGAACGGTACGAGCTGTTCAGCCGGATGCTGCCCGAGTGGCGCCACGTGCGCAGCCTCCCCCAGCGCAACGCGTTCCACCTGTACACCGTCGATCGCCACCTCCTGCAGACCGTGGCCAATGCCGGGGAGTTCGTGCGCAACGTCTCGCGGCCCGACCTGCTGCTCGTCAGCGCCCTGCTCCACGACATCGGCAAGGGGTACCCCGGCGACCATACCGAGGCCGGCATCGAGCTCATCGACCGCATGGCGCCGCGGATGGGCTTCCCGCCCGACGACGTGGCGGTGATCCGCTCGATGACCGAGCACCATCTGCTGCTCTCCGAGACGGCGATGCGCCGGGACCTGCGCGACCCGCGCACATCGGAGAACATCGCCGCGCTGGTCGGCGACCCGCTGCGCCTCGAACTGCTGCGCGCCCTCACCGAGGCCGACAGCCGGGCCACCGGCCCATCGGCCTGGTCGTCGTGGAAGGCGACGCTGATCGACGAGCTGACCAACGGGGTCGCCGCCGTCCTGGCCGGACGCCCGAAGGCCGGACCCCGAGCCGCCCCCGACGACCGGTACGGCGAGCTGATCGAACTGGCGCGCAGCACCGGCCAACTCCACACGATCCGCCGGCCGGCGGGCGATTTCGACCTCTGGGTCATCGCCACCCGTGATCAGCCCGGGCTGTTCGCCAAGATCGCCGGAGCGTTCGCGATGAACGGGGTGGACGTCGTCGCCGCCGAGGCGTGGACCAGCGCCGACGGCATCGCCGTCGACCAGTTCCGCGTCGCCGTCTCCACGGCGACCCGGGCGGACTCGGGCAAGCTCGAGCACGACCTGCGCGGTGCCGTGCGCGGCACGGTCGACATCGGTTCGCGCATCGCACAGCGGATCCGCACCTACAGCCGGGCCCATCGGCGGGCGACGGCGGCGGCCCCACCGCGACTCGAGGTGCTGATCAGCAACTCGGCGTCGGACTCGACGACGATGATCGACGTCCGCGCCCCCGACGCCATCGCCGTGCTCTACCGGCTGGCCTCGGCGATCGCCGCCCACGGGTTGGACATCCGTTCGGCGAGGGTGGCGACGCTCGGCCACGAGGTCGTCGACGTGTTCTACGTCCAGCAGCGTGTCGCCGCCACCGATGACGCCGAGGGCGCGGCACAGGTCGCCGACACCGATCACCCGGCGCTCGCCGCCGCGGTCCGCTCGGCGCTCGCCGCGGAGGCCGGACACGGCGGGCGTCGTCGCGACGAGGGCCCGCACGTGTGATGGTCCCCGGGACGAACCCGGGGGCCATCACACGATGCCTGCCCGTCACACGGCTTCGGCGCCCATCTCTCCGGTCCGGACCCGGAGCAGCGCATCCAGGCCGTGCCTCCAGATCTTGCCGTCCCCGATCTGGCCGGTCTTCGCCGCGGCGGCGATCACGCCCATCACCGCATCGGCCGACTCGGTGGTGACGATCACCTCCACCTTGACCTTGGGAAGGAAGTCGATGGTGTACTCCGAGCCCCGGAAGTTCTCGGTCTTGCCCCGCTGGCGGCCGAAGCCGCGCACCTCGGTGATCGTCATCCCCTCGACGCCGTGGGCGAGGAGCGCATCCTTGACGTCGTTGACCTTGTGCGGCTTGATGACGGCGGTGATGAGGTCGAGCATGATCAGAATCCCTTACCCATGTAGGCGGCCTCTGGATGGTAGGCCGGGGCACCGTGTTCATGGATGTCGATGCCTTCGAGTTCCCCGGCCTCGGACACCCGCAGGGTGCCGGTGAGCTTGACGGCCCGCATCAGTGCGTAGCCGACCCCGAAGGAGACGACGGCGACGACGGCGTTGCCCCACACCTGGGCGACGAACTGGCTGCCGCCGCCACCCCACAGCAGGCCCTTGGGCACGCCGAACTGGCCGGTCGAGAACAACCCGACGCACCACGTCCCCCAGATCCCGGTGATGCCGTGGACGGCGACGGCGCCGATCGGGTCGTCGATGCGGAGATGCTCGATGAGGTCGATGCCGTACACGACGATCGGTCCGGCGACGGCACCGATGATGATCGCCCCGGTCGAGTTGACCCAGTAGCACGGCGCCGTGATCGCCACGAGCCCGCCGAGGAAACCGTTGATCGTGATGCCCATGTCCCACTTGCGGACCCGCCGGTAGATCACCGACATCGCCGTCAGACCGCCGGCGGCAGCGGCAAGGGTGGTGTTGGTCGCCACACGTCCGATCCCGGCGATATCGATCGCCGAGAGCGTGCTCCCCGGGTTGAACCCGTACCAGCCGAACCACAGGATGACCCCGCCGATGGCGGCAACGGTCATGTCGTGGCCCGGCGGCAGGCCACCTCCGTCACGCTTGAACTTGCGGCCGAGCCGGGGCCCGAGGACGATGGCGCCGGCGAGGGCAATCATCCCGCCCATCGTGTGGACCACCGTCGAACCGGCGAAGTCCCGCAGCCAGACGCCGTTGCGCTCGGTCTGCAACCAGCCGCCCGGCCCCCAGACCCAGTGGCCGATGATCGGGTAGATGAAACCGCTCACGCCGAGGCTGTAGAGCAGATCGCCCTTGAAGCCCGTACGGCCGACCATCGCCCCGGAGGTGATCGTCGAGCAGGTGTCGGCGAAGGCGAACTGGAAGAGCCAGAAGGCCATGAAGGCGATCCCGGTGTCGAAGGTGCCGTTGTAGGAGTACGTCGCTTCCGCGCCGTTGAGGAAGAAGTACTGGTGGCCGATGAAGCCGTTGCCCGCTCCGAACATGAAGGCGAACCCGAAGGCCCAGAACAGCAGCGCGCACAGGCAGGTGTCGACGATGCACTCCTGGAGGATGTTGACGACCTCCCGGGTCCGGGCGAACCCTGCCTCGAGCATCATGAAGCCGGCCTGCATGAAGAAGACGAGGAAGGCGGCGAGGAGCACCCATGCCGTGTTCGTGCCGTTGACCACATCCTGGATCGCCACGTCCTGCTGGGGGAGCACGGCGTGGGCGACACCGCCGATCAGCCACTTCACGGGCCACATGATCAGCGCGAAGGCGGCGGCGATGCCGACGAGCTTCCCGCCGAGGAACGTGACGAAGAACCGCTGTCTTTCCCTGTCGTGCAAACGCGATCTCAACGTCGATACGTCCACGAGTACCTCCTCTAGTCGCCCACGTCGGGACCGGCACAACCTAAGCAGGCACCGTCTCGACGATGTGTCGCTCGTGTTAACGCACGGAGTACAGCCCGCGCGACCGTGGTGGGACCGCCTCGACGGCGACGTCGTCCGCGGACCTGCGGCGTCGCCGGCCCGACCGGGTCCGAACCTTCCGTGCAGCGCCGCGACTTTCCGGGGCGGGCGGCGTCTGGTTTCGTGGAGGCGCTCGCCGTCTCCGCCGACCTGACACTGCCCGCATCAGTGTCAGGTCTGGCTGGGACCGTTCTCCGGGGCACCGACCGGAGGGCGGTCCATGACATGGGCCACCTCGGCTCCGGCCCGTGCCCCCGCCGGGCCGGAGCCGAGGAGCCTTGCGCCGTTCGGGCAATGCACGCTCAGGCGGGGGACTGCGGAGCCGCCGGGCGCTGCTGGCGCACCCTGATCGCGCCGGCCAGCACGAGGGTGTGGGGGACGTGCACGACGACACCGCCGTCCTGGCTCACCTCGACCGTGGCCGGATGCACAGCGACGACGACACCGGACACCGCCTCGCTCTCGACCTCGCAGCCGACCGGCAGGATGCGCCGCACGTACCGGCCGGCCGCCACGTTGCGCGCCACGTCGAGCCCCCCGAGGCCGATCAGCAGGGTGGCGATCGCCCCGACGCTGAACAGCAGCGCCGCCGCGGCGAGGTTGACGATGGTGGTGTCGACGCCGAGTTGGCTCACCGCCAGGATCGCGGCGGCGCTGATGATCACCAGCCTGACCAGTCGGGGTGGTCCCGAGCGGGCCTCACCCGTGGCCCGCAGCATCGCCGAACGAACCCCGACAGCGGCCAGCGTCGCCGCCATCTGGCCGACGAGCAGCGTCAGCCCGGCGACGAGCGCCTTGGGCAGGTAGTCGACCAGGGCCTGCGGGGTGGAATCGAGCGAGTCGGGGTTGACCAGGCCGACGGCGACGACCAGGCCGATCGCCACGAGCACCGCCATCACGAAGCTCGCCGCCGCCGGGGCGATCTGGCGGAGCGCCTCGGAGCGCTTCGCCGCGCCCAGCTGCCGCCGGACGACGCGACCGACGAGCGACCCGAGCACGAATCCGGCGGCGACGGCGATGGCGGCTGAGATCCAGTGGTTCATGAGGTCTCCTCGTCGGTGAACAACACGGCGGCGGTTCGCCAGGCGGTGCCGAACAGCTCGACGATCAGCTCGGTGGCGTCGCGTCGCGAGGCATCCCCCTGCCCCCACGAGGCGATGCGGTCGGCCAGATCGGCGGGCGGGCGCAGCGCCTCGTTCAGATGCGCACCGAGCGATGGCGCCGCGGTGAGCTGCTCGACGCGCCCCGTGTCCTCGGGGAAGGCCTCGAGATGGCGCTCGAGGCGCGCCGGGTTGCGGTCGAGCCACGCCAACAGCTGGCGGTCGGTGGGCGGATGCCGGCTCATCGCCACGTCTCCAGCTTGCTGGCCAACGATCGCCGGGCCCGGAACAACCTCGTCTTGACCGTGGCCAGGGGGATGTCCAACGCCGCGGAGATGTCTTCGTAGGTGAACAGCTCGACCTCCCTGAGCACGACGATCGCCCGGCTGAGGGGATCGAGCTGATCCAGGGCGTCCCACAATTCGCCGACCATCGCCCTGCCCTCGGCCGTGCGTTCGGGCGCGGCGCCCGTCGCCCTCACCTCGCCGAGGTCGTGGGGGTCGACCGCCCTGTCACGGCGCTTGCGGCCCATCGACACGGCCACGTTGTGGGCGATCCGCAGCACCCAGACCCGGAACGGGGCATCGCCGCGGAAGCGGTCGAGGTTCGTCCAGACCCGGATGAGCGTCTCCTGCACGGCGTCCTCGGCGAGGGGCGGGTCGCGCAGGATCGACAGGGCGACGCGGTAGATCGACGGGCCGAGCTCCAGCACCGCCTGCTCCAGCGAGGGAGCGACGATGGTCGCGGACACGTCCGCCTCGGAGTGGATGTCGGTCACGATGCCTCTGGGGACGCCTCGCCCGTCAGGCTAGTCGCGGCCCGCCTGATGGGTCGCGATGCCCGAGGCCCGGGCAGGATCGTGCCATGCAGGTCGGAATCATCGGTGCGGGGATCGCGGGGTTGATGGCCGCAGGAGCGTTGGCCGAGGCCGGGCATGGCGTGGTGCTGGTCGACAAGGGGCGATCGCCGGGCGGCCGGCTGGCGACGCGGCGGATCGGCGGGGCACGCCTCGACCACGGGGCGCAGTTCTTCACCGTCCGTACCGATCGCTTCGCCGGCCATGTCGGGCAGTGGCTCGACGCCGGTGTCGTCACCGAGTGGTGCCGCGGCTTCGACCAGGCGGCAGCCGACGGCTTCGCCCGCTACGCCTGCCCGCAGGGGATGAACGCGCTGGCCAAGCATCTCGCCGTCGGACTCGACGTCCGCTGCGGGTCGATGGCCTTCGCCGTCGGCCGTGGCGCCGTCCGGGACTGGTCGATCGTGCTCGACGACGCCTCGGTGATCGAGGTCGACGCGGCGATCGTCACGACGCCGGTGCCCCAGGCGTTCGCCCTGCTCGTCTCCAGCGGGGTCACCGTGCCCGAGGAGCTCGTGGCGATGGAGTACGACCGCACGATCGCCCTGCTGACGGTGCTCGACCGGCCGGGCAGCGTTCCGCTCCCCGGGGGCCTGCAGCACCCCGACGACACGTTCGGCTTCATCGCCGACAACGCGGCGAAGGGGATCTCGCAGGTTCCGGCGATCACCTTCCATGCCAACGCCCGCTGGAGCGAGGAGCACTGGCTCGACCGGACGGCGGCGATCGACGCCGCGCTGCGCGCCCTCGCCGAGCCCTGGCTCGGCCGGGCCCGGATCGTCGAGGCGCAGGTGAAGAAGTGGCGCTTCGCCACCCCGCGGACCCCGTGGCCCGAGCCGTGCTGGCACGACCCGGCCTCGCCAACCCTGCTCCTCGCCGGCGACGCGTTCGCCGGGCCGCGCATCGAGGGCGCCGCCCTCAGTGGCCTGGCGGCCGCCGACGCACTGATCCGGGGTTGATCCCGACGATCGGGGATCTTTCACATCTCGGCCGGCCCGGCCTCGCCGGGGGCGCCTGCGTGTCGGGCCAACGGGAGCAACGTCTGATGAGCGGTGCGGCGCCGGGTGTCGGTGGCCTGCACGACCCCGACCTCGTCGACCGAGGCGTCGAGCCTCCGCCACTCGATCCCACCCGGGTAGGTCGCCGTCATCCCTGTCGGCCGGTCGATCTCGCCCGAGGCCCTGGTGACCTGGGGGTCCGACCAGCGCACGACCGCCCGCGGGCGCGCCCCGGGCAGAAGAGCTCGCTCCACACGACGAACCCGCCGAGACGGTCGCCGCCGGCGAACAGCTCGCGGATGAGCACCGTCGAGGCCCGCTCGACATCGGTGATCGAGCCGGTCCATCCCCGTTCGGAACGGGCAACGGCCAGCCGGTAGGGCGCGCCCACCCGCCACGGGTAGTCGCGGGTGTTGCGATCCCCGGGGGTGGATGCCAGTTCGGACTCGGAGCCCTCGAGGATCGAGGTGACGTCGGCAGCCTGGCCGTAGCCACCCCAGTTCACGGCCCGGAATCCGGGGTGGCGACGGTTCCACTGCAGACCGGTGTGCGCCGCGCCGTGGGTGGTCCCCGAGCCGTCGAGGAAGCTCGCCTGCATCGCCCAGAAGTAGAGGTCGTCGACCCGGGGGGCCTGCAGCACCTCCAACGTCACGGCGCAAGCGGTGATCGGCGCGCCCTCCCCGATCCCGTGCCACCAGAGGTGGAATCCGCCGCCGACGGGACGTTCGTCGTAGACGTCACCGCGCAACCGATCCACCAACCGAGTGAGCGAGCGCAGCACGCTGCGCACCATAGCGTCCGCATGTTGTCGACCGTTCCGGGCCCGACGGGCCCCGGTCTCAGCGCCGCAACGAGCCCAACAGGGCCGACGGCGCGGCGCGCAGCGCCGCCGTTGCGGCGTTGTCGGGCAGGATCGCGCACGCCGCGACAGCGGCCGCGGCGTACTCCTGGGCCACGGCGACGGCCTGGGTGATGCCGTCACCGTCGCGCACCACGGCCAGCGCCTTGTCGCGCTCCTCCGGCGACAGCGGCCGCCCGAGCAGCGCGCCGAGCTCGTCCGCCGCCGGTCCGCCCGCGGCCAACATGCGCAGGACCGGCAGGGTGTAGACGCCTTCCTCCATATCGTGGCCGGCCGGCTTGCCCAGTTCGGCCTCGGTGGCCGTCAGGTCGAGCACGTCGTCGACGATCTGGAAGACCATCCCGAAGGCGTCGCCGAATCGGGTCAGGGCGTCGATCCAGTCGCGCGGGTGGCCGGCGACGATGGCGCCGATGCGCGCCGAGGTGCCGTACAGCGACGCCGTCTTGCCCTCGATCGAGGCCAGGTACTGCGCCTCCGTCCGCGAGACCTGGTAGGTGGTGCGCACTTCGCCGATCTGGCCGAAGCACAGCCGGCCGATGGTGTTGGCGAGCAGACCGGCCACCTCGGTACCGAGCGAGGCGGCGATCTCCGACGCCCTCGACAACAGGAAGTCGCCGGCGACGATGGCCTGGAGGTTGCCCCACTTGGCGTTGACCGTCTCGACCCCGCGCCGGGTCTCGGCCTCGTCCATCACGTCGTCGTGGTAGAGCGAGCCCACGTGGACGAGCTCGCACGCCACACCGCCGAGCACCACGTCGTCGCCGACGGCCTCGCGCCCGTCGGCCAAACCGGCGACCACCGCCATCACCGGTCGGAGCCGCTTGCCCCCGGCCACGAGCAGGTGGCCGGCCAGTTCGGTCATGTACGGATCGGGGGTGCGGACCGACTCCCGCAGCGCCGTCTCGACCCGAACCCGGTCGGCCGGCGACGATGCCAGACTCAGCAGGGGAGATGCCGCGGCCATCCGCCCAGGCTACGCAGTCGTCAATCACCGGACGAACTCGTCCCGCACCCGTTGCGGCATCCGATCCCACGGGCGCGATACTGGACCAGGTGTCTCCCCACGTCCGGCGGTCGAAACGCGCCCTGGTGTGTCTGGCCGTGGCCTCAGTGGGGGCGGTCGGCGCTTGTGGGGGCGCGCAGGAGAACTTTGGCGATTGGGAATCCCGCTTCTGGTGGGGAGCCCACGTCGCTGCGCAGGAGGTGGACGAGTCCTACGCGACGGGCGTCGAACGCCTCGAACGCCGGACCGGTGTGCCGATGACCGCAGCGCGGGTCTACCGCCGGTGGGAGGACGGCTTCCCCGCCGACACCGAGCGGTACCTCAGATCGCAGCGTCGGCTGATCGTGCTGTCGATCAAACCGATCCGTGCCGACGGGACCCGGATCGCCTGGGCCGACCTGGCCGCTGTATCCGACGGCGACCCGTTGTTCGACGAGCTGGCCGCCTGGGCCGAGCGGATCCGCAGGTTCGGCCGGCCGATCTACGTGACGGTCCACCACGAGCCCGAGACCGTCGACGACGTGGACTCGGGGACGACCGCCGACTACGTCGCCGCCTGGCGTCGCTTCGCCGAGCTGCTCCGCGAGCGCGGCGGGCCCCACGCCCGGCTGATGTGGATCATGACGGACCAATCGTTCACCGTGCCCCCGCTCGACCGCCAGGCCGCCACGGCCTGGTACCCCGGTGACGACGTCGTCGACGCGATCGGCGTCGACGCGTTCAACTGGTTCACCTGCCGGGGCCGCAGCGAGGGTTGGCGGTCCGCCGCCGAACTCGTCGAACCGGCTCGCCGGTTCGCCCTCGGCCATCCGGACAAGGAGCTGTGGATCGCCGAGCTCGGCTCCGTCGACGACCCGGCCCGGCCGAATCGGAAGGCCGACTGGTTGCGCGACGCGGCCCGGCTGCCGACCAACGCCGGATGGGGCCAGCTGCGCGGCGTCCTCTACTTCGACGACGTCCACGGCCCCGAGTTCCCCGACTGCGACTGGCGGATCACCGACCGGTCGTCCGACGCCTTCGGCGCCCTCGCCGACGTCCCCGTCGAACCGGCGACGACCATCGCCTCGGCGACCACGGCGACGCCCTGATTCCCGGGCCACCCGTCGCGCCGGGCGACTCGCGCCGTCAGCGCTCCGGCCGGTAGCGCGGCGCCAACCCCGTCGGGCGGACCACGAACTGCCACAGCTGGAGGCGCCGGGCCCGGAACCCCGCGGCCGAGAGGCACAGGTAGTAGCGCCACATGCGCCGGAACCGCTGGTCGTAGGCGGGCAGCTCGCCCCACGACGACTCCACCCTGGCCAGCCAGGCCATCAGGGTGCGGTCGTAGTCGGGACCGAAGTTGTGCACGTCCTCGATCACCCATGACGGCTCGAGGGCCTTGCCGATCTGGGCGATCGAGGGCAGCAGGCCTCCGGGAAAGATGTAGCGGTCGATCCACGGGTCGGTGTGATCCTTGGTGACCAGCGAGCCGATGGTGTGGTGGAGCATCATGCCGTCGGCGGCGAGCAACCTCCCGCTCCGCTCGAAGAAGATCCGCAGGTTCCTCGAGCCGACGTGCTCCATCATCCCGACCGACACGACCCGGTCGAACGTCCCGGCGACGTGGCGGTAGTCCTGCTCGAGGATCTCCACGTCGAGTCCGGCGCACACCTCGCGCGCCCTCGCCACCTGGTTCACCGCCGGCGAGATGCCCACCACCGACACGCCGTACCGCTGCGCGGCGAAGCGGGCGAGCCCACCCCACCCGCAGCCGATGTCGAGCAGGCGCATCCCGGGCTCGAGGTGGAGCTTGCGGCAGATCAGGTCGAGCTTGGCCTCCTGCGCGGCGTCGAGATCGTCGGAGTCGGGGGGCAGGTCCGCCCAGTACGCGCAGCTGTAGACCATGCGCTCGCCGAGCATCCGCTCGTAGAGGTCGTTGCCGATGTCGTAGTGGTGCTGGGCGTTGCGTCGCGCCCGACCGACGGTCTGGCGGTTGGCCAGCTTGGCACGGGCGATCGCCGCCACGAGCTTGGGGCCGGGACGGATGGCTTCGCGCAGGTCGGCGGTGAGCACCCTGGTGATCAGCTCGTCGGGGGCATCGGCATCCCACCAGCCGTCCATGTAGGCCTCGCCGAGGGCCAGTTCGCGCTCGGCGAGGACGCGGTCCCACAGTCGGTCGTCGTGGACCCGCATGCTCCAGGGGTCGCCGCCGCCGACGGTGATGCCCGCCGAATCCAACAGGTGCATGCAGGTGTCGCGCGCCGCGGAGCCCTGCACGGAACCAGCCCGTCCCATGGCCCGCATCATCGCACAACCGGCGGGGCCCGTTTCCCGATACCCCGGTTCGGGAACGCGCTGCGCATGGGTTGGCGCACCCCGCCGGTACACTGACAACCACTACTCACCGTCCCCTAAGGCGGCAACCGAAGTGTTCGAACGTTTCACCGACCGAGCTCGCCGAGTCGTGGTCCTGGCGCAAGAAGAAGCGCGCCTGCTGAACCACTCCTACATCGGCACCGAGCACATCCTCCTCGGCCTCATCCACGAGGGCGAGGGCGTCGCCGCCAAGGCGCTCGAGTCCCTGAGCATCTCGCTCGAGGCCGTGCGCAGCCAGGTGCAGGACATCATCGGCCAGGGCGGTTCGTCGCCGTCGGGCCACATCCCGTTCACCCCGCGGGCCAAGAAGGTGCTCGAGCTGTCGTTGCGCGAGGCGCTGCAGCTCGGCCACAACTACATCGGCACCGAGCACATCCTCCTCGGCCTGATCCGCGAGGGCGAGGGCGTGGCCGCCCAGGTGCTCGTCAAGCTCGGCGCCGATCTGTCGCGGGTGCGCCAGCAGGTGATCCAGCTGCTCTCCGGCTACCAGGGGCCACAGGGCAAGACCGACCCCGCCCCCCAGGCCGCCGCCGCCGGCGCCGGAGCGGCATCGCCCGAGGACAAGGGTGGCTCGCAGATCCTCGATCAGTTCGGTCGCAACCTGACGCAGCTGGCCAAGGAGAAGAAGCTCGACCCGGTGATCGGCCGCCTCCGCGAGCTCGAGCGGGTCATGCAGGTGCTCTCCCGGCGCACGAAGAACAACCCCGTGCTGATCGGCGAGCCCGGCGTCGGTAAGACGGCCATCGTCGAGGGCCTGGCGCAGAAGATCGTGTCCAACGACGTGCCCGACACCCTGCGGGCCAAGCAGCTCTACACCCTCGATCTCGGCGCGCTCGTCGCCGGCTCGCGCTATCGCGGCGACTTCGAGGAGCGGCTCAAGAAGGTGCTCAAGGAGATCCGCACACGCGGCGACATCATCCTGTTCATCGACGAGATCCACACCCTCGTCGGCGCCGGGGCGGCCGAGGGGGCGATCGACGCGGCGTCGATCCTCAAGCCGATGCTCGCCCGCGGCGAGCTGCAGACGATCGGCGCCACCACGATCGACGAGTACCGCAAGCACCTCGAGAAGGACGCCGCCCTCGAGCGGCGCTTCCAGCCGGTGAAGGTCGACGAGCCCACCCTCGCCCACACGATCGAGATCCTCAAGGGCCTGCGCGACCGCTACGAGGCCCACCACCGGGTCACCATCACCGATCAGGCCCTCGTCGCCGCGGCGAACCTCGCCGATCGGTACATCTCCGACCGCCACCTGCCCGACAAGGCGATCGACCTCATCGACGAGGCCGGCTCGCGCCTGCGCATCAAGCGGATGCAGACCCCGCCCGATCTCAAGGAGCTCGATGGGCGCCTGACCACCGTGCAGGAGGCCAAGAAGAAGGCCGTCGAGGACCAGCGCTTCGAGGAGGCCGGCCGCCTGCGCGACCAGGAGAAGTCGATCCTCGAGGAGAAGTCGCGCAAGGAGGCCGAGATCAAGGCCTCCGGGGTCGATCTCTTCGACGAGGTCGACGAGGAGGCGATCGCCGAGGTGCTCTCCATCTGGACGGGCATCCCGGTGTACAAGCTCACCGAGCAGGAGACGCAGAAGCTGCTCAACATGGAAGCGGAGCTGCACAAGCGGATCATCGGGCAGGAGAACGCCATCCGCGCCGTCTCACAGGCCGTGCGTCGCACCCGCGCCGGTCTGAAGGATCCGAAGCGGCCGAGCGGGTCGTTCATCTTCCTCGGCCCCACGGGCGTCGGCAAGACCGAGCTGGCCAAGACGCTGGCCGAGTTCCTCTTCGGCGACGAGAACTCGCTGATCGCCCTCGACATGTCGGAGTACATGGAGAAGCACACCGTCAGCCGCCTCGTCGGCTCGCCCCCGGGCTACGTCGGCTACGAGGAGGGCGGCCAGCTCACCGAGGCGGTGCGGCGCAAGCCGTTCTCGGTGGTGCTCTTCGACGAGATCGAAAAGGCCCACCCCGACGTGTTCAACACGCTGCTGCAGATCCTCGAGGAGGGTCGGCTCACCGACGCCCAGGGACGTACGGTCGACTTCCGCAACACGGTGCTGATCATGACCTCCAACCTCGGCACGCAGGATCTGCGCAAGGCCAATGTGGGGTTCACCAAGAGCGACGAGGCCGTGTCGTACGAGCGGATGAAGGACAAGGTCAACGATGCGCTCAAGTCGCACTTCCGGCCGGAGTTCCTCAACCGCATCGACGAGACGATCGTGTTCCACGAGCTGTCCAAGGCCGAGGTCACCCAGATGGTCGATCTGATGATCAAGCGGCTCAGCGTGCAGATGGAGAGCCAGGGCCTGGGCATCGAGCTCACCGTTGCCGCCAAGGAGCTGCTCGCCGAGAAGGGCTACGACCCGCAGCTCGGGGCGCGACCGCTCCGCCGGGCGATCCAGCGGCTGGTCGAGGACGCGATCTCCGAGAAGATCCTCTACAAGACGATCCGAGCCGGCGAGATCGTCGTCGTCGACGTCGAGGACGATCCCGATCGCCCCGGCGACAAGCGCCTCACATTCCGCTCGGTCGAGGGCTTCCAGCCGCTCGCCGCCGTCGAACTCGCCGTCACCGGCCCGGTCGCTGCGGCAACGCCCGAGGCCGGCGAGCTGCCCCCGCCCATCGTCTGATCGTCGCCCGACCAGGACACCACGGGCGGTCACCCGCCCCGGTGGCGTACCCCGTCAGAGCGGCACGATCCTGCTGATCGCTCCGATCGAGGGCGGGAGTTCGAAGCCGGCCAGCAGCACCCCGTCGGGCCGGAGCAGGCCCAGCCGGCGATGATCGGCGACCAGCAGGTTGTCGTCGGTCGCCCCGGCGATCGCTTCCACCGCACGCGGCCAGGCGACCGCGCCGACCGCCTGCAACGTCGCCGGGTCGATCCAGCTGATCGTCGAGCCCTGCGCCGCCACCAGCCGTCCCGGGACCGTCGCCATGACCGGCGCTCCGACCGTGTCCGGGGGGTTCGTCACGGCCACCACCCGGCGCGCCGCCGGCACGAGGTTCGGGTCGAGGATGTCGCCGACCACGAACTCGGCCACCGAGCCGTTGGCCGACCCGACGTAGAGCCGCGAGCCGTCGGTGGCCAGCGCCATGCTGCCCGGCTCGCGGTCGAGGCGCAGCGCCTCCGGGACGGCGAGGCACCAGACGCCGTTGACGAATCCGAGGGTGTGGATGAACGCCGAGGTGCTGGCGCCGGGTCCCACCCCCCGGTAGAGGGTGAACAGCAGTCCGTCGCGCTCCGCCACGAGATGCGCTCGGGCGTACCCGGTCATCTGCTCGTCGACCGTCTGGCTCTTGTCACGCAGGTTCAACGGCAGGCCGATCTCACCCGTGGCGAGGTCGACGACGGCGACCCGATAGGTGCGGGGCGCCGCCGGACCGCCGGGGGGGTCGAGGTAGTCGATGACGAAGAGCCCGATCGGCAGGCGGCTGTCGGTCCAGGCGTTGGCGAAGGCCTCGGGCACCAGCTCGCGCTCGTAGGTCCGCCGGAACCGCTCGCCATCGGGCCCGGCGACGACGATCTCGGTCACTCGGCCGACCGGCTCGGACACCAGGGCGACGACCCGGCCGGCCGGCTCGACCACGACGGGGTTGAGCCGGCCGGCGAGCCGGACGGTGGCGGTCGTCTCCCCCGATGACAGATCGTTCCAGGTCAACTCGGTCTGGTCGCCGACGGCCCGGGCGGCCACCGCCGTGCGGCCGTCGGGCGTCAGCACACCGGCCAGCGCCGGCTCGGCCGCGCCGTCCCTCACCACGGTGATCCGTCCGGCGTCGTCGATCAGGGCGACCGGGGGGATCGCCTCCGACGACGTCGCCGACACCTCGACGACGGGCAGCCGCGCCGGCTCGGGCACCGGGGTGGGAGCGACCGCCGCCGCCGGCGTGATCGGAGGGCCGGTCGTCGACGGGAGGGGTGACGTTCCGGCCGGCCCGGCGGCCGGACCCGCCCCTGACCCGCCGACCGCAACGGGGCTGCCCCCATCCCCGCAGGCGGCGAGCAGTACGGCGGCCAGCGGGACGAGGGCGAGAATCCGTGAGCGCGTCGAGGTGATCATGCCCGACGTACACCGCCCGGGCCGACCGGGTTCCGTCGACCGATCACCCGGCGACGAAGGAGGAGGCCAGGGCGACAGCCTCGTCGCGGCCGAGGGCGGTCTCCAGCCGGTAGGTCACACCCTCGGACGCCCAGAGCACGGTGTTGCCGGCCAGTTGGGCGGTGTCGGCGATGACGGCGCCATCGGCGCCGATCATCACCACGACGTGCTCGGGTCCGGAGATGAACACCCCGGCGGCCGGGCCGACGACGACCTGCTCGACGGAGGCCGGGGATCCGCCGGCGGCGAACTTGGCGAACAGGGCCCGCTCCACCGACCCTCGCACGACCCACAGCCGGGCCCCGACGCCGGGTGTCCCGGTCTCCGGCGCGGCCTCGGTGACCGGCCATGTGGCGACGATCATCGCCGGGCCCGGCGGTTCGGTCGCCCGCACCTGCAGCGGCGGCCCGAGCACCTCGCTGACGGGCATGACCACGCCGGTGGCCGACTCGGCGGCGGCGACCGGATCGGGACCGATGCCGGTCCCGACGACCAGCGGACCGCTGCCCCCGACCATGGGACCGCCGTCCCCGACGGTGGTCGGCAGGGAGACAGGCGCCGGAAACGTCGCCGGGACCGCCGTGGGCAACGTGCTGTCGAGCGCCAGTCGCCCCGAACCGATGCCGAACCAGCGGGCGACGGCCCGTCGGGGGGCGGGGATGGTGATGATCATGGCCACGGCGACTCCGACCACTGCGGCGATCAGCCAGCTGGGCCGGGCCACTCGCCGGTCACGGCGGGGGGCGCGGGCCGGGCCGGCGGGCGGGCCGGTCTCGAGACGGCCGAGCACGGCGGGAGCGAGATCGGCCGACGAGGCGTCGATCGACACGCCGACGCGGCCGAGCACCCGTTCGACATCGGCGATGGTCAGTGCGGTGGTCATCGGGACGCCTCCATGTCCAGCTCGTCGCGTAGCCGGGCCATTGCACGCGACGTACGCGACTTCACGGTGCCGGGCCGACACCCGAGCACCACCGCCGCCTCGGATTCGGTGAGCTCGCCGAGGTAGCGGCAGGCGATCACCACCCGATCGTTCTCCGACAGCCGCTCGAGCGCCCGAACCACCCAGGCGAACTCGGCGGCGGCGATCGCCGCCCGCTCGGGATCATCGACGTCGTCGGGATCGCCGGCGCCGGCGATGCTCCGATCGGCGCTGCGCACCACCAGCCCCGCCCGCCGCGCCGCCGCCCGGCGGCGGTTGCGGGCCTCGTTGGCGACGATGGTCATCACCCACGGCCGAAATGCCGCATCGGCCCGGAAACCGCCGAGCGCCCCGTACGCCTTGACGAAGCCGTCCTGCACGGCGTCGTGCCCCTCGTCGATCGAGCCGCACAGCCCGGCTGCGAGCCGTAGCGCCCCCTGTTGGTGACGGCGGACCAGTTCGCCGAACGCATCGCGATCGCCGAGGCGGGCGCGTTCGACCAGCGGGCCGTCGGGGTCGGGACCCTGCCCGGGGAGCGTTCGGAGCCGTCGTTGGCGAGTGAGGTCGATCATCGGTGCCGCCCTTTCATACACCGCGCAGGTTCGGGAGGTTCCCCGCGGGCATGCGAGGATGGTTCGGTGCCCGCAACGCTCACCGCACCGCTGACGCGTCGGGGAGCACGACGGGCGGCACTCGTCCTGGCCCTGCTGACCACCGGCGCCTGCCGCGTCGACGCCACGGTCGAGGTCACCCTCGACCGGGCCGGCATCGGCGACGTGACGGTGACCGTGACCGCCGACGCCGAGGTGGTCGCCGCCGGCCCGGAGATCGCCACCGACGTCCGGCTGGCCGACGTCAGGGCGGCAGGCTGGTCGGTCGAGGGGCCGACCGGGCTGGCCGACGGGGGGCTGTCACTCGTCCTGCGCCATCCGGTGGCCACACCGGAGGAGGCCGTGGCGGTGTTGGCCCAGCTCAACGGGCCCGACGGCCCGCTCCGGTCGATCAGGATCACCCAGCGCCGCTCGTTCGCCAGCGTCACGACCGACGTCAGCGGGGCGATCCGCCTCGACGGCGGCCTGGCGGCCTTCGTCGACGGCGGGATCGTCGATCTGCTCGGCGGCGCCCCCTACCGTCAGGCGCTCGCCGAGCGCAACCTGACGGTCGACCAGGCCCTCGGACTGCGCCTCGTCGTCACCGTGCCGGGCGGGATCCGCACCACCGACGGCAGCGCCTCGCCGGCAGTGGGCTCGGGCACCGGCGCGTCGACCACCGTCACCTGGCAGGCCGACCTGGCCGCGGCCGCAGCCCAGCCGGTGACCGCCTCGGCGGTGCTGCGCGACACCGCGGCCCAGTCGGCGCGGCGCTGGCGCGACTTCGCCCCGTGGGCTGCGGCCGCCTGGGCCGCGTTGTTCCTCGGCGTCGTCCTGCCGATCGTGAGCCTGTTCCGCCGGCGCCGCCGCGCCGTGCGCTGATCGCCGACTCCGGCACACCCCGGGCGTACCGTCACCACCATGGCCAGACTGCGCGTCGTCTACCGCTGCACCGAGTGCGGGGCGACCGAAGCGAAGTGGGGTGGGCGCTGCAGTTCGTGCGCCGCGTGGAACACGCTCTCGGAGGAGTTGGAGCAGCCGGTCGGGCGGGGGTCGGCCGGGCGGGGGTCGGTCGGCTCGGCGTCGGCTCCGGCGATGGCCCCGATGCTGATCGGCGAGATCAGCACGACGGCGGCCGGCCCTCGCCCGACCGGCGTCGCCGAGCTCGACCGCGTGCTCGGCGGTGGTCTCGTTCCCGGCTCGGTCACGCTGCTGGGCGGCGAACCCGGGGTCGGCAAGTCGACCCTGCTGCTCCAGGTGCTCGCCGCAACGGCGGGGCGGGCGCTGTACGTCTCGGCCGAGGAGAGCGCCCAACAGGTCCGGATGCGCGCCGACCGCCTCGACGCCGTGCGCGACGACCTGTGGCTGCTCGCCGAGAACTCGCTCCCCCGGATCGTCGCCGCGCTCGACGACCTGGCCCCGGAACTGCTCGTCGTCGACTCGATCCAGACGATCGCCGATCCCGAGGTGGCCTCCGCCCCCGGCACCGTCGTCCAGGTCCGTGAGTGCGCCCACCGCCTGGTGCAGGAAGCCAAGCTCCGCGGGGTCGCCGTGGTGCTCGTCGGTCACGTCACCAAGGACGGTGGTCTGGCCGGCCCGCGCGTGCTCGAGCACGTCGTCGACACCGTGCTCACCTTCGAGGGTGACCGTCATCACGCGCTGCGCCTGCTCCGAGCCGTGAAGCACCGCTTCGGCCCGACCGACGAGTTGGGCCTCTTCGAGATGCGCGAGTGCGGGATGCAGGGGGTGCCCGACGCCAGCAGGATGTTCCTCGCCGACCGCCATGCCGGAATCGCCGGCTCGATCGTCGTGCCGATCGTCGAGGGTCACCGCCCACTGCTCGTCGAGCTCCAGGCCCTGGTCAGCAGCACCAACCTCGCGCAACCCCGCCGCTCCGCCCAGGGTCTCGACCAGGGCCGGCTGTCGATGCTCCTCGCCGTCCTCGAACGCCGGGCCCGGCTGTCGCTGGCCAACCACGACGTGTTCACGTCGGTGGTCGGTGGCATCCGCCTCAACGAGCCCGGCGCCGACCTGGCCATCTGCCTGGCAGTGTCGTCCGCGCTCCTCGACCGCCCGTTGCCCGAGGGTCTGGCGGCCTGCGGCGAGATCGGCCTGGGTGGCGAGGTGCGTCAGGTGGGCCACCTGACGCGTCGTCTGGCCGAGGCGGCGCGCCTCGGCCAGACGACGATGCTGTGCCCGCGCTCGGCCCCCGACGGTCCCTCCGGGCTGGCCATCCGACGGGTGGGCACGCTCGACGAAGCGCTCGCCGCGGCCGGTCTTCATCGCCGAAGCTGAACCGGTCGTCCGGCTCCCTAGTATCGGATGATGGTCAGCTCCGCCCGCGGCACCACCGACGCGTTCCATGCCGTGCTGGCGCAGGTGTCCCCGGGTACGCCGCTGCGCGAGGCGTTCGACCGCATCGTGCGGGCGAAGATGGGCGCACTGGTCGTCGTGGGCGACACCGCCGAGGTGCTCAGCCTGTGCTCGGGTGGGTTCATGCTCGATGCGCCGTTCAGCCCCCAGCGACTGTCGGAGCTGGCCAAGATGGACGGGGCGATCATCCTCGCCGGCAGTGGGGGCCGGATCGCCCGGGCCAACGTCCACCTCGTGCCCGACCCGTCGGTGCCGACCAGCGAGACAGGCACCCGCCATCGCACGGCCGAACGTGTCGCCCGCCAGCTCGGCGACATCCCCGTCGTCTCGGTCAGCGAGGACATGGGCGTGCTGACGGTGTACGTCGGGGAGAACAAGCACGTCCTCCAGGAGATCCCCCGCCTGCTCGACAAGGCCGGGCAGGCGCTGCAGACCCTGGGTCGCTACAAGGAGCGCCTCGAGGAGGCGGCGAACAACCTCGCCGCGCTCGAGGTCGAGGATCTGGTCACCCTGCGCGACGTGGCGACGATGATCCAACGCAGCGAGACCGTACGGCGGATCGCCGACGAGATCGAGACGATGATCGTCGAACTGGGCGTCGACGCCCGCCTACTGCGCCTCCAGGTCGACGAGCTGTACGGCGAGACGCCGACCGATCTCTCACTGGTCATCCAGGACTACCTGCCCGACGACGCCGGGCGCACCGCGGCCGACGTGATGGCCGAACTCGCCGGATTGAGCGACGACCAGCTGATCGACGCCCGGGTCGTCGCCGCCACCCTCCGGCTCGAGACCGGCGCCGACGATCTCGAGCAATCGGTGCGTCCGCGCGGCTACCGGCTGCTGGCCGAACTGCCGCGGATGACCGGAGAGATGATCGACGCGATCGTCGGCCGCTTCGGGACGCTGATCAAGCTCCTCCGCGCCTCGACCGACGATCTGGCCTGCTGCCCGGGCATCGACCCCGACCGGGCGCGGCTGATCAAGGAGGGCCTGGCCCGGCTCGCCGAGGAGAGCATCCTCGACCAGTACGGCTGACGCAGGTCGCCCCGCCCGCTCGCCGGGCCGACGCCGTGACAGGCCCTGTCGTAAGGTGCCGGGATGCGCACGCTGACGATCATCGATGGCAGCGATCGGCTCGAGCTCGCCACCACCGGCCCGGAGGACGACCCGTCGATCGATCCGGCGGCGATCGGCTGGGAGCTGAAACCCGAGGGTCTGTGCCAAGGGGACATCTGCCTGCCGCTGCGGGCGACACCGACGGACCGCGGGCGGATCGCTCTCGGCGACCTGGCCCGCCTGCTTGGTCGGCCAGTGGTCGTCGACGGCCGACGAAGGGTCGCCGCCCTCGGCACTGCGGCCGGCGTGCGGACCGAACAGATGCGCAGCCTCGTCGCGCCCGGCTTCACCCTGCCCGACCCCGAGGGCCGACCGGTGTCGCTCGGTGACTTCGGGCGGCGCAAGCGCCTGCTCCTCGCCTGGAGCAGCTGGTGAGGTTGCCGCTTCGAGCTGCCCGTGTGGCAGCAACTCCACGATGAGCTCTCACCGTACGGGTTCACGGTCATCGCCGTGGCCCTCGATCCCGATGCCGCGGCCGTGCGCCACTGGTCGGCCGGTCTCACCATCCCGGTGGTCATCGATGCCGACTTCGTCGTCGCCGAGGCCTACGGGATCGTCAACGTTCCGGCATCGGTGTGGATCGACGAGAACGATCGCATCGTGCGCCCCGCCGACACGGCGATGGCCGACGACCGGTTCCGCGGTTTCACACGTGTCGATTCCTCGGTCCACCACGAGGCGCTGCGCGCCTGGGTGCGCGACGGGGTGCGCGATCTCGACGACCCGGCCGTGCGCGAGTACCTCGAACCGCCGACGCCCGAGCTCGTCGTCGCCCGGCTGCACCGTCAGGTGGCGCTCGTGCTGCGTGACCGGGGCGACGACGAGGGGATGATCGCCCACCTCGACGCGGCCGAGGCGCTCGCCCCGTGGGACTGGACGATTCGCCGGGGCAACATGCCGCTGCGCGGCGACGACCCGTTCGGCCCGACCTTCTTCGAGTTCAGCAAGGCATTCAACGCCGCTGGGCGCCCCGGGTACTTCCGGCTGCGCACCGGCATGTCCGAGTCCTGACGACCAGGTGCCCGCCCACCCCTTCCGCCCGCTGCGCCACCGCTCGGTCCGCCTGATCTGGGCGGCCGGAGTGGTGTCGGACGTCGGCACATGGGTGCAGCTGGTGGTCGTCGGCAGTCTCATCGCCCGCGACACGGGCAGCGCGCTGCTCACCGGGCTCACTGCGCTGGCGACGTTCATGCCCCAGGGTCTGGCGTCGCCGATCGGCGGGCTGCTCGCCGACCGGTTCGACCGCTCCCGTGTCTTCGTCGCCGGTCTGACCGGACAGGCCGTGTTCACCACCGGCCTGGCCGTCATGCTCGCCAACGGGCAACGACAGCCGTTGGTGCTCACCGGTGCGATCCTCTGCTCCAGCGCCTGCGGCGCCCTCGGTGCCCCCGGTTTCGCGGCGATGCTCCCCGACCTCGTCCCGCCCGACGAACTGCTCGCCATGGTCTCGCTCGGGATCTACTCGTGGAACTCCGGAAGGGTGGTCGGCCCGCTGCTCGGCGCCGTGCTCAATGCGCTGGTCGGTCCGGCATGGACCGTCGCCTTCAACGCCGCGACCTTCGGCGCCATGGCCGTCGCCGTGCTGGCCCTCCGCCGCCCGTTCCGCCCACCGCCGGCCGAGCCGGCCGGGGTCGGGCGCCGTCTGGCCGACGGGTTCCGCTCGGTGCGTGACGTCCGGGGCTGCCGCCTCGGTGTGGTGATGATGATCCTGCTCAATCTGACGATCGGCCCGTTCATGGGGCTGCTGCCGATCTACGCCGACAAGGTGTTCGAGGGCGGGATCCGGCTCACCGGCGTGCTGAGCAGCATGCAGGGATTCGGGGCGATCGCCGGCAGCCTGACGTTCGTCGCCCTCACGCCCACGTTCGGGACGTCGCGCCTGCTACGCGGCGTGTGTGCGTTGATGCTCGCCGCCTACATCGCCTTCGCCGTCGCTCCGGCGCCCTGGCTGGCCGCGATCACCGTCGCCTGCCTCGGCGCGGGCGCCGCCAGCATGTTCACCACGGCGATGGGCGTGACCCAACGTGACGCGCCGACGGCCACCCGGGGCCGGGTGATCTCACTGGCCCACGCCTCGATGGGCATCGCCTACGGGATCGGCATCGTGTGGATCGGGCTGGTCGCCGATGCCGTCGGACTTCGCTGGGCCTTCGGTCTCGCCTCGGTGGTGGCCGCCGGCCTCAGCTGGTGGCTGGTGCGCTGGGCGCCGTGGTGGCGCGTCACCCTCGACGGACCGGCGCCGGAGCCCATCCACGAAGGTATCGGCCAACGTCGCTGAGGTGTCGTCAGCGATCGTCGTCGTCACGACGGTCGTCGTCGGACGAGTCGTTGTCGTCGTCGGACGAGTCGTCGTCGTCGGACGAGTCGTCGTCGTCGTCCGACGAGCATTCCTTGCCGTCATCGTCGTCGCAGCGCTCGCCGTCCTGAGCGGATCCGTCCGATCCGCCATCGGATCCGCAGTCGCCGTCGTCGTCGTCATCGTCAGCATCACCGCACGAGCCACCGCCCGGATCGGTGACCGTCACCTTGACGTCCTCGACGAGCCTGCCGTCGGTGATGCCGATCCGGAATCGGATCTCACCACTCGACGAGGTCATCAGCACGTCGACCTTGCCGTCGTTGCGCTTGATCGTCGATACCCAGCCGTCGAGCGGCGAGACGTCGGACAGCGACACCGTGCCGGCAGCCGGATCGACCCAGACGGCGATGCTGCCTCCCGGGCTCGTGTAGGTCTTGGCATACGCCGCCTGGGCGACGACCGCCGGCGACGCCACCGCCGGAGCGGCTGCGGTCGGGGCGACGGCGGGCGACGGCGCCGGTTGTTCGGTGGCGCCCGGTTGTTCGGTGGTGGCGGCCGCGGTGACAGCGAGGTCGGTCATGCCGGGCTCGGGCGTTGGAGCGGGCTTCGGGGTGCCCGTCCTGAGCGCCACGACCGTGCCGGCCGCGGTGGGCGCCACCGTGGGCACCGGCTGGGATGCGATCAGGGTCGCATCCTGACGGACCACGAGATCAGCGGGCGACGGGGAGGACGACGTCGGGACCGACCCCGACGGGACGGGCGATGCCGGGTTCGGCGCCGGGGCAGCCGTCGCCGGCGCCACGGTGAGTGCCGTTGCCGGTGTCGTCGGCGCCAACTCCTCGGCGAGGCGGCCGGAGGGCGGGGATGTCTCGGCCCCACCGTCCGTGGCGGCGCGGGCCAAGGTTGCCGTGCCGACGACCATCATCGTCGCCAGCCCGCAGGCGGCCACCAGGCGGCGGCCACGCCGACCGGGAACACTCCGGGGGACCATCACCGACCACCCTCGCCGCGAACCCGAAGGGCGACGAGGCCCGCCGACCCTGGGGACCGGCCTCCGTCAGCCGTCCCCACCAAGGCCATGATCGCCAACACCGCCATAGCCGCCGCCGTAGTCACCGCCGCTGTCACTGCTGCCATTTCCAACACCACTTTCACTGTCGCCGAGATCGGTCGGATCAGTGCTAGTGGTCTCTTGATCGTCGTCCTTCTGAACCTCAAAGACTATTCTGCCGCCGTCGAGCTTCGCCTTCACACGGAACGTGGTCTTCTTGCCGACGAAGTTCACGCGAACAGAACTTCCCGATGACTTGTCGATCTCGGCGGTGAAGCCGTCGCCGGCCACTGCGCTCACCAGCGTCACCGTCGAGCCATCGGTCGAGACGCTCAACGACCCCCCACCCGAGGAGTAGGAGTCGGTCTGGCGCCCGACCGACGTCGGAGCAGGAGGCGGTGGCGCGGTCTCGCCGGAGGGCGGAGACGTCCCACTCGGCGGCGAGGCACTGGGCGCCCGGGTGCCCGAGGATGCCGTCCCCGACGCCGGACCAGACGCCGGTTGGGTCACGGCGACGGTGGTCGGGATCGTCCCCAACTCGGGTTGCTGCCCCGAGACCGGCTCGATCAGCAGGCCACCCACGGTGGTCGTCGGGGCGGGCAAGGTCGCCACCGCCGAGGTCGTCGCCGACGTGGTCGTGGTCGCGGGGGCCGCCGTCACCTCGCTGAGCCCGGCGGCGTCGATCACCGTGACCTGAGCGGGGCGCTGCCGGCCGGCGCCGTACACGGCAATGCCGAGCACCCCGGCGCAGGCCAGCGTCAACACAGCCGCTCGGCGCTGGCGCACCGTGCGCCCACGCTGGCGCACCTCGGCGAGCGCCGCGGCCTGGTCGGGTGGATAACCGGCCAGTTGCTCGAGCGCATTGCGCAGGACCGGATCGTCGAACTCGCTCATTCTGGGTTGCCCTTTCCCGTGAGCACGGTGCGGAGGCGTTCGCGTCCGCGGTGGAGATGGAACTTCACGGCACCCTCGGAGAGCTTGAGCGCCACGGCGATCTCGGCCACCGTCAGCTGTTCGACGTAGTACAGCGAGACGGCGAGCCGCTGCTGGCGGGGGAGCTGGGCGAGCAGCCCGGCCATCTCGTCGAGGACGGGCTCGTGGGTGGTGTGCTGGATCTGCGGGCCGAGGCGTTCGACGGCCCGCTGTTTGCGCACGTTGCGCCGGGCCTCGTCGCGCAGCTCGTTGATCGCCACCCGCCGGATCCAGGCCACGGGATCCTCGTAGTGCCGCAGCCGCCGCCAGCGCACGTGGGCCTTGACGAAGGCGCTCTGCACGGCGTCGGCCGCCGACTCGCCGTTCCCGCTGACCACGGTCATGGCGCGCACCAGGCGCCCGTAGTGGGCGCGGAACATCGCCTCGAAGTCGTCGACGTGGGTGAGTTCGGTCATCAGCGCAGCGGTCATTGCCACAACCAGACACGCCCGGTAGCGGCCTGAGGTTTGGTTCGGCGAGGCCTGAACCGGCTGCCCGCCCGGCGTCTCGCCTGTTCAGCGTACCGACCGGGGTGCGGAGTATCGTGCTCGGGTGCGCCGGGCCTTCATCACCGACGACCACGCAGAACTGCGCCAGGCCGAACGCGACGTACGGGCGGCCATCGGCGACCTCGGGCTCGACCTCGGACCGCTGCTCGCCGTCTCGAACATCTTCCGGGCGGCCAATGCCGTACGCACCCACATGGAGACGACCGTCCTCGCCGGCGAGCAGCTGTCCTGGAGCGCCTTCGTGGTGCTGTTCGTGCTCCGGGTATGGGGTCCCCAGGAGTCCGGACCGCTGGCCACCGAGGCCGGGATCACCCCCGGGACGCTCACCGGCGTGCTCAAGACCCTCGAGAAGCGGGGCCTGGCCGGGCGTCACCCCCACCCCACGGACCGGCGCCGGGTGATGGTCTCGGCATCGCAGGCCGGCCGGGCGGCCGTCGACGGGATCCTGCCGCACTTCAACCGGCAGGAGGCCATCGTCACCGGGGAGTTGTCGCCCGAGCAGCGCCACGAGCTCTCCCGCCTCCTCCGCCTCGTCCTGCGCGCCGTGGAGTCGGCGGCGACCGGCCAGGACCCGACCAGCCCGTACCCGACCAGCCCGGATCAGACCGGCCGGGAACAAGCCAGTGGGTGAGGACCTGGCCGCCCCGCCGGCGCGTCCCTCCCTGCACACCGTCGCCGTGTCGGCCGGCCGACCGACCGCCGACGGCGCGCCGCTCAACACCCCGATCACCCTGGCCTCGAACTTCCGCAACGGCGGCGACTACTCGCGCGCCGATGGAACGGCCACGTGGTCGGCGTTCGAGACGGCGATGGGGGCGCTGGAAGGCGGGCTCTCGGTGGCGTACGCCTCGGGGATGGCTGCTGCGGCCGCCGTCCTCGCCGCCTTCGCCCCCCGCGTGCTGGTCCTCCCCTCGGCCTCCTACCACGGGGTGCGCAGCCTCGTCGCCGACCTGGCGCCGACGGCCGGCATCGCGGTACGTACGGTCGATGTCGCCCGCACGGCCGACGTGGTCGACGCCTGCGCCGGGGCCGACCTGGTGTGGATCGAGACCCCCGCCAACCCGACGATGGACATCGCCGACCTGCCGGCGATCCTCGGCGCGGCGCACGACCGCGGGGCCCGCACCGTCGTCGACGCCACCTTCGCCACCCCGGTGCTGCTCCGACCCCTCGAATGGGGGGCGACCGTGTCGTTCCACAGCGCCACCAAGGCGATCGGTGGGCACAGCGACCTGCTCCTCGGTGTGTTGTCCAGCGCATCGCCGGAGGTCGCCGGGCGCCTCCGCCGTGTCCGCACCCTCCACGGCGCCACGCCCGGCGCGTTGGAGGCGTTCCTCGCCCTGCGCGGCCTGCGCACCCTGCCGCTGCGGGTGGAGCGGGCCCAGGCGAACGCCATCGTCCTCGCCGAACGGTTGAGTGCCCATCCCGCCGTCGAACGAGTCCTCTTCCCCGGCCTGCCCGGCCATCCGGGCCACGACATCTCGGCCCGCCAGGCCGACGGTCCCGGCTCGATGCTCTCGTTCGTCGTGCGCGGCGGGGCAGGGCCGGCCGACGCCGTGTGCGCCGCCGTCGAGGTGATCACCCACGCCACCAGCCTCGGCGGGGTCGAGTCGACGATGGAACGGCGTCAGCGGTATGCCGGCGACGCCCACGTCGATCCCGGGCTGATCCGGCTGAGCGTCGGGATCGAGGATCCCGGCGACCTGTGGGCCGACCTCTCGGCCGCCCTCGCCGCCGTCAGGCGCTGACCGACCGGGCCACCCACCGCTCGAGGACGGGGCCGCTCTCGAAGCTGGTGATCAGCGCATAGCGCGGGGCGGTGCCGTTGTGGACGACCACGTGCCAGAGTCGCTGCGAGTCGACCACGAACCGCGCACCGGCACGCAGCGGGATGCGCACCTCGGTCGCCCGGTCGGGCAGGCGATCGGGACCGTTGTCCATCAGCAGCATGTAGCTGTCCGGGTTGTCGGTCAGCTCGACCCATGTCCGCACGACCCAGCCCTCGTCGTCGGGGTTGAAACGGTTGTTGTCGTCGCGGTGGAAGCTGCGGATCGCGGCGTCGTAGTCCTGGGGTTCGAGCTTGATGATCCGGACCCGGCCGAAGTTGGCCCCCACCCCGTCGACGTAGGCGCGCAGCGTCGGGGCGAGCTCGGCATTCGACGTCCACCGGGCGTCCTTGTCGGTCTTGCCCTTGTCCCAGAACCCCCGGCAGTCGAGCTGCCCGTCGGCGCTGGCCAGTGGGGCGAAGTTGGTGTCACCGCCCGACTTCCAGTCCATGTACTCGAGCGAGGTCCACTCCGCCGAGGGGACCTCGAAGTCGGCGTCGTCGAGGACGACGTAGCCGGTCTCGGCCAGCGCGGCGAGCCGGGGGTGCGGGGTGTGCAGCGGGATGTCCACCGACCAGTGCTCGGCCGTCGGCCACCATGTCATCGACGCGTTGGACATGGCGTTCAGGTTATGGCTCCCGGCGGGCGCGGGCCAGGGACCTCCGACCCGGACATTCGTCACACGGGTTTCGTCAACCGTCGATCATCGAGTCGATCAGGCGGAAGAAGGCGTCTCGGGCCGCGGCGTGGCGGTCGGCACCGCCGACAAGAGCGGCGGCATCGATGCCCCGTTCGGCGAAGTAGGCGTCGTCGCACGACGAGACCCAGTCCTTGACGATCACCTCGTCGACCTCGGGGTGGAACTGCAGGCCGACGCTGCGACCATGGCGGAAGGCGTGCGGGCACAGCCCGGTGCGGGCCAGTTCGGTGGCCCCCGGAGGCACCGTGAACCGATCGCTGTGCCAGGCGAACCACGGTCCGGAGGCGATCAGGTCGGCGTCGAAGGTCTCGAGCTCGATCCAGCCGATCTCGTGCCCCGGCGCCTGCTCGACGGTCCCGCCGAGCGCGGCCGAGAGGGCCTGGCCGCCGAAGCACAGCCCGAGCACCGGCACCTCGTGGTCGTGGGCCCGGCGCAGCAGATCCAGCTCACCGTCGATCCACGAGCCGATCGACGCCCGGTCGTACACCCCCTGTACCGATCCGAGCGACACGACGAAGTCGAACCCGGTCGGATCGGGGAACACGACGTCGGAATGTCCGACGCCGGTGGTCTCCATCACCAGTACCGGCAGCAACTCGTAGCCGTGGTGGGCGAGGCGCTCGCCGGCCAGGCCGACCGGACCGTCGGGTTCGTGTTGGATCACCAGGCAACGACGCATCGAACCAGGTTACCGGCACCGTCCGGCCGGCACCGTCGGCCGGCAGCGTCGAGCCGGCACCGTCGACAGGGCGGCGATGCGGCCCCGGGCAGGTGCGATCCGACGGTGGGGACCGCCCGCGGGCGGGCAGAATGGGCCGGTGCCCAAGCCGCGCATTGCGATGACCACCTGGCGTCGGAACATGCCGACCTTCATCTCCGAGCGCACCGATCTCTATACCCTCGGCGCGGAGTACCCGGCATCGGTGGCGGCGGCCGGCGGCCTGCCCCTGCTGCTCCCCCACCACGCACCGGCGGACTGCGCCGACGTGCTGGCCGGGTTCGACGGCCTGGTCATGGTCGGCGGCGACGACGTGGATCCCGAGCGGTACGGACAGGCAGATCGGGGCTGCAGCAAGGGCGTCTCGGAGTCGGCCGATGCCAGCGATCTGGGCTTCGCCCGCGCCGCCGTCGCCCTGGGCATCCCGCTGTTCGCCATCTGCCGTGGCTACCAGGTGCTCAACGTGGCGATGGGCGGCACGCTCCACCAGGACATGACGACTCCCGACGGGTTCCACCGCCCGATCAGCGACATCGCCGGCGAGACGATCGCCGCCCGTCACCCGCTGACGATCGCCGCCGACAGCCGCCTGTCGCAGGCGTACGGCGGCGCCACCGGCCATCTCGTCAACTCGATCCACCACCAGGCCGTCGACCGCGTGGCGGACGGGTTCCGCGCCGTGGCCTGGGCGCCCGACGGCACGATCGAGGCGATCGAGCCGACCGATCCACGGTGCCCGGTGCTCGCCGTGCAGTGGCATCCCGAGAAGATCGTCCACGAGGGTGACTCGGCGCTGTTCGGCCACTTCATCGCCGAGATGGTCCGGGGCCGCTGACAAGCCCGTAGCCTGCCCGGCCATGACCTCGACTGCCGGTCGAGCCGGCGCAGTGCATCGACTGATCGGGCGGGTGCGATCCCGCCACGCCCATGTCGACCTCCTGATGACGGTCGTCGAGAAGGGCGGGCGCGACGGCATCGGGCGGCTCTCCGCGGTCGTGTCGTACTTCGCCTTCTTCTCGATCTTCCCCCTCCTCCTGGTGGTGACGTCGGTCGTCGGCATGCTGGCCAACGGTTCGTGGAGCGATCGGATCCGCACGTCGGCGCTCTCCACGTTCCCGGTGATCGGCGACCAGATCCTCAACACCGGCACCGGCAAGCTCACGGGCAGCACCGTGACCGCCGTGCTCGCCGGCCTGATCGCCCTGTGGTCGGGCACCCATGCCTTCGACGCGCTGGAATACGCCATCCACGCCGTCTCACATGCCGTGGTGGACCGCCCGATCGGATTCCTCAAGCGGCGGCTCCGTGCGCTGGCCCTGCTCGGCATCCTCGGGACGGGTCTGCTCGCCACGACCGTCCTCGGGGGCGTCGTGGCAGCGGCCGACCTGCCCGGGATCGGGCGCCCGCTCGGCTACGCGGTGGCGATCCTGGCCAATGCGGCGCTCCTCGGCGTGATGTTCGCCGTGGCCATCCCTGGCGGCGACAGCTGGCGCCGGCTGGCCCCAGGTGCCGTCATGGGCGGCTTCGGCCTCACCGTGCTGCATGCCCTGGGCGGCTGGTTCCTGCAACGCGTCGTCGCCAAGGCCTCCGACACCTACGGCGTGTTCGCCGTCGTCATCGGGCTGTTGACGTGGGTGAAGCTGATCGTCACGCTGGTCCTCTGGTCGGCCGAGTTGAACACCGTGCTCGCCGACCGGGCCCTCGTCGCCGTCGACGGACAGGTGATCGACGGCGCCTGATTCCCCGATCAGCGGGCGTGGCCGGGATCAGCGGCAGTGGCCGGGACCAGCGGGCGCGGCCGTGTCCGTGACGGGGACGGTCAGTGGAAGTCGGCGACGGCGGCCTTCAGGGCGTCGATATCGGCGCTGCCGAAGACGACCCGGTTGTTGGTCGCCACGTAGACCAGATCGAGATCGACCCCGTGGGCGGCGATCGCCCGGGTGACGTCGGCCAGGGCTCCCGGGCGGTCGGCCACGGCGACCACGACCACCTCGCGTTCGCTCGTCACGGCCAGTTGCGAGATGGCCAGGGCGTGACGGACCGGCTCGGCGCGCGGGACGAGGATGTGCAACTCGGCGCGTGCACCCCCGCCCACGCAGGTCGCCGCGGCGATGTTCACCCCGGCGTCGCTGATCGCCGCGGCGACGCTGGCCAGCGCTCCCGGCTGGTTCTCCACTTCGATCGCCAGATCAAAAGCCATCCACGAACCCCCATTCGTCGTTCCCCGGCAGTCTGCCACGTCGGGCCGGCCGCGCATCCGGCCGGACGGGCGCACGGCGGGTGGCCTCGAAGACCGTCCGATGACGACCGCCGGTTCATGCCTGCGGGGCGCAGACCTCGAGTTCCATGCCGTCGATGTCACGGAAGAACAGCGACCACTCGTGGCCCAGGAGTTGGATCTCGCCGAGCTCGGCCCCCGCGGCGGCCAGGCGGTCGCGCGACGAGTTCGAGGGTGGCCAGCGAGTCCACGGCCAGGCCGAAGTGGTCGATCGCCCCGCGGCCGCCGAGTTTGCGACGCTCACCGACGATCTGGTCGCCCTTCACCTCGAACACGTTGAGGGCCGCGCCGCCGCCGAGATCGATGATCACCAACCGGGGGTGGCCCTCGCTGGCCGCCACCTCGTGGGTGACCTCGCCGCCGAACGCCTCGCGGTAGAAGGCGACCAGCCGATCGGCGTCGGTGGTCAGTGTCGCCACATGGTTGAACCCGCTCGTCAGCGCCACGGCTGCTCCCTCGTCGATGCTCGCATGTCGGCGACATGCTACGGCCGGTGACGGGCGCCCAATTCCCGGGGCGCTGGCGGCGCCGCTGGGGCATTGTGGTTGGATGGCAATCACCGTCGAGGAGCTGACCAAGACGTTCCGAACGGGTGGTCGCCGCCACCGCCGGATCGTCGAGGCCGTGCGCGGCATCTCGTTCGACGTCGGGCCGGCCGAGCGCGTCGCCTACATCGGACCGAACGGCGCCGGGAAGTCCACCTCGATCAAGATCCTCAGCGGGATCCTCCACCCGACGTCGGGGCGGGCCGAGGTGCTCGGCATCGTCCCGTGGCAGCGACGTCGGGTGCTGGCCGCCCGGATCGGTGCCCTGTTCGGCCAGCGCTCGATGCTGTGGACGGAGCTGACCCCGCGGCAGAGCTACCGCATGCTCGCCGCGATCTACGACCTCGATCGCCTGCGCGAGCGCCGGCGGATCGGCGACCTGGCCGAGTTGCTCGGGGCGACCGATCTGCTCGACACCCCCGTCCGCAACCTGTCGCTGGGGCAGAGAATGCGCTGCGAGCTCGCCGCCTGCATGCTCCACGAACCCGAGATCCTGTTCCTCGACGAACCGACCATCGGTCTCGATCTGCTGGCGAAGCAGCTGTTCCGTGAGCTCCTCGTGCAGCTCAACACCGGGCGGGGCACGACGATCTTCCTCACCTCGCACGACGTCGCCGACATCGAGCAGGTGGCCAAGAGGGCCATCGTGATCAACCACGGCGAGGTGATCTACGACGACGAGGTCGCCGTGATGCGCCGCACGCTGCTGTCCTCGAAGGTGATCGAGGTCGGGCTGATCTCGCCGATGCCCCCCGTGCTCGCCCCCGGGGTGACCGTCCACGCCCACTCCGAGCGGGGGATGAAGCTGGTCGTCGACACGACTGTCACCTCGATCCGCGCGGTGCTCGACGTGCTGATGGACGGACCGGCGCTCGGCGACATCACCGTCGCCGATCCGCCGCTCGAGGACGTCATCGCCGAGATCTACACCAGGCCGCGCCGATGAGCACCCGTAGCGCACCGGTCACGGCGTGGACCTCGGCGCGGCGCGTGCTGGCCCAACCGGGTGGCCTGGTGATGACCGGGTTGCTCGATGCACTCGTCATCGCCGTGCTCGCCGGGGTGTGGCGGGCCGCCGCCCACGCCAACGGCGGCACGATCGCCGGCTACTCGGCGGTGGCCGTCACCTGGTACATCGCCGCTTCGGAGGCCGGCACCATCTCGATGAACTCGCGACTGATCGAGGACATCGGCAGCGACATCGCCTCGGGCGCCATCGCCATCGAACTGCTCCGCCCCACCTCGGTGCTGCGCCATCGCCTGCTGATCGAGTTCGGGCGGGTCCTGCCGCGCCTCGCCGTGTGCATCGTGGTCGGTGCCTTCGTCGCCGGCCTGGCCGGCGGGCCGCTGCCCGACGGCCGCGGCGCGGCCCTGGCCGTCCCCAGCCTGGTGCTCGCCGTGGCCTGCAACATCGTCGCCCAGCACGCCTTCGCCGGCGCGGCGTTCTGGTTGCGCGAGACCCGGGCGGCGTGGTTCCTCTACCAGAAGCTCGTCTTCATGCTCGGCGGCATGCTGCTGCCGCTCGAGGTGATGCCCCACTGGTTGCGCGCCATCGCCCGGGCGACGCCGTTCCCCTCGATGGCCTATGCCCCGGCCCGACTCGCCTCGGGCCATCGCCAACCCCATCTCATCGGGGTGCAGGCCCTGTGGCTCGTGGTGTTGATGGCCGTCGCCACGCTGGTCTTCGCTCGTGGCGAGGACCGCCTGCAGGTGGTCGGCGGATGAGGGCGACCCTCGCCACCCTGCGGTCGGCACTCGCCGAGGCGACATCGAACCGCGGGGCCCTCGTCTTCCACGCCGCGGTGATGATCCTCAACGACCTGGCCTGGATCGGCTTCTGGGTGCTGTTCTTCCACCGGGCCGGCACCGTACGGGGCTGGAACACCCCGCAGATCGTGTTGCTCCAGGCCGTGCTGACGACGGGCGGCGGCTTCACCCTCGGCGTGCTCGCCAACGCCCGCCACGTGGGAACGCTGGTCGCCGGGGGTGGGCTCGACGCCCTCCTCGGACTTCCCTCCAACCCGCTGGCCCAACTGCTCGTGCGCCGCATCGAGCCGACCAACCTCGGCGACATCGTCTTCGGGCTCGGGCTGTTCGCCGTGGCCGGGCACCCCACCCCGGCGCGCACCGCCGTCTTCCTGGCGGTCACGGCCGTATCGATCGTGCTCCTGGCCAGCTTCCTCGTGCTCACCGGATCGCTGGCCTTCTTCGGTGGCCGGACCGACGGCGGGGAGCTCGGCTTCCACACCATCCTCGTGGTCAGCAACTACCCGGTCGACGTGTTCGGCGGGCGGGCCAGGCTGTTGCTCTACACCGTCGTCCCGGCCGGCTTCGTCGCCACGGTGCCCGCCCGGCTGATCGACGACTTCGATCTCGCCCGGGCCGCGGCGATGTGCGCGCTCGCCGCCGTCTTCGCCGCCGCCGCCGTCGCGGTCTTCAACCTCGGCCTGCGCCGCTATGCGTCGGGCTCGCTGTGGACCCGTGCCTGACTGACGAACAGGTTCGACCGGTCAGGCCCCGATGCGGGCCACGTCGACCGACACCGACAACGTCTGCTCCGACGGTGGGCCGAAGACGACCCCGCGGATCGGGGCGACGTCGGCGTAGTCGCGTCCCCAGGCGACGGTGACGTAGCGCTCGGGCGGGGTGGCGTCGTTCGTCGGGTCGGCATCGAGCCAACCCCACCCGGGGATGAACGTCGCCACCCAGGCGTGCGAGGCATCGGCGCCGACGAGGCGGGGCAGCCCGGGCAGCGGCTCGGTCTCCAGATAGCCGCTGACGTACCGGGCCGACAGCCCCATCGACCGCAGGCAGCCGACCGCCACGTGGGCGAGGTCCTGGCACACGCCGCGACGGTGGCAGAGCACCTCGGCCACGGGGGTCGTCACGTCCGAGAACCCGGGGTCGAACTCGAACTCCCGATGGATGCGCGAGGTCAGGTCGGCGACCGCCTCGAACAACGGCCGGCCCGGGGGGAACGACGGCCGGGCGTACGCCTCGAGTTCGCTGCTCGGCCCGACCAGCGTCGAACCCACCGAGCAGAGCAGGGCGTCCATCGCGTCATGGCCGTGCTCGGCCCGGATCATCGAGGGGACCGCCTCCCAGGGCGGGGTGGTGGCAGGTACGACCGCCGGCCACACCTCGACCTCGGCATGCGACACGACGTCGAGCGACTGGTGGGCGTGTTCGATCGACCAGTAGGTCGTGGGGTTGCCGAAGGCATCGAGGTACTCCCAGCGGTGGTCGACCGGCGGGTCGATCTCGATCGCACTGGAGGCGACCGTCTGGGCGACCGTCCGGCGCGGTGTGAGGTGGCCGACCCCATGGGCGAGGGCGACGGGCGCGGCGTAGTGGTACGACGTGCGGTGCACGATGCGGTAACGGGTCGGCGACATCGTCAACCCTGGGGGCGGAGCTGGAGCGGCGGCGGATGGGTGAACCACATCGCCGCGAGATCGCTGGAGAGCCGCTCGAGACCGGCCCCGAGCGGGCCGAGCACCTCGATCACCTCGTCGGGACGACGACGCAGGGCGTCGAGTCCGTCGACCATCGCCAACTGCTCGACGAACCCCGAGCGGGCGGGCAGGCCGAAGATGTGCTCCCGGATGCGTTGCAGTTGGAAGGCCAGCGACCGGGGGTTGGTCTCGTCGTCGAGCAGCAGGTCGCGCATCGAGTCGAGGCGCAGGTCGCTGCGGTGGCGCCGGCGGTAGGCGACCAGGCTCTCGCAGGCGGCGAGCACGTGGGCGTAGAGCGCCTGGCGCACCTCGGGATCGGCATCCACCTGCAGCTCGGCGTCCAACAGGCGCACGGTGAGCAACGCCCGGTCGATCCTCCGGCCGAGATCGAGGAACCGCCAACCCGGCCCGCGCACGACGCTCTCCATCGCCAGGCCCGAGAAGGCCGCCAGGGCGACGACGATGCGATCCAGCGCCTCACCGATCACGAAGGTGTCGCCCTTGTCGACACCGGCGGCCAGTTCCATCCGCTCGACGGCCAGGGAGTTGACCACCCGCCACGACGCCGTGGAGAGGAACTCGCGCACGGTGCCGGCGCCGGCGTGGATGTGGGCCAGGCTGTCGCCCAATGCCCCGATGCGGTTGCCGAGGGCGTTGGCCAGGGCCGTCGCCAGCCGCTCGCTGATCTGGGGGAACGGCGGACGGGCCGGCTGGAGGCCGACGGGGGCACCGGTCGAGACCACCTCGAGGCCGAAGAGCACGGCCGTCAGCCAGGAGGTCTCGCACAGCGAGGCGTCACGTTCGGCCCGTCCGATGACCAGTCGGGCCAGTCGGGCGACGAACTCGGCCCGCTCGCTGTTGCGGCCCAGCCAGAACAACGACTCGGCCGAGTGCGTCGGCAGCGAGGAGCGCAGGTCGATCTCCGGGAGCACGGGCGCCGACGGCGGGCGCCGACGGGGGGCGTCGTCCGAACCGACGACCCAGACGTCCTTCCCGGCGGGCGAGGACTGGTCGATCACCGGGCGGTCCGGGGTCAACACCCTGCCGTAGCCCCCGGGGAGGAGCACGAACGAGACGCCCGAGCGGACGGCCTGGGCCCGCACCGTCGCCATCCCGACCACCAGTTCGGGGCGGCCGTCGACGATCCGCACCGTGGGGACGGTGGCGAAGAGCACCTTGCGCTGGGCGATGAACCGGTGCGGTGTGGCGTCGATGCTCCGGCGCCACCCCTCGGCGGCGGACGACGACAACTCGTCGGCGAACACCGACGGGGCCGGGGTCACCGGGTCGATGTCGTGGAGCACGAACCGGTCGAAGTCCTCGAGCACGGTCCGGCGCTGGTCGGGATCACCCAACCACAACGTCTCGATCTGGCCGAGGCGCAATGGCTCGCCGAGCAGCCGCTCGCAGACCGGACCGAGGAAGGGTTGGAGCCACAACCGGTCGGCCACCCCCGAGCCGAGCGAGTTGGCCACCGAGACGGTCCGCTCGCGCACGGCCTGGAGCAGGCCGGCGATCCCGGCCGGCGACGGCGGCACCAGTTCGAGCGGATCGGAGGCGTGGTCGGCGACGCGCCGGAGCACGACATCGACGGCTTCGAGACCCTCGAGGGCACGCAACCAGATGCGGCCGGCCCGCATCGTCAGGTCACCGCTGCCGGCCAGGTGGTAGCCGAGGTTCGAGGCGAGGTACGAGGCCTCGACGAAGTCGTGGTGTTCGGGCGGGGGCCCGAGGACCACCGTCCGCGGGCTGGCGACCCCTGGCACCGCCGACTCGGCGAGTGCGGCGCGCAGGTGGGAGAGCCACACCTCGAGCGGGCGGACGCGGAGCCTGGCCTGGGCGTCGGGCAGCATCGCGGCGAGCACCGACCGGTGCCAGAGCGCCTGGCCGGCGCCGGCCGGGGCGTCGGTGTGGTCGCGCACCACCAGCAGGCGACCCGAGGCGTCGCGCACGACGTCGGCGGCGTACGAGACGAGGCGCGCCCCGGCGGTCTCCACCCCGACGGCGGCCAGTTGGTAGGCGCGGGCGGCGAGGGCGGCGCCCGGCGGGATGAGTCCCTCGCTGAACAGCCGCCGCTCGCCGTACAGATCGCCGAGCACCAGCTCGAGCAGCTCGGCCCGCTGCACGAGACCCCGCTCGAGCTCGGCCCAGTCGTCGACCGGCAACACGTAGGGGACGGCGTCGATCGTCAGCCCGGTGGCCGCGTCGTCGTCGAGGACGTGCCCGGCGCTCTCGGCCCGCAAACGGCGCTCGGCGGTCGAGGCCCGGCGGGCGAGCTCGTCGGCGCCCAATCGGTCCCAGGCGTCGATCACCGCCCGCCAGTGGGCGCGGACCTGGCCGCGCTCGTCGAGCAGCTCGTCGAACCGTCGTGCGTCGGGTCGGTACCCGCGGGGGGCCGGCGTCGCCATCACGGAGAGCTTGGCGCGTCCGCCCACCGGAAGTACGAATGGGCGATCTGTTCGTGGATCCCGGCGATGGCGACCTGCAGGCGGTCGGCGGCGTCATGGACCCCAGCCGCGTCGAGGCTCTCCACATCGATGGCATCGAGCACGCCGAGGGCGTCGACCACCGCGTCGCGCACGTGACCCGGACGGGGGAGCCGGCCCGCGCTCGCCGCCGCCGACTCGAGGCAGTAGCGCAGCGAGCGGGGGAAGCCGGCCTCGCCGAGCACGAAGCGGATCGGTCCGACGTGCCCGTCGACCATCGGGGCACCGCTCTGGTACATCTGCAGCGCCGACAGCGACTGGAGCAGGCTCGCCCATTGCAGGTGCTCGTAGCGGGCCAGCTCGCCGGACCGGTCGCCCATCAGGCTGGTCGCCCAGACGTCGAGCACGCGTGTCGCCATGTCGGCCCGCTCGATGTGCCGTCCGAGGCGGAGCATCGTGTAGGCGGCGTCGCGGCTCATCGTCGTGGTGAGCACCCCGATCAGCCGCTGGTGGTCGCCGACGACCCGGTCGAGGAACCGGCTCCGGCTGCGCCGGGCCACGCCCTCGTCGTCGTGGGCGCCGACGTAGAGGTGCAGCCCGTTGACGACCACCCAGGCCGGCCCGGGGAGGACCTCGCGGCACGTCCGCAGGTTCTCGCGGGCCTGGTCGACCGAGGAGCGGATGCTGCCCGGGTTCGCCCGGTCGGCGACGAGGTAGTCGACGACGTCGTGCTCGTTGACCGTCGGATGGGCGACGTCGTACCCGGCCCGCATCCCGGTGATCGCCAACAGCGGCTCCCACGAGGACATCACCGAGGTCGGCATGTCGATGATCAGGTTGGTGTGCTCGCGCACGATGCGGGCCGTGTCCTCGGCCCGCTCCAGGTACCTCGCCGCCCAGTAGAGGTTCTCGGCCACCCGCGACAGCAGCACCTCAGTCGACCTCCACGACCCAGGTGTCCTTCGAACCGCCGCCCTGGGAGGAGTTCACCACCAGCGAGCCCTCGACGAGGGCCACCCTGGTCAGGCCGCCGGTCGTCACGTAGGTGTCGGCGCCGGACAGGATGAACGGCCGCAGATCGAGATGCCGGGGCACCAGCTCACCGTCGCACAGCGTGGGCGCCGTCGACAGGTCGAGGATCGGTTGGGCGACCCAGTTGCGCGGATCGCGCCGAACGGCCTCGACCGCCCGCTCGAGCTCCTCGGCCGTCGCCCGATCGCCGATCGTCAGCCCGTAGCCCCCGCTCTCGTTGGCCGGTTTGAGCACGAGCTCGCTGGCGTTCTCGACGACGTAGGCCAGTTCGTCGGCATAGACGCAGCGGTAGGTGGGCACGTTGGGGAGCAGCGGTTCCTCGCCGAGGTAGTAGCGGATGGCGTCGGGTACCCAGGCGTAGATCACCTTGTCGTCGGCCACCCCCGCCCCGGGGGCGTTGGCGATCGCCACCGTGCCGGCCCGCCAGGCCCGCATCAGACCCGCGCACCCCCAGCGTCGAGTCGGGGCGGAACACCTCGGGGTCGAGGAACAGGTCGTCGACCCGGCGGTAGATCACATCGACCCGCCGGGGGCCGTCGATCGTGCGCATCCAGACGACGGCGTCGGCGTCGACGTAGAGATCGGCGCCCTCGACCAGCGTGACGCCCATCCGGCGGGCCAGGTAGCTGTGCTCGAAGTACGCCGAGTTGAAGATCCCCGGGGTGAGCACGACGGCGTTCGGGTGGCTCCCGCTCGTGTCGGGGGCGAGCGAGAGGAGCAGGCGTCGGAGCCGGTCGGGGTAGTCGTCGACGGGCAGGATGCTCTGGCTCTGGAAGAGGTCGGCGAAGGCCCGCTTGGACACGTTGCGGTTCTGCAGCAGGTAGCTCACCCCGAGGGCACCCGCAGGTTGTCCTCCAGGACGTAGGTGACGCCATCGCGGTCGCGCACCAGGTCGCTGCCGCAGATGTGGGCCCACACGCCGAACTTCGGCGCCACCCCGACGCACTCGGGCCGGAAGTTGACCGACCCGGCAAGCAGCTCCGCCGGCAGCACCCCGTCGCGGACGATCAGCTGGTCGTGGTACAGATCGTCGATCAGCCGGTTGATCGCCCCGAGCCGCTGGATCAGCCCGGCCTCGATCCGGCGCCATTCGCCCGCCTCGATCACCCGGGGCACGATGTCCATCGGCCAGGCCCGATCGGTGCCCCGCCCATCGGAGTAGACGGTGAACGTGATCCCCTGGGCGAGGATGTCGAGGTCGGCGAGATCCTGACGCTCCTGCAGCTCGGCGAGACCGAGTCGACCGAGGTGGTCGATCAGCGCGGCGGCGGCCGGGCGTGGGTTGCCACGCTCGTCGAGCAGCTCGTCCCAGGTCGGCGTGGTCCGGAGTTCGGTCATGGCGTTGCGAGTATGCCTCCTGTGACCCGCCCAGTGCGACCGGGGTCGTTGTCGGCGCGTCCCGTCAGCGTCGACGACCGCAGCCGTCGATTCGAGCGTGGACGCCGGTCAGCCGCCGACGGTGACCGTCAGCTCGTCCCTCTGGGAGACACCGTTCGTCGCCACGGTCGCGGTCGGCGCCCCGTCGATGAGGAAGTCGATGCGGCCCGAGTCGCCGCAGCCGTTGGATGGGCTGCGGGTGCTCGATTTCACCCGGGTTCTCGGCGGGCCGCTGTCGACCGCGCTGCTCGCCGACCTTGGCGCCGAGGTGATCAAGGTCGAGCCACCCGGCGGCGACGACTATCGGGCGATCGGCCCGATCCGCGACGGCCACAGCGCCCTGTTCACGGTGATGAACCGCAACAAGCGCAGCATCGTTCTCGACCTCAAGACAGAGGCGGCGCGGCGCGTCGTCCACGAACTGGCCGCTCACTGCGACGTCATCGTCGAGCACTTCCGGCCCGGCGTCGCTGACCGTCTCGGCATCGGTGCCGACGACTTTCTCGCCGTCAATCCGCGGATCGTGGTCGTCAGTGTCTCGGGCTTCGGCCCAAACCGGCCCCCTCGCCGATCGGCCGGCCTACGACATCATCATCCAGGCGATGAGTGGGGCTGATGGAAGCCACCGGCAGCCCCGACGGCCCTCTGATGCTCGTCGGCGAGGCGGTGTCGGACGTCGTCGCCGGGGTCTTCGCCTCGTGGGCCGCACTTGCCGCACTCCACCAAGTGCAGCGCACCGGGCGCGGCCAGCACGTCGACGTCGCCATGTTCGACACCACCCTCACCTTCCTGGTCACCTCGATCGCCCGGTACCTGTTCACCGGCACGCCGGCACGCCGGCACGCCGGGTGGGCAACCGCGGTCCCGAGCTGGTCAGCGATCCGCGCTTCGCCGATGACGCCGGTCGAAGTGTCCACGAGGCCGAACTGCGGGCGGCGATCGAGGCCTGGGCGGCGAACTCGACCGCCCATGAAGCCGTCGCCCACCTCGAGGCTGCAGGCGTCCCGGCGGCGCCGATCTGGAACACCGAACAGGCCCTTGCCTCCGATCAGGCCGTTGCTCGCGGACTGCTCCGGGAGGTCGACGATGATCGGTTGCCCGGACTCCGCCTCCCCTCGCAGCCGGTTCGATTAACGGGCTCGGCGCCCAACGTGGTCGGCCCCGCGCCCGGCCTCGGCGAGCACACCGACGAGATCCTCGGTCGGCTGCTCGGGGCCACCACGTCCCGTCTCGCCGAACTCCACGCCCTCGGTGCTTTCGGTACGCCGTCGGCACCCGGGCCCAGCTGACGAAGGGAACGAACCGATGCTTCGATTGGGCACGACAGAGGACGACTGGGCGATCGCCGAGGTGATGGCCCGTTTCGCCGCCGACCAGCTGGCACCCGTGGCGGCAGAGCTCGATGAGACCGAGTCGTCGTGCACCCGCCACGTGCCGGCCCTCGGCGAACTCGGCGTGATGGGAATGAATCTGCCGGTCGCCTCGGAAGTCCGGGGGTGTCGTATGCGGCGATGCTGCTGTCGCTGATCGAGATCTCCAGGGCGTGCGCGGCGACCTCATCGCTGATCGGTGCCCACTATCTCGGCACCGACGCGATCCTCCTCGGAGGCGACGAGACCCAACACCGACGCTGGCTCCCCCCGGGCCGCCACCGGCGAATCGCTCGGGGCCTTCGCCCTCACCGAACCGCGGGGAGGTTCCCATCCCGCCGACCTGCGGACGCTGGCGACCCGCGACGGAGCGACCTACCGAATCGATGGGGTCAAGCACTTCATCTCCAATGCCGATGAGGCCGCGTTCATCGTCGTGTTCGCCAAGACCGATCCCGGCGCCGGCGCCCGCGGGGTCAGCGCCTTCGTCGTCGAAAGGAAGTCGCCCGGGCTCAGCGTGTCGCGGCCCGAGCGGTTGATGGGTATCCGCGGCGCCCACGCCTTCGAGGTCTCCTTCGACGGGGTCGCCGTGCCCGAATCACACCGCCTCGGCGACGAGGGAACCGGCTTCCGAACGGCGATGAAGGTGCTCGACAACAGCCGGCTCGACGTCGCCGCGACAGCCACGCCATCGGCTGAGCTTTTAGCGATTGGATTATGCAATACTCCAATCGCTATGAGCCCTCGACAACCGCCGGCACCATCCGAGGTGTTTGCCCGCACCCGCGAATGGGCCCGGCTGCGGGAGTTCGTGGACAGCCCTGTCGATCAGGCGTTGCTCGGCTTGGTGTACGGGCGGCGACGCCAGGGCAAGACGATGTTGCTGAAGCGCCTGTGTGCCGAGTACGGCGGCTTCTACTGGCAGGCACAGGAAACCGAAGCGGCCGCAAACCTGGAAGCCCTGTCGGTGGCGTATTCCGACTGGGTGGCCGGCCCGGGACCCATTCGCTTCTCGACATGGACCGAGGCCATCGCCGCGCTCCTGTCGCCGAGCGATCGGCCCACGCCCGTCGTGCTCGACGAGGTCGGACGTATTATCGGTCGTGTCGGCGAGCTCCCTTCGATCCTGCAAGATCGGCTGGCACACTCGCACTCGATGCGGGCGAACCGATCGCGGCTGATCCTGTGCGGCTCGGCGTTCGGCCAGATGCGCCGGCTGATCGACGGCACGGCTCCGCTGAGAGGCCGAGCAACCCTCGAACTCGTGCTACACCCGTTCGACTTCCGTACCGCGGCGGCGTTCTGGGGCCTGGACGGCAACCCGGCCGCGGCATTCGAGCACTTTGCCTATGTCGGCGGCACTCCCGCTTATCCGACGTTCGCCGGCTTCGACCGGCCGACGAACGGCAACATCGATCGATGGGTCTGTCGGAGGTTGCTCGATCCGTCATCCGCTCTGTTTCGCGAGGGCCGAGTGGTGGTGGCCGAGGACGAGGAGCTTGTCGATCAGAAGCTCTATTGGGGCCTTCTCGGCGCTGTCGCCTCAGGCAAGTCACGCTGGGGTGACATCGATGCGTTGCTCGGCGCGAAGCGTGGCTCGCTGTCCCACGCGCTGCGCACCACAATCGACGCCGGGTGGCTACTGCGACGTGATGATCCGCTCCGCGCCAACCGATCGACCTATGAACTCCGTGAGCCGTTGGTTCGCTTTCATCGCTTGGTGATCGAACCGCATGAGCAGCAGCTGACCGTCGGAGTCGAGCCGTCGAAAATTTGGACGGCGGTCGAGCCGACGGTCGCTTCGCTCATTCTCGGACCTGAACTCGAGCGTATGGCCTACGACTGGTGCATGCTCCACGCCTCGGCCACCACCCTCGGCGGGCTGTGTTCTCTCGTGGGCCCTACAGCCCTGGCCCTCGAAGTTGACGATGGCCACGGCGGCTCAGTGCGCAACCTCGACCTGGCCGTCGTCGAACGCACAGCTCGCGGCGGACGTCGGCTGTTGGCCGTGGGCGAAGTCAAGGCCCAGGCGAGGCGGGTCGGCAAACCGCTCCTCGAGCGCCTCGACCGAGCCAGCACTGCCCTGGCCGTAAACCGACGAGACGACATCGACGTCGCCGGTCCGATCAAACGGATCATCGTCTCCCGGGGCGGGTTCACCAACGAGCTACGGCGCGAAGCCGACCGGCGCGACGACGTCGAACTCGTCGACCTCCATCGCCTGTACGGCGGAGAATAGGAGGCAATCTTGATCTCGGGCGATGGCCTGCTCATCGACGTGTGGTTGCCGAATTACTCAGCGTCGACGATCCCCTGGTCGCTCAGCAGCTTTCCGTTGCTGCCATCGGCGACGGCCGTCCAACTCCCATCGAGGTGTTGGAAGACGCCAGAATACTGTAGGCAGGCACGTTCGACGTAGACCCCCATGAAGGTGATCCTGGTGCACCCGAGCGAACCGTAGTGCAGCAAGGTCGGCTCGGTCAGACTTTCGAGAAGCGCCCGAACCTCCGCAGGGTGAAATGGATCCTCCACCTCGTTCATCACCCGCACCGTGGTCATCAGCAATGAGAAGGCTTCATACGCGCGGTAGGCCCGGCGCTCGACGTCGACTGCCGCGGTGGCGTAGTTGAACACGTCGAATCCGTTTGCGTCGGGATCGATGGGATTGACGCCCGTGCTGGCGGCGTAGACGCCGTCGAGGGCGGCCGGGTCGAGGCCCTGGTCGCGTTGCAGATCCTCAGCATCGGGTTGGAAGAGACACCCGCCGTCCTGGACCAGCACCCCTGGGGCATCGAGGAGGTCGAGCGCCCAGGGAACATGCGTGCACCACGCCCCAAACGTGCCGACGGTGACGAACGCGTCGGCCTCGGCCGCTCCGGGCACCCCCCGAATCGCGCGGGCAACGGCCTCAACGCCGGCATCAGTCGGGACACTGACGATATGCAGCGTCCGGCCGGGGTATGACGACCCGAACAGTTCCTGCGGGAGAACCGGGACCACATCGACGACGTCGCCGATCAGCGTGACACTGCTCGCACTGATCGGCGGCGTCATCGCCAGTGCCAGCTTGCGGCTGTACGCCGTGTTCAAGTCGAACCCCACGCTCCACCCGTTTTCGCCGAGCAGATCGGGCCAGGCCATCAGCGTCAGGAACAACGGCCGACCGGCACTGAGCTCGTCATACGCATCGGGCCCCGGGATCGCCTCGACCATCATCAGCGCGGCCAGTGACGTGTCGGCGCCGAGCTGCGCAGTGCAGTCGGTGCCGACGAATCGATCGGCCGGCTCACAGGCGACGAGTTCGATCGGGTGACCCTGGATCCCTCCCAACTCCTCGTTGACCAGCCTGATCGCCGCGTCCATCGCATTGCGCTGGGACGGCTCAAGCGAGTCGGCCCCGACGTAGCCAAGGCGAACCGCCTCCCCGCTGGCCGCACCAGCGGTGCCCCTCGTAAACGACAACGCCTTGGCGACCGCTGGCGCGATCGTCGTGGTGGTCGGTGCTGCGGTGGTCGGTGCTGCGGTCGTCGGTGCTGCGGTCGTCGGTGCGCTGCTCGTCGCCGGAGCGATCGCTTTGGAGACGACGGGCGCCGTTGCGGTTGGACGGTCCACCTGGTCGGCGTCCGCCCCGATACGACTCACGGCGAACAAGCCGGCGACGAGGGTGACGCCCGAGACGACGGCGGCGGCTGCGGTTCGCTGAGTGCGTTGACGCTCGCGGCGAGCGCGTAGCAACGCCGCACCTCCGGCCGGGGCAGCCCGGCGCGATTCGGCGCCGACGCGATGGCCCAACTCCTCGATGCGCTCGACCTCATCGTCGTTGCGGTTGGTTTCGTTGCTCATCGTCATCCCTTCAGTTGCTTCGCGAGCACGACTCGTGCTCGCGAAAGGTCCGAACACACCGTTCCTTCGGGAACGGCGAGAATGGATGCAATGTCGGCTGTCGATCGATCGGCGCCGTAGTAGAGCGCTACCACCATCCGAGGTCGGCTCGGCAGGTCGCGCACCGCCGACCAGAACGCGACAGCCTCAGCCGAAGGTTCCGGGTCTGATGCGCGAACAGGCCCGAGCCTGGCAAGTGCTCGCCCATATGCCCGGGCGTGCCTCCACCATGTCCGGCAGAGATTGATGAGGACACGGTGGCACCAACCGCCAGGGCGTTCCAACCGCCCGACGCGCTCCCAATTGACCAGAGCCTTGAACATCGTGTCCTGCACGAGATCCTCGCCGTCAGCTGCGCCGACCAACGCCAACGCAACCGCGTAGAGCGCCGGGTACTCCTTCAGATAGAGATCCTCGAATCGCGATTCGAAAGAGAGGTAGCTGGTGGTCGCTTCCATGTTGGTGTCGATCAACAGTCTTGCATCCATCGACATACACACGAATCAGGAAGTCACCCCATTGCAAAGAATCCAACACGGGGCAGAACGAAGGAGTCAGCCGCCCGAACGAGCAGCGCCAAATGGCCTTGCTGTCGGCCAAACAGTCGGCTCGGAACGGAGCCGACTCACCGTCGATCGAGGCGGGAGGTCGCCTGCGGTGCGATCAACACACGACGCCACCGGCCTACGGCGGGGAGTTCCAGCGGTCGGTGCACGGTTCCGGTCATGATGGCCGGTGCTGTAACCCTCACCGACCGCTGGAGTACACAGGATGGCACACGCTGGCATGGCGTTGCTCGAACGCGAGGAGATCTCGCGGGGCTACCTCGCCAGCCTCGAAGATCCGCAGCGGTGGACGTCGGAGCGGGTCACTCCGATCCTGCGACGGCTGGTCGAGCAGCTCCAATCCGCGGCGAACTCTCGACCACTCGTCGATGACGACGCGTGATCAGTTGCACTGCGTCCATGCCCTCGTAGAGGCGGGGCAGTCAATCCTGATTGCTCATGACCATTCGACCGACGGCTCGATCCGCTGGGGAGAGTCCGCCGACGTACCGGGCGACGGACGGCCTTCAGATCACATCACGGCGGATCACGCTGACCAGGCCCGCACAGGCGGGCACGAGGCCCCATGCCACGAGGGCTGCGACGGCCGCGGGCACACTGACATCGTCGACGGTGCCCGACCGGGCGTTGGCCAGGTTGGCGGGCATCCACGAACCCGTGCTGTTCTCCAGCTGGACGACCGTGGGGATCATTCGATCAGGCACCCATGATGATCCCGCGTCTCTCGCACGATGCTAAGAGTCATTGGTCCTACGCCAGGGTGACGGCGATCGGCAGGTGCTTGATCCCGCTGATGAAGTTGGAGCGCAGGCGGGGCATCTCGCCGACGATCCGCACGTCGGCCAGGCGGGGGAGGAGCTCCTCGAACATCACCTTGAGCTCCATCCGGGCCAGCTGGGCGCCGAGGCAAAGATGGGGGCTCATCCGCCCGAAGGCGACGTGGTCGTTGGGGGTGCGGTGGATGTCGAAGCGGTACGGTTCGGGGAACTGGCGCTCGTCGTAGTCGGCCGACACGAACCAGATGACCACCTTGTCGCCCCGGCGGATCTTCCGGCCGCGCATCTCGACGTCGCCGGTGGCCGTGCGACGGAAGTGCATCGTCACCGTCGCCCAGCGGAGGATCTCCTCCACGGCCGAGTCCATCAACGTCCCGTCGTGACCGATCGAGTCGCGCAGTTCGGCCAGCTGGTCGGGGTGCTCGATCAGCGCCCGCAGTCCGGCGGTCATCGTGTACCGGGTGGTGTCGTTACCCGCGCCGACGAGCAGCACGAAGAAGTTCTTGAACTCCTGCTCGGTGAGCCGTTCGCCGTCGATCATCGGGCGCAGCAGGTCCGAGATCACGTCGTCGGTCGGGTGGTCCCGCCGCAGGGCGGCCTGGCGCTCGCCGTACCTGTACAGCTCGATGCCGGCCGGCGAGCGGAACGGCATCATCTCGAACTCGGCGGTGTCGACGAGGCCGACCGGGTACGAGGTCATCTCCGGGTCGTAGTTGCCGAGCAACGCGTCGCCCTGCTCGACCAGCCAGGGTCCGTCGGCGTCGGGTACCCCGATCAGCCGGCCGAGCATCCGCATCGGGAGCTGCTTGGCGATCTGCTCGACGAAGTCGAGCTCGGACGCGCCCGGGGCGAGCGCCTCGTCGAGCACCTCGCGGGCGAGCAGGCGGATGGCGTGCTCGTAGGCGTAGACCTCGCGCCGGCTGAACGGCTTGGAGACGAGCCGCCGGTAGCGGGTGTGCGACGGGGGGTCGTGCTCGATCATCGAACGGCGGGCCTCGAAGGCCTCGGGCGCCATCTCCTCGAGCGTGACGCCCTGCGCCGACGAGAACGTCCCGACGTCCCGGCTGACGGCGAGGAGGTCGTCGTAACGGGTGACGGCCCAGAACCCCGAGCCCCCGTCGTGCTCGTCCCACCAGCTCACCGGATCGTGATCGCGCAGCTCGGCGAAGGTCTCGTAGGGGACACCCTCGACGAAGACGTCGGGGTCGGTGATGTCGTCCACGCTCGCTCCTCGGTGCTCGTCGGCGATCGCCGCTGCGGTCGCGCCGGCGAGAGTAGCAAATCATTTGGACCCAAAGAATCGGATCGTTTGCTACCGTCGGGCGCCATGGGGCATCGACGCGTACGGATCATGTGGAGCGATCTCAACGGCATCTCGCACGGGCGGTACGTGCCCGAACGCCGCTTCGGCGGCCACACGCACCACGCCGTGACGACGCTGACGATGGGGATCGACGGTGAGATCATCCCCGTCGAGGGGTACGGGCCCGATGTCGGATTCGCCGACCTGACCGTCGAGACCGACGTGATGAGCCGGCGCTCGGGTTGGGAGGTCGACACCGACGTGGCCGTTGCCAACCTCTCGTTCGCCGACCGGCCGCTGGCCCTGTGCCCGCGCTCCACGCTGGCCACCGCCGTCGCCAGGTGGCGGGCGCTCGGATACGAGCCGCAGTTGGGCTTCGAGATGGAGTTCTACGTGATGCAGCCCGACGACGACGCCCCCGGCGGCTGGGCCACCCTGCACAACCCGATGCACCGCGTCTACGGCACGGGCAAAGGTGGCGACCCGACGGGCATCCTGCTCGCCCTGTTCGACTCGGCCGAGGACGCCGGGCTCGACGTCGAGGGGGTGACCGGCGAGTTCTCCGCCGGGCAGATGGAACTCAACATGCACTACTGCCCGGCGCTGGAATCAGCCGACCGGGCGTTCGTCTTCAAGGAGATGTCGTTCGAGATCGCCGCCGCGCGGGGGTACCTGCTCACCTACATCGGCCGACCCTCGCCGACGCTCGTGGGCAGCGGGCTTCACATCAACTTCTCGCTGTCACGGATCGCGGACGGTTCCAACGCCTTCGACGATCCGACGGCCGATCACGGGTTCTCGACGGAGATGTCGTCGTGCCTCGGCGGGCTCATCGCCCACCACGAGGGGGCGGCCGCCCTGCTGGCCCCGATCACCAACTCGTACAAGCGCCTCCAGCCCGGACTGCTCGCCGGCTACTGGGCCAACTGGGGCCTCGACAACCGCATCTCCACCTACCGGGTGCCCTGCGAGCGCGGGGTGGCGACGCGCATCGAGAATCGCATGCCCTGCGGATCCGTCAACCCGTACCTGGCCGCCGCCGTGACGCTCAACGCCGCCCGGCTCGGGCTCGAGGCGGGGCTGACCTGTGGCGATCCCCAGGTCGGCGACGGCGACAGCGACCCGAACACCGATCGCCACACGCCCCACACGTTGGCCGAGGCGCTCGATGCCCTCGAGGCCGACACCGACCTCGCCGCGGCGATGGGCCCCGACCTGGTACGCGCCTACCTGACCCTCAAGCGCTACGACGTGGCCCGCCGTGACGCCTCGGACGACGCCTGGGACCCCGCGACGGTCACCGACTGGGAACTACGCGAGTACCTGCCCTACTTCTGATCCGACGACCGCCTCGCCGGAGCGCCGCAACTCTCGGTCCGGAGCGACTGCACACGTCGGCGTGGTAGCCCTGCAATAGTCGGCTGAGATGGTCGTCAATGATCGGCCCAGCGGCCCCGCCGGCCATGACCTCATTCCGGGCCGCATCGACCGCCCTCGCCGCCAATCCATCGGCGAGCGCATGCGAACTCCAGCAAGCGCTGCTCGGCCTCAGCGTGTGGCAGTGGCTTGCCGTGAGCAGACCAGATGCACAGCGACATCCCGGACTGGCGACGTTGAGAAGCTGATAGCTTCAGCCGCCAAACCCGACCAGATGTCAAGGGAGTTCAGGTGAAGCAGATCACCATATTCGCGCGTATGGGCCTCAAGCCCGAGAACGTCGAACGGGTCAAGGCGCTGGCGGCGGAGGGATGCAGGGTTGCTGCCGACGAACCGGGCACACTCACCTACGACTGGCACTACTCGCCGGAGCAGGGAAGTCTCGTGGTGCTGGAATCCTACGCCGACTCCGCTGCTCACCTTGCCCACATGGAGGCGGATGGTTTTGGTGAGCTCATGGGCGGTCTGATGGCGCTGTTCGACTCGGTCGAGTTCGTCGTTCTCGGAGAGCCCACTCCGGAGCACGCCGCAGCCCTGTCAAGCATCCCCGGAGCACAGTTCTACTCAGAGTTGGCGAGCATGTGACGCACCGATCACGGACCGTGTGTCCCGACGGCACGCCGGTTGTCTCGGCCTCGTTCGCGTCACGAAACATCGAGGAGGACCGCGATCGTCTCGCGGAGCTGGGCGAGCGTCACGGTGCCGACGTTGCCGCGCGCGTTGAGGATCCGTCTCGGTGACACCGCCCTCAGATGCTGGCACTGCGCCGCCGACGCCACAGAGAGAGCTCAGGCTGGCGTCGGCCGCTCTACCAGTGGTCCGCGAGGGCGAGCCACGCCTCGGTCGTCAGCCCGAGGGAGGCGACGTCGATCCGTTCGTCGTTGCCGTGGAAACGCGAGGCGAACTCGCCGGCCGACAGGGCCGGGTCGAACAGGCCGAACCCGTAGGCGACGGTGCCCACCCTGCGGAAGAACGTGGCATCGGTGCCACCGGCCGTGATCCGCGGCACCAGCGTCGCCTCCGGGTGGAACCGGCGGGTCACCTGCTGCAGGGCGTCGAACAGCGGCGTGTCGATCGGTGAGGTCGTGGCGTCGCCCTCGTTGATCATCTCGGTCTCCACCCGGGCGGCGAGCTCGGGCCCGAGCGCCTCGGCGAGCATCGCGTCCACGGCGGCCCGGTCCACCCCGGGGAGCGTGCGGATGTCGACCTCGATCGCCACGTGATCGGGGATCACGTTGGTCTTCTGGCCCCCGTGGATGACGTTGGGGGAGAACGTCGTGTGGGTGCAGGCGTGGGCGAACTTGGCCGTCCCGTGGTCGGGCAGCCGGGTCAGGCCCTCGTCGATCATCGACGGGTCGTGGAGCATGGCGACCACCTCGTCGGGCACGTCGAGCGCCCGGGCGTACTGGCGCCACACGTCGTCGACCACAGCCGCCGGCCGGTAGCCGGCGATCCGGCGCACCACCTCGGCGGCGAGCACGAGGGCGTTGTCGGCGCCGTACGGCATCGACCCGTGGGCCGGCGTGCCCTTGACGATCAGACGCCGCCACGACGTGCCCTTCTCGCCGACGGTCACGGTCACCCCGTGGCCCCGGGGACTGCGCAACGAGAGACCGCCGGACTCGGTGATCAGGTAGTCGCAACGCGACAGCTCGGCCTCGGCTTCGACCAGGTGGCGGGCGCCGTGGTGCCCCCCGGCCTCCTCGTCGGCGACGGCGATGTACCTGATCGTGCCGCGCGGGCGCCGGCCGCTCACCGCCAGCTCCCGCATCGCCACGGCCATCGAGCAGGTCAGGTTGAGCATGTCGAGCGCGCCCCGGCCCCACACCTCGCCATCGACGAGCTCGCCGCCGAACGGGTCGCGCTGCCACCCGGCCGGGTTGACCGGCACCACGTCGGTGTGCCCGAGCAGGCACAGCGTGGGTGCCCCCGGATCGGTACCGGCGATCTCGGTGACCAGCGTGCGCCGCCCCGGCGTCGGTTCGACGCGTTGGAAGTCGAGCCCGGCTCCCTCGAGGTAGCCCTCGATGAGGTCGCTGGTGCGGACCTCCTCGCCGGACTCCGCCCGGCCGTCGTTGACGCAGCGGTTGCGGATCGCCGCCTGGAGCAGCTCGACGGTCTGGTGCGTTCGACGCTCGGAGCCGGTGATCGCCATGGCCAGACCCTACCGATCACGCCCGATCGTTCGGCTCGACCGGTGCCGCCGTGGCCGCGTCACCGTCACCGCCTGCCCGGGCCGGCCCCGATGGGGGCTGCCACGACCACCCCAACGATGATGGTGGGATCGGAGACCAGGTGATCGTGCAGACAGGCCAGTGAGCGTCGCCCCGCCCGCCGCCACCCCGTCGTCGGCGATCCGACCGCAGCGGCCCGACTGGCTCGGTTCCATGCTCTGCTTCGTCGGGGTCACGACGTTCAGCATGACGCTGCCGGCCACCCGCCGGGCGGTCGGCCCGGTCACCGCCCGCCATCTCGACCCGTGGTTCGTCTCGATGGGCCGGGCGGTGATCGCCGCCACCCTGGCGGCGATCGTCCTGGCCGTCAGCCGGCGACTCCGCCCGACGGCTGCCGAGGCCCGCCTGCTGCTCGGCGTGGCGTTCGGGGTCGTGATCGGCTTCCCGGCCGCCTCGACGCTGGCCGTCCGCCACATGCCGTCGAGCCACGCGGCGATCACCAACGGCCTGCTCCCCCTGGCCACCGTCGGCCTGGCGATGGCGGCGACCGGCGAGCGTCCCGGGCGCCGCTGGTGGGAGGCGACGCTGTTCGGCGTGGCGGCGCTGGTGGCCTTCGCCGTCGGCACCGGAGGCACGTCGATCTCCGTCGGTCATCCGCTGATGGTGCTCGCCGTGGTCGTCGGCGCCGTCGGCTACGTCTGCGGTGGGGTGCTGTCGCGTACCCGCCCGGGCTGGTGGGTGATCTCCTGGGCACTGCTCCTCGCCCTTCCCGTGACGCTGCCCGTGACCCTCACCCACCTGCCGGCCGACCCGGCCGCAATCCCCGCCTCGAGCTGGCTCGGCTTCGGCTACGTCGGAGTGTTCTCGATGTTCCTCGGCTTCTTCGCCTGGTACGGGGGCCTGGCCCGGGCGGGGATCGCCCGCGGGAGCCAGATCCAGCTGATCCAGCCGATCGAGTCGTTCGTCTGGGCGGCGATCATCCTCGGCGAACACCTCGGGCCGGCCGAGCTCGCCGCCGGCGCCGCCGTGATCGCCGCGCTTGCCTTCGGCCGCCGACGACCGGGCTGATCCCGTCGAAGGCGCTCGGCGCTAGCTTGCGGGGATGGCCAGGCTCCTCACCGCCCACGCCGGGCGCACCGACTTCCCGGCGCTGGTCGACGACGCCGGGACCACCAGCTGGTCGGATCTCGACCGGCGCACCAACCGGCTCATCGACCACCTCCGCTCCGCCGGGGTGACGCCCGGCGAACGGATCGCCCTGCTGGCCGGCAATCGCCGCGAGGTGTTCGAGGTGCTGATGGCCGCCGCCCATTCGGGGATCCTCGTCGTGCCGGTGAACTGGCACTTCGCCCCCGACGAGGTGGCCTACGTCGTCGACAACTCCGGCTCGAAGCTGCTGATCACCGACCGGGACCACGAGGCGACGACCGGTCTCGCCGCGGTTCCCCGCCTCACGTTCGGCGCCGGCGGGAGCTACGAGACGGCGCTGGCCGGAGCGAGTGGCGACGAACCCGACGACCAGATGATGGGTGGCGTGATGTTCTACACGTCGGGCACCACGGGACGGCCCAAGGGGGTGCAGAGTACGGCGTTCGCCACCGGCGTACCGCCCGAGGTGTACCAGTTGATGGCGGCTGGGATGGTCAACATCGGCTTTCCGACCGCCGGCGGCGGGGAGGCCGGGCCCGGCGAACCGGGGGTGATCCACGTGCGCAACACGATGGGGACCGATTTCGAGTATCTCGGCGAACCCGCCAAGACGGCCGAAGCGCACAGCGTGGCGGGCATGTTCACCCTCGGCGACATCGGCTACCTCGACGCCGACGGCTACCTCTACCTGTCCGACCGCAAGATCGACATGATCATCTCGGGAGGGGTGAACATCTACCCGGCCGAGATCGAGGGGGTGATCGCCGCCCACCCGGCCGTCGTCGACGTGGCCGTGTTCGGCGTGCCCGACGAGGAGTTCGGCGAGCAGGTCAAGGCCGCCGTGGAGCTCGTCCCGGGGCTCGGCTGGACGCCGGATCTGGCCGCCGATCTCGACGCCCACGTCCGGGCCCGGCTGGCCGGGTACAAGGCGCCGCGCAGCTACGACGTCGTCGACACGATGCCGCGCAGCGAGGCGGGCAAGCTGTTGAAACGTGAGCTCCGATCGAAGTACTGGGAAGGCACCGGCCGTTCGATCTGAACCACCCGGCCGGCCACCGACTCAGGGCGCCGACCCGCCACCTACATCGAGGAGCCAGCCACATGCCAGCGCACGCCGAGAACATCACCTTCCCGGGGAGCCAGGGCCGGCTCGCCGCCCGGCTCGACCTCCCCGCCGGGCCGCCGGTCGCCTACGCCCTGTTCGCCCACTGCTTCACCTGCACCAAGGACCTGTTCGCCGCCTCACGCATCGCCGCCGAACTGGCCGATCACGGCATCGCCGTGCTGCGGTTCGACTTCACCGGCCTCGGATCGAGCGACGGCGAGTTCGCCAACACCGACTTCTCCTCCAACACCGAGGACCTGCGGCGGGCCGCCGAGTGGCTGCGGACCAGCCACCGGGCCCCCCAGCTGCTCATCGGGCACTCCCTGGGAGGGGCGGCCGTCCTCGCCGCGGCCGCCGGCATCCCCGAGGTGAGTGCGGTGGCCACGATCGGGGCGCCCGCCGACGTCGCCCACGTCGCCCACCTGTTCTCGGGCTCCCTCGCGGAGATCCGCCAAGCCGGCCAAGCCCGGGTGGTGCTCGCCGGGCGGGGCTTCACCGTACGCCAGTCGTTCATCGACGACCTCGACCGTCACCGCCTGCTCGACGCCGTGGCGAACCTCCCGGCCGCCCTGCTCGTGCTCCACTCTCCGCAGGATTCGACCGTCGGCTTCGATCAGGCCGAGGCGATCTACGCCGCGGCCCGCCAGCCGAAGAGCTTCGTCACCCTCGACCACGCCGACCATCTACTCGGGCGGAGGCCGGACGCCGTGTTCGCCGCCCGGATGATCGCCGAATGGGCATCGCGCTACATCGCCGACGAGAGCGGGGCGGCTGCGCCACCGAACGCGTCGAACCAGGTGGTCGTGGCCGAGACGACCCAGGGAGCTTTCCTCAACCACGTGGTCGTCGGCGCCCACCGTTTCCTGGCCGACGAGCCCGTCGAGATCGGCGGGTTCGACGCCGGGCCGTCGCCCTACGACTTCCTCGCCACCGCCCTCGGGGCGTGCACCTCGATGACCCTGCGCATGTACGCCGATCGAAAGCGTCTGCCCCTCGACCGGATCACCGTCGAGGTCTCCCACGCCAAGGTCCACGCCATCGACTGTGCCGAGTGCGCCGAGGGCCGCAGCGGCCAGATCGACCGGTTCGAACGCCGGATCCGCCTGGAGGGTGCCCTGGCCGACGACGACCGTCGGCGGCTGCTCGAGCTCGCCGACAGGTGCCCGGTGCACCGCACGCTGGAGGCCTCGTCGGTGATCGCCACAGCGCTGATCGAGTGACCGCCGCCGACGGTCGGGCGGCCGGGCGGGCGGCCGGTCAGATGGTGACGTCGAGGACCGTGACGATCAGGTAGTAGGCGTCGTCATCGGGGACGAAGTCGGGAATGCCCGGCATCCCGAGCGGGTAGGTGACCACCAGGTGGGTGCCGGGCGACGTGCCGCGCAGGGCCGTGTCGAGGGCGGCAGGCACATCACCCGAGCCGACGACGGCGGACGCCGGCGCTCCGGGCGGCGTGCCGTCGTAGACGTCGCCGGTGCGCCAGGCGTACATCTGGAACTCGTACGACACCCGGCTCCCGGCCAGCGCCAGAGGACTCCCCTCGCCCGCCACGGCAATGCCGACGGTGACGTCCGCAGGGAGAGGTGCGGCGGTCGTGTCGAGGATCAGCGGGGACATCTGGCGGACCAGTGAGCCGAGGTCGGTCGTCCCGCCGGCGATCTGCAGCACCGCCCCGGGCGTGATCGTGAGCGGCACCGCTGAGGGTGGGACCGCCGGGGTGGTCGATCCCACGGTGCCCGGCACGACGGTGGACGGCTCGATCAGCGGGCCGACCGGCACGGCGCTGACGGTGACGTCGCCGACCGTCGTCTCGACGAGGGCCTCGGTGGGTGTCGTTGTCGGCGGAACGTCGGCGGGCAGGGGGGCCGTAGCCGTGGCGACGACGTCACCGGCGACCGTCGATGCCGGGCGGCCAGCGACCGCCTCGCTGGCCGCCGTCGACCCGTCCGAGCCGGAGCAGGCCGCCAAGAGCAGGAGCGACAACACAGCTGGCGAAACCCGTAGGTGCCGCCGACGGATGCGGAGAGAACGCAACCCGATCAGCCGATCTTCAGGTTGGGCATCCCGAATCCACCGGTTGCCGACTTCAGGTTCGACGGATAGGTCAATGTGCTGCCGGCTTTCTCGGCGGCGCCGAGGTAGTCGAAGTTCGCGCCCTCGACGACCGACCCCTTCTCGGCATAGGGCTCACCGTTCTTGTAGGTCCGCTGGCCGACGGCGTAGGTCACGCCGGCCTGCAGGGCGACGGGAGCGGGAAGGTCGGCGTAGAACCAGCCGTTGTCGACCGCCGTGTTCAGCGGCACGACGACCGTGGCGATCAACGCCCGATCCGATACCCGCCAGATGCCGACCGCGGTGTCCACGGCGTTGTCGAGCACCCCGTTCCGGTTCGTGTCCTGCACCCCCAGAGCGTAGACCTGGCTCGTGGCGGTGACCCGGAAGGTGAAGCCCCGCGTGCGATCCTTGTCGTCGTTCTTGAGCGAGTACCCGGTGTAGCCGGTGACCGCCGGTTGGGCGATGGCCGCCGCCACGGTGAAGACCCGAGAGGCGGAGGTGGTGTTGCCCACCCGGTCGACGGCGGTCACCAGGAGCGTGTAGTCGCCCAGGGCGAGCGGGCCGGCGCTGAACGAGTAGCTCGCCGCTGCCGTGTCGAGCCCGGCCACCGACAGGCCGAGGTCGTTGACCGCGGGGGCGAAGGTGCCGTCGTTCTGCAGGAATGCACCGGCGGCGTCGGTGATCCGCCCGGTGATCCCGGCGACGGCGACGTTGTCGGTGGCGGTGCCGGTCACCGCCACGGGCACGCTGGCCAGCACCTTGGCCACGGGGTCGACGATGGTTACGTTCGGCGCCACGGCGGCGACGGTGAAGGCGGAGTTGACCACCGCCTGGTTGCCCGACGGATCGCGCAGCGTCACCGTCACTGTGTAGGCACCGGGCGGCAGTAGCGCGCCCAGGTCGAGGGACCAGTCGACGGTCGGCACGTTCAGCGCCCCGGAGGCGAGCGGGTAGTCGGTCGCCGCGGCGGCGAAGGTGCGGTCGGGTTGCAGGTACAGACCGGCCGAGTTGGTGATCCGGGCGGTGATCGAGGCGACGGCGACGTTGTCGACGGCGTTGCCGGCGACCGAGACGGCGTTCTCCGACGGGATCGGCGAGACCGGGTTGGTCTGGATCGTGGTCTGGGGCGGCTCGCCCTCGATCCCGGTCTCGGTGAAGGCCCGCGACGCCCAGGTGGCCGAGCTCAGCCCGACGGCGTCGACGGCCTTGGCCTGGGCGGTGTAGGCGCCGGCCGGCATCGTCACGGTGAGCTCGAACGATCCGTCGGCCCGCGCCGCGGGCTTGAACTCGTAGGTGGTCGTGGCAAGCGTGCCGTCGGGCTGCAGCCAGCGTCCGTCGGCGGCCTTGATCCGCACCCGGTACGAGAGGACCGAGGTGTTGTCGGTCGCCGTCCCACCGACCACGGCCGGGTTGTTGACCGACCCACCGGCGGCCGGGGTGGTGAACGTGACGTTGCTCGGTGCCGTGGTGTCCTCGACCGCGGGGCCGAAGTCGTAGAAGGCGACCGAGCCGGTGCGGATCGAGTTCGAACGCTGACCGTCGAAGCCGGCGAGCAGGCCCCGGGTGGTGACGGTGAGCACCGCGCCGCCGAAGAACGAGTCCTGTCCGGGGTTCCAGGCGAGCGGTGTCCCGTCCGTCAGCGACATCGCCGAAATGTGCGTACGCCACACGCCGTTGGCGCCGAACGTCCCCGAGCCCGTGCAGGTGTCGAGGCCCATCTGCGGGGTCATCACGTCGGTGGTGCCCGGGCCGCGGTTGATCTTGCAGAAGTGGCCCTCGATGTAGGCGGCGTTGTTCGACAGGGCGATGGCGGTGCTCGAGTCGCCCATCGAGTGGACCCAGCGCGTCGGCTGGTTGCCCTCGACGGCGTTGACCATGTAGGTGAAGTCCGAGACGGTCGCCGTACCGAAGGCGAGCCCGAACGTCGTACCGTCGGGCGACACGGCGACGTCCTGCAGGCTCTGGCCCGTCGGCCGCCCGCTCGCCTCGGGATGGGTCTGCATCCAGCGGTGGTCGAGCAGCTTCGGCGCGGCCACCGGATCGCTGATGTCGACGATCGCCGTCTGGGTGGTCAGGGTCAGCACCCCATCCGAGACAGTGCCGAAGCGGCCCCCGAAGAGCAGGCGGGTCCCGGCGGGGTTGGCGCCGATTCCCCGGATCTTGGAGGCGAGTGTGGTGGTGCCGAAGGTCAGCTTGAAGGCCGGCCTGGTGGCGCCGGTGACGCTGTCAAGCTCGGCGACGTAGCTGACGGTCTGGCCGCCGATCGCCGTGAAGTCGCCCCCGACGAACAGCCGGCTGCCGACGCGCACGATGTCGGTGATCTTGCCGTTGGCCCCGATCGAGACGAACGTCGTGTTGATCGTGCACGTGTTCAGGTCGAGCAGGGCGATCTTGTTGCGCGTGCGCTGTACGCCGTCGGAGCCGGTCACCTTGGTGAAGTCCCCCCCGACGTAGACCTGGCCGCTCGTCGCTGCCGGATGGATGGAGCGAACCGCGCCGTTGAACGTGAAACTCCCGGCGCAGGCGATCTGCTTGGTGTCGATGTTCCAAGCGGCGAAGTACATCTGCTGGAGCACGCTGGCGTCCTGCAGTTCGACCTCGTAGAAGTTGCCGCCGGCGACGATGAACCGGCCGGCCTGGTCGACCGCCAGTGCTTCACGCGACAGCGTGCACCCGGCGGGGCAGTTCTCGTTCGTCGTGGTGTACTGCGGGGTGCCGAGCACCACCGGGTACCCGCGTTCGGGCGTCTGGGGCACGAGCGAGGCGTGCGGCTGGAAGGCCGCCTGCGCCGTTCCGCCGACGATCGGGACGGCGATCGCCCCGACCACGAGCGCCAGCCCACCGAGCAGCACCAACCGTCTCGAACCCATCGCCAACCGCCTCGCCGTCGCCCATCTCGAACATCCGGACGGCGGCAAACCAGGAGACGGCATCAGCCGCCGACAACCGCCGTCCACTCGTCGGAATCGGGCGAGCGCTGCACGCGGTCGACCGGTTCCGGACGGGTTCATTCAACGAAACAAAGGCCGCCCTGACCCTGAGTCATTCGATCCAATCCGGGCGGCCCTAGCAAGGTCGTACCTCGCCGGGCGTCCGACCGACTGCGGACAGCGTCGCTGATCAGGCGCTGGGGGTCCGTTCGACGCGGAGGACGCAGCGGAGGTCGAGCTGGGAGAGCTCGAGGTCGCCGAGCCAGTCGGCGGTGGCACCGGGGGCGACCGCCGGCGAGTCGGTCTGGACGAGACCGATGGTGTCGCCGCTCGGGTCGAGGAACGCCCCGTAGATCCGGTAGTCGGCCGCAGCCTCGGTGGGGTTCGTCACCTTGCCACTCACCTGCCAGCGCCCGTCCGCCGCGATGCAGCTGAGATTGGTGATGTCGTCGAGCGCGCCCTCGAACCCCGATGCGGTGCCCGGGTTGACGCTCACGCTGATCACGGCCGGCTGTTCGACGGGCAGGTCCCCGGCCGCCGCCACCTCGGTCTCGGCTGCGGTGGTCGCCGGGGCGTCGCTCGTCGCCGGAGCGTCGCTCATCGCCGGAGCGTCGGTCGGGCTCGCCTCGGCGCTGGCCGTGGTGTCCGGCGGGGCGCTCGCCGACTGGCTCTTGGCGCCGTTCCCGCCCGAGCAGGCGGCCAGCGTGAGTGCCAGGGCGATCGGAGCGATGAAGTAGGGGGTACGTGTTCTCATGGGTTTCAACTCCAGGTTCGAGCCGGCGGCGGACCGTTCCGCGACCGGGTGTGGGATGGATCGTGTTCGATGCTTGGGAGGGAGCCGCCGACCGCCGACGTCTCCCGGGGGATCGGGGTGGTCGGTGGCACAGCCTGTCATCCGCCGTGCCGCCGGCCACGTCACCCGAGGACCGGTCAGCGGGCCGGCACCCGCTGGTGCCGGCGCCGACCGATAACCATCAGCGCGAGTCCGGCCAGGCCGACGCCCAGGCCGATGCCGAGCGGCAGCTGCACGTCACCGCCTGTGGAGGGGATCACGCCCGTCCTCGGCGGGACGTCGCCGAACAGGTAGCCGGTGGCCGTCACACCCGTGCCGATCGTGACCCGGATGGTGTTGACCCCGGCCACCCCATCGAGATTGCCAGGCGTGGACTTCCCGTCGCTGAGGCCCGCCGGCTGGGTCTCGGTGATCAGGTAGTCGCCGGCCACGAGGTTCGGGAACGTGTAGACGCCGTTCCTGTCGGTGAACACCGTCCGACTCACCTGCTGGCCGTTGACGTCCGTTCCGGTCAGCGTGACGGCGATGTCGGCCTGCGGCGACTCGTCGGCGTCGAACACCCCGTTGTCGTTGGTGTCGATGTAGACGACGCCGGTGATCGACGACGCCGTCTCGCTGAACTGGTTGCCGACCGACGGGGCGCCGCTGAGCACGAGTTGGATCACGTTGTCGGGGGAGATCCGACCGGGATCGAGCCCGGGCGGCTGCGACTCGGTGATCGTGTACGTACCCGGGGGAACGTTGAGGAACTCGTACGTACCCGGCACGCACCCGGCAGCCGCCTGGCCGTTGCACGAAGCGGTGACGACGGTCATCTCGACCGGCCGACCGAGGAGGTCGGTGCCCTTCAGCGTCATCGTCACACCCGGTAGCGGCGCGTTCGTCCCGTCGATGGTCACGGCCCCGCTCACCGGCCATCCGAGCTCACCGAAGTCAACGCCCGTCACCGGGGCGCCGCTGCCGACGACGATCGAGGCGATCACATCATTGGTTGACGTGGCCCCACCCGGGGGCGTGTCCGCGCCGTCGGCCCACGCCGACGGGTGCGTCTCGGTCACCACGTAGGTGCCCGGGGCGAGGTCGGGGAAGGTGAAGGTCCCGTCGGGCCCCGAGGTCGTGGTGAACGATACCGGATCGCCGGCACCCGTGGTCCCGGTCAACGTCACCGTGACGGCCGGGATCCCGGGCTCGCCCGTGTTGGGCGACCCGCCGGCATCACCGTCGAAGTACACCGACCCCGACACACTCGCCGGAACGTAGAGACCGGTGTCGACACCCAGATCCACCATGCCCGAGGTCACCGTGATCGGGGTGACCAGGCCGTTGGAGTCGAGGCCCGGGTCGGTGCCCTTGCCGACCGGCGTGGCGGCATAGCCGGCCGGCATCGTGACCGTCAACGTGTACTGGCCGGCGGGCACGCCGACGAAGGCGTACCTACCTGCGTCCGGTCCGCTGCCGGTGGTGACCACGAGGTCGACGGGGTTACCGAGTCCGTCGGTGCCGACGAGGCGGACGGTGACACCCGGGATGCCGGGTTCGCCGACGTCCTGGATGCCGTTGCCGTTGAGATCGTTCCAGACGAAGTCACCGATGACCGCCGTCGCCGGCACCCCAACCGTTTCGGGGTCGGTGGCGGTGATGTTGTCGGTCGGATCCAACGGATCCCCACCCGGTGCTTCACCAGTCACATCACCGGTATTGATGATCGACCCGGCATCCACATCGCCCTGCACGACCACATATGTTGTGGTCAGCACACACGTCGCCGCCGGAACCAGTGACGCACACGTGATCGTTCCGGTGGTCATCGGGTCGGTCACGACCACATCGGTCAATGTGACTGTCCCGGTGTTCGTCGCGGTCAACGTATACGTCAACGTGTCACCGACCGACACGCTGCCCGAACCGTCCTCATCGGCGTTACCCGTCATCGTCTTGACCAGCGAGACCGCCGGCACACCGATCAACGGTTGCACGGTGGGGTCGTCGGTGGGATCGAGAGTGCCGGGTGCTCCGGAACCATCAGGGGTAGCGACCGTTTCGTCGCCGGCGTCGGAGATGTCGGTGACGGGGTTCCCCGACGGGTCGTCACCCGTCACGATGGCGGTGTTCTCGATGAACCCGGCATCCACATCAGCCTGCGTCAACAGATACGCCGCCGTGAACGACACCGCATCGCTGACCCCAGGGGCCAGTGATGGAATCGGGCTACCAGTGACGGTCACCAACGGATCGGTGACCACCACATTCGTGAGAGTGACGTTCCCAGTGTTCGTCACCGTGAACGCGTACGTGACCGTGTCACCCGCATCGGTGACCCCATCGGCATTCGTATCGGTAACACCGGTAACCGTCTTGATCAACGACACCTTCGGTGCGGGTGTGAGTAGCTGCACGGTCGGGTCGTCGGTGGGATCGAGAGTGCCGGGTGCTCCGGAACCATCAGGGGTAGCGACCGTTTCGTCGCCGGCGTCGGAGATGTCGGTGACGGGGTTCCCCGACGGGTCGTCACCCGTCACGATGGCGGTGTTCTCGATGAACCCGGCATCCACATCAGCCTGCGTCAACAGATACGACGCCGTGAACGACACCGCATCGCTGACCCCAGGGGCCAGTGATGGAATCGGGCTACCAGTGACGGTCACCAACGGATCGGTGACCACCACATTCGTGAGAGTGACGTTCCCAGTGTTCGTCACCGTGAACGCGTACGTGACCGTGTCACCCGCATCGGTGACCCCATCGGCATTCGTATCGGTAACACCGGTAACCGTCTTGATCAACGACACCTTCGGTGCGGGTGTGAGTAGCTGCACGGTCGGGTCGTCGGTGGGATCGAGAGTGCCGGGTGCTCCGGAACCATCAGGGGTAGCGACCGTTTCGTCGCCGGCGTCGGAGATGTCGGTGACGGGGTTCCCCGACGGGTCGTCACCCGTCACGATGGCGGTGTTCTCGATGAACCCGGCATCCACATCAGCCTGCGTCAACAGATACGCCGCCGTGAACGACACCGCATCGCTGACCCCAGGGGCCAGTGATGGAATCGGGCTACCAGTGACGGTCACCAACGGATCGGTGACCACCACATTCGTGAGAGTGACGTTCCCAGTGTTCGTCACCGTGAACGCGTACGTGACCGTGTCACCCGCATCGGTGACCCCATCGGCATTCGTATCGGTAACACCGGTAACCGTCTTGATCAACGACACCTTCGGTGCGGGTGTGAGTAGCTGCACGGTCGGGTCGTCGGTGGGATCGAGAGTGCCGGGTGCTCCGGAACCATCAGGGGTAGCGACCGTTTCGTCGCCGGCGTCGGAGATGTCGGTGACGGGGTTCCCCGACGGGTCGTCACCCGTCACGATGGCGGTGTTCTCGATGAACCCGGCATCCACATCAGCCTGCGTCAACAGATACGACGCCGTGAACGACACCGCATCGCTGACCCCAGGGGCCAGTGATGGAATCGGGCTACCAGTGACGGTCACCAACGGATCGGTGACCACCACATTCGTGAGAGTGACGTTCCCAGTGTTCGTCACCGTGAACGCGTACGTGACCGTGTCACCCGCATCGGTGACCCCATCGGCATTCGTATCGGTAACACCGGTAACCGTCTTGATCAACGACACCCCCGCCAGTTGGGTGAACAGGACCGTTTCGGGGTCGGTGGCGGTGATGTTGTCGGTCGGATCCAACGGATCCCCACCCGGTGCTTCACCAGTCACATCACCGGTATTGATGATCGACCCGGCATCCACATCGCCCTGCACGACCACATATGTTGTGGTCAGCACACACGTCGCCGCCGGAACCAGTGACGCACACGTGATCGTTCCGGTGGTCATCGGGTCGGTCACGACCACATCGGTCAATGTGACTGTCCCGGTGTTCGTCGCGGTCAACGTATACGTCAACGTGTCACCGACCGACACGCTGCCCGAACCGTCCTCATCGGCGTTACCCGTCATCGTCTTGACCAGCGAGACCGCCGGCACACCGATCAACGGTTGCACGGTGGGGTCGTCGGTGGGATCGAGAGTGCCGGGTGCTCCGGAACCATCAGGGGTAGCGACCGTTTCGTCGCCGGCGTCGGAGATGTCGGTGACGGGGTTCCCCGACGGGTCGTCACCCGTCACGATGGCGGTGTTCTCGATGAACCCGGCATCCACATCAGCCTGCGTCAACAGATACGACGCCGTGAACGACACCGCATCGCTGACCCCAGGGGCCAGTGATGGAATCGGGCTACCAGTGACGGTCACCAACGGATCGGTGACCACCACATTCGTGAGAGTGACGTTCCCAGTGTTCGTCACCGTGAACGCGTACGTGACCGTGTCACCCGCATCGGTGACCCCATCGGCATTCGTATCGGTAACACCGGTAACCGTCTTGATCAACGACACCTTCGGTGCGGGTGTGAGTAGCTGCACGGTCGGGTCGTCGGTGGGATCGAGAGTGCCGGGTGCTCCGGAACCATCAGGGGTAGCGACCGTTTCGTCGCCGGCGTCGGAGATGTCGGTGACGGGGTTCCCCGACGGGTCGTCACCCGTCACGATGGCGGTGTTCTCGATGAACCCGGCATCCACATCAGCCTGCGTCAACAGATACGACGCCGTGAACGACACCGCATCGCTGACCCCAGGGGCCAGTGATGGAATCGGGCTACCAGTGACGGTCACCAACGGATCGGTGACCACCACATTCGTGAGAGTGACGTTCCCAGTGTTCGTCACCGTGAACGCGTACGTGACCGTGTCACCCGCATCGGTGACCCCATCGGCATTCGTATCGGTAACACCGGTAACCGTCTTGATCAACGACACCTTCGGTGCGGGTGTGAGTAGCTGCACGGTCGGGTCGTCGGTGGGATCGAGAGTGCCGGGTGCTCCGGAACCATCAGGGGTAGCGACCGTTTCGTCGCCGGCGTCGGAGATGTCGGTGACGGGGTTCCCCGACGGGTCGTCACCCGTCACGATGGCGGTGTTCTCGATGAACCCGGCATCCACATCAGCCTGCGTCAACAGATACGACGCCGTGAACGACACCGCATCGCTGACCCCAGGGGCCAGTGATGGAATCGGGCTACCAGTGACGGTCACCAACGGATCGGTGACCACCACATTCGTGAGAGTGACGTTCCCAGTGTTCGTCACCGTGAACGCGTACGTGACCGTGTCACCCGCATCGGTGACCCCATCGGCATTCGTATCGGTAACACCGGTAACCGTCTTGATCAACGACACCCCCGCCAGTTGGGTGAACAGGACCGTTTCGGGGTCGGTGGCGGTGATGTTGTCGGTCGGATCCAACGGATCCCCACCCGGTGCTTCACCAGTCACATCACCGGTATTGATGATCGACCCGGCATCCACATCGCCCTGCACGACCACATATGTTGTGGTCAGCACACACGTCGCCGCCGGAACCAGTGACGCACACGTGATCGTTCCGGTGGTCATCGGGTCGGTCACGACCACATCGGTCAATGTGACTGTCCCGGTGTTCGTCGCGGTCAACGTATACGTCAACGTGTCACCGACCGACACGCTGCCCGAACCGTCCTCATCGGCGTTACCCGTCATCGTCTTGACCAGCGAGACCGCCGGCACACCGATCAACGGTTGCACGGTGGGGTCGTCGGTGGGATCGAGAGTGCCGGGTGCTCCGGAACCATCAGGGGTAGCGACCGTTTCGTCGCCGGCGTCGGAGATGTCGGTGACGGGGTTCCCCGACGGGTCGTCACCCGTCACGATGGCGGTGTTCTCGATGAACCCGGCATCCACATCAGCCTGCGTCAACAGATACGCCGCCGTGAACGACACCGCATCGCTGACCCCAGGGGCCAGTGATGGAATCGGGCTACCAGTGACGGTCACCAACGGATCGGTGACCACCACATTCGTGAGAGTGACGTTCCCAGTGTTCGTCACCGTGAACGCGTACGTGACCGTGTCACCCGCATCGGTGACCCCATCGGCATTCGTATCGGTAACACCGGTAACCGTCTTGATCAACGACACCTTCGGTGCGGGTGTGAGTAGCTGCACGGTCGGGTCGTCGGTGGGATCGAGAGTGCCGGGTGCTCCGGAACCATCAGGGGTAGCGACCGTTTCGTCGCCGGCGTCGGAGATGTCGGTGACGGGGTTCCCCGACGGGTCGTCACCCGTCACGATGGCGGTGTTCTCGATGAACCCGGCATCCACATCAGCCTGCGTCAACAGATACGACGCCGTGAACGACACCGCATCGCTGACCCCAGGGGCCAGTGATGGAATCGGGCTACCAGTGACGGTCACCAACGGATCGGTGACCACCACATTCGTGAGAGTGACGTTCCCAGTGTTCGTCACCGTGAACGCGTACGTGACCGTGTCACCCGCATCGGTGACCCCATCGGCATTCGTATCGGTAACACCGGTAACCGTCTTGATCAACGACACCTTCGGTGCGGGTGTGAGTAGCTGCACGGTCGGGTCGTCGGTGGGATCGAGAGTGCCGGGTGCTCCGGAACCATCAGGGGTAGCGACCGTTTCGTCGCCGGCGTCGGAGATGTCGGTGACGGGGTTCCCCGACGGGTCGTCACCCGTCACGATGGCGGTGTTCTCGATGAACCCGGCATCCACATCAGCCTGCGTCAACAGATACGACGCCGTGAACGACACCGCATCGCTGACCCCAGGGGCCAGTGATGGAATCGGGCTACCAGTGACGGTCACCAACGGATCGGTGACCACCACATTCGTGAGAGTGACGTTCCCAGTGTTCGTCACCGTGAACGCGTACGTGACCGTGTCACCCGCATCGGTGACCCCATCGGCATTCGTATCGGTAACACCGGTAACCGTCTTGATCAACGACACCCCCGCCAGTTGGGTGAACAGGACCGTTTCGGGGTCGGTGGCGGTGATGTTGTCGGTCGGATCCAACGGATCCCCACCCGGTGCTTCACCAGTCACATCACCGGTATTGATGATCGACCCGGCATCCACATCGCCCTGCACGACCACATATGTTGTGGTCAGCACACACGTCGCCGCCGGAACCAGTGACGCACACGTGATCGTTCCGGTGGTCATCGGGTCGGTCACGACCACATCGGTCAATGTGACTGTCCCGGTGTTCGTCGCGGTCAACGTATACGTCAACGTGTCACCGACCGACACGCTGCCCGAACCGTCCTCATCGGCGTTACCCGTCATCGTCTTGACCAGCGAGACCGCCGGCACACCGATCAACGGTTGCACGGTGGGGTCGTCGGTGGGATCGAGAGTGCCGGGTGCTCCGGAACCATCAGGGGTAGCGACCGTTTCGTCGCCGGCGTCGGAGATGTCGGTGACGGGGTTCCCCGACGGGTCGTCACCCGTCACGATGGCGGTGTTCTCGATGAACCCGGCATCCACATCAGCCTGCGTCAACAGATACGACGCCGTGAACGACACCGCATCGCTGACCCCAGGGGCCAGTGATGGAATCGGGCTACCAGTGACGGTCACCAACGGATCGGTGACCACCACATTCGTGAGAGTGACGTTCCCAGTGTTCGTCACCGTGAACGCGTACGTGACCGTGTCACCCGCATCGGTGACCCCATCGGCATTCGTATCGGTAACACCGGTAACCGTCTTGATCAACGACACCTTCGGTGCGGGTGTGAGTAGCTGCACGGTCGGGTCGTCGGTGGGATCGAGAGTGCCGGGTGCTCCGGAACCATCAGGGGTAGCGACCGTTTCGTCGCCGGCGTCGGAGATGTCGGTGACGGGGTTCCCCGACGGGTCGTCACCCGTCACGATGGCGGTGTTCTCGATGAACCCGGCATCCACATCAGCCTGCGTCAACAGATACGACGCCGTGAACGACACCGCATCGCTGACCCCAGGGGCCAGTGATGGAATCGGGCTACCAGTGACGGTCACCAACGGATCGGTGACCACCACATTCGTGAGAGTGACGTTCCCAGTGTTCGTCACCGTGAACGCGTACGTGACCGTGTCACCCGCATCGGTGACCCCATCGGCATTCGTATCGGTAACACCGGTAACCGTCTTGATCAACGACACCTTCGGTGCGGGTGTGAGTAGCTGCACGGTCGGGTCGTCGGTGGGATCGAGAGTGCCGGGTGCTCCGGAACCATCAGGGGTAGCGACCGTTTCGTCGCCGGCGTCGGAGATGTCGGTGACGGGGTTCCCCGACGGGTCGTCACCCGTCACGATGGCGGTGTTCTCGATGAACCCGGCATCCACATCAGCCTGCGTCAACAGATACGACGCCGTGAACGACACCGCATCGCTGACCCCAGGGGCCAGTGATGGAATCGGGCTACCAGTGACGGTCACCAACGGATCGGTGACCACCACATTCGTGAGAGTGACGTTCCCAGTGTTCGTCACCGTGAACGTGTACGTGACCGTGTCACCCGCATCGGTGACCCCATCGGCATTCGTATCGGTAACACCGGTAACCGTCTTGATCAACGACACCCCCGCCAGTTGGGTGAACAGGACCGTTTCGGGGTCGGTGGCGGTGATGTTGTCGGTCGGATCCAACGGATCCCCACCCGGTGCTTCACCAGTCACATCACCGGTATTGATGATCGACCCGGCATCCACATCGCCCTGCACGACCACATATGTTGTGGTCAGCACACACGTCGCCGCCGGAACCAGTGACGCACACGTGATCGTTCCGGTGGTCATCGGGTCGGTCACGACCACATCGGTCAATGTGACTGTCCCGGTGTTCGTCGCGGTCAACGTATACGTCAACGTGTCACCGACCGACACGCTGCCCGAACCGTCCTCATCGGCGTTACCCGTCATCGTCTTGACCAGCGAGACCGCCGGCACACCGATCAACGGTTGCACGGTGGGGTCGTCGGTGGGATCGAGAGTGCCGGGTGCTCCGGAACCATCAGGGGTAGCGACCGTTTCGTCGCCGGCGTCGGAGATGTCGGTGACGGGGTTCCCCGACGGGTCGTCACCCGTCACGATGGCGGTGTTCTCGATGAACCCGGCATCCACATCAGCCTGCGTCAACAGATACGCCGCCGTGAACGACACCGCATCGCTGACCCCAGGGGCCAGTGATGGAATCGGGCTACCAGTGACGGTCACCAACGGATCGGTGACCACCACATTCGTGAGAGTGACGTTCCCAGTGTTCGTCACCGTGAACGCGTACGTGACCGTGTCACCCGCATCGGTGACCCCATCGGCATTCGTATCGGTAACACCGGTAACCGTCTTGATCAACGACACCTTCGGTGCGGGTGTGAGTAGCTGCACGGTCGGGTCGTCGGTGGGATCGAGAGTGCCGGGTGCTCCGGAACCATCAGGGGTAGCGACCGTTTCGTCGCCGGCGTCGGAGATGTCGGTGACGGGGTTCCCCGACGGGTCGTCACCCGTCACGATGGCGGTGTTCTCGATGAACCCGGCATCCACATCAGCCTGCGTCAACAGATACGCCGCCGTGAACGACACCGCATCGCTGACCCCAGGGGCCAGTGATGGAATCGGGCTACCAGTGACGGTCACCAACGGATCGGTGACCACCACATTCGTGAGAGTGACGTTCCCAGTGTTCGTCACCGTGAACGCGTACGTGACCGTGTCACCCGCATCGGTGACCCCATCGGCATTCGTATCGGTAACACCGGTAACCGTCTTGATCAACGACACCTTCGGTGCGGGTGTGAGTAGCTGCACGGTCGGGTCGTCGGTGGGATCGAGAGTGCCGGGTGCTCCGGAACCATCAGGGGTAGCGACCGTTTCGTCGCCGGCGTCGGAGATGTCGGTGACGGGGTTCCCCGACGGGTCGTCACCCGTCACGATGGCGGTGTTCTCGATGAACCCGGCATCCACATCAGCCTGCGTCAACAGATACGACGCCGTGAACGACACCGCATCGCTGACCCCAGGGGCCAGTGATGGAATCGGGCTACCAGTGACGGTCACCAACGGATCGGTGACCACCACATTCGTGAGAGTGACGTTCCCAGTGTTCGTCACCGTGAACGTGTACGTGACCGTGTCACCCGCATCGGTGACCCCATCGGCATTCGTATCGGTAACACCGGTAACCGTCTTGATCAACGACACCTTCGGTGCGGGTGTGAGTAGCTGCACGGTCGGGTCGTCGGTGGGATCGAGAGTGCCGGGTGCTCCGGAACCATCAGGGGTAGCGACCGTTTCGTCGCCGGCGTCGGAGATGTCGGTGACGGGGTTCCCCGACGGGTCGTCACCCGTCACGATGGCGGTGTTCTCGATGAACCCGGCATCCACATCAGCCTGCGTCAACAGATACGACGCCGTGAACGACACCGCATCGCTGACCCCAGGGGCCAGTGATGGAATCGGGCTACCAGTGACGGTCACCAACGGATCGGTGACCACCACATTCGTGAGAGTGACGTTCCCAGTGTTCGTCACCGTGAACGCGTACGTGACCGTGTCACCCGCATCGGTGACCCCATCGGCATTCGTATCGGTAACACCGGTAACCGTCTTGATCAACGACACCTTCGGTGCGGGTGTGAGTAGCTGCACGGTCGGGTCGTCGGTGGGATCGAGAGTGCCGGGTGCTCCGGAACCATCAGGGGTAGCGACCGTTTCGTCGCCGGCGTCGGAGATGTCGGTGACGGGGTTCCCCGACGGGTCGTCACCCGTCACGATGGCGGTGTTCTCGATGAACCCGGCATCCACATCAGCCTGCGTCAACAGATACGACGCCGTGAACGACACCGCATCGCTGACCCCAGGGGCCAGTGATGGAATCGGGCTACCAGTGACGGTCACCAACGGATCGGTGACCACCACATTCGTGAGAGTGACGTTCCCAGTGTTCGTCACCGTGAACGCGTACGTGACCGTGTCACCCGCATCGGTGACCCCATCGGCATTCGTATCGGTAACACCGGTAACCGTCTTGATCAACGACACCTTCGGCGTCCGTGGAATCGGAGTCACGGTGGCGGCGTTCGCCGTCGCCGGGGGGAACGGGCTCGGGGGGTTCCCGGTGACTGCGCCGATGTTCAGGATCGACCCGGCATCCACATCGCCCTGCACGACCACATACGTCGTGATCAAGACGCACATCCCGGCCGGAAGCAGAGGGGTCGGCGCCAAGGTCGGACACGTCGTCGTCCCACCCGTCAACGGATCCGTCACGACCACATTCGTCAGCGTCACGTTCCCGATGTTCTTCGCCGTCAGGGTGTACGTCAGTGTGTCACCCACCGAGACCGTGCCCGAACCGTCCTCGTCCGCGTTCGTCGGAGATGGCTTGATCAGGGACACCGCCGCGTTGCGGGGCAGCGTGACCGTTTCCGAGTCCGATTTCGTCACGTCATCGATCGGGTCGAACGGATCGCCGCCCGGCTTCTCACCGGTCACCGTGCCGGTGTTGACGATCGACCCGGCATCCACGTCCGTCTGGAGCACCACGTACGTCGCGGTGAGCACGCACGTCGCCGTCGGGGCCAGCACCGCACACGTCGTGGTCTGACCGGTCAACGGGTCCGTCACGACGACGTTGGACAGCGCCACGTTGCCGGTGTTCGTCGCCGTCAAGGTGTAGGTCAGGGTGTCGCCGACGGACACCGTGCTCGACGAGTCCTGGTCCGCGTTCGAGGTCATCTTCTTGTCCAGCGACACCTTCGGATCCGCCAATGCCGGCACCCGCACCTGGTTCGACGGATAGGTGTTCACCGGAGGGCCCGTGGAGGGCGTCCCCGAACCGATGGCAACGTTCAGCACCTCACCGGCATCCACGTCGGCCTGGGTAGTGGTGTGCTTGGCCGAGTACGTCGCCGTCTCGTTCACCTTCAACGTGCCGGCGACCGACCCCTGATCGGCCGAAACGAACAGGATCGAACCGGCGTCCGCCTTCGGGTCGACCACCCCGACCGACGTGAGCACCACGTTGCCCACGTTCTTCACGGTGATCGTGTAGTCGATCAACTGCCCCGGCGCACCGAAGCTCGGGGTCGACGACGATTTCGCCGTGAACACGGCGGAGACCACGCCGAAGGCGTTGGCCGGGTCGGTGTCCTGCACCGTCGGACCGAGCGGGGCTCCGCCGGGATCGAGCGGCTGGGCGGTGACCGTGCCAGTGTTGGCGTAGGCGCCTGCGGCGATCGGGCCGGACGCGGTGCATGTCAGCGTACCTCCGGCGGCGAGGGTGTAGGGGAGGCCGCCCGGGCAGGTGACGATGGCGATCTTGTCGTCGACCACCGAGGTGATCGACAGGACCGTGTTCCCCGTGTTGGTGATCACGTAGCGGAACTGCGCCGTGGCGCCCGTAGCGATCTGGAGACCGGGTGCCGTGTCGGCGGGCAGCCAGGTGGCGCCGTCGTCGGAGATCTCCTTCGACACGCTGACGCTCGGGTCGAAGGTGCTCACCAGCGCCGTGTCGGTAGAGGTCACCGAGGCGATCGGGGCGGCGGCGTTGAGGTCGATGTCGAGAGCCGAGTCGGCGAGCACCGTCACGGTGTTGGTGACGTCGCCGGGCGTGGCCGTGACCGTGGTGCTGGTGCAGGTGAACTGCCAGGTCTCTCCCGGGTCGAGTTGGCCACGACTCGAGGTGTCGCCGACGTTGAAGTCGTCGCTCGGATCGGCCGGCGTGCCGTTGTCGTTCAACACCGGTGACACGGGTGCACACTTGTCGTCGCCGATGGTGTTGAGCAGCAGGCTGTTCAGACCGGAGACCGTGGAGGCATTGACCCCGGCGGAGCCGGTGACCGCGTAGGTGTAGACGACGGTGTCGCCGGCGAGCGCGCCTGCCACGTCGCCGGGGCCGTTGCGCACCACGTTGGTGTTGCCGACGTACGTTGTCGCCTGCTTGACGACCGAGATCCGGGGATCGATGGCGAACACCTGGGCGACGGCCGGTGTCGGCGTGTAACCGGCGAAACCGAGGGAGTCGGTCACGCCCGTGACCGTGAACGTGTTGAGCGCGTCGCTGTTGAACGGGTTGACCGTGCACGTGTAGGTGACCGTCTCGCCGATGTCGATCTGGTTGTTGGCCGTCGTGTCACCCCCGGCGAAGACGAGCGGAGCGCACTTGTCGTCGGCAACGGTCCAGCTGTCGATGCGGGTGCCGCCCGTGTTCTGCACGGAGTAGGTGAACGTCACGGCGCCGCCGGCGGTGACGTACTCGGTGTCGGCCTGCTTGGCCAGCTGCAGCTGGGGGGCCTGCACGGTGACCGTCGCCGTGTCGGGAGGGCTCTGCACCGGGCCGAGGATCAGGTCGGTCCCCGACGCCGTGGCCGTGTTGGTCGTCGTCTTCGGCAGCTGGCCGCCGACGCAGGAGAACTGCCAGGTCTCACCGACCTCCATCGTGCCGATGACGCCGGCATCGCCGCTGACGTAGGCGGCCGGGTTGCAGGTGTCGTCGGCCACCGACACGGCGGTGATCGGCGAGTCGCCGGTGCTGGTCACCGCGTAGTGGTAGGTGACGTTGTTGGCCACGCCGACGGTCAGGGTGTCACTGGGGCCCGGCGCCCCGCTGCCGCTGTTGGTCGCCGTCTTGACGATCGTCAGCGCAGGGTGGATCACGTCGATCGCCACCTGGACCGTGTTGGAACTCACGCTGCTGAACAGCGTCGCGTCCTGGGCGGACGCCGACACGTTCTGCGCCGCCTGGTCGGCGTTGACGGCAGCGGTCGTGCACGAGAAGTGCCACACCTCGGATGTCTGCATCAGACCGTCGCCGTTGGCGTCGCCCGAGGCGTACACCGGTGCCGCGCAGTTGGCGGCGGTGACGCCCACGTTCGACAACGTGACATCACCGGTGTTGGTCAGCGTGTAGTCGTACGTGACCGTGCCGCCGGCGTAGATCGTGGCCGCGGGCGGGCTGGCGGCGATCGACAGCGACGGGTGGATCACCGAGACGTTGGCGTTGGCCGACTTCGGTACGGCGAGCCCGCCGGGGTCGGTGAACGACGAGCTGACGGTGTTGGGCACGGTGTCGGGTGTGGCGGGGACGCCGTCGTTGGAGCTGATCACCCGGGTGCAGGTGTACACCCAGGTCTCGCCCAGGTCGAGCTTGCTGTTCGTGTTGACGTCGCCGCTGACCGCGCCGAGGGTGCAACTCGGGTCGATCACGGTGCCCAACGTGAGGGGGACGTTTCCGGTGTTGACCAGCGTGACCGTGTAGGTGGCCGTGCCGCCGTCGAGCACCGTCGCCGGGGTCGCCGACTTGGAGATCGTGTAGTTCGGTGCGTAGTACGGCGTGGACACCGCGGCCGCCACCGGGTTGGGCATCTGGGTGCTGACCACCGAGGCCGTGTTGCTGAACTGGAACCCGTCGGCCGGGGCGCCGGTGACGGTGCTGGTGATCGTGTATGTCACCGTTTGCGACGGGTAGAGGGCCAGCGGGGTGAGCGACGCGCCGCTCGCCGGCGCCGCCGGGGTGAGGTTCGTGTCGGTGCAGAGGGTGCACGCGGCGTCGACCAGCGCAACGGTGGTCAACGAGACGCTGTCGATCCAGATGTCCTGAGAGTTCTGGCTCGTGAACCGCAGCTTGAAGTCGCCGCGCGAGCATCGCCGCCGGCACGGCGACGCTGGCCGTCTGCCAGGTGGTGTCGGCGACCCCGGTGCCGCCCGGGTGGGTCGGGATGAGCGTCGTGATCGCCTGGAACGAGGTCCCGTTCCAGCCCTCGGCGGCGAGCGTGGCGGTGGCGACCTCCTTGTCCCAGTTCGAGCTGCGCAGGTAGCGGAACGAGAGCGTCGCCGACGCGGCACCACCAAGGTACGTCGGCCGCTCGATGGACTTGGAGGAGTTGGTGATGAGCAGCACATCGGGCAGCGACGGCGCGGCGACGGGCGGGTTGTCGATCACCTTGATGTCGTTGCTGTTGGCGTCGGTGGTCTCGCCCGTCTCCGCCCACGTGCCGAGCCACTGGGTCGAGTTGCAGGCGTACGGGGCGAAATCGCCCTCGGTGGGATCACAGTCGAAGCCGTCGGTGGAGGTGACCGACCCGTATGTGGCGGTGGTGCTGGCGCGGGTCAACCCGCTCGGGAAGATGTCCGCGATCGGTGACATTGGACTGCGGCACCGAAGTCGAGTTGTTGGTCACTGTGACCGTGTAGGTGAGGGTGTCGCCGTTGCGCACGAACGCCGGGCTGGCGGTCTTGGTGATCGACAGCGGCGGGTTGCCGAGCGTCACCGCTTCGGTGTCGGTTGCCGTAGCCGTCGTGTTCAAGGAGTCCGTGGCGGTGACAGTGGCGGAGTTCACCTGCGCCACGCGGATGCTGACGTCGTCGACGTACAGGTCGTCACCAGAGCTCGAGACGAACCTGATCCGTGATCCCGCCGCCAGTTGCGCGCCGCCGATGGTGAAGAACGTCGACGTCCACCCAGTATCGATCGCGTTGACCCCGGTGCCTGTGATCGTGCCGATGTCGACGAACGTGGTGCCGTCGGCCGAGGCCTGGACGGTCACGATGCGAGAGTTGTTGTTGAAGTTCGAGGATCGCGCGTAAGCTGAAGTACAGCGTGGCGCCCTGCGCGCCGGTCGAGGTTGACCGCCCGCGTGAAAGTGCGGGAGCCCGAGATCATGGCCACGGACGTCGTGGTACCGGCGACGGGTGGAGCGATGACGCGAATGTCGCCACCACTGGCGCTGGTGTCCTGCGAGTCGATCCAGTCACCGGCCCATCCGGTGCCCTGCTGGTAGGCGATGACGTTGTTGGCACCGAGGACGGGGAACGAATCCGAGGCGGTGGCCGCCACGATGGGCAGCGTTGCAGCGCAGCTGTAGCTGTAGCTGGCGCCGACGGCCAGGTTGGGGATGCTCGCCACCGCACAGCTCCCCGTCCACGGGTCGGTGGTGGCCACGTTGGTCAACGGCACGTTGCCGGTGTTGGTGACGGTGATCGTGAACGTCGCCACCCCGCCGACGCCGGGCTGTTGGGTGTTCGGGGCGAGCGTCTTGGCGATGCTCAGCGCCGGGCTGGAGATGGTGACCGTCGCCGGGGCGGCGGCCGTGATCGTGTTGTTCCCCTGATCCTTGGCGGTCACGGTGACGACGTCCTGCTTGGTGGCCGCCGCGAATGGCCCGCTGTCGACTGGGAAGGCGACAGTGCCGGTGTCGACCGTGGCGTTGTTCACCGTCCGGGTGCACGTGTACACCCATGTCTCGGTCAGGTCGAGCAGGCTGTTGGTGTTGGTGTCGCCCACCGGGCCGCTGATCGTGCACGTCGGGCTGTCGGCGACAACGACGTTCGACAGCGGGTTGTCGCCGATGTTGGTGACGGTGAAGGTGAAGGTGACCGGGCCGCCGGCCGCGGGCACGACTGTCGGGCTGGCCGTCTTGACGACCTTCATCCCCGAGTTGAGCACCTTGGTCGTCGCCGATGCCTGGTTGTTCGAGAGAACGATGTCGGGCGATGTCGAACTGACCGTGGCCGTGTTGACGATCGTCGTACCGCCCACGCCTGCCGTCACGGTGACGGTGACGGTCGCCGTCTGTTCGTCGGCCATGTCCTTGAGATCGCAGGTGACCACCCCGAGGCTCTCCGAGCACGATGCACCTGCAGGGGCGACGCCTGAGTACACCGGCGCCGACACCGACACGAAGGTCGTGCCCGTGGGCACCGTGTCGCTGAGCACGACCCCGGTGGCGCCGTTCCCGTCGCCGGTCGTGGTGCCGGTGATCGCGCCGTTGTTCTTGACCGTCAGTGTGTAGGCGATGGAACCGGCGGCGGCGGTCGCCGGGCCGGTCTTGGTGATCTGCACGTCCGCCGGGGGCACGACGGCCACGGACTTGTAGCCGAACCCGAAGCGGCCGCAGCTGTCGACCACCGAGAGGATGATGTTGCAGTTCAACGGGCCCGTCGCCGCCGGGGCGGTGAAGGTCGTCGAGGGCTGGCCGGGGTTGGCGAACGTCCCCGAGCCGACCGCGGTCCCGGCCTGGTTGTAGCACGTCGCCGACCACGTGTACGTGTAGCTCCCCGAACCGCCCGTCGCCGAGCCGCTCACCGGGATGGTTGCACCGCCGGCGATCGTCGTGTTCGGACCGGGCGCCGTGACCGTGACCTTCGGAGCACGATCGGCGCCGCTGAGCAGTTGCATGTTGAAGAAGGCGCGTTGGGCGGCGACGTCGTCGACCGTGCCCTTGTTGATCGAGTGCCCCCCTTCGTAGGCGACGTAGCCGTAGGCTCGGATTGCCGAACGCCGGCCCGTACACGACGGAGGCGGCCGGGCCGGGCGAGTTCAACGGCACGTCGGCGTGGGTCGGGTCGTAGATCACGACCTGGGTCTGCTGGCGCCACTTCGAGGTGGCCGCCGGCATGTAGATCTGCTCCGAACCGTTCTGCTGGGCGAGATCGGTCCGGCCACGGAGCTGGGCGAACGGGTCACCGGAACGGACCGGATCGAGGGCGTACGGCGAGGGTAGTAGGAGCGGGTATCGCCGCTCTGCTTGTAGAACGAGTACGGCACCGACCCTCCGGCATGGCTCTTGAAGGAGAGCAGCCCGTTGTCGCTGAGGAAGTTCATCGCCAGTGTTCCGGCCAGCGCCGGGTTTGCCGGGTACGGGTTCGGGTACCGGACGTTCTCGAGCACGCTCACCGCGTGGCATCCGGCCCACACGTAACCGCCGGACTTGACGAAGGGGATCAGGTTCTGGTGGGTGGCGAACGTCGGATCGGCGTGGGGCATCACGTAGAAGTCGTCGCACGGCGTCAGCTCGCTGGGGGCGGCGAACCGGTAGGCGGGCGGGTCGGCCGGGCTTGGTCAGCACGCCCTGGGGGATCCCTGCGTTCGTGAAGAAGCCGACGGCGATCGACCCGTTGGAGCGTCGAGCACCGTGCGGGGCCAGCCCGTGAGGGTGTTGAACACCGGCAGGTTGGCGATCGGCGCGATGCACGGCCCATCGACGACGACACCCTTGGTCCTTCCATGTCGCCACGATCGGCGCGGCCTGGGCGGCGAACTCCTTGGGGATCACGTACGCGCCGGTCTTGTAGTCCTTCGACGGCAGCGGTCCGGCAGCGTCGCAGTCGAAGCTGAAGTCGACGCCGACGTTGCCCAGGTTCTGGTCGACATCGGCGAGGCCGGCGCCACCGGTGCCCGACGGCTTGCTCGGCTTGATCACCCACTGGACGGGGATGCGCGCCTTGATCAGGGCGTAGACGAGCCCGTACGGCTTGAGGCCCTGGGCGACCGTCTGCTTCGTCGCTGCGCCGGTCACCGCCCCGGCGTCGATGACGTACGCGCCGGCGTTGAACGACTGGGTCCCCGACGTCGGCGCCGGGTTCGGGTAGCCGGCGCCCGATACCTGCCCGGTGACCACCAGGATCGACGCGATCATCAGCAGGCCGGTGACGGCGCCGCCGAGAGAGCGTGTCCGCATCCTGCCGATACCGTGTGTCCATCCACGTGAGTTCCACCTGTCCCGTCGTCGCCCACCGCGGAAGTTCGCCGTCGATGGATCGCACCCAGTAGTCAATCGATCACAGATTGTACTCACGACGCTGAGAGTGATGCACGTCGCGCGCTGCTGATCCATTTGACTCACCCGACGTGCTCGGCCGAGTGCTCTGCGAGCAATAGTCCCGTCGCGGTCGCCCAATGCTGCTTGCAGCAGGGTCTTTTCCGTCGCCTTGACACACTCGCTGTACCGACGCCCTGACGGACCGTCGCAGTGCAGTATGGAGGGCTCGAAGCATCGAGAGATCGACCGGGCAGTGACGAACCATCCCCTGCAAGCAGTCATCCGAGCACCCCTAGTAGAGTCTCGCAATGAAAGACCGGTTGAAGCCCACATCGGGAAACGCTGCGGCGGTGGCGAAACGGTGGCCTGCGTGGCCGGGTCGCCCTGGTCTCCCCGGCGGCATGTCTCGGGGACGGCGGCAGCGCCGGTGACGCACCAACGACCACCACCGTCGTCGTCTCCCCGGTCGACTCGACCCAGGCGCTGCAGGCCGTGCGGGCCGGCATCGCCACGCTGGCGAGCAGCCCTGGCGTCGCCCTCACCGGGAACGCCAACGACGAATCGCGTGACCAGACGTATGCCATCGAGATCGACCGGGCAGCCGGGCGCTACCGGTCGATCGAGCGGGCGGTGACGCCGGCCGGGGCCACGGTGGTCGTCGAGCAGATCGCCACAGCGGAGGTGATCTACATCCGAAGCATCGACGAGGCCGTTGATGACAACCCCTTCTGGCAGGCCCTGCCGGTGGCCGATCCGAGCCAGGTCTCGCTCGACGAGGCGTTCACGTTGTTCGGCCGGGCGTCGGGCCCACTGACCCAACTGATGGACATGTGGGCCGAGATCCCCCTGGACATCCGGGCACTGACCGGCCCCGATGGCACCGGCGGGTACCGGTTGACGACGACAGCCGGCGCCGTCTCCGACTACCTGACGACTAACCGGCTCGAGGTCGTCAGCGAGTTCATCGACCGCACCACACCCGTGGCGTGGGACGTCTGGATCCACGACGGCACGCTGATCCGCCTGGTGGCAACCGGCGCCCAGTTCTTCGACGGCGAGGCGATCGACGGGACGCAGATCACGATCGACTACCGCCCCGGGCCGGTCTCGGTGAGCCCGCCCTCCCTCGACCACGTGGTGGGCTGACCCACCTCCCCGAAAGGCCGGCCAGCACACCGGCGATCGGGTGGATCGACCCTCACCGTCCCGACGGGGACGCAGCTCGATATCAGGTCGAGGGTCCCGCGAGCCCCCGCCGGATGGCCTCCAGAGCCAGGAGCGGCGGGCTGGAACGACCGGAACAGGACGAGGAGCTCCTCGACCGAGGGTCGGCCCGACGGGTCGGGATCGAGACAGCGATCGATCGTCTGGGAGAAGTCGGGCGGCAGCCGGCGCAGCGTCCGCACCGAGTCTGCCCGCGACTGGAGTTGGCGATACACCCGCCGGCACCGGCAACGGTGGTCGGCTGGCCGCCTCGCCGGCCGCCTCGGCCGACGGCTGCCAGCCGACTGCTGACCCGCGGGCCGACTCGCTGTCGATCACTGCTTCCGGACTGGTCGAACGGCTGGGTCCCCGTCGCCGCCTCGTAGAGGATCAGTCCGACCGCCCAGACGTCCGACGCCGTCGTGAACTCGTCACCGCCGTCCTGCTCGGGCGCCATGTACGCCGGTGTCCCCAGCCCGCCGGCCCGCGTCCGGGGGCGTGGGCAAGGCTGAGGTCGATGACCTTGGCCTTGCCCGCCTCGGAGACGACGTTTCCCGGCTTCAGATCGAGGTGGAGGATGTCGCGACCGTGGAGGTAGTGGAGCGCCGCACACAGCTGCTCGCCCAGTGCGGCGAGCGTGACGAGGGGAACCGGGCCCGGCGCATGCCGACCAGGGTGCCGACAGCGTGTACCCGGTGATCGTCTCCATCGCCACCATCGGGCGGGGTTCCTCGACGACCTCGTATCCGCGCACCAGATGCGGATGGTGGAGCGTGGTGAGCAGCTGTCCCTCCCAGAGCAGGCGGCGGCGTCCTTCGGGTTGTCCAGCCGGTCGGGACGCAGCGTCTTGACGACGCAGCGGGCCTCGAGCGCCGCGCTCCAGGCGTCGTAGACATCGAGGTCGTTGCCGCGTGCGACAGCAGGCCGATGACCGTGTACCCGTCGGCCAGGGTGCTCCCCGGCGACAACGGGGGTACTGGGCAGTCGGCCCCCCGCGATCGGACGGAGCCATGGGCCGAACGTAGCCGTCCCCCGGTCACGAGGACAGTGGCGATGACCCCATCGTGTGCTTCAGGTGGCCTGGCCACCGGCACGCCGGTCGATGCACACCCGGCGACAAGGACCGACACCACGCTGAGTGTGATCTTGCGGTGATTCTGCGTGAAATACCACTATTCGTAGGAGATCACTTGAGAGATCTTCTCTTTCAATCTCACGCACCGTCGACTATGCTCGGCGACTTGGTGATCGAAAGTGGTCACCCGCAATCACTAGAGGAGATTCCAAATGGGAGCTTTCAAGCAGGTTTCGCCGGCCGGGTGTGGCGGCGATGACGGAGGCGGCAGCCACAAGAAGAGCAAGAAGAAGAGCCACAAGAAGAGCCACGAGGCAGTGGCGGCGGCAGCAAGGGTGGCGGCGGCAGCGGCTGGTGATCACCCGCCATCGGTAAGGGATCGGGTCGAGGGTTCGCTCAGCGTGGACCCTCGACCCGCCTTTTGATGCAGTGAACGTTTGATGCGGTGAACGTTGCGGTGGGGAGGAGCGGGGCGCGCTATGTGGAACCGATGTTGACGAGGCGGCAGGTCGTCGACGGTCCGACGGGAGCATCGACGGGGAGTTCGTGGTGTTCATCGCCGAGCTGATGGCCTCGCACCCGGCCCCCTCGAGATCGGGACCGGCCGTCGGCGCCAGCCGGCCACGGGCCCGGCGGCGATTCGGGTTGTTCGACAGGGCAACGGCATCGGTTCCGCGGTCTCGTGCGTTGCGGGTGACGATTCGGCGGTTCCGTCCGTCTGCGCGGCGGTATCGGGTGCAGTTGATCGTGTTGGGTGTGTTGCGCCTGTTGATCCCGTTGGCCGAGATCGGTGCGATCTGGGTGTTCAAGATCGCCGTGGATCAGGTGTTCGTGCCGGCCTCGCTGGACAAGGCCCCACTGGTGTTCGTGCTGCTCGCCGTGACCACCGCGGTCGTGGCCGGGTTGTCGTACGTCGAGACGGTCCTCGACGAATGGGTGAGCGGACGGATCCTGCTCGACGCCCGCCGCGAACTGATGTCACACCTGTTGGACGTCCGCCCCGACTTCTACGACCGCCACGCCCTGGGCGACCTACTCACCCGCCTGTCGGGCGACGTCGGAGCCATCGGAACCCTGGTCGCCACCACGACACGCGACATCTTCGGTCACCTCGTGCGCGCCGGCGCGCTCCTCACGATCATCTTCGTGCTCAGCTGGCGACTCGCCCTGGCCGCCATGGTCGTCGGACCGTTCTTCGGTCTGCTCAGCCGGTTCTTCGCCCGGCGCACCAAGATCACCTCCAGCGAACGACGCCGCCGGGGCGGCGAGATCGGAGCCGCCGCCGAAGACATCTTGGCCAACGTGCCCCTGATCCAATCGCACGGCACCAAACACAGCGAACTCGACCGATTCGACGAACACGGCCAAGCCCTGTTCCGCGTCGACATGGTCGCCGCCCGCCTACAGCGCCCTCTACCAACCCGCCGTCGACGCCATGGAACTCGTCGGAGCCATCTCCGTCGTCTCACTCGGAACGCTCGAACTGGCCGCCGGACGCATGACACTGGGCGAACTGTTCGTGTTCATGGCCTTCCTCAACCAACTGTTCTCCCCATCCGCGCCCTGGGCCGACTGGGCACCAGCCTCTACTCGGCCGCAGCCAGCGCAGAACGCGTCATCGAACTCCTCGACGTCCCCGCCCACGCCCCCGACCCACCCGACGCCCTCCCCGTGATCACCCAACACGGCGACATCGAGTTCCGCAACGTCTCGTTCACCTACCCCGGCGCCGAACAACCATCACTCACCGGTATCTCGTTCCGCCTCGAACCCGGCAAAGTCGTCGCCCTCGTCGGCCCCTCCGGCGCCGGCAAATCAACCATCGTGCGACTCCTCATGCGCTGGCACGAACCCACCACCGGAACCATCCGCTTCGACGGCGACGACATCACCACCCTCGCCCTCGACGACTACCGCAACCACATCGCCCTCGTCCCCCAAGACTCCCCGATGATCGACCGCACCATCGCCGAGAACATCGCCTACGGCAACCCCGACGCCACCCACGACCAGATCACCAACGCCGCCACCCTCGCCGACGCCCACACCTTCATCCAACAATTCCCCGACACCTACAACACCCCCGTCGGCCAACGCGGCCGACGACTCTCCGGCGGCCAACGCCAACGCATCGCCCTCGCCCGAGCCCTGCTACGAGACTCCCCCATCCTCATCCTCGACGAACCCACCAGCGGACTCGACGCCAACACCACCGACCGCATCCACGAACCCATCCACCACCTCATGAACAACCGCGCCACCCTCCTCGTCTCCCACAACCTCCGCATGGTCCACCAAGCCGACGAAATCCTCGTCCTCGACCACGGCCACATCATCGAACGCGGCACCCACCACCAACTCCGCACCAACAACGGCCTCTACGAAACCCTCTACCAAGCCTCACTCCCCACCACCGAACGCCACACGCCTACCGACCACCCGTTCGGCGCCTCCCGCGGTCCCAGCGTGCCGTTCACCGGGGGGTCGGTCGAGACGCTCGCCGCCCACCGGTTCGGCGGTTCCCGGCCGAACGCCACACTGGCGCGTGACCGGCACCGGGGACACGGCCGGCTGACCGGACCCCGGCCGGACGCCTGGCCCGGTATCCGAGCCACCACGTTAGGTAACCGGGAGATCGTGATTTCGCTCCCGGAATGACCACGGGCCGTATGGACCATCCCGCAGAACCCACGCAAGATCTCACGCCCCGGGACGTTCTTCTGATGGTGACCGAATGGGGTCATCACACACCACAGGAGAAGAGATCATGGGAGCTTTCAAGCAGATGTGCCCGGCCGCCGGCGGCCGTGGTGGCAAGAGCCACAACAAGAGCAACAAAAGCAACAAGAGCAACACGAGCAACAAGAGCAACGGCGGGAGCAGCTGCGGCACCGCCGCCGGCAGCCCGAGCTGGCTGCTGTGAGGTCCAGGTCGGGGGTCGGTGAGTCGCCGACCCCCGACCTGCTCCCAGGGTCGCGGTCCCCCAACGCCAAGCGCAACTCACGAGCGGATGCGAAACTCATGTTCATGAAGCGTCGAGTCGTCGATCAGGCAGAAGGCGACATCAACGAAGATCTCGCCACCTTCATCGCCGAGATCATGGCGTCACACCCGACACCGAAGGCCTCCGACCAACCGGACGACGCAGGTCGGCGGCGGTTACGCCCAGCCGCCTTGATGCTGCGCAGGGCGACGAGCACCACCGTCCCCCGCTCTCGTGCGCTGCGGGCCACCATCCGGCGCTTCCATCCGTACGCCCGCCGGTACCGGCCGCAGCTGATCGCCCTCGGCATCCTGCGCCTGCTCATCCCGCTGGCCGAGATCGGCGCCATCTGGGTGTTCAAGATCGCCGTCGACCAGGTCTTCGTCCCCGCCTCGCTCGACAAGGCCCCGCTGGTGTTCGTCCTGCTCGGACTGACCACGATCGCCGTCGCCGGCCTCTCCTACGTCGAGTCGGTCCTCGACGAATGGGTGAGCGGGCGCATCCTGCTCGACGCCCGCCGCGACCTGATGTCCCACATGTTGGACGTGCGCCCCGACTTCTACGACCGCCACGCCCTGGGCGACCTGCTGACCAGGCTGTCCGGCGACGTCGGCGCCATCGGGACACTGGTGGCGACCACGACACGCGACGTCTTCGGCCACGTCGTGCGGGCCGCCGCGCTGCTGACCATCATCTTCGTGCTCAGCTGGCGACTCGCTCTCGCCGCCTTGGTCGTCGGACCCTTCTTCGGCCTGCTCAGCAGGTTCTTCGCCCGTCGCACCAAGGTGACCTCGCGCGAGCGGCGTCGCCGTGGCGGCGAGATCGGGGCGGCGGCCGAGGACATCCTCGCCAACGTGCCTCTGATCCAATCGCACGGTACGAAGCAGGCCGAGCTCGACCGCTTCGACGACCACGGCCAAGCCCTGTTCCGGGTCGACATGGTCGCCGCCCGGCTTCGGGCCCTGTACCAGCCGGCCGTCGACGGCATGGAGTTGGTCGGCGCCATTTCGGTGATCTCCCTGGGGACGATCGAGCTGGACCGCGGGCGCATGACGCTCGGCGGGCTGTTCGTGTTCATGGCCTTCCTCAACCAGCTGTTCTCCCCGATCCGTGCGCTGGGCCGGCTCGGCACGAGCCTGTACTCGGCCGCGGCGAGCGCCGAGCGGGTCATCGAGCTGCTCGACGTCCCCGCCCACGCCCCCGATCCCCCCGACGCCCTGCCGGTGATCGCCCAACGAGGCGACGTGGAGTTCAAGTCGGTGTCGTTCACCTATCCGGGGGCCGAACGGGCATCGCTGAGCGGTGTCTCGTTCCGCCTCGAACCCGGCAAGGTGGTCGCCCTGGTCGGTCCCAGCGGCGCCGGGAAGTCGACGGTCGTGCGCCTGCTGATGCGCTGGTACGAGCCCACGGCCGGAACGATCCGCTTCGACGGCGACGACATCCGCGCCCTGTGCCTCGACGAGTACCGCGAGCGCATCGCCCTGGTCCCCCAGGATTCCCCGATGGTCGACCGCACGATCGCCGAGAACATCGCCTACGGCCTCCCCGACGCCACCGACGACGAGATCACCGCCGCGGCGACGCTCGCCGATGCCCACTCGTTCATCGACGAGTTCCCCGACGGCTACGCCACGTCGGTCGGGCAACGAGGCCGGAGGCTCTCCGGGGGCCAACGCCAGCGCATCGCCCTGGCCAGAGCGCTGCTGCGCGATGCGCCGCTGCTCATCCTCGACGAACCGACGAGCGGGCTCGACGCCGGATCGACCGATCGCATCCACGAACCGATCCACCGCCTGATGGACAACCGGGCCACGCTGCTCGTCTCGCACAACCTGCGCATGGTCCACGAGGCCGACGAGATCCTCGTCCTCGACGCCGGGCGGATCGTCGAACGAGGAACCCACAACGAGCTGCGGGCCATCGGCGGGCTGTACGAGACCCTCTACCAGGCCTCGTTGCCCGCGGCGGAACGCGACCTGCCGACGACCGACACCCGTCGCTGACCCACGATCCGTTCAGCGCACCAGAGGACGTGGCGGGGACGATCGAGCACGCCGAGAGACGCGCGCACGAGCGCGCAGCGCCGCTGAGAGCAGAACGGCAGTCGAACCCATCGATGGGTGCAATGTGCACCCATCGATGGTATGGTGGCGACCATGTCGAGAGTGATCCAAGTCCGAGACGTGCCCGACGACGTGCACGATGCCTTGGCTGACGCCGCCGCCGCCCAGGGTCTCTCCCTGACCCGATACATGCTGCGCGAACTGGAACACCTGGCCAAACGCACCCAGGCGATGCACGCCAACGCCGCCGTGATCAGAGAGACGCAGGCGAAGGTTCGAGGCCATGTCGATCGAGACACGATCCTCACCGCGCTGCACGAGGGACGCGGCGATTGAGAGTCGTCGACGCCGGCGTGATCGTCGAACTCGTCGCCAACGACCTCGACCCCGATCGCCTCGGCGACGAGGAACTGGCGGTTCCCCACCTCATCGACAGCGAGGTGACCAACGTCCTTCGGCGCCTCGTCGTCCAGCGGATCCTGACCGAGAAGCAAGGCACGTCCGCCTTGGACGGTTTCATCCGCCTCGCCCTCACCCGGTTCCCAGCCGACTGGCTCCGACCGAGAATATGGGCGCTCCGCCACAATCTCAGCGCGTACGACGCCACCTACGTCGCCCTCGCCGAGATGACCGGCGCGACAGCCCTGCTCACGACCGACACCCGACTCGCCAATGCACCAGGCATCAACTGCCCGATCGAACTGCTCTGATCACCAGCCCGCTCCTAGCCGATCGGCACCGTGGCCACGAACGTGTACTGCTCGAACCCGTACCGGGCGGTCACCGTGAACCGCCAATCGGCGGCGTAGGGGATCTCGGCCCGTGGGGCGATCAGGTGGGTGCCCCCGGCGTCGACCAGTTCGACGCCGATCCCGGCGACGTCACGGTCGGGATCGGCGACTTCGAGGGTGACGTTGTCGGGCTGGGCGAGCGCTCCCGACAGGCTGGTGAGCGCCAGGTGCGCCTCGTTGTTCCCGACGGACCCGGGGGTGACGAAGATCGAGAGGGTCACCTCGCCGTCGACGAGGGTGGCCGAGAACGGCCGGGCCTGCGCCGCGGTCGACGGGTCGGCCGCCATCAGCACCGAGGTGAGCACGACGACGCCGGCGGCGATCAACGCCTCGACGCCGATCGACCGGCGCAGCATGCGCAGGTCGACGATGTGTTCGACCCGCTCGGCGCTGGGCGCCATCCGCCTGGCCAGCACCCCCAGGCCGAGGCTCTCGCCGTGCACCAGCTGACGGCTGAACACGGCGGCGAGCAGCAGGGCCGAGACGGCCGCCAGCTTCCAGACGAGGGCGATGCCGAAGTCGCTGCTGGTGACCGAGCCGAGGTTCGGCACCTGGCGGACCGCCTGCACCGTGCCCGACACGACGACGACGGCCACCGCCCGCAGGGCGAGGCCGGAGAAGCGTTCGATCTGGCGGGCAGTTGCCGCCTGCAGGCCGACGAGCAACATCACCAGACCGCCGAGCCAGATGGCCATCGCCGTCATGTGGACCGCCGTCGTGGCGACGCCGAGCACGGGCCAGCGACCGCTCGCCCCGTGACCGCCGTAGGCCGAGGCGATGCCGAGCAGTGCTGCTCCCAACCCGAGCCCGACGGAACGGACCTGTCCCGACGATCGGGCCGACATGTCGCTCGTCGACGACCGGCTCGCGCCGACCCCGACGACCACCAGCACGACGACCCGCACCAGCCAGGCCATCCCGGCCCGGGTGTCGAGCGCAGATGTCCAGGCGTCGGCGTGGAACACCTCCGACAGTCCGGTCCCCGAGACCCGGGCGGTCTGGACGGGCAGGGCGATCAGCCCGGCCGCACCCCCGACCAGGGCGGCAACCGGCACCAGACGGCGGGTGGCCGTCGTCGCCGGGGCGATGCGCATGCCGAGCGCCATCAGGCCGCCGAGGACGATGGCCATCGAGGCGATGATCAGCGCCCGGGTCGCTCCCAGGGCGACGGTGACTGCCGGGCGGGCCCGCCCGGCCTGGCCGATGCGCGTCGACCACACCGGGGTCGAGGGTCGAGACCGCGCCGACCTGAAAGGTGAACGCGGCATGGAGCGGATGCGAGTCGGACGAGATCACCCGCCAGTCGACGACGTACGAGCCGTCGGCCAGTGCGGGCAGGTCGACCGCGATCACCTTGGCGTCGCCGTCGGGGTGCCACGGCTCGCCGACCTCGATCGATCGGCCGGTCCCGTCGAACAGGCGGATCCCGCCGACGACCACCTCGACGCCCTCGTTGAACCGCAGCACGACCTCGGTGGGCGGTTCGTCGAGGACGGCTGCCGGAGCAGGCTCCGATGAGAGCAGCTCGGCGTGGGCCGACGCAACGGTAGGACGCATGCCGACGACGGCGATCGCCACGACCAGCGCTACCAGGAGCCGGGAACGGCGACGTTCAGCTCGTTGTGGCATCTGCGCCTTCAGATCGTCGTGGTATCTGCCCCTTCGCCCGCGGTATCAGCAACGGGCTGCCCAGCACGGCGGCGATGGCGCCACCGAGGGCCAGGCCGCAGCCCACTGCCACCGACGCCCGGGTCACGTCGGGCTGGACACCCCAGATCAACGAATGGCCGAAGACCCCGAACCGACTGAACGCCAACACGGCAGCCGCCAGCCCTGCCAGCACAACACCGGCCCGACGGAGCGGGAAGCGGCGGAGCACGACGAGCACGACGCCGAGGGCGGCGACGACCGCCCCGATGATCAGGCGGCGGCGGTCGGCCCACATGCCGAGGTCGACGAGGGCGGCCGCCACGGCGACGGCCACCGCCGGCCCGGCCACGTCCCGGCGGCGGGCGAGGAGCAGCGCGCCAGCAGCGGCCACGAGCCCGGCGGCCGCCAGCCATGCCGGGCGCGAGGAGGGCGGTGGCACCCAGGTCACCGTGAGCAGCAGCGCCACCGGGCGGCCGTCGACCCGCAGTTCGATGCGGTGGTCGCCCTCGATCTGCTGACGGCGACCGGGGTCGGCGGCGACCGCCGGCGGCGGGACGGTCGCCATCCAGTGGGCCCGATGATCGTGCCAGCGAACCGATCGACCGGCGGAGGCCAGCCGCCAGTCGGCGACGGCGTCACCCGTCGCCGTCGGCGGCGGGGCGGTCGAGGCGAACCGGTCGCGGTTGAGGTAGAGGCTCGGTGAGTTGACGTTCTCCCAGACCCCGTCGGCGTCGAGCCGGAGGTAGGGCTCGCCGGCGTAGCCGATGACGAGCACCTCGCCCGCCGTCGTGCGGGTCACCTCGATCCGCCGACCGAGTTCGACGACCTCGGCGTCGACCCCGCCGGCGTCGCCCTCGACGCCGGCGAGCTCCGTCAGGTAGTTCGTCTCCCACCGGTCGTCGGCGCCGCCGTGGGCCCCGGCGGTGGGGCGGAGGCGAGAAGCCCGAGCGACGAACGCCCCGACGCCGACGAACCGGGCCGGGCCACTCATCCCGACGAAGATAACCTCGCCGGTGCGCAACCGCAGACCCCGCGACCCCGGTGCGCTGTGACAGGTCGCGCACCCACGTCCCGCCACACCCCGTCCAACCCCGCCATCCCCCGGGCGCGCCGATCCTGGAGTCCCAACGATGCATCACCCGATCCGCCGGCGCACCGCGCTGGGCCTCACCTCCTCGCCGTCCTGACTGCCCTGGCCGCCTTCGGTCTCGCCGCTCCGACCTCGGCGTGGGCGCACATCGACCCGGAACCGGCCGAGGTGCCGACGGGCAGCGCGGCGACCGTGGCGTTCAAGGTGGAGCACGGCTGCGACGGATCGCCGACCGTGTCGCTGGCGATCCAGATCCCGGTGACGATCACCGACGCCCGACCCGTCGACAAGGCCGGCTGGACGGGCACGGCGGCGGCGAACGTCGTCACCTACACCGGCGGGCCGCTCGACCCGGACACTCAGGACACCTTCGCCGTGTCGTTCACCGCGCCCGGCGCCCCGGGCGAGGTGCGCTTCCCGATCATCCAGACATGCGCGGTGGGCGAGATCGCCTGGCTCGACATCGCGGTCGACGGCCAACCCGAACCGGAGACCCCGGCCCCTGTCCTCGAGATCACCGGTGAGGCGATCCCGACCACCGAGCCGGCCACCACCGAGCCGGCCACCACGGAGCCGGCCGCCACGGAGTCGGCGACGACCCGGCCGGCGGTCAGCGAGCCCGCCACCACCGCGGCTCCGGCGGCCACCGATGCGTCCGCCGACACCACCGAGCCCGTGCTCATCGCCCCGATCTCCGCCGACACCGAGGCCGCCGTACCGGTCGTGGCCACGGCGGCCGCCGGCGGCGGGTCGGACGGCGGGGGTTCGTCGAAGGCGCCGATCGTCATCGGCGCCCTGGCCGTCGCCGCCGCGGCCGGCGCCGGCGTCGCCCTGGCCCGCCGGCGCCGCTGAACGCTCAGCCGGCAGCCGCCGCCGATGGTTGGCGGGCACCGTGACGGGCGCCGTGGCCGCGCAGGACCACGGCGACGACGCCGAACCAGACCAGGGCCACGCTGCTGAACAGCGTGGCCATCACCGGCATCGCCCGGGCACCGTGGCGGTCGAAGACCTGCCCGACGAGCCACGGCAGGCTCAGACCACCGAGCCCGGCGCCGGTGACGAACCAGGCGGTCGCCGCGCTCGACAGCTTCAGGCGCTCGTCGGCGTAGGTGATCATCATCGGGAACTGCGAGGCGATGCCCAGCCCGAACACCGACGTCGCCGCCCACACCACCCAGGCCCGGGGACCCCACAGGGCCATGGCCGCGGCCGCGGCGAGGGAGACGACGCACGATCCCAGGATCAGCGAGCCCGACGCCATGCGCGGGGCGATCACCGCGGCGAGCACCCGGCCCACGCAGAACGACAACCAGAACACGGCGGTGAGGGCGGCCGCCGCCCTCGCCCCGCCGAGATGGATCTCCTCGGCGTAGGTGTGGATCCAGCCGGCGAAGCTCAGTTCGACACCGACGTACACGATGAAGAACACCATCAGCGTGAACAGCACCCGCCGACCGGGGAGGGTGCCGGTGGTGTGGGCCGCGTGGGGCTGGCTCGGCGACTCGAACCGGAGCACGAACGCGGCGACGCCGAGGGCGAGCACCGACTCGACGAGACAGGCCAGGCGAAGGTCGACGGCGACGAGCAGCGGGGTCGACAGGGCACCCAACCCGAAGCAGAGGTGGAGCACGTTCATCGCCGGGCCGACATCGCCCTGGCGAACCCAGATGACCAGGCTGTTGCCACCGACGTCGCAGATCGACGAGGCCAGCCCGACGACGGCGCAGACCGCCATCAGCACGACCAGCGAGCTCACCCACGGCATGGCCAGCATCGCCACGGCGATGACCACCATCGCCCCCGCCAGCAGGCGGTGACCCCAGCCGGCGTCGTAGCCGCGCCCGGCGCCGAGCGACCCGGCGAGGTAGCCGACCGACTGGGCGACGAAGACCACGCCGATGCCCCCGAGCGTCGCCCCGACGTTGGCGCGCAGCGTCGACAGCGCCGGCCCGGTGATGCTCAGGCTGATCCCGATCACGACGAAGGCCGCCCAGTAGGCCGGCACCGGATCACGCGCGATCCCTCCGTGGCCGCGCACGAGCGCCGCGGATCACCTCGATCTTCCTGCACGCCAGCGAGCCTCCCACGCACCAGACTGGCCGGGTGAATCACGAGTTGCTGCTCATCGGCGAACACGTCCGTCTCGAACCGTTGGCCGCCGCCCATGTGCCCGGACTGACCGCGGCGGCGACGAGCAACCGGGCGACCTACGGGTTCACGCCCGTGCCCGACGACGAGGTGTCGATGCGCCGCTACGTGGCCGACGCCTGCGCCAATCCGACCCAGATGCCCTTCGCCACCTGCGCGCCCGACGGCACCGTCGTCGGCTCCACCCGGTTCATGGCCATCGAATGGTGGGACGGCGATTGGCGACGGTTGGGCACCGACGGTACCCCGATGCCCAACGTGGTCGAGATCGGTTCGACCTGGCTGGCCCATGCCGCCCAACGCTCGGCGGTGAACACCGAGGCCAAGCTGCTGATGATGACCCATGCCTTCGAACGCTGGGGCGTGGTCCGGTTGTTCCTCAAGACCGACGAGCTGAACCAGCGCAGCCGTGCAGCGATCGAGCGGCTCGGCGCCCGCTTCGAAGGGATCATCCGCCACCAGATGCCGGCCGCCGGGCGCACCGGGCTGCGCGACACGGCCCAGTACTCGATCATCCCCGAGGAATGGCCGGCGGTGCGCGACAAACTGCGTGCCCGCCTCGTCGGATAGACACGACATGCAGGGCCCGACATCTAGGCTCGCCCGCGTCGCGTTCCACCGAGGACGCGTCGAAGCAGTGCCAGTGAAGCAGTGAAGCAGTGACAGCGAGGTACACCGATGACCAAGATCCGCCGGCAGGGCGACAGCTCGATGATCGAGGACCGGCGCGGCCAGGGTGGGGGCGGATCCAGCGGAGGGCTCGGATTCCCGCTGCCCGGCGGCGGTGGCGGGGGTAGCGGCTTCCCGTTCCCGATGAAGATGGGCGGCGGGATGATCGGGATCCTGGTGATGCTCGCCGTGCTCGTCCTGCCCAAGCTGATGAAGGGCGGCGGACTCGGCGCGCCGGCCAGCAGCGGTGACACGCCGACGAGCATCGTGGCTCCCAACATCGTGCCCGAGGGCGACGCGGGCGGCGGCCAGGACGTCGACACCGGCGCGGCCGGAGCGGGAGCGTGCGACACCGAGACGGCCCAGATCGTCTGCGGCGCCGTCGAGGACGTGCAGAACTACTGGGTGAAGGCGTTCAAGGCCGGCGGGCGCGACTACCGGATCGTGCCGACGGTGTTCTTCTCGGGCGGCACCGACACGGGCTGCGGCGCGGCGACGGCCCAGACCGGACCGTTCTACTGCCCGGTCGACTCGAAGGTGTACTTCGACCTCGACTTCCTCACGGAGTTGCAGGACCGCTTCGGCGCCCAGGGCGACCTGGCCTCGCAGTACATCGTCGCCCACGAGTACGGCCACCACGTGCAGAACGTGCTCGGGATCAGCGACCAGGTCCATCAGGCCCAACAGTCCAACCCGGCCCAGGCCAATCCCCTGTCGGTGAGGCTCGAACTGCAGGCCGACTGCCTGGCGGGGGCGTGGGCCAGGGACGCCTCCGATCGTGGCGCGTTCGACCCCGGCGAGATCGACGAGGCGATCAACGCCGCGGCGGCCGTCGGCGACGACCGCATCCAGCGCGAGACCCAGGGCCGTGTCGATCCCGAGTCGTTCACCCACGGCTCGTCCGAGCAGCGCAAGACCTGGTTCAAGACCGGCTTCGCCAGCGGCAGCAGCGACAGCTGCGACACGTTCTCGGAGTAGTCCCGGACCGGAGCAACCCGGGCGCGGGGCAGGCAGTGCCGGCCGCCGGCCGTGGCCGATCCCGGGGCACGGCGAGCCGTCCCCGCCCCGCCTACCCCCCGAACAGGCGGTAGATCCGTTCGGCCGGGCCCTGGCCGAACAACCGCTGCCACCAGGCGGCCAGTGTCACGCCGAACAACCAGAACACGGCGCTGAGCAGCAGCGCCGTGTCGAGCCCCGTCCCACCGACCCAGTGCAGCCAGTCGACGGCGACGTTGAACACCAGGGCGTGGGCGAGGTAGAGCGTGAGGCTCATCTGGCCGGCCCGACGCAGCACGTCGACCGGCGTCGCCGTCGGCCACCGCTCGGCAACGGCACAGACCAGCACCACGGCGGCCACCGACGACCCCAACGCCGTGAGCGTGTAGAGCAGTCCGCGGGCGAACGGATCGGTCCGGGTGAGGTGGCGCAGGTGGTCGGCGACCCGGCCCTCGGACCCGGCGGTCAGCATCCTTGTCGCCGTCGAGAGGGCGTAGCCGACCGCCACGGCGCCCAGGCCGGCGACGATCAGTCGTCGGCGGAGGCCGCCCAACTCGGTGAGCAGGCGACCGAGCAGCATTCCGGCGATCATGAAGGCCAGCCAGGGCATCACGGGGTGGGTGCCGCGCACGAGCAGATCGGCGACCAGGTTGCGCGGGCTGCGCAACGCTCCCCCACCGTCGACGGCCCGCTGCAGGAACCACAGCTCCCCATCGCCGTCGAGCAGGCGCTGCTCGTTCCACATCTGCAGCGCGGCCGCGCCGAGCGCGGCGAGGACCGCGGCGGCGACCAGCCGCCGTAACCGCCACGTGAACAGGAACGAGGCGATGATGAAGTAGAGGCCGTAGAACGGCAGGATCGTCCCGGGCCACACCCAGTCGAACACGTGTCCCACGGCGAGCAGCAACAGGCCGCGGCGGCGCAGCCTCCAGCGGTCGGCCCGGATGGCGTCGGCGTCAGCGGAGGCGACCGAACGCCTGGTCAGCAACGTCACACCGATACCGGCGACCACCACGAACGTCGCCGCGAACCGGGTGGAGAGCACACCCTCCCAGGGATCGAACAGCCGTCCCGCCCAGTTGGACGCCTCGGCAGCCCGGCTGCCGTTGAGGTAGCCGTGGTAGTTCATCACGACCACGCCGACGAGGGCGACGGCCCTGGTCACGTCGATGCCCACGACGCGTGCCGCCGAGGGCGTCCCGATCGGGGGCGGGCCGAGCCCCGTCACGCGATCCACACCACCCGGTCGGGGGTGATCGAGATCAGCGGCCGCTGGACATCGACCGAGGCACCGACCTCCGGGCAGGGCTCTCCGGCGGGGACGAAGGCCATCGTGGCATGCATGTGCGGCGCCTCGTGGAGCGCCAGTCGTCGCCGGGCGAAGTGGAACGGGCTGCGCCCGTCGGCGAGGGGCGTCACGCCGTGGGCGGAGCCGGCGCCGACGATGACGAGGTGGCCGGCACATGGCACCGGCTCGAGCCGGTACCCGGCCGGTGTGCCGGCGGCCACGGGGCGGACATCGAGCACGTCGGCGCCGAGGCGGAACATCGACTTGTCGCCGTGCCACAGCGTCGTGCCCAGACGGAGCCTCCAGATCCGCTCGGGGTGGCGGGCGCGCAGCGCGGCGAACTCGACGGGGCCCAGGTGGCTCACATGGATCTCGGCCCCGGCGGGCACGGCGGCGGCCAGCCGCTCGATCTCACCGAGGTGGTCGCCGGCGCTGCCGTCCAGTGGGGGATGGATCGCGTACCCCGCGATCCGCAGACCGTCCCCGACTCCCACCTCGGCGAGCCGGTCCGCTGCGAAACCGTGGCGGAGCATCGAGCTCACCAGCTTGACGACGACCGGGCCCGACCAGCCCAGATCGACGAGATGGCGGGCCTGGGCGATCGAGGCGACGGTGAGCGTGACGTTCGGCGCCAACGCCTCGAGATGGTCGTCGAAGGTCGGCGTGAGCACGAGGACGTGCTGGGCGACATCGGCCACGTCGGCTGTCTCGTAGACCGTGCCGACGGCGACCAGCGGCGCGGCAGCGGCGACCTGTTCGGCCAGAAAACGCCGGCCGAGACCGTACCCGTTGCCCTTGACCACGGGAACGAGCCCATCACCGAGCTGGACGAGGTGACGAAGCAGATGGGCCTGCCACGCCGGCTCGTCGACGGTGAGGGTGAGGGTCATGGGCGCCCCACGCTACCGGCCGGACGAATCCCGAGTTGTCCGGTCATCTTTGTCGACATATGCTTCTCGGGTGCGTCGATTCCTGTCGTTCCCCAACCCGGTCAACGAGACGTCGGCCCGGCTCGTCGCCTCCGGTGTCGTGCTCCAGGCCATCGCCTTCCTCGCCTTGCGCCAGGGCTGGATGCTCGTCCCGCTGACGTACGGATTCGTCGCCCGCGTCCTGAGCGGTCCCCGCCTGAGCCCGCTCGGCCGCCTGGCCACCGGCGTGATCACGCCCCGCCTACGCATCGAGCACCGCCTCGTTCCCGGGCCGCCCAAGCGCTTCGCCCAGGGCGTCGGGGTCGCCTTCACGGTCGGCGCGTCGATCGCCTGGCTGGCCGGGGCCCACGGCGCGGCGCTGGCGCTGATCGTCGGGCTGTCGCTCGCCGCCTTCCTCGAGGCGGCCGTCGGGCTGTGCCTGGGCTGCGTCGTGTTCAACCGCCTGATGCGCTGGGGGATCATCCCGGCCGACGTGTGCGAGGCGTGCAACGACCTCCGGCCCCGCCTTGCCGCGGCGATGGCCTCATCGGCCGTCGTCGCCGGCTGAGCCGCCCAGCCGTTCACCGGCCGGCTTCCGCCCCGGCCACGAGGTGAACTCCGGGAGGATGGCAGCCAGGTCGCGCTGGCCGATGACGCCCGCCCACACTCCGGCGCCGTACGACAGATCGTCCGCCAGCCGGACGGCGACCGCCGTCACCGGGTCGAGCGCAGGGCGCTCGCGCCACCAGTCGATCAGCGGGGGGACCACCGCGGCCAGGAGCGCCACCCGGCGGGCCCGGCGGGAGACGACCGCCAGGGCGACGGTGATCGGCCACCATGCCCGCCAGCAGGCGTTGGCCAGGATCCGGCCGCCGAACAGGTGTCCGAGCCCGGCCAGCCGCAGCGCCTCGGCGCCCGGATGGCGCAGGCCGGTCAGCTTGCGCGGGAGGGCCGCCGTCGTCACTGCGGCGAGCCCCAGACCGGCGACCGGCTGACCGGCCGCGGCCAGACCCCACGATGCGGCCGTCCACCCGCTCACCCGCGCCGGGGCCAGCGCTCGACGGTGCCGGCGGGCCAGCGGCGCGGCCGACGAGCCGTACGAGAACCGCTGCCGGGCCCACGCCGCCCAGCCCGGCCGGGGCTCGTGGACGACGGTCGACGCCGGCTCGTAGCGGCACCGCCAGCCGGCGGCATCGAGCCGCCAGACCAGGTCGACGTCCTCACCGAACCGCAACGCCTCGTCGAATCCCCCGACCTCGTCGAAGGCCCGGCGGCGCACGACCACCGCGGCGCCGGGGACGTAGCCGACCCGGGTGCCGCAGCGGACCCGGGCGGGCTCGCCGCCGAGGTCGAGCGGGGAGCGCCAGCGTTCGTAGCGCTCGCGTACCGACGGACCGGGGCGGCTCCGCACCCGGGCGGCGACGAGCCCGACGCGGGGGTCGCCGAAGTGCCCGAGCAGGGCGGACAGCCAACCGTCGTCGGGTTCGACGTCGCTGTCGACGAAGGCGACGAGCTCCCCGGAGGTGAGGGCGACGCCACGATTGCGTGCGCCTCCCGGCCCGAGATTGCCGTCGAGGCGCACCACCCGGGCGCCGTCGATCGGGCCCAACGCCACGCGTCCGGCATCGTCGACGATCACGATCTCGTCGGGTGGGTTGGGGCCGAACCGCATTCTGGCGACGAGGCCCTCGAGGGCGCCGGCCGGCGGATCGTGGGCCGGGACGACCACCGACACCGCACCGGGCCCGGGCTCACCGGGACGGGGATGGAGCACACCGGCGTCGACCAGCCGGTCGACGAGCCGGCGCTCGCCGGCCGAGCGGGCCACGGCTCCGGCGGACGCCGGGGGGAACTCGTCGCCGGTGAGCCGCCGCAGGACATCGGCGCCGGCATCGCTGAGCCGGAAGATCTTGAGGGGAGACCCGCCGATGAGGACGCGTCCGTCGTCGACGGACCGCGCCCCGGCATCGAGGCGGTAGCCGCTCACGGCGCGTCCCCACCGGCATCGCGGGCGCCCGGGGCGTGGAGGACGGGCGCCGGGCCGGGCGCCGGGCCGGGCGCGGCGTCGACGGCCGCCAGGTCGGCGGCCCAGCCGTCGTAGGCGGCGACGAGGTCGTCGACCATCGCCGCCAGGACGACCCGGCCCTCATCGGCCGTCGCCCCGGTCGGGTCGCCGAGGATGCCGTTGGGGCTGACGGCGCGTACCCCGTCGTGCATCATCGACGCCGGCGGCCGACCGACGAGGCCGGGCCCGGGAGGGTCGAGGGACACGACCTCCGGGGCGAGGGCGAGGATCATCGACGTCTCGGTCCGTCCGGCATGGAGGTCGCCGTCGGGCGGACCGGTGGGCCACCAGTCGAGGACGTGGCGGCCTTCGCCGATCAGCTGCCGCACGGCGCGGCGCACGCCGCCGGCGTTTCCGCCGTGACCGTTGACCAGCACGATCCCGGCCGCCCACGTCGCCGAGTGGGCGAGCTGCACCACGATCGCGGCGAGCGCGTCGTGGTCGACCGACAGCAGCCCGGGGAAGCCGGCGTGTTCCCAGCTCGCCCCGTAGGCGAGGGCAGGAGCGACGAGCACCCGCCGCCGCCGGCTCGCCAATCCCGCGGCGAGGGCCACGGCGATCCGGGTGTCGGTGTCGAGCGGCAGGTGGGGCCCGTGCTGTTCGCACGACCCGAGCGGCAGGGCGACGACCGCACCGACGGGGAGATCGGGCCAGCGGCGGGCGCCGAGCGCCGACTCAGCCATCGTGCTCAGCCATCGTGCTCAGCCATCGTGCTCAGCCATCGTGCTCAGCCATCGTGCTCAGCCATCGCCGATGGCGTACATGAACCCGCTGCGGTCGCCGACGTAGATCCGACCGTTCCACACCGCCGGGGTGGACTCGATGTTGGCGTCGAGGGCGATCCGCCAGATCTCCGGCGGCAACGCCGTCCCGTCGCCGAGACCATAGGCGTGGAGCACCCCCCGGCCGTCGGCCTGGAGCAGCACCCCGTCGACGATCGCCGGGGAGCTGAGCACCGGCCCGGGCACCCGGAACTCCCAACGGATGGCACCGGTCGCCCGGTCGAGTCCGTAGACGCGACCCGGTTTGGTCGGCCAGACGATCGTGTCGCCGACGATCGCCGGTGTGGACCAGGTGCCCGAATCGACGCCGGAGTTCACGTTCACCGCCCACACCACCGGGTCGTCGGGGTGGCGGGGGTCGAGCTTGAGCAGCTGGCCGACCTCGCGGGATCGGCGGAGGTTGCGGTCCACCTCGACACCGACGTAGACGAACCCTTCGGCGTCACCCACGATCGTGGCGTCGGTATCGTCACCCGTCCAGAAGCGGAAGACGCGGTGGGGCGTTCCCTCGCCGGTGCGCATCACCGAGACGTCCCAGCCCTGCACCAGCCCGCCGGAGCTGGCGACGTAGGCGATGTCGCCGAGCAGCATCACCGAGCTCTCCAGGCTCACCCGCACGTCCCCGACGTCGGCGAGCAGTCGGTCGTCCCATCCGGCGCCGTGCCAGGCCAGCACGGGATCGGCCGTCACCAGCCCGTCGGAGCCGTACCCCCGGTTGAGCTTGATCAGGTGCAGCCGGCTGTTCTCGCCCCCCTCGATCAGCCAGTCGTCGACGACCAGGCCCGCCGCGTCCCAGTCGTCGTTCCACAGTCGGGGGCCGACGCTGTGGGAATCGAGGCTCCACAGCTCCGTGGGCACGGGCCGGTCGAAGGCGATCACCCGGTACTTGTTGTCGCGCGAACCGGCGTAGATCAGCGGATACCCGTCGGGATCGACGGTGATCGCCCCCTTGGCGATGTCGCCCGTCGGGAACGGCGGGATGATGTCGGCGCCGGTGGCCGCGTCGACGAAGTGGATGCGGTGGTCGTAGGCACCGAACACGACCCACGTCCGGCCGTCGCGCTCGAAGACCGCCGGCTGGCCGGTCCACCCGGTGCCGCACCACAGCTTGGTCACCCCGTACTCCGAGGAGTTGCCGCACATCGCCCGGCCGGGGTACTTCCACACGACGTGCGGATCGGCGGGCACCGGTCCGGAACCGAAGTAGGTGCGGGTCGGGTTGCCGCGGAAGGTCAACAGGCCCCGGACCGCGTCACCCCAGGGGAGGCCGGATCTCGCCGGATCGGACACGACGGCGGGGCGGGGGATGTGCTCGCGGTGGGCCGGCTGCAGCGCCGGGTCGGTCGGGCCGGGCCAACCGGGCTCCGTGCCGGCGGGCGCGACGGCCGCAACGACAGCCGGTACCAGAGCCGCAACGACGGCCCGCTCCACGCCGGGCAGGGCGGTCGGCCGTCCGGGAACGGACGGGGTCGGCGCCGAGCCGCCGATCGTCGCCGACGGCGCCGGCGGGGTTCGGCCCGACGCCTCCGCCGAGGCGATCACCATGCCGACGTCGGGTGTCGTGCGTGGTGCACCAACCGAGACCGACCGGGCCTCGGCGACGTCGGCACGGTCGGTCAGGCGGGCGGACACGGTGGTGAATGCGGCGATCACGACGAGCGCCCAGCTGATCCGGGGAAGCACCAGCCGTGTGCTCATGGGCGAACGCTAGCGTCCGGGGTCGGCTGCCGACGGGGAGCCTTCCTCGACACGCTCGCCCCACTCCGCCAGTGCCTTCAGGATCCGGTGGGCTGCGGCGTCGCCGGTGAGCACCGCCACCTCGGCGGCACTCGCCCTCGACGAGCCGCCCGCCTCGGTGAGGGCGCGCAGCCGGTCGATCGCCCGCTCCCCGGCCGGGGCCGGACGGACCCGCGGGCGCGGGCGGTACGGGCCGCTCACCGGCACCGGTCCTCGGGGCTGCCCGGCCGGCGCCGGGGTGACGACCTCGACGGCAGCATGGCGGGCGGAGATCATCGCCGCCAGCCCGGCCCGCCGCAACCGGGCCGTGGATCCCTCGACGGACAGCACGGCTCCGGCGCCCCGCCCGACGTGCACGGCGAGGTGTTCGCGCCTCCCACCGTCCAGGCGGCGAACGACGTCGATCGGCTGGGCGGGCGTGGGCGGCAAGGTGACCGCGACCAGGCCCAGTGCCTGGGGGACGTCGAGGCCCGCGGCAAGGAAGGCGGGCACCGAACCCGTGCCCCGGTCGAGCGAGTAGTCGCCGCAGAACACCACGTCATCGGGCTCGAGCGCGCCGGCGAGCGCTGCGCCGACCGTCGCCGACTCCTCGCCGTCGCCGAGGGCGATGCGCACCACCCGTCCCGCGCCGAGCGACCTGGCGAGGCGCAGCGCATCGTCGGCGCCGGAGGACCCGGCCGTGACGGCGACGACCTCGAGTCCCCACGACCCCCCGAGGCGCAGGGCCCACTCGAGCGCCGCCTCGTCGGCCGGCGACATCCCGGCGTACCGCTCGTCGAACGTCGCCGGAGCGGACCACTCCATCGTCCGGCGGTCGACCCACTTCACGCAGGCCACGGCGCGCATCGGGCTCAGCCGTGGTGGAACACGACGCCGTGCCCACCCTCGGGATAGGTCCAGGTGATCGCCCCGGCCGTGTTGCAGACCAGGTAGCAGGTGCCGCATTCGAAGCACTGCTCGTAGTTGAACAGGATGCCGCCGTCGGACGTCGGCACGAACAGGTTGGCCGGGCAGGCCACCACGCACTGCCGGGTGGTGCAGCCCCGGCAGGCGTCGCCGTCGACGGTGATGTGGGCCCGGTGATGGATCCGGAACTCGGTGGTGGCCATCCGGTCCTCGAACGGGATCGAGGGCCATCCGGGCGGGGTCGGCGCCGTCATCCGAAGCTCCTCCACAGGTTCCAGCCGTCGCGGGCCAGGTCCCGCAGCGTCACGCCCGCTCGCTTGCGCTCCTCGCCGAGCACGCGGCGAAGACCTGGCTTCGGGTCCGGGTTGTCGACCCGGAACATCCGCTCGACGATGCCCGTTGCCATCGACGGGTAGGCGAACTGCATCCGGTCGCCGAGCATCAACTCGGGCGCCCGTTGCAGCTTGCGGTGGTCCTTGAGCACGAAGGTGTCCTCCAACCTCCGGCGGTAGCCGGCGAGGCCGCCGAGCGACACGTCGCCGACGGCCAGCGCCTCGACGGCGGCCTCGCCGGCGTACATCCCCGAGGCCATGGCGAAGTTCACCCCTTCCAGCCAGATCCCCGCCGCCAGGCAGAGCGCGGCGGCGTCACCGGCGACGAGCAGGCCGTCGCCGGCCAGTCGGGGCAGCATCTTCCAGCCTGCCTCGGGGATCAGATGGGCGGCGTACTCCGTCACCTCGGCGCCCTCGACGAGCGGGGCGATCGCCGGGTGGGCCTTCAACGCGGCGATGATCTCCTCGGGGCGCCGCTGCTGGGCGGCCAGCTTCGGCAGTTTGAGCACGACGCCGATGGCCAGGGAGTCGAGGTTGGTGTAGAGGAAGCCGCCGCCGTTCACCTCGCCGGTGGCGCCGACGATCTCGTAGTCGACGCCTTCGTTGCCGCGGACCGCGAAACGCTCGTCGATCACCTCCCTGGGCAGGGCGAGGGTCTCCTTGACGCCGAGGGTGTAGTGGTGGGCGTCGGCCTTGCCGTACAGGCCCGCCTCCTTGGCGACGAACGAGTTGACGCCGTCGCAGGCGATGACCAGCCGGGCGGTGAGCTCGCCGTCGGGCCGATCGGTGGTCACCCCGCCCACCCGGCCGTGGGCGTCGCGCAGCAGGCCGGTCACCGTCGTCGAACAGACCAGCTCGGCACCGGCCGCCTCGGCCTTGCCGGCGAGCCAGTGGTCGAAGTCGGAACGGTGGGCGGTCGCCCCGTTGTACGGCGGCTCGGCCCACGCCGTCGTGCGGAAGTCGACGGTGAGCGCCTGGGTCGGGGTCATCAGCATCGTGGCCCGGCGCGTGATCCACCGCTGGATCGGCGCCTCCTCCCACCAGGACGGGATCAGGCGGTCGAGGATGCGGGGGTACACCACTCCGCCGTACATGTTCTTGCTACCGGCGAACGGCCCACGCTCGAGCAGCACGACGCGCAGGCCCGCCCGGGCGGCGACGATCGCAGCGCACGAACCTGCCGGCCCTGCCCCGACGACGATCACGTCGACGTCGGTCCCCCCCCGGTCAGCCACCGTCGGCACCCCCGTCGCCCGCCCCGACACCGAGCAGGCCGGCGATCGCCTCGATGGTGGCGTTGGCGTCGGCGACGATCGCCAGGTCGGCGAGCTGCATCATCGGGCAGTACGGGTCGGTGTTGACGCTGATGATGTGCTCGGGCTGGCCGAGCCCCGAGGTGTGCTGCACGGCGCCGCTGATTCCGAAGGCGAGGTAGAGGCGGGGGTCGACGACCACCCCGGTGGTGCCGATCTGGCGTTCGTGTCCCACCCAACCCCGATCGGTGATCACCCGTGTGGCGCCGATCGAGGCGCCGAGCGAGGCGGCGACCCGTGACAACTGGGCCAGGCGCCCCGGACCGTCGAGGCCGGCGCCTCCCCCGACGATGCGCGGCGCCTCGGACAGGTCCATCGTCGCCGCGTCCGGTGGGCGCACCTCCAGCGAGGTGGCGTCGCGCCCCTCGACGGTGACGTCGACATCGAGGGATCGGACGGCCGCCTCGGGCCCGCCGGGGGGTTCGAGCCCGCGGACGCCCGGGATCAGCGTGGCCACGAACGAGGCGGGGGTGGGCAGTTCGTCGATCGTCAGACCTCCCCGGCGGGCGAGGCGGATGCGCGACGCCCCGATCTCGATCGCCCCGGCGAGCAGCGGTCGGGCCAAGCGGTGGGCCAGCCTGGGGGCCAGATCACGCCCGTCGGCCGACGCCGGCAGGACGAGGCGGGCCTCACCGGCCAGGGAGCCGGCGAGCGCGGCGGACCACGCCGCCGGGGCGAACCGACCGAGTTCGGCGAGCAGGATCTCGACGGCATGACCCGCAGCCTCGACGGCGGCCTCGGCGCAGCCCTCCCCGACGAGCAGCGCACGCCCGCCGGCCTCGGCGATCGCCTCCAGACCTCCTGCGGGAAGCGCCCCGGCACGGACGGGGATCACGGCGAGCACGGCTGCGACGTTAGTGAAGCCGGGCGCACAGGCACCGACCCATCCGGCGGCACCCCGTACCCGGTGACGCTCGCCGGGTCGCGTACGCTCGGCGGCGATGTCGATCGTCTCCGTCGTGACCGGTGCCAACTCGGGGATCGGGCGGGCCACCGCCGTCCACCTCGCCCAGCAGGGTCACGAGGTCTACGGCACGGTCCGTGCCCTCGACAAGGCCGGCAAGCTCGAGGCGATGGCGGCCCAGGTCGGGGTCGAGGTCGGCCTGGTCGTGCTCGACGTCGCCGACGACGAGTCGGTGGCCCGGGGGATGGCCGAGGTGTTCGAGCGGGCCGGCCACGTCGACAACCTGGTCAACAACGCCGGGGTCGGCGGCAACGCCGTCACCGAGGAGTGCCCGGTGAGCCTCTATGCCGAGGTGATGAACATCAACACCTGGGGCGCGGTGCGCTGCATCCAGGCCGTGCTGCCGCGGATGCGCGAGCGCCGCGCCGGCTGCATCGTCAACGTCACCTCGATCGTCGGACGGGTCGCGGCGATCGCCCAGCAGCCGTACGTCGTGTCGAAGTGGGCGCTCGAAGGCCTGAGCGAGGGGCTCGCCCAGGAGGTCGCCCCGTTCGGCATCCGCGTGGCGATCGTCGAGCCGGGGATCACCAGGTCGGCGATCTTCGCCAAGAACATCGACGCCCCCAACCAGACAGGCGCCTACGACACGCCGTACCGGCGGATGTTCCAGATGTACGCGGCGGGGATGGCCGAGGCGACCGACCCGTTCGAGGTGGGCGCGCTGATCCATCATGCGATCACGACCGACGCGCCGCGGTTGCGCTATGCAGTTTCGTGGGGCGGCCCGGAGATGATCGAGGGCCGCCGGGCGATGACCGACGAGGAGTGGGTGGCGATGGGCGCCCTCACCGATGACGCCGACTACTACGCGGCCTTCGAGCGCCACTTCTCCAAGCGCATCGCCTGAGCCGGGGACCCACCGACGCGGTCGTCGCCGGAGCCGGAGCTCTCTGGTCGCGATCCGTGACGCTTTTCGTCACGGATCGCGACCAGACCACGCCAAGGGGCCCGGGCGCACCGGTGGGGTCGTCACCGCCGGGCCGGGCCGGTGAGATCACAGCCCATGCACAGGCTGGTGTCGGGGGTATCGAGGTACGCGCCCCAGCACGGGATGACCCGGTAACCGGCGCGCTCGTACACGGCGATAGCCGCCGCCTGGCGGGTGCCGGTCTCCAGCACGGTCCGTCGTGCACCCAGCGCGGCGGCCTCGGTGTGCAGCCGGGAGAGCATCGCCGCGCCGAGCCGGAGCCCCCGGCGGGCCGGATCGACGTACATCCGCTTGACCTCGGCCGTCGTGGCGTCGATCATCCGGATGGCGCCGGTGGCCACCGGTTCGCCGTCGTAGGTCCCGACCAGGAGCACGCCGGACCCCGGGGCGACATCGGCGGCGGTGAGCGTGAAGTGGTTGGCCCCCGGCTCCGGGTAGCCCTCGGCCAGTTCGGCGTCGAGGGCGCCGATCAGCCCGAGGGCGGCCGGATCGTCGACTGCCGCGCGGTGGAAGACGAGCGGGGAGGGCACCGAGGCGAAGCCGAACGCGTACGGGGACGGACCGTGGGCGCGCAGGAACTCGAGGCGGGCACGTGCGGCGGCCACCGTCGGGATGTCGCCCTCGCGTTCCCACCACAGCGCCACCGCGCTGGCGCCGGGCACGAACCACTCCGCCCGGCGGCGGAGGAACTCGACGTGGGCGGACCGGTAGGCAAAGGCCTTCAGGGCGTCGACGGAGGTCCAGACCGTCAGGTTGACGATCACCTCGGGATCGGGGAAGGCCCGGATCGAGGTGGCGTTTCCCGCATCGTCCTGCAGGCGCCAGACGAACCCGGGGCTCGCCTCGCCGAGCCCGTTGATCGTCTCCAGGGCTCCGGCGAAGGCCGCCACCCGCGGGTCGTCGAGCGGCGCGACGAGCTTGCCGACGTTCAGTTGGGCGAGGTGGTAGCCGGATGTCATCGACGGCCAGCGTAAGCCCCGTCAGGCGGCGGACTTCTTGCGGATGTGCCTGACGACCTCGATGACGACGTTGATCCCGAGGGCGAGCCCAAAGGCCACGAGGAAGGCCATCGTGTGGTTGTCGGCGAAGGCCCGGCCCCCGATGTAGCCGAGCACCGCGGCGTAGGTCGCCCAGATCACCGCGGCGACGGCCACCCACTTCACGAACCACGTGTGGCGCTGCTCGGTGATCCCACTGGCCAGGGTGAGCGCCGTGCGTCCACCCGGGATGAACCGGGCGGTGATCAACAGCAGCCCGCCCCGCTCGCCGATCTGCTCGCTGGCCCAGTCGAGCCGTCGGCGGAACTTCGGCTTGCGCTCGGCACGGCGCCCGAAGAAGTCGGAGGCCCGTCGGCCGATGAGGTAGGCCGTGTTGTCGCCGAGGAAGGCGCCGATCGCCCCGGCGGCGATCACCAGCGGCAGCTTCTGCTGACCCGAGCCAGCCGCCACGCCACCGATGATCACGCAGGTCTCGCTGGGCACGATCGGGACGACCGAGTCGAAGAAGGCGATGGCCAGGATGATGACCAGGAACCACCAGTGCGAGGAGAACTCGTCGAGCTTGTCGCTGATGTCACCGATGATCCCCGCGAGCAACATGGTCCGGGCAACCTAGCGGCCGGCGACGGGGTATGTTGCTCGGGTGGCTGCATTGGTCTTCGCCAAGCCCTTCCGGCGCCACGTGACGTGCCCCGATGCAACGGTCAAGGGGCTGTCAGGAGGCTGAGCCATGGACCCCCCGGAACCGAAGGTGACCCGATGATGCCGACGGTGATGATCGGGACCCGCAAGGGGCTGTTCACGGTCGACGACCTGTGGGGGCCGCCCCGGGTCGTCGACCACTCGTTCGCAGGCGCCGCCGTGCCGGCGACGCTGCGCGACCGGCGCGATGGCGCCTTCTATGCCGCCGTCGACCACGGCCACTTGGGGGGCAAGATCCACCGATCCACCGACCGGGGCCGGACGTGGCAGGAGGTCGGCATGCCGGCGTACCCGCCCAAGCCGGAGGGCACGGTCGACATCTGTCCGATGCGTCGCACACCGCGGGAATGGGCGACGAAGCTGGTCTGGTGCCTCGAGGCGGCCCACGCCGACGACCCGGGCGCGTTGTGGTGCGGCACGATCCCGGGCGGGCTGTTCCGCTCGGCCGATCGGGGCGAGTCCTGGGAGCTGAACCGCCCGTTGTGGGACGATCCGGCGCGCCAGGAGTCCTTCGGTGGCGGCTACGACGATCCAGGCATCCACTCGATCGCCATCGACCCCCGCGGCTCGGGACGGATGACGGTCGGCATCTCCTGCGGCGGCGCCTGGCGGACGCAGGACAACGGGGAGAGCTGGGAGTTGTCGACAGGCATGGTCGCCGACTTCATGCCGCCCGATCGGATGACCGACCCGCGCATCCAGGACCCCCACCGGGTCGTGCGCTGTCCCGCCGCTCCCGACGTGTTGTGGACCCAGCACCACAACGGCATCTTCCGGTCGGTCGACGACGCCCGCACGTGGGAGCGCATCACGGGCGTCGAACCATCCGAGTTCGGCTTCGCCGTCGCCGTCCACCCGTGGGACCCCGACACGGCGTGGTTCGTTCCGGCCACCTCCGACGAGGTGCGCATCCCCGTCGGCGGGCGGGTGGTGGTCACCCGCACGGGCGACGGCGGCCGCACGTTCGAGCAGCTCGGCAAGGGCCTGCCCGAGGAGCACGCCTACCACCTCGTCTACCGCCACTGCCTCGACGTGTCGAGCGACGGGCAGCGATTGGTGATGGGGTCGACGACGGGCTCGCTGTGGGTCAGCCACGACGCGGGCACGTCATGGCGGCTGGCCACGGCCGATCTCCCGCCGATCCTGTCGGTCCGCTTCATCGCCTGACGGTGGGAGCGCCCGGCGCATCAGCGACGGGCGCCGACCGCCGCCCCGGCCCGTTCGCCGTCGATCACCGCGGCGTGGGCCCGGCGGGGCGCCAGGCAGTCGCCGATCCGTTCGACGCTCACCCCGGCCGCCTTGAGGTCGTGGTAGAGCCATTCGACCGGGTTGGGCGGCACGGCGAGCACGATCCAGTCGGGGTCGCGGGTCAGCATCCGACCGGTCGGATGGTGGAGCAGGTTGAGCGTGGAGCGCGGTTCGCCGTGGACCATCCCCATCGGAACCAGGTCGGTCGTCTGCACGATGCCCTTGGCCAGGGCGCGCATCCACCAGTTCTCCATGTCGAGGGTGATGCCGAGATCCTGACCGACGACCATCCCGTTGGTGATCACCTCGACCCGGCAGCCACGATCGGCGAGCAGCTCGGCGACCGAGGTGGCGTGGTGGAAACCGATCTCGTCGATGACCACGACCTCGCCCTCGGGCTCGGCGGCGCCGGTCAGCACGTCGCGCACGTCGCACACCCGCTCGGCCAGGGGCGGCGCCCACCAGGGCCGGTTGGGTTCGGCCCCGGTGGCGACGATGACGTGGTCGGGGGCCTGCTCGGCGACCAGCCCGGGCCACACCCCGACGCCGTAGACGATGTCCACCCCCAGCCGTCGGCACTCGGTGAGCTGGTTGCGGATCATGTCGCCGAACTCGGCCCGGTTGGGCACCGAGGCGGCGAGCCGCACCTGGCCACCGGCCTGCGGCTCCTTCTCGTACACGGTGACCCGGTGGCCGTTGCGCGCCGCGGCGATCGCCGCCTGCAGCCCGGCCGGGCCGGCACCGACGACCAGGACGTCGAGCTCGACGTCGGCTGCACCCGATCCCCGAGCCACCGTGCGGCTCGTCGCCGCCGTGCCGACGCTCGTCGATTCGCGCCCGGTGCGCGGGTTCTCGATGCAGCCGAGCCAGCGGTTGAGCCCCATCCGCCCGACGCATTCCTGGTTGCACGACAGGCACAGGCGGATGTCGTCGGTCGCCCCGGCGCGGGCCTTGGCGGCGAAGTCCGGGTCGGCGATCTGGCCGCGCACGACGCCGACCATGTCGCAGAGACCGTCGGCGAGCGCCCGCTCGGCCTGCAGCGGATCCTTGAACCGCCCGACCCCGACGACCGGCAGATCGATCGCCCGGCGCAGCGCTGCGGGGATGAACATCGCGTAGCCCGGCGGGATGTGCATCGACGCCTCGATCATGAACAGCGACGCCGTCGCCACCCCGATCGAGGTGTTGACGTAGTCGACCCGGCCCGTCGCCTCGACCATCCGGGCGACGTCGACGGCGTCGTCGATCGTCGTGCCCCCCTCGATCAGCTCGTCGCCGCAGATCCGCACACCGAGGGCCAGCCGGCTGCCGATCACCTCGCGCACCGCGGCGACGACCTGGAGCAGCAGCCGGGCCCGGTTGGCCAGCGACCCGCCGTACTCGTCGGTGCGCCGGTTCGTCGCCGGCGACAGGAAGCCCCGAACGATCGACGAGTGGCTGCACTGCAGTTCGATGCCGTCGAACCCGCCCTCGGCGCAGTGTTCGGCGACCAGCGCATACCCGGCGACGATCTCGTCGATCTCGGCCCGGGTCACCGCCTTGGGAACCTCGCGGAACAGCGGGTCGGCGACCGGCGACGGCGCCCACACCGGCAGTCGGGAGTACATCGATGACGCCTGGCCGCCGTTGTGGTTGATCTGGGCGAAGATCGGCACGTGGTGGCGGTGCACGGCCTCGGTGATCCGCCGGTAGCCCGGGATCACGTCGCGGTGGAAGCCGTGGATCAGCTTCTCGTACGGCCAATCGGTCGGGTGGGTCGAGTGCTCCTCGGTGATGATCAGCCCGGCACCGCCCTTGGCTCGCGCCGCGTAGTAGGCGGCGTGCTGCTCGGTCGGCTTGCCGTCGCGGGCGTAGTTGGTCAGGTGGGCCGAGAAGACGATGCGGTTCCGGGTGGTCACCGGCCCGAGCTGCATCGGGGTCCACAGGTACCGGTACGCCACGGGGATCCACCTTACGTGAACGACCGGCCAGTCACCGGTGGGCCCAGCGGTGCCCGCCACGGCGGCGGCTGCCCTCGTCGGCGGGCGGGGCGCCGGGCGGACCGCGTACAGTCCGTCGCCATGACCGAGTTCCCGCAGCCGCTCGGCGGCAACCAGATGCCCCGCTTCGGCGGGATCGCCACGTTCATGCGCCTGCCCGGTCGGGCCGCGCCCGAGGACCTCGACGTCGCCGTCGTCGGCGTGCCGTTCGACATCGGCACCTCCAACCGGCCTGGGGCGCGGTTCGGGCCACGGGGCATCCGCGCCGAGTCGGTGCTCATCCGTCCGTACAACATGGCGACCCGGGCCGCGCCGTTCGACAGCCTGCGCATCGACGACACCGGCGACGTGGCAACCAACGCCTTCAACCTGCTCGACTCCGTCGAGCGCATCGAGGCCCACTACCGCGCGCTGCTCCGACACGACCTGATCACCATCACGATGGGAGGCGACCACACGATCGTGCTGCCGATCCTGCGGGCGATGGCCGCCAAGCATGGTCCGGTCGGCCTCGTCCACGTCGATGCCCATACCGACATCAACGACTCGATGTTCGGTGAGGCCGTCGCCCATGGAACCCCGTTCCGCCGGGCCCAGGAGGAGGGTCTGCTCGACGCCCAGCGGGTCGTCCAGATCGGGGTGCGGGGCACGGGGTACGCCGCCGACGACTTCGACTGGTCGCGTGAGCAGGGCTTCCGCGTCGTCCAGGCCGAGGAGTGCTGGAACAGGTCGCTCGAACCGCTGATGGCGGAGATCCGCACCCAGGTCGGCGACGGGCCCGTCTATCTCAGCTTCGACATCGACGGACTCGACCCGGCGTTCGCCTCGGGCACCGGCACCCCCGAGATCGGCGGGCTGACCATCTGGCAGGGGATGGAGATCATCCGGGGCTGCCGCGGCATGAACCTGGTCGGCTGCGACCTCGTCGAAGTCGCCCCGATCTACGACACATCGGGCAATACCTCGCTGATCGCCGCCAACCTGCTGTACGAGATGCTCTGCGCACTGCCGGGCGTCGCCCAACGGGGCTGAGCGCGACGGCCGCCCCTCGACGGGTCCGGACGGTCACGCCGATGCGTCGACCGGGTCCGGGCGAGGTGTGCTGCACGCCTTGAGCACGATGATCAGCAGCCCGGGGAGGGCGAGCATGACGAAGCCAGCCCGCAACGAGTCGAGCGGGTCGTCGAACCTGCTGCCGAGCCAGCCGCCGAGGCGGTTGTCGACGTAGAACACGACGGCGAAGGCGATCAGGCCCGACGGAACGAGGTGACCGATGCGACTCCAGTCCGGCAGCACGCGAGCGATCGCCGGACGGGCGAGGACCGGGCCGGCGATGAACAGCAGCGCCCCGGCGACCAGTTCCCAGCACCACGGGAGGAAGCCCGTCGAGACCAGGAGGAAGAGCCCGAGCCTGACGGGGATGGCGAGCAGCCCGTGCAGCCGATGGGGATCGGGCAGGACGGCCGGTTCGACCTCGATCAGCCGGTCGACGCGGGTGGTGGCCACGACGCGCTCGCCGATCATCCGTGCCAGCATGGCGACGCCGCAGACGGCGCCGACCCAACGGGCCCGACCGGCAACGGCGAACTGCTCCGCCGGCACCCCGCCCAGGGCGGGGAACTGGGCGACCATGTTGGTGACCACGAAGCTGGTGAACAGCGGCAGGGCGATCAGGTCGACGGCCATCGACATCACTGTCCGCCAGTTCCTCGCCGGCGGCCGTCGGATCGGCCGCAGCCCCCCGGCCACCAACGCCGGCACGACGCACACGCCGGCGACGCCGAGCAGCAGCCGGGCGTCGTGCCATGAACCGAGGTCACCGGGCAGGGCGACGAGGAGCAGGCCGAGGAACGCCGATACGCCCAGCGCGGCTGTCGATGATCGCCAAGGCGCCGAGCATGGCGAGCAGGGCCGGGGGCGGGACGAGACCGGTCGCCTCGTCACCGGCCCACAGACCGAGACCGAAGGCGATCGGCGGCAGGATCAACCAGAACCGGCGGAGCACGGCCCGCAGGTAGCCGCCGTCGGCACCGATCCGACCGAACAGCGGCGAGACCAGGGCGAGCCGTTCGGGACCGTGCTTGCTCAGCCGGTCGAAGCGGTCGTCGGCGTCGAGCTCGCCGACCTCCCGCGAGTCGTCGAGGGCGGCACCGCGGAACTCGATCATCGGCGACTCGATCTCCGCCGAAGCCGGCGACTCCTTCTTGTCCGCCCCGCCGCCGGTTGCACCGGCCAGGGCGAGGACGGCGACGAGCCCGCCGACCGCGGTGCCCTCGCCGAGTCCGTCGATGGGCGATCGGCCCTCGGGCAGGGCCCCGCCGGTGCCCGGATTCGCCTCACCGGGCCCGGGATCACCCGCCCCGGCGCCCGCCCCGCCGCCCAGCCCGCCGCCCACCCCGCCGCCCACCCCGCCAGCCGATCCACCGCTCCCGGCCCCAGCGGCCGCGGCCGCCGCGTCCCCGGACCCGTCGGTGCCGGGTGCGGTCGCCGACGCACCGCCGGTTCCCGCCCCAGGGACACCGGCGACCCCGCCCGGCGCCGTCGTCTCGGTGGTCGATCCGGGAGCCGTCGACCCGGGAACTGTCGAGGCGGCATCGGTCGGTTCGGCCCCACCGGCGCCGTCGACGACCGCCGCGGCGGTCGAGGCGACCGGTGGCGCCCCCGGTTGCGGCGCACGGCGGGGAGTCGTCCCGCCGACTGTCTGTGGGGGCGGTTCCTCCCCGGCGGGGGTGGCGGCGACCGACGACGTCGACGTCGAGGCGACCGTCGAATCGACGACGGTGGTCTCCGTTGGCGGTGTCGTGTCGGTGACAGTGGTGGCCGGTGGTGGGCCCGTCGTTCCCGGTGTCGTCGTCGTGGTCGGGGGAGGTGGTGTCGTCGGCGACCCGGCCACGTCGACGGCGACCGCCGTCTCGGTGCACGTCGGACCCGGGAGGCACCGGGTGACGACGAAGCCGGTGGCCGCCGGACCGTCGTCGGGGGCGGTGTACACGACGGTCGTCGGACCGACGACGACGGCCGATCCGACCGCCGGGGGCTGCGACACGCTGAGCGTGGCGCAGCGGGGCACGGTCACCGAGACCGCCTCGATGATCAGGTCGCGTCCCGTCGTCGGCTGCGTCCGATCGAGGATCTCGAGGTGACCGACCGACCCGGTGCCGGCCACCTCGACGGCGACGGTCGTCGGGCCGGAGATGTCGCCCGAGGTCGCCACCGTCCGGGCGCCGGCTCCGTCGACCAGATCGAGCTGGAAGGCGACACCCGGTGACTGGCCGGCCAGGTTGGCCGTCACCTCGATCCTGATCGGGGCGTCGTCGAAGCGCACGTCGGGCGAGACGGCCCGGCCGTTGGGCGGGCGATCGTTGGCGTTGAACACCATCTGGCGGTTGACGATCGAGATGTTGCCGTGCTTGGACCACCCGCCGAGCCCTCCGGCGGCGTTCCACACGGCCACCGGACCGGGCGAACACGGCTGCCCCACCGTCACCGCGGTGGTCGAGCCCGGCTCGACCGAGATCGCCACGGCGGTCTGGCCGGAGGCGAAGCCCGGGGCGACGGAGGCAACGCAGGCGACGGCAAACCCCGCTGCCCATACGGCTCTTCTTGCGCCCAACTCTTCACCCACCGTGAACTCTCTACAGAGAGCGCCAAGCTAGACGGGATCTGTCGTCATTGGGCGTCGGCCACGCCCCCGTCGACGGCGACCGCGACGGCGGCCCGGCGTCCCTCGAGGACAGCCTCCAACAGCGTTCGGGGCGCGACGCAGTCCCCGGCGCGGATCCGGGCCGACGCCAGCGCCGGCGTGGGCAGCAGGAACCCGCAGTCGACCACGGCGGCGGCCGGAACGGAGCGGCGCACCCCGTCGAAACGGCCCTCGATCTCGATCTCGCCGGCGCGGACCGTTCGCAGCAACGCCCGCCGCTCGAGGCGCACCCCGCGCTGGGCGAGCCGCGAGTTCGCCGGGGCCAGATCGCCGCTGCGCGACAGCTCGTTGCCGGCGATGTTGTCCTGGGTGATCAGCACCGCCCGATCGCCGAGCTCCTCGGCCAGGGCGACGGCGATCGGCCCCCCGATCGGGTCGAACACGGCGATCGGCCCGTCCGGCAGCGCGGCACCACGCCGGAGGTCGACGACGTGGACGACGGTCGCCCCATCCTCGACGCCGTAGCCGGGCGGGCCCGGCATGCCCCCGGTGCACTGCACGACCACCTCCGACGGACGCGCCGACCACTGCGAGCACCCCAGTTCGATCGGGACACCGAGCCGTTCGAGTTCGGCCGCCTGCCAGTCGACGAACGGCCGGCCGGGCCCGGCGATCGCGGCCATGCCCCCCGGGCGGGCGTCACGCTCGACCACCCGCACGCGATGGCCACGTTCCGCAGCGATCCTCGCCGTCTCCATCCCGGCCGGGCCGGCGCCGATCACCAGCACGTCGCGCCGCCTGGCCGCGGCCGTCGACCAGTCGGGATCGTCGCCCTCGTGGCCGGCCGAGGGCTCGACCACGCAGCTGATGATCGGGTTGCGGGCCTCGCGCACCTGGCAGACCTGGTTGCACCGGATGCACGGGCGGATCCGTTCGGGCGTTCCGGCTCGCCACTTGGCCATCAGGTCGGGATCGGCGAGCTGGGCCCTGGTCAGCTCGATGCCGTCGCAGACTCCGTCGGCGATGGCCCGTTCGCCTTGATCGGGTTCGAGCGATCCCTGCAGGAACACGGGCACCCCGACGGTGGCCTTGACGGCGCGGCAGACGTCGATGTTGAACCCGGGTGGCTCGTGGAAGTCCGGCCGGGTCTTCTCGACGGAGAAGATCGAGCCCCGCACGACCACGAGGTAGTCGACGAGCGGGGCCAGTGAACCGGCGATCTCGACGGCCGCCTCCGGCGTGATCCCCGCCCACGGCGCCAGCTCGTCGCACGACAGGCGCAGGCCGACGAGTCCCGCCGACCCGATCTCGGACCGGACGGCGCCGAGCACCTCACGGGCGAATCGCAGCCGATCGGTCCCCCACTCGTCACCGCGGTGGTTGGTCAGGCCGGAGAGGAACTGACGAACGAGGGAATGCTGGCCGGCGTTGATCTCGACCCCGTCGCAACCGGCGTCGACGGCCGTGCCCGCTGCGCTGGCGAAGCCGACGATCACCGCGGCGATGTCGTCGGACTCCATCCACTTGGGGACCTCCCGGGCGTTGACCTCGGGCACCCGTGACGGGGCCCACAGCTCCCGCTGGGAGTACGCCGAGGATCCCTGCCCGCCGGCATGGCCGAGGCCGGCGACGACGAGCGACCCGTGGGGGCGGCAGGCCGAGACGACGGCGGCCCAGCCCTCAGCGCACCGCCCAGCGAGGGGGGAACGCTCGTAGGGCCAGTCCGAGTCGTGCACCGATGCCTCCTCGGTGACGACGATGCCCGACCCCCCACGGGCCCGGCGCTCGTAGAAGGCGACGTGACGTGGTGTCAGGCGGCGGTCGTCGTCGCCCAGATTGGTGACGATCGGACCGAACATCACCCGATTCGGCGCCGACCGTCCGCCGAGTGCGAGTGGTGTCCACAACAGCATCGGCCACGATTGTGGCCGAGCAGACCCGGGCCAGCCCCATCCAGCACACCAGGCCCGGCCCCATCCGGCCGACCCCGGGGCCCGTCCGGCGTGCCGGTGATCAGCGGATGACGAGCGGCTTGCGGGTGAACGAGACTGGCCGGCTGTGGTCCATCGACGGCCTGGGCAGATCGATCGCCGACACCCCGGCGAGCAGGTCGGCGCCGTGGCCCGTCACGCATTCGGGGTCCGGACCGTCGAGCGGCAGGCCGGTGAAGAACTTCGCCGCCATGCAACCGCCCTGGCAGGAGTCGTAGTTGCCGCACGATGCGCACGCCCCCGCCGACTCGGGTTCGCGCAGCTCGCGGAACAGCGCCGACTCCTTCCAGACCTTGGCGAACCCGCCGTCGTCGCGCACCGAGCCGGCCTTGAACTGGTCGTGGATCACGAACGGGCAGGCGTAGACGTCGCCGATCGGGTCGATCAGGCAGACCACCCGCCCGGCGCCGCACATGTTCAACCCGGGGAGCGGCTCGCCGAGCGCGTTGAGGTGGAAGAACGAGTCGCCGGTCAGGACGTCCTCACCGTGGGCCAGCAGCCAGCGGTAGATCTGGCGCTGCTGGTCGTTGGTCGGGTGGAGCTCGTGCCAGGTGTCGGCGCCCCGACCCGACGGGCGCAGCCGGGTGACCCGCAGCTGCGCCCCGTACGAGTCGGCCAGCGCCTTGAACCCGTCGAGCTGGTCGACGTTGTGGCGGGTGACCACGATGGAGATCTTGAACGGCCCGAAATCGGCGGCGGCGAGGTTGTCCATCGCCCGGCGCGCGATGTCGTACGAGCCGGCGCCGCGCACCGCGTCGTTGGTCGGCGCGTCGAGGCCGTCGAGCGAGATCTGGATGTCGAGGTAGTCCATACCGGCCAGCCGGCGCGCCTTGTCGGCATCGATGAAGGCGCCGTTGGTCGAGAACTTGACGCCGATGCCGTTGGCCACCGAGTGCTCGACGAGCTCGAAGAAGTCGCGCCGGATCATCGGCTCGCCGCCGCCGATGTTGATGTAGAAGACCTGCAGGTCGCGCAACTCGTCGAGGACCCGCTTCGCCTCGGCCGTGGTCAGCTCGCGGTCGTCGCGCCGGCCCGAGGACGACAGACAGTGGACGCAGGACAGGTTGCAGGCGTAGGTGAGCTCCCACGTCAGGCAGATGGGGGCGTCCAGCCCCGTCTTCAGCTGGGTGACGAGCGACTCAACGCTCACGGACGACCTCGGAGGTCTCGAGCGACGACAGGGCGGTCACGAACGACGGCCAACGCAGCTCGGCCACGCCGTTGGCCCGCAACGCTTCGCCGAGGCTGTCGTGGTCGCCGAGCGATCTCACCACACCGACCATGTCGGGGTGTTTGAGGAAGACCAACCGCCGGTTGCCGTAGTGGTACGCCAACGCGCCGAACGGCTCGGGCCGCAGGGCGACCTGCGGGTGCAGCTCCAGCGATGAGTCGAGGGTGACGGCCACGGCCTGCGGATCCCGACGACTCAGTAGACCCCGCACATGCCGTCGATCGAGATCTCCTCGACCAGCAGCTCGTCGAACAGCTCTTCGCAGACGAGCAGCTCGTCTGCGGTTTCCGACTCGACGGTGACCGTGTCCTGTTCCATGGGCGAATCGTACCCACCCTCACCTCGCCGTACCCTCACCCTCCCCTGCCACCCTCCCCTGGCTCCCCCGCCACCCTCCCGCTGGCCCCACACCTAGCGGCGCCCGCGGGGCGCGCCCACTCCCACGAATCCTCCCCAGATCAGCCGGGTTGGCCCCTTTCCGCACCGAATCCGGGGCACGACGGCATTCTGGGGAGGCTTCGCTGTGACGTCGGGACCGACTGCGACGGCCGCTCGGCATGGCCTGGACGGGTCGGCTAACATCGCGGCTCCCCCAGGAGAGCAGATGCCGATCGACGCGCCCCTTTTCCCGAGCTCGAGGGCGAGCAGGCGCACCTCGCCCACGCCCGCGCCTGTCGGGACCGGATGATCGAACGGCTGCGGACAGTCAACCCCGAGTCGGCCGCCGACGAGATCACCAAACAGTACGTGGAGATGACCGTCGGCGATGCGCTGGACGACCTCGGCCAACCCGGAGCGGGCGACTTCTTCGGGCGGATCGACGAGGCGGCACCCTCCACCGATCGGTGGTACGTGGGTCGCCGACACATCGAGGACGACGGACACGATCCGGTGATCGTCGACTGGCGGGCGCCGATCGCCGCCCCGTTCTACCGGGCCACCGTCCACGACCCGGTCGGGCTCCGCTTCCGCCGCCGCTTCACCCTGGCCGACGGCGAGCTGATCGCCTACCTCGACGAGCATCTCGACGACCCCGACGCGGCGGACATCGCCGGCGGCATCCCGGACCCCGTCCTCGCCGAGATCGGGGCGGCGCGCACCGGGGCGATGCGCGAGATCGTCGCCACGATCCAGGCCGAGCAGGACCTCGTGATCCGCGCTCCCGCCCACGGCGCCCTGATCGTGCAGGGCGGCCCGGGCACGGGCAAGACGGCAGTCGGCCTCCACCGCGCCGCCTACCTGCTTTTCGAGCACCGTCGACGGCTGGCCCGCGAAGGTGTGCTCGTCGTCGGGCCCAACCGGGTGTTCCTCGACTACATCGGCAACGTGCTCCCCTCACTCGGCGAACGCTCGGTGCGCCAGGTCACCGTCCACGACCTCGCCGTCCCCCAGGTGGAGGTGAAGGCCGAGGACCCGCCCGAACTCGCCCGCTGGAAGGGCGACCATCGACGGGTCGACGATCTCGAGCGGCTGGCCCTGGCCCAGATCTCGGTGCCCACCGAGGCGTTGCGGGTGCCGTTGGGAGCGCGCAGCGTCACCTTCGGGCCCGACGAGATCGGCGGGTGGATCGCCGAGGCGCTCGACGGCGTGACGCCGTTGAACCGGCGCAAGGAGGGCCTGCGGGCCATCGCCCAGCGCGAGCTGCAGCGCCGCACGGGCAAGGACGACCAGTGGGGGCGGGCCGACGTGCTCAAGGCGGCCCTCACCCGCGCCTGGCCGTCGATCAACGCCGTCAAGCTCGTCGAACGGCTCGTGCCCAGGACGCGGCGGGGCGCCAGGGCCTGGACGGCGGCCGATCAGGTACTGCTCGACGAGGCGAACTCCCTGCTCAACGGCCCGCCGTTCACGTACGGCCACGTCGTCGTCGACGAGGCCCAGGATCTCTCGGCCGTCGCCCTGCGGGTGATCGGGCGGCGCTGCCCGGCCGGCTCGTTCACCATCCTCGGCGACCTGGCCCAATCGACCACGCCGGCCGGGCAGTCGGACTGGGCCGAGGTCCGCCGCCACCTGGGGATCGCCGATGACGCCGGGCAGACCGCCGAACTGACCATCGGCTACCGCGTGCCGGCGCCGATCCTCGACGTTGCCAACCGCCTCCTCCCGCTCACCGGGGTGCAGGTGCCGGCGAGCCGTTCGGTGCGGCCCGCCGGCCTCGGCCCGGCGGTGATCCGCACGACGACCGGGGACGTTGCCGCCCGGGCCGCCGACGCGGTCTGCGAGCACCGGCGGCACGATCCGCTGACCGGTGTCGTCGCGCCCCGCGCACTCCACTCGATGCTCGCCGAGGCGCTGGCCGATCGGGGGCTGCACGCCGTGGCCCGCGTGCAGGCGCTCGGCACCGACGATGTGGCGGTGTTCGACCCCGAGGCGGTGAAGGGCCTCGAGTTCGACGCCGTCGTCGTCGTCAACCCGCACGAGATGCTCGGCGACACCAGCCGGGGAGCCCGGCTGCTCTACGTCGCCATGACCCGTGCCGTGCAGGCCCTGACCTTCGTCACCGACGCCGCACTCCCCGCCGTGCTCGGGCTGTAGCGCCCCGGGCGGCGACGTCGGTGGAGCCCGACGGGCCGCGGTAGTCCGCGGAGCCCGCCGAGCGTTGGACTCGTCGGCGACGCCGATCAGTCCATCGCGAAGCGCATCGCGCCGGCCAGCACCGCTTCGCCCATCGCCGGCTCGCCGATCCATTCGTGGTCGAGGGCCTCGGGGTCGAGTCGCCGGGCGATCAGGCGGCAGAAACCGACGGCGTCGGCGATGAGCACCACGTCGGGGTCGGCGGCCGGGACGCCGGGTGTCAGGCATCGGTCCCACGTACCCCCGCCGAGGCCCGTGAGCACGAGCCGCAGCGTCCGGTGGTTCGTCGCACCCGTCGCCAGTTGGAAACCGATGGGAACCAGGTCGGCGGCCACGTCGGTCATCGCCCCGAGGACCCCGGCGGCCGGCGGCCGCAACGGCCGGCCGGTGGCCCGGCAGACGTCCTCGGCGTGGGTCCACAACTCGAACGCCCGGACCACGAGCACACCGCCGAGCGGCGCCTCGATCACGTTGTACCGTGACGGGGCGGCGAGGTCGTCGGGCCCCAGTGTGCGCAGGTGGCCGATCAGCGCATCGCTGGTGGCATGCCACCGGTCGAGCAGTTCGGCCGAGGTCATCGAGCGGCCCTCGTCGATCGACGGCCGACTGGTGCCGAGATGGTCGAGCTCGTCGTCCAGCTCGGCCGACCAGGCTCCCGCCTTGATTCCGAGATAGCGATCAGCGCCCGTCATGTGCGAGACGGTGTCGCGCACCGACAGCCCGGCGAGGGCGTCCGGCGTCTCCCACTCCGGCGGGGTCAGCTCCCGGAGCAGTTCGCCGACGTCGGCGACGACCCCGGCCAGGGCCTCGACCGGACCCAGTGGCGCTGGCCGGCGCCGCGGCCGCTCGCGGGCGACGACGAGCGCGACCGGGCGAAGGCCCGACGGCGGCTGCTCGGCCAGGGCTTCGCCGAGCAGGCCGAGGGCCGGGTCGGGAACGGATGGCGGGCCGGGATCCCGGTGAGCGTCGTCGGACGGCAGATCGGGATGGAACTGATCGTTCATACGAACGCGACCTCCTGGCCGAGGTGGTTGGCCAGCTTCGCCAGGGCGAGACGCAACCGCGACTTGGCGGTTCCCTCGGGGATGCCGAGCCGTTCGGCGACGTCGCGGAACGTGCATCCGGAGAAGTAGGCGAGTTCGACGGCCTGGCGCTGATCGGCGGGCAGCAGGGCGACGGCCGCCCGCACCCGAGCGGCGAGGTCGCACGCCGACACCCGCTCCGCCAGGTCGAGCACGTCGGCGCCGGTGGCGGGGTCGTTGGCGACACGGTCCTCGCGGGCGGTGCGGCGCGTCTCCCGGCGGACCACGTCGACGGCCCGATGGTGGGTGATCGCCCCGAGGTACGAACGCAGCGAGCCCCGCTCGGGGTCGAACCGCTCGGGGTGCTCCCACAGGAACACGAACACCTCCTGGGTGATCTCCTCGGCCGCGGCGCACGAGGCCGTGATCCGCCGGGACAGCCCGTACACGAGACCCGAGTAGCGGTCGTAGATCTGTCCGAGCGCCAGATCGTCGCCTGCCACCAGACGCGCCACCAGCCGTCGCTCGTCGGCGCTGGCCTGTGGCTGCGGCGGCGGATCGACATCGTGCGATGCCATCGCGCAGAGCGTAGCGCTCATCGAACGAGCGTCATTCGAGCTCCCCGGCTGTCACGCGACGCCCACATCACCGGCCGTTCGTCGCCGCCACCGATTCGGATCACAGGGCACCCGGTTTCCCGTACAGTGCGGCTGGCGAACGTGCTTCGGGCCAACCCGACCACCTCTGGGAGGACATCATGCAGACCAAGGCCGCCATCCTCTGGGAACTCGACTCGCCATGGAGCGTCGAGGAGATCGAGCTCGATCCACCGGGGCCCGGCGAGGTGCTCGTCAAGCTCGCCGCGTCGGGGATGTGCCATTCCGACGAGCACCTGGTCACCGGCGACCTGCCGTTCGGGTTGCCGATCATCGGCGGCCACGAGGGCGCCGGCGTCGTGCAACAGGTCGGGGCGGGCGTCTGCTGGCTGGCGCCCGGCGATCACGTGGTGTTCGGCTTCATCCCCTCGTGCGGCCGCTGCCCGAGTTGTTCCACGGGGCACCAGAACCTGTGCGACCTCGGCGCGCTGATGGGACTGGGCATGCAGATCAGCGACGGCACGTCGCGTCACCACGCCCGCGGCAAGGACCTCGGCCTGATGTGCTTGCTCGGAACGTTCGCCCACCACACCGTCGTCCACGAGGCGAGCTGCATCAAGATCGACGACGATGTCCCGCTCGACAAGGCCTGCCTGCTCGGCTGCGGTGTCGTGACCGGCTGGGGCTCCGCCGTCTACGCCGCCGAGGTGAAGCCGGGCGACAGTCGTCGCCGTCGTCGGCGTCGGCGGCATCGGCGCCAACGCCATCCAGGGGGCCGCGCCTGGCCGGGGCCAAGCGGATCATCGCCATCGACCCGGTCGAGTTCAAGCGCGAGAAGGCGATGGAGTTCGGCGCCACCCACACCGCGGCGTCGATGGCCGAGGCGTTCCCGCTGATCCAGGAGCTGACGTGGGGCACGATGGCCAACAAGGTGATCATGACGATGGGGGTCGGCTCGGGGGCCGTGCTCGAACGAGGCGCTGGCCCTCACGGCCAAGCGGGGCCGCGTGGTCGTGACCAACATCCACCCGGCGATGGAGATGTCGGCCAACGTCAGCCTGCTCGACATGACCCTGATGGAGAAGCAGGTCGTCGGTTCGCTGTTCGGCTCGGGCAACCCGCGCGCCGACATCCCCAAGCTGCTCGGCCTGTACCGCGAGGGCCAGATCGACCTCGACGGTCTCGTCACCACGCACCTACCCCCTCGACGGGGTCAACGACGGGTACGCCGACATGCGCGACGGCAAGAACATCCGCGGTGTGATGGTCTACGACTGATCCACCCGACCGGTCCGCCCGACCGGCCGCCCGACCGGCCCGCCCGGCTGACACGACCGGAGGGCTGCGCGTTAGCGTGCGGGGCGTTCGCTTTCCGTCCAGGGGGTTCTCGATGAAGGTCCGCGCCGCAGCCATCTACGATCTCAACCAGCCGTGGGAGGTCGTCGACATGGAAGTCGCCGATCCCCAGGCGGGCGAGGTCCTCGTCAACTGGAAGGTGGCGGGGATGTGCCACTCCGACGAGCACATGGTCACCGGCGACCTCGTGCCGCCGCGCGAGGTCTGGCCGCTGATGGGCATCGAGAACTTCTTCCCGGTCGTCGGCGGCCACGAGGGCGCCGGCGTGGTGCGTCGCCGTCGGCGACGGCGTGCACGAGCGTGCAGGTCGGCGACCACGTCTCGGCCAGCTTCGTCCCGTCGTGCGGCCGCTGCCGGTACTGCTCGACTGGGCGGCAGAACCTCTGCGACCTGGGGGCCGGCACCTTCGGCAAGGGGATGATCACCGACGGCACCAGCCGTCACTCGATCAACGGCGAGGATCCGACGCTGATGGCCAAGCTGGGCACCTTCTCCGAGGCGACCTGCGTCGGCGGAGAACTCGGTGATCAAGGTCGACGACGGACTATCCGCTCGAGGTCGTCGCCCTCGTGTCGCTGCGGCGTGGCCACCGGCTGGGGCTCGGCGGCCAACCGCGCGGCGATCGAGCCGGGCGACACCGTGGTCGTCGTCGGCATCGGCGGCATCGGGATCAACGCCGTGCAGGGGGCCAAGATGGCGGGGGCCAAGCGGGTGATCGCCGTCGACCCGGTCGAGTTCAAGCGGGAGAAGGCGATGGAGTTCGGCGCCACCCACACGTTCGCCTCGATGGAGGAGGCGATGCCCGCCGTCACCGAGCTGACCTGGGGCCAGATGGCCGACAAGGTGATCATGACCCCCGGCGTGATGTACGGCGACCTGATGCAGCTCGGCACGGCGCTGTGCGGCAAGGGCGGCACGATCGTCGTCACCGCCGTCGCGCCCGATGACCCAGACCCATTCGGCGGTCAACCTGTTCGAGCTGGCGATGTGGAACAAGGAGATCAAGGGCACGATCTTCGGCTCGCTCAACCCGCGCGCCGACATCCCCAAGCTGCTCGGGCTGTACCGCGAGGGCCAGCTCAAGCTCGACGAGCTGATCACCCAGCGCTACGACGCTCGACGAGATCAACGAGGGCTACCAGGACATGCGCGACGGCGAGAACATCCGCGGCGTCATCGTCAACAGCTGACCAGCGGATGAGCGGATCGGTGCTCGCCCGGGTGGGTGAGCAGGTGGTCGGGCGGCGGCGGGAGCTCGAGCTGGTGGTGGCCGCACTGGCCGCCGGTCGCCACATCCTGCTGGAGGGTCCCCCGGGAACGGGCAAGTCGACGCTGCTGCGGGCGATCGCCGACGAGCTCGGCATCGGCTTCGAGTTCGTCGAGGGCAACGCCGAGCTCACCCCGGCCCGCCTCGTCGGCCACTTCGACCCGGCGCGGGTGATCACCGACGGCTACTCGCCGGACGTCTTCGTGGACGGCCCGCTGGTCACCGCGCTGCGCGACGGCTCGCTGCTCTACGTCGAGGAGATCAACCGCATCCCCGAGGAGACCCTCAACGTGCTCATCACGGTGATGAGCGAGGGCGAGCTCCACGTCCCGCGGCTCGGCCGGATCTCGGCCGCGCCCGGGTTCCGGCTCGTCGCGGCGATGAACCCGTTCGACGCCGTCGGCACGGCGCGCATCTCGGGGGCGGTCTACGACCGCGTCTGCCGGCTGGCCGTCGACTACCAGCCGGCCGACGAGGAGACGGCGATCGTCGACCGGGCCACCGGCTCGACCACTCCCGATGCCGCCTGGGTGGCCCAGGTCGTGGAGCTCGTGCGGCGCACCCGGTCGCACCCCGAGCTGCGTGTCGGCTCGTCCGTGCGCGGGGCGATCGACACGGCGATGGTGGCGGCGTCGCTGGGCGACATCCGCGGTCGCCTGCCGACCGATCACGACGTGGGGCTCGACGCCGCCCTGGTCGCCCTCTCCGGGCGCATCCGGCTCCGCGAGGGGGCGTCGCGCACCGCCGAGGAGATCGTGACCGAGCTGTGGCACGAGATCTTCGGGAGACCCGACGACGCCGAGCCGGGCGCGGGCGGTGGCGAACGGGGAAAAGCGCCGGCCCCGAACGGGGCGGGCCACCGCAGTCCCCCCGATCGTCAAGGAGGGCGCCGATGCCGACCAGGCCGTCCACGAGGCCGGCCGCAGGACGACGTCGCGACGTGACCTGGCACGCCACGAGGGGTTCGAACAGGTTTCGCCCGAGGTCGGCGAACTCGACGAGGCGGCCTTCGACGAGGCGCATGGACGCTCGACCCCGACGAGGCGCTGGCGATGCTCGCCGACCTCACCTCGGCGACCGACCCGAGGCTGCGCGCCCTGGCCCGCCGGCTCGCCGGACGGTTGATGATCGAGGTGTCGCCGCCGCGGGCCCGTCCGGCCGAGGGGCGTCGGCAAGCTCGTCACCCAGCCGTATCGCCCCGATGGCGGCGACCTCGACCTCGACTGCGAGCATCGAGGCGCTCGCCGAGGCACGGGCCCGTGGTGAGGCGCCGGACCCCGAACGGCTCCACGTGCGCGGCTGGGCCAGACCGGGGACCGCACTGTGCCTGATCGTCGACCGCAGCGGCTCGATGGGCGGTCGACCGCTGGCCACGTCGGCCGTAGCGGCGGCGGCGATCGCCTGGCGGGCGCCCGACGACTACAGCGTGCTCGCCTTCGGCCAAGGACGTGGTGGTGGCCAAGAGCCAGGACGCCCGCAAGGCGCCGGAGCGGGTCGTCAACGACGTGCTCGCCCTACGCGGGATTCGGCACGACCGACCTGGCCGGCGCACTGCGGACCGCAGCGCTGCAGCTGGCCCGCAGCCGCGCCGGGCGCCGGATCGCCATCCTGCTCTCCGACTGTCGGGCGACCGTGCCGGGCGACGTCGCCGCGGCCGCGCGGTCGCTCGACGAGCTGTGCATCATCGCCCCGGTCGGCGACGCCGACGAGGCCCGCGCCCTGGCCGATCAGGTGGGGGCGAGACTGGTCACCGTCGAGGGCCCGTCCCAGATCCCCGAGGCCCTCGCCACCGCCCTCGATGCCTGACGCCGGCGCCCTACACGCAGGTCGGGTCGTCGGGGGGTGAGATGCCCTTGTTCCGATCCTCGAGCACGACGGCGGGCAATGTGCTCGTCGTCGCCGGTGCGGCCGGAGCGGCACCGGCCGATGTCGTCGGCCCGGCGCTCCCGCTCGTCGCCGCGGCCCCCGGCGCGTCGGCGACCGAGGTCTCGCTGGGCGCCGGCGGGTACAGCTCGGCGGCGTCGGCGATGCGCACCTGACCGCGGAACACCTTGAGCACGTTCTCCATGTAGTCGGTGGTCAGGATCGGCACGAGCACCGACTGGTCGTTGATCTTGCGCCCGGACGCCTCGATCTGGAACGTCCGTACCGTCGACGCGTCGAAGCTGCGCATCGCGTTGGCGACGTCGAGCATCAGGCCGGGGGTCAGCTCGCTGTCGGTCACCACGTTGTCGATCGCCGTGTCGATGAGCCCCTTGGCCACGCCGGGGTCGAGCAGCCAGCGGCTCAACGCCTTGGACATCGCCCGCTTGAGGAAGTCCTGCTGGCGAGTGATCCGGCCCAGGTCGCTGGAGCCATCGGTCTGCCAGCGGCCACGATCGTCGAGCCACTGGTAGTGACGGGAGCGCACGTACGCCAGGCCCTCGTCGCCGCCGAACAGGTGGCATTCCGGCTCGGGGATGTACAGCCCGGTGTTGTTGTCGCGGGCGGCGAACTCGAACGGGACCGAGACGCCCCCGACGGCCTCGACGAGGTCCTTGAAGGCGCAGAAGTCGATGTTGATCCAGTGATCGATGCCCAGGTAGAAGTTCTTGCCGATCGTGTTGATGATCTTCGACGGGTTCTTCGAGTCGAGCGCGCCGTTGATCCGGCCCTTGCCCGTGCGACCGTCGATCTTCACCCACAGGTCGCGGGGGAAGGAGAGGATCGCCGCCTGCTTGGTCGTCGAGTTGATCCGCAGGAGCATGATCGTGTCGGCCCGCTCGCCGCCGACATCGCCGAACGCCCCGGCGTACGGCGAGGCGGGGTCGATGCAGTCACGGCTGTCGCTCGCCGTGAGCAGGAAGTTCTTGGCCCCGATGTCGACCGGGGGCACCGTGGTGGTGACGACCGGCTCCGGCGGCTGCCCGGCGACGGTCGAGGCGGACGGGTCGGGGGGCTGCGTCGGCACGGCGGTGTCCTCGGCCGCGGCACGGTCGATCTGCAGGAGCGAACGATCGCCGAGGCGGTTGTTGGCGTACCAGATCAACCCGGACGCGCCGAGCAGTGCGACGGCCACGACGGAGTTGAAGACGATCACGAACCGCTGCGGCCAGGTGCGCCGCGCCCGCCGGGGCGTGGTCGGTGCCGGGGTGAGCCGCCCGGTAGCCGTCGCACCGGCGATCGCCGCCTCGAGGGCTGCCTCCGATGACCGACGTCTAACTGCCATGAGACCGATCAGGCTACTCCCCGGGCCCCGCGGGCCCCGGTCGGTTCAAGGCAGCACGACCACGACGGTACCGAGCTCGGCCCACTCCCACATCCACAGGGCGTCGGCCGTCCCCTGTCGCACACAGCCGCTGGACAGCGGCTGGCCGAGCTGCGACTCGCTCTGCACCGGCCTGCCGTTGCGGCGTGGGATCTCGTGGAAGCCGACGTTGCCCCCGTTGACGCCGATGGCGAACCGCACCATCCACCGCCAGCAGACGCTCGGGTTGGTCGTCGCACACGTCGACGCCGAGCGGGACCACACGCTGTAGACGCCGGTTCTCGGGTTGCCGATGCGACCGCTGACGAGATGGGTCTTGATCACCGTCTCGTCCTCGTCCACGGCCCAGACCCGCTGGGCGCGGTTGGCGTAGACGATGCGACGACCGGTCCCGGAACCGGCAGGCAGCCGCTCCTCGACAGGCACCATCGGCGGCGGGAGCGTCGGGCCGACCTGCACGGCCGGGCCACGCACGGGAGGTACCAGGTTGGCGCTGCCGGCCACGCCCGGGGGTGGCCGGTCGGCCTGCGCCGCGGCGACCGGGAGGCCGAGCCCGCCGACCATGGCGACGACAGCGATGACGATCGCCCTGCGCATCCGCCCGATCGTACCCGAGCCGCAGTTCTCCCACCGTCGGCAATGGTCCGCTACCCTGGGTAGTCGGCGGATGCGGATGGTGACGGAGAGAACGGTGGCAGTGCAAGTGCGGAATCGAGCGTTCGCGTCCCGCGGGGGACCCGGCCCGGGCCGTGAACGCGCCGTCCAGCGATGGCGGCTCGTGCGCCGGATCGTCGTGCTGGGGGTGACGGCGACCGCCCTGACCATCCCCTCCACGGGCGCCGGCGGAGTCGGTGGGGCCGAGCCGCCGATGTGGATGGGCGTGACCACGGTGCCCCGTGACGATTCGGAGATCGAGGAGATCATCGACCTCGAATCGTCTGTCGGCCAACCGTTCGGCATCGTGCGCACGTTCAAGCAGTGGGGCGACCCGTTCCCCAGCGACTACGAGAGCTGGGCACTGGCCACCGGCCACCGCCTGATGATCTCGTTGAAACCCGAGTACGAGAAGGGCGCCAAGGTCCGCTGGGCGGACATCGCCGCCGCCGCGCCGGGCACGCCGCTCCACGAGGACATCGCCCGGCTCGCCCGAGGCGTGCGCGACATCGGGCGCCCGACCTACTTCATCTTCCATCACGAACCCGAGGTGAAGGGCCACGAAGTGTTCGGCGAGGCGCCCCAGTTCATCGCCGCCTGGCGCAACGTCGTGACGATCTTCCGCTCGCTCGGGGCGAGCAACGTGAAGTTCCTGTTCACGATGACCGATCACGCCTTCCGGGTGGCATCGACCGATCCGCGTGCCGCCGACCTGTGGTATCCGGGTGACGACTACGTCGACGCCATCGGCGCCGACGTGTACAACTGGTTCGACTGCCGGGTGGCGACCGGCGACTGGTCGTCGCTCGACGTGCTGCTGGGCGGCCACCGCCGGTTCGGCCAGCGGCACCCGACCAAGGAGCTCTGGCTACCCGAGCTCGGCTCGATCGAGGACGCGGCCGTTCCGGGCCGTAAGGCGGCGTGGTTCGACGAGGCCCGGGCGATGTTCCAGCAACCCGACTGGGCACAGTACCGCGGGGTGATCTACTTCAACGCCGAGCACGACGATCGCTACGCCGGCTGCGACTGGTGGCTCGATTCGACCGAGGAGTCACTGGCCTCGTTCGGCAGCTGGATGAACGACCCCTTCTTCGGTGGCGACGGCGGCACGCCACCGCGGCGGATCCGCAAGATCGTGTCGACGATCGGCCGGGGCGGCACCGGCTACCAGCCGGCGCGGCGCGAGCCGGCGCGCGGCGAGCCGGCGCCCGGCGATCCCGCGCCGACCTGACCGGCGCCCACCTGACACGCGGGGCCGGACCAACCCCGGTCGGCGGTTCAGGTCTCGACGGGAGCCAGCTCGACCGCCACCTCGAGCTCGGCGCCGACGGCGGTCTCGATCGTCGCCACCGAACCGGCGGCCACGAGGTCGCCGTGGGCCAGGGCGAGGGCGGTGAGCGTCTCGGCCGGAGCGGTGACGACCAGCCGGGCGACGGTGGCCCGCTGCGACGCCTTGGCCTCGGTCTTGGCCCGCCGGACGCGCCCGAGCACCTCGCAGACCGCCTCCAACGTCGGCCGGCCGAACCCGGCTGTGGTGATCGACGGCCAGGGTTGGGCGTGGATCGAGCCGTCCTGCCACCAATCCCACACCTCTTCGGTGACGAACGGCAGGAACGGGGCGAAGAGCCGCTGGAGCACGTCGAGGGCGCCGCGCAGCGCTCCAACGGCCGAACCGTCGGCGGCGTAGGCGCGGCTCTTGACCAGCTCGACGTAGTCGTCGCAGAACCACCAGAAGAACTCCTCGGTGCGTTCCAGCGCCCGGGCGTAGTCGAAGTCGTCGAAGGCGGCCGTGGCCTCGCCGACGACCTCGGCGAGCCGGTCGAGCATCGCCCGGTCAAGCGCCGCAGACACCTCGCCGGCGGCCGCGGCGTCGAACGAGAGCACGAACTTGCTGACGTTGAGCAGCTTCATCGCCAGCTTGCGGCCGATCTTCATCTGCCCCTCGTCGAGCGCGGTGTCGACGCCGGGGCGGCCGCACGATGCCCAGTAGCGGACGGCGTCGGTGCCGTACTGCTCGAGCAGGTTCATCGGGGTGACGGCGTTGCCCTTCGACTTCGACATCTTCTTGCGATCGGGGTCGAGGATGAAACCCGACAGGATGGCGTTGCGCCACGGAACCGTGCCGTGCTCGTGATGGCTGCGGACCATCGTCGAGAACAGCCAGGTGCGGATGATGTCGTGGGCCTGGGGCCGCATGTCCATCGGGAACACCCGCTCGAACAGGTCGACGTCGGTTCCCCATCCCCCGGCGATCTGCGGGCTCAGCGACGACGTCGCCCAGGTGTCCATGACGTCGGGGTCCCCGACGAATCCGCCCGGAACGCCTCGCTGGTCGGCGGAGTATCCGTCGGGGCATTCGCTCGACGGATCGATCGGGAGGCGGTCGGCGGAGGGGACGAGCACGCGGCTGTAGATCGGTCTGCCCTCCTCGTCGAGCGGGTACCAGACGGGGATCGGCACCCCGAAGAACCGCTGGCGGCTGATCAACCAGTCGCCGTTGAGGCCGCCGACCCAGTTGTCGTAGCGGTGCCGCATGTACGCCGGGTGCCAGGTCAGCTCGCCGCCGCGGGCGATGAGGGCGTCGCGCAGGTCGTCGTCGCGGCCGCCGTTGCGGATGTACCACTGGCGGGTGGCGACGATCTCGAGCGGTCGCGAGCCGCGCTCGTAGAACTTGACCGGATGGCTGATCGGGCGGATCTCGCCGATCAGCTCGCCCGAGGCCTGGAGCAGCTCGACGACCCGGCGCTGGGCCTGCTTCGGGGCGAGACCGGCGATCGCCGCGTAGTTGGCGGCCCCCTCGGGCGAGGTGATCCACTCGGGGGTCTCGACGGCGAACCGGCCGTCGAAGCCGAGGAGGGCACGCGACGCCAGGCGGAGCTCGCGCCACCAGGTGACGTCGGTGACGTCACCGAAGGTGCAGATCATCGCCAGACCCGTGCCCTTGGCGGGATCGGCCAGGCGATGGGCGAGCACCGGCACCTCGACGCCGAACAGCGGCGTGAGCACGGTCGTGCCGAAAAGGGGCTGGTAGCGCTCGTCGTCGGGGTGGGCGACCATCGCCACGCAGCTGGCCAGCAGTTCGGGGCGGGTGGTGTCGACCAGCAGGTCGTCGCCGCCGGCGGCGGTGCGGTGGAACGCCAGCTTGTGGTAGGCGCCGGGGACGTCGCGGTCCTCCATCTCGGCCTGGGCCACGGCGGTGCGCTCGTCGATGTCGTAGAGGGTCGGCGCATCCTGCTGGTATGCCTCGCCGCGCTCGAGGTTGCGCAGGAAGGCGCGCTGGCTGACCCGGCGGGCGTCGTCGCCGATCGTCGTGTACAGCAGCGACCAGTCGACGGACAGACCGAGCCGCCGGAAGAGCTGCTCGAACACGCCCTCGTCCATGTGGGTGATCTCACGGCACAGTTCGACGAAGTTCGGCCGGCTGGCCGGCACCGCCCGGTGGTCCTTGGGAACGTCGCCGGCGAATGGCGCGCTGAACTCCGGGTCGTACGGCAACGACGGATCGCAGCGCACGCCGGTGACGTTCTGCACCCGACGCTCGGTGGCCAGGCCGTTGTCGTCCCAACCGATGGGGTAGAAGACCGCCTTGCCGCGCATCCGCTGGAACCTGGCGATGGCGTCGGTGTGGGTGTAGCTGAACACGTGGCCGATGTGCAGGCTGCCCGAGACCGTCGGGGGCGGGGTGTCGATGGCGAACACCCGGTCCCGGCTCGCGGTGCGGTCGAAGCGGTAGGCGGCGTCGGCCTCCCACCGCTGTATCCAGCGGGCCTCGATACCGTCGACGGACGGCTTGTCAGGGACGGTGGTCATAGCGCCGGAAGGCTACCGGAGCCTGCTGTCGCGCCCCGGTGCGATTACCCGGCCCCGCTCGCCCCCGGGAATACACGCTGCGCCCGGCGCGGCGATGTTGCCTAGGCTCGGTGCGTGCTCCACCTGTACGACACCGCCACCCGAGAGGTCAGAGAGCTCGCCCTGCGCGAGCCCGGCACGGTGAGCATCTACGTCTGCGGTCCCACCGTCTACGGCCCGCCCCACATCGGCCACGGCCGGGCCACGCTGGCCTGGGACATCCTGCGCCGTTATCTCGAGTGGTCCGGGCTGCGCGTCCGTCATGTCTCGAACATCACCGACATCGACGACAAGATCATCGAGCGGGCCGAACGCGAGGGCCGGCCGTGGCAGGAGATCACCACGAAGTGCGAGGCGGTGTGGTGGAAGGCGATGGACGGCCTGGGCCTGCTTCGTCCCACCGACACACCGCACGCCACCGACTACGTCGAGCAGATGGTCGAGATGATCGCCGAGTTGGTCGGGCGCGGCTCGGCCTACGTCACGGGCGACGGTGTCTACCTGTCGGTGCGCGTCGTGCCCGACTACGGCCTGCTCGCCCACCAGAGCCTCGACGAGATGCTCGCCGGCGGCGGCGACCGCGAGGTCTTCGGCGCCGGCGAGAAGCGCGACCCGGCCGACTTCGCCCTGTGGAAGTTCACCAAGCCGGGCGAGCCGGCGTGGCCGTCCCCGTGGGGCGACGGCCGTCCCGGCTGGCACAGCGAATGCGTGGTGATGAGCCTGCAACTGCTCGGCGAGGGGTTCGACCTGCACACCGGTGGTCAGGACCTGCGCTTCCCCCACCACGAGAACGAACGGGCGCAGGCCGTGGCACTCGGCCGCCGGTTCGCCAACCACTGGACCCACAACGGCTTCCTCGTCGACACCGAGGGCGAGAAGATGTCCAAGAGCCTGGGGAACGTCTTCAACCTGCTCGACCTGCTCGAGCGGTACGACCCGCGCGCCTACCGGATGCTGCTGCTGCAGAGTCACTACCGGTCGCCGGTCTCGATCGGCCCGAGCGGGCTGGAGGCCGCCGCCAAGGCCCTCGCCGGGCTCGATTCGTTCGCCGCCCGCACGGCCGAGGTCCGCGCCGGCGCGGTGCCAGCGGCCGTCGTGATCGATCGCTTCCGTCACCGGATGGACGACGATCTCGATACGCCCGGGGCCATCGCCCTGATGTTCGACACCGTCCGCCAGGCCAACGCGGCACTCGACGCCGGGGACGGGGCGGCGGCCGGTTCGCTGGCCGCCGCGGCCCACGAGATCGCCCGGGCCGTCGGGCTCGAGTTGAAGGCTGCCGGCGACGTCCCCGCCGAGATCGCCGCCAGGGCCGCTGCCCTCGACACGGCCCGGGCCGCCAGGGACTTCGCCACGGCCGACGCCATCCGGGCCGAGTTGCAGGGGGCGGGCTGGGTCGTCGAGACGACCAAGGCGGGCACGGCCGTCCGCCGCTGAGCACGCCGCCGGGAGGCGTCGACTTGCTCGTGCACCCGGTCGGGTAGGACGCTTGTGCGCCGTGCCCCGTCCCGACCGTTCCGCCAGCACCCCGCTGCCCCGCGGGTTCTGGGTGATCTGGACGACGGTGGCGCTCGATCTCGTCGGGTTCGGCATCGTCGTTCCGATCCTCGCCCTGTACGCCGAACGGTTCGATGCCTCGCCGACGCAGATCGGCGTGCTCGGGGCGACATTCTCGGCCGCCCAGTTCCTGTTCGCCCCGATCATGGGGCGTCTGTCGGACCGCGTCGGGCGCAAGCCGGTGATCCTGCTCTCACTGTTCGGCACGGCAGTGGGGAGCATCCTGTGCGGCCTCGCCGGATCGTTGTGGCTGCTCTTCCTCGCCCGCGCCGTCGACGGGGCCAGCGGGGCCAGCGTGTCGGTCGCCCAGGGAGCGGTGACCGACGTCGTCGAGCCCGAGCACCGGGCCCGGGCGCTCGGCCTGCTCGGCGCGGCGTTCGGCGTCGGCTTCGTCATCGGCCCGGCGATCGGCGGGTTGGCCGCGCTCGGCGGACCGCAGGTGCCGTTCTTCATCGCCGCGGCGATCGCGGCGATCAACGGTCTGGTGGCCATCCGCCGGCTTCCCGAGACGCACGGGCCGTCCCAACGGGCGGCGGCCGCCGCCCTGTCGGCCGGGCTTGCCGGTGATCGCACCCCGGCGCTCGTCCGATTCGCGCTTGTCGGACTCATCTCGACGGCGGCCTTCTCGGCGTTCGAAGCAACCTTCTCGCTGTTCGGCAACCGACGGTTCGACCTGACCGAGGCCTCGGCGTCGATCGTCTTCCTCGGCATCGGGCTGGTGCTCGTCGGTGTCCAGGGTGCGCTGATCCACCCGCTCACCGCCCGGTTCGGCTCGTGGAGCCTGCTGGTCGGTGGGATGGTGATCATCGCCGCCGGGCTCGCCCTGTTCGCCGTCGCCGAGGCGTGGTCGGTGTTCATCGTTGCCCTCGCCCTGCTGTCGATCGGCTCGGGCCTCGCCGGACCGTCGATGCTCGCTCTCGTCGGCGAGGCGGCCGGGCCGGCGAAACGGGGGGAGGCCCTCGGGTTCCAGCAGTCGGCGAGCTCGCTCGGGCGGATCGTCGGCCCGGTGACCGGGGGTGCGTTGTTCGGTCACGTCGGCATCCCGGCCCCGTACCTGGCCGGCGCCGGGCTGACGCTCGTCGGTGTCGTGCTGGTTCAGGGGGCCCGGTCGGCCGTGCACCGTGCGCCGGCGCACACGTCGACGAGCTGATCGCCGAAGAGGAACTCGGCCTTCTGCCGCCGCACGTCGGCGTCGGCGCGCGGGTCCTCGTGGGGGTCGACGCCGGAGCGGGGCGGCAGGTTCTCGACGGGCATCGGATCGGCCCCCGAATCCCACCAGATGATCGCCGAGCCGGCGGAGGGATAGGCCAGCGGCGCCAGTCCCCAGGCCACCGTGTCGGACGGCAACCGCCCGGGCGCGGTCAGCGGCAGGTGCACGGCGGCGCCGACCGTGCGGGCGGCGATCAGCGCCGACAGCGGCGTGACCTGCTGATCGCCGTAGGCCACGTCGAACAGCACGGTCTTGGCGTTCGTCCCCGGATAGGGATCCGACGTCAGGTGCTGCACGTAGCCGCCACCCTCGCCCCGGTCCCACAGCATCTGGATCATCGAGAGGATCAACGTCCGGTCGAGGTCATCGGGGTAGGCCGGTCGGAAGACCGCCTCGTAGTCGTCGAAGTCGACGGAGCGGGGCAGGAGGAGCGCGTAGTTCATCCCCGGAACCCCGAGCGCGGCCCGTTCGATGTCGGGGGAGACCGCGGCGAGCATCAGGCCCATGATCCCGCCCTGGCTGTTGCCGTCGAAGTCGAGGTGCCGGCGGTCGATCCTGCCCTGGACGATGCCGAACACCCGGTCGGTGAGCAGGCCGTTGCCCGTGAGCATCAGCCGGCCGAGGGCGATCTGGTTGAGCACGCCCTGCTGCAGGCGGTCGGCGATCGTCGGGAAGTTCCCCATCTCGCCGAGGGTCGCCGCGGCGTTGGCGACGTCGTCCTCGCTCATCCCGGCCCACTTCGTGGCGCAGAAGATCACGTCGTGCTCGTTGGCCATCCGCCGGACGTTGCCGGCGTCGATCTCGAAGTGGGCGCCGAGCAGGCCGTGGCCGTACTGGGCGATGTGCACCGGATAGTCGCCGGGTCGCAGCACGCTGGCCGGGATGTTGCAGGCGAAGGGCACCTCGACGATGCCGTTCTGCTGGGGGAGCCAGTCCGGCGTGGGCTTGACACCCGGAGGGAGGTAGAAACGGTTGCCCGGCCCGCCGTCACCCGTGAGGAAGTTCGGCACGGTGTAGATGCCCGTGACCTGGCGGGCGATGAGGCCCCCGTCGTCCACGGCATCGGCGGGGGCATCGGTCACCCCCGTGACGGTGAACTCGGGCGTCGAATCGCCGTAGAACTCGAGGGTCAGGTCACGGATGTGGAGCATGCGCTCGCTGAGGTTGCGCGTGCTGATCACGGTGAAGTCCCAGGCGAGGAACAGGTCGTCGCGCCCGATCCCGGCGGCGGTCAGCGCCCCGAACACCTCCTCCATCGCCGCCCGGCGTGACTCGATGCCGTCGGTGGCGACGAGCCTGTCGCGGTAGGCCGCGAACACCGGGCCGGCCTCGATCGGCGCGTCGTCGGCCCCGCGCAGGTCGCGCAGGGCGACGGCGAACCGGTGGCCCTCGGGCAGGGCGACGGCCGGATGGATCACCAGCAGCCGGTCGTCGCCCGTCGCCTTGGCGTCGAGCTCGGCCCACAGCGCGACGCGCTCTCCGCTGGTCATGTCGAGGATGGCGACCGGGCTGTCGGCGGCGAGCGAGGCGCCGACGTCGGCCCAGCCGGGGAGGCGGGAGGCGGCCGGGTCGAGGCCCGGCACCGCGGTGAGGATCGTGGAGTTGGGGCTGAACCCGTCGTTGCGGTTCCACTCGGCCGGATCGATGGCGACGCCCGAGGCGTTCGACGGCATCGCCTCGGGGGCGAAGCGCACCCGCAGGCCGGTGTCCGTCGCCGCGTCGGGCACGGTGAAGAAGTCGGACGGGTAGGGCAGCAGGCACCGGCGGGTGTCGAGCAGGTCGCACGCGCCGCCACCCGCCGTCTCGAGTTCGGCGATCGCCGAGACGAGGGCGTCGTCGGCCTGGCGCAACGGGGCCAGCGGAGCGGCGGAGGTGGGCGGCGCGGCCGTGCTCGCCGTGCTCGCCGCGGCGGGCCGAGAGGTGGCGGTCGCCGTTGCCACCTTGGTCGGCGCCGGCGGACCGGACGTCGAGGTTGCCACCGGGTCGCCGGCGCCGACTTCGGCGCCACTGCACGCGGTGAGGAGGGCCATCACCGCTGTCCATCGCCGGGTGTTCACGAGGCGAAGAGTAGGGCGCCCGACCGGAGCCCGCCTGCTCGAACCCGCCGTCCGCGACGGCCGGGCCTTCGCCGACGGCCGGACGGCGGACGAATGGGCCTTTCACACCTTTTCGCCGCGATGACTGGTGCGCCGTTGTTACTCATTGGTAACTTGTCGGCATGCCAGACTTCTCCCTCAGCCTGAACGAGGACCAGACGCAGATCCAGAAGTGGGTCCACGACTTCGCCGACACGGTGATCCGCCCGGCCGCCCACGAGTGGGACGAGGCCGAGGAGTTCCCCTGGCCGGTCGTGCAGGAGGCCGCCAAGATCGGGCTGTACGGCATCGACTTCCTGATGAACGCGATGGGCGATCCCACCGGTCTCACCTTGCCCGTCGCCGTCGAGGAGATCTTCTGGGGCGACGCCGGCATCGGCATGGCGATCATGGGCACGGCGCTGGCGGCCGCGGGCATCGCCGGCAGCGGCACGCCCGAGCAGATGATCGAGTGGGTGCCGCAGTGCTACGGCACCGCCGACGACGTGAAGCTCGGGGCGTTCTGCGTGTCGGAGCCCGACGCCGGCTCGGACGTCTCGTCGCTGCGCACCCGCGCCGTCTACGACGAGGCCACCGACGAGTGGGTGCTCAACGGCACCAAGGCGTGGATCACCAATGGCGGCATCGCCAACATCCACGTCGTCGTCGCCGCCGTCGACCCGGCCCTCAAGGGCCGCGGTCAGGCGGCCTTCATCGTGCCTCCCGGCTCCAAGGGCCTGTCGCAGGGACAGAAGTACCAGAAGCACGGCATCCGCGCCTCACACACCGCCGAGGTCGTCCTCGACGACGTGCGCGTTCCCAACCACTGCCTCCTCGGTGGCAAGGAGAAGCTCGACGCCAAACTGGCCCGGGCGCGCGAGATGGGCCACTCGGGCGAGAAGCAGCCGGCGATGTCGACGTTCGAGGCGACCCGGCCGACGGTCGGCGCGCAGGCGCTCGGCATCGCCCGGGCGGCGTACGAGTTCGCCCTCGACTACGCCAAGGGGCGGATGGCCTTCGGCCGGCCGATCATCATGAACCAGGCGATCGCCTTCAAGCTGGCCAACATGATCACCGAGATCGACGCCTCCCGCCTGCTCATCTGGCGGGCCGCCTGGCTGGCCAAGAACGGCGGCTTCACGAACGCCGAGGGCTCGATGTCGAAGTACAAGGCATCCGAGACGGCCGTCTGGGTGACCCAGGAGGCGATCCAGATCCTCGGGGGCTACGGCTACACCCGCGCCTACCCCGTCGAGCGCTGGCACCGCGATGCCAAGATCCACACGATCTTCGAAGGCACCAGCGAGATCCAGCAGCTCGTCATTGCTCGGGCGATATCCGGCCTGCGTATCGAGTAGTTCTGGCTCTTTGCCAGTCGGGCTTCGGTTGGCATCTGCCGTTGGTCCCTACCACCAGCTGCTATCTCGCTGCAGCGCGATCGCTCCCGACGGTCAGGGGCCGAGGGTGGCGGCGGGGATGACGACGACGCCGTCAGGCCGGGTGTAGCCGTATCCGGTAGCAGTGACCACGGCGAGCGTCGCCGGTTCGCCGACCTTGGTCGTGTCGACCTTGCGGGCGAAGGTGAGCAGGTTCGCAGCAGCCATGTCGATGTCGGCCTGGCCGAGCTTGACCTCGAACGCCGCCCAGCGTCCGTCGCCGGCGGTGACGACGGCGTCGATCTCCAGATCGTCGGAGTCCCGGTAGTGCTGCACGGTGCCGTCCACGACGCCGGCGAACACTCGCAGGTCACGCACGACGAGCGCTTCGAACAGGTACCCGAAGTAGTTCAGGTCGGCGAGCAGCTGGTCCGGTCCGCTGCGCAGCGCAGCAACAGCAACCGATGGGTCGCAGAGTTGCACCCGTGGCGAGGTGCGCAACCGGGCCCGCGAACGCAGATGTGATGACCATGCCTCCAACGGGTCGAGCACCATCAGACGCTCCAGCGGTGCCAGGTAGTCGTAGACGGTCGAGCGTGCGATGTCAGAGTCGTCGGTGCTCGCGTCCTGTGCGAGGCGGGTGACGACGTAGTCCATCCCGATGTTGCGGGCGAGCGACTGCAGGACCCGCAGCGCCAGCCGGGGATGCCGACGGGCCGGGTCGATGGTGGGCAGGTCGATCGATGATCGTGGTGACGTAGTCGATGTTCGCCCGCGCCGCAGCGGCGACCGTTCTCGTCAGGTTCAGCGGCCAACCACCACGAACGACCAGCTCGGCGTAGCGGCGCACGGTCACCTCGGTCGGTTTGGCGGTCGGCCGGTGTCTCTCGAGCAGCGCCGCCAACGACATCTCACCAGTCGAGTCGCCCGATTCGAACAGGCTCATCGGTCGCATTGTCAGACGGGCGAAGCGTCCGGCGCCGCTGTGGCGGCGGGTGTCGTCGGGCGGGGTGGCGGAACCGGTGAGGATGTACAGCCCGGTGCCTTGGCGGCGGTCCACCTCGGCGCGGACGTGGTTCCACACGCGAGTGGCGTCGAGCTGCCACTCGTCGACGAGCTGGGGTGGATCACCGGACAGCACCAGGGTCGGGTCCACCCCCAGCGCAGCGCGTGCCTGGTCGTCAGTGTCGAGGTAGACGCGGCTGACGGCCTGCTGTTCGGCGGTGAACGTCTTCCCGCACGCCTTCGGGCCTTCGATCAGCACCGCTCCGGCGGACGTGAGCCGGTCGGCCAGCAATGCGTCGACGACACGGGGACGATACACAACCACTCCGCCAGACTACACATTGCAGCCACCTTGGGCTACACATTGCGGTCCGTGGGGATGCAGGTCGCGGCCACTCTGGGCTACAGGTTGCGCTTTGAGCACCTCTCCTCTCGTTGCGTTTGTGTCGTTTGTGTTGCTTGTCGCTGGGTGCGTCCAGTCGGATGTTCGTTCTGGGGGGCCTGATCGTGTCGTCGTCGCGTCGATCGACTCTGAGCGGTCCTCGTGAGCGTTCGGTTGGGTGACGAGACGGTTGTGCTCCCAGCCGAGCGAGCCGTGCCGTGCGGGCCCTGCTGCGACTCTGCGACCGGAGTCCCCGTTCATGTCGTGCCTCTGATGCGGAACTCACCACGCAGCAGGCGGCCGATCTGCTCGGGCTCTCGCGGACGTACGTGGTCCGGTTGATCGACCAAGGGTCGATGCCGGCCCACATGGCCGGTACTCATCGTCGGCTGCTGGCGAGTGACGTGCTCGCCTATCGGCAGCGGCGCGCACCGAGCTCGGCGGTGGGCGACTTGACCGAGGCCGGCGAGGAACTTGGGCTGACCTACTGACGGTGCCGATCGATCACCGGCTGGCGGGTCTGAACATCCGGGAGGGAGTCCTCCTTGTCAGTCCCGACGGGTATCGGGAACTCCCAGGGAGTCCCTGAGCCGGGTCGGGAACTGAATCGGGAACATTGCCGGGAACATCACCCCGGCGAATTCGTCGGATCGGGAACACCGTCGAGCATCTCCGGGATGCCTGAAGCGCACCATCCCGGGCCATGGACGTGGCGTCGACTCCCAGCACCAGCATCGAGCGGTCGAGGCGGCTCACCGGCTGCTGACGGCAGGCGTTGCTGTCCGGATGCGACCCGGTACCGGCGCGACGCTCGGCATCCACTGGTTGGCGGCTGGCACCGTCGTCAACTACGTCGATGGCTCGGCGGTTCGTGCCGGCGCGGTGCTGTGGAGCTCAGAGGTGTGACGTCGGCGGAGGTGACGGCTGGCGTGCTTGCCAGATCGATGGTGGTGTCGGTGGCGCGACGCAGAACTATGTGGCCAGCCGCGACCTCACCCCGACGGAACCAGGCGCAACAGGATGACGAAACGCACCCAACGCAACCTCGTCACCTACCTCGCCGAGGGCGAGGTCACTGCGCTGCTCACTGCATGCGACACGACCCGCTGGAGCGACGACGCGACCACCGTGTTCGCGCCCACGGGGTGGCGTCGAGTTGAACGTCCTGGCAGCAGAGGCTGCGAGCTCGCTGACTCGCAGCCCGGTCTGGACGGCCAGCAGGAGCATCGCGTGGTCGCGACGACCGGTCGAGGTGCCGATCCGGTGCTCGCAGTAGCGCATGATCTCGGCCTCGGTGAGGTAGCTGATCTCGGTCGAGTCGAACCGTTTCTCGGGGATCGATAGCACCCGGGCGATCACTCCTGCTCGGGCGCTTTGAGCGCCGCGTAGTGGAAGAACGAGCGGATCGCTGTCAGCCGGGCGTTGCGGGTCCGCACGTCTTGGCGCGCGCCTGTTGCAGGTGGGCGAGGACCCGTGACGTCACCGACTCGGCTGATCGGTGAGTCGAACTCGAACGCCGAGTCGAGGCCACCGCCGAAGCATGGGTCACCGCCAACGGACGATGCGCCCCGTTCGACATGCGGATCTCGGAAGCTCGTGGCGTGATGCGAGAAGCCGAGAACGCTCGCCGGTCAACGCAGCAAGCATTCAACGAGTCCGGCATCCTCGGCCGCCGACGAGCGAGGCTCGACCTCAACGTCGCCACCGACGAGCTCGCCGACGCGAGACGCGAACTCGCGGCGGTGGACCAATCCGCAGCACGACCATTCGCGGAGCGGGCCACCGCTCACCAACAACGAGACGGAGCCCGGAGCGACCTCTCGGCGCATGACTACCGCCAACGATGGACCGACCCAGGTGAACGAGCCGGTTCGGCCGAGCGAAACATCAGCGCACTCGACCATTCTCATCCACCAGGATGACCCCCGCCAGGGGCCATCCGTGTCTGCACGGGCTCTAGCCGGGCCGGAGCTCGGAAGCACACGGCGACCGCTGGCTACAGTCGCACGCATGCTCCGGTTCCCTACTCCGTGGCGCCGATGGCGGGACGACGACGCGCTGAGGAAGGAGGACCTGAAGCTGATTGGCGGCAGTTGGAGCGGACTGCTGTTCGAGAACCCAAATGTCGGCTATCCGTTGTCGTTGACGTGGGACTTTGACCTCTCGTTCGCCGAGGTCACGCGTAGCTACGGCGACATCTCGCCGAACCTGGTGGTCGGCTGGGTCCCCCTCGGCCCCCCGTCCTGGCAACGGATGGAAGGCCAGACGGCATCGGGAAAGACGTTCGGAGACCCGATCGAGTCCAGCGTCTACTTCTTCGACCACCATCGATTCAACGCCGCCAACGTCACGGTCGTAGACCAGAACGGGCCTGCCATACGCGTGCAGTTCGGGCTTGCCGGTGACATCGACGGCCTCGGAATCGACTCCCTCAAGTTCGACGCGTGGCTTGAGTTCTCGGGGATCTATGTGCATCCGGAGGAACGCCTGCATTCGGTCGAGGACGCCGAACTGGTACTTGCGAACTTCACCGACCCCGCTGGTCTGGTCGGCATCGACAACGGACACAACTACCTGTTTCGGCCAGCCTGATTCGACGCCGACCTCCCACCGCCGGCACGGCCGGACAAGACTCCGGTCCCGGTCACGCCATGCTCGGCGACGAGCTCGAGCACGATCAACTCCTGTCTCTCACAGCCGACGACCATCGCCGAGACCACCATGACGCGCAGCGCCACCCCGAATCGACGGCACCGCCCAGAAAGTCTGCCCGACGATCACACTGGCAGGGTCGAACTTGCGAGCCGGAGCGCTTCACCGGGCAACTCGACATCCTTGCCGCCCATCACGACCGGCTCGATCACGCGTCGATAGGAGGCGCTACGCCTCACTCGCCCATCCACCGTCGATCCCGCGCCTCCCTCCGCACACGACCTCGGGTCTCCCCGGCCACCACCCCTGAGCGCAACAGGACTGCCACGACTCGCCTGTGCTGGATCGCTGCCGGCCGCTGGATGAATAGGCTGGATGGGTGAACTGGGCGCAACTCGACTTTCCGACGCGCGCCGGATTCGTAGCGACCACCATGGCGGTTCTCGGCGTGCTGGTGCCTCCGGTCAGCGTGGCCAGCGCTTGTGTTGCCATTGCCTTCTCCGGAGTTGGGTGGCAGCGCTCACGCGGTCGTGGAGAAGCGAATCGCGTGGCTCGACTCTGCACGATCGGCTGTACCGCCCTCGTCGGTCTGATCGTCGTCGGTAGCGCCGTCTACGGCGCCGCCAACTGATTCGATTCGTTCTCTCGTTTGCACAGGGCCTTCGCCGTCGGCGACGGGCGGCTCTCGAGCCGCACCCATTGACAACCCGTACCCCCTGCTTTCCGACCGAAGGAACTCGTCCAGACATGGGGAGTCCCTGACGCCGATCGGGACGGGAATCAGGAACATTGTCGGGAACCTCCCTGGCGGTTTCCAGCAACAGTGCGCCCTCGGCGACCGGCGCGGCGAACAAGGCGTCCATCGCCTCGTGCGCTCGTTCGAACGGAACATGCTGGCGGCTCAACAGATACACCGCGGCTGCTTTGACCCGCGGTCCCCGACACGTCGGTCCGTTCGCTTCCGGCGGAAACTCTGCGGTGGTGACGTGCCCGCAAGCGCAGCGGCGCTTCTCGGCGACATGATCGGTGACGATCAAACGCGGTTCAGGGATATCGACCACCTGACGGCACGCACCACCAACCACCGCAGCATCAGCAAGATCCGCCGCACACCGCCCGCACGACACCGGGCGATTCCTTCGCCGCGACGCACCCGACCATCACGACCATCACGAGACGGCGGCAACGACGAGTTCCCCGAATCCCGACCCAGGCGACTTTCGAGCTCCTCGACCCGAGCCCGCAACGACTCGGTGTCCGCCAACAACACCGCCTGCGCCTCGATCAACGCCGCCTGACGAGCAACCAAGCTCCTCCAGCTCGGCAATCCGATCCTCCAGCGACACGCCACCGAACATCCGCGCGCCTCGTAACGGGCCACCACCACACACCGCGCGACTCACCCACCCGGCTGAACAGTTACGACCAGCCTGCCTGCGAAGATCCCGACACAACCAACGACTTCGACTGTCGAGAGGGTGAGATGCTGGAGCAGCACGGACCGAAGACCGTCGAGGCTGTCGTCGACATTGGCAAAGATGCCGTGTTTGTTGTTCCGGTCCATCACCTTTCGCGCTAGCCAGTTTCGGTGGACACCGTCGTGAAGCAGCGTCGCCCCAAAGATGACGCCTCCCGGATTCATGACCGCCTTCAGGTGTTCGAACGCGACGCCCTTAGCGGTCATGTCGCCGGGAACGCAGTGGAGCACGTAGTTCAACGCGATGGAATCGAACTTGGGCACGTCGAACGAGATCGGCTCGAGGACGTTGGCCCGATAGACCTCGGGGCTGAAGCGAGCAATGCGACGGCTGGCGACGTCGAGACAGTTGGTGTTGAGGTCCATCAGCGCGATGCGTGGGGAGGGCGAACCGAATCGACAGTGGTCGAGGAAGTATCCGGTCCCGACACCGACGTCGAGATGGTTCGTCGAGACGTGCTCGTCGTAGTGCTGCAGGATCCGACGCGACGGGCACTTCCAGGCCGCACGTGAGAAGTACCCGAGAATCGCTATGTCATAGACCGCCAGGGCCCGCTTCGTGTAGAAGGCATGGCCCGCCTCGACCTGTTCCGGCGTCGCGCTCATGGGGCTCCTCTCCGGCCGTGCAACCGTTGTGAGACGGTAGTTCCCCGATGGGACCCGCATCGAGCACAGCGAGTTCGCTCACGTGGTCACCACAGCCGTCGCCGGCCTGTTTCCCGATGACCCGCCGCTGTTCCTGTCGCACCCCGCCCTCACGTTCAATACCGGGTCGCCGATCTCATCGACCCGCTCGCGCAGCAGGCCGCCGAACCCGGCGGCGACGCGCAGAACCCGGTTCTCCCACGTACGGATGGCGCCCGCGAGTGGAGACGGTGGACTCGAAGTGATCCGGCAGCGGGCCGCGCCCGCTTGACGATGACGTTCGACCCTGTCGACGCGCCTCGCCGCGGTCCATGGTGAAGGTATGGGAGGGCGATGGGCCGTTGTGTTCTGCGCGTTGACGACCGCTTGCTCCGCCGGTATGGGCCGGGTGCAGTCGACGACGGCCAGTACGATTGCTCCCGACGAACGGCGCATCCACCCCGTCGTCCGGCTGGTGTTCGTCGGCGACGTGATGCTCGGGCGTGACGTGGCGCCGGTCGTCACTGGCGATCCCGGCAGCGTGTTCGAGCGCCTGCGCCCGGCCTTGGTCGGGGCCGATCTGGCGTTCGGCAACCTGGAGTCGCCGCTCACGACCAGACCGCACATCACCGGGCCGTTCGCGCTCGAGGCTGATCCCGGTGCCGCCGCCCTGCTCTCCGGGGCGGGGTTCGACGTGCTCGACATCGCCAACAACCACGCCGGCGACGCCGGCCGGGCCACTGTGCTCGACACGATCGAGGCGCTCGACACCGCCGGTCTGCACTCCGTCGGCGGCGGCGCCACGGCCGGCGCGGCCGAGGCACCGCTCGTGCTCGACGTCAACGGTGTCACGGTCGGCGTGCTGGCCTTCGACGTCTCGGGCGGTGCGGCTGCCACCCCCACGTCGCCGGGCGTGAGTACGTGGGACACCGCCCGCGCCAACAGCGCCGTATCCGACCTGCGCGACCGGGCCGACGTGGTGGTGGTCGGCCTGCACGCCGGGGTCGAGTACCTCAGGCGCCCCGACCCCTCGCTCGCACACCTCGTCGACCAGGTCGCCGGGTGGGGGGTCGACATCGTCTGGGGCCACGGCGCTCACGCCGCCTACCCGGTCGAAGTGACAGGCGACGCCGCGGGCCGACCCGCCGTCGTCGCCGCCGGCCTCGGCAACGCACTGTTCGATCAGCGGTTGCCGGGCACCGACGTCGGTGGCCTGCTCGAAGTGCTCGTCGACGCCGGCGGGGTGATCGCAATGCGCAACGGCACGGTGCGGATCGCCTCCGGCCGTTCTGCATTCGAAGGATGGGCGGCCCCAACCGGCGACGCCGTGGCCCTCGATGGCGAGTGGTGGTCGCCGGTACGACCATGGACTGCAGCACGGCTGCCGGCGACTGCCGCCACGGCTCGGATTCCCGAGGGGTACGAGGTCGTCGCCACGGCGACGGGCGACGTGACCGGCACAGGAATCGCCGACACCGTCGTCGCCTACCGACGCCCGGCCACCGATCACCCGGTCCACGAGCGGTTCCCGGGCGTCGACTGGGTCGACCAGAGCGGACGCAGCGCCCACATCGCCGTGTACACGCCCGACGGTCGGATGCGCTGGGGTTCGGCGTTCCTGTTCCAGCCGGTCGCCGACGTCGCCGTGTGCACCGGCGCGCTGGCGGTCGGGTTCAGCATGCTCGACGACTCGGCCGTCGTCGCCGGCGGGGCCTGGACGTGGGACGGGTTCGGCTTCGTCACCGCGCCACCGCTCGCCGGCGACACCACCCCGGCATGCGCCGACATCGACCACGACGGCCGACTCGACGCCGTGCTGACTCGACGCAGCGAGAGCGGCCGCAGCGACAACGACCGCAGCATCAACGACCGCAGCGAAACCTGAGGAGGAGCAACGCCATGCACGCTCACCACCGACACCGTCGGATCGCGCTGGCGGCGACGTCCGCCCTGGCGATCGCCGCCTGCAGCGGCGGCGAACAGGCCGCTCCCCCACGGCTGCTTCTGCCGTAGCGCCGACCAGCACGGCGGCCGCCACCGGCACGACGAGCGCCGCCACGACGACGACCGGCGGCGTCGGCAGCACCACCACAAGCACGACGACGACGCTGCCGTCTGTCTACGGGCCGGCGGCTGCGGGGTTGCGGCGCGTCGCCCCGTTCGCCGACTACCGCTACGTCGCCCCACTCGACGACGCCACGCCCTACGCCGGGCCGGCAACTCCGACCTCGCTCGACGACGTGCTGCTCGTGCCGGCCGAGGAGTTGTTGTTCGACTCCACCTCTGCGTCCGAGACGTTCGTGACCGAACTCCGCAGCACACTCGAGACCAACGGGTTCGCTGTGGTCCCGTCCGGGTTCCGATTCTTCCACGACGGCTACAAGCTGTCGGTCTACGAGTACCAGCCGCTGTTCGTGACCACCGACGCGCTCTACCACTCGTGGCATCTGGCGTTCGACAAGGTGCTGCGCGACACCGAGCAGCAGCGCCTGCTGCCGATCCTCGACCGCTTCGTCACCGGGGCTGTCGGCGCCGCCCGCGCCCAGGAAGAGGAGCTGACCGGCACGGCGCTCGCCGACAGCGCCCACCGCGCCACCGCCTACTACGAGTCGGCGGCGGTACTGCTCGGGCTCGACATCGGTGACGTGAATGACCTCGCCAGGGCCGAGGTGGAACTCGCCAAGGCTGCGGCCGGCATCGAGACCTCACCGGTCTCCGGTGTCGTCGAGTGCCAGTGGCCGAACGCCTTCGTCGGGTGCGTCGACTTCAGCCTGATGCGTCCACGCGGCCACTACACCCGCACACCCGAGCTGACCCGCTTCTTCCTCGGCATGTCGATGCTCGGCCAGGAGGGGTTCCCGCTCGACAAGGGGCTCGGCGTCGTCCCCGGCCTACTGATGGCCCGCGTGCTCGTCGAACACCCGGAACTGCTCGCCGACTGGAAGGCGATCTACGAGCCGACGGCATTCCTGGTCGGGCTCGCCGACGACGTCGACCCACTGCAGTTGGCCGGCGCGGCAGACGCCGCCGTGCCCGGCTGGCGCGCCGATCCGACCCGGCTGGCCAACGCCGACGCGGGGGCGATCGCCGACGCCGTCACCGCTGCTCACCCGGTGGCGATCGACCCCGAGCGCGCCGGCGTGCGCGTGATGGGTGCCCGCTTCACGCTCGACTCGTACGTCCTGGACCAACTCGCCTGGCCGAACGTCGGCGAGGAGCCCCCGGAGCTGCGCCGCACGCACGTCTCGCCCCTCGATCTCGCCGCCGTCCTCGGCTCGCCGTTGGCGCGCGATCTCCAGATGGCGACCGAGGCGCGCTTCCTCCACTACACCGAACAGCTCGACGCGATGACCGGGTTCGCGGCTGCCCGCACACCCGCCGACTGGGCCGGCACCGTCTACGACGCCTGGCTGCTGGCGGTGGCACCGCAGTTCGACCCGAACGGCGCCGCCTACCCCGACTTCATGCAGAGCGAGGCATGGGCGGCGAAGGCGCTCCAGACCGGGTTCGCCTCGTACACCGAGCTCAAGCACGACACGGTGCTGTACACCAAGCAAGGCACGGCCGGTGAGGGCGAGGGACCGCAACCGGGCGACTTCGAGAAGCGCAACTGGGTCGAGCCGGATCCAGTGGCGTTCGGCCGGATCGCCGCCGCCGCCGATCTGCTTCGGGCCGGGTTCGCCGATCGCGACCTGCTCACGCCCGAGACCGACGACCTGCTCGGCACGCTGATCGAGTTGAGCGACTTCCTCGGCGGCGTCGCCGCCGGCGAGCTCGCCGGTCGGGTCGCCACCGACACCGAGAACGAGCGTCTCGACGGGATCGGCTCGGAACTCGAGTACATCTGGATCGCGTCGAGCGACATCGCGCCCGACGCGAACGGGCAGATCGTGCCCGACCCGAACGAACGAGCCGGGTTGGTCACCGATGTGTTCACCAGCTCGTTCGAGTATCTGCAGCTCGGGATCGGCGGCGTCGACACGGTCTACGTGATCGTCCCGATCGGTGACGGCCGCTTCGAGCTGGCAGTCGGTCAGGTCGCTTCGTACTACGAGTTCTGGCGCGACGGCGGCGCTCCACGGCTCACCGACGAGGAGTGGCGGTCGATGGTCACCGAAGCCGACCAGGGCAGGCCCTTGCCGCAACGCCCGCGCTGGGTCGCGCCGTTCCTCGTCGGCGGAGACGTCGCCACCGAGCCGATCGTGCGCTTCTGACGGCGGGGTCGAGACGGATGCTCCGCTCCACGGGCATCAAGCCGCCACGCAACCTCACTCAGCTGACGGCGCGATCCGTGGCGTCCCAATAGGCCGCGCGGAGGCGTTTCTTGTCGGGCTTTCCCACCGGCGTGAGCGGGATCTCGTCGACGTAGTCGATGGACTTGGGCGATTGCATCGAACCCTTGGCGTGCTTCACCGACGACTGCAGTTCGAGCGTGAGCGCCTCGCTCGGTTCGTACCCGTGTGCCAGTACCACCACCGCCCTCACGGCCTCACCCCACTTGTCGTCCGGTACTCCGATGACCATCGCCACCGACACGGCGGGGTGCGCGGTCAACACGTCCTCGACTTCCTTCGGGAAGACGTTGAAGCCGCCGCTGATGATCATGTCCTTCGTGCGATCGACGATGTGCAGGAAACCGTCCTCGTCGAGCCGACCGACATCGCCCGTATGCAGCCATCCACCCTGCAACGCCACCTGCGTCTCGTCGTCGCGGTCCTTGTACCCGTGCATCACGAGCGGCCCGCGGACACAGATCTCGCCGGTCTCGCCGGATGGCACCGGCTCACAGCGACCGTCGAGCAGGGCGAGGTGCATCCACGGGGTCGACCGCCCACATGACGCCAACCGCTCGGGCTTGGCGAGATCGTGCTCTGCCTTCTTCAGATGGGCCAGCACCATCGGCGCCTCGGTCTGGCCGTAGAACTGGAAGAAGATCGGCCCCCAGTGCTCGATCGCCGCCGCCAGTTTGGCCGGGCTCATCGGCGACGCGCCGTAGAAGACGGTTTCCAGGCTCGAGACGTCGGCGTTCGGGTACGACGCGCAGGCCTGCAGCGCGTACAACATCACCGGAACGACCATCGCCGCAGTGATGCGCTTGCGTTCGACCGTGAGCAGGAACTCCTCGGGATCGAAGCTCTCGAGCACCGTGAACATCCCACCCCTGGCGAGCACCGGCGCACACAGCGACATCGCCGCATGCGACAACGGCGTGACGACCAACATCCGCAGCTCGGCGGGGAACTCCCACTCGGACAGCTGGATCATCGTCATCGCCGCCCACACCCGGTGGGGCATCAGCACGCCCTTCGGGCGGCCCGTCGTGCCGCCGGTGTACACGATCGTGGCGAGATCCTCCGGATGGACATCCGCAGGTACCAACGGTTGGGGATCGAACTGCTCGGCGAGCGCCAGGTAGTCGTCACCGACCTCGGACGGACCGAACGACAGCAGCCGCAGCGCCGGGAACCTGGTCTGGAGCTCTCGTGCCCGCTCACCGAAGTACCGCCCGTCGAAGATCAGGCATTCGCACTCGGAATCACCCAGCGCATAGGCGTGATCGTCCAGCGAACCCATCGGATGCAACGGCGTCAGCACGCAGCCGTTGATGAACGAGGCGGCGATGTTGGAGAGCACCTCGGGACGGTTCTTGGACAGCACCGACACCCGGCTCCCGCGACCCAGGCCGACCGTCCGCTGGGCTTGGATCATGCGACTCGCCTGGTGCCGGACGTCGCCGTACGAGGCGACGACGCCACCGAGATCGAGGCATGGCTCATCCTCCCGGCGCTCGAGCCACTGGGCAAGCATGTGCGGCAGGAGCGGTGTCTCGAACAGTGCGTCCATGATGCTCGTTCCTTTCGGCTGCATCCGACAGGGTGACAGGCGACGCGCCTATCCCCACTCGGGGGCGAAGATGTTGTGCGGTTCGATGGGTCCCTTGTCGGCGTGTCGTGCGACCTCGAGCCTGCCGAGCTGGTTCCGGTGCACCTCGTCGGGACCGTCGGCGATCCGCAGGAGACGAGCCGTCGCATACGCGGCCGCCAGGCCGAAGTCGTTGTTCGTGCCCGCGCCGCCGAAGGCCTGGATCGCCGCATCGACGACCTGGCATGCCATGTTGGGGACGGCGATCTTGATCATCGCGATCTCCCGGCGTGCCGCCTTGTTCCCGACGGTGTCCATCAGATGGGCGGTGTTGAGCGTGAGCAGCCGAGCCTGCTCGATGGCGATACGGGCGTCGGCGATTCGTTCCAAGGTCACCGTCCGGGTCGACACCGGACGACCGAACGTCACGCGATGCTGCGTGCGGCGGCACATCATCTCGAGCGCCCGTTCGGCGAGCCCGATCAGGCGCATGCAATGGTGGATCCGGCCGGGGCCCAGACGACCCTGGGCGATCTCGAAACCTCGCCCCGGGCCGAGCAGCAGGTTCGACACCGGAACCCGGACGTCCCGGAACGCGACCTCTGACGCCCTGTCGGGCATGCCATAGAAGTTGAAGACCGGGAGCGGCCGGATCACCTCCACGCCCGGCGTGCCCTTGGAGACGAGGATCATCGACTGTTGCAGGTGACGATTCGGGTTCTCCGGGTCGGTCTTCCCCATCAGGATCAGGATCGTGCAGCGCGGATCGGTGGCATTGGTCGTATACCACTTGCGCCCGTTGATCACGTAGTCGTCGCCGTCGAGCTCGATCGACGTGGCGATGTTCGTCGCGTCGCTCGACGCCACGTCCGGTTCGGTCATCGCGAACGCCGAGCGGATCTCCCCGGCGAGCAGCGGCGTCAGCCACTGTTGCTGCTGCTCCGGTGTCCCGTAACGGGCGAGCACCTCCATGTTGCCGGTGTCGGGCGCCGAGCAGTTGAACACCTCCGGGGCCAGGTGCGATCGGCCCATCACCTCGCACAACGGCGCGTACTCGAGATTCGTCAGTCCGGGTCCGAGCTCGCTGTGGGGGAGGAACAGGTTCCACAGACCGGCGGCGCGGGCCAATGGCTTGAGCTCCTCGACGATCGGCCACACCGCCCACGGTCCCAAGGTCATCGACTGCTCGAAGAACGTCGCCTCGTTGGGATAGACGTGCTCGTCCATGAACGCCACCAGACGGTCCCTGAGATCGATCACGCGGCTGGGCTCGTCGAAGTTCATACCGATCCGCTTCGCTCGCGCCCGGTGCCCGCCGGAGTCGTTGCCGGCCTCGGTGGTTGCCCGCCCGAGTCGACCAGGAGATCGGTGAGCGCGTCGATCGTCGCCGCATCGACGCCGGCGCGGTTCATCAGCCAATCCCGTACGCCGCCATGGTCGGCATCGATGCCGGCCAGGAAGTCGGCGATGTACCACGGCTCGACGTCGAGCGTGCCGGGCGGGAGTCGATCGACGATCCCGGCGTAGGCGGGACGGCGGCGAAGCTGTTCGACGAGTTCATCGAGCAGCGGCCCGGTCCGCATGAAGTCGGCGATGATCTCGTCCCTCGTGACGCCGACCGCGTCGAGCAGGACGGCGGCCAGTACGCCGGTGCGGTCCTTGCCGGACACGCAGTGGAGGACGGCCGGGGTCGCCCCGTCGACCAGGCGATGGATGATCTCGGCGAACCGTTCGGCCGACGTGTCGAGCAGCATCGTGTAGACGAGCGGGATGTCGACGCGACCGTCGGGCCGCATCGGCCGGGTGACATCGGTCGGCGATCCGTCGCGCACGATCGGAGTGTTCACGACCTCGATACCGGTGCCGATGATCGGCGTGGCGATCTCATGGTCATGCTGCGAACGCAGGTCGAACACCGTGCGCAGGCCGATCACCTCGATGAGGTAGGCGACGTCGGCCGGGGTGAGTTCCTCGAGACCGCTGCTGCGGAACAACACCCCTGAACGGATGGCATTGCCATCAACCGTCCTGAGTCCGCCCAGATCGCGGAAGTTCGGCGCCCCGGTCAGCAGGCGCCCTGCGGGCCGGTCGTTGGTCGATGCGCCGGTCACAAGGGGACCTTGGGGATGGGCAGCGGACCTTCCTTGCCCTCGCGGACGTGATCGAGCCATTCGCGGCGCGACTCGACGGCGAGCGTGGCCACCGAACGGGCCATCTCCACATCGTGGTGCTCGAGGGCCTGGAGCAACTGACGCTGGTAGGCGATCGAGATCGGCTGCAGGATCGGATCGGAGTGAAGCCAGGTGCGCCGCACGCTGTCGCCGGCACAGTGCAGTGCCCGCAGGATGTTCGTCAGCCACGAGTTGCCGGTGGCCTCGGCGACGACATCGGCGAACTGGTCGTGCAGGTCGATGACCTCGTCGGTCCCGGCGGCCGCGTCGAGTCGCGCCAGCAGCCCGCGGAGCCGCTGGAGCTGCTCGTCGGTCACCCGTTGCGCGGCGAGTGCAGCGGTCTGCGGAAAGAGGAGTCGACGAACCTCCAACACCTCGTACAGGCTGTCGCCGGACGCCAGATCGATGGCGAACACCATGCTCGACAACAGGTCATCCGGTTCGAGGCTGCTGACGTACGTGCCGTCACCGCGGCGGACGTCGAGCACCTTGATGTGCGAGAGCGCCTGAACCGCTTCACGCAGTGAACCCCGCGAGATCCCGAGCGTGTCGGCGAGTTCCTGTTCGGGAGGCAGTTGGTCGCCCGCCCGGAGGCGTCCGTCGATGATCATCTCCCGAATTGTCTCGATCGCCTGACTCGTGACACTCACGCCGAAACCTCCTATGTCTGCTCACTCTACATTGTGGGATTCGCCCTCCGTGCCTCACCCTTCTGCGGCTGGAGCCCTAGCTATTCAGGTCTTCGATCCCCCACACCGGACCAGACATAGGATGAATTAAGCTCCTGATTCGAGACAGGAAGGGAGGTGGACACGGTGAGCAGCGACAGCGATGCGGTCCGCCGAGTCATCGAGGCGTTCGAGAAATCGAGCTGGTCCGAGATCGACGTGCGTGTCGGGTCGCTCCGCGTGCACCTCCGAGCGGGAGGTTCAGCCACGGGTTCGCCAGCCCTTACCGTTCGGCGCGAAGAGTCGGGTGCTCGACCCGATCCGGCATCGGCGAACCCCGAGTCCAGCGAACCGTCGACCGTCGTCGACATCCCTGACGATGCGTTCCTCGTGCGTTCGCCGTCGCCCGGCATCTTCTGGCGTTCGCCGCAGCCCGGGGCACCGCCGTTTGCCGATGTCGGTGAGCAGGTGGATACGAATTCCACGCTGTGCATCGTCGAGGTGATGAAGCTGATGAACCACGTCAAGGCGGGGGTTGCGGGCACGGTTGTCGCGGTGTTCGGACGTGACGGTGTCGCCGTCGACAAAGACGAACTGCTGTTCGCCATCGAGAGGCTCGAACGACCGTTCCTCGTCGACACGGCCGGCCGCGCGACGTGATGCCGGGCTCCATTCGCCGGGTTCTGATCGCCAATCGTGGGGAGATCGCGGTTCGGATCGTTCGTGCCTGTCACGACGAGGGGCTGGAAGCCGTGGTCGCCGTCAGCGACGCCGATGTCGTCTCGCGTGCTGCGCAGCTGGCCGATGATGTCGTGTCCATCGGCGCACCGAGCCCGGCTTCGAGCTATCTCAGGGTCGGCCAGATCGTGGCCGGGGCGTTGCTCGCCGGGTGCCAGGCCGTCCATCCCGGCTACGGGTTCCTGTCGGAACACCCGGCGCTGGCGGAGGCGTGTGCCGCCAACGGATTGATCTTCGTCGGCCCGTCCGCCGACGTGATCCGCCGTGGCGGCGACAAGGTGGCGGCGCGCGAGTGCGCCCGATCGGCGGGCGTGCCCGTCGGGGCCGGCTCCGATGCGATCGCCGGTGCCGAAGAGGCGGCACGAGTCGCGGCTCGCGTCGGTTTCCCGATGCTGTTGAAGGCGGCCGGCGGCGGCGGCGGACGGGGGATGGTCAGGGTCGCCGACGAAGCAGAGCTGTACGAGCGCTTCACCGTTGCCTCGAGCGAGGCCCTGGCGGCGTTCGGTGACGGACGGTTGTACCTCGAACGATTCGTCGAGCACGCTCGCCACGTCGAGGTCCAGTTGATGGGCGACGCACACGGCCATCTGGTTCACCTCGGGCATCGGGACTGTTCGCTGCAGCGCCGGTATCAGAAGGTGGTCGAGGAGGCGCCGGCATCGGCGGTGCCCCCGGCGGTCCGGGAGCGGATCGCCAGGGCCGCGGTCGCGCTCGGACGCGAACTCGGCTATGTCGGAGCCGGCACCGTCGAGTTCCTCGTCGACCTCGATCGGGAGGAGTTCTCGTTCCTCGAGGTGAACACGCGGTTGCAGGTCGAGCACCCGGTCACCGAGATGGTCACGGGCATCGACATCGTGCGCGAGCAGCTGCGCGTGGCCGCCGGATCGCCGCTGTCGTTCGGCCAGGGTGATGTCGCGGTCGGCGGGCATGCGATCGAGTTGCGGATCAACGCCGAGTCGCCGACGTCGGGTTTCGTCCCGTCGCCCGGTCGATTGACGACCTGGCGGACGCCCGAGGGACCGGGCATCCGCGTCGACACCCACGGGTTCGAGGGGTACGTCGTACCGCCGTACTACGACTCGCTGCTGGCCAAGCTCATCATCCACGGGCGTGATCGGTCACAGACGATCGAGCGCGCCGGCGCCGCGCTGGATGCGTTCACGGTGGCGGGCGTCGAGACCAACATCCAGATGCACCGGCGGATCCTCGGCCACCGCGACTTCGTCGCCGACACCGTCGACACGAGATGGCTCGAGCGGGTGTTCCTCCCCGAGTTCGAGCTCCGGGCTGGATCGCCCGGAGCGCCCAACCTGGAAGGAGCCCGCTGAGGTGGCCCATATCGAGATCATCGACCAGACCCTTCGCGACGGTCAGCAGAGCCTGTGGGGGATGCGGATGAAGGTCGCCCACCTGGCGGACGTCGCCGAGGACATCGAGGCGGCCGGCTTCCGCATCGTCGATCTCACCGGTAGCTCGATCTTCGAGTGCATGATGCGCTACAACCGGGAGGATCCCTGGGACGGCCTCGACCTGTGGCGAACCTGGCTGCCGACGTCACGGCTGCGTTCCGGATCGCGGTCCAACTGCATCGCCAAGTTCGGCCTCACCCCGGACTCGCTGATGGATCTGTGGATCCGCACGCTGGCCAAGCACGGCATCGACAGCTTCTGGATCTACGACTGCCTCTACAACATGGACAAGATGGAACGCCTGTGCCGCACCGTCGCCGGCGCGGGTTGCGAGGTCGTCCCGGCGATCATGTACGGGATCAGCCCGGTGCACACCGACCAGTGGTTCGCCGATCGGGTGCGCGAGTTCATCAGCTGGGGCATCACGGACGCGATCTACTTCGAGGACGCTGCGGGGATCCTCCGGCCCGAACGGGCCAAGACGCTGTTTCCCGCGTTGGTCGACGCCGCCGGCGATGTGCCGATCGAGATCCAGTGCCACAACACCACCGGGATCGCCGGGTACAACTACCTGATCGGCGTCGAAGCCGGTGTTCGCGTCCTGCACACGGCACCGGGTCCGATGGCGAACGGCCCGTCGTTGCCGTCGACGGAGCAGACCCTCGAGAACCTCAGGTGGACGGGTCACACCACCTCGGTCGACCTCGAACGAGTGAAGCGGATCAGCACCCACATGCGCCGGGTCGCCGAGCAGGAGGGTCACCCGATCGGCGTCCCCAACGAGTACACCGTCTTCCCCTACCAGCATCAGCTCCCCGGGGGAATGACGGGCACGCTCAAGGCGCAGCTGGCGCAGTACGACATGGCCGACCGGTTCGAGGAGGTGCTCGAGGAGGTCGTCCAGGTCCGCGCCGATCTCGGGCATCCGATCTCGGCCACCCCGTTCTCCCAGCTGATGGGGATTCAAGCCGTGCTCAACATCGTCACGGGCGAGCGCTACGGCACGGTGCCCGACGAGGTCCTGGTCTACGTACTCGGCCACCTCGGCGAACCGCCCGCCCCCATCGACCCGAACGTGCTCGACCGGATGCTGTCGACCGACCGTGGCAAAGAGCTCCGGCGGTGGTCGCCGCCGCAGCCCACGGTCGAGGAACTCAAGGTCGAATACGGCGATCGAACGATGTCGGATGAGGAACTCCTCCGGCGATATCTCGTGCCGCTCCCCGACGTCGAGGCAACCCGCGCCGCCGGACCCGCCAAGCGCATCTACGACTTCCACCAGCAAGGGGTCCCCGAGGGGCTGGTCGACCAACTGTTGGCAACGTCGCGGGCAACGTTCGCGCACATCGAGATCGGCGACGCGACACTCTCGCTTCGTCGTTGACAGCGGCGCTCGCAGCGTTCGCCCGCTCAAACATCAGACGTCAACATCAGACGTTAAGGTGCGAGTCGAGCGACCTCGGTGGGAGTCGGCCGAGCACCTTGGGTCGAGCGCCTTGGGTCGAGCGCCTTGGGGGACATTCGACAGGTCTGGCGGTTCGAACCGTCGAGACATCAGACCGATGGGGGATCACCTCTCGTGACCACGTACGAGTTCGACACCACGCTCGATCCGAACTACCCCGTGTTGACCCGCGGCAACGCCGGCGAGATCATGCCCGACATCGTGTCGCCGCTGTCGGCGACGGTGTTCTTCCCGCCGCTCGAGCGGGGTTGGCGACGCTCGTTCACCGAGACGTGGGACGTGATGGAGTGGCCGGAATGCCCGACCACCTTCGCCCCGATCGTCGGCGGGCGGTTCTACATCAACATCTCGGCATTCAGGAGGCTCGCCGACCTCACCCCCGGTACGAGCCCCGACGACATCGACCGTACCCTGTTCTCCGCCGGGGGCATCAAGCTCGACCCCTACACGGCCCCGGACGAACCCGGCTATGCGGGGCGAGCCGAGCGGGTCGCCGCGGCGACCGCCGCGCTGCTCGAACACCCTCCGCTCGAGCGCGTCCAACGGGAGCATGACGCAGCCCAGGCCCGCCGTCGTGATGGTCGCGCTCGACGGGCGGCCAGCTCGAACGAAGCGCTGCTCGCCCGCTTCGAGTCGCTGCAGCCGTTGATGGAGTCCGACTTCGTTACCCTGTTCATCGGGTCGTCCGTGAGTCCGGTGGCGCTCGGGTCGTTGCAGGCGGGCCTCGTCGGGGTCTACGGCGATGAGGGCTACGAGCTCGGACGCCAGGCGGTGATGGGTGTCGGCGGCATCGAGTCCGCCGATGCGGCCCGCGCCGTCGCCTCCCTCGCCGGGCTCGATGGTGACGCTTTCGAGCCGGCCTTCGAACGGGTGCTCGAGCAGTACGGGTTCCGCGGCGTGAACGAGTGGGAGATCGCCGCGCCGTCTTGGGAGATCCGGCCCGACGTCCTGCGGCGAGCCGTAGCGGCCGTCCAGGCCGGGGGAGCGACCCGCGACCCCGACGCAACGCGTCGGACCGTCCTCGACCGGTTCGAAGCCGACGGTGTGCGGCAGAAGTTCCCCGAGCTCGACCTGTGGCTCGAGCGCTGTCGGGACTGGCTGGGCATTCGGGAACGGACCAAGGCGACCTGTGTGCTCACGATCAACGAGATGCGTCTCGACGCGCTCGAGATCGGTCGCCGGCTGGTCGCCGCGGGCAACCTGGAATCAGCGGATCAGATCTACTTCCTCACCTTCGACGAGTTCCGTATCGCGGCGCGGGGCGGGGAGATCCATCTCGACCGGATTCACAACCGGCAGGCGGCCAAAGCCGAGCTGCTGCGGTTCCAGGAGCCGTTGTTCGCCATCGCCGGCGAGGTGCCGCCGGTCGAGGAGTGGCCGCTCAGGGCCACCGCCGGCGCAGAGGGTGGCGCACTCGACGAGATCGCCGGTGCTGCCGGGAGCCCCGGGGTCGCGACCGGTCGGGCCCGTGTCGTGATGGATGCCTACGCCGACGAACCGACCGAGCCGGGCGAGGTTCTCGTCGCCCCGATCACCGACCCCGGGTGGATGCCACTCTTCGTCGGCGCGGTCGCGGTCGTCGCCGAGATGGGTGGCGAACTGAGCCACACGATGATCGTCTCGCGCGACCTGGGGATACCCGCCGTCGTGGGCGCGGTCGGCGCGACGACCGCGATCCGTACCGGAGACCTGATCGAGGTCAATGGGTCGACCGGCGTGGTGCGGATCCTGGAACGCGCGTGAGCATCGCTCTCGACTTGTCCGGGCGCACCGTCGTCGTCAGGACGTCGATCCGGCTGTTCAGACGAGGCGGCTGATCACGAAGATGATCAGCAGCACGGAGAGGGCGGCAATGGCGATTGCCGCGGGGCCGTCCCCGCTGGCCCCGGTGCGCTCGACGCGCTGACGCTTCTCGTTCATGTCGTCGTCCTGTCCATCGCAGTCGTCCTGATGATCCTCGACGAAGTCCGTCGCAGATTGAAGGATCCGAGTCTGCCACCGCTCGGCGATCGGATTCGTCGTACTGGCCTGGTTCACGGGGAGTCGCCAGCGGTCCCCTCGGCGCGGTGCCAGGCGGCCATGCTGTCTGGCGACACTCGGATCGGTGGCTCGCCCGGCTGACTCCGGTCCGGCGCGGGTGTCTCGGCAACTCCGCGAGCCGGCCGCGGATCGCTACTCCTGCAAGGAACCGTCACCCAGTACCGGAAGATTCACGTTGGGTGAGGTACCCAACAATTCACACACGAAAAGTGAGATTCCGCTTGAACATATGTTCGTCTATCCGCTAGTGTTGCAGGCGTGCGGGTGGCCGAGGTGGTGACACTGATCGAACGGATCGATGCTGTTCGGCATGGCTCCAACGACATCGCCGCGGTGCGTCAGGGGCTGGCCGGGGTGGCCCGATTGCGGGGTTGGCTCGATGGGTGCGAGGCCGATCTGGCCGCGGCGACAATCGGGCGGGTGCCCGTCCCGGTCGAAACGATTGCCGAGTCAGCCAAGATCAGCCAGCGGGCCGCCGACCGGGTGATCGAGCGACACGGCACCGCCACCGACGTGCCGAGCTTCGGTGAGGCGCTCATCGACGGCGACGTCTCGGGCGGGCACGTCGATGCGCTCACCGCCGGTATCCGTTCGCTCGAACCGGCCGAGCGGCATGGCTTCCGTCAGCACGTGGCCGGGTTGGTCGAGCAGGCGAAGTCGTCCACGGTCGAGGAGTTCCGGGCGCTCGTGCAGGCCGAGGCACGGCGGTTCTCCGCTGATCACGGCGAGGAGCGCCTGGCCCGCCAGAAACGGGCGTGCCGGTTGCGTTCGTGGGTCAGTCCGTCGGATGGGATGTGGAAGCTGTCGGGCTCGTTCGACCCGCAGACGGGCCTGACGCTGCACGGCCGGCTCAGCGCCGCGGTCTCCCGGTTGTTCCACCAATCGGTGCCCGACGACGCCCCGGATGATCCGGGTGAGCGGGCCGACTTCCTCCGCGCTCAGGCGCTCCTTGCCCTCACTGCCGGCTCGGTCGCCGGGGCGGGGGCCGGTCGCGCCGAGATCCTCCCTGTCATCCATATCTCGTCGCCGTGCTCGTCGCGCTCCCCGAGGCCGTCGCCTGACGCAGATCCGGCCATGGCCCCGACGCGCCACGAGCCGTCCTTCCCGCCGGGACCGTGCCAGGCCGCGGCGGGGGGTGCGGGTTCGCGGTCGGAGCATCCGCAACCGCACGCGCCTCAACTCCACGCATCGGAACCCGACGTCTCGGACCCTCGTGTCGCCCGACCGCCTGCGGCGGTCGATTCCCTGCGCCCGGGCGCCTCGCTGGTCGACCGATCTCCACCGGACTCATCGCCACCGGACAGCTCTGCGACGATCACCTCAGCGCCCGCCGGGAGCTCATCGTTCGGGTCGAACGGGAGCGATCAGGATCCGGGTGCTGCGACGCCACTGACGCGGAGTCCCGACTCCGGTGAGTCGCTCCCACCACACATCGAATGGGGTATCCCGGTCGAGTTGCCGTGGAGCGTCCTGCGGCAACTGTTCGAGGGTGGAGCCGACACCCAGCCCGTCATCGTGTGCAACGGCGTGGTCCTTCACGCCCCGGGCGAACTGAACCTCGGGCGGTCCACCCGCCTCGCCAACCGGGCCCAACGTCGGGCCCTGCGCGCCCTCTACCCGTGCTGCGCCATGCCGGGCTGCACCATCGGCTTCGACCACACCCAACCGCACCACATCGTCTGGTGGGAGCACGGCGGCACCAGCAACTTCGACAACCTGGTACCGCTGTGCTCCCGGCACCACCACCTCGCCCACGAAGGCGGCTGGCATCTTCGCCTCGACGCAAGCCGCATGCTGCGGATCACCTATCCGGGCGGGACCACCGAGACGACGGCACCACCCGGATCCCGCACTGGCCGTCTCGCCGCCTGATGTTCGGACGGGACTGCGGGCGAGTCGTCAGAGTGGGGGAGGTCGCCGGACCAACGGTCGTGCATCATCACCTCGTCGATCGGGCGTCGCCGGACCAGTCCGAACCGGCCGACAGGAAGGCCGACCAGGATGACCGCCTGGGCGCGAACTCGGGACGGCAGTTCGAGGCGAGACTCGAGTTCGTCGCCGTGGGCCAGGGCGTAGGTCGTCGGGACGGCGCCGAGTCCTGATGCGCGGGCGGCGAGGACCAGGTTCTGGATACGCGGCCAGATCGAGCCGGCGTAGCGACCGGGGGTCCTGATCGGCGTCGTCCATGACGCAGTGCGCTAGCGCCTTCGGGTACCGGTAGTCCACCGATTTGGTACCGGTGTTCTGGCTAGTTGGTACTGGTGGGGTTGCTCTGCTCGTCTGAGTCGGATGGTGACACGTTGGGTGTCGCCACGTCTGAGTCGGAAGGTGGCGGCATGGCCAACTATCGGACAATCCTGGAGCTGGTGCTCGCGGGTCGCGGTTACAACGAGATCGTCGAGACCGTGGGGTGTTCGCGGCGCGACGTATCGCGGGTGAGTCAAGCGATCAGGGTGCACGGGGTGAGGTCGGCTGGGGAGGTGGCCGATGCTGATCTGGCGGGGTGGTTCCCTGATGGGCGTCGGCGGGTGTCGGACGAGTACGACCAGCCCGACCTCGGGCGGGTGCTCGCGTCGATGAAACAGAACCGGCACTTCACGTTGCTGCAGGCGTGGCGCCGCTACGCCGACAGCAAGGGCGGCGGGAAGAAGTACGGGTACTCGCAGTTCTGTGCTCTGTTCGCCAACTACGTCAGAATCCACGACCTGGTTGCGACGCTTCATCATGAGCCGGGTCGGGCGATGCTGGTGGACTGGGCCGGCGACACCATCGATGTCGTTGACGCGGTGACCGGGGAGATCATCAAGGCGGTGTTGTTCGTCGCGGTGCTGCCGTTCTCGGGTGCGTTGTTCTGTCGGGCGTACGAGAACATGCGCAGCGAGGCGTGGTTGGACGCGCACGTGCGTGCGTTCTCGTTCTATGGCGGGGTGGCCCAGATCGTCGTGCCGGACAACCCGATGACCTCGACGCATCAGCGGCACAAGGGCGATGCGGAGCGGGTCGTGAACGCGAGGTATCAGCAGCTGGCCGATCACTACGGCACCACGATCGTGCCGGCCCGGGCACGCAAGCCGCGGGACAAGGCCGCAGTCGAGAACGCTGTGAACGTCGTGAACAAGCGGGTCATCGGCTACCTCGAAGACGACTGTTTCACGACGCTGGCCGAGTTGAACGAGGCGATCGCCGAGCGGGTACACGAAATCAACCGGGACATTCGCCGCGGGATGGCACGACCCGGTGGGAACGGTTCGATGTCGAAGAGGCGCACCTGCTGGGGCTGCTGCCCGACACCCCGTTTGAGCAAGCCCAATGGAAGGAACTCAAGGCCGGTCGGAACTATCACGTCACCGTCGACTCGCAGCGCTACTCGGTGCCGTACAGGTTGGCGGGACGGCTGCTGCGGGTGCGGCTCACTTCGACGCGGGTGACGGTGTTCGACGGGCACGACATCATCTGCGAGCACCCGCGGCGCAACGGCCGCAAGGGCCAGTACTCGACCCTGCCCGAACACGTCCCGCCCCAGCACCGCAACATCGACGGGCTGTGGTCCAAGCGATGGTTCACCGACCGGGCGCGCAGCTTCGGGCCAGCGACCGTGCAAGTGATCGAGCAGATCCTCGACCGTCACGCGATCGAGGCGCAGGGCTATCTCGACTGTCAGAACATCTTGAACGGGCTCGGCAAACGCAACCGAGAGCGTCTGGAAGCCGCGTGCCAGGAACTCCTGAACCGGCACGGGCAAGCGACCTACACGACACTCAAACGTCTCATGGCCGGCATCGACAGCGACACCAAGAAACCAAGGCCGACGACGCCGGCCGCGTCGACCAGGAAACGTCACGGTGATGCGACTCTCGGGCCGGACGTGTTCGTCCGCGATGTCTCGCACTACGCCGCCTCCATCGAGGAGGACGGCCAGTGACGTTCACAAGCATCGACTACGACAAGTTCCGTGCCCTGCGAGTCACCCACGTCGCGACCCGGTTCGAAGAGCTCATCGCCGATGAGGCCAACGACACGCTCACCCCCGAGCAGTTGTTCCTGACCGCGGTCGACGACGCCCTGGAACAGCGCCGCATCCACACAGTCGACAAGCTCATCCGCCAGGCCGCACTGCCGATCCCTGGCGCCTCTATCGGCGAGATCGACTACCGCGACGGGCGCGGCATCACCCCGGTGCGAATGCGACGCTACGCCGCGCACGACTGGCGGGCAGACCCCATGAACCTGCTCATCATCTCACCCACCGGAGGCGGCAAAACGTACCTGGCGTGCGCGCTCGGGATCAGTGCCTGCCACAACGGCCACGCCGTCACCTACGCCCGGATGGACGACCTCGCCCGACGACTCGTGATCGCCCGCAGCGACAGCATCGGACACCAACAACTGTTGAACGAACTCTCCGAGACGGACCTGCTGATCATCGATGACTTCCTCACCGTCGGCATCGACTCAGACGCCGCCAGCGACCTGTTCGCGATCCTCGCCAACCGAGAACACCGGCTCCCCACGATCATCGCCTCCCAGACCGGCCCCGCCCACTGGGTCGGCGAGCTCCCCGACCGCGTCGCCGCCGATTCCACCGTGAACCGGCTCGCCAACCACGCCCGAACCATCAACCTCGGCCAGATCGACATGCGCAGACTCCGCCACGACAACACCCGAGCGAGCAACGACTACTGGGAGTAACACCACAACACCTGCCGGCTCTCGGCTCACAAGCACGAACCGAGAGCCGGTACCACCTCCCCAGAACGCAAGTACCAGATCGGTGGACTACCGGTACCAGATGCCGCTACGTGCCAACGCAGCAGGCGACAATGATCACCGGCGCCTCGTGCATGTGCTCCGCCTGCCAGACCAGACGACGGCGTTCCACATCCGCTCACGGAGCTCGCGGTCCTCGGAGGGCAGCGAACAGCCCAAGACCATCGCCGCCACCGTCGACCGGCTCATGCACCACGCTCACGTCGATGATCGGCCGGGGGCACAATGGTCTGCAACCCGTGGATCGCGGCGGCGACTTCGTGGACGCGGTCGGGCGGGATGTCGCTCAGCCAGGCCCCGACAATCAAGCCGTAGGGGACAGCAGCACTGCGCGGCATCATCGACAACAGGGTCGACAACAGAATCGACATCAGGGTAGTCAATTGACCCGTCTCGTTCACCCAGTACCGGGTCGGACCGAGCGCGTCGGCGTTGCCACCCACGACGTCGCCTGCATCGACATCGAACAGGTCGACAGCGGATCACTCCGGCACGGCCGCCCGGTCGGTCGCTGTCCCGGCAGTTCCAGCGGTGGAGACAGCGTCCTGGGGATCGGTCGAGGACACCGTGACGGTCGGCGGAATCGTCGGTCGAGACGGAAGGGCACCAACGCCGCGTATGGCGCGGAGAATCACGCCGACCCGATCAGCGGGCATGCCCGTCAGCTCGAACCACTGGCCACCGACCTCCCACACGACGCTCGTGCCGTCGACGACCGCGGCGAGCCAGCCATCAACCTCGACTGACTCGATCGCGGTGGCTGACGCCAGGTCGAGCGTCACAGCGGTGGAACGCACCAACTCCATCTCGACACCGTCCAGGCGGAGCGTCTGGCGAGCAAAGCCGAACCCGGCCGCCGGTTCAGAGGGAACCGGTCGCATCCCATCCAGCACGCACGTACACGCCTCCGTGGGAAGTGCGTCCAGATGGAGGATCGCCCGGACCAGCATCGAGGGAGTAAAGCCGCGGCTGGAGAACTCCCAGCGTGCGCCATCGTCGCGTTCCCACACCGCCTCGTTCCCATGGAGTTCCGGAGCTTCGGGATCGGGTGGGTCGGCGGCATCGGCGACCAGCGACAGCCGACCGCTGGGGGCGTCGACCGCGATCGTGTCGGTGCCCTCAACCCTCGACCGACCGCAACTTGGACACGATCGGCTGACCAGCAGCATGTGGTCGAATCGACCGGGCGGGTCGAGCCACATCTGCACCGTGCCGGCGAAGTCGGCGTGACCGAGGAGGGGATCCGAGGTCACGACTCCGGGCAGGTCGATCACGAACCATGCACCTGCGATGTCAGGCGGGGTGAGCTCGCTGACTGCTCCCCGGTCGTCATCAACTCGGGCGGGGTCGCCGGCGGTCCGCCAGAAGGCGACCCCCCCCCGCCCACGATGAGGGCGGCACCGGCGAGCGCCGTCCATCGACGCGTTGGCGGCCGGTGGCGCTCCAGCCCCGTGGGGGCCAGTCCGACCTCCAACGGCGGAGGCGTCGCCGTCGGCTCGGAGGGAATCGCCTGGTCGCCGATGATGCCGAGAGAGGCGCGGAGACGTGCGGACTCGCCGAGGGTGAGGTCCGGGATGGGGCGCGACTGGGGGTTACGCCAGGTCACGGAGGGACTCTTTCAGCCGACGGCGGGCTCGGGCCAGTTGGCGGCGGACGGAACCGTTGCCAACGCCGAGGCGGGCGGCGACCATCGGGACGGTGAGGTCCTCCCAGACGTGAGCGGCGATCAGTCGAGCGCCAGTACTCTCGGGCGGCATTGGCCACCGACCGGTAGAGGTAGGCCTTTGCGTCTCCGATGACCCGCTCGGGCGCAGTAAGCAGTGAGGTCATCACCCCGGCCCGGGGGCCATGGCCCGGGACGCGGGTCGGCCCGGCCCGCCCCACCCGTACAGGGGAGCGAACCGGGCCGAACGCGCTACGGAGAAATCAGGGGGCCTTACCGGTGGCCAGATCGCCGACGTCCTCGAACTCCGTGGTCAGCGGAACGATCTTGCCGTTGTCGAGCTCGCTGAACACCACGCTGCGGTTGAACAGCCGCTGGTAGCCGTCGAGGCCGTCGGTCCACTCCTTGGTGAAGTCGAGTACGGGCACCATGCCGCCCAGGTCGAGCTTCGTCGTCGCCGATGCGGCCTTGAAGAACGCCTCGGCGGTGATGTCGCCCTCGATGGTCTCGGCGATCTTGGTGAAACCGACGAATGCCGCCCACGTCCCCATGCCGCCGAGGCTGTTGTAGTCGAGCTCGGTGGTGTCGTAGCCACCCTCCTCGAGGGCCACCCGGTACTCATCCCACGGCTTGGTGGAGATGTCGGGGTACATGCCGGCGGCCACGTCTCCATCGGTCGAGGCTTCGTTGCCCTTCGCCGACACATCGTTGAGGTTGCCCTGCGGGCCGTACTGACGAGCCTCCGTACCGGACTGGGTCCACGCGGTGTTCCAGGTGATGAACGGTGTCTCGGACATGATGCTGATCACGCAGTCGGCATCCTTGGTGGCTTGGGCTACGTCGGCCGAGTAGTCCTGCGCGACGGGATCGAGGATCACCGTCGTGCCGAAGCTCTTGCCGAGTGCCTTGATGGCGTTCTCCATCGGCGGGATGAAGATCTGGGCGCCATCGATGATCACGGCGTTGATGTTCTTGCAGCCGTCGTCGACCGCCCGCTTCACCGCACCGACCGCATACATCGGCTGGTTACCGATCGGGAAGGAGTACTTGCTGGTCAACTCCGACGGGGTGATCGGGCAGCACTCGCCGAACCAGGTGATGTTCGACTCGGCGATGACCGGGACGATGCTCTCGGCGAAGTAGGTGAACGAGCCGACGATCGAGACCATCTTCTCCTCCACCGCCTGCCGGGCGCACGTTGTCGCCACGGCCGGGTCGAACTTCTCGTCGCACACGGTGACCTCGAGCGGGTGGCCGGCAATGCCGCCGCGGGCATTGATGTACTTGGCGTATGCCTCGGCGGTGTTGGCGATGTTCTTGTAGGTCGGCCCGGCGGCGTTCAGCGTGGTCACGGTCATGACCTTGATCGGTGTGCCAGTCGGTGCCGCGCCGGCGGTTGCCTCGGGAGCGGCTGCCGGCACCGTGGTGGCATCGCCGGCGGGCTCAGTCGTTCCGTCGCTGCTGCCGCAGGCGGCGACACCAAGAGCAGCGGCAGCGAGAAACGCCAACTTGATCTGCCTCGACTTCCGGCGCTGAATCGAACGGTGGTCACGCGTAGACATCAGTTCTTCCCCCAGTTGTAAAGATTCGGCCGATCCGCAGGCGTATCGACGCAACGCTATGTGTGTTCATATCTAGCACAAGACATCGGATGTCCGCGACAACGTGAAGGAGTCGAGCGGCCCTGAGCCCGCCGGTCAGTGGCGAAGCACTTCGGTTTCGCCAGTCTTGTGACGCGCGCTACCATCCGATCGGGGTCGACCGCTCTGATGTTTCGCGCCGCGAAGTGGAGCGGGTAGAGGGTGGAGCGGGTAGAGGAGGGTGATGAACGAGGTCATCAGGTACGCGCTCCTGGGCTTGGGCGTCGGCGCGCTGTATGCCTTCGCCTCGCAGGGCCTCATCGTCATCTACCGCGGCACCGGAGTGCTCAACTTCTCCCTCGGCGCGACGGCGATCGCCGGTGTCTACCTCGAGTGGGAATTGCAGTACCAGCACGGCATGCCCTTCCTGCTGGCCTCGCTGTTCGGCATTGCGTTGTCCGCCCTGCTCGGGGTGCTGACCCACTGGGTGATCATGCGGCCGCTGCGCCATGCGAGTTCGCTGGTGCGCGTGATCGCCACGCTCGGTGTGTTGGTGACCATTCAGGCGGGAGTCGTCATCCGGTACGGGTCCAACGCCCGTCAGATCGACAGTTGGCTACCGACCAACCGGGTGACCCTGTGGGGTGATGTCGGGATCACTGTCGATCGGTTCGTCCTCTTCGGCATCGCCAGTGCATCGGCCTTCGGGTTGTGGCTGCTCTACCGGTCGAGCCAATTCGGGCTCGCCACCGAGGCGGTGTCGGAGAGCGAGCGGTCGGCGGCGGCGGTCGGTATCTCGCCCAACCGGATCGCCGTGTTGAACTGGGCGCTCGGATCGGCCATCGCCGCCGTCGCCGGAATCCTGGTCGTTCCGATCATCACGTTGCAGGTCACGGCGATGACGTCGCTCATCCTCGCCGCGATGGCTGCCGCGCTGGTCGCCGACTTCCGCTCCTTCCCGGCGGCCACGGCGGCGGGGCTGGTGCTCGGCGTCGGTCAGACGCTGGTCGGGCGGTACGCCGACCAGCAGGGCCTCGGTCCGTCGCTGCCGTTCCTGGTGATCATCGTGTTCCTGGTGTTCAAGGGTCGATCGCTGCCGTTGCGCGACTACTTCCTCAAGCAGATGCCGATGCTCGGCAACGGGCGCCTCTCGTGGGACTGGATGCTGCTCGGGTTCGGCTTCGTCGTGTTCCTGATGCTGACCAAGCAGGCGAAGTGGGTCGACGCCCTCACCGTGACGATGGGGGTCGGGATCGTCATGCTCTCGATCGTCGTCCTGACGGGCTATGCAGGACAACTCTCACTCGGCCAGTACGCCATCGCCGGGTTCGGTGCCTACGTCGCCGGGCGGCTGGTCGCCGTGTTCGACATCCCGTTCCTGCTCGGCCTGGTCATCGGCGTCGCCGCGGCGGTCCCGCTCGGGGTCGTCTTCGGCCTGCCCGCGGTACGAACGCGCGGCATCAACCTCGCCATCGTCACGCTCGGCCTGGGGACGACGATGGAGCTGATGCTGTTCCGGAACCGGAACTACACCGGCGGTGTCAAGGGCACTCAGGTCGGCAACCCCGAGATCTTCGGCTTCGACATCAGCTCGATCAAGCATCCGGCCCGATACGGGATCTTCGTGGTCGTCATGGCGCTGTTGGCCGTGCTGGTGGTCTCCAACGTGCGACGGGGTCGCAGCGGTCGCCGGTTGATCGCCGTGCGGACCAACGAGCGGGCGGCAGCTTCGCTCGGCATCGACGTGATGGTGGCGAAGCTCTTCGCCTTCGCCTTTTCCGCCGCCATCGCAGCGCTCGGTGGCATCTTGCTGGCGTTCCGGCTCAGCTCGATCAGCTACCAGTCGTTCGACAACTTCACCTCGGTCACCTATGTCGGCCTGACCCTGGTCGGCGGCGTGGGCCACCTGCTCGGCGCGTTCGTCGGCGGCACGATGGCCACCGCCGCGCTCAACCAGGAGATCATGGAGTCGACGTGGGATGGTGTCGGGCGCTGGATCCAACTGATCAGCGGCATCGCCATCCTCCTCACGGTGCTCGGCTACCAGGACGGCGTGGCCGCCGAATGGGTGAAGATGTTCCGCCTGTTCAAGAAGGCCCGCAAGTGGGGCCGCTCGTACATCATCGAACTCGCCGACGTCGCCGACATGTCGGCGGCGGGAGAGAACTCCAAAGTACCGGCGCGGACGCTGACCCTCGATGGGCTGACCGTGCGCTACGGGGCCGTCGTGGCGGTCAACGACGTCAGCTGCCGGCTCGAACCCGGCACGGTCACCGGGCTGATCGGCCCCAACGGCGCGGGCAAGACATCGCTGATCGACGCCATCAGCGGCTTCGCCACCGCCGAGGGCCGAGTGGTGCTCGACGATCTCGAGCTGTCGGATCAACCGGCGGTCAAGCGGGCGAGGGCCGGGGTGGTCCGCTCGTTCCAGTCGCTCGAGCTGTTCGAGGACTCGACGGTGTTCGAGAACCTCAGCGTCGCCGCCGATCCGCAGGACTTCCGCTCGTACCTGCGCGACCTCGTCTGGCCCGTCAACCCGCGGTTCCCACCCGAGGTGGTGCGGGCGATCATCGAGTTCCAGCTCGACGAGGACCTGCACCGCGACGTCAAGGACCTGTCCTACGGCAAGCGGCGGCTGCTCGCCATCGCCCGGGCGGTGGCGATGCATCCAAGCGTGCTGCTGCTCGACGAACCGGCGGCCGGGCTCAGCTCGGCCGAGAGCATCGAGCTGGCCCGGGTGGTCCGGCGACTCGCCGAGGAGTGGGGAATGGCGGTACTCGTCGTCGAGCACGACATGAACTTCGTGATGGGGGTGTGTGATCACGTCCTCGTCCTCGACTTCGGTCGGTTGATCGCCTCGGGCTCCCCGCAAGCAGTCAGGTCCGACCCGGCGGTGATCGCCGCGTATCTCGGTGACGAGGTCGATGAGACCGATCTGGTCGATGCGGTCGATGCGGTCGAGGGGTCGGGCTCGGCGCCGGCCGGGCCGCGGGCGGCGAAGCCTTCCGCTGCGACGATCGTCGGAGGCGGGGCATGAGACTGCTGCTCGAGACTCGCAGCCTCAAGGCCGGCTACATGAACCGGGAGGTCGTGCGAGCCGTCAACCTCAATGTCCAACGTGGCGAGGTGGTCTGCCTGCTCGGCCCGAACGGCGCCGGGAAAACGACCACGCTGATGACGATCGCCGGCGAACTGACGCCGGTCGACGGGATCGTCATGTTCAACAACGTGCCGACCTTCACCCCGATGTACCAGCGGGTACGCGACTCGGGCGTCGGCCTCGTCACCGAGGATCGGCTGATCTTCACCAAACTGTCGACACGCGACAACTTGCGCATCGGCGGCGGGTCGGTCGACGACGCACTGGCGCTGTTTCCCGAGCTCGTACCCCGGCTGTCCGTGCGCGGGGGGATGCTGTCGGGCGGCGAGCAGCAGATGCTGGCCCTCGCCCGGGCGCTCAGCCGCAAGCCGTCGCTGCTGCTCGCCGACGAACTGTCGCTCGGCCTGGCGCCGATGATCGTCGACCGGCTGCTCGGTGCCGTCCGCGCCGCGGCCGACGAGCATGGGATGGGGGCGTTGATCGTCGAGCAGCATGCCCGCAAGGCGCTGCAGTACTCCGACCGCATGTATCTGATGGCGCGCGGTCAGGTCCTGCTCGAACTCCCTTCGAAGGAGGCGATCGAGCGGCTCGACGAGATCGAGGACGCCTATCTCAGTGGCACGTCCGAGAACGAGGAAGACCACATCGAACGGCTGCGCCGGAAGAACAAGCGCAAGGCGTGGCGGCGGCTGCGCGTCCGGGAACGGGAACTGGCGCGGCTCTCCGGAAAGATCGTGTCCACCAGGAAGGCAGAAGATGACGAGTATTACCTGGAGATCGAACGCCAACGGCGTGACCGGAGCATGCGAGCACGGAAGAGGAAGGGGTAACTGACGATGGGATACCGCACCGCGGAATTGCCACCCGTCGATCTCGACGAGTTCGCCAAGATCCCGTTCTTCGAACGGATGAAGCTGCTGCAGCTCCACTGGGTGGAGCAGGGCTTCGGCACGCCCAAGCAGACGGGAACGTTCTACGCCTGGAAGATCTTCTACTACGCGCTCTTCGGCCTGATCGTCGCCGGCGCCTTCACCAAGGGGCTGGAGTTCAACAACATCGCCGGCTGGTGGGATGAACCGATCCTCTACCAGAAGCTGATGGTCTGGACGATCCTGTTGGAGATCATGGGCCTGGCGGCGACGTGTGGTCCGCTGGCCTTCCACTTCGATCCACCGATCGGCGGGATCCTCTATTGGTGGCAGCAGGACACCCTGCGCGTCCCGCCGTATCCGAACCATGTGCCGCTGACCAAGGGCACCAGGCGCACCCCGTGGGACACCGGCTTGTACAAGCTGATCCTGGCCAGCCTGCTGCTGCTGCTGTTCCTCTCACCCGAGCCGATCAAGGGCATGCCCGAGGGCAGCGCCGGCGTCTATCCCCAGTGGGCGTTGCTGATCTACTGCGGGCTCATCCTGCTGATGGGCTTGCGCGACAAGGTTGTGTTCCTCTCCTCGCGCGCCGAGCAGTACGTGCCGACGATGTTGTGCTTCGCCCTGTTCAGCAACTTCGTCGACATGATCGTCGCCGCCAAGATCTTCATCGTCATCGTGTGGATGGGGGCGGGCTTCTCGAAGCTGCAGCACGGGTTCTCGTGCACGGTGGCGATCATGGTCCAGAACACGCCGTGGGTGGTGTGGGACAAGTTCCGCAAGGCGACGGTCAGGGACTACCCCAACGACCTGCGGCCGTCGAAGCTCACCCACCTGATGGCCCACGTCGGCGGTACCACCTGCGAGATGGTCATGCCGCTGGTGCTGCTGTTCTCCCCGTGGCCCTGGCTGACCTGGATCGCCATCGTGTCGATCTGGATGCTGCACACCTTCATCATCTCCACGTTCCCGTTGGCGGTGCCGCTGGAATGGAACGTCTTCTTCATGTTCTGCGCCGGGTTCCTGTTCGCCAACTTCCCGGCCGGGAACGGGTACGGGGTGGGCGACATGGAGCCGGTGCTGCTGGTCACGGTCATCTGCGCGGCGTTGGCGCCGATCATCCTCGGTGCACTCAAGCCCCAGTACGTCTCGTTCCTGGTCGGCATGAAGCAGTACGCCGGCAACTGGGCATCGGCCACGTTCTCGTTCCGCGACAAGTCGATGGAGGACCGGATCAACGAGCGGATCGTCAAGTCCGCCGACAACCAGATCGACCAGATCGAGCCGCTGTTCGGCAAGGAGATCTCGGAGGTCTTCATCCAGAAGGCCGTGGCGTTCCGGATGATGCACCCGATGGGCCGGATGCACATCTCGGCGCTGATGCGCCACGTCGACAGCCTCGATGACCGGGTGCAGCGCGAAGGCGAGTTCGTCAGCAACGTGCTCACCGGCTGGAACTTCGGCGACGGCCATTGCCTCGACGAGCGGCTGATCGCCGGGATGCAGGAACGGTGCCAGTACGAGCCGGGCGACGTGGTGATCGCCTTCACCGAATCGCAGCCGGCCTTCAGCAAGAAGGTGCAGTACCGCGTCATCGACGCTGCGCTCGGCTGCGTCGAGAAGGGCTGGTACCACAACGACGACGCCGCCAACGAGCAACCGTGGCTCCCCAATGGCCCGATCCCGCACACGGTCACGTGGACCTTGCCGGGGTATGTGGCACCCGGTGTGCCCCACCCGGGCACCGGCGGGCGGACGTGAGTCCTCCGGCGCGCACCCGCCGGCGTTCGTGACCTCTGCCATCGTCGTCGGCAGCGGGCCGAACGGGCTCGCCGCTGCCGCTCGACTCGCCCGTGCCGGGCTCGTGGTGACGGTCCTCGAGGCCGGCGACACGATCGGTGGTGGGACGCGCAGCTCCGCGATGATCGTCCCCGGGTTGCTGCACGATCACTGCTCGGCGTTCCATCCGATCGCCGCCGGGTCGCCGTTTCTCGGCACGTTGGATCTGGCGGCGCACGGGCTCACCTGGCTGCAACCGGCGATCGACTGCGTCCATCCGCTCGACGGCGGGTCGGCCGGCGTGATGTATCGATCGATCGATCGGACGGCCGTTGCGCTGGGCGCCGATGGCCGGCGCTGGCGCCGGATGTTCGAATCGCTGACCGCACATTGCGACGACCTGCTCGGTGACGCCACCCAACCGATCCTTCGGGTACCCGGACATCCGGTGCTGATGGCGCGCTTCGGTGCCGCCGCCGCGCTCCCCGCCACCACCCTCGCCCGGGTGTGGAGAACCGAGGAGGCCAAGGCCCTCTGGGCCGGCGTGGCCGCCCACGCCTTCTACCGCCTCGACCGTCCGATGACGAGCGCGGTCGGGCTGATGCTCCTCGTCGCCGGACACGCGCAGGGATGGGTGGTCGCCGAAGGTGGGTCGCAGGCCATCACCACCGCGCTGGCGGCAATCGTCGAGCAACACGGGGGTGTCATCGAGACCAATCAGCGCGTCACGTCGCTCGGCGATCTCGCACCGAGCGACGTGTTGATGCTCGATGTCCCGCCGTCGACCGCCGCCGACCTGCTCGGCGACCGGCTACCGACGCGCATCGCTCGCTCCTATCGGCGGTTCCGGCATGGCCCCGGCGCCTACAAGGTCGACTTCGCCATCGAGGGTGGCGTGCCGTGGACGGCTCCGGCGGCGCGTCAGGCCGGTACCGTCCACCTCGGCGGCGATCTCGCCGAGGTCGTCGCCAACGAGCGGGCCGTCCATCTGGGCTCGATGCCCGAGCGACCGTTCGTGCTGGTCGGCCAGCAGTACCTCGCCGACTCGAGCCGGTCCGTCGGAAACATCCATCCCCTGTGGGCCTACGCCCATGTCCCCCATGGCTATACCGGTGACGCGACCGAGGCGATCATCGCTCAGATCGAACGGTTCGCCCCGGGCTTCCGGGAGCGGGTGATCGGCATGGCGGTGCGCTCGACCACCGAGCTGTCGGCACACAACCCCAACCACGTCGGTGGCGACATCATCGGCGGAGCCTCCTCGCCGAAGCAGCTGCTGTTCAGACCGCGAGCAGCACGTGATCCCTACTCCACCGGTATCCCTGGCACCTATCTGTGCTCGGCATCGACGCCCCCCGGCGCCGGAGCGCACGGCATGTGCGGCGCCAACGCCGCTGCTCGTGCGCTCGCTTGGTTGGGCATCCAAGCATGCTGACCGGCTGAGGGGATCCGGGCTACGGGATCGGGCGGACGAGCACCGCTGTGCCGTAGGCGGCGACCTCGTTCATCACCCCGGCGAACACGCCGGTATCGAAGCGCATGGCGAGGATGGCGTTCGCCCCCAGGCCCTGGGCCTCGCCGCGCAGCCGGTCGACCGCCTCGCGCCGGGTCGTCGACAGCAGGTCGGTGTACCCGCGCGCCTCGCCGCCGAAGATCGTGCGGAAGCTGGCGCCGATGTTGGAGAACATGTTGCGGGAACGCACGACCAGCCCGAAGACCTCGCCGAAGACCCTCACGACCTCATAGCCCGGCAGGTCGTTCATGGTGCTGACGAGGATCGGGCCGGGCATGTCGCTCATCGCCCAACAGTACCCCCGACCCGTCGAGGACCGGTCGCCGGCGCCGGCGGCGACCGGTCCTGCTCGGCTCACGACTGCCCAGCGGCGCCCGACGGGCTCACATGTCGAGGGCTTCGTAGACCTCCACCGAGCCGCCGGCGGCCAGGATCGGGCATCCCTTGGCCAGCGTCGCCGCGGCAGGCAGGCCGTCGGCCGACACGATCGAATAGCCGGACGCGCCCGAGGTCGCCTCGGTGGTCGAGCCGTCGGACGAGACCGCCGTCGAACCGCCGAACGGGTTGCCACCATCGACCACCGATGAGCCCAGGGAGGCGAACCAGTTCATCCACGCCTCCATCACCTTGGCCCCCTCGGCCTCACTCGCCGGCGTCGAGCCACCCTTGTAGACCAGCACGAACTTGCCCATCGTCGTTCTCCTTGTTCACTGTCGCACGAGTCCCGGTGACCCGTGCCACGATGATGACGAACGACAGCGGGTGAGATCGACAGGTCCAGGCGATCTTCCCCACGCCATCCCGACGGTGGGGGCGCTGGCGACTCACCGCGCCGGGCCGACTTCGGACGGGATCGAAGCCGTATCGTGCGGGGCATGACCGCCCTTGCGTTGCACACCGACGTGGCGCCGTTCGGGGTCCTGCTGGGCACCTGGACGGGTGAGGGCCACGGCGAGTATCCGACGATCGAGTCGTTCGAGTACCGGGAGACCGTCGAGTTCGGCCACATCGGCAAGCCGTTCCTCGCCTACCGCCAGCGCACCAGCCGGGCGGCCGACGGGTTCCCGCTCCACGCCGAGACCGGCTACTGGCGGATGCCGTCACCGGGCCGCGTGGAGCTGGTCATCGCCCATCCGACGGGCATTGCCGAGGTCGCCGAGGGCACCATGGAGGCCGGCCGGATCGACGTCCGCAGCACCAGCATCGGCTGCACGGCTTCGGCCAAGTCCGTCACAGCCGTCGAGCGGACGATCACCCTCGAGGGTGACGTGCTGCACTACACGCTGCGGATGGCCGCCGTCGGCGTCCCGCTCACCCACCACCTCGAGGCCATGCTCCGGCGGACCGTGTAGTCCCAACGGTCCGCTCGACCGCCGGCCTGCCCTGGCCGATCGGGCGTTCGACGACTCCCACCACACACCCGGTCGTCTGCGCTCGTCATCGCCGCCTTCACCATTCTGTCTCGGCCTCGGCCTCGGCCTCGGTGTCGGCCGCGGACGCTGCGGTCCCGGTCGGGCCGGTGATCGGCCCGTGACCGGTGAGACCCGTCGCGGGGACGTGGCGCCGGACGAACAGCGCCGTGGCGGCGAGGACGCCCGCCGACGTCCAGTAGCCGAACCGAACGGCGTGGATGTAGGCGGCGTGCGCGCTCCTGGTGAGCGCGGCTGCCAGGTCGGCCATCTCGGCCGGAAGGCGGGCGGCCTCGACGTTGGCCCGGCCGACCGACTCGCCGGCGGCCCGGGCGGCCTCGGCGGGCAGGCCGGCGGGAGCGTGGAACGAGCGGCGGTAGATCGACGACACGATCGATCCGAGGATGGCCACCCCGAGCGCTCCGCCGGTCTGGCGGGTGGTGTCGTTGACCGCCGAGCCGACGCCGGCCCGGGACGGTGGCATCGAGCTCATGATCGCCATCGTCGCCGGCGGCATCGTCAGTCCCATCCCGGCGCCGAGCAGGAACCGCGGGACCGTCCCCAGCCACCCCGACGCCATCAACGTGTTCGAGGCGTGCAGCCCCACCCCCACGGTGAGCAGGAGCAGCCCGGTGGTCATCACGTCACGGGTGCCGTACCGGTCGACCAATCGGGCGACCTGCGGGCCGATCCCGAGCATCGCCGCGGCGACCGGGAGCATCATCATCCCCGTACGCAGCGCACTGAAGCCCTGGACCGACTGGAAGTACACGGTGGTCAGCAGCGAGGCGCCGAAGGAGGCGAAGAACGTCAGCATCACGGCCAACGACGCCGAGGAGAACACCGGGTTGCGGAAGATCCCGATGTCGAGCATCGGCGACACCGCCCGCCGCTCCCACCACAGGAACGTGCTCATCAGCATGACGGCGGCGCACGCCGCGCCGATCACCCCGGTGCTCCCCCACCCCCACTCGGGGCCCTCGATGATCGCCAGGAGCAGCGTGCCGACGGCGCTGATCGACAGCAGCGCGCCGAGCGGGTCGAGCCGGCGGCCTTCGTCGCGTTCGCCCACCGGCACCCAGCGCCACGTGCCGTACAACGCGACCAGACAGAACGGAACGTTGACCAGGAAGACCGAGTGCCAGCCGAAGTGGTCGACCAGCAGGCCCCCCGACAGGGGACCGACGACCATCGACAGGCTCGAGACGCTGGCCCAGATGCCGATCGCCTTGCCCCGCTCGGCCGGATCGCGAAAGGTGGCCGTGAGGATCGACAACGTCGAGGGAAAGATGAACGCCGCGCCGAGTCCCATCAGGGCGCGTCCGACGATCAGATCGAGCGGCGAGTCACCCAGCGCCGAGTAGATCGCCATCGCCGCGAACCAGATCAGACCGACGATCAGCGTCCGACGACGGCCGAAGCGGTCGCCGAGAGCGCCGGCGACGAGCAGCAGACAGGCGAAGACCAGGGTGTAGGCGTCGACGATCCACTGGATCTCGCTCGCCGTGGCCCCGATGGTGCTGGTGATCGTCGGCAGCGCGACGTTGAGGATGGTGTTGTCGACCGAGATGACCAGGGTCGACATCGCCAGCACGATCAACGTCATCCACCGGGCCGGCGGATGGGGGTCGGCCGCTGCCACGCCGACCGAGGGTACCCCTGGCGTCCGCCCGGACCGCAGTCGTCCGGCGATCACCGGCGCAGCGCCGGGTCGGCCCGACGCCCGGGATGAAGGTCCCCGACCGAGCCGAGAAGCCTCCCCGGAATCGCCTGGCAGGCCGATTCGGCACCCACGCTTGCCGCTCCCTGCGATTCTGGGGAGGGAAGCCGGCGGGGCGCACCCCGGCGTCCTGGCTTCGCGGCGAAACCGCTGGCGGGATCGCGTCGACTTCGCTGGTGCCTCGGCGGCCTCTGCGGCGATCTCGGCGCGGACCTTGTCCATGTCGAGGGCCTTGACCTGGACGATCAGGTCGTCGAGCGCCGCCTTGGGCAGGGCGCCGGGCTGGGAGAACAGCAGGACCTCGTCACGGAAGATCATCAGCGTGGGGATCGAGCGGACGTGGAAGCGGCCGGCGAGCTCCTGCTGTGCCTCGGTGTCCACCTTGCCGAAGGTGATATCGGAGTGCTCCGCGGCGGCCGACTCGTACACCGGGGCGAAGCTGCGGCACGGCCCGCACCAGCTGGCCCAGAAGTCGACGAACACGATGCCGTTGTCGGCGATCGTCGTATCGAACGTGTCGATCGTCAGGTCGGTCGTGGCGCTCATGGCGATGTGCTCCTCACGGCGTCCGGTTCGGTTCGATCGCCGGATCATGCAACCGGACGACCCCCACCGGCATTCCGGGGGTTGCCCGACGGCTCGGCCAGCTCGTCGATCAGCCGGCCGTCGACGACCACCGGCCGTCCGTCGAGGTCGACCGTGCAGCGGCGCATCGGCAGGTCGAAGTGGCCGGCGGTGAACCTGCCGGCGACCTCGTTGGCGCCGCACGAGTAGAGGAAGTTGCCGGCGGACGCCCGCGCCTCGGTGCCCCAGATCTCCCGCTTGTCGTACAGCTCCAACACGTCCCATCTCGCCGACGGATTCATCCCCCAGCCGACGTGGCTGGTGGCGTAGCACTCACGGTCACCGAAGGCCGCCAGGTAGGAGCCGAACAGCTGGGCGTCGAGCCCGTCGCCGCCCACGTCGACGACGTGGTCGTCGACGATGGTGAGCACCACATCCGACTCCATGTAGCGGTTGAAGGTGAGGTTGAGGTCTCCGACGCCGAACACCAGGCTCCCGCTGACCGTGTGGGCGGCGGGGAAGGCCAGGACCAGGCCGCCGGGCCAGTGGGCGATCGACCCCGGCCCGGCGGTCAACCCGGTCGAGCCGGCGGTCACGGCTCCGGCCAGCTCGACCGTCAGATCGGTGCCCGCCGCGCTCGTCACCCTCATCCGCGACGCGGCGCGGAGCATCGCGTGGCCGACACCGACCCGCCGGACCAGATCGGGGTCCCAGACCAGCCGGTCGAACACGTCGGGATGCTCGTTGGAGACCATCAGCACCCTCGCGCCACCGCCGAGGATCCGGCCGAGCTCGGGTGCGTGCAGCAGCCCCTCGACGGTGCAGTCGACGACCAGGCCCGACGAGGCCAGGGCGGCGACCACGGCCGGGTTGCCGGCGATGGCCTGCGATGCTCCGGTGGAGCGGATCGGGACGGGGTGGGCGCTCGCCGGGGTGGGTAGGACGACATCGAACACCCGCGCCCCCAGCGACTGGGCGGCGAACCGCGCCGTGTCGACGAGGACGCGCCGGCTCTGCGATTCACTGAGCAGGGCGACCACCTCGCCATCGGCCAGCCCGCATCTCCGGAAGTGCTCGGCGAACGCCGAGACGTACCGCCATTCGGTGGTCACGGGTGGGCCGCCACGTGCTCGCGGATCAGGCGGTTGACCGCCGCCGGAGCCTCGGCGGCGAGCAGGTGGCCGGCGCCGTCGATGATCTCCAACCGGGCTCCCGGGATGCGCTCGGCAAGGGCGGCGCCGTACGCCGGTGGCGTCTCGCGATCGAGCGCACCCGCCAGGACCAGCGTCGGCGTGGTGATCGAGCCGAGCAGCCCGGTGCTGTCGTGGGTCACGACGCAGTCGATCGCCCGGCGCATCGCCTGGCCGGTGACCCGCGACATCGCATCGCGCTGCCCGGCGAACGCGGCGTCGTCGATCCCCGGCCCGGCGATCGACCGCAGCACGACGTCGGCGAAGTCGGCGGGCTCCCGGCCGGCATCGAGGGCGGCGAGGCGCTCCGCCCGCCACCGCTGCGGGAGGGTGCCGTCGAGACCGAACCTCGGACTCGTCGAGAGCAGGATCATGCCGGCGATCCGCCCACCGTGGGCGGCCGCGGCGTACTGGGCGATCATCCCCCCGAGGGACAGCCCGACGAGGTGGAAGCGCCCGGCGTCGAGCTCGTCGGCCAGTTCGACCACGGCGTCGGCCAACGCGTCGAAGGTGAGCGCTCCGTCCACAGGCGACGACGCCCCATAGCCCGGCATGTCCCAGGCCACCACCCGGTGGTCCTCGCCCAGATCGGCGAGCTGCGACTCCCATGCCGTGCGACTCCCGCCGAGGCCGTGGAGCATCACGATCGTCGGCGGGGCGGAGCCGGCCTCCCGCCAGGCGATCCGCCGACCTCGCCGATTCACCGCAGGCGTCATGCACGCACGGTACCCCAGGCCGCGGCGGGCTCTGACGGGCACGGGTCGATCTGGAAGCATCGATCCGGTGACGCCCGCCGCTCCACCCACGTCCCCGACAGCCCGACCCGCGGCCGGGCAGTCGCCCCGCGAGATGCTCGTCGGGCTGGTCCGCCAGATGGCGCCGGACATGCAACGGCGAGCGGTGGTCTGCGATCTCGAGGCCAGCTTCCCGCACGAGAACTTCGCCGATTTCCGGGCCAACGGCCTGCTCGCCGCCTGTGTCCCCGCCGAGCACGGCGGGGCGGGCGCCTCGTTCGCCGACTACGTGCGGGTCAGCGAGGAGATCGGCCGTCACTGCGGAGCCACCGGTCTGACGTTCAACATGCACAACGCCACGATGCTGTGGTGCGGCCAGGTCGCCGACCTGCTCGACCTGTCACCTGCCGACCGGGAGCGCCACGCCGAGATCCGCTCGGCGATGTTCCGCGGGGTGATCGCCGACGGCCACATCCACAGCCAGCCCTTCTCCGAGGGCCTCTCGCCCGGGGCGACGTCGGGCGTGGCCACCCGCGCCGTGCCCGTCGACGGTGGATGGCTGGTCTCGGGGCGCAAGATCTTCGCCTCGCTGTCGGGAGCCGCCGACTTCTACAACGTGACCTGCCGGGTGGAGGGCGAGGACCGGATCCGCCTGCTCGGGGTACCGGCCGACGCGTCGGGGGTCTCGATCGCCGGTGACTGGGACCCGCTCGGGATGCGCGGCACGGTCTCGCGCACCCTGGTGATGGATCGCGCCTTCGTCCCCCAGGCCAACGAGTGGATGCCGCCGGGGGCCTACGACGAGGCGGCCCAGCGCTACCCGTGGCTGTTCCTCTCCCTCTGCCCGACGTATCTCGGACTGACCGGCGGGATCCTCGACACCACGGCTTCGTACCTGCGCGGCGAACTCCCGGGCCAGGGCGCCGGGGCCCGTCGCGACCACCCGGTCAAGCAGTCCGGCTGGGCCCAGATGCAGATCCGCTACGAGCAGGCCAGGGCCCTGCTCTACCGGGCCGTGGACGAGGCGACCCTCGATCCGAGCGAGGACCAGTTGATCACCGGCTGGGCCGCCGCGGCGACCGTGATGGAGCACGCCGCCGAGGTCGCCAGCATGGCGATCAGGGTCTGCGGGGGGCAGTCGATGCTCAAGTCGCTGCCCCTGGAGCGGATGTACCGTGACGCCCGGCTCGGCTCGACGATGCTGCCGTGGAGCGCCGAGGTGTGCATCGAACGCCTCGGTCGGGCCCGGTTGTACGACTGAGCCCCGCGCATCGACGGGCGCGACGACGTCACGACAGGCCGATGAGCTCGCGGGCGTTGTCGCGCATCACCCGGCGTACGTCGGTGTCGGAGAAGCCGTGCAGGTCGTGGATGAAGCTCGCCGGGTCGGCGAGGCCCTCGGCATGGGGGAAGTCGGAACCGAACAGCACGTGGTCGACGCCGATCGCCCCGGCAAGAGCGGCGATGTCGTCCTCGTAGAACGGCGCCACCCACAGGGCGGCCCGCAACTGCTCGATCGGGTCGCCCACGAAGGCCGATGGGTTCTGGGCGTAGACCTTCTTCAGCTTCTTGAACAACCCGGGAACCCAGTCACCGCCCGCTTCGATCGAGGCGAGCCGCAGCCGCGGGTGGCGGGCGAGCACCCCGTGGCAGGCGAGCACGGCGAAGAGGTCGAACGGCGCCCGGTCGCTGGTCATCCCCCGCAACGTGGAGAAGGCGAAGGCCTTCATGTCGCCCTGCGGCTCCCAGTCGTCGATGTAGCGCCCGTAACCGGAATCACCGGAGTGGAAGGCGACGACGACGCCGGCCTCGGCGCAGCGGGCCCAGAACGGGTCGTTGACCTGGTCGCCGGGCGAGCGGGTGGCGCCGCCGCCGATCGCCACGGGCGCGGCGCGCATCACCACGACCCGCACACCGCGGGTCAGCGCCCACTCCAACTCCTCGACCGCCCACGTCGGATCGGCCAGGGTGATGTAGGGAGCGGCGAAGATGCGGTTCCGGTAGGCGAAGCCCCAGTCGTCGTCGATCCAGCGGTTGAAGGCCCGGAACGCGGCCAGCGCGGCAGGGATGTCGCCGCGCAGCGACTCCTCCATCCCGACCCCGAGGGTGGGGAAGAAGAACGCCCCGTCGAGGTTCTGGCGATCCATCAGGGCGATCCGGGCGTCACGGTCGCGGTACTCCGGCCAGATCGGATCGAGCTCGCCGAACATCGCCCGGATGTCGTTGCCCGGCACCTTGCCGCGGAAGTAGGCGTCGAGTGCCCCGGGCTTCGACACCGGATCGAACGTCGGGTTGGGGATGAAGCTGTTCACCTTGCCACCGACGATCAGGCGCTGCCTGCCGTTCAACTCGGCCCACTGCATGCAGCGCCGGGCCATCGCCGGGGGGATGTGGCGGGTGAACGCGTCGGTCGCCTCGTAGTAGTGGTTGTCGGCGTCGAACGGCTGGAACGGCAGAGGAGCGGGAACGGGCACGTCGAGCGGCATCGGCCCAGCGTACGGCCGACGCGTGCAGCCGCGCAGGGTCGAGCGCAACGTGTCGAGGGCGTCGGCGAGCACCGCGCCGAGGTCGACGTCGCCGACGCGCAGCCCGACGATCGGGAGGGGATCGAGATCGGGCGGACCGGGGAGCTCCGGCCCCGCCGGACCGAGGCCGAGGAAGGCGGCGACGGTCGGTTCGAGGGGTGGCGGTGGGGGTGGCGGCGCCCGTCGCTGGCGCCCGGCCGAGTCGACCCGCCGGGCCGCTCGCGTCGGCAGGTCGAACCGCGACGAGGCGCCACCTGCCGGGGTCGCGCCGGCCGCGCCGGCCGCGCCCGCCGCGCCGGCCGGGGCGAGCCCGGTCGGGTCGTCGGAGTTGCCGCCCCGCCAGTCGACCAGCAGTTCGGGCCGCACGCTGAGCTGTTCGGCGAAGGCGAGAACCACGGCGACGGCGTGCTTGCAGGTGACCATGCCGTCGGGGCACGAACACGAGCAGCGCATCTCGCGGGCCCCCGGCACCAGGTCCTTGAACCCCTTGGTGCCCTCGTCGAGCATCTCGAAGGCCCGCGCCCCGAGCGTCGGCACGCGCACCTCGACGTCGTAGGGGTGCCGCCGCGAACCGAGGACCTGGCCGGACAGCACCCCCGTCCCGACACGCAGCGAGGTGACCGCGCCGTCGCGCACGTACGACCTGCCCCGCCCGAACCGGCCGGGATCGGTGCGTGCCGCCATCGCCGACGAGAGCATCGCCCCGAGCAGAGCACCCGGGCCGGCGGTCATCGATCCACCGCATCGCGGCCGAGCACGACCAGATCGCGCAGGTCCGACGTGGAGAGCTCCGATAGCCAGCCCTCGCCGGCCCCCGCTCCGATGACCATGCCGGCCAGCCGCCGCTTGTCGTCGATCAGCTCCGAGATCCGCTCCTCGATCGTGCCTTGGCAGACGAGCTTGTGGACGAACACCGACCGCCGCTGCCCGATCCGCCAGGCCCGGTCGGTCGCCTGGTCCTCCACGGCCGGGTTCCACCACCGGTCGTAGTGGATCACCCGGCTGGCGCTCGTCAGGTTGAGCCCGGTGCCCCCGGCCTTCAGCGAGACGAGCAGCACGGGCGGGCCGACCCCCTGCTGGAAGTGGTCGACCATCCTGTCGCGGCGGGCCTTGGTGACGCCACCGTGGAGGAACGGCACGGCGAGCTCGAAGCGATCGGCGATGTGCCGTTGGAGCAGCTCGCCCATCTCGCGGTACTGGGTGAAGACCAGCGCCCGTTCCTCGGCGTCGAGCAGGTCGGCGAGCAGCTCGTCGAAGCGGGCCAGCTTGCCCGAGCGCCCGACCAGCCTGGAGCCGTCGCCGGCGGCCTGGGCCGGATGGTTGCAGATCTGCTTCAGCCGGGTCAGGGCGGCGAGCACGAGACCGCGGCGTTTCATCCCCGCGGCCGCCTCGGCGTCCTCGAGCAACCGGTCGACGACGGCCTGGTACATCGTGGCCTGCTCCCGGGTCAACGACGCCCAGGCGACCTGTTCGACCTTGTCCGGCAGGTCGGGCACCAGGGACCGGTCCGCCTTGGTGCGCCGGAGCACGAACGGGCTGGTGAGCCGGCGGAGACGTCCGGCCACCTCGTCGTCGTTGTGGCGTTCGATCGGCACGGTCCAGCGCTCGTGGAACGCCCGTTCGCTGCCGAGCAGACCCGGATTGACGACGTCGAGGATCGCCCACAGCTCCCCCAACCGGTTCTCCACCGGCGTGCCGGTGAGGGCGACCTTCTGCCCGGCGCGCAGCTTGCGGACCATCCGCGCGGCGTGGGTGTGGGCGTTCTTCACCGCCTGGGCCTCGTCGAGCACGACGGTCGACCAGGTGACCTCGAGCAGGTCGGCGAGGTCGCGCACGGCAAGCCCGTAGGTGGTGATCACGATGTCGGCCTCGGCGATCCGCGCCGTCAGGGAGGCACCACGCAGGCGGTCGGCACCGTGGTGGACGACGACCCGCGAGAGCGGGGTGAACCTGGCCGCCTCGGCCTGCCAGTTGCGCACGACGCTGAGCGGGCAGAGCACGAGGTGCGGGCCCGGACGGCCGGCGAGATGGGCGAGCGCGGTCGGGGTCTTGCCCAGGCCCATGTCGTCGGCGAGGCAGCCGCCCATGCCGAGACGTTCGAGGAACTGCAACCAGCCCAGACCGCGCTGCTGGTAGTGGCGCAGCACGCCATGGAACGCGGCGGGCACCTCGCCCTCGGCGAGGTGGTCGTCGGGGAGCCCGGTGAGCAGGGCTTCGAGCCAGCCGTCGCCGTGCCGGGACCGGGTGGCGTCGCCGTCGCCGTCACCGTCGCCGGAGCTCAGCGCGTCGGCATCGGACAGTTCGGCGGCCAGCTTCAGCAGGCCGGCTGGGTCGACCGTGGTGTGGTGGGCACGGTGGTTGCGCAACGACGACAGCGCCCGGCGAGCGGCGGCGCGATCGACGCGGACCCAGCGCCCGTCGGCCTGGATCAGCGAGGCGCCGGTCGTCGCCGCCCGTTCGAGCACCGCCTCGTCGACCTCGGCCCCGTCGACGACGACGGCCCAGTCGACCAGCGCCTGGCGACCGAGTCGCCCGTCGGCCTCGGCGACCGGGGTGGCCGAGCCGCGCACCGACGGTCGGGCGGCGGCGAGCTGCCCGGGGGCGAGCAGCGGGATCTGGGCCTCGTCCAGACGGTCCACCGAATCGAGCACCGACGCCGCCGACTCGGTGTCCACCTCGATGCGTGCCGGTCGGGCCGAACGGAATCCGGCGACGGCGTCGCCCAGCTCGTCGATGGCCAGCAGCCTGTCCCGGGCGCCGAGCGTCGCCTGGCGGAGCACGGCGAGGAACGCCGGCCGACCGGCCAGGTCGAGGGCCAGCGGCGTCTCGTCCCACACGTCCTGGGCGCTGCACCACCGGCTCGGGTCATCCCGATCGGCCAGCTCGATCGACAGTGGCCAGACCTCCTCGCCCGCCGCCGGGCCGCAGGTGACGGTGGCGCCGGACTCGCGCAGCACGGCGGACGGCGCGTCACCGGATCCCGGTTCGCCGGTCCCCCGATCGACGGGCAGGGCGAGCCGGAGGCGGACCTCGACCAGCGGTTCGCCGGTGGCATCGGCCCGCAGCCGTTCGAAACCGCGCTCGACGAGGCGCAGACCGGCGGCGGCGGCCTCGGTGCGGGGCACGGTGATCTCGTCGGACGACTGCGCCAACGCCTTGACGACCGCCCGAACGGCCGTGGCGTCCGACGAGCGCCGACCGCTCACATCGGGGTTCCAGCGCTGCAGGCGCAGAGCCTGGCGAGCGATCAGGTCGACCAGCCAGGCGTGGAAGGCGGTGGTGAACTCGAGGGGATCGGTGGGCGGCGGGGTCAGCCGGGTCAGCTGGTCGCTGCGCCGCACGGCGCCGACGATCGGCGGCCGGAGCGCCGCCCGCTCGGCCAGCGCCTCGTCGATCGCCGGGGTCGATACCGGCACCCAGCGGGCGTGGAGCACGCCGTTGGCATCGGTGGTCACCTCGGGCAGAACATGTCCCCGGGCGACGGCATGGCGGGCCAGGGCGATCAGGTTGCGCACCCAGACCGAGCTCGGCGTCAGCCGGCCGGATCGGCGTCGTGCGGCCGCCGACTCGATCACGGCGAGGGCGGGCACGACGACCGCGGCCGTCTCGAACGGACCCGTCGGGGCCTCGGCGACGAGTCTCACCCCCCAGGAACCGGGGGGCAGCCAGCCCCACTCGTCGATGATCAGGCCGTACAGCGGTGCGGCGGGCGCTTGGCGCCCCGGGGCGCGGCCGTCCCAGGCCCAGGCGACCACCTCCGCACCGGTCCACCCGAGCTGCAGCACGCTCATCGCCTCGCCGGGCATCATCGGGTCGGGCCGCGCCGCCGTGCCGGGGCGGCCATCGGCGCGGCTATTCCCGATGGGCACCGACGGTGAACACGGCGAAGGTCGCCGGCACGGTGCCCGGGTTGCGCCAGCGGTGGCGGGTGCCGTTCTGCACGACGGTGTCGCCGGGGCGCAGCAGCACCTCGGCGCCATCGTCGAGCTCGAGGATCACCTCGCCGACGATGACGACCTCGAAATCGGTCGTGTCGGTGGTGTGCATGCCCGGGTCGTCGGGCTCCATGTGGCCGAGCAGGCCGGGCAGGGCGTCCTCGAACTCGGCCAACGCCTCGGCGATGTCGAGCGGCGGCTGGATCGACACACCGTCGGGGGGCAGCGTGACGAAACCGAACCGGTAGCCGCCCGGGCCCGGGAAGTAGGCGGTGGTGGCCGGCCGCGTACCGTCGCCGGGGTAGGTGGCTGCAGCATCGGCACCCCACATCACGTGGAACTCGGAACCGGGGATGAGCGCGGGGCGCACGCCGTGGACCACCGTGTCGGCGACGAACACCGAACGGCCCCCGGCATCGTGGCCGGTGACGACCTGGCGGATCTCCATCGGTCCAAGCTACTGGCCGATCGAGCAAACCCCCATGAGCACGATCCCGACATGCCGGTCGCTGATCGCCGGTCCTGGCGACCGGAGCACCGCTCAGTGCCTGGCGGCCACCGCGGACGCGTCCTCGACGGGGTGCCGCCAGGCCACCATCACGGCGGTGAGGGCGACGATCACGGCCACGACCCGCAGCCCGGCGTGGGCGCCGTTGACGAACGCCGTGCGCACCGCCTCGGTCAGGCCGTCGGCGGCCTGCGCTCCGGCCGTGGTGCCGAGCTCCTTGGCCACGCTGCTGGCCCGCCCGACGTTCTTGAGCACCTGCTCGGCCGCATCGGGGGGGAGCGCCGACAACGACGGCCGGACGTCGCGGCGGTAGATCGACGAGACGATGCTGCCCACGACGGCGATCCCGATCGCGCCGCCGAGCTCACGGGTGGTGTCGTTGACCGCCGAACCCACGCCGGCCATGTGGCGCGGCACGGCGCTCATGATGCCGGCGGTCAGCGATGGCATGGCATTGGCCATGCCGGCGGCCATCACGACGAGGCAGGCGGCGACGTAGAGGTAGGGGGTGGACTCGTCGGCGAAGGAGAACAGCGCTAGCCCGAGACAGACCGACCCGAGGGCGACGACCACGACCCGGTGGACGCCGAAGCGCTGCCCGAGCGTCGCGGCCCGGGGCGAGACGGCGATCATCGTGAAGGCGAATGGCAGGCCGGCGACACCCGCCCGCAGCGCGCTGTAGTCACGGACGTACTGCAGGTACTGGGTGAGCACGAAGAACATCGAGAACATCGCCATGAACGTGAACGTGATCCCCGCGGCGCTGACCGAGAACCGCCGGTCTGCGAACAGCGACAGGTCGAGCATCGGTCTGGTCCGCCGCCGTTCCCACAGGATGAAGCCGGTGGTGCCGAGCACGGCGACGGCGAAGCCGCCGAGCACCGTGCCCGAGGCCCACCCCTGCTCGGGGCCCTCGATGATGGCGAAGAGCAGCGATCCGAGACCGGCCATCGAGAGCAGCGCCCCGACCGGGTCGAGCCTGGTCGAGGCGCCCTCGCTCGAGCTGGGGGCGAGGGCGAGGATCAGCACGAAGGCGATGGCGGCGATCGGGACGGTGGCGAAGAACACCGAGCCGTACCAGAAGTGGGCGAGCAGCAGGCCGCTGAGGATCGGCCCGATCGCCCCTCCCGCGCCGGCGAACCCGGCCCACACGGCGATCGCCTTCGGGCGTTCGGCCGGCGGGAAGACCGAGGTGAGCAGCGAGAGCGTGGCCGGCATGATCAGCGCCGCGCCGACGCCCATCACCGCCCGGCAGGTGATCAGCACGCTCGGATCGCTCGACCGGGAGCAGGCCACCGAGGCGGTGGCGAAGATCACCAGGCCGACCAGCAGGGCTCCCTTGCGCCCGAAGCGGTCGCCGAGGGCGCCGGCGAACAGCAGCATCCCGGCGAACACCACCGCGTAGGCGTCGACGATCCACAGGATCTCGGTGTCGGTCGGTCGCAGTTCGCGGGCCAGGGTGGGGATCGCCGTGTTCAGCGAGCTCACCGTGGCCACGACGAGCACGAGGCACACGCACATCAGGCCGAGGGTCCACCAGCGCCGTTCATAGGCGACCGGGTCGATGCCGTGCAGGTTCGCCGGCGGGGCGGACGCCGTCGGCTCGGATTCGCCACGCATGGGTGGCGACACTACCCATCGAGTCGCCCCCGTCACCCGAAAGGCCACCCGGCGACCGAGGCGCCGAACCGGATCGCAGGCTAGAAACGGACCATGACCGAAGCGAACGCCCCGCCGATGCTGTACCGGGTCGGGCAGGCCGCCGAACTGCTCGGCGTCAGTGTCGACACCGTCAGGCGCTGGTCCGACGAGGGCAGGCTGGGCACCGTGCGCACCGGGGGCGGCCAGCGGATGGTCGACGGCGAGGATCTCGCCCGTCTGGCCCGCGAGATCGCCGAGTCACCGCCCGAGCCCGAGACGATCGTCGGTCGCTCGGCACGCAACCGCTTCGCCGGGATCGTCACCAGGGTGATCACCGACACGGTCGCCGCCCAGGTCGAGATCCAGGCCGGACCGCACCGCATCGTGTCGCTGATGACCCGCGAGGCCGTCGACGAACTTGGCCTGCGCCCCGGCATGCTCGCCGTCGCCAGCGTCAAATCGACGAGCGTCGTGATCGAGGTCCCAGGGGGCAGTTGAAGGTTCCGACAGGATAATCTTCGCCTGTGCGAGATTTTTTCCGTCTGTTCCTTGCAGTCGCGGCGATCGCCGGCCTGTCGTCGTGCAGCGACGACGCCTCCGCCGGGTCCTTGACGGTTGCGGCGGCCTCCGATCTGCGGCCGGTGCTCGACCCGATCGCCGAGCAGTACCGGCGCGACACCGGCGTGACGGTCACCGTCGTCTACGGATCGTCGGGGCAGTTGGCCACGCAGATCGCCGAGGGCTCACCCGTCGATCTGTTCTTCTCCGCCGACCGCGCCCGGGCCGAGGCCGCGGCCGAGGCGGCCGGGACCGACGCCGACGCGCCGACCGTCTACGCCCTCGCCCGGCTGGCCGTCTGGGTCGCCGGAGCGCAGGCGCCGGGAGTGGCGGGACTGGCCGATGGGCGCTACGTCCACATCGCCATCGCCAACCCCGAGCACGCCCCCTACGGCAAGGCGGCCGAGGAGGCGCTGCGGTCGGCGGCCGTGTTCGACGCCGTCGAGTCGCGGCTGGTGCTGGGTGAGAACGTCGCCGACGCCCTGAGGCTGGCCACGTCGGGCAACGCCGACGCGGCGATCGTCGCCCTCTCGCTGGCCAAGCAGGCGGGAGGATCGTCGAGCGAGGTGCCGACCGGCCTGTTCACCCCGCTCGAGCAGACCGCCGTCGTGACCACGTCCGACCCCACCCGGGCGGCGTGGGCGGGCGACCTCCTTGCCCGGTTCACCGGCGACGAGGGTCGGCGGGCGCTCGCCGACGCCGGCTTCGGCCTCCCGGGCTGACGCCTGCCGATGTGGTCGCCGCTGTGGGTCACCATCCGGGTGACGTTGATCGCCGGGTCGCTGGCCACGGTCGCCGGCATCCTGGCCGGCTACGCGCTGGCCAAGACCCGCTTGCCCGGGCGCCGGCTGGCCGAGGCGGTGCTCAGCCTGCCGATCGTGCTCCCCCCGACCGTGCTCGGCTACTACCTGCTCGTGGTCCTGGGCCGGCGGAGCACGATCGGGCGGTGGTGGGAACAGCTCACCGGCTCGCCGATCGCCTTCACGATCACCGGGGCGGTGGTCGCCGCCTCGATCTCGGCGCTGCCCTACGTCGTGCGCGCGTCGCGGGCGGCGATCGAGGGCGTCGATCCACGGCTCGAGGCCGCCTCGCGCACGATGGGGCTGAGCGAGACCCGAGTCGCCTGGCACGTCACCCTCCCCCTCGCCCGGCGGTCGGTCGCCGCCGGCTGCGCGCTGGGGTTCGCCCGGGCGCTCGGTGACTTCGGCGCCACCGTGATGCTCGCCGGCAACATCCCCGGACGCACCCAGACGATGCCGATCGCCGTCTACGACGCCGTGCAGGCCGGCGACACGGGCCAGGCGCGGACCCTGTCGATCGTGCTCGGCGGGTTGGCGATCGCCCTGCTCCTCATCGTCAACCGGTTGGGCAGCCCCCGCCCGTGAACGCCGTTCTCGAGGTCGACGCCGACATCGAGGCCGGCGACACGCGGATCACCGCCCGTTTCGTCGCCGCGCCGGGCATCACGGCGCTCACCGGGCCGTCGGGCATCGGGAAGTCGCTCACCCTGGCGGCCATCGCCGGCATCGTGCGCCCCGCCCGCGGAACGATCCGGTTCGGGCACCTGACCTGGGCCGATCCGTCGCTCGGCCGGCACGTGCCCAGCCAGCAACGCGGCGTCGGGATGGTCTTCCAGGACGGCCTGCTGCTCCCCCAGCGCAACGCACGCGCCAACGTCGAACTGGGGGTCCGCCAGCGGGCGCAGCGCCGACCGGTTGCCGAACGCTGGCTCGAGCGCACGGGCATCGCCCATCGGGCAGAGGCCTCGCCGAACACCCTGTCGGGCGGGGAGCGTCAGCGGGTCGCCCTGGCCCGGGCACTGGCCGGTCGGCCGCGCCTGTTGCTCCTCGACGAGCCGTTCAGCGCCGTCGACGTCGCCGCCCGAGACTCACTGCGCCGGCTGGTCCGGTCGGTGGTCGACGAGACCGGTCTGATCGCCGTGCTCGTCACCCACGACGCCGAGGACGTGCGCGCCCTCGCCGACACCGTCGTGCAGTGGTGAGCGACGCGGCGCGGCCGTGAACGCGCCTCAGACCAGACCGAGCTCCCGCACAGCGTCGCGCTCGTCGACGAGTTCGGCGGTCGAGGCGTCGATCCTGCCCCGCGAGTAGTCGTCGATCTCGAGGCCCTGGACGATCGAGTACGTGCCGTCGGCGCAGGTGCACGGGAACGACGAGATGATCCCCTCGGGCACGCCGTACGAGCCGTCCGAGGCGATGGCCATCGACACCCAGTCACCCTCGGCCGTGCCGAGCGACCAGCTGCGGATGTGATCGACCGCGGCATTGGCCGCCGAGGCGGCCGACGACGCCCCACGCGCCTCGATGATCGCCGCGCCACGCTTGGCGACGGTCGGGATGAAGGTGCCGTCGACCCAGGCATGGTCGTCGACCGCCTGGTAGGCATTCCTGCCACCGACCTCGCAGTGGAACAGGTCCGGGTACTGGGTCGTGGAGTGGTTGCCCCAGATCGTCATCCGGCGCACGTCCGAGACGGTCGCGTCGAGCTTCTGGGCGATCTGGCTGACGGCCCGGTTGTGGTCGAGGCGGGTCATCGCCGTGAACCGGCCCGGGTCGAGATCGGGGGCGTTCGACATGGCGATCAGCGCGTTGGTGTTCGCCGGGTTGCCGACGACGAGGATCTTGACGTCCTTGGCGGCGCTGGCCGACAGGGCCCTGCCCTGCGGCTTGAAGATCCCGCCGTTGGCCGAGAGCAGGTCGCTGCGTTCCATCCCGGCCTTGCGGGGCATCGCCCCGACCAGCATGGCGACATCGGCATCGCCGAAGGCGACCTCGGCGTCGTCGGTGCACACCACGCCGGCGAGCAGCGGGAAGGCGCAGTCGTCGAGCTCCATCTTCACCCCGTTGAGGGCGCCGAGCGCCGGGGTGATCTCGAGGAGCTGCAGGATGACGGGGGTGTCGGGCCCGAGCATCGCCCCGGAGGCGATGCGGAACAACAGGCTGTAGCCGATCTGGCCGGCGGCGCCGGTCACTGCGACCCGAACGGGTGGAACATTGCTCATCGGTCCAGCGTATGTGGGAGTCCCCGGCCGCGCCGAATGTCAGCGGTTCGCCTCGATCGTCTCCATCACCAGCTGGGCGTAGATCCGCTGGCCCTCGGGTCGCAGGTGGATGCCGTCGGAGTAGAAGATGCCCTCGTAGGTCTGGCTGAGCCCGTGCCAGTCGATCAACCGGACGTTGGGGTACGTGCCCGCAAGGTTGAAGATGAAGGTGTTGTTGTCCGCCTCCCACGGCTTGGGCACCTTGACGGTCAGGAGGATGACCAGCGGGACGTCGGCCAGGACCCCCATCAGCTCGTCGAAGCGCTCTGCCGAGGTCGGGCCGTTGTTGCCGAGGTGCACGACGACGACGTCGCCGATCGATGCCACGGCGGCGTACTGGCGCATCACCTCGATGCCGGTGATCAGTTGCCGCCCGACCACGGCGTCCACCCAGACGCCGTACTCGTTCAACGCCGGAGCTGCGCCGAGCATCACCGAGTCGCCGATGGCGAGGATCGGGAACCTCGGCATCGTCGGGGGCGGGCTCGACCGGGGTCGGGAGGGTCTCGGGGACGGTCTCGCCCGGCGTCGTGTCGGGGAGCCTGGGCGTGGTCGCCGGCATCGCCACCGTGGTCGCGGCGAGCAGCGCGTCGAGCCCCTGCACCGCCCTGGCCCCTTCGGCCAGGCTCGCTTCGATGTCGGTCGGCCGGTCCTTGGCGGTCGCCACGCTCAACCCGACGAACATCGAGAACACCGAGGCGACGGCCAGCCCGACAGCCCACCGCCGGCGGCGGTAGACGGTCCGGGGGGCGGGATCGCTGAAGAACGTGCGCAGCCAGCGCCTGACCCGGCGTTGGCGGATCGGGGTCTCGATCAGCCGGAACGACAGCTCCGTCAGGGCGAAGGTGATCGCCAGGCGCACGATCATCAGCACCCACCACGGCCAGTCGACGTCTCCGCCGTCCTCGACGGCGCCGGGGCGCATCAGCTGGAACACCGGCCAGTGCCACAGGTACAGCCCGTACGAGCGGGTGCCCAGCCAGGCCAACGGCCTCATCCCGAGGACCTTCTGCCCGTAGGTGCAGCCCATGTGGGTGGCCGAGGCGATGACCAGCATCGTCGCCAGCCCGACGAACAGGAAACCGCCGAGGTAGAGCACGTCGTAGCCCTTGACCTGGGCGTCGGTGTACACCACGTCGTGGAAGTGGGTGACGGCGTAGAGCAGGGCGAGCGAGCCGACCACCCCGGCGATGCCGACGATCCTCCCCCGGTTGCGCAGCGGCCCGCGGGCCAGCGCGTAGGGCCGCCAGATCATCGCCATCGCCGCCCCGAGCAGCAGCCCCGAGGCTCGGGTGTCGGTGCCGAGATAGACCCGGTTGGGGTTCGACGAGTCGTACATCAAGGCCATCAGCAGCGACGAGCCGAGGGCGAGCACCAGGAAGGCCATGCCGATCTGCGGGAGGCGGCGGCGGAAGACACCCATCACGACCACCATCAACAGCGGCCAGACGATGTAGAACTGCTCCTCCACTCCCAGCGACCACAGGTGGCGGAGCAGCGGGGGACGTGCCGTGGCGTCGAAGTACGACTCGCCGGTGTGGATCTGGTACCAGTTCGACCCGTAGAAGATCCCCCAGAACAGCGGGGCGCGCAGCCGGGCCAGCGACTCGCGCAGGTATGGCAGCACGGCGTGCAACGTGGCCACGACGGCGAACAGCACCATGATCGCCGGGAGCAGCCGGCGGGCCCGGCGGCCGTAGAAACCGGCGATGCTGATCCGGCCCGTCCGCTCGTGTTCGGCGAGCAGCAGCAGCGTGATCAGATACCCCGAGATGACGAAGAACACCTCGACGCCGAGGAACCCACCGGGCATCCACGACACCCCAGCGTGGTACATGATCACCGCCATCACGGCCAGTGCCCGGACCCCGTCGAGTCCGGGCAGGTAGGGAACGGCGCTGATCGGTCGCCCGTGCAGGGTCCGCGAGCGCTCGGTGGTCACCACCCCCCAAGTATCACCGCTCAACGTTCGTGGCGGTCGTCTCCTCCGACGATGTGACCGGGCGGCGATCGGGGGTGATCGTCACGGCACGATCGTCGTCGTGCCCGACGGCTCGGGTGCGGCCGTCCCGTCGGCGTCGCCGTAGCTCGCCCCCGGTGGGAGGCGTGGAATCGTCGCCAAGGAATCGCCGAAGCCTTCGCCGACCGCCGGTGCGGTGATCGGCGGGATCTCGTCGATCGTCACGACCGACTCGACCACGTAGACGTGGATCCTCCCCAGGCCGACCCGGAGATCGAGGTCGAGCCGCTCGCCACCCTCGGGCCCGAACGTGCTGGTCGCCACGCGCCGGTAGCCGTCGACGTTCGTCCCCGGCGTGTCGATCTCGCCGATGCCGACGCGGCTGGTGACGCTGACCCGGGCGGTCCGTGGCACCCCGACGTTGAGCACGCCGACGCCGACCCTGGCGTCGAGGTCGGCGTCGCCCGTCAGCGTCTCGATCTGGAAGGTCCGCTCCCCCGCTCCGATGTCGAGATCGTGGATCTCGGAGCCATCCCTGATCACCTCGAAGCTCCGTCCGCTGTCGAACGGCACGCCGAGGTGGACGCCGAGACCGTCGACGGCATGGGCCACCACCGCGCCGCCCGTGGCCAGTAGGCCCGGGACGATCAGCCAGTGCGCCCGCCTGATGAAGACACCGACCACGAGTCCCACGGCGCAGATCGCCGCCGCCACGGTGAATGCCACCGCCATCGAGCCGGGATCACCGCCGCCGATCGCCGCGCCGACGGCCACGGCGCCGACGGCGGCCGCCAGCGTGATCCGCCCCAGGGGGTTGGGCGCACGGCGCTGACGGGGGCGCGTTCGGGCACCACGACGATCGGCCGGACCGGTGGCCGGGTCTGCCCCGGGGGCGCCCAGGTCGCCGGCGCCGGGGGGACGCCCGGGTCGGGGGCGGCCTGACCGGTGCGCCGGGGATGCCACAGCGCCACCGCACCACCGACCAGCAGCAGGACGAACGTGCCCCATCCGGGTTCACCGCCCCACAGTTGGGCGGCGATCGAGATGAGGGCGATGGCCAGCACGGCGATCCCGGCGAAACGCGGCAGACCGCGACGGAACGGGGCACCGCGTCGGGGGGCCATCACCAACCAGCCGGCGACGTAGGCGGCGATGCCGAAGCCGTCGAGGAGGGTCAGGCCGACGAATCCGAGCCGGACGAGCAGCGGGTCGAGGGCCAGCGACTCGGCCAGCCCGCCGGCCACCCCGGCGATCACCCGCTCCTCACTGCGGTACCAGCGACGGGCGCCCTCTGGCGGCGGTGCGACGACGTGCGTGCCATCGGTGGATCCGGGTCGCACGGATTCGGGCCCGGCGGCTCGGGTTTCGTCGGTCTCCGATTCGGGGGATTCGGCTCCGTGGTCGGTCACATCACTCATCATGCAACGCAACGTACGGACCCACGGACGATCACACCATCGGGCAAACCCCTGGTTCGACCCTGAACCGACCCCGGGAACGGCGGGTCAGGGTCCGCTCAGGGACATCCCCGATGGCGGGGCGACGCCGACCGTGCCACGATCACGGGGTGACCCCGACCAGCCCCGCGCGCCGCGCCCTGGTCGGGCTGCGCTTCGAACGCAGTCCCACCGACCGCGTCGTCGGCGGCGTGGCCGGCGGTCTGGCCGCCCGCTGGGGTTTCGACTCGACGATCGTCCGGCTCGCCCTCATCGTGCTGTCGTTCGCCGGCGGGCTGGGGATCGCCCTCTACCTGGCGGCCTGGGCGGTCTCCTGCGAACCGACGGGGCAGCACGGCAACCCGACGACCGCGCCGGCCCTGGTCGCCCAACGCTCGCTGGCCCTCGGCCTGGGCGCCGCGGCGTTGCTGCTGACGGCCCGGCGGATCGGGGTCTGGCCGGGCGACGCGGTGATGGTGCCGGCCGTCGGGCTCGGGATCGCCGGGGCCGCCCTGTGGTACGGGGGCCCGACCGCCTCGCGCGCCGGCGATCCGCTCGAGCGGTTGGCGAGCGGGCGGATCTCACCGGCACGGGTCGTGGTCGGCGTGCTCCTCGCCCTCGGGGGCGTCGCCGTGCTCTCGTCGGACGGCGGGGTCCGCGCCGTCCCCCGGGCGGCGGCGGCGATCGGGCTGAGCGTGATCGGCCTGGCGATCGTCGGCGGGCCCGTTCTGTGGCAGCTGTTCGAGCGGCTGCGCGAGGAGCAGCGCAGTCGTATCCGCTCCGAGGAGCGCTCCGAGATGGCCGCACACCTGCACGACTCCGTGCTCCAGACGCTGGCCCTGATGCAGCGTGCGACGGGTGATCCGCGCCGGATGGTGATGCTCGCCCGCCGCCAGGAACGCGAGCTCCGCTCGTGGTTGTACGACCAGCAGGTGTCGTCGGGGCATGCGACGATCGGCGGAGCGTTCGCCGCCATGGCGGCCCAGGTCGAGCTGGACCACGAGATCGCCGTCGAGCTCGTCGTCGTCGGGGACGCCCCGATGGACGAGGGGGCCGAGGCCGTGCTCGGCGCCGCCCGCGAGGCGGCGGTCAACGCCGCCCGGCACGCCAAGGTCGATGCGGTGGCCGTCTACGTCGAGGTGACCGCCGAGGCGGTCGTCGCCTTCGTGCGCGACACCGGCTGCGGGTTCGATCCTGGCGCCGTCGGCGACGAGCACCGGGGGATCAGCGACTCGATCCGGGCCCGCCTGACCCGCTGCGGGGGCACCGCCCGTCTCGAGAGCGTCCCGGGTGAGGGGACCGAGTGGGAGCTGCGCCTGCCCCGGAGGACCGGATGACCCCGGCCGATCCCACCACGGCGCCGCCCACCCCGGACGACCCCACTGCGGCGCCGCCGGCGCGGGTGTTCGTGGTCGACGACCATGCACTGTTCCGCGCCGGCGTCCGCGCCGAACTGGGCGACGCGGTCGTGCTCGTCGGCGACGCCGGCACGGTCGAGGAGGCGATCGCCGGCATCCCGGGCGCTCGTCCCGAGGTCGTCCTGCTCGACGTCCACCTGCCCGGTGGGGGCGGGCGGGCGATCATCGACGCGCTGCGCGAGGCGGAGCCGCAGGTCAGGTTCCTCGCCCTGTCGGTGTCCGACGCCGCGGAGGACGTGATCGGGGTGATCAGGGCCGGGGCCAGGGGATACGTCACCAAGACGGTCACCCGCGAGGAGCTGATCTCGGCCATCGAACGGGTGCGGGCCGGCGATGCCGTGTTCTCGCCGCGACTCGCCGGATTCGTGCTCGACGCCTTCGCCGGGCATCCCGGTCTCGACGCGCCTCCCCCGAACCCCGAGCTGGACCTGCTCACCAACCGCGAGCAGGAGGTGCTCCGCCTCATCGCCCGCGGCTACACCTACAGGGAGACGGCCGGACGCCTGCACCTGTCGGTGAAGACGATCGAGACCCATGTCTCGGCCGTGCTCCGCAAGCTGCAGCTCTCGAGCCGCCACGAGCTGACCGCGTGGGCGGCCGAACGACGCCTGCTCTGACCGGCGCCGGGCCCGACGGCGATCGGGCTCAGCTCCGGTCCTGCGTCCCGACGGCGGCCATCACGAGGCCCACCCCGATCAGGTCGACGACCGACGGGCGCTGATCGAGGACGACGAATCCCAGCGCCACGGCGGCGACGGGGATCAGCGAGAGCATCACGACGTAGCGGCGCACCGACATCCGGCGCAGCACGTGCTGGTCGAGGCTGTAGCCGACGACGTTGGTCAGCAGGCCCACCAGGGCGCACATCGCCAACAGCCGCGGGGAGCTCCACACGTGCCCGGTGCCGAGGGCGCTGATCGGCGAGACGGCTACCGCACCAATCGCCATCCCGAGGGCGAGGGCATTGACCCCCCGGTGGAGCGCGGCGACGCGGGCGCCGAGCACGATGTGGGTGGCCCAGCCGACCGAGGCGACGAGGATCAGGGCGACTCCCACCGGTTCGACGCCGATCTCGACGCCCGAGAGCACCCCGACGCCGACCACGGCGAGGCCGAGGGCGGCGGCGTTACGCCGGTTGCGGGTGCGCACGGCGGCGACGGTGATCGGGCCGATGAACTCGATCGCCAGTCCCTTGCCGAGGGGCAGCCGATCGACGGCCAGGTAGAACGTGGTGTTCATCGCCATCGAGACCAGCACGAGCAGCGTGGTCGCCGCGAATCCGACCCGCAGCCAGGCGACGCTCTGGGGCCGGATCTCGTCGAAACCGGATCTCGTCGAAGGGTGACGGCGATCGCCGAACCGAGCTGCTGGGCCACGATCGAGACGACGACGACCGCCTCGGCGGGGAGCCGCCGGGCAGAGGCGTCCGGCGGCGACCCGGCCGCCGCCGGGGACGACGCCGCCGGTGGGACCATCAGTGGCGGAAGTGCCGTTCGCCGGTGAACACCATCGACATCCCGTGCTCGTTGGCCGCGGCGATCACCTCGGCATCACGCACGCTCCCACCCGGTTGGATCACGGCGGCGATCCCCGCGGCGGCGGCCGCGTCGAGACCGTCGCGGAACGGGAAGAATGCATCGCTGGCGCACACTCCGCCGGCGGCCCGGCCCTGCGCCCGCTCCGCCGCCAGCCGGGCCGAGTCGAGGCGGTTCTGCTGACCGGCTCCGATCCCGAACGCCTGACCGTCCCGGGCGTAGACGATGGCGTTCGACGACACCGCCGCGCACACCTGCCAGGCGAAGGCCAGATCGGCCCACGTGCCGTCGTCGGGCACCGCATCGGTGACCACGCGCCAGCCGGCGCGGTCGGTGGCCACCCGATCGGCGCTCTGGACGAGCAGCCCCCCGTCGACGCTGCGGATGTCGAGCGGCGAGCCGAACGGAACAGGACCGCTGAGCACCCGCATGTTGGCCTTGCGGGCGAGGATGGCCAACGCCTCGTCGGTGTACGACGGGGCGACCACGACCTCGGTGAACACCGGTGCGAGCGCCTCGGCCGTCGCCGCGTCGAGTGGTCGGTTGCAGGCGACGATCCCGCCGAAGGCGCTGACCGGATCGCAGGCATTGGCCCGCACGTAGGCCTGGGCGATGTCGTCGGCCACCGCCACCCCGCACGGGTTGGCATGCTTGACGATCACGCAGGCCGCACCGTCGAGCCGGTTGACGAGGGTCCAGGCGGCATCGGTGTCGTAGACGTTGAGGTACGACATCTCCTTGCCACCGTGCTGGACGGCCACGTCCCACCAGCTCTGCGCCCCGATCGTGCGGTAGCGGGCGCCGACCTGGTGGGGGTTCTCGCCGTACCGGAGCGGCTGGGCGAGCTGCGCGGCCAGGTGCAACGACTCCGGCAGCGCCGCGCCCTTCCCCGGGTCCTCGTCGAACCACTGGACGATGGCCGCGTCGTAGGCCGCGGTGTGGGCGAAGGCCGTGCGGGCCAGCGATCGACGGGTCGCCGCGCCGAGCGATCCCGAGGCGCGCAACTCGTCGATCACCGGCGCGTAGTCGTCCGGATCGACGACCACGCCGACATGGGCGTGGTTCTTGGCGGCCGCCCGCACCATCGTCGGCCCGCCGACGTCGATCAGGTCGATGCCGGGGTCGGACGAGAACGGGTAGAGGTTGACGACGACGAGCGAGATCGGTCGGTAGCCCAGCGCGGCGAGCTCGCGCACATGATCGGGCTGGTCGAGATCGGCGAGCAGGGCGGCATGGACGGCGGGGTGCAGGGTGACGACACGATGACCGAGGATCGCCGGAAAGCCGGTGAGCTCGGCCACGTCGGTGACCTCGAGGCCGGCCCCGACCAGCACCCGTGCCGTACCGCCGCTCGAGACGAGGTCCCAACCCAGGGCGCTCAGCGCCGAGGCGAACTCGACGATGCCGGACTTGTCGAACACGGAGAGCAACGCGGTGGGCACCGACGCGACCTTACCGACCGCCGGGACCGCGACCCGGCTCCTCCCGGGCGCCGAGCTGTGACAGGAGTCCGCCCGCGCCTGGGAGCCGGGTCACCGGACCACGGAGCTGTCGGGGGGCGTAGCGGCCATACTGGGACCGTGGCAGCACATGAGGTCGAGGTCCTGGTCATCGGTGGTGGTCCGGCCGGCTCGGCCACCGGTTATTGGCTGGCCCGCCACGGCCACGAGGTGGTCGTCGTCGAGAAGAAGGTGTTCCCCCGCGAGAAGACGTGCGGTGACGGGTTGACCCCCCGGGCGGTCCACCAGCTCGACGAGATGGGTCTGAGCGACGAGCTGTCGAAGTACCACCGGTACTCGGGGCTGCGGGCCACCGGGATGGGCCGGGCGCTCGAGCTCGAATGGCCGTCGCACCCGATCTACCCCCAGCACGGGTACGTCGTGCGCCGACGCGACCTGGACTGGATGGTGGCCCGCAACGCCGAGTCGGCCGGGGCCACGCTCCTGCAGGGCCACGAGGCCGTCGCCCCGATCATCGAACGGGGCTTCGTGCGCGGCGCGCTGGTGCAGGCCGCGGGGGCGGACCAACCCGACGAGATCCGTGCCCGTTACGTCGTGGTCGCCGACGGCGCCAACTCGCGCTTCGGCCGTGCGCTGGGCACGTTCCGGACCCGCCAGTGGCCCTACGGCACGGCGATCCGCACGTATTGGGAGTCACCCCGCCACGCCGAGCCGTGGATCGAATCGGCCCTCGACGTCCAGGACCGCAACGGCAACCCGCTGCCCGGCTACGGGTGGATCTTCCCGGTCGGCGACGGCACGATCAACGTCGGGGTCGGGCTGCTGTCGACGTTCCGTGACTTCAAGAGCGTCAACACGACCCACCTGCTCGACGCCTACGCCCATCAGATCCGCGACCGGTGGGAGATCGACCCGGAATCGCCGACCTGCAAGGCGACGGCCGGGCGCATCCCGATGGGCGGATCGGTCGGCCCGAAGGTCGGCCCGACCTATCTCGTCGTCGGTGACGCCGCCGGGTCGGTCAACCCGTTCAACGGCGAGGGCATCGACTACGCCTACGAGACGGCCCGGATGGCCGCCGACGTGCTCCACGACGCGCTGCGCACCGGCGACCCCGTCGCACTGCAGCAGTACACGGCGATGACCGAGGCAGAGTACGGGCAGTACTTCAAGGTGGCCCGCCTGTTCGCCAAGATCATCGGCCGGCCGGTGCTGATGCGCGAGCTCACCCGCGTCGGCATGCACAACCGGACGCTGATGGAATGGGTGCTGCGGATCATGGCCAACCTGCTCCGTCCCGATGAGATCGGCCCGGCGGAAGCCGCCTACAAGGCGGCCGCCGCCATCGTCCGCCTGGCCCCCAACGCCTGAGCCCCCGGTCGGGTGCCGGCCTACAACACCGCCCTCGGCGAGAACTCGGCGATCAGGTCCGGACCGTGCCCGGCGACGCGGCGGGCGCCGAGGCGGGTACCGACGGCGAAGACCACCACCCCCACGGCGAGACCGGCGAGGGCGAGCAGCGGTGCCCACGGCCGGTCGTACCAGATGATCAGCGGGAGCAGCGTCGGTGCGGCAACGACGCCGAGCGAGGCGATGCCGATCAGCATCCACAGCCCGGTGGCGCATCCAGCGCCGGTCATCCCGCTGCGCCAGGCGAACGGGTTGTCCCCGTCGTTGGCGGGGATCGGGGCGACGGTCGACACGTAGGCCCCGACGCCGAGGCCGAGCAGCCCGAGCGAGATCGTCTCGACGAGCGCCACCGGCGTGGCCCGCCAACTGCCGACGAGCACGCTGGCGGTGAGCACGCCGAGGATCCCGGGCACGACGACGTGGGGGAACCAGCCGAGCGCCCGAGCCCGCAACCGATCGAGGGTGAGGCCGCCCGTGAGGTCGTCGAGCCACAGCGACGCGCTGTCCCAGCCGACGAGGTTGAACCCCGACGAGGAGGTCATGATCATCGAGGTCAGGCCGAGGAACACGGCCCGGTCGTCGGGCCCCGCCTGCGCCACCTGGATGACGGCGAAGCCCACACCCATCAGGGTGGCCATCAGCAACTGCACCCGCTTCGATGGCGAGCGTCGCAGGTAGCGCACCTCGCGGGCCAGCGCAGCTCCCCGCGCCGTGGTCGCCCGACCGAGGGGAGGCCGGTCGTCGGTAGCCGCCGAGGCGACCCGTTCCGATCCGACCGACAGACGGGCCGTCGCCCTGGCCCAGCCGGCCAGGGCCAACACGGCCGCTCCCGCGGTGGCGGCCAGCCAGCCCGACGCGGCGGCGGGCCGGCCGGCCGATGCGGCGATCAGCGCCCGTCCGGCCCACCCGGTGGGCAGCCAGCCGAACACATCGATCAGGCGGCGGGCGGTGTGGTCGTCGGCACGTTGGAGCGCCGGAGCGATGGCCTGGGTACCCAGCCACAGGGTCACCCCGACGAGGGTGGTCAGCACAACGGCGACGTCGCGACCCCGGCGGCTCCGCTGGGCCCGGGCGAGACCGGCGCCGACGAGCCGCGACAGCCCCAGGCCGAACAGGAACGTGCACGGGACGACCGCGGCGACGATGGCCGCGCCGGGGCCGGACGGGGCGAATCCGGGGATCACCCCCATGAGCGCGACGAGCACGGCGAGCGTCGCCGGGCCCGCCACGGCGCCCCCGACGAGCACGGCGCCCAACTCTCGGGTGGTCAGCGGCAGCAGGGCCAGGCGGGTGGGATCGACGGTCTCGTCGGCGCCGCTCGAGATGATCGGCAGGAACACCCAGCCGAGGATGATCGAGGTCACCCCGAGGACGGCGATCGCTTCCCGACCGAGGCCGGTGGTCGCCCGGGCGGCGGCCAGCACGGCGAATCCGCCGATGGCGAAGACCGTGGCGGCGACCAGCCCGAGGACGAAGAGCGCCCTGCGGCCCCTGCGCAGCAGGTTGAGCGTCAACCGCCAGCGCAGTCGAGCGCCGAGCAGGGCGTAGCGCAGCATCAACGGAGCCAGTCGAGCGCGCCGACCCCGCCGCCGCGCCCACCGACGGCCTCGATGAACACGTCCTCGAGGCGGTGACCGCCGCTGACCTCGTCGATCGGGCCGGATCGCACGACCCTCCCGGCATGGACGATGGCGACGTGGTCGCACAGCCGCTCGACGGTGTCCATCACATGGCTGGAGAAGACCACCGTGCCGCCCCGCGAGCGGAACGTCGTCAGCACGTCGGTGATCGTGCGGGACGAGATGGGATCGACCGACTCGAACGGCTCGTCGAGGAACAGCACCCGGGGAGCGTGCAGCAGGGCGGCGGCCAGGGCGATCTTCTTGCGCATCCCCGTCGAGTAGTCGGCCACGAGCACGCGGGCGTCGTCGGCGAGGCCGAGCACGGCGAGGAGTTCGTCGCGGCGCCGATCGATCTCGGGACGGTCCATCGCCCGCATCAGCCCGAGGTAGGTGAGCAACTCGGCGCCGCTGAGGCGTTCGAACAGCCGCAGGTCGTCGGGGAGCACGCCGATCACCCGCTTGACGGGTCGGGGTTCGGGCCACACCGGGATCCCGGCCACGGTGGCCGTCCCGCCGTCGGGGCGCAGCAGGCCGACGAGCATGCGGATCGTCGTCGTCTTGCCGGCGCCGTTGGGGCCGACCATCCCGTAGAACGATCCTTCGGGTACCCGCAGGTCGAGGCCGGAGACCGCCTCCTTGGCGCCGAAGCGCTTGACCAACCCCAACGCGGCGACGGCGAGCATCAACGGGGCGTGCCCGCCCCGGCTGCGGCGACCGCGGCGGCACGGCCTGCGGCATCGACGATCTGCTCGATGACGGCGTCGGTGTGGGCCCACCCGGGGAACAGGGCCTCGTAGGCGCCGGGGGCGAGGGCCACGCCCTCGTCGAGCATGGCGTGGAAGAACCGGGCGTACATCGCTTCGTCGGTGTCCTTCGCCTCGTCGTAGTTCGAGGCCGAGTCCGCCGCCAGGTGGATGCCCACCACGGTGCCGAGCACCGGTACGCGGGCCGCGATGCCGGCGGCGGCGAAGGCGTCGCGCAGGCCGGCGGCCAGGCGACCGGCCCGGGCGGACAGCTCGACGAAGTGGTCGTCGGTCAGTTCGTCGAGCACGGCGAGGCCGGCCGCGGTGGCCAGCGGGTTGCCCGCCAGGGTGCCGGCGTGGAAGATCGGGCCGAGCGGGGAGAGATGCTCCATCACGTCGCGCGGGCCGCCGATGGCGCCGATCGGCAGGCCGCCGCCGATCACCTTGCCGAAGCACGAGATGTCGGGGCGGACGTCGTAGCGGGCCTGGGCGCCGCCGAGGCCGAGGCGGAAGCCGGTGATCACCTCGTCGAAGATCAGCAGGGCCCCGACGCGATCGCACTCGGCCCGCAACCCGGCGAGGAACCCGGTCGCCGGGGGCACGACGCCCATGTTCGCCGCCACCGGCTCGACGATCACGCAGGCGACCTGGTCGTCGAGGGTGGGCACCAGGTTGTACGGCACGACCATCGTGTCGGCGACGGCGCCGCGGGGTACCCCGGCCGTCCCGGCGAGTCCGAGGGTCGCCACACCGCTCCCGCCGGCGGCGAGCAGGGCGTCGGCCGCGCCGTGGTAGTTGCCGGCGAACTTGACGATGCGGTCACGGCCGGTGACCCCGCGGGCCAGGCGGACCGCGGTCATCGTCGCCTCCGTGCCCGAGTTCATCAGCCGCACCTGCTCGCAGCTCGGCACCCGCTCACCGATCGCCTCGGCTAGCTTCATCTCGCGGGGGGTCGGCGCGCCGTACGACGTCCCGAGGACCGCCGCCCGGGTGATCGCCTCGATCACCGGCGGATGGGCGTGCCCGAGGATGATCGCCCCGTAGCTCTGCACCAGATCGAGGTACTCACGGCCCTCGACATCCCACACTCTGGCCCCCTCGGCCCGGGCGACGACGTAGGGCGTGCCCCCGACGGCCTTGAAGGCCCGGATCGACGAGTTGACCCCACCCGGGATCGCCGCGCACGACCGGGCGAACATCGCCGAGTTGGAGGGCAGACCGGCGCCGTTGCACACGCTCGGGACACAGCCCGCCCGCTGACAGGCGGCGGGGTCACAGAAAGGGATGCTCACGGGTGCGACGCTAGCCCGACGGATGGGATCGCCCGGCGGGCGGCAGGCGCGGTGAGCGCTCAGGACGAGGCCGCCAAGGCGGCGTACCAGCCGGTGAGGTAGGTGAGGATGAGGTCGGCGCCCGCCCGTTTGATGGCCGTGAGGTGCTCGAGGGCGACGCCGTCGTGATCGATCCAGCCGTTGGCCGCGGCCGCCTTGATCATCGCGTACTCGCCGCTCACGTGGTACGCCGCCACCGGCACGTCGACGCGGGAACGGACGGCGGCGATCACGTCAAGGTAGGCGAGCGCGGGTTTGATCATCACGATGTCGGCGCCCTGGGCGACATCGGCGGCGACCTCGACGAGCGCCTCGCGGGCATTGCGCCAATCCTGCTGATAACCCCTGCGGTGGCCCCCGCCGGCGATCCGCACGTCGACCGCATCGCGGAACGGGCCGTACAGCGCCGAGGCGTACTTGGCCGAGTAGGCCATGATCGAGACGTCGGTGTGCCCGGCACCGTCGAGGGCGCCGCGCAGCGCCCCGACCTGGCCGTCCATCATCCCGCTGGGGGCCACGACGTGGGCGCCTGCGGCGGCCTGGGCGAGGGCCGCCCGACAGTAGATGTCGAGCGTGGCGTCGTTGTCGACGTCGCCGTCGGCGCCGAGCACGCCGCAATGGCCGTGATCGGTGTACTCGTCGACGCAGAGGTCGGCCATCAGCACGAGCGAGTCACCGACGTCGGAGCGCAGATCGGTGAGCGCCCGCTGCACGATGCCGTCGGGAGCGAACGCTCCCGAGCCGATGGAGTCCTTGCGCAATGGGATACCGAACAGGATGACCGCCTTCACCCCGCGGGCGGCGAGCGCGGCGACCTCGACGCGCAGCGAGGCCCGGCTGTGCTGCACGACGCCGGGCAGGGAGTCGATCGGCTGGGGCTCGTCGATGCCCTCACGGACGAACAGCGGGGCGATCAGGTCGTCGACCGAGAGCCGGGTCTCGGCCACGAGGTCGCGCAGCGCCGCGCTCCGCCGGAGCCGACGGGGCCGGTGGGCGGGGAACGGGCCAGTCGTCATCCCAGTCATCGACATCAAGGTTAAGCCGCCGGGCCGGCGGCCCCACCGCAGCGGCAGACGGCCGACGACGCCCGGCGGGGCGTGCCATCAGGTGATGCCGGGCGTTGCGCCCATCACCCGGGCGAGCGCGGGGAAGGTGATCTCGCGGTGGCTGGCCACGACCCAGTGGGCCGCCGAGACGTCGTGGCCGAGGGTGAGGGGCCCCGGGCAGGCCACCGTCACGCATCCGGCGGCCACGGCCGACCGCACGCCCACGGCGGAATCCTCGATCGCCACCGACCTGCCCGGATCGACGCCAAGGGCCTGGCAGGCCATGCGGAAGGGGGCGGGATCCGGCTTGGCCGCCGAGGCGATGTCGATGCCGATCAGCAGTTCGAACGAGGCGCGCAGTCCCACGCCGTCGAGGCGGTGCTCGATCCACCACAACGGGGCGTTCGAGGCGACGGCGAGCGGAATGCCCGCCCGACCGGCCTCGTCGACGAGCTCGCGCACCCCGGGACGGGTGTCGAGACCTTCGATCAGTTCGGCGTTGTAGCGGCGCTGACGCCGGCTGAGCTCGCCGTGGTCGAGGCGCTCACCGAACTCGACCTCGAGGGCGGCGATCCATGGCTCGCCCGCGGGGAGACCGACGACGTGGGCCCAGCGCGAACTCGGGGAAATCGAGGCCGTGATCGGCCCACACCCGCTGGACCGCGGCGAACTCGGCCGATTCGGTGTCGATGATCGTCCCGTCGAGATCGAAGACGATGGCCTCGGGCAGAGGTGTGACGGACGCATCGGGGGGTTGCACGTACGTCAAGGCTACTGGCGACTACGGTCACTCCCCGTGCCCGCTATCGCGCAGATGGCCCTGACCAACCCGGTGATCTCGCCCGGGACCGAGACGACCGTGGCGATGCGCGTCCGCAATCTCGGCGATGTCACCGAAACCTACGCCTTCGTCCCGACGGGGATGAGCCAGGGCTGGACGACGGTGAGCCCGCCCACGCTGACCCTCTTCCCCGGTGCCGACGAGATCGTCCAGGTGTGCCTTCGACCCCCCCGTTCCCATGCGGTCACGGCCGGCTCGACGCCGTTGACCATCCGCATCGTGCCCCACGGCAACCCGGACGATGTGGCCACCGCCGAAGCCACGATCACCGTGCTCGAGTACGACGACAGGCGGATCAGCCTGGCCCAACCGGTGATGAGGGCCCGGCGGCGCCAGGAGTTCGACGTCGTGCTCGACAACCAGGGCAACAGCCGCACGTCGTGCCGTCTGTCCGTGACCGACCCGACCTCCCGGCTGTCATCACGTTTCGATCCGCCCTCCCTGGGCATCGACGCCGGGATGAACGACACCGCGCGCCTCAGGATCAAGGCCCGCCGTCGCCGCTGGCGTCGCGGACGGACACTGCCGTTCACGGTCATCGCCTCGCAGGACGGTCACGAGCCGACCCGGACGACGGGCACGCTGCTGCAGGATCCGATCATCTCGGGCCGATTCGTCGCCCGAGTGGCCGGACTGGCCACCGTCGGTGGTCTGGCCGCCGTCGGGTGGTTCCACCTCGTCAACCCGGCGATCGAGGACGCCGCCGAGCGCGCCGTGGCAGAGGCCGGGTCGACGGCGACCACCGTGGCCGCCGCGACCCCCGGGTCGATCGTGGACCCCGGGGTCGAGCCGCCCCCGACGGCGCCCGGCAGTTCAGAGACCTCGGAACCGGCGACCCTGTCCGAGGAGTCACTGGTTCCGCTGGGCACCGGCCAGCTTCCCGGCCAGCCGTTCGACAAGCGCCTGCTCGTCCAGGCCCCGCTCGGGGGTGACAACGTCGCCCAGTACCAGGTGCCCGATGGGCAGACCCTGTCGCTGACCGACATCCTGCTCCAGAACCCGAACTCCGACGAGGGCCGGATCGCCCTGCTGCGCAACGGTGAGATCATCTACGAGGCGTCGTTGATCAACATCGCCGACTACCAGATCCCGCTGTACAGCCCGTTCGTGTTCCAATCCGGCCAGACCATCACGCTGCAGCTCACGTCGTGCTCGAAGGTCGGGGATCCCGTCGGTGAGCAGTGCTCCGTCGCCGCCACCCTCGTCGGCAAACTCGTCTGACAGGCCGACGCGCCCCAACCTCAGCTCACCCGACGCCGCGATCAAGTCACCCGACGCGAGCGCCCGAGCAGCGAGCCGCAGGCGAACGGCGGCCAGTCGAGGCCATCAACACAGCGAGCGCCCGCGCCGCCAGGCGCAGCGAGCCGCCGAGAGCGGCCAAAGCGAGCCGCCGCCGAGAGCGGCCAAAGCGAGCCGCCGCCGAGAGCGGCCAAAGCGAGCCGCAGGCGAACGGCGGCCAGTCGAGGCCATCAACACAGCGAGCGCCCGCGCCGCCAGGCGCAGCGAGCCGCCGAGAGCGGCCAAAGCGAGCCGCAGGCGAACGGCGGCCAGTCGAGGCCATGATCACGGCCGGCGGCGGGAGGTGTGCTGGCCGCTCGTCACCCGGATCGACCCCGACTCGACGGGGTCGAAACGGTTCGCCGCATCGATCACCATGACCTTGCGTGGGCCGCTCGCACTGCCGGCGAGCACCGGCAGGCGCACCGAGAAGGCGCCGTTGTCGCTGGCCACGACGGTCAACGACTGCTCGGTGTCCGACCAGGAGACGTTGAGCCGGGCCGACGCCGGGAAGCCGAGGCCGCCGACGACGACCGAATCCCCGGCTTTCACCGTCGAGACGCCCACGGCGATGCCGGGGGCGTAGTAGCCCTTGCCGTACACGACCGCGCTCGTCGTCGCCCCACCCTCGCTGGTGACCGTGATCGTCGCATGGCGAGGACCGTCGGCGGACGGACGGAAGCCGACGCCGATGTCGCAGACCTGCCCAGGGGGGACGATCGCGTCTGTGCAGTTGTCGACCTCGATCCGGAAGTCGCGGCTGTCCGCCCCCGACGTGCTGATGGCGACGATGCGCTCGTCGAAGGGGCCGACGTTGGCCACCGAGATCGATCCGGTCGTGTCCGCACGGGCGCCGACGACCGCGGTCCCCAAGCTCTGCCCGCCGGGGTCGGCGACGAGCGTCGGCACACCGCCCGTCCCCGAGATCACGGTCGTCACGCCGAGAGCGCCGAAGCCGTCCTCGGCGAGGGTGATCTCGCTCGACGCCGGACCGTCGGCAATGGGAGTGAACACGACGTGCAGTTCACAGGAGGACCCGGCCGGGATCGGGGAGCGGGCGAAGCAGGTGCCTCCGGTGAGGGCGAAGGCCGGGTCGGACGTGGTGATCGTGTCAGGCACCAGCGCCCCCGGACCGCGGTTGACGATCGTCGTGCGCCACTCGGGCGACGGCAGGCCGATGGCGACGGTGCCGACGTCGACCGGGGTGACGTCGATCTGCGGGAAGCGCTCGACACGCACGACCTGCAGTCCCGCCGGAGCCGGGGTGTCGACCAACTGGCCGGCGACGGCCGAGGTGAACACGATGCTCCGGCCGCTCGCCGACATCGCCGGGTCGGCGGCGCCGGCATCGGTCGGACTGCCGTCGGGACGGACCGTGATGCGCTCGACGGTGCCGTCGACCAGGTTGGTCACCATCAGGTCGCCGCCGTCGCCGATGTTCGACCGGGGGTCGAGCGGCGACAGGTTGTCGGCGGAGGTGATGAAGGCGACCGCATGCCCGTCACCGTCGAGCGCCGGCATTCGGCTCGGCCCGTTGCCGATCGCCGTCCCGGTGCGCGAGGCCATCGTCAGCACTCGCTCGGGGACCTCGGGAACCGGCTGCCCCGGCTCGACGGGCGGTGCCTCGGGATCGAGATCGGCGACGTAGACCTGGGTCATGTCGCGTCGGAAGCCGGCGGGCCGGGGCAACTGCGCCGTGGTCGAATCGAGATCGGGGTCTGTCGACACGAACGCCACGACGTCGCCCTGTTGCGAGATGCTCGACCTACCGCTCGATCCGGCGGCCGGGTCGCCAGCGGCGGTCGCCGAGACCAGCTGGAACGTCAGATCCCCGCTGTCGGCGCTCACGTCGCGGTTCCAGCGGTACACCTGCGTGTCGGGGGAGATCACGGTGCTGGTCGCCGCGGGCGCCTTCGGCCATGCCGCGAGGATCGTCTCCTCCCCGGTGTCGGCATCGAGCACGTCGCTGATCACGGCGTCGGTCGTGAACGATACGAAGGTTCCGTCATCGGAGATCGCCGGCTCGCGCTGGCCGACGACGGCCAGGTCGCTGGACGGGAGCTCGAACGGGAGGCCGGGGGCGGTCGTCACCCGTCCGGCCGTACCCAGCGGGACGGCCAGATCGACCACGTCGAGCGACGTCCACGTGGCGATCTCACCACCGTCGGGAACGGCACGACGCGCGTAGGCGATCACGCTGCCGCTACCGGCGACGGCGGGCGACTGGTCGGCGGCGACGTCGCCCCGGGCGATGGGCTCGCCGACAGCCGTGGTCGACACGAGTTGCCACTCGCCGCGGGCGAACTCACCCGGGCAGCCGGGCAGCACCGTGCGGTACACATCCCACCGATCACCCAGATCGTCGTCGCGGAAGAGGTCGAAGGCGACCTCGGTGACCATCGCAACGGTGCAGCCGTCACGGCTGATCACGGGGTGCCTGCTGGCGCCCGGCCGGAGCCCGTTACCGGCGATGGTCAACTCGACCAGTTCGCCGGTGACCCGATCGCGGAGCCAGACGGCGTCGGGAGCGGCAGGCAGGCCTGAGGGGATCGAGGAGGCGGAGGCGGTGAAGACGATGCGCCGGCCGTCGCCCGAGACGGATGGATCGATGCCGGACTGCGCCGATTCGATGGCCACTTCGCGCCGCGCCGTCGGCAGCGCGGCGGCGTCACGTTCAGCGGGAGCGGCGCCGCCGGAGGTCGTCCGGATGCCACCGGCGCCGACGAGCGCGGCGACGGTGGCGGCGATCGCCGCCCGACCTGCCCGTGATCGAGTTATCCGCTTCCTCAACATGAGCCTTCCATTGTGGCCATTGTCAGGTAACCGCCTGAACCACCGCCGCTAGTGTGCCACGAAGAGTGTGCACGTGTGCAGTCGCCGTGACATTTATTTCGTTGGCTCGGGCGACCGCCGACGTGACCGGCCCGATCGACACCACCCGGGCCGGCAACGCGAGGCCCGAAGTCCGCCGGGCGTCCGCCAGACTCGATGCCGCCGAGCCCGAGAGCAGCGTAATGGCATCCGCTGAGGCGATGGCGTCGGCCAGTCCGGGTGCGATCGGGCAGGGCACCGTGTCGTAGGCGTCGACCCGATCGACGCTCCAACCCTTGGCTGTCAGCCCATCGGACACCGCTGGGCGGGCCCGCACCCCCTGGACGACGAGCACCCGGCCGCGACCGTCGGGAAAGGCCTCGACCAGCGCTTCGGCGATCTGCCGGGCCGGGACAAGGTCGGCCGTCCGCGGACCGAGCGCCGCGGAGGTGGCCCGGCCGACAGCGGCGATCCGCGGCCCTGCTCCTGGCGGGCGGGCGGCCAGTGCGGGAGCGACCCGCGACGCCCCGTTGGGCGAGGTGACGACCACCCAGTCGTAGTCGTCGAGCCGGGCCAGGGCGTCGCCCAGGGCCGCACCGGCGTCGGGGGCGTCGACGACGGAGATCAGCGGGACCTCGATCACCTCGGCGCCGGCCTCGCGCAGCATCGCCGAGAAACGCCCGGCCTGGCCCGAGGCGCGGGTCACGACGATCGTGCGACCGGCGAGCGGTCCGTTCACCGACCGGCCGAAGCCGTCAGCTGGCGAGCGACCTGGCGGGCGATCCGCAGGTCGTCGAGGTGATCGCCCGCGCCCAGCGCCACGGTGCGGCGTAGCGAGCCGGACGGGCGCCCCGGTGCCGGGGCGGTGTGGATGCCGGACGCCCGCTGGAGGTAGACGTGCAACCAGCGCCGACCATCGGCGTCGCCGGGGGTCGCGTACGCCCCGACCGGCAACGAGCAACCGCTGCCGATCTCGGCCAGGAACGCCCGCTCGACCTCCACCGCCCGTCGTGACGCTTCGTGCTCGATCGCCCGACAGGCGTGGCTGACCCTGCGGTCGCCCGCTCGGCACTCCAACGCCACGGCGCCCTGGCCGACCTGCGGGACCATCGTCGCCACGTCGAGCGTCTCGGCGATCCGCTCGGTGAGGCCGAGCACCTGCAACGCGGCCACGGCCATCACGATCGCACCACCCTCGGGGATCTTCTCCAGCCGCCGATGGATGTTGCCCCGCAGTTCGACGAAACGGAGGTCGGGGCGGAGTTCGGCCAACTGGGCGCGGCGGCGCACCGAACCCGTCGCCACCGTCGCCCCGTCGGCCAGACCGGCGAGCGACCGCCCGATCAGCGCATCGCGGGGATCACGCCGTTCGGTGACGGCGCCGAGGATCAGGCCGTCGACGGGCTGGGATGTCAGGTCCTTGGCCGAGTGGACGGCGATGTCGGCGCGCCCGTCGAGCACGGCGCGCTGCACCTCCTTGACGAACACCCCCTGGCCACCGATCTCGTGGAGCGGCACGTCGGCACGTCGGTCGCCCGTGGTCTCGACGAAGATCAACTCGACACGCACCGCCGGGTACCCGCCGCGCAACGACGCGGCGACCGCCTCGGCCTGGGTGCGCGCCTGCTCGCTGGCCCGGGTGGCGATGCGCAGCAGCGGGTGCGAGGTCGGCGACGGACTCATGACAGATCGAACAGATCGCGCAGGGCGGCCGCGTTGCGTTCGCCGCGGGGGGAGCCGGCGTCGTCCTTCAGTTGCACGGTGGCCGTGTGGAGCAGCTTGGCCACGAGCGAGCGGGTCAGCGCCTCGACGCCGGCGCGCTGATCGGCCGAGAGCTCGGCCAGCCGACGGTCGTAGCGCTCGAGCTCGGCGGACCGGATCGCCTCGGCCCGGGCGTGGAGCTGGGCGATCAGCGGAGCCGCCTGGCGGGCGACCGACTCGGCGGCGTGACGATCGAGCTCCTCGGCGATGATCTCACGCACCCGGCCGACCTCACCGGCGCGTCGTTCGATGCCCCGCGCGGCGAATCGCTGCAGGTCGTCGAGGTTGCGCACGGTCACGTTGGGCAGCTCGGCGACCCCGGCGTCCACGTCGCGCGGCAGGGCGATGTCGACGAACAGCAACGGGCGGTCGGGCCGGGCCGCCATTGCCCGCAGCACGGTCTCGTGTTCGACGACGATCGTTCCGGCTCCCGTCGAGGTGAGCACCAGGTCGGCCTCGGCGATCGCCGCGAGCAGGTCGACGAACGGGGTGACGCGACCGCCGACCCGGGCGGCGAGCTCGTGGGCCCGGGTGGCGGTGCGGTTGGTCACGGCGATCTCCCGCACCCCCATCGCGGCGAGCGCGACGGCCATCCCCTCGCCCATCTGCCCGGCGCCGATGACCAGGATCCGCCGGTCGGTCAGACCGTCCAGCTCGGTCACGGCGAGCTCGACCGCGGCATGCGAGACCGACGCCGTCGAGCGGGCGATGCCGGTCTCGGTGCGCACGCGCTTGCCGGTCTCGATGGCGTGGCGGAACAGCAGGTTGAGCGTCGCCCGCGACCCTCCGGCGCTCATCGCCAGCTCCCAGGCGTCGCGCACCTGGCCGAGGATCTCGTGCTCGCCGAGGACGGCGGAGTCGAGCCCGGCGGCGACCTGGAACAGGTGGGCGACCGCCGCGTCGTCGTGACCGCTGTACAGGCTGGGGGCCAGGTCGTCGGCCGACAGACCGCTCGTCTCGCAGAGGAACTCGATGATGTCGGCATAGCCGGCGTGGAACCGCTCGGCGACCGCGTAGATCTCGGTGCGGTTGCAGGTCGACAGCACGACCGCCTCGTTGACGTTGCTGCGCCGGCACAGGACGATGGCGGCCTTGGCCGCGTCCTCGGGCCTGATCGTCAGGCGCTCGAGGACCTCGAGCGGGCTGGTCCGGTGGTTGACCCCGATGACGACGATCGACATGACCGAGCCCGCAGTCCTAGGCGATCGCCGAGCGGCCGCCGCCCGGGCCGACCACGCTGAGGGTCGCCGCCCGCCGCTGCTCGTGATAGCTGAGGATCTGCAGCTCGACGGCGAGATCGACCTGGCGCACGCTGATGTTGAGCGGTACCGACAACACCACCGGAGCGAAGTTCAGGATCGAGGTGACACCGGCCCGGACGAGGCGTTCCGCGGCGTCCTGGGCGGCGTGGGCCGGGGTGGTGATCACCCCGATCGAGACGCCCCTCGAACGGACGATGGCGCCCAGCTCGTCGATCTGACGCACGCGGGTGCCCCCGACGAGCGTTCCGATCTTGTTCGGGTCGATGTCGACGATGCCGGCAACCGGGAAACCACGGTCACCGAACCCGCCGTGGTTCGACAGCGCCTGGCCCATGTTGCCCGCCCCGACGATGACGACCATCCAGTCGTGGGTCAGGCCGAGCTCGCGACGGATCTGGTACACGAGGTAGGCGATCTCGTACCCCACGCCGCGTGTGCCGTAGGAGCCGAGGTACGAGAGATCCTTACGGACCTTGGCCGCGTTCACCCCCGCCAGCTCGGCCAACTGCTCCGAGGAGATGTGCCCGTCGGCGGGTACCGGCTGGTCGATGCCCGCCGGATGGGCGAGATCGCTGAGGATGCGCAGGTAGACCGGGAGTCGAGCCACCGTCGCTTCGGGGATTCGACGGCGGCGTTCACCGGATCGGGCGTCGGATCGCAGCTCGGCCATGTGCCTTCCACGCTAGGCGTTCGTGCACGCGTTCACGAAGTCCGTTCGGGCCGGTGCGACGGCTCACCGCGATCGGGCCGTACCATCCCCGGCGTGACGGTGCCGACGATCCCGGGCCTCGACGACCACCTCGCCGCCTCGAGCGTCGATGTCGCCCTGGCCGCCGGGGCCACGTTGATCGCCGTCGCCTTCGCGCTCGGCACCCTCGATCGCTGGCTCCGCAGGCGCCGGCCCCAGGAACTGGCATGGACGATCTCGCTCGCCCTGTTCGCGATGGGATCGGGGGCGCTGTGGTGGGGCTTCGCCCGCGGATGGAGCGGGGTGAGCTTCCGGATCTTCTACCTGTGCGGGGCGATCCTCAACGTTCCGTGGCTGGCTCTCGGATCCGTGCACCTGGTCAGTCCGCGGTGGGGCCGCACAGGCCACCAGTGGCTGGTCGGGCTGAGCGGCCTGGCCGCCGGAGTCGTGCTCGCCGCCCCGATGAAGGGCCCGGTGCCGAGGGTCGGGCTGCCCGCCGGGAGGGAGCTGTTCGGCGCCTGGCCCCGCGTGCTGGCGGCGACCGGCAGCGGACTGGCGGCGCTGGTGATCATCGGGATCGCCGTGCTGACCACGATCCGCCTCGGGCGCGGACGCGGCGGCGCTCACCGCGCCGCCGGGAACGTGCTGATCGCCGCCGGCACGCTCGTGCTCTCGGCGAGCGGCACCCTGGCCGGCCGCCTCGGCGAGTCGCGGGCGTTCGTCGTAACCCTGCTCGTCGGCGTCGGCGTGCTGTTCACCGGGTTCCTCGTCGCCAACGGGCGCTCCCCCCGGCCGTCGCTCGTCCTCGCCGCCACCCGCTGATCAACCCCGACGGAGAGCTGGTTGATATACCCCCTGGGGTACCTGTAGGCTCGGAGCATGCAACTGCCCGAGGAGACGATCAACGACGTCGTGCGCCGTCTCCGGCGAGTCGAGGGCCAGGTCCGCGGCATCCAGCAGATGGTCGCCGAGGGTCGCGACTGCCGGGACGTGGTGACCCAGTTGTCGGCGGCGAACAAGGCCCTCGAGCAGGCCGGTTTCGTGCTCGTGGCGGCCGGCCTCACCTGGTGCCTCGCCGATCCCGAGCGTTCGGCCGCCGAGGGCTACGAACTCGCCGACGTCCAGAAGATGTTCACCAAGCTCGCCTGATCACCCGGGTCACCGCCTGTGCGGCGCCCCGCGCCTCGAACGACCGAAAGGATCCGTGATGTTCTTCCGTCAGTACGACCTCGCTTGCCTCTCACTGTTCAGCTACATGATCGGCGACACCTCCACCGGCCGCGCCGTGGTCATCGATCCGCAGCGCGACGTCGGGGAGTACCTCGCCGACGCCGCCGCCAACGGCCTGCGGATCGAACGCGTGATCGAGACGCACTTCCATGCCGACTTCCTCTCCGGGCACCTCGAGCTGGCCGCGGCGACCGGGGCGGTGATCTCCTACAGCGACGTGGCCCGGGCGGACTTCGCCATCGAGCCGCTGGCCCACGGGCAGCGGCTCGACCTGGGTGAGCTGATCCTCGAGGCCCGCCACACCCCCGGCCACACGCCGGAGGGCGTGTCGGTCGTCGTCTACCGCCGAGCCGGCGAGGAGCCGTGGGCGGTGTTCACCGGCGACACGCTGTTCATCGGCGACGTCGGCCGCCCCGACCTGCTGACCTCGGTCGGGCGGAGCGCCGACAGTCTCGCCCGCGACCTCTACCGGTCGCTGCACGACCAGCTGCTGACCCTGCCCGACGCGACCCTCGTCTACCCCGCCCATGGTGCGGGCTCGGCCTGCGGCAAGCACCTCTCGGCGGCGGCCTCGTCGACGATCGGCGAGCAGCGGGCCACCAACTACGCCCTCCAGCCGATGACGGCCGAAGAGTTCGTCGAGGTGGTCACCGAGGGCCAGAGCGTGGCGCCGCGGTACTTCGCCTTCGCCGCCGACACCAACCGCCGGGCCCACGGGCTGCTCGACGACCACGTCGAGCCGGCGGGGCTGACCATCGATCAGGTGCTCGACCTCGAGTCCTCCGGCGCCGTCCTGCTCGACACCCGGCCCCCCGAGATGTTCGCCTCCGGCCATGTGCGGCGCTCGGTCAACGTCGGACTCGACGGCCGGTTCGCCGAGTACGCCGGCGACATCGTCCGCCCCGGCCAGAAGGTCGTGATCCTCGGCGAACCCGGTACCGGCGCGGAGGCCAGGACGCGCCTCGGGCGCATCGGGTTCGACGACGTCGCCGGGTGTCTCGACGACGTCTCCGGCTGCCTCGTCGATCACCCCGAGCTGGCGGCCACCGCCGCCCGACTGCCCGCTTCCGAGTTGGCGCAATGGTTGGCCACCGACGCCGACGTGCAGATCGTCGATGTCCGCAACCCAGGCGAGACCCGGGTCGGGGGGATGGTTCCCGGCGCCGTCAACCTGCCGCTCGCCCAACTCCTCGACCATCTCGACGAGCTCGACCCCGGGCGCCCGACGGTCGTCTACTGCGCCGGCGGCTACCGCTCGTCGGTGGCGGCCTCGGCGCTGCGCGCCGAGGGGTTCGAGACCGTCGCCGACCTGATCGGCGGCTACGGGGCCTGGCTGGCCGCCGCGCCGCCCGGCCGCCCGACGGCGGATTGACGATGTCGGCGCGCGCCCTGCTCGCCTCCCCGCTCGGCTTCCTGATCGGCATGTCGCTCGGCGCGCTCGGCGGCGGCGGCTCGATCCTCGCCGTGCCCGCGCTGGTCTACGCGGCCGGCCAGGAGCCGCGCGCCGCCACGGCCACCAGTCTGTTCCTGGTCGGCGTGTCGGCGCTCGTCGGGATGAACGGGCACCGCCGCGCCGGGCGGGTGCGCTTCGGACTGGGCGTGACCTTCGGGCTCACCGGCATCGGCGGCTCGCTGGCGGGCTCCGCCCTCAATCGCCGGATGGACCCGGATCTGCTGCTCCTCGGTTTCGCCTGCCTGGTCGTGGTCGCCGCCTGGCGGATGCTCACCGGCTGTCCGACGTGCACCAACGTGGGCGAGCAGGCCGAGCTGCGCGCCGATCCGACGGGGGACGGCGTCGTTGTCGCCCACCGAGCCGTCGACGTGCGCGCCGCGGCGACCGTGCTCCTCGCCGGTACCGCCGTGGGCTTCCTGACCGGGTTGTTCGGTGTCGGCGGTGGCTTCGTCATCGTCCCGGCGCTGGCCCTCGCCCTCAAGCTCCCGATGCCCCAGGCGATCGGCACGTCGCTGCTGGTGATCGCCATCAACTCCGCCGTGGCGCTGACCACCCGCCTGGCGACCACCGGCATCGACTGGGCGGTGACCGCCCCGTTCACGGTCGCCGCCGTCGCCGGCGTGGTGTCGGGCGGGAAGGTGGCCGATCGGCTCGACCCCCGGCGCAGCCTGCGATGGTTCGCCGGCCTGCTCGTCACGGTGGCCGTCTACACCGGCGCCCGGGCGATCAGCGCGCTCGGCGCCTGAGGGCGGCCGCTGCGCCCGACCGGCCGATCAGGCCAGTTCACGGCGAAGCAGCTTGCCGCTCAGACCGCGCGGGAGCTCGTCGACGAAGAGGATCTTGTTCGGGCACTTGTAGCGGGCGAGGTTGGCGGCGCAGTGGTCGATGAGCTGCTCCTCGTCGAGGTGCACCCCCGGCTCGGCCACCACGTAGGCCTTCACCGCCTCGCCGCTGTACGGGTGGGGCACGCCCACGACGGCGACGTCGGCCACGCCGGGGTGCTCGGCGAGGACCTCTTCGACCTCCGCCGGGAAGACGTTGAACCCCGAGACGATGATCAGGTCCTTGGCCCGGTCGACGAGGTACAGGTAGCCGTCGTCGTCGACCGTGGCGATGTCGCCGGTGCGCAGCCAGCCGTCGGGTGTGAGCGCCCGCGCCGTCGCCTCGGGTTCGTCGAGATAGCCGGCGAAGACGTTCGGGCCATGGAGCCAGATCTCCCCCGGATCGCCCCTCGGGACGTCCTCGCCCTGCTCGTCGACGAGACGCAGCTCGATGCCTTCGAGCACCTTGCCGATCGATCCCGGACGCAGCGGCATCCCGGCCGACGACGTCACCGACGGGCCGGCCTCGGTGAGGCCGTAGCCCTCGTTCACCGTCACCCCGAACCGCGCGAAGATGCGGGCCGCCGCCGCTTCGGGCAGCTTCGCCGCGCCGCTGAGGGCGAGGCGCACCCCGGCCAGTGCGTCGGCGGGGGCGTCGTCGAACAGTGACCACGACACCCACATGGGCGGTGCGCCGGGCACGACGGTGACACCGCGCTCGCCGATCGTGTCGAGCGCGGTGGCCGGATCGAAGCGCTGGGCGAGCACGACAGTGGCGCCGACCATCAAGCTGAGGCCGAGCACGACGTTGAGCCCGAAGATGTGGTGCAGCGGCAGCACGCAGTAGATGACGTCGGACGGCACGATCTTCTCCCGTGCCGTCTGGGCCTGGGCGAGGTTGGCCAGCAGGTTCCCGTGACTGAGGATCGCCGCCCGGGGCGCCCCGGCCGTGCCGCTGGTGAAGATGTAGACCGCCGGGTCGTCGGCTCGGACGTCCTGGATGGGGACGATGTCGGCGCCGGCCGGCCGGCTCAACCCGTCGAACGGAACGGTGCCGTCGGCCATCTGCCCCTCGGTGACGACGATCGCCACCCCGCCCGCGACCTCGGGGTCGACACCGGCCCAGTTGGCGACGGCCACCGGCTCGAGCACGATCACCTTCGGGCGGACGACGAGCAGCTCACGTTGCAGTTCGGGGGCGGGGCTCGTCGGGTTGAGCGGTACGACGACGGCCCCGAGACCGAGCGCGGCGAGGTAGCCGACGACGAAGTGGACGCCGTTGCCGCAGGCCAGCGCCACCCGGTCGCCGCGGACGACGCCCATCGACGACAGCGACGTGCGGACCTCCCCGGTCATCGTGCGCAGTTGGTCGTACGTGGTCGGCACGCCGCGACTCGTCGAGCGCGACGTGATCGCCAGGATGGTGATCGATCAGATGGGCGAGATTCACGTCCGTCGTTCCCCCTCCGGCGCTACCGGATGACCAGAAGCTGCAGCAGCGCAGCCCCGAGGATCACGACCATCAGCAGAGCGATGGTCAGGGTCGTCGCCGGGCGCACGAGGGGAGGTTATCGCTCGATGCGCAGCCGGACCGGTGTGCTCGGCGCATCGACCTCGGCGGTCGGCTGGAGGATGACCTGATCGGTCACGCCGAGATCCAGTTCGGCGGCGGCCGAGTAGCGATCGATGGCGATCGCCAGCATCCCGTACGAGTCGAGGACCAGTCCGGGTGCCGATGACGACAGGTCGGCGAAGGCGGTGACGACGGGCATCGACCGGATGTGCTCACCGACCTGCACCCGGACCCGATCGCCCCACCCCGGGCCCCAGGCGTCGTCGAGATCGGAGGGGCCGACGTTGAGCTGGGCGTTGCCGAAGTGGTCGATCCACATGATCTCGCAGACCAGCACACCCTGCTCGGTCCGGGGCAGCGGGACCACCGAGGGGAGCAGCAGGGCTGGGTCGATCGACGTGCCGAGATCGGCGAGATCGGCGCCGTTGCACAGGTGGGCGGCGACGGGCGCGAAGACGTCACGGCCGGCGAAGGTCGCTCCGGCGGCCGGAAGGTGGAACTCGTCGCGGTCGAGGACGACGGCCCGTTCGGCTCCTCCGGTCAGGGCGACGGCGGGTGCGAGCAGCCCGTTGTCGGGCCCGATCATCACACCCTCGCCACCGGCGACCTCGATGGCGATCGCCCGCCGGGTCGTGCCCACACCCGGATCGACGACGGCGACCACGACGCCCGACGGGAGGTACTGGACACTGCGGGCCAGGGTCAGCGCACCCGCCCGCACGTCGAAGGCGGGGACGTGGTGGCTGAGATCGATGCAGGTGACATGGGGGGCGAGATCACGGACCACCGCCTTGATCACACCGACGAACTCGTCGACCGAGCCGTAGTCGGTCATCAAGGTGATGGTGTCGAAACGGCGGGCCACCGGGCGCAGCGTAACGGAGCACGTCGCCACCCGGTCCCGGACGCGAACAAGGCCGGTACCAACCCCCCGATGGTACCGACCTCGTCGGCGCTGCCCCTACGGGCGCGTCCCCGGTTGTCGAACAACCGGTGGTCTCACGACCTGCGATCAACGTAACGCAAATCACACCGATGAGAAAAGGGTCACGTCCCAGAAATCCACTGAAATCCGATTCAGCTGGCGCTCCGGTCGCGCTCTGCGCCGATGGACCGACCTCTCTCCGTGGCAGCTGAGACCGCAGCGATCAACGCGGCCCGCACGCCGTGATCCTCGAGCGCCCGGAGACCGGCGGCGGTCGTCCCCCCCGGCGAGGTGACGTTGGCCCGGAGCACCTCGGGGAGCTCGCCGCTCTCGGCCAGCAGCCGGGCCGACCCGACGAGCAGCTGGGTGACCATCTGGCGCGCCGTCGCCCGCGGCAGCCCGACGTAGACACCACCCTCGATCAACGCCTCGGCGATCAGCATCACGTAGGCCGGGCCCGACCCGGCGAGACCCGTGACGGCGTCGAGCAGGCGCTCGGGCACGACGTCGACGGTGCCGACCGCACTGAGGATCTCGGTCGCCCAGCGCAGGTCGTCGTCGCCGGCGGTGGCCCCCGGCGAGATCGCCGAGGCCCCGGCGCCGACGAGGGCGGGGGTGTTGGGCATCGAGCGCACGACGCTCACCTCGGGCCCGGCCGCGTCCTGGAGGGCGGCGATCGTCACCCCGGCGGCGATCGACAGCAGCCTGGTCGCCCCGGCGGAGGCGGCCGAAGCGCAGGCGATCGGCACGTCGTGGGGCTTGACGGCGATCAGCGCCGCCTGGCAGGCCGGAATCGTGTCGGTGACGGTGACCCCCGGATACCGCTCGGCGAGAACGGCCCGGCGCTCGGCGATGATCTCGACGACGGCGAGGTGCTCCGGCGGCGCCCAGCCGGCGCGGATCAGGCCGGCGAGCAGGGCCTCGCCCATGTTGCCACCCCCGACAAGGGCCAGGCGGAAGGGGTCGGGCGGCGGGGTCGTCATGGGGTCTCACCGTAGTGACGTGACGGAGGAGGGGCGACACCGCCCCGATCAGGCGCCCCGATCGGGCCGCGCCTGGGGCCGCGCGGGTCAGGCCCTCAACCCGTCGACGACCGTCGCGTCAGCGGAGGCCGTAGACGACCCCGGTGAGCCGTTCGGAGACGGCCCACAGCCGCGCGGCGTCACCGGCGTCGTGGGAGCGGGCGTTGGACGAGACCTTCACGGGGTGGCCGCGCAGCTCGCCGAGGCGATCGGGTCCGTAGTACTCGCCACCGCGCACCGCCGGATCGCTGGCCGCCCGCAACGTGGGCAGCGCACCCATCCGCGCCGACTGCATCGTGAGCATCGCCACGGGGCGCAGCACCGCGGCCAGCGTGCCGAGCAGCCCGCCCGACGTGGTGCCCAGGTTGGTGCGGGCGCCACCGGGGTGGGCACAGGCCACGATGGTCGACGACGAGGCTCGTTCGAGACGCCGCTGCAGCTCGTAGGCGAACAGCAGGTTGGCCAGCTTGCTGCGGCCGTAGGCGGGCCACGCCGAGTACGACTTCTCCCACAGCAGATCGTCGAAGTCCAATCTGCCGAACTTGTGGGCAGAACTCGCCACCACCACGACCCGTGAACCCGGGGTGTTCGTCACCCGGTCGAGCAGCAGGCCGGTGAGGGCGAAGTGCCCGAGGTGGTTGGTGCCGAACTGCATCTCGAAACCGTCGGCGGTGCGCATGTGCGGCAGGGCCATCACCCCGGCGTTGTCGATCAGCAGATCGAGACGGTCGTGATCGGCGAGGAGCCCGGCCGAGGCGGCGCGGATCGAGTCGAGCGAGGCCAGGTCGAGATCGAGCAGGGTGACCCGGCCCCTCGGCCGGAGGGCATCGATGCGCGCCTTGGCCTCCTCGGCCTTCGATCGGTTCCGGCAGGCCATCACGACCTGCGCGCCGTGCTGGGCGAGGGCGCGGGCGGTGTCCCAGCCGATCCCGCTGTTGGCCCCGGTGACCACGGCGACGCGGCCCGACTGGTCGGGGATGTCGCTCTCGTCCCAAGGCGGCGCCATGCCGCGAACCTACTGGGTGTCACCTCTCCCTCCGGTGTGCCCCGCGTCTGGCCAAAGTCCTGGCACCCGGCCGACCGCCGGCCCTGGTCGAGCGGTCCCGTCGGCCCGACGATGAACTCACAGGTCACGTCGTGACCCAAAGAAGGAGGTGGGACCGCCGTGCGCAAGGTCCTCTGGATCGTCGGTTTCCTCGGAGTGCTGATGATCGCCACCCCGCTCGCCCTCGGATTCCCCAACAAGGCGAGCCACGGCCAGGAGATGCTCGACAACTTCCACCCGTTGATGCAGCAGGCCAACGTCGACAAGACGGCCGCCTACTACAACGACGTGTTCGTGCCCCTCGGCGATGTCGTCCCGGCGATGTCCCAGGAGAACGTGACGAAGTTCAACGCGTACCTCGACGGCATCAAGGGCATGCAGACCGATTCGGAGAAGCTGGTGCCCGGCCTGGCCCAAGCGCTCAACATGACGCCTGAGCAGGTGCAGCAGTTCCTGGCGACCAACTACCCGGCGATGTCGGCGATGCTGGCCGGACTGCCGCAGATGCAGGCCGACTACGGGAACCTGCTCGGTGTGATGTCGAAGAACGTCGACATCTTCGCCCAGGTGCCGGCCGGACTGCAGCACTACGAGCCGCTCGTGTCGACGATGCAGACCAATGTCGACAACTACAAGCAGGCCGACAGCCTGCCCAACTTCCGGCTGTTCACCTGGTTCTTCGTGGTGCCCGGTCTGTTGATGCTCGGCCTCGCCGGTTGGGGCCTGTTCTTCACCGGAGAGCATCGCCTGGCACTCCACCGCCGTCACCCGCACGTCCCCATGACGGGTGCCGCCCACTGACGAGCAGTTCGACGTCAGCCGGATGAGATCACCCGGCTCACCGCCCTGAGGCACGACCTCGGGCCAGTGTGAGCGGGTGATCTGCCGCGTGTGCGCTCGGACCCGTCCGCCACCTCGTCACCCACTCGCCCGGCACACCCGCTCGATGAGGCCGGTGAGGAAGTGGTCGCAGCGCGTGAGCTGCTCGGCGGTCACGTACTCGTCGGGGCGATGGGCGACGGCGATGTCGCCCGGACCGCAGATGACGACGGGGGCGTCGATGGTCGCCGCGAACAGGCCGCCCTCGGTGCCGTACCCGAGCGGGCGGCAGACGCCGGCGTCGGCCACACGCTCGACGAGCTTGACCATCGGGTGATCGGCATCGGTGGCCAGCCCGGGGTACCGCACGATCTCGATCACCTCGACACCCCGGCCGACCGCCCCGAGCACGGCGTGCTCGGCGGCCAGGACGTCGCGCACCGGGGTCAGCGCCACATCGGGGTCGCGCTCGGCGGCGTGGCGCAACTCGAACGACAGCCGGCACCGCTCGGCGATCACGTTCAGCCCTGCCCCGCCCTCGATCACGCCGCAGTTGACGGTGACGTCGGGTTCCGAGCCGCCCGCCGCGTCGGCGGCAACGCGCCCGACCGCGTCGAGCGCGGCGATCACCCTGGACGCCGAGCTGATCGCCGACGGCAGCCGGTACGACAGGCTGGAATGACCCGACGCGCCGAGGAATTCCACCTCGTAGCCCACCTTGCCGAGGTGACGGTGCCGGGGCTGCATCATCGTCGGCTCACCGATGACGACCAGCGACGGGCGCACCTCCCCGTCCGCGCCGAGCCGGTCGAGCAGGTGGCGGACGCCGATGCAGCCGACCTCCTCGTCGAACGACAGCGCCACGTGGAGCGGGGCCCGGAGGGTCGTCCCGGCCAGCCGTTCGACGGCGACGAGCGCCGAGGCGATGAACCCCTTCATGTCGGCGGTCCCCCGCCCGTGGAGCCGTCCGGCGCGATCGGTGACCGTCCATGGGTCGCTCGCCCAGCCCGGACCGGCCGGGACCACGTCGGAATGCCCGGAGAGCATCAACCCGCCCGGACCCACCGGTCCGAAGCTGGCCAGCAGGTTCGTCCGATCCTCGGCGTCCGGGCCGCCGACCAGGGTGACCCGACCGCCGAACGCCGACATCCGGTTGGCCACCCAGTCGATCAGCTCGCGGTTCGGGGTGCGGCTCTCGGTGGGGAAGGCGACCAACCGGGCCATCACCGCGATCGTCGGCGTGTCGATCGTCGGGGTGGCGATCCGCGGGTTCATCAGTCCACCTCGCAGATCAGACCCTTGAGATAGGCGGTTTCCGGAACCGAGAGCAACACCGGGTGATCGCTCGCCTGGTGCAACCGGCCGATGACGCGCACGTCACGGCGGGCGTCGAGCGCGGCGCCGGCGACGACCCGTTGGAACAGCGCCTCGTCGAGCAGTCCCGAACACGAGAACGTGATCAGCAGCCCCCCGGGCTCGAGCAGCTGGCAGGCGATCAGGTTGATGTCCTTGTAGGCCCTCGTCGCCCGCTCGATGTTCCCGGTGCTGGTGACCAGCCTCGGCGGGTCGAGGATGACCATCCCGAACCGCTCGCCGAGTGCCCGCAGCCGGCGCAGGTCGGCGAACACGTCGGCCTCGACCAGCACGCCGGCGGGGCAGTCGTTGAGGCGGAGGTTGCGTTCGGCCATGGCGAGCGCCGGGGCCGAGGAGTCGATGCCGACCACGCCGGTGGCCCCACCCCGCCAGGCGACGACCGAGAACGCCCCGGTGTAGCAGAACGTGTTGAGCACCCGACGGCCACCGGCGAGACGGCCGACGGCCACCCGCGACTCGCGCTGGTCGAGATACAGCCCGGTCTTGTGCCCCGACCGGACGTCGACCAGGTAGCGGGCGCCATCCTCGGAGATCTCGATCACCTCCGGCGGCTCGGCGCCGGCCACGACGCCCACCCGATCGCCGAGGCCCTCCCGCTTGCGGATCTCGACGTCCGAACGCTCGAACACCCCCTCGACCCCGTCCAGGCCGATCAGGGCGCGGCCGATCGCCTCGCGCCAGTGGTCGGCGCCGGTGGTGGTCAGCTCGACGACGACGAACGCGCCGTAGCGATCAGCGATCAGACCGGGCAGGCCGTCGGACTCCGAGAACACCAGCCGGCAGGCATCGGTCCGCCCGGCCAGTTCTGCCCGACGGGCGGCGGCAGCCACCACCCGGCGGGCGACGAGCGTCTCGTCGACGGTCTCGGCTTCGTCGAACGACCAGACCCTGGCGACGATCTGCGAGTGGGGGCTGTAGGCGCCCCAGGCCAGGAAGGCGCCGTCAGCGGCGTGGATCCCGACCGTCTCGCCGGGCTCGGGCGAACCCGTGACGTGGTCGACACCACCGCTGAACACCCACGGGTGCCGGCGGCGCAGCGATTTGTCGCGGCCGGCCCGCAGCGTCAACGTCGCCCGAGTGCCCATCGTCGGCGAGACTAGGCACCATGCAGGTCCATCTCATCGACGGCACGTACGAGTTGTTCCGCCAGCACTACGGCCAGGCCGCCCGCCACGCCGAGATCGGGCCCTACGACGGTGTCGTCGGGGTGCTCGGTTCGACGCTGCAACTGCTCGGCGAAGGGGCGACCCATCTGGCGGTGGCGTCGGACCACGTGATCGAGAGCTTCCGCAACGACCTGTGGCCGGGGTACAAGTCGAGCGAGGGCATGGCCGCGGAGCTGCTCGAGCAGATCCCGGTCCTCGAGGAGGCCCTCGTGGCGATGGGGGTCGTCACCTGGGCGATGGTCGAGTACGAGGCCGACGACGCGCTCGCCGCAGGCGCCGCGGTGGCCTCGGCCGACGAACGGGTGGAGCGGGTGGTGATCTGCACCCCCGACAAGGACCTCGGCCAGTGCGTCGAGGGGACCCGCGTCGTGCAGCTCGATCGGCGCAAGGGCGAGATCACCGATGCCGCAGGCGTGTTCGAGAAGTTCGGTGTCCTGCCCGAGAGCATCCCCGACTACCTCGCCGTCGTCGGCGACTCGGCCGACGGCTTCCCCGGCCTGGCCGGCTGGGGTGCCAAGAGCGCCTCGGCCGTGCTCGGCCGCTACCGCCATCTCGAGGACATCCCGCGTGCGGCGCTCGATTGGGACATCGTCGGCCTGCGTGGCGCCGACAAGCTGTCGCGCGACGCTGCAGGACGATTTCGAGCTGGCCCTGCTGTTCCGGCGGATCGCCACGGTGGAGCGCGAGGTCGCCGTCGGCAGCGTCGACAGCTGGCGCTGGGAGGGTCCGACACCGGAGTTCGCGGCGATGGCCGAGCGGCTGGGGTCGGCATACCTGGTCGGGCGGGCCGAGCGGATCGCCGCGGGCCGGCGCTGAGATCGGACCACCCGCCCGATCGACGCGGCCGGCGCTGACGTCGCACCACCCGCCGGCTGTGGCGGTGGCCCGGCGATCTGCGGCACACAGACGTGACCGTTGAAGGCTGCTGTCTTCCGACCCTGACCTGTTTCCCGGACGCCCGTTGCACAGGACCCGACCACCACCACACCCGACGGGTGGGCGACGTAGCCCCCAGCGTATCGGTCCGGTAGCCTCGCTGCGCTGGCTGTCGCCGACCTGCGGGCCGGAAACCGCTGGGAGGGGTGCGAGAGCGGCCGAATCGGCACGCTTGGAAAGCGTGTGAGGTGCAAGCCTCCGTGGGTTCGAATCCCACCCCCTCCGCCATCTGATCCGATCCGTGCCGTTCGCGGGCCGCCAAAGGAGTCGTGATGCGTCGCCATCTGGGAATCGCCACCGCTGCAGCGGGCGTGCTGCTCGCCGTCGGGGTCGCCTCGGCCTCGGCCGCACTGTCGTCGAAGGCGGACAACGGACCGGCCGCCGAGCCGGGGGCCGGTGAGGTCGTCGATTCGGCGGTCGACAGCACCACTCCGGCGAGCACGACGATCGCTGTGCCGCTCAACGAGGTGGGCGACGCCGGCGCCGAGGCTGGCTGGTCCTCCACCGGCAGCAGCGCCGGAACGGTGCTGTGGCGCGATGGGACGCGGTCGCACACCGGGCTGTTCTCCTTCGCCCTCACCGCGGGCTCCGCCGGCGGCGACGTGGTGCTCGACGACTCCCCGGACTGGGTGCCGGCCAGCCCCGGACCGACGTGCGCGGCCTCGGCCTGGGTCGCCGGCGAGGCCGGCGTCACCGTCAACCTCCGGCTCGCCCAGCCGGCGGTCGCCACCCCCGAGGGATCGACGACGACGACGTTCGTACTCCCCGATGCCGAGTGGCACCTGCTCGATGCCGTGCTCGCCGTCACCCCGGGCAACGACATCGACCTGACGGTCGGCGGGGTCGGCCTGGCTCCCGGCGCGACGCTGTGGGTCGACGACATCACCGAGAACTGCGGCGAGGTGACGCCGCCCTCCCCGCCCGTCGCCGCACTCGTCGTCACCCCCGTGGCGGGCATCGTCCCGCTCATTGTCGACGCCGACGCCTCGGCGTCGAGCGCCGGCACCTCCGAGATCGTCGGTTACGGATTCGACTGGGGCGACGGAACGCCGACGACCTCGTCGGCGACGCCCGCGGCGTCACACACCTACACCGGCGCCGGCAACTTCGCCGTCACGGTCACCGTCACCGACACCGCAGGAGCGAGCGCCACCGCCACGTCGTCCGTCGAAGTCGCCGACCCGGTCGTCGTCGCCGCCGGCGACATCTCGTGTGTCGGCGGAGCGATCTCTGCGGGTTGCGGCGCGAGCCGCACGGCGGCGCTGATCGCCAGAATCGCCCCCACCCGGGTGCTCCCCCTCGGCGATCTGCAGTACGGCGGCACGCGCACCGCGGCGGAGTTCCAGGCGAGCTACGGCCCGTTCCCCGACCCGGTGGCCCATCCGAGCTGGGGGGACTTCAAGGCGATCACCAGCCCGACGATCGGCAGCCACGAGTACGACGGCTACCCGACGGCCGACGGCTACTTCGCCTACTGGAACGGTTCGCCCACCGCCACCGGGCCGGCCGGCAGGCCCGACGAGGGGTTCTACGCCGAGGACATCGGCACCTGGCGGGTCATCCACGTCAACTCCCAGAAGGGCTACAAGGCCGGCGGAGCCGAGGACCTCTGGCTCGCCGGAGAACTTGCGGCCCACGCCGCCCAGTGCACGCTGGTCACCTGGCACCACCCGCGCTTCTCCTCGGGTGTCCACGGCAACCAGTTGCGCACGGCCGGGCTGTTCGCCACCGCCTACGCCGGCGGAGCCGATGTCCTGCTCTCGGGCAACGACCACCTCTACGAGCGGTTCGCACCCCAGGACCCGTCGGCCACGGCCGACCCGGCCCGCGGGATCGCCCAGTTCGTCGTCGGGGCGGGCGGCAAGGGCCTGTACCAATGGGGAAAGGTGCAGCCCAACTCGGTGTTCCGCAACAACACGACCTTCGGTGTCCTCTCGCTCACCCTGCACCCGGGCGGCTACGACTGGGCCTATATCGGCGTCGACGACAAGACGCTCGACAGCGGCACGTCGGCCTGCCACTCGTGACGCCGGTGAATCCTGCCGACCGCGACCTTCGGACAGCCGGGTGACCGACGACGAGGCGATGGGAATCGCGCTCGCCGAGGCCCGGCTCGCCGCAGCAACCGACGAGGTTCCGGTGGGCGCGATCGTCGTGCGCGACGGCGTGGTCATCGCCCGGCGCCACAACGAGCGCGAAGCGACGAGCGACCCGACAGCCCATGCCGAGATCCTCGCGCTGCGCGATGCCGCGGCGGCTCTCGGTACCTGGAGGCTGGAGGACTGCACCCTCGTGGTGACCCTCGAGCCGTGCGTGATGTGCGCCGGAGCACTGCTCAACGCCCGCATCGGACGCCTGGTGTACGGTGCCGCCGATCTCAAGGGCGGCGCCACCGCGAGCCTCTACAACGTCAGCGCCGATCCCCGGTTGAACCACAACTTCCCCACGGCCCACGGTGTCCGGGCCGACGAGTCTGCCGGGCTGCTGGAGGCGTTCTTCGGCGCCCGCCGCGACTGATACCCGGGCGTAGTCCCTTGGGCCAGCCCCGAGCCGTCCGGTAGAGTGCTCGACGGAAGGATGCCCGAGCGGCCAAAGGGACACGCCTCGAAAGCGTGCGAGGTGCAAGCCTCCGAGGGTTCAAATCCCTCTCCTTCCGCCCTGCCGTCTACGGACGTTTCCCTGGGTCGCCGGTCGTATCCGCTGACCTGGGGAAACGTCCGCTCGCCGGTCGCCCTGCGGATCATCGAAGCGAGCACGGGCACGGCGGAGGTCGTCCCGACGTTGCAGGCTCTCCCCCGACGCGGACGACCGGCGTCGTGATGACCGGGATCGTCGATCCGAGTCAGCCAGCTGTAAGCGAGTCAGAGATGCGCCCGGGCGAATGCAGGCTGGCCATCGGTTGACAGTTCGCCGAATCTTCGTACACTGATGACGCGTGGGAACGTATGTGGCCACACGATACCGGCAAGGACAGCCCGGTAGCACCAGAGAAGAGCTTGCGTGCGAACGGAAGAGGAAATCAAGATTCGAGTATCGAGTGAGGAGAAGGAGCTCATTCAGTGGGCTGCCGAGAGTGACGGTGTGACCGTGGCCCAGTTCGTGAGAGCTCCGACACTGGAGCGCGCTCGAGCACTCAAGGCTGAAGTCGAGTTCCGGCGGCACACCCTGATTCCGGGCCCGTTCTTCGAGGAGCTCCAAGCTGCCTTGGAGGCCCCGGCTGTCGCGGTGCCATCTCTGGATCGCGCCGCGCGGCGTCTTGCTGCTCGGGACGACTTGGATCCCGCGCCGGCTGATTGAACGAATGGATGTTCCCTCGGTCGGTGCCGTATGACCCCGAGCTGCATGACGCTTCGGGGTTCGACTGTGGATCTCCGGAGCTGGGCAACTGGCTCCGGAAGTTCGCAGCCGATGCAGCGCGTCGCCGCACAGCGAATACCTTCGTGTGGGTTCGAGAACGCAAGGTCGTCGGCTACTACGCTCTCGCTGCTCACGCGCTGCTGAAGGATGATCTCCCGGACAGCATCGCCCGAGGCAGCCCCCAGATGGTGCCCGGATTCCTTCTTGCGAAATTCGCCCTGGATCAATCTCGTCAGGGTTCGGGACAAGGTGGTGAACTCCTGTGGGACGCGTTGGCGCGGGTCTTGCAGTCCGCGGCGGGCGTCGCAGCTCGCGTCGTGATCGTTGATGCCGAACGTGATGACGTCATGAACTTCTCCAAGCACTACGGCTTGCTCGAGGTGCGAAGTAGCACACGCCGGATGGTCATGGCGCTCAACAAGGTGCAGAAGACGATGGACGGCCTGTAGGACCTTGCAGCTCCTGCCGTAGCTCCCGGTTCGTCGGTGGAAGCACTGTCGCTGTGAGCTTCTCGTCAGACGCTGTCGGCGGCCGTAAGGTGCCGACGTCGCCAACGTCGGTCACCGGCGGTCAGGCTTGCGCCGCTTCGAGCACGGTCACCTTGCCGCGGTCGCCGTCGACGGCGTGGCTCATCAGTGCGCCGACGTTGACGACGACAGCGGCCGCGGCGAGGAACAGCGGTGTCCAGGCCGGGTCGGTGATCGGGCAGACGAGCACATCGCCCGGCTCCAAGTCGGCGCAGTCGCCGGGATCGAGCACGACTCGCACCGGCCCGACGCCGGTGCCCGGGCCACCTGCGGCTCCCGCGAGCACGTCGCCGACCCGGGCGCGGCCGGCGGGCGGCGGCGCGGCCGCCTCGAGCGCTTCGATCGTCGGCACCTCGCCGGGCGAGGCGATCAGGAATCGTGCGGGCACGGCGGCGAACCGGTCCCGCAGCGCAGCACGCGTAGCAAGCGTGGCCCGGTGCATGGGGTCAGCAGATCGGGGCGGCGGTGTCGATGCGGACGTCACTGCCACCGGTGCCGGCGCCGATGACTACAGGTGGCGTCCTGCCGAACCGAAGTCGTCCGTCGACCACCCATGGCGCAGCGCCGGACCGGCCCGGGCGGTCGGGATTGACAGTCCCGGACCGAAAGCCTCCCCGGAATCGCCAGGTAGCCCGGGTTCGGCGCCGACGTTGCCGAACCCGGCGATTCTGGGAGGGAAACCGGCGGGGCACCCCGGTCGACCCAACCCCGACGAGTTCAGGATCACGGTCCGCACAGGGGCGCCTGCGTTCCGCAGTTGTCAACCCCGAATGACCGGCTGACTCGAGACGGCGATGGTGGTGGTGGTGGTGGTGGTGGTGGTGGTGGTTTGCTACCGGCAGACCTCGGCGAGCAGTTCGGCCGCGGCGTGGATGTGGTCGACGGAGTCGATCAGCGGCAGGTTGACGATGATCTCGTCGAGTCCGGTCTGGCGCAGTGCGGCGAGCTGTTCGGCGGCCTCGTCGCGGGTGGCGATGATCATCGCCTGGCGGACGTTCTCGTCGCCGTCGTAGTTGAGCATCGCCCGGATGCCACCGACCTCGCCCTGCTCCCGCAGGAACAGCGACACCATGTTCGTGCGCTTGACCTCGTCGCGGGGCCGCCCGACGGCGTCGCAATGCCCGTCGAGGATCGCCAGCTTCGCAGCGACGACCTCCGCCGTGCCGCCGACGTTGCAGATGTCGGCCAGCTCGGCCACCATCCGCAGCGTCTTGGTCGGACCGCTGCCGCCGATCATCAGCGGGACACGTCGGATCGTGGCCGGGGCGACCCGGGCGTCGGCCACCCGGTAGTGGGCTCCCTCGAAGCTGAACGTCGGGTTGTCGAGCATGCCGCGACAGATCGTCACGGCCTCGCGCAGCCGTTCGAAGCGCTCGCGCACAGGCGGGAACCCCCATCCGTAGGCGACGTGCTCGACGTCGTACCAGGCGGCGCCGATCCCGAGGATCGCCCGCCCGCCCGACAACGTGTCGAGCGTGGCGATCTGCTTGGCCAGGTGCGCCGGGTTGCGGTAGGTCACCCCGGTGACCAGCGTCCCGAGCTCCACCGTCGAGGTGAGCGAGGCAAGAGCGCCGAGCAGCACGTACCCCTCGAGGATCGGCGCGGCGGGGCCACCCAGCGGAGGCAGCTGAAGCATGTGGTCCATCACCCACAGCGACGAGTAGCCCGCCTTGTCGGCGGCCGTCGCCGCCTCGCGGATGCGCGACATCGTCGAGGCCGGATCGGCGCCGACCAGCCAGGAGAAGTCGGGGAGCTGGAGTCCGTAGGTCGTCAACGCTCAGCCGATCTCGTGGTGGGACCGGACCGACACGTCCCGTTTCATGGGGCAACTGCTCATTCGTCTACCTCCGTGCGTGCCACGTCCAACGCGTTCGTGACGAGGTGACATTGTGCCCTGTCGGGCGCTCGGTGTCGGACATCGGCGAGGCCAACCCACCGAATGTGCCCGACTGGTGTACCGCGCCATCGGGCCCGAATCCCGCCGCAGGGCCGTTGGCACACGGTCGGACGGCCACGCGTCTCTGAGGCGCACGGCCCATTTTTCACGCCGAGTCACATTTCTTGCCGCAATTCAGGACCCGAGCGCTTCCAATGATTACGCTTCGTGGTTGAATCCGCTTGAATCTTGACGAAGATCGAAAGGACTGCCGAGCGTCCGAGATGCGCCAACCCAGCACGCCGCAGCATTCGGCCCCTTCGGACAGGGGGACCGGGACACCTGCGGGGTGGCCCGCGTGGCGCCTCTGGGCGTTCGTCGTAGTGCTCGTCGTCCTCGCCGGCGGCCTGACCGGGAGCCTCGTGGGCCGGTTCGGCGCCCGCCAGGACCCGCTGCCGTTCGCCTTTCTCCTCGTGGTGTTCATCGCCGCCGAGCTGATCCGGATCGAGGCACCGCGCCTTCCGTTCGGGCTGCCGCTCACCTTCGGTGGTGTCGCCTTGACGATCGGTTTACTGTTCGGGCGGCCCCAGGACGTGGTCATCGCCTCCGTCGTCGGCGTCCTCCTCCATTTGATCGCCGTCCGTCGACCCCGGCCTCTGGAGATCGTGTTCACGGCGGGCAAGACCGGCACCGCCAACGCCGTCGGAGCCCTGCTCTTCGCCTCGCTCCGGCCCGACGGCCCGGTCGGCAGCGGAGCGGTCTGGGCGGCGGTCGTCGCCTGCGCCGAGTCGGCCGTCATCGCCTCGCTCGCGTCCGGCGTCCTCGGACGGTTGCAGGGGCGCTCCATGCGCCTGTACGAGATGCTCGGCGGAATGTTCTACGGCGTGGTCGCGGCAGTCGCCGGCGCAGCGATCGGCGCCCAGATCGCCCTGGTCGCCCAACGCTCCTTCGGCCTGCTCCCGCTGGTGATCGCGCCGTTGCTGCTCGCCCTGCTCGCCCTGCGCACCTTCTCCAACCAGCGTCGGTCGTGGATTCAGCACGAGTTCATCCAGACGGCGACGACCGCCCTCCATCAGGACCGCAACCTCGACGACGGCCTGGCGGTGGTGCTCGGCCAGATCGCCTCGGTCCTGCAGGCCGAGTTCGCCCAGACGGTGCTGTTCAGCGCCGACGGCAGCCTGAGCGTCCTGTCCCACCACGATCCCGCTCGCTCGCTGCCCCTGGCCGAAGCCGATCCGGGCGTCGTGCGCGCCGCCTGGGCCCTGGCCGAGCGGCTCGACGAACCGTCGCTGATCACCACGACCTCGGCCCCCGTAGCGCTGCTCGACAACCTCGGCATCGATCACGGGGTCGCCGCCCCGCTGTTCCACGAACAGAAGCTCGCCGGGGTGCTCATCGTCGCCGGCGGCGAACGGCGCGCCCAGCGGTTCCGCAAGGAGGACTGCGCACTGGTCGGCATGGTGGCCCAGCAGATCGAGGTGGCCATCGAGCGGGGATCGCTCGAGCAGTCCCTCAGCCAACTCGTCGAGCTCGAGCGGCGGCTCGCCCACCAGGCCCATCACGACGGACTCACCGGGCTGGCCAACCGCCGCCGGTTCAACGAGCGCCTCGACGAGCTCGTGCCCGCCGGGGTCCGGCCGGGGGCGGCCGCCCTGCTGCTCATCGACCTCGACGGCTTCAAGACGGTCAACGACCGCCACGGCCACGACGCCGGCGACCAGCTGCTGACGATGATCGGGCGTCGCCTGAGCGTGCTCGTCCGCGCCGGCGATCTCGTCGCCCGTGTCGGCGGCGACGAGTTCGCCCTGATCCTCGCCGGGATCGACGACATCTCGACGGCGGCGCGCCGGGCCGATCGGGTGATCGAGGCGATCGAACACCCCGCCCAGATCCGCGACTACGAGCTGAAGGTCTCGGCCTCGGTCGGCATCGCCATGGTCGACGGCGACTCCGTCTCACCCGCCGAACTGCTCCGCAACGCCGACCTGGCCCTGTACCACGCCAAGGGAGCCGGCAAGGGCCGGTTCGCGCTCTACGACGTGACCATGCGGGCCGCCTCCGAGGCCCGCCGCCGGCTGATCGTCGAGCTCGAGTCGGCGATCGCCAACCGCGAGTTCGAGGTCGTCTACCAGCCGATCCACGACATCATCAGCGGCCAGCTGCTCGGCGCGGAGGCGCTGATCCGTTGGATGCACCCGCGCCAGGGCCGGCTCGAGCCGAGCGCGTTCCTCCCGGTCGCCGAGCAGACCGGCCTGATCGGGCCGATCGGCGAACTGATGATGGAGAGCGCTCTGGCGACTGCCGCCGGTTGGGTCGACGCGATGCCCGCCGACCAGGCGTTCACGCTCAACGTCAACGTGTCGGCCCGCCAGCTCTACGACCCGAGGCTCGTCGACCTGGTGGACGCCCAGCTCGAACGGGCCGGCCTCGACCCCGCCCGACTGGTCATCGAGATCACCGAGTCCGCCCTGATCGACGACATCGACCGCACCAAGGAGATCGTCGACCAACTGGCCCAGCTCGGGGTCCACGTCGCCCTCGACGACTTCGGCACCGGGTACTCGTCGCTCAGCCACGTGCGCACCTTCCCGCTCCACCACCTCAAGATCGACAAGTCGTTCGTCGACTCGATCGCCACCAGCGCGACCAACGGCGCCGTCGTCGGCTCGATCGTCCACCTGGCCGGCGCCCTCGGGGTCATCGCCATCGCCGAGGGAATCGAGACCCACGAGCAGCTCGTCGAGCTCCGCCGGCGGGGCTGCCGGGTGGGCCAGGGCTACCTCATGTCGGAACCGTTGGGCGCCGAGGCCTTCGGTGAGCTGCTGCGCGACTACGGCCCGACGGCCTGGCTGATCGACGTCCCCACCAGGCAACGACGCCCGCGCTGACGCCCGCGCCGGCCGTCGGGACTCAGCAGGTGGTGCCGTCGGCCGGCACGGTGAGCGCGATGAGGTAGCTGTCGACAACGCCGTCGATGCAGTCGTTGAGCCCGTACCCGGTGTGCTCGGCTCCCGCGACGGTGACCAGCACACCCTTGGCCAACGCGTCGGCCATCCCTTGTGAAGCCTCGATCGGCGTCGCCGGATCGCCCGTGGTGCCCACCACGACGACGGCCGGGGCGCCCTCGCCGGTGACGGCCGGCGGCGCCGGGGCACGGGCCGGCCAGGCCGGGCAGACGTCCGGCTGTTGCCACAGCGCGCCGAGCCGGGGCGCCACCTCGGCCAGCCGGCTGGCCAGCGCCGGGCGGTCCAGGTCGGCGCCGTCGCCGTCGTCCAGGCAGGACGTGGCGAAGAACGCCTCGAGCGTGTTGTCGTAGCCACCTCTGGCGTCGCGCCCCACGTACTGGTCGTACAGGGCGAGCAGACCGTCGCCCTTCCCGTCCCGGGCGTCGGCCAGCGCCTGCTCGAGGCGGGGCCAGGCCGTCGACGCGTACATCGCCTGGGCCACGGCGACCAGCGCCACACCAGAGGTCACCGACACCCGGCCGCGGCCGGTGGGAACAGGCGTGGCATCGATCGTGGCGAGCAGCTCGTCGAAGGCCTGCTGCGCCTGGCCGCCGCTGTGGAACGGGCATCCGGTGTCGCCGGCGCACTGGTCGAGGAAGCCGCCGAGTGCCCGCTCGAATCCGACCGCCTGCTGGATCGCTTCCTCCTCGGCGGTCGCCCGCGGGTCGACGGCGCCGTCCAACACCGCGGCGCGCACGGTCGCCGGGTACCGGGTGAGCCACATTGCGCCGAGCTCGGAGCCGTAGGAGAACCCGAAGTACGACACCCGCTCCTCGCCGAGGGCGACGCGCAGGCTCTCCATGTCACCCGCACTCTGCTCGGTCGACATGAACGGCAGCACGGCGGCGCTGCGCGTCCGGCACCCGGCGACGAACACGTCGATCGCCGAGGCGATCGCCGCGTCGTCGGCCGGTGTGTCGGGCGTGATGTCCAGGGCGAACAGCGGGTCGAGCTCGTCGACGCAGTCGACGGCCGGTTCGGAGCGACCGACGCCGCGTGGATCCCAGCCGACGATGTCGAACGCGGCCAGCAGCCGCGGCGAGTAGATCTCGTCGGCACGTTCGGCGAGCACCGACCCGGCGGCCCCCGGGCCGCCCGGGTTGACCAGCAGGGTGCCGACCCGGCGGGTCGGATCGGTGGCCCGGTGGCGGGCGACGTACAGCGAGATCGATTCGCCGTCGGGCGCCGCGTGGTCGCGGGGCACGAGCAGCTGGGCGATGTCGACGCCTCCCCCGGCGTCGGTCCAGCTCAACACGGGTTGCGCCTCGAGCGGGACGTCGGTGTCCATGCCGTCGTCCGACGAGGAGCACCCGGCGACGGCGACCGCCACGAACAGCACGGTGGCCGAGAGCAGGGCGATCGGACGTCGGGCGGACACCGTCGGGAGCGTACGGCCCGGACGGCCGCCCCGGCGCGTTCGCCCCGGTCGACCCATAGCCTCGGCTTCGATGCGAATGGGTCCTCACTCGATGCTCCCGCGAGACACCTCGGTGGTCCAGAACGCCAGTCTCGACCGGGGATCGCTCCGTCGGGTCTGGCGCTTCGCCCGCCCCTACCAGCGGGCGATCATCATCTTCCTCGGGTGCATCATCGCCTCGGCGGGCCTGGCCCTCGTTCCGCCGCTGGTGTTCCGCCGGATCCTCAACGTGTCGATCCCACGGCGCGACCGCGACCAGATCACCTGGCTCGCCGCGCTCATCGTGGCGGCCGCCATCGGCGATGCCGGTCTGGCCATCGCCCAGCGCTGGTACTCGTCGCGCATCGGTGAGGGACTGATCTACGACCTGCGTGTGGCGTTGTTCGACAAGGTGCAGCGGATGCCCGTCGCCTTCTTCACGCGCACCCAGACCGGCGCGCTGATGAGCCGGCTGAACAACGACGTCATCGGCGCCCAGAACGCCGTCACGAGCACCCTGGGAAGCGTCGTGTCCAACGTCATCGTGCTCGTCAGCACCCTGGTCGTGATGACCCTGCTCGAATGGCGTCTGACCCTGCTGTCGCTGATCGTCCTGCCGATCTTCGTCATCCCGGCCAAGCGGGTGGGCGGCCGCCTCCAGACCATCTCCCGGCGTCAGATGAAGCTGAATGCCGAGATGAACACCCAGATGACCGAGCGGTTCAACGTCTCGGGGGCGCTCCTCGTCAAACTGTTCGGGCGACACACCGAGGAGGTCGACGCCTTCTCGGAGCGCGCCGGCGGCGTGCGCGACGCCGGGGTCGCCGCGGCGATCTACGGGCGGGTGTTCTTCGTCGCCCTCGGCCTCGTCGGCGCGCTCGGGTGCGGCGGCGATCTACGGCATCGGTGCCCACCTCGTCGTCTCGGGCGACATCCTTCCCGGCACGCTCGTCGCCCTCGCCGCGCTGACCACCCGCATCTATCAACCCCTCACCAGCCTGACCAACGCCCGGGTCGACCTGATGACGGCGATGGTCAGCTTCGACCGGGTCTTCGAGGTGCTCGATGCCCCGGTGATGATCGTCGACAAGCCCGGCGCGATCCCCCTCGCCGACCCGCGCGGCACCGTCGAGTTCGACCACGTGCGCTTCCGCTATCCGCCGAGCGCCGCAGTGTCGATCCCGTCGCTCGAGGCGCCGGGAACCGAACTGTCGGGCGACGCCGATCGCGACGTGCTCGACGACGTCAACCTGACCATCCCTGCCGGTCAGACGGTCGCCCTCGTCGGCGCGTCGGGCGCCGGCAAGACGACGATCGTCTCACTCGTCACGCGCCTGTACGACGTCACCTCGGGCGCCGTGCGGATCGACGGCCATGACGTGCGCGACCTCGAGGGGGAGTCGTTGCGGGCGGCGATCGGCGTGGTCAGCCAGGACCCGCACCTGTTCCACGAGTCGATCGCCTCGAACCTGCGCTACGCCCGCCCCGGGGCCACCAACGCCGAGCTGGTCGAGGCGTGCCGGTCGGCGAGGATCCACGACACGATCGTCTCGCTCCCCGACGGCTACGACACCGTCGTCGGCGAGCGCGGCTACCGCCTGTCGGGTGGCGAGAAGCAGCGGGTGGCGATCGCCCGGTTGTTGCTCAAGCGACCGGCGATCGTCGTGCTCGACGAGGCGACCAGCGCGCTCGACAACGACAACGAGGCCCAGGTGCAGCTGGCGATCGAGGAGGCGTTGGCCGGTCGGACGGCCCTCGTCATCGCCCACCGGCTGTCGACGATCCGCAACGCCGACCGGATCGTCGTGCTCGACGGCGGACGGGTCGTCGAGAGCGGCACGCACGACGAACTCGTCGCCCTCGGCGGCATCTACGCCCACCAGGAGCAACTCGGCTCGCTGCGGGTGTGAACCGGCGGCACGGCGGTCCGACGGCGGCCGATGCCTCGTTACGCTGCGTTGATGCGATCCTTCCGTGCAGCCGCGGCAACCCGACCGCTGATCATCGGGGCGGTCGTCGCGCTGCTGTCCACGGGCTGTTCCGGGTCCGACACACCGGCGGGCGGTGACGTCGAGGCGAGCCCCACCGCGGCCGCGGCGACCGGAACGGACACCACCGAGCTGCTCGCCATCGAACCCGTCGCCGCCCCCGCCACGAATGCGGCGTCCGCCGAGCCGGCGACGGTCTCGGCATCCGCGGAGGCCAAGGAATGGACCGTGCTGGTGTACTCGATGGCCGACACGGATCTCGAGCCGTTCATGATGAGCGACGTCGGGGAGATGGGCGCTGTCGGCACCGGCGAGCACCTCAACGTCGTCGCCCTCGTCGACCGGGCGGCCGACTACTCCACCGACGCCGTGCTCGAGGTGCCCGACTGGCAGGGGGCCAGGCTGCTGCGCATCGGGCAGGGAACGGCCGAGGTCCTCGACGACCTCGGCGACGTGAACACCGGCGACCCCCAGGTCCTGGCCGACTTCGTCGGCCGCGCCGTCGCGGAGAACCCCGCCCGGCACTACGCCCTGATCATCTCCGACCACGGGGCCTCGTGGCCCGGCGTCGGCGGCGACGAATCCTCCGACCACGATTCGCTCTCGCTCGCCGAGATCGCCGACGGCATCGGCGCCGGGCTCAGCGCGTCCGGGGTCGGGCAGCTCGACCTGCTCGGCTTCGACGCCTGCCTGATGGCGACGTACGAAGTGGCCAGCACCCTTGCCCCCCTGGCCCAGCGGATGATCGCCTCGCAGGAGCTCGAGCCGGGCCACGGATGGGACTACCGTTCGCTCGGCGTCCTCGACTCGGCCGACCCCGTCGACGTCGACACCCTCGGCTCGGCGATTCTCGACGGCTACCGGGATCAGGCCGAGGCCCAGGGCACCGGCAGCGACATCACGCTCTCACTCCTCGACCTCACCCGGATGGGAGCCCTCGACGACGCCGTCGCCGAGTTCTCGGCCGCCCTCGCCGGGCGGGCCGCCGAGGTCGCCCCCGTGATCGGCACGACCCGCGAGAGAACGCTGAGCTTCGGCCGCAGCCCCGACCCGACCGAGGACACCCAGATGACCGACCTCGGACAGCTGGTGTCGCAGATCGGGGTCCGGGCACTCGACGTCTCCGATCCGGCCGATGCCGTCATCCGGGCCCTCGGCGATGTCGTCACACGCACCGTCGAGGGCCCGGCGACGCTCAAGTCCACCGGCCTGTCGATCTACTTCCCTCCGACCGAGGTACTCCTCGACCCGGGCTACCAGACCGCCGTCGGCCAATCGGCGTGGCTCGGACTGCTGCGCAGCTACTACGGCGCCGGTGACGCCATCCCGTCCGATTCCCAACCCCGGTTCCTCGATCCCGCCGGGACCGCCGAGATCACCTTCGACCCCGACGGCCTGACGATCACCGGGCAGCTCGACCCGGCCACCGTCGCCAACATCACGCAGGCGACGATGAGCTACGGGGTCGTCGGCGACGACGGCTCGATCAGCTTCCTCGGCGAGGAGCCCGCCGTGCTGTCCGACGATGGTTCCGACACGGTGAGCGGCACCTACGACCTGTCGAGCTTCACGATCAGCGATGGCACCGAGAGCGTCACCGCCTACTTCCAGCTGGCGTACGACGAGGGCGGACTGGCGACGATCGACATCCCGATGGCGTACTACTCGCCCGACGACATCGGGGGCGAGACCTACCAGGACGTGCTGCTCTCGGTCACCCTCGATGCGGCGACGTTCGAGATCGTCGACGAGACCTACTTCGTCTACGACGACGATCTCGGCACGTTCGGCGAGCTCACCGCCGATCCGCAGGGGATCATCGTGCCCGAGATCCTCGTCTCGTCGCCCGACGGGGTGGCGACCTGGGAGCCCACGTCGGACACCGGGTTGTTCGCCGATCTGCCGTCGTTGGAGTACGAGGTCGTCCCGCTCGACCCGGGCACCCGCCTCTCCGTGAGCCTCTCGGTGACCGATTTCGGCGGCAACTCGGCGACCGTCAGCGCAACGGCCTCGGTCCCCTGAGCACACCCGTCAGCCGAGGCTGACCGTCACACCCGTCAGCCGAGGCTGACCGTCACACCCGTCAGCCGAGGCTGACCTTCTCACCGTCGACCACGGCGGACGGGTCGCGTGGTCCGACGATCCATTCGACGGGGCCCATCACGACGACGGGATGGGCGTCCTCGTCCAGCCGCCGGAAGATCTGCAGCAACTCGTCCTCGGCGAGGGTGACGCCGGCCTGCGTCGCCCGGGTCGTGCCCCGACTTCCCTTGAGGTACTCGTGGCGGTAGACGAAGATCGCGCTCCCCTTGCCGACCACGATCGGATGGGTGTTGAAGTCGATCACCACGGCGTGGGCATACGGCCCGCCGTCCTTGGCCCGGCCGTACAGATCGACGTTCGGCAACGAGCAGTTGGTCCTCGTCGTCCACTGGTTGTACGACGGGTCACCGGTGTCCGAGATCCAGCAGTCCCCGGGCTCGGCCCGGGAGTAGGGCAGGTTGGTGACCGAATCCTTCGCCGAGCCGAACGCCGCCGTGAGGCGGAAGCCGCCCGCCGGGGTCGTGCCGTCGCCCTCGCGCCGGTTCTGGCCGAAGCCGTTGCGGCCGATGCGGGCCTGGTGGTCACCGGTGTTGCGCCAGGTGCCGTCCTGCTGACGCTCCCACAGCGCGGCCGTGGCATGGGTCGCCCCCCACTTGTCCGTGGTGACGATCAACACCTGGTCGGACTTGTCGATGTCGAAGCGGAGCCGGTCGGGATTCGGCGTCTCGACCTTCGAACGGGCCTCCGGCCGGAACCAGTCGCCGTCGTCGTTGCGCAAGGCGAAGAACAACAGGATGACGATGAAGATGGTGGCGCCGGCTCCCTTCTTCACACGGCGCACGCTAGTGCGCAAAACGACGACAGGGCGGGAGCCACGCTCCCGCCCTGTCGTTCAATCGCAGCGCTGGTCAGTGACCGTCGCCGTCGCGATCGCCGGGGATCTTGTCCTCGATCTTGTCCTTGACGTCGCCGATCTTGTCCTTGACGTCGCCGAGCTTGTCCTTCAGGCCGCCCATCAGGCCGCCGGCCTTGCCCTCGGCGTCGGAGGCCGCATCCTGCGCGGTCGCGGCGGCATCCTCTGCCGCCTCGGCGGCATCATGATCGCCCATGCCGGGGATCTTGTCCTTGATCGAGTCGGGGAGCTTGTCCTCGATCTTGTCCTTGATGTTCTCGGCCATGTCCTTGGCCTTGTCGAGAAAGCCACTCATGGCTGTCTCCTTTCCTGTATGTGGGAGCGGGAACCCGCGGGGAGCGTACCGCGCTCAGCGGGCGATCCCCACCGGGCACGACACGCCCGTCCCACCCAGTCCGCAGTAGCCGGCCGGGTTCTTCGACAGGTATTGCTGGTGGTAGGGCTCGGCGTAGAAGAACTCGCCCGCCTCGGTGACCTCGGTGGTGATCGAGCCGAAACCGGCCTTGGTCAGTTCGGCCTGGAACCGGTCACGCGACGCCAGCACCGTGGCCGCCTGGGCCGGGGTGGTGGTGTAGATCGCCGAGCGGTACTGGCTGCCGACATCGTTGCCCTGGCGCATGCCCTGGGTCGGGTCGTGGCTCTCCCAGAACACGGCGAGGAGCTGTTCGAAGCCGACCACCGCCGGATCGAACACGACCTGCACGACCTCGGCGTGACCACTGCGACCGCTGCACACCTCTTCGTAGGTGGCGTTGGGGGTGTAGCCGCCGGCGTACCCGACGGAGGTCGAGTACACCCCGGGGATCACCCAGAACTTGCGTTCCGCCCCCCAGAAGCACCCCATCCCGAACTGGGCGGTCTCGTAGCCGGCCGGCCACGGGCCGACCAGCGGGTGTCCGTTGACGTGGTGGGCGTCGGGCACGGGCATCGACTGGTCGGTCCGGCCCGGGAGGGCGTCGGCGGGATCGACCATCGTCGACTTGTGGTGGGAGAACAACATCACGGACTCCTTGTGTTCGCCAGGCGGTGCGGGTGCGATCCAGTCTACGAACCGGTCGGTTCGTTACGGCCCGCGACGGGCCGCGCCCGGTGCTCGACCCCGCCGTGTCGACTGCGGTCGGGCCACGGTGCACAATGCACGGCGATGCACGTCTTGTTCGCCACCGCCGAGTTCGCCCCCCTCGCCCGCGTCGGGGGTCTCGCCGCGGCGGCGGCCGGCCTGGTGGCCGAGCTGCGCAGCCAGGGGGTCACCGTCGATGTCGTGATCCCCGACTACTTCGCCACCGGGTTGGCCGGTGAGCAGACCGTCGAGCTCCCGGTGCCCAGATGGGCCGCGCCCGCCACGGCCCGGCGCGGCGTGGCGCCGGGAGTCGGCGAGATCACCCTGATCGACGTGCCCGGCATCCGCCGGCCGAACCCGTACGTCCAGCCCGACGGCGAGGGCTTCCCCGACAACGACCAGCGGTTCTTCGCCTTCTCGGCCGCCGTCGCCGCACTCGCCCGGCGGATCGGGCCCGATGTCGTACACCTCAACGACTGGCACACGGCCACCACGCTGGCCCATCTCGACCCGCCGATCCCGAGCGTGCTGACCGCTCACACCCTCGGCTACCAGGGATGGACCGATGCCGGCTGGGTCCGGGCCTTCCCCAACCGGCCCGAGGCGTTCCTCCAGGAGGGCGCCTGCAACCCCCTGCTCGGCGGGATCCGTCTCGCCGATGTGGTCATCACCGTCAGCCCCAACTACGCCCGCGAGGCGCTCACCGGGACGGCGGCCCCCGGGCTCGAGGATGCTCTGGCCGACCGCGGCGAACGCTTCGTCGGTATCCGCAACGGGATCGACACGACGGAGTGGGACCCGGCGGCCGACCCCCGGCTCCCGGAGCCGTTCGACAGCACCGACACGGCCGGAAAGCTCGGCTCGAAGCGCGCCGTGCAGGCCGAGCTCGGGCTGCAGCCCAACGACGACGCGCTGATCACGGTCGTCACCCGCCTCGTCGACCAGAAGGGCATCGACCTCGTCGTGCCTGCGCTGGCGATGCTGGCCACGATGCCGGCCCAGCTCGCCGTGCTCGGAGACGGGGCACGCGACCTGGTCAACGCGCTGCATGCCGCCGTCGAGGCGCATCCGGGCATCGTCGGATTCCGCCAGGGCTACGACGAGGTGCTCGCCCACCGGATGTTCGCCGGTGGGGACGTCTTCTTGATGCCCAGCCGCTTCGAGCCGTGCGGGCTGGCCCAGATGCAGGCGATGCGCTACGGGGCGCTGCCGATGGTCACCAATGTCGGCGGCCTGCCCGACACCGTCGTCGACATCGACGACACGCCGCGCGCCGGGACGGGCGTGATCGCCCACTCGGTGAGCGTCGCCGGGGTCGTCGACGGACTGCACCGGGCCGTGCGCGCCTGGGGCGTACCGGCGAGGCGAGGGGCGATGCGCCGGCGGGGGATGCGGGCGGACTGGTCGTGGAACCCGCCGGCCCGCGCCCACATCGCCTGGTACGAGGAAATCGCCGCGCCCACGGCCGGGTAACCTCCACGCCGTGGTCCCCGCTCCGAAGATCCTGGTCGTCATCCTCGCCGGCGGCGAGGGCAAGCGCCTGGCGCCGCTCACCTCCGATCGGGCGAAGCCGGCCGTGCCCTTCGGCGGGTCGTACCGCATCATCGACTTCGTCCTGTCGAACTTCGCCAACGCCGGGCTGCTCAAGATCGTCGTGCTGACCCAGTACAAGAGCCACAGCCTCGACCGCCACATCAGCCAGACATGGCGATTCTCGACACTGCTCGGCAACTACGTCACCCCGGTGCCGGCACAGATGCGCCGCGGGCCGCAGTGGTTCAGCGGTTCGGCCGACGCGATCTACCAGAACCTCAACCTGATCAGCGACGAGCGGCCCGACTACGTCTGCGTGTTCGGGGCCGATCACATCTACCACATGGATCCCCGCCAGATGATCGCCCAGCACATCGACTCGGGGGCCGGGGTCACGGTGGCGGCGATCCCCGTGCCGATCCACGAGGCGACCGAGTTCGGGGTGATCGAGGCCGATGCGGCCGGGAAGATCGTCAAGTTCCACGAGAAGCCGAAGGTCCCCCCGGCGATGCCGGGCGACCCCACCCGCGCCCTGGCCTCGATGGGCAACTACGTGTTCACGGCCAACGCGCTCGTCGACGTGGTCACCCCTCGGGGGACGTACGGACCGACCGACATGGGCGGCGACGTGATCCCCGCCCTGGCCGAGTCCGGGGACGCCTGCATGTACGACTTCTCGACCAACGAGATCCCGGGGCAGGCCGAACACGAGCGCGGCTACTGGCGCGACGTCGGCTCGCTCGACGCCTACTACGACGCCAACATGGATCTCATCGCACCGGTTCCCCCGTTCAGCCTCTACAACCCGCTCTGGCCGGTGTTCAGCCTGCAGCTCCCACTGCCCCCGGCCAAGCTCTCCTACGGGCTCAACGGCTCGACCTCGACGGTGACGCGCAGCCTGCTCTGCGCCGGCTCGATCGTCTCGGGCGGGGCGATCGACAACTCGATCATCGGGCCGAACGTGTTCATCGAGGACGGCGCGCGGGTGACCGAGTCGATCGTCTTCCCCGGCGTGCGCATCGGCGCACGGGCCATCGTCCACCGGGCGATCGTCGACAAGAACGTGTCCATCCCCGCCGGTTTCCGCCTCGGCCTCGATGTGGGCTCGTCGAGCGAGGAGTTCTCGGTCTCCACCAACGGGGTCGTCGTGGTCAACAAGGAACGAAGGCTCGGCTGACGCGTGTTCGGCCCGATGTCCAGCTCCCGGTAGGTTGTCGCCCATGATCGCCGTCGGCGGGGAGGCCCTGATCGACCTCGTCATCCGTCCCGACGGGAGCGTCGCCGCCAAGCTCGGTGGCGGACCGTTCAACGCCGCTCGGACGATCGCCCGCCTCGGCGGCGCCGTTGCCTTCCTCGGCACGCTGTCCCGCGACCGGTTCGGGCGGATGCTGGAACGGCGGCTGGTCGACGACGGCGTCGTCACCCGCTTCGGCGATCGCGTCGAGTGGCCGACCACGCTGGCTGCCGCCGAGCTCGACGACGACGGGGCGGCGACGTACCGCTTCTACCTCGAGGGCACCTCGGCGCCGGCGATGTCCACCACGGCGTTGCCACCCGGCGTCACCGCGCTCCACGTCGGCACCCTCGGGCTGGTCCTCGAGCCGATGGCCACCACACTCGAGGCGCTGGTGCGAGAAGCCGGCGACGACGTGCTCGTCTTCGTCGATCCGAACTGCCGGGGCCGGGTGATCCACGACCGCGCCGGGTACCTCGCTCGGCTCGACCGGGTCATGGCCCGCGCCGACGTGGTGAAGATCTCCACCGACGACGCCGACTACCTCGCCCCGGGCGACGTCCCGATCGACACGGCGCGCCGGATCTGCTCGCTCGGGCCGGCGGCGGTGATCCTCAGCGCCGGGGGCGGGGCCACCTACGTGGTCACCTCCGACGACGACGTGCGCATCGAGGTGCCGGCGATCACGGTCGTCGACACCATCGGCGCCGGCGATGCCCTGGGAGGCGGCTTCCTCCAGTGGTGGGCCTCCCGGGGACTGGGCCGCCGGGAGCTGGCCAGGACCGACGTGGTCGCCGACGCCGCGCGTGCCGCTGTGCTCGTTGCCGCGCGCACGTGCGAGCGGGCCGGAGCCGAGCCCCCGTACCGGTCGGAACTGCCCGCCGAGTGGTCGGCGGTGGTGTGACATCGACGGCGATGGACGTCGGGGCGGCGATCGGCCGGGCGACGGCGATGGCCGATGCGGGAGCTCGGCGGATCCTCGGGATCGCCGGTTGCCCGGGCGCCGGGAAGTCGACGCTGGCGGCGATGATCACCGCGGCACTCGGACCGCGGCGGGCCGTGCTCGTGCCGATGGACGGCTTCCACCTGGCCAACTCGACGCTGATCGCCCTGGGACGCCGCAACCGCAAGGGGGCGCCCGACACCTTCGACGCCGCCGGGTACGTCGCCCTGCTGGCCCGGCTGCGCGACCAACGCGCGGGCGAGGTCGTCTACGCCCCCGAGTTCCGCCGCGACTTCGGCGAGGGCATCTCCGGGGCCATCGCCGTGCCGGGGGACGTCCCGCTGGTCGTCACCGAGGGGAACTACCTGCTCCACGACGCCCCGGTGTGGGCCGAAGTGGCGCCGCTGCTCCACGAGTGCTGGTACGTCGACGTCGGCGACGAGGTGCGCCTCGAACGTCTGCTGGCCCGTCACGTGCACTACGGCAAGACCGAACAGGAGGCGTTCGAGTGGGTGATGCGCTCCGACGAGGCCAACGCCGCACTGATCCGCACGACGCGCCGGCGGGCCGACCGTCACATCACCGTCGCCTGATGGGGACTCAGCTGAGCAGGAGCTTCTCCAGCCGACGGGCGACGATCGAGATGCACACGGCCGACATCACCGCCAGGAAGGCGACGTGGCCGACGATCGCCCAGCCGGCGATGCCGTCGTTGGCCGCCCGCACCAACGCCACGCCGTGGTAGAGCGGCGAGATCTGCAGCAGCCACCGGGCGACCCCGCCGTACGTGCTCGCCGGGTAGAACGTCGCCGAGAACAGGAACAGCGGCATCATCGCCGTCGGCACCCACTCGAAGTCGCTCCATCCGCGCATGTAGGTCGTGACCGCCATGCCCGCCGAGGCGAACGCCAGACCGATGAGCATGCATGCAGGCAGGGCGAACAGCACCCACGGGCTGGCGGCCAGACCCATGACCACCATCACGACGAGGAACGCCATGGCGTAGATCTGGCCGCGGATCAGGGCCCAGCCGATCTCGCCGAGGGCGACGTCGCCGGCGCCGAGCGGCGTCGAGAGCATCGCGTCGTACACCCGCGTATGACGCAACTTCTCGAACACGTTCATCGTCGAGTCGTACATCGCCCCGTTCATCGCCGACGACGCCATCAGCGCCGGGGCGACGAACGTGGCGTAGTCGACGACGCGTCCGCCGACACTCACCTCGCCGACCAGTTCCCCCAGCCCGATGCGGATCGAGAGCAGGTAGAACAGCGGCTCGAAGAAGCCCGAGACGATGATGATCCAGGTCCGCCGGTAGACGAGCACGTTGCGTTCGATGGGCCGACCCGGCCGGCGTGCCCGGCGCAGCACGGGCGGCACGATCTGGAGGATCATCGGATCATCCCGGTCATCGGTTCAACCGGCGCGAGAAGGTGACCTTCGCCGCCGCGGCGCCCGCCACGATCCACGCCACGAGGTAGACGACGTGGCCGGCTGCCCGGGCGACCGAGAGCGTGTGCAGGCATGCCCCGCGGGACAGCTCCACGCCGTGCCACAGCGGGGTCAGCCGGGCGACCGGGCGCAGCGCGGCCGGCAGTTGCGACACCGGGTAGAAGGCGCCGCCGAACAGGAACAGCGGCATCACCAGGAACCGGTGATAGCCGACGAAGCCGCTGTCCTTCTCCTTCGACGCCGCGTAGGCCACCGTCGGCGCGGCGAGAGCCAGGCCGCCGAGCACCCCGGCGACCACGGCGACGGGCAGCCCGGAGGACCGCGTCGCCGGGAGCAGGCACATCGCCGCGGCGACCGCCCCGGCGGCGGCGAACATCCGCAGGGCGATCCAGGCGAGCTGGCCCCCGACGATCGCCGTGGCGTCGATCGGGGTGGCGAACTGGGCGTGGAAGGTGCGGGTCCATCTGAAGTTGGCCAGGATCGGCCAGGTCGCCTCGTTGGCCCCGACGAACATCGCCGTGCTCACCAGCAGCCCGGGAGCGAGGAACGAGGCGTAGTCGACACCGCCGAGCAGCCGGCTCTGCCCGCCGTTGCGATCGACGAGCGAGCCCACGCCGATGCCCATGCCGAGCAGGTACATCAAGGGCTGGATGAACGACGTGAGCAGGCTGGTGCGCCACAGGTGCCCGAAGCGCAGGGCGTTCAACTCCACCACGTGGAGCATCCCGGCCGCCGTCGAGGGCGTCCGACGGGCGGTGATCGGGGCGCCCATCAGTCGACCAGCGTCCGGCCGGTGAGGTGGAGGAAGACGTCCTCCAGCGTGGCCCGCCGCACGAGCGCGCTCTCGGGCGGCGCGCCCCGGCGATGCACCTCGCCGAGCGCCGCCTCGCCGTCGTCGGCGTAGACCAGGATGCGGTCGGGGAGGATCTCCTGGCGGTCACCGATGCCGACGACATCGGGCGCCCGCTCCTCGTTCGTCCCGGCGCCGTAGCGCAGCTCGAGCACCTCACGGGTGGCGTGCTCGGTGATCAACGACCGCGGCGAGCCCTCGGCCACGATGCGCCCGGCGTCCATCACGACCAGCCGGTCGCACAGCTGCTCGGCCTCGTCCATGTAGTGGGTGGTGAGCACGAGGGTGACACCCTGCTGCTTGAGCCGGTACAGCTTGTCCCACAGCACGTGTCGGGCCTGGGGGTCCAGACCGGTGGTCGGCTCGTCGAGCAGGAGCAGTTCGGGCTCGTTGATCAGCGACCGGGCGATCGTCACCCGCCGCTTCATCCCCCCGGACAGGGGCTCGACTCGGCTCTGCGCCCGGTCGCCGAGCTGGACGAACTCCAACAGCTCGCGGGCCCGCCGACGGGCCTCCTTCCAGGGGATGTCGAAGTAGCGGCCGTAGATCGCCAGGTTGTCCTCGACCGTCAGCTCCTCGTCGAGGCTGTCCTGTTGGGGGACGACGCCGATGCGGGCGCGGATCTCGCGGCCATGTGACGCAGCGTCGAGCCCGAACAGTCGCAGGGTGCCACCCGAAGGGGGCGACACGCAGCCGATCATCCGCATCGTCGAGGACTTGCCTGCGCCGTTGGGGCCGAGGAACCCGAACGCCTCGCCCCGACGCACGTCGACGTCGATGCCGGAGACCGCCGTGAAGTCGCCGAACCGCTTGGTCAGACCGCGGGCGGAGATCAACGGTCCGCCGGGTGGCGCAGGCTCGACGGCGGTCATCGTGCCCGACGGTAGCGTCCGTTCCCATGGAGATCCGCTCCCTCCCGATCGACGATCTGCCCGACGCCGTGGCGATCAACAACGCCAACGTGCCCGGGGTCGGCGAGACCGACCTGTACCGGATCACCCATCTGCACGCCGAATCGTTGGCCTCCCTCGGGGCGTACGAGGGTGACACCTTGGCCGGTTTCTCGATCACGTTCGGCCCGGGAGCGGACTACCGCAGTGTCAACTACCGCTGGTTCTGCGCGCGGTACACCGATTTCGCCTATCTCGACCGCATCGCCCTCGCCGCCGATCACCAGGGCCGCGGGATCGGCGCCGCGCTCTACGCCCATCTCGAGGAGCGCATCGGCGTCGAGTGGCTGCTGTGCGAGGTCAACCTGCGACCGCGCAACGACGGCTCGCTGCGGTTCCACCAGCGCATCGGCTTCGAGGAGGTCGGTCGGCAGGAGACCGACTACGGCCACCTGGTCGCGATGTTGGCCAAGCGGCTGGCGCCGTAGCCGGACCGGCGACGGCGACGGGGTGGCAACGCCGGCGCGCCCATCGGGTCAGGCCAGGGTCTTGAGCCGGGCGACGGCGTCCTCGATCACCTCGTGACGCTTGCAGAAGGCGAAGCGCACGAGATGCCTGCCCTCCTCGCGGTTCTCGTAGAAGACGACGTTCGGGATGGCCACGACGCCACAGAGCTCGGGCAGCGAGCGGCAGAAGGCCATCCCGTCGCCATCGGCTCGCACACCACGGATGTCGACGGTGATGAAGTAGGTGCCCGACGGTTTGAAGACGCGGAAGCCGGCCGCCTCGAGCCCGGTCATCAACGTGTCCCGCTTGACGGCGAGGTCGGCCGAGACCTCGCGGAAGTACTCGTCGCCGAGACGCAGCCCGGCGGCGATCGCCGGCTGGAACGGCCCGGACGACACGTAGGTGAGGAACTGCTTGGCCGTGCGCGCCGCGGTCACCAGCGCGGCGGGGCCGCAGATCCAGCCGACCTTCCAGCCCGTGGTGTTGAACGTCTTGCCCCCCGAGGAGATCACCAGCGTGCGCTGGCGCATCCCCGGATGGCCGGCCAAGGCGATGTGCTCGTGGCCGTCGAAGACCAGGTGCTCGTACACCTCGTCGGTGACGACGATCAGGTCGTGGTCCACGGCCACCTCGGCGATCGCCGCCGCCTCGGCCGCGGTCATCACCTTGCCGGTCGGGTTGTGCGGGGTGTTCAGCAGGATCATCCTGGTCTTGGGGGTGATCGCCGCCCGAATGGCGTCGACGTCGATCGCGTAGTCGGGTGGCCGGAGGGTGACGAACTTGGGTGTCGCCCCGGCGAGGGCGATGCAGGCCTGGTAGCTGTCGTAGGTCGGCTCGAGGACCACGACCTCGTCACCGGTGTCGCACAGCCCGAGCAGCACCGCGGCCAACGCCTCGGTTGCCCCGGCCGTGACCAGCACCTCGCCGTCGGGGTCGTACGACAGGCCGTAGAACCGCTGCTGGTGCTCGGCGATCGCCTGGCGGAGCACCGGCATCCCGGGCCCTGGCGGATACTGGTTCAGCCCGCCGTTGATCGCCGCGATCGCCGCGTCGAGCACCTCGCGGGGACCTTCGTAGTCCGGGAACCCCTGCCCGAGATTGACCGATCCGGTGGCAACGGCGAGGGCCGACATCTCGGCGAAGATCGTGGTGCCGAAGCCCTGCAGCTTGGCAGTGAGGTACGGGACACGTGCGGCCATCGCCCCGATGGTACGCCCTGTCCGGCGCTGTCCGGATCAGCTCCCGCCTGGCCGAGCTGGCAGGATGGAGCACGTGAAGATCCGACTCTCCGCCCTCGCCACCCTGGCATTCGTCGGCGTGGCGGCCGGCCCGGGATGCGGCGGGAGCGGCTCGTCGTCCAAACCGGCGATCAACGAGGGCCGCCCGACCGTGCCCGACGCGCCGGTCGTCGCCATCGACGGGACGAACTTCAAGTTCTCGATCTCCGTGCTCAGGGCCCGACCGGGCGAGAACCTGACGATCGCCCTGACCTCCAAGCAGGACACCCACGACCTCGTGCTCGACGACGGGGTCCTGCCGGTGCGCATCGCCATGGCCAGCGAGGGCGTCACGGCCCTCGGCGGCCTCGTCGCCCCGCAGCAGCCGGGGACCTACGCGATCTACTGCAGCCTGATCGGCCACCGCAGCGAGGGCATGGAGGCCCAGCTGATCGTCGCCCCGTGAGCCGGCCGGCCGTGAGTCAGCCGGCCGTGGCTCAGCCGACCGTCGTCGCCGCCGAGGACTGGGCGCCGGCGAAGGCCAGTACGAGCACCCGCCCGTCCTTCAACGAGGTCCGCACGTCCTGCGCCGGCTGCAACTGGCTGACGTCGAGCACCCGACCCTCGCAGTCGACGAACTTCGACGTCCTCGGCGTCTGGGTGGCGAGGCACGTCTCGCCCGGACGATCGAACGGGAACGGCCGGTAGACGACCCAGCCGGCCGAGTCGTCGCCCCCCTGGTGGTCGACGACGACGGAACGGCCACCCGTGGGATCCTTCAGGTCGGGGTACAGCTGCGGTCCGGAGCGCTCGATCGAATCGGCCAGCTTGTCGATCCGGGAGATCTCGAAGGTCGGGTCGCCGAGGCGGACACTCGTGCCCGAGTCCGCCAACCAGGCCGCGACACCCCAGAGCACGATCCCCAGGACCCCGAAGAAGAACACCCCGGCGATGACCGGGACGACCGCCCTGGCCAGCGGCGAGCGCAGTTCGGGGAGGCGGGGCGACCGGACCGGCATCCGCACAGTCAACCACCGCCACCTGCCATCCGCCCCGATCGGTTGGGTCGCCGCCGACCCGCCAACGTAGGGTCGGCACCGTGAAACGGCCGTATCGCGTGCTCGTGGCGAAACCCGGGCTCGACGGACACGATCGGGGTGCCAAGACGATCACCCGCGCCCTGCGCGACCACGGCTTCGAGGTGATCTACACCGGCCTGCACCAGTCGCCCGAGCAGATCGCCGAGACCGCCCTGCAGGAGGACGTCGACGCCGTCGGGCTCTCGCTGCTGTCCGGCGCCCACAACACGCTGTTCCCGCGGGTGATGGACGAGCTCCGTTCGCGCGACCTGGGCGAGATGCTGGTGTTCGGTGGCGGCGTGATCCCCGACGCCGATGCACGGGCGTTGCGCGACCAGGGCTGGGCCGAGATCTTCGGCCCCGGCTCGTCGCTCAAGGGCATCTGTTCCTGGCTCGAAGCGACCCTCGACGCCCGAGAAGACTGACCGAAGACCGACGCGGAGGATCGACGTGGACCTGTTCGAATACCAGGGCAAGCAGTACTTCGCCCGCTATGGCATCGCCGTGTCGCCCGGCGGCGTCGCCCGCACCGTCGACGAGGCCGTCACGCAGGCCGCAGCTGCCGGCTATCCCGTGGTGATCAAGGCCCAGGTGCAGGTCGGCGGGCGGGGCAAGGCCGGTGGCATCAAGCTCGCCGCCGATGCCGACGAGGTTCGGCTGCACGCCGGCAACATCATCGGGATGGACATCAAGGGCCACGCCGTCGACGTCGTCTGGGTCGAGCACGCCTCCGAGATCGCCGAGGAGTACTACGCGTCGTTCACCCTCGATCGATCGGCCAAGAAGCACATGCTGATGCTTTCGGCCGAGGGCGGCGTGGAGATCGAGACCGTCGCCGTCGAGCACCCGGACGCGATCATCACCCGCCACGTCGACCCGACCATCGGCTTCTCGCTCGACGACGCCCGCGAGGCATGCCGGGCCGCCCGGCTCAACCCCGTCGCCATCGACGGCGCGGCCGACATCCTCGTCAAGCTCTACGACTGCTACGTGTCGGGCGATTGCGATCTCGCCGAGATCAACCCGTTGATCCTGCGCCCCGACCACGGCGTCCACGCCCTCGACGCCAAGGTGTCGCTGGACAACAACGCCGCCTTCCGCCACCCCGAGTGGGACGAGTTCCGGGCGATGGAGGTGCTCGACCAGCGCGAGCAACTGGCCCGCACCCACGACCTGCAGTACATCGGGCTCGAGGGGGACGTCGGGATCATCGCCAACGGCGCCGGCCTGGCGATGTCGACGCTCGACATGGTCAACCAGGTCGGCGGCTCGGCGGCGAACTTCCTCGACATCGGCGGGGGGGCCAACGCCGACGTGATGACCGCGGCGCTCGAGGTGATCAACTTCGACCAGAACGTCAAGTCGATCTTCATCAACATCTTCGGCGGCATCACCCGCGGCGAGGAAGTGGCCAAGGGCATCGTCGCCGCTCTCGGCCGCGTCGATCTCCGGGCGCCGATCGTGATCCGACTCGACGGCACCAACGCCGAGGAGGGCCGCCGGATCCTGCTCGAGGCCGGTATCCCGGCGTCGAAGCTGCAATCGAAACCCACGATGCTCGAAGCGGCGCGCACCGCCGTCGCCCTTGCCACCGGAAAGGCGGCCTGACCATGGCGATCTTCGTCGACGCCGACACCAGGGTCATCGTCCAGGGCCTCACCGGCGGGCAGGGCAAGTTCCATGGTCTGCGCAACCGGGCATACGGCACCCAGGTCGTCGGCGGCGTCACGCCCGGCAAGGGCGGCCAGAGCGTCGACACGGAGGATGGTGGGAGCATCCCGGTCTACGACTCGGTCGCCGAGGCCGTGGCCGCCACGGGCGCGGACGCCTCGTTCATCGCCGTTCCTCCCAAGGCGGCATCGGCGGCGATCCTCGAGGCCGCCGCCGCGGGCGTGCGCTTCGTGGTCTGCATCACCGAGGGCATCCCGGCCCAGGACGAGGCCAAGGTCTACAACAAGCTGCTGCGCGACTTCCCGGGGACCCGGTTGCTCGGGCCGAACTGCCCGGGGATCATCAGTCCCGGTAAGTGCAACATCGGCATCACGGCCGGCGAGATCGCCCAGGTGCCGACGCCCGGCGGACCCAACGTCGGCATCGTCTCGCGCTCGGGCACACTCACCTACCAGGCGCTGTACGAGCTCAAGCAGCAGGGCATCGGTGTGTCGACCTGTGTCGGCATCGGTGGCGACCCGGTGCCGGGCACCAATTTCATCGACTGCCTGCGCGAGTTCGAGAACGACCCGGAGACCCAGGCGATGATCATGATCGGCGAGATCGGCGGCACGGCCGAAGAGGAAGCGGCCGAGTTCATCAAGGCCAACGTGACCAAGCCGATGTCGGCGTACATCGCCGGGGTCACCGCACCGGCGGGCAAGAAGATGGGCCACGCCGGCGCCATCGTCTCGGGCGGCAAGGGCACGGCTCAGGGCAAGATGGCCGCGCTGGCCGCCGCAGGCGTGCGCGTCGGGCTCAATCCCACCGAGGCCAGCGAGCTGATGGCCGAGATCGTCACCGCGCTGCGCTGACCCCGGCCTCCTGCCTCGGTCCGTCGAGTCGGTTCGTCGCTGAAAACCTCCCCAGATCGTCCCCGATCGCTCACCCGGCGGCCGATTCTCAGGATCTCGGCGATCCGGGGAGGCTCTTCCGGATTCGCCGACTTGGGTGAACGCCGGGGCCGCACGACAACGCCGCTCGGATCGTGCCGATGACCAGCGACGATTCGCCGTTCACCTGCTGCCAGGTGAACCGCAGCACCCGCCAGCCAGCGGCGACCAATACCGCGTCGCGCCGCCGGTCCGCCTCGAACGCCGCACGCGTTCCGTGGAACTCCCAGCCGTCGACCTCGATCACCAGGCGTTCGACCGGGAAGGCGAAATCGACCTCCAACCCCTCGATCACCGGATGGAACACGAAGGGCAACCGTGCATCGAGCAGCAGCCGGGCCAGACGGATCTCCAACGGGCTATCGGGGACCTGTCGGCCCAAGGGCCACCGCCGGAGCGCGTCCTGCAACGGCCCCACGCCGGCTCGACCATGCACCCCGTGACGCTCGAGAGCCTCCCGAACCGAGGCGGGGGTGACGAGGTGGCGGATGACGAAGAGCTCGAAGGCCTCCTCGACGGACCCGGCGGCCACGGCGCCGAGATCGAGCAACGCCCGCAGTGGGCTGGTACAGGCGATGCCGGCACGGACACGTGGCGCCAGATCGACGACATCGCGTGGGCGGTGGATTGCCACGCCGGCTCGCGCGTCGGGTCGGCGGCGTCGGTGTACGGTGACATCGACGGCCATCCCCTCGGGGAAACCTCTCCACGGTTGGACGACCCACAGTTGGACTGCCGAGCGGTGCGAGGCAACTGCGTGAGGACCCAACGAACGCACCGCGGCATCGACGGCCTGCTGCCAGGTCCGCGGGCTGTCGGCGAGCACGACCGTGTTCGGGTGTACCCGCACGACTTCACCGGCGCGTCGAGCGGAGTACCAACGATCACGCCCGATCCCGGCCCGCTCGGCGTCCGTGAAGTGAACGACGCCGTGCCGGCTGGCGATCGCCGCGAAGTCGAACATCTTGCCGAGGAGTGCCCGAACGGTCGGACTGCGGCAACGATGAGGCGGTCCGGCCCCGAGGCCAGGTCCGCCGGCAGGGCACGTCGCGTTTCCACCGCTGCCGAGTTCCCTCCCCGGATCGACGGATCCGAGGCCACAGACGACGGCGACGGCAAGTCCGGCGATTCCGGGGAGGGATTCCGGGCCGACGCCGACGTCGACAGCGGGCCGGGGCCAGGGCCGGGGCCAGGGCCAGGGCCAGGGCCAGGGCCGGAACGACGGCGCGTTCGTAGACTCCGGGGGTGAGTCAGCCGAGCTTCGACCTCGAATTCGACGAGGGTGACGGGGGCGTCGTGACGTTCACGGTCGGCGAACTCGGTGAGGCGATCAACGGGGCCTTGCGCCGAGGCTTCTTCGAGGGGGTCTGGGTCCGCGGCGAGATCCAGGGTTGGCGAGAGGGCCCGAACGGCCACGCCTACTTCAACCTCGTCGACGACCAGGCCGGCGTCAAGGCGACGGTCGCCGTGTCGTTCTTCGCCAACGTGCGGATGAAGCTGCGCCCGATGCTCGCCAAGCACCGCTTGCGCCTCGCCGACGGGATGAAGGTCCGTATTCACGGATTCCTCGACTACTACGCGCCGAATGGCCGGCTCGGGCTCAAGATGGGCGGGATCGATCCGCGCTACACCCTCGGCGAGATCGCCCTCGCCCGGGACGAGCTGATCCGCAAGCTGGTCGCCGAGGGCGTCTACGACGCCAACCGGGCGAGGGCGCTGCCGATGGTGCCCCTACGTGTCGGGGTGGTGACCAGCGTGGGCAGCGCGGCATGGCACGACTTCCGTCACGAGCTCGAGGTCAGCGGGATCGGCTTCCGGCTCGTGGTGGCCGACGTCCGGGTGCAGGGTGAGTGGGCGGTCGGGATGATCGCCGGGGCGATCCGGGCGCTCTCGAGCCGGGCAGCGACCGGCAGGGCGGCGACCGACGGGAGTGGGCTCCGTCGCGGACTCGACGTGATCGTCGTGGTCCGTGGCGGCGGCGCCCGCACCGATCTGGCCGCCTTCGACGCCGAGGCGGTGGCGCGGGCGATCGCCGACGCCCCCGTGCCCGTGCTCACCGGGCTTGGGCACGAGATCGACCGCTCGGTCGCCGACGAGGTCGCCTTCCGGTCGCTGAAGACCCCGACAGCGTGCGCCGGTGCCCTGATCGAACAGGTCCTCGCCTATCGCGAGCGCACCGAGGCGGCCTGGTCGGCGACCCGGCGGGTGGCGCTCCAACGGCTCGACGGGCACGACCAGCGGGTCACCGAGGTGTCGGCCCGGGTCTCGGCCCGCACCCGGTCGGCCGCCGGCATCGCCGCCGAACGGCTCGACCGGCATGCCGGGAGGATCCCGACGACCGCCCGGCAACGCCTCAACGAACACTCGACACGGCTCGAGCGGGCCGCCGGACGGATGACCGGTGAGGCGCGCCGTCATCTGGCGATGGCCGGGCTCCGCCTCGATGCCACCGCGGGGAGGATCGGCGACCTCGACCCGGCGACGACGCTCGCCCGCGGGTGGACGATCACCCGGCGCGCCGACGGCTCGCTGGTCCGCTCCACAGCCGACGTCGGCGACGGCGACGAGTTGGTCACCCTCGTTGCCGACGGGTCGATTCGCAGCCGGGTCCTCGCCGTGCCCATGATGGCGCCCGACCACGACGATCAGGACGGAACGCCACGATGAACGACGACGACCTCACCTACCCGGCCGCGCTGGGCGAGTTGGAGTCGATCCTCGCCGAGCTGGAGCGAGACTCGGTCGACGTCGACCGCCTGGCCGAACGGGTGAAGCGGGCGTCGCAGCTCATCCGCTTCTGCCGGGCGCGGATCGCCAGCGCCCAACTCGAGATCGAGCAGATCGTCACGGACCTCGACGGCTGATCGTGGCGCGCACCGCCGACGCCCGTGTGCCCGGCCTCGATCGGGCGTTGAGCCTGGTCGTTCACGAGCATGACGACCGGCATGTCTCGGAACGCATCGTCAACGAAGGGGTGTGGGAACCCTTCGAGACCGAGCTCGTCCGCCGCCTGCTCACCCCGGACTGCCTGTTCGTCGACTGCGGGGCGAACATCGGCTGGTACAGCGTCGTCGCCGCAGCGCTCGGCGCTCGTGTGATCGCCTTCGAGCCGATGCCGGCCAACGCGGCGATCGCCCGCGCCAACGTCGAGCGCAACGGGTTGGCCCACCGGGTGGAGCTGCACGTCTGCGGGCTGGGGTCGGCGCCGGCTCGGGCGATCCTCGAACTGTCGGCCTCGAACCAGGGCGACCACCGCCTGTGCGCCATGCCGAGCGGCCGGAAGGCGACCATCGAGATCGACGTGATCACCCTCGACGCCGCACTGGCCCGGCGACGGCCCGATGTCCTCAAGCTCGACACACAGGGCTCCGAGGTGGCGATCCTGCGTGGTGGGCGATCGGCCTGGGGCCCGATCACCGGCTCGGTCGACCCCGCGATCGTGCTCGAGTTCTGGCCGTACGGCCTGCTGCACTGCGGGGCGACGGCCGCCCAGCTGATCGGGATGCTGGCCGAGCTGGTGGACATCAGCCACCGGTGTTTCGAGATCGAGGAATGGCGATCAGCGCTGACACCCCTGACCATCGACGAGCTGCGGGCGATGGCCGCGACCGGCGGATACTCGCCCGCGTCGAAGGGCTTCACCAACCTGCTGCTCGTACCGTTCGACCGCGTCGCCGCCGTCGACGACCTCGTCCGTCGCTGAACCCCTGGGGGTCAGGTGACGACCCGGTCGATCAGCCAGGCGAGCACGTCCGGGGCGTGCTCGCGGTCGAAGTGCACCCCGTCGACGACGCGCAGGTCACGGCACCGGTCCGGACCCGACGGGCACACCATCGCAGCGAGATCGACGACCGTGACGTCGGCACGGCTGTCGACCGCGGCCCGCAGGATGTCGCGGACGCAGTCCACCCGCTCGACGTGGTCGGCAGGGTAGATCCACCGGGACTGGTCGGTCGACCACGCCGGCAGCACGACCACCGAGCGCCCGGCGAGCCGGGCGAGCAGGTCCAGCCTGCCCTCGATGTCGGCCTGGTACCAGCGCGCCAGCTCCTCGCTGCACGGCCCTCGCCACACACCCTCCAGTTGGCGGTCGACGACGACGCCCTGGCCGGCCAAGAGCACGGCGACGGCCCGGGGGTCCCGTACCAGCGGGCCCACCGGCGCGGTGCCCGAGGGTGACGAGGGGTCGGTGGCGAAGGCCGTCGGATACCAGTCGGTCCAGTCCCGGCACGTCGAGGGGACGGCGAGACGCGCACCGTCGGCACCCCGCCCGTCGGGCATCGATCGCGCCCCGTCGCACCCCTCCACGGCGGCGTCGATCACCGACCAGCCGGCGGCGGCCGGCGAGCCCCCGTCACGCAACAGCCAGTCGGCCACCGAGTCGCCGAACACCACGATCCGGGCCGGCGACTCCCCCGAGCGAGGCGCCGCAGGCCCACCGGCGCTGCCCCCCGCCGCGTCGGACGTGCCGGTGAGTTGGTCGGGGCCGACGGTCGTCGCCGTCGGGAGGACGCGGATCGCCGAGTCGACACCTTCGCCCGACACCGCCGACGGTGTCACCTCGGGCAGCAGCGGGACGGCGGCGCTCAATGCCGTCCCCGCCACCAGGGCGCCCAATCCTGCGGCGACCGTCGGGAACGCCCGCCAGGTGCGCGACCTCACCGGCGACTCGATCACCCGGTAGGAGAGCTCCGCCAAGGTCACCGACGCCACCACTCGTCCGGCGAACAGCGCAGCGGGCGGCCAGTCGACCCGCGGGGCGGCGATCACCACGCTGATCGGCCAGTGGTACAGGTACAGCCCGTAGCTGATCACCCCCAGCCTGCGCAGCGGGGCCCACGACAGCAACCCGGACACGGGGCCGACCCGCACCGCGGCGTTGACCAGCAGCGCGCCGAGGACGGCGAACGCCGGCAGCCCACCGCGGTACAACCATGCCGAGTCGATCGTCGTCAGGGCGAAGAGCGCCACGATCGCCACGAGTGCCCCGGCGCCGACCACCTGGGCGCCACGCGCCGGCCGTGCCCGGCCGAGGGGCACGACCAGGGCGACCAGCCCGCCGACGGCGATCTCGCCGAGGCGGGTGTGGGTCGCCAGGTAGACGACGTTGCGGTCCTCGCCGAGTAGCGCCCCGACGATCGACACGGCGATGACGGCGGCGAACGTCCACGCCATCGTCCGGCGGATGCGGGCGGGGCCACGCCACCGGACGAGGGCGGCGACGAGGAGCGGGAACACCACGTACCACTGCTCCTCGATGGCCAGCGACCAGAGATGGTCGAGCACGCCCGGCCCCTGCCACAGTTCCGCGTAGCTCACATGCCGGGTGATCTGCACCCAGTTGCTCGTGTAGGTGAGACCACCGATGACCTGCGGCCCGGTGCGATCGGCGACCGGCACCAGGTGGGCGACGCCGACGATGCCGGCGAGCAGCACGAGCAGGGCCGGCAGGAGCCGTCGCACACGTCGGGCGTAGAAGGCGACCACGGCCATCCGGCTGGTCCGGGCGATCTCGTCGAGGGCGAGACTCGTGATCAGGTACCCGCTCAGCGTGAAGAACACCGACACGCCGAGGAAGCCTCCGGGCAACCAGCCCCGAGGGGCGGCGTGGAACACGACGACCGCGGCGACGGCCAATCCGCGCAGACCGTCGAGCCCGCCGAGGTGGACCCGCCCACGATCGCCGTCGGGCCCGGTGTCCGGCCCGCCGACCGGACCGGCGTCCCGGATCGGCTCGCCACCCACGCCTGCAGGGTACCGGCTTGGCATCTCGGGTTCCCTGGTGTAGGCATGGACGTCATGGTCGGACGCCGTCAACGAGACCTGCAGTCCTTGCCGGGAGGCGACGACGAGATCGTGCTCATCGAGCTCCTCGGCGACAGTGGGCACGACGAGGGCGGTGACCTCCGCTTCGGCATGGGCCGGGCCGACCGTTCCGACGAGCGGGCCCCGAACCGGGTGGCGATGATCGCCCTGGGGATCGCCGCGGCGGCCGCCATCGGCGGTGCGGTGATGCTGTTCAGCAGGGACGATCGGCCCGCTCCGGCCACGGCGACGACCGGCGTTCCGCCAACCACGGCGGACGGCTTCGTCCCGGTCGTGGTCCCCTCCGGCAGCGACGTGCCGGCCGATGGCCCGTTCGACGGCGACTCGACGACAGTCGACGTGACGACCGATCCCCCGGGTACGACGGGGGCACCGGGAACGACCGTGTTCGACACCGGTGCCGGCCAGGTGCTGGCGGCGGAGGTGCTGGCGACCGAGGCCTCGGCGACAGGGCCGGCGCTCGGGCTCTACCTGGCAGCGGGTGATCCGTCGACCCGGATCCGCCGCCTCGACCTGGCGACCGGCATCGTCTCCGCCCTCCCAGAAGTTTCGGGCCGGGCCTGGACCGTCGCGGCGATCGGCACCGGCACGTTGATCGTCGACAGCTCGGTGATCGGTGACGTCTGGGCGATGGCCCCCGGCCCGACCGGATCGGTCTGGGCGACCAGCGAGGAGATCGATCAAATCGATCTGGCGACGGGCAACAGGCTGCGCACGATCGCCCCTCCGCCGGGGTCGTTGTTCGGCTGGGTCCTGGTCGGCTCGGTCGGCGACGGGCGTCCGGTCGTGCTCGGCCCCGATGCCCACGCCTACGTCGTCAACCCCGACGACAGCTACGAACGGCTGGGCGACGGCTTCGTGCTCGGGGTCCAGCCGGGCGGCTACTGGGAGGTGATCTGCGACGCCGCGGCGATCTGCCAGACCGTGCTGCACGGCAACGGGGGCCCGGTGGCCGTCGCCATCCCGGCGGTCGGCGTCGGCGAGAACCTGTCGGTCTCGATCGCCCCCTCGGGTCGGCATGCCCTGGTCGTCGTCAACGGCCTGCCGAGCCTCGTCGACTTCGTGACGGGGACGCGCAGCGACCTGAAGATCGGCGGCACGGTCCGCGGTCAGATCACGGGCGCCTTCAACTCGACCTCGCCCGGCGTGTGGGTCGCGCCCGACGACCGCTACCTGTTCTTCCCGGCCGACAACAACGTCGCCCTCTACGACACGGCCACCGGCGAGATACGTTCGCTGCCGATGCCCGGTGGCCTGTTCAACGTCATCCTGCTCGGGCTCGCCCCCTGACGGCGAGTGCCGTCGACACGGGGCGGGCGACGCTCCGGCCGTGCCGGCCGAAGCCGAAGCCGAAGCCGAAGCCGAAGCCGACGAAACCTGCCTAGCCTGGGGGCGTGCCGTCCCCCCCGGCCTCGCTGACGTCGATCGCGCAGACCGTCGAGGCCCGTCTCATTGCGCTCCTCGACGACGAGCAGGCACGTTGGTCGGCGCTCGACGACGATCTCGGATCCCCTCTCGGCGCCATCCGCCAGCTCGTCGTCGCCGGTGGCAAGCGCCTGCGCCCGGCATTCTGCTACTGGGGCTTCGTCGGCTACGGCGGTTCACCGGACGATCGGGCCTGGGTCGACGCCGGTGCGGCCTTCGAGTTGCTCCACGCCTTCGCCCTGTTCCACGACGACGTGATGGACGGATCGTCGACCCGCCGTGGGGAGCGCACGACCCACCTCGCCTTCGCCGACCTCCACGCCGGCGGCGGCTGGGCCGGCGAGCCCCGACGTTTCGGCGAAGGGGTCGCCATCCTCGTCGGCGACCTCGCCTTCGTCTACGCCGACCGCCTGCTCCACGACGCTCCGGTCGCCGCGCGGCGGCTGTGGAGCGAGCTGCGCATCGAGCTCAACGTCGGTCAGTACCTCGACATCCTCGGCACCGCCCGCTCCGAGCGCAGCCGACCGACCGCCGAGCGCATCGCCCGGTTCAAGAGCGCCAAGTACACCGTCGAACGCCCGCTCCACCTCGGGGCAATGCTCGCCGACCCGGCCAACGAGGCGATGCTGCCCGGCCTGTCGGCGTACGGCCTGCCGCTCGGCGACGCCTTCCAGATGCGTGACGACGTGCTCGGCGCGTTCGGCGACGAGGTGGTCACCGGCAAGCCCGTCGGTGACGACCTGCGCGAGGGCAAGCCCACACCGCTGCTGGCGATCGCCACGGAACGGGCTGACGCCGCCCAGCGGGCGGTGCTCGACCGTGTCGGCAGACCCGACCTCGACGAGGCGGACATCGCCCGGATCCAGGCGGTGTTGATCGAAACCGGGGCGCTGGCCGAACTCGAGGGCGAGATCGACCGGCTGACCACCGGCGCGCTGGACGCCCTCGGGGCCACCGGGCTCGATGGCCCCGCGTGCCGAGCGCTCGAGGAACTGGCCCGCTACGTCGCCTGGCGGAACTCCTGACCCGATGCGGGTCGTCGTCATCGGGGCCGGCGGCCGCCCCCTGTTCAGCGACGCACTGATCTCAGCGCTGCCGGACCCTGACAACGGCGGGGACCACGGCGGGCCGGCGGCGGGTCCCGAGCACAACCAGCATCCCGACCCCGAGGAAGCCGAGACCGACGAGCGAGGCGCCGCCGACCGGGCCCGAACCGGTCTCGGGGAGGAGGACCGCGGCCGGGATCGAGGGATTGGAGGGCAGCACGCCCGCCAGGAGCGTCGTCGCCGGACCGGGTGGCGCCGTGGTCGGCGGAGGAACGATGGCCGTGTTGCACACGCCTGCCGCGGTCACCCCGGCGTCGACCAGCGTGTAGGAGGGCTCCAGGCAGCCGGTCGTCCAACCGTCGGCCGCCCCCACCGTCACGGCGTAGAGACACTTGGTGACGCCGTCGGGCATGAACACCGGCATGGTCTGGAAGTCGATGGCGCCACCGGCGCCCGGGACCGAACCCGTGGCCGACGGCACCTGGCAGTTGGATGAGCCGACGCTGACCTCCCAGTGGTCCGGCACCGGACCCGCCGTCGACGTCGTCGTCACCGCCAGCGTGCCGGTGCGACGGCACGTCAGGCCGTACGAGAAGGAGTGCTTCGACAGGATCGATCGGGTGGAGACGACGCGTGTGCCGAGCCCGGCGAGACGGCGGACCGGGCTCGGCTGGTTGACATCGGTCCCGTCGCCGAGGTTGCCCGCCAGGTTCCATCCGGCGCCGTAGGCGGTGCCCGATGCCGTCGTGACGAACACGTAGCCGAGGGCGGGCGACACCTCGATGGCCGTCTCGGTCGCCGGCAGCCCCCAGCGCACCGGGGAGGTCCGCGTGCTGTAGGTGCCGTCGCCGAGGTAGCCGAACCCGTTGGCGCCCATCGAGTAGACACGTCCGGAAGCCGTGCGGACGAACGCCGCGTCGACGGTCGGATCCGCCTCGACGACGGTCTCGGAGGCGGGCAGGAGCATCCGCGTCGGGGTCGGGGCGTCGGTCACCGAGCCGATGCCCAGTTGGCCCGTCTCGTTGGCGCCGGCGCCGAAGACCTGTCCCGACCTGGTCAGCGTGTACAGCCGGTCCGGCCCGGGATGGATCGACGAGACGAGCTGCCCGGCCGGGAGCGTGAACCGCACCGGTGTCGCCTGGGTGGCCGTCGTTCCGTCACCGAGCTGACCACGGGCGTTGTACCCGGCGCCGTAGACACGCCCCGACACCGTGCGCACGAACGTCGTGCCGCTGCTCGGGTAGATCTGCGCGGCGATCTCGCCTGCCGGCAGCCCGAAGCGCACGGGAACAGGGGAGTTGGTCGTCGTGCCGTCGCCGAGTTGCCCGAAGGCGTTCGTCCCGGCGCCGAACACGGCGCCGTCGGAGGTCAGCACGAAGAGTGCGTCGCTCCCCTCGACGGCGTCGACGACCACCGATCCGGGTGGGAGGGGGAACACCACGGGCGTGACCGAGTCGGCCTGATGGCCCTGGCCGAACTGGCCGAAGTAGTTGCCGCCCACGGCGTACAGCACGCCGGATGCCGACACGATGTAGGCCGATTCGAGCCCGGGGACCACCGACACGGCCACCTCGCCGGCCGGCAGGTTCATCGCCACCGGTACCGGACGCGAAACGGTCGTGCCGTCGCCGAGTTGGCCCTTCTGGTTCCGGCCGGCTCCGAAGACCCGCCCCGAGACGGTCAGCACGTAGGTGGTGTTGCCCCCCGGGAACACCCGGGCGGCCAGTTCGCCGGCCGGGAGGGCGAAGACGACCGGCGTCGAACGGTCGACGGTCGTGCCGTCGCCGAGTTGGCCGTGGTTGTTGAGACCGGCCGAGTACACCTTGCCGGAATAGGTGAGCACGCTCACGCCGGGGGCGGAGGCGCCCGAGGCGATGGCGATGTCGCGGGCGCTCTCGGTCGTCGGCAGGAGGAACGAGACGGGTGAGGTGCGATCGACGATCGTTCCGTCGCCGAGTTGACCGTTGTCGTTCCTCCCGGCGGCGAGCACTCGGCATTCGGGGGTGATCGTGATCGCTCCCGCCGCCTGGGCCGAGCCGCCCGGGAAGGCCGTCAGTCCGGCGAGCAAGACCGCCGCCACAATCCTCGAGTTACGCATCATCCGCCCTCTCAGCGTTTGCTCAGCCGCTTTCAGCGACAAGTGGTTGCCCTACTTCTATCAGATTGACAACCTAGAGTGCATGATCAACCACGTATAGCACTCATCCATGGTCCAGTGGTGGCGATGGCTGCGCCGTTCAGCTCGGGCGCGAGGCCGGGGATCCGGCCATTGACGGTGACCGTGAGGCGCATCCCGGTCGTGTGCCAATGGGCCGCGCCGTCGCTCGCCCGGTGGGGCATGGTCGCCTGGTACCAGACGGCCACGTCGGACGCGGCGAGCGCCTCGTGGTCGGCGTACGGGAGGTAGCCGACCCTGGCACCCCACCGCCACCCGGCATCCTCGGTGGGACGGTACCGGCGCACCCCGATCAGTTGGGCGCCGGTCGCCGGCAGGCCCCCCGATGCCGGACCGGGGACCACCTCGCGCGCCGGACCGACGTCGAGGCGGGTCCCGGTCACCAGGTCCGTCACCGACCAGCCCGACCCGAGCGCACCGTCGACCTCCGTCGCCGGCGGCCCTCCATCGGCCGGCGCCACCTGATCGTCGGCCGGGCCGTCGATGTCGGCGTCGAGGAAGAACGTCGGGTGGTGCTCGTGATCGGCCAGGCACTGCAGACCGCTGCCGGAGAGGCGCGCCTCGAGCACGCCGTTCGCCGAGAACACGTACGACTGGTACAGGTCGTAGTCGCCGATCTGGTTGCGCACCCCGAGTTCACGCCAGACCTCCCCGTCGATGACCACCTCCCGGTAGACCATCGAGCGGCCGTCGGCCCAGTCGACGTCGAGCAGCGGCCGCCCGATCCGGTCGGCGAAGGGTCCGCAGACACCGCCGGCGTAGACGACGGCCATCACCGGCATCGACAACTTGGCGGCGATCAGGTGCCCGTTGAACCGCAGCTCGCGCAGCGCCAGACCCTCCTCGAGGGCCGACACCTCGGTCGACATCGACCAGCCGCCCCATCGGACGCGGGGACCGGGCTCGCCGAGCAGTCCGGTGCCCGCGGCGGCGGCCGCCGGCCGAACCTCGGGCGCGTCGGAAACCTCGGGCGCGTCGGAAACCTCGGGCGCGTCGGGAACCTCGGGCGCGTCGGGAACCTCCGGCGCGTCGGGCCCCCAGCTGCCGACGATCGAACCGGCGGTCAGATCGACCCAGGCCCCGGCGAACGGATCAGCGGCGATCGTGCGGTGGAAGGTGACGTAGACGATCCGATCGGCGAAGAACGGCCGGTCGACGTCGGCGGGGTAGGCGAGGATGGCGTGGCCGACGACACCCGTCCCCCCGGGGGAACGCCGGCCCGACTCGACGCCCGGATCGGCACCCAGCCCGGCGTCGGGCTCCGCACCCAGCTCGGCGCGGGCGGTAGCGATGGCCCGTTCCGACTCCGCCTGATCGAGATCGGGTTGGTAGGTCGCCGAGGTCGGCAGGTCGGGCGTGATCGGTTGGTCCCCGCTCGACGGAGCCGTGGGCGCGGTCGGCGGCCCGAGCCGATCCGCCGGACCGAGCGCGCCGCCGACGGTGAGGATCGCCAGGGCAACCATCGCCGGCATTCGATGTTCCACTCGCCCGTCCGCTCCCGACATCCAAACATCACATTCAGTGTCGATTACACTACTTTCAGTCGTAGGGAAATCCAGTCACACCGAAGCCGCCCGTCCGCTATGGCGTGCCGTCGGTCGACGGGATGCCGACCACCACCTCCGTCGGGCCGACCACCTCGATCCGCAGGACGTCGTCCTGCCAGGCCTCCCCGACGCGCAGCAGGCCTTCGGGCGCGTCGACGAGCACCGTCGGGAGCAACGGCTCGGCCGCCAGGTCGATGACGTGCAGTGAGATCCCACCGCTGGGGAGGTGATCGTCGTAACCGACGGCGGCCACCGCCTCGATCGTCACGACGCGGTCACCGCCGAGCGAGCCGACGGCGAGCCGCGGCCAGCCGCGCGCCGCACCGCCCGCCGAGGAGGCGTCCAGCGCCACACGGCCGCTCACCGGCGTCACCCCGACCACCTCGTCGGGCGTCAGCCAGCCGGCGAGCAGCCGTTCGACGGCCAGCACGTCCGGACCGTCGCGGCGGGCGGCGTCGACCGCACGCGGCGCCGCCGAATCGCTCATCAGGTCGAGCGGGCTGGCGTGCTCGCCGCCGGGGCCGGGGGCGGCCGAATGCGGCCAACCGAGACTGTGGCCGATCTCGTGCTCGATCAGATCGAGTGCGGGCACCGGCCCCCAGTCGAGGTGGAAATCGCCGGCGCCGACGTAGACCGCCCGTCGCGACTCGCCCGCCGGGCATCGTCGGCCCCGGCAGCGGGGGTTCGCCGGGCGCCCCCAGCCGCCCGGGCGGTCGCCGGCGTGCTCGGCGTCGGCGACCAGCAGTACGGCGTCACTGTCGGCTCGCGCCCCGTCGAGTGCCAGGTCGGCGCAGTCCTGGGAGTCGTCGGCCACGCCGAGGGACACCTCGCCGCCCGGTCGGAAGCCGGGCCGGTAGCGACCACCCGAGATCGTGGCGAAGTACCGGCCGACGTGCTCGTCGAGCAGTCGGGCGACGACTGCCGGGTCGATGGCCAGCCGGGGAAGGCCGGGTTGGTAGAGCGCGTCGACGGTGTCGGCAGGTACGTGGCAGACCCACACCTCGAACACCTCGTCGCCGCGTGCCGGCTCGGCCCCGCCCAACCGGGCCAACAACCGCTGACGGGCTTCAGTCCCGGGGTCGGCCCCCCGACCACACCCGGCGATCGACCAGGCGACGAGTACCGCCGCGCCGAGCCGGCGCCTGCTCGTCACGCCAGGGCCTCGGCGAGCAGGGTGAGGTAGTGGCGTCGGGACACCTCGACGACCCCGAGGGAGCGGAGGTGGTCCGTGGCCCACTGCACGTCGAGCACCGTCATCGCCGAGGCGTCCATCAGCTCGACCAGCGCCATCAGCGCCACCTTGGATGCATCGCGTCGGTGGTGGAACATCGATTCACCGGCGAACAACCGGCCGAGCCGCACGCCGTACAGCCCGCCGGCCAGCACGCCGTCGGCGTCGACGACCTCGATGCTGTGGGCCCAGCCGAGCTGGTGAAGCCGCTCGTAGGCGTCGACGACCGCCGGGGTGATCCACCCGTGGGGGCGGCGCGGGTCGCCGCACGCCTCGATCACGCCACGGAAGGCGCTGTCGACACGGATCTCGAACCGCCGGGCGCTCTGGCGCATCGAACGGGTGATGCGCAGTCCACCGGGCAAGAGCACGCCGCGGGGATCGGGTGACCACCAACCGATCCGGCGTCGACCGTGGGGCATCGGGAAGTAGGCCGCACGATAGGCGTTGAGCAGCGTCCCGGGGGTGAGATCCGCACCGATCGCGACGAGGTCCTCGACCGCATCGCTCGGGTCGGGGAAGGCCCATTGCGATGGCGGCGGCTCGATCGGGATGTCGTCCCAGCCGGCCACGCCATCGTTCCAGCGCGTCACCCGCCGGCGGCCGACGCGACGCGATAGTCGTGGAAGCCGCGTCCGGTCTTGCGGCCGAGCAGGCCGGCGGCAACCATCCGGCGCAGCGTCGGGACGGCCGCGTAGTTGGGGTCGCGGAACTCCAGGTACAGGGCATCGAGGATGGCCAGCGAGGTGTCGAGGCCGACCAGGTCGAGCAGGGCGAACGGCCCCATCGGGAAGTTGCAGCCGCCGCGCATCGCCGTGTCGATGTCGTCCAGCGATGCCGTGCCCTGCTCGAGCATCCGCACGGCGTTGTTGAGATAGGGGAAGAGCAGCGCATTGACGACGAATCCGGCCCGGTCGGCGACCTCGACGGCGTCCTTGCCGCATGCCTCGGCGAAGCCCCGGGCGGCCAGGATGGTGGCGTCCGAGGCGGTGAGCGGGCGCACGACCTCGACGAGCTTCATCATCGGTGCCGGGTTGAAGAAGTGCAGGCCGCAGACCTGGCCGGGGCGTTGGGTGACCATCGCCATCTCGACGATGGGCAGCGTCGAGGTGTTCGTCGCCAGGATCGCCTCGGGCTGGACGATCCGGTCGAGTTGGCCGAACAGCGCCTTCTTGACGGCGAGGTCCTCGACCACCGATTCGATCACCAGGTCGCACGATGCCAGGTCGTCGAGCGCATCGGTGGCGGTGACCCGCCCGACGATCTCACCCAGTTCGGTGTCGGTGAGCCGGCCACGCGCCACCTGCCGGGCGAGCGCCTTGGCGAGGGATTCGACCATCGCATCGGCCCCCGCCGCGGTCCGCGAGCGCACGATCACCGCATAGCCGGCCCGTGCCGCCACCTCGGCCAGCCCGGCGCCCATGATTCCCGAGCCGAGGATGCCCACCGTCGATACCGTCACCTGCTCCATCGACTCATGTTACCCATCAGTAACAACGAGCGCCAAGCGGTCCGCCGGCCCATTCGGGACGTGACACCTGACCGTGCCGGTTCATCCGCGCGCCACCGCGGCGCCACTCGGAGTTGGGGATCGGCCGGTACCGTCGGCGGCGATGACAACTCCGCTGCTGCCCGATGTGGGCTCCGACCACCGTCGGGTGGTTCCTCTGTTCGCCGTGCACAACTTCCGTGACCTGGGCGGTTACCCGGTCGACGACGGGCGCACGACGCGCTGGCGGCGGATGTTCCGCGCCGACGGACTGCAGCACCTGACCGAGGGCGACCATGAACTGCTCCGACCGCTGGGCCTGCGCACGGTGATCGATCTGCGCACGATCGGCGAGCTCGAAGAGTGGGGCCGGTTCGCCACCGACCACTCCCCGGTCAACTTCGTGCACGTGCCGATCATCGACGCCACCTGGTCGTTCGAGCAGCACGCCGCGGCCGGCGACCCCCACGACTTCCTGGTGTCGGCGTACCTCGACATGCTCAGCGTCGGTGCCGACCGGTTCGCCACCGTGATCACCCTGCTCGCCCGGGCCGATGTCGGCCCGGTCGTGTTCCACTGCGCGGCGGGCAAGGACCGCACGGGACTCGTGGCCGCCCTCGCACTGGCCGCCGTCGGGGTCGCCGACGAGCACATCGCCGCCGACTACGGCTTGACCGCCGACGCCCTGGTGCGCACCCGAGCCTGGGCGGCGGTCCACCGCCCGGCGATGCTCGAACGCATCGACAGCGTCCCGCCCGGCTTCATGGCGGCACTGCCCGGGGCGCTGCTCGACGTGCTGGGCGAGGTCCGCGCCCGCCACGGTTCGATCGAGCGGTTCCTCCACTCGATCGGCGTCGACGCGTCGGCGATCGACGGGCTGCGCGCCCACCTGCTCGACTGAGCTGAGCCGGCGGTGGCGGCCACCGCCAAGTTCGGCCACACTGTGGCGATGGAAGCATCTCGCCGCAGGCCGGGCTCGTGACCGGGACGCTGGCCCTCATCGGCGGGGGCGAGTTCGCCATCACCGAGACGCTCGACCGGCGGCTGCTGGCCGTCGCCGGCACCGAGCGGGTCCTCGTCCTGCCGACGGCCGACGCCTTCGAACATCCGGCGCGTGCTGTCGAACGGGCGGCCGCCTGGTTCGCCGGCCTCGGGGCGACGGCGGTCGGGCTCGACGTGCTCACCCGTCGGGACGCCCACGAGGCGGTCAACGTCACCTCGCTGCGCACGGCGCGTCTCGTCTACCTGGTCGGCGACTCGCCGCTGCACCTGCGATCGGTGTTCAAGGACACGCCCGTGTGGGACGCGTTGCTGGGCGTGCTCGATGCCGGAGGTGTCATCGCCGCGAGCACGGCCTCGGCCGCGGCCCTCTGCGACCCGATGGTCGACTCGCGGGGCGGCGCCTTCACCCTCGGTCTCGGCCTGGTCACCGGGCTGGCGCTGGTCACGGAGGCCGAGACCTGGTCGACCGATCGGCTGAAGCGCACCCTGGCCCTGGCCAGGGGGTTCACGGTGGCGACGATGCCATCGGGGAGCGCCCTGGTCCGCGACGACACCGGCTGGGACGTCATCGGCGACGTGCAGCTCACCGGCGGAGGGCTGCCGGGCTGAGCACCGGCGGCCGGCGGTCGGCGGGGAGGGCGGCCGACGACGGTCGGGCCTCCGCACGGCTACGACTCCGCGACGGTCACCTTGACGATCTTGATCTCCTCGAGCGGTGGCACGCCGTTCGACTCGGGGTTGCCCGCCGCGTCGAGGGCCTTGACCGTGGTGTCGAGCCCCTCGGTGACCTCGCCGAAGAGGGAGTAGCTGGGCGGAAGGGAGACACCCTGGTCGCCGGTGACCACGAAGAACTGGCTGCCGTTGGTGTCCGGGCCGCTGTTGGCCATCGCCAGCGAGCCGACCCGGTAGGCGCCGTCCGCCGGCAGCTCGTCGCCGATCGAATACCCCGGGCCGCCCGTGCCGGTGGCGGTCGGGTCGCCGCACTGGACCATGAACCCGGGGATCGCCCGATGGCAGACCGTGTCGTCGAAGTAGTGGAAACGGGCGAGGTTGACGAAGTTGTTCACCGTGCCCGGGGCGATCGCCTGGTCGAGCCGGGCGGCGTAGGTGCCCTTGTTCGTCTCGACGGTGACCGTGTACGTCTTGGCCGGGTCGATGCACAGCTGGGGTGCAGCCGAGAAGGTCTGCGACCTCTCCGACGAACCGTCGGCCTTGGCGCACTCGCCGGTGCCGTAGGCGAATGGTTGGGGTGTGACCGGGGCCGTGTCGACGACGGCGGTATCGATGACCGTGGTGGACGAGGCGTCGGCGGCCTGGTCCTCGTTGTCGCCGCCCCGGCTGGTCAGGTAGAAGATGCCGGTGAGCGCCACGACGCCGGCCACCAGCAGTCCGATGCGCAGCGCCCGGCGCTTGGTCTTCTGCTTCTGCTGTTGCTTGGCGATCTCCTGCAGACGGAGCTGCCGGTTGGCCTTCTGACGTTCACGCTTCTCAGTACCCACGAGGATGCGAGGCTAGCCGACGGGATGCCGGAGCCGTCGGGCGCGTCGCCCTGTCGGGGGCGGCCGCCGGCCCCCCGGCTCCGGCGTGCAACCTCCCGCCGCCCGCGGCGGGCCCCGGATAGAGTGTCGGACCCGTGGCCCTGATCGTTCAGAAGTATGGCGGCACCTCGGTGGCCGATCCCGACCGGATGAGGTCGGTGGCCGAGCACGTGGCCTTCACCAGGCGCCACGGCGCCGACGTCGTCGTGGTCGTCTCGGCGATGGGCAAGTCGACCGACAACCTGATCGCCCTGGCCAACTCGGTGTCGACGACCCAGCCGGGCCGTGAGCTCGACATGCTGCTGACCACCGGCGAACGCGTCTCGATGGCGCTGCTGTGCATGGCGCTCGCCGACCTGGGCGTCGCCGCGGTCAGCTTCACCGGCAGCCAGGTCGGCATCGTCACCGACAACGTGCACGGCAAGGCGAAGATCGTCGAGGTCAAGGGCGATCGGGCACGGGCAGCGCTGGCCGAGGGCAAGGTGTGCGTCGTCGCCGGCTTCCAGGGCATCTCGACCGAGCGCGAGATCACCACGCTCGGGCGGGGTGGCTCCGACACCACTGCGGTGGCCCTGGCGGCCGCCCTCGGCGCCGACGCCTGCGAGATCTACACCGATGTCACCGGGGTGTTCTCCGCCGATCCCCGCATCGTCCCCCAGGCCCGCAAGCTGCCGCGGGTCAACTTCGACGAGATGCTCGAGATGGCCGGAGCCGGCAGCAAGGTGCTCGCCCTGCGGTCGGTCGAGTTCGCCAGCAACCACAACGTCCCCCTCCACGTGCGTTCCAGCTTCACCTGGGAACAGGGCACGTGGGTGACCAACGAGGAGCCCAACGTGGAAGACCCGATCGTCTCCGGCATCGTCCACGACGTCAACGAGTCGAAGCTGACCGTGCGCGCCGTCCCCGACCGTCCGGGCATCTCCGCCACGCTGTTCGAGCCCCTCGCCGCGGCGAACATCGTCGTCGACATGATCGTGCAGAACACCTCCATCGACGGCACGACCGACATCTCCTTCACCGTGCCCAAGGCCGACATGGCCGTCGCCGAGCAGATCGTGGCCCGCATCGCCGGCGAGATCGGTGCTGCGGGCGTCAGCCACCAGGCGGCGATCGCCAAGGTGTCGATCGTCGGCGCCGGCATGAAGTCCAGCCCGGGGATCGCCGCCAGGATGTTCCGCGTGCTGGCCGACAACGGCATCAACATCGAGATGATCTCCACGTCGACCATCCGGATATCGGTGGTCATCGACGCCGGCGATACCGAGAAGGCCTGCCAGGCACTGCACCACGCGTTCGGGCTGGACAGTGGGCAGGCCTATTCGGCACCCCTGCCCGAACGCAAGTGATCCGGCGCCGGGCCCGGACCCGTAGCATGCGCTCCTCGTGTTGAAGCGCCGACCCCAACTCGCCCCCTGGCGCACCGCCGGGCGCGTCTCGGAGTCGCAGCACAGCGCCGACGACGTGGTCCGCGAAACGGGATGGGTGTTCAACAACGAGACGGGCGAGCACCTGACCCTGGCCGAGTTCGTCGCCACGGGCACCGAGGAGGTCGGCTACTACTGCCACCACCTCGGGCTGTTCTGGGGCGAGCACGCCGCAGGACGCACCTTCGTCGAGATCGGCTCGGGGATCGGGCGGATGACCGCCGCCCTGACCCAGCACTACAGCCACGTCGTGGCCTGCGACCTCGACGGCGCCTTCCTCGAACGATGCCGGGAGACCGTCGCCCAGCACGGCCGGATCGACCGGCTGCGCACCGTGCTGATGGCCGACGGGCGCAGCCTGCCGGGCGTCGACGACGCCAGCGCCGACGTGGTCTTCTCCTACATCACCCTGCAGCACTGCGAACGGGACACCGCCCTGGCGTTGGTGCGCGAGTCGCTGCGTGCCGTCAAGCCGGGTGGCCGCGTCGCCCTCAACCTGCGGACCTGGACCGGCCGCGACGCCCTGCTGTTCCCGCTGGGCGCGGTCGTCCGGTTCACCTGGCGCATCGTCCCGAGCCGGATCCGGCCGCCCCGGCTGGTGACCCGGATCGGGTGGCAGGCCAACCGGCTGGGCCCACAGGACATCGTGCCGATGTTGCAGCGCGAGTACCCCGACCTGGCCCTGATCCTGGTCTTCCAGTCCGATCAGCGCTCCTCGTCGCTGAAGTCGCCGATCCCCGTCCACCGGCTGGGCGGCGTGCATCCGAGCCACTGGTGGCTCGTGGTTCAGCGCTGAAGACGCCACCGGCGGCACAGCCGGGCCAGATCGGGCGTGAACATCGACACGGCGATCAGTTGGATCACCGCGGCCAGCAGGAACGGGGTGCGCAGCGAGACCCGCTCGGCGAGCACCCCGCCGGTCAGGGCGCCGAGGGGAACGACGCCGAAGATGCACCAGCGGATGATGTTGCCGACCCGCCCGAGCAGATGGCCGGGAACCCGGCGCTGGCGCAGGGTGATGCTCGAGACGTTGCCCACCGTGATCGCCGTCGCCTCGAGGGCGAGACCGAATCCGGCCACCAGCGGGTCGACGGTGAACCCGACGACGGCGTAACCGAGGCCGGCGATCAGCGCCGCGCCGGAGATCGTCAGGGCCGGCCCGAGGCGCCGGTCGATCCGCCCGCCGGCGACGCCACCCGCCACGCTGCCGAGCGAGGCCGAGCCGAGGAGCAGCCCGTAGCCCCCACTGGTCAGCCCGAAACGGTCGAGCGCGCTGAGCACGAGCGTCGAGAGCACCATCGCCTGGCAGAAGGCGAGCACGGCGATGAAGCCGGCGAGCAGGACGAGCAGGTCGTCGGCCAGGAAGTGGCGCCACCCGGCGCGCAGGTCCGCTCGAATCGACCAGCGGACCTTCGTCGTCGCGGCCGCCTGGACCGGTCGACCCGGCACAGACCCACCCGGCGACAACCGGCCGGGAACGGGTCGATGCGGAATGGCGATCGCCACGAGCACCGCCGCCAGAGCGAAGCTCACACCGTCGACCACGAACGGGGCGGCAGCGGCGAGACCGAACAGCACCCCGCCGATCGCCGGTCCGATGGTCTGCTCCGAGGCCATCTCGGCGGCCAGCAGGTAGCCGTTGGCCCGGCCGAGCTCGCGGTCCGATACGAGGCGGGGCAGTTCTGCACTGCTCGCCGCGCTGAACACGGTCTGGCCCAGGCCGAGGCCGAACACCGCCACGTAGAGCACGGCCAGCGAGCTCCAGCCGAGTGCCACGGAGACGGCCAACGCACCCACGGTGGCGGCGCGGAGCATCTCGATCGTGACCATCAGCCGCCGGCGGTCGAGGCGGTCGGCGAGCACCCCGGCGGGCAGCCCGGCGAGTAGCCAGGGCAGCGCGGCGGCGGCCGAGATGCCCGACACCAGACGGGCGTCGTCGGTGAGCCTGGCGGCAAGGAGCGGGAAGGCGACGAGCACCAGGCCGTCGCCGAGGCCCGAGGTGACCGCCGCAGCCCACAACGCCCGGAAACGCCGCCCGAGCCGAGCATCGGTGGCCGACTCGGGCGTCGCCCGCGTCGACGCGACCGAGCGGCGGCGACCGGAGCGCCGGAGCATCCCCGGTCGGGGAGCGGTGCAGGGCGGGGGCCAGTTCGCCGTTGGCCGGGTCGATTCGCCGAGCACGGCTCGTGCTTCGGAGATCGTCGTCCCGTTACTCATCGGAGACCTCGGCAAGTGAACGATCGGCCACGATCGAGCAGTTTGGCAGAGCGTCGGGCCGACACGGCGGTCGGGTTGACCAAAGCCCTCTCTGGGTGGCGGTCATCCTACTACAGGGGGTTTCTTGACGGAATCCTGACAAGAACCGCCGTCACTTCCGCACTGCTTGTGAGTCAAATTGGAGTAGATGCAGCGTTTCTGTCGTTCTCGCCAAAGAATCCGACGTCAACACCACGGAATTGCACTCCGGTCACCACTGCGACCGGGATCAGCGCCAGGTACCACCCTTCACGTCACCCACCTCTTTTCTCTAGCTAAAGGGCCTCAAGCCACCACGAGCGAGCTATGTACTACTTACAGTATAGCAGGCCGTATGGCCTACACGAAGCGGCCGCGTTGAGTTTCCCGTGACGCAATCACTGCGCCGCGCGTCCTCTCCGGTCTGGGCACTGATCCTCGGCATCGGCGCCCTGGCGGTGACCGCCTGGGCGATCATCGCCAGACAACCCGTCACCTTGCCCGCCAAGTCGATCCCGTGGATCGCGCTCGGCATCTCCCTCGTCCTCGCGGAAGGGCTGAACGCGCGGGTGGAGATCGGTGGTCAGACGCACGCGGTCAACGCCTCGGACGCATTGCTCGTGATCGGGCTCGCCTACATCGGGCCCTTGCCGCTGCTCGCCTCATGGATGGTCGGCGAGTTCGTCGGTACTCTCGTGTGGCACCGCTCGGCCCTCCAGAAGGCCGCGTTCAACCTCGCCAATCGGGCCCTCGAGTGCGCGATCGCCTTCGTCGTCTACTCCGCGGTCATCGGCGACGCCACGCCGGTCTCGGTGCGCGGATGGTTCGCCGCCTTCGCCGCGATCCTCGCCGCGAGCCAGGCGAGCAACCTGTCGATCACCGCGGCGATCTCGTTGAGCACCGGCGCGTTCAGCGGCTCGCTCACACAGCACGCCCTCCAGCTCGCCATCATGACGTGCAACATCGTGATCGGCCTCGTGGCCGTCAACGTGCTGTGGGTCGACATGCGCGGCGCCTGGATGATCGTCGCCGGCTTCCTCATCGCCTCGGCCGGCTACCGCCTCTACGTCCTCCAGCGGGAGCGCCTGCAGAGCTTGACCTCGCTCGAGCGGTTCGCCTCGCAACTCGCCGGCGAGACCGAGGAGGTCGTGGTCATCGAGCGGGCGCTGCGCAACGTCGCCGAGCTCCTGCGCGCCGGCGAGGTGCGACTGATCCGCCGGATCCCCGACGGCGTCAAGGTCCAGCGCCTCGACGAGGCGGGCGCGGTCGTCACCGAGCTCTTCCACACCGAGGACGTCCCGCCGGCGATCGCCGCGATCTCCGCCCACCCCCGGGGTCTCCTCGTCCCCGCCGGTCCCGAATCGCCCCGGCGGGCGATCGTCGACGCCTTCGGCTGGTCCGACCTCGTCGCCTCGACGGTCCGGGTCGACGGTGAGACGACCGGCCTGCTCGTCGCCGGCAACCGCCTGGCCGACGGGAGCACCTTCGACTCCAACGACCTCCACCTGCTCGACACCTTCGCCCTGAACACGTCGGTCGCCCTGCGCGTCGGCGAACTGGTCGATCAGCTGCGCGCCCAGGCGCTCGAGAAGGAGCACCAGTCGCGTCACGACGCGCTGACCAAGCTCCCCAACCGGATGGTCGCCGACGAACGCCTCCGCCAGCTGCTCCCGCTGGCCTCCGACGAGCTGATGGTCGCCGTGATGTTCATGGACCTCGACCGGTTCAAGGAGGTCAACGACGCGCTCGGGCACCACATCGGCGACGAGCTGCTCCGCGAGGTCGCCAATCGCCTGCGCCAGATCGTCGGCCGCCGGGGGACGGTCGCCCGTCTCGGCGGCGACGAGTTCGCCATCGTGATCCCCGGCGTCACCGACGTCGACCATCTGGCGGCGCTGGCGATGGAGCTGCGCACCGACGTCGCCAAACCGGTGGTCATCGACCGGCTCAGCCTCAACCCGCTGGCGAGCATCGGCATCGCCCTCGCCCCCCACGACGGCACCGACGCCCGCTCGCTGTTCCAGCGCGCCGACGTGGCGATGTACGCCGCCAAGAACCGCCGCACCGGCTTCGAGTTCTACGACCCCCGGTTCGACAAGGCGAGCACCCGCACCCTCAGCCTGACGGCCGACCTGCGTTCCGCGCTCGCCAACGACCAGCTGCAGCTGCACTACCAGCCCCAGGCCAGCCTCGACGGACGCGTCGTGGCGGTGGAGGCGCTCGCCCGCTGGCCCCATCCGCGCTACGGCTCGGTTCCGCCGGAGGAGTTCATCACGGTCGCCGAGCAGCACGGGCTGATCCACCTGGTCACCCGCTGGGCGATCTCGACGGCACTCACCGACCTGGCGCAGCTGCGCGTCGACCATCCCGATCTGCGCATGTCGGTCAACATGTCGGCCCGCGACCTGATGGATCTCGGCTTCCCGGGTGACGTCGAGGAGATGTTGACCGGCGCCGGCCTGCCCGCCGACGTGCTGACGCTGGAGTTGACCGAATCGCAGATGCTCGCCGACAAGCGCCGCAGCATCGAGATGCTCAGCCGGCTGCGCACGCTCGGGGTGCGCATCGCCGTCGACGACTTCGGCACGGGCCAGTCGTCGCTCGCCTACCTGAAGAGCCTGCCGGTCAACGAGGTGAAGATCGACCGCTCCTTCGTGCTGTCGATGGCGACGAACCACGACGACGCGGTGATCGTGCGTTCGACGATCGACATGGCCCACAACCTCGGGCTGAGTGCGGTGGCCGAGGGCGTCGAGGACGGCGAGGTGTGGCGGATGCTGGCCGAGCGCGGCTGCGACACGGCGCAGGGGTACTTCATCACCCCGGGGCTGCCGATGAAGGAGCTCGTCCGCTGGCTCGCCGCACGCGACGCGCCCGGCTCCGACGCCGACGTGATCCACCTCGTTCCCCGGGCGAGTTGAGGCGCGGCCGGCGGACGAAACCCGGGCCGCCTTCCCGGGTGCCGTCGGTAAAGTTGCGGCCATGCGCGTAGGAGTCGTCGGAGCAACGGGTCAAGTGGGTGGAGTGATGCGGGCCCTGCTCGAGCAGCGGTCCTTCCCGCTCAACGAGGTGAGGTTCTTCGCCTCGTCCCGCTCGGCCGGGCGGACGCTCGCCTTCGCCGGGCGCGAGATCGTCGTCGAGGATGCCGAGACCGCCGATCCGGCGGGGCTCGACATCGCCCTGTTCTCGGCCGGCGCCGCTTCGTCGAAGGTCCTGGCTCCCCGGTTCGCCGCCGCCGGGGCGATCGTGATCGACAACTCCTCGGCCTTCCGGATGGATCCCGAGGTGCCGCTGGTCGTCAGCGAGGTCAACCCCCACGTGCTCGACTCGCTCCCCAGGGGCATCGTCGCCAACCCCAACTGCACGACGATGGCGGCGATGCCGGTGCTCAAGCCGTTGCACGTCGAGGCCGGGCTGGTACGCATCGTCGCCAGCACCTACCAGGCGGTCAGCGGCGCCGGCCTGGCCGGCGTCGAGGAGCTCGACGAGCAGGTTCGCAAGGTCGTCGACGGAGCGGCCGCGCTGACCTTCGACGGCGGCGCCGTCGACTTCCCTGCAGCCCGCAAGTTCGTTACGACGATTGCCTTCAACGTGCTCCCGCTGGCCGGCAAGCTCGTCGACGACGGCTCCGACGAGACCGACGAGGAGCAGAAGCTGCGCAACGAGAGCCGCAAGATCCTCGAGATCCCCGATCTGCGGGTCAGCGGCACGTGCGTGCGTGTACCGGTGTTCACCGGCCACTCCCTGTCGATCAACGCCGAGTTCGCCCGGCCGATCAGCGCGGCACGTGCGCGCCAGATCCTCGCCGAGGCGCCCGGCGTGGCGCTCGTCGACGTGCCCACGCCGCTGTCGGCCGCCGGGCGGGACCCGAGCTACGTCGGGCGGGTCCGCCAGGACACGTCGATCGACGGCGGGCGCGGCCTGGCCCTGTTCCTGAGCAACGACAACCTGCGCAAGGGCGCGGCGTTGAACGCGATCCAGATCGCCGAGGAGCTCGTGCGTCGCCGCGGCTGAGCACGCCTACGGGCAGGCGCAGGGAATCGATCTGCACTTCGGGCAGCCCGCCGCGTAGATCGACACCGCCTCGGCCAGGTCGATGCCGACCTGGTTGGCCAGCGTCGCCACCCAGGCGAGGACGTCGGCGAACTCGGTGGCCTGCTGAGCCTTCGTCCCCTTGCGCACGGCCTGGGCCAGCTCACCGATCTCCTCGGCCAGCCAGGCGACGCTCGAGGGGACACCGCGGTGCCGGTCGCGCTCGCCGTAGGTGCGTTCGATCACGGCTTGCAGGTCGGTGAGGTGCATCGCTCGACCGTACCCAACCGTCACGACGCCGCCCGCTCCTCGACCACGCCGAACCGGGCGGTGTAGCCGGCGAACTCGGCGCGCAGGGCGGCGAGGTCGAGCCCGAACCGTTCGGGTTCGTAGATCACCTTGCCGTACCGGTCCCGGGGGTGGGTGGCGATGTACCGCCGGTGGGCGGCCCGTGCCACATCGTCGTACGGTTGGTCGGCCAGCTCGTAGATCCGCTCGAGAGTGCCCAGGTCGTCGCCCATGAACTCGTGGAAGCGGATGTCGAGCGAGCGCCCGGCGGGGAGGATGTCCCGGTCCCGCTGGTAGGCGCGCAGCATCCGCAGGTTGCGGTCGCTCCAGTAGGCGCCAGTGGCGACGAGGTCGACACGGTCGCGCGACATCCGCTGCGTGTAGCAGAGCATCGTGCACAGCGACACCGTGACGGGCACCGGATCGCGGTGCGTCACGAGCACGACGGCGTCGGGGAAGACGGCGTCGAGGGCGGGGAGCTGTTCGAGGTGTTGCGGCGATTTCAGCAGCCAACGCCGTCCCCCGCGCAGGAAGGTCATCGCCTGCAGCACCGTCTTCAGGTAGCGGTAGTGCGGGGTCTGATCATGGGCGAGGTACCAGTCGCGCACCGACGGCATCGGCACCATCGATTCGAACAGCATGGTGGAGAACTCCATCGCCAGCAGCTGGATCTCCTCGTGGACGTGGTCGGCGGTCATCTCGTGCATCCGGCGGAACTCGGGCATCGCCGCGTTGACGAAGCCGACGCCGAACTGGCCACGCTGCAGGCGCGGGTCGGGCTCCACGCCGCGCTCGGTGGGCAGCGGGATCGGCTGGAGGCTCTCCCAGTAGGGCAGGCTGCGCAGCGCCGGGTCGGCGGCGAGCAGGTTGTGCAGATGGGTGGTGCCGGTGCGCGGCTGGCCGAGGATGACGATCGGCCGTTCGATCGGGATGTCGAGGATCTCGGGGTGGCGGGCGAGGAGGTTCGCCAGCAGGATGCGGTTCTTGGACAACTGCACGAGCAGTGTGTGCGCGCTGACGTGCCCGAACGGCGACAGGCCCGCCTCGTCGCCGAGCCCGGCGAGGAGCACGTCGAGCGGCTCGCGGAACCCGTCGGGTCCCACGTCGCCGGGATCGAAACCGGGGCCCGGGTCGGTAGCGGCCAGTTCGTCGGCCGCCTGGGCGAGGATCGCTGCGGCGTCGAGGGGCAGGTGTTCGGCCAGTGCTGCGCCCAGCGCCCGCATCTCGGCGATCTCCGGCGAATAGCCGGGCTCGGCCAGGTCGTCGAGCCGTACCGGCGGGACGGCGGCCATCGCGGCCGTCACGTCCCGGCGCCGCCGGTGGTGTTGACGATCAGCACGTCGCAGGGAGCGTGGCGGGCCACCCCATTGGCCACGCTGCCGAGCACCCGCGAGGCACCCTGCACGCGTACGTTGCCGACGACGATCACGCTCGCGCCCAGCCGGGTCGCCTCCTCGCACAGCGCGCCGGCCGGGTCCTTGACCACGATGGCACGGGTCACCGGCGAGACATCGAGTTCGCCGATCAGGCCGTCGAGGAACTGCTCGGCCTCGGTCAGCCAGTCGCTGTGCCACTGGTCCGGGCCGACCTCGCCCGCCGAACGCTTCGGGCTCACGGCGATGACGAGGTGAAGGGGCCGATGCGTGTCGGCGGCGAGCTTCGCCGCGGCGAAGACCGCCCGCCGGGCCGTCTCGCTGTTGTAGGCCCCGACGACGATCTCATCCATGGCATGACCTCCCTGACAGTCCCCCGCTGGCGAGCACGACGCACAGCCGTCGGGACCGGCAGCCCCAGACGCCCTCATCGTGCCACATCGACGGCAGGTCGCCGCGAGGGCGGGGGAGTCGGGCCGCCACATCGGTGGGCGCCGGAGGACAAGAGTGGTCGGGGTGGGGAGATTTGAACTCCCGGCCTCCACGTCCCGAACGTGGCGCGCTAACCAAGCTGCGCTACACCCCGATTGGTGCGGGCAGAACTCTACCCGGTCGGAATCGTTTCGCCAGTCGGAGTTGGCTCGGCCGCGTCGACGCCGGGAGGCTGCGCCACACCCTCGGCGTACCGCCCGCCTCCGGCGACGGCGGTCACCGCCCGGCGCAGCCGCAGCGGGTCGAGCGGCTTGACCAGCCAGCCCTCGGCATCGCTGCGCCTGGCCAGGTGCACGTCGGCCTTGCGGTCGAGGAGCATCAGCACCGGCACGTGGGGGGCGTTGCCGCTCGACTCGTCGAGGCGGAGATCCATCGTGACGGCCATCGCCCCCTTCGACCCGGACTGCAGGTCGAGGATCGCCACGTCGGGGCGTCGCTGGCGGACCGCCTCGGTGACGGCCCGCCCGTCGCTGCACACCAGGAAACTCGTCCCCGGCGCCTCCAACGCGGCCCGGACCTCGGTGAGGACCCAATCTGCGTCGGTGGCCACGAGCACATGCACGAGACCGGACGTTACCCGCCCTGCGGGCCCGGAGCGAAGAGCGACCGCTCGATCCGTCCGAGGCCCGCGAGATCGTGGACATCGTCGGCGAGCAGCGGCACATCGGCCACCGTGGCGTCGCCGACCTGTTCGAGGAGGGGCACGAGCGCGGCGCGCTCGCGCTCGGCCACCTGTTGCAGCTCGGCCAGGTTCTCCCACGCCTCGGCCATCGGGGAAAGCCCGGCCCGAGCCGAGGCGGCCCGGGCGAAGGCGTCGGCGGACGTGGTCGGGCCGAAGCGCGGATGGAGCTTGTTGACCACGACGGCCGAAACGACGAGGGAGTTCCCGTGCAGCTTGCCGGCGAAGTAGGCGGCCTCGGCCAGCGCGTCGCGCCGCGGGGCGGCAACGAGCACGTAGTGGGTCTCGGCGTCGCTGAGCAGCCCGATCACCGTCTGGGCGCGGGCACGGAACCCGGCCTCCATCCCGTCGAAGGCCTGGAAGAAGCCGACCACGTCGGTGATCACCTCACCGCCGACGACCCTGGCGATCGGGCGCAGGAAGAGCTGCGTCGCCACGCCGATCACCCTCAACCCCAACCTCGTCGGCGCAGTGACCGCCCGGTACACCCGGTGGTCGAGGAAACGGGTCAGCCGGGCCGGGGCATCGAGGAAGTCGAGCGCGTTGCGGGTCGGCGGCGTGTCGACGACCACCAGGTCGAAACGGTCGTCGTGATGGAGCTCGTAGAGCTTCTCGGCGGCCATGTACTCCTGCGTCCCCGACAGGGCGCCGGCGATGTTGCGGTAGAAGCGGTTGCCCGTGATCGCCGTGGCCTGCTCGGGGGTCGCCGAATAGCGGGCGACCACGGCGTCGAAGGTGGTGCGGGTGTCGAGCATCATCGCCCACAGCTCCCCGGCCACCCCGTCGAGCTCCACGGCGCTCGGCTCGTTCGACAGGCCGCCCGGGCCGAGGCCCAACGCGTCGGCCAGCCGTTTGGCCGGATCGATGGTCACGACCACCGCCCGTCGCCCGATGCGGGCGGCGTGCAGGGCGAGCACGGCGGCGGTGGTCGTCTTGCCGACGCCCCCGGATCCGCAGCACAGCAGGATGCGCGAGCCGGCGACCAGCCCGTCGAGGGTCGGGCCCGGCTCGGGCACGGGCTGCGGCGGGGACGTACCGGTCTTGGCACGGGAACGCGCCGCCATCATCCCGGCCCCGCGGCCGCAGCGCTCAGCCCGGCGATGCCCCCGAGGAGGGTCGCGGCCAGTCCGGTGACATCGTCGCAGGACAGACCTGCCGTGAACACGAACGGCAGCGGGAGCAGCGGCAGGCCGAGCCGTTCGCCGAGCCCGGCCAGCTGGGCGGCCTGCGCCTCGACCCGGGCCCGACGGAACCGGGCCGCGTCGAGCAGGTCCCCCTCGAGATCGTCGGGCAGCTCACGGGGCGGGTAGAGCCCGTTGACCACCACCGGGCCGAGGGCGATGCCCACCCGGTCCTCCAAGGCGAAGGCCGTCTCGACCAACTCGTTGACCGGTGTCGGCTCGGCCAGCGTGACGAGCACGACCCGGCAGCGGGCGGGGTCGGACAGCAGTTCGAGCACATCACGGGCCTGGGTATGGATCGGCCCGACGCGCACGGAGTCGAGCAGCCCCGATGCGGCCTGCAGGAAGGTGATCGCGTGCCCGGCGGCGGGGGCGTCGAGCAGGATCAGGTCGTAGTCGCCGGCCCGTTCGAGCTGCTTGACCTTGCCGAGCACGAGGATGTCCTCGATCCCGGGCGCCGCGGTGGACACGACGTCGAGCACGCCGGTGGCCGCCAGGCGCCCCGACAACCTCCCGAAGCCATGGTCGGCGAGGTACTCGCGGAGCGCCGGGCCGGGTCCGAGCAGGCGGCCGCAGACCGAGCCGGTCCCCTCCGTGCCGAGGCCCTCGGCCACCAGGCGGGCGTCGTAGGTGAAGACATCGTCGGGTGGGGCGCCGAGCATGTTGGCCAGACCGGGTCGCCCCTCGACGTCGATCACGAGCACCCGCAATCCGCAGTGGGCTGCCGCACGGGCGAGGACAGCCGTTACGGTGGTCTTGCCGACGCCGCCCTTCCCGGCCACGATGACCAGGCGGGAGGCGGCAAAGAACTGCAGTGGATCCACACGCCCTCCGGAGGCCCTCGTTGCGCAGACTAGCCATCGCCCTACTCGTCGCCGGCGGCGCGCTCGGCCTCGGAGCGGGTGCGCAGGCCGGTGCGCAGGCCGGCGACGACGCACCGCCGCCCGTCGACGTGTTCGAGGTGTCGGGCCTGGTCGACCCGATCCTGGCCGACGAGATCGATCGGGCGATCGACCGCGCCGAGGAGAACGGCTCGCAGGCGCTCGTGCTGCAGGTCAACTCCAAGCAGGCGGTGGTGTCGCGTGAGCGCATGAGCCGCCTGGCCGCTCACATCGCCCACGCCGAGATCCCCGTCACCATCTGGGTCGGCCCGTCGGGGGCGCGGGCCTTCGGCCTGCCCGGCCAGTTGATCGGCGCGGCGGCGGCCAATGGCATGGCTCCCGGCACGCGGATCGGCGACTTCGGGCTCCCGCTCGAGGTCGACGGCAAGGCGCTCGAATTCGGTTCGGCGACCGGCTCGCTCGCCACCGGCACCCTCGGCGCGGACGACGCCCGCGCCCAGGGCGTGCTCAAGCTGCAGACCAACGACCGCGGCGTGCCCGTGCTGCGCAACATGATCTCGGCGATCGACGGCCTGTCGTACAACGGCACGACGCTGCGCACCGTCTACGACGCTCCCGACGACGACGGTGTGATCAAGCCGACGGTGGCCACCCCCCGCTTCTTCAAGCTCGGCCTGATCCCCCGGCTGTTCCACACCGTCGGCAGCCCACCCGTCGCCTACCTGTTGTTCGTCATCGGCGCCGCGCTGCTCGTCTTCGAGTTCTACACCGCCGGTGTCGGGCTGGCCGGCGTGATCGGCGTCGTCTGCCTGGTGCTCGGCTGCTACGGCGTCGGCGTGCTGCCGCTGCGCGGTTGGGCGCTGGTCGCGATCATCGCCTCGTTCGCCGCCTTCGCCGTCGACGTGCAGGTCGGGGTGCCACGCCTGTGGACCGGCATCGGGCTGGTGCTGTTCACCCTCGGCTCGGTCGCGCTCTACCGCGAGGGCATCCGTCTGTCGTGGGTGACCTTGATCGTCGGCGTCGGCGGGCTGGCCCTCACCTTCGTCGTCGGCATGCCTTCGATGGTGCGTACGCGCTTCGCCACCCCCACCATCGGGCGCGAGTGGATGATCGGCGAGATGGGCGACGCCATCGGCGAGTTGGCCCCGACCGGCGTCGTGCGAGTCGGCGGCGCCAAGTGGCGGGCCCGGACCAATCGGGCCACCCCGATCACCGGCGGGGCACGGGTCCGCGTCGTGGCCATCGACGGCATCACCCTCGAGGTCGAACCCGAGGAAGGCGCGGCGCGCGACTATCGCGAGCGACGCCCCAAGGAGTAGCCGACGACGATGCGCATCGAACGAGACCTCACGCGCCTGGGCGAGCCGTTCGACGTCGTCGTCGTCGGCGCCGGGATCACCGGCGTCTCGGTGGCCCGCGAGGCCGCCGGGCGCGGCCTGCGCACCCTGCTCGTCGACAAGGGCGACTTCGGTTCGGGCACGTCGTCGGCGACGAGCAGATACATCCACGGCGGCATCCGCTACCTGGAGAGCTACCAGTTCGCCGTCGTGCGCGAGAGCCTGCGCGAGCGGCGCATCCTGGCCCTCGGCGCCCCCCACCTCGTCCAGCAGACCCGGTTCCTGATGCCCGCCTGGCGCTGGAGCAAACCGCCCACCGCGCTGATCGGCGCCGGCGTCGGCCTGTACGACCTGCTCTCCTACGATCGCAATCGCGGCGCCCCGCCCGGTCTGCGCATCCCCCATCCGCGGTGGCTGTCGCGCACGGCCTTGACCCGGGCCGTGCCCTGGCTCGACGCCGACGGGCTCCAGGGTGCGTTCGCCTACCACGACACGATGAACCTCCACCCCGAACGGCTGCTCCTCGGCTACGTGAAGTCCGCCGCCGCGGCGGGCGCCGTCGTCGTCAACCATGCCGGGGTGACCGGCTTCGTCACCCGCCCGGCGACCCACGGCGACGGCCTGGTGGTCGAGGGCGTCGAGATCGAGGACCAGTTCTCCGGCGTCACCCACCGCATCGTCGCCCGCACGGTGGTCAACGCCGGCGGGCCGTGGGTCGACGTCGTGCTCGCGCGCCCTCGGACGACCGATGGGCGTCAAGGTGCAGCGCTCGAAGGGCATCCACCTGCTCACCCGCCCGCTCGGCGGGTCGGACACGGTGTTCGCCAGGGCGCGCAGCGGAAACCACGTGATCGTCTCGCCGTGGCAGGGGCATTCGTTCATCGGGCCGACCGACACGGCGACCGCCGACGAACCCGACGACGTGCGCGCCGATCACGACGACGTCCGCCTGGTGCTCGAGACGATCAACTCCACGCTGAACCGGGCGACGGCGCCGTTGACCGAGGAGGACGTGGAGTTGACGACCGTCGGCATCCGCCCGCTGATCGTGGAGGAGGGCAAGGACAGCTACCACACCAGCCGCCGCCACGAGTTGTACGACCACGCCCAGACCGGTGCGGCCAACCTGTGGACGATCGGCGGCGGGAAGTGGACGACGGGCCGGGCAACCGGCGTCGAGGCGGTCGACGCGCTCTTCGCCTCGCCGGCGCTCGGCGGACGTACCGCGGCGCGCTACGACTCGGCGCGCCAGCCAGCGGTCGGCACGTTCGCCTGGGCGGTCGACGCCGCGCCGTTCCTCGACCACGCCGTCCGCTCGCGCCCCCACCTGCCGCTACCCATCCAGGTACGCGAGCACCTCGCCCGCCTCTACGGCACCGAGTACGAGCGGATCTACGACCTCGTCGAACGCGATGGCTCGCTGGCGCAGCGCCTGTCGATGCGCGACGGCTGCTGGGACATCGCCGCCCAGGCCGTCTTCGCCGTGACCGACGAGTCGGCGCTCACCCTCGCCGACGTCCTCGACCGGCGACTGGTGCTCGGAACGCTCGGGCGGGTCACGGCGGCGGAGGTCGAAGGTGTCGCCCGCCTGATCGGCCCGCTGCTCGGGTGGAGCGAAGGCTCGACGCTGGCGGCCGCCGAGACCGAGGTGGCCCGCCGGGCGGCGATCGAGCACCACTGGCGCTCGCCCGGGAAGGCGTGAACCGGCGACGAATCGTCCGACCGGTGTCAGGACCGCCATCGAGATCCTCACCCGACGCCGGGCACGCTGCCGGCCCGGACCCGTCGAGCCGGCCGTCGGCGACCGGACGGGCTTGGACTACGTTCGGCCCATGACCGATCGTGACCGCTTCGCCCGGCGGATGCAGACCGTGGTTCCCGACGACCGCAAGGTGCTGATCATCCCGATGGATCACGGTCTGGTGATGGGCAACGTCCCGGGGTTGCAGCGGCCGGCCGCCCTCCTCGAAGCCCTGGTCGCCGCCGGCACCGACGGCACGCTGCTCTCCGCAGGAATGGCCAAGCTGCTCGGCGGCCGAGTCAAGCAGGCCGGGATGAGCCTGACGATGATGGTCGATCACCAGATCTGGGGGGACCGGCCCGGCCAGGTGGAATCGATCCGCTCGGTCGACGCCATCGTCCCCGTGGCGATGGCGGCCGCGCTCGGCGCCGACGCCGTCAAGGCGCTGTTCGTCTGCGGGCTGGGCGATTCGATCTCCGCGGCGACCGTCGCCGTGGCGGCACGACTGGCGGCCGAGGCCCACGACGTCGGGATGCCGCTGATGCTGGAACCGCTCTGGTTCGGTGAACCGCTGGCCGTTGCCGATCACGATGAGGTGATCGTCCATGCCGCCCGGATGTCGCTGGAGCTGGGTGCCGACATCCTCAAGATCCCCGCCGTGGGCCCCGACGCGCTCGGTCAGATCCTTGCCTGGGGGGTGCCGACGGTCTTCCTCGGCGGTGCCAAGCAGGACGACCCGACGGCGCTGTTCGGCGCCATCCGCGCCGGTCTCGCCGCCGGAGCACGCGGCGTCGTCGTCGGTCGCAACGTCTGGCAGCGACCCGATCTGTCCGAGGCGATCGAGCAGCTGCGCGCCGTTCTGTAGCGCCGTGCCCAGCGCACCTTCCTCACCCGGCGGCGTGGCAGTCGTCGGAACGGTCACCTTCGACCTGCTCGCACACGTCGAACGGATGCCCGACTTCGGAGCCCTGGAGAACGCCGGCGAGATCGTCGCCAGTGTGGGAGGGGCCCCCGGCAACGGGGGGATGACACTGGCCCGCCTCGGGGTGCCGACGTTCGTCGGCGGACGCGTCGGCGACGATCACTTCGGCCGGTTCGTCGGGGAGGAGCTGGGGCGCGGATGCGACGTCTCGGGCGTGGTGCTCGATCAGACGGGGCCGACCTCGGTAACGCTGGTGATGGTCGCTCCCCATGGCGAGCGTGGGTTTCTCTACCACGCCGGGGTGAACGAGCACTACTGCGCCGCGGACGTGTCGGTGGAGCGGCTGGCGGCGGCCGGTGTCGGGCACCTCCACGTCGCCTACGCCAATCTGCTCCCCCGCCTGTGCGGCGACGAGTTGGGCGGGTTGTTGGCCTCGGCGCACGACGCCGGGATGACCACCTCGATCGACATCACCTGGGATCCGACCGGATCCTGGATGGCGGCGATCGCCCCGGTCCTGGCCGAGGTCGACCTGTTCACCCCCAACCTGGTCGAGGCGATGTCCCTCACCGGTTCCTCGACGGCGCCGGAGGCGGCCGCCGCCCTGCTCGCCGCCGGCGTGCGCTCGACCGTCGTCGTCACCCTCGACGCGGCGGGGAGCTACACCGCCTGCCGTTCGGGCGACTGCTTCTACAGCTCGGCCCCGTCGGTCGAGGCCGTCGATGCAACCGGGGCGGGCGACGCGTTCGTGGCGGGCTGGCTCGCTGCGGCGGCGCGGGGTGGCGACGTGCGCCGGCGGGCGGCGGTCGCCAACGCCACTGCGGCGCTCGCCGTGACGACGAGCCGGGCCTGCGACGGGGTGGACTCGTGGGCCCAGGTGGTCGAACTGGCCGAGCAGGTCGAGCACAGCACGCAGCGGCCCGAGGCCATGCCGCCGGACATCACCGGAGCGTGATCCGCCGCCCGGGCGGCGATCCCGGCCTCAGCCCGGCTCCTCGGGGTCGCCCCCGGCAAGCAGTGCGTGCACCACATCGGTCACCGGGGTCGCCACCCCGTGGCGGCGGGCGGCGCGGATGAACGTGCCGTAGATCGCGTCGTGTTCCGTCGGTCGGCCGGCCAACCGGTCGTAGAGGGTCGACGATCCCCCGTCGCGGCCACGCGTCGCCATCGCCTCGACCAAACCCCGGGCATCGCCGGGTGACACGGCGGCACCCTCGAGTGCTCCCACCGTCCAGCACTCCTCGAGCAGGGCGACGGCAACATCGGCCACCGCTGGATCGGCGAGCACCCTCCGGGTTCGGCGGGTGAGGGCGAGGACCCCGTTGAGACAGACGTTGGCGCCGAGCTTGCGCCACAACTCGGTGGGGTAGTCGGGAGTCGGGCGGAACCAGGCCCCGGCGTCGGAGTTGAGGGCGGCGACCCGATGGGCGGCGGGGGTGTCGGGGAGGTGGAGGAAGCCGGTCGAGCGGTGCACCGTGCGGCCCGGGGCGAGCAGTTCGGACTCGCAGTAGACGACGGCGGGGAGCACGGTGGCGTCGCCGACGTAGGGCCGTACCCGCTCCTCGCCCTCGAGCCCGTTCTGGGCGACGACGACGACGGTGTTGACGTCGCACAGGGCGGCGAGCCACGGAGCGGCCGTCGCCGTGTGATGGCCCTTGACCGCCACGATCACGACATCGACGTGCCGATCGATGCCGCCGGGGTCGACGAGCACGTTCGCCGGGGTGTCGACCGGCACCGTCTTCGACTCGACGATGTAGCGCTCGAAGGGCCGTCGGGCGCAGGCGACGACGTCATGGCCGGACGCGGCCAGTTGGGCGGCGAAGAAGCACCCGACGGAACCCGGGCCGACGACGGCGATGCGCATGGCGGCGAGCCTCGCAGATCCCGCGTCGCCGCCGCCATCCTGCATCGCCCGGAGCGGTCCGGCGACGGTGTTCAGGCGGTCAGCGGCCAGTTGATCAAGAGGTCAGGAGCGGCCCGGCGATGCGCAGGTCGTCACGACGGCGGGTGATCCCGCGGGCGTCGAGCTCGCCGAGCAGCGGCAACACGTGCTTGCGCGTTCCGTTGATCGCGTCGCGGAACTCGGCGACCGTGAACCCCGACGGCGCGGCGGCGAGTAGGTCCGCCGCCACCCGCGACGCCGCGTCGATCGCCGCCGGGTGGAAAAGCACGCCGTCTCGCTCGACCACCAGCCGGCGCCGGATCAGCTCGCGCACGAGCGCCCGGTCGACCCCCTCGGGGGCCGTGGGCGCCATGCCGCCGTCGAGGAGCGAGCGCAGCACGGGGTGGTCGGTGAACTCGTCACGGACCTCGGCCGGGAACACCCGCCCGGCGTCGACACGGACGTCGCCCAGGGTGGCCAGCACGGCCCGCTCCCGTTCATCGAGGGCGGCCAGATCGAGCCCGAGCGAGCCGGCCGAGCCGACCCGCTGGCGGACCGTCGACGCCAGTTCCTCGACGCGGCCCGCCGCGGTGACCCAACCGCCGAGGGTCGGTTCGAGTCGTGTGCCCGTGAGCAGTTCGAGACGGTCGGCGGGGATCCAGCCGTGTTCGGCGACCACCCGCTCGACCGAACGATCCGGCCGGGCCCGCGACGCCGGGAGGACCGGGTCGACGTCGAGCACCTCGCCACCGCCCACCGTCTCGCTGCGGCCCGACTCGCGGAGCACGAAGCGGTCGCCGGGCAGCAACGGGACGGGACATCGGAGGTGCACCCGCACCGCACCCGTGCCACCGGGCGCCAGCGCCTCGGACCCGAGGATGCGCACCCGGGCGGGGAACTCCCCCGAGCCGAGGTGGACCGCGTACGCACCGCGTCTCGACACCTCGTGGTCGACGTCGCCGAGGACCGCCAGCGAGCAGTCGAACCGTGACGTGTGGTGCCACCGCTCGGGGTGGGTCACCGCATCGCCGCGGGCGGCCAGCGTGTAGTCGAAACCCGCCAGGTTGAGGGCGACCCGATTGCCGGGGCCGATCCGCTCGACCGACGCCCCGAGCGACTGGATGGCGCGGATCCGGGCCGGGAGTCGGTCCGGCCCGACGACGACGCGCTCGCCGACCGCCAACGCCCCACCCGTCAGCGTCCCGGTGACCACCGTGCCGCTCCCCCGGGCGGCGAACACGCGGTCGATCCACAACCGGGCCCGACCCAGGTCGGCCGCGGGCGGCGTGCCGGCGACCAGATCGGCCAGGGCGGCACGCAGATCGTCGAGGCCGATGCCCGTCGGGGCGGCGACCGGCACGATCGGGGCGCCGTCGAGGAACGTCCCGGCGACGTGTTCGCTGACGTCGAGCGTGGCCAGTTCGAGGAGGTCGTCGTCGACGAGATCGACCTTGGTCAGGGCGATCACCCCGCGACGGATGCCGAGCAGTTCGAGGATCCGCAGGTGTTCCTCGCTCTGGGGCTTCCAGCCCTCGGTGGCGGCGACGACGAACAGGCAGGCGTCGACCGCGCCGACTCCGGCGAGCATGTTGCGCAGGAACCGCACGTGGCCGGGGACGTCGATGAACGACACCCCGTCCCCACCGGGGAGCACGGTGTGGGCGAAGCCCAGATCGATCGTCAGACCCCGCCGCTTCTCCTCCTCGAACCGGTCCGGATCGGTTCCCGTCAGGGCCAGGACCAGCGAGGACTTCCCGTGGTCGACGTGGCCGGCCGTCGCCACGACCCTCATGCCGCGATCCTCATCGCCCGATCCTCATCGCCTGGTCGTCATCCGGGGGAAGCCTCACCCGGCGCCGGAGTCGACCCGCCGCCCGAGTCGCGCCGGCGGGGGTCCAGGCAGCGGACGAGGGCCTCGGTGACGATGGCGTCGTCGCCGGGCTCGACGGTGCGCAGGTCGACGAACGTCCGCCCGTCACGGACCCGGGCGATCACCGGCGTGCGCCCCGAGCGCAGCGCGGCGAGACGGTCGCCGTCGACGGCCACTCCCCACGACGGGACCGTGATCCCGGGCAACGATCCGGCCCCGGGCAGTGACGACATCGCCTCGGCGCCGACCGATCCCGCAGCGGAACGGCGGTTCACCTCGGCGGCCATCACCTCGGCGCGGCGGGTGAGCTCCTCGACGGGACGCCCGATCATCGCCCACAGCGGGATCGCCCCCGGGTCGCGCCGCAGGTACGCCAGCATCGTCTGCTGCAGTGCGCCGAGCACCAGGCCACCGGGCCGCAGGGCTCGGGCGAGCGGGTGGCGGGCGCACCGCTCGACCAGCGCGGCGTCGCCGGCGATGACCCCGGCCTGCGGGCCGCCGAGCAGCTTGTCGGCGCTGAAGGTGACCAGCGCCGCGCCGGCAGCGAGGGTCTGGCGGGCTGCCGGCTCGTCGGCCAACCATGGCGGAGGTCCCGACTTCAGCCACGGGCAGGCGGCATCGAGCAGGCCCGAGCCGATGTCGGCGACGACCGGCACCCCGAGCGTTGCCAACTCGGCCACCGGCGTCTCCTCGACGAACCCCTCGACGCGGTAGTTCGACGGATGGATCTTGAGGATCACGGCGCTGCGCGGCGACAGCGCGCCCCGGTAGTCCTCCAGGCGGGTGCGGTTGGTCGTGCCGACGTCGCGCAGCACCGCCCCCGACTGCTCCATCACCTCGGGCACCCGGAAGGCGCCGCCGATCTCGACGCTCTCGCCGCGCGACACGAGCACCTCGCCGCCCCGGGCCAGGGCGCCAAGCACGAGCAGGACGGCCGCCGCGTTGTTGTTGACGATCAGCGCCACCTCGGCTCCGCAGGCCCGGGCGACGAGCGCGCCGACGGCGCGCTGGCGCGACCCTCGCCGGCCCGTCTCGAGGTCGAACTCGAGGTTCACCGACCCGCTCTGGTGGACGTCGATCGGCGCCCGCCCGAGATTGGTGTGGAGCATCACGCCCGTGGCATTGACCACCCGGTGCAGCAGCGTCCGGGCCAGGGCCGCCGACTCGCCCTGCGCGTCGTGCCACCGACCCTCGGCGACGAGCGTGCGGGCCAGGTCGACGAGCAGCGGATGGGGGAGCCCGCAGGGTGCCATCGAACGGGCCAACACGTCGACCGACGGTGGCCTCGAGGCGGGATCCACCGGCGTCGTCGGGGTCACGGTCGTGTCGCCCATCGGCTCCGACGCTACCGAACGGGGCGACCAACCGCCGCTAGCCTCGAAACCGACGATGCCGCTGCTCGCCCTGCTGTTCCTGGTGGTCCCGATCGCCGAGCTGTGGGTCATCATCGCGTCGTCGCACCGGTTCGGCTTCCTCAACACCCTCGGCGCGCTGATCGTCATCTCGATGCTCGGCGCCTGGCTGATCCGCCACGAGGGGACGAAGGTGTGGCAGCGGTTCAACGCCCAGATCGCCGCCGGCAAGGCACCGTCGGACGAGATCGCCGACGGGGTGCTCGTCCTCGCGGCCGGGGCGCTGCTGATGACCCCGGGATTCCTCACCGACATGGTCGGGCTGCTCATCCTGTTCCCACCGACCCGCGCCCTGGTCCGCCCGGTGCTGATCCGGCGGTTCTCGGGCCGGGCCCGGGTGGTCACCGCCACGCATCGTGACCCCACCGGTCGCCCCCCTCGGCGTGGGCCGGTCTACGACACGACGGGGCGGGAGGCCCCCGAACCGCCGTCCGGCGAACTCGGACCCGACCGATGAACCCCCGACAACCGGCGCCCCGGCCCGCCTCCGACGGGTTCGACCCCGCGGCGGTGCCGATCCGCGAGGCGGCGACGGTGATGCTCGTGCGTGACGGCGGTGCCGGCGTCGAGGTGTTCATGATGCGCCGCACCACGTCGGCCGTCTTCGGCGGTGGGTTCTACGTGTTCCCCGGTGGGCGTATCGACCCGGCCGACCGCCACCCCGACGTGCTCGCCGTCTGCGCCGGGCTCGACGACGCGACGGCCAGCAGGCGGCTGGGTGTGACCGCCGGCGGCCTCGGTTACTGGATCGCGGCCATCCGCGAGTGCTTCGAGGAGGCCGGGGTCCTGCTCGCCGATCGGGTCGACGGCTCGCCGTTGCGCTTCGACGACGCCGAAGTGGTCGAGCGGTTCGCCGGCCATCGCCACGCCGTGCACGACGGCATACTGCGCCTCGATGCGCTGTGCCGCGCCGAGGAGGTGCTCCTCACCACCGGCCGAGTGGGGTATGTCAGCCACTGGATCACGCCGGTGGGCACGCCGCGCCGGTTCGACACGAGGTTTCTCGTCGCCCACGCCCCGCCCGGGCAGGACCCGCTCCACGACGACGGCGAGACGATCGCCAGCCGGTGGATCCGCCCGTCCGACGCCCTGGACCACCTCCACCGGGGCGAGTGGGAGATGATGTCGCCGACGCAGCGCAATCTCGAGTTCCTCGCCGATCACGCCACCGCCGACGCGGTGATGGAGGCAGCGCACCGGCCACCCCGGACCCTGTCGACCACCTCACCCTCACCGATCGCCGACGATGAGGGCCGGGTCGATCCCTTCAGGGACGACGGTTCCAGCCGACCGCGGACAGCCGACCGCTGACCGCTGACCGCCGGCTGCTGACCGCCGGCGGCGGCTCAGGCGGTGGCGGACGGCTTCGGGCCGAGGGCCAGCTCGACCCGTTCGAGCAGGCGGGCAGAGCAGCCGGCCAGGTTGACCGGCGGCACCGTCTCGTCGACCAGGCGGCGGGCGACGGCCCGGAAGGCGTCGGCGGCCGGGCCCGAGCCGGCGAGTGCCACGGGTTCGCCGTCGTCGCCGCCCGAGGCCACAGCGGGCTCGATCGGGATCTGGCCGAGCAGCGGGGCGCCGATCTCGTCGGCGAGGGTCTGGCCGCCCCCGGCGCCGAACAAGGCATAGCTCGAGCCGTGGTCGCAGGTGAACGCGGTCATGTTCTCGACGACCCCGGCGACCCGCAGGAACGAGCGCCTGGCCATGTCGGCGGCGCGGATCGCCACCTTCTGCGCCGACACCGCCGGGGTGGTGACGATGATCAGATCGGTGCGCGGCAGCATCCGGGCCAGACCCATCTGCACGTCGCCGGTGCCGGGCGGCATGTCGATCAACAGATAGTCGAGCGTGCCCCAGTGGACGTCGTTGAGGAACTGCTCGACGGCCTTGGTGAGCATCAACCCGCGCCACATCAGCGCCGTCCCCTCGTCGTCGACGAGCATCCCGGTGGACACGACCTTGAGCAGACCGCGCCCGACGGGGCGCTCGTTGGGGATGATCCGCGGCTTGTCGGAGCCGTCGACGAGACGGGCCTCGAGCCGGTCGGACATCCCGAGCATGCGCGGGACCGAGAACCCCCAGATGTCGGCGTCGAGCACCCCGACCGTGAAGCCCTGGGCGGCGATGGCCACGGCGAGGTTGACGGTGACCGACGACTTGCCGACACCCCCCTTGCCCGAGGCGATCGCCAGCACCCGGGCGTTCAGCGGGACGGCGGTCTCGGTGGCGGCCTGGCTGGCGTTCCAGCGGGCCTTGGTCATCACCTCGGTGCGCTCCTCGGCGGTCATCTCGCCCCAGTCGATCGTCACCGATGAGACCCCGGGGTGCGACCCGATGCGGGTCTCCACGTCGTTGCGGATCTGGGCGCGCAGCGGGCAGCCCCTGATCGTCAGCTTGACAGCGATCTCCACCGCGCCCTCGGGCGAGATCGACGACACCTGCGCCATGCCCAGATCGACGACGTTGCCGCCGAGCTCGGGGTCGATCACCCCGCGGAGCAGGTCGAGGACGGCGGCCGCGCTGGGCGGTGGGGCCGAGGTTTGGGAGGCGGGACGGGCCACCCGCGCATTGTACCGGCGCAGACCGTGTAAATTGGGGTCGTGGTCCACGGTGTCCCCCCGCTCGACGTGCTCAAGGCACTGGGGGACAACACGCGCTACGCCATCTACCTCGAGCTGCTCCGCTCACCGCGCCCGCTGGCCACCGCCGAGCTGGCCGACGCACTCGCCCTGCATCCGAACACCGTCCGCCCGCACCTCGAGCGGATGCGCGACGTCGGCCTGCTCGAGATCGAGGTCGACGGACGTGGTGAGGTCGGCAGGCCGCAGCATCGCTACTCGGTGGCCGACGAGGCGCCCACCTTCGGCTTCGAGCCCGCCGCCACGACGATGCTCGCAGCGATGCTCGCCCGCCTGGCCGCCGTGTCGGGCATCCTCCCCGACGACGCCGCCGAGGTCGGTCGTGCCCAAGGCGCGGCGGCGGCCGCCGGCTACACGCGGTCGCCGAGCTGCCTCGAGGCGCTCGTCGGCGAGCTCGACCGCCTCGGCTTCGACCCGGCCGTCGACGCCGGCGCCGACGAGGAGACCGCCGTCGTCTCCTTCACGCACTGCCCGTTCCGCTCGCTCGCCGAGGCGTACCCCGAGCTCGTCTGCGGCCTGCACCGCGGGCTGGTCGAGGGGTTCGTCGACACGATGGGCGATGCCGAGGTGCGCGAGTTCTCCACGCTTGCGGCGCGCACCCCCTGTCAAGTCGCCGTCGCCAGCAGATAACGTCGAACCCAGTTCCTGCACAGGAGGACCCCAACCGTGATCACCCTCACCGATACCGCTGCCGTCAAGGTTCGCGAGCTCCTCGAAGCCGAGGGCCAGCCCGAGTTGGCGCTGCGCGTCGCCGTGCGCCCCGGGGGATGCTCCGGGTTCTCGTACGAGATGTTCTTCGACGGCGACATCGAGTCCGAGGACGAGCTGGCGACCTTCGGCGACGTCAAGGTCGTCGTCGACTCGGCGAGCGCCCAGATGCTCGTCGGCGCCACGCTCGACTACAAGGACGGCCTGCAGCAGGCCGGCTTCGCGATCACCAACCCGAACGCCACCAAGACCTGCGGCTGCGGTTCCAGCTTCTCCTGAACGGGGTTCCGTCGGCCCGACAGCGTGAGCTGCTGATCGGCTACGAGCCGATCAGCGCCAGGGCGGTGTCGAGTTCGTCGCGGTCCCACACGGCGTCGAGGCGGTCGACGATCATCCCCTTGGCGTCGGCGAGGTAGAGCACGGGCTCGAAGTCCAGCTCGTAGGCGAGCACGGCCGGCGACACCGTCTTCAGCGTCCCGTCGGTGTAGATGTCGGCGTGCACCATCGTGACGGCATCGCCGAGGCGGTCGTGGGCGTCGAGGAGGAAGTCGAGCACCGGACCGCAGACCCCTGTCTGGCAGTAGGCCGGGGTGCCGATGAGGTAGGCGACCGGCCGGCCGGCGGCCAGCGCTTCGGTCAGGGTGACGTCGTGCAGTGGGCAGATCGGGTCGCGGGTGCAGATCGGGTCGACCCCGCGGCCGTCGGCCGCGGTCGGCGTGTCGAACGGCGGCAACGGCTGGCCGGGTCGCGGGATCTTCACTGCGGCCGGCTCGTTGACCTGCACGGCGACACCGTCGGGCGGACCGCCGTCGACCTGCAGGGTGTAGAAGCCCGCCTCGGTGATGTCGGCGACGAATCCCCAGTACGGCATCGACAACCCGGCCCCCCGACGCGTCGCCGTCAATCCGTCGGCGACCACCTTGCCCTGGTCGTCGAGGATCCTGCCGGCCAACGCCGCCGGCCCCTCCAGCACCGGCTGATCGCCCTGCGCCAACGAGACCGGGAGGCGAACACGGCCCGGTACGAGCACCGTCGACGGGAACCGGCGGCCGATCGAGTAGCCGGATCCGAGACGTTCGGCCGGCTTCGGCGTATCGCCGGCAGTACCCGGAACACTGCCGCTCGGGGTGATCTCGGACCCGCAGCCGGCCAGGACCAGACCCGCCATGCCGAGGAATCGGCGACGTCCGAGCTGCACGGGAGCCACGCTATCGACACGGAACGGAGCCCGGAAACCCGACCGCTCCTTGTTGTCCTCGGCCACGTCGCGTGCTATGTAGTCCATTCGACCTACAAGTCGCCGCGACTTTCCGGACAGGTGAGGAGTCACTACCCCCATGAACCAACCAACCGGCGAGCGCCGCGTGACACGCGACGCCGTCACCACCACGACACGGCGTGGCGCCCGCGAGCACAACCGGCACCGGGCGGGGGCGCTCCTCCCCTGGCTCGGTGTCGGCGCGGCCGCGCTGGCCATCGGGGGACCGCTGCTGACCATGTCACCGATCCAGAATGACCTGTCGGCGAAGGTCGAGCGGGCGGCCGCCGCCGCCGGATTCCAGGTCGAGGCCGACTTCAGCGGGCAGGACGGCACCATCTCGTGCACCGGTCCGGTCGACCGGGCCGCGCTCGAGCGCATCGGCGAGGCGATCAAGGGCGTGCGCAAGATCGGCTTCGACGACGCCACCTGCAATGACGTCGTGGCCGACGAGTCGGCGGCCACGACGGTTGCCGCGGCGCCCGAACCTGCGGTCACCGAGCCGGCGGGCAGCGCGGCGGGGGCCTCGCAACTCCTGGCATCTGCCGTCCTGGCCCGCGGCGCGGCGGGTGTCGTGCTCAGCGGCGTCGTCGATTCCGAGGCACAGCACGAAGCGCTCGTCGATGCGGCGACCGCGGCGTTCGGCGCCGGGAACGTCACCGACCGGCTCACCGTCGCCGGAATCGACGCCACGGCGGGCGACGTCCACGTCGCCGGCCTGGCCGAGCTCATCGGGGCGATGAAGGACGACGTCGTGGAGGGCGAGGCCGGGTTCGACGGCACATCGCTCTACCTGAAGGGCGTCTACCCGGATGCGTCGACCAAGGACGCGCTCGACGCGGTCATCGGCGACCTGGGCATCGACCCGGGGAATGTCGAGCTCTCGCTGGACACGTCGGTCCCGCCGGCGGCGCCCGTCACCTTCGCCGCCGATGCGGCGCTCGCCGCCGACGGCACGATCACCCTCACCGGCATCGTGCCCAACGAGGCGGCCCGCAAGCGGCTCGTCGACGCCGCCGGCGAGCGCGCCGGTGCCGCCAACGTCATCGACCGGCTCACGCTCTCAGCTGCCGACGACGACCCCGGCGTCGACCGTCTCGCGCGGATGATCGCGGCGATGCCGCCGAACCTCGCCCAGGGCTCAGCGGGCTGGGACGGCAACAAGTTCTACGCCAAGGGGCAGTACCTCAGCGAGGCGTCGAAAGCCGCCTTCGAGCAGGTCGCCACCGACGTCGGCGTGGCCCCGGCCGATCTCGCCGTCGAGCCGCGTCCGGCGGCGACGATCGATCAGGCGACCGAGTTGGAGCAGGAGCTCAACGATCTCGTCGGGCTGTCGCCGATCCCGTTCGATGCGGGCAAGTCCTCCCTGCGGCCCGAGGCCGCGTCGATCCTCGACAAGGTCGCCGGGCTGGCGAAGAAGTACGCCGGGGTGTCGATCGCCGTGAACGGCCACACCGACACCGACGGTTCGGCAGCGGGCAACCAGACCCTCAGCGAGTCCCGGGCGAACACGGTGCGCGACTCGCTCATCGGCCGCGGCGTACCGGCCGAGCAACTCACCGCCCAGGGATTCGGCGAGAGCCAGCCCGTGGCACCCAACGACACACCCGAGAACAAGGCGAAGAACCGCCGCGTCGTCTTCACAGTCGTGAAGCAGTAAGGAAGGATTTCCATGCCGTACACATTCGGAAAGGGTCTGCTCTGGATCCTGATCGGGCTGCTCCTCGGGGCGATCATCGGGTACCTGTGGCACTCGTGGCGCTGCCGGAACAGCGCGTCGACGACCACCTCGGTCGACGGGACGGAAGAGATGACCCATCTGCGCAACCGGGTCGCCAACCTCGAACCGGTGGTGGCCGAGCGCGACCGGCTGAAGGTCAAGCTCGGCGAGGTCGAGGGCGATCTGCGGGCCTGCCTCGCCTCGAAGAGCAACATCCCGGCCGCGGCCCCGATGGGGCTGGCGGCGTTCGCCGGCGGCCTCGGCGCGGCCGATCTCGACCGGGCGCGGGCGGTCTTCGGCAAGGCGATCAGGATGGACGATCTCAAGATCGTCGAAGGCATCGGCCCGGTGCTCGAGGGCGTGTTCAACGCAGCCGGCATCGAGACCTGGGTGCAGCTCGCCGACGCCGCTCCGTCCCGGCTGCGTGAGATCCTCGTCGCCGCCGATGAACGGCACCGGATGCACAATCCCGAGACCTGGCCGCGTCAGTCGCGCCTCGCCGCCCTCGGCGAGTTCGAGGCCCTCAAGGCCTGGCAGGACTCGCTCGACGCCGGCAAGGATTGATCGGTCACGACCGAACCAACTCGTATCCTCGGGCGGTGCCCGAGATCCGTTTCTCCCTCAACCGAACACCCGTCGTCGTGCCCGACGACGGGTGTTCGCTGTTGGAGGCCCTGCGTGACCGCCTGGGCGTGCGCTCCGCCAAGGACGGCTGCAGTCCGCAGGGTCAGTGCGGCTGCTGCACCGTCTGGGTCGACGGGTCGCCGCGGGTGTCGTGTGTGACCCCCGCGGCGCGGGTGCGGGATCGGGAGGTCACCACGATCGAGGGACTCGACGATGCGACCCGCGATGCCTGGTCGCAGGCGATGTGGGCGACCGGGGGCAGCCAGTGCGGCTTCTGCACGCCCGGGATCGTGATGCGCCTCGCCGCGGCGGCCGGTGGTGGGGACGGGGTCATCGACCAGGACATCGATCAGGCGCTGCTCGCCCACCTGTGCCGGTGCACCGGCTGGCAGACCGTGCGCGAGGCGGCCCATTGCGTCGTCGACGGCCGCCGGGCGGCTTCCCGGCCGTCCACCGGGCGCGACCGGGACCATGCCGAACGGCGGGCGGCGATCGAGGGAGGCACGATGCAGCGGGTGTCGCCCGATGTCGCCCTGGGCGCCGGGGGCTTCGCCGACGACTCCGCCCCTGCAGGCGCGCTCGTCGCCGTGCGGGGCGACGACGGCGAGTGGGTCGTCGGCGAGACCCTCACCGAGGCCCGGCGCCTGGCCGGCAAGATCCAGGGACGACGGACGACGGCGCCGATCACCTGGCCGATCGACGTGCCCGCCGGCGACTGGGTCCGCACCCTGCGGACGACCTGGGTCGAGCCCGCCTACCTCGAACCCGACGCCTCGTGGTGCGTTCCCGGCGGCGAGCCGTTCCCCCCGCTGGGCAACGGCGGGGCGTTCGGCGGGAAGATCGCGAGCCTCGTCGGGCGGGTCGCCAGTGAACTGGCCGACCGTCACGGTCGAGCGGTGCGCGTGCTCTTCTCGCGGGAGGACGTCGTGCGGCTGGGCCCGAAGCGACCGCCGCTCGCCGGGGGCATCCGCTCCGACGGCTCGGGGGTCGTCCGCGTCGCTCGGACGACCGGCGTCCGGGCGGCGATCGCGGCGATCGCCCCGGCGTTCGAGATCGAGGAGGTCGACGTCTCCGGACCTGCGACGTCGCTCGAACTGCGTGGCGCCGGTTGGGCCGAGGCGGCGGTGCTGCGCTGCTCGCTGACCGCCGGCCCCGTCGACACCGTCGTCGCCCCCAACGGGGCGACCGCCCGGGCCTCGGTCGGTGCCGACGGCGCCGTGTCGGTGGCGGTGCGATGCGGTGAGCCGCTCGACGAGGTCGTGCTCCGGTCGTACGCCATCGGCGCGGCCCACATGGCCCTCGGATGGGTGCGCAGCGAGGGCCTCGCCGTCGACGGCTCCGGGATGGTCCACGACCTGACGATCCGCTCCTTCGGGGTGTTGCGGGCCGTCGACGTCCCGCCGATCGTCGTGGAGATCGAGCCCGACGACGGCGCGCCGGTCAACGGCTCCGATGCCGTGTTCGCCGCCGTGGCCGCCGCTGCCTGGCGTCATGCCGGATACCCGCCGGCGTGGCCGGCACTTCGCTGACGGCTCGCAGCTCTCGGCCGTCAGCTCTCGGGCAGGCCGGCGCCGGGCCGGAAGGCGCTCTCGGTGGCCCGGGCCGCGGCCCGATCGGCGATCTGCTGCATGGTGACGGCCATCGCCTGGGCGGCCCCTTCGTGGGCCATGATCTTGCTCATCACCGCGGCCCCCGCCCCGGCCATCAGCTCGGCCTGGTGGTCGTGGACGAACTGCATCGAGCGCCGCAGGCCGGCGGTGTAGCCGTTCACCTCCGGCACGACGTAGCGGGCGACGAGATCCCAACTTCGTCGGGTGGCCTCGAGCCCGGCCCAGTCATGGGCGAACCCGATCACCGTGCCGAATCCTCCGGTGATCTCCTGCATCCTGCGGATGGCGGCGACCAGGTCGTCGGGGGTCCCGACGACGGCGGCGCCGGCGCCGTTGGCACCGCCCTCGGTCACGTCGTCGAGCAGCCGCCAGGGATCCTCGACGTGGGCGGCGCCCGGGCGACCGAGCGTCCAGACGTTGTACTCGTTGTGCCAGCGGTGCAGCCCGTGGACCGCCTCGGCGCGCGCCTGGTCGCGGGTCTCGGCGATGTGGAACGCCATCATCACCCGCCAGTCGCCGCGGTCGGCGGTCCGACCGTGGAGTGCGGCGGACTCCTCGGCGAACGCCCACTGCGTCGGCAGGGCGAGCAGCCCCTGCGCCGAGGTGGAGGCGATCGACAACACGCCGGCGCCGTACTTGCCCGCCAACTGCATCCCGCTCGGGCTGATCGACGAGGCGGTCACCGCCCGCAGATCCTCCTGGACCGGCAGGATCTGCAGCTCGGCGTCGCGCAACGTGAACCAGTCGGACTCGTGGGTCACCCGCTCGCCGCGCAGCATCCGCAGGATCACCCCCATCGCCTCGTCCTGGCGGTCTCGCTGGACGAGCGGGTCGATCCCCAACATCCGGGCGTCCGAGGGGAGCGCGCCGGGACCACTGCCGAAGATCGCCCGACCGCGGCACATGTGGTCGAGCTGGACGATCCGTTGGGCGACGTTGAACGGGTGGTGGTACGGCAGGGAGATCACGCCGGTGCCGAGCTTGATCGTGTGGGTGACCTGGGCGGCGGCGGCGAGGAACATCTCGGGCGAGGCGATCGTCTCCCACCCGCTCGAGTGGTGCTCGCCGCACCAGAACTCGTCGTAGCCCAAACGGTCGAGCAGGGCGGCGAACTCGATGTCCCGTTGGATCTGCAGGGTCGGGTGCTCGCCGACGGGATGATGGGGAGCGAGGAAGGCGCCGAAACGCAACCGCGGTGGTGTCGCCATGACCGAACGCTACCGACGACCGACGTCCGGCGTCCGACCGCGGCCGGCACTACCCTCGCCATCGGTGACCGGGATGACCGAACAGGAGCGCTACCGCTTCGACCTCGACGGCTTCCTGGTTCGACGCGGCGTCCTCGACCGGGCACGGGTGGCGGCGCTGAACGCCGCCGTCGACGACCTCGACGTGCCGACGCCGGGCGATTCGATCGGCAGCCAGCGATTCAGCGGACACCTGCCCCGGGCCCGGGTGTTTCGCGATCTTCTCGACCACGAGCACGTGCTCGGGCTGCTGGGCGACCTGTGCGGGCCGATGGTCCGCCTCGATCATGCCTACGGCCTGGTGATGTCGCCGGGGACCCGCGGTCTCGGCCTGCACGGCGGGGGGACACCGCACGATCCCTCGCAGTACTACGAGGTGCGCGACGGCCGGATGTACAACGGCCTCGTCGCCGTGCAGTGGGCGCTCGTCGACCAGCTCGCCGCGCACGGCGGGCTGTGCTGCATCCCCGGTAGCCATCGGGCCTCGTTCCCCCTGCCCGGCGGCGGCGCCGGCTGGTCGCGCCACGTCGAGCTGGCCGCCGGTGACGTGTTCGTGTTCACCGAGGCGCTGACCCACGGGACGACGCCGTGGAACGGCCCTCACCAGCGCAGATCGCTGTTCTTCAAGTACGCGCCCGGCCACCTCGCCTGGGGCAACGACTACGAGCGCTTCGACGCCTTGGCGCCGCTGCTCACCGAACGCCAGCGACGCCTGATCCAACCGCCGTCGGTCTATCCCCACGAACGCGTCGTCTGACGACCCCGTTCCCGTGACCCGACGCGTGCCGGCTCGAACGCCTGGGAGGAATGCCGGGGGCGACGGCTATCCTGGCCTCGCCCTGCGGGGACGTAGCTCAGTTGGCTAGAGCACCTGCTTTGCAAGCAGGGGGTCGTGGGTTCGATTCCCATCGTCTCCACGACCTCGAACATGAGTGATACCCCTCGGCTGCCTCACTCGATAGGCTCGCCGCCTCGGTGCGCAGGTCTGTCGCCATGTGTTGCGTGCCGCGGCTGCTGATGGCTCTCCGATCGACCCGGTCTGACAACTCCTCAGGGTTCGTCAGCCTCGAACGCGCCGACCGCGCTACGTCCGAGGTTCTCGTCGAGCTTGAACCTCACGCCACCCGACGCGCTCGGCCCCCAGTCTTCCGTCTCCGCTGCTGCCAGACACCGTGTAGTGTGAATTGCATGACGATTCAGCTGGCAGTGCGCGTCGACGATGACGTCGCCGCGGCGATGGACGCGCTCGTCGCCGACGACCGCTACCCCAACCGGACCGAGATCGTGCGCGCCGCGCTGGCGACGCTCCTCGACGCCGAACGGCGCGCCGAGATCGGCCGGCGGATCGCCGCCGGCTACGAACGGATCCCCGACAGCGGCGAGTTCACCCAACTCCACCGATCGGCCGCACGCCGGACGCTCGCCGATCTCGAACCCTGGGATTGGAGCGGCGACGATGGCCCCGCGGCAGGGTGAGATCTGGCGCTATGAACCCGAAGACGCCAAGGCCCGCCCGGTCGTCGTGGTCACCCGCGACGACGTCGTCCCTCATCTGAGCCACATCATCGTCGCCCCCGTCACCCGCACCCGGCGCGACATTCCCACCGAAGTCCCCCTCGGGTCCGACGACGGTCTCGGCGTCGAATGCGTCGCCTCGTTCGACAACCTCTTCGCCGCCTCCAGAGCGCACCTCGTCCAACGGATGGGAGCACTGCGACTCGACCGGCGCCATGAGATGTGCGACGCCATCCAAGCCGTCATGGACTGCTGACCACCCGCCGACATCGTTCGCCGACGCGGCGACCTCGACAACCCGGCTGCCGCAAGCCGCGGTATCAAGTTCCAGCGGCGGGCGGTGACCGAGCAGATGCCGATACCGGCTGACCGGACGCGGCAATGGTCGAACCAAACGAGCCCGTCGTCGACCTGCGGTGTGGTCCTCGTTCGCAGCTCGCTCGCCGAAAGCGAACCCGGGCCGGTCATCAGCGCGATAGCCGATGGATAGGGGCTGGGAGTCCCCATGGATGGATGGCCGGCGCGCCTTGTCTCGAAGTGGCAACGACGTTCCGGCCAGAACCCAACCGAAAGGAGCGAACCAATGATCCATCAGACTTCGCGACCGGTGTCTCGCCGAGCCGCGCTCGTAGCGTGCCTTGCCGTGTGCGCGGCCGTGCCGGCAATCGGTGCGACCGGAGCTGCGAATGCCCATGGCGGGAGCAACCCGGTGATCGAGTGGAACGCCGTCGCGGGCGAGGCAGCGCGAGCTGGCTGCCTGGCGCCGGGCAACGACCCGTTGCACGAAGCCCGCATGTACGCGATCACCCACATCGCGATCCACGACGCGCTCGAACGCGATCGATCGCCGTTACGAGTCGTACGTGTTCGATGCGCCTGCGTCGAGGGGCACGTCGGTCGCGGCTGTGGTGGCTGCCGCGGCACGCGGCGCGCTGGCGGCGACGCTGGCTGATCTGCCGTCGGAGTTGTTCCGCCGTCCCCGCCGCCCCCGCCGTCGTGCGGGGCGGCGGGGACGGCGGTCGTGGAGGCCGCGTACCTGGCGGCGTTGGAGGCGATCCCCGACGGTGCTGCCAAGACCCAGGGGATCGCTCTCGGCGAGGCGGCCGCGGCTGCGATCGTGGCTGCTCGTGCTGGTGATGGTGCCAATGACCCGCCGCTGGTCGATACCACCCCGCGTGGTGGGGCGCCGGGTGAGTACGAGTTCACGCCGGGGACCCCGTTCGCGTTCGCGCCGGGGTGGGGCGCGGTGACCCCGTTCGCACTGCGCGACAGCACCCAGTTCGACAGCGGTCCGCCGTACCCGCTCGACAGTCGCCGCTACGCCCGTGACTTCAACGAGGTCAAGCGGCTCGGTGGGGGCGGTCCGGGCGACCCGACACCCAGCGGCCGCACCGCCGAGCAGACCGAGATCGCCTTGTTCTGGCTCGAGAGCTCCCCGCTCGCCTGGAACCGAATGGCACGCGCGATCGCCGCCGACCGCGGTCTCGACGTCTGGGAAGCGGCACGCCTGTTCGGGTTGTTGAACATGGGCATGACCGACGGCTACATCGGTACCTTCCAACAGAAGTACACCTACAACTTCTGGCGGCCGGTCACCGCGATCCACCGCGCCGACGAGGACGGCAACGACCTCACCGCTCCCGATCCCACCTGGGCACCGCTGGTGACGACACCCCCGATTCCCGACCACGACTCCGGCCACGCCGTCGAAGGCAGCCTCGCCGCCCGAATCATGCGCCGAGTGTTCGGCACCGACCGCATCGAGTTCGAGGTCTGCAGCTTGACCCTGCCAGCAGGCCAGACCTGCGACGACCCCAGCCCGGTGACCCGCAGCTTCAGACGGCTCTCTGCAGCCGCCAGCGAAAACGGTGAATCACGAATCCTCGTCGGGTTCCACTTCCGCCACGCCGTCACCGATGGGATCACCCACGGCCGTCGCATCGCCGACTGGACCGTCAGCCACTACCTCCAACCCGTCGACGACTGACACGCAGGCACGGGGTGGTGTGAGCGGAGCTGACCGCTCTCCACCCCGATGCCGTGCCGGTGGGCAACGCGCCAGCGGGCTATCCGCTACGGCAGTTCGACCTATCAAACGGCCATCCAGGGCATTGACCTGTGAGGTGTCGAGGTCGACAATGCGGCAGTGGGGATCTGCGTGCTGGGGCCACCACGGGTGGAGGGGAAAGGGGCACTCGCGCCGCGCGACCGGGTGGTGCTGAGCGTGCTAGCGGTACGCCGGGGCCAGGTCGTGTCCCGCGATCAGGTCGCCGATGCGGTGTGGGGCGACGATCCTCCGCCGTCGTGGCCGACGCAGGTCCAGATCTGCGTCGGACGACTGCGGCGGGTGTTGGGAGCGACGGCGATCGAGACCGTCAGCGGCGGCTACCGGCTGGCGTTGAGCGGCGACGAGGTCGATGCTGACCGGTTCGAGCGGTATGCCAACCAGGGGCGGCGGCTGGCAGCCACGGGAGAACCGGAACGGGCGGCGGTGGCGTTCACCCATGCACTCGAGTTGTGGCACGGCCACCCGTTCGAGGATCTCGAGATGTGGGAGCCAGGCCGCAGCGAGGCGCAGCGGCTGGAGGAGCTGCACCGCACGATCGAGGAGGAGCTGTTGGATGCCAGGCTGGCGGCGGGCGAGCACCGCGAAGTGGCGACTGCGGCCGAGGCGCTCGTAGCCCTGCAGCCGTTGCGCGAACGACGGTGGGCCGCCCTTGCGTTGGCCCAGTATCGCTGCGGCCGACAGGTGGACGCGTTGAGGTCGCTGAACCGTGCGCGACGGCTCCTCGTCGAACAGCTCGGTGTCGATCCTGGGCATGAGCTGGTGTCGCTCGAGGCAGCGATCCTGCAACATGACAGCGCGCTGACCGCCCCCGAGCCGCCGGCGGTCGTGTCGGGCAAATGCCCCTACAAAGGCCTCGCAGCCTATGACGTCGGCGACGCCGACGGGTTCTTCGGCCGCGACGCCGAGGTCGCGGCATGCCTCGAGCGGCTGCGCTCGACACCGTTGCTGGTGGTGGTCGGCCCGTCGGGCTGCGGCAAGTCGTCGCTCGTGCGGGCAGGACTCCTGCCCGCACTCGCTCGCAGCGGTCGACCGGGTGTGGTGATCGTGCCCGCCGACGACCCCGCTCAGACGATCGCCGAGCTCGACGCGGTGTCCGGTAGCCCGGTTCTCGTGGTCGACCAACTCGAGGCGCTGTTCGCGGTCGACCCCGACAGCGACATCGCTGGCGAGTTCTGCCGACGGATCGCCCGTTACAGTGCCGAGCGAGCACCCGTGGTGACCTGCATCCGCGCCGACTACCTCGCCCGACTCGCGATCGATGCCGATGTCGCCCGGCTGGCCGAGCAAGGTCTCCATCTCGTGTCGCCGCTCCGAGGCGACGCGCTCCGGGCCGCGATCGAGCAACCGGCCATCCACGCCGGCTATCGGCTGGAACAGGGGCTCGTGGACCTGCTCGTGCGCGACACCGAGGGTGAGCCGGGTGCCCTGCCGCTGTTGTCACACGCGCTCGTCGAGACCTGGCGGCGTCGCGACGGGCCGGTGCTCACGGTGGATGGGTACCTGGCGACGGGTGGTATTCGGGGCGCCGTCGCCCGCTCCGCGGATCGGCTCCACGACAACCTGCCGGTCGAGCAACGAGCGATGTTGCGCAGCATCATGCTGCGACTGGTCTCGCCGTCAGCGGACGGTGACCCGGTTCGCTGCCGCGTGCCGACCCGCCTCCTGCTCGGCGATCGCCAACGCGAGCAGATCGTTGCTCTGCTCGTGCGCACTCGCCTGGTCACGGCCGAGGCCGATACCGTCGAAATCGCTCACGAGGCGCTGGCGCGCGCCTGGCCGCGCCTGCAGTCATGGCTCGACGAGGACGCCGACGGCCTGCGTACCTTCCGCCACCTCGCTGCCACCGCCGCCGGCTGGGACGCCCTCGGTCGACCCGACAGCGAGCTGTATCGCGGCTCCCGGCTCGACACCGCACTGGAGTGGCGGACCACCGCGCAGCCCGATCTGACCGACGTCGAGGCCGCCTTCCTCGACACCTCGGTCGCCGGTGCCGAGACCGAACGAGCCGCGCTCGCGGTTCGAGCCCAGCGTGAGGCCCAGCAGAACCGCCGCCTCCGGCGCTCTCTTCTTGGCGTCGCCCTGCTCGCCCTCGCCTCGATCGCCGCCGGACTCGTCGCACAAGCAGCTCGAGCGGATGCCGAATCGCAACGTGTGAGCGCTGAGATCGCTGCCTTGGTCGGGCGATCGTTGTCGATACGTTCATCTCGAGCGCGATGTCGCTGCACTGCTGGCCATCGAGGCATACCGACTTGCCGACACGCCGCGGACGCGATCGGCGCTGCTGTCGACGTTCACCGCCGATGTCGGCTACCTCGGTACCGATCGGCTGCCTGTTGAACTGGGCGGCAGCGGTTCGACCGCTGGCATCGTCATGCCCGACGGTGAGACATCGCTGGTCATGGGCGATGACCAGCGGTTCCATGCGTACGATCTCGACACCGACGCGATGGGCGAGCCATGGGTGCCACTGCGCGACTTCCCCTGGGGTTGTGTCTCATTTCGCCAGTAGTGCCGACGGGAAGTTCGTCGCTCAGGTGTTCTCGTACGGCGAGTTCTCCGACAGGTCGATTCTCGGTGTCTTCGATACGACGACGCATCAACCGGTCATCGGACCGATCGATGTCCCTGTTTTCGCCGACAGTGTCGTGTTCAGTCCCGACGACAGCCGGATCTACCTGTCTGGTGGCCGGGATGGCACCGTGCTGTCGTATTCGCTCAGTGACCCAACGGTCGTCGCTCGGCTCGAGGGCCTGTCGGCTCCGGCCGACTCGCGCCTGCAGGCGACGACCGCCGGTCTGGCGTTCGTGACCGGCGGGCTCCTCGCCGTGGGTTCGGTGGCGGGGCCGGTCCGGCTCGTCGATCCGATCAGCCTGCGCGTCGTCGATCAGTTCGATGCACCCCGTGGCACGACCGAGCGGTTCTTCGCGATCGACGACGGGCGCGCATTGATCGGGGTGGGCTTCGTCGGACAGGTTCGACTCGATGTCGTCAGCCGATCGGGCATACCGGAGTGGGAGGCAGGTACGTCGGATCTCGTGACCGATGACTGCAACGCGTTCACCGTGGCGGAGCGATTCGGCCGGTACTACTGCGGGGACACCGCCGGGGGTCTCGAGGAGCGGGATCTGCGTACGGGTGGCTTGATCCGCCAACTCAATGCCCAGAACGGGAACACAGGCTCGATCTGGCTGGCGAAGGATCAGACCGAGCTGGTGGCCTTCGGTGACTTCGAACCGGTTGTCTCCAGATGGCGCCTCGATGGGTCCGGGCCCGTCAGCCGTCGGATGGGCGAGGGCTTTCGGCCCATCTCGTACAGCCCTGACGGCAAGAGTCTGTTGGTCGAATCCGGCGAGCCCGACTGGGCAGTGATCGACCCGCGGACCGGAACTGTCGAACTGGACTCGACGCGTCCGATGACGTTTCCGGACTGGCGTGCAGACGGCACTCTGAACACCATCGTCGACCCCGACACCACACCCAACGTGGTGACGCTCGACCCGAAGACCGGGCGATCAATGACGGCAAACCTGACCCTCGAGTCGATGCCGGACGACTGGTTCGTCAGTCCACATCGGGCCTGGCTGTACTACCGGTCCGGCGATGATCCCGGAGGGCCGGGAGAGATCTGGACGATCGACACCGACACCAACACTCGAATCGAGCCGACCCTGCACGTCGTCGGCTACTTCAACGGCTCGGGCAGCGACAGCGGCGACCGAGTCGCTGTTGGCACGTTCTACGGGATGGTGATCTTCGATGGACGGACCGGCGAGACACTTCACGACTTCTCGGACTCGACCCTGCGCGGCGCGAACATCGTGGGTGACGACCGATTGATCGCGGTCGGCCTGGGCGGCGAGATGACCGTGTACGACCTCACCACGTTCAAATCAGTCGCCACGTTGGGCGGTCTGCCCGGCTATGGACACGTCGGGGGCAGTGACGACGGATCCCTCGCCGTTGCTTCAGGAACACCACAACTGGCCGTCCGCCCCCACCACGACGGCAATCTCGACGTCTTCGCAGACATGCGTGTCAGCGTCCTCTACGACCTGACGAACGGCGAGCAGATCGGCGATCCGATCACCACCCCCGACAACGAGGTGGTTGCCTTCGCCCTTCGCCCGGACGGGAAGGAGTTGGCCGTCGGCGGCGGCACCGGGCACCAGTTCACGGTCTGGGATCTCGACCCGCAGCATTGGCTCACCGCCGCCTGCAGGATCGCCGGGCGCAACCTGACACCCCAGGAATGGACGACGAACATCGGCGACCTCGTTCCGTACCACCGCTCCTGCGCGGACTACGACTGATCGAACCCTGACACGCCATCGGGCACCGTCGGCGCCAACTCCAATGACGGTCGAGGCGTCGCAGGCCGGAGCCTCACATCGGATCGGAGATGTCAACGTTGGCTTCGTCGTGTCCGGTGATCGCGTAGAAGGTCAGAACATTGCCCTGAGCACGGTCTTCGCGGCCGTTGTTGACGGACTGCAATTCGGCGGTCCTCGTTGTCGACATCCCGCGTGGTGTCCCAGCTCACCGTGCGGGCATGCGACACCATGTCGCCCTGGTACCGGCTCGCTTTCCCACCACGTCGGGCCCGATCCCGGCCGGGGCGCGAGTGCGGACCGGCACCGACACCGGACCCTCGGCCGGACTGATGTTGACCCTCGCCTACATTGACGCCCTCACACCGGGTGCGCTGGTCGGCGACCTGCGGGTTGCCGGCACCGGCAGTATCGGCGAGGACGGGAAAGTGATTCCAGTGAAGATGGTCGACGTCAAGGTCGCCGGACGGTGCCAGCGTCGGCGAGTGGCTCAATGTGAACGGATTCGAACAAGCCGGGCGGGATGCAGCAGGCCACGCCGCAACCGCGTCCATCGTCGTCGTTCACGATCTCCGCCAGGCTCTCGCCTGGCTGTGGGGACGCACGAACAACGCCGGAGCCTGCGCCGCCGCCGCCACAGCCGCCACCCTCCCCATCCGACATCCTGGATGACGGATCAGAGGGTGGCGGCGACGCGCTCGAGGTAGGCGACGCTGGCCACGGCGTCGGAACGGGGCCCCTCACCGGGCGCGGGCTCGCCGGTGAGCGCGCAGTCCTGTTCGAGCACGTACCAACCCCGGTAGCCGCCACCCTCGAGATGTCGGATCACGCCGCCGATGTCGACCCCACCCGCTCCGAGCGGCCTGAACATCCCCTCGATCACCGCTCGACGGAAGGGGAGCTCACCACTGCGCACCCGTTCGGCCAGCCGGTCGTCGACGTCCTTGAGATGCACATGGTCGATCCGGTCGCCCGCCAGCCTGGCGATGTCGAGCGGGTCGCACCCGGCCAGGTAGAGATGGCCGGTGTCGAGACAGACGTGCGCGTCGCAGGACTCCAGCATCCGTTCGACGTGTTTCTGGCGAGCGATCGCCATGCCCCAGTGCGGGTGGACCGCCGTGCTCAGACCGTGCTCGCCGATCACCTCGATCAGACGGTTCAGGTTGGCCGTGAACACGCCCCATTCGTCGTCGGACATCTCGATCTCGATGTCGTAGCCGTCGTGGTGCGAGGCCGGGCCGATGACCACGACCTTCGAGCCGGCACGGGCGAGCTGCCGCGTGGCCCGGTCGACGTAGGCGAGTCGATCGTCGATCTGACGGTGGCGGTACAGCACGGCGGGCACGAACCCGCCCACGACGGACAGCTCGAAGCCCTTCACGTAGTCGACCAACTGGTCGGGGTCGGTCGGCAGGAATCCGTCGGGCCCCAGTTCCGTGGCGTGCAGGCCGGTCTCGGACATCTCGGCCAGCACCCGGTCGGGCTGCATCAGATGGCCCCAGCCGGGTGAGCCGTCCACACCCCAGGTGATCGGGGCGCCGGCAATGCGCTGCATCAGATCGGACACCAGAAACCCCCGATTCGAGGCGGATCCACCACGTGGTCATTCCGATGCCGTGATCCTACCGAGCGCTCGGAAGCGGCCGTCCAGGGCTGCACTACAGTCGCCTGCGATTCGGCCGATGACGTCGGAAGGAGCGATCGTGGAGACCATTCGACTGACCACCGCTCAGGCGATCGTGCGCTGGCTCGTCAACCAGCGCACGATGGTCGACGGGGTGGAGGTGCCGATGTTCCCCGGGGTCTTCGCCATCTTCGGGCACGGCAACGTGACCTGTCTCGCCGAGGCGCTCGAACAGGTCCAGGACGTGCTGCCCACCTGGCGGGGCCACAACGAACAGGGAATGGCGTTGTCGGCAGTCGCCTTCGCCAAGGCGATGCGCCGCCGCCAGATCATGGTCGCCACCAGTTCGGTGGGGCCGGGCTGCACGAACATGGTGACGGCTGCGGCGACCGCCCATGCCAACCGGCTTCCGGTGCTCTTCCTCAGCGGCGACACCTTCCAGCACCGCCTCGTCGATCCCGTGCTGCAGCAGGTCGAGCAGTTCCACGACCCGACCCAGACGGTGGCCGACACGTTCAAGCCGGTGACCCGCTACTGGGACCGGATCACCAAACCGCAGCAGGTGATCCGCTCGTTGCCCCAGGCGCTCGCCGTGATGCTCGACCCGGCCGACTGCGGCCCCGCCTTCTTCGCCCTGCCCCAGGACGTCCAGGCCGAGGCCTACGACTTCCCGACCGCCTTCTTCGATCGACGGGTGCACTACATCCGGCGCCCCGGCCCCGATGTCCGCGACATCGAGGCCGCGGCGGCCATCCTGGGCAACGCCCGCAAGCCGCTGATCATCGCCGGCGGCGGCGTCTTCTACTCCGGAGCGGTCGAAGCGCTCACCGGCTTCGCCGAGCGCCGCGGCATCCCGGTGGCCGAAACGGTCGCCGGCAAGTCGATCCTCGTCCACGCCCATCCGAACAACGTCGGGGCGATCGGGGTGAGCGGCGTGACCTCGGCCAACGTCGTCGCCGAGGAGGCCGACGTCGTGCTCGCCGTCGGCACACGGCTGCAGGACTTCACGACCGGATCGTGGGCGCTGTTCAAGCACCCCGGGGTACGTTTCGTCTCGATCAACACCGCCCGCTGGGACGCCCTCAAACAGGGCGCCGTCGCCGTCGTCGGCGATGCACTGCTCGCCCTCGAACAGCTCGACGTCGCCCTCGGCGCCTACACCGCGCCGGCCGACTGGCTCGATCACGGCCGGCGTCGGATGGACGAATGGAACGACCACCTCGACACGTTCACGACCGGGCGCGGCAACGCCGAGGGCAGGCCGTCGTACGCGCAGGTGATCCAGACCGTCAATGCGATCTGCGACGACGACGACTACCAGCTGTCGGCGGCCGGCGGCCTGCCCGGCGAGATGGTCGCCGGTTGGCGCAGCAAGCAGGTCGGCACCTTCGACGCCGAGTTCGGCTACTCGTGCATGGGCTACGAGATCTCCGGCGCTCTCGGGGCCAAGATGGCCCGCCCCGGCACCGACGTGCTCGCCTGGGTCGGCGACGGCTCGTACCTGATGATGAACAGCGACATCTACGCCACCGTCATGACCGGGCACAAGGTGATCTTCCTCGTCTGCGACAACGGCGGTTTCGCCGTCATCAACCGGCTGCAGGTCAACCAGGGGGGCAACGAGTTCAACAACCTGCTGCGCACCACCCGCCACGGCGAGTACCGCCAGGTCGACTTCCGCCAGCATGCCGAATCCCTCGGGGCGATCGCCGAGCACGTCGACTCCCTCGACGACCTCCCCGCCGCCTACGCGCGGGCCAAGGCCGCCGACCGCAGTTACGTCATCGTCATCGACGTCGCCCAGTACGAGTGGGTCGGCGGGGGCACCTGGTGGGAGGTCGGCGTGCCCGAGGTCAGCGAGCGGCTCGAGGTGCGCGTCGCCCGCGGCGTGTGGGAAGCCGAGTCCAAGCACCAAAGGCCCGGCGTGTGAGCGGCCGCGGCTCGAGCAGCGAGTTCGCCGGCAAGGTGGCCCTCGTCACCGGCGCCGCCTCGTTCATCGGGTCGGCGATCGCCCGACAGCTGATCGATGCCGGGGCCTCCGTCGTGCTCGGCGATCTCGACGACGGTGTCGGGCGTGGCGTCGCCGAGTCACTCGGTCCCGCGGCGCGGTTCGTGACGGCCGACGTCACCGACGATGCCGACCTCGATCGGATGGTGGACACGGCGGTCGGGGAGTTCGGCGGTATCGACCTGGTGGTCTCGGCCGCGGCGACCTTCGACGACGGGCAGATGGAGACGGCCCGCGGCCAGTGGCGCCACGCCTTCGACGTGAACGTGATCGGAGCGGCGATGCTCATCGAGAAGGCGGTTCCCCACATGGCGCGGCGCGGCGGTGGAGCGGTCGTGATCGTCGCCAGCGTCTCGGCCAAGCAGTCTCAGCCCAATCGGCTCGTCTACCCGGTGACCAAGACCGCCCTGCTCGGGTTGACCCGCAACTCCGCCCAGCTCCTCGCCCCCCGATCGATCCGGGTCAACGCCGTCTCCCCGGGCTGGACATGGAGCCGGAACATCGAACGGCGCTACGGGACCCGTCGGCGCGCCGATTCGGTCGCCGCCGAGTTCCAGGCACTCGGGCGGCTGGCCGATCCCGAGGAGATCGCCGACGCTGTGCTCTACCTGCTGTCCGACCGGGCGTCGTTCGTCACCGGGACGGATCTCGCCGTCGACGGTGGATACGCGGCGATGGGCCCCGAGGCGCTCGGCCAGGCGTTCGAGAAGATCCCGGTGATCACCAGCGAACCGCGGCTCCCGTGACCGGAGTCGAGTGCGTGCTGGAGATCAGGGCCCTCCTCGGCGAGAGCCCCGTGTGGAGCGGACGCGATCACTGCCTCTACTGGATCGACATCGATGCCCGGCTGGTGCACCGCTACCGCCCCGACGATCATCGCAACGAGAGCCGCCGGCTGCCGGGCCGGCCCGGTTCGCTGGCCCTGACCGGCGACCCGGATCGTCTGCTGGTGGCGGTGGAACATCGGCTCGTCGATCTGACCTGGTCGACGGGAGCGGTCACGCCACGCCTGGACCTCGAATCGGGCGGCTCGCCCACACGGCTCAACGACGGCCGCACGGACCCGGCCGGACGGTTCTGGGTCGGCTCGATGGATGATCCGGCGTACAGCGGCCACCGGGCCGGCACCCTCCACCGCGTCGAACCCGACGGGCGGACCGCGGCGGTGCGCAGCGGGGTCGGCGTGTCCAACGGCCTCGCCTTCAGCCCTGACGGCACGGTGATGTACTGGGCGGACACGACCCGCGACCTGGTGTGGGCCTACGACTACGACGAGGTCACGGGCACACCGAGCAACGAGCGCGTCTTCCTCGACTTCGGCGACCTGCCCGGCCGGCCCGACGGGGCGTGCGTCGATGAGTCGGGGTGTTACTGGATCGCCTGCGTCTACGGCTGGACGTTGCTGCGTGTGACCCCCGACGGGGACGTCGACCGCCGCATCGAGCTCCCGGTCGAGAAGCCCTCGATGCCGGCGTTCGGGGGCGACGGGCTCGACGTCCTCTACATCACCTCGATCAGCACCGGCGGATCGGTGCCCTGCTCGCCGGGCCAGCCGCTGGCCGGCGCGCTGCTCGCCATCGATGTCGGCGTTCGCGGGCTGCCCGAACCGCTGTTCACCGGCTGACCTCGTTGGCCCCCGGGCGACGGGGACGGCCACTCCGGCCCGGGTCGCCGCCGGGACATCGATCGTGTCGACGCCGACCCCGATGCGAGCGATGACCCGCAGCCTCGGGCAGGCGGTGAACACGTCGGCATCGAACCGGTCCGTGCTGGCGATCACGGCCACGACGGGGCTCGGCGCAACCGGCGCGACCCCAGACGTGGTGGGGTAATGTTCGCTCCGGCGGTTCCGGTGGAGTGGATGACGGCCGCCGTGGAGGGTGAGCGGTGTTTCGCGGACCGGGCAACGAAAAACTTCCGCTCCGGCGGCCACGGACCCGACCCGTGGCCGGCGGGGTGTCGGTGGCGGTACTCGCGGCAAGCCTGATCAGCGCCGTCTCCGGCGGCGCGTCGGCCGCCGCTCCGGTGATCATCGACCTCCACGTGGTGGCCAGTTCCGACGACGCCGAGGAATCGGCCACAGGGGTGATGTCGACCAACAGCTCCGATCTGGAGCTGGTGCTCGATTCGTCGCTGCAGACGGTCGGCGTCCGGTTCCGGGGCGTGGGCATCCCGCCGGGCTCGACGATCACCTCGGCCTGGGCCCAGTTCGAGACCGACGAGGCGAAGTCGAAGGCAACTTCACTGACGATCAAGGGGCAGGCGGCCGACAACCCGGCCACCTTCGCCTCGACCGCACGGAACATCTCGACCCGCCCCCGCACCGACGCCTCGGTGTCCTGGGTCCCCCCGGTCTGGACGGTCCTGCAGGAACGCGCCGGAGGCCAGCGCACCCCCGACCTGACGCCGGTGTTGAACGAGATCGTCTCGAGGCCCGGGTGGGCCAGCGGCAATGCCGTCGTCCTGGTGATCACCGGCACCGGGGTGCGCACGGCCGAGGCGTTCGACGGGACGAGGGCTCCATCGCTCCATGTCGAATTCTTGCCGCCGACGGCGTCGAACACCGCGCCCACGGTCAACGCCGGTCCGGACCAGACGATCCTGTCATCGGTGTCGGCGACGCTCGGGGCCACAGCGGCCGACGACGGTCTGCCCGTCGTCCCCGGCATCACGAGTGTCGCCTGGACCGCGGTAGCCGGGCCCGGGGGGGTCACGTTCTCCGATCCGGCCGCGGCGGTGACGACGGCGACGTTCGCCGTCGAGGGGACCTTCACCCTCCGGGTAACCGCATCCGACGGCCTGCTGACGAGTTCCGATGACGTGGTCGTCACGGTCGTGCCGGGCGACGGCTGGGTGATCCGCTCCGTCGATTCGGGTGCATCGACCTGGACCGGCTCCGCGGCCGACGACCCGATCGTCTTCCCGGGACAACCGGGTGCGGCACACATGCACGACTTCTTCTGCAACCAGGCCACCACCGCGTTCTCGACGTACGAGTCGATGACGGCTGCGACGTCCGTCTGTCCGTCGGGCGACACCGCCGGCTATTGGGCGCCCGCGCTCTTCAGGAACGGCGTCAAAGTCGACCCGCACGGCCCCTCGACACGCCAGCAGTTCTACTACCGCGACAACAACGTGCCGGCCGGGTCGCCGATCGTCCCGTTCCCGCCCGACTTCAGGATGGTCATCGGCAACCCGCACGCGACCACTCTGGCCGAGGCCAACGCCGCGGGAGTCGAGATCGGCGGGGAGCAGTACTGGGGGTGCTCGGACAACTCCGAGATCGGCAAGGCGACCGCTCCCATCGACTGCCCGACCGGCGTCATCGCCCTGCACATCGGGTTCCCGAACTGCTGGAACGGGGTCAAGGTGAGCGGCGACCAGATCGCCGCCGGCACGCTGAGGTACCCGGTGCGCGGGGTGTGCCCGGCCGGCTTCACGACCATCCTCCCGCGGCTCATCGAGCGTTTCGAGTACCCGGTGGGGCCGTCGTCGGCCGGGATCACCCTTTCGTCAGGGAGCGTGTACTCGATCCACGCCGACTTCTGGAACACCTGGCAGCAGTCGAGCCTCGAGCGGCTCGTGACGCTCTGCCTCGACGGCCTGAAGACCAACTGCGGCATCAACCCGAGTGCCGGGGTGAACCAGCCGCCGACCGTCAGCGCCGGGCCCGACCGCGGCGCCGTGCAACCCGACAGCGTCCAACTGACAGGCACGGTGAGCGACGACGGCCTCCCTGGCGGGACGACGACGACGTCGTGGTCGGTCGTGTCGGGCCCGGGCCAGGTGACGTTCGTGGATGCCGGCGCCCCGACGACCACGGCCTCGTTCTCGGCGCCCGGCGGTTACGTCCTGCGCCTCACTGCCACCGACGGAGCCCTGACGGCGACCGACGACGTGCTCGTGGCGATCACCGACGCCGGCGCGACCAATGTCGTCGTCGAGGTCGCCGTCGATCGCCGCTCCGACGACGCCGAGGAGGTGGTCGGCAGCGGAGCGGTCAACCTGTCGAGCTCCGACCTCGAACTGATCAACGAATCGATCGACCAGGTGGTAGGCGTCCGGTTCGCCGGTCTCCAGATCCCGAGGGGATCCCATGTCGTCGCCGCCTGGGTGCAGTTCGAGACCGACGAAGTGAAGAGCGCCGCCACCTCGCTGATCGTGCAGGCGCAGGCGGCGGATGACCCGCCGACCTTCACCACGACCGCCTTCGACATCTCCTCCCGGCCGCGCACGTCGGCGACGAGCCAATGGGCGCTGCCGCCCTGGACGACGCTCCAGGAACGGGGTGCCGCCCAGCGGACACCGAATCTCGCCGCCGTCGTGCAGCAGGTCGTCGACCGCCCGGGATGGGCCGCCGGTCAAGCGATCGCCATCCTGATCACCGGATCCGGCGTGCGCACCGCCGAGGCCTTCGACGGCACGGCGCCGCCGGTGCTCCACGTGGAGTTCGTTCCCCCGCCAGCGTGAACCGAGGGCGCGGGTGCCGATGCCCGGGTCCGTCATGCTCCACCCCGGTCCGACGGCTAAGGTCGCGTCCGGTCGGGCCGGGGTGTCGATCCGCGAACCCGAACTCGGCGCCACATGGGGAGGGCTCATGTCGGACGATCTCCTACACGTTCAGGGTGCAGCCGGTCGGGGTGCAGACGGTCGGGGTGCAGACGGTCGGGGTGCCTCAGGGGCTGCTGGTGACCTCGTGAGGGTCGGCGGCGCCGAGCGCCGACTCCGCCGGCGACTGTCGGTGCTCACGGTGGTGGCGCTCCTGACGGTGGGATGCGCAGGCGGTTCCGCTCCGCTGGCAGGCGGGCCGGGGGCCACGGACGCCGGTACGTCGGCGACCGAGGCGTCGACCGGTTCGCCGGTCACCGAGTCGCCGCAACCGAACCCGTCCGACACGCCTCCGCCCGAGACGCCACCCGACCCCGAGCCGACGACGACACTCCGCCTGATCACCAGCAACATCGCCGGCGCGGCCGCCGCCGGCAACTCCGGCGGCATTGGTGAGGACGAGACGAACAGCCACAGCGAGGTGATCCGCAACGACGACGGGACGTGCAGCGGCTGGTCGGGACGAGACGTCCCCGCCCCGTGGACCGAGGGGCTCATCTCGGGGGCGGAATTCGTCATCCTGGCCCGCGACTCCGACGAAGTGCTCGGGGAGGGGAACCTGGCGACCAGTTCGTTCGAGAACGTCGACACGGGCGACCGGGAGCAGTGGCTGTGCACGTTCCCGTTCTCGGCGACGATCACCGGGGCGCCCGACGAGTTCCGCATCAAGGTCGCCGACCTCGACCCGTGGGTCGCCCGCCGCGATCCGACCAGGCCGGGGCAGTTCATCGCCTCGGTGAACACCGTGGCGTCGATCGACTACTTCACGCAGTGCACGAGCGGCGAGCTGAACGCGGTCTTCGAGTGGAACGCGGTCGGGTCGTACTGGTCGGACGGGATCCAGAGCCTGTGCTCGAACGGGCTCACGGTCGCCGACATCGACCGCCCGTGTCGCCACCCGGGCGAGGGAAGTGACTACGTGACCAGGGTGGCGAGCGCCGAGGACCCGAGCGTCGTCTACGAGGACGCCGAGGGCCTCCACGTCGACGTGTCGACGTTGCCGCCGGGCGCGCCGGTCGTCGTCTCGGTCGCCACGGGCCGGCCGTGCGGGTAGGCGATCCGCTCCACCGGTCCGACCGTCACGGGCACGGTGAACGGAAGGCGTAGCGCGACAGGGCGCCGCCGGCGAAGGACGCCCACTCGTCGCTGGTCAGCGGCCGCCCGACGATCTCGCACACCTCGTGTGCCGGGTCCCGATCGAGGTGCCAACGGAACGCGTGACCCGAACGATCACTCCCCTCGACGGCCGTCCCGGCCCCGACCAGGGTGATCACCTCACCCTCGAGGCCGGTGAACGCCCGACCCACCCGCCGCCGCGACACCGTCTCCCAGAGTTGCAGCGTCACCGGCCCCTCGGGCGCATCGCGGCCGGCAACGATCACGGCGCCGGCATCCGCGTCGAGCACGGCGACGGCGGCAACGTCGCTGTAGTCGATGGTGAACGTCGTCGGCTCCTGTTCGGCCAGGCGCCAGATCAGCACCCGGGCAGGTGTCGAGTCGGATCCCGGAAAGCGGATCCCGGCCACGACCACCCCGCCGCGCATGGCCAGCGCCGACACCTCGACGTGTTCACCGCCGACCCGGACATCGACGGCGGTCCCCGTGCGGAAGCTGCCGTCGGCAGCGGCGTAGTAGTCGACGATCCCGGGGGCCCGGCCCAGCACGACGTTGCCGCCGTCGTCGACGGCCACCGAAGTCACCGCTGCGCTTCCGACGTCCAATCTCCCCACGGCGACCGGCGGCCCGCCACCGTCCGCCGCGCAGACGGCCAGCCGGGCATCGGCGACGGCGAAGACCACGACGTGGTCACCGGCGGGACTGGTGGCACTGAGGTCCCCCAGGCACCGCGGGTCGACGTCGGAGTCGGTGTTCGCACCAGCATCCGCCGCGGACCCGGCGGCAGTGCGGGTCAGCACCTCGCGGGTGGAGTCGTCGACGAGCGGCTCGACGCTCCAGACTGCGACCGTCGAGCCCCAACCGCCGCTGACGATCCGGGAGCCGTCGCCGGAGATGGCGATGGCCTGTGCGCCGATCTCGTCGACGAGGCGGATCTGGGTCTCGCGGATCGGGTCGATCACCTCGATCGACACGCCCGCCACGGCCAGCCGGCAGGCCGGGCGGGCATCGCATGGCCCGCTCCAGGCCACGGCATTGGCCACCTGCGCCGTCGACACGACCCGCTGACCCGAATCCAGATCCCACACCGACAGCCGGCTCCCGCCGAGGGCGACGAATCGCCCCGACGGATCCACCTCGGCAACAGCGGTGCCTCCCCCCTCCGCCGACTGCACGCGGCCGGAGCCGAACTCGATCAGTGCCGTGCCGGACGTCCCGACGATCAGCACGCGCTCGCCATCGCGGGCGACGGCGAGCCAGCGAGGCGCCCCGACACCGCTGGGCAGCATCACGGACCCGGCGAGCGCCAGCCGGTCCCCCCGGCGGTCCCAACGCAGGATCCGTCCGTCAGCGGCTGCCGTGACAACCGCGGCGTCGTCACCTTCGCCGACGGCGATCGCCGCGGCCGCAGGAACACCCGCGGCGGTCGCCTCGGGTGCCCCGGTCGTCGCATCGAACGTCGCCAGGTCCCCGCCGACGAGCGCCGCGGCGCGTCGACGGCCGACGGCCCCGAGAACATCCGGACCCCCGGTCACCGTCGTCAGGGACTCACCGGTGACCGTCGAGACGAGCGAGACCGTGCCGCCCCCGTCGTCCGCCAGCCAGGCCCCGCCCGACCATCGATCGAGGGCGACGATCCGTCCCGGAAGTCCGGTGAGACGGCCGGGTGGTTCGCCGCGCCGCGGAGCGGGTCCGTCGGCGCCGACGAGCACCGCCTTCCCTCCGCCGACCATGTCGAGACGGACGCCCGTACGCACCGGCAGCGGTTCGAGCGCGGCCGACACCCGCTCGGACGACGTCCACGTGGCCAGCGTCAGCGAACCGTCGGCGCGGCCGAGGGTGGCGAACACCGTGGACCCGTCGGAGGAGAGCCCGATGCCGCGGACGCCGGAGAACCCCTCCGTGGTGCCGGCGTGGAGGATCGATTCGAGGCGTGAGTAGCGGCCGATCAGCACCTGGGTCGGCTGGAAACGTTCCTCGCTGTCCGGCGCCAGGTCGCCCGAGGCCAGCGACATCAGCAACGCCTGGTCGAGTTGACCGGCGGGCAGGTCGAGTGCGGCGAGACCGACCTGCCGGGCTACCGCCTCGCGGGTGCGCCGGTCGGCGCGATGGGCATTCGAGACGGCGACCACGGCCGAGGCGGCGGCGAACAGGGTGAGGGCGGCGAGCGCGGCCACGGCGGCGCGGGCGAGACGCCGGGTGCGCCGATGGATCCGGATGTCCTCGCCCTCCAGTTCGTCCGGCGGCATCGCCCGGATCGGTGACGCCACCTTGGCCACGGCCGCCCGGAAGTTGGACAGGTGCAGGGAGAGGTCGGCGGCGTCACGGGCCCAGCGCAGATCGAGGTACAGCGGCTCGTCGACGAACCTGGCGCGCAATGCGGGAGGGATGGCCGACGATTCGACGCCGAAGTCGCCGAGCGACTCGTCCCAGCCCAGATCCCCTCCGGTCCAGATCAACAGCAACTGGTCGGTGCCCTTCGTGTCGCACCAGTGGGCGACCTCGCGGTTCACCCACTTCGACGACGCCGACTCCGGGCAGGCGAGCAGGACGAGGTAGCGGGAGCGATCGAGGTGGCCGCTGATCGTCGCCCACAGGTGATCGGCGAGGCTGAGGTCGCTGTGGTCGCGGAACACGGCGATCGCGTGCAGACGGTTCCACGGACGGGCCAGTCGTTCCAAACCCTGTTCGAGGGCAGGGGCCAGCCGGCCGTCGACGGCGTGGCTGTACGAGATGAACGCATCGTGCGACTGCGGCATGCATCCCCCTCCGGCGGACCAGTCTCGCACGGCAGCTCCCGGGCGGGGATCGCCACGGCCCGGGCGGGGCGGACCGAACCGCTCAGACCGTGATGCGATGCAGCCAGATCGGTTCGACGACGCCCCGCACGCGGGCCGGACCGATCGGGCAGAGCGCCCGCGGCGGGTCGAGCTCGCAGTGGGCGTCGATCACGCTCTCGGAAACCAGCAACTCGCCGGGGCCGGCGAGGCCGCTCACCCGCGCGGCGATGTTCACGGTCTGGCCGATGACGTCGCTGCCGCGGGCGATCGCCACGCCGTGGTGCATGCCCATCCGCATCGACAGCGGGAAGGTGCCCGATGCCCGTGCCCCCTCGACGGCGCGCAGGATGGCGATCGCACAGGCGAGCGCCTCCTCCGCCGAGGTGAAGGCGAGCATCAGGCCGTCGCCGAGCTCCTTGACCACCCGACCGGTGGGGCAGCCGGCCAGTGCGGCTCCGACAAGCTCGTTCTGGATGTCGAGGACCCGAGCGGCCTCGAGGTCACCGACGGCCCCGTTGAACTCGGTGAACCCGACGAGGTCGGTGAAGACGATCGAACCGACGACCGTCGCCGAGGAGTCGAGACAGGCGGTCATCGCCAGGCGACGTCGACTCGTCCGCTCACCGACCGGGCCTTGACGGTGCAGTCGCAGTCGGATTCGTCCGGCACCTGTGTGCCTCCGAGGCCGGAGCGTCGGATGCGTGAACCCTCGGGCAGTGAGACCGACACCCGGCCGGTGACGGTCTCGGCGTCGACGTCGCCGGCCTCGTTCATGTGGATGTCGATCCGGCCGCTGACGCAGTGGGCCCGGGCCGTACCGGCCACCCCGGACAGCTCGATCCGGCCGCTGTCGGTGGACACGTCGGCGTCACGGCAGATCCCGACGTCGACCCGGCCACTCGTGCTGCGAACCCTGCAGTCGCCGTCCACCCGGCCGACCTCGATGTCGGCGCTGGACGTCCGGGCATCGAGCGAGCGGGCGTGCTCGACGCGGATCCGGCCCGATTCGGTGACGACACCGACGTTGCCCAACCGTCCATCGATGTCGACACGGGCCGACGTGGTGCCGACCGCCAGGTCGACGCCGGTCGGCACGTGGACGACCAGCCTGCTGCGGACCGCGTCGACGGTGACCATCGACCCGACCTGCGTGACGTCGGCGTCGCCGGCGACGGCGACGTCGTCACGCTCCTCGGCGACGATCCGCACCGCGCTGCTCGAGGCGGCGATCCTCACCCCGGTCACCGCCGCGTTCTGCCGGATCGAGGCCATCGCTGGGACGCTACGACCAGCGGTCGCCGGGCGCAATCGGATGTGCCACCTGTCTCCCGAACCTCGATCCGACCTACGCTACGCGGGACCGAACCCGGCCTGGACGAGGAGCTCACGTTGAACAACATCGCGGTACTCGGTCTGGGCAAGGTCGGCATGCTCGCCGCCCGGCTGCTGCGCGGCGCAGGACTCACCGTGACCGGCTTCGACCAGCACGAACCACGTGATGTCGCCCCGTTCGACGTGCGCGTCGTGGATCTCGCCTCGAGCGAGGAGCTGGCGCTCAGCCTGCGCGACATCGGCGCCGACGGCGTGTTGTCCTGCCTGCCGTTCCATCTCAACATGCGCATCGCCGACGTCGCCCACGGTCTCGGCATCCACTACTTCGATCTGACCGAGGACGTGCCGACCACCCATCACATCCGCACGCTGGCCAGGACGTCGCAGGGGTTGATGGCGCCGCAGTGCGGGCTCGCCCCCGGATTCGTGTGCATCGTGGCGGCCTCGCAGGCCGAGTCCTTCGATCACTGCCGGTCGATCCGCCTGCGCGTCGGCGCGCTCCCGCAGAACCCGGTCGGGCTGCTCGGCTATGCCTTCAACTGGTCGCCGGAGGGCGTCGTCAACGAGTACCTCAACGATGTCGAGGTCATCGAGGAGGGCGTACGCAAGCTGGTCTCGCCGATGGAGTGGCACGAGACGGTCTACGTCCAGGGGACCAGGCTCGAGGCCTTCACCACCTCGGGCGGGCTGGGCACGATGTGCGAGACCTATCTCGGCCGCGTCGACAACCTCGACTACAAGACGTTGCGGTATCCCGGTCACATGAAGCAGATGAACTTCTTCTTCCACGAACTGCTGATGCGCGAGCGTCGGGCGCTGGCGGGCGAGATCCTCACCCATGCCAAGCCCCCGGTCGACGACGACATCGTCTACATGCACGTCGCCGCCGAGGGTGAGATCTCGGGTCGTCTACGGCGGCACGAGTTCGTGCGTGCGTTCCGGCCCCGTCGGCTCGACGGGGCGTTGCGCACGGCGATCGCCTGGACCACCGCCGGATCGGTGACCGCGGTGATCGAGATGGTCTGCGCCGGCAAGCTCAAGCGTCAGGGCCTGCTCAAGCAGGAGGAGATCCCGCTCGAGGCCTTCCTGGCCACGCCGTCGGGACGGCTGTTCGCCGACGAGACCGACTGATCCGAGCCCGGCCGACTACCCGGGCGCGGCGGGATCGCCATCCGGGCCCGTACTCCCGGTCGGTGCCCGGCGTGCGGCGGCGATCGCCCTGGCCCGGTCGCAGAGCACGTCGAAGAGGCCGAGCAGCTGGGGTGTTCGCTCGGCGATCGCCGCCCGCTGCCGGGCCACCGTCGCCTCGTCGCCGCGGGAGATCGGTCCGGTCAACGCGGCGATCGCGCCCTGCGCCGCCCAGTCCTCCAACGCCGCGCGGGCGAGCGGAACGAGGATGCCGCGTTCCGCTCCGGTCGTCGCCAGCAACGCCTCGGCGGAGTCCTCGAGCACGACCAGGAAGTTGGCGGCGATCGATGCCGCCGCGTGGTAGGCGGCGCGATCCTCGTCGGCGATCGCGACCGGCTGCATCCCGAGCACGCCGGCCAGGCAACGCGCCGCGGCGAGCGCCCGCGGCGTCGAGCCGGCGACGGCGGCACCGGCCCCGGCGAATCGGGCGCCGGCTGCGGTGACGGTGGTCAACGGGTGGCACCCGAACGCCTCGTGGGGGGCGAGCACGTCGAGCCCGAGCGAACCGGCGCAGTGACCGACCAGCCGTCCCGGAGCGATCAGCGCCGCGGCACGGACGATCTCGCCATCGGGCACGGCGAGCAGCACGACGTCGTATCCCGTCCCATCGGCCCCCCGCCCGAGTGGCCCCGACAGCGCCGGAACGGCTGCGCACAACGCCCGCCCCATCCGACCCCTGCCGACCACCGCCCAGCTGCCGAACGAGGCGAGTGTCGGTTCGTTCATGACCGGGACTGTACGCGCCGGTCGAGCCCGGGCCGACGGGCGGGCACGTCGGCCATCGGTCAGGGCCGAGGGACCTTCGGCCCTGGGTGCCGGGACGGCGATCGTGTGTGATGACGCCATGACCGTCATCCCGAGCAGATCAGCCGAGGTTGCCCCGAGCGCGGGCGCCAGTGTCACCGTCGACCACGGCGCGCTGGGACAGCTCGCCTACCACGTCCGCTGGTCGGCGGCGCTGGCCGCAGGCGGGCGTGGCGAGGACTCGGTCCCGCATGCGATGCTCGCCGCAGCGCTGCTCGACGTCCTCGGAGGGCCGGCCCTGGAGTCGGCGATCTCCACGTTCGATCTCCCACCGATCATCGATCCGTCCGGCGCCTCGACCGAGAAGCAGCGGGACGTCGCCGTGCAGCTCGGTCTGCAGCTCGTCGCCCACTTCACCAGCGAGGGCCGCCACGATCTCGCCGACGTCTACCAGGAGGCGACCCGGCGAATCGGCGTCAGAGCCTGAGGGAGTCACCCGCTCGCCTCGTCCGTCGACAGCCCGGGCTCAGGACCTGCGGCGATCCACCGTGCGCACCACGAGCACATCGTGGCCGTGGGCGTCGAACAACACCCGCTCGGGGACGCTTCCGAGGACGTAGCGTCCGGCGGCGTCGAGTCCGCGACTCCCGATGACGATCAGTTCGGCGCCGATCTCGTCGGCCACCGACACGATGTGCGCCGCCGGCTCGCCCTGGGCGAGATGGGGGACGAGCTCCAGACCGTGGGAGCCGCCGACCATCCCGGCGCGGCGCAGGGCCTCGTCGGCGTCGTCGCGGTGCTGCGCGTGCTGGGCAGCGATCGCCGCTGCCGCTCCGGCGCCCACCGGTACGCCGACGTCGATGTTCTGGACCACGCTCACCCCGTGGAGATCCACGCCGAGCGCGACAGCGAGCTGGGCGGCACGCTGCACGACGAGTTCGGCGTCGGGGGTGTTGTGCGTGGCGACGAGGACTGGTCCGCTCATCCCACGATCTTCGCGTACGACGGCGACCGGGGCGAGAGCCGCCAGGCGACGACGGCCGAGCACCCGTAGAAGAAGAGCGCCAGGAGGTACAGCTGGCGCAGGCCGATGATCAGTGAGAGGTACTCGAGCAGGCCACCGAGCACCGCACCGATGAGGTTGGCGCCGAGTGCCGCGCTCGGTGTGTCGGTGCGTTCGAACCACCGGGCGAAGAGGATTCCGGCAAAGAACATCGGAGCGGCGACGCGCAGCCCGGCGGCGAACAGCTGCGCCTCGAACCCCAGCCCGAGCAACCGCTGCAGCGGGAAGAGGTAGTCGACGGCCACCGCGGCGCCCAGCCCGCCGTAGACCCAGCGCAGCGGTGGGTGCCGGCGTGACACCACCAGGTTGGCGAGCAGGATCATGATCAGGATCGCGCCGATGACGATCGTGTTGGTCAACCACGTCGACCCGAAGACCAGGGCGATCTCCGTGATCCCGCGGGTCTCGAGCAGGGCGAATGCCGCCCCGAGGGCGAAGAAGTTCCAGTTGGACAGGCGGCGCATGTCGATCGACGGCACGGCACGCCACACCAGGAGCAGGGTCGCCAGGAAGGTCAGGATCAAGGCGAACAGGTAGTTGGGCGGGATCGAGCGCGATCGCATGTACAGGAACGGCCAGTCGTCGGTGAGCAGTTCGGCGTGGTCGGAGAACAGGGCGGGGTCGAGATATCCCTCGGTCTTCGAGTACCGCCAGGTGATCCGGTCGCGGTCGGCGAAGACCTGGCGCTCGGCGGTGGTGACGTCGATGACTCTCGCCGTGGCCGGCACCGTGAGGGGATCCCGACTGGTCAGGAACGTCGTCCCCCACCCGTTGGCATCGCCCTGATAGACGAGCGGCGGATGCCCGAACGCCTCGGTCATCACCGTGAAGATGCGGTCGGCGATCCACTTCTCGTGGATCGTGAAGGTGACGGCCACCACGCCGTCGGCGGTGAGCCGCTCCCTCACCTGGCGGAAGTTCTCCAGCGTGTAGACGTAGTTGTCCATCCGGACGCTCGACATGTGCGAGAAGAGGCGGTGCGAGTCGAGGAAGCCGAACACGATCAGGTCGTAGCGCTCGTCGTCCTTGCGCAGGAACGAGCGGGCGTCGTCGATGATCACGTCGACCTGCGGGGAGGCGTAGGGCCGTTCCGGATGCAACGTCCTGCCGAGACGGGCGATGACCGGATCGATCTCGACCGCGTCGATCCGGGCCTCGGGTGCGTTGCGCAGCGCGGCCGCCGCGTCGTTCCCCGTCCCGGCGCCGACGACGAGCACCCGCTGCGGTGTGATGAAGGCGTACGGGAGGTTGTAGAGACGCGCCCGCCCGGCGATGTAGCTGTCGCTCGGCGAGGGATCCGACAGGTCGAGTGCCTGTTGGTGGCTGTCCTTGTTGACGGTGATGTTGTTGCCGATGGTCACCCCGTACCGTTCGATCGGTCGGGCCTCGATCTCGTAGTAGGGCGACCAGCGCCGTTCGACCCCCGCCGGGGCCGAGGCGTCGAGCCCGACGATCACACCGGTGGCGAGCAGCCACACGGCGGAGAACACGATGCTCGTCGGTTTGTCGGCCGCATTCCACCGATAGGCGAGCAGGACGACACCGCCGACGCCGAACCAGACCGGCGGCGAGGCCTCCATGAAGCTGACCACGGCGAACCCGGCGACGCCGAGCAGGCTGCCGAAGACGTTCCAGGAGTAGGCCCTCAGCGATGTGAACGGCTGCAGGGCCCGACCGACCTCCTGGCCGACGAGGGCGAACAGCCCGGCGACGGCGAGGAAGAAGCCGACCAGCACGCCGTAGGCGAGCAGGCCGGAGGCCTTGATCCCGGCCAGGTAGTTCCAGACGAACTGGCCCGGGGCGACGAGGGGGACGACGAAGTTCCTCCGCTCGAGCGCCAGGACGGCGACCACCATCACGGCGAGCCCCGCCGGGAAGTAGGCGAGGAGCCGGCGGGGCGACTCCGACACCATCATGCCGAGGCCCAGACCGAGCAGGGCGGCGATCAGCACGTAGTTGGAGAAGTAGGCGAGCAGGCGCACCTGCATCGGCGCCCACCGGATGAACGTCAGCTCGAGGTAGAGGCTGAGGAAGCTGATCATCACCAGGCGGGCGGCAGCGCCCGATCGCAACGACCGCAGTCCGGGGGCAGGCTCCGCACGCCGTTCGGTCGATTCGTGGACGGACACGGGAGCCACCTCACCTTCGCCGGCGGACTCTAACGCGCCGCCGGAAGCCGACGGCCGAACCGGCGGGCCCGCTCGCCGATGACCGGCGCCGCGCGAGACTGGTTCGATGAGCGCATCATCATCACGGCCACCCGACGCCGAACTCCGCCAGCGGCTCACCCCCCTGCAGTACGAGGTGACCCAGCACGCGGCAACCGAACGCGCCTTCACCGGCGAGTACTGGAACGTGCACGACGACGGCACCTATCACTGCATCGTCTGCGATGCACCGCTGTTCTCGTCGGACACCAAGTACGACTCCGGCTGCGGCTGGCCGAGCTTCTTCGAGGCTCTCGATCCCGCCCACGTCACCTTCACCGAGGACCGTTCCCTCGGGATGGTCCGCGTCGAGGCGACGTGCACGACATGCGGCGCCCATCTCGGGCACCTCTTCCCGGACGGGCCGGCCCCGACCGGCCAGCGGTTCTGCATGAACTCGGCGTCGTTGAGGCTGGAGCGCCACCCGACGGAGTGACGAGCGGGCACCCTCCTCATCCTTGTCCCGATCTCTGGCACACCGTTGTGGTCTGCTGGAGCACATGGTGTTCATCGTGATCCTTTCCGTGCTGGCGGCAGCCGCCACAGGGGCGCTGGTCGCCGTGGTGCTCATCGACCGCATCCGCCGGCCGATCGACGCCTCCGCCGGGTTGGCGACCGCCGTCGAAGCGGCGATGGGCGAGCTGCGACGGCAGGCTGGCGCCGAGCGCGACCTTGCCGTCCAGGCTGCGCTGCGGCAGTCGGCCGTGCTCTCCCGCGAACAGCTGGGCAGTGGGCTGGCCACCGGGCAGCGCGAGCTCGATGCCAAGAAGGAACTGATCGACGGGCGCCTCGAACAGGTCCGGGTCGAGATGCGCGGCGAGCTCGAACGCCTCGGGGCGATGGTTCAGCAGCTCGGTCAACGCAGCTCCGAACAGATGGTGCGCGTCGAGGAGAACCTGCGCGCCCACGGCCAGGTCACCGCCAGCCTGGCGTCGTCGACGCAGTCGCTGCGCGAGGCACTGGCCAGTTCCAAGACGCGCGGGCAGTGGGGCGAGCGGATGGCCGAGGACGTCCTGCGTCTTGCCGGGTTCGTCGAGAACGTCAACTACCGCAAGCAGGTCGCCGTCGAGGGGGGCCGCCAACTTCCCGACTTCACGTTCCTGCTCCCCAAGGGCCACGTGCTCTACATGGACGTCAAGTTCCCGCTCGCCGCCTACCTGCGTCATCTCGAAGCGACCACCGACGCCGAGCGCGACATCCACCGCGACTCGTTCCTGCGCGACGTCCGGCTCCGCCTGCGCGAGCTGACGTCACGCAACTACGCCGGGGCCGGCGAGGGGCCGACCGTCGACTACGTGCTGATGTTCATCCCCAACGAGACGATCAGCGGGTTCATCCACGAGCACGATCCACTGCTCATCGAGCAGGCACTCGGCCAGAAGGTGGTCCTCTGCTCACCCCTGACGCTGTACGCCTTCCTCGGCGTGGTCCGCCAGGCGTTCGACAACTTCATGATCGAGCAGACCTCCGACGAGATCCTCCAACTGCTCGGCACGTTCAGCAAGCAGTGGGGCAAGTTCACCGAGTCGATGGACAAGGTGAAGGGCCGGTTCGAGTCGGTGCAACGCGAGTTCGAGGCGCTCAGCGGGCCGCGGCGCCGCCAACTCGAGCGGCCGTTGCTGGCGCTCGAGGCGTTGCGGCTGGAGCGCGGACTCCCCGTCGACGGCGAGCTGTTCGACGCCCACGTGCTCGAGCTCGAGGGCTACCGGGCCGAGCGGGGCGCCTAGGTCGGCGCGGTCAGTGGCGCCACTCGATCGACACACAGCGATCGTCGAGGCCGCCCAGCGCGTAGTGCTCGTAGTCGATGCCGAAGTCGCGGTAGAGGTGACGGCAGCGTTCACTCCAGCCCAGCGCCGCCGGGGTCGACACGCGGTGCACCACCTGGGTGATCCCGCCCTCGTAGACGCGGTACTCGGCCCATGTGCCGGGGAAGTCCTTGACGCAGCCGATCTCGATCGACGGCACCCCCTGGGCACGGCCCAGCCGGCGCACCCGGTGACGGTGGGTGTGGCCGGCGGTGTAGGCGACGATCGACCGCCGACGGGCGATGACCGCGGTCAACGCCTCGGAGTCGTCGGGGTTGATGCCGAAGTAGCCCGGATCGCGCTGGCCGCCGACCCACTGCTGGTGGTGGCCCATGACGATCACCGGCCCGGCGGCGTCGGCGGCGAGCACGTCGAGCCACTCGATCTGCTCGGGGTGGAGCCCGCCCGTCGATGCGCCCGGGATGACCGTGTCGAGCAGGGCGATCGTCACGCCGGGGAGCTCGATGCGCTGGTCGCCGGCATAGCGGACCTGACCGTGGTAGGCGTCGTGGTTGCCGCGCACGACGTGCAACCGGTCACCGAACGGCTCTCGGTAGCAGCGCTCGAAGGCCTCCCACTCGGCATCGGCGCCGTCGGCGCTCAGGTCGCCCTTGACGATCACGGCGGCCGGATCGATCGTTGCGATCTCGACGACGGCCCCGTCGCTCATCGTCTCCGGATAGGGGGCCTCGCCGGGCTCGGGCCTGACGATCGGACCGTCACGGTGATCGTCGATCCGGCCGCACTCGACCTCGCCGAAGTGCACGTCGTTGACGGTGGCGAACCGGCACAGCAGTTCGCCGGCCGGACGGGCCATCGTGCGCACGGCGACGCCGCGCACGACGTGATCCGTGTCCGGCGCCAGGCCGTCGAACCGATGGGCCACCCCGCCGTCGTGCAGCACCACCAGGTCGTCGGCAACCGTCGTCACGTCCACGGATGCCCACGGTACCGGCCGGCGCTGACTACGTTGGGTCGATGGCCACGCCCGACTCGGTGACGATCTACCACAACCCGCATTGAAACTCCTCCGGCAATGCCGTGGGCATTGCGCAGGAACTGGGGGTCCCGGCCACCGTGGTCGTCTACAACAAGACACCGCCCGACGCCGCCACCTTGGCCGAGATCATCGCCAAGCTCGAGGACCCGGTGACCGACCTCGTGCGCCGCGATTCGCTGTGGGCCAAGCTCGGTCTGACCGATGCCGACGCCCAGACCCCGGAGCAGGTGATCGGCCTGCTCGTCAAGCACAAGATGCTGCTGCAACGCCCGCTGATCGTCACCGCCGAGCGGGCGATCATCGGTCGTCCGAAGGAACGGGTGCGCGCCCTGCTCGGCGGCTGAGCTCCGCCCGACCGGCCATCCGCCCGGCCCCGTCAACGCCAGGGGCGGGCGCGGCGAGCGGGCAGCGGGCGCGCCCACCAGCGTCCGCTGAACCTCCACGCGGCGACCTCGTCGGGTTGCGACCCGTGCGCCGGCGCGGCCACCGGGTGGGGCCACAGGCTGAGCATCGCCACAGCGATCGCGGCGACCTCCTCGGCGGTCGGCGATGGTGTCACGGCCGTGATCGCCAGCGGAGTCGGGCGGGGCATCTGCCCCGTCGGCGCCTCCCAGCTCATAGCGGCATGTTGCCGTGCTTGCGGCGCGGGAGCTCCTCCCGCTTGGTGCGGAGCATCTCCAGCCCGGCGATGATCTTGATGCGGGTCTCGGCCGGATCGATCACGTCGTCGACGTAGCCCCGTTCGGCGGCGGCGTACGGGTTGGCGTACTTCTCGGTGTACTCGGCCACCAGCTCGGCGCGACGCGACACCGGGTCGGCGGCCTGCTGGATCTCGCGGCGGTAGACGATCTCGACCGCGCCCTGCGGGCCCATCACGGCCAACTCGGCGGTCGGCCATGCATAGGCCAGATCCGAGCCGATCGACTTGGAGTCCATCACGACGTAGGCGCCGCCGTACGCCTTGCGGGTGATGATCGAGATGCGGGGGACGGTGGCCTCGCAGTAGGCGTAGAGCAACTTGGCTCCGTGGCGGATGATCCCGCCGTACTCCTGGTCGACGCCGGGCAGGAAGCCCGGGACGTCGACGAAGGTGATCAGCGGGATGTTGAACGCGTCGCAGGTGCGCACGAACCGGGCGGCTTTCTCCGCCGATTCGATGTCGAGCACGCCGGCGAGGACCATCGGCTGGTTGCCGACGATGCCGACGGACTGGCCGTTGATCCTGGCGAATCCGCAGACGATCGAACGGGCCCAGTGCGGGAAGTACTCGAAGAACTCACCGTCGTCCATCACGGCCGAGACGATCTTCTTCATGTCGTACGGCTGGTTCGGCGACGGCGGGAGCATCTCGCGCAGCTCGGGGCACAGCCGGGCCGGGTCGTCGCCCTCGACCACCGGAGCGCTCTCGAGGTTGTTCGAGGGGAGGAATCCGAGCAGGAAGCGGACGTCGTCGAGGCACGCCTTCTCGTCGGCCGACACGAACGTGGCGACACCCGACTTCGAGGCGTGCGACATCGCCCCGCCGAGCTCCTCGAGGGTCACATCCTCGCCGGTCACGGTCTTGACGACGTCGGGTCCGGTGATGAACATGTGCGACGACTCGCGCACCATGAAGATGAAGTCGGTCATCGCCGGGGAGTACACGGCACCACCGGCGCACGGCCCGAGGATCACCGAGATCTGCGGCACCACACCCGACGAGAGCACGTTGCGGTAGAAGATTCCGCCGTAGCTGGCCAGCGAGACGACACCTTCCTGGATACGGGCGCCCGCGCCGTCGTTGAGGCCGACCACCGGGGCGCCCACCTTGAGGGCGAGGTCCATCAGCTTGTGGATCTTCTCGGCGAACACCTCGCCGAGCGCGCCGCCGAACACGGTGAAGTCCTGACTGAAGACGAAGACCTTGCGCTCATCGATCGTGCCCCAACCGGTGATCACGCCGTCGGTGTAGGGACGTTCCTCGAGGCCCGCGGCATGGGCGCGATGGCGGGCGAGCAGGTCGAGTTCGTGGAACGAGCCGGGGTCGACGAGGTAGTCGATCCGCTCGCGGGCCAGCATCTTGCCCTTGGCGTGCTGGCGTTCGACGGCCCGCGGCGAACCGGGGTTGCGGGCCTGTGCCCGGCGTTCCTCGAGATCGGCGAGCCTGTCGTTCATCGGGTTTCCGCTGGACACGGCCGTGACGCTAACGCGCGCGCCCGATCGCCCGCCCATTGCCTCACACGGCTCGATCGGGCCGACGTTGCGCGACGGCCGGGCGGCCGCAATGCTGGTCGCGTGCGCCTTGCCGTCCTCCCGCCGCTCGCCCCGATGCTGGCCAAACTGACCGATGAGATCCCCGAGGGCGAGGGTTGGCTGTACGAGCCGAAGTGGGACGGCTTCCGCTGCGTCGTGTTCCGCGACGGCGACGAGATCGAACTGGCCAGCCGCAACGAGCGGCCGTTCACCCGCTACTTCCCCGAGTTGATCGAACCGCTGCGCGCCGCGCTCCCCGAGCGATGCGTCGTCGACGGCGAGATCGTCATCCCCTCGGGGACCGATTTCGAGGGCGCGGGCCTCGACTTCGACGCCTTGCTGCAGCGGATCCATCCCGCCGCGTCGCGCGTCGAGCGGCTCGCCGCGGCGACACCGGCGGCCTTCGTCGCCTTCGATCTGCTGGCGCTGGGCGACGAGTCGCTGATCGACCGGCCGCTCGCCGAGCGCCACCGCCTGCTCGCCGCCGCGCTGGTCCCCGGCCCATCGGTCCACCTGACACCGAGCACGACCGACCCGGCCGTCGCCCGCCAGTGGTTCGGGCGCTTCGAGGGTGCCGGGCTCGATGGCGTGATGGCCAAGCGGCTCGACGGGCCGTACACCCCGGACAAGCGCACGATGATCAAGGTGAAGCACGAGCGCACCGCCGACTGCGTGATCGCCGGCTACCGCATCCACAAGGACGGCCAGGGGGTGGGATCCCTGCTGCTCGGCCTGTGGGACGGCGAAGGGAGCCTCCACCACGTCGGCGTGGCGTCGGGGTTCAGCGTCGTGCGCCGCCGGGAACTGCTCGCCGAGCTCGCTCCCTTGCTCGACGGTGCCCTGGACGGGCATCCATGGCGGGAGTGGGCCGAGTGGATGTCCACTCAGGACGCGGCGCGCATGCCGGGGGCGGGCAGCCGCTGGAACGCCGGCAAGGACCTGTCGTGGACCGCGCTGCGTATCGAACGCGTCGCCGAGGTGACGTTCGGGCAGTTGCAGGGGGGGCGCTTCCGCCATGGGGTGAGGTTGGTCCGCTGGAGGCCCGACCGATCGACCGACAGCTGCACCTATGCGCAGCTCGACGTGGCCTCGCCGGTGGCCTTCTCGGAGCTCTTCGACTGATCTCGGGCCGTGCGCGGCCCGGAGCCTCAGGCTTACAGGTCTGCGGTCGTCGTCGCCGTGTTGGGGCTCCCGGCGGCCGGGGGGACCACGCCGGGGGCGATGGTGGTGACGGGAGCGACGGTTGTCGCCGACCCCCCGGGCACGGTGGGCGTCGCGGCGGCGTCGGCCGATGCGGCGATCTCGATCACACCGTTGACGATCGGCAGCGCCCCGTCGGTGTCGAAGGCGGTGACGACGACGTTCCACACACCGGCGGTGTCGAGGGGCACGCCCTCCACCCGCATCGAGCCCTTCCCGTCGAGCACGGTGGCCACCTTGGGGATGTCGATGCCGCCGCCCTGGCCGCCCGGCGACTCGAGGCGGACATCCATGTCGACCAGGCCCGTGACGGGCTTGCGGATCGTGATCACGATGGTGTTGACCCCGACGACGGCGGGCGCGGCGCCGACCGTCACGTCGATGCCCGAGTCCTTCATCGTCACCTCGGCCACCGCCTTGACGTTGCTGGCGCCGGCCGCCTCGGCCACACCGGGCGGCGAGGCGTTGAGCATCCACGAGCCGAGGGCCATCACCACCACCCCGACCAGCAGTTCGGCGCTGAACGCCCGGCGCAGCCGACCGGCGGCGCGACCCGAGAGCTTCGAGGCGCGGCCGAGCCGTCCCCGCACCGTCTGGCGGTTGACCGTTCCGACGTAGGCCAACACGGCGACGCCGGCCGCCTTGACGAGCAGCAGGCGTCCGTAACCGGTGCTCAGCAGCATGCTCGCGCCGCCGGACAGCTGTGCCGTGCGGATGACACCCGAGACCACGACGCCGATCAGGGCCGGCATCGCGAGCCGGCTGAATCCGCGCACGGCGTGGAGCAGATCCTCGTCCCCCGGACCGATGACCACGACGCGGGCGAGCAGGGCGAGCCCCCCGATCCACACGGCAAACGAGACGGCGTGGACGATCGCCGCGCCGGCGCCCAGGGCGGCGGAGCCGACCTCGTCCGAGCGGCTGAAACCGTAGGTCAGCAGCGCCAACGTGGGCGCGGCGAACGCCGGGATCTGCGTCGACGCGTCGATCACCCGTTCGGGCGTGAGCACCACCCACCCGCTGGCCGCGATGAACACGAACCGCAGGAGCAGGGCTCGTCCGCCCGGCAGGTCGCGCAGCTCCAACAGCGCCGACGGGCCGATCGACGAACCGAGCGTCGCCCCGTCCTCCATCGCCCGGGTGGCGATCATCAGCAGCAGGGTGGCGCCGAGGGAGACGATCCACACGGTGCGCAGGTACCGCGAGGTGATCACGTACTCGACACCCTCGGGCCAGGCGAGGGCGACGACGACGAGGCCGCCGAACACGCAGGCCAGACCGAGTGTCGACAGCCACCGGGCGATCACGGCGAGCACCGAGGCGATCCCGCTGCCCCCGTCGCCGGAGGACGGCTTCGCCGGCGACGCCGCCGCCCCGACCACCGCCGTGGTGTCGGTGGTCTCCGACGCACCCGGCAGCGTGGGCGTCGCGCCCGCCGCCTCCGAGGTCGTCGGAGACGCGGTGGTGGCCGTCTGGCCGACGTTGAACGAGTACTGGCCCGTCCCGGTGGGCGTCGACCAGCGCACCTCGTACGTCCCGGGCGGCAGGACGGAACTGATCGCCACGATCCATTGCGTGGCGTCGTCGAGCCGCTCGGCGGGCTGGGTGGGGATCGTCAGCCCGTTGGCGTCGAGCAGCACGACGCCGGGCTCGGTGGTCAACTTCTCGCTGAACACCAGGATGAGCTGCGGCGGCGAGGCGGCGAGGGTCTCTCCCGGCGCCGGCGACGTCTGGTCGGTGATCTGGGGGATCGCCCCGGCACGTGGGGCGGCCACCAGACCGAGCGCGGCGAGCGCGGCCAACATCACGATCGAGGCTCGCTTGATGGACATTCGTCACTCACGGTACTGGTGGCCCGCGGTCGAAATCCGGCTTTCGGCGATCCGGCCGCCGGTCGTCGCCACGTATCCTCGACCACGTGGCCACTCCTGCGCTCTACCGCCGATACCGACCTCGTCGTTTCAGCGAGTTGAAGGGCCAGGAGCACATCGTCCGGTCGTTGCAGACGGCGGTCCAGACCGGCCGCGAGGGACAGGCCTACCTGTTCTCGGGCCCGCGGGGCACGGGCAAGACGAGCACGGCGCGCATCCTGGCCAAGGCGCTGAACTGCGAGCACCTCGACAACGGCGAGCCGTGCTGCGAGTGCCCCTCCTGCCTGGCCATCGAAGCGGGCACGAGCTACGACGTCCACGAGCTCGACGCGGCCTCCAACAACGGCGTCGACGCGATGCGCGACCTGATCGAGCGTTCGATGCTCGGCACTCCCGGGCGCCACAAGGTGTACATCCTCGACGAGGTGCACATGCTCAGCAAGGGCGCCGAGGCGGCGCTGCTCAAGACGCTCGAGGAGCCTCCGCCGCATGTGGTCTTCGTGCTCGCCACGACCGACCCCCAGAAGGTGTCCGAGACGATCCGCAGCCGCTGCCAGCCGTTGCAGTTCCACCTGCTCCCGATGGACGTGATGGAGGACCACGTCCGCTGGCTGATCGGCGACGCCGGACTGACCGTCGAGGATGCGGCGATCGAGGCGGTGCTCCGCCAGGGCGGGGGCTCGGCGCGCGACACGCTTTCGGCGCTCGAGCTGATCGCCACGTCCGGTGGCACGGCGCCCGAGGTGACCCCGCTCGACGAGTTCGTCGAGTCGATGATCGAGCACGACCCGGCCCGGGCGCTGACCGCCGTGGCCGCCTCGGTCAACCGCGGCCGCGATCCGCGTACGTTGGCCGACGAGCTCGTCGCCCACCTGCGCGACTGCTTCCTGTCTCTGATGGCCCCCGAGTTGGTGGTCCTGCCCGACCGTCGGGCGACCGAGGTGGCGGCCCTCGCGGTGCGGCTCGGCGCCGCCCGGGCCGTACGGGCGATCGAGACGATCGGCTCCACACTGGTCGAGATGCGCCACGCCCCCGACCCGCGCGTGCTGCTCGAGGTCGCCCTCGTCAAGCTGACCAACGTCGCCGCCGACACCGGCCCCGGTGCTCTGGCGGCCCGTCTGGAACGACTCGAGCAGCGGGTGGCCGCCCTCGTGCCGGCTCCGTCGGCGACCACCGCGGCCGCCTCCCCGGCCGTTTCTCACGCCCCATCCACGTCCGGCGCCGGCCCGGCCGCCCGGCCCACGCACGCCCCGCCCGGCGCCGGCCCAGCGGCGGTGCCCACGGACGCCGCGCCCGGCCCTCCCCCCGCCGACGTCGGCGGCCGCCCAACGCTCGGTGGTCGGTTGGGCGGCCGGGGCGCAACCCCGAGCCCCGGCCCCGGCTCCGCTGCGGGAGCGGCGGCGCCCGGTCCCCGCTCGGTTGCGGGGACGGCTGAACCCGCGCCCGCTGGCGCACCGGCCGAGCGAGCGCCGGCGTCCGCGCCGGGTTCCTCTCCGGCGCCGGACACTGCGGGGTCGCGGCACGCTCCCACCTCCGGCCCGCTCGAGGCGTCCATGCTGCAGCGGGTGTGGAACGAGGCTGTGCTGCCCAAGCTCCGCCCATTGGTCAAGGCCCTCTACGCCACAGGCCGGATCGAACCGGGGATCGGCGACGACGTGCTCGTCACCGTGCCGGCGGCGTTGAAGCAGCGGGCCGAGGAGCACCGGGCGGCGGTCGAGGCGGTCGTGTCCGGCGAGATCGGCCGGCCGATCGGCCTCACCCTCGTCGGCGACCTGATCGGCGAAGCGCCCGGTGGGCATGCTGCCCACACCGGTGGTGGGCGCGACACGTCCTCGTCGGCACCCGAGGAGGACGTCGACCTCTCCGAGCTCACCGATGCCCCGGCCGAGCCCCGCCTCTCGGGGATCGAGCGGGTGGCGGCCGCCTTCCCCGGCGCACAGCTGATCGACGAGGACCGCTGACGTGGCGGCGGGCTACGCGGCCCCCGTGCAGGCGTTGATCGACGAACTCGGACGGTTGCCCGGCATCGGGCCGAAGTCGGCGCAGCGGATCGCCTTCCACCTGCTCAAGATGCCCGTCGAGGACGCCAGGCGATTGGCTGCTTCGATCACCGACGCCAAGGACCGCGTGCGTTTCTGCGCCCGGTGCTTCAACGTGTCGGAGGGTGAGCTGTGCGGCATCTGCCTCGACGACCGGCGGGACCAGACCGTGCTGTGCGTGGTCGAGGAGTCCCGCGACATCATGGCGATCGAGAAGACCGGCGAGTTCCGTGGCCGCTACCACGTGCTGCTCGGAGCGATCAGTCCGATCGACGGGGTCGGCCCGGAGCAGCTCAAGGTCCGCGAGCTGCTCACCCGGCTGCAGACCGAGCACGTCGACGAGATCATCCTGTGCACCAACCCGAACATCGAGGGGGAGGCAACCGCGCTCTACCTCGCCCGGCTGCTCAAACCCGTCGGCGTGAACGTCACCCGCATCGCCAGCGGGTTGCCCGTCGGCGGTGACCTCGAGTACGCCGACGAGCTCACGCTCGGGCGGGCGCTCGAGAACCGGCGCACCCTCGACGGCTGATCCCGGCGACGGCTGATCCCGGCGACGGCTGATCCCGGCGACGGCTGATCCCGGCGACGGCTGATCCCGCCAGCCCGGGCAGCGGGGCAACACCGAAAACAGCGCTGGGGCACCACATTCCGAGCTGGTAGCGGGCGGACAGGCCAGCTCGAATCGTGGTGCCCCAGATGGGGTGTCGCTTCGGAGTTCCTCAGCGGCGATCAGTTGTTGCGATTACATTACGATGATTGCGACCGTGTGTCAAGACTTCTGCCCGGATTTCTCGCCGCTTGGTGACCTGCCAACCAATCCGGACTAGCCGTTGGTCACTATCCATTCACGAACAGTAGTCAAGAGCAGGGCGAACTCGTCCTGGCGGGCGTGCATGAATGACGTCTGGGCAGCAATGGCATCTACCCGTGCACGCAGAGCGTGAACAGCAGCGCTGAGCTCTTCGATCGCCCGCTGGGGGGACGGGGCGAGATCGGCGGGATCGACCCCCGCTGTCGGGGCTGGCTGATGACGAACAGATGACGACGGGACGTCACCCTGGCGGGCCGCCTCGAGTCCGTGCTCGACGGCTCGGTCGCGCTCGGCGAGCCGCTCCGAGATCCACCGCTCGAGGCCGACCATCGTCTGCTGGCGGGTCTCGCGTTCCTCGGTGAGGCGACGTTCGAGCAACGACTGCAGCGCAACGAGTTGCGTGCCGAGCAGCGACAGCTCCGACTCACGCACCTGGGACATCGCCTCACCATCCTGTCCAGCCCAAAATATCAGCCTAGGAGAGTGGGACGGTGTTGTGAAGGATCGCCCGGGGGCCCACCGAGGCGCCGGTCAGAGGCTGCGCACGATCAGCGCGTCGCCCTGGCCGCCACCGCCGCACAGGGCAGCGGCTCCGACACCGCCACCGCGGCGGCGCAACTCGTGCAGCAGGGTCAGGGCGAGGCGGTTGCCGCTCATCCCGATCGGGTGACCGAGGGCGATCGCCCCCCCGTTGACGTTGACCACGTCGTCGCCGATACCGAGGTCGGCCATCGAGGCGATGCCGACCGCGGCGAAGGCCTCGTTGATCTCGAACAGGCTGACGTCGCCGAGCGACATCCCGGCCCGCTCGAGCGCCCGGTTGATCGCCCTGCTCGGTTGCTGCAGCAACGAGGCGTTGTCGGGACCGGCGACCATGCCATAGCCGACGACCTGGCCGAGCGGTTGCAGCCCCCGCGCCGCCACTGCCCGCTGCGACATCATCACCACTGCCGAACCACCATCGCTGATCTGCGAGGCGTTCGCCGCGGTGATCGTGCCGTCGCCGACGAAGGCAGGCTTGAGGGTGGCCAGGCTCTCCATCGTCGTACCCGGGCGCACACCCTCGTCGGTCTCCACCAGCAGCGGGTCGCCCTTGCGCTGGGCGATCGGGACGGCGACGATCTCCTCGGCAAGCCGGCCGTCCTTGATCGCCGCGGCGGCACGCTCGTGCGACTTCATCGCCAGGTCGTCCTGCTGGGCGCGGGTGATCCCGCCCGCCGAGTAGCGCTCCGTGCCCAGCCCCATCAGGCAGGCGTCGAAGGAGCACCACAGCCCGTCCTTGATGATCGCGTCGGCCAGTTCGGTGTTGCCGTAGCGGAAGCCGCCGCGGGCGCCCGGGGCGAGATAGGGGGCGTTGGTCATCGACTCCATCCCACCGGCGACGACGATGTCGGCCTCGCCGGCGGCGATCATCTGGTCGGCGAGGTAGATGGTGTTGAGCCCGGACAGGCACACCTTGTTGATGTTGACCGCCGGGACGCTCATCGGGATGCCGGCCTTGAACGCCGCCTGGCGCGACGGCACCTGACCCTGGCCGGCCATCAGCACCTGGCCCATGAGCACGTGCTCGACCTCGTCGGGCGAGACCCCCGCCCGTTCGAGGGCCCCCCGGATGGCGAATCCGCCCAGTTCAGCGGCGCTGAGCGACGCCAGGGCGCCACTCATCTTGCCGATCGGGGTGCGGGCTCCGGCGACGATGTACGAACCGGGCATCGTGGTGACCTCCAGACTGCGGGTGTGGGCCCAGCGTACCGAGGGCAGCCACGCGACGGCCGACCGGGACGCACTCGCCGACCTGGTTGTCCGTCTCGATTACCGGTCAGTAACATCGCCCGATGGAGCTGATCCTCGAGGCGATCCTGGCCGGTGCGACCGGCGACGAGCTGGCGGCGATCCCGATTCCCGAGAGCTACCGGGCGGCCTTCGTCCATCGCGACGACGTCGCCATGTTCGAGGGGATGGCCACCAGGGACAAGGATCCCCGACGGTCGCTGCGCATCGGTGAGGTGGCCACCCCGGAACTGGCCCCCGACGAGGCGTACGTCGCCGTGATGGCGTCGTCGATCAACTTCAACACGGTGTGGACGTCGATCTTCGAGCCCCTCCCCACCTTCGGCTTCCTCGACCGCCTCGGCCGCGAGAGCGTGTGGGGCAAGCGTCACGCTCTGCCCTACCACGTGGTCGGCTCCGATGCCGCCGGGGTCGTGCTGCGGGTCGGCTCGGCCGTGCGCAACTGGCGACCCGGCGACCGGGTGACGATCCACTGCAACCACGTCGACGATCAGGACCAGAGTGCGCACGACGACTCGATGCTCGCCGCCAACCAGCGCATCTGGGGGTTCGAGACCAACTTCGGCGGGCTGGCCGATCTCACGGTGGTCAAGGCGAACCAGCTGATGCCCAAGCCCACCCACCTCACGTGGGAGGAGTCCTCCGTCAACGCGCTGTGCAACTCGACCAGCTACCGCATGCTCGTCGGCACCAACGGGGCGCGGATGAAGCAGGGCGACTCGGTGCTCGTGTGGGGCGCGACCGGAGGCATCGGCGGGTACGCGGTGCAGTACGTGCTCAACGGGGGCGGGACGCCGGTCGGGGTGGTGTCGTCGCCCGAGAAGGCGGCGCTGCTCGAAGACCTCGGGGTCGAGGCGGTGATCGATCGCCGGGCCGAGGACTACCGGTTCTGGTCCGACGAGCACACCCAGGACGAGGGCGAGTGGCGGCGGCTCGGCAAGAAGATCCGCTCGCTGATCGGCGACGACGTCGACATCGTGTTCGAGCACCCGGGGCGCCAGACGATGGGCGCCTCGGTGTTCGTCTGCAAACGGGGCGGCACCGTGGTCACCTGTGCGGCGACCTCCGGCTACATGGTCGAGTTCGACAACCGTCATTTCTGGATGAAGCTGAAGACCCTGAAGGCCTCGCACTTCGCCAACTACGCCGAGGCCTGGCAGGCCAACCGGCTGATCGACATGGGCCGCATCCAGCCACTGCTGTCGGCGGTGCACCCGCTCGCCTCCGTCGGCGAGGCGGCGGGCACGATCCACCGCAACGAGCACGAGGGCAAGCTCGGGATCCTCTGCCTGGCCCCCGGCGAGGGACTGGGGATCGACGATCCGGAGAAACGGGAGCGGATCGGCGAGGACCGGATCACCGTCTTCCGACGCCACGGGAGCTGAGCGCGATGAGCGACGACGGACTGCGCATCGGGACCGATGGCGTACCGCGCTGCTGGTGGCCGGGTGAACTGCCCGACTACGTCGCCTACCACGACCACGAGTGGGGCCGTCCGGTCGTCGACGACCGACGCCTGTTCGAGAAACTGGTGCTCGAGGGATTCCAGTCCGGCCTGTCGTGGTTGACGATCCTGCGCAAGCGGGAGAACTTCCGCGCCGCGTTCGCCGGCTTCGACCCCGCTGTGGTGGCCGGGTTCGGCGACGACGACATCACCCGCCTGCTCGGCGATGCCGGGATCGTGCGCCACCGGGGCAAGATCACCTCGGCGATCGACAACGCCCGGGCATGCTGCGAGCTGAGCGAGCGGGAGGGGTCGCTCGCCGCCTACATCTGGCGTTTCGAGCCGAGGTCCGCGGAGCGCGACCCGCGGCCCGACTACGCCGGGGCGATCCCGTCGATCACCGCCACCTCGACGGCGGTCTCCAAGGACCTCAAGCGGCGCGGCTGGCGGTTCGTCGGGCCGACCACGGTCTACGCCTTCATGCAGGCGATGGGCCTGGTCAACGACCACATCCCCGGCTGCGCGGCGGGTCGGGCATGTGCCGCGGAGCGCGCCGCGTTGGTCCGACCGACGAGCTGAGCGCGCGCCTCGACGCGACACTGCGGTTTCCCGGCGGCGACGGCGAGCGGGCACGATGACGGGATGCTGCTGACCGAGATCGACCACGTTGCCATCGCCGTCCGCGACCTCGAGGCGGCGATCGACTACTACCGGCGGGCTTTTGGGGCGACGGTCGACCACCGCGAGGTGGTCGAGCGCGACGGCGTCGAGGAGGCGTTGCTCAAGGTGGCGGAGAGCTACGTGCAGCTGCTCACCCCGACGCGTGACGACTCGCCGGTGGCCAAGGCGATCGACAAGCGTGGCGAGGGCCTCCACCACGTCGGTTACCGGGTGGCCGACTGTGCCGAGGCACTCGCCGCGATGGTCGCCGCGGGGGCGACGCCGATCGATCACGCGCCACGCCCCGGGTCGCGGGGTACCACCGTCGCGTTCATCCACCCGAAGGGGAGCTTCGGAACCCTGATCGAACTCGTCCAGGAGTAGTGGAGCCGACGAAAATCGTCGCGTTGCGTGGGAAACCTCTTCCCATCGCCGGAAAAGCGCAATAGCGTGCGGGTAGTCCGTTATGCCTAGCCTCCCGCCCCCCGCCTACCAGCTCGCCCACACCTTGTTGCGCGCCTCGTGGAAGGTGCGCCGACCGCGCTCGCTCGGGGTGAAGGTCATCGCCACGTACGACCGCCAGGTGATCCTCGTCCGCCACCACTACGGCGACCGCCGTTGGATGCTGCCGGGCGGTGGGATCAAGCGCAACGAGTCGATCCACGAATGCATGCGCCGCGAGTTGCGTGAGGAGACCGGGCTCGACATCGGCGTCCTGGCCGACGAGGCGATGATCGCCGGCGTGTTCGAGTCCACGGCGGAGAACAAGCACGACATCGTCATCGTGACCCGCATCGATCTCCTCTCGGAGCCGGCCCTGACCGCCTGTCACGAGATCGCCGAGGTCACCCTCGCCCCGCTCGACGGACTGCCCGGCGATCTCAGCCCGTCGGCCCGGGCGCTGCTGACCAGCGTCGAGGAGCACGCCTTCCCCGTCGGCCACTGGGGCCGTTGAACCACCACCTGCCCCGGCGCCAGGGCACGACCGCGTCGGCGACGATCCGGTCGCGACGCTAGCCTGGGTGGCGGAACGATGGCAGAGCGGCCAAATGCGTCCGCCTTGAAAGCGGAAGTGGGGAAACTCACCGGGGGTTCAAATCCCTCTCGTTCCGCTCAGCCGTTTGCTCCGGACCGGCGAGGTCCGCCGCAAACGCTGTCACCAGGGGCAACGTCCGATGTGGTCCGCCGGCGTTCGGGACTGTTCGTGGAGCGTCGCTCTCGGGTTGCTCCCGCGGTGATATCGCCCGCCACGCCGGCCACCGCACCGCGACGACCACCGCGGGCGACGTCCGCTCCCACAAGGAACGCCACCGGGTAACTGCCAAGCGCGCCGCCAACCTGCTCGACGTCCCGACGGTGAAAGTGTGCTCTTTCTAATCACAACACCGCGAGGATCGGCGAAGCCTGTGGCTCGCCTACGCGACCGCCGGCAGGATCGTCAGTGAACCGGCCGCAGCGCTCGAGCTCGCCCGACACCAGGTCGCCCTCATGCACCCGACGGCGCGAGGCCAAGCCGGCTCTGGATCGACGAATGGTCACGGATGCTCGACGGTCCCGTCGACGCGCTGCTCGCCACGCTCACCGATCCATCACTGCGCGGCCGGGAGATGCGCCAGAACTCTCCGTTCGCGGGCTTGCTCACCGACGACGAGCGTGCCGCCATCATCGCCAACTGGCGCACGAGTTCGAGCGGCCGGTGAACCGAGAGCAACTCGCCCACGTCCTGCGCGCCGCAGCGAGCATCGCCGGTGACGGCGACATCGTGGTGCTCGGTAGCCAATCGATCCTCGGCGCCTTCAGCGACTCGAAGGACTTCGGCTTCGTCGCCGCCTTGATCCGCGCGCAGCTGATCGATCCGGCGAAGCTGTACGACCTGGCCGACAGCATCTCAGCACGGACGCCCATCGTCCACGCAACGCGCGAACGCATCCAGGTCTGCGTCACGAGAGCGGGGAGGACGCCGCCGACCGGCTGACCCCGGCTCCCTGCGATCCCGGGTCCAGGACTCCGGCCGAATGGATCGGCGAGAACGCATCGGCAGGGTCGGTAGCAACTCGGAGGGTCGAACAGTCGCTCGGTCCCGCCACAGGGAGTCGCTCGGCGCGCAGGACGGCTCCTGGTCCTCCCCGCCGTCAGGTTTCGAGGCGTTGAGGGTGGCGGCTTGTTGCGTCGACGATGGTGCGTGATGACTTTCTCCTCGGGCCTTGGCCATTGCTCGGATCGACGATCGGTGCGTGGCCAAACCAGACCAGAAGATGTTCTGGACGCTCCAGGGTTCGCTGTTCGCCAGCATCGTCCAAGTCGTAGTCATCACCGTCGGCTACCGACTCGTTGGCGATTGCCCGAGCATGCACGACGCGTCGGCGCTGGCCGCCGGCCTCGCACTCCTCGCTCTCCTCGCGCTCCTCGCGGTGTCAATCATTGAGGTGACCCATCGTCACCTGCAACCTGGCTTGAGCGTCGGTGCGCCTCAACTCCGCAGCGACGGTTACGGCATCGGTGTCGGGGGTTGGGCCACGAGTTGGCGTTCATCGGCGAGATCGTCGAGCTGCTGATCCCACGACACGAGCGGTGCGTGGAGTTCGACACGGGTGTCGACCGCTGGCAGGGGAAGCACCTCGGCTCCCTGTGACTCGGCGACGTCGAGCGGCGCCGTGCTCGCGAACTCGTTAGCGGCTGTGAGCTCGGCGACTTCGGACGTGGAGAGTTTGATGTCCAGACCTGCGTCCTCGGCTGCGGTGCCCGCCTTGGGGAACTGTGGGGGTTTGGGTGTCCATGGCCGAACGGCCTGCAGGACCGCCCCGTAGAAACCGTCGATAGCGGCCAGCACACTGTCGATGAACGCCCCACGTCCAACACCACGTTTGGTGCCGAGCTGCGAGACCGCAGATACCCGGAAGCGTCGAATGTCGGCTTTCGGATCACCGAAGAGCACCCCGGCATCTGCGCGTACCGTCTTGAGCAGTTCGCTCATCGACGTGCGCGCCATGTGCGTGTAGCAGTCGACCCGCAGTGAATCGGGAGCCTCCTGCAATTGTCGGACGAGCCAATTGACCCGAGTGAGCGGGCGACCTTCACCTGGCGCCGGCACATCGACCGACAGCGTGACCCGGTTCGTGCGCAGGTCTGCCTCGACGACGAGATCACCGACCGTGGACGGGATCCGAATGGCTCCGGTGAGTACACCTCGTTGCGTGAGATCGGCGCGCAGGGTCTGCAACCGCGCGCCCGGGTCGGCGACCTCCTTGCGGGAGATCGTTTGTTGAACGCCGGTGCCGAGTTCACGCTCGAGGCGGAGCGCGGCGAACCGGAGCAGCTGTTCCCAACGGTTGAGAACGTCGCCGATGCCCTTGTCGGTCGGGCGCAGTGTCCCGGCGACGATCGCTTCTCGGATGCCGACCCACTCGCCACCCATGTCCTGGAAATCGAGCGCGCCGGACTTGGGGTGTTCCAGGTAGCGGATCAACTCACCCAACACCCATGCCTGATCAGGATCCGACACACCCGAATGGACCCGGTGCCGGACGGCAAGCGACACGATCTCGGCCCAGGACCGGTGATGAAGCTGCACCGCCCTCAACCGACGCTTGTCAACGTCGACGGGGTGGACGCCGGTCGCGGATGCGATCTCATTCGAGATCGTCAACACCGCGTCGAGCTTGTTCTCCCTGGCGATGTCGAGGTAGTTCTCGACCTGGTCTCGCGCCAAGGTGTTCGTCCCGGTCTTGACTTCCACGAGACACGACCAGGCCCGCCCACCCCGCGTGGAACGAATGAGCCCGTCCGGGCGACACGAGCGACCATCAGCGAGTTTGAACGGAACCTCGATGAACGTCTCAATGCTGCCGCTCGGCCCGCCGAGCGACTTGATCAGATCGGAACCGAACTCCTTGACCGCCGGCAACACCGCAAGCAACGACGACGTCGCTCGCGCCTCCTGCTCGTCCAGCCCATTGATGCCGCTGGTAGGGATGAGCCGTGCCCGCTGCCATGTCTGCTGATCCATCTCGCTGTGTCCCCGTTCCAAACACCGACCGCCCTCAGAGACAACCCTTCCACAGACACCGCCCTTCGGCGTGCGCGACCCCCAGGTGCCGGTGCTTCGGAGCGGTGCGTACGGCGCCTGACCGGGCCCCGAGCGCCGCCGCTGTTGTCGTCACGCGTCCGGAACGTCGGCGAGGATCGTGGGTAGGTCTTGGGCATCGGCGAGTAGCCGGACGACGTCGACGTGGTCATGGGTGACGAAGTAGAACCAGCTGCACGGGAAACCGACGACGCGGCGGACCCGCAGTCCCGGGATGCCGCACAGCTCGCCGACGCGGGGTGATCCTGCGCCCGGCATCCGCGTGATCGCGCCGAGCGCTGCCACGGCGGAGTCGAAGAACCGTTCGCCGAGACCGTCGCCGCCCTCTCGCCGGTAGTAGCGGATTCGTGCGACGAGGTCGACTTCTGCCAACGGTCGGAGCAGTGCGGTCGTCACACGTCGGTGCCGAGGGCCCGCATGCGGAGTGCTGCGATCACATCCTCGGTGACGACGCGTCCGTCGCCCGATGCAAGCCCATCCGCGATCAGGTCGCGAAGGCGCTGGGCGGACTGCTCATGCTGATCGCGTCGGATGAGGTCGCGCAGGTACTCGCTGGTGTTGCCGTAGCTGCCGTCGCGAACCCGCGCATCGATGTACTCGCGCAAGGACTCGGGAAGGGCGAAGCTCATCGTGTTCCTGCTCATAAGTGCCACAATTCTGCGCGCTGTTATCAACTGTTGTCAACGGCTTCAGAGCGCGACCGGTGTCGGTTCAGTGCACCCGCACATGCTCCGGAGCAGCCGCGGCCACGCGGGTCGGCCGAGCTCCGGGGATCGTCCTCCCAAATGTCGTCGTCGGCTGGCAGAGCGTGGTGGCACGATGGTCTCGATGACGACGACGATGCCCTCGCGGAGTGCGCGATGACGGTACAACTCATCGCGCTCGCGTTCGACGCCGCGGCACCGAACGATCTCGCGCGGTTCTGGGGGCGCGCGCTGCGCTGGAACGTCCGCGACGCCGATGGAGTCGGCGTCGAACTCGTGCCCACCGACGCCACCGGCTTCCACGTGGTGTTCCGGCCGGTCGGAGACGAGAAGGTCGGCCAGAACCGGATCCACTTCGATCTCACGACCACGTCGCTCGACGACCAGAACGACACGGTGGCCGAGCTCCTGGCGATCGGTGCGAGGCAGATCGACATCGGTCAGGATCCCAGCGACACCCATGTCGTGCTCGCCGATCCCGAGGGCAACGAGTTGTGCATCATCGATCCGGACAACCGCTTCCTCGCCGGCTGTCCCCGCCTCGGGGCGGTCAACTGCGACGGCACGCACGCCCTCGGATGCTTCTGGAGCGCAGCGCTCGGATGGCCGCTGGTCTGGGATCAGGACGAGGAAACGGCGATCCAGGCACCCGACGGCACCGGTCCGAAGATCACCTGGAGCGGGCCTCCGCTGATGCCGAAGTTGGGCAAGGAGCGGCTCCACTTCCACATCGCCCCGACGTCGGGGAGCAGCGCGCAGGCCGCGCTCGAGCACCTCCTCGCGCTCGGCGCCACGCGCGTAGCCGGCCACGCCTGCCCCGGTGCGATCGTGCTCGCCGACGTCGATGGCAACGAGTTCTGTCTCATCGAGCCGTAGCGCGGCCGACGGGACCGTACGATCTCGCCGTCGCCGTTCCAGTGGGAGTCGCAGAGCCCGACGACCGAAGCCTCACCGACCGGCCAGGCGGATCCTCTGGCACCTCGAGCATGAGCTGCCCGCCGACATCTTCCACGGCGCCCGTGTGCCTGTCGGCTGATCAGGCCACCGTCTCTTCGAATCCCTACTGATCGAGGAGTCCACCCTGCTGCTTGGTGACGCTGGCCTGGCGTCGCTTCTTTGGTGGCTTGGATACCGTGACTTCGGGAAAGTCCGGTCCGGGGCCGTACTCCACGGCGCTCCCGCGCCGCTGCGTCGACGTCTTCACCAGCACGCCGCGATCGACGAGGTCGCGAAGGATGCCCGACGCTCGCGTCACGCTCACATCGAGGAGGTTCCGCACCGTTGCGTTCGTGATCCGCTCATACTCGGCGACGTGCGCGATGACCTTTCGGTCGATGTCGTCACCTGACCGTCGGTGGTAGTGAACCGCAGCGCCGAGTTGGGCGAGGACGAGGTCTCGCAACCGATATGTCGGAAGTGCTCGGCTCGCAGTGCGGCGGGTCGGCTCGAGCAAGTCCAGTGGAGCAGCCGCCATTCGCTCGAGCACCGTCTGCGCCTCGTCGAGTGGGCGTTGGGAGACCGGCATGAGCGTCTCGGCGCTGATCGTGCGCTGGCGACACAGCTCATGGAGCACGATCAGCACGTCGGTCTCGTGCTCGTCGTTCAGCGAGGTGGGGAGCTGCGCGACGAACTTCGCCACGTCGGCGTCGCGCGCCGCCGCGAATCGAACTCGGACGCAGTCGTTGCGATCTTCGAACGTCGGCGGATGGCCGCCGGCAGCGATCATCGATCGGTACATCCGATCGACACCGATGCCAAGACGCTCACCGAGTCGCAGGTTTCGGGCCGCTTCGGCGAGTAGCGGGTTGCGAGCACGTGGCTCACCGGTGAGTACGTTCTCGGGCGAGACACCCGTGAGGAACCCGCCCGGCGAGGTCACGGTGAGCTGCTCGTCGTTGTGCTCGACGAACACCGAGCCTCCGAGCCGGTAGTCGCGGTGCACCAACGCGTTGGCAATGGCTTCTCGTACGGCCGGCTCCGGGAAGTCCGCAACGGTGATCTGCTGGCCGCTCGGCAAGAGGAGGTTACGCTCGTGGCGCCGGGCGCGCACCAGCTCGATGGCCCGCTCGGCCACCTCAAGGAGCGTCGCATCGAGACGCGTCGAGTAGTCCGGCTCAGCGGACGCTCGCGGCCGATGCACGTAGACGAGGCTCGCTTCCACGTCCTCCGCCGGAGTCGTCAACAACAGGGCTCCGGCGCGCCGCAGCCAACCCGAGTCATCGACGAGCTTGAGGTTCCGAAGGAGCTCGCCGAGAGGGAGATCCGCGACTTCGCGCCCTCCTTCGGGCATGGAGCGCAGACGACGCCGAGCGATCTCCATGGCCGATGCGGAGATGGCTTCGATGCCGAGATCGGTTGGCTCCGCCGACAGGTCGAGGCTCAGTCGCGACGAGTACAGACGGTGGACCTCGGCGGGGCTGAGGGCCTGGCAGTCGGTCCCCATGCGGAGAGTCACTCGGCCCGCAACCGAGTACACCTGTGTGCCCTGCGAGACCCCGATGATGATCAGGCGCACGTCAGGCGCGTTCGGGTGGCGGTACTCGTCGACCTCGACGATCAAGCCGGGGCTGGTCCTCTCGAAGATGCCCTTGCCGATGTCCTGCACCGGCGCGTTACAGCCCTTCAGGGCGGTCAGGCCGCCCGGCCGGTATGCAATGCCGACGACGAGATGCCCGCCTGACGCGTTGGCGAAGCACATAGCCGCCTCCGCGAGGTCGGAGAGCGTCTTACGTAGATCCCGGTCGGCCTGCTTGAAGTCGAGGTTCTGGCTCTCCAGGCTGTGAGCGGTCGAGCCGTTGATCACCGCTTCGACGGCGGACGCGACGATGGCCGGGACTTTCATAGACTTTTACTATACCCTCCAGCTGGAGGCCGTAGTAAAACTCGGCGAAAGCGCCGCAGCGAGGGCGGCCATGAGCCGGACGGCAACGCCGATAAAGCCGACTGCCAGCGCGCACGGTGTCGTCGGCGCTCGTCGTTCGCTTGCCAGCAGCCTCGATTCACCCGTTGGCCGTCGACTTCGATGCAGCGCCCTCGGCCGCCGCGGCCGACGGTCCGAGCGAGGCCCGCTGGGCGCGCTGCTTGACCCCTCGAAGCATGTCCCGCGACATGACGAAGTCGGCGGGAACGATCCCCAGGCGACCCCCGAGGGTCAACCACCACGGGCCTGTCGTCCATCTCGAGCGGAAGTGGAAGCGGGTGCGACGTCCTTCGTCGAGCGGGGTGAGGACGAAGGCCCACGACCAGTCGAGTGTTGCGTGCGCCCGCCAGCTCATCGGCAGATGGCTGTTCGAGTGCAGCACCAGCGCCCGTTCGCGCTCGATCTCCTCGACGATGAGACCGCACTCGGTATGCGGCGGGCCGTCCGGGATGAACGTGCCGATGCCGATGTCCTGGAGGTCGGGCACGATTCGATCGGCGCTGGGTTCGTTGGCCGGGAACAACAGCCGGTCGACCCACCTTGCCGTGTACCAGCCTCCCCGGCCCCAGCCCATCTGCACCAGCCACGGCCAGACGGCAGCCGGAGGTGCTTCGATCGTGACCGCGTGATCGGTCACCACGTTGGGATCGCCGACGATGTGATCCCCCGGCAGCGTCGTGGCTCGCTCCTCCTTGGTGGACCCGTAGGTCCGACCGAGATGGAACAGCACGGCCTCCCCGAGCGCGACGGCACCAAGTGCACCAGCGGTCCAGCGCCAGTTCGTCGACATCACGACCTCCGTTTCCTTGTCACTTCAGGCTCGCGTCGAGGAACGCGATGACACGCTGCTGCCACTCCTGGGGCCGCGTCTCGTAGCCGCCGGTGTGATCGGCTTCGTCGACGTTCCACACCGTGACTCGTTCGCTCGCGCCGGACTGGACGAACGCAGCGGCGCGACCCTCGTCGCTCACCCTGCCGGCCGTGATCAGGAGGAACCGCGTGTCCGATGCGGCTTCCACCGCCGATCGAAGGGAGGTGGGCGGGGAGGCGTCGCTGAGGAAGTCGGTGATGCCGTCCTGGATGTGCTCCAGCCCTTCCTGGAGCCAGCAACACGGCGAGCCGCACAGCTCGATGTCGGTGTTGCTGAAGTCGTCACCCATGTGCGCAGTGTTATTCATGCCCGGATGCGGAAAGGATCAGCGAACACCCAACGCGGTGCACGCCGGTTCATTGAGGAACTCGTCGCCCGTGTCCGGCGTGCTGGAGCGTCGGGAGTGTTGACGGTCCGGTTCGATTCCGGGTTCTGGGCCAACGACACGATCACCGTGTTGAACCGGCTTGATGTGCGTTACACGATGGCGGTGCGCACCAACACTCCCGGCATCACTGCTGCTATCCAGGCGATTCCTGACACGGCGTGGGTCGAGATCGGCTACACCGCTACCGGTCGAGCACAGGTCGCGTCGTGCGCTTACACCACCGGCAAAGGCCGCAACCAGGTGACACGACGACTGGTCGTGCGCCGCACGAGGCTCACCGACGAACGTCAGCAACGACTGTGGCCCGACTGGCGACACCACACGTTCCTCACCGACCTCACCGGCCCCGTGGTCGATGTCGACAAGTGTTCTATCGCGCTCACGCCACCGTCGAGTTGGCCATCCGCGACATAAGATTATTGCCTCTTGCGAATGGGTCTGTAGGGCCGGAGGTCACGAACTCCCTCCGATGAGGGAGCCCTCAACTGGCGACTTCGGTCCGGTGGAGGGCATTCCGGCGCTCGGTCCTCGGCGATTGGCTCGCTACCCTCACCCGTATGGCCAATGTCGAGGTGTACGCCGACATCGTCTGTCCGTTCGCCTACGTGGGGCTCACACGTCTGATCGAGCGACGGCACCAACTCGGGCGGGACGATGTCCGCTTCCGTATCCGCGCTTGGCCGCTCGAGCTGGTGAACGGCGAGGCGGTCGACGCGCACTCCATCGGCGAAGAGATCGACGAGATCAGACCGCAGGTTGCGCCCGACCTCTTCGCCGGCTTCGACCCTGGGCAGTTCCCGGCCAGCACGCTGCCGGCGCTCGCCCTCACCGCAGCCTCGTACGAGTTCGGCGATGCCACCGGCGAGGCCGTGGCGATGCAGCTCCGCCGGCTCGTGTTCGAGCAGGGCCGCGACGTGTCCGATCCAGCGGTGATGGCAGAAGTGGCGCAGCACAATGGCGTCTCGACCACCGGCGACGCCGCAGCCGTCCGGGACGAGTGGACCGATGGCCGCTCGCGCGGGTGATCGGCTCGCCCCACTTCTTCGTCGATGGCGAATCAGTGTTCTGTCCCGTGCTCGACATTCGCCGAGTCGATGGAGCCTTGGTGGTGAAGGTCGACGAACAGGCTTACGAAGCGTTCGTCACGCGCTGCTTCGATTGAACCGACCAACCCGCACACCGGCACGAGTTCATGCGCCGAACAGACGGGCGAGGCGGTCCTGTGTCTCGACGCACTCGTTCACCATGTCGAGGATGACCTCACCACTCGAGCGCACCGTGTTGAGCCTGCCGACGATCTGGCCGACCGGGAAGTTCGCCAGAGCACGGTTGCCGGAGCGGAAGAACCGACGTGACGCCTCGCCCCACAAGATGCCCTGCAGTGGCATGGGCAGTGGCGTCGGCGCGTCGGGCCTCGACCAGGCCTCGGTCCACGCCGACTTGAGCTGACGCGCCGGCTTGCCGGTGATGTACCGGGCGCGCACGGTATCCGCCGACGACGCTCCCAGCAGGTTCTCCAAGACGACCGGCGGAGTGTTGGCCTCGGTGACGGTGAGCCACATCGAACCGGTCCACACGCCCTGGGCGCCGAGCGCCAGTGCGGCGGTCATCTGTCGTCCGGTGGCGATCCCGCCCGCTGCGAGGACGGCTGCCCGGTCGCCGACGGCGTCGACCACCTCCGGAACGAGGACCATCGTGGAGATCTCGCCGCAGTGGCCGCCGGCTTCGGTGCCCTGGGCGATGATCACGTCGACACCTTGCGCGACCTGCCGCTCGGCGTGTTGCCGGCTCCCCACCAGTGCCCCGACGAGCGCGCCGTGCTCGTGGGCTTTGTCGATCACCGACGGCGGGGGCGGGCCGAGTGCGTTGACGACCATCGAGGCCCCGTGGGCCAGGGAGATCTCGAGCAGGTCGCCCGAGTAGGCGTCGACGTTGAGCCCGGCCGTTCGGGGTGTGGTGTCGAGATCCTCGGGCAAGGGTGGCACGCCATGTTCGGCGAGGAGCTGCTCGACGAAGTCCCGGTGTTCCTGCGGGATCAGCGCGGCCAGGTTGTCGGGCACGGCCTCGGCCCCACCGCCCTTGCCCAGGTACTTGGCCGGGATCACCAGATCGACCCCGTAGGGCTTGCCGCCGCAGTGCTCGTCGATCCATGACAGCTCGATCTCGAGTTCGTCGGGATCGAAGGCGAGAACGCCGAGGACTCCGTAACCACCCGCCTTGGAGACGGCGGCGATCACGTCCCGGCAATGTGAAAAGGCGAAGATCGGGAACTCGATGCCGAGTCGATCACAGATGTCGGTGCGCATCGACGAACAATATGCTCGTCGAGAAGGTCGTCGGGCAGCTGAGCTCCGCCAACATCTCCGTATTGGTCGACAAGGAAGGGATCGACGCCGGCGACCGCGTACCGAGTTCACCGACGAGGGCACGTCCGTCGACGGCGCGCCGGCGATGATCATGCGCCAAGCAACCTCCTCCTGCCGAGTGGCCAGCAGATCACCGTGGCCGACTTCCCGGAGCCAGCCGTGCGCAAAGCCTTCGCCAACGCGTTGGTACATCGCGACTACCCGGTCGGATTCGGTTCGGAGGCTCGGTGTTCGTCGAGCACAACGACTGAACGTCGAGCACGAGATCGACGTGCTGATCGTGCTCCACGATCGGACCTTGTCCACTCGCTTCGGCATTCACGCGATCACGACGCTCGACGGAACTCAAGAGCCGCCGTCGTCGACCGGCAGGCTCGCGGCGAGCTCGGCGAACTGGGCGAGGGCCGCTTCAAGTTCTTCGACGATCTCGGCGGCGAGGACCCCCGGTGCGGGCAGGTTGCTGGAGTCCCGGAGGGATTCGTCGCGCAGCCAGGTGATGTCGAGGTTCGCCTTGTCGCGCGCCGTCAACGCGTCGTAGGTGAACCGGCGGAAGCGCTCCGACTCGACCCGCTTGGCGCGGTCCTCTGGGCTGTACGACTCGACGAAGGCGGCGAGGTCTGCGTACTGCAGCGTCTTGGTCTTCAGGGTGAAGTGCATGTTGGTTCGCAGGTCGTACACCCACGTCGCCTTCGTCCACGGGTCCGCGGCCGCGGGCTTGCGATCGAAGAACAGCACGTTCGCCTTCACACCCTGGGCGTAGAAGATCCCGGTCGGCAGGCGCAGGATCGTGTGGAGATCGCACTCCGCCAACAACCGGTGGCGGATCGTCTCACCGGCACCGGCCTCGAACAACACGTTGTCCGGCAGCACCACCGCGGCACGGCCGCCGATCTTCAGCATCGTCTTCATGTGCTGCAGGAAGTTCAGCTGCTTGTTCGACGTCGACGCCCAGAAGTCGTCGCGCACCACCACCAGGTCCTCGCGCTCGGCCTCGCCCGCCTCGTTGACCATCGTCATCGACGACTTCCGACCGAACGGCGGATTCGCCGCGATCACGTCCACCCGCAACCCCGGATCACCGCGCAGTGCATCGGCCACCGTCACCAAGCTCTTGCCGCTCGGCGTGCCGATGCCGTGCAACAACAGATTCATCGCACACAGCCGGGCGGTGCCATCGACAATCTCCCAGCCGTGCACGGCCTCGTCGCGTAGGAACCGCTTGTCGTCGGCATCCATCTCGGCGATGTGGTGATCGACGATCCACTCGTGCGCCGCCAACAGGAACCCGCCGGTCCCGCACGCCGGATCAGCGACCGTCTCGCCCGGCTTCGGCCGTAGGCAGGCGATCATCGCCCGCACCAACGGCCGAGGTGTGAAGTACTGGCCGGCCCCAGACTTGGTGTCCTCTGCGCCCTTCTGCAGTAGACCCTCGTACGCATCGCCCTTCAGGTCGGCGTCAACCGCCGTCCAGGTCTCCTCGTTGATCAGGTTCACCACCAGCCGGCGCAGCTTGGCAGGGTCCTGGATGCGGTTCTGGGCCTTGCGGTAGATCGTGCCCAACGTGCCGGTCTGCTTACCGAGCGATTCGAGGATGTGTCGGTAGTGCGTCTCCAACTCGTCGCCATCACGGTCGAGTAGCGACTGCCAGTCGAGCCCATACGGGACGACCTCACCGAGCCCAGCCATCTGGCGCTCGTCGGCCATCTTCAAGAACAGCAGATACGTGAGCTGCTCGACGTACTCGATCGTCGACACCCCATCGTCACGCAGCACGTTGCAGAAATTCCACAGCTTCTGCACCAACTGATTCGAGTTCGTCGTCGGCGCCACTGCTACGACACCCGCCCCAATACGAACAAGGGACGCTCCGCCCGAAGCATCCGCCATGGTGACGCGTAGGAAACACCAAGCGCCGACGCAGCGTTCGGAATCGGGATGCGCTTGCGCGCGTTCGCGGGGAGTTCGTGTGTGACGACCGTGTGCCTTCCGGCGACCGCATAGGCAAGCAGAGCCGAGTCGGCCGCGGCGGCGAACTCGTACTTCGCCGCCAGCGTGTAATCGCTCGACGCCGCTGCCCAGCCGTTCACCGTTGCCATTGCGCTGACCTCGGCTGCGCCTGGCGATCGGAAGAACGAACGGTGATCGCGTGCCCAGTCGCTGAGCTGGTCGCCGTAGTCAACGAGTTCGTCGTACACGGCTTGGACACTCTCGACGCGGCCGGTCGCCCATGCGATGTCGAGCCATTCCCAGAATCCGGGACAGAACTCGAACCCGTAGTAGTCGCGCTTCGCGTTCACCAGCACGTTCGTATCCAACAGCCACGCCATCACACCACTCCGAGATGCTCGGCGAGTCCGTCGAAGGTGGACTCCTTCTTCACGTCGAGCAGCCGGAACGCTCTCGTGTACGGGGTGCGGCCCTCCTTCGCACTCGCGATCAGAGCGCTCGCGAACCGTCTGCTCACCTGCACCGGCTTGGTGTTGTAGTAGCTCCCGCCGCCTCGACGATCCCCGAGGAACGCCGCCACGCGCTCGACGTTCCACGTCGAGTTCGATGAGGTACTCGTCCCACGTCAATGCGCCGGCTTCGCGGATGCGGCCGAGGATCACCTGGTTGCTCACCCGGAAGTGCTCGGCCAGTGGCCTCAGCTGGGACCGCAGATCCGCGCCCTGGTCGAATCGGGCACGGAACTCGGCCATCGGCACCAGGAATTCGGCGGCGACCTGGTTGCACCACCGCTCCACGTCGTTGGTCCGAATGGACCGCGGATCGAGGTCGGACAGCGCCGTCTCCCCCAGCCAGACGTGAGCCAACTCATGCACCAGCGTGAAGACCTGGGCGGCCTTGCTGTCGGCGCCGTTCACAAACACGACCGTCGCGTATCGATCGACCAGCGCGAGACCCGGAACTCTTGCGGGTCGAGCGTGCGATGCGTGTTGGACCCGACGATGCCACTGATCATCACCAAGACCCCTGCTTTTTCGGCGTGCTCACGCAACCAGGTCAACGCCGCATCCGGCGTACGGCACGTGGCACGGCTCTCTGTGGTCCAGCTGAGCACCGCCCGCATCTGGCCGGCAATCTGATCGACGCCATGGGTGGTGTTCGCCACCCCGACGAATGGGAGGGGCGGCTCGCCTTCGAGGAGCTGATTGTCGCGGTACCACTCCTGACGACGCTCGCAGGCATAGATCACATCGAGCAGGTCGGCGGAGACGACTTCGCCAGTCGCGACCGGGCGAGATCTGATCGTGCGGAAGTCAGGGATCGGGATCGTTTCCACCGGGGGCTCATCCAAGAACAGGAACCCAACCGGCGTGTGAGTCTTGTTGGCGAACTGTTCGAGCTGCTTCAACGTCGGAGCGTCGCCAGCCATCCAACTTGCGAAGCTGGGGAATCGCTGGTCCCACAGCCCGTCATCGATCCCAGACCGAGCGCGAGCCCAGGCGAGCAGGCTCGGCCGTACCTCAACACGCACGCTCACGACTGCCCTCCTCCCCGGCTCGGTACAACACGACCTCCGAGTGACGGTACCGCAGGGGTGCGACAGCGTTTCATGCCGTTTGTCTTGCCCTACGCTTGGTGGGCGGCACAGCGGATCGCTCGGCACGAATCCGGTCAAACAGCACCGACGCCGGTTCATCGGAGGCGTCCTGTGGCACAAGCCGCCCCTCGAACGCCACCTTCAGGATTGACCTGCGGAGCGCGGCGGATCGGGCGAGCCCCGCATCAACAGCCCGTTCACAACCCTCGATGAACGAGAACTGCCGCTCGACCTCGACAACGATGCGCTGCTGCTCCTCGACTGGTGGAAGTGCCAGAACCATGTCCTTGATCAGACCAGCGTTGAGGTTCGGCTGTACACCACCAGATGCGAGTGTTCGATTGGCGGAGTAGTTGGCATCGAAGAAGATGCGGATGAAGTCCGTGCAGCCCTCGAGTCCATCGTGACAAACGATGGCCGCACACGCTTGGTTACAGGTCGCCTCAATAGCCAGCTTGGCGCATCGACCTCGAGTCTGCCCTTCGCCGTACATCGCGACCAGCAGCGTCCCAGGAGGCCAGAGTCGAAGCGACGTCTCGCTGACGGCGCGATGCGTGACGAACTCGCGGGCCTCTCGGATTATCCCGTTGGTGATCAGCCCGCTGGTGACCCACGGGACCGTTCCGTCCTGCCAGTACGCAGTGTTCGCACGCTGCGGGGTCGTGCCGGATCCCAACTGCGCGACGTCTCCGAGGCGCGCCTGTGCCCAGGCATTGGGGAGCCCATCCCCCATGGCGCTAACGATGCCAAGGTCGGCGAGGATGTTGGTGGCGGGGATGTCGGTGGGGTCTTGGGGGACGAGGCGGCCGGTGACGGCGGCGGCGAGGACGGCTTCTCGCATGCGTTTGAGGAGTTGGCGGACGGTTCGGAGTCCGGCCTCGCCGGCGTCGAGCTTGGAGAACGCCTCCTCGATCGCCGTGACGATGCGCAGCTGCTCGCGTATCGGAGCAACGACAAGAGGGACTGCTGCCATGACCTTCTTCGACACTTCAGCGAAGGTTGTCCCGCTGCCCATCGACCGAATCTGCTCAGTTAGGTGGCGCAGCTGCCAGTAGAGGAACTCACTCGTCAACGATGCCGACGGCACGAGGCTCTTGAATCCCTGATTCGTGGCGACCTCGCGAGTCGCAATTGCTGCGTATCCGATGGGGGCACGCGAGGTGAAGAGCACCGCACCCTTCGGCACCATTGTTGCGGCACATGATGCAAGGCCAGCGGGCGTGAGCGATCTCCGCCCAGCGGCGATGTACTGACTTCGGTCGCGCGATAGATCGTCCGGTGTCAGCCATGGGATCCCACCTCCCCAGTACTCGGGCGTGTCCGTCCGCGGGGTGGCACCGCCCACAACTTCGCAAAGATCACCAGCTAGGACGGAGGCCCAACCTTGCGGTAACTCGTTCATGCGACGAGTTCCTGGGTGAGTTCTTCGAGCAGTGGGGCGAGGCGGCCGTTGAAGGTGCCGTTGGCGCGTCCGAAGCTGCCGTGGCTGACGAAGGGTTCGAGCTCGAAGTCGTCGGGGGCGATCGCCAGCGACGTGGCGAGGTGGTCCTTGATGCGGTTGAGCCACGTGAGTTGGTCGTCGGTGAAGGTGGTGCCGGCCTGGGCCTGTTGGGCGAGCCAGTTCTGGAAGCGTTGCTCGACGGTGAGCGGGTAGGCGACGAGTTCGCCGTCGGGCTCGAGTGCGTGCTTCACGAGTGACACGAGGTTGGTCAGCACCGTTCCGGCCGAGCCCTTGACCCGTTGCGCTTCGAGCGCTTCGTAGGCGGCCCAGAGCCGTTCGGGTGTCCAGTTGTAGGGCGGCCGGCCGATGGTTGCCGCCAGTTCCTTGATCGCCTTCAATGTCAGTCGTTTGCCGTACGGGCGGGAGTAGAGGATCTGCAACGCGTCGATGTCGCCCTTGTGCTCAGCCACGAACGCCCGCCATGACTCGACGGTCAGGCGGGCGCGGTCGGTGGCGTCTCGGGAGAAGCCGGCGTCGATGATCTCGTCCTTGGAGGTCTCGTCGAGGACCTGGGTGTAGCTGCGGCGAACCTCGATCAGCTTCTCCCGAAGTGCGGGCCGTTCGGCCAGCACGCGGCTGGCCTTCTCGATCATCTCGGACTTCGCGTCGGCGACTTGCTCGTCGGTCGGATCGCCGCCACCGTTCGCCACGGCAGCTCGTTCCCAGGCGACGTCGATGTCGACGGCGTTGGTGAGCACGCGGACGATGTCGGTGAGATCGAGGCCGTCAGCAACGTCGGCGAGCTGCTTGCGGTCGTCAAGGGAGATGACTCGGTTGAGGCGGGCGAGACGGCCAGCGATCGACGACACGACGTCGACGTCACGGACCCCGGCGGCGACCTGGTCGAGGAGCTTCTTCAGCGACTCACCCTTCTTGCGTTCGAGCGGTTGGGTGTCGTTGAACTCGGCCTCGGTGACGCCCACGGCATCGACGATCACGAAATGTGTCTTCGCCGTGGCGTCGGCGGAGACGGCTTGGAGGTCGTTGGAGTCGATGATCCGTACCCCGCGACCCTTCATCTGTTCGAAGAAGTTCCTCGACCGCACCATGCGCATGAACATCACGCATTCCAGCGGGCGCACGTCGGTGCCGGTGGCGATCATGTCGACCGTGACAGCGATGCGCGGGTTGAAGCTGTTGCGGAACAGGTTCAACAAGTCTTCGGGCTTGACGCCGGTGGTGCGGTAGGTGATCTTCACGGCGAAGTCGTTGCCGCGACCGAACTCCTCCCGGCAGATCCGCACGATGTCCTCCGCGTGCGAGTCGTCCTTGGCGAAGATCAACGTCTTGGGTACCTCGCTTCGACCGGGGAAGATGCCACCTTCGTCGAGGGGTTTGTAGAGGTTGTCGCGGAATGTGCGGATGACGGTGCGGATCTGGTCGAGGGCGACGACGTCACGGTCGAGTTGGCGGGCGTCGTAGACGACGTCCTCGTCGAGCTTCTCCAGGCGGGTCTTGCGGGTCTCACGGTCACGGAACTTCGTGACGAGCCCGGCCTCGACGGTCGAGCCTTTCTCGGTGATCTTGGTGCGGATGCGGTACACGTCGAAGTCGACGTTCACGCCATCGGCGACCGCTTCGGCGTGGCCGTACTCGACGACGAGGTTCTGATTGAAGAAGCCGAACGTCTGCTTCGCCGGTGTCGCCGTCAGCCCGACCAAGTAGGCGTCGAAATACTCGATCACCTGACGCCACACCCCGTAGATCGACCGGTGACACTCGTCGACGATCGCCACGTCGAACGTCTCGATCGGGATCTTCGCGTTGTAGGCGATCTCGACCGGCCGCTCCAGCTCGATCTCCGACCCGGACAGCTCATCGACACCGGGAGCGAGTTCTTCCTCGCCGCGCAGCATCGAGTACAGCCGTTGCACCGTGGTGATCACCACGCGTGCCGCGGGGTCGATGCGGTTCGAGGTGAGCCACTGCACGTTGTAGAGATCGGTGAACTTGCGGCCATCGCCCGGTATGGCGAACTGCTGGAACTCACGCAGCGTCTGGCGGCCAAGGTTGGCCCGGTCGACGAGGAACAGCACCCGCTCAGCGTCGGCTTGCCGGACGAGGCGGTAGGCGAGGTTCGCTGCCATGAACGTCTTACCTGACCCGGTCGCCATCTGTGCCAAGGCCCTGGGCCGGTTCTTCTTCATTGATGCTTCGACCTTGCCGATGGCTTCCACCTGGATGCGACGCAACCCATCCTTCGGCACCGCGTCGAGCCGGTGGACACGGGCACGCAGCGACCCGCCGTCGGCATCGTCACGCCACTGCCGCAGCCATCGGGCCATCGTCTCGGGGCGATGGAACGCGAACACCGGCCGGCTGCGCGGGTCAGGGTCGAAGCCGTCGGTGAACATCGTCTCGTCACCCGTCGCCTCGTACACGAACGGCAACGGGGTAACCAGCGTTTGGAGATCGTGCGGCAGCCCGGTCGAGTACTTCGCCGACTGCGGCTCGACGCCAGTCAGCAGCGTGCCCGACGGCTTCGCCTCGATCGCCCCGGCAGCCTTCTGGTCGACGAACAACAGGTAGTCGGCTCGCCCGTGGCCGGTCGCCATGACGAACTCACGCACGGCCACGCCCAGGGAGGCGTACAGGTTGAGCGCCGAACGATCCTGCACCACCCAACCACACGCCTCCAACTGGCGGTCGATCTCGACGCGGGCGCGCGCTTCGGCCGTCAGGTACGCGTCGCTCACGCTCTTGAGTTCCCCGGGCGAACCGCCATGGCGCGCAGCGTAAACCCGATCACCCCGATGGGCGTGGCGCGAGTTCCCCTCGTGGCGCAGTCCCCGCGCCGACCGCTCGTACGCAACCTCGCAGCAGTCGGTCATCACATGAGAACCACAGCTCGACTGAGGAGGCCACTGAGTTGCCCAGGCTGCGATTGACGTTCCGCTCCGATGCGTCCCTACAACGAGGCCGCGCCGATCGCACCCCGCCACTTCGGCCGCACGATGACGCGAGCCGCAGTTCCCGGGCACCCCGACAGCCAAGGCGATCCCCCGGGTATCGTCGCAGAGTCGGTCGCCGCGTCGAGCAACCATCTCATCCGATGATTCCGGGAGGTTTCAATTGTTCGCCGAAAGGAGGTCGAGATGACCTGCGAGTTAGGCGTCTCGGCACTGTCCACCACATTGTTGCAGGACCACAAGCTGCTTTTCATCGACGGATGGCAGGACACGCTGACGCTCGCCGGTGGACTGATCGCCGTAGCTGGTCTGATCCTGACTCTGTCGGGGCTAAGCGATCTGAGCCGATCGCTATTCCCGAACGCATCAATCCTTCCGCCCACAAAGGTGGCGGGGTGGAGCGAACAACTCCTGTTCAAGCTCCACCTCCGGAAGCGTCCACCACAGATCATCGGACGGTCGACCATCGATCTAGGTGCAATCGTATCTGCTGCACGGGTTCACGTGAGTCGCGAGCGTCCGACCATTGCGGCATCTGAGGCTGAATGGATTGACTACCTTGACTTCAGCTTGCTTGAGCTGGGACGTCGGCAGACCGAAGCGGAGGAGATTTCACGGGCGATGAACATCAGCCTCGACCATCGATTGAACGCCGAGGAACAGGCACGAGCGGAGGCGATCAGCCTTCTCGACCGACAGATCACGAAGTTGGTGGCAGGCGAGGATGGCAGTGGCTTGCGCCGTGCGTGGTGGGGCGTCTTCGCCGCGCTTGTCGGCCTCGTTCTGCAGGGAATTGCGTCGCTCGCTATGTGAGATTCCTGGCAGAGTCGTGCGGGGCGATCCCGGTGGGGCAGCGGCGCTGTGGTGGTCTGGCGGCTCCTGGCCGCCTCCACGCGTTCCAGTACCATGGGGGCTCGACACCATCGTCCCCGCCGGGAGGCTCCGCGGGTCGATGATCCCCTTCCTGTCGGACACAAACCATGACCTGTCTCGACAGCCCCGAAACGAGCTCGGCAGCTCAACCTCGTGGACGGTTCAGATGTCGCCGTCCGAGTAGCACCCGTGAACCGATCCGGCGAGCGGCACGTACTACGGGATGAAACAGGCAATGGGCCTCTGCGAACCAAGGAGAAACATCATGAATGCTCTCAGCAAGATGACCGTCGTCGATCTGTTGAGCGGGAGCACCACCGTCATCGGCGGCGCTCCTGCTCACGCCGCCGACAACAACGTTCCGCTCTTCTCCAGCGCACTCATCCAGAAGGCCTGCGAAGCCGGCGACGGAACGTACACCGGCAACGAGTACGGCTGGAACTGCCGGCTGCCGGACGGGGCCATCATCTGGTGCGACTACACCACCATGGGTGGGCGCCAACGCGCACAAGATCCGCCAAGCCGGCGGCATCGACCATCAGGCCGATCCTCGGGCCCCTGCCGGTCGTCCGTGCCAGGTGACCGGGACGTCCCCCACGGATGCCGAATGTGTCCTCATCTGCGGCTGCGAACCCGAGGAGGGCTACCCGGTCATCCAAGGCGCGGCGTAGCCGTCGGCCGAGGCTGACTCAGCAGCGCGAACGCAACGTGGCGACACCGTCGCCGGTGCATGTCGCGAGGGCGTCGCCGCGACCCGAGATGGCCAGGATCAGATCCATCCCCGGACCGGAGACTTCGGGACCTTCGCCGAAGGTCCACTCGGCGTCGGTCGCTCGCAGTCGCAGACCGGCGGTCCGCTTCTTGCCGCCGAGCGGTTTGCCGGTCTTGGCGTAGGCCCCGGCGAGGGCCACGATGTGCGCCTCGGGGTGCTCACCGCGGCGGCCCAGGGCGCGGCGGATGTCCTCGCCGTGGCACATGTACTCGCCGAGGGCGACGTACTTCGGCGCGGGCGGGGACTTCTGGCTGGTCAGCGTCTTGGCGAAACCGGCGAGGACGTCGGCGTTGGAGCCCTGGTTGTACTTCGCCAGGTCCTTCGTGACGAACTTGTCGAAGCTGAACCCGCTGGCGATCAGGCCCTTGAAGAAGTTCGGAGCCGTCTGGTTGCCGAGCGCCGTCATGTGCGCCACCAGGTGGCGCACGGTCCAGGGCTTGCACACCGTCATCGTCGACCACTGGTCGTCGGTCAACCCCTCGAGCTCGGAGAACAGCGCCGAACGTTCGGCCCTGGCCATCGCCGCAAAATCACTCATCCCGTTCCTCCTTCTACAGTTCATCCGAAGGTTAACCGTCGTCGGTGGGCTTGGCAAGGATGCCCGTCACCCGCCGCGCGATCTCCACGCTCTACGTCGCCTCCCCCCCGTACCGGCGCCAGCCTGCCCACGCCGATCGCTCCGGCTGTAGTTTGCTTGTCGGTTAATGCTCGCGACAACGAATCCCGAACCGGACGATCTGGACAAGATCCTGGTGGCCCTCGCCAACCGGCATCGACGCGAGATCGTCCGCATCCTCGGCCTGCATCCGTGCTCGATCAGCCAATTGGCCGAGATGAGGGGCCTGTCGTTGCCGGCGATCCACAAGCACATCCGGATCCTCGAGAACGCTGGCATGGTGGTCCGCCGGAAGTTGGGGCGCAGCAACTTCCTCACCCTCGACCGCCATTCGCTGCGGGGCCTGCAGCACTGGCTCGCCCAGTTCCACACCTACTGGGGGTCGGAGCAGGCAACCCTCGAGAACTACGCCCGGTACCTCGCCGCGGCCCGACCGAACGACGCCGAGTAGCCGCCGTGGCCGTCGGCCGGGTCAGAACCAGCCGCTCCTCCTGAATCCGCGGTACATCAGGGCGACGATCAGCGCCATCGCGCCGAGCACCGTCGGATAGCCGAACCTCCAGTGCAGCTCGGGGAAGCTCTCGAAGTTCATGCCGTAGATACCGGCGACCATCGTCGGGACGGCGGCGATGGCGACCCAGGCGCTGATCTTGCGCATGTCCGCGTTCTGCTGCACCGAGACCTGGGCCAGGCTCGCCGTGAGGGCAGCGTCGAGAAGGTTCGACAGCGACTGGGAACGGGTCACGGTGCGGTCGAGCTGGTCGGCCGCCTCATGGAGATCGGCGAGCACGCTCTCGCTGAGCCGTGGGCCGAGCTGACGGATCAGACGGTTCAGCGGATCCTGCAACGAGTCGATGGCCACCAGCAGGTCGCGCACCTGACGCTTCAGGGCGTACAGCCGCCGAACCGGCTGCGAGCGTGTTTCCGAGAAGACGTCGCGCTCCACCTCGACGGCGTCCTTCTCGAAGCCGTCGATCGCCGGGTTGTAGTCGGCGATCACCAGTCCGACGATCGAGGCCAGCACACCCATCGGGCCGTCCATCAGGCGCGCCGGGTCCCGCTCGAGACCGGAACGGAGCTTGGCCAGTGGACTGGCGTGCCCATGCCGGATGGAGATCACGGCATGGGGCCCGACGACGACCGTCATCTCACCGAGCACGATCGACTCGCTGGCGTCGTCGTAGCGGGCAGTGCGCAGGACGAACTGCACGGTCGGGCCGTCGAGGCCGAACACGGGGCGGGAATGCGGCACGAGCAGCTCGGCCGCCGACACATCGTCGAGGGCGAGCGCGGCACACGCTCGTCCCAGCTCCGTCTCGTCGGGCATGCGCAGGCCGAGCCAGACGAAGCCTTCGGGCTTCTCGCTCCACGCGGCGAGCGACGACGGATCGCCGTCGAGCTCCACGCGTCGCCCGTCCACGTATGCCGCACAGTCGACGATCACCCGAGCAGTGTTGCGCACTGGCGGTCACCGTGCGCGTACACCCGCAGATGGCGCGACGGGGCGGCTCCGGGGGCTGCTAAGAAGACCGGGTGAGAATCGCCATCTCGACGGGTGGGGGTGACGCCCCAGGGATCAACTCCGTCATCCGAGCCAGCACCCTGGCGGCGATCCGTCGTGGTTGGGAGGTGATCGGCATCCGCGACGGGTTCAACGGCCTGATGTTCCCCGACCTCTACCCGGAGAGCGGTGGCACGATGAAGCTCACCCGCGAGTACGTGCGGGGCATCGGTCACCTCGGCGGCACGGTGCTCGGCAGCACCAACCGGGGTGACCCGACGAACTTCCCGGTCCAGCAGCCCGACGGATCGTGGGTCCACGTCGATCGCACCGACGAGCTGGTCGGGCTGTTCCGCGACCGCGGGCATCGATGCCCTGATCACGATCGGCGGCGACGGGTCGCTGACCATCGGCCGGAGGCTCTCCGACGCCGGGATGCGGGTGATCGGGGTTCCCAAGACGATCGACAACGACCTGGCGATGACCGATGCGACCTTCGGGTTCGACACCGCGGTCGACGTGGCGACCGAGAGCATCGACCGGCTGTTCACCACCGCCACCTCGCACAGCCGGGTCTTCGTGGTCGAGGTGATGGGCCGCTACGCCGGGTGGATCGCGCTCAACTCGGGGATCGCCGCCGGCGCCCACGCCATCCTGCTCCCCGAGATCCCGTTCGAACTCGAACCGGTGGCCGAGATGATCGCCAAGCGGGAGGCCCGCGGCGCCAGGTTCGCCATCGTCGTCGTCGCCGAAGGTGCCAGGCCCCGCTCGGGCGAGCGATCGGTGATCGGCAAGTCGGTCGGCCAGGCCGAGCGCCTCGGCGGGATCGGGGCTCTGGTGGCCGCCGAGCTCGAGCGGCTCACCGGCAAGGAGGCACGCACGATGGTGCTCGGCCACCTGCTGCGCGGTGGCACACCGACCTCGCTCGACCGCCTCCTCGGCGTGCGCTTCGGTACCGCGGCGGTGAGAGGTCTCGAGGAGGGCCATCGCGGCGTGATGGTCGCGCTGCAGCCGCCGATCGTCCACTACGTCCCGCTCGTGTCGGCGGTGAGCAAGATGCGCACCGTGCCGCTCGACTGCGACACCATCCTGGCCGGCCGCGACCTCGGCATCTGCTTCGGCGACTGAACCCCAGGACTCGGGCAGCTCCCGTTTGCACGTGAAGGCGCAGGAGTGCCGCTGAAATTGATGGGAGTCGACTCAGGTTTTCTGCACGCCTCCGATAGCATTTCGTCATGCGACTCGTCGATCTCGTCGGCATCCATCTCGAATCCACCACCGGCGCCCCGGTGCTGCTGCTGCGGGAGCACGAGGCACCGCACCGACTCCTGCCGATCTTCATCGGCGGGGCCGAGGCCGCCGCCATCGCCCTGGCGGTGAGCGGTCAGACCCCGTCGCGACCGCTGACCCACGACGTGATGGCGACGATCGTCGAAGGGCTCGACGGCCGGGTCGACGCCGCCGAGGTCAGCGAGCTGCGCGACGGCTCCTTCCTCGCCCACCTCGCCTTGAGCGGGCCGGGGGGCGAGCTGCGCCTCGACACCCGACCATCCGACGCCATCGCCCTCGCCGTGCGCCTCAACGCCCCCGTGTACGTGAGCGAGCAGGTGTTGAACGAGGCCGGTACCATGCCGCCCGCCGAGATCGACGAGGAGCTCGACGAGGAGCTCGAGTCCGAGGTCGGGCGCTTCCGCGACTTCCTCGACGAGCTCGAGCCGTCGGACTTCCTGGCCGACGCTGCGCAGCCCGGGCACGAGGCCGACCCGGACGCAGGCGACGAAGGCTGATCGGTCGTGGACCGCTTCACCGTACCGACCGCCTACTGGCACCTGCTCGACGACGGGCGGGTGCAGTGCGACGTCTGCCCGCGGGCCTGCAAGCTCCGTGACGGCCAGCGCGGCGTGTGCTTCGTGCGCGCCCGCGAGGGCGACGGGGTCGTGCTCACCACCTACGGCCGGTCGAGCGGGTTCTGTGTCGACCCGATCGAGAAGAAGCCCCTCAACCACTTCCTCCCCGGTTCGGCGGTCCTCTCCTTCGGCACAGCCGGCTGCAACCTGGCGTGCCGGTTCTGTCAGAACTGGGACATCTCCAAATCGAAGGAGATCGACACCCTGGCCGACGAGGCATCGCCGGCGACCATCGCCCGCACCGCGGCAGAACTGGGGTGCCGCAGCGTGGCGTTCACCTACAACGACCCGACGGTCTTCCTCGAGTACGCCAACGACGTCGCCGATGCCTGCCACGAGGTCGGCCTCGCCACCGTCGCCGTGACGGCGGGGTACATCTGTCCCGAACCGCGGGCCGACTTCTTCGCCCACATCGATGCGGCCAACGTCGATCTCAAGGGCTTCACCGAGGACTTCTACCGCCACACCTGCGGCGCCGAGCTCGGTGCCGTGCTCGAAACCCTCGAGTACCTGCGGGAGACCGACGTGTGGCTGGAGCTGACCACGCTGCTGATCCCCGGTCTGAACGACAGCGACGAGGAGCTGCAGGCGATGACCGGTTGGGTCGTCGAGCACCTCGGACCCGACGTACCGATGCACTTCACGGCCTTCCATCCCGACTACCGGATGCTCGACCGCCCCCCGACACCGCCGGCGACGCTGAGCCGCGCCCGGCATATCGCCCAGACCAACGGCGTCCGCTACGCGTATACCGGCAACGTCCGCGACGTCGAGGGTGGCAGCACCTTCTGCCACCACTGCCGGGCGAGGGTGATCCAGCGTGACTGGTACGACATCGGCGAATACCGGCTCGACGAGTCCGGCCACTGCCTGGCGTGCGCGACGCCCCTCCCCGGGGTGTTCCACGGACCCGCCGGTGACTGGGGCCGCCGCCGCCAACCGGTCTCGATCAAGCTGCGCTCCGATCGCGAGCCGACGCGATGAGCGCCGCTGCGCTGCGAGTCCGCCCAGCCGCGGTCGCCGGCGCCTTCTACCCGGCCGCTTCGGGGCCGTTGCTCCTGGCGCTCCAGCGGTCGTTCGCAGCATCCGCCGCCGCCCCCTCCGGCGCCCCGGGCACCGAGCGGGTCCCCAAGGCGCTCGTCGTGCCCCACGCCGGCTACCAGTACTCGGGACCGATCGCCGCCAGCGCCTACTCGACGCTCACAGCGGCCCGCCGGACCATCCGCCGTGTGGTGCTCGCCGGGCCGAGCCATCGTGTCTGGCTGGGCGGCCTCGGGGTGTCGAGCGCCGACGCCTTCGAGACACCGCTCGGTCTGGTACGCATCGACACCGAGCTGCGCGACAAGGTGCTCCAACTCCCCCAGGTCGCCGTCGACGACTCGGCGCACGCCGCCGAGCACAGCCTCGAGGTCCAGCTGCCGTTCCTGCAGACGGTCCTCGACGACTTCACCCTGCTACCGCTGTCGGTCGGCGACGCCACGACCGACGAGGTCGCCGCCGTGCTCGAAGCCTGCTGGGGCGGGCCCGAGACGCTGGTGGTGGTGAGCACCGACCTGTCGCACTACCACCCCTACGGCGATGCCGTCGACCTCGACGGTCGCACGGCGGCGGCGATCGTCGAGCTGCGCCCGGAGGGGATCGAGTGACGCCGCGGCATGTGGCGCCCGGGCCCTTCGCGGACTGCTGGCCGTCGCCCGGCGACACCACCTCGACGTCGACCAACTCGACCTGCGCAACTCCGGCGACACCGCCGGCGACCGGAACAGGGTGGTCGGCTATGGCGCCTTCGCCGTCCACTGACCGTGCCCTCGGGGCGACCGAGGCCGGACTGTTGCTCGACATCGCCGACCAGGCGATCGTCGTCGGCCTGCTCGGCCGGCCGCCGTTCGTCCCCGATCCCGACGGTCTGCCCCCGGCGCTTAACACCAGGAGCGGAGCGTTCGTCACCCTGACCGTCGAAGGTGCGCTGAACGGGTGCATCGGGTCGATCGAGGGCGGCGAGCCGCTCGGGGTGTCCGTCGCCCACCACGCCTGGGCCGCCGCCTTCGCCGACCCTCGGCTCCCCGCCCTGCGCCCGGCCGACTATGCCCACCTCGTCATCGAGGTCTCGATCCTCTCGCCGCTCACCCGGCTCGCCGTGCGCTCACGCCGGGACCTGCTCGCCCGGCTGCGCGCCGGGGTCGACGGCCTGGTGATCGCCGCCGGTCGGCGCCGGGCGGTGTTCCTGCCCGCCGTGTGGGACTCGCTCGCCGACCCCGTCGACTTCCTCGACCACCTCTACCTCAAGGCGGGCCTCGCCCCGGGAACGTGGCCGGTCGGGATGGAGGCGTTCCGGTTCACCGCCGACAAGATCGGCCGCCCCGCCGGTCCGTCGTCCGACGAGCCTGTGCCGCAGCCCACCGGGCGACCGGCGACCGGCTGACGGCACTACCGCGGGAGCATTCCTCCCCGGGGGCCCGCGGCCCGGGTGGTCACGACGAGCGGCGCTCCCCGACCGTGCGCCTCCGTGGACTTCCGATCAGCGTCAGCACGATGCCGATGGCGAGGAAGGCGATCGCCACACCGACGACCGCGCCGGTCGCCGCGCCCGTCTCCGGGATGATCGCGCCGTCGTCCGGGACGGGGCCACCGACGACGAACGTGGAGGTGCTCACGTTGTTCGCCGGATCGGGGTCGGGTGTAGCGCTGGTCACCCGGGCGACGACCGGGATCCGGGTTCCGCGCGCCCAGCCGGCCGTCGGGAAGGACGCCGACGCCACCAGCCGCGCCCCCGGTTGGGCCGCGTCGAACGCGCACGTCAGCGTGCGCCTGCCCGGGTCGTAGTTGCCGCACGGTACGGTCGAGACGTTCCCGTTGATCGGCGTGACGCCCTCGGGGAACTCCAGGACGATCGTCAACCGCTCGGCAAGCGCCGGCCCGAGGTTGACCAAGTCCCACGAGACGAGCCCGACATCGGCGGGAAGCAAGGAGGCAGGTAAGGCCGAGGCGGCCTTGAGCACCAGCTCCGCGGACGGCCCGTCGGGCAGCACGGGCACCGGCCCGCCCGGGACGACGATCGTCGCCGACCGAGTGTTGTTGGACGGGTCCGGATCGGCGGTGGACGCGATGATGGTGCCGCGAACCTCGACGGCGGACCCAGCCGGGTTGCCGACGTTGAGGAGCATCACCGCGGCCCCCGTGCTGGAACCCGCGTCGAACGACCCACCCAGCGGGCAGGACACCTGCCGGCTCGGCGGATCGAAGGAGCATGTCGGCCGGGCGGCGATGTGGCCGGAGATCAGACTGGTGCCGGGCGGCAGGGTGACGACGAGCACCAGATCCGTGGCCGCCGACGGCCCGTTGTTGGTCAGATCCCATACCGTCTGCACGACGGACGGGCTGATGTCGGAGACGGTGACGGCGAGCGAGGTGATCGCCAGATCGGCCGAGTCGGCGAGTGCCGTCCCCGTCGGTGCCCCTAGGAGGCCGACGATCACCAAGCGACATCGCCGCCATCGATCGACGGATGCCGTCGTTTCCCGGACTGCCCGATCTCGATCCGCATCGGTGCGCCTCCCGGCTGCCCTCCCGTCGGGCGGTCGCGGCTGGGTCCGGTGATCAGCATGCGCCGCGGCGTGACCGGGGTCGAGAGTCCGACGACCCCGGGCCGAATGGTCATCCAGCCCCGCCCCGGCGAACCGGGCCGATCACACCGGGGTGGCCGAGTACGAGATCGCCGCCGGTCCGGTCCGGTCGTACATCTCCAGATAGATCGTGTGCGTACCGGCGGTGACCGCCGCGGTGGCGGTGAACGGCTGGGCTGCGGCCCGGTCGGCCCACTGGTCGATCAGCACGACCCCGTCGAGCCACAGCCGGCACCCGTCGTTGCAGTTGGTGGCGAACGTGTACGTCCCGGCGGTGAACGTCTGGGCCTTGGTGAACCGCCCCGACCAGTTGTCGGGGCCGACGCCGGTCGGGCTGTCACCGCCCCACGACGTCGCCGGGTCGGCCGAGCAACGCCGCACCGTGGCGAAGCCCGACAACGTGACGTTGGCGAAGAACTCCGTCGCCCAGCCGGCACAGGCGGTGGAGAGCGACTTCATCATCTGGAATCGGGCGACGGCCCGGCCGCTGACCTCGCCGTACTTGACGTCGATGGAGTGGGTGCCGGCCGTCAACACCTGGTCCAGCCGGAACGACTCGGCGGGACGAGCGGACAGCTTGTCGATGACCACCACCCCGTCGATCTTCACCCGCAACTGATCGGCGGCAGAGGCCCACATCGTGTACTGCGCCGCCGCGGTCGTCACCGTTCCCGTCCAGCGCACGGAGAAGCCGTCGGCCGCCACCGGGACGCCGGGTGGGGCACCGTCGCCCCAGTCGGCGGCGATCCTGTCCTCGCAACGAACGAGGACCGGGCTGCCGCTCGAGGTGGTGTTGGGGTAGTACGACGCCTTGAACGTGCCCGCCGCGCAGGCGACGAGGGGAGTGAGTGCGGCGGTGTAGGTGACGCTGCCCGACGCCGGGGCGACCACCGTGTGGGTGCGGGCCCCGCCGTCGCTCCACGTCGAGAAGCTGTACGAGGTGCCGCCGATCGTCTGGGGCGAGGCCAGTGTGACGGTGTGGGTCGACTTGGCGATCACCGTCTGCGAACGGGGAGCGGGGGCGGCCGTCTCGTCGAGGTCGAGCACCGCCCCGGTGGGCGTGCTCGCCAGATCGATCGTCACCGTCTTGGGATCGAGTTGCACCGTCGTCGAGGCCGACAGCCCGGCGGAGTCCGTCGCGGTCAGCGTCAGCTGGAGGTGGCTCGGATAGGAGTGGTCGGGCGCGGTGAAGCTGCCGGACGACTCACCGGTCCAACTGTCGACCGGATGCTCGTGGCAGGTGTCGGGACAGTGCTGGATCGACAGCACCCACGACAGACCCGCTGCGGCGACCGTGCCGTCCTCTTGATCGGTGGCCGAACCGGTGAAGGTGACGGTGTCGCCGACCGACCAGCGCAGCGCCACGGCCGGCGAGACGATCGTCGGTACGGGCGCGGCGTTGCCGACGGAGATGGCGATCTGGTCGGTGTCGACTCCTCCGCGGCCGTCGTTCACCTGCAGGCCCGCGGTGATCGCGCCGGCCGTGTTGTACGTCCGGCTCGGGGTGGCCGACACCGAGTCGTCGAACGCGCCGTCGCCGTCGAGGTCCCAGGCGTAGGTGAGGGTGTCGCCGTCGGGATCGGCCGATGCCCTGCCGTCGAAACTGACCGTCAACGGGGCGGGTCCACTCGTCGGGCTGGCCGTCGCCACCGCCGTCGGGATCCCGTTCCCCCCGGCCGAGTAGCGGATCCGGTGGAGCGTCCCACCGACGATGTCGGGATAGTAGAGCTGCCCGGTTGACGACACGGCCAGGTCGACGGGGCCCTCGGCCTCGACCTCGAAGACCTCGGCGAGTGCCCCGTCGGGCACGCCGCCCACACCCTGGGGCAGGAAGTAGATGCACCGCCGGGCGTAGTCGGCGACGAACAGGCCGCCCCGGTAGCGGGTCGGGAAGGCGGTGCCGTTGTAGAACGCCAGGCCGGTGACCGACGAGCTGCCGATCGGGCAGGCGTCGCCCGGCGCGACATGCGCCGAGTGGGCGTAACCGAACAACGGCGCCACGACGGCCGCCGCCCCGGCGGTGTACAGCGACTCGCACGAGGTCACGTCGAGGTTGTCCCACGACGGCCGTCGGGGTGCTCCCTCGTAGCACGGCCAGCCGAAGTTGTCGACCGTTGTGTCGGCGGGAGCGACGAGGCGATCGACCTCCTCGTACTGCCCGGCGCCCACGTCGGCGATGTAGATGTCGTTGGTACCCGGCCGAATGGCGATGCGGAACGGGTTGCGGAAGCCGTGACCGACGATGCGTCGCCGGTTCTGGTCCGCCGCACCGGCCATCGGGTTGCCGGGAGCCGCCAGGCCGGTGGCCGGATCGATCCTGACGATCGAGCCGCCGAGGACAGCCGGGACGTTCGCCGCCCGGCGGGGGGACTGGGCGCGCAACGACCCGCCTTGGGCGCCGGGCAGGACCAGGTTGGTGCCGGCCGGCAACGGCGGATCGCCGCACAGGTTGCCGAACTGCCCGTAGTCGCTGGTGAGGTAGTTGGCTCCGTCCCCGCCCGTGGCGTACAGGTAGCCGTCGGCCCCGAACGCCAGATCGCCGACGGTGTGGGAGAGGAACTGGTTGCACCAGTCCTCGACCAGCACCAGCTCGTTGCCGAGCACGCCGTTGGCGAAGGTGAGGCGCGAGACCCGGCCGGCGATCACGCAGCCGGTCGCCTCCTGGGCCGCCGGGCAGGTCTCCCACAGCTTGCCGGCCACCCCCCACTTCGGGAACGGCCCGCCGATGACGCCGTCGTAGGAGTAGGCGACATACACGTACGGCGTCGCCGGGAAGTTGGGGTGCACGGCGACGCCGAGCAGGCCCCGGTCGCCGCCGTTGTACACCTTGGAGGACAGGTCGGCGACCAGCGTGGGAGTGGTGTCGTTCTCGTTGTCGAGCAGTTGGATCGTCCCAGTCCGCTCGGTCACGAACACCTTCCCGTCGGGAGCGAAGGCGATGTTCGAGGGGTAGTCCAACCCGGTCACGGCGACCTCGTCACGGAAGCCGGACGGCAACGTCGCGATGGCCTTGGCACGCGGGAGTGGCCCGATGCCGCCCAGCACGGCGCCTGCCGCCAACGTCCCCGCGAGGAGTGCTCGTCCTGTCCGTGATCCCACTGTCGCCATCCCTATCGTTTGGTCGGGCCGTTCATCGGAACGACTCTAGACCACACTGTGCGTTTTCGTTTCACGATGTGCGTCAGAATGAGGCGTAGTGCCTGGCAGTCCGGTGGGCGGATCAAGGCGGCGTCCGGCACTCGGTAGGGTGACCCCGACCCGCCACCCCCCGGGAGATCGAATGATGCCCGATGCCAGCCCGTTCACGATGCGCCAACTCCGGTCGCTGGTCACCGCCGACGGCATCCTGCGGTTGTCGATCGTCACGGTCGACGTGCCCTCGCCCCGGCCGCACGAGGTGGTCGTGCGGATCGAGGCCGCCCCGATCAACCCCTCCGACCTCGGCCCGAGCAGGCCGAACTGCTGCGGGCGATGGGAGCGACGATGGAGGTGGCGGCCAACGCCACCGCCGCCGGGTTCAGCCGCTACGGATCGACCGTCCACAAGCAGGTCTACATCTACGGCGCACTCGATCGCCGTCCGACCGAAGTGGACCGCAACTTCGGGATGGCCTGGGGCGTCGGGGGTTGGCTGCTCACCCCGTTCCTCCAGAGGATCGGCCCGGAGAGCGTGGCCCGCCTCCGCCGACGGGTGGTCGACGAGCTCACCACCACCTTCGCCAGCCACTACACCGACGAGGTGTCGCTGGTCGGTGCTCTCGACCCTGCCGCGATGGCGGTCTACGCCCGCCAGGCGACGGGTCAGAAGTTCCTGATCAGGCCGACCAGGATCTGACGATCGGCGGGAACCTCGAGGGGGCGACGCGTCGTCCAAGACCACACGAGCGAGCCGCGCCGAACGCGCCGGCGAACACGGCGAGGATACGGGCATGGCCAGAGGGACAATCCGCAGGGCAGATCGACGGCGAGTGCGGGTGGGCGTCGCGCTGCTGATCAGCCTCGTCGCTGCCGCGTGCAACTCGTCACGCGACCAGACCTCACCGTCGACGACCATCCCGGCGACCGTGCCGGCCACGACCCCGGACGGCGGCACGGTCATCCCGACGCCGGCAGCCGGACCGCTCGGACTCCGGCTCAGCCAGGGCCAGAAGCTGGGCGCGCCGGCCGTGCCCACCCCGGTGATCGAGGGCGCCCCGCTCGACCAGTCGCGGATCGACGAGATCTTCGCCCGGCTCCCCGAGTGGCGGGCAGACGCCGGCGACCTCGTCGCCCCGTTCAACTGGCCGACCGAGACCCTGGCGCCGCCGCGTACCGGCCGGACCGTCGACATCCCGTTCCCCGAGATCGCCGACACCGCACCGCCCGACGTCCCGGTCGGTCCCCTCGAGGTGCTGCGCCGTCAGCCCGAGGGTGACGTCCCGATCGCCCCGTTCGTCAGCATCACCTTCAACCAGCCGATGGTCGCCCTGGCCACGCTCGCCCAGCTCGACCAGGCGTCGGTGCCGGCGACGATCGCTCCCCCGATGGCCGGCCGGTGGCAGTGGATCGGTACCCGCACGCTGCGCTTCGACGCCACCTCCGAGCTCGTCGAGCGCCTGCCGATGGCCACGGAGTACACGGTGACGGTCCCGGCCGGGACGACCTCGGCCACCGGCGGCGTGCTGGCCGCCGACGTGTCGTGGGACTTCGCCACCCCCGCCGCCCGGGTGCTCTCGTTCCAACCGACCGACAACACCAGCCTGGCGCTCGAACCGGTCTTCCTCGCCACCTTCGACCAGCGCATCGATCCCGCCGCCGTGCTGGCGACGATCACCCTCACCGCCGGCGACACGCCTCGGCCGCTGCGCCTCGCCACCCAGGCCGAGATCGACGACGACGAGTCGGTCCGCCAGGCGGTCAGCGCGGCGACCGAGGGCCGCTGGATGGCGTTCCGTGCCACCGAGGCGCTGCCCGCCGACTCGGCGATCACCGTCGAGATCGGCCCCGGCACCCCGTCGGCCGAAGGGCCGTTGACGACCACCGGGCCGGTGTCGTTCACCAACCGCACCTACGCGCCGCTGCAGGTCGTCGGCATCGAGTGCGGTTTCGGACCCCAGTGCCCGCCGTCGACCGACCTCAACGTGTCGCTGAACAACCCCATCGACGCCGAGGCGTTCGATCCGTCGACGATCCGGATCGATCCGCAGCTCGACGCCGGGATCGGGCTCTACGGGTCGGTGATCAACATCCGTGGGGCGACGACGGCCGAGACCACCTACACGGTCACCATCCCGAAGGGGCTGCGCGACATCCACGGCCAGACGCTGGCCGCCGATCGCCAGCTGACCATCCGCATCGGACGGGCCACCCCGATGCTGTCGCAGACCCAGCCGCTGGTCACCCTCGACCCACTGGCGGAGTCGAGCGGGCTGACCGTCACCTCGGTCGGTCACGACAGGCTCCAGGTGCGTGTGTTCCGCGTCGCCCCCGACGACTGGTCGGGGTTCATGACCTACCTGAGTCCCGTCTTCAGCGGCAGTGCGACACCGTCGACCGTTCCCGACTGGCCCGAACTGCTCGATTCGACCGTCGACGTGGCCGGTGACGTCAACGCGCTGGCGGCGACCACCGTCGACCTCGCCCCCTACCTCACCAACCGCCGGGGCCACCTGGTGGTCGTCGTCGAGTCGACGGAGACCTACGACCAGTCGAGCGAGTTCTACTGGTCGAACCGTCCGATCATCGCCTGGGTGCAGGGCACGTCGATCGGGCTCGATTCGATCGCCGACAACGACGACATGGTGATCTGGGCCACCGACCTGGCCACCGGTGCACCCCTCGACGGCGTGTCGGTGGCCACCGGCCCCGGCGCCAGCACCGTCACCACCGACGCCGACGGGCTGGCCCGCGCCGGGCTCGGCTCGACCCAGACACTCGTGGCCACCAAGGACGACGACATCGCCATCCTCCCGGCCGGCTTCTACGGGGAGAAGTTCGAACCGTTCCCCCTCGCCGACGAGGCCCGCTGGTACGTGTTCGACGACCGCCAGACCTACCGCCCGGGTGAGACCGTCAGCCTCAAGGGCTGGGTTCGGCGACTGTCGTACGCCGACGCCGGCCGGGTGCAGCTGTTCGCCGACGCCGCCAAGGTCAAATGGACCGGGTACGACACACAGGGCAACCCGCTGGCCACGGGCACGACCGACCTCAACCCCCTCGGCGGGTTCGATCTGACCTTCGACGTCCTGCCGGCGGCCAACCTCGGCTACGCCTACGTCGACTTCGAGCTCACCGGGGTGGATCGCCTGCCGTACGCCCGCTACCAGCACGGCTTCCAGATCCAGGAGTTCCGCCGCCCCGAGTTCGAGGTGACGGCCCGCAACGAGAGCCCGGGCCCGTACACCGGAACCGCCCCGGCGACGGTCGCCGTCGACGCGACCTACTTCGCCGGCGGGCCCCTGCCCGCCGCCCCGGTCGAGTGGCAGGTCACGACATCGGCGGCGACGTACTCGCCGCCGGGCTGGGACCGGTACACCTTCGGCATCTGGCAGCCCTGGTGGTACGGCGACGCCGCATCCTCGGGCCGCGGCTACCCGGCGGTCGACTACAGCGTGGCGGACGAGATCGGCTGCTGCTTCCCGGGAGGTGGCCCGGCCAGCGTCAAGACGTTCTCGGGCACCACCGACGCCGACGGCACCCACTACCTGCAGATCGACTTCGAAGCCCCTGAAGGCGGTCTCCCCGACCTGCCGACGACCGTCTCGGCCCAGGCCACCGTCACCGACGTCAACCGCCAGGCCCTGGCCTCGACGACCAACCTGCTCGTCCACCCGGGTGACTACTACGTCGGGCTGGCCGGCGACCGCACCTTCGTGCGCCAGGGCGACCCGCTGACGATCGAGGCGATCGTCAGCGACATCGACGGCACGTTGGTCGGTGGGCGATCGTTGACGATCACCGCCACCCGGATGGAGTGGCGCTACGCCAACGGCGGGTGGAGCGAGCAGCCCGCCAGCACCGAGGACTGCCCGGTCACCTCCGGTGAGGCGCCGGTGTCGTGCCGCTTCGCCACCCCGGCGGGCGGCACGTACCAGGTGACGTCGACCGTCACCGACGATCATGGCGGGCACAGCCGCAGCCAGCTCACCCGTTGGGTGGGCGGCGGAGACGCGCAACCGACCCGCAACCTCGAGCAGCAGGCACTGACGATCATCCCGGCGCAGGCCACCTACCAGCCCGGCGACACCGCGGAGCTGCTCGTCCAGTCGCCGTTCAGCCCGGGCGAGGGCCTGGCGACGATCTCCCATGCCGGCATCCGCTCGACGGTGCGCTTCCGCATCGCCAACGGCTCGGCCGTCGTCGGGATCCCGATCACCGACGACGACATCCCCAGCCTCGACGTATCGATCGAGGTCGTCGGGGTGACCTCACGGACGGCCGACGACGGCACCCCGCTGCCCGGGGCACCGTCCCGCCCGGCGTTCGCCGCCGGCACGATGACCCTGTCGGTGCCCCCCGACATCCGCACCCTGGCGGTCACCGCCACACCGGCGTCCACCGATGTCGTACCCGGCGGCTCGACGACACTCGACGTGGCCGTCGCCGACGCCGCGGGGAGGCCCGTGGCCGGTGCCGAGCTCGCCGTGGTCGTCGTCGACGAGGCGGTGCTGGCCCTCAGCGGCTACACGCTGGCCGATCCGCTCGCCGCGTTCTACGGCCCGCTGCAGTCGTACGTGTTTCCGCGGTACGGCCGCCAGTCGGTGATCCTCGCCGACCCGGCCGCGCTCGTCGCCGGCGACAAGTCGGCGGAGTCGACCGCCGCTGCGCCTGCGGCCACGGAAGCGCCGGCGGGCGGTGCGATCCCGATCACGGAGGAGGCGGCGTACGACACGGCGACCTCACGCACGGCCGTCGGAAACGCCACGGGCGGCGGGGGCGGGCCGCCGATCGACGTGCGCACCAACTTCGACGCGCTCGCCGTGTTCGAGCCGTCGGTGCCCACCGACGCCACCGGACACGCGGTGATCGATGTCACCCTGCCCGACAACCTCACCCGGTACCGGGTGATGGTCGTGGCCGTCGACGGGGCCGACCAGTTCGGCTCGGTGGAGTCGAACATCACCGCCCGGCTGCCGCTGATGGTCCGCCCGTCGGCGCCGCGTTTCGCCAACTTCGGCGACATCTTCGAACTGCCGGTGGTCCTGCAGAACCAGACCGATGCCCCGATGGACGTCGAAGTCGCCCTGCAGACCGCCAACCTGCGCCTCGACGGCGTGGCCGGCCAGCGTGTCACCGTCCCGGCCAACGACCGTGTCGAGGTGCGCTTCGGTGTCTCGGCCGACCAGGCCGGCTCGGCCCGCTTCCGCGTGGCCGCAGTGAGCGGCGACGCGGCCGACGCGGCGACGGTCGAACTCCCGGTGTACACCCCGGCCACGGCCGAGGCGTTCGCCACCTACGGGGTGATCGACGACGGTTCGACGATCCAGCCGATCACTGCGCCGACGGGGGTCATCCCGCAGTTCGGCGGGCTCGACATCACCACGTCGTCGACGTCGTTGCAGTCGCTCACCGATGCCGTGCTCTACCTGACCCGATACCCCTACGAGAGCTCCGACGCGATGGCGTCGCGGATCATGGCGATCGCCGCACTGCGGCCGGTGCTCGACGCTTTCGACGCTCCCGGCCTGCCGCAGGCGGAGACGATCGAGACCACGGTCGCCGACGACATCGCCGGGCTCGGCGCCCTGCAGAACGGCGACGGCGGGTTTCCGTACTGGGAGGCGAACGGGCAGTCGGAGGCGTACAACTCGATCCAGGCCACACACGCCCTGGTGCTCGCCCGGGCCAACGGCTACGTCGTCCCCGACGGGACCCTGAGCTCGGCGCTGGCGTTCGTCGCCGACATCGAGTCGCACTTCCCGCCGGGCCTCGGCCAGCTCGGTCGCGACGCCCTCAGTGCCTACGCCCTCCACGTGCGCATGCTCGCCGGCGACCGCGACGCGACCAAGGCGGCACGACTGTGGGACGACCGGGGCACGGAGCTGCCGCTCGACGCCATCGCCTGGCTGTGGCCCGTGCTCGACGACCCGGCGGTCGACGCCACGATCGAGCGGCTGTTCGCCAACCGCGCCGTCGAGACGGCGGGGGCGGCGAACTTCGCCACCGACTACGGCGACGACGCCTCGGTGATCCTCCACTCCGATCGGCGCACCGACGGGATCGTGCTCGACGCGCTGATCGTCCGCAGGCCGGGGAGTGACCTGATCCCCAAGGTCGTCAACGGCCTCCTCGGTGGCCGCACGGCCGGGCGGTGGGACAACGTGCAGGAGAACTCCTTCATCCTGCTCGCCCTCAAGCGTTACTTCGACACCTACGAGAGCCAGGATCCGAGCTTCGTCGCCCGGGTGTGGCTCGGCGAGCGCTACGCCGGAACGCACGAGTTCACGGGCCGCTCGACCGACCGGGTGCGGTTGAACATCCCCACAGCGGAGCTCGTCGCCGTCGGTGACACCGACATCGTCGTGTCCAAGGAGGGGGTCGGTCGGCTGTACTACCGCCTCGGGCTGCGCTACGCACCCGAGAGCCTGCAACTCGATCCGCTGGAGCGGGGCTTCGTCGTCGAGCGCACCTACGAGGGGGTCGACGACCCGGCCGACGTGAGCCGCGACGCCGACGGCACCTGGCACATCAGGGCCGGCGCCAAGGTGCGGGTCCGCCTGACGATGATCGCCGAGAGCCAACGGACCCACGTCGCCCTGATCGATCCGCTCCCCGCCGGGCTCGAGGTGCTCAACCCGGCGCTGGCCACCACCCCCGACCTGCCCGCCGACCCGTCGGCGGTGCCCGTCGGCTGGTGGTGGTACGGCACCTGGTTCGACCACCAGAACCTCAAGGACGATCGCGTCGAGGCGTTCGCCAACCTGTTGCCGGGCGGCACGTACGACTACTCCTACGTGGCGCGGGCCACCACCCCGGGCACCTTCGTCACCCCCCCGGCCCGGGCCGAGGAGATCTACGCCCCCGAGACCTTCGGCCGGGGGGCCACGGCCAAGGTGATCGTCGAGGAGGGGTAGGCCAGGGGTGGGCCACGGCCGGGCGGTCCGTCCGGTTGGCGCGAGGACCACGCCAGCGTTCACGATGGTGGGGTGTTCGAGCACTACTACGCCGCCCGCCGCCAGCTCTCCGCTCCCGGCTCCCCGTTCGAGATCACCGAGATCGAGGTGCGTGGTGTGCCGGTCAAGGCGTTCGCCTCGGCCCCCGCGACGATGCGTGCCATCTGGGAGGCCGCTGCGCCGTACGCCGAGCGTGACTACATCGTGTTCGAGGACGAGCGCTTCACCTATGGCGAGATCCAGGCCCAGGTGCGCTCCCTGGCCCATCTGCTGCGCGACACCCACGGTGTCGGCAGCGGTGACCGGGTGGCGATCGCCATGCGCAACTACCCCGAGTGGGTGGTGAGCTACTGGGCCACCGTGTCGATCGGGGCGGCCGTGGTGGGGATGAACGCCTGGTGGACGCCCGTCGAGATGGAGTACGGCCTGGGCGACTCCCGCCCCAAGGTGCTGATCGCCGACGACGAGCGCCTGGGGCGGGCGATGTCCGTCCTCGACGCCGTGCGCGCCGGCGGGCCGCTGCACGTCATCGCCGTGCGCTCGGACCGCGAACTGCCCACCGACGCCTCCCGTTGGGCCGACGTGGTCTCGGCCGACAGGGCCCCTGACGACCTCCCGGCTGCCGAGATCGACCCCGACGACGATGCCTGCATCTTCTACACCTCGGGGACCACCGGCTTCCCCAAGGGCGCCCAACTGACCCACCGCGGCTCGGTGAACAACATCTTGAACATCGCCTTCATGAACACCGCGGCGACGATGGCCGACTCGATGGCGGCTGCAGCCGCCGGCGAGGAGGCGGCGCCGACGGCCACCTCTCCGGCTGCCCAGATGACGTTCATGGCGCCGACGCCGTTGTTCCACGTGACGGCGTGCAACTGCATCCTCCACCCGGCCACGGTGATCGGGGGACGGCTCGTGCTCACCTACAAGTGGGACGCCGCCCGGGCCCTGGAGCTGATCGAACGCGAGCGGGTGAACAGCTTCTCGGGGGTGCCGACGATGAGCCGCGAGCTGTTGATGCACCCCGACTGGGCGAGGCGCGACACGTCGTCGCTGATCGGGATGGGCGGAGGGGGCGCCGCGCTGCAGCCCGATCTGGTCGACAAGATCGCCGGGGCGATCAACGGCCGCGCTCCGCTCACCGGCTACGGGCTCACCGAGACCCATGGGATCGCCACGGCCAGCTCCGCCCGGAACTTCCTGGCCAAGCCCGATTCGTGCGGCCCGATCGTGCCGACCCTCGACGTCAAGCTGATCGACGAGATGGGCAACGACCTGCCGGCATCGCCGACGGCCGTCGGGGTGCTCTGCGTGCGCGGCGCGGTGGTGATCAAGGGCTACCTCAACCGGCCCGAAGCGACCGCCGAGGCGATCCGTGACGGGTGGTTCGACACCGGCGACATCGCCCGTATCGACGCCGACGGCTTCGTCTACATCGTCGACCGGGCCAAGGACATGGTGCTGCGCGGCGGCGAGAACATCTACTGCTCCGAGGTCGAGGCGGTGATCTACGGGCACCCGGCGGTCGCCGAGGCCGCCGTCTTCGGCGTGCCCGACGAACGTCTCGGCGAGGACGTCGCCGCGGCGATCTTCCTCGTCCCGGGAGCCGAGCTGGACGAGGCCGGGCTGCGGGCCTTCCTGGCCGAACGGATCGCCCGGCACAAGATCCCGGCCCGGGTCTGGTTCCTCGACGAGCCGCTGCCGCGCAACGCCAACGGCAAGTTCCTCAAGCGCGAGCTGCGCGAGCTGCTGGCCAGCGGGTGAAGCGCCGACCGGGTTGTGCAACCGGGTGATTGTGCGATAGCTGTACTCGGATGACTTCCAACGACCCGCTGCTCGCCCGACCGCCCGCCGGGGTGTCGGACGAGGGCGAGCAGGGTGCTCGGGTCGCCGGCGACTTCATCCGCGACCTGGTGCGCGCCGACCTGGCCGTCGGCAGGTTCGCCGGGCGGGTGCAGACCCGGTTCCCACCCGAACCGAACGGATACCTGCACATCGGCCACGCCAAGGCGATCGCCGTCGACTTCGGGATCGCCGAGGAGTTCGAGGGCATCTGTCGGTTGCGCTTCGACGACACCAACCCGATCACCGAGGAGGCCGAGTTCACCGAGGGCATCGTCACCGACATCGCCTGGCTGGGCTTCACCCCCAACGGCGACCCCGTCTACGCATCGGACTACTTCGGGCAGCTCTACGAGTGGGCCGAGTACCTGATCGGCAGGGGCCTGGCCTTCGTCGACGACGAGGACGGCGACACGATCTCGGCGAAGCGCGGTGGCTTCGGCAGGCCCGGCGTGGAGAGCGGGTACCGCAACCGCACGATCGAGGAGAACCTCGATCTGTTCCGCCGGATGAGGTCGGGCGAGTTCCGCGACGGATCGAGGGTGCTGCGCGCCCGGATCGACATGCAGCACGACAACATGCAGATGCGCGACCCGGTGATGTACCGCATCCGCCACGCCCACCACTACCGCACGGGTGACACGTGGTGCATCTACCCCACCTACGACTGGGCGCATGGTCAATCCGACGCCATCGAGGGTGTCACGCACTCGATCTGCACCCTCGAGTTCGACAGCCACCGGCCGCTGTACGACTGGTTCCTCGCCCAGCTCCCCCTGGCCGGCGACCGGCCCGAGCAGACCGAATTCGCCCGGCTGAACCTGACTTACACCGTGATGTCGAAACGCAAGCTCGCCGCCCTCGTGGCCGAGGGCCATGTCGACGGCTGGGACGACCCGCGAATGCCGACGCTGCGCGGCCTGCGCCGGCGCGGCTACCCGAGCGCCGCCATCCGCGCCTTCTGCGCCCACATCGGCATCGCCAGGACCAATGGGACCCATGAAATCGAGCTGCTCGAGTCCTTCGTCCGCACCGAACTCAACCGCGTCGCCGAGCGGCGGATGGCCGTGCTGCGACCGCTCAAGGTCGTGCTGACGAACTGGCCCGACGGCCATGTCGAGCACCGCGAGGCGATCAACAACCCCGAGGATCCCATCGCAGGCAGCCGGATGATCCCGTTCAGTGGTGAGCTGTGGATCGAACGCGACGACTTCATGGAGGACCCCCCGCCGAAGTACTACCGGCTCACGGTGGGCCGCGAGGTCCGGCTGCGCTACGGCTACCTGATCACCTGCGATGCCGTGGTGAAGGACGCCGACGGCGAGGTGGTCGAGCTCCGCTGCACCTACGACCCGGCGACCGCCGGCGGCAATGCCCCCGACGGGCGCAAGGTGCGTTCCACCATCCACTGGGTGTCGGCCGACCACGCAGTCGACGGCACGGCGATGATCTACGACCGGCTGTTCACCGACCCGTTCCCCGGCCAGGACGGGGTCGACCCGCTGACCCAGCTCAACCCCGACTCGCGTCGGATGATCGTCGGCGCCAAGTTCGAACCGGCGATCGCCGACGTCCCACCCGGTGGTCACGTGCAGTTCGAGCGTCTCGCCTACTTCTGCCGCGACGCCGCCGCCCCGATGACGTTCCACCAGACGGTCGGTCTCAAGGACGAATGGGCCCGCATCCAGAAGCGCTCGTGAACGACGACGCGCCCGGCGAACTACTCTGGGTCGCTCCACGGCTGGTACCCACCGGACCGTGCTGACCCGACGATGGTGACCAGACGATGGTGACCAGACGACGTCGACCGGACAACTGCTAACCAGATGATCGCTGATGGGAGTCACGATGGAAGTCACCTCATACGCCCCCGGCACACCCAGCTGGGTCGATCTCGGCACACCCGACCCGCAGGCCGCTGCGGCCTTCTACTCCGCCCTGTTCGGCTGGGAGATCTCCGAGGGCCCGCCCGAGGCCGGCGGCTATCGGATGTGCATGCTCCGTGGCCTGCCGGTCGCCGGCCTCGGCCCGCAGATGAACGCCGAGATGCCGCCGTTCTGGACGACCTACGTTTCGGTCGCCGATGCCGACGAGACGACGGCGGCGGCGGCGGCCGCCGGCGGCCAGGTCATCGTCCCGCCGATGGACGTGCTCGATGTCGGTCGGATGGCGATCTTCGCCGACACCGTCGGTGCGGTGATCAGCGTCTGGCAGCCGCGCGCCCACATCGGCGCCGGGATCGTCAACGAACCGGGCTCGATCTGCTGGAACGAGTTGGCCACCCGTGACCCGGGTGCGGCGATCTCGTTCTACGACGCGGTCTTCGGCTGGGTCGCCCACGGGACCGACATGGGCGACTTCGTCTACACGGAGTTCCAGGTGCACGATCGGCCCGTCGCCGGGATGATGCCGATGGGACCCCAGTTCCCGGCCGAGGTGCCCAGCCACTGGGCCGTCTACTTCGCCGTCGCCGATGCCGACGCGTCCGTGGCGCGGGTGACCGAGCTCGGCGGGTCGGTCCACGTGCCGCCGATGGACATCCCGATGGTCGGGCGCTTCGCTCTCTGCCAGGACCCTCAGGGGGCGATGTTCCACGTCCTCGCCCTCGCCCCTGAGCGCGCCTGACCCGGCGGGTGGTCAGTCGACCGGCACGGCGTAGACGACGATGTTCTGCCGGTAGCGGCGGATCTCGCGGTTGAAGTCGCCGCCGCAGGTGATCAGCACGAGCACTTCGTTGCCCTCGCGGGTCCAGATGCGGTCGGCCGGCAGGTCGGTCTTGGCGTACATCGTTCGTTCCCAGGCGATGTAGCGCCGTTCGCTGCCGTCGGACAGCTCGACGAGGATCTCGTCGCCGGGCTCGACCCGGCCGAGCCTGGCGAACACACCTGCCTGCTTCTTCCACGAGACGTGGGCGGCGAGCACGGTCGCGCCCGGCTGGCCCGGTCGTTGACCCAACTGGTACCAGCCGACCTGTTCGACATCGGGCACCGCCAGCTCGCCCTGGTCGTCGATCCCGACGGGGACCAGCGGATCACCCTCCACGCCGATGGCGTCGATCCGTAGACCGACGGGGACGGGCAGGCTCTCGACAGGTGCGGCCATCGCCGAGATCGGCTCGGGGAGCAGGTCGGCCAGCGGCGAACGGGGCAGAGTGGCCGAGGGTTCGGGCGACGGCTCGGCGGGCGCGGTGGTCGTGGGCAGGAGCCCGGGGTCGAGCGTCGCCCGGGTGACATCGAGCACGACCTGCTCCTCACCGCCCGGGCCCCGACGCATCTCGATCAGCGCGGCGGCGGTGATGCACAGCGAGACGACCAACGCGGCCGCGGTCAGCACGAATCCCGGGCGCCGACGCGCCGAGGAGACCGGCGAATCGCCGGCCCCCTCGGGACGAAGGATCGAGTTGTCCGTCACCGAACGGTGTCAGACGACGGCGTCAGACGCCGACGGTGATCCGGCGGCGGTTCAACGCCGCCATGCTGACCAGCACTCCGATCGCACCGAGCGCTGCGGTCAGCGCCCAGATCGGCGAGCTGGCGCCCGGGGCCTCGCCGCCGGTGTTCACGGCGGTGGGGGCGCCACCGAGACCGGTGAGCTCCTGGGTGTAGAAGGTGAACGTCCCGCCATCGAGGCTGCCAACGGCGTAGACGATCAGATTGCTCCCGGCCTTGAGCTCGACGGTCGGGACGTCGGCGATCGGGGCGCCACCGGTCGGGGCGATCTTGGCCCCGGCGATCGGGCCGGCGGGCAGGTTGGCCTTGCCCTCCTTGCCGTTGGCCAGGTTGGTGAACGGGCGGGCATCGCCCAGGACGATGTCGACCGCCGGAGCCGCTGCAGCGTGGCGGACGGTGAGTCGTCCCTGACCGGCCGGCGTGACGGAGATGTCGTTGGTGAATGCACTGAGCGTCGGCTTGCCGGCGGCGTCGAGATGGGCGACGAGGGTCACGTTGCCCGACGCGGGCACCGCCAGCTCGGCGACCGGCCCGATCACGACGTCGGTGGTGCCGGCGGCGCGGACCTCGACGTTCTTCAGTGTCTGACCCTTGAACGAGGTCAGGTCCTGCATCGAACCGGGCTTGAAGCCGGGAATGACGACGGCGCCGTCGACGACCACATCGACCGTCGCTCCGGGGATGCCGTGGAGCAACATGATCGACGGGTTGTCGGCCGCCTGCGTGGGGCCGGCGAAGCCCATCAGGGTGGCCGCCGCAATCGCAGTGGCCGCGAAGATTCTTCTCATCGTTGGGACTCCCTCTCGTGTTCACCGTGTGCGGTGGGCGCCCGGATCGGGCGTGTCAGGTCTTCTTCGGAGCCGATGGTCCCGTCGGATGTTATTTAGTGGTAAGAAATTTCGAAGAATCCTCCGGATGACCCAGGTTTTCGGCTGCTCGTAGTCGGGCGTACACTCCCCGTGTGCGTCGGGTGTCACTCGTCCTGCTCAGTTCGGTGGCCGTCATCGGCGGCGCGGCCTCATGCGGGCCGTCCAACAGCGTTCGGGTCCGCGCCGTCGACACGCCGGCCATACAACCGGCCCCGGTCGACCCGAACACCGCGACCCCGGCTCCCGGCCAACTCCCCGCCCCGCAGACCTCCGGGATCGCCCCCGTCCAACCGCCCGCCGCCGACGCACCGAGCGCCACGCTCGCCGCCGCGCCGACCCAGGGGGCCCGACCCGAGACCACGCCGGCCGCCGCGCCGGCCACCTCGCCGACCACCACGTCATCGGTCGTCGTCGCCCCGGCAGCCCCCGTCGGACCTGCCCCCGGCGCACCGGGGCTCGCCGTCGGCGACTCGTCCGGGCAACCGGCGACGGCCTCCGACACCACCGCGTTCACCTCGCCCCCGACCACGATCGTGGTGAGGCACGAGATGCCCAACGTCGTGTGCATGGATCTGCAGGCTGCCCAGAACCTGATCCAGAAGGCAGGCGTCTTCTACTCGAAGAGCTTCGACGCCACCGGCAAGAACCGCCACCAGGTCTGGGACCGCCACTGGATCGTCGTCAGCCAGAACCTGGCGCCGGGAACCGCGTTCGGCGAGGGTGACGCCAAGCTCGGCGTCGTCAAGGACTCCGACCCGAACAACTGCTGAGCACCGGCGCCGGCAGCCCGGCGGGCGAAGGCCGTTGATCAGACGGTGATCATCCGGCCGTCGGCGGCCGCGCTGGCCATCGCCGCCTCGACGAGCACCTGCACCCGCGCCCCCTCCCGCAACGACGGCTCGCACGTCTCGCCGCGCCCGATCGCGCCGAGCCACTGGCGTGACATGGCATCGCTCGTGCGGAACACGTCGCGGTAGGTGTCGCCCACGACGTCACGACGCACCGATCCCCAGATGTCGTCGGGGATCGGCAGCTCGGCGGCTGGGCCACGCTCTTCGGCCCGAACGCCGCGCACGACCTGCACCCGGTCCCAGTCGATCAGGCCGTACAACGTGCCGTCTGTGCCGTGGATCTCGACGTGGTGGGTCTGGCCGAACGGCGTGCCCTCCCAGCAGACCGCCGACACGTGGAGCGAACCGTACGCCCCCGACACGAACCTCAACGTCAGCAGCCCCGTCTCCTCGGCCTGCTCATAACTGCTGCCGTCGGGGCGGGCCGGGCGTTCGGTGAACTGCGAAGTGACGCACCCGACGGCCTCGACCTCGCCCATCCACCAGCGGGCGAGATGCAGCCAGTGCGAACCGAGGTCGCCGACCACGCCCGCCCCGGCCAGCTCGCGGTCGAACCTCCAGGCGTAGCCCGGCTCACGGGCATACCCGGTGTAGTAGCGCATGTCGAGGTGGCGCGGACGCCCGACGTAACCCTCGTCGACCAGGCGCTTGATCCACCGGTTCGTCGGCATCCATCGGTACGTGAACGGCGTCATCGTCGTCAGCCCGGCGGCCTCGGCGCGGCCGGCGAGCTCGAGCGCCTCGGCAGCCGTGCGGGTCAGCGGCTTCTCGCACAGGACGTGGAGCCCGCGGTCGATCGCCGCGCTGGTGATCTCGTAGTGGCTGTCGTTGGCCGAGGCGACGATGACCGCGCCGACCCCGTCGGCGGTGATCGCCTCGCGCCAGTCGGTGCACCAGCGGGGGATCTTCCACTCCTCGGCGCGGGCAGGCGTCCGCACGGGATCGCGGCCGCAGATCACCGTGATCCGCCCGTCGGGGTGGTCGGCGAGAGCCGGCAGGTACATCGCATCGGCCCACCAGCTCGTCCCGATCAGGGCAATGTCCATCGCCTCATTCTGGCGTGGCCCGGTCGATGAGGGCGAATGTCAGCTCGTGCTTGTTGTGATGCAGGTGGCCGACCCAGGCGCCGGGGAGGGCGGCGAACTCGCCGGCGACGGCATGATCGGTCTCGCCCTGGAACTTGATCGTGCACACGATGTTGCGGGCGACGCCTGCGGCGATCCACCGGCGCACCAGTGCCAGGGTCCGGCGGGGATAGGCGATCACGTCGCACACCATCCAGTCGACGGGTCCGAACGATGCCGGATCGAGCCCGAAGGCGCTGCCCGCCCGCCATTCGACGCCGGGCATCGCCTCGACCGAGGCGGCGAGCGGCGCCTTGTCGATCGCCGTGACGCGTGCGCCGTAGCGGGCCAGCAGCCACGTCCAACCCCCGGGGCTGGCGCCGAGGTCGACGCACCGGTCGCCGGGGAGGGGATGCCGGCCGTGGCGGACGAACGCCTCCCACAGCTTCAGGTAGGCGCGGCTGGGCGGGCCGACGCGGTCCTCGACGAGGTTGGGCACGCCGTTGGGAAAGGGGCTGTCGCACCGGGCGGCGGCCAGCAGCAGACTGCGTTCCAGCAGCGTCCACGAGCCGAGCGGCGCTCGCGGAGGTTGCCGGCCGACCGACAGGGGTCGGGCTGCGACGTGGGGAAGTTTCTCGGTCACGAGGCGGGATCTCCCGGCCAGGACCGGCGCGTAGTTCGCCCAGTTCCGCTGGATGGCGCGCAACGCCCGGGCGGCCTGGGTGATCGAGACGATCTCGATCTCGATCAGGTCGTGCCAGATGTTCGTCGCCCACACCGCCCGGACGGGCGGCGAATCGGTGATCAGCAGCGCCCCGTGGCTCCGCTCGACAACGACGCCGGCCAGGCGGAGTTCCTCGATCAACTGCTCGACGTAGCCCTCGGCGGCCAGATATGCCGTCCGTCCCGAGGGCAGTGGATCCCGATCACGCTCGCCGCGGGCCGCGGGTGGGATCAACAGGTCGCTCCTGACGGTCAGGGCCACGGGCTGCCCATGGCCCCGGACAGGCTAGTGGGGCCCGGCGGCCGGCACCCCGTGGTGGGTTCAGCTCTCGCGGCTGTGGCGGCGACCGATCAGCGAGCGCTCCACGCGCACCATCCGGTGACCCAGTTCGACGGTGCGTGACAGTGCCAGATCCCCGACGTCGGCACTGATGTGCTCGAGCACGGCGAGGCGGTCCTCGAGCACGGCGACGCGCTCCTCGACGAATCGACGGCGGTCGTCGAGTTGGGCGAGCAACTGGAGCACCTTGACCACTCGCTCGTCGAAGGCCCGCCGCTCGGCCCGTTGACGCAGCGTCGCATCGGAACGCGCCAGCAGGGCACGGACCTGTTCGTCGAGATCCTGGCGGCCCGTGATCGGGCCGACAGGGACGCCCTCGTCGGGGAGCGAACCACCGGAGCCGGGTCGGGCGAACGGTGCCGGCGCGGCGGCCAGGGGTGGGGGGATCCGGGTGGCGCCGGTCCCGGGGGACGGCGGGGGGAGATCGACGGACGCCATCAGCCGACGCCCGCCGATCGCCCCGTCGGCCGACACCAGCACCCGACGTCGGGGGGTCCCTCCGTGAACGTCATCTCCAGCCCGCCTTCCCATTTCGCCACAACCAACACGAAGAGTAGCGATGGTTCACGTCATGTGGGTATGGAGTTGATCACGTTCTGGGATTCATCTCGCTCAGCGCACGAGCGCACGTGCGCAGCGTGCGGCCGGCGCAGTCTGACGGCTACCAGGTCTCGTGCGCCCGCATGTACTCGGGTCGGATCAACCGCACCCCGACGCCGATGAGCACGGCGAAACCGCCCGTCACCGCCACTGCACGCGCCTGGCCGTCGAAGCTCCTGAAGACCGATCCGAGGATCGCCCTGGCCGCCGTCGCCGCGGTGGCGTCGGTGATCCGGGCGTTGGCCTCGTCGAGGGCCCGATGGGAGACGGCGAGGCCGAACAGGCCGGCCGCCAGCACCAGTGCGCCGGCGAGGATGGCGAGCGCCCAGCGCGATGGACCGAGCACGAACCCGAGGCCGGCCAGCGCTGCGCCCAGCACGACGAGCGCGGCGGCGCTGCCCTCGAATCCGTCGACCCACCGCCAGGTCCCGGGCAGTTCGGAGCGCCGCACGATCTGGAAGCGGAAGGCGCCGTCCGGACTTGGCAGCGCCGCCTCGAGATTCGGCGCCACGGCGATGATCCGGGTGCGCACATCGGCGGCCAGGGCCCGGAGGTTCAACTCCACCACGGGCTGGGCGCCGCTGACGAGCGAACGGTGGGACTCCCCGACGCCGGCCGCCACCAACTCGACCGATTCGGGACTCTCCACCGCCGACTTGACGATGCCCGCCACCGTCGGGCGATAGCGCTCGTCGACGACGTAGCTCATCACCCGGTCGGTGATCTCCCGTTCGAGCAGGCGCTGGACGCCCGGTTCCGCCAGCACGGTCCTGGTCGTTGCGGTCACGGCCGCGGTGTCGAACACGTGTCCACTGGCCCAGGACAGGGCGAGACCGAGCATGACCACCGCGGTACCGGTGACCACGAGCAGCGTCGACAGGATTCGTCGGGCGAGGGTCAAGCCGCACCGACTCGATCGCCGGGCGCGCCCGGCGTCTGCGCTGCCGAGCCGGGCCCACGGCGGGCGGGCATCGGACTCAGCCCTTCACGAGCGTCGCCAGGGCCCAGACGCAGGCGATCAGGCCGATCGCCGCCATGGCGAGGCTGCGCTGGATCGGGGCTCGGGCCAACTCGCCTTCACGGGGGGCCGAGCGGGGGCGGACGACGGCCAGCAGGTTGCCGACGAAGAGCGCGCCGCCCAGGGCAAGGAGCAGGTAGACCAGCAGATCGTCACCGAGGAGCACGCCGACTCATCGTAGGCCCCTCGGGCCGGCGTCGCCGCGCCGAGCGTGGAACACCGATGCGGTCGAGTTCTGCCATGAGCCGACCCCAGCGCCCGCCGACGCCTGACACCCACCTGCTGTGCGCGACGGCCGACGAGCGTCGGCTACAGGCCGCGCGCCGCGTTCTCGAAACGCGTGTAGGCGCCGAGGAACACCAGCCGCCGCGTGCCGATCGGGCCGCTGCGGTGCTTGGAGACGACGATCTCGGCCGAGCCCCGGTCGGGCGAGTCGGGGTTGTAGACCTCGTCGCGGTAGATGAACATGACCACGTCGGCGTCCTGTTCGATGGCGCCCGACTCGCGCAGGTCGGCGAGCATCGGGCGTTTGTCGGCGCGCGACTCGAGGTTTCTCGACAGCTGCGACAGGGCGATGACGGGCACCTCGAGCTCACGGGCGAGGATCTTGAGGTTCCGGCTGATCTCGGAGATCTCGAGCTGACGGTTCTCGGCCCCCGTGCCCGACATCAGTTGCAGGTAGTCGATCACGATCAGTGCCAGACCGCCGTGGCGGGCCTTGAGCCGGCGGGCCTTGGCGCGGATCTCCATCACCGTGATGTTGGGGTTCTCGTCGATGAACAGTGGCACCTCGAGCCGGCCGAGGGCGTTGCCGATCTTCGTCCAGTCGGCCTGATCGAGCCGGCCCGTGCGCAACTTCTGCGAGTCGACCCGGGCCTCGGAGGCGAGGATGCGCTGGGCCAGCTCCTTGTGGCCCATTTCGAGGGAGAAGAACACGACCGGGAAGTTCGTGCCCGCCTCGGCCTGGTGCTTGGCGACGTTGGCGGCGACGCCGAGGGCGAGCGCCGTCTTGCCCATGCTCGGACGGGCACCGATGATGATCAGCTGCGACGGGTGCAGACCGGTGAGCAGCTCGTCGAGGTCGGTGAAGCCGGTGGCCACACCGGTGATCGTGTCGCCGCGGGTGTAGATGTCCTCGAGGTCGTCCATCACCTCGCGCAGCACCGTGTTGAGTTGGGCGGTCGAGTCGGCGACGCGCTGCTCGGCGACCTCGAACACCTTGCTCTCGGCCTGGTCGAGCGCCTTGGAGACGTCGTCGGGCTCCGCGTAGGCCAGTTCGGCGATGTCGGATGCCACGCCGATGAGCCGGCGGAGCATCGACGTGTCCTGCACGATTCGGGCGTAGCGGCCCGAGTTGGAGATCGCCGGCGTGGCGGCCTGCAGTTCGAGCAGGCCCGCCTGCCCGCCGATCTCGTCGAGCAGGCCCGAGCGGCGCAGCTCGTCGGCGACGGTCACCGCGTCGATCGGCTGGCCGCCGACGGCGAGGGCGCGCATCGCTTCGAAGATGTGCTGGTGGGCGGGCTTGTAGAACTCGGCCGGTACCAGCCGCATCTCCATCGCCGTCTCGAACGCGTCGCGCGACAGCAGGAACGCGCCGAGCAACGACTCCTCGGCGTTGATGTTGTGGGGCGGCACCCGCTGTTGGGGTCGAATTCGCCGTACTTCGGATACCGCCTCAGCCATGCTGACCACCTTGCCTCAAGTCGCCTGTGGGTAACCAGCCGGTCGAGGCTGTGGAGAAGCCTGTGGAAACACCGGAGTTCCTGTGGATGGAAACCACAGAACGCACGTCGCGTGTTCGGATGTCACCCAGTGCGGGCGACATCGCGCACCTCAGCGTCCGTTGCTGGCGACCTCGACCGTGACGGGGAACACCACGTCGGCATGAAGCCTCACCGTGGCGGAATGAGTTCCCGTGGTCTTGATCGGATCGGCGGAGATCTTCCGCTTGTCGATCGTGATCCCGGTCTGCGCGGCGATCGCCTCGGCGATGTCCGCGGTGGTGACCGATCCGTACAGGCGGTTCTCGCTACCCGTGCGGGCGGCGATCGAGATGACCTTGGTGACCAGGGTCGTCGCCACGGTCTGGGCCGCGCTGCGGTCCTGCGCGTCGCGGAGGTCGCGGGCCCGGCGCATCGCGGCGGCCTGACGGGTCGCCCCGTCGGACGCCTTGATCGCCAGCGAGCCCGGGAACAGGAAGTTCCGGGCGTAGCCGTCCTTCACGTCACAGATGTCGCCCCGCTTGCCGAGGCCGGAGATGTCGGAACGCAAGATGACCCGCATCGCTCACTCCTCGCCTTCGACGTCGGGCAGCACGACGACCTCGTCCTCGACGGCCAATTCGGCCTCGGCCGCAGCCACGGCCTGCGCCGCGGCCGACGGGCGGGCCGCCCGCTGCGTCGACACACGCTTGGTGTACGGCATCAGCGCCATCTCGCGGGCGTTCTTGATCGCCGTGGCGATCTCGCGCTGCTGCTGGGTGGTGTTGCCGCTGACCCGCCGGGAACGGATCTTGGAACGGTCGGACAGGAACCGCTGGAGCAGGTTCACATCCTTGTAATCGACGAATTCGACCTTGTCCTGAACCAGGATCGAGGTCTTCTTCTTCATCGGACGCTTCTTGTCGTCCTTGGCGCTACGCCCACGGACGGGCGGCTTCTTGCCGGGCATTTCGTGTACTCCTGTGGAATCGAACTAACTGGTCACTCGACGGACGGGCGGGCCGGGGCCGGCCCGTGGATCAGAACGGCTCTTCTTCGCCGTAGGCGTAATCGGACCCGCCGCCGGCGCCACCGGTGGCCCGGGGGGCTCCCCCGCCCGACGACGATGCCGCGCCGCGGTCGAACCCGCCGGCGCCGGCGCCGGCGCCGGCACCCTCGGTGGTCCGTGCGGTGCGCTCGACCTGGGCGGTCGCCCACCGGAGGCTCGGGCCGACCTCGTCGGCGACGATCTCCACGACGTTGCGCTGCTCGCCGTCCTTGTTCTCGTACTGACGCTGCTCGAGGCGGCCGTTGACGATCACCCGCGAGCCCTTGCCGAGGGACTGCGCGGCGTTCTCGCCCAGTTGGCCCCAGGCCACGACGTTGAAGAACGAGGTCTGTTCCTGCCATTCGCCGTTGACCTGGTAGCGACGGGAAACGGCGAGACCGAACGAAGCCACGGCTCGCCCACCGGTGGTGAAGCGGAGCTCGGGATCACGAGTGAGATTGCCGACGAGGGTGACGGAGTTGTCAGCCATGGGATGTACCTCCTTGGGTGGGTACGGATCGGTGCGGCCTCAGGCCGCAGCGTCGGCGATGCCGCGGCGAGCGGCCTCGGCATCGGGGAGACGCAGGAGCTTGTGGCGGACGATGTCGTCAGCGATACGGAGCGAACGCTCGAATTCGTCGAGGGCACCACCGGCGGCGACGAGGTTGAAGACCACGTAGTAGCCCTCGTCCTTCTTGTCGATGGGGTAGGCGTAGCGCCTGCGCCCCCACCAGTCGGCATTGCCGTGCACCTTGCCGCCGGCCGCGGCGATCTGCTTGGTGAGGGTCTTCACCCACTCCTGAGCGACCGGTTCGTCGAGGTCACCACTGATGATGACCATGAGTTCATAGGCTCGCATACGAGCAAACACTCCCTTCGGACCCGACGCAACGCCGGGGCCCCTCGGACGGGGCAGGGCGGATATGACCGGGCGAGTGTATCGGCCCGCGGCGGGGAAGCCCGAATGTCACCGGTGTAACTCGACCGACCGGTGCACCACGGCCCTCCACTGACTCCATGCCCCCACTGTGCACAGGGGGTGTGTCACCGTTCGGCGACGCATCCGTCGCTCGGCGTCAGCCCTCGTCGAAGACGGCGCCCATGTCCGCCCACGACTCCTTCCTGGACGATCGCAGGTACCCGGCGATGCCGACCCCGGCGGCGACGAGGATCAACATGGCGACGGGGATGGCATGGAGGATGAACCTGATCCCGTCGTCGGGCGGCAGGTTCTTGAACGAGTAGTAGAGGCTGCCGTAGACGGCGACGAGCCCGGTGATCGAGGCGAGGATGCCGGCGATGGTCAGCCGCTGGTTGCCGTCGGCCACACCCTTCCTCACACCGGCCAGGCCGACGAGCAGGTAGCAGAACATCACTCCCGGTGTGGCCAGCGTCGCCCAGTAGGCGAACGTGAAGAACCCGCCGCGGACGTCGGTGGGAAGGCCGCCGCTGAAGTTCGCCTCGGTGGCCGACGACGTGATCAACAGGAGCCCCCAGATCAGCACGGCATAGAGCCCGACGCTGATCAGGATGGCGTTCCACGGCGTCCGCCACTTCGGGTGCGTCCGACCGAGCACCGAGGGAAGCACGCGCTCACGACCCATGGCGAACAAGAACCGGCTCGCCGCCGTGTGCACACCGAGGCCGCACAGCAACGCCGAGATGGCCGCGGCGAACAAGACGAGGTCGCCCATTCCGGCGTTGACGTTGCCGGCCACGGCTGCCAGACCCGAGAGGCTGGCGGGCCAGGCCTCGGCCGATTCACGCACGCCGAACCCGATCGTGGTCGCGTAGGTGATCAGGACGTAGAAGGCCCCGCCGACGACGACCGATCCGATCACCGCCCGCGGGATGTTCCGCTTCGGCTCCTCGGTCTCCTCGGCGAGCACGGCGCCGGCCTCGAAGCCCGTGAACGACAGCATGCCGAAGGCGAAGCCGAGCAGGATGCCGCTCCACTTCACCCCGGCCGCCGTGGGCCAGAAGGCGCCCAGGTCGATCGACTTGCCGGCCTGGGCGGCGTCGTCGGGTGACCCCTTCCCGATGATCGCCAGCGCGGCGACCACCATGATGACGACGCTCAACAGGGTGATGAAGAGCTGTGAGCGGGTGGAGACCTTCACGTCGAACAGGCTCATCGCCGCCACGAACACGAGGCCGAGGACGAAGAAGATCCACCACGGGACGAACGACGGGACGAACGCATCGCCGGCCCCCGATCCCGAATCGGTCAGGCTCTGGAGCAGCAGCGACATGAAGAACCCGAAGCCGGCGAGCACCGCAGCGGCGAGGATGATGAAGGCGATCGAGTACATCCAACCGAGGACGAACCCGGCGGTCTTCGACAGGCCCGTCGCCGTGTAGGTGTACAGCGACCCGGCCGAGGGCATCGTCTTGCCGAACTCGGCGACCACGCCGCCCACGGCGAGCGCCCCGAGCATGGCGAGCACGTAGGCGAGCGGCGTGGCGCCACCGGCCTTCGTGGCGGCCAGGTAGGTGAGGAACGCGCCGGACATGCCGGGGGCGATGACCGTCACGGATTGGGCGATGACGTCGGGCAGCGAGAGGCGACGCCGCAGCTGGCTCGCCGGAGCGGTATCTGACATGTGACCCCCAGGTGTCTGTCCCCAGCGGGCGCCCGTGGGACGAGGGCCCGATCGGTCCGGAACACTACGCCCGTGGGACGCCGGGGTTCGACACCCGTAGCGGGGCGCCTGACGAGACGGTCGCCCGTCTAGCCGTCGGCGGCTCGGCGGGCCCGTGTCGGGCGACCACCGATCGGGAACATCCGCAGCAGGTGGTGCCAGCGGCACGTCCGGCAGCATTCGACGATGTAGGCGGCGAGGTCGTCGGCGCGCTGGTTGAGCTTGGTGAGCTCGGCCTTCGAGGAGATCACCCGGCCGTGCGACGGCAGGCGCGAGCCGAACACGTACGTGACGAGCACGAGCTTGTCGTCCTCGCAGATCGGGCAGACGACCGAGGTGATCTCGCCGACGTTCACGGCGGCCCGGACCAGTTCGGGATGGGCGTCGCACACCTGGTCCTGACGAAGGCGCCCACGGCGGAACTCGTTGATCAGCGCCCGACGGGCGAACCGGTGGTCCACCACGCCACCGCGCGAGCCCACCGCCCCCCGAAGTGCCCCGGCATCGAACGTCATCGGCCGTCACGCTATCCCACCCGTCCGGTGGGCGCGACCCGGACGGACCGGTGGCCTGGCGGGACCCGGACGGACCGGCAGGCCGGCGCCGAGATCACGCATTCATCCGCCCGCAGCGGCGAGACTTGGATCGTGGCGCTGCATGTCTCCTACGGTCCCCGGGTCCCCCACGACGGCGAGCTGCGCCTGTGCGGCGACGTCACGGGCAAGCGCGTCATCGAGCTCGGTCTCTCTCCCGACGTCAACGCCCTGGCGCTGGCCCACATGGGCGCCCGGGCGATCGCCATCGAACCGTCGCCCGAGAAGATCGCCGCCGGGCGACGGGCCGCCGAAGCCGAAGGGGTGCGGATCGAGTTCCATCACGGCGATCTCGCCGAACTCGGCTTCGCCACCAGCGCCTCCGTCGACCTGGTCATCGCCGTGGGCAGCCTCGACGGCGTCGACGATCTGGCCCGCGTGCTGCGCCAGGTGCACCGGGTGCTCAAGCCCGAGGCGCCCTTCGTCGTGACCTTGACCCACCCGATCGCCTCGATGCTCGACGGCGCCGAGATCACGCTGCGCCGCCCGTACGGCCAGGCGCCCAGCCGCACGCTCAGCGACCTGTTCATGTCGTTCCAGCGGGCGAACTTCCGCGTCGACGTGATCCAGGAGCTCTACCCCGTCGGCCAGCTCAACGCCCTCGTCCCCGCCGTGCTCGTGATGCGGGCACGCAAGTCAGGCGTCTGAACGCCCGGCCCACCACGTGTCGAGGCGGCGACGCACCTCGTCATCGCCGAGCAGGCCCTCCTCGATGCGCAACTCGAGCAGGAACGCCATCGCCCTGCCGACCACCGGCCCGGGCGTCAGGCCGAGGTGCTCCATCACGGCACGGCCGTCGAGCTCGGGGCGCATGGCGTCGAGCTCCTCCTCGGCGGCGAGCTCGACGATCCGCTGCTCGAGCTCGTCCATCCGCTTGGACAGCTCGGCTGCCTTGCGCTCGTTGCGTGTGGTGCAGTCGCAGCGGGTGAGCACGTTGAGCTCGGCGAGCAGATCACCGGCGTCGCGCACATAGCGGCGTACGGCGGAGTCGGTCCAGCCCATCTTGTAGGTGTGGAAGCGCAGGTGCAGGTCGACCAGCTCCGCAACGGCGTCGACGTCGTCATTCGAGTAGCGCAGCGCCTGCATCCGCTCCCGGGTCATCCGCGCCCCGACGACATCGTGGTGATGGAACGTCACGCCCTTGCCCTTGCGGAACCCTCGGGTGCGCGGCTTGCCGACGTCGTGGAACAGGGCGGCGAGGCGGGTGCGGCGGAAGTCGAAGTCGGGTCGGGCACCGCGCTGGACGTTCTCGACGACGGCGATGGTGTGGGCGAGCACGTCCTTGTGCCGGTGGATCGGGTCCTGTTCGAGGCGCATCTGGGGCAGCTCGGGGAGGAAGTCGTCGGCAAGGCCGGTGTCGACGCAGAACCACAGGCCGGCGGCCGGTCGGTCGAGGACGATCATCTTGTCGAGCTCGTCGCGCACCCGCTCGGCCGAGACGATGGCCAGACGGCCATGCATCGCGCGCACCGCCACGACGAGATCGGCGGTCGGCTCGAAGCCGTGGGCGGCGATGAACCGGGCGGCGCGCAGCATGCGCAGCGGGTCGTCGGAGAAGCTGGTCTCGGGGGCCAGCGGCGTGCGCAGGATGCGCGCCATCAGGTCGGCCGCACCGCCGAACGGGTCGACCAGGGTCGGGTTCTCGCTGGTCAGCTCGAGGGCCATGGCGTTGACGGTGAAGTCGCGCCGGGACAGGTCGGTCTCGATCGCGCCGGCGAACGACACGTCGGGCTTGCGCGACTCGGCGCGTAGGCCTCGGCCCGGTGGGTGGTGATCTCGTAGTCACGGCCGTCCGTGCGGGCCCCGATCGTGCCGAATCGCTCGCCCTGGGTCCAGACCGCGTCGGCCCAGCCGTGGAGGAGCTTCTTGATCTCCCCCGGGTGGGCATCGGTCGTCACGTCGAAGTCGATCTCGGCCGCGTCGCTCCCACCGAGCAGCAGGTCCCGCACCGTCCCGCCGACGAGGTACAACCGGAAGCCGGCCGCGGCGAACCGCTCGGCCAGGGGGGCGAGCTCGGCGAACACCGGGGTGAAGCGGGCAGGGATCACCGGCCCAGGCTAACCACCCGGCCCATCGACGCCCCCGGACGATTGGCCCGGGGCGCCGCACCCCGACGATCGGGGCGGTGGTCGACGGCTCGCCGGACGGGCGACCGACCGTCTACAGCATCCGACCGGCGAGGGCCCCGGTGTGCTCCCCGTGGTCCATGAACACCTCGCCGTTGACGATGGTGTAGTCGTAGCCGGCGGATCGCTGGATGTACCGGCCGGCGCCGTGGGGGAAGTCGTTCACGTACTCGGGCTGCGGCAGGCGCAGGCCCTCGAAGTCGATGACGTTCACGTCGGCCCGGGCGCCGACGCGCAGCACGCCGCGGTCGGCGAGGCCGAAGAGTCCCGCCGTGTCGGACGTGAGCCGGCGGATCGCCTCCTCGATCGACCAGCGTTGCCGCTCGCGGACCCAGTAGGTGAGGAGGAACGTCGGCTGGGAAGAGTCCATGATCTGGCCGACGTGGGCCCCGGCATCTGCCAGGCCGAGTGCCACCAACGGGTCGTCGAGCATCTCCTCGACGGCATCGAGACGCTGGTTGAGGAACGGGTAGTTGGCCACCAGCCGGCCGTCGGTCTCGAGCAGCAGTTCGATGTACGCACCGGCCGGACAAACCCCGCGGGCCTCGGCGATGGCGGCGAGCGAGTCCTCGGGCCGGCAGTCGTAGCGGGCATCCTCGTTGGGGGGCAACACGAACAACCGGCCCAGATCGATCGAGACCTGATGCTCGTCGGCCTCGTCGATCAGCCGTTGGCGGAAGGCCGGGTCACGCAGCACGACGAGCTTGCGCCCGTTGATCATCGAGCGCAGCTCACGCCACGACGGGCAACGGTCGAACGGCGAACGGCTCTCCAGGCCGAACAGGATGCCGACGCCCCGCGCCGTCGTCTGCGGGCGGAGCTGCCCGCCGATGGCGTTCTGCTCCTTGGCCAGCTCGACCACCCGTCGGTAGAGGTCGCTGCGCCGGTCGGACTGCGCCAGGCCGAAGGTGACGGGTCGGCCCGAGCGGCGGGAGACCTCGCCCATCCAGGCCACCTCGGCGCGGGTGTTGGCCAGATCGTCGCCGTCTCGCTCCCCGAGTCGGGAGGCCGACTCGAACACTCCCCGACCGTGCGCGGCGAGCACGTCGGCGAAGGCGTAGAGCTCGTCGACCGAGGCCCACGTTCCGGGCACCGGGCGTCCGTCGGGCACGGTGTGGAGCAGGGTGCGCGAGGTGGAGAAGCCCAGCGCACCGTTCGACATCGCCTCGTCGACGAGCTCGGACATCGCCGCGATGTCGGCCGGTGTCGCCGGCGCCTCGTCGAGGGCCCGGTCGCCCATCACGTACTGGCGCACGGCGCAGTGACCGACCATGCCGCCGACGTTGAGGCCCTTGGGGAGGCGGCCCATCGTGCGCAGGTACTCGCCGTAGCTCACCCAGTCCCACGCCAGACCCTCGAGGATCGCCCGGCGGGGGATGTCCTCGACGCTCTCCATCAGCTCGGCCAGGTACTCGCGGTCCTCGGGTCGGCACGGAGCGAAGGTCACACCGCAGTTGCCCATCACGACGCTGGTGACGCCGTGCCAGCACGACGACGTGCCCAACGGGTCCCAGGCGAGTTGGGCGTCGAGGTGGGTGTGGATGTCGACGAAACCGGGAGTGACGAGGCGTCCCTCGGCGTCGATCTGGCGAGCTCCGTCAACGTCGAGATGCGCATCGATCGCCACGATCGAATCACCCTCGATGGCGATGTCCGCCCGCAGGGCGGGGCTACCGGTGCCATCGACCAGCAATCCGTTGCGGATGACCAGTTGAACACCCAAAGCGACCCTCCGACCACATGACATGCGCTGCGGCGCAAGTCAGCAGGTCTACCAGGGGGAGGTGTCGATCGTCCCCTGTGGCCACCATGCGTCATCGAGTTGTCATCGAATCGAACAAAACGAAAACGTTCCGCGATCAACCGACAACGTCCTGCCAGGTCGGAGATCACCTCCGCAGGTCATCCGTCGTGCCCGCCGACCGCGCGGAGTCCGGTCGGCGCGCGGGCACCCGCACAGAGTTAGCCTACGAACCGTGGCCGGCGACCTCGTCTACGCGTTTCGCGTGATGCGCCTGCCGCTGCTGGATGCCGACGGTGCCACCATCGGTCGGTTGGAGGACATCGTCGTGGTGCCCGGACGCAGCGGTGACGCGCCGAGAGTGATCGGCTTCGTCGCGTCCAGTCAGCGGCGGCGGATCTTCGTCAACGTCGGGCGGGTCGACCTCGACAACGACGGGGCGCGGATGCGTTCCTGGGACGTCGACGTGAACCCGTTCAAGGCCAAGAGCGGCGAGGTGTTGATCCGCAAGGACCTGATCGATCGACGCCTCGGTGACGAGACGGTGAGCGACATCGCCCTGCGGCCGGTGACGACGGAGCGGGCAACGGCGTCGTTCGAGGTGGCCAAGGTCCGTCTGGCCCGCCGGTCGACGCTGCGGCGGCGCCCGGCCTACCGTCTCGTCGACTGGGACGAGAAGGTCGTGGCCCCGCTGTTCGCCTCGACCGAGATGGCCGCCGAAGCCGCCCGGTTGCGCGACATGCACCCCAGTGATGTCGCCTCGGCCGTGCGGGCGCTCCCGCTCGACAAGCGTCGCCAGCTGGCCGAGATGCTCGATGACGAACGGCTCGCCGACCTGCTCGAGGAACTGCCCGAAGCCGACCAGCTCCGGCTGATCGAAGGGCTCGACCTCGAGCGACTGCTCAGCGTGCTCGACGAGATGGAGTACGACGACCTCGCCGACCTCCTCGGCGAGATGTCGGGCGACCAGCGGGCGAGGATCCTCGAGGCGATGGAGCCGGAGGAGGCCGACGTGCTGCGCCAACTGCTCTCCCACGCCGAGGGGACGGCCGGCGGAATGATGACGCCCGACATCATCATCCTCGGGCCGACGGCGACGGTGGCCGACGCGCTGGCCGAGATCCGCCAGGCGGACTGGATGGTGTCGATCGCCGCCCAGGTGTTCGTCTGCCAGCCGCCGTACAAGGCGCCGACGGGAACGTACCTCGGCATCGCCTACTTCCAGCGACTGCTACGCGAGCAGCCCTCGATGCAGCTCGGCCGGTGCATCGTGCCCGAGAAGGCGATCGTCGCCACGATGCCCGACCGCGAGGTGGCCGAACGGCTCGCCACCTACAACCTGCTGGCCGTCCCCGTCTGCGACGCGGCCGGCCATCTGCTCGGGGCGGTCACCGTCGACGACGTGCTCGACCGCACCCTGCCCTCCGGGTGGCGGCAGCGCCGGCGTCAGGGGTCGTCGCCGTGAGGCGCCGCTGGGACCTCTCCATCCCTCGGCGGCAGCGTCGGATCGGCATCCACTACGACCCCGACGCCTTCGGCAACTTCTCCGAGGCCATCGCCCGCTTCATCGGCACGGCGCGCTTCCTCGTGTTCCAGTCGGTGTTCATCGCCGTGTGGATCATCTTCAACGCCCTGAGCCACTTCGACGGCGATCAGCTCCAGTTGCTGACGCTGCTGCTCTCGCTGCAGGCCGCCTATGCGGCGCCGCTGATCCTGCTCGCCCAGAACCGGCAGGAGGAACGGGACCGCCAGGGTCTGCACCAGGACCGGACGTTCAACGCCCGGACCCAGGCGGACACCGAGTTCCTCGCCCGCGAGCTGGCCAGCGTCCGCCTGTCGCTGTCGGACATGGTCACGACCGAGGACCTGCGCGACCACATGGCCGAGTTGCGCGAGGTGGTCGAGAAGCTCAGCGAGCCGGAGGGCCCGCCACCGCGGCGGGCCCGACGCGCCGGCTGACCGAGCCGCGTCGCGGCGGCCTGGCGCTGTCAGTGCGACGGGCCGACGAACTCGCTCATCGTGATCCCGGCGGCGCGCACGCGTTCGAGGAGTGCTCCGTTGGGGAGGCCGATCGCGCCGGGCACGACGACGCCCACGGCATCGATCAGTCCGGCGAGCAGGGCGCAGGCCATCACCCCGGCGACGGTACCGGCGATCACCCCGGGGCGGCCCGATGCCCCGAGGACACCCGTGACGCGCTCCATGCCGAGCGAACCGCGCACCTCGACCCGCAGACCACCGATCCCGCCGTCGGCGTGGGGCGGGCGGAGCATCGGCAGGCGCGACGTGAGCCGGTCGCGGCGCGTGGCGCTCATCCGGGCGCTGGCCCGGGCCACTTCGGGAAAGGCACGGACCATCATCTCCGGTTCGGGTGACTCGATGCGATAGCAGTCGCGGGGCCCGACGGGGTCGGGGAACCAGCACAGCTCGCGCCCGCTGCCGGCCGGACGTTCGATCCAGTCGCCGTCGTGCCACCCCGTCGCCGTGCCCCCGAGGGCGCGGTGGTGCTGGCGGGCGCAGGCCCGCCCACCCGTGCCGTGGGCGAAGGAATGGATCTCGTCGACCTGGTCGAGGGTCGTGGCCAGGTACCGGGCGAGGAGCCCGGACAGGCCGGGCATCATCGACGCCCCGACGACCAGCGGGACGCCCCGTTCGACGGCGGCCCGCCCGAGGGCGGCGATCTTGCGGGTGTCGAGCGTGTCGTCGCCGGTGATGACGGCGATCCCGTGCCGTTCGACGATGCGCTCGGCATAGGTCCGTTGGGGCACGGGTGTCGCCACGACGACGACGTCGGCGGCGAGCACGTCGTCGATCGATACGGCTCGGACCCGCTGGTCGAGGCGGACGGCGCGGCGCACGGCGTTGGCGTCGACGTCGTAGACCTCGACGTGTTCGACATCGCCGGCGAGCAACACGCCGAGTGCCGCCGTGCCGACGACGCCGAGGCCGAGCACGCCGGCGGAATGGGGTGGTTGTCCGGGCATCGGTTCGTCAGGGGCGCGGGAGCTCGCGCCAACCACCGTGCTGGGGAGGCACCCCGCCGCGGCCCCTGACCCGCAGCACCCCGGCGACGGCGCCGGCGAGGGACAGGGCGAAGAGCGCCCGTCGGAGAGTCTTCATCGTCGGCCCAGCGTACCAGTGCCTCCACGGAGGCCCGCCCGATCATCGAACGCGGGTCCGGTCAGCGGGGGATGATCGTGCCCATGTTCATGATCCCGTTGGGGTCGAAGGCCCGCTTGAGTGCCTCGAGCATCGGGTACGAGGAGCCGTACTCCTCCTTCACCCAGCGGGCGCGGGCCTTGCCGATGCCGTGATGGTGGACGATCGAGCCGCCGTGGCGGAGGGTCTCGTCGCAGATGATCCCGATGATCGGGAAGTAGTACTTGTCGTTCTCCTCCTCGGGCGCGCAGTCGATGAGGTCGTAGAAGTAGTTGAAGTACATGTTCGTGCCGTTGATGTAGCTGTGCGACGAATGACCGCCGAGCAGCGTGATGCCGCGGATCTCGCTGCGGATCCGGGCGATCGCCGCCTCGTAGATGTCGTTGATCGAGCTCCAGTCCGCCGAGATCTCGGTCGTGCGATTGACGTTGCCGGTGGTGCGGATGCGCTCGTCCTCGGCGGTGATCTTGTCCGGGCCCCAGACGAGATCGGCGAACCACTCGGCGATCAGGGTGGGATCGACCGGGGCGCACTCCGGATGGCGGGCGAGGATCTCGGCGATCCCCTCGGCCGTCGCCCTGGCGATCCCCGGGTTGCCCTCGGCCATGAACAGCACGACGCAGTCGTCGGGAGCGGCGAAGTCGGAGAAGTGCAGCTGTCCGTCCTCCGGGTCGTAGAGGCGGGCGACCGATGGCTTGTAGCCGGCGACCATCACCTCGCGGAGCACTTCGAAGCCCGTCTTCATGCTCTTCAAGGTCCACCCGAGGAAGGTGTTGTTCTCCGGCGTGTACGGGAAGAGCTTGACGGTCACCTCGGAGATGAAGCACAGCGCGCCCTCGTTGCCGATCACGACGTGGCGGATGTCGGGGCCAGCGGCGCGGCGCGGCACGTTCTTGATCCGCGACACCCGGCCGCCGGGGAAGACCACCTCGACGCCGACGACCATGTCCTCGATACCGCCGTAGAGGGTGGAGAACTGCCCGATGCTGCGGGTGGCCACGAGGCCGCCGAGGTGGGCGACCGGCTTCGACTGCGGCGAGTGCCCGGTGGTCAGCCCGATCGCCCGCACCTCGTCCTCGAGGACCTGCAACGGCACGCCGCACTGCACCGTGGCCTGCATGTTGTAGGCGTCGATCTTGATGATCCGATTCATCGGAGATCCGTCGAGCACGATCGAGTTCTCGACGGGAGTCTCGAGCCCGCCCTCGGTGGCGGTGCCGCCGGTACGGGCCACGACGTTGACGCCGTACGTGTCGGCGAAGGCGAGCACCCGGGCCGCCTCGTCCGTACTGTGCACCATCGCCACGGCGGCCGGCATCGGCAGCGTGTAGACGCCGAAGATGTTCTGCAACTTGCGGAAGTTGTCGATGCTCCGCTGGCGCAGGATCACCTCGTCGGTGACGACCTGGTCGGTGCCGAGGATCCGGCACAGGTGTCCGACGATGGCTTCGCGGGTGAGGGACATGGTGGCGTTCCTTCGTTGGCGGTGGGGCGGATCAGTGGAAGATCGGGTACGAGCGCTCGAACAGGGCGTCGGTCGCCCGGCGGATCTCGGGGTAGACAGTCTCGTTCATCCGCCGGTAGACGGCTCCGTTGGCGGGATCGGGGGCGAACGGTTGGCGCCCCTTGGTCATCCTCGCCACCGCCGTGTCGAAGTCGGGGTGCACGCCGGTGGCCACCGCGGCGCAGATGGCCGCGCCGAGGCTCGCACCACCGGCCCCGACGACGCGTGAGGCAGGAATCGCGAACACGTCGGCGAAAATGCTCATCAGCAGCGGGCTGCTCGAACCGCCGCCCGACACGACGATCTCGGAGAGGGTGACTCCCAACTCGCCGCACATCGCGTCGACGTGGTGCTTCATCGTCAGGGCGATGGCCTCGAGGATCGACCGGTAGACATGGCCGCGTGTGTGGCGGGCGTCGAAGCCGAGCATCGTGCCCTTGCGATAGGGCTTGTCGGTGGGCGCCAGCCAGTCGAGCACCGTCATCAGGCCGTCGCTGCCCGCCGGCACCCGCGTCGCCTCGCCTTCGATGTACTGCTCCCGGGTGAGGCCGAGCGAGCTGGCGCGCTCGGCGACCTCGCCACCGAGCAGGTCGAGGAACCAGGTGAGCGTCCACATCCCACGGCGTACGCCGCCGCTCTCGTAGAGGTAGCGGTGGGGGATGCAGGCGAAGTTCGTCCAGAAGTTGGCGGGGGCCCGGTGGTTCACGTCGCCATGCACCATCGCGGCGATGTAGGTGCCGAGTGAGACGAGCGCCGTCGTCGGGCCGAGCGAACCGCAGCCGAGCATCTCCACCGCCTTGTCGTTCGCCGTGGCGACGACGGGGAGCCCGGGCGGGATGCCGGTGGCCGCGGCGGCGTCGGCGGTGACGCGCCCGATGACGTCGCCGGGCATCTGCAGGTCGAAGAGCGTGTCGCGGGTGACCCCGAGGCGTTCGTAGAGCGCCTGGTCGTCGCTCCACTGCCAGGTGTCGGTGTCGATCGGCCATTGCAGGGCGATGTTGTTGGCCGCCGTGTCCCTGAACTCACCCGTGAAGCGGTGGGCCAGGTAGCCCGACGAGGTGGTGGCGTAGACGACGTCGGGGTCGTCGGGGACGTACGGCTGGTAGGCCCGCTCGTCCATCCAGCTGATCACGGGCTCGGCGAGCGTCCCGTCAGCTGTGAGAAAGGCCTTGCAGCAGCGGATCGGGCAGAGGCCGACGCCGACGATCCCGCCCAGGTCCCCGCCGAAGCCGTCGAGTGCCCGGGTGCTCGCCGCGGCGATCGACGTCCACAGGTCGTCGTCGGGGTGGACGGCCACACCGTGGCGTGGTCGGCTCATCGGGCGCAGCGCCTGCTGGCCGCGGGAGATCTCGTTGCCGGCGGCGTCGTAGACGACGACCTTGGCGCTCTGCGTGCCGCAGTCGATGCCGACGAGGAAGGGCCCGTCCATCGTGGTGCCTCGTTCCCTGGTGCTAGCGGACGAGATAGCCGCCGTCGACGGACAGGATGTGCCCGTTGACGTAGTCCGAGGCCCGGCTGGCGAGGAAGACGACGGCGCCCATCAGATCGGCCGGCTCGCCCCAACGGTCGGCGGGGATGTGTTCGAGCACGCGCCTGGAGCTCTCCGGGTCGCTGCGTGTGTTGGCGGTGATCGCCGTGGCGTAGTAGCCGGGTGCGATCCCGTTGACCTGGATGTTGTGCTGGGCGAGCTCGTCGCAGTAGGCCTTGGTGAGCCCGGCGATGCCGTGCTTGGTGGCCGCATAGGCGGGTGAGAGCCGACCGCCCAGGAAGGTGAACACCGAGCAGATGTTGATGATCTTCCCGCGACGCTGGGGCACCATCCGCTGTGCCACCTCGTAGCTCATCTCGAAGGCTGCTGTCAGGTTGACGTTCACCGTGGCGTCCCACTGCGGCCGACCGAAGTCGAGTACCTCGGCCAGCGGGCAGATGCCGGCGGAGTTGACCAGGATGTCCACCGAACCGAGCCGTTCGACGCACTCGTCGACGATGCGCCTCGGGGTGCCCGGCTCGGTGATGTCGGCCCGGATGAACTCGTAGCGCCCACCCTCGGCCTCGACCATCTCGCCGGTGGTGCCCAGGTCGTCGGTGCCGGTGTCGTCGATCAGGCTGGGGACCAGGACATTGGCGCCGCCCTTGGCCAGGGCAAGAGTGAACGCCTGCCCGAGCCCGGTGTTGCCCCCGGTGACGATGGCGTTCCTGCCGCGCAGGCCGAAGTGGCCCATGTCGAAGTCCCTGATCGTCACCCGTGCCTCCCTCGTCCCGCGGCGAACCTCACGCTAGTGCGATGACCTCCCTCCGCGACCACCGAATCGTCGCCCCGTCGTCGGGGGCGGCCCGAGCTACTCGCTGCGGGCGATGATCAGGCAGAGCACCGCCATCACCAGGGTGAGTGGCCCCCACGTGTATCGCTCGACGGGGCTGCGAGAGGCCCAGTTGGTGAGCGTCCCGAGGAACATCAGGCCGGTCAGGACCCATGCCGCCTTGCGCACGAGGGTCCGCCTGAGGCGGGCCTCTCCGAGCCCGGAGCGCTGATACATGACGGCGGCCGCGAACAGGTGCACGAGGATGGCGAACCCGCTGGCGACACGCAGGCCCACCGCTAGGCGGGCAGAGCCTCCGCCCCAGGCCGCCTTGCCCAACGGTGCACCCACAACGAGCGCGGCCTGGAACGCGGCGAAGCCGACGAATCCGATCGTGGCGGCGATTCCGACGGTTCGGACGCTCCTGCGGGATGTGGGGAATGCCTTCATCGCGATCAGCGCCGGAGGATGACGGCGCGCGGCGCACGAGAGATGTTGGACTGCGCTCCCTGCGAAGGGGCTGCTCCGGGAGACCGCGACGGGTGCCCGTCGAACAGCAGGGGGATCATCTCCGCATCCAGCAGGGGGATCATCTCCGCATCGCACCGATCACGGAGTTCCCGACGCCCATCCTCGCACGCTAGCCCTTCCGGTCGAGCCACCGGCACGGCCGACGGGCGCGTCGTCGCCAGGTCGGCGGCGCCGCATCACCAGAGCGTGCGGACGTCGTATGCGGCGAAGGCGCGGTCGATGGTGACGATGGTCAGGTGCTCGGTTCGGGCTCGGGCGATGAGGAGCCGGTCGAACGGGTCACGATGATGAAGCGGGAGAATCTCGACAGCGCGTAGGTGCTGGCGGGTGATCGCCAACTCACCGAAGTGCGACACAGTCGTGTGCTGCTCGAACCACTCGCCGGCCTGTCCCTCAGAAGATTCCGGCCCGACGGGTGCGCGGTATCCGCGATGCGCTGGTGGTCCGCGTTGTGGGGTGGAAGTCGATCAGTTGAACTTCGGTGGGTGGGTGAAGCGCATCACTCGCGGTCGGGATGCGGGGGGAATCCTGGCGATGGCCGCGCGCAGGTCGCTGTCGTAGGTGACGAGGGTGAGGTCATGATGTTTCGCTGTGGCGGCGATCCACCGGTCGTTCGAGCCGATTCGCCGTGGCAGGACTGCGGAGATCTCTCCGTAAGCGGCTGCCTGGTCCTCACGGACCGGTATGACATTCATCGTCAGTGCCGCCGCGTAGGTGCGGCGGCGAACGTCGGACTTTGCCGGCGAGGTGGCGGCGAGCACCCCGTGATGAAGTTCACCAAGGGTGACGACGGACACCGCGACGGCAGCATCTTCGGCTTCGATCACGGCACGCAGGCCCTCGTCGCCGAGCTCAACGAGGGAGATCACCGCAGAGGTGTCGAGGATCAGGCCCAGGGGTCACGCTCCGCATCGAGGTCGACCCGCTTCTGCGCGGCCAGCTCGTCGAGCCAGCCGGTGTCGGTGGGCGAGTCGGCGGCGAGAAGGGCGAGCAGACGGGCGTTCGGGCCGGCCTGCCGCGGCGGGTTCCGGGGTGATGACGGCGATCCGCCTGCCGCGTACCGTCAGGTGGACCTCTTCGCCGGCCATCACCCGCTTGATCACCTGGGCGGTGTGGTTGCGTAGCTCGCGAATCGCGACATCAATAGCCATGCTTCGATTGTAGCACATCCAAATGCTACACCGGACGACGCTCTACTTCTCCCATCCCGCCAGAGCGGCCCGACGAGCAACTTCGGCGGACACACCGACCAGCTCTCCCCGAACCCCGACCGAGATCGAAGCCAACTGCCGTCACCCATCTCAGCCCGAAGCGGCATTGAGCAGGGCCTTCACCATGTTCCGAGTGGGGCTAACAAGAATCGAACTTGTGACCTTTGCATTATCAGTGCAACGCTCTAACCAACTGAGCTATAGCCCCGGGGACCGAGAAACCCTATCGGCTCAGCCCGCGGTTGCTCAACCCGGTTCTCCGGCCGACCGGGTCGTCAGGCCTTCTTCGGGGCTGGGGTGGGCTCGATCGGCACGATGCGAACCTCCTCCTCGAGCACGGTCACGCCGATCCCCCCGACCAGGTCGCTGATCAGGTTGAACAGCACCGCCAGGGTGACGTTCAGGCCGGTCCCGGCGACCACCAGGAACATCCCGATGATCCACGAGGCGTGGAAGATGCGGTCGCCGTAGAACTGGTAGTTGTCCCACCCGAAGTCCTTGAAGAACTCCTGGATGTTCTCGATCGTGCCGGTGGTGTAGGCGAGGTTCCAGAGCAGCACTCCGGCGACGAGCAGCACGGCGTAGGCGACCACGTAGAACAGGATCGACACCTTGAACACGGTCCACGTGTCGATCGAACGGACCACTCGTCGCACGCGCCGGACCCGCGGTCGCGGCCGGCGGAGGCTGAGCGTGCGCTGGGGTCTTGGTGCCTGGCGGAGCGCCTCGCGTTCGCTTCTGGCCGCTTCGGCGGCCGTCGCCGGGCGGACGACGAGCTCGGCGAGCGCCGGGTTGGGAGCCGCGACCGGTGGATCGGCCGGAAGGGGCGGCGCCTTCGGGCCCGGGCGCGGGGCAGGGCGATCGAGTAACGGGACGGCCTGGGTGGCTTCGTCGGCCTCGGTTTCGGCGGGTGCCCAGGACACCTCGACGTGCTCGTCCAACGATGCCGAGGGCGTCACCGACCCGACCGGCGAACGCGGTCCGTTCGGTGCCGGGCGGGCCGACGGCGGCGTCCTCACAACGGGACGGGTCCGCCGCGGATCGGTCAGGTCCTCGTTGCGTGGGTCGGCGGATGACGGTGATCGACGGTCGTTGCGGGCCGCGCCGGAGGCCGACGACCGTGGGTCGGTACGTTCGGGTACCTCACCCGGGATGTCGGTCAAGGCCACGATCTCCGAGTGTATTGGGCGCACCGGCGTTCATGGTGACAGTCGTGCCGCCGACCCGGTCGCCGCCGGCATTCGTGCCGGTGGCGCCGAACACCGAGCGCCCGCTCCCCGGTCGGCGGTCACGGCGTGGCCGAGTTGGCATCGCCGTTCGGCGTGGCACGGGCGCGGGCGACCGCCTCCCCCACCCGCACGGTCACGATGACGTCGGCCCCGACGCGAGTGAACGAGACGAGCACCGCGCCGTTGTCGCCGGCGATACGCCGTGCCGCGGCGGTGCCGTCGATCACGCCCGACAGGGCGGCCGCGTCGGCCGCCGCTCTCGCCCGGGCGGCGTCGGAGGCGGCGCGCCCGAGGCGGGCGATCGGCACGAGGCTGGCCGCGGCGATGGCGATCACCCCGATCACCAGGGGCGTCGCCTGGCCGTGATCGCCCCGGCGCCGGGCGGGCGTGGCCGAGGATTGGACGAGTCGGATGGTGGACATCGGGCACCTCCCGGTGACGACGACACCAGGTCGTCGGCGGTGGAACGGGGGTGCAACTCGGCACCGACGAGGACCCGGTGGGGCCGAGGGATTCGCCCGGGCGTCAGTCCTCGCCGGCGTCGTCGCCGGTGGAGGCGAGGATCGGGGCGACGGAGGCGACGGACTGGCCGGCCCCCAGGCTCATCACCCGAACGCCGGTGGCATCGCGTCCCTGGGAGGAGATCTCGCGCACCGACATCCGGATGGTGACACCGGCGGAGGACACGGCGACGATCTCGTCGTCGAGACCCACCATGAACGCGGCGACGACCTCACCCTTCTTGCCGGTCAGCCGGATGCCGATGACGCCCTGACCGCCGCGGCCCTGCTGGTTGAACCGTTCCAGTTGGGTGCGCTTGCCGAAGCCGGCGTCGGTGACCAGCAGGATGGACACGTCGTCGCGGGCCACGTCGCAGGACACGACCGCGTCGTCGGCGCGCAGCTTCATGCCGCGCACGCCGGCCGCAGCGCGACCCATCGGGCGGACCTCGTCCTCGCTGAAACGGATCGTCATCCCTCGCTTGGACACCATGAAGATGTCGTCGCCGCCCGTCGTCTCGATGACCCGCACCAGCTCGTCGCCGTCGCGCAGGTTCACGGCGATCAGGCCGTCGCGCCGGCCGTTGTCGTACTCGTTGAACTCGGTCTTCTTGACCTGGCCCTGGCGGGTGGCGAAGAACAGGTACCGCTCGCCGGCGAACGACCGGGTATCGATGATCGCCTGGATCGTCTCGTCGGCCTGCAACGGGAGCAGGTTGACGATCGGCATGCCCTTGGCCGTGCGCTCCCGCTCGGGGATCTCGTGGGCCCGCAGCCGGTAGACGCGGCCGCGGGTGGAGAAGAACAGCAGATAGGCGTGGGCCGTGGTGAAGATGATGTGGCTGACGATGTCCTCGGTCTTGAGCTTGGCACCGCTGACACCGCGCCCGCCCCGCCCCTGGTTCTTGAACGCCCCGGCCTCGACCGTCTTGACATACCCGGCCTGGGTCATGACGACGACGAGTTCCTTGTCGTCGACGAGATCCTCGATCGACATCTCGCCGGTGTCGTGGATCAGCTGGCAGACCCGGGGGGTGGCGAACGCCTCCTTGACAGCGAGCATCTCGCTCTTGATCACGCCGCGAAGCTTGGCCACGTCGGCCAGGATCGACTCGAGTTCGGTGATCGCCGCCCGGAGATCGTCGATCTCCTGCTCGATGTCGATGCGGCTGAGGCGGGTGAGCTGGCGCAGCTGCATGTCGAGGATGTCGACGGCCTGGAGTTCGGAGAACTCGAACGGCGGGGTCATCAGCCCCGCCTTGGCCGCCGCCGCGTCGTCGCTGGCCCGGATGAGGGCGATGATCGCGTCGATGACGTCGAGCGCCTTGAGACGCCCCTGGAGGATGTGCTCGCGGCGCTGGGCCTTGGCCAGTCGGAACCTGGTGCGCCGGGTGATCACCTCGACCTGGTGGTCGATGTAGCCGTGCAGCGCCTGGGCCAGGTTGAGGGTGCGCGGGACACCGTCGACGAGGGCCACCATGTTGACGCCGAAACTGGTCTGCAGCTGGGTCTGCTTGAACAGGTTGTTGAGCACCACGTTGGCGTTGGCGTCGCGCTTGAGCGTGATGATCAGGCTGGTCTTGCCACCCGAGGAGTTGTCGTTGACGTCGGCGATGCCGTCGAGGTCGCCGCCGTCGACGAGCTCCTGGATGCGGCTGGCGACCGACGACACGCTGATCTGGTACGGCATCTCGGTGACGATGATCTGGTAGCCACCCCGCTTGCCCTCCTCGATCGACGCCTTGGCGCGCATCTTCACGCTGCCCCGGCCGGTGCGGTAGGCATCGATCATCCCGGCTCGGCCGAGCAGGTACCCGCCGGTGGGGAAGTCGGGTCCCTTGACGAACTGCATCAGATCGTCGGGGGTGGCGTCGGGGTGGTCGATGAGGTGGATGGTGGCGTCGATCACCTCGCCCAGGTTGTGCGGCGGGATGTTCGTCGCCATCCCGACGGCGATCCCCTGGGAACCGTTGACCAGCAGGTTCGGGAACCTCGCCGGCAGCACCACCGGCTCCTCACGCGTGCCGTCGTAGTTGGCGACCATGTCGACGGTGTCTTCGTCGATGTCGGCCAGCAGTTGCATGGCCAGCGGATGGAGGCGGCATTCGGTGTAACGCGACGCGGCCGGGCCGAAGTCGGGCGAGCCGTAGTTGCCGTGGAAGTCGATCAGCGGGTGGCGCAGCGAGAACGGCTGGGCCATGCGCACGAGGGCGTCGTAGATCGCGCCGTCGCCATGGGGGTGGTACTTGGCCATCGTGTCACCGGTGACACGGGCGGACTTGACGAAGTTGCGGTCGGGGCGGAACCCCTGCTCCTCCATGTCCCAGATGATCCGTCGGTGGACGGGTTTGAGGCCGTCGCGCACGTCGGGAAGGGCACGGGCCATGATGACCGACATGGCGTACTCGAGGAACGAGCGCTCCATCTCCTCGGGCAACTCGATGGGCTGGATGCCGACCGGTGATTCCCGGATGCCGTCGACGCCGCCATCGACGGGCCCGTTCGGGGTGTCGTCGTCGCTCATATGTCGAGGAACCTCACGTCCTTGGCGTTCTGCTGGATGAACTGCTTGCGCAGCTCGACCTCGTCGCCCATCAGGCGACTGACGATGTCGTCGGCCAGGGCGGCCTCGTCGACCGAGACCCGCAGCAGCGTGCGGGTGCCGTCGCCCATCGTCGTGGCCTTCAACTCCTCCCAGTCCATCTCGCCGAGACCCTTGAGCCGCTGGAAGTCCTTCTTGTGGTTGGGCTTCTCCTCGAGGAACCGGGCCTTGGCGACATCGTCCTTCAGGTAGATCTTCTCCTTGCCGACCTCGGTGGAGTACAGCGGCGGCTGGGCGATGTAGACGTAGCCGCTCTCGACCAGTGGCTTCATCTGGCGGAAGAAGAAGGTGAGCAGCAGGGTGCGGATGTGACTGCCGTCCACATCGGCGTCGGCGAGGATGATCACCTTGTGGTAGCGGGCCTTGGAGGCGTCGAACTCGTCGCCCACTCCCCCGCCGATCGCCGTGATCAGCGCCTGCACCTCGTTGTTCTTGAGCATCTTGTCGAGGCGGGCCCGCTCGACGTTGAGGATCTTGCCGCGGATCGGCAGGATCGCCTGGGTGCGGGGATCGCGGGCGTCGACGGCGGTGCCGCCGGCGGAGTCGCCCTCGACGATGAACAGCTCGGCCTCGTCTGGGTTGCGCGTCGAGCAGTCCTTCAGCTTGTCGGGCATGCCGGCACCGGAGAGGGCGGTCTTGCGCCGGACGGCCTGGCGGGCGTTCTTGGCGGCGAGGCGGGCCTGGGCCCCGGCGATCGCCTTCTTGACGATGCGGTTCGCCTCGGTGGGGTTCTCCTCGAGCCACTCGGCGAGCTTCTCGTTGGTCGCCTTCTGGACGAACGAGCGCATCGGAACGTTGCCCAGCTTGGCCTTGGTCTGGCCCTCGAACTGTGGTTCGCGCAGCTTGACGGAGATGATCGCCGTCAACCCCTCACGCACGTCCTCGCCGAGGAGGTTCTCCTCCTTCTCCTTGAGCAGACCCTTGGCCCTGGCGTACTTGTTGAGCACGGAGGTCAGCGCGGCGCGGAACCCCTCGACGTGCATGCCCCCCTCGGTGGTCGAGATGCCGTTGGCGTAGCCGTGGACACCCTCGTAGTAGCCGGTGTTCCACTGCATGGCGATGTCGAGCATCTGCCCGTCGTCGTCGGCGTCCTCGTAGGCGCAGACCTTGGTGAACAACGCCTCTTTCGAGGCGTTGAGGTGCCTCACGTAGTCGACGATGCCGCCCTTGTAGCGGAAGGCCTGGCTCTGCTCCTTGCCCTCGCGCTCGTCGGTGAAGGCGATCTCGAGGTCTCGGTTGAGGAAGGCCATCGTCTGCAGGCGCTCGAGCACGGTGCGGGCGTGGAACTCGGTGCCCTCGGCGGCGAACACGGTGGGGTCGGGCCAGAAGCTGACCGTGGTGCCACTGCCGCGGCCGTGTGCCGGGGTTGGACCGACATCGGCGATCTTGCCCTGCGGCTTGCCGCCCTTGGCGTACTCCTGGTGGTACCGCCGGCCGTTCTTGTCGATCTCGATGACCAGGCGCTCGGACAGCGCGTTGACCACCGACACGCCGACGCCGTGGAGGCCGCCGGAGACCTTGTAGCCCTCGCCACCGAACTTGCCGCCGGCGTGGAGCACGGTGAGCACCACCTCGGCGGCGCTTTTGCCCTTGTGCGGACCGGAGGGGTACGGGTCGACCGGGATGCCCCGGCCGTTGTCGTCGACACGGCAGCCGCCGTCGGCGAGCAGCGTGACACCGATGCGCGTGCAGTAGCCCGCCATCGCCTCGTCGACCGAGTTGTCGACGACCTCCCAGATGAGATGGTGGAGGCCGGCCAGACCGGTGGAGCCGATGTACATTCCCGGGCGTTTGCGGACCGGATCGAGGCCCTCGAGGACCTGGATGTCCTTCGCGCCGTAGTCGGCCTTGCCCCGGTTCTGGTCGCTGGACGGGGGTGGGTTCTCGGGAGCGATGTTGTCGTCAGTCGCCACGGACGCGAGCCTCTCGACGGTGGGGGGTCAACGGGCGATCGGGGGGGCGGTGTCTGTGTGCCGTACGTGGCACTACCTGGTCGATCGCGATGAATCACATCCTACCAAGGGGGTGCGTCAGAACACCGGCAATCGGCTGAGCAGGTGGGCCGTACGCCCCACGGGCCGGGCTGGTCAGCGCCTGGTTCTCGAGCGGTTGCGGGCGCCGGCGACGCGGACCTCGATCCGATCGACCTCTGCTCCCCCGACGGCGGCGAGGCGCTGGCGGATCTCGGCCTCGAGGAACCGGAGCTGGGTCGCCCAACCGGGCTCGTCGACCTCGACGAGGAGCACTCCGCGATCGATGCGCACGGGCCGGGCATGGAGGGCGACGACCTCCCCGACGGCCTCGTCCCAGGTGCCGAAGATCCCCTTGACCGTGCGGACGTCGCCCCCCTTCAGCGCGCCGACCACGGCGGAGAGGCCGTCGCTCAACGGCCGGAGCTCGCGCGGTGGGATCATGCCACCACGGTACCCCCGGCGATGCGCACGACACGTGCGGCGGCGGCCGAGGGCGGCAGGACCCCGGCGGTGGTGAGCACCACCTGGCCGGGCGGCACGTGGTGCAGCAGGGCGGCGGCCCGGGTCGGATCCAGTTCGGAGAGCACGTCGTCGAGAACGAGCACCGGCGGCGATCCGGTGCGTTCGGTGACCAGCCGGTGGCCGGCCAAGCGCATCGCCAGCGCCAGCGTCCGCTGCTCCCCCTGCGAGGCATGGGTCCGGGCCGGCATCCCGCCGATCGCCAGATCGAGCTCGTCGCGGTGCGGGCCGGTCATGCTGATCTGTCGGCGCACGTCGTCGGCGCGCCCGGTGACCAACGCGTCGGCCAGACCGCTGCGACGCCACGGCGGGTCGTAGACCATCGCCGTCGTCGTCGGCGCGGCCGCGGCAGTTGTCGCGTCCGGTGTGCTCGTCCCATCCGGTGTCGTCCCGTCGGGTGCGCTGGTCCCCTCCGGCGCAGGGACGCCCGGAGCGGCGAGTTCGGCGTAGGCGAGCTCGACCATCGGGGCGAGACGCTCGACGAGAGCGGCGCGGGCCCGTCCCATCGCCTCGCCCGTCTCGGCCAGCTTGGCGTCCCAGACGTCGAGGGTGAAGGCCGTCTCGTCGGTCAGCCGCCCCCCGGCCTGTTTGAGCAGCACGTTGCGCTGACGCAGGATCCGGTCGAGGTCGCTGCGCAAGGCGTCGTTCTTGGGATGGAGCGAGACGAGCAGTTCGTCGAGGTAGCGGCGACGCTCACCCGGACCCTCCTTGATCATCGCCAGGTCGTCGGGGGCGAAAACGGTGACCCGAATCACCCCGAGCAGGTCACGTCCCCGCTGCAGGCGCTGCTTGTTGACCAGCGTCCGGTGGCGGCCGTTGCGGCTGATCTCGGCCTCGATCGTCACGACGCGGCCGTCGTCGTGCTCCACCTCGGCGCGCACCACCGCCTGGTCGGCGCCGATCCGGATGAGCGCCTCGGCCGGCACCCCCCGGAAGCTCTGCAGGGTGGCGAGGTAGGCGAGCGCCTCGGCCAGGTTCGTCTTGCCCTGCCCGTTGTCCCCCACCACCGCCGTCAGCCCGGCGTCGAGCACAAACGAGGCGGCCCGGTAGTTACGGAAGTCGGCCAGTTCGACCCGGCGGACGATCACCTGGCTACGGCACCCGAACCGGCATCAGCAGGTACAGGAAGTCGGGCTTGCCGACGCCGCGCACGATGGCGGGCTTGAGCGCGTCGAGGGTCTCGAGGGTGATCTCGTCGGCCGCCGCCGCTTCGATCCCCGAGGCCAGGTAGTCGGGGTTGAAGGCAACGGTCAGCTCGGCGCCCTCGCTGGTCGCGTCGAGTTCGTCCTCGACGTTGCCGACGTCCTGGGCGACCGCCGTGAGCCGCAGCCCTTCGGCGGTGATCTGCAGGCGCACCGGAGTAGCGTCGCGGGCGAGGATCTTGACCCGGCGGACCGCGTCGGCGAGGGCATCGCGCGACACGGTCAGCTTGTTCGGGTACGACGCCGGGATGAGCTGGCGGTAGTTCGGGAACTCGCCCTCGATCAGGCGGGTGGTCACCCTGGCCGAGCCGACCTCGAAGGTGGCGTCGCGCTCGCCGAGGCGCAACGTGATCTCCTGCGCGCCGCCGAGCAAGCGTTGGAGCTCGTGCAGGGCGCGCGACGGGATGAGCACCTTCTGGTCGGCGGCGAGCACCGATGTGCCGACGAGGTCGCGTACGGCGAGTCGGTACGAGTCGGTGGCCACGAGCCGCAGGCCGTCTCCCTCGGCGGCGAGCAGCACACCGGTGAGGATCGGGCGGGCCTCGTCGCTCGACGCCGCCCGGACCACCTGGCGCAGTGCCTCGCCGAACTCGGCCGCCGGCAGGGTCACGGCATCAGCGGCGGGAGACGGCAGGCGCGGGTAGTCGTCGACCGACATCGGCCGGACGGAGAACTGCGACCGACCGGCCGAGATCAGCACCTCGTCGGCGCCGACCGAGAACTCCACCTTCGGATCGCCCAGGGAGCGCACGATGTCGCTCGTCAACCGGGCGGGCACGACGGTGGTGCCGTCCTCCTCGCCGCCGACCGTGACGATCAGCTCGATCGTCAGATCGAGGTCGCTGCCGGTGATCGTCAGTTGGTCCCCCACGAGACCGAACCGCAGACCCGAGAGCACGGGAAGGCTCCCGGTCCGGCCGGTAGCGGCCCGGCCGGCCGTGGCCAGAGCCTCGGCCAGCACGTCACGTTCGCATCGGAATTTCACAGCGTTGTCACTCCCCTTGTTCGGGCATCTTCAACTAATAGAGGTAATAAGGCCTGTGGACTGTGGATATCACGGTGTCGGACCTGCTCATCGGCCTTGTCGCGGCGCGCGGGGTTGTCCACAGAATCCTCGTCGCGCCGGACCTGGTCGGCGGGGCGGGGGATAAGCCGCGAGTTGTCCATTGGTGTCCCCACCTGCGTCCACAACGTTGCCCACCGTCCGTCACCCCCGCTTGAGCCGCTGGATGACGTCGGTCACCTGGTCGTAGATCTGCTTGCGTTCCTTCATCAGCCGCTGGATCTTGTCGACCGCGTGGATCACCGTGGTGTGATCGCGGCCGCCGAACTCACGGGCGATCGCCGGGAACGACAGGTCGGTGACGTCGCGAAAGATGTACATCCCGATCTGGCGGGCGGTGACCAGCGGACGTTGACGGCTCTTGCCCTTCAACGACTCGACCGAGTAGCCGAGCATGTCGGCGATGTCGGCGAGGAGCTCGGGCCCGCTGCGCATCCGTCCCGGGCTGTCGGAGAGCAGGTCACCGAGCAGCTCCTGGGCCTTGGCGACGGTGATCGGGACGCGATTCAAGGAAGCGTATGCACTCACCCTGATGAGTGCGCCCTCGAGCTCGCGGATGTTGGTGGCGATGTGGGTGGCGATGAACTCGAGCACGTCGGACGGAAGCTGCGTCATGTCACGCTCGGCCTTGTTGCGCAGGATGGCGAGCCGGGTCTCCATCTCGGGCGGCTGGATGTCGGTGATCAGCCCCCACTTGAACCGGCCGCGCAGGCGTTCCTCCAGCGTCGGGATGTTGTCGGGCATCCGGTCCGACGAGATGACGATCTGCTTGTTGGCGCCGTGGAGGGAGTTGAACGTGTGGAAGAACTCCTCCTGGAGCCCCTCCTTGCCCTCCATGAACTGGATGTCGTCGATCAGCAGCACGTCGATGTCGCGGTAGCGACGCTTGAACGCTGCTGTCGTGTTGGTGCGAATGGCGTCGACGTACTCGTTGAGGAAGGTCTCGGTGGAGACGTACCGCACCACGTAGTGCGCGTAGTTCTGGTTGACGTAGTGACCGATGGCGTGCAGCAGGTGGGTCTTGCCCAGCCCTGCCGAGCCGTAGATGAACAGCGGGTTGTACGACCGGGCCGGTGTCTCGGCGACCCGCAAGGCCGCGGCGAGGGCGAACTGGTTCGACGCCCCCTTGACGAAGGTCTCGAACGTGTATCGGGGATTCATGCCGTCGGCCGAGCTCTGCGCCGAGCGCTGGGGTGCTCGCGTGTGGTCGAACGACGTCGGGTTGGCGGGCGCCGGTTCGTGGGACTCGCGCTCGAAGTCGTCCACCTCGGTGCGCACCTCGACGTGCAGGGCGAGCTGGCCTCCGCCGATCTCGTCGAGCGCGTCGCGCACGAGTGGCAGGTATCGCGTGAGGATCTTGTCGCGCACGTGGTTGCTCGGCACGGCGATGCTCAGCGTGTCCGCCTCACCTTCGTAGGCAGAGGCATCGTTGAAGGTGGACAACCAGACGGCCTCGGAGACCTGTGCACGCAGGAGTTGTGCGGCTGCTGTCCACAGCTGCTCGTAGTCGCTCACCTGCACCTCCGCGTGCTACGTCATCGTCTGTCCACAGCGGTATCCACAGATGTGGAGAAGTCGACGGCCCCCCTGGGAGCACGCACGATACCAGCTCCGTCCCCTGGGCTTCCCAACGAGTCCTGGTCATCGGTGGTCAAGCGGCCCGAGGTGCCGTCCCGCCGGGGTCGCTCCGACTCGGCATAGTTGTCGCGGGTCGGCCACTCGCCCTAGCCTGGACGGTTGTTCGGTCCGCCCGGCTCCCCGGGCGCGCCGCTGCATGTTCTTTCCGAGCTCTGCCCGTGGCAGAGCGATGCCAGGAGGTATGGGTGAAGAGGACCTTTCAACCCAACAATCGTCGTCGTGCGAAGAAGCACGGCTTCCGCCAGCGGATGAGCACCCGCGCCGGTCGCGCGATCCTGAAGGCACGCCGCGACCGCGGTCGGGCGCGGCTGTCGGCCTGATCCATCGAATCCGGGATCGGGCGGGCTTTGAGCTGCTCCGCCGGTGTGGTCGACGCGTTTCGTCGGGACCGCTGTGGTGCATCTCGGTCGTCGACGCCGCCGCCGACCACACCCACGTCGCCTTCGCACTCGGTCGGGCCTTCGGTCCGGCCGTGGTACGGAATCGGATGCGCCGGCGTCTTCGTGCGCTGCTCGCCTCCCAACCCGAGCGTTTCGGTCCGGGTTGGTACCTCTTCGGTGCTCGACCCGAAGCCGCTGAAGCCTCATACCAGGATCTCTCCGCCATGCTCGACCAGCTCGCCCAACGGATGACCGGACGACGGCCATGATTCGACGCGTCGCGCTCCGCGCCATCCGCTGGTATCAGCGATCGATGGAGGGCCGGCCCTCGCCATGTCGCTTCTATCCCTCCTGCTCGGCGTACGCCGTGGAGTCCCTCGAACAACATGGCACTCTACGCGGTTCTTATCTCACTATGCGTCGACTTCTTCGCTGTCGGCCGTTCGGTCCGTCGGGTTACGACCCCGTTCCGGACGCCGCTCACCCCCATGCTCGTTCTCTCAGGAAGTCGATGACCCGTGTCTCTTGACTCTCTCGCCAAGCTCTTCGCGGCGCCGCTCGACTGGTTCTACAGCCTCGTCCACAGTTACGGCCTGGCCATCGCGCTGATCACCGTGGCCGTGATGCTCGTGCTCACTCCGCTCAACTTGAAGCAGACCAAGAGCATGCTCGAGATGCAGTTGCTCCAACCGCAGTTGAAGAGGCTGCAGCAGGAACACCGCGGCGACCGCCAGACGCTGAACACCGAGATGATGAAGCTCTACCAGGAGCACAAGGTCAATCCGCTGGCCTCCTGCCTGCCCCTCCTCGCCCAGATGCCGGTGTTCATCGGCATGTACCGGCTGTTGCGGGGCCTGACCGACGAACGAGACGCCGACGGCACGTTCGCCCCGAAGTTCGTCAAGCAGTCGTCCGAGCTGTACAAAAGCCTCGACAAGTCGAAGGAGATGCTCTCCTGGGGGCTCGACCTGGCCCGCACCCCGGTCAGCGTGATGAAGGAGAGCTTCGGCAAGGGCTTGATCTACGCCGTGCTCGTGCTGGGCCTCGGCGTCCTGTACTGGGTGCAGCAGCGGATGATCGCCAGCCGCAACGTCAGCCCGACGATGTCGCAGGGCCAGCAGAAACTGATGCAGTACCTGCCCGTCGCCTTCGCCCCGATCCAACTCTTCTTCCCCACTGGCCTCGTCATCTACTACGTGTTCCAGACGATCCTGCGCATCGCCCAGGCGGAGTACATCACCCGTCGTTTCTACCACGGCGAGCATTCCCTGGGCACCAGAGCCAGCGACGCCAGCAGGGATGCTCGGGACCTGGCCAAGGCCGACAAGGACGGCAAGACCGACGGCACGACCAAGCCGGCCCGGCCCCTGCCCAAGACCCAGCCCGGCAAGCCGGCCCCGGCCACACCGCCCCGTCCGCAGCCCGGCCGCCCCAAACCGGCGGCACCGTCCAACCCCAAGGCGATCACCCCACCGAAGGGCGCGGCAACTCCTGGCGACCCGCGCTCCAACCGACCCGGGTCACCGGAGCGGGCCAAGCCCTCCGGGTCACGCCATCCGAAGCCCAAGAAGAAGTGACGCCACCAGGCGGCACATAGGAGTCCCCACACCATGGAATGGGTCACCACGACCGGCCGTACGGTTGAAGAAGCACAGGAACGCGCCCTCGAGCAACTCGGCGTGCTTGCCGACGACGCCGAGTTCGAGATCCTCGAAGAACCCCGCAGTGGGTTGTTCGGGCGGACGCGGGGCGAGGCGCGGGTGCGGGCGCGGGTGCGGCCGACTCCGGTGCGAGCGAAGGTAGAACGCAAGGACCGCAAGCGGCGTCCGGCCGCCGACGGTGAAATACAGGTTCGTCACACCGGCCCAGATGATGGGGCCCGACCGAAGAAGGGGAAGACCGTGAGCAACCAAGAGGACGCGCCAGCCGAGGCCACCGGCACCGTTGAGCAGGGCGTATCCGCTCCTGCTGCTGCTCCTGATTCCCGTCCTCGGCCGACAGGTCGTGGTGAGCGCAACGACCAGGGTGGACGTGGTGACCGCGGCCCCCGCACCGACCGTGGCGACCGTGGGCGTGGTGACCGGCCCGAGCGGATCGATGTCGACCCGAACCTGGTGGGGGCCGAGGCCGAGAAGTTCATGCAGGGATTGCTCGACGCCTTCGACCTCGAGGGATCGATCGAGGTCCGTCAGGATGGCGAGGACATCGAGTTGCGCGTCGAGGGAGCCGACCTCGGTCTGTTGATCGGCCCGAAGGGCAACACACTGCTCGCCGTCCAGGATCTGGTCCGGGTGGCCAGCCAGCGGCGCCTCGGTGACCACAACACGCATCTCCGTGTCGACATCAGCGGCTACCGCGAGCGACGCCGTGAGGCACTGTCCCGGTTCACCGTCCAACAGGCCGATCAGGTGAAGGAGAGCGGCCGCCCGCGCATCCTCGAGCCCATGCCGGCAGCCGACCGCAAGGTCATCCATGACACGGTCGCCACCATCGAAGGGGTGTCGAGCCGCTCCGAGGGCGACGATCCCTACCGTCGTGTCGTGATCACGCCGGCGGATGCCTGATCACGAGTTGATCAGTGTGCTGCGCGAGGCGCAGCGTGTCGGCATCATCGGCCCCACCGATGTCACCGTCGAAGTGGCTCACGCCCTGCAATACGTCCCTGGCATCCCCACCGATGCCAGGGACGTCGTCGATCTGGGCAGCGGCGGGGGCCTTCCGGGCCTGGTCATCGCCCGTGCGCGCCCCGACCTGCACATCGTCCTCGTCGAACGACGGGCCAAGCGCGCCGATTTCCTCCGCCGGGCCGTCGGATCACTGGACCTCGGCTCGCGGGTCTCGGTCGACGGGGGGGATGCCGGGCGGATGATCACCTCGGCCGAGCATCGCCACGCCTATGACGTGGTCACAGCCAGGGCGTTCGCGGCCGCCCCGGTCACCGTGGCCTACTCCGCTGTCCTGCTACGTCCGGGTGGCGTCCTGCTGGTCAGCCTGCCGCCCGACGGTGAGATCGGCCCACTGGTGGTCGCCAGCGCCGCTCATGGCGCCCGGGTGGAGCGGATGTCCGGGGGGCAGGTGGCGTCGGTGACGTTCCCGACCAGCCGATCGGACATCGTCCTCGACCTCTAGCGGATGTTTCACGTGAAACAACACCGCTGATGTTTAAGGTTGCCGGAGTTCCACGTGGAACACCGTCTGCAGCATCACCCGGACGTGACCATCGCCCGACCAGGGAGCATCGCCCGACCAGGGAGCATCACCCGGACAAGGGAGAGTATGTCGGTACACTGAAGACTGCCATGTCGCATGACCCTGTGGTGGCCAGTGACGCCGCCAAACCGCCTCCCCGGCCTCTCCCCCGTGTGATCGCCGTTGCGAATCAGAAGGGCGGGGTGGGAAAGACGACCTCGACCATCAACCTCGGCGCCTGCCTCGCCGATATCGGGTATCGAACACTGATCATCGATCTCGACCCGCAAGGGAATGCGACGACCGGACTCGGGCTCGATAATCGCAACCTGGAAACGTCGATGTACGACGTCATCATGCGGGAGGCGCCACTCGAGAACTGTGTGGAGCCTGCCGAGGTCAAGAACCTCTTCGTCGCTCCGGCCAGTCTTGACCTGGCCGGGGCCGAGATCGAGTTGGTCCCGGCGTTCAGTCGTGAGTTGCGGCTACGCCGGGCCATCGAGGCGGTGGTCGACGAGTACGACTTCGTGCTCATCGACTGTCCCCCATCGTTGGGTCTGCTGACCGTCAACGGCTTGGCCGCGGCCAGTGAGGTCCTCGTGCCCATCCAATGCGAGTACTACGCACTCGAAGGACTGGGCCAGTTGCTTCGCAACGTCGACCTCGTGCGCCGAAGCCTCAATCCGACGCTGGAGGTGAGCACGATCATGTGCGTGATGTACGACGCCCGCACGAAACTCGCCGATCAGGTGGTCAGCGAGGTTCGTGAGCACTTCGGACCGAAGGTGTGCAAGACCGTGGTGCCCCGCACGGTGCGATTGTCGGAAGCGCCGTCGTTCGGCCAGCCGATCATCTTGTTCGATCCCACGTCGCGTGGTGCCGTGGCCTACAAGGAACTGGCGAAGGAGGTGTCCGGTGGCGCGCCCAGGAGGACTCGGTAGGGGGTTGGGGTCGCTGATCCCCAACGAACGGGCGGACGGTTCGGAGGGGGCCGTGCTGCGCGAGATCGAGGTGGGGCTGATCGAGCCCAACCCGCATCAGCCCAGAGTGTTCTTCGACGAGGAGTCGTTGTCGGAGCTCACCGACTCGATCCGGGCCATCGGGGTGCTCCAGCCTGTCCTGCTCCGCGCCGTCGAGAACGGGCGCTATCAGTTGGTGGCCGGCGAACGCCGCTGGCGGGCGGCGCGGCGGGCCGGCCTGGCCACCGTACCGGCCATCGTGCGGATCACCGAGGACATGGCCTCCATCGAGCAGGCGCTGGTCGAGAACCTGCATCGCGCCGACCTCACCGCGCTCGAGGAGGCTGCGGCATACCAACAACTGATCGAGGACTTCGGACTGACCCACGACCAGGTGGCCGCCCGCGTGGGCAAGAGTCGGTCGGCGGTCACCAACACCCTGCGTTTGATGCAATTGCCCCCTCCCATCCAGCATCTGGTCGCCGACGGGAGGTTGAGTGCCGGCCATGCCCGCGCCCTGCTGGGGACGACCGACCGAGCGTTCCAGGAGCAGTTGGCCCGTCGCGCCGTGGCCGAGGGGTGGTCGGTCCGGACCATCGAGGATGCTGTTCGGGCGCGCAGCGCAGCGACCGTGCAGGACGATCCACCGTCGGCGTCACGCCCCGGACCGGAGGAGCCAACGAGCGGCGCCCCTGGCCAGAAGCTCCGTCCACCAGGGCTTTTGGAGCTCGAGGAGCTACTGGCCGATCACCTCGACACCCGCGTTCAGGTCTCGATGGCCGGTCGCAAGGGCCGGGTGATGATCGAGTTCGCCGACCTCGACGATCTCGAACGGATCTATCGCCGGATGACCGAGGCAACGACGGAGACGTGATCCCTGTGGGGGAGCGTGGGTCGAACGGCCTAACGCTCTGCACAAGGTGTGGGGATTCTGTGGATAAACATTCAATTAGTCATTGAGAGTTGAACCAGCCGCAGAGCGAGTCGACCAAGGCGTCGGCAAGCACCGGCGCCTGCTCGCTGACCCAGCGGGCCGGCCCGATCACGCAGAGCACCGCCGGCATCCGCGTTTCACGCAGGACGGGCAGGCGGCGACCGACCACCTCGACATGGTCGGCGATTCCCCGAGTGAGCACGCATGCGGCCAGTCGCTCGGCCAGCGATCGACCGGCGACCGACTCGAACGACGGGACGGCGTAGTAGTCGATCTCGGCACCGCTCTGGGGGCGAGCCTCGAAGCCGAGGTACACGTCGGCAAGGAAGCGATTCGAGGTCTGGGCGTGGGTGGAGGCGTCGGGCTCGTCCACCGGCACGACCATCGCCCCGGCCGATCGGAGCTGCCGTGATGCCAGCCGCGCCACCGAACTGAGCCCGCCGAACTGCCCGATCACGACCCGGCAGTCCAGAAGCGAACGTGTGTTCGTCCGCAGCGTTTCCCGCTCGCGCATCATGGCCACTCCCGGCCCCGTCCCGGACTGCCGGGACATCCGCTCGAGGGCACAGGCGGTCTCACGCCCGCAGATCCCGTCGCTGGGCATGCCGCAATCCCGCTGGAATCGGCGCAACGCCCGTTCGGTGTTCTGCCCGAAGATGCCGTCGACCTTGCCCGGGTCGAACCCCAGGCGGGCCAGGCTGACCTGCAAGGCGCTGACGTCGTCGCCCCGCAACGGGGGAGCGGCGATGCTCAGCAGGCGGTCACCGAGCGCCCAGTTGGACTCGACGAGCGTGGCCCACGTCTGCTCGTCGCACCAGCCCGTCGACGGGATTCCGCGCGATGCCTGGAACGCCTGCACGGAGCGCTCGGTTACCGGGCAAAACAAGCCCGCCTCGGCACCTACCGGGATGAACCCGGCGGTACCGAGGCGGCGTTGGAGGTCGCGCACGGCTTCGCCGTGTGCACCCGGCTTCAGCGGGAGGCCGGCAGGAATTCCGAGAGCTCCTCGAGCAGGGTCGCCTTGCTCTTGGCGCCGACGAGGCGCTTGCGGACCTCGCCACCGTCGAACACGAGCAGCGTGGGAATGCTCATCACGTTGAACCGCATCGCCAGGTCGGGGTTGTCGTCGACGTTCAACTTGGCAACGGTGAGCACCCCGGCTCGTTCGCCGGCGATCTCGGCGAGGATCGGCGCAATGGTCTTGCAGGGACCACACCACTCGGCCCAGAAGTCGACGAGCACGGGCGTCGACGAAGCCCCGATCGTCTCGTCGAAGGTGGAGGAGGAGAGTGTCACGATGCCGTCAGCCACGGAGTGATCCTTTCGATCATTGAATGTCAGCCTACCGACAGCAAACCTGCCGACGGCGTCCCGCATTCCCTCCCCCCGCTGGGAGCAGACGGCTCAGTGGTGCTCGAGCCAGCGTTCGCAGTCGATGGCCGCCATGCATCCGGAACCTGCGGCGGTGATCGCCTGCCGATAGGTGTGGTCCTGCACGTCACCGCAGGCGAAAACACCCTCGACGTTCGTGTAGGTCGACCCCGGCCGGGTGATCAGGTAGCCGCTGTCCTCCATGTCGAGGACTCCCTTGAACAGGTCGGTGTTCGGACGGTGCCCGATGGCCACGAACAGGCCGGTGACGTCGAGCCTGGTGCGGGCGCCGTTGATCGTGTCGGCGATGATCGCGCCCTCGAGCTTGTCGTCGCCGATCAGATCGACGACCGTCGAGTTCCACTTCATCTCGATCTTCGGATTGGCGAACGCCCGGTCCTGCATGATCTTCGAGGCCCGCAGGCTGTCGCGCCGGTGGACGAGGGTGACCTTGGAGGCGAACTTGGTGAGGAAGACGGCTTCCTCGATGGCCGAGTCGCCGCCGCCGACGACGGCGATCTCCTGACCGCGGAAGAAGAACCCGTCGCACGTCGCGCAGGTCGAAAGCCCGTGGCCGAGCAGGCGCGACTCGGACTCGAGGCCGAGCATCAGCGACCGGGCGCCGGTCGACACGATGATCGAGTGGGCGGCGTACTCGTTTCCGCGCACCGACACCCGTAGCGGCCGACCGGAGAAGTCGACCGAGGTCACCTTCTCGGTGAGGAACTCGGCGCCGAACCGTTCGGCCTGCTCGCGGAACCTGATCATCAGGTCCGGTCCCATGATGCCCTCGGGGAATCCGGGGAAGTTCTCGACCTCGGTGGTCAGCATCAGCTGCCCCCCGGGCTGATCACTGGTGCTCGACGGCTCACCCTCGATGACCAGCGGGCGCAGGTTGGCCCGGGCCGCGTAGATGGCTGCGGTCAGGCCGGCAGGACCCGACCCGACGATGATGACGTTGCGCGGTTCCATGAAGGGACCCCTTTGCAGAGACGAACGCGTGGCGGGTGGCGGAGGAAGTTCAGGCGGCGTTCTTGGGATGACGCCGTGCCATCAGCAACAACCCGATGACGGAGGAGATTCCACCGACCGTCATGTACGAGAGCCACACGCTCGAATCCTGATCGAAGGGGAGCGCCCACAGCATCTGCAGCAGTCGGGTCGCCACGACGATGAGGAGCACCAACGCGACCAGCCCGGCGAACGCCGCCAGCAGTCCGAACACGACGCCGCGGGCCGCAGTGATCAACGGTTTCGTGGTCTTGTCGCGCACGGAGCCGACGAGACGCTCGACGGTGTCGGCGGCATCCTTGGCGAAGTTGGGATTCCCGATCGGGTTCAATGCCATGGGCCGCCACCTTACGGCCCGACGACGACCGCCACCAGCACGATGCAGTTCGCGCCGACGATCTGGGCCGAGGCGGGGTTCGTCGCGTCCGGGATGAGATACAGCACGCCGGTCGTCCCCCGCCACGAGACCTCCTCGACCGGGGTCCCGCTGAGCTGGCAGTTCGCCGGCGGAACGACGAGCTTGTTCCGTTCGGCGGCAGGGCCGCCGGCGAGCGAGGTGACGTACAGCGTGAGCTGTTCCTCGGCGGTGAACGACACGACGGTCGTGGCCGTGGCCGCATCCGTCGCCGTGGCCGCTGCGGCGGCCGGCGCCTCCGTGGCGGCGGGAGCCTCGAGCGGTCCTGCGGTGGCGACGGCCGCTCCTCCGTCGATCGAACCGATCGTGGCCACGGGCGCGGCCGCGGGGATGGCCGCAGACGCCGCCACGCTCGATGCCGTGGCGGCCTCGGTCATCGCCGGAGCGGCCCCCGCCGACTGCTCGAACGCTGCGGCGTCGGTCGTCGCCTCGGCCGCCGGACCATCGGAGGCGGAGATCGAGCTCTCGTCACGGACGCCGATCGCCCGGCCGACCACGAACAGACCGCCGGCGACGGCGGCCGCCGCAGCGACCCAGGCCCACGGCGCGGCGATCCGCCGGGGGCGGTCGGCGAGGCGGACGATCGGGGTGGGCGCCCGGGACGGGGTTCCGTCGGCTGACGACACGGGTCCCCCGCTGTCACCGCGGAGCTCGTCGTACAGCGCGAGCGCCCGGGTGATCATCTCGTCGGTCCCCGCGGCGCCGGCCGGGGCGCCGGGCGCGGCGTCGGCGGCCAGGGCACCGCGCAACGCCCGGAACTCGGCGACCCGCGCCACCACCGCCGGATCGGACTCGGCCGTGGCGCGTTCCTCGGGCGTGACCTCGTCGTCGAGGTACGCGCCGGCGAGTTCGTCGAGAGAGAAGTCTTCGGGGCTCATGGTCATCGTTCTTGCTCGCCAGTTCGACGTTCGCCGGGGTCACTGTGGTTCCCGAGGGCGATGGCGAGCAGTGCGCGCCCCCGGGCGATCCGCGACTTCACCGTGCCCACGGGGACGTCGAGCACCGCGCCGATCTCCGCGTAGTCCAGATCGGCGATCTCGCGCAGGACGACGGCCGAGCGGAACTCGTCGGGGAGCGCGGCCAGTGCCGCCCTGACGGTCATCCGTGCGTCGACCGCTCGCTCGACCGAGCCGGTGGCCGGCGGGTCCCAGCCCGTATCCGGGCTGTCGAGGCTCGTCGTCGGGCGGCGTCGGCGTCGGCGGAGCTCGTCGAGGGCGGCGTTGGTGGCGATGCGGTAGGCCCATGTGCCGAACGAGGCCCGGGCGTCGTAGCGCGGCAGGCCGCGCACGATGCTCAGCAACGCCTCCTGCGCCGCGTCGTTGCCATCCGCCTCGTTGCCGGTCAGTCGGCGGCAGACCGCCACGATCCGCGGGTGGTGACGGCGCAGAAGCAGGTCGAGGGCTCCCCGGTCACCGCCCTGGGCGGCCGTGGCCAGCTCGTGGTCGGTGGCCTCCGTCACCGACGGACCGTCCGTACGACCCAGGCCCACGGAGGAACTGGCAGCGATGGCGGCTGGCGGCGCATGTCAGCCGACCCCCGGGCCGGGGGTGAAGGAGACCTCGGCGATACCGCCCCGGTAGGGGTTGTTCCCCGAACACGGTGGACGTTCCTCGGCCAGCTCGCGCAGCCAGATGAGCACGTACGAGTGCGGCTGCGGCCCGAGCTGGAACACGGCGCCCACGTCCTCGGAGCTGGCGTGGCGGTCGACGACGCCACCCCAACCGGCGAGGTCGGACGGGAGCGCGTCGGAGGTGTAGATCTCGGCATGCCACGGCTTGGAGGCGAATGTGACCTGCAGGCTCCCGGTGGCCGGTTCGGTCAGCGGGATCACCACGCCGACCCCGCCCTTGGCCCCGAGGAACCGATCGAGGTAGCAGGTGGTGTACCAGGCGGTGCCCTCGGCCTGGTCGAACACGTTCGGGAGTTGCTCGTCGTTCTCGTCGGGCGGATCGCCCTTGGGGTCGAAGGAGATGACACCGGCGACGTTGATCGCCGGCGGGATGCCGTCGTCGACGGTCGTGGCGGCAGTGACCACCGTCGGGCCGGTCTCGAACGGCGTGGCCGTCCCCGACGGGTTCGGGTCGTCGGAACCGATCGTCGACAGCAGGATGACGGCGAGCACGCCGGCGATGACCAGCAGGCCTCCGACGATGACCATCGACGGCGCCCAGCGCTGCTGGAACTGGCGCGCCGGTCGGCCGTGGATCGCCGGGTGCGGCGGGGTCGGGTCGCGGGGACGGACCGCTGGAGGAGAGCCGCTCGGGGCGCCGGTACTGCCGCCTGGCCTGGCGCTTCCCCGCCCGGGTGTGGCCGGGCGCACCTGGGGCACGCTGCCCGAGTCGCCCGGTCCCCGCCCTGCGTGTCGCGGTGGCGCCCGAGCCCTGGCCGACCGCAGCCGACGTCGTCACCGGGTTGGAACGGCTGATCGGTGCCGTCGAGGGCCTGCCGGCCGGCGGCAAGACGGGCGGGAGGGACACCGTGCTGCGCCCGGTCGGCGGGTCCGCAGGCCGCGGCCCGGGGGTGATCACCGGGATGGGCGGTGGGGGCGGCGGGAGGGCGCCGGTCGCGTCGGTGGCGTTCGTGTGGACGAGGATTCGCTCCAGCGTGGCCTGCACTGCCGTCGAACTGGCCGGGCGATCGTCGGGGTTGCGGGCCAGGAGGCGGTGGATCAGTTCGACCAGTCCGGCGGGCAGCGTCGGGCGCAGGCGCAGGAGTGGGGTCGGGTCGCGCTGCAGTCGGGCCAGCGCGGTCGCCGCGTCGGTCTCGGCCTGGAACGGCACCCGTCCGGCGAGGCACTCGTAGAGCACGAGCCCGAGCGAGTAGAGGTCGGCGCGGCCGTCGAGTCGCCGGCCGCGGACCTGTTCGGGTGACAGGTACTTCGCCGTGCCCATCATCACGTTGTCGCTGGTCAGGTCGCCATCGCCGCTCAGCGCCTTGGCGATGCCGAAGTCGGTGAGCAGGACCCGACCCTCGGGGGTGATGAGGATGTTGCCCGGCTTCACGTCGCGGTGCACGAGCCCGGCGTCGTGGGCCGCGCCCAGGGCCGCGGCCACGGCGGCGCCGATCTGGATCGTACGTTCGGGACCGAGCTTGCGTTCGTCGTCGAGCAGCTGGCGCAGGCTGCGGCCCGGGACGTACTGCATCACGACGGCTTGCCGTCCGCCCTCGTCGACGGTGTCGTAGATCGCCACGACGTTCGGGTGGGTGAGCTGGGCGACGGCGACCGCCTCACGGCGGAACCGTTCGGCGATCACCGGATCGGCGGCCAGCGTGGGCTTGAGCAGCTTGACGGCCACCTGGCGGGCGAGCAACTCGTCGGTGGCGAGCCAAACCTCGGCCATCCCGCCCGTGGCGACGCGCCGGTCGAGCCGGTAACGCTGCGCCAGGACAGGCGGCGGGGGAGGGATCACGGTAGCCACCAACCCCCGACGCTAGCGCCCACAGGCGGTGAGCCCCCGGCACTCTCAATCTCAAGTTGAGGCGCGAGGTCCGTGTCGCCGGGCCGACGACGCCGCCCGGTTCAGCGAGTGGTGAAGGCCACGCCGATCGTGCCGACGCCCGCATGGCTGCCGACCACGGGCCCGATCTGGCCAACGAGCACCGTCTCGGGATGCCCGCCGGACAACTGATCGACGAACGCGTCGACGTCGGGGCAGTCGGCGTGCAGGACGGCCAGGTTCTCGATCTCACCGTAGGAACGAACCTTGTCGATCAGGAAGGCCAGCGCCTTGGAGCGGGTTCGCTGCTTGCCGCCCTCCTCGACCTTGCCGTCACGGACCTCGATGATCGGCTTGATCGACAGCACCGAGGCGAGCATCGCCCGGGCGTTGCCGATCCGGCCACCCTTCCTCAGGTTGTCGAGGGTGTCGAGGGCCCCCCACACCTTGGTGCGCCCGGCCAGGTCACGGGCGGCAGCGGCGACGTCGTCGAGGCTCGCCCCATCGGCGGCCACCCGGGCCGCGGCCCGCACGATCGTGCCCAGTCCGAGGGTGACCGAACGCGAGTCGACCACCGTCACGGGCACCCCGTCGAACGACCTGGCGGCGAGTTCGGCGCTCTGGATCGTGGCCGAGAGGTCGCGCGACATGTCGATCACGACGATGCCGGTCGCTCCCTGCTCGGCGAGCGAGCGATAGACGGCCTCGAACTGGCCGGGCGCCGGCGCCGCCGTCTCGGGCAAGGTGCTGGAGGCCGCGCAGCGGGCCCAGAACTGGCTCGGGGTGAGGTCACGGCGGTCGACGAACTCCTCGTCGCCGAAGCGGATGGTCAGTGGCACGATCTCGATCCCGTACTGGCGGGCGACGTCGTCGGGGAGGTCGCAGGCACTGTCGGTGACGATGCGAACGGTCACGGGTCCACTCTCCTGATCATCATCAGCAGGGAGGCTACTGCACGGCCGCCGCCCCACCCGGCCCGCCGGTGTCCGCTGCGGCGCTGCTCGGATGGTTGCCGAGCGACGCGGCCGCTGCCGCGGCCCGCCGCCGCCGCTCCTGGCGGACGTGCTGTACCCACCATGTCGCCAGCACGAGCACGAACGCCGCGGTGACCACCTGGGCGAGCCCGGTGAGCACGGTGGCCTGGGCGGTGATCGTCGTCCGCCCGACCAGCTCCTGGGTGCCGTCGGCGGTGAGGATCTGGACGTTCACCTGGAAACGACCCGACGACTTGACCACGACCGGGACCTCGAGCAGCGTCTCACCCGCGGGGAGGGTCACGAGATCGTCCCCCTCGGGGAAGTCGAGTTTGGAGCTCGAGAACCGCACGAGCACGTGCAGCACGGTCGACGAGGAGTTGGTCACCACCAGGGGGATCTTGCTCCGGCGACCGCCCAGGTTGATCGTGCCGGCATCGGTCGTCAGCTCGACACTCGCCCGGATGTCGCCCATCTCCCCGTCGAGTTGGGCGACGTAGCCGTCGCGCATGGCAGTGGTGAGGCGCTGGTCGGCGAGCAGATCGAGCAGCGTGCGCCAACGGGTCGGACGAGGATCGTCGGCGGGCAGGATCGACGCCGTGCTGGTCAGGCCGTTCTCGACCCGCCCGATGGTGAACGAGAGGTCGGTCGCCCGGCTGATGTCGGGCTCGGGGAGCTCGATCCGCACCGCGTCGCCGGTCCGGCTCGCCCGGGCGAGCCGACCGGCGACGTCGATGCCACCCATCGCCTGCAGTCTCGGGCTCGCCCCGATCGAACCCATCACCGCCTCGACCAGATCGAGATCGATCACCGAAGGATCGTCGACGGTGAACATCACCGCTCGCGTGCCCGGCCCGCTCGGGTCGGGTTGCGACGCCTCGAGCTGCAGGGCGCTGAGATCGGCGAGCAGTTGGTGGGCGAGCAGCGGCGGACTGTCGGTGGAGGCCTCGAGCACGTGCTGGAGGAACGGGTCGCTGATCACCGCCGGGATCGGGTCCCCCGATGACGCCTCCACGGCGCGGAGCCGCCCGTCGATGCCCTGCACCTCGGCGGTCGGTCCGAGTGGGAGCAGCGATGAGTCGACGACCAGGCGGAACACGCCGAGCTCGCGCAACAGGTCGAGGCCGGGCGCATCGATCGGCTCGGTGAGGAACCACGTCGACCGTTCCGTGTCGATGCCACCGAGCTGGGCGCTGAGCACGTCCTCGCCATGGCGGAGCTGTGCGGTGAACAGCCCGGTCCGGCTGCCGGCCACCGCGACACTGGGCGAGATGCCGATGTAGGGAACCGAGAGGACCTGGTGGCGGACGGCCAGCACGCCGGCCAGACGGGCGAGCAGCTCGGCGTCGGCCGGTTCGCCGGAGCGGCCCAGGCCCTCGACGAGCTCGGGACGCAGTGAGACCGTCAGGTCCACCGGTGTCCGCTCGAGCAGCGTCGCCAGTGCGGCGAGTCGCTTCCGAACGGCGGGCGTGATCGTCGTCGTCCCGTCGGCCTGCAGCGTCGGGGGGCTGTCGACGCCGACGACCATGCCGACGCGCAGCGGGGTCAGTGCGGCGTCGCCCGGCTGTTCGATGAACGTGGTCAGCGGTTCCGAGACGACGTCGCCGAGGACCACCTCGGTGGTCAGGGGGAACAGTCCGCTCCCCCGGATCTGCAGTCGGACCGATTCGACATCGGTCGGCTCGGTGTTGACCGTGACGGCGAGCGTGCCGTCGGCGTTGCGCGGGATCCCGGCGATCGGGATCTCCAGCTGGTCGAGGCGCGCGGTGGGCGTGTCGGCGATGCTCAACCGCACCATCTGCCGACTGGTCACCGGTTCGTGGGAGGTGATCCGCAGCAACGACCCGTCGCTCCCGTCGGCGGCGACGCCGCCGGGGAGTCGCAGCACCATCGAGAAGCTCCCGTCGGCGCCGAGGGTGGTGGACTGGCCGACGAAGGTCGCCGCAGGTACGGCGGGGATCTCCGGTGCGGCCACGGCCGGTGCGCCCGCAGCGAGGATGCCGGCCGCCAGCACACGGCCGACGATCACGGGATGTTGTCCAGCGAGCGTTCGAGAACGACCAGTCGGGTCGGTTGCAGGACGAAACCGGCCCGCTGGTAGAGGTCGAGCGCTGCGGTGTTGTCGCTCTGGGTGTTCACCGTCACGGTGTTCGAGCGCCACCGCTGGGCCCAGCGCAGTCCGTCGGCGACGAGCAGGGCGCCGACCCCGAGCCTGCGGGCGGCGGGGACCACGGCGAGTCGCTGCAGGTACATCGCCCGCCCGCCCCGCCCGCTGATCGCGTAGCCGAGCGGCATGCGGTCGCCGATGGCGTCGCCGAGGCGCAGCGCCACGGCGATGCGGTGGTACGGCGTCGCCCTGATGGCGTCGAGGACGCCATCGGCATCGAGGCCCCATCCGGGCGGGAAGGCATGGCGATCGAGCTCGGCGAGCGCCTCGGCGTCGGATGGGCGCCCGCGGCGGATTCGCACGCCGGTCGGGGGCAGGTGGGCCGGGACCCGCGGTGTGCCCGCCAGATGGCTGTCGAACTGCAGCAGGGCGAGCTCCTGGGCCATGGTGAAGCCGAGGGCGTCGTAGGGGGAGCGCTGGGCGGGGCGGATGGCGCCGGTGCGGATGCGCGTGTAGCCGAGGTCGCCGAGCTGGTGGAGCCACGAGCGCAGCACCGCGGGGTGCAGCGTGGTGCGCAGATCGAGGGTGACCAGGTGGGCGGTGCGGGGCGAACCCGGCCAGGGCCGGACCCGCGCCGCGGCCCCACCGCCACGCAGCACGTGAGCGCCGGAGTGGCTGACGGTGGAGGGATCGTCAACGCTCTTGACCACGGACCACGACGGTAGCGTTCGCGGCGTGCCACTCCTGTTCATCACACACGAGGCCTACCTGGATCACAACGCCGGCCCGCGTCATCCCGAACGCCCGGCGCGGTTGGAGGCCGTGATGGCAGGCGCCAGGGATGCCGATGTCGTCGAGGCGATGGTGCCGTGGTCGCCGCGGCCGGCCACCCGCGACGAACTGGAGCGGGTGCACGAGGCGGCGTATCTCGATCGGATCGAGGCGGTCGTCGCCGCGGGAGGCGGGTACCTCGACCCCGACACCGCCGCCTCGCCGGGCTCGTGGACCGCGGCCACGCTGGGCGCCGGGGCCGGCCTCAGCGCGATCGAGGCGCTCGATCGGGGGGAGGCCTCGGCGTCCGCGGCGTTCTGCGCCGTCCGCCCGCCCGGACACCACGCCACGCCCGGGCGGGCGATGGGCTTCTGCCTGATCTCCAACGTCGCCGTCGCCGCCGCGCACCTCGCCGCGCGGGTGAGCGGGTGGCGATCGTCGACTACGACGCCCATCACGGGAACGGCACGCAGGATGCGTTCTACGACGATCCGCGTGTGCTCTACATCTCGCTGCACCAGTGGCCGCTGTATCCGGGCACGGGGTGGATCGAGGAGACCGGGGCCGGCGCCGGCCTGGGCTGCACGATCAACATCCCGTTGCCCCCGGGCGCCACCGGCGACGTGTACCTGCGGGCGTTCGACGAGCTGATCGGACCGGCGATCACCGGTTTCGGGGCGACGTGGCTGATCATCTCGGCCGGCTTCGACGCCCATCGCTACGACCCGATCACCGACCTCGGTCTGTCCTCGTGGGACTACGCCCTGTTGACCGGACGGCTCAAGACGCTCGTCCCCGATCGTCGGCTGCTCGTGATGCTGGAGGGCGGCTACGACCTCGACGCCCTGGCGATGAGCACCGCCTCGGTGCTCGGGGCGCTCGTCGACCAGGTGCATCAGGTGGAGGCGTCGACGAACGGCGGCCCAGGAGCCGAGCGGATCGCCGAAGTGCTCGCCTGCCGCCGACGGCTGCAGTCCTCCGCCGGCCAGTGACGGCGGGTTCCACCTTCGCCATCGCCGTTCTCGGCACGCTGGCGTCGGAACAGCCGGCGCCCGGCGGTCGTCAGCGGATCGTGCGGTACTCACCGGCCTCGGTGGCGACCACCTCCGGTGGTCCGACGAGCAACGGGTCGGGCTCCCCCAGCACAGCGGTGTCCTTGTCGGGGTAATCGAGTTGATGGCGACGACGCTGGCCCCTCGGGGATTGAGATGCTCCATGAACCGCTTGGTCCTTCCTCCCTTGCCGGCCGCGTTCGCGACCCCTCGAAGAGGATGACGAACCGCTCGTTGGACTCCTCGATCCAACTCTGCGCTTGAGCAGCTCGATCTGCAGCAACCGCTTGGTCTGCTCGTACTCGTCGCGGGTCACCCGCGTGTCGTACGGGTACCCCTCGCGCCAGGTCTCGACGGGCACCCCGTCGGGACCGATGAGCACCGGGTCGTCGACCTCGTCGAAGGTGCCCTCGACGGCGAAGCCCGGCGACATCAACTCCTCGTCGGAGAGATCAGCCGCAGAAGAGCGATGATGCCCGCCAACGGCTGCTCGTGCACCCGGCCAAGATACGCGGCTCCACGACGCGGCGCCGGGGTACCCGATGGCCGTCCGGTAACGGGCGGGTGAATTGACACACACACACGTCTATTGTGAGTCCCCAGTCCAGGGGGGTAATCATGAGGAAAAGTTCACTCGTTGGAGCTGCATTGGCAGCCATATTTGTCGTGGCTTCTGCCTCGGTGTCAGAGGCCGCGGACCAGACGTCATGGACGCGATACGTCGGTGCTTGTCACTCCACCGTGGGTAAGGTTTCATTTACGAAACCGGCCGATAATTGCTACACCAACGAGGGAACGACCCGAGACTCGTATTTGAGGTCGTCCGGGTCGGATGTCTACGCCTACCCCAATGGATACTTTCTGGGCAACGCGACGGGATCGCCAAATACGAATTACGTCTACAACCGGATGAGTATCACGATACGGCTTTGCTACGCAGAGAACTACATTCTCACCAATCGGACAATATCGCCAGGGACATATCAGGTTCCCCAGACGGGCGGACTGATGAGCTGGCGCGGTCCCGATTGCATCAACGACTAGGAAGGAACCTGTCGTTGCATGCACAACGCTCCCTAGCATACCTGATCATTGTCTGCGGTGCTTTGGTGAGCGGATGTGGTAGTATCGGCGTCAAGTCATCGTCAATGGATGGTGAGCCGGGCGGCCTCGGAACCACCCTCGCGGGGGATTCGACGGGGAGTTCGAGCACCTCGGTCGCAGAATCCATTGGCTTGCCGTTGCAGTTCTTCATCGAGGAGAACGCCCGCTACCAGTCAGCCCTAGATACTCTGCATCAGAAATTGGTATCCGAATGCATGAGCGCCCGAGGGTTCAGCTATCGGTCGACAAATACGATCGATGCCACTGCCGTGAGCATGCGCGCACGTTATGGGATAGCAGATGTCGAGCGCGTGAGCGAATTTGGGTATTACCGGCCATCAGTGAACTTTGAAGGACCTGAGGATCCCAACGTTGCCACGGCAGATGAGGTCTTTTACCTGGCGCTTGACGGGCCGGAAGAGAACATTCGCGACATCCGGTTTCTCCGTCAGGATGGTAGTTCATACGGCGGGGTATTGCTCGGGTCCGGCTGCCGTGCCAGTGCTCAAAGGTCGGTCTTTGGCTCCGAGGAGCGATATGTTGACTACATTCGAGTCAACTACCTGATACAGGATCTGGTGGACCAGGCCCGGGTGGCGGCTCTCGCAAGCCCGGACATGGGCAACGTGTCGAAACAATGGTCGGAATGCGTGGCGAGCCAGGGCTTCACAGGGTTCGCGAGCCCTCTTGATTTGCAGTCGCAACCGTGGCCTGATCCAAGGCCTGGTGACGAGGAGAGGGCTGCGGCAACAGCAGATGCGCGCTGCAAGGTGCAGGTAGGCTACGTGGATGCTGCGTTGGCGGCTGAGGCCCGGGCAGAATCCGAGTTGCTGCAGTCAACGCCTGGCGCGGTTGAGCAGCTGCAAGCGTTCTGGGCCGATATGAGGGCCGATATGAGGTCCGACCTGGCAACGGTGTCTACCGGGTAGAAGTACTGGGCTGAAACCCGAAGAGCGGTGAATCTCCAATGAACCCCGACGCCGACCCCGGCGGATCGGGCGCGCGGAGTTCGGCGTGTCACCCGTCCTTCAGGGCGACGGCATTCGGCGTGACGTTCATCTTCGGCTCGTACTCGGCGATGTCGATGTCGCGCGACTCCCCGAGGTAGATCAGCCGGAGCTCGGCGCGGCACGCGTCGCACGGACCGTAGAAGCGGGCACTGGCCTGCGTCGCGCAACGGGGGCAGGTGAACGACAGCGTCTCGGACGAGCTCATGATCAGCCCCGTCGCGCCCGTTCGGCCTGCTCACGCCGGGCCCGGGCGGCGGCCTGCTTGCGGGCCTTGTCGTCGCGGCGGCGCTGCTTCCGTTCCTCGTCGGCCGCAACCGGGGCGCGGACCACCGTGGCCGTCGGCGCCGCCGCCGGCAGGGCGACCACCGGGTCGTGCTTGAGCAGCCGGGTGCACGTGGCCGCCGCCGCCGCCTCGCCGGCCACGGTCGAGGCGAGCATCAGCCGGACCGTGCCGAGACCATGGCGTTCGATCAGCCCGGGGATGACGTCCTGCAACTGCTCCTCGCTGGGGTCGTCGGAGTGATCCCCGAGTGAGCTGATGCAGTCGGCGAGGCACGGATCGCACAGGACGAGGGAGATCCGCTCCAGCGTGCCGTTCATCCGGCCCCGGTGGGCGGCGGAGCGGACCGTCGCCGGCGGTTCGGCAGTCTCGGCGGCGGCCATGGCGACCATCTGGTCGAACGTCCCCCGCAGTTCGTCGGAGACCTGGTCGATCAATCGGCCGAGTTCGTCGTCGTCGGTGGCGGCGAGGGCACGGTCGAGCAGGGCGAGGGCGGCGAGGCGGGTACGGACCTGGTTCATGAACGTTCCACGGTAGCCCGTGGCCGCCGCCGAACCGCACCGTCCGGCGCCCCCGGCCCGGCCCGGATCGAGCCGGGCCGGGGGACGCGATACGATCGTGTCCGTGCCCGGCGCCGTGATCATGGTCCTCGTGTTGCTGATCTTCCCGATCGTCGTCATCATGTCGGGCGCCGTCGCCGCGGCGGTCCTCGGCCACTTCCTCACCGTCGACGGCGAGGCGCGCAACGAGGGCAGCGAACTGCTCGATCTCAACGTCTGATGTTTCGTCCCCGATCCATCGCGGGTGACTGGTCGGGTGACGGTCGGCGGTTCGAGTGACGGGTGTGCCACGCTGAGGGCATGCATCGCCAGGACACATCGACCGAGATCCTGACCCAGGCGGTACTGCGCTACGCGGTGGGCCGCACCCGGCTCGACCCTCCGCCGCTCGACGGTCCGCGGACGGCCGACGAGCTCACGGCGATGGTCGGCGAGACGGTCACGGCGAAGGGGATCGGCGGGCTCGAGGCGTTGCGGGTCTTCGCCGACGTGCTCGCCCCGGCGTGCATCTCGGTCGACCATCCGCGGTTCTGGTCGTTCGTGCCCACCGCCCCGACCGAGGCGGCGATCCTCTTCGACCTCGTCGTGGGCGCCTCGGCGATCTACGGCGGTTCGTGGATGGAAGGCGCGGGCGCGGTGTTCGCCGAGAACCAGGCGCTGCGCTGGATCGCCGATCTGGCCGGACTGCCCCCCGAGGCCGGCGGCGTGTTCGTGCCCGGCGGCACCTACGGCAACCTGAGCGCGTTGACCGCGGCCCGCTCGCGCTGGCGGGAGCGCACGGGGCGTCAGGACCGGCCACTGATCGTCTCGTCGGCGGGCGCCCACTCGTCGGTGAAGGCCGCCGCCCGGGTGATGGACGCCGACGTGCTGCTCGTTCCCGCCGATCGGGTGGGCCGGATGACGAGGTCGACGCTCGACGCCGCCCTCGCTGGCGTCGACGCCCCCGATCTGGAGCGGATCTGCGCCCTCGTGGGAACCGCGGGCACGACCAACGCCGGGGTGATCGACGATCTCGGCGCCAGCGCCGACGCGGCCGACGCGCTCGGCGCCTGGTTCCACGTCGACGGCGCCTACGGGGCGGCCGCGCTGGCGGCGCCGAGCGTGCACGCCCGCTTCGCCGGGATCGAACGGGCCGACAGCCTGATCGTCGACCCGCACAAGTGGCTGTTCGCACCCTACGACTGCTGTGCGCTGGTCTACCGAGCTCCGTTCGAGGCCCGCGCGGCGTTGAGCCAGCATGCCGAGTACCTCGACGTGCTGCAGGTCGACGACGAGGAGTGGAACCCCTCCGACTTCGCCTTCGGACTGACTCGCCGGGCGCGCGGCCTGCCGTTCTGGTTCTCGCTGGCCGCTCACGGGACCGAGGCGTACACCGAGGCGATCGAAGCAAGCCTGACCCTGGCCCGTCAGACCGAGGCGCTGATCGCCTCGATCCCCGAGCTCGAGGTCGTCGGGGAACCCGAGCTGTCGGTCGTGATGTTCCGCCGGGTGGGCTGGCGGCCCGACGACTACTCCGCCTGGAGCAGGCACATGCTGGCGTCGGGGACGGCGTTCGTGACGCCGTCGTCGTGGAACGGTGAGACGATCCTGCGCTTCTGCTTCGTCAACCCGCGCTCCACGCTCCACGACGTGAGCGAGGTGCTGGCCTCACTGGCCTGAGCTCAGCCCCAGCGGGGGCTCTGGCCGAAGCGGTAGCCGACGGAGCGGACCGTCTGGATGAGGTTGGCGTGCTCCTCGCCGAGCTTGGCGCGCAGCCGACGGATGTGCACGTCGACCGTGCGCGCGCCGCCGTAGTACTCGTAACCCCAGACCCGCGAGAGCAGCGTCTCGCGGGTGAACACCTTGCCCGGGTTCTGGGAGAGGAACTTGAGCAGCTCGTACTCCATGTAGGTGAGGTCGAGGGGTTCGGCGTCGATCGCCGCCTGGTACGTCTCGAGGTTGAGCACCAGCTCGCCGTAGGTGACCAGCTCGGGCCCGGGGCCCGTGCCCTGGCGGAAGAACAGGTGCCTGAGCCGTGCCTCGAGCTCGGAGGGGTGGAACGGCGTCAGGCAGAAGTCGTCGAAGAGGTCGTTGCGCAGCTCGAGGTCGCCGAGCAGGCCGCCCGAGACGAGCACGAGCACCGACGTCGCCGCCCGGTCGCCCTTGCGCAACGCCCGGGCCAGCGCCCACGCCCCCTCGGGGTCGGCGTCGACGGTGATCACCGCCCCCACCCAGCCTCCGGCGGGCTCGACGCGCCCGGCATCGTCGGCCGAGGCGACCGCCTTCCAGCGGTACCCCCCCAGATCCAACGTCCGGGCCAGCTCGGGCGACGGCGGATCGGGGAAGACGGCGACGAGATCCATCGAGTCCATCACACCGACCGCAGGTAGCGGTCGAGCTCGAACCCGCTGATGTGGGTCTTGTAGGCCTTCCACTCCGAGCGCTTGTTGCGCAGGAACCACTCGAAGATGTGCTCGCCCAGCGCGTCGTAGACCAGCGACGAGGCTTCCATCGCCCGCAGTGCGCTGTCGAGGGACTGGGGGAGCGTGGCCACGTTGAGCTTGGCCAGCGCGTCGTCGCCCATCTCGAACATGTTGGCGTCGGCCTCGCCCGGCAGCTCGTAGCCCTCCTCGATCCCCTTCATCCCGGCGGCGAGGATGACCGAGAAGGCGAGGTACGGATTGCACGCCGGGTCGGGGGAGCGGTACTCGATGCGGGTGGTGCCACTCGTGCCCCGCCGGGCGATCGGCACACGGATGAGCCCGCTGCGGTTGTTGCGCGCCCAGGAGATGTGGATCGGCGCCTCGAACCCGGGGACGAGGCGCTTGTAGCTGTTCACGGTCTGGTTGGTGACCGCCGTGATCTCCGCCGCGTGGCGCAGCAGGCCGGCCATGAACTGCTTGGCGACGACCGAGAGCTGGTAGGGATCTTCCTCGTCGTGGAAGGCGTTCTCATCGCCCTCGTAGAGCGACAGGTGGAGGTGCATGCCCGAGCCCTGCACGCCCTCCATCGGCTTGGGCATGAACGTCGCGTGCACGCCCTGGGCCGCGGCGACCTCCTTGACGACCAGGCGGAAGGTCATCACGGAGTCGGCCATGGCCAGGGCGTCCGTCGGCTGCAGGTCGATCTCGTGCTGGCTCGGCGAGTCCTCGTGGAACGAGTACTGCACCGGGATGCTCATCGTCTCCAGCGTGCGGATCGTCTGCTTGCGCAGCGTGCCCGCCACGTCGTTGGTGGTCAGATCGAAGAAGCTGGCCTCGTCGAGGGGAACCGGGGGCTGGCCCTTCTCCGGGTTGGCGAAGTAGAAGAACTCGATGTCGGGAGCGACGAAGAAGGTGTAGCCCTTGTCGTGGGCGCGGAGCAGGTTGCGGCGCAGCACCTGACGGGGATCACCGTCGAACGGTGTGCCGTCGTGATGGTGGACGTCGCAGAAGACGCGGGCCTCGGCCGCCTTGGCGTCGCCCCAGGGCAGGACCTCGAACGTGTTCGGGTCGGGGACGGCCAGGACGTCGCTCTCCTGGATCCTCGAGAACCCGTCGATCGACGAACCGTCGAAGGTCATCCCGTCGTCGAGGGCGCCCTCGACCTCGGTCGGACTGATCGCGAAGCTCTTCAAGTTGCCGAGCACGTCGGTGAACCACAGCCGCACCAGGCGGATGCCACGCTCCTCCACGGTGCGCAGCACGTACTCCTTCTGCTGTTCGAGCATGTTCACTCCAGACATTCTTCTCGAAACGGACGTGGGGGGCACAAACGGCCCCCCACGTCACCAACATCTTCCCCGCGAGCGTCGTGCCGCCAGGCACAGCGAGCCGGGAGGGAGCGGCCGAAGCGGAGCGGCGGCCAGTCCCGACCTGTTGACGGACACCCGCGAGCGTCGTGCCGCCAGGCACAGCGAGCCGGGAGGGAGCGGCCGAAGCGGAGCGGCGGCCAGTCCCGACCCACTTATACGGCGCTGCACACCGTGTCGGTGATCAGGCGGGTCACGGTGTAGGGGTCGCAGTTGGCGTTGGGGCGACGGTCCTCGGCGTAGCCCTTGCCGTCGCGCTCGACCTGCCACGGGATGCGGATCGAGGCGCCGCGGTTGGACACGCCGTAGGAGAACTTGTTCCACGGCGCCGTCTCGTGCTTGCCGGTGAGACGGCTCTGGATGTCGTGGCCGTAGTTCTCGACGTGCACCAGGATCTTCTTGCCGATCGCCTCACAGGCGGCGATGACGGCCTTGTAGTCCTCGCGCATCGCCTGGGTGGAGAAGTTGGTGTGGGCGCCGGCCCCGTTCCAGTCGCCCGACTGCGGCTTGGCGGCGAAGGTCACGACCACGTCGTAGTCCTCGGCCACCCGGTGCAGCAGCCAGCGGGCCACGTACATGTGGTCCGACACGGTCAGCGCGTCGGCGGCGCCGATCTGGAACTCCCACTGCCCGGGCATCACCTCGGCGTTGGTGCCCTCGATCATCAGGCCGGCGTCGAGGCAGGCCTGGGTGTGCTCCTCGATGATCTCCCGACCGATCACCCGTCCGGCGCCGACGCCGCAGTAGTAGGGACCCTGCGGCTCGGGGAAACCGCCGCCGGCCGGGAAGCCGAGCGGGCTGCCGTCGGTGCGCAGCATGGTGTACTCCTGCTCGATGCCGAAGATCATCCCGTGCTTGGCGAACTTCTTGGCCGTTCGGGCGCAGGCCGCTCGGGTGTTGGTCGGGTGCGGCTTGAGGTCGCGGGCGGTGAGCACCTCGCAGAGCACGAGCACGTTGTCACCGCCGCGGATCGGATCCGGGCAGGTGAACACCGGCTGCAACGCGCAGTCGGAGTGCTCGCCGGTGGCCTGGTTCGTCGACGAGCCGTCGAAGCCCCACATCGGCGGCTCCTTGCCGTCGGCGACGATCTTGGTCTTGCTGCGCAGGAGCGGGGTCGGCTCAGTGCCGTCGAGCCAGATGTACTCAGCTTGGTAGGCCACGGGGGGTCCTCTCGATGGGATCTCGGAAACGGGCGACGGTCAAGCCTTGCAGCGCGCCGTTTCCCCGCCGTTGCCCGATTGTGAACGCTGTGTGAACTGGGCGGCGGACGACGAGGGAACCTGTGCGGTGGCCGCGGGCCTCGAACGCCGTCGACGTCCCCGCGGTGCCGGCCGGCTCGCCGGTTCCGGGCGCAGCGGATAGCGTGGCGGTGCGGGCCAGACAAGGAGCATCCTCATGCGTCGACGTCTCGGATCGGGCCTCGCCTCGGCACTCCTCGGCGGGGCGGCCGCCGTCGTCGGCATCGGGTCGGCCCCGGCGCCGGCCCGGGCCGCCTCGGTCCCGGCCGGGTTCACCGACGTCGAGGTCGCCTCGGTCCCCAACCCGACGGCGGTCGAGGTGCTGCCGGACGGCCGTCTCGTGGTCCTCGACCAGGGCGGCAAGGTCCGCATCCTGCAGGGCGGTGCGCTGTTGGCCACGCCGGCACTGACGCTCCCGGTCTGCGGCGGCGGCGGCAGCGAGATGGGCCTGCTCGGATTCGCCACGGGCAACGACTTCACCACCGACGGGCGGGTGTTCGTCTACTACACGGCCCCGGTGACAGGCGGGTGCGTGAACCGGGTCTCGGCCTTCACGATGTCGGGCAACACGATCGACCCCGGCTCCGAGGCGGTGCTGCTCGACAACATCCCCGGGACGGTCACCGACCCGGCCGGCAACCACAACGGGGGTGATCTCGAGGTCGGCCAGGACGGCAACCTCTACGTCGCCATCGGCGACTCCGGGCGCGACCCGCGGGGCGACTCCGGCGCGGCCGGCGACAACGACGCCGCCCAGGACCTGAGCATCCTGTCGGGCAAGATCGTCCGGATCACCACCGACGGAGGCATCCCGGCCGGCAACCCGTTCCAGGGCGCCGGCACTACCCGCTGCGCGACGGCCGGGATCGCCACGGCGACCGGGCTCAAGTGCCGCGAGATCTTCGCCTACGGCCTGCGCAACCCGTACCGGTTCGCCTTCGATCCCAACCAGGGGGCGACCCGGTTCCTGATCAACGATGTCGGCCAGGGCACCCGCGAAGAGGTGAACGAGGGGGCCGTCGGGGCCAACTACGGCTGGAACATGCGCGAAGGCCCATGCCCGAGGGGTCAGAACCCGCCGTGCCCGGGCCCGTCGGCCGGTCTCGTCGACCCGCTGACCAGCTACGGGCGGGCGGACGGCTGCACGTACATCACCGGCGGGGCGTTCGTCCCCGACGGCCTGTGGCCCGAGGCCTTCGACGGCGCCTACCTGTTCGCCGACGGGGGCTGCGGGAAGATCTTCGTCCGCACGCGGGACGGCGGCGTCGATTACGGCCGACCCTTCGCCTCCGGCGCCGGCCAGATCACCGACATGGTCTTCGCCCCGGATGTCGGTGGCGTCGCGCTCTACTACACCCAGAACGGCCAGGGGAAGCTCCGTCGGGTGACGTTCACCGGGTCGGCGCCCGCGGCGCCCGTCGGCGGGCTGGTGCTCGCCCCGGTCGAGCCCAGACGTGTGTACGACACCCGCAACGGCATCGGCACCACGCCCGGCCTGATGCGCGCGGCGACCTCGCGGGTCGTCGACGTGCACCCCCCCGATGCCTCGGCGCGTGCCGTACTCGTCAATGTGACGTACGCCGGCGCCCGCGGCGAGGGCTTCGCCCAGGCCTGGCCGACGCATACGCGCCGACCGACGACTTCGATCCTCAACGCCTCCGGCCCCGGTGAGGTGGTCGCCAACTCCGCCGTGCTGCCGATCTCGGCGGCCGGGACCGTCCTGGTGAGCACGTCGGTGACCACCGACCTGCTCGTCGATGTGCTCGGTTACTTCGTCACGCCCGGCGGAGCCCCCGGCGGCGAGTACCGGGCGGTCGCGCCGGTCCGCCTGATCGACCAGCGGCGCCCGGCGGGGAGCCCGCTCGGTTCGGGTTCGAACAACCCGTACCAGCAGGTCGGCGAGCACATCGACGTCCAGGTCTCCGGCCAGGTGGGCATCCCGGACGACGGCTCGGCCAGCGCCGTGGCGATCATCCTGACGGCCCTCGGATCGGGCACTCCCGTCTCCGGGTACGCCACCGCCTATCCGTCCGGCGCGACCCGCCCCGATGCGTCGAACGTCAACACCTCCGGGCAGGGCGACGTCCGCGCCAACCTCGCCATCGTGCCGATCGGGGCGAACGGGAGGATCTCGCTGTACGGCTTCGACGTCTCGGCCCTGCTCGTCGACGTCGCCGGCTGGTTCACGTCCGGCGCCGTCCCCGTCACGGGTGCCGGCCTGCTGACGGTGACGCCGTCGCAACGCGTCGTCGACTCGCGGGGACCGGCGCCGACCGGCTTCGGGCCGATCCCCGCCGGTCAGACGAGGAGCCTGAACCTCGCCCCGCCGGTGCCGGCCGCGGCGACGGCGGTGGTGCAGAACCTGACGGTCGCCTCGACGGGCGGCTGGGGGTTCGTCAGCAGCCTCCCGGAAGGGGCCGCCGGACCCTCGACCAGCAACCTCAACTTCACCGGCGCCGAGCAGACCCGGGCGGCGTTGGCGATCACGGCGCGTACCCCCGGCGGCCCGATGGCTCTGCCGGTGTCGCAGCGGACTGCCTATTACTCCTCGGCCGACACCCAGCTGATCGTCGACCTCTACGGCTACTTCGTCTGAGGAGGTCGATCAGCGCACGCCCGGCGCCGAGGAGGTCACCGGGGCGGGGAGCGCCCGGTCGCGCCGGCGGCGCCGTGAATCCTCCCCGGAAGGCACCCCGGGCCCGGTGGACGTGCCGTTCACGTCCCCGTCGGGGGTTCGGGGGAGGATTCTGCGGATGTGTCGTGGGGTTGGTGGATGGTGACGAGGATGTCCACGGCGGTGGTCAGCTCGCCGACCGATGCCTGTTGGGCGGGTGTCGCGCTCCACCAGTAGGGCGTCATCTGCAGCAGGTTGCGGGCATCGGCAGCATCGAGCGACAGATCGAACCGCACTCGCTGGGTCGTCGTCGCCCACCCGGTGCCGGGAGGCTGGGTGATCGCCGCGGCGTCGTGCGGGCGCGCCGCGCGGTACAGCAGGCGGCGAAGCCCGGCGAGGTGGTCGGGACCCGGCGAGGCCGTGACGACGACGCCTCCCGGGCGCAACACCCGGGCGAACTCGGCCCAGACCAGCGGGGCGAAGACCGACAGCACCGCATCGAACTCGGCGTTGCCGACGGGCAGGCGGTACGACGAGGCCACGGCGAAGTCGATGTCGCGGTGGCGTCGGGCGGCCAGTCGGATCCCGGCTTTGGAGACGTCGATCCCGGCACGCACCGGGGCGTCGATGGCGGCGAGGTACGAACCCTCCCCGCAGCCGGCGTCGAGCACGCGCCGGCGCCCGGCGCAGGCGGCGGCGACCGCGGCGATCACCGGGGCGTAGTGGCCGCCGTCGAACAGCGCCCGTCGGGCCCGGATCATCGCCACCGAGTCACCGGGCTCCGCGCCGCGCTTGCGCCCGGCCGGGAGCAGATGGAGGTAGCCGTCGGCCGAACGGTCGAAGCGGTGTCCCGCCGGGCAGGCCGCGCCGGCGGCATCCCGGGCGAGCGGACCTGCGCAGTGTGGGCAGCGAAACGCCAGGGGTTCAGTCACGGCCGGCGCCGGCCCGGGCGATCGCTCCGCTGGTGGCAGACCGCATCGAATCACCCTACCCAGCGGCCGATTAGGTTCGACCCCATGGATTTCACGGATCGAGTGGTGGTGGTCACCGGGGGGGCCTCGGGCATGGGGGCGGCGTCGGCGCGGCGGTTCGCCTCCCACGGGGCACGGGTGGTGATCGTCGATCGCAACGCCGCCGGCGCCGCCGGGGTGGCCGACGAACTGGGCGGCATCTCCCGATCGGGCGATGTCGGCGACCCGGCGTTCTGCAACGACGTGATCGGCGACGCCGTCGATCGCTTCGGGCGCCTCGACGGGCTGGTCAACGCGGCCGGCGTGATCGTGCGCGCCGCGGGCGTCGACACGACCGACGAGCAGTGGCACCACATCATGAACGTCAACGTGTCGGGCACCTTCTTCATGTGCCGGGCGGCGATCAGGGTGATGCGGCCCGCCCGCCGGGGGGCGATCGTCAACTTCGGGTCGATCTGGGGTGACCTGGGCTCGGCCGGCGTCGCCGCCTACTGCGCCTCGAAGGGGGCGGTGCACAACCTGACCCGGGCCCTGGCGATGGATCACGCCACCGACGGCATCCGGGTCAACGCGGTCTGCCCTGGCGAGGTTCGCACGCCGATGCTGCAGTCCGAGCGCTCCGAGCCGGTGACCGACGAACTGCTCGCCCGCATCGCCGCCACCGTGCCGATGGGCCGACTGGCCGAGCCGGCCGAGATCGCCAACGTGGTCGTCTTCCTCGCCTCCGACGAGGCGGCGTACATGACCGGCGCGCTGGTGAGCGTCGATGCGGGCTACGGCGCCCGATGAGCCTCGCCTATCGTCGCCTGGGCCGAGCCGGGGCCAAGGTCGCCCCGCTGGCCCTCGGCACCGACAACATCGTCAACCCGACGCCCGAGGACGAGTCGATCCGAATGATCCTCGCCGCCCTCGACGCCGGGATCAACCTGATCGACACCTCCGACTCCTACGCCGGCGGGGAGGCCGAGCGGATCATCGGCAGGGCGCTCACCCAATCGGGGAGGCGCGACGAGGCGTTCATCGCCACCAAGGCGCACTACCCGACCGGACCCGGCCCGAACGACCGCGGCAACTCCCGGGCCCACCTGATCCGGGCGTGTGACGACTCGTTGCGCCGGCTGGGCACCGACCACATCGATCTGTACCAGCTCCACCGTCCCGACTTCGACGTGCCGATCGACGAGACGATGGAGGTCCTCGACGATCTCGTGCGATCCGGCAAGGTCCGCTACGTCGGTTCGTCGACGGCGCCGGCCTGGCGCGTGCTCGAGGGCGTGCTCATCGCGCGGGCACGCCACGGCGCCGAGTTCGTCACCGACCAGCCGCCGTACAACCTGCTCGACCGGCGCGTCGAGAACGAGCTCGTCCCGATGGCGCTCGCCCACGGGCTCGGTCTGCTCCCGTGGTCGCCGTTGGCGATGGGGATCCTCGGCGGCCGGTACCTCGACGATGACATCCGACCGGACGGATCGCGGGCCGCCGCGCGCGGGGGGATCTACGCCCAGCGGGTGTCGCAGGCCGCCGTGCTCGCCGGCAACCGGTTCGTGCGCATGGCCCGCGAGCACGGCCATGACGCCGCGCAACTGGCGATCACCTGGTTGAAGGACCAACCCGCCGTCGTCGCGCCGCTGATCGGCCCGAAGTCGGTGGACCAGCTGCGGCACCTGCTGCCCGTGCTCGGGATGTCGCTCACCGCGGAGATGGCCGCTGCCTGCGACGCGATCTGCCCGCCGGGCAGCGCGATCGCCGACTTCCACAACTCGGCGCCGTGGATGAGGATGCGGCTCAACCCGGAAGCAGCGGCAGCCCCACCCGCCCCGTGACCGTCCCGGCCGGGCCCGAACCCGGCTCCTCGACGAAACGCGAGAGGACCAGGCAGCCGGCGGCGAAGGCCGTGCCCAGCAGCATCGGCCCCGTCATCCCATAGCGCTCGTAGAGCCGGGCGGCCGGCACCGCCATCGTCATCCGCCCTGTCGTGCCGGCGAGGAAGATCAGTCCGATCCCGGTCGAGGGACGCCCGGGGATCAGGTTCGAGGCCAGCGGCAGGCCGGACACGACGGCGAACTCGAAACCGAGGATGTACACGGCGAGCAGCGGCAGGCCGAACGCCAGGCCGCCGTGCGCGGCGGCGAGGAGCAGGCCGCTGGGCACCATCACCGTGGCGCCGAGGATCATCGAGCGGCGCTTGCCCCAGGTGTCGGTGAAGCGCACTGAGCTCGACGAGGCGAGCAGCTCGCCGGCACCGAGACCGAAGGCGACGGCGGCCAACCCGCCGGCGCTGAACCCGAAGTCGTCCTCCAACCACGACCCGAAGGTGACGAAGGCGCACTGGGCGGCGGTCATCAGGCACAGGTTGGTGCCCATCTGGGAGAGGATCCGCCGCCAGGGAAGGCCACGGCGCCCGGTCGGGTGAACCGGCGGGGCAGGCTCGTGGTCGGGCGCGTCGCGGTGGAGGCCCGGTTCGAGGATCCTCGCCATGGCCACGGCCAGCACGAGCACGGCCACGGCGGCGACCGCATAGGCGACATGCCACGAGGTCGCCCAGGTCACCAGCCCCATCACCGGCACGCCGATCAGCAGACCTCCGGCCCAGGAGAGCTCGGTCATGCTGATCACCCGTCCCCGCTTGTCGAACGGCACCCGCTCGGCCACCCACCCGGTCATGGCGATGTCGAACATCGTCTTGAACTGCGAGATGCCGAGCAGCGCCACCGTGAACACGACGATGCTCGGCGAGGCGGCGACGCCGATGGCACCGGCGGTGATGCCGAGCAGCCCGAGGGTGATCGTCTCGCGGCGCGGCCAGTGGTCGACGAGGCGTCCGACCAGCGGTGCGCTCAGGCCGCCCAGCTCGCTCAGCGACAGGGCGAAGGCGACCCGGCCGAGGCTGACGTCGAGATCGCGGGCGATCGTGGCCAGGAACGGCGGGGCGAAGCGGTAGGCGCTGTTGGCCATCAGGCGGGCCAGGGTGAGCAGGGTGATGCGCTCGCGCACCTGGCGCGGGTAGCTGTCGTCGAGCAGTCGCGAGAGCATCAGTCGATGTCGTCGGGGTCGGCGTCGCCCGATTTGGCGATGAGGTAGCCGATCGCCCGCTCGGCCCTCGGGTAGCGGTTGACCAGGCGCCAGAACGCCGCGCCGTGGCCGGGTTCCTCGAGGTGGCCCAGCTCGTGGACGATGACGTAGTCGATCACCCAGTCCGGGAAGCGGGCCAGCCGGGCCGACAGCCGGATCGTGCCGGCCGCCGGGGTGCACGACCCCCACCGTGACGACATGTCGCCGGCCCACTTGATCTCGCGCGGGCGAGGGAGGTCGTATCGCCGGGCCAGCTCGGTCGAGCGGGCCCGCAGGTCGATCCGGTCGGTGGACATCTTGCGCCGGTGGCGCGCCGTCATCGTCTCGATCCAGTGGGCCTCCTCGGCCCGCGACATCCACGAGGGCACCGAGATCCGCAATGTGCCGCCGAGGACCTGAGCGCCAACGGTCCGCCGCCGACGATCGGAGCGGACCACCTCGACCCGCACCTCGTCGATCGCTGGGACCGGGGCATCACCGGCATCGGCCGGCGCCGGCATCATCGGTTCCGGCGTCGCCGGTCCCGGGGTCGCCGGCCGTTGCCGTGCCGGACGCCGGGTCGCCGCCGGCTCGACGGGTTCGAACCCGGGGAGGTGCCATGGTTCCCCGTCGTGGGTCATACCCGCCGGGCCTCGCCACGGTCGGCCGGTCGTCCCGGCGTCTCGATCAGGTGCACGACGTCCTCGGCCTGCACGTCCACGGGTGCCACCGCGTGCACCCTGAACCATGCTCCGGACAGGTTGGGCACGTGGACGTCGGTCGCCAGGAGCACGCGCCGCAGGTGGCGGATCACCCCGCCGTGGGTCACGACGAGCACCTCGCCGTCGGGGTGCTCGCGGGCGGTCTCGATCATCACGGCGAAGGCGCGCGCCGACGTGGATTCGACGGATTCGAAGCCGGGAGGCAGCCGGTCGGCCTCGAGGTACCCCGGCCAGGCCGCCTCGATCTGCTTGCGGTTGAGCCCGGTCCACTCGCCGGCGTCGTTCTCGACCAGGCGGTGATCGACGCGCACCGGGCCGACCCCGAGCTGCCCGGCGATGATCTCGGCGGTGTGGCGGGCCCGTTCCAGCGAACTCGCCACGATGGCGTCGAAGGCTCCGAGGAGCCGTGCCGCCTCGTGCGCCTGCTGCTCGCCGAGCTCGCTGAGCGGGGGATCGGCCTGGCCCTGCCAGCGCCGCTCGGCGTTCCACGTCGACTGCCCATGGCGCAGGAGCAGGAAGCGGGTGGGCATGAGCAGCGAGGGTACCTTGCCCCTACGCTCGTGACGTGGCTGAATCCGTCATCGACCGCCGATCCGAGTGTCGCCGTCCGTCGGCGTTGGTAAGGCGATCGAGGCCCGCCGGCCAACGGCGCGGGGGCCGGCGGCGATGAGCGTGCTGCGTCTCTTCGCCTCGGCGCGCGAAGCCGCCGGCACCGGGCGTGACACGTTCGACGAGCCGACCGTCGGCGATGTCCTCGAGGCCGCCCACGCCCGCTACGGCGAGCGGTTCGCCGCGGTCCTGCCGAGTTGCCGGGTCTGGCTCAACGGTGACGAGGCCGACCTGACCTCTCCCGTCGGGCCGACCGACGAGATCGCCATCCTCCCCCCGGTCTCGGGCGGTCTCTGAGGGGCGTATAGTCGCCCCATGACCGGGGAACCCGACCGTCGGTTCTTGGACCTGGGGGTGTTCATCCGCCAGCAACGGGAGGTCATGCGGATGTCGGTGCGCCGGCTGGCCGAACTCGCCGACGTGTCGAACCCCTATCTCTCGCAGATCGAGCGCGGCCTGCGCAAGCCGTCGGCCGACATCCTCCAGCAGATCGCCCGGGCGTTGCGCATCTCGGCCGAGCAGCTCTACGTCCGGGCGGGCATCCTCGACGCCGACGCCGTGGCCGAGATCAGCGTGGTCGACGCGATCAACCGTGATCCGCGGCTCACCCCGGAGCAGAAGCAGTCGCTCGGCACGATCTACGAGAGCTTCGTCTCCAAGGGCTGACTCGCCTCTCGGATCCGGTGAGCGGGTCGGATCGGTGACCCGTCGAGACGTCAGGGTCGACCCGGCTCCGGCGCCGCGGCGAGCACGGCGCGGGCCGCGGCGACGGCGGTCGAGAAGGTCGCCTGCAGCAGGTAGCCGCCCGTCGGCGCCTCCCAGTCGACCATCTCCCCGGTGACGTGGACGCCCGGGAGGCGCACCAGCATCCATGACTCGTCGATCCCGCTCAGGGCCACCCCGCCGGCCGTCGAGATGGCCCGGGCGATCGGTGAGGTCCCCCGCAGCGTGATCGGCAGGGCCTTGATCAGCCGGGCCAGCGCTGCGGGGTCGTCCGGTCGGCCGGCGACCTCGCCCACCAGGGCGATCGCCACCCGGTGGAGTCCGGTGGAACGACGGACATGGGTCGACCACGAATCCCCCGCCCGGCGGCGGCCGAGGCGGCGGGCGAGCGCGATGGCGTCGAGATCGGGGTGCAGGTCGACCAGCAGCGTGGCCGAGCCGTCTGCGGCAATGGCGTCGCGCAGGACCGACGAGACGGCGTAGACCACCCCGCCCTCGATCCCCTGCCCGGTGATCACCGCCTCGCCGCGGACCGTCGCCGCCCCGTCGACCTGCGGTGTCACGCGGATGTTCTTCAGCGGCGCCCCGGCGTGGGCGGCCCGGAAGGCAGCGGACCACTCGACGACGAACCCGCAGTTGGCCGGACGGAGATCGGCGACCTCGACGCCGGCGGCCCGCAGCACCGGCACCCACCCGCCATCGGAGCCGACCCTCGGCCAGCTCGCCCCGCCGAGGGCGAGGATCACGGCGTCGGGCCGGTCGGTGACCACCGTGCCGTCGGAACGTTCGAAGAGGAGCGAACCCGAGCCGTCCCAGCCCCGCCAGGTGTGGCGGGTGGCCAGGTGCACGCCGAGGTCGCCGAGACGTTCCAGCCAGGCGCGCAGCAGCGGCGCGGCGCGCATCGCCCCGGGGAAGACACGGCCGCTCGACCCGACGAACGTGGACTGGCCCAACCCCTCCGCCCAGGCGCGCAGCGCCGTCGGCGGGAATGCCCGGATCGCCGGTTCGAGGCGCGCCCGGGCGGCGCCGTACCGGGCGAGGAGGTCGTCGATCGGCTCGGCGTGGGTGAGGTTGAGCCCGCTGCGCCCGGCGAGCAGCAGCTTGCGGCCGACCGACGGCATCCGCTCGTACACGGTGACGGAGGCGCCGCCCGCGGCCAGTACCTCGGCGGCGATCAGCCCAGCCGGGCCCCCGCCGACGACGGCGACCCGGAGACGGTGGGGCGCGGACACTGATGGGCAGCGTAGGCGGGCACGGCACCGGGGCCGGCCGTCGCGCCGGCCCGCCCGACGATCGTAAGGTGGCCGCCATGCAGGTCGCCGTAGTGATCTTCCCCACGGACCAGTCGATCCGTCCCGACCGATTGGCGATGGCCCTCGAGGAGCGCGGGTTCGAGTCGCTGTGGGTCACCGAACACACCCACATCCCGGTCAGCCGGCGCACGATGTGGCCGGGCGGCGCAGCGCTGCCCGAGGAGTACCGGCGCACGCTCGACCCGTTCGTGGCGCTGAGCGTCGCCGCCGCGGTCACCACGCGCCTGCGCCTGGCGACGGGGATCTGCCTGGTCGCCCAGCACCACCCGATCAACCTGGCCAAGGCGGTGGCCTCGCTCGACCTGGTGTCGAACGGGAGGTTCACCTTCGGCATCGGCGTGGGCTGGAACATCGAGGAGATGGAGGATCACGGCGTCGACCCCGCCACACGCCGCGGCCGCGTGCGCGAGAGCGTGCTGGCGATGAAGCGCCTGTGGACCGAGGAGGAGGCCTCCTTCGCCGGTGAGCACGTCCGCTTCGAGCCGTCGTGGAGCTGGCCCAAGCCGGTGCAGCGACCCCATCCGCCGGTGGTCATGGGCGGCGTCGGTGGCCCGGTCACCTTCCGCCACATCGTCGAGTACTGCGACGGCTGGATGCCGATCCACGGCCGGGCCAACTTCCTCGCCAAGCTGCCGCTGCTGCGCACGATGTCGAGCGACGCCGGGCGCGATCCCGACGCGCTCGACATCGGGGTGTTCGGCTGCCCGCCCGACCGTTCGGTGATCGAGACCTACGCCGCGGCCGGCGTCCGGCGCGTCGCCCTCAATCTGCCGTCGGCGGGTGAGGAGATCGTGCTCCCGCTGCTCGACCGCTATGCCAGCTTGATCGGGCCAGCTTGATCGGGCCGGCTTGATCGGCGGGTGAGCCCTCGTCCGGGCCGAGGGCCGGGTCATACCCCCGGCGAGGTGTTCGACAGCCGCCGGCGCAGCTCGACGAAGACCGGGGTGCCGACCATCGCCTCGAGCTCCTCGGCGAGCGACTCGATCACCGGGCGATCGCCGACGTAGGCCAGGTCGCCCTCGGTGCAACACCAGGCCATCGTCGTGCCCTCGCGACCCCAGTCGGCCCGTGACCAGGGCCGCACGGTCGCCCGTTCGGCCCCGTCGCCGCCGGGTTCCCATTCGATGCGCACGGGCAGCTGCCAGCACACCGAGGGCTTCCATTCGATCGGCGGCTCGCCGTGATCGAGCGCGGCGAGATGCAGTGCGCAACCCTCGCCGCCGGTAAAGCCGGGCCGGTTGAGGAAGATGCAGGCCCCATCGACCACCCGGGTGTTCCAGCCCCCGGCAACCGTCGGGAGCCCGGACGCGGTCGGCGGGATCTTGGTGAGCACGCCGGCGCGCGCTTCGGCGTGGTGCTCGAACCGCTCCGGTCGCAGCGCCGCGGCGAGGGCGGCGATCGTCATCGCCTCGGTCTCGTCACCCATCTCGGCGCCGACCGAGCAGCAGCCCTGCCCGAGGTCGGGCGCCGGTTCGTCGAGGATCCCCAGGCAGCCCCGACCCCAGATGCAGGTCCAGTTCGAGGTGAGGAACGCCCGGTCGAAGCGCCAGCGGGTGCCGTCGTGGTCGATCTCGATCGGTTCCTCCACGCCGGCAGCGTAGGCGGGGCGCCCGGGCGAATGGCGCGGGACGGGTCGCTTGCGGGCAGAATCGCCGCCATGGGTCAACTCGCCACCATGCTCGGCGCCGACGCCACCGGTACCTTTCTCGGGGTGCCGAGCTGCTCGCTCGACGACCTGTCGGGCATCGACATCGTCGTGATCGGAGCACCCTGCGCCACGCCGTACGCCTCGGTGGGGCCGTACTCGAGCGGCGCCCCGGTGGCGATCCGGTCGTCGTCGGCGACCTATGCCGGCACGCGTACCCACCACAACTTCGATCTCGGCGGGCCGATCATCCCCGAGGGGATCGTGGTGGCCGACGCCGGCGACCTGGCCTGGGACGCCGGCGACGGCGCCGGCAATCGCAGCCGGATCATGGCGGCCTGCTCGGCCGTCCTCGCCGTCGGCGCGGTGCCGGTGGTGCTCGGTGGGGACGACTCGATCCCGATCCCGGTCCTGCAGGCCTACCAGGGGACCGACTCGCTCACCGTCGTGCAGGTCGACGCCCACATCGACTGGCGCGACGAACTTCAGGGCGAGCGGATGGGTCTGTCGTCGACGATGCGCCGGGCTTCGGAGATGGAGCACGTCGGCAGGATCATCCAGGTCGGCCGGCGAGGGGTCGGTTCGGCCCGGACGGCGGATGCCGATGCCGCAGCGGCGTACGGCGTGGCCTTCTTCGGCGCCCACGGGGTGCACCGCGCCGGGGTGGCGGCGGTGCTCGACGAGGTGCCGGCGGGCGGTGGGGTGATGATCACCGTCGACGTGGACGGCCTCGACCCGGCGATCATGCCCGGCGTCGTCGGCCCCGAGCCGGGCGGGCTGAGCTACTGGCAGGTCGTCGAGATCATCGACGGCATCGCCGAGCGGGCGCCGATCGCCGGCTTCGACATCGTCGAGTTCGTCCCCGAGCTCGACGTCAACGGGGTGGGCGCGCTCACCGCCTTCCGGCTCACCGCCCATGCCATCGGGCGCATCGCCCGGCAGCGCTGATCGGCGTCCAGCTTGCCCGAAGGTCACACCGTTCACCGCGCTGCACGGGAGCAGGAGCAGCTCTTCGGCGGCCGACCGCTCGCCGTCTCCTCGCCCCAGGGGCGTTTCGCCGGGGCCGTCGAGGTCGACGGTCGGTGCCTGGTCGGCGTCGAGGCCTACGGCAAGCACTCCTTCGCCCGGTTCGACAACGACCTGCTCGTCCACGTCCACCTCGGGCTGTTCGGCAAGTGGTGGGTGCACCGTGGCGACGAACCCCCCACGCCCCGGGAGGCGTCACGGATGCGCTGGATCGGCGACGGGGCGACCATCGACCTCACCGGGCCGACGGCGTGCGCCGTCGGCACCGACGAACTGTACCGATCGATCGTCGGTCGGCTGGGCCCCGATCCGTTGCGCGGTGACGCCGTGCCGCAGCGTTTCGCCGAGCGCGTGCTCAGGTCGCGCACGACCATCGGGCAGCTGCTGATGGATCAATCGGTCGTCGCCGGCATCGGCAACGTATACCGCGCCGAGGCGCTGTTCGTCCACGGGATCTGGCCCGGGCATGCGGGGCGGTCGATTGATCCGCCGGTGCTCGACGAGCTGTGGCGAACGTTGGTGACGATGCTGCGCGCCGGGGTGAGGACCGGGAGGATCGTGACCGTCGCACCGGCCGAGCGACGGGCGGCCGACCACCGCGACAAGCACACCTACGTGTACAAGCGGGAGCACTGCCTGCGTTGCGGCACCCCGGTGCGCCGATGGGACCTGGCCGGGCGGTGGTGCTACGCCTGCCCCGCCTGCCAGCGCTGAACCCGGCTCCGTGCGGGTCACCGTGCAAGCCCGGCCCGCGCCGGTGCGCCGACCGTCAGGCGAGGGCGCCGATCAACCCGGCGGCGCGGCCGATGCCGTCGGCGGCGCGGACGTGGCGTCCGATGTCGGCCATCCGTGAGCGCAGGCCGTCGTCGGCGAGCAGGCGGGAGATCGCCCCGCTGAGCTCGTCGTCCTCGAAGTCGTAGGTTCGCAGACGGACGCCGAAGCCGGTCTCGTCGACGCGTTGGGCGTTGTCGTACTGATCCCAGAACAGCGGCAAGGCGATCATCGGCTTGCCGAAGTGGAAGCACTCCGTGGTCGTGTTGTTGCCCCCGTGGGTGATCACCAGGTCGACGAGCGGGAGCACGTTGGTCTGGGGCACCTGCGCCGCGCCCCACATGTTGTCGGGCAGGTCGTAGGTGTCGGCGAGCGGGCCCTTGGAGACGATGTAGCGGTGCGGTGTGTCGGCGAGGATCCCGACGAGCCGACGCATCAGCCCGACGTCGGCCGAACCGAGCGAGCCGAGCGAGAGGTAGATCAGCGCCCCGTCGCCGCGCAACGATTCCGGCAGCGCGAAGGGCTCGTCGGTCGTGCGCACCGACGACTCCAGGCGGTGCCAGCTGCCCGGGAGCGGCCGCCGGTCGGTGTAGTCGACGACCGACGGGTAGGTGTACAGGTTGAGCCGCTCGGACTGGTGGATGAACTGCAGGTCGTCGAGCGGGGGAGCCCCACACGACCTGACCCACTCGTCGTAGGCGGACCACATCGGCCGATGGGTGCGGTCGTACTCGGCGCGGAACTCGGCCCAGCCGGTCCGGTCGTCGGCCGGATAGCCCGAGAACGTCGGCGCGACATCGGGGCCGGTCATCTCGAGCGGGTTGCACGACATCATCCGCACGAACGGCACGCCGGCGGTCACCAGCGCCGGGAAGCAGTTGACGTTGTCCTCGACGATCACGTCGGGACGGACGCGGTCGATGATCTCCAGGAGCTGGGGCTGGCAGGACATCGCGCCGTCGATCAGCGCCTGCCAGGTGGGCTGCACGAACGTGGTGAGCTGTTCGATCGTCGGTTTGCGGAACTCCGGCGAGGTGTCGCGGATGAAGTCGATCCAGAACCGGCCGGCGTCCTCCTCGGGCGCTCCCTCGACCACGGGCGGGGGTTCGGTCAGGTCGACGAGGTCCTCCTCGAACCCGAGGGTGGCCAGGCGGCCTTCCCACGAGGCCTCGGCGGCGAAGACCACCCGATTGCCCATCGCCCGCAGGACGTTGCCGATCCCGATGCAGTTGTTCGTCGGCCCGTAGGCGGATTCGGGCATGAACAGGAACGTGCTCATCGGCCGTACCGTACCCTTCGTGACCCCCGGATCGTCTGCCGAGCTGGTCCGCCGACTGGTCGGCCCGACGCCCGGCGTCGAGCGGGCGATGGGCGTCGACCAGAGCAACGTCAGCGTCGTCGTCGACGAGGCGGTCGTCGTCAAGTGGCTCCACCCTCCGGTCGTCGAGCCCCATCCCGGGGTGACCCTGCTCGAGCATCTCCGCGCCGTCGGGTTCGACGGGACCCCGTCGTTCCTCGGCGCCGCCCGGGCCGCCGGCCGGGTGACGGCCGTGCTCACCGCCTACATCCCCGGATCGCGCGACGGCTGGGAGTGGTACACCGGCGACGTGGCCGACTGGCTCGACGGCACCGCCGCACCCGCCGAGCCGGTCGGAACCGCCCGTCGCCTGGGGGCGATGACCGGCCGGCTGCACATCGCCCTGGCGACGCCGAGCGAGGTGATCCCCGATCCGCTGACGACCGTGCCCGTCGAGCCGATCCATGCCGCAGCGCACCGCCTGCTCGCCGCGGCGCTCGCGGTCACCGCCGACTCGTCGGGCGGGCGGCTCGGTCCGCTCGCCGGGTCGGTGCGCGCCGAGATCGACGTGCTCGCCGGGGTGGGGGCGAGCGCGGCCCAGTCGATCCACGGCGACCTCCACCTCGGCCAGATCCTGCTCGCCGACACGGCGTCGGGCAGGCGTTGGTGGATCACCGACTTCGACGGCGACCCGCTCGCCGACGGGCCCGAACGAAGCATGCCGCAGCCGGCGGCCAAGGATCTGGCCGCACTGCTCCAGTCGATCGATCACGTCACCAGGGTGGCCCACCGCCGCCGGCCCGACGTGGCCCTCGAGGTCGTCGACGACCTGGCCGCCGAGGCGGCCGGCGCGGCGCACGGCGCGTATCTCGCCGCCCTGGCCGCGGCCGACGCCTCCCACCTGCTCGACTCCCGCCTGGTCCGGCCGTTCCAGGTCGTCCAGGAGCTCCACGAGTACGTCTACGCCGCCCGGCACCTGCCCCATTGGCGTTACGTGCCCGACGCCGCCCTCCCCGCACTGTTGGCCCGCCCGCCGCACCCGTGAGCCGTACCGGTGAGCCCGGCCGGTGGGCCGGCCCGGGGCCGTCAGCGCCTCACCGCCCGGTGGGCGGTTCCGGGCGCACCAGGCGGGTGTCGAGCCGCAGGGCGAAACCGACGGCGATCGTCACCAGGGCGATGACCAGGCAGATGGGGGCCACCCGGCCGTTGCTGACGTCGGCCACCCAGCCGGCCAGCGGCGGGCCGATCAGCCCGCCGATGCCGTAGGAGAGGAAGTTGGTGCCCACTCGGGTGCCCAGGCCGTCGGTGCCGTACCGGGTGATGATCACCTCGGGGCCGATGGCCACGAAGCCGCCGTAGGCGACGCCGAGGATCACGACGAACAGCAACAGCAGGTGGTAGTTCCCGCCGGCGACGAGCCAGACGAGGTAGGCGACCGGCTGGACGCCGAGGGCCACCTGGAACATCCGCACGGCGCCCAGCCGCCCGGCCACCCCGGTGAGGGCCAGCCGACCGACGATGCTCGACAGCCCGACGATCGACATCAGCCGGGATGCCCGGTCGGGGGCGATCCCCTGGTCCTTGGCGAAGGTGACGATGAACCCGAAGGCGATGAACAACCCGACCGACATCAGCAGCGTGGCGGCGAACATCGTGGCGAAGAACCGGTCGCGCAGCAGCCTGGCCGAGCCCCGCAGCCGCTCCACGACCGAGGCATCGGCGGTCTGGCCCGGGGCGCGGGGCAGGCGCACCGCCGGCACGGCGCCGGCGAAGACGACGGCGGCGATCAGGGCGAGGACCACGTAGGCCGTGCGCCAGCCGTGGCGCTCGATGAGCCGCGCCGAGAGGGGCACGAGCGTCATCGTCCCCGTTCCGCTGCCCGCGGCGATCACGCCCAGGGCGAGCGTGCGCCGGCGGACGAACAGCCGTCCGACGTGGGCGGTGAGCGGGGCGGTGAACATCCCGCTGCCCAGGCCGACGGCCACCCCGTAGGTGACGTAGCCGAGGTAGAGGTTGTGCACCCGCGAGGTGACGAGCAGGCCGGCGACGAAGATCGTGCCGCCGAGGGCGAGCAGGCGGTGGACACCGACCCGATCCGACAGCGGGCCCGAGATCACGCCGAAGCCGAAGAAGAACAGCAGGGTCAGACCGAAGATCACCGCCGTCGATCCGCGGTTCGTCCCGAACTCCTCGGCCATCGAGTCGAAGAACGTCCCGAACGTGTAGGCGGTGCCGAACGCCATGCCCTGGGCCAGCGCGGCGGCGATCGCCGCGACCCAGGCCCGCCGGCTGTCGGGAGCGACGGCTGTCATCCCGCCATCCCAGCACACGGGCCGCAACGCCGGGCGTGTCTTCGCGGCCGGGGTCAGCGGGCTTCAATGTCGTGATGGACCCCGCGCTGTTCCTCGCCGATCTCGAGGCCCTTCCCGGGACGCTGGCGGCCGTCGATCGGGCCACGTTCAGTTGGCCGCGCGGACCGTCGCCCGGGCGGATCGTGCTCACCGGGATGGGCTCGTCGTACTTCGCCGCCCGCTCGGTGGCCACGGTGTTGCGCTCCCACGGCCTGACGGTGATCGCCGAGCGGTCGTCGGTGGTCGCCACCTGGCCGCCCGGGCCCGACCTGCTCGTCGTCGGGATCTCGGCGTCGGGCGGATCGGCCGAGACGCTCGAGCTGCTCGCCCGGCACCACGGGGTCAGCGTCACGGTGGCGTTGACCAACACCCCCGGGTCGGCGATCGGCGGGCTGGCCGACGCCACCGTCGAACTGGCCGCCGGCATCGAGGTCGGCGGCGTGGCATGTCGCAGCTACCACCACACCCTGGTCGCCCTGCTCGCCCTGTCGGGCGCCGTCGGCGGGCCCGAGGTGGATGTCGCCGGGCTGGCCGGGTCGGCCGCCGAGGCTGCCGAGGACCTGCTCGCCCGGCGCGGCGAGTGGCTCGACGACCTCGCCGTCCGGCTCGACGGCGCCGACGGTGTCTGGCTGCTCGCCCCCGAGGAGCGCCTCGGCAACGCGCTGCAGGGCGCCCTGATGATCCGCGAGGGACCGCGCCGGGCGGCCGACGCCTGCGAAACGGGGGACTGGAGCCACGTCGACGTCTATCTGACCAAGACCCTCGACTACCGCGCACTGGTGTTCAGCGGCTCCCGCTTCGACGCCCCCGCCGCCCGCTGGATGATCGAACGGCGTTCGACCGCGGTGGGGGTCGGGCCGCCGTTCCCGGGAGCGGCGGCCTCGCTGCGCTATCGCCACGACGAGCGCAGCGAGGTGGCCGGCGTCGTCGAGGCGCTGGTTCCCTCGCTGCTCGCCCAACGGTGGTGGGCCCGGGCCACCCCGGATGCGTCACCCGGTGCGGCGACCGGGCCGTCCCCGCCACGGTGAGCGGGAATGGTCGGGGGATGCCCTAGGTTGAGGGTCATCGTGCAGAGGCTCGCGATGTTGTCGCTTCACACCTCCCCCCTCCTCCAGGCGGGCCAGGGGGACGCCGGGGGGATGAACGTCTACGTCCGCGAGCTGGTGTCGGCCCTGGCACACGCCGGCGTCGATTGCACCACCTACACCCGTGCCACGCGCGCCGACCAGCCCCGTGAGGTGTTCGTGGAGCCCGGTCACCGTGTCGTGCACATCGCCGCCGGCCCGTACCAGCTCCCCAAGGAGCACCTCGCCGGGGTGGTCGACGAGTTCACCGACGGCGTGCGCGGCGACATCGAGGCCAACGGTGGCGCCGACGTGATCCACGCCAACTACTGGCTCTCGGGCGTCGCCGCCCACCGCCTCAAGCACGAGATGGACCTGCCCCTGGTGACCACGTTCCACACGCTGGCGCGGGTGAAGGCCGAAGGTGGCGACCCCGAGCCGCAACGGCGGGAGCGGGCCGAGATCGAGATCATCGGCTGCGCCGATGCCATCTGCATGAGCTGCCCCGCCGAGGAGCAGCAGTTCCGCCGTCTGTACGGCGATCCCCCCGGGCGGGTGGAGATCGTCTCGCCCGGTGTCGAGCACGCCTTCTTCGGCCCCGGCGACCGGCGGGGCGCTCGTGGTGCGCTCGGCCTCGGGGACCACCCCGTGCTGTTGTTCGTCGGGCGCATCCAACCGCTGAAGGGCGCCGACGTCGCCGTGCGCGCCCTGGCGGAACTGAACCGGCCCGATGCCGTGCTGCTGATCGTCGGTGGGGCCAGCGGCCGCCAGGGCGACGCCGAGTACGAGCGGGTCCGGGCGATGGTCCACGAGCTCGGCCTCGACGGCCGGGTGCGGTTCATCCCGGCCCAGCAGCACCACATCCTGTCGACGTACTACCGCGCTGCCGACGTGGTGCTCGTTCCCAGCCGCTCCGAGAGCTTCGGGCTCGTCGCCCTCGAGGCGGCGGCCTGTGGCACGCCGGTGGTGGCCAGCGCGGTGGGTGGGCTGCTCACCCTGGTCGACCACGGGGTCAACGGGTTCCAGGTCGCCGAACGCGACCCGAAGGTGTTCGCCCACTACACCCGCCGGATTCTCGACGAGCCCGAATTGGCGGCGCAGCTCGCCGCCGGCGCGGCGGCCGGGGCACGGCGCTACACGTGGAGTCTGGCCGCCGCCCGGCTGCGCCGGGTGTACGCCGATCTCGCCATCGGCGCCCTCGTCGAGTGTGCGGCCTGATCGACCGGGCACGGGCGGGCCTGTCGAGTTGCCGCGCCGCCGGCCGAGCGAGGGCTGGTTGACCGACGAGAATCGATCCTCGCCCTCGTCGCCGACGGCTTCACCAACCGCGAGATCGCCAACGAGATGCACCTGGCCTAAAAGACGGTGAAGAACTACGTCTCGAATCGAATCGAACCTGCTGTTGAAGCTCGGCAAGGAGCACCGCACCGAGGGCGCCGTGTTCGTCACCCGCCTCGCCGACGACCGCCGCCACCGGGGGCCCGACCGGCACCTGATCCAGGCTGAGAGGCCCTTACGACGCGGCGGAACTCGCCAGTCGCCGCCCGGCGTCGGTCAATCCGCGGGTCTCCTCCTCGATCTGCAGTTCGGCCGCAACTCGAGCTTGAACCTCGCCGCGAACCACTCTGGCAGCAGCGAGGAAGTCCGTCGACTCCTTGCATGCCATATCGGCGACGGCCACCTGCCGCTCCTGGTCGCTGGGGCGAGGCGAGGGCCAGTCGGTGGAGAACGGATCGAGCGGGTTCTTGTACTGAAAACCGCGCGCCGACATGCAGTCCGACCATCCGGCCACCAGACCGACGAAACCAGGATCAATCTGCAACGCTGCGTGGCCGACCTGGTTGGCGTTCTGGACTCTCAGATCAGCCGAGAGATACTCGACGTATTTCTCGAGCGATCCGAAGATCTGGGTGTAAAAGCTCCTCAGACATCCGTCGCCCGTGTCGATGCCGCCAAGGTTGTTTCCATCGGTGTCGGTCACTGAGATCGGTTTTCTGGTGCTCAACGGCCCGTGAATAACGATATCAAGGGCGGCAATTTCGCCCGGAGGGAGCACGTTCACCGGGTCTCCAGCAAGCCCGGGACCAACTCCCGGAAGCTCGACCAAGTAACCGTACTCTTGGGCGAGCCGCTCATCCGACAGTCCGAGCAGCCCATCCACGCCTCCAGTGCTTTGCGCCGCTGGAGGGGGAGCGGGATGATAGTCAATTCCGGCGCCCCCCGCGCACACCGACACGGCTTTGCTCCATTCAATGGCGAGAGCACGTTCGATGTCGGACCGCAGCAGCATGGCAACGTCAATGACCGAAGTCGGCCCGCTGGCCGATCGCTGCGGCGACACAGTGGTCTCCTCGCTCACGGCAGCAAGCGAGGTCGTCGGCTGACGTTCTCTCCGCTCGGGCATCGCGGAGCAACTCAAGCCTGAAATGCCCCCGAGACACACCCAAGCCACGGCTAGGAGCACCTTGCGCCCACACCTCAACTGCACAGAGGACCTAGCACAGACCTAGCTCTGACCTAGCTCCGGGTCATCAGTCATTGATGCACGGCGACGAACGATGACTCATGAGTCCGCTGGTCGATCCGGCGATTTGAGTGAACCCGCCAGGAGCGAGGGTCACTCGCGTCAAGAAGAAGTTCGAGGTGGCGCAGATACTGAGGGTGACAGTCCAATTGTTCTTTACCGTCCATGTATTCGGACTATTGCCCGGTATAGTTCCAACGAAGAAACCGTTGGTACCTCCCGGATCGGGAAGATAGGTGTCCGACCCGGCAGTCCGTAGGTTACTATCCGCTCCGCTGGTTCGGTTACAGCGGTAGGTAAGCGGGTTCGAGCTCGAGAGTCGAGTGTAGTTGAGTTGCCCCAACGGCGGATTTGGACAGCCGCTCGAACCGGTGGTGGTTTTGCTCCACGATGCCTGTTGGGCTTCCGCAGGGGCGCCCGCCACGAGCGCAAAGATGAGGAGCGCAGCACTGACGGCGCCAACCTGGCGACTCGTACTTGAGGTTCGGAACATCTGGCTTCCTTTCGCGGGCAGGCGAAAGGTAACACACCCCCCCCCGGTCGAGGCAAGGGCTGAACTCTGATCTGACGGGCGAGTTCCAACGGTCAGGGCGCGGTGACCGGCCATGATGGTCGGTGCTGCCGCCACTACTGATGCCAGATGCTGCCCTGTCGTTGGACGAGCGCGAGGAGATCGGCGTCTGTCTGGTCTGGCCGAGGACGTGACGATTCGAATCGCATGCACGGTTTGATAGGGGGCCGCCGGCGAAGCGGACAAGCAGTCGACGACGAGCGAGCAACCCGAGGGCCAGCGCCCGGTACACGACCGCCACGCCGACCAGCCAGCGGCCTACCTCACCGCCGAAGATGGTTGTTTCGATGGTCCGCCGGCTGGTGGGCGATGCCCACGCGCCGATCGCCGACGATGCGCGTCAGCGGATCGGCTACATGCCCGAGGAGCGCGGCCTGTACCTCCGGATGAAGACCGGTGAACAGGTCGCCTACTTCGGTCGGCTCGCTGGACTCGACGGTGGGGAGGCCAAGAAGAGGACCGCCTAGTCGAGCACGCCTTCTTCGGGCCCGGCGACCGGCGGGGCGCTCGTGGTGCGCTCGGCCTCGGGGACCACCCCGTGCTGTTGTTCGTCGGGCGCATCCAACCGCTGAAGGGCGCCGACGTCGCCGTGCATGCCCTGGCGGAACTGAACCGGCCCGATGCCGTGCTGCTGATCGTCGGTGGGGCCAGCGGCCGCCAGGGCGACGCCGAGTACGAGCGGGTCCGGGCGATGGTCCACGAGCTCGGCCTCGACGGCCGGGTGCGGTTCATCCCGGCCCAGCAGCACCACATCCTGTCGATGTACTACCGCGCTGCCGACGTGGTGCTCGTTCCCAGCCGCTCCGAGAGCTTCGGGCTCGCCGCCCGGCTGCGCCGGGTGTACGCCGATCTCGCCATCGGCGCCCTCGTCGAGTGTGCGGCCTGATCGACCGGGCACGGGCGGGCCTGTCGAGTTGCCGCGCCGCCGGCCGAGCGAGGGCTGCCGGGCGACCGCCTCGTCCCGTTCCGTTCAGGGACGTTTGGCACTGTCGCTGACGAACATCCGTTTCGACAATGGGGGCGCGACCGCGGGCGCCGTCCGGGCGCCGGGTGACTCCGATGGAGGACGCACATGGCTACGACGACCAGTTCGATCACGAAGCGGTTGACGGCGAACGATCGCACGGTTCCGCCCGGCGCCCCGCCGATGGATGAACCCACCTTCGACCATGCGCGCGCCATCGCCCGATGGACCGGCGTGGCGTACCTCGGCCTGGCGATCACCGGGGTGGTGGGCTTCATGGTGATCCGAGGGAAGCTGTTCGTCTCGGACGACGCAGTGAAGACCGTGGCCAACCTCGTCGAACGCGAAGGGTTGGCGCGTCTCGGCATCGCCGCCGATATCGGTGCCGCCGCCACACAGGCAGTGGCCGCAGCATTGTTCTTCCTGCTGTTCCGACGGGTGCACTCGTTCGCCGCAGCCTCGATCGCCGCGTTCGGTCTGTTGAACGCGGCCGCACTGCTGGTCGCGGCCACGTTCTCGGCAACCGCTCTCGGCATGGCCCTCGACGGCTCCGCCACCTCCGCGCACGATGCACTGCTGTTGTATCGCCTCCAGGGATCGGCGTGGGACGTCGGCGGACTGTTCTTCGGTCTCTGGCTGATCCCGATGGGCTGGCTGGTCCTCCGGTCCGCCTACATGCCACGACTGCTCGGCTGGCTGCTGCTCGTCGGCGGCGCCGGGTACCTGCTCAGCACCTTCGTCAAGTTCCTGCTTCCCGACGCGACAGGCGTGGCGGACGCCTTGCTCGCCCCCTCCACGATCGGCGAGGTCTGGATGGTCGGCTACCTCCTCATCAGGGGCGTGTCGAACGGCAGGACCAGCGGACGAATCCAGAACGGGACGCACAACCGGCAACTCGTCCGGACATGAGCCGATTGTTCGACCCTCGCCCATGCTGAGCCGAAACTCCGGGATGCTGTCCCAGACGCAGACCACGGGTGGTCCCTCGTCCGCTTCGCCGGACGTCGACTCGAGTGCCGGCTTGCGGGTCGAGGGCCTGCGGGTCGAGTTCGCGGGAGTGGTCGCCGTCGACGACGTGTCGCTCCAGGTCGATCGCGGTCAGGTCGTCGGGTTCCTCGGCCCGAACGGTTCCGGCAAGACGACGACGATGCGCGCCGTCCTCGGGTTGCTCACGCCACAACGCGGGAGCGTCTCCTGGGCGGGGGCGCCGATCGCCGACGAGGTGCGCCAACGGATCGGCTACATGCCCGAGGAGCGAGGCCTGTACCTACGGATGAAGACCGATGAACAGGTCGCCTACTTCGGTCGGCTCGCTGGACTCGACGGTGGGGAGGCCGAGAAGAGGACCGCCTATTGGCTCGACCGTCTCGGTCTGGCGGACCGCACCGACTCGATCGTGCAGGACCTGTCGCACGGCAACCGCCAGCGCGTGCAACTCGCCGTCGCCCTGGTGCACGATCCCGAACTGCTCGTCCTCGACGAGCCGTTCTCCGGTCTCGATCCGGTCGCCGTGAACGCCATGTCGTCGATCATCGCCGAACACGCCGCGGCCGGCGCCGCGGTGCTGTTCTCCAGCCATCAGCTCGATCTCGTCGAACAGCTCTGCGAGGACGTCGTCATCCTCGAGCACGGTCGGGTACGAGCCTCCGGACGGGTATCGGACCTCCGTGGCGCGTCGCCCTCACGGATCCTCACGATCGCGTTGCAGCCCGCAACGCCGTGGACGCCGGTGCACCCCGACGTGCAGGTCATCCACGGGAATGCCGATGCCGTGGTCGTCCGGGTGCCCCGAGACGCCGACCTCGCCGCGCTGTTGGCGCAGGCATCCCGACACGGAACGGTGAGCACCTTCTCGTTCGAACCGCCCCATCTGTCCGACGTCTTCGCCGCGATGGTGCAGTCGTGAAGAGGCGCGAACCGGGCACGCGCGAACCGAACGCGGCGCGCCTGGTGAGTCGCCGCCACCCAGTGGTGCTCGTCGCCGCACGCGAGGTTCGTCAACGAACACGTTCCCGCACCTTCGCGATCTCGACCGGGATCATGATCCTTGCCACGATCGGTGCCGTCCTCCTCGCCACCGTCCTGCCCAACCGCGACACGCACCAGACCGTCGACATCGGCATCGTCGACGCCTCCGGCGACGTCACTGCCGCCGATGGTCCTGGTGGCCTGGCCGCAGCCATCGAAGCGATCGCCGGTCCGGCGGAGCTGAAGGCGAACGTTCGTACGTTCAGCACGACCGACGCAGCCAAGGCGGCCGTCGGTTCGGGCGATGTCGACGTCGCGGTGAGCGACGACACCATCCTCTGGCGCCGCGCCGCGGACGCCTTCACCGAGACGGTGATCGCGAGTGCCATCCGATCCGTACGTCTTGAGGAGTGGGCGGACGCCGAGGGCATCGATGCGTCGACACTGTCGTTCGTTCTGTCGCCGGCGCAGATCGACAACGTCATCCTCGAACCGGAACCCCGGGACAGGCAGGTGCGGGTGGCCACCGCGTCCGTCGGCGTCATCTTCCTGTTCATGACCGTCCAGATCTACGGGAGTCTGTTGCTCAACGGCGTGATCGAGGAGAAGTCGTCACGGGTCGTCGAGGTGCTGCTGGGCCATGTCCGCGCACGCCAACTCCTCGCAGGCAAGACGCTCGGCATCGGATTGGTCGGGCTGCTGCAGGTCGTCGTCGTGTCGGTCACCGCGCTCGTGACGATGTGGGCGGTGCGAGATGTCGACGTCCCGAAGGTTCCGGTCGCCGGCGTCGTGTGGCTCGGCATCTGGTTCCTGCTCGGGTTCGGACTCAACGCGACGCTGTTCGGCATGGCCGGATCGCTGGTCTCCCGGCAGGAGGACGCGTCCAGCGTCACGGTGCCCGTCATGATCCCCTTCCTCGTCAGCTACTTCGCCAGTCTCCAGGCCGTGCGTGAGCCGGATTCGACGTTCTCGACAATGGCGTCGCTGTTCCCGATCACGTCGCCGCTCGTGATGCCGATGCGGATCGCCGCGTCGACACCGCCCGCGTGGCAGATCGCGCTGTCGATCGTTCTGGTGGTCGTCACGACGGCAGCGATCGTGCGACTCGCCGGACGTCTCTACGAACGCAATCTCCTCCACACCGGCTCGCGTCTCACCTGGCGTGCGGCGCTCCACCGTCCCAACGTGTAGCCCCCACCTCTGCCGCTGCGCGGGTGACCACCTCACTAGCCTGCCCCCATGACCGACTGGCACGACGAGATCAGCCTCGACGCGATCGAGTCGTCGATCGACGAATGGCTGACCCGCTTCGCCGACGACAACCCGGTCATCGCCGCCGTCGACCGGGCCGCGCCGGGTGAGAACGAACGCCGCTGGTTCGTGCGGATGCGCGGCGAGGAGAAGGACTTCATCACCGTGTGGCTGACCCTCGGCCAGCGCACGCTGCGCTACGAGACCTACTTCATGCCCGCCCCGGAGGAGAACGCCGAGCAGCTCTACGAGCACCTGTTGCGCCGCAACGACCGACTCGTCGGCGCCCATTTCTCGATCGGGCTCGAGAACGCCGTCTACCTGCGCGGCGAACTCCCGATCGCCGTGCTCGACGCCGCCGAATTCGACCGGGTCGTCGGCTCGATGTACGCCTACGTCGAACAGTGCTTCCCGACGGCCATCCGCATCGGGTTCGCCAGTCGCTTCGCCTGACGGGCGGGAGCCTCCTAGAGGGTCGGGGTCCCCACCGTCGTGGCGACGGCCTGGGTCGTCGGCGCCGGCGGCGGACCGGCGGGCGGCGGACCGCCGGGTCCGGCGGCGTCTCCCGTCGACACCGTGGCGGGGTCGATCGCCAGGTTGTGCAGGCTGATCGAGCCCGGTCCGTTGGCCGTCTCGGCGCCGGTGGTGACGAGCATCGTGCCCTCCGCGGCCACGTCGCCGGCGATGCGGTCGGCGGCGTTGGTCGTGTCGGGCGTGCCGAACTCGGCGTACGGCGCCGCGGCGTAGACACCGCCGGTGTACGCCTCGTCGAAGAACAGCTGCGAGGTGAGCGCCACGTGGCCGTCGACGTGCACCCGCAGATGGATGTGCACGGCCCGGCCCCGGTACCAGCCGGGGTAGATGGTGAGGAACTCGGCGATGCCGTCGGCGTTCACCGCCTGCGTGCCCCGCAGGAACGTCGTGCCCGCCCCGTCGTCCTTGCCGCCACCGTTGTCGACGAACGCCGAGTAGTCGCCGGTGGCGTCGGCGTGCCAGATCTCGACCCGGGCGCCGGTCACCGGGGCGCAGGCCGCGTCGAGGACGCGCAGGCCGAGCCGTAACGGGTGGCCGGCCACGCCCTCGGTGATGTCGGAACGGTCGAACTGCTCGTCGAGGGGGAACGGCCCGGCCGTCTTCTCCGGAGCCAGGACGCAGGTGCCCATCCCGGTGAAATCGGCTGCGGTCAGCGTCGAGGTCGCCGAGACCGGGGCGGCCGGCGCCGTGGGCACGACCACGGTGGTCGCCGCAGCCGGCACGGTGGGCGGCGCGTTGGTCGCCCGGGGCGCGGCGGCGCCGGGCGCTGTGGTCGACCCACCGGACGTGGCCGGTGCCGTCGCCGGCGAGTCGCTCGAACCGCAGGCGGCAAGCAGCGCGGCCAGCCCGGCGCCGGCGAGCAACGTGCGACGCGACAGGGGATCGTCGAGGAATCGGGTGCCGTTCATCGGCTCCATCGAAGCACCTGGAACCGGGCGTCCGCCGTCAGCCGGCCGTGGATTCGCTGGGAATGCCGTCGCCGACGCGCCGACGTGATCGAGGTGTGGGTCCGTCCCGCCGGAGGTCGGCGGTCGGCCGGAAGAGGACGAGGAACACCGCTCCGGCGAGGGCGATGGTCAGGGCCGACACGACCAGCGGGGTGCGTGAGGCGGCCGCCGAGCCCGTGATGTAGCCGACCAGCGCCGATGCCGGGACCTGGGCGAGGTTCTGCACACTCGAGTAGATGCCCATCGCCTCGCCCTGGCGACCCGGCGCCGCGGACCGGCTGACCAGGCTCGACAGGTTGGCCATCGACAGGCCGTTGAACAACGTGAACAGCGGGATCATCCAGTACAGCAGGGTCGAGCTCCCGGCCATGAAGAACACCGCGACCATCGCCGCCACCCCGAAGAACGACCAGCGCAGGATCGAGAAGTCGCCGTACCTCCTGGCGAACAGCCCGACGAGCACCGCCTGCGAGATGGCGATGAAGATCCCCACGATGGCGAAGAAGTCGCCGGTCCTCGACTGGGTGAACCCGAACCTGCGGGCGAGGTACACGCCGAAGAAGGTGGTGAAGAACGTGAACCCGGCGGTGAAGCAGAAGGCGGCGAGCAACGGGACGCGCAGGCGGATGTCGGCGAATCCCCGCCGGACGTTGTTCAGTGATTGGCCGAGACGGATGTGCTTTTCGGGATCGAGGTGGGCGATCGTCTCGGGGAAGCGGACGATGATGTTGATGCAGTTCAGGGCCGCCAACCCGGCGGCGAACCAGAACGGCGTGGTCGCGTCGAACCATCCGGGGGTGTGGAAGATCCCGTAGAACGACGTGTCCGGGGCGCTCAGCCGCCCGCCGAGATACGGCCCGATGACGAAGCCGAGGCCGAAGGCGGCGCCGAGCATTCCGAAGTTGCGGGCCCGGTTGGCGTCGGTCGAGATGTCGCCGATCGCCGCCTGGGCCACGGCGAGGTTGCCGCCGGTGGCACCGTCGAGCGCCCGGGCGGCGAACAGCAGCGGGATGTTCTTCTGCAGGATGCCGATGGCGAACAGCACGTAGCCGATCGCCGTGCCGCCGACGGAGAAGGCGAGCACCGGACGGCGGCCGTAACGGTCCGACAGCTGCCCGAGGATCGGCGCGGCGACGAAGGTGAAGAAGGGGTAAACGGCCTGCAGCCAGCCGAGCATGATCAGCGAACGGGTGAAGCCCCAGCCCTCGGGCGTGACCCGGAACGGCGATCCGGGGCTGATCAGCAGCGGGAAGACCGGGATCAGGATCCCGAAGCCGAGCAGGTCGATGAAGACGGTCGAGAAGATCGTTCCCATCGCCTTGCCCACCGACACCTGCACGGGCTGGGGGTTCGACTGGATCGGTGTGGGCACTTCCCGGAAGCTACCGCCCGGGCAGCGCCCGCCGACGCACTCTGCCGGTGGAGGATCGCTCCCGCACACCTGCCGGGGTCGGTCCGGGGCGGTGTCACTCCGATCGGGGAAGTCGAGGACCACCGCCCCGGACCGACACATCGTCGGGCGCTGATCACGGGTGTCGACAGCGTCGAGCGCGAAGGCCAACTGAGCTCGAGGTCGGTCGCCGCCGACGTGCTCGCTCCTGGCAGCTGCGGCCTCGCCTGGCCCTGTTCGTCGCCGACTACCTCGTCGTCATCCGTCAGGAGGTCAGAGCGTGAGCCGCCGACCTCGCCAGACACCGTGTTGTTGTCCGATCCCCCCAGGAGCCACGCCATGATTCCCACCATGATTCCGCCACCTCCACCCCCGTCCGACGCCGCGTACGTCGGACCGCCGCCGGTCGGCCTGCCAATGGATCCCCCACCGCCGCTGGCCCCGCCCCGCCTCCCCGGGCGTCGGCGGCACCGGATCGGCCTGGCCGCCCTCGTCGCCGTCAGTGTGGCCGGCGGCGGGGTGGCCGGCTGGCTCGGTGGCCGATCGCAGCGGAGCGAGGCGCCGGCCCAGACTGCGGCGCCCCCGCTCGCCGTCTCCCCGGCCGGTGCGCAGGACGTGACCGGGTTGGTGGCGGCCGCACTGCCGTCGGTGGTCAGCATCTCGGTCCAACTCCCCGGCGGGAGCGGTGAGGGCAGTGGATTCCTGATCTCCCCGGACGGGGCCATCGTCACCAACGCCCACGTCGTCGCCGACGCCACGGCGGTCAGCGTCACCTTGCACGACGGTTCCGAGCACGAGGCCACCATCGTCGGTGTCGACCGTACCGACGACCTGGCGGTGATCGACATCGACGGCAGCGGGCTCGCCGCGCTGACGCTCGGGGAGTCGACCGGCCTGGCCGTCGGCACGCCGGTCGTGGCCATCGGCAACGCCCTCGGCCTCACCGGTGGCCCGACGGCGACGACGGGGATCGTCTCGGGTGTCGACCGCTCGATCGACACCGACAACGGCGAGCACCTCAGCCACCTCCTGCAGACCGACGCGGCGATCAACCCGGGCAACTCGGGCGGGCCGCTGCTCACCCTCGACGGCCGGGTGGTCGGGGTCAACTCGGCCGGGGCGACCGACGCACAGAACGTCGGGTTCGCCATCGGCATCTCCAACGCCCGCACGATCATCGACCAGCTCGAGCAGGGCAAGACGGTGTCGCGACCGTTCCTCGGGGTCTCCACCATCGTGGTCGGCGCCGCCGTGGCCCGCCGCCAGGGCCTCGCCGTCGACCACGGACTGCTCGTCACCGAGATCGTCGCCGGATCGGGCGCCGAGGCGGCGGGGATGCGGTCCGGCGATGTGATCGTCTCGGCCGGTGGCACGGCGATCGACGACGAGACGGCGCTGCGCGACGCGATCGTCGCCGCCGGCGCCGGCAACCCACTCGCCCTGGTCGTCAACCGCGACGGCAAGGAGATCGGGGTCACGGCGACCCTCGGCAGCCAGCCGGCCTGAGGCGCTCCCGCCCGGGCGCCGACTACGTTGGGTGGCCCCGAGCAGAAGGAGCGCCGCCGACCATGCCGGCAATGACGGACATCACCAGGGAACTGCTGGCCCGTGTCGAGGAGCTCGGGCCGCGATTCCGCGAGCGCCAGCGGAAGCTCGACGCGACGTCGAGCTTCCCGTTCGAGGCCTTCGCCGAATCGGTCGAGGCCGGCTTCCACAAGCTCACCGTCCCCGTGGAGTACGGCGGCTACGGGTACTGGCGTCCCGGCAACTTCTCGGGCTTCTACCGCATCCTCGAACGGCTCGCCTACTGGGACACGAACACGGCGCAGCTCCTCCAGGTGCACAACCACGCGGTCGGCATCCTCGGCTGGCATGCCAAGGGCGCCCAACGCGACCGCATCCTGGCCGACGTGCTCGGCGGCGCGTTCTGCGCCTCGCTCGGCTCCGAGGCGCACCTCTACGAGAACGGCGCCGAGGTGCTCGACTCGGAGCTCACCAGGGTGGACGGCGGATATCGGCTGACGGCGCGCAAGGCGTTCGCCTCGGTCGCCGCGATCGCCAAGTACCTGATGGTCTGGTGCGCCGTCGAGGGGGACACGCCGTACGTCGACCGGATGGTCTTCGCCCTCGTTCCGACCGGTGCCCCCGGGGTGACCCGCCACGACGACTGGCAGATGCTCGGGATGCGCTCGACGGTGTCGGGCAGCGTCACCTTCGCCGACGTCTTCGTTCCCGACGACCACGTCGTCGGGCGCCCCGGTGGGTGGATCAAGGACGACCCCCGCACGTTCTCGTGCGGCTACGCGGCCAACCACCTCGGCACGGCCCAGGCCGCCTTCGACTTCATCGCCGGCTACGTCGCCAGCCGGCCCGACCTGCGCGACTCCGAGGCGGTCAAGGTGCGCCTCGGACGGATGGACGCCCAGCTCTACGCGGCGCGCTGCGGCCTGTATGCCGCGGCCGATCGGCTCGACGCCGGTGACGACTTCGATCTCGCCGAGGCCGATGCCATCCGGGCGATGCACCTGGCCAAGAACGCGGTGCTGTCGATCCCCTTCGACGGGTTCGACATCGTCGGTGCCCGGGCCGCCCACGAGCGCTACCCGCTCGGTCAGATGGTGCGCGACGCCCGCACGTTCACCCTCCACTTCCGCGACGACCTCTACGTCCAGCGACTCGCCGATCTGGCTCTCGGTCGGGGCTTCTCGGCGAAGAAGGCACGCAGCGGTTCGACGCCGTTCGACCAGTCGTCGGCAGGAGCCTGAGGCGGGAGCCCGAGGCGGGAGCCCGAGGAGGGAGCCTGACGTCGGCCTCCGAGGTGGCCTGGCGTGGGCGCCGATCCCGACGTCGACTCGATGGTCGTCGCCGGGCGGCTGGTCACGCCGTCGGTCGTACCGCGGTCAGCAGGGTGTTCATCCAGTCGTCGGCGAGCCGCCAGCGCAGATCGGCGTGCTCGCGGGCGTGGTGGGCATGACGCCCGGCCGCCGGGTACGAGCCGAGGAACTTGACGTCGCCCTGCTTGGCCTTCAGATCGCGCAGCGTGTCGGCCACAAGGGGATCGGTGACGTGCCCGTCGGCGTAGATCACGAAACAGTACTCACCGAGTCCGCCGACCTTGGTCGGGCGCGAGATCAGGTTGGACAGGTTGATCCGCCTTGCGGCGAACTCCTGGAGGATCGAGATCAGGCTGCCCGGCTCGTCGGCCCGCTGGTAGACGACGATCGCCGTGCGGTCGTGACCGGTGGCCGCCGGGACGCCCTCACGGGCGACGACGACGAAGCGGGTCTGGTTGCCCGGGTGGTCGGCGATGTCCTCGGCGAGGATCTCGAGTCCGTACAGCTCGGCGGCGATGCGCGGGGCCACGGCGGCCGACCCGGCGCCGAGCTGCTCACCGACGATCCGCGCCGCCTCGGCGGTCGAGTTGGTCGCCCGGAGATCGGCCAGGGGCATCGTCCGGCGGAGGAAGGCGTGGCACTGGGCGCTGGCCACCGGGATGGACAGCACCACCTTGACGTCGTCGATGGCCGTGCCCGGCAGGGCCATCAGGCAGTGCTCGATGTCGAGCACGACCTCGCGTTGGATGAGCAGCGAGTGGTTGAAGGCGAGCTCGTCCTGGGTGAGGTTGACGGTGCCCTCGATCGAGTTCTCGATCGCCACGAACCCGAGGTCGATCTCGCCCGCCTCCACGGCGTCGAGCACGTCGGGCATCGTGCGGAACAGCACCAGCTCCGCCTGGGCCAGGTCGGGCTGGGACTTCAGCGCCTGCTCGGTGAAGGTGCCGAGCGGTCCGAGGAAGCCGACGCGCGGCGCAACCGGCGTCGGTGCGGGGTGCAGCGGCTCGGCCATCCCGATCGAGGCTAGCGACGCCCGCGGCTCCCTCGCCCGCGTTTACCGGCCGGCGCCTACGGTGGGGCGATGAGCGAGTGGTCCGACACGGCCGTCGAGCAGATCGTCGCCGTGCTCGGCGATGCCGGGGATCCCGGGCGTCGCGGGCCGATGGCCGCCTACATGAAGCACCGCTTCGCCTTCCTCGGTGTCACCGCGCCCGTGCGGGAGCGGCTGACCCGCAGGGTGTTCGCCGCGCTGCCGGCGCCGGCGGCCGCCGATGTCGTCGCCACGGCCGAGGCGTGCTGGCAGCTCCCCGAACGCGAGTACCAGTACGTCGGGGCGGGGCTGCTCCACCGCCACGAACGGCTGCTCCCGCCCTCGGCGCTCGGGGCGCTCGAAGGCCTGATCACCGCCAAGTCGTGGTGGGACACCGTCGACGACCTCGCCGCCCATCCGGTCGGGGCGATCGTCCGGCGGCATCCGGACCGTCGGGCCGTGATGGATCAGTGGCTGGCCGACGACGACATCTGGCTCGACCGCTCGGCGATCATCCACCAGATCCTGGCCAAGGAGGCGACCGACGAGGCCTGGCTGTTCACCGCGTGCGCCAGTCGCGCCGAGGACCGCGAGTTCTTCATCCGCAAGGCGATCGGCTGGGCACTGCGGTCGTACGCCCACCGGGGTCCGGCCGAGGCCGCCGCGGTGCGCGCCTTCCTCGCCGCCCACGACGACCGCCTGAGCGGGCTCACCAAACGCGAGGCACTCAGGCGGGTCCGCCACTGACCGGGTCGCCGGGCGTCCGCCGGCCGACTGGCCGAACGAGCACGGCCAGGGCGGCCGCCGCAGCGTGTCCCACGTTCAGCGAGTCGACGCCCGGGGCGATCGGGATGCGCAGGCGGACGTCGGCGGCACGCTGCGTACCGGGCGAGAGGCCCGGGCCCTCGGCGCCGAGGACGAGGACCATCCGCTCGGACGACGGCCAGTCGTGGATGTCGACGGCGTCCGGCGCCGGGGTGAGGGCGGCCACGCGGTAGCCGGCGGCACGGAGCACGGTGAACGTCTCGTCGGGCCAGCGGCGGGCGGTGACCCGCACGATCGGGATGTGGAGCATCTCGCCCATCGACACCCGGACCGCCCGGCGGTACAGCGGATCGGCGCATCTCGGGTCGAGCAGCAGGGCGCCGGCCCCGAACGCCCGGGCCGTGCGGGCGATCGCCCCGAGGTTCTCGGTGTCGTTGATCCCTTCGAGGGCGACGATCAGGCCAGTCCCGGCGGCGGTCACGTCGTCGATGGTCGCGCCCGGGCCGCGTTCGGCCGAGGCGATCACCCCGCGGTGGATGTCGAATCCGGCGACCTGGGCGAGCACCGTGCGCTCGGCGACGTAGACGGGCGCGTCCGGCGGCCACCCCTGTTCGAGCTCGCCGCGCAGGCGCTCGAACTTCTGCGGGACGAGGAGCAGTGAGCGGATGCGGTAGGGGGAGCTGACAAGGCGGCGCACGACGTTGATCCCCTCGGCCAGGAACACGCCATCGCGATCCTCGGTCGCCCGGCGCAGGGCGACGTCGTTGAGGGCGACGTAATCGCCGAGCCGCGGATCGCTCGGGTCGTCGATGACGATGGGCTGCACCGCGTCAGTCTCGCCGAACGGTTCCACGACCCCTTGACGAAGGGGCGCATCTCCGGCACAATCGAACATGTGTACGCCAATTCGGTGATCGAACGGCCGGGCCGGACGGCCGCCTGGCAGGGCGGCCTCTTCGACGGCGGGGAACCGCGGGTCGATCCGCTGCTGGGCGGCATCCGGCGCGTCGAGCTCGACGCGACCAGCTGGTACGACCACCTCCCCGGTTGGCTGGCCGGGGCCGACACCGTCTTCGCCGACCTTGCCGAGCGGCTCGAGTGGCGCCGGCGACGGGTCGCGATGTACGCGCGGATCGTCGACGAACCGCGCCTGATCTGGTGGTGGACGCCGGCCACCGGTCGCCCGTTGCCGTCGGCGGTGATGGCCGACATGCTCGGGGCCCTCGATCGCCACTACGGGCTGGCCTTCGATTCGGTCGGCTGCAACTACTACCGCAACGGGCACGACTCCGTCGCCTGGCACGGCGACCGCCACCGGCACTGGGTGACCGAGCCGGTCGTCGCCATCGTCAGCGTCGGCGAGCGGCGCCCGTTCCTGCTGCGCCCACGGGGCGGCGGGCGCGCCCGCCGGCTCGAGCTCGGCCACGGTGATCTGCTGGTGATGGGCGGCGCCAGCCAGGACCGCTGGGAGCACGCGGTTCCCAAGGTGGCGCACGCCGGTCCCCGGATCTCGATCACCTACCGGCACGGCACGGGCGACTTCTCCGACGAGCGCGAGCGCGAGACTGGGGGCCATGTCCGCCACACCGAAGAACGCGTCCGCTGACGCCCGCTACCACTTCACGCCGGGCGGCTACGGGCCGACCGTCGTCGGCGGTGAGGGCAGCACGCTGATCACCGACGACGGCCGGCGGATCCTCGACGCCGCCGGGGGCGCGATCGTCGCCAACATCGGCCACGGCCGGCGCGAGGTGGCCGACGCCGTCCACGCGGTGATGGCCGGCGGTGCCTACGTCGTGCCGTCGTGGCCGACCGAGCACCGCCTCGCCCTGCAGGATCGTCTCCGGGCGGGCTGGCTGCCGGCCGGCTTCGATCACATCTTCCTGACCTCGGGCGGTGGGGAGTCGGCCGACTCGACGCTGCGTCTCGCCCGCTCCTACCAGCTCGCCCAGGGGCGCCCTGACCGTTGGAAGGTCGTCGGACGGCACCCCAGCTTCCACGGGATCACCACCGGCACCCTGGCCGTCGGCAGCCACTCCGGGCGGCGCAGCGGCTTCGATCCGCTCATGCTGCCGTTCCCCAAGGTGCCGTGGAACGACGCCGAGGCGGCGGTGAAGCTGATCGAGGCGGAGGATCCGTCGACGATCGCCGGCTTCATCTTCGAGCCGATCACCGGCGCGGCCGGCGGCTGCCTCACCGCCTCCGACGAGTACTGGCGGGCGATCGCCGAGGTGTGCGCAGCCCACGACATCCTGATCATCGCCGACGAGGTGATGACGGGATTCGGCCGTACCGGCAGGACGTGGGGGCACCAGCACTTCCCGATCACCCCCGACGTCGTCTTCGGCGGGAAGGGTCTCGGCGGGGGCTACGTCTCGATCGGCATGGTGGCGACGACGGCCCGCGTCGCCGAGCCGCTGGCCGACGCCGGGTTCATGTACTTCACCTTCAGCGGCGTCGACGGGGCCTGCGCGGCGGCGGCCAAGGTGCTCGAGATCCTCGAGCGGGAGGACCTCCTCGCCCGGGCGGCGACGATCGGGCTGCGCCTCGGCGAGCGGCTGCACGCCGAGTTCGACGACCATCCGCACGTGGCCGAGGTGCGCGGCCGCGGCCTGTTCTACGGCATCGAACTGGTCAGCGACCGGGCCACGGGCGAGCCCTTCCCGGCCGCCCCGAAGTTTGCCCTCGAGGTGGTCAAGCGGGCGCTCGACGACGACGTGTGGATCTACCCGGCCGGGAGCGGACCGGTGCAGGACGCCATCCTGTTCGGGCCGCCGTTCATCGTCACCGAGGACGAGATCGAGCGGATGGTCGCCGTGACCCGCCGGGCGCTCGATGCCGAGGTCGCCTCCCGATGAGCGGCCTGGATCGGGTTGTCGTGGTCGGCGCCTCGCTGGCCGGGCTGCGGGCCTGCGAGTCGCTGCGCTCGTGCGGCTTCGAGGGAGCCGTCACCATGATCGGCGCCGAGGGCCACCAGCCGTACGACCGCCCCCCGTTGTCGAAGAAGGTGCTCACCGGCGAGTGGGAGCCCGATCGCATCGCCCTGCGCCGGCCGGAGTCGATCGCCGAACTCGGCCTCGAGATGCTCCTTGGTGTGGCGGCGGCGAGCCTCGACCTCGAGTCCCGGACCGTCGTCCTCGCCGACGGTCGGACGGTCTGCTACGACGGGTTGATCATCGCCACCGGTGCCGCGTGCCGCCGCCTCCCCGGCCAGCCCGACCTGGACGGCATCCACGTCCTGCGCACACTCGACGACTCGCTCGCCCTGCGGGCCGAACTCCGCGAGGGGGTGCGGGTCGTCGTCGTCGGCGCCGGGTTCATCGGGCTGGAGGTCGCCTGCAGCGCCCGGGCGCGGGGCTGTCAGGTCACGGTGCTCGAAGCGGCGGCGGCTCCGCTCGTGCGCGGGCTGGGGGCGGAGATGGGCCGGGCGGTGGCGTCGCTCCACGCCGAGAACGGGGTGGAGATCCGCTGTGGCGTGCAGGTGGCGGCGATCGAGGGCGGGGGGCGGACCGGCGACCGCGTCGGTGGCGGGGCCGGTGGGCGGGTCGGCGGCGGGGCCGGTGGGCGGGTCGGCGGCGTGCGCCTGGGGGACGGGTCGCTGGTCTCGGCCGACGTCGTCGTGGTCGGTGTCGGGGTGGCGCCGGTCACCGGGTGGCTCGCCGGCAGCGGGCTGGAGCTTCGCGACGGTGTGGTCTGTGATGCCACCCTGCGCGCCCGCGACGTGGCGCACGTCTACGCCGCGGGGGACTGCGTCCGCTGGCCCAACCAGCTGTTCGACGAGGAGATGCGCGTCGAGCACTGGACGAACGCCAGTGAGCAGGGAGCGATCGCCGCGGCCAACCTGCTGCGCGAGGCCGCCGGCGAGCCGACCGAGGCGTACACCGCCGTTCCGTTCTTCTGGAGCGACCAGTACGACCGGCGGGTCCAGTTCATCGGCCGCGGGTCCGGCCCGGGTGAGGACGGGGACGGCGTCGAGATCCGCATCGTGCGCGGCTCGCCGGAGGACGGCAGGTTTCTCGCGCTGTACGGCCGGCACGGCCTGCTGCGCGGCGCGCTCGGGCTCAGCCTGCCCAAGTACGTGATGCCGTTCCGTGCCCTCGTCGCCCGCCGGGCCGGGTGGGACGAGGCGCTGGAGTTCGCCGCCGCCCAGCAGTGACCATCCACGGCCGCCGCGGCTCTGCGTGAGGGTCGGTCGTCCGAAAACCTGAGCCGTCATGACGCAGGTTTCCTGTTGAAACAGGCGCAGCGCGGATTACGCTCCGTCGCCATGAGCGCATCAGCACCTCCCCGGCTCACCCTTCCGGTCCTGCCCACCCCCGCCGTCGTCCTCCCCGGCACGGTCGTCACCCTGGCCATCGATTCCGAGGTGACCCGGCTCGCCGTCGAGGCCGCCCAGTCGTCCGACGGCCGGGTCGTGCTCGTCCCCGCCTTCGACGGTCGCCCTGAACTCACCGCCGCCGTCGGCATCATCGCCCGGGTCCCCAACGTCGGTACGTTCCCGAGCGGGGTGACCGGGGCGATCCTCCAGGCCGAGAGCCGTGCCGTGCTCGGCGCCGAGATCGTCGGCGAGCGCAGCGGCCGCTGGGCCGAGGTCACGCCGATCGTCGACTCCCGCCCGACGCCCCGTGTCGAGTCGCTCAGCCGCGAGCTGCGCGTCACCCTCGAGGAGATCGCCAAGCTCCGCCACTCCCGGCGCCTGCCCGAGATCCTGCGGACGATCACCGAGCCCGGCGCGCTCGCCGACGCAGCGACCACCTGGGGCGAGGTCCCTCCCGGGCAGCAGCTCGCCATCCTCAACGCCGTCGAGCTCGACGAGCGCGTCGGGCTGGCCCTCGAGTGGGCCCGTCGGCTGCTCGCCGAGACCCAGGTCACCGAGCAGATCCGCACCGACGTCACCGAGGGGATGGACAAGCACCAGCGCGAGTTCCTCCTCCGCCAGCAGCTGGCCGCCATCCGCAAGGAGCTCGGCGAGGGCGACGACGACGTGGTCGGGCGCTACCGCGAGAAGGTGGCCGCGCTGGCGCTGGCCGAGAAGGCCGCCAACTTCGTCAACGGCGAGATCGACCGCCTCGAGCGCGCCGGCAGCCAGTCCCCCGAGCACGGGTGGATCCGCACCTGGCTCGACCGCGTGCTCGAGCTCCCGTGGGGGGTGCGCGGCGACGACCGCTTCGACCTCGACGCCGCCCGGGCGATCCTCGACACCGACCACCACGGACTCGACGACGTGAAGGACCGCATCGTCGAGTTCCTCGCCGTACGCAAGCTCCGTCACGAGCGGACCGGCACGACCTCCGGCACCCGACCCACCGGCGAGGTCGTCGGCGGCGCGGCAGCCCGGCGCGGCGCGGGGGCGATCATCACCCTCGTCGGGCCGCCAGGCGTGGGCAAGACCAGCGTCGGCGAGTCGATCGCCCGGGCGATGGGTCGGCCGTTCGTCCGCGTCGCCCTCGGCGGCATCCGTGACGAGGCCGAGATCCGCGGCCACCGCCGCACGTACGTCGGCGCCCAGCCCGGGCGGATCGTGCGGGCGATCACCGAGGCAGGGGCGATGAACCCGGTGGTGCTGCTCGACGAGGTCGACAAGCTGTCGGCGGGCGGCTGGAGCGGCGATCCCACCGCAGCGTTGCTCGAGGTGCTCGACCCCGCCCAGAACCACACATTCCGCGACCACTACCTCGAGGTCGAGCTCGACCTGTCCGACGTCGTGTTCATTGCCACGGCGAACGTCGCCGACTCGATCCCCGGCCCGCTCCTCGACCGGATGGAGCTCGTCCGCCTCGACGGCTACACCGAGGACGAGAAGCTGCACATCGCTCGGCGCCATCTGCTCGTGCGCCAGCTCGAGCGCCACGCCCTGCGCGTCGACGAGGTCGACATCTCCGATGCGGCGATCCGTCGGATCATCGGGGAGTACACCCGCGAGGCCGGGGTGCGCAGCCTCGAGCGCGAGCTCTCCAAGCTGCTGCGCAAGGCCGCTGCCCGTGTCGGCCGGGGTACCGCGGTGCCGATCACGGTCGACGCCGCCGACGTGGCGGAGTTCCTCTCCCGGCCGAAGTTCCTCGACGAGGCCGCACGAGTCGACATCCCGGGCGTGGCAACCGGCCTCGCCGTCACCGGCGCCGGGGGCGATGTGCTGTACATCGAGGTGAGCGTTTCCGACGGCGAGCCCGGCCTGACGCTCACCGGGCAGCTCGGCGACGTGATGAAGGAGTCGGCGCAGATCGCCCTGTCGTACGTCCGCTCGCACGCCGTCGAGCTGGGCATCGATCCGTCACGTCTGTCGCGCCGCTTCCACGTCCACGTGCCGGCCGGTGCGGTGCCCAAGGACGGACCGTCGGCCGGGATCACGATGACGACGGCACTGGTCTCGGCACTGACCGACCGCACCGTCGCGGCGACGGTCGGCATGACCGGCGAGATCACCCTGCAGGGCAAGGTGCTGCCGATCGGCGGGGTCAAGCAGAAGGTGCTCGCCGCGCACCGCGCCGGGCTCACCGACGTCGTGCTCCCCAAGCGCAACGGCCCCGATCTGGAGGACGTGCCCGAAGCCGTGCGCCAGACGATGAGGTTCCACCTCGCCGACACCTACGACGACGTGCTCGGGGTGGCCTTCACGGGCTGAGTCGGAACGGCTGAGCCGGCAGGGGCCGGGCGAGACCGATGTGCTCTACCCGGCGCAGGCCGTGCCCCTCGTCGGCCGCCTCGGGCGGCTCGAGCGCGTTCGAGGCGACGAGGTCCGCCTCGGCCGAGGCGTAGTCGGTCCAATCGACCGACGCCGTCCAGTCCCAGGCGAAGCGCATGATCTGCACGTGCGGGTCGATCAGTCCGTTGACCGTCACCGCCCGCAGCCCGGCGAAGTAGTCGTTGCGGAACACCGTGGGGATCACCAGGCGCAACTGGCCACCGGCCGACAGTTCGGCGTTCAGTCCCAGACGGGCGATGCGGCCGTTGCCGTCGATGAACGGGTGGGTCTCGACGACGACGAGGTGGGTCATCACCGCCCGCTGGAACGGCGAACGAAGCCCGGCGATGCGCTCCCACCCGGCCAGGAGCGTGCCGTAGACATGAGCGGGGTCGACGAACATGTGGTCGCCGACCCGGTTGCGGATGCTCTTGATCCTGCCGGGCTCCGTGCCGGGGCGGTGGGCCATCAAGCGGGCGTGGCGACGCAGGATCAGCTCGACGAACTCCTCGCCGTCGCTCGCCACCTCGGCCGCCACCGCGTCCGTGGCCAGCTCGAACGTGGAGAGCACGTCGCTGGTGTCGTGGGCCCGGTTCTCGGGCCGGTGGCCGCGCATCACGATGTTCGCCGCCTCGAACAGCTCGAACGTCGTGCCCTCGATGTAGTTGGAGAAGTAGGCCTCGAAGAAGGCGAGCGTGGGTGCCGGCCGTGACGGATGCTCGACGGGCGGGCTCGTCGCCAGCTCCTCGGCGGCGCGGTCGAAGAGGGCGACCCGGCTCCAGTCGACGGGCCGGCCACGCTGACGCGAGGTCAGCGCCTCCGATGCGGAGGCCACGTCGGGTCGGGTGCCCATCGCTGCGCCGAGCAGCGCATCGGCCCGGGCGACATCGACACCATCGCCGGCGCGGTCGGCGATCCCCTCCAGCGCACGACGCACGTTGGCCAGCCGTCCCTCGGCGATCGAGGCGAGGTGGTCGACGGCGGTGGCCAGTTCGTGGTCGTCGAGCGTGCGCCGCCCGGCGCCCCGGTCGCGTGACCGACGCGTGTTGTCGAGCACCCACCGTTGCGGCGAGGCGGCCCACAACCCTTCGGCGATCGGCAGGTCCCCCTCGATCGGGCCGGGCCCGATCCGGCACTCGACGGTCAGGCCCGGCAGATGCAGCGGACGGCGCCGTGTCGGGTGCGAGACGTACAGCCTCCCGGCCCGCGGCCGAGGGTCGGGTCCCGAGCGATCGGTGATCACCGCCCCCGGTATCTCCCGTGCCACGATCGCCCGCCAGTGCCTGGTCACGGCTGTGATAGCCTGGCGCTCGTTCCCCCGGGCGAACACCCCGGGCGCCAACCGAACAGCGTCGCCCCGCTTCACCAGGCGCATGGCGTGCTGACTGCCGGCCTTGTCGTCGGCGAAGAACACCTCGGGCGTTGCGTGGGTGGCTATCGCGCGAAAACTACTCCATTGTGAGGATTTCTGCGCGATAGCCCGCCGTGCCCGTACCGCCGTGCCAGGGCCGGCGAGTCGGCCGCCGGACACCGCAGCGCGGTGGACCCTGCCGATCTTCCCCTCGCCACGTTGGCCGGCGGAGCGTACGCTGTCGGCATGACAACGCCGTCCCATCTCGCCCCCGTTTGGTTCAAGGTCAGTGATCTGCAGGTCAGCCACGGGAAGGGCTCGTGGGTCTACACGACCGACGGCCAGGAGTACCTCGATTTCACGGCGGGTATCGCCGTGGTCTCGACGGGTCACTGCCACCCGCACGTCGTGGAGGCGATCCAGCGCCAGGCCGCGCGGTTCATCCATGCCCAGGTCAACTGCTACACCCACGATCTGCTCGAGCCGTTGGCCGCCCGCCTCGCCGATCTGAGTCCCGCGGGCATCGACACGTTCTTCTATGCCAACTCGGGCGCGGAGATCACGGAGTCCGCCGTCAAGCTGGCCAAGTCGGCCACGCGCCGGCCGAATGTCATCGTCTTCTCCGGATCGTTCCATGGTCGCACGCACATGGCGATGGCGATGACCACTTCGAAGACCGGCTATCGCGGCGGTTACAGCTCGCTGCCCGCCGGAGTGTTCGTCGCGCCGTTCCCCGACCCGCTGGCCGCCGACCCCGAAGCCGAGATCGACCGCGCGCTGTGGGGTTTCAAGCACCTGCTCAAGTCGCAGACGGCGCCCGAGGAGACGGCGGCGGCGATCCTCGAACCGGTGCTCGGCGAGGGCGGCTATCTTCCTGCCCCTGCCCGCTTCATCGAGGGGATCGTGGCGATCTGCAAGGAGCACGGGATCCTGTTCATCGCCGACGAGGTCCAGACGGGCTTCGGTCGCACCGGCAAGATGTTCGCCGTCGAGCACTTCGACCTGCAGCCCGACATCGTCTGCATGGCCAAGGGGATCGCCTCCGGCTTCCCGTTCTCGGCGCTCGGCGCCTCGGCGGAGCTGATGGCCCGCTGGCCGACGGGCGCCCACGGTGGCACCTACGGCGGCAACGCGATCGGCTGCGCGGCGGCGCTGGCGACGATCGACGTGTTGACCGAGCCCGGCTTCATGGAGAACGTCAACGCCCGCGGCGAACAGCTGCGCGCCGGACTGCGCGAGCTCATGGCCTCCGACACCGGCATCACGCAGGTGCGTGGTCTCGGCCTGATGAACGCCGTGCAGTTCGCCGAGCCCGCCCGGGTGGCCGCGGTGATCAGGCACAGCCTCGAGGAGTCGCACCTGTTGATGATGAACGCCGGCACCTATGCAACGACGGTGCGCCTGATGCCGCCGCTGGTCGTGACGGCCGGCGAGGTCGACACGGCGCTGACGGCGATCGCCGCGGCCGTCAAGGCCACTGCTTGAACATGTATTGACGCCAGACGCGTCGATCTTGACCCGTCTGGCCCGAACTCCGGCTGGCGGCCACACGGAGAGGGGTCGGACGGCCTGATCGACGCTGTGCGGGGTGGATCGGGCGTCATCCACGGTCCGCGCGGGCGTCTCAATCACCGTATGCGTGTGCGCGGAAACCCCCGGTTCGAGATCGTCGATGACGCCAAGAGGCTCGACCGTGAGGTCGACCTGTTCGTGCGTTCCGTGTTGGGCGGCGATTCGGCCGGCGTCCGCTCCACCGCGCTGCCGGGCGACGAGGTGCGGCGGGTCCGTCGCCCCCTGCTGAAGTTCGCCGTCGCCGTCGCCGTCGTCGGCCTCCTCGCCTTCGGGTTGTTCGCGCTCGCCTCCTCCGACGCCGAGGCGCGTTCCGGCGTCGGCATCGCCGACGACGTCGAAACGGAGCCCGTGGCCACCACCCCGGACGGCTTCCCGCTCGATCCGGTCGTCGGGGTGGTCCCGGCTGACGCGGCAGTCGACCCGGACACCGGCGAGGCGGGCCTCGACGCCACCGAGGCCGTTGTCCCGGCGGCCGGTTCGCTCGTCCTGGTCGATCCGGCGGTGATCGATCCGGCGGTGATCGATCCCGCGGTGATCGATCCGGGCGGTGTCGGGTCGGGCGTGGTCGGGTCGGGCATGGTCGATCCGGCGGTGGTCGAGCGGGCGGTGGTCGGTCCGGCGGTGGTCGATCCGGCGGTGGTCGATCCGGGCGGTGCCGGGTCGACCGACGTGCCGCCGAGCGATCTGCCCGTGCGCCCCGACGACGGCTGGCCGGTCCGCTCGATCCGGTTCCCCGTTGCCGGGCCGGTCAGCTTCTACGACGACTGGGGTGACTGCCGTGGCGGGCAGGAGTGCCCCCGCCACCACCTCGGCAACGACATCGTCGGCGTGCGCCTGCAGCCGTTGCTCGCTGCCGCCGACGGCGTCGTCACCCACGTCGTCGTCGACCACCCCACCGCCGGCTGGGGGTTCGTGATCACCGACGCCGAGGGCTGGGACTACCGCTACTACCACGTCAACAACGACACCCCGGCAACCGACGACGGCGCCGACGAGGGCACCTGGCGGTTCGCCGCCGGCATCGCCGACGGCAGCATCGTGCGCGCCGGCCAGGTCGTCGCCTTCATGGGCGACAGCGGCAACGCCGAGCAGTCGGTGCCCCACGTCCATTTCGAGATCCACCGGCCCGACGGCGCGGCGATCGACCCCCACGTCAGCCTGCGGCTGGCCGAGTGGGTCGATTCGTGCCTGCATCGGGGCGACGGTTACACGGTCAACAGGTTCATCGTGTCCGTCGATTCCCGCCAGACAAGGGTGGTGACCAACGGGGGTGGCCGGATGTTCATCGACTCCGCCGGTTGGTTCATCCCCGCCGGCACGGCTCGGCAGGTAGGCGACGAGCACCATCGGCGGGTCGTCCCGCCGTGTGACAGCGGCTACGGAGCGATCATCAGGGCCTTCGACTGATGATCAGGGCCGTCGACTGAGGAGGCTCACGCCCCCTCGTACATCGCCTCGATCTCGGCGGCGTAGCAGGCGTTGACACCACGGCGCTTGAGCTTGGACGTCGGGGTGAGCAGCTCGGAGTCGGGGAGCCATTCCTCGCCCAGCAGGGTGAACTTCTTGATCTGTTCGACCTGGGCGAACTGCCCGTTGACCTCGTCGACGCCGGCCTGCACCTCGGCGATCACCTCCGGATCGGCGGCGAGCTCCGACGATCCGACTCCCTCGCGGCCATGGGCGCGGGCCCACACGGCGGCCGTCTCGGGGTCGAGCACCATGATCGCCGTGCAGTACTTGCGGCCATCGCCGATCGCTGCAGCCTGGCCGACGAGGGGGATCGTCTTCAGCGCCGCCTCGAGGTTGGCCGGGCTGATGTTCTTGCCGCCCGAGGTGATGATCAGCTCCTTCTTGCGGTCGACGATCCTGAGGTAGCCGTCGTCGAGCGTGCCGATGTCGCCCGAGTGGAGCCAGCCGTCGATCACCGTCTCGGCCGTCTTGTCGGGCTGCTTGAGGTAGCCCTGGAACACGTTGCCGCCCCGGTAGCAGACCTCGCCGTCCTCGTTGATCTTCAACTCCCCACCGGGGATCACCCGACCGACGTAGCCGGCCCGGTTGGCCATGGGTTCCCAGGTCATCGGCCCGGTCGACTCCGACATCCCGTAGATCTCCGACAGCGGCACACCGATGGCGTTGAACCACTCGAGGATCGACGCCGGGATGGCCGCCGCTCCGGTGACCGCCACCTCGACCATGTCGAGGCCGACCATCGTCTTGACCTGGCCGAAGGCGGCGTCCATCTGGGCGAGCATCGCCCGTTGCTCGTCGGTCGCCACGCCGGCGGCGACCGCCGGGCGCAGCCGCTTGGCCCCCTCGACGGCGGCGTCGAACTGGGCCTTGCGGGCCGGGTCGGCCGAGAGCGCGGCGTTGACGCCGAGGTAGAGCTTCTCCCAGACCCGGGGCACGCCGAAGATGATCTCGGGACGGACCTCCTTGAGGTAGATGCCGATCTGACCGGGATCGGGACAGCAGTAGACGGAGTAGCCGAGGAGCAAGGCCTGGTAGTGACTCATCGCCCGTTCGGCGATGTGGGCCATCGGCAGGTACGAGACGGCCCGTTTGCCGGCGAACGTGTCGAAGGCGATGCACCGGGCGAGCAGGTTCACCGTGTACACGGCGTTGTACTGGCTGATCATCACCCCCTTGGGCGGGCCGGTCGTGCCCGAGGTGTAGATCAGCGTGGCGATGTCGGCCGGATCGGTGGCAGCGGCGAGCGCCTGCAGATCGGCCGAGCCCTGGGCGAGCAGGTCGGCGGCCGGGAACACGCCGTCGGGCAAGGGGCCCTCGGGCGGTTGGACCACGTAGATCCGCTGCAGCCGGGGCAGAGCGGTGCGGACCTTGAGCATCCGCTCGAGGAAGCCGGCGTCCTCGACGATCGCCATCTCCGCCTCGGCGTGGCCGGCGAGGTACTCGATCTCCTCGGGGGACGAGGAGTTGTAGATCGACACCGGCGTCGCCCGGCAGAACTGGGCGGCGGCGTCGAACCAGTGGAAGTCGGGGCGGTTGCGCATCATCAGCAGGACGCGCTCGCCGGGCGTGACGCCGGCGGCGAGCATTCCGGCCGCGGCGCGCGCCACGTTGTCGGCGAGTTCGGTGAAGGTCCACACGTTCCACGACCCGGGTGTGGCGTCCTTCATCGAGTGCAGCGCCGGCAGATCGGGGTGGGCGGCGACGAGTCCGAGGAACTGGCGGGGAATGGTCTGGCCGACCACGGCATCGTGGACTTCCTGGATCGAGGCATACGGCATGGCCCTATTCTCCACCATCGCGCAAGGGCGCGCCGACGCGGGCGGGGGCGCACAGGCGGGGCCGGTTCGCACAGGCGGGGCCGGGGCGCCCCGATCACCCGGTTGATCCGTCGTGGCCGCTCGAAGCACTGTGATCGGGCGGGCTCCGCTTCGGGTTGGCGGGGTGCGGACGGCCAGACTCGGCGCACGCCCCGATCGAAGGACAGACCATGGACACCGCGGTGATCGTCGACGCCATCCGGACCCCGTTGGGCAGGCGCAACGGGAGGTTGAAGGAGTGGCATCCCGTCGACCTCGCCGCCGAGACGCTCAAGGCCCTGCAGCAGCGCACCGGCATCGACCCGGCCCTCGTCGACGACGTGGTGATGGGCTGCGTGATGCAGGTGGGTGAACAGGCGGCGAACATCGCCCGCAACGCCGTGCTCGCCGCGGGGTGGCCCGAATCGGTGCCGGGCACGACGATCGACCGCCAGTGCGGCTCGTCGCAGCAGGCGGCGCACTTCGCCGCCCAGGGCGTCATGGCCGGGGCCTACGACGTCGTCGTCGCCTGCGGCGTCGAGGTGATGACCCGGGTGCCGATGGGGGCCTCGATGATCGACGGCAAGTACGGCTTCCCCTTCGGGCCGCGGATCGGCGCCCGGTACGCCGCCGCAGGTGGGCTCGTGCCCCAGGGGATCTCGGCCGAGTTGATCGCCGACAGGTGGGGGATCGGCCGCGAGGAGATGGACCGCTTCGGCCTGCGCTCGCAGCAGTACGCGGCGCGGGCCACCGTCGAGGGCCGGTTCGAGTCGCAGATCCTGCCGGTGCTCGATGCCGAGGGCACGATGATGACCACTGACGAGGGCCTCCGGGAGACCACGCTCGAGAAGCTCGCCGCGCTCAAGCCGTCGTTCATCGAGGCCGACAAGGGGGGCAAGGTGACGGCCGGGAACTCGTCGCAGATCACCGACGGCGCGGCGGCGATGCTGATCATGAGCGAGCGGCGGGCGTCGGCACTCGGCCTCACGCCGCGCGCCCGGTTCGTGGACTTCTCGCTGGCCGGCGACGATCCGCGGTTCATGCTCACCGCACCGATCCCGGCGACGCGCAAGATCTTCGCCCGGTCGGGCCTGACGATCGAGGACATCGACCTCGTCGAGATCAACGAGGCGTTCGCCTCCGTCGTGCTCGCCTGGGAGAAGGAGTTCCATCCCGACATGGAGCGGGTCAACCCCAACGGTGGGGCGATCGCTCTCGGCCATCCACTGGGGTGCTCCGGGGCCCGGCTGATGACGACGTTGTTGTGCGAGCTCGAGCGGACCGGTGGCCGCTATGGCCTGCAGACGATGTGCGAGGGCGGGGGCATGGCCAACGCCACGATCATCGAGCGGATGGGCTGACGGGGCCGGGCGCCTCGGGGGACGATCGGCGGGTGAGCACGGCGATCCCCAGTGCACCGCTGACGAGCATCGAGACGAGCACCCCGGTGGTGGCGATCTCGGCCCCGGCGGCCGGCAGCGAGCGCCCGGCGATGAAGATCGCCACGGCGAAGCCCATCCCGGCGAGGAGGCCGATCCCGGTGATGTCGCGACCGGTGATCCCGTCGGGCAGTCGGACGAGGTGCAACCTCCGGGCGATGATCACGGCCCCGACGATGCCGAGGGGTTTGCCGATCACGCGGGCGATCACGACCCCCCAGAACACCGGCGATCCCGCGGTGCGCGACAGCGAGTCGCCGCCGAGGGGGATGCCGGCATTGGCCAGGGCGAAGACGGGGACGATCAGGAAGCTCGTCCAGGGGTGGATCACGAGCTCGAGCCGCTCGACGGTCGAGACGGCGTGGACGGCGATCTGCACGGATCGGCGGGCGGCCGACGGGGTCGACACGTCGACGAGTTCGGCCTGGTCGACCTCGTCGATCAGCGGGACCGTCGGGGCGAGCAGCCCGAAGGCGACACCGGCCAGCGTCGGCGGGACACCCCCACGGTGGAGGCCGTACCAGCAGACGACCCCGAGGGCGACGAACGGGGCCGTGGAGCGCATCCCCGTCCGGACGAGACCGATGGCGGCGACCACGGCGAGCGCCGCCAACCCGAGCCAGCCGACCGCCAGACGACCGCCGAGACCGACGGTGAGCACGACGATCGAGCCGATGTCGTCGACGATCGCCACGGCGAGCATCAACAGCGGCAGCATCGGATGGATCCGCCGCCGGATGAGGGCGAGCACCCCGGTGACCATGGCGATGTCGGTGGCCATCGGCACCGCCCAGCCCGCGCCCGACCGGCCGACGTTGACGGTGAGGTAGAGGAGGGCGGGCACGATCATCCCGCCGATCGCGGCGACGACGGGGAGCGCCGCCTGGCGCCGGTCGCGCAACTCGCCATGCACCACCTCGCGTTTGATCTCGAGCCCGGCGACCAGGAAGAAGATCGTCATCAGGCCGTCGCTGACCCACTCGCGCAGGTCGAGGTCGAGTCGGTGACGGCCGAGTCGCAGCCCGAAACCGGTGTGCCACAGGTCGTGGTAGCCGGCCGACCAGGGGGAGTTCGCCCAGGCGAGTGCGACCACGGCGGCGACGGCGAGCACGACCCCGCCGGCCGACTCGGTGGCCAGGAAGGTGCGCAACGGTCGCAGCACCCGGCGGGGGACCGTCGTCGGCATGGGCCCAGTCTGCCAGGCGGCCGGCCCCCGTCGGCGTTGGCGCAGTACGCTCGGTGACGTGCCCGCGGCCAGTACCATCCTGTGGATATCTGGCGGGCTGCTGTTCGGCTACGTGCTGTGGAAGGTGGGGATCGGGATGATCCGCAGCGTGACCACGCCGTTGCCTGCACCGCCACCCGAGGGTGAGCTTCGTCGAATAAACGTAAGGTATCGGTGCAGCGTGTGCGGGGTGGAACTGCGCATGACGATGGCTCCCGAGGAGGATCCGCCGCCGCCACGCCACTGCCTGGAGGACATGGACGTGGTCGCGCCGATCATGGAATGAGACCCGAAGTTATCCCCATCTGTGGATATCTCTGGTGATAATGACAAGCCTGTAATCCCGGTCGCCCACAGGGTTCACCGTGGTGTCACCCCGGCGTCATCGGTACTTGGTGGCGGTGTAGAGCCCGGCGAGAATCAGCGCGAGGCCGCCCGCCAGGTACCACTGGCTGCGGCCCCCGGGCAGGAAGTCGAGGTAGTAGCAGATGATCACCAGCGCCCCGATGATCCACAGGGCGAACATCAGGATCGGCACCCAGCGCGGGCTCTGCTTCATGTACACCGGCACGGGCGGGGTGTAGCGCGACGACGGGGTCGAGGCGTGCTTCGGGCCCTCGTCGTGGTGATGGCCCAACCCGCCGAAATGGTGTTCGCCGGCGGTCGGGAGCTTCGGATCGCCGGGCCTGGTCCCCTTCGGGGTGACCCGGCCTCCTGCTTTGCGCTTGGGAGGTGCCACGAAGGCGACAGTGTAGGGGTAGCGGCCCGCCGCGGGCGAGCGCCCCAGTCGAATGCGTTCGACGTGGCCCGTGCCGACCGGCAAGGCTGGTCGGGTGCCCCGTGTCCTCGTGATCGACAACTACGACTCGTTCGTCTACAACCTGGTGCAGTACCTGGGGGAGCTGGGCGCCGAACCGATCGTCCATCGCAACGACGCGCTCGAGCGTCGTCGCCGCCCTGGCCATCGAGCCCGACGCCGTGCTGATGTCGCCCGGACCCGGCCGCCCCGAGGATGCCGGGATCATGTGCGAGGCGATCGTCGCCTTCGCCGAACGCGGCACACCGGTCCTCGGCGTGTGCCTCGGCCACCAGGCGATCGGTCAGGTCTACGGCGGCAGGGTCGTACGCGCCGCCGAGTTGATGCACGGCAAGACGTCGATGGTCAGCCATCGCGGCGTCGGGGTGTTCGCCGGCCTACCGTCGCCGCTCGAGGCGACCCGTTACCACTCACTGGTCGTCGAGCGCGAGAGCCTGCCGGACTGCCTCGAGATCACCGCCGAGATCCCCGACGGCACGATCATGGGACTGCGCCACCGTGCACTGCCGGTCGAGGGCGTGCAGTTCCACCCCGAGTCGATCCTCACCAGCCACGGGCACGACCTGATCCGCAACTTCCTGTCAGGGGCCGTCGTCACCGCCTGACGCGTCGCCCAGGCCGGTCGTCTCAGCCGCCGGCACCCGTCACGGGTGGCGCAGACGACGAGGTCGGGCTCGTCGTCGTGGTGGTCGTGGTCGTGGTCGTGGTGGTGCTCGTGGTCGTCGTCGCCTGGGTGGTGGGCGGCAGGGTCGTGGTCGTCGTGGTCGTCGTCGCCGGAGCCGGCGCCGCCTTGCCGACGACGAGACTGACCGCCGAGTTCTTCGGTGCCTTGGCCGGGCTCGCCGGGTTCTGCGAGATCACCACACCGTCGTTCACGTCACCGAAAGGCACCGTCTGGTACTTCACGCTGGCCTTGAGGTCGGCGTTCTGCAGGGCATCGCGGGCCGCGTTCTCGATCATGCCGACGACCTTGGGCACGTCGACCTGCTCGGAGCCCGACGAGATGAAGACCTGCACCTCGGAGCCCTTGGCGGCTGCGGTGTTCGCCGGCGGGTCGGTGCGGATCACCTCGCCGACGGGAACGGTCTCGCTGAGCTCCTGGACCGGGGTCACCTTGAAGCCCTTGCCCTCGAGGAACCTGACCACGTCGGCGGCGGCCTGGCCCTGGAACGCCGGGATCGTCTCCATCCCCTTGCCCTTGGAGACCTGCAGCGTCACCGCGTCGCCCGGCTTGACGGGGCTGTCCTTGGGTGGCGTCTGCCCGACGACGAGGCCGAGGGCGATGTCGGGGTTCTCGACGTCCTCGCGGGTGACCGTCATCCCCGGGAGCAGCTTGAGGGCCTCGTCGAACGTCTTGCCCGTGAGATCGGGCATCGGCGAGGTGAGCAGCCCCGGCTTGAAGGTGAGCGTGACGATCAGGCCGGGGGTCACGACACTGCCGGGGACGGGGTTCTGGGTGTCGACGATGTTCTCCGGCGACGCCGAGCTGGGATCGGCCACGGGGTTGGGACTCGCCCCCAGTTGCTCGAGGGCGGCGGACGCGGCCTCGATGGTCATCCCACGAACGTCGGGGAGCGTCACCGTGGCGACGGTGGTGTCCTCCTTCGAGAGGTAGTTGAACAGCAGGATGCCGCCGGCCACCAGAGCGGCGATCGCCAGGAAGGCGGTGAGCACGTAGATCCCGGTGCGGCGGGGCGGCTCGTAGTAGTCGGTCCTGCCCGACCGGGGCCCGCCGCGCATCGGTGGCGGCGCGCCGGGGGCGACACCGGTGCGGGGCATCGCCGCCGTTGCCCCCGGGGCGGGCGTCGACGGCATCGCGGTGGTTCGGGGCACGCCGGTGGTCGCGCCGGGCGGCCTGCCGAGCCCCGCGGGCGGCGTGGTGGCGCCGCCGATCAGGGAGGTGAGGGCGAGCACGGGCTGGCCCTCACGGAAACGGCGCAGGTCGTCGCGCAGGTCCTCGGCGTTGGCGTAGCGGGCGCTCGGATTCTTGGCCAGCAGCTTGGCGACGATCGCCTCGAACGGCCGGGGCACGTCGGGAGCGAGCTGGTTGAGCGGCTGCGGAGCGTCGTGGACCTGCTTGTAGGCGATGGCCACCGGGTTGTCGCCGCTGAACGGGGGGCGGCCGCCGATCATCTCGTAGAGCACGATGCCGAGCGAGTACAGGTCGCTGCGCGGGATCGGGCTGGGCGCCTTGGGCCTGTTCGGGCGAGAAGTAGGTGGCCGTGCCCATCACCGCGCCGGCCTGGGTGAGGTCCTGCTCGGCCGCCGAGTTGAGCGCCCGGGCGATGCCGAAGTCGGCGACCTTCACCCGGCCGTCGTCGGCGATGAGGATGTTCGCCGGCTTGACGTCGCGGTGGACCACGCCGCCCCGGTGGGCGAACCCGAGGGCCGAGGCGACCTCGCCGGCGATCTCGGCGGCCTGGTGGGCGGTGAGCCGGCCGTTGGAGCGCAGGATGTCGGCCAGCGTGCGCCCGGCGATGTACTCCATCGCCATGAAGTAGGTGTTGCCCTGCTTGCCCCAGTCGTACACGCTGACGACGTTGGGGTGGTTGAGGTTGGCGGCCGACTGCGCCTCGCGGCGGAAGCGCTCGACGAAGTTGGGGTCGGTGGCGAACTCGGGGAACAGCACCTTGATGGCGACGGGCCGGTCGAGGAGGCGGTCACGGGCCAGGTAGACGTCGGCCATCCCGCCGCGACCGATCCGCTGTTGAAGTTCGTAGCGGTCGTTGAAGACCGGACGCTGGGAGTCCGTCATGCGGCCCCCCACGCTACAGTCGATCGCTCCCCCGACCTCCGTTTCACGCCCCGGCGGCCAGCGCGGCGTCGAGCATCTGTTGGGCGATCGGGCCGGCGAGGCGGCCACCGGTGCCTGCGGAGATCTCGTCGGTGGTGCCCTTCAACACGACCGAGACGGCATAGGCCGGGTTGTCGGCCGGGGCGAAGGCCATGATCCAGGCGTGCGACCGCTGCGGCTCGCCGCGGGCGTTGAGCTGGGCCGTACCGGTCTTGGCGGCAGCCTGGACGCCGTTGGCCAACGCCATGCAGCACCTGGCCGTGCCCTCGTTGACCACCTTGACCATCAGCTGGGTGAGGGTGGCCGCCGTCTCGGGCGTCATCGGCGTCCTCCACGGTCGCGGCGCGGTGCGCGACAGCACGCCGCCTCCGTGGGTGCGGGTCTCGGCGACGACGTAGGGGATCATCATCGTGCCGCCGTTGGCGACACTGCCGGCGATCATCGCCATCTGCAACGGGGTGATGGCGTCCTCGTTCTGCCCGAAACCGCGGATGGCGAGCAACGGGATGTTGCCGGTGAAGTCCTCGACGCGGCCGAAGTGGCTGGCCGCCGGGCGGGGCAGGTCGATCGGCGGGGCCTCGTTGAGCCCGAAGCGATCGGCGGCGAAGACCATCTTCTCGGCGCCCAGTTCGACGGCCAGCCGGGCGAACGGCGTGTTGCAGCTCTTGGCGAAGACGGTGGCGAAGTCGCCGCCGCACGACGTGCCGCCGTAGTTCTCGATCGGGTCGGTGGTCTGCGGCGGGGTGTAGGAGCTCTCGACCTCGAACACCCGGTCGAGGGTCAGCCCGCCGGTCTCCAACGCCGCGGTCGTGGTCACCACCTTGAACGTCGAGCCGGGCATGTAGCGCTCCTGGTAGGCGTTGGCGAGGAGCGGCTTGCCCGGGGCGGCGTTGAGGAAGGTGAGCGCCTTCTCGGCGTCGGCCGAGGTGTGCACGACGATCTGGTTGGGATCGAAGGTGGGCTCGCTGTACATCGCCAGCACCGCTCCGGTGCGCGGATCGAGCATCACGACCGAGCCCTCGCGGCCGGCGAGCAGTTGGCGGGCCAGGTCCTGCAGGTCGGCGCGCAGGGTGAGCACGACCGAGCCCGAGGTGTCGAGGTTGCGGTCGAAGAGGTTCGGCAGGGCATCGACGTTCTGGTCCGACGTGCGGCCGGCGAGCACCTTGTCCTGCACCTTCTCGACCTGGGTCGCCCCGAAGGCGTAGGACCAGTACCCGGTGATACCGGCGAACAGCGGACCCGTCGGGTAGCGGCGCTGGAAGGTGAACCGGCCGTCGGTCGAGGGGACCGAGTCGGCCACGACCACGCCGTCGGCGGTGATGATCGGGCCGCGGTTGCGGTTGAAGTCGCGGGTCGTCTGGCGGCTGTTGCGCACATCGGCGTTGAGCTCCGACGAGCGCGACACCTGGAGGATGTTCAGCTGCACGAACAGCACGACGTAGGCGAGGAGCAGGCCGAGAGCCAGCCGCCGGATGCGGGAGTTCACGCCACGCGCCCGACCCTCGGCGAGCCGCGCCCGTTGCTCATGCTCTTTCTCCGCGCGGGGGCTGCGCCCCCGGGCCCCGTGGTCGCCCGGCTCCCTGGCGGTCGCTCGGTCGATCGCCTGAACTGCGTTCATGCGATCACCGTGGCGTCGTTGCCGGCTTTCCTCGCCGCGCGGGCGTACTTGCGCAGCGCCCGCTTCTCGGCCGGATCGAGCCGGTCGGGCGCCTCGCCGAGTCGCCGGGCGCCCGAGTCGCTGATCCGCATCAACAGGGCGAGCAGCACGTAGTTGGCGACGAGCGACGACCCCCCGTAGCTGACGAAGGGGAGGGTGACCCCGGTGAGCGGGAGCACGCGGATCACCCCGGCGATGATGATGAACGCCTGCACCCCGATGATCGTGGTCAGCCCGGTGGCCAGCAACTTCTCGAACGGACGGTCGGCGCGCAGGGCGGCGCGCAGACCGGCGCCGATCATCAGCACGAAGGCGAGGAGCACGGCGGTGGCCCCGAACAGGCCGAGCTCCTCACCGATCACGGCGAAGATGAAGTCGTTCTTGGCCTCCGGGATCTTGTTCGGCGTCCCCAGTCCCAGCCCGGTGCCGGCGACGCCGCCGTTGCCGAGGGCGAACATCGCCTGGACGATCTGGTAGCCCTTGCCGTCGCTCGGGGCGGCGTAACGGCTCCACGGGTCGAGCCAGATGTCGACGCGGTCCTGGACGTGGCCGAACAGGTTCCAGGCGATGTAGGCCCCACCGGCGAAGAGCATCGTGCCGATGGCCAGGAAGCTGGCCCGTTCGGTGGCCACCCAGATGAGCACGAGGAACAGGGCGAAGAAGAGCAGCGACGAGCCGAGGTCGCGCTGGCCGACCATCACCAGCACGCTCACCCCCCAGGCGGCGAGCAGGGGGAACAGGTGGCGGGGCTCGGGCAGGTTGAAACGCCACACGCGCCACGTGCCGGCGGCGATCAACTCGCGGTGCTCGGTGAGGTAGCCGGCGAAGAACAGCGCCAGGCAGACCTTGGCGATCTCCCCCGGCTGGAAGCCGACCGGACCGATCTTGACCCAGATCCGCGCCCCGTGCCGAAGGTGCGCCCGACGCCGGGGACGAACGGGGCGAGGAGCAGGGCGACGCCGACGACCAGGAACGTCCACTGGTAGTTGCGCAGGTCGTTGGAGCGGCGCACGACGAGCAGCACGGCGATGTAGGCGCCGACGCCGACGAAGGTCCACGTGGCCTGCAGGCCGGCGAGCCGCTTGGCGTCGAGCCGGGCCAGCATCGTGAAGCCGATGCCGTTGAGCAGGGCGGCGAGGGGGAGGAGCACGGCGTCGGCGCCCTTGGCCAGACGGCGGGTGGCGATGTGGGCGACGATCAGCAGCCCGAGCACGACACCCAGGAACGGGCCGAGGTTGGCCGGGATGTTGGAGTCGCGGCCGAGCGCCGAGAGCGTGTACCCACAGGTCGTGATCACCCCGGCGAACACCACCAGGCCCAGCTCGGTGTTGCGCCGGGAGGCGGCCACCGCCGAGGTGCGGCTCACGGACTCGTCGACCCCGGGGTGGGGGATGGGTTGGTGACCGGAGCGGCGGTGGCCACGGCGAGCGTCGTCGTGACCGCGGGGTCGGCGGTGACCAGCGTCGGGGCGACGTTCGTGGTCGCCGGGGTGCTGGCGACCACCGAGATGCCGGGGGCGGTCACCGAGTGGGCGTCGATGTAGCCGACGGCGGCGTCGAGCGAATCGAACTCGGGGCGGTTCTCGATCGCCTGGGCATCGGAGGCCGGCAGGTCGGAGCGCTTCTGGCGGGCGATCGCGGCGACCGTCGGATCGAACCACAGCACCCCGTCGGGGCGTCCCTTGTAGACGACGATCTCCTCGCCGCGGTAGGCGACGAAGTAGCCCGACCGGGCATAGGCGGCGATCATCACGAAACCGACGACGAAGACCGCGGCGACCGCGGTGAGGAAGGCGATGGTGCCGAGGCCGAGTCGGCCGTGCATGCCGGGACCGCCCCGCCTCGGCTCGTCGGGTTCGCCGGCGAGGGGTGGGATGCCGTCGCCGTCGGCCCCGGGGGTGGGCAACCCGGTCGGACCGGCCAGGGAGCGGGTCGCGGCTCTCGGCCGCGGCAGGGAGCGGGTGATGTCGTCGTACTCGGGCCCGAGATCGCCCGGTGTGCCGTTGTCGCCGACGGGGCGGTCGTCACCGGTCTCCGCCGGCACGATGCGCAGGTTTGCGCCGGCTCCGGTGACTGCGGGCGATGTGCCGCCGTGCGAGTGGTTGTCCGCCCACCGGCTCGGATCGCCGGCCGTCCCGTCACCGTGGGGGGCGAGCTCGAGCTCGGCGGTGTCCGACTCGGCGCCCTCGAGCACGTCGACGACGACGACGGTGATGTTGTCGCGCCCGCCGTTGCGGTTGGCCGCCTCGACCAGGCGCTCGGCAGCCTCCTGCGGGTCGGCGACCCCGGTGGCGATCTCGGCGATCACCGAGTCGAGCACCTCGTCGACGAGCCCGTCGGAGCAGAGGATGAAGCGGTCGCCGGCGATCAGCGACATCGTCCAGGCGTCGATCCGCACGACGGGCTCGATGCCCAGGGCACGGGTGACGATGTTGCGGTGGGGATGGCCGCGGGCCTCGGTCGCCGTGATCTGACCGGTGGCGACGAGCTCCTGGACGTAGGAGTGGTCGACGCTGAGCTGTGCGAGGCGGCCCTGGCGCACGGCGTAGGCGCGCGAGTCGCCGACGTTGACCAGGCCGAGCTGCAACCCGCCGTCGCCGCGCACGGGGGCGATGGCCGTGATGGTGGTCCCCATGCCGTGCTGGTCGACGCGGGTGTGGGAGGCCTGGAAGATCTGGCGGTTGGCCGTGTCGACGGCGCCGACGAGGGCGTCGAGGTCGGCGGTGACCGGGGTGCCGAGGCGGGCGCGCAGGGCGTCGACGGCCATCGCCGAGGCGACCTCGCCGGCCAGATGCCCGCCCATGCCGTCGGCGACGACGAACAGGGTCTCGTCCGCGCTGTAGGCGTCCTCGTTGGCGGTGCGCAGGCGCCCGACGTCGGTCGCCGCACCCCAGTCGAAGCGGGGCATCAGTCGGCCTCCAGGACGGTGTTGCCGATCTGCAGGCGGTCGCCGCGGCTGAGGGCGATGGCCGACGACAGGCGGGTGCCGTTGAGGAAGCTCCCGTTGGTCGAGCCGAGGTCCTCGACGAAGGCCTGGGCGGCCTTGCGGTAGACGCGGGCGTGGAGGCCGGAGAGGTAGGCGTCGTCGGCCAGCGAGATCGTGCAGCCGTCGCCGCGACCGAGGGTGATCTCGTCGCCGAGGGGATAGGTGACGCCCTTCATCGAGCGGGGCTCGATGACGACCAGCCGGGCCACCGTGCCGCGGGCGGGCCGGACGGCGCGCTTCTCGCGGGGGTTGCGGGTCGGCGGCCGGTACGCCGGTCGACCGGTCGGGGCCGTGCCCTCGGCGGCCGGTGCGGCGTGCCCGAGGTGCCCGGCGTGGATGCCGGCACGCGAATCGGTGGCCTGCACCTTGGCCGAGCGGACCTCGCTCCACACCGCCCACAGCACGCGGGCGAAGAACAGGTAGAGCAGGATCAGCAGGCAGATCTTGAGGGCCCCCAGCAGCTGATCGCTCATCGAAGACCCCCGTCGGTCAAGACGCCTCGAAGCGGATGTGGGTGGTTCCCAGACTGAGGATGTCGCCGTCCTGGAGCGTGCGGTCGCCCTCGATGCGCACCCCGTTGACCTTGGTGCCGTTGGTCGAACCGAGGTCGGCGGCCACGTAGCCGGTGCCCTGGGGGCGGACCTCGGCATGGCGGCGGCTGACGTTGGGGTCGTTGACCATGATCGTGCAGTCGGGCATGCGGCCGATCGAGATGGCGGTGCCCTTGAGGGGGATGCGCTCGCCGGAGGGGAGCACCAGCGAGCCGGCCCCGGCGCCTCCTCCGGGCTCCTTCATCGACGAGGTGACGCCGAAGCGGCCGGGCTTGAGCTTGTTGTCGACGGCCAGATCGACCGAGACCGGACCCATGAAGTGGTAGCCCTCGTCGCGGGCGTACTCGCGGGCCGCCTCGCACAGTTCGGAGACGAGCGCCTCGTCGATGTCGGCGAATCCGGCGTGGTCGTTGGCGCTGAGCCAGAAGGTGAACTGGTTGGGCACGATGCGTCGACCCTTGACGTCGACCGACCGGTGCTCGTCCATTTCACGCACGAGCCGGCGCCCGAGCTCGATGGGTTTGACGGTGGCCTTGAAGGCGCGGGAAAACACGCCCTCGACCATACGCTCTACGCCATGCTCAAATGATTGCAGTCCCACAGCTCGGCCCAGGCTACCGGGGCGCGGGGGCACCGCCGGTGGACGGGTGGGAGGCATCGGCCGGGACCACGGGCCGGGTGGTGGCCCGGGCGACGGGCTGGCGACGGGGCTGGCCGATTCCGGGTTGGGCCCGCCCGACATGCGCGCTAGCGTGGCGACCGTTCACTCGGGCGAGTGGCGGAATGGCAGACGCGCTGGCTTCAGGTGCCAGTATTCGAAAGGATGTGGGGGTTCAAGTCCCCCCTCGCCCACTGGAAGACCCCATCTATAACTGAGGTGCCTGCTCCGATAGGGGTTGGTGGTCACGTAGGGTGACCTTGGGAGGGGCGTCGGCTGCAACGGAAAACCCCTGGGCTTCGGGCTCGTTGAGCTGATTGTTGTTGGCGCTCGTCTCCCGAGCAGACCCGGTTGAGGAGATTGGTGGGGATCTGGTTCAGGCCTGTGAGGGTCGGGGTCCCGGAGCACCGTATGACTTCAGATGGTCGGGTGGCCTACGCGGCGACCGGCTGCTGTCTGGGCGGGTGGTGTCGGGGGATCGCCTGAGGGTTCGAGCGTGCTCGAGGGCTCTCCCGGTCAACTCATCCATTTGCAGCACCGGCCGGTAGCGATTGTCGAGGTCCTGTCGGCGTGGTGTTGCTCCGTTGAAAGGAGAGCCCTCGATGGCTCAACACAGTAGTAGTACTGGCCCGGTGGCCGGGATCGACGCGGCGGTTGTCGCCGCCCATCATGTCGCGATCCGTGACGGTGACCGGCTGGTGCGGTTCAAGGTGATGCCGACGCTGTCGGGTATGGCCGAGCTCACGGAGCGGTTACGCCCGTACGCGCCGATGACCGTCACCGTGGAACCGACGGCGGGGACGTGGTTGTCGTTGGGTGCCGCGGTGAGGTCGGCGGGGTGCGGGTTCCAGTTGGTCGAGTCGAGAGCGACTGCCCGTCTGCGCGAGGCGTTGGCGGGCAAGAACAAGACCGACCGGATCGACTCGGTGATGCTTGCCGACGCCGGCCGCCTGTTCGATCTGCCCGACGTTGCGGCACCGACCGCGGAGTTGATCGCGATCCGTCGAGCGGTGCTGCGCCGCCATCGTGCGACGATCGACGCGCACCGCGCCGAGTGCCGGCTGTGGGCGCTGGCAGCATGGGCGTTCCCCGATGTGTGGCGGGCCTGTCAGGGCCACACACTGGCACAACCGGTACTGGACCGCTGGCCGCACCTGCGCTCACTCGCCCACGCAAGGGTCGAATCGATCACCGAGATCGTCGCCGAGCACTCCAAGTCCCCGAACCCGGCGAGACGCGCCGCCAAGATCCGTGAGGCCGCCGGCGGGTGGGAACTGTTCTGGCTCGGGCGGCTCGACTTGGACGCGGTCGCTTGGGAGATCGGCCAGATGCTCGACGACATCGGCATCGCCGACCGCAACCAGCAGGCCGCCACCAGCCAAGCCGTCCGGCTACGCGCCGAACACCACGGGACCACCGATCTGTTGACCTCGATCCCTGGGATCGGTGAGATCGTCGCCACCGTCACCCGTGCCTGGTTCACGGGTCCCGGCCAGTTCCCCACCGCCAAACACGCCGCCGCGTTCGTCGGGTTCGACCCATCGCGCTGGGAATCCGGACTGACCGCCTCACGATCCAGACACATCAGCAAAGAAGGACCAGCCGCGTTGCGTCTCGCCTACTACCAAGCAGCGAACGTCGCTCGCCGTCACGACCCGCAACTCGCCGAGCACTACCGCCGTCTGATGGTCGAGCGGAACCACAACCACATCTCGGCGTGCTGCGCAGTTGCCCGCAAACTCGTCTGCCGGGCCTGGTCGGTGATCGAGACCGCCACCCCCTACGAGACCCGCGACCTTGACGGCACCCCGCTCGACAAGACCACCGCCACCCGCAGAGCCGGCGAACTCGCCGTGCCCTCCGACGTCCGCGCACGACGTCGAGCACACCAGCAACGCAGCCGACTCGACAACGACTGACCCCAACCCCGACAACAACACCCAGCGCTCGAATCCAGCCCCGACGCACCCCACGCCGGTTGACCGTCCGCGCCCACACACCGTGAACACGAACCCCCTTGACAAAAGTTAGGAGATCAGCTCAGCTGGGGTCTTTTCGCATCTGGAGACCCGGACTTCTACCGGACTTCTACCGGAGCCTCACGGAGACAGCCTCACGGAGATTGCGGCGGACACTTGTTGGGTGACCGTGCAGTGAGCGACGCAGGGCCTGGCAGCAGAGTCGGCAAGCTGCGATAGCCGCAGAGCCGGAGAGGTTCGCCGAGGCGCTGTACCTACGTTTCCGTCGAGCCCTTCGTGGCGTCCGAGCGCACCGTCATCAGTGCACGCTCAAGCCCGGCGATCAGGCGTTGACGCTGCTCCAGCGTGGACTTTGAGCGCCGGCCTGCTGGACCAATCTCGATCTGGATCGCGGCTATGCCCCGCGCCTGTGCCCAACGGATCATCGTGCCCATACGACGCCCTCGCATGCCCGTGACATGGGCACCCAAGTCGACAGCGAAGCCCACCTCCTCAAGGGAACTCGCGACCATCGAACCGATCAACACGCTTCGAGCATCCTCGCCACCCAGGCCGATCGAGATCTCGATCCCGTGTCTGGCGCTCATTCCGTGCAAGTCAACCAACACGCCCTCAGAACACGGAAGCCCGAGGGCCTCGAGGGCGAGCTTGATCGGGTGGATTGGGTTGAGGTTGGCATCGTCGACATCCTCGTCCTCCCTCTGCACGACGGCGACCGACCACCCCAGCGATCTCCCCAGTTCCAAGGCAAGCCCACCCGTGGCTTCGTCCTCCTCTTTCGGTCTGCCGTGTCGATAGTGCTTCACTCCGTGAACCGCGCTCGAGGACGGCGTCTGGGCGTCTCTGCACCAACCGAATCGGTTCTGCCGTTGCCACGCCTCGGTAGTCGTCAGCTGCGAAGAGAGCTTCCTCGATCTGCCAACGAGCTGCGGATGACCGAGTCGCGCTCACTCGAAGGGGACCTTGTTCGACAACGCGCAGATCGGTCGGAGGTCACATGCGAGGCACAGCTCCGGGTGACGCCTCGGATAGTCCACCACGTCATCGAAGGTCGTCCAGTCCCGCGGAGCCGTACGCAGGCCCTTGTCTGAGACGGAAACGTCGGGGTAGATGCCACAACGTATGTCCGCAAGGCCGTAAGAGTTCTCGACGATCTGCACTCCCCCGAATGAGAACTGCAACTCAAGCTGAAGTCGTAGCGTTTGGCGAGTAGCGCCAGTTGGTAGCGGTGGTCTGGGTTTCTGGTAGCGCGGTTCTGGTGGGTGGTAGCGGCCGCCGACCGGGGCTCGGTCGGCGGGCCGCTGGTCGTGTCTATTCCCAGAAGTCGTTGGCGGCTCGGGCTTTCTGTTGTCGTTGTCGGCGCATGTCGATATCGCCGAGGGTGATGCTGCGGGCGTTGTTGGCGAGCCGGTTGACGATGGAGTCGGCAGCGACACGGTCTGGGAGCGCTGTGATCCAGTAGTCGGGTCCGGATTGGCTGGCGATCATTGTTGGTCGTCGGTGCTCGCGGTTGGCGAGGATGGCGAACAGGTCGCTGGCGGCTTCGGGGTCGATGCCGACCGTGAGGAAATCGTCGATGATCAACAGGTCGGTGCCGGACAGTTCGTTTAGCAGCTTCTGGTGTGCGATGCCGTCACTGCGGGCGATGACGAGTCGTCGGGCGAGGTCGTCCATTCGGGTGTAGGTGACGCCATGACCGTTGTGGCAGGCGGCGATCCCGACGGCACAGGCCAGGTAGGTTTTGCCGCCACCGGTTGGGGAGCGCACGAGCAGGTTGGTCGGTTCGGCTTTCCAGTCGTGTGCGGCGTAGCGGCGCATCCGTGTGTGGTTGATGCCCCGACCGTCGCTGTAGTCCAATTCGGCGATGGTGGCGGTTGGGATCGGGAACCCGGCGGTGCGGATCAGCAAGGCGACCCGGTTCGCTCGACGTTGTTCGAGGGCGTCGTCGACGGCGGTGAGGAACAACTGCTCCGGGGTGAGGTTGTCGTTGGCCTCATCGCCGATGAGCGCTTCGAAACGCACCGCGACGTGAGTGATCCGCAGCGCCCGGAACTTTTCGTGATCGATGCTGGTGAACACCCGCTCACCGCCCGTCGCGGTAGTAGTCGGCGGTCCGCACCGACACATCCGGCGCAGCGTCGCCGTGGCCGGGTTTGCGGGTGGCCGCCGCCGGCGCTGACGCGGCCGTCTTGGCGGTGTCGGAGTTGATGCTGGCGAGCAGCCGTTTCAACGACGAGTAGGACGGGTGACCGCGCATCGCGAGGAGCTGCTGGCATGCGGCTTCGAGACGTGCCTTGTTGTTCCGGCCCAAGGTTTCGAGGATGTTCTGGCAGTCCAGGTAGCCGTGCGCTTCGATCTCGCGTCGGTCAAGGACCTGTTCGATCACCTGCACGGTCGCCGGTCCGAACGCCCGGGCGCGGTCGGTGAACCACCGCCGTGTCCACAACCCGTGCAGATCACGGTGCTGGGCGGGGACATGGGCCGGGTCGGTCGAGTATTGGCCTTTGCGGCCGGTGCGACGCTGATGTTCGGCAACGACGTCTTGACCGTCGAACACCGTGACCCGAGCGCTCGTCAGACGGACCCGCAACAGCCGCCCGGCGAGCTTGAACGGCACGGAGTAGTGCTGGAAATCGCAGGTCACGTGATAGTTGCGTTGTGCTTTCGCTTCGCGCCAGTCGACCTGCTCGAACCCGTCGACCGGCAGAGCACCGAGATGTCCGGCTTCTTCGGCGCTGAATCGTTCCCACCGGGTCGTGCCGTCAACACGGCGGATGTCGTGGTTGATCTCCCACACCCGCTCGGCGATCGCCTCGTTCAACTCGGCCAGGCTCGTCCAGACATCTTCGAGCAGGTAACCGATCACACGTTTGTTGACGACGTTCACACCGGACTCGACCGCGGCTTTGTCCTCGGGCGACGCACCCGGGCCGGGACAACCGCCACACCGTAATGGTCGGCCATCTGCCGGTAACGATCGGTGACGAACCGGGCCGCATCACCCTTCGCGGGGCGATACGTCGCGGTCGCTGCATGGTCGGGGACGACGATCTGAGGGTGCCCGCCGAGGAACTCGAACGCGCCGATGTGCGCGTCGATCCAGGAACCCATCCGCATGTCAGCGCACGCCCGACAAAACACGCACCCGGAGAACGGCAACACCGCGACGAACAAGTACGCCTTGACGATCTCACCCGTCACGGCATCGACGAGCGGAATCGTGTCACCAGCCCAGTCGACGAACAACGCTCGTCCCGGCTCGTGATGCAACGTCGCCACCAAGTCGTTGCGGACCGCGTACTCACCGAACAGATGGCAGAACTGCGCATACCCGTACTTACGCAACGACGAACCCGGCCCACCGACGTAGGCCCGCCACGCCTGCAGCAACGTGTAATGCCGATTGCGTTTCATCGACGCAGCCACCCGAGCGAACTCCGGCATCTCGTACTCGGCCGTCACCTTCGACCTGCCGTCCGGGAACCAAGCAGCGAGATCGTCGTCGCTCAACGCCGCCAACGACTCCGCCGTCACCGAGCGCTCAACGATCACCTTGCTCGCCACAGACACGTCCCGATGCGAGCAACCCACCTCCGCCACAATCTCCCGATAGCTGCGCTCCTGCAGCACCAACCCCATGATCAACCTGAAATCCGCCAACGGCGACACCTCCTACGAGAAGACGGCACCCAACGCACCGCCAACCGCCAGCGTCACCCCGACCGCTACCAGAAAGCCAGAACCCCGCTACCAGGTCGACAGACTGCCGCTACCAACCAGGGCTACCCGCCAGCGTTCGCTTCCCCGTTGGGCCAAAGTGCCCTGGACCAACTACGGCCGATTCGACCCCGTACACAAGTTCAGTTCCAGCCGACCCGGCTGGCAAGGGTCGAGTTCGCACGAGGACAGGCACCAGCGAATCGGCAGGTGGGAGTTCGTCGTCCTCCAACTCAACGCGGAAGTGCTTGACCCGCCAAGAATCGGGAGAGTCGGGGACCTCGACCTTGACTGGCAGTCGAAGACGCGCTGATGAGCGGTAGATACGAAGCCGGCTCAGATTCACGAACCTGAATCTGAACTGGCGCACTCGCGGATCGAAGATTCGCGTAGCGGCTGAACCGAATCGCCCGACCTGCCGGCGCGAGGAGTCTGGCCAAGACCACCGATGGGATGAGAGCTACGTAGGTGACGCCGACCAAGATCTGAAGCGATGCCACGGCCCGCGACACGGCCGATGTAGGCGTGATGTCCCCATAGCCGACCGTCGCCTGTGTGACGAGGCTGAAGAACGCCACCTCGTGCCTGTCGTGAGCGTCGAAGTCGCCGGTGCTGAGGTATACAAGGAAGAACAATCCTGCGAGTACCAGGTACGCAGAGATGGCAGCGAGGGCTAGACGACCGAGGCTCACCCTGACCACCCATCTATAACTGAGGTGCCTGCTCCGATAGGGGTTGGTGGTCACGTAGGGTGACCTTGGGAGGGGCGTCGGCTGCAACGGAAAACCCCTGGGCTTCGGGCTCGTTGAGCTGATTGTTGTTGGCGCTCGTCTCCCGAGCAGACCCGGTTGAGGAGATTGGTGGGGATCTGGTTCAGGCCTGTGAGGGTCGGGGTCCCGGAGCACCGTATGACTTCAGATGGTCGGGTGGCCTACGCGGCGACCGGCTGCTGTCTGGGCGGGTGGTGTCGGGGGATCGCCTGAGGGTTCGAGCGTGCTCGAGGGCTCTCCCGGTCAACTCATCCATTTGCAGCACCGGCCGGTAGCGATTGTCGAGGTCCTGTCGGCGTGGTGTTGCTCCGTTGAAAGGAGAGCCCTCGATGGCTCAACACAGTAGTAGTACTGGCCCGGTGGCCGGGATCGACGCGGCGGTTGTCGCCGCCCATCATGTCGCGATCCGTGACGGTGACCGGCTGGTGCGGTTCAAGGTGATGCCGACGCTGTCGGGTATGGCCGAGCTCACGGAGCGGTTACGCCCGTACGCGCCGATGACCGTCACCGTGGAACCGACGGCGGGGACGTGGTTGTCGTTGGGTGCCGCGGTGAGGTCGGCGGGGTGCGGGTTCCAGTTGGTCGAGTCGAGAGCGACTGCCCGTCTGCGCGAGGCGTTGGCGGGCAAGAACAAGACCGACCGGATCGACTCGGTGATGCTTGCCGACGCCGGCCGCCTGTTCGATCTGCCCGACGTTGCGGCACCGACCGCGGAGTTGATCGCGATCCGTCGAGCGGTGCTGCGCCGCCATCGTGCGACGATCGACGCGCACCGCGCCGAGTGCCGGCTGTGGGCGCTGGCAGCATGGGCGTTCCCCGATGTGTGGCGGGCCTGTCAGGGCCACACACTGGCACAACCGGTACTGGACCGCTGGCCGCACCTGCGCTCACTCGCCCACGCAAGGGTCGAATCGATCACCGAGATCGTCGCCGAGCACTCCAAGTCCCCGAACCCGGCGAGACGCGCCGCCAAGATCCGTGAGGCCGCCGGCGGGTGGGAACTGTTCTGGCTCGGGCGGCTCGACTTGGACGCGGTCGCTTGGGAGATCGGCCAGATGCTCGACGACATCGGCATCGCCGACCGCAACCAGCAGGCCGCCACCAGCCAAGCCGTCCGGCTACGCGCCGAACACCACGGGACCACCGATCTGTTGACCTCGATCCCTGGGATCGGTGAGATCGTCGCCACCGTCACCCGTGCCTGGTTCACGGGTCCCGGCCAGTTCCCCACCGCCAAACACGCCGCCGCGTTCGTCGGGTTCGACCCATCGCGCTGGGAATCCGGACTGACCGCCTCACGATCCAGACACATCAGCAAAGAAGGACCAGCCGCGTTGCGTCTCGCCTACTACCAAGCAGCGAACGTCGCTCGCCGTCACGACCCGCAACTCGCCGAGCACTACCGCCGTCTGATGGTCGAGCGGAACCACAACCACATCTCGGCGTGCTGCGCAGTTGCCCGCAAACTCGTCTGCCGGGCCTGGTCGGTGATCGAGACCGCCACCCCCTACGAGACCCGCGACCTTGACGGCACCCCGCTCGACAAGACCACCGCCACCCGCAGAGCCGGCGAACTCGCCGTGCCCTCCGACGTCCGCGCACGACGTCGAGCACACCAGCAACGCAGCCGACTCGACAACGACTGACCCCAACCCCGACAACAACACCCAGCGCTCGAATCCAGCCCCGACGCACCCCACGCCGGTTGACCGTCCGCGCCCACACACCGTGAACACGAACCCCCTTGACAAAAGTTAGGAGATCAGCTCAGTGATGGCGAGCAGCACCCACAATCCGTGCAGCCGATCGTCAGCACGAGATGACGCCTCGAGAAAAGCCCGCAACGTCGGCGCGTCCCACGCGTGAATGCCGTCGGACTTCTGGCCACCGTGTGGCGGGTTGGCCGCGTCGGCTGGGTTCCTGGCGAGGCGACCCCATCGCACAGCGTCCTTCAACGCTCGGTGGATGATCGTGTGGACGTAGTTCACCGTCCGTCGATCGAGACCCGGCCTTGCCCTTTGCGGGGTCGCATTGGACACGCCACGCCGCAGCAATGACGCAAGCGTGTCCTTGGTGATGTGTTCGGCCTCGACGAACTCGGCGCGCAATTGCTCGGCGGTTGCTGCGAGCGACACACCCTGCGAACGAAGTTCACTCGCTCGCTCGACCACGTCGGGCGAGTAGCCCTTGCCGGTCCTCGACGGCTTGCAACGACCGGACGTCAGCAGCTCTGCGTACAGCCCGTTGAGCACGCCTGCGTCGACCTTGGTGAGACGGACGGATCCGATGTGCGCGACGACATGGTTCTTCACGTTGCGCGAGTAGGAGTCGAACGTCGACGGCCTCACCGTGTGCTCGGTGGCCTTCAACCAGTCGGCGAAGTAGTCGGCAACGGTCTGATGCGAAGGCTCGACGTACTCGCCGCGATCGAACTTTGAGAGCAGGTCTATCCGAGCGCGCTCGGCCTCGCGCTTCGTGTTGTACCCCGAGTGCCACTTCTGCCGACGCTGCCCAGTGGATGGATCAGGGTCGAGCTCGATCTTGACGTACCAACGAGTTCCCTTCTTCACCACCGAGCCGCGCATGGCTACTCCGATCGCTGCTGGTCGGCGAGCGCCTCAGCAACGTCGATTGCTTCGAGCTCATCCATGATCGGCCGTGTGGTTCGATTCGGCCGGCCGGAGCGACCGCGCTTCAGCTCTTCGAGCTTCGGCTGCACCAGCCGGTCACCTTCGGCGAGCAACTCCAATGCTTCCTCCGGGTTGCGATCGCGCAATGTGTCCATGCCGAGTGGCGTGGTCTTGACGAGTTCGACGAGGAGCTTCGCCATCCCCGTAATGATCTCGTCCTCGTGCGACACGAGTCGCTTCAGCGACTCCGTCTGCACGGCTTGACGCCGCAGCTCGAGCTGCTGTTCCACCTTCGATCGCACGTCCGAACCGAAGGCGTTGCGCAGCGCTGTTTGCATCGCGGTGGCGTCGGTCGAGGTGAGCTCCTTGATGCGCCCCATCAGCGAGTCCCAGCCGTCTGGGGCGCCGACAACCAGTGTGGTCAGATCTGCGCCGCGAAGGTCGGACTCGAACTTGTCGCCGGCGAGTGGCTCAATCGCGTCCTCACCTGCACCGGGCGGCGGGATGAAGAACCACCCAATCGGCCGGCCGAAGCAACGTGAGAAGGCGACGACCTCGTGGACATCGATGTTGCGGCGACGATGACTGTCGAACGTCTTCTCGATCGCCGAGACGCCAGCCTGGTTCAACCGCATGCCGAGCAACGGTTCGAGCATCTCGCTGGTTTGTGCCTGCGTCCAGCCGGCTTCCTCGCGAGCGCGTCGAAAGTTGTAGGCGACGATCTGATGCACGGTCCAGACCCTGTGCCCCGTGATCCGGTACGACGTGCGACTGGCCACGAAGCGACTCTAACACTTCGGAACAACAGTGCTTGACTTTCCTACTGAAGTCGCGCGCATACTCCCGTTCCGACGTTGAACACTTCTGAAAGGACGTGGGCCGTGCTGGACGACCTTCCCCCATTCCTGACCGTCGAACAGGCAGCCAAGGTGCTGCAGCTCGGCCGGTCGAAGACCTACGAGCTCACCGTCGAGTTCGACTGCAGCGCCGGCCGCTCGGGTTTGCCGTTCGTGTGGCTCGGCAAGCAGAAGCGCATCCCGCGCACCGCCCTCATCCGCTTCATGGACCCCGACTGCCGTCGACCTCCTGCAGCGTGATCGAGCGCTGAGCCACCCGCACGACCGTTCACCCGACCACACACGCATCGGCGCATCACCTCGCGCCGAGAACCCCAGCTGATCCGTCCTTCGGACAGATCAGCAACTTCCACACCAATGCACCAAAGGTGAAGGAGCGCACACCGTTGCTGACGATCTCCAAGTGCCGCGACCTCGACTACTACGAACGAGAGGTCATCGAAGGCCGAGAGGAGTACCTCTCGGAAGGTGGCCGCGCCGCCGGCCGGTGGGCCGGAAGTCTCGCCGTGGCCGATGGACTCAGCGGCGTAGCGGACCGCGAGCAGCTCACCCGAGCCTTCTCAGGCGTCCACCCCGATGGCTTCAAGATGACCGCGCACGACCTCGATGTGGTCGGCTTCGACCTGACGCTGTCGCCGTCAAAGTCGGTGTCCTTGATCTGGGCACTCGGCTCCGACAATGACGCATGCCAGGTCGAGGAAGCGCTCTACGCCGCCCGAGACGAAGTGGAGCGGTACCTCGAATCGACCGCCTGCTTCGTCCGTCGAGGACACGCGGGAGCAGTCGTCGAGCCGGGCAAGGGATTCTTCGGGGCGGTCTTCATGCATCGCACGAGCCGCCTCGGTGACCCCGGCATCCATCTCCACTGGACCGTCTTCAACGTCACCGAAGGACCCGACGGCCGCCGCACCGCCCTCGACGGCAAGGCGCTCTATCGAGAGCGCTACGCCGCCGAGGCTGTGTTCCAGGCGACGCTTCGGCGGGAGCTCGTCGTCCGTCTCGGTCTGGTCTTCGACCACATGGATCGGCATGGTGTCGCCGAGGTCGCTGGTGTCAGCGCCGATATGCGACGCGCCTTCTCGCGCCGCCGCACAGAGATCGTCGCCGAGATGAACCGCCTCGGTGTCCACTCCGGCGAGGGCGCGCGCATCGCGACGCTGAACACCCGGAAGCCGAAGCTCACCGGTATCACCGAGGACGAGCTGCGCGCCGAGTGGCGGCAGCGCGCCGGCGACCACCGCTTCGATCTCTCGAACGTCCCTCGAGTTGCGCGGACACCTGCTCTCCGGGTCGACGACAGCGAGTTGTCGGCGATGGTCGTCGAGGAGCACGCCACCTTCGAGCGCCGCGACTCGGTTCGTGCCGCTGCGAGGGCAGCTCGGCAGGGAGCCTCTCTCGACGAGATCCTGGACCGAGCAGCGACCTACCGAGACTCCCCCGAGGCGATCGAGGTCGAGACCGGTCGATGGACGACAGAGGCGATCCTCGCCGCCGAACGCAGCGTTCTCGCCGCTGCAGTCGGCGAGCAGTGCGATGCCTACCGAGCCGACGATCAGGCGGTGGCGGACGCAGTCGCGTCTCGGCCTTCGCTGAGCCGGGAGCAACAGCGAATGGTCGAGCAACTGTGCCGGTCCGGCCGACCGCTCGATGTCGTCATCGGCCGAGCCGGTGCCGGCAAGACCTTCACGCTCGACGCCGTGCGCGAGGCCTTCGAGAACTCCGGCCACCGCGTCATCGGCATCAGCCTCGCCGCACGAGCCGCCAGAGAGCTGCAATCCGGAGCCGGCATCGCGTCCACGACGGCTCACTCGTTGCACGCCGATCTCGAATCCGGTCGTCGCAAGCTGCGAGTGGGCGATGTTCTGGTGATCGACGAGGCCGGCATGCTCGGGACCGAGCTGATGGCCGACCTCGTCGGCCGGGCCCACAGAGCCGAGGCCAAGGTCATCCTCGTCGGTGACCCGAAGCAGCTGCCGTCCATCGAAGCCGGCGGTCTGCTGGCCTCCCTCGCGAACCGGATTGAGATCATCGAACTCGTCGAGAACCGTCGACAGATCGACCCGGAGGAACGCTTCGTCGCAGCGGCGCTCCGCAAGGGACTGACCGAGTTGGCCGTGCGGCGACTCGACCAGCACGGCCGAGTCACGATCGCCCATAACAGCGACTCGCTGCGCGACCAGATGGCGCTCGACTGGTGGCAGCTCCACACCGACGGTCGCGACGCAGTGATGGGCGCCGTCCACCGCAGTGACGTCGACGATCTCAACAGCCGCGTGCACGCTTTGCTCGAAGCCTCCGATCAGCTCGGACCACTGGTCGCAGTGGCCGACGATCGCCGCTACTGCGTCGGCGACAGCGTGCTCGGCCTTCGCAACCGCTACGACCTCGGCTTCCTGAACGGCGACGTCGGCACGATCACCGGAGCCGACGAACACCGGGTCCAAGTCAGCTTCGCCGACGGGCGTGAGGTGCGGTTGCCGCTCGACTACGTGGACGATCATCTGCGGCACGCGTACGCACGCACGGTCCACAAAACGCAGGGACTCACGTGCGAGGTGGCGCTGCTCCTCGGCGATGACGCTCTGTACGCCGAGCTCGGCTACACGGCCATCACCCGCGGCACGCACGAGAACCGCATCTACACCGTCGCCAGGACGCAGGACTTCCCTGACCGCGACTTCCACCTCGAGCACCTCGTGCGCTCGCTCGGCCGAAGCCACGCGAAGACGGCAGCAATCGACTACCTCGAACCCCCGGAGCTTCCATGAACGCGACTCGCGACAACGGTCCCGATCCTCTCGAGACGCTGGCGATCGGAGCGCTCATCGTGTTCGGGCTCGTCAGCGGGGGCCACTGGGTCGCGGCGTCGCTCGCGGCCCTCGTTGGTCGACACCGGTCATTGGACGCGGGACTCGCTGAGTCGTTCTCTGCGTTGCGGCTCTTGCCGAAGCACTGGAGCGACCCTCGTCGTGCTTGGACCGAGCCGGCGGCGTCGAATCTCCCCGGCCCGATGCTCTACTGGCTCAGCGTCGTCGTTGTCCTTGCGGCTGCGCTCGGGGCGCTTCTGCTGTGGCTGAAGTACCGACAGCGCCGTCACGAGCCGATCGACCGCCGTCGCCGAGTGGGCGTCGACACTCAGCCGAGGTTGGCGACCACGAAGGATCTCGCGCCACTTCTCGGTCGAGAGCCTGAAGCTGGCCGGCTGGTCCTGGGTCGATGGGGCCGGCGAGTTCTGATGACCGAGGGCGAGTCGTTCCGAGGCCGACGAGGCGTGCGAGGAGCTGTGCTGCTCTTCGGCCCGAGCCAGTCAGGAAAGACGACCCGGCTGATCGAGAGCGTTAACGCGTGGGACGGCCCCGCCATCGTCTCGTCCGTGAAGACCGACCTGATGCGCGCAACGCTGGAACGCCGGCTCGCAATCGGCGAAGTGAAGGTGTTCGACCCGATCGGGATCAGTGGCACGCCGTGCGCAACGTGGAGTCCGCTTCGCGTGGCGAAGTCGCTTCCCGGCGCGCTGGCAGCAGCGCAACTCCTCGCTCGTGCAGGCGGCGACGACGGACCGTCCGATCGGTTCTGGCGCGGTCAGGCCGAGCAGCTCATCGCGGCGATGCTGTGGGTGGCGGCGAACACCAAGGGCCACTCGATGCGCAACGTCGTCCGATGGGTCGTGGAGATGGACCGCCCAGACGGTGAGAACACCGGCACGCTCTCGCCGCTCGTTCGTCTGTTGACGGACGACGAGGACGAGTTGATCGCACTCGCCGCGAAGCAGGTTCGTGGCTGGCTCCACGGCCAATGGTCGACCGACCCAAGAACGACGTCGAGCGTCTACGCGACGGCACGCAACGCTGTGTGGCCGTGGACAGACCCTGGCCTCGCGGCGAGGGCAGAAGGCTGCGAGATCACGCTCGACTGGCTGTGCGACGGCTCGAACACGCTGTACCTCTGCGCTCCTCTCGGCGATGAGAGCCGAGTCGGCGTGGTCTTCGCCGCCTTGCTCCACGACCTCATCGCCCAGGGCTTCGAGCGGTACAACCGGCAGGGCGCACCGATCGACCCACGCCTCCTGGTGGTGCTCGACGAGGCCGCCAACACGCCCCTGCCGAAGCTCCCACAGTGGGCAGCGACGATCACCGGCGCCGGCATTCAACTCGTGAGCGTCTGGCAATCGAAGGCCCAGCTCGACCAGGCTTACGGCAAGGACGCTGACAACGTGCTGACGAACCACCGCACCAAACTCATCTTCCCGAGCGGACTCAGCGACCTGTCGACCATCGAGTACATCAGCGCGTTGGTCGGCGACGAGCACGTGAGCAGCTTGTTGGACGGTACGCGGGGAAGCATCGCTCGTCGTCCTGAAGCCGACAGAGAACCGTCAACTGGCGTTCCCTTCCTCGCGGCGAGCACGCTCCGCCGGGTGCAGGTCGGCGACGCACTGTGCCTCCACGGCGCCCTTCCGGTCGCCTGGCTCGGGCGATCGTCTCGGCGGTGATCAGGATCTGGAGGGCTCGCACTTCGTTGTCACACCCATCGCGTAGCGTTACAGCCATGTCATTCTCGGATCCACTAGAGAGATCGGGCCCGACCGACCGCCGGCCGGTAGCAGTCGACGCGTTCTGCGGGGCAGGGGGCCTGAGTCTGGGGCTGATGCACGCTGGATTCGATCTGCGAGCGGCTTTCGACTGGGATGCGCCTTCAATCTCGACCTATCAGAAGAACCTAGGGCCGCACGGCTTCGAGGCTGATGCGACCGTCGTGAGTGCACGAGACATCTGGGATCGGATCGACTCCGACGAGCTCGACTTGTTCGCTGGCGGACCGCCTTGTCAGGGCTTTTCGAAGCAGACGCGGGGTGCGCACTCAGGTGACTCCCGTAACGCTCTGATGGCGCAGTACTTGCGCCTGGTAACGGAGCTACAACCGAAGGCCTTCCTGCTCGAGAACGTCGCCATGGCGGCACAGGCCCGAGGCCGGCACCTGGTCGCGCAGTTCCATGAGCTCGACGAATATCGGGTCACCGGCCACTTCTACGTTGCGGCTGACTATGGGGTCGCGCAGACGCGCGAGCGATTCGTTCTCGTTGGTGTCCGCCGAGATGTGCCCGGCGGGTTTCGGATCCCAGAGCCGACGACGCCAACTTGGCCAACTGTGGGCTCGGTGATTGGGGACCTACCCGAACCGCCATCGGATTGCAGCGAACATCCGAAGTTCGCCAATCATCAACAGACACGCATCAGCGACATCAACAGAGTTCGCTTCTCACACGTCCCGCAGGGTGGCGGCTGGCAGGACATACCCTTCGAACTTCGCCTTCCTTGTCATCAAAAGGTGGACGTTCGATCAGGTGGATGGCCAGATGTCTACGGCCGACTTCGACTGGATGGTCAGTGCCCAACGATTACTGGCGGCTTCGATAGCTTCACCCGTGGGAGATACGGGCATCCACTGAGAGACCGCGCCATCACACCCCGCGAGGCCGCACGCTTGCAGGGATTCCCAGATGACTTCGTCTTCCTGGGAAAGCGAGATCAGGTCAGGCACCAAATCGGGAACGCGGTTCCAGTGCCTCTGGCGGCTGCGATCGGGAAAGCCATCGTGGCCGCTCTGGACGGCGCGACCCCAATTCTCGATGAGGCACCGACGCTGTTCTGACGCCTATCGCGCCAGCACGGGACGCCGAATCATTCTTGAAGAAGCGCTGCCAAGTCCCCGGTCAGCAGATGGCCGAAGCTTCTCACGATGGGGAACCCGACGATTCCGCCAGCGATGTACCGAGTCGGCGGATCGAGGTAGTACAGCCCCGATAGCTGGGCCACGTACTTCTGGTACAGGACGATTGTGCTCGGGACCAGTGTGTCCTGGACCGTGCAGGCATCCACCGTCCGACCCGCCGGAGGCACGCCTTTGGGAGCCATCACGTTGTTCTCGTTGGCGATCACGAGGACGGACCGATGCCCCTTGTCGCCCGGCCGTGCGGCGTCGAGGATGCGCTGATGAACGTAGGCCTGGGAGATTCGCTCTCGGGTCGAGATCTTGGTCGGCACGACCAACACAATGGGCTCCGAGGGTTCAACGAACGACAGATCCGTCGGGACGCGTTCGACTTCACCCGTCTCTGGAACGGGTATGGAGATCGAGGAAGTCTCCACCCGCCCACTGAGAATGGAGACGAGCGGGCCAACGACCATCTCTAGGAAGGTGCCTGGTGCCCCACGACCTCCCTGTCCGTAGAGGTCGGCACAGCACGCAAAGGCGATCACAGCGCTGTAGACCAGCTGATCTATGGCATGAGGATCCAACGGGATGGTGCTCTTGCCAGCTTGCGTTCGGACCGCAACGCAGAGATCGTCCCAGCGGGCGTCGAACTGCGCGACATCACCGATGAACAGGTCATCGTTGACCGGGCGCGAGAAACGGACCTCGCTGCCTGCCACCATGAAGACCGAGTACTGCTTTCCGCCACCACCCGTGAAGCGGATCGCCCTGCGCGGGAACTCGTCACGGAGCGAGCCGATAGCCTTAGAGCCAAGCTTCCCCGCGGCTTCGAGACTGGCCGAAGCCATCCCGCGTCGGATGGTCTTCAGTCTCCCAAAGTCACTCTCGAGATCCGCCCACGACACGGATCCAGATCGTACTTGTCCGAGCGCCGCGAGCTGGTGCCTGGGCGGTGAGGAGCTCCAATGACCGAATCAGAAGCCATCGCAGTCGTCGCGGCAGTCCTCGACGGCGAGGCGTCGCTCCCTTCGCAGCGCCGTGTGTTGCTGCGGCTGCAGCAGCACTTCCCTGCTCTTGATTGGTTCAGAATCGCCCTCGAGCTCTACCCAAACTGGGAGCCCGACATCGATCTCTCCGAGGCGGACCACGACTGGCTGAGCTGGGTCAGCACCGAGACGGAGATGGAGTAGCCGCCGGCGATGTCGACGGCATACTCCGGTTGTGGACAAGCCCATCGCCTCTGACGAGCAGACGAGCAGACGCATGCGACGTCAAAGCGCGCGGGACACTGGTCCCGAGCTCCGCCTGAGGAGCGCGCTCCACCGTCGAGGTCTGAGATACCGCCTTCACCGCCGAGTAGTCCCAGGTGCCGCCCGAAGCGTCGACATCGTGTTCCCAACGGCACGGGTGGCGGTGGACGTTCGCGGGTGCTTCTGGCATGCCTGTCCGCAGCACGGGAGCTTGCCGAAAGCAAACGCCGACTGGTGGATGGAGAAGCTTGACGCGAATCGTGTTCGCGACGCGGACACCGCAGCGCGTCTTGCGGCCGCCGGTTGGCAGCTGCTGGTGGTGTGGGAGCACGACGATCCTGAAGTCGCGGCTGCGGCAGTCGATGCTGCTGTGCGGCTTCGTTCCAAGGCGGCGCAGGATCGAGGTCGGGTGTGATCGGCTTCTACCGGATCTTCTACCGGACGGGTAGAAATCGGTCGGTTTCGTCCAACACTGATCAGCACGACGAATCGCGAAACACCAGATCAGACGGTACGAGACGGACTCAGGAGCACCACTCAACACCATCTCAACGAGAGTTCAAGTCCCCCCTCGCCCACGGGATCCGGGGACGAACTCCCCACAGATAACGGGGACGGACGAACTTCCCGAGTCGCGTTGCAGCGACCGCGGAGGGTCCGTTCAGCCTTCGGAGATGCATGATCTTCGCAGCAGCACGGCCCTCTGTCAGCTCGCCGAGCTCGACGATGGCCCCGACCCGCCGGCGTGGAGTTGGGCGGTGGTCGCGTTGGAGCCGTCCGGCCGTGTGCGCCTGCCTACCGTCGCCTGCTCGGCGCTCGGCGCCCGCCCTGGCCTCAGGCGTCGAAGTGTTGGGTGTTTACCGGCGTGACGCGCTCTCCTCCGAGATGTGCCGACCAGGCGCAACCAGCTGAAACGCGAAGTGCCAGTAGAGGTCGTCGGTCCTTCGTCCACTTTCGTGCTGAGGACGTTGTCGGTGGGCCGGCCGCAACAGGCCGTACTCCTCCCACTGTCACCTGTGCTATGAATGTATCGCAATCTGATACGTTCGTGATGTTTGTGACAGCGAGAGGAGGGAAGTGATGGCGCGTTCGATAGCACCGAGCATCGCGGCGTTGATCGAGGCATTGGAACTCGACGCCCCGACTGTCGTGACGACCATCGAGCTCGCCCAGATGGTCGAGGATCTCGGCCTGACGACGCCGCCGAGGGTGGCGATCCAGCGCCTGGCCGCCCAAGGGTGGCTGCTTCCCACCGGTGTGCAAGGCGCGTGGGAATGGGCGCCGGGAGCCCACGCTGGACCGTACGGTCACGGGGACCCGTTCATCACCCTGCGCGCCCAGCTCGCCGTGCGCCCTGACCTTCAGGCCGCAGTCGGCCTCGAATCGGCCGCCTGGCTCCATGGCGCTGCAGACCGCGCTCCGGAACAACACCGCGTCGTGGTGCGCCCCGGCGAACGCACTCCCGTCGCCCTTCGACGTACCTACGACACCGCAGTCCACGACTGGCGACAGCCCACCGTGACCATCGGCGGCGTCCCGGCGATCCCGCCGGCGGGTGTCCTGGTGCATTTGGCCGACGCACCGACCGTTGTGCGGAACTGGGGCCTCGGACTCGAGGCGGTACCGGCGCTGCTCGATCGTTGTCGACACGACGATCTCGCTGCCGAACTCGTCGGTCGGCCGCACGCCACCCTGGTCCGCTTCGCCTACCTCATCGAACCGTTCGATCCGGGGCTCATCGCCGGCCTCGGAATCGAGGCCGGCCGCACCGTCTGGTTCGGACCCCGGCGGGCTGCGCGTCGATGGGACCGCCGGTGGAACGTCGCCGACACGGTGCTTCCGTTCGCTCCGACCGGGATCGAGGATCGATGACCTTCGAGCACCGGCTGACCGTCGGTCACGTCGCCCGCCACGCTCCGCCGAATTCGACGATCTCTCGATCCGTGGCCCTGCTCGACATCGCCCAGGACTTCCTGCTCTCATACCTGCACGCCAACGACGCGTTCGAGCCCGTCGTGTTCAAGGGTGGCACCGCGCTCCGCAAGTTCTTCGCAGGGGCCGCCCGCCGGTTCAGCACCGATCTCGACTTCGCCATCGCTTCGGCCACCGATGACCGGTCGACGGTCGCCGACGTGATCGCCGGTCTGCTCGACGCGGCGAACGTGCCGACGGTTCGTCTCGAGGAGAACCTCGCCGAGAGCATGTCAGGCCGTGCGGCCGCACGAGCACCGAGCACCACAGGCAGACATCCATCAAACATCCACTTAACATCCACGTGGATGTTATGGTCGTATCGGCGATGGGATCGCTCACCGAGGCCGACATCGGCGACATTGTCGAGACGCTACGCCGCCTCGGTGGCGACGACGCGGCCATCGAGGTGAAGTCGGCTGCCGGTGGCCTGCCCGACTCGATCTCGAGCACGATCTGCGCGTTCGCCAACGAACCGGGCGGAGGTCGGATCATCCTCGGTCTCGACGAGCGCGACGGGTTCCGTGCCGTGACACTCGCCGATCCCTCGGTCCTACAGGCCGGGCTCGCCGCGAAGGCCCGACAGGCCGTCCATCCCGCTGTCCAACTGACGACGGAGATCGTCCGCTTCGAAGGGGCTGACCTCGTCGTCGCCCAGGTCGACGAGCTGCCGTCGTCGCACAAACCATGTCGCGTCGGAGGCCCACTCGGGCCGGCCTTTCTTCGAGCGCACGACGGCGACTACCAACTTTCGGATCTCGAGATCCAGGCGCTGACCGCGGCGCGGTCGCAGCCGTTCTTCGACCGCGAACCTGTTTCGGAGGCGGCCCGTGACGACCTCGACCCTGAACTTGTTCGCACCTACATCCAGACCGCACGCGACACCGACCGGCGCCTCGCCGCAGTCGACCACGACGACGATCTGCTCCATCGCACCGCCGTGCTGATCGACGGTCGGCCGACACTCGCCGGGCTTCTCGCCCTCGGTGGCTTCCCGCAGCAGTTCTTCCCATCGCTCGTCCTCCAGGTGGTGATCCCGCCGATCGCCGGCGACCCCATCGAGGTTCGATTCCGGGCAAGTCAGCGATTCACAGGTGCGATCCCCTACCTGCTCGACGACGCTGTTCGATGGATCGCGCTCAACAGTTCCAGAGCGACCATCGCTGGGAGCGACGGTCACCTACGTGACGTTCCCGCATGGCCACCCGAAGCGACACGTGAACTCCTCGCCAACGCCCTCGTCCACCGTGACCTTGGACCATGGGCGCGCAGCCAGGCCGTCACTGCACGACTCGAACCCGATCGGCTCACGGTCACCAACCCGGGCGGACTGTACGGACTCACGGTCGACCGGCTCAACCCTGACAACGTGGAATCCTTCGCCCGAAACAGCGCACTCGTGCAGATCTGCCAATACGCACGGTTGCCCGACGGACGACGAGTCATCGAAGGTCTCGCCACCGGCATCCCCAAGGTCTTCCAGCTGGCCATCGGCAGCGGACTCGAACGACCACGCTTCTTCGATCACGCCGTGCGGTTCACAGCGCAACTTCGCTCCACGCCCGCACCAATGGCTCCAGCGGCCGCAGTTCGCGAACACCTGACGAGCGAACCGCTTGTCGACGCAGTGATGAATTTCCTCGCCGGGCACCAATCGACGGCGAGGGAACTCTCAGCCCAACTCGGGGTACCCCTCCAGACCATCCGAAACGCCCTTCGCACCCTCACAGCGAGCGGACAAATCCTGCGCGATGGCGGCCGAGGCGTCAAGACGACGACCTACCGACTCGCCGAACCCCGCCAAGAATCGTCGTAGATCGAGCGCAGCCGCGGATGCGGATGCCCCTCCCGTCGAACGCCCGGCGCAGAGATCAAGGTGCCGGGTGCACAGGGGCTTGCTCGCTGGCGGCAAACGGCACCAACCACCCATTCACCGGTGGCTTAGCGAAGCGAGGTGTACACAGCCTGTTCGAAGCGAGAAAACGCCTTGACCACCGGAGGATCCAGAAGCGGATGGACTTGAGTTGCGAACACCCCGACGATTCCTTCGTTCACATCGATCCAGTAGAAGGTGTTCAACGCACCCATCCACGAAACGCTGCCCGCTGAGCGTCGTTCGGGCCGTTCGCAGCGATGGATCGAGAAGCCGAGGCTATGGCCTCTGTCTTCTTGCGTGAATGCCTCCAGGTCCGATCTGACGATGGAACTGAAACCGTTCGCGGCCAACACGTCCGGCGAGGCAAACTGGTCGGTCCACATCTGCTCGACCGTTTCCGGGGCCAAGATCCGTACGCCATCGATCTGCCCACGGCCGAGCAGCACGCGAAGAAACCGCACGTAGTCGCCGACCGTTCCGAATAGGCCGCTGCCTCCCGAGACCATCTTGGCGTCTGGGTTCGGAAGTTCGACCGGAATCGGCTGCAGGCCGTCGGCGGTGCGGAGATGCGGAGTCGCGATCCGTTCGACCTGACTCGCAGTCGGGAAGAACGTCGTGTCGTCCATCTGTAGCGGGTCGAGCACGTGCTCACGAAGGTAGGCATCGAGTCGCTGGCCGCTCACCGCCTCGATGACCCGTCCGAGCCAGTCGGTGCTGACCCCGTACAGCCAATGATCGCCAGGATCAAACATCAAGGGGAACTCGAAGCGCGCTTGTGATCCAGTGGGCGGTCGCGGGGCGGCCGAGACGAACTGTGCGGTCAGGTCGCTCGAGAACTCGTAGCCGAAACCAGCGGTATGGGTCGCGAGATGGCGAACCGTCACCGGACGGCGCGGCGCTCGAAGGATGGGGCTGCCGTCGTCGGCGAACCCGTCCAACACCTCGACCTCACGTAAGTACGGCACGTAGTCGCCCGCTGGGTCATCAAGACCGAGAGTTCCACGCTCGAGCAGTTGCATCATCGCGAGCGACGTGACCGCTTTCGTCATCGACGCAATATCGAAAATGGCATCAACGAGCAATGGATGTCCGGCGACCGACTCGCCCACCGAACCGAGGAACGCGCCTTTCGCGCTCCACACCGCCGCCGTGGCCCCCACAATCAAGCCAGACGCAACTCCGTCGTCCATGGTGGCCTCGACGGGACTCCAGCGCATGCTCAGACCCTTTCGATCCGCGTGCTTCGCAGCCACGATGAGACGATAGCGGTCTGGTTCGCACCTCGACGGTGTTGAGTGGCGCGATGGGGTCGCCGATGAGAAATGGCGCCGGCAGCCGTCTGAGTACGGTGGGTGAACGCGAGGCGCGCATCAAGGGGGAGCGACGATATGCGAACACTTCGATACTCGATCAACGTCACGCTCGATGGCTGTTGCCACCATGAGGCTGGACTCCCCCCGGACGAGGAGTCGATGCGCTACTGGACCGCTGAGATGGAACGAGCCGACGCACTGCTCTTCGGTCGGGTGACCTACGAGATGATGGAGGCGGCGTGGCGGCAGCCGGACACGGGCACGTGGCCTGACTGGATGGGCGAGTGGGAGATCCCGTTCGCCGAGACCATCGATCGGGCGAAGAAGTTCGTCGTGTCGAGCACGTTGAGCGGGGTCGATTGGAACGCCGAGCTGGTGCGAGGCGACTTGGGGCAAGTGGTTCAGCGGCTCAAGCAGGAGCCAGGCGAGGGCTTGTGGGTGGGTGGCGTGACGCTCCCGTTGGCGTTGGCAGATCTGGGACTGATCGACGAGTATGAGTTCGTTGTGCAGCCGGTGCTTGCCGGGCACGGGCCGACGTTGCTCGCCGGTCTGCGCGAGCGCATCCAGCTGGAGCTCGTCGATCGCCGTGAGTTCCGGTCTGGTGCGGCTGCCTTGCGATACCGGCCCGCGCAAGTTACGGGTTGACGGCGTAATGTGGCTGTGAGGAGTGGGCCGCTGCCTCGCGACGGAACGAGGCTCTGGGAAGCCGGCGGGCCGGCACAGCGGAGGCGCCTGAACTCCCGCGGCTGTTGTTGGCGGCGATCCCGTCTCGCGACGGGCATGCCCCGAACTTCAGTGACTGACGAGGCGCTCGAAGCGTTGACGAGCTCCCTGTCGGGTCATCCCGAGCTGGGCACCGATAGCGCCCCATGACAGGCCCGCACGGTGCGCGGCGAGCGCGGCTGCTTCGATGCGCGCATCGGCCTCTCGTCGACTGGCTGCGGCAGCACGCAGTTCGCTCAACGTCGCTGCGTCGGTGACCGAGTAGGCGTCGTCGTGATCGTCAAAGCCAGCGACGATGGCGTCGGCTTCGCCAGCGGTGAGGTCTCGTGGGTGCTTCTTGGTCGTCATAGTTGTTCGCCCCGATTCGGTCGGATCAGCTTGAGGTACTTGGGTCGGGCGGGCATGGCATGGATCACGTAGTCGTTGTCGTCATCGGCGAGCACCCCGATCTCCAGGAGCTGGGCGGACTGGTCCGGACCCACGATCATCGAGAAGTCGGCTCGAATCGGGGACAGTGACGGCGGCCACCGCGTGCTCGAACGCGTGCCGGATGTCGTCGTCGGAGATCCCGTGCTTCCTCGCGCTCGGAAGGACCTCCATGTGACAACTGTAGTTGTCGCATTCGTCGTTGACAACACGACGTTGTCGGCCGGCCCGAGTGATTTGTGCCAGTGCCCGACCTGCGTGCAAACCCAGGCGCCGCAGCGGTCATCGCCGCAATGAAACCGGACCCGACCACTGACATAGGGCTTCTATCCTCCCAGACGTGAGCGAACTCGACTGGCGCGCCGTAAACCTGGCCAACTGGGAGGCCCGAGTTCCGATCCACATCGCGCCAGGCGGCTACGACCTCGAGTCGTTCGACGACCCGAACCACCTCTCGAACGTCGTGCGGTACGACCTGTCACGCCTCGGTCGTCTCGACGGGCTGGACGTCGTTCACCTCCAATGCCATCTCGGCACCGACACCGTGTCACTCGCCCGACTCGGCGCCCGAAGCGTCACCGGGCTCGACTTCTCACCGTCAGCACTCGCTGCGGGGCGAGCGTTCGCCGCTCGTGTCGGTGCACGCGTCGAGTTCGTCGAAGCCGACGTCTACGCCGCTGCCAACGTGCTCGGCGACGCCCGGTTCGATCTCGTCTACACCGGCATCGGTGCACTGTGCTGGCTCCCCGACGTCCGCCGGTGGGCCGACGTCGTCGCCAGACTGCTACGACCCGGCGGACGGCTCTTCATCCGCGAAGGCCACCCGATCCTGTGGACGCTCGCGGAACCCCGCTCCGACGGGCTGCTCGTCATCGACTACCCCTACTTCGAAACCGATGGCACCGTCTTCACCGAAGGCGAGACGTACGCCGGCACGGGGACCGTGGCGTCGCCGACGAGCGTCGATTTCAACCACGGTCTCGCCGAGCTCTTCGACGCCGTCCTCACCGCCGGCCTGACCGTCACCGGGTTCGCCGAACACCGAGAAGTTCCCTGGAATCCACTCGGCGACGCGATGGTCCCCAGCGTGGATCATCCCGGCGAATACGTCCTTCGCGACCGACCTGAACGCCTGCCGCTCACCTACACACTCCAGGCCATCAAGCCGCTCACCTGACGGACGCCACGCCACAACGGGCGACGAGGTCCCGCAACCTCCCCACGGTGGCCATCGCACCCCGAACGGATCCGGATACTTCGCCGGACGGGCCATACGGCCCTCCTTCCTGCACGGTCTCCCGCGTTATCAGGTGTCCAAGAACCCGGGTCACGTTCCCCCGACCGGGCCACCGTCTGGCTCCGCGAGAAAAGGTGACTGCGAACGCGAACATCCCGCCTGGCATCCGAGGGCCGCGAGCAGCGCCAACGACACCTCCGCAGGCGACCGAATGCGGTGGCCGCCGTAGAACATGACCGTGGTGAACACGACCACCACCATCGGCGTGCCGAGCAGCCAACGATGAACGCCTCGCACTCGTCGCCAGCCGACCAATGCCATCGCGGCAGTGGTCCAGAACACGCCGATGCCCAACCAAACGGCCCACCGCGGCCGCTCGTCTCCGACGTCGGGGGCGATCACGCTCGGGAGATGGTAGAAGTCCAACGTCCGCCCCAATCGGGCGGCGACCACGCCCGGCAACCCGCCCAGATTCCGGCGGATGTAGGAGAACGCCGCCGTTCGCTGGCGAGCCGACCGTTCCGACGGCTCCAATCCGGGATCCTCGCCTCCGGCGCAGTCGAACGACCACCCTCCCTTGTTCGGCCCGTACCACGAGCTGTCGCAGTTGGCGCCGGCCCAGGTCGTCCCATCGTTCGTCGTCAGGATGACGGGTCGCTCGAAGCGCGTCAGATTGAAAACGGCCCATGGCGCGATGACCGCGGTGGCGGCCCCGACCGCCACGAGCCATCGCCAATGCACCGGCTCACCAAGGTGACGTCGAGCGACGACGACAATGGCGAGTACCAGCGGCGCCAGCGCGGCCAACTCGCTACGGGCCAGGCAGCCCAGTCCGGCGCACAGCCCGAGCATCATGAATCGTCCGACGGTCGGCCGGTCGCTTGCGTCCATCGCGAACCACAGCGTCGCCGCGACGCACAACATGCCGACGCTCTCGGACATCACGAGCCCGTCGTTCATCCAGAAGTTGGGGCTCAGTGCCGCAATCGTGGCGGCAATCACCCCGACACCCGGCCCGGCCAGCCGTTGGCCGAGGCGGCCGACCAGCCACACGATGGCGGTTCCGGTGAGCACCGTGACCAACCGTTGCCAGCGCAGCGGATCGCTGCCGAAGCTGAGTGGGGCAACGAGGATCGACGTCAGAGGCCCGTGCTCGGCCGCGGGAAGGTCGGCGAACAGCTCCCTGAACAAGACTCCGTGGGCCAACTGGCGACCTTGAAAGCTGTAGTACCCGGCATCGTTGAACAACAACGGCTGGTTCCACTTGCTCAGCCAGTAGATGACCCGAACGATCAACCCCACCGCGACGATCGCGTGAAACGCTCGCGTCGAACGAGCGGTTCCAGGTCCCCATGCCAAGGTCGATATCTACGGACGATAGTTCGACGGCCCCGGTTGGCGAAGAAGGTGTGGGTGGGTGGCGAGCAGCGACGTCGATCCCGATGTCGACCGGGAGCTCTGTATCGCCGGCGAAGGAATCCCGACTAACACCGCCGGCCGGTGCAGCCGCGCCCAGCCGCGATCATCTGCCGCCTGGTCACCTCGGTGGCGCGAACTCGAGAACCTGCTGGAACGTCGGGCGGTTGGTCGACCGGAAATCGTCGGGGATCAACCCCGGTACGAAGGTGCTCCGCCGGCCCTCCTGCCGCCAGGCGGTGGGATCGCCCCCCTGCTGTGCGGCCAGCCCGGACGCGACCTCCTCGACCACGGCCCACAGCGACGACCGGCACGCTTGGAGATCACCGGCGCCGCAGTACGCCACGTTGAACCTGCCCTCGACCGGTCGACCGAGCAGCGTGCGCAGGTCCTTGTCGACACGGCCGGCCGCGTCGATCCCTCGCAGGTCGATACCGGCGTCGATCACCGGGCCGAGCACCGGTTCGGCGACCGCGTCGGCCAGTGGCCCGAAGAGCTCGTTCATCAGCAGCGCCCCGGGCGAGTCGTAGAAGCCGTCCTCGTCGGCGTCGAGCAGCGGAGCATCGTCGGCCGCCCACGCGTCGAGCAGGGCGACGACGTCACCGGCGAGCTCGGACGGAGCGTCACCGCCGGCGAGCACCTCGCTGATCACCGGCCACACCGACGAGCGGACGTCCTCGGTGGCGGCGCGGTTCATCACGCCGACGACGCCGTTCAGCGCAACCTTGTCGGGCCACTGGTCGAAGTTCTCGACCCGATGCACGGAGCCGTACTGGTTGTCGTCGCCGTGCATGAAGCCCGGCGCCGACTGGTTGTTCCAGTTCAGCAGTCGCCCCGAGGGGTGGCCGTCGGCGTGGGGATGCTCGTTGCGTTCGAGGAATCCCCGCCATTCGTAGTCGCCGGTCCCCAGCGTCGGCAACCGGCGGTCGAGACCGGCGGCCCGCACCGGCAGCCTGCCGGAGGCGAAGTAGGCGATGTGCTCGCGGTTGGCGTACCCCCAGTTGAAGGTGAATCCGAACTTGTTGGCCGTGTCGAAGAACGCCTCCGGCGTGTCGGCGTCGCCCTCGGTCATCTCCTTCAACGCCACCAGGTTGAGCGCATCGAAACCGAACGTCGACCGCTTGCGGGACAGCGCCACCGGGCTGCCCTCCGACGTCGCCGTTCCGATGACCGGCCCGTGGACCGAGACGGGGTAGCGGATCGGCGTCTCACCGAGCGTGCCGGCGTCGAACTCCTCGAACGGGATGCATGCACCGTCGAACTCGTAGTGGCCCGACTCGCGGGTGGGCGCAGATCCGTCGGGCTCGCACAGGGTCTCGGCGAACACGTCACGCACGTCCTGATTGGCCGACGTCAGGCTCCATGCGTAGTCCTTGGTACGACCGATGAGCAGGTACATCGCCAGACCGGGCACCGCCGCGCCCTGGGCCTCGATGCCGGGTCCGCTGAGGTGGATCTGTTGGACGATCTCGGGGTAGTAGTAGCCGAGCTGCGGCCCCATCACGGCGAGCGACGTGCCGTTGACGGACGCCTCGGGCGTGACCGTCAGCCAGTTCGAGGCCGTCAGGCCGGGTGGGGTGTCGGCGGCGTCGACGCCGCTCGCGCCGACCACCGGCGCGGAGCCTGCGGCCGGTTCCCGCGGGTCGAGGGCGATGATCGAGCCCTCGTCGATCACCACCGACCCCGTCACCTCGCCGCCGGTGAGCGCTCCGTACTCGAAACGCTGCTCGAGCGTGGTCGGTGCCTCGGGGTCGTCGTCGGGCATCAGGTCTTCCCAGACGAGACGCCCCTGTTCGTCGCCGAGCCGGTTCTGCAGTGCCGACAGGAACTCGGCGTTGCGCGCCTCGCCGCCGCCGCCGGCGCCGAAGATCGAGCCGATGAACGCCGTCGTAGCGATCACGTCGTTCACCGTCGCCGGCTCGATACCGGTGCCGTTGGCCTCCCAGTAGGCGTTGAGGCCGTCGGCGTAGGCCTGGGCATCGGCGATGACCGCCTCGCCCTCGGCGCCGTAGGTGTCGATGAGCACCTGCACCTGGTCGGTGACCAGTTGCTCGGCCGCCTCGCTGGGGATGAACTCCTGGCCGGTGGTGACGAGCGCGAAGGCGTCGATTCCCGGGACGTCGGCGACGGCCGCCCGAGCAGGACCACGCCCGAGGTCGAGGAGCAGCCCGCGGTCACGGGCGCTCACCCAGCCGGCGCCGAAGGCCAGGTCCTCCAGGGTCACACCGGTGACGTGGGCCACGCCGTACTCGTCGTACAGGATGGTGGTGCCCGGTCGCCCGGTCGGCTCCTCGACGGTCTTGCCGACCGGCTCGAAGTCCTCGGGGAGGAAATACTTCTCGATGTCGCCGTCGGTCACGTCGCCGCGCAACGGCGTCAACCCGTCGTAGAGCGCAAGCTGATCGAGCGAATCGGCGTTGGTCGGCAGACCGCCGTAGTTCCCCGGCGGAAGGACGTAGAAGGCGCGGTCCTCGGTGATCGCCGGCACCGCGGTCGTCGGCGTGGTCGTCTCGGCAGGTTCGCCGACCGTCGCGGTGGTCGTGTCGGCCGCCACGATGGGGGTCGTCGTCGTGCTGCCGGCGGTCGGCGTCGCCGCCTTGCCGTCGTCGCCGGTGCACGCCGTGGCCGCCAAGGCGACGACCAGTCCGAGCGTCGACCGCAACCGGCGGGACTTGATGCTGTGCGAGGTCGAGGTCATGGATCTCCAATCCGAACGGCTCACCGACCCGTTCTCCGGCGTCGCCGGCGACGTCCGGGCCGGCGATTCCGCCGTGCCCGGTCCGAGCCGTGACTCCCGGACCCGAAGCTATCCGGTGTGGCTAACGTCGGGAAGTCCGAGCCATCCGGCCGAGTGCCATGGTGAACAGGGACTTGCCGATCCACGCGGCCACGGGTCCCAGTATCCGAGGGAGATGGGGGACGCTGACGACCTCGCGCCACTGCACGACCGCCGAGTCGATCGCGATGCCGGCCGATACGGAGAACTCCGCCTCGCCGACGAGCACCGGGCCGAGCTTGGCGATGCGGGCGCGACGGCCGCAATCGTCGACCGTCCGGTCGATGAGGAGCATCCGGTCCTCGAGTGCGAGCCGACCGATGCCGGACCACGCGGTGAAGCGGTCGGGGTCGGACACGTCCACCTCGACACGGGTGAACGGGATCCACTCACCGTGGCTCCGCCAGTCCGTGAGACGTTGCCATGCCAGCTCAGGTGTCATCGGCACGATCCGGCTGAGCTCGAAGGCCACGGTGGTAGTCATAGCCATTGGCAACCCGGTGGTAGCGCGTGGCATTCCGTGGTTCGCTCGGCGGCTTGACGGTGGGAAGTGACGACGGGTAGCAATGCACGGTGATACGAGCCGTACGAGACAGGATCGTCGGGTCCACGACGTCGTTGTTCTCCCACGGCCCGAAAGCGCTCGAACACACTCTCGACTACAGGGGCGATCCGGGGATGCTCGGGCCGGACTCGGTGTCGTGGCGAGTGATCGGCGACGCGGCGGCGTTCGTCGGCGGGATCCGCGCCCTGCTCGTCCAGACTGCTCATCCGGAGGTGGTGGCCGGAGTCGAACAGCACTCGCGTTACCGGGACGATCCGCTCGGACGGCTCAACCGCACGTCGGTGTACGTCACCGAGACCACGTACGGGGCGTTCCCCGAGGTCGAAGCCGCTGTGCTGGCCGTCCGGACGGCACATCAACCCGTGACAGGGCGTTCCGAGCGCGACAAGCCCTACAGCGCCGGCAACCCGGCCATGGCGGCGTGGGTCCACAACGTCCTGACCGACTCGTTCCTCGTGGCCTTCCAGGCCTTTGGGCCCAAGCGGCTGACCACCGCAGAGGCCGACCGGTTCGTCGAGGAGCAGACGCGCATCGGAGCGTTGCTCGGCGCCTCACCGCTCCCGCCGTCCGCCGAGGAGCTCTCGCGTTGGGTGTCCGAGCATCCGGCGCTCGCCGGTTGCCCGGCGCAGCGGAAGGCGGTCGAGTTCCTCCGTCATCCACCGCTGCCGTTGGCGGTGCAGCTCGGCTATCGGCCTCTCTTCCGTGCCGCCGTCGCCACACTGCCCCGCTCGATCAGCGAGATCATCGGGGTAGCGCCGGGGCCCGCCGGAGCTCGCCTCGGTAGAGCCGCGGTGAACGGCTTGCGGTGGGCGCTCGGCTCGTCGCCGTCATGGCATCTCGCACTCGTCCGCGCCGGTGCCCCGGTTCCACCGGGCCTCTTCCGTCAGCCGTTGCCGGCCGGAGCCACCGAGACGTGAGCTCCGTCCGGCGCCGGAACACGGGTCAGTTGGCCAACGACCCGCCATAGATCTGCCAGGCCAGCAGGGACTTCGCCGCCAGGCTGAGCACGAGATAGGTCTTCTCGCCGTAGGCGTAGTCGCGCCAGCGGCCGATCCCCCGGTACTGGAGCCACTGGTTGAGCCCGAAGCTGAAGAAGAAGACCAGTTCGGCGATCACGATGCCGTAGACGAAGCCCGGCACCTCGGGAGCGCCGATCACGTTCACCCAGATCGCCACCCACGGTGCGACACCGGCGATCGTGCCGAACCAGAAGGGCATCATCGTCGTCGATGTCCGACCGGGTGGGTTCATGCGCTCCTGCAGCCAGCCGAACAGGATCATGGCGACGTTCGCTCCGGCGATGGCCAACACGGCGGCGATGTCGGTGATGCCGCTGTAGAACCCGATCAACAGCACCATCAGGGTGGCGCTGAGCGAGTATTCGACCCACCGGAACCGGTTGATGCCCCGTCCCAGGTCGCTCTCGTAGGTGCGACGGGCAAAGGTGGCGGTGGCGAGGTGGTCGAAGGCGGCCAACAGCAGGAACACGGCGATGGCCGGGCCGATCGGGACGTCGAACAATCCCTCCGGTGTCGTCAGACGCGTGCCGGGAGGGCCCTGCGGGAAGGTGGAGGTGACGGTGATGGCGAAGTCACTGGCCATCACGAGGATCAGCGCGGCCTGCGCTCCATGCAGCACGGCCAGGCCGAGGTTCCACCTGCGCAGACCCGCCAGGCGCTCGGGTGTGACGCCCGAGGCGAGGGTCGACGTGCTGCTCGAGGAGGTGGGACGGGATGTCGTTCGTTCGGTCATGCGTGGCTCTCTTGTTCCTGGGCGGGGTCGGATGGGCGATCGGTGAGAGGTTCGGGCCTGGTCGGGCGCGGTGTGTGGACGAACGCGTGCAGCCGCTCGGCATCGGCACAGATGCCGGCGAGGAGCGCCGGGAAGACGAGTCGGTGGAACGGCGCGACGGCGATCCAGTAGAGGCGACCGAGCAGCCCGCGTGGGTGGAACCGTGCCGTCTGGGTGATCGTGGCACCGGTGGCGTGGGGTTCCATCTGCCACTGCAACCAGGCGTCCCCGGGAAGGCGCATCTCGGCGCGCAGACGGAGCAGACCGTCGGGGGCGAGGGACTCGACACGCCAGAAGTCGAGTGGATCACCGACCGATAAGTGATGTGGATGGAGGCGCCCGCGACGCATGCCGACTCCGCCGATCAAGGAGTCGAGCACCCCCCGGATGCTCCACAACCAGTCACCTGCGTACCAGCCCTGGCGGCCGCCGATCGAACAGACCACCTGGAAGAGCTCGGCCGGTGACGCGGCAACGTGCCGCTGGCGTCGATCGATGTTGACCGTGCCACCCGACCAGGCTGGGTCGGTGGGCTGTGGCTCGGCCGGTGGTCGTCCGCCCAGCTCGGCCTGCGCCCAGCTGGTCGCCACGTCGCCGCTGATCGAATGACCGAGGGCCAGCTCCACCGCTTCGCGGTAGCTGAGCTGCTCGATCGGCATCGCCTCGGCAGCGGCGTCGCCCGTCACGACCACATCGTTCACGAGGCTCTCGATCAGCGGCCGGGCGAGCATCGGTGGGATCGGCGTGACGAGGCCGATCCAGCGCGACGACAGCCCGGGCGTCAGCAACGGCACCGGCACGACGATCCGGCGCCGGAGACCGGCGACTTCCGCGTACCGGGCCATCATCTCGCGATACGTCAGGACTTCGGGCCCACCCACGTCGAGGACTCGACCGGTGACGTCCGCGGTCAGCGACTCGACGAGGAAGTGCAACACGTCGCGGACGGCGACCGGCTGGCACTTCGTGTCGACCCAACGGGGCGTGACCATCGCCGGGAGGACCTCCACGAGGTACCGCAGCATCTCGAAGCTCGCCGACCCCGACCCGATGACCACTGCGGCTCGCAGTTCGACCACCGGCACGGGACCCCTGGCGAGCTCGGCGCCGACCTCTTGGCGGCTCGCCAGGTGTTCGCTGAGCTCCCCCGACGAATGGTCTCCGAGTCCGCCCAGGTAGATGATGCGCCGAATCCCAGCGGCCTCGGCCGAACGCCGGAAGTTCTCGGCGACGGCGCGGTCGTGTTCGGCCCACTCGGCCGAGGAGCCGATCGAGTGCACCAGGTAGAACGCAGCCTCCACCCCCGCCATGGCCTCGGTGAGGTCATCGCCGACGTCTCCCTGCACGATCTCGACGGACGTGCGCCACGGGGCGGACAGCACCTTCGCCGGCGTGCGCACCAAGCACCGCACCCGGTACCCGCGTTCGATGAGCACCGTCACCAGCCGGCCACCGACATATCCGCTGGCTCCCGTCACGAGCACCAGCGCTCCCGGCTGCACATTCATCGGGTAGACGTTACATTCAGCACTAATGTCTACAACTCGCCAACCGGATCGCACATTCCCGAACGAGGTCGAGCCCGGCGGCCGCCCGCCCACCGATAGCCCACCGGCGTCGTTGGTCGCGCCCCACCCGCTCGACGGCGCTTCGGTGCTCCTCGCCGGAGCGACCGGGGGGCTCGGCCGGGCGATCGGCGCCGAGGCGGCACGCACGCGGCGCTGCTCTCACGCTCGTGTCGCGAAGCATCGAAGGTCTGGTCGGGCTCGAGCTGCCCGGGGCCCGGGTGGCGCTCGACCTGCGCTCGCCCGAGGCCTGTGCCGCCGCCGTGGGTGCCGCGGTCGAACATCGCGGACGACTCGACGTGGTGATCAACGCCGTTGGCGTGGTGGCGTTCGGGTCGGTCGACGAGCTGTCGGTCGACACGATGGAGGAGCTGTTCCTGACCAACACGTTCGTGCCGATCATGCTTGCCCGAGCGGCACTGCCCGTACTGCAACCGGGCGGGGCGATCGTGAACATCTCAGGTGTCGTCGCCGAGGTGAACCTCCCCGGGATGGCGGCCTACGGCGCGTCGAAGGCTGCCGTGCGCGCCTTCGACCAGGCACTCGCCCGTGAAGCCCGCCGGCGCGACGTTCGCGTCCTCGATGCCCGCCCGCCGCACACCGAGACCGGCCTGGCCGGGCGCCCGCTCGCAGGTACCGCGCCGCGCATGCCGATGGGCCTCGCTCCCGCACACGTGGCCAAGGTGATCTGCGACGCCCTGGAAGCCGGCGGGAGCGACCTGCCCAGCACGGCGTTCGTGCCCTGATGCCGGCGTCGTCGTCGACGATGGTCACCCTGCCGTAGTGGCCGGAGCAACGATCCCCACCGTGTGGGTCCTCGGCGACCAATTGGACCGCGCCCGGGGAGCGCTCGCGGGCCGGATGCCCGGGGAGTGCCGCGTGCTGCTCGTCGAGAGCGAGAGTCTGATCGCCTCCCGGCCATGGCATCGCCAACGGTTGCACCTGGTGCTGTCGGCCATGGAGCATTTCGCAGCGGAACTGCGAGTCGAGGGATTCGAGGTCGACCACCGTCGAGCCGCCACGCTTCGACGGGGCGTTCGGGAGCACGTCGACGAGTTCGGCGCCCGCCGCGTCATGGCCATGGAGCCGACGAGCTGGGATGGGCGCGTCGTCCTCGAGCGGCTGGGAGTGGAACTGCTACGCAACGACCTGTTCCTGTGCCACTACGACGACTTCGCAGGGTGGGCGGCCGGCCGGAAGCGGCTCACGATGGAGGACTTCTACCGGTGGCAGCGGCAGCGACTCGGCGTGCTCATCGAGGATGGCGCCGGTGGCCCCGAGCCCGTGGGGGGTCGGTGGAACTTCGACCGTGACAACCGTGAGCCTCCACCGAGAGACGGCCGGCCGTGGCCTTCGATCGACCGGTTCGAACTCGACGACATCGATCACACCGTGCTCGATCGACTTCCGACATCGACCTTCGGCGCCGATCCCGACGGAACCTGGCCCGTCACTCGAACGCAGGCGCTGATCCGCCTCGGCGAGTTCATCGACCACGGTCTGGCGTTGTTCGGCCCACACGAGGACGCGATGCTTGCTGCCGAGTGGAAGCTCGCTCACTCGGTGTTGTCGTCGTCGATGAACATCGGCTTGTTGCATCCCGCCGAGATCGTGAAGGCCGCCGAGTCCGCCTATCGACGGGGCACCGCCCCACTGAACTCGGTCGAGGGCTTCATCCGGCAGGTGATCGGCTGGCGCGAGTACGTGTGGGGTGTCTACTGGCTGTGGATGCCCGGCTACCGCTCGAGCAACGCGCTCGGCGCGACGCGCCCGGTCCCTCCGGCGTTCACCGGCCGGGCCCACACCGAGATGGCCTGCGTCGCCGGCGTGATCGGCCATGTCCAGGATCATGGGTACTCGCATCACATCGAGCGGCTGATGGTGCTCGGCAACCTGGCGCTCACGGCCGGTGTCGACCCTGGAGCGATGACGGAGTGGATGCGGGCGAGCTTCGTCGATGGCGCCGAGTGGGTCATGCTGCCGAACGTGATCGGGATGGCCTTGTTCGCCGATGGCGGCATGATGGCCACCAAGCCGTATGCCTCCGGCGGGGCGTACATCAACAAGATGAGCGACTCGTGTCGATCGTGCCGCTTCGACCCGAAGCTGCGCGTCGGCCCCGACGCCTGCCCGTACACGACGCTCTACTGGGACTTCCTGGCCCGCAACGCCGGCGCTCTTGCCGTGAATCACCGCATGGCCCGCCCGTTGGCGGCCATGCGCAGGTTGACCGACCTGCCCGCCGTGCGCAGCCGGGCCGACGAGATCCTGGGGCGGCTCGACAGCGGAGAGCTGTGACGCAGGGACCCCGGCCGAAACCGGTCCCGCCTCGGTCACTCCCTGGCGAGGGGCATGCCACGTGCGACGCGTCCGGACCCACGACAGCGCCTCGGCCGGCGTCCTGTACCCTCCCACCGTCCGACCCAACCTGCGAAGGAATCGTCGATGGCCCGCTACATCACCAAGGTGCGCACGCAGCGCCCGGCTGCCGAGGCGTTCGCCTACCTGGCCGACCTGCGCAACTTCGCGGAATGGGATCCGGGCGTGCGGCGGGTGACCCAGGTCGACGGCGACGGCGCCGGGCCCGCCGCCGTCTTCGACGTGACCGTCGCCGGGCCCGGTCGCGACATCACGCTCCGGTACCGCACCGTGGAGTATGCCCCGCCCAGGGAGCTGCTCGTCGTGGCCAGGAGCAGGCTGTTCACCTCCGAGGACCGCATCACCGTCGCCACCGACGAGGCGGGCACGGTCGCCACCTACGACGCCGAGCTCCGGCTCAACGGACCGCTCAGGCTGGCCGACCCCGCCCTGCGGCTGGTGTTCCGGCGGATCGGTGACCGGGCCGCGGTCGGGCTGCGACGGGTGCTCGACGGCCGGCAGGAGCCGTGAAGGGCGTGTCCGAGGTGATCGACGCGCTGATCGAGGCGCCGGTCGTCACCAGCTTCACGCAGGGTCGGTTACGCCGTGCGATCCCGTCTGGCGCACTGGACACCGCTGTCCGGTTACGATCTCACCGGCCGGGTGGCCGCGGTCACCGGGGCGACCTCGGGCCTGGGCCTGGCTGCCGCCGAGACGCTCGCCAGGTGTGGCGCCACCGTCATCCTGCTCGGTCGCGACCCGGGCAAGACCGAGCGGGTGCGGGCGCTCCTCGCCGAGCGGACGGGCTCCGACCGGCTGTCCACCGTCATCGCCGACATGGGCGACCTGAGCGCCGTGCGGGCCGCGGCCGCCGAGATCCTCTCCGGCCACGACGCCTTGCACGTCCTGATCCACAACGCCGGCGCGCTCAGCGCCCGGCGCACGACGGCCCCCGACGGGACGGAGGCGACGGTGGCCAGCCAGGTCGTCGGTCCGTTCCTGCTCACCGGGTTGCTGCTCGAGCGGCTGCGCAACTCGGCGCCGGCGCGCGTGCTGACGATGTCGTCGGGGGGCATGTACGCCACCGGGCTCACCGTCGAACGGCTGGAGATGGCCGACGACTACAAGGGCACCGAGCAGTACGCCCGGGCCAAGCGGGCCCAGGTCACCCTCAACGAGATGTGGGCCGAGCGCTTCGCCGGCAGCGGGGTGGTGTTCCACGCCGTGCACCCGGGCTGGGCCGACACACCCGGCGTGGAGGCCGCCCTGCCGACGTTCCGGCGGGTCGTCGGCCCGCTGCTGCGCACGCCGGAGCAGGGCGCCGACACGCTGGTCTGGCTGGCCGCCGACGACGGGGCGCCGCTGGCCACGACGGGCAGGTTCTGGCTCGACCGCAGGCCGCGGGCGATCCACAAGCTGCCGAGCACCCGGCGCAGCGATACCCCTGAGCGGCGGGCACAGCTGTGGGCGTGGTGTCTCGAACGCAGCGGCCTCGATCCCCGGGCCCTGCCGGCCTGAGCGGACTGAGCGGTACGGTGACGTTGGATCCCTGATACCCCTGGGGGTATATTCTCGGAACCCGAACCACCGGAGAACGAGGAGCCATCGTGAGCAGAGCCACCGACGTGACACCGCCCGTCGACCACGAACCGTCGCACGCGCCCGACGAGCGCGCCCTGTTCTCGCGTCTGGCCGCGTCGATGGCGCGGCACCGGCGGATCGTCATCGTCGTCTGGCTGGTCGCCACCATCGGCGCCGCCCCGTTGGCGCTCACCCTGACCGGGGCGCTGTCGGGCGCCGGATGGGATGCCAAGGGCTCGACGGCCGAGAAGGTGCGCGCCGAGCTGCGCCGCGACTTCCCGGCCCTCGGCGCCGAGAACCCGGTCGTCGTCTACCACCAGGACACCCCGATCGTCACCGACCCGGCCGGCTTGCAGACGCTCGTCGCCGACCTCGTTCGCGGTCCGCAGGTCGTCTCGGTCGCCGATCCACTGTCGATGCCACCCGAGGCGGGGATGATCTCGCCCGACGGGATGACCGCGCTGGTGCCGGTCGAGCAGACGGTCGGCGAGGAAGCCGATCGTCCGGAGGCCGCCGGCGAACTCGGCGAGTACGTCGGCGGGCTGGCCATCCCCACGGGCGCCCGGGCCGAGGTCACCGGCGAGTGGCCGGTGTGGAGCGACTTCAACACGATGAACGAGGAGGCGCTGCACAAGGCCGAGCTGGTCAGCGGGCTCCCGACGCTGATCATGCTGTTCATCGCCTTCGGGGCGATGATCGCCGCGGGCATCCCGCTGCTGCTGGCCATCGCCGGCATCGCCACCGGCTTCGCCACGCTGCACATGCTCAGCTGGGTGTCGCCGATCTCGGTGTGGTCGATGAACTTCTCGATGATGATCGGCCTCGCCGTCGGCATCGACTACAGCCTGTTCATCGTCAGTCGCTACCGGGAGGAGCGCGTCGAGGGCAAGACGGCGATCGCCGCGATCGAGAACACGATGTCGACGTCCGGCAAGGCCGTGTTCCTCTCGGCGCTCACCGTCGTGCTGTCGCTGTCGGCGGTGTTCCTCGTGCCGGTGATGGTCTTCCAGACGATGGCGCTCGGCATGATCCTGTCGGTCATCGCCGTCGCCCTGGCCGCCCTCACCCTGCTGCCCGCCGTGCTGGTCGCCATGGGCGACAAGGTGCTCGTCTCGCGGGGTAGGAAGGATCCCGACATCGTCGCCGAGGGTCGGTGGGCGAGGTGGACCGGTGTCGCCCTGCGCCGCCCGGGCCTCGTGCTCGCCATCGGCCTCGTCCTCCTCGGCGCCCTGATCGTCCCGTCGTTCGGGATGAAGCTCGGCATGCCCGGGGCCCGGGTCGTCGACGAGGGCCGCACCAGCCGCGACGGGTACGAGCTGCTCGTCGGCGCCTTCGGTCCGGGCGCCGCCGCCCCGGCGTTCGTCACCGTCGACGCCGCCGACGCCCAGCAGGTCATCGACGAGGCCACGGCGACCAGCAACGTCGTCGACGCCCGCATCGTCACCCCGCCTGCCGGGACCGGTCGGGTGGTGGTGCGGGTCATCCCCGGTACGCCGATCGACGACTCGGCCACCGCGACGATGGTCGACGACCTCCGGGCCCGACTCGACGCCGCCGTCCCCGACGCCCTCGTCGGCGGACCGGCGGCGCAGAACCACGACCTCACCGACGTGCTCACCGGACGCGCCCCCTACGCCATCGCCGTGATCCTCGTCGTCGCCTTCCTGCTGCTGCTGGTCGTGTTCCGCAGCGTCGTCATCGCCACGTTCTCGATCCTGATGAACCTCGTCACGGTCGGCGCCGCGTTCGGCTTCGCCACCCTCGTGTTCCAGAACGGTCATGGCGCCGGTCTGATCGGCATCGAACACCAGGGTTTCGTCGACGCCTGGGCGCCGCTGTTCTTCTTCGCCCTGCTGTTCGGGCTGTCGATGGACTACCAGCTGTTCCTGCTGGCGGCGATCAAGGAACGCTTCCAGGCGACCGGCGACACCCGCCGCGCCATCGGCGAAGGCATCGCCCGCACCGGCCGGCCGATCACCAACGCCGCGGCGATCATGATCATCGTGTTCATCGCCTTCGGCGTCACCGGCCCGATCCCGCCGACCGAGCTCGGCCTGACCCTGGCGATGGCCGTCCTGCTCGACGCCACCATCGTGCGGGTGATGCTCGTCCCGGCGACGATGGCCCTGCTCGGCGACAAGAACTGGTACGCCCCCCGCTGGCTGCAGAAGATCCTCCCCCACGTCAACTTCAGCCACTGACCCGGCCACTGACCCGGCGACGCTCGGCATCCCGGACCGCCGCGTCCGCCACTGCAGGGATCGTCAGCCCGGCGGGCTGACCCCGGTGATCGGGGCCGGGAGCAGCTTCGACTTCGACGGCGGTGCCTCGCGGCCGGCCAGCGGGGCCATCCGCACGTCGGCGGCGAGCCATTCGTCGGCCGTCTGGAGCAGCAGCCCGGTCGTCCACGCCACGACGAGCGACACGTGGCCGTGGCGTCCGCCGACGACCGAGGCGCGCACGCCCTTGCCGGCGCGACCCTGCACGGGGAACTCGGCGCAGGTCACCCGCTTCACCGCGCCCGAGGCGTGGGCGACGAGCACCACCGCCGCATCGGGTGCGACCATCGCCCCGACGGCCCGGTCGCCAGCGGCCAGCTTGATGCCCCGCACCCCGCCGGCGGTGCGGCCCATCGGGCGCACATCGGCCGGGACGAAGCGGATGGCCTGGCCCCCGGCCGTCACGACGAGCAGCGGGGTGCCGTCGTCGAACGGGAAGCCGAAGGCGGCCACCAGCCGCTCGCCGGACTCGAGCTTGATGATCGCCATCCCGCCCCTGCGGTCGCCGCCGGTGAGGTCCTCGATGCGCTTCACCGAACCGTCCGACGTCACCAGCATCAGCGCCTCGGGCAGCTGTGCCTCGGTCCACCAGCCGAGGATCGCATCGTCCTTCTCCAGCCCGGGGAAGACGTTCACCGCAGCCGTCGGCTTGTCGGCCGGGAGCGAGCCGACCGTCGCCCGGAACAGCTTGCCGCCGGCGGTCACGGCGACCAGGCTCGACCCTGTCGACGTCTCGAACATGCGGATCGGCGGAGCCGTCGTCTTCGGCGCCCGACCCCGGCCGCCATCGCGGGCCGACACCACGGTGCCGTCGCCGAACAGCGTCACCGTCGCCGGCTCGTCGAGCACGAACGCCGCCTTCGAGGCCGGCACCAGTGTCTCGTTCGTGATCGTCGTGCGCCGCACGTCGCCCTCGAACAGCTCGGCGACCTCGGCGAGCTCGACGCCGACCCGGCGGCGCAGCTCGATCGGCGAGCCGATCAACGCCTCCAGCCGGTCGCGCTCGGCCCGCAGGTCGGCGGCCTCCCGGGCGAACTCGATGCGGGCGTCCTCGGTCAGCTGCCCGAGCATCAGGTCGAGCACGGCGTTGGCCTGGTCCTCGTCGAGCCCGAACCGGGACATCAGCGCCGGACGGGCGACGGCGCGGGACTTCGAAGTGCGCACGATGCGGATCGTCTCGTCGATGTCGAGCAGGGCGAGCAGGTAGCCGTCGAGCTTGCGGACCCGCATGTCGATCAGGGCGATCCGGCGCAACGACCGGTCGCGGATCACCCCTACGCGGTGGGTGATCCAGGCGTCGAGCATCGTGACCAGGTTGAACAGCTTCGGGCGGCCCAGCGGGTCGAGGAAGTGCATCTGCACCGGGTTCGAGACGAGCAGGTTGGTGTTCGCCAGGATGGCCGGCATGACCACGTCGGGGGCGATCCCCGAGGCCACCCGGATCACGATCCGGGTCCGGCCGTCGGCCGACTCGTTGTTGAACCCGCCGACCCCGGGGATCGTGCCCCCGTCGACACCGTCGGCCAGCTTCTCCATGAACGTGTCGGCCGACCCGGTTCGGCCCGATGTGTACGGCAACGAGGTGACGACGATCGACCGCGCCCCCCGGGCACCCTCCTCGACGTGCCAGCACCCTCGCACGGAGACCCGGCCGATGCCCGTGCGGTACATCTCGGGCAGCTCCGAGCCGTTGACGACGACGGCGGGCTGCGGGTAGTCGGGGCCGGGGAGCAGCTCGAGCAGCTCGTCGACCGTGGCCCGCGGGTTGGCGATCAGGTGCTGCGTGGCGGCGACCACCTCGAGCGGGTTGTGCGTGGGCAGCGCCGAGGTCAGCCCGACGGCGATGCCCTGCGAGCCGTTGACCACCAGGTTGGGGAACCCTGCCGGGAGCACCGCCGGCAGGGTGAACTCGCCGTCGTAGTTGTCGACGAACGGCACGGCGCCGGCGTTGACGTCGACGAGCAGCGCCTCGGCGTTGCGGTGCAGCCGGGCCTCGGTGTACCGCTCGGCGGCCGGCCCGAAGTCGGGTGAGCCGTAGTTCCCGTGGAAGTCGATCAACGGGCAGCGCATCGAGAACGGCTGGGCCATGCGGGCCAGCGCGTCGTAGATCGAGGCGTTGCCGTGCGGGTGGAAGCGGGCCATGGTGTCGCCGGTGGTGCGCGCCGACTTGACGTGCGGGCGGGTCGAGGAGAACCCGAGGTCCTCCATGTCCCAGATGATCCGGCGGTGCACCGGCTTCATCCCGTCGCGCACATCGGGCAGCGCCCGGCTGCGCTGCACGGCCATGGCGTAGTCGAAGAAGTCCGCCTCGAGGGTGTCGAGCACGTCGATCTGCTCGATGGCGTCGTCGTCGGGGACGTCGAGGCTCAGCTGCGACGTGTCCGGCGGTTTGCGGCGGGCCATCAGATGTCGCCGACCTCGAGTTCGAGCGAATCGCCCGAGCGGGTGAGGATCCAGTCCCGCCGGGGCGGGATCTTCGGGCCGAGCAGCCGGTTGACCTGCTGATCGAAGGCGGCGGGGTCGCTGACCCCGAGGCGGCGCAGCACGCGCGTCGCCGGGCTCATCGTGGCGCGCAGCTCTCCGGCGTCCATCTCGCCGAGGCCCTTCAGCCGGCCGAAGGGGGCGGAGTGCTTCGGGTGCTCGGCCAGGAACCGGGCTCGGGCCGCCTCGTCGAGCAGGTAGATCTTCTCGCCGCGCACGATCGTCGAGAACAGCGGCGGCATGGCGTGGAACAGCCGTCCGGACTCGATCAGCCCGGGCATCCACCGGTAGAAGAACCCGGTCAGCAGGGCACGGATGTGCGAGCCGTCGACGTCGGCGTCGGCGCAGATGACGACGCGGTCGTAGCGCATGCGATCGAGGTCGAAGGTCTGGCCGAAGCCTGCCCCGAGGGAGAGGATGATGTCGGCGAGCGAACCGTCCCTGGCCAGTTCCTCCAGCGACTTGCGCTGGTCGCCCTTGTAGGTGTTGCGCGGCTTGCCCTTGATGGCGAGCACGGCCTGGGAGCGGGGGTCGCGGGCGTCGACCGCCGTGCCCCCGGCCGAGTCGCCCTCGACGATCCACACCTCGGACTGGGCGGCGGAGGCCTGGCCGCTGCGGTCGCGCAGCTTGGCCGGCAGGCCGCCCCGAGCCCTTGAACCGCGCGCCGTGACCGTCTTGAGCGCCTCGGCCTCCTTGTCGGACTTGAGCCGCAGGCGCATCAACCCGATCACCAGGTCGCACACCCGCCGGGCCTCGACGGGATGCGCGTCGAGCCACCGTTCGATCGAGGGCAGCACGACCTGGCGGACCCGCGGCTGCACCTCGACGGTGAGCAGCTTGCCCTTCTGGTTGCCGCCGAAGGCCGGCTGGGGATGCATGATCGACACGGCGGCGACCACGCCGGAGAAGATGTCGCGCGTCGACGGCACCGACTCCTTCTCCTTGAGCAGCCCGCGGTCGACGATGTACTTCTGCAACCCCTCGGTCAGCGCGGCGCGGAAGCCCTGGACGTGGGTGCCGCCCTCGGTGGTGGCGATGCCGTTGGCGTACCCGACGACCACGTCGCGGTCGTTGTCGGTCCATGCCAGGGCGAACGACACGGTGGTCGGGGCGACCTCGCCGCCGCCGGCGATCACGGGCGACATCATCTCGGCGTCGCCGCAGACGTCGGTGACCAGATCGGCCACCCCGTTGCGCGAGCACCACTCCTCGGTGACCGTCTCGGGGCCGCGCTCGTCGACGAGCACGAAGGCCAGGCCGGGGTTGATGTACGACTTCTGGCGGAACCGCTCGGCGATCAGGTCGCGATCCCACGGCGCCCGGGTCAGGGCGACGCCGTGGGAGTCGTGGAACAGCCGGACCGTCGGCCAGAACCGGATCGTGGTGCCGCGCAGCGGCTTGCCGTCCCGACCGCGGGGCGCCCGACCCTCGAGGCGGACGGGCCCGGTGGGGGTGGAGGGGTGCTCGCTGCCGTCGCGCTCGACGCGGCACTCGTAGGACTGGGTGTAGCGGTTGCCGTCCTGGCAGACCTCGGCCGTCGCCCGGTCGGACAGGGCGATCGTCACCGACATGCCCACGCCGTGCAACCCGCCCGCCACCTTGTAGCCGTTGCCCCCGAACTTGGCGCCGGCGTTGAGCTCGGTCATCACGACCTCGAGCGCCGAGCGGCCGACGTGCGGTCCCTTCTCCATCGGGCCCACGGGGATGCCCCGGCCGAAGTCCTGCACGGTCACCGAGCCGTCGTGGTGGAGCGTGGTGACGATCCGGTCGCCGAAGCCGGCCATCGCCTCGTCGACCGAGTTGTCGACGATCTCCCAGATCTCGTGGTGCATCGCCCGGATGTCGATGCCCCCGAAGTACATGCCGGGCCGCTTGCGGGCCTGCTCGGCGCCGGTGAGCGCCTCGATGTCGGATGCGGTGTAGGTGGTGTCGACGGCCGCCATGGGTCTCCCATTCTGGCGGTTGCGGCTCCCCCGAATGGTGGACCATGCGGGCGCGTCGAGCGCCCACCGTTGATGGTCTCAGGGGAGACGGGCGACGAAGTCGGCGATGATCCGGGCGATCTCCTCGGCGTGGGAGTCCTCGTGCATCGCGTGGCCGCCGCCCTCGATGGTGATCAGGCGGGCATCGGGCATCTTGCGTTCGAGGTACTGCCCCGACGCCGTGTACTCCGGTCGGTCGGCGGTGCCGGCGAGGACGAGCGTCGGCGTGGTGATCCCGGCGAGGCGGTCCATCACCACCGAGTCGTGTTGCAGGTTGAGCTCGGCGGCCTGCACGGGAACGCCGAACCGGTGGGCGTTGCGGCGCGACCGCTCGTTCCACTGCTCGCGCCTGTCGGGGTCGCGGAAGCCCGGACCGGTGTTGAGCACCACGATCCCGCGGGCCACGCCCGGTCGGGTGGCGGCGTGGGCGAGGGCGAGGTAGCCGCCGAGCGAGTGGCCGACGAGCACGGCGGGAGGCAGCGTGGCGAGCAGTTCGTCGATGTCGGCGAGGGCGAGGTCGCGGGTGTACGCGGCGGGGTCGTCGGGCACCGGCGAGGCGCCGTGGCCGAGCAGGTCGAGGGCGAGCACGTGATGGGCGGGGGCGAGCAGCCCGATGCACCGTGCCCACGTGGCCGACGACGAACCCATCCCGTGGAGGAGCACGACGACCGGGCCCTCGCCGGCCTCGCGGACGTGCAGTCGCATCGGCTCAGCCTGCCCGGTGGGCCAGCCGGCGGGCCACGTAGCGGTCGAAGTCGTAGACGTTGCGTTCCAGGTACGACAGCGGCCCACGAGGGAACTGCGGGCGTTCGGCGGCCCGGCGGATCCCCTCGACCACCGGCTGATCCTCGGCGTTGACCAGGTTCAACAGGTCCAGCACCCCGGCGACGTAGGCGTCGGGATCGCCCTGCGCGGCGAGCATCTCGGGGGCGACCGAGACGTCCCAGCGGATGCGTACGTGATCGGTGCCGAGCGGGCTGATCTGCAGGTACCACAGCCAGTTGGGCTGCAGCTGCATCACGTGGGTCGGGAACACGGCGGCGAGCACGACCGTGCGCCGCCACGGCCCCTCGAGCACCGCGTTGTCGGGATGGGCGATGTCTGGTCCGCCGTCGTGCACGACCAGGTGGTTGGCCCAGGCGTCGCTGCCCGGGAACATCTCGGTGTCGAGGGTGTTGTCGCCACCGGCGCCGAAGCTGGCCCGGTGCACCTTGAACACGTGGTAGGCGTCCATGAAGTTCTCGACGAGCAGCTTCCAGTTGGTCGCCCACACCTCGAGCTGGCGGTGCACGGGCACGTAGCCGGCCATCCGGAACGGGGCGACGATCCCGGTCAGGCCGGCCAGCCGCGGGGCGAGGGGTTCGGCCGCCGGGTCGGCGTTGACGTAGACGAACCCCTCCCACACCTCGAGGCGCAGGGCGACGAGCCGGTGGGCCGCCGGGTCGAACGGCCGGCCGTCGGGATCGACGGTGTGGTTCATGTACGGCCCGCCGACGAGCCGGCCGTCGAGTCGATACACCCAGGCGTGGTAAGGGCAGGTGATCCGGGCTTCGTTGCCGCAGCCGTCGAGGAGCTGCGCGCCGCGGTGGACGCAGACGTTGTCGAAGGCGACGAGCTCGCCGTCGTCGCCGCGCACGACGATCACCGAGCGGTGCTCGCCGTCGTCGGCGCCGCCGGGGATCTCGGCGGTCAGGTAGTCGCCCCGGTTCGCCAGGTCGGCGGTGCGCCCGACGCACGTCCACTCCCCGGCGAAGATGTCGGCGCGCTCGGCGGCGAGCACCTCGGCCGAGCGGTAGGCGGCCAGCGGGAGCATCCGTCCGGCCTCGAAGGGGAGCCCGGCATGTTCGGCCAGCTCAGCGAAGACCGACATCGATCACCTCACCTTCCCGCCACGGCAGCGTGGACGCCTCGATGACCCAACGACCGGCGCGCCGCCGGGCGAAGGAGAACTCGCAGTCGAGCAGCGCCTCGACGGCGGCGCGATCGCCGCCGGCTTCGCCGATCAGCTCGGGCAGACGGGCCACCCGGGGGATCGGCACCGGGCGGTCGCGGACCAGCACGGCGGCATCCCCGGCGGCGTACCACTCGGTGTCGGGGGCGATCCGCTGGTGGGTCTGGTCGTCGGACGTGCCGGGGAGTTGCCGCCACTCCTCGACGTACGCCCCGCTCGGCGCCCGCTCGATCATCAGCGCCGGGTCGCCCCGCCATTCGAGCAGGCCGGGTTCGGGGAAGGCGGAGACCGGCTGGAAGGCCACGCCGTGGCCGCGGGTGAACCACTCGGCCGTCGCCCGCCGCACCCCGTCGTCGCCGGTCGCCGGCGCGGTGCACGTGGTGTACCCGCTGCTCGACTCGCTGGCGGCGAGGGCGTCCAACTCGGCGGGGGAGCATTCGGCCAGCCCGCCACGGTGGCGCAGATCGGGCCGGTCGGCCGGGATGCGGATGTCGGCCATCGACGACCCGAGCTGCAGCCAGATCACCAGGCCGGTGTCGTCACGGGTCCCGTCGGCGAACTCGATCCAGTTGCGTTGCCACACGCCGAGCAGCTCGGGGGGAACCGTCGGCGCGGTCTGCGGTTCGTCACGCACGCCGACAACGTACGCGGTCAGACGGCCCACAACCCGGGTTGGGCCGCTCCCCGACCGCCGCCGGCCCAGAATCCGGGTTGGGCGGCTCCCCGACCGCCGCCGGCGTAGGCGGCCAGCCGGGCGCGATCGGTGGCGTTGCCCATCTCGATCGCGTCGAAGAAGGCATCCGGCCCGGCGGCGCGCAGGGCGAGGTCGCCGTCGCCCGGGCGACGGGGCAGGGCGACGGTGAGCAGCACGACGGTCGCGTCCTGGGCGTTGGCCGCGCACCGCGCTGGCCCGACCGAGCGTTCGCCACACGGTGTCCATCCTGAGCAGTCCGCCGCGATGGGTGGTGTTCGCCCCGGCGACGTCGAACATCCACGTCGTGCCGTCGGCGGCCGTGGCGACGAACGGCATCACGACGCCGGTCCGCCGGATGCGTTGGTCGCGGCCGGTGACGACGAACCCGGCCTCGAGCAGGACCAGCTCGGCGATCCTCCCGGCGGCGGCCCCGGTCCCGATGGCCCGGTCGACGCCCCCGACGCCCCCGATGCCGTCGGCGTCCGGGGGCGGCGCTGCCGGGCGCGCACCGCCCGACGGGGTGGCGGGCGGCGGCTCGATCCCCGCCGTCTCGACGGCGAACCGGCGCCGGGCGATCTCGACGTATCCCGGGTCGAGGTCGTAGCCGGCGTAGCGGCGGCCGAGGCCAGCGGCGGCGATCAGCGTGGAGCCGCTGCCCATGAACGGGTCGAGGACGAGGTCGTCCTTGTAGGTGTACAACCGGACGAGCTGCTCGGGCAGCTCCACGGGGAACGGCGCCGGGTGCCCGACGCGTCGGGCGCTCTCGGTCGGCATCGACCAGAGATCGAGGGTCAGCGACATGAAATCCTCGGTGAGCAGGGTGTTCTCGTGCGGCAGGCCCTCGGCGGCACGTTGTCGGGGCGTGCGGGCCCGATCGAATCGGCCCTTCGAGGCGACGATCACCCGCTCGGTGATGTCGCGCAGCACCGGGTTCGCCGCGCTGCGGAACGACCCCCAGGCGCACGACCCGGTGGCCCCCTCGCCCTTCTGCCAGATCAGCTCGCCGCGCAGCAGCAGCCCGAGATCCCGTTCGAGGATCTGGATCACGTCGGCCGACAGGCTGCGGTACGGCTTGCGGCCGAGGTTGGCGACGTTGACCGCCATCCGCCCGCCCGGCTCGAGCTTGCGGGCGCACTCGGCGAACACCTCGGTGAGCATCCCGAGGTACTCGAGGTACGACGAGGGCACCCCGTCGCGTTCGAGCTCCTCCTCGTATTGCTTGCCGGCGAAGTACGGCGGGGAGGTGACCACCAGCGCCACCGAGCCGTCGGCGATGGCGTCCATGTGGCGCGCGTCGCCGCAGACGAACGGCTCGGCGATCGCCGCCGGTGGGGGCACGTGGTCGTCCTTCGACAGCTCGGGGGCCCGGAAGCGCTCGTAGAACGGGCGCGAATCGTGGCTCTCGCGGGCACCCACCCCGAAGTTCGAGGTCGTGGTGCTCTTGCGCCGCTCAGCCATGATCGGCCAAACCTACCTGCGGTGCCCGGCGCACGGAACACCCGCCCCCCGGGCCGGCTCAGGCGCGCAGCGGGGCGATGACCTGCTCGACGAAGCGCAGCACGGGTTCGGTCGAACGGGGGTGCCCGAAGTCCATCACGACGTGCTGCACACCGAGATCGGTCCAGCGACGCAGCTCGGCGACGAGCTTGGCCGAGTCGTCGTCGCTCTCCGGCAGCGGGCGTTCCAGCGTCGTCGACACCTCGATCGAGTCGGGGTCGCGCCCGGCCTTGTCGGCCGAGGAGCGCACGATGTCGCGTCGGCGCAGCCAGTCGGCCTCGGTGCCACGCGGGCTGCCGTTCCACATGTCGGCGTGACGGCCGACGAACGGCAGGGCGATCCGCTCCCCCGAGGCGCCGATGCAGATCGGCGGCACGGGGTCCGGTCGCGGCGGGGCCGAGGCGCCGTCGATCGAGAAGTAGGTACCGGCGAAGGTCGGTTCGTCCTCGGTCCACATCTTGCGGCAGATCGTGATCACCTCCTCGAGCTGCGCGAAGCGGACCTTCGCCGAGGGGAAGTCGTAGCCGTAGGCGGCGTACTCCTGCTCCCGCCAGCCGGCGCCGATGCCGAGGATGAACCGACCGCGCGAGAGCACCTGCAGCGTGGCGGCCATCTTGGCGGTGAGCGCCGGCGGCCGGTAGCCGTGGCCGAGCACGTGGTGGCAGAGCAGCACGCGCTCGTGGCGGGCGGCGAGCCAGGTGAGGGTGGTCCACGCCTCCATGAACGGATCGGTCTTGGCGTCGAAGCCGTAGAAGTGGTCGGCGATCCACAGCGAATCGAAGTGCGCCAAGGCGGTGGGCAGGATGTGCTCGTCCTGGTAGACGACGATCGGCTGGTGGTCGCTCCACCGGTTGCCGATCACCGGGGACAGCCACCCGAACTTCAGGTCTCTGGTCATGCTCCCGACGGTAACCGGCCCCGCGCCGCCGAGCGCCCGGCGGCGAACCGTCAGCGGGTGACGACGGCCCAGATCGCGGCCATCTGGGCGGTGGCGGCGGCGATCGTGAACAGGTGCCAGACCTCGTGATAGCCGAACACGGCCGGCTTGAGCCGGGGGCGGCCGAGGGCGAATCCGACCGCCCCGACGGTGTAGAGCACGCCCCCGCCGATCAGGCAGAGCGCCGGCCACACCCCGGCGTGACGCCACATCGACGGCAGTGCGGCGAGCCCGGCCCAGCCGAGCACGATGTACAGCACCCCGCCCACGACGTTGGCGTGGCGCCAGGCGACGGCCTTCATCACGGCGCCCGAGATCGCCCCGACCCACAGCACGACGAGCAGCGGGATCCCGATGTTTCGGGGCATGACCAGGAGGCACACCGGTGTCGAGGTGCCGGCGATCGCCGCGTAGATCGTGGCGTGATCGGCCCGCTGCCACGCGGCCCGGGCGCGCACCGTGTGGACCAGGCGGTGATAGGTGGCCGACACGCCGAACATCGCGCACAGGCCGACGGCGTAGATCACCACCCCGGCGGTCGCCCCGGCGCCGCGGGCCAGCACGGTCAGCACGGCGAGGACCGGGACGGCGACGAGGAAGGCGATCAGGTGCGTCCGGCCCCGCCACGACGGCCGCATCGGAGTACCCAGCGGGGCGGCGAGCTCCTCGGCGTTGCGGTGGGCGGCGGCGGTCGTCATGTGATGACCGTACCCCTGGAACGTGGCGAGCGGACCGCGCCAGCCGGGTTCACACCCGAAGTTCACCTGGCGTTACCACACCCGCCGCCGGGTCGGCTGTCCTCCGGGGCCCGGTAGCGTCGACCGGATGGCCCATCCGGCGCTCTCCGTGCTCGATCTGGCGCCGATCGCCCAGGGATCGACGGCGGGCCGGGCGTTGGCCAACTCGGTCGAGCTGGCCCGTCTGGCCGAGCGGCTCGGCTTCCACCGGGTCTGGGTGGCCGAGCACCACAACATGGCGGGCATCGCCTCCTCGTCACCACCGGTCCTGATCGCCCACCTCGCCGCCCACACCACCACCATCCGGCTCGGGGCGGGCGGGGTGATGCTGCCCAACCACTCGCCGCTCGTCGTCGCCGAGCAGTTCGGGATGCTGGAGGCGATGCATCCCGGCCGCATCGACCTCGGCCTCGGCCGGGCCCCCGGTACCGACGGCGTCACCGCTCAGGCCCTGCGCCGGATGCCACCGAGCGACGTCGACGAGTTCCCCGCGATGCTCGGCGAACTGCTCGCCTACTTCGACGGCAGCCACCCACGGATCACGGCCGTGCCGGGCAAGGGCCATCGGCCGGCGCTGTGGATGCTCGGGTCGTCGACCTACGGGGCCCAGGTGGCCGGTCTGCTCGGGATGCCCTACTCGTTCGCCCATCACTTCTCCTCGGCCGGGACGATGGCCGCCCTGGCCGCCTACCACGGCTCGTGGCGGCCGTCGGACGAGCTGGCCGAGCCGTACTCGGCGCTCGGGGTGCCGGTGATCTGCGCCGAGACGGCCGAGCGGGCCCGCTGGCTGGCCGGGTCGAGCGCCTTGTCGTTCGTGCGCCTGCGCACGGGACGCCCGATGCAGCTCCCCACCCCCGAGGAGGCGGCCGACTACGCGTTCACACCCATGGAACGCGAGTTGCTGCGGGCATGGGAAGCGCCTCTGGTCGTCGGCGACCCGGAGACCGTGCGTGACCAGCTCGAGGAGTTGGCCGAGCGCACGGGAGTGGACGAGATGTTCGTCACCTCCAACATCCACGGACACGCCGACCGTCTCCGTTCCTACGAGCTGCTCGCCGAGGCATGGGGGATGGGTTGACGACGGCCGGCGGCCTGTCGGTGGAGCCGCCCGCCGTTCCGGGGGATCCGGTCGGCTTCGTATGATCACGTCGTGCGCAACCTCGACCCGGCCTGGTACGTCGACCCCGACGTGTTCCGGCGTGAACGGTCGGCGATCTTCGGGCGCACCTGGCAGCTGGCCGGACCGGCCGGGCGGGTCGCCGCCCCGGGCGACTACCTGACCCTGCGGATCGCCGGCGCCGGCGTGATCGTGATCCGCGGCCGCGACGGGCGCCTGCGAGCCTTGCGCAACGTCTGCCGTCACCGGGGCTCGACGCTGCTCGCCGAACCGGCCGGGAGCTGTGCGACGATCCGCTGCCCGTACCACCACTGGGTGTTCGACGACGAAGGCCGGCTGATCGCCACCCCCCACTTCGCCGATCGCGACGATCCCGACGCCGACTTCTCGATGGACGACTGGCCGCTGGAGACCGTCGACCTCGACGAGTGGCGCGGCCTGCTGTTCGTCAACCTCGACCCGGTCGAGCCGTTGCTCGATCAGTTGGGCGGCCTGCCCGACGAGCTGGGCGACGAGCCGCTGGAGACCTACGTCGCCCAGCGCACGGCCCGCGTCGAGTTCGACGCCAACTGGAAGGTGTACGCCGACAACTTCGTCGAGGGCTACCACATCCCGGGCATCCACCCGTCGTTCCACGCGGCGATCGACTTCGCCAGGTTCGAGACGACCGCCCACCACGGCTACGTGCGGATGACGGCACCGCCGCGTGCCGGGTTGTTCTACCGCGGCCTGTGGCTGTGGATGTGGCCGAACTGGACGCTGTCGCTGTTCGACGGGGGGATGAACACCTCACGGGTCAACCCGCTGGCCGTCGACCGCACCGAACAGCTCTACGACTTCCATTTCGCCGACGTCGGCGACCAGGGGCGCGGCGGCGCGCGACGACACCGTCGAGCGCAACGTCGAGGTGGTCCTCCAGGACGTCGGCGTGTGCGCCGACATCCACCACAACTACGCCTCGGGCGGCTACCGGCCCGGGCCGCTCTCCCCCCGCCACGAGCGAGGCGTCGCCTGGTTCCAGGGTCTCGTCGCCGAGGCCCTCGGTCAGCCGGGCAGCGGGTCGTAGCCCCCGGACGGGTTGTGCGTCTCGGCACCACTGAGTGCCGGCCAGAACACGCAGACGAGTGCCATGTCGGTGTGCGCCCGCAGGATGTGTCGGTCGTGGCGGTCGAGTGCGTACATCGTGCCCGGACGGAGCGGATGGGCGGCGCCGGTGGCGACATCGACGACCTCGCCCTCGCCGGCCACGCACAGGTTCGACTCGAAGTGGTGCTCGTAGCACATCTCGGTCTCGGAACCGGCCCGGACCTCGGTCCAGTGGAGCGAGTGCTCCATCCCGTCCTGCTTGCGCAACAGGCGACGGCTGCGCCACGTCGCCCCGCTCACGTCCCGTTCGGTGCCGGCGATGTCCTCGATGCTGCGCACGATCATCGCCGCAGCGTAGGCGCTACCGGCCGCCGCCCGAGACGATCGGCGGTGGCGTGTAGCCGCCGACGAGCTTGGTGATCATCCCGGCGACGGCGATCGCCGTGTGGTCGTGCAGGTACGGGGCGACGACCTGCATGCCGATCGGCAGGCCACCGGCCGTCCGCCCGACCGGGGCCGACGTCGATGGCAGGTGGACCGATCCGATCAGGGCCGGCCACGCCTCGAGCTCGGCGTAGGGGCGGGGTGCGCCGTTGAGCGTGATCACCCGGTCGTCCCAGGTGCCGTCCTGGAGGTGCTCGAACGGGGCGAGCGCGGTGACCGGGCACAGCACGACATCGAACCGTCCGAAGAACGACGCCCACGCGGCCCGCCGGGCGGCGCGCCGCCGGTCGGCGAGGTGCCACTCGTGGTGGGTCAGGGTGCGCACGCTCGGCGACACGTCGTCGTCCTCGCCGACGGCCAGGGCGGCGCTGATCAGCCGGGCGCCCTCGATCCACGCCAGACGGACGTCGATGTCCGGCCGGGCGACGCGGTCGACGACGGCGCCCGCCCGTTCCAACGCGTCGGCGACACCACCGAGGATCGCGGCCATCTCGTCGTCGATCTCGATCGCCGGGTCGTCGAACCAGGCGGCCACCCGGAGATCGCGCAGCGAGGCGACGGTCGAGCGGGGAAGCTCCAGTCGCCAGGCCGCCGAACGCTGCGGCGTGGGCCCGGCCAGCACGTCGAGCAGCACGGCGAGGTCGGCCGCACTGCGGGCGATCGGGCCGAAGACGTTGATGTCGAGCTCGGTCGTGCCCCCGCCGGCGGCGTCGAGGTAGCCGAGGGTCGGGACCACACCGTGCGAGGGCTTGTGCCCGAACACCCCGCAGTAGGCGGCCGGGACGCGGACCGAGCCGCCGATGTCCGTGCCGATCTCGAAGCTGGTCATCCCGCAGGCCACGGCGGCGGCCGCCCCGCCCGACGAACCACCGGGCGTGCGCGTCAGGTCCCACGGGTTGTTGGTCGTGCCGAACAGCTCGCCGTAGGTCTGCAGATCGCCCGACCATTCCGGAAGGTTGGTCTTGCCGAACACGATCACCCCGGCGGCCCGGGCCGAGGCGACGGCGGGCGCATCGATGGCCGGCACGTGGTCGCGCAGCACCATCGAGCCGCCGGTCGAGCGCAGGCCCGCGGTCTCGAGCGCGTCCTTCACCGTGATCGTCAGGCCGTGGAGCGGCCCCCACGAGTCCCCCCGGGCGGTCGCCCGGTCGGCGGCGTCGGCCTCGACCCGGGCGGCGCCGGCCGCCACCGTGCAGACGGCGTTGACCTGCGGGTTCACCCGATCGATGCGAGCCAGATGGGCGTCGAGCAGCTCCACGGCGCCCAGATCGCGGCGGGCGATGGCGGCCGCCTGCTCGGTCGCGCTCCACAGGGTCGGGTCCGATGCGGCCATCAGGTGAGCCTGCCACAGCGCCGGCACGGTCACGGCGGCGGTCCCCGATGTTCTCGCCGATCGGCCAACATGGCCCGATGCCCATCGCCTCGGCCGACCACACCCCGGTGGTCGGCCGGTTCGCCCCGAGCCCGACCGGACCGCTGCACCTCGGCAACCTGCGCACTGCGCTCGTGGCCTGGCTGGCCGCCCGCTCGGCAGGCGGGCGGTTCCTGGTCCGGATCGAGGACCTCGATCGGGTGACCTCGAGCCGGGACCACGAGCGGTCGCAGCTGGCCGACCTCGCCGCCCTCGGCCTCGACTGGGACGCCACACCGGTGCGCCAGTCGGAACGGTTCGACCTCTACGAGGCGGCGATCGCCAGGCTGACCTCCGCCGGCCTGACCTATCCCTGCTACTGCACGCGCCGCGAGATCCGCGAGGCCGTCCGGGCGCCCCACGGTGATGTGCCCGACGGGCGGTACCCCGGGACGTGCCGGGGGCTGAGCGCCGCACAGCGGCGTCGCCGTGAGGATGCCGGGCGCCGTCCGGCGCTGCGCCTCCAGGCAACCGTCGACCGGATCGCCTTCGTCGACGAACTCGTCGGCCCGGTCGAGGGGGCGGTCGATGACGTCGTGCTGCGCCGCAACGACGGGGTACCGGCGTACAACCTGGCCGTCGTCGTCGACGATCACGACCAGGGGGTCACCCAGGTCGTACGGGGTGACGACCTGGTCGCCTCCACCCCACGACAGATCCATCTCGCCCGTCTGCTCGGCCTGGCAGTGCCGCGCTACCTGCACGTGCCGCTCGTGCTGGCGCCCGACGGTTCCCGGCTGGCCAAGCGCCACGGAGCGGTCACCCTCGCCGACCTGGCGGCCCGCCACGTCGGGCCCGCCGCGGTGCTCGGTCGGTTGGCGGCCAGCCTGGGCCTGGCCGACGCCGGCGAGTACGTCGTCGCGGGCGATCTGGTCGCTCGCTACGCCTCCCGCTCGCTGCCCCGATCGCCCCTTCCCCGAATGGCATGGAGGCTGACCGTCGGGGAGCTGTGACAACATGCCCGGTGATGACCGACGACCGACCGTCCCCCGGCGACGCTCCCGACGACCTGGTGCGCATCCTCGGCTACGTCGACGCCATCGACCCGGCGACCGGGGTGCGCGAGATCGGGCCCGAGATCGTCGCGCTGCCGTTCTGGACCCCCCGTTTCTGCCGGGCGGTGGTTCGTGCCGCCGAGGCCGTCGGCGCCTTCGAACCCCAGCCCGAGGATCCGGTTCCCGGCCACGAGATCTCACTCGCCAACATCGCCCCCAACCTGTTCCGCTCGCTGGAGAACGATCTCGGCGAGCGGGCCTGGCCGCAGCTGCGCGGCCACTGGCCGCTGATCGACTACTACGGGCTGCGCGACGCGTTCGTCATCCGCTATGCGCCGGGGGAGCAGGAATCGCTGCGCATCCACCACGACGTCGCCCAGCTCTCGGGATCGATCAAGCTCAACGACGACTACGAGGGTGCCTCACTGGAGTTCCCCCGCCAGGGGGTGGACAACTCCTCGACTGCCGTCGGTGAGTTGCTCGCCTGGCCCTCGCTGGTCACCCACCCCCACCAGACCGGCCGGCTCCGCCGCGGCGTGAAGTACACGTTGACGGTCTGGTTCGAGCTGCCCGCGTACCAGTCGGGCTGACCGGAAGGGCCCGAGGCGGCTACCGTCGACCGGGGCGGGTGTGTGCCGGCACGCCTCACCGGGCATGCAGACGCGCCGAACGGTCGAGCGGGTAGGATGGGGCCGTCTTGACCACTCCGTCCCTGCGAGAGCGCATGCCACGACACCCCACCCCACTACTGCGGAACTGCGTCGTGCTCACCATCCTGGTCGTCGCGTCGACGGCGTGCGCCAAGAGTTCCGCGGTCTCCGACGGACGGGGTTCGTCGCTCACTGCGCTGCCGCTCGATCAGGTCACCGCCCCGCCGCCCGTCACGGCGCCGCCCGCCTCGACGGTCGTCCCCGCCGAGACCGAGGCTCCCCCGACCACCGAGGCGGCCACGGCGGTCGCCGCCCAGCCGGCCTCGACCGTGACGGGGACGGTGCCGGAGACGACCGTTCCCGAGACGACGGTGCCCGAGACGGTGCCCGAGACGACCGTTCCCGAGACGACCGTGCCCGAGACGACCGTGCCCGAGGCGCTGCTCCTCCTCGTGCCGGCCCCACCGCCCGCCCAGTTGGTGCTGGCCATCGGCAGCCAGAGCGGTGACGGCACCCGTGTGGTGCAGCAACGGCTGCTCGAGCTCGGCTTCTGGCTCAGCGGTGTCGACGGCGACTACGGCCTGACCACCAAGCAGGCCGTGATGGCCTTCCAGAAGTACAACGCCCTCCCGGCCACGGGCAAGGTCGACCAGGTCACCGCCGACGCCCTGACGTACTCGCCGTTCCGCGCCCGTGGCGTGAGCCACGAGGGAAGCATGGTCGAGATCAACAAGGCGCTGCAGTTGCTGTTCATCATCCGCGACGGGCACACCGAATGGGTGTTGAACACCTCCACGGGCAACGGCGAGCCCTACGAGGAAGAGGACCGCAACACCCCCGGTGAGATCGTCAAGGGGGTGGCCACCACCCCCGACGGGTTGTTCAACGTCAACCGCGAACGCCCCGAAGGATGGTGGGAGGGCGATCTCGGCAAGATCTACCGTCCGAAGTACTTCAACGGCGGCATCGCCGTGCACGGCTCGGGCAGCGTCCCCAACACCCCGGCGTCGCATGGCTGCGTGCGGGTCAGCGTCCAGGCGATGGACTTCATCTGGGCCGAGAACCTGGTCCCGTTGCGCACCCCGGTCTGGGTCTACGGCACCGTGCCCCAGCAGTAGTCGAGGTCGGCACCGCAGCCGATCTCGGGCCGTTCGGCCGCGGGTGGCAAACTCGTCCGGTGCTCCCTGAGATCGGTTCGTCACGGCCCTGGCTCGACCCCGAGGTCGTGTCGATCAACCGCCTGCCCATGCGGGTCCCCCTGGTCGCGTACGACTCGGTCGGGGCGGCCCGTGCGGCCGATCGGTCGGCGAGCCCCTGGTGGGAGTCGCTCGACGGGCGTTGGCGCTTCTCGTTGTTCGACGACCCCGACGCGATCCCCGAGGGCGCCGTGGGCATCGCCACCGACGACGCCGGCTGGCGGCGGATCGACGTGCCCGCCAACTGGACGCTGCAGGACACCGGCGACCTCCCGCACTACACCAACGTCCAGATGCCCTGGCCGGGGTTCCGCCCCGGCGAGGTGCCCGATCTCAACCGGACCGGCATCTACCGGACGCGGTTCCGGATCCCCAGGGCGTGGGCCGGCCGGCGGGTCGTGATCCACGTCGGCGGCGCCGAGAGCGTGCACGCCGTGTACCTCAACGGCGAGTTCGTCGGGTACGGCACGGACAGCCGGCTGGCGTCGGAGTACGACCTGAGCCCCCACCTGCGGCCGGGGGCGAACCTGCTCGCCGTCGTGGTGATGCGCTACTCGGCGCTCAGCTACGTCGAGGACCAGGACCAGTGGTGGATGGCCGGCCTGCACCGCGAGGTCTTCCTCGAGGCGCGTGCCACGGTGGCCATCGCCGATCTCGTCGTCGACGCCGGGTTGATCGAACACGCCCCGACGCCGGCGCAGCCGACCACCGGCACGCTGCGCGTGGCAACGAGGGTCGATTTCGCCGATCGTCGGCTGATCGAGGCAGGCTGGCGCGTCGACCTGACCGTCGAGACGCTCGCCGGCAAACGGCTCACCCCCCGGCTGACGGCCGACGTTCCCGTCGACCGGCGCCCCTACGTGTTCCGCGGCCACGTCGCCACGGTCGAGACCGAGATCGCCCGGATCGTCCCCTGGTCGGCCGAGACACCCCAGCGCTACCGGATCGTCGCCTCGCTCGTCGCCCCCGACGGCCGCACCGTCGAACATCTCGGGGCGCTCATCGGCTTCCGCACCGTCGAGGTCGCCGAGCGGGAGCTGCGCGTCAACGGCCGGCGGATCATGATCCGCGGTGTCAACCGCCACGACCACCATCCCGACCGGGGCAAGGCGGTCACGGTGGCCGACATGCGCGACGACCTCGAGGCGATGAAGCGGCACAACGTCAACGCCGTGCGCTGCTCGCACTACCCGAACGATCCCCGCCTGCTCGATCTGTGCGACGAGCTCGGCCTCTACGTGGTGGACGAAGCGAACATCGAGAGCCACGCGTTCAACACGAGCCTGTGCGACGATCCCCGCTACCGGGGTGCGTGGCTGGCCCGCGGGGCGCGGATGGTCGAGCGCGACCGCAACCATCCCTGTGTGATCCTCTGGTCGCTCGGCAACGAGAGCGGCTACGGCGTCAACCACGACGCACTGGCCGGCTGGATCCGGGCGACCGATCCGACGCGGCCGCTGCACTACGAGGGAGCGATCTTCCACCGGGGCTGGATCGACGGTGGCCTGGGCGCGACCGACGTGGTCTGCCCGATGTACCCGCAGATCGACGCCATCGTCGCCTACGGGCGCGAGGGCATCGGCCGGCGCCCGATGATCCTGTGCGAGTACAGCCACGCGATGGGCAACTCCAACGGCTCGCTCGCCGACTACTGGCACGCCTTCGAGACCACCCCGGGGCTGCAGGGTGGCTTCATCTGGGAGTGGAAGGACCACGGCATCCGCCAACGCCTCGCCCGCGGCGTCACCCGGTTCGCCTACGGCGGCCAGTTCGGCGACGACCCCAACGACGGCAACTTCGTCGCCGACGGACTGATGCACGCCGACCTGACCCCCCATCCGGCGATGCGCGAGGTGGCCTGGGTGCACCGGCCGGTGGCGGTGACACCGGCGGCGCGTCACCGGGGGATCGTGGTGACCAACCGGCGGACGTTCACCGATCTGTCCGACCTGCGGGCCCGCTGGGAGCGGCGCGACGACGGGGTGGTGACCGCGTCGGGAACGCTCGACGTCGGCGCCGTCGCCCCCGGCGCCTCGGTCACCGTCCCGTTTCCCTGCGCCATGGCGTCGGGCCCGGGGGAGGTCCACCTCGATGTGCTGTTCGAGCAGCGCCGGGCGACCCCCTGGGCGCCCGCCGGTCACCTGGTCGCCTGGGACCAGGTGGAACTGCGCCGTGCCCCAGCGTCCCGGCCCGCTTCGGCGCCCACGGTGGCCCCGGGCGGCGCCGGGCCTGCCCCGATCGAGCCCGAGCTGTGCCTGTGGCGGGCGGCGATCGACAACGACGGGTTCAAGCTGATGCCGACGATCACCTTCGCCGGCAGCCGGGCGCTGGCCCGGTGGATCGACGCCGGCCTCGATCGGTTCCGACCGGTCGGCGCCGAGCGGACCGTACGTGCCGGCACGACGATCGTGACCGAGGTCTGGCAGGGCGTCGACGGCGGCCCCGAGGTGCGTCACATCCGCCGGACCCGGGCGACGGGTCCGGCGGCGTGGGAGTTCGGCCACACCGTCGACGTGCCCGAGGAGCTCGCCGACCTGCCACGCGTCGGCGTGCGGTTCACCTTGCCGGCGGCCTTCGAGCGCGTCCGGTGGTTCGGGCGGGGGCCGCACGAGAACTACCCCGACCGCCGCGCCTCGGCACGTCTCGGGGTGTGGGAGTCACGAGCCGACGAGATGCCGTACCTGGTGCCGCAGGAGTTCGGGCTGCGCACCGACTGCCGCTGGATCAGCCTGAGCGGCGCCGGTCGGCGGCTGACGATCACCCCGACGAACGGCGTGTTGCACTGCTCGGCCACGCATCACACGAGCGAGCAGCTGTACGCGGCCGGCGACGTGCCGTCGCTTGAGCGGCTCGCCGGGCTGGCCGTCCACCTCGACGTCGCCCACCGCGGGTTGGGCACGGCGAGCTGCGGCCCCGACGTCCTCGAGCGCTACCGGCTGGCGGCCGGTACCTACCGCTGGGGGTACACCGTCCACGCCGCACGGGAGTGACGGCGGCGGCGACTCAGGCGGCGACGTCGACCAGGTAGCTGTCGAGCAGGTCGCCACCGGTGGGCAGATCCTCGAGCCAGCCGAACACGTTTCCACCGGCGAGCAACGGGTAGACCTTGACGGCCCCGAGCAGGTCGAGCAGCGAGTTCCGGGTCGTGTCGGTGCGGCTGGCCAGCACCAGGATCCGGCCGTCCTTGACCGCCACGGTCTCACCCGAGCGGAACGCCATGCGGGTGTGCTCGGCGAGCACGACCATCGCCGCCTCACGTTCCAGCGGTGGGCGGTCATGGAGGTCGGTGTCGATGACGACAAGGCAGTAGACCTGTTCCGCTGGCACCGAGAGCGAGGCGCACTGCTCGTAGATCTGGCGAAGGCGCAGCCGCAGCACGGGCAGCGTGACGAGACCGGTGAGCGCGTCGACGCATTCGCCGCTGCGTGAACCCTGGGTGTAGCCGTCGGCCCAGCCCTGGGCGAGTGCCACGCCGGCGTCGAAGCGGTTGAGGACGTTGCCATCCTCGCCGGCCAGCCCGGCCAGTTCGGTGATCCAGCGAGTGATGTCGACCAGAGCCCAACCCTGGGCGCCGAGCTGACGTCCGAACCTGGTGAGCGCCCCGGTGACCAGGCGTTCGTCGGCCGTCTCGAAGGCTTCGACCACGTCGCGGCAGGCCTCCTCGAGCCGCCCGGCGTCACCCCGCGAACCGGTGAGCACGACCGTCAGCCAACGGTCGACCAGGTCAGCGGTGGCGGGTTGCGGGTTGCGCTTCCGTCGAAACATCTCGGTCATCTCCTCTCTGGAGATCAAGACTGCGGTGACGGCCGGGAATGACGCGGAATCGTCGCCGGGATCGGGTGGGACAGGGGGCTGTCACGGCGACGTCAGGGCCGTGGCCCCCGGCCTCACGCGTAGCGACCGATCCGTCGACGACAGGCACCGTCCGGTGCGGAGGTCGAACCTCCAGCCGTGGAGGGTGCAGGTCAGGGTGTCGCCCTCGCATTCGCCGAACACGGTGAGGTCGGCCTGCCGGTGGGGGCAGTACCGCTCGACCAGATAGCCGCCGATCTCGATCTCCTCGTCACTGTCGGTCGCCGGGTCGAGCTTGCGCTTCGCCTCGGCCTCGGTTCGCCGCATCCGTTCGACCGACAGCGACTTGAAGAAGTTGTACAGGTACTCGTTGAACGGGCCCTCACGCCATGCCCGGAAGCGGCACGACAGGAACAGGGCGTTGGACCAGTCGACGGCGTGGGCAGCCGCCACGGTCTCGACCAGTTCCCGCGGGATGTCGAACCGGTAGCGGTACGCCTCGCCGGCGTAGGGGCGCACCTCGCCCGCCGGGAAGTCGACCAGGATCTCGACATCACCCGCCCGCACGAGCGCCGCCGAGCCCACGGCCTGGCGCAGCGTGGGCGCCATCGCCAGGAGCGGCTCCCACCAGGCCGCCAGCCTGCCGACCAGGTCGGGCGCCGGGGCCGACCAACCCGCGCGGTGGCGCTCGAGCCACTCGCTCCAGTCGGCCTGGTAGCGGCGTAGTCCGGCAAGCTTGTCGGTGAAGATCCGATCCACATCGGCCTGGGGCAGCGGATGGGTGACGCTCAGGCCGCCATCGGCGATGTCGAGGGTCGTGCCCGGAATGTTGAGCACACCGGATCGGCCGGCGGCGGCCAGGCGGCGGATGAACTCGGTCTGGTCGGGGAAGATCGACGCCTCGCGGCCGGTGATCATGTTCAGGCCGAACAGTTCGGCGTCGAGGAAGCAGGGCGGGCCGGCCGAGGGAACCACGTGGCGGGCGTCGATGGCGGCCACGTAGTGCAGTGCCCGTGAGAACTGGCTCTCTACCTTGGCCACGCACATCTCGGCGAGCCGCTCGGGGGGCTCCTCGTAGACCATCGGGTACCAGATCGCCCCGGAGAACTGGATGAAGTGCAGGTCGACGGGGCCGTGGGCCCGCGAGCGCGTCGAGATCGGACGGGCGGCAGTCGTTCTGGTTGATGATCCGCGACCGGCCGTCGGTGACGACGAGCGCCGAGTCACCGGCAGGGCCGTCGCTGATCGAGGTCTCGACGTGGATGGCGACCCGCAGGTCGCCGGTCAAGGTGACCTCCTCGCCGTCGACGGTGCGGACGAAGTTGCGGAAACCGAGCGCCCTCAGCCGGCGTTCCAGCTCCCTCGTCGGGAAGCCGGGCACGAGCACGGGGGTCGACTTGTCGATGTGCTCACCGAGGAACGCCTCGTCGAGGTGATCGCCGTGGATGTGCGAGATGTACAGGAAGTCGGGGCGTTCGATCCGTTCACGCACCGACGCAGACAAGTGGTCGTTGCGCGGGAAGGGGAACCACGAACCGAAGAAGGCGGGAACGAACCAGGGGTCGCACACGATCGAGCCGTGATCCGTCTCGACGAGTATGCCGGCGTGACCGATGGAGGTGGCGCGCATCGACCCAGTCTGGCCCGTCCGACTCGGCTGACCCTGATCCGCCCCGGGCTCCGCCCGGCTTCAGGCCACCGGCGGGTCGGTGAACTGCTGACCGCCGCGGGCCACGTGCTCGGTCCAGGCGTCGCCGTCCCAGTAACGCAACTCGTAACGACCGGAGGGATCGGCGTACCAGCCGGCCGGGACGCTCGGGGTGGTCTGCGCCGGGGTGGCGGTGGCCGAATCGGCACCCATCGGGCGGACCTCTTCGACGACCGGGGCGGGCCCGGCATCGATCACCGCCGCGGGGGTTGCCTCGGCCATCGCAGCCGGGACGGCCTCGATCACGGCAGCGGGGGCGGCCTCGGCCACGGCTGTGGCGCTGAAGCCGGCGGCCGGCGTCGGGTCGTCGACGACCGTCGGGGAGTGCACCGGCTCGGGGGCAACGGCCCATCCGGCGGGCTCGACGACCTCGACCACGGGTGCCGCCGTCTCGACCACGACGGCCACGGGCTCGGCGGCCTCGGCCACGACGGCCACGGGCTCGGGCTCGGGCTCGGGCTCGGGCTCGGGCTCGGTCACTTCGACCACGGGCTCGGTCACTTCGACCACGGGCTCGGCCACTTCGGCCACCGCGCCACCGGTCGTCTCGGGGGCGGCGGCCGCCGCCTCCGACGCCCCGGCGTCGGCCGCGGCCCGGTCGCCCGAAGCTCGGCGGAGGAAGCCGGTGACATCGCCCCCGGTCTGGACGATCTGAACGACCTCCCACCCCTCGGCCGACTTCTCGGTGAGCTTGGTCGCCAGAGCGGACGGGTCGTAGGAGGAGGAACTGACGGTCACGTACTCGTGCATGGTGGCTCACAGTAGTCGCTCCGCGCCCGTGATGGTGTTTCAACCACCACGGTGGGGCGTCAACCCTGACGAACCCATTCCTCGGCGGTATCCGAGTCCCCCGGGCCGTCGTGGACGACGACCCCGTCGGCAAGGACGACGAGTCGCTGCGAACGCTGGGCGAAGCGCAACTCGTGTGTCGCCACGATCAGCGTCGCCCCTTTGGCCGCCGATTCGTCGAAGAGCTCGAGGAGGGCGTCGCGGCCGGTCACGTCGAGTCCGACGAACGGTTCGTCGACGAGCAGCACGTCGAACGGGCGGATGAAGGCCAAGGCGATCGCCGCCTTCTGCCGCAGGCCCCGGCTGAAGGTCGTGGGCAGGTCGTCGGCCCGTTCGTAGATCCCGAGGTGACCGAGCAGGTCGGCCGCCGACTGCTCCCAATCCGCGGCCCCGTGGAGCCGGGCGATGAACTCGAGGTGTTCCCACACCGACAGGTCGTCGTAGAAGCTGGGCGTGTCGGCGAGGTACGCGACCGCCGCCCGGGCGTTCATCGAACCCGCCGGCGACCCCGCCACCCGGACCGAGCCACTGGACGGGTCGAGCACGCCGACGGCCATCTTGATCAGCGTGGTCTTACCCGACCCGTTGTGGCCGAGCAGGGCGACCGTTTCACCCTGCTCGACGCGCAGGTCGAGGGGATGGAGAGCGACGGTCCCGCCGTAGGCCTTGGTCAATCCCGTCGCCTCGATCATCGCATCGGCTCCCGTCACCTGCGTACCCCCGTTCCGGCCTGTTTCGCCTCTGCCTGCGTGGTCCGCCACCATGCCTTGAAACGCGGCCGGGCATGGATCCAGCCGACCGTGAACGCCGCCGCCACCCCGACGCCGACGAGGCATCGCCCGGCGAGCGCCAACTGGGCCGCCGTGTCGTCGGGGTGGCCGCGCACCGCCAGCACCGGGAGACTCCCGAGCACGCTCAGGCCGGGAGCGAAGGTCATCCGGTACAGCGCCGCCATGCCGGCGACCTCGGGTGGCATGACGCTGGCCGCACGACCACCGCTCGGATCCGGCGCCCCGGTCACCGCGTTGACGACCGCGGCGATGCCGCCGGCGATCGCCGCGGCCACACCGAGCATCACGGCGACGAGCAGCCGGTTGCCCCCGAGCCCGCCGACCAGGCCGCCGGCGGCGCCGGCCGCCGCTCCGATCACGAGGAGCAGCACGCCGGTGACGGGCAGCAGCCGGATCTGGATCGCTCCCGTGGTCATCGGCTGCATGTCACCGAGGTCGGGGTGGTCGAGGTGTTGGGCGAGGGGCTCGATGGCCTCGAGACCGAGCATGAAGGCGGCGAAGCCGCCGACCACCACGGCCACCGTCGTGCCCTGCCAGGCCGCCGCGACGGCGAGAGCGCCGGTGCCGGCGAGGACGGCCATCCGGATCAGGCGGCGGGCCGGGAAGCGGGCCACACTCAGCCACCCCCGCCGCCAGAAGATCCCCCCGACGTGCGGCACGGCGAACCACGGTCGAAACCGGACGGCCTCGAGACTGAGCTGGCGGCGGAGCAGCATCACGGTGCGCAGGTCCTGCATGGTGGCCGCGAAGCGGAGCTGGGCGACGAGGGCACTGCGCCGGGCGAGACGTTCGAGCGACACCCGCCCCGCCAGCCGGAACGCCACGGCGACGGCGACGGCGACGGCGACCGGCGCTGCCAGGCCGAGCAGGCCTGCATGCAGGGGCGACAGGGCGAGATGCCCGAGCGAATCGAGCGGCCCGACCGTCGTCACGCCGGCGACGGCCAGGGACTGGGCGCCGAGGAGCACGGCACCGACCGCCGTCGACCACGACTCCGGCAGACGCGCGGCGTGGGCGATGACGGCCATCGCCCCGAACGTCAGGCCGAGGCAGCAGCCGGCCAGCCCGCACGACGCGGCCCAGCGGTAGATCGAACTTGGCAGGCGGCGCCCGGCGGCCTGGCCGGCGATCATCCCGACGACCATGCCGCCGAAACCGAGTGAACGCAACCGCTGGAACATCGGGCGGAGCATCGCCCCACGCCGGTCGACGGGGGCGAGCAGCAGGTGGCGCAGGTCGGCGTCCTCGATGGCGAGCGGGCCGCCGCGACTCCCCGACCGCAACCCGGCCAGGACGACGAGGGCCCACAGCCCGCCGATCACCGCCGGCGCCGCATCGCGCAGATCGGCGACCTGGGTGTCGGACGCCCGCTCGTCGCGCACGAGCGCCGAGAGCCAGAGCACGGCGTAACCGGCGAGGAAGGCGACGACGTAGGCCCGGTAGAGCACCTCGAACCACTCGAGGTCGGCCATCCGCTTGCGCCGCCGGACCTCGCGCAGGGCGCGTACCGCTTCGGTGCCCGGCCGGCCGCTCACGGTCCGGTGGCCACGGGGCGTGCCGGGTCGGCCGACCATCCCGACCACGACGCGACGTAGAGCCGGGCGCCGGGTCGTCCGGCCCGTTCCAGCGCGAGCAGATCGGCGCATGCCGACACGCCCGATCCGCAGTAGCAGACCGGGTTGTCGGCGGTTCCGCCGAGCAGCGAGTCGAAGCGGGCGCGCAGCTCCGCGGCTGTGCGGAACCGGCCGGTGTCCGGGTCGAGGTTGGCGGTCCATGGGGCGTTGTGCGCCCCGGGGATGTGCCCGGCGCGCCGGTCCACCGGCTCGCTCTCGCCGCGGAACCGGTCGCCGGCCCGGGCGTCGAGGGCCACGCCGCGAGCGGCCGCCTCGGCCGCCCCCGCGGCGTCCACGAACCGGTCGGCGGGCCACGGCCCGGGGCTGAAGCGGGCCGCGGCACGCGCCCGGCCGGGGCCGGTCTCGTGGGGCGCCGGCCAGGCGTTCAGGCCTCCGTCGAGCAGGCTGGCGTGGCGCCCGAGGACCCGCAGCATCCACACCAGCCGCCCGGCCGTCCCACCCCCGGAATCGTCGTAGCCGACGACCACGGTGTCGTCGCCCATGCCGAGACGGCCCATCGCCGCGGCGAAGGCCTCCGGGCGCGGGAACGGGTGGCGCCCCTCGGTCGGCGGCCGGTCGTGGTCGGCCAGGTCGGTGTCGAGATCGACGTGGACGGCGCCCGGGACGTGACCGGCCTCGAAGGCCTCGCGGCCGGAGCGGCCGTCGAGGTACCAGCGCACGTCGGCGAACACCACGTCCCCGTCGAGCGCGCCGGCACGCTCGGGACTGATCACCGGGGGAAGCACATCAGCGATGCTGCCATAGCGCGGGTCGTAGGCTCCAACGCCGTGAACCGCCGTGCCGTCAACATCGCCGCCCGTGCCTCCACGCTCGGCCTTGGGGTACTGCTGGCCGGGTGTGGCGGCTCCGACTCCAACTCGGCGACCACCACCCCGGCGGTCGGCGACGTCACCGTCACGACCTTTGCCGAACAGTCCCGCGCCCATGTCGACGCGCCGGTCGCCTACCCCCAGAGCCCGCCGATCGGCGGCCCGCACTCACCGATCTGGCAGAACTGCGGGTTCTACGCGAGCCCGATCGGCAACGAGAACGGTGTCCACTCGATGGAGCACGGCGCGGTGTGGATCACGTTCGGCCCTGATCTGCCCGCCGCCGACCGGGCCGCGCTGAAAGCCCTCGCCGGCGCCCACACCCACGTGCTGGTCTCGCCGTACCCGGGTCTCGGCGTGCCCGTCGTCGCCTCGGCGTGGCGGACCCAGCGATCGTTCGCCACGTTCGACCTGGCCGCGATCACCGCCTTCGTCGCCGCCTACGGGCAGGGGCCGCAGACGCCCGAACCAGGAGCGCCGTGCGACGGTGCGCTGGGCACGCCCGAGGCCTGATCGTCAGTCGTCGCCGGCTCGCCGCAGGATTTCGCGCACCGGGATGCCGAGCGCCTCGGCCGCGGCGACCGCGTCGTCGAACTCGGGCTTGATCCGCCCGCCGGCGACCTTGCGGCGGATCGTGTGCCCGCCGATCTCGACGGTGTCGTCAGTGCGCGCCTGCGGCCAGCGCTCCCAGTCCACGGCGCGCACCCCGAGCGAGCCGGTCTCGGCCAGCAGCACGGCGGCGATCCGCCCGGCGCGTGCCGGGTCGCACAGGGCGTGGACGGTGTGGGCCGGGCGCCCCTTCTTCATCACGATCGGCGTGATCCAGGCGTCGTGGGCCCCGGCGGCGAGCAATCGGGCCACCGTGTGGGCGAGCACCTCGCCGGTGGCATCGTCGACGTTGACCTCGATCAAGCGCACCGGCTGGCCGGCGCCGAGGGGTTGGACCAGGTCGTCCGCCCAGACCGGGTCGCCCGTTGACACCCCGTTGCCCGTTGACACACCGTCTCCCGTTGACACCAGGACGACCTGGACGACGTTCGGCCGCCCGGGCAGGTCGCGCCCGCCCGCCCCGTAGCCGATCGAACGGACCACCCCGTCGGGGAGGGCTCCGAAGCGGGCGGCCAGGGTGGTCATCAACGCCACCCCGGTCGGGGTGGCCAACTCGACGTCGACCGGCGAGCTGCGGTGCGGGGCGCCGGCCCGGACGAGCAGGCCGAGCACCGCCGGCCCGGGGTTGGGCAGCACCCCGTGGGCGGCGTCGAAGGTCCCCGAGCCCAGCGTGATCGGGCTGCAGGCCACCTCGTCGACCCCGAGCGAGTCGAGCGCCGCGCAGCTGCCCACGATGTCGACGATGGCGTCGAGCGACCCGACCTCGTGGAACTCCACCTCGTCGGCGCTCACCCCGTGGATCGCCCCCTCGACCTCCGCCAGCGCCCCGAAGGCGGCGAGCGCCCGCGCCGTCAGACGATCGGCGAGCCCGGCGGCGACGACGATCGCCCGGACCTCGGCGAAGCGGCGGTGCCCCGCCTGGTCGGGGGCGGTGACGAGGGCACGCGTGGCGGTGATCCCGCACCGCTGGGTCGGTTCGGCATCGAGCGCCCAGCCCGTGATCCCCAGGCGCCCGATCACCCCGCGCACGTGGTCGATGTCGGCGCCGGCGTCGAGCAGGGCGCCCAGCGTCATGTCGCCGGCCACCCCGTTGAAGCAGTGGAACCACGCCGTCGTCGTCATCGCCCTGTTCCCCGCCCGAGCATCCGGGCCACGGCACAGGCGGCGCCGAAGCCGTTGTCGATGCCGACGACGGTCATCCCCGAGGCGCACGAGGCGAGCATGGACAGCAGCGCCGTCACCCCCTCCAACGAGGCGCCGTACCCGGTGCTCGTCGGCACGGCGACGACCGGCGCCCCGGTCAGCCCGCTGATCACACTGGCCAGCGCCCCTTCCATCCCGGCCACCACGACGACGGCGTCGGCGGCGACGATCGTGTCGTGGTGGGCCAGCAGCCGGTGGAGCCCGGCGACCCCGATGTCGACGATCACCGTCGGCTCCCAGCCGTGGGCGACGAGCGTCGCCGCGCACTCCTCGACGACGGGGGCGTCGGCCGTGCCGCCCGAGCAGACGACGACCCGCTCGAGGCGAGCCTCCGCCGGGCGCCACACCACCGTGTGCCCCTCGACGCGCCCCGTCGGGTGGGCAGAGATCAGCGCGGCACGCTGATCGTCGGATGCCCGACTGAGGATCACCGGGCCCTGTCCGTGCTCGAGGAGCTCGGCCACGATCCGCAGGCACTGGCCGACGGTCTTGCCCGGGGCGTAGACGGCCTCGGGGAGCCCCTGGCGGAGGTGGCGGTGGTGGTCGACGAGCGTGTCGCCGAGATCGGCGAAGGGGAGTCGGGCCAGGCTGCGCACGGCATCGTCGGGCGAGACCTCCCCCGAGGCGACCAGTTCGACCAGTCGGCGCAGCGAGGCTTCGTCCATCGACCCCCATGGTGGCATTCCGCCGTCGGTCCGCCCTGATCAGGTGCCGGTGGGGGAACGTCACGGCGGGGCGTCTACCGTCGGGACATCGCCTCGATCGCGCTCGCCGACCGCCGCCACCGCCTGGCCCGCCGCCACGGTCTGGCCCCGGGCACCCGCGTCGCGGACGTCGGGGCGGCGGCCGATGCCGTCGTCGGGCTGCACGGCACCGATCCGGTCACGGTCTACCTGTCGCTGGCTGCGCGGGTCGCCGACATCGACGTGGCCGGTGTCGAGCGGGCGATGTACGAGGATCGCAGCCTGGTGCGCCTGCTCGGGATGCGTCGCACGATGTTCACCGCCCCATACGACTTGGCCCGGGTGATCCAGGCTGCGTGCGCGCCGCCGCTCGCCGCCGCCGAGCGCCGCTCCCTGACCAGAGCCGTCGCCGACACGGGTCTCGACGCCGACGGCGGCGCATGGCTCGACCGGGTGGCCGATGCCGCCCTGGCGGCGATCGAGCGCCTCGGGGGTGAAGCGCTGGCCACCGAGATCACCCCGCTCGTGCCCGAGTTCGCCGAGCGGATCGTCCTCAGGCTGGGCACCCGGCAAGCCACCCCGGTCGCCGCCTCGACCAAGACGCTCTTCCTGCTCGGGGTCGAGGGCCGGTTGGTGCGGACGCGGCCCCGGGGGACGTGGACCTCGAGCCTGTACCGCTGGGCGACACCCGAGGCGTGGCTCGGTCGTCCACTGCTCGGTCTGGATCAGGTGGAGGCCGAGCGTGAGCTGATCCATCGCTGGTTGCGCTCCTACGGGCCGGGGACGATCGCCGATCTGCGCTGGTGGACGGGATGGACGCTCACCCGCGTGAACCGGGCGCTGGCCGGGCTGGCGACGGTCGAGGTGGGCCTCGATGGCGGCGGAACGGGCATCGTGCTGGCCGACGACGTCGAGCCCGTCCAACCGGTCGAGCCGTGGGTTGCGCTGCTGCCGTCGCTCGACCCGGCGGCGATGGGGTGGACCGAGCGCGCCTGGTACCTCGGGCCGCACCGGGCCCCCTTGTTCGATCGCAGCGGCAACATCGGCCCCACGGTGTGGGTGGACGGCCGGATCGTCGGGGCGTGGTCGCAGCGCCCCGACGGAGGGGTGGTCGCCCACCTCCTCGAAGATGTCGGCGGCGAGGCGACGGCGAGTGTGGCCGGCGAGGCCGACCGACTCCAGCGCTGGATCGGAGATGCACGGATCTCGCCACGTTTCCCGACGCCCCTGCAGAAGGAGCTCACCAACGCAGCGGCGGCCGGGCCGATGGTGACGACGAGCCGTCGACTGTGATGCCGTGGACAGTGACGCCGTGGACGGTGACGCAGCGAAGGGTGACGCCGTGAAGGTCGTCGCCGAGTTGGTGGCACGTCTCGGCGCCGATGTCGTGCGGCTCCCGCCGATCGACGCACGATTCCACGGGGACTGGAGCGGCGCCCCCCACGCCGCTCCGCTCGCCGTCGTGCTGCCGCGGACCACCGGGGAGGTGGCCGAGGCGATGCGCATCTGCCATGCCAACGGGCAGTCGGTGGTGCCCCAGGGTGGGCTGACCGGTCTCGCCGGCGGGGCGACCCCGACCGCCGGCGACGTGGTCGTCTCGTTGGAGCGGATGGCCGGCGTCGAGGAGATCGACGATGCGGCGGGGACGATGACGGTCAGGGCCGGCACGGTGCTGCAGGCCGCCCAGGAGGCGGCCCGCGCCGCTGGCTGGGAGCTGGCCTACGACCTCGGGGCGCGGGGTTCGTGCCAGATCGGCGGGAACCTGGCCACCAACGCCGGGGGCAACCGGGTGATCCGCTACGGGATGGCCCGCGAGCAGGTGCTCGGCGTCGAGGTCGTGCTCGCCGACGGCACCGTGGTGAGCAGCCTGGCCAAGATGCTCAAGAACAACGCGGGCTACGACATCAAGCAGGTGTTCATCGGCTCGGAGGGCACGCTGGGGATCATCACCCGGGCCGTGCTCCGGCTGCATCCGCGCCCGGCCACCCGCCAGACTGCGCTGGCGGCCACGACCTCGTACCCGAAGCTCGTCGAGTTCCTGCGCCACGCCCAACGCACCTCGGGCGGGATCACCGCCTTCGAGGCGATGTGGCCCGGCTTCTACGACTTCATGACCGCGCCCGGCGCGGCGCGCCGCCCGTTGGACCCGGGCTGGCCGATGTACGTACTGGTCGAGATGAGCGGCGACGACCCGCTCGGCGACGAGGCCCGCTTCGAGGCGATGCTCGCTGGGGCGATCGAGCTCGGCCTGCTCGGCGACGCGACGGTCGCCCGTTCGACAAGCGAGACCGCCGAGCTGTGGTCGATTCGTGAGGCCGAGCCGATCGACCGTCTGCCCGCGGTGATCAACTTCGACGTCAGCCTGTCGATCGGCGACATCGGCCGATTCGCCGATGAGTGCGAGCGCCGCCTGCGGGCACGGTGGCCGCACGGGGACATCTTCGTGTTCGGCCACATCGGCGACTCGAACCTCCACCTGTCGATGTCGATGGGACCGTTGACCCACGAAGAGACCGCCGATGTCGACGACGTCGTCTACGCGACGGTGCGCGAGTTCCGCGGCTCGGTGTCGGCCGAGCACGGCATCGGCACACTGAAACGCGACTTCCTGGCGTACTCGCGCAACCCCGGGGAACTCGAGGTGATGCGCCGCATCAAGGCCGCGCTCGATCCGACCGGCATCCTCAACCCGGGCAAGGTGCTCCCGGCATGACGCCGCCGAACGTCCGCGGGCGCTACTGAACGCAGCCCTGCGGAGGTCGCCTACAGTCGGCCGCGTGGGGGTTCGCCATGACGAGTGAGATCCCCGGCCTGGCTGGGCTCGGGGAGCTGATCGCCAAGGGCACGCGCTCGACGGTGCACGCGGTCGGCAACGACCTGGTCGCCAAGGTGCCGCTGCCGACCACTCCGGGCGCCTGGATCCTCCACGAGGCGCATTTCACCGCGGCCGTCCGTGCCGCCGGCGCGCCGGCCCCCGATGTCGTCGACGTGATCGAACTCGGCGGGCGCCCGGTGAGCCTGTACGAGCGGGTGACCGGTCCGTCGATGTGGGAGTACGTCGTCGAGCATCCGGGCGAGGCCGCCAGGATGGGCCGGCGGCTGGCCGAGCTGCAGCTCGGCCTGCTGGCGCTCAGCGCGCCCGTCACCCTGCCGCGTCAGCGGGACCGGCTGGCCTGCAAGATCCGCAGTGCGGCCGCCACCGTCGACGCCGGCCTGCTCGACGCCCTGACGCTGATCCCGCCCGACGCCGAGCGCCTGCGGGTGTGCCACGGCGACGCCCACCCGGGCAACGTGATCCTGTCGGGCGACGGCCCGATCCTGATCGACTGGTTCGACGCCTGCCGCGGCAACCCCGTCGGCGACATCGCCCGCAGCCTGCTGCTGATCGGCGCCGGCGGCGCGACGGCCCGGTCGGTGGCGCATCTGCCCGGGGCGCGTTTCGAGGTGCTCATCGAGCTCCATCGGGAGTACCTCGAGTCCACCATGGCGGTCGTCGGGGTCGACCGCGCCACCCTGGAGATGTGGCAGCGCATCGAGGCCGCCGCCCGCCTGGCGGAGGGACTCGAGGTCGCCGAGCTGCTCGCCGTCTGGCGGGCGTCGACGTAGTCAGTCGACGAGTGGGCGCAGCAGCGGGAACAGCGCCGCTGACGTCCCGATCACGAGGCCGTCGTTCTCCGGGCAGTGGCAGTTCGACGGCTGCGCCGGCCTCGGCGGCGATCAGCGCCGCCGCGGCGTAGTCCCAGATCTTGGTGTCGCGCTCGAAGTAGCCGTCGACTCGGCCCGACGCCGACCCAACACAGCTGCAACGCGGCCGAGCCGAAGCAGCGGATGTCGCGGGCCAGCGGCAGCAGTCGGGCGACGATCTCGCCCTGGGTCCGGCGCAGCTCGGCCCGATACGAGAAGCCGGTGGTGACCAGTGCCTGGCCGAGGTCGTGGCACGCCGAGGCGGTGATCGGCAAGCCGTCGCAGCGCGCACCGTAACCCGAGGCCGGCGGAGAACACCTCGCCGCGGGTCACGTCGACCACAGCTCCGGCGACGACGTGCCGTCGATAGGCCGCGGCGATGCTGACGGCGAAGAGCGGTATCCCGTAGGTGAAGTTGACCGTGCCGTCGAGCGGGTCGATCATCCACTGCAGCGGGGCACCTGCGCCGACGTGGCCGCCCTCCTCGCCGATGATCCCGGCTTCGGGCGTCGCGGCGAGCAGCGCGGCGCGGATGAGCTGCTCGGCGTCGAGATCGGTCTGGGTGACGACGTCGGTCGGCGAGCTCTTCAACCCGACGCCGGCCACCTGGCCGAGATTCGAGCGGATCAGCGCGGCGGCGCGCCGGGCGGTGTCGACGGCGAGACGCTCCCAGTCCCCGATCGCGTCGGCGGGAGGCGTCATGCACGCACAACCTCGACGTCCCGCTCCTCGAGCCGGTGGACTTCGTCGTCGCTCGCCCGGCCGTCGGTGATGAGCACGTCGATGTCCTCGAAGCCGGCGAACCCGTACAGCTGGTCGTTGCCGAACTTCGAGTGGTCGACGATCGCCACGACCCACCGCGCGGCTCTCGATCATCGCCCGCTTGACCAGGCACTCGTCACGGTACGGGGTCGTCAGCCCGCGTCGAACGACAGGCCGTCGCAGCTGATGAACAGCACGTCGACGCGCAACCGTGCGCACCGCCTCGACCACCGAGGCGTCGACCATCGCGAACGTGTTCGTGCGGACCCCGCCGCCGAGCACGGTCAGCTGCGTCGACGCCGCGGCGGGCAAGCGTGAGCGCGGTGGCCAGCGAGTTGGTGATCACTTGGACTCCTGCGGTCGCCGGGAACACGTCGGCGAGTCGCTGCCCGGTCGAGCCCGAGTCGATGATCACCGAACCCTGGTCGGGGATCTGGAGGATGGCGTGTTGGGCGATGCGCAGCTTCTGTTCGCCGTTCAGCGCGCCGCGCGCCTCGACCATCGGCTCGTGGCGCTGACGCTCGACGGGCACGGCGCCGCCGTGGACGCGGCGCACGAGCTGGCGGTTCTGCAGGTCGGAGAGGTCGCGTCGGATCGTCTCGGTGGTCACGTCGAACTGCCGGGCCAGTTCCGACACGTCGACCGTGCCGTTGCGCAGGGCCAGGAGGTAGATCTCGTGCTGACGCTCGTGGGGGAACCGGGCAGCCCGGTTGAACTCGGCGGCCCGGGTCTCGCTTGTCGTGGTCATTCCTGTCGCTCCGGTTCCTGATCGGCGAGCGCTGTCTAGCCCACCATCGCTTCGAGCGGCCCGCGGGCCTCGATCCGGCGGTAGGCGTCGACGAACGCGGCGCGGAACACGCCGTCGTCGCGCAGGGTCTCGGGGAAGACGTCGGCGAGCTCGAGGAACGCCGCCGGGTCGTCGGCGGCCGGACGGCGAACGGCAGGGTGGTGGCGGCGCTGGGCGTCGAACGACTGCTCGGCCACCGGCACCGTGCCCAGGTATCGGGCCCACGCCGCCAGGGCCAGCGCGGCGCGGCCGATCGGACCGCCGAGTTCGCAGTTGGCGCACGATCGTGGGAATCAGGAAGGTCGGGAACTTGGCCGTGCCGTCGATGCACAGTCGGGCGATCTGGTCGCGCACCCCGGTGTTGGAGAATCGGCCGAGCACGGTACGGATGTAGTCCTCGCGGGGGTGCCCGGCGATCGCGTGCAACGTCGGCAGTGCCTCGTGGTGGAGCAAGCCGTCGAGGAACGCCCGACCGCCGGTACGGCCATCGCCTCGTCGACGAAGGTGATGCCGGCGAGTGCACACAGGTAGGCCATGCACGAGTGGCCGGCGTTGAGCAGGCGCAGCTTGTAGAGCTCCCAGGCGTGGACGTCGTCGGTGAACAGCACCCCGACGTCCTGCCAAGCCGGTCGACCGGCGGCGAAGTCGTCCTCGATCACCCATTGGCGGAACGGCTCGGCGACCACCGGCCAGCGGTCGTCGATGCCGTAGCGATCGATCAGCCACTGGCGGTCGGCGGCGTGTCGGTCTGCGGGGTGATCCGGTCGACCATCGAGTTGGGGAACGTGCAGTTGCGCCTCCATCCAGCCGACCAGGCTCGCCGAATGCCGCTGGGCCGCCGCGCTCATCGCCCGCGGGCGACGTCGCCGTTTCCCGGCAGGTTGTCGCAGCTGAGCATCGTGAGCGGCCGCCCCGCCGGCGGCACGGCGCCGCTCCAGCCCGCGGCGAGGAGGTCGAAGGTCGTCCGCGTGGCCGGTTCGGCGGGCTCGGCGTAGCCGGCCTCGGTGATCGTCATCGACACGATGGCGGTCAGCGGGTCGGCGATGCAGGCGGTCGCCACGGCCTCGTCGTCGGCGGCCAGCCGGTAGTCGATGATGCTGCCGATGATCCGCGGCATGGCGACGTCGGTGCCCTTCTCGGTGAGGCGTGTACAGGTGATCCTGCGTGCCGAGCGCCTCGGCCATGCGGGTATCGGCGGGGAGCAGCCCGAGACCGCGGATCCCCCAGTCCGAATCGCCTTCGGCGAGCTCATCGGTGTACAGCGCGAGGTGGGCGCGGTGGAAGCCGCCGACGCCGACGTGGAGGATCGGGGCCGGAGTGCCGACCGGTCGTAGTCGGGGACGGGGACGCCGCGTCGGCGATCGGCGGGCAGCGTCGAGTCGTTGAGACGCGAGGACGGGCGGGTCGTTCGCTCACGACGCCCAGCTTAAACCGACGTAGATACCACAAAGGAAGTGACTGTTTCACTGTGTTTGGACTTGCAAAGCCATATAAAACCACATCATACTGAATCGGGTCGGGGGACCTGCCCCCGGTGTTCGTGATGAATCCGAGGGGAGAACCACTCGATGAGACCATGCTACGACGACGCCAGAATCGCTTCGCGGCGTTTGCTCGGCAGTCGTTGCGCCGCAGCGGCAGCGATCAGGTCGTCGCCGGCATGCGGCAGCGCACAAGCGCGACCGAAGCGCCGGCCACGGCACCGACGCCGCGGCGGCCGCCACCGACGCCCCGAGCCGCCGACGAAGGAGATCAACGTCGCCATCGTCGGCAACCCGCAGATGGAGGACATCGCCAAGCTGACGCCGGAGCTGTTCACCGCCAAGACCGGGCATCAAGGTCAACTACTCGATTCTCGGCGAGGGCGACCTGCGCGAGGTCACCACCCGCGACGTCGCCAGCGGCGGCGAGCAGTTCGACGTGATGATGATCGGCATGTTCGAGGCCCCGCAGTTCGGCGCCGCCGGCCTGCTCACCGACCTCACCCCGTTGGCCACAGCCGACGCGACCTACAAGATCGACGACATCATCCCGCCGGTCCGCGGCGGTCTGTCGGCCGACGGCAAGCTGTACGCAGCACCGTTCTACGCCGAGTCGTCGTTCCTGATGTACCGCAAGGACGTCCTCGAGGCCGCCGGCCATGAGATGCCGGCCGCCCCGACCTGGGACGAAGTCGCCGCGATCGCCAAGGCTGTCGAACACCCCCGACATGGCCGGCATCTGCCTGCGCGGCAAGCCGGGCTGGGGCGACCTCGGCGCGGCGTTCACCACCGTGCTCAACACCTTCGGTGGCACGTGGTGGGCTGCGAATGACGACGGCTCGATCGGCGAGGCCCAGGTCGATCAGCCCGAGTTCAAGGAAGCGCTGCGCTTCTACGTCGACCTGCTCAAGGCCGCCGGCGAGAACGACGCTGCCAACGCGTCGTACAACGAGTGCACCAAGGCGATGATGGACGGCAAGGCCGCCATGTGGTACGACGCCACCGTCGCCGCCTCGAACCTCGAGGGTGACAACAGCCCGATCAAGGGCAAGCTCGGCTACGCCCTGGCCCCGATCAAGGTACCAAGGCCTCGGGTTGGCTGTGGAGCTGGGCGCTGGCGATCCCGAAGACCACCAAAGACGTCGACGCCGCATGGCAGTACATGTCTCGTTCGCCACCGGCCCGGACTACCTCGAAGCAGGCCGGCACGTTGATCGACGGCGGCTGGGCCGGCATCCCGCCGGGCACCCGGAACTCGACCTACGAGATCCCCGAGTACAAGGAGGCCGCCGCGGCGTTCGCCGAGCCGACCCTCGACGCCATGGCCGCTGCGCCGATCGACAACCCCGGCACCACCAAGCGTCCGGGCCTGCCGGGCGTGCAGTACGTCGGTGTGCCGGAGTTCCAGGACGTCGGCAACCAGTGCACCGAGCTGTTCTCCAGCGTGATCGCCGGCCAGATCGACATCGACAAGGCCCTGGCCGACTGCCAGGACATCGCCTCGCAGGTCGTCGAACCTGAGCGGTCGACGCTCTGGTTGTCTGAACGTGGGTCAACCGAAACGCATACGTGAACGAGCAGTGGGGAGGAGCTCGACGACATGGCCGATGTGAACACAGACCTCGATCTTCCATCAGCCGTGGCGTCGGCGCCTGCCGCTGCTGCCGGCCCTGATCTTCACGGTGCGTCGTCACCCAGATCCCGTTCCTGATGAGCATCTGGTACAGCCTCACCGACTGGAAGATCGTCCCGCCGGGACCGCGGAACTTCGTCGGGTTCGAGAACTTCACCCGGCTGTTCACCTCGCGACGAACGCTTCTTCCGCGAGGCCGCCGGAGTCACCATCGCGCATGACCGTGTCAGCGCCGTGCTGATCTCGCTGGTGCTCGGCACGCTGTTCGCCATCCTGCTCGACCGGAAGTTCTTCGGGCAGGGATTCGTGCGCACGCTGCTGATCACGCCGTTCCTGCTCATGCCCGTGGTCGCCGGGCTGATCTGGAAGCTGCAGATGTTCAACAGCCTCTACGGCGTGCTCAACTGGGTGCTCGAGCGCCTCGGCATCGAGCCGGTCGAGTTCGTCGTCCAGCACCCGACGGCCTCGATCGTCACCGTGCTGGTCTGGCAGTGGACCCCGTTCATGATGCTGATCATGCTGGCCGGCCTGCAGAGCCAGCCGCCGACGTGCTCGAGGCCGCCAAGGTCGACGGCGCCTCGTCGTTCGGCGTGTTCCGCCAGCTCACCCTGCCGCACCTTCGCCCGTACTTCGAGCTCGGCACGCTGCTCGGCACGATCTACATCGTCCAGGCCTTCGACCACGTCGCCGTGATGACCGGCGGCGGCCCGGGCTCGACCAACATCCCGTACTTCGTCTACAAGCGCTCGATCGGCGGCGGCTGGCTGTTCGGCCGGGCCTCGGCCTACTCGATCGTCGTGGTGATCGCTGCGCTGATCATCGCCAACCTGTCGCTGCGGCTGCTGTCCGGGCTGCTCGAAGGCGAGGACATCGTCTGATGGCCTGGACCGGATCGACCCTCGGCATCGGCGAGCGCCGCTGCGGTCAACGCCGCGCTCGGCGCTGTTGGCGTGGGTCGTCGGCGCTCGCCTTCTTCTTCCCGGTCTTCTGGGTGGTGATCAGCTGCTTCAAGGAGGAGCTCGACGCCGTCGGCGAGCCCGAAGATCTTCTTCGACCCGTCGCTCGACCGCTACCGCGAGGTCACCGAGATCGACGCAGGGCATCCTGTCGTTCGGCGAGGCGTTCTCGAACTCGGCGTTCGTCGTGCTCGTGTCGACGCCATCGTGCTGGTGATGGCGATTCCCGCCGCCTACGCCCTGGCGATCCGGCCGGTGCAGAAGTGGCGCGACGTGCTGCTCTTCTTCATCTCGACCAAGTTCCTGCCGATGGTCGCCTCGATCCTGCCGCTCTACATCCTCGCCAAGCAGTTCGACCTGCTCGGTACGCGCACCGTCCTGGTCATCCTGTACACGGCGATGAACCTGCCGCTGGCGGTGTGGATGCTGCGGTCGTTCTTCCAGGAGGTGCCCCGGGAGCTGATCGAGGCCGCCGAGATCGACGGCGCCGGCCTGCGCGGGCAGCTGAAGTCGGTGATCCTGCCGATCGCCGCGCCCGGCATCGCCGCGACGGCGCTGCTGTGCATGATCTTCGCCTGGAACGAGTTCTTCTTCGCCCTGCAGCTCAACTCCGCCAACGCTCAGACGATCCCGATCTGGGTCACGACGAACATCAACGAGAAGGAGAACTTCCTGGCCAAGCTCTCGGCTGCCTCGGTGATCGCCAGCCTCCCGGTGGTCATCGCCGGCTGGGTCGCCCAGAAGCGGATGATCCGTGGCCTGGCCATGGGTGCGATCAAGTGACCCGATCGACCGACGACCCGACCAACCCGATGTCAGGGAGCAAGTAGCCATGGCCTCCGTTCGGTTCGACGAAGCGACCCGCCTGTACGCCGGGCACCGCCCCGGCCGGCGGTCAACGAGCTGAACCTCGAGATCGACGACGGCGAACTGCTCGTCCTCGTCGGCCCGTCGGGTTCGGGCAAGTCGACGGCGCTGCGCATGCTCGCCGGGCTTGAGCCACTCGACGGCGGGCGCGATCTACATCGGCGACCGCGACGTGTCCAACGTCCGCCCGCGCGACCGCGACATCGCCATGGTGTTCCAGAACTACGCGCTGTACCCGCAGCTGACCGTCGCCGAGAACATGGGCTTCGCGCTGAAGCAGGCAGGGGTGCCGAAGGCCGAGCGGATCGAGCGGGTGCGCGAAGCGGCCCGGATCCTCGACCTCGAGCCGTACCTCGACCGCAAGCCGAAGAACCTCTCCGGCGGCCAGCGCCAGCGCGTCGCCATGGGCCGGGCGATCGTGCGCCGTCCGCAGGTGTACCTGATGGACGAGCCGCTGTCGAACCTCGACGCCAAGCTGCGCGTGCAGACCCGCACCGAACTCGCCGAACTGCAGGCCCGCCTGGCGGTCACGACGGTCTACGTCACCCACGACCAGGTCGAGGCGATGACCATGGGGCATCGGGTGGCGGTGCTGAAGGACGGCATCCTCCAGCAGTGCGACACGCCGGGCACGCTGTACCACGAGCCGGCCAACCTGTTCGTCGCCGGGTTCATCGGCTCGCCGGCGATGAACCTGATCTCCGCTGATCCTGCCGCGGGCGAGCTGCACATCGGGGCCGCGGCCTGCGCCTCGATCCGGCCGGCGCCGCCGCGCTCGCCGCGGCTTCGGGCCGGGTCACGGTCGGGTTCCGGCCGGAAGGCGTCGTCATCGGCGACGGCCCGCTGACCCGGTCGCATCCGCGCCGTCGAAGACCTTGGCTCGGAGGTGTTCGTCCACGTCCTGATCGACCACGAGGGCGCCCCGATGTCGATCGTGGCCAAGGTCGCCGCCCCGTTCGCGGGCAGCGCGGGCGAGGACGTGGCGATTGCAGCTCGACGGCACCGTCCATCTGTTCGATCCCGACGGAGCCCGCCTGGTCACCGGGCGCGCCGAACTGGATCGTTGAGGCGATGGCGGACCGGATCGCCCTGGTCACCGGCGCTGCCGGCGACATCGGCCGTGCCGCGGCGCAGCGGCTGGCCGTCGACGGCTGGCACCTGGCGCTCACCGACCACCCCGCGGCGGCCGACGGCTGTCGGCGACAGCACGGCTGGCCGCCGACGCAGGCGCAGCGACCTGGACTCGTCAGGTCGACGTCACCGACGACGCCGCCGTCGCGCGCGGCGGTCGACGCCTGCGTTGCCGAGTTCGGCGTGCCGACGGCGTTGTTCAACAACGCCGGCTACCAGGGTCGGTTCGTCCCGTTGCCCGGCTACCCGGTCGACGATGCTCGCAGGGTGTTCGAGGTCAACGTGATCGGCGTGATGCATCGTGCTCCAACACGTGGCCCGGGCGATGATCGCCGCCGGCGCCGGGGGTACCGATCGTCAACTCGGCCTCGATGGCCGGCGTCGGCGGCGCGCCGAACATGGCCGCCTACTCGGCATCGAAGGCCGCCGTGATCGGCCTCACCAAGATCGGCGGCGAAGGACCTCGCCCCCCACACGGCATCCGGGTGAACGCCATCTCCCCGGCCTTCATCGGGCCGGGCAAGATGTGGGACAACCAGGTCGCCGAGCAGGCGGCGGCGGGGAGCCAGTACTACGCGCACACACCGCCGAGGTCGCCGAGCAGATGATCGCCATGGTCCCGCTCCGCCGCTACGGCTCGACGGCCGAGGTGGCCGCCGTGGTGGCGTTCCTCCTCTCCGACGACGCGTCCTACCTCACCGGGCAGAACCTCGAGATCACCGGCGGTTCGATCTAGCCCGGCGCGGCACCGAGGGTTGCGCTACCTTCGTTTCCAGCCCGGCGGCGGCCCGAGCACCAGCTGCGGGGCTGCCGGGGATGGATGGGCCGGGGATGGATGCGCCGGGGATGGAGGTCGGATCGGTGGCGACGAACGGCGTGGGTGAGCACCGCCCCGGACCCGGCTCGATGATCGACACCCGGGTGGAGGCGTTCGACGCCGCGCCGTGGGCACGCCGGTTCAACATCGCCATGAAGGTGGGGATCGTCGTCGCCTTCGCCGTGGCGTTGCTGGTTCCGCTCGATCATCTCGAGGGCAAGGGGATGGGGTTCCGGGCGCCGTTGTTCATCGGCTCCGCTGTCGTGGTCCCCCTGATGCAGCGGTTCCGCCGGGTCCCCCGCAGGCCCTATCCGCACCTGGGCGACGGTCTGCTCGTCGCCCCGTTCCTGCTCGACACACTGGGCAACCTGCTCGGCTTCTACAACGACTACGCAGTCACCGACGACGTGCTCCACCTCGCCAACTGGGTGCTGCTCGTCGCCTCGTTCATGGCCCTGCGCTATCGACGCACCGCCGGCGACGACGACGCCGTGCTCACCGGTGCCGGAATCGGCGCGCTGGCCATCGTCGTCTGGGAGCTCATCGAGTGGGGGATCGCCGAGACCGGGGCGGGTGGAGGACTGCAGCTGACCTACGGCGACACCATCGGCGATCTGGCCCTGTCGTCGAGCGGCGGGCTCATCGGCGCACTGATCGGCCGCTACGTGTTCAGCCGCGCCGCCCCGCCCGGTTGACCGACCGCTCGCCGGGGCCCGAGCCACGGGTGGCGCCGCCGCCACCGTTGGCGGAGCGATTGCCCCCGCCGGAGCGGGCGCCGCCGGCGTTGCGCACCCCACCGCCCGAGTTGCCATGGCGACCCGCCGGAGCGGCCCCGCGGCTCGACGACTCGGTGCGGGACCGGTTGCGGCCCCCGCCGTTGGACGCCGGACGGGAGTCACGCGCGCCGGCGGTGGCCCGCCCGGCGTCGGCGGAGGTGACCGGCTCGGCCCGCCTGGGGGCCAGGGTGCGCATCCCCGGGGCGAGCTCCTTGAGCAGCGGGTGCTGCGGCGAGACGATCGTGGTGGTCGGCCTGATCCCGGCCTTGCGGGTGAGGTCGCGCACGTCCTTGACCTGCTCGTCGGTCATCAGGGTGACGACCGTGCCCGAGCTGCCGGCGCGGGCCGTGCGTCCGGAGCGGTGCAGGTACGCCTTGTGCTCGACGGGCGGGTCGGCGTGGATCACCAGCGCCAGGTCGTCGACGTGAATGCCACGGGCGGCGATGTCGGTGGCCACCATCGTCGGCGCCGTCCCGTCGGCGAACGCCGCCAGGTTGCGCTCGCGGGCGTTCTGGGCGAGGTTGCCGTGCAGTTCGACCGCCGGCACGCCGGCCATGTTCAGCTGGCGGGCGAGCGTCTTGGCCCGGAACTTGGTGCGGGTGAAGATCAGCGTGCGCCCGGGGGCCGACGTCAGGTCGACGAGCACGCCGAGGCGGTCGATGTTCGTGACGTGCAGCACGTGGTGGGCCATCTCGACGATGGGCGACTGCTCGGAGTCGACCGAGTGGGTGACCGGGTTGCGCAGGTAACGCTTGACGATCACGTCGACGGCCTGGTCGAGCGTGGCCGAGAACAACATCCGCTGGCCGTCGCGCGGCGTCTCGTCGAGCAGGCGCTTGACGGCCGGCAGGAAGCCGAGGTCCGACATGTGGTCGGCCTCGTCGAGCACCGTGATCTCGACGTTGCGCAGGTTGCAGGCGCCGGTGCGCATGTGGTCCTCGAGGCGCCCGGGGCAGGCGACGAGGATGTCGACGCCGTTGCGCAGTGCCGACACCTGGCCGCCGGCGCCGACGCCACCGAAGATCACCGTCGAACGCATCCCGAGGATGGCGGCGAGCGGGACGATGGTGGCGTTGATCTGCGAGGCCAGCTCACGGGTCGGGGCGAGGACGAGGGCGCGGGGGCGCCCGGGGGTACGGGGGGTGCCCGAGGTGCTCAGACGGGCGAGGATCGGCAGCACGAAGGCGAGTGTCTTGCCCGAGCCGGTGCGACCGCGGCCGAGGAGGTCGCGACCGGCGAGCGAATCGGGCAGCGTCGCCGACTGGATCGGGAAGGGCTCGACGATGCCGGCGTCACCGAGGGCGGCGACGATCCGTGACGGCAGACCGAAACCGTCGAAGCCGCTGCGGCCGACGAAGGTGGGCTCGGCGACGCGGACCTCAGCGGGACGATCGTTGCGCCGGGCATCGGCCGATCGCTGCTCGGCCGACCGGGTGTCGGCAGGACGCGAGGACCGGCGCGGCGATGGGTTGCCCCCGGGGGAGGACCCGGGCCGGGCCGGGGCGTGACGGGGTGACTGGGACGTGGACGTGAAGCGGCGCTCCACCATGGGATTCTCCGAAGCTCTCGGGTTCCCCGGGCGGATGACATCTGCCGCAGGGATGGCCCGAAGGCGTGCAGAGCACGAACGAGCCCGACCCAACCGTGGGTCGACACCGACCCTACGCCCGAGATCGGTCGAATCCTCCGTGAGCCCGGCAGTGCCGGTCGAACGAGCTGCCCGGGAGGGAGTTCTCGGGTGGGTATTCGACCACGTCGAGTGATTGTCGGATCGTCATGATCAAGGGGTCCGGGCTACTTCCGTTGGGCTCTCGCGCGTCGAGCGAGTGAGGATGAACACGTGCCGGTCGCCGTGGGGCGGCGGATTCCGCTACAGGTGGTGACTCCGACTCGCCGTGCGTAGAACGTACGTGAATTCGGCAACCCATTCGTTCGACTAGACTGCCTGTTCTCGTATGTTGACCGCTCAGCGGTGTTTTCGTAGTCACCATCCAGTTAGATTCACCGATAGCACCAGTTGCCACGGAGGGGGAGAAAGTCGTGCACGCCGATGGTCACCGACTCAGCCGGATGTTCGTGGCCGGAGCAACGCTCGTCGGAGTTGCCGTGATCGCCGGCGCAACCTCTGCGCAGGCGCAGACGACGGTGAAGGCGTGCGCCACCAGGAGCGTGACCCAGGCCTTCAAGCAGTGGGCCGACCTGAACAGTTACTTCGTCGCCCCGTCGGGCACCTTCGAGTTCGGCATCGGGTCGTGGGTCGCCACCGGCTGGGCGTGGACGGTCGCCGAGAACGAGCCGTGGCGGGTCAACGGCTCCACCGGTTCCACGTCGGCGCAGTTGATGGCCGGAGGTTCGATCCGCTCGCGCAGCTTCTGCGTCGGCGCGGACGAGGACTCGGTGCGGCTGTTCGTCAAGAGGCCCGGCATCGCCGGGTCAGCGCTGTCCGTCCGGCTCAGCGTGACCAGCCCGCAGGGATCGGCGGTGGCGAACTACAAGATCGCCGGTGATTCCGCCGGCTGGACACCGTCGGCCCGTTTCGCCTTTCCCGACGTCCGTGACGCCAACGGCGAGCAGACGGTGACCATCGAACTGGCCCCGGTGGACGCCTCGGCGGTCTGGCTGGTCGACGACGTGATGGTGGACCCGTGGAGGGCCAAGTAGCGGCCCGTCGTCGTGACGACCGGCCCGAGGCGCAGGAGCTCGCCGAGGGCTGGTATCGCGGCGGCGGGGACATCTCCAACCGAGATCGCTGCACCGCCCTGCTCCTCGGCGCCGGGTACGCCGCCGTCACCGTGGCGATCGCCGCCGGGTCACGCTCGATCAGGGGAACCGATCTCGTCACGCTCACCGTGCTGGTCGGCCTCTACGCCCTGGCGTACCACACCGAGTTCGAATCGTCGGCCGGCAGCGCCGTGCCCACCGAACCCGTGCTCGTCGGCATGCTCTTCCTGCTCCCCCGCCAACTCGTCCCCCTCACGGTGCTGATCGCGCTCGTGGTCGCCCCGGGCGGGCGTGACCGCGAGCCGGGGCCACTGTGGCGGACGCTGATGGTCCGCTCGCTCAACGGCTGGCATTGCATCGGCCCGGTGCTCGTGCTGTGGAACCGGGGCAGCGCCGATCTGAGCGACTGGCCGATCTACCTGATCGCCCTGGGCGCCCAGTTCGCGGTCGACGCCGTCGTCGCCCTGGTCCGCAGTTGGGCGCTCGGCGTCGCCGTCGGCGATGTCGCCGGGCCGCTGGCATGGACCTTCGCCACCGATTCACTGCTCGCCCCGGTCGGGTTGTCGGCCGTGCTGGCCGCCCAGGGGCACCGGGCGGCCAGCTTCGTGCTGCTCTCGTGCCCGGTGCTGCTGACCCGGCTGCTCTCCCACGACCGGCGGGTGCAGGTCCGGCGCACGCTCTCGCTCGGCGAGGCGGTGGTCGAGGCCGAGGAAGCGGCGCGTACCGACGTGTTGTCGAGCGTCGGTAACCGCCGGGCCTGGCAGGAGGCCCTCGAGGCGGCGGAACGGTTCGTCGCCGCGGCTCCCGGTCGGCGGGCGACGATGGCGCTCCTCGACCTGGACGACCTGAAGCTGACCAACGACACACTCGGCCATGTCGCCGGTGACAGCCTGATCGCCGCGGCCGGAGCGGCACTGCTCGGAGCGGTTCCAGGCGGAGCCACGGTGGCACGCATCGGTGGCGACGAGTTCGCCGTGCTGATCGTCGGCGACGACGCCCCCGACCCCGACGAACTGGCCGAGACGCTGCGCCGGGTCATCGACCGGACGCCGATCGTCGCCGGCACGGTCCTCAGGGCCTCGGTGGGCACGGCGTCGTGCCCACCGGCGCCCACTGTGGGCATCGCAGCCCAGTGGGCCGACGCCGCGGTCTACGCCGAGAAGGCCACGCGCCGCCGGCGCTGAGCCGCCGACGGGTAGCGGCGGCGAGTGGCCATCGGCCGGGGGTCAGCCCTTGGGTGTCGAGGCCCGGGCCGTGAGCCCGATCCCGAGCTCGGCCGACTCGAAGGTCAGCTCGCCGCCGTTGATCTTGACGTAGTTCTCGGCGGTCGGGGAGCACCACTTCTCGTACTCGGCGGCGTACTGCTCGTCGGCAGGGTCGGCGCCGCCCAGCGTGTAGCGCTCGTGGCATACCACGGCGAGGATCTCGGCGTCGGTCAGTTCGGCATTGCCGCCGCGGGCCGGCATCGCCGAGCCGTTGTAGGCCAGGGGAGCGTGGGCGCCGCCCTCACGGTTCGGGTCGCCGATGGCGGCGATCCCGGCATCCTTGAACGCCTGGCTGCCGACGGCGACCATGTTGAGCTGGTCCTCGATCTGGGGGAACGTCTTGAGCACCTCGCCGTCGGTGAACGGGCGGCCCGAACCACCCTCGCCGCCGCCGCCATGGCAGCCCGAGCACACGCTGTAGACCGTGGCGCCGACGGCCAGCGGACCCTCGACCCTCCTGACCTCGGGCTGCAGCGCCCGCAGGTACATGAAGGCCCACACCGGGAGCAGGCCCAGGGCGCCCATCGCCCAGAACGGCATCTTCTTGCGGGTCTTGGCGGCCAGGACGTATGGAGGATCGGGTTTGGCCACCGGTGCCGGGGCGACCGCCTTCGGGGCGACGGCGGGAGTCGCCGGAGCTGTCGTCGCCGGCGCGCCGGCCGGGGTTGTGGCCGGGCTGGTGGCGGAACCGCCGGCGCTCGCCGGCACGCCGTCACCCTCGAGGGCACCCCGCCGCTCGCGGGAACGCTTCAGCAGGTGCTCGGGGATCTCGGTCATGGGCGGAGCCCCTGACGGGCAAAATCGGTCACATCCGGAGCCTAGAGGGCCGATGGCCGGGGAGCAGAAATCATGGTCGGCGGGCGCGCCCGATATCACGAGCGCACGATCCCCGACTTTTCGGGTTGCCGGGTGCTACAACGCAACTGTCCCGCCGACCACCTCCCCCATCGGACTGGCTCGACGGGAGGGTCTCAGGGCTAGTGTTCGTGAGCAGTTTCACGTACCGCGTCGTTCACCGCGATCGACGGGGTTCCACCAACGACCACGACAGAGCAGTCACAACGCGCGAAAGGGCGAGCCGGGTGCTGGCCATCAACAACATCAGTGATTGGGCCCCGCTCGAGTGGCCCGGCATGGACCAGGCGTTTCTGACGTCGTTCGTCATCACCATCCTGCTGACGTTGGCCGTCGTGCCGTACGGCAGGCGGCGCAAGCCGGGCAGGCCGTTCTCGTGGGGCGAGGCGACGATCGGCTCGGTTTACGCCTTCCTGGTGATGTTCCTCGCCTACGGAGTCGTCCCCCACCAGTGGCTGACCCACGTGCAGAACGGCAAGGGCTGGCGTGCCGACAAGCCGTTCTACGGCTGGGGCGACATCTTCAAGGCTCAGTCCAAGGGTGGCAGTTTCCCCTTCGAGATCAACTTCCTGCAGATCGGCGACATGCTGGTCGTCGGCATCTACGTCTTCTTCGTCGGCCTCCAGATCATGATGTGGGGATGGTGGCAGAAGCGGGGCGCGGCCAAGCCGTCCACTGCGGTTGCCACGTCGACCTACGGGCGCCCGCTCGTGCGGAAGGCCTGACCTCGATGCCCCGCACCGATGCCAACCCGCCGATGCCGGAGTGGTCGACGGAGTACCAGCTCGTCGAGGTCGACGCCGACTACCTGACCAAGGCGGTGAAGCCCAAGCAGTTCATCCACATCGATCAGACCGAGTGCATCATGTGCGAGGGCTGCGTCGACATCTGTCCGTGGAAGTGCATCCACATGGTCACTCCCGACGCCGTGGCCGAGGCGACGGGCACCGAGCAGCCGGGTACCGATCCGAGCGACCACGTGCTGTTCATCATCGACGACGACGTGTGCACGCGATGCGCCCTGTGCGTCGACCGCTGCCCCACCGGCGTGATCATCATGGCCAAGGTCGGTGCGCCCGACAAGATGGGTGACGGACACACCCGCACCAACAACCACGGCTATGCCTACGGCATGAGGCTCTGAGGAGAGACGGAACGTGGCAACGAAACTCGAGGGCAAGCCCCGTCCCACGATGAAGGACCGCATCGCCGCGATGACCGCCGGCGTGCAGGGTTCGCAGGCCTGGGGGTCGATCTTCCGGCCCGGATCGATCTTCCGCAAGGGCTACACCGACAGCCCGCGCAACCGGTCGTACGTGATCATGAACTCGGTGCTCTACCACCTGCACCCGGTGAAGGTGAAGCGTCACGCGGTGAAGGTCAGCTACACGTTGTGCCTGGGCGGGCTGAGCTTCTTCCTGTTCATCCTGCTCACCGTCACGGGCATCTTCCTGATGTTCTTCTACCGGCCCACGACGGCCGCGGCGTGGCAGGACATCCAGAGCCTCCAGACCTCGGTGACGTTCGGGTTGCTGGTGCGCAACATGCATCGATGGGGGGCCCACCTGATGGTCCTGTCGGTCTTCCTGCACATGGCCCGCGTCTTCTACCACGGGGCCTACAAGGCGCCGCGCGAGTTCAACTGGGTGATCGGCGTGATGCTGCTCAAGCTCACCCTGCTGCTGTCGTTCACCGGCTACCTGCTCCCGTGGGACCAGTTGGCGTTGTGGGCCGTCACCGTGGGAACGAACATGATGGGCTACACGCCGGTGTTCGGGACGCAGGTGCGCTTCGTGTTGCTCGGAGGCGTCGAGATCGGCGCAGAGACCCTGTTGCGATGGTACGTCCTCCATGTCCTCATGCTCCCGTTCGTGATCGTCATCTTCATGGCGATCCACTTCTGGCGGGTGCGTAAGGACGGCGGGATCTCCGGGCCGCTGTGATCGGGACGGGAGGACACCATGACTGAGATCCCCGAGCATCTCCGCAAGCGGGCCGAGGAGGCCCGTGCCAAGGCGGCGGCCGCAGCCGGCGAGGCCGCGCCGGCCGCGTCGACCGCCTCCGACGCCCCCGCCGCGGCGGCCGATCCCCGCATCCCGGCCCACCTGCTCGAGCGCTCGAAGGCGGCCCGGGCCAAGAGCGAGGGCACGCCCGAAGCGGGCGGCGCGGTCGCCGTCGCCGAGAAGGTCGCCGCGGTCGTCGCCGCTGCACCGGCCGGTGGTGGCGTCCCGCTCGGCGCCGGTCCGGGCGGACACACCCAGCGCCTGCTCACCGTCGTCAAGTCGGGTTCCATCCAGGACGTCAAGGCCGCCCCGGTCGACAAGGTGCACACCTGGCCGCACCTGCTCGCCGTCGAGTTCGTCGCCTCGTTGGCGCTGATGGCGTTCACGACGCTGTTCTCGATCTTCGTCAACGCCCCGCTGCTGCAGTACGCCAACATCAACCGCACGCCCAACCCGTCGAAGGCCCCGTGGTACTTCCTCGGCTTGCAGGAACTGCTGACGATGTTCCACCCGATGGTGGCCGGCGTGACCATTCCGGGCATCGGACTGGTGGCGCTGATCCTGGCGCCCTATATCGACAAGAACCCCAGCAACAAGCCCGAGGACCGCAAGTTCGCCATCTCGCTGATGACGGTGCACCTGATGTTCTGGGCAGTGCTGGTGATGATCGGATCCTTCTTCCGTGGGCCGGGGTTCAACTTCGTGTTCCCATGGAAAGAGGGCATCTTCTTCGAGCTGTGATGGGTGATGTGACACGCATGATCAAGACTCCCCGGCCCACCAGGAGGCCATCGACATGAGTTCCGGAGCAGTCATCGGGATCGGCATCGCGGCGATCGCCGTGCTTGCCGTGCTGGTCTTCCTCACGGCGGCCCGCAAGGCCGACGTCCGGGGGGCCGGCGCCCTGTCCAAGGAGACCCGCCGGCGCGATGCCGTCACTACCTCCTCCGCCGAGGCCGGCACCAGCCGGGCCGATGTCGAGAGCGCGGCCGCCGAGTCCCGCAGGGGTACCGGCCTGGTCAAGGTCGGCTCGCTGCCGCCCGCCCCGTGGGTCCCGCCCGACCCCGAGGCGATCGGTGTCAGCCGCCGGCAGTTCTTCAACCGGGCGCTGGTCACGTTGATGAGCGTGGGCCTTGGATCGTTCGGCATCGCCTGCATCGGTTTCCTCTACCCCAAGAGCGGAGGCGGGTTCGGCTCGAAGGTCAACGTCGGCAAGCTCGACGACATCATCTCGGGCATCCGCTCGAACGGCGGGTTCCTGTACATGCCCGAGGCGCGTACCTGGATGACCGAGTATCCGAAGGACGCCCTGGCCAAGGCCGAGAGAGCGTACTCGGGTCCCGTGCTCGACGGGATGAAGGGCGGCGTCGTCGCCCTCTACCAGAAGTGCCCCCACCTCGGCTGCCGGGTGCCGGAGTGCAAGAGCTCGCAGTGGTTCGAGTGCCCGTGCCACGGCTCGCAGTACAACCGCGTCGGTGAGAAGAAGGGCGGACCGGCTCCCCGCGGCATGGATCGTTGGGGCGTCGAGATCAATAACGGCGCCGTGATCGTCAACACCCAGGTCCCGTTCCAGGGGCCGGCGATCGGCACCAACACGACCGGCCAGGAAGCCGAGGGTCCCCACTGCATCGGGGCCTCCGAAGGGAAGCACTGATGTCGTTGGCACTTGCGACAACGGCCTTCGCCTGGATCATCTTCAGCGTCCTGCTCGTCGGGTGGGCCGTCTACGCCATCTTCAACGTTCGCGCCGGCCGCGCCGAGGCGGGCGCCGAGGTCGAACTGGCGGCCAACCGGAAGCCCTACTACGACGACGAGACGCTCGAGGGCAAGAAGCTCGAGCGCACCCAGTTGCTCGCCGTGCTGTTCCTCGTCGTCTCGGTCGTCGCCCTGCCGCTGTACTGGATCTTCGAGCCCCAGCGCCAGGAGAACTCGTTGTTCGGCTACGAGAAGCGCTTCGCCGGTTGGGGTTCGGAGCTGTTCGCCACGACGGCCGAGGGCGGTTTCAACTGCGCCGGCTGCCACGGTGGCATGCAGGGCGCCGGCAACGAGGCCGACTACACGGTCACCGACAAGCGGACAGGCGAGGTGAAGGCCGTCAAGTGGAAGGCCCCGGCCCTGAACACCGTGCTCTACCGCTTCAGCGAGGCCGAGGTGCGCTTCATCCTCGTCTACGGTCGGCCGTTCTCCCCGATGTCTCCCTGGGGGATCGAGGGCGGCGGCCCGATGAACGACCAGCAGATCGAGACCCTGATCGAGTACCTCAAGAGCATCCAACTCCCGCCGGAGAGTTGTGTGGGCACCGACAGCTTCACCAAGAAGGCCGATCCGGCCGTCTGTGACGGTGGCGTGATTCCCGCCAACGATGCCGAGGCCGTCGAGAAGGGCGCCCGCGATGCGATGGCGGCCGCCGAGGCTGCGGGGACACCGATCAGCTACGGCGAGGCCCTGTTCAACAACTCCCTTGCCGCCGGTGCCTACTCGTGCGCCCGCTGTCACACGAGCGGGTGGTCCTACGGCCAGCCCGCCCCGAGCGGCAGCGGTGGCATGGGCCCGAACCTGACCGGCGGTTCCACCAACACCGCGTTCTCGACCGAGGCCGAGATGATCGAGTTCATCAAGGGCGGATCGCAGAACGGCAAGAAATACGGCAACCAGCGCCAGGGCAGCGGCAAGATGCCGGCCTTCGGCCACCTGTTGACCGATGAACAGATCAAGGCCGTCGTCGAATACGTCCGGAGCCTGTGACCCCAATGAGCCTCGCATCGATCCTCGCCATCGGCTGGTCTCCCGAGATCCGCGGCATCCTCATCGCCGTGATCGGGGTGGTCACCTTCATGGGCAGCATCTATCTGATCCTGGGGACCAACGTCGGCGCCCGCCTCGGGTTCATGGTCTCCGTCGCCGGCCTGATGGGCTGGATGTTCATCATGGGGCTGATCTGGTGGGTGTACGGCATCGGCTTCAAGGGCCGCGAGGCCAGCTGGAAGCCCGCCCACCCGGTGACCATCGTCAACGACGGTGACCTCGTCAATGCCGGCATCCTGCCCACGCCCGAGCTCCCCGTCGTGGCCGACGGCTCGCGCGTCAACGGCTGGAAACTGTTCCCCGAGGAGGATCCGGCCCGGGGCCAAGCCATCGCCGCCGCCGATGTCATCCTGCAGGAGACCGGCACGCTCAAGCTCGGCGAGTACCTTCCGATCGCCGTGTACGACCGGGGCGGTGAGCGCTGGCCGAAGATCGGCGATTCGCTCGACTTCGTCGCCTTCAAGCACGACCCGCACCATGTGCTCGTGGCCGTCCAGGGTGTGCTGCCCAAGCTCAGCGAGCCCGGCCGGGCGCCGGCCAGGGCCGAGGTCGACCAGTCGCGGCCCATCCAGTACGTGATGATGATCCGCGACCTCGGCTCGCGCCGCCAGCCGGCGATCAGCCTGACGGTCGGTTCGGGCCTGATCCTGGCGATCCTTTCGTGGATGATGCATCGGCGTGACCGGCTGGTGGCCGTCCACCGCTCGGGCGGATCGCTCGAGCGGGCCCCGGCGGGGACATGAGTCGATGATCCAGTACCTGCCGGTCCTGGCGTTGTTGGTGCTGGCCTTCCTGTTCGGGGCGCTCAGCTTCGGGGCATCGGGGCTGCTGGCGCCTCGGCGGCCCTCGGCGGCCAAGGAGGCGCCGTACGAGTGCGGCATCGTCCCCTCCCGTGAGCCGCCGGAGCGGTTCCCGGTGAGTTTCTACGTCGTGGCGATGCTGTTCATCATGTTCGACATCGAGGTGATCTTCCTGTACCCCTACGCCGTGAACCGCCAGGAGCTCGGCGGCTACGCGTTCTGGGAGATGCTCGCCTTCTCCGCTGTGTTCTTCCTCAGCTTCGTGTACGTCGTGGCGCGCGGCGCCCTCGACTGGGGCCCGTTGAAGACGGCGCGGCGGCTGAACCCGGCGGTGTCCCCCGAGCGCACCAGCAGTTCCACGATCCGACGCGTCGGCCTCGAGGGCCGTCTGGGCGAAGAGGCGGCCTGACCGTGGGTCTCGTTCGCAATGTGCTCGACGACGGTCTCGGCGGGGTACCCGATGGGATCATCACCGGCAAGATCGAGGATCTCGTCAACTGGGCCAGGGCCCGATCGTCCTGGCCGGCGTCGTTCGGTCTGGCCTGCTGCGCCATCGAGATGATGGCCACCGGCGCCGCCCACTACGACATCTCCCGCTTCGGCATGGAGGTCTTCCGGGCGTCGCCCCGCCAGGCCGACATCATGATCGTCGCCGGGCGGGTCAGCCAGAAGATGGCACCGGTCCTGCGCCAGGTGTACGACCAGATGATGGAACCCAAGTGGGTGATCTCGATGGGCGTCTGCGCCTCGAGCGGCGGCATGTTCAACAACTACGCGATCGTCCAGGGTGTCGACCAGGTCGTGCCCGTCGATGTGTACGCCCCCGGCTGCCCGCCCACACCAGAGACGTTGATCCACGCCATCGAGACGCTCCACGGCAAGATCGAGACCGGCGAGCTGCTCCGGCGCCGAGCCGCTCGTGGCGGTGGAGCGGCGATCGAGATCGGTGCCGGACCACTCGACGTGCGGTCCGTCACCGTCGGGTCGCGGTGAACGATGGACGAGATCCATGGTTGCATCACCGCTGACTCCCGCGGCCAGACGGTGGTCTTCCCGACCACCGCCCAGTACCTGCCGTTGATGAAGCGGCTGCTCGACGACGGCTACACGCTGTGCAGCGACCTGTGCGGCGTCGACTACCTGCGGATGCCGGGACGCTCGCTGCCCGCAGGGGTGGCGGCCGGCCGGTTCGAGGTGGTCGTCAACCTGCTCGCCCCGGTCGCCCGTCGCCGGGTCCGGGTGCGCGTGCAGCTCGACGTCACCGACCCGGTGATCGGCACCCTGTTCGACCTCTGGCCCGGCACCGAGGCGATGGAGCGCGAGGCGTACGACATGTTCGGTATCCGCTTCGACGGTCATCCCGACCTCACCCGCATCCTGATGCCGGAGGACTGGGACGGCCACCCGCTGCGCAAGGACTACGACGTCGGCCGCATCCCCGTCCAGTTCAAAGGTGCTCACACATGAGGTTCGGTGAGCGAGCGCAGCGAGTGAACACGGTAGGCGGGCCGTCGGCCCGCCCGAAGCGTGAAGGGGCGCATTCGTGACGGTTCAGGACGAACGCGCCTCGGGGATCGTGGCAACGATCCGCGAGGGCAACGAACCCGAACAGGGTCTCAAGCCGCGCAGCGAGATCACGGCGCGTGAACTGATGCGCGAGGTCGGTTCCGTGCTGCGGATGTCGGAGACCGAGGCGGCCAAGCTGGCCCGGCTCGAGGTCGATCCGAACGAAGAGCAGACGATGATCATCAACATGGGGCCCCAGCACCCTTCGACGCACGGCGTGCTGCGGTTGATGCTCGAGCTCCAGGGCGAGACGGTGCTGCGCTGCAAGCCGATCATCGGCTACCTCCACACCGGGATGGAGAAGCAGGGTGAGGAGCTCACCTACCTCCAGGGCGGCACCAACGTCACGAGGATGGACTACCTCAGTCCGCTGAACAACGAGCTGGTGTTCTCCCTCGCCGTCGAGAAGCTGCTCGGGATCGACGGAGACATCCCCGAACGCGCCGTGTGGATGCGGATGTTGCTCTCCGAGCTCAACCGGATGTCCAGCCACCTGCTGTTCATGGCCACCAACGGCATGGACATCGGCGCGGTGTCGATGATGATCTACGGCTGGCGTGAACGCGAGGAGGTGCTCCGCTTCTTCCAGAAGGTCACCGGCCTGCGGATGAACCACAACTTCATCCGCCCGGGCGGCGTCGCCGCCGACCTGCCCCCCGGCTGGCGCGACGACGTCCTCGAACTGCTCGAGATGCTTCCGCCCCGGCTCGACGAATACGACATCCTGATGACCGACCAGCCGATCTGGCGCGACCGCCTGCAGGGAGTCGGGGTGATCACCGAGTCCGAGGCCCTGGCCCTCGGTGCCACCGGGCCGATCCTGCGTTCCACCGGCAACTCGTGGGATCTCCGCCGGGACATGCCATACCTGCACTACGAAGAGGTCGAGTTCGACGTGATCGTCGGCACCTACGGCGACGCCTTCGACCGCTACGCCATCCGCCTGAACGAGATCCGCGAGTCGATCCGCATCGTGTACCAGATCCTCGACAAGATGCCGAAGGGCGACTACCGCATCCAGAACAAGAAGGTCACACCCCCGCCGCGGGCCCGCCTCGACGAGTCGATGGAGGCGTTGATCCACCACTTCAAGATCTTCACCGAGGGCTTCAAGGTGCCCGAAGGCGAGGTCTACGAGGCGATCGAGAGCCCCCGCGGCGAGATCGGCTGCTACATCGCCTCCGACGGCTCCTCCAAGCCGTACCGCATGCACGTGCGGGCCCCGTCGTTCGTGAACATCCAATGCCTCCCCCACATGATGCGAGGTGGTCTGGTGGCCGACGCCGTCGCCGTCATCTCCTCCGTCGATCCCGTCCTCGGCGAGGTCGACCGATGATCGGGTTCGTCGTGCTCGGCGTAGTGATTCTCGGCGGCTTCATCGCTCTCGTCACCCTGCAGCTTCGGAGCAGGAGCTGATGGCGCGACTCAATGAAGCCAACGTGTTGATCGCCCGCGAGATCATCTCGCGGTATCCCAAGGCGCGCTCGGCGACGATCCCGCTGCTCCACCTGGCCCAGGAGCAGGACGGCCACATCACCGAGGAGGCCATGGCCCACATCGGCGAGTTGGTAGGGGCGACCTCGGCCGAGGTCTACGGGACCTGCACGTTCTACGAGATGTTCAAGATGGAGCCCGTCGGCAGGTACGTGCTCAACATCTGCGGCACCATGTCGTGCGCGCTGATGGGAGCCGACGAGTTGATGCACCACGCCGAGCACCGCCTGGGCATCAAGGCCGGTTCGACGACCGCCGACGGCCTGATCACCCTCGAGCACGCCGAGTGCCAGGCAGCCTGCACCGAGGCGCCCTGCCTGCAGGTGAACTACCGCTACCGCTACCGGGTGACGCCGGAGGATCTGGACGGGCTGATCGACCAGCTCCAGGCCGGCAGGCTGGTCGACGAGATCCCGCCGCACGGTACCGTCGCCCGTGTCCGCCAGCACATACCCGCCGACCGCCGCGTCGGTGCCGTGCATCCCGACGACGTGACCGGTCCTCCGGCGTGGCTCCCGGACCGGGGGCCCGGCACATGACCGTGTTGATGGCGGGTTCGTCGTCCGCTGCGCTTCCTCCTCGCACCGCTGGCGCCTCGTCGCTGGCGCTTCCCTCGGCGGGCGCGCCGGACCGGGGGCCCGGCAGATGAGCAGTTATCCGCATGCGCCGGGGTTCGTGGCCGGTGACCGGCCCCGCGTCGTGACGTCGCGTTTCGAGTACGCCGATTCGTACACGCTGGAACGCTTCCTGGCGACCGATGGCTACCGGGGGTTGCGGGCGGCGATGGCCAAGACGCCCGCCGTGGTGCACGAGGAGGTCAGGAGCGCCACCGTGCTCGGGCGGGGTGGCGCCGGGTTCCCCGCCGGCGTGAAGTGGGGGCTGACCCCTCAGGGCGTCTGGCCACGCTACCTGGTCGTCAACGGCGACGAGTCCGAGCCGGGCACCTACAAGGACCGCCTGCTGATGGAACGCGACCCCCACCAGTTGATCGAGGGTTGCCTGATCGCCTGCTACGCCGCCGGTCTCTCGCAGTGCTTCCTCTACATCCGCGGCGAGATGGCCCTGGCCCAGGAGCGGATGGCGACGGCGCTCAACGAGGCGTACGCGGCCGGCTACATCGGCAGGAACATCCTCGGCACCGACTTCTCCGTCGACATCGTGCTCCACTGGGGGGCCGGGGCCTACGTGGTGGGCGAGGAGACCGCGTTGATCGAGTCGCTCGAGGGCAAGCGGGGCGAGCCGCGGCTCAAGCCGCCGTTCTTCCCGGCGGCGATCGGCCTCTACGGCAAGCCGACCATCGTCAACAACGTCGAAACGTTGGCCAACCTGCCGTGGCTGGCCAACAACGGGGTGGCCGCCTACACGGCGATCGGCACGCCCACCTCCCCGGGCACCCGGATGGTGGCGGTGTCCGGTCACGTGCGGCGCCCCGGCGTGTACGAGATCATCAACGGCACCACGACGTTCCGCGACCTGCTCTACGGCGAGGAGTTCTGCGGTGGGATCCGCAACGGCAACGAGCTCAAGGCGTTCGTCCCGGGCGGGGGCTCGGCGCCGTGGTTCACCCCCGAGCAGCTCGACCTTCCGTTCGAGGGCAAGCTCGTGGGCGCGGCCGGCTCGATGCTCGGCTCCGGCGCGATCATGGTGATGGATTCGACGACCGACATCCCGCGGGCGGCGTTGACCCTCACCCGGTTCTACGCCCACGAGAGCTGCGGGCAGTGCACGCCGTGCCGCGAGGGTGGGACGTGGCTCGAGCAGATCCTCGCCCGCATCTGCGCCGGTCTGGGCACCCCGGCCGACCTCGATCAGTTGATGGAGGTCGGCGAGTCGATCTGCCCGGGCAGCTTCCCGCACGCCTCGAGCGAGCGGCTCGGTCTGGCGGCGACCCCGTTCCCCTACAAGATGACGACGATCTGCTTCGTGGGGCCGTCGGCGTTCGCGCCCGTCCACTCGGCGCTCACCCTGTTCCGCGAGGAGTTCGAGGCCAAAATCGTGAAGCGCACGTTCATCCCGGTGACCGCGGGGCCCGCGTGACCGCCGTCGACAGCACTCCGGTCGACGAGGCGCCGCCACCCGATCCCAACGCCGTGCAGGTGACGGTCAACGGCGCCCCGCACGTCGCCCGCAAGGGCCAACTCGTCATCGAGGCCGCGGCCGACGCCGGCGAGTTCATCCCCCGGTTCTGCTACCACGAGCGGATGACCCCGGTGGGCAAGTGCCGGATGTGCCTCGTCGAGTGCGACTCGGGCCGCGGCCCGGCCGTGACGGTGTCGTGCATGGTGCCCGTCGCGCCCGACATGAAGATCGAGACGGCGTCGCCGCTGGCCAAGCGGATGCAGGAGGGAGTCCTCGAGCTCCTCCTCGCCAACCACCCGCTGGACTGCCCGGTCTGCGACAAGGGCGGGGAGTGCCCGTTGCAGGACCAGACGTTCAGCCACGGCCCGGGCGAGAGCCGCTACATCGAGGAGAAGCGGCACTTCGAGAAGCCCATCCCGATCAGCGATCTCGTCTACCTCGACCGCGAGCGGTGCATCCTCTGCGACCGCTGCACCCGCTTCGCCGACGAAGTGGCCGGCGATCCGCTGATCCACTTCACCCACCGGGGCAACAACACCCAGGTGCAGACGTTCCCCGACGAGCCGTTCTCGTCGTACTTCTCGGGCAACACCGTGCAGATCTGCCCGGTCGGCGCGCTGACGGCCAAGCCGTACCGCTTCAAGGCCCGCCCGTGGGACATCGACCAGGCCGAATCGACCTGCACGACATGTGCCGTCGGTTGCCGCACCGTCGTGCAGTCGTCCCGTGACGAGGTGGTCCGCTACCTCGGCGTGGACTCCGACGCGGTCAACCACGGCTGGTTGTGCGACCGGGGCCGGTTCAACTTCGAGGCGGTCCGCAGCGACCGGCGATTGACGGCGCCGTCGGTCCGCAAGCTCGACCAGCTGGTCGAGACCTCGTGGTCCGAGGCGCTGTCCGCGGCGGCGACGATGGTCACCGAGGCGCTCGCCGCCGGCGGGCCCGGGTCCGTCGCCGTGCTCGGCGGGGCCCGCGGCACCAACGAGGACGCCTACGTCCTGGCCCGCCTGGCGCACGACGTCATCGGGACGCCCCACGCCTACTGCCAGCTCGGCGACGGCCTGCCACTGGCCGTGCTCGGGCTGCCGCGGGCGACGATCGACGAGGCTGCCAACGCCTCGACCATCGTGCTCCTCGGCGCCGACCTCAAAGAGGAGCTCCCGGTGCTCCACCTGCGTCTGCGTGACGCGGCGACGAAGCGACGCAGCAGGATCATCGAGTTCACACCCAGGGCGAGCGGGCTCACGCCGCATGCCTGGCGGACGGTCGCCTGCGAGCCCGGCAGCCAACCGGCGTCCGTCACCGCGGCGCTGGCCGATGGGGCGATCCGCGCCCAGCTGGACGCGGGCAGCGTGGTCATCGTCGTCGGCAAGGCCAACCTCGCCGAAGGGGCCGAGCCCACCCTCGTCGCCCTGCAGCACCTGCTCGACGCCGTTCCCGGGGCCAAGGTCCTCCCGGCGTTCAGGCGGGGCAACGTCGTCGGCGCCGCCCAGCTCGGGCTGACCCAGCAACCGGGGGGGATGCACGGCAAGCAGATCATCGCCGCCGCGGCCGAGGGCCGCATCGAGTGCCTGCTCCTCGTCGGGGCCGACCCACTCGCCGACTTCCCCGACACCGCCCTGGCCGAGCGGGCGCTGGCCAACGCCAAGCGGGTGATCGTCGTCGACACCCACCTCACCGGTTCGGGCACGTGGGCCGACGTGGTGTTCCCGGCGGCGGCCTCTGGCGAGAAGTCGGGCACCACGACGAACCTCGAGGGCCGCGTCACCCGCCTGGCCCAGCAGGTCAGCCCGGCCGGCACGGCCCGCCCCGACTGGATGATCGCCGCCGAGCTCGCCCTGCGCCTCGGGACCGACCTGGGCTACTCGCGGGTCGACGATGTCACCGCGGCGATCGCCGGGCACGTGGCCGGTTACGGCGAGGCGATCGCCGCGCTGGCCGACCATCCCGACGGCATCGTCGCCCTCGGCGACATCGCCCCGCCCGGCCCGGTGACGTTCACGGTGGCGGAGCGCAACGCCTACGAGTACCGGCTCGTCGTCGGGCGCAAGCTCTACGACAACGCCGTCGGCACCCGGCTGTCGCCGTCGTTGGCCGGTCTCGCCGAGACGACGACCCTCCTGCTCCACCCGCTCGATCTCGACCGGCTCGGCGCGGCCGGCAGCAGTGTGCGCGTCACGGCGGGCGAGATCTCGGTGATCCTGCCCGTGGCCGGCGACGCCGGCGTCACCCGCGGCACGGCGTGGTTGCCGTTCAACCGCCCTGGCGTGGCCATCGGCGGACTGATCGACGCGTCGAGGACCGTGACCGACGTCAAGATCGAAAGCGTGGGTCAGCGATGAGTGGCACCATGGGCCTCCTCGCCCTCGACCCGGTTCTCGTCGGCGACTTCTCTGCCGGAGACCTGCTCGTCGTGCTCGTCAAGGTGGTCATCGCCTTCGTCATCGGCCTCCTCTCCACGATGTTGATGGTGTGGTTCGAGCGCAAGGTGATCTCGGGCATGCAGAACCGTGTCGGGCCGAACAAGGCCGGACCATGGGGCATCCTGCAGACGTTGGCCGACGGGATCAAGCTGTTCTTCAAGGAAGACCTGATCCCCGAGCGTTCCGACCGCTTCGTGTTCAAATTGGCGCCCTACATGGCGTTCGTCCCCGCCTTCCTGATCTGGTGCGTGATCCCCCTCGGTGGCGACTTCCGCGCCGGCAAGGGCGGCCTGATCACCGTGGCGGGCAAGCAGACCATCGCCCAGGTGGCCGATCCACCCGTGGGCATCCTGCTCGTCCTGATGCTGTCGGCCATCGCCGTCTACGGCATCATGCTCGCCGGCTGGTCGTCGGGCTCGAAGTACCCGCTCCTCGGTTCGGTGCGGGCCTCTGCCCAGATGGTCAGCTACGAGGCCGCTCTCGGGCTGTCGCTGGCCGCCGTGCTGCTCGTGGCGGGCACGCTGTCGACCAACGGGATCGTCGCCGTGCAGAGCGACATCACCCGCTGGCACCTGATCGCCACCGGGGTGGTGCCCTTCGTGATCTTCGTCATCGCCGCAACGGCCGAGATGAACCGCCCGCCGTTCGACCTCGTCGAGGCCGAGCAGGAGCTCGTCGGCGGCTTCAACACCGAGTACTCCTCGCTCCGTTTCGCGCTCTTCTTCCTGGCCGAGTTCATGAACACGGTGACGATGAGCGCGATCATCGTCACGCTGTTCCTCGGCGGACCCCAGCCGATCGCCATCCGAGGCACCGTGCTCGACATCCCGTTGATCCCCAACGGCATCGAGGGCACGGTCTGGTTCGTGCTCAAGCTGCTGATCTTCCTGTACATGTACGTGTGGTTCCGGGCGACGCTGCCCCGGCTGCGGTACGACCAGCTGATGGACCTCGGGTGGAAGGTGCTGATCCCCATCGCCCTCGGATGGTTCATGCTCCTCGCCGCCCTGCGGGTCGCTCGCGACGAGGGCTGGAACCGGCCGCTCGTCGGGGCCGTCGGCATCGCCGCGATGGGCGCCTGCTACCTGCTCCTGAGCGCCGCACACCGGGTGAGTGCCAGCACCCGGGCCAAGGAAGGGGCGATGTTCTGATGGGCTATCTCGGAGGGTTCCTGATCACGGCGCGCCAGCACGGTCGCCGGAACAAGGTGACGACCGAGTACTCGGGCGGACGCGAGCACGCCCGGGGTAAGTCGGCTCACGACACCAAGATCCCCAAACCCGAGCGTCTGCACGGACGCCACGTCCTCAACCGGTACGAGGACGGGATGGAGAAGTGCATCGGCTGCGAGCTGTGCGCCGCCGTCTGCCCGGCCAAGTGCATCCACGTGCGCGGCCGGGACAACGATCCGGACAACCCCACGTCGCCCGGCGAGCGGTTCGGTTGGATCTACGAGATCAACTACTTGCGCTGCATCCACTGCGATCTGTGCGTCGAGGCCTGCCCGACCGAGGCGATCACCGAGTCCAAGCTGTTCGAGTTCTCGTTCACCAACCGGGCCGACGCGATCTACACCAAGACCGAACTGCTCGTCGACGACGACGGCAGGCCGCGCAAGTTGCCGTGGGAGGACTGGCGCGAGGGCGACGACGTGCTCACCTCGGGTTGGATGCGGGCCACCGCCCCGGCCGGCGACGCCGCGTTCGAGGGCATCGAGGGCTGGTCGGCGGAGCTCGGCTACGGCTTGCGGGTCGCCGAGCCGGCACAGGCCGTCCGCGACGGGGGCGAACCCGCCCCGCACGGCGATCCCACGGGCCACGGGGAGGCGATCGGGAATGGCTGAGTTGGTCGTCTTCATCTGCGCGACGGCGATGGTGCTCGTCGGGGCGCTCGGGGTGCTGCTGCGCAGGCACCCCGTGCACGCCGCGCTGTCCCTGGTGCTGACGCTGTTCGGGATCGCCGTGCACTTCGTGGCGCTCGAGGCCAACTTCCTCGCCGCAGTGCAGGTGATCGTCTACGCCGGGGCGATCGTCGTGCTCTTCCTGTTCGTGATCATGCTCCTCGGGGTCGATCGCACCGAGGACCTCTCCGTCGAACCGTTCGTCAAGCAGCGCATCGCCTCACCGATCATCGGCGTGGGGATCGCCGGGGTGATCGGCACGGCGATCATCGCCAGCCGCGGCCTGCTCGGTGAGGGGCCTCCCCCCGCCGAGTCGGGTCAGGACCTCGGCGCACTGGCCCGGTCGGTGTTCTCCGACGGCGTCTTCGCCTTCGAGCTGACCTCGGTGCTCCTCGTGATCGCCGTGGTCGGCACGGTGCTCCTCGCCCGCAAGCTCCCCTCCGGACCCGAGTCATGAGCCTGTTCGCCACCGTGCCCACGCCGACGCCCGTGTGGTACCTGCTGCTCGCCGCCGTGCTGTTCTCGATCGGGACGGTCGGCGTGCTGGTGCGACGCAACCCGCTCGTGATGTTCATGTCGATCGAGGTGATGCTCAACGCCGTCAACCTGTCGTTCGTCGCCCTGTCCCGTGTGCACGGCGACATCGGGGGCCAGACCGCAGTGTTCTTCGTCCTCGTCGTGGCCGCGGCCGAGGTCGTCGTCGGTCTCGGCATCATCGTGGCGATCTTCCGCAAGCGGCCGGGCGCGACCGCCGACGACATCGCGCTGATGAAGGGCTGAGAGTACCGATGCTTGATCTCGTCTGGCTGATCCCGGCGCTCCCGCTCGCCGGATTCTTGGTCCTGTTCGTGTTCGGCCGCCGCCTCGGTGAGCCGCGCGCCGGCTGGCTGGCCACACTGTTGTGCGGCGCGGCCTTCGCCGTGAGCGTCGGGGTGTTCCTCGAGCTCGTCTCGCAGAGCGCCGAGGAACGCACCCACGTCACCACCCTGTTCTCCTGGGTGCCCGTCTCGACGCTGCACGTCGATCTGGCCTTCCTCGCCGACCCGCTGTCGATCACGATGTGCCTGTTCGTCACCGGGATCGGCTCGCTGATCCACCTGTACGCCATCGGCTACATGCACGGCGACCCGAAGTTCTCCAAGTTCTTCCTCTACCTCAACCTGTTCGCCTTCTCGATGCTGATGCTCGTGCTCGGCGAGAACATGCTGGTCACCTTCCTGGGTTGGGAGGGCGTCGGCGCCTGCTCGTACTTCCTGATCAGCTTCTGGCACACGCGCGACTCCGCTGCCACGGCCGGCAAGAAGGCGTTCGTCACCAACCGGGTCGGTGACTGGGGGTTCATGATGGCGATGTTCTTCGCCTTCCAGGCCACCGGCTCGTTGAGCTACCTGCAGCTCAACGGCGTGGCCGGCACCCTCGCCAACTCGACGGCGACGGCGATCGCCCTGTTCGCCTTCGTCGGCGCCTGCGGCAAGAGCGCCCAGCTCCCGCTGTACATCTGGCTCCCCGATGCGATGGAGGGTCCGACGCCGGTGTCGGCCCTGATCCACGCGGCGACGATGGTCACCGCCGGCGTCTACCTGATGACCCGCCTCAACCCGGTGATTGCCGCCGGCGACGACGCCGTCGGCTGGGTGATCGCCATCGTCGGGGCGGCGACCGCGTTGTTCGCTGCCACGATCGCCGTCGCCCAGAACGACATCAAGCGGGTGCTCGCCTACTCGACGATCAGCCAACTCGGCTACATGTTCCTCGCCGTCGGCTCCGGCGCCTACGTCGCCGCCGTGTTCCACATGGTCACCCACGCCTTCTTCAAGGCGTTGATGTTCCTCGGTTCGGGTTCGGTGATCCACGGCATGCACGACGAACAGGACATGCGCAGGATGGGCGCCCTGCGCGCCCTGATGCCGGTCACGGCCGCCACGTTCATCGTCGGATGGCTGGCCATCGCCGGGGTCCCACCCTTCGCCGGCTTCTGGTCGAAGGACGAGATCCTGCTCTTCGCCTTCGACAAGAGCCCGGTGCTGTGGTTCGTCGGTCTGGTGACCGCCCTGCTCACCGCGTACTACATGACCCGTCAGGTGATCATGGTCTTCTTCGGCAAGGCCCGTTGGAACGAGCCCATCACCGGCCACGGCCATCTCGAGTCGGCCGCGTCCGACGGGTCGGCCGCGTCAGCAGGGTCGAATGGCGCCGCGGTGAGCATCGGCGAGGCGGCCGACGACACCCACCACGGCGAGTTCCGGCCGCACGAATCGCCCTGGATCATGCTCACCCCGCTCGTCGTGCTCGCCGGTCTCTCGATCGTCGGCGGCGGGATCAACCTGCCCTTCTCATCGGCCACCAAGCGTCTCGAGGGCTGGCTGGAGCCGGTGGTGGCCGGTGCCGAGCACCACCTCAGCGGGCGGGCCGAGAGCTTCAAGTTCGGCGCAGCGTGCATCGCCATCGTCGTCGGCCTGGTGGGCATCGGGTTGGCCCACATGGTGTACGAGAAGAAGCGGTACAAGGCGATCGAGCCCCGGATCCTGGCCGACGGCTGGAACTACGACCGCGTGGTCAGCGCGTTCATGGGCGGCCCCGGTCGCCGGCTGTTCGACGGCCTGGCCTGGACCGACCGGACGATCGTCGACGGCGCCGTCAACGGCGCGGCCACCGGGGTGCGCACCGCCGGCGGCCTGCTCCGGCGAACGCAGACGGGTTTCGTGCGCAACTACGCCCTGGGCATCTCGCTCGGAGTGGTCGGCCTGCTCGCCTGGTTCCTGCTCCGGGGAATGGGGGTGCTGTGATGCTCGCGCTCGTCGAGGGGACCGCCGACTTCCCGATCCTCACCGTGCTCGTCCTGCTCCCGGCCGTCGGGGCGCTGGTCGTGGCGCTGCTGCCCAACAGCCGTTCGGAGCTGGTCAAGCCCGTCGGGCTGATGTTCGCCGTGGCCACCGGGGCGATGACCCTGTGGCTGCTGGCGAAGTTCCACACGGCCGAAGGGGGCTACCAGTACGTCTCGCAGCATCCCTGGATCAGGGAGTGGGGGATCGGCTGGCACCTCGGTGTCGACGGCATCTCGCTGTTCCTGATCGTGCTGACCGGCATCCTCATGCCGATCGCCCTGGTCGGCAGTGACGCCCACCACGACTACAAGCCGTACACGGCATGGATCCTGCTCCTCGAAGCCGGCGTGCTCGGCTCGTTCGTCAGCCTCGATCTGTTCCTCTTCTTCGTCTTCTTCGAGATCGTGCTCGTGCCGATGTACATGCTGATCGGCGGCTGGGGCTACGACCAGCGGGTGTACGCCTCGGTGAAGTTCTTCATCTACACGATGCTCGGATCGGCGCTGATGCTCGTCGGGATCATCACCACGGCGTTCCTCGCCCGGGGCCAGCTCGGCCACCTCAGCTTCGATCTGGTCGAGATCTCCGAGAAGGCGTCGTTCGCCACATCGACGGGACGTTGGCTGTTCCTCGCCTTCGCCCTGGCGTTCGCCGTCAAGGTTCCGCTGTTCCCGCTGCACACCTGGCTCCCCGATGCCCACACCCAGGCCCCCACGGCGGGCTCGGTGATCCTGGCCGGTGTGATGCTCAAGCTCGGCACCTACGGGTTCCTGAGGTTCTGCTTCACGCTGTTCCCCGAGGCGTCGCGCTGGTTCAGGCCGCTGTTCCTCACCCTCGCCGTGATCGGCATCCTGTACGGCGCGGCGGTCGCCACGATGCAGAAGGACCTCAAGCGGCTCGTGGCCTACTCCTCGGTCGCCCACCTCGGTTTCATCGTGCTCGGCTCGTTCGCCTTCACCAGCCTGTCGATCTCCGGCGGGGTGATGCAGATGGTCAACCACGGCGTGTCCACCGGGGGGCTGTTCCTCCTCGTCGGGATGATCTACGAGCGGCGCCACACCCGGGAGATCTCGGCGCTCAGGGGCCTGCAGAAGGTCGCCCCGATCTTCGCCGCGGTGTTCATGATCGTGATGCTGTCGTCGATCGGGCTGCCCGGACTCAACGGCTTCGTCGGCGAGTTCCTCGTGCTCACCGGCTCGTTCCTCACCGCCCGTTGGTGGACCGTCGTGGCCACCGTCGGGGTGATCCTCGCCGCCCTCTACCTGCTCTGGGCCTACCAACGGGTGTTCCACGGCGAGCCGGACGAGGAGAACCGGTCGTTCGCCGAGCTCACCTGGCGTGAGGGACTGGTGATGGCCCCGCTCCTCGGGTTGATCGTCTTCTGCGGTGTCTACCCGAAGCCGATGCTCGACCGGATCCAGCCGAGCGTCGACCACCTCATCGCCCACATCTCCGACAAGACGGGATACGTCGAGCCCCGGCCGCTGCTCGTCGAGGTCACGCCGTCCGAGGCGGGCGCGCAGACCGAGGAAGAGGGCGAGTGATGCCGGCTCAGGGGGATTCCGTGGCGCCGTTCATCGGTCCGTCGATCGACTGGTGGGCGCTCAGCCCGCTGCTCGTCCTGCTCGGCGGCGGCCTCGTGCTGCTCGTCGCCGCCGCCCTCACCCGTCGCTGGCCGCGGGGTCTGTACGCCTTGGCGACGTGTGCCGTCGCCGGGGCGGCCGGCGTGCTGTCGGCGTTCCTGTGGGACGACATCAGCGACGAGGGCGACCGGCTGCTCGTCGCCGGAGCCCTGCGCTTCGACCGGTTCTCGATGTTCGTGACCTTGGTGCTCTGCGTCGCCCTGATCGGCGCAGCGCTGCTCACCGACGACTACCTGCGCCGGGAGGGCCAGGAGGGCGCCGAGGTCTACGGCCTGTACCTGATGGCGGCGATCGGTGGCGTGGTGATGGCCGCCTCCAACGACCTGATCGTGCTGTTCCTCGGTCTGGAGACCCTCTCCATCTCCTTGTACGTGCTTGCCGCGTCGCACCGCAAGCGGCTGGAGTCGCAGGAGGCGGGCCTCAAGTACTTCGTGCTCGGCGGTTTCTCCTCGGCGTTCCTGCTCTACGGCATCGCCCTCGTCTACGGCGCCACCGGTTCGACGAAGCTCACCTCGGTCGGCGACGACCCGTCGATCTTCCACTTCCTCTCGACGACGGTCTACCTCGGCCGCAACCGGTCGCTGCTACTGGTCGGCATCGCCCTGCTGCTCGTCGGCCTGGCGTTCAAGATCGCCGCCGTGCCGTTCCACTGGTGGACCCCCGACGTGTACCAGGGTGCCCCCACACCGGTGACGGCGTTCATGGCCTCGGCGGCCAAGGCCGCGGCCTTCGCGGCACTGCTGCGGGTGATCAGCTACGGGCTCGCCTCGCGGGAGAGCGACTGGAAGCCGGTGATCTGGGTCCTCGCCATCGCCACGCTGGTCGTCGGCTCGGTCCTCGCCGTCGTGCAGACCAACGTCAAGCGGATGCTCGCCTACTCCTCGATCAGCCACGCCGGCTTCATCCTGGTCGGCGTCGAGGCGGCCAGCGATCGGGGCACCTCGGGTTCGCTGTTCTACCTGATGGCCTATGCCGTGCTGGTCATCGGCACGTTCGGGGTGGTCACGCTCGTCGGGCGCACCGGCGACGAGGCGCACGACCTGTCGGCCTTCCGCGGGCTCGGCCAGCGTCGTCCGGCGCTGGCCCTGGCGCTGACGGTGTTCCTGCTGGCCCAGGCCGGGGTGCCGCTGACGTCGGGGTTCGTGGCCAAGTTCGGGGTGATCACGGCGGCCGTCGCCGGCCACAGCTACGCCCTGGGCATCGTGGCGATGCTCGCTGCGGTGATCGCCGCGTTCCTCTACCTCCGGATCCTGGTGTCGATGTACATGGAGGACCCGGCCGGCGCACCCGCCGAAGCCGTGCGCATCCCGCTGTCGTCGGGTGTCGCCATCGGCTCGGCGGTCGTCTTCACCCTGGTGGTCGGCTTCATCCCGGGCTGGTTGATCAACCTCGCCACCGATGCCGTGCCGCAGCTCGGCCTCGGCCGCTGAAACACTCCAACCAGGTCGGGCGCCCGCCGGTCTACGCCTGGGTGAGGAGCGCGCCGAACAGCGCCTGCTGTTCGGGGTCGTCGGCCGCGGTGTCCTCGGGATGCCACTGCACGCCGAGCACCCACCGCTGCCCGGCCAGCTCGACGGCCTCGATCGTGCCGTCGTCGGCCCGACCGGTGACGGTCATGCCCCGACCGAGCGAACTGAGTGCCTGGTGGTGCACCGAATGACAGCCGAGCGGACGCACGGTGCCCATCGCCTCGGCGGCCAACGACCCGGGAACGAGGTCGACCGGGTGCAGCCGGTACGAGTGATCGCCGCTGCCGAGGTCCTGCACCAGTGAACCGCCCAGGGCGACGTTGAGGACCTGCATCCCGCGACAGATGGCGAGCACCGGGATGTCGCGGTCGAGGGCGGCCTCGACCACGGCGATCTCGAGGGCGTCGTGCTCGGCGACGATCCCGTACAGCCGGTCGGTGACGGGCTCCTCACCGTACCGCGCCGGATCGATGTCGCCGCCACCATGGAGCACGACGGCGTCGACGCGGTCGATCAGCGAGCGCATTCTGGCCAGGCCGTCGATGATCGGGGGGACCATCACCGCCTGACCACCACCGCGCACGACCGCCCGGGCGTACCGTTGACCGACGGCGAACGCCTCGCCGCGCACGTTGTCGGCCGCCGGGCCGATCCGACCGGGAATGAGCACGAGCGGGACCACTGCCATGGCGCCACGGTAGGCGACGGCACCCGCGGCGGTCGGCCGCCCGGTCCGCCACTCGGCGGTGCGGCGGTCGGCGGGTAGGCTCGTCGCCGTGGGCCGGACCAGACGGGAGCGTCGCGCCGACCAGCGCTCACGCCAGGAGCAGGCTCGTCGCCGAGGGCAGCGGAGCGGCGACCCGAGACGGTCGGCGGGGCCTGCGAACGGGGCACGACGGCCCGACGGCGACATCGGGCTGATCTGGGCCGCCGTGCACGCCCTGGCCCATCCGTCGCCGGAAGGCCGGGCCCTCGTCGCCGAGTTGTTCGCCGACCCGCATCGCTTCCTGCCAGTCGCCCGGACGCAGCTGGCCGAGCTCATCGGCCGCTCGTGGGGGCACGGGTGGCTTCCCTACGACGTCGTGCGGTTCGCCGCCCGGAACAGTGAGCCGGTCCACGTCGCCTGCTTCGGGCTGGCCGTGGCCGACGAGGTTGCCCGACTGGCGGCCGGTGGCACCCTCGACGATCGCTGGTCGCGGTCGGCCGCGGCGGCGGCGTCGTTCGTCGCCGAGCTCGGCCCGTTCCGGGTCGCCGACATGCGGGACTGGCTCGAGCTGCTCGACGTCGCCGGGCGAATGCCCCGTCTCGCGACGATCGGACCCCGTCCCGGCACGGCGGCGACGCGCCCGGGCCGTTCGATGAATGCCGGCGACCAACGTCAGTTCGAGCGGGTCCGCGCCCTGTTGGCCAAGGCGGAGTCGACCACGTTCGAACACGAGGCAGAAGCGCTCAGCGCCAAGGCCCAGGAGCTGATCGCCCGCTACTCGCTCGACCAGGCCGCCCTCGCCGCGTCCGGGCCGGCGGGCGACGTGCCGATCGGTTGGCGGATCTGGGTCGACGACCCCTATGCCGAGGCCAAGGCCTCGCTCGCCGCCAGGGTGGCCGACGCCAACCGCTGTCGCTGCGTCTGGGACCCCCGCCTGAAGTACCTCACCGTGTTCGGGTTCGACCACGACGTCGCCGCCGTGGAACTGCTCTACGCCTCGCTCCTCGCCCAGGCGACATCGGCGATGATCCGCCACGGAAGCGTCTACGACGCCTCCGGCCGGTCGCGGACCAAGTCGTTCCGGCGGGCCTTCCTCGAGGGGTTCGCCCACCGGATCGGGGCCCGGCTGGCCGACGTCGCCGAAGCCCAGGAGCGGGCCGCGGTCGCCGGCTCGGGAGCGCTCGTGCCCGTGCTGGCCGGCCGTCTCGCGCAGGTCGAGGCCGCCTGGACCGCCGCCTTCCCCGATGTGGTCCTGCGGCGTACGACCGTGACCGACGCGGCCGGCTGGCACGCCGGCAGGTTGGCCGCCGACGTCGCCCAACTCGGTCCGCCCGGCGGTCGGCTGACGGGTGGCGAGCGCTGACCGGTCAGATCAGGGGGGGATCGCCCGACCCGGTGCGGTAGGTGAACGACGCATCGATCATCTCCTGGAGGTGCTCGAGCGCCGTCGTCGGGGCGAAGCGGGCGGCGTTGCCCGGTGACGTGCAGGTCGGAAGGGCGGCGACGGGGGCGTCGTGGTCGGGGTCGAAGAAGAACGGGATCGAGTACCGGTCCCGCCCGCTCGTGTTGATCACGCGGTGGACGGTCGAGGCGAACAGGCCGTTGGTCCACCGGGCCATCATGTCGCCCACGTTGACCACGAGGGTGCCCGGCATCGGCGGCACGGCGAGCCAATGCCCGTCCGTCGTGCGCACCTGGAGGCCGCCGTTGCCGTCCTGGGCGAGGATGGTGAGCGCCCCGAAGTCGGTGTGGGCTCCGGCCCCGAGGCGGGTCTCGGTGATCGTGCCGTCGTGGGGCGGGTAGTGCAACGGCCCGACCGTGGCCATCGGTCGGCTGAGGAACGGGGCGAAGAAGTCGGCGCCCAGCCCGACGGCGAGCGCGAAGGCGCCCATCAGCGACCGGGCCAGGTTCGACATCAGCGAGTAGTACTCGCGGAACACCGGCACGAACTCGGCCGGCCGCGCCGGCCACTGGTTGGGCCCGTGGAGCGGTATGCCGGCGGTCACCAGGCAGTGGTTGGTCGGCAGGTCCTGGCCGATCTTGACGCCCTCCTTGAGGTCGCCGGCGTACACCTGCCTGGCTGGATCGAGGTTCTCACCCCCCACGGCGAACCAACCGCGGTGGCACGGCGACCGCTCGATGGCGATCGCCGCCTTCTCCTCGACGGGAAGGGCGAAGAACGCCGCGGCCAACTCGAAGGCCCGGCGCACGATCGAGGCGGGGATGTCGTGGTTGGTGATCGTGAAGAACCCGAAGGTCCGGCACGCCTCGCCGATCCCCCTGGCGACGGTGAGGCGTTCGGCGTCCGTGCCGTGCAGCAGTCCACGCAGATCGATCACCGGGATCCCGCCGGGTGCGATGCCTCCACCCCACGGGGTCGGCTCGAGTTGCGCGGCTCCCACGTCGAAAGATGTTAGACATCGGCCCGGCCGATGAGGACGAGGCTGTAGGGGGCCCGTTGGACTTCATCTTCATGCTGACACGCGGCGACGAGACGATCGTCGACTGCCTGGAGACCTGGTCGGCGATCGAGTCGGTCGGCCTGCGCCACGTCGGGTTCAAGGACCGCGGCGTCGGCACCGAGACGTTGCGCGAGCTCAACCGACGGATGCAGGCTGCCGGTGTGACCACCCATTTCGAACTCGTCTCCACGACGTCCGGGGCCTGCATGCGTTCCGCCGTCGTCGGTCGTGAGATCGGTGTCGATCGGCTGATGGGCGGTACCCGGCCCGACGAGATCCTCCCGTTGCTCCAGGGCACCTGCATCGAGTACCTCCCGTTCCCGGGCGTGCCGATCGGGCATCCGACCTCGCTCGGCGGGTCACCCGAGACGATCGAGCTGCACTGCAAGCAGTTCGACGCCGCCGGGTGCGGTGGGGTCGACCTCCTCGCCTACCGGGCTGTCGACGCCGATCCGCTCGAGCTGGTCGCCGCGGCCCGCCGGGGCACGACTGGCACGCTGGTCGTCGCCGGGAGCATCTCCACCGTCGAGCAGGTCGGCGAGCTGGCCGCCGCGGGGGCCGACGCCTTCACGATCGGGTCCGCGGTGTTCGACGGTTCCTTCTCGCCCCGCAAGGGGTACCTCGTCAGCCAGTTGCGTGACGTGCTGGACGCCTGCGCGTGACCGAGCTGCTCCTCGGCATCGATCTGGGCGCCGGAAGCCTGAAGGCCACGCTCGTGCGGCCCGACGGCTCGATCGCCGGCGGCGCGAGCGCTCCGGTGGCCACCGCGACTCCCCGCTTCGGCTGGGCCGAGCAGGACCCCGCCGGCTGGTGGTCGGCCTGCCGCACCGCCGTTCCCGCCGCACTGGCCGCCGCCGGCGTGGACGGCGATGCCGTGGGTGTGATCGGGTTCTCTGCCGGCGCCCACATCGGGGTGTTGTGCGCCGCCGACGGCCAGGTGCTCCGCCCGGCCATCCTGTGGAGCGACTCGCGGGCCGCCGCCGAGGCCGCCGGGCTGCGCGAACGGGCCGACGCCCGCATCCTGGAACTGACCCTCAACCGGGCCAACCCGACCTGGCTGCTCCCGCAGTTGATGTGGATCCGCGCCAACGATTCCGCTTCGGCGAGCGCCACGAGGCGCCTCTACCTGGCCAAGGACTGGTTGCGGGCGCAGGTGACCGGCACGTGGGAGACCGACTACTCCGACGTGGTCGGCGCCCTGATGGCCGACCACGCCACCCGCAGCTGGTCGTTCGAGCTGTGCGAACTCGGCGGGTGGGACCCCTCGACGCTGCCCCCGGTCGTGCGGGCGACCGATGTCGTCGGCACGGTCACCCCGGCGGCGGCGGCGGCGACGGGGTTGCGCGCCGGCACTCCGGTGGTCTGCGGGTCGAACGACACCACCGTCGAGCTGTTCGGCGCCGGCGCGGTGCGCCCCGGCGACGGCGCCGTCAAGCTGGCCACGGCCGGGGTGATCTACCAGGTCGCCGACGGTCCGCTGGTCCGCCCCCCGGTCTCGTGCTACCCGCACGTCATCGACGGGCTCTACTACACGGCGACGGGGATCAATTCGTGCGCCTCGGCCCATCGCTGGTTGCGCGACCGCTTCTTCGCCGCCGAGGGCTTCTCCGGGATGGACCTGCTCGCCGCCGGCGTCGAACCGGGATCCGACGGGCTGTTGTTCCACCCGTACCTGCAGGGCGAGCGCGCCCCCCACTGGGACCCCCGGCTGCGCGCCGACTTCGTCGGGCTGACGCTGCAGCACACCAGGGGCCACTTCGCCAGGGCGCTGTACGAGGGGATCGCCTTCGCCATCCGTGATGCCCTGACGGTGGCCGAGGGACTGGGGATGCACTACGAGACCATCCGCCTGATCGGTGGCGGGGCGCGTAGCGCGATCTGGCGCCAGATCATGGCCGACGTCCTCGGCCGTCCGATCCTGCTGCCGGCCCACGGCGACGCGTCGTTCGGCGCCGCCGTGGTCGCCGGCATCGGTGCAGGGGTGTTCGCCGACGTCGACGACGCGGTGGCCCGGTGTTGCCGCATCGCCCACGGCCCCGACCCCGATCCCGTCGCCCACCGCCGGTACGCGGAGTTCTTCGACGTGTACCGCGCCGTGCAGGTCGCGCTGGTCGACGCCAATCACCGTCTGCACGAGCTGACGCATCCGGATCCCGACCCCGGCTGATCGTGCCGGGCCGTCGGTGGCGGATTCGTCGCGACAAGTCCGCGGCCCGCACGTCTGGATGATCAGCGGGGTGGTGGATCGGGCGGTCCACCACCCCGCGCCGGTCTGCTCGTCGATCGACGTTCGAACGCCATTGCTCGGTCTGTCGCCCGCGAGGTGCTAAACACGGTGTGACCACGGGCACTCGTGCACGGCGCCGGTGGTTCTGGGGACGTTCGGACAAGAGGGGGGTTCCACGTGTCAACCGTGGATCACGACAGGGACCAGCTCCACGAGCTGGGCTACGCACAGGAGCTGAAAAGGGGGCTCGGCTGGTTCAGCAACTTCGCCATCAGCTTCTCGATCATCTCCATCCTCGCCGGAGGGATGACGGCCTATTGGCTGGGCATGGTCACCGGCGGCCCGCGGGTCATCACCCTCGGATGGATCATCGTCGGCTTCTTCGCCCTGCTCGTCGGGATGTCGATGGGCGAGATCTGCTCCGCCTACCCGACGGCCGGCGGTCTCTACTACTGGTCGGCGAAACTGGCCCGGCGCAACAGCGCGATGTGGTCGTGGTTCACCGGTTGGTTCAACCTGCTGGGTCAGATCGGGGTGATCGCCAGCGTCGACTACGCCCTGGCGGTGTTCATCGCCTACTTCATCAGGATGTTCGACGACGGGTTCCGGCTGACGGTCGGCTCGATCTTCGTGATCTTCCTCATCGTGCTCGTCGCCCACGGCCTGTTGAACACCTTCGGCGTGGGAGTCGTCAGGATCCTCGGGGACATCAGCGTGTGGTGGCACGTGGCCGGGGTGGTCATCATCTTCCTCATCCTGATGATCGCCCCGAACAACGTGAGAGGAATCGGGGCGGTCTTCGACCAGGCTCCCCCCGGTCTGACGGGATGGACGGGAGGCGCGTTCGTCTCGGTGTATCTGTTCGGACTCGGCCTGCTGCTGGCGCAGTACACGATCACCGGTTTCGACGCGTCGGCGCACGTCAGCGAGGAGACCGTCGGGGCGCGGACCGAGGCGCCGAAGGCGATCGTCAGGTCGATCTACGTTTCGGCGATCGCCGCGTTCTTCCTGAACCTGGCGATGACCCGGGCGATCCCGGCCGACCCGGATGCGTACGGTCCGATCGCCTTCGGGAGCGCCGATGACCCCTTCCTGATCAACGCTGCGCCGCGGCTGATCTCGAGCGCCGTGGGCACAGGTACAGCGAAGTCCCTCGTCTTCATCTGCATCGTCGCCCAGTTCTTCTGCGGGATGGCCTCGGTCACCGCCAACAGCCGGATGATCTACGCCTTCAGCCGCGACGGGGCGCTCCCCGGTTCGAAGTTCTGGCACAGGATCAACCCGAAGACCCGTACGCCGACGAACTCGATCTGGCTCGGCGTGGTGCTCTCGGCGATCGTCGGGTCGACATCGTTGTACGTGCGCGGTTCCGGCGCCGGTCGTTACTCGACTGCGTTCTTCGCGATGACGGGCATCTGCGTGATCGGTCTCTACATCGCCTACGGAATCCCGATCTACCTGCGTCTCACCAACCCCGACTTCCAGACCGGTCCGTGGCATCTCAAGGGCCACCACAAGCTCGTCGGGTGGGCCTCGATCGCCTGGATCGCCTTGATCACGGTGCTGTTCTTCGCTCCCCTGTTCTGGCCGTTCTGGCCGATCTGGGGTGAGAAGAACATGTTCCTCGACGACGGGGCCGGCAGCCAGTTCTTCAGGCAGAACAACTTCAACTTCACCGGCCCGCTGATCGTCGGTTCGGCGCTCGTCTTCTGGCTGTACTGGCAGTTGTCCGGGCGGAAGTGGTTCACCGGCCCCAAGGTGCAAGGCACGAAGGAAGAACTGCTGGCCATCGAACGTGAGCTCGAAGAGCTCGGCTGAATCGGGGACATCCGGGTCGGGAAACCGACCCGGATGCAACGCAGCGCGCGTGACGACCTCGTTGGGTAGTCGAACCTGAGTCGTTGACCGCATAGATTCGTTCTGCCTATGGTCCGAATCGTCACCAGGTCGTAATGTCGTTCCCCATGCAGACGAACGAGTGGCTTCTCGATACGCCTTCGCCCGGCGAAGTCGCCTATGCGGAGTTCCAGATGGTGCGACGGGGTTACGACCCCGTCGAAGTCCAGGCGTTCGCCCGGGCGGTGAGCGCCGAGCTCCAGCGTCTCGCCGCCGAGAACGCCGATCTCCGTGACAGGAACGCCGCGCTCGAGGCCCGGGCCAACGCAGGGATGGACGAAGGTTCCATCGCCCAGTACCTCGGTGAGGAGACCACCCGTCTGCTCAGTGCAGCCCGGGACACCGCCGCCGGTCTCGTCACCCGGGCCGAGGAGAAGTCGCGTGCCGCCCTCGACCAGGCCACCGAGGAAGCCCGCCGGATGCGCAGCGAGGCCAACAGCGAGGCGATTGGCGAGCGCCGCCAGGCCGCCGACGATGCCCGGCACATGTTGAGCGAGGCCACCGCCCATCGACGCCAGATGCTCGCAGCCCTCGCCGCTCGCCGCGACGAGACCTGCAACCAGATCGAGGACCTGTTGCGCGGCCGCGACGTGCTGATCCGTGCTCTGAGCAACGTCGGCGAGACCGTCAACGGTCTCGTCGGGAGATTGGACGCCATCTCCGCCGACCCGGGCGACTTCCCCAACCTCGACCCGCTGGTCGAATCGGCCGGCGACATCGTCGACACCCAGGCGGTGCTGCGGGTGAGCGAGGGCCGCGTCGGTAAGCCCGGTTCACGGGGCGACGCCCTCGGCCCGATGCCCAACCGCTCCGAGGCGCCCGAGGCCGACGACGAGGCGCTGCTGGTCCTCGACGGCTGAGCGATCCCGGGCATCGACCGAGCCCGGCGATGCGTTCGAGAGGTGAAATCCCCGCCGCGCGTTCACGCCCACTCTGAGCGTGTGTAGAGTTGCCTCAGCGGGAATCGGCGAAGAACTGCCGTCACGGCCGCCACTCATGTCGCACGGCGCACCCTGCCACCGACACCGAGTGGTTGACCAAAGCCCGCAGGCGACCTTCGGCCAGGAGTGTGATTGCGATGACAGCGGACGACAAGAAGTCGACCCCCCGCCCGGATGGCTCGGCGCAGCGGATGCCGGGCCCCCTGCAGGGATCCCCGCTGTCGGCTCCCCGGATGGCGACGCCACTCCCCAATCCGTGGGCCCGGGAGGGCGAGAAGATCGGCGTCGCCCGGTCGAGCGCCCTTCCCCCGCCGACCATCGGGGCGTCGTCCGCCTTCAGCGCGTCGCCCAGTCTCTCGACTCCGAACGGTGGACCCGATCACGCCGCGCCGCTCGACCCGTCGCCGCCGTCGGGGTTCGGCGACTGGCCGTCACCGGGCGCCGTGCTGGTGGAGTCCCGGCGGCGTTGGCCGCGTTCGGCGAAGCTGACCGCCGGCGCCCTCGCCTTGAGCACCGTCGGCCTGGGTGGCTGGGCCGCCGACGAGCGGTCGACGATCGCGACCAAGTCGGACACGGTCGCCGACCTCACCGACGATCTCGGCCGTTCCCGTACCGACGTCGAGCGGCTCGAGGGCAGGCTTGCCGACACCGAGCAGTCGGCCCGGGACACGGCGGCCGATGCGGCGCGCAAGATCGCCTCCGTCCAGGCGGACCTGTCGACGGCCTCTGCCGACCGGGACGCAGCCCGCGCCCAGGCCGAGGCCTACGCCGGGCTGTTCCCGATCGATCTCAACACCGTCGCCGGAGCCGACCCGACGGGCAGTTACTCCCTCGCCGTCACCCCGGCCGTCGATGCCTGCACCGGCTACGCCGACCCGACCACCGCGTGCAGCGTCGATACCTTCCCGGCCGACCTCTCCGTGGCGGGTGATGCGACCGCCGGCTACGTGGCGGCGAGCACCTGGTTCGACCCGATCGCCTTGACGTTCGACGGCAGCGTCTTCCGGGGCACGGGCCAGCTCAAGGTGGGATTCGGCAACCTCTGCGATGGGGTCGAGGTGGCCACCACGGTCGTCGTCGCTGCCGGACCGTACTCCGTGGCGCCCACCGGCGGCCCCACGCCGATGAAGGCAGTGGTGCTCACCGGCCGGATCGACATCTCGACCGCCGAGGCCGCCACCTGTCTGGCCTCCTCACGCCGCGCCGACGTCGTCGCCGAACTGACCTAGCGCAGCACGGGCACCGCTCGCTTTGTGAGTGGATTCACGGCCCGTAGTAGCGTCACCTCCGATGTCTGAGTTCCTTCGGAGCTATCTCGTCGTGGTCTTCTTCGGGGCCATTGGAGTACTTCTCGCCGCGTTGCTGCTCGGCGTGAGCAGCCTGCTGCGCCCTCGCCGACCGACGCCTCAGAAGCGGCTCGCCTACGAGAGCGGTGTCGACGCGGTGGGCAGCGGATGGTCACAGAGCCAGATCCGCTACTACGTCTTCGCGCTGCTCTTCGTGATCTTCGACGTGGAGGCAGTGTTCATCTTCCCGTGGGCCACCCAGCTCGAGCGGTATGCCGGGTTCGGCCTGGTGGAAATGGGTGTCTTCGTCTTCGTGCTCTTGCTCGGCCTGGTGTATGCCTGGCGCAAGGGTGTTCTGCGCTGGGTCTGATCGAAAGCGACGTACTTCTTATGGGTCTGGTCGACAAGGGCCGGTTGCCGAAACCCCTCACGCAGCTGTTCAACCTTGGACGGTCGTATTCCATGTGGGTCTACCAGTGGGGGTTGGCCTGCTGCGCGATCGAGATGGGCGCCGCCTTCGGGTCACCCCGCTACGACGTGATGCGCCTCGGCGTCATCCCGCTGCCGGCCAGCCCGCGGCAGGCCGACCTCGTGGTGATCTCGGGCACCGTCACCGACAAGATGGCACCGTCGATCAAGCGGCTGTACGAGCAGATGCCCGAACCGAAGTACGTGATCTCGATGGGTTCGTGCGCCAACTGCGGTGGGCCCTACTGGGACAGCTACTCGGTCACCAAGGGCGTCGACCAGATCATCCCCGTCGACATCTACGTCCCCGGCTGCCCACCCAGGCCCGAGGCGCTGCTCGAAGCGGTCGTGCTGCTGCAGCAGCGGATCAAGAACGAGGACATGGGCGCCCGCTGGCGCGGTGAGGGCACCGTGGCGCTCAACGCGGCGGCCAACGTCGAGGCGTCGGGGAGGGGTGAACCGGTTGTCGTCTGACGTGATCGCCGAGATCCCCGGCGACCTGCTGCGCGAGGGATTCGTCGACGAACTGCGGCGACGACTCGGTGAGGCCCTCGAGGAGACCGTGCTCAAGCCCGGCGACGACCTCTGGGTCCGTGTTTCCACGACGGCGTGGAGGGCCGCAGGCGACGCCGTCAAGGCGATGGGCTTCGACTACTTCTGCTTCCTGTCGGCCATCGACTGGATGCCGTCACCGTTCGGCAAGGGTGAGGATGACCCGACGGCGCCACCGCCCGAGCGCGACGAGACCATCCGTCAGGGCTACGCCGGTGGGTCGACCCGGTTCCAGATGCTCGCCCGCGTCTCGTCGAGTCGGCACAAGATCGGGTTGACGCTGAAGGCCGACGTCCCCGAGACGATGGTCGTCGACACATGGATCCCCGTCTACGCCGGCGCCAACTGGCACGAGCGCGAGGCCCACGAGATGTTCGGCATCGGCTTCGCCGGCCATCCTGATCTGCGCAACATGTACCTGCCGACGGGGTTCGAGGGCCACCCGATGCGCAAGGACTTCCCGCTGCTGGCCCGCCTCGTCAAGCCGTGGCCCGGCATCGTCGACGTCGAGCCGCTGCCGGGCGTGGCGGACGACGACGAAGGGGGCGAGGGATCGTGACCATGCTCGGAGATCGCCAGCAGCTGGCCTACATCGCCGCCCAGGCCGCCGACGCCCGCCTCAACGTCGAGCTCGAGACCGAGGGAATGACCCTCAACATCGGCCCGCAGCACCCGGCCACCCACGGCACGCTGCGGATCATCGCCCGGCTCGATGGCGAGCAGGTGGTGTGGGCAGAACCGTCGGCGGGGTACATGCACCGCGGCTACGAGAAGCTCACCGAGGTCCGCTCGTTCCCCCAGGTCACCACGCTGATCAACCGGATCGACTGGCTGGGCAGCTTCGCCAACGAGGTGCCCTTCATCCTCGCCGCCGAGAAGCTGATGGAGGTCGAGGCACCCCCACGTGCCCAGTACATCCGCACGATCCTGTTCGAGCTGTCACGCATCGCCAACGTCTCGCTGTTCCTCGGCGACCTCGGCGTGCAGCTCGGGGCGATCACCCCGGTGTTCCTCGCCTTCCGCGACCGCGAGTACGTGCTCAACCTGATCGAGTCCGCCACCGGTGGGCGCTTCCACCCCAACTTCGACCGCATCGGTGGCCTCAAGGAGGACCTGCCCAAGGGCTTCATCGACGAGACCAAGGCCGTGATGAAGAAGCTGCGGACCTTCTGCGACACGATGGAGGACCTGCTCTTCGGCAACGAGATCTTCCAGTCGCGCACCCGGGGCATCGGCGTGATCCCCCGCGACGTCGCCCTCAGCTACGGCATGTCGGGGGCCAACCTGCGGGCCAGCGGCGTCGACTGGGACCTCCGTCGCGACCAGACGCTGCCGATGGCCTGGAACAAGGCCGACTGGAAGGTGTGGACCCACCCCGACGGCGACTCGTTCGCCCGCTGCTGGGTTCGTCTCCAGGAGGTCCGCGAGGCGACCAGGATCGTCGACCAGTTGATCGACACGATGCCCGCCGGCCCCGTGATGGCCAAGGTCCCGCGGATCATCAAGGTACCCGAGGGCGAGGCGTGGGTGTCGACGGAGAACCCCCTCGGTGAGATGGGCTACTACGTCGTGTCGAAGGGCGACACCGGCCCGTTCCGGGTCAAGATCCGCTCGGCGAGCTTCAACAACATCTCGATCACGCCGTGGGTGCTCAAGGGCGTGTTCGTTCCCGACATCATCACGGTGCTCGCCTCGCTCTACTTCATCCTCGGGGACATCGACCGATGATCGGACTCCTTGCCTCGATCCCGTACTGGGGGGCGTCGTTGTTGCGTGTGCTCGGTGGGACGGTCGCCGTCCTGCTGCCCGCCGGCACCATCGTCTACGTCTTCCTGTTCAAGATGATGAGCTTCATGCAGAGCCGTCTCGGCCCGATGGAGGCAGGCCCGTACGGCTCGATGCAGCTGTTCGCCGAGGTCGGCAAGTGGCTGCAGAAGGAGGACCTGCACCCCGACGGCGCCGATGTGCGGATCTTCAAACTGGCGCCGCTGGTGGTGCTCGCCTCGACGTTCCTGCTCATCGCCGTCGTGCCGTTCGGTCCGGATGCCTGGTTCACCGACTTCGAGGCGGGGGTGTTCTATGCGCTGGCCGTCTCGTCGATCAGCGTGCTCGGCATCCTCATGGCCGGTTGGTCCTCTGCCAACAAGTATTCGCTGCTCGGAGGCCTGCGGGCCGCCGGCCAGCTGATCGCCTACGAGCTGCCGATGGTCCTCGCCGTCATCGGCGTGGTCATCCAGGCCGGCTCGATGAACCTCAACACGATCGTGGCCAAGCAGAACGGCGATTCGATCTTCGGGTTCGAGTGGCTGGGCAATCCGTACGTGCTCACCCAGTTCGTCGGGTTCGTGATCTTCATGGTCGCCGTCCAGGCCGAGCTCACCCAGGCTCCGTTCGACATGCCGATCGCCGAGTCCGAACTGGTCGCCGGCTACATGACCGAGTACTCGGGCTTCCGCTTCCTGATCTTCTTCATCGCCGAGTTCGCCACCGCCGGCGTCTTCTCACTGATCGCCTCGGCGTTGTTCCTCGGTGGCTGGGGGGTGCCGTTCGCCTGGTTCGGCTGGGACGACCTCGGTGAGGTGGCCAACTGGATGAACGTCGTCGGCCCGCTGATCATGTTCACCAAGATGATGCTCGTCTGTTTCCTGATCATGTGGGCCAGGTTCTCCTACCCCCGCTTCCGTGAGGATCAGCTGCAGCGGTTCGCCTGGAAGGCCCTCATCCCGATCTCGCTCGTCAACATCATGGTCACGGCAATCCTGAAAGTTGCATTTTGATGGCGCTTGTTCCCAAGCCGAAGGTGCCGGGGCTGGTCAAGGGCCTGGGCGTCACCATGGGCACGATGATGCAGACCATCAAGCCCAAGAAGCTCGGCGGGGGCGCGAACACCGTGCAGTACCCGCGGGAGAAGGAGGCGCCACCGATCCGGGCCCGCGGCGTCATCGCCCTGCGCGAGGACAATTGCACGTCGTGCATGCTGTGCGCCCGATCGTGTCCCGACTGGTGCATCTACATCGAGGGCCACAAGGAGATGGCGCCACCGCGCCGCGCCGGCGGCAAGCCGCGGCAGGTCAACAAGCTCGACCGGTTCGACATCGACTACGCGCTGTGCATGTACTGCGGCATCTGCGTCGACGTGTGCCCGTTCGACGCCCTGTTCTGGAGCCCCGAGTACGAGTACTCCGAGCCGCGTATCGCCGATCTGCTGCACGACAAGACCAAGCTCGGCGAGTGGATGGAAACGGTGCCCGAAGCGCCCGAGCTCGAAGCCGGCGCGGACAAGAAGAAGAAATGATGCTCGCCCTCGCCAACGACATCAACGTCGCCCAGCAGATCGGCTTCGGCATCATCGCCCTGACGATGATCGTCGCCGCGATCCGGGTCGTGACCTCGAACAACGTGTTCCACGCCGCGCTCTGGCTGATCCTCGTGCTCGCCGGCGCGGCGGCCCAGTACCTGATGCTCGCCGCCGAATTCGTCGCCGTCACCCAGGTGCTCGTCTACGTCGGGGCGGTGATGGTGCTGTTCCTGTTCGGCGCGATGCTCACCCGTGCCTCCATCGGCGGCGAGACCGGACTCAACAACAGGAACCGGGCCATCGGTGTCCCGGTGGCGTTGCTGCTCGCCGGAACCCTCGCCTATGCGCTGATCGACACCTTCGGCGACGAACGCCTGCCGAAGGACTTCGGCGGCGGCGACCTGGCCGACCCCAGTGGAACCGGGGCCATCGGTTCGGTATCGGATTCGATCTTCGGTGACTACCTGCTTCCCTTCTGGGCGCTGTCGTTCGTCCTGCTCGCCGCCGTGATCGGTGCCATCGTGCTGGCCCGGAAAGACTGAGGACGAACGTCGTGCTGATCAACGAATTCCTCCTCCTCGGCGCTGTGCTGTTCTGCATCGGCGTCTACGGCGTCATCGCCCGGAAGAACGCCGTGCTCGTGTTGATGTCGATCGAGGTCATCCTCAACTCGGTGAACATCAACCTGCTCGCCTTCTCGCTGCGACATGGCGACGTCGCCGGCCAGACCTTCGCCCTGTACATCATCGCCGTCGCCGCTGCCGAGGTCGGTGTGGGCCTCGGCCTGGTGCTGCTCATCTACCGGAACCGGCGCTCCATCGCGTTGGACGAGCTCTCACAGATGAAGGGCTGAGACGCACATGTGGTTTCTGGAACACGCCTGGTTGATCCCGCTCATCCCGGCGATCGCCTTCTTCGGCATCCTCTTCTTCGGCAAGAAGCTGCCCAAGGGCGGGTCGGAGATCGCCCTGGCGGCGATGGTCGCCGCGTTGGTCATCGCCGGGGGCACGGCCAAGCAGTGGATCGACCACACCGACGCAGCGCCGGCCGAGTCGGCCGTCGTCGTCGAGGGCGAGGCGGCTCCGGCGGCCGAGGGGGCAACGACCGAGCCGACAACAGCGGGGGAGGCCACAGCCGAAGGCGAGGCGGGCGCAGCCGCAGAGGAGGGCGGCGCCGAGCACCTTGTCGCCGAACACCATGTCGAGGCCATCCGCCACACCTGGACCTGGTGGGAGTCGGGTTCGCTGTCGTTCACGATCGGGTCGCAGATCGACGGCCTCGCCGTGGTGATGCTGCTCCTGGTCACGTTCATCTCGACGCTGGTCCTGCTCTACTCGACCGAGTACGTGCGGGGTGACCGCCGGTACACGCACTTCTTCGCCTCGATGGTGCTGTTCTCCTCCGGCATGCTGACGATGGTCCTCGCCCCCGACATGAGCCAGCTGATCCTCGGCTGGGAGATCATGGGACTCTGCTCGTTCCTGCTCATCGGCCACTGGTGGGAGGACAGCGCCAACTCCACGGCGGCGGTGAAGGCATTCCTCACCGTACGCACCGGCGACATCGGCCTGCTGGTCGGCACGGCGATGTTGCTCGGCATCTTCAAGACGCTGGACATCTCGAAGATCAACGAGATGGCCGCCACCGGCGAGTTCGAGTCGAAGAAGGTGCTGATGTGGGCGGCGATCGCCCTGTTCATCGCCTGCATCGGCAAGAGCGGCCAGTTCCCGCTGCACACCTGGCTGCCCGACGCGATGGCCGGGCCCACCCCCGTCTCCTCGCTGCTGCACTCCTCGACGATGGTGGTCGCCGGCGTGTTCCTGGTCGCCCGGCTGTACCCGGTGTTCCACGTCGGCCTGGACATGAACCTGGTCGGGCAGCACTTCAACCTCGTCGCCGTGATCGGTGGCATCACGATCCTGATCGCCGCCGGGTTGGCGTTCGTGCAGAACGACATCAAGAAGGTGCTCGCCTACTCGACGGTCTCGCAGCTCGGCTACATGATGATGGGGCTCGGCGTCGGGGCCTGGGTTCCCGCCGTGTTCCACATCTTCACCCACGCCTTCTTCAAGTGCTGCCTGTTCCTCTGCGCCGGCTCGGTCAGCCACACGGCCAGTCACCACAGCTTCGACATGAAGCGCGACATGGGTGGGCTCGCCCGCAAGATGCCCGTCACGTTCGGCACCTGGATGGTGTCGACCATGGCGCTCTGCGGCGTTCCGTTCTTCAGCGGGTTCTTCTCGAAGGACGAGATCATCGATTCCGCCGAGCACAACGGCTACAAGGTCTTCTTCGTCGTCGGCCTGATCGGCGCATTCATGACCACTGCCTACATGACCCGGGCGACGTATCTCACGTTCTTCGGCAAGGCCAGGGGAGGTGCGGCACACTTCGTCCACGGCCACGACGAGCACCACGTCGAGCATCGCGAGGTCGCCGTCGATGAGCACGCCGCCGTCCCCGCGCACGGGCACCACGCCCCGGCGGCGCACGCCCCGGCCCACCACTCCAGGCCGTTGCCCTTCGCGCCGAGCGATTCGCCCTGGCAGTTGACGACCCCGTTGCTCATCCTCGGGACGCTCGCAGTGGTCTCGGGCTACCTCAACGCCGCTCCGTTCAAGTGGCACAAGTTCGAACACTGGGTGTCGTCGTCGATCGGCTTGCCGTTCGGCACGGAGTCCATCGCCGCGGTGCCCGAGGCCCCGACGTTCGAATGGGTCAAGGCGCTCCCGTCCATCGGCCTCGTGGCCCTCGGTTTCGCCGTCAGCCTGTTCCTCAGCCGCGGCGTGTTCGGCGAGGCTCCGTCCGCCGCCAAGGGCCTGACGAAGCGGGTCCGGCCGCTCGGCGCGATCCACACGTTCCTGGTCAACAAGTACTACCTCGACCATCTCTACGAGCGGGTGATCGTGCGCGGCATCGTCGGGCCGGTGGCCGCCGCCGCCTACTGGGTCAACCAGAACGTGCTCGACGGCATCATCGACGGCGCCGGCAGGGGTGGGCGCCGCACCGGCGAGCTCGTCTACAAGTACATCGACCAGGGTCTGGTCGACGGCATCGTCAACGGCTCGGGCAGTGGTGCCCGGGGCGCCGGTGGGCAACTCCAGCCCATCCAGTCCGGCAAGGTCAACCAATACGGGGCGCTGCTCTTCGCGGCAGCAGCGGTCGGCGCCCTCGTCCTCGTCATCGTGAACACCTGAGGGAGCACCGATGCTTTCTGATTCCAACTGGCTCCTGACCGTCGGGACGTTCCTGCCCCTGGCCGGCGTCATCGTCATGTTCTTCGTGCCCAAGGGCGACGAGACCACGGTGAAGGGCGTCGCCCTGCTCACGGCGGCGGCGACGGTGGTGGTGGGGGTGATCACACTGATCAACTTCGACTACGACCAGAGCGAGAAGCTGCAGTTCTTCGTCGATCACAAGTGGATCGAGGTGATCTCGAGTCGCTACATCGTCGGCCTCGACGGCTTGAGTCTGCCGCTGTACCTCCTGTCGATGGTCATCACGCTGTTGGTGATGGTCTATTCATGGGACCACGTGCCGTCGCCGGGCAACCCCAAGGCGTTCTTCATGCTCATGCTCGTGCTCCAGGTGGGCATGGCGGGCACGTTCATCGCCCAGGACCTGATCCTGTTCTTCGTGTTCTTCGAGCTCGTGCTGCTGCCGATGTACTTCATGATCGGCGTCTGGGGCGGCGAGAATCGCCAGTACGCCTCGCTGAAGTTCTTCCTCTACACGATGTTCGGATCGGCCCTGATGCTGGTCGCCTTCCTCGCCCTGTTCTTCCAGACCAAGGGCGGAGATACCGATCACGGCTTCTCGATCCTGCGGCTCATCGAGGCGGGTCCGTCGCTCGGCAAGAACGTGGCCGTGTGGATCTTCGCCGGCATGTTCGTCGGTTTCGCCGTCAAGGTCCCGATGTTCCCGTTCCACACGTGGCTGCCCGACGCCCACACCCAGGCGCCCACCCAGGGCTCGGTGATCCTGGCCGCCATCCTGCTGAAGCTCGGCACGTACGGCTTCGTGCGCATCGCCATCCCGGTCCTGCCCCAGGCCGCCAAGGAGTGGGCGCCGGCGATCGCCGTCCTCGCCGTGATCGGCATCATCTACGGCGCCCTCGGCTGCCTGGCCCAGACCGACATGAAACGGTTGATCGCCTTCTCGTCGGTGGCCCACATGGGCTTCGTGATGCTCGGCATCTCGACGCTCACCCCGCTGGGTGTGAACGCGGCGATGTTCGGCATGGTCGCCCACGGTCTGATCACCGGCATGCTCTTCTTCGTCGCCGGCTCGGTGAAGGAGCGCTACCACACCCTCGAGATCAAGCGGCTCAGCGGCATGCTCACGCAGATGCCCAAGCTCGGCTGGATCCTCGGGTTCTGTGCGATGGCCTCCCTCGGTCTACCCGGTCTGGCGGGCTTCTGGGGCGAGTTCCCGGCCATCCTCTCCGCCTACAGCCCGGCCGACGGTCTGGACGAGACGCTGTTCCGGGTGCTGATGGTGATCGCCGCCCTCGGCACTGTGCTGGCCGCCGGATACCTGCTCTGGCTCTACCAGCGCACCGCCTTCGGTGAGCCGACGGCCGAGTTCGCCGGGCATGGCGATCACGGTGACGACGGACACGGCGCCGCCGGGCACGCCGTCGCCCACGCCGTGGGAGCGGCCGTCAACGAGGACCACCACTCGGACATCCACGACGTCAACGTCTTCGAGTGGATGGCCTGGACCCCACTCCTCGTCGGCATCCTCGTCTTGGGCGTCTATCCGCAGTTGATGTTCAAGATCCTCGATCCGGCGGTCAAGGTCGCCCTCAAGGCGTTCTGATCGTGCTCCACTCGCTGTTCGCCCAGGCCGTACCGTGGAAGTCGCCCGCCGTCGATTACCACGCGCTCGCCCCGGAGATCGTGCTGGCCGGCGTCATCTGCCTGCTCGTCATCGTCGACCTGTTCATCGAGGAGGCCCAGCGTTGGGTTCTCGCCTCGATCGCCGGCTTCGGGCTGCTGCTCACGTTCGTGCCGATCCTCACCCTCGCCGTCGACAGCGGACCCGCCCGATCGATGTTCGGCGGCGGCTACGTGGTCGACGACTTCTCGCTCGTGGTCAAGACCCTGTTCATCATCGCCGGCTACGTCGTCGTGCTGCTCTCCCAGAACTACGTCGAGGAGGGCGACTACCACCGGGGCGAGTACTACTTCCTGCTGCTGTCGTCGATCCTCGGGATGATCATGATGGGATCGAGCCGGGACCTCATCTCGATCTTCGTCGCCCTCGAGTTCCTCTCCATCCCGGCATACATGCTGGCCGCCTGGCGCAAGCGCGACCCCAAGTCGAACGAGGCCGGTACGAAGTACTTCCTGCTCGGCGTGTTCGCCTCGGCGATCATGCTCTACGGGATGTCGCTGCTCTACGGCGAGAGCGGCACGACGCTGCTCGCCGGCATCGGTGACTACATCCGGGGCGAGGGTACGAGTTCGGTCGGCGTCGTGGCCATCGTGTTCGTGCTCGTCGGCTTCGCCTTCAAGGTCTCGGCGGTGCCCTTCCACACCTGGGCGCCCGACACCTACGAGGGCGCCCCGACGCCGATCACCGCGTTCCTCTCCGTCGCCTCGAAGGCGGCGGGCTTCGTCGCCCTGGTGGAGCTCGTCTACGTCGCCTTCCCGACGGCGGGCAAGGTCTGGCAGCCGTTCCTCGGCGTCGTCGCGGCGATCACGATGACCCTCGGCAACGTCGTCGCCCTGAAGCAGACGAACATCGTGCGGATGCTCGCCTACTCGTCGATCAGCCAGGGCGGCTTCATCCTGATGCCGCTGGCTGTCGCCGACATGGCCAAGGCCGGCGAGCAGCCGCTCACGGCCGTCGTCACCTACCTGCTCGTCTATGCGGCGATGAACCTCGGCGCCTTCGCCGTGATCCTCGCCGTTGCACGCAAGACCCGCAGCGGTGAGATCTCGTCGTTCGGCGGCCTGTTCTCCTACGCCCCCGGATTGGCCGTGGTGATGACCATCTTCATGGCGTCTCTGGCCGGGCTGCCGCCTCTCGGCGGCTGGATCGCCAAGTTCGCCGCCTTCAAGGCGGTGTTGTCGGTGGGCACCGGCTGGGCGGCGGCGCTGGCCGTCGTCGGCGCGATCAACTCGGTGATCGCCCTCGGCTACTACGGGGCCGTGCTGCGCGAGATGTGGATGAAGCCCGCGCCCGACGGGGATACCGCGCCGATCCGGGTGCCGAGCTCGCTCGTCGTCGCCCTCGGCATCTGCACCGCGGCGACGTTGGTGCTCGGCATCCTGCCGGGCACCGTCCTGCGTTTCGGCGATCTCTCCACCCTGACGGGCGTGATCATTCCGTAGATGGCCACCGTGCCCGGCAGCCGGCCCCTTCCGGCCGGGGAGCCGGTGCCGGCCGGCGGGATGCAGCGGTTCGACGAGTTCATGGCCGATGCGCTCTACGGGCCGCGGGGTTTCTACACCTCGGGCGGGCGGGCGGGCCGACGAGGGGACTTCATCACATCGCCCGAGGTGGGCCCTCTGTTCGGTGCCGTCGTCGCCCGGGCGCTCGACGGCGTGTGGGACGGTCTGGGCCGACCCGACGATTTCCGGGTCGTCGAGGCCGGAGCGGGACCCGGCACCCTGGCCCGTTCCGTCGTCGCTGCGGCGCCCCAATGCCTCGGTGGCGACCCGGGGCGCTATGTCTGCGTCGAGGTCTCCGACGCGCAGCGCATGACCCACCCGGCCGCCGTCAGATCGTCGGCCGGCATGCCGGCCGAGCCGTTCAGCGGGGTGATCCTGGCCAACGAACTGCTCGACAACCTGCCGTTCCGCCTCGCCGTGTTCGACGGGGGATGGCGCGACGCCTTGGTCCGGCGCGACGGCGACCGCTGGGTCGAGATCCTCGGCACGCCCCGTCCACCCGAGCCCTGGCTCCCGGCGACCGCCGTCCAGGGGGCGCGTGTCCCGATCCAGGAGGCCGCCGCATCGTGGCTGCTCGTTGCCCGCCGCCTGCTCTCGGGGGGCCGGGTGATGGTGATCGACTACATGTCGCCCCGTACGGCCGACCTTGCCGTGCGCCCCTGGCGGGAATGGCTGAGGACCTACCGCGCCCACGAGCGCGGCGTCCACTACCTGCGCGACGTGGGCGAACAGGACATCACGGCCCAGGTCTGCCTCGATCAGCTCGTCGCCGTCAACGGCGAACCCGATGCCCTACGGACCCAGGCCCAGTTCCTGCGCCGCTGGGGCATCGAGGAGATGGTCGAGGAGGGCCGGCGGGTGTGGGCCGAGCAGGCGTCCCGTCCCGGGCTCGAGGCGATGCGGGCCCGGAGCCGGATCCGGGAGGCCGAGGCGTTGCTCGACCCGGCTGGCCTCGGCGGTTTCATGGTCGCCGAATGGGCGGCCGCGCCGGGCTGATCGCCCGGTGCGGTGTCGTCAGGTGAACAGACCGGTGACGGCGAACTCGACCCGCCGGTTGAGGCTCCGACCTTCAGGCGTGTCGTTGGTGGCGAGCGGGTCGTCCTCGCCGTGGGACACCGCCCGCACCCGTGACGGGTCGATCCCGTTGCGCACGATGCGATCCATCGCCACCTCGGCTCGTTGCTGGGCGAGGGCCAGGTTGGACTCCGGCGTGCCCTGGGCGTCGGCGTGGCCGATGACGATCATCGTCACCTCGGGATTGGACTGCAGGAAGGCGGCCCACAGGATGAAGCCGGGCTCGGACTCCGGCGGGATGTCGAAGTCGCCCCGCTTGAACAGCACCGAGTTGCCGAGGCGGACGACCACGGTCTCGACCTTCGGCACGCTCGGGTCGACCTGCAGTTCGTTGCGCACGTTGGCCGCTCCGAGGATGGCCTCGGCCCGCCGCTGGATGTCCTTGCTCACGGCTTCGCTGGGCACGACGCCCCGCATGTACATGATGTCGTCCTGATAGAGGCCGTAGGGCCATGTCTGGCCGCCGGGCAGGCGCTCGGAGGGTTCGCCACGCAGGATGGTCGGGGCCGTCGCCGCGATGGTCGTGGCGGTGGTCGCGGTCGCCGGAGATGTGCTGGCGGACGCCGTGGTGGGCACGGTCGACGTCGTGCTGGGCGGTCGGGCGACGGTCGTCGAGGCCGCCGACGCCGACGCGGTGGTGACTGCGGCGACCACGGTCGGGGCCGGTTCGGTCGCCTCGGTGACGTCGGTCGCCTCGGTCACGGCGACCGTGGTGGAGGGCCGGACGGCAGCGGTCGTTGCGGGGGTGAGGGTCGCCGGCGTCGTCGCCGAAGCGCCGCCCTGGGGCTCCCCGTCGGACCCGCCCCGAGCGAACATGAACCCGGCGCCCGTGGCCGCAACACCGGCGATGACCAGCCCGGCGACGAGGCCCTTGCGTCGGCTACGTGGCGGGCTGGCCGGAACCGGGTCGGGCTGGCCCGATGCGATCGAGGTCGCCCGGGCCAGGATCGCGGCAAGGCGTTCCTCGTCGGAGTTGCTGAGTGGATCCATCCCGCTGGCTTTCGGTAGAGGGGGAACTGCGACCGAGAGTATCTCACCGTTGGTGGGCAACGGCAACGGGCGTTCGACCTATTCCATGACGCAGGCAGTCACATGGTCTCGCCAACTAGTGACGCTCCGTGCTGAATCAATCTCCGTGCATCTCCATTTCGTCCACGCGAAGTGTTGATCAGTCCTCCGTAGGTGCTTCCGAGGCGCGACGCTGCAACTCGCTGACAACCGACGCATCGGCGAGCGTCGTCGTGTCGCCGAGGTTGCGTCCCTCGGCGACGTCGCGCAACAGGCGTCGCATGATCTTCCCCGACCGCGTCTTGGGCAGATCGGGGGTGAAGTAGATCGTCTTTGGTTTGGCGAGCGCCCCGATCTCCTTGGCGACGTGGTCGCGCAGCAGCCGCTCGCCGACGTCCAAGCCGCCCCGCAGCGTCACGTAGGCGATGATCGCCTGGCCCGTCGTCGAATCGTTGGCACCGACGACGGCCGCCTCGGCGACCGAGGGGTGCGAGACGAGGGCCGACTCCACTTCGGTGGTCGAGATCCGGTGTCCCGACACGTTCATCACGTCATCGACCCGGCCGAGCAGCCAGAGGTACCCCTCGTCGTCGAGCTTGGCGCCGTCACCGGCGAAGTAACGGCCGGGGAAGCGGGACCAGTACGTGTCGGCGTACCGCTGGCTGTCCCCCCAGATGCCGCGCAGCATCGCCGGCCACGGCTGGGTGAGGGTGAGGTAGCCGCCACCCCGTTCGACCCGGACGCCGGCGTCGTCGATGAGCTCGGCCCCGATGCCCGGCAGCGGGAAGGTGGCCGAACCGGGCTTGGTCGTCGTCGCGCCAGGGAGGGGGCTGATCATGATCGCCCCGGTCTCGGTCTGCCACCACGTGTCGACGATCGGGCACCGGCCCGATCCGATGTGTTCGTGATACCACATCCACGCCTCGGGGTTGATCGGCTCACCGACGGAGCCGAGCAGCCTCAGCGAGGACAGATCGTGCTTGGCCGGTTCGCCGGCCCCCCACTTCATGAACGTGCGGATGGCCGTCGGCGCCGTGTAGAAGACGGTGACCCCGTACTTCTCGACGATCGACCACATCCGGTCGTTGCCGGGGTGGTTGGGCACACCCTCGTACATCACCTGGGTGGCGCCGTTGGCCAGCGGCCCATAGACGATGTAACTGTGTCCGGTGATCCAGCCGATGTCTGCGGTGCACCAGTACACGTCGGTGTCCGGATGGAGGTCGAAGACGTACTTGTGCGTGAACGCCACCTGGGTGAGGTAGCCACCAGTGGTGTGCATGATGCCCTTGGGCTTGCCGGTGGTCCCCGACGTGTAGAGCAGGAACAACAGTTGTTCGGCGTCCATCGGTTCGGCCGGGCAGTCGGCCGAGGCATCCGCCATCAGGTCGTGGTACCAGTGGTCGCGGCCCTCGGTCATCGTGACGTCGTTGCCGCCCCGGCGAACCACCACGACGTGCTCGATCGTCGGAGTGTCCTGCAACGCCTCGTCGGCCGTCGACTTGAGTGGGAACACCTCACCGCGGCGATGGCCGCCGTCCGCGGTGATCAGCACCTTGGCCTCGGCGTCGTTGATCCGATCGGTGAGCGACTGGGCCGAGAAGCCGCCGAACACCACGGAATGAGCGGCGCCGATGCGGGCGCAGGCGAGCATGGCGACCGCCGCCTCGGGGATCATCGGCAGGTAGATGTTGACCCGGTCGCCGCGATGGACCCCGAGGTTCTTGAGCACGTTGGCGAACCGCTTCGTCTCGTCGAGCAACTCGGCGTAGGTGATCGTGCGCGTGTCGCCCGGCTCACCCTCCCAGTGGATGGCCACCTTGTCGCCCCGGCCCGCCTCGACATGGCGGTCGAGGCAGTTGTAGGAGACGTTCAACTTCCCGCCGGTGAACCACCTGGCGTATGGCAGATCCCACTCGCAGATCGTCTCCCACTCGGTGTCCCACGACAGCAGCTCGGCGGCCTGACGGGCCCAGAAACCCTCGTAGTCGGCGGCGGCCTCGTCGTAGAGAAAGGTCCCGGCGACGAGTGTCGTGCGCTTGAACGGCTCGGACGGCGGGAACTTGCGGTTCTCCGCGGCGAGCGCTTCGATGCCGGTGGACTCGTCAGCCATGTCGTGCAACTCCCCGATCGATGGACGTCGTCGACACTAGCGAGCCGACACCGGGGAGCCGACACGAGCGAGCAGGTCAGTCGCGGAAGTTCTCGAACTGGAGGGGGATCCCGAGATCGGCGCCCCTGAGCAGCTGCATCACGGCCTGCAGGTCGTCGCGCTTCTTGCCGGTGACACGGACCTGTTCGCCCTGGGTCTGGCTCGACACCGACTTGGGGCCCTTCTCCTTGATCATCCGGTTGATCTCGCGGGCTTTGTCGGACGAGATGCCGACCTTGATCGTGACCACCTGACGGACGCTGTTGTGGGTTGCCTCCTCGACGGTGCCGTAGTCGAGTCCCTTGAGCGATACCCCCCGCTTGACCAGGCGTTCCTCGACGACCTGACGCAAGGCGAGGAGCCGGTCCTCGCTCACGGTGCGCAGGGTCAGCACGAGATCCTTCTGTTCGATGGACGAATCGGTGTTCTTGAAGTCGAAACGGGTGGCGATCTCGCGCTGGGCCTGGTCCACGGCGTTGCGGACCTCCTGGCGATCGACTTCGGAGACGACGTCAAAGCTCGGCATGCCCGCGAAAGTACCGCCATCGACGGGCACGGCGCGACATCGCCTGGGGCGACGGGGCTCCCGACCGCTACGATGTGGCCCGCCTGGGTCGATGCCCGAGTGGCCAAAGGGAGTTGACTGTAAATCAACCGGCGCTGCCTACGGAGGTTCAAATCCTTCTCGGCCCACCAGCAAATCCACGCGAGAGGGGCGTCCGCGAGGACGCCCCTCTTCGCGGTACGGCGTGCCGCGGCCAGTGCCGTCCGGAGTCAGCCGTGGGTCAGGAGGCCCCGAACGGCCCGGCTCAGGGCAGCGACCCCGAGATTCGACGTCACGCTGACCCAGAACACGTCGTCGGGGTCCAGGTGGCACGCCCGGCTGAGGTCACGCTTGCGCCCGGGCAGCTTCGAGGAGCGGACCTTGTCGGCCTTGGTTGCCACGATCATGTGGGGCAGTCCGTGATGGCGCAGCCAGTCGAGCATCTGCAGGTCGAGTTTGGTCGGGCCGATCTCGCCGTCGACGAGGACGAACAACATCGTCAGCGACGGCCGCTCCAGCAGGTATGTCTCGATCATCTTCGGCCAGCCCGACCGTTCCTTCTTCGACACCGCCGCATAGCCGTAGCCGGGGAGGTCGACGACGCCGTGGGCCACCGTGGATGTCGGAGTGACGGGTGGGTCGCCGGGCTTCGTCAGCGAGAAGAGGTTGATCACACGGGTACGCCCCGGCGTCTTGGACACCTGGGCCAGATCCTTGCGCCCGGCGAGCTTGTTGATCAGCGAGGACTTGCCCACGTTCGAGCGCCCGACCATCGCCACCTCGGCGATGGTCTCGGGGAGCTGGCCGACGGAGGTCGCCGAACGGACGAAGCGCAACTCGAGCGGTTTGTCGGTCACGGCGGGGTCGCGCGGCCGGGTCGCGGGAGCAGGCACTGCATCAGGACCACCGAGAGCCAGCGGTTGAATTTGCGTCCGACCTCCCGCTCGACACCCACGAGCTCGAAGCCGCATGCCCGGTGGAGCGCCTGACTCGCCGTTCCGCCGACTTCGATGCGGGCCATGACGGCGTGGAAGCCCGACGCCTCGGCCACGTCGAGCAGATGATCGAGCAGGAACCGACCGATCCCCCGCCCGTGGGCGTCACGGCGCACGTAGACCGAGTTCTCGACGGTCGTGCGATAGGCGGCCCGCTCCTTGTACGGCGACAGAGAGGCGAATCCGAGGATCCGGTCGCCGTCGCCGTCGCCGTGCCGTCGCCGTTTCGTTGGCGCCCGCTGCCGCCACGGCGACGATGGCGGCGAAGGCGCCGGAACGGGCGGCCAGCCAGTGCCGCTGATCGTCGAGGGTCCGGGGGACGAGGTCGAACGTGGCGGTGGTGTGCTCGACCTCGTGGTTGTAGATTCTGCGGATCGCCTCGGCGTCGGCGACCGACGCCGGTCGTAACGTGAGGTTGGGCGGGGCGGGCACGCTCGCACGGTATCCGCGTCCGGCGCTGGCCCAGCGGCCACGATTCACCCAACCCACTTGGTCGGACCCCTGCCGATGCCGCTATCATCTCCCGTCGGTCCGCGGCTTTGCCGCGCCCGCCCTCTTAGCTCAGTCGGCAGAGCACAGCCATGGTAAGGCTGGTGTCGTGGGTTCGATTCCCACAGAGGGCTCGACCAGCCTGGTCGGGTTCTCCCGGGCAGTGGCAAAGCCCTGGCGGCGTAGCTCAGTTGGTCAGAGCATCCGGCTCATAATCGGAAGGTCATCGGTTCGATCCCGATCGCCGCTACTACATCCATCCAGTATCCATCATTACTTCGAGGAGAGCGCCTCCTATGTCCAAGGCAAAGTTCGAGCGGAATAAGCCGCATGTGAATATCGGTACTATGGGTCATATTGATCATGGTAAGACGACGTTGACGGCGGCGATTTCGAAGACGTTGGCGGGTAAGGGGTTGGCGACGTATACGCCGTTTGATCAGATTGATAAGGCTCCGGAGGAGAAGGCGCGGGGTATTACGATCTCGATTGCTCATATTGAGTATGAGACGGTGAAGCGGCATTATGCGCATGTGGATATGCCGGGTCATGCGGATTATATCAAGAATATGATTACGGGTGCGGCGCAGGTTGATGGGGCGATTTTGGTGGTCGCGGCGACGGATGGTCCGATGCCTCAGACGCGTGAGCATGTGTTGTTGGCTCGTCAGGTGGGTGTGCCGTACATTGTTGTGGCGTTGAACAAGGCGGACATGGTTGATGATGAGGAGTTGTTGGAGTTGGTGGAGCTCGAGGTTCGTGAGTTGTTGAACGAGTATGAGTTCCCGGGTGATGATTGTCCGGTGGTGCGGGTGAGCGCGTTGAAGGCGTTGGAGGGTGATGAGGCGTGGCAGGCGAAGATCATGGAGTTGATGGATGCCTGTGATAGTGCGGTTCCGGAGCCGGCTCGTGATTTGGATAAGCCGTTCTTGATGCCGATCGAGGATGTGTTCACGATTACGGGTCGGGGGACGGTGGTCACCGGGAAGGTGGAGCAGGGCAAGGTGCACACCGGTGATGAGATCGAGATCGTCGGGTTGCGTAAGACGCAGAAGACGACGTGTACGGGTGTGGAGATGTTCCGGAAGTTGTTGGATGAGGGTCAGGCGGGGGACAACATCGGGGCGTTGTTGCGGGGGACGAAGAAGGAGGATGTGGAGCGGGGTCAGGTGTTGTGTAAGCCGGGTTCGATTACTCCGCACACGAATTTTGAGGGTCAGGTGTATGTGTTGAATAAGAATGAGGGTGGCCGTCATAAGCCGTTCTTCAATAATTATCGGCCGCAGTTCTTTTTCCGGACGACGGATGTGACGGGGACGGTGCAGTTGCCGGAGGGGACGGAGATGGTGATGCCGGGTGATAATGTGACGATGACGGTGGAGTTGGGTAAGCCGATCGCGATGGATGAGCAGTTGCGGTTCGCGATTCGTGAGGGTGGCCGTACCGTTGGTGCGGGTCGTGTCACCAAGATCTTGAAGTGAGCTGAACCACCATGGCCAAGAACGACAAGCGCATCAAGATCACCTTGGAGTGCACGGTGTGCCACCGGCGCAACTACATCACGATGAAATCGAAGATCAACGATCGCGAACGTCTCGAGATGAAGAAGTACTGCTCACACGACCGGCAGCACACCAGCCACAAGGAAACCCGTTAAGTCCCAACACTCGACGAGTGGGCCGCTGGTAGCCTTCCAGCGGCCCACTCTCCGAGGGCAGTAGCTCAGTTGGTAGAGCATCGGTCTCCAAAACCGACGGTCGGGGGTTCGAGTCCCTCCTGCCCTGCCCAGCCTCCGCTGGAGGAAGGTCACCATGTCCACCGAGGACCTGAACCGCGAACAGAAGCGTCAGTTGAAGAAGATGGGTGCCCTCGATGAGAACGGGCAACCCGTTCGTACGGCGCGCCCGGCCACGAAGAAGCCCGAGGAGGGCCGCACTTCACTCCCGCAGTACATCCGCGAGGTGCGCGCCGAGATGGCCAAGGTGGCATGGCCGTCGTGGCCGGAGGTTCGCAAGTACTCCGTGGTCGTGCTGATCACCGTGCTCATCTTCACGGGGTACGTGTTCGGCCTCGACTCGATCTTCAACATGTTCGCCAGCTGGCTCTACGGAAGTTGATCCATGACCGATGATTTGGATCTCCACACGGAGATCGACGAAGCACCCCACACCCCCACCGGCGAGACAGCCGTCGAGACGATCGTTGACGACATCCTCGGGGAGGCCACCGTCGTCGACGACGTCGGACCCGACGCGACCTTCGATCTTTCGGCGGGCGACGAGGACGACGGGGAACCGCCGGCCGAGAACCCGTGGCTCAAGCCGGGCAAGTGGTACGTGATCCACAGCCAGTCGGGCTACGAGAAGAAGGTCAAGGCCAATCTCGAGGCCCGGATCCAGTCGATGAACATGGAAGACAAGATCTTCGAGGCCGTCATCCCGATGGAAGATGTCGTCGAGTTCAAAGGCGGCCGCAAGCAGGTCGTGCAGAAGAAGGTCTTCCCCGGCTACCTGCTCGTGCGGTGCGAGATGGACGATTCCTCGTGGTACTGCATCCGCAACACCCCGGGGGTCACCGGGTTCGTCGGCCAGGCCCGCTTCGACAAGAAGCCGACCCCGCTGTCGAGGCGCGAGGTCGAGACGTTCCTGTCGGCCAAGGGCGACGGGCAGGACACCAGCCCGCGTCGCAAGCCCAAGTTCGAGTACGACATCGGTGAGAGCGTCCGGGTGAGGGAGGGGCCGTTCGCCGACTTCTCCGGCCAGGTGGCCGAGATCAACCCCGATCACATGAAACTCAAGGTCCTCGTCAACATCTTCGGCCGCGAGACGCTCGTCGAGATGGACTTCGCTCAGGTCGCCAAGCTCTGAACTCGTAGAACCTCAGGCACACGCCTGCGGTAAGGAAAGGGAAACGCCGACATGGCGAAGAAGAAGGTTGCTGCAATCGTCCGGATCCAGATCCCGGCAGGCAAGGCCACTCCGGCCCCGCCAGTCGGAACGGCGCTCGGACCCCATGGCGTTCCGATCATGGATTTCGTCAAGCAGTACAACGCGGCGACGGAGTCGCAGATCGGCACGATCATCCCCGTCGAGATCACGGTCTTCGAGGATCGCTCGTTCACGTTCATCCTCAAGACCCCGCCGACCCCGGTGCTGCTGCGTCAGAAGGCCGGTCTCGCCAAGGGTTCCACGACGCCGGGCAAGGTATCGGTCGGGGCGGTCACCGAGGCCGACATCGAAGAAGTCGCCAAGATCAAGATGCCCGATCTCAACGCCTACGACCTCGAAGCGGCCAAGCTCCAGGTCCGCGGCACCGCCCGCTCGATGGGCCTGCAGGTCGTCTGATAACCCCCGGTGACCGGGTATCGTCACCGAGTTCTCCAAACCAACCCCCGCCTCGTTCCGGACAACCTCGCCGGACGGGCGACAACGACGAGGGAGCCTCACATGGCGCAATCCAAGAAGTACACCGACGCGCTCAAGCGTTTCAATCGTGACCAGCTGTTCACGCCCCCCGAGGCCTTGGAGCTGGTCAAGGCGGTCGCCTCGGCCACGTTCGACGAGACCGTCGAGGCCGCCGTCCGCCTGGGCGTCGATCCCCGCAAGGCCGACCAGATGGTTCGGGGCACGGTCGCCCTCCCGTCGGGCACCGGCAAGGACGTCCGCGTGGCGGTCTTCGCCGCCGGCGCGGCGGCCGACGAGGCCCGCAAGGCGGGTGCCGACATCGTCGGTACCGACGATCTCGTCGCCGAGATCGAGAAGGGCAACTTCAACTTCGACGTGGCCATCGCCACCCCCGACCTGATGCCGATGGTCGGCCGTCTCGGCCGTGCCCTCGGTCCGCGTGGCCTGATGCCCAACCCCAAGACGGGCACGGTCACCACGGACGTCGGACGGGCCGTCACCGAGTTCAAGGGCGGCAAGGTCGAGTACCGCACCGACCGCTACGGCAACATCCACGTGCCGATCGGCCGGGTGAGCTTCACGGTCGACGCTTTGCACACCAACCTTCGGGCGTTGCTCGACGAGCTCCAGCGGGCCAAGCCGGCGTCGGCCAAGGGCCGCTACCTGAAGAAGATCTCGGTGGCCTCGACGATGGGCCCCGGCATCAAGATCGATACCAACCGTCTGCGGGCGGATCTGGTATGAGGCGCCTTCGGCGCTAGCCTGGTCATCGAACTACCACATACCGGTCGCTCGCCGTAGACCGTTGGTCCGCCCTCGGGTGGGTAATGGGAACTCCCCGCCAACAGAGGTGAACCCAAGAGAAGCCTTGCTCGCTCCTCGCGGTGTTCGCATGCACGTGCTGCGAGCACCCCGAGTCGAAGCGAGAGGAGGTGAAACATGGACAATCCGAGACCCGAAAAAGTTGCCGTCGTCACCGATGTCACGGAACGGATGAAGCAGGCCGATGCGGTGCTCGTCGCCGAGTACCGCGGCATGAAGGTCAGCCAACTGGGCGCCCTTCGCCAGACGCTGCGTCAGTCGGGGTCAGAGTTCAAGGTCTACAAGAACACCCTGGCCCGTCGCGCCGCCCGTGAGGCAGGTATCGGCGGTCTGGAAGATCAACTGGTCGGTCCGACTGCGCTGACCTTCGTCAAGGGCGACGTCGCCGCCGCCGCCAAGGCACTGCGTGAACTCGCCCGCCTCAACCCGTTGCTCGTCATCAAGGGAGGCACGCTGAGCGGGAAGATGCTCACCGCTCCCGACGTGCAGGCGCTGGCCGATCTGCCGTCGCGCGACGTGCTGCTGGCCCAGCTCGCCGGAGCCTTCCAGGCCCCGATGACCAAGATGGCCGGTCTGTTGCAGGCCCTGCCGCGCAACTTCGCATACGGCCTCAAGGCCCTGATCGACCAGAAGGAAGCGGCCTGAGCGGCTGCCTCACCCACCCCACAAACTCACTGTTCTGAAACCATTCCCAAGGAGAAAACAATCATGGCTCTTTCGAAGGACGACATCCTCGACGCCATCAGTGGCATGACCGTTCTCGAGCTGTCCGAGCTGCTCTCGGCATTCGAGGAGAAGTTCGGCGTGACGGCGGCCGCCCCGGTCGCCGTTGCCGCCGCCGGTGGCGGTGCCGCCGCCGCTCCGGTCGAGGAGGAGAAGGATGAGTTCGATGTCATCCTGAAGTCCGCCGGCGCCCAGAAGATCCAGGTCATCAAGGTCGTGCGCGAGCTGACCAGCCTGGGCCTGAAGGAGGCCAAGGACCTCGTCGACGCTGCCCCCAAGGCGGTCATGGAGAAGGTCAACAAGGATGAGGCCGAGAAGGCAAAGGCCAAGCTCGTCGACGCCGGCGCCGAGGTCGAGGTCAGCTGATCCTGCGGGTGGCGGCTGCGTCACCCGACCGAGGACCGCCCACCGGGGCCCTGGGATCTTCCCGGGGCCCCGGTGGGATTTTTCGGTTGGACCACCGATGTCGTTGCATGGGCATCCGGTGTCGAGCGGTTGACGGCCCCGTGACGGGGTCTTGACGGGGCGGAGGCTGCGGCCAGCACTCCGTGCCTCTCGGGCGTCGTGTCCGAGCTCTGGGGTGGCGGTTGCTCACGACGAGTAGCCATCCATCGGCGGCCGTCCGTCAGCGATGGTCCGTTCGGCCCAGGACCAGGGTCCTTGACGAACCGCCGCCGCTGATTTACGGTGACGCCCCAGCTGAATACCTGTTCGGCCTGTGCTTGGCGCGGCCGAATGGGTTGACTGTCGTCGCACCTTCCCGGTATGATCAACCGTTGCCGTGCGTTGCCCCCGTCTGCGTTCATCTCTGTGGTCTGGTTCAGCGCGCCCCGTCTCGTCTGTACCGGCCTGAGGAGAATCAGCGTGGCTTCACGTTCCCCCTTTCGTGAGCGTTACTCGTTCGCCAACCTGAGCGAACCGCTCGACCTGCCCGATCTGATCGCCGTCCAGCGGTCGAGTTTCGACTGGCTCCTCAACGAGGGGCTGAAGGAGACGTTCACCGACATCTCCCCGATCAAGGACTTCTCCGAGACCCTGCAGCTCGAGTTGGAGTTCGACCCCGACGACGAGGACCTGCGCCCGCCGCCGAAGTTCACGGTCGAGGAGTGCAAGGAGAAGGACATGACCTTCTCCGCCCCGATCTTCGTGCGTGCGCGGTTCATGAACCGCAACACGGGCGAGATCAAGGAGCAGACGGTCTTCATGGGCGACTTCCCGATGATGACCGAGAAGGGCACCTTCATCGTCAACGGCACCGAACGAGTCGTGGTGTCGCAGCTCGTGCGTTCCCCGGGTGTCATCTTCGAGCCGGGTGAGCGGTTCCGCCTCCGCAACCTCGCCAAGCACCAGCTCGTCAAGGGCACGATCCACCCCTATCGCGGCGAGTGGCTCGAATTCGACGTCGAGCAGAAGCCGGGCAAGGACGTCACCGCCGGCACCCGCGTCGCCCGCAAGCGCCGGATGAGCATCTTCACCATCCTGCGTGCGCTGGGATACGACGACGAGCACGCCCCGGGCTTCCTCGAGCGCTTCGTCAACTACTTCGACTTCCTCGAGGGCCAGTGGGAGAAGGACCGCCACATCGCCCCGACGCAGGACGAGTCGCTGGTCGAGATCTACAAGCGCGCCCGGCCGGGTGAACCGCCGACCGTCGAGTCCGCCCGCGCCTACTTCCGCAATGCCTTCTTCGAGAACCGGCGCTACGACCTCAGCCGGGTTGGCCGCTACAAGCTCAACCGCAAGCTCGGCACCGAGGTGGCCAAGCTCGGCGAGCTCTTCGGGCTCACCGGGGACCTGTACGACGTGCCGGCCGCCGATCAGGATGTGCTCAGCCGCATCGAGGTCGTGGCCACGATCACCTACATGCTCCACCTCGTCAAGCAGGAGCAGGGCTACCGCCTCGACGACCAGGACCACTTCGCCAACCGCCGGATTCGCTCGGTCGGTGAGTTGATCCAGAACCAGGTGCGCATCGGTCTGTCACGGATGGAGCGCGTCGTGCGTGAGCGGATGACGACCCAGGACGTCGAGGCGATCACGCCCCAGTCGTTGATCAACATCCGCCCGGTGGTGGCTGCGATCAAGGAGTTCTTCGGGACCTCGCAGTTGTCGCAGTTCATGGATCAGGTCAACCCGCTGTCGGGCCTCACCCACCGCCGTCGCCTGTCGGCGCTCGGTCCGGGTGGTCTGTCCCGTGAGCGGGCCGGTTTCGAGGTCCGTGACGTCCACTTCTCGCACTACGGCCGGATGTGCCCGATCGAGACGCCTGAGGGCCCGAACATCGGGCTCATCGGTGCGCTGTCGACCTACGCCCGGGTGAACGAGTTCGGCTTCATCGAGACGCCGTACCGCAAGGTGGTCAACGGCAAGGTGACCGACGACGTCGTGTTCATGGCCGCCGACGAGGAAGAGCTCTACGTGGTGGCCCAGGCCAACACGCCGCTGAACCCCGACGGCTCCTTCCGCGACGACCGAGTGCTCGTGCGGGTGTCGCCGCAGGCCGCCAGCCTCGACGACCTCAAGCGCATGCTCGAGGCCGAGAGCTTCTTCGGCGCCACGACCGACATCCGCTACATCCCGGGCAACGAAGTCGACATCATGGACGTGTCGCCCAAGCAGATCGTCTCGGTGGCCACCGCGCTGATCCCGTTCCTCGAGCATGACGACGCCAACCGCGCCCTGATGGGCGCCAACATGCAACGGCAGGCCGTTCCGCTGATCCGGGCCGAGGCTCCGTACATCGGCACCGGCATCGAGGCCCGCGCCGCCCGCGACGCCGCCGACCTGATCCAGGCACCGGAGGACGGCGAGGTGATCGAGGTCTCGGGCGACTCGATCACGATGCAGTACAAGACGCTCGGCAAGCGTGTGTACCGCCTGGCCAAGTTCCAGCGCTCCAACCAGAACACCTGCCTCAACCAGATGCCGCGGGTCAAGGAGGGCGACAAGGTCGTCAAGGGCACGATCATCGCCGACGGCCCGTCCACCGACATGGGAGAGCTGGCCCTCGGCAAGAACCTGCTCGTGGCCCTGATGCCCTGGGAGGGCTACAACTTCGAGGACGCCATCATCCTGTCCGAGCGCCTCGTGCGCGACGACGTGCTCACCTCGATCCACATCCACGAGCACGAGGTCGACGCCCGCGACACCAAGCTCGGCCCGGAGGAGATCACCCGGGACATCCCGAACCTGTCCGAGGACATCCTGCGCGACCTCGACGACCGCGGCATCATCCGCGTCGGCGCCGAGGTGGGGCCGGGTGACGTGCTCGTCGGCAAGGTCACGCCCAAGGGCGAGACCGAGCTCACCCCCGAGGAGCGCCTGCTGCGGGCCATCTTCGGCGAGAAGGCCCGCGAGGTCCGTGACACGTCGCTCAAGGTCCCCCATGGCGAGAGCGGCAAGGTCATCGACGTCAAGGTCTTCACTCGGGAGGACGGCCACGAGCTGCCGCCCGGCGTGAACGAGTTGGTCCGGGTCTACGTCGCCCAGAAACGCAAGATCCAGGTCGGCGACAAGCTGGCGGGTCGCCACGGCAACAAGGGCGTCATCTCCAAGATCCTCCCGCTCGAGGACATGCCGTACATGGCCGACGGTTCGCAGGTCGACATCATCCTCAACCCTCTCGGCGTGCCGAGCCGGATGAACGTCGGCCAGGTGCTCGAAGCGCACCTGGGCTACGCCGCCCGCTGGGGCTGGGACGTCAAGGGCCACGGGAAGGTCGGCATCGACCCGATCCGCGGCATCGAGACCAAGACCCGGCCGTACACCCGACCGGCGACGTTCATCGCCACCCCGGTGTTCGACGGCGCCCACTGGGACGAGGAGGAGGGCGCCGGCAAGCACCCGACGATCCAGAGGATCTTCGAGAACATCAACCCCGAGTCGGTCGACGGCGTGCGGATGATCAAGCGCACCGGCAAGACGCGACTGTTCAACGGCCGCACGGGCGAGCCCTACGACCAGGACATCACGGTCGGCTACATGTACATCTTGAAGCTCGCCCACCTGGTCGACGACAAGATCCATGCCCGATCGACGGGCCCGTACTCGATGATCACCCAACAGCCGCTCGGCGGCAAGGCCCAGTTCGGCGGTCAGCGTTTCGGCGAGATGGAGGTGTGGGCCCTCGAGGCCTATGGCGCGGCCTACTGCCTGCAGGAGCTGCTGACCATCAAGTCCGACGACGTGCTCGGCCGGGTGAAGGTCTACGAGGCGATCGTCAAGGGCGAGAACATCCCCGAGCCCGGCATCCCCGAGAGCTTCAAGGTGCTCATGAAGGAGATGCAGGCACTGTGCCTCAACGTCGAGGTGCTCGCCGAGGACGGAGCCGAGATCGAGATGCGGGAGATGGACGAAGACGTCTTCCGTACGGCAGAGGAGCTCGGCATCGACATCAGCCGTCCCGAGCGTGGTTCCGACGACGACGATCGCGAGCGCGAGCAGCGCCGTCGTGAGCGGGCAAGTTACTGAGAAACAACTGACACGACAACCGTGGTTCGCTGTGGCGAGGGAAGCGCCAGCGACGAGCCACTCGGAGGGAGCGGCCGAAGCGCAAGCGGAGGCCAGTCCCGACCATTCGAAGGGAGCGGCCGAAGCGCAAGCGGAGGCCAGTCCCGACAGGACAAGACAACCGTGGTTCGCGGTGGCGAGGGAAGCGCCAGCGACGAGCCACTCGGAGGGAGCGGCCGAAGCGCAAGCGGAGGCCAGTCCCGACAGGACAAGACAACCGTGGTTCGCGGTGGCGAGGGAAGCGCCAGCGACGAGCCACTCGGAGGGAGCGGCCGAAGCGCAAGCGGAGGCCAGTCCCGACCATCGGAAGGGAAGAGGCAATGCTCGACGTCAACATGTTCGACCAGCTCCGTATCGGGCTGGCCACGGCCGACATGATGCGGCTGTGGTCGCACGGCGAAGTCAAGAAGCCCGAGACGATCAACTACCGCACGCTGCGCCCCGAGAAGGACGGCCTGTTCTGCGAGAAGATCTTCGGGCCCACCCGCGACTGGGAGTGCTCATGCGGTAAGTACAAGCGCGTCCGGTTCAAGGGAATCATCTGCGAGCGCTGCGGCGTCGAGGTCACCCGCTCCAAGGTGCGCCGTGACCGGATGGGCCACATCGAGCTGGCCGCGCCGGTCGTCCACATCTGGTACCTGCGTGGCACCCGTTCATGGCTCGCTTACCTGCTCGCCGGCATCACGCCGAAGGAGGAGCTCAAGGCCAAGCAGCTCGAGAAGGTCATCTACTTCGCCGCCAACCTGGTGACCTGGGTCGATGCCGACAAGCGCCACGCCGATCTGGCCAACCTCGAGGCGGAACTGCTCGAGGAGCTCGACGCCATCCGTAAGGAGGTCGAGCTCGCCCTCGACCGCCGGACGAAGGAGTTCGAGGACGAGGCCGCCCGCATGGAGCGGGACGGCGGCGACGCCCGCAAGCTGAAGTCGGCGTGGGAGAAGGATCTGGCCGGCATCCGCGAGCGGGGCGACTCCGAGATCGACCTCGTGCAGCGCACGTGGGAGGAGTTCAAGTCGCTCTTCGGTCGCAAGATCATCGACGACGAACTGCTGTGGCGCGAGCTGCGCGACCGCTACGGCGACTACTTCGAAGGCGGGATGGGTGCCGACGCGATCAAGTCGCTGATCGACCGCATCGACTTCGACGTCGAGGAGATCCTGCTGCGCGAGGCCATCGAGGCCAAGGACGGCCGCAAGCCGTTGTCGGCCCAGCGCCGTCAGAAGGCGATCAAGCGCCTGAAGATCGTCACCGCCTTCAACCGTCGTGACGAGCAGGGCCGTCGTTCGAACGACCCGAAGGCGATGATCCTCGAGGCGGTGCCGGTGATCCCGCCGGAGCTGCGCCCGATGGTCCAGCTCGATGGTGGCCGATTCGCCACTTCCGACCTCAACGACCTCTACCGGCGGGTGATCAACCGCAACAACCGCCTCAAGCGCCTGCTCGACCTGGGCGCGCCGGAGATCATCGTCAACAACGAGAAGCGCATGCTGCAGGAGGCGGTCGACGCCCTGTTCGACAACGGCCGACGCGGCCGGCCGGTCACCGGGCCGGGCAACCGCCCGCTCAAGTCGCTGTCCGACATGCTCAAGGGCAAGCAGGGCCGCTTCCGCCAGAACCTGCTCGGCAAGCGCGTCGACTACTCGGGCCGCTCGGTGATCGTCGCCGGCCCGACGCTCAAGCTCCACCAGTGCGGGCTGCCCAAGCTGATGGCCCTCGAGCTGTTCAAGCCGTTCGTGATGAAGCGCCTCGTCGATCTCGAACTGGCCCAGAACATCAAGTCGGCGAAGCGGATGGTCGAGCGCCGCCGCCCGCAGGTGTGGGATGTCCTCGAGGACGTCATCAAGGAGCACCCGGTGATGCTCAACCGGGCCCCGACGCTCCACCGCCTCGGGATCCAGGCCTTCGAACCGATCCTCGTCGAAGGCAAGGCCCTGCAGATCCACCCGTTGGTCTGCACCGCCTTCAACGCCGACTTCGACGGCGACCAGATGGCCGTCCACCTGCCGCTGTCGGCCGAGGCCCAGGCCGAGGCACGCGTGCTGATGCTCAGCGCCAACAACATCCTGTCGCCGGCCTCCGGACGGCCGATCGTCACCCCGTCCCAGGACCTGATCATCGGTGGCTTCTACCTCACCGCCGACGTCGACGGCGCCGCCGGCGAGGGACGTTCGTTCCGGCACATGTGGGAGATCGAGCGGGCGATGGATGAGGGTGACGTCTCGGTCCACGCCAAGATCAAGTTCGTGGCGATGCGCAACGCCGATGGATCGCGCGAGGTCCTCGCGACCACGCCGGGCCGCCTCAAGTTCGAGGCGGCGCTGCCGGCCACGTACACCGACATGTTCGGGCACATCGATTCACCGTTGAAGAAGAAGGAGATGGGCGTCATCGTCGAGCGCCTCTCCGACAACTTCACGAAGGCCGAGGTCGCCGCCTCGCTCGATGCGATCAAGAACCTCTGCTACCGCTGGGCGTCGCAGTCCGGGCTGTCGATCTCGATCGACGACGTCCAGACGCCGGTCGAGAAGAAGTCGATCCTCGATCGGTACGAGAAGGAAGCGGACAAGGTCGAGAACCAGTACCGACGGGGCATCATCACCGACGGCGAGCGGCGTCAGCAGGAGGTCCGCATCTGGACCGACGCCACCGAGGACGTCCGTCGGGCGATGGAGATCTCGCTGAAGGCCAAGGCGTTCAGCCCGATCGACATGATGGTCGGCTCGGGTGCGCGCGGGAACATGATGCAGGTCCGCCAGATCGCCGGAATGCGCGGCCTCGTGGCCAACCCCCGCGGTGACATGATCCCCCGCCCGATCAAGTCGAACTTCCGTGAGGGTCTCCAGATGCTGGAGTACTTCATCGCCACCCCGGGTGCCCGTAAGGGGCTCGTCGACACCGCCTTGCGTACCGCCGACTCCGGCTACCTCACCCGCAGGCTCGTCGACGTCGCCCAGGAGCTCATCGTGCGCGAGCCCGATTGCGGCACCACACTCGGTGTGTGGGTCGAGGATGTCGAGCCCGACACGCCGAACAAGCGCAACCACCTCGACACCAAGGTGTTCGGGCGAACGCTGCTCAACGACGTGAAGCTGTCCGACGGGTCGGTGATCCCGAGGAACACGATCGTCGGCGACGAGGAGATGGAGGCGCTGCGCGACGATCCGGGGATCACCCGGGTCCGCGTCCGTTCGGTGTTGACGTGTGACGCCGAACTCGGCGTGTGCGCCCTGTGCTACGGCCGTTCGCTGGCCACGGGCAAGGAGATCGAGCTCGGCGAGGCCGTCGGCGTCATCGCCGCGCAGTCGATCGGTGAGCCGGGCACCCAGCTGACGATGCGCACCTTCCACACCGGTGGTGTGGCAGGAAAGGACATCGCCGGTGGTCTTCCCCGAGTCGTCGAGCTGTTCGAGTCGCGCACGCCACGTGGCGCCGCCCGCCTGGCCCACTCCAGCGGTGTCGTGCGGATCGGCGAGGACGAAGGCAAGGGCCTGCCCGTCACGATCGTCTCTGACGAGGGCACCGAGGAGACGATCATCCTGCCGTTGCAGAGCCGGCTGCTCGTCACCGACGGCCAGGACATCAAGGCCGGCGAGCCGTTGACCGACGGCCCGTTCGACCCGAAGGAGCTGATGGAGATCAAGGGTCCGCGCGAGACCCAGATCTACCTGGTCGAAGAGGTCCAGCGGGTCTATCGCGACCAGGGCGTTTCGATCCACGACAAGCACATCGAGCTGATCGTGCGCCAGATGACGCGGCGGATCGGCGTTCAGGAACCCGGCGATTCGGGCTTCCTACCCGGCGAACGTGCCGATGCCAAGGTCTTCCGCGACACCAACAAGCGCACCGTCGACGATGGCGGCAAGCCTGCCGAGGGTCGTCCCGAGATCATGGGGATCACCAAGGCCTCGCTGGCCACCGAGTCGTGGCTGTCCGCCGCCTCGTTCCAGGAGACCACCCGCGTACTCACCGAAGCCGCCATCGACGGCCGCGGTGACAACCTGATCGGCCTCAAGGAGAACATCATCATCGGCAAGCTCATCCCCGCCGGTACCGGCATGATGCGTTACCGCGAGTTCGACGTCGTCGCGCCGGACTACACGCCGATGTCGTACTACTCCTCGGAGATGGAGGATCCGGCCGCCTACCTGGCGAGCCTGCAGGGGTCCTACTCCTCCGATGCCGAGGCATACGAAGCCTGATCAGCAGAACGGACGAAGGCCGACAGCGCACCGCGCTGTCGGCCTTCGTCGTTCACGGGCCGACCTCGACGGCCGCCGCCGCTCGTCACCCGGTTGGGTCACCCGGCGACCGCGAGATGCAGTTCGACCCGGCGGTTGAGCGCCCGGCCCTCCTCGGTGAGGTTGTCGCCGCGCGGGTCGGCCTCACCCCTGCCGACGGCCTCGATGATCTGGAAGCGACCGACTCCGCGACCGACGAGGTACTCCGCCACGCGCCTGGCGCGGGCTCCCGACAGCTCGATGTTCTGGGCGTCCTCGCCCCAGTCGTCGGTGTACCCCTCGATGGACACGACGAGATCGGGGCGGCCGGCAAGCAGCATGGCCACGACCTCGAGCTCCTCGGCGTGGATCGGTTCCAGCCCGGCGAGGCTCGGCGGGAACAGCAGCGTCTGGGTGAGCAGACCCGAGCCCGCCGGCACCGGGTCGGCCCGCTGATCGATCGTGAACTCCTCGACGATCGCCGCATCACCGACCACTGCGGCGACGGACTGGCGGATCTCGGCCGCGGTCTCGGCGTCCGGAAGCGTTCCGCGGATGTGAGCGAGGCCGTCGGGTTCGATCTCGATGCCGAACGGCACGAGGGGCGCCAGCGGGACCGGCGGCGGCGCCGCGACCGTGCCCGCAGTCGTGCCGGTGTCGGCCTCCGAGGTGGCCGGGGCGGCCACGGCTGGGATTGCCTCGGGGAGCGTCGTGGCAATCGTCGGTGTGGGCAGGTCATCGACGATTGCGATCGTGCCCGCGACACGATCGCTGACCGCCGCCCGAACCGCGACGCCGGCGCCGACGCCGACGGCGACCACCCCGAGCACGATCAGCATCACCGGTCGCCGGCGGGCGGTATGCCGGGCCCGGGCACCGGGGGACGGCTGATTACCGAGCGCGGTCGCCCTGGCAATCAGCGCCTCAGCGTGACCTGGGGGGATGCTCGTCGCCACGTCCTCTCCTTCCGGGCCGAATTCGGCTCCTCCGAGTGACTCTACACCACCAAACGTGGTGTTCCGGCAAAGAATCCGCTGGAAAACGTAGCCGGGGCCCGCGATCACCGAGCCGGCCGCGGCCGTCTGCTTCAATGGTTTGCGCCCCGGATCCGATGGGTTCGGCCGGCGGGTTGCTGCCCGAGGCCTCGAACCCCTAACCTTGTCCGGTTCCCGCGCGCCGCCGTGGCGGTGGGGCGTCGTACGAGAAGACCGCAGAAGGTAGAACGCGTGCCCACCATTCAGCAGCTGGTCCGTCAGGGCCGCAGCACGAAGAGCGAAAAGACCAAGACCCCGGCCCTCAAGGGATCGCCTCAGCGTCGTGGGGTCTGCACTCGCGTGTTCACCACCACCCCGAAGAAGCCAAACTCAGCCCTGCGCAAGGTGGCCCGTGTCCGGCTGTCGAGCGGCGTCGAGATCACGGCGTACATCCCCGGCGAGGGGCACAACCTCCAGGAGCACTCGATCGTGCTCGTTCGCGGCGGCCGGGTGCGGGACCTGCCCGGTGTCCGCTACAAGATCATCCGGGGTGCACTCGATGCCGCCGGTGTCAAGAATCGCAAGCAGGCCCGCAGTCGCTACGGCGCCAAGACGGCCAAGTGAAGGATTGAGAGATGCCTCGTAAGGGTCCCGCTCCCCGGCGCGAACTGTCGCCGGACCCCGTCTACCGGTCGCTGCTGGTCACGCAGCTCGTCAACAAGGTCCTCTGGTCGGGCAAGCGCTCGATCGCCGAGAAGATCGTGTACGACGCGCTGAAGATCATCGAGGAGAAGACCGGCTCCGAGCCGATCTCCACGCTGAAGCGGGCGATCGACAACATCAAGCCCCCGCTCGAGGTGCGCAGCCGTCGCGTCGGCGGGGCGACGTACCAGGTGCCGGTCGAGGTGCGTCCCCGTCGGGCCAACACCCTGGCCATCCGGTGGATGGTCACGTTCTCGCGGGCCCGTCGTGAGAAGACGATGGCCCAGCGCCTCGCCAACGAGCTGATGGACGCGGCCAACGGGCTCGGCGCGTCGATGAAGCGCCGTGACGATCTCCAGAAGATGGCCGAGTCGAACAAGGCGTTCGCCCACTATCGCTGGTGAGCCCCGGCCCGCCGGCCGATCGACGCATGAGGAGAACCCCCGCCCACGGGACGGGGGTTCTCCCCGTTTGCGGCTTGCCCGCCTGTGTTGCACCGAAAACGGGCCGCTAGCATGGCAAACCGTGTCAGCGCCGGACACGGTCGTTCTCGCGTGCCCCGGTTGACGTCGGTTCCCCCACCTGTTGCCCACCTCGGAAGTGAATGATCATGGCCAAGCGCGAGTACCCATTGGAACGCACCCGGAACATCGGGATCATGGCGCACATCGACGCGGGCAAGACGACCACCACCGAGCGCATCCTGTACTACACGGGCAAGAGCTACAAGATCGGTGAGGTCCACGACGGCGCGGCGACCATGGACCACATGGCCCAGGAGCAGGAGCGGGGTATCACGATCACCTCGGCGGCGACGACGTGCATCTGGAACAACCACCGCATCAACATCATCGACACCCCCGGTCACGTCGACTTCACGATCGAGGTCGAGCGGTCGCTGCGGGTGCTCGACGGCGCCGTGACGGTGTTCGACTCCGTCGCCGGTGTCGAGCCGCAGACCGAGACCGTGTGGCGCCAGGCCAACAAGTACAAGGTTCCGCGGATGTGCTTCGTCAACAAGATGGACCGCATCGGCGCCGACTTCTACCGCACCGTCGACATGGTCAAGTCCCGCCTCGAGGCGACCCCGGCCGTGCTGCACCTCCCGGTCGGCGCCGGCGGCCCCGAGTCGAACAAGCCGTTTGCCGGGCTCATCGACCTCGTCAAGATGAAGGCCCTCATCTGGCACGACGAGGAGCTCGGCGCCAAGTGGGACGAACTCGACATCCCCGCCGACATGGCCGACGAGGCCGCCCACTACCGCGAGGAACTGCTCGAGACCATCGCCACGAGCGACGACGCGCTGATGGAGAAGTACCTGGCCGGTGAGGATCTCTCCGAGGCCGAGATCAAGCGGGCGATCCGCAAGGGCACCCTGGCGTTCGACTTCGTTCCGATCCTGTGCGGCTCGGCGTTCAAGAACAAGGGCGTCCAGCCGATGCTCGACGCGGTCATCGACTTCCTGCCGAGCCCGCTCGACATACCGCCGACCGAGGGCACCCGCCCGGGTCACGAGGATCAGATCCTCAGTCGCAAGCCCGACGAGAAGGAGCCCTTCGCCGCGCTCGCCTTCAAGATCGTCGCCGACCCGTTCGGCAAGCTGACGTACTTCCGCGTCTACTCGGGACAGATCAACAAGGGCGACGAGGTCTACAACAGCACCAAGGAGAAGCGCGAGCGCCTGGGCCGCATCCTGCTGATGCACGCCAACCAACGTGAAGACCTCGACGTCGCCATGGCCGGCGACATCGTCGCCGGCCTCGGCTTCAAGGAGACGACCACCGGCGATACCCTGTGCGACCGCACGAACCCGATCATCCTCGAGCGGATGATCTTCCCCGAGCCCGTCATCCACGTGGCCATCGAGCCCAAGACCAAGGACGACCAGGAGAAGCTGGGCAAGGCGCTCAGATCGCTCTCCGATGAGGATCCGACCTTCCGGGTGCGCACCGACGAGGAGACCGGCCAGACCGTGATCTCGGGCATGGGCGAGCTCCACCTCGAGATCCTCGTCGACCGCATGATGCGGGAGTTCAACGTCGCCGCCACGGTGGGCAAGCCGCAGGTGGCCTATCGGGAGACGATCACGAAGTCGGTCGAGTCGGTCGAGTACCGCCACATCAAGCAGACCGGTGGTACCGGCCAGTTCGCCGTGGTCAAGGTCACCCTCGAACCGAACCCGGGCAAGGGCTACGAATTCGTCGACAAGATCTCGGGCGGGCGCATCCCCCGTGAGTACATCAACCCGACCAACCAGGGCTTCCAGGCCGCGCTGGAGTCCGGCGTCCTCGCCGGGTATCCGACGGTCGACGTGAAGGCCATCCTCGTCGACGGCCAGTACCACGATGTCGACTCCTCGGAGATGGCGTTCAAGATCGCCGGTCAGATGGCGTTCAAGAAGGCGGCCGAGATGGCCAAGCCCGTCCTGCTCGAGCCGCTGATGGGCGTCGAGGTCGTGACCCCCGACGAGTACATGGGTGACGTGATGGGCGACCTCTCCAGCCGTCGCGGACGGATCGAGGGCATGGAGTCGCGTGGCAACACCCAGGTCGTGCGGGCCCAGGTGCCGCTGTCGGAGATGTTCGGCTACTCGACCGACCTGCGCTCGCGTACCCAGGGCCGGGCCACGTACACGATGCAGTTCGCCAAGTACGACGAGGTGCCGGGCAACATCGCCACCGAGATCGTCAAACGGGTCCGCGGCGAGTAGCGATTCGCCGGCCGGGCGCTCAGCGGGCGCTCATGCGCCGCGTGGCAGAATGGCAAAGGGTCGGACCACAGCGGAAGGAGTGCTCGGTGAAACGGCACACGAGAATGGTCATCGGCTTCGTGACGTTGGCGGCGGGCGGGACGTTGGGAGCCGGGGTTGCGCTGGCTGCCCACGGCGACGAGCACGAGACGCCGATCACCGGGCCCGAGCTCGAACGGGCCACGGCCGCCGCCCTCACCCACATCGGCGGGGGCAGGGTGACCGGCACCGAGGTCGGTGACGAGGAGAGCCTCTACGAGGTCGAGGTCACCCGCGACGACGGTTCCCAGGTCGACGTGCAGCTGGACGCCGACTTCACCGTGGTGACGGATATCGCCGACAGCGACTCCGCTGTCCAGGCAGGGGGCTGAACCACTCGACCGCCCGGCGATGGCGGCGGTCCGGCCACGCTTGCCGGTCCACCGGACGCCGGGCGGACCTGCGGCCTCCACGGGTCAGGCCAGGTCGGCGATGACATCGGTGAGTTGGCGGAGGGTGCGGACTTCGAAGATGCCGTCGCACCAGGGTTGGTACTCGGCGACGATCGAGTCGTCGGTGTTCCAGCGGGGTTGGGCCTCGGGGTTGAGCCAATAGACGCGGTGGGCGGCGGTGGCGAGCTGCCGGAAGGCGGGGGTGTTGGCGGGGCGATAGTTGGAACGGGCATCGCCGGTGACGATCACCGTTGTTCGAGGCGTGATCGCGTCGCGCAGGTACTTGACGGTGAACTCGCCGAAAACACGGCCGTAGTCGCTGTGGCCGTCGGGCCCGAGGACCCCCTTGCGTTCGACGAACCGGGCGACCGGGATGCCGAAGGTGGCGTTGGCGAACAGGTCGGTGACCTCGCCGATGCCGTCGATGAAGGCGAAGCTGCGGACCCGGGACAGTTCGTCGTGGATCGCGTTGACGAGGGTGAAGGTGAACTGGGCGAACTCGACGACCGATCCCGACACATCGCAGAGCAGCACGATTTCGGGGCGATGGGGGTGGCGCCTGCGGTGCACGACCTCGATCGGGACGCCGCCGGCGGCGAGCGAGCGCCGGATGGTGCGTCGTTGGTCGACCACGCCGGTCGAGCGGGCTCGGCGCCGTCGGCCGATGCGGGCGGCGAGTTGGCGGGCGAGGGGTTGCACCGCCCGGCGCAACTCGGCGAGCTGACTGCCGGCCAGGGTGAGGATGTCGCGTTCAGCGGGATCGGTGAACGCTTCCGCCCGGTCGACGTCGGCGTGGCGGGCGAGTCGCGACGCGATCTCGGCCGCAAGTTGGCGGCGGAACTCCTCCAGCATGGCGCTCAACTCAGAACGGTGCAGCGCCAACTCCAACTCGGTGAGCCCGCCGTCACGACGGGCCTGTTGCAGCGCTGCGGAGAGCATCCGCGACAGGTCGATCGCCCGCAGTAGCCGGTTGAGGAGGTACGCCTCGCCACCTGGTCGGCCGCCCATCCCGGCGACGAGGTCGACCGCCTGGGCGGCGAGTAGCCGCAATCGCTCGCCATCGCCGCTGGTCAACGCCTCGAGGATCGAGCCGGCGAGCAATGCCGGGGCCAGCGGCGGCCCGGCCGATGGGGGGTCGAGCGCCGGCGCCGGCTCGGCGCGGGGTGGGCTCGTCGCCCGAAAGGTCAGGTCGAAGAGTCGGTCGAACTGTGCACATTCGATCGGCGACTTGACCAACGTGGCGCGTAATGCCACCTTGAGGGTGGGGCGATCGCCGAGGTCGAGGTGGGTGAGGGCCGTGGTCGCATCGATCAGCTCGCCCGTCGAAATCTCGATGCCGGCCCGGCGGAGCCGATCGGTCAGCGTGAGCAGCCGATCGAACAGGGTGTCGGTCATCGCATGGCGAGCTGGGCGGAGATCGCCCGCGCCGTGGACAGCAACTCGGGAACGATCCGTTCGTGGAGATCGGCGAGCGAGACTCGGGCGGCGGAGGTGCCGACGTTGAGGGCGGCCACGACGCGGCCGCTGTGATTGGTGAGCGGGGCGGCGACGGAGCGGACGTTGTCCTCCAGTTCCTCGTCGAGCAGGGCGAACCCGGTGCGGCGGCATTCGGCCAGGACGTGGCGAAGTTCGTCGGGGAAGCGGATGGTGCGGGTCGTGTGGGCCCGCCAGGTGGCGGTGGCGAGGAAGGCGTCGAGTTGGTCGGGGGGCAGGGCGGCGAGCAGCACCCGGCCCATCGAGGTGACCGCGGCGGGTAGACGGGAGCCGATGCCGAGGGAGATCGACATCACGTGCTTGGTCGGCACGCGGGCGACGTAGACGATGTCGGGGCCATCGAGTACGGCGGCCGAGACGCTCTCGTTGACCGAATCGCTGAGGGCTTCCATGTACGGCTGGGCGATCTCGGGGAGTTGCAGTGACGAGATGTAGGCGTAGCCGAGGTCGAGTACCCGCGGGGTGAGTTCGAAGCGTTTGCCGTCGAAGCTCATGTAGCCGAGCGACTCGAAGGTGTGCAGCAGGCGCCGGGCGGTCGCCCGGGTCAGACCCGCTCGCTTGGCGACGTCGGTCAGGGTCATCGCCGGGCTGGATCGATCGAAGGCGCGCAACACCGACAGTCCTCGACCGAGTGACTGGACGAACTCCCCGTTCGTGACACTCGCTGCCGGTTCCTCGCTTGACATGCCTGAATCCACCCCGCCAGAATGTTCTCACACCGCACAACTGTTCGCAATGCGAACACTTCTGGGAGAGGTAGAGGGGATGACGACGTACGTCACCAGGTTCGGCTCGCTCGACAGCTACGACAAGGGCCGCATCGAGATCATCAATGATGACCCGAAGCACTACGTCTTCTCGAACGTGTTCGAGGTGGCCGCCAACGCCAGGCCGTACGAGAAGATCGCCGTTGGCAAGAACATGGAGTACGTGCTCGAGACGATCCGGGCCGAGGGTGTCAGCGAATGGCGCACCTGCGCCCACGACGAGTTCCCGACCGTGCTCGACGGCGAGGTCCGGGTCGACCTGGTCAGACTCGATTCTCCGGCCGTGCCCGCCGACAAGAACGGTTCGGTGGCGCTCGCCGGTGAGCCGGTGGGGGCCAGGATGGGCCACGTCGTGCTGCGGCGCGGTCATATGTGCCTGCTACCGGCCAACGCCGCCTACCGCTTCTCGGCCGACCGGCCGAGTGTGATCCTGCTCCAGACCATCCAGGGCGACGACACGATCGAGCGCTGGGCCGAGATCTGCCTCTCCTAGTCGAAGGAACTCCGATGACCGACACCGTTACCTCCTCCGCCCCCAATGAGCAGGGCTACCGTGAGTTCACCCTCGGCGGTTTCCACTTCTCCCGCGACGAGTTCTTCGTCTCGATCGTCTGGCCGACCGGCACCCACCTGATGTCGGCCGACGTCTTCCTGCGCGCCCTGCAACGTGACGTGGCCTGGAACTTCTTCTATGGCACCGTCAACTTCGACCATGTCTTCGGCACCGTGAACCACTACGGCACGGTCGACATGTTCGCCGGCCGTTTCAACGAGGCGTACCGCAAGGCCGAGTTGGACCATGTCGAGAACTTCCCGTCCGACGACATCCTGGCCACGTTCAAGGAGATGCTCGACGACTGGACGAATGCCGGCTACGACCCGTTCGCCAGCCCGGCCGAGACCGATAAGCCCTTCGGCGTCAAGAACGGCTCGAACACCGAGGCCGTCACCCGCCGCCGCGTCGCCGCCGACCGGATGGTCGGGCTGCCCGGCGACGAGCAGATCCGTACCGACGAGACCCACCCGGTCAACCGGATGTTCGCCGACGTGCCCCAGGACGAGCCCGAGGTCCACGTCGAGCCCGGCTTCGAGAACGAGGTCGCCGCCTACAACCTGTTCGCCTACATCTCGCGTTCCGACGTGACCTGGAATCCGTCGGTCGTCAGCGTGTGCAAGGCGTCGTTGTACTGCCCGACGTCCGAGGAGTACACCCTGCCGGTGTTCCACGGCAACGACCGTATCGAGTGGTTCCTGCAGCTCACCGACGAGATCACCTGGGACGTGCAGGACCGCGACACCGGGGCCCCGCGGGCGAGGGTCGTGATGAAGGCCGGCGACATCGCCGCCATGCCCGGCGACATCCGCCATCAGGGTTACTCCTCCAAGCGTTCGATGCTGCTGGTGTGGGAGAACGCCTCGCCCGAGCTTCCGGAGATGATTCGCACCGGCAAGGCCTCGGTGTACGCCGTCGACTTCTGACGGCCAATCGTGCAGAACAGGCTCTTCATCGGTGGATCGTTCGTCGAGGCCGTCGACGGGGGCTCCATCGAGGTGTTCGAATCCTCACGATGGCTCGGTGATCGCCGAGATCGCCGAGGCGCGTGCGGCGGACGTCGATCGGGGGGTCGACGCCGCCGCTGCCGCATTCCCGGGGTGGAGACGAATGGCCGCGGCCGAGCGGGGACGACTGCTGCTCAGGTTGGCCGATGCCATCGAGGCCCACACCGACGAGTTGGTCGCCTTGGAGGCGAGCGACACCGGGCACCCGGTCAGGGACGCCCGGATGCTCGATGTACCCCGGACCGCGGCGTGCTTCCGCTACTTCGGCGGCATGGCCGACAAGTTGCAGGGTGACGTGATCCCCGTCGACCCGGGGTTCGTCAACTACGTGCAACGCGAACCGCTCGGCGTCGTCGGCCAGATCGTGCCGTGGAACTTCCCGCTGATGTTCTGCTCGTGGAAGATGGGCCCCGCCCTCGCCGCCGGCAACACCGTGGTGCTCAAGCCCTCGGAGCTGACTCCGTTGTCGACCCTGCGGCTCGCCGAGCTGATGGTCGAGGTCGGCGTTCCGCCCGGCGTCGTCAACATCGTCCCGGGGTACGGCCACACCGCCGGGGAGCGGCTGGCGATGCACCCGGGTGTCCGCAAGATCGCCTTCACCGGCTCGACCGTGACCGGGCGCAAGATCGTCGAGAACTCCGCCGGGAACCTGAAACGGGTGCAGCTCGAGCTCGGTGGGAAGGGCGCCAACATCGTCTTCGACGACGCCATCATCCCGGCCGCCGTTGGCGGCTCCGCGTTCGCCATCTTCCACAACCAGGGCCAGGCGTGCATCGCCGGGTCGCGTCTGATCCTCCACGAGAGGATCGCGGACGAGTTCATCGAACGGTTCGTCGCGCTGGCCCGCTCGATCCGGGTCGGCAACCCGCTCGATCCGACGACGGAGATGGGGCCCTTGACCTCGGCGATGCACCGCGACCGGGTGTTGTCGTATGTCGAGGTCGCCCTCGACGAGGGTGGCGAGATCCTCAGCGGCGGCAAGGTCCCCGACGATCCGGCCCTGGCCGACGGTTACTACGTCGAGCCGACGGTCGTCCGGGCGTCGGCCGACTCGCGGGTGTGCCACGAGGAGGTGTTCGGGCCGTTCGTCACCGTCACCACGTTCTCGACCGAGGCCGAGGCGCTGGGCATCGCCAACGGCACCGAATACGGCCTCGGTGGTGGCCTGTGGACGCAGAACCTGTCACGGGCCCACCGGTTCGCCGACGCGATGCGTTCGGGAATGGTGTGGGTCAACTCGTACAAGCGGGTCAGCCCGGGGTCGCCCTTCGGAGGAACGGGGCTCTCGGGGTACGGCCGGGACATGGGATTCGACGCAATGCGTGAGTACACCGAGGCGAAGAGCATCTGGATCAACGTCGACGCCGACATCCCCCCGTGGTACCGGCGATGACGGTCATCACCACCCTCGCAGAGGCCATCGCCGCCACCGTCCACGACGGCGACACCATCTCGCTCGAGGGCTTCACCCACCTGATCCCCCACGCTGCCGGGCACGAGATCATCCGTCAGGGTCGGCGCAACCTCCACCTGGTGCGGATGACGCCGGACATGGTCTACGACCAGCTGATCGGTTCGGGCTGTGCCGCAAAGCTGACGTTCTCGTGGGGAGGCAATCCGGGGGTCGGCTCGCTGCAACGGTTCCGCGACGCGGTCGAGGGCGGTTGGCCCCACGCCCTCGAGATCGAGGAGCACTCCCACGCCGGGATGGCCACCCGCTACGCCGCCGGAGCCTCGGGTCTGCCGTTCGGGATGCTGCGCGGCTACGTCGGCACCGATCTGCCCAACCACACGGCATCGATCAAGACGATCGAATGCCCGTTCACCGGGGAACGGCTCGCCGCAGTTCCCGCGCTCAACCCCGATGTCGGCATCATCCACGCCCAGCGGGCCGACCGCGACGGCAACGTCCAGATCTGGGGTTTGGTCGGGGTACAGAAGGAATGCGTGCTGGCATCGAAGCGGGCGATCGTCACCGTCGAGGAGATCGTCGACACGCTCGAGCCGCTGCCGAATGCGGTCGTGCTCCCGCACTGGACGCTCGAGGCCGTGTGTGCGGTGCCCAACGGCGCCCATCCGAGCTTCGCGATGGGATATTCGATACGTGACAACGCCTTCTACAGGGCGTGGGATGCGATCTCGAAGGATCGGGAGTCGTTCACCGAATGGGTGAACACCCACATTCTCGGGACCGATGACTTCGCCGGGTACTGCGCCTCGGTCGGCCTGGATTTCGGAGCGGGGCGATGAGCGACTACACGACCGACGAGCTGATGATCGTCAACGCCGCGCGGCAGTTGGGCGCCTACGCCGCGGCGGGCAAGCCGGTGTGCTTCGTCGGGATCGGCCTGCCGTCGACGGCGGCCAATCTGGCCCGGCGGTTGTACGACCCGGCCCCCGTGCTGATCTACGAATCGGGGTGCATCGGTTCCAAGCCGACCAAGCTGCCGCTGTCGATCGGCGACGGCGAGCTCGGCGAGACGTCCGATGCGGTCGTCAGCGTCCCGGAGATCTTCGCCTACTGGTTGCAGGCCGGGCGCATCGACGTCGGCTTTCTCGGGGGCGCCCAGCTCGACAGACGGGGCAACATCAACTCCACCGTGATCGGCAGCTACGACGCACCCGAGACCCGGCTCCCCGGGGCAGGTGGCGCCCCCGAGATCGCCACCTCGGCCGGGCAGGTGATGGTCATCATGCGCCAGGGCCGCCGGGCGTTCGTCGAGAAGTGCGACTTCCGTTCGTCGATCGGCTACGGCGACCACCCCGGTCACCGTCGCGAGCTGGGTCTGCGGGGCGCCGGGACGACGATGATCGTCACCGACCTCGGAACGCTGGAGCCCGACCCGGTGACCGAGGAGTTGATGATGACCGCGCTGCATCCGGGGATCACCCGTCGGCAGGCGATCGAGGCAACGGGGTGGGCGCTGCGGTTCGCCGATGAGCTGGAGGAGACCGGCCCACTGACCGACCGCGAGCTGGCCACGCTGCGCGCCCTGCAGGCCGCCTGAGATGACGGCTGCGTTCGTCTACGAGGCGTTGCCGCAACGGGTCGTGTTCGGGCCCGGCCGTCGGGTCGAGATCGTCGCCGAGGTGGATCGGCTCGGTGCAGCGCGGGTGTTCCAGATCACCGATGCCGCGGCGGCGTCGATCGGTGACGAGTTGGCCGACCTGCTCGGCGACCGGGTCGTGCGGCGTTGGGGCGAGGCGATCCAGCACGTTCCCGAGGACCTGGCCGCCCGGGCGCGTGCCGCGGCGACCGAGTGCGGCGCCGATGCGGTGGTCACCATCGGCGGCGGATCGTCGACCGGGCTGGGCAAGGCGATCGCGGCCAGCCACGGACTGCCGATCGTCGCCGTGCCGACCACCTATGCCGGCTCGGAGCAGACCACGATCTACGGCATAACGGGCGATCGGCACAAGGAGGTCGGCAGGAACCCGGATGTGCTGCCCAAGACCGTGATCTACGACGCCGAGCTGACCCTGCTCCTGCCGACGTTCGTCACCGGCCCGTCGGCCTTCAACGCGCTGGCCCACTCCGTCGAGGCGCTGTACGCCCCGGGATGCAACCCCGTCACCACCGCCCTGGCCCTCGACGGCATCCGGGCGATCCACCGCTCGTTGCCGACGGTGATGGCCTCGCCCGGGGACCTGGCCGCCCGCAGCGACCTGCTCTACGGCGCCTACCTGTCGGGGATGGCCCTCGGGGCGACGGCCGCTGCGTTCCACCACAAGATCTGCCACGTGCTCGGCGGGGCGTTCAACCTGGTGCACGCCGACTCGCACTCGGTGATCCTGCCCCACGCCATTGCCTTCAATGCTCCGGCGCTGCCCGACGAGATGGCCCGGCTGGCCGAGGCGTTGGGGGTACCCGGTGGCGACCCGGCGGCCGCACTGTGGGATCTGGCGGTTGCCAGCAAGGTGCCCACGACACTCGAGGCCCTTGGCCTGCGGCGTGACGACCTCGCCGAGGCCGCCCGGCGGGCATGTGCCGATGTTCCCCCGGACAACCCCCGCCCGTTCGACGAGGCAGACCTATTCGGCCTGTTGACCAGGGCATTCGATGGCACCCGCCCAGGTGGCTCCGATGGCTGACGCCGTGGCTCATGGCCCGAGGGCGGCAATCTCGAACGAGAAGTCCACGGCAAGGATCGGGGCGGCGGGGAGCGCGATGGAGGTGGCGTCACGGGCTTCGGCGTGATCGACCCCCATCACCCGGAGGACCGCCTCGGCACAGGCCGCCTCGCGCTCGGGCGGAACATGGCCGTCGGTGATGTCACGGCCGGCCGCCGCCATCAACCACACCAGGTGGCTCCAGGCCAAGGCGGGATCGTCGCCGATCAGCCGGTAACGGCCCGAACGGACGGCGACGTCGATGTCGCGCAGGCCGAACGGGCCAAAGCCCACGCGCATCCGGTCGACGAGCAGATCGAGGCGTGCCAACCACCAGCGCCACATCGGATTGGTGGTCATCTCGCGCATCACGAAACGCACCGAGTTGGCGACGATCCGCACCGGGTCGGCACCAGCGAGTTCCCTGGTGGCAAGGTCGTTGCGCTCGCCGAGGTTGTGGATCACGCAGTCGAGCACCTCGACGGCGAGGGCTTCCTTGGTGGGGTAGTAGTTGTAGAAGGTGCCGAATCCGACGTCGGCTGCCTCGGTGATCTGTTGGATGGTGGTGGCATCGACGCCGTTGGCGGCCATCAGCTCATAGGCGACCGACCGCAGCCGGATGCGGGTCTGTCGCCGGCGAAGTTCGGTGCGACTGGCCTTCGGCGCCGTCTCGTCGGCCGGGGGCGCAGTCGTCTCCACGGCGATGCAAGGTAGCCGCCCGCACATTCCTTGACAAGCAATCAGAAATGATGAATCATCACTTCCATGCGTTTGGGGGCGCTGCAACCTGTCGGGCCCTCCGTTCGATGATTGGGGATTCAGATGACCGTGACCGTTGATGCCGATGTCTCCGCCGACGTCGTTGCCCGCACCCGCGCGCTGATCCCGGTGCTGCGCGAGCGCGCCGCTCAGACCGCGCTCGACCGTCGCCTGCCGCGGGTGACGATCGACGACCTGCGGGCGGCCGGCTCCTTGAAGACCATCCAGAGCACGCTCAACGGCGGCTACGGCCTGGGCATCCGTGAGCACCTCGACGTCGTCTCGGCGTTGGGCGAGGGTTGCGGGGCGACCGCCTGGGTCGTCGGTGTGGTTCAGGCGCACTCCTGGCTGATGTCCCACTTCCCGGAGCAGGCGCAGATCGACTCCTACCGCACCGACCCCGATGCGCTGATCTCGGCCGTCATCGGGCCGCGTGGCGTGGCTCGCAAGACGGCCGACGGCTACTCGTTGACCGGTGTGTGGCCGTTCACCTCGGGCTGCGAGAACTCCGACTGGCTGCTGCTCGGCGGGGTCGTGATGGAGGACGGCAAGGTCGTCGACGAGGGCGACTTCCTCGTGCCGACCGCTGAGGTGACGATCATGGACGACTGGTACACCGTCGGGCTGACCGGCACCGGCTCGTGCACCTCGAAGGTCGACGATCTCGCCGTCCCCGCCCACCGGTTCCTGTCGTTGCCCTCGGTGATCATGGGCCAGGCCCCGGGAACCAACCTGCAGCAGGGTTGGAACCAGCGGTGCGCACCCGTCCCCGTGCTGGCCATCGCCCTCACCGGCTGCTCGATCGGCATCGCCCGCCGGGCGCTCGCCGACTTCCCGGCGCTGATCAAGGGCAAGACGATCGCCTACACGATGGACGACCAGTACAACCATCCCAACACCCACCGGATGGCCGCCGACGCGGCGATGCTGATCCATGAGGGCGAACTGATCCTGTATCGCACCGCCGACGAGCTCGACGATGCGGCCAGGGCGGGGACCGAGCTGCCGTTCCTGACCAAGGCCCGCATGCGCCTCGACTGCGCCCAGGGGGTGCGTCGCTGCCTGGAGGGTGTCGAGATCCTGTTCAAGGTGTCGGGAGCTTCGGGGATCCGTACCTCCAGCCCTCTCACCCGGGCCGTCGCCGACCTGCGGGCGGTGAACCAGCATGGTCTGCTCAACCTGGAGATGAACCAGGAGTTGTACGGTCGGGTGCTGCTCGGTCTCGAGCCCAACTCCCCGTTGATCTGAACCCGACCCCTTGACCTGAGGATTCCCATGGCGCTACACGGACTTGCCCATCTGACGCTCGCCGTTCCCGACGTCGAGGCCGCGTCGGAGTTCTACGACGACTTCGGTCTGACCTCGCTCGGTGACGGGCGCTTCGCCTCGTCCGACGGTGGTGAGCAGCTGTCGCTCGTGCAGCGTCCGCTGCGCGGCCTCGTCGAGTACGCCTGTGCCGCCGATGACCGCGACGACGTCGACCGCATCCGGGCGGCGGCCGCCAAACACGGCATTGCCACCCGCGACGAGGGGGGCGACCTGGTGATGGCCGAACCGGTCGTCGGTGCCGGGGTGCGGGTCACGGTGCGCGACCGCATCGTCCAGACGCCCAGCAAGCTCGAGCCGATCAACGCCCCCGGCATCCGTGTACGGGGTTCCGAACGCGCCCCCGGGATCTTCGGACGCGACGGGACGACGCCGCGCCGCCTCGGCCATGTGCTCTACACCACTCCCGACCTGGCGGCCTCGCAGACCTTCCTCACCGACGTCCTCGGGTTCCGGACCAGCGACGTGGTACCCGGGATCATCTCGTTCAACCGCTGCTCGGCCGATCACCACAACATCGGCCTGATCAATGCCCCGGTGCCGTTCTTCCACCATTCCTCGTGGCAGGTCGACGATCCCGACGCCATCGGCCACGGCGCCCAGAAGCTGCTCGCCGTCGACCCGCAGCGCAACGCCTGGGGCCTGGGCCGGCATTTCCTCGGGTCGAACTACTTCTGGTACTTCCGCGACCCGGCCGGGAACCTGGCCGAGTACTTCGCCGACCTCGACCAGATCGACGACGCCGAATGGACACCCGGCTCGTGGGAGCCCGACAAGTCGTTGTACTCCTGGGGGCCGCCGGTCCCGCCCGACTTCTTGGTGCCTCCCGACATCGAGGAACTATCGGCCGCCTATGCCGCGTCGAAGGCCGCCAACGCGCCGGAGGAGAAGTCGTGAAGATCGCCCGCTTCAGCCATGACGGGGTCGTTCGTCTCGGCGTGGTCGTCGGCGACGAGATCGCCGACCTCGGCGGGAACTCCGATATCCCCACCGACGTGGGAACGGTCATCGAGACCGACGCCATCGATGCGGTGCGCGCCGCGGCCGAGACGGCGCCCCGCCTGGCGCTCGCCGATGTGCGCCTGCTGGCGCCGATCGCTCAGCCCCCCAACTTCCTGGCCATCGGGCTGAACTACGCGGCCCACGTCGAGGAGTCGGGAATGAACAAGCCGGCCGTGCCTGTCGTGTTCAACAAGCAGATCACCTGTGTGACCGGCCCGTTCGATCCGATCGAGATCCCGACCGTGGCCCCGACGCTGGTCGATTACGAGGGTGAGTTGGGCGTCGTCATCGGGCCCCGTTGCCGCAACGTCTCGGTCGACGAGGCTCCCGGCGTGATCGCCGGCTACCTCGTCGTCAACGACGTGTCGGTGCGCGACTGGCAGCGGGCGACGCCGACGATGACGATGGGCAAGTCGTGGGACACCCATGGCCCGATAGGCCCGTGGTTCGTCACCGCGGATGAGATCGCCGACCCGCACAACCTACGGATTCGCACCTGGGTCGACGGCGAACTGCGCCAGGATGCCTCGACGGCCTTGATGCTGTCCAACTGCTACGAGATCATCGCCCACCTGACGACGGCGTTCACCTTGCTTCCAGGAACGATCATCGCCACGGGCACCCCGGCCGGCGTGGGCTTCGTCATGGATCCGCCCCGCTGCCTCAATGCCGGCTCCCGGGTGCGGATCGAGATCGAGGGCATCGGCACCATCGACAATCCCTGCGTCGCCCAGTAGCGGCTCGAACACTCGACACTCGCCGGACACATGAGGATTGGTCCCAGACCGCACGAGTGTGTAGCGCGAACATTCGGCCGACGCGAGGGACTCGGAACTCCAAACCATCACCAAGGGGAGAAACTGACATGACCATCAATGACGACCTCGGCTCGACGTCCGGGACACCGGACCCGATGCTGTATCGCATCCTGACCCGCCGTCAGCTGATGTACGGCGCGTTCGGCACCGCCGTGCTCGCGGCCTGCGGCAGTTCCAAGACGGCCGACGCGCCGGTGGCGACCGATGCTGCTGCTCCGGCGGTGACCGATGCTGCTGCTCCGGCCGCCACCGATGCTGCTGCTCCGGCCGCCACCGATGCTGCTGCGCCGGTGGCGACCGATGCTGCTGTTCCGGCCGCTGGTGGGGCGAACGCGGCGAAGTTCGGTGGAGGTGGCGGAGACGGCCTGCTCAAGATCGGGTTCACCGCTCCGCTCACGGGCCCGCTGGCCGGTTTCGGCGAGGCCAACGACTTCATCCTGGCGGGCATCAACGAGCTGGTCAAAGACGGCATCATGCTCGGCGACAAGTCGTACAAGGTCGAGATTCTCACCAAGGACACCGAATCGTCCTCGGACACTGCGGCATCGCGCGCCGGCGAGCTGATCGTCGACGACGAGGTCGACATGATCCTCGCCATCGCCACTCCCGAGATGATCAACCCGGTGGCCGATCAGTGCGAAGCGAACGGCGTACCCTGCCTGTCGACGCTCGCCCCGTGGCAGCCGTACTTCTTCGGCCGTGGCGGCGATCCGGCGCAGGGCTTCGATTGGACGTACCACTTCTTCTGGGGCGCCGAGCAGCTCGTCGGCAACTTCGTCGCCCTGTGGGATTCGGTCGAGACCAACAAGAAGGTCGGCCTGTTCGCCCCGAACGATCCCGACGGCAACGCCTTGTCCGATCCCGAGACCGGATTCCCGGCCGGTGCCGCCGCCGGTGGCTACACCATGGTCGATCCGGGCCGCTACGAGACGCTGGCCAACTCGTTCGACTCGATCATCTCCAAGTTCATCGATGAAGAGGTCGAGATCGTCGTCGGCATCCCGATTCCGCCCGACTTCGCCAACTTCTGGACCGCGGCCAAGCAGAAGGGCTTCAACCCGAAGATGGTCACCGTTGCCAAGGCGCTGCTCTTCCCGGCCGCCGTCGAGGCGCTCGGCGACATCGCCGACGGCATCTGCACCGAGATCTGGTGGACGCCCGGTCACCCGTTCTCCAGCTCGCTCAACGGCATGAAGGCCAAGGATCTGTCGGCCGAGTACGAGAAGACCGGCAAGCAGTGGACCCAGTTCGTCGGCTTCGTGCATGCGCTGTTCGAGGTGGCCTTCGACGTCGTCTCGCGTGCCGGTTCGACCGACAAGCAGGCGATTGCCGACGCCGCCGCGGCGACCAAGCTCGACACCATCGTCGGCCCGGTGGCCTACGGTGCCGGGGGCGTGCCCAAGAACATCAGTCCGACCTCGCTGGTCGGTGGGCAGTGGCAGAAGTCGGATGGGGCGCACCCGTTCGAGTTGTATGTCACGAGCAACCCGCTGTCCCCCGAGATCCCGGTGACCGGCACGCTCAAGCCGCTCGCCTGATCGAGGCACCGGGCCGTGGGGGACCTGCTGCAGGTTGCCGACCTGACGAAGCGCTTCGGCGCCCTCGTCGTGGTCGAGGATTTCACGTTCGATGTTGCCGAGGGCGAGGCCCTCGGCATCGTCGGGCCCAATGGTGCGGGCAAGACCACGCTCCTCAACCTGATTGCCGGTGACCTGCGGCCCGACCGAGGTTCGGTCACCGTCGGCGGGGTCGATATCACGCGGTTGGCGGCGCACCGGCGCTGCCAGCGCGGCATCGGGCGGACGGCCCAGATCCCCCGACCGTTCGAGGGGCTGACGGTGTTCGAGAACGTGCTCGTCGGCGCGACGGTCGGTGCGGGCGGACGGCTGACCGGCTCGGCCGACGATGCCGCCATCGCCGCGGTCGAGCAGGCGGGCATGATCGACAAGATCAACGTGCTCGGCGGGTCGCTGACCCTGCTCGACCGCAAGCGGCTGGAGTTGGCCCGGGCGTTGGCCACCCGGCCGAAGCTGCTGCTGCTCGACGAGATCGCCGGTGGTCTGACCGAGGCCGAGGTGCTGGCGCTGGTCGACACCATCCAAAGCATCCATCGTTCCGGCGTCACGATCGTCTGGATCGAACACATCGTCCACGCCTTGTTGCAGGTGGTCGATCGGATCATGGCCGTCGACGCCGGGCGCAAGCTGATCGAGGGGGAACCGCAGGCGGTGATGGCCTCCGATGCGGTTCGCTCGGTCTACCTCGGTGACGATCTGGCAGGGACGCCATGAGCGAAACCCGCATCCTGGACGTCGAGGACATCGACGTCGGCTATGGCGACTTCCAGGCTCTTTTCCGGGATCTCGTTACACGTCGCCGAGGCCGAGACCGTGGCGATCATCGGGGCGAACGGGGCGGGGAAGTCGACCCTGCTCAAGTCGATCGCCGGCCTCGTGCCACCCAGACGGGGCAAGATCTCGTTTGCCGGAGCGGCGGTCACAAACCGCCCGGCACACCTGCGCGTCGCCGACGGCATCGCGCTCGTCCCCGAGGGCCGGCGAATCTTCGCCTCGCTGTCGGTGAGAGAGAACCTGCTGATCGGCGCCCATACCGGCCGTCCCGGACCATGGAATCTGGCCAACGTGCTCGAGGCGTTCCCGTTGCTCGAGAAGTTGGAACATCGCGGATCCAACGGTCTGTCGGGTGGCGAACGCCAGATCCTGGCCATCGGCCGGGCGCTGATGTCGAACCCGAGTCTGTTGTTGATGGACGAGGTGTCGCTCGGTCTGGCCCCGATCGTCGTACGCCACGTCTACGAGGCCGTGCCGATCATCAAGGCCCACGGCACCACGATCCTGATCGTCGAACAGGACGTCAATCAGGCGCTGAACGTCGCCGATCGTTTCTACTGCCTGCTCGAAGGCCGCATCTCGTTGACCGGCACCCCGGCTGGGGCCGACCGCCCGCAGATCACCGAGGCCTACTTCGGGCTCTCGACAACCGCACCCACCGATGGAGCACAACCCTGATGGTCTGGGTCGACGCGATCATCCAGGGCATCCTGCTCGGTGGCCTCTATGCCCTGTTCGCCACGGGGCTGTCGTTGGCCTTCGGCGTGATGCGCTTCGTCAATCTCGCCCACGGCGACCTGGCGATCCTTGCTGCCTTCGTCACGTTGTCGCTGTCGACGACGATGAAGATCAACCCATTGGTCGCCTTGATGATCATCCTGCCCGGGGCGTTCGTCGTCGGCTTCCTGCTGCAACGGCTGATCTTCGACCGGGTCGTCGGAGTCAACCCGGCATTCCAGATCGTCGCCACGTTCGGGCTCGGCATCGTCGTGCAGAACCTGCTGCTCGAGAAGTACACCGCCGACGCCCAGGGGCTCAACGCCGGGAGCATCGAGACCGCCAGCATCCAGGTCAACGACAAGATCCACATCGGTTGGTTCCCGCTGATCACGCTGCTGTGCGCGGTGACGGTGCTCGGCGGGCTGGCCCTGTTCATCTCCCGCACCAAGCTCGGCCGGGCCTTCAGGGCGACCTCCGACGACCTCGACGCCGCCCGACTGATGGGCATCGATGTACGCCGGGTCTACGCGGTGGCGATGGGACTGGCGATCGCCACCGTCGCCCTTGCCGGGGTTCTGCTCGGCACCAAGCAGACGTTCACGCCGTTCTCCGGCCCCGAGAACCTGGTCTTCGCCTTCGAAACGGTGATCATCGGTGGCCTCGGCTCGTTGTGGGGCACGCTCGCCGGCGGCATCACCCTGGGCATCGCCCAACTGGTCGGCAACCAGTGGGACCCGCAGTACGGGCAACTCGCCGGCCACCTCGTCTTCCTCGCCGTCCTGGCGACCCGACCGACGGGGATGTTCGGGAAGGTGGAAGCACGATGAGCCACGCAACCACCGGCGTCCTCAGCGGATTCAGGGTGCGCCGCGGCACCACCGCCAGCCGGGTGTTCGCCCTGGTCGCGCTGGCGATCCTCGCGGCACTGTTGACCTTGCCCTCGTGGGGCGACGACTCCTTGCAGCGCAAGGTCTTCGAGCTGATGGTCTTGCTGTCGATGGCCCAGATGTGGAATCTGCTGGCCGGATTCGGCGGGGTGGTGTCGGTCGGTCAGCAGGCATTCGTCGGTCTGGGCGTGTACTCGATGATCTTCTTCGTCAACGTGCACGGCCAGAACCTCTACTGGTCGATTCCGCTCGCGGCATTGGTCGCCGCCGTGTTCGCCATCCCGATCGGACTGGTCGCCTTCCGACTGCGGGGGAGCTACTTCGCCATCGGCACCTGGGTGCTGTCGGAGGTGTGCTCGAAGGTGATCGTCACCCAGAAGACGCTGGGAGCCGGTGACGGCGCGTCGCTGAAGGTGAAGGGCTATTCGAAGGCGGTCCGTCTCGACATGGCCTACTGGTGGGCGTTGGTCGTCGGCCTCGGCTCGGTGCTCATCGCCTATCTGGTGCTGCGTAGTCGCCAGGGCCTGCAGATGCAGGCGATCCGCGACAACGAGGAGGGTGCCCGCGGGTTGGGCACCAACGTCTATCGCACCCGCTTCGTGATCTGGATCATCGCCGCCTTCTGGACCGGCCTCACCGCCGCGACGTACTACACATGGCAGTTGCGGGTGCAGCCCAGCGGTTCGGGTGGGGCGTTCTCGGTGATCTTGTGGACGGCGCCGATCATCTTCATCGTCGTCATCGGGGGGCTCGGGACGATCGAGGGTCCGATCGTCGGCGCCGTGCTGTTCTACGTGCTGCGCGACAAGTTCAAGGACTACGAGACCGTCTACCTCGTCGCCACCGGGGTGGTCGCCATCGCCGTGGCCCTGACGCTGCAGCGCGGCCTGTGGGGCACGCTGCGCAAACGGACCGGCCTCGATCTGTTCCCCGTCCGTCGACGCGTCGAACCCACCACCTGATCGGTCTGCCCCCAGGCCGTCTGGCGGGCGCGTCACCGGCGTCACGCGGCGACCCCTGCTCGCCGGAGTTTTCCCCGGCCCCCGGGAGCGCTACGATGGCCCTCCTTGTGCCCGGGAGCCCCCGAGCGCGTCCGATCCTTGACACCCTCATCACGCAACGGAGCAGTCGTCCAATGTCCAAGGCAAAGTTCGAGCGGAATAAGCCGCATGTGAATATCGGTACTATGGGTCATATTGATCATGGTAAGACGACGTTGACGGCGGCGATTTCGAAGACGTTGGCGGGTAAGGGGTTGGCGACGTATACGCCGTTTGATCAGATTGATAAGGCTCCGGAGGAGAAGGCGCGGGGTATTACGATCTCGATTGCTCATATTGAGTATGAGACGGTGAAGCGGCATTATGCGCATGTGGATATGCCGGGTCACGCGGATTATATCAAGAATATGATTACGGGTGCGGCGCAGGTTGATGGGGCGATTTTGGTGGTCGCGGCGACGGATGGTCCGATGCCTCAGACGCGTGAGCATGTGTTGTTGGCTCGTCAGGTGGGTGTGCCGTACATTGTTGTGGCGTTGAACAAGGCGGACATGGTTGATGATGAGGAGTTGTTGGAGTTGGTGGAGCTCGAGGTTCGTGAGTTGTTGAACGAGTATGAGTTCCCGGGTGATGATTGTCCGGTGGTGCGGGTGAGCGCGTTGAAGGCGTTGGAGGGTGATGAGGCGTGGCAGGCGAAGATCATGGAGTTGATGGATGCCTGTGATAGTGCGGTTCCGGAGCCGGCTCGTGATTTGGATAAGCCGTTCTTGATGCCGATCGAGGATGTGTTCACGATTACGGGTCGGGGGACGGTGGTCACCGGGAAGGTGGAGCAGGGCAAGGTGCACACCGGTGATGAGATCGAGATCGTCGGGTTGCGTAAGACGCAGAAGACGACGTGTACGGGTGTGGAGATGTTCCGGAAGTTGTTGGATGAGGGTCAGGCGGGGGACAACATCGGGGCGTTGTTGCGGGGGACGAAGAAGGAGGATGTGGAGCGGGGTCAGGTGTTGTGTAAGCCGGGTTCGATTACTCCGCACACGAATTTTGAGGGTCAGGTGTATGTGTTGAATAAGAATGAGGGTGGCCGTCATAAGCCGTTCTTCAATAATTATCGGCCGCAGTTCTTTTTCCGGACGACGGATGTGACGGGGACGGTGCAGTTGCCGGAGGGGACGGAGATGGTGATGCCGGGTGATAATGTGACGATGACGGTGGAGTTGGGTAAGCCGATCGCGATGGATGAGCAGTTGCGGTTCGCGATTCGTGAGGGTGGCCGTACCGTTGGTGCGGGTCGTGTCACCAAGATCTTGAAGTGAGCTGAACCACCATGGCCCAGAGCATTCGCATCCGCCTCAAGGCGTTCGATCACGAGATCATCGACCAATCGACGAAGAAGATCGTCGAGACGGTCACCCGCACCAATGCCAAGGTGCGCGGTCCCATCCCGTTGCCCACCGACAAGCACCGATACACGGTGATCCGGTCGCCGCACAAGGACAAGGACAGCCGCGAGCACTTCGAGATGCGCATCCACAAGCGTCTGATCGACATCGTCGATCCCAACCCGAAGACGATCGACAGCCTGCAGCGCATCGAGCTGCCCGCCGGCGTCGACATCGAGATCAAGATCCAGTCGGCCTGATCCCCGACAGGATCGGGCTCGTGTGACGAACGGCCCTGGTCCCGCCCGATCCGGGGGGCCACCCTGGTGTCGTGGATTCGAGAAGGCCCCACCCGATCGCCTCGTACCGGGACGTGTCCCGGTGATCACGATGATGAAGCGGCTGATCGTCGGTGTCGACGGATCGACCGACTCGCTCGCCGCGCTCGGCTGGGCCGCCGGCACCGTGGGCGCGGGCGGCACCGTGCAGGTGGTCCATGCGATGTCGCCGGTGACCGAACTGCTCATCGGGGCGGCACAGGCCGATCCGGCGCCGTTGCGAGACGACGTCGAGGCGCGCCTGGCCGGAGAGTGGACGGCGGCAGCGCGGGCCACGGATGCCGTGATCGAGTGCAGGCTCGTCGAGGACCAGCCGGCGGACGCCCTGATGCGGATCGCCGACGACGGTGACGCCGAAGCCATCGTGGTCGGCCCGCACGGAAGTTCCCGACTGCTACCCCGTCGACTGGGCAGGACCGCCGCCCGGCTGCTGCACGAGTCCCGGAGACCGGTGATCATCGTCAACCATGGCGGTTGCCGGCCACCGCTCGCCGGTGAAGCGGTCGTGGTCGGCATCGGGCACGACCCCGCCTCCGACGCAGCCCTCCACTGGGCGGCGGCCGTCGCCATCGGGCGACGGCTACCGCTCACGCTCGTGCACGCCCTGGTCCACCGCCCGGTGTTCGACGAGAACGGCCTGACGGACGTGCTCGCCTACTACATCGATCCGTCCAAGCTCCGGGAGTGGGCCGCCGAGGACCTCGCCGAACTGGCCGGCGCGCTGCGCACGTCAACCGACGGTCGCCTGCCCGTTTCGTGGACGGTCTCGTCCGGTCTCCCCGGTCCACGCCTCGTCAGCGCCGCTGCAGGGGCGGCGCTGCTGGTTGTCGGCAAGAACGCCCGCGGCGTGCTGGCCGCCCACGTCGGCGCAACGTCGCTGCACCACGTCCTGACGCACGCGCCCTGCCCGGTGGCCGTGATCCCGGTGAACACCGCCGACGCCTCGGGGTAGCGCCGTGACTCGACTGCCCGGGGTCGCCGGTCCGGGCGGGTTGACGAGCGACGAGGTCGACGAGCGTCGCCGACGCGGTCAGCTCAACGTCATCCCGGACCGCTGCTCGCGCAGCCGCGGCGAGATCGTGCGCGCCAACCTGTTCACCCGGTTCAACGCGATCATCACCGTCCTGGCCGTCGTCGTCCTCGTCGCCGGCGATCCGCTCGACACGGTCTTCGGTGTGATCATGGTGCTCAACATCGGCATCGGCGTCACCCAGGAGCTCCGGGCGAAGCGCACACTCGATCGGCTGCGGATCTACACCGTCCCCACCGTCACCGCCCTACGGGACGGCCACGAGATCGAGGTTCCGCCGGGTGATCTGGTCCTCGACGACGTCATCCGGCTCGACGCCGGCGACCAGGTCCCCGTCGATGCGCTGGTGACGGCTTCGGCGGGTCTCGAGGTGGATGAGTCGGCACTCACCGGTGAGGCCGATCCGGTGGCCAAGCAACCCGGCGACGAGGTCCTGTCCGGCAGTGCGGTGGTCGCCGGGAGCGCGTCGGTGACGGCGCTGCGCGTCGGCGAGGAGGCCTGGATCCATCGCCTGGTCGCCCAGGCCAAGGAGTTCTCGCTGACCAACTCCGAACTCCGCCGGGGCGTCGACCGCATCCTGTCGCTGGTCAGCTGGATCCTCCTCCCGCTCGCCGGCCTGCTGTTGTGGAGCCAGCTGCGGGCCGACGGCGCGACGGCGGACGGCCTGGTCGCTGCGGTCGCCGGGGTCGTCGGGCTCGTGCCCCAGGGCCTCGTGCTGCTCGTCAGCCTGGCGATGGCGGTGGCGATCGTCCGCCTGGCGGGCAATCACGTCGTCGTCCAGGAGCTGTACGCGGTCGAGGGTCTCGCGCGGATCGACGTGCTCTGCGTCGACAAGACCGGCACCCTGACGACCGGCCAGCTGGCCGTCGAGGCGATCGAGGCGATCGGTTGCACCATGGCCGATCTGCGCGAAGCGCTGGCCGCGCTGGCCGCCGCCGAGCCGAGCCCGACGGCGACGATGCGGGTGATGGCCGGTTCGCTGGACCGGGCACCCGGATGGCAGGTGGTCAGCCAGGTGGTGTTCTCGTCGGCGCGCAAGTGGAGCGGGACGAGTTTCGCCGGACACGGTTCCTGGCTGATCGGCGCACCGGAGATCCTGCTCGACGCGGTGACCGATCCCGTCGACACGGTGCGTCGTCGGATCGACGGGTTGACCGGGGACGCCAAAAGGGTGCTCCTCGTGGCCCGTAGTCCCACCGCCTTGGATCCCGAGGGGCCTCTGCCCGCCCAGGTCGCCGTAGCCGGACTGGTGGTGCTCGGTGAGGAGCTGAGGGCCGACGCCGCCGAGACGATGGCCTACTTCCGACGACAGAACGTCACGATCAAGATCATCTCGGGCGACAACCCCCAGACGGTCTCGGCGGTAGCTCGGCGGCTGGGCGTCGAGGGCAGCGAGAACTCCGTCGACATGCGGTCGGTCGAGGGCCCCCTCGACACGCTCGTCGAATGGGCCACCGTGTTCGGACGGGTCCTGCCGGAACAGAAGCGCGACCTTGTCGATGCGCTGCACCGGACCGGGCACGTCGTGGCCATGACCGGCGACGGGGTCAACGACATCCCGGCCCTGAAACGCGCCGACATCGGCATCGCCATGGACACGGCGACACCGGCCACCAAGGCCGTCTCGCAACTGGTGCTGCTCGACGGACGCTTCGATCGCCTGCCCGCCGTGGTCGGCGAGGGCAGACGGGTGATCGCCAACATGGAGCGGGTGTCGTCACTGTTCGTCACCAAGACCGTGTACGCCTCCGTGTTCGCCCTGGCGATCGGCCTCTCAGGGGTGAGCTTCCCGTTCCTGCCCCGCCACCTGAGCCTGGTGTCGGAGCTGACGATCGGCATCCCGGCCTTCATCCTGAGCTTCCGGGCGAGCGACGCCCGCAGCCGCCCCGGCTACCTCGAGCGGGTACTGGTGTTCGCCGTCCCGGCCGGCCTGGCCTCGGCGACCGTGACCCTCGGCATGTACTGGCTGGCCCGATCGCGCCTGGTCGAGGCATCCCTGGGCGAGGCCCGCAGCGCCTCGACGTTCTCACTCGTCCTGATGGGGTTCTGGGTCCTCTACCGCCTGATGCGCCCGGTGGACCGCTTCGACACCATCCTGCTGACGGCGATGATCGCCCTGGCGGCCGTCGTCATGTCCGTCTCGACGACCCGCGACCTGTACGCGTTGCGCTTCCCGGATGTGAGCGACGTGCTGCTCACAGCCGGACTCACTGCGGCCAGCATCGCACTGCTCGAGCTGACACTGCGGTGGATCGGCCCGTGGTTCGAGCGGCGCGGGCCGGCCGCGGCGACGGGAGTCCTCCGCCCAGCGCCGGATGGGCGCCGACCGGGACCCGGGGGTGATCGGGGCTGATCCCCGTCAGGCGACGAGCGGGAACCGGGGATCGTCGAGCGGGTCGCCCTCGGTCATCCCGTTGGCCTCGAAGGGCGGCGACGGCTGCCAAGGGCGGGTGGCGAAGGTGGCGTCGTCGCCGATCCAGCGCAGGCTCACGACCCGTCGGCGGGTGCCGGTCCCGATGGTGCCGGCGGCGTCGTGGAGGGTGCGGTAGTGGAACGCCACGATGTCGCCGGGCTCGACGTCGAACGAGACGACGCGCAGCGTCGGGTCGTCGGCCAGCAGCGCGTCGATGTCGGGGAGCAGCTCGTACTTCGACGAGGGCGCGGCGTACGGCGCGTGGTCGATGAACTTGCGCGGGATGAACCACCGGTTCCACGTGTGCGAGCCGACGAGGAAGCGCACGCCCGCCGCTCGGGGGACCGGGTCGAGGGCGATCCACATGCTCACGTTCTGGTCGCCGTCGACGCAGTAGTACGGCTGGTCGTGGTGCCACGGGGTCCGCTCGGGGGTCCCTGCCTCCTTGACCAGGACGTGCTCGTGGAAGAACCTGCTGGTGGACGAACCCATCAGCCGGCGGGCCAGGCCCGCCAGTCCGCTGTTGAAGACGACATCGCGGTACTCGGGCACGTCGGGCCACGTGACGTAGTCGGCCCAGAAGCCCGTCGTCGATCCAGGCTGTGTGTACTGGTGGGCCCACTTGCCGGGGTGCAGGCGGTTGTGTTCGACCCCGGCGGCGAGCTTGTCGAGCCACTCCGGGGCGAGCACGCCCGGCAGCACTACAGCGCCGTCACGGCGGTAGGTCTCGATCACCGACGGGGGCAGCGTGAGGGGATCGGCCTGCGCCATCGGATGCGGCTCCTGGGATCGGGCCGCCGGGGGTGGGCGGCGGTGAGCGGAATTCTACGCCTCGGGGATATGGTCGTTCACATGGCTGACCGCGCCGCACACGACCAGTCCCGCCCGACGACCCTGGGCGCGCTGCGCGCCTCGGGTTGGCGTTCGACCCCGGTCAAGGAGGAGATGCGCCGCAACGCGGTGGCCCGAATCGCCGCAGGCCACCCGCTGTTCGAGGGGGTGCTCGGCTACGAGGACACGGTCATGCCGCAGCTCGAGAACGCCATCCTGGCCGGCCACGACGTGATCTTCCTCGGTGAGCGCGGCCAGGCCAAGACGCGCATGATCCGCTCCCTCACCGGTCTGCTCGACGAGTGGATGCCGATCGTCGCCGGCAGCGAGATCAACGACGATCCCTCCGCGCCGGTCTCGTCGCACGCCAGGTCGCTCGTCACCGAACTCGGCGACGAGACGCCGATCGCCTGGGTGCATCGCGAGGACCGGTTCGGCGAGAAGCTGGCCACGCCCGACACGTCGATCGCCGACCTGATCGGCGAGGTCGATCCGATCAAGGTGGCCGAGGGCCGCTACCTCTCCGACGAGTTGACCCTCCACTACGGTCTCGTGCCCCGGACGAACCGGGGGATCTTCGCCATCAACGAGATCCCCGATCTGGCCGAGCGCATCCAGGTGGGCCTGCTCAACGTGCTCGAGGAGCGTGACGTCCAGATCCGCGGCTACAAGATCCGCCTGCCGCTCGACGTGATGCTCGTCGCCTCGGCCAACCCGGAGGACTACACCAATCGCGGCCGGATCATCACCCCGCTCAAGGACCGCTTCGGCAGCCAGATCCGCACCCACTACCCGCTCGAGGTGGCCACCGAGGTGGCGATCATGCGCCAGGAGGCCCGCCCGGCGACGATCGGCGACGTGCGGGTGCACGTGCCCGAGTACATGGAGCGGATCGTGGCCACCTTCTCGCACATGGCCAGGGCGAGCAGCCACGTCAACCAGCGCAGCGGCGTCTCGGTCCGGCTCTCGGTGAGCAACCTCGAGGTGCTCTGCGCCAATGCCGTGCGCCGCGGCCTGCGCGCCGGCGAGCACGAGGTCGTGCCGCGTATCTCCGATCTCGCCGCGCTGCCGGCATCGACGTCCGGCAAGGTCGAGATCGAGTCCCTCGAGGACGGCAGGGACGGCTCGATCATCGAGAACATGCTGCGCGGCGCCGTCCTCACCGTCTACCGCGAAGTGGTTCCCACCGACGGCATCCGCGATGTGGTCGGAGCGTTCGAGGAGGGCATCGTCGCCCACACCGGCGAGGACGTCGCGTCCGTGGACGCCGCCAGGTTGATCGAGCAGATCCCGGCACTGCGCCCGGGGGTCCTCGCCCTCACGGGCAACGACGAGTCGCCTGCCGCGGTCGCCGCCGCCGTGGAGTTCATCCTCGAGGGGCTGCACCTGTCGAAGCGGCTGAACAAGGACGCCTCGGGCGCCCGCGCCGCCTACCGGGCGAGGGGCTGAGGCCGCAGGGCACGGCTCGCCCGGTGCCTCAACGCTGGAGGGCCTTGGTACCGTTCTCGACCTCGGCCATGTGGGCGACCCAGTAGTTCCACGGGTTGCCCGACCGCTCGGCACGGATGAGCTCCACGAGCCGCGGGTCGACGCTCTCGGCGAGCACCCGGTTGGCCAGCGCCTGGCCGCGGGCGGTGATCGGCGGGATCGCCGCGTACGTCTCGGCGTTGTAGCGGGCCTTGATCGCCTGGAGCACGTCGGGGTCGAATGCGACGTAGCCGAGCCACAGGTCGCGTAGGCGCAGGCCGCGCTTGCCGAGCCGGAGGTCGATGTCGGCGAACAGCTCCTCGGAGAGCTCCTCGCGCCCGACGCTGGCGTAGTCCAGGCTCATCCGCCGGCCCACCGCGGTGCGGGCGGCGACGAGCACGTCGGCGATCGCCCGCTCGGCGAACGCCTCGGGAAGCCCGATGTTGAGCAGCTGCTCGGGAGCGTCGATGATCGAGTAGGAGACCCGTAGCCCCATCGTCGCCGGGATCTGATCGGCCGTGAGCACCGAGATCGGCCCCTGGGTCGCCGAACCCTTCGGCGGCTTCCAGCTGACGTCGTCGTGCGACCAGAAGCTGATCGCGTACTGGCCGGCCGAGCAGCGGGCGACGCTGACCGGACGGATGAACGAGTGGGTGCCCATCTTGAGGTGGAGCTTGTCGGCTTCGGTGCGGCCGCGACCGGTGATCGGTGTCGGCATCGTCCCCTGGTAGAAGCCGAGTGGAGCCTTCTGACGGAGGCGCTTCTGGAAGACGTAGACCCGGTCGACGGGCGATGTCACCTCGACGATCTGGCGACTGCTCCGCAGCCATGCCCATCCGCCGGCGATGGCAGCGATGATCACGAGCAGGGTGATCCACTTCACCATTCGCCACTCCTCCGGTCACTCACCGACGTTCGATCGTCAAGACGATCACAAGCCTAGGCGGTGATGCAAGCTCGGCTAGTCGCTGCCGGTGCTCACCAACCACACTGAGCCACTCGGCTTCAGCTCCCGATCGCGATCGAGCAGGCCCCCTTCGCGCCCTCCGGGAAGGTTGTCCACCGCAGGATCGAGGTAGACCACCTGGAGTGGTACACCCTCGTCGATCGCCTCACGGAGCGCGCCGGCGGTGGTTTCGAGCACGACGCGGCGATCGTCGTCGGCCGTGTGCACGACGCGCAGCGTCATGGCGAGCGGTCGGTCAGGGCCCTCCTCGGCCAGGCGACGCAGGATCGTGCCGAGACGGTGCTCCCAGCGCTCCAGCACCTCGTCGGTGAGCGGCGGGCCGACGGGGACATCGCAGGTGGTCGAGAAGCCGAGCACGTCGAGCGCGCCGCCGAGCTCCTCGATGCGGTACAGCGGGCCGTCGGGGAAGGCGACCACGCCATCGCGCAGGGCCTGCAGCCACAGCCGCCAGCGCAGGTGGTCCTCGCGGCGGGCCGCCGTCGCCGCCGGGATCGTCTGGTCGGCGGCCCGCACGATCCGCAGTTCGAGGTCGGTCGCCACCGGCGGGCCGCCGCGCAGGATGCGCCAGCTGTCCCGCCACGCCCCGGCGAGGATGGTCAGCGACTCGACGTACCGCTTCGGATCAGCGGCCCACGGCCGGGCAGCTCCAACGGGATCGGCGAGCGGGATCCAGCCGGCGAAGCGGTCGCCGAAACTCTCGGCCACCGACTCGACCCAGCGCGGCCACCACCTGCCGGCGGCCTTCGGGTCGCCGAACCCGCCGTCGTCGATGAACCAGCCGGGCATCGGACCGTCGTTGAGCGCGGCCACGATGCCGATGCCGGCGTCGTCGGCGGCATCGATCATCATGGCCAGCCGCTCGCACCAGTCGTCATCGAGTCCACCCGGCCGCGGCTGGAAGCTGGCCCAGTCGATGGCGAGACGGACCCGTCGGATGCCGAGCGACCCCAACAGGGCGAAGTCCTCGTCGAAACGGTGGATCACGTCGTTCGGCGAGCGCAACGAGATGGCCACGCCCCGATGGAGTCGGGGGGTTCGGTCGATCGGCTCGTGGCCGGCGGTCATCCGGTCGGCTCGGGACGGTGGCGCGTCATTGGCCGAAGCGCAGCCGTGTCCACAGTTCGCCGGTGTCGTTGCGGTACGTCGGCCCGGGGACTCCGGTGAGCGCCATCACCTCGACGGGCCCGGGGAAGCCGCGCAGCTCGACCGGGGAGTGGGAGACCGCCAGAATCCCCTCGGGGAGCTTCTCGATCTGCATCGTCGGCATCAGCGTCTCGTGCGGCAGGGCGGTGTCGCACAGCCGCGCCGCCATGTTGACCGCCGAGCCGATGTAGTCGTCGCCGTCGAAGAGCAGCGCGTACCCGCTGGCGATCCCCGTCCGCACGGCCAACGGCGCGCACAGGTCGGTGGAGCGGTGGTCGAGCTCGAGGACGAAGGCGATGGCGTCGAGCTGCTCGACGGCGACGACCATGCAGCCGTCGCCGAGCCACTTGGCGATGCGCACCCCCCGCTCGGAGGAGATCTCGCGCACCAGGCCCCGGAACGCGCCGAGCAGGCGGCCGGCGGCGTCGTCGCCGAAGGCCGCGGTGTAGTTCGTGAACCCCGACAGGTCGACGAAGGCGAAGGTCCTCTGTACTCGCACGGTGCGTCCAGGTTACGTCGCCGTCGGCGCGAGTTGCTCGCAGGTCGGCTACCGTCCATTCACATGGCCTCGCGATTCGTGTACTCGCGTTGGGACGGTTCCCAGCAGGGCTTCGAGCTCGACGCCGAGGGGATCTTCGACGAGATCACCGACGATCTGCTGTACCACGGCGACCTCAATTCGGCCCTGCGGCGCCTGTTGCAGCAGGGGATGCGCGATCGCGACGGCAACCAGGTCGAGGGGCTGCGCGAGATGCTCGAACGGCTGCGCCAGAAACGCCAGGAGCTGCAGGAGCAGGGCGACCTGGGCGGCGTGTACGCCGAGATCGCCGACGAACTGCGTGATCTGATCGACGAGGAACGTCACGAGATCGAGCGCCAGACCGCCGCCGCCGAGTCCTCGGGTGACCAGCGGCGCACCGATCTGGCCCGCGAGGCGGCGGCAGAGCGCAACTTCCGTCTCGACATGCTCCCCAACGACCTGGCCGGGCAGGTTCGTGAGCTGTCGAACTACGACTTCGCCTCCGACGATTCGCAACGGCGCTTCGACGAGCTGATGGACCGGCTGCGCGAGCAGTTGATGCAGCAGTTCGTCGACCAGGTGACCGAGGGCGTGCAGAACAGCTCACCCGAGCAGATGCAGCGCATGAAGGACATGATGTCGGCGCTCAACGAGATGATCGAACGGCGCGACCGCGGCGAGGATCCCCGCTTCGAGGACTTCATGGAGCGTTTCGGTGACTTCTTCCCGGAGAATCCGGCGACGCTCGACGAACTGCTCGAGTCGATCGCCCGCCAGATGGCCGCGATGCAGCAGATGATGAACTCGATGACGCCCGAGCAGCGGTCACAGCTCGAGCAGCTGTCCCGGCAACTGCTCGAGGACATGGATCTTCGGTGGCAGGCCGATCAGCTCGGCCAGCACCTCCAGTCGATGTTCCCCCAGATGGGCTGGCAGAAGTCGCAGAACATGCGCGGCGCGAACCCGATGGGTTTCAACGACTCGCTGCAGGCGATGCAGGATCTGGGCGATCTCGATCAGCTCGAGGGTCTGCTGCGCGGGGCGACGAGCCCGGGGGCGCTCGCCGAAGCCGATCTCGACCGGGTGCGCGACCTGCTCGGCGACCATACCGCCGACTCCCTGCGCCGGTTGTCGGAGCTGGCCAAGCGGCTGCAGGACGCCGGGCTCGTCGACACCCGCGAGGGGCGCCTGGAGCTGACGCCGAAGGGTCTGCGCAAGATCGGGTCGAATGCCCTGCGCGAGCTGTTCTCCAAGCTCTCCAAGGACCACGCCGGCCAGCACCAGATCGATCGCCACGGCGTGGGCCACGAGCGGGCCTACGAGTCGAAGGTCTACGAGTACGGCGACCCCTTCAACCTCGACCTGCAGCGGACGATCCGCAATGCGCTGCGCCGCCAGGGGCAGGGCACCCCGGTGCAGTTGACGCCCGACGACTTCGAGATCGAGCGCACCGAGGTGGTCACCCGCTCGTCGACGGTGCTGATGCTCGACCTGTCGTTGTCGATGCCGATGCGCGAGAACTTCCTGCCCGCCAAGAAGGTGGCGATGGCACTGCACTCGCTGATCTCCTCGCAGTTCCCGCGCGACTACCTCGGCATCGTCGGCTTCTCCAAGGTCGCCCGGGTGATCGAGCCGCATCAACTGCCCGAGGTGTCGTGGGACTTCGACTACGGCACGAACATGCAGCACGGCATCCTGTTGTCGCGCCAACTGCTCGCCCGTCAGACGGGCACCAAGCAGATCATCATGATCACCGACGGCGAACCGACGGCGCACATCGAGGCGAACGGTGACGTGTTCTTCAACTACCCGCCGGTTCCCGAGACGATCACCGAGACCTTGCGCGAAGTGCAGCGGGCGACCCGCGAGGGCATCCGGATCAACACCTTCATGCTCGATGCCAACAGCCACCTCAAGTCGTTCATCGAGAAGCTCACCTCGATGAACCGCGGTCGGGCCTTCTTCACCACGCCCGAGACCCTCGGCGACTACGTGCTCGTCGATTTCATCGAGCAGCGGCGTTCGCTATCGCGCACGAAACGTGCCGGCTGAACGCATAGCGTCAAGATTCCAGCGCCTCGAGGCCCGACATCTTGACGCACCGTGCGTCATGGACCGCTTCTTGTAATCCCCCATTGCGCAAGAGGGATGTGGTATGCGAAGATTGCACCAATGTAATTACAGCGGTGGCAATCAGCCGGCTCCTCCCAGGGGTTCGGACGGCCACCCTCATATGAGGCCGACAGCAGGGAGGCCGAGGGCAATGAGTCATCACGGCGGTGCCGATGGAGAAGACAGATCGTGGCAGGACCAGGCGAACTGCCTGGGAGTCGATCCCGATCTCTTCTTCCCCGAGCGGGGGGCATCCACACGGGAAGCGAAAGAGGTCTGTCGGGGTTGCGTCGTGCGCACCGACTGCCTCGAGTACGCCCTGATCAACGGGGAGAAGTTCGGGATCTGGGGGGGCCTGTCCGAGCGCGAGCGCCGGCGCATCCGCCGCCAACGTGCGCTCACGACCCGGCGACCAGCCGTCACGGCCTGAGCCGTCACGAGTTGCCGGCCTCGCCGACATGCCAGCCTCGCCGACATGCCAGCCTCGCCGACATGAGGGTGTCGAAGATCGGCGGCCGGTGCTAGCGTGAGCAACATGTTCGCATTCGATTTCGGGCCCCAGGAGATGATCATCGTTCTGGTCCTGGTGCTCGTCCTGTTCGGTGGTTCGCAGCTGCCGAAACTGGCCAAGAACCTCGGGCAGGCCCAGAAGGAGTTCAAGAAGGGCCTCGAAGACGGCAAGAAGACCACGGACGAGTCCGCCGACTCCAAGTAGTCGCCGCTTCGGTTCCGACCGGAAAACTCAACGAGCCGGCACCGTGAGGTGCCGGCTCGTTTGCGTTCCCGCCGCGCCCGCTACATCGGCTGTCAGCCGACGTACAGGGCGAGGCGACGACGCTTGAGGATTCGGCGGCGTTCGCGCTCGGAGGCTCCGCCCCAGACCCCGTGGTCGATCCGCTGCTCGAGTGCGTACTCGAGGCAGTTGGCGGTGACCGTACAGGTGGAGCAGATCCGCCGAGCGCGATCGACACCGACGCCATCGCTCGGGAAGAACGTGGCAGGGGGATAGCTCCGGCAGTTGCCTTCCGCCATCCAGCTCGTTTCGGAATCATCGTGCATTGGGGGGTTTCCTCGTTTCTTTCCACGCCGGCATCCGCCCGGCTTCCGGAAAAACCACGTTCGGCCCAGTAGACGTTCGGGGGGCCTCCGTGGTTCCCGTCGACCGCGAGTCAAGCAGGAATGCCCAGAGAGGTCACTGGGTCACTTGACCCATTGTGTCGGTCTCAACACGTGGAGTGGCCGACTCAACATCCAGCGGACCCGACCGAAACCCGCCGCGGGCGCGAAGCGGGGCGCCCCAGCGCTAGGATCGGGGCCTCACCGACCAGGAGACGCAGGGAAATGTCCGACACGATGACGACCGAGCCGCCCCGAGCCCACGCTCGCATCGTGTACCTGGGCCCGGTCTCCCCGCACTGGGAGGTGTACCCGGACTACGGCGATCGCAGCGTGATCGAGGAGTTCCGGGCCCGGGTGCTGGCCCGGCTCGTCCTGCTGCCACGTGACGACCCGCAGTTCCGGCGCAACCGTGAGCGCATCCTGCGAGACGCCGAACGCGAGCGCATCTCGATCGAATGGGATCTCGGTCTTCCCGAAGGTGTCGAGATCTGAGGTCCGCTGAACGGGAGGAGGTGATCCGATGATCGACTCACCAGCCCCTCCCGTCGCGACCGCGTCGACGGAACGAGTCGCCCGCGAGATGGGCGGGGTCGCCGATCTGTACCTCAACCGCGAGCTCAGCTGGCTCGCCTTCGATGCCCGCGTGCTCGAACTCGCCGACGACCCGTCCCTGCCGTTGCTCGAGCGGTTGCAGTTCTGCGCCATCTTCTCCTCCAATCTCGATGAGTTCTTCCAGGTGCGCGTGGCGATGCTCAAGGGCCAGGAGGACGCCGGCTCGCGGGCCCTGTCGCCCGACGGTCAGTCGGCCAGGGAGCAACTCGCCGCCATCCGGGCGACGGTCGGGCCACTGATCGAGCACCAGGAGGCGGTGCTGGTCGACGAGCTCCTCCCGTCGTTGGCCGGTCATGGGATCACGATCGTCGACTGGGACGACCTGACCGGCGCGGAACGCAAGCACCTCGTCGACCTGTACGAGCAACGGGTCTTCCCGATCCTCACCCCGCTCGCCGTCGATCCATCGCACCCGTTCCCCTACATCTCCAACCTCTCGCTGAACCTCGCCGTCTCGGTCCGCGATCCCGAGACCGATGAGCGTCGCTTCGCCCGGGTCAAGGTGCCCACGCTGTTCCCCCGGCTCGCCCGGCTGCCCAACTCGAGCCGCTTCGTGCTGATCGAACGGGTCATCGCCGCTCAACTGCCCACCTTGTTCCCCGGCATGGAGATCGAGGGGTGGTGGACGTTCCGCGTCACCCGTGACGCCGATCTCCCCCTCGAGCACGGTGAGGCCGAGGATCTCCTCGTCGCCGTCGAGACCGAACTCAAGCGCCGGAGGTTCGGACGATCCGTCCGCCTCGAGGTGAACACCGACCTCCCACCGGCGGTGGAGCGACTGCTGACCGCCGAGCTCGGCCTGTCCCTCGACGACATCACCCGGCATCGCGCCCCGCTCGGGCTCACCTGGCTGTTCGAGCTGCACGCCCTCGACCTGCCGGCGCTCAAGTTCACTCCATGGCCCAACGTGACCGCCGGGCGGGTGGCCAATGCCGATGCCGCCGGGCGGAGCCTGTTCTCGGTGATCCGCGAGCGCGACCTGCTCGTGCATCACCCCTACGAGTCGTTCGCCTCGTCGATGGAGGAGTTCATCGAGCAGGCCGCCGACGACCCGGCCGTCCAGACGATCAAGATGACGCTCTACCGCACCTCGGGGGACAGCGCCATCGCCCGCAGTCTCATCCGTGCAGCCGAACGCGGCGTGCAGGTGGCGGCGATGGTCGAGCTCAAGGCCCGGTTCGACGAGGCGACCAACGTCGAATGGGCCAAGGTGCTCGAGCAGGCGGGCGTGCACGTCGTCTACGGCCTCAGCGGGTTGAAGACGCATGCCAAGTGCGTGCTCGTCGTACGGGCCGACGACGACGGGTTACGCCGTTACGTCCACCTCGGCACGGGCAACTACAACTCGCGCACGTCGCGTCTCTACGAGGACATCGGTTACTTCACCTGCGATCCCGACATCGGCGCCGATGCGACGCAGCTGTTCAACCACCTCACCGGGTTCGGCCGCAGCCAGCGGTACCGGTCGTTGCTCGTCGCCCCCGAGCATCTCCGCATCCAGCTCACCGAGCTGATCGAGCGGGAGATGACGTTCGGTTCGGGGGGCCGTATCACGGCGAAGATGAACTCGCTCGGCGACCCCCGCCTGATCCGGCAGCTCTACGAGGCGAGCCAGGCGGGGGTGAACATCGATCTGATCGTCCGGGGCGTGTGCTGCCTGCGCCCGGGGCTGCCGGGCATCTCGGACTCCATCCGGGTGCGTTCGATCCTCGGGCGGTATCTCGAGCACTCGCGGATCTACCGCTTCGATCACGGCGATGTCGACGGCGGACCGCTCCACCTGATCGGTTCGGCCGACCTGATGCCCCGCAACCTCGACGGCCGGGTGGAGACGCTCGTGCCCGTGCGCCATCCCCGCCACCAGTTCTGGATCGACTCGGTGCTCGGCTTCCAACTCGGCGACGACGTGCGTCGATGGGACCTGCAGGCCACTGGCCGCTGGCTCCGCCATGCCGGGTCCATCGACGTCCAGGAGCAGATGCAGCGGTGGGTCGAGGAACGTCAGCGCCCACGTTGAGTGGTGGCGAGTCGGGCAATGTCCGGCATTCATGGGCCTTCGGACCTACGTAGAGTGACGAACTGGGCGACGCGGGGGTGAGCATTCGGTCCCCGTTCACCTCCCGTTCATGTTCGTACTCCCTGGCGGCCAACTTCGACTTCTACGGTGAGTCGCATCAGCAAGTGAATGCGATCACAAGAGGAGTTCCAGGGTGAGCATCAGGAATCAGCGTCTGTCGATCATGGCCGGTGTGGCCGCGATCAGCCTGTTCGGGGCGGCGTGCGGAAGCGACCAGACGGCCGAGCCGGCGGCGAGCGTCGCGGCGGCCACCACGGCGGCTGCGGCCGCAGCCGCCGTCGAGCCGGCCACCACCGAGGCACCGGTCGAGCCGGACGGAGACCTGTCGGGCGCCATCGCCATCGACGGCTCGTCGACGGTCGCCCCGCTCAGCTCGCTGGCGGCAGAGGACTTCATGGGCGAGAACTCGGGCGTGCAGGTCACGGTCGGCACCTCGGGAACCGGTGGCGGCTTCGAGAAGTTCTGCGCCGGCGAGACCGACATCGCCAACGCCTCCCGGGCGATCAAGGACGAAGAGGCCGCGGCCTGCGCCGCGGAGGGCATCGAGTTCATCGAGGTCCTCGCCGCCAACGACGCCCTCTCGGTCGTCGTCAACAAGGACAACGACTGGGCCGAGTGCCTGACCGTCGAGCAGCTCAAGAAGATGTGGGAGCCGGCCGCCGAGAAGACGGTGACGAACTGGAACCAGGTCGACCCGACGTTCCCAGACCAGGCGCTCGCCCTGTTCGGCCCCGGCACCGACTCGGGTACGTTCGACTACTTCACCAAGGCGATCAACGGCGAGGAAGGCGCCAGCCGCGCCGACTACAGCCCGTCGGAGGATGACAACAACACCATCGTCGGGATCGAGGGCGAGAAGGGCGGCCTCGGCTACTTCGGCCTGTCGTACTTCCTGGAGAACGCCGACAAGCTCAACGCTGCCTCGATCGACGCCGGTGAAGGGTGCGTCGCACCGTCGGCCGACACCGTCCACGACGGCACCTACCAGCCGTTGGCCCGCCCGCTGTACATGTACGTGAGCGCGGCGGCGGCGGCCCGTGCCGAGGTCAAGGGCTTCGTCGACTTCTTCCTCGCCGATCAGGACGCCCTGACAGAGGAGGCGCTGTTCATCTCCCTCGACGACACCCAGAAGACGATGCAGGCCGCCGAGATCGCCAAGATCGACGCGGCTTAGTCAACGCCCTGCGGCATCGACTACACAGGTCGTCGTGACCATCCCTCCCCCGGCCGCGGCTGCACCGGTGAGCCTCCGGCCCACCGGTGCAGCCCGCCGCCGTTACCTCTACGAACGGATCATCAGGGCGATCCTCTCGGCGGCCGCCCTGGTGACCGTCGGGATCACCGTGCTCATCGTGTTCGCCCTCGCCCGACCGGCCATCGACTTCTTCCGGTCCGTCGGGCTGGGCAAGTTCTTCACCGGCACGGAGTGGGCGCCGCTGTTCAAACCCGCCCGGTACGGCGTCTGGCCGGTGGTCGCCGGCACGATGTGGGTGGCGGCGATCGCCCTCGTGGTGGCCATCCCGCTCGGCCTGGGCGCCGCCTTCTACCTCGCCGAGTACGCCCGCCCAGGCGTTCGCAAGGTGCTCAAGCCGGTGCTCGAGGTGCTCGCCGGCGTGCCGACCGTCGTCTTCGGCTTCTTCGCCCTCAGCTTCGTGACGCCGAACATCGTCCAGAAGATCTGGCCGGTCGGCGACGTCGGCACCTACAGCGCGTTGACGGCGGGCCTGGTCACCGGGATCATGATCCTGCCGACGGTCGCATCGCTCGCCGAGGATGCCATGTCGGCGGTCCCCCAGACGCTGCGCGACGGCGCGCTTGCCCTGGGCAGCAGCCGGCGGGAGGTGTGCACCAAGGTCGTGTTCCCTGCGGCGCTGTCGGGAATCGTCGCCGCCGTCGTGCTCGCCGGCTCGCGAGCCGTCGGTGAGACGACGATCGCCCTGCTCGCCGCCGGCAGCAAGCCGGCGCTGTCGCTCAATCCGGGCGAGGGCATGCAGACGATGGCCGGCTTCATCGGCTTCGCCGGGATCGGCGACCAGCCCACCGGGTCGGTCGGCTACAAGACGATCTTCGCCGTCGGGTCGTTCCTGTTCGTCATCACGATGACGCTCAACATCATCAGCATGCGCATCGTTCGCAAGTTTCGCGAGGCGTACGAATGACCGCGACGACTACCCCCGCCGTTGCCGCGCCGACCGACCTCTCATCGACGATGACGGGCGATCGGCGGCTGCGCAACTCGTTGTTCCGCCTGGCCATCGTCGCCTCGATCGGCATCGCCCTCGGCGTGCTCGCCACACTGCTGATCGACGTGTTCATCGAGGCCCGCCCCCGGCTCAACGGTGATCTGCTGACCTCGATGCCCTCGGCCCGGCCCAAGCGCGCCGGCATCGAGTCGGCGATCTGGGGATCGTTGTGGGTGGTGCTCACCACGGCGTTCATCTCGCTGCCGATCGGTGTCGCCGCCGCCGTGTACCTCGAGGAGTTCGCCCACAAGGACCGCTGGTACAACCGGCTGATCGAACTGAACATCCAGAACCTCGCCGCCGTGCCGTCCGTCGTCTACGGAATCCTCGGGCTGGCCTTCGTCGCCCGAGGTCCGCTCGGCTTCGGGTTCACCGTGATGACCGGGGCGCTGATCCTGGCGATGCTCGTGCTGCCGACTGTGGTGATCACCTCCCGCGAGGCGCTGCGTGCCGTGCCCCCGTCACTGCGTGAAGGAGCGCTCGCCCTGGGGGCGACGCGCTGGCAGGCCGTCAGCCGCCAGGTGCTCCCCAACGCCGTCCCCGGTATCGCCACCGGCAGCATCCTGTCGGTCTCGCGGGCACTCGGCGAGTCGGCACCGCTGCTGATGATCGGTGCCCTGACGTTCGTGACGTTCAATCCGAGCGGCTTCGACTCGAAGTTCACGACGCTCCCGATCCAGATCTTCAATTACGTCAGCCAGTCCAAGCAGGAGTTCAAACCGCTGGCCGCGGCGGCGATCATCGTGTTGATGGTGATCCTGCTGGCGCTCAACGCGGTGGCGATCTTCGTGCGCAATCGTTTCCGCAAGACGTGGTGACCCGATGTCGGCAAGTGAAGGACCCAATGACATGATGCTCGTCAACACCCCGGTGGTCTCGGCGATCGACGCGGTCGGCCACAAACCCCTACGCTCGGGGGCCATGAGCCTCTCGGACGGCCCGCCCGAGACCCACGAGGTCGTCCTCGAAGCCCGTGACCTTGCCGTCTACTACGGCGCGTTCCGCGCCGTACGCGAGGTCGATCTCACGCTTCACCGGGGGCGGATCACCGCCTTCATCGGTCCGTCGGGCTGCGGCAAGTCGACCGTGCTGCGTTGCTTCAACCGGATGAACGACCTGATCTCCGGCGCCCGGATCGAGGGTCGGGTGACCTACCGCGGGATCGACATGTACGGGCCGGAGGCCGATGCCGGCGAGGTGCGCCGCCGCATCGGGATGGTCTTCCAGAAGCCCAATCCCTTTCCCAAGAGCATCTACGAGAACGTCGCCTTCGGGCTGCGGGTCAACGGCCGGCCGAAGAAGTCCGATCTCGACGACGCCGTCGAGAAGTCGCTCAGGGGCGCGGCGCTGTGGGACGAGGTGAAGGATCGCCTGAAGGCCTCCGCCCTCGGCCTGTCCGGTGGGCAGCAGCAGCGGTTGTGCATCGCCCGGGCGATGGCGATCAACCCCGAGGTGGTGTTGATGGACGAGCCGTGCTCGGCCCTCGACCCGATCGCCACGGCGCGCATCGAGGACCTGATGCAGGAGATCAAGAAGGAGTACACGATCATCATCGTGACCCACAACATGCAGCAGGCCGCCCGGGTCAGCGACTACACCGCCTTCTTCACCACCGAGATCAACCCCGACGGCGACCGGCGGACCGGCCGGCTCGTGGAGTTCGACCGGACCGAGAAGATCTTCGCCAACCCGAACGACGAGCGGACCGAGGCCTACGTGACGGGGCGGTTCGGCTGATGCCCGAGTTGCGCAAGCACTTCCACGACTCGCTCGGCGACGTCCACGACCAGCTGATGCTCGCCGGAGCGTTCGTCATCGACGCCGTCCCCCGCGCCACCCGGATCCTGCTCGACTCCGATCTCGAGGGCGCCGACCTGCTCATCCAGTCCGACGACGAGATCGATGCCGTGTGCATCGACGTCGAGGAGCGCTGCTACCAGCTCCTCGCCCTGCAGGCGCCCGTCGCCGGCGACCTCCGGGCGGTGATCGCGGCGATCAAGATGGCCGGGGAGATCGAACGCTCCGCCGACCTGGCCGTCAACATCTGCAAGGGGGCCCGGCGGATCTACGGCCACGACCTGAACCCCAAGCTGCGCGGTCTGATCACCAAGATGAGCGACCAGGCCCAGTCGCTGTTCATCTCGGCGATGGACTCCTACGCCGAAAGCGACGCGGCCAAGGCCTCGGCGATCGACGACATGGACTCCTACCTCGACGACCTCCACCGCCAGTTCATCCAGGTGATCTTCGAGAGCCACTCGGCCGGGTCGATCGACCTGCAGGTGGCCATCCAACTGGCGGTGATCGCCCGGTTCTACGAACGCATCGGCGATCATGCGGTGAACATCGGCGAACGGGTCCGCTATCTGGTCACCGGCTGGTTGCCCGAGCACTCCGGAGCGGCGCGGCACCACGCCCGCCTCAGTGGCGAAGGCACCCCCGCTGCCGGCCTGCCCATCCCGCCCGTGGACGCCACCTGAGAAGCGGCGTGCCCGTCGCCCTGATCCTCCTCGGAGCGCTCATCGGGGCGCTCGGCACGGCCCTCCTCCACCGACGGCACGGTCGCCTCGGGGCCAGCCGGCACGACGCCGAACGCCGCGAGCTCGATGTCGCCGTCGCCCGGGCGCATGCCGCCGAGGCCGACGTCCACCGGCTGCGCGTCGCCCTCGACGCGCTCGACGTGGGGGTGATGCTCGCCGATGGCAGGGGACGGGTCGTCCTGCGCAACGCCTCGGTCGAGCGGGTCGCCGGGAGCCGCTACGGCGAGGTGCTCCTCATCGAGCACGTCGACCAGATGCTCGACGAGTCGGGGCCGGGAGGTGGCGTCCAACGGCTCGTTCACTTCGAGGGCCCACCGGCGCGCACGCTCGCGCTGCACGTGGTCCCGCTCGCCGGCGAGCTGGCCGGATCGATCGTCACGATCTCCGACATCACCGAACGAACCCGCCTCGATGCGGTGCGCACCGACTTCGTGGCCAACATCAGCCATGAGCTCAAGACACCCGTCGGCGCGATGTCGTTGCTCGCCGAGACGCTGGCCGACGTGGACGACGAGGCGACCGTCAAGCGGCTGGCCGGCAAGGTCGTCCTCGAGTCGACCCGGCTGGCCCGCACGATCGACGATCTGCTCGAACTGTCGCGGATCGAGCTCGGCGGCGAACCGGTGTGCGAATCCGTACCGCTGCGCCGGGTCGTCGACGACTCCGTCGAGCGGGTCGGCCGGATCGCCGAGTTGCGACGCGTCCGGCTGTCGATCGACCCGGGAGTGTCGAGGGTGAAGGTCGCCGGCGACCGGCGGCAACTGGTCTCCGCCCTGGCCAACCTGCTCGACAACGCCGTGAAGTACTCGGCCGAGGGCCAGACCGTCGAGGTCGCCGTCGACGCGGGTTCCCGATGGGTCGACATCGCCGTGTCCGACCATGGCATCGGCATCGGTCCGCAGCACCTCGAGCGGATCTTCGAACGGTTCTACCGGGTCGACCGCGCCCGTTCGCGCGACACCGGTGGCACGGGACTGGGCCTCGCCATCGTGCGCCACGTCGCCGTCAACCACGGCGGCGAGGTGATGGTCAAGTCCGAGGAGGGCGTGGGGAGCACGTTCACCCTGCGGATCCCGGCCGTCCCTGCCGTCGCCCGGGCGGCCGACCCGCCCGCCGACGCGCCTGCTGACCCACCGGGGCTCGCGCCCGTCCGGATCCCCGACCGCAGAGCAGGAGCTCGATGAGCACGGTGTTGATCGTCGAGGACGAGGAATCATTCGTCGATGCGTTGAGGATCGGGCTCGCCCGGGAGGGTTTCCGCGTCGAGGTGGCCCGCGACGGCGCCGAAGCACTGACCCGGTTCGACGAGATCCAGCCCGACCTGGTGCTGCTCGACGTGATGCTGCCGCGCATCTCCGGCATCGACGTCTGCCGCGAGCTGCGCAAACGCTCCAGGGTGCCGATCATCATGGTGACGGCCAAGGGCGCCGAGATCGACACGGTGGTCGGCCTCGAGGTCGGCGCCGACGACTACATCGCCAAGCCGTACCGGATGAGGGAGCTGGTGGCACGGATGCGGGCGGCGTTGCGCCGTGTCCCGGCGGAGCGGCAGGACGAACCGGCGACCGGGACGCTGAGCATCGGCGACGTCGTCCTCGATGCGGAGCGCCACGAGGTCACGGTGCGGGGACGGCCGGTGACCCTGCCGCTCAAGGAGTTCGACCTGCTCCACCTGCTGCTCGCCAACGCCGGCCGGGTGCTCACCCGAGACGTGCTCATCGACCGGGTCTGGGGTTCCGACTACGTCGGCGACACCAAGACCCTCGATGTCCACGTCAAGCGCCTGCGCAACCGGATCGAGCCCGACCCGGGGAACCCGGTGCTCATCGTCACCATCCGGGGTCTCGGCTACAAGTTCGAGAAGCCGCGCTGACCGGCCCGACGAGCGCCGACGAGGGATCGTCGCCCGTGAAGTGACGCCGCGCCGGGCGAGCGTCGGCGGCCGATCGGACAGTCGTACAGTGTGACGATGCCCGAGTACGGCCGCCCTTCCCGCCCGGGCCGCCCGCGTCGGGTCGTGACCACTCGGCGCAGCGGCGGGGTCGGGCGCGCGCTCCGCGGCGTCGGGGCGTCGACGACACGGTCGGGCCGGCCGCTCACCGCCTTCCAGCGATTGGCGCGCACCCACGCCCTGATGGCGGCGGGCGAGGCGGTGATGGCCGTGGCGTTGGCCGGGTCGCTGTTCCTCGACATCAGCCCGACGGCGGCGCGTGGCAGGGTGCTGCTGTTCCTGGTCGTCAGCGTGGCGCCGTTCGCCGTCGTCGCCCCGCTGATCGGGCCGGGGATCGACCGGATGGCTGGCGGGCGCCGGCTGGTGGTGCAGTTCGCCGCGCTCGGACGTGCCGTGGTCAGCGTGCTGATGATGGCGAACCTCGACAACCTGCTGCTGTTCCCCCTCGCCTTCGCGGCGATGGTGCTGCAGAAGACGTACATCGTGTCGAAGTCCGCGCTCGTTCCGTCGGTGGTCGCCGACGACGACGAACTGGTCGAGGCCAACTCGAAGTTGGGGGTCATCTCCGGCCTCGTCGGTTTCATGGCCGCCATCCCCGCCGGCCTCCTGCAGCTGATCAGCGCCAGGGCGACGCTCGCCTTCGACGTGCTCGTCTTCCTCGCCGCGCTGATGGCCGCCGCACAACTGCCGCGCGAGGTCGTCGCCGCCAGCCGGGCGGGGCGCGTCGAGCGTCTCGAACTGCGCTCGACGGTCATCCTCCTGGCCGCCACGGCGATGGGTCTGCTGCGCGCCTCGGTCGGCTTCCTGTTCTTCCATCTCGCCTTCTGGCTCCGCCACCAGACGACCGGCACGCTGTGGTTCGGGATCGGAGTGGGGTTGGCCGCCATCGGGACGATGATCGGCAACGCCTGCGGCCCGTTCGTGCGTCGGGCCGTCCGCGAGGAGTTGATGCTGATCGGGGCGCTGGGGTTCACCGCGGCCGCGGGTATCGGGGCCTCGCTGATCGGCGGGGTGCCCGCGGCGCTGCTGCTGATGGCGGCCGTCAACATGGCCGCGGCGATCGGACGTCTCGGCTTCGACTCGATCGTGCAACGCGACGCCCGCGACGCCAACCAGGGCCGGGCGTTCGCCCAGTTCGAGACCAAGTTCCAGCTCGCCTGGGTCGTGGCGGGAATCGTGCCCGTGCTCATCACGATCCCCGGGGCGCCCGGCTTCGCCATCGTGGGTGCGCTGGCCGCCTTCGCCATGGTCACCTACCTGATCAGCATGCGCCGGGTGCGCCAGGGCCGCCCCCTGCCCCAGACGCTCACCGGCCGGGCCAGGCGCGAGCTCAACAAGCGCCTGGAGCAGCGACGGGAGGGCACCCCGACCCGGGGAGCGCGGCGCCCGGGCGCGCCGTCGCCGTTCGACCGACCGCCCCGGTCGTCGACGCCGGTCGATCGTCCCCCGCCCCACTGAGGCCGTCTGCGCCGTCGGCCGGCGCGCCGGCCGACCGCCGGACCGCCGGACCGCCGGACCGAGGGCCCGGTCGGCGGCGCGGTCGGCGTCGGGTCAGCCGAGCTCGAGGCGGGCGAGCCAGAGCCCGGGAGCATCGATCTCGGCCGGGGTGGGCAGCTGGCCCGGACCGCCGGCGAACAACCTCGCCAGTGCGTCCTCGCCCGCTCGTTCGACCACGCCGTCGACGAAGGCCCGCCCGCGTTCGACCTGCTGGCGCGAGAGGCGCAGTCCCAGCAGGCGCGCGACGAAGATGTCCTCCGGCGAACTCTCGACCCGTCGCCTGCGCACCGCCTCGGCGACCTGGCGGTGGGAGCCGAGGAGCATCCCGGCGGCCCGGTCGACGATGTGGTCGACGTAGCCGATGATCATCGCCACGATGGCGTCGAGGCGGGGGAGCTGGGCCCGCTGCTCGGGTGTCTGCACCGCCCCGAGAAGCAGCTCGGGGTCGCCGAGGGTGCGCTGCAGGGCGGTCGCCGCGTCGACATCGCCCAGATCGAGACCCTCGAGCTTGTCGATCAGGGCGGCGGTGTCGGGCCGGAAGCCGGCGACGTGCTGGCGCAGCAGGCTCTCGAGCTCGCCGCGGACCGACGCCACGTTGAGCACGGCATGGGTGGCGATCTCTTGGAGGCAGGCCCACAGCCGGAGCTCGTCGACGGGAAGGCTCCAATCGCGGGCGAAGGCGTCGATCGTGGCGGGCACGACGAGCAGCTCGTGACTCGGCGGGCGGGGGATCGGCAGGTCGTACTGCCCGAACGCCCGGTTGGCGAGCTGGCCGACCATGCCGCCGAGGGCCATGCCGAGCATCGACGGCCCCATCATCTGGCCGATCCCGGCGAGCATCGCCGTCAACGGATCGCCGGGCTCGTCGTCCGTTCCCGCCTCGGGGCGGCGGCCGAGTGATGTGGCCAGCTCGGTCATCAGCGGCCGGTAGGCGTCGAGCGTCCGCTGGGCCCAGCCTCCCGGCGTCGTCGGGGCGATTTCGACGTTGCGTCCGGCGACGGTCGTGTCGAGGCCGGTGAGGTTCTGGACGTGGAGGTCGGCGATGCGGGCCAGGTCGTTGAGGGCGAAGCGCACCTGGGGGTCGACGTTGGCCTCGGCCGCTCCCCCGGTGGCCGCTGTGAGCGCCATCTGCCGGGCGATCTCCCAGTTCAGCGGTTCGCCGGTGGAGAGCAGGCGAGCGATGTCGGCGAACATCGGGATGCCGGCGAACGGGTTGCCACCACCGAACGCGCCGAACGGGCCCGCTCCGCCGCGGGGACCGCCGCCCGCCCGGTCGGCATCGAGCGCCGATTCGTCGAACTCGATGTGGTCGAAACCGGCTTCGTCGAATCCCGTGTCGTCGAGGCCCGATTCACCGAGGCCCGTTTCGTCGAGGCCCGTCTCGTGCGGCTCGGTGTCGTCGAACTCCGATTCGTCACGGCCCGGATCGTCACTCACGGCTCCAGCCTAAGCCCCGTGGCGGTCGACGGTCACCCGCCCGAGGTGCCGCACCGCCCCCGGGACGCCGGCGAGCCGTAGGCTGGCGACCATGACCACGCTGGTGAGCGGAGCCTCGGGGGCGCTCGGGAACCGGGTGGTCGCCCTGCTCGCCGCCCAGCCCGGTGTCGAGGTCGTCAAGCTGGAGTCCGACCATCGCCTGGTCCGCTCGCACGGCTCGGCCCATCATCTCGGGGCCGATCGACTCGTCCACCTCTCGGCGGGCGATCACGACACCCTGGCCAGCCGGGGGGTCAACGCGCTGCGGATCACCGAGCAGGTGCTCGCCGATCCGGCGGTGGCCGGGGTGTCCCACGTGGTGCTGCTCTCCTCGGCGATGGTCTACGGCGCCTGGCCCAACAACCCGGTCCCGCTGACCGAGGAGGCGCCACTGCGCCCTGACGTGAGCTTCGGCTTCGCCCACCAGTTGGCCCAGGTCGAACAGATGGTCGATGCCTGGCGTTTGTCGGCGCCGGGCCGCACGGTGACCGTGCTCCGGCCGGTGCTCACCCTGGCCGCCGACGGTACGAGCAGCGTGGTGCGTGCGCTGGCCGCCGGCATCGGGGCCCGCCTCGACGAAGAGGATCCCCCGGCGCAGTTCCTCCACGTCGACGACCTCGCCGCGGCCATCGCCCTCGGCCACGAGCAGCGGCTCGACGGGGTGTTCAACGTCGCGCCCGACGGGTGGGTCGCCGGCGAGACGGTACGGGCCCTCGCCGGCACGCCCCCACGAGTGCGGCTCCCGGCGTGGCTGATCGTGCCGGCACTCGATCTGCGCTGGCGGTTCCAGCGCGGCCCGATCCCGCCCGGGCTCTGGCCGTTCGCCCAGCATCCGTGGCTGGTGGCGAACGACCGCTTGAAGGCCGCCGGATGGAGCCCTACCGTGACCAGCGAGGAGGCCTACGTCGAGGGCACGGAGGCCCGTTGGTGGACGATGCTCACTCCGCAGCGCAAGCAAGAGCTCGCCCTCGGTGGCATGGTCACCGGTTTGGTGGCCATGGCCCTCGGCATCGTCGGCGTGGTGCGCCGCACCCGTCGATGATTCACCCCTGTGCCGGGTGCTCAGTCCGAACCCGGTTCGCCGACCTGGCCCGGTCGCGAGGTCGTCGTCACCGACACGGTGAACACGGCTCCGTCGCGTTCGACCGTCAGGACGACCACGACGCCGGGAGCGAGCACGCGCAGGCGGGCGCCCAGCTCGCGCAGTGACTCGACGACGTCACCGTCGATCGCCGTGATCGTGTCCCCGACCTGCAGGCCGGCGGCCCCTGCCGGGGCGTCGGGCGCCAGTTCGGCGATCGACGAAGCGCCGTCGGGCCCGGACTTGACGCCCAGCCAGGCGCCGAGCGCCGTCGCCCGCTCGATCATCCCGTCGGCCGGGGTCAACGGCACGAGCCTGGCCCGCCCTTCGCCGTCGGGGACGCCGAGTCCGACGAGATGACCGGCATCGTCGAGCAGGGCGGTGCCGGCGACGATCGCCCGGCCGTCAGGAAGGCCGATCGTCGCCTCGGGCGCGGCGGGGAACGGGGCGCTCACCGCCGTTCCGTCCGAGGCCGTGAAGTGCAGGTCGCCGAAGGGGGGCCAGGCGGCCGCCAGCCGCGCCGGCGTCGCCGCCGCACTCAGCTCGAGCACGGCCAGACCCGACTCCGACCCGACGACGACGGCCTCGAGGCGGCGGCCGTCGGGGAGGGTGACGACGCACAGCGTCCCGGGCCCGCCGACTGCGGCGGCGGTGATCGAGTGCCGCCCGTCGCCCCAGACCAGCCCGACCAGCCGGTCGTCCGCGCCGTCGATGGCGACGATGTCGGTGGCCGGGTTGCCGACCACGGACGCAGCGGTCTCCTCCGACGGATCAGTGTTGGCCACCGCCCGCGTCGATGGCGGCGCCGCGGTCGGCGTTGCCACCGCTTCGGTCGTCGGGAGGTCCGCCGACGTACTGGTGCCGGGCGTCGCTGCGGTCGTCGTCGGCGGCGCGATCGGCGCCGGACCCGTCGTTGCGACGACGCCGACGGGCGTGATCGCGGCCGAAGTAACCGCCTGGGGGTCGTTCTGACGGTCCCGGTCGGGGATCAACGCCCGGCCGAGCACCAGGCTCAGCGCCACGCCGGTCGCACCGGCCAGGGCCAGGACGCCCCTGCCCAGCGACCGGCTCTCGACAGCCGGGTCGATCCGGCCGAGTTCGGAGGGATGGCGCCACTGGCGCTCGTGAACGGGAACGGGGGCAGGGGGTAGTCCCTCGGGCGGCTCCTCGCCCTCCCATGTCCCGTCGTCCACGTGCCTACGGTAATGAGCCGCTGGCCACATGTGGCCGCGGGCCCCGCCCCTTGCGTCCGTCAGCGTCGTGGCGACGCACCCGACCACCAGGTGCGATCGAGCCCGGCCCGGCTACGATGCCGGGCGTGCTGCTGCCCCCCGACGGTGAGACGTGGATCGCCCTCACCGATCTCGAGCTCCCGGTCGGCGCGGTGTACGACTGGGCGGTCAGGCCGTCGTGCGGGGCCGTCGTGCTGTTCTCGGGTACCGTCCGCGATCATGCGGACGGGCGCGACGACGTCACCCACCTGACCTACGAGGCGTACGAGGAGCAGGCCGTTCCCCGCATGGCCCAGATCGACGTCGAGCTGCGCATCCGATGGCCGGCCGTCGGTCGCGTGGCGCTGCTGCACCGGCTCGGGCGGCTCGGGCTCGGCGAATCCTCGGTGATCGTCGCCGTGTCGTCTCCTCACCGCCCCGAGGCGTTCGAGGCGGCGAGGTTCGGCATCGATGCCCTCAAGGCCGGCGTTCCGATCTGGAAGCACGAGGTGTGGAACGCTGGTTCCGACTGGGCACTCGGCGCCCAGCAGATCACGGTGCCCGGCGCCGTGGACGGGAACCGATGAAGACCGCAGCAATCGTCTTGGCCGTGTTGATCATGGCGGCGGGTGTCGCCGTCGTCTTCCTGCGCGGCCGCAGGCCCCGCGGCGGCTCGATCGAGGGCCTGTCGCGCCACCGCGCGCACATGGATGCCCTGTCGTCCGATGCCCGCCGCGAAGTGATCGACCGGGTGCAGGACGGCCGTCGTCGCCGCGAACGGCCGGGTGAGTAAGCGGTGGCCCGCGACCTCGCCATCGACCTCGGTACCGCGAACACGCTGGTGTACATGAAGGGCCGGGGCATCGTGCTCAACGAGCCTTCGGTCATCGCCCTCAACCGCCAGACCGGTGAGGTCCTCGCCACGGGGCGCGACGCCTGGCAGATGATCGGGCGGACGCCCGGCTACATCGTGGCCGTTCGACCGTTGCGCGGCGGGGCGATCACCGACTTCCAGATCACCGAGAAGATGATCCGGCTGCTGCTCCAACGGGTGGGAGTCACCAGGTTCAACCGCCCGAAGGTGGTGATCTGTGTGCCGTCGGCGATCACCGAGGTCGAGCGTCGTGCGGTGACCGACGCTGCCCGCCGGGCCGGGGCGGCCGACGCCCAGTTGATCGAGCAGCCGATGGCCGCGGCGATCGGCGCCGACCTGCCGATCGACGAGCCCGTCGGCAACATGGTCATCGACATCGGCGGCGGCACGAGCGAGACGGCCGTCATCTCCCTCGGGGGCATCGTCGCCCTCGAGGCGGTGCGGGTCGGCTCGTTCGACATCGACACGGCGATCCAGAGCTACGTACGGCGGGAGCACGGCATCGCCATCGGGGAGCGGACGGCCGAGGAGATCAAGGTGGCGATCGGCTCGGCCGACCCGACGCCCGACGAATCCCATGCCGAGGTGCGGGGCCGTGACCTGATGAGCGGTCTGCCCAAGACCGTCACGCTCACCCCCGAGGAGATCCGCGGGGCGATCGAGGACGTGGTCGCCGCCATCGTGCAGTCCGTGATCCGCTGCCTGTCGAAGGCGCCCGCCGAACTGGCCCAGGACTTCCTCATCCGCGGCATGTTCCTGTGCGGCGGCGGCGGCATGCTCCGCGGCCTGGCGCAGCGGATCGAGCGCGAGACGCAGGTGCCGGTGCACATGTCGCCGATGCCGCTCGAGGCGGTCGTGCTGGGCGCCGGGCACTGCATCGAGCACTACGAAGCGCTCAAGACGATGTTCATGGGCGCCCGGCGTTGACCAGGTCTGCCGTCGCTGCGGTCGCCGAACCCGCCGGTCGATGACCCGCGACACCACCCACGACCGAGTGCTCAGCCGCGGTCTGGCCCGTCTGCGCGATGAACACGAGGTGCCCGACGGTTTCCCGGCGGGGTTCGACGAACTGGCCCGGCGAGCGGCCGCCGATTTCCGCCCTGGCGATCGCCCCGACCGCACCGATCTGCCCTTCGTCACCCTCGATCCGGCCACGTCGACCGACCTCGACCAGGCCTTCGCCTTCTCGGTGGATGGCGACGACGTCGTGCTGCACTACGCGATCGCCGACGTCGACGCCTTCGTGACGCCCGGCTCCCCGCTCGACGTGGAGGCGTGGCGGCGGGCACTGACCGTCTATCTGCCCGACGGCAAGGCAGGGGTCTACCCGCCGGCTCTGGCCGAGGCCGCCACCAGCCTGCTCCCCGACGGCCCCCGCCCTGCCGTCGTGCTCACGGTGACGGTCGATCCCGCCGGCCGGGCGTCGCTGCGCGCCGCGGAGCGGGCGATGATCCGCAGCCGGGCCAAGCTCGCCTACGACGCGGTGACCCGCGACGACCTCCCCCCCGAGCTCACCGAGCTGGCGCGCCGCATCCGGACCGCCGAGGACCGCCGCGGGGCCAGCCGCGTCGAGTTCCCCGAGCAGGAGATCGTCGACACCGTGGACGGTGGCTACGAACTGCGCATCCGCCCCCGACTGGTCAGTGAGGACGACAACGCGACGATGTCGCTGGCCGCCAACCTGGCCGTCGCCGAGGCGATGCTCTCCGCAGGCGTCGGGTTGTTCCGGGTGATGGCCGAGCCCGACGCCCGCGAGGTCAAGGGCCTCCGCCACGCCGCGCGCTGCCTCGGGCTGAACTGGGGCGGCGACGTCCCGCTCGAACGCTTCATCCGGACGCTGCCGACCACCGACCCCAAGGCTGCCGCATTCCTGCTTTCGGTGCGCCGAGCATCGGGGGGAGCGAGCTACGCCCCGTTCACCGCCGGGGTCCGGCCCTGGCACTCAGCGATCGCCGCGACCTACGCGCATGCCACGGCCCCGTTGCGCCGCCTCGCCGACCGCTATGTGCTCGCTGCGGTGGTGGCGCTCAGCGAGGGACGACACCTCTCCGGCGATGTCCTCGAGGCGTTCGAGCGCCTGCCCGAGGTGATGGACACGGCCGAGGCCCGCACGTCGAGGATCGAACGTGAGGTGATCGACCTGGTCGAGGCGGTCTCGCTGCTCGGCCGCGTCGGCGAGGAGTTCAAGGCCGGGGTGATCGACATCGATCAGCGCGGCGGCGTGAAGGTGCAGATCGACGAACCGGCGATCATCGCCCGGGTCGAGGTCCGCGGCCGTGAGCCCGGTGATCGGTTGACCGTCAGGCTCGACCGGGTCGAGGCCGACCTCGGGCGCGCCTCGTTCACCGTCGTCTGACAGAGCCCGTTGGCGAGCACGACCGTCAGCGCCCGGTGAGCGGGGCGGCAGTGCCGTGGATCTCGCTGCCCACGGCGAGGACATGGCGTGCGACGCCACCTGTCGGCAACGATGGGGCGATGAGCGAACGCCGCGTCCCGTCCGATACCGCAGGCGACCCCGTCCGGGCGCGGCGGGCGCAGGTTGCCCACTGGACCCGGATCGCCAACCGCCTCGGCTACCTGCTGTTCGCCGTGGCGATCGCCGTGTTCGTCATCGCCTTCGCCTTCTCGTTCAACGGCACGATGGTGGCGATCATCACGACGTGCATGATCGCCGGATCGGTGCTGCTCGCCCCGGCGCTGGTGCTCGGCTACGCGGTCAAGGCCGCCGAGCGTGAGGACCGCGAGAGGGGCGTGTAACGGACGCCGCCAGGTGCTTGGGGAACGTCGCAAGGTGTCGGTTACCATGCAGTAACCGATGTCCGCCCGCCTCACCGCCCCTGCCCGCCGCGAGCAGTTGCTCGACGTCGCCCTCGAGGTGTTCGCCCGCCTCGGCTACCACGGTGCGTCGATGAACGAGATCGCCGACGCGGCGGGCGTGACCAAGCCGGTGCTGTACCAGCACTTCGACTCCAAACGGGAGCTCTACCTCGCCCTGCTCGAGGCGGTCGGCGGCAAGTTGATCGAGGCGATCTCGAAGGCGACGAGCAATGCGGTGAGCGGCAAGGCCCAGACCGAGCAGGGGTTCCGGGCCTACTTCCACTGGGTGCACGAGGACCGCGACGCCTTCATGCTGCTGTTCGCCAGTGGCGCCCCGTCCGAGGCCGAGTTCACCGACGCCGTGCGCAAGGTGGTCGATCACACCGCCGAGGCGATCGCCCCGCTGATCGCCGTCGATGTCGACGAGCAGCACCGCCGCACGATCGCCCACGGCCTGGCCGGCCTGGCCGAGGGCGTGAGCCGCCGGCTGATCAACGACGGCCTGCGGTTCGACCCCGACGTGATCGCCCAGCAGGTCTCCGACCTTGCCTGGGCGGGCCTGCGGGCCATCCACCGCGTCCAGAGCGGCTGAGACCTCAGCTCGTCACGACCCGGCAGGCGACGCGCAGCAGCTGGTCGACGCCCGCCTTGAGCTCCTCGTCGGAGATCCGCTCGACATGCTCCGTCTCCCCGAGCACATCGCTGACGACCATCATCGCCAGCGCTTCGATCCCCTTGACCGCGGCGATGGTGTAGAGCATCGAGGCCTCCATCTCGACACCCAGATGCCCGAGGTGGCGCCACCGGCCGAACATCTGCGGGTCGGGGTCGTAGAACAGTCCGCTCGTCACGATCGGCCCGACATGGACGGCCCGCGACGATGCCTGCCCGACAAGTGCGGCGGCCGCGGCGACGAGGTTCCAGCTGGCGGTCGGCGCGTAGCCGGGCATGTCGGCGTAGCGCAGCGCGGTGGCGTCGTCGGCCGAGGCGCTCACCGCGATCACCGTGTCGCCCATCCGGGTCCGCGGTTGGAGACCGCCGCAGGTGCCGACGCGCACGAGCCGGCGGGCGCCGAGCATCACCAGCTCCTCGAACACGATGCCGGCCGACGGCGACCCCATGCCCGTCGTCTGGACGCTGACCGGTCTGCCCTCGAACGTGCCGGTGTACCCGAGCAGTCCGCGTTCGGTGTTGACACAACGTGCCCCCGGGTCGAAGAAGTGTTCGGCGATGTACGTGGCCCGGCGGGGATCACCCGGGCACAGGACGTTGGGGGCGTAGTCGTCGGCGGATGCCCGGAGGTGGATCGGCATGGCGGCCACAGTAGGTCGGCGCGGTCGCCGGAGGCAGGAATCCCCCCGCTGACGGCGCAGTGTGGAACCTCCGGTCCACGCCGTACGTTGATGTGCTGTGATCGATCACGACTTCGAACTGGCCTTCGATCGGCTGTTCAGGGTCGCCTACCGCGCCGCCTATCCGATCCTCGGCAACCGGGAGGAGGCCGAGGACTGCGCCCAGGAGGCCTGTGCCCGCGCCCTCGTCCGCTGGTCGGTGATCGTCGATCATGCCGAGCCGTTCGTCGCCCGCGTCGCCATCAATCAGGCGATCGACCGGGGGCGCAAGCTCACCCGGGGCAGGCGGATCGTGATCGAATCGCCGGAGTGGGGGACCGACGAGCACGTCGCGTTCGAGCGGCGACGCCTGCTCGTCGAGGCGCTGGGCAAGCTGCCCCGGCGCCAGCGGGAGGCGGTCGCCCTGCGCTACCTGGCCGACCTCCCGGAACGCGACGTCGCCGAGGCACTCGGGTGGTCGCTGGGCACCGTGAAGAGCACGGTGTCGCGGGGTCTCGACCGGCTGCATGCGTTGATGGGCCCGTCGATGGCGGTGGAGGGGTGAGATGTTCGACGAGTTGAAGGATCCGCGGCCGCCGCAGGTCACCGAGGTGCACATCATCTCGGTGATCGCCCGAGCGCACCGCATCCGCCGCCGTCAGCGGGTGGCGGTGCTCACCGCGTCGGCGGCGTTCGCCGCCGGGATCGGCGGCATCGCCCTGATGGCGCGCGACGCCGGGCCGTCCGCGGGCGAGCTCGCCCTCGCCCCCGCATCCGGGGCCCCGACCCCCCTGCCGGCGCCGGTCCTGCCGATCACGGTGCAGGCCGTCCGTACGGCGGCGCCGGCGGTGGTGACCGTCGCTCCGACGGCCACCGAGCCCGCCCCGGCCGTCACCGAGCCTCCCGTCGCCGCGGGATCCGAGCCCTCCGCCCCGACTACCGACGTGGCCGCCGCAACGACGTCGTCGAGGGCACTGGCCGGCCCGACGACGACCGTCACGGTCGATCCGGTCCCCGAGGCGCCCGGCCGGCTGGCGGCCGTCGACGCCAACGGCGACCTGGTGGTGATCGACACGGCGACGGGGAACCCGACCGTGCTCGTCGCGCACGCCTCCTCCGACGGAGGTTCGGCGGCGGGGGTTTCGCCGGCCGTCCTCATTGCCGGCGGGACCACCCCGGACGGGTTCGCCTACTACGCCGACCAGGTCACCGGTACGGTGCGGGCCGCATCGATCGACCATCCCGGCACCACCCTGACCTGGGGTCAGGGGACCGACCCGAAGCTCAGCCCGGACGGCTCGATGTGGGTGGCCCGCACGGCCGCGGGCGACATCGAGGTCCATGCGCTGTCGGATGCCGTGGAGCACCTCGGCCTGATCCCTGGCTCGAACGTGGTCGACTACGCCTGGTTCGGCAACGAGGCGATCGCCCTCCTCGGCCACGGCGGGCCGGTGTGGACCGTCACGACGATGGATGCGACGCTGACCTCGCCCCTGGCTGCCTCGACGATCGACGGCGAGTACCTGACCGGCGCCGTCGACGCCGTCGACGTCAGCTTCGCCGGCTCCTCTGTCGACGGGCTGCTGGTGGTCGCCCAGCGCCGAAACCCCGCCGACGGGGTCGCCCCGGCCCAGCGGACGTGGATCCAGCCCGGTTCGGGGGCCGAGCAGGTGTGGCAGCTCCTTGCGTCGCCGTGCACGGCGATCTCCCTCGATCCGGCCGGCGGCTGGCTGGCCCGCCTGACCGTCGACGGCAGCCTCGTGGTCGAGGCGCCGGGGGGCGGGCAGGAGCTGCCGATGTCGGGCGTCTACTCCTCCATCGGCTGGTGACCCCGGGCATCGGCTGGTGACCCCGGGCCAACCTCCGTTGCGGCCGGGTGACGATCGCGGCCGGGAGGTTCAACCATGAGCGACACCACGCGCTATGAACGCCACGACGACAGCCACGACGAACCCGACCGAAACACCGACAGCTGCCTGCCGTATCGACGGGCGACGCAACCACCACAACATCCAGGTGGCGGCCGCCGTACCGATGAACGCGCCGCCAGCGACGTCATCTTCGAGCAGTGGCGGGCTCGTCCCATCGCATCGGCCACCAAACGCGTCGCAGCCGCCGAGAGCGACGAGTGCCAGCATGTACCCGGCCCACACCAACCCGACAATCACGCCCAACACGATGCGCAACGCCACGAACCTGCCCTCCGCTCGGGCCGTGTCAGGCACCGACTCAGCGTCACTCACGACGAGAACCGAGGACGAACGTTCGGGTCTTCGTCCTCGAACTCGCAGCCACCGCGACCCGCGAGGTGATCGAGCTTCGGAACGTGAGGGACGCGAGGCACTCCTTCGTCGAACGCGACCGCCTCTGCCTCGCGTCCAGCGGACATCGCCAAATGAACATGGTCAAGACGAACGATCCCCACGCCACATTCTGCCTCGACAACCACGCCTACGCCGGTCCACGCGGCGTCGCGACTACTCAGGCGCCCAGGCAAGGTCGACGTCGACCGATGCCACGCCGATCTGGACGACGGACATGCCCTCCGGCGCCTCGCTGAGACCAGCCTGGGCGAACACCGCTACGTGAGCTGCGACCACCGCACCTTGTTCGACGGAAGTCGGATCTCCGATCTCCATGCCGAGGGCATGCAAGCCCGAGATGGCTCGCGCAAGGGCGGTCTCCACGTCGCCCTCGGTCAGGCCCGACCCAGTGATGTACGTGAGATCCTTGCTCGTCGTCTCGTTGGGCCCGTCGACGTCGGTTGCGTCGACTGGAGTGCGAAGAGGGGTAGTCACCGACCGGCACTTCGGCGATGATGCTGGAGTCCATTTCGACGGCCTCGCCATCTACCATCGACTCATGATCCGCACCCGCTTCACTGAGATGTTCGGCCTTCAACACCCGATCATGTCTGCACCGATGGCGATGCACAGTGGAGCGACGCTGGCCGCTGGCGTGGCCGCAGCAGGAGGCATGGGCTCGTTCGGCGGCCTCCATGCCGAAGGGCCCGGCTGGGTGACCGCGCAGGCCGCACTGGTGCGGGACCTGACTGATCGCCCGTTCGCGATCGGGTTCATCACCCCGTTCCTGCCCTTCACCGAAGGACACTTTCAGGCTGCGCTCGACGCTCGGCCCGAGGCCATCGCGCTGTCCTTCTCGGATCCGGGCGATTGGGCTCGCCGGGTGAAAGACGCAGGCCTACCGCTCATCTGTCAGGCCCAGAGTTTCGAGGACGCCGATCTCGCTGTCGAGGCCGGTGCTGATGTCCTGGTCGCTCAGGGCACTGAGGCGGGAGGTCACACAGGCACCATGGGTCTCTTCCCACTCCTGGTCGGGATCGCCGAGCGACACCCAAACGTGGCGTTGCTTGCCGCAGGAGGTATATCGAGCGGGCGCGCACTGGCGGCCGCGTTGCTTGCTGGTGCCGATGGCGCCTGGCTCGGAACCGCCTTTCTCGCGACGCCAGAAGCCATCGAAGTCGACGACGACTACAAGGCGGCGATCGTCGCGAGCGATGGAGGCGACACAGTGTTCACCCGCGCCTACGACATCGCGTCTGGGATGCCGTGGCCATCAGACATCGGGGCGCGTGTTCGGCGCGATGCGTTTACGGACGAGTGGGCCGAACGCGAGGCGGATCTCCGCCATCAAAGCGACATCGTGACGCCCGGCCACCCTGTCTTCATGGGGCAGTCCGCGGGTTCCATCGATGCTGTCCGGCCGGCCGCCGACATCGTCCGGTTGATGAGCAATGAAGCCGAACGAGTCCTTCGCGAACGCCCCCTCGCTCTTGTCTCGAGATGACCCCAGACCCCGGTGGAGGGCTCGAGGCGCCACCCGCGGCTTGGCTGCCCCGCATCGCCGATGGGAGGCACTCGATATCGCACGACTACTGGCTCGTTCGCACCACCCATATCCGGCGATAGCGCGCAGGGACGCCGCTCTTGATCAGCGAGCGGAAACGCGACTGCGCCCGGTGGGCGTCTGAGCTGTCCTGCCACGGCCCGAGTCTGTCGGCCCGGTTCGCAAGACCCTGGCGCTCGCAAACCAGCCCAGGTTGCCCAGCAGCACCCGAGATGCTATAAGTAGCACATGACTACCGTCGGGGTGCGAGAGCTACGACAACGGGCCAGCGAACTGCTCCGCCTCGTCGAAGACGGCGAGACAATCGAGATCACCGATCGAGGCCGTCCCGTGGCGCTCCTCAGTCCGTTGCCCCAAGGCAGCGCACTGGAGCGAATGCGCGCATCTGGCGACATCGAGCCCGCAACCGGCGACCTCGACGATCTTCCCGCCCCTTTGCCCTCGCGGGGCGCCGAGTCTCCATCGAGCAGGCTGGCTCGCCTTCGCGAACACGAGCGTTGATGGCGGCGACATACCTGGATTCCTCCGCCCTGGTGAAGCTCGCGGTCGAGGAGCCCGAGTCGGCAGCGCTTCGCCGGTACCTGCGACGTCGCCGCCCGCTGGTGTCAAGCGCGCTCGCCCGTACCGAAGTCCTGCGATCACTCCTCCTCGAAGGGGACGAGGCACTTGCGCGGGGCCGATCCGTGCTCGACCGGGTCGAGCTCATCCGGGTGAACGACCGGATCCTCAACGCCGCAGCGACGCTACTCCCCGTCGAGGTTCGGTCCCTAGACGCGATCCATCTCGCGACCGCTCGGCAACTGGAGGCTGACCTCGGCCGGGTCGTCACCTATGACGAGCGGATGCTCAACGCCGCGAGCCAACTCGGCATCCGAACGGCAGCACCAGCCTGAGCGCTCCACCAGCGCCAACCACCGCACACCAACACCCGACCGCGAACCCGCCCGAAAACAACCAACACAAAGCGACAGCTTGCGACTTCGCGTCCTGCCCCGACTCGAGGATCGCCAGCATGCTCGACGTTGGCGTCGCCGCTGCGACGATCCGGCACGAGTCAGTGATGGTGTGCGGTGGACGATGGAACGATCGACGTCACTTCAAGAAGCGCGAAGTGGTGTTGTCGGCGAGCACCTTGCCGGCCGTCTGGCAGGTGGGGCAGTAGTTGACCGTGTACGAGGCGTACTCGACCTCGCGAATGACGTCGGCGCACACCGGGCACGGCGAGCCGGTGCGCCTGTGCACGCCGCCCGGGCGGTCGGACGACGAGCTCATGTCGGGTCTCGTCCGTTCGTAGGCCAGGCCTTCCTCGCAGGCGCCGCGGATCGCATCGACGATGGCGGCGACGCCCGCAGGGGGGATCTTGGCCGTGGCGGCGAACGGTGAGAGCCTGGCCCGATGGCAGATCTCGTTGGCGAGCCGTCGGCCGAGACCGGCGATCGCCTGCTGGTCGCGCAGGAACCCGTGCAGCCGCATCGGGAAGGCGGCGAAGCGTTCGGCGAGAGCGTCGGCGTCGAGGGACAGCGCCTCGGGCCCGAGCCGGTCGAGCGGGGCGGTCGTTGCCTCGTCGGCGCGTCGCATGCACCAGACGCCGGCGCGCCGTTCCGTGCCGGCCTCGGTGAGCAGTAGCGCCCGCCCGTCGGTGAACACGAACCTGGCCTGCCCACCGCGGGGCTTGGCGGCGCGCTTGGCGTCGACCAGCAACCGCCCGCCCTGCATCAGGTGAACGGCGCAGGTGATTTGCGAGCCGGGATCGCCGCCGAAGCGCAGCAGCAGGAACTTGCCCCGCCGGCCCACCTCGTCGAGCGGAGCGCCGTAGGCCTCGTCGGGCGCAGGCACTGCGGTCTTCAGCGCGGTGAACGTGATCGGCTGAAAGCGTTCAAGGGGCGTCCCGGCGAACGCTGCGGTGAGCCGCTCGGCATGGGCCTGCACCTCGGGCAGTTCCGGCACGGACGAAGCCCCTACTCGTAGGACGTGTGCGGGCGGACGGCGTTGAACACCTCGTCGAGGGCCTGGAACACCGGCTGGCTGGCCATCAGCTTCTGCTGGTCGCCGAACAGGCGGATCCTGCCGCCGATGAACGCCTCCTGGGCGTTGAGCGCCCCGGTCGCCACCCCGACGGCGGTCGACCAGTCCTGTTCGAACCGGACGTCCTCGGGCCAGGCGGGGCCAGCGCCGAACGAGGCCGTGCCGCCGGCGACCTGCACGTGATACGTCACGTCACCCTCGGGCCCGTTCGAGACGACCTGGGTGACGCCGACGGGATGACCGGGGGCGACCGCCTGCATCGCCGCACTGTCGGCGACCGCGGCGCTGAGCGCGTCGATCCACTCCAAGCTGAGATAGCGCATCACGGCCTCGTAGTCTGCCCGATCGTGAACGAGATCGGACGCGGCATCAAGGTCTTCGACGCTTCGCCCGTGCGCGGCCGGTGGAAGGCGATGGAGTCGGCCGACGACGTGCTCGAGCTGATGGACACCTCGGCCGAGGGCGTGGTCGCCCTGGTCCGCGACGCGGGCGCCACCTTCCTCGCCCCGATCTATCACGAGCTGGCCGGTGTCGTGTGCACGGGCGGTACCCCACGCAGCCACATCGGCATCGTCAGCCGGGAGTTCCAGGTGCCGTGCATCATGGCCGCCTCGTTCACCGGGGCCGAGCCCTGCGACGGCGACGAGGTGGAGCTCGACTGCTCGGGCGACACCGGCGTGCTGCGGGGCGGAGCGGCCCCGGCCGGCGAGGCGCGACGGGCGTGGGTCAACGAGCGGATCGCCTACATCGGCCCGATCGCCCAGGGGCTCACCGAGGAGCGCACCGCGCTGGAATCGAAGATCATCCCGGTGTCGGCCTACATCGTCACCGCCTGCATCGAGTCGTTCCTGCGCTATCCGGAGATGATCCGGATCATCGACGCGGCCAGGCCGGCCGAGGCGATCGGCGCCGCGGCGCGGCGCCCCGGCTGCCGGGTCAACACTGTGCACCTGTGGTCGATCGTCAACTTCTGGCTGATCGGGCGCAAGGTCTACGAGATGATCGACCCGGCCCTCGCCCACGACCTCGACAACGCCTACACCGTGCTCGACTTCTGGGAGCGGGCCGCCAAGGGGTTCCGTGGCGACGGAACCCGTCACGCCGCCGACAACGGCGTAGCCGGCGCCTACCGCGGCGACACACTCACCCAGCTGATGGCCGGCGTCACCCCGGTCGGCGACCCCGACCTGCGCGCGGCGATCCGCTCGCTCAACGCGACACTGGTCGCCTACCTGTTCCTGCTCTACTTCGACACACGCGTCGGTCACGGCGACACCGGTCCCTACGCGCTGCCCGGCGGCCGGGTGCTGCTCGTGCGGGACTTCTACGCCCTGGGGCGCAGCGACTTCCCCTGGAGTGACGTCGCCGACGGCGTGCCGTACCGCAATCTGACCGCGGCGATGGTGCTCGAAGGCGTGACGGTCGACCGGATCACCGACTTCGGGACCTCGTACACCACCCCCGAGGACTTCGTCGACCACCTCGTCGGCTACGGCCTGTACACGACCGACGACATGCCGGCCGGCGGGTTGCGCCCGATCCCGCTCGAGGAGATGACGTCGATCGTCACGGCCGTACGCGCCGCCCAGTCTGCGCACTACCGCAACATCGCGGCGATGAGTCGTGACGACAAGATCCGTTGCGGCGCCTACGTCTACTTCTCCTTCCTCCGCCCGTTCGCGCTCGAAGCGGGTGTCGCCGATCGGCTCGACTGGACCGTGCCGCGCGACATCCCGGGCCCGCTCTACGACGTCGTCTCGCTGATGGAGGGCGACAACGCCGCGCCCGTCGGCGACGGGCCGTACTACACGCCCCTGTGAGCATCGGCACGCCGGGCGGCCCGTTCCCCGCTCACGACGAGCGGCCGCACCCGGGGTCGGTCCACGAGGAGTGGACGTGGTCGTTCTGGACGCCCGAGGCGACGATGGGCGGCTTCGTCTCGTACCGCCTCGTCGGACCGTCGAACGCCTGGTACACCTGGGCGTTGGCCCGGCGCGGGATGCCGCTCCTCCACGTGACCGAGTGGCACATCCCCCGGCGGACCGATCCGCTGCTGGCCAAGGCGCCGGCGATGTGGGCCGAGTTCGTGTGCGAGTCCGCCTTCGAGCAGTGGACGGTCGGCAGCGAGACCTACGCCGTCGAGCTGGACGACCCGGGCGAGGCGCTCGGCCGGGAGTACGGGACCGCGGTGCCGATCGCCAGCGACATCGAGTGGTACGCGACGGCCGTGGCCGAACCGATCGAGTTCGGCTACGCCCAGCACGGCGTCGTCCACGGCACCGTCGAGCTCGCCACCGGACCGGAGGAGTTCGCCGAGCTGCCCGCTCACCGCACGCACCGCTGGTCGGCGACCGGGGCGTTGCCGATCCTCGACCTGCCGGCGGCGCTGGCCCACGTCGGACTACGGGCACCGTTGCGCTACCCCGACGGCTCGACCCTCGAGTTGGTGCTCACCGCGCACGGATGGCGCTCGCGTCGCTGAGATCGCCGGGCGAGCGGTCGCCGTCGGCCAGAATCGCGACCGTCATGGCTTATGAACGCGACATCCTCGAGGATTTCGACCCGCGGCGGCGCAAGGCTGCGGCGGCGGTGACGGCCGCGGTCGGGATGCTCGTCGAGGACCGTTCGTCGGGGTTCTTCGGCGACATCGTGAAGATCACCCACGAGGCGGTGACGCTGCGCGACCGCAGGCAGCAGCAACGCCACTTCGCCTGGAAGGAGGCCGGGTTCCTGATCGAGGGCCGCCCGGTCACCCTCGTGCGGCCCGCCGCGCCCGTCTCCGGCCCGAAGCTGACCAACTCCGGCTCGGTCGCCGCCGTGGCGGTCCGGGCGAGGACGGCCCGGCCGAGCCGCATCTGGGTCGAGGGCCGTCACGACGCCGAACTGCTCGAGCACGTGTGGGGCGACGACCTGCGCGACCTCGGCCTGGTCGTCGAGCCGATGCACGGCCTCGACCGGATCGTGGAGGCCGTCGACGCCTTCGGGCCGGCCCCGCAGCGTCGGCTCGGCGTGCTCGTCGACCACCTCGTCGACCGCTCGAAGGAGTCCCGCCTGGCCGTGGGGATCGACGATCCGAACGTGCTGATCACCGGGCATCCGTTCGTCGACGTGTGGGCCGGCATCCGCCCGAACGTGTTCGGACTCGACGAGTGGCCGGCGATCCCCCGCGGGCAGGACTGGAAGGAGGGGATGTGCCGCGCCCTGGACACCTCGATCGAGGGGTTCTGGCCGCGCCTGCGCAACCGGGTCACGACGTACGCAGATCTCCGCCCCGAACTGGTGGGCGCCGTCGAACGGCTGATCGACTTCGTCGCCGGGGCCGAACCGACCTGAACCGGCGGCAGGCGCTCAGTAGGTTTTCGAGGCCCGGCGGTGCCGGAGGAACTCGAGGGCGACCGGCGCGAGCGACAGGGCGACGATCACCAACGCCGCGACCTCGATGTTCTTCTTGATGAAGTCGCTCTTGCCGAGCAGGTAGCCCAGCGACGTCACACCGATGCCCCACAGGGCCCCACCGACCACGTTGTACGTCACGAAGGTGCGGTACTTCATCCGCCCGACGCCGGCGACGATCGGGGCGAAGGTGCGCACGATCGGCACGAAGCGGGCCAGCACGATGGTCTTGGCCCCGTGCTTGTCGAAGAAGTCCTGCGCCTTGGCCACGTGGGCCGGCTTGAACACCCGGCTCTGCGGGCGGTCGAACAGGTTCGGGCCGACCTTCTTGCCGAACAGGTAGCCGACCTGGTCACCGAGCACTGCGGCGGCGAACGCCACGGCCGCGGTGGCCGGGAGGCCGGGGAGGAGGTTGCCGCCGGCGTCCGAGGCGAGGAATCCGGCGAAGAACAGCAGCGAGTCCCCGGGTAGGAAGAAGCCGACGAACAAGCCCGACTCGGCGAAGATGATCAGGCCGAGGACGAACAGCCCGCCTCGTTCGACCCACTTGTTCGCGAAGTCCAGGAGCGCCAGCACGAGTGGGAGACACTACCTGGATGAGGCGTCGGGCGGGGCTTCGATCGCCAGGTTCGGTCGAAGGGCCTAGGACGGCGACGCCTCAGGAGTCGAGCGCCGGAGCCCGCCGCTTCGAGAAGGTGAGGGCACCGATCAGGATGACGAGGGCGGACGCGGCGATGGCGTAGCGGGGCCCGTCGTCGTCGCGCAGCTGAATGATCGCCGGGAGGATCAGCAGCGAAACGAGGTTCATCACCTTGATCAGCGGGTTGAGCGCCGGGCCGGCGGTGTCCTTGAACGGGTCGCCGACGGTGTCACCGATCACGGCGGCCTTGTGGGCGTCGGAGCCCTTGCCACCCTCGTGGCCGTCCTCGATGTACTTCTTGGCGTTGTCCCACGCGCCGCCGGCGTTCGACAGGTAGACGGCCATCAGCTGACCGGTGAGGATCACCGCGGCGAGGAAGCCGCCGAGGGCCAGGTAGCTGATCCCGAAGCCGATGATCACCGGCGAGAGCACGGCGAGGAGAGCCGGGGTGGCCAGCTCGCGCAGCGACGCCGCGGTGCAGATGTCGATCACCGGGCCGTAGTCGGGCTTCTTCTCGCCCGACATGATCTTGCCGTCGGCGAACTGCTTGCGCACCTCCTGCACGACGACCCCGGCCGTGCGGCCGACGGCGCGGATGGCCAGGGCCGAGAACAGGAAGGCGATCGAACCGCCGATCAGCAGGCCGATGAAGATCTTGACGTCGGCCACGTTGATCTGGGTTTCGGGCGCCTGGAACAGCGCCGTGCCCTCGAGCTTGTTGCCGGCCTTGTCCGTCAGACCGAGCTCGCCGCCGATCGTCTCGATGTAGCTGGCGAACAGGGCGACGGCGGCGATCACCGCCGAGCCGATGGCGAAGCCCTTGGTCACCGCCTTCGTGGTGTTGCCGACGGCGTCGAGGCTGACCATGATCCGCTCGGCCTCGCCGTGGAACTCGCCCGACATCTCGGCGATGCCGGCCGCGTTGTCGGAGACGGGGCCGAAGGTGTCCTCCGACACGATCACGCCGGTGGTGGCGAGCATGCCCATGCCGGCGAGGGCGACGAGGTAGAGCGAGAACTGCAGGTTGCCACCACCGATCCACAACGTGGCGCCGAGGGCGATGGCGATGCAGACGACGGCGTAGACCGACGACTCCATGCCCGACGAGGTGCCCGAGAGCACCACCGTGGCCGGGCCCGTGCGTGCCGACTCGGCGATCTCCTGCACCGGGCCGTACTCGGTGCCGGTGTAGTACTCGGTGAGCCGGCTGACGACCTGGGCAAGCACGAGACCGACCAGCACGGCGCCGAAGCACCGCCAACCGGCGTTGTAGAAGTCGTTGCCGACGTAGGTCAGCGAGACGATGAGCGTGCCGATGACGGTGATCACCCCGGCGACGAGGAAGCCGCGGTTGATCGGCTTGAGGGCGTTGGTCTCGCCCTCCTTGGCCTTTACGGCGAACACGCCGGCGATCGAGGCGACGACGCCGATGGCGCGGGCGGCGAGCGGGAAGACCAGGCCGAGCGCCGGGTTGGCGCCGATCGACTTGAAGGCCGCCACACCGAGGATGATCGAGGCGACGAGGGTGACCTCGTAGCTCTCGAACAGGTCGGCGGCCATGCCGGCGCAGTCGCCGACGTTGTCGCCGACGTTGTCGGCGATCGTCGCCGGGTTGCGGGGATCGTCCTCGGGGATGCCCGCCTCGACCTTGCCGACGAGGTCGGCGCCGACGTCGGCGGCCTTGGTGAAGATGCCGCCGCCCACCCGCAGGAAGAGGGCGAGCAGCGATCCGCCGAAGCCGAAGCCGACGAGCATTGCCGACGACGTGTTCTGGAACACGGCGATGATCACCGTGGCGCCGAGCAGGCCCAGCCCGACGGTGAACATCCCGGCGACGCCGCCCGTCTTGAAGGCGATGTCGAGCGCCTTGGGCATCGAGTTGAGCTTGGCCGCCGCCGCAGTGCGCACGTTGCCCCGGGTGGCCAGCGTCATGCCGATGTAGCCGGTGAGGCCCGAGGCGACACAGCCGAGGATGAAGGCGATCGTGCGCGCGGCACCGGCGGCGCCGAAGCTCATCGCCGACGTCCCGTCGGGCTTCTCGATCGCCACCGAGGTGACGAACACCACGATCGCCAGCGGCACGAGGATCACGGCGATCGTCTTGAACTGCCGCTTCAGGTAGGCCCAGGCACCTTCCTGGATCGCCAGGGCGATCTCCTTCATCTTGGGCGTGCCCTCGTCGGCGGCGAGCACCTGCTTCATCAGGTAGAAGCCGACGGCGATGGCAAGTAGGGCGGCGAGGCCGGACAACAGGAGGACGGCCCATTCGCCGCCCTTCAGGGTGAAGTCCTGCCAACCGCCCTCAGAAGCTAGAAGTGCTGGCACCGGTGGTATCTCCCGGGAGAAGTCTCGGCGCGGCGACCTGCCGCGCAGCTGGTTAGGAACCGGCGAGAGTGTAGGTAACCGGTGACCCGAACGACGAAACGACAGGGGGTGCCCGGTGCCACGCTCCGGCAAGTTCCCCCCACCGACCGGGTGGTATTAGCGTCCGAGCAATGGCGCAGACGATCACACGACGCGGCCCCGAGAGCGGCTCGGCGACGAAGGCCAGGAAACGTAGACCGTTCCTTCTCGACCTGTACTCCACGGCCGTCGGCAAGAAGTACGTGATGGCGATCACCGGGATCATCGGGCTCGGATTCGTGATCTCGCACATGATCGGCAACCTGAAGATGTACCTGGGCGCCGAGGAGATCAACCACTACGGCGAGTTCCTCCGCGAGCTCCTCGTGCCGCTGCTGCCGCGCACCTACGCGCTCTGGGGGCTGCGCCTGGTGCTGATCGGGGCGATCGCCCTCCACCTGCACGCCGCCTACACGCTGACCCTGCTCAACCACCAGGCGCGGCCGGTGAAGTACCAGTCGCCGCGTGACTATGTGGCGGCCAACTTCGCCAGCCGCACGATGCGCTACTCCGGGGTGATCGTGCTGCTCTTCATCGTCTGGCATCTGCTCGACCTCACCGGCGGGCAGTTCAACGGGAGCGGGTTCACCCGCGGCGACGTCTACGGCAACGTCGACCGTTCGTTGAGCCGGGTGCCCGTCGCCCTCGTGTACATCGTGGCCAACATCGCCCTCGGCATCCACCTCTTCCACGGGATCTGGAGCCTGTTCCAGTCGATGGGCTGGTCGAACCCGCGGTTCAACCGCTGGCGCCGCCAGATCGCCACCGGACTGGCCACCCTGATCGTGGTCGGCAACGTCTCGTTCCCGGTGGCCGTGCTGGCCGGCGTGGTCGGCTGAGAGGGCGACGCATCATGGACAACTGGCCGACACTGGCGGACAAGGGCATCTCATCGAAGATCCCCGACGGGCCCATCGGTGACAAGTGGAACTCGTACAAGGAGGACGTGAGGCTCGTCAACCCGGCGAACAAGCGCAAGTTCAAGGTGCTCGTCGTCGGCACCGGCCTGGCCGGGGCCTCGGCGGCGGCCACGCTCGCCGAGCTCGGCTACCAGGTCGAGGCGTTCACCTTCCACGACTCCCCTCGCCGGGCCCACTCGATCGCCGCCCAGGGCGGGATCAACGCGGCGAAGAACTACCAGGGCGACGGCGACAGCGTCCACCGGCTGTTCTACGACACGGTCAAGGGCGGCGACTTCCGGGCCCGCGAGGGCAACGTCCACCGCCTCGCCGAGGTGTCGGTGAACATCATCGACCAGATGGTCGCCCAGGGTGTCCCGTTCGCCCGCGAGTACGGCGGTCAGCTCGACAACCGCTCGTTCGGCGGGGCGCAGGTCTCCCGCACGTTCTACGCCCGGGGTCAAACCGGTCAGCAACTGCTGCTCGGCGCGTACCAGCAGCTCGCCCGCCAGGTCGGGATGGGCAACGTCAAGCTGTGGACCAAGGTCGAGATGGTCGATGTGGTCACCGTCGACGGCAAGGCGGCCGGCATCGTCACCCGCGACCTCGTCACGGGCGAAGTGCGCAGCCACGCCGGGCACGCCGTGCTGCTCTGCACCGGCGGGTACGGCAACGTCTTCTACCTCTCGACCAACGCGATGAACTGCAACGTCACCGCCGCGTGGCGGGCTCACCGCCAGGGGGCGTTCTTCGCCAACCCGTGCTACACCCAGATCCACCCGACGTGCATCCCGCAGGCCGACGAGTTCCAGTCCAAGCTCACGCTGATGTCGGAGTCGCTGCGCAACGACGGTCGGGTGTGGGTGCCCAAGGACCCCGACGAGCGCCGGCCGTCGCACGAGGTTCCCGAGGACCAGCGCGACTACATCCTCGAGCGCCTCTACCCGTCGTACGGCAACCTCGCCCCCCGGGACGTGTCGTCGCGGGCCGCCAAGCGGGCCGTCGATTCGGGCCGCGGCGTCGGTCCGCTGAAGAACGGCGTCTACCTCGACTTCGACTCGGCGATCGGCCGGCTCGGCGAGCCGATCGTGCGCGAGCGCTACGGCAACCTGTTCGAGATGTACGAGCGGATCTCCGGCGAGAACCCGTACAAGCAGCCGATGCGCATCTACCCGGCCGTGCACTACACGATGGGCGGGCTGTGGGTCGACTACGAGCTGATGACCTCGATCCCGGGTGTCTACTCGCTCGGCGAGGCCAACTTCTCCGACCACGGTGCCAACCGCCTCGGCGCCTCGGCGCTGATGCAGGGTCTCGCCGACGGCTACTTCGTGATCCCCTACACGCTGGGCGACTACCTCGCCCCGATGCTCAACAAGCCGCAGCCCGACGTCGGCCACGAGGCGTTCAGGGCGGCCGAGGCGGCGGCGACCGCCCGCTACCAGGGGTACCTCGCCATCAAGGGCACCCGCTCGCCCGACCACTTCCACAAGGCGCTGGGCAGGATCATGTGGGACCAGTGCGGGATGGAACGCACCCGCCAGAGCCTCGAGAAGGCGCTGTCGGACATCCCGGCGCTGTACGAGGAGTTCGGCAAGGACCTGCGGGTCCCCGGTGACGATGCGCTCAACCTCACCCTCGAGAAGGCCGGCCGGGTCGACGACTTCTTCCAGCTCGGGATGCTGCTGTGTCGTGACGCCCTCGAGCGCGAGGAGTCGTGCGGTGGCCACTTCCGCGCCGAGCACCAGGAGTCCGACGGCGAGGCGAGGCGCGACGACGAGAACTACGCCCATGTCGCTGCCTGGGAGTGGACGGGCGACCCGATGCAGTCGATCCGCAACATCGAGCCGCTCGAGTTCGAAGCCGTTCACCTCGCCGTCCGCAGCTACAAGTAGGGATCCGTCGTGTCTCATCTGAACAACATCACGCTGAAGATCTGGCGGCAGCGGGGTCCGGCCGACGCCGGGCGGTTCGAGACCCACACCGTGGAGTCGGTGAGCGACGAGGCGTCGTTCCTCGAGCTCCTCGACATCCTCAACGAGCGGCTGATCACCGAGGGTTCCGAGCCGATCACCTTCGACTCCGACTGCCGCGAGGGGATCTGCGGAACGTGTGGTCTGATGATCAACGGCCAGGCCCACGGCCCGCAGAGGTCCACGGCGACGTGTCAGCTGCACATGCGCAAGTTCTCCAGCGGCGAGACCATCGTCGTCGAGCCGTGGCGGGCCGCGGCGTTCCCGATCGTGCGCGACCTGATGGTCGACCGTTCCGCCTTCGATCGGATCATCGAGGCGGGCGGTTTCATCACGGCGGTGACCGGCGGCGCCCCCGACGCCAACCTGATCCCGATCCCCAAGCCCGTCGCCGACGCGGCGATGGACGCAGCCGAGTGCATCGGCTGCGGGGCCTGCGTCGCCGCATGCCCCAACGGCGCGGCGAACCTGTTCACCGCGGCCAAGGTGGCGCACCTCAACCTGCTGCCCCAGGGTCAGGCCGAGCGCTACCAGCGGGCCGAGAACATGGTCGAGACGATGGACGAGCACTTCGGCTCCTGCACCAACCACGGCGAGTGCGAGGAGGCCTGCCCGAAGGCGATCTCGATCGACTTCATCGCCCTGATGCACGCCGATTACCGCAAGGCGAAGTTCAAGAACCGCAAGACGCTCGCCCGCGGCTGACCGCACGCCGGCGAGGTGATGCCACAGGGCCGTGATGTGGCCACGTTCTGGCATCACTTCGTCGCTGCCATAGGGTTCGGGGCGTCGTTCGTCCACGGAGGTCCTCGCTCGCCATGTCACTCACCATCGGGCTCATCGGTGCCGGCGGCATGGGGTCGTTCCACGCCAGGACCCTGCAGGCGATGAGCGAGGTCGATGTCGTCGCCGTCGCCGATCCGTTCGGTGACGCCGCGGCGCGGTTGGCCGCCGAGATCGGCGCCGCGGCGACGCGCGACTGGCGCGAGGTGATCGCCCGCGGCGATCTCGACGGCCTGGTGATCGCCTCGCCGGCCGACGCCCATGAGGAGCAGTCGCTCGCCGCCGTCTCCGCCGGCATTCCGACGCTGTGCGAGAAGCCCCTCGCCACCACGGCCGAACAGTGCCGTCACATCGTCGATGCCGAGGTCGCGCTCGGCAGGCGGTTGATCCACCTCGGTCTGATGCGGGTCTACGACCCGGCCCATGTCCAGGTGGCCGAGGCGATGGCGGGCCTGGGCGAGGTGCACCACCTGCGCTGCGTCCATCGCAACGTCCACGCCGTGCGCCGCGCCGTCTCGATCGCGTACACCGACTCGATGGTCCATGACGCCCACACCGTGCGCTGGTTGACCGGCCGCGAGGTGGCCCGGGTGACCGCGTTCGCCGCCGGCGCCCCCGACTCCATCGCCCACGGCCTGCTCGTCGCCGAGTACGAGGGAGGCGGTCACGCGACCATCGAGTTCGCCGAGCGGAGCTACGCCTACGAGGTCGGGGTCGAGGTCGAGGCCGAACACGGCGGCGTGGTGATGGCACTGCCGATGCTGCCGATCAGCCGCCGTGGCGGTGGCCAGTCGATCGACATCGGCTACGACTGGTTCGGACGGTTCGCCGATGCCTACGTGATCGAGGCCGAGGCGTGGGTGGCGTCGCTGCGCCGGGGAACGACGACCGGGCCGTCGGCGTGGGACGGACTCATGGCCCAGATGATCGTCGAAGCCGGGTTGCGGTCGATGTCTGTGGGCGGTCCGGTCACCCTCGATCGTCCGTCGATCCCGGCCCTCTACACCTGACGCCACCCGGGGTGCCCGGGTTCGGAGCCGCACGGCCCGATCCCGGCGGCCCGGGCGATCTCCGCGTAGTCGACGGCCAGGGAGTCGAGCGTGGCGTGGGCGTTGAGCCCGCTGGGGTTGGGAGCGATCCACAGCTCGGCGCCGGCGATCGCCTCTTCCTGGCGGCCGGCCGCCGCCGCGCCGCGGCCGAACGCCTGGCGGTAGGCGGTCAGACCGAGCACGGCGACGACCGCCGGGCGGAGGTGCTCCACCGTCTCGCACAGTCGGGCCGCACCGGCGCGGAGCTCCTCGCGGGTCAGCTCCTCGGCCCGCGCCGATGCCGTAGGCACGATGTTGGTGATCCCGATGCCGCGGTCGACGACGTGTCGGCGGTCTGCGCCCGACATGCCGCCCGAGGCGTCGACGAGCCGATCGGTGATCCCGGCCCGGTACAGCGCTGGCCAGAAGCGGTTGCCCGGGCGGGCGAAGTGGGCGTTGACGGCGGCGGTCCACAGCCCGGGGTTGATCCCGACGAACAGCAGGCGCAGCCCGGGCCCGATGAGATCGTCGACCGTCGCCCCGTTGAACCGTTCGAGCTCGATGCGTTTCACCCGTCACCGACCTTCGTGTGACCGATCGGGAGCGACTGCAACCCTGGAGCGAACATATCGTCGCCGGCATCGTGGCGCTGATCCCGGCGTCCGGCGCCGCGGGTACCCTGGCGGCGATGGCGCTGGATCTGTCGGGAACGTGGCGTGCCGCGCCGGCCGACGACGACCTGCGACGCGACGCCATCGGCCTCGGCTACGACGACGCCGGTTGGGAGCCGGTCCCGGTTCCGGGGCACTGGCGTTCGACCCCGGCGTTCGTCGACTCCAATGGCCCGCTGATCTACCGGACCTCGTTCACGATGCCCGCCCCGACCGAGCGCGAGCGCTCCTGGGTCACCTTCGACGGGGTGCTCTACCAGGGCGACGTGTGGCTCGACGGCGCCTACCTCGGGGACCCCGAGGGCTACTTCTTCCCTCACACCTACGAGATCACCTCGCTCGCCCGCCTGGCCGACGACCACGTCCTGAGCGTCGAGGTGACGTGCGGCAACCCGGGTGATCTGCGGGCCAAGCGCAACATCACCGGGGTCTTCCAGCACGGCAACGTCGTCGACCCGATGTGGAACCCCGGCGGGTTGTGGCGGCCGGTGCGGGTCACCAGGACCGGTCCGGTGCGGATCGCCACGCTGCGCGTGCTCCCCCGTGACGTGAGCGATGCGCGGGCCAACGTGATGCTGCGGGCCAACCTCGACTCCGACCAGGCCCGCTCGGTGCGGATCCGCACGATCGTCGACGGCCAGGTGCTCTCCAGCCAGGAGCGGCCGCTGGCCCGTCGGGTCAACGCCGTCGAGTGGAACGTCGACATCGACAATCCGCGCATCTGGTGGCCGTGGTCGATGGGTGGGCAACCGCTCGTCGACATCCGTGTGGAGGTCGAGGTCGACCACGAGCCGAGCGACGCCCGTGACGTGCGCACCGGCCTGCGCGAGGTGGCCCTCCACGACTGGGTGTTCGCCGTCAACGGCGAGCGGCTGTTCGCCAAGGGCGTCAACCTCGCCCCGAGCCGGATGGCGCTCGGCGAGGCCTCCCCCGACGAACTGCGCCGCGATGTCGCCCTGGCCAAGGACGCCGGACTCGACCTGATCAGGGTGCACGGTCACATCAGCCGTCCGGAGTTGTACGACGCCGCCGACGAGATGGGCATGCTCGTCTGGCAGGACTTCCCGCTGCAGTGGGGATACGCCCGTTCGGTGCGCCGTCCGGCGGCCGCCCAGGCGGGAACCGCCGTCGATCTGCTCGGTCATCATCCGTCGATCGCCGTGTGGTGCGCACACAACGAGCCGCTGCGTCTCGAGCACGGCGCGGGCGGTGACTACGACTCGACGCGGTTGCGGGCCGCCTACGTCGCCGCCCAGCAATTGCCGACCTGGAACCGCTCGATCCTCGACCGCTGGGTGAAGCGGGCCTTCGAGAAGGCCGACGAGACCCGGCCCGTGATCGCCCACTCCGGTGTCCTGCCCCACCTGCCGCAGCTCGACGGCACTGACAGCCACCTGTACCTGGGGTGGTACCACGGCGAGGAACGCGATCTGGCCAAGCTCGCCGCCTCGGTGCCCCGTCTGGTGCGCTTCCTGGGTGAGTTCGGGGCGCAGGCGGTCCCCGAATCGGCCGAGTTCATGGAGCCGGTCCGGTGGCCCGAGCTCGACTGGGAGCGGCTCGCTGCTCGGCACCAACTGCAGCGGGAGATCTTCGACGAGCGGTTCCCGGTGACGCACTACGCCTCGTTCGAGGACTGGCGCGCCGCCACCCAGCGTTATCAGGCCGAGGTCGTCCGCCATCAGATCGAGACGCTGAGGAGGTTGAAGTACCGCCCGACCGGGGGGTTCTGCCTGTACATGCTGGCCGATGCCTACCCATCGGTCAGCTGGAGCGTGCTCGACCACCGACGCGTGCCCAAGGCGGCCTACCACGCCCTCGTCGAGGCGTGCCGGCCGGTGATCGTCGTGCTCGAGCGCCTGCCCGAGTTCGTCGTGCCCGGTGAGACCTTCGGGCTCGACGTCCATGTGGTCAACGACATGCATGTGGCGATCGAGGATGCCGTCGTCGACGTCCGCATGCGGTGGGTGACCGGCGATCACGCCTGGCGCTTCGGCGGGACGGTCGAGGCGGACAGCTGCGTCCTGGTCGGCACGTTGCAGTTCGTCGTGCCGGACATGCCCGGTCTGCTCGGTTTCGACCTGACCCTCGAGGCCCCGGAGATTGCCGTCACGAACCGCTACGAATCGCTGATCAGCCGGGACTGAACCCGTTCGGGCCGCGGGACCCTGACGGCCAGGGTCAGCTCGGCCAGATCCCCTGGCGCAGGCCGTCGAGTTCCCCGGAGCAGTCGCCGTGCCCGTCGTAGACGGCCCGCGCCCACATCGCCTCGGCAGGGAAGCCGAGGAACAGCCCGCCGACCACCCGATCGTTGCGCAAGACCAGCTTGCGGTAACGGAAGCCCTGGATCTGGTCGTCGGTGATCGCCACATCGCCTTCCTGCGGATCGATCGCCCCGAACGAGAGCATGTCGAGTCCCACACCCTTGAGGATGGTCATCGGGATGCTCTCGGCGTACCGGCTCTCACCGCCGGCGATGTTCTCGGCGGCGACCTGGGCCTGGGCGACGGCGACCGTCCAGAGCCCCCAGGTCCGCCCCTGGTACTCGGCCGCATCGCCCACCGCATAGATCGCCGGATCGTTGGTGCGCAGCATGTCATCGACGACGACGCCCCGGCCCACCGTCAGACCGCTCCGAGCGGCCAGCTCGGAGTTCGGCGCGATCCCGGCGGCGACGACGAACACCTCGCACGCCAGGTGGTGGCCGCTGCGCAGTTCGACCGATTCGATGCCGTCGCCTTCGCCGTGGAGGGCGACGGCCTCGGAGTTGAGGGCGATCTCGATGCCCAGGCTCTCGAGGTAGGCCTCGAGCACCGCGGAGGCGTTGGCGTCGAGACTGCGGCGAAGCAGCCGATCGGAACGTTCGAGCACCGTGACCTGCAGCCCCAACTCGCGCAGCGCGTGAGCGGCTTCGAGCCCGAGCAGCCCCCCGCCGGCGACGACGGCGCGGTGGGCGGGCGTCTGCTGGGCGACGCGGCGGATGTCGATGGCGTCCTGCGCCTCGCGCAGCACGAAGCAACCGCGCCGGTCGAAACCGGCGATCTCGGGCACGGCGCTGCGCGCCCCGGTGGCGATGACCAGCCGGTCATAGGCGAGTTCGTGCCCCGTGCCGAGGGTGACGACCCCCCGGTCCCGGTCGATCGACCTGGCGATCGTGTTGAGCCACGGTGTCACGCCGTGGCGGTCGAACCAGTCCTCGGGCAGCAGGTAGAGGCCCTGCATCGCCGAGCGGCCGTGGACGAGGCGGGAGATGCCCATCCGGTTGTACAGCGGGTGGGCCTCGCGGCCGATGACGTCGACCGTGCAGCCCGGATGCTGCCGCCGCACGAAGTCGGCGGCGGTCATCCCGGCGATGCCGTTGCCGATGACCACGACGTGTCGTACGGACGCGTCGGGGGCGAAGGTCGGTGCCCGCCCGGCGGGTCCTGATGTCGTGTCCGGCGTGAGCGAGACGCGGCACGCCCCGTCGACGCGGGCCGAGCAGGCCAGTCGGTTGTGGCCGCCAAGACCGAGGCGCTCCAGGGTGTTGGCCTCGTCGTCGGTGATCGGCGAGAGGCGGTCGAAGCCCTCGCTGACATGGACCGGGTCGGCGCCGCACACCCCCATGCGGCAACCGACCTCGATCGGCAGCCCGGCGCGCTCGGCCGTGTCGAGCAGGGTCGCCCCCGGCCGGGCGGCCACGGTGTGTTCGCCGGGCACGAACGTCACCTCGAGGCCCTCGGCGGCGCGCAGTTGGCGGGTCGTGCGGATCTCGACCCGGATCGGCAGGGCGCCGGCCAGGGCCTGCTCGAGGAAGCGTCGCTCGGTCTGCCAGCCACGGGCCAGCCAGACGATCGCCACGACGCCGACGGTGGCACGCATCGGCCAGACCGACGCGCCCAGGTCGCGCCCGACGACCTGGCCGAGGGCGTCGGCGTACAGCCGGGCCGTGTACCAGTAGAAGATGCCCAGCGCCGCCGCGCCGAACAGCGGGGGCAGCCGGTTCGGCCTCGTGTGGCCGAACACGTCGATGGTGAGGAAGACGGCCACACTGGCCAGCGTGTAGAGCGCGGTGCGACCGTAGAGCTCGGGGATCGGGATCGCCGGATGGGCGGGAACCTGGAAGTAGGCGAGCACGAAGCCCGGGAAGGCGCCGGCGAACCAGCGCCGGTCTGCGCCGAACGACCGGTCCTCGTCGTACATGTCGGCTGCGTAGGCCACCTTCGGGTTGAAGTCGTAACAGTTCTTGGTGCAGCCGAGGCACGGTTCGCAGTGGTTGTTGCCGACGAGGACGAACGGCGTCTGCCCGTAGATGCGCTGCACGGGCAGCACCGGGCACATCGACGAGCACCAGCCCGACTTGCCCCGCAGCGTGCTCCCGCCGACGAACGCCGCGGCGAAGATGACGATCAGCAGCACTCCGAGCGCCGGGCCGTTGGTGTTGAACACCACCTTGCGGTTGACGACCACGGCGATGAACAGCGCGATGGCCACCACGTAGCCGTGCCGCTGCAGCCAGGCCGGCGCCGCCAGTGCCCGGGTGCGCGAGAACAGGCGGGGGGCCTGGTTGACCGTCGCCAACGGGCAGAGGTTCCGCCACAACCCGGGGGCGACGATGAGCAGCAACGGGACGGTGGGCACGATCAGTCGCCAGAAGGCGAAGAGCGCACCGGCCGGCCGCACGAAGAGCATGACGACGATCACCAGCGCGGTGACCACCCCTGCCAGGCGGACGAGCCGCCAGGTGTGCACCGTCAGTCGGCGCGGGATCTGGGTGTAGTTGGGGAAGGCAACGGTCACCCGGTCGACCCGGCCGCCCTTCGTCGCCGTCACCGGGACTTGTCACCCATGCGCCGGAACCTGCCGGACAACACCCGCCCGAGGTCCATCAGGATGTGGCGGCCGAGACTCGGATGCATCGCGGCGAGGGACTCGAACGCGCTCCGACCGAGCCGGATGACCTCGCTCGGCTCGGAGGCCACCACCCGCGCCGAGCGAGGTCGGCCGTCGAAGAAGGTGAGCTCGCCGACGACTGAGCCGGTGGGCAGGCGGCTGACCACCTCGTCGCCGCGGCGTCGGGGTTGGCGCACCTCGAGAGCGCCCGCCGTCACGATGTACAGCGACGGGTCGGAGTCCCCGGCTTCGATCAGCGTCTCCCCGCTGCGCAGCCTGCGGACCTCGGAGTAGCTCGACAGCACGGCGAGGTCGTGTTCCGACAGACCGGCCAGGAACGCCGCGTCCGCCCCGCCGGCGGCGGGCGGCGGATCGTCGGAGTCCCCGTGCGGGTAGTCGAAGAAGGACGAGGTGTCGACCATCGCCGCGCATGGTAGGCGATCCCCGCCGGCGCCCGTCTGCAGACGACGAGCGCCGGCAGAAGCAGATGGCTGGGATTCGATCGTCGGCTCGAGCGGTGCCGTTCCTGTCGATTACCTCAGGTCGACCACCACGTGTTCGTGTCGACTACTTCTTGGCGGCGCCAGCCTTCTTCGCCGGAGCCTTGGCGGCCGCGGGAGCCTTGACCGCCGGAGCGGCGGCGGGGGCCTTGGCTGCCGGAGCGGCCTTCGGCTTCACCGTCGTGTCCTCGGTCGTCGCCTTGGCGGCCGCCCGCACGACGGCGGCGATGCCTCGCTTGGCGCCGGCCTTTTCGTCGTACGCCTGGCTGGAGGCGATGATCTCGCCGTTGGCGGCGACGAGGTTGAAACGGAACTGGCCCTTCTTGTCCGTGCTGATCACGAACTTGGGGGATGCTGCCATCTCGGTGCTTCTCCTGGGGGATCACATAGCGCAGTCGGTCTGCGACACAAACGCTAAGCGGCTTGTGCAGTCGAGACGCGGATATCCTCGGTGCGGCCCTTCGCCGTCGAGTGTTCCACCGGTCGTCACCCTGCAGTCGTCGGGGGTTCACCTCGGTCCGGCATCGTGAGCACATGCACATGTGGATCGAACGGCTCGGCCGATTCGGACTGTCGGCCTCCCCTGTCGGAATCAGGTCGGGCGGACCCGTGACGACCACGGAGATCCTCACGATGGAGCGGGAACTCGCCATCGTCGAGGAGTTCCTGCAGCGGCAGGACGAGTGTCGCCGCCTGCACCCCGCGGCTCGCCCGGCCCGCAGCGTCGCCCTCGTTTCCTGAGGATCTCCCCGCCCCGCCTCCCGCGTGGCGCGGGCGAGCGGTGCGGCCGGTAGCTTCGGCCGACATGGCCGAGGCCCGCAACGGTGACTGCGAGATCCACTACGAGACCTTCGGCGACCCGGCCGACCCGACGCTCGTGCTCGTCAACGGGCTGGGAAGCCAATGCATCAACTACCCGGTCGCCTGGTGCGAGAAGTTCGTCGCCCGCGGGTTCCACGTGGTCCGGTTCGACAACCGGGACGTCGGCCTGAGCACCAAGTTCGACGACCACCCGACCGACGGGTCCGGCGCGGCGTACCGGCTCTCCGACATGGCCGCCGACGTCATCGCCGTGCTCGACGCCCTCGGCGTGGCCCGGGCCCACGTGATGGGACTCTCGATGGGCGGCATGATCGTCCAGACACTGGCCATCGAGCACGCCGACCGGCTGGAGACGATGACCTCGGTGATGTCGAGCACCGGTGAGCCCGGGTTCGGCCAGGGGAGCGCCGAGGCGATCGCCCTGCTGACCGCACCCCCGGCCACCGACCGGGAGTCGGCGATCCAGGCGTGGGTCGACGGGCTGCGCGTCTGGGGCAGCCCGGCCTTCGCCGACGAGGATCGCTGGCGCGCCGACGCGGCGCGGGCATTCGACCGCTGCTTCGACCCGTCGGGTCCGACCCGGCAGTTCCTGGCCGTGCTCGCCTCGCGACCGCGTGCCGAGCAGCTGCGACGGGTCACCGTGCCCACGCTGGTGATCCACGGGGACTGCGACACGTTGATCGACGCCGCCGGCGGGCGGCGGACGGCCGAGCTGATCCCCGGATCGCGTTTCGAGCTGATCGAGGGGATGGGCCACGACTACCCGCCAGAGCTCTGGGATCGTTGGACCGACCTGGTCGTCGACCACGCCCGGCAGCAGCCGCGCTGAAGTCTTTCGCCGGGGGGCTTGGTAACGGGGACCCTCCCCCGGTAGTGTTTCCAATTCGTGCGTTCCGGCTGTATGCGCCGGGCGCAGGGAGACGTTTGAATTTCGATGTTCGTGTGAGCCCTCGGCAGTCGAGGGGACCATGCGACGAAACCGAACCTGATGCTCCGCTGGCCTGCCATGCGGAGCATTTGCGTGAGAGCACAGCACTCGGATCTCGGTCCGAGCCGACCAACCAGAGGCACCCGCTATGGCGACAACCGCGATCGTCGGCGAAAAAGTAGGAATGACCCAGATCTGGGGCGATGACAATCGCATCATCCCGGTGACGGTGCTGCGCGTCGAACCGGCGCGCATCGTGCAGGTCAAGACCACTGAGCGCGACGGGTACACCGCCGTGCAGGTCACCTACGGACACAAGGACGCCAAGAAGCTCAACAAGCCCGAGGCGGGGCATTTCGCCTCCGCCGGGGTCACCCCTGGTCGCAAGCTCGTCGAGCTGCGTCTCGATTCGGTCGACGGTCTGGAGGTCGGCCAGGAACTGAAGGTCGACAGCCTGTCAGCCGGTCAGAAGGTCGACGTGACCGGTGTGAGCCGCGGGAAGGGGTTCGCCGGAACGATGAAGCGTCACAACTTCTCCGGCCAGGGCGCCAGCCACGGTAACCACAAGCACCACCGCTCACCGGGTGCGATCGGTTCTTGCGCCTTCCCGGGTCGGGTCTTCAAGGGCCTCAAGATGTCGGGCCACATGGGCCACGAGCAGGTCACCACGCTGAACCTCGAAGTGGTCCAGGCCGACCTCGAGCGCAACCTCCTGTTGGTCAAGGGCTCCGTTCCCGGCCCCAACGGTGGCGTGGTCATCGTGCGCAATGCGATCAAGAAGGGTGGCCAGTGATGGCGTCGGTGACGATCAGGACGACCGCCGGCAAGAGCGCGGGTTCCGCCGATCTGCCTACCGACGTGTTCGGCGTCCAGCCGAACGTGCCGGTGATGCACCAGGCCGTGACCGCCCAGTTGGCCCATCGCCGCTCGGGCACACAGAGCACCAAGACGCGGGCCGAGGTCCGCGGTGGCGGTCGCAAGCCGTTCAAGCAGAAGGGCACCGGCAGTGCCCGCCAGGGCTCGATCCGTGCGCCGCACTACTCCGGTGGCGGCATCACCCACGCCCCCAAGCCCGCGTTCGTACTCCCAGAAGGTCAACAAGAAGGTCGTCCGCCTGGCGCTGACCTCGGCGCTGAGCGATCGGGCCAACGAGGGCAAGATCCTCGTCGTCGACACCTGGGGTTGGGACACGCCCTCGTCGAAGAACGCCGCCGCTGCGCTCGTTGCGCTGGGCATCGACGGCAAGGCGCTCGTCATCCTCGATCGTGATGACGTGGTCGCCGCCAAGTCGTTCCGCAACCTGGTGGGCGTCCAGATCCTCGAAGCAGGCGAGCTCAACGCCTACGACGTGCTGTGCAACGACTGGATCGTGTTCACCACCGCCACGCTGCCCACCGGTTCCACCTCCCCCAAGGCCGACAGGCCCAAGCCCGCCCCCAAGCCCAAGCCCGCCTCCAAGGCCGACCTGACCCCCGCCCCCCTCGCCGACCTGGCCCCCGCCCCCGGTGCCGAGGGAAGCGCCAGCGACGAGGCACAAGCGGCGCGAGGAGGAAGCGCAGCGGACGACGAGCCCGCCGTTGACAGTGGTGCCGAGGGAAGCGCCAGCGACGAGGCACAAGCGGCGCGAGGAGGAAGCGCAGCGGACGACGAGCCCGCCGTTGAGAACGGAAGCGCAGCGGACGACGAGCCCGCCGTTGAGAACGGAAGCGCAGCGGACGACGAGCCCGCCACTCCATTCGGCCCCGGCTCGGCCGCGGCCGGCCCCGACGGCTCGGGCCCCGACGGCTTCACGATCAAGGGCAATGCCGACTCGATGCTCTACCACCTCCCCGACGGTCGCTGGTACGAGGCGACGGTGGCCGAGGTGTGGTTCGACTCCGAGGAGTCGGCCAGGGCTGCCGGGTTCACCAAGGCCGGGGCACGCAAGCCCAAGACCGACGCTGCAGAGGATGCTGAGTGATGAAAGACCCCCGCGACATCATCATCGCCCCGATCGTCTCCGAGAAGAGCTACGCCCTCATCGAGCAGGGCGTCTACACCTTCAAGGTCGACCCCGCCGCCTCGAAGCCCGAGATCCACGATGCCGTCCAGGCGATCTGGGGCGTCAAGGTCGTCAAAGTCAACACGCTCAACCGTGCGGGCAAGCTCAAGCGTGCGCGCAAGAGCAACCGCATGGGTAAGAAGCCCGACACCAAACGGGCCATCGTCACGCTCGCCGCCGGCGACGAAATCCCGCTGTTCGAGAACTGAGGAACGACCAGCCATGGCACTCCGCAAGCGCAAGCCGACCTCCGCCGGCCGCCGGTTCCAGACCGTCTCCGACTTCGCCGAAGTCACCAGGACCAAGCCCGAGCGCACGCTCGTCGTCCCGCTGCCCAAGCAGGCCGGGCGCAATGCGCACGGTCGGATCACCTCCCGTCATCGCGGCGGCGGGCACAAGCGTCAGTATCGACTGGTCGACTTCAAACGGGTGACCGACGGCCTCATGGCCACCGTCGCCGCCATCGAGTACGACCCCAACCGCACCTGCCGGATCGCTCTGCTGCACTACGCCGACGGCTCCAAGGCGTACATCCTGGCCCCGAAGGGCCTCTCGGTGGGAGACAAGGTGTCCAGTGGCCACGGGTCGGAGATCAAGCCCGGCTGCGCCCTGCCGCTGCGCTTCATCCCCGTCGGCACCACGGTCCACAACGTCGAGCTCCGCCCTGGCCAGGGTGGCAAGGTGGCCCGCTCGGCCGGCATGAGCGTGCAGCTCGTCGCCAAGGAAGGCGCCTACGCCACCTTGCGCATGCCGTCCACCGAGATGCGCCGGGTGCCGATCGACTGCCGGGCGACCGTCGGGGAGGTCGGCAATTCCGAGCACGAACTGCTCAAGATCGGCAAGGCCGGGCGTAACCGCTGGAAGGGTGTCCGCCCCCAGAGCCGTGGCGTCGTGATGAACCCGGTCGACCACCCCCATGGTGGCGGCGAGGGGCGCACGTCAGGCGGCCGCCACCCGGTGTCACCCTGGGGCAAGCCGGAAGGCCGTACACGCTCGAAGAAGAAGCCATCGAGCCAGCTCATCATCCGTCGCCGTCGTAGCGGCAAGGGCCGGAGGTAATCCCCGATGTCACGCAGCCTCAAGAAGGGCCCGTTCGTCGACGACCACCTGTTGAAGAAGGTCGACACGCAGAACGCCGCCGGCGAGAAGAAGGTCATCAAGACCTGGTCCCGCCGCTCGACGATCATCCCCGACATGGTCGGCCACACGATCGCCGTCCACGACGGCCGCAAGCACGTGCCGGTGTACGTCACCGAATCGATGGTCGGTCACAAGCTCGGCGAGTTCTCGCCGACTCGCACCTTCAAGTACCACGCCGGCCAGGAGAAGAACACGAAGGGTCGCCGCTGATGACCGGTCCCAAGACCAACGAGGGCGCCCGCTCGGTCGACGAGTCGACCGGCACACGTGCCGTCGCCAAGTACATCCGCTCGTCGGCCTCCAAGGCCCGCGTGGTGCTCGATCTCATCCGCGGCCTCGACGTCAAGGCGGCCGCCGATGTGCTGCGCTTCACCGAGCGGGGCATCTCGCACGAGATCACCAAGGTGCTCGCTTCGGCCATCGCCAACGCCGAGCACAACGACGGCCAGGAGGCCGAGGAGCTCTACGTGCGGGCCTGTTTCGCCGACGAGGGTCCGACCCTCAAGCGTTTCCGCCCCCGGGCCCGGGGACGAGCCAGCCGGATCCGCAAGCGCACCTGCCACATCACGATCGTCGTCGACCGGATGAGCGACGACAAGCTGTCGGTCAAGCAGGCCCGTGAGTCGGCCAAGGTCGCTTCGGGTCGGGGCGCCCGGGTGGCCGGTTCGAGTGCCGCCGCCCGCCGGGCACGGGTCGAGCGCAGCCGCCAGGCCGCCGCCGGCGGGGCCGCCGACCACGAACACGACCACGAACACGACCACGAACACGAACACGACCACGAACACGAACACGAACACGCCGATGAGGTCGAGGGATTCGTCGATCTGCCCGTCGGCGACGACGATGCCATCGACTTCGGCCCCGGCTCGGCAGCCCCCAACGCCGACGGTTCGGCGCCCGAGGGCTTCACGATCAAGGGCAACGCCGACTCGATGCTCTACCACCTGCCCGACGGCCGCTGGTACGACGCCACCGTCGCCGAAGTGTGGTTCGACACCGAGGTGAGCGCGATCGCAGCCGGCTTTGCCATGGCAGGCGGCGGGTCGGGAACGAGTGCCGAGGGAAGCGCCGACGACGAGGCACCGGCGGCGCAAGCAGGGAGCGAAGCGGACGACGAGCCCGCCATTCGCACGGAGGAGGAGTCCTGATGGGCCAGAAAGTCAACCCCTACGGCTTCCGCCTCGGCGTCACCACCGACTGGAAGAGCCGGTGGTTCAGCGAGCGCGACTACCGCGAGTACCTCACCGAGGATTGGAAGATCCGCGGGTACATCATGAAGTTGCTGCCTGATGCCGCCATCAGCCGCATCGAGATCGAGCGCACCCGTGACAAGCTGCGCGTCGACGTCCAGACGGCCCGCCCGGGCATCGTCATCGGCCGTCGTGGCGCCAAGGCCGACGAGCTCCGCTCGGGCCTGACGGCGATCACCGGCAACAACAAGGTGCAGCTCAACATCGTCGAGATCAAGTCCCCCGAGCTCGACGCGGCGTTGATCGCCCAGGGCGTCGCCGATCAGCTCGCCAACCGCATCGCCTTCCGGCGGGCGATGAAGCGTGCCGTGCAGAACGCCCAGAAGGCCGGTGCCCTGGGCATCCGCGTGCAGTGCTCGGGCCGTCTCGGTGGCGCCGAGATGAGCCGCACCGAGTGGTACCGCGAGGGTCGGGTGCCGCTGCACACGCTGCGCGCCGACATCGACTACGGCTTCCGCGAGGCGCGGACGGGCTCGGGCCGCGTCGGCGTCAAGGTGTGGATCTACAAGGGCGACATCCTGCCCTACAAGCCGCAGACCGACGACAAGGCGATCCGCGAAGCGGCGCTCGCCGTCGGCGACGTGGCCGGCGCAGGTGCGCCACGCAAGGTCGTCTCCTCCGCCGGCCGCCGCAAGGACGCCGATGTCGAGCCGGAGGCAACGCCTCTGCTCAAGGAGGCCGACCCCGAGCTCGAGCGCCTGTTGGCCGAAGAAGAAGACATCGAGCGTCGTATCCACGACAGCCCCGAGACCCCGCACTTCCGTGCGAACGAGGACTGAGCGACCATGTTGATGCCCCGCAAGGTCAAGCACCGCAAGGTGAACCGCGGCCGTACCAGCGGCCTGTCGAAGGGAGCCACCGACCTCGCCTTCGGCGAGTTCGGGATCCAGGCCCTCGAGCCCGGGTGGCTCACCGCCCGCCAGATCGAAGCCGCCCGTATCGCCATGACCCGCGCCATCAAGCGCGGCGGCAAGGTGTGGATCAACGTCTTCCCCGACAAGCCGGTCACCAAGAAGCCGGCCGAGACCCGCATGGGCTCGGGCAAGGGCAACCCCGAGTTCTGGGTCGCCGTCGTGCGCCCGGGACGCGTGCTGTTCGAGCTGTCGTTCCCCAATCCCGAGATCGCTCGGGCCGCGCTCGAGAAGGCCGTGCAGAAGCTGCCGATCAAGGCCCGGGTCATCACTCGCGCCGAGGGGGTCTGAGTCATGGCCAAGAAGACCGCCGAGATCAAGGATCTCGACCTGACCGCCCTCATCGAGGAGCTCCGCGCGGCCAAGCAGGAGGCGCTCAACCTGCGCTTCCGCAATGCCACGGGCCAGCTCGACAACACCGCCGCCGTGCGCAAGAACCGCCGCCACATCGGCCGTATCAACACCCTCATCCGCCAGCGCGAGATCGCCGCGGCCGAGGCCCAGGAGACGAAGTGATGTCCGAAGAAGCACAGGCCGACGAGGCCGCCGAATCCGTCGAGACCGCCGCAGGATCAGTGACCGGGGAAGTCACCCAGGCCGTCGCCCCGGTGGTCGCCAAGGCCCCCGCCGAAGCGGCGAAGGCGGCGACGAAGCAGGCACCGGTGCCTGCCGACGACGACTCCCGCGCCGATCGCAAGATCCGCGAGGGGATCGTCGTCTCCGACAAGATGGAGGCCACCGCCGTGGTGGCGATCATCGAACGCGTCCGGCATCCCAAGTACGCCAAGTTCGTCAACCGGACCAAGCGCCTCTACGCCCACGACGTGAGCGAGGAGCGCGCCCGGGTCGGCGACAAGGTACGCGTGATGGAGACCAGGCCGCTGTCCAAGCTCAAGCGCTGGCGCGTCGTCGAGATCCTGGAAAGGGCGAAGTAAGCCATGATCCAGCAGGAATCCCGCCTCAAGGTGGCCGACAACTCCGGCGCCAAGCAGGTGCTCTGCATCAAGGTGCTCGGCGGCACTCGCCGCCGGTACGCCTCGATCGGGGATGTCTTCATCGCCACGGTGAAGGACGCCATCCCGGGCGCCGCCGTGAAGAAGGGCGACGTCGTCAAGTGCGTCGTCGTCCGCACCAAGAAGGAGAAGCGGCGCCCGGACGGCAGCTACATCCGCTTCGACGAGAACGCCGCCGTGCTGATCAAGGACGACCAGTCCCCCCGTGGGACGCGCATCTTCGGCCCGGTCGGACGTGAGCTTCGTGACAAGAAGTTCATGCGCATCGTGTCGCTGGCACCGGAGGTGCTGTGATGAAACTCAAGAAGGGCGACCCCGTGGTCGTCATCGCCGGCAAGGACAAGGGACGCGAGGGCGAAATCGCCCAGGTGCTGCCCGGCGTCAACAAGGTGATCGTCAACCGGGTCAACACCGCCAAGCGCCACCAGAAGGCCCGCAAGGCCAACATGCAGGGTGGCATCATCGACAAGGACCTGCCCTTCGATGCGAGCAACGTTGCCTACCTGCACAAGGGCAAGCCGACACGCGTCGGTTACCGCATCGAGGCCGACGGCACCAAGGTGCGCATCGCCCGTTCCACCGGTGAGGTGATCCGATGAGCGCGGAGACCAAAGTCGTTCCCCGTCTCCGGACGAAGTACGACGAGCAGGTACGCCCGGCGCTGCAGGAGCAGCTCGGGATCACCAATGTGATGGAGATCCCCGGCCTGACCAAGATCGTGATCAACATGGGCGTCGGCCGCGCCACCCAGCAGCCGTCGCTGCTCGAGGGTGCGGTGACCGACCTCACCGCCATCGCCGGCCAGAAGCCGATCGTCACCAAGGCGAAGAACTCGATCGCCGCTTTCAAGCTGCGTGAGAACCAGGCCATCGGCTGCAAGGTGACGTTGCGCGGCGAACGGATGTGGGAGTTCCTCGATCGGCTGATCGCCGTCGCCATCCCCCGGATCCGTGACTTCCGCGGTCTGCCCGCCCACTCGTGGGACGGCCGTGGCAACTACACGTTCGGGGTCAGCGAGCAGACGATCTTCCCGGAGATCGAGTACGACCGCATCGACCAGACCCGTGGCATGGACATCACCATCGTCACGACAGCCCGTACCGACGAGGGCGGCAAGGCCCTCCTCGACGCCTTCGGCTTCCCGTTCAAGAAGGACGGCGAGGTCGTCAAGACGGTCAAGAAGCGTCGAGGCCCGGTGCGTGGCCCCAAGGGCAAGCCGGCCAAGGCCGCTCCCGCCGGCAAGAAGAAGAAGTGATCGGGAAGGGCTGAACCAACATGGCCAAGAAGGCGCTGATCAACAAAGCAAATGCGAAGCCGAAGTACAAGGTGCGCGCGTATACGCGCTGTCGCCGTTGTGGTCGGGCTCGTGCCGTATTCAAGAAGTTCGGGCTGTGCCGCATCTGCCTGCGCGAACTCGTTCATGCCGGGGAAGTCCCCGGCGTGACCAAGGCGAGCTGGTAAGGGGAGCCAACCATCATGATGACTGATCCCATTGCCGACATGCTGACCCGGATTCGGAATGCCAATACCGCGATGCACGACGAGGTCCGTATGCCCTCGTCGCGTCAGAAGCTGGCGTTGGCCAAGATCCTCGAAGCAGAGGGCTACATCACCGGATTCGAGGTGGCGCCGTCGACCAACGGTCCCGGCGACGTCCTCACCGTGAAGATGAAGTATTCCGCCGAGCGCCACCGCACGATCGCTGGGCTCAAGCGGGTGTCGACGCCGGGCCTGCGGATCTACCGCAAGGCCGACGCCGTCCCGCGCGTGCTCGGTGGCCTCGGTGTTGCCGTCCTGTCCACCAGCCAGGGGCTGATGACCGACCGCGATGCGCGCAAGCGCAACGTCGGCGGCGAAGTCCTCTGCTTCGTGTGGTGATTGGAGCGAAACGCAATGTCACGTATCGGTAGAACACCCATCGCGGTGCCCGTCGGCGTCGATGTGTCGGTGTCCGGTGGCGTCGTCACGGTCAAGGGGCCCAACGGCATCCTGTCGCGCGACGTGCCCGGCGCCATCACCCTGCGCCAGGAGGGCGCGGAGCTGATCGTCGAGCGTCCCGACGACGCTCGCGAGAACCGCTCCCTCCACGGACTGACCCGTACGCTGGTGGCCAACATGGTCACCGGCGTGACGACCGGGTTCGCCAAGACGCTCGAGATCGTCGGCGTCGGCTACCGCGCCGAGGCCCAGAGCCCGACGACGCTTCGCCTGGCGCTCGGGTTCAGCCATCCGGTGATCATCCAGGCCCCCGAAGGGATCACCTTCGAGGTCCCGATCCAGACCCGGATCATCGTCAAGGGCGTCGACAAGGAGAAGGTCGGCCAGGTGGCCGCCAACATCCGTTCGATCCGCAAGCCCGAGCCTTACAAGGGCAAGGGCGTGAAGTACGCCGGCGAGAAGATCCTTCGCAAGGCCGGCAAGACAGGGAAGAAGTAGCGATGCCGAACATCACCAAGGTTCGCCAGGAAGGCCGGGCCCGTCGCCACAACCGTGTGCGCAAGCTGGTCAACGGCACCCCCGAACGACCCCGCCTGGCCGTGTTCCGTTCGAACAGGCATCTCGTGCTCCAGGTGATCGACGACGTGGCCGGCCACACGCTCGCCTCGGCGTCGACCGTCGAGGCCGAGCTCCGCTCGGCCGGTTCCACCGGTTCGGCCGCTGGCGCGGCCCGGGCGGGCAAGCTCGTCGCCGAGCGTGCCCTCGCCGCCGGTATCACCAAGGTCGTCTTCGACCGCGGTGGATTCCTTTATCACGGTCGTATTGCCGCGGCGGCCGACGCCGCCCGCGAAGCAGGTCTGGAGTTCTGATGGCCCTCAACATCGATTCGACAACGCTGCGCGAGTCGCGGGTCATCGCGATCAACCGCGTCGCCAAGGTCGTCCAGGGCGGCCGGCGGTTCTCGTTCACCGCCCTCGTCGTCGTCGGCGACGGAAACGGCCACGTCGGTCTCGGTTACGGCAAGGCCAAGGAGGTGCCCCTCGCCATTCAGAAGGGCACCGAGGAGGCGAAGCGGAGCCTCTTCGCCGTGCCGCTGGCCGGCTCGACGATCACCCACGAGGTCCACGGCGTCATGGGCGCCGGGCGCGTGATGCTCAAGCCCGCCGCTCCTGGTACCGGGGTCATCGCCGGCGGCGCGGCGCGCATCATCCTCGAGGAGGCCGGCATCCATGACGTGCTCGCCAAGTCGCTCGGTTCGTCCAATGCGATCAACGTCGCCCGGGCAACGATCTCGGGGCTCCAGGCACTCCAGCGCCCCGATGTGGTCGCTGCCCGCCGCGGTCTCGACGCCGAGGCCTTCGTGCCCAAGGGCATGCTGCGCGCCTACAACGAGCGCAAGCGCCAGGGGGCCGGAGATGCCCACTGACACGACGTCCGTCGAGCTCGTGCTCCGAGCGAACACGGCAGGCGGGCGAGTCCGCCGAAGCGAAAGGGCCCACTGATGGCCAGCGAGAAGACCATCACCGTCAAGCAGGTGAAGTCCGGAATCGGGACCAAGCCCAAGACCCGTGGCACGTTGCGTGCGCTGGGGCTGCGCAAGATCGGTGACACCAACACCCTGCCCGACCGCCCCGAGATCCGGGGCATGATCGCTCGGGTCCCCCACCTCATCGAGGTGGCCGAAAGCTCGGAGAGCTGAGATGCGCGTCGACGAACTCGCCCCATCACCGGGGTCCAAGAAGAAGGCCAGGCGGGTCGGCCGGGGCATCGGCGGCAAGGGCGGCAAGACCGCCGGTCGCGGCACCAAGGGCCAGCACGCTCGCAACACCGTCGCCCGCGGCTTCGAAGGCGGCCAGACCGGCCTCAAGATGCGCGTCCCGAAGCTGAAGGGCTTCAACAACCCGTTCCGCGTCGAGTACCAGGCCATCAACCTCGACCTGCTCGACGAGCTCGGCGAGGCCGAGGTGACGCCCGAGTCGCTCCACGCCCGAGGGCTGGCCCACAAGAACGCCCTGATCAAGGTGCTCGGTCGCGGTGAGCTCAGTCGTGCCGTCCACGTCTCCGCCCACGGGGTCTCGAAGGCGGCTGAGGCCGCCATCGTGGCCCAGGGAGGTAGCGTGACGCTGATCCCGTTGCCGTACCGCGTTCGTCCGGCTGCGCAGGGCAACCAGTTCACCAACCGCTGAGCCGCCGGGGCTCAGTCGCGAGTTCACCCGCCGACCCGGGCACTGCTACATCTGGCACCGCTACAACTGAGGAGCGACGGTGTTTTCGAACCTGAAGAACATCTTCAAGGTCCCCGACCTGCGCAACAAGATCTTCTTCGCCATGCTGTGCATCGCGATGTACCGCCTCGGTGCGGCGATCCGGGTCCCCGGCATCGACAACCAGGCCGTTGACCAGCTCCGCTCGCTGGCCCGCAGCCAGGGTGCGATCGGCTTCCTCAACCTCTTCTCCGGTGGGGCGTTCGAGAGCTTCGCGATCTTCGCCCTCGGGATCATGCCGTACATCACGGCGAGCATCATCATGCAGGTCCTCGGGGTGGTCATCCCCAAGCTCGAGGAGTGGCAGAACGAGGGAGCGGTCGGTCAGCGCAAGATCACCCAGTGGACCCGCTACCTGGCCATGGCCATCGCCTTGTTGCAGGCCACGGGACTGACCTTCGTGTTCGGCCAGGGCCGCGGCCGTGCCTTCTTCGGCGCCTCCCAGAACGTGCCCGACGTCGTGCTGCTGCCCACGTTCATGCCCCGGGCGCTGCTCGTCATCCCGACCCTCGTCGCCGGCACCGCCCTGCTCATGTGGATCGGTGAGCTGATCAGCCAGCGGGGCATCGGCAACGGCATGTCGATGTTGATCTTCGCCTCGGTGGTGTCGGGCCTGCCGTACAGCTACTACAGCATCCTGCTCGAGAAGAAGTGGTTCGCCTTCGCCGCCATGGTCCTGGTGTCGATCGGGATCCTCTACGCCATCGTCCGGGTCGAGCTCGGCCAGCGGCGAATACCCGTGCAATTCGCCAAACGCATGGTCGGGCGCCGGATGTACGGCGGGCAGAACACCTACATCCCGCTGAAGGTCAACCAGGCCGGCGTAGTGCCGATCATCTTCGCCTCGTCGGTGCTCCTCCTGCCCGTCCTGGCCACCAACATCATCGGCAGCGGCAATGCCGCCGGCACCGACTGGCGCGGCCGGATCTCCCGGTTCGTCAACGACAACATCGTCAACAGCCGCAGCCTGTTCTACATCATCGTCTTCGCCCTGATGGTGATCGCCTTCGCCTACTTCTACAACTCGATCGCCTTCGACCCGATCAAGCAGGCCGATCAGATCCGCAAGCAGGGCGGGTTCATCCCGGGCATCCGCCCGGGGCCGCAGACCGAGCGCTACCTGGCCAAGACCGTCAACCGGATCACCCTGCCCGGGGCGTTGTTCATCGCCGTGATCGCCATCACCCCGTACATCATCACCTGGGCGTTCGACGTGCGGAACTTCCCGTTCGCCGGCACCACGGTGCTCATCGCCGTGGGCGTCGCCCTGGAGTTGATGCGCCAGATCGACAGTCAGCTGATGTTGCGGAACTACGAGGGCTTCCTGAAGTGACGCCTGCCCGCCTGCGCGTAGGGCTGCGGGCGGATCGATGATCCCCGGCACACGCCTCATCATTCTCGGCCGACAGGGGTCCGGCAAGGGCACGCAGTGCACCCGGTTGTCCCGGCACTACGTCGTCCCCCACATCTCGACCGGCGACATGCTCCGAGCGGCGGCGCGCGAGGGCACTCCCCTCGGCGTGATGGCCCGCAAGGTGATGGACGCCGGTGGGCTCGTCGGCGACGAGATCATGATCGGCATCATCACCGAGCGGCTGGGCCGCGACGACGCCCGGGGCCGCGGCTACCTGCTCGACGGATTCCCGCGCACGGTGGTGCAGGCCGAGGCGCTGCGGGAGATCACCGAGTCGTTCGGCAAGCCGCTCGACCTGGCCATCGATCTCGACGTGCCGCGCGAGGTCGTCCTCCAGCGGATCAGCGGTCGGCGGGTGTGCCGCGACTGCGGCACGAACTACACGGCGACCGGTCACGAGCGCAGCCCGTGGATCTGCGACGTCTGCGGGGGTGACGTCGTCCTGCGTGACGACGACACGTCTGAGGCGATCAACCAGCGGCTCGACCTGTACGAGAGCCAGACGTCCCCCCTCATCGAGTGGTTCGAGGAGCAGGGCATGCTCGCCGTGATCGACGGCGTGGGACATCCCGATGAAGTGCTGCGGCGCCTGATCCAGGTGATCGATGCCCGCCGCAAGCCCTGAGCGCGGTCGGACCTCCCTGCGGGTACCGGGCTGATGGCCCGCCGACTGGTTCGTCGAACGTCGGCCGAGTTGGCCGTGATGCGGCGCGCCGGGCGAGTGGTGGCCGAGATGCACGATGCGATCCGGGCTGCCGTCCGCCCGGGAGTGACGACCGCAGAACTCGACATGGTCGCCCGTGAGGTACTCGCACGACGGGGGGCGACATCGAACTTCCTGGGCTACCACGGTTTCCCGGCCGTGATCTGCACGTCGGTCAACGACGTGGTGATCCACGGTATACCGGGACCGCGTCTGCTCGAAGAGGGTGACATCATCGGCGTGGACTGCGGGGCGATCGTCGACGGCTGGCACGGAGACGCGGCGTTCTCCGTGGGAGTCGGGGCGATCAGCCCGGAGGCGCAACGGCTGATCGCCGGTGCCGAGGAGGCCCTGGCGAGGGCGATCGAGCAGATGCGACCGGGTCGCCACCTCGGCGACATCGGTCACGCCGTCCAGCGAGTGGCCGAACACCACGGCTTCGGGATCGCCGACGGTTACTGCGGTCATGGGATCGGCCGGGCGATGCACGAGGAGCCCGACGTCCCCAACACGGGCCGGGCCGGCCGAGGCCCGAGGCTGGAGACAGGGGTCGTGCTGGCGATCGAGCCGATGTTCATCGCCGGAGGCGTCGACGAGACGGTTGAGCTCGACGACGGTTGGACAGTGGTGACCGCCGATCGTTCGCTCGCCGCCCACTGCGAGCACACTGTGGCCGTCACCGACGACGGACCCGAGGTACTCACCCGGCCGTGACTCGATCCGTCGGTGTCGTTCCTCAGCGGGCGCGCGGTCGGGCGACGACACGTACCGTGGCCGGTCACCACGCTGGGCAAGAACGCGCCAAATCGAGGTTCCGGCCGTGATTACCACTCGCCGGAACGTCACCAGTGGTACCGTCGCGGATCTCGTGTGGAACGGGACTTGGTGTGCGCGCCCGACGGCGGTAGCATTGCTCCTCGGCCCTGCAGGCACTTGGCGCGTCCACGCGTTCTGTCAGTGCCGAATGTGTGCAGTTGCGCCGTCATCTCGGTGTTCCGGCCCACCGCGTCGATGTCCTCCCCCTAGATGCCAAACCCCTACATGAACGTGAGTCCACGGTGAAGGTCCGCCCGAGCGTGAAGAGAATCTGCGAGAAGTGCAAGGTGATCCGTCGGCACGGCCGCGTCATGGTCATCTGCGAGAACCCCCGCCACAAGCAGCGGCAGGGCTGAAAAGGAACCTCATGGCCCGTATCTCTGGTGTCGACATCCCCCGTGACAAGCGGTTGGAGATCTCCCTCACGTACATCTTCGGAATCGGCAAGCCGAAGTCGCAGCTGATCTGCGAGCAGCTCGGCCTCAACCGCGACACCCGGGTGAAGGATCTCACCGAGGAAGAGGTGAACCGCATCCGCGTGTGGGTCGACCAGAACCTCACCGTCGAGGGTGACCTGCGTCGCGACATCCAGCAGGACGTGAAGCGCAAGATCGAGATCGGCTGCTACCAGGGGATCAGGCACCGCAAGGGCCTTCCCGTGCACGGACAGCGCACCCACACCAACGCTCGTACCCGCAAGGGCCCGAAGAAGACCGTTGCCAACAAGAAGAAGGCTGTGAGGAAGTAAGCGTGGCCAAGCCGAAGCCTGGGGGCCGCCGCCCCCGCAAGCGCGAACGCAAGAACGTTTCGTTCGGAATCGTGCACATCAAGAGTTCGTTCAACAACACGATCGTGTCGATCACCGATGCCGACGGCAACGTGATCTCGTGGGCCTCGGCCGGCAACGTCGGGTTCAAGGGATCGCGCAAGTCGACCCCGTTCGCCGCCCAGATGGCGGCCGACAAGGCCGCCCGCGCAGCGATGGAGCACGGCCTTCGTCGTGTCGAGGTGCAGGTGAAGGGGCCCGGTTCGGGCCGCGAGACCGCCATCCGGTCGATCCAGAACACTGGCATCGAGGTGTCGTCGATCAAGGACGTGACCCCGGTCCCCCACAACGGCTGCCGTCAGCCCAAGCGGCGTCGGGTCTGAGGTAGGACGATGGCACGATACACAGGTCCCAAGGTCAAGCTGTCCCGTCGGCTCGGCACCAACATCTTCGAGAACGAGAAGGGTCGTAAGGCGCTCGAGCGCCGTCCCTTCCCGCCCGGTCAGCACGGCCGCACCCGCCGTCGGGGCCAGGGCTCGGAGTACTTGCTGCAGCTGCAGGAGAAGCAGAAGGCCAAGTTCATCTACGGCGTCCTCGAGCGTCAGTTCCGCAACAACTACGAGGAGGCCGTGCGTCTCGCCGGCCCGACCGGTGAGAACCTGCTCCGCCTGCTCGAGCAGCGTCTCGACAACGTCTGCTTCCGTGCCGGCTGGGCGGCCACCCGGCCCCAGGCGCGCCAGTTCGTCTCCCACGGCCTGCTGCTCGTCAACGGCAAGCGGGTCAACATCCCCAGCTATCGGGTGCGCAAGGGCGACGTCATCTCCCTCGCCGAGAAGGCCAAGTCGATGATCGTCATCCGCCACAACCTCGACGTGCTCGATCGCCGCGTGGTCGGCTGGCTCGAGGCCGGCGACGGCGGCCAGCAGGTCACCGTCCGCGATCTTCCCCAGCGTGACCACATCGACGTCCCGGTTCGCGAGTCCCTCATCGTCGAGCTCTACTCCAAGTAATCGTCCGCCCGCAAAGGACCACAGGACACCTCATGCTCGTTATTCAGCGCCCCACCGTCGAGCCGATCGGCGAAGAGGAGAACAATCGCCAGCGTTTCGCCATCGGCCCGCTGGAACCCGGCTTCGGCCACACGATCGGCAACTCCCTGCGTCGCACGCTCCTCTCGTCGATCCCCGGCGCGGCCATCACGACCGTCCGCTTCGACGAGGCTCTCCACGAGTTCGACACGATCACCGGCGTCACCGAGGACGTCACCGACATCATCCTGAACCTCAAGGACGTGGTGATCACCTCGACCTCGGACACGCCGGTCACCTTGCGCATCGACGTGCGCGGGCCGGCCGAGATCGCCGCGGGGGACATCCGCTGCCCGTCGGAGGTGGAGATCCTCAACAAGGACCTGCACATCGCCACACTCAACGCCAAGGGCCGCCTCGCCGTCGACCTGACGGTGGAGCGCGGCCGGGGCTACCTGTCGTGTGATCGCGAGACGCAGAACCGCACCATCGGTGTGGTGCCGATCGACGCCATCTTCTCGCCCGTCCGTCGGGCGAACTTCGACGTCGAGCCGACCCGGGTCGAGCAGTCGACCAACTTCGATCGTGTCGTGATCGACATCGAGACCGACGGTTCGATCGCCCCACGCGACGCGCTGGCCTCGGCCGGGGCGACGCTGCGCTCGCTCGTCGACCTGATCGCCGGCCTGTCCGAGGAGCCCGAGGGCCTGGTCCTCGGCGAGGTCGCCTCGATCACCAGCGGTTCGCCCGATCTCGACCTGCCGATCGAGGACCTCGATCTGTCCGAGCGGCCGCGCAACTGCCTCAAGCGCGCCCAGATCAACACCGTCGGCGAATTGCTGACCAAGACCGATGACGACCTGCTGAACATCACCAACTTCGGGCAGAAGAGCCTGGACGAAGTGAAGGCGAAGCTCGACGAGCGCGGCCTGGCGCTGCGCGGCTGATAAGGGAACGAACCGATGCCTGCAACCCCCCGTCGCGCCCGCAACTTCGGCGGCGATGCCGCCCACCAGCGGCTGATGATGGCCAACATGGCCGCGTCGCTGTTCGCCGCCGAAGCGATCGTCACCACCGAGGCCAAGGCCAAGGCGCTGCGCCCGATCGCCGAGAAGCTGATCACCAAGGCCAAGAAGTCCCAGGAGGGCGAACCCAGCCGCGTCCACCGCATCCGCCAGATCCAGGGTTACCTGGGCGACCGTGAGATGACCCACAAGCTGGTCAACGACGTCGCCCCCCGCTACCTCGATCGTCCGGGCGGCTACCTGCGCATCTACAAGCTCGGGCCGCGCCAGGGCGACAACGCGCCGATGGCCCGCGTCGAACTCGTCTGAACAACGATTGATCCACTCCGAGAGGGCGGCGCCGGCACCGGCGCCGCCCTCTCGGCTTCTCCGATGACCGGGGGAGGTGGACATCTGCGTCTTGGAGTTGAGCAACCGGACGCCTAGGCTGCGGCCTGTTTCGTCGCTCGATCCTTGCGGAGGTCCTGCCCATGAGATTCCGACTGATCCCGCGCGACGAAGGTTTCTACCCGCTCTTCAACCAGGCGGCCGCGAATGCCGCCGCCTGCGCCCGGCTGCTGCAGCAGCTGCTCGGTTCGCTGCCGGCCGTCGACCAGGTCGATCAGATCGTCGAGATCGAGAAGAACGGCGACGATCTGATGCGCTCGATCCTCAATCGGCTCGACACGGCGATCGTCACCCCGTTCGACCGCGAAGACATCCACGCCCTGGCCGACAAGCTCGACGACGTCATCGACGACCTGCGCGACGCGGCCGAGCTGATCAGCCTGCACAACGTGAGCACGCCGCTGCCCGAGGCCACCGAACTCGCCGATCTGTTGGCCAAGGCGTGCGACGTCAACGTCGGGCTGATCGCCAAGCTCCCCAGGCTGCGTGGCATGCAGCCCGAGCTCGATGAGATCGACCGGCTCGAGAGTCAGGGTGACGCCGTGCACCGCCGTGCTCTCGCCGGACTGTACTCCGGGGCGCACGACGCGTTCACCGTGCTCAAGTGGCAGGACATCATCGCCGCAGTGGAGCACGCCCTGAACTCGATCGAGCGTGCCTCGGACATCGTCGCCGGCATCGCCGTCAAGCACACCTGAGGCAGCGGCCCTCGAATGCAGAACTTCCTCCTGTACTTCGTCATCGCGGTGGCGCTGACCTTCGACTTCGTCAACGGATTCCACGATGCGGCGAACTCGATCGCCACGGTGGTGGCCACCCGCGTTCTCAAGCCGATCTATGCCGTGGCCTGGGCCGCGGCATTCAACTTCATCGCCTTCCTGTTCTTCGAGACCAAGGTGGCGTCGACGATCGCCAAGGGCGTGGTCAACCCGCACGGAGGCCTGTTGTCGATCGGGGTGATCTTCGCCGGGCTGATCGGGGCGATCGTCTGGAACGTGGTGACCGCCATGCTCGGGCTGCCCTCGTCGTCGTCCCACGCCCTCGTCGGCGGCATTCTCGGGGCCGGCATCGCCAAGGCCGGCTGGACGTACAGCTACCTCGACGCCGATGGCAGGAGCGTCACCGAGAACGTGGCGATCACCGAGGGCATCAAGAAGATCGGTGTGTTCATCGTCTACTCCCCGCTCGTCGGGCTGCTCCTTGCCTTCACGCTGCTCGTCGTGGTCATGCGGATCATCCACCGGATCCGCAAGCCCAAGGGCGTGAACCGTGTCTTCCGCGGCCTGCAGCTGGTGTCGGCCGGCGCGTTCAGTCTCGGCCACGGCGCCAACGATGCCCAGAAGACGATGGGCATCATCCTCGCCCTGCTCATCGCGGCGGGCAAGCTCGGTCCCGATGCGACGATCCCGACCCGGTGGGTGCTCGCCGCGCACACGGCGATCGGTCTGGGCACCATGTTCGGCGGCTGGAGGATTGTCAAGACGATGGGTAACAAGCTGACGAAGCTCGAGCCGATGAGCGGCGTGTGCGCCGAGACCGCGGCGGCCGTCGTGCTCTTCTTCACGTCGTCGAAAGGCATCCCGGTGTCGACCACCCACACGATCACCGGCGCGGTCGTCGGAGTGGGATCGGCTCGGCGGTTCTCGGCCGTGCGCTGGAACGTGGCGGGCCGTGTCGTCTGGGCCTGGATCTGCACGATCCCGGGCGCAGGGATCATGGCCGCGGTGATGTACAAGATCGTCGACGTGTTCTCATGAGCAAAGGACGGATGACCAGCCGGCTCGGTGGCGATCGACGGGCCATCTTCCTCGTCGTCGCCGGCGTCATCTGCCTGTTCCTGCGAACCCTCACACCCGACGAGCTCACCTACGTGCCCGTGCTGCTGTTCGTCTGGTGCGTGGTCCTGGCGCTGTTGTCGTGGCTCGACCACTTCTCCCGGCAGCACCAGCGGCCGTAGAGCCCCCGGGCCGGGTCCGTAGCATGGTCACGTGACCCGTCGAGCGAAGTTGCAGGTGGCCTACGACGGCTCCTCGTTCCATGGGTTCGCCGTCAACGCGGGAGTGGCCACCGTCGCCGGCACCCTGCTCGACGCGTTGTCCAGGGTGGCGCGCCGACCGACGGAGCTGACCGGGGCGGGCCGCACCGATGCCGGGGTGCACGCCTGGGGCCAGGTCGTCCACGTCGACCTGCCCGAGTCGACCGATCTGGCCGACCTGCAGCGCCGGGTCAACGCGATGTGCGGCCCGACGATCGTCGTACGCGCCGCAGAGTGGGTGCCCGACGACTTCGACGCCCGGTTCTCCGCCCGCTGGCGTCACTACCGCTACACGGTGCTGAACACGGCGACCCCCGACCCGTTCCAGGCGGCGACGGCCTGGCACGTGCCCCGGCCGCTGGCCGTGCCGCTGATGCGGTTGGCCTGTGACCCGCTCATCGGGGAGCACGACTTCAGCTCGTTCTGCCGCCGTCCCAAGGTCGGCGAGGGCGAGCCGCCGAGGAGCCTGGTCCGATCGGTCCGCCTCGCCCGCTGGAGCGAGCCCGAGCCCGGCCTGCTGCGCTTCGAGATCCGCGCCAATGCCTTCTGCCACCAGATGGTGCGCTCGATCGTCGGCACGCTCGTCGACGTGGGTCGGGGCCGCCGCCGGGCGGGCGAGATGACGGCGATCCTGCGCAGCAGGGACCGGGCCAGCGCGGGCACCGTCGCCCCGCCCCACGGTCTGTGCCTCTGGGAAGTGGGCTATGACACCCCCCCGGTCGATCCGCCCTGATCCGCCGGCCCGCGGGCCGGCTCGTCAGCGGGTCCGCCTCAGGGCCCGGAGCGCCTTGCGGAAGATGTCCTCGGTAGCCGCGCTGTCGTAGGTGGCGAACCGACGGGCGAAGTCGTGGCGGGCGGCGGTCTTGCGCTGGTCGGCCCGCGCGGTCAGCCGGCCGAGGGCAAGCATCGTGTCGAAATCGGCGTCGCCCTCCAGGTCGGCGGCGATCGCCCGCAGCGCGGCGGCCTGCACGTCGGCGTCCTGATGTTCGCCGAGGTTGTCCTGGAGGGCGCGCAGCTGGCGGACCGCAGTCTCGAGCAGCTCCGGCGGGAACAGACTCCCGAAGCATTCGAGCAGGTAGCGAAGCTTCTTGGCATCCTTGCGCAGATCGTGGACGGCCTCGGCCGGCGACTCCGCCGTGATCAGGCGACCTCGCTCGACGAGCAGGCGATGCCGGCGTCGGATCGCCCGGGCCACGGCTGGCCCCAACTGCCGATCTGCCTGCTCAACCCGGTCGTTGCCGGCGCCGGACCGGGGTACCGGCCCGTCGCCGTCGTTCCCCCCGGCGGCGATGACCCGCTCGGGGTCGTGCAGCCAGGCGATCCATGTCGCCAGGTGCTCCCGGAGCTCGTCGGATCGCAGCGCGTCGGTCAACTCGCTCATCGCCGCGGCATGCCGCGTCTCGAAGATGGTCCGCACCGGACGGAGCGCCTCGATCGCCGTGGCGCTCAACCGACCGACCTGCTCGTCCCAGTCGAGGAGCGTGACGTCGAGGTCGCGCGCCGGGCCGGTCAGATCGGCGAGCCGCCCGAACAGCGCGGCGGCCCAGGTCGCGACGACGGGAGGCAGGATCCGCGTCCCGTGGCCGACGACCGTGCGGGTGCGGCGGACCGCCACCCTCAGATCGTGGAGGAACTCCGGGTCGATCTGCTCGATCGTGCCCTGCCAGTTGGCCCCGATCGTCGTGGCGAGGTTGGCCAGAACCGCCCGCAAACCGTCGACCGCCGACATCGACGGGTCGAGCGGGACCGTCGGTGTGTCGCGGATGCCGCCCAGATCGAGGTGGGCCGCAGCCGCCGCGGCGGACAGCGTGTCGCCTCGCCGCGATGCGACGCCCGCCTCCTCGAGAGCGGCGCGGGCCCGTCGGGCGGCCTTCTGCGCGTCGGACGGGCCGTCGATCTCGATGATCCACTCGGGAAGATCGGCGCCCTCGTAGCCGTCGATGACGAGCCCCTCCGAGACCACGGCGACGGCGACCACCCGGCCCGACCGGTTGCGGCGCCGACCCGTGCGGGCCGATCCGGTCAGGCGCATCCTCGGGAGCAGGGCGCGTACGCCGATCAGCCTGGCCAGGCGGCCGAACAGGCGCCCGGGCGGCAGGTCGCGGCCGAACCGGGGCGCCCGGCTCACGTCCACCCGTACCTCCTCGTCGCCACGGCGGACGACGAGGAGGTAACCGGTGTCGGCGACGAGTTCGACGCTGATGCCGGCGCGCTGGGCGCGGCCGTCGAAGGTGTCGAGCAGGGTGGTGTCGAAGGGCGCCGGTTCGCCGAACTCGAAGCCGAGTCGGGCCAGTCGTCCGACGTGATCCGCCGGATCACCCGCCCCCGCCGCGACCGTGACGTGCGCAGCGCCCATGGTGCTCGACCCTACAGCGGTCCATACTGGGCCGGTGACGGTCGAGATCGAGCGGAAGTTCCTCGTGGCCGAGCCCCCCGCCGCTGCCATCACGGGGTCCGGCGAGACCTTCAGGCAGGGGTACGTGGCGCTCGACGGTGAGGTCTCGGTGCGCGTGAGGATCACCGACACCGCCGCCGCGCTCACCGTCAAGGCCGGAGGCGGGCTGAGCCGAACCGAGGTCGAACTGCCCATCTCCGCTGCCCAGGCCGAGGCCCTGTGGGCCCACACGGCGGGTCGGCGGATCGACAAGGTCCGTTACCGGGTGCCGCTCGGCCAGCCCGCTGGCCACGTCGCCGACCTCGACGTCTATGGCGGCGAACTCGGCGGTCTGTGCACGGTGGAGGTCGAGTTCGTCACCGAGGCCGAGGCCCGAGCCTTCGTACCGCCCGACTGGTTCGGCCGCGAGGTCACCGGGGAGGCGCAGTGGACCAATGCCGCGCTGGCCCGCGACGGTCTGCCCGGGTCGGATCCGGCATCCCCGGCCGGCTGATTCGCCGGCTCGTTTGTCGTTTACCGGTTCGTACCCGTATCCTTTCCAGGTTCCCTGGTGGCTCCATGTCGCCCGGACGTACGAACGACTGCCAGCAAGGAAGCTGTGATGCCCACCTACTCCCCGAAAGCCAGCGAGATCCAGCGCGCCTGGCACGTGATCGACGCCGAGGGCATGGTCCTCGGGCGCATCTGCACCGAAGCCGCCCGGGTGCTCCGTGGGAAGCACAAGACCATGTTCGCCCCGCACATCGACACCGGCGACCACGTGATCATCGTCAACGTCGACAAGGTCGTGATGACCAAGGGCAAGGCCGACAGCTCGCTCGTCTACCGCTACTCGGGCTACCCGGGCGGGCTCAAGTCCGAGACGTACGCCCACCTGCTCGCCCGCAAGCCGGCCGACGCCGTGCGCAAGTCGGTGGCCGGGATGTTGCCCAAGGGCCCGCTCGGGCGCCAGATGGTCAAGAAGCTCAAGGTGTACGCCGGGCCCGATCATCCCCACGGCGCCCAGAACCCCACCGCACTCGAAATCCCCGGCGCTCGCGCCCGCTGAGCCCGACCGTAGTAGAGGAAACCACGTGACCAAGCCGCTCACCCAGACCACCGGCCGCCGCAAGGAAGCCATCGCCCGAGCCCGCCTACGCCCCGGCACCGGCGTGATCACGGTCAACGGTCGTTCGTTCGAGAACTACTTCCCGACGGCGACCTCGCGGATGGTCGTCTGCGAGGCCCTCAAGGTCACCAGCCTCGAAGAGGCGTACGACATCGATGCCACAATGGTCGGCGGTGGCGTCACCGGGCAGGCCGGCGCCCTGCGCATGGCCATCGCCCGCGCCCTGATCGACCTCGACATCGAGTTGCGCCCGGCGCTGAAGAAGGCCGGACTGCTGACCCGCGATTCGCGGGCCAAGGAGTCGAAGAAGTACGGCCTCAAGAAGGCGCGCAAGGCCCCGCAGTACACGAAGCGCTGATCGGGCCGGTCGTTCCCGGTCGGCTGGCGGAGGTCGAGGGTTGAGTCCGAGGTTCGGCACCGACGGTGTTCGCGGTGTCGCCAACACCGAGGTCACCCCCGAATACGTGATGGCGCTCGGCCGCGCCGCGGCCGGTGTGCTCGGCTCGCCGAGCGTGATGATCGGGCGCGACACCCGCCGCTCGGGTCCACTGCTCGAGTCGGCGCTGGCCGCCGGGTTCGCCAGCGAGGGCGTCGACGTCGAACTGCTCGGGGTCATCCCGACGCCGGGCGTCGCCCACCTGGCCCGGACGCGCCATGTCGCCGGTGCGGTGATCACCGCCTCGCACAATCCGTTCCCCGACAACGGGGTCAAGCTGTTCGCCCCCGGCGGACGCAAGCTCCCCGACGATGTCGAGGCGCGGATCGAGGCGCGGATGGCCGGGCTCGGCGCACCCGTCGCCGCCGGCGCGGCGGTCGGATCGATCAGCGATCACCACGACGCCGTCTCGACCTACGCTGCCCACCTGGTCGGGCTCCTCGACCCGGCGGGTGAGACCCCGTTCACCGGGCTGCGCGTCGTGCTCGACTGCGCCCACGGCGCGATGAGCGAGGTGGCCGCCGATGTCGTCGCCCGCCTCGGCGCCGAGGTCCACGCCGTCGGCGCGAGCCCGGACGGCTGCAACATCAACGACGGGGTCGGGGCGACACATCCCGGCCCGCTACGGACGATCACCGTCGAGCACGGCGCACAGCTCGGGCTCGCCTTCGACGGCGACGGGGACCGGCTGATCGCCGTCGATCACCAGGGCCGGATCGTCGACGGCGACCACCTGCTGGCCCTGCTCGCCGCCGATCTGCGCATGCAGGGGCGCCTGGCTCATGACACCGTCGTGGTCACGGTGATGAGCAACCTCGGGTTCCACAAGGCGATGGCGGCGTCGGGGATCAACGTGGTGACCACCGCCGTCGGCGACCGGTACGTCCTCGAGGCCCTCGGCGAGGGCGGCTTCTCGCTGGGCGGCGAGCAGAGTGGGCACATCATCGTGCCCGAGTTCGCCAGCACCGGCGACGGGTTGCTCGCCGGCCTGCTGCTCATCGACCTCGTGCGCCGCTCGGGGCGGCCGCTGGCCGAGCTTGCCGGCGCGGCGATGACGAGTTATCCACAGGTCCTGCTCAACACCCACGTGACCCGGCCGTGGTCGGCGATCGCCGAGTCGGTGGCTCCCGAGATCGCCGCCGTGGAAGCCGAGCTGGGTGACGAGGGCCGCGTGCTCGTCCGCCCGAGCGGCACCGAACCGCTGGTGCGGGTGATGGTCGAGGCCCCGGCCGACGCCACGGCGCGCGACGCTGCCCAGCGGATCATCGACGCCATCGTCCGCCGGAGCGGGTAGTACGAGCGGGTACTACGGTCCAAAGCGCGCCGACCGCCGCCGCCGACCCAGCGCCCTGGGTAGCCTGGGTGACCATGTGCGGCATTGTGGCAATTCTCAGCCGTCCCGCGACGCGCCCGGTCCCCGGCGTCGCCGACGTGCTCGATCCCCTCGATCGATCGATCGCCGCGCTCCCCGACGGGTTGGCCGCGGCCGCCGCCCACGCCGAAGCCGCCGACCACCTGTTGCGCGGCGTCCCCGGCGTGCGCGCCCTGGTCGCCCATGCCCACCTGGCGGCCGGTGTCTCGGCCCGGCTGGATCAGCTCGAGGCCGCCGCCAATGCCCAGGAGCGCCGCCTCGAGGCCGCCGACGTGCCCGGGGCCGACCTCGAGGCGGCCAACGCCGAACTGATCCGCCTGCGCGACGTCGTGTGGGCCCTGCGCAACGATCGGCTGCGCACCGCCCGCGCGGTCGCCGACCTGGCTCGTCGCGATGCCGGTCCGGCCGAACTGGCCGCGTTCACGGCCGTGCAGCAGACGCTCTCGGCCCTCGACCGGCTCGAGGTCCGCGGTCGTGACTCGGCCGGGATCCACCTGTACGTGTGGGACCACGGCCTCGATCCCGGCGATCCGGCGATCGCCCGGTTGATCGCCGAGCGCTCCGGCGATCCGCTGTTCACCTCGGGCTCCGTACGCGCCGCCGGCAACGTGCTCAGCTTCGTCTACAAGGCGGCGGCCGAGATCGGTGAGCTGGGCGACAACACCCGGGTGATGCGTGCGGCGATCACCGGCGACGCCCTGCTCCACCTCGCCCTGCAGGCGCCGACGGCCCGCCTGTCGGTGCTCTCCCACACCCGCTGGGCCAGCGTCGGGATCATCTCGGAGCCCAACGCCCACCCCCTCAACCACGAGGAGTCCCTCGACGGGCTGAGTGGGCCGTACGTCGTCGGTGCGCTCAACGGCGACGTCGACAACCACGCCGACCTGAAGGCGGCGCACGGGCTGTCGATCCCCGGTCCGATCACCACCGACGCCAAGGTCATCCCCGCCCTCGTCTCGCGCCACACCGTCGCCTCGGGCGACCTGGTCGAGGGTTTCCGCCGTTCGGTGGTCAGCTTCGAGGGCTCGGTGGCCATCGGGGCGGCATCGGCCGCCCGTCCCGACATGCTGATGCTCGCCCTGCGGGGTAGCGGCCAGGCCCTGTACGTCGGGCTGGCCGACGACTGCTTCGTCGTGGCCAGCGAGCCGTACGGCGTCGTGGAGGAGACCTCCCGGTACGTGCGGGTCGATGGCGAGACGCCCTCGGCGCCGTCCAACCCCACCAACCGCGGCCAGATCTTCGTGCTCGACGCCGGGCGCGCAGGAGAGCTCGCAGGCATCCGCCGTCTCGCCTACGACGGCACGGAGCTGCCGATCGCCGAACGGGAGATCGTCACCGCCGAGGTGACGACGCGCGACATCGACCGGGGCGACGCACCGCACTTCCTGCTCAAGGAGATCGGCGAGGCGCCCGACAGCTTCCGCAAGACCTTGCGCGGCAAGATCGTCGAGCGCGACGGCCTGCTCCGCGTCGCTCTCCCGCCGGCCACGCTGCCCCCCGAGATCGTCTCGCGACTGTCGAACGGCACGATCAGGCGGGTGCTGGTCATCGGACAGGGCACCGCCGCCGTCGCCGGGCAGAGCGCCGCGGCGATCCTCGAGGATCTGTGCGGCGGGAAGTTCGACGTCGACCCGGTCACCGCAACCGAGCTCTCGGGATTCGGACTGCGCGTCGACATGACCGACACCCTGATCATCGCCGTCAGCCAGAGCGGGACGACCACCGACACCAACCGCACCGTCGATCTGGCCCGTGGCCGGGGGGCGCTGGTGATCGGCATCGTCAACCGCCGCAACAGCGACCTGACCGACAAGGCCGACGGCGTGCTCTACACCTCCGACGGCCGCGACGTGGAGATGAGCGTGGCGTCGACCAAGGCGTTCTACGCCCAGGTTGCCGCCGGAGCGCTGCTCGCCTGTGCGATCAGCGAGCTCCTCGGGCTGGGTGACGATCGCCGCCGTCACGAGCTGCTCTCGACGCTGCGCACGATGCCCGAGGCGATGCGCGAGGTGATCGCCCGCCGCGAGGTGATCGCCGAAGCGGCCCGTCGCTTCGCCCCGCACCGGCGCTACTGGGCCGTGGTCGGCAGCGGCCCGAACAAGGTCGCCGCCGAGGAGGTGCGGATCAAGCTCTCCGAGCTCTGCTACAAGTCGATCGCCTGCGACGTGACCGAGGACAAGAAGCACATCGACCTGTCGTGCGAGCCGCTGATCCTGGTCTGCGCGGCCGGCCTGGTGGGCGGCACCGCCGACGACGTGGCCAAGGAGGTGGCGATCTACCGGGCTCACAAGGCGGCGCCGATCGTCATCGCCTCCGACGGCGAGGACCGCTTCTCGGCGGGTGTCCAGGTGATCAAGGTGCCGTCGGTCGACTCGGCGCTGGGCTTCGTGCTGTCGGCGATGGTCGGCCACCTCTTCGGCTACGAGGCCGCCCTGGCGATCGACGCCTTGGCCCGACCGTTGCGCGAGGCGCGCGAGGTGATCGAGCAGGCCGCCGAGACCGACCCGACCGGCGAGGCGATGCTCCGCCAACTGCGCCACGGGCTCGACGGCCCGGCGCGGGTCTACTTCGACACGATGCGCACCGGCGCCTACAACGGCCAGCTCGAGGCGTCGACGGCGGTGCACCTGGCGAACCTGTTGCGTGACGCCCTCGACGATTCGCCGCTCGAGGCGTACCAGGCCGACTCGGGCAAGATCGCCACCCCCGTCGCCCTGATCGACGATCTGACGATCGCCCTCACCCGGGCGATCGAAGAGCTGACCCGTCCCGTCGATGCCATCAAGCACCAGGCCAAGACCGTCACCGTGGGAATCTCCCGTTCCGACGAGGGCGTGCTCGACCGTCCGTTGGTCCAGGCGGTGCTCGGCATCGGCGCCGGTCGGGATCGGCTCAGCTACGGCGTGCTCAAGGTGCTCGCCGCACTCGACGCGGCCATCGCCGACGTCACCGGCTTTACCCGCTACCGCATCGAAGGCGATCCGGCCTCGGGCGGGCGCATCGTGGTCGTCGACCGCGGCGGCATCGCCCGCGACCTCACCTCGCGCGTCGAGCGCGACGCCCAGCTGAAGGGCACCAAACGCCAGGTGGCCCTGCATCGGGAACTGATCGTCGCCCGGGGCCGGGCCGACGGACGGAGCATCGTGATGATCCCCGAGGTGAAGGCGTCGCAGTGCACGGGCCTGACTCTGCTGCACGTCCGCTTCCACGAGTTCCTGCCCCCGGGAGTGCTGCGCGGCGTGCTCCAGGGCTACGACAACCGCTACGACCGGCTGGTCGACTGGGTGTCCGAAACCGAGGGGAGCTTCCGCGACGACCTGCTCGGGTCGGTTCCGGTCGTCGACCTGCTCACCGTGCCGATCTCGGAGATCGCCGACCGGTGGAGCCGGGCTGACTGACGTGCCGCCCCGGGGGTGCTAAGAACCTGGTCATGATCGGGATCGGGGTGGACGCCGTGGACATCGAGCGGTTCAGGGAGTCGCTGGCGCGTACGCCCTCGATGCGTACGCGGTTGTTCGTCGCCGAGGAACTGGACTACGTCGCCCCCAAGGCCGATCCGGTCCCCTCGCTCGCCGCCCGCTTCGCGGCCCGGGAGGCGACGATGAAGGCGCTCGGCGTCGGTCTCGGCGCATTCGGGTTCCACGAGGTGTGGGTGACCCGGCTGCCGAGCGGGGTGCCGGTGCTCAACGTCACCGGGCGCGCCGCGCAGATCGCCGCCGATCTCGGTGTGTCGGGCTGGCGGCTGTCGCTGACCCACTCCGACTCCGTGGCGATGGCGGTCGCCGCCGCCTTCTGACCGGTGGTCCAGGCGACCGGCGGGTGTTCCCCAGTGCCGGCTCCCTGTACACCCAGTGCTCGACCACTTTGGTGTGCGCCTCGAGGCGTCCCGCCCGGTTGACGGTGTCGCCGATGCACGAGATCACCGACGCGGCTGCGTTCGCCCGGGTGATGTTGGTGTCGGCGATGGCGAACGAACCGAAGACGACGATCTCGCCGCCTCGTCGACCGCCCCGCTCGACGGCGGGCCCTGACGCGACCCCGACGGCCGTCGATCGGCGCGAAGCCGCAGCCGGGGGCCGGTCGCCCCGTACGATCAACGGCGTGCTGCCGATCGTCACCCCTGAGCAGATGCGGGCGATCGACCACGCGGCAACGACCCGGCCCGGCGCGTTGGAGGCGTTGGTGGAGCTGGCCGGCGCGGCCGTCGCCCGAGCCGCGCTGCGGATGCTCGGCGGCGCCTACGGCCGGGTCGTCGTGGTCGTCGCCGGACCGGGGAACAACGGTGCCGACGGGCGCGCCGCGGCCCGCCGGTTGAGCGAACGCGGCGTCCGGGTGCTGGTGATCGCCGCCGCCGACGCCCCGGCCGTGCTCCCGCCGTCCGACCTGGTGATCGACGCCGCCTACGGCACCGGTTTCCGCGGGTCGTGGGCCTCCCCCGACCCGAACGGGGCCCCCGTGCTCGCCGTCGACATCCCGTCGGGGGTGGACGGGCTGACCGGGGCGGCCGGGGCCGGCGTCCGCCACGCCGATCGGACGATCACCTTCGCCGCCCTCAAGCCGGGTCTGCTCCTCCCGCCGGGCAGCGTGCTCGCCGGCCAGTTGGAGCTGGCCGACATCGGTCTCGACGTCTCGGGCGCCGAGGCCCACCTCGTGCAGCACGCCGACGTCGCCGGCTGGCTGCCGGCCCGCTCGGCCGACGCCCACAAGTGGCGCTCGGCGGTGTGGGTCATCGCCGGCAATGCCGGGATGCTCGGCGCCGCCCATCTCGCCGCAGCGGCCGCCCAGCGCACGGGAGCGGGCATGGTCCGGTTGTCGAGCCCCGGGATCGCCTCCGACGCCGGCGCCCCGGCCGAGGTCGTCGGCAAGCCGTTGCCCTCCCACGGCTGGGCGGGCGAGGTGCTCGACAACGTCGACCGGTTCCACTGCCTGCTGGTCGGACCGGGCCTCGGCCGGGCCGACAGCACCTCGCTGTCGGTGCGCGACGTGGTCAAGCGTTCGTCGATGCCGGTCGTCGTCGATGCCGACGGCTTGTTCGCCCTCGCCTGGAGCAGCGACGGGCCGAGGGCGACGCTGGCCGGACGCGCGGCGGCAACCGTGCTCACCCCGCACGACGGCGAGTACGCCCTGCTGGCCGGCGAGCGGGTGGGGCCCGACCGCATCGCCGCGGCCCGGCGGCTCGCCGCACGGACGACGGCGATCGTCGCCCTCAAGGGCCCGGCGACGGTCGTCGCCGACCCCGACGGCCGGGTCCTGGTGGTCACCGCCGGCGACGAACGCCTGGCCACGGCGGGCACCGGCGACGTGCTCGCCGGGATCATCGCCGCGCTCGTGGCCCAGGGGGTCCCGGGGTTCGAGGCCGCCGCGGCCGGGGCGTGGATCCACGGTCAGGCGGCCCGCCGAGGCCCCCGGCGGGGGATGGTGGCCGGCGACCTGCCGGCGCTCATCCCCCAGGTCCTGGACGCCTTCGGGTGAACCCGGTGGGCGGGACGTCCGGTCGCTGGGCATGGGCCGAGATCGATCTCGAGGCGGTCGCCCACAACGTCGGAGTCCTCCGCCAGGTCGCCTCGCCTGCCGCCGTCTGGGCCGTCGTGAAGGCGGATGCGTACGGCCACGGTGCCCTCCCGGTCGCCCGGGCGGCGCTCGACGCCGGGGCCACCGGTCTGTGCGTCGCCCTGGTGCAGGAGGGCGTGGAGCTCCGCCGCGGCGGGATCACCTCCCCGATCCTCGTGCTGTCGCAACAGCCGCCGGCGGAGCTCGACGACCTCGTCGAGCACGGCCTGACCGCCACCGTGTACACCCACGAGGGCATCGAAGCGCTCCGATCGGCGGCCGACCGCCGGGCCCGGCCAGGCTGCGGCGTCCACCTCAAGATCGACACGGGGATGCACCGGGTCGGGGCGGCGCCCGCCGACGCGGCCGGGCTGTTCGCCGAGGTGCGATCCACGCCGGAGCTCCGGCTCATCGGCATCTTCACCCACCTGGCCGTGGCCGACGTCCCCGAGCACCCGGCCAACGCCGTTCAGCTCGCCCTGTTCGACGAGGTCCTCTCGGCCATCGGCGCGCTCGGCCACACGCGAGGGACGCCGGATGGCGCGGGCACCCCCTCCACGGGGATCGAGCTGGTCGTCCACGCCGCCAACTCGGCCGGGGCGATCGCCCTGCCGGCCGCCCGCCACTCACTGGTCCGCGCCGGCATCGCCCTCTACGGGATCAGCCCCGGACCCGGGTTGGCCGCCGATCACGCCGATCTCCTGGCCCGATTGCGTCCGGCGATGTCGCTCAAGGCGAGGATCGGCCACGTGCGGTGGATCGATCGCGGCGAGGGTGTGTCCTATGGCCTGCGCTTCGTCGCCTCCGGTCCGACGCGTGTGGCCACGGTGCCCATCGGCTACGCCGACGGTGTGCCACGGGCGCTGTCGGCCTGCGGGGGCGAGGTGCTGATCGGTGGCGCCAGGTGCCGCATGCTCGGGACCGTGACGATGGACCAGCTGATGATCGAGATCGGCCCGCAGGCCCAGGTCGGCGACGAGGTCGTGCTCCTTGGCCGGCAGGGCGCCGACGAGATCCGGGCCGAGGAGTGGGCCGAACGCGTCGGCACGATCGGCTACGAGATCACCTGCGGCATCTCGCGCCGGATCGCCCGTCGTCACCATCGCGGTGGTGGTCGTCAGTAACATCGAACCCCTTGACCGTGATCACCCTCGCCTCGACGTCACCGGAGATGACGGCCGCCATCGCGGCGGCCGTCGCCGGGGTGTGCCGCGCCGGTGACCTGCTCGTGCTCGCCGGCGAGATGGGCGCCGGCAAGACGGCCTTCGCCCAGGGGTTCGGCCGTGCGTTGGGGGTCGTCGAGCCGATCACCAGCCCGACCTTCACCCTCGTGCACAGCTACGCGACCGCCTCGGTGACGCTGCACCACGCCGACGTCTACCGCCTGGAGCGGATGGGCGAGGTGGCCGACCTCGCCCTCGGCGAACTGCTCGAGTCCGATGGCATCGTGCTCGTCGAATGGGGCGACGCCGTCGCCGGCGTGCTCGGCGACCATCTCGAGATTCGTCTGGCGGTCGCCGATCCCGACGAGCTCGAGTCGCGGGCCATCCAGCTCCGCGCGGTCGGCGCGGCCTGGGCCGGTCGTTGGGAGCGGCTGCGCAGCGCGCTCGCCGAGTGGGGGGCGTCGTGCTGATCCTCGGCATCGAGACGGCGACCGAGCAGGTCAGTGTGGCCATCGGGGGGCACGAGGGGGTGATCGGACTGTTCGAGATCAACCGCGGCCGCCGTCACGCCGAGACGCTCGTGCCTGCCATCGAGTTCGTCTGTCGCCAGGCCGACATCGCCCTGGCCGAGATCGGGTGCATCGCCGTCGACATCGGCCCCGGCCTGTTCACGGGGATGCGGGTGGGCATCGCCGCGGCCAAGGCGTTCGCCCAGGCGCTGCGCGTGCCGATGATCGGGGTGTCGAGCCTCGACCTGCTCGCCTTCCCGCTGCGCCACACCGACCGGGTGATCGCGGCGATGGTCGACGCCCGTCGCGGCGAGGTCTACTACGCCTTCTACCGCCAGGTGCCCGGCGGCGTCCAACGGGTGTCGGAGCCGCGCGCCGGTCGCCCCGACGATCTGATCGCCGACCTGCTCGCCCGCCGGCAGGACGCCATCTGCGTCGGCGACGGCGCATTGCGCTACCGCGACGAGATCACCGAGACGCTGCGGGTCGAGTTCGCCGAGCAGTGGTTGAGCCACCCGTCGGCCGCTCCCCTGGTGCAGCTCGCCCATGCCCGGGCGCTGCGCGAGGAGTGGGTCAACCCGTGGGAGCTGCAGCCGCTGTACCTGCGCAAGCCCGACGCCCAGATCAACTGGTCGATGCGGGCGGGCGCGTCGTGAGCCTGGTGTCGTGGCTGTTCGAACGTCGCGGCGAGCGGGCGCCCTCGGCCGCCGGGGGGATCAGCCGGGGCGCGATCACCCGCCGTGCATCGGCCCCGGGAGGGGTGCGCGGCGGTCAGGTCGCCGTCGAGACGATGCGTCGCCGGCACGTGCGCGCGATCCAGGCGATCGAGCACCAGGTCTACCCTCGACCATGGACGCTCGGCATCTTCCAGACCGAGATCGACGGCATGGCGGGCGGCGACCGTCACTACGTCGTCGCCCGTGCCGACGGCCGGCTCGTCGGCTACGCCGGGATGCTGTTCACCCTCGACGAGGCCCACATCACCAACATCGCCGTCGACCCGGCGGCCCACCGGTCGGGGGTCGGCACCCGTTTGATGCTCGAGCTCCTCGGCGAGGCCCGTGCCCGCGGGGTGCGGGCCGTCTCGCTCGAGGTTCGGGTGAGCAACGTGGCTGCCCAGCGGTTGTACGAGGGCTTCGGCTTCGCCACGGCCGGGATCCGGCCGAAGTACTACGAGAACGTCGAGGACGCGATGATCATGTGGTGCCACGGGGTCGACGACCCGGAGTACGCCGAACGGATGCGCGACTTCTGGGCCCGGCTGGGGCAGGCGTGATGCCCGACGCGACGGCCACCGCCCCGGCCGCAGCCGCGGTCGACGAGTCGACCCTCGTGCTGGGCATCGAGACGAGCTGCGACGAGACGGCCGCCGCGCTGGTGATGGGGGGCTTTGACGTGCTCTCCTCGGTGGTCTCCACCCAGGTCGACCTGCACGCCCAGTACGGCGGCGTCGTGCCCGAGATCGCCAGCCGTGCCCATCTCGAACTGCTCAACCCGGTCGTCGCCCGGGCGATCGTCGAGGGGGGCGTCGACGAATCGCGCATCGACGCGGTGGCCGCCACCGTCGGGCCCGGATTGATCGGGGCGCTGCTCGTCGGGGTCTCGGCCGCCAAGGCCCTCGCCCTGGCCTGGGACGTGCCCTTCATCGGGGTCAACCACATGGAGGCCCACCTCTACGCCGCCTTCCTCGAGGATCCCTCGCTGGAGCTCCCGCTCGTCGTGTTGCTCGTCTCGGGAGGGCACACGATGCTGATCGAGATGCGCGGGCACGGCGACTACCGCCTGCTCGGCCAGACGATCGACGATGCGGCGGGCGAGGCGTTCGACAAGGTGGCCCGCTTCCTCGGTCTCGGCTACCCCGGTGGGCCGGCCGTCGACCGGGTCGCCGTCGACGGCGACCCCAAGTCGATCAACTTCCCCCGGGCGATGCTCCACGACGGTCTCGACTTCTCGTTCAGCGGGCTGAAGACGTCGGTGATCAACTACATCCGGGCCAACCCGAACGTCTCGACGCAGGACGTCGCCGCCTCGTTCCAGCAGGCCGTCGTCGACGTGCTCGTGACCAAGGCCCGTCGTGCCGCCACCGCGGTGGGGGCACGGGGACTGGTGCTCGGCGGCGGGGTGGCGGCGAACTCGCTGCTGCGCGAGGAGTTCCTCACCGCCTGCACCACCGACGGGATCCGCGGCTTCCTGCCCAGCCGGTCGATGTGCACCGACAACGCGGCGATGATCGCCGCGGCGGGTTGGCACCGGCTGCGCTCGGACGGGCCGACCTCGCTCGACTCCGGCGCCTACCCCGGTCTGCGGTTGAACTTCTCGTGAGCGCACCCCGCCCGGGTACCCGCCGCCCCGGCTCCAGGTCGGCGGCCGCCGAGCGCGTGCAGGTGTTCGTGGTGTGCACCCCGGGACTGGAGCCGCTCACCCTGGCCGAGGTCGCCCGTCTTGGTGTCGCCAATCCCAAGGCGCTCCACGGGGGGATCGCCTGCTCGGCCACGTGGCCCCAGATGTGGGGGCTCAACCTGCACATCCGCACGGCCACCCGCATCCTGGTGCGCGTCGCCCGTTTCGAGGCGGAGCGGTTCGACTCGTTGCAACGGGTGCTGCGAGCCCTCGACTGGGCTGCGTGGATCCCGCCCGACCGCGGTCTACGGGTTTCGGTCACGTCGTCGGGGTCGAAGCTGTTCCACACCGACGCCGTGGCCGAGCGGGTGCTCGAGGTCGTCCCCCACCGGCCCGACACCCCGGCCGAGGAGCCGGTCAACGAGCTCTTCGTGCGGATCGTCGACAACGACGTGACGGTCAGCCTGAACACGTCGGGGGATCCGTTGTACCGGCGTGGCTGGCGCACCGAGGTGGGCAGGGCACCGATGCGCGAGACGCTCGGCGCGGCGTTGATCATCGCCTCGGGATGGGATCGCAAGGCTCCGCTGGTCGACCCGTTCTGCGGGTCGGGAACGATCGCCATCGAGGCGGCACTGATCGCCCGCCGGTCGCCCCCCGGCCGGCACCGCCGGTTCGCGTTCATGGACTGGCCGACGTTCGACCAGGCCCGCTGGGATCGCCTGCTCGCCGCGGCCGACGCCGACGTGCTCGACCGGTCGGTGACGATCGTCGGCTCGGACCGCGATGAGGGCGCCGTCGCCGCGGCCACGGCGAACGCGGCGCGGGCCGGGGTCGAGGGCCTGACGTCGTTCGCCTGTCGGTCGGTGTCGGCGCTCGAGCCTCCCGGGACCCGCCCGGGGTGGCTGGTGACCAACCCGCCGTACGGCCACCGCGTCGGTGACGACGACCTGCGCAACCTCTACGACCGCTTCGCCGACGTGCTGACCGCCAGGTTCGCCGGTTGGCGTCTGGCCTTCGTGAACAGCGAGACCAGCCCGCCGCTGCGGGTCACGCTCACCGAACCGTCGTCGATCGTGACGTCGAACGGCGGGATCCCGATCACCCTGCGCTCGGGCCGGCTCCCCGCCCGCTGACGAGCCGCGCCGGCCCGGTAGCCGGATCGGGCCGCGTCGGGGCAGCAACTTCCGAGCGTTGATCCGCCACGACCACGCCGTGGCAACCGACTCAGCCGACTGCGATGCGACGGCCGGCCGTGGCTGCATTGAACACGACCGGACCGGTTCTGAGCCCGGGAGGCTGTGCTTGCGGTCGACCGATCTCGGTAATCAGCGGAGCAGTTCCACTACTTGCTCGACCTGCACACCATCGGGGTTGGGGCGGAAGCATCGAACCTCGACCGCCGACACGTTGCAGGCAGCGAGACCCAGAAGGAACTCGGCGAACTCGGCGATCTCCGAACACGGGACATTCGGGGACCTGATCAGACCCACGTGACGATTCCGCCAAAGGAAGCCAAGACTGGTCTCGTAGTCCGACTCAACGCCCGGGGCCGCCTCCGGCGCACACACATGCAACGGTCCTGAGATGCGTGACGTCACTCCGTTGCCGAGCTGAAGTGGGCGTCCGTTCGGATCGTCGTTGCTCGGGACACCATCGTTGACGGTGACATTGACGATCACCAGGGAGTTGCTTTCCACCAGGGAGTTCGGATTGGGGTCGGCGTCAAAGTGGAAGGACAGGCCAAACTTATCGCCCCAGCCGATCGTCTCAATCGACCACGGTGGCACCCGGGTCGGGATCAGCGCCGGACCGCGGAACCCGTCGGTGCGGCCGCGGTCGGCAATCGCCAAGATCTCGGACGGAAGCACATCTGCTGCTGGGACCATCCCCTGCGACTCGGGGTCGACGGAGGTCTCGGGCGGCGGCCCGGACGTGGTCGGAACTGGGGCCGTCGCGACCGGCGCTTCGACCGTCGCGACCGGCGCTTCGAGCGTCGGGACCGGGCCCGTCGTGGTCGAAGTCTCATCGACACCGCCCTGGTCGACGACCGTCGTCGTCGGGGCCGTCCCACAGCTCACCGGAGCGATCGAGAGTGCGACCGCAACTCCAAACCTCCTGGCGATTTGGTCTTGTGACATCCGTGCTTTCCTGTTCGTTGGCCGTCCGTGCTGATGGGTCAGGCTCCCGAGAAAGTACCTCGGGCACGGCGCGCCTACGTCGTCGCGGCGGCGAGGGTGAGACCACGCCGGCGACTCACCGCCTCGGGTGAACGATTCGACCGGTGCTTGTGCTTCGCTGCTCGATGCTGCCGGTTTCAGCGGAGCAGTTCCACCACTTGCTCGACCTGCACCCCGTCGGGGTTGGGGCGGTGGCATCGAACCTCGACGGCCGACACGTTGCACGCCGCAAGGCCCAAAAGGAACTCGGCGAACTCTGCGATCTCGCCGCACGGGACATTCGGGGTCCGGTTCAGACTCACGTGACGGTTGCGCCAAAAGAAACCAAGACTAGTCTCGGCCACCGAATCCCCGTCCGGCGTCGGCGGCGCACACACATGCTCAGGCCCCGAGATGCGCAGTGTCAGCCCGTTGCCGAGCTGAAGCGGGCGTGCGTGCGGATCGTCGTTGCTTGAGACACCATCGTTGACGGCGTTGTTGTCGAGCGACAGCGCGTTGCTTGGCACCAGCGAATTCGGATTTGGATCGGCGTCGAAGTGGAAGAACAAGCCGTGCTTGTCGCCCACGCCGATCGTCTCGATCGACCACGGTGGCACCAGGGTCGGGATCAGCGCCGGACCACGGAACCCGTCGGCCCGGCCGCGGTCGGCAATCGCCAGGATATCGGCCGGCAGCACATCTGCCCCTGGGACCATCCCCTGCGACTCGGGATCCAATGAGGTCTCGGGCGGCAACCCGGATGTTGTCGTAGCTGGAGTCGTCGCGACCGGCGCCTCAGCCGCCAGGGTCGGAATCTCAGTCGTCGCGGTCGGAGCCTGTACGCCACCGCCCTGGTCGGCCACCGTCGTGGATGGGTCCCCACAGCTCACCGCTGCGATCGACAGTACGACCGCCACTCCGAGCCGATTGACGATGTGCGACATCCGAGCCGTCCTGTTCGTTGGCGATGGGGGTTGCTGGGTCAGGTGAGTTGAGGTCACGGACATGTTGCGGTGCCGTACCTGGCGTAGGCGACAACGCCGCTCTTGACGGTCACGCATCCACCGTTGAAGTTCTGGCGGATTCCCCCGCTGATCGATCCTTCGTTCGCCGTCGGAAAGCCTAGATAGTGCTGCCATGCACCGAGCGCCAGCCATTTCTTGAAGATCGCGCCCTGCACCCAGTGGGCAGTGGACGCCCCGGTACGATGCACGATCGCCGTGTTCCGAAACTGGCTGTCGAACGTCGACTCACCCTTTGTCAGGTACTGAACGAAGGCCGTGCCGGCGTTGTTGGGACGGGAGGCACTGAACACGTTCGCCGCACGCACCGTCCCTCCGTCACCGCTCCACCCGATGGCCTGCTGCCCGGGACCCCAACCGCCCGAGGCGTTGACGACATAAACGTAGAACTCGTAGATCTTCCAGTCGACCGTGCCGTCGGCGACGAGGCCCGGCACGGCCACCGCGTTGCGGAGACTTGGGAATGGGTCGAGTGGATCGTCGTACTTCCTGTCCATCGGATATCGAATCTCGAAATGAAGGTGAACGTTGTCGTTCACGGAACAATTTGTCGTCGTTCCGCCCAGTCGACCCACGAGCTGCCCCTGCGTCACCCGGGCACCGGCCGAGACGGCGAGTGAGCCCGGGTGCATGTGGAGCAGGTGATCATACCGCCCGTCGTCGCCCCGAATGCTCACATAGTTCCCGCCGCCGCTGTCGCACTCGGCCGACTCGACGAGTCCGTTCATCGGGGCGACGACCGCCAACTGCCCGATTCCCACGTCGAAGTTGCCGGCGCCATCGTACGACTCGATGTCATTTCCTCGGTGCGCTGCGAACTCGTTGATGCAGCGTTTGGTCGAGTAGGTCCTGTTCGGGTTCCCGTTGTAGCAGAAGTCGTCGGCGCTCGCGTGACTCGCCGCCTGCCCAATCTGCGAGAGCCCGAGCAAGGGATAACGGATCGCTAAGACACTCGTGTTCGGTGCCCCGCCCTCGGCGTTCCCGTTGATTCCCGCCGGCCACGATGGATCGATGCGCAGCAACTTCCGAGCGTTGATCCGCCACGACCACGCCGTGGCAACCGACTCAGCCCGCCGCGTGTAGACGACGGCCGGCCGTGGCTGCACTGAACGCGACCGGACGGTTCTGCTGGCGACTCCTGGGCTTGGTCTGTTGGATCTGGCCGACGCCAGCGACGCCTCCGTCTGGCCGAGAAGCAGTCCGACCGCCAGAGTCGTCGCCATCGCTGCACGCAGTGAGCTCGCTCGTCTCATGTCTTCAGTTATTGGAGAGAGAGATGTCAATGAGAAATCTACAGAAATCTGACTAACTACTTCGCCCGACGTTGTCCCGGGAGGTGTTGAAGTAGGTCGGTGAGTGGTGGTCCCTCTCTGGGCGGTGCCGTGGTGGCATCGTCAGGAGTCATCTCACTGAACCTGAAGAAAGGGACCACCTGATGAAGAAGGTAGACGGACCCAAGGTCCGATTGGTAGATCCGATTGATGTTGCTCTGGCGGGGGTGCCGGCCGAGTTGACGGTGACGTTGGCAAACGTCGCTCAAGCGTGTCGGGAAGGGTTGATGGCTGTCGCGGTGGAAGCCGGTTTGGCGACGGCGATGGCGATCATGGGTGACGAGGCGGCCCGGTTGTGTGGCGGCTGGAACGCTCGTGACCCGCAGCGAGGGTTTGAGCGTGGCGGGACGACGGCGACGTCGGTGGTGTTGGGCGGTCAGCGGCTGCCGGTGCGCCGCCCTCGTGTCCACAGCGTCGATGAGGGTGCCCGCGGTGGCGAGGTGGCGTTGTCGATGTTCGGGGTGTTCACGCAGGGCGATCTGTTGTCGAGGGTTGTGATCGAGCGGATGCTGGCGGGTGTGGCGACGCGGAGTTTCGAACGGGTCGCCGACCCGATCGGCGTGACCCGCCGGTCGCAGGCGTCAGCGACGTCGCGCTCGGCGGTGTCACGCCGGTTCGTGTCGGGCACGAAACACGCGTTGGAACAACTGTTGAGTCGGGACCTGTCCGAGATCCGTCCGGCGGTGTTGATGATCGACGGCGCCGAGTTCGGCGGTGCGATGTGTGTGATGGCGCTGGTTGTCACTGCGACGGGCGACAAGATCCCGGTCGGGTTGCGTGGTGGCGACACCGAGAACAAGACCGTCGTGACCGCCTTGCTTGCCGATTTGGTTGAACGCGGCTTGGACGTCTCGAACGGTCTGCTCGTGGTCATCGATGGCGCGAAAGCCCTGGCTGCAGCCGTCAAATCGGTGTTCGGGAACCTGGCGCTCATCCAACGCTGCCAAATCCACAAACGCCGGATTGACCGATCATCTCCCGAAGAAGGACCGTGACACGATCGATCAGCGTCTGCGGCGAGCGTTCGCCGATCCGGACCCGGCGGTCGGTCTACGCAAAGCGAAACTCCTCGCGACTGAACTCGACAAGACGCATCCCGACGCCGCGGGAAGTCTTCGTGAGGGGCTCGATGAGATGTTCACCGGAAACAGACGTCGCCTGGCATGAACCGCCACTGCCATTGTAAGCCACGCTACGATCCCAGCCAGGGTTCACCGCTGACGCCAACTTCAACAGCCAGCGAGACATCGTCCCTTGACCAGGCTGGTTGCTGGGGCCCGTGACATGGCGGCGGAGCGGACGTATCAGCTGCTCAGCGACATTGCCGCGACTCGCGACGGGTTGTGCGAGCGGCTGGTCGGATCGTTGTTGGTTACCGAGTCGGCGAGGGTGTCGGTGTTGGAACGGTGGCGGCGCCCAACCCCACCACATCGCCACCCAACTCATCACCGAAACCGCACTCCTCGGCACCACCGGCGGACTCATCGGCACCACCATCAGAACCACCGCAACGGTTGTCGTCGCCATCACCAACCAATGGACACCCACAACACCCACCTGGACACTCCTCGCAACACCACTTCTCGGCACCCTCACCGGCGTCATCGCCGGACTCCAACCAGCCCGAAAGGCAGCACACACGGCACCCGTAGAATCGCTCAGAGCATGAGTGGGATGGTGTACGGTGTTTGAGGTTGACCACCGTAATCCGACCATACCCAGCGCAAACTACCCGCTATCTACATACCCGTTGTCCTCGGCTTGTTAGCATTCACGGAAAGCAGATTTCAAGTGACCTTTGAAGAATCTACAAGTGGCCTTAAGAGTCGGCGTCGCCGCAGGCATGTGTCGAGTTGTTGGTTGGCAGTCGTCGCGATAGTTGGCATCGTGAGTCCGCAACCGGCGAATGCCGTGACAGGTCCCGGATACACTTGCACCCCTTCTGGAAATAAAGGTTGCTTTGCAAGAAATGTGACCGGCGGACTCGACATTCGCGACTTTACTTGGACGAGCGGAGACACTCAAGCTGTCAACCTTCAGGCCTTCTCCTTCAACAACGGCGATCTCATCAACAGCGCCACCAAGTGGCGAAACCGTCTCGCAAACGGATCAAGATCGCTCTATTTGGCCGGAAAAATTAGCGGAACTGGTCCGGACTGTTACCGGCTGAAGTACGACACTCGGACTTGGGTGAACATGCCGAGTAACTCATTCACATACCGCTATGGAGTGGCCAACACCCAAGCCTCCTCGGTCTATGGCGTCTGCACGAACGTCTAGCCACCACTGCCTTCTGTGGAGTGGGTCTCTGTTGAGAAGTTGAGAATTGGTCAGTCCCGCTGGATCGTCCGATTATTGACGATGCTTGCAGTCCTTTCTGTCAGTACGTCTTGCTCGGGATCAGATCGGCCAGTTGCCTCGGAGTCCGGTCAACCAGTTTCATCCCTGTCGACGGGAAGTCCCGAGACGGCTCCGCCTCAGTCTGACGCTTCTACGCAGCGTTCGGTGCCGCACGATTCGACGGCCAGCGCCGCTGACTCGGATCCGACATTCGAGCTTCCAGCACTATCCATCGGCACGCTTCAGGAATACCCGCCCGGTGGACAGGAGTTGGTCTGGAGCGCAACTCAAGAACTCGTTGCGGACTGCATGCGAAACTCTGGCTTCAAGTACACTCCGATTCCACCCGAGAACTTTGAAGCTTCACTCTTGTTTGCTACAAGAGTCAGTGGGTTTCCACCAGCGATTGCAGCGAGCGTCGGATACCACACGACAGATACGCAGTTACCCGTCCAGATTTCGGACGCTCTCCAGAAACAACAACTCGCAGTGGCCGAGAACGTGACCAGGGAAGAAAACCCTGCGTTCGTGGTCGCTCTTGAGGGTCCCGAAGGCGGCGCCGGGTGTGTAGCGGAGGCTTACTACGCCCTTTTCGGCGATCGAGTTCCAGCCACTACGTTGTTTAGCGAGACAATCGCTCCACATCTCGACATTCTCTACAAGGCAATCGAGAACGATCCGAGTTACATTCGGGCGCTCGACAACTGGCGAACGTGCATGAATTCGAAGGGATTCGATTTCCGGACGCCGACTGACGCTCGAAATGCGTTCTTTGATCGCGAACTGTCTTCTGATGAGATCTCAACTGCAACAGCGGACGCCGAATGTCGACTAGTTGCGCAGATTTTCGAGAGTCGGTATGCGGCGGAGTCAAGGGCGCTGCAAGGCTGGCTGGAATCCAATCCTGGTTTCTTGGAGACTCTCCATGAGGCGCAGGACGCCGACATAGAAGCGGCGAAGACCGTTCTCAGTTGACATCAGATGTTGGCGGCCACGGTTTTTGGTGGATGGGTCGGTAACGGTTTGTTGACGATGGGTTGGCAGCGATCGTTTGGTGACGGACGCGCCAATCAGGTGTGATTGCTGAAACCTGGGTAGTGCTTGCTGAAGTGTGCGCATGTGCTCCGCCGGGAGGGCTGGTGGGCGAGGACACCGGAGGTCGCCAGCATTCGGGGGGCCCCACAAAGCGGCGAGAACGGCCGGATAGGCGGACTCTCTGACGTCACCGCCGAGCGCGACGGTGGCCGCGGCGCAGGGCAGCGCAGCCCGACCGGCGCTTTGTCGGCCGGTGCAACCGCGTGGTGTAATGTCCTCATCGCTGGCGCCTGGCTGGCCACTCGTCGACAAGGAGTTCTTCGTATGCGCAGAGCAATGGTCGGGGTTGTTGTAGCCATTTTGACTTTCGGAGTTGCCGGTCCTGCTCACGCTGTGTCTGGCTACGGATGGGATGGCGTCGATCCGAACGGAAGCATCTGCACTGGGTCATCCAATCCCAGTTCAGCGAATCTATATACATTCGGTGGGTCGTTGTCCGGGCGAGTCCAACTACGATTCAAAGGGGGCAGCGCGTGCGGAACTGCGTGGTCGCGCTTCCAAACCTATCTGAACTGTGTCCCGGGCGACTACGGGTGTGCATACGGTGGTATCGAGCGGCAGAAGCGCAATTCAACGTCTTCCCCATGGTATGCCTTCGGCGATCTTGGAACAATCAAGGGAACTAACTTCCAGAATGATTGGGGTTGGTCACCGATGCTTTTCGACAACAGTGGCAATGGCACCCTGCGAGCTCGAGCGTCCGCTGACTGCGAAGGGCCGACCTACCGAACCGGCTGGTACTGAAGAAACAGGCAACTTTCCTTGGCCGCCAGATGGTCTAGGTCGCGTATCTTGGTGGCCGTATCCGCAGCGCCTCTCATCGTCGCTGGTTGTACCGGCGACTCAGCGCAATCTGTGAATTCGGCGTCTACCGATCCGACCGCGGGGGTTGTTCTGACGGTAACGTCGGTGAATTCCATCCCCCCCGCCCCAGCGGCAGCCCCAGTCCGACCATTGATCCGCAGCCACCGGTGGCGATGCTGCCGACAAGTGAGATCTCGTTGGAGCAGCTCAGCCAGCCTTTTAGCGTTCTAAACATTTTTCTCACCGGTGGCGATGAGCAGAGCGAGTTTGACGCTGTAGCAGTTGCGTTGTCGAAGTGTATGACGGATCGGGGATGGGATTTGTCGCCACCTCCGACGGTTGCTGCGACGGCTCGCGATGCCTTCGCAGGATCTCTTCGCAATTACATTCAGGTGCGCCGGACGAACGGTTATGGTACGCCGCAGGACACGGATGACGCTGCTGCGATGCCGTTCCGCGATTACCAGAAGAAATTCGATGCGCTGAGTGACTCCGCCAGGGCCACCTATAACATCGATCTGTACGGTGAATCAGATGACATACCTAGCGACGGCGACGTCATCTCGGAGCCGTCGCGGTTCGGGTGTTATGGTCAGGCTCGTGCCTCCGTGATCGAGCGTCGGAACTCGATCAACTTGGAAGAATTGCCGATTGATTATTCAGCGCTTCTTGACCAGATTTACTCTGACGATCGCATTCTAAACGCTGAGCAGGAGTGGGTTAAATGCATGGCGAGTGCTGGATACCAGTACACCTCTAGTGAGGGACCGATTCGTGAATTTGCAGTGAACTCATTAGACGGGCCACCTTCGCCTGAAGAGCTAGCAATCGCCACCGTCGATTCGGTCTGTTTTGCACGCACAATTCACCCTGCTCGCCGCCTCGTCGAGATCGGCGCTCTTGAATCGCTGATCGAACAGTACCCGGAATGGTCGGCAAATCTTGGTGCCGCTGTCGGGTGGATTGGTTGACTTCTCTGATTAGGGACTGCCATTGTACAAGTCGCGCGATTTCGCCGCTGTGCACGACGTTGAGATATCACGTGAGCTAGAGATGACCTTGAAGACCGCCTTCTAGACTCGCTCGCAGAGTAGAGACATGGCTTCCACACGCATCGCCAGTCGAGAGGCAGCTACTCGAGCCAGGTGGCGCATAACTCCCCTTCTGCGCTAGCAACCGGGCCGGGCGAACTGATGTTGTGGTCACCCCAAAACGGGGTGACCACCGCCTCCGCGAGCCCGGCCGCGCACCACCGGCGGCGCATGTCACCCTCGTCACGCCACCGTTTCACGTTGCGGGTGGTGGTCTTCGCGATCGCCCTGCGTGAACACCCCGAACGTCGACAACGCCACCTCGCCACCGCGGGCACCCTCATCGACGCTGTGGACACGAGGGCGGCGCACCGGCAGCCGCTGACCGCCCAACACCACCGACGTCGCCGTCGTCCCGTCACGCTCAAACCCTCGCTGCGGGTCACGAGCGTTCCAGCCGCCACACAACCGGGCCGCCTCGTCACCCATGATCGCCATCGCCGTCGCCAAACCGGCTTCCACCGCGACAGCCATCAACCCTTCCCGACACGCTTGAGCGACGTTTGCCAACGTCACCGTCAACTCGGCCGGCACCCCCGCCAGAGCAACATCAATCGGATCTACCAATCGGACCTTGGGTCCGTCTACCTTCTTCATCAGGTGGTCCCTTTCTTCAGGTTCAGTGAGATGACTCCTGACGATGCCACCACGGCACCCCCCAGAGAGGGACCACCACTCACCGACCTACTTCAACACCTCCCGGGACAACGTCCCCATCGATCGTCGACATCATTCTTGGGGCCTCGGCTTCGTGCTCGTCGCCTGGGTCGTCTTCGTCCGGGTCGACGATCATGGCCCACGCCGGACCCTGCTGGCCACGATGACCACGGTGTGGGGAGTACGGCTTGGGGGCTACCTGTTCGTCCGTAACCACGGCGCCGGCGAGGACCTTCAAAGCGCCGGCGATCATCGGCGTCAGATCGTGGTGACGGCGACCCCAAGGCGATCAACTTCCCCCGGGCGATGCTCCACGACGGTCTCGACTTCTCGTTCAGCGGGCTGAAGACGTCGGTGATCAACTACGTCCGGGCCAACCCGACCGTCTCGACGCTCGGCGGCCGCCGACCTGGAGCCGGGACGGTCGCCCGTCTTGGTGTCGCCAATCCCAAGGCGCTCCACGGGGGGATCGCCCGCTCGGCCACGTGGCCCCAGATGTGGGGGCTCAACCTGCACATCCGCACGGCCACCCGCATCCTGGTCCGCGTCGCCCGTTTCGAGGCGGAGCGGTTCGACTCGCTGCAACGGGTACTGCGAGCCCTCGACTGGGCTGCGTGGATCCCGCCCGACCGCGGTCTACGGGTTTCGGTCACGTCGTCGGGGTCGAAGCTGTTCCACACCGACGCCGTGGCCGAGCGGGTGCTCGAGGTCGTCCCCCACCGGCCCGACACCCGCTGCGGGTCACGCTCACCGAACCGTCGTCGATCGTGACGTCGAACGGCGGGATCCCGATCACCCTGCGCTCGGGCCGGCTCCCCGCCCGCTGACGAGCCGCGCCGGCCCGGTAGCCGGATCGGGCCGCGTCGGGTGCCTGGATACAGAACCCGACCTGTTTCTGCGTCTGATCACACACCAACTGGGGAGGTTTGTGTGTAAGAACACGCATCGACGGGGGAGGTACGAGTGGCAGCAACTTCCGAGCGCTAGTCTGCCAGCATGCGTGACGACGAGTTACGAAACGTCCTGCGGGAGCGCAACCCCTGGTGGCGGGCGGTTGCCGCCGGCTCCGACCCTACGGAATGGGCGCGAGCCGACCCCACGTTGGTCGATGCCAGATCCACCGGGATCGACTACAGCACCACGATCTTGGACGACGTCGATGCGAATGGCGGACTATGGGTGCTGCGTGGTCCTCGTCGTGTGGGCAAGAGCGTCGCGCTCGAAGCGCGCCGCGCTTCGATTCTGCGGACGGAACGACCCACGGGGATTGATCTACCTGGCCGTCGACGGCTTCTCCAGTAAGGACCTCCGTCGGGCGTTCACGCTCGGCCGGCACCTCACCGCCGCAGTCGGCGACCTTCCCCGGCTGTGGCTGATCGATGAGGTCACATCCGTCGAGGGTTGGGAACACCTCGTCAAGGAACTCCGTGACAACACTGCATTGAGCAACGATGGCGTCGTTCTCACCGGCTCGTCGGCGACCGGACTCCAGGACGCGGTCCGGGCGCTCGGCGTCGGCAGAACACGGGTCGCCCAACCGTTCCGGACGTTGCTACCTCTGAGCTTTGCCGAGGTCGTTGCGACGACGGAGCCCGGGATTCCCAAGCTCGACCCGGTGACCCCGAATCTGTTGCAGAGCCCCCAGGTCGCGGCGACCATCGAACGAGTCGGAGTCCTCGTCGACGAGTTCGACCTCTTGTGGCAGCGCTTTCTGGAGACGGGTGGGTTTCCGCGGGCGGTCGGGGACAATGCCCGCACGGGCGACGTGGGGGAGGTGTTCGCCCAGGATCTCAGCGCCTGGCTGAGCACCGATGTGACACCCGGGGAGTCGGCAGAGTCATCGAGCGACCTGATCCGGGTGTTTCATGGGCGGGCGACGAGTCCGATCGACGTCAAGAACACGGCGGACCAGCTGCACACGACCCGTGATCGGCTGCGCGTCCGCCTGGATCGTCTCGTGGCGACCTTCGCGGCGATGTGGTGCCACCAGGTGGGCGATGAGGGTCTGCGATTGGCCGGGTCGAGGTCGAAGCTGTATCTCGCAGATCCAGTGATCGCGCGCCTCCCGAGCCTGCTCGACGCCTCGGTTCCACCACCGAATTTCACGGCATCGACCGAGGCGGCATTGGCTGTCGCCCTGGCTCGATCGGTCGATGCGCTTCACCCGTCGCGTCTGGTCGAACAGCGAGCCGTTGGCTACCGGCGGACCGGTTCAGGAAACGAGGTCGACTTCGCCGCCATGCCGATCGCCGTCGGCGATCAGCGTTCGACGACGTGTCCGATCGAGGCAAAGTGGGTCAGTAACGGCTGGCGCTCTGAGGCTCGGACCATCGCCGGGAAGTACGGCCATGGCATCGTCGCCACCAAGAACATCATCGACCTCACCGGCCCCGTGTGGGCCGTCCCGGCCCCGATCCTGGCCCTGCTGCTCGCGGTGTGATCCACCGGCGCGGTCGGCTTCAGGACGCATCGCGCCCGCTATTCGGTTCGCCGCGGGCTGGGCGTTTCTAGCGGGTCAGGCGGGTACCAGCGGCAACGCCGCGAATCGCATCGCCTCGGGGGCATCGGGTCCTTCGGCGTACGGCGACGGCTCGCCCCAGCGGTACAGATGGTCGCCGATCACGACCATCGGGAGCCCGCCTCGAAGTCCCCATAGTTCGAGCTCGGGATGGGTGACGGTGGCGTTCTCGGCACTGCGGTAGTGGACGAGAGCGCCACAGTCGTCGATCACGATCCCCCCGGGAACGGGGACGCCGTCCGCCGAACACTCCCACCAGCGCTCCTCGATGCGCGCCGAGTCGCGCCAGACGCCCTCCGCCGGGTCCAGCAACACCCCAACGCCGAGGTCCTGCGCCTCGGCGTTGAAGCCGTAACCGGCCCAGACAAGCAGGCGATACCCGTCGGTGGAGGCGAAGAAGTCGTTCCATCGCCGATCGGGCAGGTTGAGGTCGATCCAAGTCAACTCACCGGTGGTGGCCGTCTCGTCGAGGATCAGCGCCCTCGTTCCGGCGAGGTTGTCCTCGATGCTGCCGACGACAACGGTCCTGCCCTCGATGTGCAACACGGTGCGCACATACGACAGCCCGACCGGAGGCAACGCCTCCCAGGTCGTCGCCCCGGCAGTCAACCGGCTCAGCGTGACGGAGCCGGGGATCTCGGTCACGGCGGTGAAGATGTCGGGCCCGGCGATGTACAGGGAGTGATCGCCACCCGGGGGTGGGCGGTCGAGCGGGATGGTTGCACCGTTGACGACGTCGTACGTGGCGGCGAACTCGGGGCCCACGAGGGTGATCCGGGAGTTCACGTCGCAGCCGCAGGCCACCCATCGGGCGATCGTCGTCTTGGCGAACGCGCCGCTCGGATCCGGCAGCAGGCGCCAGGTTCGGGCGACCGGATCGTAGGCCGCGCCGTCGCCGACCCGCCGCAGGTAGTCGGACCCGTTGGCGTCGCGGTCACGGACGTAGCCGCCGAGGACGATGATCTCGCCGTCGGTGGCGACGACGACCGGGTCCCAGCGGGGCGACAGTGGCCCGAGGTCGAGGGTTTCCCAGGCGGCGCCTGGCACGACCGGGACACTCGGATCGAGCGGTGCCACTGCCGACGCCTGGGCGCCCGGGGTCGCCGCCGCCGGTTCGATCCCCGGCATGGTCACCGGGATGGCCGCCACGGTGGTCGTCGCCGCGAACGTGGCGGCGACGGTCGGCTCGGGAACCGTGGACTCGGTGCCCGGCCGTGTGGCGATGCCGGTCGCGTCGGGTGGGGCCGATGGGGTCGGGGCATCGGTAGCAGGGACGACCTTGATGGTGTCCGATGGGCCTCGACGGGCGACGCTCACGCCGATGACGACGGCGGCCACGAGGGCCAGGGCAGCCGCGACCGCGAACGGCCGGCGGGGCCGGTTCTCGCGGGACCCCGCCAGCGACACGGGGCGGAAGCCGTTGACCACGTCGTCGTAGGCAGAGTCGGTGTCGGCAATACGATAGGCCTCGACGATGAGGTCGTTGCGGGCCCGCTCGGCGAGCAGATCGTAGTTGTCCATCACCACACCTCCTTGGTGTTCAGCAGGGTGGTGGCCAGGCTGTTGCGGGCTGTGAACAGGGTGGCTTTGACGGTGCCTTCGGCGATGCCGAGGATCGAGGCGACCTCGGCGACGGAGCGGTCCTCGAGGTAGTGGAGGACGACGGCGGCCTGCTGGCGTTCGGGAAGCGCCCGGACAGCGGCCCAGAAGCCGTTGCCGACCGGGTCGGTCATGGCCGAACTCGCCGGGACCGACGCGGCGACTCGGGCCAGGGCCCGGCGCTCGCGTCCCAGCCGCCTTCCTCGGTCGGTGGCCAGGTTGGTGATGACGCGGCGAACCCACGCCGACGGGTTGTCCAGATTCGGCCATGACCGGTGCGCCCGGGAGAGGGCCTCGGCGGCCAGGTCGCGGGCGGACTCACGGTCGCCGGTGAGGGCGAGGCCGAGCGCCACGAGCCGCGGATGTTCGGCACGGAAGAACACCTCGAAGGCCTCGCCGTCGCCATCGGGTGGTCTGGTTCGCATCGGCTCTCCCTGTCGAGCAGTGAACATGCCATCGAGACGACGATCGCCACTGCGGGGTTTACCCGCTGCCGGAGATTCCCGACCGGAGAGGCTGCGTACCGGGCGGTAGCGTCGAAAGCCTATGACCCCGCTGCGCATCGGACCGTTGGAGCTGGCCGCGCCGGTCGTGCTCGCCCCGATGGCGGGGGTGACCAACGCGCCGTTCCGGGCGTTGTGCCGGCGGTTCGGGCCCGGCCTGCTGTACGTCAACGAGATGGTCATGTCGGTGGCGCTGCTCCACCAGAACGCCAAGACCGAGAAGATGGTCACGTTCGCCGATGACGAAACGCCACGCAGCCTGCAGATCTACGGCAGCGATCCGGCGAACATCGGCGAGGCGATCCGGCGGCTGTGCGACGCCGATCGCGTCGACCACATCGAGGCAAAGTGGGTCAGTGACGGCTGGCGCTCTGAGGCTCGGACCATCGCCGGGAAGTACGGCCATGGCATCGTCGCCACCAAGAACATCATCGACCTCGTGTGGGCCGTCCCGGCCTCGATCCTGGCTCTGCTGCTCGCGATGTGATCCATCGGCGCCACTGTCGTGTTCGGTGCGCCGCTCTCGGCGTTCCCCGTAGATTCCGGCACGATGGATCGACGCGCAGCAACTTTCGAGCGTTGATCCGCCACGACCACGCCGTGGCAACGGACTCAGCCGACTGCGATGCGACGGCCGGCCGTAGCTGCACTGAACGCGACGGGACCGGTTCTGAGCCCGGGAGGTTGTGCTTGCGGTCGACCGATCTCGGTAATCAGCGGAGCAGTTCCACTACTTGCGCGACCTGCACACCGTCGGGGTTTGGGCGGAAGCATCGAACCTCGACCGCCGACACGTTGCACGCGGCGAGACCCAACAGGAACTCGGCGAACTCGGCGATCTCCGAACACGGGACATTCGGGTACCTGTTCAGACCCACGTGACGATTGCGCCACAGGAAGCCAAGACTCGTCTCGGCCGCCGAATCCCCGTCCGGGGGCGCCTCCGGCGCACAGACATGCAACGGTCCCGAGACGCGGAGCGTCACGCCGTTGCCAAGCTGAAGCGGGCGTCCGTTCGGATCGTCGTTGCTCGGGACGCCATCGTTGACGGCGTTGTTGTCAAGAACCAGTTCGTTGCCGGGCGTGTTCGGATTGGGGTCGGCGTCGAAGTGGAAGCCCAGGCTTACCTCGTCGCCCCAGCCGATCGTCTCGATCGACCAGGGCGGCACCCGGGTCGGGATCAGCGCCGGACCGCGGAACCCGTCGGTGCGGCCGCGGTCGGCGATCGCCAGGATTTCGGCCGGAAGCACATCTGCTGCTCGGACCATCCCCTGCGACTCGGTGTCGACGGAGGTCTCGGGGGGCGGCCCGGACGTGGTCGGAACTGGGGCCGTCGCGACCGTCGCTTCGACCGTCGAGACCGGCGCTTCGACGGTCGCGACCGGGTCCGTTGCGGTCGGAGTCTGGTCGACACCGCCCTGGTCGACGACCGTCGTCGGGGCCGTCCCACAGCTCAGCGCAGTGATCGATAGTACGACCGCCACTGCGAGCCCTCTGGTGATGTGCGACATCGGTGCCGTCCTGTTCGTTGACCGTAGGTGCTGCTCGGGCAGGTGAGTTGAATTCACGGACATGTCGAGGTGCCATATCTCGCGTAGGCGACAACTGGCGCGTAGCGCCTTCGGGTACCGGTAGTCCACCGATTTGGTACCGGTGTTCTGGCTAGTTGGTACTGGTGGGGTTGCTCTGCTCGTCTGAGTCGGATGGTGACACGTTGGGTGTCGCCACGTCTGAGTCGGAAGGTGGCGGCATGGCCAACTATCGGACAATCCTGGAGCTGGTGCTCGCGGGTCGCGGTTACAACGAGATCGTCGAGACCGTGGGGTGTTCGCGGCGCGACGTATCGCGGGTGAGTCAAGCGATCAGGGTGCACGGGGTGAGGTCGGCTGGGGAGGTGGCCGATGCTGATCTGGCGGGGTGGTTCCCTGATGGGCGTCGGCGGGTGTCGGACGAGTACGACCAGCCCGACCTCGGGCGGGTGCTCGCGTCGATGAAACAGAACCGGCACTTCACGTTGCTGCAGGCGTGGCGCCGCTACGCCGACAGCAAGGGCGGCGGGAAGAAGTACGGGTACTCGCAGTTCTGTGCTCTGTTCGCCAACTACGTCAGAATCCACGACCTGGTTGCGACGCTTCATCATGAGCCGGGTCGGGCGATGCTGGTGGACTGGGCCGGCGACACCATCGATGTCGTTGACGCGGTGACCGGGGAGATCATCAAGGCGGTGTTGTTCGTCGCGGTGCTGCCGTTCTCGGGTGCGTTGTTCTGTCGGGCGTACGAGAACATGCGCAGCGAGGCGTGGTTGGACGCGCACGTGCGTGCGTTCTCGTTCTATGGCGGGGTGGCCCAGATCGTCGTGCCGGACAACCCGATGACCTCGACGCATCAGCGGCACAAGGGCGATGCGGAGCGGGTCGTGAACGCGAGGTATCAGCAGCTGGCCGATCACTACGGCACCGCGATCGTGCCGGCCCGGGCACGCAAGCCGCGGGACAAGGCCGCAGTCGAGAACGCTGTGAACGTCGTGAACAAGCGGGTCATCGGCTACCTCGAAGACGACTGTTTCACGACGCTGGCCGAGTTGAACGAGGCGATCGCCGAGCGGGTACACGAAATCAACCGGGACATTCGCCGCGCGGATGGCACGACCCGGTGGGAACGGTTCGATGTCGAAGAGGCGCACCTGCTGGGGCTGCTGCCCGACACCCCGTTTGAGCAAGCCCAATGGAAGGAACTCAAGGCCGGTCGGAACTATCACGTCACCGTCGACTCGCAGCGCTACTCGGTGCCGTACAGGTTGGCGGGACGGCTGCTGCGGGTGCGGCTCACTTCGACGCGGGTGACGGTGTTCGACGGGCACGACATCATCTGCGAGCACCCGCGGCGCAACGGCCGCAAGGGCCAGTACTCGACCCTGCCCGAACACGTCCCGCCCCAGCACCGCAACATCGACGGGCTGTGGTCCAAGCGATGGTTCACCGACCGGGCGCGCAGCTTCGGGCCAGCGACCGTGCAAGTGATCGAGCAGATCCTCGACCGTCACGCGATCGAGGCGCAGGGCTATCTCGACTGTCAGAACATCTTGAACGGGCTCGGCAAACGCAACCGAGAGCGTCTGGAAGCCGCGTGCCAGGAACTCCTGAACCGGCACGGGCAAGCGACCTACACGACACTCAAACGTCTCATGGCCGGCATCGACAGCGACACCAAGAAACCAAGGCCGACGACGCCGGCCGCGTCGACCAGGAAACGTCACGGTGATGCGACTCTCGGGCCGGACGTGTTCGTCCGCGATGTCTCGCACTACGCCGCCTCCATCGAGGAGGACGGCCAGTGACGTTCACAAGCATCGACTACGACAAGTTCCGTGCCCTGCGAGTCACCCACGTCGCGACCCGGTTCGAAGAGCTCATCGCCGATGAGGCCAACGACACGCTCACCCCCGAGCAGTTGTTCCTGACCGCGGTCGACGACGCCCTGGAACAGCGCCGCATCCACACAGTCGACAAGCTCATCCGCCAGGCCGCACTGCCGATCCCTGGCGCCTCTATCGGCGAGATCGACTACCGCGACGGGCGCGGCATCACCCCGGTGCGAATGCGACGCTACGCCGCGCACGACTGGCGGGCAGACCCCATGAACCTGCTCATCATCTCACCCACCGGAGGCGGCAAAACGTACCTGGCGTGCGCGCTCGGGATCAGTGCCTGCCACAACGGCCACGCCGTCACCTACGCCCGGATGGACGACCTCGCCCGACGACTCGTGATCGCCCGCAGCGACAGCATCGGACACCAACAACTGTTGAACGAACTCTCCGAGACGGACCTGCTGATCATCGATGACTTCCTCACCGTCGGCATCGACTCAGACGCCGCCAGCGACCTGTTCGCGATCCTCGCCAACCGAGAACACCGGCTCCCCACGATCATCGCCTCCCAGACCGGCCCCGCCCACTGGGTCGGCGAGCTCCCCGACCGCGTCGCCGCCGATTCCACCGTGAACCGGCTCGCCAACCACGCCCGAACCATCAACCTCGGCCAGATCGACATGCGCAGACTCCGCCACGACAACACCCGAGCGAGCAACGACTACTGGGAGTAACACCACAACACCTGCCGGCTCTCGGCTCACAAGCACGAACCGAGAGCCGGTACCACCTCCCCAGAACGCAAGTACCAGATCGGTGGACTACCGGTACCAGATGCCGCTACGTGCCAACAACGCCGCTCTTGACGGTCACGCATCCACCGTTGAAGTTCTGGCGGATTCCCCCGCTGATCGATCCTTCGTTCGCCGTCGGAAAGCCCAGATAGTGCTGCCATGCACCGAGCGCCAGCCATTTCTTGAAGATCGCGCCCTGCACCCAGTGGGCAGTGGACGCCCCGGTACGATGCACGATCGCCGCGTTCCGAAACTGGCTGTCGAACGTCGACTCACCCTTCGTCAGGTACTGAACGAACGCCGTACCGGCGTTGTTGGGACGGGAGGCACTGAACACGTTCGCCGCACGCACCGTCCCACCGTCACCGCTCCACCCGATGGCCTGCTGCCCGGGACCCCAACCGCCCGAGGCGTTGACCACGAAGACGTAGAACTCGTAGATCTTCCAATCGACCGTGCCGTCGGCGACCAGGCCCGGCGCGGCCACCGCGTTGCGGAGACTTGGGAATGGGTCGAGAGGATCCTCGTAACTGTCCGGACCTGGAGACCGGATCTCAAAATGAAGGTGAACGTTGTCGTTCACCGAACAATTCGACGTCGTTCCGCCAAGCCGACCCACGAGCTGCCCTTGCTTCACCGACGCACCCGGCGACACGACGACCGAGCCCGGATGCATGTGCAGCAGGTGATAATAGCGCCCGTCGTCGCCCCGAATGACCACCTGATTTCCGGCGCTGGGGGCGCACCCGGCCAACTCGATGATTCCGTTCATCGGGGCGACTACCGCCAACTGCCCGATTCCCACGTCGAAGTTGCCGGCACCATCGTACGACTCGATGTCATTTCCTCGGTGGGCCCGGAACTCGTTGATGCAGCGTTTGGTCGAGTAGCTCCGGTTCGGGTTCCCGTTGTAGCAGAAGTCGTCGGAACTCGCGTGACTCGCCGCCTGCCCAATCTGCGAGAGCCCGAGCAAGGGATATCGGATCGCTAAGACACTCGTGTTCGGTGCCCCGCCCTCGGCGTTCCCGTTGATTCCAGGACTCCTGATGTGATCCGGTAGTTGTTGCATGGTTTAGGTCTCGGTGACGGTGTAGAGGAGGGTGAGGTTGGTGCCGGGGTAGGTGGTTTGGGTGGCGGTGAGGTCGGTGCAGAGGGCGGTGAGGGCTCGGGTGCGTCGGGGGGCGGAGAGCGGGTTGATGCGGACGTGGAGTTGGTCGCCGATGATTTGGAGGTCGGCGGGGGTGTGGAAGATCTCGCGTAGGAGGCTGCGGGCTTCGTCGTTGGCGCGGGGGTAGTGGGGGGCGAGGAGGCGGGTGAGGCTGGACTCGGCGTTGTAGGTGGCGAGGCGGATGGCGTCGTGGATCCGTTTACGTTCGGGGTCGAGTCGGGCGGCGTCGGGGTGGGATTGGTGGAGCGGTGCTGTGGCGGGGATTGCCCGTGCCGTGGTCTGGAGTTCGGTGAGGTGGGTTCGGGCGGCGGCGAACGCGGCGGCGATCTCGGTGTTGTCGGCGTTGGTGCGGTGCCCTTGTAGGCGGGCGCGGCCTTCGGTTGCTTCGGCTTGAGCGATGACGGTCTTGGCGTCGGCGACGATCCGGGCGGCGTCGCGTTTGGCGGGGTTGGGAATCAACCGGGCGGGGTCGTCGGCGATGGTGGCGTAGGCGTCGAGGCCGTCGAGGGCGTAGTGGGCGCGCATGTAACGGAAGAAGTTTTCTTGGCGCCACCGGGAGAACATGGCGTGGGCCAGCGGTGCCGGGTTGGTATCGGTGCGGGTCGTGATGATCTGGGTTTGGTGGCCGGTGGCTGGGTCGAGGCGGGTGATTTGGCGGGCTGTGAAGCGGCGCCGCCCGGAGTCGTAGGCGAGGCGCACCGACCGGTCACCGAGCCAGTAGTCGTGGGTGGCGCCGAGGTCATCGACGAAGATGTGCCGGGTGAACGCGGTGCGGGGCTCGAGCCGTTTGTCGCCTTTGCGGTAGGTCGAGATGTCGAAGCCTGCGGCGACGAGTTCGGCGAATAGTTTCGGGCTCCACCCGCCCCGGTCGAAGATGATCGTCGGGTGGGCCTGCGCGCCGACCAGGGCCCGGACCTCGGTGGCGACCCGGCGGAGTTCCCCGACCAGCGACGCTCCAGGCGGGGCATGCCAGACCAGCACCCCATCACCGCGGGCATCGGCGACCCATGTGTCGACCTCGGCGGGCATCGACAGCCGCATTCGGGCCACGTGGGCTTTGGGGACATCCGCAGCGCCGTGATAGGCCCGGACGTGGCCGTCGACGTACAACGTCGCGGTCGCATCGGCGTTGGCAGCGAGATGACGTCGGGCCAACGCTTCCAACAGCGCCCCGGAGCGGCCCTGGCCGGCCAGTTTGGTCATCCGGGCCCGCAGGCAGCGAACCTCCGGGGCCCGGTCCAAGCCCAACAGACGGCCCAGATCCACAGGATTGAGACGGGTCAGGCCCTCGGCTCGGGGTTCGCCGACGAGCGCCGCGAACACAACCGTGAGCACCAGCGATCGCAGCCCGTAGAACGCGGCGCGAGCGGGACGGAACACCGAGGCCACCGCATCCAACAGACCGGTCGCGGCTAACGCCGGCAGGATCACCAGAGCCCCGGCCAACGGCAAGCCCGCCCCTTGGGTGATCCGCGGTGCCGCTTCGGTCAGTTCCCCCCTGGCGGCAGCCTCCCGCTCAGCGGTACGCGCCTCGGGCCGAGCCAACGGCTCAAGCTCACCGACCAAGGGCTCAGCCGGGACCGGCATCGCCTCGCCGGCCATAACCCGCGACACCGAACCAGCCCCGATCCCAAGCTCACCAGCGATCGCGTTGCGTGACCAGCCCGCCGCCCGCAACCGGACGACCTCGCCAACGATCACCCGCGTCACCTTCGACGGACCCTTCGGGCCCCGCTTGCGGGGCACCAACGCCTCGACGCCACCATCGATCCAGCACTGCCGCCAACGCCGCAACGTCACCTCGTCAATCCCAAACGCCGTAGCGACCTCCTGGTGCTGGGCCGCCCGGGTCTCCACCGCCTGCACCGCGGCCAACCGCCGCCCCGTCTCGTCACCGGGCGCCCAACACCACGCCGCCATTCCCCACAAGAACACGACCCCACCGTCGGCGCCTTCGACCAGATCCACACCCGCCGCGATCCCGACCCCACCCCGCGGTGTCACCGCCAACGGCAACGGCGGCCCCGAACTCACCCTCACCATTCCAGCACTCACAAGAACCGAAGTCACAACCACACATAAATTATGGACCACACAGACCCACAAATGGTGGATGACCCCCCGCCCCACCAGGACTTTCAGATCAATAGATCAGGAGTCCTGGATTCCCGCCGGCCACGATGGATCGATGCGCAGCAACTTCCGAGCGTTGATCCGCCACGACCACGCCGTGGCAACCGACTCAGCCCGCCGCGTGTAGACGACGGCCGGCCGTGGCTGCACTGAACGCGACCGGACGGTTCTGCTGGCGACTCCTGGGCTTGGTCTGTTGGATCTGGCCGACGCCAGCGACGCCTCCGTCTGGCCGAGAAGCAGTCCGACCGCCAGAGTCGTCGCCATCGCTGCACGCAGTGAGCTCGCTCGTCTCATGTCTTCAATTATTGGAGAGAGAGAGAGAGAGAGAGAATGTCAATGAGAAATCTACAGAAATCTGACTAACTAACTTCCCCCGGGCGATGCTCCACGACGGTCTCGACTTCTCGTTCAGCGGGCTGAAGACGTCGGTGATCAACTACGTCCGGGCCAACCCGACCGTCTCGGCGCAGGACGACAACGCGGCGATGATCGCCGCGGCGGGTTGGCACCGGTTGGGGTCGGACGGGCCGACCTCGCTCGACTCCGGCGCCTACCCCGGTCTGCGGTTGAACTTCTCGTGAGTGCACCCCGCCCGGGTGGCCCCGCAGGCGCGCCTCGGCCGGCCCGCCGGCCGGGTACCCGTCGCCCCGGCTCCAGGTCGGCGGCCGCCGAGCGCGTGCAGGTGTTCGTGGTGTGCACCCCGGGACTGGAGCCGCTCACCCTGGCCGAGGTCGCCCGTCTTGGTGTCGCCAATCCCAAGGCGCTCCACGGGGGGATCGCCTGCTCGGCCACGTGGCCCCAGATGTGGGGGCTCAACCTGCACATCCGCACGGCCACCCGCATCCTGGTCCGCGTCGCCCGTTTCGAGGCGGAGCGGTTCGACTCGTTGCAACGGGTGCTGCGAGCCCTCGACTGGGCTGCGTGGATCCCGCCCGACCGCGGTCTACGGGTTTCGGTCACGTCGTCGGGGTCGAAGCTGTTCCACACCGACGCCGTGGCCGAGCGGGTGCTCGAGGTCGTCCCCCACCGGCCCGACACCCCGGCCGAGGAGCCGGTCAACGAGCTCTTCGTGCGGATCGTCGACAACGACGTGACGGTCAGCCTGAACACGTCGGGGGATCCGTTGTACCGGCGTGGCTGGCGCACCGAGGTGGGCAGGGCACCGATGCGCGAGACGCTCGGCGCGGCGTTGATCATCGCCTCGGGATGGGATCGCAAGGCTCCGCTGGTCGACCCGTTCTGCGGGTCGGGAACGATCGCCATCGAGGCGGCACTGATCGCCCGCCGGTCGCCCCCCGGCCGGCACCGCCGGTTCGCGTTCATGGACTGGCCGACGTTCGACCAGGCCCGCTGGGATCGCCTGCTCGCCGCGGCCGACGCCGACGTGCTCGACCGGTCGGTGACGATCGTCGGCTCGGACCACGATGAGGGCGCCGTCGCCGCGGCCACGGCGAACGCGGCGCGGGCCGGGGTCGAGGGCCTGACGTCGTTCGCCTGTCGGTCGGTGTCGGCGCTCGAGCCTCCCGGGACCCGCCCGGGGTGGCTGGTGACCAACCCGCCGTACGGCCACCGCGTCGGTGACGACGACCTGCGCAACCTCTACGACCGCTTCGCCGACGTGCTGACCGCCAGGTTCGCCGGTTGGCGTCTGGCCTTCGTGAACAGCGAGACCAGCCCGCCGCTGCGGGTCACGCTCACCGAACCGTCGTCGATCGTGACGTCGAACGGCGGGATCCCGATGCCGACGTGAGGGGGCGCGCTGGTCGGCGGTGTGGTCTCACCCTGCGCTCGGGCCGGCTCCCCGCCACCTGACGGTTCTGCGAGGCGACTTCGGTCGCGTCCCGTGACGCTCACCGTCGCAGAACGCGGCCAGAGTTCCGTCCTGCGAGTGGAAGACGACGAAGAAGCGTCCCGTCTGTCGGAGTTCAGTCGTTCGGACACCCGTGGCGAGCGCGGTTCCCGGAGATTCCCGACCGGAGAGGCTGCGTACCGGGCGGTAGCGTCGAAAGCCTATGACCCCGCTGCGCATCGGACCGTTGGAGCTGGCCGCGCCGGTCGTGCTCGCCCCGATGGCGGGGGTGACCAACGCGCCGTTCCGGGCGTTGTGCCGGCGGTTCGGGCCCGGCCTGCTGTACGTCAACGAGATGGTCATGTCGGTGGCGCTGCTCCACCAGAACGCCAAGACCGAGAAGATGGTCACGTTCGCCGATGACGAAACGCCACGCAGCCTGCAGATCTACGGCAGCGATCCGGCGAACATCGGCGAGGCGATCCGGCAGCTGTGCGATGCCGATCGCGTCGACCACATCGATCTGAACTTCGGGTGCCCGGCGGCCAAGGTCACTCGGCGGGGTGGTGGAGCGGCGATCCCGGTCAAGCGCCGGCTGATGCGGGCGATCCTGCGTGCCGCGGTCTCCGGGGCGGCTCCGTACGGCGTGCCGGTCACCTGCAAGTTCCGCATCGGCATCGACGACGACCTGATCACCTTCCTCGACACCGGACGAGCCGCAGCCGAGGAAGGGATCGCCGCCATTGCCCTGCACGCCCGCACCGTCGAGCAGCACTACTCGGGTGAGGCCCGCTGGGCGGCGATCGGCGCGCTCAAGTCCGCGGTGCCGGAGATCCCGGTGCTGGGCAACGGCGACATCTGGGAGGCGTCCGATGCGCTGGCGATGATCGCCGAGACCGGCTGCGACGGGGTGGTCATCGGCCGCGGCTGCCTCGGTCGGCCCTGGTTGTTCGGCGATCTGATCGCGGCGTTCGCCGGCAAGGAGATCCCCGCGGCGCCCCGGATGGCCGAGGTCATGCCGATCATGGCCGAGCACGCCCGCGGCCTGTGCGAGCACTTCGAGCCATACCTCGGCATCCGCCAGTTCCGCAAGCACGCCAGCTGGTACCTCACCGGCTACCCGGTCGGGCCCGACGCCCGTCGCCGGTTCAGCATGGTCGAGAGCCTCGCCGAGTTGGACGATCTCCTCGCTGGGCTCGACCCGACCATCGAGCTGCCGCCCGGTGGGGCACGGATCGTGCGCGGCCACCACAACGGTCCGATCCGCGTCGCCTTGCCGCACGGCTATCTCGAGGACCGCGACGACCTCACCCCACCCGATGACGACGAGGCGGCGGCCGCCTCGGGGGGCTGAGGTGTCCGGCACCGGCTCGCCCGCCCCCGGGGCGGCCCGTGTCGTGCTCGCCTCGGCGTCGCCCCGGCGGCGAGAGCTGCTCGACCAGCTCGGTGTCGCCCACCTGGTCGATCCGGCCGAGATCGACGAGACGCCGGTCTCGGGCGAGTCGCCCCTGGCGATGGTCCGTCGGCTCGCCAGGGGCAAGGCCGACGTCGTGGCGGCCCGGCACCCGGATGCCGTCGTGGTCGCCGCCGACACCACCGTCGCGCTGGGGATGCGGATCCTCGGCAAGCCGGCCGACGCCGACGAGGCCTCGACGATGCTCCGGGCGCTCTCGGGCCGCTCCCACGAGGTGCACACCGGAATCGCCGTCGCCTACCGCGGCGCGACGATCGTCGAGTCGTCGACCACGATCGTCGAGATGTGCGAGATCGGCGAGGTGGAGATCGCCTGGTACGTGGCGACCGGGGAGCCGTTCGACAAGGCCGGGGCCTACGCCATCCAGGGGGTCGGGGGAGTGTTCGTCGACGGGGTCAGAGGGAGCGTCAGCAACGTCATCGGTCTCCCGATGACGTTGCTTCGCTCGGTCGTCCGGCGCCTGGGCGCCGAACTCATGGTTCCCACCACAACCTGTTGACTCGATTCCGTCACCGGAATCTCTGCGACTTTGGTCTTGGGTTCCGCCGCCCAAGACCGTGACCTCATCATGCCGAGAACGAGCGCGGAACGGAATGGGCCGACCGACCCGATGGCACCGAAACGGCATGGGTCGTTCGACCCGTCGTTGGCGCCCCATGCTCATCGTGGCCTGCGCGCAGGTCCGATCAGGCGCGATCGACAACTTGCACAGGTGGGTCAGCACAGCGCTTGCAGTGTGTTAGGCGGCGTTGCCGCCTAACACCGACCCCGACCGGTGCGGCGGTGTATGTGACAGATGCATGTCAACATCGAGTACCGAAGGACCACATCTACCTACTCGAAGCGTTCTTCGCAGCCCAGAACGTGCAATTGGGCCGAACCTCCTCAACCATTCGGCAAAAGCGTGACGAACAGGTTACGATTGTCAGATGTTCGCATTTCGGCGGCCTCCGCCGCTCCGTGTGGTTGACCGGTGATGAAGATGGCGACGCGGCGGATGTCGCTCGTTCGGTTCGGCGTCCTCGCCGCCGTTGTCGGAGCGGCCTTCACCGTCGCCGTTCCGCGAGCCACGGCCGACGGCGCCGCCTCGCGCTACCTCGCCGTCGGGCCGGTCCGCCTGGCCGACACCCGCGTGCCGGCACGCGGCGGATTCTCGCGGCTCGACGGCTCGACGATCAGGGTCTCGGTCGCCGGTCGGGGCGGGGTGCCGGCCGACACCACGGCCGCCGTGTTGACCGTGACGGCCACCCAATCGCGTGGCCAGGGCTACGTCACCGTCTACCCCTCGGGAACTGCGCGCCCGAACACGTCGACCCTCAACCTCAACGGATGGGGCCAGACGGTCGCCAACACGACGCTGATCCCTCTCGGCGCCGGGACCGTCGACATCTACGTCTCGGTCGGTGCCCAACTGCTCGTCGACGTGGCCGGCGCCTTCGTCCCGACCGGGGCCTCGGCCGCCGCCGGGCGCTTCGTCGGGCTGCCCTCGGGGGCGTCGCGGGTGTTCGACAGCCGTGGACGCAGCCCACTCGGGGCCAACAGCGTCGTCCGGGTCGGTCGCCCATCGTTCGTGCCCGCCGACGCCACGGCGATCGTCGCCAACCTCACCGTCACCGCGGCCGCCGGTGAGGGGTACTGGACGGCGTGGCCGGCGGGGGGGACCCGGCCCGACGCCTCGGTGCTCAACACCGAGGTACCCGGTCAGACACGCGCCGCCCTGACCATCGTGCCGGTGTCGACCGCCGGCTTCGACGTCTTCGCCTCCGTCGGCGGCCACCTGATCGTCGACGTCGCCGGCTTCTTCACCGGGCCCTCCTCGGGCACATCGGGCGAGGGGCTGTTCGTGCCGATCACACCGATCCGGGCGCTCGACACGCGGAGCACCGGCAGGGCCGTCGGCGCCGACTCCGAGATCGAGTTCGCCGCTCCCCGCCAGGGCGCAGCGCTGGTCTACAACCTGACCTCGACCGGAGCGGTCGGCGCCGGGTTCGTCACCGCCCACCCGGCGGGCACACCCCGCCCGAACACCTCCAACGTCAACGCCCCGGCGGCCGGCTACACCGTGGCCAACCTCGCCGTGACGACCGAATCGGTCCGTGGCGTGGCCCTCTACAGCGCGGGCGGCGAGAACCTGATGGTCGATGTGACGGGTTACTTCACCGGCTCGCCGGTGCCCGCCCCGTTGCCGCCGCCCCCGGTCAACCCGGCGCCTTCCGGCTGCATCGCCGGCGACATCGGGCGGATCAACGTCCTGCGCGCCGCAGCGGGCGTTGGTGCCGTCGCCCCGGATGCGGCAGCGCTGAAGTTCGCCTGCGACTGGTCGCGGCACCTGAGCGACACCGACACCTTCAGCCACTCGCCGTCGACGTCGCGCGATGCCGCCGTCGGTGGCTGCGGGAGCGGTGAGAACATCGCCTACTCCTCGGGTGACGACGATCTGTTCCAGCTGTGGATCGACTCACCGCCGCACTACCAGAACATGGTCTTCCCGCGCTACACGCATGCGGCGATCGGCTACTACACCGGGCCCAACGGTACCTACGGGACGACGGTGCTGTTCATCGGCTGCTGAAGTCGTGCCGTTCGGCGGTGCTCGCATCGCCGGCCGCGGCCCGTCTGATTAGCACTCTCGGGTTGCGGTTGCTAACGGGGGGTCCGGTGGCCTACCCTTAGCAGTCTCATCGTCCGAGTGCTAACGCCAAGCAAATGGAGGCCCCCGCACATGGCTCTCAAGCCCCTTGAAGACCGAATCGTCGTACAGGCCAACGAAGCGGAGACAACCACCGCTTCAGGTCTCGTGATCCCCGACACGGCGAAGGAGAAGCCCCAGCAGGGCACCGTCCTCGCCGTGGGACCGGGCAAGCGGTCGGATACGACCGGCGAGCTGATCACCCTCGACATCAACGTCGGCGACACCGTCGTCTACTCGAAGTACGGCGGAACCGAGATCACGATCGACGGCAAGGATCTCTTGATCCTGTCGAGCCGTGACGTCCTCGCCGTCGTCGAGAAGTGAGTCACTGAACCCACATGGTGAAGATGCTCAAATTCGACGAGGATGCGCGTCGCGCCCTCGAGTCCGGGGTGAACAAGCTGGCCAACACGGTCAAGGTCACCCTCGGCCCGAAGGGTCGCAACGTCGTGCTCGACAAGAAGTTCGGTGCCCCGACGATCACCAACGACGGTGTGTCCATCGCGAAGGAAGTCGAACTCGACGACCCCTTCGAGAACATGGGCGCCCAGCTGGTCAAGGAGGTCGCCACCAAGACCAACGACGTCGCCGGTGACGGTACGACGACTGCCACGGTGCTCGCCCAGTCGATGGTCGCCCACGGCATGCGCAACGTCGCCGCCGGTGCCAACCCGATGGGCCTCAAGAAGGGCATGGAGAAGGCTGTCGCCGTCGTCGTCGCCCACATCGCCAAGCAGGCCAAGGACGTCGACGAGAAGTCCGACATCGCTGCGGTGGCCACCATCTCGGCCGCCGATCCGTCGGTCGGCGCGGTCATCGCCGAGGCGATCGACAAGGTCGGCAAGGACGGTGTCGTCACCGTCGAGGAGTCGAACACGTTCGGCACCGAGCTCGAGTTCACCGAGGGGATGCAGTTCGACAAGGGCTACCTGTCGCCGTACTTCGTGACCGATCCCGAGCGCCAGGAGGCGATCATCGAGGATCCGTACATCCTGTTGAACCAGTCGAAGATCTCCTCGGTGCAGACCATGCTGCCGGCACTCGAGGCGGTCATGAAGACGGGTCGCCCCCTGCTGATCATCGCCGAGGACGTCGAGGGCGAGGCCCTCGCCACGCTCGTGGTCAACAAGATTCGTGGCACGTTCAACTCGACGGCCGTCAAGGCCCCCGGGTTCGGTGATCGCCGCAAGGCGATGCTCCAGGACATGGCGGTGCTCACCGGCGCCCAGGTCATCGCCGAGGAGGTCGGACTCAAGCTCGAGAACGTCACCCTCGACCTGCTCGGGCGGGCCAAGCGTGTGATCATCACCAAGGACAACACGACGATCGTCGACGGCGCCGGCACCCACAGCGATGTCCAGGGCCGAATCGCCCAGATCAAGGCCGAGATCGAGAACACCGATTCCGACTGGGACCGCGAGAAGCTGCAGGAGCGTCTCGCCAAGCTGGCCGGCGGTGTTGCGGTGATCAAGGTCGGCGCGGCCACCGAGGTCGAGCTCAAGGAGAAGAAGCACCGCATCGAGGACGCCATCTCGGCGACCAGGGCGGCCATCGAGGAAGGCGTCGTCGCCGGTGGCGGCACCGCCCTGCTCCGGGCCCGTGCGTCGCTCACCGAGTTCATCGCCACCCTCGAGGGTGACGAGGCCACGGGCGCTCGCACGGTGTGGGAGGCCCTCGAGGCCCCGTGCCGGGCGATCGCCGACAATGCCGGTCTCGAGGGCGGCATCATCGTGCAGGACGTCGAGAAGGCCAAGAAGAACATGGGCTTCAACGCCGCCACCGGTCAGATGGAGGACCTGGTCAAGGCCGGGATCATCGATCCGGCCAAGGTGACCCGGGCGGCGTTGCAGAACGCCGCGTCGATTGCCGCGCTGGTGATCACCACCGAGTGCCTCGTCGCCGACAAGCCCGAGAAGGCCCCGGCCGGCGGCGCGCCGGGCGGTGGCATGGGCGGCATGGGTGGCATGGGTGGCATGGGCGGGATGATGTGAGCCTCGGCTCCATCTGACGACCAGGAACCGTGTCGACGAAGAACCGTGTCGACCAGCAATTCGAAAGGCCCGGACCGCGAGGTCCGGGCCTTTCGCGTCCGACAGCTCGCCCGGCGCAGCCGATCAGGCGCCGCCGCCCGGCAGTTGCGGTTGGGGCTCCCGGGTAGCGTGAGCGGGGTGTCCTCGCCCCGAGTCCCCGGCCTGGCGGCGCTGTGGTGCGCGCTGGTGCTCGTCGGCTGCGGATCTCCGGTGGCATCGGATGCCGGGCCGCCGGCGTCGCCGACCGGTTCGGCCATCGATCGACCGGTTCCCGACCTGCTCCCCGGCGCACCACCCGTCGCCGATTCGCTCGACAGCGCCGCCCAGGCGACGACGACGGCGGTTCGGGCCTCGCGCCGCGGGGTCGATGACGACTGCGATCTCGTCCTCGCCGGCGTCATCGGCGCCGCCCACCCGGAGGCGGGCCAGTTGGTCGTCGTACGGACGGCGGCCTGGGCGGCCACCACCGGGGCGGTCGATGTCGTCCACCGGGAGGCCGACGGCTCCTGGTCGTGCGAGCGGGGCGACCAACCGGCCGTGGTCGGCCGGAACGGGATGCGGCCGCTCGCCCAGCGGCGCTCGGGTGACGGGACGACTCCGGCCGGGTTCTTCCCGCTGGGCAGCGCCACGGCCTGGGACGGCCAGACCTTCCAGTTCTTCGGCAACGGCGACGACCCCGGGGTCCGCGGCGCTTACCGTCGGGTCCGGCCGCAGGACTGCTGGGGTGCGACCCCGTACGACCCGGCGTACGGTCATCTGGTCGACCGCCGGGGCTGCCCGGGCCCCGATGACGAGGATCTCTCCCGCATCGGCGACGTCTACGTCCATGCGGCGCTCATCGGGGCGAACACCGAGCCCGACGTGTCGGGGGATGCGCCGGGCGAGACGCCGTACGCAGCGGCGATCTTCCTCCACCGGCACAACTACGTCGACGCAGTCGCCGACGCCGGCCCGGTGAAGCCCACGAGCGGCTGCGTGTCGCTGGCGATCGACGACCTGATCGCCACCCTGGTGCTGCTCGATCCGGTTGGACGCCCCTACTTCGCCATCGGTCCGGCAGACTCCTGGACGTGAAACGCCCGTTCTGGATGCATCAGCTGGTCGAGTACATCCTGGGTATCGCCCTGATCTCACAGGGCGTGCAGTCGACCCGACCGCTGATCCCGTCGGTGTTCGGCCTGCTGGTGATGATCAACGCGTCGGCCGTGGCCGGGCCGCTCTCGGCGTTCCGGGTGATCCCTCGACCACTGCATCGCCTCGCCGACTTCGCCATCGCCGGGGCGATGCTGGTCAGCGCCGTGGCGTTCAACAGCAGCCTCGAGAGCGCAACGCAGCTGACGCTGGTCGGCGTCGGGGCCGTGATGGCCTTCGTCGCCTGGCGGACCAACTACGCCGAGCGTGTCCGTCGCCCGGCTCCTGCCGCTTCCCAGGGGCGCTCCGACGAGATCGGTCGGATGGCCGGCCGTGCGGCGGCCGGCGGGGTGCGGCTGTACCGGCGCCGCAAGGGCGCATGATCCGTCGCACCCCCTATCCTGGGAGCATGCCGTTCGAGACGCCCGCCCCCGATGTCGCCAAGCTGCTCGGCTTCTGGGAGGAGTGGGAGCGCGGCGACGAGCCCCCCGGCCGGGTGCTCGCCAACCTGAAGACCGCCGGCATGCCCGATCTGCTCAGGCAGCTGCGCGACAGCGGCTGGGTGCCCTCGGGTAACTGAGCCCGCGGGGTGAGGCCGACATGAGCGCAGCGAGTGGCGGGTCGGTCGGGCGAGCGCCAGCTCGCCGGGTGGGAGGCGACCAGCACATCCCCCGCCCGGCCACCTGGTCGCCTGGTCGACCGTCGCCGTGGCAGCCCCGCGGCGGCGTGGCGAGACGGCTCTCCGTCGACGAGGTCCTGGCCTCCGTGCCGCCCCACGATCCCGGCCGGGGTTTGACCCCCGCCTTCGACGATTCGCGGCCCTCGGCCGTGCTCGTCGCCATGTTCGACGGCCCCGAGGGGGCCGAGTTGCTGCTCACCCGCCGTTCCCGGCACCTCTCCCACCACGGTGGCGAGGTCAGCTTCCCGGGCGGCCGGATGGACCCGGGCGAGTCGCCGCGCTCGGCGGCGCTTCGCGAGGCACACGAGGAGGTCGGTCTTGATCCCGATCTGGTGACGGTGTGCGGGGAGCTCGACCATCTCAACACGTTGGTCAGCCGCAGCTACATCGTGCCCGTCGTCGGGCGTCTCGATGGCCGCCCCGAGGTGAGCCCGAGCCCGGCCGAGGTCGATCGCGTGCTGTTCGTGCCCGTCGTCGAGCTCACCCGGCCCGGCACACACCGCGAGGAACGGTGGGGGGCTGCGCCCGATGACTGGCTGATCCACTTCTTCGAACTCGACGACGAGACGATCTGGGGTGCGACCGGGCGCATGCTCCACCAACTGCTCTGCCTGGCTTACGGCCTGCCGTCGCTCGGCACGGCCTGCTGAACGATCCCGTCCCCGCCGGAGCGCCGGGTCAGGAGTTGCGCACCACGAGGCGCCACCACAGCGCCAACAGTTGTCGAGCCGACCTGGCAATGGCGGGGAGGCGGAAGAACTGCGACTTCCCGGATGGCCGGAAGTAGTGGTGGACGGGAACCTCGACGTACCACGCCCCGGCCTGCTCGAACCGACGCATCATCTCCACGCAGATGACCCCGCTCGTCGAGGTGAGCGGTTGGTCGACGACGAGCTGCCGGCGGAACAGGCGGAAGTCGCAGTCGGTGTCGCGGACCTTGAGGCTGAAGAGCCGCTTCACCACGTGGTGATACGTCCGCCCGATGACCTTGCGGTACCAGGAGTCGCCGCGCCCGATCTTCCACCCCTGGGCGATGTCGGTGCCCGGCCGAACGGCGGCGACGAGATCGGCGACCTCGGAGGCGTCGTACTGGGCGTCGCCGTCGGTGTAGAAGATCCACTCCTTGGTCGCCGCCGAGAACCCCGAGATGAGCGCGCCGCCGTACCCCCGGTTCTGCTCGTGGTGGATCACGCGCAGCGCGGAGAACTCCGCGGCGAGGTCGTCGAGCACCGAGGCCGAATCGTCGCGGGAGCCGTCGTTGACGACGATGATCTCGTAATCATCGACCAGAGCCTGCAGCGCCTTGTCGACATCGCCGACCATCTTGGCGATCGACGGAGCGTCGTTGTAGCACGGGAACATCGCCGACACGCTGGTGACGAGGGGGTTGCGTTCGGCGCGGTTTCCCATCGGTCCCATCTTCCCAGCGCTCACAGCCGGGCCAGCGCCTTTGCCACACCGGTGACCTCGTCGTCGGTCATCTCGGGGAAGCACGGCAGCGAGACGCACTCGGCGGCCCAAGCCTCGGCCTCGGGGCAGGCGGCACGGGTGAGGTCGCGGTATGCAGGCTGCTGGGTGAGCGCCAGGGGGTAGTGGATCGCCGTGTCGATGCCCTGCCGACCGAGCAGGCCGCGTGTCGCGGCCCGGTCGGCGGCCCGGATCACGCACAGGTGGTGCACATGGCGGGGGTGGTCGGCATGCCACCTGAGCGCCGGCGACGCGGCGCGCAACGTCGAGGAGATCGCCCGCCGCCGGGCGTTGTCGGCGGCCAGATGGGGGAGGCCGATGCGCAGCCAACCCGCCTCGAGCTCGGACATGCGGAAGTTCTGCGATCGCTCGACGTGCACGTACTGTTCGGTCATGCCGTGCACGCGCAGGCGCCGGACGCGTTCGGCGATGTCCTCGTCGTCGGTGGCCACCGCCCCACCGTCGCCGATCCCGCCGAGGTTCTTGGTCGGGTAGAACGAGTAGGCGACAGCCCGGCTGGTCCGTTCGAGCGGATCGAGTGCCCCGTGTGCCTGGGCGGCGTCCTCGATCACGGGGAGGTCGGTGACCGGCACTTCCGCCGGTCGGCCGTAGAGGTGGACGACGACGATCGCCTTCGTCCGCTCGGTCCGCGCCGCCTCCCACGCGCCGGCACCGACGGAGGCCGTTGCCGGGTCGACGTCGACGAACACCGGGGTGGCACCGAGCGCGCAGACCGCAGCCGCGGTCGGGACCGCGGTGAACGCCGGCACGAGCACCTCGTCGCCGCGTCCGACGTCCAGGGCGGCCAGTGCCAGCTGGATCGCGGTTGCCCCCGATGCCACGCCGAGCACGCGGCGATGGCCCGACCAGGTGGCGAGCTCGGCCTCCAGCGCCTCCAGCTCCGGCCCGAGGAGCACGTGGCCGGACGCGGTGACGCGCTCGACCACGGCGCCGAAGGCCGCGGCATGACGGCGGGTCCGGCGGCTCAGATCGATGACGGGGACAGATACCACGGGTGCTGACGGTAGAACGTGATGGTCTGGCGGACCGCTTCCTCCAGCGTGGTCTCGGGTTTCCACCCGAGGAGGGCGGCGGCCTTCGAGATGTCGCAGCCGAAGTCCCCGATGTCGATCCGGGCGAGATCGGCGGGGAACTCGACGAAGCGCATCCCACCCGCGCTGGCGGCGGCCTCGATCATTGTCGAGGCGATCTCGCGCAGGCTCCAGCTCGTCGTGTTGCCGACGTTGATCACCTCACCGACCGCATCGGGAACGAGCGCGGCCAGGGCGATGGCCCGCACGGCATCGTCGACGAAGAGACAGTCGCGTCGCTGCTCACCGGACCCGAACAGGTCGATCCGCTCGCCGCGCAGCGATCGGCGGACGAACACCGGCAGCACACCGAGGTCGTCCTTGAGCAGGTCCTGGCGCGGACCGAAGATGTTGGTCAACCGCAGAACCGTGGGGAGCAACCCGTGGACCCGGCCGTACAGCAGGTGGAACTGCTCGCAGGCGAGCTTGTCGATGCCGTTGACATCGACGGGATTGGTGGGGTGGAGCTCGTCGACCGGCAGGTACTCGGGGCGTCCGTAGACCTGGCGGGTCGAGGTGATCACGAGGCGGGCGCCGGGGCACACCCGGCGGACCATCTCGAGCAGGGCGACATGGCTGCGGAGGTTCAGGTCGAGGTCGCGCAGCGGGTCGGTCATGCTCGCGTGGTGGCTCACCTGGCCGGCCAGGTTGAACACGAAGTCGGCGCCGTCGAGCACGCCGGCGACCGCGGCATCGCCGAGGTCGGCGACCAGCACATCGACCGGCCAGCGGGTGCCGTCCTCCCGGTCGAGGTTGCGCGGGTTCCCTCCGTGCTGCGGGATCAGCGCATCGATCACCCGCACCGTCGCGCCGGCCCCGGCGAGGGCGATGGCCAGGTTGGAGCCGATGAAGCCGAGCCCTCCGGTGACGACGCAGGTGCGGCCGGAGAGCTCTTCGAGCCCGTGGAACAGGTGGGTGGACATCAGCGGGCCACAGGCTACTGGGATGATCACGCCCCGGCGCCGACCCGGGGAGGGGGATGGGCCGAGCGGTCGGGGCCGTCCACTACGATCGCCACGGTGTCTGCGACCGGCGAAGCGCCCCGAATCGGTCGCGAGTCCCTGGTCGTCGCCTTGGCCGCTGCCGTGGCCACCGTCCCGGTGCTGCAGCTGTGGCGGGCCAGTCTGACCGTCCCGTTGGACTACGACGGGGACGCCACGTTCTATCTGATGGTCGTCAGGGAGCTGCAGCAGGGCGGGGGCTACCTGACGAACTCCCACATGGGGTTCCCGTTCGGCCAGCAGCTGTACGACCTGCCGCAGGGGGTCGACAACCTCAATCTCGCCGTCCTGCGCCTGTTCACCCTGGTCTGCGAGCCGGCGCTGGCGATGAACCTGTTCTACCTCGCCGGCTTCGCCACGGCCGCGGCGACCTCGCACTACGTGCTGCGCCGCCTCGGCGCGCGGATGCCGATCGCCGCGGCGGCGTCGATGCTGTTCGCCTTCGCGCCGTACCACCTGCTCCGGCGCACCTCGCACCTCCTCCTCTCGTCGTATGCCCTCGTACCGATCGGCGTGCTGTTCGCACTGACGATCATGGGGGACGACCCGCCGTTCGTGGGTCTCCGCCAACGCTGGTGGCCAGGGTGGCGGCTCGACCGACAGGCATGGTGGGTGTTCGCCGGTTGCGTCGGCCTCGGCTCGACCGGCTCGTACTACGCGGTCTTCCTCGGCTACCTCGCCGTCGTTGCCGGCCTGGTCACGACCCTGGCGCGTCGTCACCTCCGCCACCTCTGGTCGGGGCTGATCGCCGCATCGATCACGCTGGCCACGATGCTCGTCAACACCGTGCCGACGATCGTCTACTGGTTGCGTCACGGATCGAACCCACGGGTCTTCAGCCGACTCGCGCAGGAGACCGAGCTGTACGGCCTGCGGATCCAGCAGTTGTTCATGCCACGGATCGACCATCGGGTCGGTCGCCTCGGTCGCCTCGGCTATCGCGCCTTCGCCGGTCCGATCTACTCGGAGCAGGGTTCCTACCTCGGCGTGGTCATCGGCATCGGCTTCATCGTCACCGTGCTCGCCGCGCTGGCCGAGCGCGGCGGGCGGGTCGTCGCCCCGGGGCCGGCGAAGCACGATCGGCAACGCCGGTCTGCTCGGGATCGTGGCGATGCTGACGGCGACGATCGGCGGGGTGTCGTACCTGCTCGCCCTCGGAGGGTTGACGATGATCCGGGGTTGGAACCGGATGTCGATCGTCATCGCCTACCTCGGCGTGATCGGCGTGGCGCTGGGGCTGACCCTGGTGCTCGAACGGGTGCGTTTCCGGCATGGGCCGGGTCGGGCGCGGGCGGCCGTGATCGTGTTCGTGATCGTGATGCTCGGCGTCGGCTGGTTCGACCAGACGGCACCGAGCGACGGTGCCCGTGCCGGCTCCGGCGTCGCCTCCTGGGACAGCGACCAGGACTTCTTCCGGTCGATCGAGGGGGCGCTGCCGGCCGGCGCGGCCGTCTACCAGTTCCCCGAATCACCGTTTCCCGAGGGCGGATCGGTCGGGCGGATCGGTTTGTACGACGGCGCCCGCGGCTATCTCCATGCCCCGGCGCTGCGCTGGAGCTTCGGGGCCGTGCTCGGGCGCTTCCCCGAGCGGCCGGCCGACCTCCCGACGTGGACCGGCGAGCGGATCGTGGACTACCTCCATGGCCAGGGGTTCCGCGCCGTCGTCATCGATCGGTGGGGCTACGACGATCTCGGCGTGGCGATGATCGACCGGTTCTGGTCGACGGGCTTCCCGCCCGTCGCCCAGAGCGCCGACGGTCGTTACGTCTGGTTCGACATCGGCCCGCCGGGAGCCTGAACGGCGGTGGAGGACGACGAGTACGGCCTGATGGCCGAGACCGAGCACACCCATTGGTGGTATCGCGCGACCCGCGCCCTGCTGGTGCAGGAGCTCGGGCCGCGCTTGGCGCCGGGCGGCAGGTTTCTCGATGCCGGCGGAGGCACCGGGGCGACCGGATCGTGGATGGCCGGGTCGGGCGCGCTCGTCGCCGCCGACATGATTCCCGGGGCACTGGCCACCTACCGCCAGCGTCACCCGGACCTCGTCGGCGCCGCAGCCGCGGATCTGGCCCGGCTGCCCTTCGCCGACGGCTCGTTCGATGCGGTGCTCTGTGTCACCGTGCTCTACCACGCGGCGATCACCGATCCGGTCGCTGCGGTGGCCGAACTCACCCGGGTGACGATGCCCGGCGGCCTCGTCTGTCTGTGGGAACCGGGCGTCCGCCGCCTCCGGCGGGCGCACGATCGGGTCACCCACGGGGCGCGCCGCTTCTCTCGTGGCGACCTCGTGGGTCTTGCCCGGGCCGCCGGTCTCGTGGTCGAGCGGGCGACGGGGGCTCACAGCTACCTGGTGCCCGCGGCGGCGATCAAGGCCGTCGTCGAGCGGGGACGCTCGGCGAGCGACCTGGCGAGCAACGAGACCGGTTTGGGCGGCTTGCTCGCACGTCTCGCCGCGGCAGAGCGTCGGCTGCTCCGCCATGTCTCGTTGCCCGCCGGCCTCTCGGTGATGGTGATCGCCCGACGCCCGGGTTCCGGTGCCATCGCCCAGCTGCCTCAGCCTCCGGCGCGTACCGCGTAGTAGTAGGTCTCGGCCCAGCTCAGGCAGGTCGGTTTCTGGTACCAGGGACGCGGGGCGCAGTCGAGCTTCATGTCGGCGAGGAAGCGGTCGTCGATGCGCTTGCGGATGTAGCCGTTCCAGTACGTGCCGTAGCTCCACGTACCCGGTGCGCAGTAGCCGCCCACGGGCCGGTTCGGGCAGTTGAATCGCTGGTCGAGCAACTGATGGTTGCGGTACCCGAAGTCGTGGTGGATGCAGGCCCTGGTGAAGTCGAACGACCGCCCGGTGTCACCGAGACCCACAGGGAGCGGCGTGGAGCAGCCATCGGTCGACCAGTCGAGATGGGCGGGCGAGCGGGCGGCGCGCAGCCATATGAAGGTGTCGAGGGCCACGCCGAAGGACCGGTAGTCGACGGACGCCTGGTCGGTCGCCGGACCGGGAGCGGCGGTCGCCTCGGTGGGCAAGGAGGTGGCGGTCAGGAACGTCGTGACCGCGACGACGAGTGCGGCGAGTTTCGCCATGAGGAGTCTCCTCTCGTCGGTCCGAGAGGTGTGCCCGCCGCCGTTGCGGGCGGCACACTGGCCGCCGATCGGTCACAGGTCGCGGATCGCGGCCAGCAGACGGGCCATCTCGATCGCCCCGACCGCTGATTCCTCACCCTTGTTGCCGGCCTTGGTGCCCGCCCGCTCGATGGCCTGCTCGATCGTGTCGACCGTCAGCACGCCGAACATCACCGGCACCCCGGTGTCCAGCCCGATCCGCTGGATGCCGGCCGCCGCCTGACCGGCGACGTAGTCGAAGTGGGCGGTCGCACCGCGGATGACGGCGCCCAGGGCGATGATCGCGTCGTAGCGACCCGAGGCCGCCATCGCCTTGGCGGCGACGGGGATCTCGAAGGCGCCGGGCACCCAGGCGACGTCGATGGCGTCGTCGGCCACGCCGTGGCGGCGCAAGCCGCGCCGGGCGCCGTCGAGCAGCGGGTTCACGACGAACTCGTTGAATCGTCCACAGACGATGCCGATCCGCAGGCCACGGCCGTCGAGGGATCCTTCCAGGGTGGTCATCTCACGCTCCAGGGATGAGGTTGGGGTCGGGCTTGGCGTCGAAGTCGAAGTCGATCAGATGGCCGAGCCGGTCCTTCTTGGTCCGCAGGTACTCGCGGTTCTCCGCCGTCGGCACGGTGGCGATCGAGACACGTTCGACGATCGACAGGCCGTACCCGGCGATGCCACCGTACTTACGCGGGTTGTTGGTGATCAGCCGAAGTTGGAGGGCGCCGAGGTCGGCGAGGATCTGTGCGCCGACGCCGTACTCGCGACTGTCGACCGGAAGCCCGAGGTGCACGTTGGCGTCGACGGTGTCCATCCCGCCGTCCTGCAGGGAGTAGGCGCGGATCTTGGGGCCGATGCCGATGCCACGGCCCTCGTGGCCACGCAGGTAGACGAGAACACCGCGGTCCTCCTCGGCGATCCTGGCCATCGCCGCGTGCAGTTGGGGCCCGCAGTCGCAGCGTCTCGAGCCGAAGACGTCGCCGGTGAGGCACTCGCTGTGCACACGCACGAGCACGGGTGTCCCGTCGGCGATGTCGCCCCGGACGAATGCGAGGTGTTCGGTGTCGTCGAAGTCGGCCCGATAGGCGATGCAGGTGAACGGACCCCACTCGGTCGGCACGACGGCCTCGGCGACGCGGGTGACGAGCTTCTCGGTCCGGCGCCGGTAGGCGATCAGTTCGGCGATCGACGACAGCAGGAGCCCGTGCTCGGCGCAGAACCGGCGCAGGTCGGGCAGACGTGCCATCGAGCCGTCGTCGTTGGTGATCTCGCAGATGATCCCGGCGGGTTCGCACCCGGCCATCCTGGCCAGGTCGACGGCTGCTTCGGTGTGACCGGCCCGCTTGAGCACGCCGCCCTCGCGGGCGCGTAGCGGGAAGATGTGGCCCGGCCGGGCGAAGTCGGTGAACCCGACCGCCGGATCGGCCAACGCCCGCAGGGTGGCGGCGCGATCGGCAGCCGAGATCCCCGTGGTCGTGCCGCCGATCAGGTCGACCGAGATCGTGAACGCAGTGCGGTGGCTCTCGGTGTTGTGCTCGACCATCAACGGCAGCCGGAGGTCGTCGCACCGGGCGCCGATCAGCGGGGCGACGATCACGCCCGAGGTGTGGCGCACGAAGAAGGCGATCTTCTCGGCGGTGGCGTGCTGGGCGGCCATGATCAGGTCGCCTTCGTTCTCGCGGTCCTCGTCGTCGACGAGCACGACGATCTCGCCGCGGGTGATCGCCGCGACGACATCCTCGATCGGGGCGAAGCCGTCGGGCGTAGGTGTGGGTTCACTGGTCATCGCTGCTCCTTGTGAATCGCTGTCGTTCATTGCCGCTCCTTGGCATCGCTCGTCTTGGGAGGCGCGCCAGACGGTCGATCGAGAACGATCTCGAGGTCGGGGCCGAGGTGTCGGACGTGGCGGAACTCGCCGCGCCACAGTTCGGTGATCGTCGGGGCGCCTGGCCCGGCGAACAGGGCGCGGCCGTCGTCGCCGCCGATCAGTGCCGGAGCGAGGTGCAGCACGTATCGGTCGACCAGGCCCTGGCGGTGGAAGTCTCCGGCGACGCGGGCCCCGCCCTCGACCAACAACTGCAGGACGTCCTCGCCGCCCAGTCGGTCGAGCAGCGCCGTCAACTCGCCGTCCCACTCGGTGCACGGATGGACCCGGGCCCCCGCCGGTGCCCGGCCGAGCACGATCCGGCGGGGATCGGGGCCGACGACGTGGCGGACCGTCAACTCCGGGTCGTCGTGGCGGACCGTCCCCGCCCCGACACAGATCGCGTCGCTCTCGGCGCGCAGCTCGTGCACGCGCCGGCGGGCTTCGGCCGAGGTGATCCACCGGCTCGTGCCGTCGACCGCCGCGGTGCGGCCGTCGAGGGTCGCGGCGAGCTTGAGCACGACGAACGGGCGCCCGGTGCGCCGATGATGGAGGTAGGGCCGGAGCTGCTCGGTGACGGCACACTCACCGACCCCGGTGCGCACGCCGAGACCCGCCGCCCTGAGCATCGCTTCGCCGCGGCCGGCGACCTGCGGATCTGGGTCCTCGACGGCCACGACGACGCGTCCGATGCCTGCAGCGATGATCGCTTCGGCGCACGGGCCGGTGCGGCCGTGGTGCGAGCACGGCTCGAGCGTGGTGTACAGCGTGGCTCCGCGGACGTCGACTCCGGCGTGTTTCGCCGCGCCGATGGCCACGATCTCGGCGTGGCGCCCACCGGGCGGCTCCGTCGCGCCCTCGAACGACTCGCCCGTCGAGGTCACGAGGACACAACCCACCCACGGATTCGGTGACGTGCGCAGACGAGCGGAAGAGGCCACCTCGGTGGCCCGGTTCATCCGCTGCTCGTCGTTCACCCGCTGCTCCTCGGCGTCGAGGGGTACGTGAACGACGGCCCGAGCGCACCGGGTGCGTCAGACCGGGGGTCACGCACCCTTGCTCCCATCCGGACTGTGACCGTCGGCTCCGGATTTCCACCGGGTCGGCCTCGGACCCTGGGGCTCGAGGTTCGCGGGCTGTGACCGCCGGTTGGGACTTCCACCCAACCCCGCAAGGGGTGCATGTCGAATTGTCGTGGCCATGCCGGCGGCGGACCGCCGACACTGACCGAGGCTAGGGCGAAATCGCGCCGACGGTGCAATCTGCCCTGGACTCCGGATCGAACGGACCGGCCGAACGGGGCACCAGGACAGCCCTCACCTTCGTCCTCTGCGGTGTGTGGTCGTCGGACGCTCATCGCGCGATTTCGGTGTGTTCATCTCCCTGTCATGCCAAGAAATCGACGATGCAGCATTAACAGGATTCAGTGCCCGGGCGTGACGTTCCTGTTCTGCTGGTCGATCAGCACTCGGCGCCATCGTGCCGAGGGAATGCCTCGATGCATCGGGGTGCATTCGCTGGTCAGCGGCTTGATCGCGCCTGTGAGCGCCCGTCCGGCGGTGTTTGTACATCACGAGAAACCGGAAGTCAAGACTTGCATTGCGCGGCGAAAGAGCGCATGGTGGTGGCTGTCAACATCCGATTCTTCGATCATTCGAGGGGTAGACAGCATGTACGGCACGGCTGAAATGGAGGAGACACCACCGGGCTAAATCAGGCGACGATGCGCTGATTCGGGTGATGGTTCACGCAGAATCATCACTGCGATTCGGGTGCCGAGACGACGGCACGACTGGCTCCGGGCGCTCCCACCAAGTACGGCCTCGAGCCGTCTCCGAGCGTGCAGCCCAGCACCGCCATCCCGACCGGCACCGTCGCCGAGCCCACCGAGAACCCCGGCCCCCAGGGCCGGGGTTCTTCCTGTTCACGGAGCTGCTGCGACCACTTCTCCGGCGGCCAGTTCTCCGGCGATCCGGCGGAGCAGCGCCCATCCGGCCACGACGTGGTGGCGTTCGGTGAGTCGCCCGCCGATGGAGAAGCGCAGCACACTGTGTCCGTCGAGCACCGTGCGGGTGAACAGCGCCTCACCGGAGGCGTTTGCCCGGTCGATCAAGGCGTCGGTGAGTGAGTCGTCGCCGACGAGACGGAGGCAGACCAGGTTCTGGGGGTGGGGGGCGACGACCTCGAACCGGTCGTCGGCCCGGACCCAGCCGGCCAGCTCCTGTGCGAGCGCGATGTGGGTGCGGATCATCGTCCTGACCACCTCGACGCCTTCGCAGCGCAGCGTGAACCACAGCTTCAGCGCCCGGAAGCGCCGTCCGAGAGGGATCCCCCAATCGCGGTAGTCGATCGCCCGCCCCGCTTCGGCGGCCTGCGAGCGCAGGTACTCGGGCAGGATCGACAGCCCTCCGAGCAGCGCAGCACGATCGGCCGTCCAGAACAGGTCGCAGTCGAAGTTGACGCCCATCCACTTGTGGGGGTTGGTGCAGTAGCTGTCGGCCAACTCCATGCCGTCGTTCAACCACCGTTGCTCCGGGGCCAGCGTGGCGATGCCCGACATCGCTCCGTCGACGTGCAGCCACAACGCGTGCTCGCCGGCGATGGCGCCGATCTCCGGCACGGGGTCGAAGGCCGTCGAACTCGTCGTCCCGAGCGCCGCGCACACCCAGAACGGGAGCAGGCCGCGGTCCAGGTCATCGTCGATCGCCCGGCGCAGCGCATCCGGGCGCATGGCATAGGTGTCGTCGACCTCGATGAACCGCAGCCGGTCGGTGCCGATGCCGGCGATCCGCAGGCCCTTCTCGATCGAGGAATGGGCGTGGGCGGTGGCGTAGGCGACGAGCCGGGTGGTGTCACCGTCGGCGTTGACCGCTCCGCGCGTCGCTCGCCAGCGGGCGGCGATGATCGACGTCAGCGTCGCCTCGCTCGCCGTTGCCTGGATGGCGCCGCCCCCCGTGGGGCTGGTCGACAGGAATCGGTCCGGCAGACCGAGGAGCTCGACCATCCAGTCCATCATCATGGTCTCTACCTCGGTGGCAGCCGGCGAGGTGACCCAGCTCATCCCGTTGACCCCGAGACCTGCGGAGAGCAGCTCGCCGAGGATCGACGGGAACGTGCTGTTCGCCGGGAAGTAGGCGAAGAAGCTCGGATGCTGCCAGTGGGTGATGTGGGGGAGGATGACGTGCTCGACGTCGGCCATCACGGCGTCGAAGGACTCGGGCGCGGTCGGTGGATGGGCCGGGAGCAGGGCGCGCACGTCGCCGGGCCTGGTCGACGGCTGGACGGGGAACCGCCCCACCGTGCCGGGATGGCTGCCGCCATCGCCTTCGCCATCGCCGAGGTAGTCGGCGATCCAGTCGATCATCTGATGGCCGTGGCGCCGGAACTCGTCAGGAGTCATCGTGCGACCGTAACCCGCCGTACCGATCGGAGATCCCCATTCCGCAGTCCCGCTCTGGTCGCGATCCGTGTCGGAAACCGTCACGATTCGCGACCAGAGACACTTCCGAGGCGGTGGCTGACGGTGGTTTGCACCCGGTCAGCGACCCAGCGGTGCCGCCGGACGACCTGACGCCACGTGAACCGGAGCACCGCATATCCGGCTCCGACCATCTCGGCGTCACGCTGGCGATCGCGCTCGAACTGATCGCGGTCGCGCCCGTGGGTCTCCCAGCCGTCGCACTCGACGACGACGCCCGACTCGACGAAGAGGAAATCGACCTCCCACCCGAGCACGCGGGCATGGAAGACCGGGGTGGGAAGGTTCGCCTCGTCGACCAGCCGCTTCATGGCGATCTCCAATTCGCTGTCGGGTGGTCGGTGGTCGAACGCCCAGTCGTCGAGGGCTTGCCGCAGCGGCCGGATCCCGTCCCGGCCGGGCCGAGCGTGGCGCTCGAGCACCGCGCGGACCGCCTGAGGGCTCACGAAGCCGGCGATCGCCAGCCGAGTCAGGGTCGGAGCGACGGCGCCGGGGTCGACGGCGCCGAGGTCGACGAGTGTGCGCAGGGGGTTGGTGCAGTCGATGCCCCGCCACCGGATCGGCTGGAGATCGACTCGGTCGCGCGGCTGATGGATCGTCACGCCGGCGAGGCCGACCGGTCGCCGCCCGCGCTTCGACGTCACGTCGACGAATCGGTCCCGACCAGGCTCGGCGGTCCACAGGAACGCCGCCGAGCGGTGCGAGGCCATCGAGCCCGGTCCGACGGCCAGCACGGCGGCGAGGATCGATTGGTGCTGGCTGGGGACGGCTCCGGGCAAACGGGCGACCCGCGGGTGAACGGGTTCCAGGCGCTTGGCGGCGAGCGCGCGGTACCAGGCCCGCCGAGGCCAGCCGGCCTGCTCTGCCTGGTCCCGGGTGATCAATCCCATCTGGCGCCGGGCGATCGGCGTCAGGGTCGAGATGTCCACGTACCGAGGTGGGGGTCAGCGGGCGGCGATCGGCACGCCCGTCGCTCGGGCCCGGCGGCCAGGCTGGCGGAGCGGTGGTCACGCCGGCGGCACCCGTCGGGCGCTCTGGCGGTCAGTGGGCCGCCGGGCCGGCACCGGCCACGCGGCCGGCGTCTCGCCGGCGGACGCTGCGGGCGATGCGCCAGCCGATGAACGCCATCCCGCCCATCAGGATGACGAAGGTGATCAGCTGGTGAGCGTCGGTGGACGTCCTCGTCACGCAGCCGGGCTTCGGCGCGGCGCTGATGCACTCCGACAGCGAGCGGCCCTCGGCGAGTGTCGGGGGTGGCGGCTCGGTGGTCGCTCGGCCCGGACCTGCGGCGAAGGCGGGGTTGGCGCCGGCGAGGACGACGGCGATCCACACCGTGGCGCCGGCGAGGACCATGGCGATCCACACCGTGGCGAAGGCTCGACGCATGGGGCAATCGTGGCCGCTCACGACCCCGACGGCAAACGCGGCGCCGACGCCCGGCTCGCTACGCTCGGCCGAGATGGACGCTCCCCCCACGTCATCGCCGGTCGAGACCGTCCTGGTCGTCGACTTCGGCGCCCAGTACGCGCAGCTCATCGCCCGGCGCGTGCGGGAGGCCGGCGTCCACTCCGAGATCGTCCCGCACGCGATCACCGCCGAGCAGGTCGCCGCCCGCGCTCCGATCGGCGTGATCCTCTCCGGGGGTCCCAAGAGCGTGCACGTCGAGGGCGCGCCGATCCTCGACCCCGGCATCTACGACCTCGGCGTGCCGATCCTGGGCATCTGCTACGGGGCGCAACTCCTCGCCCAGCAGCTCGGCGGCGAGGTCGCCAACACCGGTCGCGGGGAGTACGGGCGCACCGAGCTCACCCCGAGCGGCGTCCCGAGCATCTTCGTCGACGGCCCCCAGCCGGTGTGGATGAGTCACTTCGATTCGATCGTGCGCCCGCCGGTCGGGTTCAGCGTGGCGGCGAGCACACCGGAGGCGGCGGTCGCCGTGCTCGAGAACGCCGAGCGCAGGATCCACGGGATCCAGTTCCATCCCGAGGTCGTCCACACCCCCAACGGCCAGGAGGTGCTGCGGCGCTTCCTCTACCGGGTGTGCGGTGCATCGGGCGACTGGCGGATGGGCTCGATCATCGAGGATCAGATCGCCCGGGTGCGGGCGCAGGTCGGCGATGGCCGGGCGATCTGCGGGCTGTCCGGCGGGGTCGACTCGGCCGTCGCCGCTGCGCTCGTCCACCGGGCGATCGGGCACCAGCTGACCTGCGTCTACGTGGATACCGGCCTGATGCGCAAGGGTGAGAGCGAGCAGGTCGTCGCGACGTTCCAACGCAGCATGGGGATCGAGTTGATCCACGTCGACGCCGGGGCGCGGTTCTTCGTCAGGCTCGCCGGGATCAGCGAGCCCGAGGCCAAGCGCAAGGCGATCGGCGAGTTGTTCGTGCGCATCTTCGAAGAGAACACGGGCGGGTTGGTGGACGCCGAGTTCCTCGTGCAGGGGACCCTGTACCCCGACGTGATCGAGTCGGGCGGCACGACGGGCAAGGCGGCGGTGATCAAGAGCCACCACAACGTCGGCGGGCTCCCCGAGGACATGACGCTGCAGCTCGTCGAGCCGCTGCGCGACCTGTTCAAGGACGAGGTGCGGACGATGGGCCTGCAGCTCGGCCTGCCTGGCGAGATCGTCTGGCGTCAGCCGTTCCCCGGGCCAGGGCTCGGCGTGCGGATCATCGGCGAGGTGACACCCGAGCGGGTGGCGATCCTGCAGGAGGCCGATGCCATCGTGCGGGCCGAGATCCATGGCGCCGGCCTCGACCGGGAGATCTGGCAGGCCTTCGCCGTGCTCCCCGACATCCGCTCGGTCGGCGTGATGGGCGATGAGCGCACGTATGCACACCCGATCATCATCCGCGCCGTGACCAGCGAGGATGCGATGACGGCCGACTGGGCCCGCCTCCCCTACGACCTGCTGGAGAGGATGTCGAGCAGGATCATCAACGAGGTGGACGGGGTGAACCGTGTGGCGTACGACATCACTTCGAAGCCGCCGGGGACCATTGAGTGGGAGTAGCGGCGCTCTTCGCGGTATTCGATCAAGATCCGGGTCGATTGGCGGCGTCTCCTCGCAACCTGTTCGTCACATTCGCTAGGATTTCGTCATCATGCGATCTGGTCGGAGTACGGGTCGGCGGGGCGGCGTCGCGTTCCTGACCGTCGTCTGTCTCTCCGGCATCGCCGTCCCGGCGGCCCATGCCCAGTCGAGTGGAGAGATCAAGGCCCAGATCACCCGGGCCGAGGATCAGATCGAGCATCTGGTCGACGAGAAGGAGCAACTCGAGGAGGACCACCTCGGCGCCCTTGTCGAGCTGGAGCAGGTGAAGCTCGACATCGTCGGCTCCCAGGCCAGGATCGTCGAACTGGAGGCGCAGCTCGGCGAGGTGCAGTCCCAGGTCAGCGCCTTCGCGCTGCAGACCTTCGTATCGGGTGACCAGGTCAGCGGGATCGGCACCCTGCTCACCGGCGGTGGGGGCAACCTGACCGAGACCGTGGAACGCGAGCAGTACGCCAAGCTCGCCCTGTCGGCGGGTGAGAGCGCGACCGACGAGCTCGACTCGACGATCAACGACCTGGAGAAGGAGCGGGCGAAGCTCGCCAAGCAGCAGACGCGGGCCGAGCGGTTGATCCAGGACCTCGAAGCCCAGACCAAGGCCGTCGAGAAGAAGGCCGAGGAGCTCGAGCAGTACCAGCAGGCGATGGAGGTCAAGTACGGCGAGCAACTCCTCGCCGAACGCCGGGCCCGTGACGCCCAGCGGGCCCGCGACGCCGCCGCGGCGATCTCCAGGGCCCAGGCCGCCGCAGCCGGTCGCAGCGGCACCGGCGGCGGAGGGAGCTCGACACCGCGCGGTGGGGGGATCCGGGTGGAGCCGCCAGCGGCGGCAGCAGCGGCGGCGCCGGCGGGAGCGTCCCGCCGCCGTCGCCCGGCGCGTCGGGCGCGGTCGCCGCGGCCCGCAGCCAGCTCGGCGTGCCTTACCGGTTCGCCGCCGCGTCGCCCGGCCAGGCCTTCGACTGCTCGGGGCTGACCTCGTGGGCGTGGGCCCAGGCAGGGGTCTACCTGCCGCATCAGTCACGGGCCCAGTACGCGTCGATCCAGCACATCGACCCGGGTGACGTGCAACCAGGCGACCTGATCTTCAGTCACAACCCGATCAGCCACGTGGGGATGTACATCGGCGGCGGGCAGATGATCCATTCGCCGAACTCGGGCGACGTGGTCAAGATCTCGGGCATCAACTGGGGTCGCATCACTGGTGTCGGTCGCCCGGGCTGAGCTTGTTCCGGCGATCGCGGGCTACGGTCCTGCGCGATGCGAGGGATCGACCAGTCGAAGGTCAGCGCCTGGTTGTCGTCGAACGTCGTCGGTGCGGAACCCCCGTTCGACTATCAGTTCATCGCCGGCGGTCGCTCGAACCTCACCTTCAGGGTGGACGATTCGGCCGGGCATCGCTACGTCGTGCGCCGACCTCCGCTGGGACAGGTGCTCGCCACCGCCCACGACATGGCCCGCGAGCATCGGATCATCTCGGCCGTCGGCCGCACCTCGGTTCCCGTCGCCCCGACGCTCGGGCTGTGCACCGACGAGTCGGTGACCGGCGCCCCGTTCTACGTGATGGGTTTCGTCGACGGGGTCGTGCTCGACAGTCCGGAGCGGGCGGCGGATCTGCCGCCCGCCCTCCGCCCGATCGCCGCCGATCACCTGGTGGACGTGCTCGCCGAGCTCCACGCCGTCGACATCGATGCCGTCGGACTCGGTGACCTGGCCAAGCGGGACGGCTATGTGGAGCGACAGGTGCGTCGCTGGACGGCTCAATGGGAGCACTCCAAGACCCGTGAGCTCCCGGCGATCGAGGAGGTCGCCCGCCGTCTGCGCGACCACATCCCGGTCCAGGTCGGCGCGTCGATCGCCCACGGCGACTACCGCTTCGGCAACTGCATCACCGACGTCGCCACCGGCCGGATCGCCGCCGTGCTCGACTGGGAGCTGTGCACGCTCGGCGACCCGCTCGCCGACCTCGGCTACCTGGGCGTCTACTGGACCGATCCGGGCGCCCACCGCAACGTGTTCAACGACCCGACGGGTGAAGCCGGCTTCCCCCCCTTCACCAACATCGTCGAGCGCTACGCCCGGACGACCGGACGCGACGTGTCGAACATCGGCTACTACGCGGCGTTCAGCGGGTTCCGTCTGGCCGTGATCTGCGAGGGCGTGTACGCCCGCTACCTCCACGGGGCGATGGCCGATGACGTCGACGACCTGGCGGTGACCAGGCAGCGGGTCGAGGATCTCGCCCTCGCCGCGCTCGAGGCGACGCGGGGGCTCGGGTGAGCGGGGACGTGTTGGACGGCTGGGTGGTCGGTGAGTTCACCCACGACGGGCGGACTCGGGCGACCTACCGACGGGGCACCGGTCCCGGCGTCGTCGTCATCCACGAGATCCCTGGCATCACTCCCAAGGTCGCCGCATTCGCCGACGACGTCGTCGCCGCCGGCTTCACCGTGGTCATGCCGCTCCTCGTCGGCGAGGCCGGTCGCGAGATGTCGGGCGGCTACATGCTCACGTCGGTGCTGCAGGTCTGCGTCGCCCGGGAGTTCACCACCTGGGCGACCAACCGCACGTCGCCGATCGTCTCCTGGCTGCGGGCGCTGGGCCGGGATCTCCACGCCGTTTGCGGCGGCCCGGGCGTCGGGGCCATCGGGATGTGCTTCAGCGGGGGATTCGCCCTCGGGATGATGGTCGACGACACGATGGTCGCACCGGTGCTCAGCCAACCCTCGCTGCCCTTCGCCACACCGATCGGACGGAGGCGGGGCGCGGATCTCAACCTCTCGCCGGGCGACCTTGCCAGGGTGAAGGAGCGGGCCGCAGCGGGCTGCCAGGTGCTCGGACTGCGGTTCACCGGCGATCGCCTCGTCGGTGATCGCTTCGAGACCCTGCGTCGGGAGCTCGGCTCGTCGTTCATCGCCATCGAACTGCCGTCGTCGAAGCGCAGCGACCACTCGGTGTTGACCGAGCAGCGCGACGAGGCAGGCGTCGCCCGTGTGATCCAGTTCCTCACGGACAAGCTGATCGCCTGAGCCGGGGTTGCGTGGCAGGCGTGTCGGTCTGCCGACCAGCGCCGGCCCGCGTCGCTGCCGGGGGTCAGCCCGATGTCGCCGCCGCAGATCAGCCCGGGGTCGCCCCGACGGCGAGTGCACTGGCGGCGACGTAGTCGGCCTTGCCGTTGGGGGCGCGGGGGACCTGGCCGACGAAGACCACACGCTTGGGCGCCTTGTAACCGGCGAGCTCCCGCTTCACCGAGGCGATCACGTCGGCCTCGACGACCGACGCCCCCTCGGCAAGCGACGCCACGGCGGTCACCGCCTGGCCGAACCGGTCGTCGTCGACGCCGACCACCAGGCAGTCGAACACGCCCGGAACACGCTTGACGGCCTCCTCCACCTCTTCCGGGAAGATCTTCTCGCCCGCCGAGTTGATCACCTGGCTTCCCCGGCCGAGCAGGATCAATGAGCCGTCCTCGGCGACCTGGGCCATGTCGCCCGGGAACGAGTAGCGCACCCCGCCGATCACCCGGAACGTGCGAGCCGACTTCTCCTCGTCCTTGTAGTAGCCGAGCGGGACATTCCCGCCGGCGGCGACCATGCCGATCTCCCCGGAGCCCGGCCGCACCTCGCGGTCGTCGTCGGTGAACACCTTGGTCGTCGGGCTCTGGGCGAACTTGGCCGTCGCAGAGCTGAGCCCCCGGGCGGAGACCTGCAAGCCCATCGCCCCCTCACTCGATCCGATCGCATCGAGCAGCAGCACCTGTGGGATGCGTTCGAGGAGAGCTTCCTTCACCTCCGCGGTCCACATCACGCCCGACGACACGATCGCCTTCAGCGAGGTGGTGTCGAACGGCTCGCCCCGTTCTGCCGCCGCGTCGAGGGCGCTGATCATCGGCTTGGCAAAGCTGTCGCCGACGATCACCAGGTTCGTGGCCCGCTCGCGTCCGGCGACGGTGAACATCTCCGAGGCATCGAAGCCGCGCGACGGCAGGGTGACGACGCAGGCGCCGGTCATGTGCGGGATGAGCGCTCCGAGCCACGCTCCCGTCCCGTGCATCAATGGACACGCAGGGATGGAGACGGTCGCCATGCCCTGGGAGACGGCCTGGGCGGCCAACGGGGCGATTGCCTCGGCATCAGTGGGTGGAGCGAGACCGACGAACGGGAAGCCGCTGGTGACGAACGATTCGGTCATCCCGCCCATCGTGTACATCACTCCCTTGGGCATGCCCGTGGTACCGCCGGTGTACAGCATGTACAGGTCGTCCTCGGCGCGTTCGATGCGCGCCATCGGCTCGTTGGAGGCGATCGCCGCTTCGAGGCCGACGGCTCCCTCGACCTGGCCTGCATCGCCGTCATCGACCTCGACGAGGAGCTTCAGCCGGGGGAGTCGCCCGGCGATCCGGGCGACCCGGTCGCCGAGCGAGGAGTGGAAGACGAGCGCCTCGGCGTCGGCGTTGTCGAGCAGGTACGACAGCTCCTCGTCGAGGTAGCGGTAGTTGACGTTCACGGCGACGCCGCGCATCTTGAACGCGCCGAACTGGCACTCGAGATACTCGTTGGAGTTGTAGAGGTAGAGGCCGATCTTCGCCTGCGGTCCGAGTCCGGCGGCGCAGAACATCGCCGCGATCCTCGCCGCCCGCTCGTCGTACTCGCGCCACGACCGACGATCCTCACCGTGAACCACGGCCGGTGCGTCGGGGATCGTGTCGGCGATCGCCTCCCACACCGTGGCGAAATGCATCTCCATAGGTCGGGCACGTTACCGCTGAGTCAGAATAGGGAGATGACCAGCGCCGCAGATCGTTGGACCGAGGCCCTCGCAGCCTGGGCCATTCCCGACGAGATCCTCTCCCAGGCAACGGTGTCGCCGTGGACCCATCCCCCGAAGATGTTCCGCTCGACGGGCAAGGACCCGAGCGGGACCCCGTCGATGCGCGTTGCCGGGGACATGCTCGGCGCCGGTGGGACCGTGCTCGACATCGGCTGCGGTGGCGGACGCTCGAGTCTCCCGCTGGGCGGGTTGCTCCGCCACATCACCGGCGTCGACGAGCAACCCGAGATGCTCGACCAGTTCACCGAGGCCGCCGCGCTGCGCGGTATCGCCAGCTCGACGGTCCTCGGCACGTGGCCCGAGGTCGCCGACGAGTGTCCGGTCGCCGACGTGGTCGTCTGCCATCACGTCGTCTACAACGTGTCGGCGATCCGCCCGTTCATCGCCGCCCTCGACGGACATGCGGCCAAGGGAGTGGTCGTCGAGCTCCCCGACCGGCACCCGCAGTCCCCGCTGAACGATCTGTGGCGCAAGTTCTGGAACATCGAACGCCCGACCGAGCCCTCGTCCGATCTGTTCGTCGACGTGGTGCGCGAGTTCGGTCGCTCCCCCGAGGTGGCGACCTGGGTGCGACCGGATCGGCCGGCTCCCGTCAGTCGGGCCGAGTTGGTCGGCTTCGTCCGCCAACGGCTGTGTCTCACCGCCGAGCGCGATCCGGAAATCGATGCGGCGCTCGGCAGATCGCCGAGACTGAGTTCGGACACGGCGGTCACCGTGAGCTGGAAGACCGACCGCTGACGATGTTCTGGGCCGCTCACCCGTTGGTGTGCCGGCGGCCGCCGTTCGTGGTCCGGGCGGCCGGCTGATTCAAGATGCGTAGGCCGAAATGCCGGATCCTGCCTGGTCATCGCCACTTGGCCCGAGTGCATCGGCATCATGCGGAGATGAACAAGCTGATCGGGTTCGTCGCGCTCCTGGCCGTGGCCGGTTGTGGGAACGGCGGCATCGAGCCCGTCGACGCCCTGCCGCCCGCGCCCATCGCTTCCACCGTCGTTGACACGACATCCCCGCCGCCGGCGACCAGCACGACCGCCGCTCCCCTTCCCCCGACCACGCTCGCTCCCGAACCCACCTCGACCGCCGCCCCAAGCCCCACCCTCCCCGTCGAAGACCAGATCCGCGCCGCATTCGATAGCTACGAGATCGCCTACACGCTGTGTCTGGAGGCGCCTCCGTTGTGTGATCCAGCCCGTTTCACCGCAGGTCGCAACTTGGTCTTCCTGAGAGATCTCGTTGCTCAGTTCGTTGAAGGAGGCGTCTACTCCGGCCCTGGTGTTGAGCCCGAGTACTACCGAGTCGAGTCGGTCGAGTTGGCTCAGTCACGGACGACCGCTGTCGTTCGCATCTGCGAATGGGACACGGGGGTCCTCTACAAGAAGGCCCCAGGTGACGGACAACCGCCCGGCATCCTGAACGACCTCATGATCGGCAAGAGGATCGCCTATGAAATGGCGCTGCAAGGAGTGAGCTGGTTCGTCGTTGGCGGAGAAGTGACTGACGAACGGGATGGCGTGGACATATGCGCCGCGTAACGTGGGCTCTCGTTGGCCTGGCGATTGCCATGTGTTCCACTGAGCCGGCACACGGTGCTGATACGGGCGTGGGCGGGACGGCGGGTGGGGGGCAGGCTCGGAACCAGGAGATCTCGGCGTACGTACGGACGTGGATGAATGGGGGGCCAGGGCGGCCGCCGGGGACGTCGAGCTGCTCGGGTTGGCGCCGGGCGTCCTCCGCGGATGCGGTGGTGCACGAGTGGGACCTGAGCTTGTACTCGGGCGGCGTCCGCTGGCGGTGGTACATCCGCGACTGCCAGGAGCAGATCCAGGGGACATGGGTGGCACTGCCGCCATTCCCGCCTGTCGCCGACGAGCTCGCCGAGCTCCTCCGCACACGCCGGCTCCCCGTGCCCGAGGGCCGGTTCGCCCCGATGGCCGAGGAGATGATCGTGACCCTCGGGACGTGGTTCTGGATCGACCCCGCGCAGCAGACCGCCGAGTACGACGTGTCGGTGGCGTTCCCCAACCTCCGGGTGTCGGTGTCGGCAAGGCCGAGCCGTCTGGTCTTCGATCCGGGCGACGGCGGCGCGCCGCAGGCCTGCGACGCACCCGGGCCTGTTTGGGAGGCCGCCCTCGGCGACGGTGCCGAATCACCGTGCATGTACGTGTTCGAGCACTCCTCGAGCATCGCCGGCGACGATCGGTTCCACACATCGCTGTCCATCGAGTGGGACACGTGGATGTCGATCGACGGCGTCCGCACCCGCGAGCTCGACCCGCAGTCGACCTCGAGCGACTACGTCGTCACGGTCAAGGAGATCCAGGCGATCGTCACCGCCTGAGGAGCACCCCCGTAGCACGGTGGGCAGCTGCCGGCATCGTGAACGGTCCTAGGTTCCGGGCGGGCGACTACCGGCTTCGCCGCGCTGCAGCCCCATCGGTGGCGGGTAGATGGCGGGTCCCCCGGTGACGAGGTTGGCGGCCAGGCACACGGCGGCGGCGACGACCACGGCCCGCGGCCCGAAGAGCTCGGCGAACATCACGGTGCATGCCAACGGCACTTTGGCCGCTGCGGCGAACACGGCGACGAAGCCGAGCCCGGCGAACAGCGCGACGGGGGCGTCGAGCAACGAGCCGAGGGCAGCGCCGAGCGTTGCCCCGGTGACGAACAGCGGAGTGACCTCGCCGCCGGGGATGCCACCGCCGATGCTGACCGCCGTGAAGCAGAGCTTGGCGAGCCAGGCGAACTCGACGGGTGCCTGGCCGTCGAGCGAACGGAAGGCCAGCGGCAGGCTGAGGCTCAGGTACTCCCGCCCGAGCCCGGCGGCGCCGACCGCCACGACCAGGCCGGCGACCGCGGCGCGCGCCGGCGGATGTCCGATCCGGCCGAGTTGGCGCCGGACGATCGCCACGGCGCGGACGAACATGGTGGCGCACGCGCCACACGCCAGCCCGGTGAGGACGGCCTTGGCGAGCAGGCCGGCCGACAACGCGACCGCGAGCCGCGGGTAGCGCGCGTGGTCGTGACCGAGCAGCCCGACCACGGCGTGGCCGGAGAGGGCGGCGATGGCGACGGCAGCCAGGGTCGCCGGATCGGGTCGCCGTCGGCGCACCTCGAAGGCGAACACGAGCGCGGCCCAAGGCACACCGAAGACCGATCCGAAGCCGCCGGACAGCGCCGCATGGAGGAGCATCGAACGCCGGGCGCGGTCCAGGTGCAGGAGGCGCCCGGCGCCGTCGGCCAGGCTGCCCGCCATCTGCAGGGCGACGCCCTCGCGGCCGACGGAGGCGCCGAACAGGTGGGCGAGCACCGCACCGGCGAGCGCCAGGGGCGCCATCCGCCCGGGAACGCCCATCGTGTCGGGGCTGTCGGCCTGGGCCATCACCAGCGCCGTCCCGCCACCGGATCGGCCGCCGAGATGGTGGTAGGCGGCGCCGAGCGCGAACGCCGCCGGGGGCAGGAGCCAGATGAGCCAGGGCAGACGATCCTCCCGCAGCCCGATTGCGGCATCCAGCGCCTCGAGGAAGAGGTACGAGGCGACACCGGCCGGGATCCCGGCGAGCAGGCCCAGTCCGCACGCCTCGGCCGCCTGGCGCCCGATCGCCGAGGATCGTCGCCGACCCGGTCGTGGGGTGGGCGCCGGGGCGCTCACAAGGTGTCAACCGTGGCCAGCACCTCGGACCGGGTGGCGATCGGGCCGGTGCCGTGAAGTGCCCAGGTCAGCCCCCAGTCGGCGTACTGATCGGCCGTCCTGGGCGGGATGCTGAAGGCGAAGTCGTATCCGTCGACCGAGCCGCGTTCGGCGGCGATCGCCTCGATCATCCGGGCCACCTGGTCCCGGTCGGCGTCGACGATGTGGAGGCCCTGGCCGTGCAATGCGGCGCGTCGCAACGGTCGGCGGGGCGCGTTGCCCCGCGAGGCGAACCACATCGGCACATGCGGCTCCTGGAGCGCCCTGGGTAGGAAGCTCACCCCGTCGACGGTCAGGTAGCGGCCGTGGTGGTTGACCTCCTCGCCGGTCCACGCCGCCTCGAGCACCTCGACCGCCTCATCGAGCAGATCGCCGCGTTCGATCGGATCGACGATCTCGCCGAAGCGGGTGAGCTCGCCGCCGGAATCGACTCCCAGGCCGAGGCCGAGGATCAGCCGGCCGTTCGACAGGCGGTCGACGGCGATCGTCTCGCGGATCAGCTTGTGCACCCGTCGGCGGGCCGGTGGTGTGACCAGCGGGCCGAGCACGATCCTCTCGGTGGCCACCGCGGCGGCGGCCAACGAGATCCACGGATCGCCGAGGTGGGTGGCCTGTTCGACGGGGCGGAGCATGTGATCCCAGACGAAGAACCCGTCCCAGCCGGCCTCCTCGGCCGCATGTGCCACCTCGGCGACGACTCGGGGGTCGGCGAGCTCGCCGAACGGGGCGATGTAGAGGCCGTTGCGCATGCCCGCCAGCGTACGCGGTGGACTTCCCACGGGCCCGGGAGAGCCCGGCCATGGCGCAGGCCGGCCGTAGACTGATGGTGATGACGATCGTGGACGCCTCCGGGGTTTTCGGCGCGGGGCTGAACCCGGATCAGCTCGACGCCGTCGTCCACACCGACGGACCACTGCTCGTGGTCGCAGGGGCCGGGTCGGGCAAGACGCGGGTCCTCACCCACCGCATCGCCCACCTGGTCACCGAGCACCGGGTGCATCCGATGCGCATCCTCGCCATCACGTTCACCAACAAGGCCGCCGACGAGATGCGCAACCGCGTCGCCGAACTGATCGGCGACGTCGCCCGGCGGATGTGGGTGTCCACGTTCCACTCGGCCTGTGTGCGCATCCTGCGCCGCGATGCCGACGTGCTCGGCTATCCGCGCACCTTCTCGATCTACGACCAATCCGATGCCCAGCGCCTGACGAGCTACGTCATCCGCGACCTCGGGCTGGACGCCAAGCGGTTCACCGCACGCGGCACGCACGCGGCGATCAGCCAGATGAAGAACGACCTGGTCACGCCCGTCCAGGCGGCCGACCGGGCGGCCAACATCTTCGATCGCAAGATCGCCGACGTGTACCGCGAGTACCAGCTGCGCCTCGAACGGGCCGGGGCGATGGACTTCGACGACCTGCTCGCCGTGACGGTGCGCTTGTTCCGCCAGCACCCCGAGGTGCTCGACCGCTATCAGGAGCAGTTCGAGCACGTGCTCGTCGACGAGTACCAGGACACGAACATCGCCCAGAACGAGCTCGTGCTGATGCTCGGCGCGAAGAGTCGCAACGTCACCGTGGTCGGCGACAGCGACCAGTCGATCTACAAGTTCCGCGGCGCGGACCTGCGCAACATCCTGCAGTTCGAGGAGGCGTTCCCCGACGTCACGACCGTGGTGCTCGATCAGAACTACCGGTCGACGCAGACGATCCTCGACGCCGCCAATGCGGTGATCGACCACAACACGGCGCGCAAACCCAAGAGCCTGTGGACGGAGTCCGGGCACGGCGACAAGATCACCCGCTACCACGCCGAGGACGAGGGGGACGAGGCCCGCTGGGTGTCGCGCACGCTGCACGACCTGCACGACACCGACGGCATGCGCTGGGGCGAGATGGCGATCTTCTACCGCACCAACGCCCAGAGCCGCATGGTCGAGGAGGCGTTGATGCGTTCCGGCGTGCCCTACAAGGTCGTCGGCGGCACCCGGTTCTACGACCGCAAGGAGGTCAAGGACGCCATCGCCTACCTGCGGGCCGTGATCAACCCGGTCGACGAGGTATCGGTCAAACGGGTGCTCAACGAACCCAAACGGGGCATCGGTGACACGACCATCGGTCGGCTCGACGCCTGGGCCGCCGCCAACGGTCTGCCGTTCGTCGACGCGCTGCGCCGGGTCGACGAGACCGGGGTCAGCGGCGCCGCGTTGCGCGGGATCGCCCGGTTCCTCGAGCTGCTCGACGGGCTGGTGGCGGCGGCCCGCACCCTCGCTCCCGGCGATCTGTTGCAGGCCGCCCTCGAGGAGAGCGGATATCTGGCCGAGCTCGAGGCCGACAACTCGGTCGAGTCCGCGGGACGCCTCGAGAACCTCGGCGAGCTCGTCGGCTCGGCCGCGCAGTTCGAGACGCTCGACGAGTTCCTCGAACAGGTCTCACTCGTCGCCGACACCGATCAGCTCGACGGGGACGAGTCGAAGGTCGTGCTGATGACCCTCCACTCGGCCAAGGGTCTCGAGTTCCCGGTCGTCTTCCTGATCGGTGCGGAAGAGGGGATCTTCCCGCACATCCGGGCGCTCACCGACCCCGACGAGCTCGAGGAGGAGCGGCGGCTGGCCTACGTCGGCATCACCCGGGCCCGACAGAAGCTGTACATCGGCCACGCCTGGAGCCGCTCGCTGTTCGGCACGACGAACTACAACCCCCCGTCACGGTTCATCGAGGAGATCCCGTCCGAGCTGGTCATCTCGATCGGCGGGCCGAAGACCTACGGCAGGTCGAGCTCGCGCAGCCGACGCGACGACTGGGGATCGTCACGCGGCGGCCCCGGTCCGGCGGGTGGCGGAGACGTCGCCGTCCGTCGCGGCGGTGGGGACCGCTGGAACGGCGACCGGGCATCCGACGAGCATCGCGAGCGTGTGGTCGATGCCGCGCTCGCCGCCGGCCAACGCGTCGTAGCGGTACAACCGACCAATGCCCAGACCCAGCAGCTGTCGGTGGGCGACGACGTGCTCCACGCCAAGTACGGCGAAGGCGTGATCGTCGGGCTGCGGGGCACCGGTGAGAACACCGAGGCGCGCATCCGCTTCCCCGACGTCGGTGAGAAGAGCTTCGTACTGGCCTGGAGCCCGGTCACCAAGATCTGATCGTGGCCACCCGCCGCGGCGCCGGCCCACGCGACGGGCCACGGCCGGGGCGGCCCGGCGTGGTTGAATCTGTTCCATGAAGGCCGTCGTTTTGGTGGAGAGTCTGACCGGGAACACGCGCAGGGCGGGGGAGATGATCGCCCGCAAGCTGCAGTCCGAACATGTCGGCATCACCGACGTCTGTCCGGTCCGCCGGCCCGACTACGCGGCGATCCAGGCCGCCGACCTGGTCGTCGTCGGCACCTGGGTCCACGGGCTGTTCGTCGTCGGCCAGGCCCCGTGGGGCGCGGGCGCCCTGGCCAAGCTGCCGATGATGACCGGCAAGCGTGCGGTCGCCTTCTGCACCTTCGCGCTCAACCCCGGGCGCTCGCTGGACACGATGACCCGCATCCTCGAGTCACGCGGCGCCGCGGTGCTCGGCGGCCTCGCCCTGAACCGCTCGAAGCTCGACGCCCACACGGATGAGTTCGTCGGCCGGCTGCTCGAGGCGAGCGCGTGACCGGCATCCTGGTGCTGCTCCGCCATGGCGAGAGCACGTGGAACCAGCAGAACCTGTTCACCGGTTGGCACGACGTACCGCTGTCCGAGCGGGGCGTGGCCGAGGCCGGGGCGGCCGGCGACACCCTGCGGGAAGCCGGGATGCGCTTCGACTTCGGCCACACCTCGCTGCTCGCCCGGGCCGTCGTCACCGCCCACCTCGCGCTGAGCACGCTCGGCCAGGTGTGGCTGCCGCTGCAACGGTCGTGGCGCCTCAACGAGCGCCACTACGGGGCGCTCCAGGGACTCGACAAGAAGGAGACGACGGCTCGCCACGGCGCCGAGCAGACGATGCTCTGGCGCCGCTCGTACGACGTCCCGCCGCCGCCGGTCGATGCCGCCGACGCCGAGCACCCGCTCAACGACGAGCGCTACCGGCACCTGCCGCCCGACGTGCTGCCGGCCAGCGAGTGCCTCCGCGACGTCGTCGCCAGGGTGTTGCCGTACTGGCACGACGTGATCGCCCCCCAGCTGATCGGCGGTCTCGACGTCCTCGTGGTCGCCCACGGCAACTCCCTGCGAGCACTGGTGAAGCACCTCGAGGGCGTTTCCGACGTCGACATCGCCGAGCTGAACATCCCGACGGGCGTCCCCCGCCGATATCGCTTCTCTGAGCGCTTGACGGTCACGGAAATGGGTTATCTGGGCGACCAGGAGGCTATCGCCGCTGCGGCGGCGGCGGTCGCACGTCAAGCTCTCGGCACGAAGAGTGCCACCTGAGATCCGATCACCCCGTTGGGTGGTATTCTTCTGGGGATGACGATTCGTCATCGTTTCAAATGGGCCGATCGCCTCTGGTGGATGACCCGCCACGCTCCGTACTGTCGCAGCAGCGGCTGGATACGGGCCAGGGGCCGACAAGAGGACGTCAGATGACCATCGCCGAACACCCTTCGAGCGTGAAGGCCCTGCCTCATGACGATCGTGTGCCGTTGGCCGATGTGTCCACCGATCGCACGCTCGGCATCGGGGCCCGGGCGATCATCAACGATGTCGTCTGTCTCACGGTGTGCTGGATCCCGGCGCTCGCCGTCGGCCACCACAGCCGTCGCAGCCAGCTCAACAGCTGGGCCCTCGTCGCCTGCGCCGTGCTGCTCGGCTTCTGGCAGCTCTACGCCAAGCAGCTCTACCTCGCCCGGGTGGCCATGGTCCGCACGATCGAGATGTCCCGGTTGTTCCGCGCGATGGTGATGACCTTCGGCGGCATGTTGATCATCCGCAGCCTCAAGTACGGCACCGACCTCCGGGTCTACGAGCTGATCATCGGCACGGTCTCGAGTTTCGTGCTGCTCCTGATCACCCGCAGCGCCTTTCGCCTCTGGCTGGCCAACAAGCGGCGCGCCGGTGAGCTGGTGCGCGAGATCCTGGTCATCGGGGCCAACGAAGAGGCGGCCGAGCTGATCGACCTGATCGCCGACCACCCCGAGGCCGGGTATCGGGTCGTCGGCGTCGTGGGCCGCCGGATCGACGCCGTCGAACACCATCTCAACCACCTGTGGAAGGGCGAGGCCGAAGACGCACTCGCCGTGATGCGCGGCAGCAACGTCAACGGTGTGGTGATGGTCATCGGGGCGCTGAGCTCGCACGACGTCAACGAGCTCGTCCGCGATCTGCAGGCGAGGGACGTGCACATCCATCTGTCGAACGGCCTGCGCGGGATCAACTTCCGCCGGTTGCGTGCCGCCCCGATCGTGCACGAGCCGCTGTTCTACGTCGAGCAGTCCGAGATGCGTCGGAGCCAGATGCTCGCCAAGCGCGCCCTCGACCTGGTGGTCGCCGGCGCCGCCTGCCTGGTGCTCAGCCCCCTGATCCTGCTCATCTCCCTGATCATCAAGCTCAGCGATCGTGGCCCGGTCTTCTTCAGCCAGAAGCGTGTCGGTCAGGACGGCCGGTTGTTCAAGGTGCTCAAGTTCCGATCGATGGTCGTCGATGCCGAGGCCCGGCTCAAGGACATCGAGCAGATGAACGAACGCCGCGGTCCGCTGTTCAAGATGGACCGCGATCCGCGGGTGACCAGGTTCGGTCATTTCCTGCGCGAGACCAGCCTCGACGAGCTCCCCCAGCTGTTCAACGTGCTCAAGGGGGACATGAGCCTGGTCGGGCCGCGCCCCGCCCTTCCCGCCGAGGCCGAGCACTTCGACCAGCGCCTGCTCGATCGCACCAAGGTGCTCCCCGGGATCACCGGGTTGTGGCAGGTCGAGGCCCGCGACAACCCGTCGTTCTCCGCGTACCGGCGGCTCGACCTGTACTACGTCGACAACTGGTCGATCCATCTCGACCTGATCATCCTCCTCGGCACGGCGGAGCAGCTGATCGCCAAGATGGTACGGATGTTGCTGCCCGGGAGGGTTCGAGTGGCCGATCCCACACCGAACGAGATCGCCCGTCCCCGGGCCGCCTGAGCCCGTTGTCGAGGATGGTTCATCGGGTCCCGGCGAGCGACCTACACTCCGGCGATGTCAAAGAAAGTGATGCTCGAGCACCTGCGGAACGTGTCGTTGTTCTCCACCTGCTCCACCAAGGATCTGGAGAAGATCGCCAGGGCCAGTGACGAGGTGAACCTGCCGGCGGGCACGGTGCTCGTCGATCAGGGCCAGACAGGGCGCGAGGCCTTCGTGCTGATGTCGGGTTCGGCGACGGTGCGCCGCAACGGCAAGAAGGTGGCCACCCTCGGAGCAGGCTCCGTCGTGGGCGAGTTGTCGTTGCTCGACCACGGCCCGCGCACGGCGACAGTCGTGTGCGACGACGAATGCGCCGTGCTCGTCATCAGTCAACGCAACTTCATCGCCGTGCTCGACGAGGTGCCGGCGCTGGCCCACAAGCTGCTCGCCAGCCTGGCCGCCCGCATCCGCGACTTCGATCGCAAGTACTACGGCTGAGTCGCCGCAACACCACCGACGTCGCTCGGCGCAGGACACGTCGAGCCACGATGTCCTCTTCGGTTCGCCGGGTCCGCCCGCGGTAGCTTCTGCGGTGTCATGAGCACGCACGCCGACCCCATCCCGGCCCCGGCCGGCCCGAAGCGCCTCAAGCCTCATCAGCTGGCCATCGGCTTCGGAATCTTCATGGGCCTGTTCACCGTGGTCTCGGGGATCATCCCGCTGATCACCGACTGGCACGACGAATCGTCGGTGACCCGCGAGGTGTTCACCAGCGTGCCGGGGCCGATCCAGGCGGCGTTCTACACGGTCGTGCCGATCGCCATCATCTGGGGCGCGTGGGCGTTTGCCCAGCGCATGCGCAACTGGGAACGGGGCGGTCCCGATCGGCGGTCGACGACGCCGAAGAACGTCAAGCGCCGCCTCGCCGACTTCCGCGCCGGGGTGTACATGCGCACCCTGCTGCGCGACTCGGCCGCCGGCCTGATGCACTCGATGATCTACTTCGGGTTCCTCGTGCTGCTCGGCGTGACCACGGTCTCCGAGGTCGATCACCAGATGCCCGAGGATCTCAAGTTCCTCCACGGTCGTACCTATCAGGCGTATGCGCTGGTCGGTGATGTCGGTGGGCTGGTCTTCCTCGGGGGCATCGTCTGGGCGATCCTGCGCCGCTACGTGCAGCGGCCGTACCGGATCCGGATCAAGACCAAGCCCGAGCACGCTCTGATCCTCGGCACGTTCCTGCTCATCGGCGTGTCGGGCTTCCTCGCCGAGGCCTTCCGGATCGCCGAGCAGTCGGCCCGGGGCGCGGACATGGCGTTCGAGAAGTACAGCTTCATCGGCTACCCCCTGTCGCAGATCTTCGACGGGGCTGGCTCACGCACGCTCGACACCTGGCACATGGTCTTCTGGCTGTCCCATGTCGGCGGTTTCATCGTGTTCCTCGTGATCCTGCCGATCACGATGCTGCGCCACATCTTCACCTCGCCGCTCAACATGTACCTGAAGGACCGCGAGCGTCCGAAGGGCGCGATGAAGGCGATGCCCAATCTCACCGAAACCTCGCTCGAGTCGTTCGGCGCCTCGGTCGTCGAGGACTTCACCTGGAAGCAGTTGCTCGACACCGACGCCTGCACGATGTGCGGGCGCTGCACCTCGGTGTGCCCGGCGCATGCCACGGGCAAGCCGCTCGACCCCCGCGAGATCGTGCTCAAGACCGGCGAGGTGATGGCCGCGTCGGCGCCCCACGGCCACGTGTCACCCCCGATCGGTGTCGACGCCGAGATCAAGATCTCGGCAAACTCGCTGTTCGAGCGGATCACGGCCGAGGAGATCTGGAGTTGCACGAGCTGCCGGGCGTGCGACGAGATCTGCCCGGTGAACATCGAGATCCTCGACAAGATCCTCGACATGCGCCGCTACCTGTCGCTGATGGAGTCGAACTTCCCGACCGAGCTCGGCAACGCCTACCGCTCGATGGAGAACCAGGGCAACCCGTGGGGGATGAACCAGGGCGAGCGCGGCGACTGGGCCAAGGGACTCGAGGTCGACGTCGTCGATCCGGGTGACGCATTCGACCACGAGTACCTCTACTGGGTCGGTTGCGCCGGGTCGTTCGACGACAAGAACAAGAAGGTCACCCAGGCGATGGCCAAGCTGCTCAAGCGCTCGGGCATCGACGTCGCCATCCTCGGGCCGTCGGAGATGTGCACGGGCGACTCGGCGCGGCGCTCGGGCAACGAGTACCTGTTCCAGATGCTGGCCATGCCCAACGTCGAGATGCTCAACGGCATGGGCGTGCGCAAGATCATCACCCAATGCCCGCACTGCTTCAACACGCTGAAGAACGAGTATCCCCAGCTCGGGGGCAACTACGAGGTCATTCACCACTCCGAGCTGCTCGACCGGCTGATCTCGTCGGGCCGCCTCGACGTGTCGGGCGCGACCCTCGAGGAGCGGGTGACCTATCACGACTCCTGCTACCTCGGCCGCCACAACGATGTCTACCTCGCCCCGCGCAAGGTGATCGGTTCGCTCAAGGGCGTGCAGATCGTCGAGATGCCGCGCAACGGGACCAAGGGCATGTGCTGCGGCGCCGGTGGCGCCCGGATGTGGATGGAGGAGTCGATCGGCACCAAGGTCAACGACGAGCGTGCCGCCGAGGCGCTGTCGACCGGGGCGTCGCGGGTGGCCACGGCTTGCCCCTTCTGCTACATCATGCTCGACGACGGCGTGAAGGCGAACGGTGCCGACGAGGACCGGGTCAAGGTCGCCGACATCGCCATTCACGTGCTCGACGCCATCGAGGCGGGCGAGCGGGCCGCTGCCGTGCCGGCCGCGCCGCTGACCGAGCTCGCCGCACTCGGGGCCCAGGGCTTCATGCAGCTGGCCCCCGCCCCCGGCCGTGCGCTGCCGATGACCGGTGGCGGAGCGGCGGCCACCGCCCTCGCCGACGTCGGGGAAACCGCTGTGCACATCGACAGCTCGTCGCTCGTCGGCCTCTCGACAGCGCTGGTCGACACCCCCGACAACCTGCAGCTGATCGTCGGTGTCGGCCCGGCCCTCGAAAAGGCCCTGCGCGACGCCGGGGTCACCACGTTCGCCCGGATCGTCGAACTCGGCGTGGACGGCGTGCAGGAGATCCTTCCCGACTTCCAGGATGCCCGGGTGATCAAGGAGAACTGGATCGGTCAGGCCCAGGCCTTCCTCGATGCCAAGGCCCGCGGCGAGAACCCTGAGGACCACGCCCGAGGCGACCAGCTGAAGTAGTGGCCGAACCCGCTCAGGGTAGGGTCGACTCGGCGTCGGTGCCGGGGATGTCGAAGCGGATGTCGGCCAGTTCGGTGTAGCCGTCGACGAGGTCCCAGCGCTTCAGCCCGCCGGCCGAGAGCGTGACCAGGGCGCCGTCGGCAACCATCGAGCGCCGGATCGGGAACCACTGGAAGAGCCGTCCGGTCTCGGTGATCGTCCGGTCGGCGGTGTCCACCCGGGCGATCACGGCCGACGTGCAGTCGGCGATGTCGCCGGGCTGGCAGACCAGCTCCTTGGGGACGACGATGTCGCCCGTGGCCGGCCAGTAGAGGAAGGCATGCGGGTCGAAGGCCGCCTCGGTGGACTGGCCGATCGCCAACGTGCTCAACAACGTCGGTGCGGCCGGATCGCTCACGTCGAACAGGCTGAGCTGCGTGCCGCCGCTCAGCCCGCTCTCGGTACCGGCGAAGCCGACGCCGAGGAGCAGTCCGTCGCCGAGGGGGTGCAGATAACTCGAGAAGCCGGGGATCTTCAGTTCGCCCGACAGGCGTGGCGATCGCGGTTCGGACAGATCGAGGACGTAGAGCGGATCGGTCTGGCGGAACGTCACCACGAAGCCGAGGTCACCCTGGAAGCGGACCGCCTGGATCTCCTCGTCGCGGCCGAGACCGTCGACCCAGCCGATCTCGGTGAGCACGTCACCGCTCCGTTCGAGCACATGGACGCCCGAGTCCCGCTGTGCGCCGAACCCGTTGCCGTCCGACGTGGTGGCGACCCGCAGGAAGCCGCCGTGCTCGCTCATCGAGTACTGGTTGAGCAGCGTGCCGCCCACGTCGCCGGAAGCCACGTACGCCGCCCCCGACGATCCCGACAGGTCGAAAGTGTGGATGCTCGTGTGGACGGGTTCGGGTCGCACGGGCACGACATCTCCGAACAGGTCGGGCCAGCGGGTGGTGGCCACGTAGAGGTTGCGGGCCGAGGCATAGACGACGGCTCCGTCGGCGACGATGCCTGCCGACCCGTGCGGTGGCCTGGTGCCGTTGCGCAGATCGACCTCGGCAACCCAGGTGAGCCCGAAGCCGGAGAACTCGCCCGGGTGCCCGACGCTGGCGCAGTCGAGCGACTGGCGCATGGGTCCGCCCGTGCCGTTGGCATGCTCGTCGTAGGCCCGGGGGAGCAGGTCGTCGATCGTCAGCCCCTTGATCACCCTGCGGTTCGCCTCGAGCGCCGTGTCGAGGTTGGCCTGATCGCCGTAGCGCGGCCGGACGAAGGGCAGTCGGTTCGTCATCTGCTGCATCAGCACGATCCGGACCATGCCGTCGATCGAGCGCGTGGCCAGCGGCACGCCCTCGAGGTGCGTCCGGGAGATCAGCGACGGGACACCGTCGGTGACGGAGTAGCGATCGGCGATGGTGTCGGGCTGCCCGATGGCGGTGGAGGCGGTGGTGACCACGAGCAGCGCGGCGCCGTCGAGGACCATCTCGTACCTCGCGGCCTGGGGAGGAAGGGCCTGCTCGGCGACGAGCGTCGACGCGGCGAGGTCGACGCTGCGCAGTGTGCCGTCGAGGATCGAATAGACGAATCGTCCGTCGGTCTCGGCGATGTCACCCTCGTCGACGCCGGGTTCCTGGGTGTTCGTCGACGATGTGCCGCCGATGTCGGTCGCCGCCGAGGCCGGCGCAGGAGCCTCGAGCGCCCGCGGCGGCGTCCGTCGCCGTGGGGGTGGCATCGAACTCCCCGGGCATCCACCCGATCGGGTCGATCCCGTACGGTGTCACCCGCTCCAGTAGACGTTCCCTGGTCCACTCGGTCAACTCGGTGCAATCGGCGAACGGTGCGTAGGAGCGGATCGACGCGCCCGGCCCACCCGGTCCGACGCCGCCCTGAGACGGGGCGAGGGCGTCCTCGTACGGGCTGGTCGTGGAACGTGGTTCGTCGACGGCCGGGGTGGCGCCACGTTCGATCGCGGTGCAGGCCGTGACCACCAGCACGGCGATGGCGATGGCGGAGCGGGCGGGGGCGGGTCATACTGTTCGATGCCGCCGGCGGCCGACCGGGTTCCCGCGAATCTGCCATGCTGTGCGATGCACGACGATCGTCTTGGACTCCCGGTGAGCGGCGATCCGGGATTCGCCGGCCACTACGACGCAGCGATCGACCAACTGCTTCGCTTCGACGTCGCCATCGGCGAGACCGTGGCCGACCTGTTGGCGAGCCATCCCGAGGCGCCGCTCGCCCATGTGCTGGCGGCCTATCTCCCCCTCCTGTCGACCGATCCGCGCGACCGGGCTTCGGCGGTCGCGGCGCTCGACTCCTGGTCGGGGGGCGCCCACGACGCCACCGAACGCGAGCAGCTCCACCTCCGCGCGGCGCAGGCGTGGGTCGACGGGCGGATGGCCGAGGCCGGGCGGATCCTCGACGAACTCCTCCTCGCATCTCCCCGTGACGTGCTCGCCCTCTATGTCGGCCACCAGATCGACTTCTTCACGGGCAACGCCCGTCATCTGCGCGACCGCGTCGGGCGTTCCGTCGAGGCCTTCTCGGCGGCCGACGATGCCCTCGGGTTCCTGCTCGGCATGCTGGCCTTCGGGCTCGAGGAGTGTGGCGACTACCGCAGGGCCGAGGCCGTCGGCCTGGAGGCCATCGAGCGGCACCCGGCCGACGTGTGGGCGATCCACGCCGTCGTGCACTGCCACGAGATGCAGGGCGACGCCCTCGGTGGCGCAGCGTTCCTCGACGGCATCAGGACCGACTGGGCGGTGGACAACGGCTTCACCGTCCACAACCACTGGCACCGGGCGCTGTTCGACCTGCAGCTCGGTCGCACCGACGCCGTGCTGGCCCGCTACGACGCCGAACTGCACAACGGCGACTCCGGCGGTGTGCCGATCGAACTGCTCGACGCCACGGCGCTGCTCTGGCGGCTGCACCTGGCCGGCGTCGATGTCGGCGTGCGTTGGCAGCCGCTCGTGGCGGCCTGGGCCGCCACAGCCGACGTGCCGTTCTACGCCTTCAACGACATGCACGCGGTGATCGCCGAGATCGGCGCCGGTCGCCTCGCCGCGGCGCAGGCGTTCGTCCGCAGCCGTGAGCAGTGGTTGGCCGGGCGGTGGGGGACGCCCGATCCAGCCGCCACGAACACGGCGATGACCGAACACGTCGGGCTGCCGGTGTGCCGGGCGCTCGTCGAGTTCGGCGAGGAGCGTTATGCAGTGGCGTGGCGTGACCTGCTCGAGGTCCGCCCCGTGCTCCACCGGTTCGGCGGCTCCCACGCCCAGCGCGACGTGGTCGACCTGACGATCATCGAGGCGGCCCGACGCGACGGACGCGACGACCTCCTCCGAGCGCTGACGAGCGAACGCCGGACCCGCCGGGGGTGAGCGGGCGAGCGCAGTGCCGGGGCGGCGCCGGCACTCCCGCGGACCTACCTGAAGTTCTCGAAGTAACGGCTCGGGGTCGGCCCCCGTTGGCCCTGGTACTTGGAGCCGTTGGTCCGGGAGCCGTAGGGGTGCTCGGCGGGCGACGTCATCTGCAGGAAGCTCACCTGGCCGATCTTCATCCCCGGGTAGATCGTGATCGGCAGGCTGGCCACGTTGGCCAGTTCGAGCGTCACGTGGCCGTCGAAGCCGGCATCGATGAATCCCGCCGTCGAATGGATGAGCAGGCCCAGCCGGCCGAGGGAGCTCTTGCCTTCGATGCGGGCCACGAGGTCGGCAGGGACGCCGACGCGCTCGAGCGTCGAGCCGAGCACGAACTCGCCGGGATGGAGCATGAACACGCCTTCGTCGGGGATCGTGACCAACTCGGTCAGGTCCTCGAGGTCCTGCTTGACGTCGATGATCCCGGCCGTGTGGTTGCGAAACACCCGGAAGAGGTTGCTGACCTTGACGTCGATCGACGACGGCTGGATGCACGATTCGTCGAGCGGGTCGATGACGATCCGGCCGGCGGAGATCGCCGCGCGGAGGTCTCGGTCGGAGAGGATCATCGGGAGGTGACGCTACCGGTTCGGGGTTGGTAACCTTGGCCGGCGCACCTCGCGGGTGTAGTTCAGAGGCAGAACATCAGCTTCCCAAGCTGAGAACGCGGGTTCGATTCCCGTCACCCGCTCCATCATCCCGCTCCGTCGTAGCACTCATGTGCCCATCAACTGCGGAACCCGGGTAGCACCGACCGCAAGAGCATCCACCGCCACGCCGCCCTCGACCTCGCCACCACCATCTTGATCATCGGCAAGCTGATCACCTACCGCGACCGATGGAGCCCTCGCACCGCCCTATCCGCGTAAGCCCTTAGTCGACTCATGGAGATCGCTCGTACGTGGTGTGGCGTCCTGGCCCGCCATGTTGGGTCACGAGGCCGGTCGAGCGCAACGACGTCAACCGTTTGCGCACGGCGTTGACAGAGATCGCGAGCTGTTCGGCGAGTTCGCCGACAGTCTTCGGGGTCGTCAACAGTGCGAGCAGTTCGGATTGCTCAGTTCCGATTCGGCGCGAAGGCCCGGTCGGCGAGGGTGGCCGGGGGGCGGTTTGTCGTCGGATCGTGACCGTGAAAGTGATCCCTTGGTCGTAGAAGTCGAGGTCGGGCATGCCAGCGTCTCGCAGTGCAGCCAGTGCTGCGGGGATGCCGCTGGCGAGCGCCTCGACGACGTTGCCGTCGTTCGTTCGGATGAACTTGCAGATGTCGACGAGCCGTCGGTTGCGAGCAGACGTCAACGGGTGGACTCCGAGGCGATCTGCGGTTACACCGTAGAGGCCACCGGGATTGGTCAACCGGAACGCGTCGGGGGTGAGGCGACATTCGATCGAGCGGGACGTCGACCACTCCGCAAGGTCCCGGTGTACGAGCGCGTTGGAGATCAGCTCTCGAACGGCGACTGCGGGCGGGTCGAGGAACTCGCGGACGTGGCCGCTCGCAGGGTCGGTGACAAGCCGGCGACGGCTGTTGCGCGCAGTCCATGCCACCGCGTCCTCGAGTATGGCCGCGATCGGGCCGGTGAGCGTTGCTTCGTCAAGTGCACGAACGGATGTGTTCGACGTGTCCGGCAGAGATGCGATGCGAATCGCGTAGTGAGGGAGAAACTGCTGAGGGTATTCCCCGAGCGCAATCAGTCCGGCGACTGTCGGCTCACCAGTGACGACGACGATACCCGTGCGCCGCAACAGCTCGGCGTCGTCGCTGATGCGGGCCAACCGACGATCCGACGAGCGCGCCGTGGCGAGGAAGTCGCTGACTCGGTCGGCCTCGAAGTCAGCCGTGGTAGCGCCAGCAACGGCACCCTCGTCGCAACGTGGGCGCGCTCGATTCGAGAGGAAGGCCTCGATCTCGAGCTGCGACAGCGGGTAGTCGCCGTCGGCGAAACGGAGATATGCCTGACCGCTGTACTTCACGAAGCACGGCTTGGCCGAAGTCGCCAGCTCGCGCACTCGGGCCACCACGACATCTGCGCCCTCGAACGAGTGCACATCGACGTCGACGTGCACCTCCGGCTGAAACGCCTGCCGTGCCCTGCTGGCTACTCCCGCGGCGAGTGCCGCCGCGTTCTTCAACCGAACCGGCTCGAAGCCGGCGGCCTCGTCGAGGCCGAGCACCATCAGACCGCCGCCTGGAAGGTTGGCGAACGCGCTCATCGTTTCAGTGATCGAATCGGGCAGACCACCGGCAGCCGACTTGACCTCGACGCCCGGCAACTCGCCGCCCCGCGACCGCATCTCTGTCACCAGCCGGTCAAGCTCCATGAAGAACATACTAGCCGCTCAAACGAGCCAGTGAGGCTAGTTTGGGCTAGTTTCGGTCCGGTACAGCATGGGGCGACGGATGACCAGGAACCACGGACCTATCACCAGCGAAGACCGCCCTGCTGCTGCAGCGTCAATGAGAATCCGTGCCTACAACGTGCCTACAACGTGCCGTCCGGATCGACCGTGACCGAATTCGCGTTGACTGGTGCGATCGAGAACCTCGTCGCGAGGCCGAGCACGATGCCGGGCAGCATCGCACGAGCCGCATCGGGCGCGACCATGGCCGATTGGCCGCCGCGTTCGATGAGCTCGCGTCCACGATCCGAGCATCGGGGCACTCATGGCCGCGGCGCGCCCCGCGATCGCCAAGCACGAGCAGGGATGCTGCGGATGCCGGTCGAGAGTACGGTGATGCACGACCCAAGGAGGTCTGATGTGGACAGCGCCGATCTTCAGCGATTGCTCATCGAACACACCGACGCATGGAACAGTCATGACATTGACCGATTGATGAGCTTGTTCGCCGACGATTGCGTGTTCGAGGCCTCCGGCGGGCCCGAGCCCTGTGGATGTAGATTCGGCGGTCTGGGTCAGGTCAGGACCGCCTTCGCGGATGTGTTCGACTCCATGCCGGACGCGAACTGGGGCGATGGTCGTCACTTCGTGCTCTCCGATGACTACGGCGTGTCGGAGTGGAGGCTGACCGGCACCCTGCTCGATGGCAGACGCGTCGATGTCCTGGGCTGTGATTTCCTCACGGTTCGTGACGACAAGATCGTTCGGAAGAACTCGTTCCGAAAGCAGCGACCTTTGGTGGCCGACTAGGGAAACCGTCCCGAACGCCGCCGGGTATGGGATGTGCCCCGGCCAGCGTCGAGGAGTTGATGTCGCTGTAGCGGCCACGGACACTGCGTTCTCAGTTGCCGGCCAGGTGGGTGGGGACCCGTCGCCCCGGGGTACTACGACCATCGTCTGATGGCGGCCGAGCTTCGATGTGGGGCAGAGTAGGAACCGTGAGTGACGAATGGCTCGACCATGGCCATGGAGCGGAGGGGTCGGATCTTCCGACGGTGTTCGCTCGAACGCCGTCCTCCATCGGCGCGGTGGTCCGCGGCAGCGCAGGTTCGCACGGTTCCTGGTTGGCTCGACCGGCGTCGGTGGCGATCGTCGCCTTGGTCGTCCTGGTCGGTTCGGCAGGCGCGGTCTACGCGATCCGTGAGAGCCTCTTCCCGAACCTCGGCGCACCGACGTCACCGTCGGTCTGGCAGAACCCCGCTTCCCCCGGTGCGCCGGTGCCGACGAGCACCAGCGTCGCCATCGGCACCACTTCCGCGAGCACCCCCACCACGACAACGACCCCCACGGCGACCGCCGAGACGCAGATCGAGCCGGCTGTGACAGCACAAACCGGCACCACCATTGACGGCCTCGATGACTCCGGGTCGGGCCCGGACGATTCCGGGTCGGGTTCCGGCAGTTCCGTGCCGGGATCGGATGATTCGGGGTCGGATGATTCGGGGTCGGGGTCGGGTTCCGGCGGTTCCGTGCCGGGGTCGGATGATTCGGGGTCGGGGTCGGGTTCCGGCGGTTCCGTGCCGGGATCGGATGATTCGGGGTCGGGCTCGGACGATTCGGGGTCGGGTTCCGGCAGTTCCGGGTCGGGCTCCGACGATTCGGGGTCCGGTTCCGGTGGTTCCGGGTCGGACTCCGGCAAATCGGGTTCGGGGTCTGGCTCGGGGTCTGGCTCGGGGTCGGGGTCTGGTTCGGACGATTCGGGGAGCAGTTCCGGGTCGGGGTCTGGTTCGGACGATTCGGGGTCCGGCTCCGAGAACACCGGTTCGGATTCGGGCAGGTAGGCGAGTCGGGCGAGGCGGGCCCAGCGTCTAGCACGGGTGGCCCCGGCCGGAGACTCGGGCGAGGCCCTCTCGCAGATGGCTCCGACCGAGATGACGGCGGTGGAGGCCGGATCAGTCGGACGGGTCGAGGTGTTCGCTCGCCCAGAGCGCGGCTTGTGTCCGGTCGGTGACCCCGAGCCGTTGGAAGACGCTCGTCAGGTGGGCCTTCACCGTGCGTTCGGCGATGCCGAGCCGGCGGGCGATCTGCTTGTTGGCGAGCCCACTGCGAACGAGTTGCAGCACTTCGCGCTCCCGGTCGGTGAGTTGGGGTACGGCCTGGCGGGCGCGACGCGACTCGAGGAGCATCCGCGCTGCCTTCGGATCGAGCGGTGAACCACCGGCGTGGACCGTTCTGATCGCCTCGGCGATGTCGTCCGGGTCGCTGTGCTTGAGCAGATAGCCGTCTGCGCCGGCACCGAGTGCATCGAGGATCCGGGTCTGGTCGGAGAAGGACGTCAGCACCAGCACGTGACTGGCGGGATGCGTCATGCTGATCCGGCGAGTTGCCTCCACCCCATCGAGCTCGGGCATCGAGAGGTCCATCAGAACGACATCGGGACGCAGCTCCTCGACGCGTTGGATCGCCTCGTTCCCGTTGCATGCGGTGCCCACCAACTCGATGTCGTCGGTGGTGGCGAACAGCTGCTCCAAGCCGGAACGAACGAGCGCGTGGTCGTCGACGACGAGCACGCGGATCCGTCGGTCGCTGGGTGTCGTGTCCGACGTCATCGCCGTATCCTCGCATCGACGGGGATCGACACCTCGACCCGCGTCCCTTCGTGCGGCGCCGAGCGCACGGTCAGAGTGCCGGCGAGATCGGCGACCAGTCCGGCCAACGAGCGCAGTCCGACATGTCCGTCGGCGACTCGTTCGCTGAGCGTGTCGGTCGAGAACCCACGGCCGTCGTCGTCGATCACGAGGCCGATCGATCCCTCCCCGACCTTGAGCGCGACGCGGACGTGTTTCGCCGCGGCGTGGCTCACGACGTTGCGGAGCGCCTCCTGTGCGGCGCGGTAGGCGAGCGCAGCCGCTTCCGGATCCACGACGGCGTCGCCCATGTCGGCGTCGAGGCGAGTCTCGATTCCTCGCGCCTGGAGGCCGCTGAGGAGATCGCCGATGGCCGACTGCAGTCCTTCCTCCTGCAGATTCGGGGGGTAGATCTCGACGAGGAGCGACCGCAACGACTTGATGCTGGCGCGGATGGCAGACGACGCGTCGAGGGCGTGCTGTCGGTCGATCGACTCGCTGCGACCCTGCGCAGCGAGCGTCAGCGACACGCCCGTCAACTCCTGGACGACGCCGTCGTGGAGGTCGCTGGCGATCCGGCGGCGTTCGGCGTCGGAGGCGTCGAGGGCGTGGCGCAGCAGGCGCTCGCGTTCTCGTTGACTCGACTGGAGACGCCGCGCCATCGACCAGGCGAGTGGGATCTGGATGAGCTCGAGCACGATCAGCGCCCCGATCGTGATCGGTGCGAACTGCGCCCACAGATGTCGCCCGACGTCGGTGACGCCGCTGTAGCGGAAGTACGCCTCGAACAGCAGCGGCGCGCCCGACGGCGTCTCGGTGCGCGAGTACACCTCGAGCAGCTTCGACTCGGTCTCGAACCTGTTCTCGGGCTTGGACAGGTCGCTGACCTCAGCGCCCTGCTCGCCACTGGTGAAGATCGCCTGCTCCTCGTCGCCGATCGTGAACTGCTCCCCGATGAGCCGAGGCTCGTCGGAGTAGACGATCGTGCCGTCCTCGGCCCAGATCTTCACCCGGACCAGCGAACCGCGCAACACGGACTCCCGGACCACGATGTCGAGCCGGTCGAGTGCATCGCGGTCCAATGTGAGCAGGTCGTCGCTGAGCACGGGGGCGATGAGGCCGACCGAGCTCACGTAGGCCACCCGCCGAGCCTCCTCGATCGCCTGCTCGGTTCCGACGCGTCGGCTGGCGAAGGCTGTGAACGCCCCGACGAACACCAACGCGACGAGCCCGGTGATCGCGAACCGGGCAACGAGCGATCCGACCGAGATCGGCTGCACCAGCACGCGGGGTCCATCATCGTGCACTGTCTCTCCTGTGGCTTGGGGGCGGGCACAGTCTGGCTGGCGGCGCGCCGTGACGGGGCCGCGCCGGCTGGCGCGGCCCCGTCACGGAACGGGCTGACTCTCTCGTGGTCGAACGCTCAGTCGTCGCCACCGTGATCCGAGTCGTCGTCGCCGCGACCCGAGTCGTCGTCGCCGCCGTGACCCGAACGGTCGTCGTCACCACGACCCGAGCTGTCGTCGGTGCCGCCGTCATCGCCGGACGAGTCCCCGGCTCCAGTTGCTCCACCGGTGCAGCGCGGGTCGTTGGCGTGCTCGGCCTCGTCGCAAGGACCGCTGATGTCACCCGGCACGCTGGTCGACACGCCCGAACGGTCGCTCGAATCGTCGTCGCCCTGATCGTCGCCAACTCCGGATCCACCGGTGCAGCGGGGGTCATTGGCGTGTTCGGCCTCGTCGCAGGGACCACTGATGTCGCCGGCCGCTGTGACCGACGGGGCGGTGCCGCCAGGTGCTGTGATCGACGGGGCGGTGCCGCCAGGTGCTGTGATCGACGGGGCGGTGCCGCCAGGTGCTGTGACAGCAACGGACGTCGTTGGCCCGCTCGGTGGGTTGGACACGGCCGGCACCGGGCTCGTGGTGGTCACGGTGGTCGTCGATGTGGGCGCAGGCGTGACCGGGATCGTGATCGTCGTCGGCGAACCGGTCGGATTCGACACGCTCACGGTCAGGCACGCGGGGTCATTGGCGTGTTCGGCTTCGTCGCAGTTCCCACGAAGCTGGCCGGGAACGCCGTTGTCATCCTGCGCGGTCACCGACTGCACGGCGGCAAACGCCGGAATCGCCAGACCGACCGTGGCGCTGCCGGCGATGATCCAGATCAGGTGTCGCTTCATTGGTGTCTCCTTGTTCGTTGGTGACACCATCAAGCGTCTGATCGACGTGCGCTTCGCCAGTGGACGATGGTGCTACGACCATGCATGTCCATGCGATTGCAGACCGCCTCCTCCGGCGGGGGTCATTGGTCCCTTGAGGGCCCATCGAGCCCGGTTCATACTGCGCGTGGACCCGGGTGGTCCCCAGGAGGTTGCCGTCATGGAGGTTGGAAGCGTCGCGACCGAGGCGGTGGCGCCGGTGACGGACACCGCGATCATCCGGTTGAGCGGTGTCGAGAAGCTGTACCGGACGGGGAAGCTCTCCTACCGGGCGTTGCGCGGCGTCGACCTCGCCATCGAACCCGGGGAGATGGTGGCGATCGTCGGACCCTCCGGCAGCGGTAAGACCACGATCCTCAACCTCGCCTCCGGGATCGACCGGCCCACTGCGGGCACCGTGACGGTCACCGGGCGGCGCATCGACACCCTCGACGAGGAGGAACTGGCGACGTGGCGGGGCCGGCACATCGGCATCGTGTTCCAGTTCTTCCAACTCCTCCCCACGCTGACCGCACTCGAGAACGCCGTGCTGCCGATGGAGTTCGCACGCGTCGCCTCGGCACGTGAACGCGAGGCACGGGCCCGCCACAACCTCGACCTGGTCGGCCTGGCGGACAAGGCCGACCACCTACCCGTCGAGCTGTCCGGCGGCGAGCAGCAGAGGGTGGCGATCGCCCGCGCGCTGGCGAGCGACCCGCCGATCCTCATGGGCGACGAGCTCACCGGCAACCTCGACAGCGACACCGCCAACGAGATGTTCAACCTGCTCTCCCGACTGAACGATGCCGGAACGACGATCGTCTACGTGACCCATGACAACGGACTCGCCGCGCGTTCGCGCAGAGTCGTCACGATCCGCGACGGGGTCGTCGTCGGCGACACCAGGAACGTCTGATCATGGCCACGACGCTGGCCCGAAAGGCGTGGCGCGATCTCGGACGCCGCCGCGCGCGGGCGATCCTCACCTCCGCGACCATCGCCCTGGCGGTCGCCGGCACCGGGATGCTCGCCGTCCCGACGCTGATCGATCACACGATGAATGTCGAGGTCCGCGAGACGCAGATGTACGACATCGCCCTGGCGTTGCGCGACATCGAGTTCGACGACGACACCGGCCGGGAGCTCGCCGCCATCCCCAACGTCGACGCGGTGAGCGCGCGGGTGACGTACTCCACCCGGGCGCTGATCGGCGACCGCCGCATCCCGGCGACCGTGGTGGGCATCGACGACTTCACCGGCCAGTCGATCGACGTCGTGCACGTGACGAGCGGCGCCACCCCGGCCGACGGGCAGGTGCTCACCGACGACGGCAACGGCGCCGCCGTCGACGTCAGCCTCGACGCGGGTGACCGTCTGCGCATCCTCGCCGCCGACGGATCGGTCGCCTCGCCCGAGGTGTCCGGAGGTGCCCGCAGCCTCGCCTTCTGGCAGGGACCGTGGGATCACCCGAAGCATCTCGTCCTGTACGCGACCAACGACACCGTGCGCGCGCTCTCGGGCGTCTCCGGGGTGAACAGCCTGGCATTCCGGCTCGACGACACGGAGCAGGGGGCGGAGGCCGCGACCGTCACCCGCCTGCGCGCCTGGCTCGACACGAACGTCGGGCCCGGCGCGCTCACCGGCTTGCCGGTCACCCGTGACGAGGGCGACTGGCCGGGCCGCAGGTTCGCCCACCAGATGACCACATTCGTCTACGTTCTCGCCGGACTCGCCCTGATCACGGCGGTGTTCCTGATCGCCAACACGATGAACACCCTGATGGCTGAGCAGACCGCCGAGATCGGGGTGATGAAGGCGATCGGTGGTCGGCGCCGTCAGATCGCCGGTGTGTTCCTGCGTGCCGCGCTGTACCTCGCCGGTTTCGGCGTCGCGGTCGGTGTGCCGATCGGCATCGCGCTCGCCCACGTGATCGCCGACTTCGTCACGAACAACGTTCTCGGCGTTCCCGGCCGCTTCGCAGTGAGCATCCCCGTCGTCGCCTTCAGCGTGGCGTTCGCCGTGGTCCTCACCGTTGGCGCCTCCGCACCGGCACTCTGGCGGGCGCTGCGCATCCCCGTCCGCGAGGCTCTCCACAACCAGGGTGCGGCAGTCACCTTCGGCGGATCGCCGATCGACCGCCTCGTCCTCCACGGTCGGCTGCTTCCCCGCACCATCAGGTTCGGCGCCCGGAACCTGGTGCGCAACAAGCGCCGGACGGCAGCGACGACGCTGCAGATCTCACTCGCCGTCGCCACCGCGCTCGGGGTTCCTCAACATGGCGACGTCGTTCGGGCGGTCCCTCGAGAAGGACTTCTCGATCATCGCCTGGGATGCGAGCATGTACGCTCCCGCCGACTCGCCGCGGCTCGATGCCGCGGCCCGCGAGATCGTCGCCGGAACCGCAGCCGTCGAGCGGGTCGAACCGGTCCTCGTCCACACGATCGAGTACGCCGGCGAGACGTACCCAGTGTTCGGGCTGACGGGCACGCCGCTCTACCACCCCGACCTGCGCGACGGTCGCTGGTACGACGCCGAAGAGGCGCGCCAGGGCATGCCGGTGGCCGTCGTCGGGCCGAACGCGGCGCGCGAGAACAGCCTCGAACCAGGTGACACCGTCACGATCACAACGACCGGCGGTCCGACGGACGTGCGCATCGTCGGGATCGACAGCGGTCAACAAGACGGCGGCCGGGCGTTCTACGTGCCCCTCCTCTGGCTCCAACAGGCCACCGGGTGGAGTGATGCCACGAACGTGATCTGGTTGTCGATGTCCCACGTCGACGACCGTGGGATCGACCGCACGACGAACGCAGTCGAGGACGCGCTCACCGCGGCGGGCTATCGGGTCGCTCCCGAGAAGCTCTACGCGCTCAAGGCCGAGAACAAGGCGGCCAACGACGCGATCCTCAACATGATCACCCTGGTGGGCGGTGTCGTGGTGGCGATCGGCATGGTCGGCCTGATCAACTCGATCACGATGAACGTCATCGAACGGACCCGCGAGATCGGCATCCTGCGCTGTGTCGGTGCCCGGGCACGCGACATCCGCCGAGCCTTCGCCGCGGAGAGCGCCGTGCAGGCGGTGCTCGGATGGGCGCTCGGCATCCCGCTCGGGTTCCTCCTCTCGTGGGGTCTGGCGCGGCTGACGTTGACGATCATGGAACTCGAGATCGCCACCGTGTTCGACGCCGGCACGGCCCTCGTCGTCCTCGCCGCCACGGTCGCCCTCGCGGCCCTCGTCGTCGTCGGTCCGGTCCGGCGAGCGACCCGTGTCAACGCGGGCGACGCACTGCGATACGTCTAGCGCGACCGGCGACGCGGTCGCCTCGGGCGATCGCGTAATGTGGATCGGGTGCTGCTCATAGGGACACGCAAAGGGATCTTCTCGCTCGACAGCGACACGCACCGTCGGGTGTGGACGATGCGGGGACCGGACTTCCTCGGTCACATCGCCAACCATGTCGTGCTCGATCCGCGCAACGGCCGGCGGATGCTTGCGGGGTTGTCGACGGGACATCTCGGACCAACGGTGTTCCGTTCCGATGACCTGGGCCGAACATGGACCGAGGCGACGGTCCCGCCGGCGTTCCGGAGCGGTGAGCCGCTCCAACGGGCGCTCAACGCGGCGTTCTGGCTGACCCCCGGACATGTCGATCAACCGGACGTCTGGTACCTCGGTGGGTCGCCGCAGGGGCTTTTCCGCACCGATGACGGCGGTGACACGTGGACGACGGTCGACGGCTGGAACGATCATCCGATGTGGACCACCTGGGCCGAGTGGCCCGAACAGAACACCCCGGACGGGTCGATGCTCCACTCGATCAACATCGACCCCCGCGACCCGGACCACATCTATCTCGGGCTGTCGAGCGGCGGGGTCTTCGAGACCGTCGACGGCGGCGCCGACTGGACACCGCTCAACCGGGGGTGCCTGGCGTTGTTCGCTCCGGTTCCCGATCCGGAGTACGGCCACGACCCCCATTGCGTGCGCCTCCATCCCCGGTTTCCCGACCGGCTCTATCAGCAGAACCATTGCGGGATCTACAGAATGGACCGTGCCGACGGACGCTGGGTGCGCGTCGGCGACAACATGCCGGTCGAGGTCGGCGACATCGGCTTCCCGATCGAGCTCCACCCCCACGATCCCGACACCGTCTGGGTCTTCCCGATGGACGGCACCGACGTGTGGCCGCGCACCAGCCCGGACGGACGCCCTGCCGTCTACCGCTCGACCGACGCCGGCGACACGTGGACCCGCCACGACGCCGGGCTCCCCGAACGGGCCTGGTTCACGGTGAAGCGTCAGGCGATGACCACCGACCACGACCCGTCGGTCGGCGTCTACTTCGGCACCACCAGCGGCGAGGTGTGGGGGAGCACCGATGGCGGCGAAACCTGGGCATGTCTCGCCTCGCACCTGCCCGAGATCCTCTCGGTGGAGTACGCCGACACGTCGGCGCGCTGAGGGCGACGCCGGTGCGTGTCCGCATCCCGACCCCGCTGCGTTCCTACACCGGACAGCGCTCCGAGGTCACCGGCGAGGGCACCACCGTCGACGGGGTGTTGCGGGCGCTCGACGCGCGTTATCCCGGCATCCGCTTCCGCATCGTCGATGAGCAGGGCCGCTTGCGCCAACACATGCGCATCTTCGTCAACGTCGACATCATCCGGGATCTGTCGACCCCCGTCGACGACGACGACGAGGTGACCATCATGCAGGCCCTCAGCGGCGGCTGACGACTCGGTGAGCCTGCGGCGGCGACCCGGTCATTTGTCGTCCGGTCCCTGACGGCTCTCGAGCCGGTTGCTCGCCCCGATGTCCTCCCGCGCGGCGCACGCCCGCGAGGCATCTACTGTGTACTGGCGTGACCATCAAGGTCTGGATCGACCAGGACCTGTGTACGGGCGATGGCCTGTGCACAGACCACTGCCCGGAAGTCTTCGTGCTGCTCGACGACGGCATCTGCTACGTCCATGACCGTGACGTCCTCGGCAACGATCCGGGCGGACGCGCCAGCTCGGTCACCGTGCCCAGCCGCCACGAAGCCGCGGTGGTCAACGCCGCCATCGACTGCCCGGGCGAATGCATCTTCGTCGAACCCGACGACGGGGTCGCAGAACCGGATCGCATGAACAGCCTGCGTGCACCGTAGCAGCCGGTCCACCTCCGGATTCCCGACGACGGGGCGGGTGCGGTCCGCCGCTCTCGGAGGGCGCGACGTAGGCTGTTGAGGTCAAACAGAGACACGGCGGCGGCACGCGCCTCCGACCGTGGTGGTTCCGAGGAGATCCATGGTTCGTTTCGCCGACACGTTCGACAAGCTCCAGACGAACGTGAATCGGGTGGTGCGCGGCAAGCCGGAGGTCGTCCGGCTGGCGCTGTGCTGCCTGCTGTCGGAGGGTCATCTGCTGATCGAGGACGTACCCGGCACGGGCAAGACGACGCTCGCCAAGGCGATCGCCGGGTCGATCGGCGGATCGTGGCGGCGAGTGCAGTTCACGCCCGATCTGCTCCCGTCCGACATCACGGGCGTGATGGTCTTCGAGCCGAGCACCGGCCGGTTCAGCTTTCGCGAGGGCCCGGTCTACGCCAACGTGGTGATCGGCGACGAGATCAACCGGGCGAGCCCCAAGACCCAGTCGGCAATGCTCGAGGTGATGGAGGAGCGCCAGGTCACCACCGACGGTGTGAGCCGCGGTGTACCGCGCCCGTTCTTCGTCATCGCCACCCAGAACCCGCAGGACTTCCAGGGCACCTATCCCCTCCCCGACGTGCAGCTCGACCGGTTCGCCATGCGGGTCAACCTCGGCTACGTCGCCCCCGACGTCGAGCTCGATCTGCTGATGATCGATGTGATCCGCCGGGCGTCGCCCGAGGTGTCGCCGGTCGTCTCGCTCCACGATGTCGTCGAGATGATGGCGGTCGTCGACACCGTGCATGTCGGCCAGGGCATCGGCGAGTACATCGTCACCCTTGCCGCGGCGACTCGGGCGCACCCCGACCTACGCCTCGGGGCGTCGACACGTGCGGTGCTCTCGTTGCTCCGGCTCTCGCGTGCCGCCGCCGCCACCGACGGGCGTGACTTCGTCACCCCCGAGGATGTGCAGCTGATGATCAGCCCGGCGCTCACCCACCGGTTGGCGCTCAGCCCCGAGGCCGACCTGCGCGGTTCGACGGCCTCCGACGTGTTGGGCGAGGTCGTCGACTCGCTCGACGTGCCGCGTCGCCGGGTCGAGCGACGCTGACCGGCGAACGTCGAGTGGCCGCCACGATGCCGACCCGCGCCGGCCTCGGGATGCTGGTGTCCGCCATCGTGCTCGCCACGATCGGCTGGCGCGCCCGCTACGCCGAGCTCGTGGCCGTCGCAGTCGCCGGCCTGCTCACGCTGGTGGTGGCCGCGCTGATCGTCCGCCGTGCGCCGGCGGTCACGGTCGGGCGTGGGCCGCTGCCGTCGCGCGTCGAACGGGGCACCGAGATCCGCGTCCGGACGAAGGTGACGCCGACCTCGCGGCGGGGGTCGCGCCGACGACGCTGCGCGACCGCCTCGACGCGGCGAGGGTCGCCATCCGGCTCCCGGCCACGCCGCCGGAGGACGTCGTGACCGTCGGCTATCGGCTGGCGGCCCCCCGTCGCGGGGTCGCCGTGGTCGGGCCGATCTCGGTGCGTCGCTCCGACCCCCTCGGGCTGGTCGTCGGCGAGCACGCCGTCGCGGGCACTACGGCGACGCTGCTGGTGCATCCACGGGTGGTCGTACTCCACGGGCGCCGGTTCATCGAGCGCGCGGCGGCGACAGAGTCGGCATTGCGCTGGGGGAGCGATCCGGCCTCGGGTTTCCAGTCACTGCGCCCCTACGCCCCGGGCGACGACACCCGCACGATCCACTGGCCGACCTCGGCCCGCACGGGCACGATCATGGTCCGCGAGTACACCGACCCCCATCGCCCGACGCTCACCGTCGTGCTGATCACCGAAGCGGCCGACTACTCGCTCGCGAGCTTCGACGAGGCGGCCGACGTCGCCGCCTCGCTGTGCCTGCATGCCCTGCGGTCCGGCGTCGACGTCGTGCTGGCGACGACCGACCGGGCCAACCCGGGGAGTCCCCGCCCGTTGCGCGAGGACGTCGAGGCCCTCGACCTGCTCGCCCGAGTCGGCCTGACGTCGGGCGCCGCCAACCGGCCGCTCGGCGAGATCGTCCAGCGCACGCCGCGGGCGACGTGCGCGTTCATCGTCTCCGGCCGCTCCGAGGAGGGGATGTCGCGCTTCGCCGATCTGGCCGACCGGGTGATGTACGTCTCGATTGCCGCCACCGCCGACGGGCTCCCCCGAATCATCGGGAGCCGTGGCGACGACGTGATGACACCCACGGCCGAGGCCTTCGCCCGCTGGTGGGCGAGTGCATCGTGATCACCGCTGCAGCACCCGACCCGCCTCGCCCGGGTCCGACCCGAATCGTGCCGTGGCCGGTCGTCGCCGCAGCGCTCGGCCTGTGCGCCGTCACGGGGTTGCTCGCCGCGCGGGTGTTCGACGACGTTCGGGCCGCAGGCCTGGCGGCGATGGTGATCGTCGCCGTCCCGGCCCTGGCCGTGAGGCGGCTGCCGGGCGAGGTGCGTGGCGTCGTCCACCTCGTCGCCCTTGTTGGCGGTCTGGTGGTCACCGCCCTCGCCGCAGGCGGTCGGGTGCCGGCCGACGTGTACGAGGGCGTCGTCGGGGGCTCAGGTGATCTGCTCTCGGTGTCGTGGCCGGCGCCGCTCGACGCGGGCCTGTTCGTCGTCGTGGCGATGCTCGTCGGAGCCGCGTCGATCGTCACCGCCGAGTTGGCTGCCGCCGGTCGGTGGCGGCTCACGATGTTGGCGCCATCGGCCGGGCTCGGGCTGGTTCTCGGCGCCCTCGGTGCTCCCGCCGGCCGCCCTGCGATCCTCGGGGTGGGCGCGTGGATCGCCGCCGCGTTGGTCGTGCTGTTCACGAGCGAGACCGTGACCGAGCGGCGGCGGAGGCCGGGTGGCACCGCCTTCGTGGCCGCGGGGGCGATGCTGGCGGGAACGGTCGTCGTCGCCGGCTCCTTCGCCGTGCTGCCGGCCTGGTCGGCCCGTGACCGCCTCGATCCGCGCTCGGGCCGGGCGATCTCGGCCGAGGACCTGTTCGGCTACGAGTCGCTGGCCGGCGTCGCGGTCGAACGGGCGACCGAGCCCGCAGTCCCGGTCGCCCGGCTGAGCGGCGCCTCCTCGGCGTACTGGCGCCTGTTCGCCCTCGACCGCTTCGACGGCGTCGAGTGGGGCATCGGGCCCACGTTCCGCAGGGTCGGCCGGCGTCTCGGCCCCCCAGCGGTGGCCGTCGATCCGGCCCAGTCGGTCGTCGTCACCGTCGAACCGCTGGGCAGGTCGCTGACCTGGCTGCCGATCGCCGGGACGCCGACGCTGCTCGACCACGGCGCCTCCGCCGACCGCGACCGCTCGATGCTGCTGCTCGAGCCCGATGTTGCCGTCGGCGGTCGCGTATCGGCCACGATGTCGCCGATCGTGCTCGATGATTCGCTGCTCGGCGGACCCGACGTCGGCGATCCCGCCGACGAGGTCTCGGCCGCGTTCCGCTCGACAGCCGAGCAGCTGATCGCCTCGGCGACAACGTCTGGCGCGCCCGGCGACGGCTTGTACGGAGCGTTGCGGGCGCTCGAGGTCGCCCTGCGCACGACCTACCGGATCAACCGTGACAGCCCGGTGTCGACCAGCGTCGGATCCCTCAAGGCGGTGCTCGAGTCCTCCCGCCAGGGGGCCGAGGAGCAGTACGTCGCAGCCTTCGCGCTGATGGCCCGGTCGTTGGGCGCCAGCGCCCGCGTCGCCGTCGGTTACCGACCGCCACCGACGAGCACCACGCTGACCAGCGCCGATGCCCACGCGTGGCCCGAGGTGTGGTTCGGCGGTGTTGGTTGGGTGCCGTTCGATCCGGTCCCGAGCGCCGAGGCCGTCGACGCCCCGGTGCCGGCCCGGCCGATCGGCGACGAGACGCCGGCCGTTCTGCCCGATCCGGCGGTCGTCGCCGGCGAGGAGCCCGCGGTGGTCCGCCCGGCCCCGCAGGTGGCGACCCCGGGTCGGCGACCGAACTCGGTCAACTGGCTGGCGCTCGCCGGCGTCTCGGTGGTCATCGTCGTCGGCGGGGCCGTGCTCGCCGCCGCCGCCTCGGTCCTCGCCAAACGCCGCCGCCGTCACCGCCGGCTGGGCGCCGCCGGAGCCCCCGATCGGGTGGTCGGGGCGTGGGCCGAGGCCACCGATGCACTCGTCGACCATGGCGCGTCGTTCCATCGGTGGCAGACCAACGCCGACATCGCCGCCGAGGCCGGTCGATTGATCGACGCCGAGGGAGTCGCCGCCGCTACCTCGCTCGCCGGACTGGCCACCGCCGCCGCCCATGCCCAGGTCGAACCCGACGACCTGACCGTCGCCCTGGCCTCCCGGTTGATGGCCCAGGTGGACGACTCGCTGCGAGCCGGCCGCCGTCGGCTCGATCGGTTCAGGGCGCGGATCACGCTGCGATCGTTCCGACGCGACAGCCGGTCGCCCGTGCGTTGAGCCGGCGGCCGCGCGGTCAGTTCGTCGACAGGACGGTGATCGTCGAGGTGGTCCGAGCGCCCCACGAATCCTCGACGACGAAGGTGATCGCACCCTCGTCAGGGCAGTCCCCCGAGGTCGTCAGGGTGATCGTGGCGGTGTCGGCGAGCCCCACGTCGTAACCCGGGTCCGATCCGTCGACCGAGACGATCTCGACGGGATCACCGTCGTCGTCCATCACCTTCCAGGTCAGCGGGCGGAGCACCGTGGAGCCGCCGCAGGCCAGCGTGATCGAGCTGTGGATCGAGTTCGGCGGCCGGTTGACGACGATCACCGCCTTGACGACATCGCTGGCCGCTCCTTCACCGTCGATCGCGCGATACCGGAAGCTGCCCCGCCCGTGGGCGTCGGCGGGGAGATCGATGACGACGGAGCGGCCATCGTCGGCGAGTTCCACGACGTACTCGCCATCGTCGACGTGCACATCGCCGTCGACCAGTTCGATGCGCAGGTCCTCGTGGCGGCCATCGGGGTCCTGGTCGTTGTCGAGCAGGTCGAGCGCCAGACGCTGACCGGGAAGGGACCGGTACTCGTCGCGTACGGCGATCGGGGCGGCGTTCGGGGGCGGGGTCACCGCGACCTTGATCGTTGCCGTGGCGGTCAGCGATCCGGCGTCGACGACGGTCACCCGGATCGTCGCCGAACCGACGAACCCCGGCGGAGGTGTGAAGACGAGTCGCTGGCCGTCGCCGTCGATCGCCACCGTCCCGACCGACGGCTTCGCTGCCGCATAGTGGATGGCCTCGTCGTCGTTCGCCTGCTCGGCGACGTCGACGGTGAGGGTGGTGTCGCGGACGATCTCCCGGGTGATGCCCTTGACCGACGGCGGGCGATTGACGTCGATCGTGAACGTCGCGCTGCGGGTGTCCCCGCAGGGATTGCGCACGGTGACCACGAACGACCCGCTGCCGCTGTTGCCGGCGCTCGGGGTGAAGACCACCAGCCCGTTCTCGGCGCCGGTCTGCGCAATGCCGCCGCTCACCGCCCCGAGGAGCACCTCGTACGACCGCTGCGACGAATCGAGGACGTCGATCGTCAACGGGGTGAGGTAGGGGGTGAACAACCCGGAGCGGCCGAGGGCGATCGGTGTCGCCGCGGTGCAGCGCTGTTCGGCCGTGACGGTGACGGTGACGGTGGCCGGGGCGCTGGCCAAGCCACCGCCGTCGAAGGCGACGTAGGTGAACGTGGTCGTGCCGGAGAACGCCGGATCGGGGACGAAGCGGATCGATCCGCCGGCACCCGGTTCGGCGCGTCCGGCGGTTGACGGCGGGGACTTGACGAGCTGAGCGCTCAGCGGGCCGCCCTCGGGATCACTGTCGTTGGCGAGCACGGGGATGTCGACGGGCTGGCCGGCCTGAGTGGTGGCGGTGTCGTCGGCGGCGATCGGCGGACGGTTGGGTGCGGCGACGTACGTCACCACCAGGTTGGCGGTGGCCCCCAGGTTGGCGGCGTCGGTGACCCGGTAGCGGACGACGACGTCACCGGTGAGCGTGTTCGACGGGGTGACGGTGACCGAACGACCGGCGTACGTGGCGACGGCGTCGACGGTGCCGCCGACGACACCGGCAGAGCTCACTCGCAACCCGCCGTTGGGGCCGAGGTCGTTGTCCAACACGTCGATCGTGACGACTTCCCCGGCGATGCGGGTCCGACGGTCGTCCACGGCGGTGGGACCGGCGAGCACGGCGGGAGGTGGTTCCGTGATCGGCGGGCTGTCGCCGGTCGCCTCGGGCGGGGGTGCCGGCACGACCGACGTGGCGGGAGCGGTCGGGGTCGAGATGGTGACGACAACGCTGGCCCGGGCGGACTCGCCGCTCGACGATGTCAGTTCGTAGGCGAAGGTCAACACGCCGCCTGGCCGGTTCGGCGCCCGGAAGAGGATCGCGTTGGTGGCCGGCACGACGGCGCAGGTCACCCCCGTCGGGCAGATCGCTCTGACGCGCACGGTGTCACCGGCGGGGACCGTGTCGTTGCGCAGGACATCGATCGGTCCTTCCTCACCGGGTGCGAAGGTCGCCGAATCGTCGTCGGCGCTGAGCGGCGGCGCCTCGGCCGTCGGGTCGACCTCGATGCGGATGACGCCCTTGGTCGTGTGCCCGTGCCCGTCGCTCAGCTCATAGGTGACGACGGCGTCGCCGATGAAGCCGGCGATCGGCGTGAACTTCGGCTGATCCCCGGTCAGATCGACCGTCACCCCGACCGCCGATCCGATCTTCGCCGTCAGCCGGTCGCCGTCGGGGTCGAAGTCGTTGGCGACCGGGTTGAGGAACACGGGCCCACCGGTCGTCGTGCGCGAATCCGGGCGGGCCACGGGTCCGACGTTGGGCACGTCGGGGCCGATGATCTGCACGAGCACCGTCGCCCTCGCCGTGCGTCCGTCCGGGTCCGAGACGGTGTAGGCGAAACCGATGCGGCCCGTCGCGTCGGCGGGCGGGGTGAACTCGATCGACCGGCCGGCGATGGCGGTCACGCCCCGGCCGGGGTCGGTGGAGGCGATTATCAGCGGGTCGCCGTCGGGATCGAAGTCGTTGGCGAGCACGGGGATGCTCACGGTGCGCCCAGGGCGGATCCGAGCGGCGTCGGGCGTGGCGACGGGTGGGCGGTTGGAGGTCGAGGTGGGCGCGACGGCGATACGAACGGTCACCGGCTCACTGGTGGCGCCCCCCGGGTCGGCGGCGCGATAGCTGAACGAGATCGTCCGGCCGGGGGAGTCGGGTCCGGGAGTCAGCCGGAGTATCGGCTGACCGTCGTCGCCCGTTGCCCGGCTGATGGTCGCCTCGTTGGTCGGGGGCGGGACCACCTCGGCGACGATCAGCGGGTCGCCATCGGGATCACTGTCGTTGGAGAGGACGTCGAGGTGGACCGGTCGCCCGGCGGCCGTCTCTCGGGCATCCGGGACGGCGACGGGGGCGCTGTTCGGGCTGTCGGGCGATAGGACCTCGACCGTCACCCGGGCGGTGGCCTCCTTGTCGGTGGCGTCGGCGATCGTGTAGGTGAACAGATCGATGCCGGAGAACCCGGCCGCGGGGTTGAAGCGCACGAGGTTCGGGCCGACGATGTCCACGGTCCCATGGGCCGCCGCGCCGGTCGCCGACACGAGGATCGGGTCACCGTCGGGATCCCAGTCGTTGGCGAGCACGTTGACCAACAGCGCCTGGCGCGACGATCCGCTCACCCGGTCATCGACGGCGATGGGCGGCTCGGCGATCCCGTCGTCGTCGGGGGCGACGACGACCGCATCGGCGGCGAGGTCCGCCGAACCGTCGACGGCCGGCGCGGCGACGACCCCGGAGTCGTCCGGACCGCCCAGCTCGAGCGGCTGGCCCCCGGCGCCGAAGAGCGGGGCCCGGTCGTCGAGCTTGTCGAAGGTGTGGACGCCCGAGGCGCCGATCGACATCGCCATCGGGGCGGCCGGGTCGTCGACCCAGACGTTGCGACCGACAGACCGAATCACCGTGTGTTCCCCCGGGCTCGGGACCGGGACACGGGTCGCCTCGCCGTTCGTGGTGTCGATACGGGTGATGTTCCCCGCCGCGCCGACGACGACGGCGACTCCCTCGGCCACGGCGAGACGGTCCGACGGGGCGAACTGGAACCCGCCGGTGATCCGCCGACGGACGCTGACCCCCGTGCGGTCGACACAGGCGAGTTCGTCACCCGATCCGATCCACACGCATGGCGCCGGACCGGACGGCAACTGGACGACGGCCCGTTGGGCATCGAGCTCGCCCCCGAGCGGGGTGACGTTGGCGGTACCGAGCCAGTCGAGCTCGCCCGAGCGTCGCTCGAGGACGATCGCCTGTTCGCCGAGGGCCGTGAGCAGGGCATCCGGCGATCCTGTGTCGAGGGTGAAGCGAACTTTCTGGGGGGTGATGACGTCGATCCGACCCCCCTCGTCGGAGAGCTGCCAGATCGCGCCGCTCGGCGTCGTCACCAGCGGGATGCCCGACGGGGCCAGGGCGAACGAGCGCGGCTCGTCCTGCAGCGGGACGAGGACGCCGGTCCCGCCCTTCGTCGGGGCGGCCACGAGCGCGGTGCCGCCGACGGCGTACGTCCAGTCGGAGTCGCCCGAGGTCAGTGCCGGAACGGGGCGCGGCGAGCCGAGGCGGACGTTCTGCTCGTCGATGGCGATCACCTGGCCCCGGGTGCGATCGATCAGGAAGCTCCCGGCGTCACCCTGCGTGGTGTCGAGGATGTTCCCTGCCCGTTGCGAGTCGATGCGCACCACGACTCGGCCGCTCACCGGGTCGGCGAGGGCAACGGTGCCCGTGGCCCGGTCGACCAGCCACTGGCGATCGGAGGTCGCGGCGAAACGACGCTCCGGGTAGCCGCCAGGGCGGACCAGGAGGGCGACTCCGGCGAAGAGGAGGGAGGCGCCCACGCCGGCGATGACGACGCGCCGGAGCAGTGGTTCGTCCGTCCGCATGCGGGGCCCGTCGGCCGTCTCCATTTCCTCCCCTGAGCACCGTCCGCCACTCTGGGTGGCCACCTTCATACATTAGTCTATGAGGCGTTGACCATTGCTAACGCGATCGGACCATTTCTTCGCGAGCTTTTCGGTCTGGCCGCCGTTTGCGCGATCGGGGCGACGACAGCTTGGTGAGGTGACTAGAGTCGACACTCCTGGAGAGGTGCCAGAGAGGCCGAATGGGGCGCCCTGCTAAGGCGTTGACCGCCGTGAGGTGGTCCGTGGGTTCAAATCCCACCCTCTCCGCCGAGTCGCTCCGGTGGCGCGCCGTGCTCGGTGTGGCGTGCCACCGGGGCCGACGGACCCTCCGACCGCCATCCGCATATATTGCGTTTTGATGACAAGCGGTGTAGACCTTGGGGGTTCGCCACCGCGAACGAGCCAGAGCGCGTCGGCTCCGTCCACCACGTCTCCCGTTCGGGGCCGGTCGTTGTGGGCGCCGGGGCGGGCCGGGGCCGAGGCCCGACAGACCAGCTATGCATGAGTACCCTCGTTATCAACCACTCGGGCCCGGAGCCCGCAAGCGCCGGCGAGACCCGTTTCTCGTCCGGCTCTTCCTGCTCGTCGGGGCGATCGTCATGCTCGCCCCGATCGCCTTCATCCTGAGATCGGGCGGCGGGAACACGGTGCAGTCGGGCGACCTGCCGGGAGCGGCCGCCGCCTTGGGTGCCGGGAACGACGCTGCCGGCGTGGTCGCCGGGTCGTCAGAATCGACCGCAGCGGTGCCGGTTTCGGCCGCAGCGGCGTCCGTGCCCGTCGCCACCGTGCCGGTGGTCCTGGTCGACGCTCCCGTCGTGACCGAACCGGCGGCGGTGAGCCTGACCCGCCCACCCCGGACGACGACGTTCAACTGCCCCTCGACCTACGAGGTCGTCTTCGGCGACTACTGGGTGGCCATCGCCAAGGCCCACCAGGTCACGCTCGACGAGCTCCTGCGCCAGAACGACGCTTCTGCCGAACAGCCGCTCTATCCGGGGCGGATCCTGTGTCTGCCCGAGAACGCCACCGCTCCGGTCGTGACGGCGGCGGCCCCCAAGCCGGCGGCCGCCCCCCGGTCGACGGAGGCGTCGACCACCCAACCCCGGCGGTCGACGACCACCTCCCCGCCGACCACGGCGAGCCCGACCACGACGACCAGGCCGGCGCCGACCACCACCAAGCCGGCGCCGACGACGACCGAGGCGCCACCGTCGGTGCACTACGGGGACGGCGAGATCGAGGCGATCATCCGGGCCGTGTGGCCCGATGACCTGGAGGACAAGGCGCTCCAGGTCGCCGACCGGGAGAGCAGCCTCGATCCGCAGGTGCGCAACTACTGCTGCTTCGGCCTCTTCCAGATCTACTACGACAAGCACAGGTCCTGGCTGGCCGATCTCGGGGTGCAGTCGGCAGCGGATCTGTACGATCCGCAGGTCAACACCTACGCCGCGTTCGTGCTCTACCAGCGCGCCGGCGGGTGGGGTCCGTGGGGCGGCTGAATCGCCGTTGGAGACCGGCGGGCGCGCCACCTAGACTTGGCGAGCGCATGCACTGGTAGCTCAATGGATAGAGCATTTGACTACGGATCAAAAGGTTCGGGGTTCGAGTCCCTGCCAGTGCGCTGAAGAAGACCCTGCTCACAGGGGTTGAAGCAGACGGGGTCTGCCTGGTGGTCGACGACCGTCCCGGGCAGATCCAGGGACCCCGCTCGGGCAAGCTCAGCAGTCGATGAGGGCGTTGACGGCGGCGCACATCTCGTGGTGGCGAGGGCCGAGGTTTCCCAGGCGAACCGTCAGGAACGCGGGTGCAATGACGACGATGTCGTCGAAGTTGGCGACGCAGTCGCGATCGAGGCCTTCGTCGGGCCCGAGGCGGAGTTGTGTCGGTGACTGGCGCAGGGTCGTGGTAACCCGGGCGACGGTGACCTTCCGGAGGTATCCGAGTGCGTAACCGCGGGTGATCACCAGCGCCGGGCGTGGCTTGTCGGCGGGTGGCCGAGAGACGAACCGGTCGACCGGGATTCGGTCAGGCGCCGACGTAGGCCGCGAGGTGGGTGCCGGTGAGGGTGGTGCGGGCGGCGACGAGGTCGGCGGGTGTGCCCTCGAAGACGATCCGGCCGCCGTCGTGGCCGGCGCCGGGACCGAGGTCGATGATCCAGTCGGCGTTCGCCATGACCGCCTGATGGTGGGCGATGACGATCGCCGACTTGCCGGAGTCGACGAGCCTGTCGAGCAGGCCGAGCAGCTGCTCGACGTCGGCGAGGTGGAGACCGGTGGTCGGCTCGTCGAGGACGTACACGTCGCCCTTGTCGGTCATGTGGCCCTTGTCGGTCATGTGAATGGCCAGCTTGAGCCGCTGCCGCTCGCCGCCAGACAGCGTGGTGAGCGGCTGGCCGAGCCGCAGGTAGCCGAGCCCGACGTCGGTCATGCCCCGCAGGATGGCATGGGCCGCCGGCGTGCGGGCCTCGCCGTCGCCGAAGAAGGCGACCGCGTCGTCGACGGGCAGGTCGAGCACCTCGGCGATGTCGAGCCCGCCGAGCCGGTAGTCGAGCACCGCCGCCTGGAACCGCCGGCCGTCGCATTCGTCGCAGATCGAGGTGACACCGGCCATCATCGCCAGGTCGGTGTAGATCACCCCGGCGCCGTTGCAGGTCGGGCAGGCACCCTCGGAGTTGGCGCTGAACAGCGCCGGCTTCACGCCGTTGGCCTTGGCGAACGCCTTGCGGATCGGCTCGAGCATGCCGGTGTACGTCGCCGGGTTGCTCCGTCGCGACCCACGAATCGGGGTCTGATCGACCGATATCACGCCCGCGCGGCCCGACAACGAGCCGTGGATCAGCGAGCTCTTTCCCGACCCGGCCACGCCGGTGACCACCACCAGCACGCCCAGCGGTATGTCGACGTCGACGTTCTGCAGGTTGTGGACGTTGGCGCCGCGCACCTCGAGCACTCCCGACGGCGTCCGCACCGACGGCTTCAAAGCCGCCCGGTCGTCCAAGTGCCGCCCGGTCAGCGTGCCGCTGGCCCGCAGCTCGTCCACGGTGCCCTCGAACACCACCTCGCCCCCGGAGCTGCCGGCGCCGGGGCCGAGATCGACGACGTGGTCGGCGATGGCGATCGCCTCGGGCTTGTGTTCCACGACGAGCACCGTGTTGCCCTTGTCGCGCAACCGCAGCAGCAGGTCGTTCATCCGTTGGATGTCGTGCGGGTGCAGCCCGATCGTCGGCTCGTCGAACACATAGGTCACGTCGGTGAGCGACGACCCGAGGTGCCGGATCATCTTGGTGCGCTGCGCTTCGCCGCCCGACAACGTGCCGGCCGGGCGGTCGAGGCTGAGGTAGCCGAGCCCGATCTCGGCGAATGCGTCGAGGGTGTGACGCAGCGCCGCCAGCAGAGGGGCGGCGGACGGCTCATCGAGGCCGCTCACCCATTCGGCCAGCTCGCTGATCTGCATCGCGCAGGCATCGGCGATGTTGATCCCCTCGATCCTCGACGACCGGGCCGCCTCGTTCAGCCGGGTGCCTCGGCAGTCGGGACAGCTGGTGAACGTGATCGCCCGCTCCACGAACGCCCGGATGTGCGGCTGCATCGAGTCGACGTCCTTGGACAGGAACGACTTCTGGATCTTCGGGATCAGGCCCTCGTAGGTCAGGTTGATGCCGTCGACCTTGATCTTCGTCGGCTCCTTGTGGAGCAGGTCGTCGAGCTCCCGCTTGGTGTACCTGCCGATCGGCTTGTCGGGGTCGAAGAAGCCGCAGCCGCCGAAGATGCGGCCGTACCAGCCGTCCATGCTGTAGCCGGGGACGGTGAGCGCACCCTCGTTGAGCGACTTGCCGTCGTCGTACAGCTGCGACAGGTCGAAGTCGGTCACCGATCCGATGCCCTCGCAGCGCGGGCACATCCCGCCGAGACGGGTGAACTCGCGTCGCTCGGTCTTGTTCCCGGCCCCCTTCTCGATCGTGATCGCCCCGACGCCACGGACCGAGGCGACGTTGAACGAGAACGCGTTGGGCGAGCCGATGTGCGGCGTGCCGAGCCGGCTGAACAGGATGCGCAGCATCGCGCTCGCATCGGTGGCGGTGCCGACGGTGGAGCGGGTGTTGCCACCCATCCGCTCCTGGTCGACGGTGATCGCCGTCGTCAGCCCGTCGAGCACGTCGACGTCGGGCCGCGCCAGCGTCGGCATGAAGCCCTGCACGAAGGCGCTGTAGGTCTCGTTGATCAGCCGCTGCGACTCGGCGGCGATCGTGCCGAACACCAGCGAGCTCTTGCCGGAGCCGGAGATGCCGGTGAACACCGTCAGCCGGCGCTTGGGGATCTCGACGCTGACGTCCTTGAGGTTGTTGACGCGGGCGCCGTGTACGCGGATCAGACCGTGGCTGTCGGCAACATGCTGCACGGGCGGCTGCGGGCCCGTCGTCGCTGTCGTACCCATCGTGTCCCCATCATGGTCCGGCGGGGTGGTAGCCGTCGAGGTCGACGATCAGGTGGGTGGGGGCGCTGGTGGCGATGCAGATCTGGCCGCCAGTGCCGATCTTGGTGATGACGTTGTTGGCGATGGTGGTGTCGGTGTCGAAGTTGAGGTTGGATGCGTTGGGTTGGGTGGTTCCGCAGGGCCAGACGGTGGCGTAGCCGGGGGCTTGGGTGGCGGTGACGGTGATGTTGAGGACGGCGGCGGTGGCGTCGGTGGGGACGCCGTGGCGCCCGGTGATGGTCAGTTGGGTGGTGGTGGTCGGGGTGCGCAGTCCGATGGCGGCGTCGGCGCCGTCGATGGTCGTCCCTCCGGGGCGGCTGTCGAGCAGGCGGCCCGGGACGAGTGGGGTGAAGCTGGATCCGGCGGGGTGGTAGCCGTTGAGGTCGACGATCAGGTGGGTGGGGGCGCTGGTGGCGATGCAGATCTGGCCGGCAGTGCCGATCTTGGTGATGACGTTGTTGGCGATGGTGGTGTCGGTGTCGAAGTTGAGGTTGGATGCGTTGGGTTGGGTGGTTCCGCAGGGCCAGACGGTGGCGTAGCCGGGGGCTTGGGTGGCGGTGACGGTGATGTTGAGGACGGCGGCGGTGGCGTCGGTGGGGACGCCGTGGCGCCCGGTGATGGTCAGTTGGGTGGTGGTGGTCGGGGTGCGCAGGCCGATGGCGGCGTCGGCGCCGTCGATGGTCGTCCCTCCGGGGCGGCTGTCGAGCAGGCGGCCCGGGACGAGTGGGGTGAAGCTGGATCCGGCGGGGTGGTAGCCGTTGAGGTCGACGATCAGGTGGGTGGGGGCGCTGGTGGCGATGCAGATCTGGCCGGCAGTGCCGATCTTGGTGATGACGTTGTTGGCGATGGTGGTGTCGGTGTCGAAGTTGAGGTTGGATGCGTTGGGTTGGGTGGTTCCGCAGGGCCAGACGGTGGCGTAGCCGGGGGCTTGGGTGGCGGTGACGGTGATGTTGAGGACGGCGGCGGTGGCGTCGGTGGGGACGCCGTGGCGCCCGGTGATGGTCAGTTGGGTGGTGGTGGTCGGGGTGCGCAGGCCGATGGCGGCGTCGGCGCCGTCGATCGTCGTCCCTCCGGGGCGGCTGTCGAGCAGGCGGCCCGGCACCAGCGGCCGGTACGACGGTGGAGCGAGGACGAAGGCGACCGTGTTGTCGGTCGAAGTGGATGCGGTGTTGGCGTTCGACGAGCCGTCGACCGCCCTGCCGGCGGCGATGGTGGCGGACACCGTTCCCGGTGTGGTCATCCCGGTGACGACGACGTCGTAGGTGGTGCCGTTGTTCGGGGCGATCTCGGCGACCGTCGCTGTGGTGGCCCCGGTGTTCCCGGCGAGCGTGACATCACCGGTGGTGAAGCCGCTGACGGGTTCGCTGAACACTGCAGTGAAATGGATCGACCCGGCGCCCGGGTCGGCCTGCCCGGCCGCCTGGTCGATCGTGACGGCGGGCGGGCCGCTGTCGGTGACGCTGAACGACTTCTTGCAGCTCCGGTACGGGCCGGTGAGCGGCGCGTCGATCTGGGTTCCGACGACGGTGACGTTCACGTTCCCGCCCGAGGAGGCCTTGGCGCTCGACCAGGCACCGGCCGGGGCGGTGTACGTGAGGACGGTGATCGGGCCGGAGGTGTGCAGCAGGGCGCCGTCGGTGGCATCGCGGTACTGCACCTCGAACAGCTTGTTCGGATGGGTGCCGCCGTTCCCCCTCGTCCAGTTGATCGTCGGAGACGCCGCCGTGGCACCGAGGACCGTGAGGGCCGGTCCGCTGATCGTCGGGCTGACGTTCTGCTGGGTGAAGATGCAGTTCCGGTCGTTCTGGCCGGCCGAGGCGCCGGGCGAGAACAGGTTGTAGGCCGAGCCGAGGGTCCACAGGGCCGGTCGGGGACTGGCGTCGAGCAGGTTCCAGATGAAGCCCGTGCCCAGCGCGACGCGGTCGAGTCCGTCTGCAGGGGTGTCGTAGAGGTCCCACAGGACCGACATCACGGTGCGCTCGTTGTCCTCGCCGAGCCTGCCGCCGGCCTCGAGGTCGTCGATGATGACCTGGTCCTCGGTGTCCTGGTAGCTGGTGTCGCCGATGTTCGGGATGTTGAGCGAGGCGGTGTTCATCTCCCGAAGCGCCGACACGGCGAAGTACGTCGGCCAACCCTCGCCGAAGGCCAGCCGGACGCCGACGGACTTGTTGCCGTGCGTGTCCGACAGGTTGTCCGACCCGGAGTGCGACCCGCCCGGGTTGTCCTCGATGTCCATCACGTCGGCGATGAAGTGGCCGTACTCGTGGAGCATCACGTCCCAGTCCCAGCGATCCAGCCCGTCGACATTGAGGCTGACGCCGTCGTAGTACGAGCCACCGCCCACGCTGGGGAACGTCACGTGGACGAACGGGAACGCCGCGGAGCGCACGGTGGCGAGGTACTCGCCGGCCACGACCATCGCGTTCTGGAGCGAGAACGCGGTGTTGTTGTCGGTGACGTTGTTGGCGACGAAGGTGGCCGTGATGCTCGTGCCGGTGGCGACATCGCTGCGCACCGAGTTCTGGATGTAGTGGTCGCCGATGGCGAAGCCGGGGCCCGAGGCGACGACCCGCAGGTAGATGTCGCGGCCCCTGGCGCCCGCACCGTCGGCATCGAGGTTGTCGATCGTCGCCGCGAACGCTCCGGTGGCATCACTGGTCACCGTCGTGACCAAGGTGTCGCGGACCGAACCCTTGTCCCAGATCTCCACGGGCGCCTTGCGCACCGGGTGCCTACCACCGGCCGAGTCGGTCCACTTCACCGTTCCGGCGATGCACACCCCGGCACAGAGCGCGCTCGGGGCGAGCGTGGTGTCGACGTCGGTTCGTCCCAGCGTCTCGGCCCGTGCCGCCGCTGCCGCAGCGGCGCTGATCAGTCCCCTCGATGCACGCAGATCGATCGTCCGTAGCTCGAGGTCGAGGGTGCCGGTCGCGCTGACGACCGGGGTCCCGGCGACGGAATCCACCCAGATCGTGTCGGAGGTCGATCGGACGGCGCCGTCGGCGCCGAGTCCCGACAACGTCGCCGTGATGACGGTCGGACCCGTCGCGGTCGTTGCGGCGACATCGATCGTCGTCTCGGCGTTTGCACGGACCCGCCGGGGTCGCCGGTCGACCGTCGCCCCGCCGCTGGAGGCCACCGTCACCGTCGGGTCGATCAACGCGGCATCCGGACGGGCCGTCACCGCCACGTCGGGACTGCCGGCGACGATCGCTGCCGGATCGATGGTCAGCGAGCCGGCGGGCCGCGGCTTCACCGCCCGGAACGACCCGGACGTCCAGTTGTCCGGCCCGGCCGTCGGCCCGGATCCACCGGCGCCGACGAGGTCCACTGCTGCGGCGCGGGACGGCGGCGCCGACGCAGCGCCACCGACCGCGGCGAGGGCGAGCGACGTCCCGATCGCGATGTGCCGGAGAGTACCGGGCATTGAGGTGCCGTCCTTCAGCGCCGGCCGTGGGGGAGCGCCGACCGCAATCTCCCAGAGCGAGGCCGTGGCCGCTGTGAGCATCATCGCAGATCGAGCCGGCCGTGGGGACGCGGCGAAACCGTCGTATCCCTGGACCACCCCTGCGGGGCTTGCGGACGGCGCCCCGCGTGGACGACGCCACGCTGCAGCGGCGTGTGACTTTCGGCCCGGGACATGCCACCCGATTCCGTGGTGAACTGGCGTCATGTCCCCCGAAGCCGCCGAGGCCCGGCGAGCGCTGACGCTCCTCGATCTGACCAACCTGCGCCCGGCGTGCACCCCCGCCGACATCGACGAGCTCTGCCGTCGGGCCGTCGGTCCGTTCGGGACGACCGCCGCGGTGTGCGTCTGGCCGGCGTTCGTCGCCCAGGCCGTCGCCCGTCTGGCCGGGACGGGCGTACTCGTCGCCACCGTGGTCAACTTCCCCGCCGGGGGCGAGGACATCGCCCCGGTCGTCGCCGAGACGGTCGATGCCCTCGCCGCCGGCGCCGACGAGATCGACCTGGTGCTGCCCTACCGGGCCTTCCTCGCCGGCGACGTGGCCGCCGCTGCGGCGATGGTCGACGCGGTCCGCGACGCGGCCCACGCGCCGAGCCGGCTGAAGGTGATCCTCGAGTCGGGGGGCTACCCGACGCTCGACGCCGTTCGCGACGCGGCCCGGCTGGCCATCGATCACGGCGCCGACTTCGTCAAGACCTCGACCGGCAAGACACCGGTCTCGGCGACGATCGGCGCCACGGTGATGATCCTCGACGCCATCCGCAGCGCGGGCCGGGCCGTCGGGATCAAGCCCTCGGGTGGGATCGGCACGCCGGCCCAGGCGTCCCGGTTCCTCGCCGTCGCCGACGAGATGATGGACCCGGACTGGGCGAAACCGGCCACCTTCCGATTCGGGGCGAGCGGGCTGCTCGACGCCCTCGAGGCCGTCCTCGAGGCCGACGCCGCGCGAGCCACCCCGGGGACCACCGATTGAGCGGGCCGTCGTGCTGACCCAGGAGTTCATCCGCCAGAAGCGTGATCGCGGGACGCACGACGCCGCCGCGATCGAGGCCTTCGTCGCCGGGATCACGGCGGGCGAGGTGGCCGACGCTCAAATCGCCGCCTGGGCGATGGCTGCCTTTCTCAACGGCCTCGACGTCACCGAGAGCGCCGCGCTGACCCGGGCGATGACGGCGAGCGGCACGAGTCTCACATGGGCCGTCGACGGCCCAGTCCTCGACAAGCACTCGACGGGCGGCGTGGGCGACACCGCCAGCCTGATGCTCGCCCCGATGGTCGCCGCCTGCGGAGGCTTTGTCCCGATGATCTCGGGTCGCGGTCTCGGCCACACCGGGGGGACGTACGACAAGATGGAGAGCATCCCCGGCTACCGGGCGACCCCCACGATCGAGGACTTCCACCGCGTCGTCGCCGAGGTCGGTTGCTCGATCATCGGCCAGACGGCCGACCTCGCCCCGGCCGACAAGCGGCTCTACGCGATCCGCGACGTGACGGCGACGGTCGAGAGCATCCCGCTGATCACCGCCTCGATCCTCTCCAAGAAGCTCGCCGAGGGCCTCGACGCCCTGGTGATGGACGTCAAGGTCGGTCGTGGCGCCTTCATGGCCGACGAGGGGTCGGCGCTGGCGCTCGCTTCGAGCATCGTCGACGTCGCCAACCGTGCCGGAACGCCGACCGTGGCCGTGCTCACCGACATGGACCAGCCGCTGGGGTCGGTTGCCGGCAACGCCCTCGAGGTCGCCTACGCCATCGACTACCTGACCGGGACGTCGCGCGAACCGCGGATGCACGAGGTCGTGATGGCCCTCGCCGTGGAGATGCTGCTCGCCGGAAGGATCGCCGACACCCGAGCCGGTGCCCACGATCGGCTCCAGGCATGTCTCGACGACGGCTCCGCCGCCGAACGCTTCGGCCGGATGGTGCACTCGATGGGTGGCCCGCCCGATCTCGTCGCCGCTCCGTGGACCCATCTCGACCGGGCGCCCGTCGTCGTCGAGGTCGGCAGCGATCGTGCGGGCGTGGTCGGCGCGATCGACACCCGCTCGGTCGGGTTGGCGGTCGTCCACCTCGGTGGTGGTCGCAGCCGCCCCCAGGACACCGTCGATCACGCCGTCGGCATCACGGCGATGGCCCCGGTCGGCCGGTCCGTCGCCGCCGGACAGGCGCTCGCCGTGGTCCACGCCCGCACCCGTGCCGCCGCCGAACGCGCCTGCGCCGAGCTGCGCGAGGCCTACTCGATCACCGACCAACCGCCCACCACCCGCCCGGTGATCATTCGCCGGGTGACGACCTGAAGGATCGACTGATGCCGTCAACGATGTCCCGCCGTGCCCTGTTCACCGCCGGCCTCGGATCGATGACCGGGGGGGCGATGGTCGCCTCCCCGGCCCTCACTCGTCGAGCCGCCGCGGCGGCGCCGGCGAGCACCTACGGGCCGCTCGTCGTGCTGCGAACACCGCTGCGGGTGTTCGATTCGCGTACCGAACCCGTGGCGATCGGCGGCGGTCGGCTCGTCTCGGGCCAGTCGGTGGCCGTCACGGTCAGCGCGGCCTTCGCCGACATCCCCTCGGGGTTCGCCCACTCGGTGTTCGTCAACTGCACGATCACCCAGACGTTGGGTTCGGGTTACCTCGTGATCCGTGGTTCCGACCTCACCGGCGAGCTGCCGCTGCCAAGCACCTCGAACATCAACTGGACGGGCCCGGGTCAGACGCTGGCCAACCTCGTGCTCTCCGAGGTGGGCGGCGAAAGCGCGCTCGAGGTGCACTGCGCCGGCGGTGGGTCGACCCAGTTCATCGTCGATGTCCAGGGGTACGTGCCCTACCTGCTGTGACGCGGTGGTCACCATGGCGGGTCAGCGACGCAGGTCGCGTCGGTCGAAGAGCACGATCGCCGCGCCGAGCAGCACGGCACTGATCGCCACGAGCACCGAGAGGTTCGCCGGCGACCACCCATGGGCGAGGGGATCGACGCCGAGGGCGTGGTGCCAGGGGGACAGCCTGCGCATCGGCCGGAGCCACGAGACCAGGTCGGCAAGCGCGCTCGATCAGGTAGGCGGCCACCACCGCGGCGAGCGTGACGCCGCGGGATGCTCCCCGGCGCCCGGTGGCCGCGCCGAGCGAGAGGGCGAGGGTGGCGAAGACGATGGCCAGGGCGACGCAACCGGCGAGCGCTGCCGACAACCCGTTCCACGGCACCTCGAGGTCGACCACCGGCGCGGCCACGGCGAGCACGGCGGTGAGCGACAGACCGATGGCGACCAGCTCGATGACGACGGCGGCCCATCGCTCGATCAGGAAACGCCGGCGCGAGATCGGGTTGGCGAGCGCCAGGTCGAGGGTGTGGCGTTCCTCCTCGCCGGCGATGGCGTCCGACCCCCACAGCACGGCCACCACGGCGAACAGCACGGGAACCGTGAACGAGAAGACCTCGGAGCGCAGGTAGCCGGGGCCCGAGGTGAAGTCGTCCAGATGGAACAGCTTGCGCATCGGTTCGGGGTACGACTCGAGCAGCTTCTTCATGTCGGCGTTGTCGCGGATCGTCGGATACATCGCCATCAGCCAGACGGCGAGCAGCCCGACACCGATCATCCAGCCGATCAGCGCCCGGCGTTGGTCGTGCAGCGAGCGGTCGACGACCGAACGGGGCCGGTCGGCGCCCGGCGGCAACCCCGGGATCCGGCTCATGTCGCCTCCGCGTAGTACTCGAGGAAGACGTCCTCCAGGCTTGGCTCTCGGACCGTCAGGTCGACGAGCTCGAACCGGCTGACCGCCTTGATCACGGCGTCCATCGAGCCGGCGGCGAACTCCATCCGCACGTCGGTGCCGTCGATGTCGAGCCGGCGGACACCGGTGAGTCCGCTGAAGGCCTCTCCGGGCGGGGCAGCGACGTAGCGCGCCTCGAGCCGGTGGACGGCCCGTTGGCGGATGTGGGCGACATCGTCGAGGGCGATCAGGCGCCCGTTGCGGATCATCCCCACCCGATCGGCGACAGTGGCGACCTCGCCGAGCGCGTGGGACGAGAGGAAGGCCGTCGTGCCCGCCGCCGCCCGGCGACGGAGATCCTCGTGGACCTGCATCTGCATCAACGGGTCGAGCCCGCTCGTCGGCTCGTCGAGGACGAGCAGCTCCGGATCGCCCATCAGCGCCTGGATCAGACCGACCTTCTGCTTGTTGCCCTTGGACAACGAATGGATCGGCTGATCGACCGGAAGTTCGTACCGTTCGGCCAGCGCGGCGATCGCCGCCCATGGAGGCCCACCGCGCAGGTGGGCGAAGTGGACGAACAGCTGACGGCCGGTCAGGCGTTCGTACAGGGCGAGCTCGCCGGGCACGTAGCCGGTGGAGCGGCGCAGGGCGACGCTGTCGCGCCGGGTGTCGTTGCCGAGCACCTCGATCGTGCCCGCGTCGGGACGGAGCAGGTCGAGCATCAGGCGGATCGTGGTCGTCTTGCCGGCGCCATTGGGTCCGAGAAACCCGAAGACCTCGCCCCGGGGCACCTCGAAGGTCAGGTCGCTGACCCCGGCACCCCCTCGGCCGTAGTGCTTCGAAACGGCGCGAAAGCACACGGCGGGAGGACTCACCACCATGACGATCGGCGCCTTGCGCCGCCGGCACGAGGGGATCATTGCCGCGAACCGGGTGACTTACGGCCCCGTCGGGGGAACACGGCCGCAGCGCGTTTCGTACATTGGGCCGATGGCAGACCTGTGGATCCGCAACGTCAGGCTTCCCGGAGCGACCGGCGGGTCCGACATCGTGATCCGCCATGGCCGCATCGCATCGATCGGCCCGGCCCCGGAGCAGTGGGACGCAGTCGTCGTCGACGGCAACGGTTGCCTGGCCCTCCCGGGGTTCGTCGACGGTCACGCGCACGTCGACAAGACGCTGTGGGGACTCGAGTGGCGACCGCACTCGGCCGGCCCGGGGCTCGCCTCGCTGATCGTCAACGGTCGGACGGCACGTCGCGGCCTCCCCCCGGTGGCCGAACGGGCCGCCGCGCTGTTCGCCGCCTACGTGGCCAACGGTACGTCGTTGATCCGCACCCACGTCGACGTCGACCCCGACTGTGGGATCACCGCGGTGGAGGGCGTGCTCGAGGCGGCGGCGCGATTCGCCGACCGGCTCGACGTGGAGGTCGTCGCCTTCCCCCAGTGCGGGATGCTGGTCGCCCCGGGCACGGCCGGGTTGCTCGACGCGGCGGTCGCCGCCGGCGCCTCGGTTGTCGGGGGGATCGACCCGGCGGGATTCGACGGCGACCCCGTCAGGAGCCTCGACACGATCTTCGGCATCGCCGACCGGCGCGGGTGTCGCATCGATGTGCACCTCCACGACGACGGAACCCTCGGCCGGTGGGAGCTGGGGTTGATCATCGAACGGACGAGGACCCTCGGCCTACAGGGCCGGGTGATGGTGTCGCACGCCTTCTGCCTGTGCGACGGCGACCCGGCGGTCGATCCGCTGCTCGAACAGCTCGCCGAACTGGACATCGCCTTGGCCACGGTCGCGCCGAACACGGTGGCCCCGCTTCCGCTCGTCCGGATCATCGAGCTGGGCATCGGACTGTGCCTGGGTCAGGACGGCATCCGTGACCTGTGGTCGCCGTGGGGTGACGCCGACATGCTCTCCAGGGCCGGGCAGATGGCCTGGCGGGCCGGCTACCGGCGCGACGAGGACATCGCCGTCTGCGTCGACGTGGCGACGACCCGCGGCGCCGCCGCGCTCGGTGTCACCGATCACCTGCTCGCCCCCGGTGGCCGGGGAGATCTCGTGCTGGTCGACGCGGCGAGCCCGGCTCACGCCGCGGTGGCCCGGCCGGCCCGCTCGCTGGTCGTCAAACGGGGGCTGGTCGTCGCCGGGACGGCGGTTTCCTGAACGGCGGGCCCGCGGCCGTGACGTACCGAGGTGGGTGGGCCTAAGGTCGGCCGATGCGAGGTCTCCAAGCCAAGGTCGTCGTCGTGGTCGCCGGGGGAAGCCGGGCGGACCGCCCGAGCATCGGTGGATCGACCGCCCGGCGCCTCGCTGCCGAGGGCGCCCGGGTCGTCGTTGCCGACGTCGATCCCGACGCCGCCCGGAACACCGTCGAGATGATCGTCGCCGACGGCGGTACGGCGTCGGCGGTGGCCTGCGACGTGGCCGACGAGGCGTCGATCGTGTCGCTGTTCGAGTTCGCCGTGGGCGAGTACGGCGGCATCGACGGTGTGCACTCCAACGCGATGGACATGTCGGCGGCGACGATCGGCGTCGACGGCGAGCACGACATCTGCACCCTGCCGCTGGCGGTGTGGCAGCGCTCGCTCGACGTCGGGTTGACCGGCTTCTTCCTCGTCGCCCGCCATGCCATCCCCCGCCTGGTCGAGCGCGGTGGGGGCGGCATCGTCGGCACGGCCTCGGGCGCGGTGTTCGCCGGTGAGCCCGTGCGCGTCGCCTATGCGACGGCCAAGACGGGGATGATGGCGATCGTCCGCCACGTGGCGTCGCGCTACGGCCGCCAAGGGGTACGGGCGAACGCCATCGCCCCCGGGCTCGTGTTCGCCCCCGACCGGGTGGCCGAGATGGAAGCCGACCCGACGGCGAGGAACCGGATCCTCGCCCGGTCCAACCGCCTGGGCACGCCCGACGACATCGCCGGCGCCGTTGCCTACCTGCTCTCCGACGACGGGGCGTGGGTGAACGGCCAGATCATCAACGTCGACGGCGGCGCGATCCTCGGTCGCTGAGGCCCGATCGGGCGATCCCGGCGGTCAGCCGCCCGTCGTCGTCGGGGGAGCGGCCGGTGTGGTGTCGCCGCGCGAGTCGACGATCACCGACGTGGGAGCGACCCCGCCCGTGCCCCCCGAGCCCTCGACGCCGCAGACGTTGACCACCTGCGCCCCGGTCCTGGCGATCGCCTCGGCGCACGCCTTGGCGATCTCGAGACGGACCAGGTCGGGGCTGAGGGAGGCGGCGATCTTCTGGTTGGCCTCGGCCTGGGCCAGGGCGGCGATCGACACGGCCTGGGCCTCGGCCTCGGCCTTGGTGATCGCCGCCTCCTTGTCGAGCGTGGCCACCTGCTTGCGGGTCTGGGCCTCGGTGACCTGCTTCTTCTGGTCCTCGAGCGCCTGGGCGGCCTGGTTGCGGGTCTGCAGCACGGCGTTGATCGCGTCGAGCACCTGCTGCTCGGGGAGCACGTCGCGGATGTTGACGCTGTCGACGATGATCCCCCGCTTGAGCAGACGCTCGGCCAGCTGCGCGGTGACCTCGGTGGCGATCTTGGCCCGTTCGGTGGAGTAGCCCTGCTCGGCGGTGTACTCGCCGAAGATGTCGCGCACGACCTCGCGGGTGTCGGGTCGGACGAAGCGGTCCTTGATCAGATCGATCGAACCGGCCAGGCGGAACAGTTCTGCGGCGCGGTCAGCGGCGACCGAGAAACGCACGGTCACGTCGACCTTCATCGACCCGCCACCACTGGCGATCACGGCGATCGAGTCGTCCTTCGCCATGTCACCCTCGTCGGCGGCCCTGAGCATCGACAGTTCCTGGATCCGTGTCGAGAACTGGGTGATCTCGGTCCACGGGACCACGAGATGGAAGCCGTTGGACAGCGGCGCGCCCACCTTGCCGAAGGTCGTCGGGATGCCGACGGTGTTGGCCGGCACGATGCGCACGAAGGCCGACGCGCCGACGAACACGGCGAGCAGGCACGACACGATTCCCACGACCTGGAACAGCCGCCACAGCTCGGCGAGCCGGGTGTGGCGCCGGCCGGCCTCGGGAAGCTTGGTGGTGCGTTCGTGGCGCAGGTTGACCCCGGCGACGACGAAGCCGACCATGCCGACGAGGAACAACACGATCCCACCGACGAGACGTACCACGGTGACCTGCTCCTCGCTCGACGCGGCCGGTGGCGGCCGCAGGGCTTCAGACTATGGAGGCCGCCCGGGGAACGGGCAGGAAACCGGTCGCCGACCGCAGCCGGTCGCCGGCCCGCACGAGCTGCGTGATCGCCGATTCGATCCTCCAGACTGAAGCCGTGACGCTCGCCGGGTTCCTGCCCCCCATCGGCTCGGACCCGATCGAGGTGGTCGAGGCCTTCTCCACCTGGGCGGATTCGACGGGCCGCCCGCTGTACAGCCACCAGGAGGACGCACTGCTCGCCCTGGCCGGAGGGGATCATGTGGTGCTGGCCACCCCGACTGGCTCGGGAAAGAGCCTTGCCGCCCTGGCCGGCATCGCCCTGGCCCTCAACCGCGGCGACCGCGCCGTGTGGACCGCTCCGATCAAGGCGCTGGTGGCGGAGAAGTTCTTCGAGCTCACCGAGCTCCTCGGCGCCGACCGCGTCGGCCTGGCGACGGGCGATGCCTCGATCAACCACGACGCCGAGGTGCTGGTCTGCACGGCGGAGATCTTCGCCAACCTGGCCCTTGCCCAGGGCGCGGCGACGATGGCCGGGCCCCGGTCGACGGGGACGGGTTTCGCCTGCCTCGACGAGTTCCACTACTACGGCGAATCCGACCGGGGCTGGGCCTGGCAGATCCCGTTGCTCACCGCCCACCGCTGCCAGTTCCTGCTGATGTCGGCGACGCTCGGGGACATGAGCGAGATCTCCGACGACCTCGCGGTGCGCACCTCCCGCCCGGTCCAGCGGATCACCGCCGTCACCCGACCCACGCCGCTGTACCCGGCGTTCCGGGCGACACCGGTGGCCGACAGCGTCGCCGAGGCGATCGCCGATGGGCTCAGCCCGGTGTACGTCGTCCACGCGACCCAGGCGGCCGCGGCCGAGCGGGCCCAGGCGCTGTCGAGCCTGGCGCTCACCACCCGGCCCCAGCGCGAGGCGATCGCCGCGGCGCTGGCCGACGTCCGCTTCGCCGCCGGGTTCGGCCAGACGCTGGCGCGGTTCCTGCGCAACGGCATCGGGGTGCACCATGCCGGGATGCTGCCCCGCTACCGGCGACTCGTCGAGCGGCTGGCGGGCGACGGCCTGCTGCCGGTGATCTGCGGCACCGACACCCTCGGCGTCGGGGTGAACATCCCGATCCGTACGGTGCTGTTCACCGCCCTGACCAAGTTCGACGGTCAACGGGTGCGGGTGTTCCGCTCGCGCGAGTTCCACCAGATCGCCGGCCGGGCCGGGCGCCCGGGCTTCGACCCCGACGGCCATGTCTGGGCCCAGGCACCCGACCACGTGATCGAGAACGCCCGTGCCCTCTCGCGGGCCGGCGACGACCCGAAGGCCCGCCGCAAGGCGAGCAGGACCGCCCCGCCAAAAGGCTTCGTCCACTACGACGAAGCGACGTTCGACCGCCTGCTCGCCTCGACCCCCGAGCCGCTCGCCTCGCGGTTCAGGGTCTCCGCCGACCTCGTCGCCACCGTGCTCGCCCGCCCCGACGGGCCCGACGCCCTCAAGCAGCTGTTGCGCACCAACCACGACCCCGCGGCGAAACGCCGCCAGCACACCCGCCGGGCGATCTCGGTGTACCGCTCGCTCGAGGCGGCTGGGGTGGCCGAACGGCTGCGCGGCGATGACGGGCGATGCCTCGGGGTGCGGGTCGGTTCGCTGGTCGAGGGCAGCGACGAGCGATCGCTGCTGCGCTTCTCCTCGCCGCTGATGCCGTTCGCCATCGAGTTGCTGTCGACGCTCGACCGGGAGGAGCCGACCTACCACCTCGACGTGCTCAGCGTCGTCGAGTCCGTGCTCGACGACCCGATGCCGATCCTCTACGCCCAGCGTGACGCGGCCAAGGGCGTCGAGATCGCCCGGCTGAAGTCCGAGGGTGTGCCCTACGAGGAGCGGATCACGATGCTCGACGCCGTCACGTGGCCCAAGCCGCTCGAGGAGCTGGTCGGGGCGTGCTTCGAGACGTACCGCGGCGCCCACCCGTGGATCGACGCCTGGCCGTCACCCAAGTCGATCGTGCGCGAGATGGTCGAGACGGGCGAGACGTTCGGCGGCTTCGTCCATCGCTACCAGCTCCAACGATCCGAGGGCCTCGTCCTGCGCTACCTCACCGACGCCTGGCGGACACTCGACCGATCGCTCACCGACGACACGTACTCCGAGATGCTCGAAGACGTCATCGACTGGCTCGCCGCGGTGATCCGAGCGACCGACGCCAGCCTGCTCGAGGAGTGGCAACGCCTCTCGGGGATCGAGGTCAGCGAGCACGCCGAGCCCGTCGCTCCGGCCGGGTCCGGTCCGCCGAGGGCCTGGCGAACGGTCGTGCGTACGGCGGCGTTCGGTTGGGTCGAGCTCCTCGCCCGGCGCGACCACGCCCGGCTGGCCGAGCTCACCGGTTGGACGGCGGAGCGACTGGCGACGGCGATGGCCCCGTACTGGGCCGAACACGATCACGTCGGCATCGACGGTGACGCCCGCTCGTCGAGCTGGTTCCAGCTGACCGAGCAACCGGACCGCTGGCACGTGCGCCAGCAGCTCGTCGATCCCTCCGGTGACGGTGACTGGGCGCTCACCGCGGAGGTCGACCTGGTCGCCGCGCTCGACGCGGGTGTACCGACGCTCACCCTCGTCGGGCTCGGCCGGTTCGGCGACTCCTGACGGCGGTCATCCGGCATGCCCGGGGGTCCTCCCGTCGGCAGCGGCGAGGGTTGCGCTAGGGACGACGGATCCTGATCGCCCCCTGCGTCGCCGTCGCCCCACAGGACAGGCCGACGTTGACGCACGGCGGACCGGCGACGACCCCGCCGAAGACGGGCGCGGCGCCCGCCGCGGCGAAGCCGGCGATGCTCGGGCCCGAGGTGTCGACGAACCATCGGCAGGCCGGCGTCGCCGGGTCGGTGTCGTCGAAGTAGGTGACACCGCGGAACTGCTCCCAACCCGGCGCGGCGAACAGCGCTCCCATGTCGCGCAGCCACTGGCCCTTGCGCCCGGGATCGCCCGGGTCCTCCACCGAGCCGTACTCGGGCAGCCAGAGCTCCTTGTCGGGGTGGAGCGCCCCGAAGACACGCAGCGGCTCGATCAGCTCCCGCAGTGACCGCCAGCCCTCGTCGCGTCCCCGGCAGGTCGACCAGTTGTAGGCGTCGGCGCCGATCGCGTCGACGTAGGCGTCCCCCGGGTACCAGGTGACCGCCGCCCGCCGTTCGGGTGGGTTGAGGGTGAACGAGTAGACGGTCATCGTCCACAGGAACCGGGCATTGATGGCGCCCTGTGCGCGGATCACGCCGACGATCTTGCGCCAGGCGGCGACGAAGTCGGCCGCCGACCCGAACGATGTGTTCCCGTCCGCTTCCGGCTCGTGGTGGAAGATGAGGTACATCGGATCGCCGAAGGTGCGGATCTGGTCGCCCAGCCGGGTGATCTCGTCGTACAACCGGCTGCCCGGCTGCGCGGCGGCGATCTCGGCCCAGCGGATGCCCGCACCGTCCGCCCGCTGCGACTTCATCGAGAACACCAGGGTGCGTCCGTCGGCGTTCAACGCCGCTTCGAAGCGGTCGGGAAACGTCTCGGCCCACTGCGCATAGACGCGCGCCGCGCTGAATCGGCGCCCCGCCGCGTTCTCGAGGGCGATGAACGCGTCGAGTTCCGTCGGCGAGTTGCGCAGGTCGACGTGCGCCCCCCAGAGCATCGCCGGGCGATCGGCGCCGGCGCCGGGTGCCCGGACGGACACCGTCGGGACGAGCGCCAGCAGGGCTGCGGCCGGGAGCAGCATGCGGGTCCGTTTGCCGAGTAGTCGCATCCGAGATGTCCGTTCTCCGCCCGCAACGCAGGTTGCCATTCGATCTTCCCATCCGATCGTAGGGTGTCGCGGTGGAGCCGTCGATCGCCGCCGTCGTCGAGGACGTGCGCCGGGCCATCGGGGCGGACCGCTCACTGGCCGTGGCGCTCGCCCCCGGGGTGGGTACCGGACTGGCCGTCGACGGCGCGCGCTGGGAGGTGGCCGCCGGGGCCGCCGAGCCCGCCGCGCTGATCCGCCACCTCGAGGCCGAGCTCGGACCGCGCTGGGTGTGGTGGTCGATCGAGACGGCCGCGGTGCTGGTCGCCGCCGATGTCCGCATCGCCCGGTGCTGGGACGTGGCCACCATCCAGCGGCTGCTCGCCGGGGGCTGGCGCACCGACCCGGCCCGCGTCTGGGCCGAGCTCCACGAGCTGGCCGTCGGCGACCTGCCCGCCGCCACACCCGACGATCTGTTCTCGTCGATCGCCCCGACCGATCTCTCCGACCCCACCCGGCCCGACGGTCACCTCCACCCGGAATGGGTCGCCGGGGCCTGGTCGGCACCGGGGCGGCTACGGGCATGGGCCGGCCTTGCCCTCGACGCCCAGCGACGCCAGGAGCGGCGCCTCGTCGCCTTCGACATCCATCCCGCGGCGATGGCCACCGCCCGTTCCGAGTCGGCGGCCGAGCTGCTCTGCGCCGAACTGGCCCACGACGGCCTGCCGATGGACCGTGTCGTCGCCGAGGGGATCATCGGCGACCTCGTCGGTCCCCGCCCCACCTCCACCGCCGAGGCGGCGGCCCAACGGATACGGCGCGATGGCGAGGTGCTCCGCCACGCGCCGAGCGGGGTCGACGCCGACCTGCGCAACCCGACCCAGGTCCGTTCGCTGCTCAGGACGATCGGCGTCGACCTCCCCGACACCCGGGCATGGCGGCTCGAGGCGCTGCAGGGCACCCATCCGCTGGTCGACGCGCTGCTCCGGTGGCGCAAGGCGGAACGGGTCTCGACCACCTATGGCTACGGCTGGCTCGACGAACACCTCGGTGACGACGGCCGCCTGCGTGGCGAGTGGTCGAGCTGTGACGGTGGCGCCGGGCGGATGACGGCCACGGCCGGGCTGCACAACATGCCCGCCCAGATGCGCGCCGCCGTCGTCGCCGAAGCGGGCCATCGCTTCGTGCGCGCCGATCTCGGCCAGATCGAACCGCGCGTCCTCGCCGCCGTGTCGGGCGATGCCGCCCTCGCCCGCGCCACCCGGGAGGACGACATGTACACCCCGGTCGCCGCCCAGTTGGCCGTCGATCGGCCGACGGCCAAGGTCGCCGTGCTCGGGGCGATGTACGGCCAGACGACCGGCCAGGGCGCGCATGCGCTGCGCCGCCTGCAGACCTCGTACCCGGTGGCGATGGCCTTCCTCGAAGCCGCCGATCATGCCGGGCAGGCCGGTCGTGACCTGCGGACCCATGGAGGCCGGCTGATCCTGATGGGGTCGACGAGCACCAGCGGCATGACCGAACGCGACGCCCGCAGTCGGGCGGCGGCCCGGGGTCGGTTCGCCCGCAACGCCGTCGTCCAGGGGGCTGCGGCGGAGTTCTTCAAGGTGTGGGCGGCGACGATGCGGGCCCGTTGCGTTCACCTCGGGGCGCACATCGTGCTCTGTCTCCATGACGAGTTGCTGGTCCACGCACCGGCCGAGCGGGCCGAGGAGGCCGGGCTGCTGCTCGCCGAGTGCCTCGACGAGGCTGCGGCGCGCTGGTCGCCGTCGGCGGATGTGCGCTTCGTGGCGGAGATCTGCGTGATCGACAGGTGGTCGCAGGCCAAGCCGTGACGTGCCCGGGGTGCGATCGAGGTCGGCCCGATCGGCCAAGCTGAGGGCATGCCGGTACCGACATCGACAGGCGCGGCGTCCGGGGCCGCCGACTCCCCGTCCCACCTGCTCTCCACCGACCAGATGGCGGCATTCGTCTCGCGCGGGTTCCTCAGGTTCGACGGTGTCGTGCCGGCCGAGATCAACGCCCAGGCGATGGAGGAGCTGCCCCCACTGTTCCGGGCCTGGTTGGACGAGTTCAGCGGGGCGCGCGGCGGCGAGGCCGACACGGGCGGGGCCGAGGTCCGGCCGCCGCGCTCGGGCACCCCCCTGGCGCAGGCCTACCGTGCCGATTCGGCGTTCGGCCGGATGGTGCGGGTGCCAGAGATCGCCGGGGCGATCGCCTCGCTCGTCGGCGCCCATCCCGTCGTCGACCACCACTTCGTCCACCTCAAGATGCCCGGCGACCTCACCGCGCAGGGTCTGCACTGCGATGCGATCATCGACGAGGGGTTGGCCTTCGACATCCAGCTGTTCTGGTTCCCCCACGACGTCGCCCCCGGGGCGGGCGGGACGAGGTTCGTGCCGGGCAGTCACCTCCGCCGGGTCAACATGGACGACGTCTCGCGCTACCAGCACCTCGCCGGCGAGGAGTACTTCGTCGGCGGGGCGGGCACGGTGCTCGTCTTCCACCAGGGGCTCTGGCATGCCGGGGCGCCGAACCGCAGCGACACGTTGCGGGTGATGGGCAAGCTGCGGCTCAACCCGACCGAGCGCCAGCTCCGTCTGTGGGACACAGCCGACCTCGGTGAGCGCAGCGCTCCCGACGACCACATGTTCGCCCGGATGGAGCCCGGCACCGTCGCCTCGATGCTGCGCGGCAGCGAGGCGTGGTACGAACCGTCGGTCCACCGGCTCGAGACCGTGCAGCGCGCCAGGCTGTGGAGGCACCTCACCGGCGACGCCGGGTTCGACGTCGACTGGTACCTCACCCGCACCGAGCGCCGGTCGGGGCTGGCGTCGTGACCGGCGCCCGCCAACAGGTGCTGGTGCTGTGGCTGGCCAGCTCGGCACTCGACGGTCGCGTGCTCGGCTGGGCGTTCCACGACGGCACGGCCGGATCGGGCCCGCAACCGGCGGGCGACCCGCCGTACTCCACGGGAGTCGACGCCTTGCAGGCGGGCTGGCGCCTGCTGCAGATGTCGCCGCTGGTGCCGGCCCACCCTGGTGCCGAGCGGGACACCTCGTTCCTCAGACACGAGTTCGTCTTCGAGCGGATGGTCGACGGCGTCCCGAGGGATTGAGGCGCCGACGGCCGTGGCGTTCAGCCCGACAGGCGCAGCGCGGTGAACACGAGCATGCCCACGCCCATCATCGCCAGCATGCTGCGCGTCCGGGTGAACACGGCGGCGGCGACGATCAGGGCCCACATCCGAAGGTTGTCCCACCCCAGGTAGAGCTGCTGATCGCGGGTGAACACCCCCGGCGCGATGATCGCCGTCAGGGCGCAGGCGGGAGCGAAGCGCAAGGCACGCTCGAACCGCCCGGGTATCTCGAACGAGGCGGGCAGCATGAAGAAGCTGCCGCGGGTCGCCACCGTGGTCAGCGTCAGCCCGCCGATGGCGACGAGCATGTAGGCCCAGTCGTGGAGCGGGCTCACCGATGCCCCGCCCCGTTGCCCGTGGCGTGCCCGGCAACGAGCTGCGCCCGCTCCACCGTGCGGACCCTGGCCGACTCGGCCGCCATCGCCACGGTCACCCCGGCGAGCACCGAGACGATCAGGCCGAGTCGCATCGGTAGCCGGACGCTCAGCACCGACAGCACGGCCGTGACCAGCACGCCGGCGAGTGCCGGGGCCCGGTCGACCATCGGGATGACCACGGCGACGAGGGCGAGGAGCGCGGCGAGCTCGAGGCCCCACTCGGCCGGGGCGAGCCCCCCGACGAGGATGCCGGCGATCGAGGAGACCTGCCACACCACCCAGTTCACGACGGCACCTCCGAAGAAGTACCCCCACTGCTCGGGTGTGCCGACCTCCTCGGCGTCGGCGAAGCGGCGGGAGAACAGGGCGAACCCGATGTCGCCGTTGAGGTACGACGCGCTCAGCCGTTGATGGAACGGGAGCCTGGCGAAGAAGCGCCGGGACGCGGCGGAGAAGATCACGAAGCGCAGGTTGACGAGCAGTGCGGTCGCCCAGGCGACCGGCAGCGGCGCCCCAACGGCCAGCAGGGGGATGATCGCCAGCTGCGCCGAACCGGCGAAGGCGGCGAGGCTCATGATGACGGCGAGGGGGACGGATACGCCGGCGTTGACCATCGCCACACCCGTCACCAGACCCCAGACGCCGATGGCCACGCCGAGCGGTGCCATCGCCCGCATGCCTTCGCCGAATCCCGCGGAATCGATCGGGGGGATCAACGCCGCACGCACCCTGGCCACCGCTCTCACCGACCCCATCATGCTCGGTGGCCGTGCGGTCGGGCCAGACGGTCGGGCCCGCCGGTTGGGGGGCTCGGGATGATCGTCATGATCCCGCTGGAGCCGCCGCCCTCAACGCCGCCATCTGGCGGCGGAGCCTCCTGACGCCGAGCGCCGCGCCGAGCACGATCCAGGCGAGCACGGCCAGGTAGAGCGTCTTGGGGATGCGCCGCGCGGCGATGACGACGTAGGCGTCGGGAGCGACGAAGCCGGCGATGGCCAGCATCAGCGAACGGACCGCCGTCGACCGCCGACGGTCGATCATCGCCTGCAGGGCCTGCGACGCGCCGAGGGCGTACACCGGCGTGGAGCACAGTTCGATGGTGGCGAAGACGGCGATGTTCAGCCCGTAGCCGACGAGGAACTGCTGGGCGACCCCGATCCGCAGCAGGGCGTAGGCCAGCGACGCACCCAACCACGTGCGTTCGAACAACACCCTGCGGCGCCGAACGTCCGGGTTCATGGGGCGGCCGCGGGGGCCGGAACCGGGAACACTGGGGCGGACCACCACCCCGGTAGGCTAGACGACCGTGTCGAGTGACGTCCCCCCATCTACCGTTCCGCCCTGCTCGTTGATCGAACGCCGCCAGGCCTGGGCGGTGCACATCTTCACGGCGAGTGGGATCGTCGTCGGGATGTTGGCCCTCGATGCCGTGCTGGCGGGCCGGCCCCGCCAGGCGATCATGTTGCTGATCGCCACGGTGATCATCGACGGTGTGGACGGCCCGATGGCCCGCGTGTGGGACGTCAAGGAGCGGGTGCCGCGCATCGACGGGTACGTGCTCGACCTGGTCATCGACTTCGTGACCTGTGTCGTCGTACCCGCGGCCTTCCTCCACCAGTTCGGCCTGCTCCCCGGGCGCCACGGGTCGTTGGTGCTGCTCAGCCTGATCGTGTCCACCTCGGCGATCTGGTTCTCGCGCACCGACATGATGACCGGCGACCACTGGTTCCGGGGGTTCCCGGCGATGTGGAACCTCGTGGCGCCGACGCTGTTCCTCCTGCATGCCCAGCGGATGGTGTCGGCGATCGTCGTGGTGGCGCTGTCGATCGCCTCGCTCACCGATCTCGAGTTCCCCCATCCGCTGCGTGTCACCGATCGCCGGGGCGTCACGATCGCCGCGACCACGCTGTGGCTGGTGGCGATCGTCGCGATGACCGTTACCGGGCCCGTGACCGATGCCGGGCCTCCCTGGTGGCAGGTGGTCGCCATTCTCGCCGGTCCAGCGTACTTCATCGGGCTGACCCTGTCGCGCTGGCTCGCCCAGAGCAACCGGAGCGCGATCGCCCTGCCCTGACCCGCTTGTCAAACACGGGTCAGGCGGGACGCGGCTCCCTCGAGATGCAGTGGATCATCGCCAGGCCGAACAGATCCTGGCGATGCACGCGGCGTCCGAGATGGTCGTACAGGCCGCTCATGATCGTCGCGATGTGGCGTTCCGACGTCGGGGTGACGCGGAAGGTGAAACGGCCCTCCGGGATGAACCGGGCCTCGTCGGTGGCAACCCCGAAGTTGAGCCGGGTGCGGTGGTGCTGGAGGAGGGCGAGCACCTCGTGGGGGTCGGTCGGCAGCTCGATGATCGCCTCGTTGAGACGGTGCTGAATCGTGAACCCGGTGCCGGCGATCTCGTTGGCGAGCCGTGCCCGGTGGAGCTGATCGAGCAACGGCAGCGGCAGCGTGGTGCTGGTCGTCCGGGAGCGTTCGCCGGCGGGTGCGGACTTCGGCGTCGGCATGGACGCACCCGGGAACTCCGCGGCAGGTCGGGCAGGGCGGGACGGTCGGACCGGGTCCCGAGGGGAGTCGAGCGTCGGTCCCGGGCGGTCGGGTGCGCTCTGCGTCGGCGCCGCCACATCGACCGTGGCGCGGCGGGCCGGCGGACCAACACCTACCCGACGCGACGATGGCGCCGGCTCCCGTGCTGCCGACGCCATGATCTCACTGAGCGGGTCGAATCCTGTACTACGCGTCGTCATCCGATTCTTCCGCGGCGAAGATCGCCGTGATCCGCTCGAGGATGGTCTGGACCAGCACCTGGTAGTCCTCGGCCAGGCCGGAGGCCGCCCCGGAGAAGTTGCGCCGGGCCTTGCGCTCCTCCTTGGACAACTTGTACCAGGGGACCTCCTGCGACGCCGCCTCCTCGTACTCGTGGACGAGGAGTCCGTGCTGGCGGCACTGCACGGCGACGAGTTGGGCCGAGCGGATCGTCCGTTCGAACACTTCGACCTGGGAGCCGAGGATCGACTGGAGGTGCTCCATCGTCTCGGCCCGCAGCCGGGTGGCCTGCGAGCTGATCGGGCCGAGGACGATGCCCAGGATCGAGATGCCCGGGTTGGTGCTCTTGCGGACCGAGTTGAGGGCGCGGAACACTGCCGCCAGACCGTCGATCGAGCCCTGGTCGGGCTGGGTGGGGATGACCAGCCAGCGCGCGGCGGTGAGCGCGGCGAGGTGGATCGCCTCGCCACCGGGAGGCGCGTCGATGACGACGAGGTCGTACTTCGAGGCGATCGGGGCGAGTACGGTGTCGAGCTCGTCGTAGGTCGGCACGAGCCCGCCGCCCGTTCCGGCGGCGATCTCCCGGTAGAGCCTCACATGGTGAGGCCCGCCGGCAACCACGTCGAGATCCGGCCGTACGTTGCGCAGCGGGGTGAGGGGCTCCTCGCCGAGGACGGCGTCGAGCAGGTTGCGCCCGCCGTCGCTCTGTTCCGTGTAGCCCAGGTCGCGGGCGAGGTTGCCCTGCTGATCGAGGTCGATGGCGAGCACGCGCCAACCGGAGAGCGCGGCGAGGCCGGCCAGTTGAGCGCTCAAAGTGGTCTTGAGAACGCCGCCCTTGCCATTGAGAACCATGACTGCGTTGTCGATCACGCCGAAGTCCTTTCGTCACCGTTCGCAGTGCTGCGTCGGCCACTCTATGTCATATGTTTCCCCGACTGAAAGCGGGTGGAGGCATGAATGCGCCATCCGACTCACCCACGCCACGCCAACATCGGAGATGGGCCCAGCCTAACGGAAGTGTCGATTGCTGTCTTCCGCGGATGTGGCACTACGACAAACTGACACGCATCGGTCATAAGAGTCATGTGATCGGTCATGTGACCGTCGGACACCAGTCCGTGGTTCATCGTGATCGTCGATCGTCCGGACTCCCTGACATCGTGTTCGGTGATCGGTTCGATCGCAGTTCCTCACCGCCCGGACCGCCGGGTCGCCCGGTCCGGGGGCGCCGGAGATGGTTCACTGGTCGGGTGGTCCTCGCTGCCGAATCGACGAGCCTGGCGCTGGAGCGTCGGCGCGGGCAGTGGGCGATCGTCGGCGCGGCGGTCGCCTGGTCGACGGCCGGCGCGCTGCAACGCGAGCTGTCCACCGACACGGCCACCCAGATGGCGGGTCGGGCGTTCTTCGGCGCCCTCGTCCTCGGCCTGATCACGATGGTGCGCGCTCCGGGCAACTGGAGCAGGTCGATCCGATCGGTCGGCCGGGCCGGTCTCGGAATCGCCTGCTGCATGGCGGGGGCGAGCGCCATGTTCATCCTGGCGTTGAACCGGACGACGGTCGCCAACGTGCTCCTCGTCCAGGCGTTGGCGCCGTTCATCGCCGTGGTCCTGTCGTGGTTCGTGCTGCGTGAGGGTGCTTCGCGGCGAACGTGGGTGGCCACCGCCGTCGCCCTCGTCGGGGTCGGCATGATGGTCGGCGGCCCCGGTCGGGGACCGTTGGCGGGGTTCGCCGCCGCCTTGGTGATGACGGTGCTGTTCGCCGTCACGATCGTCGTCACCCGCCACCGGCGGGACATCTCGATGGCTCCGGCGGTGGCGCTGTCGCAGATCCTGCTGTGCGTCGCCGCGCTGCCGTTCGCCCACGTCACGACGATCACGCGGCGCGACGCCGTCGTGATGATGATGATGGGCGTGTTCCAGACCGGCCTGGGCCAGGCTCTGTTCGTCATCGGCGCCCGTCTCATCGCCGCCGCCGAGGTGGCCCTGATCACCCTCCTCGAGGTCGTGCTCGGGCCGCTGTGGGTCTGGCTCGCCTACAGCGAACGTCCGGGCGCGGCCACCGTGTTCGGAGGCGGCGTCGTGCTGCTCGCCGTCGTCGTCCAGACCACCGAGCCCGATGCGATCACCCTCGAAGGATGACGCAGTACGACTTGCGGAAGGTCTTGCTCACGCGTGTCCGGTGTTCGGCAGGGCCGGGCCCGATCCGGGCCCGGCCCACCCGTGTCAAGATGGCGCCGTCATGAAGATCCCTCGGTTCACCTACCACCGACCCGAGTCGGTCGACGAGGTGCTGGCCCTGCTCGCCGAGCACGAGGGCGCCAAGGTCCTCGCCGGCGGCCAGAGCCTGCTGCCGTTGATGGCGCTGCGCCTGAGCGAACCCGAACACCTCGTCGACATCGGACGCGTCGCCGGCCTCGACGGGATCGCCGACGACGACGGTGGCGTGCAGATCGGAGCGCTCGTCCGCCACGCCCAGGCGGAGGACTCGTCGCACGTCCGACGGTCCGCGCCCCTCCTGGCCCAGGCGCTGCCCCATGTCGGACACCGGGCGATCCGCAACCGGGGGACCGTGTGCGGCAGTCTGGCCCACGCCGACCCGGCGGCCGAGCTCCCCTCCGTGGCCGTGGCAGCGGGCGCCGCGCTCGTCGTGCGATCCGTCCGCGGTGAGCGGGTCGTCGACGCCCCGTCCTTCTTCGAGGGCTACCTGACGAGTTCGATGGAGCCCGACGAACTGCTCGTCGCCGTGCGGTTCCCGGCGTGGTCGACCACCGCCGGCGCGGCCGTCGTCGAGCTCTCCCGCCGTCACGGCGACTATGCGCTGGTCGGCCTGGCCGCCCGGGTCGACCTCGCCGGCGACGGGACGGTCGGAGCCTGTGCGCTGGCCTACTTCGGCGTGTCCTCGGTCCCCGAGCGGGTCGACGAGGCCGAGGCGGCGCTCGTCGGGCGGACCCCGTCGCCCGGGGTGCTCGCCGAGGTGGCGGCGATCGTGGCGGACCGGCTCAGGCCCCCCGACGACAACCACGCCTCGGCGGCGTACCGCAAGCACGTCGCCGGTGTGCTGACCCGTCGGGGTCTGGCGCAGGCCGTGGCCGCGGCGGACGTCCGATGACGACCCGGCCGGAGAGGACCGGGCGGATCACCAGTCGGCCGATCACGAGTTTGGGGGTCCGTGGATGAACGGAGTCGAACCGGGGGGCTCGGTGCCGCTCGCCGTGACGGTCAACGGTCGTGCCGTCACCGGCCGCGTCGAGACCCGGCGAACGCTGGCGGACTACCTGCGTGAGGATCTCGGCCTGACCGGGACGCATCTCGGCTGCGAGCACGGGGTCTGCGGCGCGTGCACGGTGGAGCTCGACGGCGGCGCCGTGCGTTCCTGCCTGATGCTCGCCGTGCAGGCCGACGGCGCCCGGATCACCACCATCGAGGGCCTGGCCGGGCCCGACGGGGCGCTGTCGCCCCTCCAACAGGCGTTCCACCAGTCCCACGGCTTCCAGTGCGCCTTCTGCGCCCCGGGATTCCTGCTCACCGCCAAGGTGCTCCTCGCCCGCAACCCTCACCCCACCCGCGACGAGATCCGCGAGGAGCTGTCCGGCAATCTGTGCCGCTGCACCGGGTACCACTCGATCATCGAGAGCGTCGAGACCGCCGTGCGACTGGCCGCCGACGCCGCGGGGGGTCCCCGATGAGGGCCTCGATCGCCGGCCGGTTCGTGGGCTCCAGCGTGCTGCGCCGCGAGGATCAACGGCTGCTCACCGGCGCCGGTCGGTTCGTCGCCGACATCGACGTGCCCGGGATGCTGCACGCCGCCTTCCTGCGCAGCCCGCACCCGCATGCCCGGATCACAAGGATCGACGCGTCGGCAGCACGGCAGGTTCCCGGGGTCTACGTCGTCACCGGGGCGATGCTCAAGGCCCGCACCAATCCGATGCTCGGTCTGCTCGCCTTCGACGGGCTCTACACACCGTACTTCTGGGCGCTGGCCACCGACCGGGTGCGGATGGTCGGTGACCCGGTGGCGATGGTCTTGGCGCCGACCCGGGCGCTCGCCGAGGACGCCCTCGGTCTCGTCGCCGTCGACTACGAGCCGCTCGAGGCGGTGGCGACGATCGACCAGGCCCTCGACGCCGCCAAGCCCCGGCTGTGGGACCGGGCCGACGGCAACACCCTGTTCGATTCGACGCAGAGCCATGGCGACGTGGACGCGGTGTTCGCCTCCGCCGACCGGGTGATCACCCGCACCTTCACCTGCCATCGGCACTCCAACCAGCCGATGGAGACCCGCGGTTGCGTCGTCGAGGTCGATCCGGTGACCCGCGCCGTCACCGTCCATTCGGCCACCCAGAACAGCCACGCCCTCAAGTGGTACCTCGGCCTGGTCACCGGGCGGCGCACCATGACCGAATCGGCTCGTTGGCTGGCCGGCCATCGCGACAAGGCCAAGCGGTTCGCCGCCGGGTTCAAGGCGTTCGCCGCGGCGAACGGCGAGGCGCTCAAGGCGTCGGACAACTCGGGGATGGTCTTCCAGCTCAGGAAGGATCCGTCGGCGCTCCGGCACATGGCGCGCAGCTTCGTCGGCCTGATCGCCAAGGACGCGACGGGCGTACCCGAGGTCGAGGCGCAGGACATCGGTGGCGCGTTCGGGGCGAAGGGCGTATTCGGCCGTGAGGACGTCGCCGTGTGCGCCGCGGCGATCGAGCTGGGCTGTTCGATCAAGTGGATCGAGGACCGCAACGAGCACCTCGCCGTCGGGGGCCATGCCCGCGACGAGCGGATGACGGTGACCGCGGCGGTCAACGACGACGGCGAGGTGCTCGGCTTCAAGGTCGATCTGGTGCTCGACCAGGGGGCGTATCCGGCCGCCCCGTTCCCCGCGGCGATGTTCACCCAGATCATGCGGGTGATGATGCCCGGCACCTACCGGATGCAGGCGTTCCAGTTCACCGCCCGGGTCGTGGCCACCAACAAGGGCACCTATGTCGCCTACCGGGGCCCGTGGGCGATGGAGACCTGGGTGCGCGAACGGATGCTCGACGTGATCGCCCGCGAGCTCGGGATCACCGCCGTGGAGATCCGCCTGCGCAACATGGTCACGCCCGCCGAACTGCCGCGACCGATGATCACCGGGCCGATGCTCGACGTGCGGATGTCGGCGCGCGCCACGCTCGACCGGGCGATCGAGCTGGTCGACTTCCCGGCGTTCCGCGCCGAGCAGACCGAGGCCCGGGCCCGGGGCCGGCTGCTCGGTGTCGGCCTCGCCACCTATCACGAAGCAGCACCCGGACCGCCCGGGTTCTTCGACCACGTGCTGGCCGGCGGCGGGATGCTGACCACCGAGCCGGCGCGGACGGTGCTCGAGGCCGACGGTTCGGTTAGCGTGTACATCCAGCAGATGCCCCATGGTCAGAGCCACGAGACGACCTTCGCCCAGGTCGCCGCCGACGAGCTCGGCGTCACCCCGGCCGACGTCACGGTGCGCTACGGCAACACCCGGATCACGCCGTTCGGGTTGTCGGGCACCGGCGGCAGCCGGGCCGGGGCGATGACCGGCGGGGCGGTGACGTACTCGTCGCGGGCATTGCGCACCCAGATCCTGGAGCGGGCGGCGGATCTGCTCGAAGCCGACATCGCCGATCTCGAGATCACCAACGGGGCGATCCACGTGCGTGGCGTCCCGGCGATCTCCGTCTCGTTCGCCCAGGTCGCCACGATCGCGGCCGAACGGCCATCGGGCCAGGGTCCCCGGCCCGCCCGCGACGGCGTGCTGCACGGGACGAGCGACTACGACGGCGGGGAGGGCGGCTGGGCGATCGCCACCCACGTCTGCTGGGTGGAGGTCGACCTCGACACCGGGTTCGTGACGATCCCGCGCTACGTCGTGGTGGAGGACTGCGGCGAGCTGATCAACCCGGCGATCGTCGAGGGCCAGGTGCGCGGCGGTGTCGCCCAGGGCGTCGGGGCCGTGCTGTACGAGAAGACGACCTACGACGACCAGGCCAACTTCCAGGCGGGCACGTTCATGGACTACCTCATCCCGACCTCGATGGAGATCCCGGAGATCGAGATCCACCACATCGAGACACCCTCGTCGATCGAGGCCAACTACCGCGGTGTCGGCGAGGGAGGGATGATCGGGGCGCCCCCGGCGATCACCAACGCCATCGAGGATGCACTGGCCCATCTCGGGGTGACGATCACCGAGCAGCACCTGCCGCCGACGCGCATCTTGGAACTGGCCGGGATCATCCCGACGCGCTGAGGCCCGGCCACGTGAGGCCCGGCCAGTACCGCCGGCTCCGCCGATCAACCGGCGAACATCGGGGTTGGTCGGCCGCGCACCCCCGGGCGAGCCCGGAAGAGGGCCCCGGCCAGGGGTTGGACGTCGTCGGGGAGGTCTTCGCGCGAGGTCGTGATGAACAGCTGGTCGAGCTCGGGCCCGCCGAAGGTGCAGGCCGAGACCTGTCGGGCAGGCAGCTCGATGACCTCGTCGAGGCGGCCGTCGGGGAGGTAGCGGTGGACGGCGCCGCCACCCCACACGGCAACCCACAGCCCGCCCTCGGCGTCGATCGTCATCCCGTCGGGCGAGCCGCTCGCCGGGTCGACGCGGATCACCGGACGTCCGTCGTGGAACGTGCCCGCCGCGGCGTCGAAGCGGAAGGCGGTGACCTGTCCGGTCGGGGAGTCGACGTAGTACGCCGTCCCGCCGTCGAGGGACCACACCAGTCCATTGGAGATCGTGACGCCCCTGAGCACGGTCGAGACCGACAGGTCGGTGTCGAGCCGGTACAGCGCGGCGCGCCCGACGCCCTTGTCGTAGGCCATCGACCCGGAGTAGTAGCGACCCTGCGGGTCGCAGCCGCCGTCGTTCATCCGGATGCCGGGGTCCGCCCACACCTCGGGGAGCCGGCGCACCTCGCCGCCCTCGGCATCGTCGAGCAGGGCGAATCCCCGTTCGATGCCGACGACCAGCCCGCCGCCGGCCCGTGTGCGCATCGACCCGGCGATCTCGCCGACCCGGCGCCGGATGATCGGTCCGCCCCCGGGTGGCATCGACAGGATCTCGCCGCGGAGCATGTCGACCCAGCGGACCCGACCCGCGGCGGCGTCCCAGATCGGACCCTCGCCGTGGTAGGTGCACACATCGGTGATCTGCTCGGCCGTGGTCATCTCGGGCGGTCCGACGAGTACGTGCGCTCCATCGCGCCATCATGCCCGGCGGGCAACGGTCGCCCGGCACGGTCGTCGCCGTACGGCCCTCGTAAGCTGCCGCGCAAGGACGGTCACGGTGCCGGTGACGCCGATCACGGCCCATCGACGAAGGGTGTTGGAGAGATGTCTGCAGCCGATGATCGTGAGTGCGCCGGCCGGGTGGCGCTGGTCACCGGAGCCAGCCGTGGCCTGGGCGCGACCATCGCCGAACGGCTGGCCAGGGCCGGCGCCCGCGTCGCCGTGTCGGCGCGCACGCTCGACCCCGACCCCCGCTACGAGGGCTCGGTCACCGAGACCGTCGCCCGCATCCGGGCGGCGGGCGGCGAAGCGGTGGGCATCCGCGCCGACGTCTCGGCGGCCGACGACCGTCGGCGGATGGTCGCCGAAACCGTCGAGCAGCTCGGACCGGTCGACATCCTCGTCAACAACGCGGCGGTGACGTTCTTCCTCCCCTTCGAGACGTTCCCCGAGAAGCGCTACCGGCTGATGTTCGAGGTGCAGGTGCACGCCCCGTTCGAACTTGCGCAGATGGTGGTGCCGTCGATGCGCGAGCGCCGCCGGGGCTGGATCCTCAACATCACCAGCCGGGCCGGGGTGCACCCACCCGGTCCGCCGTACGCCGAGGTCTACAAGTCGGGGTTCACCGTCTACGGCATGGTCAAGGCCGCCCTCGACAAGTTCACCACCGGCCTGGCCGCCGAGGTCTACGACCACGGCATCGCCGTCAACTCGCTGGCCCCGTGGGACAACGTCGCCACCCCGGGCGCCGGCGTCCACAGCCTGGTCGACGGATTCCGGTTGGAGGGCCCGGAGTGGGTGGCCGAGGCCGCCCTGCTGCTGTGCAGCGGCGACCCCGCCGTGCTCACCGGGCGTGTCGCCTACAGCCAGCCGTTCCTGGCCGAGATGCAGCGCCGGCCAAGGCACGCCTGAACGACGCGCCGCCGGCTCATCGCAGCAGCGGCCATGCCGCTCACCGTACGGGAAGGCCGAGCGAGCGGGCGATGACGAGCCGCTGGATCTCGCTGGTCCCCTCGCCGATCTCGAGCACCTTGGCATCGCGGTAGAAGCGGGCGACGGGGGTCTGCTCGATGAATCCGGAGCCGCCGAACACCTGGGTGGCGACCCGGGTGGCGCCGACGGCGGCCTCGGTGGCGTAGAGCTTGGCCATCGCCGCCGCCTGACCGATCGGGCGCCCGGCGTCCTTCAGCCACGCCGCCTTGTAGGTCAGGTTGCGGGCGTTCTCGACAGCGACGGCCACGTCGGCGAGCTGGAAGGCCAGGCCCTGGTTGCGGCCGATCGGTCCGCCGAAGGCGTGGCGCTGGTTGGCATGGTCGACCGACAGCTCGAGGCAGGCGCGGGCGCAACCCAGGGCGAGCGCCGAGATGGCGATGCGGCCGTCGTCGAGGATCGACAGGAAGTTGCGCAGGCCCTGCCCGGGGGCGCCGAGCAGGTGGTCGGCGGGCACCCGGCAACCGTCGAAGATCAGTCCGTGCGTGTCGCTGGCGTGCCAGCCGAGCTTGCGATACGGCGCTTCCACGACCAGCCCCGGGGTGCCGGCGGGGATGACGAAGGTCGAGATGCCGTCGTCGGTGCGGGCCGTCACCGTGATCACCGAGGTGATCGCCGTTCCCGAGTTGGTGATGAACGCCTTGGCCCCGTCGATCACCCAGTCGCCACCGTCGCGCCGGGCCCTGGTGCGGGTGGCGCCGGCGTCGCTGCCGGCGTCGGGCTCGGTCAGCCCGAAGGCGCCGAGCCGCCGCCCGGCGACCAGGTCGGGCAGCCATCTGGCCCGCTGCTCGTCGGTCCCGAAGCGGAAGATCGGGTTGGCCCCCAGCCCGACCGCCGCCGACAGGGTGATGCCCATCGACTGATCGATGCGCCCGATCTCCTCGATGGCGACGCACAGCGAGGCGAAGTCGCCGCCCGACCCGCCCCACTCCTCGGGGAAGACCAGTCCGAACAACCCCAGGTCGCCCATCGCCCGTACGACGTCGAGTGGGAAGTGGTGCATCCGCGTCCCAGCCCGCGGCGTGCGGGGCGATCTCGCCGTCGGCGAAGTCCCGCACCACGGCGCGGAACGCCTCGTGCTCGTCGGACAGTTCCCAGCTACCCATCACCGGCCTCCATCCCTGGTCTCCATCTCTGGTCTCCGTCACTGGTCTCCGTCACCGGCGCCAGCGCGGTGTCCGGCGGCGGGCCGATGACGACGACGACCTCGTCCAAGGCGACCCGTCGGCCGCGCGCACCCGGTACTTCGAGGACGATCCCGTCGGCCGGGGCGATCAGGCTGTACTCCATCTTCATCGCTTCGACGACGGCGAGCACCTGGCCGGCGACCACCGCGTCGCCCTGTCCGACGCGGATGTCGAGCACCGTCCCGGGCATCGGGCTGCGCAGCATCCCGACGAAGCCGGCGGGACCGGCAGCACCCGCCCGGCCGAGCCCTCCGTCGGGCGTCGCCGCCCACGAGCCGCGGCCTCCGGCGACGTGCACCACCTCGCCGACCCGGGCGGTGAGCAGCCTGACCGGACCGGCCGGACCCGTGACGGAGATCCCGTCGTCGTGCCAGGACACGCCGATGTCGACCGGCGCCGAACCGTCCACCGAGACCAGCCACCCGTGCGTCGTGGCCCGCAGGGCAACCGCGGCCGGGAGGTCGCCGAGGCGCAGCCGCCCAAAGATCCATGCCGGTCCGCCGAGGCGCCATGCCTCGCGCCGCTCCCAGGCCCCCTGCCCGGGGGTCGGGCGGAGCGGCTCGAGGGCGGCCGCGGCGAGCACCTCGGTCGGCACGCCCCCGCCGGCCAGGTGTTCCAGCCGATCCTCGACCAGGCCGGTGTGCAGCCGTCCGGCGGCCACGTCCTCGTCGCCCAGCAGCGCGCGCAGGAATCCGATGTTCGTTCCGACCCCGAGGATCGCCGTCCCGGCGAGAGCCCGGTCGAGCCGGGCGAGGGCGGTACGCCGGTCGGGCCCGTGGGCGATCACCTTGGCGAGCATCGGGTCGTAGTCGGACCCGATCACCGACCCGGCCGAGATGCCGGAGTCGACTCGCACGCCGGGGCCGGCCGGCTCGCGCAGCCCGAGCACCGTGCCGCCCGTCGGGACGAAGCCGCGGGCCGGGTCCTCGGCGTAGAGCCGCGCCTCGATCGCGTGGCCCGACGGCACGAGATCGGCCTGTGCCCAGGGGAGCGGCTCGCCGGCGGCGACCCGCAGCTGCCATTCGACGAGGTCGATGCCGTAGACCATCTCGGTCACCGGGTGCTCGACCTGCAGCCGGGTGTTCATCTCCATGAAGTAGAAGTCGTCGGGTCGCTCGCCCGAGACGATCATCTCGACCGTGCCCGCGCCGACGTACCCACACGCGCGGGCCGCGGCGACGGCCTGGGCGCCCATCGCCGCCCGCAGGTCGTCGCGTCGACGAACGGCGACGGGGCCTCCTCGACGATCTTCTGGTGCCGGCGCTGCAGGCTGCACTCCCGCTCGCCGAGGTGCACGACGTTGCCGTGGGCGTCGGCGAGGACCTGGATCTCGATGTGTCGGGGCCGTTCGACGAACCGCTCGATGAGCAGCGTGTCGTCGCCGAACGAGGCGCGTGCCTCGCGGCGGGCCGAGGCGATCGCCCCGGCCAGCGCGTCGTGCCCGTGGACCAGCCGCATGCCCTTGCCGCCGCCGCCGGCCGACGGCTTGACCAGGAGCGGCAGGCCGATCGGCGGTCGCCGCTCCGATCAGCTCGGCGTCGCTCATCCCGGGCCCACCGATCCCCGGCACGACCCGCACCCCGGCGGCGGCCACGGTGCGTTTGGCGTTGATCTTGTCGCCCATCGCGGCGATCGCCGAAGCCGGCGGGCCGATGAACACGAGGCCGGCATCGGCGCACGCCGTCGCGAACAGGGCGCTCTCCGAGAGGAAGCCGTAGCCCGGGTGGATGGCCTCGGCTCCGGTGCGCCGGGCGGCGTCGATGATCGCCCCGACATCGCAGGTAGCTCAGCCGGGCGGGGGCCGGACCGATGTGCACGGCCAGGTCGGCCTCGGCGCACGTGGCGTGCTCCGGCGTCGGCGTCGCTGAACACGGCGACCGAGCGGATCCCCATCGTCCGCAGGGTGCGCATCACCCGTACGGCGATCTCGCCACGGTTGGCCACGAGCACGGTGGAGAACATCTCCGGTGTCGTCGCCGTGTTCGTCGCCGGGTTCGCCAACGGGTTCGTCGGGGGGTTCGTCACATCCGGAACACGCCGTGGGCGACGGGCCCGAGCGGTGCGCCTGCGACGACACCGAGGGCCAGCCCGACGACCATCCGGGTGTCACCGGGCTCGATGATGCCGTCGTCCCACAGCCGGGCCGTGGCGTAGTAGGGGTTTCCCTGGGCCTCGTACTGGGCCCGGATCGGGGCCTTGAACGCCTCCTCGTCCGCCGCCGACCACGCCCCGGCGTCGCCCTCCGGCCGGACCGGCGCTCGAGCTGCTCACGGCGCACCGTGGCGAGCACCGACGCGGCCTGCTCGCCGCCCATCACCGAGATGCGGGCGTTCGGCCACGTCCACAGGAAGCGGGGCGAGTAGGCGCGGCCGCACATCGAGTAGTTGCCCGCCCCGAACGAGCCGCCGATGATCACGGTCAGCTTGGGCACCCGGGCGCAGGCCACTGCGGTGACCATCTTGGCGCCGTGCTTGGCGATGCCACCGGCCTCGTAGTCCCGCCCGACCATGAAGCCGGTGATGTTCTGGAGGAACAGCAACGGGATGCCCCGCTGGTCGCAGAGCTCGATGAAGTGGGCGCCCTTGAGCGCCGATTCGCAGAACAGCACGCCGTTGTTGGCGACGATGCCCACCGGGTGGCCCCAGATGTGGGCGAAGCCGGTGACGAGGGTGGCGCCGTACTCGCGCTTGAACTCGTGGAACCGGCTGCCGTCGACGATCCGGGCGATCACCTCGCGCACGTCGTACGGGATGCGGGAGTCGGCCGGGACCACCGCGGTCAGCGTCGCCCGGATCGACCACCGGCTCCTCGACGTCGACGGTCTCCCACGGCGGCGTCGGGCGGCGGCGGGGTCGCGAGATGATCGACCGGACGATCCGCAGCGCGTGGCGGTCGTCGTCGGCGAGGTGGTCGACCACGCCCGAGGTGTCGGGCGTGGAGCCTGCCGCCACCGAGTTCCTCGGCCGTGACGATCTCGCCGGTGGCCGCCCGCACCAGCGGCGGGCCGCCGAGGAAGATCGTGCCCTGGTCGCGCACGATGACCGCCTCGTCGCTCATCGCCGGCACGTAGGCGCCGCCGGCCGTGCACGATCCCATCACGGCGGCGACCTGAGCGATGCCCGCCGCCGACATCCGCGCCTGGTTGTAGAAGATCCGCCCGAAGTGCTCGCGGTCGGGGAACACCTCGTCCTGCTCGGGCAGGAACGCACCGCCGGAGTCGACCAGGTAGACGCACGGCAAGCCGGTTCTCGAGGGCGATCTCCTGGGCGCGGAGGTGCTTCTTGACCGTCATCGGGTAGTAGGTGCCGCCCTTGACCGTGGCGTCGTTGGCCACGATCACGCAGCGTGCGGCCGGCTGACCCGGCCGATGCCGGTGATGATGCCCGGCGGCCGGGGACTCGTCGTCGTACATCCCGTTGGCGGCCAGCGGGGACAGCTCGAGGAACGGGCTGCCCGGGTCGAGCAAGCCGTCGACGCGGTCGCGGGGCAGCAGCTTGCCCCGCTCGACGTGGCGCCGACGGGAGGTCTCCGGCCCCCGCCGGCGGCCAGCGCCGTGCGCTCGCGGAGCACGCCGATCAACGCGTCGAAGGCCCGACGGTTGTCGCCGGCGGCCTCGGCCTGCGGGTTCACGATGGTCCGGAGCACCGGCCATTCGACAGCGGACTGAGTCTTCACTAAGCTCATCCTAGTCATGATTCAGTTGTCCGGTCGACAGCCCAGCCGGATCTCGCGCCGCGATGAGCTCCTGGCGGTGGCCGCCCGGCTGTTCGCCGGACGGGGATTCGCCGGGGTGACGATGGACGACATCGGGGCTGCGGCAGGCATCTCCGGCCCTGCCCTCTACCACCACTTCACCGGCAAGGAGGCGATGCTCGGCGAGATGCTGACCGGTGTCAGCGAGCACCTTCTCGCCGGGGGGCGCCGGGTGGTCGAACGCCATCGCCACCCCGCCGAGGCCCTGGGCTGGCTGATCCACGATCAGGCGGAGTTCGCCGTCGATCATCCGGAGCTGATCACGGTCCACGCCCGCGACCTCGTCCACGCCTCCGCCGACGACCAACGGGCGATCCGCCGGCTCCAGGCCCAGTACGTCGAGGTGTGGGTCGATGTCGTCCTGCGCTGCGCGACGGATGCCGCACGGTCGGCGACCGGGCCGGCGGATCGGCCGGCGCCACCCATGGATCGGGCGACGGCCGGCGCCGCCGTCCATGCCGCCATCGGGCTGATCAACTCCACCCCCCACAGCGCCCGGCTCGGCCGCGTCGCGATGGTCGCCCTGCTCCGCCGGATGGCCGGCGGGGCGCTGGCGGTTGTCGTGGACGGCGCCGGTTGACCACGATGGCGGGATGAGCGACGACCATCAGGCAGTGCGCGACGGCGTCCGGCGGATCTGCGCCGCATTCGGCGACGAGTACTGGCGCGAGCGCGAAGCCGCCCACGAGTTCCCCTGGGCGTTCTACCGGGCCTTCGCCGCCGCCGGCTGGATCGGTATCGCCATCCCCGAGGAGTACGGCGGGGCCGGCGCCGGGATCACCGAGGCGTCGATCATGCTCGAGGAGATCGCCGCCTCGGGCGCCTGCCTCGAACGGCTGCTCGGCGATCCATCTGTCGGTGTTCGGGATGAACCCCGTGGTCAAGCACGGCACCGACTGGATGAAAGAGGCCTACCTGCCGCGAGTCGCCACGGGCGAGCTCCATGTGTCGTTCGGGGTGACCGAGCCGGACGCCGGGACCGACACCGCCGGGATCACCACGCGGGCGACCAAGGTCGACGGCGGCTACCTCGTCCACGGACGCAAGATCTGGAACACCAAGGGCCACATCGCCGACAAGTGCCTGCTGCTCGCCCGCACGACGCCGATCGGGGAGTGCCGCCGCCGCACCGAAGGGATGTCGCTCCTCCTCGCCGACATGCAGACACCCGAGGTCGACATCCGACCGATCCCCAAACTCGGCCGCAACGCCGTCGCCTCGTGCGAGGTGTCGTTCGACGGGCTGTTCGTCGCCGACCGAGATCTCGTCGGTGTCGAGGGCCGTGGCTTCCACCAGCTGATCGACGGGCTCAACCCCGAGCGGATCCTGCTCGCCGCCGAGGCCCTCGGCATCGGCCGGGCCGCCCTGAACCGGGCCGTCGCCTACGCCAACGACCGCGTCGTGTTCGGTCGCCCGATCGGGCAGAACCAGGGCATCGCCTTCCCGCTGGCCGAGTCGCACATGCGCCTGCGCGCCGCCGAGATGATGGTCCGCGAGGCGAGCGCCCGGTACGACGCCGGGCTCCCCTGCGGCGAGGAGGCCAACTCGGCCAAGTACCTGGCTGCCGATGCGGCCTACGAGGCCGCCGATCGGGCGATCCAGACCCACGGAGGGATGGGCTACGCCATCGAGTACGACGTCGAGCGCTACTGGCGCGAGGCGCGGCTGCTGCGGATCGCTCCGATCTCGCAGGAGATGATCCTCAACTACGTCTCCGAGCACGTGCTCGGACTACCCCGGTCGTACTGATCCCCGTTCGACTCGACGTGCCGCACATTCCACCGGGACGATCGGCCCCTGTCCGTGGTCCGGAGTGCCCTATCGTCGGTTGACATCAGCACCTACGGTGGCGCACCGAAGGCAGGATTCTCTCCCGGGGGTGAGGTGTGGGCGAATCGAACGGCAGGCCGTGGGGCGCTCGCCCGTTCCCCACCCGGTCCGTGGCGTGAGCGCGTCGGTCGCCTCTGGCGATGGACGAGACTGCACATCTCGCCGAGGCGAGCACACGATGAGGCAACGAGGCCCCGTCACCGACGAAAGGAAGACCCCGATGACCAAGATGAGACGGACGTGGCGGCAGGTCGCCGCCGGCGCCCTCGCCCTCGGCATGGTCGCCGCGGCCTGCGGCAGCGACGAGAAGTCGGCGACCGACACGCCGGCGGCGACCGGCGACGCAACGGCGACGACCCCAGCAGCGGCCCCCGGCGCGACGGATGCGCCGGCCCCGACGGACAAGATCAAGGTCGCCTTCGTCTACGTCGGTCCGGTCGGCGACGCCGGCTGGACGAAGAAGCACGACGACGGCCGCAAGGAGCTCGAGGCGGCGCTCGGTGACAAGGTCGAGACGACCTTCCTCGAGAGCGTGCCCGAGGGTGCGGAGTCCGAAGCCGTGTTCGAGCGGCTGGCCCGTGAAGGCAACAAGGTGATCTTCGGGACGTCGTTCGGCTACATGGACCAGATGCTCGCCGTCGCCGCCAAGTACCCCGACACGGTGTTCATGCACGCCACCGGGTTCAAGACGTCCGACAACATGGGCACCTACTTCGGTGCCGCCGAGGAGGCCCGGTACCTGTCGGGCATGGCCGCCGGGGCGATGACCAAGGCGAAGAAGCTCGGCTACGTCGCCGCCTTCCCGATCCCCGAGGTGCTGCGCGGGATCAACGCGTTCACCCTCGGGGCCCAGCGGGTCGACCCCGACGTGACCGTCGACGTCGTGTGGACGTCGACGTGGTTCGACCCGACGGTCGAGAAGGAGGCGGCCCAGTCGCTGCTCAACGGCGGCGCCGACGTGATCGCCCAGCACCAGGACACCCCCTCGGCCGGCGAGGCCGCCCAGGCGGCCGGCGCCTACTGGCTCGGCTACAACGACGACATGTCCCGCTTCGCCCCCGACGCCTGGCTCACCGCGCCGGTATGGGACTGGGGTCCGATCTACATCGAGACCGTCGAGGACGTGATGGCCGGAACGTGGAAGTCGGAGCAGTTCTACGGGAACATGGCCGACGGCACCGTCACGCTCGCCGCAGTGTCCGACAAGGTGCCCCAGGCCATCCGCGACGAGATCGCCAAGGTCCAGGCCGACATCGTCGCCGGGACGTTCGCACCCTTCACCGGCCCGATCTCCAAGCAGGACGGGAGCCAGCTCGCCGCCGACGGCGTCGTCGTCCCCCTCGGCGACCTGCTCGGCATGGACTACTTCGTCAAGGGTGTCAACGGAAGTGCCAAGGGCTGATGCCTGAGTCGGCGCACGGACCCGGGTCGGGCACCGCCCCGCCCCGGGTCCTGGCCCTCGCCGCCCGCGGTGTGACCAAGCGGTTCCCCGGCGTCATCGCCAACGAGGACGTCGACTTCGAGCTCTACGAGGGTGAGGTCCACACCCTGCTCGGCGAGAACGGGGCCGGCAAGAGCACGCTGGCGGCGATGCTGTGCGGGCTCTACCAGCCCGACGAGGGCCAGATCGTCCGGCGCGACCGGGTCGTCCGGCTGCGCAACCCCCGCGACGGGTTGGCCCACGGGATCGGGATGGTCCACCAGCACTTCCGCCTCGTGGAACGGTTCACGGTCGCCGAGAACGTCGTGCTCGGCGATCCCCGGCAGCCGCTGCTGCTCAAGCGGGCCGAGATCGACGACCGCGTCGCCGAGATCGGCGAGCGCTTCGGTCTGCCGATCGATCCGCGAGCCCGGATCGCCGAGCTGACCGTCGGCCAGCGCCAGCGGGTCGAGATCGTCAAGGTGCTCTATCGCGGGGCCGACGTGCTGCTGCTCGACGAGCCGACGGCAGTGCTCACGCCCCACGAGGCCGAGGCCCTGTTCCACACGGTCAAGGCGATGACGGCCGAGGGCAAGGCGGTGGTGTTCATCAGCCACAAGCTCGGCGAGGTGATGGCGGTGAGCGACCGGGTCACGGTGATGCGTGCCGGCCGGGTCACCGGCGAGGTGCGCACCCGGGACACCGACGTCCGGCATCTGGCCGAGCTGATGATCGGCCGGCCGGTCGAATCCGGGACGCGGCGCGGCGTCGAGCGGGGCGTCCCGGCATTGGCGGCGAGCGGGCTGCGCCTCGTCGTCGGCGATCAGGTGCTGCTCGACGGCATCGACCTCGAGGTCTGCCGCGGCGAGGTCGTCGGCATCGCCGGGGTGGCCGGCAACGGTCAACGCGAGCTGGCCGAGACGATCGCCGGGGTCCGCGTGCCGAGCGCCGGCACGGTGAGCGTGCAGCAGGTCGACGTCACCGGCCAGGGCGCCGCGGCGGCCCGCCGGGCGGGCCTGGCGTTCGTCCCCGAGGATCGTCTGGGGACGGGTCTCGTGCCGGGCCTCAGCCTGACCGACAACATGCTGCTCACCCGCCCGAGATCGTTCTTCGTCGACCGCAGGGCGGCGCGGGCCGAGATGGTCACGGCGATCGCCGAGTTCGAGATCAAGACGCCGGGCACCGAGGTCCTCGCCAGGGTGCTGTCGGGCGGCAACGCCCAGAAGGTGCTGCTCGCCCGCGAGCTCGCATGCGCTCGGCACAGCCGATGGGCCCCAGGTGATCATCGTCTCGGCCCCGACGCGTGGGCTCGACATCGGCGCTGCCGAGTTCGTGCGCGGCCTGCTCGCACGACGCCCGGCTGCGCGGCGGGGCCGTGCTGATCATCAGCGAGGACCTCGACGAGGTGCGCAGCCTGGCCGACCGCATCGTCGTGCTCTACCGGGGCCACATTGCCCTGCAGGGGCCCAGCGACGAGCTGGCGATCAACGAGATCGGGTTGGCGATGGCCGGCGTCGACCACGGCCGCCAGGAGGTCTGACCAGATGCAGCTCCGACTCGAACGTCGGCTCGACCAGCGGTGGTGGCACGCGGCGATCACACCGGTGGCCGCCGTGCTCGCCGCCCTCGCCGTCGGTGCCGTCTTCCTGGCCATCGAGGGTTTCAGCCCGGCGACGGTCTACCGGGCGTTGTTCAAGGCGAGCTTCACCTCGAAGTTCGGGATCACCGACAGCCTGGCCATCGCCACGCCGCTCGTGCTCACCGGGTTGGCCGCTGGGGTCGCCTTCCGGATGAACCTGTTCAACATCGGTGCCGAGGGCCAGCTCTACGTCGGCGCGATCTTCGGGAGCTGGGCCGGGATCGCCCTCGCGCCACACCTGCCCGCACCCCTGGCCATCGGCGCCGTGCTCGCCGCGTCGGTGGTCGGCGGCATGGTCTGGGCGCTGCCGATGGCCGCGTTCAAGGCCTACTTCGGCACCAGCGAGATCATCACCAGCCTGATGCTGACCTTCGTCGCCCTCTACCTGATGCGCTGGTTGATCTTCGGTTCGACGTCGTACTGGCGCGATCCGGCGGTGACGAACTTCCCCCAGGGGAAGAAGATCGACACGGCCTCCGAGCTGCCGCTGTTCGGCGTCTACCGCACCGGTTGGGGTCTGGTCATCGTCGTCGCCGTCGCCGTCGTCATCTGGGCGCTGCTCAAGTTCACCTCGGTGGGCTACGACATGAACGTCGTCGGGTCGTCGGCGGCCTCGGCCCGCTATGCCGGCATCTCGGCCACCCGCGTGGTGATCGTCGGGCTGCTGCTCTCCGGAGCGCTCGGCGGCCTGGCCGGCGGCGTCGAGGTGGCCGGCCGGGCTCACGCCCTCGATCCGAACGGCCTCGAGCTGGGCTTCGGCTTCACGGGCATCGTCGTGGCCGCCCTGGCCCGCTACAACCCGTTCGGCATCGTGCTCGTCGCCGCCTTCCTCGGCGGACTGCGCAACGCCGGCCTCGCCCTGCAGAGCCTCCCGGGCGACCGGGTGCCGGTCGAGGTGTCGCTGATGCTCCAGGGCGCCATCCTGCTGTTCGCCATCGGGGCCGAGATCTTCGTGCGCAACCGTTTGCGGCTCGTGCGCACGGCGGTGGCCACGTCATGAACGACGGCGCGTTCGTCCTCACCCTCGCCGCCTCGGTCGTCGCCGCCGTGCCGATCGCCCTCGCCGCGCTGGGCGAGCTCCTCGCCGAGCGATCGGGTGTGCTCAACCTCGGTGTGGAGGGGATGATGCTGATCGGCGCGGTCTGCGCCTTCCAGGCGGGCAACGGCATCGGCAACCTGTGGATCGCCCTGCTCATCGGATCGCTGGCCGGGGCCGCGCTCGCCCTCGTCCACGGCGTGCTCTCGGTGACCTTCCGGGCCAACCAGATCGTCTCGGGCCTCTCGCTGACCATCTTCGGCACCGGGCTGGCCACGTTCGTCGGCAAGTCGATCGAGGGCGTCCCGCTGGCCGCCGACTTCCGCCCGACCGCCTGGGGCCCGCTCGCCGACCTCCCGGTGATCGGGCCGATGTTCTTCGACCAGGACCCGATCGTCTACGCCACGATCGTGCTCGCCGTCGTCATCGGCTGGTACCTCAACCGCACCCGGGCCGGGTTGTCGGTGCGCGCCGTCGGCGAGTCGCCGGCCACCGCCGACTCGATGGGCGTCGCCGTGTCCCGTAATCGCTACCTCCACGTCGTCGCCGGCGGGTTCCTCGCCGGAGCGGCCGGCTCGTACCTCGTCCTCGGTCAGGTGCCCTCGTGGAGCCAGGCCGGCACGACGAGCGGCCTCGGCTGGATCGCCCTCGCCCTCGTGGTGTTCGCCTCATGGAAGCCGTTACGGGTGCTGCTCGGCGCCTTCCTGTTCGGCTTCTCCCGCCAGCTCAACTTCTATCTCCAGGGCCGCGAGGTCGACATCCCGGCCGAGTTCCTGAAGATGCTCCCGTACCTGCTGACCGTCGCCGTGCTCGTCGTATGGGGCAGTCACGACCTGCGCCGCCGGGTCGGCGCCCCCGCCGCACTCGGGCAGCCGTACGTCCGGGACGACCGATGACCGGGAGCGGAGGATGACCCGACACCTCCACCCGGTCCAGGTGCGCCACCCCCGGCCCGAGCGGTACATCGCCGCGCCCACCCTCGCCGATGCCGTGGCGCTGCTCGGCGACCCCGACCTCCGGCCGGCGAGGATCATCGCCGGTGGCACCGACCTGCTGCTCGAGATCGAACGCGGCGGGCGTCGGGGTCTGACCACGCTGATCGACATCTCCCGCGCCGTCGACGGACGCTCGATCACCGTCCACGACGGCGTGGCGTCACTCGGCCCGCTCGTCACCCACAACGACGTCGTGGGCCATGACGGACTCGTCCACGGGGCGCTTCCGCTTGCCCAGGCGTGCTGGGAGGTGGGCTCGCCGCAGTTGCGTAACCGGGCAACCGTCGCCGGCAACGTCATCACGGCCAGCCCGGCCAACGACACGATCTCGGCGCTGCTCGCCCTCGGCGCCTCGGTCGAGCTGACCTCGGCGCGCCGCGCCCGCGTCCTCGCCCTCGACGACTTCTTCACCGGGTTCCGCACCACCGGGCTGGCCGACGACGAGGTGCTCACCCGCATCGACGTCCCGCTGCTCGGCCCCGGTGAGCGCGGCATCTTCGTCAAGCTCGGCAACCGCAGCGCCCAGGCCATCTCGGTCGTCCACCTCGCCGTCGTGGTCGGCTTCGCCGCCGACGGCGTGACCGTCGAATCCGTCCGACTCGCCCTCGGCAGCGTCGCCCCGACGGTCGTGCTCGTTCCCGAGGCGGCCACGGCACTGATCGGGCGTGTGCTCGACGCCCCGGCGATCGCCGCTGCCGCCGACGCCGCCCGTGACTCCGTCACGCCGATCGACGACATCCGGGCGACGGCCGCGTACCGGCGCGAGACGATCGCGGTCGTCGTCGCCCGTGCGCTGCGAGCGATCTCTGCCGGGCGGCAGGCCGAACGCTGGCCCGTGGGCGCCCCGCGGCTGTCGGCCGGCGCCGCTCGTTCGACGTGCGCGGCGCGCCCGCTCGGGCCCGCCGACGAGATCACCACGACCGTCGACGGCCGGGTCCGCCGGGCGGCCGGGGCCGCCGGGGCGACGCTGCTCGACTGGCTGCGCGACGAACTCGGCTGCACCGGGACCAAGGAGGGCTGTGCCGAGGGGGAGTGCGGAGCCTGCACGGTGCTGCTCGACGGTGATGCGGTGATGTCGTGCCTGGTCCCCGCGGCGCGCGCCGAGGGAGCGGAGATCCTCACCGTCGAAGGGCTCGCCGACGGCGACCGGCTGCACCCCGTCCAGGAGGCGTTCGTCGCCTGCGCCGCGGTGCAGTGCGGCTTCTGCACCCCCGGCTTCGTCGTCGCCGGGGCGTCGCTGCTCGACGAGTGCCCCGATCCGACGGCAGACCAGATCCGCCAGGGGCTCGCCGGGAACCTGTGCCGGTGCACCGGGTACACCTCGATCATCGAGGCGATCGAGCAGGCATCGGCGGCGGATCGATGAGCCGAGCGGATGGCGGTACGCCGGGCGCCGACGGTCGCCGGCCGGACGGCCCCGGTGGGGTCGGCGAGCCGCTGACGCGCCGGGACGCCGCCGGCAAGGTCACCGGGGCGACCGCCTATCCGGCCGATCGTTTCCCGCCGGGTGCCCTGGTCGCCAAGGTGCTCTTCTCCAACCAGCCCCACGCCCGGCTGCGTTCCCTCGATTTCACCGCGGCGCGTGCGTTGCCGGGTGTCGTGGCCGTGTTCGGCGCGCCCGACGTGCCGGTCAACGAGTACGGCCTGACGATGTTCGACCAGCCGGTGTTCGTCGGGCTCGGCGACACGGGCCGCAGTCCGATCCCGTGCGACGTGTCGCGGTGGGAGGCCGACAAGATCGCCCTCGTCGTCGCCGAGTCGGCGGGCGCCGCCGACCGGGCGGCGGCGGCGATCTCCGTCGAGTGGGAGCCGCTGCCGATCGTCGCCGACCTCGACGATGCGCTCACCGGTGAGACGCTGGTCCATCCCGAGAACGGGCGGGCATCGAACGTCTACCAGACCGACCGGATCCGCAAGGGCGACGTCGAGGCCGCCTTCGCCGGCGCCGACATCGTCATCGAAGGCGTGTACCGGTTTGCCAACCAGGAGCACGCCTACCTCCAGCCCGAGGCGGCGCTGAGCTACATCGACGACCAGGGACGGATCACCGTCGAGATCGGTGGCCAGTGGGCGCACGAGGACCAGGAGCAGATCGCCCACGCCCTCGACCTGCCCCGCGACCGGGTGCGGGTGGTCTATCCGGCGATCGGCGGTGCCTTCGGCGGGCGGGAGGACATGACGCTGCAGATCGTGATGGCGCTCGCCGCCTGGCGCCTGGCCGAGCGGGGCGAGCACCGGCCGATCACCTGTCGGTGGAGCCGGGAGGAGTCGATCGTCGGGCATCACAAGCGGCACCGGGGTCGTATCGAGGCCCGGCTGGCGGCCACCCGTGACGGCATGATCCGCGGGGTCGAGATCGACGCCTGGCTCGACGCCGGCGGCTACAACTACACGACGAACAAGGTGCTCGGGAACCTGCACCTCGGGGTCGCCGGGGCCTACGAGGTGCCCAACGCCCGCATCGATTCGCACGCCGTCTACACCAACGCGGCGATCGGCGGGGCGTTCCGCGGGTTCGGCGGTCCGCAGGGCGCCTTCGTCGCCGAGACGCAGATGAACAAGCTGGCCGAGGCGCTCGGCCTCGACCCCGTCGAGCTCCGCCGACGCAACACGCTGCGCGAGGGCTCGATCGGCATCACCCAGACGCCGATGCCGGCCGGGGTCACCCTGCCGGCGGTGATCGACGCCTGCGCCGAGCGGGCCGGCTTCACCGCCGACCTGCCCGCCGAACCGTTCTCACCGTGTGCGACGCTGCCGGCCGAGCCGGACGCGCTGCGCCGCGGGCGAGGCTTCGCCTGCGCCTTCAAGAACGTCGGGTTCTCGTTCGGCTTCCCCGAGCGGTGCGAGGCCGAGATCCGACTCCATGGCGATCCGAGTGGCGAGGAGATCGAGCGGGTCGAGGTGTTCCATGCCGGCGCCGATGTCGGCCAGGGCGCCCACCAGGTCATCCTCCAGATGGCGGCCGAAGCCGTGGGCGTCCCGGTCGACTCGGTCGTCGGACACTTCTCGGACACGGCGACGTCGGGCGACTCCGGTTCGGTGTCGGCCTCGCGGATGACGTTCATGGCCGGCAACTCGATCCTCGGTGCAGCCGAGGCGGCCGCCAAGCGTTGGGCCGAGGGTGATCGCCCGGCGGTCGGCAGGTTCCGCTTCACGCCACCACCGACCGGGCAACTCGACCCGGAGACAGGGGAGTGCACCCCGAACTTCAGCTACGGCTACGTCGCCCAGGCCGTCGAGGTGACCGTCGACACCGAGACCGGCCACATCGTCGTCGATCGCGTCGTGTCGACCCACGACGTCGGTCGGGCGATCAACCCGTCGCTCGTCGTCGGCCAGATCGCCGGCGGGATCGTCCAGGCCCACGGCTACGCGCTCAGCGAGGATCTCCGGGTGGACGACGGCCACATCGCCAACCCGCGCCTGTCGACCTACCTCATTCCCGGCATCGGTGACGGGCCGCGTCGGATCGAGCCGGTCGTGCTCGAGCTCGCCGATCCGGGTGGCCCCTGGGGGGCACGCGGGATGGCCGAGATGCCGTTCATCACCTACGCCCCGGCGGTGATCGCCGCCGTTCACGACGCCACCGGCGTGTGGTTCGACGAGTTCCCGCTGACGCCGTCCCGGGTGCTCGCCGCGCTGCGCTCCCGTGGCGATCAGCCGTTCCCGGTTTGAGGCTGATCGACCAGCGCCTGCGCCGGACGAGCGGACGCGGTGATTGACAGTTTGTAAACCGATGTGGGACATTCCTGTCGATGGAGGAAGTGTCCGACCGGGTCCGAGACCGCGCCCCCGACCGGTCCGGTCTGCGGATCGACGCCGGCCGTCTCCTCCGCAGGCTGGTGCAGCTCGGCGACGTCGGCGGCCTGCCCGGGGGCGGGTGCGCCCGCCTGGCGCTCACCGACGACGATCGGGCCGGCCGCGACCTGGTGGTCGCCTGGATGGGCGAGCTCGACCTCGACGTGCGCGTCGACGCCATCGGCAACGTGATCGCCGTCCGGCCGGGTAGCGAACCGGGTCGCCCGGTGATGACCGGCTCGCACATCGACACGGTCCGTACGGGCGGTCTGTACGACGGCAACCTCGGGGTGCTGGCCGGGCTCGAGGTGATCGAGTGCCTCGCCACGGCGGGCGTCACCACCCGACGGCCGATCGCCGTCGGCTTCTTCACCGACGAGGAGGGCGCGCGATTCGCCCCGGACATGCTCGGCAGCCTCGTCTACGTCGGCGGGATGAGCGCCGAGGAGGCCCACGACGTCGTCGGCATCGACGGGGCCCGGGTCGGCGACGAGCTCGGCCGCATCGGCTACCTCGGGTCCACGCCCTGCCCCGGCGAGCACCCCTACGCCTTCGTCGAGCTGCACATCGAACAGGGCCCGGTGCTCGAGGACGAGGGTGTCGGCATCGGTGTGGTCACCGGCGTGCAGGGCATCTCGTGGCAGGAGCTGACGATCACCGGCCGCTCGAGCCACGCCGGCACGACGCCGATGCGCCTGCGCTGCGACCCCGGATACGTGGCGATGGAGATCGGCGCGTTCGTCCGGCGGCTCTCGGTGGAGCTCGGCCATCCGCAGGTGGGGACGGTCGGCCGACTGGAGTTCGTGCCCAACCTGGTCAACGTCGTACCGTCGGTGGCCACGATGACGATCGACGTGCGCAACACCGACGAGGAGGTGCTGTGCCTGGCCGAGGCCCGATTGGCCGCCTACTGCGCCGAGATCGCCTCCGCCGAGGGCGTGACCATCCAACGGCGCCCACTGGCCCGATTCGAGCCGGTGGAGTTCGACTCCCGGATGGTGACGATCGTCGAGCGGACGGCGCAGCACCTCGGCAACACGACGATGCGCATGCCGTCGGGGGCCGGGCACGACGCGCAGATGATGGCCAGGATCTGCCCGGCCTCGATGATCTTCGTGCCCAGCGTCGGCGGCATCAGCCACAACGTCACCGAGCACACCGAGCCGGCCGATCTCGAGGCCGGGGCCAACGTCCTGCTCCAGACGATGATCCATCTCGCCGACGCGGAGGACCCGTGGGCCGGTTCGTGAACGTCGCCGCGGCGCAGCTCGGCCCGGTGCAACGCGAGCACAGCCGCGCCGAGGTCGTCGCCCGCCTGATCGTGTTGCTGCGCGATGCGCACGCCCGCGGCGCCGAGCTCGTCGTGTTCCCCGAACTCGCCCTGACGACCTTCTTCCCCCGCTGGTTCGTCGACGACATCGCCACGGCCGACCACTGGTACGAGCGGTCGATGCCGAACGCCGACACCCAACCACTGTTCGACGAGGCCCGTCGGCTGGGCGTCGGCTTCTGCCTCGGCTACGCCGAGATCGAACAGACCGCCGACGGTTCGACGCACCGCTGGAACGTGCAACTGCTCGTCGAGCGCGACGGATCGGTGGTCGGCAAGTACCACAAGGTGCACATCCCCGGCCATGAACACCACGAACCCGACCGCCCGTTCCAGCACGCCGAGCGGTACTACTTCGAACCCTCACCGTACGGGTTCCCGGTCTGGCGGGCTTTCGGCGGCATCGTCGGGATGATGATCTGCAACGACCGCCGTTGGCCCGAGACGTACCGCGTGATGGGGCTGCAGGGCGTGGAGATGATCCTCTGCGGCTACAACACGCCGATCCACTACGTGCCCGATCCGAGCCAGGACATCCTCCAGGGCTTCCACAACGCGCTGGTCATGCAGGCCGGGGCCTACCAGAACGGGACCTGGGTGGTCGGTGTCGCCAAGGGGGGCGTGGAGGAGGGCGTCGACTCCCTCGGCCAGAGCTGCATCGTGGCGCCGTCGGGCCAGATCGTCACCCAGGCGCTGACCACCGACGACGAGGTGATCGTCGCCCGCTGCGACCTCGACTGGTGCGCCAGGTACAAGGACACGCTGTTCGACTTCGAGCGGTACCGGCGCCCCGAGCTGTACGGTGCGATCACCGCCCAGCGGGGTGTCGAGCTCCCGCCACTTCCGGGAGCCCACTGAGCATGGGAACCAAGCTGACCGTCAACGGGGCCGAGGTCGAGGTGTTCGGCGATCATCCCCACCTGCTCTCGGCGCTGCGCGACGAGCTCGGCCTCACCGCGGCCAAGGACGGCTGCTCACCGTCGGGTCAGTGCGGATGTTGCACGGTGATCATCGACGGCAAGGCGATCGTCTCGTGCCAGCAGGCGGTGGCCAAGGTCGCCGGCAAGTCGATCCTCACCCTCGAGGGCGTGGACGCCGGCGAACGCGGCCGGTTCGCCGACGCGTTCGCCGCGTGCGGCGGCCTGCAGTGCGGGTTCTGCATCCCGGGCATCGTGATGCGGGCCAAGGCGCAGATCGACAAGAAGGGCGCCGAGCTGGCCCGCGCCGACATGGCCCGCCACCTCGGGGCCCATCTGTGCCGCTGCACCGGCTACGTGAAGGTGCTCGACGCCATCGAGGCGGTGGCCAGGGGGGAGCACTGTTCGCCGGCGCTGAGCGGGGCGATCGGTGGACGGGGCGCCAAGTACGAGGCCGCGTCGCTGACCCTCGGTGATCGCCGCTACGTCAGTGACCTGCGGGTCCCCGGCATGCTCCATGGCGCGCTCGTCCTGACCGCCCACGCCCGGGCCGAGATCACCTCGATCGACACCGCGGCAGCGCTCGGCGCGCCGGGCGTCGTCGCCGCGTTCGTCGCCGCGGACATCCCGGGCGAGCTGCGCGTCGGGATCATCCACCGGGACTGGCCGGTGATGATCCCCGTCGGCGGGTTCACCGCGTACGCCGGCGACGTGCTCGGCATCGTGGTCGCCGAGACCCGCGAGCAGGCCCGGGCCGCCGCCACCCTCGTCGGCGTCGGCTACCGGGTGCTGGCCCCGATCACCGATCCCGAGGTGGCGCTCGCCTCCGACCAGATCGCCGTCTGGGGCACGACGTCGAACACGTTGAGCACCACCGCCTACCGGCGGGGTGATCTCGAAGCCGCCCTCGGCGCCAGTGCCCATGTGGTCACCGAGACCTTCACCACCCAACGGATCGAGCATGCCTTCCTCGAACCCGAGTCGACGCTGGCGATGCCCGTCGACCGCGACGGCGAACGCTCGCTGCACGTCTACTCGGGTGGCCAGGGCGTGTGGGACGACCGCGACCAGATCGCCTCGGTCCTCGGTGTCGGCAACGACCGGGTCCACGTCGAGCTGGTCTCCAACGGGGGCGCGTTCGGGGGGAAGGAGGACATGTCGAACCAGGCGCAGACGGCGCTGGCGGCGTGGCTGCTCGACCGCCCGGTGATCTGCACGCTGTCGCGCGAGGAGAGCCTGATCCTGCATCCGAAGCGGCATCCGCTACGGATGACGGTGACCGCGGCCTGCGACGCCGAGGGCACGCTGACCGCCCTGCGGTTCCGGGCGATCGGCGACTCGGGGGCGTACGCCAGCGTGGGGATGAAGGTGCTCGAGCGGGCCGCCGGCCATTCGCCCGGGCCGTACCGGTGGCAGGCCCTCGACGTCGAGGCCGTCGCAGTGCGCACGAACAACCCGGTCTGCGGCGCCTTCCGCGGGTTCGGCGCCAACCAGGCCCAGTTCGCCACCGAGGGTTGCCTCGATCGGCTGGCCGAACTGGTCGGGATCTCGGGCTGGGACATCCGCAAACGCAACGTCATCCGACCCGGCGAGGAGTGGGGTCCGGGCCAGATCATGGACGACGGCGCGGCCGGCGCCGAGGCCTGCCTCGACGCCGTGGGCGATCGGTACCGGGCCGACCGGGCGGCCGGACGGGCCGTCGGCCTGGGCCTCGGGATGAAGAACGCCGGGCTGGGCAACGGGTTCAAGGAGGTCACCGGCGCCTGCGTGCGCTTCGAGCCCGACGGCACCGTGCACGTCTGGCACGGCTGGACCGAGATGGGCCAGGGTGTCCACACCGTCGCCCTGCAGGTCGCCGCCGAGGAGCTCGGCATCGCCGCCGAACGCATCCGGGTGCACGTCGACACCCGCCACGAGCTCGGTCTCGGCCAGACGACGGGATCGCGCGGGACCCTGATGGGCGCCGGCGCCGTGCGGGCCGCCTGCCAGGCCGCCCGGACCCGCGGGTGCGAGATCGGCGTCGACCACCTCGGCGAGTACCGGGTCGACTGGACCGACAAGCTCGGTACGCCGGGCGTGGCCAATCCGACCATCCACTCGGCGTTCAGCTACGCCGCCCAGCTGGCGATCGTCGACCGGGGCACGGGAGCGATCGAACGGGTCGTCGCCGTCCACGACGTCGGCCGGGCGGTCAACCCGCTGCTGTGCGAGGGCCAGATCGAGGGTTCGGTCCACATGGGCCTCGGGTATGCGCTGTCGGAGGACTTCCCGGCCGATCCGGCGACGGGCTTCCCGACCAACATGACGTTGCGTTCGCTGGGCATCCTGCGGGCCAAGGACGTCCCGCCGATCGAGGTCCAGCTCGTCGAGGTGCCCCAACCGCGGGCGCCCTACGGCATCAAGGGGGTTGGCGAGATCGGTCTCGTACCGACGGCTCCGGCCGTGGCCGCCGCCCTGCACGAGGTCGACGGCATCTGGCGCAACAGCCTGCCGATGCGTCCAGGCTCGCCGACACCTGACGCCGGCGAGGAGCAGTCGTGACCGCCTCGGCCGGGCCGCTCGTACCCCGGGTGACGCCGTTGGGCGGAGCCCGATGAGCAACGTGACGCCCGGTCTGGTGTGCTCGCACCACCACCTCTACTCCGCCCTGGCCCGGGGGATGCCGGCGCCACCCCGCCGGCCGACGAACTTCCTGGAGATCCTCGAGCAGGTCTGGTGGCGTCTCGATGTCGCCCTCGACCACGACATGCTCTACTGGGGAGCGGCGCTCGCCGCGATGGAGGCGCTGCAGTGCGGCACGACAGCCATCGTCGACCACCACGAGAGCCCCGGGGCCATCGATGGCAGCCTGTCGGTGATCGAGGACGCCTGCAACGCCGTCGGGGTGCGGCTGCTGACCTGCTACGGCGTGACCGACCGGTGGTCGGACGACGGCCGGCTGACGGCATCGGACTGGTCGGCCCCCCCGCCGCGGATGACCGACGGGGCACGACGCGGGCTGGCCGAGTGCGAACGGTTCATCCGTGAGGGCGGCAACGGGATGGTCGGGATCCATGCCGCGTTCACCTGCAGCGACCAGACGATCGAGGCCGCGGCCGGTCTGGCCGGCGATCTCGGGGTCGGGGTGCACGTCCACGTCGCAGAGGGCTCCGTCGATCGGGGCGCGGCCGGGCGCCTGGGGCGCCATGCCACCGACGACTGGCTGATCGTCCATTGCGTCCACCTCGACGGCGAGCTGCCGGGCCGGATCGCCCACAACCCACGGTCGAACATGAACAACGGGGTCGGGTATGCCGCGCCGGCGCGGCGGGCGAACCCGGTCGTGCTCGGCACCGACGGCATCGGCGCCGACATGCTCGAGGAGTTCCGGCTCGCCTACGTCGCCCACCGTGCCGACGACGTGCTCGCCTCGCCCGAGACGGCCTGGTCGTGGCTCGAGGAGGGTTGGCGCCTGGTCCCCGAGGCGCAGGGCGACCGGGTCACCTGGACCTACGACCATGCCGACTCGCCGTGGCACGTGGCCTTCACACCGGGGATGCGCGCCACCGAGGTGGTCGCCGCCGACGGCGAGGTGCTGCTGCGCTCCGGCTCGCCGACCCGTGTCGACGCGCTCGAGGTGCGCCGCAAGGCGGCCGAGGCCGCCGAGCGGCTGTTCGAACGGTTGTAGCCGGCCGACCCACCCCGCCCGACGACCCACCCGCTCCGGCCTATTCTGCCGACCGATACGGCCGACGACACACGAAAGGGAATGCGATGGCACAGGCAGTTGCGTTGTACCTCCAGGACGCCCACCCGATCAGGGAGGGGGCCGAGTTCGTCAAGTACGCCGAGGCCAAGGGCTTCCACGCCGTGTGGCAGGCCGAGAGCCGGCTCGTCCGCGAGGCCTCGGTGCCGATGGCGGCGTTCGCCATGGTCACCGACCGGATCAAGGTCGGCTCGGGCGTGGCCGACTGCTGGAGCCGCAACCCGGCCCGTCTGGCCGCCACCTTCTCGACTCTCGACGACCTCGCCCCGGGCCGGGTGATCCTCGGTCTCGGCGCCTGGTGGGACCCACTGGCCGCCAAGGTCGGGATCGATCGCCGCAAGCCGCTGACGGTGATCCGCGAGGTCGTCACCGCGGTGCGCGCCCTGCTGCACAACGAGACGGTCACGTTCCACGGCGAGTACGTCCACCTCGACGGGGTCGAGCTCGACTACGTCTACCAGGAGCGGCGCGCCAAGGACGTGCCGATCTACATCGGCGCCACCGGGATGAAGATGATGGAGCTCGCCGGCGAGATCGCCGACGGCGTCGTGCTCAACTACCTCGTCTCGCCGGAGTACAACCAGCGGGCGATCGAGTCGTTGCAGACGGGTGCCGAGCGGGCGGGGCGCTCGATCGACGACATCGATCGACCCCAGCTGGTCGTGTGCTCGGTGCACGAGGACCGCCAGACGGCTCTCGACATGGCGCGGATGATGGTCACCCAGTACCTCGGCCAGCAGCCCCACATCATGAAGGCCTCCGGCGTGCCCCAGTCGCTGCTCGACGCCGTGGGCGAGGTGCTCACCTGGCCGGCGACCCACGAGCAGGTCGAGGCGGCCTCCAAGCTCGTCCCCGACGAGATCGTCCAGATGCTGACCGCTTCGGGCACACCGGCCGAGGCCCGCGAGCGGGTCGCCCACTACATCCGCCACGGCTCGACCTGCCCGATCCTCTACCCCCTCGGCGACGTCCAGGCGATGATCGACGCCTTCTCGGACTGGGAGCTCTGAGCACGACGACCGGTCGCGGCCGGCCGGCGAGGCCTCGCCGTCATCGCCTCGTTGGCGGGCGGAGCTCGACGGGGGTGCCCTGCAGGTAGTCGTCGATCGCGGCGGCGATGCGCTTGCCGTCGGACATCGCCAGGATCACCGTCGCCGAGCCGCGCACGATGTCGCCGCCGGCGAACACACCGGCCAGGTTGGTCGCCCCATGCTCGTCGGCGGCCACGTACCCGCGGTTGGTCAGGCCGAGCTCCGGTGAGGACGAGGTCAGCAGCGGGTTGGCGCGGGTGCCGGCGGCGACGACCACCGTGTCGCAGGCGATGACCCGCTCCGATCCCTCGATCGGCACCGGGGCCCGCCGCCCCGAGGCGTCTGGTTCGCCCGGCTCGGTGCGCACGCAGCGCAGTCCGGTGACCCACCGCTCGGCATCACCGACGATCGCCACCGGGCTCACCCCGAACTCGAAGGTGACGCCCTCCTGCTCGGCGTGGTCGACCTCCTCGGCACGCGCCGGCATCTCCGCACGGCTGCGCCGGTAGGCGATGATCGCCGCCGAGGCCCCCAGACGGCGGGCCGTGCGCACGGCGTCGATGGCCACGTTGCCACCGCCGATGACCACCACCCGCTCGCCGCGGAGCACCGGCGTGTCGGCGTCGGGGAAGGCGTAGGCCTGCATCAGGTTCACCCGGGTGAGGTACTCGTTGGCCGAGTAGACGCCCTTGAAACCCTCACCGGGGATGTCGAGGAACACCGGCAGTCCGGCGCCGACCGAGATGAACACGGCATCGAAGCCGTCGCGCAGTTCGTCGAGGGTGTAGGTGCGCCCGATCACCACGTTGCATTCGATGCGCACCCCGAGCGACTGCAGGCGGCCCACCTCGTTGGCGACGATCTCGTTGGGCAGGCGGAACTCCGGGATTCCGTACGACAGCACCCCGCCGGGAAGGTGGAGGGCCTCGTACACGGTGACGTCGTGGCCGCGTCGGGCCAGTTCGCCCGCCGCGGTGAGCCCACCCGGGCCGGCCCCGATCACGGCGACCCGCCGGCCCGAGCGCAGCGCCGGGGGGAACTCGACAGGCCGGTGGCCGCGGGCCCAGTCGGCAACGTAGCGCTCGAGGTGGCCGATGGCCACCGGGGCGCCGGTGCGGCCCCGCACGCACTTCGCCTCGCACTGGTGCTCCTGGGGGCAGACGCGCCCGGTGACCGCCGGCAGGGCGTTGTCGCAGAACAGGACCTCGGCCGCCCCGGCGAGATCTCCCTGCTCGATGCGGGCGACGAAGGTGGGGATGTCGACCTGCACCGGGCAGCCCTCGACGCAGGTCGCCCGCTTGCAGGCCAGGCACCGTTGTGCCTCGAGCAGCGCCAGGTGCTCGGTGAACCCGAGGTTGACCTCGTCGAACGACCCCGATCGCTCGAGCGCGTCACGCGCCGGCATCTCCTGACGCCCGATGGCCAGCCGTTCGCGTTTCGACAATGGCCGATCCGTCACGGCGCTCCCCGGCAGACATGGTCGACGGCGACCCGCTCGGCGGCGCGGTAGGTGCCCAGCCGATCGGCGAGCTCGTCGAAGTCCACCCGGTGCCCGTCGAACTCCGGGCCGTCGACGCAGGCGAAGCGCATCGCACCGTCGACCGTCACCCGGCACCCACCGCACATCCCCGTGCCGTCGACCATGATCGGGTTGAGCGACACGATCGTGCGCACCCCGGCGGGCCTGGTGGTCGCCGCCACGGCACGCATCATCGCCACCGGGCCGGCGGCGTAGACCACGTCGACCGGCCGTGCCCCGACGAGCTCGCCGAGGGCCCCGGTCACCATCCCGGCGCGTCCCGCGCTGGCGTCGTCGGTGCACAGCAGCAGCTCGCCGAACGACCGGAACTCGTCGACGAACAGCAGCCCGTCGGCGGTCCGGGCGCCGAGCACGGTGGTGACGTCGGTACCCAGGCCCGCCAGCCCCCGGGCGATGGGGAGGACGACGGCGGCGCCGACACCACCGGCGACGCAGATCGCCGAGCCCCCCTCGACGAGGTCGGTCGGCCGCCCGAGCGGCCCGACGACGTCCTCGATCACGCCGCCCGGCGCGACGGCGACGAGGTCGGCGGTGCTCTTGCCGACGGCCTGGATGACGAGCACGATCGATCCCCGGTCGCGGTCGCTCGCAGCGATCGTCAGCGGGATGCGCTCGGCGCCCGGGCCGAGCCGGACGATCACGAACTGGCCCGGCCGGTGCACGGCGGCGATCCGCGGCGCTCGTACCTCGAGCCGGTGGATGCCCGCGGCCAGCGCGGAGTTGGCGAGCACCTCGTGGACCACCGGGTCCGTGCTCGCAGGCGGTTCGTCGATCATCCAGGCGCTCTCCGGCTCGGTGGGCTCGGTCCGATGGTACCGGCGGCGGGCCCTGGCGTCCCGGGACTTCCGGACGGACGACGGCGGGTCCTTCGGCAGCTCGGCGGCCGAGGGCAGGACCTTCGGCCCTACTGGAGGGGTCGCTGCGCGCGACACGATCAGCTCGACAGGTGAGGCCGACCCATGACCGACGAGAGGATCCCACGATGACCGACCAGGTCGACATCGTCGAGCTGCTGGAGCGCGACCACCGGTCGATCGACGAGCTCGTCGCCCGGCTCGACGACGTCGACGACCCGATCGAGATGCGCGGCCTCTACCTACGCATCTGCGAGGAGCTCTCGGCCCACGAGGAGGTCGAGCAGCAGGTCCTCTTCCCGGCGTTCCGGGCCGCGGCGCAGACCGCCCCGCACGCCGCCGGAGGCGAGACGCTGACCAGGCGGATGGGCGAGCACGAGGAGCTGAACGAGCTCCTCGCCGAGATGCGCGCCCTCGCCCCGGACGGCCTGGCCTTCACCAAGCGGGCCAGCGCCCTGATCCTCGAGATCGACCGCCACTTCCGTCTCGAGGAGGAAACGGTGTTCAGCCGGGTGCGGTCGATGCTCGGCGACGCGGAGCTCCGTGAGCTGGGCCGACGCGCCGAGGGCGTCAAACGGCATTCCCCGGCGTTCCCCGACGAACACCCGAAGATCGCACCGGACCGCTGACGGTGAGCGAGCAGAACACCGATCGACGGGTGCTCGACGGCAACGAGGCGGCCGCCCGCATCGCCCACCTGGCCAGCGAGGTGATCGCCATCTATCCGATCACCCCGGCTTCGCCGATGGGGGAGTTCGCCGACGACTGGAGCGCCAAGGGACGCCCCAACCTGTGGGGGGTGGTCCCCGAGGTGGTCGAGCTGCAGAGCGAGGCCGGCGCCGCCGGTACGCTGCACGGCGCCGTGACCCGCGGCGCGCTCGGCACGACGTTCACGGCGAGCCAGGGCCTGCTGCTGATGCTGCCCAACATGTTCAAGATCGCCGGCGAGCTGACCCCGACGGTCATCCATGTCGCCGCCCGCACGGTGGCGACCCACGCGCTGAGCATCTTCGGCGACCACAGCGACGTCATGGCGGCGCGCACCACCGGGTGGGCGATGCTCTGCGCCAGCAGCGTCGAGGAGGCCGGCGATTTCGCCGCCATCGCCCACGCGGCCACGCTCGAGACGCGGATCCCCTTCCTCCACTTCTTCGACGGCTTCCGCACCAGTCACGAACTGCAGACCGTCGACGTGCTCTCAGCCGACCAGCTGCGCTCGCTGATCAGCGACGAGCGGGTGGCCGAGCACCGGGAGCGCGGCCTCGACCCCGATCGGCCGGTGATCCGCGGCACGGCGCAGAACCCCGATGTGTTCTTCCAGGCCCGCGAGGCGTGCAACCCGTACCACGACCGGGTCGCTGGTGTCGTGGAGGCGACGATGGATCGCCTCGCCGACCTCTGCGGTCGCCGGTACCAACTGGTCGACTACCACGGCGCCGCCGACGCCGACCGGGTCGTGGTGCTCATGGGATCGGGGGCCGGGGCGGCACGCGAGGCCGTCGACGAGCTCAACCGGCGTGGTGAGCGCGTCGGTGTCGTCGTCGTCCGTCTGTACCGCCCGTTCCCGACCGAACGGCTGCTCGCCGCGTTGCCGCCGAGCGTGCGAACGGTGGCCGTGCTCGACCGGACCAAGGAGCCGGGCGCGCCGTTCGAGCCCCTGCACCTCGATGTGCTCGCCGCCCTGTCGGGCAGCCCGGCGAGTGCCTGGAGCGCCGGGCGGCCACCCCGGGCGATCGGCGGGCGATACGGGCTGAGCAGCAAGGAGTTCACCCCGGCGATGGTCAGGGCGGTGTTCGAGGAGGCCGCGCTCGATCGACCGCGCAATCCGTTCACGGTCGGCATCGTCGACGACGTGACCCACCTGAGCCTGCCGGTCGACCCGTCGTTCGTCACCGATCGGGCCCGGGTGCGGGCCGTGTTCTTCGGCCTCGGCGCCGATGGCACGGTCGGGGCGAACAAGAACACGGCCAAGATCGTCGGCACCCGTACCGGCCTGCACGTGCAGGCCTACTTCGTCTACGACTCGAAGAAGTCCGGTTCGGTGACGGTGAGCCATCTGCGTTTCGACGACGCCCCGATCCGCAGCACCTACCTGGTCGGCGAGGCGACGTTCGTCGGCGTGCACCAGTGGAGCTTCCTGCACCGCCTCGACGTCCTGGGAGTGGCGGCACCCGGGGCCACCGTGCTGCTCAACAGTCCGCACCGGCCCGAGGACGTGTGGGATGCACTCCCCGGCGACGTCCAGCAGGTGGTGCTCGACAAGGGCCTGCAGCTCTGGACGATCGACGCGGCCGCCGTCGCCAAGAACGCCGGACTGGCCGGGCGGGTCAACACCGTGATGCAGACCTGCTTTTTCGCTTTGTCGGGTGTGCTCCCCACCGACGAGGCGATCGCCGAGCTGAAGCTCGCCGCCGAGCACAGCTACGGCCGGCTCGGAGCGCTGGTCGTCGAACGGAACACGGCGGCGATCGACACGACGCTGGCCAACCTCCACCAGGTGCCGGTCGGCGTCTCGGTGACCTCGACCGAGCGCAGGCGTTCGACGGTCCCGGCGGGCAGCACCGACTTCGTCCAGCGGGTGACCGAGCGCATGCTGGCCGGCGAGGGCGACCTGCTGCCGGTGAGCGCCCTGCCCGCCGACGGGACGTTCCCGACGGCGACGTCGAAGGTCGAGAAGCGCACGATGGCGATCGAGATCCCGATCTGGGAGCCCGACCTGTGCATCGACTGCGGCAAGTGCGCCATCGTCTGCCCGCACGCGGCGATCCGGATGAAGGTCTACGAACCCGCCGCGCTGGTCGCCGGGGGCGTGCTGAAGACCAAGTCGTTCCGCAGCCGGGAGGTGCCTGGGCTGTCGCTCACCGTGCAGGTGGCGCCCGACGACTGCACCGGCTGCGGGCTGTGCGTCACGGCCTGCCCGGCCCACGACAAGAGCGAGGTCAAGCGCAAGAGCGTCAACATGCGCCCGATCGACGAGCACCTCGACGTCGAGCGTACGGCATGGGACGAGTTCCTGGCCCTGCGCTCCGCCGATCCGGCGCAGTTCGACCCGGCGTCGGTGAAGACCAGCCAGCTGCGCGAGCCGCTCTTCGAGTTCAGCGGGGCCTGCTCGGGGTGCGGCGAGACGCCCTACCTGAAGCTGCTCACCCAGCTGTTCGGCGACCGGTTGCTGATCGCCAACGCCACGGGGTGCAGCAGCATCTACGGCGGCAACCTCCCGACGACCCCGTACGCGGTCGACGAGGCGGGCCGCGGGCCGGCGTGGAGCAACAGCCTCTTCGAGGACAACGCCGAGTTCGGGTTGGGCATCCGGCTCGGATACGAGGCCCAGCGCCGCCAGGCGCTGGGCCTGCTCGAAGCGTTGGCCGGCTCGCTCGATCCGGTACTGGTCGACGCCGTCGTGGCCGGGATCGACGATGTCGACGACCTGGGGATCCGCGCCCAGCGCGAGCGGGTCGAGCAGCTGCGCGCCGCGCTGGCCGAATCGCCGGCCGGCTCGGCCGACGAACGAGCCGGGCAGCTGGTCGGGATGGCGGGGGCGCTGGTCGGGCGCAGCGTGTGGATCGTCGGGGGCGACGGCTGGGCCTACGACATCGGGGCCGGAGGCCTCGACCACGTGCTCGGGAGCGGGCGCAACCTGAACATCCTGGTGATGGACACCGAGGTCTACTCGAACACCGGCGGCCAGGCGTCGAAGGCGACGCCCCGTGGAGCCGTCGCCAAGTTCGCCGCCGGAGGCAAGAGCGGGGCGAAGAAGGATCTCGGCCTGGAGGCGATGACGTTCGGCGACGTCTACGTCGCCCACGTCGCCCTGGGCGCCAGCGACATCCAGACGGTCAAGGCGATGCTCGAAGCGGCGGCCTGGCCCGGTGTGTCGCTGATCATCGCCTACAGCACGTGCATCGCCCACGGCTTCGACATGAGCCGCTCGATGACCCAGCAGAAGGCGGCGGTGTCGAGCGGCCACTGGCCGCTGTACCGCTACCGCCCGGGAGACGGCGAGGCGATCCATCCATTCGAACTCGACAGTGCCGAGCCGACCATGCCGTACGCCCAGTTCACCGACAGCGAGGCGCGGTTCGCGATGCTCAAGCGCGCCGACCCGGTCCGCGCCGCCGAGCTGTCGAAGCTGGCCGAGGCCGATGTGGCCAACCGGTGGGCCTACTACCGCCAACTGGCCGGGGTCGAGCGGACGGCGCCGGCGCATGCCCAGCCGTCGTCGCTCAACGATGATGGGGACGGAGAGGACTGATGGCCGATCTGACGACCGACTACATGGGGCTGCGGCTGTCGAGCCCGCTGGTGGCATCGCCAGGCCCGCTCACCGGCGACCCGGCGATGTGGCAGCGGTTGGAGGCGGCCGGGGCGGGGGCGATCGTGCTCCCCTCGCTGTTCGAGGAGCAGATCGAGCACGAGGTGTTCGCCGTCGACTTCGCCCTCGGCCAGGGGGGCGACTCGTACGGCGAGGCGATGGACTACCTCCCGCAGCTCGACGGCCTGCACACCGGGCCCGAGCGGCACCTGGGCCTCGTCGAGGACGCCAAGGGGCGGGTGTCGATCCCGGTGATCGCCAGCCTCAACGGGGTGTCGCCGGGCGGCTGGGTGCGCTACGCGCGTTCGCTGGCCTCGGCCGGCGCCGACGCGATCGAGCTGAACCTCTACGACACGGTCACCGACGCCACGGTCTCGGCGGTCGATGTCGAGCGGCGTTACTGCGAGCTGATCGAGGAGGTCAAGGCCGAGACATCGGTGCCCCTGGCCGTCAAGGTGGGCCCGTGGTTCACGGCGTTCGCCCACACGGCGCGTTCGTTCCAGCAAGCGGGCGCCGACGGCCTCGTGCTCTTCAACCGCCTGTACCAGACCGACATCGATCTCGAGACGCTCGCCGTGCGCCGGCGCCTCGAACTGTCGACCTCGTCCGAGATCCTCCTCCCGCTGCACTGGATCGGGGTGCTACGCGGTGTCGTCGATGTCTCGCTGGCGGCCAGTTCCGGCGTGCACCGCGGCCAGGACGCGCTCAAGCTGCTGCTCGCCGGAGCCGACGTGGTGATGACGACCAGTTCGTTGCTGCGGCACGGACCGGACCACCTCCAGGTGCTGCGCCGCGAGATCGACACCTGGATGGACGAGCGCGAGTACGAGAGCGTCGCCCAGATGCGCGGCAGCATGAGCCGCGGCAACGTGCCCGACCCCGGGGCGTACGAGCGGGCCAACTACTTCCAGACGTTGCACAGCTGGGTCTGAGTCGCCCCTGCCCGCCGTCAGACCGGCGAGCAGGGGCGTTCGCCCGATCGCCGCGCGAGCCACCCGCTCGTAGACCGCGACGTAGCGGTCGGCGAGGTCGTCCATCGAGTAGTCGCGCGCCCGCTGCAGGCCGCGGGCCGCGAGGTCGGCGGAGCGTCGTCGGTCGCCCAGCACGTCGCCCAACGCCGCGGCCAGTGCCTGCGCGTCGCCCGGCCTGACCAGCTGGACCGTGCGCCCGTCGTCGCTCAGCGCCCGGTAGCCCGGGATGTCGCTGGCGACCACCGGCGTGCCCGCGGCCATCGCCTCGAGCACGACCATGCCGAACGATTCGCCGTGCAGCGACGGTGCGCAGAGCACCGAGGCCGCTCGCAGACGGCGGATCTTGTCGACTTCGTCGAGCGTGCCGAGCCACTGCACCCGGCGGTCCCCTCGGGTCCGCTCGCGGAGGCGGCGCGTCTCGGGACCGTCCCCTGCCACCCAGACGCGCACGTCGTCGTCGAGCAGCCAGCAGGCGGCGAGCAGCACGTCGAGCCCCTTGCGGGGTTCGTGGCGCCCGAGGTAGAGGATCGTCGGGCCGTCGACGGCGGCAGGCTCGACGTCGGCGAACCGATCGAGCTCGATGCCGTTGCGGAACACCAGGTAGTCGCCCCCGAGCGATCGGCGCGCCAGACGTGCCGCCGGCTCGGAGACGGCCACCCGGGCGTCGAGGCGCTTGGCCAACAGCGACAGGGGTCGGCCGAACCAGCGGTAGGGGGTGCGATCCCCCGCCGCATGGAACGTGCCGACGAGGGGCGCCGGATGAGCGAGCAGGGCGGGGATCGTGATGCTCGGGGCCACCGGCTCGTGGAGGTGGATCACGTCGAAGCGGCCGTCGCGCAACGCCCGGACCGTGCGGACCGCGGCCATCGGGAGGGGCGACATCGGAGCGATCGATCCGTTGACCCGGAAGCGCACGGAGCGCCCGGCGCTGGTCCCTCCCGGCGGTTCGGGGATCTCGCCGGGGGCGACGAGCGACACCTCGTGCCCGCCCCGTCCGAGGGCGCGGGCGAGACCGATCACCTGGTCCTGCACGCCCCCGGTGGCCGAGAGGTCGTACGGGCAGACGACGGCGATCCGCAATCGGGGCCGCTCACTCGGTCCTGGCATCGAGCCGCGGCCGTGGCCAGCTTGGCTCGTTCGCCCTGGCCGATCGGCCGTTGCTTGGCGGCGGCGAGCGTGCCGTGGCGGTTGAGCTCGTCGGTGGTCATCACCGTGCGCAGGGTGCCGAAGAGCAGGTCGGCCAGCGGCAGCAGGAAGTTGAGGTTCGTGCCCAGGTCGACGTGGTGGATGAAGTGGTGCCGGTCGAGGAAGGGGTACCACGGCTGCGCCTCGACGATGCGGTGGCTGGCGGGGCGATGGATCGTGTCGTGCACCACGATGAACAGGTTCGACACCGTGGCCGAGGCGATGACGAGGCCGACGAGGAACGCGGTGTTGTGGGTCAGGAACCAGGCCGGCGTCCAGATGAGGACCGCTCCGAAGCTCATGTACCAGAAGAAGTGGGCGAGCCGCACGCCCGCGTTGCGCAGGGCCGAGACGTGGATGTCGGGAGTGCGCTCCCGGATCGACAAGCGGCGAGGGGGCCCGCTCGTCACGTAGCGGCGCGTCGGGAAGAAGGCGTAGTGGTGCGCCGTATGGACGACGAAGATGGCCTTCAGCGGACGGATGACGGCGGCGTGGTAGACGAAGCGGTGCACGAACCATTCGATCGGCGACGCCACGACGGGGATCACGAGCAGCCCGAGCACGACGGCGAGCGCCCTGGCGCCGAACCCGTCGGTGGGCAGTGCCCGCACGGCCCACATCACCCCGAACGTGACGAGGGCGATGCCGGTGGTCGCCGCGACCAGCCGCCCGGCGGCCACCGGCCCGACCGGAGTCGGCTTCGGCCACTCCTCGCCGGGCGCCTTCGCCTGGTCAACCTCGATGTCGGTCATCAGTTCCTCCTGCGGGACGTTCCCATCGCCGGGTCGACGATGTCGCCATCCTCGGCGGGCGGGTCGGCGTCCCAGCAGGGCCACAGGGCCCTCGCGGCCGGGGCATCAGTCCCGACGGCCGCTCGGCGCACCTTCGGAGGGACCCGGGATGCCCGGGCCCCTCCGTGCAGTTCAACCAGTGGTGGTCAGGCTGCCGCTGCCTGTGCGTTGACCATCCCGGCGCCATAGGCGTCGGACCAGCTGATCGGATTCGCCGAGTCTCCCGGGGTGTAGTAGTGGCTCGGCGAGCTGCCCGAGCGCGTCGGGGAAGACGGCGCCGAACGCCACGTCGCCATCGCCGCCGGTGTGGCCAGCGGGTGATCACGGCGGACACGGTGGTCACCGCTGCCGCTCACGGGCGGCGGACACGTGGTCCACCGTCAATCGGTGCGACGACTTCCGAAACGGCGACCGAGCAGCGCGCGGTTGTACCGCTGGAGCATCACCGGGTACCCGTTGATCAGCACGTCGAACAGGGCGGTCCACCCGGCGGTCTTCCACCAGCCGTGTGCCGCCGCATGGACGACGACGCCGACCGTGAGGACCAGCAGGATGAAGTGGCTCGCCTCGGCGTCGCGCATCCGCTGATCGAGCTCGGCCAGCTTCCCCGGAGTCGGCTCCGTCGGAAGGTGGAGGTGTGGGTTGAAGACCGCCAGGGGGCCACGGCGCAGGAGCTGCTTCACCAGGCGGACCCCGACGAGCTCGTAGATGCGCCCGTCCCGTTCGGCGGCGCGGAGAACGTGGTAGCGCTCGGGCAGCCGCGGCGTGACGACCCGGCTGATCGTGCCGAGCCAGGCCATCGGCAACCAGACGACGAGGAACGCGAACCAGATGCTGCGCGGCCCGAACCCGTGGAGCGACCACACGAGCCCGGCGACGGCGACGACTGTCGTGCCGGTCAGGATCGACCATCTGCGCACGTCTTCATTCTCGCAAGCAAGCGCCCGACCGGTTGCACGCCGGTGACACGTGATGCCCCGACGTTGGCAGTTTCGACACCGAGCTCAGTGCACCCGTCTCGGGCAGGCTGCACCCGATCGGAACCCGAGGGCCGGTGTCGGAGTTGTGAATGAGGTTGACGTCGAGCTGGAGGCGGTGCACAATGTGCACCATGACGGCGGTGGCTAATCCTCGAATCAATATGCGCTTGTCGGTCGAGGACGACGCGGTGATCCGTCTCGCCGCGCAGGCGTCCGGTTCGACGGTGACCGAATTCGTCCTCTCGGCCGCCCGGTTCGCAGCGGAACGCAAACTCGCCGAACAACGCCTCTGGCGGTTGGATGCCGCGGCGTGGGACGAGTTCTCCACGATGCTCGACGCGGATGCCCGTCCCGAACACGTTGCGCAGATGGCCAGGTTGTTCGCCCGTGCCGCCGCCGTCGACGTGTCGGATCTCGATTGATCGTCGACGATTGATCGTCGAAACGTATGCTGGCCATGACCTGACCGGGTTGGCGTCGGGGACCGCGGAACTCGACGACTGGCTGCAGCGGCGCGCCGTTAGAGCGCACGACGCCGGTGACGCCGTACTCCGTGTCGTCACGACATCCGGCGGACGAGTTGTCGGTTTCCACGCCTTGTGCGCCGGTTCGATCGAGCGGAGCATCGCCGCTGGACCACTGCGCCGCAATGCCCCGGAGCAGGTTCCGGTGCTTGTCCTGGCCCGGCTCGCCGTCGACGTCACACGACAAGGGCAAGGGGTCAGCGGCGCACTGCTCGCCGACGTCGCCGAACGTGCGAGAGTCGCCGCGACCGTGGTCGGTTTCCGAGCTCTGGTGATCCATTGCCGAGATGACAACGCGCTCGCGTTCTACCGCCACTGGCTACCGGTCGAACCACTCCCGACGAATCCGTTGCACGTCTACGTCCCCGTCCGGCGGCTCAACGCCTGAGCGTTCGTGTGGCTGCGACCACGGTCATCGTCGCCCACCACTTGACCGGCACGCTCGCCGAACTGGCCGTCGCTCTTGCTGATGGCTTTACCATTCGTGCAGCTGTGCACTTTACGAATCACTATGCTCATGGCATGTCACCAGTGAACGTCAAGCTTGATGACCGCGACGTGGCTCGTCTTGATGAGGCCGTCGTGCGCGGTCTCGCCGCGAACCGATCCGACGCAGTGCGTATCGCTCTACGGCGTCAGCTCCTCGAATGGGACCGCCAGGCCTGGGACGACGCCTGGTCGCGTGCAGTTCCCGATGAAGCGGACGAGTTCGTCGACCTCAATGCTCGGGCCGTCGGCGGGTGGGCCGATCTGGATGGCGACGGGTGACCGAGGGGTGGCCGAAACGCGGCGAGATCTGGTGGGCGCCGGCAGGCTCGAAGCTTCGCCCGGTGCTGGTGCTGTCGGCCGACAGCATGAATCGCCGGCTCGGCAAGGTACTGGTCGTACCGGGCACCACGAACCTGCGGGGGTGGCCTGATGAAGTACTCCTGCAGCCGGGCACATTGAACGAACCGACCGCCTTCTGTTGCCGCGAGGTGACCCCCCTGGCGATCACCGACCTGGTGAACCGGGCCGGCTCCGTGCCGGACAGCTGGCTCTCAAACGTCTGCCAGACGCTCGCTCGGGTCTTCGACTGCAACGAAGGTGCTGACGCCTGCGCATAGCGCTGGCGACGGCGCGAAGTCGGCGCGGCCTGAGCGAGGAGGTGTGGAATGGAGTTCGCCCTGATCGGCCAGGGTCGCTGGGAAGTCTCGACGGGTGTGGAGGACTCGCCACACGTCGACAAGGTCCTCGGTATCCACGGAGAACACGACGTAAGGGAAGCGCGAGAACGCCGAGGCCCGAAGGTCAGGGATTTCGAGTTCGTAGGCGAACCGCAGCGATCCGATCTGAGGACTACGACCGAGTTCCCGGATCCCCCGCTCGACGGCGTCGATGAAGTCAAGGGCTATCTGTTCGCCAGCGTGCTGTCGGTAGTACTCCGCCGCGTCTTCGAGATCGGTCGCGGCGAGCGCGCGAAGGCGGACGGATTTGTTCACTGCGCGGGCAGGTCTTGGTCTTGGACGTGGCGGCGGAGCGACGCGAAGAAGGCGTCGTCGGCGAACGGACCCGGCGTCGAGCTGGCTCCATCGAAGAGGAGACGGCGGAGACGATCGCGGCCTTGGTCAGAGGTCAAGAACGACGAGGCCATGACCAGCGTGTTTCCGCTGGTCATGGCCGATTAACCAGGGCGCCCTCGGCAGGATTCGTATCGCAGAGCGATCGACGCGTCTGCCATGTATCCGCAGAGCGACCTGTTCGAAGCCGAGATGGTCCTGCAAGGCAAGCAGGTCTCGAAGATGCGCGTCGGGGCTGACGTCGGTGACGTGCCTCGTCGAGAGTCCGCAGTTGCGCCAATCGAAGCGAACGACCGTACGTTCCTCGGCCATCGCCTCGTACTGCTCGACGAGCCCGCGATGGTTCCACTCATGTTCGAGGTTCGACAGGGCAGGACCGGCGAACGCGTACAACAGCGGTGGCCCCTCACCGAACATCGCGTATGCCAGCGATACATCGTCGTTGGTACGGACGAAGCGGATCGGGGGCAAGCTTCACAGTGGAACCGTAGGCATCTACAGGTGGAAGACGCACACTTTGCTCGCCGCTGCAGCACACGCGACCGCGCCATTTGGCGTTTCGGGACACTCCATAAGGGTCGATACCGAGTGCCGGCGAATCGCGAGAATCGGGATCAGTCGCTTGGATTTCGGCGACGCACGAGAATGGTGTCGATGTGGCTCATCACCTCTACGCCGGCCTGGTTCACCAACGAGAGGCGCGACCTCACCACACCACGGTCTGGCTTTGAGTCCGACACTCGCTTGTCGAGCCACTCCTGGCGGAGCTGGAGTGTGTCACCAGCGCGAACCGGAGCGTGGAAGCGGAGTTCGTCATAACCGAGGGCGGCAATGACGGCCAGGTCGGGAGTGTCATGCAACAGCCGGGTCCTGATCGCCATGACGTAGACACCGGGAGCGGTGACCCCTCCCTCGCCGAACATTGCGTTGGCGATGGCGTCGTCGAGGTGAAACGGCTGAGGGTCCCAACGGCGAGCGAACCCGACCATTTCGTCCCGCTCGACCACGAAGGTTGACCCCAGTGCGATGTCACCTGGCTTGAGGTCCTCGAAGTACCGCACTGCTGCTCCTGACTCATTGAGGCCACGCCGTGTCGATGACCCATCCCGCAGTCCAAGGTACTCGCGCTCTCGATCGGCCGATGACCGATGCGTTCCGGACCGGAAGGGTGGTGGCGACGTAGCGACATGGCGGAGGAGGGTCGCTCGCAATCGCGATCACAAGTACGCGGGACGCGCCCTCGGGATCCGGCGAAGTGCAGTGCCTGCCTGGGTGCACACCAAGTGCCGGTCCTTGCCGCCGTCCCGGCGTTCGGGGACGCTTCAGTCGTGTCGGCGCCGAGCGGTAGGTGCCGTCGTTCATCCTGCGATGACGGTGCGGATCCAGTCAGTGAGGTACGGGTCGGGTTCTTCGTGGGGGTAGGCGGCGTAGTACGCGGCGACGGCGTCGTCGGGGCCGGTGAATCGGGTGGCGGGCCAGAGGGCCTTGAGGTCGAGTGCGTCGTTCGGGGTTCGTCCGCCGGCGGAGATCTTCATGAGCACGACGATGTCGGGCGGTGGGGCCAGGACTCGTAGCCCGCCGGCTTCGAGGACGGTGTCGCATGTCGCCGGGTCGAAGGTGACGGGGCGCCACGGTCGGGCGCGGTCGTTGAGCCAGTCGGGTTCGAGCCCGTGGCGTTCGGCGACGATGGCAACAACGCTTCGGAGTTCGTCGTCGAGTTCGTAGATGGTGTCGACGTCGGTGGTCGAGGCGCGCACACCGCGGAATGCGACGTACGCGCCGCCGACCACGATGATGCTGCGGGCCAGGCCGCGTCGCTCGAGTTCGGCGCCGACCTCCAGCAGGTACGCCTCGATCTCGTCCCAGCCGAGCGGCCGCCCGACCCCGGTCATGATCGTCTCCGTTGGAGGACCGAGGCTCGGAGCCACACGTTGTACCGGGCAACCGCCGGAGGTGTCTCGGCGATGGTCTGACGGATCATCCGGGGCGTACCGTCGGGATGCCACGCCTCGGCGAGCGGCGGGGTGTGACGGGCCCAGCGAGGAGCGCGAACGCCGGCCTGCTCGGCGAGGAACGCCGCCACGGCGGCCAGGATGGTCCGAGCCGTGACCCCCACATTGATCTGCGGTTCGGCACCGATCACGAGACGGACACTGGACGGGTCCCGCTCGGCGAGGTCGGTGACCGAACGCAGCATCGTCCAGTCGAGTTCGTCGCCTCCGAGCGCCGCTTCGGCGAGGGTCGGGATCGACGGTTCCGGGTTGGGCAGCCGGAAGCCCGCCGCATCGAGCAGTCGCACGACCGTGGAGTACGCCGGGTCCGCGTCGCCGAGCTCGATGCGGGCGATCGTCGACTGTTCGACCCCGGCGCGTTGCGCGAGGGCGCGTTGACTGAGGCCGCGCTGTTCCCGAGCGTTCTTGATGAGCTCGGCCGTCTCGGTCATGTTGAGAGCGTACACGCATCGCTTCCGGCCAGACGGCGCCAATCGAATGTCCCCTACCAAGCAGGCAACATCCCGCCACGAGGGCGCGGAGAAGTGCCGTATGCCGCACTCGCGACCTCCGGTTGCCGATCACTGACAGCGGTCGAATGGCCATGAGTGGGCAGCTCCGCAGGAGGCTCACGCATCTTCGGTTCCAGCTCGACGGGGTCGAGCCCTGGACCCGCGGTCGCCAAGTCCCCGACATCCCGTTCAGCAGGATGAACGAGCGCTACCGACCAGCGCTGGTCCTCAGTCGTCTTGTCCTGGGTGGTCACTCGTTGGAGTTCCCGGACCAGAAGCACCGGGGAACAGGCTTCCTGTTCGACATGAACCGGATCTTCGAGTCATTCTTGGAGCAGGCGCTCCGCAAGGAACTCGAGCACATCGGAGGACAGGTTCGCGGGCAAGATCGGGTGTATCTCGACCAGGCTGGCACGGTTCTCATGAAGCCGGACATCACGTGGTGGCGCCGGTACAAACGCACCACGAGCCAGGACTACCCGAACGCCGACGCGTACCAGATGCTGGCGTACTGCACCCGGCTTGGGCTGCGTCGGGGATGGCTCGTCTACGCCGACTTGGGCGACGAGGCGGGTGGAGCAACCATCGTTCGTGGTCACGGGACCGAGATCGTGGTCAGAGCTGTGGACATCGGCGGCACGGATCGCGCAGCTCGAGGCCGGTGCGACGGAGCTTGCGCGAGAAATCGTTGAAGGCTGTTCATGGCGTGGCGGCCTTCGAGCCGAGCGCCGAAGTGTTGCGCGAGCAGCCAACTGATTGGTGGCGCGTGCGCTCGCCCATGGACAGCTGCGTCGGATCGTCGATGGCAACTGGGATCAGGTCGGGAGTGGCGACGAAGGCACCGCGGCGATGATGCGGGCGGATGCGCCGTAGCGGACGTCAGCTGGGTCGATCGAGATCGACGACGCGCTCGCAGCGCTTGCGAGGTGGGGTTCGGGGTCAGGTCAGGTGCAGACGTTGCCGATCCGAACGATCTGTTCCCGTGGTGTTCCCGAACGCTACGGCAAAATGGGGGTCATTCAGGGACACCAGCGGTCAGACTGCCTTCAACGGCCGAACATGTTTCCGCTGGTCAGAGCCGATTTACCAGGGCGCCCTCGGCAGGATTCGAACCTGCGCATCCGGCTCCGGAGGCCGACGCTCTATCCCCTGAGCTACGAGGGCGGGGGCCCCGAGGGGCACCCGCAGGCTAGCGCCGGACTGGTGTCGCCGACACCCCCGATGCGACCGGGGTACGGTGGACATAGCGCCGCCGCGAGGGAGTTGTCATGGGTGAGTTCCACCGGATAGGTCGCCGGGCCTTCCTGACCGAACTCGGTCGGGGCGCGGTGGCGATCACCGTGTTCACGCCGATCATCGGCGCATGCTCGTCGAACGACGGCGGCGACTTCTCCGGCCCGACCGCGTCGGAGGGCTCGACTACGGCGGCCCCGGTCGTCGGGACCAACGCCCCTCCACCCGCAACCGTGGCTCCGGGCACGACCGGGGCCACGGCGGCCACCGGGCCCGCCGACGAGGGTCGCGAAGCCGGTCACCTACCGACGGATCAACCTCGGGTTCGTCTCGGCCTACGTGCTCATCCGGGGGAGCGAGGCCGCCGTGGTCGACACCGGCGTCGCCGGGAGCGCCGGCGCCATCGCCGAGGGGCTCGGCGGCGGCGTCGCTCGACTGGGACGCCGTCGGCCACGTGATCCTCACCCACCACCATCCCGATCATGCCGGCAGCATCGGCGACGTGCTCGACTCGGCCGTCAATGCCAGGGCCTACGCCGGCGAGGCCGACATCGCCTCGATCACGGCGCCCCGCCCGTTGGCATCGGTGCTCGACGGCGACGAGGTGTTCGGCCTGCAGATCGTCGGCACGCCCGGCCACACGGCCGGCCACATCTCTATCTACGACCCGCTCGGCCAGGTGCTCGTCGCCGGTGATGCGATCAGCAACGCCGAATCGCTCACCGGGCCGAATCCGCAGTTCACCGCCGACATGGCCACGGCGATCGAATCGGCGAGGCGCCTGGCCGGCCTGGCGCTGGAGACGATCTATTTCGGTCACGGCGATCCGATCGAGCACGGGGCCGGGCCGCGGCTCGCCGAGCTCGTCGCCTCCCTCTGAGCCCCGGCCGGCGACCCGACTGCCGGCGAAAGGAATCCCGATGAGCGACGCCCCCACCGCCCGGCCTCGTCTCGGCTCCTCGTACCTCAAGCTGTTCGGCGCCCACTCGATCTCCAACCTCGGCGACGGGATGGGCACGATCGTCTACCCGTGGCTGGCCTCGGCCGTCACCCGCAACCCGCTGCTCGTCGCCCTGATCGCCGTCGCCCAGCGCCTACCGTGGCTGTTCTTCACCCTTCCCGCCGGGGTGATCACCGACCGGGTCGACCGCCGCCGGCTGATCGTGGCGATGGACACCGTCCGCGGAGCCCTCACCCTGCTCATCGCCCTCGCCGTGCTCGATCGCCAGGGCACCCTGCCCGGGCCCGGCGAGCTCGACCAGGTCGTCGCCACGACGACCGGTCTGTACGTCGTCGTGCTCGTCAGCACGCTGCTGCTCGGGATGGCCGAGGTGCTCGCCGACAACGCCGGCCAGACCCTGATGCCGGCGATCGTCCACGAGTCGCTGCTCGAGAAGGCGAACGGCCGGATGTGGAGCGTCGAGATGGTGATGAACACCTTTGCCGGCCCGCCCCTCGGATCGCTGCTGCTCGTCGTGGCGTTCGCCGTGCCGATCTTCGTCGACGCCGCGTCGTTCCTCGTCGCCGCCGCGCTCGTCGCCTCGATCCCCGGCGTGTTCCGGGCGCCCGTCGATCCGGCGGCGTCCGAGGATCGCCGACGTCCCTCGTGGACGACCGAACTGCGCGAGGGGGTGCGCTGGCTGTGGAGCCATCCGCTGCTGCGGCCGATGGCGATCATCCTCGGGCTGATGAACCTGGCCGGGATGGTCAGCGGGGCGACGATGGTGCTGTGGGCGCAGGAGGTGCTCCACGCCGGCCCGGTCGTGTTCGCCGTCATCGGCATGGGCGGCGCCGTCGGCGGCGTCGCCGGTGGATGGTTGACCGAGCGGATCGTGCGCCGCCTGGGCAGCGGAACGTGCCTGGCGATCACCCTCGGCGGCTCGGCGGTGCTCAACACGGTCATCGGGCTGTCCACCCGCTGGCCGGTGGTGTTCGTCATGTTCGGCATCGAGATCTTCATCGGCACGCTGTGGAACGTGATCACCGTCAGCCTCCGCCAGCGGATCATCCCCGACCACCTGCTCGGCCGGGTGAACAGCGTGTACCGCTTCTTCGCCTGGGGGATGATGCCGATCGGGGCGGCGATCGGCGGTGTCGTCGTGCTCGTCGCCGACTCGTTCGCCACGCGGGCGTGGGCGCTCCGGGCGACCTGGCTGGTCGCCGCGTCGATCTACCTCGGGTTGTTCGTCGCCGGGCGCCGGAAGCTGACGACGGCCAAGATCGAGGCGGCCCGGGCATCGGCACCGGCACCGGCCTGATCCCGGCGATGACCCCGCCCGGTAACCGGAAACATGGGAGGGCTCGTGGCGGGGGCCGTTACCCTTGCCCCGGTGTCCGATCCCCTCGTCATCGTCTCCGACCTGCTCGCCCCGGCATTCGCCGAGGTTGCCGGCCGGCGTGGCGAGTACGTCGACCCGGTGGTCCGCCCGTCGGAGCGCGCCGATGCCCAGGCCAACGGCGCGCTCGCCCTGGCCAAGTCGCTCGGCCGGAGCCCCCGCGAGGTCGCCGCGGCGGTCGTCGAGGCGCTCGCCGGCCGCCTCGACGGCGTGGCGACGGTCGAGGTCGCCGGGCCGGGGTTCCTCAACGTCACCCTGACCGATCGCTTCCTGTCGGCGCAGCTGGCCGAGATCGCCGCCGACGCCCGCCTGGGGGTCGCCCCGGCGGGGTCGCCGCGCACGGTGGTCGTCGATTACTCGGCTCCGAACGTCGCCAAGGAGATGCATGTCGGCCACCTGCGCTCGACGATCATCGGCGACGCGCTCGTGCGGATGCACGAGTTCGTCGGTCATCGGGTGCTGCGCGAGAACCACATCGGCGACTGGGGCCGGCCGTTCGGGATGCTCATCGAGCACCTGGTCGACCTCGGCGAGGACGCCGCCGCCCACGAACTCTCCGTCGGCGACCTCGATGCCTTCTACAAGCAGGCCAACGAGAAGTTCAAGCTCGACGAGGACTTCCAGGAACGGGCCCGCCAGCGCGTCGTGATGCTGCAGGCCGGCGAGCCCGAGACGCTCCGTCTCTGGCGACTGCTCGTGGCCGAGAGCGCCCGGTACTTCCAGGACGTCTACCGCCGGCTCGGGGTGCGCCTGACGGGGGACGACAACATGGGTGAGAGCAGGTACAACGACCTGCTCCAGCCGGTCGTCGAGCGCCTCCACGTCGCCGGGCTGCTGGTCGACTCCGACGGCGCCGAAGTGGTCTTCCCTCCCGGCTACACCAACCGCTCCAACGAACCGTTGCCGCTGATCATCCGCAACTCGGTCGGCGGGTTCAACTACGCCACCACCGATCTGGCCACGGTGATCGATCGCCTCGAACGGCTCGGCGCCACCAGGCTGCTCTACGTCGTCGGGGCGCCCCAGGCCCAGCACCTGCAGATGGTCTGGGACGTCTGCCGCCTGGCCGGCTGGGTGCCCGAGGGCGTCGAGATCGAGCACGTGCCCTTCGGCAGCGTGCTCGGCGAGGACCGCAAGATGCTGCGCAGCCGATCGGGCGCCAGTGTCAAGCTCTCCGACCTGCTCGACGAGGCGGTGGAACGAGCCGCGGCCGCGGTCGCCGAGCGCAATCCGGGGCTGTCCGGGCCCGAGCGCGACGCCGTCGCCCGGATGATCGGCATCGGCGCCGTCAAGTACGCCGACCTGGCCAACGACCGGGTCAAGGACTATGTCTTCGCCTTCGACCGGATGCTCGCCTTCGAAGGCAACACCGGTCCGTACCTGCAGTACGCCCATGCCCGGATCTGCTCGATCTTCCGCCGGGCGGCGGTCGAGCGCACCTCGGTGCGCTCCGCCGTGGCGTCGATCGGGGCCCCTCCCGAACGCGCCCTCGCCCTCGGCCTGCTCGGCTTCGACGCGGCGATCGCCGCGACGCTCGAGACGTACAGCCCGCACAAGCTGTGCACCTATCTCTTCGACCTCGCCCAGACCTTCACGGCGTTCTACGAGGCGTGCCCGGTGATCAAGGCCGAGGATGCGGCGGTGCGCGACAGCCGCCTGTCGCTGTGCGATCTCACCGCCCGGGTGCTCGAGACCGGGTTGCAGCTCCTCGGCATCGAGGCCCCGGAGCGGATGTGATGAGCGCGGTCCCGTGGCATCTGCTGCCCGACACGGCCTCGGTCGACGGCGACGGGGCGCTGAACATCGGCGGGTGCTCCCTGCTCGACGTCGCCGCCGAGTTCGGCACCCCGGTGTTCGTCTACGACGAGGTCCACCTGCGCAATCGGGCCCGCGAAGCGGTCGGGGCATTCGGCGCCGACCGGGTGGTCTACGCGGCCAAGGCCTTCCTGTGCACGGCGATGGCCCGCCTCGCCCACGAGGAGGGCCTGCTGCTCGACGTCGCCAGTGGTGGCGAGCTGTTCGTCGCCCTGCACGCCGGCGTCCCCGCCGACCGCTGCGTGCTCCACGGCAACAACAAGAGCACCGACGAGCTGCGCATGGCGATCGAGGCCGGCGTCCGCCACATCAACGTCGACTCGTTCGACGAGCTCGGGCGGATCGAGGAGCTGCACCGCGGCGGCCTGCCCGCCCCCCGGATCCACCTGCGGATCACACCGGGTGTCCACGCCCACACCCACGAGTACATCGCCACCGGCCAGGACGACTCGAAGTTCGGTTTCAACCTCGCCAACGGGGACGCGGCCCGGGCGGTGGCCCACGCCCTGGGATCGCCCGCCGTGCAGCTCGTCGGGCTCCACTGCCACATCGGCTCCAACGTGTTCGCCGTCGACGGCTTCGCCCGGGCCGCCGAGCTGATGGCCGGATTCGCCCGGCCCTACGACCTGCCCGAGCTGACCCTCGGCGGCGGCCTCGGCGTCGCCTACGTCGCCGGTGAGGAGGGGCCGTCGATCGCCCACTGGGGCAAGGTCGTGCTCGACGCCTGCGCCGCCGCCGGCCTCGAGTCGGCGGTCTCGGTCGAGCCGGGCCGGGCGATCGTCGCCTCGGCCGCCGTCACCCTCTACACCGTCGGGACGATCAAGCACATCCCCGGTGTGCGCGACTATCTCGCCGTCGACGGCGGAATGAGCGACAACCCTCGCCCGGTGCTCTACGGCAGCGGTTACGAGGCCTTCCTCCCCCGTGACGTCGGTGCCGAGCGTCCTGCGCGCCTGCGCATCGTCGGCAAGCACTGCGAGAGCGGCGACGTGCTGGCCTTCAATGCTGCCGTGCCCGAGGGCGTCGTCGTCGGGGACCTGCTGGCGATGCCGGTGACCGGCGCCTACGGCCATTCGATGGGGTCCAACTACAACAAGGTCACCCGCCCGCCGGTGGTCTTCGTCGCCGACGGCCGGGCCCGGCTGGTGGTCCGCCGCGAGACGTTCGCCGACCTCGTGCGATGCGACCTCGACTGAACGGGTCCCGCGTCCGGCGGGCCGTCGCGGCGATCGGCGGTCTGCTGGGCCGGACGACCGGTAACCGCCGCCGGCCGCCGCGGACCGCCGTGCCCGAGGAGCACGTCACGGTGGCGCCGCCCGATGCGGCCATCGGGGACGTGCGCTTCTCCTACGTGCCCTGCCTCGACGGCGACCCCGACCCCGGTGAGGTCGTCTGGGCCTGGGTGTCGTACGAAGAGGACCCGACGTTGGGCAAGGACCGTCCGGTCGTGATCGTCGGGCGGGCGGGACCGATGCTGGCGGCCGTGGCGTTGACGACCAAGGGCCGCGACGACCCCGACAACGTGTTCGTCGGCACCGGACCGTGGGATCCTGCGGGCCGCGACAGCTGGGCCAAACTCGACCGGATCGTCCGGATCGACCCGGCGGCGATGCGCCGCGAAGGCGCCGTGCTCGACCGGCGCCGCTTCGACACCTTGACCGTCGCCCTGCAGCGCCGCACGTCACGCTGACGAATCGGCCCGTTGTTCGTCAGCGGACCCGCCTCGGCAGGGATCGGCTCGGGTCGGTAGCGTTGCCGGGCTGTGACCCCTGACCAACCCATACGTCTCGGCGTGCTCGGCTGCGGCAACGTCGGCGGGGCGTTCGTGCACCTCGTCGCGCAGCAGGCCGACACGATCGCCGCCCGGACCGGAGTGCGCCTCGAGGTCACCCGGGTGGCGGTCCGCAACATGTCCCGCTACCAGGACCTCGGGCTGCCCGACGGCGTGCTCACCCGTGACGCCCGCGCCCTCGTCGAGGACGCCGAGGTCGACCTGGTGGTCGAGGTGATCGGCGGCATCGAACCGGCCCGCGAGCTCATCCGTACCGCCCTGCAGCACGGCAAGCCGGTGGTCACGGCCAACAAGGAGCTGCTCGCCAACGTCGGTGCCGAGCTGTACGAGGCCGCCGACACCGCCGGTGTCGATCTGCTGTTCGAGGCGGCCGTGGCCGGCGGGATCCCGTTGATCCGGGCGTTGCGCGAGAGCCTGCGTGGCGAGCCCATCCGCCGGGTGCTCGGCATCGTCAACGGCACGACCAACTTCATCCTCTCGAAGATGACCGACGAGGCCGCCGACTACGGCGACGCCCTGTCCGACGCGCAACGGCTCGGCTACGCCGAGCGCGACCCGACGGCCGACGTCGAGGGCTTCGACGCCGGGGCCAAGGCGGCGATCATCGCCTCGGTCGCCTTCGGCGCCAAGGTCGTCGCCGGCGACGTGTACCACGAGGGGATCAGCCGGATCACCCAGGCGGACATCGCCGTGGCCCGCCGTCTCGGCTACGTCGTCAAGCTCCTCGCCATCTGCGAGCGCGAGGCCGCCACCGACGAGATCGCCGTGCGCGTCCATCCGGCGATGGTGCCCGTGGCCCACCCTCTCGCCGGCGTCTCGGGGAGCTACAACGCGGTGTTCGTCGAGGGTGAGGCGGTCGGCTCGCTGATGTTCTACGGCCGGGGCGCCGGCGGCATGCCGACGGCCAGCGCGGTGCTCGGCGACGTCATCGATGCCGCCCTCAACCTGCGCAAGGGCACCCACGGGTCGATGGGCAGGCTCGCCCAGGCGAACACCAAGGCGATCGATCAGACCTCGGCCGAGTACCTGCTCAGCCTCGACGTCGCCGACCGGCCCGGGGTGTTGCACGCAGTCACCGGGGTGTTCGCCCGCCATGGCGTGAGCATCCGGGCGGCCGAACAGGAGGGCATGGGCGACGATGCCCGCCTGGTGTTCATCACCCACGTCGCCCAGGAGGCCAACATCCAGGCGACGGTGCGCGAGCTGCGCGAGCTCGACGTGGTCAAGCAGGTCGGCAGCCTGCTGCGGGTCATCGGCAGCTGAGGCCGGTCCGGTGCGTTACGTCTCCACCCGCGGCCGGGCGCCCGAGCTCGGTTTCTGCGATGCTCTGCTGGCGGGTCTGGCCACCGACGGCGGCCTCTACATGCCCGCCGAGTGGCCGGCACTGTCCCACCGCGTCCCCGGGTCGACCTACGCCGAGCGGGCCGCCCAGGTGATGGCGCCGTTCGTCGGTGACGAGCTCCCTGCCGACGTGCTCCTGGCGATGTGCCGCGACGCCTACGCGACGTTCGTCCACCCGGCCGTCGTGCCGCTGGTGCAGATCGACGACGACCTGTGGGTGGAGGAGCTGTTCCACGGCCCGACACTGGCCTTCAAGGATGTCGCCCTGCAGCTCGTCGGTCGGATGTTCGACCACGTCCTGGCCCAGCGCAACGAGCGGGTGACGATCGTCGGGGCAACCAGTGGCGACACCGGCTCGGCGGCGATCGACGGCGTCAGGCACTGCTCGAACGTCGACATCGTCATCCTCTACCCCCACGGCCGGGTCAGCGAGGTGCAGCGCCGCCAGATGACGACGGTCGATTCGCCCAACGTCCACACCGTGGCCGTCGACGGGACGTTCGACGACTGCCAGGACCTGGTCAAGGCGATGTTCAACGACGCCCCGTTCCGCGAGCGGATGCGGCTCTCGGCCGTCAACTCGATCAACTGGGCCCGCGTGATGGCCCAGATCGTCTACTACGTCACGGCAGGCGACAAGCTCGCCGGTCCGCTGGCCTTCAGCGTGCCCACCGGCAACTTCGGCAACGTGCTCGCCGGCTGGATCGCCAGGGAGATGGGCGCGCCGATCGAGGGCCTGATCGTCGGCTCGAACACCAACGACATCCTCACCCGGTTCTTCGAGACCCGTTCGATGGTCGCCCATGAGGTGGTGCCCACGCTCAGCCCCTCGATGGACATCCAGGTCTCGTCGAACTTCGAGCGGCTGCTGTTCGAGATGAACGACCGCGACGGGGGGATGGTCGCCGAGCAGCTCTCCCGCTTCCGGGCCACCGGTCGCCTCGACGTCGAGGCCGATCAGTACGAGCAGTGGATCGCCCCCGTGTTCCGCGCCGCCCGCTACGACGACGCCGCCGTGCTGGCCACGATCGCCGACGTCCACGCCTCGACGGGCATGTTCATCGACCCGCACACCGCCGTCGGTGTCGCCGCGGCCCGGGCCCGGCGCCCCCCCGGGGTACCGACGGTCGCCCTGGCCACGGCGCATCCGGCCAAGTTCCCCGATGCCGTGGAGCGGGCCACCGGCGTGCGCCCGGCATTGCCCGCCCATCTCGCCGACCTCCTCGAACGCCCCGAGCGGACCTTCCTCGTGCCCAACGACCTCGCCGCCGTCGAGCGGTTCGTCGAGTCGGCCGTTACCGGCTGAGCGCGGAGGGATTCTGTTGACCGAGGTTCCAGCACCGCCCGAACACCCGGATCTTCGGCTCGAACCGCTCGGGCCGGAGCACAACGAGCGGGACCATGCGGCGTGGATGAGCAGCATCGAGCACATCCACACGCTCCCCGGCTTCCGCGACGGTGACGTCGACGCCCACGGTTGGCCGTTGGCGATGTCCGTCGGCGACAACCTCGCCGACCTGGTGATCCACCGGCGGGAGTTCGACGAGCGCGTCGCATACGTCTACTCGGTGATCGATCCGGCGACCGATGACGTGATCGGGTGCGTCTACATCGACCCCGACGACACCGGTCAGGCAGAGATGAAGATGACCTGCTGGACCCGCCTCAGTCACGCCCACCTGTACCGCGAGCTCCATGACACGGTCGACGCCTGGTTGGAAGCGGAGTGGCCCTTCGACTCGGTGCGTGCACCGGGCCACGAACGACCGATGAAGTCAGGATAAGTCCTGCTCAGGGCTTGTTCGTCGACTAGTGCCCGGGGTATGCTGAACATGTGTTCGTAGATGCGGTCGACGAGATCCGGGGGCTCGACGAGTCGGGTCTCGCGGGCCGTCTGGTCGAACTCGAAGCGGAGCGTCGCCGGGTGGAGGCGTTGCTTGCGGCGGTGGTCCAGGCGAGCGCCCTACGGGGTGCGTACCGCGCCGATGGTCATGCATCGGTGCGGGGTTGGGTGAAGGCGTTGACCAACTGCTCCGACGCCGAGGCGACCCGGCTGGTGCGATTGGGTCGGTTGCTCGACGAGATCCCGCAAGCCGGGGAGGCGTTGTCGGCGGGCGGGATCGGAGCCGGGCAGGCGACCGAGTTGGCTCGGGCCCGCTGCAACCCGCGCTGCGGGGAGCAACTTGGCGAGATCGCCCCGACGTTGTTGGGGCACGCGGCTCGGTTGCCGTTCGCCGACTTCCGGATGTGCGTGCGGCGGTGGGTGATGCTCGCCGATCCCGACGGTGCGTTCCGCGAGCGTGATTCGGCGGTCGGGGCGCGGATGGCGTCGGTGCACGCGTCGGAAGAGGGTGTGCACATGCGGGCCGACGGCGGCACGGCGCTCGTCGCCGCGGAGATGACGGAGATCTTCGAGCGGTTCTGCGATGCGGAGTTCCTCACCGATGTCGACTCGGCTGCTGGGCCCGGGCTGCAGCTGGCGCGCACGGATGCGCAGCGTCGGTTCGATGCGTTGGTGGCGGTGTTCCGGGCAGCGGCGTGTGCGCCGTTGGATGCCCGGGTCCCCGAGCCGACGGTGAACGTCGTGGTCGATCTGGCGACGTTCGAACGGGCGTTGACGGGCGTGGCGGACACCTCCGCCGCTGGGCGGGGAGCGGACGATCCGTGGAGTCGTCGGTGCGAGACCGACGAGGGCGTGCTGGTGCATCCCGATGACGTCGTAGCTGCCGCACTGGTCGGTCGGGTGCGGCGGGTGGTGGTCGACGGCGCCGGGACGGTGGTCGATCTGGGTCGGCGTCGCCGGTTGTTCTCCGGGGCGGCGCGGGACGCGGTGCTGTTGCAGTCGTGTCGATGTGTCTGGCCCGGCTGCGGGATTCCGGCCGGGCGTTCCGAGGCCGATCATCTCCTGCCGTGGTCAGCAGGTGGTGCGACCATGCCGTCGAACGGGGCTCCGATGTGTGCCCGGCACAACCGTGCAAAGAGCCGCGGGTTCGTCACCCGACGCGGGTCCGACGGTCGCTGGCGCGTCCACCGCCCCGACGGCACGGAGCTCGACGAACCGCCGACCGACCGCCCCATCGCTGCCTGACGGCGTGTCGGGCCACACCGCACGTGGCCACCCGACACCTGCCTGCCGTCCATGCGGTTGCGTCCAAGGCTCGCGCTGGGTAACGTACATAGCGCTCGATTCGAGCGCATCCGACTCCCGCCTGTCTGCGACAGCGTGAACGTTGGGTGCTTTCCAGTTTCCTGCTGGCGGTGGGGATCCCGTTCCGGCGTTTCGTCCCAGACGCAACCTCTCCCGACTCGGCCCCTCGGCCGGCAGCCCATTCCGGTTTCGGAAAGTAGGTATGTGTGAGCGCGCAGACGCTTGACCATTCGGTCCTCGAAGGCAAGGACCGCGAGCAGCTGGTCGCCATCGCCCAGGCTCTCGGTGTGAAGGCGGTGACCCGGGCCAAGAAGGCAGATCTGATCGCCAAGATCATCGAGTCCGCCGGTGGTGGCTCGGATGCTCCGGCCGCGGCTGGCGAGTCCCCGGCTTCCCCGTCGGCAGACGCCCACGGGTTCGCACCCCCGAACGGGACGCCGATCGCCGCGACAGCCGACCTGGTCGTGGACCAGCCGGTCGCACCGCCGATCGACGCCGATGCCGCGCCGACCGGCGCCGCAGACACGCCGGGCACCGGGAACGGACGGGCGCGCCGCTTCGCCGGCGCCATCGTCCCCGACCTGGCGCCCGACGCCGTCGCCGCGTCCCCGGCCGAGGCAGTGCCGGCCGTGCTGCTCGGACCCGACGGCGAGCCACTCGCCGAATGGGAGATCGCCTTGCTCGGCGGTGGCGACGCAGCGACGGCCGCCGCCGACGGCGAGGCCGACGACGATGCCCCCCGCGCCGACGGCGAGGTCGAGGGAGATGGACGCAGCCGGCGTCGTCGCCGTCGACGCGGTCGCAATCGTGAGGACGGCCCGCAGTCCGAGGGCGGAGCGGCCGAGGGCGGCTCGCCCGAGCAGGCACCGCGCGCCGAGCAGGCGCCCCGCGCCGAGCAGGCGCCGCGCGCCGAGCAGTCGCCCCGGCCCGAACGTCAGGCCCGTGACTTCAACGACCGCAACGACCGCGGCCGCGGCCGTGACCGCGGTCGCAGCGACCGCGATCGCGACCGCTTCGAACGGGAGCGGTACGAGGCCGACGTCGAGGCCGGCCCGGTGTCGACCGAACCGATCCAGGTGTCTGGCTATCTCGACCTGCGCGACGAGGGCTACGGCTTCCTACGGGTGAAGGGCTACCTGCCCAGCCGGGAGGACGGCTACATCTCGGTCAAGCAGACCCGCCAGTACGGCCTGCGCAAGGGCGACCACGTCGTGGGCACGATGCGTCCGGCCGGGCCGAAGGAGAAGAACCCGGCGGTGCTCGACATCTTCACGATCAACGGCGGCAACCCGGAGCAGGCCAAGGCCCGCCCCCGCTTCGAGGATCTGACGCCGCTGTTCCCCGACGAGAAGCTCCACCTGTCGAGCCCGCTCGACCCCAACGACATGACGGCGCGGATCATCGACCTGATCTCCCCGATCGGCAAGGGCCAGCGCGGCCTGATCGTGTCGCCCCCCAAGGCCGGCAAGACGACGATCATCAAGACGATCGCCAAGGCGATCGAGCACAACAATCCCGAAGTCAAGCTGATGGTGTTGCAGATCGACGAGCGGCCCGAAGAGGTCACCGACATGAAGCGCACCGTCAAGGGCGAGGTGATCTCCTCGACGTTCGACCGCCCGAGCGAGGAGCACACCCACGTCGCCGAGCTGGCGATCGAGCGGGCGAAGCGGATGGTCGAGGCCGGTCAGGACGTCGTCGTCATCCTCGACGGCATCACCCGGCTGTCACGTGCCTACAACCTCGCCGCCCCGGCCACCGGCCGGATCATGTCGGGTGGCATCGACGCCGGAGCGCTGTACCCGCCGAAGAAGTTCTTCGGCGCGGCGCGCAACATCGAGGAGGGCGGCTCGCTGACCATCCTCGCCACCTGCCTGGTCGAGACCAACAGCCGGATGGACGAGGCGATCTTCGAGGAGTTCAAGGGCACCGGCAACATGGAGCTCCGCCTCGACCGCAAGTTGTCGGAACGGCGCATCTTCCCGGCCATCGACGTCGACGCCTCGAGCACCCGTCACGAGGAGTTGCTCTTCGATCGCAAGCAGCTCCAGCTCGTCTGGAAGCTGCGCCGGGTGCTCTCGGGTCTCGCCTCCGAGGGCAACGCCGCCCCCGGGCTCGAGCTGCTCATCGACCGGCTCAAGACCTTCCGGACCAACGACGAGTTCCTCAACGAGATCGCCAAGCAGCCCTCGATGTGAACCGGCACGGTGCCGGCGACCGCTGCCGCCCGGCAATGCGGCCCGGCGCCGCGCCCGGTAGCATGGCGGGGCCTCAATGGCCCGGACAGCCGGCATCGACCGACGTCCCCTCGCTCCCGGAGTTGAACATGCAGACCGAGATCCAACCGAAGTACGGCGAGCTCACCGTTCGTTGCTCGTGCGACAACGTGATCGTCACCCGCTCCACCCGCCCCGGCGAGATCCGTGTCGAACTGTGCAACGAATGCCACCCGTTCTTCACCGGCAAGCAGAAGCTCGTCGACACCGGTGGCCGCGTCGAGCGTTTCAACAAGCGCTACGGCGAGCGCAAGTCCAAGAACTGAGTCACCGGCGGCCCGGCCGCCGATCGCGATTCGCAGTGAAGCCCCGGCCTTGTGGCCGGGGCTTCACTTTTCGTCTTCACCGTCGCTTCATGTCGATTTCGTTACGAATATGACGAATGTCGTGTTATGGTCCTCTCGGCGGGCATCACCAGCGGAGTGGAGAGCATGGCGGAGGAGACACATCGTGCCCAGCAACCCCGATGAGATTCGACACCTGCTCCGACGGTCGGGCTTCGTGGCCCGCGACACCCGGGTGGCGCAACTGGCCGGTCTCGACTGGCCCGACGCCGTCGAGGCCGTGCTCGACACGAGCGCCAGCCCACCCGACGCCCCACCGGGTTTCCTCACCTACCACGACGAGGAGCGGAGCTACGCCCAGTTCCAGGCGGCCGTGTGGTGGTGGCTCGACCGGATGGTCTCCTCCCCGGCCCCGATCGTCGAGAAGATGACGCTGTTCTGGCACGGGCACCTCACGTCGTCGTGGAGCAAGGTGTTCCACACCCCGTCGATGATCAACCAGAACCGCTTCTACCGGGCCAACGCGTTGGGCGGCTTCGAGACGCTCTGCCAGGGCATGGCCATCCAACCGGCGATGCTCGACTACCTCGACAACCAGAGCAACCGCCGGGGATCGCCCAATCAGAACTTCGCCCGCGAGCTGATGGAACTGTTCATGATGGGGGTCGGCAACTACACCGAGGAAGACGTCGACGCCGCCGCCCGGTCATGGACCGGCCACACCTTCGACTACGACGACCCGACCCGGTCCTACTTCTTCGACGCCGGCGAACACGACTTCGGCGACAAGACCTTCCTCGGGCGGACGGGCAACTTCGACGGTCCCGACATCATCCGCGAGATCCTGGCGACCAGGCGTCCGGTCGTCGCCCGGTTCATGGCCAACAAGTTGTGGGAGTTCTTCGCCTACCAGCGCCCGTCGCCCGACATCGTCGCCTCACTGGCGGCGGCATTCGAACCCGGCCTCGACGTCAAGACCCTGCTGCGGGCAATCTTCAACCATCCGCAGTTCCGCAGCGACCAGGCCCGCCAGGGGTTGGTGCGCACCCCGGTCGAGTACGTCGTGGCGGTGCTCACCGCCATCGGCCGGGGCGCAGAGCAGTTCCACCCCGAGTGGTTCCTCGAGAACATGGGCCAGGAGCTGTGGAACCCGCCCAACGTCTCGGGCTGGCGGCCCAACGGCTACTGGGTGAACACCAGCGCCTTCACGGCCCGTGCCGAGTTCGCCCAGTCGATCGGCTGGCGTCTGCGTGAGGGCGGCTACTGGGACGATGTCGCCGACCTCCCGGCGGAGGTGGCCGCCGATCGGGCGGCAGTGACGTTCGGCATCCATCCGCTGTCGTCCACCAGCCGCCAGGCGATCCTCGACTGGTTCGCCGCCTCGCGGTCGGTGCCCTACCAGGGCTGGGCCGAGCCGTGGAGCCTGTTCGTCCTCACCCTGCTCGCCCCCGAGTTGCACACGGCCTGAACGGAGCCATGCGATGACCTTCGTACACACCGGGGCGCGCCATGCCGGCCCCGATCTCGAATCCGCCGACGCCCGACGGCTGTTGTCGGTCGCCGATGACGATCCAGCCGGCTGGAGCCGGCGCAGGTTCCTCCAGGCCGTGGCCTACGGTGTGGTCGGCGGGGTGGCGGTGAGCGCACTCGACGCCTCGACCGTGCCCGGTCTGCTGCCCGCCTCGCTGCGCGACGCCTGGGCGGCGACCCCGATCGGGCCGACCGACGGCATCCTCGTCGTCATCGTCATGTTCGGGGGCAACGACGGCCTGAACACGCTCGTCCCCTACGGCAACGCCGATTACGCCCGGGTGCGCGGCGGTCTGGCCGTCCCCGGGAACCAGGTGCTCGCCCTCGACGCCGCCGTCGGGCTGCACCCGAACCTGGCGTTCCTCAAGTCGATGTACGACGCCGGCCAGGTCGCCGTGGTCCAGGGCGTCGGCTATCCCGACCCCGACCGGAGCCACTTCTCGTCGATGGCGACGTGGATGGCCGGTCGGGCCGGCACGGGCGCGCCGACCAGCGGCTGGCTGGGCCGGTGGCTCGACGGCCTCGGCGACTTCGACGCCTTCCGGGCCGCCACGATCGGCACGAGCGTGCCGCTGCACATGGTCGGCAACGTACGACGGGCGACGGGCATCCCCGAGTACGGCGGGGCGTTCGGCTCCTCGGGGGAGGAGTGGGAGCAACGGCTGTACGCCGGGGTGCGCGCCTACTCGGCGGGCGTATCGGGCCGCGGCCCGTGGCACGACGCCATCGCCGCGACCGAACGGGACCAGCTCGAGGTGGCCGCCACGGTCAGCCCGCTGTTCACCGCCCCGCTCCCCGAGTCGGAGATCGTCAAGAAGCTGACGCTGGCGGCCAGGCTGATCAACGCCGACATCGGCCTGCGCGTGCTCGACGTGGGTTGGGGTGACTTCGACAGCCACGACAACCAGCCCGGGATGCACCCGTTGCGGATGGCCGAGTTCGACGAGGGGCTGCGCCAGTTCTTCGTCAGCCTCGACGATGCATACCGCGACCGGGTCACCGTGCTGACGGTGTCGGAGTTCGGCCGCCAGCCCTACCCGAACGACTCGCTCGGCACCGACCACGGCACGGCGAGCTGCCTGTTCACCATCGGCTCGGGCATCCAGGGCGGGCTGTACGGCCAGTACCCGTCACTCGCCGGGCTGCGGCGATGGGACGGCCTCGCGCACCACGTCGACTTCCGCAGTGTCTACGCCACCGTGCTCGATGGCTGGATGGGCGGCGGCGCCGACGAGATCCTTGGCGGCGCCTTCCCTCGCCTCGGCCTGTTCAAGAACGGCCCGGGCGCCGGGGGCACCCTCAGTCCGCCGCCGCCGGCCCTGTCGGGCGACTACGTCGCGCTCCAGCCCTTCCGGCTGCTCGACACCCGCAACGGCATCGGCGGCCGGCGGGTCCCCCTCGGCGCCGGGACCACCGTCGAGGTCGAGACCTACGGCCGGGGTGGGCTCCCGAGCGCAGGCGTGACCGCCGTGGCGCTCAACGTCACCGCCGTCGGGGGTACGGAGCCGAGCTACTTCACCGTGTGGCCCGCCCGGGAGACCCGGCCGAACGCGTCGAGCCTCAACTTCACCGCCGGTCAGACGGTGCCCAACCTGGTCGTGATGAAGCCGGGAGCGGGCGGCCGCATCGGCATCTGGAACGAATCGGGCGAGGTCCACGCGCTCGCCGACGTCGTCGGCTACTTCCGCGAGAGCCCCAACGACCGCCTGCTCTCGCTGCAACCCTTCCGGCTTCTCGACACCCGCAACGGGATCGGGGCGCCTCGGGCCAAGGTCGGCCGGGGCGGGACGGTCTCGCTCGCCGTGGCCGGTGTGCCGGGCAGCGGTGTGCCCGAGTCCGGGGTCGACGCCGTCGTGCTCAACGTCACCGTCGATGGCGCCAGCGCCGAGAGCTACCTCACCGTCTGGCCCCACGGCGAGGGCCTTCCGAACGCCTCGAGTCTCAACTTCGTCGCCGGCCAGACCGTGGCCAACCTGGTCATCGCCAAGGTCGGCGCCCAGGGGAAGGTCGACATCTACAACGCATTCGGGCAGGTCGACCTGATCGCCGACGTGGTCGGCTGCTTCACCGCCGAAGCGCTCGGGCGGCACAGGCCTGTGGGCCCGGAACGGATCCTCGACACGCGCAACAACATCTACCGCAACGGGGCGCTCGACAACCGGACCTTCGTCATGCAGGTCGCCGGACGGGCCGGCGTGCCGGCCACCGCCACTGCCGCAGTCCTCAACATGACGGTGACCGGGCCCAGCGCGACGAGCTTCCTGACCGTCTGGCCGAGTGGCCGGCCGATGCCGACCGCGTCGAGCCTCAACTACACGCCGGGACTCACCGTGGCCAACCTGGTGCTCGTCAAGCTGGGGCCCGACGGGGCGATCGGGATCGCCAACGCCTTCGGCACCGCCCACGTCATCGCCGACGTGGTTGGCTACTTCGACTGAGCGGGCCCCCCGACTCGGTGGGAGGCCGGGCCGTAGGCTGGGCCCCGTGACCCAGCCTACGGCACCGGCCGCCGACCCCGCCCGCCGCAGCCGGCTGCTCGCCGTGAAGCTCGCCGCCCTCGTTCGGGAGCACGCCGGTGAGGCGGCCGTCGAACCGGGCGTCTGGCCGGGGGGCGCGGCCCTGGTCCGCAACGGTGAGGCATGGGTGCTCGCCGACGAACGGCCCGAGCGGTCGCTGGGCCCCGCCCTGGCGTGGGGCCGGCGCCAGGGCGCCTCGACGGTGCACCTGCTCGCCGAACGCGCGACCGGGATGCTCGCCCGGCGCGCCGCCCAGTTCGAGTCCCCACCCGTGGTGTGGCACGTCGAGGACCGCACCCTGCTCCCCGCCCTCGTCGAGCCGTACCTGCCGCCAGCGTCGATTCCGGACGCCGTGGCGGCGTTGCGCGGCCTGATCGTCGCCGGCGGCGCCGATCCGGTGGAGGAGCACGGCGTGCTCGTCGGCGAGGTCTACGGCCTCGAGGTGTGCCGGGTGGTCCTCGACGCCTACAGCGGCGAGGCCCGCCTCGAGGTGGGGGTCGGTGCCCACGATCGCGAGGCCTTCGGTCTGATGCACGGCAACGTCCCGACCGTCGAGTCCCTGGCCCGGGTGGTGCGCACCGTCGGCGAGCACAGGCGCCCGGGCGTGCCCGGGCATCCGCTGAACCGGCTGGGCGCCGAGCGCCGGCTGCGTGCCCGGATCATCGCCGACCCGGCCGTGGTCGGGGCGAAGACGCTGGAGGCGGCGCCCCCGCCGGTGGCCAGGACGAACCTGAAGGATCCGATTCCCTGTGTGGCCCGTGGCACATCGGTGGGCGGCGATCCGCTGGTGGTGGTGTCATCGGTTGGCATCGACCTCGATCTGGTGCCGTTCGCCGCCGACGCCAGGGCGGCGCTCGGCGTCGAGGACGCCGAGCTCGTGCTCGCCGTGCCCGCCCGCGACGTCCACCCGGTGACGGTGCTCCTCGCCGAGCGACTTCGCCGGCCCGCCTCGGTCCGCGCCGTCGACTTCTGAGCGCCACGACGGCATCGTCGCCGGTGGATCACCGGTAGCCTCGCCACCCGGTGTTCGAGCGACTGCAGGGCCTGGAAGACGAGTTCGCCGAGGTCGAGGCGCAGCTGTCCGACCCGGTGGTGATCGGCGACTCGGCACGCCTGCGCGAGGTGTCACGGCGTTACAGGGAGCTGACCCCGCTCGTCGAGTGCTTCCGGGCCCGCCGGATCCGACTGGCCGATCTCGACGAGGCCCGCGAGCTGCTCACCGGCTCGACCGGGGACGACCGCGAGATGTGGCGGGAGGAGGCCGCCGCGGCCGAGGCCGACGTCGCCCGCTACGAGGAGCAGCTGCGCCTGCTGTTGCTGCCCCGCGATCCCAACGACGGCAAGGCCGTGATCGTCGAGATCCGCGGCGCCGAGGGTGGTGAGGAAGCCAACCTCTTCGCCCGCGACCTGTTCGAGATGTACCTGGGCTACGCAGCGCGCAAGGGCTGGACGGTCGCCGTGCTCTCCAGCGACCCGTCCGACCTCGGCGGGCTCAACCAGGTGACGTTCGAGATCAAGGGCGCCGACGCCTGGAGCGGGATGAAGTTCGAGGGCGGAACCCACCGGGTGCAGCGGGTACCCGTCACCGAGAGCCAGGGCCGTATCCACACCTCGTCGGCGACCGTGCTCGTCCTGGCCGAAGCCGAGGACGTCGACGTCGATATCGATCCCGGCGACCTGCAGATCGACGTCTACCGCGCCTCGGGGCCCGGTGGCCAGGGGGTCAACACCACCGACTCCGCCGTGCGGATCACCCACAAGCCCACCGGCCTGGTCGTCGCCATGCAGGACGAGCGCAGCCAGCTGCAGAACCGGGCGCGGGCGATGACGGTGCTGCGGGCCCGTCTGCTCAAGCTACGCGAGGACGAGCAGAACGCCCAGCTGTCGATCGAGCGGCGCGCCCAGATCGGCGGGGGCGGGCGCGGGGAGAAGATCCGCACCTACAACTACAAGGAGAACCGGCTGACCGACCACCGCATCGGCTTCACCATCTACCGCCTACAGGACGTGCTGATCGGCGACCTCGATGCCGTCGTCGAAGCGCTGGCCACCGACGAACGGGCGCGGCAGCTGTCCAACGAGGCCTGATGAGCGAGCCTGCCCCGCCACCCGCCGAAGCCGGTCCTGGGCATCTGTCCTGGCGCTCGTTGTGGGTCGAGACGACCGGCCGGCTCGCCGGCGAGGCGCAGCACGCCCGCTGGTTGTGCGAGGAGGCGAGCGGCGCCGACGGCGCGGCGTGGCTCGAGGTGCTCGACGAGCACGCCGGAGAGCGCGGGGTCGCCCGGCTCGACGCGATGGTCGCCCGCCGGCTCGCCGGCGAACCGCTGCAGTACGTGCTCGGCCGGTGGGCGTTCCGCCACCTCGACCTGATGGTCGACCGGCGCGTGCTGATCCCCCGCCCCGAGACCGAGGAGCTCGTCACGCTCGCCCTCGACCGGCTGGGCGACGTCGCCCCCCGCCTCGTCGTCGACATCGGCACCGGGTCGGGCGCGATCGCATTGTCGCTCGCCGGCGAATTGCCCCTCGAGGGAACCAGGGTGTGGGCGACCGACATCTCCCCCGACGCGCTCGACGTCGCCCGGGCCAACCTCGCCGGGCTCGGGCGGGCTGCGGCGAACGTTTCGCTCGCCCTCGGGTCGCTGTTCGACGCCCTGCCGACCGAGCTGCGCGGCCGGTTCGACCTGGTGGTCGGCAATCCGCCGTACGTCGCCACGGGCGACGACCGGTTGGAGGCCATCGTCGGCGAGTGGGAACCGCCCGTCGCGCTGTTCGGCGGCGGTGACGGGCTCGCCGTGCTCCATCCCCTCGTCCTCGGCGCCGTCGAGTGGCTGCGCCCGGGCGGGTGGCTGCTCGTCGAGATCGGCTCCTCGCAGGGCCCCGAGGCGGCCGGATTCGCCCGGTCGGCCGGGTTCGACGACGTCGCGGTCCTCGCCGACCACGCTCGACACGATCGCTACCTCACGGCACGGCGCCGGGCCTGACCGGTGATCAGCCGAAGTGGCTGATCTCGTGCTGACCGGTGATCAGCCGAAGTGGCTGATCTCGTGCTGACCGGTGATCAGCCGAAGTGGCTGATCTCGTGCTGACCGGTGATCAGCCGAAGTGGCTGATCACTTTGGCGATCACGCGGTCTTCGGCGGCGGCGCGGTCGCCGTCGGCGTCGGCCACGTTGCGGGCGGCGGCGACGAGCTCGGCCCGCAGGACGCGGCTGGCGATCCGTCGGTCGATGTCCTCGATCAGCGCCTCGATGCCGCCGTCGATCGCCTGGGCGGCGCGGACCTTGGCGACGGCCGGTCCGAAACGGTTGGCCAGCGAGAACGTCGACGACTCCCACTCGTGGTCGTCGGTGAACGCCTCGATCTCCTCGCTCTCGTCGAGGCGCAGCCTCTGATCGGCACGCATCACGAGGATGAGCAGTTCGAGGGCGGCGGCATGCTCGTCGTCCTCGGTCGCATGGACGGCGACACCGGCGTACAGGTCACGAAGCTCGGGCAACATCGACCGCAACGTAGCCGGTCTCAGCGACCGACACCCAGGGAACGGCGAATGAAGTCCAACTGGAGCAGGAGCAGGTTCTCGGCCACGGTCTCCTGAGGTGTCATGTGTGTGACCCCGGACAGCGGGAGCACCTCGTGCGGGCGCCCGGCGGCGAGCAACGCCGACGAGAGCTGCAGCGTGTGGGCGGCCACCACGTTGTCGTCGGCCAACCCGTGGATCAGCATCAACGGCCGGGTGAGCAGGTGGGCGTCGACGAGCAACGACGTGCGCTCGTAGGCGGCCGGGTCGTCGTTCGGATCGCCGAGATAGCGCTCGGTGTAGTGCGTGTCGTACAGCCGCCAGTCGGTGACGGGGGCCCCGGCGACGGCCGCGTGGAACACGTCCGGCCGGCGCATCACGGCCAGGGCGGCGAGGTACCCGCCGAAGCTCCAGCCGCGGATCGCCACCCTTGACAGGTCGAGCTCGGGGAACTCGGCGGCGGCGAGCCCGAGCGCCTCGACCTGGTCGTCGAGCACGGGCGCGGCGAGATCGCCGTGGACGGCGCGTTCCCACTCGCTGCCCCGTCCGGGCGTGCCGCGGCCGTCGGCGACCACGACGGCGAACCCCTGGTCGGCGAACCACTGCGACGAGAGGTAAGCGGCCGCCGAGGCCACGACCCGCTGGGCGTGGGGGCCGCCGTAGGGGTCCATGATCACGGGCAGACGCGTGCCCTCGGGCAGATCGTGGGGGAGGAGTACGGCGGTGGCCAGGCGCCGGGCGCCGAGGTGGAGCACACGCACGTTGGGCGAGACCAGTGGCTCCTCGGCCAGGTTGGCGATCGGGGAGTCGGCCCGCCCCGGCCGTCGGACGCACAGCGCGGCGCGCGTCGTGCCGAGCGACTGCGAGCGGATGACCAGCGACGTTCCCCCGGCCGTGGCGCCGTGCACCCCGGCCGACATCTCGATCGCCGCCAACCCGGCGGGGGTCCACTGGTGGATCTGGGCTGTTGTCGCGTCGTCGATCGGGTTGGCCACGATGGTGACCCGCGCCTTGCCGATCCGGACGATCGAGCGGACGGTGAGGTCGATCGGGGTGGCGGGCTCGCCACCGACGAGCAGCCGCCGGACGCCGTCGCGGTCGGCCAGCGTGACCAGGCGCCCATCGGCGAGACGGCCGGGATCGCCAGGGTAGAGCTCGACCCACCTGTCGTCGGTGTCGCGCCACACCTCGGTCGTGGCTCCGGTCGCCGCGTCGGCGCGCAGCAGGGCGAGGGTGCGCTGGTCGCGTGACTGGACGGTCAGCAGCACGCCCGCCGGTCCGTCCCAGACCACGCGCGCCAGGTAGGGGAAGCGGGCCCGATCCCAGGTCACCTCGGTGCGGCCGCCCTCGAGGGCGAGGACCCACAGCTCGACCACGGCGTTGTCGGTGCCCGCAGCCGGGTAGGGGTGTTCGGTGGCCGGCCGCTCGGGATGGGCGGGATCGGCGATCCACCATCGGCGGACGGGTGAGGTGTCGACGCGGCAGGCGGCGATCATCGAGCCGTCGGGGGACCACCAGTAACCGCGGGAGCGGCCCATCTCCTCGGACGCGGCGAAGTCGGCCTGTCCCCAGCTGACATCGGCGTCATCGTCGCCGGCGAGCTCCCAGCTCGACCCGTCGAGCTCGGCGATGCGCAGCGACCGGTTGCTGGCGTAGGCGATCCGCCGGGCGAGGGGGTCGGGCCGCGGGTCGAACACCGGCCCGTCGACCGGCAGCTCCCGGCTGACCCCGCTGAGCAGGCCGGCGGCGAACAGCCGTCCGGAGAGGCTGAACGCGGCGACGGTCACCGCCGTGTCGGTGGCGTAGGCGACGACGCCCCCGGCCGATTCGCGGGCCCGCTCACGGCGGGCCCGTTCCTCGGGCGGCAGCTCCTCGTCGTCGTCTCCGAGCAGCAGCTTCGGATCGGCGACGATCCGCTCCGTGGCGGAGTCCGGATCCATCGTCCACAGGCAGTTGACCGGGTCGTCGCCCCCACGGGAGCGGACGAACACGACGCGCCGGTCGTCGGGCGAGATGGTGAACGTGCGGGGTTCGCCCAGGGTCAGCCGGCGGGTCCGGGCGTACTGCCGGGGGAACGTGTCGGCGGCGGCGGCCGTCACGGTTCGACCAGGATCTTGGCGTGGGCATCGGGGTCGGCGAGCTGGGCGAATGCGTCGGGAACGCCCTGGATGGCGACCGACCCGGTCAGCCACGGGGCGAGATCGACGTGTCCCTCGGCGATGGCGGTCAGCGCCCCGGCGAACTCCATCGGCTCGTAGCCGAAGGCGAACTGCAGGTTGAGCTCCCGGGTGATCCCGATCATCGGGTGGAACGTGTCGGCCTGCATGCACACGCCGACGACGAGGATCCGGGCGTTGCGTGGCGCCATCCGCATGACCTGCCCGATCATCCCCGGCACGCCGACGGCTTCGAAGATGACCAGTTGGCGCGATCCGTCGATCCGCCGCCATGCCTCGATCGCCGGGTCCTCGCCGGGGTCGACCACGACATCGGCGCCAAGCCGTTCGGCCAGGCTGCGGCGGATCGGCGAGTAGTCGGCGGCGACGATCGGGCCGATGCCGCGCATTCGCAGTTCGGCGACGACGGCCAGGCCGACCGGGCCCAGACCGATGACCAGCGCCGACTCACCGGGAGCGATCCGGCTCTTGGCCACGGCGTGGACGCCGACGGCCAGCGGCTCGGTGAGCGCGGCAATCCGGGCGGGGACCCCGGCGGGGACCCTCACCCCGAGCATCTCGTTGAGCACCATCAGCTCGGCGTAGCCGCCGTTGTAGGCGTTCGAGAACCCCAGCGCGTGGACACCGCCGGCATCGAAGGCGATCGGCAGCGAGACCACGACGTCGCCGACCGCCAGGTTGGCGCAGCCGGGGCCCAGCTCGACCACCTCGCAGCAGAACTCGTGGCCCATGACCATGTCGGAGTCGGGACGGAACACCTGTGGGCGCATCGGGTCGGGAGGCTCGTCGACCGCCAGCTCCTCGGACAGTCGACGGGCCTCGGCCCCGTGGCGCAACAGGTGCAGGTCGCTGCCGCAGATGCCGCAGGCCAGCACCTTGGCGAGCACCTGTCCCGGTCCCGGCGACGGATCGGGGAGGTCGTCGACCCGGAGTTGCCAATCTCGCATCACGGCGGCGCGCATGTCGGTCGAGCCTATGCGGTGCGCTCGGGCGCAGGCCGTGAGAAGTGGTCGAGCGCTTCGACGATCACGGCCCATGCGGCATCGGCGTCGATCGTCTCGAGCATGTCGCAGTTGGGAGCGGGCCGCTCGAGCAGCGATCGATCGTCGATCACCGTCATCCCGACGGTGTGCCGGCCGGCGGTTTCGACGGTCACGTGGGCCTCGACACCGGAGAAGAGCCGACGATGGGTGAGGGCCAGCACGGCGCAGGGGTCGTGGACGGCCGCCCCGCGCATGTCGTCGTGGCGGCTGACGTAGGTGCCCGAGAAGAAGTCGAACAGCTCGGCGAAGAGCGTGGCGAGGTGCCCAGGCACCGAGCGGACCTCGGCGATGCGCTCCGGTGTGGCCTGGAACCCGTGCGTGAGGTGCAGCCCGGACATGATCAGCGGACCGCCGTAGTCGAAGACGGCGGCCGCGGCCTCGGGGTCGCACCAGATGTTGAACTCGGCCGCCGCCGTGCGGTTGCCGAATCGGCCGCCGCCCATCAACGAGATGCCGCCGATCCGCCGGCCGAGGTCGGGGGCCGCCCGCAGGGCGAGGGCGATGTTCGTCAGCGGCCCGGTCGGGACCAGCCAGATCCCCTCGGTCGCCCGGCACGTCTCGATGATGAAGGCGACCGCGTCGGGCGATGTCGGCGCCCTCGACGGGTCGGGCAGCGCCGGCCCGTCGAGACCGCTCGCCCCGTGCACGTAGCCGGCGTGGCGGGGCGGGGCGACGAGCGGGCGTTCGGCACCCGAGTGGAGCGGGACGTCGGCCCGACCGAGCAGGTCGAGCACGATCAGGCCGTTGCGCGTCGTCAACGACAGCGGGGCGTTGCCCGCCACCGTCGTGACCCCGGCCAGCAGGGTGTGCCGAGCGGCGACGAGCAGGGCGACGGCGTCATCGTGTCCCGGGTCGCAGTCGAGGATGATCGTCGGTCGGGCATCCGTCGCGGCGCTCATCGTGCCAGCATGCCATCGGGTGGTCGGGTGACCGCCCACGCTCAGTCGACGCGCAGCGTGCCGTCGTCGGTGAGCGTCGCCGTCCGGCCGACCCACTCGCCCCGGCACATCGCCGCGGCGAGGTCCGCGTCGGTCGACGTGCCCCAGGCCCGCCGGCCGTCGGGCGTCCGGCAGGCGGCGAACGCGGTCTGCGGGTTGCCGTCCCCGTCGTGCATCACCGTGTAGGCGTCGATCGGCGCCGGTCCGGCGGCGTCGGCCGGCTCGGCCGGCTGGCGACGGGGGAGGACGTCGATCTCCTGCTGGGGGGAGGCGTGGCGGAAGCCGTGTGCCGGCGGCCGGCCTGCGTAGACGCCGAAGGCGTGCTTGGTCGCCAATCCGCCGTTGGCCCACACCAGCGCCCACTCGTCGGGGGCTCGGCGGACATCGGCGACGACGGTGGCGATGGCGTGCATGACGTAGTTGTTCCAGGGTCCCCCGGCGAACGACAGACCCCCGGTGCGGGTCAGTTGGCGATCGAGTCCGAGGCCGAGCGCGGCGGCCCCGAGCTGCACCGCGGACGGGAAGCACGAGTACAGATCGACGATGGCGACGTCGTCGATGCCGATGCCGGCCAGCTCCAGCGCCGCCCGCCCGCCGGCCCGGATCGCCGGGGTGTCGGCGAAGTCCCACCGCTGCGACACGTAGGGGTGTTCGTGGCAGTCCGCACCGGCGTGCACGAACACCCAGCGATCGCCGGGGATGCCGAGGGCGGCCGCCCGGTCCGCCGAGCAGATGATCACCGCCGCCCCCTGATCGACGTCGTTGTTGGCGTTCATCAGCTTCGGGTAGGGGAAGCCGATCATCCGGTTGTCGGGCCCCGGTGTGCGGATCTCCGACGCGGTACGGGCCTGGCGGATCCAGGCGTACTCGTTGCCGGCGGCGACCTCCGAGAAGCGGGCCCACAGCTCCGACACGGCCTGCTGGTGGGCGTCGAGCGAAGTTCCGGCTGCCGCCCGGATCGCCGATTCGAACATCGGGTAGATCTGCACCGGCATCACCAGGCCGCGGGCCCGTTCGGCCGGGTGGGACATGTCCAGGTCCGTCCCGAGCAGTCGATCGGGCTCGACATCGTCGTCGACGGCGGTCCAGCCGAGCTCGACCCCGGCCCGCCGGGCTCGCCTGCGGGTGCGCCAGGCCTCGGCACCGGTCAGGATGGCGAGGTCGAGCTCACCCCGCTGGATCTCACCGGCCGTGATGTTGACCAGTGTCTGGGGACTGTTGCCCCCCATCGTCGACAGCCCACGCTCGCCCGGTTCGATCCCGAGGGCTGCGGCGACGAAGCGGGCCGGGTCGCGGTAGCGCCACGACAGCAGGCTCACGACGCGCAGCGCATCGGGGTTCGGCACCCCCGCCAGACCGGCGTCGGCCGCGGCACGCTCGATCGCCCGGGCCATCAACAGGCTGGGCTCGAGCGCATCGTCGAACCCGTCGGCCCGATGGGTGATCTGACCGACGCCGACGATCACGGGGCTGCGCGGATCGACGGTCACCGGGCGAGGTTAGACACCGGTCCCCGCCGATCGGCGAGCCCGGGCGGCGATGCCCTGGTCCCCGACGTACGGGGAGCGGACCGGATGGGCGACTAGGCTCGGTGGGCCATGTCCCGGGTTGCCATTGGGTCGGATCACGCCGGCTACGAACTGAAGCAGCACCTCGTCGCGATGCTCACCGCCCTCGGCCACTCCGTCGACGACCAGGGAACGCATTCGACCGAGCGCGTCGACTACCCGCCGATCTGTGCCGGGGTGGGGCGCACGGTGCGCGACGGCCGCGCCGATGTCGGCATCGTGCTCGGCGGCTCGGGCCAGGGCGAGCAGCTCGCCGCCAACAAGGTCCGCGGCGTGCGGGCGGCGCTGTGCAACGACCTGTACACCGCCCGGATGGCCCGCGCCCACAACGATGCCAACGTGTTGTCGATCGGCGCCAGGGTGGTGGGGGAGGGCCTGGCCGACGAGATCGTCACCGTCTTCCTGTCCACGCCGTTCGAAGGCGGCCGTCACGCCCGCCGTGTCGCCCAGATCGCCGAGCTTGAGGAGGAGTTCTGATGTCGTTCCCGTCCGAGACCAACCCTGACCGTGTCGTAGAGGGTTTGATCGCCCGCGAGTTCGAGCGCCAGACGACGGGTCTCCAGTTGATCGCCAGCGAGAACTTCACCTCGCCGGCCGTGATGAGCGCCGTCGGCTCGATGCTGACCAACAAGTACGCCGAGGGCTACCCCGGCAAGCGCTACTACGGCGGCAATGCGGTGGTCGACGAGATCGAGGCGCTGGCGATCGAGCGGGTCAAGGCGCTCTTCGGCGCGGACCACGCCAACGTCCAGCCCCATTCGGGCGCCAACGCCAACATGTGCGCCTATCAGGCGATCCTCAAGCCGGGCGACACGGTGCTCGGCTTGAGCCTCGATCACGGCGGGCATCTCACCCACGGCTCGCCGGTCAACGCCAGCGGGATGCTGTACCACTTCGTGCCCTACAAGGTCACCCCGGGCGACGAGCGCATCGACATGGACCAGGTCCGCGACCTGGCCCTCGCCCACCGGCCCAGGCTGATCGTCGCCGGCACCACCAGTTATCCGCGGCGGATCGATCCCGAGCCGTTCCGGGCGATCGCCGACGAGGTCGGCGCGTTGTTCATGTTCGATGCCGCCCACATCGCCGGCCTCATCGCCGGCGGTGCTGCACCCAATCCGGTGCCGTACGCCGACATCGTCACCTTCACCACCCACAAGACGCTGCGCGGTCCGCGCGGGGGATGCATCCTGGCCCGCCAGGACTTCGGCGCGGCCATCGACAAGGCCGTCTTCCCGGGTTGGCAGGGTGGCCCGCTCGAGCATGTGATCGCCGGCAAGGCGGTCGCCTTCCACGAGGCCGCCCAACCCGAGTTCCGCACCTACGCCGAGCAGGTCGTCGCCAACGCCTCGGCCCTTGCCGCAGCGCTGGCGCACGAGGGCTTCCGTCTCGTGTCGGGCGGGACCGACAACCACCTGATGGTCGTCGATCTGCGCTCCTTCGACGCGGAGCTGTCGGGCAAGCTGGCCCAGTCGGTGCTCGACGAGGCCGGGATCACCCTCAACAAGAACACGATCCCCGACGATCCGCGCAGCCCGTTCGTAACCAGCGGCGTGCGGATCGGGACCCCGTCGGTGACGACCCAGGGCATGGCCGGACCCGAGATGGGCCGCATCGCCGAGTTGATCTCCCGGGTCCTGCGTCATCGGGACGATGCCGGGGTCCTGGCGGCGGTGCGCTCCGAGGTCCGCACTCTCTGTGCGGGGTTCCCGCCCTACCCGGCAGCCGGCTGAACCGCCGCGCCGATCGCGCCCGCCCGCTCACGGTACGCTCCACGGCGATGTCCGACACCTCGGGCTACCTGCTCGTCGGGGCGACGGCCGCCATCGTCACCTTCCTGCTCACGCCCCTCGTCGGGTGGATCGCCACGCGCCTCGGATGGGTGGTCGAGCCCGACGAGCGCCGGGTGCACACGATGCCCACCCCGCACGTCGGCGGACTGGCGATGTTCGCCGGGTTCCTCGCGGCGATGGGGCTGGCGGCGGGGCTGAGCCGTTTCGATCCGCTGTTCGACGGCAACTCCGAACCGCTGGGGGTCGTCCTCGGCTGCGGACTGGTCTTCGTCGTCGGGTTCCTCGACGACATCATCGACCTCTCCGCGCCCGCCAAGGTGACCGGCACGGTGGCCGCCGGCGTGGTACTCGTCGTCTTCGGCGTGACGATGTTCAACTTCCGGGTGCCGTTCCTCGACTTCTTCCAACTCGACGACTGGAGCCCGCTGGTCACCGTGCTCTGGCTGATCGGGATGACCCAGGCCGTCAACCTGATCGACGGGCTCGACGGTCTCGCCGCGGGCATCGTGGCCATCGCCGCAGGCTCGTTCTTCCTCTACGGCACGCACCTGAGCGACCTCAACCTGCTCGTCGAGCCGAACATCGGCCCACTGATCTCGGTGATCGCCGTCGGGGTGTGCGTCGGGTTCCTGCCGCACAACTTCAACCCGGCACGGATCTTCATGGGCGACGGTGGAGCGCTCTTCCTCGGTGCCCTGATGGCGACCTCGACGAGCGTCGTCGGCGGCCGGGCCAATCCGGCAGCCGGTGACGGCTTCGCCGGACAGACCTACTTCTTCCTCGCCCCGCTGTTCATCCCGCTGTTCATCCTCGGGGTGCCGATCCTCGACCTGGTGTTCGCCGTCCTGCGCCGGGCGACGCGCCGCCAGGGGCTGGCCACCGCCGACAAGGGTCACCTCCACCACCGGTTGATGGATCTCGGACACGGTCAGCGACGCAGCGTGCTGATCCTCTGGCTGTGGACGGCGCTCCTCTCCGGGTTCGTCCTCTATCCCGTCTACAGCGGGACGGGGGCTGCCGTCGCACCGTTCGCCATCGTCGCCCTCGGTCTGGCGTTGTACACCGTGCTTCACCCTCAGTGGCGTCGGGCACGCGACACCCCCGATTGACCGGTCGCACGACCACCCGGAACCACCGGGCGCGGTGACGCGAAAGGCGGCTGTGCCGTAGAATGAGCTCGTTATGGCCTGGCGGAGGTCAGCTCGTGGCACCGGAGGTGGGCATGTCGAAACGATCGGCGGCGATGGCGTCGCGGGTACAGGGAATCGTCGACGGCCGCCTCATGCTCAACGCCTCGGTGGCCCTGCTCGCCGTCACCGGCGTGATCGGCGGCATGCTCGCCGTCGCCAAGAGCGACACCACCGACCTGCACGCCGAGTCGAGCTCGACCTGGCTGGCCGGGGGGCGCCTGGGCCGGGTGTTCGTCGGCGCGATCGGCGGCACGCGCCCCAGTTTCGGCGTCGACATCGGCGATCCGACGGAGTACGACGTGATCAACGTCGGAGCCCGGGTCTACGTCCACGACCGGGCGACGGGCCAGGTGACCGAGGTGGACGCCGGCAGCGGCAAGCTCGAACGCCGCTTCCCCGGGCCGCAGCCGCCCGACGACCGGGCGGTCCTCGCCGGCGCCGGCGACAGCGCCTACCTCGTCGACGCCGAGGACGCCACCGTCCAGAAGATCGATGCCGACGGGGTGATCGGCGAACCGGTCGAGATCGACGGCGGTTTCAGCGACTGGGTCGGTGCCGACGACGGGCGCCTGTGGCTGTTCGACAAGGTCGAAGGCGACATCGTCACGTTCGACGGCGGGAACGTCTACCGGGCGGCGCTCGCCAAGCCGGGCGCCGAGGTCGTGCTCAGCAGGCTCGGCGACGATCCCGTCGTCCTCGACCGCACCGCCGGCAAGCTCCGCTGGCCACGCCGATCCGAGTCGATCGAGATCGACGGGGCGGCGACGGCGGTGTTGCAGAGCCCCGGACGGGCCGCCGACTGCGTCACCGTCGTCGGGAACGGCGAGGTCCGCTGCATCGATGTCGGCGGCGTGGTGCGCTCGATGCCGATGGTCGTCGATCATCCCGAAACGGCCCAGCTGTTCAGCTCGTCCGACAACCTCGTCGTCGCCTGGCGCGACAGCGATCGCCTGGTCACGGCCTCGTGGCGCGGCAACTCCAGCGCGACGACCAGTCGCCCCGACCCGTCCGGGCGACCCCTGGTCGGCTTCGAGGCGATCGGCCACCTGCTCGTCGACGATCCGGGTGGTGGCTTCGCCTTCTCGGTCGACCGCAGTTCGGTCATCGGCCTCGAGAAGTACTCGAAGGAGACGGTGATCATCGCCGCCGACGGCCAGTCCGACGGGATCGGGGTGGTCGCCACCGACGAGCTGGCCGGGGCCATCGCCGAGCTCGGCGGTCAGGGCGATCAGCAGCCGAAGGTCGACAACAACGGCCGCAACGACCCGCCCACCGCCCACGACGACATCTTCACCACCCGGGTCGGCCGCCAACTCGAGATGAACGTCCTGGCCAACGACATCGACCCCGACGGCGACACCCTCGCCGTGGTCGACAACTCCCCACCCAGCCCACCGGGCAGCGGAGAGATCGCCAACCTCGGTGGCGCCCTGCTGCTGTTCACCCCCGGCGACACGGCGGGCACGGTGACCTTCACCTACACGGCGACCGATCCGGGCCAGCTCACCGACATCGCCCGGGTGACGATCCGGATCCTGTCCGAGGAGGAGAACACCGACCCGCAGGCGAAGGACGACGAGTTCGAGACGCCCGAGGGCGTCGCCATCGAGATGCCGGTGCTGCTCAACGACGTGGACCACGAGGGCGACGAACTGGTCTTCGACGAGGGACTCGCCCAGCCGGCGCACGGCACGGTCACACCCCTCGGGTCGAAGCTCGTCTACACCCCCGAGCCGTCGTTCACCGGCACCGATTCGTTCACCTACTTCGTCGTCGACGGCCATGGCGGCCGGTCGCAGGCCACGGTGCGGGTGAAGGTGACCCCGAGTACCGGCAGGAACCGCCCGCCGGTCGCCAAGGACGACCGCTACAGCGTCGTGGCCGGCGGGAGCCGGGTGGTGTCGCTGCTCGAGAACGACTCCGACCCCGACGGCGACGTCCCGTCGATGATGCCGCTCCCCGACGACACGGGGCTGAGTCTCACCCTGCTCGCCGACGGCCGGGTCGAGATCAAGGCCCCGGCCGGCACCGCCGGCCCGAAGACGTTCACGTACAGCATCATCGACTCGGCCGGAGCCAAGGCGTCGGCGACCGTCACCGTGATCGTCGAGGCCGAGACCGTGAACCGGGCGCCGATCGGTCGTGACGACACGGTGACCAGCTCCGGGCTGGCGGTGACCGTCGATCCGCTGGCCAACGACTACGACCAGGACAACGATCCGCTCACGCTGGTCGGTTTCTCACAACCGTCGTCGGGTGGTCGGGTCACCCAGGTCAGCGACCGCAGGTTGAGGTTCGATCCGAACTCGACGGTTCCGTCCAACGCCACGATCTCGTTCACCTACACCGTCAGCGACCCGGCCGGCGCGAAGGACACGGCGACGGTCCGCGTGGTGATCAACAAGCCGAGCGGCGCCCCGCCGATCGCCCTCCCCGAGACCAAGGAGATCTACCCCGGTGAGACGGCACGGCTCGACGTGCTGGCCAACGACTCCCATCCCGACGGCCTCGACTTCGGCCTCGACGGCCCGCCCTCGGGCCCGCCGTCGGCGACGTTGGTCGTCGGCCCGAACTCGGTGATCGAGTTCACCCCCCTGTCCACAGAGCTCACCAGCTACAACTTCCGCTACTGCATCAAGGACGTCAACGGCCAGACCTCCTGCGCGGTGGACACGGTGACCGTGGTGGCCAGGCCGATCGAGAACACCCAGCCCGTCGCCGAAAACGATTCCGACCGCACCCCGCGGGATCAGCCCGTACTCATCGACGTGCTGGCGAACGACCAGGACAAGGACGGCGATCCGTTGTCGATCGTCGACGTCGGCACGCCGAGTGCCGGCACGGCGGTGATCGTCGGGCGCCTGATCCGCTACACCCCGCCCCTCGGCTTCACCGGCATCGCCTCGTTCACCTACACCGTGACGGACGGTCGGAACCCCGTCCAGACGGCCACCGTGGCCGTCCAGGTGGTGCCGCCGGCGACGGTTCCCCCGATCGCCAACGACGACCTCATCAACCTGATCGTCGGTGACACCGCTCAGCTCAACCCGCTGGCCAACGACGGCGACCCCGACGGGACCGTGATCTCCCTGCAGGGCTTCACCCCGACGGACGGGCTGCTCGTCACCCGGGTGACCCCCGGTGCCGACACGCTGAAGGTCACCTCGACCACGGTAGGCACCTACTCGATCGGCTACACGATCGTCGATGCCGAGGGCAAGACGGCAGGCGGGACGATCGTCGTCGTCGTCCAGCCGAAGCCGAATCGAGACCCGGTGGCCCAGGACGACCGCCCGTCGTCGATGCTGCCCAAGGGGTCGAAATCGATCGACGTCCTCAACAACGACTACGACCCCGACGGCGGCCCGGTCGAGGTCACCGGCGTCTCGCAGCCGTCGCCGGCCTCGGCGGGCATCGTCGACTTCACCAACTCGGCCGTCGTCTTCACCCCCGATCGCGGCTTCACCGGCGAGACCTCGTTCACCTACACGATCGGCGACGGGGAGGGCGGCTTCGCAGTCGGCACGGTGACCCTCACCGTCAACCCCTGTCCACCGACGCCGACGGTGTCCGACATCAACACGACGACCCGGTATCAGAAGAACGTCAGCACCCGGCTCTTCGGCGGCAACCCCGCCCCCGGCAGGCTCGCCGTGTTCGACGTGCCCGGGCAACCGAACTCGGTCGTCGTGCTCGACGAGTCGACGGCCAAGGTGCGCTATTCGCCTCCCGATCTGTTCAACGGCACCGTCACCTACGAGTACACGGTGACGAACGAGTGCGATCAGGTGGCGACCGGTACGGTCACCGTGCTCGTCAACCAACCACCGACGGCGAAGCCCGACTCGGCGAACACACAGCGCAACCAGTCCGTCGATGTCGACGTGCTCGCCAACGACTCGGCCGGCGAGTCGGGCGACGTGCTGACGATCGTCGAAGTCGGATCGGCCTCGGGCGGGGTCGCCTCGATCAGGAACGGCCAGGTGCACTTCAAGCCCACCCCCGGGTCCACGGCCACCGGGTCGTTCGTCTACACGATCGCCGACGAGGGTGGTCTACGCGACTCGGCCTCGGTCACCGTGACGATCGGCAACGACCCGCCGGTCGCCGTCGACGACCAGAGCAGCGGGACCCTGCAGCCTGGGTCGTCGATCACCGTCGACGTGACGAGCAACGACACCGACGCCAACGGCGACGCGCTGTCGGTCGTGGCGTCTCCCGGGCCGACGGTCAGCCCGGTCGGCGCCGGTTCGGTGTCGGTCAGCGGCGGGCGGATCACCTTCACCGCCGACCCGCTCGCCGGCGGGCCGATCACGATCACCTACCGCGTCACCGACGGCGTCGACTCCGGCGTCGGCCAGTGGACCCTCACCGTCAACCGCCCACCGACCGCCGGCAACACCTCCAACGGCACCCGCGAGGGCAGCCCGGTCACCACCAACGTCATCTTCGGCAGCGCCAGCGACCCCGACGGCGACAACCTGAGCCTGGTCACCGCCGGCCCCGGCGCACCGTCGATCGGCCCCGGCGGCACGATCACGTCCGTGACCAACGGGGGCGACATCCAGGTGACGCCCGACTTCGGGTTCTTCGGCACCCTGACGGTCGGCTACGCGATCAGCGACGGCTTCTTCGAGGTCTCCGCCACGTTGACGATCACGGTGACGGCCAACACGCCACCGACGGTCGTCGGGCTCGTCGAGCGGTCGGTGACCTTCACCGACCCGGTCACATTCGACGTGTTCGCCGAGGCCAACCCCTTCGACGCCGACGGCGACCGCTTGGACGTCACGTTCGGCACACCGAGCGGGGACGGTGAGGTGGTCAGCACGAACGGTGGTTCAATTACCGTGCATTCGATCACGGGCGCGCCCGGCACGTTCGACGTCGGTTATACGGTGACCGACACCTACGGCGCGACCGCACATGGCACTCTGAGAGTCACGGTGAACTGATGAGCAACGACACTGCCCCCAAGCCCGTTCGAGGCGACCGCGACCGCGGGCGCGGATCGGTGGCGGCCGTCGCCGACCCGATCGGCGAGATCGACGATCCGCGGCCCGAGTCGGGGGAGCGGGGCCAGGCCCGCCAGACGGCGACGGCCGGTGTCCGCCGACTGACGCGCAACGTCGAGAAGGCGCTGCGCGGCAAGCCCGAGGCGGTCCGGCTGGCCGTGTCGTGCATGCTCGCCGAGGGTCACCTGCTCATCGAGGATCGTCCGGGAACCGGCAAGACATCGCTGGCCAAGGCGATCGCCGCCTCGATCGACGGCAAGGTGCGCCGTGTGCAGTTCACCCCCGACCTGCTCCCATCCGACATCACCGGCGTGTCGGTGTTCAACCCCGTCGACGGCAAGTTCAGTTTCCGTGAGGGCCCGGCGTTCTGCAACCTGCTCGTCGCCGACGAGATCAACCGGGCATCGCCCAAGACCCAGGCTGCACTGCTGGAAGTGATGGAGGAGCGTCAGATCACCTCCGACGGGATCTCTCGGCCCGTGCCGCGGCCGTTCATGGTCGTCGCCACGCAGAACCCGATGGACTTCCATGGCACGTATCCGTTGCCCGAGGTGCAACTCGACCGCTTCGCGATGAAGATCAGTCTCGGCTACGCCGACCGTGAGACCGAGCTCGAGGTGATGAGCCGCGGCGAGGGGATCGACCCCGTCACCGAGCTGCGGGCGGTGATGGACGCCACCACGGTCGGGGCCCTGATCCATCGCGTCCGCCAGGTCAACATCGCCGTCCCCCTGAAGGAGTACATCGCCGACATCGTCGAGCGCAGCCGTACCAGCAGCGATCTGCGGCTCGGGGTGTCGACGCGCGGCACGCTCACCCTGCTCGCCGTCGCCCGCGCCTACGCGCTCGGCGACGGGCGCAACTACGTGACCCCCGACGACATCAAGGACCTGATCCACCCCGTTCTGGCCCACCGCATCGCGATCACGCCCGAGGCCGAGCTCGACGGCATCACCGAGACCATGGTGCTCGATCAGATCGTGGAATCCGTCGAGGTCCCACGCAGCCGCACAGGGTCGTGAGCCACAAGTCCCGGCTGACGCGCACCGGTAGCGCGCTGCTCGTCGGTTGCGTGGCCACCCTGGCGTTCGGGCTGGTCACCCGGTATCGCGAGTTCATCCTGCTGGCCGTCGCCGGCGCGATCCTGCTCGCCGTCGCCGTGATCATGCCGGCGATCAGCTCCGCCATCGAGCTGAGCCGGTTCGAGGTGCCCAAGTTCGTCACGCGGGGCACGGTCGCCGAGATCGCCCTGCGTGCGTCGGCGGACGGCGTCGTGCCCCCGCTGCGGATCATCGACCAGCTCGCCGGCGTCCACGTGCCGATCGAGCTGCCCCAGATCACGGCGCGCACGTCGGTCGAGGTCCGCTACCAGATCCAGGCCGTGCAGCGCGGGGTGCACCAGGTCGGCCCGGTGATCGAAGAGCGGATGGATCCCTTCGGCGTCGCCGTGCGCAGCACCATCCACAACGTCATCGACCAGATCTACGTCCACCCGGTGATCCACCCGTTGAACATCAGCACCGACGGCGCCCGGGAGCGGCAACGCAGCAACATGCGCCCGCGCATCTCCGACGACCCACTGGCCGACTTCCGCGCCCTGCGCGAGTACGTGCCCGGCGACGATCCCCGCCTGATCCACTGGGTGAGCACCGCCCGGACCGGGCAACTGGTCGTCAAGGACCACTACGAGCTCCGCCGGGCGATGCGGATGGTCGTGCTCGAGACGTTCGAGGGTTCGATCTCCCCGCAGCTGTTCGAGGAGGCCGTCGAGATCGCGGCGAGCATCACGGTCAACGCGATCGAGAACTCGATCCTGTGCGTCGCCCGCACACGCGACACCCGGGCGCCGGGTGCGCTCGATCCCGTCGAGCAGCGGCTGGCCGCACTCGAGCTGTTCACCAGGGTTCGCCGAACCCCGGCTGCGCTGACGATGGGTGCCGGCCAGATCCGCCCGATCGGCCCGCTCGCCGATCAGGTCTTCCTGGTGGCCGGGCCCTCCTCGCCGCTCATCCGAGCCTATTCGGCCAACCCCTGGGTGAAGGGACGGCTCACCCTGGTCCGTGTCACCGACACGCCCGGGCGGCTGTCGCGGACCATCGCCCGCACGCTCGATGTCACCTCGGCCGAGGATTTCGTGACCAAGTGGAAGAACTCCGGGCGAAAGTCGGTGGCATCGTGATGATGCCGACGGTGTTCACCAAGGAGGCCCGGCTGTCCGTCCTGGCCGGGATCGGAGCCGTGCTCGTCTGCCTCGTGGCCACGCTCACGGACCGGGTGTTCGAGCCGAGCTACCAGCCGCTGCCGCTCGTCCTCTGCCCGTTGGTGCCGTTGGGTATCGGCGTGGCATTGGCCCGTTTCCGTTGGCCCCTGAGGATCGCCATCCAGGCGATCGTCGGCGTCGGGCTGGTCGCCTTCATCATCTCCCGCAACCATGGCACGCTCCCGGGCGATCTGTACCGGGGGCTCGTGCGTGGCGCCTCGGCGGTCTTCGGCACCCGCTGGCCGGTGCCGGCCTACGCCCCTGCCGTGGCCCTGTTCGCGTCCGCCGTGGTCCTCGCAGCGATCGTCGCCGTCGAGTTGGCGGTGAGCGGCAAGTTCGCCGCCGGGATCCTCATGCCGCCGGGGGTCCTCCTCGCCCTCGTCGCGCTGGCCGCCTCGCAGGCCGGGATGCCCTCGCCCCGATTCCTGGTCGTGTTCAGCCTCGGCTGCCTGGCGATCCTGCGCTTGGCATCGCTGACGCGCAGCGACCTGCCGCATCATGCCAAGGGTTCGGCCGAGCAGGCCGAGCGTCGTTCGGTGCTGACGATGGCGATCCTCGGGGTCACCGCGGTCAGCGTCGGGATCGTTCCGGCGATGCTGTCGGGCACGCTGTCGAACGCCGGACGGTTCGATCCCCGCCAGGGCATCCGTGACAGCCAGCGGAACGAGGAGGAGATCAGCCCGCTGGCCCGCGTCGACGTGTGGCGCGACCTCGCCCCGGCGCGGGAGATGTTCCGGACCACCGCCTTGACCGTCCCTCGCTGGCGGATCGCCGGACTGACCCGCTTCGACGGCAGCAGCTGGATGCCTCCGAGCAACTACGGGCTCGCCGGCACCCTCATCCAGGAGCCGGTGGCCGACGGCCAGGACCCCGAGACCGTCGAGGTGACCTGGGGTGATCTCGACGTGCGCTGGCTGCCGGTTCCCGACCGGGCGCGCACGCTGACGATCAACCGCCGGGTGAAGGTCGACCCGGGTCTCGGAGGATTCCTGGTCAACGAGGTGCCCTCGCCCCAGGACACCTACGGGTTGTCGATCCAGCGATCGACGGAGGACCTGGCCCGGCTGAAGGGCCGGTTCGTCCGGCCCGGTCTCTCGCCGTTCGTCGACGGGTTCGCCCTTCCCGACGAACTGGTCGATCTGGCCAGGGGCATCGTGGCCAACAACGAGACCGACATCGAGCGGGCGTACGCGCTGCGCGACTTCCTCCGCTCGACCTATCGGCTCGACTCCAAGGCGCCGGCCGGGCACTCCATCGGCCTGCTGTCGATCTTCCTCCAGTCGACCAAGCGGGGACGGGCCGAGCAGTTCGTCGCCGGCTATGCGCTGCTGGCCGCCGCGGTCGGCCTGCCCGTCAGGGTCGCCGTGGGATTCGGGACCGAGCCGTCGGCCGACGGCGGGGCCACCGTGGCCCTGTCGAGCAACGCAACCGCCTGGCCCGAGATCGAGTTCGTCGACGCCGGATGGGTGCCGATCGACGTCGTGCCCGATGAGAAACCCGACACCGCCGGCGAAGGCGACCAGCCGGTCAACCAGGCCCCGATCGAGGAGGGACGCACGCCTCCGACGACGGCGGCGGCACCGCCCACGTCGGCGGTCGAACAGCCGCCCATCAGCGTGGCCTCCGGAGCCGAAGGGACGATCCCCAACGAGGTGAAGAAGGTCGTCGCCGGGTCGTCGTTCCTGATCCTTGCCGTTCTCGCCTACGTGCTGCTGATCCTGCGCCTGAAGTCCGGCCGACGTCGGCGGCGCGCGGGTTCCCCGGATCCAGAGCACCGGGCCACCGGGGCCTTCCGGAGCAGCGTCGACACGCTCATCGATCTGGGGGGTCGGGCGCCGATGACGAAGACCGACCGCGAGCTCGTGGCGGTCGGCGCGGCGGTGCTCCGCCGGCACCCCGAGGCGCTGGAGGACCTCGCCGAGATCGCCACACAGGCCGTCTACGACGGCGTGGAGCCCGACGACGAACTCGGCGAGGAGGCTTGGGAGCGCCACGACGCCTTCGAGGCCCAGGCCCAGGCCGCCACCAGTCGCTGGCGGTGGTGGCGGGCGCGACTGTCGCTCCGCTCGCTGCGCCGGGGTCTGCCCGACTGATCCGGGATGGCTCCGACGGCGGCGACCGGACCCCCGGCGCCGACGGGATTTGTCATCCCGGTTCGGGAGCGCATAGATTGAGATTTCATTCACAAGCTCTCCGCACCGCGTTTCGGCGTCGGGGAGGCCCGACCCGACAGGCACATGGCTTGAAGCTCAATCCGGCTCCGCGAATCGCCGACACGTCGGCCGAGAGGCCGGTATCGACCGCGCTCGGTCATGGCGCGGAGCACGCCGGGGTGATCATCTTCTTCTTCCTCGCCGGTTGGCTGCTCGATCGGTGGCTGGGCACCAAGCCGTGGATGGCGCTCGCCTTCACGGTGCTCGGGATCATCGGCCAGTTCGCCCGTTACTGGTACGCGTACGATGCCGAGATGCGCCAGCACGACGAGGCCCGCATCGCACGTCTCAACGCTCCGAGCACGGCATCGACCACGCATGACCAGTAAGACATCGGCCGATGACCAGTTCGTTCGCCACCGACCGGCTCGAGGGTGGGGCGCCCGAGACCGAGGTCTCGCGCGACATGATCCGCCGCGGGATCATCGCCTCGCCGGTGCTCGTCGGGCTGTGCGCGGCGATCTGGGGCTGGCATGGCGCCGTCTCGTCGCTGTATGCCATCGCCCTCGTGCTGTTCAACTTCGGGTTCGCCGCGGCGACGATGAGCTGGGCGGCCAAGATCTCGTTGCCGGTGCTGATGGGCGCGGTGATGTTCGGCTACCTGCTTCGCCTCGGGATCATCTTCGCCGCCGTCTTCCCCGTCCGCCATGCGTCGTGGATTTCGCTCCCGGCACTCGGAACGAGCATCATAGTGACGCACCTCGGACTCCTCATCTGGGAGCTCCGCCACGTTTCGATGTCCCTGGCCTACCCTGGCCTGAAGCCAGGCACGCTCCCACGCCCCCACACGAGCCCGAACTGAGGTAACCCGGTCATGTTCGCCCTCGAGTTCCCGCCGATCAACGAGATCATCCGTTGGCGCGATCTGTTCTCGTCGTTCAACAAGGTCGCCATCATCGCCTGCCTGGCAGCGCTGATCGGCACCCTCATCTTCCTCCTCGCCGGCCGCAAGGACCCGATGATCGCCCCGACGGGCGTGCGGAACCTGGCCGAGACCGGGGTCGAGTTCATCGAGGATCAGATCGTGATGCAGACGATGGGCGCCTCGGGTCTCGGTTGGACCCCCTTCCTGCTCTCGTTGTTCGTGTTCATCTACCTGTGCAACCTGCCGGGCATCATCCCCATCTTCCAGATGCCGGCCACGGCGCGGATGGCGATCCCGATGTTCCTCGCCCTGCTGGTGTGGGTGATCTACAACGTCGTCGGCTTCAAGCACAACGGGATCAAGTACATCACCGGGATGGCCTGGCCCCACGGTGTGCCCGTCGCCATGCGGCCGCTCGTCGGCGTCATCGAACTGCTCTCCAACATCGTGCTCCGGCCCTTCTCGCTGGCCGTCCGACTCTTCGCCAACATGCTGGCCGGACACATGCTCCTCGTGACCTTCGCCCTGTTGTCGAACGCCCTGCTGTTCGCCGAGACCAAGCAGTTGCTGCTCAAGCCGATGACGATCCTGCCGTTCTTCATGCTGGTCTTCATCACCGCCTTCGAGGTGCTCATCGGCTTCCTGCAGGCCTACATCTTCACCATCCTCACCGCCGTGTTCATCGGCTCCGCCGCTCACCCCGAGCACTGAGCCCCAGACTCCGCTCTCCCACTCACAAACCCCACAGGAGAATCCCCAGCAATGGAAGCGTTTGCGCATCTCGTCGCTCAACTCGACGCTACAGAGACCAAGAAGGCCAATGCCGCGATCGGTGCAGGCTTCGCCTACGGGCTTGCCGCGATCGGTCCGGGTGTCGGCATCGGCTACGTCGTCGGTAAGGCGATCGAGGCGATGGCCCGTCAACCCGAAGCCGCCGGCATGGTCCGTACCACGATGTTCCTGGGCATCGCCTTCACCGAGGCGCTCGCCCTGATCGGGTTCGTGGTCTTCATTCTCCTCGGTCTGTAAGGAGCGCTCGTGCAGACCCTTACCGTCACCCACCTGGGTGCGGGCGGGCTCGAAGTGCGCGTCTCGCACCTCGTGGCAACCGCCACGGCGGAGACGGCCGACGAGGGCCCCAAGCCGATCGCACCCGAGGGGAAGGAACTCGCCTGGGGCGCGGGCTCGTTCGTCGTGTTCGCCCTCCTCATGCGGTTCGTGCTCTTCCCGAAGGTGAAGCGCGGCATGCAGGCCCGCTACGGCAAGATCCGCGCCGACCACGAGGCCGCCGACGCCACCCGCGCCGCCGCCCTCGCCGAGGTCGACGAGTACCAGGCCGCGCTCGCCGCGGTCAGGGCCGAGGCCGCCGCCAAGGTCGACGCCGCCCGTCGCACGCTGGAATCCGAGCGGACCGCCCGTCTCGCCGAGGTCAACGGCCGTATCGCCGAGCGTCGCTCTGCGGCGGTCGCCGAGGCCGAGGCGGCCCGGGCAGCAGCGATGGACACGGTCGAGGCCGCCGTCGGGGATGTCGCCGCCCGGACCGTCGAACTCGCCATCGGCAGGCGGCCCGCGGCCGCTGCCGTGAGCGACGTCGTTTCCGAGCTGATGAGAGCGGGGGTGTCCCGATGAGCCTGTACGCGCTGCTCCTCGCCGCCGAGGAGGGCCACGAGGATGTCACCCAGACCCATTCGTGGATCTGGCCCGAGGGCTACGAGATCTACTTCGGTGGGCTCGCCTCGCTGCTCGTGTTCGCTCTGCTCTTCTGGAAGGCCGGACCGATCGTCAAGAAGGGCATGCAGGCCCGCACGGCGCGGATCCAGAAGGAGCTCGACGGCGCGGCCGAGGCGACCGCACAGGCCGCCACCGAGGCTGCCGACATCCGCCGGGCCAAGGGCGACATCGAAGGTGAGCGGGCCCGCCTGCTCGCCGACGCCGACGCGCAGGCTGACAAGATGCTGGTCGAGGGCCGGGCCCGCCTCGAGGCCGAGGTGCTCGACACCGAGGCCAAAGCGGTCGACGACCTGGCCCAGATGGGCACCCGATCGGGCGACGAGCTGCGCGCCGAGATCGCCCGCCTGTCGGCCGGCGCCGCCGACCGGCTGGTCGGCACCCAACTCGACTCGGCCACGCACCACGACCTGATCGAGTCGTTCATCGCGAAAGTTGGTGCCTCGAAATGACCGCCGACCGCATCGACGGCTACGCCCGGGCGTTGTTCGAGATCGCCCGCGCCGAGGGCACTCTCGACGAGGTCGAGGACGAGCTGTTCCGATTCGCCCGCAGCCTCGAGGGTTCCGACCCCCTGCGCAACGCCCTCACCGACGAGCAGGTGCCGGCCTCCCGGCGCCAGGCGATCGTCGAGGACCTGCTCGGCGGCAAGGCGACCCCGACCACGACCCAGCTCATCTCGCTCGTCGTCGGCTCCGGCCGGGGGCGTGACCTGCCGGCGATCATCGATCGGCTGGTCCAGCGGGCTTCCAGCGCCAAGAAGCTGGAGGTCGCCGAAGTCCGCACGGCGGTGGTATTGACCGCCGACCAGCAGACACGACTCGCTGCCGCCCTGGCCAACGCCACCGGCAAGCAGGTCAATCTCAAAGTCATCGTCGACCCTGCCGTGCTCGGGGGCGTCGTGGCGACCGTGGGGGACACCGTCATCGACGGCAGCGTCCGCACACGTTTGGATCAACTCAAGGCCCGGCTGTAAGGAACTCGGAGACGACATGGCTGAGCTCACGCTCTCGGCCGCGGACATCGCGGCAGTACTGAAGAAGAACCTCGAAGGCCTGGGAGACGCAGATCTCCAGGCCCGGACGGTCGGCCGGGTCGCCGAGGTCGGTGATGGAATCGCCCGCGTGTCGGGACTGCCGGACTGCGCCGTCAACGAGCTCCTCGAGTTCGCCGACGGGACCATCGGCCTGGCACTCAACCTCGACGAGGAATCGATCGGCTGCGTCGTGCTCGGCGACGCCGACCACGTCGAGGAAGGCCAACCGGTCAAGGCCACCGGTCAGATCCTCTCCGTGCCCGTCGGCGACGGCGTGCTCGGGCGTGTGGTCAATGCGCTCGGCACCCCGGTCGACGGTCGTGGCCCGCTGGTCGGCACGCAGAGCCGCCGAGTCGAGATCCAGGCTCCGGGCATCATGGGTCGCAAGCCCGTGCACGAGCCGTTGCAGACGGGCATCAAGTCGATCGACGCGATGACCCCGATCGGACGTGGCCAGCGGGAGCTGATCATCGGCGACCGCAAGACCGGCAAGACCACGGTCGCCGTCGACACGATCCTGAACCAGAAGGGTCAGGGCGTGAAGTGCATCTACGTGGCGATCGGCCAGAAGGGCTCGACCGTCGCCCAGACGGTGGAGACCCTCCGCCAAGCCGGTGCGCTCGAGTACACCGTCGTCGTCACGGCCCCGGCGTCCGATCCGGCCCCGTTCAAGTACCTGGCGCCGTACGCCGGTTGTGCGATGGGCCAGCACTGGATGGAGAGCGGCGATCACGCGCTGATCGTGTACGACGACCTCTCCAAGCAGGCCGAGGCCTACCGTCAGATGTCGCTCCTCCTGCGTCGCCCGCCGGGCCGCGAGGCGTACCCGGGTGACGTGTTCTACCTGCACAGCCGCCTGCTCGAGCGGGCTGCCAAGCTCTCCGACGAGAAGGGCGCCGGTTCGCTGACCGCCCTCCCGGTGATCGAGACCAAGGCCGGCGACGTGTCGGCGTACATCCCGACCAATGTGATCTCGATCACCGACGGCCAGGTGTACCTGCAGGACAACCTGTTCAAGTCGGGCGTGCGACCTGCCGTCGACGTGGGCATCTCGGTGTCACGCGTCGGCGGGGCGGCGCAGATCGGTTCGATGAAGGCCGTCGCCGGCACGTTGAAGCTCGACCTCGCCCAGTTCCGTGAGCTCGAGGCTTTCGCCACCTTCGGTTCCGAGCTCGATGCCATCTCCAAGGCCCAGCTCGAGCGTGGCTATCGCCTCGTGGAGCTGCTCAAACAGCCGCTGAACAGCCCGATGTCGGTCGCCAACCAGGTGGTCTCGATCTTCGCCGGCGTGCGCGGATATCTCGACGATGTGGCCGTGAGCGACGTCAAGCGCTTCGAGTCGGAGCTGCTCGACTACGTGTCGAGCCGCCATTCGGGCATGCTCGACGACCTGGCGACCCGCAAGAAGGGCCTTCCGGACGAGCTCCCCGACGTCGTGGCTGCCTTCAAGGCACAGTTCCGCTCCGGGGCCGCCGGCGGAGCCCACGCCGACCCGACCGCGACCGACGCCGACGAGCTCGGCGAGGCCGCCAGCCACAAGACCCTGGCGACGGAGTGATCTGAGTCATGGCCGGAGGTCAGGAACGGATCCTTCGCGGACGCATCCGCAGCGTCCAGGCGACGAAGAAGATCACCCGCGCGATGGAGCTCATCGCCGCGTCCCGGATCGTCAAGGCCCAGCAGCGCGTCGCGGCGGCCGTGCCGTACTCCGAGCAGATCACCGACGTGGTGAAGGACCTCGCCGCGGCGGGCGGTGATGTCCGGAGCCCGCTGCTGACCGGCCGCGCCGAGCCGAAGACCAAGGGCTACGTCGTGATCAACGCCGATCGCGGTCTGTGCGGTGGCTACAACTCCGGCGTCGTGCGGGCGGCCGAAGGGGAGATCAAGGCCGATGTCCTCGCCGGCAAGGACTACGCGATCATCACGGTCGGCCGGAAGTCCGAGTCGTACTTCCGTTTCCGTGGGTACAAGATCCTCGCCTCATACGCCGGGTTCAGCGACACGCCGCCCTACGCTGCGGCCCGCGAGATCGGCCGCTACGTGATCGCCGCGTACGACACCGGCGAACTGGACTCGGTCGAGCTGGTCTACACCCGCTTCGTCTCGGCCGGGACCCAGGAGGTGGTCCTGCGACCCCTCGTCCCGCTCGGCCGCGAGTTGGTCGGCGGTGGCGACGGCCGTCCGTCGGGCACCGAAGGCGCCAGCCCGTCGTACGAGATGGAGCCCGATGCGTCGACGATCCTCGACACGCTCCTGCCACGCTACGTCGAGGCCCGGATCTACGCCGCGCTGCTCAACGCCGCCGCCTCGGAGCACGCTTTTCGCCAGCGGGCGATGAAGTCGGCGACCGACAACGCCGAGGAGCTGATCAAGAGCCTCAGCCGGATCATGAACCGGGCCCGTCAGGACTCGATCACCACCGAGATCATGGAGATCGTCAGCGGTGCCGAAGCCCTCGGCAGCGGCAAGGGCGCCAGGGGGCGTGTCATCGGCCTCGACGACGCCGCCGATGACGCGATGTTCGCCACGACACGGGCCGCGGCGCCGGTCGCCGGACCATCACCTGCCCGTGGGTTCGTGGCGGCTTCGGCGGCAACGGCCGTCATCGAACGGCCGACGCCGACGGCTGGGGCGACCGTTGATCTGGCCCCAGATGATCTGGAGGGTGAGATCGACGGCATCGGCCCGGTCATCGTGCGCAAGCTGGCCGCCATCGGTGTCACCACGTTCCGTCAGATCGCCGGATGGACCCCCGGGGACATCGAGCGCATCGGCGACCAGTTGGATTTCAAGGGCCGTATCGAACGCGAGGACTGGGTCGGCCAGGCCAAGCGGGCCCATGCCATGAAGTACGGCGAGACGATCTGAGCATCAGGAGCACAGTCATGACCATGACCGAGAACAACTTGAAGGACGGCCGGGTCGTCGCGATCGCCGGTCCGGTGATCGATGTGGAGTTCCCTCGTGGCGCCCTGCCCGAGCTGAACACCGCCGTAGCGATGACCATCAACGTCGGTGGCACGGAGGTCGAGGTGTTGGCCGAAGTGGCCCAGCAGCTCGGTGACAGCCGCGTGCGCGCCGTGTGCATGCGACCGACCGACGGCCTGACCCGTGGTGCCGCGGTGCGCAACACCGGCCACGGCATCCGGGTGCCGGTGGGCGACCGCACGCTGGGGCACGTGTGGAACGTATGGGGCGACGTGCTCGACGGTGACAACGCCGACTTCGCCGACATCGAGCGCTGGGACATCCACCGCCCGGCTCCCGACTTCGACGCGCTCGAGCCGTCGAAGCGGCTGTTCGAGACGGGCATCAAGGTCATCGACCTGCTCACCCCGTACGTGGCCGGCGGCAAGATCGGACTGTTCGGCGGGGCCGGGGTGGGCAAGACGGTGCTGATCACCGAGATGATCCGCCGCGTGGCCCAGAACCACGGCGGCGTGTCGGTGTTCGCCGGCGTGGGCGAGCGGACCCGCGAGGGCACCGACCTGATGATCGAGATGACCGAGTCGGGCGTGTTCGAGAAGGCCGCCCTGGTCTTCGGTCAGATGGACGAGCCGCCGGGCGTGCGCCTGCGGGTCGCCCTCTCGGCCCTGACGATGGCGGAGTACTTCCGCGACGTGCAGAACCAGGACGTGCTGCTGTTCGTCGACAACATCTTCCGTTTCGTGCAGGCCGGCTCCGAGGTCTCGACCCTGCTGGGGCGCATGCCGTCGGCGGTGGGCTATCAGCCCACCCTGGCCGACGAGATGGGCCAGTTGCAGGAGCGGATCACCTCGACCCGCGGCCGGTCGATCACCTCCCTGCAGGCCGTGTACGTGCCCGCCGACGACTACACCGACCCGGCGCCGTTCACGACCTTCACCCACCTCGACGCGACGACCGAGCTCTCCCGCCAGGTTGCCGCCCTCGGCATCTACCCCGCCGTGGACCCGCTCGCCTCGACCTCGACGATCCTCCAGCCCGACGTGGTCGGCGAACGGCACTACTCGGTCGCCCGCGGCGTGCAGGAGAACCTGCAGCGCTACAAGGAACTGCAGGACATCATCGCCATCCTCGGCCTCGACGAGCTGTCCGAGGAGGACCGCCTGACGGTCAACCGTGCCCGCAAGATCCAACGCTTCCTCTCCCAGCCGTTCTACGTGGCCGAGGTGTTCACCGGCGTGTCCGGAGAGACCGTGCCGGTCGCCGAGACGGTGGAGAGCTTCGAGGCGATCCTGCGCGGCGACCTCGACGCGGTGCCCGAGCAGGCCTTCCTCAACGTCGGCGGCGTCGAGCAGGTGCTCGCCAAGGCCAAGGCCCTGCAAGAGTCGGCCGGCTAGTCGCGGTGGCGGGTTCGGTCGTTCCCCTGTGCCCCTGCGGCGCAGTCGGTTCGCGGTCGGCCACCTTCACCCGCCGCCCTTCCTCGAGTTTCGGAGAATGTGATCATGGCTAACACGATGCAGGTCGAACTGGTCTCGCCCGAGAAGGTGCTCTTCTCCGGTGAGGCGACGATGGTGATCACGCGCACGCTCGGCGGGGGCGACATCGCCTTCATGCCCGGGCACGCCCCTTTCCTCGCCGCGATCACCGAGTGCCACAGCAGGATCTACCTGGCCGAGGGCAACGTCCTCGACGTCGCTGTGCACGGTGGATTCGTCGAGGTGTCGAACAACCGTGTGTCGATCCTCTCCGACATGGCCGAGCTTGCCGATCAGATCGACGTCGAGCGTGCCCTGCGGGCCAGGGCGACCGCCGAGGAGGCCATGCGCCACGAGCACGACGCCGAGGTCGAAGCCGGCCTGCGCCGCGCCCACGCCCGACTCGCCGCCGCCGGCCGCTGATCCACGCCGCCGGCAGCTGGTCGCCGGTCACCCGACGAGCGCGGCGCAGGCGTCGGCGAAGACCGCGGTGTGGCGCTCGACGTCGGCGGTGACGTGGTGGGGCGACAGCAGCGCCATGTTGTGGAACGGCGTGAGCAGCACACCCCGGTTGAGCGCCCAGAGGTGCATGAATGCGTCGAGCCCGTGGTCGACCGCCGCTGCCGCGGCGGCCCCGTTGGACGGCGGCGGGCAGAACCAGTACTCGGCCCTGGCCCCCAACTGCTGGACGTGCCAGTGCAGCCCGGCCGCTTCGAATCCGGCTCGGACGCCGTCTGCCCAGGCGGTGGCGAGCGGGATCATCCCGGCGAAGTCCTGCTCGCGCAGGCACGACGACAGCGTGGCACGAACGGCGGCGAGGGCCAGGGCGTTACCGGTGAGGGTGCCGCCGACGCCCGACACGTCGATGTCCTCGCCGTGCGCACCGACCGACATCCGCCGGGCGATCTCGGCGGTCATCCCGTAGGCCGCCGCAGGCATGCCACCCCCGATCGTCTTGCCGATGACGAAGAAGTCGGGGTCGAGACCCCACTCTCGTGTGCACCCTCCTGGTCCCGCGCAGATGGTGTGGGTCTCGTCGATCACGAGCAGGGTGCCCGTCCGACGACAGGCGGCCTGCACGCCATCCCAGAATCCGGGTTCGGGCAGCACGATGCCGATGTTGGTCAGTGCCGGTTCGGCCAGCACGCAGGCCACGTCGCCGTCGGCGAGCGCCGCCTGGAGGGCGGGGAGGTCGTTGAACTGGACCACCTTGGTGGTCAGCGCCGGGTCGACCGGCGGGCCGATCGAACCGTGACGGGGGACGACCCGGCCGTCGGGCGTCAGCACGACGAGCGCCTCGTCGACGCTGCCGTGGTAGCACCAGTCGAAGACGAGCACCTTGGGCCGACCGGAGAGCTGGCGGGCGTAGCGCAGCACGAAGCGGTTGGCGTCCGTGGCCGTCATCGCCATCTGCCAGTACGGCAGGCCGAAACGGCGATGGAGCTCGTCGGCGACCCATGCGGCGTCGGCGTTCGGCATCATCGTCGTGATCCCCCGGCGGGCCTGGGCGGAGAGCGCGTCGGCCACCGGGCCCAGAGCGTGGCCGGCCATCGCCCCGGTGTCGCCGAGGCAGAAGTCGACGTACTCGAGGCCGTCGACGTCGGTGAACCGGGCACCGGAGGCCCGCTCGAAGAAGATCGGGAACGACCCGGGCAGCCTGGTCATCCAGGGCATCGGGACGCCGCCCAGCAGGTGCCGCCGGGCCTCGACGGCCATCGTCGCCGAGGTGGGATGGGTCTCGACGAAGCGCTCGACTTCGACAGTGTGCAGGCGTGCCAAGCGGGCGCGGTCGACAATCGACATCCCGTCGACGATAGCTCCACGCCCCGCCCCGCTCGTGGTGCCGCAGCGCTCACCGGCACCGTTGTGACGGGCCGGCGGCGACCTGCGGGGTCAGCGGCGGGACACCCGCTCGGCGGCGTAGGCGGTCAGCTGCTTGTAGTCGAGCTTGCCGTTGGCGGCGCGGGCGACCGTCGTGATCGGGATGATCCGCTTGGGGGCCTTGTACGAGGCGAGGGTGCCCTTGACGTGGGCGATCAGGGCCGCCTCGTCCAGCTCGACCCCCGGCACCGGCTCGACGAGCGCGGTGACCGCCTCACCGAAACGGTCGTCGGGCAGCCCGACGACCGCGGCATCGGCGACGGATGGATGGAGCTTGAGCACCTCCTCGACCTCCTCGGGGTAGACCTTCTCGCCGCCGGTGTTGATGCACTGGCTGCCGCGTCCGAGCAGGCGGACGGTTCCATCGGCGTCGACCTCGGCCCAGTCGCCGGGTATCGAGTACCGCACGCCGTGATACGTGACGAAGGTCGCCGCGGTCTTCGCCGCATCCTTGTAGTAGCCGATCGGCGTTCGGCCGCGCAACGCCACCCGTCCGAGCTGACCACTGCCGGCAACGACCTCGCGGCCGTCCTCGGTGAGCACCTTGGTGTCGTCGGAGAGCACGAACCTGGCCGTCTCCAGTGCCGCGTCGGCCGAGGTGGTGTTGGAGGCCATCCCGACCGCCTCCGACGAACCGAGGGCGTCGATCAGGATCAGCCGCGGGTTGTGGCGCAGCAGACCTGCCTTCGTCTCGGCCGACCACATCACGCCGCTGGAGACGACAACCCGCAGCGACGAGATGTCCCAGCGACCCGGTTCGGCGTCGAGGGCGCGCAGGATCGGCTTGGCGAAGGCGTCGCCGACGATCGACATCGAGTTCACGGCGTAGCGACCGATCGTGTCGAGCAGTTCGACGGGATCGAACGAGCGGCCCGTCATCGTCACGATCGAACCGCCGACCATCAGGTTGCTCATCGCGTTGAACTGCCCCGTGCCATGCATCAGGGGAGCGGCCGGCAGGTTGCGGGGGCGGGGACCGGTCATCCGCTCGCCGATCACCGACAGGTTCTGCTCGGGTGGGAGTCGCCTGCGGTTGGCCGCGTCGAGCACGCCGAGCAGATCGTCCTGGCGCCACATCACCCCCTTCGGGAGACCGGTGGTGCCCCCGGTGTACATCAGCAGCAGGTCGTCACCGCTGCGTCCCCACGGCGCGACGACGCGGTCACCCGTCGAGGTCGCCGCCGTCTCGTACGGCGTCGCCCACTCCGGGCACGGCCCGGTGCCGTCATCGACCCACCACCAGGTGCGCACGTTCGGCACGCGTCCGAAGACGGCGGCGCAGTGCTCGGCGAAGGCGCCGTGGAAGACGACGGCGACCGCATCGGAGTTGGTCCAGAGGTAGACCAGCTCGTCGGTGGTGTAGCGGTAGTTGGTGTTCACCGGCACCAACCCGGCCTTGAAGAACCCGAACATGCTCTCGAGGTACTCCGGGCAGCTGTAGAGGTAGTGGACCACCTTGTCCTGCCGGCGAGCGCCGGCGGCCAGTAGCGCCCGTGCGACGCCGTCGGCCCGCCGGTCGAACTCGGCCCATGTCCACATCCGCTCGCCGTGCCATTGCGCCGGAGTGTCGGGGATCCGGTCGGCCACGGCCTCCCAGAGATCGGCGAAGTTCCAACCTGTCGACATCAGTCCGACGATACGACCCACGATGGGCGGTGACATGCTCGCCCGATGATCACCCCTCCGAGGGTGACCGCATCGGTCCGGCGCGAGTGGGAGCCGCCTACCATCGGCGGGCGATGGACTTCGAGATGCCGCCCGACGACGATCCGCGCCGGCTGGCCGTGCGGGCTTGGCTCGCCGGGCATCCGTCGCCGACGGGCAGACAGCTGGCCGAAGCGGGCTACGTCGCACCTCACTGGCCGGCCCCGTACGGGCTCGCGGCCGATCCGATCCATCAGCTGATCATCGACGAGGAACTGGCCCGGGCCGGGGTGCGTCGCCCCGACAACCCGATCGGGATCGGATGGGCCGGCCCGACACTGCTCCACGGCGGCACGCGCGCCCAGCAGGAACGTCACCTGCCCCCGCTGCTGTCGGGGGACGAGTTCTGGTGCCAGCTGTTCTCCGAGCCGGGGGCCGGGTCAGATCTGGCCAACCTGGGGACGCGGGCCGTACGCGACGGCGACGAGTGGGTGGTCAATGGCCAGAAGATCTGGACGTCGGGGGCCCAGCACGCCCGCTTCGGCATCCTCATCGCCCGAACCGACCCCGACCGGTCCAAGCATCGGGGCGTGTCGTACTTCATCTGCCCGATGGACACGCCTGGCATCGAGGTCCGCCCGATCGTCGAGATGACAGGCGGGCGCACCTTCAACGAGGTCTTCTTCACCGATGTCCGCCTGGGTGCCGGCCAACTCGTCGGCCAGGAAGGCGACGGTTGGCGGCTGGCCAAGGTCACGCTGGGCAACGAACGGATCTCGTTGTCGAGCGGTGGGGTGCTGTGGGGGATGGGCCCGACCGCCCTCGAACTGCTCGACGCCATCCGCCGGCGGGGTCCCCTCGAGGATCCGGTGCTGCGTCAGCGTGCTGCAGGGGTCTACATCGAACACATCCTCCTCCGCCTGATCCGGCTGCGAACCGTGTCGGCCCGCCTCCGCGGCGAGCAACCCGGGCCGGAGGCGAGCATCCGCAAGGTGCTCGCCGACGAGCACGGCCAGCACGTGATGAACCTCGCCCGCGACCTGGTCGGGGCCTCGGCGATGCTTATCGGGCACCCGGCCGGCGGCCCATCGTCGCTCGAGGATCGGAGCTGGCACCACGGGTTCCTCTTCTCGGCGGCGCTGACCATCGGCGGCGGGACGGGCGAGGTACAGCGCAACATCATCGCCGAGCGGGTGCTGGGCATGCCCCACGACACCGACGCCCACACCGGGCTCACCTGGGCCGAGGCCCAGCGCCCTTCGGCCGGATCGACGCACCGGTGACCCCGGTGGCCGGCCGTCCGCTACTTGACGGCCACCGGAGCCACGGCTCCCCCGGCCGAGCGGGTCATCGGGAGGGGTGTCGCCGACAGGAGGAACTCGTATCGGCCGTCGGCGGCGCAGTCGCCCGCAAGCGCCTCGAAGTCCCAGTTCTGCCCCTGGCAGAGGCCGATGTCCCGGATGTGGAGCATGTGCACGGGCAGCCAGACCGTCGGGTCCTCGGGCGGGAAGCACTCGAAGGCCAGGTTGTCGGTGGCCACCGCGGCGACGTCATGATCGCGGACCCAGGGGATCGAGAGCGTCGACATGCCCGGGGTGGGGTAGGCGTAGCGGTGCCGGTCGCCCTCGTGGAGGAACTGGATGTGGCCGGTGCGCACGCAGACGATGTCGCCCGGCTCGACGGTCACGCCGGCCAGGGCGACGGCCGCGTCGAGGTCGGCACCCGAGATCGGGTGGTTCTCGGTCAGCCGCTCGACGCCGAGGGCGCGGGCGACGTCGAGCAGCAGGCCACGGCTGACGATCGGGCCGTAGCGTTCGATCCCGTGCTCACGCGGCACCGGTCTCGTCGATCGTCGAGGTCGGGACACCGTTGTACAGCAGGCGCCCGTACGAGACGTGGGAGAGGGCGTCCCAGTGGGTGGACGCCTGCACGCCCATCTCGACGCGGTCATCGGTCGTGCAGAAGTTGGTCGGGTCCCCATCGAGCGGCTGGTCGACGTTGAGCATCGTGCGCGTCGGGTTGTCGCGACCCGGGATCATGCCGGTCTGGGGCCCGTCCTCGTCGAAGGGAAGCGACAGCGGGATCACCTTGCCGGCGACGGCTGCGGCGAGGCCGCGCCGCACGGCCGCGGCGTCGATCAGGTTGATCGTCCCCCGGCGGTCGTCGGCGCCCCAGCGGCCCCAGTTGGAGACCTGCGCGGCCAGGTCCTTGAGGTGTTGCGGTAGCGCTATCTCGACACCCCCCTCGTCCACGGCGATCCCCGACCGCGGCGTTCATTCTGGCCGATCGAACGGCCGTCATGTGGAGCGATCGGCCACGCCGGGGTTGAAGGCGGCGTCAACCTGGCGTTCGACGGCGGCATCAGCGTCCTCCGCTGACGTGGAGGTTCGATCCGGTGACGTACGAGGCGGCGTCGGAGGCCAGCCAGAGGACGGCCTCGGCGATCTCTTCTGAGGTGCCTGCCCGTCCCATCGGGACGTTGGCGACGATCCGCCCCAGCCGTCCCGGCGAAGCGTGGTCGTTGAACTCGTTGTCGATCAGGCCGGGCTGCACTCCGCAGACCCGGACCCCCTGTTGCGCCAGTTCCTTGCCCAGCCCCGAGGTGAGCGAGTCGATCGCACCCTTGGTCGCTGCGTAGTCGATCCACTCGTGAGCACCGCCGATCTCTGCCGCCCGCGAGGAGATGTTGACGATCACCCCGCCCCGGCCGTTCCGCACGGTCGACATCCGCCGCGTCGCCTCGCGGGCGCAGATGAACGCGCCCACGACGTTCACCTCGAACATCCGGCGCATCGGCTCGATGGCGAGGTCGGCGAACGGGCCGTACTGCGTCGCCGTCCCGGCGTTGTTGACCAGCACATCGATCGTGCCCAGCTCGCGTTCCACGGTGTCGAACATGGCGATCACGGCCCGCTCGTCGCTGACATCGGCGCCGATGGCGATCGCCCGGCCGTTGGTCGCGACGATCTCGTCGACCAGCGCTCGCGCCCGATCCTGCGATGCCGAGTAGTTGACCCCGACGGCGTAGCCCCGGCTCGCCGCCAGGCGGGCCGTCGCCGCACCGATCCCCCGGCTGGCGCCGGTCACCAACATCACCTTCATCGTTCCAGCATGGCATCCGCGAGCCTGCCGCCCCAGCCTGGAACCACCTGCCCGTTCCGGTCACATGCAGGTGTCGGCGGCGATGCGGTGGCGTGACCGGAACGGAAGGTGCATCTGCGGGAACGGCATACGATGACGCCGACAGGATCGGAGCGCACATGACAGTTGACGTGACGACATCGATCGAGATCGATCGCCCGCGCGACATCGTGGCCGCGTACTCCGGCGACCCGACGAACGCCACCGAGTGGTACTCGAGGATCGCTTCGGTGGATTGGCGGACCGCGCCACCCGTGGCCACCGGTTCCACGATGGACTTCGTCGCCCGGTTCCTCGGCAAGCGACTCGCTTACACCTATGAGGTCGTCGACTTCGTTGCCGGCGAACGGCTGGTGATGCGCACCGCCCAGGGTCCGTTCCCGATGGAGACGACGTACACCTGGACCGCGACGGTCGCCGACCGCACCTCGATGTCGCTGCGCAACCGCGGTGAACCCCGCGGATTCTCGAAGCTCGTCGCCCCGATCATCTCGAGCGCCGTACGCCGGGCCAACCGCAAGGACCTGGCCAGGCTCAAGGCGCTGCTCGAGTCGCGCTGAACCCGCGCCACCGCTTCCCGTCACTGCGACGGCCTCCGGTGGAGTGCGTCCTAGGCTGAGCCGATGCCGAGCGAGCAGCCCACCTCCGGTCCGGGGCGGATCGGGATCGTCGAGGTGTCGCCCCGCGACGGGCTGCAGGCCGACCCGGCCGATCTCACCGTCGCCCAGAAGGTCGAGCTGATCACCCGGCTCGCCGATGCGGGCCTGCGGCGCATCGAGGCCGCCTCGTTCGTCAGCCCCCGTGCAGTGCCGAAGATGGCCGATGGCGACGAGGTGATGGCCGGTGTGCCGCGGCGACCGGGGCTGCGCTACAGCGCCCTGGTGTTCAACGCCCGCGGCATCGAGCGGGCGCTTGCCGCCGGGGTCGACGAGGTCAACGGGGTGGTCGTGGCCTCCGAGACGTTCTCCCAGCGCAACCAGAACGCCTCGGTTGCCGAGTCGATCGAGAGGTGGGGCGAGGTGGTCCGGGTGGCCCGCGACGCCGGCCTGGCCACGGCGGTGACGATCCCCACGGCCTTCGGCTGCCCGTTCGAGGGGGAGATGCCCGAGCGTCAGGTGCTGGAGATCGTCCGCCGGCTGGCCGACACCGGCCCGGACGAGATCTGTCTCGCCGACACGATCGGGGCCGGTGTGCCGTCGCAGGCCCGTTCGCTGTTCGCCGCGGCCCGTTCGGTCGCGCCGGCGCTGACCTGGAGGGGGCACTTCCACAATACGCGCAACACCGGCCTGGCCAACATCTGCGCGGCGATCGACGCGGGCGTGGCCGTCTTCGACGCCAGTCTGGGCGGGGTGGGTGGCTGCCCGTTCGCCCCCCGGGCCACCGGCAACGTGCCGACCGAGGACGTCGTCCACATGGTCGAGCGGATGGGTTGGACCACGGACGTCTCGCTCGCCGCCCTGATCTCGGCGACCGAGTGGTTCGAGGGGGTGCTCGGCCACGGCACACCCGGGCTGGTGGCCAAGGCCGGCCCGTTCCCCGGGCCGCCCCGGCCGAATCCACTCCCGAGCTGACGGTCGCGCCGAACCATGCCGAATTCGGGCCGGTCGGCGGAGGCCGCCGAGACCGACTTCCGGTAGCGTTCGGGTGTGGGACGTCGGGCCACCGTTGTGATGATCCTTGGCGCGCTGGCCGTCCCGGCATGCGCCGCGGGAGCCGGCGTCGAGGCGATCGAGGGCCGACCCGTCGGCGCCGCCGATGGCGACGACGATCGGCGCCTCGACCCCGCCCCGGGCCTCTCGCTGCCGGTCGTTCCGGGCACCTCGCCCGATCCCACCGAACCGCCGGCCGCGGAGGCGTCGCCGGGCTCGAGCACCGCCGACGACGCAGGTTCGACGGTGAGCACGTCGCCGGTGCCGACGCCTGCGATCGAGTTGAGGTTCGCCTGGGTCGTGCCGTGCGCCGTTCCCGTCACCGAGCGGCGCGAGCTCGATGACTCCGTCGCCCGGCTGCGGTACACCGTGCGCCTCGAGGCCGACGCGGCAGGCGACGGTCTGGTGATGCGCCAGACCGACCTACGCGTCGTCGACATCGACGGTGTGGCTCCGAGCGGCGACGAGTCGGAAGCCGTGAACCTGCAGCTGCGCGTGCCCGACGTGCTCGTCGGATTCGACGGCGTCGGAACGGGAGTGCGGGGCGGCCCCGAGCTGTTCGACCAGATGATCACCGCCGGCCTGTTCGACGACACCACGTTCACCGAGGACGATCGTCAGCGGGTGATCGAGCGGCTGGAGTCGAACGCGTCGTTGAAGTACTGGGACACATGGGTCGGCGGTTGGGCCAGCCTTGGCGTGGTCCCACCCGCAGTTTCGGAGGTCGCCGGCGTCCGGCTCGAAGCCGTGCCGACGTCGGCAGCGGACCGGGTCGGGATCCGTTACACCGAGGATCTCACCGGCGCCGCCCTGGCCGAGTCGCTGGGCGTGACCGCGGCCGACGGCGGCGATCCGGCGGCGTACGACTCGGTCAGGCGGGTCAACCGGATCGAGACAGTGACCGATCCGGCGACGCTGCGGCCCGATTGGGCGACGTTCTCGCTCGACGTCACCGGCGAGTTCGACAACGAGCCGGCAACCCTCCACGAGCTGCACACCGTCCAGTTTGACTGGACGGCCGCCACCGGCTGCGGAGTCGGTTGAGCGGGACGTCAGCGCCCGAACATCTTCAGCCAGGCCTGTTTGGTCGGCGGCTTGTAGACGTAGTTCATCTCGCGGATCGCAGCCATCGTCGCCCGTGAGGACGGATGGTACGCATGCCCGGGGAACACGACGGTGTCGTCGGGTAGCCTGGCCAGCAGCTGGAGGCTGTCGTACATGTCCTCCACGTTGCTGCCGGGGAGATCGGTGCGGCCGCACCCGTCGAGGAACAGCGTGTCACCCGAGACCAGCCGCCCGTCGACGAGGAAGCACTGGCTGCCCGGCGTGTGGCCGGGGGTGTGGACGAGTTCGATCTCGATCCCGCCGACGCTGACCCGGTCACCGGGCTCGTGGACGGCCAGATCGGTGTCGGACAGACCGGTGGTGCGCTTCACCCAGGGGACTTCGGCCCGTTGCACGTGGACCTTGACGCCGACGACGGCGAGCAACTCCCGCACACCCTCGAGCTGATAGCCCATCATCGATCCGCCGACATGATCGGCGTGGTAATGCGACGCCAGGGCACCGGTCACCGTCATCCCGTCCGCGCCGACGATGTCGACGAGCTCGGCGGCGGCATAGGCGGGGTCGACGAGCATGCACTCGCCGGTGCGACGGTCGCCGATGGCGTAGGCGAAGTTGACCATCTGCTGGGCGATGGGATCGTCGACGGCGAAGTCACGACCGGAGAGCAGCTGGCGCAGGTAGAGCCGATCGCCGGTCATCGCCGCCGGCTCCGCTGACCGCAGGGCGGTGTGCGTGGTCGCGGTTCCCCGGTTCGAACGGTCACATCGCGATCGTAGGCGGGTGGCCGTCCCACGTGGCGCGTCCGGCGGCCCGGTCTTCGGCATGTTGAGCGGTATCGTGCCCCGATGGACGTTTCCCGACTCTCGGGCGTCACCCTGGCCGGGATCGACGGCGCGGATCACCGACTCGGTGACCTGTGGGCCGACCGGCCGGTGGTGGTCGCCTTCCTCCGTCACTTCGGTTGAATGCACTGCCGTGAGTACGCCGCGCAGTTGCGCGACGCCTATCCGCAGATCACCGCCGGCGGCGGCGAGGTCATTGCCGTCGGGACGGGCAACCAGATGTACGCCAAGAACTTCGCCGAGGAGATGGGCATACCGTTCGCGGTGCTCGTCGACGACGGCGGCAAGGCCGCCGCGGCGGCGTCGCTGCGCAAGATGAAGCCGTGGGACCTGTTCAACCCGATGGGGTGGAAACGGTCGATCGCCACGGTGCGCAAAGGGTTCAAGCAGGGCAAGCCCGGAGCCCGGGTGATGCAGCTCGGCGCCGTCTTCGTCATCGGCCCCGGCGACAAGGTGCGCTACGAGCACCTCGAGTCCGACCCGTCCGACCACGCGCCGATCGACCGGGTGCTCGCCGCGCTCTGAGCGCCGCCCCGGTCGGGGATCGCCGCGGCCGCCGGGCTACGTTGCCAACCGACGGGTCACCGGACCGACCCGTCCCAGACGTGTCGCCGGAGGGACTCGACGATGGAGATCGGTTACACCGCGGAACAAGAGGCGATGCGCTCGGAGCTGCGCGCCTACTACGAACGGCTTCTCGACGCCGACACCGTCGCCGCCCTGGCGGCCGGGCACGGCATCGGCCCGGCGATGCGCGGCGTGTGGAAGCAGATGTGCGCCGACGGTTGGGCGGGTATCGGCTGGCCGAAGGAGTGGGGAGGCCAGGGCCGCTCGCCGATGGAGCAGTTCGTCTTCTTCGACGAGTCGATGCGCGCCGGCGCGCCGGTACCGATGCTGACGATCAACACCGTCGGCCCGACGATCATGAACTTCGGCTCCGACGAGCAGAAGGCGTTCTTCCTCCCCAGGATCCTCTCGGGTGACATCCACTTCTGCATCGGATACTCCGAGCCTGGTGCCGGTACCGACCTGGCCGCCCTGAAGACCCGGGCCGAACGCGACGGGGACGTCTACGTGATCAACGGCCAGAAGATGTGGACGTCGCTGTCGAGCGACGCCGACTACTGCTGGCTGGCCGTGCGCACCGATCCCGACGCAGGCAAGCACAAGGGCATCTCGATCATCATCGTGCCGATGGACACGCCGGGCATCACCCTCAGCCCGCTCAGGCTGATGGGCGAGCACGACATCAACGCGGTCTACTTCGACGACGTGCGGGTGCCGCTCGAGAATTGCGTCGGTGGTGAGAACCAGGGCTGGAAGCTGATCACCAACCAGCTCAACCACGAACGCGTCACGCTGTGCTCGTCGGGGGTGGTCGAGCGGGCCCTCGGCGACATCATCGACTGGGCCCGCGAGACCCTCCTCCCCGACGGCCGCCGGGTCATCGACCAGGAGTGGGTCCAGATGAACCTGGCGAAGGTGTTCGCCAAGCTCGACGTGCTGCGGCTGATGAACTGGCAGGTAGCCGCCGAGGCCAACCAGGGCAAGCTCGACATCGGCCATTGCTCGGCGATCAAGGTGTACGGCACCGAGTTCAACCTCGAGGCGTTCCAGCTGTTGTTCGAGATCCTCGGTCCGCCCGGCTACCTGCGGGCGGGCACGCCCGGCTCGGTGCTGCGCTCCCGGCTCGAGGCCTCGTACCGCGGGATGCTGATCCTCACCTTCGGAGGCGGGACCAACGAGATGCAGCGTGACCTGATCACCATGTTCACCCTGGGATTCCCGAGAGCGAGCCGTTGATGGACTTCGACTTCACCGCCGATCAGAGCGACCTGCGCGGCCTGGCCCGCCGGATCCTCACCGACGTCTGCACGCCCGAGCACCTCAAGGCCGTGGCCGCCACCGAATCGGGCCTCGATCTCGACCTGTGGCGGGCGCTCGCCGGTGCCGGACTCGTCGGGATCGAGATGGCCGAGTCCGGCGGGGGCGGCGGTCTCGGGTTCATCGAATCGTGCATCGTGCTCGAGGAGTGCGCCCGCGTCGCTGCGCCGGTTCCGGCCCTCGCTGTGATCGGGCTGGCCGTCGGGTCGCTGGCCGGGCACGCCGACCTGCTCGCCGGAGTAGCCGACGGGACGATGATCGTCACGGCAGCGCTGCACGAGGACGTCGGCGACCCTCGTTCCCCGTCCTCCACGGTGACCGACGGCAGGCTCGCCGGCGTCAAGGTCTGTGTGCCCGCCGGCCTGGTGGCCGAGCGGTTCGTCGTCTCGGCCGCCGACGGCCTGTACGTCGTCGAGTCGCGGGCCGAGGGCGTGTCGATCGAACGTCAGGACACCACCACCGGCGTTCCCGAGGCCCGTGTCGTCTTCTCCGGCGCCCCCGCGGTGCGGGTCGGCGATGTCGACGCGTTGCGGGCGTTGATCGAGCGGGCGTCGACGGCTGCGTCGGTGATGGTCGCCGGGCACTGCGCGGCCGCCGTGGCGATGACCTCCGAGTACGTCAAGAGCCGTCAGCAGTTCGACCGGCCGATCGCCTCGTTCCAGGCGGTGAGCCAGCGCACGGCGGACGCCTACATCGACGCCGAAGGCGTTCGCCTCACCGCATGGCAGGCGGCGTGGCGGATCGACGAGGGTCGCCCGGCGTCCGAGCAGGTGCTGACGGCGAAGTACTGGGCTGCCGAGGGCGGCCAGCGGGTGGTCCATGCCGCCCAGCACCTCCATGGCGGTTTCGGCGTCGATCGCGAGTACCCGCTCCATCGGCACTTCCTCACCGTCAAGCAGCTCGAGCTGTTCCTCGGTTCGGCAACCCCCTCACTGGCCCGCCTCGGCCGCCTGCTCGCCGGCTGAGGCACCGGTTGCGAGTGTCGACGCCGCCAGGCGTAGCGAGCGGTGAGGGAGCGGGCGAAGTGCAACGGCGCCCAGTCCCGAACACCGGTTGCGAGTGTTGACGCCGCCAGGCGTAGCGAGTGGTGAGGGAGCGGGCGAAGTGCAACGGCGCCCAGTCCCGAACACCAGTTAGGGCTCGACGCCGAGGTGGCGGCAGGCCATCAGGGTGTGCAGGGCGGCGCCGGTGACCATCGCCTCCTCGTCGAACAGCACGTGGTTCGAGTGGTTCGGCGCGGCTGTGCCGAGGTCGCGGTCGTGATGGGTGCCGCCGAGGAACATCATCGCCCCGGGGACCCGCTGGAGCACGTAGGAGAAGTCCTCGGCGCCCATCACCGGGTTGGGCATCCTGATGCCCCGCTGGTCACCGACCAGCTCACGGGCGGTGTCGAGGGAGAAATCGGCGAACTGGCGATCGTTGACCGTGACCGGAAACCCGCCGACCACATCGACCGTGACCTCGGCCTCGTGGGCTGCGGCGATCCCCTCGGCGACACGCTGGATGCCGGCGTGGAGCTTGCTGCGCGTCGCCTCGCTCACCGCTCGGATCGTCCCCTCGATCTCGGCCGTCTCGGGGATGATGTTGTTCGTCGTACCGGCGGTGATCCGCCCGACGGTGATCACCCCCGGGTCGAACACGTCGATCCGCCGGGTCACCATCGTCTGGAGGGCCTGGACGATCTCACAGGCGATGGGGATCGGGTCGAGCGCCCGGTAGGGCTCGCTGGCGTGCCCGCCACGACCCTTGACGGTGATGTACATCCGGTCGGCCGAAGCCATGATCGGACCGGCCTTGACCGACACGAACCCCGTCGGCATCGCCGATGTGATGTGCAGGGCGAACGCCGCGGTCACGGGCGACTCGGTCCCGTCGGCCAGGGTCGGGATGTCGAGCAGACCCTCCTCGAGCATGAACCGGGCCCCGTGGTGGCCTTCCTCGCCGGGCTGGAACATGAACAGCACCCGCCCGGCGAGCAGGTCGCGGCGGGCCGACAGCATCTTGGCCGCGCTCGACCAGCATCGCCACGTGGGTGTCGTGACCGCAGGCGTGCATCTGGCCAGCGGTGCCCGACTCGAAATCGAGGTCGGTGTCCTCGTGCAGCGGGAGGCCGTCGGTGTCGGCGCGCAGCAGGACGGTCGGGCCGGGCTTGGCGCCGGTGAGCAGGGCGGCCACCCCGGTGGTCGTCTGATGGTGGGTGAGTTCGAGCGGCAGGCCTCCGATGGCGCCGAGCAGTTCGTCGCGGGTGTGCGGGTTGTCGTTGCCGATCTCGGGGTGCCGGTGGAGCCGTCGTCGCAGGGCCACCGACTCGGTGTGCAGATCACGGGCTTCGTCGAGGAGTTCGCTGAGGGCCATCGGCCGATCGTAGATCCCGGCGGACGCCCGTCGTGCGTGGGAACCTGGACGGATGCCGGGTGGCGAGTTGGTCGACGTCGTCGACGCGGCGGACCGCGTCGTCGGGGTCGCCACCCGGGCCGAGATGCGGGCGCGGAACCTGCGACACCGGTGCGCGTCGATCGTCGTGCGCGACACGGCCGGCCGGCTGCTCGTGCATCGCCGGGCGGAGGACAAGGACGTCTGGCCCGGGCGGTGGGACCTGGCAGCGGGGGGAGTCGTCGCCAGCGGCGAGGACTACGACGCGGCGGCGGAGCGGGAACTGGCCGAGGAGATCGGCATCACCGGTTGCCCGCTCACCGTGCTCGGGCGGGGAACGTATGCCGACGAATCGGTCGACGCCCTCTACCAGGTCTACGAGGTGGTGTGGGACGGGCCGGTGTCGTTCGACGACGGCGAGGTGGTCGAGGCGCGTTGGATCACCGTCGACGATCTCGGCCCGATGATCGAGCAGGAGACGTTCGTGCCCGACAGCCTGGCCGTGGTGCGCCCGCTGTGCCGCTGAACAGCCGTGCGGCCTTGGCGGTCCCCGGCCGGCGCTGGTCCTCGACCGGGCGTAGTTTGGGCCGAGCAGCACCCGGAGGAGCATCGATGCCGACGACGAGTTTCGACCCGACCATCCACGGGTTCCGGTTCGCCAACCGGTTCCGCAATACCATCGCCCGCCTGCCCAACGGGGCGACGATGCGCACCTCGGGTCGCTGCGGCGGCATGGCCTTCGCCTCGCTCGACATCTTCCACGCCGGTCGCCAGGCGCCCGGCGACGACTGGTCGGGCTTTCCGCGCGGCGTTCCCCCCGACGGCACGCCGCTGGCCGACTACCTCTTCACCCGGCTGATGGACAGCTTCGTCGAGGCGAGCGCGGTGCGCTTCCTGGCGTGGACGCTGCTCCCCGACGAGCGCACCTTCGTCTTCAAGGGGGTGACAGCCTGGACGGCCGACGAGATCCCGAAGCTGCGCCAACGCATCGACGCCGGTCAGCCGGTGGCCATCGGACTCGTGGGGGCCAACCACATCGGCGATGTCGGGCGCTCGAACCACCAGGCGGTGGCCTTCGGCTACGAGACCGTCAGGGGCGGTGTGGACATCGCCGTCTACGACAACAACACGCCGTCGACGACGGTGACGCTGTCGTGGCGCAAGCGGAGCGCCGGCGTGGCCGCCAGCAATCGCACCGCGGCCTGGCGAGGGATATTCGTCCACACCTACGTCCCGGTCGTCGCGCCCAGGGCGATCTGGAACAAGCCACCGGCGCTCGGCGTGGTCTGACCGATGACCCCGGTCAGCCGGCGAGCTCGGCCAATCGGCGAAGGATCTTCTGCTCGCTGACCGACATCCTCGTCCCGATCGACTGGGCGAACAGGCTGACCCGCAGCTCCTCGATCTGCCAGGCGACCTCGGCGAGATCGTGACCCGGCAGGTCAGGGGACCGCGTCGCCCTGATCGCCTCGAGCTGCCGTTCGAGACGTTGGACGGCAACGGTCCGTTGCCGGTCGCGGTGCGCCTCGTCGGGAAGGCGTTCCAACCGCCGGTCGAGCGCCCGGACGTAGCGATGCACGTCGGCCAGCCGATCGCATCCGGCGGCGACGACGAAGCCGGGCCTGATCAGTCGCAGCAGGTGGGCGCGGGCGTCGAGCACGCTCGGGCGCAGGTCGCTGGTCACCAGTCGGTCGATTCGACGGGCCGCTGCGACGGAGGCGCGCATCGTCTCGTCGGCCTCGGCGGCGGCGGCCGACGCCAGACCGGCCAACTGCGAGCGGGCCAGACGTTGCACGGAGCGGAACCCCTCGTCATCCCAGACCTCGGCCCCGCAGCCGGCGATCACATGGTCGATCGCCGCGGCCACGCAGTCGTCGATCAGCTGGTCGATGCCGAAGCGGTCGAGCCGGGCGATGGCCAGCCGTCCCGTGGCCGTCAGCCGGCTCTCGGCCGCCTTGCGCGGCGAGGCGACGGTGAGCGCGATCAGCCGGCGGACCGCTGCCGGCATCGCCCTGGCCTGGCCGAGCGGGCTGGTGAGGATGCGCATCGACACGGTGGCGCCGTCGTCGACCAGGGCCGGATAGCCCCGCACGGTCCGTTCGTCGACGGTCGCCTCGACGACCCGGGGCAGGACGCCGACGTCCCAGTCGGTGAGGCCGGTGCGCTCGAACCCCGGAAAGGCCCGGACGATGGCGGCCCTTGTCCTGCCCCGCAGACGCACCTGCAACTCGGCGAGATCCTCCCCGGCCGCCAGGCGTACGCCGTCGCCGTCGTCGACGGCGTAGATCGTGCGCAGATGGCGGGGCACCCGGTCGACGATGAAGTCGCCCGCCCGGATGCGTGACCCGCAGAGCTCGGTGAGCACGTCGGCGAGCGCCTCGCGCAACCCGACCCCCTCCGGCACGGGCCGGCCGGCTCCGAGGCGTTCCACGGCGCTGCGGGTGAACTCGTTGACCGGGGTGACCAACCGGCGCAGGTCCTTGGGCAGCGAGCGGACCAGCTCGCCGATCAACTCGTCGCGCAGCCCGGGCACCTGCCAGTCGAACCCGGCCGGGTCGACCTGGTTGAGCACGTCGATGTTGACGTGCACCGTCACGCCGTCGGTCACCGAACCTGGGGCCAGTTCGTAGGCGAGGGGGAAGGCGTGGTCGCCCTGGATCCACTCGTCGGGGAACATCTCCAGTCCCGCGGCCTTGGTGCCGAGCAGGTCCTCGCGGGTCAAGGTCAGCAACTTCGGCTGCTTCGCCCGGGTCACCTTCCACCAGCGGTCGAAGTGACGACCGGAGACGACGTCGCCCCCGAGCCGGGCGTCGTAGAACTTGAACAGGGCATCGTGGTCGACGTCGAGATGGCGGCGGAGGCGATCCTGCAACGCCTCCAACTCGGCGACCAACGCCCGGTTCTCCTCGAACACCGTGAGATGCGTGTTCCACTCGCCGAGCACCAGTGCATGGTGGACGAAGAGTTGCCGGGCGACCGCGGCGTCGATGCGGGAATAGTCGACGGGTCGGTTGGCGACGATCGGCAGGCCGAAGAGCACGGCCTTCTCGTGGGCCATCGCCGTGCCCCGCTGCGCATCCCACCACGGGTCGCTCCACGAGCGCTTGACCAGGTGCCCGGCCAGTTGCTCGGCCCACTCGGGCTGGATGCGGCTCACCACCCGCGCCCACAGCCGGTTGGTCTCGACCAGCTCGCCGGCCATCACCCATTGGGGAGGCTTGGAGGTGAGCACCGATCCCGAGCCGATCATGAAGCGGGCGTTGCGTGCCCCGCGGAACTCCCGCGTCTCGCCGTCGCGCATCCCGATCTGCGAGAGCAGTCCCGAGAGCAGGGCCCGGTGCACGTGGTCGGGGTGCCCGGCCTCGGTCGACACCCGCAGGCCGAGATCGCCCGCCACCCGTCGCAACTGGCTGAACAGGTCCTGCCACTCGCGCACCCGGAGGTAGTTGAGGTACTCGGCGCGGCACAGCCTGCGGAACTGGTTGGACGACAGGGTCCGCTGCTGCTCGCGCAGGTAGTCCCACAGCCGCAGGAACGCCAGGAAGTCGGAGCCCTCGGCGGCGAACCGCCGATGCATCTCGCCCGCCGCCTCGCGCTTGTCGGCCGGTCGTTCGCGGGGGTCCTGGATCGACAGCGCGGCCACGATGACCATCACCTCGCGCACCACGCCCAGCCGTTCGGCCTCGAGCACCATCCGACCGAGCCGCGGATCGACGGGCAGGCGGGCCAGGCGGCGGCCGAGCTTCGTCAGCCGTGCGGCGGTGTCGACGGAGTCGCCCGGTTCGGCAGGCCGGAGTGCGCCGAGCTCCTCCAACAGGGCGATGCCGTCGTCGATCGAGCGGGTGTCGGGCGGCTCGACGAACGGGAAACCGGCGATGTCGCCGAGACCGAGGGCCGCCATCTGCAGGATCACCGAGGCCAGGTTCGTGCGCAGGATCTCGGGCTCCGTGAACTCGTCCCGCCCGACGTAGTCGGCCTCGCTGTACAGCCGGATGCAGATGCCCGGCCCGACCCGACCGCAGCGCCCGGCCCGCTGATCGGCCGAGGCCTGGGACACCGCCTCGATCGGCAGGCGCTGCACCTTGAGCCGTCGGCTGTAGCGCGAGATGCGCGCCGTGCCGCCGTCGATCACGGAGCGGACGCCGGGCACGGTGATCGAGGTCTCGGCCACGTTCGTCGCCAGCACCACCCGCCGCCCCGGGTGCGGCTCGAAGATCCGCCGCTGCTCGGTGGTCGCCAGTCGTGCGTACAACGGCAGCACCTCGGTGTCGCCGAGGTCGAGCCGGCGCAGCGCATCGGCCGTGTCGTGGATCTCACGCTCGCCGGAGAGGAAGACGAGCACGTCGCCCCCGCCCTCCCGCCACAGCTCCTCGACGGCGTCACAGATCGCCGTGGTCTGATCGCGGTCGTCGTCGGGATCATCGCCGAACGGCCGGTAGCGCATCTCGACGGGGTGGGCCCGTCCCTCGACGGTGACGATCGGCGCCGGCGTGCCGTCCGGTCCGGCGAAATGTCCGGCGAAACGGCCGGTGTCGATCGTCGCCGAGGTGATGATCAGCTTGAGATCGGGCCGTCGGGGGAGGAGCTGACGCAGGTAGCCGAGGAGGAAGTCGATGTTCAGCGACCGCTCATGGGCCTCGTCGATGATCAGCGTGTCGTAGCGGCGCAGCATCCGGTCGCGTTGGATCTCGGCGAGCAGGATGCCGTCGGTCATCACCTTGACCCGGGTGTCGGCCCCGACCTGGTCGGTGAAGCGCACGGCGTAGCCGACGAGCCCGCCGAGCTCGACCCCGAGCTCGCCGGCGATCCGTTCGGCGATCGTGCGGGCCGCCACCCGCCGCGGCTGCGTGTGCCCGATCAGACCGTCTCCGCCCCGCCCGAGTTCGAGGCACATCTTGGGAAGCTGGGTGCTCTTCCCCGAACCTGTCTCGCCGGCAATGATCACGACCTGGTGGTCGCGGATCGTGGCCAGCAACTCGTCGTGGCGCTCGGTGATCGGCAGTTCGGCGGGATAGGCGATGACCAGCGGGGGCCCGGTGGCACCGGGTGGGGCGTCGGGGCCGGTCATGCCGGTCAGCTCGGTCGTCGCGTTCGCGTCAGGGGTCGTCATCGCAGTCGGCAGGTGTTCTCGCGGGTGCTTCACCCCGCCGGGGGCGGGAGTTCGGCGCTACAGCATGGCCCGGCGGGCGTCGATTCGCGCCGGGTATTGCCGGTGGTCGCCGAGCTCGGCCCACCTCGGGCGGTCAACCTCGATCCCTCCCCAAGGAGACCACCATGTCCAACATGTTCGGCGCCGACCCCGATCAGCTCGACGCACTCGGCAACGCGCTGCGCAACCAGCGCCAGACCATCGAATCGGTGATCGGCCTGGTCACCGCCACGCTCTCGGGCACGACCTGGGTCGGCCCGGCCCACGACCAGTTCCGCGACGAGTGGGAGGGCTCGTTCAAGACGGCCCTGGGCCGGCTCAACGAGGCGTTCGAGATGGCGGGCAACGACTGCAAGCGGCGCGCCGTCAGCCTTCGGGCCGTGATGGGCCAGTACGCCACCGCCTGACGCCCCGCTCCCAACGGATCGCCGATCCGTTGCCCGTTGCCCCCGAACGTGTCCCGGCCCAGTCGTCCGGCCGGGGCACGTTCGCGTCCGGGCACACGCGGCGGGGGCGGCTCTGATCGGGCGTACGCTGGAGAGGTGTCCCACGTCCGCGTCGAGTTCACCGTCGAACCGTTCGTCGACGGCCAGCCGGGCGAGCACGTCCGGGCTGCGTGGCGGGCGGTCGAAGCCCATGGTTGCGAGCTGGCCGCCGGCCCGTTCAGCTCCGAGGCCGAGGTGCCCGAGGCCGTCGTCGGCGAGGTCGTCGGCGACCTGCTCCGTGCGGCACTCGACCACGGTGCGACGCGGGTGACGTTCCAGGTGGAGCACCTCGTCGCGTGAGAGCCCTCGATCATCCGTTGGTCCGCGCCGTCCGCCCGATCGCCGAGGCGATGGGGGCGCGGGTGCTCCCGCTCACCCAGCGCGAACCTTCCGACCTCGCCCTGCAGTGGGAGGGCGAGGACATCGCCGTCGTACGGCTCGCACCGCTCCACGGCGCGCTCGACCGGCTCATCGACGGGGTCGAACGAGATCTCGGCGGCCGGTTGCGCGAGCTGACCCGCGAGGAGAAGCAGCGGGCCGTGCGCATGCTCGACGAACGGGGCGCCTTCACGCTGCGCCGCGCGGTCGAGGACGTCGCCGACGCGATGAACGTCTCACGGATCACGGTCTACAACTACCTCAACGCCATCCACCGGTAGGGCAGCCAGCGATGCCCATCGAATGGGTCGGCCTCGATGCCGACGACACCCTCTGGCACTCCGAGAACGGCTTCCACGAGATCACCGAGCGCTACGTCGCCCTCGTCGCGCCCTGGACGACGCTCGAGCCCCACGACGTCGAAGCCCACCTGCTCGCCGTGGAACACGCCAACCTGCCGACACTCGGCTACGGGGTCAAGGGGTTCACGATCTCGATGGTCGAGGCCGCCGCCTCGGTCACCAGCGGGACGATTCCCTCGGTGGTCCTCGCCGGCATCGTCGATCTCGGCAAGGACCTGCTGACCCGCCCCGTGGAACTGCTCGACGGGGTCGTCGAGGTGGTTGGCGAGTTGGGGCGGTCGTTCCGGCTGCTGATGATCACCAAGGGCGACCTGCTCCATCAGGAGCGCAAGGCGTTCGAGAGCGGACTCGCCCACCACTTCCACTCCATCGAGATCGTCAGCGAGAAGGACCCGGACGCCTACCGCAGGGTCCTCGACCAGCATGACATCGACCCCGCCACGTTCGTGATGGTCGGCAACTCGGTGAAGTCCGATGTGCTGCCGGTGTTGGCGATCGGCGGTTCGGCGGTCCACATCCCCTACGAGTACCTGTGGGCCGCCGAGCACGCCGAGCACGACGGGTCGGTGCCTGAGCTCACCTCGATCCGCGAGCTCCCCGGCTGGCTCTGCGGCCGCTGAATCGCCGTCGCCCCCGGCGGCCCGACGGGCGGGATATGTCGCTAGAGCTTGCGGAGGTGGACGTCGATGATCCGGTGGTCGGCGCCCTTGCGCAACACCAGCGAGGCCCTGCCGCGGGTGGGGGCGATGTTCTCGCTCAGGTTACGGCCGTTGATCTCGCGCCAGATGCCTCGGGCGGTGGCCACCGCCTCGGCGTGGCTCAGCCCGGCGAAGTGCTGGAAGAAGCTCTCGGGGTTCTGGAACACGGTCTCGCGCAGTTTGAGGAAGCGTTCGACGTACCAGCCCTCGATGTCGGCCTCGGCGGCGTCGACGTAGATCGAGAAGTCGAAGTAGTCCGACACGAACTCGGTCGAGTCGAGCCCGACCTGGAGCAGGTTGAGGCCCTCGAGGATCAGGATGTCCGGCCGGCGGACGACGATCTCCTCCCCGGGCAGGATGTCGTAGACGACGTGGCTGTACACCGGGGCGCGGGCCTCGGGCTCACCACTCTTCAGCTCGCGCAGGAACTGCAGCAGGCGGCGGGTGTCGTAGCTCTCGGGGAACCCCTTGCGGTTCATGATCCCCCGTTCGGTCAGCGTCGCGTTGGGGAGCAGGAAGCCGTCGGTGGTCACCAGGTCGACCTGCGGGTGGTCGGGCCAGCGCGAGAGCAGCGACTGCAGGATGCGGGCGAAGGTGCTCTTGCCGACGGCGACGCTCCCGGCCACCCCGATCACGTAGGGCACCTTCGGGGCGATCGTTCCCAGGAAGGTGGCCGACACCTTGTGCAGGTTCTGGGTCGCGCTGACGTACAGGTTGAGCAGGCGGGTGAGTGGCAGGTAGATCGCCTTGACCTCGTCGAGGTCGATGCGTTCGTTGATCCCGCGCATCGCCTCGAGGTCCTTCTCGCGGAGCGTCAGCGGGGTGGCGGCCCGCAGATCGGCCCACTCGTCGCGGCTGAAGGTGAGGTAGCGATCGGCCACGTGCGCGACGCTACCGAGATGGACCCGGCCGACATCCATCCGCTCCGGCGCCGCCAGCTCGGCGCGTGGTACACGCCGCCGACGTTGGTCGCCGCCGTCGTCGGTGCCGCGCTGGACGGCCGCCCGACCGGCGACGGGGTGGTCAGTGTGCTCGATCCGGCGTGCGGCGACGGGCGCTTCCTCGTCGAGGCGGCCGGGCAGCTGGCTGCGATGGGGCTCACCGCGCACCTGACGGGTGTCGACGTCGACCCCGGCACGGCGGCGTCGACCAGGCGGCGACTCGGTCCCGAGGCCGAGATCGTCTGCGACGACGCCCTGGCGCTCGACTGGGGCGACCGTCGTTTTGACGTCGTCGTGGGCAACCCTCCGTTCCTCTCCCAGCTCGCCACGGCGACGACGCGGGGCGGGCGATCGAGGTTCGGCGGCGGCGCCTACGCCGACGCTGCGGCGGAGTTCCTCGCCCTGGCCAGCGGCCTGGCCCGGCCGGACGGGGGCCGGGCCGCTCTCGTGCTCCCGCTGTCGCTGTTGGCCACCCGCGACGCCCGTCCGATCCGCGCCGCCGTGCTGGAGCGGGCCGATCCGAGCTGGTTGTGGTGGTCGCCGACCTCGGTCTTCGATGCCCAGGTCCGCACGTGCGCCATCGCCTTCGTCAGGCCCGCCGGGCAACGGACCGTGATCCGGCGGTGCGTCGGTGCGGATTTCGCCGAACAGCCCGATGCGGACGCCGCCGGGCTGCGCGGTCGCGACAGCTGGTCGGTGCTGATCAGCGATCAACTGGGCGTGCCCGCCCTGCCCCCGCTGCACACCGGCGACCTGCTCGGGGAACTGGCCGGCGTCACGGCCGACTTCCGGGATCAGTACTACGGGTTGGTCGGGGCGGTGGGCGACGAGATGGACGGCCCGCCGTTGATCACGAGCGGCCTGATCGACCCGGGTCGTTGCCGCTGGGGGGAGCGTCCGGTCCGCTTCGCCAAGTCGAGATACGCCGCGCCACGGGTCGATCTCACCCGGTTGACCCCGGCGCTCCAGGGATGGGCGGCCCGGCGGCTCGTTCCGAAGGTGCTCGTGGCCAGCCAGACGAAGGTGATCGAGGCCGTCGCCGACCCGGATGGCGCCTGGTTGCCGGGCGTGCCGGTGGTGACGGTGGCGCCGAGGGCCGTGTCGGCGGTCTGGCCGATCGCCGCCGTCCTCACCTCGCCGGTCGCCTCGGCCTGGGTGGCCGCCCAGATGGCCGGCAGCGGGATGTCGGCGGCGGCCGTCCGCGTACCGGCGGGCGTCCTCGCCCGCCTACCGATGCCGGCGGGGCCTCTCGACGAGGCCGTCTCGCTGTTGCGTGCCGGTGAGGTGCAACGGTGCGGTCGCGCCGTGCTCACCGCCTATGGCATCGAGGACGCTCCCGCCGCGGAGTTGTTCGCGTGGTGGGCGGCCCGGATCGGGAGCGGGCACTGATCGGGCCCGCTCGCTCGGCGCCGGCCGGGCATCACGGCAGGGGCGCGGCGCCGAAGCCGACGCTGAACCTCTCGCACCAGATCACGACGCTCCGGAATCTCGACAACTCCACGTCGGCGGGGACCTCGTAGTTCTGGCTGCCGATGTTCCCCTGCAACGTGCCGAGGCTCACGTAGTCGCTCTTCACGTCGGAGTCGGGCGCATCGGGTGGGGCAGCCGAGAGGTACACCTTGACGTCGGGCCCGTTCTCGGTCCGTAGGTCGACGATACGGACGAATCGGGTCCCATTGCCGTCCTCCAGGAGTTCGACCGTGCCCGACGTGTCGTGGGCCTTGGAGAAGAAGGCCGGCGCCGGAGCGACGATCACCGGGACCGTGGTCACCGGAGCCGGTGGGTTCGTCGTCGTCGCCACCGTGGGCGCCGTCGTGGCGAGCTCGGACGACGGAATCGCCGGGGCGGTGGTCGGGGTGACGGTGACGGTGGTTGCAGCCGGGGCGGCCGGGGCGGCCGGGGCCGACGTGGTGGCCGGGGCGGATGGCGCGGTGATCGCCACGGCGTCGGCCGGAGCCGCCTGATCGACGATGTCGTCGATGAAGATCCTCTGAGGCTGGAAGTAGACGAGAACGAAGGCGAGCAGGGCGACGAGGACCACCCCGGCCGTGATCAGGATCCGGTGTCGTCGCCAGAGGGGAAGAGGTTGCATGGCAACACCGTCTCGGCATGGTCGTGCCGTGTTACGGCCATAAGCGGGTTCAGCGGGTTCAGCGGGTCCAGGGAGCGGTGGGCGAGATGGAGCCCGGCCCGGCGGTGAGCACGTCGTGCCCCTCGTCGGTGACGAGGATCATGTGCTCGAACTGCGCCGTGCGCTTGCCGTCGGCCGTGACGGCGGTCCAGCCGTCGGCCCACAGCCGGTGCTGCCACGAGCCGAGGGTGATCATCGGCTCGATCGTGAACGTCATGCCCGGGCGCATCACCGTGGTGCTCTTGGCGTCGTAGTAGTGAAGGATCTGCAGGTCGGTGTGGAACTGTTCGCCGATCCCGTGGCCCACGAAGCTGCGCACCACGCCGTACCGGCCCGTGCGGGCGGCCGCCTCGATCGCCCGGCCGATGTCGCTCACCGGTCGCCCGGGGACGACGGCCTCGATCCCCCGCCACAGGCACTCCTCGGTCGCCTCGATCAGCGCCCGGCTGGCCGGATCGGTCTCACCGACGACGAACGTGGCGTTGGTATCGCCGTGCACCCCGCCGACGAATGCCGTGACATCCAGGTTGACGATGTCCCCCTCGATGAGCGCCCGCGAATCGGGGATGCCGTGGCAGATCACCTCGTTGACCGAGGTGCACACGCTCTTGGGGAAGAAGTGGTAGTTGAGCGGGCTCGGATACGAGTCGCGCTCGATGCACAGCCGGTGGACGTAGGAGTCGATCTCGTCGGTGGTCACACCTGGCGCGACCATCTCGCCGGCCAGCCGGAGGATCTCGGCGGCGACGCGGCCGGCGTGGCGCATCCGCTCGATGATCTCGGGCGACTTGACGCGGGGCTCGTCCCAGCGGACAGGGCGGCCGCTGTCGGCGTAGGTCGGCCGGTCGATGTGATCGGGCACGGTTCGGTACGGGCTCAACTCGCCGGGCTGTACGCGACCTTCGAGTTGCCTGTGGCAGCGCTTGTACTTGCGTCCGCTCCCGCACCAACACAGATCGTTGGCGCTCGGGAGCACGCTCGGTGCGGTCGTGGTCGTCATGACGTTTGCCAGGCTACGTCGTTTTCGCTCGCCGTCCGCCTCCCGCTCCTGCCCGGATCGCCGGCCGCGGGTCTCCCGTCCTCGCCCCGACGGAGCGCCGACCGCGGGCGAGGCGGGCCGAGCGCCGGAGGTCCGTTCAACTCCAGATCGTCACGTGGACCGGGGGCTTGAACTTCGACGCCGGCACCCGCCCGTCGGCCTTGAACATCACCTGCGTCGAGTCGGGGGAGGCCAGGAACCGCAGCAGGCGGGCCACGGCGGGTGGCCGCCGATCGGCGGCCAGGGTGTTGACGTGCCAGAGCAGTTCGAGCGGCATGCCCTCGATCGGCAGGACGGCCAGTGGGAGCTGCTCGCGGGCCAACAGGTGCTCGACGGCCGGAGCGATCCCCTCGCCGGTCGACGCAGCCGCCCACGCCAGGCGCTGGTTCGGGAACACCGTGACCCGCTCCTCCGGGACACCGATCCGGGTGAGCAGCAGCCCGACGTCGCTCAGCCGATCGGTGCCGCCCGGGTCGACGAGCCAACGCTGGTCGCCCAGCCGGCGTTGCCGGATGGGGCCCGGTGCCCGAGCGAGCGGGTGGCCGGTCGCGGCGACGATCACCATCCGGTAGCGCATCAACGGTTCGCTGACGATCCCCGGGCTCAGCGATCCTACGAGACGGGGCCCGATGGCCACGTCGCCGAGACGCTCGGAGAGCAATGCCCCCATCTCCTCGGTGGTGGCGATACCGAGCGTGGCCTCGACATTCGCCGTGCGCAGTAGGAACGCCTGGAGCAGGGCGGGGGCGACCGCGTCCCCTGGCGTGGCCGTCGCGACGAAACGCACGAGCTCGGGGCCGCCCCGAGCCTGGCGCACGGCGTCTCGGCCTCGACGCGAGGTTGACCATCTGCGAGGCCAGCCCGACGATGCGCTGGCCGGCAGTGTGAGGTCGATGCCGGCGGCGCCCCGCTCAACAGGGGATCGCCGAGGCTCTGGCGCAGCGGTGATGGCCTGGGCGACGGCCGGCTCGCTCACCCCGACGCGTGGCCGCGGCGCGGAACGAGCCGAGCCGGACCACGAGCACGAAGACCTTGAGCTGGTTGAGCGTCACCCACCACCGAGCGTAGGGCCGCCGCATCGGAACATCGCATCATGCGCCGATAAGGGAACCATTACTCCCCGCTTGACGGGCACCTGGGGCAGGCACGAAGCTGCGCTCGAAGGGGACACCGATTCCGCCGCGTGCGCAGGCTGCGGCGATCAACGCCACAAGGGGGGACGATGCAGACACCTGCGCCGTTCGGGTACGAACGGGCGACCAGCGTCTCGCACGCCGTCGCACTACTCGAACAACTGGGGCCCGAGGCCCGTCTCGTCGCCGGGGGGCACTCGCTGCTCCCGATGATGAAGCTCCGTCTCGCCCGGCCCGAGCACCTCATCGACATCAACGACCTCGTCGGCGACCTGTCGTACGTCCGTGTCGAGGGCGACGAACTGTGCATCGGGGCGATGACCCGCCACGCCGATCTGCTGTCGTCGGGCGTCGCCGGTGAGCACTACCGCATCCTCCACGACGCCGAGCGGGTGATCGCCGATCCGGTGGTCCGCAACCGCGGAACCGTCGGCGGTTCGATCGGCCAGGCCGATCCGAGCGAGGACCTGTCGGCCGTGTTCTCGGCGGCCCGGGCCACGATCGTGATCGTCTCGTCGGCGGGGACGCGCTCGGTGCCGGCCCGCGACATCCACGACGGTCCCTACCAGACGGTCCTCGGAGAGGCCGAGATGATCACCGAGGTGCGCCTGCCGATCCGCCCGGGCGGCGGCAGCGCCTACGCCAAGGTCGAACGCCGGGCCGGCGACTGGGCGGTTGCCGCCGCCGGCGCCTGCGTGTGGCTCGACGGCGACACGATCGCCCAGGTCGGCATCGGGCTCACCGCGGTCGGGGCGCCGCACTTCTGCGCCCCAGAGGCCGAGGCCGCCCTCGTCGGCAAGTCGGGCACCGAGTCCGACATCGAGGCAGCCGGGGCGCTCGCCGCCGAGCACGCCAACCCGTCGACCGACCAGCGCGGCCCGGCGGAGTACAAGCGGCACCTGGCCGGAGAACTGACCAAGCGGGCACTGCGCACGGCGATCGCCCGGGCCCGAGGGGAGCACTGAGATGGAGATCAACCTCACCGTCAACGGCGAGACGATGAGCGCCGACGTCGAACCGCGGGTGCTGCTCGTGCACGTCGTACGCGACAACCTCGGCCTGACCGGCACCCACTGGGGCTGCGACACCTCGAACTGCGGGGCGTGCGTCGTGCACATGGACGGCAGGCCGGTGAAGAGCTGCACGGTGCTCGGAGTGATGGCCGACGGCCGCTCGATCGACACCGTCGAGGGTCTCGAGACGGCAGCCGGCCTCGACCCCGTCCAGCAGGGCTTCATGGAGTGCCATGGCCTGCAGTGCGGCTTCTGCACCCCCGGCATGATGATGGTCGCCAAGGCCCTCCTCGCCGAGAACCCCGATCCGTCCGAGCACGAGATCCGTGAGGCGATCAGCGGCCAGTTGTGTCGCTGCACCGGCTACGACAACATCGTGAAGTCCATCCAGTGGGCCGCACATCACCAGGGAGCGAACGTATGACCGTCACCGAAGAGGCCCCTCTCTCCGCGGCCGGCAACCCGATCGGCTTCGGCCGGATGCCGCGCAAGGAGGACGTCCGGTTCCTGCGCGGCAAGGGCAACTACCTCGACGACATCACCATGCCCGGGATGCTCTTCGGCGCGATCCTGGCCAGCCCGTACGCCCATGCCCGGATCGTGTCGATCGACACCTCGGCCGCCGAGGCGCACCCCAAGGTCAGGGCGGTGATCACCGGGGCGATGCTCGAGGGCCTCAAGCTGGCCTGGATGCCGACGCTGTCGGCCGACGTCCAGGCGGTGCTGGCCACCGACAAGGTGCGCTTCCAGGGCCAGGAGGTGGCCTTCGTCATCGCCGAGGACAAGTACTCGGCGCGCGACGCCCTCGAGCTGATCGACGTGGAGTACGAGCCGCTCCCGCCGATGATCGACGCCCGCAGGGCGCTCGACGCCGACGCCCCGCTGGTGCGCGACGAGATCGAGGGCAAGACCTCGAACCACATCTTCGACTGGGAGGCGGGCGACGCGGCGACGACCGACGCCGCCTTCGCCGCCGCCGAGGTGTCGGTGAGCCTCGACATGCTCTACCCCCGCTCGCATCCGGCCCCGATGGAGACCTGCGGCTCGCTGGCCTACATGGACCCGGTGACGGGCAAGCTGACGGCCTACATCACCAGCCAGGCGCCCCACGCCCATCGCACCGTGTACGCGCTCGTCGCCGGCATCCCGGAGCACAAGATCCAGGTGATCTCACCCGACATCGGCGGCGGGTTCGGCAACAAGGTGCCGATCTACCCGGGCTACGTGCTCGCCGTCGTCGGCTCGATCGTCACCAAGCGGCCGGTGAAGTGGATGGAGGACCGCTCCTCGAACCTGATGACCACCGGTTTCGCCCGTGACTACCACATGCACGGTGAGATCTGTGCCACCAGGGACGGCCGGATCCAGGCGGTGCGGACCGACGTACTGGCCGACCACGGGGCGTTCAACGCCACGGCCCAGCCGACGAAGTTCCCCTCCGGGTTCTTCCACATCTTCACCGGCTCGTACGACTATCCGGCGGCCCACTGCAAGGTCACCGGCGTGTACACGAACAAGGCTCCCGGCGGCGTGGCCTACGCCTGTTCGTTCCGGATCACCGAAGCCGTGTACCTGATCGAGCGGCTGATCGACCGGCTGGCCGATGAGCTCGGCATCGACCCGGCGGAGTTGCGGATGAAGAACCTGCTCCGCCCGGAGCAGTTCCCCTACACGACGCCGACCGGATGGGAGTACGACTCGGGCAACTACCCGGCGGCGCTGACCGAGGCGATGCGCATCGCCGGATACGACGAGCTGCGCCGCGAGCAGGCCGAGAAGCGCGCCCGGGGTGAGTACATGGGCATCGGCCTGTCGTTCTTCACGGAGGGCGTGGGCGCCGGCCCGCGCAAGCACATGGACATCCTCGGCCTCGGCATGGCCGACGGCTGCGAGCTGCGCGTCCACCCGACGGGCAAGGCGCAGATCAGGCTGTCGGTGCAGACCCAGGGGCAGGGTCACGAGACGACGTTCGCCCAGATCGTCGCCCACGAGCTCGGCATCCCACCCGAGGACGTCGAGGTGATCCACGGTGACACCGACAACACCCCGTTCGGTCTCGGCACCTATGGGTCGCGCTCCACACCCGTGTCGGGCGCGGCGGCCGCCGTGGTCTCCCAGCGCGTGCGGGCCAAGGCCCGCATCGTCGCCGCCGCGGCACTGGAGTGCTCGCCCGACGACCTCGAGTGGACCCACGGCCGCTGGTCGGTGAAGGGTGATCCGTCGCAGGGCAGGACGATCCAGGAGATCGCCATGCTCGCCCACTCGTCGTTGGAGCTGCCCGAAGGGGTGGAGGGCCATCTCGATGCGTCGGCGGTCTACAACCCGCCCAACCTCACCTATCCGTTCGGCGCCTACATCTGCGTCGTCGACCTCGACGCGGGCACCGGTGAGATCAAGGTGCGCCGGTTCATCGCCGTCGACGACTGCGGCCCGCGGATCAACCCGATGATCGTCGAGGGTCAGGTGCACGGCGGTCTCGCCGACGGCATCGGGATGGCCCTGATGCAGTCGATCGCCTTCGACACCGACGGTAACTGCCTGGGCAGTACGTTCATGGATTACCTCCTGCCGACGTCGATGGAGGTGCCCACCTTCGAGCTCGGCGAGACCGTGACCCCCTCGCCCCATCACCCGCTCGGGGTCAAGGGCGTCGGCGAGTCGGCCACGGTCGGCTCGCCGCCGGCGGTCGTCAACGCCGTCATCGACGCGCTCAAGCCGTTCGGGGTGAAGCACGCCGACATGCCGCTGACCCCGGCCCAGGTGTGGATGACCATCCAGGGCCGGGCACCGCGCACCGACCTCGCCTACGAGTGAGATGACGAGCGCCGACCTGGCCGCCCGCGCCGCCGAGCTGCGCCACCTGCGGGTGCCGTTCGTCCACGCCCGCGTGGTGCTGGCCGAGCGGCCGACGTCGGCCAAGCCGGGTGACGAGGCGATCGTCCTGCCCGACGGCACGATGGAGGGCTTCGTCGGCGGGGACTGCGCCGAGTCGACGGTGCGCGCCCAGTCGTTGGCCCTGCTCGATTCGGGCGAGTCGCTGCTCCTACGGATCAGCCCGGTTCCCGAGCCACCCCAGGGCGGCAAGCTCACCGTGCACAACCCGTGCCTGTCGGGCGGGACGCTCGAGATCTTCCTCGAGCCGCAACGGCCGGCGCCGTACGTCGCCGTGGTCGGTTCCACGCCGGTGGCCCGGGCGCTGCTCGCCCTGGCCGCTCCGCTCGGCTACCAGGCGGGGCCGTACGCCGACCCGCTCCCCGATGACACCGCCGCGCTCGTCGTCGCCTCGCACGGCCGCGAGGAGACGGGGCCGTTGACCGACGCCCTGCGCTGCGGGGTGCCGTACGTCGGGCTGGTGGCCAGCCGTAAGCGGGGGGAGGCGGTCATCGGGGCGCTCGACGTCTGCGGTTCGATGAGGGCCCGCGTCCACACACCGGCAGGGCTCGACATCGGCGCCCGGACCCCGCCGGAGATCGCCCTGTCGATCCTCGCCGAGATCGTCGCCTCCCGGCCCCGGCCGACGGGACGCAGCGTGCGGGCCGACGAGACCCCTGTGTCCGGCGCCACCGGTCTCGACCCGGTGTGCGGGATGACGGTGGCTGCGGTCGATTCCTCGCTGCACATCGACCACGACGACCGGCGCTTCTTCTTCTGCGGGAGTGGTTGCCTGCGGGCGTTCGCCAACGACCCGGCCGCCTACCTCACCGCCTGATGCAGTCGCTCGCCGAACTGATCCCCGACACCGCCGCACTCGCGGCCCGGCTCGACGAGGCCGGTTACCTCACCGATCTCGGACTGGCCACGGCGCTGTTCTGCGCGGTGCGGCTCCCCCAGCCGTTGCTGCTCGAGGGGGAGGCGGGGGTCGGCAAGACCGAGGCGGCCAAGGCACTGGCGGCGATGCTCGACACCCCGCTCGTCCGCCTCCAGTGCTTCGAGGGCATCACGGCCTCGGAGGCCCTCTACGAGTGGAACTACCAGCGCCAACTGCTCGCCATCCGGCTGGCCGAGAGCGCCCCGACGGGGGGCGCGGCACGCTCCGAGGAGAGCCTGTTCACCGCCGACTACCTGGTGGAACGCCCGCTGCTGCAGGCGTTGCGCCATCGCGGCCCCCGTCCCGCGGTGCTGCTCATCGACGAGATCGACCGGGCGGACGACGAGTTCGAGGCGTTCCTGTTCGAGATGCTCGCCGAGTCGGCGGTGACGATCCCCGAGCTGGGCACGGTACGGGCGATCCACCAGCCCGTGGTGATCCTCACCTCGAACCGCACCCGTGACCTGCACGATGCGCTCAAGCGACGTTGCCTGTACCACTGGATCGACTACCCGCCGCTCGATCGGGCCACGGCGATCATCCGCCGCCGGGTGCCGACCGCCCGGGTGACGTTGGCCGACCAGGTCGGCGCGGCGGTGAGCCGGCTGAGGTCGCTCGAGGTGCAGAAGGCGCCGGGGATCGCCGAGGCGATCGGCTGGGTGTCGGCGCTGCAGGCCCTCGGCGTCGAGGTGCTGAGCGCCGAGTCGGCCCGGCTGACCCTCGGTTCCGTGCTCAAGTACCGCGAAGACGTCGAGGCGGCGATCGAGCGCGGGCTCGACTGGGTGGTGTCGGGTGCCGGGAACTGACCCTCCGTCGCCGAGGGGTGCCGATGCCGCGGTCGGCGGGCGAACCGCCGTCGATGTCGACCTGGCCGAGGTGGTCGGGCGCTTCGGATCGCTGCTCCATGCGGCCGGCGTGCCGGTCACGCCCGCCGCGTCGGGGCGGTTCGCCGAGTGCATCGCCCTGGCCGGCCCGCAGCGCGTCGACGAGCTCTACTGGCTGGCCCGGGTCACGCTGGTGCCCGACCGCGCCTACCTCGACGCCTTTCAACGCACCTTCGACCAGGTGTTCCGCGGGATGCTCGACACCGCGGCGGCGGGGCGCAACCCGAACACACCGATCGCCTCGACCCGACCGGCCGACGGGTCGCCCCCACCGACCCGGCCCCGCCAGGACGGTCCCTCGGGTGGCGAAGCGCGGCCGGGAATGCCTGGTTCGTCGAGCGGATCGGGCGGGGAGACGGGCTCCTCCGACGGCGTGCTCGCCGCGGCGAGCAGCGAGGAGCGCCTCGCCGGTAAGGCCTTCGGCCAGTGCACCCCCGAGGAGCTGGAGGAGCTGCGCGCCCTGATGGGGGCCTTCCAACTCCGTCCGCCCCGGCGTCGGAGCCGGCGTACCCGCGTCCACCGCCTCGGCCACGACGTCGACCTGCGGGCCACGCTGCGGGCGGCACAGCGTTCCGGTGGCGATCCCCTGCGCCGGATCCATCGGCGTCGACGCACCCGGCCGCGGCGGGTCGTCCTGATCGCCGACGTCTCGGGTTCGATGGAGTCGTACGGCCGGGCGTACCTGTACCTGCTCCACGGGGCGGTCCGGGCGATCGGCGCCGAGGCCTTCGTGTTCGCCACGCGGATGCACCGCCTGACCCGACCGCTCGCCGTCCAGCATCCGGCCCAGGCCCTGGCCAAGGCGATGGCGCAGGCCCCCGACTGGTCGGGAGGCACGCGCATCGGCGAGGCGCTGCGGACGTTCAACGACGATCACGCCCGTCGTGGTGTGGGCCGCGGGGCGATCGTCGTGATCGTCTCGGACGGTTGGGAGGGCGGCGAACCGGCGCTGCTCGGGCGTGAGATGGAGCGTCTCTCGCGGCTCGCCCACCGGATCGTCTGGGTCAACCCGCGCAAGCAGCGCGGCGACTTCCGGCCACTCGTCGGCGGCATGGCCGCCGCACTCCCGTTCGTCGACGAGTTCGTCAGCGGTCACTCGCTCGACGCCCTCGACGAGGTCGTCGCGGCGATCGGCGGCTGATCGCCCGACGGTGTCGGTCCACGCGTCCGCGGTCGGGGGAACGACGAACGCCGACCATCTCCGCCCTTGCTACTGTCGACGGCGTCCAGCGCATCTACCCAGGGGGTCATCGTCGTGGCGATCAACGTGGCAAAGTTCCGTGACGTGTCGGCAGGGTTGCAGCCCGGACAGTTCGCCGTCGGCGATCGCCAGGCGCTGCAATCGCTGTCCGATCTCGATCCGATGTACAAGCGGTTGATGGACGAGCCCGTCACCCAGGTCCTCGGCATCGTCGGGCCGGGCGGCCGGGCCAACCTCACCCCGATGTGGTTCGACTACGAGGGCGACCAGATCCTCGTCAACTGCGCCGCGCACCGCACCAAGACCGGTTGGATCCGCCGCGACGGCCGGCTCACCAGCCTGCTCGTCAACCCGGCCAACCCGTACCACTGGATGTCGATCAAGCACACGGTGGCCGAGGAGATCTCGGAGGACGATCCCGAGCGCGGGGCGGCGGTGACCGCCCAGCTCGACAGGATCTGGACGAAGTACACCCAGCAGCCCGGCCCGTACGGCCTGCGTGACCCCTCGATCGACGAGCGGCGGGTGCAGTTCCGCTGCAACGTCGACCAGATCGCCACCTTCGGTCAGCCGTGACCCGGCCGGCCTGACGGCGCACCGATGGAGATCGCCGTCGTCGGTGGGTCGCTCGGCGGTCTGACCGCCGGGTGCCTGCTCGCCGACGACGGGCATCGGGTGACGATCTACGAACGCTCGCCCGTCGAGCTCGAGGAACGCGGCGCCGGCATCGGGTTCCTCCCGGCCACCGGCCGCTACCTGCGTGAACGCGCCGGAGTCGATCTGGCGACGATCTCGGTGACCACCAGCCGCATCCGCCACCTCCACCGCGACGGTCGGGTGGCCCACGAGATCGAACACCACTACCTGTTCAGCTCGTGGAACACCGTGTACCGCGCGATGCTGCGGTGCTTCGATCCGCAGCGGTACCTGCTCGGCCACGAACTGGTCGAGCTCGACGCCGACCGGCCCGCCCTCGGGTTCGCCAATGGGCTCGCCGTCGAGCCCGAGATGGTGGTGTGCGCCGACGGCGTCGGCTCGACCGCCCGTCAGCGCCTGCTCTCCGAGGCGGAGCCGGAGTACTCGGGCTACGTCGCCTGGCGCGGTGTGGTGCCCGAGACCGACCTGAGCACGGCGACCCGCGCTGCGCTCGACGATGCGCTGACCTACTACGTGTTGGCCAACAGCCACATCCTCGTCTATGCGATCCCCGGGCGCGACGGCTCGGTGAAGGTCGGGGAGCGGCTGTACAACATCGTCTGGTACCGCAACTACCTGGCCCCCGACGACCTCGGCGATCTGCTGCGCGACCGGCGGGGCGTGGCCCGCGAGGTGTCGATGCCGCCGGGGACGTTGCGCGACGAGCATGTCGCCGAGTGCCGGGCCACCGCCGCGGCCCGGCTCCCTCCGCCGATCGCCGAGGTGGTCGGGGCCGTTCCCGATCCGTTCATCCAGGTCGTGGTCGACCTGCTCGTCGACCGGATGGCGTTCGGGCGCACCTGCCTGCTCGGCGACGCCGCCTTCCTCGCCCGCCCACACGCCGCGGCGGGCACGGCCAAGGCCGCCGAGGATGCCTGGACGCTGCGCGAGGCCATGGCCGCCCACCCCGACGACCCGGCCGCCGCCCTGGCCGCCTGGGAGCCCGGCCAGCTCGCCCTCGGCAGGTCGCTCGTCGCGCGTACCCGGGCGATCGGGCGGCGTTCGCAGTTCGACAACGCCTGGATGGCGGGCGCACCCGACCTGATCTTCGGGCTCCACGCCCCCGGGAACTGACCGATGACCACGACGGCGCGCGGCGAACTGGCCCGGGTGATGGCCGGGCACGCCGGTCGCCTCCTCGATTCCCTCGACGACGGCCAACTCGCCGTCGCCCGGTGGGACTTCGACGGCGAGGAGCGTCGCCGGTGGTTCTACACGCCCACCGACCACGGCGGGCTCACCCTCGGGCAGATGACCCCGCCCCAGCAGCAACTGGCCTTCCGGTTGCTGGCCAGCGGACTGTCGCATGCCGGCTACGTGACGATGGCGACGATCATCGGGCTCGAGAACGTGCTCGACCGGCTCGAGGGGTTCACCGTTTCGTGGGGCCGCCCCCGCGGGCGCGACCCCCAGCTGTACTACGTCCGCGTCTTCGGCGAGCCGGGAGGCGACGCGCCGTGGGGCTGGCGGGTCGGCGGGCACCATGTCTCGCTCCACTTCACGATCGTCGACGGCGCCGTCGCCGGTACGACGCCGCTGTTCCTCGGGGCCGACCCGGCCTCGTCGCCGTTGCTCGGCCCGCATCCGCTGCGCCCACTGGCCGGGGTGGAGGATCTCGCCCGTGAGCTGACCCGCTCGCTCGACGACGAGCAGCGGCGCCGGGCGGTGGTGACGCCCCGGGCGCCGACCGACCTGGTGCTCGTCAACCGGTCCGAACTCGCCGACGGCGACGGCCCGCTGCCGCTCCAGGAGATCTGGCGCGGCCGGCTCGCCGACGAGTACCACGAGCTCGCCGTGCGCATCCAGGGCGCAGCCGACGAGGCGGCCGCGCTGACCGTCGACGATCTGCGGGCCATCTCGTTCACCACCGCACCGAGGGGTCTGGCGGCGAGTGCGATGACCGGGGAGCAACGCGAGATGCTCGACACCCTCCTGCTCCGCTACGTCGATCGCCTGCCCGACGAGTTGGCTGCCGACGAGGCGGACAAGTTCGCCGGCGATCGCCTCGACGACGTGCACCTGCTGTGGGCCGGGGGCCTGGAGCCGGGCGAGGCGCATTACTACCGCCTGCACAGCCCTGTGCTGCTCGCCGAGTACGACAACACCGCCCGGGGCGCCAACCACGTCCACACCGTCTGGCGCGACCCCCGCGGCGACTTCGGCGACGACGTGCTGCGCCGCCACTACGACGAACACGACCACTGAGCCGCTTCACCGGACAGGTGAGGTGGCCACCGCGGCCGCGATGGGCCGCTCGCCGACACACGTCGTCGCGCCCTACCCGAGAGCTTCGGTCAACGTGATCGACACACCGTGCCCGGCCGACTTCCCGTATCGCCGAGCGCCGACCAAGTGCAGAGCAGGGGCCGGGCACGCCGGGCCGGAAGCCTCATGGGTGTCTTCCGTGCCGCCTCATAGCCTCGCCTGCACACCTGGGAGATCGCCGACGGACGGTGCTCGATAAAGCTGGCGGAGGGACTGAGCGTGGCGGAACGAGGAACGATGACACCCGGGCGTCCGCCCGGGTCGCCGGAGCCTGTGGCGCGGCATCGTGGTGCCCGGCCGATCGGCGGCGCGCCCCACCGCAAGGCGGTCACCCTGGCCAACCCGTCGCCGCGTGTGCGTCTGCCCGAGGTCGTCGTCGGCGTGCTGGTCATCGCCGGGTCGGCACTGGCCGCGCTGGTCTGGCACTCGTCGAGCTCGGCCACCACCCCGGCGCTGGTGCTGGCCGCCGACGTGGCCAGGGGTCACGTGCTGGTCGAGGCCGACTTCGCGGCCGCCGAAGTGCGAACCGTCGGCGTCCGCCTCGTGCCGTTCGACCAGCGCTCGGCGATGCTCGGGCGGATCGCCGTCGTCGACCTGCGGGCGGCCGATCCGATCACCGACGCCGTCGCCGTCGAACTGCTCCCCATCGCCGACGATCAAGCGCTGGTCAGCCGCAGGCTCGAGGCCGGTGAGTTCCCCGACGGCATCGCGCCCGGAAGCGCTGTCCGGGTGATCCTGCTCGCCGACGCCGCCGCAACTGGCGCCGCCGGCCAGGGGCCGACCACGAACGACGGTGGCGCAGGTAGCGGCGCCGGCACGCCGGTCGACGCCGTCGTCGAGGATGTTCGACCGGGAGAGACCGCCGCCGACATCTCGATCGTCACGCTCCGGGTGCCCGACGCCCTGGCCGATGCCGTCGCCGCTGCCGGCGAGGTCCGCCTCGTCCAGGTGCGGGGCTGAGCGATGGCACTGATCGGGTTCTGCAGCGTACGTGGAGCTCCGGGCGCCTCGACACTCGCCCTTGCCGTCGCCCACCACTGGCCGTCGGCAGCCGGTCGTCCGGCTCTGCTCGTCGAGGCCGATGCCGACGGTGGGGTCCTCGCCGCCCGGTACGGGCTCTCGCTCCAGCCCGGCCTCACCGAGCTCGCCGGTGCGGCCCGCATGGGCATCGACGCCCACGAGCTGCACCGCTACACCCAGACGATGTCGTCGGGTGTGTCCGTGATCGTCGCCCACCCGGCGGCTGAGCAGACGGCCGCCGCGCTGCGCACGTCGGCGACCCATCTCGCCGAGACCCTGGTCAAGCTGCCCCGGACCGACGTCATCGTCGATCTCGGCCGGCTCCGCCCCGGCACACCCGCCACGGCGCTCGCCGCGGCCTGCGACGCCGTGATCGTCGTCGTGCGCAGCTCGGCCGACGAACTGGTCACCCTGCTCAGCCGGCTGGCCACCCTGGAGCGGGTGGCGCCGATCGAGCTCGCGCTCGTCGGGCGATCCCCCTACCCGGCCGACGAGGTGCGCCGGGCGGTTGGCGTCGAGCAGATCCACCTCGTCCCGCTCGATGCGGACGCGGTCCGCCAGGATCCGGCTGGCGCCCGAGGTGGGCGCAGCGCCTGGTCCCGTGCGGTGCGCGCCCTGACCGGGCATCTCGCCGCCGAGGCGGCGGTCGCCACGACCGACGACATGACGCCGGCCGAGACCATGAGCGGCGCCGGTACGGCACGGAGACCGTCGGCGGCGTCGTTCGGAGCCGTGGCGTGAGCCTCGATCCGCCGACGATGCCGGCACGATCGCTCGCCGTGCTCGATCATCGGGCCGCGCCCGCCGATCCCGCCCTGGTCGCACGAATCTCTCGCCACGTCGGCGAGCGGCTGGCCGACGAACGGATCGCCCGCTCCGGCGACGGGCGGGCGCTGCTCGGGCCGGCCGACGAGCGGCACTTCGCCCGCGATCTGATCGCCCGTCAGCTCGACACCCTGGCCGCCGACTGCCTCGCCGGGGGCGTCGACACCCTGACGCTCGATGAGGAGCAGCGCCTGACCGAACAGGTGCTCGACCGCGTCATGGGGCTCGGGCGCATCCAGCCGCTGCTCGACGATCCCGATGTCAGCGACATCCACATCCGCGGCTGCGACTCGGTCTGGCTGAAGCTGCGCGACGGTCGCCGCGTGCCCTCGGGACCGGTGGCCGACTCCGACGACGAGCTCGTCGAACTCGTCCGTCGTGCCGCAGCACGAAGCGGCCGGGCGGAGCGCCGCTTCGATGCCGCCAACCCCGAGCTCAACCTCCAACTCGTCGACGGGTCCCGCCTCTTCGCTGCGATCGAGATCGCCGCCCGCCCCTGCGTCGTGATCCGGCGCCACCGCTTCGAACTCTCGACCCTCCACGAGCTCGAGCAGCGCGGTCTGATCGACGCCGGGTTGCGAAGCTTCCTCGCCGCGGCGGTGCGGGCGCGGCGCAACATCGTGATCTCGGGAGGCACGGGCACCGGCAAGACGACGCTGTTACGCGGTCTGATCAACGAGGTCCCGCGCCTCGAACGCATCGTCACGATCGAGGACGCCTACGAGCTCGCGCTCGACCGTTTCAGCGATCTGCATCCCGACCACGACATGCTTCAGGCCCGACCCGCCAACATCGAGGGCCGCGGTGAGATCACCCTGCTCGATCTCACCCGGATGGCCCTGCGGATGGACCCCGACCGGGTGATCGTCGGCGAGGTCCGCGGCGCCGAGGCCTTCCCGATGCTGCTCGCCATGTCGCAGGGCAACAACGGCTCGATGTGCACGATGCACGCCGACTCGACCCGTTCGGTGTTCCCCAAGCTGGCCGCCTACGTCTCGATGGCCGACACGGGGCTCCCGATCGACACGATCAACCTGTTGCTCGCCAACGCGCTGCACTTCGTGGTCCACATCGACCTCGTCGGCGGGATCCGCCGGGTGGCCAGCGTTCGCGAGGTCGTCGACACCGAAGGTGGGCGGATCTCGTCCAACGAGGTCTTCCGTCCGTCCGGTGACGGCCGCGCCGTACCCGGCTTTCCGATGCGTGACGCGACCATGACGCTGCTCGAGCGTCACGGATTCGACGCCGCGCTGCTCGACCAGCCGGGCGGGTGGTGGGAGTGGTGAGCGGTCTCTTCCCCACACTGCTCGGTACCGCGCTTGGGTTCGGCATCCTGATCGCCACCGCCGGCCTGCGCGGACGCGCCGTCTTCGGCGCCGCCGCCGGTGGCCACAGGCTCCCGTTCCGGACCGATCGGATGATCCTGCGCCTGGCCCTGACGGTTGGGCTGGGCGTCGGTATCGGCGTCGTCACGGGCTGGATCGTCGGGGCGGCGATCGCCGGCGTCATCGGGTTCGCCCTGCCCAGCGGGGCCGGCACGCGGGGCCGTCACGATCGCGAGATCGCCCGCCTCGAGGCGATCGCCTCGTGGACCGAACAGCTGCGCGACACGTTGGCCGCCGCCAACGGTCTGGAGCACGCCATCGCCGCCAGCGCCCGTGTCGCGCCGGCCGATATCGCCGGCGCGGTCGACCGGCTCGCCGCCCGGCTCGAGTACGAGTCGCTGAGCAGGGCACTCGTGCCCTTCGCCGACGAGCTCGACCACCCGCTGGCGGACTTCGTCGTCGTCGCCTTGAGGGTCGCCGCCGAGCGCGAAGCACGCGAGCTGGGCGCCCTGCTCGGCCAGCTCGCCGATTGCGCCCGTGGTGAGGCGCAGATGCGCCTGCGGGTGTGGGTCGGGCGAGCCCGAACGCGCACCACCGTTCGGGTCGTCGGCTACGTCATCCTGCTGTCGGTCGCCGGCCTGTTCCTGCTCGACCGCCAGTATCTCGCCTCGTACGACACGGTTGCCGGCCAGGTCGTCATGTTCGTCGTCGCCGTGGTCTTCGCCTCGTCGCTGACGGCGATGGAGCGTCTCGGCCGTGTCCCGTTACCCGACCGCTTCGTCGGTCGTCGGTTCGAGGACGACCCGGCGATGGGGGCTCCCCGATGACCGCGGCCCTGCTGTTCGGAACGCTGGCCGGGCTCGGCCTGCTCCTCGTGGTCCGAGGATTGAGTCACCGGCCGGCGTCGCTGACCGTCGTCGTCTCACGGCTCAATCGGGCGGCCTTCGCCGAGCTCGCCGCTACGCCGGGCGGTCACCGTGTGCCGGCGCGCCTGCTCGGCACCGCGTTGTTCGCCCGGCTGCGCAGCGGTGTGACGCCGTCGACCGCGGCCGACCTGCGGATGGTGGGGCGGACCGTCGACCGGCACGTCTTCGACAAGCTCTCGTGTGCCACGGCAATGGTCGTCCTGCCGCCGGCGCTTGCCCGATCACTCGTCGTCGTCGGGTTGGCATCCCCGGGGGGACTCACCGTCGTGGTGTTGGCAGCCCTCGTCGGGGGCGCCGGGGGATTCATCCTGCCCGAGGCGCTGCTGCGCTCCCACGCCCGGGCCCGACGTAGTTCGTTCGAGCACGCCTTGTCGAGCTACCTCGACCTGGTCAACGTGCTGTTGGCCGGAGGCGCCGGCGTGGAGACCGCCCTCGAGGCGGCGGCGGATGCCGGGGACGGACCCACGTTTCGTGAGCTCCGGACGGCACTCGTGCGTGCCCGCGCCACGCGACGCTCCCACTGGGACGTGTTCGGTGAGGTCGGTGCAGCGCTCGCCGTCGAACCGCTCGTCGAGTTGGCGGCGAGCATGCAGTTGGCCGGTGTGGAGGGGGCGCGGGTGCGTCTCTCATTGGCTGCCAAGGCCGCCTCGCTACGAGCACGGCAGATGGCCCAGATCGAGGCGACCGCCCAATCGGCCAGCGAACGGATGGGCCTTCCGGTCGCTGCCATGTTCCTCGGCTTCCTCGTCTTCCTCGCCTACCCCGCAGTACAGCAGATCGTCGCCTCGTGACGTCCGCTGCCGGCTCATCTCCGCCCACCACCAGAATCCATCATCCGGAAGGAACCATTGACATGCCCATCTCCACCCAACTCCTGCGGTACGTCCTGCTCCGTGTCCGGGCGTCCTACGACGACGACCGCGGCGAGATCAGCGCAACGACCGTCGTCTGGGCCGCCGCACTCGTGCTGCTCGCCATCTCGGTCGCCGCCGTGCTGGTGCAGAAGATCACGGCCAAGGCCAACTCGATCAGCCTCTGATGACGAGATCCGCCCGACGTTCCGGTCGAGGTCGTGCCACCGGTGAACGCGGCGATGCGAGCGTGCAGGCAGTGGTACTCGTCCCCGTGATGATCATGCTGGTCATGCTCGGGGTCCAGATGGCCGTGTGGTACCACGCCGCCAACGTCGCCCAGTCCGCCGCCGCCCAGGGGGCGTCTGCGGGGGCGGTGGCCAACGCCGTGCCCTCGGCCGGCGTCGCCCGCGCCGCTGCCGTCGTCGCCGAGAACGGCGCCTCCCTCGTCGGTCGGCCCGGCACCGGCGGGGGGTTCGATCAGGTGACCGTGCGCGTCACCGTGGCCGTCGCCCACATCGTCCCCTTCTTCCCCCGATCGGTCTCCTCGTCGGCCACCGAGGCTCGGGAGCGCTTCGTCGCCGAAGACCAACGGGAGGCGTGATGTGCCGGTCGCCATCCCCTCGGGCACACCTCGGTCGCCGATGGACACGCTCGACGACCTCCGACCACGGCTCGACGGCGGTGGAGCTCGTCGTCGTCGTGCCCGCTCTGATGGTCGCGCTGCTGTTCATCGTCTATGCCGGTCGCCTGACCCAGGCGAACACCCGTGTGCACCAGGCAGCCGATCACGCGGCGCGATCCGCCGCCATGACGTCGCGCCGGATGATGACCGCGAAGGCCGAAGCGGCGGTCGCCGCCTCGATGGAGGATGCACGGTGTGCCCAGCACAACGTGACGGTCTCCGTCGACACCGGCGCCGTGACGGCCACGGTCACCTGCACGATCGACCGATCCGACCTCGCCCCTTTGGCACCCGGGGTGCAGACGGTGACGGCCAGTTCCACCGAGGTGATCGACGTGAGGCGGGGAGGATGAGCGCGTCGACTCGGCTGCGCCCCCGTGTCGACCGCCCGCGTCGGCACGATGAACGCGGCTCGGTCAGCGCCTTCGTCGTCGTGATCACAGCGACCCTGGTGCTCTGCGCCGGCCTCGTGTTCGATGGCGGCCGCCTCGTCGCCGCCCGCATCGAAGCTGGCGACCACGCCGAGAACGCCGCCCGTGCCGGCGCCCAGATGACCGTCGATCTGCGCTCGGGCCGCGGTCGACTCGATGCAGATGCGGCGAAACGCGCCGCGTCCGCCTACCTGGCGCGGCACGGCATCGCCGGTTCGGTCGTCGTGGGCGACACCCGGGTCGTCGTGACCGTCACGACGACGACGTCGATGACCCTGCTGGCCGTCGTCGGCGTCCCGCCGCGCCAGATCACGGTGGCGCGCTCGGCGACCGCGGTCACGGCGGTGACCGGGTGAGTCGGTCGGCGGGGCGGGCCGCAACGTCGGCACCGATCAGGCTGGCCCGTGGATCGGCGGCGCTCGTCGTTCTCACCGGGTTGGTGGTCGGGGTGCCCTGGGCGCTCGTCCACTTCGTCGGGATGCCCCTGCCCTCCGCCCTCCCCTCGCCCGACGGGTTGCGTCGTTCGATCGAGCAGACCGGGGTCGGCGAGGGGGCCGTGATCAAGGCGGTCGCCGTCGTCGTCTGGGTCGCCTGGTCGCGGCTCGCCGCCTCTGTCCTCGTCGACCTCGCCGCCTCGCTGTCACGGCGGCCCGTTCCGCGGCTGGCGATGCTGGGGTCGACACAACGCATCGTCGGTGGGATGGTCGCCTCGGTGATGCTGATGTTCGGCGTGGTGCGTCCGGGTGCCGTCATGGCCGGCCCGGTCACCCGACCCGCGGCCCCCGTCGTTGCCGGGGCCCGCGTCATGGGTCTCGCTGCGCCGTCACGTAGCGGGACGGCCCCGGCCTCGATCGTCATCGGCAGTCTTCCCGTGCCAGTGGGAGCCCTGCTGACGACGGAGCCCGATGGCGGCGGACGTTTCGAGCGGGAGTCCCCGGCCGGGGAGACACCGTCGACGGCCACCTGGACGGTTCGCCGAAACGACTCGTTCTGGCGCATCGCCGAGCAGAGCCTCGGCGATGGTCGCCGATGGCCCGAAGTCGTGCGGGCCAACGTCGGGCGCGAGGTGGCGCCGGGTCTCGTGTTCACCGAGCAGACCGAGGCGATCCATCCCGGGTGGGTCCTTGCCCTGCCGCCGGCCGTCGCCGTCGGTGCCGCGGGAGTGCAGCAACCGTCGATGGTCGAGGTGCGGCCGGGCGACTCGCTGGGATCGATCGCCGAGGCCGTCTACGGCGCCGACACCGAGTGGACGACGGTATGGGAGGCGAACCGCGAGCGCCATTTCGGCGACCGGGTCTTCGACGATCCGAACCTGATCCTGCCCGGCTGGCAGCTCCTCATCCCCGATGATCCATCACCCGTCGAGGCCCAGCCCGATCCCGAGGCCCGCCGGATCAACGGTGTCCGAGATGTGCTCGCGGTCGTGGGCTGCACCCCGGACCCCGTGCCATCCCCCGAATCGCAACGGCCGTCCGCGGGAAAGGCCACCGTCGGGCCGGCCCCGACGGGCGAACTCGACGGTGCGTCGTCCACGTCGATGCCGGCTGCCTCCGCCGGCGCGGCGTCGGTCACCCCGCCGCCGCCCGCTACGAGACCGACCGAGAGTGCCGTGCACGGGGCATCCCAGGGTATTTCGGCACCGATCGGGCTTGCCGGTGCGGGACTGCTGGCGACGGGTGCGCTCGGCCTGTTGACGGCGCGCCGCCGTGCGGCGCTGCGCGGCTCACATGCCGGGGACCGGCTGGCCGCCCTGGCCCCACCGCTGATCCGGCTCGAGCGTGAAATCCGCCTGGTGGCCGACGCCGAGCGGCTCGCCCGGCTCGACCTCGCCGTGCGGGTGGCCCACCATCACCTCATCGCCGGGCCCGTGGCGCCGGGTCGGCTGATCGGCGCGATCGTCCATCCATGTGGCACCGTCGAGTTGTGTCTCGCCTCCGACGCACCGTCGCCGTCACAGCCGTTCGTCGTCGGGCCGGGCGATCGTTGGACGCTGCCTGCCGAGGTGGCGCTCGAGTCGATCGGTGCCGACATCGGGTTCGGCGCGTTCCCCTGCCCGGCTCTCACCCAGCTCGGTCGGTATGGCACGTCCGACGTCTATCTCGACCTCGAGGCAGTCGGGCTGCTGGTCATCGAAGGCCCGGCACCGGTCTGTGCGGCGATCCTGCGAGCGCTCGCCCTCTCCATCAGCCTCTCGCCATTCGCCGAGCAGGCGCGGCTGATCACCTGCGGTGTCGCCATTCCCCGACTCGACGGCGGTATCGCCACGAGTTCGGTGGAGAGCGCCGACGTGGCGATCGACCTCGCCGCCGAGTTGCTCTCGGGGGTCCTCGGAGCGCTCCGTCCGGGTCGCACGACCGCCGAGCTGCGTCACCGCAGCGCCGGCGAGGCGTGGGAGCCCGCCGTCGTGGTCATCGGCGCATCGCTGCTCGATCCGGGCGTGGCCGGAGGGCTGGCCGACGACCTGCCCTCGCTGTGCTCACCGCCCGGTCGAGGTCTTGCGGTCGTGACCGATGCCAGGCTTGCGGCGCCATCGCGGTTGACGGCCGGCGACGGTGGCTGGCTGCTCAGCCCGCTCGATCTGGTCATTCATCCGATCGGGTTGAGCGGGCCTGTTGGCGAGACACTCGTCGAACTGCTCTCGCCGGCCGTGCATGTGGTGGAGCGGCCCGCACCAGCTCCGAACCGGCTGTCGGAGCTTGCCGTTGGCGAGCCGATCACGGTGCGAACGACCCCCTTCGTCGAAGCCGATTGGGCGCTGATGCTGCGGACACTGGGTCCAGTCGATCTGGTGGACCGGGCGGGGAGGGCCGCCCCCTTCGGGCGGTCGAAGGCGCTCGAGCTGGTGGCCTGGCTCGTCGACCATCGCCACACAGCGACCCGCCGTGGGGCCCGGGCAGCGCTGTGGGAGTCCGAGGTGCAGGACGCCACGTTCGCCAACGTCGTGTCCGACGCCCGACGCACCATGGCCCGTCTGTGCATGCCTCCGGATGGTGAGGAGTGGATCGCCCGCTCGCTCGACGAACGGCTCGCCATCCACGGGCGGCTGGTCAGCGACGTCGAGGTGCTCAGGGCACGGATCGCCCACGCCCGAGTGGAGCCGCGGCGCGAGGCGATTGCCACACTGAGGTCGGGGCTCGAGATGGTCCGCGACGCCCCGTTCGTCGCCAGCGACTACCTCTGGCCCGACGCCGAGGGAACGACGTCGCAGGTGATGCTCACGGTGACTGAGGCGGCGACGATGATGGCCGAGCACTGCCTCGCCCTCGGCGACCCCGTCGGTGTGTTCTGGGCGACCGGCAAGGGGATGCTCGCCGTTCCGGGCCACGAGGAGCTGATCTCGCTACGCATGCGAGCGCACGCGTCGACGGGCGACCTGGCTGGAGTGCGCGCCGAGTGGGCGAGCTACGAGCGGGTCCTGCACGCCGACCGATGGTCGGCGGCCGAACCGGCCCCCAAGCTGCTCGAGCTCCGCCGTGACCTGCTCGGGCCCCGTCAGGCCGCCTGACCTGGGCTCACCCGATCGGTGAGGGTCAGCCGGCGGCCAGGCGGTTGACCGTCACCGAGCACTCGAAGGGCCCGTCGATCGAGCTGGCGTTGCCGGCCGCGTTGACCGTGAACGTCTTGGTCTCCCCGGGATCCACCGGGCCGAGGGTGGCGATCCCGATGTTGGTCTCCGACGAGCCGGAGCCGACCACGTTGATCGTGACGATGTAGTTCGAGCGGCGCGACGAGTCGTTGGTGATCGACAGATCGGCCGACGGCGTCGACTCGGTCTCCTTGACACCACACCCGGTGATCGACACGTCGTTCTTCTCATCGGGCTCGTTGAACGTCACGTTGTCCCTGGCCAGGACCACCGCGACGACGGCGCCGACGGTCACCAGGATGCCCAGGGAGCCGAGCACGATGCCGGCGATGGCAAAGCCCTTGCCGCCATTGCCCGATTTCCTCAGCTGCGACAGGGCGACGATGCCGAGCACCAGGGCGATCAGCGATCCCAGACCGCAGATCCAGAGGATGCCGAGGACCATCGAGGCGATGGCCAGGCCGCTGGTTCCCGGCCGGATCGGCGCTACGCCCATGCCGGGAACGCCCGGGGGTGGCGGGACGGGAGCGCCGGGAGGTGGCGGGACGCGAGCGCCGGGAGGTGGCAGGGGTGCGCCGGTCTGCGGCGGGTACCAGCGCCCGTCGGACGCCAACCACCACCCGGGGCCTTGCGGAGTGTCGCTCATCTGCCCGATGCTACGAGAGCGCCGACCTACTCGCGAGCAAGGACCGCCTGGCCGGCGGCATCGTGATCGAGGTCCTGGTCGTCGGTCAGGTCGACGGTCACCCGGGCCAGGTGACCGGTGAAGGCGAACGGCGACTCGTAGTCGCCGACGGTCGTACCGCGGTCGAGGCCGATGTCGAGACCCGACCACGAGATGAGGATGATGAAGATGTCGTCGGTCGACATCTCGCCGGCCGGTTCGCCGTCGATCAGCAGCGTGCCCGTGCCGTGGCGTCCGTCGCGGCGCAGGCGGAAGCCGAGCGTGCAGGCCCGACCGGCCGGGACCGGGCGGTCCGAGCGCACGATCTGGTGGGATCCGCCGATGTTCAGGTCGTGGACCAACAGGCCATCGCGCACGTACAGGCTGTAGCCGCTGGTCCGGTCGCCGTGGGCGATGAGCACCCCCTCGGCACCGCCGGCGGGGATCTCGACGTCGGCGGTGATCGTGTAGCTCCGGCTGCGCAGGTCGGGGGCGACGTCCGAGGGCAGGTGGCCCATCCCCCGCCAGAAGGTGAAGCGGGTGCGGTCGCCGGTATGGCGCACGGCGTTCTCGGCGAACCGTTCGGCGAAGCGGTCGTCGAGGGGGAGCACCTGGTGACGTGCGGCCAGCTCCCACCAGGTTGCCTGCATCGCGGCGAGCCGTTCGGGCTGCTCCTCGGCCTGATCGCGGCATTCGGCGAAGTCGGCGCCGAGCTCGTACAGCTCCCAGCGGTCGGCGTCGAACGGCGTGCCGGGCTGGTGGAAGGCGACGGCCTTCCACCCGTCCTGCCACAGGCCGCGGTGCCCGAACATCTCGAAGTGCTGCACCTGTTTGGCGGTCGTCGCCGCCGAGTCGAACATCGCCGCGGCGAAGCTGACGCCTTCGATCGGCTGCTGGTCGATGCCGTTGACCACCTCGGGAGCATCCAGCCCGAGGAGTTCGAGCACGGTGGGGGCGAAGTCGCTGGCATGGCAGAACTGGTCGCGAACCTCACCTCGGGGGGTCAGGCGGGCCGGCCACGAGATCACCAGCGGATCGCGGATCCCGCCGCCGTGGGTGTTCTGCTTGTAGCGCTTGAGCGGGGTGTTGGCCGCCATCGCCCAACCCCAGGGGAAGTTCGAGTGGGTGTCGGGGCCGCCGATGTCGTCGATCCGGGCGATCTTGGTGTCGAGCGCCTCGGGGATGCCGTTGTAGGGGCCCATTGCGTTGACGAACCCCTGCGGTCCGCCCTCCTGGCTGGCGCCGTTGTCGGACATCACCACCACCAGGGTGTCGTCGAGCTGCCCCGACATACGGAGGTGGTCGATCAGCCGGCTCAGGTGGGCGTCGGAGTGGTCGAGCATCCCGGCATACGCCGCCTGCAAGCGGACGTACAACCTCCGCTCCTCGGCGGACAGTTCGTCCCACGGACGCACCCAGTCGTTGCGCGGCGGGAGCTCGGTGCCGGGCGGGACGATGCCCATCGATCGCTGCCGAGCGAGACGTTCGGCCCGGGTGGCATCCCAGCCCTTGGCGAACACCGGCTCGTACTTGTCGATGAAACCCCGGGGGACCTGGTGCGGGGCATGGCACGCGCCAAGCGCCACCCAGCACAGCCACGGTTGGTCCGGGGCGCCGGCTTCGTGGTCGGCGAGCATCGAGATGGCCTGCTCGATCAGATCCTCGGTGAGGTGGTAGCCGGTGGCGTACGTGCCCGGGGCGGTGATGTGGGTGTTGTCGCGCACCAGTTCGGGGGAGTACTGATCGGTTTCGGCGTCGAGGAACCCGTAGAATCGGTCGAAGCCCCGGCCGAGCGGCCAGCCGTCGAACGGGCCGGTCGGGCCGGTCTCGGTGGTCGAGGTGGCGTGCCACTTGCCGATCATGTAGTTGCGGTAGCCATGGGGGCGCAGCATCTCGGCGATCGTCCCCGCCGACGGGGAGATCTTGCCCCGGTATCCGGGGAAGCCGGAGTCGAAGTTGGCCAGACAGCCCATCCCGACCGAGTGGTGGTTGCGCCCGGTGAGCAGCGCCGCGCGGGTGGTCGAGCACATCGCCGTCGTGTGGAAGCCGGTCATCCGCACGCCGCGCTCGGCCAGGGCGTCGATCGTCGGTGTGTCGATCTCGGACCCGTAGCAGCCGAAATCGCTGAACCCGACATCGTCGAACAGCACGACGAGGATGTTCGGTGAGCCGACGGGCGGTCGGGCGGGTGGCGGCCACCACGGCTCGGAATCCTTGATCGTCAGTCCGATCCGACCGGGGAACGATTCCTGGTTCACGGCCCGACGCTACCGGAGCGACCGTCGGCCGGTCGGAGCGGCGGGCCGCCCCGACGAGTGGAAAGCGACGTGTGCCCGCCCGCGCCGGCGGTCGGGGGCAGGGCTGTCAGCCGAGATCGGTGAAGTCGCCGTGGCGTCCGTGGCCGGCGGCGAAGCGGGCGGCGCCGGCGCGGGTCTCGTCGCTCATGATGGTCCGCAGGCCGTGCTCCACCTCGCCACGCATCGCCGCGGTGAGGTCGGCGTCCCACTGACCGATCGCCGACAGCCGGTCGCCGCGCATGCACTGCTGTGGGAACCTCGTGAGCAGGTGGGCCAGCTCGACGGCGGACCGCCGGGCGTCTCCGGGGTCGACGACACGGTTGGCCAGGCCCATGGCCAGGGCTTCCTCGGCACCGACCTCCCGCCCGGTGAGGATCAGGTCCATCGCCCGCGAGTGGCCGATCAGACGGGGGAGCCGGACGGTGCCGCCATCGACGAGCGGCACCCCCCAGCGTCGGCAGAAGACGCCGAACCAGGCATCGCGGGCGGCGATCCGCAGGTCGCACCACACGGCCAGCTCCAGTCCGCCGGCCACGGCGTAGCCCTCCACGGCGGCGATCACCGGCTTGCCGAGAACGAGCCTGGTCGGACCCATCGGCCCGATGCTGGTGGCGAAGCCGTCAGGAGGGTCGTTGATCACCCGGTTGCCTCGTCTCGTGGCCACCGCCTTCAGATCGGCGCCGGCGCAGAACGTGCCGGCCGCCCCGGTGAGCACGGCGACCGAGGCGCTGGCGTCGGCGTCGAAGGCGGTGAAGGCATCGAAGAGCGCCTGGCCCGTCGGCCGATCGACGGCGTTGCGGGCCTCCGGCCGGTTGATCGTCACGATCGTCACCGGGCCGTCCCGTTCGACGATCACCGTCGAACGGGACGGGTCGACGGTGGAGAGGTCCTCGGCGGTCTCGGCCATCGCCACAGCGTAGGACGCGGTGGCGGTCCAGCGATGCCGACGTCGGATCGTCGCTCAACGGCCGGAAGCGTCCAGTGCGGTACAGCTGCGGGTGGAACTACCTCGGCTTCCCGGCCGGCGTGCTCCCCGTCGGCCCGGTCGAGCACCTCCCCGCCGGGGTGCCGGCGGCTAGACGGTTGGGCTACGTTGCCGCGCGAACGGCGCGGGCGACCTCGGCCCACTTCGCCAGCGCCGCTGGATCGCGGCGCACCGCCTCGGCCGTGAGGTACATCACGAGCCGGTGGGCGATGCTGCCGTACCGCGCGACGAGCCGGTCGGCGAGCTCGTCCCACGGCGCCACCACGGCGAAGTGCTCGAGCATCTCGTCGGTGATCGCCTCGGCCATCGCCCCGATGTCGCCGGCCTTGAGGTGGTCGTTCAGGCGGGCGGAGGTTCCCTCGAAGCCGAGGTCGTCGAACTGGAACGAGTAGTTCCTCGTCGATCCGTAGAAGGCGATCTGGGTGCGGGCCCGGGCGACCAGCGGCGCCCGTTCCTCGGGGGTGTCGCCGGGGATGGCGAACACCGGGATGATCAGCTCGACGTCCGACGGCACCCGGCCGGCCCGGGTCGCGCCCTCGGCCACGGCCGGCGCCAGCCGATTCGCCAGGTAGTGCATCGAATGGAACGGGTGGACGTGGATCCCGTCGGCCACCTCGCCCGCCATCCGGCACATCCACGGTCCGACGGCCGAGATGTCGACCTTGACGTCGCCGAACGGGTGATGCCGCGGCGCCCATTGGGCGGGGAGGAGGTCGAGCCGGTAGTAGGGCCCGTGGTGGGCGAGTCGGGTGCCGCCGAAGGCGGCGAGGCACGCCTTCACCGCCTCCACGTAGTCCCTCAGCCGGGGCCCGGGCGGGTCGAACTCGCCCGAGTAGCGTCGCTCGACGTGCGCTCGCACCTGGCTGCCCAGTCCGAGGCGGAAGCGTCCGCCGGTGTTCTCGGCCAGCTCCCAGGCCGTCGCCGCGGCGATCATCGGGCTGCGGGGGAAGGCGACGGCGATCCCGGTGGAGAACTCCAGCTCCGGCGCGGCCATCGCCGCCGCGGCGATCGACACCCACGGCGTCTGGCTCGTCTCGGTGAACACCATCCCAGAGAAGCCGGCGGCCTCGACGTCGCGGGCCATCCGGGCGGACTCGGCCCACGTGGTCGCGCCGACCATCACGTCGATGTGCATCCCCGGATCATGCCAGTCGCCCCCGCCGGCTCCGGTACGCGGCGGGTCCCGGCTAGGTGACGTCGGAGCGCGTGTGCAGTTCCTCCACGAAGGTGCGGATGTCGTCGTTGCGCTGCTCGATCTCGCCGATCACCTTCACCTTGACGTGCTCGCCGCGCAGCAGCGACAGCGGGTCCTGCTGATCGCCGACGTAGCCGAGGGCGAAGGCGCCCTGCTGGTACCCCATCATCCGGAGCAGGTCGTCGTCGAGCGTGCGGGCGATCTCGGGCGGGCAGGCCAGGTACTGGTTCTCCTCCTGGCGGACCCAGCCGACCGCATAGGTGATGTTGACACCCTTGCGGTCGTGGTCGCTCCGGTTCGCTCCGCCCCCGTGGAGCACCTTGCCGTCGTAGAACAGGATGCTGCCCCGCCTCATCTCGGCCTGGGCGCCGGCCACCGCCAGCCCTTGGACATCCGACATCGCCGATGTCCCGGGCAGGATGTGGGTCGCCCCGTTGGCCGCGGTGAAGTCGCTGAGCGCCCACATCGTGTTGCACTGCACGTGGTAGGTCGCCGGGAACGGAAAGAAGTCGAAGGCCATCTGGTCGCGGTGCAGCTTCTGCTGGGTCTCGCCCGGAGAGATCGAGATCAGCTGCGTGAGGTGCAACTGCACCGTCGTCACGTGGCGCAGGAAGTGCTTCACCGTGGCGACCACCAGTGGGTGCATCACGAGCAGGCGCGACGTCGGGCAGCGGGCGATCAACGCCCCGGTCCGCCGGGTGAAGCGCCCGTCGTACTCGTCGCGCCCGGCATCCGAGGCGGCGACGTAGGGGGCGACCTCGGCATCGAGGCGGTCCATCGTGGCCTGGTCGACGACGTCGTCGACGATCGAGTACCCGAACGCCGCGAGGTGTTCGCTGACCGCCACCGGGTCGGCATCGGGTGGGAAGTGGGTGAGCGTCATCGGTTCCCATCGTAGGGAGCAGCGCGGTGCCGTCGGGCAGGTTGGCGTCCCGGGTTACAGGAAGTAGAGCCTGTTCAGCGGAACGCTCTCGGCCGGTCCGGCATACACCCGCTCGCCGTCCAACGACACCATGCCGCTGCGGGCGTCGACGTCCACCTGGCCCAGCCGGGTGTTGTGCACGAGGTCGGCCGGGCCGATCCCCCGGGTGTCGCCCACGGCGCTCCGCCTCCGCCGGGTGGTCATGCGGTCGTTGCCGTCGGCCACGGCGGCCCCGGCCACGAAGGCGACCGAGAGGTCGGCGGCGGTCGCCCCGTGGGCGCCGAACTGGGGGCCGAGCACGAGGGGTTCGCAGTTGTCGGTGGTGGCGTTCGGGTCGCCGGTGACACCGAAGGCGGGGAAACCGGCCTTGAGCACCATCTGGGGCTTGGCGCCGAAGTGGTCGGGCCGCCAGAGCACGATGTCGGCCAGCTTGCCGATCTCGATCGAGCCGATCTCGTGGGCCAGCCCGTGGGCGATCGCCGGGTTGATCGTCAGCTTGGCGACGTAGCGGCGCACCCGGTCGTTGTCGTGGCGGCTCGCTCCCTCGCCGAAGTGCCGTTTCATCTGCGAGGCGAGCTGGAACGTGCGTCGCACGGTCTCGCCCGCCCGCCCCATTCCCTGGGCATCCGACGAGGTGATCCCGATCACCCCGAGGTCGTGGAGCACGCCCTCGGCCCCCATCGTGCCGTCGCGGATGCGGTCGCGGACGATGGCCCCGTCGGAGTGCGAGTGATGGTTGAGACCGTGGGCGGCGAAGATCATCTCGTAGTGCTCGTCGAGGGCGTCCCGGCCGAACGGGAGCGTCGGATTGGTCGACGAGCCGAGCACGTTGCGCACCCCGGCGAGCCGCAGCACGTTGGGCACGTGACCGCCTCCACACCCCTCGATGTGGAAGGCGTGGATCGTGCGGCCACCGAGGACGGCCAGGGTGTCGTCGACGGAGAGGGACTCGTTCAGGCCGTCGCTGTGCAGCGCCACCTGCACGTCGTGGTCCTCGGCGACGCGCAGCGCCGTATCGAGGGCACGGGCGTGGGCGCCCATGTCCTCGTGCACCTTGAACCCGCACGCACCCCCCTCGACGAGCGCCTCGGTCAGCGGGTCGGGGGAGGACGACGAGCCGCGGGCGAGGAACCCGACGTTGACCGGCCAGGCGTCGAAGGCGTTGAAGGCATGGCGCAACGCCCATGGCGAGTTCACCCCGACGCCCCATACCGGGCCGAACTCCTGGCCGATGATCGTCGTGACACCCGAGGCGAGGGAGGCCTCCATGATCCGCGGCGACATCAGGTGCACGTGGGTGTCGATCGCCCCGGCCGTGGCGATCAGGCCCTCACCCGACACGATCGAGGTGCCGGTGCCGACCACGACGTCGATACCGTCGAGGGTGTCGGGATTGCCGGCCCGCCCGATGGCGCAGATGCGCCCTTCGCGGATGCCGATCGAGACCTTGCCGATCGGGCGGGTGGCGTCGATCACCACCACGTTCGAGATCACCAGGTCGCAGGTGGCGCGCAGCGACGCAGCCTGGAGGGCGAGGCCGTCGCGGGCTGTCTTGGCGAAGCCGGCGAGGAACTCGTCACCCCGGCGTTGTGCGTCGTGCTCGACCTCGATCACCAGGCCGGTGTCGCCGAGCCTCAGGCGGTCGCCCACGGTCGGGCCGTAGATCGCCGCGTAGTCGCCCGGGAGGATCTCGTCGGCCGCGGTGTGCGAGGCGGGATGGTCGCCGTGGTGGGTCCCGGTCATCGATCGACTCCCCGGTAGCCGGCTGCAGCCGCCCGGGCGAGGGCGGCGTCCAGCGCGCCGGGGGCGTCGAGCGGTCCGTCGACGAGGCCGGCGAACCCGATGGCGACGCGTTCACCGCCGATCGGTCGCAGGGGAGCGGCGGTGGGCACCCCGGGGTCGAAACGCAGCGCGGCCCCAGCCGGGATGGCCAGGCGGCGTCCGTAGGCGGCGCGCCGGGGAAAGTCGAGGCGGCTGTTGACCTCGAAGAAGTGGAAGTGGGAGGTGATGCTCACGGGCACCTCGGAGGTGTTCACCACCTCGAGCGTGACGACATCGACCGCCGCCGGCCCCGGTGCCGGTGCCGTGATCACCGCCCCGGGGGCGGCGTCGCCGAGGCGCGCCGGGTCGGCACCGAACGGGTCGCGTACCACCACCATCCGGGTGCCGTCGTCGAACACGGCCTCGACCTTGACGTCGGTGACGATGTCGACCACACCGGGCAGCACGTCGTCGGGTCCGAGCACGGACGCCCCGAGGCGCGCCGCGTCGAGCAGGCGGCGGCCGTCGCGAGCGGCCTCGCAGACCGTGTCGGCGATCAGCGCCGTGGCCTCGGGCACGTTCAGCTTCAGCCCCCGGGCCCGCCTCGCCCGGGCGAGTTCGGCGGCGGTGAAGATCAACAGCCGGTCCCGTTCTGTCGGAGTGAGCCGCATAGGTGCCAACCTAGGCAACGATGAGCCGGCCGATCGTGACCCCCACCTCGCTGACGGGGCAGGCGCGGTGAAGATCCGCTGGCTGCCCGAGCAGGCGACCGACGATGCCGGGGTGCTGCTGAGCACGCGGGCGATCCGGGGGTTCGGTGACGGGTTGATCAGCGTGATCCTCGCCGTCTACCTGACCGGCCTCGGGTTCAGCGAGGCCCGGATCGGTGTCCTGATCACCGGCACGCTGCTCGGCTCGGCCGCCGTGACCCTCGGTGTGGGCCTGCGGGCGCACCAGATGGCCCGTCGGCGGTTGCTGCGCTTCGTGTCGCTGCTGATGATCGCCACGGGTGTCGGGTTCGCCGTGTTCGGCTCGTTCTGGCCCCTCCTGCTCGTCGGGGCGATCGGGACGCTCAACCCGAGTGGTGGTGATGTGAGCGTGTTCCTGCCGACCGAGCAGGCGTTGCTGCCCCAGACGGTCCCGGACACCCAGCGCACGGCCGTGTTCGCTCGCTACACCCTGATCGGATCGCTGGTCGGCGCCTTCGGCGCGCTGTGCGCCGGCGTGCCCGAGTGGGTCGGTCGCCAGGCCGGCATCTCGGCGACGGCGGCGCTGCGGTGGTCGTTCGTCCTCTACGCCGCCCTCGGCGTGGCGGTGGCGGTGCGCTATCGCCGGTTGAGCCCGTCGATCGAGCCGCCGGTCACCGCCACGCGCCGACCGCTCGGTGAGTCCAAGGCCGTGGTCTACCGACTGGCGGCGCTGTTCAGCCTCGACTCGCTCGGCGGCGGTTTCGTGATCACCGCACTGGTCGTGCTGTGGCTGCGTCGGCGGTTCGGTCTGTCGACGGCGGTCAGCGGTGCGGTCTTCTTCTGGACCGGGGTGCTGTCGGCGTTCTCCGGGCTGGTCGCCGTGCGCATCGCCCGGCGGATCGGGCTGGTGCGCACGATGGTCTTCACCCATCTGCCGGCCAACGGCCTGCTGATGCTCACCGCGCTGATGCCCAACGCCCCGCTCGCCGTGGCCTGCCTGCTCGCCCGTTCGGTGCTGTCGCAGATGGACGTCCCCGTGCGCACCTCGTATGTGATGGCCGTCGTCACCCCGGCCGAACGCCCGGCTGCGGCGAGCGTGACCAACGTGCCCCGGTCGCTGGCCTCGGCACTGCCCCCGATCGCCGCCGGGTGGATGCTCGCCCATTCGAACTTCGGTTGGCCGCTGCTGATCGGTGGGGCGCTGAAGGCCGTCTACGACCTGTTGCTGCTCGCCCAGTTCCGCGATCTCCGACCGCCCGAGGAACGCCCGACCGTGCGCCCGGCCCCGTGACACAATCGACGATCGTGAGTGGATCCGACCAGATGCCCCCCGGCCTCCGTCACGTCCGCACGACGCCGGAGTTCACCGCGACATCCACCCCGGCCGCCCTGCGAACGGCTCATCTGATCGCCACCGGCGTGTGGGGGCGGTTGCGTGTCCTCGACGGGGTCGTCCGCTTCGTGTTCGAGGAGCCGCCGGGTTCGGTGCACGACGTCGGTGCCGGTGAATCCCTCGACATCCCGCCGCAACGGGCCCATCGTGTCGAACCGGGCGCCGGCGCCCGCTTCGTCGTGGAGTTCCATGCCCGACCGGACACGTGACCGGCGCGGCGTCCTGCGCAACGGCGACGTGCGTCGCTCGATCGTCAGCCACGCACTGGCGACCATCGCCGAATGGGCGGCGCTGATCGGCGTACTCGTCTACGCGTTCGACCACGGCGGCGCCCGTGCGGCCGGGTATGCCTCGCTCGCCAGCCTCGCCCCGTACACGCTGCTGTCATCGGCCACCGCCCATCTCGCCCAGCGGCACCCCCCGGCGTTCGTCCGTCTGTGGGCGTTGGCAGCGCAGACCGGCGGCTACGGCATCGCCGCCGCGTGCGCCCTGGCCCGGTGGCCGTCGGCGATCGTCGTCGCCGGTGCGATGCTGGCCTTCGCCGGGGTCACCTCGCTCCGGCCGACCGGGGCGGTCCTCCTCCCCGCCCTGGTGCGTTCGTCGCGTGAGCTGACCTCGGCCAACGTGTGGATCGGGCATTGCGAGAGCGCCAGCGTGCTGCTCGGCCCGTTGGCGGCGACAGTGCTGCTCGGTGTCGGCGGGGGCGGCATGGTCCTGCTGGGCTGTTGCGGGCTGACCGCTCTCGCCACCGTGGTCGCCACACGAGGGGCACGTAGCGGCCCGCCCGCCGTGGTGCTCGGCGACGAGGGTGCCGCGTCGCCCACTCGGCATGACGGTCGGGTCCGTCGGTTGGCGCACTCGTTGACGAGCCCGTTCCACGCCATCGTCGACGTCGGGCGTCGTCAGGGCTCCCGCGGCCTGCTCGTCGCCTCGATGGGTCAATACCTGATCGTCGGCGCCTTGGACATCATCCTGGTGGTCATCGCCGGAGAGCACCTCGATCTCGGCGACGCCGGCGCCGGCGTCCTGACGGCGCTGTTCGGGGTGGGGGCGTTTCTCAGCAGTGCCGTGGCGGGCCGCACCGTGAACGGACGCCGGCTGGCGCCGCTGATCCTCGCCTCGTTGGCCGTGATCGCCGGGGCGTGCACCGTCTTCGGGCTCGGCATCACCCTGATCACCGCCGTCGTCGTGCTGCCGGTGCTCGGCTGCAGCCGCTCGCTGCTCGATCTGATGGTACGTGTCCTGTTCCAGCGTTCCGCTCCACCGTCGCAGCTCGCCGCCTTGTTCGGAGCGCTCGAGACCAGTGCCGGCCTGGGTCTGCTCGGCGGTTCGCTGTTCGCCCAGATCCTCATCGCCGCCGCTGGCCCGCGGGCCGCGCTGCTCGGGTTGGGCGCGCTCTACGCCGTGCTGGCGGTGTCACTCGTCCGTCCCCTGCGCACCGCCGACGACGGTGCCGACGTGCCCGTCGTGGCGATGAGTCTGTTGCGCCAGTTGCCGGTGTTCGAGTCGCTCCCGACGTTCGCCCTCGAAGCCGTCGCCCGCAGTTCGGTCGAGGTGCCGGTCGCTGCCGGAGAGATGATCATCCGCCAGCACGAACACGGTGACAGCTTCTATGCCGTGGCCGATGGCACCTTCGACGTGACGGTGTCCGGCGTGCATGTGCGCACGCTCGGCCGGGGCACCGGCTTCGGCGAGGTCGCCCTGCTGGCCGATGTCGCCCGCACGGCGACGGTGACCGCGATGCGGCGCGGCGAACTGCTCGAGATCGAACGGGGCCCCTTCCTCCTCGCCGTCACCGGCTACGACTCGTCCGAGCAGGCTGTGTGGCGGGCCCTGCGGCTGATGACGGGCGGGCGGTACCTCTCGGATCCAGGCCTCGACGACCTACCCGCCGGTGCGGGGGAGGACTGAACGTCGATCCCGCCAGGCCCGACCGGCAGGTGACCTTGGCCTCTGTTGGTGGGGTCGCTCCGGTGGTGCGGTGGGGTTGTCCAGCGAAGGAGGTCGATGATGGATAACGAGCACGGGTTGATCCTGATTGACGTCGCCCCGGGCGAAGCGGCGAACTTCGACCGGCACTTCATGGAGAGGACCGGCCACCCCGTCGTGGTCTGCCACGGGCCCGACCACGGGTCGTTGTGCCCGATCCTGGCCGGGGTCGGGTGTCAGGCCGTCGCCGACGCCCATGGGATCGTGTTCGTACTCGACCTCGACCGTGCGCAACACCGCGCCATCCTCGCCCGCTACCGCGATGTCATGCGTCCGGAAGTGCCGATCAGGGCCGTCGTCCATCCCGGTCAGCGCGAGCGTTACGCGGCGGTGCTCGATCGCGTCGAGGTGTGGGAGCACGAGCCGACCGTCGCCGATCTCGACGGCTTCGCCGCCGAGGTCGAGGCCGCCGACCGTCTGTGAGCCGCGCTCCGCTGGCGTGGCGGGCTCGGTCCGGAAGTGCGGCTCGTGCGGAACGCGAGCCCGCACCGATCTGAGTTCGGTCGAGCATTCGATCGATGCGATGATCGCGCAATGGCCACCGACGCCTCGACCACGACCCCGGCGGCCGCCGGGTTCCGCATGCCGGCCGAGTGGGAGCGGCATGCAGGCTGTCTGATGGCGTGGCCCTCACGGGTCGAACTCTGGGGAGACCGGCTGGCTGCAGCCAAACGCGACTATGCGGTCGTCGCCGCGGCGATCGCCGATTTCGAGCCTGTGGTGATGGTGTGCAACGCCGGGCACGCCCCGGAAGTCCGCTGGCAGTGCGGTTCGGGGGTAACGCCGATCGAGATCCCGATCAACGATTCGTGGAGCCGCGACAGCGGCCCGGCGTTCGTGCGCGATGGCTTCGGCGGGGTGGCCGCGGTCGGGTTCGGGTTCAACGCCTGGGGCAACCGCTGGCATCCGCACGACGACGATGACCGCTTGCCGCGCCGTGTCGCCGAATGGCTCGGCGTGCGGTACTTCGAGGCGCCGTTCGTGCTCGAGGGCGGCTCGTTCTTCGTCGACGGACAGGGAACGGTGATCACCACCGAGCAATGCCTGCTCGACCCGAACCGCAACCCGGATCTGACCCGGGGGCAGATCGAGCAGGGGCTGAAGGACTACCTCGGCGCATCGACGGTGATCTGGCTTCCGTTCGGTCACAGCCTCGACACCGGGCCCGCCGGCACCGACGGCCACGTCGACGGGGTGATGCAGTACGCCGCGCCCGGTCGGGTGCTGCTCGAGGTCGTCTCCGACGTCGCCTCCCCGGAACACTCCCGTGGGCAGGCGAACCTCGAGGTGCTGCGCGTCGCCCGGGATGTTGCGGGTCGTTCGTTCGAGATCGTCGTCCTCGATCCGGGTCCGACGGCCGCTGTGTCGTACGCCAACCACTACCTTGCCAACGGGGCCGTGATCGTTCCGCTTGGCGGCAACGACGCTGACGGTCCGGCGTTGCACACCCTGCGTGCCCTCCACCCCGACCGTGAGATCGTCGGGGTTCCCGGCGGGACGATCGCCTTCGGCGGAGGCGGGCCGCATTGCATCACCCAGCAGATCCCCGCCGGCGTCGAACTGCCGACTGTGGGGCACGTCGCCTGAACGATCGGTCACGTGACGCTGAACACGACGATCGCTGTGACGGTCAACTGGCTCGACCCCGGGGTGAACGGGATCGAACCGGATCCCGAATCGCCCTCGCCGTAGGCGTAGGTCCCGGGAGACTCCTCGATCGATTCGATGGATCCGAGCGTCCAACCGGCGGCTTGGGCGAACTGCGATGCACGAGACCGGGCGTCATCGATCGCCTCGGCCCTCGCTGTCGCCAGCAGCTCGCCGGAATCGCTGATCGACCACATCAGCCCTTGCAGCCGCAACGCGTCGCCGACGGTGAAGGCCGCGCCGTCGACCAAGGTGGAGGCCTGCGCGAGTTCGCCGACGCGCACGCTGAGCGTGACGTTGGCGGTGTATCCCGAGATCGCCGGCGAACCGCCGGGCAGAACACCGTCGTACACGTAGTTCGGATACACGGACAGATTGGTCGTCTGCAGATCCTCCGACGCGATGCCCGCGCCGCGCAGATACGCCACGAGCGCATCCGACTTCGTCGACACCGAGTCGAGGACCTCGGTCGTCGTCGCCGCCACCACCTCGACTCCCATCGTCAGGGTCACCGAGTCCGGGGCACCGCTGGCTAGACCCGTTCCGGTGACCGTGATGTGCCGGGCCGGGTCCGGTGCGTCGGGCGTTTCGGGAGCGGACGTCGCGGTGGGGACGGACGTGGTGGGCCCTGCGGTCGTTTCGGGAGGCGCCACCGTCGTCGACGCCGACACCGGTCCATCCGAGGCGCACGAGGAGAACCCGAGTGCCAGCAGACCGCTCAGCGCGAGGAGCCGTTGCCACCGATACTTCGTGAACATCTCGACCTGCCTTCTCGTTTGGCGCCGGTCGACGGATCTGACCGTCTACGAGGAGCGTGCGCACAAACCGGCTCCGGATGTAGGGGCCAACGCACCCCGGTCGATGGTCCTTGGGCTGCATATCACCACATCGACCGATGTCGGCCCAGGCCGCTGGGCTACTGCCGAGCCGCGATGTGGCCCGCCAGGAACTCGGCATCGTGCCAGACGCCCCAGATGAAGGGGGACGCCCGGCGCGACAGCCACGCCAGACCCAGGAAGTAGAGCCCGGGCACCTCGGAGACGCCCTGCCGATGCCGCGGCGTGCCCCGCGCGTCGAAGGTTCCGACCTTCAGCCACCCGAAGTCGACCGCAAAACCCGTCGCCCAGACGATCGAGGTGATCCCGGCATCGGCCAGATCGAGCTCCCCCACGGGATCGGTCAGGCAGGCAGGATCGTCGTCGATCGTCCGGGCACCGGGCTCCTCGGGCAGATCGAGCCCGTGCTCGGCGACGTAGGCGTCGGCGGCATCCAACATGGCGAGATACTGGGCGTCGCCGCCGGCGATGTTGCTCGCAAGGTCCGCAGCGACGTGCATCACGCCGTCGACGAACGGGCCGGCCCGTCCGACCAGCGTCATCCCGCGCGCGGCAAAGCGCCGGAAGTCCACGGTGTGGCCACCATGGGCGCCGCTGACGGCGATGGTGACGTGCTCCATGCCCGGTTCGGTGGTCTTGGCGTCCCACATGCCGAGAACCCCCAGCCACCAGCAGAAATCCTTGCCGCGATACCTGAGCGGCGGCCGATCGTGCGGGCCGACCGACAGGTAGACCCGCCTTCCGGCGCGCAGCAACTCGTCGGCGATCTGCGCGCCCGACGACCCGGCGCCGACCACCAGCACCGCCCCGGCCGGCAGCTGAGCTGGATTCCGGTAGGCGGAGGAGTGGACCTGCACGACACCGGCTTCCGGCGGAACGACTGCGGGGATGATCGGGCGTTGGAACGGTCCGGTGGCGGCGACGACATTCGTCGCTTCGATCACCCCGTCGGACGTCGTGGCACGGAAGCCCGACCCGTCGGTCCTTCGCTCGACGGAGATCACCTCGACACCGCACCGGATCGGGGCTTCGATCTGCCTCGCGTAGGCTTCGAAGTACTCGACGATCCTGTCCTTGGTGGCGAAGCTGTCCGGATCGATGTCGGAGAAGGTCATGTTCGGGAATCTGTCGTGCCAGGCCGGGCCGTTGGCGACCAGGGAGTCCCAGCGCTCGGTCCGCCAACGTTCGGCGATCCGGCTCCGCTCGACGACCAGGTGCGCGACCCCGTGTGTGCTCAGGTGCTCGCTCATCGCCAACCCGGCCTGGCCGCCGCCGACGATCAGCGTGTTGACGACTTCAAATGACATGCGACGTCCTGTTCGACGGTTGTTGGAGGCGTACCTTGGGGTGTGCGATGTGGGTCACCTCACGTCTGAACGGCGTGGCGTCGTTGCTGCGCTCGACTCCGAGATCCTCCGCGAACCGCCGACCGTCCCACACCGCGGCGGCAATGGTCGAAGGTGCCAGCGCGTCGGCGACCGCGGTGACGCTGAGGAGGCCGTTGGTCTCCCATTCGCCACGGCGGGCACGCAGATCGAAGGCGAGCTGTTCGTTGGGCAGTCGCGATGTCACGGTGACGAACGCATCGGCGCCGAGAGCGCGCAGCCGGCCGGTGTGGACGCACTCGATCGTCGCGCCGTCGTCGGTGGTCCCGGCGATCGTCTGCGAGAGATGCAGCTCGACTCCGATCTCGAGCATGCGCTTCTGGATCCGATCGACCTCGAGCGTGTTCACCGTCCACGACGACACCAGCGGGCTCGGCGTGACCAGCGCGACGGCGTAACCCTCCCTGACGAGTAGCTCGGCGAGCACGCCACCCATGTAGTAATGGTCGTCGTCGAACAGCACGACTCGCTTGCCCTCGGGACGGGAGCCGGCCATCAGATCGTCTGGGGTGAGCACCGCCAGGCGCGGCGACATCTCCATCGGCGCCGTGTGCCAACGTCCCACGCCGTCGGCGCGCCACGTGGAGCCGGTCGCCACGGCGACGTGCTCGAAGCCGTAGGACAACACCTCGTCGGCGGTCATCCTGCTCTCGCGGTACACCTCGACGTTGTCGAGCTGGCCGATCTGGTTGAGCCGGTAGTCGACGACGCGAATCCACGCGGCGAGGCCCGGCAGCCGTGCCTCGGTGGCAACACGCCCGCCGAGGTTCCGTGTGGCCTCGGTGAGCACCACCTTGTAGCCGCGCTTGCCGAGAGCCTGGGCCGCTTCCAGTCCGGCCGGGCCGGCGCCGACGACGAGCACCTTGTGATCGGCGTGGCGGCCGCGCAGGGTCTCGGGATGCCATCCGCGTCGCCATTCCTCGCCCATCGACGGGTTCTGCGTGCACCGAATCGGGCTCATCGTGAAGTCGCCCGACACGCAGATGTTGCATCCGATGCACTCGCGGATGTCGTCCATCCGGCCCTCGGCGATCTTGTTCGGCATGAACGGATCGGCGATCGACGGTCGGGCCGCGCCGATGAAGTCGAGAACGCCCTCCCTGACCATCCGCAGCATCGTCTCGGGCGAGGTGAAACGACCGACACCGACCACCGGCTTGGACGTCAGCTGCTTGAGGCCACGGACGTACTCCTCCTCGCCGGCCTCGGGCCCGAACCGCGACGTCACGCTGTCGTCTTCCCACGAACCCAGGACGAAGTCCCACAGGTCCGGGATCTCGCCGAGCAGCTTCAGGACCTCGATGATGTCGGCCCGTTGCAGGCCCCCTTCGCCACGCAACTCGTCGACGCTGATTCGACATCCGATGGCGGCGCGCCCGGCGGTCTCGTCGACGGCGTCCTCCAGCATCTCGCGTAACAGGCGGGCCCGGTTCTCGATCGGGCCGCCGTAGTCGTCGGTACGCCGGTTGTAGCGCGGCGACAGGAAGTGGTGGATGCCTCCGAGCGCGTGGCCGGCGTACACGTAGATGAGATCGAAGCCGGCCTCGACGGACCTCCTGACGGCGTTGCGGTGCCACCGGCGGAGATCGGCGATGTCATCGAGGGTCATCGCCCGGGCCTGCACCGGGTCGAAGGTGAATGCCGCGACCGGCAGGTGTGCGGGGCCCATCGGCGCGACACGACTGTAGAAGTTGGGCCCGTTCATGCCGTTGTAGCACAGCTCGATCGCCGCCAGGCCCCCGTGGTCGTGCACGCGGTCGACGGTGAGCATCAACGCCGGAAGATCGATGTCGTCCCAGATGCGCTGCTCGATGAAGGGGGTGATCTCGGACGAGTGGTGGATCTCGGCCTGTTCGGTGCAGACCACCGCCCAACCGCCCTCGGCCTTCATCGCCCGCATCTCGGCGTGCGACGAGACGTCCCGGTAACCCATGCCACTGCATTGAGCGACCTGGAAGAAGCGGTTCCTGGCGACGACCGGACCGATGGCAAGGGGTTCGAAGAGGATGTCGAAGCGAGGATCTCTCATTGGACGGGCTCCCCGGAGTAGTCAGCGATGGGGATCGAGCGGCCATCGACGATGACGGCGGCGAGCATCTCATCGGCCAGTCCGAGGAACAGCTCGTTGGGATGGGGACAGTCGACCACGATCGCGTCGCCCCGCTTGCCGACATCGAGGGAGCCTCGGCGGGCCTGCACGCCGAGGCTGTACGCAGCGTTGAGGGTCGTGGCCACGATCGCCTCGGCAGGGGTGATGCGGAACCACGGCGCGGCCATGGTCATCGTCGACAACAGCGACGTTGCGTGGATCGAGCTGCAGTAGTCGGTCGAGATGGCCAGCGGCACGCCGGAATCGATGAGTCTGCGGGCGTTGGCGCGTCGATCGGTCATGTAGATCAGCTCTGCCACCGGCAGCACGACGGCGATGGTGTCGGTCGCGCCGACGGCATCGATCTCGCTGTCATCGGTGTAGGTCAGGTGATCCGCCGACACTGCACCGGCCGCGCACGCTGTGCGCCACCCGAGCGAAGGCTTCCACGCATCGGCGTGCACACGGGTGCGAAGCCCGAGCGCGTGGCTGCGTGAGATGATGCGCATCGCCTGCTCCGGGGTGAACAGCCCGTCCTCGACGGTGACATCCTGGAATCGGGCGATTCCCTGTGCAACCACGCGGTCGGTCATCTCGCCGGCAACCAGGTTCGTGTACGCCTCGCCCGGGTTGTCACCGGGCACGTCGCGCGGCACGACATGTGCCCCCAGGAACGTGATCACCAACTCGATCGGGCTCGCCGCGCTGGCGCGCTGCAGCAACTCGAGTTGGCGCAACTCGGCATCCACGGTCAACCCGTAGCCCGACTTCACTTCTGCACATGTGACGCCGCCGCGGACCATCCGTTGCAGTGCGACGCGCATCCTGTCGAGCAGGTCGTCGTCGGTGGCAGTCCGCGTGGCGACGACACTGGACCAGATCCCGCCACCGCGGGCGGCGACCTCCGCCAGGCTTGCTCCGGCGAGCCGTTCGGCGTATTCGTCGTGCCGGTCACCGCCGAACAGCGGATGCGAGTGGCAATCGATCAGACCGGGCAGCACCGTCTTGCCGGAGACGTCGATCGTCGGCACGTCGTGACCGGCCCACCGGTCGAGCAGCTCCGCCGTCGGGCCGACGGCGCGGATGATCCCGTCACGGATGATCACGCCGGCGTCGCTCAGGATGTCGAGTTCACCCTGGCTGCGCCCGGCTCGGGCGCGTCCGCTGTCGCCGACGACCACGACGCTGGCTGCATTGACGAGGTTGAGATCACCTGCCATCACCGCGGCGTGACGGCGCTGAACGTGGGTACAACGGCGGCGGCTTCGGCGGCTGTCATGCCGGCGATCTTGCGCCAGTCGGACCACGGCGGTCAAACGGGAATCTCCCGACGACCAGCCTTCGCGCCTGGCCTGAAGCGCCAGCGCCGCACACGGCTCGCTAACCTCGGACCGGACACGGTGTGCCACCCAACTCGCGTCCGCCACACCATGATCGCACCTGACCACTCCTCGCGACCGATCGCCCAACTGATCCGGCTCGACGGCCGCGCCGCCGTGATCACTGGGGCCGCCCGCGGCCTCGGAGCTCAGATCGCCCGCCGTCTGGGCGAGGCCGGAGCAGACCTCGTCGTCGGCGACGTCGACCTGAGCGGCGTCGAGTCCACCGCCGCACGGATCGCCGGCGAGACAGGCCGTCGTGTCGTCGGCGTCCACCTCGACGTCGCCGACCCTGCCTCGATCGAAGCCGTCGGTGAGCGGGTGATCGCCGAGTACGGCCGGCTCGACGTGTGGGTCAACAACGCCGGGATCTCGCCGCCGACCGGTCCGGCGGTCGATGTGTCGGTCGAGTTCATCGATCGAATGCTGTCGATCAACACGCGCGGCTGCTACCTCGGCGCCCGCGAGGCGGCACGCAGGATGACCAACGGTGGCGCGGTGATCAACCTCGCCTCCACCGCCGGCTTCCGTGCCAGCCCGGGGATCAGCGTGTACACGATGTCGAAGGCGGCGGTGGTCGGGCTGACCCGGGCGCTCGGGCTCGAGTTCGCCCCCCAAGGTGTCCGGGTGCTCGGGATCGCCCCGACGGTGATCGACACTCCCGGCGTACGCGAGGAGATGGCGCCCTTGCTCGCCGCCGGAGTCGATGTCGCCGCGCGCGCCGCCTCCAACCCGTTCGGGCGGATGGGCGTGCCCGACGACGTGGCTCGCGTCGTGCTGTTCGCCGCCAGCGACATGGCGGCGTTCATGACCGGCAGCACGCTCGCCGTCGACGCCGGCCGCTTGGCCTGACCCCGCCGGAATTCAGAGTTCGCCGAGGAGCCTGGCGACCCAGGTGTGCAGGTTCTGGTTGCCCATCTCGTTGCGGCCGAATCGGAACACGTCACCGGCCTCGGCGAGCACGTTCGTGCGTCGTGTGATGTTCATCACGGTGACGAAGTCCTCCTCGTACGTGACGTGCTCGTACCGCTGCCGCTTGGCCTCGGCCTCGGCAATCGCCGATTCACCGGCGAGCGGCTCGCGGAAGTACTGGTACTGAACCACCGTGCACTCGTTGACGGCCGGTCCGGGGAACAGGCGGCTGACCATCAGCGGGTTGCCGGGATGGCCCGAGATCGAGATGTTGGGGAACACGTAGTGCACCAGCGAGAAGGCGGCGTAGAGGTCGGGCCACTGCTCCGGAGGTAGGTCGCCGAGACCGAGGATCGGTTTGTTGGCGAACCCGATCCGCACGTGGGGGCCATAGAGGTCGTAGGTGTTGCGGTTGGTGATCGACTTGCCGCCGATGGTGTTGCGGTGCAGGTAACCGAGGTGGTACCCGTCGAGGTACCCGTCAGCGGTGGCCTTCCAGTTGCCGCTCGGCAACTTGGTCTCGACGTCGTGGCGGTACAGCTTGTCGAGTTCCAGCATCGCCAGTGCCGACTGCATGTCGCCCAGCCACTCGTCGACGTCGAGCTGTGCGCCGACGGTCAGCACGGCGAACACCGCCCCGGCCCGCTCGGCGGTCGGGTACTCGACCAAGCCGTCGACGTCCATCCCCTCGAACGCTTCCCTGGCGGTGTTGCCGACCAGCTTCCCGGCGGTGTCGTAGACCCAGAAGTGATACGCACAGGTGAAGCGACGGCTGTGGCCGAAGCACTCGTCGGCGACAGCCCGGCCACGGTGCCGGCAGGCGTTGAGGAACGTGCGCGCCGTGCCGTCCTCACCGCGCACGACGACGATCGGACGCTCGGCGATCTCCATCGTGGTGAAGTCACCGGGGTTGGGAACGTCGGCCGACAGCGCGACGAGCAACGGGCTCCGTCGAAACACGGCCTCCACCTCGCGGGCGTGGCGCTCGGGGTCGCGGTAGTCCTCGACCGGGACGTTCATCATCGACTCGGCGAAGTCACCTCGATCGGCCTCGACGTTTGCATGCACTCGTCTGCCGAGCTCGGTCAGCGGCATTGCCACCATCGGTCGTCTCCCTGCGCTCACGAAACTGGTCATCGGGACTGTAGTCCGAATGAAGTAACTGGGAGAACGGGAGGCACGCCCGTTCGCCGAACCCGGCGATCGACTCCGCAGCCGGTGCCCCGGTCGACCGGGTCGTGACGAGGTTTCCTCGGGCGCCGGCGCGCCACGGTTGCAGCGCGGGCTTTCTGGAGTGCAACACTAGTAACCCGCGGCCTCACCACCCGCGCGTGCACATCTCACCCGAAGGAGCATCCATGGACCTCGGATTGTCCGCCAAGAAGGCGATCGTGACCGGTTCGACGAAGGGCATCGGGCGAGCGATCGCCGAAACGCTGCTCGACGAGGGTGCGTCCGTCGCCATCTGCGCTCGCGACGCCGACGGCGTCGCTGCGGCCGTCGCCGAGCTGTCGGGTCGCGCAGCCACCGGTCAGCAGGTGTGGGGCCAGGCGGTCAACGCCGCCGACAGCGAGTCGCTGCGATCGTTCGTGGCGGCGGCGATCGAGCAGCTCGGTGGACTCGACATCTACGTCCACAACACCAGCGGCAAGCCGGCCAAGTCGCTCGACGCATGGCAGAACAACATGGACATCGACCTGATGGCCTTGATCCACGGCGCGGACGCCGCCGCCACCGCGCTGGCAGAGAGTGGCAACGGCGCGCTGATCAGCATCAGCACGTCGGCCGTCGCCGAACACTTCGCCAGCGGGTCCAACAGCTACAGCGCCTTCAAGGCCGCCGTCACCAACTGGACGCTCGGCCAGGCGCAGGTGCTCGGCGCCAAGGGCATCCGCTGCAACGTGGTCTCTCCGGGTCCGATCTGGGTCGAGGGCGGCGACTGGAACCGAGTCAAGGACGCCAAGCCGGAGTTCTTCGCCGCCACCGAGAAGACCCATCCGATGGGCCGCATCGGTGATGTCGGCGACGTCGCCCGCGCGGTCGTCTTCCTCGCCTCCCCTGCCGCCAAGCACATCAACGGTGCCAACCTCACGGTCGACGGCGGGTTCATGAAGCGGGTCAACTTCTGAGCACGATGGACACTCCCGGGCGGCGAATCGACGTCGTGCTGGTCGTCGGCGGGGTCTGGCACGACTTCGACTACGCCCGGCTCGAACTGCTCAAGCTGCTCGCCGAACACGACGAGTTCCGCGTCCGGGTGCAACCCGATTACGAGGACACGTCGCCGTTCGAGCCCGGCGCCATGTTCCCGGCCAAGATCCTCGTCACCTACACCTGCGACGTGCGTCCCTCGGAGCGGGCCCAGCGAGTGCTGCGCGATTGGGTCGAGGCCGGCGGCCGCTGGGTGGCCTTACACGGCACGAGCTTCGCCCAGGACCTCACGCCCGACGGATGGGCGATCGCCGACGACATGCCGCTGTTCGTCGACACGCTCGGCTCGCAGTTCGTCGCCCACCCACCGATCGAGCCGTACACGGTCACCAACGTCGCCCCCGACCACTGGCTGGTCGCCGGGGTCGAACCCTTCGAGGCGACCGACGAGCTGTACCTCAACCGCTATCCCGATCGCACCGCCCTCGTGCCGCTGCTGCAGACCTCGTACCGGGGTGGCGCACGCGGCTTCGCCGAAGGCGACTGGAGCGACTGCGACCCCGATCACCTGGTGATGTACCTCCGTCCGCTCGGTGACGGCGCCGTGCTGTACAACACCCTCGGCCACTGCCGTAGCCACTACGACATGGTGCCGCTCAAGGCCTACTACCCGAATGTCGACCGCCGCTCGTGGGAGTTGGCGGTCTTCCACGAGATCCTGCGCCGCTCACTGCGCTGGGCGCGTGGCGCCACCGCCTGACCCCTCCCCGATTCGGAGACACATGGACCTGACACGCGATCAACATCTGGCGATGCACCGCAGCATGGTGCGCATCCGCCTGTTCGAAGAGGCCGCAGGCAAGTTGATGGAACAGGGCAAGATGCCCGGCTTCCTCCACTTGTACGTCGGCCAGGAAGCGGTCGCCGTCGGCGTCTGCGAGGCGCTGCGGGTCGACGATCAGATCACCTCGACGCACCGCGGCCACGGTCACCTCGTCGCCAAGGGCGGCGACCTCCGCAGGATGATGGCCGAACTGATGGGCAAGGCCACCGGCTACTGCGGCGGCAAGGGCGGTTCGATGCACATCAACGACCTCTCCCTCGGGATGCTCGGCGCCAACGGGATCGTCGGCGCCGGTGCGCCGATCGCCGTCGGGGCCGGGTTCCGCAACAAGTACGTCGGGTCCGACCAGGTGTCGGTCGTCTTCTTCGGCGATGCCTCCACCAACATCGGGGCCTTCCACGAGGCCGCCAACATGGCCTGTGCCCTGCGCCTCCCGGTGGTGTTCATCTGCGAGCACAACAAGTACGGCGAATACACCCCGACGGAGAAGACGATGCTGATCGCCGACATCGTCGACCGCGCCGCCGGCTACGGCATGCCGGGGGTGATCGTCGACGGGATGGACGTGCTGGCGGTTCACGAAGCGGCCGGTGAGGCGATCGCCCGGGCCCGCCGTGGCGAAGGGCCGGCATTGGTCGAAGCCAAGACCTACCGCTTCTACAACCACCACGGGATCCAGACGCTCGGCGCCAAGTACCGCCCCGACGAAGAGGTGTTGGCCTGGAAGGCGCGCGACCCGATCTTCGTCTTCGAGAAGCACGTGATCGACTCCGGGATCGCCGACCGCGACGACCTCGACCAGATCTGGGATGCCGTGCGCGCCGACATCGCCGCGGCGATCGAGTTCGCCGACGAGAGCCCGTTCCCCGACGAGAGCCAACTGCTCGCCGGAGTCTTCACGGAGATGGCGCGATGAGCACGTCGGCACCGGGCGAGCGCACGATGACGTACGTCCAGGCCTTCATCGAGGCCGTCAAGCTGGAGATGGAGGCCGACCCGACGGTGTTCATCGCCGGCGAGGATGTCGGTGCCCACGGGGGGGTTTTCCACACCTTCGACGGCGTGCAGAAGGAGTTCGGCGAGCGTCGTGCCGTCGACACGCCGATCAGCGAGCAGGCGATCATCGGGCTCGGGATCGGCGCTGCCGTCACCGGCCTGCGCCCGATCGTCGACCTGATGTTCATGGACTTCGTGCTGGTGGCCGCCGATCAGATCGCCAACCAGGCCGCCAAGTTGAAGTACATGTTCGGCGGCGACGCCAAGGTGCCTCTGACGATCACCACGACCGGCGGAGCCGGCCTGTCCGCCGCCGCGCAGCACAGCCAGAGCCTGGAAGCGCTGTTCTGCCACATTCCGGGCATCAAGGTCATCTATCCCTCCAACGCGTACGACGTGAAGGGACTGATGGCGGCCTCGGTGCAGGAGGACAACCCGACGCTGTTCGTGCTGCACAAGAGGATGCTCGGGGCGCGTGGCGTTGTTCCCGAAGGTCGCTACACGATCCCGCTGGGTGTCGCCAACGTGTCGCGGCCCGGCAAGGACGTGACGATCGTGTCGTGGGGCAAGACGGCCGCCGACAGCCTGGTGGCCGCCGACCGACTCGCCGTGGAGGGCGTCGACGCCGAAGTGGTCGACCTGCGCACCCTGTCGCCGCTGGACATCGACACCGTACTGACCTCGGTGCGCAAGACCAACCGGGTGGTCGTGGCGCACGAGGCGGTGAAGTTCGGCGGGTTCGGCGCCGAGGTGGCGGCCCAGATCCAGGAGTTCGCCTTCGACTACCTCGACGCCCCGGTCGGTCGCGTCGCCGCGCCGTACTCGCCGATCCCGTTCACGCCTGCGCTCGAAAGCAAGTACATACCCGACGCGGCGAGCATCGTCGCCGGGGTGCGCGCAGCGCTCGCTCGGCCGGGTGCCTGATCCGGGTGAGTCGCGTGGGCGTGATCGTCAACCCGTGGGCGGGCAAGGACGTCCGCCGGCTGCACGCGCCGGTTGGTCACACCCCTGACACCGCCAAGGTCGGGATCGTCCGCCGGGTGGTGATCGCCGCTCTGGAGTCCGGGGCTTCCCGCGTGCTGCTGGCCCGCGACGTCGGCCGCATCGCCGAACGAGCCGCCGCCGGGATCGACGAGGCGCGGCTGGTCGATGGGCCGGGTACGGGTTCGGCGCTCGACACGCGCCGTGCGGCGACACAGCTCGTCGAGCTGAGTTGCTCGCCGATCGTCGTGCTCGGGGGCGACGGGACGTGCCGCGACGTGGCCATCGGCGCACCAGGGGCACCGATCGTGGCCATCTCGACCGGTACCAACAACGTCTTCCCGGTGTTCGTCGACGGCTCCTCGGCGGGTACGGCCGCCGGGCTCGTCGCCTGCGGTGCCGTTCCGCTCGACGCCGTGGCGCGCACCTCGAAGCTGCTCCAGGTCGAGGTGACCGCTCCTGGAACGGAGCCCGTCGTCGATGTCGCCCTGGTCGATGTCGCCCTCATCGACGCGACGCGCGCCGGCGCACGGGCCGTGGTGCTGCCACAGACGATCCGTGTGGTGGTCGCGGCGATCGCCTCGCCCACGAGCACCGGGTTGTCGAGCATCGCCGGTCGCCTGCACCCACTGGGGCGACACGAGAACGGCGCTGTCGTCGTGCATCTCGGTGGTGACGACCGCCGGATCCGGGTGCCGATCGTGCCCGGCGCCTTCGCCGCAGTCTCGGTGGCGAGCATCGCCGTGCTCGACGACGGCGGCTCCACAGCCTTCTCGGGGCCGGGAGTGCTGGCCTTCGACGGTGAGCGTGATCGCCTGCTGCCCCCCGGCGCAGCGGTCACCGTCACCGTCTCACGTACCGGCCCACTCGTCGTCGACGTCGACCGTACGCTGCAGTGGGCCGCTCGGCGGCAGCTCTTCGATCTCGAACACTTCGGCCCGACCCAGGAGGCGCCCGATGGCGACTGACGTCCCGATGCCCAAGCTCGGTCTGACGATGGAGGAGGCGATGATCATCGACTGGCTCGTCGCCGACGGCGAACTGGTCGAGGCCGATCAGCCGATCATGATGATCGAGACCGACAAGACCGAGACCGAGGTCGGCTCGCCTGCTGCGGGACGACTGCACCAGATCGGTAGAGCCGGTGAGGTGTTCGCCTGCGGCGTGCGCGTCGGGGTGCTGCTGGCCGACGGCGAAGCCCCTCCGCCATCGGCCGCTGTCACCCCGGTCGGCACCCCACCGGTAGCGGCGCCCCCACGAGCCCGGGCGACCGCACCGACGGTGTCGTCGTCCGTCGGCGTCGGAGGGCGCCTGCTCGCAACGCCCAACGCCCGTCGTGTCGCCGCTGAGCGGGGTGTCGTCCTCGCCGACGTGCGCGGCACCGGTCCTGGGGGCAGGATCGTGTCGGAGGATGTCGAGGCCCCGCCCCTGGCACGGTTCGCTCCTCCAGCCGCGGCGACGCTCGGAGCGCCGCCGATCGCAGTCGGGTCAGGATCACTGACGGTCGCCTCCGTGGCCGCCCGCAACTTGGCCGATCTGCTCGGCATCGATCTCGCCTCGGTGCCGATCGACCCGGTCGAACGCCGCGTCACCCGCGACGGCGTGGCCCAGCACGTGCGCGGCCTGCTGCAACGGCGGGCACCGTCGTCGACGACCTGGCCGCTGCTGCAGGAGCCGACCGAGACGATCCGGATGTCGGGCATGCGTGGCACGATCGCCACGCGCATGCACGCCTCGCTGCGCGAGATGGCGCAACTCACGCTGTCGATGGACGCCGAGATGACGGCGGTGCTGACCGACCGCGCCGACCGCAAACAAGCCGACCCCCGAGCTGCGGCGCCGTCGATCACCGACTACGTGGTGGCCGCCGCCGCACATGCCCTGCTTCGTCATCCGCGGATGAACGCCCAGGTCACCGAGGCGGGGATCGCGGTGCTCCCCGAGGTGCACATCGGGCTGGCCGTCGCCGTCGACAACGGGCTGCTGGTGCCCGTCGTACGCGACGCCGCCCACCGTGAGCTGGCTGAGCTGGCTGCCGAGACCACTCGCCTGGCCGCAGCGGCCCGGTCCGGATCGATCAAACCGGCCGAACTCGAGGGCGGCACCTTCAGCGTCAGCGCGCTGGGCACCTTCGGCGTCGACATGTTCACCCCGGTGATCAACCCGCCCAACGCCGGCATCCTCGGCATCGGTCGCCTGCGTGACGACCTCGTGCTCGTCGATGGCGCGCTCAGCACCGTGAAGCGCCTCACGCTCAGTCTCACCTGGGATCACCGGGTCATCGACGGCGTGCCGGCGGCCGAGTTCTGCCGCACCGTGGTCGACCTCCTCGCCGAACCCGCACGCTTGGCGCATGGAGCCTGGGACTGAGCCGGTGCTCGGCCGAAGTCGGCGAACACCCGGGCGGACCTGGTGCAGCGCCGGGTCGGGTGCTCAGCGACCGGCGAGCGCGGCGACCACCGGGGCGAACTCGTCCAGATGGCGCTGGGCGACGGTGACGTAGCTGAAGCCGTACCGTTCGCGACGCTCGATCAACAGGTCGCAGATCTGCTCGACGCTGCCGATCAGCGCGTGCGGGTGCTTGGCCAAGGCCTCGACGCTCACACCGAACCGGTCGGCGATCGCCGCCCGCCGTTCGTCGCCCCCCTCGCCGACGGCGACGAAGTAGCCGGCCAGTTCGAGCTCGATCCGCTCGAAGCGATCGCCTGCGCCGGCCCTGACCCACTCGATCTTCTGTGCCGTCTCGTCGGCGCCCGAGCTGGCGACGCTGGCACTGCCGAGCTTGCCGGACGCGTTGTTGAAGTTGACGCTGACGATGTCGGCGAGCCTGCCGGCCAGCCCGAGGATCTTGGGCGCGCCACCACCGATCATGATCGGCGGGCCCGGCTGTTGAACCGGGAGCGGAAGTCCGGCGAACCCCGAGACGTCGACGTGCGCGTTGTGCACGTCGAGTTGTCGGCCGGACCAGTGGGCGCGCATCAACTCGACGTAGTCACCGACCTTGGCGATCCGCTCGCCCGCCGACGCCATCGGCACCCCGAGCCCGGCGTACTCGTCTCGCATCCAGCCGGCCCCGAGCCCGACTTCGAGTCGTCCGTTCGACAGCAGATCGATGGTCGCCATCTCCTTGGCGAGCACGACCGGGTGGTGGAAGTCGCAGGCGAACACGCGGCAACCGACCCGCAGCGTCGTCGTCACCGCGCCGGCCGCGGCGATCGCGCTCAGCGGAGCAAGGTCGACCGGACGGTGGCCGGTGGCGTCGGAGATCGCGCCCGGCCCGAAGTAGTGGTCCGACGTGAACAGGGTCGAGTAGCCGAGTTGCTCGGTCCGCCGCACCAGGTCGAACCACTGGTCGGCGGTGGTGGCCTCGAACGCTTGCAGGCCGAATCGAAACGGGCGTCGTGGCATCCACCGATTGTGTCAGCCGGATGGATCGCGCGTCAGATTCTGCTCGCCGTCGTTGGCGACGTCGAGCAGCGCCAGCGTGCGACCGGCGCCGATGCAGAACCCGATGAGGGTGAGCAGTTCGACGATCTGCCGATCAGTGAAGGCGGCGCGCATCCGCTCCCAGTACTCGTCGTCCACGATCGTGGCCTCGTGGCCTCGGTGGAAGCGTTCGGCGGATTCCGCGGCGAGCTTCTCCGCCATGGTGAACGCACCGATTTCGGCGTGCTCGGCGACGCGGTGGTAGAGCTCGTCATCGAGGCCGCTCCGCATCGCCGATGCGGATCGAGTGGCGATTCAAATGTGGCAGCGGTTGATCTGCGCCACCCGCATCCGAGCCACCTCGCGGACGCGGACGTCGAGCGAGGACTTGGTGTAGACGGCATCGCTCATCGCACTCAACGCTGCGCCGAGCTCGGGGGACAGCTCCCACAGGCGACGCCGTTCGAGCCCCTCTCCGGCGGGAATGTCGATGCGTGCCACGGGACTGACCGTACACCGCCCGGCTGGCTACGCTGCGCGTTGATGACACCGACCGAGACCGTCAGTTCGTTCATCGCCGCCCTCGAACGACGCGACATCGACGCAGCGATGGCGCTGGTGTCACCCGACTGCGAGTACGACAACGTCCCGATCGGACCTGTCCGTGGCCCGACGGCGATCCGTGCCATCCTCGAGCCGATCGCGACACGCAACGACGAGATCGTCTGGGACGTCACACGGTCGGCAAGTGACGGCCCGGTCGTGTTCAACGAGCGCCTCGACCGGTTCCGTTCCGGCGAACGCTGGATCGAGATCGCCGTCACCGGGGTATGGGAGGTCCACGACGAGCTGATCACCCTGTGGCGTGACTACTTCGACCTCGAGACCTACCGCCGCCAGACACGGTGACCCGCCCGGACTCTTGCAGGTGGCGTCGATCGTCACCTATCGTCCCGGCCCGACTGTTTTGCGTCAGGAGCACTCCTGCCAAGCTTGCCTGAAGGGGGACGACAATGCTGGGAGACCGGTGGATGTACGACCGTGTTCCGACCGAACGGTTCCCCGACTACACACGCGGGAACGCCGGTGAGGTGCTCGCCGACCCGGTCAGCCCGCTCGGCTGGACGTTCTGTTGCGAGGCGGGCATGGTGCGCGGCTGCGTCGACGGCTTCGAGCAGATGGGCGTGTTCGATGCACTCGAGTACGACACGGCCTTTCCGGAGTCGTTCGGGCTGTTCGGCGGCTACTTCTACAACTCGCTGACGCAGTCGCGCCTGTTCGGCGTACGTTCGGGCTCCGGCTGGGAGACCGTCGACAAGACGTTCTTCGATACCGGCAGCCAGGAGATCCCTCCCTATGTCGAGCAGGACTGGCATGACTCGCCTCGACACACCCAGAAGCTGGCGATGACGATCGGTTGGTGCCTCGGCACTCCCAACGTGCCGGAGATCGACCTGCAGAAGCGCGAGGCCAAGGCGTTGCGCGACAGCCGCCCGGACCTGTCGTCGCTCACCGACGATCAGCTCGTGGCACGGGCGCGCACGGTCCAGCGACACCTGCGGGCGATGTTCTCCCAGGTCGTCTGGGCGGCGCTGGGAAGCTCGGTCGGCACCGGCATCCTGCCCACGCTGATCACCGACGACCCCACGGCGATCAGCAAGCTGATCACCGGCATCGGCGACGTCGACTCGGCCGACATCGCCAACCAGATCTTCAAGCTCTCCCGCCAGGTGATCGCCGCTCCCGAGCTGAGCGGCGAGTTCGACGCCGGCCTCGACGGCGTGCTCGATCGAGTTGCCGCATCCGGCTCCGCCGCCGCCAAGCGGTTCACCGGCGATGTCGCGGCCTTCATGTACGAACACGGCAGCCGTGGCCCCAACGAGTGGGATCCGTTCTCGTGGAGTTACGAGTCGAACCCGATGCTGCTGATCATGGCCATCCAGCATGCCCGTGGCGCCACCGACGAGGCCGACCCGTCGACGACGATCGCCCGGGGCGCCGCCGAGCGTCAACGTCTGATCGACCACTACTCGGGCGTCTTTGCCGACAACGCCGAGGCGCTCGGCACGTTTCATGCCGCGGTGAACTCACTGGGCGTGTTCATGGGCGCCCGCGAACGCTGCAAGACCAACAACATCCGCGCCGTGGGCGAAGTGCGTCAGTGCTTCCTGGAGCTCGGTCGCCGCGCCGTCGCCAGGGGCAACCTCGCCCACGACCGTCAGATCTTCATGGTGATGGCCGACGAGCTCGACGCCTGGAAGGCCGACCCGGCCTCGTTCACCACCAAGCTGGCCGAACGCGAGGTCGACTACCTGTCACTGTTCGACCTGGAGCCGCCGTACATCGTCAACGGTTCAGCGCCGCCGCTCAGCCAATGGAAACGCAAGAACGCCGAGGCGGTCGAGATCGTCAAGGTGGGCGACGTTCTGCAGGGCGTGGCCGGGTCGCCCGGCACCGTGACCGGCACGGCACGAATCCTGCTCGATGTCGCCGACTCCGCGCAGCTCGAGCCCGGTGACATCCTGATCGCGCCATCCACCGATCCGTCGTGGACGCCGCTGTTCCTCGCCGCCGGAGGTGTCGTGACCAACATCGGCGCCGTCGGCACGCACGCCGTGATCGTCAGTCGCGAGCTCGGCATCCCCTGCGTCCCTTCGATCGCCGAGGCCACTCGCCGGATTCCCGACGGCGCCACGATCACCGTCGATGGTGCGCTGGGCACCGTCACCATCGACGCCCTGCCCTAGCCGCGGATCGCCCGATCGGCACTCCCTGGGCGGAACCTGCCGGCGTCGATCGCCATCGGGCCGGTGATCGGCTGGCACGTGGAACCGTCGTGCACGCACACGCGGTGGATGATGCGCCACTCATCGCCCCGCTTCTCGTAGCGATCGAGGTAGCGCCCATACCAGGTGTTGATCATCGTGCGGTCCGCCGACATCAGGTACGAGACGTTGTACAGCTCGCCCGTCGCCGTCACCCCGTCGGCGCCGAGCTCGATCTGGTGGTTGGTGGTGGAGTGCATCGTGAACGCCCAGCGGCCGTGCGATGCCATGCACCGATCGACGAACTCCCAGGCGTTGCCGACGAACACCCCGTGGTCATCGACCGCCTCGGGCCAGTAGGCCGACCTCATCCACTCGCCATCCAGCCGATCGACGCCGTGGGAGTACCGGTTGGCGACCTCGCGGATCGCCTCTCGATCGGCGAGTTGCTGCACTGTGGGCGACTTCAACGGAACCTCCGAACGCTGGCGACGCAGTCGGTCATCAAAGTACCCTGTCGGGCATGACGACCAAGCGGGAGCAGTGGCCGTCGGCGCACGCGGCGTCGGCGCGGCGCGGCGTCGGCCGTACGACGCTGTCGAGTGTCGACCGGGCCCACGCCTGAGGTGTCTGGCAGCACTCGCTTCGGAGTCGGGCTGACCCTGCCACAGCTCGGCGCGCACATCACGCGTGAGGCGGTGCGCAGCTTCTGCGAAGCGGCAGAACGACTGGGATTCGCCAGCCTGTGGGTGCAGGAGCACCTGTTGTTCGCCCTCGAACCGAGCGCGCCATACGCCGCCCGCCCAGGCCTCGCCGTCCCCGACGCCTACCGGACGACGTTCGCTCCACTCGAGCTGCTGTCGATGGCCTCGGCCTGGACCGAGCGCGTCACGCTGGGCACGGGCATCCTCGTCGGCGGATATCACCGTCCGGTGGAGCTGGCGCAGCGCTTGGCGACGCTCGACGTGCTCTCGGGCGGTCGCCTGATCGCCGGCCTCAGCGTCGGGTGGTCGAAGGACGAGCACGAGCAGATGGACGTCACCTTCGAATCGCGTGGCCGGCGGATGGACGAGCTGGTCGCCGCACTGATCGCCTGCTGGGGTCCCGACCCGGTCAGCTTCGACGGCGAGTTCTTCCACATCCCGCCCTCGGTGATCAGCCCGAAGCCCGTGCAGCGGCCGCACCCGCCGCTGCTGTCGGGGATGCGTTCAGGCGCAGGGCTGCGGCGCACGGCGAGGCTGTTCGACATCTGGAACCCGGCATCGGGCAGCGTCGAGCAGCTGATCACCGTCGCCGCCCAGCTCGACGCGATGCGCCCCGACGGCGCGGGCCCGATCGATGTCTACCAACGCATCTTCACCGAACCGCCGTTCCGTGCGCCGGGTGTCGAAGCCAACTCGGTCGAGCAGCTCACCGAAGCCGTCGATGCCGCGCGGCAGGCCGGATTCGGACACGTCATCATCGACACGGCGTTCACCACCGAAGTGAGCTCCCCCGCAGACTGGGCCGCGTTCCCGGAGCGTCTCGCACCCGTCCTGGCGGCGGCACGATAACGGGGACGTCGAGGCACGCGCCCCCGACTACGCCGAGAGCAGGCGGTCGAGGTCGAGCAACGTCTGGGCAGCGCTCGTGACATGGATCGTTCGCCAACCGACGGCCTGGGCGCCGACCAGGTTGGCATCGACGTCATCGAGATACAGGACGCGGTGCGGAGCATCGTCCATCAGGCGCGTCGTGACGTCGTAGATCTCGGGTTCAGGCTTGCGGCAGCCGACCTCGGAGGAGTCGACCACCACGTCGAACAGGGCGAAGTCGACACGGGCTTCGAGGATCGGACGCCTCGGCCCAGGGCACGACTTCTTGCTGCATTGCCGCTGTCGCCAGGTCGCCGCGTTCGGCGCGATGCCACGGATGATCCGGCGTCGAGGCCTCGTGCGGTCCCATCAACACGTCGAGCATCTCGATCATGGTGATGTCGTGCCAGGTGGCGATCTCGTCGATCAATCGCGTGATCGGCGTGATCAGCACACCCCCGAAGTCGAACACGACACTCGTGATCGGTGGTGCGACAGACGGACTGGGTGACACGTGGGCTCCCTGGAATGCATCGGTTGCTTCACCCGGGGACGACGGTACTTGCCGGGCTTGGGCTAGCGAAGGGCGACGCCGAGCACGCCCTCGAGATCGGTGATCGCTTGATCGGCCGAGATCACCTTGATCGTGGTCATGCCCAGCGCGCGGGCGGGCTTGAGGTTGATCCCGAGGTCGTCGAGGAAGACCACCTCGGCGGGGTCGACCTGGGCGAGCTGGCAGGCTCGCTCGTAGAACTGCGGCTCGGGTTTGCGGCGGCCGACCTTGCTCGACTCGACCACGTGGTCGAAGCGGGCCATGATCGGCATGACCTCGTGGCGATCGTCGGAGACGATGTTGTTGGTCAGGCACGCCGTGACGAACCCGGCAGCGATCACCCGGTCGAGGGCGACGACCATCTCGGGGCGCACGGCTCCGTGGAGCAGGCCGAGCACCTCGGTGCCCGGCACGCGGTGTCCGAGCCGCCCGGACTCCTCGGCGAAGGCGGCGTCGAACTCCTCCGCCGTGATGTCGCCGCGTTCGATGCGTGCCCACGCGTTGTGCAACGGGTCGATCGCGTTGACGGTGCGGATGAAGTCGGCGGGCAGGCCTCGCTCCGCCTCATAGCGGTTGAAGATCTCGAACGGGCTGCTCAGGATCACACCGCCGAAGTCCCAGAACACTGCGCGGATGCCGCCGGCCGTGCCCCCCTCGTCCATCGGCAGAACTGTAGTTGACTTCTAGTAACCAATCCGCCTCGGTCGGCTCAGCGGGCCAGGTACCCGGCGTCGACGGCGAGCGGATGACCGTAGACGAATGAGGCCGCGTCCGAGCACAGGAACAGCGCGGCCGAAGCGATCTCGTCCGATCGGCCGAACCTGCCGATCAGGCTGAGCCGACCGATGGCGTCCTGCGGGTCGCGACCGCGCCGCTCCATCGCCTGGCGAAGCATCGGCGTGTCGATGCTCCCGGGGCAGATCGCGTTGATGCGGATGCCGCGCGAGGCGTAGTCGACGGCGGCGCTGCGGGTGAGACCGAGCACGGCATGTTTGGCCGCGGTGTACGCCGGCTGATCGTGCTGTGGTCGGAACGCGTTGGTGGAGGCGATGTTGACGATCGTGCCACCGCGCCCCTCGTTGCCCGGCGCCAACATCGCCTCGATCTCGTACTTGAGCGACAGGAACACGCCACGCACGTTGATTGCCTGCATGCGCTCGAAGACGTCTTCGCTGCACTCGTGGAGCGGAGCCGTCTCGTTCTCGATCGCCGCCGCGTTGACGGCGCAATCGAGCCGGCCGTAGCGGTCCGTTGCGGCACGAACGGCGGCTGCCACCGAATCGGCGGCGGCGACGTCGGTGGCGACGAAGATCCCATCGCCGCCGGCCTCACGTACGAGCCGTTCGGTTTCGGCGCCGCCGGCGGCGTCGATGTCGGCCATCGCCACCTTGGCGCCGGCCATGGCGAAGGCGACCGAGATCGCCCGGCCCATACCCCCACTCGCTCCGGTGACGAAGGCGACGTCGCCCCGGAAGTCTGGCAGCATCGTTCCCATGAGCGCCGACGGTAGCCGACTTACTTGACGCCGGCTTCAGTCAGCTGACCATGTACGTTGGCAACGTGCTGCTGGGCATCGACGAGTACCCGTTCCATCAGGTGACCGACACGTTCGCCGCCGTAGGTGGCACCGACCCCAGCTGGAACGACGGCCATTACGTGTGCGCCGCCGACCAGGCGGGCACGGTCGCCTTCACCTCGAACGTGCGGCTCTACTCCAACAACGACGTGCTCGACGGGTTCGTGTGCCTCCGCCACGGCGGCAGGCAGTACAACGTGCGCGTCTCGCGGCGGCTGCGGTCCGACATCGAACACCTCGGCGCCGGGCCGTTACGGCTGGAGATCATCGAGCCGCTGCAGCGCGTGCGACTCGTGCTCGACGACAACGAGGTGGGCATCCGGCTCGACGTCACGTGCCACACCGCCAACGTGCCCTACATGGGTCCGATCGAGATCCGGCGCCACGAGGGTCGCGTGCTCAGCGAACGGGCGACGTACGAGATCACGGGCCCGGCGGAGGGTTGGGTCGAAGTGGGTGGCGAGCGGGTCGAGCTCACCCGCGCCTCGACGTCGTTCTTCCGCAATCACTCCTGGGGCTACCAGCCGCCCCGCGGTCGGCCGGTCAGCTACGGCGCCCCGACTCCGAGCAAGCGGGTGCCGGGCCTGCGCCAATGGGTGCTGTTCCACACTCCCGATCACGGCGGCTTCTTCTTCGAGGACCCGAACGGTCGTGCCGCCGCCGGCCGGGGCGCGATCCTTCAGGGCGATCGCATCGTGCCGGTGGTCAAGATCGAACACGACCTGGACTTCCACGAGGGCGACCGCCGGGTGCGCTCGGGCTCGTTCCGCCTCACCGATGTGGAAGGTGTGGTGCGCGACTACACCTTCGCCGACCTCGGCTGGGTGTACTGCCAGGGTGGCGGCTACTTCAACGGGTTCGACGATGGACTCGGGCAGGGCGTCTATCGCGGCGAGTCGCACGTGGAGGGCGAGGTCTGGGACGTCAGCCACCCGACCACCATCGTCGGCTCCGACGGCCGGGCGTTCGAAGTCGACCACGACTGGGCCGAGAGCTTCACCCTCGTTCATCACGCTGGCTCCACCGGCCTGGCGCACTACGAGTGCGTCAGGATCCGCTGACTCGCCACCCGCACCGCCACCGCCCGCTCGACGGGGTCGGGGTAGCGCTCGTTGAGTGATCCCGAGCGCAGTTCGACCGATACGGGATGCCGGGCAGCGCGGCAAGTGTGCGCGCCAGCGGCAGCACGCCGTCACCGGGGAGCAGCCGACCGTGCAACGCCTCCTCACGCAGCTCGGCCGGTGTCGTCGGTCGCCGGTCGCCGGCATCGGCGAGTTGCAGGTACGGGAACCGAGCGCGGTCACAGTCTGCGAGGTCATCGGGGGATCCGCCCGAACGATCGAGGTGCAGCGTGTCGACGAGCACGCCGACGTTTGCGGCGCCGATCTCCTCGATGACACGGAGCGCTTCGCCCAACGTGGCGATCGTGAAGATCGGGAGGAACTCGAGAGCGAGCATCAGGCCCGGTACTGCTGCGGCGATCTCGGCGAGCCCGGCGACCCGCCGGACCACTTCATCACGGGGCGCCGGCCCACTCGCCACGAGCACGTTGGCCACACCGAGCCGACCTGCGGTGTCGATCAGCCGCTCGCCGCCGTCGGCGCCGCGTCCGAGGATCACCGGCTCGATGTCCAGCGCACCGATCCCCGCAGTTGCCAGCGCCCGCTCGACGCGAACCGTCGTTGCGTCGCTCCATGCGGCAGGATCGAACCACAGTCCGACGGCGTCGAATCCGGCTTCCGCGGCGACCTCGACGGCGCGGTCGGGCGCACAATCGAGCACGGTGCCGGCAGCGAGGGAGAGCGTCCGCGGCGAGGTCATCTGGACACGGTATGCCTTTCGACTTACTTGAGGTTGAGTCGAGTTGGCATGATGGGGGGATGATCGCCATCATCGGCCATGTCGACGTCGACCCGGATGCACGTGACCGGCTCGTCACCTCGACCGCCGAACTGCAAGCCGCCACCGAACGTGATGAGCCGGGGTGCGTCGTGTACACCATCTCGGCGGACCCGGCGAACCCGGGACGGATTCGGATCGTCGAGCTGTGGGAGTCGGCCGAGGCGCTCGACGCCCACTTCCAGCACCCCAACTTCTTCGCCACCGGTGAGGCGCTACGAGCCGAGCCACGCCTCGGTGGCAGCGCGATCAAGTATCGGATCGATGCCGTCGCGCCAGTGAAGGGGCCGGACGGCAGGGCCAGCAGTCAGTTCTGATGGTCGTGGGCCGACCACGGCTCACGAGAAGGGGGTTCATGCGATGACGTCCGAGATCCGACAGGTCGTGGCGGCACGCGGGTTCGACCCGACCGCCCACTACCACGAGTTGCGCAAGGGCTGCCCGCTCCATCATGAGACGGAGCACGATCCCCCCTTCTACGTACTGAGCAGGTTCGACGACATCGTCGGGGTGCTCAAGGAGCCCGACCTGTGGCGCAACGGGGACGGACCGGGCGTGTTCTACCAGGGGAGCGGAGTGCTCGGCACCATCGACGAGCCCGATCACAGCCGTCATCGGCGAGTGCTGCGCGCCGCGTTCGTGCCCAGCGTGATCAACCGACTGGAGCCCCAGATCCGGACGATCGCCGACGCGCTGATCGACGAGTTCATCGACGACGGTGAATGCGACTTCGTCGGGCGTTTCGCCGAACCGCTGCCGGCGCTGGCGATCGCCGAACTGCTCGGCGTCCACGGCGAGGACCGTGACGCCTTCCGCCACTGGAGCAACATGGCGGTGGCGGCGCTGACGGGCGACGACGTGTCGGTGTACCACGAGGCCAAGCGCATCCTGGAGGACTACGTCGAGGCCGGCTGCGACGCCCGCAACGCCACGCTCGACGAAGGAGGCGAGATCTCCGACGATGTGTTGAGCGTGCTGACCCGAGCTCGCCGCGACGGCACGATCGACAACCGGGAGGCCCGCCACATCGGCTACCAGCTGCTGGTCGCCGGCCACGAGACGACCACCAGCCTGCTCGGGATGATGCTGCACCGCCTGCTGGAACGCCCGAAGCTGATGGCCGCCCTACGCGCCGACACCGGGTTGCTCCCGCAGGCGATCGAGGAAGCGCTCCGCTTCGACTCACCGGTGCACGGATTGTTCCGCACCAACGCCGAGATGATCGAGGTGCACGGCGAGACGATCGCCGAGAAGACGAAGGTGCAGCTCGCCTTCGCATCTGCCAACCGTGACCCTGAGCACTTCGACCAACCCGACGAGTTCCGCGTCGACCGGTCGCGCTCCGAGCTCGGACGCCACCTCGCCTTCGGCTGGGGGATCCACTTCTGCATCGGCGCACCTCTGGCGCGGCTGGAGGCACGCGTGGCCTTCGAGCAGCTGTTCGAGCGTTTCGCCAGCATCGAGCTGGCCGGCGAGCCGGTGCGCAACAACTCGTTCGTGCTGCACGGGTTGATCCACCTCCCGATTCGATTCACGGTGGCGGGGTGACGATCCTCGACGGGTTCCGCGTCGACGACAGGGTGGCCGTGGTCACCGGGTCCGGCCAAGGCATCGGTCGGGCGATCGCCTGGGCGCTCGCCGACGGTGGTGCCGATGTCGTGCTCAACGCTCGTCGCGCCGCCGATCTCGAGGTCGCCGCCGCAGGGGTGCGCGATCGTGGCCGCCGGGCGCTTGTCTGCGTCGGCGACGTCCGCGACATGTCCGAATCCATCGGCGACGCCGCGCTCGCGGAGTTCGGCCGGCTCGACATCTGGGTCAACAACGTCGGCGGTTCCGACGACAAGAACGTGCGCCTCCTGGTCGACACCTCGGACGAGACGTTCCGCGCCCAACTCGAGCTCAATCTCACGACCGCCTTCCAGGGGTGCCGGGCGGCCGCCAACCGCATGCCCAATGGGGGAGTGATCGTCAACATCACCTCCGGCGCGGGCACCCGCGGCTCGCCCTACACGGGTCCGTACGCGGCCGCCAAGGCCGGCTTGATCAACCTCACCCAGACGCTCGCACTCGAACTCGCCGAACGTGACATCCGCGTCAACTCGGTCTCGCCCGGGCCGGTGGCCACCGAGGCGTACCGCGAGATCCTCGGTGTCGCGGACGAGCTCGACGAGCTGGCCCGCACGATCCCGCTCGGCCGGATGGGCACCCCCGACGACATCGCCGCGATGGTGTTGTTCCTGTGCAGCCCGGCGGCGTCGTGGATCACCGGCGAGCACCACCTCGTCGCCGGCGGACGCACCCAGCGCAGCTACCAGTACCGGCCGAAGCAATCCCAGGAGGAGACATCATGAGCGAGGCCAACGATGAGAAGCAGTTCGTGAGCTCGTACGACGACGTGTCGGTATTCGCCCTCGACGATGGTCGTGAGCAGGCCCTGCACGCCGCCCAGACCGAGTGCACGTTCATGTGGACCACGAAGGAGGGTGATCCTGTCGGAGTGATCATGAACTACGTGCTCCACGAAGGGCGGTTCTGGATCACCTGTACGCGACGTCGCAAGCGCGTCGCCGCCGTCGAGGCGCGGCCGCGGGTGGCGATCGCCGTCAGCAGCCGGGGCACCGACATCGGGATCAGCCAGGCCGTCACGTACAAGGGTGACGCGATCGTGCACGAGAGCGCAGAGGTGAAGGCCTGGTTCTATCCGGCGCTGGCGCAGCGCGTGCGACCTGAGGACAAGCAACGTCAGGAGGCGTTCATCCACCATCTCGACACACCTGGCAGGGTCGTGATCGAGATCCGCCCGACGACCCGGATCGGTTTCGACGCCGAGAGCATGTTCAAGGACTCCCCCGCCGGCCCGAGCCGAACACGGGTGTGACGCTCACACGAAGTCGCCCATCAGATCCGGGGGACCCTGGTAGTACTTGGTCAGGTGGCGGCTGGTGAACCGCCAACCATCGGCGGTCAGGCGGTACGCGTCGGTGTAGTGCCCGGCGAGCACCTTGCGCGATCCATCGGCGACGACGTTCAACTCCTCGAACTCGCATCGACCCGTGGCCGTCGCGCCCGCGCCGTCGACCTCGATGTCGTAGGTGCACGCCAGGTACAGCTGGATCACGTTGGCGTACTTGGCGATCGACGCCGTCCACATCTCGACGATCGCCTCGCGGCCGATCACGTCGCGACCCTCCCCGAGGACCCAGCGGGCATCCTCGGTCCACGTCGCCGCCCACCGTCGTGCGTCGCGCTGGCGAACGGCGTCGGCGTACTCCAACGACAGGGCGATCAGTGCGGATTCGTGGGAGCGGGTCATCGGTCCTCTCCGATCGAGGCGGCAGCCTGCCGTACGTAGGTCTGGTGCAGCGCGGTACCGATCAGCCCCATGTTCGGCGCCGGGTTGACGGTGGCGAAGGCCCGCCGACAGGTGAGGTTGGCGCAGGCCCCCTTGAAGTAGTTGAAGACGCCCCAGTAGTGCAGTTCGCGCCCGGTCACGGTCACACCCGCGACGCGCTCGAACAGCGCCAGCCATTCATCGGTGGACATCGTGCGAGCCCCACGCATCGTGATCAGGTACACCCAATCCTCGACCGGGTCGCCGATGTGGGTGAACTCCCAGTCCGTGAAGGCGATCACCTGCGATCCATCGTGGACGAAGTTGCCGGGACCGGGATCGCCGTGGACGATGCCGACGTGCTGCGGCGCAGCCGCGTGGTGGTGGAGCCAGGCGGCCGCTTCCTCCAACAACGGGATGACCACGTCGGTCTCGCCGCGATAGACCCCGTACCAGCGGTCGATCCCGGCGTGGGTCACGTCGGCCGGCTCGGCGTCAGGTGAGAGCCGCGAGGCCCAATCGGTGCGGTGCAACTCATCGAGACGGCGGACGAAGTCGTCAGCCAGCGCCGGCGGCATCGAGCGGTCGTTGCGACCGGTTGAGGTGCCGTCGACGAAGTCCATCACGAAGAACGGTTGACCGATCGGCTCACCGGTCGGTTCGATCCACCGAACCGGAGCGACCGGACAGCCCAACTCGTGGGCGGCGCGCATGAAGCGGAACTCGTCGGCGCTCGACGTTCCGAACACGCCGCCCTGCTCGATGCGGACGACGTAGCGGGCGCCGTCGCTCATGCCGACGAACCAGTTGGCGCGCGAGTTGCCGGTGGCGATGCGGCGCAGCTCGTCGATCGTGGCGGTGTCGCCGCGCTGCTCCTGCAGCCACGCTTGGAGGGTCGTGCGCATGTCAGTCATCGAGCCTGCCGCGGAAGGCGTCGACCAGCGGGGCCGTCGCAGCCAACTCGTCGTCGAGTTGACGGACCAGGACGGGCCGCAACTCGGCGCGCACCTCGTCCGCCGCCGGATCATCACGCCCGACGGCTGCGGCCAATGCCGTGCCCGCCGCGCTCATCACCGCGTGTTGCGAACGATCGCCGTCCCACGCCGCGGCGACGATGGGGTTGCCCGCCAGACCGTCGAGCACGGCGGCGATCTCGGCGACGCGCGCCTCGGTCTGGTCGGCGCCGCGGCGCAGGGCGTGGCGCACCAGGCCGACCAGCTGCACGGCCGACGCCCGTGCCCATTCCTCGTGCTCTGGAATCGCGGGGAGTAGCAGCGTGCGTACGGTCGACTCGACCGACCGAAGGATCTCGGCGTCCGTCAACGCGTCGGGGCGCAGGCGCTCGCCTTCATCCACGTCGGATCCGATCGGCCACAGCAGACTCGGTATCGAAGTCCCACGAGACTTTCCACACCGGATCGGCGAGCGGGGCGTCGAGTCGATCCCACCCCTGCGCGAGGAACCACTCGTAGGTGTGGGCATGGCCGCGGCCCACGTCGTATCGCGGGGCATAGCCGAACAACCGGCGCGCCTTGTCCGTGCTCACCATGACGTGGTGGCGCACCTTGAACAGGTGCCCGAACGCCGGTGGGACACCAGGTGCGTTCAGTTCGGCGAGCATCGAGTCGGGTACCGCGACGACGTCCGGCTCGGCACCCACGACGTCGGCGAGCACGGCGATGTAGCGGTTGACGTCGAGTGAGTCGCCGGAGATGTTGAACACCTCGCCCCGGGTCGCCGGATGTCCGGCGATCGTGATCATCGCCGCGCACAGATCGTCGACGTGGCCGTACGAACCTACGACGAGGCCCCCGTGGGGCACGAGGATCGGCCGCCGTTGGAGCAGGCGAAGGAACATCGCCGTCTCCATGTCGAAGATGTTGTTGTCGGGGCCGTAGATCGCCGCCGGTCGAACGATCGCTGCCGGGAAGCCGGTGGCCGAGTGGCGGGCGAGCATCGACGCCTCGGCGAGCGCCTTGAATCCGCCGTAGCTCGCCGATCCGTCCGGGTTTGTCGGCTGGTCCTCGCGCCAGGGGAAGATGCCGACCCATGACTGGTCGTAGGCCATCACCGAGCTGGTGTAGACGTAACCGCCGACGTGGCCGTCCAGCAGTCCGAGCAATCCATCGATATCGGATCCACCGGCGGCCATGACGAAGCCCGAGACGTCGTACACGTGGTCCCAGTCGCGCCCATCGAGGGCCCGACGCATCTGGTCGATGTCGGTGCGGTCGGCGACGAGCCGTTCGACATCGTTGCCGAGCGCGCTCGGCGTGCGACCGCGGTTGAGCACCGCCACGTCGGCGCCGGCCGCCTGCAGGGCCTCGACGATGTGCTTGCCGACGAACACCGAGCCGCCGAGCACGAGGGCCCGCTTGCCGCTCAGGGAGGGAGCTTCAGCGTTCGACGAGGCCATTGCGGAGGCGTCCGATCGTGTCGGGCCGGGTCGGGAACGAGGCGATCCAGTCGTCGAGCGAGCCGTGTTCGGCGACCATCCGGTCGAGCAACATCCGCATCGTCTCGGCAGGCGCGGAGAACAGGAACTCGGGGACGTGCGACGTGTCGGGGTCGTCAGGCCACGGTTCGGCGAGCATCCACGCCCGCCGCCGCCGTCCGGGATGGTGCGAGCGGGCGTAATCGACCACGATCGAGTCGGCCGGAACGCCGATCGCCGCCTGGACGAGCGCCAACAGCAGGCCGGCGCGGTCCTTGCCGAACACGCAGTGCACGAGCACCGGACCCTCGTCGACATGCTCGGCGATGCTGTCCAACGCCCGAGCGATCTGGGCACGGCTTCGATCCAGCATCGAGACGTAGAGGTTGGTGATGTCGGTTGCGTTCTGCAGCGATGGCGGGTTCTCCGGGTCGATCACCCGGTCCATCAACGGGACGTGATCGGTGTGCTCAGGGGGCAGGAAGCCCGGTCCGCGGCGGTACTGCGACTCCTGGCGGAGATCGACGACGTGGGCGAGCCCAAGCGCGGCGACCGTCTCGCGGCCCTGTGGCGTGAGCCGTACCGGATCGTCGGATCGGTACAGCGCGTGGCGGCGCATGCGTCCGCCGTCGTTGGTCGGCAGACGGCCGGCATCGCGGAAGTTGAGGCACCCGTCGACGTCGACGTGGGCGTCGAGTCCGGCGAGCACGGCGCGCATACCGTCCGCACTCCGTCGCGCAGCCACATCGATCGGCGCCTCCCACAGCTCCGCCGAGCACACCTCGACCGAGATCGGCGCATCGACACCCATCGCTCGCAGCGTGCGCAGGAATCCCACGCAGTCGAACTCCCCCTCACCGGGTGGCACCCGGTTGGTGAGGCAATCGGGTTTGTAGTCGTCGAGCCGGGGGAGCAGGGTGCCGTCGTTCATCTGGATCGCGAAGACACGCTCAGGTTCGAGCGCCTGGATCAGCGAGAGATCGTTGGCGCCACGTGTGTGATGCCAGATGTCGGCGCAGTACCCGCCATTGGGACGGTCGGCGGCACGGATGACGCGCTGCGCGTCGGCGGCGTTGGCGATGTTGGTATACGGGAGCCCCTCGATCCCCACCAGGAGCCCGTGCTCGGCTGCACGGTCGCACAGGCGGGCGAACCCTTGGACCGCCTGCTCGAACCTGCAGTCGTAGGGGCCGATCGCTTGCAGATAGCGCACGCCGAACTCGTCGGCCATCTCGAACGCCAGAGATTCGATGCGCTGCGCCGTCTCGTACTCGGCTCCCTCGGTGGCCCACCAGCCGTGCGCCACTTCGGCGTCGGCCAGCACCACGCCATGGTCGTCGAGCAGTGCACGGATGTCCGCCGCCGAGCGACCCTCCTCGTCGCGGAGTCGGGCGTACTCGTGGACGTAGAGGCCGATCCCGTCGAACCCTGCCGCCGCTGCGGCGCGAACGCGCTCGTCGAACCCGCCGAATCGGGGGCGCGAGAAGTGCGACCAGACGAGGTCGGGGAACCGCAGGTCCCGGGCCGCGGCCATGCAGTTCTCAGACCCGTTGGATGCGGTGGTGAGCGAGTTTCGGTCCGCCGATCCAGCCGCACAGCTGTGGATCGGCTTCGAACACGTCGCCTTCGATCCACGCACCCGACGTGGTGAACAGCCCGACGCGACCATCAGCGGTGACGACGCGCACGTTGCCCTTGCCGTCCTGCTCGTAAAACGACCTCGTGAAAGGGTGGCGCAGCCCCAACATGTCAGTGACCACCCTCGACCCAGCGGCCGAGCAGATCGTGCAGCCAGCGCACCTTCGATTCCTGGTAGTTGGCGAGCGTCACGCCGGGCTTGGTCATCGTCTCGAGTCCCCTTTGCACCATCGGCATGTTGAAGCTGTCCTGCGAGAACACCTTGGCGAGCATGCCGAGCTCGGGGGCGTCGGTCCACTCGTCGTCCGGACCCAGGTAGGTCGTCGCGGCCGGCGCGGGACGTTCACCCTTGAACGGCGCCAGCAGGAACACGTCCATCAGCGCCTCGCGATGGTTGTCGCCGTTGGGACGGAAGCGGTACACGATCCGGTTGTAGGCCCCCCATGGGTGCATGTTCGGGAACACCGTGTAGTCGATGTTGTCGATGAACTCGGCGTCGCACCACTCATCGACCGAGTCGCCGACGACCGGACGCCAGCGTTCGCGGGCGGCGGCTGCGGACATGTCACGCGCCGTCTTACCGTCGGCGATGGCGACGAAGTTCTCCTCGTCGTCGCGAATGTCCAGCATGTAACGCAGAATCTCGTCCTCGGTGGGATCCCACGTGAGCAATGGGCTCGGGGTGCCGCCTGGGGTGATCACGCGTGCGTAGTTGCCCCACACGTCGATCTGGCTGTTGACGTCGCCGAGGTAGGGAGCGGTTTGCGGGTGCGTCGTGGGCGCGTGGTACGACTCGCAGAACGCCTCCTGGACGATCTTCCAATTGGCGCGGATCGTCTTTTGGACGTGACCCTGGATGTAGCGGTCCTCCAACCGCCAACGCTCGAACTGGGCCGGCAACCCGTCGAGATACTCCTCCAGCGGGCCGGCGTCAGAGTCCGGGTTGATGAACACGAAACCGGCCCACGTTCCGACCTTCGCCTCGGGGAGCGAGAAGTCCTCGTCGGCCACGTGTTCGAAGTCCCAGCGAGCCGGAACCGAGGCCAGCTCACCGCTGAGCGCCCAGGTGAAGCCGTGATAGGGACAGCGGAACTCGCTGCAGCGGCCGCCGTGATCCTTCAGTTGCCGCCCGCGATGGAGACACGCGTTGACGTACGCCTTGATCTCGTCCGGTGCGGTGCGCACGACGATGTACGACAGCCCGGCGATCTCGTAGACGATGTGACTGCCGATCTCGGCGATCTGCTCCTCGCGGCAGGCGAACTGCCACACCCGCCTCCACAGTCGCTCCACCTCCCGCCGATGCCACTCGTACGTCGTGTAGCGATCCTTCGAGATGTCCTCGCTGCCGAGGTACCTCGGTGACTCGAGCCGCAGCACCGCGGGCACCGGGAACGGGTCGGTGTCGAGCAGCTGCTGATACGTGATGCCTGTCGATCGCGGGCCGGTCGGAGCACTGCTGTCTGCCATGTCTGTCGGAAGCCTCCCGTGTTACTTGAGACTGACTCTAGTACGCGGGGCGATCTCCGGCGCACCGGCGGTCTAGCCTCGGGGGTGTGCTCGACGCATCCGACGTGATCATGATCCACCAACTGCTGGGCCGGTACGGCCACGCCATCGACCAGGGGGACTGGGACGGGTTCGCGGCGTTGTTCACGCCCGACGCCTCGATCGACTACATCGGATCGACCGAGCGGGCGATCATCTCGGGCCGCGACGATGTGGTGGCGTGGTTCCGTGATGGGGGTCAGAGCCATCCCCCAGCGCATCACGTCACGAACATCGTCGTCGACGAAACGGCGGACCGCAACCAGCCGGTCGAGGTGCACAGCAAGTTCATCGCACCGTTCAGCCGTCCGCACCACGTGCCCAAGCGACTGTACGGCGGTGACTACCGCGACATCGTCGTGCGGACGGTCGAGGGCTGGAAGTTCAGCCACAAGCACTGCCGGCCGACGTGGAACCTGGCGATCGCCGTCGATGACGACGCGCCGCCCCACCGCCTGACGTTCTGATCGGCATCCGGGGCGTGACAGCCGACTGTCACGCGGCCCGCACGGGGTCGGACCCGTCCCATCCGCGTGAAGCAGCGGCCACGTCCGCGTAGAAACGACCCAGGCGGTCGGTCCGCGCGGTACAGCTCGAAGAAGTGGCCGTGGGTGGCGACGGCATCGACGAAGTGGAACTCGAGGCCGCCGGCGGTCCGGGCGCTCATCGCCAGCTCGTGACCGCGTTCGACCAGCGTGCGGATGGAGGTGTCGAGGTCGTCGACGAAGTACGCCAGATGGTGCAACCCCGAGGCCCCGACCGCGAACAGATCGTTGACGACGCTCGGTCCGACCGTGTGGTCCTCCAGCAGCTCGACCATCACCGAGCCCCATTGGCCGTACGCCGAGGAGTGGTCGAATGTTGCCGGACGGCCGCGGTGCACGACGTCGAGTACCTCGATGTGGCGGCGGACGAAGAACGGACCGGCGCCGAAGTCGCTGGACCACTGTTCGGCGGCCGCCACCACGTCAGGTACGGCATAGGCGATCTGGACCGGAGGGCCGAGCAGGCTGCTCATCCGCCGATACCGAGCGACCTGGCCCGCGAACCCCTGTCGTGGAAGTCGGCCTCGTAGCACACGCGGTCACCGTCGAATCGGAGGAACGACATGCACCCCACCGACCACCGACGCCCGACGTGTTCGGGCCCGAAGCTCTCGGGTCGGATCACGTCGCCGCTCATCACGTAGTGCACTGCCAGGCCCTCGGCGTTGGCCCAGAACTCGGTGGGGACCAGCGTCAGGTTGGAGGTGCGGGTGAGGCCACTGGCGAAGAACGTCCGAACCGCCGGCCATCCCTCGAATCGCCCACTGGCGACATCGTCGAGCACGCCGTCCGCCGCGAAGTAGGGCTCGGGCGCGTCGGGGTCGCCCGAGCTCCAGCCGGCGAACAACTTCGTGGCGATGTCGATCCGACGAAGAGTCGCGGCATCCCAGGTCTCGGCGGTGTTCATGGAACCACTGTAGAGAAACTCGCGCCTCGCTTCGCCGACGGAGCGGCCAGGAGTGGCAAGCTTGAACCATGGCTGACCGTGAAGACATCATCGACCTGGCCGTCCGCTACACATGGGCGCTCGACACCAAGAACGTCGAGGAGCTCCGCAACGTGTTCCTGCCCGACGCCACGGCGATGTTGCGCGGCGTGGAGTGCGCCGGCGTCGATGCGATCATCTCCCGAATCGGCGGGTCGATCCTTCGTCTCGATTGCACGCAGCACCTCGTCGGCAATCATCAGGTCAGCGTCGATGGTGACAGCGGGACCCACCGCTGTCACCTCCACAGCCAGCACGTCAGGGCCGGCACCGAGGGGGGCGACAACTACATCGTCGGCGGATACTACGAGGACCGCGTCGTACGTACCCCCGACGGCTGGCGGATCGCCCATCGCCTGATGCAGCAATCCTGGACCGAGGGGAACCCGAACGTGGTCAAGCGCTGAGCTGTCCGAGTAACTTGATTTCGATTGCACTTGCTCGTCGATCATTGGAGCCGCCGCCATGACCCCCAGCACAACCCGTCTCGTGACGCTCGTCAGCCGCCCGGCGGTGGGCGGCGATCCGACCCCCGGCAACTTCGCCGTCGAGGAGCGCCCGATCCCCGAGCTGCAGCCCGGCCAGCTCCTGCTGCACAACATCGTGATGAGCGTCGACCCCTCGATGCGCGGTCGACTCGACCTCGGCGAGAAGCACTACACCACCAACTTCGAGATCGGTGACCCGTTGGACGGTTCGGCGATCGGAGAAGTGCTCGCCGCCAATGCCAGCGACATCCCCATCGGTGCCGTCGTGCGCCACCGCATGGGATGGCGGGAACACGCAGTCGTCGATGCCGGCACCGTCAGCGTCGTCGACATCGACGCGGCCCCGGTGGGCGCATGGCTCGGCGTGCTCGGCCAGACCGGCTTCACCGCGTGGGTGGGCATCACGCGCATCGGCGCGCTGCAGTCGGGCGAGACGGTGTTCGTCTCGGCTGCAGCAGGCGCCGTCGGGTCGGCCGCCGGTCGGTTCGCCAAGCTGCTCGGCGCCGGCCGCGTCGTCGGCAGCGCCGGCGGCTCCGAAAAGGTGGCCCAGCTCGTCGCCGACCTCGGCTACGACGATGCGTTCGACTATCGCAGCGAGGAGCCACGCGCGGCGCTCAAGCGGGTCGCCCCCGACGGCATCGACGTCTACTTCGACAACGTCGGCGGAGCCCAACTGGTCGCCGCCCTGAAGAACATGCACGTCAACGGCCGCGTCGCGCTGTGCGGGATGATCAGCCAGTACTCGACGGATGGGCGCGGGCACGACATCAACAACTTGATCGAAGCGGTCCTGCGGCGAATCACGATCCGCGGCTTCATCGTCCGCGATCACGAGGACATGCGCCCCGAGTTCGAGCGGACGGTGGCCGGTTGGCTGCGAGCGGGAGAGGTCCGGGCACTGCAGACCGTCACCGACGGCATCGATCACGCCGTGGAGGGGTTCCTGGCGATGTTGAAGGGCGGCAATGTCGGCAAGGCGCTGATCCGACTCGACCCGTCGTGGGACGTCTGAGCGCTCAAGCCGCTCCGGCGATCCGGTCGGCGAGCCTGGCGACCTCGGCCGGGAAGTTGCGCGCCCCGAGCCCGCGGTAGGTCGCGTCACCGTTCAGCGACGAGGCCAACGCCGTCTCGAGCAACGACACCAGCGCTACGGCGATGGCACCCGCATCGGCTTGGGTCCTGCGGTCGCCGGCGGCGCGCACGACCGGGCGCAGCGCCTCGACCATCGCATGGCGGCCCTCACGACGAACCGCCTCGATCATCAAGTTGAGCCCGATCGAGCTGACGAAGTACACCACGCCGCGCACGCGTCGGCGCGACACCCACCCGACCAGCTCGTTGACCAGATCCCCGACACCGATCCCAGGTGTTTCGGCGAGCGCACGGACTCGTCCGAGCAGCTCGTCGCGAAAGCGTTGCATGCCCTCGATCAGGATCTGTTCCTTCGAGGCGAAGTGGTAGTACACGGCGGCCGGCGTCACCCCGACCGCGGCGGCGATGTCCTGCACCGTGACCTCGTCGACCGGGATCGTGGCGAACAGACCCATCGCCGCATCGATGATGTCGCCGCGACGTGACGGGCGGTGAGCTGGTCTGCGGTGGGTGGCCGGGGCGTCGATTGGCCTACAGTAACCAGCCCGATGACCGACTCGACCATACGATCGACGAAGCCGGCGACCCAGCCGGCCCATCGACCCTCGCGTCGGGGCGACATCATCGATGCGGCGATCCGCCTGTTCGCCCGCAAGGGATTCGTCGATGCCTCGATCAGCGATGTCGCCGACGAGGCAGATGTCGTCGTGACGGCCGTGTACTACCACTTCTCGGGCAAGGAGGAGCTGTTCAGCGCAGCGGTCCACCACGTGTTCGGCTCGATCACCGAGGTCGTCTCGGCGGTGCGTGCCGAGAGTGGCGTCGCCGACACCGACACGCTCGACGCCGTGATCGACGCAGTGTGGGACTGGATCGATGCACATCCCGACGAGGCGACGCTGTTCTACCTCCAGCTCCCCGGCGCGACCCGCCAGATCACCACCCTCCGTCAGGAGTTCGAGGAGCTCCACGTCGAGCGGGCGTTCGGCTACCTCCGACCCCCCACCCAGCGGGGTCGCTCGACGGTGGCGCGCAAGGCGATCGAGACCCTCTCGGCTCGGACGCTGGTCGACCTGTTGATCTCGGTACATACGATGCGCCTCGCCGACGGCCCATTGAGCTCGGAATCGAGCGACAAGCTGCGCTCGGCCGTGCGGCAACTGACTCGCCGCCTCGTCGCCACCGACTGAGCAAACGTGTATCGTGGACACCGATCAGTTCGATCCCTTTTCCGTGGAGGTCACGGCATGTCCGTACCCCGCCCTCGCCCGGCTGCGTGCCGAGGCTCCAGTCGTGTGGAGCGAGGCGGCCAACGCCTTCGTCGTCACGAGGCACGCCCACGTGATGGAGGTGGTGCGCGACCCGGCGCGGTTCTCGTCGGCCTTCGGACGCGCCTCGCGCCCGGTGCCGGCGGACTGGCAGCAACGAATCGACGCCGTCATCGCCGACGGGTACCCACGCGTCGCGACGTTGCTGACCGCCGATCCGCCGGCGCACACGCGGTACCGGAGGCTGGTGTCGAAGGCGTTCTCGCCGCGCTCGATCGGCGAGATGGAGCCGGGGATCCGGGCTACCGCCCGCCGCCTGCTCGCCGGGCTGCCTGAAGGCGAGGTGATCGAGTGGGTCACGCGATTCGCCGTGCCTCTCCCGGTCGAGGTGATCGCCCGCGCCCTCAACGTGCCCAACAGCGACCTCGATCGGTTCAAGGTCTGGAGCGACGCGTCGACGGCCACGATCGGCACCAACGTCACGATCGAGGAGCTGGAGGCGTCGGAGCGATCGGTCAACGAGTTCCAGCGCTACTTCGCCGATCAGCTCGAACAGCGCCGCAGCCATCCGCAGGACGACCTGCTCACGCACCTGCTGAACGCGACGATCGACGACGACGAGGCAGCCGCCTGCCTCCTCGGCGAAGCCGAGCGGCGCCCGCTCGACATGGCCGAGATGTTGCGCATCCTGCAGCAGTTGCTGGTGGCCGGCAACGAGACCACCACCAGCCTGCTCAGCGACATCATGATCATGCTCGCCGGCCGACCCGACGAGTGGCAGCGCATGCGCCGCGACCCCGCTCGTATTCCGGTCGTGGTCGAGGAGGCACTTCGCGTCGCCTCACCGTCCTCGGCGATCTGGCGGATCGCCACCACCGACACCGAGGTCGGTGGCGTGGCGATCCCGGCCGGCAGCCGCCTGATCGTCACATGGATGTCGGCCAACCGCGACGAGGCCGTGTTCGGCGCCGATGCCGACGTCTTCGACCCCGACCGCGACCGGCTCCACGAACACGTGGCGTTCGGGTTCGGAATCCACTACTGCATCGGCGTGCCCCTGTCCAGGCTCGAGACCCGCGTAGCGCTGGAGGAACTGACGCAGCGGATCGACAGCTTCGAACTGTGCGACGGCAACACGTTCGAGTACCACCCGAGCTTCTTCCTGCGCGGGCTGCGGCGGCTCGAGCTGGTCGCACATCTGCGGCCGGCCGACTGACACGTCGGGGGAGCGCTGGGAGACCCGGGGCGTACTCGGGCGGCCCGCCACCTCCGCCTACCGCCGGCGTACGCGGTGACGAACGTGGCATCCAGGCGTGGGACCATAGCCAGTGTCAAGTAAGTAGACGGAGGGGGTCGCGGTGACGGCCAGCGATGACGAGTGGGGTGACGAGTGGGAGCGGGTCGTCGATGTGATCGTCGTCGGCAGCGGCGCCGCCGGGGGGTCGGCGGCAGCCACCGCGGCCGCCGACGGCGCGAGCGTGCTGGTGCTCGAGAAGGCGCCGTTCACAGGCGGTACGACCGCCAAGTCGGGCGGTGTGATGTGGGTGCCCGCCAACCCGGTGATGCGTGCCGACGGTATCGACGACCCCCGCGATGAAGTGCTGCGCTACATGGCCCGCACGGCCTACCCGACGATGTACCGGGCAGACCACGAGACGCTCGGCCTGCCCGACAGAGTGCATCGTCAGCTCGCCGCGTTCTACGACCGAGGTTGCGCAATGCTCGACAGGCTCACCGAGCTGGGCGCGTGGAGACTCGAAGGCGTGCCCTACCCGAACTACTACTCCAAGATCCCCGAAGACACCGTGCCGATGGGCCGCGTCATCCAGCCCGCCTTCCCCGAGGGTTGGCGGCGCGGCATCGATCCGACCGGCGGCCAGCTGCTCAGCGATGCCCTGCTGCGCGTCGCCCAGGAGCACGACGCCATCGTTCGTACCGACGTCCGGGTCGTCCACCTGGTGTTCGACGACGGCCGGGTGATCGGTGTCGAGGCGCGGGTCGGCGTGCGGACTGCGTTGTACGGAGCGCGTCGGGGCGTGATCTTCGGGTCGGGCGGCTTCATCCACGATCGTGACCTCGCCCGCGCCTACCTGCGCGGACCGATCCTCGGCAGCGCGGCGTCGGAGTCGGCGACGGGCGACTTCGTGCGGATCGGCATCGAGGCCGGATCCGAGTTCGGGAACATGAGCCATGCCTGGTGGGATCAGGTGGCCGTCGAGCATGCGATCACCGTGCCCTCGACGATCAAGGACGTGTACTCGCCGTTCGGCGACTCGATGCTGATGGTCAACAAGCACGGCAAGCGGGTGGTCAACGAGAAGGCCGTCTACAACGAACGCGGTCAGGTCCACTTCGTGTGGGACCCGAGCAACTACGAGTACCCGAACCTGTTGCTGTACTGGATCTTCGACCAGGCGGTGTGCGATGACGAGCGGGTGTCACGGTTTCGCTGGCCGGTCCCGATGCCGGGAGAGCCGTTCCCCGATTGCGTGATCCGGGCCGACTCGCTCGACGAGCTGGTGGCAGAGATGCGCCGCCGGACGGTCGCCCTGGCGCCGCACACGGGTGGGTTCGACATTGGTGACGACTTCGATTCCGGGCTGCAGACGACGATCGCCCGGTTCAACGAGCACGCCGCCGCCGGTCTGGACCCCGACTTCCAGCGCGGCGAGGGCGAGATCGAGCGCACGTGGGCGGGCGAGGCTCGTCCTGGCCTGCCCAACGCCACCCTGGCGCCGCTGTCCGCATCCGGGCCGTACTACTGCGTGATCCTCGGACCCGGTGCCCTCGACACCAAGGGTGGCCCGATCACCGATGAACACAGCCGGGTGCTGTCGGTCGGCGGCTCACCGATCCCCGGGCTGTACGGGGCAGGCAACTGCGTCGCCTCGCCCGCCGGGCAGGCCTACTGGGGTCCCGGCGGCACCATCGGCCCAGCGGTCGTCTTCGGGGCGATCGCCGCCGAACACGCTGTGGGAGGCCGGTGACGCCGGGTCGGCTCACCCGGCGACGCGTGAGCCCTGCTGGGCGGCGTGACGTCCGGCGATGAAGCCGAACGTCATCCCGGGGCCGAGGGTGCCGCCCGCGCCGCCGTAGACGAGCGCCGTCACCGCGGCCACGGTGTTGCTCGCCACGTAGAGCCCGGCGATCGGACGACCGCTCCAGTCGAAAACCTGGGCGTTGAGGAAGCGAACCATCTCAGGCCCGCATTCGAGGAAGGCCGCCACCGCGTCGGGATCGAGCAGGTCGGGGGCGAGGGCATCGAGGTAGGCGACGATCTCGTCGTAGGAGTCCTCGACGCCGCACTCCGCTTGATGATCGTTGAGCGGGATCCACATCATGCCGCCCGACATCGCACTCGTGCCGCCGACACCCTCAGGCGACGGTGCCGAGGCGCTCGATCGAACCCCTCACCCGCTCGCTCACCTGGACGCGGTCGAGCCCGAGATCCTCCAGGGCCCGCAGCTTGTCGAGCACTCGGGCGGCCTCCCCCACGAAGTCCGCGTACACCCCGTCACCGAGCGCATCGCGCATCGGCGCCACCTCCGATTCGTCGCCGACGGCGATCATCGTGAACAGGCCGACCGGCGTGTCGGGAGCGACGGAACGAACCCGCTCGATCATCCTGCGCAGGTCGTCGTAGGTCGTGTTGGCGAGGATGCCCATGTCGAGATCGCCACCGCGCGTGCTGGCGCCGAACTTCAGTTCGACCCGATCGACCAGCGGCGCGATGTTCGCGATCGTCCATGGGCCACCCAGCGAAGCGATCAGCGGCGGTGGCCCGATCGCCGGATCGATCATCGGGCCGATCTGCGGCACATCGATCGTGTAGTGCTCGCCGGCGAAGTGGCACGAGCCGGTGCGGAGCAGGTCGGCGGCGATCCGGATCGCCTCGCGGTAGCGGCGGGCGCGAGCCGGCGGGGGCGGGTAGTCGAGCCCGATCGCCCGCACCTCCTGCTCCAGCCAGCCGCCGCCGAGCCCGGCCTGGAAGCGGCCTCCGCTCAACCACTGCATCGTCAGGCTGGCCTGTACGAACTCGACCGGGGATCGGAACAGGTTGTTGGCGAAGGAGGTCGTGAGGAAGACCCGCTGGGTCACCTGCGCCATCGCCGAAACCGCCACCCACACGTGCGGGTACACCGACGTGCGGAAGAGGTGATCCGACATGCCGACCCCGTCGAAGCCGGCGGCTTCGGCGGCGGCGGCGCACTCGCGCGGATCGACCGACGCAGACGTGTAGTTGGCCACGAGTTCGATCGACATGCGAGTCAGCGCTCCGACACTTTCTTGTCGTTGGCTTCAGTTTAGGCTCGGCACTTCATTGGATGAAACGGGGTGGCCACGGGCGATGGCCGATGTCGACGTCGCGGTGATCGGTTCCGGGGGTGCCGGTCTGGTGGCCGAGAACGCGCCGGGGCCCGCCCGGCCGGCATCGCTGCCGACCGAGCGGGCCCCGATCAGGTGCTCCGACCCGCTATCGAGTCGTCTGGGTCAGACTCCCCACACCTTCTTGAAGGCGTCGGCAGCGCCGGCCGGCATCCAGTCGCCGTTGGTGGCGATGATCTCCTTGGCGAAGGTGGCGTTGTCGACGATCACGGTCGGCAGGGCGGCTGCGCTCCGCTCCTCGTCGAGGGTCATGCCGAGGCTGAGACGAGCGGCCGCGTCGACCATCAACCAGGCGGCGTAGCCCTTCGGATCGGCCGACCAGGCACCCATCGTTCCATCGACGATCTCCTGCAGGTCGATGGTCGAGAAGTCCTGACCGAACTGCTTCACCTTGTCCTTGAGGCCGGCAGTGTCCAGCGCCGCGCTCACGCCGCCGGGCAGATCGCCGAAGGAGTAGAAGACGTAGTTGGTGTCGCTGTTGGCCTGCACCTTCGACACGACCGAGGCCGGAACGCGGCCACCGATCAGGTCGTCGAGCGTGACATTGAGCTCGTCGTACTTGCAGGAGGGACAGTTCTTCTTCATCTGGGCGATGAACGCGTCGGTCTCGACCTTGAGGACCGGGAAGTCGGGGATGCTGACGATCAGGACGTTGGCGGCGCCATTCGAGTCGGCGATCGCCCAGTCGGCCATCAGCGGCCCGGTGGTCGTCACGAACGCCTCGTCGCCACACTGCATCTGAATCGTCGTGGGGCTCGGGTCGTCGGTGCCGAAGCAGCTCAGCACCTTGATCCCGGCCTTGTTGGCCGCGTCGAGCTGCTCCTGGTACTGGGCGGTGGCGAGACCGGTGCTGGCGATGAAGTCGACGCCGGCGTCGATCGCCTGCTGGAACGCCGCGCCGGGCTCGGTGCTCTTCATCGGAATGATCTTCAGATCCCAGCCGAGCGCCGTCGTCGCATCCTTGAACCCCGGCGTGAGGTACGCCGCGCATGTGGGCACGTCGCACTCGAGCCAGGCAATCGTCTTCTTCTCCGCCTTGCCCGTCAGCGGGATGCTCACGCCGATCTTGGCCTCCGGCGACATGTGTGCGGCGACGTTGGCCTTGGCGGCCTCGACACCCGAGTCGCCTGCCGGTGCTTCGGTGGCGGCCGGAGCCTGAGTGGCGGCCGGTGCCTGAGTGGCGGCCGGTGTCTCGGTCGTGCTGTCACTACCGCACGCGGCGAGCGCGACGACACCGACCACGAGCGCCGCGGTCAGCTTGGGATTGATTCTCATGTGTTCCCCCTTCAGATCCTCAACACGCCTACCGTGCCGGGAAGTTGCTCGTAGTTTATTGACACGACGACCAGTTTGCTAGTCTTGATTCGAGCTTGGGGGCCGCCGAATGGCTGAGATGCTGCGCATCGAACATCTGTCGAAGACTTTTCCGGGTCAGGTCGCGCTCAGCGACGTGTCTCTCGATGTCGAGGCCGGCGAAGTTCATGCCCTGGTCGGACAGAACGGCTCGGGCAAGTCCACCCTGATCAAGGTGCTCGCCGGTTACCATCAGCCCGACCCGACCGGTGCAACTGCAGTGGTCGCCGGCAAGCCGTTGACGTTGGGCGACGGCCACGCCGCCGCGGCGGCCGGGATTCGGTTCGTGCACCAGGACCTCGGGCTCATCGGCGGGATGAACGCTGTCGAGAACATCGCCCTCACCACCGGGTACATCACCGGTCTCGCGGGGCGCATCCGTTGGCGTGAGGAACTCCAGCGCACGCGCGAGGCGCTCGACGCCCTCGGTCTGGCCCACATCGACCTCAAAGCTCCGGTGGATTCGCTGCCGCCATCGCACCGCACCGCCATCGCCATCGCCCGTGCCCTGGTGGGATGGGAGCAGGGTGCCAACCTGCTCGTACTCGACGAGCCGACGGCGACGCTGCCCGGCGACGACGTCACGCGCCTGTTCGAGGTGGTGCACCGCCTGAAGCAGCGGGGCGTCTCGATCCTGTACGTCTCGCATCATCTCGATGAGGTCTTCGAGCTTGCCGATCGGGTCACCGTGCTGCGCGACGGCGTTCGGGTGGCAACCGCACCTGTTGCCCAGCTCGATCACGGCAGCCTGGTCGAGCTGATCGTCGGGCACCGGATCGACGCCGCAGCCGCGACCGAGGCCGGCACGGCGGGGACTCCGATCCTCATCGTTCGGGGTCTCGAGGGCGGCACCGTGCACGGCATCGACCTCGACGTGATGCCCGGCGAGATCGTCGGCCTGGCGGGTGTCACCGGGTCGGGACGCGAGCACGTGCTCGGACTGATCGCCGGGCAGACGCCGCGCGACCACGGCGAAGTCCTGCTCGACCTCACCCCGATCGAGAACTACCGGCCGCGCCAGGCACTCAAGGCTGGGATCGCCTTCGTCCCCGCGGAGCGGGGTCTGCGCGGCACGCTTGCGCCGATGAACGTCCGCGAGAACGTGTCGATCTCCGACCTCTCACCGCATGTCCGGCGTGGCCGCCTGCGCCGCAGGTCCGAAGTCGGCGAGACCAGCGAGTGGGTCGATCGGCTCTCCATCAAGACGACGGGCACCGAGGCGTCGATCGGGTCGCTGAGTGGAGGCAACCAGCAGAAGGTGATGTTCAGCCGGGCGCTGCGCCTCGCTCCGAAGCTGTTGCTGCTGGACGAACCCGCACAGGGCGTCGACATCGGCGCCAAGGATCAACTGCACAGCCTGGTCGAGCAGGCGGCCGCCGAAGGCGTCGCCGCCGTCGTGGCCTCCACCGACACCGACGAACTCGTGCGGTTGTGCCATCGCGTCGTGGTCCTCGTCGACGGTCGAGTGGTCGCCACCCTGTCCGGCGCGGCGATCACCGCCGAACGCATCGAGCACACGCAACTGCAAACGACTGGGGTAGGACAATGATCAAGCGGCTCGGCCTCGACAGGTACAGCGCGCTGTACCTGTGGGGGTTCTTCATCCTGATCTTCGGGCTGATGAAACCCGACACCTTCCTGACCTGGACGTCGATCAAGTCGGTGCTGATCGAGAACGTGATCATCGGCGTGCTGGCGATCGCCTTCTTGATCCCGCTGGCCACCGGCACCTACGACCTCTCGATCGGCACGATGGTGACGATGTCGTTGGTGATCACCAACTCGATCGCCAAGAACACCGAGCTGCCCCAGGTGATCGGCATGCTGCTCGGACTGCTGGCGTGTGCAGCCGTCGGATTCCTGAGCGGCTTCGTGGTGGTCAAGCTGCGCGTCAACAGCTTCATCGCCACTCTCGGGATGAGCCAGATCATCACCGCCTTCGTGTACTTCACCTCCGAGCAGACGATCAGTGGAGAGCTGAAGAAGTCGTACCAGAAGCTCGGCACCTCCAGGCTGTTCGGCCTCCCCCTCTTCTGCTACTACCTCGCGGTGATCGCCATCATCGCCTGGTTCGTGCTGGAGCACACACCGGTGGGCCGCCACATGTTCGCCACCGGCGGCAATCCCGAAGCGGCACGCCTGGCCGGGCTCAAGACCGATCGGCTGGTGTGGGGGACGTTGGTGGTGTCCGGTGCGGTTGCGGGTTTCGCCGGCGTCGTCTATTCCTGGAAGGTCGGCACGTACGGCCCGAACATCGGCCCGGGGTACCTGTTCCCGGCCATCGCCGCGGTGTTCTTCGGTGCATCGCAGCTCAAGGGCCGCCCGAACATCTGGGGTGCGATGATCGCCCTGTTCGCGTTGGCCACCGGCATCAAGGGGCTGCAGCTCACCTCGTCGGGCAACAGTCGCTGGACCGAACCGCTGTTCACCGGCGTCTCGCTGCTCGGTGCCGTGTCGCTGGCCAGTCGCAACCTGGTGGTCAAGGTGCCCAGGCGCAAGCGCCCGGTCCCGTCGGAGCTTCCTGCGGCGGGCGCCGAAGTGACCGTGTGACGAGTCGCCGGGCGACGGCGACGAGCCGCGAGTAACTAGACTCACTGACAAGTTTCGTTCGGCGCTCTGGAGACGCAGCATGACGATGATCACGCAGACGAGCGGGCTGATCGGCACCGTTTCGGGTGATGGCGAGTGGGACGACGCTCGGCGTCTTGTCGGTGCACGCTGCGACTCGTGCGGAACGCATGTCTTCCCGTCACAGGCCGGTTGTCCGCGCTGCGGGGCCACCACCACCGACGTTGCCCTTCCCGCAACCGGGACCGTGTGGAGCTGGACCGTGCAGCGCATCCGTCCCAAGCCTCCGTTCCACGGGCCCGACGAGTTCGAGCCATTCGCGGTCGGTTACGTCGACCTCGGTCCTGTGCGAGTGGAAGCGCGGCTCGCCGGCAAGTCGCCCGACGCGTGGGCCATCGGCGACGTCGTTCATCTCGTTGTCGGCGCCCCCGACGGCGAGGGCCGCCATTGGTCGTACTGCTTCGAGGACGGTCCATCATGAGCGTGTCGATCGTCGGCGTCGGCTTGCACCCGTTCGGACGATTCGACATCAGCGCCCGTCAGATGGGGCTGGTCGCCGCCCGCGAGGCGCTCACCGACGCCGGAATCACGTGGAATGACGTCCAGTTCGCAGCGGGCGGAAGCCGTGATGGTGGCCACGCCGACGCACTGGTGAGCGAGCTCGGGCTCACCGGAGCGCCGTTCGTCAGCGTCTACAACGGATGTGGAACGGGTGGTAGCGCGCTGCTCACGGCCTCGCAGGCGATCGAGTCCGGTGCGGCCGACATCGCCATGGCGGTCGGATTCGACAAGCACTCCCGCGGAGCGTTCGGTGCCAGCCCCTCCGACTACGGGCTTCCCGACTGGTACGCCGAAGCGGGGCTGATGGTCACCACCCAGTTCTTCGCCCTCAAGATCCAGCGATACCTGCACGAGCATCACCTCGACAGGAGTCTGCTGGCCGAGATCGCCGCCCGGGCACTGCGCAACGGCTCGATCACCCCGCACGCCTGGCGGCGCAAGCCGCTGCGGGCCGACGAGATCGCCACCGCCCCGATGGTCAACGATCCGCTCACCTCGTACATGTTCTGCAGTCCGAACGAGGGTGGGGCGGCCATCGTGCTGGCTTCTGCCGAGCGCGCCAGGCAGCTCTCGAACCGAGCGGTCGAGTTGCGGTCGATCGCCTTCCGTACCCGCAAGTTCGGCACGTTCGAGGTGTTCAGCCCGTGGCTGGCGCCGGACATCACCGAGGGTGCCACGGTGCACGCCGCTCGCGCCGCGTTCGAGCAGGCGGGTATCGGGCCGAACGACATCGACGTCGCCCAACTCCAGGACACCGAGGCCGGCGCCGAGTTGATGCACCTCGCCGAGTGCGGGTTCTGCGAACACGGCGAGCAGGCACGGTTGATCCTCGGCGGTGAACTGGAGATCGGCGGCCGTCTGCCGGTCAACACCGACGGTGGCCTGATCGCCAACGGCGAGCCGATCGGCGCCAGTGGACTGCGTCAGGTGATCGAATGCGTGCTCCAGCTGCAGGGCCGCGCCGGTGACCGTCAGGTGCCGGGCACCCCGCGAACGGCGTTCACCCAGGTCTATGGTGCGCCCGGGATCAGTGCCTGCACCGTGCTGGCACGATGAAGGCGGATGCGCGGCAGGTCCCGCTCGTCGGTCGGGCAGCCGACCGGCCGGATGAGTTGGCGCTCCGTTCGCTCGGGCTCGGCGAGTCGACGTGGGCGGCGACGAGTGATGCCGTGCTGCGATTGGCCGCGGCGATCCAGGCGTTCGACCTCGGGCCGAGTCGCCGATTGCTGGTGATCGCCCGCAATCGGCCATCGACCGTGGTCGTTCATGCGGCGGCGATGCTCGGCGAAGCGTCGTCGGTGCCGGTCAACTTCCACCTCACCGCTACGGAGATCGCCTACATCGCCGAGGAGTCGGGAGCCCGGCTGGCGTTCGTCGATTCCACCACCGAAGCGGCGACTCGCCGCGCCGTGCAGGACAAGGGTGTCACGATCGTGCGTCTCCCGGACTCCGGCATCATCGGCGACGACCTGGGCGCCTTCGTCGGCGGTCGGGCACCGATCGTCCTGCGCGCCGAACAACGGGTGATCCCCAACCTGCTGTTCACGTCGGGGACCACCGGTCGACCCAAGGCGGTGCAGTTGCCGCCCAAGACGATCGGAGATTCGCCCGACCTGGCCGGCTTTCTGACCTTCTTGCCGACCTACCGGCTGACCCAGCTCGGCACGCATCTCGTCGTCGGCCCGCTGTATCACAACGGGCCGTTGACGGCCGTGCGGCTGTTGTTGGCCGGCGTGCCGATCGTCGTGCACGAACGGTTCGATGCCGAGGCCACCCTGGCGGCGATCGAGGAACATCGGATCGAGAGCTCGATCATGGTGCCGACGCACTTCGTGCGCATGCTGGCGTTGCCCGACGAAGTACGCGCCCGCTACGACATGTCCTCGCTGAAGAGCGTCTCGCACACCGGCGGCAAGTGCCCGATCGACGTCAAACGTTCGATGATCGACTGGTGGGGTCCCGTCCTGTCGGAGTCGTACGGTGGAACCGAGTCCGGTTCGGTGTGCACGATCAACTCGATCGACTGGCTCGCCCACCCCGGCTCGGTCGGTCGCGCCGTCGCGCCGTTCGAGGCACTCGTGGTCGACGACGACGGTAGCGAAGTCCCACCGGGCGTCGAGGGACGCCTGTATTTCCGCGACGCCACCGGACGCGGCATCATCTACGAGGGCGATCCGCAGAAGACCGCGGCGGCGCACATCGCCCCCGGCGTGTTCACGCTCGGCGAGATCGGTTACGTCGACGCCGACGGGTTCGTGTTCATTACCGACCGCTTCTCCGACATGGTCGTGTCGGGCGGCGTCAACATCTACCCGGCCGAGGCGGAACAGGCGTTGGCCAAGCACCCCGACGTCGTCGATGCGGCGTGTATCGGGATCGACGATCGCGAGATGGGCGAGCAGTTGATCGCCCTCGTGCAGCTGCGGCCCGACGCCGACGGAGATGTCGAGACCCTCCTGGCGTGGTGCCGCGAATCGCTCGCCGGCTACAAGTGCCCGAAGCAGATCCGCTTCATCGACGAGGTGCCGCGCAACGCGATGGGCAAGATCGACAAGAAGTCGCTGCGCGCCTCGCTCTGATCCAGTCCAGAAGGACGAAGTGAGCCGCGTGCGCGACGACCGCACGCACGGAGGGAAAGGGGAGTGGGGCAACGGACTGGCAACAGCACGGCGCCCTGACTGACAGATGGAACACTTCGATGTGATCGTGTTGGGCACCGGTGCAGCCGGGCTCACCGCGGCCGCCACCGCGGCTCAGCTCGGGGCCAGGGTCGGTCTCTTCGAGAAGTCCGCACTGGTCGGCGGCACCACCGCCTGGTCGGGCGGCCAGGTGTGGATCCCGAACAACCCGCACATGCCCGAGGTCGGCGTGTCCGACAGCCGTGAACAGGCGATCACCTACATCATGTCGCTGTCGCGGAACATGCTCGAACGCGAGCTGGTCGAGGCGTACGTCGACGGTGGCCCCGAGATGGTGACGTTCCTCGAGTCGCGTACGCCGGTGCAGTTCTACGCCGTGCCCGGCATGCCCGACTACCATCCCGAGTTCCCCGGCGGCAGCATCGACGGTGGGCGGACGCTCGAATGCCCGCTGTTCGCCTTCGAGGAGCTCGGCGAATGGGCGGCCATGGTCACGCCATCGCCGTACTTCGCCACGCCGTACATCACGATGAGCGAGACGCCGCTGGGCAAGGCGATCCCCGACCCGCCCGGCGAGGTCGAGCTGGAACGCCGGGCACGACGCAACGAACGCGGCTGTGGTCAGGGACTCGCCGGCCGGCTGCTGATGGCGTGCCTCCAGGCCGGTGTCGAGCCGCGCACCAACTGTGCCAGCCGGACGCTGATCATCGAGGACGGTGCGGTGGTCGGCGTTCGCTTCGACACGCCGACCGGCGAGATCGAGGCCCGCGCCACCCGCGGCGTGGTACTCGGTACGGGTGGCTTCGAGTGGGACGAGCAGCTCGTGCGTGCGTTCCTGCGCGGCCCGATGACACATCCGGTGTCGGTCGAGACCAATACCGGTGACGGGTTGCGGATGGCGATGAAGGCCGGGGCGATGCTGTCGACGATGCGCGAAGCGTGGTGGATCCCGGTCGCCTCGGTCCCGCTCGCCGAGAACCCGATGGGTCGGGTGCTGATCAACGGGCAGCGCACCCTGCCGCACTCGATCATGGTCAACAAGCGCGGTCGCCGGTTCACCAACGAGGCCGCCAACTACAACGCCTTCGGCGGCGCGTTCCACGTCGAGGACGTGTCGCGCTTCGAGTACGCCAACCTGCCCTGCTGGCTCGTGTTCGACCAGAACTACGCCGACAAGTACGGCTTCCGCGTGGCGTCGGGCGTGGAGGCCAAGGGCGTGCCTACCTGGCTACCGCGCGGCGATACGCCGGAGGCGCTGGCTGAACAGATCGGAGCCGATCCGGCCGGGTTGGCCGAAGCGATCGTGCGCTTCAACTCCCACTGTGCCGACAACCACGACCCCGACTTCGGACGCGGCGACAGCGCATTCGACCGCTGGTGGGGCGACCCCTATCTGAAGGGCACGCCCGAGGCGACGCTCGGCGCCCTCGACCGCGGTCCCTACTACGCGGTCGAGATCCACAGCGGCTGTCTCGGAACCAAGGGCGGTCCGCGGGTGAACGGCGACGGCCAGGTGCTCAACGTCGACGGCGATCCGATCGCCGGCCTGTACGCCGCCGGTAACGCGATGGGTTCCCCCTTCGGCATGACCTACGGCGGCCCTGGCGGCACGCTGGGCCCGGCGATGGTCTTCGGCTACCTCGCCGGCAAGCACGCCGCGTCCCGCTGATACGGTTGCCATCGTGACCGGTGTTGCGGCGATCGACGCCACGCGCGAACCGGCGCGCCCGCCGGCTACCCGTACGTGATCAGCCGTCGGTCAGTCGAACGAGGCACTCGGCACGCCGTCGGCGCCGTAGACCGGGGCGGTCGCGTCGCAGCGGTACTTGGCGGTCGACGACATGCCGGAGCGTGGGAACGCCCGCAGCACCGCGCGCATCGCCGTGTAGTTGGGGTGCTCGAAATGAGCCGCCAGCGACGCCTCGTCGGCCCACAACTCGTAGACCTGAACCACCGTCGGATCGACCGGATCAGGACCGAAGCAGTAGGCCAGGCATCCCGGTTCGGTGTCGCGAGTCGAGCGCTGCAGTTCGACCGAGCCGGCGACGGCACCGTCGCGGGCCGCTTGGGAGGCGAAACCGATGGTGCCGGCCACGACGACGGGCATCACCCGCGGGCCCGGTCCGGGACGCCGGCGATGCCGACCATCGTCGCTTCGCTGCTGGCGAAGCGATGCGACCCACCGTTGATGCTGCGGCCGTAGTCGACGACGAGCGTGTGGCCGTTCACGTAGCCGGCCTCGTCGCTGGCCAGGTACAGCGCAGCGTTGGCGATGTCCATCGCATCGCTCGCCCTCCCGAACCGCTGCCGCGACTGCTCGGCGACCGCCGCAAGATCGGACGTGTCGCCCGAGACCATCGCGGCGGTCAGCGCGGTCGGGATCGTGCCGGGCGCGATCGCGTTGCAGCGCACGCCCTTTGCGGCGAGTTCGGCGGCGACCGACTTGGTGAGGCCGATCACTGCCGTCTTGGCCGCGGTGTAGGCGTGCGGGCCGAGCCCGCCGACGACACCGGCGATGCTCGACGTGCTGATGATCGAACCCGAACCCTGTTCCACCATCACCCGCGCAGCGTGCTTGCAGCCGTAGAACACCGAGTGCAGCAAGATGTCGATGCTGCACCGCCACGCATCGGAGTCGGTGTCGGCGATCGGCCCGACAGCGCCGACCACGCCGGCGTTGTTGAACATCACGTCGAGCTTGCCCCACGTCGAGATCGCCAGGTCGATGGCGGCGACGACGTCGTCCTCGTTGGTCACGTCACACCTGATGAACCGGGCGGCATCACCGAGCGAATCGGCGACGCCCTGGCCGCGTTCGACCTGCAGGTCGGCAACGACGACCCGTGCGCCCTCCTCGACGAACCGCCGCGCCGAGGCTTCGCCGATCCCCGACGCGGCGCCCGTGATGACCGCAACCTTGCCGCTCAGCCGATCACCCATCGCCTGCTCCTCGTCCCGTTCGACTGGTCTTACTTGATACCGACCACAGTTATTCAGCAAGACTGTCGCAATGAACTTCGGCGCGACGAATTCGAGCGACACCTGGTGCCCCGTGGCGATCGTCACCGGCGCCGCTTCCGGAATCGGTCGCGCCGTGGTCGAACGGCTCATCGCCCGCGGTGGCCGCGCGGTTGCAGTCGATCTGTCTGTCGAGGCTCTCGCCGCGTTCGACGGCCACGACGCCGTACGTACCCTGGCCGGCGACGTCAGTGAGGAGGGGGTCAACGCCGCCGCCGTGGAACTCGCCGAGCGCACCTGGGGTCGTCTCGACACGCTCGTGCTCAACGCCGGAGTGCGCGCCTCGGGATCGATCGACACGATCGATCTGGCAGTGTTCGAACGCTCGCTCGACGTCAATCTCCGCGCTGCCGTGTTCGGGATGCGCGTCGGCGTTCCTGCACTGCGTCGGGCTGGTGGAGGGGCGATCGTCGTGACCTCGTCGAACACAGGACTGGCCGGCGAGGCCAACCGGTGGCCGTACGCCGTAGCCAAGGCGGGTGTGATCAACCTCGTTCGCAGTGTGGCGATCGACCTCGGTCCGGAAGGGATCCGCGTCAACGCCGTGTGCCCCGGTCCGACGATCACCGGGATGACCGCGCACCTCGCCGACGAACAGCCCGAACGCTGGACGTCGCTGCAGGCCAACGTGCCGTTGCGCCGCTGGGCACAGGCGAGCGAGGTCGCCGAGGCAATCGTGTGGCTCGCGTCGCCGGCGGCGTCGTTCGTCACCGGTGTTGCCTTGCCGGTCGACGGCGGGGTCACCGCCAACACCGGCCAGACCGGGTCTCCGACGACCTGACCCGCTCGTCGATCATCCGCAGGCTGCGACGTGGTGCAGCGCGGCGGTGCGGCAGGGCGACCGTGCCGCCGGTTTCGTAACGTCTGTTACACATTGCGCTCGTGAGTGATAGCTTCTCGCCGGTGCCGGTGGACGCCTTGCCGCTCGACGACGTCTTGGCGATTGACGACCTGATGGCGCGCTTCGCGACGGGAATCGACACGTGCGACTGGGTGATGTACCGATCCGCGTTTGCCGACGAGATCGACCTCGACTACTCCTCGTGGCGGCCGGACAGCGTGGGCCGTTGGCGGGCCGACGACTGGGTGGCCCGTGCCACCCGCCTGTTCCCGGGGCTCAGCGCCACCCGTCACGCACTCACCAACGTGTTGATCACGCCGCTCGGCCGCGGCGCGGCCGGCGTACGCGCCAGCGTGTGTGCCGACCATGTCGTCGTTGGCGCCGACGCTGCCGACGCCGCTGACGTGTTCACGCTCAACGGCTTCTATGACGACCGTTGCATCAGCACGGGCGATGGCTGGAAGATCGCCGGCAAGCGGCTCGTCGTGCAGTGGACCGTCGGCGATCGCGGACTGCTGGATGGCGCGGCTGCCCGCGTTGCGCAGGGTTCGCCACTGCGACTGTCGGCGGATGGTTGACCAACACGCTCAGCTTCGTAGCGCGGCCCGGTCCCACCGGCGTTACTGTTCCGCACCCACCGAAGATCGGTCTCCGTCACTGTTCCGACCGCCGCGGGGCGCAGCGATCGATCAGTTCGCGAAGAAGGGTGGCGATCAGTTGTTCATCCAGCACGCGATGGCGGATCAGACGTTGGTAGACGAGGAAGCTGAGGATCAGATCGGTCTCGTGCTGGGGATCCAGGTCGGACCGTAGCTGTCCGGCGTCGATGCCGGCCCGGAAGATGGTGACGCTGTGCTCGTTGCGGGCGACGGCATACTGCAGGTGCGCGGTCCGGTATGCCGGATCACGTCTGGCCTTGTCGATCTGGGCGGTGAGCGCTGCGGCGAATCGACCGTCGTTGAGCCGGTCGGCGACGTGCTGGATGTACTCGCGCAGGTCGCGCACCGCGTCGCCCGTGGGCCGCGGCGGCTCGAGTTCGTCCGAGGGAGGATCAAACGCTTCGAGGTAGAGCACCGACGGGTCGGGCCAGTGCCGGTAGATCGTCGTGCGGGAGACTCCACTCCGTTCGGCGATCAGTTCCACGGTCGTCCCTTCGAACCCGACCTCGGCGATCAGGTCGAGCGTTGTCCCGGTGACGATCCGCCGGGTCTCCGCGACGCGAGGGTCCACGCGACTGCGTCGTCTGTCGGACGGGGTTCCGGACCGCTTCGTCGCAATGTCGTCCACGTCAACGCAGGCTAGCCATTCATCGCCAGAATGGTACAGTTGTGTACTTGAGCGATACAGCTCTGTACCGCACAGGAGATGAGGGGACGTGCTCCAAGGCAAAGTGGCGGTCGTGACCGGCGGCGCGAGTGGTATCGGTGAGGGGATCGTGCGGGGCGTGGTCGCGGCAGGCGGTCGATGTGTCGTCGCCGACGTCCAGATCGAGCGGGCGAAGGCGCTCGTCGCACAGCTCGGGCCGGCAGCAATCGCTGCGGCCGTCGACGTGACCAACGAGCACGACGTGGCCGCCGCAGTCGCGCTTGCGGTGGCGGAGTTCGGTGGGCTCGACTGCATGTTCAACAACGCCGGGGTTCTCGGCGTCGTCGGTTCGCTGCTCGATCATGACGCCGCCGACTGGCGTTCGACGATCGACGTGCTGCTCACCAGCGTGTTCCTCGGAATCCGGGAGGCGGGCAAGGTGATGGTGCGCCAGGGACACGGGGCGATCATCAACACCGCCAGCACAGCGGGAGTGCGCGGTGGTCTCGGACCGCACTGCTACACCGCGGCCAAGCACGCCGTCGTCGGCCTCACGGCCTCGGCAGCGGTCGAGTTCGGTCGCAGCAACGTGCGGGTGAACTGTCTCGCTCCGGGCCGAACGGTGAGTGGCCTGACCGCGCAGTTGATCACCGGCGACCCCGACGCCACCGGTTCCACAGCCGCGTACATGGCGTCGCGTTCGCCGAGCGGGCGAGCCGCGTTTCCCGACGACATCGCTGCGGCGGCGATGTTCCTGGCCAGTGATCAGGCGTGGTACGTCAACGGCGCCTGCCTCGTGATCGACGGTGGGGCCGAAGTGCTCGGGGAGAAGGCCTCCCGGTATTTCCCGCCGGCGACCGTACCTGCAGCCGCGCAGAAGGAGGGGACCGAATGAGTGGATCCGACCGACTCGCAGACCGGTCGGCGATCGCCGACCAGATGTTCCGGTATGCACGGGCGACCGATTGGCTGGAGACCGACGAGCACCGTGAGGTGTTCGTCGACGACTGCGTGTTCGCCTCGCCACACAGCGGCGACATCGTCGGCGTCGACAACGTCGTGGCCTGGATGAATCGCGCGTTGGCCCCCTTCGAGGCGACGCAGCACCTGATCGGGAACATCTCGATCACCTTCACCGGTGACACGTCTGCCCATGCGGTGAGCTACGTGCGGGCCTGGCACCGGTACCGCGACGCGGACAAGTCGGACATGGTGCTGTGGGGCGAGTACCACGACGACTGGAGGCTGGTGGGCTCGACGTGGCGGATCGCCCAACGTCGGGTGCTCGAAGCAGGCATCGAGCCGCGACGCGATGGTGGCGCACCGAATCCGAGACGGGCAAAGCGATGAAGCTCGGCGTCGTGTATCCACAGACCGAGCTCGGTGGCGATCCGCGCGCCGTCCACGAGATCGGCGTGGCCGTCGACACGCTCGGGTACGACAGCCTGCTGTTCTACGACCACGTCGTGGGTGCCGAGCACGCGGACCGCGAGCCGCCGCTGTCGGGTCCGTACACGGAGCACGATCCCTTCCACGATCCGCTCGTCGTGTTCGGCTACCTCGCCGGCGTGACGCACTCCATCGAACTGGCGACGGGGGTGCTGATCCTCCCGCAGCGTCAGACGGCGCTGCTCGCCCAGCAGGCAGCCGACGCCGATCTGCTCTCCGGCGGCCGCCTCCGGCTGGGCGTGGGCGTCGGGTGGAACTGGGTCGAGTACGTTGCACTGGGTCAGGACTTCGCGACGCGCGGCGAGCGCCTCGACGAGCAGATCGGGCTCCTGCGCAGGCTCTGGAGCGAGCCGCTGGTCTCCTTCGAAGGTCGCTTCGATCGCATCGAACGTGCCTGCATCAATCCCCGGCCGTCACGGCAGATCCCGATCTGGATCGGCGGCTTCGGCGAACGCGCCTTCCGCCGCGGTGGCCGACTCGGCGACGGCTTCACCTTCGCCGGAGGCCTCGACGACGCCATCGCAGGGCTCGGGCGGGTTCGCCACCACCTGGCGGAGGCCGGTCGGTCGAGCGTGCCGTTCGGCACCGAGCTGATCACCTCGAGAGCCGAGGACGTCGTCGACATCGTGGCGACCGCCGAGCGCTGGCGCGAGGCGGGTGGCACCCACCTGTCAGTGCTCACCACACGGTTCGGCTTCCGCTCGACAGCCGAACACGTCGACTTCGTCGCCGCTACCAAGTCGGCGCTCGACGCACGGTTGGGGCGGCCGTGAACGTCCACGATGCCGTGCGACACCTCATCGACCGGGTGGCGGTCGAGCAGGTGCTCGTGCGGTGCGCCCTCGCCCAGGATCGACATGACTGGGACGGCGTCGCCGACTGCTTCGAACCCGACGCCGTCTACATCCACCCGAAGGGGCGCATCGAGGGCCGGGCGGGGATCGTCGAGCGGTCGCGGGCGGCACTCGGGGCGCTCGACGCCAGCCAACACCTGATCGGTTCGATCCAGCTCGACGTCTCCGAGTGCACGGCACGATCGACGTCGTACTTCCACGCGCAACACGTCCGCACGGGGGCTGCGGGCGGCGATCTGTTCGTGATCAGCGGAACGTACGCCGACCTCCTCCAGCACCGCGACGGGGTCTGGCGGATCTCGGAACGCCTGCAGTCGTACACCGCACGCTGGGGCAATCCAGCGGTGATCGTTCGATGACGCCGGCAGGACGCGCTGATCGGTGGACCACGAGAGGATGAACATGTTCGACTATCAGCAGATCTTCCACGTCGGGCTCCTGGTGCCGGACGTGGATCGCGCCATGAGCGAGCTCGGTGGTCCTCTCGGGCTCGAGTGGGCCCGCGTGCACGCACCAGGGGGGTCGCGACGACCCGCTTCGAACCGATGCGGATCGCACCGATGGTGGCACGCAACGATGCTGGCGCTCAGACGGGGGACGGGTATCAGTCGTCGAGGGATAGGTGTCGGTGCATGGCGGTGGTGATTGCCGGCGCGTCCGTCTCAGTGGACCGGGCCAGGCCGTTGATGACGCCGCGCTGGTCGGCTTCGGAACGGTTCTGGCTCAGTTTCGCCTTGGCATCGACGCGTTCGACGGTCATCTCGATGCCGACGATGGCGCGCAGCTGTGCGTCGATGAAGTCGATGGGTGCGTCGGTCACCCGCCACGGTTCCGCATGGTGGCGCTCGTGGAAGTCGGTGAGATCGGTGACGGCGCTGCGTAGCCAGTCTGGGTCGTGATGCACCCGGATCGGACCGCTGAGATGGATGGCGATGTAGTTCCACGTGGGCACGACACGGCCGTGTTCCGCTTTCGACGGGTACCAGGAGGGCGAGATGTACACCTGTGGTCCCCCCACGATGAACAACCCCGGCGTCTCGTCGTCGATGTTGTGCCAGTGGGGGTTGGCCTTGGCGATGTGAGCGATCACCCGGGTGCCATGCCAGATGATCGGCGTCAGCGTCGCGTCGGGTGTGTCGTTGCTGGCGGTGACGAGCCAGCCACTGCCGTGCGCGGCGACGAGCGCTCGGATCTCGGTCTCCTCGTGCACGGTCATCGATGGTGGTGTGTACATCGCCTGGATTCGGCTCAGATGGTGGGCTTGGGTGGTGTCGGCGAAGCAGCTGGGCGAGTGCTTCGCCGTCCCCCGGAGCGTTGCCGTGCCGGTAGCCGGGCACGGCGGGGGTCGACCGTCGACAGATCGACCCAATCGTGTGCAGTGATATCACGTTCAGACGGAGGAACGCTGCTGTGCGGGTCATCAGGCGGCCACCGGCTCCTGGGTCCGGCTCGACTGGACGACGTCGACGATCGCCTGCACAGAGGCCTCGAAGGTCACCTCGTCGTCGATCAGCCCCTCGTGCGTGGCGTCCTCGACGCGGTGCCGGCTGTTGGTCGACAACGCGGCGAGCCGATCTTGCACGTCGGACCAACCCTTGGTCTTCTGCAGTGATTCGGTCGCGGTGACGACGACGAGTGGCTTGCCGTGGAGCGAGGTGAGGGCTTTGGCCTGTTCGAACGCCTCGCGATAGACGGACTGCTCGTCGCGCATGTTGCGCATGCCGCGCGGGCTGGAGGCGAACGCCTGAACCTGCGACGCGGCAGGCTCGGGGAGGCTCGACCACGCAGACGTCGGCACGACCTGGGCGACGCCCAACCGGGCGAGGCTGGGGAGCACTCCGAGCCCACGGCGCATCATCGAGTACTCCGTCGGGAAGTCCGGGAGTGCCGTGAACTCGTCCGGGCTCATCGAGTCCAGCAACACCATGCCGGCGACCTCGTCGGGGTAGCGGTCGGCGTACGTCATGACGTAGACACCGCCGGCGGAGTGCCCGACGAGCACGTAGGGGCCCGTCTCGCCCGAGCGCGCCAGCAGGGTGTGCAGATCCGCAGCGACGGCCAGACCATCCTGCGCAGCGCCGACGTCGTCGCTCCAGCCCTGACCGGCGCGGTCGTAGGCGCAGACACGTGTGGTGCGACCGACGTCTGCGGCGATTCGAGTCCAGGCGAGCGACGTCTCTCCCAGCCCGTTCTCGAGCACCACGGTGGGACTGCCCGAGCCCGAGCAGTTCAGGTGCAGGCGGTGACCGCCGACGTCGTACAGCTTGCCGGGCGCGGGGTAGGCGCCCCGGTCATGCGCTCGGGCGGCCGTCTCGTACATCCCGCCGACGGACCCCACGATGAGCGCAGCCACAACAGGGTAGAGCAGCCAGCGAACGCGGCCGCTGAGACTGCGGCGCAGTTGCACAACCATCCAACCGGCCAGCGCGAGCACCATCGGTGGCCACACCCAACCTGCCATGTCCAAGGCCCGATCGTCCGGGCTTGTCAACAGCAGCGCCAGCGCTGCGGTTGCCATGAATGCGGCCGGCACTCGCGCCCAGCGCTGCGGCTGGCTGGTGAAGCGCTCCGACAGCATGGCGAGCATCGCCCATCCAGCGGCGAACGCGAGCAGGGCCGAGCCGGAGATGACGTGCTCTGACGCGCCGCCGAAGACGCCGAGCGTGAGAACGATCGCTCCCAGCAGGCCGGCCGCGAGCGACCCGCCCACGATCCGCCCGACGGGCTCGCGTCGGGGTTCCTCGAGCTCGACCGCCGGCCTGTTCTCCGTGACGACGGCGGTCGAAGCCGACTCGATCGGTGATTCGGTGACAGGCGTGGTGTTCATGGTCCGTTCTCCTTGTTCGATGTGATTGCTGTGGTGGTCATTGCGGGGTCGAGGGGGATCCACGTGCAGCGGAGCCCACGAGGTATCCGTCGAGGGATGCGACCGGTGGCGATGGCCGGTCGAGCGATGTCGGCGGCATCGATCACGCGGAATTCGGTCGTCGTTCCCGAGGCGTCGTGGACGAAACCGACCAGCCAGCCGGCGTCGGCGTCGCCCGGCCGCTGTGGATCGGTGACGAACACGAGATCGCCAGGCGTGTGTTGGCGAAGGCTGTGGTGCACGTGGCGAGCGGTGGCGAGATCGTGGTGGCCGATCGTCCCGTGACCGGTCGTCCACAGGAAACGCGGTACCTCGTCGACGCGGTGGGCCCCACGATGGGCGAGGCGTCGAGGTGTTGGATCCAGTACCTCGCGCCCGATCGTCCCACCGTCGACGTAGACGGTCCATCGCTCCAGCACGGGGGTGAGGGCGAGCAGGACGACGGTGTTGCCGGCATCGTGCGCGTGCAACGGGTGCGGTGCGGAGGCGCCAGTCGCGATCCACGTGCAGCGTGCCTCGCCCCAGCGAGGCCCGATCCCGACATAGCCGTCGGCGACGAAGACCACTCGGTCGTGCGTCAGCGCGAGGTCCCTGATGCGGTTCGGAACGTCACGAATGAGCCGAGTGCGGCGGGTGAGAGCACCAGCGGAGATCACCACGTGCGCCTGCGGCCCGTCGGGGGCGCGGGCGACGAGGTGCAGGTCTCGGGTGAGCGGGTCGATCTTCGGAAACGGCGCGAGTGCGTGCCCTCGACCGGCAAGATCGACGTGGCGCAGCGTGCCGAGATCCGAGCTCACCTCGAACGCGGGCGAGTCATCGCCGAATGCGAGGGTGGAGCCGCCGAAGGTGACGACGTTGTGCACAGCCGCGTCGGTGCGGAGCCTGCGGCTGCGGTACCCAACGGGTTGGCCTGCATGCACGTGCACCGAGTGGACGACCCCGTCGCGCCCGATCCCGAGCATCCGACCGGTGAGTGCCTGTGGGACGCTGCCGCACACGTCGACGTCGAGGGCGTGCGGCGGTGGGAACGACGGGCCGGTCGCTGAATGCATGGCCGCATCGTCGGCCTAAGGCCGCCAGGGCCGCATCGGGCGCTCCCCCTCAGATCGCAAGCACTCCCCTCAGGCGATGCCGAGCCGCTGCGCGACGGCGGCCGCGTCGACCCGGCTGTTCACGCCGAGCTTGCGCAGGATGTTCGAGACGTGCACGCTGGCGGTCTTGTCCGACACGTAGAGCTCCTCACCGATCTGGCGGTTGGTGCGTCCAGCGGCCACCAGGCTCAACACCTCCGTCTCCCGCGGCGTCAAGCCGAGGCGTTCGGCGGAGATCTCGTCGAGTACGACGCGAGTGGGGGCTTCGATGCTGACCCGTGTGCGGCTGGAGACGGCGTCGATCTCGGCCAGCAGCGGGCCGGCATCGACTTCGGCTGCAAACGCGTGGGCTCGGCGGAGCGACGACGCCGCCCGGTCCGCGGCGCCGGCCGCCGCCGCCGCCTCGGCTTCCCGTACAAGCGCGACGGCCGTCGCCCAGCGATCGCCGAGATCGCTCCATCGCGCCACCGCCTCGGCCCACGCGTCGGCGTCCGACACGTCGAGCCGGGTGAGGCTCGCTGCAGCGTGGGCGAGGTGTGCCGCGGTGTCTCGCTGCGGGCCGCCTGGTACACCGTCGGCGAACGATCGAGCACTGTCCACTCGCCGGCGAAGGCGCGACATCGTCGCGACAGGATCGACGGGCTCGCGGCGGGCCCGTCGGTCGAGCGTTCGTTCCACCTCGGCAACGACGCCGAACATGGCGAACCGTGCCGCCCACAGCACCGACGTCGTGCCCGTCGCACTCCAGCCCCGCTCGGCAGCATGCGCCGCTTCGCTCCAGTTGCCGAGTGCGAGGTGGACGTCCGCCGTCGTCGCATCGCGCACGCTCTGGTGCCACCCGTCGATCGGCAGCCCGTGCGCCTCCGCCAGCTGACCGAGTGCGTACTCGGTGTCACCGCGTCGCGCCGCGAGCATCGCTCTCGCTCGTGCGAGGCGCAGCAGACCGGCCGGCAGCGTGCCGGCCATCGGCTGTCGGGTGAGCACGCCCTCGACCTCGGTCCAACGCCCGAGCCGGATGAGCGCTTCGGCGGCGAGCGAGTCGAAGTAGCACCCGAAGCCGCGATCGAGCCCGGTGAGCCGACCCTCCGCAACTGCGTCGAGGGTCGTGTTGAGCGCCTCCTGGTACTCGCCGGCGTCGCCGAGCGCGACACACAGGTAGACGATGGCCAGAGCACGTGCCTGCGCGCTCGGGGCAACGGCCACCGACGCCCGGCACAGCGCGACCGCCTCGGCCGGGTCGCCCTGGTTGCTGCGGACGATGCCCAGCACACGCTGCGCCATCCCCCAGGCCAACGGGTTGCGGTGTGGTGTCGTGACGACGTCGAAGGCCTGCGCGCACCAGCCCTCGGCAGTTGCGTCGTTGCCGGCCATCAGCTCGGCCTGCCCGAGACCCGCATACACCGCGGCGGCCTCGCCGCCTTCGTGACCCGACAGCGACGCTGCGGCGAGTTCGAACTCCGCTCGGCTCTCCGCGAGCCGCCCAGTGGCCCACAGGTAGCGCCCGAGCCGTTCGTGGCCCCACGCCGCACCGAGTGGGGGCAACCCGCTGGCGAAGGCAGCGCGCGCCAGCTGCACGGCTCGCTCGTTGCCGACCGTCGAGGTCGCCAGGTCGGCGGCCTGCCACAGCCGGTCGCTCCGGTTGGCGGTGGCGGCGCACTCGCCCACAGCGTCCCACAACTCGAAGGCGCGCTCGAGATGACCGAACGCTGCAGCAGGGGCGACGGTCTCGGCCGCATCGGCGGCGGCGAGCAACGCCGTGAAGGCGCCCTCGTGGTCGCCCGCACGGTCGAGGTGAAAGGCGAGCTCACCGGCCCGGTCCGCTCGCCTCAACGCATTGGCGGGCTGTTGCCGCAGTGTCGCGGCAATGCTGCGGTGCAGGCGTGCCCGTTGCGGTGGGAGCATGTCGGCGTAGACGACCTCGCCGAGCAGAGGATGTCGGAAGCGGTATGCGTCGTTGTCGACCACCAGCAACCGTGCGTCGATCACGGTGCGCACAGCGGCTTCCACTTCGTGATCGGGCAGGGCGACGATGGCAGTGAGCAGCTCGTGGCTCGTCACGCGACCAATCGTGGCAATCGCCCCCAACACCAGGCGGGCGCAGTCGTCGAGATCGGCGATCTCGGCGGAGATCAGATCGGAGAGCACGATGGGGATGGTCTCACCGGACAGGTGGGCGGCGACGAGCTCGTTGGTGAAGAAGGGATTGCCACGACCCCGGGCGACCACCTGATCGACGAGCGCACTCGGTGCCGGCGTTCCGAGCAGCGATGCGACACGGGCGGCGATCTCGTCGCGACCCAACCCTTCCAGCTGCATTCGACGAGCCGCCGGAAGCCTGCTGAGCTCCGCCAATCGGCCCCGCTGGCTCGGACTGATCGCCACCTCGTTGGCGCGGTACGTGCCGACGAGCACCACCTGTTCGTCGATGAGGTTGCGGGCGAGGTACTCGAAGAGATCCCACGTCACCGCGTCCGCCCAGTGGAGGTCCTCGAACCCGATGATCACGGTTTCTTCAGCGGCGAGCCGGGAGATCAGTTCGAGGACGGCGACGAACAGCCCACCATGAGGCGAGCCGTTCACCTCGGGGACGGTCGAGCCGGGCACGAACCAGTGGCGCAGCGCCGCGAGCGCCGGCGTCCCGGTGAGGAGGCCCGGCTTGGATCGACGGACCTGGCGCAGCAGATCGGCGAGTGGTGCCAGGGGGATCGTGTCGCCCCCGATGTGCGTCGACCGAGCGAGGTAGAGGGCGACACAGGCTCGCCCGGCGCTCTCGGTGACGATCGTCGTCTTGCCGATGCCTGAATCGCCGCTGACCAGCACGACGGACGGCAACCCGTTGCGTGCGTCGGCGATCGCCCGTTCGAAGGTGGCCAACTCCGCGTGCCGTCCGACGAAGTCCGATCCGGGCGGGCGGGAGTGCATGATGCCGCTCAGTATCGCGTGCGCAGGCAGCGTCGCCGGCCAGTTCTCGGCTCGCTCACGTCCGCGGATCTGAGGTGGTGTGGCCGATGCGGACCGCCACCCCTTAGGTCGATGGTGGCACTCATGAACGCAACCATCGACACGATCACCCTCCAGAAGATGAGCACCGAAGCCGGCCGAACGAGGGTGCGCCGCCTTGGGATCGCCATCCTCGTCGCCGCGCTCGTCAGCGCGACGGCGTGTGGCAACGACACGGCAACCACGACGACCCCGGCCGCGTCCATCGCCGGTTCGACATCGACCACCTCGGTCGTCTCGACCACGGTGGCCACGGCGACCACGGCGACCACCGTGACACGTCCGACGGCGACGATCGACGAACTGATCGGCGTTGCGGGTGAGCGGGTGCACATCCGCTGCGTCGGCCAGGGTGACACGACGGTGCTGTTGATCGCCGGCTTCGAAGGCGGCAGCGAGGGCTGGGTCAAGACCGAACCCGCCATCGCTGCACGCTCCCGCGTGTGCTCCTACGACCGGCCCGGGACGGGAACGAGCGACCCGGCCGCTGCGACCGAAACCTTCTCCAGCCAGGCGTCCGACCTCCATGCGCTGCTGAGCACGGTCGGCGAACCCGGACCGTACGTGGTCGTCGGCCACTCCTTCGGTGGGGCCGAGGCTGTCACGTTCGCTTCACTGTTCGCCGACGAGGTCACCGGACTCGTCCTCGTCGACGCCTCTCCCGCCACATGGCCGGCCGCCCTCTGCAACGTCACCGATGATGGCTCCGACGGCGCAACGATGTTACGGGCCACCTGCACCGGCCTGTTCCTGCCGACGGGAAACAGGGAACACCTCGATGTCGACGCGGCCTTCGCCGAAGTGTCCGGCATCGCCTCGCTCGGCTCGTTGCCGATGACCGTCATCACGGCCACCGACCGTCAGCTGCCCGCCGACCTGGCTGCGAGCGAGGTCGCACATCTCACCGACGTATGGAACCAGGGCCAGCAGGACTGGGCGGCGCTGTCGACCACCGCGCACGTGACGTCGGTCGACCAGACGGGTCATCACATCGAGATCGACCAACCGGGCGTCGTGATCGACGAGATCACCCGCCTGCTCCCGTAACCCAACCCAACCCCGACAAACCGCACACCCTCACCACCACACACCCTCACCACCACACACCCTCACCACCACACACCCAAGGAGTCATCATGCACGGCCGTCCCACCACCCAGTGCATCGGCGACGCACACGCCAGCCATCCCAATCGTTGGCGAATCCTCGGCGTACTCGTGCTCGCTCTGCTCGTCACCTCCGTCGACCACACGATCATCAACGTCGCCATGCCGCGACTGGTCGGCGATCTCGGCGCCAGCTCGGCCCAACTGCAGTGGATCGTCGCCGCGTACACCATCGTGTTCGCCGGGCTGCTGCTCACCGCGGGAAGCATCGGTGACCGCTTCGGCCGCCGCCACGCGCTGCTCGCCGGCCTGTTCACGTTCCTCGGTGGTTCCGTCGTCGCCGCCACGGCCGGCTCGACGGCTGCGCTCATCGCCGGCCGTTGCGTGATGGGCGTCGGCGGTGCGCTGATCATGCCGACCACGCTGTCGATCCTCGTCAACGTGTTCGGCGATCCCCGCGAACGCGCCAAGGCGATCGCCGGATGGACCGCCGCCAGCGGAGCCGGCATCGCGCTCGGACCGATCATCGGCGGTGCGTTGATGCGCAACTTCTCGTGGTCGTCGGTGTTCTGGATCAACGTGCCGCTGCTCGTCGCCGCGTTCGTCGGAGCGATGCACCTCGTTCCCGACTCCCGGGACCCGCACGCCACACGGCTGGATCCCGTCGGCGCGGTCCTCTCGATCGCCGCGATCAGCTCACTGGTCTACGCCACCATCCAGGCACCCGAGCGTGGCTGGACCTCGACCGCCTCAGTTGTCAACTTCGCCGCGGGGACTGCGATCGCGATCCTCTTCGTCGGCTGGGAGGTGCGTCGCGACGACCCGATGCTCGACATCGCGCTGTTCCGCAACCGCGGCTTCTCGGCCGGCAGCATCGCCCTCGCGCTGCTCTTCTTCGCCATGGCCGGCACCGTGTTCCTGCAAGCCCAGTACCTGCAGTTCGTGCTCGAGTACACGCCATTGGCAGCCGGCTTCGCGCTGGTTCCCGCGGCGATCGGGATGCTGCTCGGCACCGGAGCGGGCGCGCATCTCGCGTCCATGCACGGTGGGCGCATCACCGTCACCACCGGCACGCTGATCGCCACCGCCGGCGTCGCCGTGCAGGCTGCGTTCGTCGACGGCGGCTCGTACGTGCCGACCGGCGTCGGGCTGCTGCTGTTCGGCCTCGGTGCGGGCATCGCGATGCCGCCTGCGACCGAGATGATCATGGCAACCCTCCCACCGGCCCGTGCCGGCGTCGGCTCGGCCGTCAACGACACCGTTCGCGAGTTCGGTGGCGCATTCGGGGTCGCGGTCATCGGCAGCGTCGCGGCGACGAGCTACGCGACATCGATGCACACCGAGCTCGACCGGTTCCCGAACCTCACCGGCATCGATCGCAGCATGCTGGTCAACAACGTCGGCGCAGCGATCGACACCAGCCGGCACCTCGGCGCCCAGGCCGGCCCGATCGCCGCCGCCGCCCGCACCGCATTCGTGGACTCGATGCACAGCTCGTTGTGGATCGCGGCCGGCGTTGCGTTCTGTGCCGCTGCGGTGACCTTCACCCAGCTGCCCCGCCGCGCAACAGACGGCGCACACCGTGCTCAGCAGGCTCACGGTGTTCACGGTGCAGCGGTCGCCCGCTCCGGCCACCACCCGCACGTCGCGACGGTCGAGGCCGCCTCGTCGACTCAGGCAACGGCGTCATGATGGGCACCGCAGCAGAGGTTGCCGGCGACGTGCTCGTGATCGGTGGCGGAGCCGCCGGCCTCACCGCGGCGCTCGTCCTGGCGAGGGCTCGGCATCGAGTCACCGTGATCGACGACCAGACGTACCGCAACGCGACCGTCTCTGAGTTCCATGGCTTCCCCACGCGCGATGCGACGGCCCCCAATCGCTTCCGCAACGACGCTCTGGCCGAACTGCGTACGTACGGTGTGGCGATCGTGCACTGCGCTGTCACCAGCGCGCGGAGCGCGAACCGGAACGTGACCATCGGGCTTGCGGACGGCACCACCAGACACGCTGACGCTGTGTTGCTGGCCACGGGCGTGCACGACGAGCTTCCGCCGGTCGACGGCCTTGCCGACCGGTGGGGCAAGTCGGTGTTCAACTGTCCGTTCTGCGACGGGTGGGAGCATCGCGACCAAGCGGTCGTCGTCATCGATGCCGCTCCCGGCGCCGACCATCTCGCGAGCTTGGTCCGTTCGTGGACATCTCAGGTCACGGTCGTCGATGCTGCCGATGTCGCTGCACTGATCGGCAAGGGAGCCACCCTGACCCACGTGGCGCTGCGCGACGGGCGCACGATCGAGGCAATGGCCGCGTTCGTGAAGGCCCCCATCGTGCCGCGCAGCTCGATGGCCCGTGCCCTCGGCTGCGAGGTCGACGGTGACGGCTACATTCGCACGAGCGAGACCGGGGCCACCAGTCATCCACTCGTGTGGGCCGCTGGAGACGTGCGTCGCCCGCCGCCCATACCGCATCAGGTGGTGACGGCCGCTGCCGACGGTTCGGCTGCCGCTATCGCCATCCACAAGGCGTTCGTCGCTGAAAGCCACGACAGACCCTCGGAGATCAGGTGTACATCGTTGATCGACAACCCGCTCTCGTAGAACACGTAGGCGATCCGGAGGTTCTCCACCTGGAACGATGTCGCCTCGAGGGGCGGGAGGAGATGACGATGTCACGCTCCGTCTTGAGGATGTGGTGGACCCAGTCGATGGTCTTGTCGGCGGCGGGCGTTCGGCGGGGCCTGGAGCCGGACTGATCGGTCGTCGACACGGATCAGCCCCCACGGGATCGTGGAACTCCCAGGTCGCTACCGCGACTCGAGCCACTCGACGACCTTCGAGAAGTCGCGGTCGGCTTGGCGGGCCGACATCTCGCGTTCGGCGTCCTCGTCCCGGCTGCGGCGAGCTGCCTCGAGCGGCGTCAGACCGTCCCAGGCCGACACCCAGTTGACGTCGGCACCCTGGTCGGCCAGGTACCGTGCCGTCGCCAGCTGGCCGCCGGCGCAAGCACCCCAGAACGCGCCAGTGATGACCTCGGCGCCAGGAGCGGTGGCGCTCCTCAACAGGGGTTCAATGCGATCGATGAGTCCCATGACCGCCGACTCGAACAGGTTCGTTCGGGCGCCTCGCTCGACCAGTCGGCGAGCGGCGTTCCACTGACCGAAGGCAGTCGCGTCGGCCATCGGGGTTCCACCGGCGATGACCGCTCCCGTCGCTTCGATGTCGGCTCCGGCATCGAGCAGCCCATCGAGCACGTCGACGTCGTCGCTACTGGCTGCCCAGTGCAACGGCGTCTCGGTGTGCGGACCGGCGAAGCGGGCGTTCACGTCCGCCCCGTGCTCGATCAGCAGCGTCACCGTAGCGACGTTGTTCGGGTAGTGGCCCGGCCAGTCCGTGGCGGCGTGCAACAACGAGCGGCGCATGCCGCCCGGCGTGTGGTCACCGATCTCGGCCCTGGCAAGTCCAGGATGTTCGACCAGTAGAGCCCGCAAGCCGTCGAGATCGCCGCGCTGCACGGCGAGCGTCGCGGCCACAGCGAGCGGATCGTCGGTAGCCAAGAGCATCATCGGACAGTAGCCAAGCCGAGGGACGACCGGCGTCCGACGGCACTTCAAGCGGACGTCGGGGCCAACCGGATAGTCAGCGAGGGGGTTCGTGTCCCACTCTGCACGGTCGTCAGACTCGTCGCTGTCGTCCATCGTCTCAGCCGTGGTCGGCGACCTGCTCACCATTGCCCGGCTCGGCGTGGCGGACCATGAGGCACTGGTCGACACCGAACGGGCGATGTGCGCGTCGGTCGTTGGGCGAGAAGCGCGAAGCCGCGAGGGACATCGGGATGATCTCGGGTCGGTCGACGCGACGGGTGTGCCCGTCGTGAACGATCGTGGCTTCGCTGCCGGCGAAGACGTTCTTGAGGCAATCGGTGTTCAGCCCATACGGCAGCGCGATCACGAACCCGTCCTCGGTGGCGACTGCCTGCACCGGAGTGTCGTACGGCCGGCCTGTTGTCCGGCCGAGGTGGCGGACCACGGACACGGTCGAACCGGGTGTTCCAGCCGACGCCAACACGAACCGTTTGGTCGCTCGCCCGCATCGGCGAACGGCCGCGAGTACCAGCGGGGACTTCGCCCGCACACCCACGACGAAGATGATCCCGCCGACGACGCCGAGGGCGACGAGCAGCCCGACGACGAGCTTGATGATTCGTGTCCGCATGATTCCACCCTTCCTGTTCCTGACGCTGCGACTCGATCACGAACCAGTCTGCCCGGCTTCTCGCGCCGGTCATCGCGCCGACGCCAGGGATGTCGCTCGGTGGCGTGGAGATCCCCGCCGGCAGCATGCTGCTCTTGATGTGGGCGGCAGCGAACCGGCCCGAGGCGGGTACGACCCACGCCCCGCACAACGGCACCGTCAGAACGTGACGTTCCTGTCGGCCCACAACGTCCAATCGGTGACCTCGTCGAGGCACACCCGACCGCATCACCGAAGCAGAACACCGTGACCTCGACCCCGTCGCGCTTGGCGATGTTCCCGGCGAGGCGGAGCCCGTTCTAGGCGCGCTCGTCGCCGTAGGCCGGTCCTTGCAGGATCACGAGGATCTTCATGATGCGATCTCCATCTCCACGGGCAGCTCGGCCCGTTGCCATTCGGGGAACCCGTCCTCGAGGCGCCGCGCCGCACGTCCACGCCGGCGAAGCAGCCGGACGGCGTCGTCCGCGTACACGCAGTAAGGCCCACGGCAGTACGCGACAACCTCCACACCTGCAGGCAGGGTCTTGATGTTGGCAGCGAGCTCGTCGATCGGGATCGACCGTGCCCCGGCGATATGGCCGGCCGCGTACTCGGCGGCCGGTCGCACATCGACGATCACGACCTCACCGGTGACGATCCGTTCGACGAGTTCGTCGCGGCCGATCTGCTCCAGTCGGCTCCGATCGCCGAGGTAGGCGGCGGCGAGTTCGTCGAGCTGCTCGTGATGGGCGGCGGCGACGTCACGCAGCGCCGCCCACAATTCGGCGACACGCTCGGAGGCGAGTCGGTAGTAGATGCGAGTGCCGCCGCGGCGTGTCGCCACCAACCCGGTCGTCGCCAGCACACGCAGGTGAAACGACGTGTTGGCGACGCTCTGGCCGATCTCCGACGCGAGCTCCTCCACGTGACGTTCGCCCTGCGCGAGCACGTCGACCAGCTCGGCTCGCCGGCCGTTGGCGAGCGCCTTGGCCACCTCACCGAACGCGTCGAACAACGCAACCTTCGCCTGCGGATCACCCATCGACTACCACCTCCATGTCGACACACTATTCAAGGATCTACTTGACAAGCTAGTCGTGTCTTCGCGACAGTTCAAGGAGTTCTTTGAAGATGAGGTGTGGAGTGATGGAAGTGCACGAGTTCGTCGACGAGGGCCTGGGGCATTCGTCGTACGTGATCGACCTGGGCGACGGCACGGCCGTCATCGTCGACCCGCCTCGGTTCCCGATCGCCCACGAGGCGCTGATCGACCGATCCGGGTGCCATCTCGCGTGGACGGTCGACACCCACTCTCATGCCGACTACATCACCGGCAGCCCCGGGCTCGTCGCTTGCCGAGGCGTCACGTTCATCGCGCCCACTGCGTCGCGCCTCGCGACGGCGCATCGTGGCGTCACCGACGGCGAACGCGTGCAACTCGCCCCTGCGGTGACGCTCACAGCGATCGCGACTCCGGGCCACACGCCGGACCATCACGCCTACCTGCTCGAGGCCGACGGATCGCCTGTTGCGTTGTTCACCGGTGGATCGCTGATGGTCGGCACCGTCGGCCGCACCGACCTCGGCGGCCTCGAACTCGCCGTGCCGCTGGCGCACGAGATGTTCCGGTCGCTCCACCGCTTCGACGACCTGCCCGATGAGGTCGCCGTCTATCCGACACATGGCGCCGGCTCGTTCTGCTCGGCCCCCGGCGCTTCCGAGCGCGTCAGCACCCTCGGCCGCGAACGGACCGGCAACCCGCTCCTCGCCATCCGTGACGAGGACGAGTTCGCCGACCGGCTCGTCGCCGGGTTCGGCACCTTCCCCACCTACTTCCGTCAACTCCCCGAACGCAACCGGCTCGGCCCCACCCCGATCGACACACTGCCCACCCTCGCCGCACTCGACGCCGACACCGTCGCCGCACACCTCGCAGCCGGCGCGGTAGTCGTCGACGCCCGCCCGTTCACCGCGTTCGGTGCCGGCCACATCCCCGGGTCACTGTCGAACACGCTCCGGGCGGTGTTCGGGTCGTGGCTCGGCTGGCTCGTCCCCGCCGGCACCCCACTCGTGTTCGTCCTCGACCCGCACCAAGATCGAGCGGACCTCGTGCGCCAGTGCCTCGACGTCGGCCACGAACACCTCGTCGGCGAACTCGACGAAGGCATCACCGCCTGGAAGGCGAACGGACGTGACCTTGCCGTGATCGATGTCGTCGACACGATCGACGTCGACGCGGCCGGTGGTGTGGTGATCGATGTCCGCCAGGCAAACGAATACGCGGCCGGGCACCTCCCTGTAGCACACAACGTCGAGCTCGGCTCTCTCCCCAGCACGCCGCCACCACCACGCGGTGAGAGGGTGACGGTCATGTGCGGGCACGGCGAGCGCGCCATGTCGGCTGCCAGCCTGCTCGCCTCACGCGGTGTCGCCGCCCGGGTGTTCGACGGCGGACCCGACACCTGGGCCGCCGACACCGGCCAACGACTGGCGGTCGGCGAATGAGCGCCACCACGACATCGACGCCCGGGATCCACTTGGGGTTGCGGGAGAACCTCGCCCAGTTCATGTTGCTCGTCGGGGTCAACGCGCTCGTCGGGGGCATGATCGGCCAGGAACGCATCGTCCTCCCGCTCCTGGCCACCGACGAGTTCGGCCTCGAGAAGTACACCGCCACCCTGACCTTCATCGCCGCGTTCGGCATCGTCAAAGCCGCCACCAACTTCTTCGCCGGCACCTTCTCCGACCGCTACGGCCGCAAGCCCGTGCTGATTGCCGGCTGGCTGATCGGCGTCCCCGTCCCGCTCCTGCTGATGTGGGCGCCCACCTGGAGCTGGGTGGTGTTCGCCAACGTCCTGCTCGGCGTCAACCAAGGCCTCACCTGGTCGACCACCGTCATCATGAAGATCGACCTCGTCGGGCCCGCAAAGCGGGGCTTCGCGATGGGCCTCAACGAAGCCGCCGGCTACGGCGCCGTCGCCATCACCGCCCTCGCCACGGGATGGATCGCCGCCGAACACGGCCTACGCCCCGCCCCGTTCTACCTCGGCCTCGCCTACGCAGCACTCGGCCTCGGCCTGTCCACTTTTACCGTCAAAGAGACCCGAGCCCACGCCCACCACGAAGCCCTGAACCATGTGGCAACCAGCGTCGACCATCACGACGGACTGACGATCGGGCAGATCTTTCGACTCACCTCCTTCCGTGACAAGGCCCTCTCGTCGTGCTCACAGGCCGGGCTGGTCAACAACCTCAACGACGGCCTCGCCTGGGGGCTGTTCCCGATCTTCTTCGCCGCGGCCGGGCTGTCGGTCGGACGCATCGGTGTGCTCGCTGCGCTCTACCCCGCGGCATGGGGGCTCGGCCAGCTCTATACCGGCGGGCTCTCCGACCGGATCGGCCGCAAACCACTCATCGCCGGCGGCATGCTCACCCAAGCCGCAGCCCTCGCCTGGATGGCCGCCGCCACCGGCTTCTGGGCGTGGGCCGCCGGTGCGATCGTGCTCGGGGTCGGCACCGCCATGGTCTACCCCACCCTGCTCGCCGCCATCGGTGACGTCGCCCACCCCACGTGGCGCGCCCGCTCCGTCGGCATCTACCGACTCTGGCGCGACGGCGGCTTCGCCGTCGGCGCCCTCCTCGCCGGTGTGCTCGCCGACCTCGCCTCCATCGAGGTCGCGATCTATGCCGTCGCCGCCCTTACCGCTGCGTCCGGCGTGGTCGTGATCGTCCGGATGCACGAGACGCACCGACCGGCACTCCCATGACCGCCCGCCGTGCCCGGCGACGCCCGATCGACGACGTGCTGGCCGAGGCACGCGCGCAGCTCGACCGCGTCGACCCTGCTGCGGTCCCGCTGAGCATTTGCTGACAGGTGCTTACAGCCGGCCGTCTCGGACAACGTCAGAGGCACTTCCCGGTGTCTCGGAAAATGCCTCTGAGATGTTGCTCTCTACTTGGTGGCGGGGGCCGAACCGCGCATTGGCTGCAACGCTGCTGGTCGCTCGGTGACAGGAGGAGTGGCGGCTGACGGCCTGAGATCGCAGCGGCGGGCGATGGTGCGGCAAGGCCGAACGCCGGTGAGTTCCGTTGCGTCCAGCTGCACGGTGCGCGCCTTGACCGGTGCCGCCGAGACCTCCACCTGTGACGAGGCCTGGCGGTGGGGTCAACGCGAAACGCTGGCGGGCCCGAGTTCCAGGTCGAAGCGACTTTCAGCCCTACTCAGGTCGACGGGGCAGGCTCATGATCGAAGTAAGGATTGACGAGACGGTCGAGGACGAACGCAGCAGTCAGGCGAAGGATCACGACGAGACCGGGAGGCACCATGAACGATCGTCAAGTTAGCCCAGAGTTGCCGCCGCGGGCGTCGTCGGCGCCCCGTCGGCGTCTGTCAAGTGGGCGGAAGGCGCTGGTGGCGTTGGTGGCTGTTGTCGTCGTGGTCGGTGGGTTCTTCATCGTCCGCGCCCTCTACTGGGCGCTGCTGCGGCCGACCCCCGATTTTCCGTCGCTCGCGACGACGCCCGATCCTTCGCTGACAGGAACCGTTGCGTTCCTCAAACCCGGCGACGATCGGTGCGTGTACGTCGTCGCCGCGTCAGGCGGCGAGCCCGAGGAGCTGGCCTGCCGTGACGGCCTCGCTGGCGAACTCGCCTGGCGCTCCGATGGACATCTTCAGTCGACCGTCTACCCCGGTGCCGACAGCGATGACGACCCGCTCAGTTGGATCATCGACCCGGCGACAGGCGACGTGGAGGAAGTTCCCATCGGCGACATCCCGCCGTACCGAGACGTCCCGGAGAACGCATGGCCTGGTCCGAACGGCGAAGAGGTGACATGCAAGAACGGTGGTGGCAAGCTCACTCTCGGCCTCACTGTCGACGGTCGCAGCCGAACCCTGCTGTCGACAGGGGCGCCGAGTACCTATTGCATGCACCTCGCGACCTGGAATGCGGATGGGAGCTGGTTCGTGGTCCACGACGACGCCGAACGCCTGCTCTTGGTCACCACCGCCGACCCGTCGGCAACGAGGCTCCTCGTCGACGGCGGGTACTGGCCTGCGGTCACCGAGAACGAGCTACTCCCCGGCTGACACCCACTCGCCGGAGCGCAACTCACTACGCCCACCAGAACGAAGACGGTGGATGGCGCACGTCGGCCCGCACGTCGATTGGCTCGTGGAGCGGGTCGCCAAAGGCACCGTCCGGGCTTCGGGGCCATTCGTTGACACACCGGTACGGTCAGCGATGCTCATCATGAGCAAGCCAAGCCAACGCCACGACCTCACCAGCAAGGTCAACGATGTCGGGCTGCTCAGCCCCGCCCTGCAACACCACCGACGCGTTTCCGGCACCCTCAAGCCAACTACCCGACGTCGCGACGTATCGTCCGAACGACACCGGCGGCGAGCGGGACCGCCACCCAGAAGACGATCGAGAACGAGATCTGCGGCACGTGACCAGCCCAGTCGTTCTCTAGCACCCACTTCCAGGTTGTGGACATGTCGATCCAGTCCGACACCAACGTCGATGCCGTGCCGAGTACCGCAAAGGCGGCGGGGAGAGCGAAGGAGGCGGCGATGGCAGTCGCCGAGCTCTGCAGCAGCGCCCCGAGCGCGACGCCGGCGAGGACATTGAGGAGCACGAAGAGCAGATAGCCGGTGATGGCGCCGACGGTCAGGTTTGCCTCCAGGGCGCGGCCCGAGGCCGCCGCCAGCCCGAGGCCGGCGGCGGTGACCACTCCGCCGAAGACTGCAGCGCCACCACCCAGCACCATCGACACCGCCAGCTTGGCGTTGACGACTCGGATGCGTCGCGGTTCCTGGGTGAACGTGGTCATGACGCTGCGTTGGCTCCATTCGCCGGTGAGCATCAGGATCGCCACCACAGGCAGGAGGATCGACAGCGCGAGGGCGGCAACGCGGAGGTAGCTCGCGTAGGTCTGATCGAAGCTCGTTGGGACGAGGACCGGCACCAGCATCATCCCAGCGGTCGACAGCGCCACGAGAGCGAGGAGCCAGCGAGCAGCGCGGGTATCGGTGGCCTTGGCCCACTCCACCCGGACAAGCCGTAGGAACGGGATAGGTCCTAGGGCCGACGACGGTGGCGCCTCGATGCCGAGGGTTCGGGGGGAGAGTGACGTGGTCATGCTGCAACCTCCTGGGGCGGAGCCGCCTTGGCGGCGGTGAGAGAGAAGAACAGCTGTTCCAGCCCGTTTGTCTCGGACTGACGCAACTCGGTGAGCAGCACCTGGTGGTCGCGGGCGACGCCCGCCAGCACCTCGGTCGTGACCCGACCTCCGGAGACGTCCACGGTGAGCGCATCTCCCGGCCCGGCGACGTAGTCGATCCGCGCAGCCTGGAGCGCCGCGGCAAGTGCACCCGGGTCGGGGCTGCGCACGAGGATCGTGGAGCTGGCAAGCAGATCGTCCAGCCGACCGGCGGCCACCACGGCACCGCCTGAGATGACGACAAGATGATCGGCGGTGGCCTGCACCTCGTGGAGCAGGTGACTCGACAACAGCACCGTGCCGCCATGGTCGGCGAAGCCGCGCAGCAGCGTTCGCATCCAGGCGATGCCCTCGGGATCGAGCCCGTTCGCCGGTTCATCGAGGATCAGCGCCCTCGGTTCACCGACGAGAGCCTGGGCGACTCCGAGACGTTGGCGCATGCCAAGGGAGTAGGTCCCGACCCGCTTCTCCGCCGCACCAGTGAGCCCGACGAGGTCCAACAGGTGCTCGACCCGCCTTGGGTGAACGCCTGCCAGCCGCGCTGCGATCCCGAGCGTCGCCCGGCCACTGCGCCCGGGATGCATCGCCGACGCGTCGAGCAGCGTCCCAACCACACGCGTCGGGTTGGGCAACTCGCTGAACGGTCGGCCGTCGATGGTCGCCGTGCCGCGATCGGGTCGCACCAGCCCGACGGTCATCTTCAGCGTGGTGGACTTCCCGGCGCCGTTGGCCCCAAGGAAACCGGTGATGGTCCCGGGTTCGCAGTGCAACGAGACGTCGCTGACGACCGGAACCTCCTTGTAGCTCTTGGTGAGAGCGGTTGTCGTGATCATGTGGCCAGCCTGAACCGCCTGGTGCGCCGGCGCATCGGGCGGACGGCCACGATCCGATGTCCGAAGGGACGCCCGGCCGCTTCCGACTTCTCGCCCTTCGTTGGTTGCAATGTCGACTTTCGTCGACGTTGCACGGGCGCCCAGAACACTACGCTCGGGACATGTCCTGGCTACGCAGATGGTGGGCCCAGACCGCTCCCACGGCGATGTTGGCACCCAGCGACCCGGCGCATCCCGACAACGTGGGGCCCAGGACTGCGCACGACTGGTCCGTCGACGCCGGTGCGTTCGTCATCGCCGCCGCTCTCGGCGCTCTCATCCTGAGCGTTACGGTGGACGACACCGCCAATCGGATGACCTCGGGGCAGGTGGCCACCGACGCCGCGTTCGGGGCCCTCAGCTGTCTCTCCCTGTGGTGGCGGCGGCGCTGGCCGTTCGGGGTGGCGCTGGTTTGCGTCCTGTTGGGCGCGTTTTCGACGTCGGGCACGGTCGCCGGCCTGCTCGCACTGTCCTCGCTGGCTGTCCACCGCCATGTCCGGCCCGCCCTGCTCGTCGCCGCGCTGTTCGTTCCGTCCGCAGTGGTGTGCTCGATCTGGCTCGGTCGGACCAATACCTGGTCGGTGATGCTGCCGACGACGGCGCTTGCGGCCGCCGCAACCGGATGGGGCATGTTCGTCCGCGCCCGGCGTCAGCTCCTCTCCACCCTGCGCGACCGTGCCCAACGTGCCGAGGCAGATCAGCTCGTCCGCGCCGAAAGTGCGCGCCTGGCTGAGCGAACCCGCATCGCACGGGAGATGCACGACGTGCTCGCCCACCGCATCTCCCTGGTGGCGCTGCACGCCGGTGCGCTCGAGGTCGCACTCGACCTGCCTCCCGCCCAGGTGCGGGAGAGCGCAGCGCTGTTGCGGTTGACGGCCCACCAAGCGCTGGAGGAGCTGCGGCACGTGATCGGCGTGCTGCGCGAGGAGCCGGGGCAGGAGCGGCCGTCGACGGTGCCACAACCGACGTTGGCTGACATTCCACGTTTGGTGGAGGAGACTCGCCGTTCCGGCGCAAAGATCGACTTCGAGATGCGGGTGGACGGTGCAGCTGCCGCACCTGGCCCCTTGGGTCGTGACGCCTATCGCATCGTGCAGGAAGCGCTGACCAACATCAGCAAGCACGCTCGCGGCACCCTCGCCCAGGTTCGCGTGGCGGGAGCGCCGAACCGCGGCCTGCACGTCAGCGTTCGGAACCCAACCGCACTGGGCACCCACGACCGTCCGGCTCTGCCGGGTTCCGGCACCGGCCTCCTTGGTCTGCAGGAGCGGGTGACCCTGGCCAATGGCGTCCTGGTGCACGGACCGGACGCTTCCGGTGACTTCGTCGTCGAGGCCGACCTGCCGTGGTGAAGATCCGGGTGCTTCTGGTCGACGACGACGCGTTGGTGCGTGCCGGTCTCCGGATGATCCTGTCGTCGTCAGAGGAGATGGAGGTGGTGGGCGAGGCTGCCGACGGCGCCGACGCCGTCGCCCAACTACCCGACGTCGCGACGTATCGTCCGGACGACGCCGGCGGCGAGCGGGACCGCCACCCAGAAGACGACCGAGAACGAGATCTGCGGCACGTGACCAGCCCAGTCGTTCTCGAGCACCCAGTTCCAGGTTGTGGACATGTCGATCCAGTCCGACACCAGCGTCGATGCCGTGCCGAGCACCGCAAAGGCGGCGGGGAGAGCGAAGGAGGCGGCGATGGCAGTCGCCGAGCTCTGCAGCAGCGCCCCGAGCGCGACGCCGGCGAGGACATTGAGGAGCACGAAGAGCAGATAGCCGGTGATGGCGCCGACGGTCAGGTTCGCCTCCAGGGCGCGGCCCGAGGCCGCCGCCAGCCCGAGGCCGGCGGCGGTGACCACTCCGCCGAAGACTGCAGCGCCACCACCCAGCACCATCGACACCGCCAGCTTGGCGTTCAGGACTCGGATGCGTCGCGGTTCCTGGGTGAACGTGGTCATGACGCTGCGTTGGCTCCATTCGCCGGTGAACATCAGGATCGCCACCACAGGCAGGAGGATCGTCAGCCCGAGAGCGGCAACGCGGAGGTAGCTCGCGTAGGTCTGATCGAAGCTCGTTGGGGCGAGGACCGGCACCAGCATCATCCCAGCGGTCGACAGGGCCACGAGAGCGAGGAGCCAGCGGGCGGCGCGGGTATCGGTGGCCTTGGCCCACTCGACCCGGACAAGCCGTGAGAACGGGATAGGTCCTGGGGCCGACGAGTGCCGCGTCGATGCCGAGGGTTCGGGGGGAGAGTGACGTGGTCATGCTGCAGCCTCCTGGGGCGGAGCCGCCTTGGCGGCGGTGAGAGAGAAGAACAGCTGTTCCAGCCCGTTTGTCTCGGACTGACGCAACTCGGTGAGCAGCACCTGGTGGTCGCGGGCGACGCCCGCCAGCACCTCGGTCGTGACCCGACCTCCGGAGACGTCCACGGTGAGCGCATCTCCCGGCCCGGCGACGTAGTCGATCCGCGCAGCTTGGAGCGCCGCGGCCAGTGCACCGGGGTCGGGGCTGCGCACGAGGATCGTGGAGCTGGCAAGCAGATCGTCCAGCCGACCGGCGGCCACCACGGCACCGCCGGAGATGACGACGAGATGATCGGCGGTGGCCTGCACCTCGTGGAGCAGGTGACTCGACAACAGCACCGTGCCGCCATGGTCGGCGAAGTCGCGGAGGAGCGTTCGCATCCAGGCGATGCCCTCGGGATCGAGCCCGTTCGCCGGTTCATCGAGGATCAGCGCCCGCGGTTCACCGACGAGGGCCTGGGCGATGCCGAGGCGTTGGCGCATGCCAAGGGAGTAGGTCCCGACCCGCTTCTCCGCCGCATCGGCGAGCCCGACGAGGTCCAACAGGTGCTCGACCCGCCTCGTGTGAACGCCTGCCAGCCGCGCTGCGATCGTGAGCGTCGCCCGGCCACTGCGCCCGGGATGCATCGCCGACGCGTCGAGCAGCATCCCGACCACGCGCGTCGGGTTGGGCAGCTCGACGAACGGTCGGCCGTCGATGGTCGCCGTACCGCGATCGGGTCGCACCAGCCCGACGATCATCTTCAGCGTGGTGGACTTCCCGGCGCCGTTGGCCCCGAGGAAACCGGTGATGGTCCCGGGTTCGCAGCGCAACGAGACGTCGCGGACGACCGGAACCTTCTTGTAGCTCTTGGTGAGAGCGGTTGTCGTGATCATGTGGCCAGCCTGAACCGGCCGGTGCGCCGCCGCATCGGGCGGACGGCCACGATCCGATGTCCGAAGGGAGGCCGGCCGCTTCCGACGTCTCGCCTTTCGTTGGTTGCAATGTCGACTTTCGTCGATGTTGCACGGGGGCCCAGAACCCTACGCTCGGGCCATGTCCTGGCTACGCAGATGGTGGGCCCAGACCGCCCCCACGGCGATGCTGGCACCGAGCGACCCGGCCCATCCCGACAACGGTGGCGCCCAGGACTGCGCGCGACTGGTCCGTCGACGCCGGTGCGTTCGTCATCGCCGCCGCTCTCGGCGCCCTCATCCTGAGCGTCACCGTGGACGACACCGCCAATCGGATGACCTCGGGGCAGGTGGCCACCGACGCCGCGTTCGGAGCCCTCTGCTGCCTCTCACTGTGGTGGCGGCGGCGCTGGCCGTTCGGGGTGGCGCTGGTTTGCGTCCTGTTGGGCGCGTTCTCGACGTTTGGCACGGTCGCCGGCCTGCTCGCACTGTCCTCGCTGGCTGTGCACCGCCATGTCCGGCCCGCCCTGCTCGTCGCCGCGCTGTTCGTTCCGTCCGCAGTGGTGTGCTCGATCTGGCTCGGGCGGACCAATACCTGGTCGGTGATGCTGCCGACGATGGCGCTTGCCGCCGCCGCAACCGCATGGGGCATGTTCGTCCGCGCCCGGCGTCAGCTCCTCTCCACCCTGCGCGACCGTGCCCAACGGGCCGAGGCCGATCAGCTCGTCCGCGCCGAACGTGCGCGCCTGGCCGAGCGGACCCGCATCGCACGGGAGATGCACGACGTGCTCGCCCACCGCATCTCCCTGGTGGCGCTGCACGCCGGGGCGCTCGAGGTCGCACTCGACCTGCCTCCCGCCCAGGTGCGGGAGAGCGCAGCGCTGTTGCGGTTGACGGCCCACCAAGCGCTGGAAGAGCTGCGGGACGTGATCGGCGTGCTGCGCGAGGAGCCGGGGCAGGAGCGGCCGTCGACGGTGCCACAACCGACGTTGGCTGACATTCCACGCTTGGTGGAGGAGACTCGCCGCTCCGGCGCAAAGATCGACTTCGAGATGCAGGTGGACGGTGCAGCTGCCGCACCCGGCCCCTTGGGTCGCGACGCCTACCGCATCGTGCAGGAAGCGCTGACCAACATCAGCAAGCACGCTCGCGGCACCCTCGCCCAGGTTCGCGTGGCGGGAGCGCCGAACCGCGGCCTGCACGTCAGCGTTCGGAACCCAACCGCAGTGGGCGCCCACGACCGTCCGGCTCTGCCGGGTTCCGGCACCGGCCTCCTTGGTCTGCAGGAGCGGGTGACCCTGGCCAATGGCGTCCTGGTGCACGGACCGGACGCTTCCGGTGACTTCGTCGTCGAGGCCGACCTGCCGTGGTGAAGATCCGGGTGCTTCTGGTCGACGACGACGCGTTGGTGCGTGCCGGTCTCCGGATGATCCTGTCGTCGTCAGAGGAGATGGAGGTGGTGGGCGAGGCTGCCGACGGCGCCGACGCCGTCGCAGCCGCGCAGGCGCATCGACCCGATGTCGTCCTGATGGACATCCGGATGCCCGGGATGGACGGCATTGCCGCCACGTCGGCCCTCCGCCGCCTTGCGACTCCGCCGCACGTGATCGTCCTGACCACATTCCAGGCCGACGAGCATGTCATGAGCGCGCTTCGGGCCGGCGCCGACGGGTTCCTGTTGAAAGACACCGCGCCCACGGAGATCGTCAACGCAGTGCGCCTCGTGGCTGCAGGAGAAGCGATGCTCTCACCGTCGGTCACCCGCACACTTCTCTCTCACCTCGGCAACGACGAAATGACAGATCGCCGTCGCGTCGCTGCCCAGCGCCTGACGTCGCTCACAGACCGGGAGCGGGAGGTCGCGACTGCGGTGGGGTCCGGCGCATCCAACGCCGAGGTTGCCGCATCCCTGTTCATGAGCGAGGCCACCGTCAAAGCGCACGTCTCGCGTCTTCTCACCAAGCTCGCAGTCACGAACCGGGTGCACATCGCGATTCTCGTGCACGACGCGCAATCGTGACTTGACCGCCGCCTTACCTGAGCGCCCTCGCAACCGGCCTATCGCCCGAGCCGCCTGAAGCGCGACGTCGGGCTCCTCGCGGTCGCGTCCGTGAGTGCTCGCGGCTCGTTGCGTCGTGACGACCTTCGGGCTCTCGTGCCGCCGGTCCAACGTTCGGGCTGACCAACCCGAAGGTCGACCCTGTGACCAGCAGGTTTCCCCCGCTTCCGGCGATCGGGTCAAACGTCGCCCGCGAAGACCGCCAGAAGCTCGTGTTGCATGGGTGTTGTACAGAGGCCCCAGAACGTCGCAGGCCCGGTCCTGGGAGCCGGGGCCTGACCCGGCATTTCGTTGGTGGCGGGGGCCCGAACCGCGCCTTGACTGCAACGCTCGAACTTGCGCAATGAGCGTTGCTCCACCCAGTATGACGAAGTATGATCGTGTCATGACCGTCGAACGACTCACCGTCTCGATCGAATCAGAACTCGCCATCGCCGTCCGCGAGGCCGCCGAGGCCGACGAGCAAAACGTGTCCGCCTGGCTCGCCGACGCTGCCCGCCGCCAGCTCGCAACGCGCGGCTTACGCGACGTCGTCGCTGCCTGGGAACGCGACCACGGCGCGTTCAGCGATGAAGAACTCGCGGCCGCCCGCGCCCTCGTCGACGGATGACGGCACTCGTCCTCGACACCGGCGCGCTGATCGCGCTGGATCGCAACGACCGCACGGTCTGGGCGATGCTCCGCAACGCCGCCGACGACTCCGCGCAGGTGTCCGTGCCCGCTGGCGTCATCGCACAGGCATGGCGAGACGGAAGCCGCCAAGCACTCCTCGCACGAGCACTGACCCACTGCGACGAGGTCCCACTCGAAGGAGCACTGGCACGCGCCACCGGCTTGTTGTGCGGACGCGCCGGCACGGCCGACATCGTCGACGCCTCCGTCGCCCTGGTCGCCGCTGCCCGATCGCAAACCGGCCCCACCGCCCTCATCACCTCCGACCCAACCGACCTCCGACACTTACTCCAGACGCTCAACGCGTCAGTCCGCCTCGTCGCCATCTGACGCCCTTCGGCTCTCCCGCTGCGATTTCGAGCACCCGAGTCGGGCCGATACCGAGTGGCACTTTCTGAAGCGGGGGCCTCTCTCAACCACGATGGACGCGTCGCTGTGTGGCGTACCACTCATCTCCGGCTGGTAGGCCGTCCATGTTCCAGCTCCACGAGACAGTGGGTGAGATCCGTACGTACCAACCGGGACCGATGAGACCGGTTCGCTCGACGGGGTCGTCGGATAGGCCGTAGATACGGATCCCACGCGCAATGAACGGTTCGAGCGAGACCATGTCGTCGATGACCAACGCGACACCGCGGGCGCCGGCGGTGATGTTGCGCACTTTCCGGGTTGACAGAAATGCGTCGCCCGGACCACCGATCCAAATGTTGGTCCCGTCGAGCTCAAAGGCCACCGGGACGACGTCGGGCTGGCCGGAGGCGTCGGTGGTTGCGAGACGCGCGAGTGGTTGCGAGGCGAGGAACTCGATCTCAGCAGCGGTGAAGCTCACCGGGCCACCTTCTGTCTGATCTCGGCGGCGCATTCGTCGAGGATGGCCTTGACGATGCGGTCCGGGAGTGGTTTGTCTGCCGGGAACCGGATGGTGCTCTGTGCGGTGTCGTAGTCGACGAGCTTGTCGGCGATGCGGCTCAGCGCGGTCTCGCTCCAGACGCCCAGCGACGAATGCTTCTTGTAGGCCTTGAATGCACACAGCGTCTCGCCATCGAGCTTGAACAGCGGCTGGCTCCAACGGATGTGCTCGGTGACGTCAGGGTAGAACCTCTTGATCTGGCCGTACAGCTTCTCGAGCGCGTGACGGTGCGTTTCGGGCACGGTGTCCAGATAGCCGACGACATCATCGAACTCAGTGGCCATACCCGGAAACGCTACCCATCGGTCGATCGGCGGATCAACCGTCGCACCCACCGTGAATCGACCCAGCTACCGAGCCCGGTCCGGCGCGCACTCCCACCCATCAATACCCGCTCGTAACCGGCGATATGTAGTGGTCCAACGCGTCTGTGAGGTAGGTCGATTGCGACCGCGGGAACGCGAGCGTTGGCCCTCGCGCTCAGGAGCGGGCGATCGTGAACACCAGGAGTGCGACGCGCCGGGAGCGTCGCCGCCTTCGCGTTCGTGACCGCGTTGTCCGGCTCCGGTGGCGACAGCTCTCGACACCGTCGAACCCCCGGAGTTGCTCCCGGCGGAACTCCCGGACTTGCTCCCGCTTGCCGGCCGGTGTGCTCGTCAGTGGCGAGGCGGAGCCGCTGATGCGTCCAGGGCGGTGAGGACACGGTTGACCCAGCGCTGACGTGTGGTGAGCCGCCAGCGGTCGACGTCCTCGCGGTCTGAGTCTGGCGCCACGACCGGGTCGGGATCTGCGGCATCGACGGTGACGTCGATGCCCTCAGCACGGAGGCGCTCTGCGACTCGACGCAATTGCCCGAGATCGACATCACTCGACACCGACACCACGCTGTTCCGCCAACGCCACCGATCCCAGGCGACAGCGACCACCAAAGCCGCTCCGGCACCTGCCAGCGCACCCACCGTCGGATGCCGGCCCACGACGAGCGACGCGACGCCGCCAGCCAGGGCAGGCGGGGCCAGGAGCGCCGCCCATCCAACGACGTTCAGCTCGACCATCCGGAACGGGCCGCCACGCAAGAACGAGAGCGCCGATGGCCGCCGCAGACGAACCGGACCGGGCCCGTACTCGAACCAACCACCGCCTTTCACGTCGCCAATCGTCGCACGCGGCGCGGGCCAGCGACGCCCGAAATCCGTGCACACCGTCCCGGTGATCATCTGTGAGTGCTGCCCGATCTTGCTCCCGATGAACGATCTCGTCGGGCTGCTGGCGGCCGGTCGGCGCTGGGGTGTCACGCTCGCCGCTGCTCGTGGGTGCGTACCTGTGCATGGAGCACGAGACGACGACAGCGGTGGTCGAGGGCGAGCGTGTGGTGGCGTTCACCCCCGGCGCGGCTGTGGTGCTGGCGGAGATCGTGCGCGGGTACCGGCGGGCGCACGGGCTCGGGGGAGCTCGGGAGACGAATCTGGGAGACTGGAGCGATGAGCACGGCCCGGCTGGCGTGCGCGGCGTACATCCGCACGAGCACCGACGATCAGCAGTCGCCTGAGGACTCGCGCCGCTGGCAACTCGACATCGCCTCCCGGCTCGTCGGTTCGGCCGGCGGCCAGATCGTCGCTGTGTACCACGACATCGACGTCACCCGCGAGCTGCCGTGGTCCCGCCGCCCTGAAGCCTCCCGACTCCTGAAGGATGCTGCCGACCGGGATCGGGACTGGTCGGCGCTCGTGATTGCCGAGCCGCAGCGGGCGTTCTCCGGCGGGCAGTTCCAGCTGGTGTTCCCGCAACTCACCCACTACGGGGTCGAGCTGTGGGTCCCCGAGCTCGGCGGTCGGATCGATCCCGACAGCGAAGGCCACGAGATGCTGATGAGCCTCTTCGGCGGCCTCTCCAAGGCCGAGCGTCGCCGGCTGCAGATCCGCACGCGCAACGCGATGCTCGCTCACGCGGCGGCCGGGCGTTGGTTGGGCGGGCGCCCGAACTACGGGTTACCAGCTCGTCGACACCGACCAGCCGCACCCGCAACGGCAGAAGGCCGCCGCGGGCATCAGGCTCCGTGTCCTCGAACCCGACCCGGATACGGCACCGGTGGTGCGACGGATCTTCGAGCTGTTCGATGCTGGGGTCGGCTACCGCTCGATCGCGAACCGCCTCGAAGCCGACGGTCTCCCGTCGCCGGGTGAGGTCGGGCCGATCCCGCACCCGCGTTCGGCGGGTGTGTGGTCGGGGTCGGGGGTGCGTGCGATACTGGCCAACCCGCGCTACCTCGGCCACCAGGTCGCCGGACGACAGCGCCGCAAGGACGAACTGCTCGACCCGACCGATCCCGCCGCTGGGACCACCAGCCACCAACGCTGGCAACCCAGCAACAGCTGGGTCACCTCCGACGAACCCGCGTGGCTGGCCATCGTCGACCCTGAGCTGTGGGAGTGCGTGAACGCCAGGATCACGAACACGCACGGGCCGGCGCGCCGCCGCCCGAGAGCTACTCCCGGCCTACCTGCTCGCCGGGCTCGTGCGCTGCAAGGTGTGCGGCCGGTCGATGCACGGAGCCACGCTGAAGGGCAACCCGTACTACCGGTGCGACCGTGTCCGACCGGATTACGCCGACACCGGCCACCCGCGCACTACGGCCATCCGTGAGGACCGCATCGTCAGCGTCCTGGACGACTGGCTCGGCCAGCTCACCGACGCCGAGCACCGCGAGACCACGATCGCCGCGGCGCTCGCCGCCGATGCCACTCCGGCTCCGGAGCCGCCCGAGGTGCAGGCTGCAAGGCGGGCGCTGCGGGACCTGCCGGTCGAGCTCGACCGAGTCCTCGCAGCCATCCGCGCCGGGATGGACCCCGACCTCACCGTCATCACCACCAGGCAGATCCAACGCGACCTCGCCGCCGCCGAAGCCACCATCAGCGCCTGGGAACACCAGCACGACGCACCGGCCCCGATCACCGCCGACCAGATCCGCGAGGCGCTCGACCACGCCGGGAACCTCGCCGCGATGCTGTCCGAGGCCGAACGCGAAACGAGGGCCCGGCTGTACCAGGCCCTCGATCTCGAACTGCTCCTCGATCCTGTCAGAGACTCTCCGACCATGGATGTTCGGTTGC
>CAWHEG010000030.1:0-421537 GCA_963828405.1 uncultured Actinomycetes bacterium | reverse complement strand
CTCAGGGCATGTGCGCCCCCTCAGCTTCGGGTCTGCGGGACGCGAGGAGGACGCGGCACACGGCGTTCATGGTTTCGTAACGTCGCACGCTCGGCCACGCTCCGTGGCGGCATCGATGAGTGAGGTCGGCACCGGCACAGACCAACGTCTGCGTCTGCAGTTGCCGCACTGTCGCCATTGCGACGAAGGTCGGGGCTCCAGCGCAGCGATGAGGTGCGGCCTTCCGGTGGCACGCTCCGCGCCAGTCCCCCCGCAAGGTGCATGGTCGGCAGCTGCCGCGCCGACCCAACTCCCCTACGACCACATCGGCCGAAGCATCGACGTTCTCATTGCTCCCAGATGCGGACGACGACCCGGCCCTTGCGGGTCAGTGCAGTGTTCACCCGGACGTCCCGGGCTCGGTTCCCTTTAAGCTTCGGGATCCAGTAGGCCAGGTTCGACTTCGGCGCGCGGCGTGCAACGGGCAGCTGTGCCAGGAAGCAGCCATCAACGACGACCGCGACCCTGGCCCGAGTAGAGACGATGTCGGGGCGGACCGCTACCTCGCCGGCCACCACAGGCAGGTCCTTGCGGAAGCGAAGTCCACGACGGTGCAACTCGGATCGCAGCGCAACCTCAGGCTTGGCGTCACGTGGCCGGTTCGCGAGCGCGATCTTGGTTGCGGTCGGTGAGCTGGGATCCGGATACGGAACTCGCACACCCCGCCGCAGCCCGGTCGAGCCCGCTTCAGGTTGTTCGGCGTCCGGCACGATCGGCGAAGGCATCGAGCGCGGCAAGCACCTGGGCGGCGGCATATCGCCGGTTGCGCCGGGCACCGGTGATCTCCTCCAACGCCCCGATCCCGACGAGCTCGGTGATCGCAGCGTCAGCGCCCATCACCGACACCCCAAGCTCCCGTTGCACGAGCGCGTTGTCGAGCACGGGATGCTGGAACACCACGTCGAGCACTCGCCAGACCGTCGCTTGACGACGGCTCGTGATCGCGTCGCTCCACGCCTCCCTGACGGCGCGCAGCTCAGTGACAAGCTGGCGGCCGTTGACCACGCTGTCGAAGCTCGCTTCGGCGAAGCGCTCGACGATCGGCTGGATGTCGCCCGACCGGTAGGCCGTGAGCGCATCGAAGTACCTGTCGGTGTCGGTGAGCAGACCGGCCGAGACCGGCACAGTCACCTGGCGGGTGAGTCGCTTGCCTCTGAGCAAGCAGTGCACGAGTGCCCGCCCGGTGCGGCCGTTGCCGTCGGGGAATGGGTGGATCGTCTCGAACTGGGCGTGAGCGAGCGCCGCCTGCGGCAGCACCGCCACGTCGTCCCGCCGCATGAACTCCACGAGATCGTCGATCGCCGCTGGCACTCTCGCGTGATGCGGAGGCACGAAGGTCGCCGTGTGGGGCCCGTAGCTGCTCGAACCGATCCACACCTGTGCGTCGCGCCACCTGCCGGCGATCTTCGGGTCGTGCTGTCCGAGCAGCGCAGCGTGCATCGCAAGAATCGCGGGAGCATCGAGCCGGCCGGCGAGCCCGATCGCCGCCTGCATCGCAGTCGTGTTGGCGACGATCTCGGCGGCGTTGCGCCGCGAGGTGTCACCAAGCTCGGCGAGCGCAACCGCCTTCGCCGATGCGGTCAGGTTCTCGATGCGCGACGACGCCGCCGATTCCGAACGCAGCAGGATCGCGCCGAACGGGGCGATCTCGGTTCCCATCTCGGCGTCGAAGCGCGCCAGCTCGGCGGTGGCCTCGTCGGTGAGCGCCAGCGTGGCTGTCGGCAGGACGAGGTCCAGCAGGGAGATCTGGGGGACGACCGCCGCCCGATACGGACCGGAGAAGCTCGACTGCCAGCGACGCGGAACGTCGAGCGAACTGCTCCACGCGTGTTCCTCGTACTCGATCGCCGGCCAGGGTGTCGACATGGCAGGATCGCGGGGGCTGCTCCCGGAATCGCCCTGATGAGCGTCTCGTCGCAGTTCCATCACGGAAGACTAGCAGCTGTTATTCATAGTTATTAGAAAACTCTGAATAACAGCGCGATATGGTGGGACTTGCCTCCACATCGCGTTCGCCACGATGAGTGGTCGATCCGAGCGCGACGCGACTACCCAATCAGGACGCGGCAGGACGCGGCAGGACGCGAAAGGACGCGAGAGGACGCGGAATGTACGATTCTCACGGACACTGGAGGTCACTCCCGGTCACTCGAAACCGAGGCGAAGGTCGGGCGGGTTTGGTGTCAGGGTACGACGACGAGTTTGCCGGTGGCGCGCCCGGCTTCCATGTCGGCGTGCGCCACTGCGATGTCGTCGAGGCGGTAGGTGCGATGGATCGGCACGATGGCGTCGCCGGTTGCGACGGCGTCGAGGAAGTCCTGGAGGACCTGGGTGGGGAGGTCGGCGGCGTCTCCGCCGTAGGCGGTGAGGCGGACCCCGCGTGGTAGGTACTCGATCGGGTAGAAGTCGCGCACGGTCCACTCGTTGGAGAGCATCCCGGTGAAGCACACGACCCCGTGGACCCGGGTCGCTCGCAGCGTGTCAGGAAGGGTCGGGGTACCGACGAGTTCGAGTGCCGAATCGACGCCTTCGGGGAAGATCGTGCGGGCTCGGTCCGCGACGTTGCCGTCATCGACGAGGACGTGGTCGACACCCACCTGGCGGAGGGCGTCGGCGCGGTCGGGGTTGCGGGTGGTGGACAGCACAGTCATGCCGAGTCGTTTGGCGAGTACTGCGGTGGCCATCCCGATCGATGACGTGCCCCCACGGATGAGGATCGACTGGCCGGCTCGGGCGTCGAGTCCGATCGTGAGCGAGCCGTGTGAGGTCTGGAGCATCTCGGGCACCGCTCCGAGCGTCGCCCAGTCGAGGCTGCTCGTGAACGGCACGACCTGCCGGACGGGCACACAGGTGTATTCGGCGTACCCGCCGTCGAAGGTGCGTCCCATGCCACCCATCAACGCCGCAACCTGCTGACCGGCCGTGTACTCGCCTCCGGGGCACGCGGCAACGGTGCCGGTGGCCTCGATGCCCAGGACGCGCGGGAAGGTGACACCGTCGGCCAGCCCGAGGCGGGTGTGCAGCTCGGAGCGGTTGAGGCCGAACGCCTTGATCTTGATCAGCACCTCACCCGCTCGTGGTGTAGGAACGGGGAGTTCGCGGACGTGGAGCGCGTCGGGTGGGCCGGGGGCGTCGAGCACGACGGCTCGCATCGTGGCCGGGGTCGTTGTCATCGTCAGGGGCTTTCTCGGTGCTCGTGGATGGAGGAGCGCAGCTTGTGGACCGTCACGGCGAAGCGTTGCAGCTCGCTCGTCGACAACGCCGCACCGAGCCGGATGCGGACCTCGTCGGTGAACGTGCGCCGCGCCGCGGTGAGTAGTCGTCGCCCGGCACGGGTCAGCTCGATCGTCGATGAGCGGCCGTCGTCGGGGTTCGGTGAACGTCGGCACCAGCCGGCGTTCTCGATCCGGTCGACGAGTTTGCTGGTCCCCCCGATCGTGATCGACAACGCCTCGGCGATGTCGATCACCCGACAGCCTGGCGTGCGGTCGATCACTTGCATCGGTTCGAACCACGACAACGCCAGATCGTGGTCGCGGCGAAGTCGAGCATCGACCAGGTCCCACAGTTCGGTCTCGAGGCGGATCAGATCACTGAACAACGTCCCCAGATCCGGATCACGCTGGACACTCTTGACAGATGTCCGTTCCATGGAATACATCCTAGATCCATCCGAGTTACATTCCGTGGAAGCTCTGACCACAGGCGTCACAAAAACGGCACCTGTGGCACGTAGCGGCATCTGGTACCGGTAGTCCACCGATCTGGTACTTGCGTTCTGGGGAGGTGGTACCGGCTCTCGGTTCGTGCTTGTGAGCCGAGAGCCGGCACGTGTTGTGGTGTTACTCCCAGTAGTCGTTGCTCGCTCGGGTGTTGTCGTGGCGGAGTCTGCGCATGTCGATCTGGCCGAGGTTGATGGTTCGGGCGTGGTTGGCGAGCCGGTTCACGGTGGAATCGGCGGCGACGCGGTCGGGGAGCTCGCCGACCCAGTGGGCGGGGCCGGTCTGGGAGGCGATGATCGTGGGGAGCCGGTGTTCTCGGTTGGCGAGGATCGCGAACAGGTCGCTGGCGGCGTCTGAGTCGATGCCGACGGTGAGGAAGTCATCGATGATCAGCAGGTCCGTCTCGGAGAGTTCGTTCAACAGTTGTTGGTGTCCGATGCTGTCGCTGCGGGCGATCACGAGTCGTCGGGCGAGGTCGTCCATCCGGGCGTAGGTGACGGCGTGGCCGTTGTGGCAGGCACTGATCCCGAGCGCGCACGCCAGGTACGTTTTGCCGCCTCCGGTGGGTGAGATGATGAGCAGGTTCATGGGGTCTGCCCGCCAGTCGTGCGCGGCGTAGCGTCGCATTCGCACCGGGGTGATGCCGCGCCCGTCGCGGTAGTCGATCTCGCCGATAGAGGCGCCAGGGATCGGCAGTGCGGCCTGGCGGATGAGCTTGTCGACTGTGTGGATGCGGCGCTGTTCCAGGGCGTCGTCGACCGCGGTCAGGAACAACTGCTCGGGGGTGAGCGTGTCGTTGGCCTCATCGGCGATGAGCTCTTCGAACCGGGTCGCGACGTGGGTGACTCGCAGGGCACGGAACTTGTCGTAGTCGATGCTTGTGAACGTCACTGGCCGTCCTCCTCGATGGAGGCGGCGTAGTGCGAGACATCGCGGACGAACACGTCCGGCGGTTGAGTCCCGCGAGATGGTGTATGAGGCGTCGTGTTGGTGACGTCTTCTCGTCAGTCGTGTCAGCGAGTTCCGTAGCTGACGGTGGTCATTGTAGTGGGTGTGTTTGTGCTGGTCAAGGACTGTTTATGGTGGTGTTTGCGGGCAGGGGTGATCGGCCGCGCCGGGGCGCGGTTGATCACCGAATGTTGGTTGTCGGGTCCGGTGAGGGGCCCGGCGGGGGGTTAGAACTCGAAGCGTTCGCCGGTGCCGGCCGCGGCGTCGATCGCCGGGCGGGGGTCGGCGTCTGAGGGCTGATCGCAACGCGGTGAGCGGAGCGATTCGATGCTCATGTAGCGCTTGGTGGTGACCCATTCGTCGGTTTGCTCGGCGAGGAGCGCTCCGACGAGGCGGATCACCGCGGCCCGGTTCGGGAAGATCCCCACGACATCGGTGCGGCGGCGGATCTCTTTGTTCAAGCGTTCTTGGGGGTTGTTCGAGCGGATCTTGGGCCAGTGCTCGACCGGGAACGCGGAGAACGCCAAGATGTCGTCGGCGGCGTCGAGGAGCATGACGGCCTGGTTGGCGAACCCGGCTTGGGTGAGACGGTCGACGACCTCGCCGAGCTGGTTCCAGGTGGCGTCCCGGTCGGGTTGCTCGAACACCGATCTGACCAAGGTGGCGATCATCGGCCACGACGCTTTCGGGGTCCGTGACGCCATGTTCGCCATGAAGTGAGTCCGGCACCTCTGCCAACTGGCGCCGCTCAGGACCCCGGCGATCGCGGCTTTGATCCCGCCGTGCGCGTCAGAAATGACCAGCTCAACACCAGTAAGGCCGCGAGTGACGAGGCTGCGGAGGAACTCGGTCCACCCGTCGGTGGTCTCGGTCGTGATCACATCGAACCCGATGATCTCCCGCTGGCCCTCGGCGGTGACGGCAGTGGCGATCACCGCCGAGACGTTCACGACCCGGCCACCCTCACGGACCTTCTGGGTGAGCGCGTCGATCCACAAATACCGGTACGGGCCGGCGGTCAACGGGCGTTCGCGGAACTCGCGGACCCGCTGGTCCAACTCGAGCGTGATCCGGGAGACTTCGCTCTTGGAGATCCCTTCCAACCCCATCGCCTTGACCAGATCATCAACCCGGCGGGTCGACACACCCTCGACGTATGCCTGACAGATCACCGCGGTCAACGCCTGCTCGGCCCGCCGGCGTGACGTCAACAACCACGCCGGGAAATAGGTGCCTTCGCGGAGCTTGGGGATCTGCAGATCGATCGTGCCCGCACGGGTGTCCCAACCCCGGGCCCGATACCCGTTGCGGGAGTTCGTCCGTTCGTCGGTCCGTTCCCGATACGCGGCCTCGCACTGCGCGGAGGCTTCGGCCGACATCAACACTTCGGCGAACGACTTCAGCATTACCCGCACCAGATCACCCCCGCCGTCGACGTCGTCGTCGAGATGGTTGCGCAGCCAACCGGCCGCGTCCAGGATTGCTGGGACTGTCATCGTGGTCTCCTTCAAGGTAGGTGGAACTTCCAAGAAGACTGACCCGATGACAGTCACCCCACGCGGACCCCCGGCCCGCTCACCCCGCCATACACCACGCCCTGGGACTCAACTCGTCCGGCCCGAGAGTCGCATCACCGTGACGTTTCCTGGTCGACGCGGCCGGCGTCGTCGGCCTTGGTTTCTTGGTGTCGCTGTCGATGCCGGCCATGAGACGTTTGAGTGTCGTGTAGGTCGCTTGCCCGTGCCGGTTCAGGAGTTCCTGGCACGCGGCTTCCAGACGCTCTCGGTTGCGTTTGCCGAGCCCGTTCAAGATGTTCTGACAGTCGAGATAGCCCTGCGCCTCGATCGCGTGACGGTCGAGGATCTGCTCGATCACTTGCACGGTCGCTGGCCCGAAGCTGCGCGCCCGGTCGGTGAACCATCGCTTGGACCACAGCCCGTCGATGTTGCGGTGCTGGGGCGGGACGTGTTCGGGCAGGGTCGAGTACTGGCCCTTGCGGCCGTTGCGCCGCGGGTGCTCGCAGATGATGTCGTGCCCGTCGAACACCGTCACCCGCGTCGAAGTGAGCCGCACCCGCAGCAGCCGTCCCGCCAACCTGTACGGCACCGAGTAGCGCTGCGAGTCGACGGTGACGTGATAGTTCCGACCGGCCTTGAGTTCCTTCCATTGGGCTTGCTCAAACGGGGTGTCGGGCAGCAGCCCCAGCAGGTGCGCCTCTTCGACATCGAACCGTTCCCACCGGGTCGTGCCATCCGCGCGGCGAATGTCCCGGTTGATTTCGTGTACCCGCTCGGCGATCGCCTCGTTCAACTCGGCCAGCGTCGTGAAACAGTCGTCTTCGAGGTAGCCGATGACCCGCTTGTTCACGACGTTCACAGCGTTCTCGACTGCGGCCTTGTCCCGCGGCTTGCGTGCCCGGGCCGGCACGATCGCGGTGCCGTAGTGATCGGCCAGCTGCTGATACCTCGCGTTCACGACCCGCTCCGCATCGCCCTTGTGCCGCTGATGCGTCGAGGTCATCGGGTTGTCCGGCACGACGATCTGGGCCACCCCGCCATAGAACGAGAACGCACGCACGTGCGCGTCCAACCACGCCTCGCTGCGCATGTTCTCGTACGCCCGACAGAACAACGCACCCGAGAACGGCAGCACCGCGACGAACAACACCGCCTTGATGATCTCCCCGGTCACCGCGTCAACGACATCGATGGTGTCGCCGGCCCAGTCCACCAGCATCGCCCGACCCGGCTCATGATGAAGCGTCGCAACCAGGTCGTGGATTCTGACGTAGTTGGCGAACAGAGCACAGAACTGCGAGTACCCGTACTTCTTCCCGCCGCCCTTGCTGTCGGCGTAGCGGCGCCACGCCTGCAGCAACGTGAAGTGCCGGTTCTGTTTCATCGACGCGAGCACCCGCCCGAGGTCGGGCTGGTCGTACTCGTCCGACACCCGCCGACGCCCATCAGGGAACCACCCCGCCAGATCAGCATCGGCCACCTCCCCAGCCGACCTCACCCCGTGCACCCTGATCGCTTGACTCACCCGCGATACGTCGCGCCGCGAACACCCCACGGTCTCGACGATCTCGTTGTAACCGCGACCCGCGAGCACCAGCTCCAGGATTGTCCGATAGTTGGCCATGCCGCCACCTTCCGACTCAGACGTGGCGACACCCAACGTGTCACCATCCGACTCAGACGAGCAGAGCAACCCCACCAGTACCAACTAGCCAGAACACCGGTACCAAATCGGTGGACTACCGGTACCCGAAGGCGCTACGCGCCAACCTGCTCGGTGATCCGCCGGCCACGACTGGCGAAGTCCCGCCCCGGGCGTCGTACTCGACCCAGTTCCAGCCTGTGCCGACGCCGTGTTGCATCCGGGCGCCGGCCACTCCCACGAGGAGGGCGGACATTCATGACGGCGCATCGTCTGCGCATGACGTCACCGACCTACATCGGCACGTCGAGGGAGTTCGGCATGATGGTGCACTTGCATCGTGAGTGAGGTCTTGACACGACATCCGAAGTGTGTCTACCTGACGAGTGCGGGCGTGATTGTGCGCGAGCGGCGGGGTCGTGTTGGCGATGTCGTTCGCTGTGATGTCCCGCTCTGGTTGAGAAGTACCGCGTCCGATTGCGGGACCTTCGAGGCGTACCGAGTGGCGATCTGCGGTGAGCACTGGGTGGTCCGTCCGATTGACCCGACGAGAGAATCTGATTGGAGACCACATGAAATGGAACCGGAAGGCCAGAGTCGGCCTCGCACTCGCCATGGCAACCTCGATGGTCGGCGGAGTCGCCTTCGCCGGCGGTGAAGGTAGCCAATGGACCACGGCGGGCGGGAACCGCCAGAACACCCGCTACCAGCAATCGGAACACCGGCTGAGCATCGACACCGTCGACGAGCTCGAGGTGAAGTGGAGCTTCACGACCGGCGGAGACGTGTCGGCCACACCGGCCGTCGACGGAGACACGGTGTACTTCCCCGACTGGAGCGGCAACCTGTACGCGGTCGACAAGAGAACCGGGCAACAGCGGTGGACGGCGAGCATCCCCGCCGCAACAGGGGTCGCGTTCGACAAGGCCCGCGCAACCCCCGCAGTCACCGAGGACAAGGTGATCATCGGCACCCAGGGCTCGATCCTCGTTCCCGGCGGCGGGCCGGGTGGCAACGTGCTCGCGTTCGACAAGTTCACCGGCGAGCTCCTGTGGACGACCGTCGCCGATCCGCATCCCGCGTCGATCATCACCCAGTCGGCCACGGTGTTCGACGGTCGCGTCTACATCGGCGTGGCGTCGCAGGAGGAAGCCCTTGCCGGCTTCGTCCCGGGATACCCCTGCTGCTCGTTCCGCGGCAGCATGCTGGCGCTCGATGCCGACACCGGACAGATCTTGTGGAAGACGTACATGGCGCCACCGCCCACCAACCCGGCGGACCCGACGAACAGCTACAGCGGCAACGCCGTCTGGGGCAGCTCTCCGGCGATCGACGTGAAGCGCGGTCAGCTCTACATCGCCACCGGCAACAACTACAACGTGCCGCAGTCCGTGCTCGATTGCGTGGCAGCCGCCGGTGACGATCCCGCCGCACAAGAGGCGTGCCTCGCCCCGAACAACCACTTCGACTCGATCATCGCGCTCGATCTGGTCAGCGGAGCGATCCGATGGAGCACGCGAGCCATTCCATTCGATGCGTGGACGACGAGTTGCTTCCCGTTCATCGGCGACGGCTCCAACTGCCCGGAGCCCGCCGGTCCCGACTACGACTTCGGACAGGCGCCGGCATTGTTCACGGTCAAGGACGCACGAGGCCGCCCCCGTGACCTCGTCGGCGCAGGTCAGAAGAGCGGACAGTACTGGGCGCTCGATCCTCGCACGGGCGCGGTGGTGTGGGTGACCGAGGCCGGCCCTGGTGGCACAGGCGGGGGCCTGCAATGGGGTTCGGCGGTCGACGGCGCGCGCGTGTACACGGCGAACGCCAACAGCCTCGGCGTTCCGTGGACCCTGCCGGACGGCACGACGACGGACACCGGCGTGTGGAGCGCCCTCGACGCCGCCACCGGACAGGTCATCTGGCAGCGATCATCACCCGATCCATCCAAGGGGATCTTCGGTGACACCTCAGGACCGCCGACGACCGCCAATGGCGTCGTCTTTGCGTGCTCGCTCGAACCGCAGGGCCACATGTACGCGTTGAACGCTGCAACGGGCTCCGTGTTGTGGAGCTTCGCGAGTGGCGGATCGTGTCTGTCGGGGGCCGCCATCTCCAACGGCATGCTCTTCTGGGGTTCCGGCTACTCCAACTTCGGGGCCGGCACACCGAACAACAAGCTGTTCGCCTTCGGGCTGTAACACGAACGCCATGTCACCGCCGGTCCGGTCGACGATCCCGGACCGGCGGTGTCGGAGCGTGCGAGTTGCTCGTCGTGCATCGCACGGTGATGGCGACTCATCATGATGTACGAGGAGCTCGACGCGCCATGAGAACGTCGCCGAACTGGCCGCTCTCCTCGCACTGCGGTCAGCCGGCCGGGATCCGTTCGTCCCCGCCGACCAGCCGGCCGATGGCGACCACATTCCCCGACGGAACGGGCACGATCCGCTCGGTGCCGTCGAGCGCGACCGCCACGATGAACCGGTCGGGTTGTTCGTATGCCTGGGCCGTCAGCAACCAGGCATCGTTCCGAGCGCCGAGCAGCTTCTCGTCGCACGAGTCGACGAAGGTCGGTGCCCACTGCCGGATCCCGTCGCCGCCGAGGAACTCGACGTTGGCGGTGCACTCGCCCTCACCATGCGTCGCTTGGAGGGCGATCGCGTCGCCGAGCTGGTCGGCCCAGTGGTAGCCGCTGAAGCAGGCCGGTTGGCCGTTCTCGTCGAGGGGGATTGCGAGCAGCGACGTCGGTGAACCGTCGACCGGGACGAGCCACAGCCCGTTGGTCCAGCAGCCGAGGTCCGGTGGCTGGGGAGCCGCGCAGTGGGCGACGAGCTGGCCCTCGTTCCACGCCTCGACGAGCGAGCAGCGCTCGTCCGGTACGGAGAGCGGATGCAGCGGCGTTCCGCTCGCATCGCGCAGCCGGACACCGCTCAGCGACGTCGTGGCCAGTCGACCGTCGCCGAGCTCGATGATCGTCGGCTCCAGCCGACCGGGTGGAGCGAAGCCGTAGTCGGCGGGGACGGTGCCGGCGTGCTCGTCCAGCACGGTTGTCCACGTGCCGTCGTCGACACCGACCCGGCTGATGCGATGGCGCACGACCTGTCGCCGGTCATCGCCGTACCACGTCTCCGACACCCAGACGCTCCGACCATCGACCCCGAAGCTGGCTCGCCGGATCATCGGCGGGTCGAAGCACGATTGGCGGACAGGCGGGACGACCGCGCGACGCTCGGTGGTCGGCAGGTCGACGATCGCGTAGCCGTACTGGTCGACGTCGACGGGTGCTTCGCTCGCGCAGACACCACCGGGTGGCTCCTCGAACGACTGGAGCAGCACCCGTCGCCCGTCCGACGACACCTCGATGAGCTCGGTGCCGTCGGTCGGCAACGCCGAGACACCGAAGACCTGGTCGTCGGGACCGACGAAGTACAGGCCACGCCGATCCAGGCGCGGCGGATCGGTACGCTCGACCCCCCACCCCGGATGATCGACCAGCAGCCAGCCGAAGCCGACCGCCTCCCAGGCGATCTCCGCGCCCGGTCGTGCCGGCACGAGCCCGTCGGCGGGAGGTCCGAGCACGACCACCTCATTCGCGTCGGCGGTCGGCGCGGTCGTGGCGCCCGCCGCGCTGGTCGGCACGGTGGCGGCGTCCGTCGACGAGCTGCTCGACGTCGTCGTCACCGCGACGTCGGTCGTGGCCGTCGACGTTGCGTCGCCGCCGCCGCCACATCCGGCGCTCGGCCACCCGAGCGCCACCGCGAGCACAGCCAGCGCGATCGCTCCCCGAACCCGGGCACGAACCCAGTGCCCGGACCTGTGGACGACCTGACCATCGCTTGCCCTCATCACGATCCTCCCTGGGGAGGGCAGTACTACAACTCTACGTTTCACCCCCCAGCGCCCCGACCAACAGGGCCGATGGTCCGTTGCGCTACGAGGCCAGCTGCATGATCCACGCGTGGTGACGCCTCGGGCGAGCCGGTCGCCGGTTCGCACCCATCCGAGCCAAGAGCACCGGCGCGTCGAACGACGGATGGCGTGCCATCCAGGACTTTCGGCCGTTGCAGCCTCACGGCCCCACTAATACCCTGGGGGGTATACGGGAGGCAGCGAGATGCAGAAGCGAGCAGACCAACGAACCCAGGAGCGGCTGCGCGAGGAGGAGAAGCTCGCCCGGCGGCCGATACCGGGAGGTCGAGGTCTCGGCTTCGGGGGGCCCGAAATCGTCGCACGCCAACAGTCAATGGAACTCCGAGAGGATGCATCATGAGTGATCAACGTTCGCACGACGTGGCTATCGCGTCATCGCAGACCGGCTCCGGAGCCGGCGGGTCGGGACGGTCGGTGAGACCGAACGGGCGCCCGCGTCACGGTTCGCGACTGTCGCTTCGAGCGGGCATCGGCATCACGCTCATCGCCGTGTGGTCGGTTGCCACGGTCACTGGGGTCTTGCTCTACGTCGCGCCCACAGGACGACGCTCCGGCCAGAACGACCTGTTGTTCGGTCTGACCAAGACGACGTGGGGCGACGTCCACTGGTGGGTCAGCCTCGTGGCGGTCGGCGTCACGATCGCGCACGTGATCGTCGACTGGAGGACGTTCAGGGCCTGCGTGCGCCACGTCGTGCACGCCAGGACGTCGAGTGCTGCATGACGCGCCCGAGTGCTACTTCGGGCCGGCCGTGCGTGCCTGGGCCGCGAGGCCGTCGAGGATCAAGCCGAGCCCGTGGCCGAACTCCTGGGCGTGGTCGTAACCGGGTTGGAGGATGTGTTGGGTGGTGAGCTCGACGAGGTACGGATGGTCCTCGCCCGACAGGTGCGGCATGATCTCATCGAGCATCTCGTCCATCGAGTCGGAGCTGTCGAACGGGAGGTTGACCTCCTGGAGCACGAACCCGTAGATGTAGCTGTCGAGCACGGAGAAGGCATGGGCGGCCATGGCGATCGAGAAGCCGGCCTTGCGGCAGCATCCGATGACCGCATCGTGATGACGGAGCGTGGCCGGCCCGGGTGAACGTCGCGATTCCATGATGCCGATCGCCCAGGGGTGGCGGGTGAGCGTGGCTCGCACGGACTCGGCCCGCATGCGCATCGCCTCCTTCCAGTCGAGGCCGTCGGGCGGGAGCTCGATCTCGGCGAACACCGCCTCCACCATGCCGTCGAGGATGTGCTGCTTGCTGGGGACGTGATGGTAGAGCGACATCGCCTCCACCCCGAGTGCTTCGGCGAGCTTGCGCATGCTGACCGCAGCGAGGCCGCGTCGGTCGGCGAGGTCGACCGCTGCGGCGAGGGCCCGATGACGCGTCAGCGGCACACGAGCGTGGTCGGGTTTCGTCGTAGATCGCGCCATGTCGGTGTACTCGTTCACTCCGTCGGTTCCTACTTGACGACCTTACAGCGTATGGTAGGTTGATCACCGCATCCCTTACAACGTAAGGAAGATCCGTTACCGGGATCGTCGAACGAAGGAAGCCCGATGAACAACACATCCCAACCCGTCACTCCCGCGGCGACCTCCCTCGCCCCGGCGATGATGCGGGCGATCGTCCAGCGCCGGTACGGCACCGCAGACACCCTCTCGCTCGGCGTGATCGAGCGCCCGACCATCGGCGCCGGTGAGGTGCTGATCGAGGTCCGAGCCGCCGGTCTCGATCGGGGTACCTGGCATCTGATGGCCGGCCTGCCCTACGCCGTACGGCCCATTGCCGGTCTCCGCGCGCCGAAGCAGCCTGTACCCGGCTTCGACGTCGCCGGCGTCGTGGCGGCCGTCGGCGGCGCAGTCACCCGCTTCCAGCCGGGCGACGAGGTGTTCGGCATTGCCAAGGGCTCCTTCGCCGAGTTCGCCGCGGCCCGCGAGGACAAGTTGGCGCTCAAGCCACCCACGCTCACCTTCGAACAGGCCGCAGCGATGCCGATCTCAGGGCTCACCGCCCTGCGCGGCCTGGAAACGGTGGCCAAGGTCGTGCCCGGCCAGCACGTGTTGGTCATCGGCGCCTCGGGAGGTGTCGGCACCCACGCCGTGCAGATCGCCAAGGCGCTCGGCGCCCAGGTCACCGGAGTGTGCAGCACCGGCAAGGTCGACCTCGTGCGCTCGATCGGTGCCGACCACGTCATCGACTACACCCGCGAGGACTTCGCCACGGGCGACGCCCGCTACGACGTCATCCTCGACATCGGTGGCAACTCGTCGATCGCTCGCCTGCGCAGGGCGCTCACCCCGACGGGCACGCTGGTCATCGTCGGCGGGGAGGGTGCAGGTACGTGGTTCGGAGTCGGGCGGCAGCTCCACGCCAAGGCCGTCTCGCCGTTCGTGCGCCAGCGCCTGACCTCGTTCCTGAACAAGGAGCACTTCACCGGGCTCGAGCGCCTCGCCGGCTTCGTCGCCGACGGCCGACTCGTGCCGGCAGTCGGGGCGACCTATGCCCTGGCCGACATGCCCGACGCGATGCGAGACCTCGTGGCCGGCAACGCACTCGGCAAGCTCGTCATCGTGCCGTGAGAACTCCGATGGCGAACACCGGGTAGAGACCGAGGAGCAGCCAGCCCCCGCGGCGATCGATCGACTGACGCCGCCACGCAACGACGATCACCACCAGCAGCGCGGCGAGCATCGCCAGCCACGGTCCGCGCAGCAACTGCGGATCATCCACGGCAAGGGGTCGCGCCAACGCTCCCGCACCCAGCGTCATCGTCACGTTGTACGTGAAGGAGCCGATCACTCCGGCGACGACCGCCGTGGTGATCCCGCGGCGTGCCGACGACCACGCCAACACCACCAGCTCGAACGCCGTGGCGAAGCCGACCACGAGAAGCCCGAGACGGGTCTGAGTCGACTCGACATCGCTGATCCGGCGAATCCCTTCGACGAGCGCCATCGCACCCGACGCCATCGCCGCCACCCCGGCCACCACGAGCACGAGCTCGCGGCCCACCCGGCGCGTTCCGCCCCGTTCGGCTTCGGCTTCCGCCTCGGCGAGCTCACCGGTCTCGCCCAGCGTCGGCGGCTGACGCTCGACCGTCCAGATCGTCACCACGAACACGACGTATGCGAGCACCAGCACGGCACCCTCGACACGCGACACCTGACCGTTCCACGCAACCACCGCTGCCAGCACACCGGCAGGCATCCCGGCCAACGCGTACCGACTGACACGTCGGTCGAAGGGCAACGGCGCCAGCACCGCACCGACACCCAACGCCACCAGGCAGATCGTGACGTTGGCACCGATCACATCCCCCAAGGCGATCGCCGGCACGTCGCGCAGCGACGCCGTCACGGCCGTCGCCAACTCCTCGGGCTCCGCACCGGCAAGCAGCACCGCCAACGCAAACGCCGACACCCCCAGTCGCGTCGATGCCACGGCGAGGTGCTCTGCGAAAGTCTCCGCTCCCCACACGATCAGGCCCACCCCGACCCCGGCGAGCAGGAACCAGGCGATGATCGTCATCGCCGCTCGCTGGTCGGAACGGCCCCCGGCGATGGTGCGACTGGACGTCGAACGGCGGCTGTCACCCGGCGAACGTACCAGTGGACGTGTCGAGCGGCCGAGCGGTGGAATCCCAGCCGCCGGGCGGCCGCTCGAACCAGACGTGCATCTGCGCCGTGCCGATCGCGTTCTCGTAGTCGCTGAACGGCTCGCCGACGGCCCGGCACTCGCGGCCGCCCAATGCGCCGACCATCGTCAGGTAGTGACCGAAGCGGGCCTCCGGCTTCACCTGCAGGTATGCCGGCATGTTGTCGATCACGGCGCGGTGATCGCCGTCGGCGAACGCCCGCAGGACGTCGGCGTCGGCGTGGCGCGCGGCGTCGTCGAAGATGTGCTTCGGGTCGCTGGCCTCGTGGGCGCGCAGTTGGCGCAGTGGCCAGAACGTGTGGCTCAACGCACCCGAGGCGAGCACGACGACGCGGCGGTCGAGAGCGCCGATCGCCCGGCCGAGCAGGTCGCCGACGAGCAGCGCATCCGCCGGTTCGGCGGTCTGGCAGCAGCTGATGCTCATCCAGCGCTCGCCGCCGTGCAGGTACTCGAGCAGGTTGACGGTCGGGTAGTGGATCGGCAGGTGCGGGTTGGCGATCGCCGTGATCCACATGTCGTCACGTCCGTCGGCCTGTTCGGCCAACGCCGTCGCCAGCTCCGGATCGCCGGCGAAGTCGTAGGGCACGCTCGACATGCCCCGCGGCAGCTCGTCGCTCGTGTAGAACCCGCAGCGGCGGTCGTGGGAGGCGACGACGTACTCGACCGTGGTCGCCCAATGGGTGTCGATCACCACGATGGTGTCCGGTCGAAGCCGGTCGAGCACCTCGGAGCGGATCCGCCGCAGGCCGGGAACGAGACTGATCTCCAAGCCGTCGTTCAACTCGCGCCGCGTCGGTTCGGGCAGGACGATGGTCGGCACGTGGGCGATCAACCCGGCACCGACGACCTCACCCATGATCGGCAGTGCCTCGCCGGTCGAAGACGAGTCTGCTGTCCCCGCCGAGGCGGAGGCGCTGCGCGTGCTCGGTGAAGTTCATCGCCTCGAGGAGCGGGAAGCCGTTCTCGATCGAGATCCGCAGCACCTTCTCGCGCGTCTGGATCGCTTCGGCGACATCGACGATCGACGCGAAGTCCGCGACGGACCCGACGATGATGCCGTCGTCGTCGCCGACGAGGAGGTCGCCGGGGCGCACCTCGACGGTGCCGATCAGCAGCGGCACCTGGATCTCCGGGACCTTGGACGCAGGTGGAGCCTTCGGCGTGACTCCTCGCGAGTAGAACGGCAGGCCGAGGCGCCGCAGCGCGTCCGTGTCGCGCGACAGGCCGTCGATCACGACACCGGCGAGCCCGCGACGGAACGCCTCGGTACCGAACAGTTCGCCGGCCACCGCCTGGTCGTCGATGCCGGCGGACACCACGAGCACGTCGCCGGCGCCGGCGATCTCCAGCGCGCCGATCACCGACATCAGGTCGCCGTTGGCCTTCGCCGTCACCGCACGACCGGCCATCCGCAGCCCCGGCAGCAGCGGCCTGATCGCCGGTGGAAGCACGCCGAGCGCCTTGTCGGCGTCGGACAGACTGGTCGTGTCGATCAGCCGAAGACGGGCGAGAAGTTCGTCGGTCGTCACCCGCTGGAACCTATCCCAGATCGGTCGCAAGAAGGACCGAGACCGATCCTTTCCGAGTCAGGGGCGACGGCGTGAGTCGCGTACGGTGAGGACATGACCGTCGCCCCTTCCGCCATTGGGTTGGTTGCCTCCGACCTGCCCCGAACTCTCGCCTTCTACCGCGCCCTCGGCCTCGACATCCCCGCCGACGCCGACACCGAGCCGCACGTCGAGGTGACGTTGCCGGGTGGGTTCCGGATCTTGTTCGACCCCGAATCGACGGTCAAGGCGTTCGATCCGGGGTGGGACGCTGCGCCCGCCGGCTCACCACGCACGGCATTGGCGTTCGAGTGCGCGGATCCCGCCGAGGTCGATGCCACCTTCGCGGCCATGGTCGCAGCCGGGTTCGACGGCCACCTCGAACCGTGGGATGCGTTCTGGGGACAGCGGTACGCGACGTTGCGCGATCCGGACGGTAACGGCGCCGACCTGTTCGCCCGGCTGCCGACGAGCTGAGATGCCGTCAAGGCTGCGCGGATGATCACGGCGGAGGACGGTGAGTCCATCGCCACCGCCTTCGACCTCGGGCCGAACCCGGTGCTGACCGGACCGGTGGCACACGGTGAGGTTGGTCGGGTGTGGAGGCTCGTCACCGAGACCGCCACGTGGGCTGTCAGGGAGGCCTTCGAACCGCCGTCGGCGTCCGCCGAGGAACACGACGCATCGATGCAGGAGCGGGCGGCAGCGGCCGGGGTCACGGTCCCCGCCGTTCGACGCACCGTCGACCGACGTGTCCTGGCTGATCTCGCCGGATCGCCGACCCGGGTCTACTCGTGGGTCGAGCTGTCGGCGCCCACGCGGTGGCTCGACCCGGTCGCGGTCGGTGCATCCGTAGGGCGATGCCCGGCACGGTCTTCGACATCGGCAGCACCACCGCAGACCAGAGCTCTGCTGAACGGCTGCCAACCGCGTGTCGCCTGTTGGAACTCGTGGTGTCGTGGAACGGAAACTCGAGCCATGCGCCATTAACCACACTGACATATGTATTATTTCAGTATGGATTCTGGTGAGACTTCCCTCGACTCGACAGGCATCTTCGCCCGACGATTCGAATGGCAACGCCTCGTCGAGTTCGTGGAGTCGTCGACCGATCAGTGTCTGCTCGGCCTGGTGTACGGCCGTCGGCGCCAGGGTAAGACGCTGCTCCTTCAGGAACTCTGCGAACGTTTCGGCGGGTTGTACTGGCAGGCGGAGGAGACCGAAGCCACCGACAACCTGGCCGCCCTATCGGCGGCGTACTCGCGTTGGATCGGTGGTGTCACGCCAGTTCGGTTCGCATCATGGCCAGAGGCCCTTGCCGCCATCACCGCACCAAGAGCGCGCCCAACCCCGATCGTGCTCGATGAGGTTGGGCGGGTGATCGTCAAGATTCCTGCGCTTCCCTCTCAGATCCAGCGGGTGCTGGCACCCGTCGGTACGTCGGCGACCGGCAACTGGTCCAGGCTGATCCTGTGCGGCTCGGCCTTCGGTCAGATGCGTCGGCTCCTCGACGGTTCCGCTCCCCTGCGAGGTCGAGCAAGCCTGGAGCTCATTCTCCAACCGTTCGACTATCGGACTGCATCGGCGTTCTGGAATCTCGACAGCAATCCGGGCGCCGCCTTCGAGCTCTTCTCCTACATCGGCGGAACCCCGGCATACCTGACGTTCGCGAGCGGCGACCGACCGAGCGGTGGCAACGTCGACCGATGGGTGTTGCGCCGGCTGCTTGATCCGTCGTCTTCACTGTTCCGTGAGGGCCGCATCGTGGTTGCCGAGGACGTCGAACTCAGCGATCAGTTGCTCTACTGGGGTCTTCTCGGCAGTATCGCCAACGGGGCGCGCCGCTGGTCAGAACTGGAATCGGCGCTCGGAGCCAGACGGGGAACCGTCAGCCACGCCCTTCGAACCGTCACCGACGCAGGTTGGATCGAACGACGCGACGACCCGGTGCGCAACCGTCGCTCGACGTACGAACTGCGCGAACCACTCGTTCGATTCCATCGCCTCGTCGTCGAACCGCACCAGCAGCGTCTCTTGCGCGGCGTGCCGGCCGAGCGGGTGTGGAACGAGGTGGAACCGACCGTCGCGTCGTTGATTCTGGCCCCTCAACTCGAACAGCTGGCATACGACTGGGCCTTGGTGCACGGCGCGGCCGAAACGTTCGGCGGTGTCGTCTCGGCGGTCGGACCGACGGCACTCCGTCGACCCGTGACGGCCGCTGACGGTTCGCTCATCCGCGATCTCGATTTCGCCGCCGTCGAGATCACGCCACGTGGCGGCCGACGACTGTTGGCGATCGGGGAAGTCAAGGCCCTCAATACCCGTGTCGGGCCCGGTTTGCTGGATCGTCTCGATCGCGCGGCCGCCGCACTCGAAAGCTCGTCGCCTGAGCGAACCGCAGTCAGTGATCAGTTGCGGCGGGTGATCGTGAGCCGTGGCGGCTTCACGAGCGACTTGCGCAGAATCGCCGACCGTCGCCCCGGAGTCGTGCTCGTCGACTTGCATCGCCTCTACCATGGTTCGTGAAACGTAGCGAGGATTGGGTGAGGCGCCCCCCGACGCCCCACCCAAGTCACGGCTCTCGCGGGTTGCGGCTTCCAACGACCTCGTGCTGACGTCAGCATACACCTCTGTTTACTGCCTGTAAACAACGGGATTCGGTGTCTACGATTCGAGCGTGCCCACGACGAGGTACCGCCGTCTTCAACCAGCCGACCGCCGTGAGCAACTGATCGCTACGGCGTCGACGATCGTCGCCCGTGAAGGTTTCACGCGCTTCTCACTCGAAGAGATCGCCGACACTGCAGAGGTGACCCGAAACCTCCTCTACCGCTACTTCCCGCGGGGACGAACCGATGTGTTCATCGCCGTCGTCGACCACGCCGTCGTCGCCCTCAACCGTGGATATGTCACCGACCCCAGGCTCCCGATCGCGCAACGTCACGTCCACAACCTCACCTTGATCGCCACCCACACGTTGACCCCTACGGATCCGTGGCGGATCTACACCGACGCTTCCGGAACCACCACCACCGAGATCCGCGAGTTCGTCACCGTGCTGCGCACCGAATGGGCAATACGCACCGCGCTCAACAACGGACTCCCACCGAACCCGCACGTTCTCGCCATGCTCCTCGCCAATCAGGCTGGCGCGACCGAACTCCTCGAACAAGCGAGACACGAACAACTTGCTCTCGATTGGACGATCCGGATGCTTGTCCTCATGCAGGCTGCCACGATCGCCGCACTGTCCAACTCGTGATTGCCCAAGCCAACCGGCGGCCGAGCCGGGACGCGCCGAGAACTGGGCGCGCCGGTCGGGATCGGTGCGGGTCGTGCACGATCCCGAGTCGTGTTCGGTGGTTGTCGTTGGTCATGTCGCGCCCGTTCGAGCACGGTGCTGCGGTGTCGCCGAGCGTAGAGCTGACGGCAGGCGCGATGGGTCAGTAGTTGAAGGTGAGCGCTCCGCCCTGGGTGAACTCGAACAGTGATGGTGCGCCTTTGACTTCGGCGCCTCGGACCCATTCGGCATCCTGGAGGCCGCGCGTCTTGACGCAGACGGGGCAGGCGTCGAACCGTCCGCCGCGTTCGATGAATTCGGTGTGGAGTGCGGCGATCGACGGTGCATCGGGGATCTCGATCGCAGCGGAATTAGCCGTCGGTGGCGAGGGAGACGCCGTCTTTGGTGAGCCACATCAGTGCTTGTTTCCCGGCGCGGAGAGCTTCGACACCGAGGAGGTAGCCGATCAGGACGGCTTCGGGGTCGTTCGTGCCGTGGGTTTGGCCGATGACGACCTTGTCATCGACGGACATGTCAGGGGTCCTTCCAGGGTCTCGTTGGTGGGATACGTCGAGCAACTTTGCCGATCACGGGCGGCGAGCGAGGAAGGCGTAGCCGTAGACGTCGAACGACCGTGCTTTCGTTTCGCCGATGGCTCCGCCGAAGGTGTCGACGGCCGATCCGACGGTGATCTGGTCGAATTGGGAGTCTTCGAGCATCTTCTGCCAGCCCGCACGGGGCAGCCCTCCGGCAATTCAACCGGTCCACAGATCGACGTCGCGGATCGCCTCGATCGGTACGGGGCGGCCGTTGGCGATGTCGGCGAACTGCACTATCCCACCGGGTCGCAGCACCCGGAAGATCTCGGTGAACACGGCTTGTTTGTCGGCGCAGAGGTTGATCACGCCGTTGGAGATCACGACGTCGGCCCATCCCGTTTCGACGGGCATGGCTTCGGCGAGTCCTTCGCGGAACTCGACATGGTCGTAGCCGAGTTCGGCTGCGGTTGCACGGGATTTGGTGAGCATCTCGGCGGTCATGTCGATCCCGATCACCCGGCCGGTGGGCCCGACGTGACCGGCGGCGATGAACGAATCGAATCCGGCACCGGACCCGACGTCGACGACCCGTTCACCGGGTTGGATCTGGCGGAGCGAGAACGGATTGCCGACCCCGGCGAACGATTCGACGGCCCGATCGGGTAACCCGTCGACGGTCTGCTGGTCGTAACCGAGGCGGGCGGCGAGCGGGCGGCCGGTGTGGAAATGGTGCTGTGCCTGAGGGTCGAGGGCGACGTCGCGGTACTTCTCGCGGACCTGGCTTCGCAGGGTGTCGACATCAACGAGCAGTTCGACGGGCATGAAGTTCTCCTTCTGTTCCGGCTGCGGTGGTCAGACCGGCTCGTTTCCATTCGGGGTAGCCGTCTTCCAATCGTTTGGCGTTGAACCCGCGGCGGCGCAGCAGGCGTACGGCTTCATCGGCGTACACGCAGTACGGGCCACGGCAGTAGGCGACGATCTCGGTGTCCTTCGACAGGGACCGCAGTTTGCGGAGCTCGCCGATCGGTACGGAGCGGGCGCCGGGGATGTGTCCGGCGTCGAACTCGACCGCTGGGCGGACATCGAGCACGGTCACGTCGCCGGCTTGCAGACGGGCGTCGAGTTCCCGGCGGGTCACCGGTTCCAGGCCGGAACGGTTTCCGACGTAGGCCTCGGCAAGTTCGTTGATCCCCTCGACATGTTCGACGGCGATGTCGCGTAACGCCGCCCACAGATCAGCGACCCGGTCCGAGGCGAGGGCGTAGATGATCCGGTTGCCGTCGCGTCGGGTCCGCAACAGCCCGGAGCGGGCCATCGCCCGTAGGTGGTGCGAGGTGTTGGCGACGCTCTGGCCGATCTCGCCGGCGATCTGCTCGACGGACCGTTCGCCCTGGGCGAGGACATCGACGATCTCGGCCCGACGACCACCCGCCAACGCCTTGGCCACCTCGCCGAACGCGTCGTACAACGCATCCTTCGCTGTCCTGTCACCCACACCAACCTCCAGGTCGCTCATCGGAGCATTATTCAAAGTAGCACTTGAATTGTTGCAGGGCAAGGAGTATCTTCAAAACATGACTTGAATTCTTGGGGGTGTCGTGGAACGGTTGACTAGGCGCGAGGTGGCGGGTCTCGATCCGTACAAGTTCATGGCCTTGATCGGCAAGCGGGTGATCCATCCCGGCGGTCGAGCCTCGACCGAGACGCTGCTGGCGGCGTCGGGGATCACCGCGTCGACTCGGGTTCTCGATGTCGGGTGCGGGGTCGGCGACGACCGCGATCGAGATCGCCGAACGGTTCGGGGCGACCGTCACGGCGGTGGACATCGCCCCGCTGATGTTGGAACGGGCCCGAGCGAACGTCATTGCGGCGGGTGTCGACCGACCGGGTGACCGTCACTGCCGGCGACATACTCAATCTCGGCAACCCCGACGGTGCGTTCGATGTCGTGATCGCCGAGGCGGTCACGATGTTCGTCGACCGTCAACAGGCGGCGGCGGAGCTGGCCCGGGTGTGTCGGCCGGGCGGGCGGGTGCTGGCGACCGAGTTCCTCTGGCGCCGACCACCCTCCGAACGAGGCCCGCGAGGTGTTCCTCGGGCAGGTCTGCCCCGGTTTGCAGTTCGACACGCTGGAGGACTGGGCCCGCATCTACACCGGCGCCGGGCTCGACCGGTCTGGAAACGGTGACCGGGCCGTTCGAGATGATGACGCGCGAAGGATTCCTCGCCGACGAAGGCTTCGGCCGCAGCCTGGCGCTCATCGGCCGAGTCGCCGCACGTCCGGCCCACGTCCGCAAGATGATCTGGTTGATGCTCCGCATGGCCAAGGCCGTTCCCTACCTCGGCTACGTCCTGGTCACCGGCGACAAACCCAGCGAGCCGGTGATGCCGTGAAGGTGTACGACGTTGTCGACGAGGGCCTCGGGCATTCGTCGTGTCTGATCGATGTCGGCAACGGGACGGCGGCGTTCATCGACCCGCCGCGTTTCCCGACTGATCACCTCGCGCTCGCCGATCGTCTGGGAGTGCAGCTTGCCTTCACGTTCGACACCAATTCGCATGCCGACTACGTCACCGGCAGCCCCAATCTCGCCGCCTCGCACGACGTCACCTTCGTCGCACCCGCGGCCTCGCGCCTGGCAACAGCGCACCGTCGGGTAGCCGACGGCGACCGGGTCGAGCCCTCCGACGACGTGACATTGACCACGATCGCCACCCCCGGTCACCCCCTCGACCATCACGCCTACCTGCTCACCGACCACGCATGGCCCGTCGGGTTGTTCACCGGGGGTTCGTTGATGATCGGCACCGTCGGGCGCACCGACCTGTGCAGTGGCCAGTTCCAGGCCGAGGGTGCCGGAGCGTTGCGGGGGTGCCTGGTGTAGAGCAGAACGACCTGGCCCCATGCGTCGGATAGACGACGATGTCGTCGGGGAGGTCATCGAAGCGGCGCAGCGAATGGAACATCTCATCGGTGAGTGGTCCGGCGAGATCCGGACCTGGTCGGCGTCGAGGATGAACACGATCGGCTGGTCTGGGTTGGTGAGCCAGCCGAGCCAGCTGGCGACCACCGGCCGTAACACGTTGGAGATGGAACCGGGTAGACGACCGGCCACGAACGCGGTGATCGGGCGGGCATCGACAACGACGCTCCCTCGCTCGTGGTGGCGTTCGACATCGGCGACCGGGAGGGGGTTGGAGGCGTGGGAGCGTGTCGTGATGGTTGGGGCCGAGACGGTTGACCTCGGGCAGCCGGGGCGAAGTATGTCGGGAACGTGCCGAACCCGGCGATCAGCCGTTCGACGAACTCGTCCTCGTCGCGGATCATGAACAGCGGGTTCTGGACAGCTCTACACCGGCGAGCTCTCCGACCGGGTCGGACGCAAACCCCTGATCGTCGCTGGGATGCTCACCCAAGGCGCCGCCCTCGCCGTGATCGCCGCGACCGGCACGTTCGCTGCGTGGGCGACCGGGGCGGTGTTGCTCGGCGCCGGCACCGCGATGGTCTACCCCACCCTGCTCGCGGCGATCGGCGATGTCGCCCACCCCCAATGGCGGGCACGATCCGTCGGCATCTACCGGCTCTGGCGCGACAGCGGCTTCGCCATCGGCGCGCTCCTCGCCGGAATCATCGCCGACCTCGTCTCGATCCCCAGAGCCGTGTACACCATCGCTGCGCTCACCGCCGCATCCGGCCTGCTCGTCGCCGGCCGGATGTACGAAACCAAACCCTCCGGGTAGGCCACACCGTCAACACGGCGCCCACATACACGTACGAACAGGACGCCGCGCGCCCAACTCGCTCTCCGAGACCTGCTGCTCTCTTCGGGGCGATCGACTGGGTTATGTCCAGGAGCGCCCGAGGAATGCAGCGAGGCGGTCGGAGGCGGTCGCCGAGTCGGCGATCTCGACGATCGGACCGAACGGCGCCTCGGGATCGGCACCGCGGAATTGATCCGGCACCATCATCTGCGCCTGGGCGAGTAGTTGTGCCGCCAGGCCCTCATCGAAGTCCGGCGACTGGCCGGTGGCCTTGGCAAGATCCCAACCGTGGATGAAATGGTCCATCGTCGCCAACGCCATGAACGCAGCACCGGGGAACTCCCCGAACGGCAACTTCACCATCTTCTCCAACGCCCCCTCAGCCCCGAACGCCGCCAACGACGCCGCGATCCCGGCGTCGTACGCACCGAGCGTGTCACCACCGGCGTAGTCGGTGTCCTCGGTCTCGTCGACCTCCGGTGACGCACCCGCGTTCGTGGTCATCGCGAACCAGTGACTGCCACCGACGATGTGATTGACCAATCGCCGCACATCCCACGATGCGCATGGTGTCGGGCCGTCCAACTGATCCGCGGTCACCTTGGCAACGATTCCACGGGTCGACGCGAAGGCCGTGGCGAGTCCTGCAGTGCTCATGTTGTCCTCCTTCAGACAACCCCCGCGACCCACAAACGAATCGCGGGCTTGCCACTGTAGATCATTGTCACAAGCCCAATTTCCTTGACCTGGCACCGTGGGCCCGGCGTTGTACCGCACACCCACATCGACGCCCACTCGGCCGTCGGCGCGGAAGCAGGTCAGGGGCCGGGAAAGAACTCTTCGAACCGATGAGCGGTGACGGGGTCGCCGTCGACGGCGAGGGATGCTCGATCGTCCGGACGCCGACCCCCAAGGGCAGTGGGGTCATCGCGCCGACCTGCTCGGCCGTCAACGCTCCGATGATCGCCGCGAGCGCGGCTGCGTTCGCCCGCAAGGACGCGAGGCGTTCGTCGCGTGATCTGGCGACGATGTTCAAGGCGGGAGGTTCCATCGCTCCGGCGATGCCCCGCCAGAAGGCCTCGCTCTGCTGTTCGATGGCGGCGTCGCAGTGAGCGGCGAGGTCGGCCATCGTCCACTCGCCGAGCACGGCTGGTTCGTCGCCGCAACCGTTGAGCGGCCGCCCGGCCAGCCGCGCCCACCGTCGTGCCGGCGCCGAGGGCGAAAATGTGCCCTCCCCCGACGAATGTCGGGTCGGATTCGACGCCGTAGTCGTCAACGGTGGCGTCGCCGGCTGGCGCGACGCGGGTCAATGCCTCGTCACGAACCCGAGCCACGACTCGCAAGCGGTGACCACACGAGAATGCGGTTGACGTTCAGTTCGACAAGTCGCAGGTCAGGGCTCGAGTGACATTTAGGTGGTCGCCAGATCGTGGTTGACGAGAATATCTCGGATGACTCCGAGCGTCACCTGGCCGGCATCGGTATCCGGGAAGACCATGTCCTCGTGGACATCGTGGCCCCCGCCGGGCACCTCGACCACCTCAACATGCGTGCCATGAGTTCTCAAGGCGTCCGCGAATGCGATGGTCACACCCACACCATAGACGCCACCGTCGTCTGGGTCTCCTTCGAGCAGCACCACCCGTAAGTCGTTGGCAGACGGTAGCGAGCTGTAACCATCGAGTTCGTATGCCTGGACGGCTGTCAGACCGTCCGCCACTTCCTCCGTGGACGCCGCATCGCGGCTTGGATCATCGGGCTCCAACCGAACACGAAATTTGCCAAGGTCATCGTCCAACAGTTGAGCGATCATCCCGTACGTCCCGCCGATACCCACGAATGCGAACGGTGCCGGATGCTCGCCAGACTCGACACAGTCAGCGGCGGGAGTCAGCCCGAAGGAACTCAACGCGAGTTTGCTGCCAACTTCTGCTCCCATCGAGTGGCCGACAACGACAAGGCTGCTCGGACTGGATCCGTACTCGGCTGCACGCGCGCCGATGAACCCACCGATGCAGCTGAGGTCAGCAGCCGAATCGGCTGAGAAGCCACCATTCGAGTCCCACCCGAAGAGGAACACCGTCGAGCCGAGCTTGGCAATCTCTTGAGCAAGGGGGGCGAGATCCGTGGCTGACCGTGCACCTCCGGGAGGGCCCCACCCGTGAAGAAGCACCACCGCCGGGCGGGTCTGCGAGGAGTCCGCCAGATAGATCTCGACCGTCGAGGCCGCGCTGCCATCGTTTGGTTGCCGGTACGGCACCTTGCGGACGACGGTCACCGCATCCGATGGTTCTCTGACCGCAGTCGCGGGCGGTGGCGTCGACGCCGTCGGCGTCGTAGTTGCAGATCGCTCGCTTCCGGAGTCGCTACATGCGGCGACCACGATCGAGAGCCCAAGTAGCAGCGCCCACGGCGTTCGTCCGCTGGGTTTGAACGTGATCGACTCCGAAGTTGCCGCCGTCTGGCAGCACCGGCAGCCGCATTGCCCTCGCGACCTGAGGTGACGGACGCGTCCGGTCACGTGCACGAACGGCAGTCGAATTTCCCTTGGGGAGGGCGCGACCACGCTGGCCGTACAACGCGCCCCATGAGACATCGTCGTGACGCTCCCGCGGAGAATCGGTCATGGCGCGCCCGTGATTCTGGATATGGAGCCGTCGAGGGTCACCAGCCAGATGTCTTCGTCCACGACGAGCGGCCAGACGGTCCTGGCGACGACGTTCACTACCTCGGTCACTTCCTGGGTATCGATGTCGATGCGGGACACGAGCCCACCGTTATGGCCCACCCAGATCGCAGAACCTTGCGCAGTCATCAACACGCCTCCGGAGTCAACGTGGATCGCCGCGGTCATCTCGGCCGTGGTCACGTCGAGTCCGGTGATGGTTTCAGTCTTCGAGTTGGCGAACCACACCGTGTCGTCGACGAACAGACCGCTGCCCCAGGCCACGCCCGTACCCAGTGAGCGTCGATCGGTGATTTCGCCGGAGGCGGTATCGAATCGGGTGACGGCGCCGTCCCAGGTCACCATCCAGATGGTGGCACCGGCCAACATGGCACCGTCCGGTCCGCCGGTGGGATCGACCTCAAAGCGTGTGATGTCGCCCGTGGCAGGGTCGATCCGCGTCAAGAACATAGTGCTGCCGTCGTGCGACCAGAGGTGTCCGTCGACCTCGCCCACCCATACTTGGTCCTGGCCTCCCGTGGCAGGGTAGGTCTCCACCGCGAGAGTGGCGAGGTCGACACGAAGGAAGCCGGCTTCGGAGCCCGTCACCCACAGGCCGCCGCCGGCGACGATCAGGTCGACGGCGCGTTCCGTCGACGCGGGGATATCGATGCGGTCGCTGACAGTGCGCGATTCCAGGTCGATTCGCGAGACCGAACCGTCACCGCTTCGGCCGAACGAGCCGACCCAGATGGCGTCGGCGGTCGCCACCATCGGCCCGGCAGAATCGATCGGGATGCGGCCGATCTCGAGAGTCGTCGTATCGACGCTGACGAGCGTCGCACTGCCGGGGTCGGCGATGGTCTGGAGCCACACGGTGCCATCAGCCACGACGAAAGCGTCAGCAAACGTCACGCTTTCACTACCAAACTCCACCGACTCACCGGGGAACGAAGCGATCGTCTCGGCCTGTGTTCCAGCTCCGGTGCCAGCTTCGGTCGGGCCTGCCGAGTCCAGCACTTCGATTCGCAGATCGTGGATGAGTGGTCCGTCGGGGGTGTCCTCGATGCGTAATATCTCGCGGCCGACCGCATCGAGGACGATGAACGGTCCAACGGGCGCGCGGTTCCGAGCCGGGGTTGGCTGCGGTGCGCGGCTGGTCCACCATCAGTGCCATCCCCGCCAGTGGTCGCTGCCAGATCGGTGACCCGTCAGCCAACTCGAAGCGGACCAGCGCCGCCTCCAGCGGCAGGAAGGCGAATATGTAGACCCTGCGGCCACCGACCGATTCGCGCAGATCGGTCAGCATGCCGCCGTGCCCGACACGGTCGATGAGGAGATCGCCGACCGAGAATCCGGTTCCTCTGCCGTCGAAGGTCAGGAGAGTTTGTTGGACACCCGCCACCGCCACGACATCGTCGGTGTCGACTTGGACGGCGACATCACACCCTTGCGGTTGCGGACAGGACGACCACAACTCGGGTGCGAGATCGAGCAGTGGCCCGGTGAGTGGTTGTTCGACTCCGAACGATGACGGATCGAACTGTAGCGGCACGGGTGAGGCCGTCTCGATGGCAGCGGCGAGGTAGCCGTCGACAAAGCGCTCGGGCACATCGAGCGGGGTCAGCACGCTCATCTCGAACTCGGACGTCAGTCGAACGGCGGTCGGACCCATCGACCAGTCGACAGTCAGCACCGCAACCCCCGGCCCGCAGGGCGGCGCGGTTTCGCCCTCGAGACACTCCGATGTCAGCCCGGTCACATCCCGCCATGCTGACACGTCCGCAACCTCGGCCACATCGAGCACACCGTCCCACGTGCGCACCTCGTCGACGAGGCCTGCGATCGTTCCCGGCGCGGGTTCACCACCGAGGAGTGCCGCGGCAACCGTCCAAGCGCCCGGACCAACCCTCACCGAAGGCGCCGACACGCCCTCCCCCGGAATCGAAGGGACCGACGTCGTCGTGGTTGAGGGGTTGGTCGTCGTCGATGAGGACGGCGTCGGGTTGGTCGTCGTCGATGTCGGGTCATCGACGGGATCTCGCTGGCTGTCCGTGCCTGCGAGCCACACAAGTCCGCCCACCACCACCAACACGACCAGCGCCGCAGTAGCCAGCTCACCCCAAACGCGGCGGCGCCCCCGCTGCTCCGCCGGCGCGATGCGACTCAACTCTGCAGGTCGAGCGTAAGGCTCGCCGGCGACGATCTCGAGCAGAGCGATCGGAACCTCAGAGGCACGAAGATGTGCGCCATAGGCGGCGAGCTGGTCGAGCAGGTCGACGCTCACAACCTCACCCCCATCCGCTCCCGCAGCCGCTTCAAACCTCGATCGGCGTGCGTTTGCACCGTCGATTTGGACACATCCAGCAATTCGGCAACCTCCGTCATCGTCCACTCGAAGCAGTGCAAAAGGACCACCGCCACCCGCTGCTGCTCAGGCAATCCAGCCAGAGCATCGGGCAGCTCAGGCTCCACCCACGGCGTCCGCTGGCCATCGACCGGTGTCAGACAGGGCGTTCGACGGCGACGCATCCCTCGGCGGCCCCGACCCCGGCCGACCACGTACAGGTATCCCGCCGGGTTGTCCATCGCCCGAACCCGTTCCCAGTGCTCCCACCCGTATGAGAGTGCGTCCGCTGCCGCATCCCGACCCGCCTGGCTGCCCAACGTCGCCGACAACGCCTCACGCAGCCGGGGCTCGACACGTTCGAAGAACACCTCGAACGATTCGGCATCGGGCTCGTCACGCAAGGCGATCCTCCTTCAATCACGTCTCATTCAACCAAGGCACCCAATCCCTGATTCGTACGACAACCAATCGCGCCGATCCCGTCCCGCTGGTGGATGCCGACCGTTGAGGTGCGCCACCTGCGGTTGGTTTCCTGAACGGCTCCCCCGACGACGGCTGCCACAGCCGATAGTTGGCCAACCAGTGCGACTACGCTCGTCCGGTGCCGCCCGACGTGACCACCTCCCGATTCGCGTCACGGATGCAACTCGTCAAGCCGTCGGCGATCCGCGAGCTGCTCCGACTCGGCGCCGATCCGGCGATCATCTCCTTCGGTGGCGGCTATCCCGACGCCGGGCTGTTCCCCATCGAACAGCTCGGCGAGGTGTTCAGCCGGGCCATCGTCGAGCTCGGCCGCGATTCGCTGCAGTACACGGTGTCGAACGGTCCCGAGCACCTGCGCGGCCAGATCGCCCGGCGGATGGCCGACGAGGGCGTGTCGTGCGCTGCGGACGAGGTACTCGTCCTCCACGGCGGCCAGCAGGGCCTCGACCTCGTCGCCAAGTTGCTGATCAACCCTGGCGACGTCGTGATCACCGAGAACCCGACCTTCCTCGGCGGGTTGATCGCCTTCAACCCGTACGAGCCGACGTACGTCGGGGTGCCGATGGACGACCAGGGAATGGACACCGACGCGCTGGAGATCGCGCTGCGGGCAAACCCCGCCACGAAGTTCATCTACACGATCGCCGACTTCCACAACCCGACGGGCGTCACGATGTCGCTGACCAGGCGGCAGCAGCTTCTCGAGCTCGCCAACCGCTTCGACGTCATCGTGCTCGAGGACAGCCCGTACCGGGAGACCCGATTCGAGGGCGCCTCGCTGCCACCGCTCAAGAGCCTCGACACCGAGGGGCGGGTGATCTACCTGGGCAGCTTCTCCAAGGTCCTCGCGCCCGGGCTGCGCCTCGGCTGGGCCGTCGCCTCGGAGGACCTCATCGAGCGGCTCGGGCTGCTCAAGCTGGCCGCCGACACCCAGTGCAGCACGTTGAACATGGCCGCGGTGTCGCTGTTCCTCGACAGCTACGACATCGACGGCCATGTCGCCGGGATCCGACACGTCTATCGGCACAAGAAGAACCTGATGCTCGAGGCGATCCGTGACCACTTCCCCGGCGGCATTGCCTTCACCGATGCCCAGGGCGGGCTGTTCACCTGGCTGACGTTTCCGACCGGCTTCGACAGTGAGGCATTCATGCGCGAACGGGCGTTGCCGCGTGCCAAGGTGGCCTACGTCCCTGGAGCGACGTTCTTCCCGGTGCGCACCGAACCGAACCATGCACGGATGAGCTACTCGACGCAGTCGGACGAGCGGATCGTGGCCGGTATCTCCGCGCTCGGCGCAGAGTTGCACAAGTACAGCCTTGGAAGTTGAGCATGCAACGGGAAAGCGAGGACGAGCGATGCGAGTCGTGGTGAACGAGTTCATGAGCCTGGACGGCGTGGTGCAGGCGCCGGGTGGCGCCGAGGAGGACACCGACGGGGGCTTCGCCCACGGAGGCTGGTCGCACCCCTACTTCGACCCCGAGGTGATGGGGCCGGTGATCGGCGGGGGGATGAGCACGGTCGAGGCCCTGCTGTTCGGACGGCGCACGTGGCAGGGCATGGCGGCGGCGTGGCCCGAGCGTGCGGGTGACCCGTACGCCGACCAGATGAACGCCGTCAAGAAGTACGTCGCCTCGCGGACGCTGACCGACGACGACCTGACCTGGAACAACACCACGTTGCTGTCGCCCGACGACGCCATCGGCGACATCGCCGCCCTGCGCCGCCAGGACGGCGGCGACCTGCTGACCTGGGGCAGCGCCACCCTGACCAGGACGCTTCTCGCCCAGGGCCTGGTCGACGAGCTCAATCTGATGGTCGAGCCGATCCTGCTCGGCGGTGGCAAGCGGATCTTCCCCGAGGACGGCACGGCCCGCCCGATGCAGCTCGTCAGGTGCCTCACGGCGGGTACGGGTGTGCTGGTCTGCACCTACCACCCCGCCGCGTGAACCACCCCACCTCGTGAGCGCCCGTCGGTGCTCACGCCCGCCGTCGTCACCCACGGGCGCAGGGCATCGACTGCGCCGGGCGGGACCACCCGATGGCGGGCATGCCAAGCTCGGCACGTGCCGCGACTGTTCATCGCCGTGTGGCCACCCGCCGCGACCGTGGACCACCTGCGCGACCTGAGGCGAGACGACGCGACCGGGACACGTTGGATCCCGCCCGACATCTGGCACGTGACGCTGCGGTTCCTCGGCGCCGCCGACCCGGCTGCCGTCGCCGAGCGGCTGGACGCCACACCGTTGCCGCCCGCTGTCGCCACCCTGGGCCCGGCGGTGACGAGGCTCGGCCAAGGCCTCGTGGTCGTGCCGGTCTGGGGACTCGACGACCTGGCGGCGGCCGTGCAGGCAGCGACGCACGATCTGGGCCGGCCCCCCGATGATCGGCCCTTCATGGGCCACCTCACACTCGCCCGGTTGCAGGGAAGAAATGCGTGCGAGGCGATCGGATTGCCGGTGGAGGGCCGGTTCGAGGTCGACGGGATCGTGCTGGTCGACAGCGCGACGACGCCGGACGGTGCCGACTACCGCATCCTCCGGCGATGGAAGTCGGTTGAGCCGGGTGAGCCGACCATCAGCCCTTGATCACCCCGACCGGGCGCAGTCGAGCCACCCGGCGCGCCAGCCCGGCTGCCGTCGACGTGGTGCGTCGCCACGTCGTGAGGCATGGTGACTCCCCGCAGATTCCACGACTCGTCCGAGGTGGCTCCCCTCGCCTACAAGCACGCGCGACGATGAGCCGCCACGCCGCCGTACGTCGGACCCGGCGGCCATACGTTGCGCGACCCCGCCCCGTGGCACGCCGAGTGGAACGCCGCCGACCCCTCGACGCCGACCAGTACGTACGACGCCGTCCCCATCGATCCGGGGACGAGTACGGGCTGGCCGAAGGGACGTAACCGGTCGGGCAGCCCGGGATCGCCGGGAGGCAGCGCGAGTGTCGCCCCCTTGCGATGTACGCACAGCAGGCGTTGCCTGCCGTCGACATCGTGGCGTTCGAGCTTGGCCAGGTTGTGCGAGACGTCGTAGAGCAGTCGCAAGCGGCCCGGACCCAGCGTGGCGGCGAACGCCAGCCGCGTCGCCGACGTCAACACCTGCCGGTTGGCCCGCGCGTAGTTGGCCGCCGCCGCCATCGCCGACAGGTAGCGGGCGCCCTCCGGCGACCGAACGGGCACGCACGCCAGTTGGGCGTCGGGGACATCGATGCCGTATCCGGCCATCGCCCGCTCCATCACCTTCACGTGGTCGGAGCAGATCTGATGGCCGAGACCGCGCGACCCGCAATGGATCATCACGCACAGCTGTCCGGGGCGAAGGCCGAACGCCGCGGCGACGTGTTCGTCGACCACGCGGTCGACGACCTGCACCTCGAGGAAGTGGTTCCCCGAACCGAGACTGCCGACCTGGTGCAGTCCACGCTCGAGGGCACGGGGGCTGATCAGCGCGGGATCGGCGTCGTGGACGATCCCGGCGTCCTCGCAGTGCTCGAGATCGTCCTGCGTCCCGTATCCGGCCTCGACCGCGGCAACGGCGCCCCGCGACAGCACAGCCGCGAGTCCCTTCGGTCCGTCGAGGTGCCAGATGCCGCCAGGGCCCATGCCGCGGGGGATGCGCGACTCCAGCGCGTCCATCAGCTCGGGCAGCTGGCCGGCCACCTCGTCGAGCATCAGGTCGGACCGCAGCAGGCGCACGCCGCAACTGATGTCGAACCCGACGCCACCCGGAGAGACGACGCCTCCCGCCTCGACGTCGGTGGCGGCGACACCCCCGATCGGAAACCCGTAGCCCCAATGGACGTCGGGCATGGCGAAGGAGGCGACGACGATGCCGGGCAGCGTCGCCACGTTGGCGACCTGCTCGAGCGAGCGGTCGTCGGCCAGCGACGGCAGCAGCCGCCGTGTGGCGAACACCCGTCCGGGGACGCGCATCGCGCCATGGCGGGCGATCCGCCAGCAGAACTCGCTCTCCTGCTCGAGTTCGATCGTCGGCGATGTCATCGTGACCGGCTACACATCGATCGTGGCCAGGCCGTGCCAGCCGTCGCCGACCCGTTCGACGACGAGATCCGAGAACGACACCGCCTTCGGCGGAGCGCCGATCACCTCGACCAGGTCACCGGCGACGACCTGCATCGACCCGCGCAGCCCGCCATCGGTGTCGACCAGGTCGAGAGACACCGGGACGACCCCTTGGGTGTCGAGCAACCACAGCACCTCCTCGACCAGCCACACCGCCAGGTCGCGGTCCGTCGCGCCGCCGTGCTGGACGGGCACCTTCGTCGACGGCAACGACCCCGTAGCGGCGCGGTCGACGAACGAGTCGACGATGCCGACGACCATCTGGGACAGGCATGCCGCCCGGGTCGCCCCCCACGCCTCGACGCGGATGTCGGCCGTATGCGGCAACAGACGATGCCGGTCCTCCAAGTGATCAGTCCGTCGACGTCTCGGCGGCGGGCGTGATCAGGCCGTAGTGGCCGTCGTAACGGTGGTAGAGCACGGTGCCGCGTTCCGACTCGCTGTCGATGAAGAACAGGAACCGCTGATCGGTGGTCCCGAGCCATTCCACGGCCTCGTCGAGCGAGAGGACCGGAGGGGCGATCTCGGCGATGGTCACCGCCACGACCGGCTCGAGCCCACGGATGGCCGTCGGTTCGGTGCTCATCAGCTCCAGCTCGCCCGTCGACCGCCGGAACAACAGGACGTCGTGTCCGCTGGAGAGCTCGTTGAACAGGTAGAAGCCGTGATCGAGCAGCTCCATGTCGAACGCCGCCTCGTCGACGGTCTGCGGTTCATCGACCACCGTCTTGCTGCGGACGATCTCCCGCTCGTCGACCGGGCGCTGGAACCACGTTATCTCCTCGTGGCCGGCAAGATTCCCGTGGCGCCACTCGTGCGGCTCCGGGAGCACGTCGACCGGCCGGCTCCAACCGAACCGTCGTAGCTGCCGCTGCATCCGCGCCACCAGCCGATCGACTGCGTCGGTCATGACCGTGGCCGAGACCCGCGCCCGGACCACCTGGCCGTTCACGTCGAGCATCGCCTCGGCCACCGCAGGCGCCACCGCCGCCGGATCGGCGTGCTGGGTCAACTTGACCTGGCCGCACAGCACACGCTCGCCGACCTCCTCGCTGAGACCGGCGATCCTGTCGGCGGCATCCGACCGGAGGCCGTCGGCCACCTCTCCCCGGGCGACGACCGCCACCGGAAACGGCCATTCGGCCTCGGCCTCATGGGCGGCCGGGGGCCGGGTCCGCCACCACTGCTCGGTGATCTGACCGTGTTCGACACGCAGCCACGACTCCTCGTCGCCCGCGTCATCGGTGGCCGGACGGATGACCCGGAACATCCCGTCGTACCCGAGCACCGTCGCTGTCGGTCGGGCACCGTCGGCCGACGCGTTCCGCAACAGGTCGAGCAGGTCGCTCCTCGTGGCGAGATCGGCGTCGGGGGTGTGCACCACGGCATTGGGCGCATAGAACCCGATCGCCCGGTCGGCCTCGCCCTCGTCGACCAACGCCGCCCAGCGTCTGACGACGTCGCCGGGACGGGTCTCGGCGCGGATCAGCCGGTCGAAGAACGGCCGTCCCGCCGGCCTGCTCTTGGTATCGGGTCGCCGGGCACCGGCCGTCGACCCCCGTCCGTGGTGGTGCCGGTCGCTGCGGCCGCCGCGCAGTGCCGTCACATTGCTGGCGACACCAGGTCGCCGGCGGTCGACGTCGAAATGAACGCGGCACCCGGCGACGCGCGTCGCCGGCTCCATCGCCGCGCCGGCCACGGCATACACCCGGCCACTCTTGGCGATCCGTCCCTCACCGCTGCCCGGATCGAACCATTGGACAACACCTTCGGGCATCTCGGACACCTCCGTTGCAGCATCATCGATACGAGACGATCGTCCTCGCCCGCCGACGACGCGGCCAGAGCCAAAAGGCCTGCAAACACCTGCGCCGAAGCCTCCCGTTGTCCTCGGGCCACCTGTGCCGGGTTACGGCTACTCGACGATCCGCAGTGTCGTCGGGATGTCCATCCGCCTGAGGCGACGCACGGTGAGCAACGGGGCGCAGGCGACGGCGACCACACCGAGGACGATCGCCGTGACGACCGTCGCCGGTGACAGCGTCGCTGCCAGGCCCAGCTCGGGCATCGTGCTGCCGACGAGCGCCGTGGTGATCCACTGCAGCACCACGAGGCCGCCGATCACCCCGAGGCCGGTGCCGAGCAGCCCGATGAGCAGGGCTTCGATGACGTCCATTCGCATGATCCGGCGGAGCGGCAACCCGAAGGCGAACAGCGTGGCGTGCTCCCGGCTGCGCTCGTCGGTGTTGATGCTGGCCGCGTTGTAGGCGATCAGCAGGGCGAGCAGCAGGATGAAGAACTGGAGCACGCGGAGGATGCCCACGAAGTCCTCGAGGCTGTCGCGTACGACTCTGCTCGCCGCGCTGACGGGCTGCACCGAGGCGACGGCCGGCAGGCCGAACAGGGCGCGCTGGATCTCCTGCGGGGTCGAGCCCGGGGCGGGCAGCAGATAGAGCAGGTTGACGGCGTCCGGCACGCCGAACAGGGCGAGCTGGGAACGGTCGAGGTAGGCACCGAAACGGAACGGGCTGGGATGCACCGCGGCGATCCGCAGCGGTGTCCGGACGAGTTCGAAGCCGGTTCCCCGCAGCGCCGGATGCTCCAGCGAGACGGTGTCGCCGGGGTCCACGCCGAGGTCGGAGGCGGCCTCGGCGGAGATGATCAGCCCGCTGCCGTCGGCGGGGAGCTCCCCGCGGACCAGCGTCGGCGCCCAGACGTCGCCGCGGAGATCGGTGACCTCGACCAGGACATCGATCGGCTCCTTCTCCCCGGCGGTCACGCGGCCGCTGAAACGCAGCACCCGCTGCACCTCGCCGACGGACGGCGCCGAGGTGATCGCCCCGATCTCCTCGCTCCCCGCCAGGTGAAAGCCGAGGAGGGCGACGACGACGCGGTCGGGATGGCTCTGCAGCACCTCGCGGTCGTTGCGGTCCATCGTGGCGACGAACGAGTCCATCATCCCGAGTGTCGAGACCAGCGCGGTGACGGCCGCGGCGATGCCGAATGCCGTGAGCAGGGTCCGCCGCGGGGTGCGCAGCACGTTGCCGACCGGCATCCGTGCATAGGTGCTGCGCGGCCACGGGAGCCGCCTCAACAGCGGCGACAGCCCGCCCCGCGTCGAGCGGTGCGTGGTCGTGATCGCCTCGATGGGCAGCACGCGGACGGCGCGCCAGACCGGCCAGGCGGTGGCCACCACGGGGATGGCGAACCCGAGGACCGCCGCCCGGGCGAACATCGGGTACTGCAACGCGGTGTACCACACCGGCAGCGGAAGCATCTTCGTGTACACGGGGCGGATCGCCGTCGAGACGGCGATCCCCATCACGATGCCGAACACGACGCCGAGCACGGCGATCTCGACACCGACGAGGAGCGGACGTAGCGCGAGGAATCGGCGGGATGCGCCCAGCGCCATTCCGATGCCGATCTCGCGGCGCTGCGCCTCGACCATCCTGCTCGCCAGGTTGAACGCCCCGAACGCGGCACCGGCGAGGATCAGCAGGGCGAACACGTTCCAGAACTTCCGGTCGCTGTCGATGTCGTCGTAGAGCACCCGGTACGAGTCCTCGTCGCTGCGCTCCATCACTGTGACGGCGAGCCCGCTGTCCGAGAACGCCTGCTCGACCAGCGCCCGCGCATCGCCCACGTCGCCACCGGGATGCAGCCGGATCACGAGGTCGTTCACCCGCCCCGGACGACCGGCGAGCGCCTGGGCGGTGCCGAGCGGAGCGAACACGGCTGCGAAGTTCGCCTCGGCGAAGAAGCTGCCCTCGTCGGTCATCACGAAGAAGTACTCCGGTGACAGAGCGGTGCCGACGTAGTCGACCGGCTTGCCGGCGACGATGACCGAACCCTGGGCCGCCAGATCGTAGAACGTGGCGAAGTTGTACTCGAGGACGACGTCGCCCGTGGCCACGTCGCCGGGGGCGAGCGATCGACCGTTGTGCGGACCGACCCACACCCGGTTGATCAGCGGCCCGCCCGCAGCGACATCGACGCCGATGATCCGCCCCGGCACGAGGATCGTCTGGGTCCCGATGGACGCGTCGACCTGTGTCGGCACGACCAGGCGCTCCTCTGCCGCGGCGATCAGGCCCGGTTCACCGAGTCGGTCGAGCGCGGCGAGCATCGACCCTGCCGGGCCGTCCACCCCCTCGACCGCCTTGACCCGCAGGTCGTACATCGCCAGCGCGGCGAAGCTGGCGTCGTTGGATTCCCGCCGCCACGTCGCCGTGCTCCCGAGCGCGGCGTAGACACCGGTGCCGACGGCGATGATCAGGGCGATGGCGACGACCTGCAGCCACCGGCGGCGGAGATCCCGGGCGGACCAGCGTAGGACGAACCACGGGCTCATGGCGTGTCACCAGCGCAGCGATGCGATCTCGGCCCTGCCGCCTGCCGGTGGGCCGTCGCTGACCACTTCACCGCTGCCCAGCTCGATCACCCGGTCGGCGATGCGGGAGATCTCGCGGTTGTGGGTCACGACGATCACGGTGTGACCGGCGTCGGCCTGGGCGCGGAGCAGTTCGAGGATCTGGACACCGGTGCGGAAGTCGAGATCGCCGGTGGGCTCGTCGGCGAGCAGCAACGGGTTGCCGGTCGCCAGGGCACGGGCGATCGCCACCCGCTGCTGTTCGCCGCCGGACAACTCGCTCGGGAAGTGGTCCAGGCGGTCGGCGAGCCCGACCTGCCCCAGCACCTCGACGGCGCGGGAGCGGGCATCCCTCGCCTTGCGGGTGATCTCGACACCGCACTGCACGTTCTCCAACGCCGTGAGCGTCGGGAAGAGGTTGAAGCTCTGGAAGATGAACGAGACGATCTCGCGGCGAACGCGGAACAGCTGCGATCGATCGGCACCGGTGATGTCCCGACCGGCGATGGTCACCTGGCCGCTGGTGGCCGCGTCGAGCGCGCCGATGATGTTCAGCAGCGTGGTCTTACCGCTCCCCGACGGGCCGAGCACGACGGCGAACTCACCGGCATCGATCTCCAGATCGACGTCGCGGAGCGCGCTCACGGTCGTCGCTCCGACCTGGTACCGCCGTGACACGCCGCGGAGCAGGATCGTCGTAGCAGCATCAGGTCGATGGCCCGGATGCGGAATCCGGACCCCGCTGACAGCTTCCACGCACCGACCATCGCAGCCCGAAGCGTGGTGCGTCTAGGGCCGAACGTCAGAATCCACCCCGCAGGCGGCTCCGCGGGTGGCCGTGTCGGTGGGGGCCGGACCCGACAAGGGACTTTCGACCATGGCGCAACGTCCCGCCCGCCCGCACACTTCGCCTGTGAGCGCAACTCCGTGGACACCGATGCAGATCCTCTCCGAGAGCGAATGCCTGGCCCTGCTCGAAGACTGCGAGGTGGGGAGGCTCGCCATCGCGATCATGAACCGGCCCGACGTGTTCCCGGTCAACTTCGTCGTCGATCGGGGCACCATCGTGTTCCGCACCGCCGAGGGCACCAAGCTCGCCGCCGCGGTGCTCGGGCGCAGCGTCGCCTTCGAGGTCGACGGCTACGACGCGGCGCAGGGCGAGGCGTGGAGCGTGGTCGTCAAGGGGGACGCCACCGAGATCGAGGAGATGTACGAGCTGTTCGCCGCCGAGGACCTCCCGTTGTTCCCATGGCACACGTCCCCGAAGCTCCGCGTCGTCAGGATCACGCCCCACGAGATCACGGGTCGCCGGTTCGTCGTCGACAAGCGCACGATGCGCGCTCCCCAGACGTCCCCGGGCATCACCTGAGGATCCCGCCGCCCTCGGATGCCCGGAGCCGGGGGAAGCGCGTCGGCAGTCCCTTCGCCATCAGCTGGTACAGCGGCACCTGTTCGGGAATGCCGCGCAGGCGGTAGGAGCCCAGCGCTCGAAACCGCACGCCTTCGGGCGCCGATGCCTTGACGGCCTCCCGGGTGTTGCCCGACACGACGACCTGGCGGCCATGGCCGGCCGCACAGATGCGCGCTGCCGTGTGGACGTCCATGCCGATGTAGTTGGTCTCCGTCGACGTCGGGTAGCCGCTGTGGATCCCCATCCGTACGCGCACGTCGAGCTCGTCGGGCCACGAGCGGCCGAGGAATGCACCCTGCGCCGTCAGCGCGGCGTCGACGGCCGACCTGGGGCACTCGAAGGCGGCGAAGAACTCGTCGGCACGAGCTTCCACCTCGTGGCCTCCGGCGCCGGCGACGCTCCGGCGCATGATCGTCCACACATCGTCGATCAATGCCTCGTAGCGCCCCCCGAGGCGCTGGACGAGCGCCGTGGAGCCCTCGATGTCGGTCATCAGCATCGTCACGAATCCCGACGGCAGCCGAACCGGCTGGTCCTCGATCCGACGGAGGGCACGCTCCGACTGCAGCTGGCCGGCGATGAACCCGACCGGCACGATCCTGTGCTTCTTGGCCGCCTTGAGCAGGCGCATGCGGGCACGCTCGCGGGCCTCCTCGTCCTCGAACTCGACCTGGCCGAAACGGGCGAGGGCGTTGCGGACGTGGGCGGCGTCGTGGATCGGCAGCCGTCGCACGCCATGGGAGTCGATGTAGGCGAACGCACGGTCGGGAAGACCAGCGCGTTCCCTCGGATCGAGGCGAGCCATGACTGCGACGTTACCAATGCCCTGCCACGGGGCGGTCAGCCGTCCCGGTCGACCTCGTAGCCGACCGGGATGACGTAGACCACGATCATCCCGGGGGGAAGGGCGAGGATCCGGGCGACCGCCGCCGATTCGATACCGCCGACGGAGACGGCGGCGATCCGCCGGGCGGTGGCTTGGAGGAGCAGGTTCTCGGTGGCGTGCCCCGCCTCGCGCTGCACGAAGTCCGTGGCGAGCGACCCGTACTTGGCCTCCGTCCGGGCCGGGACGGCGGCCATGACGATGACCGCCGGCGAACGGGCGACGACCTCCTGCCCGAACGAGGCGCGGCGCAGCTCGTCCCTCCACGGCCGCGCCGGGCGCGAGGCCGCCCGGTGACCCTCGGGGATGTAGTGGAGCACGACGTCGTCGGTCAGGGCGAAGACCTCGAGGGGGTAGAGCGCACCTGCCGAAGGGGCAGAGCGCTTGCCGTCCGGGCCGGTGATCCCCTGCGCGGCCCAGAACAGCTGGCCGATCTCGGCGAGCGGGAGCGGGCCCGGGGCGAACTCGTACGTCGATCGACGTCGCTGCAGCGCCTCCTCGAGCGACATCCCACCATCGGTGACGGGCGGCGGGAGCTCGATGGTGGCGGTGAACGAGGCTTCTCCCGCGCGGACCGTGGCGGGCGCCTGGCTCGCGCATCCGGGGCCTCCGGCGGCGAGCGCCAGGGCGACGACCACCGGCCACAGGTCACGCCGCCTCATCGGAGATCTCCCGCTTCTGCAGCGTCGTGGCCAGGATGGAGATCGCCCGTCCACCGACGAGGAGCGCGACAACGGGTGCGAGCACGACCGCTCCGATCGCCGCCACCAGTGGTCGGCGAACGAAGATGAAGATGGTCGACTCGCGGTCGGCGAGCAGCACGGCGAGCGCCGACAGACCCCCGGCCACGAGGAACGCTCCGACCATCGTGGTCGCCGCGCCGAGCCTGCGCAGCCGCCGGACCGCCCCGCCGCCCGCGGGACGCGGCGAGCCGGCCGGGGAACGGCGCAGCATGGCGCCGGCGACGAGTGCCCCGGCTCCGGCGGCCCCGAGCGCGCCGGCGGCGACCGTACGGCCGTTGACCGCATCCGGGCAGCGGAGGGTGCGTACGAGTGCGACCGGCGACCCTGCGGCGGCGTCGACGACGTCCTGGGCGTACCAGACCTCCCAGCCGGCCCGATCGGTGATCACGTCCAGGGAGGACCCGCAGGATCGGCCCGACTGCCCGGACCCGCCGACGTGCACCTGGAGGGACAGCACCGTGACCGCGGCGACGAGCAGTGCCGAGCCGAGCGACCTGAGCGCGATGAGCAACCGCATCGGGCACGACCGTCGCGCCGGGCCGGCGGGGCGACCAGAGCCGAAGGTCACGTCGCGGACGACTGCCGGGATCAGCGTGAGTCGGTTCGCCCCATGCCGCGCTCGACGGCGGCGATCAGCTCCGGACGCAGGTCGGCGGCGGCGATGATGCGGTGGACCGAGCCGACCGCCTGCGCCCGTTCGACGCTGTGCACCGCATCGAACTCGGCGGCGACCTCGCCCAGCTTCTCGGTGCGGACCGTCTCCCAGACGACGTCGAACTCGGCCTCGAGGTGCCCGGCCCGATCGGGTGGGGCGGCGGCGACCGCCGAGCGCAACCGCTGCACCCGCTCGTCGGCCCGGGCACGCTGGTCGACCTCGCGGGTGAACACCACGGCGGCCGCCGGGGCGCCGCCGATCACCGAGGCGAACGAGCCCTCGACGGCGAGCACCTCCATCTCGTCGTTGAGCGTGGCCGAGAACACGACGAACGCTCCACCGTGGTAGCGGGAGACGACGCACAACACGAACGGACCGTCGAAGTTGACGATCGCCCGGCCGATCTCGGCCCCGTACTCGAGCTGCAGGCGGCGCAGCGATTCGGGCGAACCGTCGAACCCGGAGAGGTTGGCGAGCATCACCACGGGACGGCAACCGCTGGCCGCATTGATCGCCCGGGCCACCTTCTTCGAGGAGAGCGGGAACAGCGTGCCCGCCGACCACTGCGCCGGACCGTCGGCCGGCGTCACCCCGTGGCGGGGCAGCGGGCGCGATTCCATCCCGATCATCGTCACCGCCAGACCGGCGAGCCGGGCGTCGTACACCACGGCCATCTCGGCGTCGGCCATCTCCGGCCACCGTTCCAGCGGCTCGTGGTCGTGGTCGATCACGGCACCCATCAGGGTGCGGATGTCGAAGGGCTTCTTGCGGTCGGGATTGGCGGTCGCCGAGAAGATGTCCCCGACCGTCGTGAAGTCGACGCCCTCGACGTCGTGCGACTCGCTGCGCACATCGCGGTCGGACGGATCGGTCGTCGGGGCGCGGCGCGGCCAACGCTCGCCCGGCGACCGGTAGGTGAGCGCGTAGTGGCGGAAGAGCAGCTCGCACGCCGCCGAGAGGCTCGGCGCCCAGTACTGGGCCTCGCCGTTGGGCCCCATGATCCGCTGGTAGCCGCCGATGCCGAAGTTGTCCTCGGCCGACACCCCGCCGGAGTAGTCGATCGCCTGTTTCCCGGTGAGCACCATCGCGCTGTCCGGGGTCATCACCAGGATCCCCTTGGTGTGCATCAACATCGTCGCCTCGGCGTTCCAGTAGGGCTGGGCGCCGACGTTGATGCCGGCCACGACGATGTTGACCTCCCCGCCCCGCTGGGTGTGCTCGACGAGGCGCCGCAGCACGCGGGCCACCCAGTCGAGGTTCTCGCTGCCCGAGTCCATGGCGATCTTGGCGCCGGCCGAGAGGGCGAACCATTCGATCGGCACCTGCATCCGTTCGGCGAGATCGACGGCGGCGATCAGGCGCCGGCATTCGGCCTCGGTGATCGACCCCATCGCCCGGGTGGGGTCGCCGAGGACGGCGACGCGGGTGACGCCGTCGGGATGACGGTCCGTCGGTGTCGACACGACCCCGATCACGACACCGGAGCGGTTCAAGCCGGGAGCGCGCTCGACGGGGAGGAGACGGCCATCGCCGTCGAGGTCGTGCTCGACGAACGTGCCGTCGTCGCCCCGCAGCATCGGCACGAGCTCGTACGGGTAGGTGAGGCCCCGCCGGCGCGTCTGGATCAACTTCCGGCGGTAGTCGTCGAGCGGCTGCATCGGTTCGGTGGACGGCTCGCCGACGCGGACGCTGACTCCTCGACCCGGTTCGTAGCCGATGCGCATGACTGCCTCGACGGGTTCGTCCGAGCCGGCCACGGCGAACCGGGCGCTCACGACGACCTGCTCCAGCCCCAGCGCCTCGGTCAGCGGAGCCAGCCGCTTGGCGACGGCGTCGAGCTCCTCGGGCGGCAGGTCGACGATCGGCCAGACGTAGAGCATGATGCGGTTCCACTCCAGCTCGCGCAGCGACGCGGTCTCGGTGCGGGCCTGGCGGATCGCGTCGAGACAGCCGACGAGCACGTGCTCGACCTCGGGAAGGGCGACCACCGAGCCGGCGTCGTCGAGCACCGGGGTCACGTCGCGGACCTCGGCCAGGGCGATCAACCGTTCGTCGGCCGGGTTGCCCCGGGCGACGCAGTCGAACAGATGGACCTCGCCCGAAGCGGGCAGCGGGCGGATGTCGAAGTTCGCCAGACGCCACATCTGCAGGCGGCGGGCGATCATCGGGTGCAGTCCGCGGAACTTGACGTCCTCCTCGAACTGCGCCGGATCGAAGGGCCCCTCCGCCCCGTCGGGGCTGGAACCCATCCAATAGGGACGGACGCCGCCCTCGCCGGCCCTCCGGAACGTCAGCGGTGCGGCCGGCGCCCCGGCACGGGCCGGGATGAACGCCACCCGCCTCACCGAACTCGGCAGGGTGACCGAGGTGAGCACGTCACCCATCTGGCCGGCGAGGGCGCCGGCGTCGGCCGTGCCCGTCTCCGCCAGTGCCAGGTACACGTCGACCACCACGGTCGCCGGGGCGTCCACGGTGGCCGCCGCCGAGGCCACCGCGTCGAGCGCGCCGGTCAGGTCGGCGGGCCGGGCGCGCACGGCGATGACGTGCACGGTGCGCTCGTTGCGGCCGTACTCGGCCCGGCACACGTCACGCGTGCCGATCCGTTCCAGCCGCACCGGTCCGAGCTCGCGGATTCGGTAGTACCGCCGGGTGAGCACCTCGAGCAGAGCTCCGGGGGACCCGGTCCCGGCGAGGAGGTCGTCCTCGGAGAGGATCGGCATCAGCGGAAGTGGGCACGCCACGAGGCGTTCGAGGTCGTCGGATCGTTCGTCCGGCGACAGGGCGAGCCCGGCGGCGAGCTGCTTCATCGAGGCCGAGACCTCGGCGCGGACGCGGTCGATGTGCGGGCGGTCGAAGAGGCGGTAGCGCACCGCCCTCGACATCGCGGCGACCGCCGTGTGGCGTCGCCGCGTCGATTCGATCAGCCGGTCGAGGGTCTCGCGCAGACCCGGCGCAGTCGGCTGCCGTTCCAGCAGCGCATTGACGACCGCCACCTGTTCGGCGTGTCGCTGCAGGGCGACGAAGATCCTCAGCAGGGCATCCTCGAGCGGTGCCGTCGGCTCGAGGCCGGTGACCCCGTAGTGGGCGAGCGCCCGTTTCAAACGGTCCCGGTACCAGTCGGGGATGCCCTCGCGGCCGACGTCGAGCGACTGCAGATAGGCGTTGAGGTGCTCCCGCGAACCGCCTCTCGTCTCACTGTCGGCGTCCTGCCGTTCCGGCGCGAGGGCGCACAGATCGGCGAAGACGTCGAGGATGCCGAGCGCGCCGGCAGGCGATCGGTCGACCGCACCGTCGTCGACGAGGTTCCGGGCCCGCGAGGTCGGCACGTCGAACCCGAGCAGGGACGCCCGCACCAGGTCGGCCGCCGACACCGACGGCTCGGCGGACAGCGGGGTGAGGTCGATGCGCTGGCGTTCCCCCTCGTCGGCCGTCCCGTCGCCGATCGGCTCGATGCGGAACAACGGGGCGCCGGCGACGACCTGGACGTTGCGGGTGACGTAGATCTCGCGGATCCGTCCGCTCACCGGGGCGTGGATGGCGATCTCCATCTTCATCGCCTCGACCATGGCGAGGCGCGTCCCGACCTCGACGACGTCGTCGACGGCGACGGGGACGGCGACGACGAGTGCGGCGGACGGCGCCCGCACGATGCCGGCGTCGTCGCGGGAGAACCGGTGGGCGACGCCGTCCACCTCGACGAGGTGGTCGCTCTCCTGCGTCGAGGAGACCACCTGGAAGGCCGTCCCGTCGATCGTCAGCCGGCTGCGCGCCCGCCCCAGCCGCTCCACCTCGACGAACGCGGTGGCGCCGTCGAGCACCACCTCGTAGCTCGTCGGCAGGACTCGACGGACGTCCACGCGGTAGGAGTCCCCCCCGTGGCGCAGCTCGACCTCGTGGCCGATCCGGGACTCGGCCTGGGGACGCCCCCGACCGGCCCAGCCGAGGAACGTGGCCCGGTCGGCCGAGGCCCGCGAGTCGCCCGCATCGATCGCCGCGGCGACCAGGGCGACATCGGCCAGACGGCTGGGCAGGTGCCCGTCGGCGGCCGTGAGACGATCGAGCCAGGCGGTGTCGATCGCGCCGCTGCGGACCTCGGAGCGGCCGAGGAGGTCGAGCAGGAAGGACTTGTTCGTCGTGCCCCCGCGCACGAGCACCGTCATCTGCGACAGCGCACGTGTGAGGCGGGAGAGCGCCTCGGGGCGGTCCCGCCCGTGGGCGATGATCTTGGCGATCATCGAGTCGTACTCGGGTGGGATCACGTCGCCTTCGGCGACGCCGGTGTCGACGCGGATCCCGGGGCCGACTGGCAGAGACAGCAGCTCGATCGTGCCCGGCGCCGGGGCGAACGCCCGTTGGGGGTCCTCGGCGTTGAGGCGGGCCTCGATCGCGTAACCGCCCGATGGGGGCGGCTCGCCGGTGAGGCGGCCGCCCCCGGCCACGTGGATCTGCAGCTTGACCAGGTCGAGCCCGGTGGTCAGCTCGGTCACCGGATGCTCGACCTGCAGCCGGGTGTTCACCTCGAGGAAGGCGAACTCCCGCGCCGCCGGCCGGTAGAGGAACTCGACGGTGCCGGCGTTCTCGTATCCGGCGGCCCGCGCCAACCGGACGGCGGCGGCGCGCAGCTCGCCATCCTGCTCGGGGGTCAGGGCGATGCAGTGCGATTCCTCGATGACCTTCTGGTTGCGGCGCTGCATGCTGCAGTCACGCACACCGACGGCCCAGACGGTGCCGTGGCTGTCGCCGATGATCTGGACCTCGACGTGACGGGCGTCGGCGACGACGCGCTCCATGAACACCGTGGCGTCGCCGAAGGCCTTGAGTCCCTCTGCACGGGCGCTGGCGAAGGCCTCGGCGAGACCGTCGGCATCGTTCACCTTGCGGATGCCGCGGCCGCCACCTCCGGCGGTGGCCTTGATCATCAGCGGATACCCGATCGTCGCGGCCTGCCGGTGGGCATCGTCGAGGGAGTCCACCGGCCCGCCGCTCCACGGGGCGACCGGCACGTCGGAGCGTTCGGCCAGCAGCTTGGCCTCGATCTTGTCACCGAGTCGGCGCATCACCTCCGGGCGGGGACCGATGAAGACCACGCCGAGCCGCCCGCACAGTTCGGCGAACTCGGGACGCTCGGCGACGAACCCCCAGCCGACCCAGGCGGCATCGGCTCTTGCGGCGACCAGCGCCCGTTCGAGTGCGTCGAGGTCGAGGTACGGGCTACCGGCGTCGATCGGCCGGCGGTCGTCGATGCACACCGCCTCGTCGGCCTCACGCACGAACATCGCCGTCCGCTCGGCCCGGGTGTGCAGGGCGATCGTGCGGATGTCGGCCGCCTGTTCGTCACGCAGCTCGCGCACGGCGTTGATCAGGCGCATCGCCGCCTCGCCACGGTTGACGACGGCGATCCTGCGGAGTGCCACGACCATCTCGGTCACCTTAGGCGGCGCGTCCGCGGTGGCCCGACCCCTGCCGGGGCGGTCGGTTCACAGCCTGCCTCCGCCGACGATGGCGATGGCGATGGCGATGGCGTCAGTTACCCGACGACGGGTTGCGTCGTCGGGTAGATCTCGATCCCGACCTCGGCAGGGGCCACGACGGGCCCCGGAGCCGACGCCCACCACCGGCGCCCGAGCAACCTCCAGATGGCCAGCAGCGTGACGGCGAGCAACACCGCTCCGACCGCCGCACTGCGGAACGCCTCCCAGAACGGGGCCGTCGACAGATCGATCCGCTGGACGAAGAAGGGCCCGCCCCAGTGCACGTCCCACGGATCGTGGACCTGGAACCTGGCTCGCAGCGTCCAGGCCGTGATCCGGCACACGGCGTAGAACATCCAGCCCCGGTAGAGCGCCAGGAGCCCTCGTTCTGGGAGATGTGGCCCGTCGCTCGAGCCAGCCCCACGCCCCTGCGTCGGCGGCACGGACTACCCGGCGGAAGTAGTCCTTCGTCAGCGTCTTCCTCGCGAAGAGGATGACGATTCCGACCCAGAACATGTCCCACACGCCACCCGGACTGCTGTAGTAGGCCGAACCGTCGAGCTCGCGCCCTAGAGGGGAGGCGTAGCGCCACATGCCGGTGCTGACGGCCTGCGTCGAGAACGGGAAGAAGAGCATCGTCCCGGCCGTGTCGTTGATGTCGGTGACCGCGTGAGCCCATTGACCGAGGAGGAAGCCGAGCGCCCACGCCCGTGACCTCGTCGTTCGCAGGATGATCAGAGCGATCAGCGCTCCGAAGAACAGCGAGTGGGTGAATCCAGCGCCCGGCCATCCTCGGTGGAACTGCATCGGTGCCGATTGGTCGAAACCCCAGGGCCCGACATGCACGCCGTAGACGAAAGCCTTGGTGAAGAGGTCTGGCCCGAAGGCACCGAGGCCGATGGCGAGGAACGACAGCCGCAGCTTGCCGTGCTTCTGGATGAAGTAGTTCTCGAGCTCGTGCGCAGCCCAGCTCATCGCGGCCGCTTCCCGAACGCTCGGCGCACACCGGTGGGGACGAGGTGGACGACGACGAGCGGGAAGGTGATCCCGACGATCCAGTTGAGCACCAGTTCGCCGAGGAAGTACCCGGCGGGGATGTAGAGGGCGACTGCCAGCGCGTAGAGCACACCTTCCTCGTGCTCCTGCCACAGCCGTCGCGGCCAGCGACCGAATCCCGGGAGCGTGAGCACTGCCATGTCGACCCCTTCCGTTGTGGCCACCGTACGTCGTCGGTGCCTCACCGGAACAGGGACCAAGGTCCCCACCAGGACGCCGTACCCGGATCAGTCCTGGTCGTCGTGCAGCTCGATGGCGAACTCGGGGCAGTTGTCCACGGCCAGGCGCGCCTTGGCCAGGAGTTCCTCGGGAACCTCACCGTCACCGACCACGCTGGCCTGGCCGTAGTCGTCGACGGTGAACAGTTCGGGGGCCAGGAGGGCGCAGCGGCTGTGGCCCTGGCACCTCTCGGAATCGACGGTGACCCTCACAACTCGACCTCCAGGCAACACTCGATCTCCGGGCAACACTCGACTCCGGGCATCAGAAGACCACCGGCACCTGGCGTGGGCCGCGGACCTGGCCGCCGGCCCATGTGACGACACCCCCGGGATCGAGGTGGAACTCCGGGATGCGGGCCAACCACTCCTCGAGCGCCACCCGCAACTCCATCCGGGCCAGGTTGGAGCCGGCGCAGCGGTGGATGCCGGCGCCGAAGGCCACGTGCCGGTTCGCCTCGCGGTCGAGCCGCACGACGTCGGCGTCCTCGAACGCCTCGGGATCGCGGTTGGCCGCCGGGAAGCTGAGCAGCACCCGGTCGCCCTCGCGCATCGGGCAGCCGGCGTACTCGAGATCCTCGGTGACGATGCGGGCCATGGTCACCGGCGCGTACGCCCGCAACAGCTCCTCGATGGCCAGCGGCATCAGTTCGGGCTCGGTGGCCAGCCTCCGCCGATCGTCGGGATGGGTCGCCAGGTGCCACAGGGCGGAACCGATCGCCGACCAGGTGGTGTCGACGCCGGCGATCAGGGTGAGCGCAACGGTGCCGAGAATGTGACCGTCGCCGACCGGGACACCGTCGACCTCGGTGCGCAGCAGCGTCGAGATCAGATCGAGGCCGTCGCCGCTGCGGCGTTGCTCGATCTCGCCCATGAAGTACGCCACGATCTCGCCCCGGGCGCGGGACCGGCGCTCGGTATCGTGGGCGAACTCCAGCACGTCGCGGACCCACCCCGTGAAAGTGTCCGACATCGACTCGGGCACACCGAGCACGAGGGCGATCACCCGTACGGGGATCTGCTGGGCGTAGCCGGCGGCGGCGTCGGCCCTCCCGTTCTCGACGAACCCGTCGACCAGCCGGCGGCACAGGGCCCGGGTGTAGGGCTCGTACTCCGCAACCCGGTTGGTGGAGAACCAGGGCAGGAGCAATCGACGGGTCCAGGTGTGGAGGGGGGCATCGGCCTGGATCGGCGGCAGGCCGGCGGGGAGCATCTCGCCGCCGTCGTCCGGGGGCGGGACGACACCGATCTGGCGTGAGCTGAAGTGCCCGGGGTCGCGGGCGATGGCCGTGACGTCGGCATACCGGGTCGGCAACCACGAACCGCCGAAACGATCGGTGTGGGCCACCGGGCACCGCTCGCGTAGATCGTCCCAGATCGGGAACGGATCGGTGACGTAGGCGGGATCGAACACGTCGTAGTCGGTCGCCCAGTCGCCAACGGTGTCGCTCATCTCGTCCTCCATGGCTCGGTCGACAGCAGTCTGCCCGGAGGCTAGGCGGCGCGGCGTGCCGGCCGAGCGCGACGGCGCCGAACTCGGCGGGGCGTGCCGGGTCGCCGCGGGCCACCGCCCACCGTTGCGCTTCACCCCACCGTCACGTCTGGCCCCTCACCAGCTGATCTCGTCACAACCGCGGTGATCCTCGGGCTCGACCTGCAGCGTCGCGTGGGTGACGCCGAATCGCCCGGCGAGCAGTTCGCGGGCCTGGTCGAGCACCTCGTGGCCGTCGGTCCCCGCTCCGACCATCAGGTGGGCGGTGACCACGTCCATCGCCGAGGTCAGCGTCCACACGTGGACGTCGTGGACGTCGACGACACCGGCGATGGCGCCGAGCCCGTCGCGCAGGGCGACCACGTCGAAGCGAGCGGGCGCGGCCTGGACGAGCACCCGCACCGCCTCCCGGCCGAGTCGCCAGGCCCGGGGGAGGATGAACAGGCCGAGCGCCACACCGATCAACGGGTCGACCCAGGTCCAACCGGTGATCCCCCAGACGGCGGCGGCGACGATCACCCCGACCGACCCGAGGGCATCGGAGAGCACCTCCAGCGAGGCGCCCTGGAGGTTGATGCTCTCGCGCGCCCCGGCCCGCAGCAACAGGAAGGCGGCCACGTTGACGGCGAGGCCGATCACCCCGACCACCAGCACGGGCACCGAGGCGAGCTCGCGGGTGTCGCCGAAGCGCCGGATGGCCTCGACGAGGACGTAGCCGGCCACGCCGAACAGCAGCACGGCGTTGACCAGCGCGGCGAGGATCTCGAGCCGGTAGAGCCCGAACGTCCGCTGCGGGTGGGCCCGGGCCGACGAGGCGGCATGGATGGCGGCGAGCGCCATGCCGAGCCCGAGCGCATCGGTCGCCATGTGCCCGGCGTCGGACAGCAACGCCAACGAACCCGTGGCCAGGCCGACGACGATCTGCACGGCGAGGAAGGCGACGATCATCACCGCCGAGATGGTCAGTGGTCGCAGATGACGCTGTCCGGCGCGCAGCGCTGCCGCCCCGTGGTCGTGACCGTGTCCGCGCTCGTGAACGTGTCCGTGAGCAGCGCGGTGATCGGGATCGTGATCGCCCATCGGCTCTCAGTTTGGCGCACCCGACCGCGGGCGGACCGCCGGCACGGCGGGTCGTCCTGAGCCGGTCCTGGGCGTCACGTGCAGGTCGTGCAGTGGACGTCCTCGACGGGTCGGCGAGCAGCGAGCGCAGTGAGCCACTCGAGGAAGCTCGTGCCCTCGGTGACCTGGGTGTACATCTCGTCGCGCCCGAGGATGGTGTGGTCGGTTCCGGCGGCGACGTAGGTGGCCACCGGCACGCCGGCGGCCTCGATCATCGCCGCGTTGGCGTCGATCAACGTGTCGAGCTGGCTGGCCTCGATGCCGGCGAGCGACGAGAACTGGGCCTGGACCTCGTCGAAGGCGTGATCATGGCGGGCCAGGACGAGATCGGGATCGTGGGTCCCGGCGACCGCGAACAGGCCGGGGATGCTCCATTCGTCCGGTGTCAGCGCCGCCGTCTCGGGCCAGTCCGGCCGGGCATCGAAGGTGCCCCACAGTGCGCCGATCCCCGCGTTGATCCCCGGGGCGGCCGGGTACGCCCCGGAGCCGTCGGCGAGCGCAGTGACCGCCGCGTCGGGCATCCGGTCGGCGGCCAGCGCACCGAACAGCGGCGCGGGGACTCCGCCGGCGCTCGAACCGGTGACGAACACCTCGCCGGCCGAGCCGTAGCGGCTGACCAGCTGGTCGAGGGCGAACATCGCGTTGGGGATGCCGTTGTGCTCGACGACGACGCCGTTGCCGTAGTCGTGGGTGCTGTCGCCGATGTGGACGTCGCCGGTGCAGTACGGCACGAACACGAACGACCAGTCGGCAAACGGGTTCGCCGGGTTGGTGAAGTCGAAGATGCCGCCGAACCCGCCGGGGTCGTCGGCACCGTCCACCGTGCGGTCGTAGGACCGGCTGGCCGGTCCGCACATCTCCGCCGTGAAGCACGCTCCGCCGCCTTCGAAGTACATCACGACCTTGCTCGGGTCGGCGTCGCGGACCCACATCTTCCACGGGTCGCCGCCGGCGCACATGCATGTCTCGTCGCCGGCGACCTCGGTCCACGGCGCGCCGGCGAAGGCCGAGCGTGCCGCGATGGCCGGCGCCTCCGTCGGGGCGGGCGCCGCCGGTGGCTCCGTGAGGACCGGCTCGGTGACGACCGGCTCGGTGGCAGCCGACTCGACGACGGCAGGAGCCGCGGCGACCGTCGTCGCCGACGGTGATGTCGCCGACGGCTGGTCGACCGCCGCACTGCTCCCCGAGTCGCTCGAGCAGCCGGACACGGCGGCGAGGAACGCGACCGCTGCGACGAGCCGCACGAGGGGTCGGCGAACGATTCGGTTCATGACGGGGGCGTCCCTTCCGCAGGCGGGCGGCGTGACGCTAACACGACATCGGCGACTGCCTCGTCGATGCGCAGCTTCGCACCCCCCCCCGGAAGCGCCCGGGAGCTCAGGCCTCGAGCAGCCGGCGCAGGCGGGGCACGAACTCGCTGCGGTGGCGGTCGAGCTGCTCGCGTACCTGAGCGGGTGAAAGACCGTTCAGGTGAACCCGAACGTTGACCGCGTCGCAGTTCGACTCGGTGAGCACACGGGCCAGACGCTCGGCCGCTTCGACGCCGTCGGCGCCCTGGACCAGCTGCTCGTCAGCGCCCCAGTTGGCGATGGCGTGCGCCGGCGCGTAGCTGCGGTAGTGGGCCATCTGGGCCCGCATCTCGACTGTCGGCGGGTCGCCGATCCAGACGCGGCGGATGAGGATCTTGGCCGCCGTCCCGCCGGCCGCTTCGTAGGCGTCGGACAGCCTGCGGGACACCTCGTTGGTCTGCAACGAGTCGTACAGCACCCCGGCGCCGACGGCGGCCGCGCGGCGGACCGCCGGACCGCTCTGGGCGGCGAGCACGACCGGGATCGGGTGCTCGGCGCAGCGGGCGATTGCCCGGTCACGACCGAGCGGCGACCGGTCGGCGCCGCGCAGGGCGGCCACGATCCTCGGGACGGCGGCCTTGAACCGCTCGACGATCTCGTCGAAGGGCACCTCGGCGAGCTCGAAGTCGACCGGCAGGGCCCCGGCGGCGAACCCGGCGCCCACCCGGCCGGGATAGGCGGCATCGAGCCAGGCCAGTTGCTCGGCGATCAGGGCGTACGGCTGCATCGGCAGCAGCAGCGGGCACGGCGCCGCCCAGCCCGACGGCATCGCCGCCAGCAACAGCTGTGCCAGTTGGATCGGGTTGGGCAGGTAGCCCGGGAAGTCGGCGTGATGCTCGCTGACCATCACCCCGTCGTACCCCGCCTCCACGGCGAGACCGGCCTGCACGCGCAGTTCGGCCACCTGGTCGACGGCGGCCATGTCGTGGGGGTACAGCCGGAGCGAGACCGAGCCGGGGGCAAGTGGGATGGGCGGGGCAACGATCGGATCGGACATCAGAACCCCATGAAGTGGCCGCCGTCGACGATCAGCGTCTGGCCGGTGATGTAGGCCGCGTCGTCACTGGCCAGGAAGGCCGCCGCCGCCCCGATGTCGGTCTCGGGATCACCGAGCCGGCCCAGCGGCGTACGCGCCGAGAGCCGGGCGCTGAGCTCGGGGTTCGACTCGAACGCCCTGGTCAGCGCCGGTGTCTCGGCCACGGGACCGATGCAGTTGACGGTCGTGCCGTGATGTCCCCACTCCCGTGCCAGGCTCTTGGCCAGCGCCCGCTGGGCGGCCTTGACGGGCGAGTAGAGCGGCAGGGTGTGACTGCCCTCGACCCCACTGGGCGATGTGATCAGGATCAGCCGGCCCCGTGCCCGAGCGGCGTGCAGGTGGGGGCCCGCGATCTGGGCGCAGTAGTAGCTGCCCCAGACGGCGGTGCGTGACAACGTGTCCCAGGTGCCCGCCTCGACGTCCTCGAGCCGGTGCACCGACGCCGCGCCGGCCACGGCATTGTGGATCATGATCTGCAGGCCGCCGAACTCGGCCACCGTGCGATCGACGCATGCCTGGACCTGGGCCCGGTCGGTGACGTCGATGACGATGCACGTCGCCGCCCCTCCACTCCCTCGGATGGCTTCGGCCGCCGGCTCACCGGTCTGGGCACGCCGGGCGGCGATGACGACGTTGGCGCCCTCGGCGGCCAGTCGGCGGGCGATGCCGAGTCCGACTCCCTGGCCCGCCCCGGTGACGATCGCCGTGCGCCCCTCGAGGCGCCGTGGCGTCAGGGTGCCAGCCATCGTCCGCCGTCGATCGTGATCGTCTGGCCGCTCATATGCCGTCCGGCTCGGCTGACGAGGAAGCCGATGACGTCGGTGACGTCCTCGGCCTGCGGCGGGGCGGCGATGGCCGGCGGGGCGAGGTAGTGCACGTCGGCCGCCGCAGCGTCGGCGAGCACCAGTTCCGCAGCGACGGCGACCGCATTCACCCGGATGCCCTGCGGACCGAGTTGCCGTGCCGCCGACTTCATCATGATCCGCTGGCCCTCGAACGTCGCCGCAGCCGCGGCGTAGCGGGCGCCCCCGCTCATCCCCGTCGTCGGCAGCACCACGACGACGGCGCCGCCCGACGCACGCAACGCCGGGATCGTCGACTGCAGCGTCCACAGCATGCCCTGCATGCCGCCCTCCCAGATCGCCGCAAAGGCGTCGTCGTCCACATCGTCGAACGGGACGGGCCGCAGCCCGGCTGCGGCCCAGCCGCTGATCACCAGCAGATCGAGGCCGCCGAGCGCCACCACGGCGCCCGAGACCCGGTCACCGCTCGCACCCCGATCGGCGGTGACGGCGTCGACACCGATCACCCGAGCCCCGCGGGTGCCCATGCCCGCTACGACGGCGGCGCCGATCGGCTGGTCGGCGCCGGTGACGATCACCCGCATCGGACGGGTGGGACTCAGAAGCGGCCGTCGTTGGTCTTCTTCTTCGGCGGCGCCTTGAAGGGCGCCTCGATCAGCGCCTCGAACTGGGCGTCGTCAGGCTGGCGGGGATCGTTGAGCCGCTGCAGGTACGCCTTGAGCGCGGCGCGCCCGGCCGTCACGTGCTCTCCCTTGCCGCCCACCGAGCGGGCCAGGGCATCCTTCGCCTTGGCGACTCGCTCCTTGCGGGTGGCCTTCTCCTCGTCGGAGATCACACGCTTGGGCTTGTCGGGGGCCACCGGCCTGCCGCCCGGTGCCGCCCGGCGGGCGTCGATTTCCTGTTGCGTGGTGAGCTTGGCGCGGATTGCCATTTGACGCTGATCCTTTGTGAGGGTGACCCGACGATACACGACGGCGTTCGGCCCTGCCCCGTTCGCCTTCGCCCGGCGCGCCGGGTGGTAGCTTCGGCCCCTCGGGGGGTGCAGATGCCGAGGAAGTTGACGACCGAGCAGATCGAGCGATTCCATCGCGACGGGTTCCTCGCACCGGTCCGGGCGATGCCCGCCGAGCGGGCGCTCCACTACCGGCGGGCGCTCGAGGATTTCGAGGCGAGCCATCCGCAGGACCGCTTGAAGCTCGACCAGAAGGCGCACATGATCTGCACCTGGGTCGACGAGTTGATCCGCGAGCCGGGCATCCTCGACGCCACCGAGGACCTGATCGGGCCGGACATCCTGTGTTGGGGCACGTCGCTGCGGGCCAAGGCGGCCGACGGCCGCACCTTCGCCGGCTGGCACCAGGACACCGCGTACGCCGACGTGAGACCGATCGTGGTCATCGTCGCCGTGGCGCTCTCCGCCTGCCGGTCGGTGAACGGCTGCATCCGGGGAATCCCGGGATCGCACAGCGGCCCGTTGCTGACCCACACGGAGGCCTTCGGCACCGACAGCCTGCTGTCGCGCGAGCAGTACATCTCCGACCCGGTGGACGAGGCCGCCGCGGTCGATCTCGAACTCGATCCGGGGGAGATCGCCCTCTTCGACAACGCGCTGTGCCACTCGTCGAAGCCGAACTTCGGCAGCGACCGACGGATCGTCTTCCTCCTCGAGATGATCCCGACCCACGCCTACCAGGTCGAGCCGCGTGAGTCGGCCGTGCCGGTGCGCGGCGTCGACACGTTCGGTCACTTCGACGTCGACCCGCGGCCGCAGGTCGATCTCGGCGCCGAGGAGCTGGCGGCCTGGGAGCGGGCGGTGGCGATCCAGGCCAGCGTGCTGTTCCGCGGTGCCAATCGGCCGCCGCGAGCCCTGCGGGGGATGACGAGCGGCGCCCCGCCGACCGGTGGGGCATGACCGCAACCGTTCGTGCCCACGTCTCGGCGGCTTCGCGTGTCGGTGCCGGCGTGACGCCGTGACGGTCACCCGATGTGTGGCGCGGCACGGTCGAGCGACTTGAAGAAGAAGGTCGTGGCCGCCAACCCGCCGTCCGGCCAGAGGGCGTAGTCGGGGATCACGCCGACGCGCTGCCAGCCGAGGCGGACATACAGCCGTTCGGCGTCGGCGTCGGCGGTGTCGAGCACCAGCAGCGTGCGCCCGACGTCGAACGCCGCCGACTCGGCGGCGACCATCAGCGCCTCGGCGACACCCCGCCGGCGCGCCCGGCGGTGAACGAGCAGCTTGGCGATGTCACCCCGGTGCGGCTGGTTTGCGCTGACCGCCGGGACCACCTGCACGGTGCCGAGCACGGCTCCGCCGTCGGGTTCCTCGGCGACGAGCACGATCCGCTCGCCCCGGGAGGCCGCCGTCAGTGTGTCGGACCAGTAGCAGCGCGCACGGTCCAACGGCAGGGGGAGCATGAAGCCGACCGAGGCCCCGGCCTCGACGCAATCGACCAGCACGTCGGCCAGCCCGGCGACGAGCACGCCGAGATCCCCCGTGCGATCGTCGACCCGCCGGATACGCAACCCCCCGGCCGCCCTCCGCTCCCCGTGCGCGGTCATCGTCCCGGCAGGCGACCGGCGATCGATGTCGCCGTGGTGTCGATCGCCGAGTAGGGCAGGCGGGTGAAGAACTCGTCGGCATGGCGGGCGAGGCGTCGCACCGCCACGTAGTTGGCGCCCCCGCCGACGACGGCGCCGACTCCGAGGGGCAGCGCCGTGCCGAGGGCGACGATCGCCCGACGGGACCCGTAGCGGCGCACGAGCATGCGGCTCATCACCCGGTTGACCGACTGGAGCGTGGCCAGCGACACCCGGGTGCCGGCGGCCGGCGACAGCCCCGTGGCCGCCTGGTTGAGGGCGGTGGCGAAGCCGTCGCGGGCCGATCCGCCGTAGATCAGCACGGCCAGCACCCAGGCCCGCCGCTCGTCGACGGTCGGGTCCGGGTGGCCGTGGAGTGCGGCCACCGTGAGGATCAGGTCACCGGCGCGGGTGGTGAACCAGGCGAGCTCGGCGGTCGTGGCCAGTAGGGTCGCCGCCGTACCGACGAGCGGCGAGGCCGCGGCCACCCCGGCCGCGCCGCCGAACACGCCCAGCTCGCGGGCCAGCGAGTTGGTCAGCGTCCGGATCTTGTCGGGTCGGATCTCCCCGGGCAGCGCCGCCGCCCGCTGCACGGCCGCCTCCCATCGGGACGCGCTCACCTGATCGACGGTGGCGAGCACCTGCGTCGCCAGACGCTCGAGGTCGGCCGGGCTCATCCGGGCGACGAGTCGCTCGGCCCACTGCTGGGCGGTGTCGCGCCCCTTCACCATCGGGGCTCCGGCGTCCGCCGCGCTCCGTCCGCGCCGCGCATCGACGCCTCCCGGCCGTCCCCCGTCATCCCGGCCCGGCCGTGCGGAACTTGTCGAGCTTCCGGCGATCGCGCTTGGTCGGCCGCCCGGTGGCGCGGTCACGCACGAACGGTGGCGGCACCAGGTCGCGTGGCGCTGGAGGTGGGCTGTGATCGACCAGACAGGTCGCGGCGACCGGTGCGCCGACCCGCTTGTCGATCACGACGACGACCTCGAGCGTCCGCTCGAGCCCACGCAGGTTGGCGGTCACCCGATCGCCCGGCCGCACCGTCGTCGACGCCTTGGCCGGCGCGCCGTTGACCCGCACGTGGCCGCCGTGGCAGGCGTCGGTCGCCGCGGAACGGGTCGGATAGATCCGCACCGCCCACAGCCACTTGTCGACGCGAGTCTCATCCATCATGCCATTATCGCCGAGCGGGCCACCGGTCACTCCGGATGGCCATCGGGATCGCCAACCGGATTGACAGAATGGCGAGGTGTCCACGTTGCGCCCCGTCGACGGCACCTCCGAGTTCTTCCGCAGCTTCCACGGCGCCCGGCGGGCGACGGCCGGGCGGCGGGCGCCGCGATCTGACAGCATGTCCGGCACCGGGTGGTCACCACCGGGGTATCGGCACGTGCACGCCCGGCGCCGGACCACAACCTGCACACCAACGAGGGTCCCATGAACCGAGCTCCGCTCACCACTGCCGTGTTCGACGACCTGATCATCGCCCTGCAGGAGATCCGCGACGGCTACGTGCTCTCGCCGGAGCGGTTCGGCGATCCGATCGACGTCGTCGAGGGCTACCGCTACGTCGGCCAGGTGCTCTCGGCGGCATCGGAGCTCTTCGCCGAGGCCGATCCCGACCACCCCCGTTTCGCCTCGATCGTCTCGCCGGCACGCAAGATGCAGGGCGACAACCCGGACGCCGTCTACCACTTCGCCCGCATCCGCGGCGACCGCTCCTACCGGGTGTCGGGGCGGATCGGCGAGCAGTGCTACACGTCGTTCACGATCCACGGTGCGGCGGCCGACGGCGGCATGGCCGGGCCGCTCCTCGGCGACGTCAACGACCGCGGCTTCGAAACCGCCGACGACGGCAGCTACTCCCTGGTCCTCAGCGCGGAGAAACAGCCGGGCAACTGGATCCGCCTCGACCCCGCCGCTCACAGCATCGTCGTGCGCACCTACTTCCAACTGGAACGCTCGGCGCAGAACAACCCCGAGATATCCGTCGTCATCGCCATCGAGCCGCTCGGCGACGTGCCTCCGCCCCCTCCGCTCGATGACGTGACGTTCGCCGAGCGGTTGCGCGAGGCGGTCGCCTTCGTCCGCCAGGCGACCATCGGGCAGGGCATCTTCGGCTCGCCGTCGCCCGTGCCGTTCGTCTCCAACGTCCCCAACACCCTGCCGATGCCGTTCAGCTTCCGCGACTCGGGCCTACCCGTTCCCGGTGCGGCCGACATCGTCTATGCAATGGGTCGCTGGGATCTCGGGCACGACGAGGCACTGGTGATGAGCGGCACCCTGCCGGAGTGCGCCTTCGTCAATGTGATGCTGTGGAACAAGCACATGCAGACCCTCGAGTACCGCCACCACCGGTCGTCGCTCAACCGCGCCCAGATCCTCCCCGAGCCCGACGGCAGCTTCCGGCTGGTGGTCGCCCATCGAGACCCGGGCGTGCCCAATTGGCTCGACACCGAGGGTCACGCCGCCGGCTCGATCTTCTGGCGCTTCCTGCTGCCCGAGGCCGCTCCGGGTGCGATCGAGTGCTCGGTCGTCCCGGTCGACGCACTGGCGCTGGGCTGAGCCATGGCACGGCCACGGCTACGGGAACTCGGTTTCACGGTCGGCGCCGGCGCGCCGGGCCCGGCCAACGCGATCACCGACATCGTCGGAGTCACCGTCGGGCACCACACCCTGATCAGCGACGAGCCGCACGTCGCCCGCACCGGCGTGACGATCGTCCAGACCCGGGCACCGGGTGACCGAGCTGATCTTTGCTACGGCGGGTTGTACTCGTTCAACGGCAATGGGGAGTTGACCGGTTCGCACTGGTTGGAGGAGTCCGGCCTGGTCAACGGCCCGATCGGGATCACCAACACCCACCAGGTCGGGCTGGTCCGCGACGTCCTCGTCCGCGACGAGGTCGAGCGCGATCCCGAGGCGTCGTGGTGCCTGCCGATCGTCGGCGAGACCTACGACGGGTTCCTCAACGACATCGACGCCTTCCCGCTCACCGAGGCCCACGTACGAGCCGCGCTGGTCGCGTCCGACCGGCCGGGCCGGGTTGCCGAGGGCAACGTGGGCGGTGGGACGGGGATGATCTGCCACGGCTTCAAGGGCGGGATCGGCACCTCGTCTCGAGTGGTCCTCGTCGATGGAGGAACGTTCACGGTGGGGGCGCTCGTCCAGGCCAACTACGGCAGGCGCGACCTGCTCCGGCTCGACGGGCGTCCGGTGGGGATGCTGCTCGGCGCCGACGAGGTACCCCTCCCCACCGACCCCTCGACGTCCGAGGCAGGATCGATCATCGTGATCATCGCCACCGACGCCCCGCTGCTCGCCGATCAGTGCAAGCGGCTGGCCCGTCGGGCGACGGTGGGCCTCGCCCGCGCCGGTGGGACAGGGGCCAACGGCAGCGGCGACATCTTCCTCGCGTTCTCGACGGCAAATCGGGTCCCCGTGCACGGGACCGGGCCGATCCAGGTCACCACTCTCGCCGGCTCGCAGATGACGGCGATGTTCGACGCCGCGGCCGAGGCCGTCGAGGAATCGATCTGGAACGCGCTGTGCGCCGCGGAGACGATGACCGGCCACCGGGGCCGGACCGTACACGCCGTGCCCCTCGACCGCCTCGCCGCCCTGCGCTGACGCCCGGGCGTACGCCCGCACGGGCCGCCGCTTCGTCGGTCATCGCCGCCACGTGTGAGCCTGTAGCCGTCACGGATCGCCGTCACGGATCGCCGTCACGGATCAAAGGGGAAGCGTTCATGGGTCAGATTCTCGGGCAGTTCTGCATCAACGTCACCGACCTCGAACGGTCGATCGAGTTCTGGCGTGACGTGTGCGGCATCCCGCTGCGCAGCCGCACCGAGATCCCCATCGCCCGTGAGGCGGTGCTCCAGGCCGACGAGGGCGGGTCCCGCATCCAGCTCGCCCAGCATCTCGATCAGGACGGCCCGATCGAGATGGGTGGGGCGCTGTGGAAGCTGTACCTGTACACCGACGATTGCGTTGCGCTCTACGAACGGTGCCTGGCCGCCGGCTGTGAATCGGTCACCCCGCCGCAGCGGCTCGACCGCTGGCCGGTGACCGTGGCGTTCATCAGGGACTACGACGGCTACCTCATCGAGTTGATCGAGAACCACGAGGGCACACCGCCGGGTGTGCCCGATCCGGGCTCCACCAACCGCCGGGCCGCGGGGTGAGGCGATGAACCTGGAGATCCGCAAGATGGTCTCCGTCGTCGAGACGACGCGCCGTGAGATGGGCCGCGAGGTCGGCGGGCTGCGCCGCAAGGTGGCCACCGGCGTGGTGTGCACCAACCCCTACGCCGGGCGCTACGTCGAGCAGCTCGACGATCTCGTCGAGCTGGGCGCCGAGCTGGGCCGGGCCCTGATCGACGAGGCGCTCGCCGTGCTCGGCTGCCCCGTCGACGAGGTCAGCGCCTACGGCAAGGCCGCCGTGGTCGGAACCGACGGCGAGATCGAGCATGCCGCCGCGCTGATCCACCCGCGGTTCGGGGCCCCGATCCGCGCCGCCCTGGGACGGGGCCCGGCGATCATCCCCTCGACCAAGCTGCTCGGAGGTCCGGGACGCGCATCGTGGCGCCCCTCACGAACTGCTCCGACATCTGGGTGTTCGACGACATGGACGCCATCGCCATCAGCGTCGACGACGCCCCGCGACCCGACGAGATCCTCGCCGTGCTGGCCCTCGGCGTCGGCGGCCGCCCCCACCACCGGATCGGACAACCATCATGACCACCGCACATGACCCGACGAGGAGCTTCAAGGCGATGATCCTGCTCGCACGACGCCACGACATGACCCACGACGAGTTCCGCGACTGGTGGCTCGTCGAGCACTCCCCGCTCGCCGTCCAGCTCCCCGGCGTGCGCCGGATCGTGTTCAACGACATCGAGGGAGCCGACGACGTCGACGGGATCACCGAGCTGTGGTTCGACAGCCGGGCCGATTTCGACGCGGCCTACGACACCGAGCTCGGCCGACGTGTGGCCGCCGACTCGATGGCCCACGTGCGCAGCCGCACCCGACTCTTCCCTGTCGAACACCCCGTGATCGGCGACTGAATCGCCCGACGGCCGGCCGACATCCCGCGGCCTCGCAGCGCGCTCCTCGCCGAAAACGGCGAGAACCCTCCCGACCGGGTGCAGGGCACCGATGGTCAGGAGGGTTCTCGTCAGATTACGTCAGACGGGCCGAACGTTCTGAGCCTCTTCGCCCTTGCGGCCGGGAGCGACGTCGAACTCGACGACCTGACCCTCGCTGAGCGACTTGTGACCCGAACCCTGAATCTGGGAGTAGTGGACGAACACGTCGTCACCCTGCTCACGCGAGATAAAGCCGAAACCCTTGTCGACATTGAAGAACTTGACTGTACCGGTGGCCATTGGGCCCTCACCTTCAAACTGGAACCGCCAACTGCGACGGAGCCGAAGGGGGCGACGATATCGGCGGATTCGAACAAACGTGCGGGAGAGGCGGACAAGTCGGGAAGATTCGCCCCGGAGCCGCGCCCGTCCGATCCTGCGCCCGGCCGATCCTGCGCCCGGCCGATCCTGCGCCCGGCCGATCCTGCGCCCGGCCGATCCTGCGCCCCTCCACCGATTTTCCGCCCCAGATGCGTCCATGGCGCCAGCACCGGGCCAATGGCCGGTTCGGGCGAACTTCCGGGGAGGGATCTCGGGGAGGGCCGGGAGGCCTGGGGGGTCTGGGAGCGCAGCGAGGACTCCGAGCCGAGCTGTCGGGAAGGGTTCGCGAACCACTGCGGGCGTCGGCCCTAAGGTAGGTCCGCCCGGGAGCGGGCATCGTCGGGTCGGAGGTGAACGTGGAGTTCGGGGTCTTCATCGGCTGTCACAACCTCGGCCACGAACGCAGCGAATCCCGGCTCTTCGAGGACATCACGGCACAGGCGGTGTTGGCCGACCGGCTCGGCTACGACGTGGTGTGGCTCGTCGAACACCACTTCAACGACTACAACCTGCTCCCCGACCCACTGCAGATGGCGGTGCGGATCTTCGAGCGGACCGAGCGGATACGCGTCGGTGTCGCCGTCGTGATCCTGCGCGACCACCATCCGCTGCAGCTCGCCGGACGCATCGCCCAGCTCGACGTGATGTACCCGGGCCGCTTCGAGCTCGCCGTCGGGCGTGGGTCGTCGGGTTTCGAAGCCGTCCGCTTCCAGCGCGAGATGGACGTCGACACCAGTCGTGCCCACTTCGTGGAGCACCTCCAGGTAATGGTCCAGGGCTGGCGCTCGGACGGCGATGTCGGCCACGAGGGCCGCTTCTGGTCGTTCCCCCCGACCACGGTGCTGCCCCGGCCGGTCACCAGGCCGCACCCCTCGCTGTGGCTGTCGGCCGTGACCCCCTGGTCGATCTACGGTCAGGTCGAGAACTGCGCGGCGCTCGGCGTGATGCCCAAGGTGATCACCAGCCCGTTCCGCAACCCGTTCAGCTACCTCGCCGAGGGCTACGGGCAGTTCGAACGCGGCCTGGCCGGAATCGGTTGCCCACGGACCGACGCCCGCTTCGCCGTCAATCGCACGGTGTTCATCGGCGAGGACCGCAAGGAGATCGACGCGGCGATGACCGACGTGCTGCGCATCCACCGCGGCCTGTACGCGCAGCTCGAGGGCAACGAGGTGTACGTCGACGGCAAGACCCGGATCCGCCCGGTCGAACACGAGATCGGGGCCGAGGAAGTCGTCGCCAACGTTCCGTTCGGCCTGCCCGATCAGGTGCGCGAGCAGGTCCGGCCGTACTGGGCGCTCGGCGTCGACCACCTCAGCCTGTATTTCGACTACCTCACCGGCCATGACCGCGTCGCGCGGGCGATGGAACGTTTCGCCAGCGAGGTGATGCCCGACTTCCACGGACCACGGCCCGATCCAGATCGGCCAGGGAGCGGGCGATGACCGAAGCGGTGTTCCTCGATCACAGCCAGGAGCGGCTCGACGAGTTGCTCGATGACCGGCGCAGCGTCCCGGATTTCCTCGTCTACACCGACCGGTTCACGGCCCGCAGCGCCGAGGTGCGCCGGACGACGCCCGCCCATCTCGACGTGCGCTACGGCGAGCATCCCCGCGAACGCCTCGATGTCTTCCTGCCCGCCGATGCCGACGGCCCGGTGAGCGCCAACCTGTTCTTCCACGGCGGCTACTGGCGTTCGAGCGAGAAGGAGCGCTACTCGTTCCTCGCCGAGACGTTCGTCCCTGCCGGCGCAGCGTGCGTGGTCGTGGAGTACGCCCTCATCCCGTCGGTCGACATGGACGAGCTGATCCGCCAGTGCCGTGCCGCCCTCGCCCACGTCCACCACCACGCCGACTCGCTGGGGATCGACGGCGACCGGTTGTACGTCTCGGGGCATTCCGCCGGCGGGCAGATCGTCGGGCTGCTGATGGCGGCCGGCTGGCACGGCGATTTCGGGTTGCCCGTCGACGTCGTCAAGGGCGGCTGCGGCGTCAGTGGCCTCTACGACATGGAACCGATCCGCCTGTCGTATCTCAACTCCACGCTGTCACTGGACGAGGCGGCGGCCCGCCGAACGAGCGCCTACCTCCACGAGCCGGCGACGTCGGCCCCCCTGATCGTCGCCGTCGGCGGACGCGAAGGGGCCGAGTTCCTCCGCCAGAACGACCTGATGGCGGCGAGTTGGGGCGATCGCCTCGCGGTGACCACGTTGGTGCTCGACGGGGACAACCACTACTCGGCAGTCGAATCACTCGGCGATCCGACGAGCCCGCTCGGCCGGGCGGTGTTGGCCCAGATGGGACCGCCGGCTGAACGGGCGGCTGCGCCTGGTCGTGTGGCCCGAGCGACCGGCGATCGACCCGAGGAACCGCCCCAGATGTCCCGATGACGCCCCGAACCGGGTCACTCGACGGCTCGACCGGGCTTCTGGGGCGGTTTCTCGGCGGGTGCCGGCGGGCGGATGCGGACCTGGACGCGGACCTCGACGACGGCGGGTGCCGGCGGGCGGATGCGGACCTGGACGCGGACCTGGACGCGGGCGGTAACGTCGCCGGCCATGGCGTACTGGCTGATGAAGTCCGAGCCCGACGTGTTCGGCTACCCCGACCTGGTCAAGGCCAAGCGGGAGGGCTGGGACGGGATCCGCAACTACCAGGCGCGCAACTACCTGCGGGCGATGCGGGTGGGCGACCGGGCGATCTTCTACCACTCGAACGCCACGCCGCCCGGGGTGGCCGGGATCTGCAAGATCGTCAAAGCGGCGGAGCCCGACCCGAAGCAGTTCGACCCGACCTCGAAGTACTACGACCCGGCGTCCAAGCCGTCCGACCCCCGTTGGGACTGGGTCACCGTGGCCCCGGTGAAGGCGCTCGACTTCATCCCGCTCGACGCGCTGCGCGCCATTCCCGAGCTCGTCGACTGCCGGTTGCTGGCCAGGGGCAACCGCCTGTCGGTCATCCCACTCACCGACACCGAGTTCGAGGCGATCGTCGGTTACGCCAAGCGCCGCAGGTAGCCACGTCACCCGTCGAGCGCCCGAGCGATCAGGGCGAGGGCGGCGTCGATCTCGTCGGGCGTCGTCTGGAAGCTGGTCACCAGGCGCACGACGCCGGGGGTCATCTCGTGGAACAGCAACCCGGCCGCACTCAGCCGTCCCGGAACGCCCGGCGCCACACGGGCGAAGACCATGTTGACCTGCGGTTCGGCGAGCAACTCGACGCCGAGGCCGTGGAGCCCGACCGCCAGGCGCCGCATCGTGGCGTTGGCTTTCCCGGCCAGTCGGAGCCACAGTCCGTCGCTCAGGTAGGCCTCGATCTGGGCCGACTGGAAGCGCATCTTCGAGGCGACGTGACCGGCACGCTTGACCCGGTAGACCAGCTCCGCGGTGGCAGCCTGGTCGAAGCTGACGATCGCGTCGGTCGACACGGCGCCGTTCTTGATCGCCCCGAGGGAGAGCAGGTCGACCCCCGACCGCCACGTGACGTCCGCCGGAGAGCACCCCAGGGCGACGACGGCGTTGGCCAGCCGCGCCCCGTCCAGATGCACCTTCATCCCCCGCTCATGGGCGATCCCCGCCAGTTCGGTGATCTCAGCGGGGGTGTACAGGGTGCCGAAATCCGAGGGCGAGGTGAGCGAGAGCACGGCGGGTTGAGAGTGGTGCGGATCACCCCAACGGGTGTCGGCGAACGCCTGGCGTAGGGCGGCCGGGTCGATCCTGTAGCCGTCGCCGGGCAGACCGCGGATCGCCGCCCCGCCGCCGAACATCGAGGTCGCCGCGCACTCGCTGCGCAGGATGTGGGCGGTCTCGTGGCAGAGCACGGCGCCCCACGGCGGACAGATCGCCGAGAGCCCGATGGCGTTGGCCGCCGTCCCCGAACCGACCGGGAACACGGCGACCGCGGCGTGCTCGAACACCTCGGCCGCCCGCTGCTGCATCCGCCGCGTCCAGTCGTCCGCTCCGTAGGACAGCGCGGATCCCACGTTGGCGGCGACGATCGCATCGAGCAGTTCTGGCGCCGCTCCGGCCGAGTTGTCGCTGCGCAACTCGACGGCGACGTGGCGGATGTCCGGGGAGGATGTGGTCGAGGTCACCCCGAGTTTCTAGCCCGTCGAACGGGGGAAGTCGGGACCCCGGGGGTCGTCGGCGGTCCCGGCCGGCCGGCGGCGATCTGGCAGGCTGCTCGGGTGACCGCGGACCGCTACGACCTGATCATCATCGGCGCCGGTTCGGGCAACTCGATCATCGGCCCCGAGATGGACGGGTGGCGGATCGCGATGATCGAGCGCTCGACCTTCGGCGGCACGTGTCTCAACCGGGGCTGCATCCCCTCGAAGATGTTGATCTACGCCGCTGACGTGGCCGAGAGCGCGGCCTCCGCCGGCCGCTACGGGGTCGACGCCAGCTTCAACGGCGCCGATTGGCCGGCCATCGTCGAGCGCGTCTTCGGCCGCATCGACCCGATCGCCGAGTCGGGTCGGGCGTATCGCCACAGCCTGTCCAACGTCGACGTCTACGAGGCCGAGGCCCGCTTCGTCGCCGAGCGGACCCTGCGCGTCGCCGGCAGCACGATCACCGCCGACCGCATCGTGCTGGCCGCCGGCGCCCGCTCGTTCATCCCCGACGTGCCCGGCCTCGACACCGTTGCGTTCCACACCAGCGACACGATCCTGCGCATCGCCCACCAGCCACGACATCTCGTGATCCTCGGCGGGGGGTTCATCGCCGCCGAGCTGGCCCATGTCTTCCGCTCGCTCGGGTCGCGGGTGACGATTGTCAACCGCGGCCACCGGCTGCTCGGTGCCGAGGATCGCGACGTATCGGTGCGCTTCACCGAGATCGCCCACGAACGGTTCGACCTCCACCTGGGCTCGCACATCGAACGGGTCTACATGACCGCCGAGGGAATCGCCATGCGCCTGAGATGCGATTCGGGCGACCATCTCGTCGAGGGTGACGAACTGCTCGTCGCCGCCGGGCGGATGGCCAACGGCGACGAGCTGCGCGCCAGCGCCGCCGGGATCGAGGTCGACGAGCGGGGCAACGTGCGCGTCGACGAGTTCGGCCGGACGACGAGTCCGGGCGTGTGGGCACTCGGCGACATCAACGGTCGCCACCAGCTCAAACACATGGCCAACGGTGAGGCAAGAGTGGTGCGCCACAACCTCCTCCACCCCGACGACCTACGCCCGTTCGACCGCCGCCCGGCGCCCCACGCGGTGTTCAGCAGTCCCCAGATCGGAGCCGTCGGGATGACCGAGGCCGAGGCCCGGGCGGCGGCCGGCGATGTCGCGGTGATCACCCAGCCCTACGGTTCGGCGGCCTACGGATGGGCGTTGGAGGACAGCCGAGGCTTCGCCAAGCTGGTCGGCGACCGCTCGACGCGACGCCTGCTCGGCGCCCACATCATCGGCTACCAGGCCTCGATCCTCGTCCAGCTGCTGGTGCAGGGCATGCACCTCGGTTCGACCGTCGACGAGATGGCGACGGGCCAGGTGTGGATCCACCCGGCGCTCGGCGAGGTCGTCGAGCATGCGCTGCTCGCACTGATCGACGCCTTCGACGCCGACGGCGTCGACGGCGCATGAACGCCGCCGAACCGGCCTGACGCCCGACTCAGCCGAGCAGATCCTGGGTCACGTCGATCCAGAACTGGGTGGTCAGGCGTAGCGACTCGACATCGACACGCTCGTCGTTGCCGTGGAAACGCCGGCCCATCTCGGCCGCGTCGAGGCCGGGGCTGAACAGGCCGGCCCCATAGGCGATCGCCCCCATGGAGCGGTAGATCCGTGCGTCGGTGAAGCCGACGACGAGGTCGGGCAGGGCGCGGGCCACCGGGAACGGGCGGTTGATCGCCCGGCAGACGCTGTCCCACAACGGGTTGTCGATCCGGCTGATCGACGCCTGGTCGTTCATGATCACCTCGACCTCGACACGCTCGTAGAGCTCGCCGAGGGCGGCCCGCAGGTGGGCGTCGACCTCGTCGGGGCCCTCCCCCGGCAGAGTGCGGATGTCCACGCCGACGTCGATGCAGTCGGGGATCACGTTGGTCTTCAGCTTCTGGTGCGAACCCGTGCCGATCGTGTTGCACGAGAACGTCGTATGCGAGCAGGCGTGGAGGTACGGGCCGAGACCGGGCATCGGCAGGTCGTCGAGGAACTCGTCGATCCGCTTCGGATCGAGCAGCGCCGCCGTCGCCTCGGGCGCCAGGCCCAGACCCTCGACCTGGGTGGTCCACAACTCGTGGAAGCGGGGGTCGGGCCGGTAGTCGTTGATCCGCTGCATCACGGCGGCGGCCGTCATCAGGGCGTTGTCGGCGCGGAAGGGGGTCGAGCCGTGACCCGGTGTCCCGCGGACGCGCAGCCTGCGCCACGCCACCCCCTTCTCGCCGATACTGACGTTGACGAACGACGCTTCACCCGGCCCGGAGTGCTGACCGCCGCTCTCGGTCAGCACGTAGTCGGCGCTGATCGCCTCGGCGGCATGGTCGGCCATCCACTGCATGCCGTGAGCGCTGCCGGACTCCTCGTCGGCCACGGCGAAGTAGATCAGATCCCCGGTCGGCCGGAATCCGCTGAGAGCCAGGTGACGGAAGGCGACGGCCATCGACGAGGTGAGATTGAGCATGTCGACGGCGCCGCGGCCCCAGACCTCACCGTCGACCAGTTCGCCGCCGAACGGGTCGCGGCTCCAGCCCGACTCGTTCACCGGCACGACATCGGTGTGACCCATCAGGCAGAGACTTGGTGCGTCGGGGTCCGTGCCCTCGATGCGGGCGACGAGCGACGCCCGCCCGGGTGTCGGCTCGAACTGCTCGACGTCGAGGCCGGTGCCGCCCAGGAACGCCCGGAGCAGATCGGCGTTGCGCGTTTCGCCCCCCGACTCGGGGGTCCCGTCGTTGACGCACCGGTTGCGGATCATCGCCTGCAACAGTTCGACGGTCTCGTCGGTCAGCTTCTGGCCCATCCCACTCCCACTCCAACTCCCACTCCCGGGCACGCGGACGCTGCGGCGCTCGGCCAGGGGGACGGTAGCCGAGTCGTGGTGGCCGGTTCTCCGCCGGTCAGGCGGTGGCCAGCAGGTCGACGATCAGCACCAGATCGGTCGACGCGGGCAGCCCGAGGCTGTCGTTACCGGCATCCCCGAATGCGTCGCGGAACGGGATGATGATCTGGCGGCGCCCGCCGACCTTCATCCCGACCAGGCCCTCGACGAGGCCGGGCAGGGTCTGCGTCGAGTCGACGGGGATGGTCTGGGTCTGGCCCGATTCCCATGTCGAATTGATCGACACGCCGGTGTCACCACGGTAGGCAACCAGGTGGAGGACGGCGTTGTCGCCCTCGGCCAGCGCCTCTCCTCCACCCGCCCGGATGTCCTCGGTGACCACGGCCGACGTGCCGACGGCGGGCTCGACGTCACCCTGGGGGGCGTCGGCCGGATCGACCTTGGGGACGACCGAGACGATGTCGACGACGAAGGTCAGCGCATCGCCGGCCTGGATGACGTCGCCCTGCGGCTGGTCGCCGTAGGCGAGGTCGGCCGGGATGTCGAGTTGGCGGCGCCCACCCGTCTGCGCGCCGATCAATCCCTGGTCCCAGCCCTTGATGACCCCGCCCTGGCCGAGCACGACCGGGAACGGCTGGCCGCCGTCGTAGCTGTTGTCGAACTCGGTGCCGTCGGCCGAACGGACGCCCACGTAGTGGACGATCACGCTGTCACCCGCCTCGGCGGCGTGGCCCGTGCCCGGCTGCAGGTCGGTGATCACCAGCTCCGTCGGCAGCGTCGCCGGGATCTCCACCTCCGGCTTGGCGGGCCCCGGCGCTGCCACAGCGCCGGAGGTCGCCGGAGCGGCGGAGGTCGCCGGAGCGGCGGAGGTCGCCGTCGATTCGGCGGCGTTCGACGATCCGCATGCAGCGGCAAGGACGACGAGGGCGACGAGCGCGGTACGACGCGCGGTGATTCCCGGGAACATGGGCGATGACGGTATCGGCGAACCGGGCCGCCGCGGCATCGCTGGGGTGGCGCCGCCGGGCAGGCCTCGGCGGGCGACGTCGGGCGGCGGCCCCACCGGGCGACGACGGGCAGCCTCACCGGCGCAGCCTCACCCCGCGGAGTCACCCGGCCGCACGGGGCGGCAGCGGTCCTCGATGATCCGGCGGATCGCCGGCCACGCCGCGGCGAACCCGGCGTGCAGCGGGCGCGCCTCGACGGCGGGCACGGGGACCCACTCGACGGCATCGGTCTCGAAGTTCATCGACGCGCCGAACCCGCGCGTCGACGGCGACGACGATCGTCGTGTACGACCAGTCGGTGGCCGGGGCGAACATCCACTCGCCGAGCACACGGTGCGCCGGGACGGCACCGATCTCCTCCGACGCCTCGCGCAACGCCCCCTCGTAGGCCGACTCGCCCTCGTCGAGCGCCCCACCGGCACACGACCACGTCCCCCCCTCGTGTGACCACGGTGAACGCTTCTGCAACATCACGGCGGCGGCGGCGCCCGTGCCGGTCACGAACACCACTCCGGCGGCGCCGAACACGCCCCAGCGCACGTGGCCGTCGCTGCACCGGACGAAGCCGTCCCCGCTGCGCCGTCGTTCCGTCACCATGCGTCCATCCTGTCGCACGAAGGTGACTTGCGGCTCACCGCGCCGAGCCTGACGCCAGGCACCGGGTGATGGTTGGTACAACTGTGCCGGTGACGACGGTGGCCGGCGAACAACCTCTGATGACGCCGTTCCGTTGGGACCGTCTCAGCGCCGCCTCCGCCCTGTCGTACTGCCTGCTCGTCGCCGGCCTGAGCGTGGGGGTGGTGCTCGGCGAGCTGCGCAGCGACTTCGGGCTGTCGGGCTTCGTGACGGCGCTCCACGGTTCGACGTTCGGCATCGGGTTGATCGTCGTCGGCATCCGCGGCGTCGGGTTGGTCGATCGCTTCGGTCGGCGCAGGGCGCTCTCGGCCGCCGCCGCGGCGATGGCAGCGGGCGTCACGCTGTTCTGCATCGGCCCGGTGTGGCCCGTCACGCTGGCCGGAACGGCGCTGTCCGGAGCCGGCGGCGCACTGCTCGTGATGATCATGCCGGGCCTGATCAACGACCATCACGGCCCGCGGCGCGCGCAGGCGTTCGCGGCGATCAACGGGATCCCGGGGATCGCCGGAGTGATCTTCAGCCTTGCCGTCGGGCTCGCCCTGACGGCGGGTTGGTCGTGGCGGCCGGTCTACCTGGCGATCACGCTGACGGTGCTCGCCGCGTTGATCAAGGTGGCCCGACCGGTCGCCCTTCCTCCGACCGCCCGTCATGGGGCCTTCACCTTGCGCCACCTGCTCGACCGGCGCAGGGTGATGATCCCCTCGCTGTTCCTCGCCAACGCGCTGCTCACCGAGTTCTCGATCGGCGTGTGGGCAACCGCCTACTTGAAGGAGATCGGTGGGGCGTCGAGCGGCCTGGCGCCCGTGCTCGCCTCGACGTTCGGGATCATGATCTTCCTCTCGCGCCTGGTCATGCCCTTCACGCTGCGCGTGCTCGGCGAGGCGACCATCTCGTTGTCGTTCGTCGCCGTCGGCCTCGGCGCCTCGGCGATGTGCTTCGGGCCCGGGCTGGCCGCCAAGGTCACCGGCCTGTCGATCGCAGCCTTCGGCGGTGCCCCGTTGTACCCGCTGACCATCGACCGTCTCTACCGGCGCGCCGGCCACGTCGATGCGGTGTCACTCGGGGCGATCGCCGCCCTGGCCAACGGCGCGGCAGTGACCATCGGACCGCTGGCACTCGGTGTGCTGGCCGATGGCGTCGGACTCCGATGGGCGATCCTGTTCGTCCCGGTCCTCTGCGTGACGGGGGCGATCACCCAGCGACCGTCAACCTCTGTCAGGAACTATTCGATGTCTTTACGCGAATAGTTCACCTGCTGCGTTGATCTAAACACATTGCGTGGAGGATACTGGTGCCCTTTCCTGACGAACGGGTGACCAGTGCGACGACATCTCCGACTGTTCCTGCGAGCCAGCCTCGCCGCGAGCGCCCTCACCGGCGTCGTCGTCCAGCCATCGGCCGCGCTCGCCGGAACGGTCGAGTGTGCCTCGACCTACGTCGTTCGGCGTGGCGACTCCTGGTCGTCGATCTCGCGTGCCACGGGTATCTACATCCGCCCGCTCGCCGCCGCCAACGACATGACCCGCGACAGCGACCTCCATCCGGGGATGGACCTCTGCATACCGGTGGCCACCTCTTCGAACAGCCCGCGCCCGGCCGTGCCGACGGCGTCCGACTCCCCGGCCCCGACCGCCGGTCCGTCCCCCACAGGCGTTCCATCGGCGACGGACGCCCCATCGCCCACCGATGCCCCGGCCCCCACCGACGAGCCGACGGCCGGCGGCCCGTCGGTGGGCGGCCCATGGGTGGGCGACGGGTGCGCGGCGACCCACGACGTGGTCGCCGGTGAATCGTGGTCGTCGATCGCCGAGGCGAACGGCGTGAGGCTGCGCTCGATCCTCGCCGCCAACCGAGCGACGGCCGACGTGCAGATCCACCCGGGCGACCGCGTCTGCGTCCCCCCTCCGGCCGAACCCGCCAAGCCTCCGCGGGGCAGCTGCGAAGCGGTCATCCTGGACTACCGCCGTGCGATGTGCATGGATCTGTCGGAACGGCGGGCGATCATCGGCGGCAAGGGTGGCATCGAACTGAGCGCCCCCGCCGTCGGCGGCTACGGCACCCTCGCCGACTGCGCCAAGACGCTTCCCGGCACCTACGAGATCCGCCACAAGCAGCCGATCACCCCCCGTCGCAAGCTGCGCTGGGGGTTGTCGTTCGGCGGCGGCTGCATCGGCGATCAGATCGTCCACACGGTGAGCCGGGCCACGCTGCGCAGCGCCAAGGGCACCGGTGGCTGCATCGGTCTGCTCGAAGCCGATGCGAAGGCCGCCTACGACATCCTCCGCATCGGCGACGCGATCGTCATCGTCGACTGAACGTGAGAGTGTGGTGCGGCCTCGGCCTCGGTCGAGCGGTCGCCAATGGGACGCATACCATGCGGGGATGACGGCTGTCCCGCCCGGAACCCCGGCATCGGTCGATGGCGCCGGTGGCGCAACGGGCACCGGTGAGCATGACTCCGACCATGTGCTGGTCGAGCGGACGGCGCGACGTGTTTCGATCCCCCGCCAGGACCCGGCCGACTCGTTCGTGCTCCACGCACCGTTGGAACTGCTGGCCCGAACGGCACTCCTCCCGCTGGTCGCCACATCGTCGCGCGCTGCGGCCCGGCGGCGCATCGCCGACATTGCCACCCAGGTCGAAGCCTTCGGACCGGCGGTCGCCGACCCGCCGACCATCACCACCCACGGGCCGCCCGAAGCCGCTGCCGCGTTGATCGCCGCACTGGCCGACGGCGATCTCGACGGCATCGATGCCACCGCAGCGCGGATCGGCGCGACGCTGCTGCCCGACCAGCTGACGGCGTTGCTCGCCGACGCGGTGATCCCCTCCCTCGCCGCCGCCGGCCATGCCCCGATCTTCCTCTGGCTGCTCCCCCGGATCGCTCCCCGCGGCGGCGCGACGGTGGCGCTGATCCGCCCGCTCGCCCGCGAGCTCGGCCGTCATCCCACGTGGCGGTTGGGCTGGTTCGACGCCGCCGACATCGGCGCCGGCGGCCCGCAGGCGAACTCGCCCGGCACCGACGCCGAGGCGATGGCCACCGCGCTGGCCGCCGTTCCACTGCTCGGCGAGGGGCCGAGCAACTTCATCCACCCGACGATGTCACGCGTCGACACGGCCGAGCTGGCCGGGGCCCTCCTCGGACCGGTCTGCGGACCGGGCCCGGTCGGGCCCCGCGGCCGGGCGGTGCTGCGCGTCGCCGCACAGTGCATGCTCGCCGAGCCCCCGACCCACGCCCCATACGGCTGGAGCCATGCCTTGACCATGGCCCAGGCCGTTGTCGGCGTCGCCGGCGCCTGTGCGCAGCCGCACCGCGCCCTCGCCGTCGCCGCCACCCATGTGATGGGGTTCCGCGCCTCGTTGGCGACCCGGCCTCCCCGTGTCGGGCGGATCGAGCCAGGCCGGCTCGCCCTCGCCGAGGCGTTGGCCACCGGGCCCGACGAGGCGGTTGCCGCGGCGTGGCACCTCGACGCCGCCCGCACGGGCGAACTGGTCACGGAGCTCGCCACCCGCGCCGCGATCCATCACGACGCCCACCTGGCCAAGTACACGCTGGCCTGCCTCGACGCCGCGGCGATGGATCCGGGCTCGTCGCGGCTCTTCCTCACCGCCGCCGCCAAGCTCGTCGGCTACTGGGCCGCGGCGGCGACCGCCGGCGACACCTGAGCGGTCAGGCGTAGGTACCGACCACCGTGATCGAGTAGCTGACCCGCAGGAGGAACGCGCTGACGTCGCGTACCGCCGCCTGCACATCGAGGGTGAGCACCGGTTGGGGGGTGTTCGGGGCGTCGAGCGCGCAACCGTCGACGGCCCAGCCGGCCACCGCATCGCCGAGCTCCTCGGCCACGGCGGCGATCGCCACGAACGGCGCCCACTGGCTGGCGACGAACTGCTGGCCCGCGGCGAGATCGGGGATCGGGATCGCCGCCCGCAGCGTCACGCGGCGCCAGTCCCCGGCGCCGCCCTTCAGCCGGGGCACGAGCACACCGGTCAACAGGTACTGCTGCTGGCCGTCGGCCGTCGCCGTCTTCACCCAACCGGATTGGTGGACGTCGTTCGGCGACACCTGGATCATCTCGTCGTACATGCTCGGGCTCCTCGTCGGCGGGCCGGGGGCGATGACTGCGCCCCCTCGGCGGACCACACTAGAAGCTGGGCAACCGCCTCCGGACGGTCCGTGTTCGTACCGGGTGGGCGGCGAGGCATGATGACGCCCTCGACGCGCACCGGGAGGGAATCGATGAACTACGACGCGGTGGTGATCGGCGGCGGGATCGCCGGCGTCTCGCTCGGCTACGAGCTGGCGGCCGACCGGAGGGTCGGGCTGATCGAGATGGAACCGGCATTGGCGCAGCACACGACCGGTCGCTCGGCGGCCGCGTTCCTCGAGAGCTACGGCGGACCGGTGATCCGGGCCCTGACCACTGCCAGCCGGTCGTTCCTGATCGACCCGCCCGACGGTTTCGACCGCCCGCTGATGACGCCAAGGCCGCTGCTGTGGATCGCCCCCGAGGGTCGTGGCCAGGCCGTGGTCGAGCACCACGCTTCGGTCGCCCCGCTCGTCGACAGCGTGCGGCTGGTGGCCGCGGGCGACGCCGAGGCGATGTTCCCCTTGCTCCGTCCCGGGTGGACCGAGCAGGCGATGATCGAGCCCGACGCTATGGACATGGACGTCCACGCCATCCACCAGGGCTTCACCCGGGGACTGCGGGCCAGGGGCGGCGAGGTGCACCTGACCACGCCGGCGATCACGCTGCAGCGCGACGGCGAGGTCTGGAGGGTCGAGACGCCCGGCGGTACGTTCCACGCTCCGCTGGTCGTCAACGCCGCCGGGGCGTGGGCCGACGTGGTCGCCTCACGGGCCGGCGTCAGACCGATCGGGATCCACCCGCTGCGTCGCACCGTCTTCATGCTCGGGGCGCCGGCCACCGCCGGCGATGTCGCCGGGTGGCCGCTCGTCGGGGACCTCGACGGCACGTTCTACATCAAGCCCGAGGGCCCGCAGTTCCTCTGCTCACCCGCCGACGAGGTGCCGTCGGAACCGTGCGACGCCCGCCCGGACGAACAGGACATCGCCCGTGCCCTCGAGGTCATCAATGCCGCCACGACGATCGACGCCCGACACGTCCGTTCCTCGTGGGCCGGTCTGCGCAGCTTCGTGCGCGACAGGGTGCCCGTCGCCGGGTTCGACGACCGGGCCGAGGGCTTCTTCTGGCTGGCCGGCCAGGGCGGCTACGGCATCCAGACCGCCCCCGCCCTGGCCCGCTGCGCGGCGAGCCTGATCCGCCACGGCACCCTCCCCGACGACGTCACGGCCCGCGGAGCCACGACCGAGGGGCTTCATCGCGCCCGGCTGGCCACCGCCCCCGACCTGCTCGGCTCCCACTGAGTCGTCGGTTCCGGGTCGTTCTCCTGAGAATCCTCAGAAAAGCGTGGGGAATTCGCGTCATCTTGCCCCGGCTGCGTCGTCAAGACGCCAGATAGCCACACTGCGACACCTCCACGTCCGGACCCCTTGAGGATTCCTGGACGTGGGCGAAACCGGGGATGAACCGACAATGGGTAGGAATGTGTTTCTCGATCCGGCCGCCAAGACCATGGCAGCCGCGTCACGTGATTGGCCGAGAACGTCGGATCGACCGAGCTGCATGACGGTCTACTGCCCGGATTGCGGGCGCAAGGGGCTGATCGGCGGGGCGTGGACGGCGTCGTGCGCCTACCACGTGACCTGCCACGTCTGCGCCGCCGTGATCGTCGAGCGAGCGCTCGAGCGTCACCTGCGCGAGCACGGGATCACGGAGCCGACGGCCGAGCAGCAGGCCGTGCGCGACTTCCGTGCCCGGGCGAGTCGGACGGCCGCCCAGGAGCGGAGCCGCCTGCTCACCGCACCGGGCAGAGCACCCACGGATTCATGATCGAGGCAGGATCGAGGGCCGACTTGATCGCCCTGAAGGCGGCGAGCTCCGCCGGCGTTCGGCACCAGGCGAGATAGTCGGCCTTGGCCGCGCCGATGCCGTGCTCGGCCGACACGCTCCCGCCGACGACGACCACCTCGGTGAGCACCAGCGCCTCGATCCGGCGCGTCGTGGCGATGTCGGCGGGGTCGACCCCGGTCACGTTCACGTGCAGGTTGCCGTCGACGATGTGGCCGAACACGACCAGGCCGGCGGTCGCCGGGATGGTCCGGCGCACGGCCTCGACGAACCCGGCCATCGCCGACAAGGGTACCGAGATGTCGAGTTTGATCGGCCGCCCGGTGCGGGCCAGCGCCTCGGCATGGAGCTCCCGAATCGACCACAGCCGCCTCCGCTGCTCGGGGGTGGCGGCGACCACCGGCTCGGCGGCCAGTTCCAACTCGCCGACCACGGCGATCAACTCGTCGAGCGGATCGACCCGACCGGCCAGTTCCACGAGCAGCACGACCGGCGAGGCGAGCGCGGCGTTGCCCGGTTGCCCGCCGATCACCGCGTCGTGGACGAGTGAGACCCCTGCGGCGGTCATCACCTCGACGGCGACGAGCTGGTCGAGCCGGTCGCGCAGCGTCACCGCGACGGCGAGCGCCGCGGCGAAGTCAGCCACACCGAGCAGGGCCGTCGCCCGTTCGGGAAGCGCCGGCACGAGCTGCAGCCGGGCGCGACAGACGACGCCCAACGTGCCCTCGCTGCCGGTGAGCAGGCCGGCGAGGTCGTAGCCCGTGTTGTCCTTGGCCAGACCCGAGAGGTGCGACACGACCGAGCCGTCGCCGAGCACGGCCTCGATGCCGACGAGTTGTCGACGCATCATCCCGTAGCGCAGGACGTTGATCCCCCCGGCGTTCGTGGCGATCATCCCACCGATCGTGCAGCTGTCGCGCGGCCCGAGGTCGACGCCGAAGGCCAGCCCCGATCGCCGGGCGTGCTCCTGCAGCCTCGCCAGGGTCACGCCGGCGCCCACGGTGACCTGCGACGACGCACGGTCGACCGGTTCGAGCGCGTCGAGCCGGCCGAGGTGGACGACGACCTCGCCGTGCAGCGGCACCCCGCCGCCGACGAGGCCCGTGTTCCCGCCCTGGGGGACGATCGGCCGGTCGGCCGCGGCGCACGCAGCGACGACGGCGGCCACCTCGCCGGTCGAACCGGGCCGCACGACGGCCGCGGCCCGGCCCCGGAAACGCCCGGTCCAGTCCGTCGAATACCCCGCCGTCAGTGCCGGATCGACGAGTACATGCTCACTGCCGACGATGCAACGGAGCTCGGCCGTCAGCGCCGAGCCGGGCCCGACGCTCCCGCCGAGATCGCTGTCCGGGGCATCCACGCCCGGGCATCATCCCACGCCGACCGACCGGCGGGCCACCGCCTGGCCAACGATCGGCGACCGTGCACCGCCGCGCGGAGGGCGGTGGAGCACGCGGGCCACCGTCATCGCCACGACGAGCGTCGCACCGGTCAGCGACAGCCACTGGACGAGGCGGTTCGAGCGATCCGCGCCGGCGGCGAAGCCGTGCACCGTGGCGGTGACGAAGAGCACGAAACTCGACAGGTGGATCGTGTGCCACACCCGACGGGGCATCCGTCGCATCAGCCGTGAGGTCGCCTGGATGGCGACGAGCAGGTACATCGAGACGATCCCCCACGCCACGGCCCCCGGGCGCCACTTCGATGCCATCGGGATGAACGACTCCCTCACCCCGAAGGGCACGAAGCGATCGAACCACAGCGCGGCCATGTGGACGGCGGTGAACAGCACAGCGAGCGTGCCGAGGAACTTGTGCAGATCGTTGAGCCACGCCGGCACCCCCCGACGGCGGATCAGGCGGCTCGACAGGGCGAGCCCCCACAGCAGGCTGGCGGTCAGCACGGCCCAGGCCATCAGGCCGCTCGATCGCGCCACGAACCAGGTGAGCTTGCCGGTGATCGCCAGCATCAGAATCCCTCCCCGTGGAGTCGTTCCACGTGGCGACCGCGCACGATCCACGCCCGCACCCCGGCGTCGAGCAGCATCTCCCGACCGTGGTCTTCTCCGGCGATCAAGGCCGCCTTGGCCAGCACCTCGGCGCGGGCGGCGCTCGCCGCGACCACTGCCACGGCGTCGATCCCGGTGCGCGACGGCAGCCCGCTCGTCGGATCGATCAGGTGGTGCTGGTCATCCCCGCCGGCCCGCCAGCGGCGCAGCAAGGTGGTGCTCATCGCCATCCCGCCGCACCACAGGGAGTGCCGGGCGAGCACGGCGCCGGTGAGCGGGTGGGTGACCGGGATCTCCCAGCCCGCCGCGCTCGGAGGCTCGCCGGCCACGGCGATGTCGCCGCCGAGGCCGATGCAGGCGGCCCGGGCGCCGTCGCGCACCGCCTCGGCGGCCACGATGTCGGCGGCCATGCCCTTGCCGATCCCACCCAGGTCGATCGCCAGACCCGGCTCGAGGCGCGCACGGCGGCCGGGCACGTCGACATCCAGCCCGGCCAAACCCGGAGCGCGGCCCGTCCGTCGCGCGCCGGGCCCGACGGCGGGGAGCGCCCGGAAGGTCCGGTCGTAGCCGAGACGCTCCAGTGACGAGCGGATCGACGGGTCGAACCACCCGCCGGTCTGCGCGTGGGACGACTTGGCCAGGTCGAGGATCCGGCACAGGTCGTCGCTCACCGACACCCACCGACCGGCGCGGGCGTGGAGGCGTTCGAGTTCGCTGTCGGGACGGAACCGGCTCCACGCCGACTCCAGCTCCGCCAGGCGGCGGGTCGCCCGCCCCACGTGGTCGGATGAACCGTCGAGCTGGATCTCACCTCGCGTGCCCATCACCGCCACGTTGGCGACGAGCCATCGACGTTCGTCGGGGAGGGCCAGGGTCAGCATGTGGTGCCCGTGCAGGCCGGCGGCGGGGGCGGGTCGGTGGCCGGCGGGGGTGGGGGTGGCGGAGGGTCGGTGATCACCGGAGCCGGGGGTGGAGGCGGCGGGGGCGGGTCGGTCACTGCCGGGGGGGCCGTCACCGGGTCGGCAGCAGGCGGCGGCGGCGCCGCCGGAGCCGGATCGGGCGGGGGGTCGGCCGGAGCAGGGCCCGGCGCCGGAGCTGGCTGGGTCGCCTTCGGAGCGGAGGCGGCCGACCCTGTTCCGGCGGCGACGGCCGGCGGCGTGGCGGCCGCTGCCGGGATCGGCAACCCGGCGACCGTCGTCGCGATCCCGGCCGCAAGGCTCGGCGCGACGGTGAGGGCCGGCGCCGTGGATGGCGGCACGTCGGTCACCGGCGCACTCAGCGGCGACGTCGTCACCGGCGAGATCGGTGCGCCGTTCTCGTCCACGTAGACGGTGCGGTGCACGGTGCGGGTGACGATGGTGGTGCCAGGCGCCGGTGCCGGAACGTCGTCGGCCGTGGTTTCGGGCACGTCGGCGGCGAAGGCCGCAACGGCGGCGAGGAAGCCCGAACCGGACAGCCCCGCGGCGAGCACCCGCGCCGCGGCCGCGTGATGCCTCCGCCGGCGACGGCGGGGGGTCGCCGAAGGCACCACTTGCACGGCGAACGCCGCCGGCACGACGTCGGCGGGGTCGGGCGCCGCAAACCCGGGCATGGTCGCTCCGCCGGACGGCATCGCCGAGGGATCTGCCGGCGGGCGGGGCCGGCGCGAGGCGAGCCGTTCGAGACGGGCCTCCCGCATCGGATCGGGGTGGGACGGACGCGTCGGCCCGGTCCCGGGGGTGTCATCGGGGCTTGGACGTTCGCCGGGCATGCTCAGTCCTCGCATTCCCGGAAACCGTCCATCTCGACGGGGTTGCCGCAGCCGGCAGGGAACCCGGCGGGTGCCCCCGCGATCTCTTCTTCCTCCTCCTCGTGATGCTCCTCGCCGCCCGGTTCGGGCGTCGCCGGGCTCACCTGGCGAGCGGGTGCGCTGGAGCCGACGGTCGGTGCCGGCGGGTCTCCGGCGGTGCCGGCGGGTTGCGCCCCGACCGCCGGTGTCGCCGAAGCAGCCGGTACAGCCGGTGCAGCCGGTACAGCCGGTACAGCCGGTACAGCCGGTGCAGCCGGTGCAGCCGGAGCCGGCGTCGCCTGGGCGAGGGCCACCGATGGCCTGACCGCCACCGCCGGCGACCGTGGCCCGGTTCCGCCCGCAGCGGCGACCACCAGCGCCATCGGGTCGGCGATCGTCGAGGGTGCCGACGCGCCGGTCGTGACCGCGGGCACGTCCCCGGGCACCACGACGACATCGTCCATCGTGATCACCTCGGTGACCACGATCGGCGCCGGCCGGACCGCACCGGCGGCGGGCGACCGGTGGGCACCCAAACCGAGGACCGGCAGATCACCGATACTGGCGGCGGCGATCCCTCCGGTGGTCAACAGCAGTGCGGTCGACGCGGAAACGGCCAAGACCATCCGACGTTCCATGTACTTCCTCCGTGAGTAGACGACGCCGAGTACACGTCCGACCTCTCAGGAGGGTTTGGTGTCGAGATGTCACACCGCGTCGTACAGCCGCGGTCGGGCTCCGGTCGGAGCCGCCACCTGGCGTCCCGACGCTCAGTGCCGGACGTCGAGCACCAGCTTGCCCGCCACGCCACGCTCGAGGATGCGCCGGTGGGCCTGGCCGGCGGCCGACAACGGCACGAGCTCCACGGCGACCCGCACCGTGCCGTCGGCAAGCCGGTCGAGCATGCCACGCATCACGGCGGCCGCCGTCTCGGCCGATTCGAGCAGGCCGGTGTACCCCGAGATGGTCAGGCCCTTGCGGTACATCGTGCGCATGTTCAGCTGGACCACCTCGCCGGCGGAGGTGCCGTAGACGACGAGCCGACCACCCACCGACAACGCGTCGATCATCGCCGCCGTGTACCGGCCGCCCAACGGATCGAGCACCACCGTCGGCGACAGCTCCGCCAAGTCGGACGCCAGCCCGGCGTCGTCGGCGACCACGACGTGGTCCGCGCCATCGGCGAGGATGCCGCCGGCCTTGGAGGCGTTCGATGTCTGGCCCCAGACGACCGCGCCGGTGGCCTTTGCCAGCTGCACGGCGATCGAGCCGACACCGCCGCTGGCGCCGAGCACGACGACGCGATCGGCTGCGGAGACCAACCCGTGGACGTGGACGGCGTTCCACGCGGTCACCCCGGCCACGCCGAGGGCGGCGATCTCGGCCAGGTGGGCGTCGTCCGCCAGCGCCGTCACCGCGGCGGCCGGGACGGCGACGACCTCGGCATACAGGCCCTGACGCAGCACACCGACTCCCCCACCGCGTACGTGCACCGGCCGGCCCTCGAGGTGACCGGTCCCCTCGGTACCCGGTGTCCAGGGCAGGTTGGCGGCGGCGGAGCCGACATTGCCCTGGGTGATCCACACGTCGAGGGGGTTGACCGAGGCGTAGGCCATCTCGACGAGGACCTCGCCCTCGCCGGCCACCGGGGCGTCGGTCTCGTCGAGGTGGAGCGGTCCGCCGATCTCGTGAAGTCGTGCTGCGCGCATGGCCGTCAGGGTACCCGGGGCGCTCGCCGGGTGAAGTCGTCGATCAGGCGGGCCAGTTCGACCGGGGTGTCGCCCTGCACGCTGTGGCCGGCCCCGGCGATGCGCTCGACGCGGGCGGACGGTTGCCGTTCGAGCAGCTGTTCCTCGTCGGCGTCGTCGACGACCGACTGCGCCGCCATCCCCCGCACCAGCATCACCGGCCCGGCGAAGCGGCCGAGCACGTCCCACAGCGACGAGAACCGGGACCCGGGAGGCGCCTCGACTCCCGCTGCGCCGGCCTCGCCCGCCGCCGGATCGTCGAGTGGACTCGGCCCGTCGAAGCGGCGATACCGCCAGAGCCACGACCCGTCGGGCAGTTGCACGGCGTTGTGCAGGATGCCGCGGCGCAGCGAGGCCTCCGTCCTCGTCGGGTTGTGCTCGATCGTGCGGGCGAGGATCTCGGCGAAGCTCGGGAACGTCCTGGGGCCGTTGACGAAGTTGGTGATCGCCTGCGACTTGTGCCCGGTCACCCCCGGGGTGATGTCGACGAGCACCAGCGAACGCACCAGCTCCGGACGGGCTCCGGCGAGGGCGATCGCCGTCAGCCCGCCCAGTGACATGCCGATCACGGCCGACGCCTGCGGGGCGAGCGCTTCGATCACCGTCGCCACGTCGCCGGCGTTGCCCTCGAGCGACAGCGCACCCTGCTGGTGGTCGCCGGGGCCGTCCGAATGACCGTGGCCGGGCAGGTCGATGGCGACCAGCGGCCGTGCGAGGGCGAGCGCCACGGTGTCCCAGGTGTGGGCGTTCTGGGCGCCTCCGTGGATGAACACCAGCTCCGGCGTGCCGACCCCCCAGACCAGGGCGCTGAGCCGGCGCCCCGGGCCGACGTCGACGAACTCCCGGCGAACGGTGGGCGGGCCGTCGTAGGCGATCCCGTACTCGGCGGCGTTCTCGTGAAACAGCCCGAACTCGTCGTAGGCGACACGCTCACTCATCGGATCCTCCGGCCTTCGGGGGTGGAATTCGGCAACTCGGCCGGGGGGATTCGGGCCGACGCCCGGCAGGCTAGAGCGTGATGCCCGTCCGCCAAGCCGTCGCTCGCCCCCTGCCTCGAACGGTCTGACCGATGATCCTCGTCGACGCCGAACGGATCAGCGCGTCCCGGCCCAACCGCCCGCTGTTCACCGATCTGTCCGTCACCGTGTCGAGCGGCGACCGGTTGGGCATCGTCGGCATCAACGGGTGCGGGAAGTCGACGCTGATGCGCATGCTCGTCGGTGACGCCCAGCCCGAGAGCGGTGTCGTGCGCCGGGGCCGCGGTGCTCGGATCGGCTGGCTGCCCCAGGCGCCGGTGCTGCCGCCGGGACGGGTACGCGAGGCGCTCGGCGGAGGATGGGAGGCCGAGGCGATGCTCGACCGTCTCGGGATGAGCAGCCTCGTCGACGCCGCCACCGACACTCTGTCGGGTGGCCAGATCAAGCGAGTGGCACTGGCCCGGCTGCTGGCCGGTGACCATGACCTGCTCGTGCTCGACGAGCCGACCAACCACCTCGATCTCGACGCGATCGCCTTCCTCGAGGACCGGCTGGCCGACTTCCCGGGCGGCCTCGTGCTGGTGACCCACGACCGCCACGTCCTCGATCGGGTCACCAACCGGGTGCTCGAGCTCGATCGCGGCACCGGGTACCTCCACGTTCCCGAGGGATGGCACGCCGGCTCGGGCTACGCCGCGTACCTGGCCGGCCGGGCCGAGCGCGAGGATCAGGCCGCCAATGCCGAGGCCACCCGCAGGAACCTGGCCCGCCGTGAGCTGGCGTGGCTGCGCCGGGGTGCCCCGGCGCGCAGCCGCAAGCCCAAGGCCCGCATCGACGCGGCAACGGCGATCGTCGAGGGCCGCGCTGCGCCGGCCGCCCGGGCGGGCAGGCTCGACCTCGGACTCGGCACCTCCCGGTTGGGGTCGAAGGGCATGGTGCTGCACGACGTCGGCTTCTCCTGGCCCGACGGCACTCCCGTCCTGCACCACATCGACCATCTGCTCGAACCCGGCGACCGGCTCGGCATCGTCGGAGCGAACGGCGCCGGCAAGTCGACGCTGCTCGACCTGATCGCCGGTCGGCTCACGCCGACCCAGGGCGGCATCGAACGGGGGGCCACGGTCCGCATCGGCTACTACGACCAGCTGGGACGCCATCTCGATCCGACGCAGCGGGTCCGTGAGGCGGTGGCCGGGCCGCACCAGGCCGAACCGTCGCGCGAGCAGGTCGTACTGATGGAGCGGTTCTGGTTCAACGACGACGCCCAGTTCGCCCCGATCGGCACCCTGTCGGGCGGCGAACGCCGTCGCCTGCAGCTGCTGCTCACCCTCGTCGAGCAACCCAACGTGCTGCTGCTCGACGAGCCGACCAACGACCTCGACCTCGACACGCTGCGGGCCATCGAGGACTTCCTCGAGGACTGGGTCGGGGCGATGGTCGTCGTCAGCCACGACCGGGCGTTCCTGGAACGAACGGTCGACGAGATCGTCGCCCTCGACTCGTCCGGCCGGGCCCGGGAGGTGCGCGGCGGCGTCGCCGGATGGTTGGCCGAGCGGGCGGCGGCCAAGCAGGGCGGGCCGCTCGAGGCGCAGCCCGGCCGTACCGGGCGGGCCGCTGCGACCGGGCCGACACCGAGCGGGTCGCTCCCCCTGGCGACCCGTTCCGCCACACGCAGTCCGAGCACGCTGCGTCGCCTGATCGGTCAAGCCGAGCGGGAGATGGCCGAGGCCACCGCCCGGCGCGACGAGCTGATCGCCCGCCTCGGCGGCGTCTCGTCGGACCACGTGAAGCTCGCCGAACTCGGGGCGGCCCTGGCCGCCGCCGAGGAGCGGGTCGCCGGCACCGAGGAGTCGTGGATGGCCCTCGCCGGCGAGGCGGAGGCGCTCGGCCTGGACGTGTGACGGAACACGGCCCTCCCCAGCGCCGGGCCGTGGTCGACAGCGCACACGACAGGTGGTGAACGAGGCTCGCAGCGCGCGAGAAAAGCTGGGCCGCAATGCTCATTACCGTGTCAAGACGGTCTGCCTATCATGAACGTCGCCGGATGCCGACGGATGCCGACGGCGGCCCGGCGGGAGTGAAGCGGTCGAGAGCGCCGGCCCGGACGACATGACGGAGGAACCGCGAACGTGACCGTGCTGAGCCTGTTGAACCACGCCTCGCTGCTCGTCGAGACGCCCCAGGCACTACTGGTCAGCGATCCGTGGCTCGAGGGAAGCGCGTTCAACGACGGCTGGGATCTGCTCGTTCCGAGCCGGACCCCCGATCTGGTCGACGACACCCGACCGGTGTTCATCTGGTACTCCCACGAGCATCCCGACCACTTCGCCCCCGGATGGCTCAAGCGCCTCGACGAGCGGGTCAAGGCCCGCACCACCGTGCTGTTCCAGGACTCCATCGACCACCGCGTTGCGGAGTTCTGCCGTTCGGCGGGATTCAAGACGATCGAGATGACCGACGGATCGACACACCAGCTCACCTCCGACCTCCAGGTGACCTGCGGGTTCGTCTGGGAGTACGACTCATGGCTGCTCGTCAAGGCGCCGGGACTGACGCTGTTGAACCTCAACGACTGCCGGATCATCGACGACGGGGCACTGGCGACGCTGGCCGGCCGGGTGGGCCCGATCGACGTGCTGGCCACTCAGTTCAGCTACGCCGCCTGGAAAGGCGGTCCCGACCAGACCGCACTGCGGCGTCACTACGCGGCCGACAAGCTCGCCCAGGTCCGCCGGCAGATCGCCGCCCTGCGCCCCCGCTGGGTCGTGCCCTTCGCCAGCTTCGTCTACTTCTCCCACGAGGAGAACCGCTACATGAACGACGCGGTCAACTCGGTCGACGATGCCGTCGCGGCGATCAACCGGACGCCGGCCAAGCCGATGGTGCTCTACCCCGGCGACGCCTGGGTGGCCGGCACGGGGTTCGACTCCTCGGCGGCCTGCCAGTCCTGGCGGGACGCGTTCGACCTCGGCAACCTCGCCTTCCGGACGAGCACCCCGGTGCCGCGGGCCGAGTTGATCGCCGCGGCCACGGCCTTCTGCCGCGGTCTGCAGCAGTTCAACAACCGGCTGTTCCTGGCGGGGCTGCGCTACGCGCCGATCGGCGGGTTCCTGCGGCCCGTCAAGATCGGGCTGTACGACTACCCCGGAGAGGTGTTCGAGTTCTCGGCCTGGAAGGGCCTGCGGCCGTCGGGCGGCGAGCCCGACGCCGTGATGCACAGCTCGAGCCTCGACTTCATCTTCCGGCGAGGATTCGGATTCGACACCCTGCTGGTCAACGGCCGGTTCGAGGCCGACGCCGACGGCTTCCGCAAGCTCTCGCGGGCCTTCGGGATCACGATCATCAACAACAACGGGCGCCGGATCGGATGGAGGGCGATCAAGGACGCGCGCTACTTCGCCTCACTGCTCGCCACGGTGCGGAACTTCTCCGACAACGCCGAGGCCGCGGAGCGGGGCGCAGCCCCGGTGACGGTCACGACGACCTAGGGACCAAAGTCCCTTCCCCGACGTGGCGACCTCGGCCCAGACTCTCCGGTAGCCGAACGGGGCGGAGACGCGGGCCCCTCGGCAACCGAGTGGAACGGGGTCACGACATGACAGCGCCGCCGCAGGCCGAGGTCGTGAGACGACGGGCGAGGAAGGGCAGGGCGCGGCCGGTTCCGGCGCCGATCGGCGTCGACGTGCTCGCCACCACCCTCGACCACATCTCCGACGGGGTGCTGCTGGTCGATTCCTCCGGCACGATCCGCTACGCCAACCGGCCCCTCGGTGAGCTGTTCGGTCACGACCCGGCAGCGCTCGTCGGCCGACCGATCGAGATCCTCATCCCCGGCGACCTCCGCTCCCGTCACCGCCGGCTGCGCTCGGCCACCACCGGACCGCCGATCCCCCGGGCGATGGGTCGGGCGGACCTCGACATCGAGGGCCTGCATGCCGACGGACGGCGCATCCCGGTCGACGTGCAGCTCGCCCCACTCCCGGACACCGGTCTCGTCGCGGCGACCGTGCGCGACATGACCGGAGCGCGCCGCCTCGCCGCCGAACGGGCGATCGAACGCCTCGACCTGCGCGCCGCCGCCGCGCGCATCGAGCGCCTCATCGCCTCCCACGACGTGGTCGTGCAGGAGCTGTTCGCGCTCGGCGCAGGCATCGAGGCGCACGCCATCAACGAGACCGCCACCGAGACCACACGCCGGCTCGCCGAGGCCGTCGCCGCCATCGATCGACTGATCGACTCGACACGCGTCGAGGCGCTCGACACGCAGTGAACTCGCTCAGCGACGAGGGCCCGTCGCGGCCGAACCGAGGCCCGACCTGGCCATGCCTGGCACTGGCAGGACGGATCAGCGGCTGTGGACGACGGCGATCGGGCAGGGTGCGTGGTGGATCAGCTGGTTGCTCGTCGATCCGAGGATCGCCGCCCGCAACACGCCCCGACCCCGGGCGCCGACCACGAGGAGGTCGGCGTCGGCGGCGAGTTCGATCAGCTTCGCCGACGGCGACCCCTCGACCAGTTCGGCGTGCAGACGGGGAAGGGCGCCACCGCGGCTGCGCAACATCTCGACCGAGGAGGCGAGGACCTTGGCGGCGTCGAGCTCCATCAGTTCGACGGGCTCCGATGGCCCGGTGCGCACGCCGACGTACGGATGGTCCCATACATGGACGACCGTCAGCTCCGCATCCCACAGCGTGGCCTCACGCGCCGCCCAGTCCACCGCCTCGGCCGAGGCCGACGAGCCGTCGGTGCCCACCACGATCCGGCGCACATCCGGGTGGCCGGCCTTCCCGGAGACCAGCACCACCGGACACGGCGACCGGTGCGAGACGGCATGGGCAACCGAACCGAGCATCAGCGCGGCGAGCGAGCCCGCGCCCCGTGACCCGAGCACGACCAGGTCGGCCGTCTGCGCCTCCTCGAGGAGCACGGCCGTCGCCGGGCCGGTGTGCACCCGCGTCTCGACGGCGAGCCCGGGATGGCCGGCGCGGGCCGGCTCGACCTGCTCGGCCACCAGGCTCTCGTGATGGGCACGGGCCGCGTCGATGTCGGCCGAGGAGTAGAGCACCTCGACGCCACCGTCGCCGCCGTACACGGGAATCGTGAAGGCGTGGACGACCCGCAGCGGGAGATGGCGACGTTCGGCCTCTCCGGCCGCCCAGTCGAGCGCTGCGGTACTGCTCGCCGATCCGTCGACACCGACGACGAGTGCACGTGTTTCCGTCATGTCAGCTCCTCCACGGTCAAGCCGTCATCGCAGAGATTTCCCAGTCGAGGTCGAACGCAGCGTCGGCGCTGGAATCGCTCCGGCCGACGAATCGCCGCCCGGAGATCTCCTCGGCCTCGATCGCCAACCATTCGTCGCGTTCGTCGGTCAGCCATGGATACGGATCGGGCAGACCCGTCCAACGCGCAGCCTTGCACAACCGGCCGCGGACGATGACGCTCGTCGCCCGACGGTTGTCGATGTCGATCTCGTCCACCTCGAACGAGGCTGGCCCGAGCGCCTGGCTGATCAGGTTGCCCGGGCGGGTGCGCAACAGCACCGACGGGGCGATGGTCTCGCGGGTCACGAACCGGTAGTTCACCGGCAGGGCCACGGGGTACTCGCCGCTGAGGACGCAGACCCGTCCGATCGTGTGGCGACCGAGGAACTGATGGCACTCCCACATCGCCATGTCGCTGACGTGCATCGGATCAACCAACCTTGACCGGCATCGGGGCCGGATCGGTGGCGTGGGGGAACATCAGCTGGGCGGTCACGCCCTTGACGGCCTCACCGAACTCGGCAGCCAGCACGACGATCAACTCGTCGACGCTCACCATGCCGACGATCTCGTCGCCGTCGAGCACGGGAAGACGGCGCACCGCGTGCTGGCTCAGGGCGCGGACCACATCGCGCACGTCGGTATCGGCCTGGACCGTGAAGACGTCCATGCTCATCACCGAATCGATGCGGCAATCCAGCGGAGTGTGCGTGGCGATCGCCCGCACGACCAGGTCGCGGTCGGTGGCGATGCCGACGAGCCGACCCTGGTCGGCGACGAGCACGGTCCCCACCCCTTCGCGGGCCATCGTCTCGGCTGCGCTCTGGATGGTCTGCCCCGGATCGACGACCACCGGGGAACGTTGCAGATACTCCCTGACCTTCATCGGTGCTCCATTCCTCGCTCGATGAACGAATGATGGACCGCCAGGGGCCACGTCGCCCAGGGTCGGAAGTCCCGACCGACCCATTCGGTCGTATCGCCACGGCCGGGCGGCGGGAAGGGTCGTCGGGCGGCTCGTCCGACGGGTCACGCCGACCACCCGCCGCCGTGGCAGGCTGGATCACGATGACGCGGACCCAGCCCGACCACCTCGCCGCCGAACGCCACCTGGGCGGGCGGGCGGCCTGGCTGCGGGCCGCCGTGCTCGGGGCCAACGACGGGCTGATCTCGACGGCCAGCCTGATGGTCGGGGTCGCCGCCGCACACAGCAGCCGGTCGGCCATCCTCGTCGCCGGAGTCGCCGGCCTCACGGCCGGGGCCCTCTCGATGGCCGCCGGCGAGTTCGTCTCGGTCAGCTCGCAGCGCGACACCGAACGGGCCGACCTCGAGCGCGAACAGCGTGAGCTCGACGCCTCACCCGACGCCGAGCGTGCCGAACTGGCCCGCATCTACCGTGAGCGCGGGTTGAGCGCCGAGCTGTCCGAACTCGTCGCCGACGAGCTGTCCCGGCTCGACCGCCTGGCCATCCACGCCCGCGACGAGTTGGGGATCGATCCCGGTGCCCTGGCCAACCCGATCCAGGCGTCGCTCGTGTCGGCGATCAGCTTCATCGTCGGCGCGCTGGCTCCGATCATCGTCGTGCTGGTGACGACGGCGTCGCTGCGCGTGCCGATCACCATCGGGGTCACGCTGCTCGGCCTCGTGATCCTGGGAGCGGTGGGCGCCCGGATCGGAGGGGCACCGCTGAGGAGGGCGGCCACCCGCGTGCTGATCGGGGGCGCACTGGCGCTGCTGATCTCGCTGGCCATCGGCCGGCTGACCGGCAACGCCTTCTGACACCGTCGCTCGCCAGGGCCACCGACCCGGTGGAACGCGAAACGGCGGATCAGCTGCGTCGTGAAGAACCGTGGGCCGGGCCGTGCCCGCGCCGGGAGGCGTGCTCGATGCAGAAACGGGTGGCCGGGAGCACCTCGAGTCGCTCCTCGGCGATCGTCACGCCGCAGGCCTCGCAGAGCCCGTAGGTTCCGGCGTCGAGCCGGTCACGGGCGACGCCGATCTCGGCGAGCGCCGTGTCGAACTCGTCGATGAGCCCGGCGTCGCGTTCACGCTCGACGACCAGCGAGCCGTCGTCGCCGTCCTCGGCGGGGACACCGGGGAGCTCATCGGTCCGCGGATCCTCGTTCCCGAGTTCGGCGATCAGCGCCCCGCGTTCGCGCCGCAGCCGCTGCTCGTCCGCCCCGAGGCGATCGGAGATCTTCTGCACGTCCATCGAATCCACCTCTCCGACCGGCTCGATCACCGGCCGCCGACACTGCCCGCCGGCTCGGGCGACACACCGAGTCGCACCCACTCCGGCACGACGATCACGGGCACCGGTGCCCGGTGGACGACGGCGTGGGTCGTCGAACCGAGCGTGACCCGCTCGAGCAGGTTGTAGCGGTGCTCGCCGAGGACGACGAGGTCGGCGCCGATCGCCGCCTCGAGCAAAGCATCGGCAGGCAACCGCTCGACGAGCCAGTCGAACACGCCGACGGACGGCGACAGTTCCCGAACCCGACCCACGGCCGCGTCGAGAATGGCCCGAGCCGCCTTGCGGTCGGCCTCCGTGTCCCCCTCGATCGTCATGCCGCCCTCGACGAAGTACCACGAGCGGGACCAGGCGTGAACGACCTCGACGACGGCGTCGCGATGCTCGGCCTGATCGACGGCGACGGCCAATGCACCCTGGTCGGCGACCGAACCGTCGACCCCGACGACGACCCGTCGGCGATCGCCGTGATCGAACGGCACGATCGGCGCCGTGCGCGGACCGAGCAGCACCGGACACCGGGCGTGGCGGATCAGTTGATGGGCCGTCGACGGCAGGAACAGACGTTCACGGGGGGCGTGTCCATGCGACGACATCGCCACCATGGCGACCTCGTCATCGACGGTGAGCCGGCTCAGCCCGCGGCCCGCCGTGCGGTCGTGGAGCACCTCGTATTGGACCACGACGCCGGGGCGGGCCGACTGTTCGGCCAGCCGGGCGACGTAGGTCGACTCGCCGGCATCGCCGACGAACGCCTGCACACCTTCGGGAAGCACCTGGTAGAGCATCGGAGAGAGTCCCAGCGCGGCGGCCAGGTCGAGCGCCGGTTCGACGATCATCTCCCCATCGGGCGTGCCGTCGACGGCGATGGCCAGGATCGTCCCGCGAAACGACGGCTCGCACTCCGGCCCGACCACGAGCATCGGCGAGATGGTCTGCTGGAGGATCGAAGCACTCACGCTCCCGGTCAGCGATTCGACCACGGCCGTCCGCCCGGACGAGGCCACGCACATCAGCACCCCGGGCCGCCGGGCGAGCTCGATCAACGAGTCCTCGACGGATTCGGCGCGGATCGTCACGGTCGTCACCGCCACGCCGTCGTGGCGGGTCTCGACGCGCCCGTCGGCGGCGGCCTCGACGTCCGGATCGACGATCGTGACCACCTCGACGCCGACGCCGAGGCGACGAGCGATGTCCTCGGCGATCGCCACGGCATTGGCCCGCTCACCGGCTCCGGCAACGGGCACGATCAGGCGTCGGGGCGTCGAGGACGTGGTCACTTCCCCAGCGTGCGGGTGGTCCCCTCGATCGAGGAAGGGCCCGAGGGCTGTCGGGCCGGGGACCTTCGGCCCGGGCACCCGAGCCGGCGGCTGCTCCACGCTCGATCCATGTTCAACAAGGTCGTTGTGGGTGTCGATGGCTCGCCGGCGTCGCGTCGGGCGTTGCAGTTCGCCGCCGCCCAGGCGCGGATGCACGGCGCGCCGCTCACCGTCGTGATGGCCTGGCACTACCCGGCTGTCGCCTACCTGCCGTTCGTCGTCCATGGCGTCGCTCCGGCCGACGCGATGGACAACGCCGCCCGTACGGCGCTGGCAGAACTGGTGGTCGAGGTGCTCGGCGAGGCGCCGGACCTCACGGTGGAGCAGATCGCCGTCTGGGCGACGCCACGCCAGGCACTGCTCGAACAGGCCCGGCCGGGGACGCTGCTGGTCGTCGGCCATCACGACGTGACCGAGGTGGCCGACCTGATGTTCGGCCGGGTCATCGACCACGTCGTCGACGACGCCGTCTGCCCGGTCGCCGTCGTACCCGCCTCGTACGAACCGAGCAGTTGACCTGCGAGATTCCGCGAGCATGGCAGTCAACGTTTGGGACCAAAGTCCCATCCGCCGGAGGATCAAGGCCACTCGCTCGCAAGTCCTCCGGCTGCCACCATCGGGCGAATGAACACAGACGAGAAATCCTTCCTCTCCCTCGGGGCATTCATCCTCGCTGCGGCGGCCCTGGTCGTCGCCTTCAGCGCGGTGCTGTTCCTCGGGAATCGCGACTCGAAATCGGAGGCCGCGACGTCGGTCCCCGAGCTCACCGTCACACTCAGCGAGTTCGCCATCACCCCGGCGCAACTCGACATCCCCGAGGGTGGTGCCCGGCTGACGATCTCGAACGCAGGAACGATGACTCACAACTTCTCGATCCCGCAGCTCGGCGTGACGACGGCCGAGCTGACGCCCGGATCGAGCACCGCCGTCGTCGTCAAGCCGTCCGACGCCGGGATGTACGAGATGCTGTGCACGATCGCCGGGCACGCCGACTCGGGCATGCGCGGCATGGTCCACGTCGGCGGGACAGGCTCGACGGGGGCCGCGGCCACGCCGGAGGTGATGACCGCCGAGGAGATGGACAGGATCATGATCGAGGTGGCCAACAAGTTCCCGGCCGAGACCAAGGGCGTCGGCGGCCAGTTGCTCGAACCGAAGGTGCTCGCCGACGGGACCAAGGAGTTCGAACTCACTGCCTCGATCGTCGACTGGGAGGTCGAGCCGGGCAAGGTCGTCAAGGCGTGGACCTACAACGGCACCGTCCCCGGGCCGGAGATCCGGGTCGCCGTCGGCGACAAGGTGCGCATCATCCTGCACAACGATCTGCCGGAGTCGACGGTCCTCCACATGCACGGCGTGCGCGTGCCGAACAGCTTCGACGGCGTCCCGCCCTACACCCAGGACCCGATCAAGCCGGGTGACTCGTTCACCTACGAGTTCGAAGCGCTCGAGCCGGCCGTCGGGATGTACCACTCCCACCACGACGCCCAGGTGCAGGTGCCCAACGGACTGGCCGGGGCGTTCCTCATCGGCGAGATGCCGCTTCCCGACGTGCTCGCCGACCAGGGGATCACCAAGGTCGACCAGCAGGTGACGATGGTGCTCAACGACTCGGGCACGATCGGGCTGTCGCTCAACGGCAAGAGCTTCCCGGGAACGGCGCCGTACAAGATGAAGGTCGGCGAGACGATGCTCGTCCACTACTACAACGAAGGCCTGATGATCCACCCGATGCACATGCACCAGCCGTCGGGTTGGGTGATCGCCAAGGACGGGGTCCCGCTGCTCACCCCCGTGCCCAGCGACACCGTCAGCGTCGCTCCCGGTGAGCGCTACACCGTCATCTACCTGGCCAAGGACCCCGGTGTGTGGGCGTGGCACTGCCACATCCTCAACCACGCCGAGGGGACGAGGGGCATGTTCGGAATGGTCACGGCGGTGATCGTCGAGGACGCCTGATCCCCGGCCGGCGGGGCCCGCTACTCGTCCTGGGAGGTCGTGCGCACGATCTGACGGCCGCTGATCCGCTCGATGCGGATGCCGATGACGTGGGGCTTGTCACCGGGGGCCCAGGTCTGGGGCATCTCGTGGTCGTCGGGTTCGGCCGGGTGGTCCTCGATCCTCCGTGCCGATCCCCGGGCCAGCAGGCTCCATCCCGTTCGCTCCGCCTCGTCGAAGGCGTCGACCTCGAAGGCCACCCGGTGGAGGGGGGCCTGCTCGTAGATCGCTCCACGATCGGTGCGCAACACGATGTCGGCCCCGTCGACCACGTAGTTGACCGGGATCACGACCGGGAAGCCGTCATCGCCGACGAAGGCGAGGCGCCCGACGTGATGAGAGCCGAGGAGGGTCATGCACACGTCCTCGGTCAGATCGTCCACGAACAGCTGATGTCGCATACGACGAAGTCTGCCCGGCGGGGTCACCGGTTGGCAGGGTCGAAGGTCCCGGGTGGGCGGCAACGAGCGTCGATTCCCCGGTGCCTCGCACGGCGCGGCGTCGTCCGATCAGCCCTTCGGCCGACTGCGCCAGTCGACGGAACGTTCCTGGATGATCCGACGCCCGCTCACCTCGCTGATCGCGATCCTCACCCATCCCGGGCGGGTACCGAGACCCCACGGACGTGACGTCGTATCGGGGGGCAGGCGGGCCCCCGTCCCGTCGTCGAGGCCCTCGGCCATCCCGCGTGCCATCACGCTCCAGCCGGCGTGATACCCGGGGTCGACGGCGTCGATCTCGAAGGCCACTTCGACCCCGCGCACGGCGCGGTCGAAGGCACTGCCGTACGCGGTCCGGACCAGGACGGCACCGTCGAGGAACACGTACTGGACGGGCAGGACCATCGGATGCCCGTCATGGACGAAGCCGACACGGCCGATCGTCCGGGTGGCGAGCAGGCGGAGGCACTCTTCGGGCGGGAGCTCCTCCACGATGGTCACCTGGTCGTAGGAAACCTCATCCACCCGATGATCATCCGCCGGTTGGACGATCCGATCCAGGGACCGAGGTAGGTACCTGGGAAGGACGGCGCACCCCGGAGTCCCGGTTCCCCGACCGACCTTCGACCCTACCGAGCGCGACCGTTCCAACCGATCATGTGACGAGGAGGGTGGGAGCCGATCCGGTTCCGCATGCCGCCCGTTCGGGTCTTTGGTCCCTGGTGGCATCACCGTGGATGTGGTGTGGTGATGCGATCATGGAGATGATGACCGCCAATGACCGCAGCCCGACCGATCCCATCACGGTCTTCCTGCTCGACGACCACGAGGTCGTGCGCCGCGGAGTCCGCGATCTGATCGAGGCCGGCGGCGACATCCAGGTCGTCGGGGAGGCCTCCACTGCCGAGGAGGCGCTCCGGCGCATTCCGGCGCTCCGCCCCCAGGTGGCCGTGCTCGACGTTCGCCTGCCCGACGGCAACGGTGTCGAGGTCTGTCGGGAGATCCGCAGCGCCCACCAGGAGATCGCCTGCCTGATGCTCACGTCGTACTCCGACGATGACGCCCTGTTCGACGCGATCATGGCCGGGGCCGCCGGCTACATCCTCAAGCAGATCCGCGGGAGCGACCTCGTCGCCGCCATCCGCCAGGTCGCCGCGGGAACCTCGCTGCTCGATCCCGCCGTCACCGGGCGGGTGCTGTCACGGCTGCGCAACCCGCCACAGGAGGACGAGCGGCTGAGCCGCCTCACCGATCAGGAGCGCCGCATCCTCGCCCTGATCGCCGAGGGGTTCACCAATCGGCAGATCGCCAACGAGATGCACCTCGCCGAGAAGACCGTGAAGAACTACGTGTCGAACCTGTTGATGAAGCTCGGTATGGAGCGGCGCACCGAGGCTGCCGTCTTCGCCACACGCCTGGCCGACGATCGCCGGCATCGCAGTGACACGGGCACCTGAGGCGACGAGGACGAAAGACTCTCCCGATCGGGCCTCGGGGCCCTGATCGCCACCCGCCGACCGGCCGACGCTGGTCTGCGTCGGTCGGAGCACTCCGAACGCCACCCGGAAGTCGGGTCGATGGCTCCGCAGGAGGGCTGATGTTCGAGCGAGTTCTCGTTGGCATCGATCACGTCGATGCCAGTCGTACGCCACTGTGGGAGATGGTCGGTCGCCTCTCCGCCGAGGGGGGAGCCGAGGTGGTGCTGGCCCACGTCACCGAGGTCCATCCACCCCGTTTCGGCTTCCTCTCCGAGGGCCACGGCGAGGTCGACAAGATCCTCGCCGATGCCCGCGACGTCATCCAGACGTGCGGAGGCAACGTCGTGTCCACCATCGAGGCGAGGGTCGGGACGGAGTCGCCCGCCAAGGCGCTCGCCGATCTCGCCCGGTCCGAGAAGTGCGACCTCATCGTGCTCGGCACCCACACCCACGGAGCATGGAGCGGCGCCCTGCTCGGCAGCGTCGGCCAGCGGGTCGCCGGGCGCAGCTCGTGCCCGGTGCTGCTCGTGCCATGCGAGTGACGGGCTGGTCGCTCACCGCGCTCGGGGGCGCGGGCACCGTCACCGGCAGCCGATTCCTGCTCGCCTCGGGCAGTCGCCGGGTCCTCGTCGACTGTGGGCTGTTCCAGGGGACGCGGGAACTGCGGCAGCGCAACTGGGAGCCCTTCGCCATCGATCCGTCGAAGCTCGACGCAGTGGTGGTCACCCACGCCCACCTCGACCACTGCGGCTACCTGCCCCGCCTGGCCAGGGCAGGGTTCCGCGGCCCCGTCCACGTCACCCACGACACCGGGCGGCTGATGGCCGTCGTGCTGCCCGACAGCGCCCGGCTGCTCGAGGAGGAGGCCGGCCACGCCAACGAGTACGGGCACTCCCGCCATGATCCGGCGCTGCCGCTCTACACCGAGTCGGACGCCTGGGATGCCCTCGACCTGCTGGTCTCCACCCCCTTCTCCGAATCCGTGACGATTGCCGACGACGTGAACCTGCGCTTCGAACAGGCCGGGCACATCCTCGGGTCGGCCAGCGCCCACCTCACCCTGGACGGCGCCATCGAGATCGTGTTCAGCGGCGATCTCGGCCGGGCGAACCACCCGCTGCTCGAACCGCCCGATCCGGTCGGCGTCGCCGACTGGGTCGTGGTGGAGTCCACCTACGGCGACCGGAGCCACACCGAGGAGGACCCGGTCGAGGAGTTCGCCGCCGTGATCGCGCGCACCGTCGACCGCAACGGGACGGTGATCGTCCCGGCGTTCGCCGTCGACCGCACCGAGGTGATCCTGTTCCACCTCCGCCGGCTCTCCGCCGCGGGCCGCCTCCCCGACGTGCCGGTCTACGTCGACAGTCCGATGGCCCTCGACGCGCTGGCCATCTACCGGTCGGCGATCAAGGAGGGGGCATCCGACCTGCGCGGCGGGATCCGCGCCGATGCGCAGGTGTTCGACATCCCCCGACTCGAGGCGATCCGCGACACCGAGTCGTCGAAGCGGATCAGCGGGCTCACCTCGCCGTCGATCATCATCGCCGGCAGCGGGATGGCCAGCGGCGGACGGGTCCTCCACCACCTCGACCGCTGCCTGCCCGACCCGCGCCACAGCGTGGTCCTCGTCGGCTTCCAGGCGGTCGGTAGCCGGGGCCGCCAGCTCGTCGACGGCGCCGACGCGGTGAAGATCCACGGTCACTACGTGCGCGTGCGTGCCGAGATCTGCGATCTCGGCGGCTTCTCGGTGCACGCCGATGCCGACGACCTGCTCGAGTGGCTGCGCACCGCCGAGCGGGAGCCGGCCGGTGTGTTCGTCGTCCACGGGGAGCCCGAGGCATCGCTGTGCCTCCAGCGCCGGATCGGCCGCGAGCTCGACTGGACCGCTGCCGTACCCCGGCACGGCGAGCGCCTGACCCTCGACCTGCGCAGGTGAACGTGTCCCCGTCGACGACGGGGGTCACCCCGTATGCCGTTGCGGCGGCCATCGGCCTGGTGCTCGGCTTCGAACGCGAGCACCACGAATGGAACGAGCACCGTCAACCGGTCCCGGCCGGGACGCGCACGCTCGCCATCGTCGCCATCTCCGGCGCGGTTGGCGCCCGACTCGATCCTGTCGTCGTCGCCGGCGGGGCGATCGCCGTCACGCTTCTGCTGGCGGTCGGCTACTGGCGGTCGGACCCCGAGCAGCTCGGTCAGACGACGGAGTTCACGGGGCTCGCGGCGTTCCTCCTCGGAGCGCTGTGCATCGAGGACGCCCGTCTCGCGGCCGGCCTCGCCGCCGGGCTGGCCGTGCTGCTGGAGAGCAAGTCGCGGATGCGCTCGCTGCTGCGCGAGGTCGTGACGGCCGACGAGGTCGAGGACGCCATCCGCTGGTTCGCCCTGGCATTCGTCGTGCTCCCGCTGATGCCCGAGGGCCGGTTCGGACCGGACGAGGCCATCGCCCCCGAGCGCATCTGGCGGCTCCTGCTCATCCTCACCGGGATCGGTTGGCTTGGCCACATCGCCACCCGTGCCGTCGGCCGCCGCCGCGGCATGCTGATCTCCGGCGCCGCGGGCGGCTTCATCTCCGGTGCGGCGACCACGGCGTCACTGGCCCGCCTCGCCCGCCGGGATCCGTCCGTGCGCGATCCGGCGCTGGGTGGTGCGCTGTTGGCCAGCGTGGCGACCTGCGTGCAACTGGCCGTGATGGTGTCGATCACCTCCGGCGACCTGGGGCGGCGGTTGGTTCCGCCGATGGCCGCGGGCGCGGTCACGCTCGCCGTCACGGCACTCGTTGTGGTCCGGGCCGCCGGCCCGGTCGATCATCCGCCGATGCCGTCACCCGCCGGGCGCCCGCTGGCCTGGGGCTCGTCGGCCGCTGCCGCCGCGGTGCTCACCGTCACCCTCGCCGCGTCGACCATCCTCGCCCGACGCGTCGGGCGCCAGGCGATCGTCGCCGCCACCGCCGCCGCCGGTCTCGCCGACACGCATGCCGCAGCGCTGAGCGCGGCGACGCTCCATGCCGACGGCATCGTGGGCGCCCGAACTGCGGTGCAGGCGGTCGGGTTCGCCCTTGCCGCCAACACCGTGACGAAGTTGGTCATGGCGACCGTCGGCGGCGGACTCGGCTTCGCCAGGCGATTCGCCCTGCTGATCGCCCCCGCGGTGGCCGTCGTCACGGCCTCGATGTGGTGGGCATCGAGGTGACCATCGGGAGCAGGCGGTCGACGTCGGTGCGCCGGCAGAGCGCCGTGCCCGGTACGAGCACCGAGGCGGTGCCGGCGGCGACCCCGAGCCGGGCCGCCTCGGCGAGTGGGGCGCCATCGGCCAGTGCCACGGCGAAGCCGGCGACCATCGAGTCGCCGGCGCCGCTGGTGCTCGCCACCTGCACGGCGGGCGCGGCGACGACGAACGCCCCGGCGTCGCGGGGCACGACCAGCGCGCCCCGCCCGGCCATCGAGACGACCATCACCTGGGCGGCTCCATCGGCGAGCAGGCGCCGGGCGGCCGTCTCGATCTCGCCGTCGTCGGACAAGCGGGCGCCGACGAGCGCGCCCAACTCGTTGACGCTCGGCTTGACCAGCAGGACCGGCGCCCCGATCGCGGCGAGCAACGCCGGGCCCGACGTGTCGACGATCAGCGGCACTCCGAGTTCGGCGAGGCGGTGCGCCAGGACGGCGAAGGCGTCGACGGGCACCCCGGCGGGCAGGCTGCTACTGGCCACCACCAGGGCGGCCCCCCGACCATCGGGGGCCCCACGGCGCGCGGCGTCGATCGTCGCCTCGAGGCAGCGCAGCCATTCGCCCCGGGTCAGGCGGCCCGCGGGGTGCACGAAACGGAACTGGCGGCCCGAGGAGCGCTCGGTCACGAGGTAGTTCTGGCGAGTGGCCGATCTGACGCCGACCCGGCGCAGGTCGAGCCCCTGGGCCCGGACAGAATCGGCGAACTGCGAGCCGAAGTGCCCTCCGAGGGCGACGACGGCGACGGGTTCGCCATCGAGTTGACGGATCACCCGGGCCACATTGATCCCGCCACCACCCGGGTAGACCTGAACCGGTTCACAGCGCAGCTTGCGCCATGGCTCGATGGTCTCGACCGTGGAACAGAGATCGAGTGCCGGGCTGAGGGTGAGCGTCACGATCGGCCGTCGCGCCAGACCCGGCGGACGAGGCGACGCGGGAGCGGAGGCCGAGGGTGATTCCACCTTCGCATCGTCCGGCCACCCCACGCGGTGTACCAGGGGAGTTAGTCACACCACGTGGTGCCACGTGTACGCTCGCCCTCGTGGCGGAGCGTCCGAGCAACGGGAGGAGCGTCGACAGGACCGCCCCCGGATCGCATCGGCGCTCACTGGCCGATGCCGTCGTCGAGGGAATGCCCGACGCCACGTTGCTCGTCGCCGGCGACGGCACCATCGTCTACGCCAACTCCCGGGTCGAGGACCTGCTGGGCTGGTCACCCACCGAGTTGATCGGGCAACACGTGGAGTGCCTCGTGCCGACCGAGACCGCAGCCGTCCACGGCGAGCTCCGCCGGCGCTTCACCGACGACCCGCACACCCGACCGATGGGGTCGGGGTTGGACCTCGATGCCCGGCACCGCGACGGGTGGCGGATCCCGGTCGAGATCAGCCTCAGCCCGCTCGACTTCGACGGCGACAAGCTGGTCATCGCCGCCGTGCGCGACACCCGGGAGCAGCGTCAACTGCGCGTGACCATCGTCAACGAACGCGACCGCGCCCGGGCGCTGATCGACAACCTGCCCGACGGAGTGCTCGAGTACGACCCGGTCGACGGGCGGTACGTGACGGCCAACCCACGATTCTGCGAACTGGTCGGGCTGTCCCGGGAGGCGATCCTCGACGACGAAGGCGTCCCGTCATGGATCGACCCGACCGAGCCGGACCGGATGCGATCGATCATCGACCAGGCGATCGAGGTCGGGTTCGCCCGAGAGGAGATCGGGATCCGCGGTGAGGACGGCCAGGCACTGCGGGTGATGGTCACGGCCAGCGTCGTACGCCGTGAGGGTCGATCGACGGTGCTCGCACTGGTCCACGACCTGACCGACGAACGGCGCGTCGCGGCGGAGGTCGAGGCTGCCCGGGCACGGCTCGCGGTCATCGAGGACCGCGACCGGATCGCCCGTGACCTGCACGACGGCGTGATCCAGCGACTCTTCGCCGCCGGTCTCCACCTCCAGGCGGCCGTCGGCCGACCCGATCAGGAGTCCCGGCTGCTCGACGTGATCGACGACATCGACAACTCGATCGTCGAGATCAGGACGATGATCTTCATGCTCCACGGCCAGCGGGGCCTGTCATCGGGCCTGGAGCATGCCGCCAAGGTCGCACTCGCCGAATCGAGCAGGCTGCTCGGACACCAGCCCCGGCTCGAGATGGCGGGCGAACTGGGCGTGGTGCGCGAGGAACTGGGCACCGAGATGCTCATCGTGCTGCGCGAACTGCTGACCAACGTCGTCAAGCACGCCCGGGCGACCGACACCGCGGTGCGGATCGCCATCGACGCCACCTGGCTCGCCCTGTCGGTCGAGGATGACGGCACCGGCTTCGCCTACGACCCGACCCATGCCGGATCCGGGCTCAAGAACCTCGACGAGCGGGCCCGTCGCCGGGGCGGGACGGCGACGATCTCCGCGCGTTCACCGCAGGGAACGACCATTCACTGGCGTGTGCCGTTGGCCAACGGCGACTCGGCCGGGGACGTCTGACCCTGGCGTAGTGCGCTCTGCACCAGGGTCGGCGACACCGTCACCGACGCTGGGGTCATCGACACAAGTGTCATCGACGCAAGCGTCACCCGGGCGCGTCCGCTGCGGACGATCGCCCGGTGCTCGTTACTTCCCGGCGTGGACGATGACGATCGGGCACCGGGCGTGATGGACCGCCGCGCTGCTCGTCGAACCGAGCAGCGCCGAGCGTAAGGCGCCCCGGCCCCGGGCTCCGACGACGAGCAGATCACCGGCCCCGGCCTCCTCGGTGAGCATGGCGACCGGCGCCCCGCGGCGCAGGACGGCATGGACCCGGCCGGGACGCCGCTCACCCTCGCCCACGGCCTGGGCCGCCGCGGCGAGCAGTTTGGCGGCATCCAACTCCATCAGCTCCGCCGGTTCCACCGTGCCCGTCCGCGGCCCCGGGTACGGGTACTCCCAGGCGTGCACGAGGGTCAGCTCGGTTCCCCACAGCACGGCCTCGGCACGCGCCCACTCGACGGCGCTGGCGGCAGCCGGTGACCCGTCGGTGCCGACCACTATCCGTGCAGGCGCCGAGTGTTCGACACGCTCCGGGGCGACACCCTCTGGGGTGAGGGCGGCCGGCACGAGGACGGCTGGGCACGGCGCCCGGTGAGCGACTCCATGGGCGACCGAACCGATGAACAGGTTGGCGATCGAGCCGGCGCCCGTCGAGCCGACGACGACGAGCTCGGCGTCGTCGGCCGCCCGCGTGATCGTGGTCACCGGGCCGCTGCACTCGACGCGCAGCTCGGTCTCGACGGTCGGATAGGCGTTGCGAATCGCGGCGAGTTGCTCCTCGGCGATGTCCTGGTGCGTCACCCGCAACGTCTCGAACTCGACAGGTGGCATGGCCAGGCCGAGTCCGAAGCCACCGCCGTACACCGGCACGCTGTAGGCGTGGATCACCCGGAGGCGGGCGCCGCGACGAGCAGCCTCGCGAGCAGCCCAGTCGAGAGCATCGCCACTTGCCGGAGAACCGTCGATGCCTACGGTGATCACTCGGTCTTTCGTCATGCGACCAGCATGGAAGCCAGCCGTCCCTGGTGATCAGGGCCGGAGGTGGCGCGCGCCGGGGACCTTCGGCCCGGCAGGCCGTCCGACCGCGGTGCGCAGGGCGAGCCCGACAGCGATGGCCAGCAGACCGATCGCCGAGAGCACCGTCGCGTGGGAGGAGCCGGATTCGGGCAACGGGGACGGCGAGGGAGCCGCCCCGCGGACGGTGCTGATGGTCACCGACGGCGCGGCCGCTGCTGCGGTCGTCGACGGCACCGACGTGGGGATGGCAGCCGCCACGGTCGATGTCGTCTCCTGCTGTGCCGTGGCCGGCGCCGCAGCGGCCGTCGTCGACCGAGGGACGGTAGGTCCTCTACCTCGTGGCCATCGAACGACGCCAGAACCGGGCCAACCCGACCGGGCGGATCCCCGGCTGGAAGCAGATCCTCAATGCCCTGACCATCCACGACCGGATCGCCGTCGAGAATTGTGATGTCACGATCCGCTTGCACACACGATCTGACAATCCCATCGTCGACATCTGGGGATCGGGTTGTGAGCTGCGGGTACCAGTCCACGCGCGGTAGGTGGTCAGACCGGGTGTTTCTTGTCGAACAGATCAAGTTTGTTGCGACTTTGGTGTGACGTACGTCTATCTTCTTCGTCTAGGTCACCCCCCCCCACTGGCGGGTGGGGTCGTTGCGGAGGTTGACGTGAGGGTTTCGGCCGGGTTCCGACGGTTGACAGCCGCGGCTGTGGCATCGACGATCACGGTGTCAGGGGTGTTGGTCGGCTGGGCACCGGTCCGGGTCCCCGGTGTTGAACCAGAGGTTGCGGCGGCTGCGGCGCCGGTGTCGCCGCCACCTTTGGGAGTGACGGGCACCCCGAAAGGTGAGGATGCGAAGTCACCGACCCCTGATGATCGGGTGATGGTCAAGCCTCCGTCGGACGCGAAACCGGTGAACGAGTCGTTGGAGGACCGCCTGAAACGGGAGCATGACGAGGCGCCGGTGCCACCGGTGCGTGGCTATGACCGGGACCGTTCGGTGGAGGACCCTTCGGGGCGGTCACGGTTCGGGACGACGTTCAACAATGTGGACGGCACCCAGACCACGATCATCGATGACCACGCGGTCCATTACCTGGTCGACGGCAAGTGGGAACGGATCGATCCTCGGGTTGTTGAGGTCACGGGTGGGGAGTGGGTGACGAAAGCGAATGATCATGTGGCCCGGTTCTCGTCGTCGGGGATCGAGTTGTCGTCGGGGAAAGGCCGAATCCGCACGGCCCCGGCCGGTGTGGTGTTGCCTGAACCGGTGGTGGCGGCGGACGGGTTGGCGGTCACTTACCCGAACGTGTGGCCGGGTGTCGATCTGCGGTACCGGATGTTGACCGACATGATCAAAGAAGAACTGGTGGTCGCCTCGGTGGCGGCGTTACCGGTGGACGGCAAGTTCTTGTTCGATGTGACCGGTCCGGGGTTGAAACTTGATGCCGGTGGGGTGCCGAGGATCGAGGGTGATCTGGGCACTGACGTGTTCTTTGGTGGGGTGGAGGTCCTCGACGCGACAGGAGCGCCGATCTCCACCCCGGCACAGGTATCGGTCACCGTCGGCGGCCGCCGGAACGGTGGCGGGACGGACAAGATCGATGGGTTGACGATCGGGGTCGACCCTGTGTGGGTTGCGGGGTTGGCGGCGGGGGTGTTCCCGATCGTGGTGGACCCGTCGAATTATTGGGGGCCGTGGATTCAGAACGCCGAGTCGGATTCCCCGGCGACCGGCCAGGTCCCTGACGGGTGGTGTGCGACGAACCCGGGGTGTAACCATTCGCGGGTCGGGAACCAGGCCGGCGGGTTCGGTGACATTTTTTGGCATACCGGCGTCGGGCATGACTACTCGTCGGTGCTCCCGACGGCGACGGTCGCGTCGCAGTTGTATGCGGCGACGTTGCAGTTGTCGTACGCGGGTGGGGTGACGTCGGCGGAACCGATCGCGGTGCGTCACGCGACGTCTTACGGGTATTGCGGCACGAACGTCGGCGGGTCCTGCGCGAACGCCTATCAGCCGTATCTGGCGTTGCAGTACATGGGGGCGAACACGTTGCAGTACGACGTGATGTCCATTGTGAACCCGAACTGGTATGCGGGGGCGGCGACGGTCGGGTTCGCCTTGTCGTCGTCGGAGAACCCGGGCGGGTACTCGTACAAGGAACTCGACACCGCGCTGATCCTCACCTACGACCGCCTGCCGATCGTCACCGCCACGGCGATGTCGCCGGGGAATCCGTACACGTTTCATTCGTCGGCGTCGGGGGTTCATCTGTCGATCAACCAACTCGCCGACCCCGACCTCGAAACGCTCTACTACCGGTTCGTGTTGTGCACGTCGGGGTGCACGGTGATCGCGGATGATTCGGGGTGGGACACGATCGGGTCGCCGGACGGTTCGCCGTGGGATTACTACTCGAGCCTGTGGCCGCCCGGGCCGGGGTTGACGGCCTGGTTCTACAACCAGCAGTTGTATTGGACGGTGATGGTGTCGAACTCGCCGACCGGGGCGGGGTTCGTCTCCTACGCACCGCAATGGAACGCCTGGATGCTGGTCAACGGCTGTCCGGCTGCGCCGGCGATGTCCGACCCCGGCGGGACGGGCGGGTTTGTGTGGGCACCGAACAACCCGCCCACCCTGACGATCACCCCGAACCTGGACCCGGACGGGGACTGGGTCCGCTACCGGTTCATCATCCGCGAACAAGGTGCATCAGGCCTGTTGTACACGTCGGACTGGTCGGCGTCGCAAGGCACTGCGACACCGATCACGCACACCCTCCCAGCGGACCTGTCACTCCAGCCCGGGGTCACGTACGAGTGGTCGGCCGAAGCGCAGGACGACCCCACCTATTTCCACTGGTACCACTTCCAAGGCGCCCCCTGCTCGGCGGCGTCGTCGTTCCGGAAAGCCGAATTCGAATCCCGCCTCGGTGCGGGTGGGCCATCGCCGACCCAGACGTTGGGTCCGGTATCGGTCAACCTCGCCACAGGGAACGTGACCACCGCGGTGTCGACCCCGCAAGTGTCGACGTTGGGTGGGTCGATGGGTGCGTCGATGGCGTACAACTCCCGCGCCAACGACATCGGGCTACAGGGCCGGTTGTATAACGATGCGAACGGGAACACCGTCGCCGACGCCAACGAACTCGTCACCTCCCGCGTCGATCGGGAAATGTCGTTCAAATGGGCGACACCCGGCGCGGCGCCGGGAATCTCGAATTTTGTTGGGACCTGGACCGGCTATCTGACCGTCCCGGCCGCTGGGACGTATCACGTCGCTGCCGCGGTCGGGGCCGATGAACGGGTCGAGGTCAAAGTCGGGACCGGGTACACGTTGCAAGCCAACTATGTGAACCCGGCCGAGATTCCGTTCAACCTCGTCACCGGCTGGACCCCACCCTCATATGTCGCCCAGTCGAACGTGACCGTCCCCGCCGGCGGGTTCACCGCAACAGCGTGGCAGGTGTTCCCGATCACCGTCACCTACCGCAACCCCGCCGGGGCCGGGCACCTCGCCATCTACCTGTCCACCGGCGGCGGCTACTACGCCGATCTGCCGATCACCTGGCTCTCCCCCGACGCCCGCATCCTGCCCCGGGGCTGGACGTTCAACCACCTCGACGGTGCCGGCGCCGCCTACACCAAAGCCCGGGTTGAGGCGACCGAGATCGTCCTCACCCGCCCCGACGGGTCGACCGTCGCCTACACCCGGAACTCGACGGGCGGGTACACCCCGCCACCGAACGAGGACGACGTCGTCACGCTCGTCAACAACCTCGTCACGGTCACCGACACCGCCGGTGACGTCCACCAATTCGGCGCCGACGGGCAACTCGCCACCGTCACCGCACCCCTCGACGCCAAGACACCGGCCGCGCCGCAACCCGTCTGGACGAGCGGGACGCTCCCTGGGGCGACCGTCGCAGTGTCGCGGATGACCGCGCTCACCGACCCCGTCTCCAACCGGCAGGTCACGTTCAAATACCAGGCAGTGGCGGGCACGACCTGCCCGACGACGTCCGGGACTGCCACGTACACGGCACCGGCGGCGGGGATGCTCTGCCAGATCGTCTACCCAGGCGCGTCGACGACCACGTTGTTCTATGTCGCTGACGGGCAAGGCTCGGTGCAACTGGGCCGGGTGCAGAACCCGGGTGACGCCACCCTCGGCTACCCGATAGTCGATTTCGGCTACACGCAGGTCTCGATGCCGGCCCCGTCCGGGGGGACGTACACCGTCCCGTTGTTGTCGGTGGTGCGTGACCCGCTCGCCAATGACGCCTTGGCGACCGGACAGATCACCTCATCGAACGTGTATCTCACCGAGGTCGGCTACGACACCTACGGGAGGGTCACGTCCGTGACAGCACCCCAAGCATCGGCAACGGCGACGTTCCGTCAGCAGGTGTTCGTCGACTACCAGACCGTTGGTGGGGTGACGTTCAACGAGACCCGCACCCGGATCCTCGGTCTCGACAACACCGCCAGCTCGACCGACTGGGATCGGAAAGTTGAGTTCGATTCCGTCGCCCGCACCACCCGCGAATACCAGGCCGTCAACGCCACCTCGACCAACTCACCCACCACCGAGTACGGGTGGGACGGCAACACCCTCTCCGATCGCCTGTTGTGGATCAAAGCGAACCGGCAGATCACCCGCAGCGTGTACACCCCCGAAGGTTGGGTGTCCGACACCCACGGGCCCGCCAACGAAACCTGTTTCGACGCGACCACCAAACTGCCGAACGGGACCTGCACCAACCCCGCCGTCCCCCACACGCAGAACACCTACGACGGTGGGATGACCGGACTCTCCGTCGCGGCGTTCCCGAACACGTCATGGTCCGGGCCACCATCGAACATGGCCACCGGACTGGCCGGCGCCACCACGCTGTCCTACAACTGGGGCCTCGGCGGACCCGCCGAAGCCACCAACACCACCGGCGGCCAGATGGTCGACAACTTCTCGCTCAGGTTGACCGGCACCATCCTTTTCCCGTCCACCGGCACCTATACGCTGTCGACCGGACCCGACGACGTCCTCAACGTCTACATCGATGACACCCTCGTCACCGCTGGGGTGTGCTGCACCGCATCAGCCGGAAGCTTCTACCTCCCGCCCGGGTCATCCACCAACCGCCGCATCCGTCTCGATTACGCCGAAATCGGTGGCGGGGCGTCGTTCTACCTCAACTGGTCCGGACCCGGGATCGCCGGCACCGTCGCCGTCCCGAACACAGCGCTCGCGCCCCGCTACGGGCTGGCCACCTCGACCGCTATTGACGACTCGGGCGGTGTCACCCCGTCGATGACGACGACGACCGCCTACAACGGTGGCGGGCTCGACCCGGTGTCCGGGTTGGCCGACCTCAACAACGACGGGTGGGTTGACGACCACCACCACCTACGAGACGTCTGGGTACCGGCGCCGCACCGCATTGACGTTGCCAGCCGGGAACCAGACCACCTACACTTACTACGCGGGCAATGCGCTGGTCGACTCGCCATGCACCACCGTCAACGACACCACCATCCACCAAGGTGGATTGCTGCGCCTCACCGTCGACCCGGTCGCCCAGACCGGGAAACAGATCATCACCGAACAGGTCTACGACACCCTCGGCCGCGTCGTCGGTTCCCGGCGTGGGACACAGATCGCTGGTGTACCAACCTGGGAGGCGACGTGGTCGTGCACGACGTTCGACAACCGGCACCGTCCGACGTCAGTAACAGTCCCGAACGGGGCGGGGACCGCCGTCGAAAGGACCCTCACAACGACTTTCAACGCTGGCGGTGATCCACGAAAGACTTTGATTGCCGATTCCACCGGCACGGTCACCACCGAGGTCGATCTGTTGGGCCGCATGGTCAAGTACACCGACGTTTGGGGCACCGTCACCGCCAACACCTTCGACACCACCGGCGAACCCGGCCGCCTCTCCTCCACCACCCTCACCACCTCAGCCGCGGTGCTGGCGGCGACCCACGCCTATGACTACGATCGGGCCGGCAGGTTGACCCGCCAATACTTGGATGGGGCCACGATCGCGATTCCCGCCTATCAGCCGGCCGGGAACGCCAACGAACACGCTCTCGCGTCGGTGTCGTATCCGTCGGGGACCGGGAACACCGGGAACAACACCTCCCTCGCTGCGATCGGGAGGAACACCAACGGCCAAGTCGTCTCCCAAGCCTGGAACCAGGGGGCGGCCGTGTTGTTCACGAACACCGTCACCCGTTCCCGCACCGGGAGGATTATCCTCGACACCATCGGGGGGAACACGTCCAGCTACGAGTACGACACCGCCGGCCGACTCATCAAAGCCACCCAACCCGGCCACGTCTACCAGTACGGCTACAGCCCCCAAACCGGCTGTTCAGGGTCCAACCTGTCGGTGAACGCCGGGTTGAACACCAACCGCACATCGCTGATCGACAACGGGACCACGATCGCCACCTCCTGTTACGACACGGCCGACCGACTGGTGTCGACCACCCAGGCCGGGTATACGGGCACGATCGGATACGACAACCACGGCAACACCACTTCTCTCGCCGGTGAGACCCTGGTCTACGACGGAGCCGACCGTCACACATCGACAGTCGCCAACGGTGTCACCGTCACCTACACCCGCGACGTCACCGACCGGATCGTGGCCCGCACCTCCCCCGCCCCAGGGGTGATCCCGGTCTGGCGGGGCGCCGGGACCGCCGCCAACAACGCCGCCGGGTCCACGTCGCTCACGTTGACCCGGCCCACGGCGGCAGTGGCGAACGACATGCTCCTCGCCGTCGTCACCACCACCGGCACCACCGTGACCGCCCCGGTCGGGTGGACTGAGGCCGGGACCACGTCGAACACCGGGGTACGGACCACCGTGTTCTGGCGGGCCGCGACCGGTGCCGACCCGACATCGTGGGCGTTCACCCTCGCCAGTTCGCAGAAAGCGGCCGGACGGATCATCGCCTACTCCGGGGTACATGCCACCGCCCCGATCGACACCACCAGGACAGCGACCACCGTGTCGGGGACATCGCACGCAGCACCACAAGTGACGACCACCGGCACCAACCGGATGATCCTCACCGTCGCCTCCGCAGCCACCAACACCACCTTCACACCAGCAGCATCGACCACCGAACGAATCGACAACGCCGCCACCACCGGAGCACCGACGGTTACGGTCGAAGTCGCCCAAGCAAGCCAAGCAGCCGAAGCAAAGACGGCGCAACGCACACCCACCTCCGCCGTAGCCGCCGTCGGAGCAACCATGACCATCGCCCTACGCCCGGTCAACACAGGCACCCAAACCGTCCGCTACTCCTACTCCGCCGCCGGAGACGCGACAACACTGTCGGTGACAACCGCGAACGCGGTGATTGATCGCACGATCACTCTTCCTGGTGGGTTGACGCTGACGCGTCGGTCGGCGACGCATAACACCTGGGCGTACCCGAGCATCCACGGCGACACCACCTATACCCTCGACCACAACGGCCAGGTGTACGGGCCATACCTGTACGACCCCTACGGCGTCCCGCTCGCCGGACACACAGAAACCAGCCCCGGCGACTTCGACAACGGCTGGCTCGGCCAACACCAACGCCCCACCGAACACACCCCCGAACTCCGAACCACCATCGAAATGGGCGCACGCCCCTACCGCCCCGAACTCGGCAGATTCCTGACAACAGACCCGGTTGAAGGCGGAACCAACACCAACTCGTATGCCTACGTCGGAGACCCGATCAATAAGTTTGATCTCAGTGGTAAGTGTCAAAATTCTCCGTATCGAGGACTTTGTGAGGCGATCAAAAAAATCAAGAAGATTCTTGCCTGGCAGAAGAAGGTCGAGAAGATACCGTTCATCGGTCCCGTTCTCAAAAAGGTGCTCAAATGGACCAGTCCACTCAGAAAGCTCCGCACAGCTATCAACGTGGCAGACAAAGTTCATGAACACTCCCCTTTGAACAATCCGGGAGCGCCCGCGTCCTACTGTCAGACAGGAACTTTCAACCAGGAGCAAGCAGATGCTATGGGGTTCGATCATGCGCCAGAAGCGACGAACGGGTGCGCGAGCACCGGATAAAGACCAGAGCGAGGAGGACTCACCTGGATACCCGACTGCTCTCGAGTGGGGCTGTTGTTTATCGGGATGTCTGGAATTCCTCGGAATAGGTATCGTCGTGGCCGCCGGGGCGACCTGGACGGCTATCCGAGTAGTTGGTTGGATAAGTTGACTCAAAAGGTTCGATTAATCGCCGTAGTCGTTGGAACTATCGCATCCGTCGTCTCATGCTCTCCGTCGGGCACGGATACCAGTTCCAAACTTCCAGCGAGCGATGTCATTGCGGTGTGTCTGCAAAAGGCTGATGTGTCGGCAATTCTCTGTCGCTTCGATGCCAACTCCGAAGAGCCCAGTATCGAGCTACTCGGGGCTCAGGTGGAGCCTGGACGAAGATTGGCGATCTCCCCCAGTCGCCGGTTGATTGCCTTCACCTCTGACTCAACTATCGAGATAAGATCCATTGGGGAGCAAGGTTTGACCGAGGATCGGGAAATAATCATCTCCGAAGATGCGATATCATTGGATTTCATATCGGATTCTAAGATCCTGTACATGCCACCCGGTGGGCGGAACGCTGAGGTGTTCGACCTCGAATCTCGAAAGATTATTTCTTCCACAACTCTTCCATTGGGAGAATGGAGCCATCTGGACGTGGAACCAGCAACGGGCATGCTAGTTATGACATCTGATACAATGGAGGGTGCATACCTCAAGGGTTCTGTCCTGGACTCCGAAGTAGAGGTTACCCAAACTGGCGACTCCGGCCGGGAGTATCTCGGATGGCCAGCGATTCGCCCCGGTTCGAGCTTAGAAGTAGCCTTCGTCGTGCCCCACGGGTTGATTATTGCGGACATTTCTCAAGGCTTCAGCCCCGTTGGCGAACTTGCAGAGTCCGCCGTTGTGACGACTCCGACATGGTCACCCGACGGCGGCCAACTCGCCTTCGTTGATTCACGAGTTGTGATCGGCCTGTGTGACCCCGCTGGTGTATGCCGATACATATTTGACAGGACATCCTCTCAAGACACAGAGGGATTTCCCTTTCTTCCCGTCTGGCAGTAGCAACTGTCGAGTCTGACGTTCCGCACTTCTGGTGGGCTTATCGCCCCCCACTTCTTAGGGGGTCGGGTTGTGGGGCGTGGCGGTGGTGTAGGCGTTGGTGGGGACGCCGAGCAGGTCGAGGACCTGGTGTTGGAGTGGGGTGAGGGTGGGCTCGAAGACTTGGATGGTGTGGCCTTGGTTGGTGAGGTGGTGGCGGGCGATGCCGTTGAAGATTTCGAGGATTCGGGGGGCGCTGGGGGCGGGGCATGATCGGAGTTCGGGGTAGAGGGGGATGTCGGCGAGTTCGGCGGTCTTCATGGCGGTGCGGATCTCGCGTTCGAGAAGGGCTTCGGTGAGCAGGGCGAAGAACTGGCAGAGGAGGAGGGCTTCGATGCGGTGCGGGGTCTTCAGGTAGACGGGGGCGACCTGCTGGGGTCCTTTGAGCATGTGGTTGCGGCGTTCGAGGTTGGGTTGGTAGCGGTAGGCGGCGAGGACCTCGGCTGGGGTCATGTTCGTGTCGCAGGTGATGAGCGGGAAGCAGCCGTCGCTGGCGGCGTCATGGGCGACGATGTCCTCGTTCACGTGCCAGGTGACACGGTGGTGGGTGCGGGTCGCTTTGCGGTAGCGGGTGTTGGCGCCGGGCCGGCCCCGGTTCTCCTGGCGGAAGGCTTCCTCGGTGGTTTCGGTGACCGTGAAGCTGATCCAGCGGGTAGCGCCGGCGCTGTCGAGGGCGGCGGTAGCGGCGGTTTCGACGGCCACGATGTTCTTGATGCGGGTCTTGGGTGAGGCGAGACGTTGATTGAGGTCGTCGATGGCGGCGATGCCCTTGGCGATGCGGGCCCGGCGGGCTTCGCTGTCGCGGTCGATCTTGGTCGAGCTGCGGACCCAGATGATTCGGTAGCCCTCGGCGGAGGGGAGCGCGCCGGGGTGGTGTGCCACAGTTCGTCGGCGTCACCGTGGTGGCGGCCGCGCCGTCGGTGGGCTTCGGTCCAGTCTGGCTGATGGCCCCAGAGCCAGTCCCGGAACTCGGTGTCTTCCTTGCGGGAGCGGGGCAGCACGGTCACGAATCGGCCGCCGTTGCCGGCGATGTGGTCCATGGCGGCCCGGTTGGCGAGCTTGCAGTCGGCCACATACAAGAAGTCGGGCCGCCCGACCAGGGCCCGAAGCTCGTCCCAGGTGGGGATGTGGGTGACATCGTCGGCGGTGTTGCCGTCCTCGATCCGGAACGCGACGGGCACGGCCCCGTCAGCGGAGATGGTGAGAACGCACAGCAGTTGCTTGAGGTCGGGGCGGTGGTCCTTGTTGTGTCCGTAGGTGATCGCCGGGACCGCCTTCGCGCTCCGGGTCCCGCCCGTCGCGCCGCGGTAATTGCCCGCGAAGGTGACGGTGGTCGAGTCGTTGTGCAGCTGGGCGAGTTCGACGGCGAACTCCCGCACCACGGACAGGATCACCTGGGTGATCACACTGGCCCGGTCTGCGTCGAAGAGACGATCGAGCATGCGTCCCACCCGGTCGTCGTTCAGGGCGTCGACGTCTCCAGGGTCGAGGCCGAGCAGGCCCGGTTCGTAGGGGGTGGCCCACTCGGCGAGGGCGTAGACCGGTTGGTGCGAGACGATCAGGTTGCGGACCACCACTGCGATCACCGCGGCGGGAGCGAGCCGCAGCCGGGCGTCGTCAGAGCGCAGGTGAGCGTCCAGAACTTCGTTCAGGCCCATGCGGGCCAGGAAGTGGTTGACGATCGGCAACGATCCGATGGTCTCGCTGGCTAGTTCGAAGGTTCCCGGTCTGGGCATCGGCCCTCCTTGACATGAGTCCCGCTATCGGTCAGCATAGACGCTGACAGATCACCGATCGTGGACCCCGTCCGAGGAAACATCGTGGCCAACCGACTCGAAACCATCGAACGCCGCTACCGGGCACTCGCCGCCAAGCTCGCCGACGTCGGTTTCATCAGTCCCGGCAGCCTCGTGGTCCGCGAGACCTCCTGCGGCAAGCCGGGCTGCCGATGCGGGGCCGACCCGCCCCGACGCCACGGCCCCTACTACCAGTGGAGCCGCGCCGTCGTGGGCAAGACCCAGAGTCGCCGGCTCACCGAACCCCAAGCCGACCTCTACCGGCAATGGATCGCCAACCGGCGGCGCCTCGAGGAGATCGTCACCGAGATGGAGACCCTCTCAGCAACCGCAGGAGAGATCCTGCTCCGCCACGCCACCAACCCGAACCCCTCCAACCACACGAACCGCTGACCAGCGCAGATGGGGGATCAAAACGTCATCGAGAAGTGCGGAACGTCAGTCGAGTTGGACTGTCGGTGGCGCATAACTCCCCTTGGGGGTATCCACTCAAGTGGCCTTGCCCAGGTCAGCGGCTCTCCAAGGGCGCTCGGCTGAGGGTCGCTCCAGCGACGGCGGATGCCCCCTGCCGGCCCGCCCAGCGGGCGGGTTCCGCTTGGGTCGGGACTCGACGACGAGGTCGGCGTAGCGGACGGGCTCATGGCCGACGGCGAGTTGCAGGACGCTGTGGAAAACCAGCCCGCGGCTGCGAGAGGTGCGTCGGTTGAAGCGGAACACGAACTCGTCGAGGTAGGCCTGCAGATGCGTCGACTCGACCGAGCCTTGGTGAGTGCCCAACAGCCACCGCTTGGCCAATGAGGCGACCCGGTGCACCGCTGGGAGCAGCACGTGGGGGTCCTCGCTGCGCAGCCGCGCCGCTCGTTGGCTGCGGCGATCACGTACGTAGCCGAGGTTCTCGATACCCGCGTAGCCGTTCCAGCCGTCGGTGATGACCGTGGCGCCCGGCTCGACGTTGGCGGTGACGAATGGGTGCAACGACGACGCGGCGGCGTCGGGCAGGATCGTCATCCTGCATCGGCCGATCCCCTTCGGTTCCCGGACCTCGACAGCGACTCCTACCAGGACCTTCTTACCTCTCTGACGGCCGCCCCGCAACCCCGGTTCCTCACCGCCGATGAACGTCTCATCAGCCTCGACGAGACCGCTGAGACGCTCGCGGCCCGGACGGATCAGCACCGAACGCAGCCTGTGCAGCATCGCCCACGCCGTCTGATACGAGCCGATCTCCAAGCTCCTCTGCAGGCTCTGGGCCGACACACCGTCCTTCTGAGTGGCGAACAGCCAGACCGCCATGAACCACACCGTCAGCGGCGTGCGCGTCTTGTCAAAGATCGTGCCCGCCGTCACCGACGTGCGGGCCTTGCAGCCCGCGCAACGGAAGGTGCCATCACCCATCCGCCACCCGCCAGACCGGTCGCCACAACTGGGGCAGACGAAGCCATCGGGCCACCGCAACCACTCCAGGTAGTCCACACAGTCGGCATCAGTCGCGAACCACGACCCGAACTCGCCCATCGAACGCGGGTAATGCTGGCCAGCGACTGGGTGGCTCGACACCCCTCCGACCGTACCGCCAGGCAAGGCCACCTGAGTGGATACCCCCAAGATCGCTATCTACCAGGCATTAGCAGGGTGCTGAAATTCGGGTCTGGGGGTGCTCGCGTTCGTTGGCGGCGCGTGGAAAACTTTGAGGGTGCGTGGTCAGGCTGATCCTCAGGTGTCGATGGTGATGGTGTCGTCAACGGCCGATGAGTTCATTCCGCCGGGGCATCCGATCCGCAAGATCCGCAAGATCGTCGACGAGGTGCTCATTGCGATGGACGGCGAGTTCACCGCGATGTACGCGGCTGGCGGCCGACCGTCGGTGCCGCCCGAAGCGTTGTTGAAGGCGTGCGTGTTGATGGGGCTGTACTCGATCCGTTCGGAGCGCCAGTTCTGCGAACGGCTCAACTACGACCTGTTGTTCAAGTGGTTCATGGACATGTCGATCACCCAGCCGGCGTTCGATCCGACGACGTTCACGAAGAACAAGACCCGCCTGTTGTCACACAACATCGCCGCCCGGTTCTTCGCGGTCGTCGTCGACCAGGCCCGCCTCCGCAACTATCTGTCGTCGGATCACTTTTCCGTCGATGGGACCTTGTTGGACGCGTGGGCATCGCACAAGAGTTCCAACCCAAGGACCCCGCCCGCCGGCGGTGATGCTCGGCCTGCGCCGGATCCGGCGGCGCAGACCGAGGGCCGCAACGCGGAAGTGGACTTCCACGGCCAGAAACGTTCGAACGACACCCATCAGTCGACCACCGACCCTGAAGCGCGGCTGTTCCGCAAGAGCCGCAACACCGCCGCCAAGTTGTGTTTCGCCGGGCACACCTTGATGGAGAACCGCAACGGGTTCCTCGTCGACATGGAACTCACCCAAGCCGACGGCTACTGCGAACGGGCCGCGGCGATGACGATGCTGAAACGGCTACCGAAACGGGCCCGTCGGCGCACGGTCGCGGCCGACAAGGCCTACGACACCGCCGACTTCGTCGCCGATACCCGCGCTGCGGGGTTCACACCCCATGTTGCACAGAACACCAAGAACCGACGCTCGGCGATCGACGGGCGCACCACCCGACATCCGGGCCACCTCGTGAGCATGAGGGTACGAAAGCGGATCGAGGAACCGTTCGGGTGGATCAAGACCATCGGCGGCGGCCGCAAGCTCCGCTACCGAGGTCGAGAACGAAACCAGCACTGGTGGCTCCTCGCCGGCGCCACCTACAACATCATCCGCATCGCCAACCTCGACACCACCAGCTGACCAAGGACCACTGCTTCAACGCGGACCACAACAACGACCAGCCGACCAGACGCCACAGCCCCGAACCCCGAACACCACCTACCAGGCGTTTTTCAGCATCCTGCTAGGTCACCCCCCCCACTGGCGGGTGGGGTCGTTGCGGAGGTTGACGTGAGGGTTTCGGCCGGGTTCCGACGGTTGACAGCCGCGGCTGTGGCATCGACGATCACGGTGTCAGGGGTGTTGGTCGGCTGGGCACCGGTCCGGGTCGCCGGTGTTGAACCAGAGGTTGCGGCGGCTGCGGCGCCGGTGTCGCCGCCACCTTTGGGGGTGACGGGCACCCCGAAAGGTGAGGATGCGAAGTCACCGACCCCTGATGATCGGGTGATGGTCAAGCCTCCGTCGGACGCGAAACCGGTGAACGAGTCGTTGGAGGACCGCCTGAAACGGGAGCGTGACGAGGCGCCGGTGCCACCGGTGCGTGGCTATGACCGGGACCGTTCGGTGGAGGACCCTTCGGGGCGGTCACGGTTCGGGACGACGTTCAACAATGTGGACGGCACCCAGACCACGATCATCGATGACCACGCGGTCCATTACCTGGTCGACGGCAAGTGGGAACGGATCGATCCTCGGGTTGTTGAGGTCACGGGTGGGGAGTGGGTGACGAAAGCGAATGATCATGTGGCCCGGTTCTCGTCGTCGGGGATCGAGTTGTCGTCGGGGAAAGGCCGAATCCGCACGGCCCCGGCCGGTGTGGTGTTGCCTGAACCGGTGGTGGCGGCGGACGGGTTGGCGGTCACTTACCCGAACGTGTGGCCGGGTGTCGATCTGCGGTACCGGATGTTGACCGACATGATCAAAGAAGAACTGGTGGTCGCCTCGGTGGCGGCGTTACCGGTGGACGGCAAGTTCTTGTTCGATGTGACCGGTCCGGGGTTGAAACTTGATGCCGGTGGGGTGCCGAGGATCGAGGGTGATCTGGGCACTGACGTGTTCTTTGGTGGGGTGGAGGTCCTCGACGCGACAGGAGCGCCGATCTCCACCCCGGCACAGGTATCGGTCACCGTCGGCGGCCGCCGGAACGGTGGCGGGACGGACAAGATCGATGGGTTGACGATCGGGGTCGACCCTGTGTGGGTTGCGGGGTTGGCGGCGGGGGTGTTCCCGATCGTGGTGGACCCGTCGAATTATTGGGGGCCGTGGATTCAGAACGCCGAGTCGGATTCCCCAGCGACCGGCCAGGTCCCTGACGGGTGGTGTGCGACGAACCCGGGGTGTAACCATTCGCGGGTCGGGAACCAGGCCGGCGGGTTCGGTGACATTTTTTGGCATACCGGCGTCGGGCATGACTACTCGTCGGTGCTCCCGACGGCGACGGTCGCGTCGCAGTTGTATGCGGCGACGTTGCAGTTGTCGTACGCGGGTGGGGCGACGTCCGCGGAACCGATCGCGGTGCGTCACGCGACGTCCTACGGGTATTGCGGCACGAACGTCGGCGGGTCCTGCGCGAACGCCTATCAGCCGTATCTGGCGTTGCAGTACATGGGGACGAACACGTTGCAGTACGACGTGATGTCGATCGTGAACCCGAACTGGTATGCGGGGGCGGCGACGGTCGGGTTCGCCTTGTCGTCGTCGGAGAACCCGGGCGGGTACTCGTACAAGGAACTCGACACCGCGCTGATCCTCACCTACGACCGCCTGCCGATCGTCACCGCCACGGCGATGTCGCCGGGGAATCCGTACACGTTTCATTCGTCGGCGTCGGGGGTTCATCTGTCGATCAACCAACTCGCCGACCCCGACCTCGAAACGCTCTACTACCGGTTCGTGTTGTGCACGTCGGGGTGCACGGTGATCGCGGATGATTCGGGGTGGGACACGATCGGGTCGCCGGACGGTTCGCCGTGGGATTACTACTCGAGCCTGTGGCCGCCCGGGCCGGGGTTGACGGCCTGGTTCTACAACCAGCAGTTGTATTGGACGGTGATGGTGTCGAACTCGCCGACCGGGGCGGGGTTCGTCTCCTACGCACCGCAATGGAACGCCTGGATGCTGGTCAACGGCTGTCCGGCTGCGCCGGCGATGTCCGACCCGGGAGGGGCGGGTGCCGGCGGTTTGTGTGGGCCCCGAACAACCCGCCCACGTTGTCGATCACCCCGAACCTGGACCCGGACGGGGACTGGGTCCGCTACCGGTTCATCATCCGCGAACAAGGTGCATCAGGCCTGTTGTACACGTCGGACTGGTCGGCGTCGCAAGGCACCACGGCCCCGATCAGCTACACACTGCCTGCCGACATCTCGCTACAACCGGGCGTGACCTATGAGTGGTCGGCAGAAGCGCAGGACGACCCGACCTATTTCCACTGGTACTTCTATAACGGTGCGCCGTGCTCGGCCGCGTCGACGTTCCGAACCGCAGAGTTCGAGGCTCGTCTCGGTTCGGGTGGCCCGTCACCCACCCAACAGCTCGGCCCGGTGAGCGTGAACTTGGCGACCGGGAACGTTGCTACTGGTGTTTCGACGCCGCAGGTGTCGACGTTGGGCGGGTCGATGGGGGCGTCGATGTCGTACAACTCGAGAGCGAACGACATCGGGCTACAGGGGCGGTTGTATAACGATTCGAACGGCAACACCGTCGCTGACGCCAACGAGCTGGTCACCTCCCGGGTTGATCGGGAAATGTCGTTCAAATGGGCGACCCCCGGCGCGGCGCCGGGAATCTCGAATTTTGTTGGGACCTGGACCGGCTATCTGACCGTCCCCGCCGCCGGGACGTATCACATCGCGTCCGCCCTCGGCGCCGATGAACGCGTCGAGGTGAAGGTCGGGACCGGGTACACGCTGCAAGCCAACTATGTGAACCCGGCCGACATCGGGTTCAACCTCCCCACCGGCTGGACCCCGGTCTCGTATACCGGTCAGTCGAACGTGACCGTCCCTGCCGGTGGGTTCACCGCCGCAGCGTGGCAGGTGTTCCCGATCACCGTCACCTACCGCAACCCGGGCGGTGCCGGGCATCTCGCCCTGTACCTGTCCACCAACGGTGGCACCTACGCCGATCTGCCGACCACTTGGCTGTCGCCTGATGCGCGGGTGCTCCCACGCGGCTGGGTGTTCAATCATCTCGATGGTGCCGGTGCTGGCTATACCCAAGCCCGGGTGGAAGCGACCGAGATCGTGTTGACCCGCGGGGACGGATCGACCGTGTCGTACACGGCCAATGGTTCGGGTGGGTTCACCCCACCGCCCAACGAAGACGATGTCGTTGCCCTCGTCAACGGGCTGGTCTCGGTCACTGACACCGCCGGTTCGGTGCATCAGTTCGGATCCGACGGGAAACTGGCCACGATCACCGCTCCACTCGACACCAAAACCCCCGCTGCTCCGCAACCGACCTGGACGGCGGTGACCTTGCCCGGCGCGACCGCGGCGACGTCACGGATGACCGCGTTGACCGATCCGGTGTCGGGTCGGCAGGTGACGTTCAAATATCAAGATGTTGGTGGCGGAGTGTGCCCGTCGGGTGGCGGCTGGCTGCTGCCGCCATCGGGGATGCTGTGCCAGATCACCTACCCCGGCGGTTTGATGACCAAGCTGTACTTCCTCAACGACCTCCAAGGCTCGGTGCAGTTGGGTCGGGTCGAAAATCCGGGTGACGCGACGCTCGGCTATCCGATCCTCGATTTCGGTTATAGCCAGGTGTCGATGCCCGCCCCGTCCGGAGGGACCTACACGGTGCCGCTCCTCGCCGCAATTCGTGATCCGCTCGTCAACGATGCGATCGCCGCCGGGCAGATCACGGCGTCAGCGGTCTACCAAACCAACATCGCCTACGACACCAACGGCCGTGCCCTGTCGGTGACCGCGCCGCAGCCATCACCGACGAACACGTTCCGCCAAAAAGTGTTCATCGACTACCAAACCGCGGCGAACGGGATCACGTTCAACGAAACCCGAACCCGGATCCTCGGACTCGACAACACCGCCTCGTCCACCGACTGGGACAAGAAGGTCCTATTCGACTCCGCGGCACGGACCACCAGCGAATATCAGGCGCTCGACGCCACGTCGGCGACCACGATGCTGTCCGAATACGGCTGGGATACGAACACGACCTCGGACCGGTTGTTGTGGACCAAGTCGAACCGGCAGATCTCCAGCAACGTCTATTCGCCGGAAGGGTGGGTGACCGACACCTACGGTCCGGCCAAAGAAGCCTGTTTCAACGCTACGACCAAGGCCCCGAATGGGACCTGCACCAACCCGGCCGTGCCGCACACCTCCACCGCCTACGACGGCGGAATGACCGGGCTGTCGGTGACCGTGTGGCCGAACGCGACGTACAGCGGGCCGCCGTCGAACATGTTCACCGGGCTCCCCGGACCGAACACCGGCGGTATCTGGAACGACTGGGCCGCCGGCGGGCCGCCACAGGCCACGAACACGGCCGGGACGGCGCTGATCGACAATTTCTCGATGAGGATGACCGGCTCGATCATGTTCCCCGCCGCAGGAACCTGGACGTTCAACGCCTACGGCGATGACGGCACCAACCTGTACATCGACGATCAACTCGTCGCCGCCGCCACCTGGCAAGCCGGTGGTAGCGGCACGTTCGTCGTCCCCGCCGGTTCCAGCCTCACCCGCCGCATCCGAATCGACCATGCCGAAGGCGCCGGAAACGCATCCATGAGCGCCTACTGGACCGGTCCGGGCACCGCGTACAGCGTGATCTCCGCGACTGCGCTCAAACCCCGCTATGGCCTGGCGACCTCGACCACGGTCGATGACACCGGCGGGGTCACACCATCGATGACGACCACGACCGCGTACAACGGTGGTGGACTCGATCCCGTGTACGGTTTGGCGACCTCGACCACGACCGCCGGTCTGACGACCTCGATGACGTACGAGCCGACCGGCTACCGGCGACGCACCGCGCAAACCCTGCCAGCAGGTGTAGCGAACCAGACCACCTACACGTATTACACCGGGAACGCGGTGGTGAACTCGCCATGTACGACCGTCGATGACACCACCGTGAACCAGGGTGGCATGTTGCGACTCACTGTGGACCCGCTCGCCCAGACCGGCAAGCAGATCATCACCGAACAGATCCACGACACCCTCGGCCGAGCGGTCGGATCACGTCGCGGGACCCGCCTGGCGGGCGTTGATACGTGGGAAGCAACCTGGTCGTGCACGACGTTCGACGCCCGGCAACGGCCCACGACCGTCACGGTCCCAACGGTGACCGGTGCGGCGGTCGGTCGGACCGTAACCACGACCTATGGCGTTGGTGGTGACCCACGTAAGACGTCGGTGGCTGATTCGACAGGGACGATCACCAGTGAGATCGATCTGATCGGCCGCAACGTCAAGTACACCGATGTGTGGGGCACCGCCACCGCTTCGACGTACGACGCGACCGGGGAACCCGGCCGGCTCGGACAGACCGTCGTGACCACCTCGACTGCGGTGGTCGCGGCAACCAACGCCTGGGACTACGACCGGGCCGGACGGCTGACCAGACAGTATTTGGATGGGAACACGATCGCCACCCCGACCTATCTGGCGGCGGGGAACGCCAACGAACACGCCCTGGCCACCGTCACCTACCCGTCGGGGACCGGGAACGCCGGGAACAACACCAGCCTCGCCTCGATCGTGCGGAACACCAACGGTGCGGTCACCTCACAAGTCTGGAACCAGGCAACAACCGCGTTCCTCACGAACACCGTCACCCGTTCCCAGACCGGTCGGGTGATCACCGACACGACCAACGGAGGGAACACGTCATCGTTCGAGTACGACACCGCCGGCCGACTGACCAAGGCGACCCAACCGGGTCACGTGCTGCAATACCAGTTCGGAACCCAAACCGGGTGTACCGGCATCAACCTGTCGGCGAACGCCGGGGCGAACTCGAACCGCACCGCGCTCGTCGATAATGGGACCACGATCGGCACCTACTGCTACGACACCGCCGACCGGCTCGTCTCATCCACCCAGGCCGGATACACGAGCGGGATCACCTACGACGCGCACGGCAACACCACCGGCCTTGCGGGTGAAACGTTGGTGTATGACGGTGCCGATCGGCATCTGTCGACCACCGCCAACGGGGTGACCGTCACCTACACGCGGGATGTGACCGATCGGATCATCTCACGCACGACCTCGGCACCGGCAGGGGTGCCGGTGTGGCGGGCTGCGGGGACCGCCGCGAACAACGCAGGCGGGTCGACATCGTTGACGTTGACTCGCCCAACAACAGCAGTCGTCGGGGACATGCTGTTCGCGGTGATCGCCACCGCGGTCAGCATCACGGCCAGCGGGTGGACGATCGGGTTCGACGTCGATACCGGTGTTCGTTCGATGGTGTTGTGGAAAGCCGCGACCGGGGTCGATCCGGCGTCGACCGTGTTCACGTTGGCGGCCTCGCAGAAGGCGGCGGGGCGGATGGTGGCGTACTCGGGTGTGCATGCGACGTACCCTGTGGATGTGACCGCGGTTGGTGCGACGGTGTCGGGAACCGCGCACGCAGCACCACTGGTGACGACCACCGAAACAAACCGGCTTCTGCTCACCGTTGCCTCGGTGTCATCGAACACGACATTCACCCCGGCGGCGTCAACGACGGAACGAGTCGATACCGCGGGCACCGCGGGCGCTCCCACGGTGACCGTCGAGGTCGCCGAAGCCGCTCAGGCTGCGGAGGGGATCTCCACCCTGCGAACCCCCACATCAGGAGTCGCAGCGGTCGGAGCGACAATGACGATCGCTCTACGGCCGGTCAACTCGGCATCAACCAAGACGTACCGGTACTCGTACTCCGGCGGAGCCGACGCGACCGCGCTCACCCTGAACACGTCGAACGCGATCCTGGACCGCACCATCACCCTCCCCGGCGGGGTCACCGTCACACGGGTGTCGCCAACGGTGTGGACCTGGGCATACCCGAACATCCACGGTGACATCACCTACACCATCGACCAAACCGGAACCAAGCAGGGTCCGTTCCTCTACGACCCCTACGGACAAGCGCTGACCGGTGCAACGAACACGAGCCCGGGTGACATGGACAACGGCTGGGTCGGTCAACACCAACGCCCCACGGAACACCAACCCGAACTCCGCACCACTATCGAAATGGGCGCCCGCCCCTACCGACCCGAACTCGGACGATTCCTCCGCACCGACCCCATCCCCGGCGGAGCCACCGACAGCGACTACGGCTACGTCGACGACCCCGTCAACACCTACGACCTCAACGGCAAATGGTGCGTCCTCGGCACCATCAAATACGTCGGGGCAGACGGAAAGAAACACAAAAAATGCCGCGGCAAGGGCGTCGTTGAGAGTGCCTCGTCGAAAGTCAAATCGTTTGCAACGGATACGAACTGGCGAGGCTGGGGTGCACGAGGAACAACCATGCTGCTGGCCGGCGCATTGGCTGGCGCCGTGTGCGCGGGGACCGCAGGTATTGGCTGCCCGTTGGCTATTGGAGCCGCCGGAGCACTCAATGGAATAGTTTGGGAAAAAACTTCCACGGATCCTCATAAAGACTACTTGTGTGCCGCGCTCTCGGGATCACTTACCAGCATTATAACGGGGGGTACGGGCGGGTCGTCTACCGGGGCTGGACTAGGCGAACAAGTGATAGCTAAAGGTTCGCGCCAGGGTGCGAAGTCCGGAGTCAAGGCTTTACCATGCATCTGAGTCGGAAGAAGTCCTTAACTCTTGCAGAGTCGCTCCTTACCGATGATGAAGTGGTGGCGGCCTTCGCCCTATCCGGCGGACAGACGTCGCCCGCTGCGGCGGGATGTCTAGCGGCGCTTCCGTTGGGGCTATTCGGTGGAGCGATTGCCGCAACGCGATCCGCCCCGACCATGCTCGTGGCCTTTTCTTCTGAAAGGGTTTATATATTTAGAAGATACGGAAGAGGGTTCAATCGTCAATGGTTGCCTGTGTCTCCCGATTCTACCGTCTCAATTGGTGGGATTACACACTCCGAATCAGACCCGCGAGTGGATATTTGCGGAGCTACATATTGGATTCACATGTCATACCTCGATGAGTTTCGTAGACTGGCGAAACCATTTCAGAACCCCGGCTGAGGGATGCGGCCTGTTGAAATCATGTTGTTGTTCGGTGCCGGTGTGGCGGGCTGCGGGGACCGCCGCGAACAACGCAGGCGGGTCGACATCAGTGACGTTGACTCGCCCAACAACAGCAGTCGTCGGGGACATGCTGTTCGCGGTGATCGCCACCACGGTCAGGATGGACGGTGGCCGGGTCGACGTCGAGCGCGGGTGTTCGTTCGATGGTGTTGTGGAAAGCCGCGACCGGGGTCGATCCGGCGTCGACCGTGTTCACGTTGGCGGCCTCGCAGAAGGCGGCGGGGCGGATGGTGGCGTACTCGGGTGTGCATGCGACGTACCCTGTGGATGTGACCGCGGTTGGTGCGACGGTGTCGGGAACCGCGCACGCAGCACCACTGGTGACGACCACCGAAACAAACCGGCTTCTGCTCACCGTTGCCTCGGTGTCATCGAACACGACATTCACCCCGGCGGCGTCAACGACGGAACGAGTCGATACCGCGGGCACCGCGGGCGCTCCCACGGTGACCGTCGAGGTCGCCGAAGCCGCTCAGGCTGCGGAGGGGATCTCCACCCTGCGAACCCCCACATCAGGAGTCGCAGCGGTCGGAGCGACAATGACGATCGCTCTACGGCCGGTCAACTCGGCATCAACCAAGACGTACCGGTACTCGTACTCCGGCGGAGCCGACGCGACCGCGCTCACCCTGAACACGTCGAACGCGATCCTGGACCGCACCATCACCCTCCCCGGCGGGGTCACCGTCACACGGGTGTCGCCAACGGTGTGGACCTGGGCATACCCGAACATCCACGGTGGCGGCAGCCGGTGACCCGTCGGTGCCGACCACTATCCGTGCAGGCGCCGAGTGTTCGACACGCTCCGGGGCGACACCCTCTGGGGTGAGGGCGGCCGGCACGAGGACGGCTGGGCACGGCGCCCGGTGAGCGACTCCGTGGGCGACCGAACCGATGAACAGGTTGGCGATCGAGCCGGCGCCCGTCGAGCCGACGACGACGAGCTCGGCGTCGTCGGCCGCCCGCGTGATCGTGGTCACCGGGCCGCTGCACTCGACGCGCAGCTCGGTCTCGACGGTCGGATAGGCGTTGCGAATCGCGGCGAGTTGCTCCTCGGCGATGTCCTGGTGCGTCACCCGCAACGTCTCGAACTCGACAGGTGGCATGGCCAGGCCGAGTCCGAAGCCACCGCCGTACACCGGCACGCTGTAGGCGTGGATCACCCGGAGGCGGGCGCCGCGACGAGCAGCCTCGCGAGCAGCCCAGTCGAGAGCATCGCCACTTGCCGGAGAACCGTCGATGCCTACGGTGATCACTCGGTCTTTCGTCATGCGACCAGCATGGAAGCCGGCCGTCCCTGGTGATCAGGGCCGGAGGTGGCGCGCGCCGGGGACCTTCGGCCCGGCCGGCCGTCCGACCGCGGTGCGCAGGGCGAGCCCGACAGCGATGGCCAGCAGACCGATCGCCGAGAGAACCGTCGCGTGGGAGGAGCCGGATTCGGGCAACGGGGACGGCGAGGGAGCCGCCCCGCGGACGGTGCTGATGGTCACCGACGGCGCGGCCGCTGCTGCGGTCGTCGACGGCACCGACGTGGGGATGGCAGCCGCCACGGTCGATGTCGTCTCCTGCGGTGTCGTGGCCGGCGCCGCAGTGGCCGTCGTCGACACCGGGAGTGTCGACACCGGAAGCGTCGTCACCGGGAGCGTCGACGCCGGAAGTGTCGTGGCCGAGGGTGTCGTCACGGGCACGCTCGTCGCCGGGACGGTCGTCCTCGGCGGGGCTGAAGTCGTGGTGCGCGGCGGCTCGCACCGGTTGAGCACCGACATCACCAGGCCCGTTCGCGCCCAGTTCGCGGATCCGGACGTGTCGTGCCGGCCGCCGGCCAAACCACAGGCCTCGTCGGGCCGGGCAACGACCCAGATCGACAGCCCGACGGCTGCCGACACGGCGAGAGCGACCCCGGCGAGCCGCCCCGGCCTCCATCCCATCTGCCGCTTGTCCACCGTTTCCTCCGCGTGGCTACTCGATCCACCGGGCCCTTCGATTGCACATTTTGTAGTCGTCTCACCACTCTGCATAGGGCACCAGGGGGAGCGCGGCGGGACCTTGGTCCCCACCACCAGGGCCGGCCGGGACCAAAGCCTCTGTTCCGATCCGCCGGCCGTGCGCAGGCTGCTGACATGGACGAGTTCCTGATCGTGACCGGATGGGACGGATCGCCCGAGTCGGAGCACGCCGTGCGCGTCGCCGGCCGGTACGCGCAGCGCGCCCGTGGGCGTGTCAGGCTCGTCCTCGCCTGGGATTACATCACCCAGCCCGCCCACTTCGATCCGGACTTCGACTCCGACGCGGCCAAGGCGCACGTCCAAGAGGCCGCCCGGCGACTGCTGCCGGCCGACATCCCGGTCGAGACCGTCGCCGTCCTCGGGCGTGCCCACGAGGCGATCCTCGAACAGGCCGGCGACGCGCAGCTGATCGTCATCGGACGCAGCGGCCTCGGCCACGTGTTCGCCCGCCTGCTGGGCTCGACCGCCACCTCCGTCGTGCGCGACTCGCGCATCCCGGTGATGGTCGTGCCGACCGCTGCGGCGGAGGCCGACGAAGCGGCCGCCTCGGCGGTCGAGGAGGCCCGCGATGGCTGAACCCGCCGCCGAGGATCCGGCGATGGCGATGGAGGTGCTCAATCCGTCGCAGTGCTGGGCGTTCCTGCGTTCTGCCGAGGTCGGCAGGATGGCCGTCGTCGTCGACGGCGAACCCGAGATCTTCCCGCTCAACTACATCGTCGACCACGGATCGCTGGTCTTCCGTTCCGCGCCCGGCACCAAGCTCGCCGCCCTCGACACGGCCTCGTTGGTCGCCTTCGAAGTGGACGGGTACGAGCCCGAGGCCGGCCAGGCATGGAGCGTCGTGGTCAAGGGCAGAGCCGAGTCGATCGCCCGGCCGTACGCCGCCCTCGAGGCAGGCGAACTGCCGTTGTTCCCCTGGCAGGCGTCGCCGGTGACCCGTCGGTGCCGACCACTATCCGTGCAGGCGCCGAGTGTTCGACACGCTCCGGGGCGACACCCTCTGGGGTGAGGGCGGCCGGCACGAGGACGGCTGGGCACGGCGCCCGGTGAGCGACTCCATGGGCGACCGAACCGATGAACAGGTTGGCGATCGAGCCGGCGCCCGTCGAGCCGACGACGACGAGCTCGGCGTCGTCGGCCGCCCGCGTGATCGTGGTCACCGGGCCGCTGCACTCGACGCGCAGCTCGGTCTCGACGGTCGGATAGGCGTTGCGAATCGCGGCGAGTTGCTCCTCGGCGATGTCCTGGTGCGTCACCCGCAACGTCTCGAACTCGACAGGTGGCATGGCCAGGCCGAGTCCGAAGCCACCGCCGTACACCGGCACGCTGTAGGCGTGGATCACCCGGAGGCGGGCGCCGCGACGAGCAGCCTCGCGAGCAGCCCAGTCGAGAGCATCGCCACTTGCCGGAGAACCGTCGATGCCTACGGTGATCACTCGGTCTTTCGTCATGCGACCAGCATGGAAGCCAGCCGTCCCTGGTGATCAGGGCCGGAGGTGGCGCGCACCGGGGACCTTCGGCCCCGCCGGCCGTCCGACCGCGGTGCGCAGGGCGAGCCCGACAGCGATGGCCAGCAGACCGATCGCCGAGAGAACCGTCGCGTGGGAGGAGCCGGATTCGGGCAACGGGGACGGCGAGGGAGCCGCCCCGCGGACGGTGCTGATGGTCACCGACGGCGCGGCCGCTGCTGCGGTCGTCGACGGCACCGACGTGGGGATGGCAGCCGCCACGGTCGATGTCGTCTCCTGCTGTGCCGTGGCCGGCGCCGCAGTGGCCGTCGTCGACACCGGGAGTGTCGACACCGGAAGCGTCGTCACCGGGAGCGTCGACGCCGGAAGTGTCGTGGCCGAGGGTGTCGTCACGGGCACGCTCGTCGCCGGGACGGTCGTCCTCGGCGGGGCTGAAGTCGTGGTGCGCGGCGGCTCGCACCGGTTGAGCACCGACATCACCAGGCCCGTTCGCGCCCAGTTCGCGGATCCGGACGTGTCGTGCCGGCCGCCGGCCAAACCACAGGCCTCGTCGGGCCGGGCAACGACCCAGATCGACAGCCCGACGGCTGCCGACACGGCGAGAGCGACCCCGGCGAGCCGCCCCGGCCTCCATCCCATCTGCCGCTTGTCCACCGTTTCCTCCGCGTGGCTACTCGATCCACCGGGCCCTTCGATTGCACATTTTGTAGTCGTCTCACCACTCTGCATAGGGCACCAGGGGGAGCGCGGCGGGACCTTGGTCCCCTGCTGGAGGGCCGGCCGGGACCAAAGCCTCTGTTGGGATCCGCCGGCCGTGCGCAGGCTGCTGACATGGACGAGTTCCTGATCGTGACCGGATGGGACGGATCGCCCGAGTCGGAGCACGCCGTGCGCGTCGCCGGCCGGTACGCGCAGCGCGCCCGTGGGCGTGTCAGGCTCGTCCTCGCCTGGGATTACATCACCCAGCCCGCCCACTTCGATCCGGACTTCGACTCCGACGCGGCCAAGGCGCACGTCCAAGAGGCCGCCCGGCGACTGCTGCCGGCCGACATCCCGGTCGAGACCGTCGCCGTCCTCGGGCGTGCCCACGAAGCGATCCTCGAACAGGCCGGCGACGCGCAGCTGATCGTCATCGGACGCAGCGGCCTCGGCCACGTGTTCGCCCGCCTGCTGGGCTCGACCGCCACCTCCGTCGTGCGCGACTCGCGCATCCCGGTGATGGTCGTGCCGACCGCTGCGGCGGAGGCCGACGAAGCGGCCGCCTCGGCGGTCGAGGAGGCCCGCGATGGCTGAACCCGCCGCCGAGGATCCGGCGATGGCGATGGAGGTGCTCAATCCGTCGCAGTGCTGGGCGTTCCTGCGTTCTGCCGAGGTCGGCAGGATGGCCGTCGTCGTCGACGGCGAACCCGAGATCTTCCCGCTCAACTACATCGTCGACCACGGATCGCTGGTCTTCCGTTCCGCGCCCGGCACCAAGCTCGCCGCCCTCGACACGGCCTCGTTGGTCGCCTTCGAAGTGGACGGGTACGAGCCCGAGGCCGGCCAGGCATGGAGCGTCGTGGTCAAGGGCAGAGCCGAGTCGATCGCCCGGCCGTACGCCGCCCTCGAGGCAGGCGAACTGCCGTTGTTCCCCTGGCAGGCGTCACCCAAGCCAATCTTCGTGCGCATCGAACCCACCGCGTACAGCGGCCGGAGGTTCCGGGTCGTCGCCCGCACGAACTGGGCGAGCGCATCCGCCGCCGCCCCGAAGACGGAATGACCATGACGGGTCCGGGGAGTCTGCTGACCATCGCCGACCGTTCGATGGAAGAGCTCGTCGCCTTCATCGACCAGCCACCGCCGGTCGGGCCGGCGTTCCCCGAGCCCGTGGCCGTGATCGTCGACCTTCCCCACGCCCTCCCCCACCTCGAGACGATCGTCCACGAGGGCGTGGCCCGGTCGGGGGCGGTCCAGGTCCGTTCGTCGCTGTCGGCGGTCTGGGCGCCGAGCACACCGGCGACCGAACGGATCTCGACCCTGCGGATCATCGCCGCGATCGCCTCGATCGGCGACGACGACGAGCTGCGCTCCCTCGACCGGGTCGCCCCGGTACCCATCCTCAACGGGGGCAGCGACGGCCACCGGCCACTCCAGATCCTCGCCGACCTGCTGGTGCTGAACGACCTGATCGGCCCGTTGCGCGGCCGCACGATGGTGATCACCGACGGCGACGGCGCCTACATCACCTCCTGGGTGCAGGCCGCGGTACGCGTCGGGCTGCACCTCGAACTGCTGCCGGGCGCCGCCCCCAAGCACGGTCTGGCCGACTTGACCGACGAGGTGGCCCGGGCCGATCTGTTCGGCACGCGGTTGACGATCAGCGGGGATGCGAGCGATGCGCTGCGCCATGCCGACGTGATCGTCGGCAACATGCTCCTGCCCCACCGCAACCCGACGACGACGACCATCGAACTGCCGATCGACCTCAGCGGCGCCCACGCCCAGGAAGGCGGCGCCGAACACGAGGGCGCCCGCACCCTGCTGTTCCATCGCGTCGAGCGCGCCAAGGACGTCGTGGCGGCATTCATCGCCGGCCGCTGCTGATCGCCGCGAGGTCTGGGACGCAAGACCCAGCCGACCACGTCCGGGTGACCCTGCCGATCAGGGCCACCGTGCCGCACGCTGACGCCATGGGACATCCACGGATCGTGACGGTCGGCATCGACGGATCGGACACCGGCGCGACGGCCTTGGCGTGGGCGGCACGCGAGGCCGACCGGCGCACGGCCGGGCTACGGGTCGTCCACGCCTACACCGTTCCCGTCTACGGGGGCGACTTCGGCGCGGCGATCGCCTTCCCGTCGGTCGATGTCCAGGCGTTCCACCAGGCGCACGAGCGAGTCGCCAGTGAGCAGCTCCGGACCGTGCGCGACGCCTATCCGGGGTTGCAGATCGAGACCCGGGTGAGCAGCGGCCTGGCGGTCGGCAAGGTCGTCGAGGCGGCCCAGGACGCCGAGCTCGTCGTCGTCGGATCGAGCGGGGCGGGATCGATCGCTGCGCTGCTGCTCGGGTCCGTCGCGCACGGAGTGGCGCATCGGGCGCCGTGCCCGGTGGTGCTCGTCCCGGGCGGGCCGCTGCGCCCGGTGGTCGGGCGGATCGTCGTCGGCACCGACGGCTCACCGGCCGCCGCTCACGCCGTCGAGTGGGCCGACGAGGAGGCCCGTCTGTGGAACGCCGAGCTCACCGTCGCCCATGCCTGGGACTACCCCTACGCGGCGACCCGGATCGGACCCGATTCGGCGGCGGCGATGATGGAGGCCGATGCCCGACGGCTGCTGGACGGCGCCGCCGGCCGGATCACCGCCGCCGCCGGCCGCCCCGCGGTGCACACCGTGCTGCTGTACGGCTCCCCGGCCACCGCCCTCACGGGTGTGGCCGCCGACTGCGACCTGCTCGTGCTCGGGGCTCGGGGCGTGGGCGCACTCAGAGCGGCGTTGCTCGGCTCGACGAGCAACGCGGCGATCCACGATGCCGGCTGCCCGATCGCCGTCGTCCACGCCGCGCCCGACCAGCACTCATAAGCGGCGGGAGGCGACGGCCCGACCGCCATCGATCAGGAGCACGGTGGCCACTCCTGCTCCGGCGGCGATCAACCAGGCCACCGGCCGGACCGGGGCGAGGGCGAGGGCACGCCGCATCGGACCCCAGGCGAACGCCGGGACCTGTATCGCCAGGGAGAACCCGACGGCGCCCAGCACTCCGCGGCTCCGCCGCCAGCCGGCCTCGAACGTCCATCGGCGCGTCCGGACGATCAGCGCCAGGGCGAGATGGACGACGAGCAGGCTGAGCAGGAGCTGGGCACGCAGCTCACCGTCGTCGGCGCCCAGCGACCGGGCGATCACGCTGCTGACCAGCGCCATCGCCGCGCACAGGGCGGCCATCGACGCCGTCCTGGCGATGAAGCGGGCCGAGACCAACGACGCCGCCCGGGGACGCGGCGGCTCGGCGAGTGGATCCGGCATCGGTCGATCGGCACCCAGGGCGAGCGCAGGGAGGCCGTCCGTGATCAGGTTGACCCACAACAGCTGGACAGGCAGGAACGGAGCGCCGAGCCCGCTGAACACGGCCAGCGACGACCCGATGAGCAGGATCTCGGCCAGGTTGCCGCTGACCATGTAGGCCACGACGGCTCTCAAGTTGCGGTGGATGGTCCGGCCCTCGCCGATGGCGTCGACGAGGCGGCCCAGATCGCCGTCGGTGATCACCAGCGCCGACGCCTCCCGGGCGACGTCGCTCCCCCCTCCCATCGCCACGCCGATGTCGGCCGCCCGCAGCGCCGGGGCGTCGTTGACCCCGTCACCGGTCATCGCCACGATGGCGCCCGCGGCGTGGTGGGCGTGGACCAGTTCGACCTTGGTGGCCGGATCGACCCGGGCGACGACATCGGCACGGCGGAGCATCTCCTGGCGTCCGCCGGGGTCGAGGCCGACCAGCGTCGCCGGGGTGACCACCGTGGCGGTGGCCAGGCCGGCCGCCACGGCGATGCTCCGCGCGGTTTCCGCGTGGTCGCCGGTGACCATGACGACGCGGATCGAGCCTCGTCGGCATTCGTCGATCGTGGCCCTCGCCGTCGGACGCAGTGGATCGGCGAAGGCGATCAGACCGAGCACCGTCAGGCCGTCGGCATCCAGGTCGGCGGTCCCGCCGGTGGCGAAGGCGAGAACCCTTCGCCCCTGCGACGACCACTCCTCGCCCAGCGTCCGCAGCCGGGCCACATCGTCACCGGGCACGCAGCGATCGAGGACCGTCTCGGGCGCGCCCTTGACGGTGAGCTCCGGTCCACCGGGCCCCCCGTGGACCGTCGCCATCGAACGGGTGACGGCGTCGAACGGCGCCCGGGCCAGGCGCTCACCGTCGTCGGCGCCGTTCACCAGCGCTCGGGCGTACTCGAGGAGGGCGATGTCGATCGGATCGCCGACCTCGCCGGAAGCGTCGTTGCACCGCCGGGCCGCCACGGCGAGCGAGCGCTCGTCGGTCACGGCGACGGTCTCGATCACCTCGAGCCTCCCGGTCGTCAACGTGCCCGTCTTGTCGGTGCAGATCACATTGGCCGAACCCAGACCCTCGATCGCCGAGAGGTGGCGCACGATGGCCCCGCGGCGGGCCATGCGCTGCGCGCCGAGGGCCAACGCCATGGTCACGATGGCGACCATTCCCTCGGGAATGGCGGCGACGGCAAGGGCGATCCCCGAGATCGCCGCCTCGGCGAGCCGGTCCTCGGTCCGCCGCGGGTGCAGGTACGTCACGACCCCCAGGGCGATGCCGAGCAGGCCGGCGAGCAGCCCCGTCCATTGGGCGAGCCGGCGCAACTCACCTTCGAGCGGCGGCGCCGTGCCCTCGACGAGCGCGCCGGCGATCCGGCCCATCGACGTTTCCGGCCCCGTCGCCGTCACGCAGGCGGAGGCGGCGCCGCGCACGACGAAGGTGCCGGCGAAGACCCGGCCGGCGGCGACGAGTCCGGCATCGGGGCCGGCGGCGTCCGACGATGTCGCCTTCTCGGCCGGGAACGACTCCCCGGTGAGCAGGGCCTCGTCCACGGCCAGCGAGTCCGCCGTCAGCAGCCGGGCGTCGGCCGGGACCCGGTCGCCGGCCCGCAACTCGATGAGATCACCCGGCACGAGTTCGGCGGCCGGCAGCACCCGGACACCCCCGACCCGCCGGACCACGGCGGTCGGGGCCGAGAGCGACGCCAGGGCGTCGAGCGCCTGGTCGGCGCGCCGTGCCTGAGCCGCGCCGACGATCGAGTTGACCACCACGATCGCGGCGATGACCCCACCTTCGAGCCAGCGCCCGAGGGCGAACGTTGCGCCACCGGCGAGGATCAGCACGAGCACCAACGGGGCACGGAGCTGGCGCACCACCAGCATCACCAGGCCGGGGGGAGACGGCATGGGGATCTCGTTGCGCCCGAACCTGGCCCGCAGCGCGACGACCGCGGCGTCGTCGAGCGGTACCGCGGCATGCGGGTCCAGCACCCGACTCGACTCGCTCGGCACGAAGTCATCCTTCACCGTTTCGACCATCCCGGGCAGGGTCTTTGGTCCGCGCCGACGGGGTCGGGGACCACCGTCGGGCCGACGTCCCCGATCACAGTCGACGCATCGCCGGGTCGGGCGTCACGGGCGGCCGGATGCGGACGACGGCATCGGTGACCCAGCACGCCCCGGGCGACACGATCAGCGGGTTGAGATCGACCTCGGCGAGGTCGGGGTGACGGTCGATCGCCTCGGCCACCGCGGCGATCATCGCCCTCGTCTCGGGGGCCGCCCCGCCGAGGTCGGCGATCACGTCACCGGCCCGGGACTCGTCGAGCATCTCGCCCGCCGCGTCGTCGCCGAACGGAGCCAGCCGCACGATCTGATCGGCGAGGGGGTCGGCGAAGACGCCACCGAGGCCGAACGAGACGGCCGGGCCGAGCGTCGGATGGACCGTGCCGTGGATGCGGCACTCGATCCCCGAAGGCACGACGACCTGCACCATTGCCTCGCGCAGTCCACCGATCTCGCCGTCGAGACGCGCCCATGCCACGCGCACGGCCCGGGCGTCCCTCAGGTCCAGTGCGGCGCCTACGTCGCGCCCGTGGCCCCGTCGCCGGCCGGCTTCGGCCTTGAGTACCACGGGATACCCCAGCCCTTCGGCGGCGATCACCGCCGCCTCGCAGGAAGCCACGGCGCGGGCCGGCGCGAACCGGACGCCGATCGCCTCGAGGAACGCAGCCATCGGCTCCATCGGGAGCATCGTGCCCCCCGGTCGCCGAACGAGCGCCTCGGCGATGATCTCGCCCGCCCGTGGGTCGGTAGCCGGACCCACCGGTCGGCCGCCGGCGCCGGCCAGGGTGAGCTCGGCATCCCGCCACCTGGCGTAGCGGACGCAGCGGCCGAGCACCCGGGCGACATCGTCGGGAAAGGAGAAGTTGGGGATCGCCGAGCCGGGGGCGATCGGTCCGTCGCGCTGGCCGAGGAGCACGGCGAGCACCGGAACCTCGCCTGCAGGGGCGATCAACGCGGCAATCTCGCGGGCGAACGACTCGTCGGTCGGTGCCACAGGCGGGGCATGCACGGCGACCACCGCGTCGCATGTGCCGTCTCCCCGGCGTGCCTCGACGGCGGCGGCGAACGACGCCGCGTCGACCGACCACGCAAGCTGCTGCCATTCCCCGCGGGCGCCGCCCGGCCCCACGGCGTGCAGCCCGACCGCCTGCAGCCCGGCGAGGAGCAACCGGGCCGGGCCGGCGCTGTCGGTGACGACACCGATCCGCGCCCCGGACGGACACGGCTGGGTGGCCAGCACCCGAGCGGTGTCGAGCATCTCGCCGACGGTGTCGACGCGGATCACCCCGGCCTGCTGGTGCAGCGCGTCGTCGAAAGCGTGGCTCCAGGGCCGCACCGCCACGATCGGGCGGGTCAGGCTGACCCGCCGGGCGATCCGGGCGAACCGCCGGGGGTTCCCGACCGACTCGGTGTACATCGCGATCACCCTGGTCGATGCGTCGTCCTGCCAGAACTGGAGCAGGTCGTTGCCCGACACGTCGGCCCGATCGCCGAGCGAGACGAACGACGAGATCCCGATGCCGAGACGACTGGCACGCTCCAGGACGGAGGCCCCGAGCGAGCCGGACTGGAGCGACACGGCGAGCGGGCCGGCGGGGATCGTGGGCGGCGCCAGATGGGCGTGCAACGGCGGCGACGACCCGGGCACCGCCACCCCCATGCTGCCCGGGCCGACGACCCGCATCCCCGACCGGCGAACGTCGGCGATCAGCGCGTCCACAGGGAACCCGTCCGGCACCTCGGTGACCACGATGGCGCCGCGGACACGCCGTCGGGCGCAGGCGAGGAGCACCTCGGCGAGCACCCCGGGCGGGACCGCCACGACGGCCAGGCCGATGTCGGCGTCGACGTCCTCGATCGACGAGACGCAGGGCAGGCCGAGGAGTTCCGTGTGGTGCGGATTGACGGCGTGGACGGGCACCCGGGGGGCGCCGAGCAGGGCGTGCTCGAGCAGCGTCCGACCGACCGAGCCCACCCGGGCCGAGGCGCCGATCACGGCCACCGAGCGGGGCAGGAGGAAACGGGCCATCGAACGCGAGTCGGCGACCTGCTCGCGTCGTGAGACGTTGGCGACGAACTCAGCGGTGTCGTCGATCGGCCAGACGAAGTCGACGATGCCGCTGTCGAAGTGTCGGTCGAGGGGCCAACCAGTGCGGGCGAAGACGGCGAGCATCGGGCGGTTGTCGGCCAGCACCTCGGCGGTGAACCGGCGGATGCCGGCCGCCCGGGCCATCGCGCCGAGGTGCTCGAGCAGCAGCGTTGCCATCCCGCGGCCCTGCTGGGCGCCGTCGACGTGGAAGGCGACGTCGGCGTCGTCACGGCCGGAGAACCGCTCGTAGCTCGCCCAGGCCACCATTTCGTCCCCCTCCTCGACGACCAGCGCGCCGCGGTCGACCAGGTCGACATCGGAGAACCGGCCGGCCTCGACGTCGGTCAGCCGGGCCTTCGCCGAGAAGTAGCGGTAGTACTGGCTCTCGGACGACTGACGCGAGTGGAAGCCCTGCAGTGCGGCGGCATCGGCGGGCTCGATCGGTCGCACGTGGACTGTCCCGCCGTCGTTGAGCACGACGTCCGCGGTCCACTGGGCGCGGCGCTCGGCGATCGACAGCCGTTCGGACCCGGCCGACGCGACGACCTCCGGGCGATCGGCCTCGTCCATCGACCGGAGAACCTACCGCAGCGTGGTTCACCGCCCCGTTTGGACGTCGCAGGGATCACCGCCGGCGACCACCTTGGACTCGTCGAGGTAGACGGTCACCTGCCCGACCGGCGGGTCGCGCAGCATGATCCACCCATCGGCGGTGGGTTCGATGCACACCGGCGGATCGGAGGCCCAGAACGCCGAGGACCGCACCCGCACCGTGACGTCTCCGACGCCCGTCACGTCGAGCACGATCGTGTCGACTCCCACCGCCACCAGCGACGCCGGACCGTCGACCAGCCCGGTCGACGCCCGCACCTCGTACACCCGCCAGTGCGCCGAGCTCCACACCGGGGAGAGGAACGGCGGGCCGGCGGCGATCAGCGCGGCCTCCTCGATCCCCGAGTCGTCGAGGCGAACGTCGGGCACGGCGACGAAGCGCACGCCGTCGGAGCGCAGCCAGTACTCGTACTCGACGGCAGTCAGCCCGGGTCGGTAGAAGAGCTCGTTGAACCGCATGTCGAGTTGTCGCTCCCAACCACGGGCGATCGGCATCTCCGCGGCGACGTACGCCGCCTCCCAGTGGCGCGCCGTCGGGACGACTTCGACACGGCCGAGTTCGCCGGGCACGCCCGCCAGGAACTCGAGCAGCGGTTGGTGGTACTGGCGTTCGATCGACGGATCGTCGTTGGCCCGCACCATGGCGTCGAAGGCCGGCGACCACTGCCAGAAGCACACGAGCGGCAGCGCCAGGCGCAGCAGGGCACGCCGCAGCGGGACGAGGGCGACGAGGACCGGTCCCGCGGCGTACATCCCCAGCCGGGTGACGTTCGCCCCGAGCGGCGTCGGCACGAAGAACGCGCCGAGGGCGGCCACGGCGTAGAGCACCGCCGCTGCCCTGATCAAGCGGTGCGCCGCGGGAACGAGCGACCAGGTGATCAGGCACACGGCCAACGTCCACAGCAGCGCCCCCCATCGGAAGGGGAACATCCCGCCCTGCGGGTACAACGCGGCCACGACCAGCACCGGCACCACCGCAGCCGACACCAGCCAACAGGACGTCCGCCGTTGCCGGCCCGCCGACGCGAACGCCCAGGCGGCGAACACGACGGCGAGGAACACGCTGACGACCGGGCTCGCCGCCGATGTCGCCGCAGCGAACCCTCCGGCGAGCACCGGGCGGTGATGCTGGGCGGCGAGCACTGCGGCCAACCCGACGGTCAAGCCGAGGGCAAACGGCAGGCGCCCGATGGCCACATTGGTCACGGTTCCGGCGGCGAACCAGATCGAGGCGGGCCAACGTGCCCGGGGGGCGCCGGCCCGGATCACCGCATCGGCGAGCACGCTCGACACCACGGCGCTGGCCACCGCCACGGTCCACAGTCCCGACAGGGCACCGAGCACGGGGAACAGCACGCCGTAGCCGAGCGTGTGATGGCCGCCGTACCAGTAGTTGTTCCACACCTCGAGGCCCTCGCGTCGTACGAGACCGACCCGGAAGACGTGGGCGGGCAGGTCCGAGCCGCGCCAGCGCCTGACGATCGCCAGCGCGGCCAGCGCGCCTGCCGTGGCAGCGCAGATGGCACCACGGGCCAGGCGCTGGTCGAGGCCGGCCCGAGCCGGGAGGGTCCCGCCCGGAGGCGTCGGCGTCGTCACATCGACCATTTGAGCAGGCTCACCGCGCCCCGCGACGCGGTCCGGGCGACAGCGCCACGCTCCTCAGCCGACGACCCCGTCGACCCCGTCGACCCCGTCGACCCCGTCGACCCCGTCGACCCCGGCGACCAACCGGTGCAGCCCGAGCCCTGCGAGGACGATGCGGGCCTCGACGCGCAGCGCGGCGGCCCCCGCTGTCTCGCCCCGGGAGTCCACGATGCGGGCTCGATCGAGCATGGCGAGCGCCCGGTCGCACTCCATCCCCGCTGCGGCGAACACCTCCTCGCCGCGGGCGATCAACTCCTCGCTCCCCCGGTCTCCGGGCTCGACACCGTCGGCCACGGAGCGGCCGAACCGGTCGGCGACGAGACCGAGGACCCGCAAGGCGTGGCCGGTGTGGTCGGCGTTGTCGCCGGAGCCGGCCAGCCGCCGCGCCGTCAGGGCCTCGGCGAGCGCGCCGTCGACGTCGCCCAGTCCGAGGTGGGCCTCGGCCAGGAAGCGGTGGGTCTCGGACGTGTGCTCCGAGGCCCCCGAGGCCTGGAAGGCCCGGATGGCCTCCTCCAGCCGGTCCACGGCCTCGGCGAACTCGCCCACCCCGACCAGGGCGCCTCCGAGGTTGCTGACGACCTGGGCCTCCTGGTCCCGATCACCGGTCTCGTGCAGGGTGGCCAACGTCTCACCGAGCAGCGCCACCGCCCGCGGGCAATCGCCGGAGAGGCGGGCGATCTCGGCGAGGTTGGCCAACGAGGCCGCCTCGTTGCGCCGGTCGCCCAGACGGCGGGCCAGTTCGAGGGCCCGGTCGAGGTGGACGAGAGCCGTCTCGTACCGGCCGAGTGCGCTGTACGCCGAACCGGTGAGGCTGTGCGCGGCGCGGGCCTCACGGCGGTCGGTGTCGGGGTCGAGCAGGCCGAGCGATTCCTCCCCCCGAGCGACCGCCTCGTCGGCCCGCCCGAGGCGCAGCAGGATCCACCCGAGTTCGACGAGGATCGGGATCCGCGCCCTCGGTTCGGCACCGGCCCGGATCAGGACCTGGTCGGCGTCGCCGATCCTCGTCAGCGCCTCGTGGATCCGCCCGAGGCGGACCAGGGCCATTGCCTCGGTGACCATCGCCGAGGCGATCCGCTCGGTGTCGCCCGATTCGGCGGCCGCCTGGCGCATGGCGACGGCGGTGTCGACGGCCTCGTCGTACCGGGCCCGGATGGTCAGCGCGTCGGCGAGGTCCTCGAGCAGCGGGACCTTCTCGGCAGCGGCGAGCAGGCCGGGACGCAGAGCCGACCGCAGATGATCGATCGCATCGTCGAGGGCGTACTGCCGTTGGGCATGGTCGGCGGCGGCGATGTACCAGCGCACCGCCGGGCCGAGGTCGCCGGCGTCCTCGTAGTGGGCGGCGATCGTCGCCGCGTGCGACAGACCCTCGGTCCGCGAGGCGAGCCAGTCGGCTACCTGGCGATGGTGCTCCCGCCGGTCGCGTCGCAACACGCTCTCGTAGGCGACCGCCTGGAGAACGGCGTGCTTGAAGAGGTACTGGCGGCAACCGATGAAGTCCGACTCGTCCTGGACGAAGGCCAGTTCCTTGGATTCGAGCGCGCTCAGCGCGTCGGCGATGGCAGCCTCGCCGACGTCGCCACGGGGGATCGCCGCGTCCCAGAAGATCCGACCGACGACCGAGGCCCGTTGCAGCACGTCGCGTTCGACGCCCGGCAGACGGTCGAGTCGGGCCTGGAGCACTCCGGTCAGCGTGGCCGGGACGCGATGACGATCCAGCTTCTGCGGCTCCACGGTCCACTCGTCGTCGCCGACGACGATCACCCCGTCGTCGATCATCATCCGCACGACCTCCTCGACGAAGTACGGGTTGCCGGCGGCGCTCTCCGCCGCCCGTGAGCGGACCGCGGGCGGGATGGCGCCCACCTTCTGGAGCATGTCGTCGACCAGTTCGTACGTCTCGGCGCCCGACAGCGGTCGCAGGTCGAGGCGATCGTGGACGTCCGGATCCCTCCCCCAGTCCGGTACCCGTTCGTAGAGCGTCGGCCGGGCGAGGGCCACGACGAAGACAGGGCTCGATGCACACGCCTCGGCGAGGCGCTGGACCAGCTCCACCGAACCCAGATCGGCCCAGTGGATGTCCTCCAGCAACACCACGACGGGCTGCTGCGCGGCAACCCCCTCGACGAAGCGGCGGGCGGCCCGGGCCCCGACGTCGCGCAGCTGCTGGGCGCCGGTGAGATCCCCCGTCGCCATCGCCCCACCGGGCACTTCTGCGCCGATCAGATGGCCGATCGGCCCGGCCAGATCGGCGCCGCCCGGACCGACCAACTCGACGAGGCCGTCGATCAGCTTGCGGCCGGCCACCTCCGGGGCGTCGTCCTCGGCGATCTCGAAGCGGAAGAAGAACATGTCCCTGACCAGCGCGTTGGACACGCCGCGGTACTGCTCGTCGGCCCTCGCCTTGAACAACCTGACGTCCACGGGCTGGACCCGGAGCCAGTCCTCGAACTCGTACAGCAGGCGGGACTTGCCGATCCCGGCATCGCCGACGACGGTGACGACGCGGGCGGTCCGACCGTGCACCGTCGCGGAGAAGGCCCGGCGCAGGTGGTCGAGCTCGTCGAGCCGGCCCACCATCCGGGTCTCGACGCCTTCGATTGCCTGGGTCCGCAGGCGGAACGCCCGGGGGCGCACGGCGTTCACGACGTAGGTGCGCACGGGGTCGCGCTTGCCCTTGACCGTCAGCGGTTCGCGGGCCTCGACAGAGAAGACACCGCGAACATGACGGTAGGTGTCATGACCGATCAGGATCCCCCCGACGGGGGCCGCGCTCTCCAACCGTGAGGCGAGGTTGACGGTGTCGCCCATCGCGGTGAACTCGTCGGTGCTGCCGACGCCGCCCGCCAGCACCGGACCGGTGTTGATGCCGATCCGCATCGACAGCGACGGCCGCCCCTCGGGGCCGGGCATCGACGCCAGCGCGGTCTGCATCGCCAGCGCGGCGCGGATGGCGTTGGCGGCGTCCTCCTCGCTCGCCTGGTGCATCCCCCAGGTCGCCATCACGGCGTCGCCGATGTGCTTGTCGATCAGCCCGCCGTGGTCGGTGATCGCCGAGTCGATCCGGCTCCAGACGACGTCGAAGGTGTCGCTGAGGTCTTCGGCGTCCATCGTCTCGCTCATCGCCGTGAACCCCGAGACGTCGGCGAACAGGACGGTGACCAGGCGGCGGCGCTTGACGACGCGGGCGGCCGAGAGGGTCTCGAGCCGGGCGCGCAGCGTGCTGAGCGTGAGATCGATCACCGCATCGGGGATCGTGCCGCGCAACGCCTCCTGGGCATCGATGGCAGCGACGAGCTGCTCGTGTTCATCCACCGATCTCGGCCTCGGCTGTCCTCGCCGGCGACGGGTGGCCGGGTGTCCCTACTTGGTCTGGATCACTTGGTCTGGATCATCCCGTTGGGATCGAGGCCCTTGGTCTGGATCATCCCGTCGGGCGAGACCGTCGGGCTCGCCGCGACGAGCTGGTAGTCGGCGGTGACGACCGTCGACGACCCTCCGCCGGCGATGTGCCCCGCCGAGGCCGAATGGACCTTTCGATCGTTGCCGGATACCACCACGTTGCAGGTCACGCACAGATACGACGCCACATGCCACCTCCTCTGGTCGGGACCGAGCATAGCTCGGGCGCGCGGCCGGCTGATGAGGGCCTCCCCGGCGCCGCGGAGCACGGCGATCAGCCCTCGCGCAGCTGCTCGCCCGGTTCGAGCCTGGCCAGCGCCGCCGCGGCGACCATCGAGGCGGCGACGCCGGCCACGACCGGCACCGCGGCGAGCAGGGCGATCCGCCCGAACGGGAGGGTCACCGCCGGTTGGAGCACGAACAACGGCCGCAGGGCGCGCACGAACAGGTGGGCGACCCCGACCCCGACGACCGTCCCGGCGAGCGCACCGGCCGCGGCGACGAGCGTGCACTCCCCCAGCACCAGGGCGCGCACCTCGGCCGAGACCATGCCGCTCGCCCGCAGCGACACGTACTCGCGGCGACGTTGCAGCATCAGGGCGAACACGAAGATGACGATGCAGGCGACCGCCATCGCCACGGTGAACACCACGTCGAGACGGACGAGGCCGCGCAGGTCGAACGCCGTCAGGCTCGACTGGTCCTTGTCGAGGATCGTCGCCGTCGAATCGACACGGATCGGCTCGACCGCTCCGGGCCCGGACTGCAACGCGTCCACCGCAACGGCCAGGCCGCGCCGGTCCCGCCCGGTGGTCCGGGCGAGGAAGAAGTCGACCTGGTCGAGACCGGTGGCCTGCTCGTACGTGCCGATGTCGACGACGAGGTCGACACCCTGGGGGAAGCCTGGGAAGCGGACGAACATGCCGACGACGGTGAGCTCCTCCAACGTCTGGTGATCGGTTCCCCGGGCGAAGAGGACCTCGACCCGATCCCCGGTGACGATCGAGAGCCCCTCGGCCTTGTCGAGCTCGACGAGCACGCCGCGGTGATCGGCGGCCAGCGCAGCGAGCATCCGGTCGGCAGGGCCGTCGACGAAGAAGGAATCCGACAGGGGCGCGACGTCGGCGAACGAGGCCGGGTCGATCGCCGCCAGGTCGGCGCGGTCCTGATCGTGGGCGCCGATGAGCACGGCGTTCTCCAGCCGATGCACCACGGGCGAGACGCGCTCCACCCCGGCGACGGCGAACCGGGCGGCGTCGGGCGACGGTCGGGGCCGATCGACCGGTTCACCGGGTGTGATCCGCAGGTCGCCCCCGACGACGAAGCGCGAGTCGGCCGCCTTCGCCACGTCGTAGCTGGCGGCGAAGACGGCGAGGGTGATCCCGAAGGCGATCACCAGGCAGATGCCGACGACGCCGGTCCCCAGATCCCACGATCGTCGTCGGAGGCTGCGCACGAGCGTCCCCCGAAGCAGCGGCCCGAACCTCGGCGACCCCGGAACCCGCACCCGGGCCAGCGCCCAGTGGAAACATCGAGCGGTGATCAGGGCGCCGGCGAGCCAGGCGGCGACAGGCCCGAACAGCAGCAACGACGGGAGCGACGGCGACTGCCCGAGCGAGACCCGCGTCGAGGCGGCGCTCAGGGCGCCGCTGCGGAGCGTGACGACCTCGACGACGGCGGCGACAACGATGAGGGCGAGATCGACCCGCCGCCGCCGCCATGGCGGAACCGGGTCGAGGGCGAGCTCGCGTCGTTCCAGCCCGATCTCGTTGCGCAGCCATCGACGCGACGGCATGTGGATCGCCACCCCGGTGGCCAGCATCCCGACGCCGAGCGAGACGGCGCCCGACGCGGCGAGATCGGTCGACGATGCCGCGGCGAGCGGTTCCGACCCGATGACGGCCAGCGCCCCGAGCATCCCGAGGGCCGTCCCGGCCAGCGAGCCGACGCCGGCCAACAGCAACGTGCGCCAGAGGATGATCCGCCGGAGATGGCGGGGCCCGGCGCCGCGCAGCCGCAGATTGGCGTGGTCCCGCCGTTGCGCGGCGGCGAGGATCCGGCCCGTGTAGGCGGCCAGGAAGGCGGCGGCGATCACCCCGGGCAACCCGAGGAAGACGAACATCCTCCTGCCGACGGCCGCATCGCGGTCGGCGACGGCGAGGGCGTTGGAGATGTTGTCGATCAGGTAGTCCTGCCCGGGGGCGATGGCGGCGATCGCCGTGGCGATCGCCTCGGTCTGGGTGAGCGCCCGGGCCGGGTCGGCGTGCAGGCGGGCACGGTCCAGCTGCACGTCGATCTCGCTCACCGGACGGCTCTTGGCGACGATCCCCGTGGTCGAACCCTGGGCTCGGAACGCGGCGACGACGACGCGCTCGAAGAACGCCGGGCCGACGATCACCGAGTTCGGGACGTAGAGGAAGTCCTCGAGTTTGCTCGACTTCCTGCTGGAGAACAGCGGCGTCGCGGCGGTCAGATCGGCGATGCCGCCGATGTCCAGTCGAGCCGGTTCGGAGCCACCGGGCAGCACGATGGTGATCCTCGTCCCCGGCCCGGTGCGGAGGGCGCGGGCGGCCTCGACGCTGAGCACCGCCGTGTCCGAACCCAACGATCCGCTGACGAGGTGGATCGACGGGTGATGGAGCTGGTAGTCGGGCGTGAGGCCGAACACCCGCGCCGGACCGGCCACGGTCGCGCCGCCGGCGTGCAGCGATCCCGACGGCAGGTCGACGAACGAGAGGCCGTCGGCCGCCTCGACCCCTGGGATCCGACCGATCTCCGCCTCGAGCTGCGCGAGTGTCAGTGGCTCGGGAGCGTTGGCGGCCAGCGGTCTCACGTCCTCGCGGGTCGAGATCGTGCCGCGCGGCTCGAGGACGTCGCCATCGTCGATCGTCCGGCCCGCCCGGGCGGTGTAGGTGATCACGACCCGTTGGCCGGGCGCAACCGTTCCGATGTTGAGACCGGTGCGGGCGAGACCCTGGGCGAGCGGGCTCCGGCCGACGACGTCGGGCACGCCGACACCATCGACCGCGGTCGTGGCCTGCACGTACGACAGCGGGGGCGGGGGTTCGTCGTTGATCACCACCTCGTTGGCCGGGGTCGTCCCCCGGTTCTCGACGACGAGCGTCACCGGCACGTCGGTGCCCGCGACGATCGGGCCGGAGGCCGGGAGGATGAGCCGCTCGGTGAGCACCATCGCCCGGCCGAGCGGCGAGGTCAGCACGCGCTGCATGTCGAGGGTCAACGGGGCGATCGCCCGCCGGGTGAGCGACGCCGCCGATCCGTCGGCGAAGAACAGCACCCCCGAGAACAGTCCGAGACCGAGGGCGATGCCGAGCAGCGACACCAGCGTGCGACGCGGGTTTCGTACGAGATCCCGCCAGACGTAGCGGAACACCTAGCGGCCCCCGGCGATGACGTCGTCGGTGAGCCGGCCGTCGGTCAGGTGCAGCGTGCGGTCCATCCGACGGGCGATCGCCGGGTCGTGGGTGACCACGACGAGCGTCGCCCCGGTTTCGCGCTGCGCAGCCACCAGGCGATCGACGACCACGGTGGCGTTGAGGGCGTCGAGGGCGCCGGTCGGCTCGTCGGCCAGGATCGCCCGTGGACCGTGGATCAGCGCCCGGGCGACGGCGACGCGTTGGCGTTCACCGCCCGAGAGCTGATCGGGCAGGCGGTCGAGCTGGGCACCGAGCCCGAGCCGGCTCAGCGACTCGACGCAGCGCTGATCCTCGCCGTCGACGCCGGCCAGGGCCAGTTGCAGGGCGACGTTCTCGACCGCCGTGAGCCAGGGCAGCAGGTTGGCCGACTGGAAGACCAATCCGAGCGACCGTCGGCGCAGTCGGGCCCGGTCGTCGTCGGGAAGATGGGAGATCTCGGTCCCGCCGATCGTCACGCCTCCAGCGGTGGGAACCGCCAACCCGGCGATGAGTCCGAGGAGCGTCGACTTCCCGCAGCCGCTCGGACCGACGATCGCCACGGCGGTGCCCGATTCGATCTCGAAGGTGACCCCGTCGAGGGCGCGCACCGGCCCGTCGACCGTGGCGAAGTGCCGGGTGAGATCCGTCACCCGGATGGCACCGTGCCCGGCGATCGTCGGCGGGTTCACGCCGGCCCGACCGTGCGATCGGCCAGTTGCAGCCGTTGATCGGCCGCCGCGGCGAGACCGGCGTCGTGGGTGACGTACAGCACGCTCGTCCCCCGCGTCCGGGCGACGTCGAGGACCACCTCCATCACCAGGGCCGCGGTGGCGGAGTCGAGCTCACCGGTGATCTCGTCGGCGAGCAGCAGATCCGGGTCGTTGACCAGCGCCATGGCGATCGCCACCCGCTGGGCCTCACCACCCGACAGCCGGCGTGCGGTGTGGTCACGCCGCCCGGCGAGGCCGAACTCGCCCAGCAGCTCCGCCGCCCGACGGGATCGTCGGTGGCCGGGGACGAAGCCCATGGCGAGTTCGACGTTCTCGCCGGCGGTCAGGAACGGGACGAGGTTGCCGCTCTGCAGGACGTAGCCGATCCGCTCGGCCCGCAGCCGCGCCCAACCGGTCTCGTCGAGCGCGGTGATGTCCCGACCGTCGAAGACGATCGAACCCCGCCGCGGCCCGATGAGGCCGGCGACGACCCCGAGCAGCGTCGACTTCCCGGTTCCCGACTCCCCGACCAGGCTGGTGGTCCGCCCCCGCCACAGGCCGAGGCTCACCCCGTCGAGCACGACGGTCTCGGTGCCACCGTCCCGATAGGCCGCTGCGACCCCGACCAGTTGGACCAGCGGAGCGCCGACCGGACCGGGCCAGGCGTTCAGGACGACCGCTTCGCGACGGCGGAGTCCCCGAACACCCCGCTCGCCTCGGTCCGGGCGTGCTCGTCGAGCCGCAATGCCTCGTCGGCCAACTCGGCCAGGCCCTGCGGGGTGAGCTGGGTGAGGTTGATCAACTCCTCGGTCTCCTGCGGGTCGCCCGAGACCGGTTCGAGGCGGATGCCGCCGACGCCGGGCGCGAAGTAGGTGTTCTCGGACCCGTCCTCCTGGATGACGAGCACGTCGGAGTAGCACTTGAACGGGACGCAGACCTCTTCGCCCCGCTTGAGCACCTTGGCCTTCACGGTACCCTCGTCGGGGACGGTCGCCTGCTGGTAGGTGGGCATGCCGGGCTGGGGATCCGCCATCATCAACACTCCGGCCCTCGCCCCGTCGATGCCGGCGAGCCAGCCGTCGTTGGCGTTGACGAACTGCCCGCCCTCGTAGGCCTCGGTGTAGGAACCGAGGTACCAGACGTTGCCCGATCCGTCCTGGGCGACGTAGTCGATCGCCTGTTCGGCGAGCTCCCCGCCGTCGAAGTCCTGGTCGAGGATCAGCGTCGCCTGCACACCGCCGATGTCCTTGGTCGCATCGGTGACGGTGTACACACGGCGGTGGGGCAGGCGGCGGCTCCCCTTGTTCACCGCCCCCTCACGCGTCGACTGATACCCGGGTGTCAACGGGAGCCAGGGGTTGGCGACCGGTGCGGCCGTGGCGAACAGCGCCGGGTCGAAGTTCTCGGAGTCGGCATTCGTCGGTACGAACGCCACGGTCGGCGACGCGCTCGGCGGTGCGCTCGATCCGCCGGCCGCGGTGGCGGATGCGGATGCGGCAGGTGGAGTGGTCGCCACCTCGACGCCGCCTGGCGCGCTCGCTGCCGGAGGCCCCACTCCGGTCGCCGGCACCGAGGCGTCCGGGGACGCCGCCGTGGTCCGGGCGGTGCCCGAGCTGCTGCATCCGACGGCGAGCACGCACGCCACGGCTCCGAGGATCACCCGCCGGACCGGGCTGTACCTGGCAACTGTCGCGGTCATCCGCTGAGCATCGCAGATCGGTGCTGAGCAGATCCTGAAACCGGGATAACCGTCGGCTCACCAGCGAAGCCGCTCAGGCCGACCGTCGTCCGTGACCCTTTCCCGTGGGCGTGGCGGCGTGGGCAAGTTGTTGCACCACGCAGTCCGAACCGGGGAAGAACAAGGTGGTGTGCCCGGTGTCGTCCCAGCGGACGAGGAAAGGTTGCGTGTCGTCGGGCCCCTTGGCCTCGAGCACCTCGCCCTTGCGGTTGGGTTGTCCGGCGCGTCGGCCTCGAACGACGAGTTCGTCACCGCGATGTGCCTGCATAACTCTCGACCTCCCTGTCCCCGACACTGTGCCCTGCCCGCCGCCGTCGCAATAGGGTCCTTGGCCCTTCGATTGCCCCGGTCGGAGTGACCAACGCCCCTGGCCTCCGGCTGGGGCGGTGCACACGCTCATGTCGTGGAAGAAGGACATGTCGTGGACGAAAGGCCTGCGGCAATTCGCGAAACGCACATCTCCACGGTGGCGCTCATCGGCGATCGGGCGTTCAAGTTCCTCAAACCGATCAGGACCGCCTTCCTCGACCAGTCCACGATCGAGCGTCGCGCCGAGGCCTGCCGCCGTGAGCTGGAGCTGAACCGCCGCATCGCCCCCGACGTCTACCTCGGTCTCGGGGAGGTTCGCGAAGCGGGGGAGCTGACCGACACCCTGATCGTGATGCGTCGGATGCCCGACGATCGCCGACTGACCGCCATGCTCGGTGGGCAGGAGGCCGACGATGTCTTGCGCGACGTGGCCCGGTCGATCGCCGCCTTCCACGTGCGTTTGCAGCCCTCGGACTTGGCGGTCGAGGTCGCCTCGGCAGCCGGGGTGGCCGATCTCTGGGCGCTGAGCATCGACCAGATGGCGAGCGACGCCGAACCGGTGGTCGATCTCGCCGTGCTGGAGACGGTCCGCCGGCTCGCCACGCGCTACATCGCCGGGCGCGAACCACTGTTCCGCCAGCGGATCGAGCACGGATTCGCCCGCGAGGGCCATGGCGACCTGTTGGCCGAGGACATCTTCGTGCTCGACGACGGCGTGCGGATCCTCGACTGCCTGGCCTTCGACGATCGTCTGCGCTGTGGGGACACCCTCCTCGACGTCGCCTTCCTGGCGATGGACCTCGAGCGGATCACCGATGCGGACACCGCTCGACGCTTCCTCGACTGGTACCGGGAGTTCACCAACGAGCACCACCCCGATTCACTCGCCCACCACTACATCGCCTATCGCGCCCTGGTGCGGAGCAAGGTCCGTTCGCTACGGGCCAAGCAGGGCGATGCCCGGGCCGCCGAGGAGGCGATCGCCCATCTCGACCAGTGTCTCGCCCACCTGCGGGCCGCCGCTCCGATGCTGGTGTTGGTGGGCGGGAGCCCTGGCGTCGGCAAGACGACGATCGCCGAGCACCTCGGCGAGACCTGCGGAATGGTCGTGCTGTCGTCCGACGTGCTCCGCAAGGAGCTGGCCGGCCTCGCCCCCGACACCCGCCGTGTCGAGCCGGTGCAGCACGGGCTGTACGCCCCGTCGGTCACGGCCGAGGTCTACGCCGCGCTGCTCCACCGGGCCGATCAGCTGCTGCGCCTCGGCGAGAGCGTCGTCATCGACGCCTCCTGGGCCGACGAATCGTTCCGCGCCGACGCCCGGCGCGTCGCCGATGAAGCCGACACCGAGATCGCCGAGATCCGCGGCGTCGCCCCGGCGGGCGTCGCCCTCGACCGGGTCGGGCAGCGGGTGCGAGCCGGCGGCGGAGCGTCGGATGCGACGGTCGAGATCGCCGAGCACCTGGCCCGGACCTTCGCCGCCTGGCCCGAGGCCACGGAGCTGGCGACCGACGTCCCACTGGCCGACCTGCTCGACGCGGCCACTGCGCTGTACATGCAGCTGCGCAGTGCCGCGATCGGCGGGGTGCTAGCTCGCCGCGACACCAGGGTGGCCCGGTGGTGGTCGACAGACCGGATCGTCCGTCACGGGGCGCCACGAGCGCCACCCTGTCAGGCGAAGGTGGTGACGATGTAGAAGCACGACTCGTAGCGATCGCCGCGGTCGAGCGTCCAGCTCCCGACGAACGGGCTGACCGAGCCGTCGGTCGCCTCGGCCATCACCTGATAGGTCCCGGCCGGCACGGTCACCGTGATCTGGGGGACGTCGGAGCGGCACGAGAGCGGTCCGACGAGGCGGTACTCGGTGCAGTCGCCGCACGCCGGGATCGTCTCGATCCGGCTCTCCGGTCCGCTCATCACCACCCGCAGGTCGTGCGGCGACTGGTTGTAGATCACGGCGACCGACGAGCTGCTCCCGCTTCCCCCCACGGGGGTGGGCGGTGGCAGTTCGCCCGCGCCGGCCGCCTGGGCCTGGCGGATCAGCGAACGGGCGAGCCCGTCGCGAGCGGTCGGCACCCGGGGATCGTCGCCGGCGATCGCCAGGAACTCCTCGTAGAAGGCCACCGCCTCGGCGGCGTTGCCGACGTAGTCGGCAACCTGGCCGCAGGCGAAGTAGTAGTCGGGCAGGAAGGAGTCCAACGCGGCCAGCGACGGAGCCGTCCGGACGCGGTCGGCCAGGCCGCAGGCGCTCGGCGAGGCGGTGAACGCCGCCCGGTAGGCCGGCGTCGACGGATCGGCGGGGAACCGGATGACGAACTCGAGCTGCAGGTCGGCTGCATCGCCCCCGGTGCCGCTGCGCTCGGCGATGCAGCGCTCCAGCAGCGTTCTCGCCGCCGCCGGGTCGGCCGCCAGCCCGGGCGCCGTCAAGCTGTCCAGGACCGCGGTGCACGGGGCGGTCGCGGCGACGGTCGTGGCCGCCACCGCGGCGCCGGGTTGGCCGGCAGCGGCGAGGATCCCGAGGGCCACCTCGTAGGCAGCGGTCGTCTCACCCGATGCCAGGTAGCGATCGAGGCAGGCGGCCCGCGCAGCGGGCCCCCGCCCGGCGAGGTCGCGTCGCAGCAGAGCCGTGCAGCCGTCGACGGTGTCGACCAGGAAGGTGACCGCGGCGTCGGCCTCCGGCGAGTCCGGGTGCTCGTCGAGGATGGTGATCGCCATCGCGTTCGCCGCGGTCGGTTCACCGCCGTCACGCAGCACGTCGAGGCAGGCCATCCGGAGGGCGGGAAGCACTGCGTCCTCGACGAGGTCGGCGGTTCGGAGCTCGGGGACGGACCGGCAGGTCGGGATCGAGGCGAGTTCGGTGACCGCTGCGTCGCCCAGCTGCTCCACGACATGCTCGGGCAGGTGCTCGACGAGCGGGCTCGCCGGATGCCCGGTGGCGAACGAGAGGTAGTCGACGAGCGCATCGCCCGGCTTCGCAGCCGCCGTGCGGTCGATCTCGAGCAGGTCCAGACACTCGGAGCGTTCGCGGCGGGCCCGACCGACGTACCCGCCGAACTCGAACAGGCGGGACGACGAGATCAGATCGTCGAACACCTGGACCGCCTCGACACACCGGCCGTCGAGGTAGGCGGCGTGGCCCGAGGTGAAACGGCTCCGGTCGCGGCTCGTCGGGCCCGCCACGAGCACCACTACCGCGGCGACGAAGACGACGATCACCAGCAGCGTGATCGACCGACGTCGATGCTGCGACCACCACGAGCGCCCGGTGCCGCCTGCCGCCCTCATGTGCCCAGGCTGGTCCCGACCCCGGGTCGCCCGCCAGGGCCGATCGACCCGGCGGACAGCGGCCCCTTGGCGGTGTGGGCAGCGGAGCCGAGGACGGCGCGACGGTGGTCACGTGTGACAGCGTGGACGCTCATGGAACAAGGTCATTGGCCCCGCACCCGCCACGAGCTGAGTGAGGGTCCGATCCAGGTACGCGTCGCCACCGTCGAGCACCTCTTCAACCCGATGGATCCCTCACCACTGGGCGAGCGATCGCTGGACCAGGAGGTGGCCGACTGGATCGAGGAGTGGGCCGAGGACCTCGACCGCGGCCATCCCGTCGACGTCGAGATCTACGTCGCCGACGGTCGACTCGACGGGCGCGAGGAGGCCATCATCAGCGGCCTGCACCACCACTTCGGGTACCGCGAGTGGCAGACGGGCTGCCAACTGCGCAAGCTGCTCCGCGAGGGGCGGATCAGCCTGGTCATCGGGCTGGTCGCCCTGGCCGGCTTCAATGCCGTGTCGCGCCTGATCGGCAGCAGCACCAACCCGGTGATCCAGGTCGCGCACGAGGGTCTCTCCGTCCTCGGCTGGGTGTCGATGTGGAAGCCGTTGGAGATCCTGTTGTACGACTGGTGGCCGATCCGCCACGAACGGCGTGCTTGGCGCCGGCTGGTCGGGTCGACGATCACCTTCCCCAGCGGCCGACCCCGCTGAGGTCGGAGCAGACGCGACATTCGGGACCTTGGTCCCTAGCGCGCGGTTGTCGTGCTCATCGAACATTGACCACTACTTGTCTTCACGCGCAGCCATCTCGGGTGCCGTGGCGGGGGTCCCCGGTCTGGCTGCATGATCCGCATGCCGGGAGGTGCACCATGAGGATCTCGCCGCAGACCCTGGCCCGAGCGAGCAGCCGCCGACCATGGCTGGTGGTCGGTCTGTGGGCGACGGCGATGGTCGGATCGATCCTGATCTCATCGGCGCTGCTCGGCGACGCGCTCACCAGCGACGCGACGTTCGTCAATCAGCCCGAAGCGAAACGCGTGGCACGACTCGTCGAGGATCGTCTCCGTGGCAAACAGGACGGCACCGAACTGTTCATCTTCCAGTCCGAGTCGTCGACCGTCGACGACCCGGAGTATCGCACCTTCGTCGAACAGATCGCATCCGAGCTGATGGCCCTGGGCCCCGCCGACATCAAGGCGGTCGCCGACTTCTACCGGACCAACGACCCCACGCTGGTCTCACGGGATCGTCATACCCTGCTGCTGCCCGCCGTGCTCGCATTCCACGAGCACGGCGAGAAGGACCGAGTTCTCGCCGAGCTCCGACGGATCGGCGATCGAGCCGGCCCGGCCGGAGTGACCACCCGACTCTTCGGTGGTCTCTCCGTCAACGACGACTTCAACACGATCGCCGAACCGACCTGCGGACCGGCGGAGACGATCGGCATCCTCGTCGCTCTCGTGGTCCTGCTCGTCGTCTTCGGAGCCGTCGTCGCCGGAGTCATCCCGATCGCGACCGGCATGACCTCGATCGCCGTGGCGATGGCGCTGGTGGCCGTGGTCGGGCCAGGTGTTCCAGTTCTCGTTCTTCGTCACCAACATGATGGCGATGATGGGCTTGGCGCTGGGCATCGACTACTCGCTGTTCATCATCTCGCGGTACCGGGAGGAGCGGGCACAGGGTCTCGACAAACTCGCGGCGATCGAGGCGGCCGGTGCCACCGCCAGCCGCGCCGTGTTCTTCAGCGGGCTCACCGTCGTGGTCGCGCTGTTCGGCATGCTCATCATCCCGACGACGATCTTCCGCAGCCTTGCCGTCGGCGCGATCCTGGTCGTCGTCGTGGCGGTGCTCGCGTCGCTGACCCTGCTGCCGGCCATCCTCGGGCTCCTCGGTGACCGGATCAACGCCGGGCGGATCCGGCGACGCTCGCCGACGGCTGGTGGCACGAGCCCGGCGGCTTCTGGGATCGCGTCACCGGTGTGGTCATGAGCCACCCGGTCATCAGCCTCGTGGTCGGCGGCGGGCTGCTGCTGGCGTCGCCGCCGATCCCGTACCTCGGCATCAACACCGGTTTCGCCGGGGTCACGACGCTGCCGACGAGCGCCGAGTCCAGGCAGGCCTTCGACATCCTCGCCAAGGAGTTCTCCGGCGGCCTGGACTCCCCGGTCGAGATCGTCATCGACGGCGACGTGCATCGCCCGCGGTGCAGGCCGGCGATCGAGACAGTTGCGAGCGCTCGCTCGCCGCCGACGGGTTCTTCGGGGCATCGACCAGGTGGAGGCGAACGCCGCCGGCGATCTCGCCGTCGTCTCGGCGCCGGTCGACGGCGACCCGAGCAGCGAGGCGGCGGTCGCGTCGATCGGGCGGGTGCGCGATCGCTACGTGCCCGACGCCTTCCCGCGGGCACCGCGGACGCAGGTGCTCGTCGGCGGCAGCACCGCGTTCAACATCGACTTCTTCGACCTGACGGACCGCTACATCCCGATCGTGTTCGCGCTTCGTGCTGGGCCTGACGTTCCTGCTGCTCACGGTCGTGTTCCGTTCGATCGTCGTGCCGATCAAGGCGATCATCATGAACCTGCTCTCGGTCGGCGCCGCGTACGGGCTGATCGTGCTTGTCTCCCAGAAGGGCGTGGGCGCCGACCTCTTCGGGTTCCAGCAGGTCGAGGTGATCGAGGCGTGGATGCCGCTGTTCCTGTTCTCGGTGCTGTTCGGCCTGTCGATGGACTACCACGTCTTCCTGCTCAGCCGCATCCGGGAGCACTACGACCAGCACGGGCGACAACACCGAGGCCGTCGCCTTCGGCCTGCGCACGACCGGCGGGATCATCACCGGCGCGGCGCTGATCATGGTCGCCGTCTTCGCCGGCTTCGCCGTCGGGCACCCTCGTGACGTTCCAGCAGATGGGCTTCGGCCTCGCCGTCGCCGTGCTTCATCGACGCGACCATCGTGCGATCGATCCTCGTGCCGGCGACCATGAAGCTGCTCGGCGACCGCAACTGGTACCTCCCCCGTGGCTGCAGTGGCTTCCGCACCTGCACATCGAGGGCGCCGGACCGAAGGCGACCGCACCCGCGGCGCAAGCGGCACCATCGGCCGAAACCGTCGGTGGCGCCGCTGTCGAGGAGACCACCGTCGACGGCGGAGAGCTTCTCGACGAGATCGGCATGGGCCGGCGCCGCCGCTAGCCGACAGCCCTGTCGAGGTTCTCCTCAGGGCGTCGCGCAACCGCCACCCGGCTGTCACCGGGTGGCGGTTGTCTCCGTCGGGGTTGGCCCGACCCCTCCGATCACGGACCTGTGGTCAGATGGTGTGCGATCAGCACATCACCGGTCCGCGTGAACTGGAGCACGTTGGTCCACGTGCTCCCACCCCCGGAGCTGACCACGACCAGTTCGTCGTCTTGGATCAGCGTCGGGTCGAAGGCCTGCAGATCGCTCCAGTCCCCCGATCGGATGAAGCCCGCGAGCGTTCCGTCGTCCACACGGTAGTCGAGGCCCCCGGGCACGAGGTTCATCGTGCCGTTCGACGTGTACAACGCCAACACGGCGTCGACGTCATTGGCCTGCCAGGCCTTCACGTAAGCCTCCTCGACCCGGATCATCTCCCGCTGGCGATCGGTCAGGGCAACGTGGCCGGCTACGACGTTGGTCGGCTTGTCGTCGAAGGACCTGGCCAGGAACCAGCCTCCGAGCGCACCGACCAGCAGCGCGACCAGGGCCGCGAGCGGCAGTGCCCAACGGGGCCGATGCGGGGTCTCCTGCATCGGACCGGACGTCAGGATCTCCTTGTCCATCAGCTGTGCCATCGCACACTCCTTCCATCATCATCTCCGACTTCATCGTCACCCGGCGCGCCGTCGCGACCAGGGAACAAGGTCATCGATTCGACGCCGGTCGGCGGCGACTCCGCAACCCCGCCGCCGCTTCGACCGGGGCATCGTGACGGCCACACCCTCGTAGGCTGCGGCGTGTGGCATCCGTCGCCGTGGTGGAAGGGCGCGAACAGATCCGGTACGGCATGCTCGAGACCGTTCGGCAGTACGCCCAAGACCGCTTGGTCGCCTCGGGCGAGACCCAGCCCGTTCGCCGACGTCACGCTACGTGGGTTGCCGGCATCGCCGATCAGGCCGAAGAAGGGCTGCGCAGCGTCGAGCAGGTCGAGTGCCCTGCGTTGGCGACGGCCGGCTGCTCGGGCTCGCCCGCTCCGCCTTGGCGATCAACGCACCGTGCCCGGTGACGGCGGCGGTGTGAACGGCGTCGATCAGGGCAGATGCAGGAGGAGACAGGCCGGGCCGGTCGCCCGCAGGACGCGGAGCTGATGCATCTGGCACTCGGCATGGACGCACTGTTCCGCGGCGACTGGGAGCGAAGCGACCGGGAGCTGTCGACCGTGGCGGCGTCAGCTGGCGACAACAGTGCGCTCAACAAGTCCGTGGCCTCATCGATGCGCGGCCTCGTCGGGCTCGGGAGGGGAGACGTCGACGGCGCCGTGGCCATCGCCGAACAGGCCCTGCGAACCTCCGAGTTCATCGGATCGCGGATCGCCGAGCTGACCGCCCTCAATGTCCTCGCGCTGGCACCTCGCCCGTGACGAGGGCGCCGAGGCCGAACGGCTGGCCAAACGGGCAGCCGGCATCGCCGGCCGAACGCAGGACATGCACGAACTCGTCCGGTCGGCCGAGACGCTCGGGGCCGTGGCGGCGTGGCGTGGCGATCACGCGCACGCCCGCAGGTTGCTGTCGTCGGCGGCAGCGTTCCGGGCCCGCCTGCACCTCATCCGATCCCAGCCCGAACAGGATCGCTTCGAGGCCACTCTCGAGAGCATCGGATCGCTGCTGGATCCCCTCGACCAAGCCGTACCCGCGATGCACTCCTCCTGTGACTCGCTTGCCGCACTGGTCTCGTGCTGTCTCGAACCGACGCGAACGGAAGCCCACCTGGCGACCCGGCCGTCATCGAAGACGATTCGGGGTGAGCGATCCGCTCCGCCTTTGCCGGTCGAGTCGACGATCACGTTCGGCGCCGGCGGCTGATCACAGGAAGCCGGCGAGCAGTTCGCCGATCCTGCGGCTGACCGGCCAGGCGCCCCGGCCCTTGTTCGACAGGACGGTGTGGACGGATCGACCGCCGGGATCGCACACGGAGACGAAGCCGACGCCGGCGTCGAAACCGTGGAGCGACACTGCGTCGCTCCACTGGTCGAGCCAGAACCCGAGTCCGTAGGGCATCGAGTCGGCGGGAACGTCGTCGTGCGGGCGCACCATCCGGGCGAAGGTCTCCGCAGCGACGATGCGCCCGGTCAGCACGGCGTCCCACATCCGGTGGACGTCGGCTGCCGTGCTGTAGATCCCGCCGTCACCGCTCCCCCGCACCGGGAGGTGGAACACGTTGGTGCGCAGCCCCTCGTCGTCGAGGTAGCCGAGCGCGGCCCGGCCCGGCAGCTCGTCGGACCGCAGGAACGCCGTGTCCGCCATGCCCGCCGGCTCGCACACGGTCTGCCCGACGAGGTCGTGGAACGGCGTCCCCGACGCCCGCTCGGCGATCAGGGCGAGCACGACGTAGCCCCCGTTGCAGTAGGTGAACCGCGCGCCGGGCTCGTGCTTCATCGGATGGCCATCCAGGACCGCCAGGTACTGCTCGGTCGTGGCCAGCTCGTGAACGGGAACGGGCAACAGATGGTCGCTCACGTCGTCGACCTCGTCCTCGTCGAGGTAGTCGCCGATACCCGAGCGGTGGGCGAGGAGCTGCTCGACGGTGATCCGCCCGTCGATCAGCGGGAGATCACCACCGAGCAACGACCGAGCCGTCGTCCCGAGGCCGACGACGCCCCGTTCGACGAGGCTCATCACGGTCAGTGCGGTCAGGCCCTTCGTACCGCTGGCGATGCCGAACTGCGTGTCGACGGTGTTGGGGATGCCGAGGCCGCGATGGGCCAGGCCGTAGGCCCGTTGGTGGGCGACGCGGCCGTCGAGGTCGACCCGCACGACTCCCGACAGGCCCTCCTCGCCGACGATCCGGTCGATCGCCTCACCCAGATCGCCGCTTGCGGATCGCACGCCGACAGGCTCCCACATCGGCGCCCGGGGGACGACGACCATCGGGCCGCCTCATCGGTCGGATCCGATCAGGCAGGTGGCCGGGCGAGCGAGCGCGTTCAGCAGATGCGCGGCAACTGTTCGCCCAGGGGTCGGTCGACGACCCGCTGCGCACCGAGACCGGTGCGGGCCACGACCGTTCCGGCATGTTCCCCGGTGACACGGCCGATGACCGTCGCCTCGCGCCCGACGTCGGTGGAGGTCATCGCCGCGAGCACGTCGTCGGCGGCCTCGGGGGCGACGATGGCGACGAGCTTGCCCTCGTTGGCCACATGCAGCGGATCGAACCCGAGGAAACCGCAGGCGGCCCGCACGACGTCGGGAACGGGGATCGACCGCTCCTCGACCTCGATCCCCACCCGGGCGGTTTCGGCGATCTCGCACAACGAGGCGGCCAATCCCCCACGGGTCGGGTCGCGCAGCACATGGAGGTCGGCGCCGGTGGCCAGCATCGCGGCCACCAGGCGATCGAGCGCGGCGGTGTCGCTGCGCAGCTCGGTCCCGAACTCGAGTCCTTCGCGCACGCTGAGCACAGCGATCCCGTGCACCCCGATCGGTCCGCTGACGATCACGACGTCACCGGGCCGGGCCCGCTCCGGCCGGATGTCCACGCCGTCGGGAACCAGGCCGATGCCGGAGGTGTTGATGTACATGCCGTCGCCGTGGCCACGCTCGACGACCTTGGTGTCGCCGGTGACGAGCCGCACTCCGGCGCGTGCGGCGGCCACGCCCATCGATGCCGCGATGCGGCCGAGCAGCTGCAGCTCGAGGCCCTCCTCGAGCACGAAGGCGGTCGACAGGACGAGTGGCCGGGCGCCGCTCATCGCCAGGTCGTTGACCGTGCCGTTGACGGCGAGCTCGCCGATGTCGCCGCCGGGGAAGACGAGCGGGCGGACCACGTAGGTGTCGGTGGAGAACGCCAACCGGGTGCCGTTCCCCAGATCGAGCACGTGGGAGTCGGTCGGCGTCGCCGTGGTCGCCGCCTCGCCGAAGGCGGGGAGGAACAGGTGCTCGACCAGCTCGGCGGACAGCACACCACCGCCTCCATGGCCGATGACGATGCGCTCGTGGTGACGCAGCGGCGTCGGGCAGACCCACCCCTCGATGTCGAGCCCCGGCCCGGCGCCCTGCCCGGCGCCCTGCCCGACGCGCCGGTCGTCAACCACGGTGCGCCTCGGCCGGGTCGTCGGGCCGGCGGTACCGGTAGTGCGCGGCGCAGGCGCCCTCGCTCGACACCATGATCGCCCCGATCGGTGTGCGCGGCGTGCACTCGGTGCCGAAGCAGGCGCACTCGTCGGGTTTGATCAGCCCCTGGAGCACCTCGCCGGCCCGGCAGCGCACGGGTTCTTCGACCGTGATGGTCCCGACGTCGAAGCGGCGTTCGGCATCGAACTCGGCGAACTCCGCCGCCAGCCGCCAGCCACTGGCGGGGATCATCCCGATCCCGCGCCACTGCCGGTCGCACACGTCGAACACCCGCGCCAGCATCTCCTGGGCGGGGATGTTGCCCTCGGCGCGCACGGCACGCGGGTAGGCGTTCTCCACCTCGCCCCGACCGGACTCCAGCTGGATGACGCACCGTCGGATGCCGTCGAGCACGTCGAGGGGCTCGAACCCGGTGATCACGATCGGGACGTGGTAGCGGCGCGCCAGCGGCTCGTACTGTGCGGTGCCCATCACCGTGCACACGTGGCCGGCGGCGAGGAAGCCGTTCACCCGCGACGTCGCCGACGACATCAGCGCTTCGATCGCCGGAGGTACGAGCACGTGGCTCACCAGCATCGAGAAGTTGCGCAGGCCGCGCCGGCGGGCCTGGAACACCGCCATCGCATTGGCGGGACCCGTCGTCTCGAACCCGACACCGAAGAACACCACCTCACGGTCCGGGTGCCGGGCGGCGAGGTCGACGGCATCGAGCGGGGAGTACACGACCCGCACGTCACCCCCCTCGGCCTTCACCGCGAAGAGGTCCTGACGACTGCCCGGGACGCGCAGCATGTCGCCGAACGAGCAGAAGATCACCTCGGGCCGCGCGGCGAGGGCCAGCGCCCGGTCGATCATCTCCAGTGGGGTGACGCAGACCGGGCACCCGGGCCCGTGGATCAGCTCCACTCGGCCGGCGAGCAGCTGGTCGATCCCGTTGCGGATGATCGAATGCGTCTGGCCGCCGCACACCTCCATGATCGCCCACGTCCGGGTGGCTGCGGCCTCGATCGCCTCGATGAGGCTCCGGGCGAGCGCCGGGTCGTTGTACTCGTCGAGATGCTTCACGTCGCCGGCTCCGCCACAGGGCCGGGATCGTCGCGTTCGTCGAGCAGGCCGAGCTCGGCGAACAGCTGCAACGACCCGAGGGCGGCGACCTCGTCGAGCCGGGTGATGGCGAACCCCGCATGGACGATGGTGTAGTCGCCGACCCCGACGTCGGGGACGTAGGCGAGGCAGACGGTCTTGGTCACGCCGCCGAAGTCGACGCTCGCCATCCGCGTGCCCTGCTCGTGGCGAACCTCGAGCACCTTTCCGGGAACCCCGAGACACATGGTCAGCTCCTTCCGTAGCCGGCGACGACAGCCTGGCCCAACGAGAGCCCACCGTCGTTCGCCGGCACGATCCGGTGGGCGAGCACCTCGAACCCGTCGGCCTCCAACCCGCTCCGCACGAGGCGCGACAGCAGGGCGTTCTGGAACACACCGCCGGTCAGCGCCACCGGCAGCTCGCCGCGTGACCGGCGCAGCCGCCGGGCCACGGTGACGACCGCGTCGGCGACCGCACGGTGGAACTCGAACGCCAGATCGGCCACGGCGACTCCGCCGGCCAGCTGGCCCAACAGCCCGCGGATCACCGGTTCGGGATCGATGAGCAGGTTCTCGTCGATCGCGAACGTCCAGGAAGCGGGCACGTCGGCGGCCATCCGCCCGGCGGCCGCCTCCAGTTCGATGGCCGCCTGGGCCTCGTACGAGATGCGATGGCGAAGGCCGAGCAGCGAGGCGACGGCGTCGAAGAGGCGGCCCATGCTCGTCGTCGGCACGCAGCCGACGTTGCGTGCCACCTGGCGCTGTACGACGGCCAGCTCGACGTCGTCACAGGCGAGCGCCGAGGGCACCGAACGGTCGAACCCGATGCCCATCGCGCTCAGATAGGCGATCGCCGTGCGGCACGGGTGGCGCACGGCGCCATCCCCACCCGGCAGCGGAAGCGGCCGCAGGTGGCCGACCCGCTCGAACCCCGAGTAGTCGGCGATCAGCACCTCACCTCCCCACATCTCCGTCCGTCCGTCGTCGCCGACTCCGTGACCCGTGCCGTCGAAGGCGAACCCGATGACCGGAGCCGAGCCGTCGAGGCCGTGCTCGGCCATCACCGAGGCGACATGGGCGTGATGGTGCTGCACCTCCACGACCGGGCGCCCGGCTCCGTGCTCCATGGCCCAACGGCGGGTGAGGTACCCGGGATGGGCATCGGTGGCCAGCACCACCGGCTCGATCGCGTACATCCGGCGGAAGCCGTCGACACCCTGTTCGAACGCCGTCAGCGTCTGCAGGTTCCCCATGTCACCGATGTGCTGGCTCACCCAGGCATGCCGGCCGGAGGCCAGGCAGAACGTGTTCTTCAGCTCCCCGCCGACGGCCAGGGTGGGGAGCACGTCGACCGGGAGGAGGACCGGGAGCGGCGCGTAGCCGCGCGAGCGGCGCACGGGCTGGACCCGGCCGGTGACGACACGGATCACCGAGTCGTCGCACGGCGCCTGGATCGGTCGGTCGTGGCCGAGGAACGCGTCGGCCAATCCGGCCAACCTGGCCGAGGCCTCGTCGTCATCGGTGCAGATCGGTTCGTCGGCGAGGTTGCCGGAGGTCAGCACGAGCGATCGCGGGCGACCTGGGACATCACCGGAGGGAACGGGGCGAAAGAGCAGGTGGTGCAACGGCGTGTAGGGCAACATGATCCCGATCAGGGGGTTGCCCGGCGCCACGCCGGTCGAGACGGGGGCATCGGGTCGCCGGGGCAGGAGCACGATCGGGCGGGCCGGCGAGACGAGGGCCGCCGCCTCGTCGTCGTCGATCACGGCGAGGTCACGGGCGGCGTCGAGATCGGCCACCATCACGGCGAACGGCTTGTCGCCGCGACCCTTGCGGGTGCGCAGGACACGTACCGCATCGTCGGAGGTCGCGTCGCAGGCCAGGTGGTACCCACCCACGCCCTTGACGGCCACGATCCCGCCGGCCGCCACCATCAGCTGGAAGGCGTGGAGCACCGCGTCGGTGCCCCGGAGGCGTCGGCCGCCGGCCACGAAGGTGACCTGCGGGCCGCACACCGGGCAGGCGATCGGCTGGGCGTGGTAGCGGCGGTCCGCCGGGTCCTCGTACTCGGCCCGGCAGGGCGCGCACATCGCGAACCCGGCCATCGTCGTGGTCGGCCGGTCGTAGGGGAGGTCGCGCACGATGGTGAACCGGGGACCGCAGTCGGTGCAGTTGGCGAACGGGTACCGATACCGGCGGTCGGCCGGGTCGAGCACCTCGGCGAGGCACTCGTCGCACACCGCCACGTCGGGTGGGACCACCGTGCGCGCCCCGGCCCGGAACGTGGACTCGACGATGCGGAAGCCCTCATCGCCCACCGGGGGGATGTCGATCGAGGTCAGCGCCTCGACGCGGGCGAGCGGCGGTCGCTCCCCGCACAGGCGGGCGGCGAACTCGTCGAGCGCCGCGGGGACCCCTTCGACCTCGATGAACACCCCCGTGCTGTCGTTGCCCACCAGACCCCCGACGCCGACCTCGGCGGCGAGGCGGTGCACGAACGGTCGGAAGCCGACCCCCTGCACCACCCCGGTGACCACGAGCCGTCGGCGGGCGAGGCCGGCCGACGCGGGCGTCATCGAACCCCTACCGACGAGCGGAACGAGCGCACGAGAGCCATGACCGGACCCACCCTACGCCTGCCAGGTCGTGACATTGGTCCCTCCCCGGGGCACCGGAGGGGAGGTTATGGTTCGGCCCGTGGCTCTCGACGGCACCGCCTCCGTCCCGGCCCCGACAGTCGATCGTGTGCTGCGGTGCCTCGACCCGCGCAGCGGGCTGCAGGCGCTGCTCGACGTGCTGCGCGACGACGGGCTACCGGGTGGTCGGGCCGGTGGTCCGCGACGGTGTCATCGCCTACGACGACATCGCCGACCAACGGGAGATGCCTGCCGGATGCCGCGTCGAGCAGGCGCCGGGCCGCTGGCGGTTGACGCAGGGCGACGGTCCGGAACGCTTCTCGTGGACCCCCGGTTCGGAGTCGTGGAAGCGGTTCGTGCTCCCCGCCCGCGAGGAGGTGCTGCGCATCCGCCGCACCGATGGCTCGTGGGTCGTCACCCGCCCGGCTCCGCCCGACCGTCCCCTGGCGCTGATCGGTGCGCGCGACTGCGAACTCCGGGCGCTCGACATCCTCGACCGCGTCGAGCTCGACGCCGACCACCCCGATCCCCGCTACGCAGCGACGTCGAGCCGGCGCCTTCGTCGTCGCCGTGGCCTGCGGCGAACCGGGTGGCACCTGCTGGTGCACATCGATCGGCGGCGGCCCCGAACCACGCGAGGGGTTCGACCTGAAGATCACCGAGATCCCCGCCGGCGATCCGCCCGGATCACCGCACCGGCTGCTCGCCGAGGCGGCGACGAGCGCGCGGCCGCTGGGTGTTGGATCAGCTCCCGGCCGGCGAAGCCACCGACGCCGACGTCGCCGCCGCCCGCGCCGTGGTCGCCGGCGCGGTCGAGCGGATGCCGGTGCGGCTGCCGGGCGGCGAGCTCCCCGATCTCCTCGAGGGCTCCGACCGACACTCGCACTGGGACGCGGTGGCCGAGCGTTGCCTGTCGTGCGGCAACTGCACGATGGTCTGCCCCACCTGCTTCTGCAGCACGTTCAGCGATCACACGCTGCTCGACGCCGACGAGACCGTCCGCGTGCAGTCGTGGGCCTCGTGCTTCGAGCTCGACCACTCGAACCTCGGTGGCCGCCCGGTGCGGGCCACGACGGCGGCCAGGTACCGCCAGTGGCTGTCGCACAAGCTGCAGACCTGGCCGACGCAGTTCGGCACGGCGGGGTGCGTCGGCTGCGGGAGGTGCACCACCTGGTGCCCGGCGGCGATCGACATCGTCGAGGAGGCGAACATGCTGATCGGAGGACCGCGATGAGTGACGAACCCGACCTGCGCGGACTGCTGGCCGCCCACCGGTTCGCCGTCGGCCTGGCGCCCCGGATGGTCGACGATCTGGCCGGTATGGCCCGTTTCGCCGAGTTCCCGGCCGGCGCCTGGATCGCCCGCCAGGGTGACCCGGCCGACGGCTTCCACCTCGTGGTCGAGGGCCGCTGTGCCATCGAGGTGACGGCGGCCGGACGCGATCCGCTGGTGGTGGCGACCGTGCATGCCGACGAGGTGCTCGGCTGGTCGTGGATGGTCGCCCCGCATCTGTGGCACTTCGACGTGCTCGCCCTCGACCACACCAGGACCGTGGCCGATCGACGGCGCGGCGCTGCGCGCCGCGTGTGCCGACCGACCACGAGCTCGGCTTCGAGATCGTCGGCCGACTGGTCGGCGTGATCGCCGCCCGTCTGGAAGCCACCCGTCTCCAACTGATCGATGTGTATGGACAGCCTCGCTGAGGCCCCGTCCCCCGTGCCCGTGCCCGTGCCGGTGCCGGTGCCGGTGCATTCCGGCGCCGACCCGATGGAGCCGATACCCCATCGCGTCGTGTGGCGGGTCGTCGAAGGCCCGGGGGTCGTCACCGTCCGAGTCGCGCCGGTCGGCGGCGCCCTGCCCGTCGTCCGCCCGGGCCAGTTCATGATGGTCTGGGTGCCCGGCGTGGGCGAGGTACCGATCTCGGTCAGCAACGCGGCGACCGACGGCTCGGTGGACCTCACCGTGCAAGCGGTCGGAGCGACCAGCGCGGCGATCACCGAGGCGCAGATCGGTGACGTGCTCGGCCTGCGGGGCCCGTTCGGCACGTCGTGGCCATTGCACGAGGCCGCCGGGCGCGACGTCGTGGTGATCGCCGGCGGCCTCGGCCTGGCGCCGCTGCGGATGGCCGTCGACGCCCTCGTCGGAGGTGGGTCGTCACCGCGGACGCTGACCGTGCTGGTCGGGGCCCGGGAACCCGCCAACCTGCTGTTCCCCGACGATCTCGCCCGCTGGGCCCGGATGGGCGGCGTCGTGCGGACCACCGTGGATGCCGCCGATCGGACGTGGCGGGGCGCCGTCGGGGTGGTGACGACCCTGCTCGACCGCCAGCCCGTCCACGGCCGACCTGGCCTTCGTCTGCGGTCCGGAGGTGATGATGGTCGCTGCCGTACGAGCGTTGATCAACGGCGGAACGGCGGCGGACGGGATCCACGTCTCGCTCGAACGCAACATGCACTGCGGTATCGCCCACTGCGGACGCTGCCAGCTCGGACCGTTGCTGCTGTGCCGCGACGGCGCCGTCGTGCGTTGGGACCGAGTCGCCGACCTCGTGGCGGTGCGCGGGCGATGAGCGCGCCGACGGTCGCCGTGTGGAAGTTCGCCTCGTGCGACGGGTGCCAGCTGACCGTGCTCGATTGCGAGGACGAGCTGCTGGCCATCGCCGCCGCGCTCGACATCCGGATGTTCCTCGAGGCCGGTCCGTCCGAGCTCCTCGACCACTACGACATCTCCCTCGTCGAGGGGTCGGTCACCACCGCCCACGACGCCGAGCGCATCCTCGACATCAGGGCCCGCTCGGGAATGCTGTCACCATCGGTGCGTGTGCCACCGCCGGTGGCGTCCAGGCGCTGCGCAACGGCGCCGACATCGACGAGTTCCGCTCGATCGTCTACGCCCGCCCCGACTGGATCGAGACGCTGGCGACGAGCACACCGATCGCCGCTCATGTGACCGTCGACCACGAGCTGCACGGCTGCCCGATCAGCAAGCAGGAGCTGCTGGCCACGATCACCGCCCTGCTCGCCCGCCGCCGCCCGCCGATCACCTCGCACAGCGTGTGCGTCGAGTGCAAGCGGGCGGGCAACGCCTGCGTCCTCGTGGCCCACGGCACGGCCTGCCTCGGACCGGTCACCCACGGTGGGTGCGACGCCCTGTGCCCCTCGTTCGATCGTGGCTGCTTCGGCTGCTTCGGACCGTCGGAGTCGGCCAACGTCGACGGCCTGCGCACCGCACTGCACACGGTGGGCACGGGCGACGACGTGCTGATCCGGCTGTTGCGCACGTTCAACACCGAGGCCCCCGCCTTCCGCGAGGCGGCGGCGCGCTACTCGACCGGCGACGGCGCCGCCGGCGGCGAGCACTCCCGAGGATCACGACCGCCATGACCCACGACCACCGCGCCCGCAGCTTCCAGGTCGAGGCCCTCACCCGGGTCGAGGGCGAGGGCGGGCTGATCGTCGAGATCCACGACGGCGAGGTCCGCGACGTGCGGCTGCGCATCTTCGAGCCGCCCCGGTTCTTCGAGGCCTTCCTCCGCGGCCGGGCGTACACCGAACCGCCCGACATCACCGCCCGCATCTGCGGCATCTGCCCGGTCGCCTATCAGATGAGCGCATGCCAGGCGATCGAGGCGGCCTGCGGCGTCACCCTCGACGGGCCGCTTCGCGATCTGCGCCACCTGCTCTACTGCGGGGAGTGGATCGAGAGCCACGTCCTGCACATCCACCTGCTCCACGCCCCCGACTTCCTCGGCTACCCGAGCGGCATCGCCATGGCCGCGGACCACCGGGCCGAGGTCGAACGGGGGCTGCGCCTGAAGCAGATCGGCAACCGGATCATCGAGGTCGTCGGCGGACGCGCCGTGCATCCCGTCAACGTCCGCCTCGGCGGCTTCTACAAGGCCCCCGCCGTCGCCGCGATGGCCGCCCTGGCCGATGAGTTGAGGTGGGCGATCGACGCCGCCGAGGAGGTCGCCCGCTGGGTCGCCGGCTTCCCGATGCCCGACCACACGCTGCCCGCCGACACCGAGCTGGTCGCCTTGGGGCATCCGAGCGAGTACCCGATGCTCGGCGAACGGCTGGTGTCCACCTCGGGTCTCGACCTCGCCGCCGCGGAGTTCCTCGACCACTTCGGCGAGGAGCACGTCGAGCACTCGACGGCGCTGCACGGACGCCGCCTGGCCGGGGGTGACTACCTGGTCGGCCCGCTCGCCCGGTTCGTGCTCAACGCCCGGCATCTGGCGCCCCGTGCCGCCGCGGTCGCCGCCGAACTGGGGCTGACCCCCGCCGAACGCAACCCGTTCCGCAGCATCGTCGTCCGGGCGATCGAGACCCTGCACGCCTGCGAGGTGGCACTGACGGTCGCCGAGGGCTACACCGTGCCGGCCCGCCCCTCGGTGGAGGTGCTCCCGCGGGCCGCGGTCGGCTGTGGCTGGAGCGAGGCGCCACGCGGGTTGCTCTGGCACCGCTACGAGCTGACCGCCGACGGCACCGTCGCCGACGCCCGGATCGTTCCTCCCACGTCCCAGAACCAGCCGGCGATCGAGCACGACCTGATGCACCTCATCGAGCACTCGCTCGATCTCGACGACGCGGCGCTCGAGGCGCTGTGCGAGCAGGCGGTCCGCAACTACGATCCGTGCATCTCGTGCGCGACCCACTTCCTCGACATGCGCGTCGTGCACACGTGAGCCCACCCCCGATCACCGTGATCGGCGTCGGCAACCCCTACCGCCACGACGACGACGCCGGGCCGGCCGTGCTCGCCCGGCTGCAGGAGCGCTTCGGGCAGGACGAGCGCGTCAGGCTGATCGAGCTCGACGGCGAGCCCGTTCGCCTCGTCCAGGCATGGCAGGGCTCCGACACCGTCGTGATCGTCGACGCCGTGCGTTCGGCCCAGCCGCCGGGCACCATCCACCGGTTCTGCGCCGACGGCCTCGCCGGCGCCGACGCCGGAGGGGTGACACTCGGAGGGATGGCGCTCGGAGGTGGGCACCTCCTCGGCCTGCGTGAGGCGATCGAACTGGCCGACGCCCTCGGCTTGATGCCGCCGACACTCGAGATCCTCGGCATCGAGGGAGCCGAGTTCGGACTGGGCGTCGGGCTGAGCGCCCCGGTGGCCCACGCTTGCGAGCGGGCCGCACAGCAGCTCTCCGAACGCATCGCCCACTGGGTATCGTGCTCCCCTGCCGTGACGGCATCGTCGACCCGCTCGGAGGCATCGGCATCGTGAACGACCACGTCGAGCCCGCTCCTGACCACCGGGCGCCGGCGGCCCGTGACGATCGGGCCGGGGCGCGTTGAGCCGGCTCAAACGGATCTTCGTCGGCGACCCGCTCGCCACGGACCAGGAGCACCATCAGCGGCTCGGCAAGCCGGTCGCCCTGGCGGTGTTCGCCTCCGACGCCATCTCCTCGACCGCCTACGCCAGCCAGGAGATCCTGCTCGTCCTGCTCCCCTTCGTCGGGTTGTCGGTGGCCCTCGGGCAACTCGTCCCGATCTCGATCATCGTGATGGTGCTGCTGGTGCTGGTGATGACGAGCTACCGCCAGACCGTCTTCGCCTATCCCAGCGGTGGGGGTTCGTACATCGTCAGCCGCGAGAACCTCGGCGAGATGCCCGGGCTCGTCGCCGGGGCATCGCTGCTCGTCGATTACATCCTCACCGTCGCCGTGTCGGTGTCGGCCGGTGTGGCGGCGATCACCTCGGCGTTCCCCGGGCTGTACCCCGAACGGGTGTACATCTGCGTCGGCTTCGTGGTGCTGATGATGCTGGCCAACCTCCGCGGCCTGAAGGAGTCGGGACGGCTGTTCGCCGGCCCGACCTACGTCTACATCGTGGCCCTGACTGCGCTCATCGTCGTCGGCCTGATCCGCTCGTACACCGGCCATCTTCCCGCTCTGCCCCCCAACGAGGAGGCGATCGGCGACTTGACGCAGGGCGGCACCCTGATCACCGGCCTCACCGTCATGCTCTTCATGCGCGCCTTCGCCTCCGGCGCGGTCGCCCTCACCGGTGTAGAAGCGATCTCGAACGGCGTACCGGCGTTCCGCAAGCCCGAGTCGCGCAATGCCGCCATCACGCTGGTGTGGATGGGGGTGATCCTGGGCACGGCCTTCTTCGGGATCTCCGTGCTCGGCATGCGGCTGCGGCCCACCCCTTCCCACAGCGAGACACTGCTCTCGACGATGGGACGGGCGGTGTTCAACGGCGAGACGATCCCCTACTACGTGTTGCAGTTCTCGACGTTCGCCATCCTGATCCTCGCCGCCAACACGGCGTTCGCCGACTTCCCACGGGTCAGCTCGATCATCGCCTCCGACGGCTACATGCCCCGCCAGCTCGCCAACCGCGGTGACCGGCTGGTGTTCTCCAACGGCATCATCTCGCTGGCCGCCGTCGCCGCCGCCCTGATCGTCGCCTTCGGCGGGAACACGAGCCGGCTCATCCCGTTGTACGCCGTCGGCGTCTTCTGCGGCTTCACGCTCTCGCAGTACGGCATGGTCGCCCACCACCAGCAGGTCCAGGAGGCGAACTGGCGCCGTCACCAGGCCGTGAACATGATCGGGGCGATCGCCACGTTCGTCGTGCTGATGGTCATCGTCATCTCCAAGTTCACCGAGGGGGCGTGGATCCCCGTCGCCCTCATCCCCTTCATCGTCGTCAACTTCAAGTTGATCAACCGCCACTACGTGCGGGTGAGGCGGGCCCTGGCCGTGACACCCGAGCTGAGGGTCGGGCGTCACGCCCACACGGTCATCGTCCCCGTGGGCAAGGTCAACCGGGCCGTGCTCCATGCGATCGCCTACGGCCGTTCGATGACCCCAGACCGGCTGATCGCCGTCAGCGTGGTGACGAGCCCCGAGGAGCAGCGGTCGATGGAGGACGCATGGGAGCGCCATCGGATCCCCGTCGAACTGCGCACCGTCTTCTCTCCCTATCGCGATCTCACGGGGCCGCTGCTCAAGGTCATCGACGAACTCGACGCCGAACGCGCCGACGACGTCGTCACTGTCGTACTGTCGGAGTTCGTGGTCGAACACTGGTGGGAGCAGCCGCTGCACAACCACAGCGCGCTCGTCCTGCGCACGAAGCTGCGCAAGCGGCGCAACACGGTGGTGACCTCGGTGCCGGTCCTCGTCGGCGACTACCAGCACGATGACATCGACCCACAGCCGTCGGCGGAGCGATGACGGACGAACGGACGAACCACGTCGTGATCGTCGGCTGCGGCCGTGTGGGCTCCGGCCTGGCCCGCCGCCTGACGGCCGCCTCGTACTCGGTGGCGATCATCGACAAGCGCAAGGAGGCGTTCCGGCGGATTCCGGCCGACGTCGACGCCCAACGCCTCGTCGGCATCGGCTTCGACCGTGGCCTGCTCCTCGAAGCGGGCATCACCAGGGCCTCGGCGCTGGCCGCCGTGACCAACGGGGACAACTCGAACATCGTCATCGTCCGCGTCGCCCGTGAACGCTTCGAGGTGCCCCGCGTCGTCGCCCGGATCTACGATCCACGCCGCGCCGCGATCTACGAGCGGCTCGGCATCCCGACCGTCGCCACCGTCGGACAGACGATCGAGCACGCCCTGCGCCGTCTCCTCCCGGCCGAGAGCGGTGTCGCCTGGATCGACCCGAGCGCTCGCATCGTGCTGCTCGAGCGTGAGTTGCCGGCCCACATGGCCGGTGCGGCGCTGTCGTCGACGTTCGAGGAGCCGGGCGTCAGCCGGCTGGTCTCGCTGAGGCGTCTGGGCGTGGCGCTGCTGCCCTCCAGCGAGTTGATCGGCCAGGAGGGCGACATCGTCCACGTCGCCGTGTCGTGCGACCACGTCGAGGCGTTCGACCGTCGACTGGCAACCGAGCACCGCGGGGAGGTGCACCGATGAGGGTCCTGGTCGCCGGCGCCGGCAAAGTCGGGGCCTTCATCGCCGGCGACCTGACGGCCGCCGGGCACGAGGTGACCCTCGTCGACGCCAACCCGGCGCGCGTCGAGCAGCTCGGCAGCGTGGAGTCGTTGAACGGCACCACGTTGGTCGTCGGTGACGCTTGTGAGGTCACCGAGCTGATCGCCGCCGGCGCCGAAACGGCCGACGTCGTCGTCGCCGTCACCGGTGACGACGAGGACAACCTGGTGATCTCGATGCTCGCCAAGCAGGAGTTCGCCGTGTCCCGCGTCCTCGCCCGGGTCAACCACCCGGAGAACCGCTGGCTGTTCGACGAAGCGTGGGGCGTCGATGTCGCCGTGTCGACCCCCCACCTGCTCACTGCGCTCGTCGAGGAGGCGGTCACCGTCGGCACACTCGTCCGCCTGATGTCACTGCCGGGCGGCGGGGCGCACCTGGTGGAGGTCACCCTCACCGAGGCCACCCCGGTGGCCGGGAAGGAGCTCGCCGCGATCACGTTCCCGCGTAACTCCTCCGTCGTCGCCATCGTCCGCGGTGGCAGCGTCGTGGTCCCCCGCGGCGACACCGTCCTGCTCGGCGGCGACGAGGTCCTGATGCTCGCCAACCAGGAGTCCGAGGAGGACCTGCGCACCCTGCTCGTCGGCTGAGGTGCTGGTCGGCTGACGGCGGCGCCGGCGGTGTCAGGGGAGCAAGGTGTACGCCGCGTTGTGGATCACCAGTCGGCCATGCTCGCGACGCCCGACGCCCTCGACGATCACGGTGCGACCGGCGTCGAAGCCGCGAATTCGGCGCCGACCGCTGAACACCACGAGGGCGGTCCCGGTACCGTCGTCGATCGTCACGGCGAGGCGCGGTGCGTCCTCGTAGCCAGACTGGAGCGTGCCGCGGATCTCGCCGGCCAAGCGGACCGGACGGCGCTCGGCGGCCTCGACGATGTGCGTCAACCCGAGCCCGGCGAAGCGCTCCTGCAGTCGCGCCGCGTCGAGTTCGGCGATCGAGGACCGAGCGCGAGCGGAGGTTTCCGAGGCGGTGGAGCCGTCCGTCACAACCGTGACCTTACGCCAAGTTCGTGGGCCCGGGTGCCGCCGGAGTCATCGCCGGTCATCTCAACGGGGGACCTACGACCCTCACGACGCCGATCCGGCGCGGTCTACCATCGAAGTGCGGCCACGACGATCCCGTCGACGTGGCCTCCACTTCGGAATCGGAAGATCGGCGACGAATGATGAACGAACACGGCCACGGCAAGACGGTCCTCGACGAGCTTCGGCCCCTGCACCGTGAGCTCCGCCACGCCATTCCCGACGTCTACAAGGGTTTCGGCGATTTCCACCACGCGGCGGTGGCACCCGGTGCGCTGGACGCCAGGACCAAGGAGCTGATCGCCTTCGCCATCGGCGTCGCCGAGCGTTGCGACGGATGCATCGCCTCCCACGCGGCGAGCGCGGCCCGGGCCGGGGCCACCCGCCAGGAGGCCGCCGAGGCGATCGGCGTGGCGATGTTGATGAGCGGCGGACCGGGCACCGTCTACGGGCCCCGCGCCTACGCCGCGTTCTGCGAGTTCGCGCCGGAACCGGACCTGACGGGTGACGCGGGCTGACCCCCGCCGCCTGCGGTCCTCGTCCCGAGCCCGTGGCCGTGCGCCAGGTGGCGGCCCGTCCGCCGCGGTGTGAACGCCTCACCGCCGCGCAACAGGAAGAGGTCGTCGTGGCCCGCCGTCGACCACGAACCACTGCCGCAACTTCTCGAAGCCCTCGTCGAGCGTGACATGCGGTGCCCAGCCGAGGTCGTTGCGGGCCGGGCGTGGATCGAACCAGTGCGCCGTTCCCAGCTGCTCGGCGAGGAACCGGGTGATCGGGGGTTCGTCGTCGCGGAGGCGGGGCCACACCCGCTCCACCAGCGAACCGAGGCGCCGCGCCACCACGCCCGGAACGTGGTGCGGCGCGAACTCGACGCCGCCCGCCACGCAGATCCCCTCGAACAGCTCCCTCACCGTGCGCGGCTCACCATTGGCGACCACGTAGGCCCGACCGGCGCACGTCGCACCGGGCCGCACGGCGTCGAGCGCGGCGACGTGGGCGCTGACCGCGTTGTCGACGAACGTGCGTGTCCACCAGCGCGCTGCCCGTGCCGACCATGGCCAGCCGGCCGGCGGCGGCCCGTTCGACGATGCGCCCGACGAGCTGGGTGTCGCCCGGCCCCCAGACGAGATGCGGACGAATGGCCACGACGCCCAGCTCGTCGTTGTCGGCGGCGAGGGCGACCCCCTCGGCGACCGCTTTCGACTCGGCGTAGTAGGCGCCCCTGCGGCCGACGACCGCCGGCTCTGCGCCGGCGCCGACGATCGACCGGCCCGAGTGGGCCACCGACGGGGTCGACACGTGCACCACACGCCCGACGCCCTGCGGCGCGAGCAGCGCGGAGCACGTTCGTGGTGCCGTCGACGTTGACGCTGCGGAACTCCTCCCAGCTGCCGACGACGCCGACGCGAGCGGCACCGTGGACGATGGCATCGCACCCCGCAGCCGCGCCGACGACGACGGCGTGGTCACGCACGTCGCCGAGCACCTGGCGGAGGTTCTCGCCGGTGATCGGCCAGCGGGCGGCGCTGCAGGCAGACGACCTCGTCACCCCGAGCGAGCAGGGCGGCGGCGACACCGCCGAGCAACAGGCTGCCGGCGCCGGTGACCAGGACCTTCATCGATCGCCGCCCGGACAGGGTTCGCTCCATCGTGCGCCCGAGCGCGGTGCGGTCGATCTTGGAGTTGTGGCGGATGTCGACCGGCAGCCGTCTCGTCGTCCACACCGCGGCGATCTTCTGGGGAGCGCACGCCCGACGGACGGCCGCGGCAAGCGCCGTCGGCGCCGGGCCGTCGCGACGCCCGTCGGTCTCGACCACGATCACGACCTGCTGCACCCCCCGGGGCCCGATGCCGACCGCGGCGGCACGCTGCACGCCGGGCACGGCCTCGGCGGCGATCTCGAGCGGCACCGGCGTCAGCGGGCCGTCGACGGTGTGGATGAGGTGCACGACACGACCTTCGATCCACAGCCTGCCGGCGCCGTCGAGATGGCCGACGTCGCCGGTGCGGTGCCAGGTGCGCGCCGCGCCGTCCGCTCCGCCGTCGGCACCGCCGGCGCCGCCCATCACCGGGCGGGCCAGGTGCTCGGTGTGCCACAGGCGGTCGTAGCCGCCGACATCCACGGCGCGCTGACGACGACCTCGCCCGTCTCGCCGGTGCCGAGTGCGGCGAGCGGGAGGCGCGGGTCGGTGGCGGCGATGATCACGTCACAGCCCGGCACCGGGCGCCCGACGCACACGCCGCGACCCCCGCCGACGGCGGTGCGCTGGGCCAACGAGATGTCGGCCACCGGGAGGATCTCGGTCATCCCGTAGGGCGTGTGCAGGGCCGCGTGCGGGCACAACCGGGCCATCTCGCGCAGCGTGTGGATGGGCACCGGAGCGCCGGCCGACATGACCAGGCGCACCTTGGCCAGTGAGGGCAGCGGACCGCTCGCCGTGCGCACGACGTTGGCCAGCGCGGCGGGCGAGGCGAAGACCATCGTCGCCTCGACCCGGCGGCAGGCGTCGTCGAGCGCCGCAGCCGTGAGGGTCCCCGGGGAGGTGACGTCGTTGTCGGCGAGGCCCGTGGCGATGCCGAGGGCCGGGCCGAACACGGCGAACGGGGCGAACGCGGCGACGAACCGATCGGCGGCGGTGATGCCGTACAAGGCGCGCAGGGCATCGCGCTGAGCGTGCAGTTGACGGTGCGAGTAGCGCACGCCCTTGGCCGGGCCCGTGGCCCCCGAGGTGAACACGACCGCGGCTGGGTCCTCGGGGGCCGGTGACGGCATGTCGAGCTGGTCGAGCCGCGGCACCGTCGGCGCGGCGCCCAGCGATCCGATGGTGATCGCCGTGGCGTGTGGCGCCCACCGCAGTGCGCGCGCCGCGACGACGGCGCGCCGGGGCCCGACGACGTGGCGGACACGGGCAGAACGCACGGCCGCACCGAGGCCGCGCAGGCCGAGGCCGCGATCGGCCACGACGGTGACCGCGCCGATTCGCCAGCACGCATAGACGACGGCGATCAGATCGACACCGGGCGGGACGAGCACGGCGATGCGCTGCCCGCCGCGCACGCCGGCACGGTGGAGGCCGGAAGCGAACGTGGCGACCCGGGCCTCGAAACCGGCGGCATCGACGGTCGTGGCGGCCGCGGCGTCGCTGACGGCGATCGCCGGCCGCTCGGGGCGATCGATCAACGCCCACAGGGGTTGGCCGTCCGCCGCCGGCGCGTCCACCACGGGACCAGGGGCGCCCGGCGGGTCGCCGGCGATCGCCGACTCGACGAACGGCGCGATCGAGGTCTCCAGCACCGTCAGGTGACCGCTGTCGGCGACCCGGTGCAGCGCCACGTCGGCGAACCTGGCGCGCAGGTCCTCGGCGAAGTCGTCGTCGAACACCGGGTCGCGCGATCCCCACACCAGCCGCACCGGGACGTCGAGCTGCGGTAGGCGGTCGGCAACGGCGGCGAGATCGGCGGCCGACGGGTGGCCGGCGTCGAAGGGCACATCGGCGACGAACCCGGCAACGCCGTCACGGCGTTGCCGCGTGCGGTACGGAGCGGCCAGCGCTCGCCGTTGCAGACGGGTGAGTCCCCGGCCGGGCAGGAACGGAGTGCCGCGCACGAACAGCTGGCGTCGTGCGCGTCGTCAACCGGTGGAGGCCGCTGGTGGCCGCCAGCCTGATCAGCCACGGCGCCCGACGGCCGGCGGGTACGGCAATGCCGGTGTTGGAGAGCACCAACCCGGCCACGCGCTCCGGGTGGGCGACGGCGAAACCCATGGCGATGGCGCCACCCCAGTCCTGGGCCACGATCCACACCGGGCCGGGCACGTCGAGGGCTCGCAGGAGGTCGTCGACGTCGCTCACCCGGTCGCCGTACGCCCGCCGGCCGATCCGCTGCGACCAGCCCATCGACAGCAGGTCGGGGGCGATGACGCGATGTTCCGGGGCCAGTTCGGCGAGCAATCGCGACCAGAGGAACGACCAGGTCGGGTTGCCGTGCAGGCAGAGCACGGTGACCCCCTCGACGGGCGGGCCGGCCGCCGGTCTGTCGAGCAGGTGCCAGCGGTGGGTGGCACCGTCGTGGCTGGGCACGTCGAGCGTGCGCGACCACGCGGGGATCCACCCCGAACGCCTCCAGGCCGAACAGATCCTGCGCGGCAGCCGTCGGCGCAGCGATGTTCACCAGACGAGCTCGGTAGCGCTGGTGTTGAGGCCCGAGCCGATGCCCAGGCAGAGCACCCGCTCGCCGGGCTGGATCTGGTCCTGCACGCTGGCCAGCGTGATCGGCACCGCGGCGGGGCCGACGTTGCCATACCTCGGGTAGGTCAGCGGTGCCTTGCTCTGGTCGATGCCCAGCCGTTCGCAGAGCATCGTCGTGTGCACCTTGCTCACCTGGTGGAGGATGTACCAGTCGAGCCCGCCGGACCACCCGAACTCGTCGGTGATCGACGCCTCGCTCCATGCATCGGCGGCGAGGTCGAGCCCGGCCACCAACAGGCTGTGGGTGTCGGTGGTCATCCGGTCGAGGCTGCCGATGCACAGATCGTGGTACTTCGTGGCCGCCCTGGCGACACCGCCGACGAGACGGTGCGCCTCCGGGTGGCGGTCCGTCCGGGCCAGCACCATCGCCGCGGCCCCCGAACCGAGGGTGAGCGAGGCGAACTCGGCGAACACCTCACCGGCACCGGCGTCGGGACGACGGAGGCGCTCGAGTGTCGTCTCCTGGGTGTACCGGCTGCCCTCACCGTCGACGATCAGGGCGTAGTCGACGGCGCCGGCATCGAGCATCGTGGCCGCCACATAGATGGCGTTGCCGAAGCCGAGGCAGGCGTTGCCGAGGTCGAAGTTGAGGCACGACGAGGCCAGCCCGAGTTGGTGGTGCACGGCACAGGCGACCGACGGCTCGAGGTGCTCCTTGCACACCGAGGTGCGAGAGGAGGACGCCGATCTGGGCCGGGTCGATGCCGGCCTTGTCGATCGCCGCACGGCCCGCCATGGCGGCGGCGTCGGCGAACGAGACGTCGTCGTCCCACCAGCGGCGCTCCTCGATGCCGGCCAACCCCGCCAACAGCCCCGGATGCAGGCCGTTGCGCGCGTAGGTGTCGGCGAGTTGCTCGTCGATCCAGTCGGACGTGATGACCCTCGGGGCCTCGATCGCGGCGAGGCTCAGCACCCCACTGTGTTGGTGCCGGAACACCGAGTTTCCACTCATCTACAACCTTCTTCTGAAGTCGGAGTCAAGGCTACTGAGCAGATCTGACGTTTTGGCCGGGTGCCGCGTCCGTCCGACCACGCCCCGTCCTGCGTCTCTGCCCCGTCGGCGAAGGCAGGAGTACCCGCCGTGGTACGGTTCGGGCTCCGCCCACCGGCCGTACGGAGGTGGTTGTAGGTGTCCGACGACGGCGTGGCCCCGCCACCCGAGGTGTTCATCTCCTACGCCCGAGCGACGAACCGCGCTGCGGCGGTGGCCCTCCACGAACGTCTCGGCGCCGCCGCCTACCTCGACTCCGAGTTCATCGAGCTCGGCGACCGCTTCCCGGAGCGGCTGGTCGACGCCTTGTTCGCCGCCCGGGTCGTGGTCGTGCTCGCCGACGAGACCTACTTCCGGCGGTGGTACTGCCTGTTCGAGCTCCGGGCCGTGCTGGCCGCTGCGCTGCCGGACCACGGGCGGGGCGATGGTCGGTCCTTCGACCACGCCGTGGTCGCGCTCCCCACCGAGGGTCTCGCCGAGACCGACGCGTGGCGCCTCCCCCCGGCCCTGCGGGTGACCAACTGGCCGCACCTCGACGATCCCGCGGCGATCGCTGCCCTCGTACGCAGCCGGCTGGCGGCCGATCCACCGACGATCGGGAGTCTCATCGAGCGCACGGTGGGCACCGAGGCGTTCCGCCGGACCCTGCTCGAGGCGTCACGCACGCCACCGCCGCAGCCGTTCCCTCCGGGGCACCGACTGGTGCCGCCCGACGGCCCGCCGGTATCGCTGGGCGAGGGTTTCGTCGGACGGAGCGACGAGCTGTGGGCGGTCGACCAGGCGCTGTCGTGGATCGCTTCGGAGTCGGCCCCCGTGGCCGCCATCGAGGGGATCGCCGGAGTGGGCAAGTCCCGCCTCGCAGCGGAGTACGTCCGACGCCTGGCGCCGATGCGCTTCCCCGACGGCTGCTTCTGGATCGACGCCCGCCGCCGACTGGTTCCGCAGTGGCACGATGTCCTGCGGTCCCTCGACCCGTCGACGGCCGGGCTCGACGATCCCTCGACGACACCGGCCGAGATCCGGGCCCGGCTCATCGCCGAGCTGGAACGACGGGGTGCCACGCTGCGCGCCGTGGTCGTCGTCGACGATGTGCCCGAGCCCGCGGCCGACGGCCACCCGCCCGCGCTCGGCGACCTGTTCCCCGCCGTCGGCGTGCTGCCGATGCTGCTCACCTCCCGCGTACGGCTGTCGAAGTACACCGAAGGCTCGGTGCGCGCCGTCCCGATCGACACCCTCGAGCCGGCGGCCGCCGAGGCGCTGCTGCGCCGGGGATTGGCCAAACGGATGCTCGACGGTGAGCCGGCGACGGTGATCGCCGCCTGGGTGGGCTGGCTCCCGCTGGCGCTCAACCTGCTCAACGCCGGCCTCGTCCACCGGGCCTTCACGCCCAACGAGCTCCTCGCCCGGGCGACCGCCGGCGGGACGACCTCCGTGCTCGACGCGTCGATGGCGGCGGTGCAGCGTTCCTACCCCGCCGGTGCCCTGCGCGGCGTGACCGAGGCGCTGGCCGTGTCGTACGAATCGCTCCCCGAACCGACCCGGTCCGCAGCCCGGCTGCTCTCGTGGTTCGCGCCGCTGCCCGTGCCCGAGGTGCTCCTGCGCCGACTCCCCCACGAACGGTTCGGCCCGGCGGCCCGTGCCGAGCTCGTCGCCCGCTCGTTCGTGACGGAAGCCGACGACCCCCGCTTCTACGGCTCGATGCACGGCGTGCTCGGCGACTACCTCCGCGGCGTGGCGACCGACACCAGGAACGCAGAGCTGCTCGCCGCCGCCCAGGCCGTGATCGACCTGTACACGCCGGAGGCGGCCGAAACCCCCGACCGCTGGCCGGTGCTCCACGACTGCGAGCCCCACGCCGTCGCCGTGTTCGAGCACACCTCGAAGGTCCCGGCTTTCGGCGACGTGCATGCGGTGCTCGGCCTGGCGCTGTGCACGACCTTCCTCCACCAGACGAGATCCGCCGACGCCGTCGACATCGGCTTTGTCACCCTCATGGCGGCGACCGACGAGGACGGCACCGTGGCCATGACCCCTGCCTTGCGCCTGCTCGTCGACCGGCTTCCGACCGCCCTGGCCGACGACGGCCAGCTCGACGCCGCCATCGACTGGCAGCACATCCAGGTGGACGTCCTCGGCTCGGATGCCGCCACGACGCCCGACCGGATGGCCATCGCCCGTGACAACCTGGCCGACTTCCTGCGTCGACGGGGACAACCCGACGACCTCGCCGAGGCCGAGGGCATCCTGCGGTCGACGATCGGGCACTGGCGCTCCGCCCACCCGGGCTCGGTCGACACCGGAGCGGCGTTGAACAACCTCGCCCTCGTGCTGATGTCGTCGGGCCGCTCGGCCGAGGCGATACCGCTGCTCGAGCAAGCCGTCGAGACGGTGACCGCCCAGCCCGGACACGCCGTCGAGCGGATCCGCGGCCTCGTCAACCTCGCCGACGCCGTCGGGGGGACCGAACCGGCACGGGCGTTCGAACTGCTGCGCACGGCGATCGCCGAGGGTGAACGGCTGGGCGTGCCCGACGGCCATCGCAACATGTATGCCGCCCTGGCCCGCTTCTCCCAGGCGGCGTGGCGGGCCGGCGACCGGGACGCGGCGCTGGCAGCCGCCGACCGCATCCGTCAGGCCGGCCTGGAGCCGCCGACGTTCGATGAACAGCCCGGGACGACCGAAGATCACGCGTAGCATCACCGACGTGGCCGAGGCGACGGACGAAGAGATCGAGGCCGCGGCAATCGGCGGCCAGGCGAGCGAGTTGGTCGACGCGTACCGCCGCCTGGGCTACGCCTGGCGACCCTCCGTCTTGTCGAGCGTGGAGATCGGCGTAATCAACGCCGAGACCGACCGGCTGCTGGCCGGTGAGCGTCGAGCCGACCGCTTCCTGTTCGAGAAGGACGGCACCACCGTCCGCACGATCGCCAACCCCCAGCTGTACAGCCAGGTGTTCGACCGCCTGGTCCATCACCCCACGCTGATCGCCGCGGCCCGCGAACTCCTCGACGACGACGTGTACGTCTTCCAGTCCGGGGTGAACTGCAAGGCGGCGTTTGCCGGTGACGTCTGGTTCTGGCATCAGGACTACCCCGGCTACCTCTACGACGACCACATCCCCACCCCTCGGATGGTGAACATGCTGATCTTCCTCGACGAGGTCACCCATCTCAACGCGCCGATGATGCTCGTACCCGGCTCGTTTCGACACGTCCCGGCGCCGCCTGCGGTGTCGGATGGAGGAACGTCGCACGTGTTTCGCTACGCCGATCGGGACACGGTCACGGATCAGGTCGCCGAACACGGCATCGTGGCCCCGACCGGTGCGGCCGGCTCGGTGATCTTCATGCACGTCAACACCCTTCACGGCTCGTCGGCCAACCTGTCACCATGGCGGCGCCGGATGATGACGCTGACCTTCAACGCGATGTCGAACAAGGCCACCAGCCCGAGTGCGCGTCCACGCCACATCGTGCCCGACGATCGCCACGCAGCCGCCCTGGCGCCGATGTCCCCCGACTGCCTCAGCGCCCTGGCGACACCGCCCGCCGCAGCGGGAGCCCAGGGATGACCGTCGACGACCGGACCGCCGCTGACGCCATCGACACGGTCGACGACGATGCGGGTCACGACCAGGCCCGACCGATGTGGGCGACCGTCGATCTCGGCGCGATCACCCACAACGTCGGGCTGATCCGGGAGCGGGCCGGCCGACCCGTGAAGCTGCTCGTCCCGGTCAAGGCCAACGCCTACGGTCATGGGGCGGCCGTCGTCGGTCGGCACCTCGAGTCGCTCGGTGTCGATGGTCTGGCCACCGCCAACGTCGACGATGCCATCGCCATCCGTCGAGCCGGAGCCACGCTCCCCATCCTGCTGTATGGCGCGCAACTGCCGGACGGCAACCGCTACCTGCTCCGCCACGACCTGACCCCGACGGTGCACTCCGCCGACGGCCTGGCGGCGATCGGCGCGTTGGCGAGCTCTGCCGGGCGGGCCATCGCCGTCCATCTCAAGGTCGATGCCGGCATGGGGCGTCTCGGTGTACGCCTCGACGAGGCCGTCGCCTTCGCCCGTGAGATCGAGGCATCGTCGGGGCTCGCACTCGAGGGTGTGTACACCCACATCCCGTTCTCCGACGCGGTGGGCGAGGCCTGGTCACGGAGGCGGCTCGCCGCCTTCTGCGAGGTCGTTCGAACGATCGAGGTCGATCGGGGAGCTCCGCTCCGCTTCAGCCAGGCGGCCGCCAGTTCGGTGCTCTCCCGGGGTCTCCCCGACACCCTCAACACGGTCGCCGCCGGCCACCTGACGTTCGGGCTCCACCCGATCAGCGGTGCCCGCCCCGAGGACGAGGGGTATCGCAAGGCCCTGACCGGGCTCCAGGCGTCGCTGATCCAGGTGTCGCGCCGGCGTCGCGGCGACGACCTCGCGGGCACCGGCCCGGAGGGTCTGGACGCCGACGCGACGGTGGGGGTGATCCTGCTGGGCATGGACAACGGGTACCGCAACGCACCGCCCGGCACCGTTGCCCACGTGCTGTGCCGTGGTCGGCGTTGCGCGGTGCTGTCGGTCTCGGCGGAATACGCCGTCGTCGACCTCACCGACGTGCCGGGCGCACTCGTCGGCGACACCGTCACCGTCATCGGCCGCGACGGCGGTGAGGAGCTGTCCGTCGAGACCGTGGCCCGACAGTTGGGCGCACCGAGCGCGGCGTACTGGATGCTGGGCCTGAAGAACGTGCCGTATCGCTACATCCGGTCCTGCTGATCGCCACCGGGCAGCGAGCAACGAGGGCACCGCCGGCAACCGCCGACTGCAACGGTCGGGGACTAGGTGGTCGGCACGGCCGCGAGCGCCGCGGACAGACGGTCGGCTGCGTCGCTGGCCAGGTCGTGGAACTCGTCGTCGGCCATCAGTGCTCGCGGGTCGACGGCGCTGATCTTCGTCCCGCTCGGGGTGGCGGCGAGCACGACGTTGCACGGGAGCAGCAGACTGACCGACTCGTCGATCTCCAGGGCCGCGTTGGCGAACGTCGGGTTGCAGGCGCCGAGAATCTTCAGCGGTGCCCGGTCGACCCCGATCTTGGCCTTCAAGGTCGCGGCGACGTCGATCTCCGTCAGGACGCCGAAACCCTGGGCGGCGAGCGCCTCGCGTACTGCTGCTTCAGCAGCGGCCATCGACAGGGCCGTGGTCGTCTCGATCGCCTGCATGGTCACTTGTTCCCGGCCGAAGCGAAGCGGGTGAGTCCCAATTCGGACTCGATCGCGTGACGAGGACGTGCACCGACGGCCTGCTTGGTGAGCTTTCCGGCCTCGAACAGCCCGATCGTCGGGATGCCCCGGATGCCGTACCGGCCGGCGACCTGCCCGTTGGCATCGACGTCGACCTTGACCACCTTGATCGCCGAACCGTACTTGTCGGCGAGCGCCTCGACCTCCGGCGCCACGGTACGACACGGCCCGCACCACGCGGCCCAGAAGTCGACCACCACCGGAACGGTCGAGTCGAGCACTTCCCGCTGGAAGGTTGCCTGGTCATCTGCCTTGATCACGGTTGCCACGTCTGGTCCTTTCGCGGCGATCCCCACGGAACGCCATCAGACTCTCCAACCGATACCCAGGGGGGTATATTCCGCGAGATCGAACCTGGTCACTGTTGTCCCCGGGTCGAGCGGTGCGTTGAGCGGTCTGACGCCGCACGCTGGGCGGCCGGGTCCTTCTGCGCGCTTCGTCGCCTCGATGGGCGGCACCGCTGCGCTCGGGTCGTCGCGTACTACGCATCTGGGTCACCCGCGACGTGCACCGTTCCGTCTTCGTCTCCACGGCATCCGCTCGGTCCGGTCGAACACGATGCATCCAGGGCTGCGTCGCCGCACACTCAAAGCCGTCGAGGACGTGCTCGGGTGGTGTCGGTCGATGGGCGGCCCGGTTCCGGCCGGCACGATCGATCAGCCCCAAGGGCCGATCGTGGACACCACCTGGCACTTGACTGCGGCGCGATGTGTCACGACCCGGTTGCGTACGCTCAATTGGGCATGAGTCGAACACGATGACATCAGGAACCCGAAGCGAGTACCGTCTCGCACCGGCCAAGGTAGCCCGATCGGTCCACCCGATGGAGTGCCGCCCGGTCGCGGACGCAGATCGCGACGAACTCGCCACAGTCCTCCTCGCCGCCTACCGAGGGACAATCGACGACGAGGGCGAGGAACTCATCGACGCCTATGAGGCGATCGACTACTATCTGTCGGCTGTCGTTCGCGAGCACTCGGTCGTGGTGCTCGCGTCGGACGGGTCGATCGTGAGCGCCTCATTTGTCCTCGTTGTCGATGATCGTCACTTCATTGATCCCGTGTTCACACGTCCCGATGTGAAACGGCGCGGCATTGGCTCATCGGCTGTCCGGGCTTCGCTCGCATCGCTCGCAGACGCTGCGATCGAGGAGGTTGGCGCTGTAATCACCGACGGCAACAGCGCATCGGAACGTCTATTCACGGGCCTCGGATTTCTGCGAGTCGGTGGGTGGGCTTGAGCCACCGGCGCCGACGGAGCACGTCGAATACCTGCGATCCGACGGCCGACATCTCGGAATCCCGGCCTGGTCCGAACGCCGCACCGGAGCGATAGCGGGAGCCTGGGGGGTGAACCTACGCCGATCGGCAGTGGATACCGCGCACGGCATAAGGGCCGAACTTGTACGGCTGCCGTCAGCTTCGGAGGAAGCCGCGGGTCGTGGTTGCACAGAAATCGATCTCGTCGATCCACGGCGCGTGTCCGGCGTGGTCGACGATCTCCAGGACCGCGTTCGGCAGGCGCGCGGCGAAGGCTTGGGCTTTGTTGTCGGTCTCGGACCTGAGCGTCCTGGTGTGCTTCATCAGGGCGACGCACCAGGCGAGCATGTCTGCGTCGAACTTCCCGGATTCGATGGCGCGTCTCATGCCTACCTGTTTGAGCATCATTTTCACGACCGACGCGTTGATCGGCATGTGAACCATCATCGCCTTCAGCGGCGCCGGCGATCCGAGCCCCATCATCCACGGTACGTTGGCCATCGGCGTGCCCATCGCCCAGGAGTACTCGACCAGCTTGGTGACTCGGTGCGGATGGGCGATGGCAGCGCGGAAGCCGAAGAAACCGCCCATCGAGGTACACGCGAGCGATGCAGCATCCAGCTCGAGCCCATCGAGAATGTCTGGTGCGAGGTTCTCGGCGAAACGTGCGAATTCGGCCGACGACCTCAGCGGGCCGTTCGGGACCGGGTCGCTGAGCCCGCAACCAGGACGGTCCACGAGGAAGCAACGGAAGTCGCCCTTGAGGGCATCAGCCCGATACCCGGCGTGATGCAGCGCAACGGCGGAGCGATACCGGGCGCTCGGAAGACGAGCGACTGCCGATCGGCCACGGTGGATCTCGCGCACCGCCGACGCCCAACGATCCGGGGGACCTGCCGCACACTTCGGTGGATAGGCGCACGGCATACGGGCCGAGGTCGACCGCTCGCTTCCAGATCTGCCCACTCCGCATTGCAGGCTGTCTGGCGCGCTTTGGCGAGCTTGCCGTGGAGATGATGGTCCTGTGACAGAGACTGGCGGGCCAGGCTGCTGCGTGACGCTGCGCGCGATGTCGGAGGCGCGCCAGCCGTCGAGGGGCTTCCATCTCGCGATCGACAGCCGTGCGGGCATCGTTGAGATCGGGTCTACGCCATCGGGCCCGCGGCGCAAAGGCGGTTGCGCGGTTGTCGTGCTGCTTGGCACGATGGCGACGTGGTCGCCGAATCTGAGCTTGTCGCTGCGGTAGATGTGGCGTTCTCGGTCACGGGTCGTGGGCTGCGGCGGTGGCCCGATCCTCATCCGGATCAGTCGCCTCGGGAGGCGGAGTACTCCCGGATCCTCGATCCTCGGAAGTGGCGGATCCTCGGCGCCCGGGCCGAGGCGTGGCTCGGCGCTCTGGTCGATACCGGCCTCGCCGACATCGGTCCGGGCGCGTCGGTCGCGTGGCGCGCTGCGCCCCGCTCGGTGATCTCACAGGTCGACCTTGTGGTCCCACGCGTCGCTGATGCGCTTCCGCTCATCGTCGCCCGCAGCCGACTCGGCGACGTGGACGATGCCGGCGTGACGCTCGGTGTGGGCGACCCAGCCGTGTGTGTCGAGGTGTTCCCCTACTGCGGGTGCGACGCCTGCGACAGCGGCTCCCAAGCCGAACTCGAGAACCTCGACCGCCACATCCTTGGCATCGTCGCCGGCGTGTTCCGCCGGTTGTCCGACGGGTCTCGGATGATCACCGTCATCGAGACGTCTGGGTGGGCGGCCTCGGGCCGCTTCAGGCGTCGTGAGGTCGAAGCGATCCTCGCAGACCCGACCGGATGGGAGATGCTCGCTGGCGGATCTTGGCTCAATCCGAGCTGACACGTTCGAGCAGTGGCTGACGCCGGCCGTGGTTGACACGAGCCCGCGCGGCGTCCACGCGGACACCGTACCTCCAGCGCCATCACGATCGGCCACGGCCCGAGACCATGCGAACCCGGGCGCGACGTCCGACCGATACCGGACGGCCGACCCACACCCGACGGTGAGCGCGGACGGTGGATACCGAGCACGGGGTGAGGGCCGTACCCGAGTGGTCACTGTGGCTCCGCACCGAGACTCGGCGATCCCGACATGTGCGGGGTTTCATTGGTAGCCCGTGCCCCACTCGTCTGCTAACGGTTCTGGATGCGGGCGGATGCCTCGCGATGGCGCTTCAGGATGTCTTCCATTCCAGGCGCGGTGAGGACGCCGTTGTGGACCAGGTGCGTGCCTGCGATGATCGTGTGGCGGGCGGCGGAGGGCCCGCAGCGGAGCCAGGCCTCGATCGGGTCGGTCAGGGCGCCTGCATAGGCCGGGCCCTCCATCGGCCAGCAGACCAGGTCACCTGTCGCGCCTACCGTCAGTTCGCCCAGTTCGCCGGTGCGCCCTAGGCAGGCGGCGCTGCCTCGGGTGCCGATGTCCAGGACGTCGCGTGCTGTCATCCCGCTGGGTCCGAGGCGCTGGCGGCCGAGGAGCAGCGCCGTGCGGGATTCAAGCCAGAGCGAGGCCGCGTCGGTGGAGGCCGAGCCGTCGCAGCCCAGGCCGACGGGGACGCCAGCTTCTCGGAAGTCGCGGATGGGGGCGATGCCGCCACCGCCGATGAGCATGTTCGAACTCGGGCAGTGTGCCACGCCGACGCCGGCTGCGCCGAGCCGCATGATCTCGTCGGGGGAGGGGTAGATGCAATGCGCCACCCATGAGCGACCGGTTAGCCAGCCGACCTCCTCGAACTGCTCGATCGGACGTCTGCCGAAGCGTTCCATGCAGAACGCGGTCTCGTCCGGGTCCTCGGCGAGGTGGGTGTGCAGGCGTACGTCGAGCCGCTCGGCGAGTTCGGCGGCACCTCGCATCAGCGACGGGCTGACGCTGAAAAGCGAGCAGGGGGCGATCGCCACGCGGACCATGGCGCCGTGGGATGGGTCGTGGTGGCGTTTGATGAGGCGTTCGCTGTCGGCGAGGATCTCGTCGTCGTCCTGGACCACCGAGTCTGGGGGCAGGCCGCCGTCTTTGACTGACAGACTCATCGCGCCACGTGTGGGGTGAAACCGGAAGCCCAGCTCGCGGGCGGCGTCGATCTCCGCCGACCACAGGTCGCCGCCATTCTGAGGTGCGACGTACAGGTGATCGGAAGACGTGGTGCACCCGCCAAGCGCGAGCTCGGCGAGACCGACCCAGGCCGACAGGTACGACGCTTCCTCATCCAGACCCTCCCACAGCGGATAGAGCCCGGTCAACCACTGAAACAGGCTGCCGTTAACCACCGGTGCGTAGGACCGGGTGAGGTTCTGATAGATGTGATGATGGGTGTTGATCAGCCCGGGGGTGACCAGGCATCCGCTCGCGTCGATCGTCCGTCGCGCGTCGGGCTCGGGACCGGTGCCCACTCCGCTGATCAGGCCATCGGTGACCGCCACCCACGCGCCCGGCAATTCCCGCCGCGCCTTGTCACAGGTGGCGACCAGCAACCCGCCCCGAACCAACAGGTCCACCGGCCCGGATCGCGCAATTTGGGCGTCGTCGGATTGTGCCGGCATGGCTGTGCCTCCCGTGGTGAGCCCCCAATAGCCATTTGACCGCATCCAAGCGGTCTTGTCGAGTGGCACGGAGTGCGGTCGCCGATAGGCGACCTCGTCGCGCCGCGTCGGCATGCACGTTTCGACCTTCGATCAGTACCGCCACCGAGATCTACAACACCCAGCGACCCCACCGTTCGCTCCCGACCGGGCGACGCCCGCTGTCGCGTACCAGACCAGACCCAAAGCCGTCCCCGACGGCACCAGCCCCGACAGCGAGTTCCGGGTCCGTCGCGACAAAGTCAGCTCCGGCTCAGTGACCCTCCGCGTCGACGGCCACCTTCACCACATCGGCCTCGGACAACCCCTCAACGGAACCCCCATCGTCATGCTCATCCACGGCTACGACATCCGGGTCATCCACGCCGCCACCGGCGAAATCATCCGCCGCCTCACCATCAACCCCGAACTCCGCTACCACGGCACCGGCGCCAAACGCGGCGGACCATCACGGCCCTACGGCCCACGAAAAGCAAGAAACCCGAACCCTGAAACAGGTTCGAGCCTTGCCGATGTCTCGCGACATCACATGGTGGAGCTGAGGGGAATCGAACCCCTGACCTCTTCCATGCCATGCGTCGGCTGCCGGTTCGCGGTCGTTCGCCGACGTTCGTATTTGACCAGCTAGAGAGCTATTTCGCTGTCGTCCTCGTTCGTCTCGATACGCCCATGTTCGTGCCCGTAAGGTGTCAGATAAGGTGTCAGCCGGGACGGGATGGGAGGCGGACATGGCCCGCAACGACAGCCGACGTGGCCGCGGCGAAGGAGCGCTCTTCTACCGCGAGGACCGCGACCGGTGGATCGCGAAAGTGATCGTCGACGGCGTACCGCGCACCGTCTCCGCCCGCACCAAGACCGAAGCCCGCAAACAACTGGACGCGCTGCGCCGTGCAGCCGAGGCCGGACTTCCTGTGACCCCGGGGGCCATCACCGTCGGGGACCTCTTGGACATCTGGGCCGAGAAGGCTCTTCCCAACCGCCATCTGTCCCCCTCTCGACTCGCCGGCCATCGCTGGGCAATCGCCATCCTCACCGAGGAGCTCGGCCATCTGAAGGTTCGCAACCTGACAGCCGATCACGTCGAGGCCGCATTCGCCCGACGAGCGCAGACCACGACGACACCCCCGAAGCGAAACGGCCGCGGACGGACGATGGGCGGAGCGCTGTCACGCAGTTCCCTCGTCAAGGTGCGCTCGACGCTCAACCAGGCGCTCTCGTGGGCACAACGCCGCGATCTCGTCTCGCGCAACGTCGCAACCCTCGTCGAGCTACCGGCTTCTGCAGCCCCTTCGAAGACAGGTAAGTCGCTGACGCTCGAGCAGGCCCAGCGGCTTCTCGCAGCCGCGGCAGGAACAGAACTTGAAGCGATGTGGGCGGCGATGCTCTACCTCGGCTTACGCCCCGGTGAGGCGGCAGGCCTCGCCTGGACCGACATCGACTTCGACCACGCCATCGTTCACATCTGGAGGGCACGCAAAGTCGACCGCACCGGAGCAGCTGCAGTCGGCGAGACCAAGACCCCTGGCAGCATCCGCAGTCTCGACGCTCCCGACGTCGTGATCGACGCGCTGGTTCGGCACCGCGTGCAACAGAACCTGACCCGACTGGCTCTTGGCCCTGCGTGGATCAACGATGAGTCTCTCGTGTTCACCTCGCCGACAGGGCGGCCGACCGACCCCAAAGCCGTGCGCCACGAGTTCCATCGCGTCGTGACGGCCTCGGGCATCGAGGGGGAGTGGACACCAAATCTGTTGCGCCACTCGGCTGCAAGCCTCATGGCTGACGCCGGGATGCCGATCGAACAGGTCGCCGATCAGCTCGGCCATCGCGATCTTCGAATGCTCCAGAAGCACTACCGGCATCGCATCAAGCCGACCGTGTCCGGCGGACAGGTGCTCGGCCGAGTCCTTGACAGCTCTGCCTCGTTGTAGGACTGCAGCAGCGGGCGGCCTCTTGTCGATCAGACAATGAAAGAGCGTCCACTGTGGTGTCGTATGGTGACGTTTGACCTGCTCAGGTACGGTGCGCCGTCTCTGTGATGCAGTCTGGTTACATCTTGTCGCCGGGATATCTCACATACATCGATGACTGTCGATGCAATGCAGGACGACCTTGTTGTGTGGCCACTCCGAGGTGGTCGATCCTCGGCGCCGCACGAGCCGCCTCTACACCACACGGTGTGCGAAGTAATCCGATTCTCGGCGCCGACCGATGGCCGGCGCCGCGCCTGGCTGAGTGTTCAGGACGGTTTCAACAAGGTGTTCCGATCCTCGGCGCCGACCGATGGCCGGCGCCGCGTGATCACCATGCGAGTACATCGGTACCGTCCAAGTTTGTTCCGATCCTCGGCGCCGACCGACGGCCGGCGCCGCACGAGACGGCGACCGTCACGGGAACCAACTGGTCCGTTCCGATCCTCGGCGCCGACCGATGGCCGGCGCCGCCTGTCGACGATCAACCGTGGCCCACGATGCACACCGTTGTTCCGATCCTCGGCGCCGACCGATGGCCGGCGCCGCCTGGTCGTTGTGGCAGAGGTGTTCGTAGGCGGTGTTGTTCCGATCCTCGGCGCCGACCGATGGCCGGCGCCGCCGGCGATCGCGTCGAGCCCGATGCGGGCGTGCGTGTCGTTCCGATCCTCGGCGCCGACCGATGGCCGGCGCCGCGCCATCTCTGCGCTGCTGTACCAGCCGCGCTACATGTTCCGATCCTCGGCGCCGCGTGAGGATCGCGGCGATCAGGGCGGGGATCATGCGTTCCGATCCTCGGCGCCGACCGATGGCCGGCGCCGCTGGCACGCACCGTCCCCTTCGGGCAAGGTTCACGGTTCCGATCCTCGGCGCCGACCGATGGCCGGCGCCGCGACCTGATCGACCCCGAGGACTTCGAGTCCGCCGTGTTCCGATCCTCGGCGCCGACCGATGGCCGGCGCCGCGGGCCACCTCGTTCGGGCCGCGGAGGTCCCGGAGGTTCCGATCCTCGGCGCCGACCGATGGCCGGCGCCGCGCCCACATCCTTGTGTACGCAGATGAGATGTTCACGGGTTCCGATCCTCGGCGCCGACCGATGGCCGGCGCCGCCCCGAACCGGTACCGGTGGAGATCCCGGAGTTGGTGTTCCGATCCTCGGCGCCGACCGATGGCCGGCGCCGCCCGAGCAGGACGACGTCCGGCTCCTCGTCAACCACGTTCCGATCCTCGGCGCCGACCGATGGCCGGCGCCGCTTCGGGTAGTAGTCGCTGGCGGTTTCTTCGGGGGTGTTCCGATCCTCGGCGCCGACCGATGGCCGGCGCCGCGCGGCGAGCGTCACGGCGTACGACACGCAGAACCAGTTCCGATCCTCGGCGCCGACCGATGGCCGGCGCCGCACCCGTTCGGCTTTGCATTCGGGACAGCCGACAGCGTTCCGATCCTCGGCGCCGACCGATGGCCGGCGCCGCTCGGCTTCCCAGGTGAGGTACCGGTCACGGTTCCAGTTCCGATCCTCGGCGCCGACCGATGGCCGGCGCCGCATCTCGGCGTCGCTCGACCGGATCGCCGGGTACAGGTTCCGATCCTCGGCGCCGACCGATGGCCGGCGCCGCGGTGTTTCGTGCCATGGGCGACTGGGAACTGACCTTGTTCCGATCCTCGGCGCCGACCGATGGCCGGCGCCGCGCCGGCGATCTTCGCTGCACCACCGAGCTTCGTACCGTTCCGATCCTCGGCGCCGACCGATGGCCGGCGCCGCCAGCCGGCGCACCGGCATCAGCCACAACCATCTGTTCCGATCCTCGGCGCCGACCGATGGCCGGCGCCGCATGTGCTCGACGTCACGACGTTGTGCAACACGGCGTTCCGATCCTCGGCGCCGACCGATGGCCGGCGCCGCCTCCCCGGCCGGGACCGTCACCAACCCGACAGCGACGTTCCGATCCTCGGCGCCGACCGATGGCCGGCGCCGCATCGTGACGACGACCGGTGAGCAGATCCCGTTCCCGTTCCGATCCTCGGCGCCGACCGATGGCCGGCGCCGCCTCGAAGGTGTCGGCGTCGAGCCCGCGACCCCACACGTTCCGATCCTCGGCGCCGACCGATGGCCGGCGCCGCCCGCCCGATTCGGATGGCCCGCCATTCCGGCCGACGTGTTCCGATCCTCGGCGCCGACCGATGGCCGGCGCCGCATCAGCCGGCGGGCCGGTCTGTCGCATATGTACTTGTTCCGATCCTCGGCGCCGACCGATGGCCGGCGCCGCCACGAGAAACTCGAACAAGCCGGATGGACCGTCCACGTTCCGATCCTCGGCGCCGACCGATGGCCGGCGCCGCCTGGGCCGTCCAGGTCGGCTCGCCGGTCGAGCGAACCGTTCCGATCCTCGGCGCCGACCGATGGCCGGCGCCGCCAGGCGGGCCACTTCGGCATCGTCGAACGCGTCGAGCGTTCCGATCCTCGGCGCCGACCGATGGCCGGCGCCGCCCTTCACGAACAGCAAGCCTTCGTGAAACAAGACCTGAAGTTATCAAGGAGCACTGCGGATGGGCCCAAGAGCCACCGCTGGGGCGGGCGAACCACCCAGAGATCCAGCGGGAGGTAGGGGTCCGCCCGCTACAAAATGATCGGTCTCCGCCAGTCGAGGTCTGGCCCCAGACCGAAGGTCATGGCGTACCGCTGGTACGGCTCGCGCAAGCGGTACACCGCGACCCGGTCGGTTGCTGGGTCGATCGCTGCTCTCAACTCATGGAGGAGTCGTCGCTGTTGCCCTGCGTCGAGTTGACATTCGAAGACCGACTTCTGAACCCGTTGGCCGAATCCTTCGCAGATCTTTGCGACTTGCCGCAGCCGCCGCTCCCCTTGCGTGGTTTCGGTGTTGATGTCGTACACCACGAGCAGCTCCATCGGTCATCGTCCCGTCGTGCGGAACGGCAGGTAGTGCTCGATGTCGCCCCGAAGGTGCCTCGACAGGAGCAGTGCCTGGACATCCACGATCTTTCGGCGTTCGATCGATTGCTCCAGCGCCCGGTGGTTGACCTCTGCGGCGAGGTGCGCGTCGAACGCGGTCAGGAACACAGTTCGAGCATCGTCGGTCATGCGACATGCTCCAGTGGGCAGATGTTGGAAGGACCGGTCGCCGAGTTGTCGACGGTTCAGCAAGGTGAGCACCAAGCGATCCACGAGGGGTGCTCGTAGCTCCTCCATCAGGTCGAGCGCGAGCGACGCGCGGCCTGGTCGCGGAGGGTGGAGGAAGCCGACCTGCGGATCAAGACCGATGTGCTCCAGCGCACCGGTGCACCGAGTGGCCAGCAGCGAGTAACCGAAGGACAGCAACGCGTTGATGGGATCCGTCGGCGGACGACGCTCACGAGTCTCGAACTGAAATGCCGAACCTCGCAGCAGGGTCGCCCATCCGCTGAAGTACCGCTTCGCGCCCTGTCCCTCGATACCGCGGAGCACATCCAGGTCACCGGCGGTGCGGGTCTGCTCCGACAACGTCACCAGTTCATCCGCTACCGACCGAAGTACCTTCGCGGCGAGGGACCGATCTTTGGCCGCGTCGAGCAACACGACCCTGCTGTTGAGCAGCTTCGCGACGACCATCGCTCGTGCGATGTCGAACGAGCGTCCCGCATGGCGAGCGGCTTGGTACTGCTCGATCCGCAACAGGACATTGCCGTGGGTTGGGCCGCGCACTCCCATTCGGAATCGGCCTGATCGCGAGAGCCAGGAGACAGGGATGGGTGACCGGGCGCAGCGATCGAGCGCAGAGGTCGAGAACTCGATGTTGCCGAAGCAGACGAAGGCGTCGACCTGTTGAACGGGCAGCCGCACCATCGGTTGTTCGGGTCGACGGATCTGGAAGGCGTCGTGATCGATCGAGACGTGGGTGCCGATCGTGTTGAGGTACACAGTGCGTCGATGATCTCCGATCAGGGCCACGACGTTGCTCCGTGCAGGCCGCGTTGGCGATGTGGCGAGCCGACCAGTGCGGGGAGACATGCTTCGTTGAGCGAGCAGGCCGGACATCGAGTGTCGTTCGCTGGTTCCGGGAGTACCGCCAGTCGCTGGCGGGCGGCGCGGATCTGGGTCGCCGCGTCTCGTACTTGGGCCCGCAGCTGAGCCGACGTCACGTCGACGATGTCGGTGGTGTTGGACGCCACGAGGTAGAGGCGGCCCTCGTCGACGATCGTGCCCGTCATCTCCTCCAGACACATCGCTTGGGCGACGAGCTGCACGATCGCGGCGTCGTGCTTTCGCCGTCCGGACTTGTGTTCCACTGGGATGAACCTGCCGTCGACGACGAGTACCCGGTCGCACCGACCACTGATCCTAAGGGTGTCCGACGAAACGTCGGCTGCCCACATGGTGGTGTCGCCGTGGCGTGTCTCGGCACCGGCGGTGTCGACACGTTCATGGGCGAGGTGGCCTCTGACGGTGTCGTCGTTGTCGGAGAAGTACTGCTCGAGATGGATGATGGCCCATTGGCGCGGGCAGTAGACCCAGTGCTCGATCTCCGACAGCAGGACCCACTCGTCAGGCACCGAGCACGGTGTAGGAGACGCCGAGGTCCGCGAGTCCGTCGGTGTCCACGCCAACCTCGTAGTGACTGAACGACCGGGCCGGTCCTTCCACCCGGCGGGTGACGCTGACCCGGCTGAACAGCTTGTCGGCGTGGCACCGGCCGTAGCGGTCCTCATGGGTGAAGACGTGCAGACCGCGGCACCCGGTCACGCCCCGCGAGGCCGAGCGGTCGAGTGCCCACATGCGCTGTAGCGCATCCCAGAACACCTCGAGGTCCTCATTCGAGAAGCCGGTCTTTTCGGCCAGGGACGGGGTGACGAACCCGTGGGCCTTGAACAGCACGTACGGAACGACATGCTTGGAGCCCATCTCGCGGTCCTTGCCCCCGTCGCCGTCGGCGAGCTTCTTCAGTTCACTCTCGCTGGTGACGGCAACTCGCGTGATCGTGAGTTCCGCCGGCTGCGGTGGCTCGACACTGGTGATCGGACAACCGAGCTGGACCGGGCCTCGGAGCTGACCGGCGGGATGGTCACCGGTCGACATGACCGCGCCGAACGTGCGGACGTCGAAGAACCGGGCAGCCAGGCGTTGACCGACCGCGATTTGCTCCTCGGCTGGGCGCTTCTTGTTCGGCTTCAGGCCGAGCTTCTCGGATTCCTCGCGATGATGCGCGTTCAGGGCAACGCCTTCGCCGACATAGATCTCGAACCCTTCGCGGCCAGCGTAGGCGTCGAGGACGAAGTTGCGGACCTTGCGCTTGAGCGCGACGTCGGTGACCCAGCCGTGACCGGTGAGCGGATCCATACGAGGTGCGTTGCCGTTGTCCGGGTCGCCGTTCGGGTTGCCGCCGGTGACGTCGAACAGGAGCACGAAGTCGTGGCGCCTCGAGACATCGAGATGGTTGGTCATTGGTCGAGCTCCTCGTCGTTTGCGGTGGGTGTCGGATCGGATGGGTCGTGGTGGTTCGAGCCGGCGTAGCGGTGGTGGCGCTCGGCCCAGTAGCCGAGCGCGAAGTCGGCCTGCTCTTCGAGGCTGAACGTGGCCGGGAGTCCGCCGTGTTCTTGGAGCTGCTCCGCGAGCTCGCCGAGGCGCCGGGAGATCCCGATCTGCGCGCCCTTCTTGCCAGACCGGCCGGCCTTGCTCAAGTGCTTGTGAACGTCGGCAAGCAGCCCGGGCAGGACCCGGCCCGGGGTCACCGACGCGGCGCTGTAGTAGCGATCAACGACGGTGCGGTTCAGGTTACCCATGGCCACGTACTGGGCTGCTTCGAGCTGGGCGAGCATCCGCCCGCACAAGGTTCCGGTGGAATTGGCTTCGGGCATCGGCCCCTCCTGTGACGATCGATAGAGATTGAGCAGGGCAAAGCGGCACGAGAGCTCGGTCGCGGTGAGCTTCGACGGGGTTCGTGCCCGACACCGATCGAGAACCGAGACGAGCAGCGACCGGGGCAACTTCTCCCCGGTGAGCGCGCACCGTGCCAGCGCATCGACGACCCGGTCGAGTCGGGCGAGGCGAGCTGCGCCCTGACCGGGAGGCACAGCGGCTTCCGCCAGACTCCGGATAGACGGCCACCACAGGCGCCCGTTCCGGTCCTGTTGTTCGATCGCCCCCAACCAGGCACGCACACGGCCCTCGATCACCGACAGCGCCGTGGTGTAGTCCATTCTCACCACGACCCGGGCTTCGGTCAGCGACAACACCAGGAGCCGGAACTGGGCATCGGGTCGAACACCGGGCCGCCCGGTCCACGGGGTCCGTAACAACGCCGCCACATCGTCCGGGCCCGGGTGCAACAACATGTTGAGCCCATCGAACTCGACGTCGCCGTCCAGCCACCAGGCAAACGTCAACTCACCGACGCGGCGGTGGTGATGCTCGTCGGCCAGGAGCCAATTCAACGCGGCGTGCGAGCGAACGGCGGTCGCCACTGCGAGGTGAGCACCACTGGACTGCTGCGCTCCGTAGCGCAGTGCCGCTGCGAAGTTCGCCGAGATCATCGCCTGCGGGGTCCCGGGCTTGACCTTGATCCCCGGCATCATGCGGGCCAACGGGCCCCGTACACCGGTCGCTTGGCAAGTGCCGACCTCACCGCTGCTCAAGTCGTCCGACACGATCTCCGCCCACCACGACCGGAACGAATCTGACTCCGTCGGGTCGATCCCGCCGACGCGAAAGCCGATCTTGGAACCGGCGGCTTTGCACTCACCTTTGGCGTCGAGTTCAAACACGATCCCTCTCGCCTCGAAATCGGCGAGGGCTGCGCCGCGATCGGACACGAAGCTGCGGACCGCGCCGATCCGGCGAGCGGTGTCAGGATCGCGGCTTGCGACCACTTCCTCGGCCGCTTCGAGTCGGACGACGAACGCCTCATGACATTGGAGCGCGGCGCTCTCCTTGCCCGCCCTCGCCGCACACCCAGGCTGTACTGAGCCTTGTCGACCAGCCCGATCGCCTTCACGCCGGCGCTTCGGCCGACCTCCGGGACCGAGAACTCCGGTCCATGCTCACCAAGATCAGTCACGCCAAGGCATGCGCCCGTGTCGTCCAACTCGACCAGGTAGCGCACCGGCTTGCGTTGAAACCCTTCCGGGGCACGCTGCTCGGCGATCAAAGTGTCGTAGAGAGAATCGAGGCCCTGCACGATCACGGCGTGCCTCCGAGGCGTCTGGGCACCGGGATGTCGTCGAGCACACCATTGCGGACGGTGGCAGTGAAGAACTCCGGTGCCGTCTTCTCACCGAGCTCGCCGTGATAGCCGAGATCGAGACTCATCGAGCCGATCGGCAACGTGATCGACTCCAAGGCGCGTGATCCCGCGGTCGGTACGGCTCGAACGACGCGGTGTACTCCCGCAGCCCGAGATACGGCGGCGAGAAGAACGCGCCCGGTTTGACCCGACGCCGGAACTGATCGCGGTACTTGGCCACCGGCTCGGTCGCATGCGCCCGCAATTGCATCCGGGCGAACACGACGTAGTCCACGTCACGCAAGAACAGGTTGTGACGCTGCACCCGGTCGTCGAGCACATCGATCGACGACTTCGACGCAGAGGCTCGGCTCTTGACCCGTTGCGGGTCATCGACACCCACGACGGTTCGGCCAGCACCCAGATGCCGGTGATGACCCAATCGAACTCCGGCTTCCAAAAGATCGCCGACAACACTCCGACCGCCGCCGGCGGCGTGATGATCGGATACGAGACCCGCTCGGTCGCGTACTTGGACGGTGAACCGCGAATGGTCCCTTCCGCGAACCGCCAGGTCGTCAGGATGAACAGTCACCAGATCAACGCCTCCGTAGATCGATCGGACGTCAGGCCGAACACCAGGTCATAACCACCGAGCCAGGCATGAAGACCACCCCCGAGGTCCAGGGTCAGCCCAGCCTTCTGAGCCGAGGTGAACTCTGGGCTGCGCAGATTCACCACATACGGCTGCACCCGACGGTTGAGCACGGCACGCTCGCGAAAGTCCCGGGCGGCGCGAGCTGGGTGGCGTCGAACCGGTCGTAGCTGACCACGACACTGGTCGTGTCATCCGCGATCACCGATACCGCTCCGCCACGTTGGCGAAATTGTGGAGTTCCCCCTGCTGAATGCTCTCCTGGTCCAGCATCGAGCGCGTCGCCGCCAAGAACCGATCGAAGTAGACACTCAGGTCCGCCGGGTCGAGCGGATCCGCACCAGACCTCAGCAGATCCAGCGCGCCCTTGCGACCAATGTCGTACTCGCCCGGAGGCGAACCGCCTTCGGCCGGAACCACCACGTGCAGCACACCCTGATCGCGGTAGCCGTGCCGATTCACACGGCCAGCGGCCTGAGCTAACGCTGTCATCGGTGCAACAGCCCGGAACCCGACAGGAAATCGAGGTCCACGCCGGCCTCCACCAGCTGCGTGGCCACCAACGAACATGGTTCGCCGGCATGGAGACGTTCGCCGACGTCAGCCAGAACTTGACCTCGCCGGGCACAGTCGAGTCGACAGATCCAGCAGGCCCTTCCGACCCACCAACTCTGCCGTAAGCGCCTTGGCGTCCTTGATCGTGTTCAAGATCGCCAGACACTGACCGCCGTTGCGATCGGCCTCGACTGCGAACCGATCAGCGAAGTCCGACCACGACAAGGGCGCCGGATTGAACTCCACGTTTACCCGGCGAAACTCGTCGAACCAGCCGACATCGAGCAACTGCGTCGGTTCGGCACCCTCAACGTCACCGACCAAATGAAACGGTGGCTGGGTCGCCGTACTCAGCACGACCGTGCACCCGTACAACCGAACAAGATCTCGAAGCACCTCAAGAGTCGGCTCCTCAGACGCCAAGGAACCGACTGCACCTCATCGATGACGATCACCGAATCCGCCAGCCGATGCAGCCTGCGAACATCACTGGTGTGGTTCTCGAACAAGGCCTCGAGGAGGCGGACCGTCGTAGTCACGATTATGTTGGAGTCCCAGTTCTCCGCAGCCAGCCGACTCCACAACGCACCCCCCGTCTGGCCCTCACCCCGGCTATGGACGCCCGAGTGATGCTCCAGGACGACGTCGTTGGCGGCATCGGTCTCGAGCACAGATCGGTACGTGTGAGCCACCTGCTCAGTGACCGAAATGAAAGGCACGGCCGAGACCACCCGGCGAAGCCCTTGCCGAGCCGCGTGGTCGAACGAGAACCCGAGCGCCGCAAGGGTCTTCCCCGAACCGGTCGGAGCGGTCAGCTCGAACCACCCAGGCGGCTTGCCCGTGTGAGACACGACCTCATGAAACACCCGCTCTCTCGCCGATGCCACCGGATCGGCCATGTGGCTCGCCAACGCAACGCGCCGTGACCGCGAGAACGTCTCCGCGTCGATCCGATCGGCGGACTGTCGAGAGCGAGCCGTCGAGTCGGGTGACGAAGCCGCAGTGTCCAGTCGATCAGCGTCGATCAGCGCAGAGAACAACATGCGCGTCCAGAACTCGAGCCGCCGCAGACCCGCTACGTCATGCGCCGACGACGGTACTGCCCACGTCGGGACGCATGACGATCCAGGATTCCGAATGCCGAACGAGTCCACCAGACTGATTGAGGCAAGCTGACCAGCGGTGGGCTCGACCGAAAGCTTGGCTCGCACGTCCGTGGCGTTCATCAGTCCACCGTGGTGACCCATGACCACGGGGGCGAGGGCGCCGAGCTGCCAGTCCCCCAGGACGAACGCGCCGGCCGTCTTGTGATCCACGGTCGACGCCGACCCGCCGTCGGCGACAACCCGCAGATAGGACTGCCACGCCGGGTCGGCCTTCCCAAGATCATGCAGTCGACCGACGAGCTACCCGCAACCGCCGAGCCGAAAGCGTCGGCAAATCCGCCACACAAATCCCCGGCTGATGCGAGGTGGTCAACGAGGCGATGCCACTCGCCAGATGTCCCCGGCGAATGCGCCACGAGGTCACCAGACGGCCCGTTCCCGCCGAACGAGTTGATTCCCCGCCCCCCCCGCTTTCCCCGCCAGAGCCGTGCCAGGAGACCTTAGGGCTCGCGAGTGACTATCCGTGCGTGAGGTGGTGGGTGGGGTATGGTTTGGGTGTGGAGGTGTCCGAGGAGGGTCTGGTCGAGTTCTTCTCGTTCATGGGTCCGCATCTGGATGAGAAGCAGCGCCGGTTGCAGGCCGGGGCGATGGCTCGGATGCTCGGGCGGGGTGGTGTCACGATCGCTGCCAGGGTGTCGGGGATGTCGCGCAACACGGTGATGGACGGCCAACGTGCCGCGGTCGCCGGGGTGGAACCCGATGGTCGAGTGCGGGCCGAGGGTGGCGGTCGGCCGGAGTTGATTGATGTCGATCCGGACCTGTTGGTCTGCCTTGATGATCTGGTCGAGCCGGACTCGCGGGGTGATCCGATGTCGCCGTTGCGGTGGACGTTGAAGTCCACGCGGACGTTGGCGGCGGCGTTGACGGACATGGGTCATCAGGTGTCGTCGTGGACGGTGGGCCAGTTGTTGCATCGGATGGGGTTCTCGTTGCAAGCGACGGCTAAGACCGTCGAAGGAGCTCAGCATCCGGACCGCAACGCCCAGTTCGAGCACATCAACCGGGTTGCTGGTGAGTTCATCGCCGCTGGTGAGCCGGTGATCTCGGTCGACTGCAAGAAGAAAGAGCTGGTCAACGGCACCAAAGCCAACGGCGGATGGGGATGGAAACCCAAGGGCCGCCCGACCAGGGTCGATGTCCACGACTTCCCGGACCCGGATGTCCCCAAAGCGATCCCGTATGGGGTGTATGATGTCGGCGCGAACGAGGGATGGGTATCGGTCGGCGATGATCATGACACCGCCGCGTTCGCGGTCAACGCGATCCGCCGGTGGTGGACGATCATGGGCCGCGAGCGTTACCCGCATGCTCGCCGGCTCTTGGTCACCGCGACGCCGGCGGATCGAACGGATATCGCAACCGCCTGTGGAAAGTCGAGATCGCCCGCCTCGCCGCGGAGACCGGGTTGGAGATCACCGTCTGCCACTACCCGCCCGGGACATCGAAATGGAACAAGATCGAGCACAAGCTGTTCTCGTTCATCACCATCAACTGGCGCGGCAAACCCCTCACGTCGTATCAGACGATCGTGGAACTCGTCGCCGGCACGAGCACCACCAGCGGGCTCACCGTGCACGCCGAACGCGACCTCGGCTACTACCCGACCGGCACCAAGATCAGCGACTCCCAACTCGCAGCCCTCCCCATCCAACCCAACGAATGGCACGGCGAATGGAACTACACCCTCACCGCACAACGCTCAAACAATTAACTCACAGGCCCTTATGCGAAGCGCATGGGGATGAGACCGCGGCCTTGATCGAAAGGCTCGTCGAGCGACCGATCGCTGGGCGCTGGGGACGGAGCACCGTCCGTAGTCCACGTGCGAGCACGTCAATGTCCCTCGACGTCGGGCATGCCGACCAACCGCGCCTTGGCGGCATTGAAGGACCGCGCCAGCTTGCCGACCGCACTACGTGCCACGTGCTCGTCGTCGGTCCCCCCGGTCTCTACCGCGAAGGCGCCTACGTCGCCATGTCCCGCGCCCGTCACAGCGCCCGCCTCTACGCCACCGTCGCCCAAACCATCGAACTCGACGAACGCCACAACCCCGGCATCCCCCTACCCACCGACACCGACCACACCCCCGAACACGACCTGATCACCCGACTCACCACCTCGGCCGCCAAAACCCTCGTCACCATCACCGACCCCGACACCACCATCATCGACCACCTCGCCGGCACCCACACCCCCACCGAACTCGTCGCCCTTGTCCGCCACGCCGCTGCGGTCGAAGCGGCCACCGGGCTTTCCGACGGCACCACCGCCACCGGCGACTACGAGCGCGCCGTGGACCTCCGCCGCCATATCACCGAGGGTCGACGGGTGCGTGCGATCGACCGGGACAACGTCGGCCACATCCTCCACATCGACGACACCGCCGCCACCGTCACCGTGCACTTCGACAACGACCGGGGACGACACGCCACCCGCACCCTCGCCTGGCACCAACTCGTCGCCATCGACAACCCCGAACCCGTCCAGCTCACCCCCGACGCCACCACCACCCTCGAACGACTCCACACCCAAGCCACCACCGCCGTCGAGAACTGGCGGGCGGCGCTCGCCGCCCACGGCCAAGCACCCGACGACGCCACCCGCTACCGCCAGGCACTCCACCTCGCCCTCGAGCGTGCCACCCACCAACTCCACGCCGAACAACCCGAATGGCTCACCACCTGGATCGGAACCCGACCCGCCACAGCTGCCGCCGGGTCCGTCTGGGACGACACCGTCACCCGCATCGCCCGCTACCGCGCCCTCAACAACATCCACAACCACATTCCCGGGCTCGGGCCCCGCCCCCACCCCGACGCCGAACCGTGGGACCGCCTGATGCTCCGCATCCTCGAGGACCGCTGCTGGCTCACCGCCCACCCCGCCCCAACCCCCTGCCCGCTACGACAACGCACACCCGACGAACTTCGCGACCGCCGCCGGGAACTCGACACCCCCGCTGCCACCGCACCGCCAGACCAGACCGAGCTCATCCAACGACTGACCGACTCGACCATCCACCCGGCCGAACTCCACCAACACCTCCTCACCGCCGCCACCGCCCAAGACGACCGACGCCAATGGATCATCACCAACTGGCCCCACCTCGTCGAACTCCAACAGATCAACCAGCTGATCGCCGCGCTGCCGGCACCCAGACAGCGGCCCGCCCGGCGACCGGTCGAAGTAGACCGATTCCTCCAAGCGCTCGCCGACACCGCCGTGCCGCCCGACCGGCGCGAGGAACGAACACTCGCCCAGATCACGCAGGCAGAGGCCGACGCCGACCCACTCCGACGACTCACCACGCGCCTCGGCGAACTCCGCCGGCTGGCCGAGGACGCCACACCACCCGAACTGGCTGCGGTCAACGCCGACATCGAGCGACTCAACGACGAACTCCACACGGTCCGCCGACAGCAGACCATCGACCGCGCCTTTGGGGCCGCCGCAACAGCACCCACGACGTCTCGCGCGCCAACCGCATCGCCACCGTCAACTACGACGCGCTCACCCAACCCCCACAATGGCTGATCGAAGACATCTCTCGCCTGCACGAAGTGGGCAAGCTCGCTTCAACCGATCCGGCCGAATACGTCGCCCAGCTCTCTCGAGCGATGGCGACGTCATTTGCTGACGTGACCATCCTGACGCCTTCGGTCACGGTCGCCGCTCACACGAAGTCTCAGCGGGCGCCGGCACTGCCCTCGATGTAGCCCACTGCTCCAGTAGTCGACACGGGACAAGAACGACCCGACTCGGTCGTTACGCGTGCCGGACGACAATCACCTGACTGATCTGCGCCACGCCGATTGGCCGTGAGCAGGCCTCGCGGTTCGGGTGGCACCAACGCGCTCCAGTGGCCGTGGCGGGCTCCATCTCGGCGGAGTTGTTCGGCCACGTGGGTCTCATCGCGGCAATGATTCCATGCCCCGTGTCACGGCCACTGGCCGGTCGGTGCACGAATACCGTGCGCCGGTCGGTCACGGTGGATGTCCGGGATCGGCCATTCTGAACCGCGTGCCTGCGCTATTCGCCGGCGAAGCCGGACCTTCGTCGACTACCTGAGGTCGGTGGAGGCGAGCATCTGTCATCCATCGGTTGGCAGGCGGGCTGCCATCGCCAGAGCCCTACCCCACGGGACAGAGACGAGTCAACTTCTCCTTGACGCGTGGTGAGCAGCTCTGTAGCTTTCCCACACGCCGCTAACATAACGGCCGTGGGGCTAGGGGGCAGCCATGCACGCTTCGTTGGGCAGACTCGCTCGGTCGCGGGAGGTGCGGAGCCGTCGAGCGGTCTTCTCGCTAATCGCCGTCGTGGCTGCGCTCGTGATCCCACCGGGTCGAGCAGCGGAAGCCGCTGCGGGCCTGGCATGGAGCGAACGGGCTCCATTGCCGACACCACGCCAGTCCCTTTCGGTCGCCGTCGCGGCTGGGGGACAGATTTATGCGATAGGAGGCGACGCCTCTACCGGCGTCACTGACACGGTCGAGGTCTACGACCCGTTCTCCGATATGTGGACGGATCACGCGAGTTTGCTGGCCGTCCGCTCTGGACATGCGGTCGCGAGCGCCAGCAACGGCATGATCTATTCAATTAGCGGGAACACACCTGGGAACGCCCTCACGTCTGAGTTGTTCGAGTACAACCCTTCAGCCGATGAGTGGACAACAAAGGCAAACATACCAACGCCACGATACCTCTTGACTGCAGCGGCGGCAGGCGACTCGATCTATGCCATTGGTGGCGTTGCGGTGGGTTACTCGCCCTACTTGTGCAGTGCAGCATTCGAGGAGTACTCCCCGGCCTCGAACGCCTGGCAGGCCAAGGCGCAGATGCCGACCGCCAGATGCTCCGCGGCTGCTGCGACCGCTGCGGACGGCAAGATCTACGTCGTGGGAGGTACCCCTAGTAGTGCCGGCGATCCGCTGTCAACAGTCGAGGCTTACGACCCTGCAAATGACAGCTGGTCAACGAAGAGCTCGATGCCGAATCCAAGAAATGGTCTGGCCCTGGTCGCACTGAACAACGGCAAGCTGTACACGATCGGGGGACAGACCGGAGAAGGCACGGTGCGCTCCGATGTTGTGGAATACGATCCGACTGCCGACACGTGGACAGCAGTTGAATCGTTGCCTTCGGCCAGAGCCGCTCTCGGTGCAGCAGTCTCAGGCGGGAAGATCTATGCAATAGGCGGCAAGAACACGGCGGGGGAATCGCTCGACACGGTCACCGTGCTAGAAGACATCACCGTGCCGACAATCAGTGCGTCGAAGCGATCGGGGACCGAGGGCGCGAACGGTTGGTACACCTCCAATGTCACCGTGCGTTTCGATTGTGCGGACACTGGCTTCGGCATTCCAGCCGGCAACTGTCCTGCGGACCAGATCCTCGCCACCGAGGGCATGGCGATCACCTCAACTCCTGCGACAGTCACTGACGCCGCGGGCAATACAAGCGCACCAAGCAACGTCGTCTCCGTCAACATCGACAAGACGGCGCCGACAGCGATTGCCGCCGCCGGTCCGCAGGCGAACGCGTACGGCTGGCGCAAGACAAACGTCACGGTGACCTTCACCGGCAGTGACGCGATCTCGGGCATCGCGTCGTGCTCGCCGCCAGTTGTCTTGTCAGCCCAGGGGGCGGGGCAGAGCGCGTCAGGAGAGTGCATCGACGTGGCTGGCAACACGAGTTCCCTGGCCGCCGTCACCGGCATCAACATCGACAAGACGGGTCCAACTATCGACATCCTCGGTCCGACCGCCGGTGCGACATACAACCGCGATCAGGTCGTCCTTGCGGAGTTCTCATGTGGTGACTCCCTGTCGGGTGTGGTCAGCTGTACCGGCACGGTCGCGAATGGACAACCGATCGACACGTCGAAGAAGGCGAGGAATGGCAGGTTGACGGTCAACGCCACTGACGCGGCGGGAAACACGTCCAAGCTGACCGTCACGTACACGGTCTTGTAGCGATAGTCGCGTGACCGGCGCGGCTTGCGCCAACGTCCGTTTGGGTAACTGGCCAGCCGAGTCGGCACGCGCGCCACGCTCCACCGACCAAGCGCGAGATCCACCGTGGGCGCTCGGGCGGACGGTAGGGCGGTGATGCTCGGTATTGCTCTGTCGAAGGGCGATGCGGGGCCAACCGACGCCTCGGCCAGTGTCGCACCCATTTTGCACCCACGTGGGCTAGGGTTGTTACAATGGCCACGACTTCCGCTGTCCAAGACACTGCGATCATCCAGGTAAGAGACGTCCCCATCGACGTCCGTGACACGCTCGCCAAACGAGCTCAGCGTGCCGGTCAATCACTCCAGAAATATGTGCTCAGCCAGCTCGAGCGCCTCGCGCGCACCCCGACGATCGACGAATGGCTCGACGCAACCGACGGCGCCGACTACCGCGTCGACCTCACCGACATCGACATCGCTGAACTGATCGCCCGTGATCGTCGTTGACTCGGCCGCACTCGTCGACCTGATCATCGATGCCGGCCCACGGGGCGTCAAGGTCCGTGAGCGAGTCGCCGGCACAGAACTCACCGCGCCGGACTTCATCAAGGTCGAGGCAATGTCGGCGCTGCGCGGGCTCGCGCTCGGCGGGGTCCTGAACGCCGCGGCAGCGGACGCGGCGTTCGAAGCACTGTGCGCCGTCCCCGTCGAATTGCACCCCTCGCTCGAACTCCTCCGGCCGGCCTGGGCGCTCCGGTTCAACGTGTCGGCCTACGACGCCTGCTACATCGCGCTCGCCGCCGCGCTCAATGCGCCACTGATCACCAACGACACGAAGTTGTCGCGAATCAAGAACCTCCCCTGTGAGATCGAGACCTTCCTCCGCGTCACTGACTGAAGCGATCTCCTCGTCGCCAACCCGCATTGTGCGACCTCGCTGCCAGGGCATGGTCGAACCCGTCTCGAGCGAACCGTCCGCCAACGAGCGCATACCTACCGGTGACGGGCGACGCGAAGGCCTCGTGCCTCCGCTCGGTATCCCTGCTCGCCGATTGCTTCTCTGGCGGCGGGCGTTCGGTGGTGTCCTCTGGGATCGGCCGCGGCTGGTAGGGGCGTTCGTGGACACGTCGCAGGCTCGGTGCGACCCCGTCGCCGATCACGGCTCCAGGCGTGGCGTCAATGACGGTGCAACTCGGTAGCCGGCGTCCGCCAGCCAGGCACGCGATCGGCCCCGCTGGCGATCCTCGCAGAACGCGTACCAACGGTCGAGTTCGTCGGGCCACCGGGCGAGCACATCCTTGAACCGCCGGAACGCACCGCGTCCCTGGATGGCGACGTCCAGCCGGTCAGCCCGGTCGGTGTTGTCGACGGTGCCGATGAACAACTCCATGTCCCGGTAGCCGTCGTGCGATCCCTCGCAATCGACCCAGAGCCAACGATCCGCGTCGTCGGACTCGTCGTCGTCCACGCCGCCGATCTCCCGGGCGTACTCGATCGCCGCCCGATGCCACACCTCACCGGTGCGCAGATCGATGCGCCCACCGCCATCCATCGGGTCGCCCTCACGGATGATGGCCAACTCCTCGAGATCGACCGGCAACGGTCTGAGCAACGGAATCGCCCCGGTCCCGAGCACAGCGGCGAGTTGGTGGGCGAGTTCGTCATCTCCAGACCAACCCCGCTCGCGCAGCGCCCTGACGCAGTCAGCCGCCACGTCGGCTGCACCCTCGACATGTTGGGTGAGCGCAGCCTGCAGACCATCACCGATCAACTGGAGAGCATCGTCGGGGATCAGCCCCTCGCGCAGCAGCGCTACGACCGCCGCGCCGTCACCCCGATCGACGGCACCCCGCAGATCGATACGCCACCCCCGGCCGGTCATCACTCACAGTCTGCCCGCCCATCCGGTATCCACCGTGTGCCCTCGGGGGCGTCGTGTCGTGGGTTCCCGGAGTCCGCTGCGTCCAGGGTGTGGATCTGCGTCGCTGAGGTTGGCCGACCGGCCGTTCCGCGCAGAGCACTTGCTCATGTTCGTCCGTAGCGCGCCATTCGTGGCGCGTCAGCGTCGGCCGTCCGGTCTCGCCTTGATAGCCGTCTCGGCGGCCCGTGTCAACCGGCCTGGAAGTGGTGAACCTCGGCGATATCAGGGGTGACAGTGCCGCCGACAGCCCCGATGATCGGCATCAGCGTCGCACCGAAAGCTTCAAACGTCTCCATCGAGTCCCAGACGTCGACGACGGTCATGGTGCCGCCACGCTCGAATCCCACGTGCGACAAGCGTCCGTTGGGGTGGTCGGCCTTTGCTTCGCGTAGTTGACGCCAGATCTCGTCGTACTGCTGGGTGGTGAGGTTGCTCGTAAACGTGACGGCAATGGCCATGGTCGCTCCTTTGGGCTGGATGCTCCACATTCGGTACCCGATCCTGACTGGATCACTGACGTGGACTTGATCGGAGTGCCGACATCGGCGCCATCTCCGCTGAGGTCGCCACCAAGTCGACGGGGCCGATGAGCCGGCCTGGTGATGCTGCACAGCGGGGGCCGAGCCGAACTGGTTCATCAAACCAAGCCGATTCGAACATCGCGCGTGGCGATCAGGTCGCGAGGCGACGGTAACGCCCGACGCGGCGCGCGGTATCCACCGGGATGCTCGGCGGTGCGACGGCGGTTCTCCACTCGATATCGCTCTGCAATGGGAGCGGGAGGATGGCCGCCACGCCGCGTTCGGCGAGGCTGATGGATCAGCGTGACTGTCTACGACGGTGGGATCGCGGCTAACGAGACGATCCGACGCTCGCGCGCCATCGCCGCACGGACACGACTTCGGTCCTGCCGAGACCCTTGCGCGACCCGGCCGATGCCACCTGCTCTCGAGATACCCGGTTTGACATGGCTCGCGAACGATCAGTATCCACCGGGTTGGCGCGCCCTCGCCAAACGTTCCGCGCGCTCGGTATCGCTCCGGCCCGTGACTAGCGTCGGAGCGGCCATGCTCACTCGCCAGGATGCGTGGGAGAGGTCGCATGCTCGGTCCGGTCATCTCGTTGGTCCGTCCACGCCGCCGAGGCCTGCGGCGGGCGGCTGCAGCGAGTTGTACGACATCGGTGGAGGCGATCGCAGCGACCGCTGAGGGTGTTGAATACGGCGGTGCTGAGCGCCAACGCGCCGATCGGAATCAACGATTGGCTGTCCCGCACCGCTCGGGTCGGTACACAACCGCGCCGTCTGATCGGTGCCGGCCGTCGCGAGCAGGGTTGCACCGGTGTCGAGCGTGATCGAACACCACCGTGCTCACCCAGCCGGTGTGGCCGTGGAGGGTGTGGGTCGTGGTGCGAGTCGATGGACTCCGTACCGAGCGTCGTCTGCAAACACGTGTTCGATACGCCTGTCTCAACTAAAGTCGACGGATCGAGTGAATCCGTTTTGATCAACCGACTCACGATCTGGAGGCCTCGTTGAGTGCTGCCACGTTCGCTCTCACATCCGGAGGCGACCAGCGATCAGCGGAACGCGGCTCGACGCCACCCTGTGGCGGGGACAACTCTACTTGTGAAGGAGGACAACGATGGCCGACAACCTTCCTACCGGTGACCGAAGGTGCCGACGCGTCGGTGGGTTTGCGTCGGGCGCGATTCGGAACCCGAGGGCGTCACGTCGACGCACCGACTGGCTCGTCATGGTTGTCGTCATCGCGACATCGACGATCGCGTCGGCTATTCCGACGCCGAGAGCGGGCGCGGCGTCCCACGACGTCGACTATCCAGTGCTCGACACGCAGTTCGCCTATGCAAGCGAGCGGCATGAGGGTGACGGGCGCTTCGGCACGATCGGGGTCGTCAACAGCCGCGACGGCGTGACCGACGCGGCCAAGTCGGCAGCGTGCGAGCCGAGTGGCTGCTCTTTGAGGTTCTCTTACACCTTCAATCACCCGGACTCGAACGAGTTCGTCGGCTTGTACGCGAGCCTCGGCCGGGTGTCGATCGAAACCGCGAACCCAGACGGAACGGCGGGTCCGGTGCTGTCGCTGCTCAACGAAGGGTTCGATCTTCGTGATCTCTCAGTCGGCACGGGCGAGGTGGTCTCGATCGACGCGATCGCTGCGCTGGTCGGCGGTGATCCAACCAACACCGTTCGAGTACTGCTCGAGGTGCAAGACATTCACGGCGCCAGGGCCTCACAATCGTTCACGGTGCCGGCCGGGAGCGCCCTGACCCGATACGAGTTCCCGGTGTCGGGGTTCGTCGGTATCGATCTCGGGGGCGTGAAGCTCCTGACGTTGCTCGTCGCCGAGTCCAGCAATCCGTCGACGGCTGCCTTGTCGGTGCGCTCCATCGCGCTCGTCGACAAGAATGGGGCACCACGCGACGCGGCGTCGCTTGTCGGGTTGTCCGACCGCGGATTGGTCGAAGCGTTGGCTCGAGGCGACTTCGAAGCGATGCTGCGCCTGCGCGACCCGAAGACCGGCTTCTCGCTCGATCGCACCCTGTTCCGTGACCTCGCCCACGTCGGCGCAACCGGCTGGCTCCTGGCAGCGCTCCCCGCCGCGGTCGGGCATGGATGGGTCAGTGACGCCGAGGCCCGTGCGGCGGGACTCAAGGTGTTGCGTTTCCTCGATCAGAACAAGCTGTGGTGCAACAGCCCAAGCGGATGCGTCGGCAACCAGCTGGGACTCGTCTACCGATTTACCGGTATCGACCCCTCGGGCGTGAACGGTCCGTTGACGGGGACACGAAAGATCGACGTCAACGGCCGCAACAATGTCGAAGCGTCGACGATCGACACCGCCATCCTGCAAATGGGCGCAGCCGCGTTCGCGTCCGGGTTCCCCAACAACACCGAGATCAAAGGACTCGTCGGTCGGCTGTTGGCCCGCACCCGTTGGGACCAGATCCTCAACCCTGTGACCGGGCGGCTACGCCTTGCGTGGAAACCCGAGATCGACAGCACCCCCGACGACGACGACACGACACACGACGACTTCTATATGGTGCCCGCCGTCGGAGGCGGCTACTGGGCGAGCACCGACCCGCGCCTGGTGGTACCGGATCAGGTACTCGACATCGACTACTGGACCGACGAGGGAGCGATGGCAGCGATCCTCGCTGCGGGAAGCCCGGCCCATTCGATTGGCGCTGGATCGTGGTACAAGATGCAGCGCATCCGCGGTTCGGGTGCTGGAACGCCAGTCGTATCCTTCCCCGGCGCCTGGTTCACGATGACCTTCCTGACCGCAACTATGCTCGACCCGAGCATTGGTGCCGACAACGGCGGCGTTTGGGGTGTCGACCCGGTCGACTGGAGCGGGAATGCCCAACGAATGTTCACCTGTGTCACGACGGCGAGCGGTTCGCTACCCGACGCCATCGAGTTGCCAGACACGACCTATAGAGCCCAAGGTGTCGCACCGTGCGCGGTCGATGGCGCAGCGACGTTCCGCGGTACCCATAGCCCGTACTCGTGGCAGCTCGCGCTCGGCCTTGGTGGCGCGACCGCGGCAGCCTCGGTCGCGAAGTTGCGGTCCATCATCACGCAGACGCCTGCTGTGTGGGATCCGCTCGTCGGTGTGCTCGACGCATTCCACCCGGACCTCGCCACGTTTCCGAACGCCGGCGGACTGACCCGGACCTCGGGCACCTGGGTTCAGCAACAGGTGTGGCCGTTGAACAAGGGCGCCGCCCTGCTCGCCGCACTCAACTATCTCGACAACGGCACGATCTGGCGTCTCGCCGGAGCTCACCCCGTGATCGCCGCCGGTCTCCGCATGATCTACCCGGGGTACGCCGGGCCGGATGCGCCGCCCACGATGCTGGTCCCGGCGCGCCTGTTGGAGTCGCGGCCGGGAGCGCAGCCGACGATCGATGGCCAGTACAGCGGGATCGGGATCCGCCCCGCCGGCACGACCACCGAAGTCGTCATCGCGGGGCGAGGCGGTGTACCCCCCAACGCCGCCGCGCTGATCCTCAACGCGACCGTCACTGGTGGCACCAGCTCCGGATACCTCACCGTGTGGCCCTGCGGCACCACTCCACCGAACGCCTCGAACCTCAACTGGTCACCCGGCCAGACCATCGCCAACACCGTCATCACCAAACTCGGCACTGGCGGCAAGATCTGCATCTTCAACGAAACCCCCACCCACCTCATCATCGACCTTCAAGGCTTCTACCCCGCTGGCGCGTCCTATGTCCCACAGGTCCCGGCGCGCCTGTTGGAGTCGCGGCCGGGAGCGCAGCCGACGATCGATGGCCAGTACAGCGGGATCGGGATCCGCCCCGCCGGCACGACCACCGAAGTCGTCATCGCGGGGCGAGGCGGTGTACCCCCCAACGCCGCCGCGCTGATCCTCAACGCGACCGTCACTGGTGGCACCAGCTCCGGATACCTCACCGTGTGGCCCTGCGGCACCACTCCACCGAACGCCTCGAACCTCAACTGGTCACCCGGCCAGACCATCGCCAACACCGTTATCACCAAACTCGGCACTGGCGGCAAGATCTGCATCTTCAACGAAACCCCCACCCACCTCATCATCGACCTTCAAGGCTTCTACCCCGCTGGCGCGTCCTATGTCCCACAGGTCCCGGCGCGCCTGTTGGAGTCGCGGCCGGGAGCGCAGCCGACGATCGATGGCCAGTACAGCGGGATCGGGATCCGCCCCGCCGGCACGACCACCGAAGTCGTCATCGCGGGGCGAGGCGGTGTACCCCCCAACGCCGCCGCGGTGATCCTCAACGCGACCGTCACTGGTGGCACCAGCTCCGGATACCTCACCGTGTGGCCCTGCGGCACCACTCCACCGAACGCCTCGAACCTCAACTGGTCACCCGGCCAGACCATCGCCAACACCGTCATCACCAAACTCGGCACTGGCGGCAAGATCTGCATCTTCAACGAAACCCCCACCCACCTCATCATCGACCTTCAAGGCCACGAGCCTGCCCCTGCTGGCGGCGGTTGACGCTGTCCGCTGTGATCAAGCAGGGCACGGCAGGTTCAGCACCACCGAGCACGCTCGGTACCCACCGGTCAGGACTACGACGGAGCCCTTGCTGCCCGCTCGACACTCGCGAGCCGCTCGGCATCGCTGACCACACGACCACCCGGAACGCCCATAGCAGTCACCCAGCGTGGCCGACGCGCGGGCGGGTGTAGGGAGCCAGGTTCGTTGAGGTGCGAAGCCATGGGTGGTGCCCGAGACGAGACGTGCCAGGAGTTCCTCTCGCTCATTGATGCCGTCGACCTTCCACGGTTCAACGATGCGAACCGGTCCCAAGCGCCTCCCTCGGCAGCGACGAGCACCCGATCGCCCCGAAGCTGAGTCTGTTGACCTCGTAGTGTTCGGTGACGTAATCGAGGACGTCACTCGCCGAAGCTCCGACCTGCGATGAGACGGACCACGCCACTGACAGAACCGGCCCCCCAGCTTCCCTGCACTGCGGATGCTGCTTCGCGAGCGCCCGATCCAGCCGGACCTCCATCCCGGCGATCGTCCGAACCGTCGGCGATCAACAGCTCGTCGGACGGGCGATCGGCGCAGGTTCACCCGCTGTTGGTCACCCTCACACAAGCCGCGCGGATCCTGTGCGTCGGACGAACCACGATCTACGAGCTCATCTGGAGCGGCGAACTCGTACCCACACGAATCGGACGCTGCGTCCGACTGTCCATCGCTGAACTCGAGAGATTCGTCCACGATCGAACCTGACGTAGGACGACGTGGGCGGTGGGCCCGAGAACCACGGCTGACATCGAGACCGCCGTAATCAACGGGCTCGTCGGCGATGTCAGCGCATCACGCTTCATCGATCTGGCGGAATCTGAGGAGTCGTCCGCCCGAACACCGTCGCCGAGGAGCGTCGCATCGGCAACAGCGCCCCGCTGTTGCCGAGATGGACGACGGAGGCGCCCGGCGGTTCATCCTGCACCTCGCCTCCGCATCTCCCATCGGGCAGACGCCACGTCATGAACGTCTAGAAGGAACGCCGCTCCCACTCGATCAGTGGTGTGCCATCGTGCAGATCGTCTGCTTGGCGTGACCTGCTCGTCGTGTCCCCTCCGACGAACGCGATCCTCCGTCAAGGTCTCCGAAAAGGTCTCTGCAATCGATCGCCTCTGTACAGAAGTGATATGAATTGGGCAGGTACCAGGTCTTATGTAGTGGGCGCAGAGGGACTCGAACCCCCGACATCTTCCTTGTAAGGAGCCAGCCCTCCCACCGACGATCCGCCGTGTGTGCGGTCGCCCCTCATCGTTCGTAGCCGGTCAGCTGGCAAGCCTCTGCGGCCCTACTACTCACCCTACCACTCGCCAAGGTGTCAGTCAAGGTGTCAGCGAGACCCCAACGACAAAGGCCCAGGTCTCTGACCTGGGCCTTTTCCGTGGAGCTGAGGGGAATCGAACCCCTGACCTCTTCCATGCCATGGAAGCGCTCTGCCAACTGAGCTACAGCCCCGTACGGGGCGGGCGTGAACGCTACCAGCGGCGCGATCTCGGTCCAAACGCCGCCGACGTCAAACCGTCGGCACCGCCGGAATCCGTTCAGAACGTGCGTCGCGACCGGACCCGCTTGCGGACCGGACCGACCGCCGTGCGCATCACCACCGTGATCAAGCCGGCCGAGGCCAGCGTACGCAGCGACAACGGCAGCTTGGCCAGGTACGGGGCGACGACGATCGAGGTGGTCAGGGCCACCGGGAACACCCAGGCGACGTCGCCGAAGACGTGCTTCCACAGCGCCCGCGACGGCTCCGCCCGCTCGGGCAGGTCGAACCACTCCTCCACCCCGACGGTGCGCTGCACACGGGTCTCGCCGACGAGACCGTCGAGCTCGGCGACCAGCCGGGCCCGCTGGGGCGAACGCTCCCACAGCCGCAGGCTGAGTGCGTCGGCGAACCGGAAGATCAGGTGGTAGTCGCCGCCGACGCCTCCGGGGCGCAGCACGCCGGCGCCGAGACTCCCGGGGAACTCCTCGACCCTCGTGGACATCTGCTCCGCCCACGCCTCGAACTCGACCTCGCGGCCGGGCACCACGGCGCGCGAGACGGTCACCGTGACCGGCTCGGCGGCGAGCTTCGGAAGCTCGCTCGTATCGAATGCTCCACTGAGCTCTGTCGTCGTCATCTCATCTCCACTCAACACCATGGAGACGACCGGGGATCCCGACTCTGATGCGCTAGGCGTCACAACCCGGCGTGCCACCGGTCACGAGGTGTGCAGCGCCCACTCGATCGTCGGGGCGTCGCGGTAGAGGCGTTCGATCTCGTAGAACGCCCGCATCTCGTCGGAGAAGACGTGGACCACGACGTCGCCGTAGTCCAACAGCACCCACTGCTGCTCGCCGAGCCCCTCGGTGCGCAGCGGCGCCCGGTCGCACGTCAGCTTCACCTGTTCCTCGATCGCCTCGGCGACACTGCGCACCAGGCGGCGGTTGTTGGCACTGGCGATGACGAACGCGTCGGTGATCGCCAGGATCTCCGACACGTCGATCACCAGGATGTCGGTGGCGTGCTTGTCGTCGGCGGCCGCGGCGGCGATGCGGGCGAGTTCGATGGCTTCGGGCTGTGCTGTCGTCGGCACGGTCAACCTTCCGTTGCGGGCGCCACGGTGGTCGCCACGTTGAGTCGTTCGAGATCGGCGTCCTTGCGGAACTGCTCGCCGAGGGTGAGCACCACATCCACGCCGTCGATCCGGGTGTCGGCCGGCACGATCGCATAGCCGGAGCCGAGCGGCTTGACGAACACCTCGGCCTGCGCCCCGTCCGACGGGTCGACGAACGAGATCGTGTTCAGCTCGGGCGCGGGGATCGATGCATCCTCTTTGACGAGCACCACGTTGGCCCCCTGGAACACCAGCCGGGCGACGGCCTCCAGCGTGAGACGGGGGTCGCCGAGCGGGCTGCGCACGTAGAAGGTGATCGAGGCGAACGGCGGCGACACCGAGCTCGGCAGCACGCTGGCCGTGACGAGGTTGACCTCGGCCAGGTTCAGCTTGACCAGATCGGCGGCGTTCGGGTTCTCGGCCGGGTCGGTCGCCGGTTCCGACGACAGGCGGTAGACGCCCACCGAACCGGCGAACAACGCCCGGAAGAAGGTCGAGAAGTCGGCGGCGGGGTCCGGTCCACTGGCCGCGCCTGCGGCTCCGCCCCCACCGACCTGCGGTGTCGTGGTCACCGTGATCGGCTCCCCGACTCCCGAGGCGACGTGGAGGGCCAGCGTCGACCACAGGTCGCCGATCCGGCCGAGTCGCTCCGACTCCGGCTTCCCTGCCTGACGCGCCGTCAGGATCGCCGCCATGGTCGCGGCGTCGACGACCGACGCACCGGCCGGGGCCACCAACTGATCGGCTCCGGCGGCGTCGGTGTCGATCACGTCACCGGCGACGTTCATCTCCAACGGTGCGTAGGGCGCCAGCAGCGAGGCGATCGTCTCTGCGCCGGCCACGATCGACGACGTCACACTCACCCCGAGCAATCCTTCGGCGGCCTCGACGAAGGCCGTCTCGCCGCCAGCCGCGTAGGCGTCGGCCAGCCGGCCCACGGAGTCGCCGGGGAGGTTGGTCCGGGCTCCGACGGGCACGACGATGATCGTGCCGCCCTTCACCTGCCCGCTGCGCGGCGGGGACAGGGCGAGCAGGCTCACCGCGGTGATCTCGCCCTGGTCGTCGACAGCGGCGAACAGCGCACCGGGCGTCGGTGGGATGAGCACCAGATCCGGGAGTCCTTCGAGCGCGTTCTTGCCCTCGGTCGAGCCCTTCAACGTCTCGGCGGCGGCCAGGCTGAGCACCGGCAGGGCGAGCAGTCCGGCGACACCGGCAAGGGCGGCCAGTATCGTGCGGCGGCGTCGCCTCTCGGCGACCAGGCTCACGCGGCCTCCTGATACAAGCCGCGCCGGGCGATCACGTCGAGCACGGCCCGGGGGATCAGGTAGTCGAGGGGGCGGCCGTCGCGGATGCGGGCCCGAAGATCGGTGCTCGACACCTCGAGACGCGGTACCTCGACGCGGATCCATTCCGCCACGTCGGGGAGCCCGACGGGATCGCCTGGCCGGTCGACGACGACCAGGCGGGACAGCTCGACGACCTCGTCCCACCGTTCCCACGTCGTCAGCCGGCTGGCCGCGTCGTCGCCGAGGATCGTGAACAGCGTGGCGTCGGGCTCGGCCTCATGCAGGCTGCGCAGGGTGTCAGCGGTGTAGCTGGGACCGTCACGATCGATCTCGAGCCGGCTGGCCGACAGCCCGGCCACCCCGGCGACGGCGGCCCGGACCATCTCGAAGCGGTCCTCCGAGGGGGTGATCCGTCGGCTGCCCTCCTTCTGCCAGGGCACGTGCGAGACGACCATCAGTACCTCGTCGAGCCCCAGGGCGTGCCCGACGTTGAGGGCCGTGACCAGATGGCCGACGTGAGGCGGGTCGAAGGTCCCCCCGAAAACGCCCAAGCGGCGGTGGGACGGCGACGGCACGACCGGGCAGTGTACGTCGCGTAGGACACGTTGGTCGTTCGCAACCTTTCGTGCATCCCGAACGTCTTCTTACCACGCCCACAACGAACCATGACCTGGGCGAGCTACTGATGTACGATGCAAGGCCCCCGAAAACACGGCGGAAGCGCCGTCATCCCCACGTCAACCGGAAGTCTTTAAGGGTACTACCGCCACCTGCGGCACTTGAGGCGCCGGTGTGCCAGATGGCACGTCGGACATCCGGAATCTCACCCTCCTACGAAGAGTTGATTGATACGCCATGAATGATTCCATCGGTCTCTACCTCAACGACATCGGCAAGGTGCCGCTCCTCAACGCCGAAGAGGAGCGTCAGCTCTCGAAGGTGATCGAACTCGGTCGTGCCGCGGCTGTCCGCATCGGTGCGGGCGAGTCGGCGCCCGAGCTCAAGCGGGAGGTCCGGGCTGCCGCCGCCGCCAAGGACCGCTTCATCCGCGCCAACCTGCGCCTCGTCGTCTCCATCGCCCGGCGCTACCCACTGCCCCAGGGCATGGACCTGCTCGACCTCATCCAGGAGGGCAACCTCGGCCTCGAACACGCCGTCGACAAGTTCGACTGGCGCCGTGGCTTCAAGTTCTCCACCTACGCCACGTTCTGGATCCGCCAGGCCATCGGGCGTGCCCTCGACCAGAAGGCCAGCCTCATCCGCATCCCTGGCGATCGGTCGGCCTCGCTGCGCGCCGCGCTGCGCCAGGCCTCGGGCGACGGCGAGACCCTCGATCTGTCGAATGCCGAGCTCCATCGCCTGACCACTCCCATCTCGCTCGACAAGACCGTCGGCGACGACGGCGATGCCACCCTCGGCGACCTGATGGACAACGGTCAGGGCACCCCCGAAGACGCCGTGATGGCGATGGTCGACACCGAACTGCTCGATGAGCTGCTCGGCACCCTCGACAAGCGGGCCCGCTACGCCATCGAGGCCCGTTTCGGGCTGCTCGACGGCGAGCGCCGCAGCTTCCGCGAGGTCGGCGAAGACCTCGGCGTCACCGCCGAGGCGGCGCGCCGGCTCGTCAGCCGGGCCGTCGCCGGGTTGAAGGAAGACGCCGTCCGCATCCTCGCGGCCTGAGCGGGGGCGGTCGTTCTCGGCTCCGGAGCCGGCACAGGCCGTGATCGGCCAGGTTCTGCGGGTTATCACGTTGCGGATGACGCCCTCCACCCGCCAGGCTGGTGGTGATGGCACGAACCTGGAGCCCAACCAGCTGGCGCAGCTTCGACGCCGCCCAGCAGCCCGATTGGCCCGATGAGGCCGAACTCGACGCCGCGCTCAAGCAGATCGCCGGCTACCCGCCACTGGTCTTCGCCGGCGAGGCCCGCAGCCTGCAGACCTCGCTCGGTCACGTGGCGGCCGGCAACGCCTTCCTCCTCCAGGCCGGGGACTGCGCCGAGAGCTTCGACGAGTTCTCGGCGGTGAACATCCGCGAGAAGCTGCGCGTCATCCTTCAGATGGCCGTCGTGCTCACCTACTCGCTCGGCGTACGGGTGGTCAAGGTCGGGCGGATCGCCGGCCAGTTCGCCAAGCCCCGCTCCTCGGGCTACGAGCGGATCGGCGACGTCGACCTGCCCAGCTTCCGCGGCCATATCGTCAACGACCCGGCCCCCACGGCCGCCGCCCGCCAGCCGTCGGCCGACCGGCTCGTCCAGGCCTACCACCAGTCGGCGTCGACGCTGAACCTCGTCCGGGCCTTCACCAAGGGCGGTTTCGCCGACCTGAGCCGCGTCCACTCGTGGAACCAGGAGTTCGTCGCCTCGAGCGCCGAAGGGCAGCGATACGAGCAACTGGCCAACGAGATCGATCGGGCGCTGCGCTTCATGCGTGCCTGCGGCGTCGACACCGACACCACTGCGGCGCTCCACGAGGTCGACGTGTACACGAGCCACGAGGCCCTGCTGCTCGGCTACGAAGAGGCCCTGACCAGGCAGGACTCGCTCACCGGCGGTTGGTACGACTGCTCGGCCCACATGCTGTGGATCGGCGAACGGACCCGTCAACTCGACGGCGCCCACGTCGAGTTCCTCCGCGGCGTGGGCAACCCGATCGGCTGCAAGGTCTCCACCTCGGCCAGCCCGGAGTTCGTCCTCGAACTGTGCGAGGCGCTCAACCCCGCCCGGGTGCCCGGGCGCCTGACCCTGATCACCCGGATGGGGGCCGACAAGATCGAGCAGGGCCTCCGGCCGCTGCTGCGCGCCGTGCGCCAGTCCGGCCATCCGGTCGTGTGGGCCTGCGATCCGATGCACGGCAACACCTTCACCTCGGTCAGCGGGCGCAAGACCCGCCACTTCGAGGACATCTGCGCCGAGATCTCCGGCTTCATCAGCGCCCACCAGGCCGAAGGCACCTGGCCCGGCGGCATTCACGTCGAGCTCACCGGCGACAACGTCACCGAGTGCATGGGTGGGGCGGAGTTCATCGAGGACTCCCAGCTCGACGACCGCTACGAGACGGTCTGCGATCCCCGGCTCAACGGCCGCCAGAGCGTCGACCTGTCGTTCCGGGTCGCCGAGCTGATGCGCACCGCCGGCGTCGGCTGACCGTTCCCCGACCGTCGGAGCCGTCGTGCGCGCCCTGGAACTGATCGACCACTGGCCCGTCACGATGGCCGCGGCGGGAGTGGTGACACCAGACGGACGGGCCGTCACCCATGGCGCGATCGACCAGGTGGTCCGCCTCGCCTCGGTGTCGAAGCTGGTCTCCGCCTGGGCGATACTGATCGCCGTCGAGGACGGCTCGGTCGACCTCGACGGCCCGGTCGACCCGCCGAACGACGCAGGCACGCCGGCCACCGTGCGCCAGTTGCTCAGCCATGCCGGCGGGTACCCCTTCGACGGGCCGGCCCAGATCATCGCCCCCGGTCGGAAGCGGATCTATTCGAACACCGGGTACGAGGTGCTCGCCCGGCACGTCGCCACGGCGACGGGGATCGCCTTCGACCGTTACGTGCGCGAGGCGTTGTTCGAACCCCTCGGAATGTCGAGCGCCGTCGCCACGGGCTCACCGGCCAAGGACTACCGCGGCGCTCTCGTCGACGTCGTGCGCCTGGCGGCAGAGCTGCTCACCCCCCGCCTGGTCGCCCCGGCCACGGCGGCGGAGGCGACCAGGGTGCAGTTCCCCGAGCTGAGCGGGGTGGTGCCCGGCGTCGGTCGCTTCGACCCGAATCCCTGGGGCCTCGGCCCCGAGATCCGCGGCCGCAAGCAGCCCCACTGGACCGGGACGAGCAACTCGCCCGAGACGTTCGGCCACTTCGGCGGCTCCGGCACGTTCCTGTGGGTCGACCCGGTCAACGGCCTGGCCTGCACGGCCCTGACGAGGCGGCCGTTCACCGAATGGGGGATGGACGCCTGGCCGGCGTTCTCCGACGCCGTGATCGCCGAGCACGCCGGGCGACCACCGGGCGGGACCGGCAGCCCGTGAACTCGAGCGGGCGGATCGAGGCGACGATCCTCGTCTCGAGCATCACCATGGCGGCCAGCAACAGCGTCGTCTTCGCCCTGATGGGCAACCTGCAGGACACCTACCACCTCAGCGGGCTGGGCGTCGGTGTGATGGTCGCCACGGGCTTCGTCACCTCGCTGGTCGTCCAGTTGCTCGCCTCGCCGCTGGCCGACCGGGGGTGGACACGCTGGCTGCTCGTCGGCGGCGGGCTGGTCTCCGTCCTCGGCGACGTCCTCCTCGCCGCCGGATCGAGCCTGGTCAGCCTGGTTGCCGGCCGGGCGCTGATCGGGGCGGCGGGCGGTCTGTTCTTCCCGGCCGCCCGCGCCGTGATGACCTCGTTGTCCGACGTCGGCCGCTCGGCCAGGCTCGGGCGACAGGCGTCGGCCGAGCTCGGCGGCTTCGTCGTCGGGCCGGTGATCGGTGGCGCCCTCGTCGGCCCGCTCGGCCTGCGCCTCCCGTTCCTGCTGTTCGCCGTGATCGCCGTGGTCGGCGTGGCGCTCGTCGCCACCGGCCCGCTGCCGGCGCTGCAGCGCACCGGGGAGTCGGATCGACCGGCACTCGGCCTGCTGCGCAACCGCCACGTCCTCGTCGCCGTGCTCCTCGCCGCGACCCTCAGCCTGCCGATCGGGATGTACGAGGCGCTGTGGGACCGCTTCCTGACCGACCTGGGCGCCTCGGACAACGTCGTGGGGATCAGCATCGCCGCCTACGCCGTGCCCTACATCACGATGTCGTCGTTGGGGGCTCGGTTCGTCGAGCGCTGGGACCCGATCCGCTTCGTGCTCGGCTCGCTGGCGGTCATCGCCCCGCTCACCGCGCTGTACGGCACGTTCCGCTCCGTGTGGCCCCCGATGATCCTCGGCGTGCTCGAGGCGTCCGCCCAGGCGCTCGCCTACCCGGCGCTGCAGCTGGCCGTGACCAGCGCCGCGCCGCCCGGGCGCACGGCGGCCGCCCAGGGGTTGATCGGCGCCACCAACATGGGCGTCGCCGCCGTCGTCTCGTTCCTCGCCGCCTGGGGATACGGGCGATCCGGTCCGGCCGTCGTCTTCGTCGGTTGCGCCCTGGCCGTGAGCGTCATCGGGCTGGGCGTGGCCGTGCTCTCGGGAACCGTCCGCGTCGGCCGGCGGCAAACAGTCGCCCCGCGCTGACGGGGCGCCGGATCAGCTGAGGCGCTCGACGATCATCGCCATCCCCTGGCCACCACCGACGCACATCGACTCCATGCCGTAGGTCTTGTCCTCCCACTGCAGGCCGTTGATCAGCGTCGTCATGATCCGGGCGCCTGTCATCCCGAAGGGGTGGCCGAGGGCGATGCCACCACCGTGGACGTTGAGCCGGTCCATCGGGATGCCGAGGTGCTTGGCCGACGGGATGACCTGGGCGGCGAACGCCTCGTTGATCTCGACCAGATCGATCTGGTCGATCGTCATCCCGGCCCGGCCGAGCGCCTGGCGGCACGCCTCGATCGGCCCGAGACCCATGATCTCGGGGCTCAACGCCGACACGCCCGACGACACGATGCGCGCCAGCGGGCTGAGGCCCAGCGCCCTGGCCCGGGTGTCGCTCATCACCAGCACGGCAGCGGCGCCGTCGTTGAGCGGGCAGGCGTTGCCGGCGGTGATCGTGCCGTCGGGGCGGAACACCGGCTTGAGCTGGCTCACCGCCTCGTAGTTGGTGCCGGCACGCGGGCCGTCGTCGGTCGACACGACGGTGCCGTCCGGGAGGGTCAGGGGGGTGATCTCCCGTTCGAAGAACCCCTGGTCACGGAAGTCGCAGGCGAGGTTCTGGGAGCGCACGCCGAAGCGGTCCATCTCCTCGCGGGTGACACCCTCGACCTCGACGACGTTCTCGGCCGTCTGGCCCATGGCGATGTACACGTCGGGGAGGCCGACCGGCGCCGACCAGGTCCCCTGCCCACCGCCGGCGCGCAGCTTGGTGCGCGCCCCGGCGTCCTTGAACACCGCGTTCGGCGCCGTGTCGGAGGCGCCGGCGGCGTAGCGGCTGACCGTCTCGACTCCGGCGGCGATGAAGCAGTCGCCCTCGCCGGCCTTGATCGCGTGGAACGCCATGCGGATCGTCTGCAGGCTCGAGGAGCAGTAGCGGTTGACCGTCACCCCGGGGACGTCGATGCCCGCCAGGATGCCCGCCACACGGGCGATGTTGAAGCCGCCCTCACCTGCCGGCTGGCCGATCCCCATCATCAGGTCGTCGATCTGCGAGCGGTCGAGTTGGGGCACCTTGTCGAGCAGCGCGGCAATGATCTGCGCGCTCATGTCGTCCGGGCGCAGCGTGGTCAACGACCCCTTGTTCGCCCGACCGATCGGGCTGCGGGCGGTGGCGACAATGACGGCCTCGGGCATGGTGGTCTCCTCGGGGGTGCAGCAACGGACAGGGATCCTACCGGGGGGTAACCGACGGCCCGGAATCCGGACACCCCGACCGCCGGGCGTACGGTGGCGTCATGCAGACATTGAAGCGGGGACAGGAACGCCAGGCGGCACGCCAGGCAGACGCCGAGGTGCGCACGAGGGTCGGCGAGATGCTCCTCGACATCGAGTCACGCGGGATCGACGCCATCCGGCGGTACTCGGCCGATCTCGATCACTGGAACCCGGAGAACTTCGAGATCAACCCGGCGCGAGATCACGGCGTCGGAGTCGTCGCTGCCGGACGAGTTCAAGACCGCCTTCCGGCGCAGTTCCGAGACGGTGGCGGCGTTCGCCCGCCACCAGCGCTCGCTGCTCGTCGACACCAGCTTCGAGCCGTTCCCCGGCCTGGTCATCGGCCATCGGCAGGTCCCCGTCGAGCAGGTCGGCTCGTACATGCCGGGCGGGCGCTACCCGCTGGTGTCGTCACCGCTGATGAGCGTGATCGTGCCCAAGGTCGCCGGGGTCGGCCGAGTGGTCACCTGCACGCCGCCGCTGCCCGACGGCAGCGGGCCCAGTCCGGCGATGGTCTGGGTCGGGGCCTCCGCCGGCGCCGACGCGATGTTCTGCCTCGGGGGGGTGCCCGCGCTGGCGGCGATGGCGTTCGGCATCGAGGGGATGGGCCCGGTCGACATGCTCTGCGGCGCCGGCAACGCCTATGTCGCCGAGGCCAAGCGCCAGCTGTTCGGGCGGGTCGGCATCGACCTGCTGGCCGGGCCGTCGGAGGTGGCCGTCGTGTGCGACGACACCGCCGACCCGCTGCTCGTCGCCGCCGACCTCCTCGGCCAGGCCGAGCACGGGCCCAATTCCCCCGCCTACCTGGTGGCCATCGGCCCGCGGATCGCCCACGCCACGCTGGCCGAGATCGACCGCCAGCTCCCGGCGCTCGACAACGCCGGCGTCGCCGGAGCCGCCTGGCGGGACTACGGGTGGGTGCACGTCGCCGACGACCGCGAGGAGGCGGCGCAGATCGCCGACCGGATCGCCTGCGAGCACCTCGAGATCCACGCCGCCGACGACGAGTGGTTCCTGGAACGACTGCACAACTACGGGTCGCTGTTCCTCGGGCCCGACGCCACGGTGACCTACAGCGACAAGGGGTGCACCGGCACCAATCACACCCTGCCGACGCAGGGCTCGGCCCGCTACACCGGCGGTCTCTCGGTGGCCAAGTTCCTCAAGACCCTCACCTGGCAGCGGGTCACCGATCCGCTGGCGGCCCGTCACGTCGCCGTCGACGCCGCCGCCTTCGGGCCGGTCGACGGCCTGCAGGCGCATGCCCACACCGCCACCTTGCGCCTGGAACGGATGGACGGCCGACCGGTCGGATGACGAGGCGTGGTCGCCCGAGGCCGGGCACGCGATTGGGCTAGCGGGTGACGATCACCTGGAAGGCCTCGGCGGCGCGCCCTTCGCCGAGGCCCAGGCGCATGGCGGTGTCGGCGACCCAGCCGCGCACCATCTGCTCGATCCTCTCCGGATCGCTGTGCTGGCTCTCGTGGCGCATCAGGGCGGCGATCTTGCGCTCGACCTGGTCGGTGATGTCGACGGCGCGGTCGGGCTCGGCGCCGGCCATCATCCAGACCTCGTCGACGGTCCAGGCCTGCAGCCCCTCGATCTCGATCAACTCGGTGAACGTGTAGGGGTTGCGGGCGTCGGGGTAGACGGCGCACAGGGCGGCCTCCCCGGCCGCCAGGTGGTCGGGGTGGCTGGCGAAGATGCGCTGGTAGTTGCGCTCGGGGCTCTGCAGCACCACCCGCTGCGGGCGGACCTGGCGGATCACCCGGCTGATCGCCCGGCGCAGTTCGAGGTTGGCCTCGACACGGCCGTCGGGGAACCCGAGGAAGACCAGATCCTGCACGCCGACCTCCTTGGCCGCCGCCGTCTGCTCCCGACGGCGGATCCCGGCGATCTCGTGGCGGGCCACCGCCGGGTCGAAACCACCGGCATCACCGTCGGTGACCAGGCAGTACGTGACGTGGATCCCGGCATCGGTCCACGCGCCCACCGTCCCGGCCGCCCCGAAATCCACGTCGTCGGGGTGGGCGACGACGACCAGAACCCGTTCCACTCCACCTTCGTCGATCATGGTCACCGACGCTACCGAACCACCGGGAGTTCCCCGGCGCGGCGGAGATCGCGCCCGGTGCGGACGGTGGCGGTGGGCGGCGGCAGACTGGCTGAATGCAGCTCCCCGACGTACCGCTCGCCGAGTCCGATCCATCCCTCGAGGAGTTCTGGCTGGCGCCGCGCGACTGGCGGGAGGGGGCGTTCCGGACGCTGCGCGACACCGACGAACTGCAGTTCCACCCCGAACGGCCGATCGAGAACTCCCCGTTCCCGCTGGGGCCGGGCTACTTCTCGCTGGTGCGCCACGAGGACGTCTGGCATGCCAGCCGCAACCCCCACGTGTTCTGCTCGGGGGGCGGCTCGAACATCACCGACATGCCCCAGGAGATGAACGAGTTCTTCGGATCGATGATCAACATGGACGACCCCAAGCACTTCCGGCTGCGCTCGATCGTCTCCAAGGGCTTCACCCCCAAGGAGATCGGCCGGGTCGAGGACGGCGTGCGCACGACGGCGGCGGCGATCGTCGACGACCTCCTCGAGCAGTTCCCCGAACGGGAGTGCGAGTTCGTCGAACACGTCGCCGCCCGGCTGCCGCTCAAGGTGATCTGCGAGATGATGGGCATCCCCGAGTCCGACGAGGCCCAGATCTTCCGCTGGACGAACACGATCCTGGGGGTCGGCGACCCGGAGTACGTCACCAGCTACGAACAGCTCCTCGGCGAGGCGTTCGAGATGTTCAGCTACGCCCAGACGCTCGGCGCCGACCGCCGGGCGACGCCACGGGACGACATCACCAGCGTGATGATGGGCGCCTCGGTCGACGGCGAGCAGCTCACCCCGCAGGAGTTCGGCTCGTTCTTCATCCTCCTCGTCGTCGCCGGCAACGAGACGACCCGCAACGCGATCAGCCACGGCATGCGGCTGCTCACGCTCAACCCCGATCAGCGACGCCTGTGGTTCGACGACTTCACCACCCACAGCCGCACGGCGGTCGACGAGATCGTCCGCCAGGCGACGCCGGTGATCCACTTCCGGCGCACGGCGACCGAGGACACCGAGATCCGCGGGCAGAAGATCGCCGCCGGGCAGAAGATCGTGATGTGGTACGCCTCGGCGAACAAGGACGAGCGGGTGTTCGACCGGCCCCAGGAGTTCGACGTGACCCGGCCGCTGATCCCGGCCCAGGTCGGGTTCGGGGCCGGCGGTCCGCACTTCTGCCTCGGCGCCAACCTGGCGCGCCGCGAGCTGACCGTGATGTTCGACGAGATCCGCCGCCGCATGCCGGATCTGCGCACGACGGCCGAACCCGCCTATCTGCAGAGCGCCTTCATCAACGGGATCAAGCGCATGCCCTGTGCCTGGTAGCCCCGCCGGCCCGGTGGCACACGACGGCCCGGACGGTCCGGATGGTCCCCAGCGGCCATGATGGGGGGATGCCCCGCATTCTCGTGACCAACGACGACGGTATCGATTCGGAGGGTCTGCACGTCCTGGCCCGGGCGATGCAGACCCATGGCGACGTGGTCGTGGTCGCCCCCGACTCGGAGTACTCCGGGGCCGGCGCCGCCCTCGGAGCGCTGCATCTCATCCGTCCCGACGTGCACCGCGTCACCCTCGACGGGGTCGACGAGGTGTGGACGGTGGCCGGCCCGCCCGCCCTGTGCGTGCGCTTCGCCGTGTCGGGCGCCTTCGGCGGTCCGTTCGACCTCGTCGTGGCCGGGATCAACCCGGGCGCCAACACCAGCGCCCGCACGCCGTACCACTCGGGCACGATCGGCGCCGTGCTCACCGGGCGCAACGCCGGGATCAGCGGGGTGGCGGTCAGCCAGGACGTGACCGTCGGCGCCATCGAGGGCCAGGCCTGGGACGACATGCTCCTCGGCCAGCGGTGGGACACCGCCGGTGAGGTGGCCGCGCAGGTCGTCGGCGCGCTGCTCGACGACCCGCCCGCCGCGCCGTCGGCGCTCAACGTCAACGTCCCCAATCTCGAGCCGGGCGACGTGCGCGGCTGGCGCTACACGACACTGGCCGCCCGGCCGGGCCGGTCGATGACGACCATCCGCCTCGAGCCCAAGCCAGGGCATCACGACGCCTTCTCGGCGGAGATCGACTGGGGCCAGCCCACCGAACACGGCCCGCTCACCGACGTCGGCTCGGTGCGCGGCGGCTACGTCTCGCTCACCTGGCTGAGCCGGATCGTCGAGGAAGCCCCGCCGACCGCTGCCCTCGCCCGCTTCCTGTCCTGACCGGCGACGCGGCCGGGTCAGTCGTCGTCGCCGGCCAGCCGGCCGACGCGGTAGTGGCGCCGGCAGAGCAGCTCGTAGCGCACGACGTCGCCGAACAGCGGCTGGTCGGGTTCGTCCTCGGTGTCGCCGACGACCACGGTCTCGCCCTCGTAGACGACCTTGCCGTTGACCAGGCGGGCGTTGTAGGTCGCCCGTGAGCCGCACCAGCAGCGGGCCTCGACCTGCATCGGGACCCGCTCGTCGGCCACCTCGAGCATCCGGCGGGTCCCCTCGAAGAGCTGGCCGCGGAAGTCGGTGATCAGACCGAAGGCGTAGACATCGACGGCGAGGTCGTCGACGGCCCGGGCCAGCTGGTCGCACTGCGCCGGTGTGTAGAACTGCGCTTCGTCGCACACCAGGTAGTGGATCGGCCAGTACGACGTGACCAGTTCGTACAGGTCGAGCTCGGCGGTGACCTCGATGGCCGGGGCGGCGACGCCGAGCCGGCTGGTGACCTGCGAACCGTCACGGTCGAGCTTGGTGAGCAGCAGCCCGCGCAGCCCACCGGCGCCGAGGTTGTGATGGATCTGGAGCGCCACCGTGCTCTTGCCCGAGCCCATCGTCCCGAAGGAGAACCGCAGATTGGCCATGGGGGTCCGACGATAGCGGGCGGGTCGTCGGCCCGGCCGATGGGCCGTTCGGACCAGAGGACACCATCGGCGGTTCTCTCTAGGCTCGACGCCCATGGCGGCGCGACAACCTCTCGTAGTGCTTTCCTTGGCGGTGCTCGGGGCATGCGGCCTCCCCGTGGCGGGCGCTCAGGAGCCACCGCCCGCCAACCGGGCCGCCGCCGTGGCCGTCGAGACCACCACGACCGGGGTCGTGCCTCCAGGCACTGAGCCGCCCCCGACCTCGTCCACCCTGGCCCCGGGATCGACCGATCCGTTCACCTCGTCGACGGTCCAGCCGCCCGACACCACATCACCACCCTCGACCGATCCCCCGGCCACCGATCCTCCACCGAACGATCCGCCGCCGACGGAACCGCCGGCCACCGACCCGCCGCCGACGACCCAACCCCCCACCACCGACCCGCCGCCGACGACCGAGCCTCCCACCACCGACCCGCCGGAGACGACCACGACCGTCGAGGTGACCACCACGGTCGATCACGCCCCGCTCGACCGCTCGGCCGACGCCGGAGCCGGCGCCGCCCGGGGGATCGACGGCGGCCCCCGCAAGGTCCGCGAGGGCCCAACGATGCCCGAGTTCGACCCGGCGGCGGTGGCCCGGGCGGAGTTGGAGCACCTCACGTACGATGTCGCCGTCGAACGGAACCGCATCGACGCCACCCGGCGGCATCATCCCGTGCCCGAGGTCGACCGCTGGTACTGGCTCGTCGTCGATACCGGCCTGCCGGACATCGACAAGTGGATGTACCGGATCTGCCGCGAGTCGATGGGCGACCCGCGAGCGTGGAACCGCCGCGACCCGAGCGGCGGCTCGGTCGGTCTGCTGCAGCTCAACCTCGGCAACCGTGCGTTCCTCGGCAAGGTCGGCGTGCTCAGCTCACCTCGCCTGTCGCGCCGCGAGGCCGCCGACGAGCTGATGGACCCGGCCACCAACCTGCGCGCCGCATTGGCGCTGTACGACGCAGGCGGCGAGCGGGGATGGATCACCTCGTCCCGCAAGGCGTCGTGCGCTCCCCCCGACGGCCTGTACTGGTGACAGCCGCCGAGCCCTGAGCGCCCGGCGATGTCACCCCGAGATCAGCTGCAGCCGCTGGTCGATCCGCAACTCGGGCAGGCGTGGCAGGCGCCGGCACGCTGCATCTGCACACCGCACTGCATGCACATCGGCGCATCCGACTTGTAGACGGGCCGCGGCGTGCCGGAGGCCGGCGAGTGGTCGGTCGATGGGGCGGGGGCGATCGTGCCCATCTCCATCTGCATCGCCAACTCGCCCGCCGAGGGCACCGTCTTGGGGTCGGCGACGATCTCGCTGCCCGTCGACGTCTCGATCACCGACTCCTCCACACCCGGCAGCGTCGGCTGCAGCCGCTCGTCGATCGAGAAGATCCCCAGGCCCTCGCGCTCGGAGTAGCTCATGTAGTCGAGGGCCAGGCGGCGGAAGAGGTAGTCCATGATCGACGAGGCGAAACGCACGTCGGGATCGTCGGTCATCCCGGCGGGCTCGAAGCGGCTGTTGACGAACGCCTCGACGAACGCCCGCAGCGGCACGCCGTACTGCAGACCGTAGGAGATGCTCTTGGCAAACGCATCCATGATCCCCGACAGCGTCGAACCCTGCTTGGACACGGTGAGGAAGATCTCGCCGGGCCGGCCGTCGGCGTACTCGCCGATGGTGGCGAAGCCCTTGCAGTCGGCGACGCGGAACTCGAAGGTGCGGGCGCGGCGGCTGCGGGGCAGCTTCTGGCGGATCGGCTGGTGGACGACCTTCTCGACCACCTTCTCGACGACCTTCTCGATCACCTCCGTCGTCGTGGCGACGAAGGTGCCGCCCTCGCCCTTCTTGGCCGTCGACAGCGGCTGGGCCACCTTGCAGTTGTCGCGGTAGATCGCCACGGCCTTCAGTCCGAGCTCCCACGACAGCTGGTGGAGCTTCTCGATCTCCTCGACCGTCGCCTCCTCGGGCATGTTGACCGTCTTGGAGATCGCGCCGGAGATGAACGGCTGGACGGCGCCCATCATGCGGACGTGACCCTCGTAGTGGATCACGTTGTCGCCCATCGAGCAGGCGAACACGGCGAGGTGCTCCGCGGCCAGGTGCGGGGCGCCGATCAACGACTTGTTGGTGTCGATGTAGGCGACGACGGCCTCGATCTGGTCCGGGTCGTAGCCGAGCTTGCGCAACGCACGGGGGATCGTCTGGTTGACGATCGACATGGTCCCGCCGCCGACCAGCTTCTTCAGCTTGACCAGGCCGAGGTCGGGCTCGATACCCGTCGTGTCGCAGTCCATCATCAGCCCGATGGTTCCCGTGGGGGCGAGCACACTGGCCTGCGAGTTGCGCACGCCGAACTCCTCGCCGTCGCGAACGGCGGCATCCCACGACTGGCGGGCGGCGGTGAGCAACACGTCGGGGATCGCCTCGTGCTCGACCTGGTAGCTGGCGGAGCGGTGCATCCGCAGGACGCGCAGCATGTGCTCCTCGTTGTCGGCGAATCCGGCGAACGGCCCCATCCGCGCCGCGATCCGGGCTGAGGTGGCGTAGGCATGACCGGTCATCAGCGCGGTGATCGCCGACGCCCACGCCCGTCCCGCCTCGGAGTCGTAGGGCAGGCCGAGCGCCATGAGCATCGCCCCGAGGTTGGCGTACCCGATGCCGAGCTGGCGGAAGTTCCGGCTCGTCTCGGCGATCGCCGCCGTCGGGTAGTCGGCCCGACCGACGAGGATCTCCTGCGCGGTGAAGATCACCTCGACGGTGTGGCGGAACGAATCGACGTCGAAGTTGCCGTCCTCGTCCATGTAGCGCAGCAGGTTGATCGATGCCAGGTTGCACGCCGAGTTGTCGAGGTGCATGTACTCCGAGCACGGGTTGGAAGCGTTGATCCGGCCCGTGTTGTGGGCCGTGTGCCAGGTGTTGATCGTGGTGTCGAACTGCAGCCCCGGGTCGGCGCACTCCCAGGCGGCCGTGGCGATCTGGCGCCACAGGTCGCGGGCCCGCACCGTGCGCACCGGGTCGCCGTCGATCACGCCGTTGAGGTTCCAGTCGGCATCGGCGACAACGGCATCCATGAACTCGTCGGTGACCCGCACCGAGTTGTTGGCGTTCTGGTACTGGATCGAGAACGAGTCGGCGCCGTCGAGGTCCATGTCGAACCCGGCGTCGCGCAGGGCGCGGGCCTTGCGTTCCTCGCGCGTCTTGCACCACACGAACTCCTCGATGTCGGGGTGGTCGACGTCGAGGATGACCATCTTGGCCGCCCGGCGGGTCTTGCCGCCCGACTTGATCGTGCCGGCCGAGGCATCGGCCCCGCGCATGAAGCTGACCGGACCCGAGGCCGTGCCCCCACCGTTGAGGAGCTCGTAACTCGAGCGGATGCGCGAGAGGTTCACCCCGGCGCCCGAACCGCCCTTGAAGATCACACCCTCCTCCCGGTACCAGTTGAGGATCGAGTCCATCGTGTCGTCGACCGACAGGATGAAGCAGGCGCTGGCCTGCTGCGGCACACCGTCGACCCCGATGTTGAACCACACGGGGCTGTTGAACGCGGCGCGCTGGGTGACCAGGATGAACTTCAGCTCGTCACGGAACGTGTCCCTCTCCGCAGCGTCGACGAAGTAGCCGCCCTCGTCGCCCCAACGGGTGACGGTGTCGGCAACCCGGTCGATCACCTGGCGCAGCGACCATTCCCGCCCGGGCGTGCCCAGCGTGCCCCGGAAGTACTTCTGGGCGACGATGTTGGTGGCGTTCAGCGACCACTCGACCGGGAACTCGACACCGCGCTGTTCGAACGCAACGGTGCCGTCCTTCCAGTTGCTGATCCGGGCGTCACGCCGTTCCCATGCGACCTGCTCGTACGGTTCCGCGCCGTCCGCCGTGAAACGCCGGCCGAATCCGATCCCGAGCTGCTGGGAGGCGATTGACATGTTGAACTCCTGACATCGATGCGTCCGGGCGGAGGGAGCCCAGATCCTAGGTTGACCACAAGATGTTGTGGGTCGGGAGTTCCCCAAGGCACCCGCCGCACAAGCAGTAGCAATTACAGCATTGTAGTTACGTCTCTGTCAACGACGGATCGAAGAAACGACAATTCACTCGCCGTAGTCAAAAGATCACGATGTGGGAGGCAGGTTCAGGACTGGCTCCCCTCCGGGGCCCCCCACCGTCGTGCCCCTTCAGTGAGGCACGCCGACCCATCCGCACTCCCACATCGTGATCATCTACGGGGAGCAAACTACGACGTCAGGGCTGTGGGGAGGAAGAGGGACAACCTTGTGAATTTCCCTGTGGACAACCTCCTGGGTGCCCACAGCGGCCTGTGCACGGGCCCGATACGCGCCGCTCGCGACAGTTCTCGCCCGATTCACGCGCCGGGCGTGGTCTCCCCTGTTTCGTGCCGAACCACCACGTGACCGTTCCTTCTTGAGGATTTCGGCCACTCTGTGCGCATTTTCGTCACCCGGCTCCCCCGGCGACGCGGACGGGATCGTCGTGCACAGGGTTGTGGGCAACATGGCCCGTCCTGGCCCAATGGGGCGGTTCCAGCCGGTTTCCGCCGGTCACGAGGGCCAACTGGCCGGGTCGGCGCCCACACCACGTGGGGAGCACCGGGCGCCGACGGCACCGAGGCGCGATGATCTCGGCGTGCGACGCCTGCTACCCGACCCCCTCGACGACATCTCCCCCTCCGTCGCCGTCACCTGCGATCCGCCGCGACGCACCGTGGACCGGCCGTGGATCGGGCTGTGCATGATCACCAGCATCGACGGGGCCACGGCGGTGAGCGGCCGCTCCGGCGGACTGTCGTCGCCCGCCGACACGGCGATGCTCATCGCCCTGCGCCACCGGGCCGACGTCGTGCTCGTCGGCGCGGCCACGGTGCGCGCCGAGGGCTACGGTCCGCCCCGCAAGCCTGGTCTGCGCATCGGTGTGGTCAGCTCACGCGGCGAGGGCCTCGACTTCGCCTCGCCGCTGTTCGCCGGCGGGGCGGCATTCGTCGTCACCACGCTCGACGCCCCCGCACTCCCGGTCGACACGGTCCGCGCCGGTCGCGGCGCCCACGTCGATCTGGCCGCGGCGATCGGCCTCCTCGACGCCGACGTCGTGCAGGTCGAGGGCGGCGCCCGCCTCAACGCCGCGCTGCTCGATGCCGGGCTGGTCGACGAGGTCGACCTGACGATCTCGCCGCACCTGGCCGGCGGGGGGAGCAGCCGCCTCACGGCCGGCGCGGCCGAGACCCTCGACCGTTTCACGCTCGCCCACCTGCTCGAGGAGGACGGTTACCTGTTCGCCCGGTACATCGCCCTGGCAGCAGGCAGAGCGGCAGGCTGAGCCGCATGCCGGGTCACTCCGGCCCGCTCGCCGCCTTCTCCAGCAGGGCGAGCTCGCGACGGAAGTCGGCCGCCTCGTCGAAGCCCTTGTAGACGCTGGCGAAGCGCAGGTAGGCGACCTCGTCGATCTCGCGCAGACGCTCGAGCACCGCATGGCCGACGCGGGCCGAGGTCGCCTCGCTGCCCTCCATGCGGATCGTCTCCTCGACCGACTCGGCGAGCGCCTCGATGTGCTCGTCGAGCACCGGGCGCCCCTTGGCCGCGGCCCGCACGCCTCGGACGATCTTGGAGCGGTCGAACGGCTGTCGCGAACCGTCGCTCTTGCGCACGAACATCGGCACCTCTTCGACCCGTTCGAACGTGGTGAACCGCCGGCCGCAGTCCGGGCAGTGGCGACGGCGGCGGATCGCCGCGCCGTCTTCGGCCAGGCGCGAGTCGACGACCTTGGTGTCGTCGGCTCCACACCCTGTACAGCGCACGGACGGCGACTCTATCGGGGCAGGTCTCCCTGGGCGTGTGCCCGGGGCGCCCGGCGTCGTCAGGGACGGGGCAGAACGAGGCGTTGGCCGATCGCCAGCGAGACGCCACCGTTGAGATCGGCGAGGCGGTCGACCAACGAGGCCGTGTTTCCGGTGGGGTCGAGGCGGGTGGCGATCGACCACAGGGTGTCGCCCGGCTGCACGACGTACGGCTGGCCCGCAGCCACCCCAGCCAGGGTGTCCCCCGGCTGGGCGGCTGCTTCGAGGCCACGCTCCCCCACGGAGGCAGGGACGTCGGGGAGCGCGGCCGCGATCTTCTGGACGAGGAGCACGCCGGCGCAGGCCATCGTCACCAGCAACAGCACGGCCACCAGCCGACGCCGGACGTAGACGGCGTGGTCGGAGGTCTGGACGTAGGGCTGGAGCGAGCTGAGAGCAACGGCCACGGTGGTTCCTGTCGGTGCGGTGGTTGGTGGGACGATCGGCGAAACATGGCGGCCGGCCGATGACGAGCGGCTGGCTCGTACATCCGTTTGCCGAACGACTGTTCGTACGATCGCACGCACAGGTGTTCGTTGTCAAGGCCCGACCAAACAGATGTTCCCGAACGAGTGTTTGACTTCCGGGGCGAACGCCCGTACGATCAGGGCCATGGCTGAAGTACGACTCACCGCCCGCCAACGCGAGATCCTCGAGGTCATCGAGCATCACCTGCGCGAGCGCGGCTACCCGCCGTCGGTACGCGAGATCGGCGAGGCGGTCGGCCTGACGTCACCGTCCACCGTGCACAACCACCTGCTCACCCTCCAGCGCCTCGGCTACCTCCGCCGCGACCCCACCAAGCCGCGCGCCATCGAGGTCCGCTTCGACGCCAACTCCGGGGCACAGATCGAACGGCGCCCCGTGCGCAACGTGCCGCTCGTCGGCGATGTCGCCGCGGGCACCGACGTGCTCGCCCAGGAGAACATCGAGGAGCTGCTCCCCGTCCCCGCCGACTTCACCGGTGAGGGTGAGCTGTTCATGCTGCGTGTCCGCGGCGACTCGATGATCGGGGCAGGCATCCTCGACGGCGATTTCGTCGTCTGCCGTCAGCAGGACTCGGCCAACGACGGCGAGATCGTCGTCGCCGGCATCCCTGGCGAGGAGGCGACCGTCAAGACCTTCAAGCGATCGAATGGTCGAGTCGTCCTCGTTCCCCACAATCCGACGATGGCCCCGATGGAGTTCGCCCCGTCCGAGGTCGACATCTTCGGCCGCGTCGTGACGGTGATGCGCCGGTACTGATCGAGCCCCACTTCCCCTCCGGGGGAGCGCTCAGGCGCTGGGTGGCCCCCAGGTGGGCGGCGGCAACGGGGCCGGCCCCGTTGGCACCGGGGGAGTCCGGGCCGGCTCTGTCGGAGCAGGCGTCGGAGCAGGCGGCGTCGGTCGTCCCGACAGCGGCGGTTGTCCCGGTACCGGCGGGGGCGAACCCATCGGAGGCGCCATTGGAGGCGGCGGCGCTGCCGCGTAGCCCGCTGGCGGAGCCGGGACCTGGCCAGGGTGATAGGTCGGCGGCCCACCGATGGCTGTCGACGAGGCGACCTGTGGCGAGTCGCGCCGACGACCGAGCAGCAGTACGAGCAGTCCGGGGACCACGCCGACCAGGGCGACGACCAGCGGCAAGGCGATCGACGGCTTGGTCACCCGGCCGATGCCGATCGCCAGGGCGAACTCATCCGAGGGGTTGTCGGGGACCACTTGCAGGGTGTAGTCGCCCGGTTGGTCGATCACCACTTCGGCGTAGGCCCGTCCCTTGAACCCATTCGCGTCGTACGAGGTCGCCGGCACGGTCGTGTCGAGGGAGACCGCGGCGGCCTCGGCGTCGGTGAGCGTCGCCGTGAAGTCCGGCGGTGTCTCACCCGACTCGATGCTGATCTGCTCCTCCTGCCCGTCGAACGTCGTCCTGAACGAGCCGGCGTACTCGTAGTAGATGGTGAACGTGCCCGCCTTTTCGAAGGTGAGCGTCGTCGTGTAGCCCGACACGGCCCGCTCGAGGTTCTCCACGCGATTGCGGTGGTTGACCTGCTGGGCGAGATACGTGGCGACCGCCCCGAGCAGACCGGCGACGATGAGCAGCGGGCCCAGCCACGATCGTCGCCGCGCCGGTGCCTGCGGCGCGGCCATCGACGGCAACGCCGCTGCCGGGTCGAACGATGGGCTCGGTTGGTACGACATCAGCTCTCCCGGAGACGGTGGGCGACCAGGCCCAGTCTGTCATCAGGTTGTACCACGGCCACGCGCACCGACGTTGCACCCCGCGATCCGTAGAACTCGCCGGGGCTGACCAGTGCGCCGCCGATCGCGGCCAGCCGTTCGGTGAACTCCCACGCATCCGGCGTCTCGAACCACAGGTAGAAGCCCCCGGCCGGTCGACGGATCTCGATTCCCGACCATGCCTGGAGCGACGACGCCATGACGTCGAGCCGGTGCAGGTACCGCTCACGTTGAACGGCAACGTGGGCATCGTCGTCGAGCGCTACGCAACCAGCGGCCTGTGCCGGCCCGGGCACCAACAGGCCGACGTGCTTGCGCACCTCTCGCAGATAGCCGACGATGTCGCCGTCGCCGGCGTAGAAGCCGACGCGCAGCCCGGCGAGGTTGGATCGTTTGGACAACGAGTGCACGGCGACCACGCCGTCGAGACCGTGTTCGAGGATCGTGCGCGGTGGACCGTCCCAGGTGAACTCGGCGTAGCACTCGTCACTGAACACCGGTACGCGGTGACGCCTCCCCCACGCCGCCGCCGCGCCGAGGTCGTCGAGCGCACCGGTCGGGTTGCTCGGGCTGTTCACCCACAGCAGCAGTGCCCGATCGGCGTCGGACGGGTCGATCGCCCCGAGATCGAGCCCTCCACCCGGCCGCGACGGGACCGGCACGGGACGCAGCCCGGCGAGGATCGCCCCCATCTCGTAGGTGGGATAGGCGACGGCGGGGTGGAGCACGACGTCGCGCCCGGGCGTGCGCAGGGCCATCCACTGGGGCAGGGTGGCGACGAACTCCTTGGTCCCGACGCAGGCGGCGATCTCGTCGCCGGCGACGCACGCACCGAACCGCCGTTCGATCCAGGCTCGGGCCGCGTCGCGCAACCGCTCGGTGCCGATGCTCGGCGGATAGCCGCGTTCGCTGTCGGAGTTGCCCAGGGCGGCGATCACGGCGGGCGGCGGCGGATCGCACGGAGTACCGATCGAGAGATCCACCAGGCCCCCGGGCAACCGCTGGGCGGCCGGTTTGAAGCGGTCGAGGCGATCGTACGGGTAGGCGGGCGGGACGAAGCCCGTTGTGGCGTGCGAGCTCATGATGACACCATCGTGGCCTACTTCAACCCGGTCGCACCAGAGGTGCGCTAGCCCGCGGCCACCACGAACTCGGCGAGGCGACCGGCCGAGGCTTCGTCGAGCCGGGCGTGGATGCGAAGTCCGTCGTCCTCCTCGAAGGTGGCGACGACCTCACCCTCCCGGTGGATGGCGGCAACGGCATCGCCGCGTCCGTAGGGCACGAACAGCTCGGTGACGACGGCGACGGCGCGGAGCCGGTCCGAGATCGTCTCCAGCAGGCCGTCGATCCCCGAGCCGGTCACGGCACTGATCCCGACCGAGCCGGGGTGGCTTTCGACCAGCCGTCGCGACGCCTGCGGGTCGAGGTCGGTCTTGTTGAACACGGTGAGCTCGGGCACCGATCGGGCACCGATCTCGTCGAGCACCGTGTGGACGGCGTCGATCTGGGACTCGGGGTCGGCTGCGCCGGCATCGACGACGTGGACCAGGAGATCGGCCTCGACGACCACCTCGAGGGTGCTCTTGAACGCCTCGATGAGACCGTGGGGCAGACGCTTGACGAACCCGACGGTGTCGGTCAGCAGCACGGGTTCGCCGCCGGGCAGCGAGAGCCGCCGGGTCGTCGGATCGAGCGTGGCGAACAGCCGGTTCTCGACGAGCACGCCGGCCTGCGTCAGGCGATTGAGCAGCGTGGACTTGCCCGAGTTCGTGTACCCGACGATCGAGACGGCGGCGAGCCCGCTGCGACCGCGGCCCTTGCGTTGGAGCTGACGGGTCCGCTGCAACTCGTCCAGATCCGACTCGAGCTTCGTGATCCGCCGGTCGATGCGCCGCCGGTCGGTCTCGAGCCTGGTCTCGCCCGGGCCGCGTGTGCCGATGCCGCTTCCCTGTTGCGACATCCCGGCGCTGGCCCCGCGCCGCATCCGCGGCTTGCGATAGCGCAGGAGGGCCAGTTCGACCTGCGCCTTGCCCTCCAGGGTGTGGGCGTTCTGGGCGAAGATGTCGAGGATCACCGCCGTTCGATCGAGGGCCGTGCGCCCCAGGATGCGCTCCAGGTTGTACTGCTGACCCGGGGCGAGCTCGTTGTCGAACACCACCGTGTCGGCGTCGTGGGCCAGGCACAGCTCCTTGAGCTCCTCGACCTTGCCCTTGCCCAGGTACAGCGCCGCATCGGGCCGGTCACGCCGTTGGGTGAGGCGGGCGACGACGTCGGCGCCGGCGGTGTCGACGAGCTGGGCCAGCTCGTCGAGGCTCGCCTCGACGAGCTCCTCGGTGCTGCCGCGCAGGATCACCCCGACGATGACGATCTTCTCCCGGGTCGTCCTCTCGATCAGCGTCGCGCCGAGCGCTTCCCCGTACCCGCTACTCACACGGTCTCCTGTTCGCTTGCCTCGCCCGGCCTGGCCGAAGGCCGTTCACACCGACACGGTGCCGACGTACGCCGCCGGGCCGACGAGGGTGACCTCACCCGGGCGAGGGGTGTCGAGACGCACTCTGGCATCCCCGCCCGGCATCCGCACCACGATTTCGCGGGTCGAGGGGGCCACGAGCCCCCACTCGCGGGCCGCCCAACCGGTGGCACAGGCACCCGTGCCGCACGCCTCGGTGATCCCGACGCCGCGCTCGTGGACCCGCATCGTCACCTCGTCGGCCCCCGGGCCCGGTTCGACCACCTCGAGGTTCACCTGCGGGACGCGCCCGCCGAGCTCGAGCAGGTCGATGGTCGCCACGTCGTCGACGGCGACGACGCTGTGCGGGTTGCCCAGGCTGAGATGCAGGACGGGGCGCAGCGGGTCGACCCCCAGTGTCGCCCACTCACCGGGTGCGGCGATCGGCACCACCGGGCCCATCTCGACGTCGACCCAGACCGTCGCCGGATCGTCGGTGGGGGTCACGACGACGTGGCGGACGCCCCCGTCGGTGGCCACCGAGTACGGCGTCGCCGTGGTGTGCCCGTCGAGACGGAACGCGGCCTGGGCCAGGCAGCGGATGCCGTTCCCGCTCATCTCGGCCCGACCACCGTCGGCGTTGAACAGCACCATCGTCAGGTCGGCGCCCGTCTGCGGCGAACGGCCGAGCTGGATGAGCCCGTCGGCGCCGATGCCCCGACGACGATCACACAACCGCCGGGCGGCGGCCCCGCCGTCGACGAGGTCGTCGGTGGTCACCAGGAAGTCGTTGCCGAGGCCGTGGTGCTTGGTGAGCGTGATCACGGCTCGAGCAGCTCCTCGACGATCGGGAGGCACTCGGCCACCGGATCGGCCTGCACATCGATCCAGCGGATCCGCGGGTCGCGGCGGAACCAGCGATCCTGGTGCACGGCGAACTGCCGGGTGCGCAGCACCGTCGTCTCGATCGCCGTCTCGAGGCGGCACCGACCTTCGAGGTGATCGGCCAACTCCCGGTAGCCCAGCGCCTGCGAAGCCGTCGCCGACATCGGGCCGAGCTCCCGCAGTCGCCCGATCTCGGCGAGCCAGCCCAGATCGATCATCTCCCGGACCCGCTGCTCGATGCGCCGGGTGATCGCCGTCCGATCCCAGCGGATCCCGATCTGGGTGATCCCCGTCGGAGGGTAGCTGGCAAGTCCGGGACCGAAGTCGCTGAATCGGCGGCCGCTGCCCAGGCAGACCTCCAGCGCCCGGACGACCCGCCGGCCGTTCGACGGCTCCATCCGACCGGCAGCGACCGGATCGAGGTCGGCCAGCCGGGCGTGGAGCGCGGCGACGTCACCGGACTCCTCCAGCTCCCGGCGGATTCCGGGCCACCGCCCCGGGAGCTGCAGGCCGTCGACGACGCTGCGCAGGTGAAGGCCCGTGCCGCCCACGGCGATCGCCCGGGCATCGCGGTCGACGACGTCGTCGGCGACCCGCACGAGGGCGTCCTGGTAGTCGGCGACGGTGAACGGCTCGGTGTGGGAAACGAGATCGATGAGGTGGTGGACGACCGAGGCCCGCTCCGATGGGGTCGCCTTGGCGGTGCCGATGTCCATCCCACGGTAGACCTGCATGGCGTCGACGGAGATCAGCTCGGTGCCCGGATGAGCGGACGCCGCGGCGAGGGCGACGGCCGACTTGCCCGACGCCGTCGCGCCGACCAGCACGACGCGTACCGCGGCGGTGATCTGACCCCGATCGGCGGAGCCCTGGGGGCGCGCGGACCGTGCCACCGGGCGCGTCATCCGGCGCTGACCGGGATCCGCGTCTTGTGCATCGCCTCGGCGGTGGCCTCGACGAACTCCCCCATCAGATGATGCGGCGCGGCCGAGACGATGTCGACGAGGGCGTAGCCACCGGGGCGCAGGGTGAACGGGGCGGCGAAATGGACGAGCTTGTTCTGTCGGGTCCGCCCCGAGGTCATCGCCGGGTTGCGCTTGCTGGGCCCCTCGATCAACACCTCCTCACGCCGCCCGACACGCGCTTCGTGCCTGGCCAGGGCGCTGCGCTCGATCACGATCCGCAGTCGGGCGAACCGTTCGGCGACGACCGCCGGATCGACGAAGTCGGCTTCCATCGTGGCTGCCTCGGTCCCCGGGCGGGGCGAGAAGACGAACGTGTAGGCGTAGTCGTAGTGGGCCGCCGCGGCGACCTCGAGCGTGCGGGCGAAGTCATCGTCGGTCTCACCGGGGAACCCGACGATGATGTCGGTGGACACGGCCAGGTCACCGATCGCCCGACGGGCCCCGGCCAGCCGATCGAGGTAGCGCTCGGCGGAGTAGCCGCGATGCATCAGGGCAAGCACCCGGTCGCTGCCGGACTGCAGCGGGTAGTGGAGGTGTTCGCACACCGTGGGCGTCTCGGCCATCGCCGCGAAGATCTCGGGCCGCATGTCCTTGGGGTGCGGGCTCGTGAACCGGACTCGTCGGATGCCCTCGACGGCGCCGACGGCTCGGATCAGGTCGGCGAACATCGGCCTGAGGCGGACGTCGGATGCACCGTTCGCCCGGGCGCTGATCGCCAGGTCGCGGCCGTAGCTGTTGACGTTCTGGCCGAGCAGGGTGACCTCGGTGACGCCGTTGACCGCCAGTGCCGCCACCTCGTCGACCACCTCGCCGAAGGGGCGGCTGATCTCGACACCCCGCACGGCGGGGACGATGCAGAACGCGCAGTTGTTGTCGCAGCCGATCTGGATGGTGACCCAGGCGTTGTAGCTGGTCTCGCGGCGGGCGGGCAGGGCGCTCGGGAACAGCGCGTGATCGTCGATCACGGCCTCGTCGAAGATCTCGGTGATCGGCCCGGAGGTCCGGCTGCGGGAAACGAGGTCGGCAGCCCGGTGCACGTTGTGCGTCCCGAGTACGACATCGACGTGCCCGGCCCGGGAACGGACGATCTCGCGGTCCTTCTGGGCCAGGCAGCCGGCGACGACGATCTGACGGCCGTCTCGCTCGGCCTTCCAGGTCTTGAGGTGGCCGAGGTTGCCGTAGAGCTTGTTGTCGGCGTTCTCGCGGATGCAGCAGGTGTTGAGCACGACGATGTCGGCATCGTCCTCGGAGTCGACCGCCGTCATGCCGTCGGCGTCGAGCAGCCCGGCGATCCGCTCGGAGTCGTGCTCGTTCATCTGGCACCCGTAGGTGCGTACCACGTAGGTGCGGCCCGTCATCACCGTCAGGCTACCGTCGGCGCAGGTCGGGGGCCGGGGCGATTCTCCGGCCCGTGGCCCGGGCGACATCGCTCACGCCGGGCGTGATGATGTCGACCCGGGCCGGCAGGCTGCCCATCAGTCGATCTGGAGGTCGATCGGCTGTTCGTCGCGTTCGGTGAACTGAGTGTCTGCTGCGACGCCGAGCCCGGCGGCGGCCTTCACCTTCTCGGACATCTCGACCATGATCTCGGGGTTCTTGATGAGGAAGGACTTGGCGTTCTCCCGCCCCTGGCCCAGCTGTTCGCCTTCGTAGGTGAACCAGGCGCCGGACTTCTTGACGATGGCCATCTCGACGGCCAGGTCGAGCACCGAACCCTCGCGGCTGATGCCCTTGCCATACATGATGTCGAACTCGGCCTGCTTGAACGGCGGGGAGACCTTGTTCTTCACGATCTTGGTGCGGGTGCGGTTGCCGACGACCTCGGCGCCGTCCTTGATCGACTCGATACGGCGGATGTCGATGCGCACCGAGGAATAGAACTTCAGGGCCCGACCGCCGGGGGTGGTCTCGGGCGAGCCGAACATCACACCGATCTTCTCGCGGAGCTGGTTGATGAAGATGGCGATGGTGTTGGTCTTGTTCAGGCTGCCGGTGAGCTTGCGCAGGGCCTGGCTCATCAGGCGGGCCTGCAGGCCGACGTGCGAGTCACCCATCTCGCCCTCGATCTCGGCCCGGGGCGTGAGAGCGGCGACCGAGTCGATGACCACGATGTCGAGTGCGCCGGAGCGGATGAGCATGTCGGTGATCTCGAGCGCCTGCTCGCCGGTATCGGGCTGCGAGATGAGCAGCTGATCGATGTCGACCCCGATGGCCCGGGCGTAGACCGGATCCATCGCGTGCTCGGCGTCGATGTAGGCACAGATGCCACCGTTGCGCTGGGCCTCGGCCACGACGTGCATGGCCAGGGTGGACTTACCCGATGACTCGGGACCGAAGATCTCGATCACGCGACCGCGGGGAAGACCCCCGACCCCGAGGGCGATGTCGAGCGCCAGCGCCCCGGTGGGAATGGCCTCGATGCCGAGCGACGTCTTGTCGCCCATCCGCATGATCGAGCCCTTGCCGTACTGCTTGTCGATCGAGGCGAGTGCCATCTCAAGGGCCTTGTCGCGTGCGCTGCCTTCTGGGCTCATGGTGTTCCCTTTCCAATCGCACGGCCCGAGGGAGCCGCCGACCTGCCTGCTGAGTAAGTGGGAGAAGCCGAGTCGCACGGCCCCGATTCGGTTGTTCCGGACCCTACGGAGAGGGTGTGTCAGAGATGCCGAGCCGGTCGGGCAGCGCTGAATGACATGATCGTAGTTCCGAACCTCTGTTCGATGCAAGGACCGATACGAACAAATGTTTCGATCAGCCGACCGGCGTCGCCGCGGTCCGCGCCGCGGCCGCTTCGGCCAGTTCGGCATCGTCGGGCGGCTTCATCGCCAACTCCACGGCGGCCCACAACGTGCAGGTCAGGGGGTAGATCGCAATCGGTACGACGACGGCCATGGCGACGAGGAGGGTGACCAACGGCCGAACCGGCAGATCGGGCAGCGTGGCGACGAAGGCGATGGCCATCACGGCACTCATCGACCCGAAGGTGATGATGATGTTGACGGTCATCGATCCGGTCATGAAGCCGGGACTGCGTGCCCAGCGGATCGCGCAGCGTGGGCAGCGCTCCCGGCGGGCGAACCAGCCCGTGAACCACGCCCCGGGCTGCCCGCACCACGGACACCGGCGCACGACGGCGCGGCCGAGCATCGTCGGCAGCCCCGGACGCGACCGGTGCTCGGTGGTTCGGGCCATGCCGCCCAGGTTACGGGGAGGTCACGGCCGAGGCGGTCGGCCGGGGCGGGCGTCGGCAGGCGACGGGATCGCTCAGGACACCAGCTCGGCGACGAACTCGGCGAAGACGTCGGCGTAGTTCATCGCGTCGTCCTCGGAGTGCATCACCGAGATGAGCCACTGCTCGTCGAGCCCGGGCGGGAGCAGGATGCCCCGGTTGATCCCGTGGATCCACTGGGCGAAGGCGAGATCGAAGTCGGTCGCCTTGTAGTCGCGGTAGTTCCGGATCGGCGTCTCGGCCCACGTGACACAGCCCTTTGCCCCGAACTGAACGGTGTGGGCGGGCAGGCCGGCGCCGTCGATGATCCCCTCGATGGCGTCGTGCAGGCGGCCGTTGCGCTCGATGGTGGCGGTGGTCACCTCGGGCGTGCACACCTCGCCGAGCACCGCCTTGGCCGCGGCCATGCACAACGGGTTCCCGTTGTACGTGCCGAGGTGGAGCACCTTGCCGGAGGTGATCGTGTCCATGTACTCCTGGCGGCCGCCGAACGCGCCGAGGGGGAGGCCGCCGCCGATCGACTTGGCCAGGGCGACGAGATCGGGGAGCACGCCGACGGCTCCGGTCGCCCCACCCCAGCCGGCCGTGATGCCGGTCTTGACCTCGTCGAAGATCAACAGGGTGCCGTACTTCCGGGTGATCTCGCGCACGGCCTGGAGGTAGCCCGGCTGGGGCATGCAGATGCCGATGTTCTCCATCACCGGCTCCACGATGAAGCAGGCCACGTCGCCCTTCGACAGCACCCGTTCGAGCGCCTCGGGGTTGTTGTAGGGGATGACGATCGTGTCGCCGAGCACCGCGCGGGTGATACCGGCCGTAGACGGGATGGCACGGGGCGAGTCGGCCGGGCCGGCCTCGGAGATCGGCGGCTTCATCGAGATCATCACCTCGTCGTGATGCCCGTGGTAGCCACCCTCGACCTTGACGAGCTTGTCGCGACCCGTGACGCCGCGGGCGACGCGGATCGCGTCCATCGTGGCCTCGGTGCCCGAGTTGGTGAACCGCCACATCGGCAGGCCGTAGCGGGCGGCGAGCATCTCGGCGACATCGGCGTTGCTCTCGCACGGAGTGACGAACAACGTGCCGCGGTCGAGTTGGTCCTCGATTGCCTTGCGCACGATCGGGTTGACGTGGCCGGCGAACAGGGCGCCGAAGCCCATGTCGTAGTCGATGTAGCGATTGCCGTCGACGTCCTCCATCCAGGCGTCGCGGGCCCGGCGCACGACGATCGGGTGCGGGTCGTAGGCCTGGAAGCTGGACGGCACACCCAGTGGGAGCACCTTGCGAGCCCGATCGGTGGCCCGTTGCGAGCCCTTGGTGCGCTCGGTGTAGACCTGCAACTCGCGGGCGGTGATCGCCCGGGCCCGTTCGACGAGCGTGGTGTCGAGCGTGCTGTTGATGGAATCCGTCGGATTCATGGAACTCTCCCTACGAAATACGTTGCCGTAAGGCTAGCGCACAACGGAATCCGCACGCGCCGTCCAGATCGGCCGACGCGCAGACGGAGTTTTTGGTGGAGGTCGACATCGGTTGTGGCAGAATTGGTGGGTCGTGGTGGTCGTAGCTCAGTTGGTAGAGCTCCAGTTTGTGGTACTGGCTGTCGCGGGTTCGAGTCCCGTCGATCACCCCAATCGAGTCGGTTGTGTACGGCCCGACCCGGGCCGTACACTCCGGCGGCGCCGCACGCCCCTCTAGCTCAACGGCAGAGCAACGGACTCTTAATCCGCAGGTTCTGGGTTCGAGACCCAGGGGGGGTACCACAGAGGGCCAGGTCATTCGACCCTTGTTCTCCCCCGAGCTTGCCAGAGCGAGCCGGTGCCGCGAATCCGCCACGAAGGCCGAACTTGAGGTTGAGGTAGCCCGCCGGCAACACGCGAGCCGACGACATGACGCTCGCAGCGCTCATCGACCGCTGGTTGGAGCACATCGCCACGCTCGGGTTGTCGTGCCGACTCGACGTTGTACCACTGCCGCAACTACGTCGATCGGGAGATCAAGCCGTCGCTCGGGGCGATCCCGCTGTCCCGCCTGTCTGCCCTGGACATCGACCGCTCCGCCACCACCAGAACACCCTGGCTACCCACCACCTGAGTGCTCACACAGCGAAGGCAGTTCATACCTGTGATCTTACACAAATCACATTCTGAGTATCGATCGCCACAATCACCTCGCCACGGCTGTCAACGCGCCACGCCCTGGTCGGCTTGATGTTCCCGCTCGCAGGCTCGGTCGGAATCACGGCAAGCACGGACCTGTCCTGGTTTCCATCGACTTCGCAGTCGTAGGTGTACAGCATTTCACCAACTTCAAGTTCCACCTCGAGCACCGCGACGACCAAGCCGACCGCTGAAAAGCCGGATCCGAAGGGCGCCTGGCCGACGAGGCGCGTGAGCATGACGACGGTCGAGCGGCCCGCTATCTCTAGCGCTTTGATCGCATGATCACCATCGACCGTGGTCCCACTGAAAGCGACCATACCCAAGAGATAACGAGAGCCAGGTGGTAGGGCGATCGATCCGACGAAGAGCTGCTTCCCGTTTGGATCAGCCTGATACCTCTGGCCGAGAAGCTGAGCAGCCAGATCCCCGGACTCGAGCGGCACGGAGTGCTCGGGCGGACCAAGGGTCGGTGGTGGCTCAAGTACAGCTGGGGGCGGGGGTGTCGGAATACTCATTGTGACCGACGGCAGATTGAGCGGCTTCGTTCCGACCACCGACACGGTCGGCGCTGCTGTTGCTCCCTGATTGGTGGACTCCCCGGCGACCCCGGCACCGCACGCCAGAAGAGCCATGGACGAGAACGCGAGAACAAGGTGACGGTGGTACGGCGATGTCGATAGCAGCATTCGAGTCCCTCCTGATTGATGGCCGTGCGCTACTCGGTTGAGAGGCGAGCCGCTCATCACGAAACCACCATGTAATCGTCGTATACGTCATAGTCCCAGTCTGTCGGAATTCCGAAGTCGTTGGCCGTAGCGCTCATCGAATGGAGAACGCCGGGCGGCCCGACACCGAGGGTCAGGTGCCACTCCACTGCACCGTTCCGAATGACCGTCGGCCGCGAGCACGCCGAATTAGCGGACGTGTCCCACTGCGCGCTGGTCCCCCGATCGTGCTGGTTTCCATAGGTGAATCCCCAGGCAAAGGGTGTGTAATCAATGGCAGTGCCGAACTGATTGTCGAGATGCCACCAGAGCACGCCGTCGCCAGGCGGACCAACGCCCGTCTGGGACGACCTGGTGATCCCAGGAGTGTCGCCACCCGAGCAGTCCCAATTCCCCGCAAGCGGATTGTCCGAGGCGAGCCCATAGCTGAACAGCGAGGGGTTTGCTGTCGGCAGAAACCACGTCAGGCTGCCACTCTGGCGGCGAACCGCGCCGATCGAGTCGCCGCCGACACCATCCCAGTTGCCTGAGATTGGGGTGTCCCCGGAGACACCCCACGAGGTCAACTGGCCCACAGGCAGCGTTGAACCCGATGCGGCGGTCGTGAGTTTGGTATTGCTCAGGTGCCAATCAAGCGCTCCGGACGACCAGTTGTACCGGACGACTCCAGGGGTGTCGAAACCGTCGCTGTTCCAATCCCCGGTCATCGGAATGTCGCCCGGCAGGCCAAAACTGAACGTCTTCGTCGTACCACCCGGATAGTTGGTACGAGCCTTCCATGTCCCACTGAACCCGATCGGTGACTGCGCAGTGAAATAACCGGACGCCGGGTTCGCCACGGTGGCAACGGGAATCCCCGTCATTTGACTGTTGACGTTGAGCCATTTCGGATTCACGTTGTTGTTCAGGATCTCAAAGTGAACGTGAGGTGTGCATGACGTGTGACCTGTCGTACCCATGTACCCGATGAGTTGTCCGGTTGCCACGTACGTTTGTTCGTTCACCATCCAGTTGTCGAGGTGGGCGTAGCGGGTCTCGTAGCCGTTGCCGTGCTCAATATACACGACCTTCCCGTATCCCGTGGACGTGCTGCAGTTCGTCCCACCGCCCTGATTACTCGCCTCTGTAACATATCCAGCGTGAGACGCGTAGACCGGCGTTCCGGTGTTCGTTGGTGCCCTGAGGTCGTAGCCGTCGTGCCCAGCAGACACTTTGCCAACTAAGTAGCCGTTGATCGGGAAGGTAAAAGGAAAATACAAGTTACCTGGCGTGTTGGCTGCAGCAGAGATCGAGGGGTTGAGCGTGGCGATGAACGGAAGTAATGCTGCGAGTGCAATCAGCACGGCGAGATACGCGAGTCGAAGGTGAGGATAGACTGACGAGTTGCCCCCCCTTAATGCAGCCCAACGGAACTGAGCGATGTCGACACCATCACATCGAATCATCAGGCACTCCAAGGCTGCGGGGTGGAACCTAAGTTGACTTATACGCTGGCCGATGCTGAAAGTCAAGGCGTCACGTTGAACCGTCTCGATGTGCGTCACACGATGGCGGTGCGCACCAACACTCCCGGGATCACTACGGCTATCCAGGCGATTCCTGACACGGCATGGGACGAGATCGGTTACACCGCCACAGGCCGGGCGCCAGGTCGTGTCATCCGCGGACACCACCGGCAAAGGCCGTAACCAGGTGACCCGCCGGTTGATCGTGCTCCGCACCAGGCTCACCGACGAACACCAACAACGGCTCTGGCCCGACTGGCGACACCACACGTTTGTAGCTCAACTGACAGAGAGAGTGGGCAGTGTCCTGGGGCCTTCGGGTTTGACCCTTCAACTGACTGTCGCTGGTGTTGACCTGAAAGCGATCCGTCGGCCCGTTGGTCCCAGGGCACTGGCACTCACCTGCTGGCGATCGTGACCTCATAGGAGCCTGCGTCATCAGGCGCCCATCTCTGTCTTGCCGTAAGCACTCAGGTGGTGTGTGATCGCGCGGTGCGTGCGTGATTGACGGCTCTCATCGCGCGGTGAGTGGTAGTGTTTGGGTGTGGGTCCGGTCGAGCGTGTCGTCGAGTTGGAGGTGTTGAACGCCGAGCTGTCGGAACGGATCGAGGTGTTGTTGGCTCGGATCGTCGATCTGGAGACCAGGTTGGAAGGCAAGGATTCGGGGAACTCGTCGCTGCCGCCATCGCGTGATGGGCGTGATCGCCGCCAACGCCGTGCCGAGGAACACGAAGCACGTCGACAGGCACGGACCGAGGCTGGTGGCGTGACCCGCCCATCCGGTAAGCAACCGGGCGCACCGGGTCCGGCGAGAGATATCCGGCGAGCATCCGCGACGTCCGCGAGATCGACGCGCAACACACGGCCACCTGAAGTTTCAGATCTCCCATCCTCGCCCGCGACCGATGTCAATCGAGTTCGAGGACGAGTCGCAGTCCATCATTGAGCGCTACCAGCTCCTCGTATGTCACGCGTCCAACGAATTCGCCGAGTCGTTCTGGCGCGACGGCCGACGTCTGCTCGATCAAGACCTGCGTCTGTTCATCGTTGACCGTGATCGTCGGACGAAAGATGCGTGGCGATGCAGACCGGGATGTGAGCGCCACGAGCACGGTCGACAGCATCAGATCATCCGACTGCACGATGACGGCGTACCGACTGCCCTGTTGTTCGCTTCCTTGCGCTCCACGGGGAGCCCGGAGTCGATGGATGTCACCGCGCACGAAGCTCGTCCATCTCCGAAAGCACCTTGCGGCTCTCGAGCGCGATCGGCCTCGTCATTCATCAGTGCCAGTGATTCGATGCGCATTTGATCGCGTCGACGAAGCCTCACGGCGTCGACGAGTGCTTGGCGAATGGCGTCTGACGCACTCGACCCGTCGGCCATCAGTTCAGCGAGGGCCCGCTCGGAGCGTTCGTCGGTTCGAAAGTTGAGTACCGGCATACGACAATCATACGACGCAACGTAAGACTCTCGACCACGCGCCACGGTCGGCTCATGCAGCCGTATCCGGCGATACAGCACTGCCCGAACGGCTCCCTGCCCGCACGGAACGGACCACGAACCGTGGCGAGTTGGCCATCAGTGGGCAGTCGCCGGTGGACGTGAGCGGGCAGATTCGATTCTCGTGGCCACCGACAACCGTCGGATTCAGGGGCTAGGACGCTCCGGGTGTGAGGTGGGGGCGTACTCGTCGGAGTAGTCCTGCCGGCAGAGTCGGCCGATCTCGACCATCAGCCGATCGGTGAGCCCGCGTCGGGCGCCGCGGGTGCTCCCGGTGAAACCGAGATCCGCGGCGACGATCGGCTCGCCGAGGCTGATCGTCGCCCGCCGGAAGGGGCGCACGAGCCGGGCCCCGGTGGGCAGGATGCGGTCCGTCCCGACGATGCCGACCGGAACGATCGGGGCGCCCGTGGTCAGGGCGAGGTGGGCGGCGCCGGAGTGGCCGCGATGCAGGAGCCCGTCGCGTGAACGCGTCCCCTCCGGGAACAACCCGACCACCTGACCGCGCCCGAGGAGCTCGCCGACCTGGGCGAACGCCCGGGAGAGGTCGCCCGGGTCCTCGCGTCGGATGGGGATCATCCCCGCCCCGCAGAACAGCCACTTCGTGAGCCGGTGATCGGTGTACTCGGCCTTGCCGAGCACCGACACCGGCCGGGGCAGCGCGAACATCAGCAGCGGGGAATCGAAGAACGAGAGGTGGTTGGCGACGACGATCACCGGCCCGTCCACCGGCAGGTTCCCGGCGTCGTTCACCTCGAGTCGCACGAGGCCGCGCCGGGCCGGCGCGGTGAGCAACCGGGCCGCCTCGTAGGCGCTGCCGTGCTCGCGCCAGTCGGCCACGATCGGCGCCACCCACTGTCGGACGATGTCGACCACGGCACCAGCCTGATGTGCCAGGGAGGGCGGCGACCAGGGTCGAACGTCCTCTCCCGGCCGATGGGGCGGCGCCTCCGACGTGGTGGGCCGGGCGACCCCGAGCCCCGGTCCAGGGAGGGTCAGCCGACCACGGACCGGCGTTCGGTGCGCCGGTGGACGAGGGCGATGACGGCGAGCAGCACCGGAACGCTCAGGTAGGCGGTGCGCACGTCCGACAGGGCCCGGAGCGCGGCGAGCAGGAGGGGTGAGGAGAGCAGGGCGAACCCCGAGGCGAGCGCACCTCGGGCGGCGCCCCGCTCGATCGAGCCCGGGAACCGCCGCATCAGCCGGTCGATGCCGATCGGGTAGAGCAGGGCCGTGCCCGCCCCGGCCACGGTGATGCCGACGACGGCCACCCAGGGCTGCGGGAACAACCACATCAGCGTGAAGCCGGCGCCGACCGTGGCCAGATGATCGGTGAGCCGGCGGCGGGTGAGCCACGGCACCGACCCGGCGACGAAGCGGAATCCGGCCATGCCGACGGCGAAGGCGGCGGCGCCGGCGGCCGAGGTTGCCCGGCTCATCCCGACCTCCTCGCGCAGGTACGTGGCGGCGAAGTAGACGAAGGCGAACTCGACGACGATCGAAAGCGTCAGGATCAGCCAGGCGTCGAACCACGGCCCGCCGGCCGGGGCGGCGAGGCGCTCGGGCCGGGTTCGCCGGGCTGCGCCGGTGGCCCCCGCCCCCGCCGCGCCAACCGTCACCCGGTCGTCGTGGCGGCCACGTCGGCCGACGAGCACGACCACCGCGCCAGCACCGACGAGGGGCATCACCACCAGGCCGGCGCGCCAGCCGAGCCCGGTGGCGATCGCCGCGCCGACGGCGAGCGGGGCGGCGATGCTGGCCAGGCTCGACCAGGCATTGGCGCGGGTCATCACCGGGACGGGATCGTCGGCGTACCGCGATGTCAGCGCCGCGGGCAGCAGGCGGATGAGCCCGGCCGAGGCGATCCCCACGGCGACGGCGCCGGCAGCGCTGAGCGCCGGCACGCCGGTGACGGCCATCACGGCGACGGCGGTACCCAGGGCGACGCTGTTGTCGACCACGATCGCCCGGTGCGAACGCCCGGTACCGGCGCCCCACCACAACGCCGTCAGGCCGATGACGAGCAGTGCCGCGCCGGGCAGCGGCGGGTAGAAGGCGACGATCCCACCGAGGTCGTCGCGCATCTGCGGGAGCGCCGCCCCGAGCCCGCTCGAAGCCCACCCGAGCAGGCCGTACGCCACGTAGCACCCGATGGCGTAGGCGTCGCCGGCCGGAGCCGGGCGACGGGTGGGCGGCACGCCGGCCACGCTACTCGGGGGGCGTCGCAACATCCTTCGGGCGGCGATCGTCGGACGCCCGACCCGTCGGAGCCCGGTAGCTTCGGGTCGTGCTCACACCGCGCGAGGCGACGCTGTCCAACTGGCTCGAACCACCGTTCAACCGCTGGACCTTCCAACGGGTGCGTGAGGTGGTGCCGACCGCCCTGATCCGCAACACGGGTGGCGAGGTCCACCGCCTCCCGCGACGGCCGGAACCCCTCGATTCGGTGCCCGTGAGCAGGCACGACGGGCTCGGCGACGACCTGGGGGGAGCAGCTCGACTCGTCGTTCTGTGATGCGGTGTGCGTGGTCCACGACGGCGAGATCGTCTTCGAGCGGTACTTCAACACGATGACCGAGACGACGCCGCACCTGCTGATGAGCGTGTCGAAGTCGTTCTGCGGAGCTGCTCTGGGCATCTCCGTCGGGCGTGGGCTGGTCTCGGCCGAGGACCTTGTCTGCGACGTCGCCCCCGAGTTCGCCGGGTCGAGTCTGGAGGGCGCCACCGTGCGGCACGTGATCGACATGACGGCCGGCACCGACTTCGTCGAGGACTACGACCTCTACGACGACCCGGAGGGCTCGGCCCCGCTGATCGAGTACGAGCGCCAGGCCGGCTACCGCCCGCTCGGTGCCCGCCCGGCGATCGGCACGCTGGCCCACTTCCGCACCTACGCCACGGCGTACGAGCACGGGCAACGATTCGAGTACCGCTCCCCGTTGACCAACGTCGCCGCCCGCATCGTCGAACTGGTCAACGACGAGCGCTACCCCGATGTGCTGTCCCGTGACCTGTGGGCGGGTCTCGGTCAAGAGCACGACGCCGACATCATGCTCGACCCGCTCGGCCATCCGGTGGTCGAGGGCGGGATGAGCTGCACCGTGCGCGACCTCGCCCGGCTCGGACTGGCCTACGCCGGCGACCGGCAGCGCGGCCGGGCGGCAGGTCGTCCCCGCCGCCTGGGTCGACGACACCCGCCTGGGCACGGACGGTGCCGAGCGGGCGTTCCGCGCCGGCTCAGCCCACGTCGAAGGGCGCGACTGGTCGATGTACCGCAACGCGTTCTGGGTGCTGCGCCGCGGCGAGGTGTACAGCGGCCTCGGCATCTTCGGACAGTACTGCTGGATCGACCGGCCCAGCCGCACCGTCATCGCCCGCTTCTCGAGCTACCCGCAGGCCCTCCCCGAGGACCTCTCGGCCGAGACGCTGGCCGGTTTCGGCTCCGTGGCCGCCGCCCTCACCGGCAGGTCCTGACAGAGAGAGTCTCGATGGCACCGGGTGGTGAGCGCCCCGGAGAACCTGGTCGAAGCCCTGGCGGCCTGCGGACCGTGGCAAGCTCGATGGGTGCTCCAGGTCGTCAGTCACCCCGAGGTCGCCGACGCGCTGCGCGACGGCCGCCCCGTCGTCACCCTCGAATCGACGATCTTCTCCCATCTCGGCCTGCCGTCGCCGGCGAACGCCGAGGCGCTCGACCGGTGCCTCGCCGCGGTACGCGACGGCGGCGCCGTACCGGGGGTGACCGCCGTGCTCGACGGTGTCGCCCGCGTCGGCCTCGAACCCGCCGAGCACGGGCGAATCCTCGGGCCCGCCCGCAAACTGGCCGAACGCGACCTCGCCGTGGCGATCGCCCAGCGGTGGGAGTTCGGGGCGACGACCGTCTCGGCGGCCGTCGCCCTGTCGCATGCCGTCGGCGTCGAGGTGTTCGCCACGGGGGGCATCGGCGGGGTGCACCGCGGGGCGGAGACCACCGGCGACGTCTCGGCCGATCTCGACGCGTTGGCCCGCCATCCGGTGGTGACCGTCTGCGCCGGGGCGAAGATCTTCCTCGACCTGGCCCGCACGCTCGAGTACCTCGAGACCGTCGGCGTTCCGGTGCTCGGCTGGCGCCACGACTGGTTCCCGGCGTTCTACGCACGTTCGAGCGGGCTGCCCGTACCCCACCGTGTCGAGTCGGCCGACGAGGTCGCCGCGGTCCTGGCCAACCGGTCCCGACCCGACAGCGGCGTGCTGCTCACGGTGCCCATCCCGGAAACGGCCGAGCTGCCCGCCGACGAGCTGGCGGCCGCGCTCGACGCCGCGCTCGGAGCGGCGCAGGCGGCGGGCGTCAGCGGGCCCGGCGTGACGCCGTTCGTGTTGTCGGGCATCGCCCGGGCGACCGAGGGGCGCAGCGTTCCGGCGAACCTGGCCCTCGCCGAGCACAACGCCGCCGTGGCGGCCCGGATCGCCGCCGCGTTGTCAGCGCGCCGCTGAGAGCCGCTCGGTGAGGCGATCGAGGAACGCCGTGCGCGCGCCGGCCCCGGCGGTGTCCATCCGGTAGAGGCCGAGGAAGTCGCGGCGCGCCCCGGGCCCGCAGGCCAGGGCGGCGAATCGGCGCAACACGTGGACGCCGGGACGTCCGGCGAGCCGGTTCATCCACTTCGACGACCCGTGGCAGGTCACCGCCACGACACGGCGGGTCCGGGGTGCCGCCGGCGGCGACACGTCGGCGACGAGCCCCAGCCAACCGGTGAGGATCGCCGGCTGCCCGCCCCACCAGGTGGGGTAGACGATCACGAGCAGGTCGGCCGCGGCGAGGGCGTCGAGGTGGCTCTCGGGCAGCGGCCCGCGCACATCGAGCCCGTCGCGGTGGAGGTCGAGCACGGTGACCTCGTGCCCGGCCCGGGTGAGTCCGTCCACGGTGGCGGTGCGCATCGCGGCCACGAAGCTGTCGTGGCACGGGTGGGCGTAGACCACCACCGCTCGGCTGTTCACGACCGCATTCCCTCGGGGGCTGCGCCCCCGAACCCCATCGGCGTCCGGCTCCCTTGCGGTCGCTCGGCCACCGTCGTTCGCTACGCTCACGACCGCTCCAACTGGTGATCGATGCGGGCGAGGAACGCGGCCCGCTGCTCGGCGGAGGCGCCGGCCGCCCGGTAGAGGCCGATCCACTGCGTGCGCGTCCGCCAACCGGTGTTCAACCGCAGGGCGCGGGTGATCGTTCGGCGGCCGGCGTCGCGCCGCCGCTTGACGGCGAACCAGCCGTCGTCGTACGTAACGACCCCGATGATGCGCTGCACCTGGCCGAGGGCCGGGCGCACCTTGCCGCGCTCGTCGAACCGGAACGCCACGCCGGGCACGAGCACCTTCTCGAGCCAGCCCTTGATCGCCGCCGGGACCGTGGTCAGGCGACTGTGGTAGATGAACACGATCAACCCGGCCCGGCCCACGAGATCGGCATACGTGCGGGTGCGGGCATCGGTGATCGGCTCGTCGGTGTGGTAGGCGCGCCGCTCGTCCGCCGTCATCACCGGATCGAAGCCGGATCCGGCAAGGTCGACGACGTCGATCTCGTGGCCGGCGCGCTCCAGGGTCGAGGTCACGGCGTTGACCGCCTCCATCCCGAGGATCGATCGGTCGTCGACGTGGAAGAGGACGAGTGCCCGCATTTCGCTACGCACCGTAGCGTGCCGTGCGGAATGGGTCCTGGCAGGCGGGCAAGGGAAGTTCAGGTGATGGGGTTGGGAGCCGAGTCGCCACGCAGAACGGCGATGGCGTTGGTCGCGGCGAGGGTGGCCATCGCCGTGCGGGTCTCGATGGTCGCCGACCCGAGATGTGGGATGAGCACGACGTTGTCGAGCGGGAGCAGGCCGGGGTGTACGACCGGCTCCTGCTCGAAGACATCGAGGCCGGCGCCGGCGATCTGCCCACCCGCCAGAGCGGCCACGAGAGCCGCTTCGTCGATGACCGGGCCGCGCGCGGTGTTGATCAGGAACGCCGACGGCTTCATCGCGGCGAGTTCCGCGGCCCCGATGAGGTGGTGCGTCGCCGCCGAGTACGGGCAGTGGAGCGAGACGATGTCGCTGGTGGCGAGCATCTCGGCCAGGTCGAGGCGGACGGCGCCGAGCTCGGCGGCCAGTTCGGGATCGGCGGCGGCGCGGTTCGAGTAGGCGATCGTCATCCCGAACGCCCTGGCCCGGCGGGCGAGCGCGGCGCCGATCTGGCCCATCCCGACGATCCCCAGCCGGCGGCCCTGGATGCCCGTGCCCAGCTTGTAGAACATGCCCCACTGCCACGACTCGCCCGCTCGGATCACCCGCTCGCCCTCGGCCAGCCGCCGGGTGACCATCAGGATCAGCCCCATGGCGATGTCGGCCGTCGCCTCGGTGAGCACGCCGGGCGTGTTGGTGGCGACCACGCCGTGGTCACGGCACGCGGCGACGTCGATGTTGTTGTAGCCGACGGCAACGTTGCAGACGGCCCGCAGCTGCGGCCCGGCCGCGGCGAGCAGTTCGGCGTCAACCCGCTCGGTGAGCAGCGTGACGATCGCCTCGGCACCGGCCACGGCGACCAGCAGGTCGGCCCGCGAGATCGGCGTGGTCGACCCCCAGGCCCACACGTCGTGGCCAGCCGTGCCCAGCATCTCCAGGCCCGGGTCGGGGATCCGGCCGGTGACGACGACGCGGGCCATCAGTGCGCCTCGACCCAGTCGCGCAGCCGGTCCAGGCCGGCGCGGATGTCGTCGGCCGGGATCCCGGAGTAGGCGAAGCGGATGTAGTCGCGCCGCTCGCCAGGCTGGGGGCGTCCGAAGTGCCGCCGGGTGCAGAACGACACCCCGGTCTCGTGGAGCGCGGCCTCGGCGAACCGGGCGACGTCGTCGATCCCGACACGCGCCATCGAATCGGTCACGTCGGGGAAGAGGTAGAAGGTCGCCTCTGGCCGACTCACCGACATCCCGGGCACTGTGGCGATGGCCTCGACGGCCGTGTCACGCCGTTCGCGCAGCACGTCGAGCATCGCCCGGCACTGCGTCTGATCGCCGAGGAGCGCGGCGACCCCGGCGTGCTGGACGAAGTGCGCGGTGCACGACTCGTCGTTGGTGTTGAGCTTGGCGATCATCTCGGCGATCTCGCGGGGCCCCACCGCGGCACCGAGACGCCAGCCGGTCATCGCGAACTTCTTGGAGAACGTGTAGAGGATCACGGTGCGCTCCTGCATCCCGGGCAGGGAGGCGATCGACGCCGACGTGCCCGAGTAGCGCATCTCGAAGTAGGCCTCGTCGGAGAGCACCCACAGGTCGTGGGCCTGGGCCAACTCGGCGATCGCCTCCCGCTCGGCCGCCGTCGACTCGGCCCCGATCGGATTCTGCAGGTCGTTGTAGATGATCGCCCGGGTCCGCGGGGTGATCGAGGAGCGGATCCGGTCGAGGTCGATGGCGAAACCCGAGTCGGTGGGCACGTAGCCGTACGGCTCGGCCACCCCGCCGAAGTACTCGATCTGGCTCTCGTAGATCGGATAGCCGGGATTGGGATAGAGCACCGCGTCGCCGGGGTTCATCACCGCCTGGATGAACTTGGTGATCACCGGCTTGCCCCCGGGCTGCACGACGACGTTGGCCGGCTCGTAGGCCAGACCACGGCGGGCCCCGACGTCGTCGGCGAGGGCGGCGCGCAACTCGGGGATCCCGGCGGCCGGGCAGTACCCGGTCTTGCCCTTGGCGATCGCCTCGTCCATCGCCTGCACGACGTTGGCCGGCGTGGCCAGATCGAGATCACCGAGGTGGAACGGGTACACCCGGTTGCCCCGGGCAGCCCACTCGGCCGCGGCGAGCGACACGGCGAACGCTGTTTCGGTCCCGAGACGGCTCAATCGTTCGGCCAACGCCATCGTCGTTCCCCATCCTCAGATCTCGCCGGACGATCGCCGTCGACCGTCCGGCCCCGCAGCGGACGCGGGGTGTACGAACTGTAAAGCCTCACAGGCTCGCAGCGACAGGCGGGCAGCCGGAGCGCTACCGTGCGCGTATGGCAAAGGACGAGCTCGAAGCCGCACGCGAGGAACTGCACCAGGAGTACGAGCAGTTCCGCAAGAACTACGGCAAGGTTCTCGAAGCCGTGCAGCGTGTCGGCGAGGCCCGGCCCGAGGACGACATCTACGCGCTGCTCGAGCGGTTGGAGAACGTCGTCCACGAGGTGCGTACGGGCGGGATGGTCGGTTCGGGCGCCAAGGGGCACCGCGAGGCGCGTGAGGAGTACATCAAGCGAGGGGGCCAGGCCTGATCCCGCACCCGCTCAACCCGCTGTCGGCGGAGGAACTGACGACGGCGGTCGGCATCGTCCGGCGGATCCCCGGGCTCGGGTCCCGTCTGCGGTTCACCTCGGTCGAGACGCGCGAACCGTCCAAGGCCGACTACCTCGCCTGGCGCGACGCGGCAGGTCCCCGCCCGGCCCGTGAAGCCTTCGTCGTCCTCGTCGACTGCGACGCCGCCCGGGGGATGGAGGCGACCGTGTCCCTCGACGAAGGGCGGCTCGTCGGCCACCGCGTGCTTCCCGCCGACGTCCAGCCCGCCGTCCACGTCGAGGAGTTCCAGCTGGCCGGCGAGGTCGTGCGCGCCGACGCGGGCTACGTCGAGGCACTGCGCCGGCGCGGGATCCACGACCCGGCGACGGTCCACGTCGAGGCCTGGTCGGCCGGCTCCTTCGAGGAGCGGGGCAGGCGCCTGGTACGGGCGATCGCCTGGCTGGTCGCCGACGGCGAGGCCGACAACCAGTACGCCCGCCCGCTCGCCGGCCTCGTCGCCGTCGTCGATCTCCACGCGATGACGGTCGTCCGCCTCGACGACCACGCCCCGGGCACGCCGCCGCCGTCGCGGGCCTGGCCGTACCACGACGGTGGCGGGGACCCGTGGCGCGACGACCTCAAACCGCTGACGATCACCCAGCCCGATGGGCCGAGCTTCTCGATCGACGACGACCGGCGCCTGAGCTGGCAGCGCTGGGAGATGATCGTCGGATTCCATCCGCGGGAGGGTCTCGTGCTCCACGACATCGCCTACCGCGACCGGGGCGAGCGCCGCCAGATCTGCCATCGGGCGTCGATCGCCGAGCTGGTCATCCCCTACGGCGACCCCAACCCGACGGTGCACTTCAAGAACGTCTTCGACACCGGCGAGTACGGGATGGGCCCGCTGGTCAACTCGCTTTCCCTGGGCTGCGACTGCCTCGGCGAGATCCGCTACCTCGACGTCGTCTCCAACGCGCTCGACGGGCGGGCCGAGGTGATCCCGCAGGCGATCTGCATCCACGAGGAGGACGACAACATCCTCTGGAAGCACACGCACTTCTCGGGACGGGTCGACCGGGCGCGCTCCCGCCGGCTGGTGATCTCGACGTTCACGACCGTCGGCAACTACGAGTACGGCTACTTCTGGTACTTCCACCAGGACGGCTCGTGGCAGTTCGAGGCCAAGCTCACCGGCATCGTCCACACCGCCGGGGTGACCACTTCGGAACGTTCGCCGCACTCGCTGCCGATCAGCGAAGGTGTCGTGACCAGTGCCCACCAGCACTTCTTCTGCGCCCGCCTCGACCTCGACATCGACGGCGTCGACAACGCCGCCTACCAGGTGGAGTACGCCGCCGATCCGTGGGGGCCGGGCAATCCCGACGGCACGGCCTTCCGCGAGGTGGCCACCCTGTTCGAGCGCGAATCACAGGCCACAACACACGTCTGCCCGGACACGGCCCGCCGGTTCCGCGTCGTCAACCCACGACGTCCGAACCGGATCGGCGAGCCCGTCGGCTACGAACTGGTCCCCGGCGAGAACGTCCGACCGATGGCTCGACCCGACTCGGCCGTGCGCGCCCGGGCGCGGATGCTCGACCACCACCTCTGGATCACCCCGTACGACCGCGACGAGCGCTACCCCGCCGGGGAGTACCCGAACCAGTCCGCCCCCGGCGAGGGCCTGGCCGCCTGGGCGGCGGCGGACCGCCCACTGGCCGGCGCCGATGTCGTCGTCTGGTACGTCTTCGGCGCCCACCACTTCCCCCGCCTCGAGGACTGGCCGGTGATGCCCGTGGTCAAGGTGGGCTTCCACCTCCGCCCGGTGGGGTTCTTCGACCGGAACCCGGCCCTCGACGTGCCGCCACCGGGCGGGCACTGCGCCGCAGACTGAACCGGGCTGCTCACTTCAGGATGTTGACGGTCGACCACCTCCAGCCGGCGGTGACATGCAGGCGCGGCCCACCTCGCTAGCCTGCCCGCAGTGTCGGTCGAGTCGTCCCCCGGCCCGGCGCGCCGAGCCGCGCACCGGCGGGCGGAACGCCCGCCGGACGACCGGGAGCGCCGGACTCCCGACGACGGATCGGGCGCGGTGTACCGGCGGCGGCGTCTCGTGGTCGCCGTCTCGGCGGCGATCGTCGCCGTCACCGCGGTCGCCCTGGTGGTCGAGGCGACCCGCCCCGGGCCGCCGCCGGATCGTTCGCGGGTGCTGCCGATCGAGGGGTGGGCGCCCTACTGGGCCCTGGAGGAGTCGCTGACCGACCTTGCGGTCCGCGCCCCGCTGCTGCGCGAGGTGTCCCCGTTCTGGTTCTCGGTCACCGGGCCGACGACGATCACCGCCGACCCGAACCTCGACGAGGAGCGGGCGAAGGATTTCCTGGCGGCGGCCCGCCGGGCCGGGCTGCCCGTCGTCCCCTCGTTGTTCGATGCCACCGAGGCGGGCTCCATGGCATCTCTTCTGGCCGACCCGGACCTGCGCACGGCCCACATCGAAACGATCCTCCGCTTCGCCGACGAGGGCCGCTATGCGGGCGTCGACCTCGACTACGAACAGTTCGCCTTCGCCGACGACCGGGGCAGTTGGCCGACCACCCGCCCGGCCTGGGTTGCCTTCGTCACCGAGCTGGCCGCACGGTTGCACGCCGCCGGGCGGACGCTGACCGTGTCGATCCCACCGGTCTACGACGACCGCCGGACCCCGGACAGCGGTTACTGGGTCTACGACTACGGCGCCTTGGCCCGGGTCGTCGATCGGATCCGGGTGATGGCCTACGACTACTCGACGTCGACCGCAGGGCCCGTCGCCCCGCTGGCCTGGGTCGCCAGGGTCGTCGAAGGCGTCACCCGGGCGGCCGGGGACACCGACAAGCTGGTGCTCGGCGTGCCGCTCTACGGCTACACGTGGGCGGTCGCCTCGTCGGGGTGCACGGCCGACGACATCGGCCGTTCGACGATCAGGATCCGCGACCTGGCCGACCTGCTCGCCCGCCGCACCGCGGTTCCGGCGTTCGACGCCGTCAACGGCGAGTGGACGTTCCGCTACGCCATCCCGCCCCCGGACGCCTCGTCCACCTGCTCGCAGACCCGCGAGGCCTGGTACGTCGACGCCGCCGGCGCCCTCGCCCGGTCGCGGATCGCCGGCGATGCCGGCTGGGCCGGCGTGTCGTTCTGGGCCCTCGGATACGACGACCAGACCGTATGGGACGCCTTCGCTCCGCCGGTGACGACCACGACCATCTCACCATGACCTGGCCCACCATGACCTGGCCCGGCCGCCTGTCGGCAGCTCGGCGCTACTGCACCACCCCGGAGTAGGCGGCGGGCTGCTCGGACACGGCGACGCCGCCGCGCTCCTCGACGGTGAGCACGAGTTGGGTGAGGTCGCCCTCGACGGTGAACGGCTCCGTCTCCGGATGGTTCCCGAAGACCCCGAGGGAGATCACTTCGTCGCTGACGACCCCCCACAGCTGATAGGTGCGGTCACTGGGGACCTCGGGGAGGTCGTTGCCGATCAGGTAGCCGTGCCCGTCGGCGTCGACGAGCACCTCACCGCCGACCGATCCGTCGGCCCCGGCCAGCGGGATCACCCGCGTGTCGCGATCGTCACGGGCCTGGTCGGCCGCCTGCTCGATCGACGTGCGGTCGGACCCGCGGTTGCCCACGGCGACCACCCCGAGCGTGACGGCGGCAGCGACGGCCGCCGCCGCCGCCAGCGGGCCGAGCCGCTCCGTCCACCGACGCCGGCCGCTCATCGGCAGGACCCGGGCCAGCTCCGGACCGGGGGTGGGCGCCCGCTCGTCGAGTTGGTCGGCGATGCGCTCCCACAGGTCGGGAGGCGCCGTGTCGCCCGAGAAGGCCAGCATCGTGGCGACCTCCTGGTGCTGACGGACCTCGTCGCGCGCCCGCGGGTTGGATGCGAGGTACCGCTCGATCTCCATCCGCTCGTCGGCGTCGACGGCGTCGAGCGCGTACGCGCCGAGTGCCTCCTCGATGTCGCCGCGATTGGCGCTCACGCTCCACCACCCATCTCGATGCCGGCGTCGACCAGCTCGACTCGCAGCCGCTTGAGCCCGGCGCGGATGCGCCCCTTGATCGTTCCTTCCGGCTCACCCAGGTCGGTGGCCACCTCTCGATACGTCTTGCCGCCGAAGTAGGCCAGCTCGATCGCCCGGCGCTCGCCGTCGGGCAGCAGATCGACGGCCCGGCGCACATGTTCCGACACCGTCAGATCCCACACCTCGTGGTCGATGTCGTATCCGCTGGTGGCCGCCTGGCGATGGTCCCGGTCCTCGCGCCGACGGCGGGCGGCGTCGGAGCGCAGCAGGTCGACGGCCCGCCCGTGGGCGTGGGCCAGCAGGAAGCTGCGCAGGGTCCCTCGTTCCGGGTCGAACCGCTCGGACTGGTTCCAGAGGCGGAGGAACACCTCCTGCACGACCTCTTCGGCGAGCGACTGCTGCCCGAGCAGCCGCTTGGCCAGACCGAAGACCGCCCCCGCGTGGCGACGGTAGGCCTCGGCCAGTGCTCCCTGGCGATAGCGGGCGATGGCGATCACCAGCGCGGCGTCGGAGTGTGCCGTGTAGTTCTCTCGCACATCAGAGGTACGAGGCCGGGAGCGATCTGGATCACGTCCCACGGTCGAACCTGCTGACGATCTCGACATGCGGGGTGTGGGGGAAGGGGTCGAGCACGACCGACCCGGCATGCCGGTACCCGAGACCGGCGAGCAGCCGGGAGTCGCGCCCGGCCGACGCCGCGTCACAGCTGACCAGCACGAGACGCAGGCATCCGCTGCCCCGGGTGAGGCGTCCGGCCGCAGCGGCCCCCAGGCCGGACCGGGCCGGGTCGGCGATCACCAGATCGGCGGGGAGCCCGGCCCAGTGCTCCACGCGCACGTTGTCGACGGTCACCCGGCGCCCGGCGAGGTGGTGGCGGGCGTCGGCGGCCGACGAGGCCGACGACTCGACGACGACCGCCGACCGGTCGCTCGGGACGATCACGGCGCTGAACAGCCCGATACCGCCGTAGGCGTCGATCACCGGACCAGCGCCGGCGCCGAGCAGCTCGCCGGCCGCCGAGGCGACCTCGTCGCACAACGCTTCGGCGGCCTCGGGCGACGACTGGAAGAACGAACCGGCCGAGACCCGCAACCGCACGCCGTGGACCACCTCGGAGATCGCCGCCGTCGGGCCGGTGACCACGTCGGGCGCCAGGCCGAGCGGGCGGGGAACGTCGGCGAGCGGTGTCCACCAGGCGGCACGTTCGCCGGTGCGGGCGCCGACACGCAGCGTCAGTTCCTCGGCGCCCGGGGCGCGCAACCCGCCGAGCATCGCCTCGATCAGCGGGTGGGCGACGAGGCAGCGATCGGTGACCACCGTGCGGTGGCTCCGGGCCGCCCGGAACCCCACGGCCCCCGAGCCGTCGACCGCCAACCGCACGGTCGTGCGCAGACCGGCATCGGCCAGCGGTGCGGCACTGCGCACTTCGGGGTCGGCCAGCGGTGCGGCGGTGCGCACCGCGGGGTCGGCCACCCCGCCGAGGCGGCGCAGGGCGTCGACCACGATGTCGCGCTTCAGCCCGAGCTGGGCCGCCGGGTCGATGTGCTGCCAACCGCAGCCCCCGCAACCGAGGGCGACCTGCGGGCACGGCGGGGTACGGCGGGCCGGCGATGGCTCCAGCACCTCGACCACCGACACCTTCACGAAGTCCCGGCGCTGTTCGTCGACCTGGACACGGACCAGCTCCGAGGGGAGGCCGCCGCGGACGAAGGCGATGCGGCCGTCGGCATGCCGGCCGATGCCGTCACCGCCGGCGGCGACCCGATCGACCCGAACGACGCACTCCATCGGGGCGTCAGGGTACGACCGCCGGCGCGGTTCGCCCCGCTTCACGTCCCGAAGGAGCGGGCCGGCGGTCGCCGTCCGATCCCCCCGTCGACCAGCAGCATCCCGGTCATCGTGCGTTCGGCGTGGCGCGACCGCCAGACGAGCATCTGCTGGGCCAGCGGCAGGACGAGCGCCGGATCGGTGATCTCCGTGCGCCACGTCGGATCGGCGGCGAGGTCGAAGCAGCGCCACGAACCGTCACCGAACTGCACGTACGCCGCGTCCTCGGAGCGCAGCACGACCAGGTGACGGCTCTCAAGCGAGGAGTCGCCGACGCCGAGACGGATGAAGGCGTCACGCCAGTCGAACTCGTAGTGGGCGGCGTCCCGCCAGCCGTCGGGTTGCGCGCCGTCGAGGAAGGCGACGAGCGAGCGGCCGTCGCACTGTGCGGGCACCTCCTCGCCGATCAGCTCGGCAATCGTCGGCAGGACGTCGACGTTCTCCGTGAAGGAGCCGACCACCCGACCGTGGGCCGTGGGTCGCGAGGGGTCGCGGACGATCGCGGGGATGTGGAAGCTCGGTTCGAAGAAGCCCAGCTTGCCCTTCAGGCCCTGGTCACCGAGCTGTTCACCGTGGTCCGAGGTGAGCACGACGAGCGTGTCATTCCACCGACCGGAGGCCTCGAGGGCGTCCCACAGTCGCCCGAGTTGGGCGTCGACCTCGCTGATCATCCCGAAGTACTGGGCACGCAGGCGGTTCAGGGCGGCCGGATCGGTCGGCGCGGCGGACGCACCGATGCGCAGGAGCAGGTCGTGGAACGGATGGCGGGCATCCGGATCGGCGGGCGGGACGGGAGCGGGCAACCCCTCGGGGTCGTACATCGTGGCGAAGGCACCGGCGGCCGAGTAGGGCGGATGAGGCCGCAGGTAGCTGGAATGGGCGAACCATGGGCCGTCCCGGCCGGCGATCCACTCGATCAGCCGGTCGGTCTGGAAGGCCGAGATGCCGTGCTCCACCGGGCGTTCGTGTTCGCGGGCGAGCAGTTCGAGCGCACCACCCGACACGTCGTAGCCGAGCGTGCCCAGCCAGGCCACCCAGGCGTCGGCCGACTCGGGCAGCGGCAGCGCATGGGTGAAGCCGGGGAGCAGGCCCTCGTAGGTCGACAGCCGCAGGTCGTCGTCGCCGGCCGCGTCGCGGGGGTCGAGACCGGAGTCGGTGTAGCCGAACAGGGTCGGGTCGTAGCCTGCCCGGCGCGCCAGGTGGGCGACGTTGTCGAAGCGGGCGTCGAGCGGCGTGCCGTTGGCCACCACCCGGTGGTTCATCTGATACATACCCGTGTACAGGCTGGCCCGCCCGGGGGCGCACGGGGCGGTCTGGCTGTAGTGCCGGGCGAAGCGCACCCCGCCCGCAGCAAGCCGATCCAGGTTCGGCGTGCGCACGACGGGATGACCGGCACACGAGAGGCTGTCGCCCCGGAACTGATCAAGGGTGATGAACAACACGTTCGGCTTCACTCCCTCACCGTGCCACGCCCGCTCGCACTTCGATGACATCGTGCTTCACCCGTCGGGGCCTCTGAGCCGACGACGAGCCGGGAGGATCTGCGGCGCCGGGGGTTCCCGCCGCTACGGTCGGAGCCGATGCGCCCGATCCAGATCGCACCCTCGGTGCTTCCCGCCGACTTCGCCCGCCTCGGCGAGGAGGTCGCCGCGCTCGAGGCCGCCGGCTGCGACCGGATCCAGTGGGATGTGATGGACGGCCAGTTCGTGCCCAACCTCACCATGGGCCCCGACGTGATCGCCGCAGCCCGGCGGCACACCTCCCTGCCGTTCGAGGCCCACCTGATGGTCCTCACGCCCGATGTGATGGCCGCCCGCTACGTCGAGGCGGGCTGCGAGCGCCTGATCGTGCACGTCGAGGCGTGTCCCCACCTCCACCGCACCCTCGGGGCGATCGGCGAGCTCGGCGCCCGGGCCGCGGTGGCCGTCAACCCGGCCACCCCGGCGTCCGCCGTGGCCCACGTGCTCGACCTGGTCGACCTGGTGCTCGTGATGACCGTCAACCCCGGCTTCGGCGGCCAGAGGTACATCGCCACGATGGAGCCCAAGATGGCCGAGATCCGTTCGATGATCAGCGCTGCCGGTCTCGACGACGCCGTCGACCTCGAGATCGACGGCGGAGTCGGGCCGGCCACCATCGCCGGGGCGGCGCGCCACGGCGTCAACGTCTTCGTTGCCGGTTCGTCGCTGTACCGCGACCCCCAGGGCCTGGGCCACGCCGTCGCCGAGCTCAGGGCGCTCGCCGCGGCGGTCTGACAACCTCGCCACCCCGCCGCCACTGTCGGCGCGGGTCGGCCGCCGGACCAGCCCCGACCGGTCGGCGCCCACGACCGTCCGGCCCCGACGGTGCGGCCGGACGCGCCGATGACACACCGATTCCGTACGATCGGCCCATGGCGTTGACGGTCCGGCAGGTCGGTTTCGGGCCGCCCGCGTTCCGGGCGCTGCAGCGTGCCGTCGGCGACGCGCAGCAGGCCGACCGCCTGGCCCCCGTGACGGTGGTCGTGCCGACCAACACGGCCGGGGTGATGTTCCGCCGTGCCCTCGGTCGGCGGGGCGGGATCGCCGGGGTGACCTTCCTGACGATCTACCGGCTGGGCGATCTGCTCGTCGGGGGTTCGCTGGCCGCAGCCGGCCGACGGCCCGTCACCACACCGATCGTCGGTGCGGCGCTGACCGTCGCCGTCGGGCGGACTGCGGGCCCGCTGCGCTCGGCCGGTCCTCACCAAGCCACCATCGACGCCCTCATCCGCGTCCACCACGAGCTGCGCGAGCTCGACCCCGCGGCCGTCGACCGCCTCGCCCGGGCCGGCTCCCCGCTGGTCCGCAACGTCGTCGCCGTCCACCGCGCCGCTCATCAACTGCTCGGCGAGCGCTGGCACGACGAGAGCGACCTGCTGGCGGCCGCTGCCACCCGGTGCTCGCCCGCCACCCTCTCGGCGTTCGGCACCATCATCGTCATGCTGCCCCAACGGCTGTCGGCACCCGCCGTGTCGTTGCTCTCGGTCGTCGCCCGCCATGCCGAGGTTCACGTCGTCGTCGGCCGGGCCGACGACGCCACGGCCGATCTGGCCGCCGACGACCTGATCGATCGCCTGCTCGGCGCCCCGCCACCCAGACCGCCGCCACCGCACCGCGAGCCGACGACGACCCCGAGGAGCCGGGCGTCGGGGCCGACCGGCCGGTGACGCGCACCCACGTCGACGTGCTCAGCGCCACCGACGCCGACGACGAGGTGCGCGCCGTGTGCCGCCGACTGCTCGACGCGGCCCGGGCCGGTGTCCCCTTCGATCGGATGGCGGTGCTTTGGACGGCGGCGGATCCGTACCTCCGCATCATCGGCGAGCAGCTCGACACCGCCGGCATCCCCTGGAACGGTACGAGCCCGGGTCGGCTGACCGAGCGCATCGCTCCGCGCACCCTGCTCCGGGCGATCGACCTCGACCGGTCCGGCTGGCGGCGTGCCGACGTCTTCGAGCTGCTTGCCGGCGCCTCGGTACTCGACACCGACCGGCGCCCCGTGCCCACCGCCGCCTGGGAGCGGGTCGCCCGCGAGGCCGGCGTCCGACTCGGTGCCGACTGGGACGAGGCTCTCGAGCGGTACGCCACACGAACCAGCCGGCCTCCCGATCCCGACAACCCCGACGACGAAGGGTTCGCGGGCCCCAGGGTGAGCCGGCGCGGCGCGCAGGCGTTGGCGTTGCGATCCTTCGTACTCGGCCTGGGCGACCTCCTCGGCGATCCCGCCGAGCGCCGTCCGTGGACGGCGTGGGTCGAGTGGAGCCACGAGCTCGCCCGGCGGCTGCTGGGGGGCGAAGGCCCCCGGCGGCGTCTGCCGGTCGACGAGCAGCGCGCCTTCGAAGCCCTCGAGGCCGCCGTCGACCGTCTACGCGGGCTCGACGAGTTCCTCGGCCCGGTCGACCGCGAGGGGTTCCGCGACGCCCTGACCGCCGAGCTCGACAGCCGCCCGATCCGGCGCGGCCGCATCGGCCACGGGGTGCTCGTCGGCCCGCTGTCGAGTGGGATCGCCTTGGACAGCGACGTGGTCGTCGTGCTCGGGGCGATCGAGGGAGCGTTCCCGGCCCGACCCCAGCCCGACCCGCTGCTCGCCGAGTCCGACCGCCGCCGGGCGGGGATACCGCCGACGCCCGGCGAGTTGACCGTCGGCGACCAGCGGCGCGCCCTGCTGGCCACGGTCGCCGGCGCCCCTCACGTCCTCATCGGGGTTGCCCGCGGCGATCTGCGCCGCTCGGCGGTGCGCTCGCCGTCGCGGTGGATCGGCGACCTCCACGCCCGGGCCGACGTCCACCATGTCCACCTCGCCTCCCACGTCGAGGCCCTCGCTTCGACCGAGTTCCCCCTGCACGACCAGGAGTACTCGAGCAGGGCGCTGCTGCGCCACGTGCGGGCGGGCGGCCGCTTCGACGACCACCCGATCACCCGCGCCGATCGGGCGCTCGCCGGGGGGCTCCACCTCGTGCGCTCACGCCAATCACCGCTGCTCACCCCCTTCGACGGTGACCTGTCGGGTATGTCGATCCCATCGCCATTCGGCGCCGACACCCCGGTCGCCCCGACGCGGCTCGAGCGGTGGGCGAGTTGTCCCCATGCCTACTTCATGCGCCACATCCTGCATGTCGACGCCGACGACACCGACATCGACGATCTCGTGATCAGCCCACGCGAGCGCGGCTCGCTGGTGCACGCCACCCTCGACGGCTTCCTCACCGACGTCCTCGCAGCCGAGACGGCTTGGCCGAGCGGCCGCCCGTGGAGCGACGAACACCGCCGCAGTGCGCATCGGGCGCTCGACGAGGCGGCCGACACCGCTGCCAAGACCGGGTTGGTCGGGCACCCCACGCTGTGGCGCGACGACCTGCGCCGTTTACACGTGATGCTCGACGGTTGGCTCGACGAGGACGACGGGCGCCGGGCGGCGGAGGGACGCGAACTCGTCGGCTCCGAGACGCAGTTCGGCACCGCAGGGGCGGCCTGGCCGGCCGCACCCGTCACACTCCCCGACGGCAGGCAGATCCTCTTCCGGGGTGCCATCGACCGTGTCGAGCGTCGCGGCGACGGGACGTTGGTGGTCACCGACCACAAGACGGGCGCGGGGACGAGGTTTGCGAAGGTCGGCCCGCAGGACCCGCTGGGCAAGGGGCGGCTCTACCAACTGGGGGCCTACGCCGCGGCGGCCGCCACGGCCTATCGCACATCGCCTCTCGGGATCCGGGCCGAATACGCCCTCGTCGAGCGGCGGACCAGCAAGGAGCCGCCCGGCTTCGTCGTCACCGACGACGTGTGGGCCGTGTTCACCGAGGCCCTGGCCGTCATCGCCGACGGCATCGAGGGCGGGATGTTCCCGCCGCGGCCCGAGCCGCCGGTGTTCCGACCGTTCATAGCCTGCCGGTACTGCGATCCCGACGGGATGGGCACCGCCGACGGGTACCGGCGATGGCTGCACAAGCGTCACGATCCGAGATTGGCCGCCTACGTCCGTCTCGTCGGCGAGACCGACGAGGCCGACACCGACGAGGGGAACGGGTCGTGAGCGCAGCGAATGATCCGGTCGGTCGGGCGAGCGCCAGCTCGCCGAACGACGATGGGGTCCGGGGGCGCAGCCCCCGAGGGGAACGGGTCGTGAGCGCAGCGAATGATCCGGTCGGTCGGGCGAGCGCCAGCTCGCCGAACGACGATGGGGTCCGGGGGCGCAGCCCCCGAGGGAAGCGCGCCTCATGAGTCGGCGCTCCCAACCGATCGACGGGCAGCTCGACCTGCTCGGCACCGCGCCGGATTCGTCCGGGGCGCCGCCGCCCGACCACGAGGCCCGCCAGCGAATCGCCGGCAGCCTCGGCGAGACCCTCTTCGTCGAGGCCGGCGCCGGTGCCGGCAAGACGACCTCACTCGCCGGTCGGATCGTCGCCCTCGTACGCGAGGGCGTTCCGATCGGGGCGATCGCGGCGATCACCTTCACCGAGAAGGCGGCGGCCGAGTTGCGGACCAAGACCCGCGAGATGCTCGCCGAGCAGGCGGCCGGCGCCGCCGCGTCGCCGGAAGGGCGGAGCCGGCTCGCCGAGGGGCTCGACAACGCCGATGCGGCGCCGATCGGCACCCTCCATGCCTTCGCCGGCCGGCTGCTACGCGAGTTCCCCGTGGAAGCCGGCCTCCCTCCGGGCTTCACCGTGCTCGACGAGGTCGCCTCCGACCTGGCGTTCGAGGAGCGCTGGGCCACGCACGTGCTCGACCTGCTCGACGACCCCGCTCGGGCGGGGGTCGTGCTCTACGCCCGTCGAGACGGACTGGGCGTCGACGGCCTCAAGCGCCTCGCCCGGGCCTTCGGCGACGGCTGGGACCTGGTTCGCGAACGCGTCGAGCAGGGCGTTGCCGAACCGCCGCCACCCGACCTCGGAGGTTTCGTCGGGCGGCTCGAACGTCTCGTCGCCGACACCGAGCCCCCCGAGGGCGACCGGGTGGCCCAACGGCTCGAAATGTTCGCCGACCGGGCCCGATTCCTGCGCGCCTCGGCCGCTGACCCGCTGGTGATCTTCGACTTCCCCAAGGACGGTCTGTTCTCGGTCGCCCACGTCGGATCGAAGGAGAAGTGGAAGCGGGTCGCCGCCGGTGAGGCCGGATTGCACGCCTTCCGCGCCGCCGCCGGCGAGCTGGCGGGCGAGTGGCAGTCGATGTCGCATCGCGCCCGCGACGCCTGGCACCTCGCCGTCGGCGCCTGCCTCGCCCGGTTCACCATGCATGCCGCCAACGATCGGCGCGAGCGGGGCCAGCTCGAGTTCCACGACCTGCTCGTCCTCGCCCGCGACCTGATCGCCGGGAACGACCGCGTGCGGGCCGAGCTCCACCATCGGTACCGGCGCATCCTGATCGACGAGTTCCAGGACACCGATCCGGTGCAGCTGGAGATCGCCGTCCGCCTCGCTGCCGACCCCGACGCGGCCCAACCCGTCGACTGGCGGTTGCTGCGGCCGTTGCCCGGCCGGCTGTTCTTCGTCGGCGATCCCAAGCAGTCCATCTACCGGTTCCGGCGGGCCGACATCGCCCAGTATCTGCGCGCCGCCGGGCAACTCGAGGCCACGCCGCTCGCCTTGACGACCAACTTCCGCTCCACCCCGGCCGTGCTCGACTGGGTCAACCACACGTTCGGCTCGCTGATCGTCGAGGAACGCGACGCCCAGCCCGCCTACCGGGCCCTCGACCGTCATCGCCGTGACCTGTCGGGCACGGTCACGGTGCTCGGGAACGACCCCCACGATGACGGCCCCAACGCCGAGGAGCTCCGGCGCCGCGAGGCCACCGAGGTCGCCGCCACGATCCGCCGGGCCCTCGCCGAGGGTTGGCGGGTCGCCGGCGAGGGTGCCGGCCAGCGAACCGGCCAGGGAACCGGCGAGGGCCAGCGGACCTGTCGGCTGGGCGACATGGCGATCCTCATCCCATCCCGCCTGCCACTCGCCGCCCTCCGCCAGGCCCTGGGGGACGCCGGCATCCCCTACCAGGCCGAGAACGGTTCGGTCGTCTACGCCACGAGCGAGATCCGCGACCTGATGCTCGCCTTGCAGGCGATCGACGACCCCGCCGATGCCCTCGCCCTGGTGAGCACGCTGCGCTCGCCCCTCTACGCCTGCTCCGACCGGGACCTCTACGCCTGGGCGGCGCAGGGCCATCGATGGCAGCTCGACCAGGCGCCCGTGGGGGCGGGGAGCGACGACCCGGTCGCCGCGGCGCTGGCCTCGTTGCGATCGCTCGCCGATGTTCGCCACTGGGTGACTCCGAGCGAGCTGCTCGGACGCCTGGTCGGCGAGCGCCGGGTGCTCGAGCTCGCCCTGGCCGGGCCGGGGGCGCGTGATGCCTGGCGGCGGATCCGCTTCGTGATCGATCAGGCCAGGGCCTGGAGCGACGCCGGCGGGGTGGGCCTGCGCAACTACCTCGCCTGGGTCCGCCGCCAGGGTGAGGATGGTCGCTACGTCGCCGAGGCCGTCCTCCCCGAGACCGACATCGACGCCGTGCGGATCATGACCATCCACGCCGCCAAGGGACTCGAGTTCCCGATCACCTTCGTCGCCGGCACCACCACCCGGCGTCGGCGGCCGTCGGCACGATCGCTGGTGTGGACCGAACGGTCGTGGACGCTGCGCTCCGGATCCGACTACGAGGCCTACCAGCCGATCGACGAGCTGCTCGGCGAACACGAACGCCTCCGCTTGCTGTACGTGGCGTGCACGCGCGCCCGTGACCACCTCGTCGTGTCGTTGCACCGCCTCCCCCGGTCGGCCGGCTCGACGTCGGACACGTCGGCGGCCGAGGAACTCGCCCGTGGGTGCGCCGCGTTCGTCACCCGGGCGTCGGCGGCACCGCCGATCGGTCCACCGATCGTCCCGGCCCCGCCCGACCCCGAACTGCCCTGGGCGGACCGGGCGACGTGGACCGACGAACGCGCCCGGGTGCTGCTCGACGCATCCCGCCCGTCCACGGTCTCGGCCACCCACCTGGTCGCCGAGACGGCACGCCCGCCGAGAGGGGCGATCGGCGACGGCGAGGACCCGGGCCTCGACCCGGGGCTGCTCAAGGGCGGTGTCGACCTCGAACTGCCGGCCTGGCAGCGGGGTCGGTACGGCACGAGTGTGGGCCGGGCGGTGCACGCCGTACTGCAGCTCGTCGAGCTCCCCGGGGCCGGCAACCTCGACGCGCTCTGCGCCGCGCAGGCGGCCGCCGAGGGCATCCACGATCGTCAGCGCCTGATCGCCGCCCTGGCCCGCAGCGCGCTGGCCTGCCCGATCGTGCGCATGGTCGGGGCCGGTGCCCCGTCGTGGCGCGAGCTGTTCGTCGCCGCTCCACTCGGCGACACGCTGCTGGAGGGCTACGTCGACCTCCTCGTGCGTACCCCCGATGGCCTGGTTCTCGTCGACTACAAGACCGACCACGCCCCTGACGAATCGGCGATGCACACCAAGGTGGTGCTGTACCGGGCGCAGCTGGCGACCTACGGCCTCGCCCTCGGCATCGTGCTCGGCGAGCCGATCGTCGAGGCCCGGCTCGTGTTCTGCCGACCCGGCGGGGCTAGCGAAGTGACGATTCCCGAGTGGGACGAGGCTCAGGCGAGCCTTCGCCGCCGGCTTGAACGGTCGTCCCCACGGCGTGAGGTTGCGCCGCCCGTTCCCGTCGCCACCGGCCGGCTCGACGACTGAGGCGTCCCAGCTGCCGGCCGATGGCGACGATGACATGCTTGAGGACGACGAGGCCGAGCAGGGCGCCGAACGCCACGGCGGCCGGACGGGCGAAGGCCAGCCCGACCTTGCGCCGGTTCGACAGCAGCGGCGACAGCACACCGACGTCGATCGGTGTGCCGTCGACGTTCCGGGCGACCACTGGATCGTCGAACTTCGGGCACGTCAAACCGTCGTTGACCCCGACCACCTGGTTGTCGCCGAACAGCGGCGGACGCACCCGCGCCTTGGAGACGAGCAGCCCGCGCTCGGGGTCCACCTGGGCGGCGACCAGGTACGACCTGCCGATGGCGAGGAAGCGCACGTCACGGTCGAAGTCGATGTCGACCATCCCGCTTCCCGCGAACCCGTCGAGGGTGCCGTCGCTGACCTCGCCGACCCGGAACCGGGCCACGACCTCACCGGACTCGCCCAACGGGCCGATGGCGATCAGCTCCCCGACGAACGTGGCCGACGGCGCAGGGGGCGCCTGACAGCCCGGCGGCAGCGTGCTCGCCGGCGGCTCGGTGACGATCGGCGGGGGTGAACTCGAGGCGGTGGGATCGGGTGGCACGGTCTCGGGCACGATCTCGCCCCCGCCGTCCTGGGCGAATGCCCGAGTGCCGCTGACCACGAGGGCGAGGAGGCTGAGCACGAGAACCAGCCAACGACGCACGCCCCGACGCTAGCGCCGGCGACCCGAACGACCACGGCACTGCCGGCCGCAGCGGTCCGCCCGACACCCGGCGCCATACTGGGAGGATGGGATTCAACCCGTATCGCAAGCTGGTCATCCGGCGTTCCGACTACATCCTGCTCGCCGCCACGGCGTTGGTCGCCGTCGCCCTGCTCGGCTGGGCGTTCCTCGGCTGAACCGACGACTCAGAACGCGTCCTCGTAGACCTCGATCCCGGTGCCCGTCACGCTGACCACGTCGAAGCGGGTGTGCTCGAAGCCCGCCGGTGCAACCCGACGACCCGGCGAGGCCAGCCAGGCCGCGGCGAGCCGGCGAAGCCGGGCCTGTTTGACCGGGGTGACCGCTTCGGCCCCACCACCGTAGGCATCGCTGCGGCGAGCCTTCACCTCACAGAACACGACCAGCGGACCCCTGCGAACGACCAGGTCGAGCTCGCCCAGACGCCCGGAGCGCCAGTTCCGATCGAGCACCTCGTAGCCGTGACCGGTGTACCACTCGGCCGCCCGACGCTCGCCGTAGGCGCCACGGGCGCGGTTGGCCTGGTTGCGCACGGGACCTGCCGGTCCGTCGGCGGACGGCATGGTCAGATCTCCTTGGGGGGGAGTTCCTCCACGTTCACGTCCTTGAACGTGAGCACCCGGACGCTGGGGACGAACCGCGAGCGTCGATACATGTCCCAGACCCAGGCGTCGTTGAGCAGCAGCTCGACCAGCGGCCGGGCGCCGTCACCGAGCATCTTCACCTCGACCTTGTTGGCGAGGTAGAAGCGCCGCTCGGTCTCGACGGCGTAACGGAACATGCTGGCGACGTCCTGGTACTCCTGCGCCAGTTGGAGTTCGCGCTCGGACTCGAAGTTCTCGAGGTCGTCGGCGCTCATCGTGACTCCCGGTCGCCCGTGACGAGACGGGTCAGCGGTCCCGCTTTTCCTTGATCTTGGCCGCCTTGCCGACACGGTCGCGCAGGTAGTACAGCTTGGCCCGCCGCACGTCGCCGCGTCGGGTGACCTCGAGCTTCTGGATGATCGGGGAGTGCACGGGGAACGTGCGCTCGACGCCGACGGAGAAGCTGACCTTGCGGACGGTGAACGTCTCCTGCACACCGCTGCCGGCGCGGGCGATGACGTTGCCCTGGAACACCTGGACGCGCTCGCGGTTGCCTTCGACGACGCGGACATGGACCTTCACCTCGTCCCCGGGGACGAATGCCGGGACATCGTCACGGAGGTATTGGGCATCGACGAGATCGGTGGACTTCATGGCGCGGCCTTCTGATCGGCAGGCGGACTACAGAACGCTCAAGGATAGGGGACGGGGGGAACTCTTCCAACAGCCGGCGCTCGGCTTCGGTCACGCCACCCCGTCGTTCGATCAGGTCGGGCCGGAAGCGGATCGTCCGATGCAGTGCCTGCGCCAGCCGCCACCGCTCGATCCGGGCGTGGTTCCCCGATCGCAACACCTCGGGGACCGGCCAGCCGCGGAACTCCGCTGGTCGGGTGAAGTGCGGCTCCTCGAGCAGGCCGTGCTCCCCGAAGCTCTCGGTGACCGGTGAGGCGTCGTTGCCCATCACGCCAAGGAGCAGGCGGGTCACCGCCTCGATCACCAGGCAGGCGGCCACCTCGCCCCCGGCGAGAACCACATCGCCGACGGACAACTCGTCGTCGACGAGGTGTTCGCGCACGCGATGGTCGACGCCCTCGTACCGCCCGCACAGCAACGAGAAGCCGCTGGTCACGGCTAGTTCCTGGGCCATCTGTTGGTCGAAGCGCCGCCCGCCCGGGCCGAGCAGGAAGAGCGGCCGGGGCGGGGCGGCGGCCTCGACGGCATCGAAGATCGGCTGCGCCCGCATCACCATCCCCGCTCCCCCGCCGAACGGGCTGTCATCGACGGCGCGATGGACGTCGGTGGTCTGGTCGCGGGGATCGTGGCATCGCAGGTCGACGAGACCCGAGGCCCGGGCCTTGCCGAGCAGCGCCTCGGAGCAGAAGCCATCGACCAGGCCCGGGAAGATCGAGAACACGTCGATGCGCATGCGCCCGTGAGCGTACGGCGACGACCGGCCCGGGCGGTCACGTCACCGAGGATCCCGCCGGGAGGCGGATCGCGGTCGACGATCGCTCAGTCCTCGAGGTCGAACAACCCGTCGGGGGGGTCGATCGTGACCACCCCGCCCTCGCTCGACACCACGAAGATCACCGGCACGAGGGCGCCCGAATCGAGTTCGAGGATGTCGTGGGCCGGGTTGGCGATCACGGCGACGCACGTGCCCCGGTCCGTTCCGTCGGTCTCGACGACCCGGGCCCCGATCAGGTGGTGGACCCACAGCGCGTCGGGATCGTCGACCGGTTCGGCCATCAGCGAGGCGCCGGTGAGGCGTTCGGCCGCGTTGCGGTCGGCGACACCCTCGAACCACACCAGCCAGCGCCCGTTCGATTCCTTCGACGACACCACGGTCAGCGGCGAACCACCGACCTGCAGCACCGACCCGGGGGCGAGCCGATCGGCCCGGTCGGTCGACAGGGTCACGTAGACCTCGCCGCGCACACCGTGGGCCCGGCCGATACGACCGACCTCGAGCAGGGCGGGCCCTGGCGAACCGGAGGACGCGGGCCCGCCGGGGGCGGGCATCAGTCGACGAATTCGACGTCGACCTCGACACCGTCGCGGGTTGCCGCGGCACGTGTCAGGGCGCGAATGCTCATCGCCGTCCGGCCCCGCCGGCCGATCACGCGACCGAGGTCGCCTGGGGCGACGCTGACCTCGAGCCGGGTGCGGTGCCGGCCCTCGGCCACATCGATCCGGACCTCGTCCGGGTGATCGACGATCGAACGGACCAGGTGGTCGAGGACCGCGTTCGCCGTGGCAGCCGGGATGCGGTTGCCGCGATCGTCGTCGTCGCTCACTTGGCGCCCTGGTACTCCGACCAGGCCCCGGAGATCTCGAGCAGCTTGCGCACGCGCTCGGTGGGCTGGGCGCCCTGCGACAGCCACTTGACGGCCTTGGTGTTGTCGACCTTGAGCGTCGACGGCTGCGTCAGGGGGTTGTAGTTGCCGAGGATCTCGATGAACTTGCCATCACGGGGCGAACGGCTGTCGGCCGCGACGATGCGATACTGCGGCTGCTTCTTCTTGCCGACGCGGGTGAGGCGCAGTTTGACTGCCATGTGCTGATGTTCCTTCTTTTTCGTCAGTTGAACTCGGGGAAACCCGGAGGCATGGCCGGTATGCCTGGCATCCGGAACTTGCCCTTCTTCTTGCCCTGCTTGCCGCCCCCGAAGGAGCCGCCAACGCGCTTCATCATCTTCTGCATCTCGGTGAACTGCTTGACCAGGCGATTCACCTCGCCGGTGGTGGTACCACTGCCGTTGGCGATGCGGAGCCGACGGGAGCCGTTGATCACTTCGGGCCTCGCACGCTCGGCCGGGGTCATCGATCGGATGATCGCCTCCACCCGCTTGAGCTCGTCGTCGCCGATGTTGGCGCCCTTGAGCTCCTTGGGCATCCCGGGCATCATACCGAGCACGTTGGACAGCGGCCCCATCTTCTTCAGCTGCTGCATCTGCTCGAGGAAGTCGTCGAGGGTGAAACCGCCGCCGAACAGCTTGCCGGCGGCCTCCTCGGCGGCCTCCTTCTCGTAGACCTGTTCGGCCTGCTCGATGAGGCTGAGCATGTCGCCCATCCCGAGGATCCGTCCGGCCATCCGGTCGGGATGGAACTGCTCGAAGGCGTCGAGCTTCTCGCCGGTGGAGGCGAAGGCGATCGGCCGGCCGATCACCTCCTTGACGCTCAGGGCGGCGCCGCCACGGGCGTCACCATCGAGCTTCGACAGGATGACGCCGTCGATCGCCAGGGTCTCGTGGAACCGCTCGGCCACCTCGACGGCGTCCTGACCGGTCATCGCATCGATCACCAGGAACGTGTAGTTCGGCTGCAGGGCGACCGAGATCAGGCGGACCTGCTCCATCATCTCGGCGTCGATGGCCAGGCGTCCGGCGGTGTCGACGATCAGCACGTCGCGCCCGAGACGGCGGGCCTCCTGCAGGCCCCGTTCGGCGACCTTCACCGGATCGCGTCGCCTCGGAGAACACCGGCACGTCGATCTGACGGCCGAGGGTGCGCAGCTGCTCGACGGCGGCCGGCCGCTGCAGGTCGGCGCCGACCATCATCGGGTTGCGGCCCTGCGACTTGAACCAGCGGGCGAGCTTGGCCGAGTTGGTCGTCTTGCCCGAGCCCTGGAGGCCGGCCATCAGCACCACGGTCGGCGGACGGCCGGCGTAGGTGATCTTCAGCGTCTGACCGCCGAGCATCGACGTCAGCTCGCCGTTGACGATCTTGACGACCTGCTGCGCCGGGTTGAGCGCCTTGGAGAGCTCGGCGCCGACGCACTGCTCGCGGATGCGCCCGACCACCTGGCGCACGACACCGACGTTGACGTCGGCCTCGAGCAGGGCCGTGCGGATCTCCTTGAGCACCTCGTCGACGTCGTCGACCGTCAGGCGGCCCTTGCCCCGCAGGCGTTTGAAGATCCCCTCGAATCGGTCGGACAGCGTGTCGAACATGCGGTCGACCAGGCTATCCCGCCCGTACCCCGGTCACCCCGCCGGCGGGGACGACCTGCGCAACGCGCAACGGGCGCGACGCGGGCTCGGGGAACCCACGTCGCGCCCGGTGCCGACCGGCTCAGCCGGTGCCCAGCACCGCGGTGACGACATCGCCGTCGACGGCGACGTTCACCCGGGTCGCCGAGTAGTCGGCCGTCACGGCCAACGCCTCCCCGTCCCGCTGCCCGACCCGAAGCGTCCAGCCCCGGGCGGTCGCCGCGTCGGTGGCGGCCGCCTCGGTGAGGCCGACGAGCAGGGCCGCCGACTCGATCGTCGGGACCTCGGCGCCACCGCTGGTACCAGGATCGACGCTCACCGAGTCGGCCGGGGCCGGCTCCGGGACCGGGCGCGTCTCGGCGGGCACGTTCTCGATGAACTCATCGGCGACGGCGTTGACCTGGTACTGGCCGCCGTCATCGGAGGTGAAGTCGTAGGCGGGCAGCAGCCAGATCGTGTTGTCGGCGGCCCACACCATCGTCAGTCCTTCTGTCACCCCGCTCAGGTGGACGGTGATCGGCTCCGCTGGCGTCACCTCGCAGGGCACCGGGTCGACGACGATCGAGGGATCGACGACCTCGACGGCCGAGTCGGGCGGGGCGGCGCCGACCGCGCCACCCTCGGTGGACTGCGCGGCGAGGACCGCAGGGTCGACGCAGACGGGCTGGCCGTCGGGGGCGATCTCCGGGGCGCCGAGGGCCGGCTCGATCGCCGCGCCGCCGCCGTCGCCGACGACCGCGCCCCCGGGAGCGGTGTCGACCGCCACCCCGGGACCGAACGTTCCCCAACCGCCCCACTGCTCATTGAGACGCTGAACGGCCTCGGCGATGGTGATCCGCGGGTAGTCGGCACCCCGAACGGGCTGGGCGAGCACACCACCGGCCCAGGTCACGGCGCCGTTCTCGCCGAAGCCGACCGATTGGGCGACGGGCGAACGATGACCGTCGAGCAGTTGGGCGAGCGTGACGGTGCGTCCCCACTCGTCGCCGATCACCGACACGTCGTAGCCGGAAACGTCGAGCCCGACGGCGGCGAACAGGTCACGGGCCTTGGCGAGGGCCTCGTCCTCCCCGGGCACACCCGATGGCGGCTCGGGCTCGATGCATGTCGGAGCGTCGGGAGCGGGCCCGACGACGGTGGCGTCGGGAGTGGGCGGCGCTACGGCGGCGTCGTCACCGACCGGCGGATCGACGCCGGCGACCACCGCGCATCCCGCGGCGCCCCGCCCGGCGATGGTCGGCTCGGGGTAGTACCACCAGTCGAGGGTGGCACCGGCGCTCACCTGCAGACCGGGACCCGTGCCGTCGGTCGAACCGAGCGCCCATCCTCCGCCCTGGTCGGCGGGCAGGACTCGGGGGTCGCCGGTGATGCCGAACGCCGCGGCCAGCCGGCGGAGCTGGTCGTCGGTGGGCGTCGTCCCGACGGGGAAGTACCACGCCCCCGAGGGGCCCTCGAAGACGGGTGGTTCGCCGTCGAACACGTAGGTGATCGGCGCCAGCATCATCCTCGAGTCGGCGCCCTCGGCCGTCGGGGCTGCCGAAGTCGCGGCCGATCCCGCAGGACCGCTCCCGGCGATCTCGATCACCGGGGGGGTCGACGGGGACACGGTCGTCTGGGTCGTGGTGCCCGTCGATGTCGTGGGATCGCCGCAGGCGCTCAGCCCGAGGGCGACGACACCCAGGGCGAGGAGGAACCGGCGGGAGGCCGGCTGCGGCCGGGAGGAGCGAGAGGAGCTGGAGGACATCGTGCGTGTCATACCAGTTCGACGTCGGGGCACCTCGACGCGGTTCCCGGACATCGTCAGATCTCAGATCTCGGTGAAGAGCGCGTCGATGAACTCCTCGGGATCGAACTCGACCAGGTCGCCGATCGTCTCGCCGAGGCCGACCAGCTTGATCGGGATGCCGAGCTCGGTCTCGATGGCGAACACGATGCCACCCTTGGCCGAGCCGTCGAGCTTGGTCAGGACCACCCCGGTGACCTCGGTCGCCTCGCGGAACTCACGGGCCTGGGTGAGACCGTTCTGACCGGTCGTCGCATCGATGACGAGGAGCACCTCGCTCACCCGTCCCGGCTCGCGGTCGGCCACCCGGCGGACCTTGCGCAGCTCCTCCATCAGGTTGGACTTGTTGTGCAACCGCCCGGCGGTGTCGCCGAGCACGAGGTCGCAGCCCCGGGCGGCCGCGGCCTGGACCCCGTCGAAGATCACCGAACTCGGGTCGCCACCCTCGCCGCCGCGGACGAACTCGGCACCGGAACGCTGCGCCCACGTGGCCAGTTGCTCGGCGGCCGCGGCACGGAACGTGTCGCCGGCCGCCATCAGCACCTTGCGTCCCTCGGCGGCCTGGCGGGCGCCGAGCTTGCCGATCGTCGTCGTCTTGCCCACCCCGTTGACGCCGACGAACAGCCAGACGTCGGGCAGGCCGGCCCCCCGGCCGGCGAGGTGCAGCGTGCGGTCGGCACCGACCAGACGCCCGGTCATCTCGGCGCGCAGCGCGTCGAGGAGGGCATCGGGGCCGGCGATCTCCTTCGCCTTCACGCGGGCCCGCAGGCCGCCGAGCAACTCGTCGGTGACCCGCACCCCGACATCCGCCTTGAGCAGGGCTTCCTCGAGGTCGTCCCATGTCTCGTCGGTGATCGCCGATCGGGCCCGCACCCCGAGCATCGCCCCGACCAGACCCGAGCGGGCCCGGGCCAGGCGGTCGCGGAACCTCGGCCGCTCGAGCACGTCGATCCCGGCGACGCCGTCATCGATCCCCGGGACGACCTGCTCGCCGACGTCACCGCCGTCGGCGACGACCGAGTCGTCCTCCTCGACCGCGGGCGCGGCCGGCGGTCCCGCCGGGATGCCCACCGGGGACGGCGCAGGAGCGGTCGGTCGTCCCCCGGTGAGCGGAGGACGGCTCGGCGCCTGCGCCAGTGCACCGCGAGCCTGGCGGCGCCGGTTGAGGATGAGGACGCCGAAGCCGAACACGGCGACGGCGGTGAGCAGCACGGCAAAGGTGACGACGAGCGTGGTCATGGCAGGTCGAGGCTACCGACCCGGGGCACCGCGTCGGGCGGGCGGGCGTCGGCCTGCTCAGCGACCGGCGAGCGCCTCGCCACCGTCCGACAACCGCTGCGCCACCCAGGCCAGGGGGATGGACACCAGCATCACGAAGGTGGCCATCACGTTGACCAGCGGCACGTTGTTCGGCCGGGAGATGTTGGCGAAGATCCACTGCGGCAACGTCAGGTAGCCCGAGCCGGCGGTGAACGTCGTGACCACGATCTCGTCGAAGCTCAGGGCGAAGGCGAGGATCCCGCCGGCCAGCAGCGCCGAGCGCACCAGCGGGAAGGTGACGAGGCGGAACGTCTGGAACGGACGGGCGCCCAGATCGGCCGAGGCCTCGAGCAGGTTGGGTGACGAGCGCCGCAGCCGGGCGACGATGTTGTTGTAGGCCACGACCACGCAGAACGTCGCATGGGCGATGACCAACGAGTGGAACCCGAAACCAATCTGGAAGTCGAAAACCCCGAGGTCGAGCCGCCGGCTGAAGCTGTTCTGCAGGGCCACCGCGGTGACGATGCCCGGCAGGGCGATCGGCAGCACGAGCAGGAACGAGATGGCGTTGCGACCGAAGAACCGGTAGCGGTGCATGGCGAAGGCGGCGAGCGTGCCGAGCACCAGGGCGATGAACGTCGCGGCGAGCGCCACCTTCACCGAGTTGACCAGCAGCGTCCTTCGGGCCCTCGGCCTGCCACGCCTTCGACCACCACGAGGTGGTCAACCCGGCCGGCGGCCACGACAGCGACTTGGCCGTGTTGAACGAGAGCACGGCGACGACGAGCAACGGCAGGTAGAGGAACACCAGGCCCAACCAGGTGATCCCACGCAGTGTCCAGCGTGATCGACGGTTGAGGTTCATCGCGTGCTCACAGGCTCTCGAAGGCGCCGAGACGCTTCATCCCGACGAGGTAGACGATGATGATCATCAGCGGCCAGATGGTGAACGCCGCGGCCAGGGGCTGGTTGGGGGCGAGCAGGGTCGACTCGATCAGATTGCCGAGCAGCCGGACCTTGCCCTCGGTGACCACCTTGGGGATGATGTAGTCGCCCAACGACAGCGAGAAGGTGAAGATCGAGCCGGCGGCGATCGACGGCACGAGCATCGGCATGATCACGGAGCGGAACGTCCGCCCCGGCCGGGCGCCGAGGTCGCTGGCCGCGTCGAGCAGCGACGTGGGCAGCCGTTCGAGGCCCGCATAGATCGGCAGCACCATGTAGGGCAGCCAGAGATAGGCCAGCGAGGCGATCACGGCGACCTTGCCGAATCCGGGGGTCCAGCCGAACGTCGCGTCGAGGAAGCCGCCGTCGGTGTTGACCCCGAACTTCGACGCCGGGCGCAGCAGCGCCTTCCAGGCGTACGCCTTGACCAGGTACCCGGCCCACAGGGGCAGGAGGATGGCGACGATCAGGCTGCGGCGGGCCCAGGGCTTGGCCACCTTGGCCACGTAGAAGGCCATCGGCAGGGCGATGAGCAGGCAGACCGCGGTGACGGCCAGGGCGATCCACAGGCTGTTCCAGACCACGCCGAGGAAGGTCGACTCGGTGAACGCCGTGCGCAGGTTGTCACCGGTGAGGTCGCTGGTCGGCTTGGTCGACTTCGGGTCGAGGCGGTAGAACGCGGCGAACACGAGCAGTACGAGCGAGACGACGTAGATCCCGACGAGCCAGGCGACGGGAGCGCCGAGCAGGCCACCGAGCCCCGCCCGGGGGTGGCGCGCGAAGAACCGCGTCACCGGCCGTTCCCGGGACGCGGCCGCCCCGCCGGCCGGTGTGGCCGGTGGTGCCGAGGCGGGCGGTGTCGATGCGTTCATTGTGTGCTGGGGAGGGCCGGAGGGCGGGCGCTCGTCGCGCCCGCCCTCCGATCGACCGCTAGGCGCGGAGCTTGTTCCAGGCGTTGACCCACTCCGTGTACGGGACGCACTTGACGTCCGTGCGACCGTCGATGCACTCCTCGGTCGCCGTCGTCCAGTACCACACGTCCTTCCAGTACTCCGTCTCTCCAGCGTGGAAGATCGCGCAGTGCTCCGGGGTGGTGGTCACGTCGCACGACTTGGCGTTGGACGGCGCCTCACCGAACCACTCCGCCACCTGGGCGTTGGCCCACGGCGAGGCGATCCAGTCGAGCCACAGATAGGCGCAGTTCGGGTTCTTCGCCTTCGACGAGATCATCCACGTGTCCGACCAACCGGTGGCGCCCTCCTTTGGCTTGACGGCGTCGATCTTGGCGCCGTTGGCCTGAGCCAGGTTGACGATGACCTGCCATGTCGTGCCGGCGAGCACCGTGCCACCCTCGAGGGCGGCCTGCTGGTCGGTGTACACCGCCCAGTACTGGCCCGTGAGCGCCTTCTGCTTGTCGAGCAGGGCGATCGCTGCGTCGAACTGGGCCTGGTCGAGCGAGTACGGGTTGGTGATCCCCAGGTCGGGCTGGGTGGCCATCAGGTAGACCGCGGCGTCGGCGATGTAGATCGGGCTGTCGTACACCGAGACGGCCCCGTCGGACGCAGCCCCGCCGTCGAACATCACACCCCACGAGTCGGGGGCTCCGGCGGCGAACGCCTCGGTGTTGAACACCAGGAGGTTGGCGCCACGACCGTGAGGCATGCCGAAGGGCTTGCCGTCGACGGAGTTCCACTGCTGGAGCTTGAGGTCGTCGAACACGTCGGCATAGCTGGACAGTTTCGCCGTGTCGATGGCGACGACCTCGTCACCGGCGATCAGGCGCTGCGTGGCGTCGCCGGAGGCCGAGACGGAGTCGTACTCGCCGGTCTGCATCAACTGCACCATCTCGTCGGAGGAGTTGCCGAGCTTCGTCTCGACCTTGCACTGGGTCATGTCCTCGAACGGCGCGACCCAGTCGACCGCCGGATCGGTCGAGCCGTCCTCGACGTAGCCGGCCCAGGCGATCAGGTTCACCTGGCCCTCGGCGCCGGCCAGGGCGTCGGGGTCGGGGGTCCACATGTAGTCGGTCCCGCCGTCGCCCCCGTCGGTGGCGGCCGGTGCCTCGGTGGCGGCCGGAGCCTCGGTCGCTGCCGGAGCCTCGGTCGCCGCCGGAGCCTCGGTCGCCGCCGGGGCGCCGGTGGTAGCGGCCTCCTCGATGGCGGCCGGCTCGGACTTCGAATCGCTCCCGCATGCGGTGACGGCGAGGACGCCGACGGCCAGTAGCGCGCTGATGTGTCGTTTTTTCATGCCTGGTTCTCCCCCTGGAGGATTGGCTGGCTGGATGACGGCAGCGTCGTTGCTGCCTGGGGTGGCCATGCGAGGGTGATCGCATCGCCGTTCGCCACGTCGGTGAGCTGCGAGCTCGGGACGTTGGCGATCATGGTGGAGCCGCCCGCGACGCGGGCGAGGACCCGCACGTCGGCTCCGAGGTACTGGACATCGATCACGGTGGCCGTCCGGCATTCCTCGCCGGGGACGGCCGATCCCGCAGGAAGCACGCGCACCCGCTCGGGTCGGATCGACCCGCCCGACGGGAGCACGTTCGAGGTGCCGACAAAGGTGGCGACGAACGACGTGGCCGGGCGCTCGTAGATCTCACGCGGGTTGCCGACCTGTTCGACGCGGCCGTGGTTGAACACCGCGATGCGGTCGCTCATCGAGAGGGCCTCACCCTGGTCGTGGGTCACGAAGACGAAGGTGATGCCGACCTCGCGCTGGATCAGCTTCAGTTCGACCTGCATCTCCTCGCGCAACTTGAGATCGAGGGCACCGAGGGGTTCGTCGAGCAGCAACACCTTGGGCCGGTTGACCAGCGCACGAGCGAGGGCGACGCGCTGGCGCTGGCCGCCCGACAGCTGGGTCGGTCGGCGCGAGCCGTAGTCGCCGAGGCGCACGGTGGCGAGCATCTCGGTCGCCCGGGCCCGGCGTTCGGCCTTGCCGACCCCCTTCACCCTGAGGCCGTACTCGACGTTCTCCTGCACCGTCATGTGCGGGAACAGGGCGTAGTCCTGGAAGACGGTGTTCACGTCGCGGTCGTACGGGGCGAGACCGGCGACATCGCGGCCATGGAGCAGGATCGCCCCGGCGTCGGGCTGTTCGAAGCCGGCGATCAGCCGGAGCACGGTGGTCTTGCCCGAACCCGACGGGCCGAGCATCGAGAAGAACTCGCCGTCACCGATCGTCAGGTCGATGTCGTCGACGGCGACGACATCACCGAATGCCCGGCGCAGACCGACGAGTCGGATGGCGGGTGTGGATTCGGACACTGACGGACGCTCCCGGGCACGGAATCGGTCGAGATCGACCGATTCGCCAACGATAGACGCGCCGTGACCGCGGTGGCGCGTTGGGCAGGCACCGGCCGCCGACGACCGAGCGGCGACGACGGCTTCCGGCCACGACCCTCGGATATCTTCGGCGGGTGCTCCCGCCCGGACTCCGCCCGCTCCGCCGGCGGGCGTACGCCACGTTCTGGACCGGGGGGATGCTGTCCGACCTGGGCACCTGGATCCAGCTGGCCACGGTGGGGACCCTCGTCACCTCGGCCACCGGCGGGGCGGCGGCGGCCGGGCTCGTGGCCGCGGCCACGTTCGGGTCGCAGGGCATCGGCGCACCCGTCGGCGGGGTGCTCGCCGACCGGTTCGATCGCCGGCACCTGTTCCTGACGACGCTCGGCATCCAGACGATCGTCACCGCGCTGCTCGCCGCGGTGATCGCCGGTGGCCAGCGCAACCCGAACGTCCTCGCCGCGTTCATCGTCGTGCAGAGCGGTGCCGGCTCGATGGGCAGCCCTGCCCTGCAGTCGATCCTCCCGGAGCTCGTCCCGCCGCAGGAGATCCTCGCCGCCTCGTCGCTCGGGTTGATGGGCTGGAACATCGGGCGCATCGTCGGCCCGCTGATCGCCGCCCTGCTCGCCGTGATCGGGCCGTCGTGGGCGATCGCCGCCAACGCGATCAGCTTCCTGGCGCTGTGGACGGGCATCGCCTCGCTCCGACGGCCGTTCGTCCCCCCGGTCCGGGCTCCTGCCCCGTTCGGCGTTGACCTGGTGAGTGGCGCCCGGGGACTGTGGCACGCCCGGGGGTGCATGTTCGCCGTCGCCACGTCGGTGTGGCTTCACCTCCTGATCATCCCGTTCATGGGGTTCGCCCCGGTGTTCGCCCGTGGGTTCCTCGGGCCGTCGGCGACCGACGGCCGCGCCCAGCGGGCGACCAGCGTCCTGCTCTCCGCCCAGGGCTTCGGCGCAGTGATCGGCGGCCTGCTGGTGACCACCGTCGCCGTGCGCTTCGGGCGGGCCGCCGGGGTGCGCTCGGCGCTGATCGCCTCGTGCGCCCTGCTCATCGGCTATGTCCACGCTCCCGGTCTGGCCGGAGCGGTCGCCATCGTGTTCGCCCTGGGAGGGACGATCGCCATGGTGCAATCGATGCTCATCGCCACCAACCAGCAGTACGCGCCGCGCGAGAACCGCGGTCGGATCCTGTCGTGGTGGCAGGGCCTCGTCGGCCTGAGCTACGGCACCGGTCTGTGGGTCCACGGCCGGATCGGCGACTCGATCGGTCTGCGCACCTCGCTGACCGTGGGCGCCATCGTCGTGTTCGCCAGCGGTGGCGTCGTCTCGGTCCTCCGCCCGCGCTGGCGCCATCTCGTCGACGCCGACCACCTGCTCAACGCCTGAAGGCTCGACGCGTGAAGGCTCAACGCGTGAAGGCGATCGCCTCGAGGCCGGCCACTCCGGCCGTGGCCGAGCCGAGCAGGCCGACCGCCGTGGGCAGAATGCGCACCCGGTAGAACTCGGCGAGGGCGACCCGGTCGCCACCGTCGGCGATCCCACCGGAGCCCGGGCCTCCCGCCCCGGCGAGGCGACGGGTGGCCGCGGCCCCTCGTTGCAGCACCCAGTCGCCGAGCAGGATGCCGAGCATCCGCAGGTAGGGCGTCGCCCCGGCCAGCGCGTCGTCGATCCGGCCGTCGGCCAGCGCCCGGCGCAGGTGGACGGTGGCGGTCCCGACGGCGTCCGCCGCGTCGGTCTCGCCCGCCTCCCGACGGACCCGGGCGAGCAGACCGTCGAGGGCCGCCCCGCCGTCGAGCATCACCTTGCGGGTGACCAGGTCGATCGCCTGGATGCCGTTCGTCCCCTCGTAGATCGGGGCGATCCGGCTGTCGCGCCAGTGCTGGGCCGCCCCGGTCTCCTCGATGAACCCCATGCCCCCATGGATCTGGATGCCCAGCGAGGCCATCTCGACCCCGAGATCGGTCGACCAGGCCTTGCACACCGGGGTGAGCAGGGCCACGAGATCGCCCGCCGCCCGCCGCTCGGCCGGGTCGGGGTGGGAGATGGCCCGGTCGACGTGGGCGGCGTCGAAGTAGAGCAACCCGCGCATCGCCTCGATGTTGGCCCGCATCGTCGCCAGCATCAGTCGGACGTCGGGGTGCTCGATGATCGGCGACGGACCGGCGTGGCCGGCGCCGACCGCCCGGCCCTGGTGGCGCTCGCGGGCGTAGCCGAGGGCCCGCTGGTACGCCGCCTCGCTGACCGCCAGCCCTTCGAGACCGACGGAGAGCCGGGCGTTGTTCATCATCGTGAACATCGAGTGCATCCCGGTGCACTCCTCACCGATCAGGTAGCCGACGGCCTCGGAGAACTCCATCACACAGGTCGGCGAGGCGTGGATCCCCAGCTTGTGCTCGACCTTCAGGCACTCGACGCGGTTGCGGGCCCCGAGCGAGCCGTCCTCGCCGACCAGGTACTTGGGCACGATGAACACCGAGATGCCCTTCGTGCCCGGCGGCGCTCCGGGCGTGCGGGCGAGCACCAGGTGGACGATGTTGTCCGTCAGATCGTGCTCGCCGAAGGTGATGAAGATCTTCGTCCCCGAGACCCGGTAGGTGCCGTCGGCGGCGGGCGTCGCCCGGCAACGCAGGGCGCCGACATCCGAGCCGGCGTCGGGCTCGGTGAGGTTCATCGTGGCCGTCCACTCGCCGCTGATCATCTTCGGCAGGTAGATCGACTTCTGTTCCTCCGACGCGTGGTGGAGGAGCAGTTCAATGGCGCCCTGGGTGAGCAGCGGGCACAGCGAGAGCCCCATCGACGCCGAGGTGAGCATCTCCTGGACGGCGATCGTCGTCACCCAGGGCTGGCCCCCTCCTCCCCACTCCTCGGGGAACGAGATGCCCGCCCACCCGGCTTCGACGAAGCGCCGGTAGGCCGCCGGGGTTCCCGGTGCGGTCGAGACGGTGCCGTCCTCGTGACGGTGCGCTGGCTGCTCGTCGCCGATCCGACCCAGTGGGGCGAAGACGTCGGCCACGAACCGTCCGGCCTCGCCGAGCAGTTCGACCGTCGTCGAGGTGTCGACCACGCCGCCACCGCCATACCACGAACCCAACTCGTCCAGCTCGGCATGGTGGGCGAGGGCGAAGGCGATGTCCTCCAGAGGAGGTCGATATGTCATGGCTGATCCTTCGAGAACACTACACGATGTATACTAGATTGTATGACGACGCCTGTGCCGACGCGCTTCACCGACGATGAACTGGCGCTGATCGACGAACTCGTCGACAGCGGTGTCGCCGAGAGTCGCTCAGCCGTGATCCGGCGAGGAGTCCACCACCTGGCCGAGTCGATGCGCCGCGCTCGGGTCGGCGCCTCCATCGCCGCGTCGTACCGTGACCAGCCGCAAACGCCCGAGGACGATGAACTCGCCATGGCCAGCGCGATGGCGATGACCGAGGCGGAGCCGTGGTAGCCCAGGCCGAGATCTGGCTGATGGAGACACCGAATCACAAACGCCGACCCGTACTCGTCGTCTCTCGCGACGAGGTCATCCCCGTGCTCAACAACGTCGTCGTCGCGCCGGTGACGAGTACCGTGCGAGACATCCCGACCTGCATCCGCGTCGGGCCCGATGAGGGCCTCGACCACGACAGCGTGGCCACGTTCGACAACCTCGCCGCGGTCCCCAAGTCGGTCCTCACGACACGGCTCGGTCAACTCGGCGTGGGCGGGCGACAACGGATCTGCGATGCCCTCGGCGCTCTCGCCGACTGCTGATCGAGGACTCAGCGGGAATCGGGCGCAGTCGATGACGGCGTTGGCCATCACAGCGACCGCTACCCGGTGCGCGACCCGGCCCGTTCGACGATCACCTTCGAGGATCCACCGGGCTGCATCGTGACACCGAGCAGACAGTCGGCCGCCTCCATCGTTCGCTTCTGGTGACTGACGATGAGCAGTTGGGCCTCGTTGCGGAACTCGGCGACGAGACCCAGGAAGCGGTGCAGGTTGACGTCGTCGAGCGCAGCCTCGACCTCGTCCATCACGTAGAAGGGCGATGGGCGGCTGCGGAAGACGGCGAAGAGGAAGGCCAGCGCGGTGAGCGAGCGCTCGCCGCCCGAGAGCAGCGACAGCTTCTTGACGTTCTTGCCGCTCGGCTTCGCCTCGACCTCGATGCCGGTGGCCAGCAGGTCGTCGGGATTGGTCAGGGTGAGCTTGCCCTGGCCGCCGGGGAACAACAGGGCGAACAACTGGGTGAAGTTGGCGCTCACGTCGGCGAACGCCGCGGCGAACACACCCTGGATCTCGGCGTCGACGGCGCGGATCACCCGCATCAGCTCACGCCGGGTGTTGCGGACGTCCTCCAACTGCTCATCGAGGAACCGATGGCGTTCCTGCAGGGCGTTGAACTCCTCGAGGGCCAACGGGTTGATCGGGCCGAGGAGTCGCAGCTCGCGCTCGAGGTCGCGCACCCTCGCCGGCGCGCCGATCCCCTCGGGCAACGGGGGCATTTCGGCCGCTTCGGCGACCGCCGGCTCGATGTCGTGGTCGCGGCGGAGGCCCTCGACGGCGGCCTCCATCCGCATCCGCGCCTCGGCCTGGTCGATCTCGGCCCGCCGCCCGACCGCGCGGACCTCCTCGAGCTCCTTCTCGGCGGCGCTCCGCCCCCGCCTGGCGGCGTCGAGCCGCAGGGTGAGGGTGCGTACCTCCTCGCTCTGGCGGCGGCGGATCCCGGTCAGCCTGGCGAGCTCGGCCTCGATCGTCTGGCGATGGGCGTCGACGATCGCCGCCAACCGGTCGAGCACGCCCAACGACCGCTCGATGCGCTCGCGGTGGTCGCCCGCCGCGGCGCGGGCGGCGACGTCGGCCTCGAGGCGGCGCTCGATCTCCTCGAGGCGCCGGGCGAGGTAGACGCGGCGGTCGAGCAGCCCGGCGTTGCGCACCTCGAGGTCCTTGCGCCGGGAGGCGAGCAGGGCAGCGCCCGCTTCGAGCCGGGCGCGGATCTCGCCCCGCTGCCGGGCGGCGGCGACCTCGGCGGCCTCGTCCGCCTCGAGGGCGGGGACCAGCTCCTCGAGCTCGGCGGCCCGGCGCCGCTCACGCGTGAGGCGCTGATCGAGCTCGACGACCGACTGCTCGACCGCCTCGACCTCGGCGAGCACCTCGCGGCGCTCCCCCTGCACCCGCACCAGCGCCTCGGACGACGCGGTGAACCGGGCGTCGTTGGCATCGAGCCGACGCGCCAACGCCATCTCCGCCTGGCGGGCGGCGTCCAACTCGGCCTGGGCCTCGCCCAACTCGGCGTCGCGGACGGCCAGCGCCGCCCGCGAAGCGGCCGCCCGACCGACGGCGTCGTCGAGGGCTGCCGCCGTCGCCCCACCTCCGGCGACGCCGAGGCGCCACCCGGTCGGCGAGAAGCGATGGCCGTCGCTGGTGACGACGACGGCGTCGGGGTTGGCCAGCGAGGCGTCGAGGGCCTCAGCCCAGTTGGCCACCCTGGTCGCCGAACCGACGAGGGTGTCGAGCAGCTCGGCGACGCGGACATCGGCGCTGCGGACGTGGGCCCGGACCGGGTCGCCCGCCGACGGGGCCAGCGCCAGTCGTAACGGGCCGCCGAGGGCGACCACGGCGCCGTGCAGCTCGCCGTCGGCCAGCCGTTGCAGGGCGGCCCGCCCCGCCGACGCGTCGGCGACGACGACGGCCGACATCGTCTCGCCGACGGCGGCCTCGAACGCCGGTTCCCATCCCTCGTCGATCTCGACGAGCTCGAGCAGCGTGCCGAGCACGCCGTCGAGGCCGGCCAGCCGCTCGGCGCCGGCGCGGGCCCTCGCCGAGTCGAGCGCCTGCCCCAGCGCATCGGCCCGGGCCTGCCAGTGGGAGAACTGGGCGCCGGCCTCCTGCTGGGCGGCGCGCGCCGCGTCGAGCGCCGCCTCGGCGGCGACCCGACGCGCCTCGGCCGACTCCAGCTCGGCGACCAGCGGCTCCTCGACGGCCTGCGTCTCCTCGCAGGCCGCGCGCAGGCGGGCCATCTCGGTCTCCCAGCGTTCCGCCTTGGCGACGAGGTCGGCGTGGCGCCGGTCGAGGCGCAGGCGTTCCTGGTCGGCCCGGTCGATCGACGTCCGCATCGAGCGGAGCTCGCCGCGGACCTCGCCGGCCGCTCCCGTCGCCCGGGCGGGGCCGGCGCCGGCCTCGTCGAGCGCCGTCGTCGTCTCGGCCCGTTCCCGGGCGAACGTCCGCTCGTCCTCGCCGAGGCGGTCGGCCTCGGGTCGGAGGGCGAGCAGGGCGAGCTCGATCTCCTGCAGCTCGGCACGGACGCGGGCCGCGTCACTCTCCAGGCTGGCCACGACCCCGGCATCGATCAGCTGGCCCCGGTCACGTTCCAGCGCCCGGCGGCGTTCGACCATCACGTTGGCAATGCCGCGGGCCCGTTCGCGGAGCTGCTCGACGCGCATCATCGCCCCGCCGACGTCGGTGTCACCGCGGGCGGAGAGCTCGGCCTCGGTGGCCAGCACCTCGGTGTCGAACCCGGCGAGGGACCGGCGCAGCTCACGCTCGGAGCGCTCGGCCGCCGCGGTCTCCGTGGCCAGCACGGTCATCCTCGTCCGCAGCCCGGCGATCTCGCGCCCGGCCAGGAAGATCCGCAGGGCCGACAGCTCGCCGACCAGGTCGCCGTGGCGGCGGGCCGCCTCGGCCTGGCGCTCGAGCGGGCGGAGCTGGCGGCGGACCTCGCGCAGCAGGTCCTGGACGCGCAGCAGGTTGCCCTCGGTGGCGTCGAGGCGGCGCTCGGCCTTCTCCTTTCGCTTGCGGTACTTGAGCACGCCGGCCGCCTCTTCGATGATCGCCCGGCGCTCCTCGGCGCGGGCGTTGAGCACGGCGTCGATCTGGCCCTGGCTGACGATCACGTGCTGCTGGCGGCCCACGCCGGCGTCGGAGAGCAGCTCCTGCAGGTCGAGCAGCCGGCACGGGGCCCCGTTGATCGCGTACTCCGAATCACCGGTCCTGAACAGCGTCCGGGTGAGGGTGACCTCGCTGAACTCGATCGGCAGGATCCCCGATTCGTTGTCGATCGTCAGGCTCACCTCGGCTCGCCCCAGCGCGGCGCGCCGGGCCGTGCCGGCAAAGATCACGTCGTCCATCTTCTGGCTGCGGACCGCGGAGGGGGCCTGGGCGCCGAGCACCCAGGCGATCGCGTCGACGACGTTGGACTTCCCCGACCCGTTCGGGCCGACGACGACGCTCACCCCCGGCTCGAGTTCGAGGGTGGTGGCTTCGGCGAAGGATTTGAAGCCCTTGAGGGTCAACGACTTGAGGAACACGGCCCGACCAACCTACTGGACGGCACCGTCCGCCTCCGGCTCCCGGCAACGGCGACGGTGGCGCCCGACACGTCTCGGCCGGGGTTCGGTAGGGTCGCCGCATGCATCGGTCATCGCGTCGGGTGGGGCTGGTCTCGCTCGCCCTGCTCACGGTCTCGTGTTCCACCGATCCGGGCCTGTCGGCCGGTACGGCCACGAAGCCGGCGACTACCGCCGTCACGACCGCCGGGCCGTCGGCGACCGCTGAGGTGTCCCCGGCCTCGGCCGCCGAGACGACGACCACCACCGAAGCCCCGTCCCCGGCCGGTGCCCTCGACTGGGGGGGCTGCGACGACACGGTCGACGACGCGTCGCTGCAGTGCGCGACGCTCGCCGTGCCCTTCGACTACGACAACCCCGAGGCGGCGACGCTCGACATCGCCCTCGTCCGGCTTCCCGCCGCCGACGCCGGCAGGCGGGTCGGGGCGATCCTCACCAATCCCGGTGGGCCCGGTGGCTCGGGCGTCGACTTCCTCACAGCGCTCGCCTCACGGGCGCCCGAGATCTTCGGTGACGAGGTCACCGACCGCTTCGACCTGGTCGGCTTCGACCCGCGGGGCGTCGACCGGTCCGCTGGCATCCACTGCGTCGACGACGCATGGCTCGACGCCCATCTCTACCTCGACCCGACGCCCGAGACGCCCGAGGAGGTGGCCGGATTGGCAGCCGCCGACACCGAGTTCGTGCAGGCGTGCCGGACCGCCGTCGGGCCGGGCCTCGTCGAGTACTCGACGGTGTCCACCGCCCGCGACATGGATCGGATCCGCGCCGCTATGGGGGACGAGCAGATCAGCTACTACGGCGCCTCGTACGGTACCTATCTCGGCGGCGTCTACGCCACGCTGTTCCCCGAGCGTGTGCGGGCGATGGTGCTCGACTCGGCGTACTCCCCTGTCGGCGACGACCCGGTCGAGCTGGTCAAGACCCAGCTCGTCGGGTTCGAGGGGGCGTTCGCCAACTGGGTCACCTGGTGCAACGCCAGGCCCTCCTGCGAATTCAACGACGGCACCGACGCCGGGACGCGCTGGGATGCGCTCTCGGCGGAGCTCGACGCCGCTCCGTTGAGTGCGGGTGGGCGGTCCGCCAACCAGGCCGTGCTGTACATGGCGACGATCTCCTCGCTGTACAGCAAGGCGACGTGGAGCATCCTGGCCAACGCGCTCGGGGCCGCGGCCGGCGGGGATGGCACTCGCCTGCTGGCACTCGCCGACTCGTACCACCAGCGCGGCCCCGACGGGCACTACTCGACGATCCGCCAGGCCAACCAGGTGATCGCCTGCGCCAGCGGACTCGACGACGTGACGATCCCCGACCCCGACGCGGTGCTCGCCGAGCTGCGCGCCGAGGCGCCGAGGTTCGGCGCCGCGATCAGCGCGGCCGATCTGACGAGTTCGTGCGCCGAGCTGACCGGGACGGTGCAGCCCACCCCCGTCGCCTACGCCGGGAGCGCACCGATCATGGTCGTCGGGGGCACCAACGACCCGGCGACCCCGTTCCGCTGGGCGGAGAAGATGGCCGGCGAGCTCGATGGCGTGCTCGTGACCTTCGACGGCGAGGGGCATGCCTCGCTGACCTCGTCGACCTGTGTCAGTTCCGCCGCGGTGGCCCTGCTCGTCGAGCTCACCCCTCCGCCGACGGGGACCGTTTGCGCGCCCAACGCCCCGGCCGAGGCGCCGCCGTGGTGGTCCGATCAACCGGGCGCGATCGAGGGGCTCACGCCCGTCGACGTCGAGAGCGGTGGTGAGCTGCTCGGGCTCCCCCCCGACATCCACCTCGACGTCTTCGCCACGGACGCCGATGCGGCGACCACCGTCGACCGCCTCACCTCGGCGTATCGGTCGGTCGGCTGGATCGCCGCCGGCGAGCAGGATCTCCCCATCGGCGGCGACACCCGCCAGGTCGGGTTCATCAGCCCCGACGGCGAGATCGTCATCGTCACCGTGATCGGCGCGGCCTCGTTCTCCGACCCCGACGTGGCGCCCCTCGCCGGGCTGGTCCCGGCCGGCTCGGGGCTGGTGCTGCGCTTCCCACCACCGACCTGAGCCGGCCGCCGACGGCCGTGGCAGGATCGCCCGATGAGGATCGCCCGATGGTAAACGGGTCGGCCCAGCCCGACCCCGCTCCCGGCCGGGCGGGCCGACCAGGCGTTCAGCGTTGACAGATCGGGCAGAAGTGGGTGGATCGGCCGTTCTGCACGATCCGTCGGATGATTCCCCGACCACACGTCGGGCAGCCCAGGCCGCCCCGGCCGTAGACCCGGTGATCGTCCTGGTAGGTACCGCCCGACCCCATCAGGTCGACGTACTGGGCGTCGCCCAGCGTCGACCCACCGGCGCGTACCGCGTTGCCGAGGACGTCGTTGATCGTGGTGGCCAGCCGGCCGATCTCGGCCGGCTTCAGACTCGACGCCAGGCGCAGCGGATGGAGCCGGGCGAGGTGGAGCACCTCGTCGGCGTAGATGTTGCCCAGTCCGGCGATGACGTGCTGGTCGAGCAGCAGCGCCTTGAGCCGGCGGGCGCGACCGCTGACGAGGGCGCCGAGCACCGCGGCGTCGAAGGGGTCGGCCAGCGGATCGACCCCGAGGCGGGCCAACTCGGGCACCTCCGGCGGATCGCGGTCGGGATCGAACACGACCACCTCGCCGAACGTCCGGGGATCGACGAACCACAGCTCCTCGACCGGCCTGGCAGCGGTCACCCCGACGGCTGCGGTCGGCGCCAGATGCATCACGACATGGGTGTGGCGTGGCCGTTCCGCCCCGGCAGGGGCGAGGAGCAGTTGGCCGCTCATCCGCAGGTGGACCATCAGCGCATCGCCGGAGTCGAGCGGGCAGACCAGGTACTTCCCCCGGCGGCCGGCGCCGACCATCGTCGTCCCGGTCAGCCGGTCGGTCACGGCCGCCGGCGAGGTGCGCCGAACCGAGCGCTCGCGCCCGACCTCGACGCTCGTGATCCGGCGACCGACGACATGGGCGGCCAGGCCGCGCCGGACGGTCTCGACCTCGGGGAGCTCAGGCACGGGGCGTCACGGCTCCGGACGGGCGGCCGACGGATGGCGGATGCCCTCCTCGGTGGCGACATCGGCCTGGAGGGCGGCGAAGGCCAGTCGGGCGGCGACCTGCTCGGCCTGCTTCTTCGAGCGGCCCTCGCCGATTCCGAGATCGCGCCCGTCGATCCGCACCGTCGCCCGGAACGTCTTGGCGTGATCGGGACCCCATTCCTCGATCGAATAGCCCGGCGCCGGATGTTGGCAGCGGGCGGCGAGCTCCTGCAGCAGGGTCTTGTAGTCCGCCATGCCGTCGCGGGCGCCATCGCCGGTGATCCGCTCGCCGAGCAGCCGGACGACCAGATCGAACGCCTCGGTCGGTCCGCCATCGATGTACACCGCGCCGATCACGGCCTCGAGGGCGTCGGAGAGGATCGACGGTTTGGCCCGGCCGCCGGCCGCGCCCTCCCCCTTGCCGAGGAGCAGGAACCGGCCCAGGCCGAGCTCGACTGCCACCTCGGCGAGGGCGGAGGCGTTGACCACGGCCTTGCGCAGATCGGTGAGCCGGCCCTCGGTGAAGTCGGCGTGCGCCGTGTAGGCGACATCGGCCACCACCCACCCGAGCACGGCGTCGCCGAGAAACTCGAGCCGCTCGTTGCTGCTCTCACCCTGGACCTCGGCACACCATGAACGGTGGGCCAGCGCCTGGCGCAGCAGTGCCGGCTCGGCGAAGAGGTAGCCCAGCCGGGCCGCCAGCGCGGCGAGATCGGGCTCGCCCGGTTTCAGGTCAGCTGCCCTTCACCCGGGCGTAGACGTAGTCGACCGCGTCACGCACCGTCTTGAGGTCCTCCATGTCCTCGTCGGCGATGCGGAAGCCGACCGTGCGCTCGCTCAGCTCCTCCTCGAGGGCCTCGACGAGCTCGATCAGGGCGAGTGAATCGGCATCCAGATCGTCGACGAAGGACTGGCCCTCGGAGATCGAGGTCGGGTCGATCTCGAGGATGTCGGCCAGGTTGTCGCGCACGATCTCGAAGATCGCCTGGCGGTCGAGTGGGCTCTGCTCGACGTGGGTCTCGGCGGGCACTGGGTTCCTTCCGGGTGTTCTGCTGGCGGACGTGGACGCCCGGCCGGGCGACAGCGTAGCGCTGGCCCGGCGCCGGTGGAATGGCTCAGGCGCTGATCGCCTCGGCCAGTTCGGCCACCAGGTTGGACTCGACCATCTCGCGGGCGACACCGATGGCGTTGAGCATCGCCGTGGCGCTCGACGAGCCGTGGCTGATGATGCACACGCCGTCGACGCCGAGCAGCACCGCACCGCCGTACGTCTCGGGATCGAGGCTGGCGTACAGCGGCAGCAGCGCGGGCAGGAGCACCTCGCCGGCGGCCTTGGTCTCTGCGCTCGACTCGAAGGCGGCGAACAGCGCCTTGACCACCGTCTTGAGCGCTCCCTCGAGCGACTTGAGCACGACGTTGCCGGTGAACCCGTCGGTGACGACGACATCCACGTCGGGGGTCATGATGTCGCGACCCTCGACGTTGCCGACGAACTCGATCCCGTTGGCCGCGGCGAGCAGACCATACGCCGCCTTGCGCAGCGAATCGCCCTTGCCGGGCTCCTCACCGATCGACAGCAGGCCGACGCGGGGAACGGCGACGCCGAAACGGTGCCGGGCGTAGACCGAACCCATCTGGGCGAACTGGACCAGCCACTCGGGCTGCACCTCGGCATTGGCGCCGGCGTCGAGCAGGATCGTCGGGCGATGGCCGGGAACGGGCACCGGGGTGGCGATCGCCGGGCGGCTGACCCCCTTGATCCGCCCCATCCGCAGGAGGGCCGAGGCCATCGTCGCCCCGGTGTTGCCGGCCGAGACCATCGCACTCGCCCGCCCGTCACGCACCGCTTCAGCGGCGCGCACCAGCGTGGAGTCCTTCTTGCGCCGGACACCGGAGGCCGGGTCGTCGTCCATCTCGATGACCTCGCTCGCCGCGATCAGCGGCAGGTCGCCCAGCCCGTCGAGCCCGGCGGGGCCGACGAGGATGACGGGGATGCCCTGCGCAGCGGCGCGATGGGCGGCGGCGACGATCTCGCCGGGCGCCCGATCACCGCCCATCGCATCGACGGCGACGGGGAGCACGGGCTCAGCCGACGTCGATCACGACGCGGTTCTTGTACCAACCGCAGCTCGGGCAGACCGTGTGGGGTAGTTTGGCGTTCCCACAACGCGGGCAATCGCTGCGTGACGGGCTGCCGAGCTTCCAGGCGCCGGAACGCCGGCTCCGGGACTTCGACTTCGACTTCTTCTTCTTGGGAACGGCCACCGTGATCTCCGGACTGCGCGACGGGCATGGCTCACGAACGAGCCAGAAGAGGTTACCTGGAATGCCGTCCAAGCCGCGAACCCCGCGGGTCGGCGCTCAGTCCAGGTCGCGCAGGGCGTCGAGCGCGCCCCAGCGGTCGTCGCCGACCTCGCCCACGCACGTACAGGCCTCGATGTTCCGGTCGACGCCGCACGTGGGACAGATCCCGGCGCAGTCGTCGCGGCACAACGGGGCGAGTGGCAGCTCTAGGTGGACGGTCTCGCGCACCAGGTCGGCGAGGTCGATCTGGTCGCCCACCACCGGGAAGGCGTCGGGGTCGGTGACGACGATCTGGAACAGATCGCGCACCTCGGCCCGGGCGACCCGGTCGATCTCGGCCAGACAACGGCGGCACGTGTCGTGCCACGGCGCCTCGACCACGCCGGAGACGACCACCCCGTCGGACAGGCTCTCGACGTGGATCGTCGCCGTCACCGGTGCGGACGCGGCGACGCGGGGGTCACCGATGCCCAGCTCGGCCGCGGTACAGGCGACCTCGACATCCTTGGTCGAGCCGGGCCAGCGGAGCAGCTCGGCGACGTTCACCCGCAGCTTGTGCATCGGACTACAGGCGCTCCTGGTCGAAGAAGGCGTTGGACGCCGCATCGGACGGCTCCGGCTCGGCCCGCCGGCGGGTGCGCGGCGTACCGATCGCCAGACGCTGACGTCCGGCGGCGACGGTCTTGGACACCTTGTCGAGCAGGACCTCGAAGCTGCCGAGACGCTGGTCGATGAAGTCCTCCGTCTCGTGGCGGAGCCGGCGGGCATCGGTCTCGGCCGCCTCGGAGACCTGGCGGGCCCGCTGCTCGGCGGCGCGCACCACCTCGGTCCGCTGCACCATCCGCTCGGCCTCGCCGCGTGCCGCCTCGAGGATCTCGTCGGCCTCGCGGCGGGTCTTGGCGACGAACTCGTCGCGTTCCTTGAGCATCCACCGAGCGGTGCGCATCTCCTCGGGGATCCGGTGGAGGGCCTCCTCGAGCAGCTCGATGATCTCGTCCCTGTTGATCATCGGGTTGTTCGACAACGGGATGGTGCGGGCGGTGGCGATGATGTCGACCGCCCGACGCAACAGCGTCTCGGAGTCGTAGGTGTTGCGCTCGGGAACGGCGGCCGGCGGTGGCTGCCCGTAGCCGGGCTCGACGTACTCGTCGCTCAGGTCGTCGAAATCGTCGAAATCGTCGTAGGACACGGTTCAGGGCTCCTTCGGAGCTGCGAGGGTGGCGAGCCGGCGGACGACCGGCTCGGGAACGAGGTGGGAGACGTCGCCACCGTGGCCGGCGATCTCGCGGATGAACCGCGACGAGACGAACGACCAGGCGGGCGAGGTGGGCAGCAGGACGGTGCGGATCCCCGACACCGAAGCGTTGGTGTGGGCCATCTGCACCTCGAACTCGAAGTCCCCGGCCGTTCGCACGCCTTTGAGGATGAAGTCGGCGCCGACGAGGCGGGCAGCGTCGACGACGAGCCCGGCGAACGCTTCGACGCGCACGCCGGTCAGGTGGGCCGTCGACTCGCGCACCATCTCCTGGCGCAGGTCGAGGGGGAAGGTTCCCGACGGCTTGCCCGGGTTGTGCATCGTCGCCACGACCACCACGCCGAAGAGCGCGACGGCCTGTTCGACCACATCGATGTGACCGAGGTGAACGGGATCGAAACTGCCGGGGAACAACACGACGCTCATTGCAGGGTTCCCACGGTATCTCGACCGTCGTCCGGCGCGGCGGTACCCGCGCCGCCCCGTTCCGAGTCGCGGCCGATCGGCTCGAGGATGGCGATGTGGGTGCGCCCGTAGCGCCGGGAACGAATCACGTCCCAGCCCGCCGGGGCGTCGAACGGGCGCCCCGTCTCGGCGACGACGATCCGGGCGACGAGCCCGCCGAGCAAACCCTCCCAGCCGTCGAAGTCGTACGGCGGATCGGCGAAGACCACATCGGCGGTCGCCTGCGGGTGCGAACGGACCCAGCCGGCGGCGTCGGCGGCGACCACCACGGCCCGGTCGGCGAGCCCGAGGGCGGCCAGGTTGTCGCGGATGGCCCGCAGCGCCGCCCCGTCGCGCTCGACGAACGTGCATCGGGCCGCGCCCCGCGACAACGCCTCGATCCCCAGGGCGCCGGACCCGGCGAAGAGGTCGACGACGACCGCGTCGCGCAGCACGTCCATGCTCGCCAGCGAGTTGAACAACGCCTCACGGGCCTGGTCGGTCGTCGGTCGGGTCACCGAACCGGCGGGCGCTACGAGCCGGCGCCCCCGGAACTCACCCGACACGACGCGCATCCGGCCAGACTAAGGCCGTGCTGTCACCGGAACCGACCATCATCTGCGTCGACTGCGGGGGAGACTGCTACCTGCTCACCTACCCGCCCGACGAGGGCGGCTGGCTGCCCGGCGACATCGTCGCCTACCGCTGCCGCGACTGCCTCGACCGCTGGGACCTCGTGCTCCCCGACGACGGGGACCGACCCGCCGACTGACCCGGAGACCGACCGGCCGACCGGCCCGGGGAGCAACCCGTTGACCGATCCGCTGACCGGGTGCAGCCGGCTGGCCACCAGGAACGCCGGCATGAGGAACGCCGCCCCGACGAGCCCGTCGAGCCACCAGTGGTTGGCTGTGCTCGTGACCGCGTACACGGTCAACGCGGCGTGGGCCGGGCCGAGCCAGCGCCATCGGCTGCGCGCGGCCCGCCAGCAGGCGGCCCCGATGAGCACCGCCCAGGCGACGTGGATCGACGGCATTGCCGCCAGTTGGCCCGAGACGCCGGCGCCCGGGGGCCCGTAGACGGACTGACCGTACTCGAGGGCGGTGTCGGCGAAGCCGAGCTGGGGGTAGAAGCGGGGCGGGGCGACGGGCACGTAGCGAACGACGAGGCAGGCCAGCGTGGTCAGGGCGAGCGTGGTGCGCCAGACGGGGTAGCGATCGCGGTGGCGGAAGAACATCCACACCAGGAACACGCCCATCGCCGGGACGTGCATGCCGGCGTAGTAGAGGTTGGAGGCCTGCAACACCGTCGCCCTTCCGAGGGGGCCGCGCTGCAGCCACTGCTCCCGGGGCAGGTGGAGCCATCGTTCCACGTCCCAGACCCGCAGGCCACGTTCCAGACCTCCCTCGGTGCCGAGCGGGTCGAGTTGGCCGGCGCGCATCCATACGGCGTACAGCACCAGGACGATGGCCGTCTCGGCGGCCACGGCCCGGCCGGCCGGCCACCACTTCCGACCCGCCAGCGGGATCGGGGGCGCCCAGGCCACGACGGCGAGTCCGGCGGACATCCCGACAGCCCATTGCCACGGCAACCACATGCGCCCGCGACGTTACGCCTCCCGATTCAGCGGCGTCGATTCAGCGGCGTCGATTCACCGGCCCGAAACATTGCGGAAACGATGGATCCCTACGGTACGGCCACCCCCGATGCCGGTGCGACCGGATCCCGATGCCACCCATCCCGATGGAGGAGACCTCGATGCAGTTGGATTCCGGAGCCACCGCCTGGGTGCTGGTCTCAGCGGCCCTGGTGCTGTTCATGACCCCCGGCCTGGCCTTCTTCTACGGGGGCATGGTGCGCTCCCGGAACGTGCTCGGCATGCTGATGCAGAACTTCTTCGCCATCGGCCTGATCAGCGTGCTGTGGGCGACCGTCGGCTTCTCGCTGGCCTTCGGCGGCGACGGCAAGTGGATCGGAAACCTCGACTTCGCCTTCCTCAGGGGGGTGGCCAAGGTGACCGAACTGCCGGGCTACACCGGCGACTTCGCCCTGGTCGTGCCGGCGATGGCCTTCGTCGCCTATCAGATGATGTTCGCCGTGATCACCCCGGCCCTGATCACGGGGGCCACCGCCGACCGGCTGAAGTTCAGTGCCTACGCGATCTTCGTCGGGGCGTGGGCCGTGCTCGTCTACCCGGCGGTCGCCCACTGGGTGTTCAGCCCGAACGGCTTCCTGTTCAAGGGTGGTGCGCTCGACTTCGCCGGGGGCGCCGTGGTGCACATCAACGCCGGTGCCGCGGCGCTCGCCCTCGTACTGATCCTCGGCCCCCGGCGGGGGTGGCCCCGCGAGGTCATGCCTCCGCACAACCTGCCGTTCACGATGCTCGGTACGGGGATCCTGTGGTTCGGCTGGTTCGGCTTCAACGCCGGATCGGCGCTCGGCGCCAACGGCCTGGCCGCCCAGGCCCTGATCAACACCCACCTCGCGGCGGCGACGGCGATGCTCGGCTGGTTGGTCGTCGAGAAGCTGGCCACCGGTCATGCCACGACGTTGGGCGCCGCCTCCGGCGCCGTCGCCGGGCTCGTGGCGATCACCCCGTGCGCCGGGTTCGTCGGCGGTGTCGCCCCGATGCTGATCGGCCTCGCCGCCGGTGCGGTGTGCTACCTGGCGTTGAAGCTGAAGACCCGGTACCGGTTCGACGACAGCCTCGATGTGATCGCCGTCCACCTCGTCGGCGGGATGCTCGGGTCGCTGCTCCTCGGCCTGTTCGCCGACACGGCGGTGAATCCCCTCGGCTTCGACGGGGCGTTCTTCGGCGGCGGGTTCGAACTGCTCTGGAACCAGCTCCGGGCATCGCTGATCACGCTGGTGTTCTCGTTCGGGCTCTCGTACGTCGTCGGGACGATCATCCACCGTACGATCGGCCTGCGGGTGACGACCGAGCAGGAGCTCATCGGGCTCGATCAGAGCCAGCACGCCGAGACGGCCTACCAGTCCTGACCTCCACGCGTTCGACACTCCGACCGCTCCGACGCATCGCCCGAGAGGATGCCGCCATGAAGCTCATCACCGCCATCGTCAAGCCGTTCAAGCTCGACGACGTGAAGGACGCCCTGAAGACCGCCGGTGTGCAGGGGCTCACCGTGTCCGAGGCCCGGGGGTTCGGCCGCCAGGGCGGCCACACCGAGACCTACCGCGGCGCCGAGTACCGCATCGACTTCGTCCCCAAGGTGCGCATCGAGGTGGTCATCGACGACGAAGCGGCCGACGGCGTGATCGACGTCATCCGCACCAGCGCCTCGACCGGCAAGATCGGCGACGGCAAGATCTGGGTCACCGAGGTGAGCCGGCTGGTCCGCATCCGCACCGGCGAGGAAGGCCCCGACGCGGTCTGACTCGCCGGGTCGCCCCCGTCAGCCCTGGCCGTAGGTGGGGGCTGCGGCGGCGGCCAGCGCCGTGCGGCGCTTGAGCGCCTCCCGGCGGGAGAGCTCGAGGGCGGCGATGAGCAGGTGCTTGACGTGGACGCGGTTGCGGGCGTCGATGGCCACGATCGGGATCTCGGTCGCCAGCCCGAGCGCATCGCGGACGTCGTCGAGATCGTGGTGCAGCTGGCCGTCGAAGCAGTTGAGGGCGACGACGAACGGGATGGCCCGGTGCTCGAAGTAGTCGAGGGCAGGGAACGAGTCGGTGATCCGACGGCTGTCGACGAGCACGATCGCTCCGAGCGCGCCCCTGACCAGTTCGTCCCACATGAACCCGAACCGGTCCTGGCCGGGCGTGCCGAACAGGTACAGCACCAGCTGATCCGACACGGTGATCCGACCGAAGTCCATCGCCACGGTCGTGGTCGTCTTCGTCGTCACCTCGCCGCGGTCGTCGACGCCCGCTGCCAGGCTGGTCATCGCCGCCTCGGTGGTCAGTGGCACGATCTCGGAGATCGACGTCACGAGCGTGGTCTTGCCGACGCCGAAACCACCTGCCACGAGGATCTTCAACGGCACGATCCGGCGCGGGGTCGTCCGCTCCGCTACCACAGGTGTGTTCATCATTGCCTCTTGCACCCTTCGTCCAGCAGGTCCGGGCTCATAGTCGTCGCAGCCCTTCGATCAGGGAATCAATCAACTCGATGTCGTCGAGCACGTTGGCCGGCGCGGAATGCACGGTCAGGAAGCCGTCCTCGGCAAGATCGCCGACCAGCACCCAGATCACCCCGATCGGCAGGTGGAGCAGCGCGGACAGTTCGGCCATCGAGTGCGGGGTCATCGCCCTGATGGCGACCACCCGCTGCTCGTCGTCGAGTTTCGTCAGGCTCGGACCGTCCTCGCGCAGGACGACGACGGTCTCGAACGAGACCGTCCGGTTGCGGCTTCGTGTGCGCCCACGGGTGACGAAGTACGGCCGGATCCCGTGATCGGGGCTGAGCACCACCGCATCGCTCACCCCCTTGGCGATCCGATCGAGGAACGGGCGCGACAACGACAACTCCGGCTGATCGACCCAGGCCGGATCGACCCAGGCGGGATCGGCATGGTCTCCACGCGGCGTCATCGTGCCATTCTCGCTCACCATCGACTCATCCGTCAGGCCAGCTGCTTCAGCTCGCTGACCAGCGCCGGCGTCAGGCGGCTGTGGGCCTGTTCGACGAGCAGGGCGATCTCGTAGCCGATCTGTCCCATGTCGGCGCCAGAGCGGGAGGCGAGCACGCCGATCGCCGAGCCCTCGCCGATCGCCGTCACGAAGAAGAACGACGAGTCGAGCTCGACGATCACCTGGTGCGCGGCCGGCTGGCCGAGCAGGCGGGCCGTGCCGTCGGCGAGGCTCCTCAACCCGGAGATCACCGCGGCGAGCCGCTCGGCCGTCGACCGGTCGACACCCGACGACGCAGCCATCAGCAAGCCGTCGGAGGACACACAGAGCGTGTGTTCGACACCGGGGGTGTCCATGCCGAAGCGGTCGATCAGCCAGGCGAAATCCCTGGCCGGCGCACTGACCGTGACCATCAGCTCTGCTCCTCTTCGTCGTTGCGGGGTGTGTCGTCGGCCGGGCGACGTGGCGCCCGGCTGTAGCCGTCCTGGAAGCTGGAGAGCGCCTCACGCACGGACTCGGCGCTGCGGGGCGCCGACGGCACGGGGACGGGCGGCGGGAAGCTGCCCTCGAAGAGGCTCGAGCCCGGCACCCGCTTCTCGAGGATGATCACCACCGGCTCCGGTTTGGGGATCTCCGACCGCGCCGCCGGGCCGCCCGCCCGATCGGCCATGGCGTGCGCCGGCACCTCGGGCTCCAGCGGGGCGGGGGGCTCGGGCCGCTCGGTGGCCGGCCGGGCGAGTTCGGGTTCGACCGGGCGGGAGCGATCCCCGGCGGCGATCGGCGCGGGGTCGGCGGGCGAGGGGTAGCCCGGTGTCGTCGACACGACCGTCGACCGGCCGTTGAGCGGGGCCGCCGGATGACCGGGCGCGGGCGGGATCACCGGAGTCACCCGGAACGCGTCTCCCGGCCCGGACGCCGACGCGACGGGCGGGTCGCCGGCCACTGCACCGGCGTGCTCGGCGTCGCGCACCTCGGTGGTGCCGAACATGTCCTCGAAGGACACCGACTGGTGGGCCTCGGCGTACTCCGGTGCCGGTGCCTCGTCGTCGGCCGGTGACCCGCCGAGCGGATCCGGCGAGCCCGCGCCGGCATGCACCGGGGCGGCTCCGATCTCCTCACCGCGATCCGGCGACGTGGCCGACCTGGCCGGTAGCGGCTCGGACGCGGGCGGCGGCGCCGGGACAGGCGGCGGCGCGGCGAACGGCGGCGGTGGCGGGACCGGCAGCGACGGAGTCGCCGAGCCCGGCTCCTCGCCCCTGAACGACGGCGTGGAAGGGCGCACCACGTCGCCGGCGGGGGCTGTGGCGCGGTGGAGGATGGTCACCGGCAGACGGACGCGGGCGGTGACGCCGTCGTTGGCCGACTGCTCGAGCACGACGCCGATCCCGTTCCGCGCCCCGAGTCGGCCGACGACGGCGAGGCCGAGCACCAGCGAGGTCCGCTCCTCGAGTCGACCGAGGGACTCGAGCTCACGGTTCGCCGCCGACAACGCCTGGGGAGACATGCCCATCCCCCGGTCGGTGATCGAGATCGTGTAGCCGTCGCCCGTCTGCTCCCCGGTCACCGTGACGGTCGTCTCGGGTGGCGAGAAGCGGGTGGCGTTGTCGAGCAGTTCGGCGACGAGGTGGGTGAGGTCGGCCACCGAACTGCCCCGGATCAATGCCGGGTGGAGCGAGGCGAGCTCGACGCGGTCGAACGACTCGATCTCCGACAGTGCCGCCCGCAGCACCTCGCGGATCTCCACGGGTCGTGGCCACGTACGGGCCTGTTCCGCCCCCGAGAGGACCAGCAGGCTCTCGGCGTTCCGCCTCATCCGGGTCGTCAGGTGGTCGAGCTTGAACAGGTTGTCGAGCGTCTCGGGATTGCGTTCGTCGCGCTCGAGTTCGGAGATGAATGCCAGCGTGCGGTTGACGAGACTCTGGTTGCGTCGGGCGAGGTTGCCGAGCATCGTCGACACGTTGCGGCGGATGCGCGCCTGGTCGGCGGCCATCCCGACGACGGTGTTCTGCATCGAGTTCATCGCCGTGGTCAGGGAGTCGAACTCGGCCGAGCCGGTCGGAGGGACCTCGACCATCGTCGCCTCCTCCCCGGCCTGGATCTGGGCGATCACGTCGGGGAGGTTGCGCTCGGACGACTCGGCCGCTCGCGTGAGCCGGGTGATCGGGCCGGTGATCGAGCGGGCGAGCAGCGCGGTGAGCAGGAGGGTGAGCAGGCCGAGGACGACGACAGCTCCGAGGGCGGTGAGCTTCTCGGAACCGGCCTTGTCGGCGGCCGCGCCTTCGAGACGGAGTTGACGCGCCTCGGCCAGCTCGACGACCTTGTGGATCGCGGCGCGGTGCTTCTCGAAGATCGGGTTGAGCTCGTTCTTGTCGATCGATACGGCGCTGGTCAGGTCACCGGCCTGCACGACCGGGACGAGGCGCTCGTCGACGACCTTCCAGAACTCCGTGCCGGCCTGGTAGGCAACCTCGAGCTCGGCCAGCTCCGCCTGCTGGTCGGGGCGCACCAGTCGGCTGCGCCACACGTCGAGGTCCGCGAAGTACGCGGACTTGTGCTGGGTGAGCTCGGCGACGCGTTGCTGCTGCTCGACGGGATCGGCTGAGCTCGCCAACTCCTCAGCGGCGAGGTGGGCCTCGCCGAGATACGCGGTCGGCGGGAGCACGTCGGCGATGAGATCCTTGGTCTCGACGATCTCGTCGTATGTGCTGCCACCGACCTGGACCGCGTCGAGGGCGCGAAGACCGACGAAGGCGACGGCGCCGAGGGCGAGCAGCGGCACGAGCATCACGATGGTCATCTTGGAACTGATCTTGAGATTGCGGAACACCTAACCGCCTTTCGACTTCTACAAGTATCTACGAGTATTTCTCACCTGTAGCGGTCACCAAACCGCGAATCGGGCGATGATTCCGATGACCCACGCTGATTATCGACCTGCCGTAGCGAAGGTACACCCAGCGTCGCGACATGATCTTCGGACTGAGACCGAATTGAGCATCTCTTGACCTTCTTCGGGCGGCCCCGGACAGCTCGGATGCCTGTGCAAGGATGATCGCGGTCGACAATGCGGGAACCGAACGTCCCTGGGGGGCGTGATGTCGATGTCCGGACCCTGAGGAGGGCTGATGCCGAGACCCCACCCCCTGCGCCACTGCCTGCTTCCGACCGTGCTCCTGGCGGTCGCCGCATGCGCAGGGTCGGGTGGCGGCGATGGTTCGAGTTCCGGCAAGACGCCGACCACCAACAGTCCACTCGCCGCGATCTTCGGCAGCGGCGAATCGCCCGGCGAATCACGCCGCAAACAGCTCGAACAGGAGAACCTGGTCGCCGGGTGCATGAAGGAGAAGGGCTGGAACTACACCCCGGTCGACCACTCCGCGCAGGCCGCTACCGACGGCGAGGAGGACGCCGAGCTGACCGCCGAGGAGTTCGGGACGAAGTACGCCTACGGCGTGACCCGCAACTACGAGCTCCACGAATTGCCCGGCGCGACGGGAGCGATGGATGCCGTCGCCGACTCCGGCCCGCCCCAGGAGCTCGTCGACCCCAATCAGGACTACGTCGCCGGCCTCAGCGAGAGCGAGCAGCAGCGGTACCAGGAGGATCTCAGTGGCCCTCCGTTCGAGCCCCCGACGGACGACACCGCCGCGTTCACCCCGCCTCCGCTGGAGGAGCAGGGGTGCTACGGCATCGCCTCGAAAGCGGTCTACGGCGAGTCGCCGCTGCAGGATCCCGAGATCAGCCAACGCGTCGACGAGCTGATCACCGCCATGGAGGACGACCCGAGGATCGGCGACGCCAACCGCGCCTGGGTCGACTGCGTGAGGCAGGCCGACCCGCGCTACGACCTGACGTCACCGGCGGACGCCTTCGCCGTCCTCGAGCGGGAGAAGGCCGAGCTCGCCGGTCAGCAGATCGTGCCGCTCGACCCGGCCACCGGCGCGCCCGAGGGCGGTGACCCGGGCCAGATGTGGAGTTCGACGCTGAGGGCCGACGGGACCGGTTGGGCGTTCATCGGCGAGCCGGCGCCGCTCGACGACGCCGCGCTCGACAGGCTCCGCTCCGACGAGTTCGCCCTGTACACGATCGACCAGGCGTGCCGGAAGCAGACCCAACTCGACGACATCCGCGAGCGGGTCGAGCAGGACCTGGCCGACCGGCTCGTCGAGGAGTTCCCGCAGCTGGGCAAGGACGGCAGCGGGGGCGCCGGTGGGTGACGGACCGCTGCGGCACCCACCTCAGTCGGGGAACCACCCGAGCACGTCGACCAGCACGTCGGTCGAGCCAGCGGCGTTGAACAGCGACACCCGGCCACCGGCGCCGACGGGCACGATCACCATGTTCGGGAAGACGTCGCCTGCCAGGTAGTTGAGGTTCGACGCCGTCGGCATCGCCCGACCGCCCGGCCAGACCGTCATGTACGACTCGGCCGTCGCCCCGACGGCGGTGACGTTGAGGGCCACCGAGCCCACGCCGGCCGCCGGCACCATCCCCCGACCGGTGACGACGAGGTCGACCGATCGCCCGGCGCCGATCGCCCCGCCACCGCGGAACGCACCGTCGGTCGTCGCCCCACCCCGGGTGTCCATCAGCCGGGCCGGCGCCAGGCCGGTGAATCCCGGGTCTGGCGGGAACCAGCCGAGCACGTCGACGAGGATGTCGACGCTTCCCGCGTCGTTGACCAGCGAGATCCGGCCGTTGGCGCCGATCGGCACGATCACCATGTTGGGGATCGTCTGCCCGCCCCGGTAGTTGAGGTTCGAAGCCGTCGGCTGGGCGGCGCCGGCCGGCCAGATGGTCATGAACGATTCGGCCGTCGCCCCGACCGCCGTGACGTTGAGGGCCACCGATCCGCTCGCCCCGGCCGGGACGCCCCCGCGCCCGATCACCGTCAGGCCGACGATGCCGTGAGCCCCGAGCGCGCCGGCGCCCTGGAACAGTTGGTCGGCGGTGCTCCCCCGCGCCGGGTGTCCATCAGCCGCCGTGGCGTCAGGCCGACGAACGACGACGTGCCCGGGAAGTAGCCGAGGACGTCGACGGCCAGATGAACGCGGCCGGCAGCATTGAACAACGAGATCCCGCCGTCGGCACCGACCGGGACGATCACCATGTTCGGGAAGGTCTGGCCCGCCACGTAGTTGAGGTTCGAAGCCGTCGGGCGCGCCCCACCCTTGGGCCAGACCGTGAGATAGGACTCCTCGGTCGGATCGATGGCCGTCACGTTGAGCACGACCGATCCGACCCCGGTGGCCGGCACCCCGCCGCGGCCCAGCACGGTGACGTCGGTGGCGGCGTCCGCCCCGAGCGCGCCCAGCGCCCGGAACCGGCCGTCCACGGTGGCCGCCGGTCTGGTGTCGAGCAGGCGGGCCGGGGTGAGCCCGACGTACGAGCCCACCGAGCCAACCGTGACCGTGCGCCTGGTCATCGACGACCCCCCTCCGCTGGTCACCGTCAGGGTGACGGTGTAGCTGCCGCGGGAGGCGAAGACGTGGCTCGGATGGCGGGTCGTGGAGTCCGGCGTGCCGTCTCCGAAGTCCCACGACCAACTGGTGATCGCCGGGGCACCGGTAGAGGTGTCGGTGAACGCCACGGCGAGCGGCGCCGGACCCGCCGTGGTGCTGGCGTCGAACGACGCGCCCGGCGGTCCCGTGACGACGACCTGATGGCTGACCGTCGCTGTACCGACGCTGTTGGCGGCGGTGAGCGTCACCGTGTAGGTGCCCGATCCGGCGAACACGTGGCTCGGGTCGCGGGTCGTGACGAGAGGTGTCCCCTCGCCGAAGTCCCAGGACCAGGTGGCCGCCGGGAAGCTCGTCGTGGTGTTGGTGAAGGCGACCGACAGCGGCGCCGTCACCGACGACGTGAAGCCGGCGACCGGAGCGCCGTTCACGGTGATGGTCTTCGTCGCCGTCGTCCCGCTCCCGATCCCGTTCTTCACCAGCAGCGTGACCGTGTAGATCCCCGGCTGGGTGAACAGGTGCGCGGCGTCGGCCCCGGTCTCGGCGGGGCTCCCGTCTCCGAAGTTCCACGACCAGTCGGTGACCGCCGGATAGCCGGTCGACGTGTCGGCGAACGAGACCTCGAGCGGTGCCGTGCCCGACAGCACGTTGGCATCGAACGAGGCGACCGGCGCGGCATTGACGATGATCGTGTTGGTCGCCGTGGCGGTACCGAAGGAGTTGGTCACCCGCAGCCGTACGGAGTACGGACCGGCGCGGGTGAACGTGTGGATCGCGTCCGGCGTCGTCACCCACGGGCTGCCGTCGCCGAAGTCCCACGACCAGGCGGTGATCGGATCCGACGGTTGGCTCGTGGAGCTATCGGTGAACGAGACGTTCAGCGGGGCGAGGCCCGACGGCGCGTCGGCCGTGAACGAGGCGAGCGGCACCTGCTTGACGTTGACGGTGGTCGTCGCCGTCGTCGAGCCGTTCGGGTTGCTCGCCGTGAGCGTCACCGTGAACTGACCGAAGCTGGCGAAGGTGTGCGTCGCGTTCTGCGTCGTCACCGGTGGGCTGCCGTCGCCGAAGTCCCACGACCACGCGGTGGGCCGTTTCGTGGAGGTGTCGGTGAACGTCACGGCGAGCGGGGGTCCTCCGGTGGCCGGGTTCGGCGACGTGGTGAACGAGGCGACCGGGGCGCTCTGGCCGAGGTCGTAGATCCGCAGGGCGAACTCGGTCGGTGTGTTCGCCGGGTAGAAGTCGTAGCCGTCGGAGAGCACGAGCTGATCACCGACCACTTCGACCGCCCGGGTGTCCCTCAGTCCCGAGGCTGGTCATCGGGATGACATGGTTGGGCACAGGAACGAGGCCGGGCCAGGTGAACCGGTAGAGGATGCTCCCGCTGCCCGTCGTCAGCCAGACGTCGTCGGCCGAGGCGTCGACCCCGTTGGCGTTGTGCGGCGAGAACCCGACACCGGTGATGTGCCCGCTGATCTGGGTGCTGGGGATCGGGCGTCGTCCGCGTCGATGATCGTGTTGCTCGCGTAGTCGTAGTGGACGAGGGACTTGCCGTCACCGCCCCACAGCTCGCCGTTGTAGGCGCCCACCCCGCTGAGGTCGAAGTGGGACAGGCCCTCGAGCGGCTGGTACGACTCGGGCACGAACGGCCCTCCCGGGGCGCTGCGCACCAGGCGGAAGGCCGTCGGGTCGTGATGCGGGGAGGGAGGGGCGCAACACGGCCCGGCGAAGGCGTAGAGCACGTCGTCGACGGCGTCGTAGGCCATCGCCTCGAGGTCACGGGGCCGGGTGACGCCGGCCGGAGCCCCGCTCGGCGGGTTGCCGTACGGCAGGACCGCCTCGAGTTGGGCGGCGGTCACGGTGGTGAGCAGGTTGCCGGTCTCGAGGTCGACCTCGAACAGCTTGAACTTGGAGTCGTCCGAGAACCACAGCGTGGTGCGCACCGGGTCGTAGGCCAGCCCCTCGGAGTCGCCCGCGTGGACCGACGCCGGCTGGTTGTTGAACGGGTTGGTGAGGATCGTGCGGGACAGCTCAAGGGTCGGGAAGGGATGGACGGGGACCACCGCGTGCGCCACCGGCGGATCGACGATCGCCACCCCACCGATGACCAGCAGGGTGGTGATCGCGCAAGCAACCCATCGTCCCATTCGTCCCACTCGATTCCGTGATCCCATCCCACCGCTCCCGGGTCCGTCGTGTCGCCGTCGGCGGGTCCGACGCCGGCGATGCCTGACACGATCGGACCCGACGGGTCGTTTGCCCGGTCACGCTATTGCCGGTGCGCCCGGGACGTGTTGGGTCGTTCGAATCAGAGATACCGCCGACAGTGATGGTTCAACCACAATTTCGGCGGAGGCGGGCCCGTCGGGACGGCGGCGATCTAGATTCGGGCCATGACGATGACGGAACCGCCGCCCGCACCTGCGAAGGCCGAACGGTGGACGGCACAGTGGAAGGAGCTGTACGCCGAGGTCGTCACGACCGGGCTGTGCACGGGATGCGCCGGTTGCGTGGTCACCTGCCCCCACGACGTCATCGGGTACGAGCACGAGGAGGGCAAGTACATCCCCTTCCACCTCGAGGAGGACCTCGGGCTCGACAACTGCATCCACGGCGAGAAGGGCTGCACGACGTGCACACGGGCGTGCCCCCGCTTCCGGGCGTGGGAGCCGGCGGCCGACATGCACCTGTTCGGGCGGGTCCGCGAGCCCGACGACATGGCCGGGATCTGGCGCCGACTGCTGCTCACCCGGGCCGTCGACGACGAGGAGCACACCAAGGGCCAGGACGGTGGCTTCGTGTCGGCGATGCTCAACTGGCTGCTGCGCCACGACTACATCGAGGGCGCGCTGGTCAGCGGCGTCGAACCCGACGACGCATGGAAGGCCAAGCCGGTCGTGGTGCGCACCCGGGACGAGGTGCTGGCCACTGCCGGCAGCCGCTACACGTACTGCGCCAACCCGCTGGCGCTGCGTGAAGCCAAGGAGATGGGACTGAACCGCCTGGCCCTCGTCGGGATGGGGTGCCAGACCTCGTCACCCCCGGTGATGTGGGACCGCAAGGCCGGCAAGGTGTCACGGCCCTTCGTGTTCAACATCGGCCTGCTGTGCTCCAAGACGTTCGACGACGCCATCTTCCCCGAGCTGTTCGAGGCCAAGTACGGGCTGAAGAAGGCCGACATGGTCAAGATGAACATCAAGGGTGTGTTCCAGATCTGGATGAGGGACGGCTCGTACCACGAGGTCGATCTCAAGGAGTGCCATCAGTGGACGCGCACCGGGTGCAAGAACTGCCCCGACTTCGCCGCCGAGCACTCCGACATCGCCACGGGTGGCATCGGCAAGGACAACGACTGGACGCTGACCATCGTGCGCACCGAGCTCGGCGAGGAGGTCATCAATCGGATGATCGCCGACGGCACCATCGTCGCCCGCCCGGCCCAGGAGGACGAGGTGGCGATGAAGCTCCTGCGGACCCTGTCGATCGTCAGCCGGCGCCGCTGGCCGCAGTGGGCCGACGGGGCGCCGTCGATCGGGGTCCCGCCGCCCAAGAAGAAGCCGGCGGCGCCGGCCGATCAGGCCCCGCAGGCGTCGGCCAGCTGAGCGATCCTCGCCGATTCGGCCTCGGTGAGCGATGTGCCGTCGGTGTTGAACCGGCGGAGCTCGTCATCGGTCATCTCGTCGAAGAGTCGGTCGACGACGCATTCGGCGACCGCCCGCCCGATGCCGGCGCCGGCGATGCGGGCGACGTAGGCGTCGCGCAGCCCGTCGCGGCTCAGCCCACGCGATCCGCAGCCGGCGAAGGCGGCGAGCACGACGGCCGTCACGGCGATGCGGCGTCCACCCGTCCGCCCGGCCCGGTGCCGCCACATCACCGGCGTTCGAGCGTCACGAACCGCTGATGCACACGAACATCTGCTCACTGAATGCCGCGACCAGCGGATCGGTGCTCGACGTCTCCGCCTTGTCGAGCTTCCGCAGGTCGTCGTCGGAGTAGCCCTCGACGAGATCGGTCAGGCACGACTTCTGATCATCGGTGAGGTCGCCGGCACCCTTCTCGATGTTCTTGATCAGGTTGTCGGCGGTGCCCTGCTTGTCGACCCCGCAGGCCGCCGCGCCGAACACCGTGACTGCGCCGAGGCACAGGCTTGCGATCGTTCTCCGCATCTCTCCTCCAGGGGTCGCCGGCGTCCGGCCACGCTACATGACAGCCCGTGGCGACGTCAGCCGGCCCCGTCGAGCGTGACGACGAACTTGCGTGCACCGGTGATCTGGGTCTCGAAGACGTAGCTGGCCCCATCGACGCCGACGGCGGAGCAGGTGAACGTGGTGCCTTGGGCCATGCTGGTCGGTACGTCGCAGGAGGCCTCGGCATAGTCCATCGGCAGCCTGCTGGCATTGTCGGACTCGATCAGCCGCTCCGCCTCACGTTTGAAGTCACGGCTCTCGGGGCCGCACCCCGACAACGCCGGGAGGGCCAGTGCAACGATCGCCACGAGTGTCGCTTTCCGCATCGTCGGTCTCCTGAGCTGTTCCGCCACCACGCACGGTAGAGGAGGAACCACAGGATTCGCCGCCATTCGGCGAGGATGAATCGGTCGGCCCAGTCTGGAAGACTGACACCTCGTGGCCCTCCACCCCCAGGCGAGACTCGTGCTCGAGGCGCTCGAGGCGCTCGGCGAGCCCCCGCTGTCCGAGGACACTCCGCAGGACGCCAGAACACGCCGCCGGGCCCGGCTCCGCCCACCGACTCTCCCGATCCCCGCCGTGGACGACATCGACGCCGACGGGGTTCCCTGCCGGCTGTACCTTCCGGGCGATGGCCCCGAACTCGGGCTGCTCGTCTACTTCCACGGCGGCGGTTGGGTCGTGGGCGACCTCGACAGCCACGACGGCATCGCCCGTGGGCTGGCGATCGAGAGCGGGGCGGCCGTCCTCAGCGTCGATTACCGCCTGGCCCCCGAGCACCCCTTCCCGGCCGCGCTGATCGACGCCACGGCGACGACGCGATGGGCAGTCGACCACGCCGCCGACCTTGGCTGCGACCCCGGGCGGGTGGCGATCGGCGGCGACTCGGCCGGAGCCAACCTGGCCACGGTCGTCGCCCAGCTCGGTGTCGCCCCGCTCGCCTACCAACTGCTCTTCTACCCGGTGACCGATGCCCGCCAGGTCTCGGACTCGTACGCCGAGTTCGCCGAGGGGCCGTTCCTGACCCGCGAGGCGATGACCTGGTTCATCGGCCACTACCTCTCCGGGCCCGCCGGCGCCCCCGACGACCCGCGCGTCTCACCCCTGCTCGCCGGGGGCGAGTCCCTCGCCAACCTGCCGCCGGGACTGGTCATCACGGCCGAGTACGACCCACTGCGCGACGAGGGCGAGGCATACGCCGATCTGCTCAACGAGGCCGGCGTCCCCACCTCGCTCACCCGCTACTTCGGGGTCTTCCACGGGTTCGCCTCGATGGCCGATCTGCTCGACGACGCCAAGTTCGCCGTCGCCCAGGCCGGCAAGGCGCTGGCCACTGCCCTGGCCCGAACGCCTTGACGACTTGGCTGCCGCAGCCGCCGGCCTCGGCGCCGCCGGGTCACTCGGCGGCGCCAGGTCACTGGGCGGTAAGGGCCACCACGCGGGCGAACACCGCGTCGATCATCGATTCGGTCAGCCGCCCGGTGAACGTGTTCTGCTGGCTCGGGTGGAACGAGCAGACGAGCGTCAGGCCGCCGTGCGGGCCGTCCGCGACGACTTCGAGACCGTGGGCGAACCTCGGCCGGGGGCGCACGCCCAACTGCCCGCAGGCCGCGGCGTAGCCGTAGGCCCCGAGACAGACGATCACCCGCAGGCGATCGAGGAGGAGCAGCTCGCGGGTGAGGAACGGACGGCAGGCGTCGCGCTCGGCCGGCAGCGGCTGGTTGCCCGGCGGTGCGCACTTGACCGCCGCGGTGACCCAGGCGTCGGTCAACTCCAGTCCGTCGTCGACCGATACCGATCGCGGCTGGTTGGCCAACCCGGCACGGTGCATCGCCCGGAACAGCCAGTCGCCCGAGCGGTCCCCGGTGAACACCCGACCCGTGCGATTGGCCCCGTGGGCGGCCGGAGCGAGGCCGAGGACCATCACCCGGGCGGACGGGTCACCGAACCCCGGGACGGCGCGCCCCCAGTAGTGCCAGTCGCGGTACGCGGCACGCTTCTCCCCGGCGACCTGCTCACGCCACGCCACGAGACGGGGACATTCCCGGCACTCGGCCACCTCGACGGCCAGCTCGACCGCCCCTTGAACGGCGAGGCGGCGGCGGGCGGAATCGTCGATGTCGGCAGCAGATTCCACGCCCGCCCACAGTAGGTTGAGCACCCTCGATGCCCACGAAACCGCGCATTCCCCCGCGTCCCCCGACCCTCGTGCTACTGGTGCGGCACGGCCAGACGTCGACCACCGGCACCATCCTCCCCGGACGGGCCGCCGGGCTCCACCTCGCCGAGGCGGGCCACGCCCAGGCCCGCCGGGCCGCCGACCGGTTGGTCGAGCTGGGCCGAGTCGACGCCGTCTACACCTCCCCGCTCGAGCGGGCACGGGAGACCGCGGCTCCGATCGGCGCCGCCCGCGGCCTGAAGGTGCAGACCGAAAAGGGTCTGGTCGAATGCGATTTCGGGGAGTGGACCGGCCAGGAGCTGAAGTCGCTGATGAAGCTGCCCGAGTGGTCCAAGGTCCAGCGCTATCCGAGCGGGTTCCGGTTTCCGGGGGGCGAGAGCTTCGGCGAGATGCAGCAACGCATCCTCGGGACGCTCGAACGACTCCGGGCGCGGCATCCCGGCGGCGTGATCGTCGCCGTCTCCCATGCCGACCCGATCAAGGCCGCTGTCGCCGATGCCCTCGGCACGCACCTCGACCTGTTCCAACGGATCGTCGTCTCGACCTGTTCGATCACCGCCATCGCCTACGGCGAAGGGGGACCGACGGTGCTCACCGTCAATTCGACCGGCGGTTCGCTCGGCGAACTGCGCCCCTCGTGAGGCGAGCCCGGCGATGAAGTCCTGGGAGTTCGACGAGATCGAGGCCTTCACGACGGGGGCGATCGGCCGTCCGGGCGAGCGGGTGTTCTTCCTCCAGGCGCGCGCCGGCGGCGAGGTGGCCAGCCTCAAGTGCGAGAAGCAGCAGGTCGTCGCCCTGGCCGAGTACCTCGGCCGTCTGCTGGCCGACCTACCCGGCGCCTCGGTGCGACCGATGCCGGCCTCGCTCGAGCTGCGCCCACCCCAGGAGGTCGGGTTCGTCGTCGGTCCGATGGGCCTCGTCTACGACGCAGATCTCGACCTGTTCGTGCTGATGGTCGAGGAGGCTGTTCCACTCGACGAGGACGGCGAGCCCGATGTGGCCGGCCTCGGCGACCAGGGCCGGCTCCGTCTGCGGCTGACGAGAGGCCAGGCCGAGGCCTTCTGCGAGCGGGCACGCGAGGTCGTGGCGGCCGGTCGGCCGAACTGCCTGTTCTGCGGGATGCCGATCAATCCCGACGGTCACCCATGCCCTCGGATGAACTGACCCAACCGGCGGGCGACCACGTCGATCCGCTGACGATCCTCGAGCGCGGCCGGATCGAGATCCTCGGGCGCATGCCGTGGAGCTCCAACGCCACCTTCCTGGTCGAAGTCACCGACGGCGACGACGTCGCCCGGGCGATCTACAAGCCGGCCCGGGGAGAGCGACCGCTGTGGGACTTCCCCGACGGGCTGTACCAACGCGAGGTCGCCGCCTACCTGCTCTCGTGCGGGACCGGCCTCGAGGTCATCCCGCCGACGGTGCTGCGCGCCGAGGGCCCCCTCGGTGAGGGGTCGTTGCAGTGGTTCGTCGAAGCGGACTTCGCCCAGCACTACTTCACCCTCTACGAACAACGTGAGGACCTCCACGACCAGATGCGGGCGATGGCCGTTTTCGACGTCGTGGCCAACAACACCGACCGCAAATCGGGGCACTGCCTGATCGGCGCCGACGGGCGGCTGTGGGGCATCGACAACGGGCTGTGCTTCGCCGCCGAGTTCAAGCTCCGCACCGTGATCTGGGAGTTCGCCGGCGAACCGATCCCCGAGACGCTGCTCTCGGCGATCCGTCCCCTCCTCGAGGGTCTACCGGCGGCCCTCGCCGCCCTGCTCGACGCCGACGAGATCGAGGCCCTCCAGGAGCGCGTCGACGTACTGCTCGCCCGGGGGACGTTCCCGATCGACGCCTCGGGCCGACGGTACCCCTGGCCGCTGGTATGAACCCGGCCCGCGAAGGCGAGGGGGACGGGCACGGGGACGGGGATCGACGGCCCGACGACGACGAGGAGCTCGACCGGCTGATCGACCGAGCCGATCTCGACGGTCTCGTCCGGCTGATCGACGAACTCGGCGCAGCCCGCCGCTGGGACCGCCTCGACCGACTGGCCACCCGGGCCCGCTGGGCACTCGGCACCGGCCGCCAGCTCTGGCCGGCGGCCACCCTGGCCGAGTACCGCCTGGCGTTGCGCGCCCCGGCCCGCTGGGCGGCGCCGACCATCGGCGACGAGGGCGGCCACTTCTCGATCGGCCCGCTCACCGAGGTCATCGCCCAGAACCACGCCTGGGGCGAGCTGGCGCCGTTCCTCGAGCGGTCGATGGCGGCCGGTGCGGTCGCCCACGAGCGGGTACTGCGCGGCGAGGACCTCCGGGGCGACCCGACCGTCGAGGGGCTGCCCGATCCGTTCGGATTGCCCTGGTCGCTCGAACCCTGGGAGCCTGCTTACCGGCTGGCGGCCTACAGCGACGACGGTTTCGACGCCGACCCCCCGCCATTGCCGGTTTCCGCTCGGTTCGTCGGCCTCGACGCCGGCCGCGGCACGGTGATCGACGACGAGGACGTGGTCGCCGCGTTCCGCCAGCTCGTCGAGCCGTGGACGGCGAGCTCCAACGGCCGCGCCGAGATCGTCGCCGTGGAGGGTGGCGCCGATCTGGCCGTGGCGACGCTCGGTGTGCCCCCCGAACGGACCCGCCTTGCCCGGCTCGGCACCGACGAGGCACTGTCCTGGCTGGCGTGGGCCGGGGCCTCGGGGGGCGCCCACGGTCGCCGGCGTGGCGGCGCGCTCGGCCGCTTCGGGGCATGGTGGACCGTGGCCGCGCTCGGCGACGCGCTCGACGAGTGGCCGCTGCCCGGACCGGAGATCGCGGTGATGGCCGGAGAACTGGCGTGGTACTGGTGGGACGCCGCCGAGCCGGCGGGCGGGTGGCGGTTGCAGCTCGCCATCCACGATCCCGCCGACGGACTGGCCTGGGCCGTCAACGCCCGCGACGCGGCGATCGTCTGATCCCGACCGGCGGCCGCGCGGCGGGCGCTCAGCGGCCGAGCACCCGGCGGAGGTAGTCGTTGGCGAACGTGCCCTGGGGATCGAGACGGTCCCGCACGGCGGCGAACCGCTCCCATTCCGGGTAGCGCCCGGCCAGGGTGTCGGCCCTCTGGAAGTGGAGCTTGCCCCAGTGGGGGCGACCGGCATAGTCGTCCATGATCGCCTCGACTGCCCTGAAGTAGGGCTCGTACGCCATCCTCCGCAAGACGTGGACGGCGATGTAGGCGCTCGTGCGGGCCGACGCCATCGACAGCGGGATGTCGTCGGGCGCCGCGAATCGCACCTCGACGGGGAAGTTGAGCAGGAAGCCCCGTTCGGCGACCATCCGCCGCACCCGCCCGAGCGCCTCGGCGCACGCCTCGCGGGGGATGGCATACTCCATCTCGTAGAACCTGACAAGCCGGGGGGAGGTGAAGACGCGGAAGCTCCGCTCGATGTGCTCCGACCCGCCGGCCGACGGCAGGGCCCGGGCCAGCCGGGGGATCGCCGACGGTCGCAGGCGGCCGAGCCGGCAGGCGAGCCCGAAGGCGTGGTTCTCGAGCAGCACCTTGTCGCGCCAGTGCTCGAACCGACCCATCGGGGCGAGTGGCTCGGTGGTGCGGTTGTTGCGCTTGGTCAGCGCCCAGCCCGTGTGGGGCACCCAGAAGAACTCGAAGTGGTCGTTGCCGTCGACGTGGGCGTCGAGGTCGGCGCACAGCTCGTCGACCCGCTCGGGGCCCTCCACGGCCCGCAGGTTGAACGCTGGGACGACGTCGATCGTGACGGTCGAGATCGCCCCCAGTGCCCCCAGGCCGACACGCGCCGCGTGGAAGACCTCCGGCTCGACGGTCGGCGAGCACTCGATGAGATCGCCGGTACCGGTCACCAGCCGGAGCGAGGCGACCTGCCCGGCGATGCCGGTGAGACCGACCCCCGTACCGTGGGTGCCGGTGGAGATCGCGCCCGAGATGGTCTGAGCGGCGATGTCGCCGAGGTTGGCCAGCGCCAGACCCCGCCGATCGAGCTCGTCGTTCAGCCGCTCCAGCGTGATCCCCGCCTGCACGGTCACCCGCCGCCGTTCCGGATCGACGTCGAGCACCGCGGCACAGCGATCGAGGCAGACCGCCACACCGTCGGTGAGGGCGATCGCGCTGAAGCTGTGCCCGCTGCCGACCACCTTGACCGGCACCGACCGTCGGGCCGCCGAGCGCACGACGGCAGCCAGTTCCTCCTCGGAGGCAGGATGTTCGATTTTCCGTGGTCGGCCGGTCTGGTTGCCCGCCCAGTTGGTCCATGTGGTGGCCATGTTGGCGATCGTAGGGAACGAGCGCGATCCTGTTGGCAGTGGTTCACCGTCTCCTCCGTCTGGTCCTCATCGCTGCAGGGCTCTGCCTCGCCCTCGTCGCCGGTCCGGCCTCACCCGCCCATGCCGCGTGTTCGTGCGTACGAGTCGGCGTGGCGCAGGGTCTGGCCGAGTCCCAGGTCGTGTTCACCGGCGAGTTGATCGGGGTGACGCCCGGAGAGGTGCTCGACGTACTCGACTTCAAGGTCGACGTGGTCTACAAGGGCGAGGTCACGTACCTCCAGGCCGTGGCCACGCTGTCCGACCGTGACGACTGCGGCATTCTCGACCCCCCGCTCGGCAAGTGGATGATCTTCGCCTCCCAGTTTCCGGCCGAGACCGGCCCGCTGGTGGCCAACACCTGCAGCCCGTCGGCCCCGCTGATCGCCGGCGACGTGCTCGCCCCGGAGCTGGTGAACGGCCGGGTCCCGCCGGGCAAGCCCGAGCCGCCACCGACGTCGGAGCCGGCTCGCGTCTCGATCGTCGGGGAACTGCCCGCCGACTGGCGCCCGGCGGCCGTCACCTCGGCGGTCTCGCTGGTCGTGCTCGGCGCCGTGGCCCGCCTGTTCGCCGGCCGGCGGCACCGCGTCGTGAGTTGACTCGCGCCGTGCTCAGCGGGCGCGCAACGCCTCGATCAGCTTGGGGAGCACCTTGTGGACATCACCAACGATGCCCAGATCGGCGATGCCGAAGATCGGCGCCTCCTTGTCCTTGTTGATCGCGATGATGTTCTTCGAGCCCTTCATCCCGACCATGTGCTGGGTCGCGCCCGAGATGCCACAGGCGATGTAGACGTTGGGCTTGACCACTTTGCCGGTCTGGCCCACCTGCTGGCTGTAGGGCACCCAGCCGGCATCGACGATGGCCCGCGACGCCCCGGCAGCGCCCTTGAGCAGCTTGGCCAGCGTGTCGACCATCTCGTACTTCGACGCCTCGCCCAACCCGCGGCCTCCCGACACGACGATGTCCGCCTCGTCGAGCTTCGGCCCGCTCGACTCCTCGACGTGGCTGGCGACGATCCTCGCCGCGCCGACCGCCCCGCCGTCGGGGACGGCGACGGCGGTCACGGCCGGGGCGCCGCCGCCCGACTCCTCGGCGGCGAACGACTTCGGCCGGAAGGCGGCCAGATGGGGGCCGGGACCGGTGAACGACGTCGTCACGAGCGTGTTGCCGCCGAACACCGGAGTGGTCACGCTGACGGTGTCACCGGTGACGTCGATGTCGACGTTGTTGGTCAGCACGGTACGGTCGAGCCGCACCGACAGGCGGGCCATCACGTCGCGTCCCTCGTAGGTCTGCGGGAACATGATCAGCCCGGGAGCGTCGCCGCCCTCGATCACCGCCTGCATCGCCCCGGCGACCGCCGGGCCGGGCAACCGGCCGGACAGGTCACCGGTCTCCAGGATCGCCGTCGCCCCGTGCGCGCCGAGCGCGGCCGGTGTGCCATCCGCGCTGCCCGCCACGAAGGCCGTCACCGAGGAGGTCAGCGACCGGGCCTTGGTCAACAACTCGAGTGTCGCCGATGTCGGCGCTCCGTCGCTCACCTGGGCGAACACCCACACACTGTCGATAGCCATGTCGATGTCTCCTCAGATGACTTTCAGGTTTTCCAGGAATGCGATGACCTTGTTGAACGACTCGCCGTCGTCCTCGACGATCTCGCCGGCGGCACGGGCCTCGGCCGCGGTCACGTTGGCGATGTGCTGGCCGGCGCCGGCCCAACCGACCGGGTCGATGCCGAGGTCGGCCGCCGTGACCGTCTCGAGCGGCTTGTTCTTCGCCGCCATGATCCCCTTGAAGCTCGGATAGCGGGGTTCGACGACCCCGGCCGTCACGCTGACCAGTGCCGGCAGCGGGCAGGTGACCTCGTCATAGCCGGCCTCGGTCTGGCGGTCGACCCTGAGGGTGCCGCCGTCGACGTGGACCTTCTTGGCGAAGGTGACCGAGGGCAGTCCGAGCACCTCGGCCAGCTGCTCCGGCACGGTCCCGGTGTACCCGTCGGACGACTCGGTGGCGGCGATGATCAGATCTGCGCCTCCCAGCCGGCGGACTGCGGCGGCCAGCACCTTCGCCGTCGTCAGGGCGTCGGAGCCGCGCAGGGCCGGATCGGAGACGAGCACGCCTTTGGCCGCACCCATGGCGAGCGCCGTGCGCATCCCCGAAACCTCGCCGTTCGGGGCCATCGACACCAGGCTGACCTCACCGCCGCCGCTGGCATCGACCAGTTGCAGGGCCATCTCCACGCCGTAGCTGTCGGACTCGTCGAGGATGAGCTTGCCGTCCCGCTTGAGGGTGTTGGTGCCTGGATCCAGCGCGCCCGGGAGGGCCGGATCCGGGATCTGCTTCACGCACACGATCACGTTCATGGGCCAATTGTTACCGATCGGTTCGGAATCGACCCAACCGCGTCGGACGGTGGATGTGATCGCCGGGCCCGGCGCCACCCTCGTCGGGCAGAACCGCTGGTCACCGGCGTCATCCCTGCGACGCGATGGTACGGTTCGATGCTTGCGGCTCCTGCTGGTGGTCAACTCGTTCGCCTCGTCGGTGACGGCGCGCAACACCGTCATCGTGCAACGCGAGCTCTCCCGCAGCCACGACATCGAGGTGGTCGAGACGAACCGGCGGGGGCACGCCACCCGCTTCGCCCAGGACGCCGCCCGACGCGGCGTCGACGTCGTCGTCGGCTTCGGAGGAGACGGGACGCTCAACGAGGTCGCCACGGGGATCGCCCGGACCGAGACTGCGCTCGGCGTGCTTCCCGGCGGTTCGACCAACGTCTTCGCCCGCACCCTGGGCATGCCCAACGACCCGGTGACCGCGGTGAGCCTGCTCGCTGCCGCGCTCGCCGAACCCGATCACTCGATTCGTCCCATCGGGCTCGGTCGTGTCAACGGGCGGTACTTCTGCTTCCACACCGGCATCGGCTACGACGCCGCCGTCGTGCGCACCGTGGAGCGGCGGGCATCGATCAAGCGCTGGGCCGCCCACCCGCTGTTCATCGGAGCGGCCCTGGCGGCCTGGGCCCGCTACGACCGGCGGTCACCGCACTTCCGGCTGCACTTCGACGACGGTGAGGAGATCGGTGACGGCTACTTCACGATCGTGTTGAACACCAACCCGTACACGTACCTCGGCAATCGTCCCCTCGATCTGTCGCCGGCGGCCGGGCTCGACCAACCGCTGGTGGCGATCACCTTCAGGACGATGGCCGCCCGATCGATCCTCGTCTCGCTCGCCGGGGCACTGCGCGGCGGAGGTGTCAAGCCCCGCCCGTACCTCGACGAGCATCGGGGAGTCACGGGTCTCACGGTCGAGCACGATCGTCCGTTCCCGTATCAGGTCGACGGCGACTTCGTCGGGGAGACGACGTCGCTGCGCTTCGAGTACGTCCCCGATGCGGTCCGCCTCGTCGTGCCGGGTCGCACGCGTTGAACGCCCGAGTGGTCGCTGATGCGCCAGCCGGCGGTGCCCGAGCAGGCGGTGGCGCCGCCCGCTGACGCCACCTCCTGCTTCGAGTCACCTCACCCGGTCACCGACGGGCGAGCTGTCCCGGCTCGTCGAGGCGTCGACGGCGGGAGATCCAGTAGAGGCCGATGCCGAGGGCCAGTGACGAGAGGCCCCACGCCGCGACCTGGTGGGTCTGGGATCCGGTCTCCGGCAGGATCGGTTCCGAGGCGACGACGGGGACGACGGCGGAAACCTCGTCGATGTTGTTGGCCGGGGTCGGGTCGGGCAGATCACCCGTCACCGAGGCCCCGTTGACCAGGGAGGACCCGGCCGGGGCGAGGACCGTGGTGACGATGGTGATCGGCGGGAGGGTGGCCCCGGCGGCGATCGCACTCGCATACGAGCACCGCACCACACCGCTGGTGAAGGTGCAGCTCCAGCCGGTGCCGGAGGCCGACACGAGGGCCAGCGATGATGGCAACGGGTCGGTCACCACGACGCCGCTGTCGGCGCCGGGACCGGCGTTGCGGACCGTGATCGTCCATGTCGCCTTCTCCCCGGTGGCCACGGCGGCGACCAGCGACTTGTCGATCGACAGGTCGATCGGGAGTCGGCCGGTCTCGACGCGTACGGAACCGGTGTTGCGCACCGCCCGACCCTCCGGTGGTGTGCCGGTCGCCGTGACGACGTTGAGGTAGGTCCCCGCCGCGCCATCGGCCTCGCTGACCACGTGGGTGGCGGCACAGACCATGTCCGCGCCGGGGGCGAGCGTCGCCGGCTGGGCGGGGGCACAGGTGCCGACGGTCGCCGCCGGATCGTCGAGGACGACACCGCTGAGCGTCACGTTGCCACTGTTGTGGACGGTGATCTGGTACGTGATGGTGCTGCCGACCAGGTACGGCCCGGCGGCGGCCTCCTTGCGCACCGTCAGCGCCGGAACCTGCGCCACCGGGATCTCCAGCGAGTCGGAATCCGTGACCTCGCCGTCGGCTCCGACCGTCACCGTGTTGACCACCGCCCCGCCCCCGTCGATGAGGGCCTGGGTGACCGTGCGCACACAGCTGAACGTCCAGATCTCGGTCAACCCGAGTAGGTCGTCGCTGCCGGTGTCGCCACCCGTCATCACGGGTGCGGCGTCGCAATCCGGGTCGTCGACGCTGACGCCGGTGAGCGTCACGTTGCCGGTGTTGCGCACCTCGAAGCGGTAGGCGAGTGCCCCGGCGCCGGTCACCAACGAGGTCGGCGAGGACTTGACCACCTGGATCGACGGCGAATGGACGAGCGGGATGGCCAGGGTGTCGGTGTCGGACACCTCCTGCGCGGCGTTGACGTCGGCCGTGTTGGCCAGCGTCCCGCCGGCGTCGATCTCGGCCTGGGTGACGGTACGGGTGCAGGTGAACGTCCAGGTCTCGTCGACGTCGAGTTCGTCGTCGGTGTCGGCGTCGCCGCTGACATACGCCGGGGCCGAGCAGTCCGGGTCGCTGACCACGATCCCGGTGAGGGTGACGTTGCCGGTGTTGTCGACGCTGAGGTCGTAGACGACCGGACCGGGGGCGCTGACCATCGTCGTCGCCGACGACTTCACGATGCTGATCGCCGGAGTCCGGGCGATCGGGATCCGGAGGGTGTCGGAGTCGGTCGCCTCCTGGGCCGAGCTCACGTCCACCGTGTTCGTCAGCATTCCGCCGGCATCGATCTCGCCCTGGACGACGGTCCGCGTGCACGTGTACGTCCACGTCTCGGTCAGATCGAGCTTGTCGTCGGTGTCGGCGTCGCCGCCGGTGTAGACGGGCGGGTCGTCGCACCGGACGTCGGCGACGGTGACCCCGGTGAGCGTGACGTTGCCGGTGTTGGTCACGGTGAAGGTGTAGCCGACCGGCCCTGGCGCCGTCACCAGCGATGTCGACGACGACTTGACGACGTGGATCGACGGCGCGCCGGCCACGTCGATGGTCAGCGTGTCGGTGTCGACGGCACCCTGGGTGGAGGTGACGCTCACGGTGTTGGCGATCGAGGCCCCGGCGTCGATCTGGTCCTGGGAGATCGTGCGGGTGCACGTGTACAGCCAGACCTCTGCCAGCCCGAGCTCACCGACGGGGGCGCCGTCGCCGCTGACATACGCCGGGGCCGAGCAGTCCGGGTCGCTGACCACGATCCCGGTGAGGGTGACGTTGCCGGTGTTGTCGACGCTGAGGTCGTAGACGACCGGACCGGGGGCGCTGACCATCGTCGTCGCCGACGACTTCACGATGCTGATCGCCGGAGTCCGGGCGATCGGGATCCGGAGGGTGTCGGAGTCGGTCGCCTCCTGGGCCGAGCTCACGTCCACCGTGTTCGTCAGCATTCCGCCGGCATCGATCTCGCCCTGGACGACGGTCCGCGTGCACGTGTACGTCCACGTCTCGGTCAGATCGAGCTTGTCGTCGGTGTCGGCGTCGCCGCCGGTGTAGACGGGCGGGTCGTCGCACCGGACGTCGGCGACGGTGACCCCGGTGAGCGTGACGTTGCCGGTGTTGGTCACGGCGAAGGTGTAGCCGACCGGCCCTGGCGCCGTCACCAGCGATGTCGACGACGACTTGACGACATGGATCGACGGCGCGCCGGCCACGTCGATGGTCAGCGTGTCGGTGTCGACGGCACCCTGGGTGGAGGTGACGCTCACGGTGTTGGCGATCGAGGCCCCGGCGTCGATCTGGTCCTGGGAGATCGTGCGGGTGCACGTGTACAGCCAGACCTCTGCCAGCCCGAGCTCACCGACGGGGGCGCCGTCGCCGCTGACATACGCCGGGGCCGAGCAGTCCGGGTCGCTGACGACGATCCCGGTGAGGGGCACGTTGCCGGTGTTCGAGACGGCGAAGTCGTAGACCAGCGGGCCGGCGGCCGTGATCGTGGCGGTCGGCGACGACTTGACGATCCTGATCCCCGGCACGGGGGGTGGCACGTAGGTGTTGGTGATCCCGCAGACGACCGCGCCGCCGGCCGGAACGGTCACGGTGCCCTGCGACACGGTGAGCGGGGTGTTCCCGTTGGCGCAGGTCCACGCCGAGGCGCTGTAGCTCGCCGCGGCACCCTCGCTCAGGGCATAGGCGCCGGGTGGCACGACCTGGTTGGTCGCCGCCGGCGTCCCCGACACGACCGCGGCGAGCAACGGCACCCCGCTCGTCGTCGCCGTCAACGGGAAGTCGGCGACCGTCGCCAACCCGCCGACGACGGTCTTGGTCAGCGTCAGCGTGGCCACCTTGGCCGCGCAGACGAACAGGTACTGGTTCGCCGTGATCGGGGTGATCTCCGGTGTCGACGCCGACACGGTGTGGACGAGCGGGCTGCCGACCGAGGGGATCTTCGCCGGGGCGTAGTTCCAGGCGTAGCCGTCGCCCTTGCCGTTTTCGGCGATGACGACCTTCTCGACGGCGGCGACCGCCCCGACAGGGTCACCCCTGTGAGCGTGAGCGTGTTCGCCGCACTGTCGACGGTGAAGGTGGCCGTATTGCCCGGGTCACCGGACGACGTTGTCGCTGTGCGCCCCGGCGTCGAACGTCCCCGCCGCCGACGAACTTGAGGATGCTGAAGCCCGCCGAGCAGAGATCCGACGTGTTCGGGTTGAAGTTGGCGCCGGCGTAGACGGGGGGCACCGAGTCGGCTCGGGCCGAGCCCTGTCCGACGCCCAGCGCCGTCGCCACGCTGATGGCGATCAACGCGAAGGCGCCGACGCCTCCTCCGGTTCTCACCGTCCGCCGCCGAACACTCGACGGGAACCGCATCGCTGTGCGCCGCATGGCCACCCTCCTGATCTCCGCTCGATCCGCCGCGGACGGAGATGCGGGGATCGGAGTCCCCGCTCAGGCCCGCCCGGGCTTCCTCGTATCAAAGGTCATCATGAACCCATCGTGGCGCGCCCGGGGGTCAAGAGATCAGAAAGTGGTCGACAGAACCCCACGCATAGCGTGTATTCGCCCGCCCAATGAGCAGAAACAGACCCGATTCACACGTGTGGTGATCAATTGGGTCATGGGACCCATACGGTTCCGGGCCGATCCCGGCGGCCGCTCAGCGCCCCGGTACGGGTCGATCAGTGCCGCCACGCAGTGCCTGCAGGGCGGCGTCGGGCACGTTGGTGCAGATCCCGTCGACGCCCCAGCCGGCGAGGCGTTCGATCGTCGCCGGGTCGTCGCAGGTCCAAACGTTGACCCTCACGCCCTTGGCGTGGCAGTCCTCGACGAACCCGGGGGTGACGTTGGCGAACCACGGGTGCACGGCCTGGTGACCGCCGGTCCTCATGGCGCCGGCCGTCGTGGCGTCGACCTCGACCGTCAGCCACGCCGTGGCGATGGTCGGGGCGAGCTGCCGGCAGCGGTCGATCGTCGCCCGCCGGAACGAGGAGATCAGCCAGCGGGCGTCGTCGTGACGATCGACGAGGTGGCGGATCAGCGCTTCGGCGACGCCGTCGGCCGGGTCGAAATCGGGTTCGGACGCATCGTTCTTGATCTCGACGTTGACCCACATGCCGTCGCACGCGTCGAGCGCCGCGGCCAGCGTGGGCAGCCAATCGGGCAGAGCTGCGTACTCCGTCGCGCAGATCGCCCGGCCGTCGTCGAGGCACGGATCGTGGTGCACGACGAGCACGTCATCGATCGTCCGCCGTACGTCGAGCTCGACCGCATCGGCTCCCAATTCTCTCGCTCGGCGGAATGCCTCGACCGTGTTTTCACGTTCAGCGTGTGAAGCACCACGGTGAGCTAGTATCTCCACCACAGATAGTCTCCATTCAATTCGGGAACGTGCCGGAAAAACACGGGGGATACTCTTGTCAAATCGATCGGCGACCACTACTTTTCATCTGCCCAGCCGCCTCAGCCCTGATGCTCGGCACGTGCTCGTGAACGGAATCACGAATGAGGAGACAACGTTAGTGACCATTCTCGCGTCCAGCCTGGCCCTCGCCAATGCATCGTACGATTGGCGCAAGGACGCCATCTGCCGCGACACCGACCCCGACCTGTTCTTCCCCGTCGGGACCACGGGCCAGGCACTGATCCAGATCGACCGGGCCAAGGAAGTGTGCGGGCAGTGCCCTGCGAACCGTGATTGTCTCGAGTTCGCCCTCGAGACGAACCAGGACGCGGGCATCTGGGGTGGCACGAGCGAGGAAGAGCGCCGCCAGATGCGCCGGGCTGCTGCGGCGGCCCGCCAGCGCACCGCTGTCTGAGACACGACGTCCGAGATACGGGTCCGGGTCCCGCTGCCGGGATCGCTGTCAGTCGGGGTCCAACGGCACGCTGAGATCGACCAGGGTTCCCGAGCCGCGGCTCGGCGCCGGCAGTCCGGCGGTCCGCAACTCCTCCGAGGTGGCGGCGCGCATCGTGATCGTGCCTGCCAGCTCGGTGGTCACCAGGGTGCGCACGATCACCAGGCCCAGCCCCGTGGCGTTGTCGAGCACGAAGTCCGGGGCCACACCGAGACCGTTGTCGACCACCCGTACGTGCAGGCGGTTGGAGTCGTTGCTCAGTTGCACGTGAACGGTCCCGCCCGAGCTGCCCTCGGGGAAGCCGTGATCGACGGCGTTCTGGAGCAGCTCGGTGAGCACCACCGACAGCGGGGTGGCGATCGTCGCCGGCAGCTTGCCGCCGTCGCCGGCGACCGTGAAGCGCACCGGCCGGTCGGGTGACTGCAGCCCCTCCTCGGCCAGCCGCAGCAGCGGTCGGACGATCTCGGAGAAGGCGACGTCGTCGCCGGCCTCGCGCGACAGCGTCTCGTGCACCAGGGCGATCGTGCGGATCCGGCGCACCGACTCGTTCACCGCCGCCTTGGCCTCGGCGGAGCTCAGCCGGCGCGACTGCAGCCGGAGCAGCGACGAGATCGTCTGGAGGTTGTTCTTCACCCGGTGGTGGATCTCGCGAATCGTCGCGTCCTTCGACAGCAGCAGGCGGTCTCGGCGGCGCAGTTCGGTGACGTCGCGTAGCAGCATCACTCCCCCGCTGACCTCGTCGCCGGCGAGCAGCGGGATGCAGTAGGTCAGCAGCGTGACATCGGGCCCCTGGTCGAACTCCTCGATCACCGGCTCGTGGCGCTCGAACGCCGAGCGCATCGGACCGTCGTTGAACCCCAGCTCGGCGAGCCGCATGCCGCGGGCGTTGGTGGCGATCCCCACCCGGTGGAGGGCCGAGGTGGCGTTGGGCGAGGCGTACTCCACCCTGGCGTCGGCGTCGACGATGATCACGCCGTCACCCACCCGGGGGGCGACGCTGATCGCCGCCTGCCGACCGGGGAACGGGAACGTGCCCTCGGTGATCATCGCCGTGAAGCGGGAGAAGATCGTCAGGTAGGTCTGCTCGAGCTCCCCCGGCTGACGTCCGAAGGTCGGTGACCACTCACGGGTGAGGACGGCCAGGCACTTCCCGTGCCGCCTCACGGGCACGGCCACGACGTGGACCTGCTCATCGAGGCTCTCGACCCGCACCGATCCTTCGGTGACGACACCCGCCGACGACGCCGCCTCGAGCAGCGCCGACTCCTCGGCGCTGGCGAACGCGCCGACCCAATCGGCCTGGTAGAGCGTCTGGGCCGTCGACGGACGCACCTGGGCGACGATCAGCCACCGGTCGTCGCCGTCGGGCACGTAGAGCAGGAGGTCGGCGAAGCACAGGTCGGCGAGCATCCCCCAGTCACCCATCAGGTGCTGCAGGTGGTTGATCTCCTCCCGCGAGAGCGACGTGTGCTGCCTGGTCAGCTCGGCAAGCGTGGGCATGGACTCCTCCTCGCCGACCAGTCTGCCCCAAACACCCTCACGTCCACAGGTACCCGGCGAGACCGAGGAGCCCGTCGACGTCGCCGAGTGGACCGTCGGTCAGCGGCACGGCGACCGTCGGCACGATGACCTCCAGTTCGGCGAGATCGGCGACCTGACGGCGAGCCAGATCACCCACCCGGGTCACCCTCAGGTCGATGGCCCGGAACACGCGCTCGACCACCTCCGGCGTACTCGCCAGGTCTTCGGCCAGGCCGTCGACGAGGCCGGGCAGGGCGATCCAGCGGGTCGCCTCGCCGCGCAGTGCCGGTTCGCCGAACCGGCTGGGGACCACCCGGTTGGCGGCCAGGCGGGCCATCGGCGTGCCCCGCCCGGCCAGCGCCTCGATCAACAGGCGGGTCTCGGCGAGGGGGGCGGCCTCGAGCGTCGTCACGCCGCAGAACATCGTCGACGGCGATCCGAGCACCCGATCCACCCGGGCAGCGCGGCCGACCAGTCCCGACTCCATCGCCTGCATCAGGGCGAACAGCTCGGCGATGTCGGAGAGGAACCCGCCGCCGAGCACCCGGTCGGCGATCGTCCAGAAGGGCCGGGTGACCGTCGAAACCAGCCGCGACCGGGCCGGCATCGTCAGCCAGCGCACGAGCCGGCCACGGAAGAACTCGTCCATCCGCTGCGGCGCCTCGAGCAGTTCGAGCGCGTGACGCGACGGCGGGGTGTCGACGACGACCAGATCGAAGCGGTCGTCCTCGAGCAGTTCGCACATCCGCTCCAGGGCGACGTAGGCCTGGGCGTGGGCGAAACGGCGGGTGAGCTGGCGGTACAGCGGATTGGCGATCAGCGCATCACGGTCCCGGATGCTGGACGCCGCCCGCCCGACGAGGTCGTCCCACGCCCGCTCGGGATCGAGCATCGTCGCCCACAGCTCCCCGCCCGCCGCGGCGGCCGGCAACTCGACGCGCACCTCCCGCTCGGTCGCCGACGACAGGTCGAGCCCGAGCGCCGTGGCCAGACGGCGGGCCGGGTCGACCGTCAGCACGGCGACACGCCGGCCGAGCTCGACGGCGGCCCGGGCTGCGAGGGCGGCGGCGACCGTCGTCTTGCCGACCCCCCCGGTGCCGCAAACCACGATCACCGAGCTGGTGGTGATGGCGCCCTTCCATCCCCGCTCGTCGTTCATGCCAGCTCCTCGGCGAGGGCCGCCGCCACCCGCCCGGCGAGGGCGACCGGGTCATCGGGGTCGAGCTCGGCGACGTTGAGCACGTCGGCATGCGCAGGAAGGCCGGCGCGCAGCAGCGACAACTGCTCCGCCTGGCGGCGGCGAAGCCCGACGGCGAGGCCGACGGCACCGACGACGTCGTCGACACGGTCACCGGCCACCCGCCGGAGGCGCTCGAGGGCCGGCCCGGCGACGAGCGCGTCGAACACGGCGGCATCACGGCGGTGGAAGGGTTCGTCGATCACGCGATTGGCCACCACGGCGCCGAGGGCCACGCCGGCTTCGCGATCGAGCCGCCCGACGAGCTCGAGCGTCTCGGCGACGGGCATCTCCTCGGGGGTCGTGACGACGACCGTGGCCGTGCGGGCGGGGTCCTCGAGGATCTCGCTCATCCAACCGACCTGCTCGCGGACCATTCCGACCCTGGCGAACCCGGCGAGCACCCGCGGTGCGGCGATCTGACCGACGACGTGCCCGCTGGCCGGGGCGTCGACGACGACGAGATCGAATCGACGCTCGCGGACCTCGTGGCACAGCTTGCCCACGACGAGGATCTCACGCACACCGGGAGCGGCCTGGGCGACGAAGTCGAAGCTGCGCGCCAGCGGCCCGATCCGACCGACGAACGGCACCTTGACGAACAGCCGCAGGTACTCGCGCAGCGAATCCTCGGTGTTCATCGCCATCGCCGACAGCTTCGGGCGGATCTCACGGGGCGTGTAGTCGAGCAGATCGACGCCGAGCGCGGCGGCGAGCGAACCCTTGGCATCGGCCTCGCAGAGGAGCACCCGTCGTCCCTCGGCGGCCGCATGGATGGCCAACGCGGCAGCGACGGTCGTCTTGCCGACGCCACCCTTGCCGGTGACGAAGAGCAGCGATCGGTCGAGCAGGGACCCGCTCGGGCCCCCGTCGCCGAGGGGCAGCGAGGTCAGCCGCCGAAGCCCATCCGACGGTCGCCGTCGGATGCGCCGATCTCGACGTAGGCGATCTTGGCGGCCGGTACACCGACCCGCTTGCCCCGCTTGTCGGTCATCCACAGCACGTCGACGACACCGGCCAGCGCCGCCTCGATCGCCGAGTTGACGGCGTCGCGCTCGTCGTCGGGGATCTCGACGGTGATCTCACGGGGGGCCTGGGTGACTCCGATGCGAACGTCCACGATGGGTTGGTCTCCTTGTCGCCGACAACGGGCATTCATCGTACGGCAACGACGACCGCCGCCCACCTTCGATCCGGGTGCGGCGCCATGGCAGGATCCGACCGTCCTGCACCCGCATCGCCGCTGCCTGCGGCCCTCAACCATGTCCGACCCGCCCCGACTTCTTCCGGAGGACCTGCCATGCAGATCGCCATCCCCGTCTACCCGCGCTTCACGGCGCTCGACGCCATCGGCCCCTACGAGGTCCTCCAACTCCTCCCCGGGGCCACGGTCACCTTCTGCTGGCACGAACGCGGCGAGGTGCGGACCGAGAACGGCTTCCTCGGCGTCATCGCCGACGCGACGTTCGACGAGGTCCCCCGACCCGACCTCGTCGTGGTGCCCGGGGGGATCGGCTCTCGTCGGCTGATCGACGACGAGCCGTTCCTCGCCTGGCTGCGCACCGCCCACGAGACGACCCGTTACACCACGAGCGTGTGCACGGGATCGCTCCTCCTCGGGGCCGCCGGCCTGCTCAGGGGTCTGACGGCCACCACCTACTGGGGGGTGCGCGAGATGCTCGAGCGCTTCGAGGCGCAACCGGTCGACGAACGGGTGGTCGAGCACCTCGACCACCGGATCATCACCGCCGCCGGGGTCTCGTCGGGCATCGACATGGCGCTCCGCCTGGCCGAGATCCTGTTCGACGACGTGGCGGCCAAGGCGGTGCAGCTCGGCATCGAGTACGACCCGCAGCCGCCCTACGACGCCGGGGCCCCATGGAAGGTCGACGACCAGGTCATGGCCCGATTCCGCGAGTACGCGGCCTTGAAGGACTGACCATCAGATGATCTTCAGCTGGGAGTTGAAGACCTTCTTGGGCTTCAACTCGACGGCGATCCGCTCGGCGATCGCCCGGAACGCGGCGGCCGACTCCGAATCGGGCTCGACGGCGGTGATCGGGCGGCCGTCGTCGCCACCCTGGCGCAACGCAGGCACCAGCGGGAGCTGGGCGAGCAGCGGCACGCCGAGCTCGGCGGCCAACTCGGCGCCGCCCCCCGCCCCGAACAGCTCGTAGCGCTTGCCGTCGTCGCCGGTGAACCAGCTCATGTTCTCGATCACGCCCTTGACCGGCAGGTTCACCTTCTCGGCCATCGCCGCCGACAGCCGGGCCACCTTCTGAGCCGCGGGCTGCGGCGTGGTCACGACGTAGACCTCACCGCGCGGCAGGTACTGGCTGAGGGAGAGGGCGATGTCGCCGGTACCGGGGGGCATGTCGATCAGCAGGAACTCGGGCTCGTCCCAGTACACGTCGGTGAGGAACTGCTCGAGCGCCTTGTGGAGCATCGGGCCGCGCCAGATCACCGCCTGACCCTCGGGCACGAAGTACCCGATCGAGATGCAGCGCACACCCCACCGCTCGGGCGGCAGCAACATCCCGTCGAGCACCACCGGGTCGCGGTCCGTGCCGAGCATGCGCGGGATCGAGTAGCCGTAGATGTCGGCGTCGACCACCCCGACGGAATGGCCCCGCTGAGCGAGCGCCACGGCGAGGTTGGTGGTCACCGACGACTTGCCGACACCACCCTTGCCCGAGGCGATGAGCAGCGGCCGGGTCCTGGAGCCGGGCTCGGAGAACGGGATCCGGCGGCCTTCGGCATGCCCGTGGGCCTGGCCCTGGCCGGCCGTCGCCGCCGGATCACCGTGGAGCCGCTGGCGCAGTTCGGCACGCTCGGCGTCGTTCATCACCGTGAAGTCGAGGGCCACCGACGAGACGCCGTCGAGCACGATGACGGCGCCGGTCACCCGATTCTGGATCTCGTTGCGCAGCGGGCAACCGGCGACGGTGAGGGCGATCAGCACGTGCACCTCGCCCGACGGGTCGAGACGCACGTCGCGCACCATGCCGAGATCGACGATGGAACGGTGCAGCTCGGGGTCCTCCACGGGTCGCAGGGCATCGACGATCTGATCAACGGTGACGGGCATCTGCGCTCCAGCGTGAGGGGTCGGCGGCACTCACCGTCGAATTACCACTACGTACGTAGGTAGAATACCGGCGTGGCTGATTCGGCCCACGGCCCGACCAGTACTGCGACGAGCAGCGCCCCGCTCAGCCCCGGCGCGTTCTCGGCCACCGTCACGGCGATCACCTCGGCCTTCGGCGACCCGACGCGACGCCAGATCTACCTCTTCGCCCACGAGAACGAGCGCGGCGTGACCGCCGCGCAGGTGGCCGAGCGGTTCCACCTCCACCCGAACGTCGCCCGCCACCATCTCGACAAGCTCGCCGCCGGGGGCTACCTCGAGGTCGCCGTCGACCGCACGGAGGGCGCCGGAGCGGGGCGCCCGTCGAAGCGTTACCGGGCGTCGGCCGAGCAGGTGCAGCTCGAGGTCCCGGTACGCACCGACGATCTGGTGCTGGCGCTGCTGGGCCGGGCGCTGGCCGCCCTGCCCACGCCCCAGGCCGAGGCGATGGCCGAGGAGGTCGGGATGACCTACGGACGGGCGATGGCCGCCGGGCTGACCGGCGCCGACTTCTCGGCCGGTCAGAAGTCGCTGCGCTCCGCCCTCCACGCCGTCGCCGACGCGCTCACCGCCCACGGATTCGCCGCCCACACCGAGCATCGCAACGACCAGCTGCGCATCGTCAACAACCACTGCCCGTTCGGTGACGTGGCGATCGAGCATCCGGTGATCTGCGCCGTCGACCGAGGAATGGTCAAGGGGATGCTCACCGCCCTCTACGGCGAGACCGGGTTCGAGCCGAACACCACCGAGTCGCTCCCCCGCGGCGACACCTTCTGCGCCACCAGCGTGTAGCAGTCGGCGTTCGCCTGCTGGGTCGATGACCGACTCGGACACCATTGACACTCATCGGGACCGGTGCCACTGTGGCGTCGTCACACTGCACCCAAGGAGAGACCAATGCTCATCGGAACTACCTGGAAGTCACGACCACTCACCCCCGATCAGAACGACCGGATGATGGCGGTGTGGGGCCAGATCGAGGCGGACATGGCGACGAATCCGAGCGTCGAGCGGGTGTGCTGGTTCATCACGGCCGACGGCACCGCCGGCGTCACCGTGAGCCGCGCCGTCGACGCCGATGCGGCGATGGCCATGACGTTGGAGATCTCGCTCGCCCTCGGCGAGTTCATCGAAATCGACACCCGTCCGGTGCTCGACCTGGACTCGGCGATGCCGGCCATCATGCAGGCCATCGGGCGGACCAAGGCCTGACCACCGCACGACGCCTCCGATCGGCGGATCGAGGACGCCGGAAGGGTCGGCGCCCGGTGCGTCGCTGCTACACCCCCATCGCCGCGAACGCCGCGTCGACGTGGATCCGCAGGTCGTCGGTCTCGTACGGCGTGTTGCCTGCGGCGACGACCGCCCACGTGATCCCATCGGGACGATGGAGCATCATCGATCGACTGGATTCGACGGTGCCGGTGTGGCCCCAGGTGCCGTCGCCCCAGCAGCGCATCCCCAGGCCGTACCACTGGCTCCAGCGCCCGCTCGATCCGGCGGGCGGGGCGTACATCAACATCGCCGTCTCCGGGCTCAGCGGGTGCCACACGGGCTTGGACGGATCGAGCGAGTCGACGATGCGAACCAGGTCCGAGGACGTGGCGATCCAGGCGCCGGCGCCACCCAGAGCTTCCATGTAATCGCGCAGGTCGCCCGAGACGTGGTGCACGTCGCCGGGTTGCACGTCGTGGGTCCTGGCCGTGCGCATGTCGGTGATCCCGAGCGGCCGCAGCAACCGGTCGTCGACGACCCGCTCGTAGGAGCGCTGCGTCGCATCCTCGATCAGCAGGCCGAGCAGGCAGAAGTTCATGTTGCTGTAGTCGTAGCCGCCGACGGCGTGGCCCAACCCCTCGGTGAGGCCGCGTCGGGCAGCCTCCTCGCACGAGTAGGCCCCGCCGCGGAAGAACACGTCGAACCGTTCGGCGAATCCCGAGCGGTGGGAGAGCAGTTGGCGCACCGTGACCCTGGACATCTCGGCGCCGGCCAGCGTGACACCGAGGCGGTCCGCCAGGCGGTCGAGCACGGGCTCGTCGAGCCCGATCAAACCCTCCTCGACCAACTGGAGGACGGTGATCGCCGTGATCGTCTTGGAGTTGCTGGCGATGCGGAAGCGGCTGTCGGGAGTGGCGAGGCCGCTGTAACCGGCACCGTCGGGCTCCAGGTAGCCGCTGGCGAAGGTGTGCACGATCACACCGTCCTGGGCCACGGCGACCGAGACGGCCTGGGCGCCACGCAACCGCGTGGCCAGCACGTAGTCGAAGGGACCGAAGTCGGCGCCGGCCAGCGCCGGGACCGGTTTCGGGGGAGGCCTGGGCACGAACAGCGCTGCCGTCGTGGCCGGGACAACGGTGGTCGCCACCGGGGGCGGGGGGCGCTCGTCCCGGGGCGCCTCGACCTGACGGAAGGCGTCGCCGCCCGCCACGGACTGGTAGAGACCGTCGGCGCGAGTTCCCGCGACGGCCGCCAAGGCGACCGCCGTCAGCGCCGTGAGGGCGCGCACGCCGGACCGGGACCTCCGCGGAATGACCACATCGTACGGTCGATGCACCCGACGATGCGCGGATGCCTCCGCCTACGACGGCTCGTCGGGCCCATGGGCGACACCGACCCGGCGCAGTCGGGCGATCTCGTCCACGGACCGGCCCAGCTCGGCGAGAATCTCGTCGGTGTGCTGGCCCAGCCCGGGGGCAAGTGATCGCGGCGACCACGGCGTGCCGTGGAAGTCGGCCGGACTGGCGATCATCGTGGTTCCGCCGTAGGCGTCCGGCACATCGACCAACCCGCCCCCGGCGCGCAACTGGGGATCGTTGAGCACCTCGTCGGGCGACTGCACGGGCGCCCAGAAGAAGTCGGGCTCGGAGGCGAACACACCGGACCACTCGTCGAGCGAACGCCCGGCGAAGGCGGCGTCGAGCAGGGCGATCAGCTCGACGGCGTTGCTCGCCCGACTGCGGGCGGTGGCGAACCGCGGGTCCTCGATCCACTCGGGGTGCCCCACGACGCGGCACAGCGGCGGCCAGTGCCGGGCGCCCTCGAGCCCGACGACCCAGAACCGACGGCCGTCGCCGGCGGAGTAGTTGTTGATCGCCGGGTTGCCCATCGATGTGCGTTCCCCGATCGCCGCGTGCAACCCCCAGCCGAGCATCATGTTCAGGTCGAAGCTGATCGTGTACACGCCCTGACGCAGCAGTGACGTCGAAACGAGCTGACCCCGGCCGGTTCGCTCCCGGGCGAACAGGGCTGCCGAGATCGCTCCGGCGAACTGCACCCCGGTCGAGTGGTCGCCCATCCCACCCCGCTGGAAAGGCAGCGGCCCGCCGGGAGCGCCCAACAGGTGGGCGATGCCCGAGCGGGCCCAGAAGGCGGCGATGTCGAAGGCCGCCCGGTCGGCGTCGTCGCCCCGGCGGCCGAACCCGGTGATGTGGCCGTAGACCAGCCGCGGATCACCGGCACACAGCGTCCCGGCGTCGAGGCCCAGGCGGGCGAGTGCCCCGATCCGCAGGTTGGTGACGAACACGTCAGCCCCGGCGATCAACTCGAGCGCGACGCCGCGGCCGGCGTCCGTGGTCAGGTCGATGGCGATCGAGCGCTTCGACCGGTTGTCCATCTCGAACACCGGATTGCTCGGCATGTCGCCGCCGAACATCGACGCGAAGGTGCGCGCCGGGTCGCCCGACGGCGGCTCGATCTTGACCACATCGGCGCCCCAGTCGGCAAGGACACCGCCAGCAGCGGGCCCGGCGATCCACACCCCGATCTCCACGACCCGGACACCCTCCATCGGCCCCGCCATCAGCGTTACGCCCGCTGCTCGATCTCGCGCACGAGGACCTCCTGGGCGACGGTGGCCAGCAGGTCGCCGTTCTCGGCGAACACATGGCCAATGGCCAGACCGCGGCCCCCGACGAAGGTGTGGCAGCTGAAGTCGTGGAGCTGCCAGCGGTCGGCGCGCGCCGGGCGGTGGAACCACACGGTGTGGTCGAGACTGGCGGTGAACCGGTTGCGTTTGCTGCTCTCGGAGTCGTCGGCGAACCTGGCCCGGTGAACGGCGTCGGCCGGCATGTCGTCGGAGATGTAGGCCAGGCTGCAGCCGTGGAGCAGCGGGTCGTCCCCGACGTCCTCCGTCGCCCGGAACCAGCACATCACCCGACCGGCGCCGATCGCCGGCGGAGGCGTGTCGGCGGCCGGCACGAGACGCCGATCGAACGCCGTGGTCCAGGAGTCGTCGGCGAGATCGGCCGGGCCGGGCACACCATCGGGCGACCGGATCGCCGTCAGGTCGAACGACGGCTCGGCGCGCTGGAACGACGCCTCGAGGTTGAGGATCGCCCCGACCGCCTGGCGGGACACCACGCGCCGGGTGGCGAAACTGCGCCCGTCGCGGATGCGATCGACCTCGTAGCCGACCGGTTCGGTGTGGTCGCCGCGCCGGATGAAGTAGGCCCGCAGCGAATGCGGCGGCAGGTCAGGATCGACGGTCGACGCCGCGGCGCACAGCGCCTGGGCCACGATGTGGCCGCCGAACAGCCCTCCCCACGGGTACTGCGGACCGGTCCCGACGAAGGTGTCGGCGCCGAGCGGGGCGAGGTCGAACAGTCGTCGCAGGATCATCTCGGGTCAGGCGGCGCGGGCGGGGCCGGGGGTGGTGGGCCGGGGGGGTGGAAGGGTGCCGAACAGACGGTCGGCGAGGCTGGAGGTGATCCCGAACGAGCGCGTCTCGTCGCGGAAGTGATGGCGGCGGTGTTGCGCGTGGAGCCGGCGGAACCATCGGGTGGTGGGGCGGTAGCCGGAATGGACGAGCAGGTGGCTCCACTCGTAGGCGGCCAATCCGGCCTCACCCGTGGCGATGGCGCTGAGCGCCCCGCGCACCGGGGCGGCGCCCAGCAGCGGCGTCGTGCCCAGGGTCGCAAGCCCGACGGCCGCGGCGACCAACGAGCTGTCGGCGACAGCGAAGCCGGCGCCGAGCAGCGCGCCGCCGACGTCGTCGGGTGTGCGGTGGTGGCCGCGGTGTGTCGCTCCGGGATCGACCGTCAGCCCCAGCAACCGGCGCGGCTCGGCGTGCAGCACGTGACGGTGCAGCCACCACTCGGTGAACGGCCGGGCGGCGGCGACGACGGTGATCGCCACCAGATCCTGGCGCCGCGGCCGACCGAGCCGGACCCGGAACGCGGCGGGCAGGGCGATGGCCGCCACCAGCACGTACGGCGAGGCGTGATGGGCGAACTCTGCGGCGACCGAACGCTTGGTCGTCAGCGTCCGGGTGTCGACTCGCCGAGGCATGGTTCGAGTCTCGCAGGTGACCGCCCGCCGTACGGCACGACCTACAGTCGTCGACACATCGTCGAAAGGTCGTACGGATGAGCACCACCGGCAGCGCCGTCATCGAGATCGCCGCTCCCCCGGCGGTCGTGTGGTCGGCCGTCACCGACGTCACCCGGATGGGCGAGTGGAGCCCCGAGTGCGTCGCCGCCCGCTGGGCGGGCGGCGCCACAGGACCGGCCGTCGGCGCCGAGTTCGAGGGCGACAACGTCGTGAAGGTCGGCGGGCGGGCGATCAAGAAGTGGACCACGACCTCGAAGGTCACCGCCTGCGACCCCGGGCGGCTCTTCGAGTTCGTGGCCGAGGGCTTCACCACCTGGCGCTACGAGTTCGCCCCGAGCGGCACCGGAACCCGGGTGACCGAGTCGTTCAGCTACGAGGCCAACGGCCTGAAAGGCTTCTTCTACGACAAGGTCGTCCGCCGCCCGAGGGCGATGGGCCGGGGCATGCAGCGCACCCTGGAGCGAATCAAGGCCTCGCTCACCGCCGAATAGCCGGCTCGCGGCGCCGGCCGCGGCGGCGGCCGGCGGGCCGACGTCAGGCGACCGAGCCGTGGACGAGTTCGCCGCCGACGATCGTCGCTGCCACCAGTGGTACCCCCGGCCGGTACACGAAGTCGATCGGATGGGTCGAGTCGAGGATCGTCAGGTCGGCGCGTCCGCCCACGGCGACCCGCCCGATGTCGCTGCGCCGCAGCGCCGCCGCCCCGCCCGCCGTGGCCGCCCAGATCGCCTCGTCGATCGTCATCCGCATGTCGCGCACGGCGAGGGCAACGCAGAAGGCGATCGACGTGGTGAAGCTCGATCCCGGGTTGCAGTTCGAGGCCAGGGCGGCAACGCCACCGGCATCGAGCAGCCTCCGGGCGTCGGGGTAGGGCTGACGGGTCGAGAAGTCCGTCGCCGGCAGGAACGTCGCCACCGTGCCCCCGCCGGCCAGCGCCTCGATGTCGGCGGCGGACAGGTACGTGCAATGGTCGGCCGAGGCACACCCCAACTCGACGGCGAGCTGCACGCCGGGACCGGGCCCCAGTTGGTTGGCGTGCAACCTCGTCCCGAGCCCCGCCGCGGCCCCGGCGAGCAGGACGGTCCGAGACTGGTCGGCGTCGAACGCCCCCTCCTCGCAGAAGGCGTCGACCCAACGGGCGTGGGGGGCGCAGGCCGCGAGCATCTCGCCGCAGACCAACGACACGTAGTCGTCGGCTCGGCCGGCGAACTCGGGTGGGACGACGTGGGCTCCGAGGAACGTCGTCTCGGGGGTCAGGCGCCGGGCGACGGCCAGGCTGCGGGCCTCGTCGGCGACGTCGAGGCCGTAGCCCGACTTGATCTCGATCGTCGTCGTGCCGGCCCGATGGGCCTCGGCGAGCAGCCCGGCGGCCCGCCGGTACAGCTCGTCGTCGGTGGCCGCGCGGGTGGCAGCCATCGTCGTGCGGATGCCGCCCGCCCCGTAGGGCACCCCGGCCATCCGGCTGGCGAACTCGTCGGCCCGGTCGCCGGCGAAGACCAGGTGGCTGTGGCTGTCGACGAAGCCGGGCAGCACACAACGGCCGGCGGCGTCGACCGATCGGTCGGCGGACGGTGCCGCACCGGTGCCGACCGCCTCGATCCGACCGTCGCCGAACACCAGCCATGCGTCGCGCAGCTCGCCGCACGGACCGAGGTCCCACGACGGTTCGTTGGTCACGAGCAGCCCGATCCCGTGCACGACGGTGGAGCCGTTCGTCGGCATCCCCCGCCCCGCCGCGGCGGTCCCGCTCATCCCCAGATCTCCGCGACCGACCGGCGCAGGGCGTCGCCCACGTCGATGGTCCCGTGGACACCGTCGGCGACGACGACGCGCCCGCCGACCACGACATGGCGCACGTCGGGCGCGGTGGCGGCGAACACGACCGCGGCGACGGCGTGCTGGGGATCGGTTCCGGCCAGGCGGGGCGAGTCGAGCGAGACGGTCGTCAGGTCGGCGAGCGCCCCGACGGCGATCCGCCCGGCATCGGCCCAGCCGAGGCTGCGCGCCCCCGACGATGACGCCGCGGCGAGCAGCTCTGCGGGCTGGTGCGTGCCGCGCCGCAGGGAGGCGAGGCGTTCGTCGAGCTCGATGGCCCGCGTCTCCTCGAACGGGTCGACGACGGCATGGGAGTCCGTGCCGACGGCCATCGGCACGCCCGAGCGCCGGAACGCGGCGGTCGGCCCGATCCCGTCGGCCAGGTCCCGTTCGGTCGTCGGACAGATGCAGCACGTCGAACCGCTCGACGCGTACCGCTCGACGTCGGCGGCGGTCAGGTGGGTGGCGTGGACGGCGGTGAACCGGTCGCCGAGCGCCCCGTGCCGGTCGAGCAACTCGGTCGGGGTGCAGCCGTGGACGGCGAGGCACTGCTCGTTCTCCGCCGGCTGCTCGCTGACGTGGGCGTGCAGCGGCACCGATCGTTCGGCGGCCCACGTCGCCACCCGGGCGATCGCGGCCGGCGGGACGCTGCGCACCGAGTGGATCGCCGCCCCGAGACGGGCCGTGGCCGAGCCGGCGAGATCCATCGCCCCGACACGTTCGGTCCAACCGTCGACGTCGCCGTCGGTGAACCGCTGCTGGGTCGGGTGGAGCACGGCGTCGTCGGCCACGCCGGCGCGCAGGTAGCAGGTGTCGAGGAGGGTGATCCGGATGCCCGCCGCCGCGGCCGCATCGACGAGGGCGCGGCTCATCTCGTTGGGGTCGGCGTAGCGGGCACCGCCGCGGTCGTGGTGGAGGTAGTGGAACTCGCCGACGCAGGTGAACCCGGCGAGCACCATCTCGCCATACGCGGCCGTGGCCAGCCGGCGGTACGCATCGGGGTCGAGGCGGTCGGCCAGGGCGTACATCCGGTCCCGCCAGGTCCAGAACGAGCCCTTCTCCCCGTGTGTCCGCCCGCGCAACCCCCGGTGGAAGGCATGGCTGTGGGCGTTGGCCAGCCCGGGCAGGGTGAGCCCGCCGAGCCGGTGGCTGCCGTCCGGCGGGGCGATCCCACCGGTGGCGAGCGCCGCGATGCGATCGCCCTCGACGGTGATCGACACGCCCCGCTCGACCCGACCGTCGGGTGCGCCGAGCCAGGCCAGCTCGCACCAGAACGTCGTCACCGGCCACTCACGATCCGACGCGTTCGACGAACGCCGTGATCCGCTCGACGAAGGCCTGGCGGTGGAACCGCTCGAACTGCTCCCAGGTGGTGAACGTCGTCGGATCGCTGACCCGGTCGAGGAACAGCACGCCGTCGAGGTGGTCGCACTCGTGCTGGAACGTGCCGGCGGTCAGGCCCCGCCTGATCTCGTCGTGGGCCACCCCGTGACGGTCGAGGTAGCGGACGCGGACGCTGACCGAACGCATCACCGAGCCGCGGAGGTCGGGAACCGACAGGCAGCCCTCGTTGATCTCGACGAGCTCACCGTCGATCGGCTCGATCACCGGGTTGACCACCACCGTGAGCGGGATGCGCGGCTTGTACGGGTAGCGCGGGTTGTCGCCGACCTCGATCGCCGCGATCCGGATCGGCACCCCGATCTGGTTGGCGGCCAACCCGGCCCCGTTGGCGTGACGCATCGTGTCGATCAGATCGTCGATCAACGCCTGGGTCGCCGGACCGGCCAGCTCCTCGGTGGTGACCTCCCGGGCCCGCTCGCGCAGCACGGGGTGGCCGACGGTGACGATCTGGCGGACGGTCATCAGGACTCGCTCATCGGGATACGGACCCCCCGCTGCGCGGCGACGTCTCGGGCGCGCTCGTAGCCGGCGTCGGCGTGGCGGATGACGCCCATCCCGGGATCGGCCACGAGCACCCGAGCGAGCTTCTCGGCCGCCATCTCGGTGCCGTCGGCGACGACCACCATTCCGGCGTGGATCGAACGGCCGATGCCCACCCCGCCGCCGTGGTGGATGCTCACCCACGTCGCCCCGCAGGAGGTGTTGACCAGGGCGTTGAGCAGCGGCCAGTCGGCGATCGCGTCGGAGCCGTCGGCCATCGACTCGGTCTCGCGGTACGGCGAGGCGACCGAGCCCGAGTCGAGATGGTCACGCCCGATCACGATCGGCGCCGACACCTCGCCGGTGCGCACCATCTCGTTGAACCGCAGTCCGAGGCGATGGCGCTCCCCGTAGCCGAGCCAGCAGATCCGGGCCGGCAGCCCCTGGAAGGCGACCCGGTCACCGGCGAGCCTGATCCAGCGGTGCAGCGCCTCGTCGTCGGGGAACTCCTCGAGCACCGCCCGGTCGGTGGCGGCGATGTCGGCCGGATCGCCCGAGAGGGCCACCCAGCGGAACGGTCCCTTGCCCTCGCAGAACAGCGGCCGGATGTAGGCCGGGAGGAAGCCGGGGTAGTCGAACGCCCGGTCGAAGCCGCCCAGCTTGGCCTCGGTGCGCAGGCTGTTGCCGTAGTCGAACACCTCGCTGCCGGCGTCCATGAACCCGACCATCGCCCGGCAGTGGGCGGCCATCGACAGCCGCGACCGGCGGACCAGCTCCTGTGGGTCGGACCGGGCCATCGCCGTCGTCGCCTCCGGGGTGAGGTCGACGGGGACGTAGCTCAGCGGGTCGTGGGCGCTCGTCTGATCGGTCACGATGTCGGCGGGGAAGCCCATCTCCAACAGCTTCGGCAACAGCGTGGCCGCGTTGCCGACGAGGCCGACCGACAGCCCGCGACGCTCGTCACGGGCCCGGATGCACCGGGCGACGGCATCGTCGAGCGAATCGGCGATCTCGTCGAGGTAGCGGGTCTCGACGCGCCGGCCGACCCGCCAGGCATCGACGTCGATGCACAACGCCACACCGTCGTTCATCGTCACCGCCAACGGCTGGGCGCCGCCCATGCCGCCGAGCCCGGCGGTCAGCGTGATCGTGCCGGCGAGCGTGCCGGCGAACTTGCGGCGGGCGATCTCGGCGAAGCACTCGTAGGTGCCCTGCAGGATGCCCTGGGTCCCGATGTAGATCCACGACCCGGCGGTCATCTGGCCGTACATCGTCAGGCCGAGGGCCTCGAGCCGGCGGAACTCGTCCCAGTTGCCCCACTCCGGCACGAGGTTGGAGTTGGCGATGAGCACCCGGGGCGCCCAAGGGCTGGTGCGGAACACCCCCACCGGCTTGCCCGACTGGACGAGCATCGTCTCGTCGTCGGCCAACGTGGTCAGGGTGCGCACGATGGCGTCGAACGCCTCCCACGAACGGGCCGCCCGGCCGGTGCCGCCGTAGACGACGAGGTCGTCGGGCCGCTCGGCGACCTCGGGATCGAGGTTGTTCATCAGCATCCGCAGTGCCGCCTCCTGCTGCCAACCACGGCAGGTGAGAGCGGCGCCCCTGGCCGCCCGGACGGGTCGTGCTCCGATCATCTGGTCCATCTCCTTGAAGTGTGTGCGTCGGTTGGTGGTGCTCGCGGTCGCCGTCGAACGGGCCGTCGCCGTCAGTCGCCGTCGTGTCAGTCGCCGTCGTGTCAGTCGAGGGGCCCGCAGACGCCTTCGACGGCGGCGAGCAGGTCACCGCTGATCACCAGCGCCTCGGCCCGGCCGAGCTCCGGGGCGAGCCAGCGATCGGGTCCCGGTCCGCCGACGCCGGCGTTGCGCAGGGCGACGACGGCGGCGGCGAGCGAACTCGACGGGCGGAGGGGATCGCGCAGTTCGATCCCGCGCGCCGCGCAGGTGAGCTCGCAGGCGAGGATCCGCCCGAGGTTGGCGACGGACTGGCGCATCTTGCGCGCCGCGCCCCAGCCCATCGACACGTGGTCCTCCTGCATCGCCGAGGTGGGCAGGGAGTCGACGCTGGCCGGCGCGGCGAGGCGGCGGTTCTCGGCGACCATCGCCGCCTGGGTGTAGTGGGCGATCATCATCCCGGAGTTGACCCCGGCGTCCTCGGCGAGGAACGGCGGCAGCCCGTGCGAGCGGTTGCGGTCGAGCATCCGGTCGGTGCGGCGTTCGGCGATCGCCCCCACCTCGGCCGAGGCGATGGCCAGGAAGTCGCAGGCGAACCCGACCGGGGCGCCATGGAAGTGGCCGCACGACTCGACCCGGCCGTCGGGCATCACGCTCGGGTTGTCGATCGCCGAGACCAGTTCGATCTCGGCGACCGTTCGGGCGTGGGCCACCGTGTCGCGGGCGGCGCCGTGCACCTGGGGGGTGCAGCGCAGCGAATAGGCGTCCTGCACACGGGGGTCGTCGGTGCGGTGGCTGGCGATGATCTCGCTGGAGTCGAGCAGCCGGCGCAGGTTGGCCGCCGAGCGGGTCTGGCCGGGGTGGGGGCGCAGCGCCATCAGATCGGCGGCGAAGGCCCGATCGGTGCCCATCAACGCCTCGATGCTCATCGCCGCGCTGATGTCGGCCACCTTGAGGAGCATCTCGAGATCGGCCAGGGCGAGCACCAGCATGCCGAGCATGCCGTCGGTGCCGTTGATCAGGGCGAGGCCCTCCTTGGCGCGCAGCGTGATCGGGGCGATGCCGGCCGCCGCCATCGCCGCTGCGCACTCCCCCTCCCCGATCAGGGCGAGGGCGACGTGCGACAACGGCGCCAGGTCGCCGCTGGCGCCGAGCGAACCGTGCTCGTGCACCGGGGGGGTGATGTCGGCGTTGAGCAGGGCGAGGATCGTGTCGACGACGACCTGGCGGACGCCGGAGAAGCCCATCGAGAGAGTGCGGGCGCGCAGCAGCATCATCGCCCGGACCACCTCGGGCTCGACGAGCGGCCCCATGCCCGCGGCGTGGGAGCGGATCAGCGATCGCTGCAGCTCCTCGCGCCGTTCGGCCGGGATGACCGTCGTGGCCAGCGACCCGAACCCGGTGGACACGCCATACACGGCCTCGGCCCGCGACGCCATCCCTTCGACGATCAGCGAACTGGCCCCGATCGCCGTTCGAGCCGTGTCGCCGAGCGTCACATGGGCACCCCGGCGAGCCACGGCGACGACGTCGGCCGCACTCACGCCTCGATCGCCGAGGATCACCGTACTTGTCGAGGGTTCCATCTGTCGGTACTCTATTCCGCTAGATGGAAGTCGAGCAAGCGCATCCCGAGCGATCCGAGGAGCCGACGATCAGGTCCGTCGAGCGGGCCCTGCGTCTGGTGGCGGTGGCCGCCGAGGCCGCCGACGGAATCGGCCTGGCCGAGGCGTCGCGGGCGGCGGGCCTCGCCCCGTCGACGGCGACCCGCATCCTTCGCACGCTCGAGGCCACCGGCTTCGTCGCCCGGCGCGACGACGGCGCCTACGTCGCCGGCGGCGAGTTGATCCGTCTCGGGGCGCTGCACTCCTCGGCGTCACCGCTGCTCACCGCCGCGCAGCCCCATCTCGAGGCCCTCGCCGTGGCCACCGGCGAGTCGTGCTACCTGGCCATCGCCATCGACGACGACTGGGCGACCTACGTACGGATGGCCCAGAGCACCCGGTCGGTCCGCCACGTGAGCTGGCTCGGCCGGCGGATCGCCCGGGCCACCTCGGCCGCCGGCGCCGCCCTGGCCGGACGGGTCGACCACCGCGGCGTCGTCGTCGTGACCGACGGCGTCGAGCCCGACACGACGGCGATCGCCGTCCCCGTCTGGGACAGGTCGGCGATCACCGCGGCGATCAACGTGGTCGGCCCGAGCTTCCGGATGTCACCCGCGGGACATGGCCCGATCGTCGCGGCGGCACTGACCGCGGCCGGCGCGCTCCATTCGGCGATCGACCGCCGATGAGCGGGGTCCGGGTCATGCGGTGCGCCGAACACCGCCGGATGCGCTGGGCCAACGGTGGTGGATGGACGACCGAGGTCGTCGCCTGGCCCGACCCCGAGGCCTGGGTGTGGAGGCTCAGCCTGGCCGATGTCGCCACCGACGGGCCGTTCTCCCGTTTCCCGGGGATCGACCGCACCATCGCCCTGATCGGCGGCGCCGGCTTCGCCCTGACGATCGACGGACGGCCGGAGCACGTCATCGACCGGCCGTTGCGCCCGTTCCACTTCGACGGTGGGGCGGTGACCTCGTGCCGGCTGCTCGACGGCCCGGTCCAGGATCTCAACCTGATGGTCCGGCGCGGCGCCGTCGACCTCGAGTTGGCCTTCGTCACCGTCGCCGGGCCGGCGGATCCCGACGACGGGACGATCGCCCCCGGCACGGCCGACGGGCGCCGCGGGCCGGACCGTCCCGTGTCGGTCATCGGGCCGAGCGGTACGGAGCTCGCCCTCGTCGTGGCCGGCAGCGCCCGGCTCGGTTCCCACGACCTGGGACCGCTCGACGCCATCCGACCCGACGGTCGGCCGATCGAGGCGACGGCCCTCGGCTCCGGGCCGTGTGTCGTCGCCCTGATCCGGGGGCGACACGGCCCCGGGTAGCAGCGGTCGTCAGCGCCCTCGGGGCCGGCGCTGGATCAGGCTCGGGCGCCCGATGCGCACCTCGACGCCGGGAGACCAGCGGGCGATCGGCGCGCCGTGTGGTGCGGGGAGCCCGGCGGCGGCGATCAGCGTCTCGTCCCACTCGATCACCTCGGCGGTGCTCAGCGGCCAGGGAGCGTGATCGACAGGGGCCCACAACAGCCGGCCTCCCAGCTTCGAACCGAGGGCCCAGCGGGCCGTCAGGAAGTGATCCAGCGGGGTCAGCTCGCCGTCACCCAGCGGCTCGCCGATCAGCACGGTGACCCGGCTCGTCGCCTCCCCGCCCGGCCAGCGGCGACTCGACCGGTACTCGACGAGTCCCCCGGCGCGCCGACCCCGGCGATCGACATGTGCGCCCAGCAGTAGGGCAGGCGGTACGTCACCCGGGCCACGAGCGCCGGGATCAGCCTGGAGACGTCGAGGCTGAAGAACCACACGGCCCGCCGCCCGGCCCCGTCGACGATGTACGTGCGGACGTTGGTCTCGGGGAACGTCGACAGGCGACCGAAGGCGGGCAGGCCGGGGACCCGGACACGGCTCATCTCGAACGGGATCAGCCCCACCCACGCCGAACCGTCGAACGTGTCGACACCGAACCCGTCGGGCAGCAGGGCCTGCACGACACCGGGCTCGTAGCGCCAGTGCAGCGCGGTCAGATGGTGCCAACCCTGGAGCATCACCGGACGGGCGACCGGGTGGGGCGGCCGGGCCGTGATCGGCTCCGGCTCGACGGAGCCAGCGGCGTTCACCCGGCGACCCGGGTGCGGCGACGGACGACCGTCGTGGCGGCGAACACCAGCGCGGCGAGCAGCGCGGCGACGATCGCCGTGGTCTGCTGCCTCGTCGTCAGGGTCGTGCCGGCGAGCACGACGAACAGTGCTCCCATGCCGAACATCCACCCGACGGTGGCGATGCCGATGAGGATCCGCTCCACGTGGGTGAGCTCGCGATCGTAGGCGACCGCCGTGGCGGCCGCTCCCTCGCTGCGCAGCAGCTGGTCGATCCAGCGCACGGGGGCGCTGACGGCGAAGACCACGCACGACGCCCACAGGGCGACGATGCCCCCCAAGGCGATCTCCGCGCTCGGGCCGATCAGTCGATCGGAGCTGACCACGGCCGACGCGGCGAACACCGCCGGCGCGGTCGTCAGGAAGGCGAGCAGGGCCTTGACGTAGCGCAGCACGATCGTCTGCAGGCGCAGGATGTGGCGGGCGATGCCGTGCTCCACCTTGGCGACCTCCTCCAGCAGGTCGCGCTGGCGGGCGGCGACGAGCTGGAACAGCCCGGCCGCCCGGCCTTCGTCGCCGCCCAGCTCGCGCCGGCCGAGGCCGCCATAGGCGTCGAGCTGGCGGTCGATCCGCCGGCGGGTCGATTCCTTGGGCGGGACGAGCAGACCGACCGTCGTCGGGTCGCGTCTCGCCTCGTCCAGCTCGCCGTGCGCCACCGGCCCCAGCTCGTCGGCCGGCAGCCACAGGCCGGTGAGCGTGAACCGCGGGGTGAAGATCTCGCTCGCCCCCGCCTGCACGTGGTGGGCGTGGAAGTAGAACCTGGTGAGGTCGCGCAACAGCATCCACAAGGCGACGAAGGGAAGCACCAGCATCGTGACGATCGCGGCGGCGAGCAGCACATGGCTGACCGAAGTCTCGGTCTCGATCAGGGTGCGCATCACCTCGACGATCGAATCCCGGGCGATCGCCGGCAGGAGGACCATCAGCCCGGCGCCCGAGAGCAGGGCGGTGGCCACCCGGTGCAATGTCGACAGGCGCACCTCGCTGCGCTGGAGGAACGAACGGATCGCGGCACGTTCGTCGACCGACAGCTCGCTCATCGCCCTGCATTGTGCACGATCGGCTGCCCGCCGGGCGGTCTTCGGACACCGGCGCCCGGCGCACGCTTGGTCCGCCCCCCGGCGATCACGCAGGCTGTACGCCATGACGACTGACACCACCCCCGCCCACGTCGGTTACATCGGCCTCGGGAACCTGGGCGTGCACCTGGCCCACAGCCTCGTGCGCTCGGGCCATCGGGTCGTCGTGCACGACCTCGACCGCTCGCTCGCCTCGACCCTGCTCGCCGCCGGCGCCGAGTGGGCCGACTCGCCGGCCGAACTCGCCGCGGCCACCGAGGTGGTGTTCACCTGCCTTCCCTCACCGGCCGCCGTCAACGCCGTCGTCACCGGGCCGAACGGCATCCTCGCCGGCATGTCCCCGGGCAGCACGTGGATCGACAACTCCACCAGCGATCGCGCCGAGCTCCTCCGCCTCGGCGGGCTGTGCGCCCGGCAAGGCGCCTCGCTGCTCGAATCGCCGGTGACCGGTGGGGTGCACAAGGCGGCGGCCGGCGACATCACCGTGCTCGTCGGCGGCGACGAAGCGGTCTTCGAACGGCATCGCCAGCTGCTCGGCGCCATCGGCAGCCCGGTCCTGTACATCGGCCCGTTGGGCAGCGCCGCGGTGATCAAGGTGATCACCAACATGCTCGCCTTCATCCATCTCGTCGCCGCCGGTGAGGCGCTGATGCTCGCCAAACGGGGCGGTCTCGATCTGACCAAGGCGTTCGAGGCGATCCGCCACAGCTCGGGGAACAGCTTCGTCCACGAGACCGAGAGCCAGGTGATCCTCAACGGCAGCTACAACATCGGCTTCACGATGGACCTCGCCCTCAAGGACCTCGGGTTCGCCACCGACTTCGGTCGGGAGTTCGGCGTGCCGCTCGAACTGGCCGGACTGGTGGAGCAGACCTTCGTGCGGGCCAAGGCCCAGTACGGCGGCTCGGCGTGGTCGAGCCAGGTCGTCAAGCTGCTCGAGGACGCCCTGGGCACCGACCTGCGGGCGCCCGGGTTCCCCGCCATCCTGCAATGACCCGGGCGCTCGGCGCGCCGTCCGCGCCCGACGGCGGCCCGCCTCAGGCGCGCACCCGCGCCGACGTCGGATCGTAGAGCGGGCGCAACGACGCCCGGCACGGCTGGGCGACTCCGGCCACCTCGATGGCGTACTCCCCCTCCTCGAACCATGGGCGGGGCACGTCGGTCGACGGCGCCCTGACGTAGCCCATCCCGATCGACGACCCGACCGAGTGGCCGTACATCGACGAGGTGAGATGGCCGACGCAGGTGCCGTCACGCAGCACCGGCTCCCCATGGACGAGCAGCGGTTCGGGGTCGTCGAGGGCGAACTGCACCAAGCGGCGACCCACTCCGGAGGTGCGCTGGGCGACGAGGACGTCGCGTCCGGTGAACCCCCCCGGCTTGTCCCAGGCGACGGCGAACCCCAGGCCGGCCTCGAGCGGGCTGTCACCCGAGGAGACGTCGTGGCCCCAGCTCCGATACCCCTTCTCGAGGCGCAGGGAGTTGAGGGCGTGGTAGCCGGCAGGGCGCCCCCCGGCAACGATCACCGTGTCGTAGACGTGGGCGGCGATGTCGTAGGGCACGAGCAGTTCCCAGCCCAGTTCGCCGACGTAGGTGATGCGCGTCGCCCGCACGAATCCGAGTCCGAGATCGATCTCCCGCGAGTCGCCGAAGGCGAACGCCTCGTTGGAGAGATCGCAGTCGGTCAGTGGCGTGAGCAGCTCCCGCGACGCCGGGCCCATCACCGCGACCATCGCCATCGTCCCGGAGACGTCGGTGACGGTGACGAACTCGTCGGCGCCGATGTTCCGCCGCAGCCAGGCGAGATCCCGCGGGGTCGTCGCCGGGGCGCTGAGCACGAGGAACTCCCGCTCGGCCAGGCGGGTCACCGTCACGTCGGCCTCGATGCCGCCGAAACGGTTGAGCCACTGCGTGTAGACGATGCGATCGACGTCGACGTCGACGTCGGCGGCGCACACCCGTTGGAGCAGGGCGAGCGCATCGCGGCCCTGCACCGAGAACTTGCCGTAGGTCGAGATGTCGAACACCCCGACGCCCTGGCGGGTGGCCCGGTGCTCGGCGGCGGCGTGCTCGAACCAGTTCTGGCGGCCGTAGCTGTAGCGGTACATCCGCTCGACGCCGTCCGGGGCGTACCAGTTGGGCCGCTCCCAGCCGACCAGCTCGCCGAACACGGCGCCGTTGGCCGCGGTGCGGTCGTGCAGCGGGCTGCGACGCAGGCCCCGGGCGCTCTCCCGCTGCTGGTAGGGCCAGTGCATCGCATAGGCGACATCGAGCGTCTCGGCCACCCGACGCTCGAGGAACCGGCGGTTCGTCTCGTGGCGCATCACCCGGGCCGGGCTCGCCTCGGGGAGATCGATCGGCGAACGGCCATCGACCAGCCAGTCGGCGAGCACCGATCCGATCCCGGGGCCGGCGAGGAAGCCGCCCGAGTTGAACCCGGCGGCGATGAACAAGTTGTCCAGATCGGGCGCCTCGCCGACGTGGTAGACGCCGTCGGGGGTGAAGCTCTCCGGTCCGCCGAAGAACAGCCGGATGCCGGCTCCGGCCAGGACCGGGAGACGACGCATGGCGATCTCGTAGTACGGCCCGATGTGCTCCCAGTCGTCGGGGAGCTGGACGAAGGGGGTGTCGAGTGGGGCTCCCCGGGACTGCCAGGGGTAGCTGCCGGGCTCGAAGAAGCCGACCATCAGGCCGTCGCCCTCGTTCTTGACGTAGATCCAGTCGTCGGAGCTCTTGATCGTCGGCAGCCCACGCGCCAGCCCGGGGATCGCCTCGGTGATCACGTAGTAGTGGGCCATCGCCTGCAGCGGTACCTGCACCCCGGCGAGGGCGGCGATCTCGCGGCCCCATAACCCGCCGCAGTTGATCACGTACTCCGCCTCGATCGACCCGAGCGCCGTGTCGACCCCGCCGACGCGCCGGCCGTGGCGGCGGATCCCGACCACCGGGCAGTGCTCGACGATCGTCACCCCGCGATCGCGGGCCCCACGGGCGAGCGACATCGTCGTGTCGGTGGCGTTGCCGCGTCCGTCGCCCGGATAGAACAGCGACCCGACGAGCCCCTCCCGGCTGAGCAGCGGGAACAGCTCCAACGTGCGGTCGACGTCGGCGACCTCGACGACGATCTCGTCGGCCTTGGAGACCGAGGCCTGCCGCTTGAGCTCCTCCCAGCGATCGGCGTTGGTGGCCAGGTGGATGGTCCCGGTCGGCTCCCAGCCCGTCGACAGCCCGGTGTCGGCCTCGAGCGTCTTGAAGATCTCGATGCTGCGCTTGACCACCCGGCGCATCGCCGAGGTCGGCCGGCCGGTGGTGATCAGCCCCGCGGCGTGCCACGTCGTGCCCGAGGTCAGCTGGTTGGCCTCGAGCAGCACGACATCGGTCCACCCCCGCCGGGCGAGGTGGTAGGCGACGCTGGTGCCGACCACGCCGCCGCCGACGATGACGACTCGAGCGTGTGCGGGTAGCTGGACTTCCATGGGCATCCCCTGTCGAGTTCGTGTGGTGGTCGAGATCGGCCGACGGTAGCCCGGGCGACGGCGTCGATGATCCTGGGTCGCCCGGGGTTGCCGCCCGGGGGGTGTGGCCGGCTACGCCCCGTGGGCGCGGATCGGCAGGTGCTTGATGCCGTTGATGAAGTTCGACCGCAGCCGGGCCGGTTCGCCCAGCTTCTCGAGCCGGGGGGCCCGATTGACGAACTCCTCGAAGAGGACCTTCATCTCCATCCGGGCCAGGTGGGTGCCGATGCAGTGATGCGGCCCGCCACCGCCGAAGGCGACATGCGGATTCGGGCTGCGGTGGATGTCGAACACGTAGGGATCGTCGAACACCTCCTCGTCGCGGTTGGCAGAGATGAACCACAGGCCGACCTTGTCGCCCGCGGCGAGCCGGTGGCCCTTGTAGTCGAGATCCTCGGTGACGTTGCGCCGGAAGTACATCACCGGCGTGCCCCAGCGGAGCACCTCGTCGATGGCGGTGCGATCGATGATCGAGGGGTCGTCGACGAGCGCGGCGTACTGCTCGGGGTTGTCGAGCAGGGCGGCGAGCCCGTGCGAGAGGGCGTTACGGGTGGTTTCGTTGCCGGCGACGGCGAGGAGCAGGAAGAACAGGTCGAAGTCGGTCTCCGACAGGCGTTCACCGTCGACCTCGCCGTGGATCAGCTTGGACACGATGTCGTCGCGGGGATGCTCCCGGCGATCGGCGCCGAGCTGATTGGCGTACATGTACATCTCGAAGCTGGCCAACCCGACGGCCTCCTGCGAGACGGCGTACTCGGGATCCTCGCTGCCGATCATCCGGTTGGACCACTCGAACAACTTGTGGCGGTCCTCGTAGGGCACCCCGAGGAACTCGGCGATCGCCTCGAGCGGGAGCTCGGCGGCGATGTCGGTGACGAAGTCGACGCGGCCGTCGTCGGCCGCCAATGCCCGGTCGATGATCCGCGCGCTCGCCTCGCGCAGGTGGTCCTCGAGCGACCGGATGACACGTGGGGTGAAGCCGCGGTTGACCAGCTTGCGATAGCGGGTGTGCTCCGGCGGATCGATCGTCAACATCATCTTGCCGGCGCCGGCGTCGTTCATCGCGTCCTGGCGGGCCTGGTCCTCCGGCGAGAGCTGCTCGAGGCCGACCACCCCGCCCCGGCGTTGGTCGGAGGAGAAGTGCTCCCAGTCCCGGTTGAGCACCGAGACGTCCTCGTGCTTGGAGAACACCCAGAACCCGGGGCCCCCGTCGGGTTCTGGGTGCCGATAGATCGGGGCGTGCCTGCGCAGGTGGGCGAACCACTCGTGCGGCACACGCTCGACGAAGATGTCCCTACTCAACAGGTCGATGTCGGTGAGATCCACGATCGCCTCCGGGGCTGTTCGATGTCGCCACGAACGTAACGTGCGGCGTCGGCGCGGTTCGACCCGGACCGTGGAGGCGCACCAGAGTGGGACCACCCCGTGAGACGGGTGGGACGGAAAGGGACCAGCGATGAGGATCATCGTCGATTTCGACGTGTGCGAAGCCAACGCCATCTGCATGGGCCTGGCCCCCGAGTTCTTCGAGGTCGGCGAGGACGACTACCTCTACGTGCTCGACGACCGGCCCGGCGAGGAGCTGCGGACGCTGATGGAGCAGGTCGTCAGGTCCTGCCCGAAGCGGGCGATCGCCATCGAGGACTGACTGCCGACGCGGTCGAGTGGCCGGAGTGGCCGACGCCGCTCAGCTCGCCGGCTCCTCCAGCGCTCCCTCGGCGATCAGTGCGTCGATCCGGGCGTCGTCGAGACCGAGGATCTCACGGCAGATCTCACGGGTGTGCTGCCCCAGTGCGGGTGCCGGCGTCACCAGAGGATCGGGCATGCCCGACGCCTCGAACGCCGCCCCCTCGAGCACGATCTCGCCGAGCGGCGGCTGATCGACGGTCCGGGGGAACCGTCGGGCCACCGAATGCGCGTCGGTGACCAGGTCGGACGGGTAGGTCATCATTCCTGCCGGCACCCCGGCCGCCTGGAGGATGAGCATCACGTCGCAGTCGGATCGTTCGCACGTCCAGGCGGACAGGTGGGCGTCCAGGTCGTCGGCGGCGTCCCGCCGGCCGGCGGCGGTCGCCAGCGCCGGCGCCCGGGCCCAGTCGGGGTCGCCGAGGGCGATCCGCAGCTTCGACCAGTCCTCGTCGTCGCGCACGGTGATCACGCACCAGCGCTCGTCGCCGGCGCACTGGTAGACGCCCCAGGGGGCGCCGCGCTCGCTGCGGTTGCCGTCTGGCCGGACCGAGCCCGGCACCAGGGACTCCTGGAGGAACAGGTCGGCCAGCAGGTTGACGATCGTCTCGACCTGAGCCACTTCGACGTGCGCCCCGGAGTCGAGGTGCGCCTCGCGCCCGATCAGCGCGGCGAGCGCGCCGACGGCGACGATCCGCCCGACCAGGTGGTCAGGGTGGATCGCCCCCGATCCGGGGGGCATCCCACCGTCGGGGAAGTTCCACAGGTGGGTCATGCCCGACGCCGGGCGGGTGTTCGGCCCGTAGCCGATCCAACTCCTCCACGGCCCGCGTGAACCCATCAGCTGGCTGCTGACCATCACCAGGCGCGGGTTGATCCGGCTGAGGACCTCGTAGTCGGTGCCCATGTCGGCCATCGTCCCCGTCGAGGTGTTCTCGATCAGCACGTCGGCCCAGCCGACCAGCTGCTTGAGGACGGCCAGGCCGCTCGGCACCTTGACGTTCACGCCGAAGCTCCGCTTGCAGCGGCTGGAGGAGGCGAACGACGGGCTCATCATCCCCCCGGAGACCATGCGGATGAAGTCGGGATAGGTGCCGGTCTCGACCTTGATCACGTCGGCGCCGTACTCGGCGAACAGCCGCCCGGTCTCGACGCCGACGCCCCCGTGACCGAGGTCGAGCACCTTGAGCCCGGCGAACGGCATCGACGCCCCGACCGGCTCGCCACCCGCCCGCCGGGGGGCGAGCGCCTCGCCGGCCACCTCGGCCGTGTGCTCGCCGGGCGACGGGCTGCGGCGGGCGTAGCCGACCCGCCGACCGTCGATCTCGAAGAACCCGCTGGCCACCTTGCCGGCAACGCCGTCGGCGGCCTCGGCGTCGACGAAGGTGCCGCGCTCGACGTAGTGGGGCAGCGCCGAGACCTGCGCCGGCTTGAGCACCGGCGTCATCACGACGCCTCGGCGCTGGGCCTCGTCGGCGAGCGCGTCGGCGGTGTGGTCCTTGAACAGCTCGATGTACAGCGGATCGAGGACGTCGGCCTGGATCTGCATCCGGGCGACCAGCGAGTCGAAGTACTCGTCGCGCACCACCTCCGGGTCGCCGAGCCACTCGCGCATCGCCCGCCACTGGCGGGGGCTGAGCACGATCAGCCGGACGTACCCGTCGGCGCACGGGTAGAGCGGGTACACCGGGCCCGATCCGTAGCGGGTCTGCATGTAGAAGCCGCCGGTGGCGGCGAGGAACGAGTAGTTGGGCACCGACCAGTCGGTGATCTGGGCCACGGCCTGCATCACCGACACGTCGACCAACTGACCGCGACCCGTCCGGCGCCGCTGCCACAGCGCGCCGAGCGCGGAGAAGGCGGCCATCGCCGACGACACGTCGTAGGCCAGCGACCCGGGCGTGAGCAGCGGCGGGCGCCCGACGACCCCCGAACGGGCGAGCATCCCGCCCATCCCGACCATCACGTCGTCGGTCGCCACGAAGTCGCGGTAGGGCCCGGTGAGCCCGAAGTCGGTGATCGACACGACCACCAGGTGGGGGTGGCGATCCGCCACCGCGGCCGGATCGAGGCCGGGCGCGGCGCTGCCGGGACGATCGGAGCCCACCCACAGATCCGCGCCGGCCAGCAGGCGATCGAACTCCGTCCGGCCGGCATCCGACGACAACTCGAGCGTGACGCTGCGCTTGTTCGTGTTGCGTACGGCGAACCACAGGCTGGTGCCGTCGGGAGCGAGTGGTGGCAGGCGGCGAGCCGGCGACCCACCCGGTGGTTCCACCTTGATCACGTCGGCGCCGAGGTCGGCGAGGATCCGGGAGCACAACTCCCCGCGCTCGACGGTCGTGTCGATCACTCGCACACCTTCCAGCGGTCGACGGTCGGTCGTCATCTCGTGGCAGCTCCCCTGGCTCGTTCGTTCACGGGTTCGTGTCGTCCGGCGCCGGGGCGCCGGATCGCCGGAAGTCTCGCATCCGCCGACGTCGAGCGCCGGCCCGGCGCTCACGAGGGCGATGCCCTGTCCGCCGTCGGACGTCCCGAACGTGGCCGTGCCGACGTTCCGTCACTCGGTCAGATCGAGGTGGACGCCGGAGCACCGCTTGAACGTCGCCCGGCTCGGCGCTCGGGCTCAGGCCACGGTCAGGTCGAACAGTCTGCGGGGTTGGCCCGACCCATCGGGGGGCCGATCGAAGGCCGGGCCGGGTGGTGGTCGGCCGAAACCGGGTGGTCGTGACGTCATCGCATCGCCCATCGGGGTGGTGATCCGAATCTCGTCGCCCGTCCCGGTCATCGACCAGCCGGGCGAGTGGACCAGCTGGTGGTGGACGTAACAGGTGAGCACCATCTGGTCGATGTTCGTCAACCCACCCGCGACGACATGGCGGATGTGGTGGGCGTCGCACACGCTCGGAGGCATGACGCACCCGGGGAACCGGCATCCCTCGTCGCGGGCGGTGAGCGCCAGGAACTGGGTGTCCGAAGCCGTCCGGGTCGCCGAGCCGAGGTCGAGCACCGTCGATCGCCCGCGGGTCACGAGCCGGTGCAACGACGCGTCGCAGCAGGCGGCGCGGACGGTCTCGGCGTCGATCGTCTCGCCCGTCGCCGTCGTCCCGCGAGCGGACGCCCGTTCGAACACGGTCTCGTAGGGGACGGTGACGATCACCCGAGCCGAGTTCCGCCCACCGGTGACGCCGCCACGGGAGTAGAGGTCGCACAGGGTCGTCAACGCGTCGGCCATCCGCTGCTCGTGTATGCGTCCGGACTGGTCGTGGGCCGTCTGCTCGACGATGGCGTTGAGCGAGGCACGCACCGCGGCAGCGGAGGGCGGGTCGAGCAGACCCGACACGGCCGTCATCCCATCGGGCAGCAGCCGCAGCGAGAGCGAACGCAAGTGTCGTTGCTGCCCGGCCCGGTCGACCTCGGCCTCGGGGGAATGCTCCGCCTGCCACCGGTCGGCCTGGCGGCGCAGCCCGCGCATCGGCTGGACGCGCGCCGCGTCGAGCAGTGGGCCGCCGGCCGATTCGAACGAGGGGTTGCCGGCGACCCCGGCGAGGACCGCGGCGTTCTCCAACGGGACGTTCCCGGACGTGACCGCCGCGGCGAGCGCGGGAGACTTCTCCATCGCCGCGGCGACCGTTGCCGCGGTGCGCAACCGCCCGGGAGAACCACCGCCGGTACGGGTCAGGTAGTCGGCGGCGTCGAGCGCGCCGGTGCCGACGAGCGCACCACCCCGTTCGGCGGCGTGAGCGAGCTTGCCGACCATCGCCTCGCATTGCGACAACAACCGGCGTGCGCGGACCAGGCCGTCGCGTAGTGACTCCGGTGTCTCGGTCGTGAGATCCACGGCCGTCCAACCGTCGAGCGCGACACGGACCCCGCAAAGGGCCTGCGTCAGCGGGTCGGTGGACATGGCCTCATCCTACTGGGAACATATGTTCGTAGCAACGACAAAGAGGCAGCTGGCGACAACTTTTCTGAGTGCCTGAGAAATGACGACCATCAGGAGACCGGCCAGCGGTCAGGCCGTCTGCGCTCGTAGCCGCGCACGAAGGAACGCAGGGTCTCGTGCCAGTGCGGGGTTGCCGACCGGATCCCGATCGGCGCTGTCGACAGGTCGTCGAGCCAGCGCTCGAGGGCGCGAACGCGCAGATCCACGAAGTGGTCGACGGTACGGCGGTCGACCGGTCGGCCGTCCTCGGACTCGTATCCGCTCAGAAACGCATCCTGGAAGGTCCGGAAGCGCTCGAGCTCGGCCTCGATGGTCGCCGGGAACATGACCATGTACAGCGCATCGGCGATCTCGAACGAGCGTGGCCCACGGCCGCAGTCCTCGAAATCGAACACCCTGACCATCGAGCCGTCTCGGCGGAGGTTCCCGGAGTTGAAGTCCCCGTGCAGGAGCTGGAACTCCCCATCGACGTCGGACCGCACCGCCCTCAGCGCGGCGACCTCGGGTATGCCCCGCCCGGCGATGCGTGCCAGCGAGCGATGAAGCCCGGCGAGTGTCACCCCCATCAGTTCGGGATCACCAGGGCTCGCCACATCGAATGCAACGCCCTCAGCGAACTCGGAGCACAACAGCACCGCCGGCCGGTCGACGTCATCGGCGATCACATTGACGAGACCCCCGCCGATCGGAACCGGGCGACAGACGCGCGGATCGAGATCGGCGAGTTCCGCAACGGCGTCGACCCGGGCCGCCACCACGTCCATGTCGCCGACCGACACGTCGAGCACCTTGGCCACGAGCCGGTGGCCATCGAGGAACACCAACTCGAACACCCGGGACTGATGGCCCTCCGCCAGTTCCCGAGCGGTCGCCGCTCCGGTGAGCTCGAGCACGCTCCTGGCCAATCCCACTCGGCGAGCCTCTCACGAACGGACCGGCGGCGCCCGAGGTCGTCCCCCACTCGTGCGGACGTGGGACAATGTGCGGATGACCACCGAAGTGACTGTCAGCCGAGACATCGGCGCCCCACCGGCGGAGCTGTTCGCCCTGATCAGCGACCTCCCGCGGATGGGTGAGTGGTCCCCGGAGAACATCGGAGGTGACTGGGTGAAGGGGGCCACCGGCCCGGCCGTCGGCGCCCGATTCATCGGTCGGAACCGCAACGGGTCCAAATCGTGGAAGACCACGTGCACCGTGGTCAGTTGCGGGGCGCCGGGATCGTTCGCCTTCGACGTCGCCGTCGGTCCGATCAAGGTTGCCAACTGGGCCTACGCGATCACCGCGAGCGGCGACGGGAGCACCGTGACCGAGACCTGGACCGATCGGCGCAACTGGTTGGCCAAGAAGCTCGGTGGCCTGGCGAGCGGGGTGGACGACCGGGCTGCCCACAACCGCGCCGGGATGGAAGAGACCCTGCGCAAGCTCGCCGAACACGTCGAGAAGTAACCCGTGGACGAACGACGGACCGTCCTCGACGAAAGGCTCCCGAGATGAACTGCAGCCACCTCGACACCATCTCCCCGGCGGACACCTCGACCCCATCCTCGGACGGTTGCATCGACTGCCTCGCCGCCGGGACCCACTGGGTCCACCTGCGCCGGTGCACCGCATGCGGTCACGTCGGCTGCTGCGACAGCTCGCCGATGCGTCACGCCACCGCCCACGCCCACTCCACCGGGCACCCGATCGTCCAGAGCTTCGAGCCGGGCGAGGACTGGTTGTGGTGCTATGTCGACGAGGTCGCCTTCGAGCTCGACTCGATGACCGAGAGCTCCTCACATCCCTGAGCGGGTCCGCAGATGACCGCGCCTCCTGCCACGATGCGCGCCGCGGTGGTGCGCGAGCACGGTGATCTCGACCGGATCCTGATCGAGGCGGACTACCCGGTGCCGGGGGTGAGACCCGGCTGGGTGCTGATCGCCGTGCGGGCCTGCGCCCTCAACTACCACGACATCTTCACCCGCCGGGGCATGCCGGGGATCAACGTGCCGTTGCCGATCGTCGTCGGCTCCGACATCGCCGGCGAGATCGTCGAGGTCGGCGACGGGGTGACGGGCTGGTCGACCGGCGACCGTGTGCTCGTCGATCCGCTACCCAACGAGCACACGGGCGGGCGGATGATCGGCGAGATGTTCGACGGCGGCCGTGCCGAGTACTGCCTGGCCCACGCCTCGCAACTCGTCGGGCTCCCGGCCACGGTCGGGTTCGAGGTGGCCGCGGCCATCCCGCTCGCCTACGCCACGGCCAGGCGGATGATCGTCGGCCGGGGTGGTGTCGCCGCGGGTGAGACGGTGCTCATCCTGGGCGCCGGCGGCGGGGTGGGTACGGCGTGCGTGCTGCTGGCCAAGCTGGCCGGGGCGACCGTCATCGCCTGCGCCGGCTCCGACGACAAGACGGCGCGCCTGCTCGGGCTGGGGGCCGACCACGTGATCGACTACCGCACCCGCGACATGCGCTCGGCCGTCCACGACCTGGTCGGCAAGCCGCGCATCTCGGGTGCGGGCGGTGTCGACGTCGCCGTCAACTACACGGGCGGCGGCACGTGGCACGACACGATCCGCTGTCTGAAGGTCGGTGGCCGCCTGCTCACCTGTGGGGCGACCGCCGGGTTCGACGAGCACGTCGACGTCCGCTACGTGTGGACCTACGAGCTCTCGCTGCTCGGCTCCGACGGCTGGCGCCGCGACGACATCACCGAACTCCTCGACCTCGCCCGAACGGGCGCGCTCGTGCCGGTGATCGACGAGGTCGTCACCCTCGACGGCGTCGGCGATGCCGAATCGCGGATGGAACGACGCGAGCTGTTCGGCAAGATCGTGATCACCCCGTGAGCGACGACCGCGACGCGCCCACGTGCGGGCATGTCTCGCCGTTCCCGAGCGGGCGATGACCCCCGGCGGCGCCACCCTTCCGGCGATGCCCGCCAACCTGGGCAAGCTGTTGCGCGGCGGTCGCGGCCATGCCCTGAGCGACCTCGCCCGACCGGGGGCGGTGACCGAGTACACCTTCGACGAGCTCGACGCGATGGCCGACGCCGTGGCCCGCGGACTCGCCGCTGCCGGGTACGGTCCGGGTGCCCGGATCGGCCTGATCGGCGCCAACTCGGCGCGGGTCCTGGCCGTGCTGTTCGGGGCGATGCGCGCCGGGTGCGTGGCCGTCCCGATCAACGGCCGGGCCGGGGCCGAGACGGTGGCGTCGATGTGCGCCGACGCGGCGCTCGAGCTGGTCTTCGCCGACGTCCAGGGCCGCTCGGTGATCCCCGCCGGCCTGCCGACGATCGCCCTCGACACCGACGGCTACGACGCCTTCGTGCGCCCCGGTGCGTTCGACGCCGTGGAACCCGACGACGGCGACACGGCGATGATCCTGTACACCTCCGGCTCGACGGGTCGGCCCAAGGGGGTGGTGCTCTCCCATCGCAGCCAGACCACGATCGTCGCCGGCTACATCACACCGGCGATGGAGGAGTGCCTGCGGTCGGGGCCGGCGATCGTCGCTGCCCCGCTGTTCCACATGAACGGGCTCGTGTTCTCGATGCTCGCCTTCCGCCTGGGCGGCTCGGTGGTGCTGATGGCGCGCTTCGAGGCCGTCGCCTTCATCGAGGCGCTCGGCCGCCACCGGGTCTCGGTGCTCAGCGGTGTTCCGACGATGACCGCGCTGATCGCCCGCGAGACCGAGGCACTCGCCCGCACCGACCTGAGCGGGGTGCAGCTGGTGATCATCGGTTCGGCGCCGCTGTCGGACACCGTGCTCGCCCAGGTCCACGAGGTGTTCCCGCAGGCCGCCGTGATCAACAGCTACGGCACCACCGAGACCGGCGCCGGCTACTTCGGCGCCCACCCCGAGGGGCGGCCGCGGCCGCAGATGTCGGTCGGCCATCCTCAACCGCACGCCGAGCTCCGTCTGGTCGGCGATGGCGCGCCGGACCAGGGGGTGCTCGAGATCCGCAGCCCGACCCGGATGACGGCCTACCTCGATCAGCCCGGGCTCACCGCCGAACGGATGCGCGACGGCTGGATCAACACCGGCGACATCATGCGACGTGACGCGGAGGGCTTCTTCTACTTCGTCGGACGGGCCGACGACATGTTCGTCTGCTCGGGCGAGAACATCTACCCCGGCGCCGTGGAGCGCCTCCTCGAACGTCATCCCGACGTGTTGGAGGTCGCCGTGGTGCCATTGCCCGACGACATCCGCGGCCGGGTCCCCGTCGCCTTCGTGGTTCCCCGGGCCGGCGCCCGGCCGACCGAGCAGGAGATCAAGGACCACGTGCTCGCCCATGCCGCGCCCTACATGCACCCACGGCGGGTGTGGTTCCTCGATCAGATGCCGCTGGGTGGGACCAACAAGATCGACCGCCAGGTGCTCGAGGCGGAGGCGCTGCGCCTCGCCCGGCCCGGGCGACCACGATGAGGGCGCCCGGGCGCCCATCGAGCAGCATCGGCGCATGCCGTTCGACAACCTCCTCGCGCCCGGACGCATCGGCTCGCTGGAGCTGCGCAACCGCATCCTGATGTGCCCGATGGGCGACTCGATCGCCGAGGACGACGGATCGGTGTCCGAACGGCAGGTCGCCTACTACGGGGCGCGGGCCCGGGGTGGTGCGGCGCTGATCATCGTCGGCTCGGTGGGGGTCGCCTACCCGGCCGGCTCGTACGGTCGCCATCAGACGGCGGCGAGCGACGACCGCTACATCCCGGGCCTGCGCCGCCTGGCCGACGAGGTCCATCGCCACGGCGGGCGGATCGCCGCCCAGCTCGTCCACGACGCGGCCAACTCGCGCTACGACATGGAACAGGGGCTCGCCCTGCTGGTCTCGGCGCTCCCCCGGCGCAGCGCACCCGATGAGCTGTCGACGATGGTCACCGCGGCCGAGGCAGCGGCGATGATGTCGCCGTTCACCCACCCGACCTCGCGCTACGAGCTGCATGCGGCCACCGAGGACGACATCGCCCGGGCGATCGAGTGGTTCGCCGCCGCCGCCGGCCGCTGCGTGGAAGCGGGGTTCGACGCGATCGAGCTCCACGCCGGCCACGGCTACCTCATCGACTGGTTCCTCTCCCCGGCGAAGAACACCCGAACCGACGGCTGGGGCGGCGACGGGCGCGGCCGGGCCCGGTTCCTGTGCGAGGTGATCGCCGCCGTACGCACGCGCACCGCCGACCGCGTGCCGGTATGGCTGCGGCTCAACGCCGCCGAACCCCACACCCCCGGCGGCACGACCCTGGCCGACGCCATCGAGGTGGTCGCCCTGGCCGAACAGGCAGGGGCCGCTGCCGTCCACGTGAGCGCCTACGGGAACCCGATGGTCGCCGTCGGCGTGACCGACAGCCACACCCCGCACTCGCCGGGGGCGCTGGTCCACCTGGCCGCGGCGGTCAAGGCGACGACCGCGCTGCCGGTGATCACCTTCGGCCGGCTCGAGCCCGAGACGGCCGAAGCGGTGCTGGCCGAGGGGTCGGCCGACTTCGTCTCGATGGGCCGCAAGCTGCTCGCCGACCCCGACCTGCCCCGCAAGCTGGCCGAGGGATCGACCGACGACGTCCGCCCGTGCATCTACCAGTACCGCTGCATCGGCAACATCTTCCTGCTCGACGGCGTGGCCTGCGTGTCGAACGCGGCGACGGCCCGCGGCGACGAGGAGGCCCCACCGCCCGCCCGGCGGCCCCGCCACGTGTTGGTGGCCGGTGGCGGCCCGGCCGGCCTGGAGGTCTCGCGGCTGCTGGCCGCCGGGGGCCATCGGGTGACCCTCGTCGAGGCGGGCGTCGAGTTGGGCGGGATGCTGCTCGTGGCCGGGGCGTGCGACCCGGTGCTCGACCAGATGCGCCGCTACCTCGTCCGTCAGGTGGAGCGGGCCGAGGTGGAGATCCGGCTCGGGCAGTGGGTCACGGCCGCTCTGACCGCCGAGGTCGGCGCGGATCGTGCTGATCGACGCGACGGGAACCTCGTGGCCCGGTGTCGACCCGCTGGCGCCGTGGCTCCGGGGTGTTCGCCCGGACTCGGCCGGCCCCGGGGCGAGCGTGTTGCTGATCGGGGGCGACAAGCCCGCGCTCTCCCTGGCCGACCGTCTCCAGCGGACCGGGCGGAGGGTGGCGATCGTCGAGCCCTCGGGCGTGTTCGGCCAATCGCTCGGGCTGCCCGGCCGGTTCCGCCTGGTCGACGACCTGCGCACGGCGGGGGTGCGCATGTTCCCGGCGGTCCCCGACGGCGAGCGCTTCGACGCGGTGATCGATTCGACGCGCGGTGAGCCCGCGCCGCTGCAGATCGCCGGGGTCGAGGTCCACCGTCTGGGTGATGTGGGCGGGACGGCCGGACTGGAGGCCGCGTTCGTCGCCGCCCGCGACCTGGCCGCGGTGCTCGCCCGGTGACGTCCGGCCCCGGGGCGCCAGGAGCCGGTACCGCCGATCAGATCGGTGACGGGTACGGGTTGTCGATGCCGAGCAGCCGGGCCAGGGCGTCGGTCACCTGGTTGGCCACCGAGTAGTTCATCACCTCGGGGATCAGCCCGGCGGCGACCATCCGGTCGGCGAGGCGGATGAAGATCGCCGCGAACCGCATCGTCGAGAAGACCTCCCAGTAGTGCGGATCGCGCACCTCGCGGCCCGAGACGGCGACGTAGTGGGCGATCATCTCCTCACGGGTCGGGAACCCCTCGAGACGGGGCGCCCCCATGTCGTCGAACGACATCCGATCGAACATCAGCCACCAACCGAGGTCGGCCTCGGTCGGGCAGATCGCGCACGCCTCCCAGTCGACCACCGCGGCGGGTTGGTAGTCCGACCAGATGATGTTGCCCAGGCGGGCGTCCCCCCACGACAGGCCGACCCGGTCGTCACCGGGGTCGTTGGCGTCGAGCCAGTCGAGCGCGGCGTGGATCACCGGGTCGTCGCGCCCGGCCAGCTGCTCGACGACGAACCGTCGGTAGATGGCCAGATGGGCCGCCGTCGACGGGTTCCCGCCCGTCGGATCGAGCCAGTCGAGCCCGGCTGACCGCCAGTCGATCGAATGGATGCCGGCCATCGCCGTCAGGCCCGAGTTGACCATCCGGCGCCGATCGTCGGGCGTGGCCTCGTCGACGAGGAACCCGGCCTGGGAGTACCGCGGATGGTCGCCGGGGACCTTGCCCTCGATGAAGCGCATCACGAAGAACGGGAGACCGAGCACGCCCGGGTCGGCCTCGTAGGCGAGGCTCACCGGCACGGGCGCCACGCCGGCCGCAGCGACGGCCTCCATGATCCGATGCTGTAGCCCGACCGAGACCGCCGTCGCCGGGGTGAGGGTCGGGAACAGCGCTCCCTCGCCGGGCTCGACGCGGCCGACGAGCCGTTCGGTGTGCCGTGCCCCGTCGGCCGTCCACGACGCCGTGAACATCACCGTCTCGTTGGAGAACCCGGTGGCGACGGGCACGTTCAGGTCGGTGATCTCGACGTCGGCCGCGCCGGGGATCACCCGGGCCAGCCAGCCGGCGAGGGCCGCGCCGTAGGCGCTGCGGTCCTTGTGGAACTTCGGGGCGTTGGCGGTCTCGGAGGCGTCGGGCTGCTCGCTCACGGCGAGACCCCCTCCCGCTTCCCGAGCGCTTCGATCAGCCGATCCGATGACTCCCGGTCCTGGTAGATCAGGCGGATCAGCCAGTAGCGGAAGTAGCGGGTGAGCGAGAAGGTGACGAACAGCCCCGTGGCGACGACGGCGACCGTGACGCCGAGCAGGGCGACGACGATGTAGTCACGCTGGGCGAGCGGGTCCTTCGTCCCGTGCGAACCGAACCAGGCGATCACCTCGATCACGATGGCCGCGACCCAGCCGATGGTGCCGAGCCTCAGCCCCGTGCGTTCCGGGTTGGCCCGGCCTCCGCCGACCTTCAGGGCGTCGACCTCGTTCTGGAACTCGCGCATCCGCGCCGACTGGTCCGTCGTGGATTCCATGGGATCATCCTCCGTGGTGAGAAGTGGTTGGCGGGACGGCGACGCCCAGGTAGGCGGAGGCCGCCTGGGCGACGAGCTCGTCGGGTGCGCCGGTCCGCTCGATGCGGCCGTTCAACATCATCGCCGCGCGGGTGGCAACCCCGAGCACGGCCTGGGCGAACTGCTCGACGACCAGGATCGACAGCCCGTCACGGGCCAGTTCGGCGACCCGTTCGTAGAGGTGCTCGACGATCAGCGGGGCGAGCCCCATCGACAGGTCGTCGAGCATCAGCAGCACCGGGTCGGTGGCCAGGGCACGCGACAGGGCGAGCATCTGCTGCTCACCGCCCGACAGCGTGCCGGCCAGCTGATTGCGGCGCTCGTGCAGCCGCGGGAAGTAGTGGAAGGCCTTGTCGGTCACCGACCGGAACGATGCGCCGCTGAAGCTCCACATCCGCAGGTTGTCGTTGACCGTGAGGTTGGGGAAGACACCGCGACCCTCGGGGATCAGGCAGATGCCGGCGCGGGCCAGCGCATCGGGGCGGACCCCGTTGAGCTCCCGGCCGTTGACCCTGAGCACCCCGGCGCTGGGCACGATCTGACCGCTGGCCACCGACAACGTCGTCGACTTGCCGGCGCCGTTCGGGCCGAGCAGGGCGAAGACCTCGCCGGGCATCACGGCGAGATCGACCCCGTGGAGGACGTCGATGATCCCGTAGCCGGCGTGGACGCCGGACAGCTCGAGCAGCGGCGTCATGATCCCGTCTCCACCTCGGCCCGCCCGAGGTAGGCGGCCTGCACCTGGTGATCGGCCTGCACCTCGGCCGGGGAGCCCGAGGCGATCAGCTGGCCGACGTCGAGCACGTAGACCTGCGAGCACAGTCCCATGACGAAGTTCATGTCGTGCTCGACGAGGAGCACCGACAGACCGGTGTCGGCGACCACCCGGGTGAGCAGCCCGGAGATCGCCATCGTCTCCTCGTCGTCGAGACCCGACGAGGCCTCGTCGAGGAGGAGGATCTCGGGCCCCGTGGCCAGTGCCCTGGCGAGCTCCACCAGCCGGGCCGTGGCCGTCGGCATCGTGCCGACGGTGAGATCGGCCAGATCGCTCAGGCCGACCTGCTCGAGGGCCTCGGCGGCGACCACCTGCACGCTGCGCCCGCGTCGCCTGGCCCGGGTCGCCATCTCGGCGGCGACGAGCACGTTGTCGCGGGCCGACAGCGAGTTGAACGCCTCGAGCCGCTGGAAGGTGCGGGCGATCCCGAGACGGGCCCGCTTGTGGACGCTCAGCCGGGTGACCGTCCGGCCGTCGAAGATCACGTCGCCGTTCGTCGGCGGCTGCAACCCGGTGATCACGTTGAACAGGGTCGTCTTGCCGGCGCCGTTGGGACCGATGAGACCGGTGATCGTGGCGCGCTCGACCCCCAGGGACACGGCCCGCACGGCGAGCAGACCCCCGAAGCGGACCGAGACGGCGTCAACTTCCAGCAGCGGCAACGCCGGCTCCTCGCCTCGGGCGCGGATGTCGCGATGCGGCGAGCTCGTCGGCGATGCCCAGCCGGCGCTCGATGGCGACCAGCTCGTCGGCGGTGAACGGGCGGGTGAGCCCGAGTTCGCCGATCTCCGGCTCGCGGGCCTTGGCCCTGGCCGCCGCGTGCTCCTCCTTGGCGTCGCTACGCCACGGAATGAACCGGGCGTTCTGCCGTCCGGCCTCGAAGGCCGCGCCCCGCTGGTTGACGACCATGCCGACCGCCCCGAGGCCGGGGCCGAACAACTGGACGAAGGTCACCACTCCGAGCAGCCACCCCGGCGCTCCCGCTTGTTCCAACCGTTTGCCGAGGGCCAGGAACATCAGTGGGAACGTCGTGAAAAACGCCGCAACCGGGTATGCCATGCCTCCGATCGCCATCAGCAATACGATGGGGATGCTCTTCTCCAGAATGAACATCCCGTTCGGATCCACCGAACCGTTGGCGGTCGCGTACAACGCACCGCCGATACCGGCCATGGCGGCAGAAACGGCGTAGACGACGACTTTCGTCGTGGCCACGCTGATCCCGACGGTCGCCGAGGCAGCTTCGCTGTCGTTGAGGGCCAACCACCGCCGGCCATAGCGGCTCTGGCGCAGCGCAGTGAGGAGGATGAGGAAGATGCCCAGCATCGAGACCAGCAGCATCATGAACTGACGGCGGCTGGTCAGATCCATGCCGAGCAAGTTGAACGGCTTGAAGAGGTTCGTCGCTCGAAAGCCGGCCGCCGGGTGAGGAAAGAACAGCTTGGCCATCAGCTCCGTGAATGCGATCGAGGAGAGGGCCAGATACAGGCCACGCAGTCGACTTGCAGCCAGCGCGACGAGAGCTCCCAAGGGCGCGCTCGAGAGCACCGACGAGCAGGAGCCACCACACGGAGACCGTCAGCACCTCCCGACCAAGAGCGAATCTCAGGTGCAGGTAGGCACCCCAGCCGGCGAATGCCAACGGCGCGAAGTTCAATTGCCCCGCCCAACCGGTCAACGGCACGAGAGACATGCCGATGAAGGCAAGCGCCAACGCCACATTGGCCCTGTTGAGCGACACCTCGTTCCACGCGCCCGGGTCCCAGAAGCCGAAATGCAGCCAGCCGCCTGACAGGGCGATGAAGATGAGCAGGAGCGCTGCCGCGCCGATCGCCGCTTCCCAAAGCCTGGTCGTCCGCTCGAGCGACTTCAGATTGCGGCTGACACGGCCGACGGCGAGGCGCGACTGAGGCAATGCCAGCATTGCCAGCAGCAGGACGACCGGGGCGACGCCGTCCTTGGCGAATGTCCAGTCTCCACCGAACTTGAGAAACGAGGCCAGGAACTGACGACTGACGCCGAGGAGGAGTGCCCCTGCGAGCGCAAGAGGAAGGCTGCGCAGCTGACCGCAGACCGCAGCGGCGAACGCGAAAACGAGAACCGCATTGAGGGTCGCCGTGCCCAACTCGAGTTCCGGGGCGATCATGATGCCGGCGATTGCGGCCAACACAGATCCGATAGCCCATGCCGCCGATGACACGAGGTCCGGCCGCACTCCGGTCAACGCCGCGAGCGACCGATTGTCGACGACTGCCCTCATCGAGACCCCGAGCCGCGAACGGAACAGCAGCCGGAGGATCCCGGCGACCACGACGGACACGAGCAGGACGATCGCTCGGTGATACGTGAGATTGATCGGGCCGAGGTCGATGTTCCGGGTTCCGAAGAACGCGGGAAGCTTGCGCGGGCGATCGGATTCCCACAGTTCGCCCGTGCCGATCAGGATGAAGTACATCACCCCCACGGTCACCAGCAGCTGGATGACGACCGGCGCATCCTCGAGTTTGCGCATGATCAGCCGGTCGAGTACGAGACCGATCAGCGGGGCGACGACGAGAATGACGACCACAAGGGCCGGTATCGCCGCCCAGTGCCAGTCGACTCGAAACTGCCAGTACAGAAACGCACAGAACGCGGCGATAGCGGCCTGGGCGAAGTTGAAGATGCCCGTCGTGGTGTACACGACGACGATTCCGGTGGCGTACAACGCGTACAGCGCTCCGATCGCCAGGCCGATGAACAACGCCGTGACGACGGCCTCCAAGCTGAAGCCCGGTGGTTTCGGTACGTGCCGCCCGTTGTATGTCACAAAGGCGCTAATGACCACGAACAACCCGATCGACAGGCCGAGTGTCGACCGGAGACGCCGCAACGCGCTCACCGGGAAGCGTCAGCCCTGATATTCGGCGGCCGCGTCACCGGTCCAAACGGTGAGGTTGTCGCCACTGCAGTCGAGGGTGCCGCGCTCGTCCGGGAAGCGGCGTTCGAACTTGCCGGCCTTCAGCTGCAGCAGGACGTAGCACGGGCTGAGCCCCTTCTTCGTGAGGTCGACCGTGCCGAGCCAACCGCCGTTGTCGAAGGCACTGATCTTGGCAACCTCCTCCAGGATGCGGGCCCTCGTGACCCCGTTGGGACCATCCGCGGCAACGATCGCGTTCACGGCCGTCTCGAACACCCGTCCTGAGTTCCAGGCCAGAACAGCCCACGACGCGGGGAAATCCGAACCCACTTCGGTGAGGAACGCGCCCAGGTCGGCGTTCTCGTCGCGTTCGTCGAACGGGAGGAACGGCAGCCACAGGTACGTACCGTCCACATTCGCGTCGTTTCTGAACGCGTCGGTGTAGCAGGCCAGCGAACAGGCCCAGATGACCTTCGACTCGTCCAGACCCTGGGCCTTCGCCTCGGTTCGCAGCTTGATCATCGCCCCGTCATTCGAGCCGTTGATGGCGATGTTCGAGCCGCTGTCCTTCATTGCAGCCACGTACTCGGCGGAGGCGGCCTGCGGAGCCAAGGCGCTCGCCCCGAACTCGGCATCGCTGGCCATCAGGCCGGCTTGGTTCAGCGCCCGAATAGTCGGCATCGATGACGCGATGGTCGAGACGAGATCGGATGGAACCAGGTACAAGCCATGGAGCGGCTCACCGGCGATTTCGGTGTACCTCGCGTACGGCCCGAGGAAGGCTTGGTACTCGCGAGGGCCCGACCCGCTGTAGGGGCATGCCCCGTTGATGCCAGCGAGCGTGAACACGTGGCTGGAGCACGCCTGAGCAGTATCGACAGCCCGTTCCGGGATGTCGACGAAGCCCGTGGGGTTACCAGCCATGTCGGGACAGGTCTCCAGCGAGGTGATGCCATCCGGGACGACGAACAGCGTCGTCGACCCGAGCATCGCCGACGCCTTGGCACAGGCCTCTAGGTATCCGTTGGTTCCCTCGGCGGGGTCGAGCTTGGAATCCCATTCGAGCACCTCGACCTGGCGGCAGGCCAGGCCGCCGTTGGCGTTGACGTTGTCCGCCCACGCCTTGACCCCGTCGATCGATCCCTGGAACAGACCGGGAGCCCCGGGAACCCCGACATCGGCCATGACCAGCACGGTGATCTTGTCGGCGCTCACGCCGATGTCCGTGGCCTCGAGCGTCGCGCCCGTGCACGGGTCGGCCTCGGTGACCGGCGCGGCCTCGGTGGTCGGCGCGGCCTCGGTGGTGCCGGTTCCCTCCGTCACCGGGGGGGCCGTCGTCTCCGCGGCGGCCGCGGTGGTGGCCGCGGCCGTGGTCGCCGCTTCCTCGGTCGACGTCGTCGAGGAGTCCCGGCCACAGGCCGCTACCGCCATCGACAGGACGCACAGAGCGCCGAGCAACTTCCTTCGTGCCATTTCTCCCCCTCGTTCGTTTCCGGCACGCTCGAACGTGGCGAGCGCCCCCGGAACTCCCTGACTGGTTCGCACTATAGAGAGCGGCGGCGGAGAGGACCGGCCCGGAGCAGCGGACGGCCGTGCCGCCGTCCCCGCTTCGTCGGCCGTCACGGGCCGCCCGTACCATCGCCCCGCGGTCCGACGGACCGCACAAGCCGGGCAACAAGGGAGAACGGGCCGCATGGCGAACACCGATGTCGTTGGTTTCTGGCGGATCGCCGAGGCTGACCCCGGCCATCCGGCGGTGATCGATCCGCAGGATCGGCAGATGTCGTTCGGCGAGCTCGCCGGGCTGACCAACCAGATCGTCCACGGGTTGCGCTCCCTCGGGCTGGGCCGCGGCGATCAGGTGACCACGGTGCTCCCCAACGGCTTCGAGCAACTGGCCGTCGCTCTGGCCTGCTTCCAGTCGGGGATGTACTACACCCCGGTCAACTGGCACCTCGTCGGGCCCGAGATCGCCTACATCGTCAACGATTCCGAGACCAAGGCGCTCGTCGTCGACGAACGCTTCGCCGGCGAGGCGGTGCCGCGTGCTGGCGGAGACGGCGGTCCCGGCGACCCAGCGATTCTCGGTCGGCGAGGTCGAGGGGTTCCGCCCGTTCGCCGAGCTCGTCGCCGGTCGGCCGAACACCCGGCCCGGGGACCTGTCCACGGGCGCCTACATGTTCTACACGTCGGGCACGACCGGCCGCCCGAAGGGTGTGCGCCGACCCCTGCCCGCCCCCGACCCCGACACGATGGGATCGATGTCCGGCGGGCTGTTCATGCTCTTCGGCATCAAACCCCACGACGACAACGTGCACCTCGTGCAGGCCCCGCTCTACCACACCGCCGTGAACAACTGGGCGACGACATCGCTGCAGCTCGGCCACACCGTCGTGCTCCTCGACCGTTGGACCGCCGAGGACGCCCTCGACCGCATCGCCCGCTACCGGGTGACCCAGAGCCACATGGTCCCGACGATGTTCAACCGCCTGCTGCAACTCCCCGAGGAGGTGCGTTCCCGCTACGACGTGTCGTCGCTGCGACGGATGATCCACGCCGCCGCACCGTGCCCCGTCGAGACCAAGCGCCGGATGATCGAGTGGTGGGGCGACTCGATCTGGGAGTACTACGCGGCGACCGAGGGCGGCGGGACGCTCGTCTCCCCCGATGACTGGCTGCGCTTCCCGGGCACCGTCGGGCGCCCCTGGCCGAACAGCGAGGTGATCGTCGTCGACGACGACGGCGAACAGCTGGCGCCGTTCGTCAGCGGGACGATCTACATGCGGATGGGCGCCAACCAGTTCGAGTACTACAAGGACGAGGCCAAGACGGCCAAGAGCCGGCTCGCCGATTCGGGGTTCTGGACGGTCGGCGACGTCGGCTACTTCAACGACGAGGGGTTCCTGTTCCTCAACGACCGCTCCAACGACATGCTGATCGTCGGTGGGGTGAACATCTACCCCGCCGAGATCGAGGGGGCGCTGCACCAGCACCCGGCCGTCGGCGACGTCGCCGTGTTCGGGATCCCGAACCCCGATACCGGCGAGGAGATCAAGGCCGTCGTCGAACTGCGCCCCGGCTTCGAGCCCGGCGACGCCACGACGGCGTCGATCATGGACTTCTGCCGGGAGAACCTCGCCCGCCAGAAGCATCCCCGCTCGATCGACTACACCACCGAGATGCCCCGCGACCCGAACGGCAAGCTCTACAAGCGCAAGCTGCGCGACCCGTACTGGGAGGGCCGGGCCCGCAACATCTGACACACGGCACCTCGCCGGGCCCGCCCGGGACGAAAGTCCCGTCCGCACCCACGATTGACGGCGGGATGGCATCCGATGTCCCCTGGGCCAGGGTTGGCCCTGGCGGTTGACTGGAGCCATGAGGCATCGTGCGGCGAATGGATGGCGGGGGTCCGCAGAACCGGGGCCGTCCGGATGGAGGAGCACGTCCGTCGCCCGTCGCCAAGATCGCCGGCCGCGCCGAGGCGTCGGGCTGGCCGTGCTCGCCCTCGGGATGACGGTGAGCGGATGCGGGTCGTCGGCCGACTCGCCTGGCACGACCGGTGCCGGGACCGACGCGCCGACCTCCTCCGCGCCGGCGCCGACGACGAGCCCGCCGTCGACCTCCCCGAGCCCCCCATCGACGTCCTCCGTGCCGGTCCCGACGTCGGCGGCGCCGGGTTCCACGACGACCGTCCCGGCTCCCGCCACGACAGCCCCGATGACAGCCGAGCTCGAGCGGATCTGGTTCGTGCGCGACGAGCGACTGACCCCGGTGTACCGGCCGGGCACGAGCCCGGAGGAGGCGATCCGCGCCCTGCTCGCCGGCCCGTCCGAGGCCGAGTCGACCGACGTCACGACGGCGATCCCCACAGGCACCGAGCTGCGCTCCATCCGCGTCGACGGAGCGGTCGCCACGATCGACCTGTCCCGCCGTTTCGAGAGTGGAGGGGGGTCGCTGTCGATGACCGAACGTGTCGCCCAGGTCGTCTACACCCTCACCGAGATCCCCGGCGTGAGAGGGGTCCTGTTCGCCTTCGACGGCGAACCCGTCGAGTTCATCGGTGGCGAGGGCATCGACGTCTCGACGCCCGTCGGCCGCGAGACGTTCCTCGATGCCAAGCCGTTCATCCTCGTCGACGCACCACGCCCGGGGCAGCGGGTCATCTCTCCGTTGCGCATCGCCGGGGAGAACTCCACGTTCGAGAACAACGTCGAGATCGCCCTGACCACCTCGGATGGCCGCCTGCTCGTCCAGTCGTACGCGACGGGGACCGGGCCGATCATGGACAGCGAGGGCCGGCCGTTGTGGGGCCCGTTCGAGACGTCGATCGAGTTCGATGCGGGGTCGGCGACGAGTGGGGTCCTCAGGCTGACCGAAACGGCTTCGGACGGTAGCGGCAGGCTGCTCGCCGACTTCCCGGTCCCGGTCGTCTTCGCCCAGGGCCCGGTGTTCGAGCCCGGTGTGCTCGAGGGCGCGTCGACCGACCCCGTGCTCGTCCCCTCGACGGGCTGCTGCGCTCCCGGCCCGGCCGTCCTGTTGAACAACGTGACCGCCCAACACATGGCCGGGTTCGACCGGATCGTGTTCGAGCTCTCCGCACCGGTGGCCGGCTACCACGTCCGCTACGTGCCGTTCCCCGTGACCGAGGATCCCTCGGACCTGCCAGTCGTTCTCGGGGGCGACAACGCCATCCAGGTCAGCATGGGGGCCACCGGCGTCGATCAGTCCGGATACCCGGCGCGCCAGGTCTACACGGGGCCGTTGCGCATCGCCGTCGGGACGGGCTCCGTCGTCGAAGTGGTACAGACCGGCGACTTCGAAGCCGTGTTGAGCTGGGCGATCGCCGTCCTCGGCGAGCCACCGTTCCGTGTCTCGGCGGAAACGAACCCGGCTCGCCTGGTGATCGACGTGGCATCCGAGTGAGCATGGGCGAGGACCGATGGCGAATCGACGCCGACTGACGGTGACCGCGCTCGGTGCACTGACGGTCGTCGTCGGCGGGGTCGCGGTCGTCGACCGGCTCCTGCCCCGAACCACCTCGACCCAACTGGCCGTCGAAGACGCCCATGAGCGGTACGAGCGCTACCAACGATCGCTCACGACCACGACGCCGATTCCGACCGCATCGCCCGCTCCCGCCGCATCGCCGGTTCCGGCCGGCTCGCCCCTTCCGTCGGCGGCGCCGACTCCGGCCGGCGCGTCGCCGACCGCGTCGTCGGTCGTCCCCACGTCGTCGCCGGCACCCGCCGTCCCTCTCGTCGAACCGGGGGTGTACGTCTACGCCACGACCGGCGGGGACGAGATCGATGCCCTGGGCGGCGCCCACCACGACTACCCGTCGACGACGACGATCACCGTGACCCCGACCGCCTGTGGCGTGCTCCAACGCTGGGACATCCTCGTCGAGCGCTGGCAGGAATGGCAGCGCTGCTCCGACGGCCGAGGGGTCAGCGAAGGGGGCCGGACCAACTCTGACGAGTTTTTCGACCGGGCACAGACCGACACCTACCTGTGCACGGGCGAGGCCCGACCACGGAACGCTCCGGCCGGGGCGACGTGGACGACGACGTGCACCCAGGGTGACAGGTCGGACGTCTACAACGGGATGGTGGTCGGAACCGAGACGCTCACCGTCGGCGACTCGTCGGTCGAGACGATGCACGTGCGGGTCACGATCACCACCGACAGACCGACCGACAGCCAGGTCACCGACACCTGGTACCTCGCCGGAGGCGACCTGGTGATCGCCCAGACCGCCGCCAACTCGACCAGCAACGACACGATCGTCGGAGTCGTCGGCTACACCGAGCACTACGAGATCCACCTGACGTCGCTCACCCCGATCACGTGATCCGCCGGCGATCCGCACCACGCGGGCACGGACTCGGACGGGCATGCCCGGTAATCTGGCGAGATCGACGAGGAAGGGTGGGGAATGGCCGCGAGCGACCGGTACACGATCATCACCGCTGACAGCCATGCCGGCGGCAGCCACGCGCAATACCGCGCCACCCTCGAATCACGGTTCCACGAGGACTTCGACGCCTGGCGGGCCAAGTACAAGAACCCGTTCAAGGACCTCAAGGACGACCGGCGCTCCCGCAACTGGGACAGCGAGCTGCGTTGGCGCGAGCAGAACGGCGACGGCGTCGTCGCCGAGGTGATCTTCCCCAACACCGTCCCCCCGTTCTTCCCCAGCTTCGTGCTGTTCGCCCAGCCGCCGCGGCCCGAGGACTACGAACACCGCCTCGCCGGCATCCGCGCCCACAACCGCTGGCTGTCCGACTTCGTCTCCGAGGCGCCCGAGCGGCGGGCCGGAATCGGCCAGATCTTCACCAACGACATCGACGACGCCATCGCCGACGCCCACTGGATCAAGGAGCACGGCCTGCGCGGCGGCGTGCTGCTCCCCAACATCTCCCCCGACGCCTACTGGATGAAACCGATCTACGACCCGGAGTACGACCGGCTGTGGGCCGCCCTGCAGGACCTCGACCTGCCGGTCAACGTCCACGGCGGCACGGGTGTGCCCAACTTCGGCAACTACCCGGTCTCGCCGCTGCTCTACATCAACGAGGTCTCGTTCTACTCGCAACGCCCACTGGTCCAGATGCTGCTCTCGGGGGTGTTCGAGCGGTTCCCCCGCCTCAAGTTCGTGATGACCGAGACGGGGGCCTCGTGGATCCCGGGACTGCTCGGCCAACTCGATGCGGTGTGCGCCAAGATCCGCGACACCGGGGCGACCGGTGAGATCCGCTACCACCGCGACATCATCGTGCCGCTGCTGCCCAGCGAGTACTTCAAACGGCAGTGCTGGGTCGGGGTGAGCCAGCCGAAGCCGGCCGATGCCGCCGTGCTCGACGTGTTCGGTCACGAGCGCTTCATGTGGGGCAGCGACTACCCCCACGACGAGGGGACGTTCCCGTTCACCCGGGAGCACCTGCGCCAGGTGTTCCACGACCGCACGGAGTCGGTGATGCGCGACCTGTTGACCAACACCGCAGCCGACCTCTACGGCTTCGACCTGCCCGCGCTGCAGCCGCTCGCCGACCGCTTCGGACCGACCGTGGGCGAGTTGCAGCTGCCACTCGCCGAGCTGCCCGAGCACCCGAACGACGCCCTGCTCGGCGCAGTCGGGCGCTAGGCGTGGATTTCGACGACACCCCCGAGCAGGCCGCCTTCCGGGCCGAGGTCCGCAGCTTCCTCGCCGCGCACGCCCGGCTCAAGGACAGCCGGGCCCAGTCGCACGCGATGTCGTTCGACGCCCACTCCGAGGGCGAGGCGCTGCACGTCAAGGAGGCCCAGACCTGGCAGGCGACGCTCTACGACCACGGCTGGGCGGGGATCACCTGGCCCCGTGAGCACGGCGGACGGGGAGGCATGATCGTCGAGCAGATGATCTTCAACCAGGAGGCCTCGCGCTACGAGACGCCCGTCGGCGTGTTCGCCCAGGGCATCGGGATGGCCGGCCCGACGCTGATCAGGCACGGCACGCCGGCTCAGCAGGAGCGGTTCCTGCGCCCGATGCTGCGCGGCGACGAGCTGTGGTGCCAGCTGTTCTCCGAGCCCGGCGCCGGCTCCGATCTGGCCGCGCTGGCCACCAGGGCGGTGCGCGACGGCGACGAGTTCGTGGTCACCGGCCAGAAGGTGTGGACCTCGAGCGCCCACTACAGCGACTGGGGCATCCTGCTCGCCCGCACCGATCCCGACGTGCCCAAGCACCAGGGGATCACCTACTTCCTCCTCGACATGCGCTCGCCAGGTATCGATGTCCGCCCATTGCGCCAGATCACGGGCACCGCCCACTTCAACGAGGTGTTCCTCACCGACGTGCGCATCCCGGCCGACCTGGTCGTCGGCGACGTGAACCGCGGCTGGACCGTGACGATGACCACGCTGACCAGCGAGCGCACGCTGATCGGCGGCGGCGCGGCCGATCCCCTGCCCGGGCTGCTGCGCCTGGCCGAGCGGTTCGGCGGGCTCGACGACGCCAACGTCCGCCAAGGCCTCGCCGACGTCCACATCCGCCATCAGCTGATCCGCTTCCTCGGCTGGCGGGTGCAGAGCGCGATCAGCCGCGGCCAGTTGCCGGGCCCGGAGAGCTCGGTGCTCAAGCTCGCCCACACCTCGGCGCTCACCCGGATCGCCGACCTCGCCCTGTCGATCGAGGGACCGTCGGGGACGCTCGTGCCCGGCGACGATCAGGACGTCCACGCCGCAGCCTTCGCCTTCCTCAGCCAGTTCGCCTCGAAGATCGGCGGCGGTACCGACGAGGTGCAGCGCAACATCGTCGCCGAACGCGTCCTCGGTCTGCCCGGCGACGTGCGGGTCGACAAGGACGTGCCGTTCCGCGACCTGCCCCGCTAGCAACCCCGGTAGCAGCGGTGACCGACTCGACGCGACTGTTCGAACACACCAGCGGGCGCCCACGCTCTGGCTCGCTCGGCGAACGTGCATAACCTCGCCGTCATGCTGCATACGACTGGGGAACTGAAGCGCTTGTCCGACGCCGTTTGGGAGCGCACCAGACGGCGACTCGACGGCCTCACCGAGGAGGAGTACCGCTGGGAACCCGCACCAGGATGTTGGTCGATCCGAAATCGACGGGACGGCACGTCGTTTCTCGAGTGGGCGCCGATTGTTCGCCCCGACCCGTTCACGACGTTGGCCTGGCGCCTCTGGCATCTGATCGACATGTACGGCGAGGACCGTGCGCCGCGGTGGCTGGACGTGCCACCCCAAGGCGAGGCGGTTGGACTGGATGCGCCAGACCCCGCACCACCGGTCACGGTAGCCGACGCATTGGATCAGCTCGACCGCGCTCACGCGCGTTGGGATGCGCACCTCGCCCTGGTGGACGACGAGCGGCTCGGCGCCCTCATCGGTCCTGTCGGCGGTCAGTACGGCGACGGCACTCGAGCCGGTTACGTCCTGCACATGCTCGATGAGTTCATCCACCACGGCGCGGAGATCTCGATGCTGCGTGATCTGTATCGGTGGCAGCGACCAATCAGCGCTGACCCGTTGACCGAGCGGGCGATCCGGGGCGATGACTCGCTGCTGGCCGACGTCGCTTCCGTCGACTCCGAGACCGCATCGGCATTGCTGAGCACCGCAGCCAGCTTTGGGCGGTGGGCGCTTGTCGAGGAGCTCATCGACCATGGCACTGCCCCCGCCGTCTCAGGGCGTACGCCAGCACATGCTGCTGCCGGCGCCGGCGAACTCGACCTGCTCCGCAAGCTCGTCGATCTCGGCGCCGACCTCACCGCCCGCGACGACGACTTCAATTCCACGCCGCTCACATGGGCCCGGTTCATGCGACGCGAACACGTCGTCGCGTGGCTGGAGGGACAGAACGCTCCCGAGTGATCGTGAGGCCGTGGTCGCACTGGGACGCACCGGTGAGGTGCCGCCCGGTCCCGGCGGTCCGGGACGTTCCCACGCGCCGGGCTACGTCGGCTACGACCGCTACGACGATCTCGTCGCCCAGCACGCCGTCTCCCACCACTTCGTCGCCGATGGGTCCGGTGTGCGTGAGGTTCGGACACCGTGGCGCTACGTCTGGCCCTCCGAGCTCGATCTGATGGCGAGGTTGGCCGGCTTTGAGTTGACCGAGAGGTGGGCAGACTGGAACCGGTCACCGTTCACGGGTAGCAGCCCGTCACATGTGTCCGTCTGGCGCAAGCAGCCGTAGCGCGATGCGTACGACGGGCGACTCGAGCCGCCCACGAGGTGCCGGTCAGCGACAGGGCAACCTCGCGCGGCACTAGCATGGAATGTGCGCCGTCCGGCACCGGCAGGCCTCCCGCCAGCGATGGGACACGATCGACCATGACCACATCCTCCTCCCGGCCGACCCACCGCACGATCACCGAGCCGGCCCGTCAGATCGACGTGATCCACGAGACCGACGTGCTGGTCGTCGGATCGGGGCCGGCCGGGCTCTCCGCCGCGCTGGCCGCGGCGCGGGCGGGTGTCGAGGTGACGATCGTCGAGCGGTTCGGCTGCTTCGGCGGCAACATCACCGCCGTCGGCGTGGAGGGCCTGGCGTGGTACCGCCACGAGGCGACGATCGAGGCCAACGGCATCGGGCGCGAGTTCGAGACCCGGGCCTACGAGATGGGCGCGGCGGTGCCCGAGAGCCAGTCGCAGTCCTACGAGCTCGATGCCGAGGGTTTCAAGGTCGTCGCCGACACCCTCGTCGAGGAGGCGGGGATCCACGGGATGCTCCACCGCACCTTCGCCGCGCCGCTGACGGACGGCAACCGGGTCGTCGGGATCATCACCGAGTCGAAGGCCGGGCGCGAGGCGATTCGGGCCCGGCGGGTGATCGACGCCACCGGTGATGCCGACGTCGCCCACCGCGCCGGCGCCCCCACCCATCACACGCCGCGCGAGCAGATGATGGCGGCGTCGGTGATGTTCCACCTCGCCGGCGTCGACAAGCGGGCGTTCATGGAAGGCATCGCCGCCGACCCCCAGACGTACAAGGACTGGGCGGGCGGCGGTGAGTGGAACATCGAGACGGGCGGCAAGGAGAACGACATGTACTCCCCGTTCCTCAAGAAGCCGTTCCGCCAGGCGATCGACGACGGCCTGATCCCCGCCCACCTGACGACCATCGCCGGCACGTGGGGGGCGATCCACGACACGGGTGAGCTCACTTACATGAACCTCGTGCACCTCGACGGCATCGACGGCACCGACCCCGACGATCTCACCCGCGGGGAGATCGAGGGCCGACGCCAGGCGATGTACGCCATCGAGGCCCTCCGTCGATACACGCCCGGCTGCTCCGGGGCGCGGTTGCGCAACTTCGGCATGACGCTCGGCATCCGCGACACCCGCAAGATCGACGCCGTGTACAACATGACCGAGCACGATGTGCGTGAGCAGGCCCGATTCGACGACTCGATCGGCATCTACCCCGAGTTCATCGACGGCTACGGCGTGCTCGTCCTACCGACAACCGGGCGCTACTTCCACCTCCCGTACCGCAACCTGCTGCCCAAGGGCGTCGCCAACCTGCTCGTCGCCGGGCGCTCGTCGGGCGGAGACCGCATCTCGCACGCCGCCACCCGCAACATGTCGTGCTGCGCCGTGCTCGGCCAGGGCGCCGGTGTGGCCGCCGCCCTCTCCCTCCACCACGGCGACGAGCTCGACGACGTCGACATCGAAGCCGTCCAGAAGGAACTCGACCGCCAAGGCGTCCGCTTCGCCTGACGCGGGCGCGGGCGCCGGCGGGCCGTCGCACCGGCTGGCGGCTAGCAGTTCCCCGCACCGGTCGAACCCGAACGACCGAGGTCCGACCGCAGGTGCTGATGGACGAAGTGGACACCGCGTTCCTCGACGGTGGCGAGGACGCCGGCGGCATCGAGCCCGGCGTTGTGCGAGCGCTGGACCCGCAGGCAGATCTCCACATCCTGCTCGTGGACCAGTCGGTGGGCGGCGACGATGCTTCGCCGCCTGGCTTGCGGCATCGACGGGCACACGTAGAGCCGGCGCTCCACCCGCGTCGAGGTCGGGCCGCGGGGTTCGACCCACATCGCCAGCGCGGCGTCGGGGAAGACGTTGAGCATCAGGTTCGGCCAGATCGTCAGATACGAACCGCCGTCGTAGGGCCGCTCGGTGCCGGCCGTGCCCAACACCTCCCAGCCGGGCTCGCCGGGCAACAGCGTCGACGCGGCCACCTCGGTCGCCGAAGCCGGCCGCAGCGGCCGGTCCCAGGCGTAGAGCACCGACCCATCGCTGACCATCGGGTAGTCCATCGTCGACGAGGCGTCGATCTCGGGGTGGACGAACGGCGTGTGGTAGTTCTCCGAGTAGTTCTCGACGAGCACCTTCCAGTTGAACGCCCGATCGTGGGATTCGCTCAGTTCGAGCTCGAACTCCTCGAGCGGGAAGGCAGCCACCGCCCGGGCCAGGGGACCGAGATCGAAGACGGCCCGTCCGCCCGGATGGACGAACACCCACCGTCGCCAGACCTCCACGCCGACCTCGGTGAGCGAATGGTCGGCGGGATCGAAGCCGTGCGGATCGCCGACGCCACCGGCCCGGGCCAGCGAACCGTCGAGGCGGTAGATCCAGGCGTGGTACGGGCAGCGGATCACCGATCCGGAACCGCCGGCGCCGTCGTTGCACAGCGGCGCGGCGCGGTGGCGGCAGACGTTGAGGAAGCCGCGCAGCCCGCCGTCGCGATCGCGCACGAGCAGCACCGGCGTGGTCCCGGCCACGACGGCCCGCCACGAACCCGGGCCGGGGAGATCCTCGATCGTGCCGGCGCAGAGCCAGTTGACCCCGAACACGGCGCGGCCCTCCTCCACGGCGAAGGCGGGGTCGGCGTACCACGCGGCCGGCAGGGTCCGTGCAGTGCGGATACCGGGTGGATCGGGGATGTGGCGTATGTCGGGCGGCACTCGGGCCTACTCCTCGGGTTGGGCCTGGAGACCCAGCCCGACCGGCACGTCCTCGTAGTCGACCGTCCACAGACGCGCCGCAGCCTCGTCGGCCGGGGAGCACCGCCACCCCAACAGCCGCTGGGCGAGCGGCGAGAGGTGTTGCACGTCCTCCCAGCCCGAGGCGAGCGGACCGGCCTCCTCGGGGGTCAGCCAGCCCAGCACGTACGACAGGTGCAGGCCGAAGCGCCATTCGTCGACCGTGGCGTTGGCGCCGGCGCCGTGGAGGACGCGTCCGGTGTAGATCATCCCCGCCCCCGCGGGCATCACCGCCTGGGTGATCTCATCGGGCGTTCGCCCGGCGCCGGTAGTCGTCCCAGCGGTGGCTCCCCGGCACGACTCGGGTGGCGCCCACCTCGGCGGTGAAGTCCGAGATGGCGAACATGCAGCTCAGCGTGACCTCGAAGCCGTCGGGCTGGTTCATCGTGCGCCAGTTCTCGGCGTCGCGATGGAGGATCTGCGAGCCCTCGCCCGGACCGACGATCATCATCTGGCCGGTGTTCATCCAGTAGTCGGAGGCATTCGGGAGGAGCACCGCATCGGCGACCGACAGATAGAGCGGATCGGTCAGGATCTCGACGAAGGCAGCGCTGCGGTGGGCGAGACGGGTGAACCGCTTGGTGTTCGCGCCCCAGAACCGCTGCACGATCGGGTGGTCGGACACCGTGCCCGCCCGGTGGTCACCGGCGTGGCGGGCCACGTCGGCGCGGAACCGCTCGAGCGTGTCGGAGGCGAGGAGGTCGCTGACGATGACGCCGCCATCGGCATCGAGCGCGTCGAGGATCCGCCGCGCCCCGTCGGCGCGGGTCAGCCGGCGGAGTTCTGCCATCGGGTCTCCTGGGGGATGGGGTGAGCGATGTGGGGGTGGCGATGCCCCGCGGAATCGAGCAGTCGTGACAACGCATCGACGAGCACGGCGGCCGCCTGCGCGGTGGTGAACCCCCGGTCGTCGCGCAACAGGCGATAGGCCTCGTACGAACAGAGCACGTCGATGGCCGCCAGGCGGGCCTCCGCCGTCCCCGCGCCGACCGCGGCCAGTTCTGCGGCGAACAGGTCCCCGATCTGCCCACGGAGCAAGGCCCTCGACACGGCCAGATCGGCGGCCACGACCGCACTGGACAACGCCCGCATCCGCGCCACCACGGCGACCGCACCGACCGCCTCGTAGAGGGCGACCCGCCGGTCGACGAGCGCGGCGATCCGCTCGGCGAGGGCGGCGGCGCGTTCGATGGGCAGCCTGTCGAGCGGGTCGATGCGCGCCTGCTGACGGCGGATGGCGGCGCGGCTGAGGTCGTCGATGTCGTCGAAGTAGCGGAAGAGCGAGCGCGGCGACAGACCGGCACGTTGGGCGATCTCGTCGGACGACGGAGCGAGGCGGCCCTCGGCGTACAGCTCCAGCAGGGCGTCGACGACGGCGGCCCGGTTTCGGTCGCGCCGGGCGTGGCGGCCGTCCTCGACCCCGGCCAGCTGCTCGTCGACCGCGGTCATGGCGACCCGAACCCCTGGTCGACGGTTCCGTGGCGCACGGGTTCACGCTAACTGTTGACAGTTGCTCTGACAAGATCCTACGGTCACGTCGCATGGCACGACCCACACGGTTCGAAGGAAGGATCGGGCGCACGCTCGCCGACTCCACCCCGTGGTTCGACGAACCCCCGCACCCGGGGGAGGGCTCGCCCAACGTCGTCGTCGTGCTCCTCGACGACACCGGCTTCGGACAGTTCGGCTGCTACGGCTCCGACATCGAAACCCCGAACATCGACGCTCTGGCGGCACGGGGCCTGCAGTTCACCAACTTCCACGTCACCCCGCTGTGCTCCCCCACCCGGGCCGCCCTGCTCACCGGCCGTGCCCAGCACGCAGTCGGGATGCGATCGGTGTCGAACTTCCGCACCGGCTTCCCCCACATGCTCGGCCACATCTCCAACCATGCGGCGACGATCGCCGAGGTGCTGGGCGACCAGGGCTACGCCACATTCGCCGTCGGCAAGTGGCACCTGGCTCCGATGGAGCAGTGCTCGGCGGCCGGCCCGTTCGACCAGTGGCCGCTCGGCCGCGGCTTCGACCGCTTCTACGGCTTCCTCGAGGGCGAGACCGACCAGTTCCACCCCGATCTGGTGTGCGACAACCATCCCATCGCGCCTCCAGGCCTGCCCGAGACCGGGTACCACCTCTCCGAGGACCTCGTCGACCAGGCGTTGAGGATGATCTCGGACTCCAAGGGCGTCAGACCCGATCGACCGTTCTTCACCTACCTGGCCTTCGGGGCGACCCATGCCCCCCACCAGGCGCCCCCCGACTACCTGGCGAAGTACCGCGGCCGTTTCGACGAGGGCTGGGACGTCGTGCGCGAGCGCTGGTACCGGCGTCAACTCGATCTCGGCGTCATCCCTCCGGGGACGGCGCTCGCCCCGCGCAACCCCGGCGTCGAGGAGTGGGACACCCTCCCCGACAACCAGAAGCGGCTCGCCTGTCGCCTGCAGGAGGCCTTCGCCGCCTTCCTCGACCACACCGACGCACAGATCGGCCGGTTCGTCGCCGGCCTCGAGCACCTCGACCAGCTCGACAACACGATCTTCATCCTCCACACCGACAACGGCGCCTCCCAGGAGGGTGGGCCGTTCGGTGTGATGCACGAGATGAAGTTCTTCAACCTGATCATCGAGACCCCCGACCAGGCCGTCGAACGGCTCGACGACATCGGCGGCCCGCACAGCCACACCAACTACCCGTGGGGCTGGGCCCAGTGCGGCAACACCCCGTTCCGCTGGTACAAGCAGAACACCCACGAGGGCGGCGTTCACGTGCCGATGATCCTCCACTGGCCGGCGCGGATCGACCGGGCCCAGCGGGGAAGCCGGCGCGACCAGTTCGTCTTCGTCGCCGACATCGCCGCCACCGTCTACGACCTGCTCGACATCACCCCACCGGACGTCCATCGCGGGATCCCCCAGCTGCCCGTCACCGGCCACTCGTTCGCCGATGTGCTCGACGCCCCCGACGCCCCCGCCTCGAACGTGGTGCAGTACTTCGAGAACGGCGGCAGCCGGGCGCTGATCGCCGGCGAGTGGAAGGCGGTGTGCAAGCACCAGCCGGGGGCCGACTTCGAGACCGAACCGTGGGAGCTGTACCACTTGGCCTGCGACCGTTCGGAGTGCCACGACCTGGCGGCGGCGCAGCCCGAGCGGCTGGCGGCGTTGATCGAGCTGTGGTGGCGCGAGGCCGAGCGCCACGGGGTGCCTCCCCTCGACGACCGGGGGATCGAGCTGTTCGGCGCCCGCTTCCGCGACCGGTCGCCCCACCCGGCGAACCGCCGCTACGTCTACCGCCCGCCGATGTCGCCGATCGCCGCACAGGCCTCGGCAGCCATCGGCGGGCGCAGCTTCGACCTGCACGCCCGGGTGACCCGCCGGGCCGGCGACGAGGGCGTGCTGTTCGCCACCGGCACCGAGAACTCGGGCATCAGCGTGTTCGTGCAGAACGACCGGCTGGTGCTCGACTACAACGCCTTCGACGACCACGTGATCGCCGAGTCGACCGTCGAGGTGCCCGAGGGCTCGTCGACGTTGACGGTCCGGCTAAGGCGGGCCGGCTCGCGGCACGGCACCGCCGAGCTCGAGGTGGACGGTGTGGCGTCGGGCGGGGCGGAGATCCCGCTGTTCATGCGGATGATCTCCTCGGTGGGCAGCTCGATCGGCTACGACTCCGGCTCGGCCGTCTCGCGTCGCTACACGGGACCGTTCCCGTTCACCGGCACCCTCCACGAGGTCGTCATCGAGGTGGCAGCCAAGCGCGAGGCCGGCTCGGCCGAGGCCGAGGCCCGCGCCGCCATGGCCCGCCAATGACATCAACAGTTGACAGTCACTCTGCCAACACTTAGCTTGGCCGGGTGGATACGAGCAACGAACTGGTCCTCGACTCGCTGCGCCGCCGGATGCGGGCGCTGCACTCGCTGTACTACGACGCGATCGACTCGATGTCGATCGAGCATGTCAACCACTTCGAACGCGAGGGCGTCGTGCCGATCGCCTTCTGCCTGTTCCACATCACCAACATGATCGACGCCTCGTTCATGCTGATGACCGGCACCCCGCCGATCTGGAACGCCGACTGGGCGGCGCGCGTCGGCATCGCCATCGACGACCACGGCAAGCACCGTACGGTCGAGGAGATGGTCCACCAGCGCATCGGCGACTACGAGGCGTTCAAGGACTACCTGCGCCAGGTGTTCGCCCGCACCGAGGCCTGGCTCGAGACCCTCGACCCGGCCGAGTTGACCCGGGTGGTCATCCCCCGACCGCTCCCACCCCAGATCGCCACGACCTTCAGCGCCCGGGTCGCCGGCCCCGACGGAATCACGCTGCTCGACGCCACCGAGTGCTGGATCTACCAGCACGGCCTGCGCCACATGGGCGAGATCGAACTGGCCCGTGGCCTCGTCGGCCTCGGCGGCATGACGTCGTAGCCACCGGACTCGCGGCGGCCGGCGCCGACATCGACGGCGGTCGGCCGGAGCGATCACCGGTGGGACCGTGGTCCTCGCGACCGTGACGAACGGCCCTGGCCCGCTTCCCGCCGCATCGGGATGATGGCGGCACGTCGGACCGCCGGTGGATGCCCACGTGGCGCCGCCGACGATCCGATGTCGAACGGGCAGCGAGGGGCAGATCGTGACGAACACAGATGTCGTGGTCATCGGAGCAGGTGTCATCGGATCGGCGACGACGTTCGAGCTGGCCCGGCGGGGCCGCCAGGTGCTCTGCGTCGACGCCGGACCCGGCATCGGTGCCGGCTCGACCAGCTCGTCGTCGGCGATCATCCGCTTCCACTACTCGACCCCGGCAGGGGTGCTCACGGCATGGGAGTCCGCCGGCCTGTGGGACGACTTCGCCGGCCACCTCGGCTTCGTCGACCCCTGCGGGATGGCGAGGTTCATCCCGACCGGCTGCCTCGTGCTCGACCCCCCGTCGAGCAACCGCGAAGCCGTGCTGACGATGTTCACCGAGTTCGGCATCGACTACGAGGAGCTCACCGGCGAGCAGATCACGGCGCGCTGGCCGGCGCTCGACGCCGGCGACTACTGGCCACCGAAACCGGTCGACGACCCCGCGTTCGGCGATGATCCCCACGGGGTGGTCAGCGGCTACTTCACCCCCGGCGCCGGGTTCATCGATGATCCGATGCTCGCCGCCGCCAACTTCATGCACGCCGCACAGGAGCTCGGGGCGGGCCTGATGCTCAACTCGCCGGTCACCGGGATCCGTCGGCGGGGGAACCGGGTCATCGGCGTGACCCTGGCATCGGGGGAACGGATCGACGCGCCGGTGGTGGTCAACGTCGGCGGGCCCGCATCGGCGGAGATCAACGCCATGGCCGGGGTGCTCGACGACATGCGCATCGGGAACCGGCCGATGCGCCAGGAGGTCCACGTCGTCGCCGCCCCGCATGACTTCCTGCTCTCCGCCGGGACGTCGACGCTGGTCACCGATGCCGATCTCGGCACCTACTTCCGCCCGCAGATCGGCGACACCCTGCTGGTGGGGAGCACCGAACCCGAGTGCGACGAGCTCGAGTTCCTCGACCGGCCCAGGGACTACAACGACCTGCCCACGGCGGCGGGGTTCGAACGGTCGATGCTCCGCCTGGCCCGCCGCCTGCCCAGCCTCGGCATCCCCCACCGCCCGGTGGGGCTGGCCGCGCTCTACGACGTCACCGACGACTGGATGCCGATCTACGACCGTTCGAGCCTCGACGGCTTCTTCATGGCCTGCGGGACGAGCGGCAATCAGTTCAAGAACGCCCCCCTCGCCGGCGTGTTCATGGCCGAGCTCGTCGCCGCCGCCGAGCGCGGGGTCGACCACGACGTCGATCCCGTCAGCTACGTGGGCCGACGCACCGGTCGGGCCATCGACATCGGCGCCTTCTCCCGCCGGCGCGACCGTGCGGCGACCAGCGGGTCGGTGCTCGGCTGATCGCCCGTCCGGGCCGGTCGGCACCCCGCCCGATCCGTGACTTTCGCCCCTATCCGCCGGACCGGAGTCCTTGGTGGACTACGGCCATGAGAATGCTGTTGGTCGAGTCCCACCCAGGATCAGCCCGTGCTCTCGGCGAGCAACTGGCGCTCGCCGGACATGACGTCACCAGTTGCTGCGACGAGGAGTCGCTCAGCCCGTGCCGCAACGTCGAACACGGGGAGGACTGCCCGCTCGAACGTCACGTCGACGTCGCCATCATCGCCAAATCGGCGACCTCACCGCGATCGTTGTTCGAGATGGGCGGCGTCTGTGCCGAGCGCCACCGCGTGCCCGTGATCGAGGTCGACGAGACCGACTGCGGTGACATCGGGGTGATCCTGTCGACGCTGGAGCAGGCCACCACGGCAGCCACGGTGCGGACCGAGGAGGCCTACGCCGAGTCGGTGCGAGCGGCACTCGGGCGCCCGGAGCTCGCCGTCGACGTCGAGCGTTCGGAGCGCCGGGTCCGGGTCGTCATCCACCTGACCGAGCCCGCCGACTCCAACACCCGCTCCGACTCCACGGTCGTCTATCGCCGACTCCAACACCCGGTCGTCTATCGCCGACCAGGCCCGGGCGGCGGTGCGCCGCTACGACCCGTTCGTCCCGGTCATCGACGTGTCCCTGGCGGACTGAGCGGCTTCGGCCGATCGTCGCAGGGCGCCTCGGGTCAGGGATCGAGGGGCGGAGGGACCAGGACGTAGTTCCCGACGTGGCGCTTCTCGAGGAACTCCCGCTGCGCCTCGGCGACCCGTTCCAGGGGGAACGTCCTGGCGACCAGCGGGCGGATCTCGCCCCGCTCGATGTAGGAGATGAGGGCGGGGAAGACCGGTTCGTCCCAGGCGGTGCACCCGATCAGCAGGAGATCCTTCAGGTAGAAGGTGCGCAGGTCGAGCGTGACCACCGGGCCACCGATCGCCCCCGACGACACGTAGCGGCCACCCCTGCGTACGACCGCGAGCATCGCCGCGAACGACGGACCGCCGACGTTGTCGACGACGACATCGATCGACTCCTCGCCGAGCCGAGCGACGATGTCGTCGTCGCGATCGATGACCTGGTCGGCGCCGATCGAACGCACCCGGTCCATCTTCGCCCTCCCGGCGATCGCCGTGACCGTGGCGCCGCGCCGCTTCACGAGTTGGACGACTGCAGAGCCGACCCCGCCCGACGCCCCGGCGACCAGCACGTGGTCGGAGGCGACCACCCGGGCCCGCTGGACCATGTTCTCGGCCGTCCCGTAGGCGCACGGGATCGACCCGAGCTCGACGTCGGTCCAGTCGCAGCGCACCGGGAAGACCTCCGACGCCGGGACGGTGACGAACTGGGCGAACGCCCCGTCGAAGTCGGAGCCCAGCCACACGTTGTCCATCGAGCCGAACCCCGCCGGGCGCATGCACGACCGCACCAGCACCCGGGAGCCGATGGTCGTCTCGTCCCCGCCCGGTCCCGCCGCCACCACCCGACCGCAGCAGTCCGTACCCTGGATGAACGGGAACGGCGTGGCGAGGTTCCAGCCTCCGTCGGGCCGGGCCACCGGGTCGTCCTCCCCGGCGACGGCAACGGTCCCGGTGGAGACCGACGCCGAGTACCACCCGAGGCGCGTGTTGATCTCGGTGTTGTTGACCCCGGCGGCGAGCACCTGCAGCAGCACCTCGCCCGCCTTCGGCCGGCGAACCGGCACGTCGCGGTATTCGAGCTTGTCGTAGCCGCCGTTGCCCGTGGTGACGACCGCCTTCATCGTCGCCGGCGTTCCCACGGTGTCCCGGGATGCCGCCATCGCTGCCATCGGTGCCTCCATCGATCGTTCGGGACGGGATCGCACGGCACCGGCCGGCGCTGCGACCGGCCCACGTCGAACGTCTCCAGTCCCGTCGTCCTCAGCGGCGCGGGACCTTGGACCCTGGCCGGGTGGATCGCCTGGCCGCACACTACTGATCGGCGAGACGCACCACGACGACGACCGAGGAGACAGCGCAGATGAACGGGTTCGCCCGGCGGGGCCGGTCGCGGTGACGCTGACTCAACGCCTGCAGCTCTTCTTCCCGCTGCTCGCCCTGGTCACGCTGGCGGCGACGATCGGCCTGATCCTGATGAGACCGTCCAGGCGGTCGTGGCTGGCCGATCTGGGCCGCCATCGCTACCCGATGGCGGCGGCGGTGGCGATCACCTGCATGTCGGGGAGCCTGTACTTCTCGGAGGTGGCCAACTACCTCCCGTGCACGCTGTGCTGGTACCAGCGCATCCCGATGTACTCCCTCGCCGTCATCCTGGTCGTCGCCTCGTGGCGGGGCGACGAGATCCGCGCCGCCGCCACGGTGCTGGCGACGATCGGGGCGTTGATCGCCATCTACCACTGGTTGCTCGAGCGGATCCCCGACCTCGACGCCGGGGTGTGCTCCGTGACGATCTCGTGCGAGTTCGTGTGGTTCGAGAAGTTCGGATTCGTCACCCTCCCGTTCATGGCCGCCGTCGGATTCGTCTCGATCATCACCCTGCTGAACCTGCCCGCCGACGAGACACCCGGAGGATTCCGATGAAGACAACCCCCCACACCGAGCATCGGCCCGCCGGCGCTCGCCCCGGCGGTCGTCGAGCGGCCGGCGGTCGTCGAGCGGCCGGCCGTGGCTCCGGGCACATCTCGCGGCGACGAATCGCCGTCTCGGTGGGCATCGTCGTCGTCCTGATCGCCTTCGTGACGATCTTCGCCACCAGTGGAGAGCGCGGCCCGGCGGCATCGATCGCCCAGAACCGGCCCGTACTCGTCAGCGGCTCGGCATTGCCACCGCTGCCCGAGGATGCGTCCGGCCCGGATGCCGCCACGGGCCTGCCCGCCCCGGCGCTCGAAGGAGCCTCCTTCGACGGCACCCCGGTGTCGACGGGTTCCGGCCAACCGACCCTGGTGATCGTGCTCGCCCACTGGTGCCCGCATTGCCGGGCCGAGGTGCCCAGACTGGTCGAGTGGGCGGCCGCAGGTCGGGTGCCGGCGGGGATCTCGGTGGTCGGCGTGGCCACGGCGACCAACCCCGACCGGCCCAACTACCCGCCGTCGCAGTGGCTCGAGGACGCCGGGTTCCCCTGGCCGGTGCTCGCCGACAGCACCACGGCGACGGCGGCCGCCGCGCTCGGGGTCACCGCCTTCCCGTTCTTCGTGATGATCGACGCCCAGGGCAGGGTGGCCTGGCGGGCCAGCGGCGAACTCGAGATGACCACGCTCACCGCGAAGATCGACGACGCCCTCGTCCCCGATTGATCCGCACGCCGCTCATCGAGGCGGGCGGGCGACGAGTTCGGCGAGTACCGCCTCGGTATGTTCGCCGAGCGCGGGGACGGCACCCATGGCCAGCTCGCGGCCCGGCCAGACGACCGGTGGCTTGAACGCTTCGATCTGCCCTGCCGGGGTGTGGATTTCGACCAGGCGATCCCGGCCGGCGATCTGCGGGTGGTGGAAGACCTCGGCGACGCCCCGCTGGCGGGCGTGGGCGATCGAGGCGACGTCGAGACGCCGTTCGATCTCGTCCACCGGCAATGCCGACAGCACCCCGACGATCACCTCGTCGAGCAGGGTCCGATGGGCGGCGCGGCTCGTGCTCGTCGCCAGCCGTTCGTCGTCGAGCAGTCCGGGCCGCTCGACGACCATCCGGCAGAACCGCTCCCATTCACGCTCGTTCTGGATCGCCAGCACCACGCTGGAGCCGTCGCTCGAAGCGTACGAGCCGTACGGGGCGATCGATGCGTGGCTCGTCCCCGATCGGACCGGGGCCGAGCCCCCATACTCCGTGTAGTAGAGCGGGAATCCCATCCATTCGACCAGCGAGTCGAAGAGGCTCACCTCGATCGTCGCGCCGGTTCCCGTGTGATCCCGCTCGTACAGGGCGGCCAGGATGTGCGAGAACGCGTACATCCCGGCGGCGATGTCGGCGGCCGGGATCCCCGCCTTCGCCCGCTGTTCCGGCGTTCCGGTGACGTCGACCAGACCGGCCTCGGACTGGATCAGCAGGTCGTAGGCCTTCGCGTCGCGGAGGGGACCGTCGGCGCCGTAGCCGGAGATCGAGCAGTGGACCAGCCGCGGGTTCAGATCGCGCAACCGCGCCGCGCCGAGCCCGCGTCGCTCGGCGGCCCCGGGGACGAGGTTCTGGACGAACACGTCGGCCTGAGCCACGAGTGCATCCATGATCGCGCCAGATCCTGGCTCGGTGAGGTCGACGACCACGCTCTGCTTGCCCCGGTTGAGCCACACGAAGTGGCTTGATTGACCGAGCACCGTGGTGTCGTAGCCCCGTGCGAAGTCACCCCCGGCCGGCCGTTCGATCTTGATGACACGAGCACCGAGGTCGGCCAGATGGCGGGTGGACAGTGGCCCGGCGACCGCCTGCTCGCAGGCCACGACGGTGATCCCGTCGAGGGGCAACGCCACGTCACCGACCCCCGGATCGGCCGCAGTCCGACAGCTCCCCGGTGGTCGTTCGCATCCCGGCAGCGTACGGCTGTCAGGTCATGGCCGGGTACCTGGGGGACCGCCGAAGGCCGTGGGATCGAATCCGCAGTCCTGCAACGCGGCCAACGTCTCGGGGTCGAGTGACGGCGGACCGCCCCCGAGGTCGAACCCCTTGTCGCTCATGCACTCCTGGAGGGCCTGAATATCGACGCCCGCCGGCCCGGTGCCGAGGGCGCCAGGAGCCGGGTTCCGATCCGAACCCGGTGTGCCGGCGTCGCCCGGTGCCGGGCTCCGATTCGATTCCGGCGTGCTGGCGGCGATCTCGTCGGCCAGGCCGGAGCAGTCGTAGACGGTCGACGCGTCCGAACCGCCCCAGTTGCTCGACGGCACCTCGGCACAGACCGAACTGACGGTCGAGGCGATCGATGATCCCCCGCCGAACCCGCCGAACCCGCCGCCACCGCCAGCACTGACGAACCGTAGATCGCCGTTGCGGACGAGCTCGGCAAGACGTCGGGTGCTCATCGTCGGATCGCCCCCCGAGAACCCGCCGATGGCCATCACGCTGTCGCCGTGGATGATGGCATCCGAGGCCTGCATGCTGCTGTCGACGGCGATCAACCACTTCTCGGTGGTGCGCTGTCCGCGCAACCAGGTCAGCTCGGCCTCATCGAGTCCAGCTCCACCCGGGAATCCTCCACCGCCCGGGATCGGACCGCGCGACGCCGCCCCACCGGCGCCGGGAGCACCGAAGACCTCCGTCGCCACGGGTCGGGCCTCGGGGAAGGTGCCGCTCCCGGCGTGGCCCAGGCTGCTGATGCTCCAGGCGGCCGGGGCGATCATCGCCGCGCCGGCGGCGATCCCGATGCCCACGAATGAGGCCCGTCGGGACGGCGTCGATCGGGCCTGGGAGGCCAGGACGGTCGCTCCGATCACCAGGGCGACCAACACGACGATCCGCAAGGGATGGAGCGCCTCGACACGACGCATGAACACGACCTGGACGACCGCCGTCACGAGCAGCGACGCCGCGGCGATCAGACGGGCCACCCGGCCGCCGCGCAGCACGAGCGAGGCTCCGATCCCGGTGAGGGCGGCGACGGCCGGAGCGAGCTGGGCCACGTAGTAGTTGTGGTAGATCCCGCTGGCGTAGGAGAAGGCGACGAACGTCGTCAGCGCCCAGCCGGCCCAGGCGACGAGCGATCCCCTCTCGGTGCGCCGCAGACGGCGACGGGCCAGCAGCCACGTCGCTCCGAGCAGTGCGGCGAGTGCCGGGGCGACGAGCCACAACACCTGATCGCCCATGCCGGCGTTGAACAGCCGCCCGATGCCGGGCGTCCCGCCGAAGGCGTTGACGCCCGAGCCGCCCCCGAAACCGCCTGGAAGACCGGGCAAGCCACCCGAGGAGGGGCCGCCGGGGAACCCGCCGCCACCGGGCAAGCGCCCTCCGCCCGGTCCGCCACCCGTGCCACTCCCGGTCAGCCGACCCAACCCGTTGTAGCCGGTCACCAGGTCCCATGCCGTGCCATCGGTCGATCCGCCGATGTAGGGCCGCGACGAGGCGGGGATCACCGCGGCCGCGCCGATCCAGATCAGCGCGACGACGGTCGCCGCCGCGCTGGCGACCGCCAGACCGCCGATCCGGCGACGAAACGGGGCCCGGGCGGCCACGAGGTAGGCGCCCCAGAGTGCGGGCACGACGATCAGGGCGGCGCCGAGCTTGGCCAGGAAGCCGACTCCGACGAACACGCCCATCCAGGCCAGCCAACGCAGCCGGTCGGTGGCCACGGCGCGGTCGAGGGCCCAGGCCGCGGCGACGATCCCGAGAACGAGCCAGACATCGGGGTTGTTCGACCGTGATACCGCCACCGCCGTCGGCATCGTGGCCAGGGCGATACCGGCGACGATCCCTGCAGTATGACCCCAGACCCGCCGCACGGTGACGATCAGCATCCAGACCGCCAACGCCCCGGCGACGGCCGATGGGGCGAGGATCGACCACGAGGAGAACCCGAAGACCCGGGCCGACAGGGCCGGGACCCAGAACGCCAGCGGGGGCTTGTCGACGGTCAACCAGCCTCCCGGGTCGTACGCGGCGAAGAAGAAGTTCGACCAGCTCCCGGTCATCGAACGGACGGCGGCGGCGTAGTAGGGGTTGCCCCATCCGTTGACGGACAACGACCACAGGTTCGTGAGCAGAGCGGCGGCCACGACGGCCATCTCGGTGGCCCGGCGGCGGCGCGCCGACCCTGCGTCGGGCGTCGGCTCCGCATCCTCTGCGCGTGCGAGCGGAGCGGGGAGATCGACGTCGAGCACGTCACCCTGCGGGGGAACGAAGATGGTCATCGGGAGGTCTCCAGACTCGGGGGCACGGCGAGAAGCGCAGAACGCTCGGGACCGAGGGCCTGGAGATCGACCACACCGCGACCGCGCCGGAACGCCCAGGCCAAGCGCACCAGGCCGCAGAGGTCGGCGGCGGCCGTGCTGACGATGGCGACCCGGCTGTCGGGATCATCGACCCAGTCGACCGGAACCTCGGTGATGCGCAGCCCGTTGTGTTGGGCGAGTAGCAGCAGTTCGGTGTCGAAGAACCAGCCGTCGTCCGAGACGGCGGGCAGCAGCCTGCGGGCGACGTCGCTGCGCACGGCCTTGAAGCCACATTGCGCGTCGCGAAAGCGAGTGCGGAACACCAGCCTCACGATGCGGTTGTAGCCGCGCGAGATGACCTCACGTCGGGGTCCTCGCACGGTGCGCGCCCCGGGGGCCAGGCGCGACCCGATGGCGATGTCGGCGTGTCCCGACAGCAGTGGCGTGATCAGCGGGACGAGGGCCGACAGATCCGTGGAGAGATCGACGTCCATGTAGGCGACGATGGCGGCATCGCTGGTCGTCCAGGCCTCGCGCAGCGCCCGTCCCCGGCCCTTGGCGAGCAGCCGGACGAGGCGAACTTCGTTTGAGGCGGTCGCCAGCGCGGTGGCGATCGTCCACGTGGTATCGGTCGACGCGTTCTCGGCGATGGTGATCCGCCAGGTGAAGGGGAACTGCGAGTGAAGGTGTTCGCGCAGGCGGCTGATGGTTCCGGCGAGTGCGCGTTCCTCGTTGTGGACGGGGATGACGATGTCGACCAGCGGCGCGTCCCGTTCCAGGTCGCCGGTCAGAGCACGGGTGGGGATGTCATCGAACATGGCGTCAGTGTCGTCGTCCATCTCGCGAAGGTGCTGGAGATCGGTTGCGGGTTTGCTGAGGATCACGGGCCGAGGCCTACTCACGCGGGCAGCACGACGTGAACCCGCGTACCGACGTCCGGCGCACTGTCGAGCACGATTCGACCATGGTGGGCCTCGACGATCGCCCGAACGATCGACAAGCCCAGACCGGAACCCGATCTGGTCCGCACCCGCGAGGCGTCGCCGCGCCAGAAGCGGTCGAAGGCGTGGGCAACACCGTCGGTGTCCATCCCGAGACCGTCGTCGGCCACCTCGACGGCACACGCGTCGTCGGTCCGCCGCGCGGTGATCCGGACCAGCGCCTCGGGTCCGCCGTGGGTGAGAGCGTTGTTCACGAGGTTGGCGAAGACCTGACGCAGACGGGCCTCGTCGCCGGCGACGATCAGGTGGGCCGGCGCGTCGACGACGACCTGGCGGGACGGGTGAGACGCCGAGGCATCGAGAGCGGTGTCGGCGAGCAGCGCGGCGATGTCGACCCGACCGCTCTCGAGGGGTCTGCCCTGATCGAGGTGGGCGAGGAGTAGCAGGTCGTCGATCAGCCCACCCATTCGCAGGGCCTCCTGACCGATGCGCCGCATCGCCTGATCCAGTGCCTCGCGATCGGCCAGCGCACCGCCCCGGTACAGGTCGGTGAACCCCCGTATCGCCGCCACCGGAGTCCGCAGCTCGTGGGACGCATCGGCTACGAAGCGCCGCAGGCGGTCTTCGGCGGCAACGCGCTGGTCGAGCATCGTGTTCACGGCCCGGGCAAGGTGGGCAGCCTCGGTTCCAGCGCTGGTCTCGGCCGCCCGCCGGTTCCGCTCCCCGGCCGCGATGGCATCGGCGACCACCGTGACCTCGGCAATCGGCCGCAGGCCGAGGTGGAGGATCCACCAGCCGGCGAGGACCAGCACGGAGAACACGGCCGACCCTCCGCCGGCCAGCGCCAAGCGCACGTCGTCGGTGGTTGCCTCCACCTGGTCGAGGGGAACGGCGAGCAGCACCCGGTCGGATCCTCCCGCCGTGGGCAGCAACACGGCCCGCCACAGTCCCCCTCGGCCCTTGTCGGAGTCGACCGTCGAGAAGTCGGGCCGGCCGGGGACCGAGGTCGGCTCGGGCAACGACGGCTCCCGACCGTCGGCGTTGCGCGGAGCGACGATCAGGAAACGAGCGCTGTCTGCGCCGATGGCGGCCACGTACAGATCACTGAACGGTGAGGCCTCGCGGTCGCGTTCGGGGATCTGGTCCGGGCCGAGCGGAGGCCGCGGCTGAGTCGGATCGCCCAACGCGATCGGCATCGCCGCGCCCAACTGGTTGTCCACCTGGTCGAGCTGAGCCTGGCGGACGGCACGTGGCACCAGGAACACGACCAGCCCCAGCACCACCGTGACCACAGCGAGGGCCACCGCTAGACGACCCCGCAGGGTCACGCCGGTCCACCCAGCCGATAGCCGATGCCACGCACCGTGTGGATTATCCGCTCGGGACCCGGGTCGACCTTGCGACGCAGCGACGAGACGAAGGTCTCGACCACGGTCGATTCGCCGTCGAAGTCGTAATCCCAAACGTGGTCGAGGATCTGACCCCGGCTGAGCACCCGGCCCTGGTTGCGCAGCAGGAAGCGCAGCAGCTTGTACTCCGTCGGCGACACGGGAATCGACTCCCCGTCGTGGCGCACGAGATGGGCCTCGTCGTCCAGCTCGAGTGGGCCGCAGCGATAGACCACCGCCTCGGTCGCCACTCCGATACGGCGCAGGATCACCTTCACCCGGGCGACGAGCTCCTCGACGCTGAACGGCTTGGCGACGTAATCGTCCCCGCCGATGGTGAGGCCGCGGAGGCGGTCGTCCGCGCCGTCGCGGGCGGTGAGGAAGAGCACGGGGATGTCGTTGCCGTCCTGGCGCAGTCGGCGGCAGACCTCGAATCCGTCGAGGTCAGGCAGGTTGACGTCGAGCACAATCAGATCCACATGGCTCCCGCCCGCGGCGGCAAGGGCCAGCCGGCCGGTGTCGGCCGTCGAGACCTCGAATCCGTGCAGGCGAAGCGCCGCGCTGACCACGTAGGCGATGTTCTCCTCGTCGTCGACGACCAGGACGTGCGGGCTACGACTCACCAGGCAATGATCGCACCCTATCCTGGCCGGAAACTGCCCGGTTCCTGTGGGTTTGCTGTGGGTCGGGTGACCCGGGCCGACGAGCCCGCACCGACCTGAAGAACGGCGCGGTACCGTCTCCGGCATGACGCGCATCACCCCCTTCCTCTGGTTCGACGACAACGCCGACGAGGCCGTCGACTTCTACGTCTCGGTGTTCGCCGACTCCGGGCGGATGCAACCGGTCGCGGCCGAGCCCGGCACGACGATGACCGTCGGGTTCGTGCTCGACGGTCAGGAGTTCATCGCGCTCAACGGTGGACCGCACTTCTCGTTCACACCGGCGGTGTCGTTCGTCGTCCACTGCGACTCGCAGGACGAGGTCGACTACTACTGGGACCGGCTGCTCGACGGCGGAGCGCCATCGCAGTGCGGCTGGCTCACGGATCGGTTCGGGCTGTCGTGGCAGATCGTGCCCCGCTGCCTGTCCGACTTCATCGCCGGGCCGGACGCCGACGGCGCCAAGCGGGCGATGGAGGCGATGATGGGCATGATCAAACTGTCGATCCCCGACCTGGAGGCCGCCTACCGGGGTACGGCGACGTCGTAGGCCGGCCTCACCCAGCGGGTTGTCCCGCGGCGCCCGCGGCGTCCGCGGCGTGATGGACGGCCTCGACGTTGTTGCCGTCGGGGTCGCGGACGAACGCACCGAAGTAGCCGGGGTGATACTCCGGCCACACCTTCGGCTCGTGGAGCACCTCGGCGCCGAGAGCGACGGCAGCGTCGCGAAACGCGACGACGGCGTCCCGGCTGGGAGCCGTGAAGGCGATGTGTGATTCGCGGAAGCCGTCGCCCGAATCGAACGGTCCGACCCAGAACGACGGGAAGTCCACCCCGTAGCCGACGACCGACCCGAACTCGAGGATTCGACGACCTCCCAGCGGGGCGAGCACGGCGTCGTAGAACGCCAGGCTGGCGGCGACGTCCGCACACTGGATGGAGAGGTGGTCGAGCATCGCGGCATTCTTGCCCAGGACTCACCGGTTTTCAATGAGTTCGCCGACGAGATCGCCGTGACGTCCGAGGCCCCACCGCACGTCGCCTCGGACGGCTCATCGCAGGCCGACGACGCCGATGGCGACGACGAGGAGCAGCAGCACGGCGGCGGCGGACCCGGCGGCACGCAGGGCTCGCGGCACCCGCCAGCCGTCGTCCTGGGGGCTGAGCGCTGCCCACATGACGGCCACGATGACGCCGTAGAGGACGAGGAGCCCGAGGCCCCGCGGGATGGCCCCGATGACCCCGAAGTCCGAGACCAACGCACTGACGACCACCACGACCGGAACGCCGGCGACGAGTCCGAACAGCAACCTGAGCCAGGGTCGCCAGTCCCGCCGCCAGACGGCCAGTCCACCGCCGATGACCGTCGGCAGCATCAGCGCACCGGCACCGACGAACAGCGGCATGGTGCCCACCACGGCGCCGAACCGAGCGGCGTTCAGCACCGCACGCCGGCTCCCCCTCCGTCGGGTGGCCGTGGTGGCGCCGGCAGCCGAACCGAAGATGGTGAACGCGCCGACGATCATCAGTGTGCCTCCCCAGCTGAACTCCGGGTCGGTCGACACCCAGCGCATCCAGACCCGGGCGACCGCACCCCAGATCGCTCCGGCGAGCAGCCCGCACGGGACGAGCACCCACGATCGACGCCGGTTGACGGTGGCGGGCGAGCCGGCGGTTTCGGAGTGTTGCGTCGTCGAGATGCTGCTCATGCCCGTACAGACGAGGCCGTCGCCGCTGCGGGCGACACGTGCCGTGAAGAACAGCACACTTCAGGTCGGTGGGATCCGATCAGCTCAGCGCGGCGATGTCGTTGACGAGAGCGACGAGCCCGATCACGGCGACGACCATCCACGCCGTGCGGATCGCCCAGCCGATGGCCGGAGCCCGACGCACCTCGGCCGAGACGTCGACGTCGCGGAGCAACGCCCAGAGACCGACGAAGAGCAGCATCGAGGCGACGACGAACAGCGTCGCCGGGAAGCAGGCGATCAGGACGAGCGGTAGAACCCATCGACGCCGGCCTTGCGACGTCCAGGAGTCGCTCCCACCGACCGCGTCGACGGCAACCCCGATGACGGTCCCGAACAGCGCCGGCAGCGCGACGAACACGCCGACGGCCAACCACGTGGGCTTGAGCGCGGTGAAGTCGACGCCGTCGGCGTGGATCAGCATCGAACCGACCACCGCCCCGCTGGCCAGCCCGGTGGTCAGCCGCCGGAACCAGCTCGGACCGATCAACCAGCCGTCCACGAGGCGGTACGCCCCGGCGCCGACGATGCCGACCGCCGCCCCGAGCGTGACCAGGCTGTAGGTGCCACCGAGCGTCACCTGCCCGATCGTGAACCCGTCGTCGCTGCGGATGCCCCTCACCCGATCGGGCGACGTGACGCGCAGCAGCAACATCGCCAAGCGGCTGCCGACACCGGCCACGATGGCGCCGGTCGCAATTCCGGCGACGATCAGGACACGCATCCTCTCGGCCACGCAGGGGAGCCAACGAACGGGGATGACGACCTCTGACATCTCGGATGCACACCCTTTCGTCGCGCTCAACGAGCCCTACTCAATGTACGGACGATCCTGCACCGGCGCCGGGTGACGTCGAACCGTCAGCGGACCGGCGACCCTGTCCGAAGCGACCGGTGCTTCGCCGGCGTGCCCGGCTGATCCTGATGATCCGCGTCAGAAGGCCGCCATGCCACGATCTACCGTTCGCCGACGACCCGCACCGAGGAGCGCGATGAGCATGAGGACTGATGTCGCCATCATCGGAGGCGGTGCGATCGGCGCCTCGGTCGCCTACTTCCTCCTCGTCTTCGACCCGAGCGTCGAGGCCGGCGCTGGCGCATCGGTTCCCGAAGTTCGACCGGGCGAGGTGCACGAGCACGATCTCGGGGCTCTACGACCGGAACGACTTCGACGGCAACGTCATCGTCGGACCCGGCGCCGGCGGGCTCGGCAACTTCCACATGCTGGCCGGTGTCTCCGGGCACGGCCTGATGCACGCCCCCGGCTGCGGACGCGCCATGGCCGAACTGCTCCTCACCGGCCACTACCAGACGATCGATCTGACGCGGTTCGGCTGGCGCCGCCCTGCTCGACGGGACACTGAGACGCGTCACCCCCTCGAGACGAGCTCCGGTGGTTCAGAAGGCACTGGGCTGGTGCGGGCGGTAGGGCGCTTCAAGTCGGCGGATCTCGTCGTCGGTGAGTGTGACGGCGAGGGCGTTCACGGCGTCGGCTAGGTGCTGTGCTTTGGTGGCGCCCACGATCGGAGCGGTCACCGTCGGATGTTTGAGGACCCAGGCGAGCGCGACCTGTGCCATCGGGAGTCCATCACCGTAGCTCCCCAGGGTCAGCGATCGTCGCTGTGGTGTGGCAGCACGGCGCGTTGCACCCCGAGGGTGACGATGGTCAGGAAGAACGAGGTCATGCCGACGAGGACGCCGATCTCGACCCATGAGGGGATGTAAACCTCGTCGGGCCGGAACGCCTGACCGGGACGCCCGCCGGGGATGCCTGGGGCAAGACCGACGAGTGGCTGGAACTCGGCGGCGAAAAGGATGTTGATCCGCTTGGCGAAGACGCCCAGCACGAGCAGCAGGCCTGCGATGGCGAGCGTGGTTGGGCGGCGGCCGCGGCGTGAGAGCAGGAGCACGACCGGGAGTGCAACGCCGAGGCCGACCTCGCTCCAGAACACGGGGGCGAGGCGTCCGGTGAGGAGGATGTCGAGTTGGTTGCGGTGGTCCGGTTCGCCGGACACATAGGTGGTCATGACTTCGGTGAAGAGCAGGAACACGTCTGCGGCGACGAACCACAGGAGCAGTCGCCGCAGTCCGGTGTAGGCCTCGTCGCCGACCTTGAAGGGGGTGATTCGTTCGGTGATGTAGCCGGTCACGACGACGAGTGAGGTGCCCGACACGAGGGCGGACGAGATGAAGAGCGGGGCGAGGAGTGGTGTGTTCCAGAACGGTCGGGCGACGAGCAGACCGAAGATCCAGGCGGTGACTGAGTGCACGAGGATGGCGACGGGGAGGCTGACGATCGCCATGACTCGGAGTGCTTTCGCCGGCACGGGGGTGCGGGTGAGGATCCACAGGTCGATGAGGCCGATCGCCAGGTAGACGCCGAGGACGGCCATGTCCCACACCAGCGGTGAGGTGAGGTGTGGTTGGACGAGCATCTTCCATGCGCGTTGTGGGCGGCCGAGGTCGGGCAGGATCGTGCCGGCAGCGGTGACGACGGCCGCGACCGAGCAGACGACCGCGAGCCGGTTGAGGTGCTCGAATCGGTGCGAGCCGACGAGCTCGGCGCCGGCGACCACGATCAATCCGCCGGCGGAGATGCCGACGAGGAACATGAACGCGACGATGTACAGGCCCCAGGTGATCGTGTTGGAGAGGCCGGTGACGCCAAGTCCCTGGCTCCACTGGTAGATGAAGGATCCGAATCCGATCAGGAGGCCGGCGGCGAGGACGATGGTCCAGATCGTCCACGCCCTGGGTCGCCCGGGCGCGGCGACCGCGACGGCGGTGGAGACGGTGGGGTCGAGGGTGGTCATGACGTCGCCTCCTCGACGGTTACCTGGATCGGTCGGCGGCGCCGCGGTTGCAGGTAGGACACCTTGGGGTGGGTGCCCTTCTCCTCGAGCAGCACTTCGGCGTTGCGGCTCTCGAGGAGTTGGACGAGGCGGCTCTCGGGCGCGTTGAGGTCGCCGAACACGCGGGCCTGGGCCGGGCAGGACCAGACGCAGGACGGCACCTGGTCCTCGGCGAGTCGGTGGACGCACATGGTGCACTTCTCGACGCTGCCGACGGGTCGGGTCGCGACCATCCCGGTGCCTTCGGGGACGGGGTACTCGCCGTCGCCCCAGTTGAAGACGCGTACGCCGTAGGGGCAGGCGGCCATGCAGTAGCGGCAGCCGATGCAGTCGTCCTGGTTGACGAGCACGAGCCCTTCGTCGTTGGTCCAGGTGGCCGAGGTGGGGCAGACCTTCTGGCACGGGGCGTCGTCGCAGTGCTGGCAGGCGAGCGGCACCCAGTGCAGGTTGTGACGGCCGTGCTCGTCGGTGGCGGGGGTGTCGAGCGCGGGGCCGTCGGTGAGGATGCGGTTCCACCACATGCCCAGCGGTACGGCGTTCTCGCTCTTGCAGCTGACGGCACAGGACCAACAACCGACGCAGCGTTCGAGGTCGACGGCCATGCCCCAGCGGGGATGTTCGGAGCGGACGTCGATGGTGCCGTAGGCGCGGCTTGCTGCGGGGAGCGCCTCGATCGGGGAGATGCGTTCATCGGTCATGGCGTCACCTCATACCTTCCGGACCTGGCAGTTGCAGTCCTTCCAACCGGTCGACGGCGCCCACATGTTGGGGACGTAGTGGACCTCGTGGATCGGGTTGACCGCGGAGGACGTGAGTTCGTTCACGCCCTTGCCGGCTTGGAAGGTGCGCGGCCACCAGCCCTCGTGCAGCGTGACCGAGCCGGGTTTCGCGGAGTCGGTGACGTGAGCCCATGCGACGACGCGTCCTCGGGTGTTGGCGACCTCGATCAGATCGCCGTCGGCGATGCCGCGGGCGTCGGCGTCGTCGGGGTGGATCAGCACTGGCGGCTTGCCACCATGGATCTCTTCCATCCATGGGTTGTTGCCGTAGCTCGAGTGGATCCGCCACTTCGAGTGCGGCGTCAGGAGCCGCAGCGGATACTGCTCGGGCGGGTTGGCTGCGTCGTCGAACGGCGGCTTGTAGGTGGGTACCTGTTCGCCGGTCGCGAGGAACTGGTCCTCGTCCTTGTAGAACTCGATCCGGCCGGTCGGCACGAAGGCGGCGGTCTTCTCGATCGCGGCCGGCAACGACACCGGGGGGAACGGGGCGAGGTCGCGGATCTGGGCGAGGAACGGGATGTCGGGATCGGCGACGTTCAACCGCACCGGGCCTTCCAGCAGCTGTTCGTAGGTGATGCCTTCGGCCGGACCGCCCTCGGCGAGCATCATCCGGATCGCGTCCTCGGCATCGATCTGCCAGAACTGCTCGTACTTGGCGGGGGCGATCCGCTTGATCAGTTCCTTCCAGATGTCGAGCTCGGATCGTGACTCGCCGACCGGGTCGATCGCCGGTTGCTGCAGTTGCAGGAACGGATGCAGCGGGGTGGCGGTGAGGTCGAGCTTCTCGTACCAGGTGGTCGCCGGCAGCACGACGTCGGCGTACGCGGCGGTGTCGGTCATCTGGTGGTCGACGACGACGATCAGGTCGAGGCCGTCCAAGGTCTCGTACAGGCGGTTCACGTCGGGTGCTTGCACGAACATGTTGGCGAACGTGCAGAACAGTCCCTTGTACCCGGCAGCCGGGTACGGGACGTCGGGATGCATGTCGGGGGTGCGGCCACGGATGAAGTAGATCGACGCGACGGTCTTGGCCTTGTCCTCGCCGGCGTTGACCCACGGTCCCCACTTGACGCGCACCTTGTACTGGCCGACGTACACGGAGAAGCCGCCGCCGGACTGGCCGATGTTGCCCGTCAACGCCGCGCACAACGCGAGCGCGCGTCCCTGCAGGTCGCCGTGGTACCAATGGTTGGAGCCGGCTCCCATCAGGATCGCCGCCGGCGACTCGGTCGCGTACGCCCTCGCGACGGCGCGAACCATGGCCGGATCGAGCCCGGTCGTCGCCGCGGTGGCTTCCGGCGTCCACCGCTCCAGTTCGGCGACGACGAACGCGAACCCGGGTTGCGCTGCGACGGTCGTGCCGTCGGCGAGTTCGACGTCGAAGCGGCCCGAGAGTGCGGCCTGGATCCCGTCGGGGATGCCGAGCACATCGAGCGGCACCGGCACGGCCGTGGCCGTCGCCTCGTCCCACACGAGGAAACGGTCGATCTCCAGTTCGCCGCCGGAGAGATCGGATGCGCGGAGCCGCTTGCCGGTGTCGGTGCGCACCAGCAGCGGTGCGTCGGTGTAGGTGCGCATGAAGCCGAGATCGGCGAGCCCGTCGGCGACGATCACCTGCGCCAGCGACAAGGCGAACGCTGCGTCGCTGCCTGGGGTGATCTGCAACCACGAGTCGGCCTTGGCGGCCGTGGACGAGAACGTCGGATCGACGACCACCAGCCGTGCGCCGCGTTCGACGGCGTCGAACAGGAAGTGGGCGTCGGGGATCCGCGTCTCCAACGGGTTGGCGCCGACCACCAGCAGGAACCGGCTGTTCGCCCAGTCCTTGGCCTCGTGCTCGGCGTTCTGCACACCAAAGGTGATCGGCATGCCCATCGGCAGATCGCCATTGAGGTCGAAGCTGGTCCCGTGGGTGAGCCCGAGTGTTGCTGCGGCCCGGTAGTTGGCGCCCTTGTGCACGTAGCCGGATCCCGGCACCTGGCCGAACACGTGGATCGAGTCGTACCCGTGCTGCTCGCCGATCGCGGTCATCTTCTCTGCGATCAGATCGAGCGCCTCCTCCCACGTCGCCTCCCGGAACTCGCCACTGCCCCGCTCGCCTTCACGGATCAGCGGGGTCAACACGCGGTCCCGGTTGTAGATCTGCAGGTGGTACGAGAGGCCCTTCATGCACCCGCGCGGGTTGTACTCCACATCGGGGTAGTCGGCGGCCTGCTGGATCTTGACCACCTTGCCGTCACGAACGAATGCCAACTGACCGCACCCGCCGGTGCAGTTCGGCGAACAGGTCGTGCGCACCAACTTGTCGACCGGCAGCGACAGCACCGTCTCGGCGCCGATCTCCTGTCTGGCCAGTACCGTCACGCCTGCCACTCCGGCCACGCCGATCGCCGCGCCACCGGTCAGCAACGCCCTCCGGCTGATGCCCGCCGCCGGCACCGGTTCGACCGCCACCGTGTCCTCGCTCGTCACAATCACACCACCTTCGGCGAGTCGGGGCACGCGAGCATCGAATGAGAGCCGCTGCCGCACACTGCACAACAGGCGCCGGAGGCGCCGATCGACGCCGGTCGGCTCCCGGCCGCGTCCCGCCGCGGCGAAGCCCACCGTGCGAACGCCGCCACCACGGGCATGGCCAGCAACGCGCCGAGCACCGTACGCCGCGTAGGCGGAGTCGCCTTGCGGCTCGATCGCGGATCATGTTCGGTCTGCATCATCGCTCCAGTCACCTCGTCAGGACCGCAACTGCGGCCGCGCCACCGGCGTGCTCGACAAGCGACGCCACCGTCACTGCGCCCAGGACACGCCGCAGTTCCAACTCGGCCAGTGCGACCATCGCCCGAACCGCCAACTCCGCCCGCCGGGTGATCTCGAGTCTCACAGTGCCAGACTCGTCCACGCGATGACTCTCGACCAGGGTCCAATGTCCCGATTCCGACGTGGGCATCTACCTGGTGTTTCTTGGACAACTTCTGGCGATCGACGACCTTCGGTGGTCGGGCACGACCGTCGCGACGACTCGCGCCACCAGACCGAGCGGCTCTCGCTGACGAGGAGGCCTGACACCCAGCCGTGCGGCGCTGAACCCACCGATCACACCGGGCGGGCGGCCACCCCGCCACACCCCCGCCGTAGAGTCGTTGGCGTGCGTTCACTCGACGACCTGGCGATGCTTCGGGATCGGCATGCCGCGTGGGGTCTGCTGCGGTACGAGCACGCACCGCTCGTCATCGCACTTCTCGATCGCCTGTTCGTCGCGCCGAACGTGCGATCTCTACCGCAACCGGATCTCGTCGAGGCACTCGAAGACGACCTGCACGTGTCACGGCGCATCCGCGGCGACCAGGCCGCGCCGCGGCGGGCGATCGACTACTTGACCGAATGGTCGTCAAACGAACGCGGCTGGCTACGCCGCTACTTCCCGGCGAACTCCGACGAACCTGCGTTCGACATGACCCCGGCGGCGGAGCAGGCGGTGGTGTGGGCGACCGGTCTGGTCGAGCGTCCCTTCGTCGGGACCGAGTCGCGCCTGCGCACGCTGTTCGACCTGATCGAGCGGATGGCGACGAGCACGGACACCGATCCTGACCGGCGAGTCGAGCTGTTGGAACGGCGTCGACAACAGCTGGACGTCGAGATCGAACGGGCCAGGGCCGGTGACGTACCGATCGCCGACGAGCGACTGCTGCGTGAGCAGTTCCAGCAGTTCGTCTCCCTCGCCCGCGAGCTGCTCACCGACTTCCGGCAGGTCGAGCACAACTTCCGCGCCCTCGACCGCAGCGTGCGCGAACAGATCGCCGGTTGGGACGGTGCGAAGGGCTCGTTGGTCGGCGAAATCCTCGGAGAACGCGATTCGATCGACCGGTCCGACGAAGGGCTGAGCTTCCGGGCGTTCTGGGAGTTCCTGATGTCGCAGTCACGCCAGGAACAGATGACCGATCATCTCGAACGCGTGCTTGCCTATCCGGCGATCGCCGAGATGCGGCCGGATCGGCGGGTCCGCCGAGTCCACTACGACTGGCTCGAAGCCGGCGAGCACACACAACGCACCGTGGCGATGCTGTCCAGTCAGCTACGCAGATTCCTCGACGACACCACCTGGTTGGAGGATCGCCGAATCTTCCACGTGCTGCGATCGGTCGAAATTGCTGCGCTGGCGGTGCGCGACCAGGCCCCAACCGGCAACTTCCATGAGATCGACCTGCCAGTGGCAGAGGTCGCGCTGCCGTTCGAGCGCCCGCTGTTCGAGCCTCGGCGCCAGATCAGCATTGCCGATCTCGCGTCGGCGACCGCAGGTGACGATGTCGACATCGACGACCTGTTCTCACAGACGATCGTTGATGTCGAACGACTCGCCGCGCACGTCGATGACTGCCTCCACGAACGCGGCCAGGTCACCCTTGCGGAGCTGTGCCGCGAACGTCCGATCGAGCACGGGCTCGCCGAACTGGTCGCCTATCTCCAACTCGGCAGCGACCGGTTCCGCACCGTCGTCGACGAGTCGATCACCGACGAAGTCACCTGGGTCACCGAGGATCTGGTGAGGCGCTCGGCGAGTCTTCTGCGTGTGGTGTTCGTCGGATGAGCCCCGAGCCGACGGTGGAGGGTCGATGAGCGAGCAGGGTCAGGGTTCGCCGGCCGATCGCAGCGCGGCCGACGTCGCCGTGTCGCGGGCTGCGGTGCTGCTGCTCAAAGGAGTCGTCGCCCGCGACTCCGATGGCGCCGATTGGGTGACAGTCACCGACCATCAGACGCGGCTGCGTGACTATCTCGCGGTCATCGGCTTGGAACTCGTGATCGATGAGGCGGAGGGCTTCGCGTTCGCCCGAGGCCGCCAGCGCTCCGTTGGCGACGAGGACGATGAACCGGGCGATCGGTCGGTCCCTCGGCTGATGGCACGTCGGGCACTGTCGTTTCCGGTCAGCCTGCTGCTCGCGTTGCTTCGCAAGCGGCTCGCCGAGTTCGATGCGCACGGCGGCGAGACGCGGCTCGTGCTGTCGCGCAACGAACTTGTCGATCTCGTGCGGGTGTTCCTCCCGGAGCGAGCTGACGAGGCACGGCTGTTCACCACAATCGACGGTCACATCTCCAAAGTCGTCGAACTCGGGTTTCTGAAACGCCTCGGCGGGAGCGCGTCGGGCCCGCCGAGCTTCGAGGTACGGCGCACGATCAAGGCGTTCGTCGACGCCCAGTGGCTCTCGGATTTCGATGCCAAGCTCGCCCAGTATCGCGAGTCGCTGGGCCACGACCTCGATTCGTTGCGGAGTCCCCGCTGATGTCCGACGCAATCGCCTTCGACTTCGCCGCCGATGACACCGAGACGGGCTTCCGTCTTCACCGGCTCGAGGTGCTCAATTGGGGGACGTTCGATCGACACGTCTGGACCCTCGATCTCCGCGGTCAGAACACGCTGCTCACCGGCAACATCGGCTCGGGAAAGTCGACACTCGTCGATGCCGTGACGACCCTGCTCGTGCCGGCGCACCGGGTCGCCTACAACAAGGCGGCCGGGGCGGAGAACCGGGAACGGTCGCTGCGCTCGTACGTGCTGGGCCACTACAAGTCGGAACGCAACGATGTGGGCGGCTCGTCCAAACCCGTCGCGCTCCGCGATGAATCCACCCTGAGCGTGATCCTCGGGGTGTTCCGCAACGGAGCGTTCGGCGACACGGTCACCCTCGCCCAGGTGTTCTGGATCAAGGATTCAGTCGGCCAACCGAATCGGCTCTTCGTCGGAGCCGACCGCGAGCTCTCGATTGCCGAGCATTTCACCTCGTTCGGTTCGGAGATCAGCGGACTCCGTAAGCGGTTGCGCGGCCTCGGAGCCGAACTCAACGATTCGTTCCCGGCGTACGGCGCCTGGTTCCGGCGCCGGCTCGGCATCGCCTCCGATCAGGCACTTGAACTCTTCCACCAGACCGTGTCGATGAAGTCGGTCGGCAACCTCACCGAGTTCGTCCGCCAACACATGCTCGATGCCGCCGGGACCAGCGAGCGCATTGGCGCCCTGTTGGCCCACTTCGACGACCTGAACCGGGCGCATGAGGCGGTCCTGCGTGCCAAACGCCAAATGGCAATGCTCGGGCCGATCGTCGAGGAGTGCTCTCGTCTCGACGAACTCAGCGCCGAACGCGACGGGCACGAGGCCTGCCGGAACGCCCTGCGTACCTACTTCGCCGGCGTCCGGTGCAGGTTGATCGATGAACGTCTGGAGGAACTCGCTACGGATCGCGTTCGATTCGAGACGCGCCAGCAAGCGTTCGCCGAGCAGCTCCGGGCACTCCGTGAGCGGCGCGAATCGCTCCAGCGTGATCTGTCCGCCAGCGGAGGAGACAGGCTTGCCTCGATCGAAACCGAGATCGAGCGGCTCGTGGCGACACGCGACGTACGTCGACGCAAGGCCACCGAGTTCGCAGAGCTCTGCGGTGTAGTCGGCGTGGATCCACCTGAAGGCGTCGACGCGTTCATCGCCGCACAGCAGCAGTTCGCGACCCTCCGCTCGGAGTTGGGATCCGTCGAGGCGGCGCTCGACAACGATCTCACGGAGCTGGGGGTCGAGTTCCGTCGAGGACGCGACGAGCACACCGAGCGGGAATCGGAGCTGGCCAGCCTGCGCAGCCGCACCAGCAACATCCCCCGCGATCAGGTCGGGCTACGGGCGAGGTTGTGCCACGAACTGGGCTTCGACGCAGTCGATGTGCCGTTCGCCGGAGAACTGCTGCAGGTCCGCGACGGCGAGGAGGCTTGGGAGGGAAGTACGGAGCGGGTGCTCCGATCGTTCGCCTTGGCGATGCTCGTCGCCGACGACCGTTACGCGGACGTGCAAGCTTGGGTCGATTCGACCAACCTGCGTGGCCGCTTCGTGTACTTCCGGGTGCGCGGCGATGTCCGCTCGTCGGCGGAGGTGCTTCGCGACGATGTGCTCGCCGCCAAGGTCGAGATCCGCGCCGATCCGCGTTGGCGCCGATGGTTGCAGGGTGAACTCGCCCGTCGCTTCGACTACGTGTGCTGCGAGACGCCCGAGCAGTTCCGCCGCGAACGTCGGGCGATGACCCGTGCCGGCCAGACCAAGGGCGGCGACGAACGCCATGAGAAGGACGACCGCCACTCACTCGACGATCGCAGCCGCTATGTGCTCGGCTGGTCGAACGCGGCGAAGATCGCCGCGTTCGAAGCCCAGCAGCGGACCTTGGAAGGCCGCCTGCACCACATCGCCGAGTCCATCGCTGCGCAGAAGGGCGAGTTGGGCGATGTGCGAGCGCGCTCACGGGTCTTGGCGCAGCTGCAGGTCTACAGCGACCCTGGCGAACTCGACTGGCAGACCCCGGCACGCCAAATCGAACAGCTCCGCGACGAACAACAGCGGCTCGCCGCCGCGTCCGACCGGATCGGGCACCTCCAGGGCGAGATCGCATCAACGCAGAGCGAGATCGGCGACGTCGAGGAGAAGCTCGACGGGGTTCGCCGCGAGCTCGCACGCATCGAGGCCGATACCAGCCGATCGGTCGACGACCGCGGTGAGCACGCCGAACTGCTGGCCGCCCCCGACGCGGCCCTCCACCTCGCCCGATCGGGCGAGATCGAGCAGCTGCGCGCCGATATCGGGCGGGGTCCTTCCACGTTGCGTTCGTGCGGGGTCGACGAGAGCGCGTTACGCGATGCGTTGCAGGCGCGCTACGACGCCGTGTCGAAGACGATCGGGCGCTCCACCGAGAAGGTCGTCAAAGCGATGCAGGCGTACTGCCATGAATTCCCGGCAGAGACGCAGGAGATCGATGCCTCGGTCGATGCCGGCGATGCCTATCGAGGTCTGTTGCGAGAGTTGGCAACCGACGATCTACCGCGGCACGAGGAGCGGTTCAAGCAGTTGCTCAACGAGAACACGATCAACGAGATCGCCAACTTCCAGGCCCAGCTCATCCGCCAGCAGGAGGAGATCCGCGAACGAATCGCGGCGATCAACGGATCGTTGACCAACATCGACTACAACGACGCGACGTACATCACCCTCGAGTCGGTCACGACGGACGATGTCGAGGTCCGCGACTTCCGGCGTGACCTGCGGGCGTGCACCGAGCAGACGCTGTCTGCCACGACCGATGCTCACTACGCCGAGACCAAGTTCCTCCAGGTGCGCGAGCTGATCTCACGATTCCGAGGCCGGGACGGCCTCACCGAACTGGATCGGAGATGGACGGCGAAAGTCACCGATGTCCGCAACTGGTTCGTGTTCGCCGCGTCCGAGCGCTACCGCGCCGACGACACCGAACGCGAGCACTACTCGGACTCGTCCGGCAAGTCGGGCGGGCAGAAGGAGAAGCTGGCGTACACCGTGCTCGCCGCCAGCCTCGCCTACCAGTTCGGGCTCGAGTGGGGCGAAGTCCGCTCCCGATCGTTCCGATTCGTCGTGATCGACGAAGCGTTCGGGCGTGGCTCGGATGACTCGGCCCGCTACGGCCTTCGCCTGTTCGAACGACTCAACCTTCAACTGCTCGTCGTCACACCGCTCCAAAAGATCCACGTGATCGAACCGTTCGTGCGATCCGTGGGCTTCGTGGACAACTCCGACGGGCGCGACTCGAAGCTGCGCAACCTCTCGATCGAGCAGTACCGCGCCGAGAAGGCGGCCCGAGTCAGCTCCACCGCCACGGCCCCATGACTGCCGAGTGGACGACCGTTCGCGACATCCGCGCCCGGGTCCGACGGCTGTGGGACGGCGGCCGCCTGCTGGCGGATGCGGTACGCGACGACGGGCTGTTCCCGTATCGGGTCGCGCTGCGCGGCCCGACATCCACCGAGCTCGGAACCCGCTTCGCCGAGGTGCGTGACTGGGTCGCGGCTGTGCGGTCGACGCCGCACGTCCAGATTGTCGAGCGCGAGGTCAACCACCGCCAGCTCGGCGCCAACCGGATCCCCGTCGCCGCCGTCGTGGCGACAGCGACGGATGCTGCGGCGTTGATCGGCGCACGTCGCGATCTCGATCGGTTCCGCATGGTGATCGAGGCGACGCCGAGCCGTCGGCCAGGGCTCGAGCCGATGCTCGCTCGTCGGAGCCATCAGGTCTTGGCGGCGGCAGATGATTGGGAGCGACTCCTCGATGTCGTCGATTGGGTCGAAGCCCATCCGAACCCGAGCGTGTACGTCCGCCAGATCGATGTGCCCGGCGTCCACACCAAACTGATCGAGCAGCACCAGCGGCTGCTCAGCTACATGCTCGATGCCGCACTACCCGCGGCGATCCTCGATGCAGCGGCAGGTCCGAGCGACTTCGAGCGCCGCTACGGCTTCCTGACCCGGCCGCGGCTCGTGCGATTTCGCGCTCTCGACGACCCTCTCCGGTTCGCCAGGTGGGCCGGTGACGGCGATATCACCATCTCAGCCGCCGATTTCGGCAGAATCGAAGTGCCGCGGCGGGTGTTCGTGACGGAGAATGAAATCAACTTCCTGTCGTTTCCTGCAACTGACGACGCGATCGTCGTGTTCGGCGCCGGCTCGGGGTTCGAACATCTCGCCGGCGTCCCGTGGCTCCACGACGTTCCGGTGTACTACTGGGGCGACATCGACACCCATGGATTCGCCCTGCTCGACCAATTCCGCAGCGGCGTGCCCCACGCGTCGTCCCTCCTGATGGACATGGACACGTTGCTCGGTCACCGCGACTACTGGGGGCACGAAAAAGACCCGTCCGACGTGACCTGCTTCACCTCACGCCGACCGAGGCTGCCGTGTATGACGCGTTGCGAGACAACCGCCTGCAGCCGGGGCTCCGACTCGAGCAGGAACGGATCCGGTTCGGACGGGTACGCGACGCCGTGAACAGGATCTCCCAGACCCGGCCCTGAACCGGACAACCCGTCGAGCGTTTCAACCACGATGGACAACTCACTCGTCCGGCACTTGCACACAACAAGCACCACCATCTACCAGGTGTTTTGAGCGCCCCCGGTAGGATTCGAACCTACGACCTGCGGTTTAGGAATGCGGTCGAGTGGGTCTCGGCGAGTCTCCTTGAATCGCATCTGACCTGCTCAGCTTCGGTTTGCTCCTCGTCTGGTCTCGTTGAACATCATGCAGTAGCGCGCAGTAGATGGACAAGTGGATGGACAACTTTCATCGGTCATCGCCCTCCGTGCAGGCCGTGCCCAGCGGCTCAACCCAGCTGTGACCGTGGGTTTGGTAAACCGCAGGTCATTCGGCGGCGGCTACAGCCATGTCGCCGGCCGACACGCTCGACCCGCTCGACTGCGCCGGTGTCAGGTGAACGAGATGTCGACGCGTCCGAGTCCGTGGTCGAACTCGCAGACGATCTCGTCGCCGGCCTCGACTGGGATGGCCCGGACGAAGGAGCCGGTGAGGATCACGTCGCCGGGGGCGAAGGAGATGTCGAACTCGGCGAGCTTGTTGGCGAGCCAGGCGACGGCGGTGACGGGGTTGCCGAGCACCGCTGATGCTTCGCCTTCTTGCTCGACGGTGCCGTTCTTCGACAGCGTGCCTCGCACGCGACGGATGTCGATCTGGTCGAGGCGACGCGGGTTGGCGCCGAGGACCGCAGCGCCGCAGGCGGCGAGGTCGGCGATGGTGTCGACGATCCCGAAGCCCGGGCCGAGTTCGACTCGGAAGTCGACGATCTCGATGGCCGGCAGGACGAACTCGGTGGCGCGGATCACGTCGACCGGCAACACGCCTGGCCCCTTGAGTTCGGCCCCCAGCACGAAGGCGATCTCCATCTCGACGATCGGTCGGATGAAGCCGACTCGCTCGACAGGTGTCGATTCGAGTCGGAACATGTCGTTGGTCATGACGCTGAAGTCGGGCTCGGTGGCGCCGGACATCTGTTGCATCGCCTTCGATGTCAGCCCGACCTTGTAGCCCTTGACGGTGGCGCCTTCACTGAGCCGACGGGCAATGAAGATCTCCTGCACCCGGTAGGCGTCCTCGATGTCCATGTCGGGATAGGTCGCGCTGAGCCGTGGGATCGGGGTGCCAGTGCGGTGCGCTTCGCGCAGGGCATCCGCGATCTCGGTGCGGGTGGCATCGTCCAGGGTCATGGCTGGGTCTCCTCGACTGCGGTGCGGACGGTGGTCAATGCGGCGGCACTGGCGGAGGCGAGCGCGACGGTGTCCATCGTGACCGACACCATCTGGAACCCTTGGGCGACGCGCCGGGGGGCGACCACCTGGTTGGAGAGCACGGCGAGCGCGACGCCCGCAGCTGATGCGGCGGCGATGGTGCGGGCGAGTGCGTTGTCGAAGACCTCGTTGCCGTCGTTGTCGCCGGGCGGGAGGCCGAGCGCGATCGACAGGTCGAAGGGGCCGACGAAGAGGGCGTCGACGCCCGGGACCGCGGCGATGGCTTCGACTTCGGCGAGGGCCTGCGCGGTTTCGATCATCGGGATGACAGTGACTCGCTCGTTGGCGGATCGCATGTACCCGAATCCGTCGCGGGTGCCGACGCGGATGGGGCCGAGGCTGCGTCGACCTGCGGGTGGATAGCGGCAGGCGTTGACTGCGGCGCGTGCGTCGTCGGCGGTTTCGATCATCGGGATGAGGATGGCTTCGGCGCCTGCGTCGAGCATCCGACCGATGATTCCCGGTTCGTTCCAGGGGACGCGTACGACGCTGGCCAGCCCGTGGATATCGGCGGCGCGGATCATGTCGAGTGCACCTTCGTAGCCCATGCAGCCGTGCTGCATGTCGATGAGCACCCAGTCGAAGCCGGTCTTGCCGATGACCTCGATACCGAGCGCGCCCGGCATCATGCACCATGCCCCGAAGGTGACGTCGCCGTTGGCCCAGCGCTGACGGAGCGACGGACGTTCGGTGGTCACGAGGCCCGCTCCTCGGCGCTCAGGGAGGCGGGGCCGAGTGCGACGCCGCGAACCGTGCGAGAGTCGGTCGGCTGGTGACCGATCGCATGCTTCGGCGCGGGGATCTCGGCGACGGTGTTGGAGAGTCGACCGAGGCCGGTGACCTCGACCTCGACCACGTCGCCGAGTGCCATCGGGCGCGAGTTGGCGGGTGTGCCGGTGAGGATGATGTCGCCGGGCAGCAGGGTGATGTGTCGGCACAGGTCGGCGAGCATGTAGTCGATGCCGTAGGTCATCCCGGTCACTGGATCTTCCTGGACGACCTTGCCGTTGATGTAGGTCCGCAACGTCGACTCGCGGATGTCGACGCCGCGGACGATGCCAGGCCCGACCGGGCAGAAGCCATCCATTCCTTTGACGCGCAGCATGCCGCCAGCGTCGGTGTCGCGGTAGTCGTGGCAGCCGACGTCGTTGGCCGGTGCGAACCCGGCGAGGTAGGACCATGTGTCGTCGGGAGCGACGTTGCGCATCGGCTTGCCGACGATCGCTGCGATCTCGCCTTCGTAGTTCAGGTACTGGCAGTCGGCGGGACGCAGCAACAGCCCGCGGTGCGAGTTCATCGCGGTGGTCGGCTTCTGGAAGTACGTGGGCGTCGCTCCCATCTGCACCCCGAACTCGATGGCCCGTGACGGGTAGTTGAGGTGAACGCAGAGGATCTTCGTCGGGTCACACGGGGGCAGGTAGGTCGCGTTGGCTTCGACGACGCGGCGACCGTCGCCGAGCACGAGCTCGTCGCCGTCGACGCTGACCCAGTGCGGGAACCCGTCGTGGAGGATGCGCCGCCACTCCTCGCGCTCGCCCTCGAGGACGTTCGGGCGGGCGTTGCCGCTCATGCCGGCTGCCGTTCGTCGGTGAGGTCGAACCACATGTGCACCTGGCCGGTACCGAACGCGTTCTCGTACTCGGAGAGCTGGGTGCCCGGGGATGTCCAGTCGCGTCCACCGAGCGCGCCGGCCATGATCAGGTAGTGGCCCAGCAGGCCTTCGGGCTTGAACGGCTTGTACTCCGGGTAGGCGTCGATCACCCCGCTGTGGTCACCCTCGACCCACTTGCCGAGGATGCGCTCGTCGAAAGCTCGTGCCTCGGCGGTGATCACGTGTTCGGCGGCGTTCTTGGTGTGGTTGCTGGAGCTGTCGAGCGGTGGGAAACGGTGGCTCATTCCGCCGGAGGCAAGGATGCCGACGTGTGCGTCGCTTCGGGAGATCGCTTCACCGAGCGCCGCACCGAAGTCGAGGAAGTTGTGCGCCTCGGCGTGCTGGCAGATGCCGATGCGCAGCACCGGCCGATCCCAGTGGAGGTGGTGGACGAGGTTGACGGTCGGATACTGGATCCCGATGTTGAGGTTGGGTGTGCTGAACACCGGCAGCATCCGCTCGGCGCCGACCTGCGCGACGAGCGCGGCCAGGGCTGGGGCGCCTGGGAAGTCGTAGGGGAGGTCGGTGATCATCATCGGCAGTTCTTCGGATGTGTACGACCCTGTGTAGCGATCACCGCCGGCCACGACGTGGAACGCAGTGGTGAACCAGTGGGTGTCGATGATGACGAGCGTGTCGACACCGGCGGCGTCGAGTCGTGCCCGCAGGTCGCCGAAGCCGGCGACAAGGGTGGTGTCGTACCCTCCGTTCATCGCGATGCGACCTTCCTCGGGGATCATGATCCCGGGCTGGTGGCTGACGAGTGCAGCAGCGTTGATCGTTCCCATGTTCAGTTCCCCGTGTGTGGTGTGGTGAGTGAGTCGTGCCGGGTGGCGACGTTCTTGACGTCGCAGAAGAAGTCGAAGCTCCAGGTGCCGCCCTCGCGGCCGATGCCGGAGTTGCGGGCACCGCCGAACGGTGCGGCGAGCTCGCGGACGTAGTAGCAGTTGACCCAGACCGTGCCAGCGATCAGGCGGTCGGCGACGTAGGTGGTGCGGGTGGCGTCGCGGCCGAAGAGTGTTGCGGCGAGGCCGTAGTCCTGGTCGTTGGCGACAGCGATGGCTTCGTCGGCGTCGGCAACGGTGTGCCAGCTGAGCACGGGGCCGAACACCTCGCTCCGAAACAGTTCGGAGTCGTGGGCGACGTGGTCGAACATGGTCGGCTGGAAATACAACTCGCCGGCTTCGTCGCGGCCGCCGCCCCACAGCACCCGTGCGCCGGCGGACTTTGCTCGTTCGACGAACCCTTCGACGCGAGCCGCGTGTGTGGGGTGGATCAGCGGTCCGATGCGCGTCGCAGGCTGACGCGGGTCCCCGACGACCAACGCTGCGGTGTGGGCTCGAACCTTCTCGAGCAGTTCGTCGGCGATGGAAGCGTCGACGATGATCCGAGTCCCGGACAGGCACACCTGACCGGCGTTCATGTACTGGGCGACGATCGTCTGTGCCGCGGCGTCGAGGTCGGCGTCGGCGAGGACCACGAACGGTGACTTGCCGCCGAGTTCGAAGCTGACCGGAGTCAGTGTCTCCGCGGCGGCTCGTCCGATGGAACGCGCCGTCGGCGTCGAGCCGGTGAAGCTGATCCGATCGACATCCTCATGCGCAACAAGCGCCGCACCGGCAGAGCTACCGATGCCCTGTACGACGTTGAGCACACCGTCGGGAAGGCCGGCTTGCGCGCTGAGTTGGGCGAGGAGGCCGGCGGTCAGTGGCGCCCATTCCGGCGGCTTGACCACGATGGTGTTGCCGGCCGCGAGTGCGGGGCCGACCTTCCAGGTGGTCAGCATGAACGGCGCGTTCCACGGGGTGATCAGCGCCGCAACACCGCTCGGGTCGAACCGCACCCGGTTGCTGACCTGTGGAGACTCGATGGTCTCGCCGAGTGTCAGTGCATGTTCGGCGAAGAACGAGATGTTCAGCGCGGCACGAGGGATGACGGCATGGCGTAGGCCGGTGAGCAGCGAGCCGTTGTCGACTGATTCGACCGTGGCGATGTCATCGACGTGCTCGTTGATCAGTTCCGCGAAGCGGCGCAGGATCGGCGCCCGCCCGGCGGGACCGAGCGCAGCCCATGCCGGGAACGCGGCGCGTGCTGCAGCCACGGCGGCGTCGACTTCGCTGCCGCCGCCGGCTGCCACGTCGGCGAGGTGACTGCCGTCGATCGGTGAGCGGTCCTCGAACCGATCGGCGGAGGCGACCCAGCGTCCGTTGATCCAGTGATCGGTGTGGACCTCGACGCCGTCGACGGTGCTCACATGGTCGGTGATGGTGTGGTTGCTCATGATGGCGTGCATCGTCCGATCAGAAGCCGGCCGCATCGCGGGGCAGGCCCAACAGCGAACGACCGAGGGTCTGGGCGGCGATGTCGTAGTCCGAGTAGGTGTGGGCGCCAGTCATCTTCGAGTCGCGCCACAGACGCTGCATCTCGTTGTGCTGGAACCAGGCGCTGCCGCCCGACGCCGTGAACAGTCGGTCGACGGCCTCGATCGCCAACTTCGTCGCGTACGCCTGGTTGGAGCGCCAGTACAGATCTTCCTCGATGGTGGGAAGGACTCGTGAGCGTGCCTTCTGTGTGAACGCCGACCAGTCGGCACTCAACGTCGCGTACGCGGCGCGGACCTGATGGTGAGATTCGGCGAGACGCATGTACGCAGGCGCCGTCGTCCCGACGTTCGCCCCCGTGTAGGCGCGAACCCGCGTCGACACCTTGTCGCTGTACACCTCGAGGAACCTGCGGGCGATGCCGACCGACACCGCAGAGAACCCCATCGCGAACCAGTGCGCGAAGTGTGTGTGGAAGATCTCGCCGTCGTTGCTGCCGAACCCCTTCGACAAGCCGGTCATCAGCCCGATCTGCGACTCGATCCGATGCTCGGGAACGAACACATCGTCGACGAGCAGCGTCTTCGATCCGGTGCCGTTGAGGCCCGCCACGAACCAGTCGTCGTGGATCACATAGTCGCTGCGAGGCACGATCGCGAAGTGGGTGGCGAGGGCGCCGTCGACAATCGGGTCCGGGCGGAGGAACCCGAGGATCGCCCAGGTCGCATGGTCGCAACCACTCGACCACGTGAACCGCCCCGACAGGCGAACACCGCCATCGACCGGGGTCCCCTTGCCGAGCGGTGCCACCGACGACGACACAAGGGCCGTCGAATCGTCGTCCCAGATCTCGTGCTGCAACTCGTCGGACATCAACGCGACCATGTGCGAGTGCTGGGCCAGCAGCCCCGACGCCCACGCCGTGGACGCACACGCGCTGGCGATGTCGACGACCGCCGGACCGTAGACATCGGCCCCGACTTCCAGACCTCCGAACCGCTTCGGCTGGAACGCCTTGAAGAAGCCGGCGTCTCGCAGCGCAGCGACGTTCGCGTCGGGCACCTTGCGTTCTTGTTCTGCAAGCCCGACGTTGCTGGCGATCAACGGCAGCACCTCGGCGACACGTTCGCCGAACGTTGTGGTCGAGTGCCCGGTATCGGGCGCGATCTGAATCGACATGGAGGCCCCCTCGGCCGGAACCAGCGTTATTGGAACGCACGTTCCTGTTGGAATGAGCGGTACAGTAACGGTCGTCTGCGGTAGTGTCAAGGCCATGTCGGCGAGAACCACCAGAGCGAACGGCCGGGCGTCGCGACGCCAGATCCTCGACGCTGCCGCGGAGATCGCCAGCGAGTGCGGCTACCAGGGCACCAGCATCGAGCGCGGTGTCGAAGCGCTCCGGCCTCCCGAACAGCTCGATCTACTGGCACTTCGAGAACAAGGAAGACCTGTTCACTGCGGTGATCAACGACAGCTACGAACAGTGGTGCGACGAGCTCGCCGCATCGCGCAACAGCGCGAACGGCGACGGACACAACTTCGAGCACCTCTACGCCAAGCTCGGACAGTTCCCCGACTTCATCCGCCTCGGCCTCATCATGACCCTCGAACGACCACCCGAGGGAGGCGACGCCGCCCGTCAACGCTTCCTCGAGATCCGACGGGAATCGCTCGAGAACCTCCGCACCGCGCTCCTGAGCGACTACCCCGACCTCGCCGAGCCGCAAGCGAACGCCCTGGCGGCGATGACGCTGTCACAACTCGACGGATCCTTCGTCGCTGCGATGGCCGGGGAGACAGCGCTCACCCCAAGAGTCTTGAGCGACGCCGTGCACACACTCGCCACGTCGATGAGCGCCGGCCACGCTGCACACGTGAAATAGGCACCGCAGGGGAACCAAGGGCTCAGATATCGGTCAGCCTCAGGCTCTTCGCGAGCGTGGCGGCAGCGCGCCGATCAGCCGGTTCGGTGTAGTGGGCGTAGATATCAAGGGTCGTGGAGGCACGAGCGTGGCCGAGTCGGCCGGCGGCGGTACGAACGTCGATACCGTTGAGCAGCATCGTGGTGGCAGCGAAGTGGC
>CAWHEG010000029.1:0-151295 GCA_963828405.1 uncultured Actinomycetes bacterium | reverse complement strand
CCACCCGACCCGCATCCACATCGGTTTGGGTGACGGTATGGACCGCCGTGCACGACACACTCGCTCCCGGAACGACCGTCGTCGTGTCACAAATGATCGTGCCCGGATCAGCATTCGCATCCGACACCACGACCCCGGTAACCGTCACATTCCCGGTGTTGACCACCGTGAACGTGTACCCGATCAACTCGCCCGGAGACGTATACGACACCGTCGTCGACATGTTGAGCACACCCAACCCCGCCGAACGCACCCCACCAACAATCACCTGATCCGACGGGTCCGTCACCGGCGGACCAACCGCCGGGACCGCCTCACCCACCGCCACATTGACGACCTCACCCGCATCCACATCGCCCTGAGTGACGGTATGCGCCGCCGTGCACGACACCACCCCACCCGGAACAACCGTCGTCGTAGCACACACGACCGTGCCCGGATCAGCATTCGCATCACCCACCGTGACCCCCGACATCGTCACGTTCCCCGTGTTACGCACCGTGATCACATACCCGAGCACCTCACCCGGCGTCGAATACGACACCGTCGACGCGGTCTTCACCGTTTCGATCGTGCGGACCAACACCGCCGGCACCAACACCTCATTCGAAAGATCGGTGACCGGCACCCCGCCCGGTTCGAACCCGGTGACCGAAGCGGTATTGACGATCAACCCGGCATCCAAATCGGTTTGCACCACCGTGCGGGTAGCGGTACACGTGGCGATCTGGCCGGGAACCAAAATTGTGGTGTCACACACGATCGTGCCCGGATCGGTGTTCGTATCGGTCACGGCCACCCCGGTGACGGTCACGTTCCCGGCGTTACGGACCGTGATCGTGTACGACACCCGATCACCGAGCTGATCGAAACTGGTCGTCACCGCCGATTTCAACACTTCGATCCCCGACAGTTTCACCGCGGCGACACGCACCTCGTTCGACACCGCCTCCACCGGCACCGATCCCGCCGCGATCCCCGAACCCGTGGCCACATTGACGATCTCCCCGGCATCCACATCGCCCTGCACCACCGTCCGCGCCGCCGTGCACGACGCCGTCGCCCCCGGCGCCAACACCGACATGTCACACACGATCGAACCCGGATCAGCAATCGGATCGGCCACCGACACCCCGCTGACCGTCACATTCCCAGTGTTCGCCACCGTCACCCGATAGACAACCAGATCACCAACCGCCGCGTAACTCGCCGTCAACGACGACTTCACCGTCACCAACGACACCAACTGCACCGCCGGCACCGTCACCTCGTTCGACACATCGACCACCACCACACCATTCGGGTCGAGCCCCGAACCCGACGCGACGTTCACCACCTCACCAGCATCCACATCGCCCTGCACCACCGTCCGCGACGCCGTACACACCATCGTCGCCCCCGGCGCCAACACCGTGGCATCACACACAATCGTGCCCGGATCAGCATCCAACCCCGACACCGACACACCATCAACCGTCACGTTCCCCGAGTTCGTCACCGTCACCCGATACACGATCACCACACCCGGCGCGTCGAACGACACCGTCGACGACGACAACACCGTCACCAACCCGCCCGACTGCACCGCCACCACAGACACCTCGTTCGATGTTGCCGTCACCAAACCTGCGTTCGGGTCGATCCCTGACACCGACGCCGTGTTCACCACCCGACCCGCATCCACATCGGTTTGGGTGACGGTATGCACCCCGGTGCATGACACGCTCGCTCCCGGAGCGATCGTCGTCGTGTCACAGATGATCGTGCCCGGATCGGCGACCGTGTCCGACACCACGATCCCGGTGACCGTCACATTCCCGGTGTTGACCACCGTGAACGTGTACCCGATCAACTCACCCGGAGTCGTGTAACTCGTTGTCGATGATCCCAACACGATCGACAACAACGCCGTTTGCGTTCCCGCCACGATCACCTCGTTCGACACCGCCGTCACCACCGCACCAGCCGGGTCGATCCCCGACACGTTCACCGTGTTCACCACCCGACCCGCATCCACATCGGTTTGGGTGACGGTATGGACCGCCGTGCACGACACTACTCGCTCCCGGAACGACCGTCGTCGTGTCACAAATGATCGTGCCCGGATCAGCATTCGCATCCGACACCACGACCCCGGTAACCGTCACATTCCCGGTGTTGACCACCGTGAACGTGTACCCGATCAACTCGCCCGGAGACGTATACGACACCGTCGTCGACATGTTGAGCACACCCAACCCCGCCGAACGCACCCCACCAACAATCACCTGATCCGACGGGTCCGTCACCGGCGGACCAACCGCCGGGACCGCCTCACCCACCGCCACATTGACGACCTCACCCGCATCCACATCGCCCTGAGTGACGGTATGCGCCGCCGTGCACGACACCACCCCACCCGGAACAACCGTCGTCGTAGCACACACGACCGTGCCCGGATCAGCATTCGCATCACCCACCGTGACCCCCGACATCGTCACGTTCCCCGTGTTACGCACCGTGATCACATACCCGAGCACCTCACCCGGCGTCGAATACGACACCGTCGACGCGGTCTTCACCGTTTCGATCGTGCGGACCAACACCGCCGGCACCAACACCTCATTCGAAAGATCGGTGACCGGCACCCCGCCCGGTTCGAACCCGGTGACCGAAGCGGTATTGACGATCAACCCGGCATCCAAATCGGCTTGCACCACCGTGCGGGTAGCGGTACACGTGGCGATCTGGCCGGGAACCAAAATTGTGGTGTCACACACGATCGTGCCCGGATCGGTGTTCATATCGGTCACGGCCACCCCGGTGACGGTCACGTTCCCGGCGTTACGGACCGTGATCGTGTACGACACCCGATCACCGAGCTGATCGAAACTGGTCGTCACCGCCGATTTCAACACTTCGATCCCCGACAGTTTCACCGCGGCGACACGCACCTCGTTCGACACCGCCTCCACCGGCACCGATCCCGCCGCGATCCCCGAACCCGTGGCCACATTGACGATCTCCCCGGCATCCACATCGCCCTGCACCACCGTCCGCGCCGCCGTGCACGACGCCGTCGCCCCCGGCGCCAACACCGACATGTCACACACGATCGAACCCGGATCAGCAATCGGATCGGCCACCGACACCCCGCTGACCGTCACATTCCCAGTGTTCGCCACCGTCACCCGATAGACAACCAGATCACCAACCGCCGCGTAACTCGCCGTCAACGACGACTTCACCGTCACCAACGACACCAACTGCACCGCCGGCACCGTCACCGGTTCGGACAGATCGACCACCACCACACCATTCGGGTCGAGCCCCGAACCCGACGCGACGTTCACCACCTCACCAGCATCCACATCGCCCTGCACCACCGTCCGCGACGCCGTACACACCATCGTCGCCCCCGGCGCCAACACCGTGGCATCACACACAATCGTGCCCGGATCAGCATCCAACCCCGACACCGACACACCATCAACCGTCACGTTCCCCGAGTTCGTCACCGTCACCCGATACACGATCACCACACCCGGCGCGTCGAACGACACCGTCGACGACGACAACACCGTCACCAACCCGCCCGACTGCACCGCCACCACAGACACCTCGTTCGATGTTGCCGTCACCAAACCTGCGTTCGGGTCGATCCCTGACACCGACGCCGTGTTCACCACCCGACCCGCATCCACATCGGTTTGGGTGACGGTATGCACCCCGGTGCATGACACGCTCGCTCCCGGAGCGATCGTCGTCGTGTCACAGATGATCGTGCCCGGATCGGCGACCGTGTCCGACACCACGATCCCGGTGACCGTCACATTCCCGGTGTTGACCACCGTGAACGTGTACCCGATCAACTCACCCGGAGTCGTGTAACTCGTTGTCGATGATCCCAACACGATCGACAACAACGCCGTTTGCGTTCCCGCCACGATCACCTCGTTCGACACCGCCGTCACCACCGCACCAGCCGGGTCGATCCCCGACACGTTCACCGTGTTCACCACCCGACCCGCATCCACATCGGTTTGGGTGACGGTATGGACCGCCGTGCACGACACACTCGCTCCCGGAACGACCGTCGTCGTGTCACAAATGATCGTGCCCGGATCAGCATTCGCATCCGACACCACGACCCCGGTAACCGTCACATTCCCGGTGTTGACCACCGTGAACGTGTACCCGATCAACTCGCCCGGAGACGTATACGACACCGTCGTCGACATGTTGAGCACACCCAACCCCGCCGAACGCACCCCACCAACAATCACCTGATCCGACGGGTCCGTCACCGGCGGACCAACCGCCGGGACCGCCTCACCCACCGCCACATTGACGACCTCACCCGCATCCACATCGCCCTGAGTGACGGTATGCGCCGCCGTGCACGACACCACCCCACCCGGAACAACCGTCGTCGTAGCACACACGACCGTGCCCGGATCAGCATTCGCATCACCCACCGTGACCCCCGACATCGTCACGTTCCCCGTGTTACGCACCGTGATCACATACCCGAGCACCTCACCCGGCGTCGAATACGACACCGTCGACGCGGTCTTCACCGTTTCGATCGTGCGGACCAACACCGCCGGCACCAACACCTCATTCGAAAGATCGGTGACCGGCACCCCGCCCGGTTCGAACCCGGTGACCGAAGCGGTATTGACGATCAACCCGGCATCCAAATCGGTTTGCACCACCGTGCGGGTAGCGGTACACGTGGCGATCTGGCCGGGAACCAAAATTGTGGTGTCACACACGATCGTGCCCGGATCGGTGTTCATATCGGTCACGGCCACCCCGGTGACGGTCACGTTCCCGGCGTTACGGACCGTGATCGTGTACGACACCCGATCACCGAGCTGATCGAAACTGGTCGTCACCGCCGATTTCAACACTTCGATCCCCGACAGTTTCACCGCGGCGACACGCACCTCGTTCGACACCGCCTCCACCGGCACCGATCCCGCCGCGATCCCCGAACCCGTGGCCACATTGACGATCTCCCCGGCATCCACATCGCCCTGCACCACCGTCCGCGCCGCCGTGCACGACGCCGTCGCCCCCGGCGCCAACACCGACATGTCACACACGATCGAACCCGGATCAGCAATCGGATCGGCCACCGACACCCCGCTGACCGTCACATTCCCAGTGTTCGCCACCGTCACCCGATAGACAACCAGATCACCAACCGCCGCGTAACTCGCCGTCAACGACGACTTCACCGTCACCAACGACACCAACTGCACCGCCGGCACCGTCACCTCGTTCGACAGATCGACCACCACCACACCATTCGGGTCGAGCCCCGAACCCGACGCGACGTTCACCACCTCACCAGCATCCACATCGCCCTGCACCACCGTCCGCGACGCCGTACACACCATCGTCGCCCCCGGCGCCAACACCGTGGCATCACACACAATCGTGCCCGGATCAGCATCCAACCCCGACACCGACACACCATCAACCGTCACGTTCCCCGAGTTCGTCACCGTCACCCGATACACGATCACCACACCCGGCGCGTCGAACGACACCGTCGACGACGACAACACCGTCACCAACCCGCCCGACTGCACCGCCACCACAGACACCTCGTTCGATGTTGCCGTCACCAAACCTGCGTTCGGGTCGATCCCTGACACCGACGCCGTGTTCACCACCCGACCCGCATCCACATCGGTTTGGGTGACGGTATGCACCCCGGTGCATGACACGCTCGCTCCCGGAGCGATCGTCGTCGTGTCACAGATGATCGTGCCCGGATCGGCGACCGTGTCCGACACCACGATCCCGGTGACCGTCACATTCCCGGTGTTGACCACCGTGAACGTGTACCCGATCAACTCACCCGGAGTCGTGTAACTCGTTGTCGATGATCCCAACACGATCGACAACAACGCCGTTTGCGTTCCCGCCACGATCACCTCGTTCGACACCGCCGTCACCACCGCACCAGCCGGGTCGATCCCCGACACGTTCACCGTGTTCACCACCCGACCCGCATCCACATCGGTTTGGGTGACGGTATGGACCGCCGTGCACGACACACTCGCTCCCGGAACGACCGTCGTCGTGTCACAAATGATCGTGCCCGGATCAGCATTCGCATCCGACACCACGACCCCGGTAACCGTCACATTCCCGGTGTTGACCACCGTGAACGTGTACCCGATCAACTCGCCCGGAGACGTATACGACACCGTCGTCGACATGTTGAGCACACCCAACCCCGCCGAACGCACCCCACCAACAATCACCTGATCCGACGGGTCCGTCACCGGCGGACCAACCGCCGGGACCGCCTCACCCACCGCCACATTGACGACCTCACCCGCATCCACATCGCCCTGAGTGACGGTATGCGCCGCCGTGCACGACACCACCCCACCCGGAACAACCGTCGTCGTAGCACACACGACCGTGCCCGGATCAGCATTCGCATCACCCACCGTGACCCCCGACATCGTCACGTTCCCCGTGTTACGCACCGTGATCACATACCCGAGCACCTCACCCGGCGTCGAATACGACACCGTCGACGCGGTCTTCACCGTTTCGATCGTGCGGACCAACACCGCCGGCACCAACACCTCATTCGAAAGACCCCTCGGCCACCGCACCCCGCCCGGTTCGACACACCCGATGCGGAGGCGGTGTTGGCGATCAACCCCGCATCCAAATCCGCTTGCACCACCGTATGGGTCAGCGGTACACGTCGTCGATCGGCCCGGGAGCGATCACCGTGGCGTCACACACGATCGATCCCGGATCAGCCAACGCATCCGAGGCGCTCACCTCCGTCAGGGTCTGGTTCCCGGTATTCAGGATCGTCACGGAGTAGTCGATCGGATCACCCACCGCATCGAACGACACCGTCGACGACGACTTCGCCACCGCCACCGAGGGCAGTGCCACTGCCGGCACCACGACCTCGTTCGACACCCCGTCGACCGTCTGGCCCGCCGGCGACACAGCCGAAGCCGACGCCACGTTGACGATCTCCCCGGCATCCAGATCGCTCTGGACCACCGTATGGACCGCCGCGCACGACGCCGTCGCCCCCGGAGCCAACACCGACGTGTCGCAGACCACCGAGCCGGGATCGGCGCCCGGATCATCCACGCCCAACGACGAGACCGTCACGTTCCCCGTGTTGGTCACGGTGATGCTGTACGTGATCGACGTCCCCACCGAGAGGTACTCGACGGCCGAGGTGGACTTCACCACGTCCAACGCCGGGGCCTGCACCGCCGGAACCGCCACGGGGTCCGAGACGCCAACGACTCGTGCACCGAAGGGCGGGAGTCCCGAACCCGAGGCGATGTTCACCACCTCTCCGGCATCCAGGTCGACCTGCGTCGCCGTATGGGTCGCCGAACACGTCGCCGTCTCACCCGGCGCCAGCGTCGACGACGGAGCACAGGCAACGGACCCGGTGTCGGCCTTGGCGTCGCTCAGGCCGATGTCCGAGACCGTCACGTTCCCGGAGTTCGTCACCGTGATCGTGTACACGATGACGTCGCCCACCGCATCGAAGTCAGTCGTCGACGACGACTTCGCCGTCACGACGGCCGGGTTGCGCACCCCCGGAACGATCACCTCGTTGGAGAGCGCATCGACCGTCACACCGTTCGGACCGGCCCCCGAACCCGTCGCCGTGTTCGCTACCAGACCCCGATCGAGATCGGCCTGGGTGACCGTGTGAACCGCCGAGCATGACGACGACTCACCCGGACCGATGGCCAACGGCGCGCAGACCACCGACCCCGGATCAGCCACCGGATCCGCAACCGCCACACCGTCGATCGTCACGTTCCCGATGTTCGTCACCGTCACCACGTAGGCAACCGCATCACCCACCGCCGAGAACGACACCATCGACGACGACTTGGCCACCCGCAGTCCAGCGGACTGGATCGCCGGGACACGCACCACTTCCGACGAACCCGAGACCGGTCCACCGGCGGGGTCGGTCGCCGCGGCCGAGGCGGTGTTCAACACCTCGCCGCGGTCGAGATCGGCTTGGGTCACGGTATGGGTCGCCGTGCAGGTGGCTGCAACGCCCGGCGCCAGAGCCACCAGGTCGCAGGCGATCGAGCCGGGATCGGCGTTCGCATCGGTCACGGTCAGGCCGTCCACCGTGACGTTGCCGGTGTTGACCACGGTGATCGTGTACCCGACGACATCGCCGACCGCCCGGTAGAACGCGGTGTCGGCGGTCTTGGTCGTCATGATCCCGGCGTTCTGGACGGCCGGGACGACGACCTCGTTCGACGGGTCGTTGATCGACGGGCCGATCGGGGGGGTGCCCTGCGCAGTCGCCGTGTTGACCACCTCACCCCGATCGAGATCGGCCTGACTGACGGTGTGCGTCGCCGTGCACGACACCACCTCGCCGGGAGCCACGGTGTCGGTGTCGCACACGAGCGAGCCCGGATCGGCGTTGGCGTCCGACACCGACACCCCTGACATCGTCACGTTCCCGGTGTTGCGCACCGTGATCAGGTAGCCGACCGGCTCACCCACCGCGGAGAACGAGACCGTCGAGGCCGTCTTCACCGTCTCGATCGTGCGCGTCAACACCGCAGGCACGACCACCTCGTTCGAGCTCGAATCGACGGTGGCGCCGCCGGGCTCGTTCGCCGCGGCACTGGCGATGTTGACCACCCGACCGGCATCGAGGTCGCCCTGGGTTGCGGTGTGGGTCGCGGTGCACGACGTGATCGCTCCCGGGGCGAGGATGGTCGGGGCGCACGAGATCGAACCCTGATCCGCCGCCGGGTCGGTCACCGTGACGTCGGTGACGGTCACATTGCCGGCGTTGCGCACGGTGATGTCGTAGTGGATGACGTCACCGACCTGGTCGAACCCGGTCGTCGTGGTCGACTTGAGCACCTCGATCCCGCTCAACTTGGTGGCCCCGACGATCATCTCGTTGGACGGATCGCTGACGGGCGAACCGTCGGCGGCGAGGCCGGCGCCCGTGGCGGTGTTCACCACGCGTCCCGCATCGAGATCGGCCTGCGTCACGGTATGGGTCGCCGAGCAGGCGGCGGTGGCTCCCGGCGCCAGATCGACCGGGGTGCAGACGATCGAACCCGGATCGGCGATCGGATCGGTGACCGTCACACCGCCGACGGTCACGTTGCCCGTGTTGGCCACGGTGATCGCGTAGTCGATGACGTCACCGACGGCCTGGTAGGTCGCAGTCGGCGACGACTTCGAGGTGAGCAGCGAGGCGAGAACGACCGCCGGGACGGCGACCTCGTCGGACGCGTCGGTCACGGGATCACCCGACGGATCCGCCGCGGAACCGTCGGCGACGTTGAGGACCGCACCGCGGTCGAGATCGGCCAGGGTCACGGTGTGCGTCGCCGGGCACGTGGCCACCTCGCCGGGAGCGAGCACCGTGGGCGAGCAGACGGGGGTCGCGTCGGCATTGGCGTCGCTCACGGCGACACCGGTCACCGTGACGTTGCCCGTGTTGGCGACGGTCACCGTGTAGCCGATCACGTCGCCGACGGCATCGAAGTCCGGCGTGTCGGAGACCTTGGTGGTGAGGATCGCCGGGCTCCGCGTCGCCGCAACGGCTACTGGGTTGGAGTCGGCGTTGACCGGCGCGCCGACCGGAGGGACGGCTCCGGCGGTGGCGATGTTGACCACCGATCCGCGATCGATGTCGGCCTGGGTCACCGTGTGGCTGGCCAGGCAGGTGGTCGACTCCCCCGGGGCGAGCACGGCGGTCGCGCACGACGGGGCGGCGTCGGCCAACGGATCGGATGCGGAGACCCCGCTCAACGTGACGTTGCCGGTGTTGGCGACCGTGATCACGTAGTCGATCACCTCGCCGGGCAGCGAGTAGCCGGTGATCGAGCCGGCCGCCAGCGCCTTCGTCGTGGTGATCGACGGTGACTGCAGGACAGGAACGGAGATCGTCGGCGACGACGAGGTGATCGGCGCACCGCTCGGGGGGACGCCGGCGCCCGAGGCGGTGTTGTGCACGACGCCGGCGTCGAGGTCGGCCTGGGTCACGGTGTGGGCGGCGGTGCAGGTGGCGGTCGCCGCGGGGGCGAGCGTGTCGGCGTCGCACACGGGGATGGCATCCGCGCCGGGATCGGATGCCGTCACCGAGTTGAGGGTCACGTTGCCCGTGTTGCGCACGGTGAGGAGGTACGAGATCACTTCGCCGAGGGTCGCTACCTGGGGCTGGGACCCGGCGGCGAGCACCTTGCCGACGAGCAGGCCCGGGGACTGGACCGCGGCGACGGTCACCGTGTTCGACATCGCCACGGCGGGAGTGCCGGTGGGGTTGTCGGCGCTCGACGTCGCCGTGTTGACCACGGTGCCGAGGTCGAGGTCGGCCTGCGTCACCGTGTGCGTCGCCGAACACGACGAGGTCTCGCCGGGGACCAACGTCGTCGGCGCGCAGGAGACCGACCCCGCATCGGCGGCGGGATCGGTGATCGCCACGTTGCTCATCGTCACGTTGCCTGTGTTGGTGACCGTGATCGAGTAGCGGATCACGTCGCCCACGGTGGCGTAACCGGCCGTCGACGACGACTTGGCCATGGCGATCGACGCCGATTGCACTGCAGGCACCCGGATCTCGTCGGACGCGTCGGCGACCCGCGGCCCCGACGGCGGCGCGCCCGAAGCAGTCGCTGTGTTGAGCACCTCGCCGGCGTCGATGTCGGCCTGGGTGACGGTGTGGACGGCGGTGCAGGTCGCCGTCGCCGCCGGGGCGAGCGCCGTGACATCGCAGGTCGGGGCCGTGTCGGCGTTGGGATCGGAAACGGCGAGACCGCCGATCGTCACGTTGCCGGAGTTGGTCACCGTGATCAAGTACGAGATCACCTGACCGGCGGCGTCGTAGGAGGCCGTCACCGGTGCCTTCACGGTCGTCAGCGAGGGCGACTGGATGGCGGGGACGGTCACCTCGGCGGAGCGGGCGGTGACCTCCGGGCCGATCGGCGGCCGACCTGCGGCGACGGCCACGTTGGCGAACGAACCGGCATCGAGATCGGCCTGGGTGACGGTGTGGGTGGCCACGCAGCTCACCACTTCCGTCGGGGCGATCGTCGTGGCATCGCACAGGACGGAGCCTGGGTCGGCCCCCGGGTCGGTGACCGTGATCGCCGACAGCGTCACGTTGCCGGTGTTGCGCACCCCGATGACGTAGGCGATGACGTCGTCGACCGCGCCATAGGCGACGGTCGGGGAGGACTTCACGATCTCGAGCGTCCGGGTCAGCACGGCCGGGACGCGGACCTCGTTGGAGTCGTCGGCGATCGGGAGGTCACCGGGCTCGAGGCCGGAGCCGCCGGCCAGGTTGACCACCTCACCGGCGTCGAGGTCGGCCTGGGTGACGGTGTGGTTCGCCACGCAGGTGGCCGTCGCGGCCGGAGCGATCACGGTGGCATCGCAGCTGATCGAGCCGGGGTCGGCGTTGGCGTCGGAGACGGCGATCGCCGAAACGGTGACGTTCCCGGCGTTGCGGACGGTGATCTGGTAGCGGATCACGTCACCGACCTGGTCGAAGTCGGCCGTCGTGGTGGTCTTGAGGGTTTCGATGCCGCTGATCTTCGTCGCCTCAACGCGCACCTCGTTGGAGGCGGCGGTGAACGTCTGGCCGCTCGGCGATGTGCCAGCGCCCGTCGCCGTGTTGGCGAAGAACCCGGCGTCGAGGTCGGCCTGGGTGACGGTGTGCGTCGCCGAGCAGGTCATCGTGGCCCCCGGGGCGAGCGTCGTTGGAGCGCAGACGATCGTGCCCGGGTCGGCCCCCGGGTCGGTGAGCCCGACGTTGCTCAACGTCACGTTGCCCGTGTTCTGCACCGTGACCGCGTAGTCGAGCGCCTCACCGACGGCATCGAACGCCGTCGTCGAGGTGCTCTTCACCGTGAGCAGCGACGGTAACGGCTGGGCCGCCACGGTGACGGGGTTGGATGGCTGGATGACCGCCGGACCCGCCGGCGGGGTACCGGTCGCCGTGGCCGTGTTGACCACCGATCCCCCGTCGAGGTCGGCGAGGACGACGGTGTGGGTCGCCGTGCAGGTTGCCGTCGCGCCGGGGGCGAGCTGGGTCGCATCGCAGTTGATCGAACCGGGATCGGCCATGGGGTCGGTGACCGCAATCCCGGCAATGGTCACGTTGCCGACGTTGGCCACGGTGATCGAGTAGGTGAGGATCGCCCCCACGGTGGAGTATCCCGTCGCCGGCGTCGACTTGACGGTCTCGAGCCTGGCATCGGCGACGGCGGGCACGGTCACGTCGTTCGACGTCGCGCCGACCGGCGGACCGGAGGGGGGCGTGGCGCTGGAGGAGGCGGTGTTGACCACGGATCCGGCATCGAGGTCGCCCTGGGTGACGGTGTGGGACGCCGTGCACGTGGCCGAGGCGCCGGGAGCCAGGGTGGCGGTGTCGCAGACGATCGAGCCCGTGTCGGCCCGGTTGTCGACGACCGTGAGGGCGTCAACGGTGACGTTGCCGGTGTTGGTCGCGGTGATCACGTAGTCGATCACCTCGCCGACGGCCGAGAAGCTGGTGATCGATGGCGGGGCCAGGGCCTTGGCCAGATGGATCGACGGCGTCTGGACGACCGGGACGGTGACCTCGGCCGACTGGTTGCCGACGGTGCCGCCGCCCGGCGGGGTGGCCGAGCCGGTGGCGATGTTCCCGATCGAGCCGGCGTCGAGGTCGGCCTGGGTGACGGTGTGGGTGGCCGGGCACGTGGCCACACCGCCCGGGGCGATGGTGGCGGGCGAGCAGACGGGCGGCACGTCGGCCCGGGGGTCGTCCACCGAGACGCCGCCGAGGGTGACGTTGCCGGTGTTGGTCACCGTGATGGCGTAGCCGACGACTTCGCCGACGGCCGTCACCGAGGTGACCGCCGTCGACTTCGCGGTGATCAACGACGGCGAGGCCGAGGCGGGCACGATGACCGGCGCCGATGTCGCACCGACTGCGGAGCCGCCGGGTGGGATTCCGGTCGCCGTGGCGGTGTTGGTCACCGAGCCGGCGTCGAGATCGGGCTGCGTCACGGTGTGGATCGCGGTGCACGTCGCCGACGCGCCGGGTGCAAGGGTGCTCGCACCGCAGGAGATCGATCCGCTGTCGGCCCGGGCGTCGGTCACGGCGACACCCGAGAGTGTCACGTTGCCGGTGTTGCTGACGGTGATGGCGTAGTCGATGACGTCGCCGACGGCGCTGTAGGCGGTGATCGACCCAGGAGCCAACCCCTTGGCGAGCGCCAGTGCCGGGCTCTGGACGGCGGGCACCGTCACCGGGTCCGATGGGTCGCTGATCACCCCCCCGGCCGGGAGCACGCCCGAGCCGGTGGCGACGTTGGAGACCCGGCCGAGGTCGAGATCGGCCTGGTTGACGGTGTGGATCGCCGGGCAGGTCGCCGATGCCCCGGGGGCAAGCGTGCGGGGCGAGCAGACGGGCGGCACGTCGGCCCGGGGGTCGGAGACGGCCACATCGGTCAACGTCACGTTGCCCCGGTTGGTCACCGTCACGACGTAGCCGAGCACGTCGCCGACGGTGGAGAAGCTGGTCATCGACGCCGGGTCGAGCGCCTTGGTCGTCTCCACGCCGGCGGCCTGGATCACCGGGATCGTGACCTGGTTGGACGGTCCGGTGACGACCGGTCCGCTGGGCGGCTGACCCTGGGCCGTGGCCAGGTTGACCACCGAACCGGTGTCGAGGTCGGCCTGGACCACGGTATGGGTCGCCGAACAGGTGGTCGACTCGCCGGGAGCGAGCACCGTGAGCGGGCAGGCCGGGACGGCGTCGGCCCGCGGGTCGGAGACGGCGACGCTGGTCAGGGTGACGTTGCCCGTGTTGGTCACCGTGATCGTGTAGTCGACGACGTCGCCCACCGCCGAGACCGCCACGTTCGGGCTGGACTTCATGGCGCTGATCCCGGGCGTGGCGACTGCCGCGACCACCACCGGGTCCGACGGGTCGCTCACCGACGGACCGTTCGGCGGCGTCCCCGAACCCGTCGCCGTGTTCGACACCGAACCGAGATCGAGATCGGCCTGGGTCACCGTGTGCACCGCCGTGCACGTCGCCGACGCACCAGGCGCCAACGTCGCCACGTCGCACACCGGCGCCTGATCGGCCAACGCATCGGAGACCGACACACCCGTGAGGGTCACATTGCCGGCGTTGGTCACCGTCACCACGTACTCGACGACCTCACCGACCGCCGAATAGCTCGTCGGCCCACCGACGGCCAACGCCTTGACCGTGGACACCGCCGGCGACGCCACACCGGCGACCACCACCGGATCGGACGGGTCGCTCACCGACGGACCGCTCGGCGGCGTCCCCGAACCCGTCGCCGTGTTCGACACCGAACCGAGATCGAGATCGCTCTGGGTCACCGTGTGCACCGCCGTGCACGTCGCCGACGCACCAGGCGCCAACGTCGCCACGTCGCACACCGGCGCCTGATCGGCCAACGCATCGGAGACCGACACACCCGTGAGGGTCACATTGCCGGCGTTGGTCACCGTCACCACGTACTCGACGACCTCACCGACCGCCGAATAGCTCGTCGGCCCACCGACGGCCAACGCCTTGACCGTGGACACCGCCGGCGACGCCACACCGGCGACCACCACCGGATCGGACGGGTCGCTCACCGACGGACCGCTCGGCGGCGTCCCCGAACCCGTCGCCGTGTTCGACACCGAACCGAGATCGAGATCGCTCTGCGTCACCGTATGCACCGCCGTGCACGTCGCCGTCTCACCGGGCAGCAGCGTTCCCGCCGAGCACGAGATCGAACCGGCGTCGGCCTTGGGGTCGGCGACCCCGACCGAGGTCAGCGTCGTGTTGCCGATGTTGGTCACGGAGATCTCGTAGAGGACCTGGGCCCCGACGGCGGCGAACGACGGCGTGGTCGAGGTCTTGATCGTCCGGACGCCGGGGGTGAGCACGGCGGGCACGACGACCGGGTTCGACGTCACGGCGACGGCGGGCCCCGACGGCGGGGTCCCGGACGCCGTCGCCGTGTTGCTCACCGAACCGCCGTCGACATCGGCCTGGGTCGTGGTGTGGCGCGCCGTGCAGATCATCGACGCGCCGGGCGAGAGGGCGGTTTGCGGACACACGACGCTGCCGGCATCGGCGACCGGATCGCTCACGGCGACCGGGTTGAGCGTGACGTTGCCGGTGTTGGCCACCGTGATCTGGTAGCCGATCACCTCACCCGGTCGGCCGTAGGAGGTGACCGAGCCGGCGGCAACGGCCTTGACGGCGGTGAGCGCCGGGGCCGCGACCGCAGGCACCGAGACGGCGTCGGACGGATCGGAGATCGCCGGACCGAAGGGCGGCGTGCCGACACCGAGGGCGACGTTGTCGACCGAGCCGGCATCGAGGTCGCCCTGGGTGACGGTGTGGGTCGCCGTGCAGGTCGTCGAGCCGTTGGGCGCCAGGACGGACACCGAACAGGCCGGCGTTGAATCGGCGCGCGAGTCGCTCACCGCCACGGCGGTGAGGGTGACGTTGCCCGTGTTGGTCACGACGATCACGTAGCTGATCACGTCACCCACCGCGGAGTACTCGGTGATCGACGTCGAAGCGAGCGCCTTGGTGGTGACGACGGCGCGTTGCTGCACGGCCGGGACCAGAGCGGGATCCGACGGGTCGGAGACCGTCGCACCAGACGGGGTCAGGCCCGATGCGGTGGCGACGTTGCTCAGCGACCCCCGGTCGAGGTCGGCCTGGGTCACGGTGTGGGACGCCGTGCACGACATGGAGGCGCCCGGGGCGAGGGCCGTGGCCGTGCAGGTCGGCGCCGTGTCCGCCACCGGGTCGCTCACCGCGATGCCGCTGATCGACTGGTTGCCCGTGTTGGTGACGATGATCGCGTAGGAGATCACGTCGCCGACCGACGAATAACTCGGGTTGGGGCTGGACTTCTCGGTGAGCAGGGTCGGCGACACCACGGCCGGGACGACGACCGGGTCGGACGGGTCGCTGACCGCTGGCCCGCTCGGTGGGCTCGCCGAGGCCGTCGCCGTGTTCGACACCGAGCCGGCATCGAGATCGGCCTGGGTCACGGTGTGGGTGGCCGTGCAGGTCGTCGAGGTGGCCGGCGGGATCGACGAGGCCGGGCAGACGGGGACCGCGTCGGCCTTCGGGTCGGCGATCGTCGGGCCGGTCAGGGTGACGTTGCCCGTGTTCGTCACCGTGATCACGTAGGCGATCACCTCCCCGACCGCGCCGAAGCTGGTGATCGAACCGGAGGCGAGCGCCTTGCTCGTGGTGACCGCCGGCGTCTGCCGCGCGGGTACGACCACCGCGTCGGAGGGATCGGTGACGGTCGTCCCGCCGGGCGAGGTGCCCGCACCGCTGGCGACGTTGGTCACCGATCCGGCGTCGAGATCGGCTTGGGTGATCGTGTGGCGGGCCGGGCAGGTCGCCGACGCCCCGGGGGCGAGCGTGGTCGGCGAGCACACCGGAGCGGCGTCGGCCTGGGGATCCGTGGCGGCCACGCCGGTCAGCGTGACGTTGCCCGTGTTCGCCACGGTGATGGCGTAGGTGACCACGTCGCCGATCGCGGCGAAGTCGACGGTCGGGCTCGACTTGTTCGTGGTCACGGCGGGAGTCTGCACGGCGGGCACGACGACGCCGACCGAGTCCACCGATACCGCCGCTCCAGCGGGTGAGCGACCACCAGCCGTGGCGACGTTGGTCACCGATCCGACATCGAGATCCGCCTGGGTGACCAGGTGGGTCGCCGTGCACGTCATCGTCTGGCCGGGTGCCAGCACGACGGCACCGCAGGAGATCGAACCGCTGTCGGCCTGCGGGTCGGTGACCACGATGTCGTTGATCGTGACGTTGCCCGGGTTGCCGACGGTGATCGAGTAGCCGATCACCTGGCCGACCGCCGAGATGCCCGTGGTCGTCGTCGACTTCACCGCGGAGAGAGCCGGCCGCTGGACGGCGGGGACGACCACCTCGGAGGATGGCGCGGTGACCGTGGCGCCGTCGGCAGCGGTGCCCGTCGAGGATGCGGTGTTGCGGACCGCGCCGGCGTCGAGATCGGCCTGGGTGATCGTGTGCTGGGCTGTGCAGACCATCGACGCGCCGACCGCGAGCAGGGTGGCCGGGCAGGCGAGCGTGCCGGTATCGGCCCGGGCGTCGGTGACGACGACCGGGTTGAGGTCCAGGTTGCCGGTGTTGGTCACCGTGATCGTGTAGTCGATCCGCTGTGCGAGCGCGTCGTACGAGCTGATCGAGCCGGGCGCCAGCGCCTTCGCCGTGGTGATCGCCGGGGTCGGACGGGGTGGTGCGTTCACGCAGGCGGCGTTGTTGGCGGTGTCCGTTTCGGCGCCGGCGGGCAGCGCGACCGAGTTGTAGAGCCCGCTGCCCGGGCCGGCGCACGTCGCCGCCGTCGCCGCGGCGGTGTACCGGAACGTCTGGGTGAGGGTGTACGTGTGGGTGACCCCGGGGGCGATCGCCGTCGCCGCCGGGGCCAGCGTGAACGGCCCCGAGCCCGCTGCTGAACCCCCGGCCGGTGCGCCCGCGCCCGCGGTGGTCCACGCGCTGCCCGTGAACACGAGTCCGGGGGTCGGGGCCGGGGTGTCGGTGAGCGAGCCGTAGGTCCCCGAGCCGAGACCCGAGTTGGTCACCGCGATGGCATAGCTGATCGAGAAGTTCCCGGCGCCGTCGGGCCCGGTCAACGTGCCGGCCGTCTTGGTCACGTCGATCAGGGGAAGCAGGTGATCGTTGACATAGGTGCAGGTCAGGTTGGCCCCACCCGGGAGTGACGCGCCCGGGATGGTGAGCGTGCCCCCGACGAGCCAGCCCGGCGCGGAGACGGTCGCGCCGCTGCCGTCGACGCAGGTCACCGCCGTCAGCTGCCAGTCGGTCGGGAGGGTCTCGGTGATCGAGGTGGCCGTGTTCGGGGCGGTGAGGGTGAAGACACTCGAGCTCGCCGGATTGGCCGGCGTCGTATCCAGGTTGAACGACGGTCCGAGCCCGTTGGTGCCCCCGGAGAACGAGAAGGACCCCGTCCCGTTGGTCGTCTGCTTGCGGATCGTGACCGTCGGGCGCTTGTCGTTGGTGAACTTGCACGAGCCGGTGGTGCCCGGCGTGACCGAGGCACGCGCCGTGCCGGCCGTGAGGTTCGACGAGACGACACTGATCGAACCACTGGTCGCCGAGCACTCCACGGCGGTGAGCACGTAGCCCGCCGGAACGGTCTCGGCGATGTCGAGCAGGCGGCTGGTGACCAGCGTCGGGAATCTGACGCTGAACGAACTCGTGCCCACGCCGCCGGTGGTGGTGATCGTCGGTGTCACCAAGCTCGTCCCGTCGTCGTAGCTCACGGTGAACGGGACGGTGGTATCACCGCCCCTGGAGACCTTGATCAGGGCGATGTCGGCGTTCTTGATGTTGGTGAACACGCAGTTGACGTCGGCGGCAGGCACCAGGCTGACGGTCACGTTGCCCATCTCGGCCGGCGTGTTGACCAGGTTGGGTGTACCGATCGTGCTGCCGGTCGGAGCACCCCCCTGGTCGACGCAGGTCACGTCGACGAGGGTGAAGCCGGCGGAAGCGGCCCCGTTCTCGACGATCTTCGTCGATGCCGCAGCCGTCACCGGGGTGATCGTCTGGGTCACCTGGGGTATCGAGGGCGGGTTCGGGTTGACGGTGAAGCTCGAGCTGGCGCCACCGGTGACGGTGAACGGGAACGGCCCTCCCCCACCGATGGCCTGTTTGGTGACGCGCAGCGTGGCCGGGCGGTCGTTGGTGACCGTACAGACGATGTCGGCCCCCGGTCGCAGGTTCGCCGCGGCCACGGTGACGGTCGCCGTGCTCAGGCTCCCGAAGGTCGCCGTGCCGTTGCCGCTGGCCGTGCCGTTGCGGTCGGTGCACGAGGCCGCAGTGAGCCGCCACCCGGACGGGACCGTCTCGGTGATCGTCACCGGGTTGGCACGGTTGGTCACGGTCGACGGGCTCGATGTGGCCGTCGACCCGGCGCTCGGGGTGGTCACGCTCACCGGCGTGGACGAGGTGTTGGTCGTGGCGAAGCTGAACGTGCCCGAGCCGCCGACGGACGTCTTAGCGATCGAGATCGACGGGGTCTTCTCGTTGGTCACGGTGCAGGTGATGTCGGAGCCGACCCTCACGTTGGCCGCCGGGACCGTGACGGTGCTACCCGCCAGGGTGCCGAACGTCCCGGTGCCGTTCCCCGTCGCCGCGCCACGGGTGTCGGAGCACGAGGCGCCGACGAGCGTCCATCCGACCGGGACCGTCTCGGTCGCCGTGATGTCGACGGAGGTCGCCATGATGTCGGCGGCCGGCGAGGTGATCGGCGTGCCGGCGGTCGTCGTGGTGAGGGCGATCGGGGACGCCGCGGTGTTGGTGGTCGTGAACGAGAACGGGCCGACGGCGCCGTTGGTGATCTTGGCCAGACGGAACAGCGCCGGCGAGATGGTGATCGGGTAGTCCTCGACCTCGCCCGAGGCGGCGAGCCCGGTCGGGGATTCGGCCTGGGCGACGTCGTAGGCCGTGCGGATGCGGACGAACGTCAGGCCGGCCGTCGGCAGGGTAGGGATGGTCCACGAGAGGCTGGTGGACGTCGCCCCGGCGGCGACGGTCTGACAGGCCCGTTCGGAGGGGTTGTCGAACACACCGCTGCGGTTGAAGTCGATCCAGGCGCACACCCGGGCCGATTTCGACACGCCGCTGAGGGCGACGGGAACGGTGTAGGCCTGGCCGACGGCGGCCGCCGAGAGAGGCGGGAACAGCGAGACGCCCTCCTCGTCATCGAGGGTGTTGTCGTCGGCGTCGGCGTTTGCCGAGGCCACGCCGGTCGCCGAGTTGGCGACTGTGGCCATGTCCTCGTCGACGCTCGACCCCAGCTTGAGGTCGCCGATCACGTGGAGGGGGGCCTGGGAGCCGTTGTACGTCGCCGGGGCGTCACCGGCGTCCTCCGGGACGGTCACCGTGAAGCGGATCAGATCGCCGAAGTTCGGCGGCGGTCCGCTGCCGTCGTTGGCGACGACCTGTTGGTTCATCTCCACACCGAAGGTCACCGACGTGAACGTCCCGACCAGCTGCACGCTCCCGCATCCCGAGGTGGACAGCGCCGGGCTGGAGATGGTGACGCACCGCGCCGCCGCCCGCAGGTCGACCGGACGGATCGAGGTCCCCGACTGGAGGTTGACCGCCCCGGCGGAGACGGCGCCGAGGGAGGCGCCGGCGGGGGTGGACGACAGCAGGTTGAGCTGCTGGGTGGTGTTCTCGGCGTAGTTGCTGCCGGGGGCGGTACCCCCGAACCCGGAGAGGTGCAGCGTCGGGTTGGTGACGGGCTGGGAGAAGGTGAGGGTCAACTGGCCCATGTTGAGGCACTGCTGGCTCCCCGCCCCCGTCCCCGCGCCGGCCGTCGCCCCATTCGGCTCACCGTCGCAGTCGTTGAGCGTGGTGTTGTGCCACGCGGTGAGCCCAACGCCCTGGGTGGCGACGGGGAGCCCGGGAGTGAACATCGCACTGGTCGCCTCCACCGAGGACACCAGCGTGTCGGGGTCGAGGGTGAGCATGCCTGCGGCCCGCAGGTTCGACACCGCGGCCGTGATCGTCAGACCCGAGGGATAGGTCGCCGTCCGGCTCGCCGTCGTACCCGTCCACGCCGTCGTCGTTCCGACGGTCTCGTAGGCGTCGGCGGCGTCGACCCCGACGGCGAGGGTCGCCGAGATGACCAGGCCCACCACCCCGATGCGCCACAGGCCATGACCGCGCATCGCTTCGCGTGGTGATGCGGCCCTCGCATGTCGTTGATCGTCCAGAACTGCCATCGTTCTCTGTTGCCCTTGTCAGATACTCCGCCAGAGAGAGCACCTAGAGAGTGCATCTCAGCACCTACAGTACAGAGAATCTCTGGGTGTGGCAGTCAGACTCCGCAAAATGATGAGAATGATCAAGACTCAATGGCTCGTCGAAGGTCGAACGATCAGCCCGCGGTAACTCTCGACAAAGCCTCGAGACTTCAGCTGGGCGATCACGGCGACATCGGTCACCGGGCCCCCGTTGAGCTTGCGCACCTCGATCCCCCGGGCGCGCCGGTCGGCCGCCCAGTGGACGAGCGCGGACACCCAGGTGGGATCATCGACGGCCGGGGCGAACGTGACCAGATGGTGGCTGCGCTGATCGAACCAGACCTGGGGAACACCGTCGGCGAGGACGACCAGCGCCCCGGCCGAACGCGCCGGCCGGCCCGCAGAGGCCGGCCACGCCAGCGTCGACCCGTACGGTTGGGCCGAGTCGGTGGCGGCGAGCACCACTCCCGGAGGTGGTTCGTCGACGAGCGGGTCGGCGGGGGCGCGCAGCCGGCGGAGCGCATCGACTGCGCCCGGGAGGGCGAACTGGGCTGCGCCGAGGCCGCTGACGAAGTAGCCCCGGCGGACCTGGCCCCGCTCCTCGAGCACCTTGAGCACCCCGTAGACGCCGGCGAACCCCCCGGAGATCCCTTCGGCGAGCACGCTCTCGCGGGTCACGATGCCGTGGCGCTCGAGGCACTGGACGGCGACCGCGTGGCGGGCGACCGTCGGGGTGGGCGTGGGGACGAGCAGGCTCGACAGCAGCGACCAGCGGCCGGCGGCCGCCGGGGGGCCGATCGACGACAGACGCCCCGGGCGTCCCCGGCCGCGTGGCCGGGCGGCGGGGGTCTTGGGCGCCCGGGCGCCCCGACCGGAGAGGTTGGCCCGGACCGGGGCGAACGAATCGTTGGTCACCTCGCCGGCCCAGACGAGATCCCACAGCGCGGCGAGCAGTTCGCCCTCGGTCGCACCCAACGTGGCCGAGCGGAGCTGCTGCCAGAACGACGCCCCGCCGGCGCGCAACTGCTGGCGGATGGCCTCGTGGAGCTCCCCGGCGGGAGCCTCGGCCGGCTCGACGGCGCCGTGGAGCACGGCGAGCTGGTCGCGCCAGTAGAGCCGGATGCGCCCGTCGGTGGCCCCGAGGCCCCCTGCACCGACCCAGACGAGGTCGCCGCTGGTGCACAACTCGTCGAGATCGGCGGGGCGGTACCCCTGGACACGGGCCGGCAACACCTCGGATTCGAGGCTCGACACGACGAGGGCCGCCCCCTGGAGCAGGCCGAGCGAATCGACCAGGGCGTCGAGGCCCCGGCGGCGCGCCGGGATGCCGTGCCAGTCGACGAGGAACCGGGCGAGGGCGTCGTGCTCGACGGGCTCGACCTCACGGCGCAGCGCGGCCAGGGAGCGGCGACGGAGCTGGCGGAGCACGTCGACGTCACACCACTCCCGACCCGATCCGTTCGGACGGAACTCGCCGCGCACGAGCCGGTCGCCCTGTTCGAGCGCCTGCAGGCCGCCGACGATCCGCTCCGGCGGGGCGGCGAACCGCTGGGCGGGGGCTTCGGACAGGAACGGGCCATGGGTGCGGGCGTACCGCCGGAGGAGCTCCTCGAGCGGTCGCGCGACCGGATCGGTGAACGCGCTCGGCAACCCGACCGGGATGGCGCAGCCGAGGGCGTCGCGGTACCTCGCCGCGTCCTCGGCGGCGATGTAGCGCGCCTCGCCGCCGATGTGGAGCAGCACGGCACGGCGTTGCTCGGCCAGCTCGGCGAGCCAGTGCTGGGCCGCGCCGGTGGTCCGGCAGCGCAGATCCGCCTCCTCCACGCTCAGGTCGCCGAGACGGCGGAGGATGTCGTGCAGTTCGTCGGCCGACCGGGCCTGGCGACCCTCGACCAGACATTGAACCTCGAGTTCGAGGTCGGCGAGCACACCGGGGTCGAGCAGCTCGCGCAGCTCCTCGGCCCCGAGCAGGTCGCGCAGCAGGTCGCGGTCGAGCGACAGCGCCGCCGCCCGACGTTCGGCCAACGGGGCATCGCCCTCGTACATGTAGGCGGCGATCCAGTTGAACAGCAGGCTCTGGGCGAACGGCGACGCCTTGGGGGTGTCGACGGAGACCACCCGGATCTGTCGGCTGCGGAGCTGGCCGAGGACCTCGCGCAGGGCGGGGAGATCGAACACGTCCTGGAGGCACTCGCGGCTGGTCTCGAGCAGGATCGGGAACGACGGGTACTTGGCGGCGACGGCGAGCAGGTCGGCGGCGCGCTGGCGTTGCTGCCACAGCGGGGTCCGCTGGTCGGGCCGGCGCCGGGGCAGGAGGAGCGCCCGGGCGGCACACTCGCGGAAACGGGCCGAGAACAGCGAGGTCTGGGGCACCGTCGACACGACGAGCTCGTCGATGTCGTCGGGATCGATGATCAGGTCGGTGAGCGGCACCTCGTCGGCCGATTCGGGCAGCCGGATGACGATGCCGTCGTCGCCCCACATCGTCTCGACGGGGATGTCGAACCGTTCGAGCAGGCGGCGTTCGATGGCCATCGCCCACGGGGCGTGGATCGGCGTACCGAACGGGCTGAGGATGCACACCCGCCAGTCGCCGATCTCGTCACGAAACCGTTCGACGACGATCGTGCGGTCGTCGGGGACGACGCCGGTGGCGTCGGACTGCTCCTGCAGGTAGATGCCGACGTTGTTGGCGGCCCACTCGTCGAGGTCGTAGTGGCTCCGCAGGCGTTGGTGGGCGTCGCCGGGGGGCAGGTCGCGGATCTCGCGGATGAACGCGCCCAAGGCCCGGCCGAGCTCGAGCGGGCGGCCGGGCCGGTCGCCGTGCCAGAACGGCATCTTGCCCGGTTCGCCCGGCGCAGGCGTGACGACCACCCGCTCGAAGGTGATGTCCTCGATGCGCCAGGTGGACGCGCCGAGCAGGAACGTCTCGCCCGGGCGGCTCTCGTAGACCATCTCCTCGTCGAGCTCGCCGACCCGGGTGCCGTCGGGGAGGAAGACACCGAACAGCCCGCGGTCGGGGATCGTGCCCCCGCTGGTGACGGCGAGCCGGCGCGAGCCGTCGCGGGCGCGGAGCCGGTCGTTGATCCGGTCCCACACGATGCGCGGACGGAGCTCGGCGAACTCCTCGCTCGGGTACCGGCCGGCGAGCAGGTCGAGCACGTTGCCGAGCAGCTCGTCGGAGAGCTCGGCGAAGGCGGCGCAGCGCCGCACCAGGGCACCGATCTCGGCCACGGACCGCTCGCCGGTGGCCAGCTCGGCGACGATCTGCTGGGCGAGCACGTCGAGTGGATTGCGCAGGTAGCGCGTCGATTCGACGAGACCCTCGTGCATCCGCCGGACGACGATCGCCGCCTCGAGCAGGTCGTGGCGGTGCTTGGGGAACAGCGTGCCCTTCGACGGCTCGCCCACCTGGTGGCCTGCCCGACCGATGCGTTGCAGCCCCCGGCTCACCGCGCCGGGCGATTCGACCTGGATGACGAGGTCGACGGCGCCCATGTCGATGCCCAGCTCGAGGCTGCTCGTCGCCACGATGGCGCGCAACTTGCCCTGTTTCAACTGGTCCTCGATGATCACCCGCTGCTCGCGGGCCAGCGAGCCGTGGTGGGCCTTGACCAGGTCACCCGCCTCCCCGGGGTCGATGCCGTCGTGTTCGGCCTGCTCGTTGAGCCGGGCGGCGAGGCGCTCGGCCTGGCGGCGGGCGTTGCAGAAGATGATCGTCGTGCGGTGGGCGAGCACCAGCTCGAGGATCTTGGGGTAGATGCTCGGCCAGATGCTCGTACGTGCCGGCGACGCCAGGCCGGCCGCCGCCGGGCCCGATCGCAGCTCGGGCGGCCCGGTCTCCCGCCCGAGATCGCCCATGTCCTCGACGGGGACGACGACCACGATGTCCAGCGGTTTGCGGATGCCGGCGTCGACGATCGACACCGGGCGCTGCTCACCCGGGCCGCTGAATCCACCGAGGAATCGGGCGATCTCCTCGAGCGGACGCTGGGTGGCCGACAGCCCGATGCGCTGCGGCGGGCGGTTGGTGACCTCTTCGAGGCGTTCGAGCGACAGCATCAGGTGGGCGCCCCGCTTCGTGGGGGCGAGCGCGTGGATCTCGTCGATGATCACCGTCTCGACGCCCGCCAGGGTGGAACGGGCCGACGAGGTGAGCATCAGGTAGAGGCTCTCGGGGGTGGTGATCAACAGGTCGGGCGGGCGGCGGATGAGTGACTGACGCTCCTTGGACGAGGTATCGCCGGTGCGCAGACCGACGACCGGCTCGGTGAACTCGAGCCCCAACCGCTCGGCCGCGAAACGGATGCCGTGGATCGGGGCCCGCAGGTTCTTCTCGACGTCGAAGGCCAGCGCACGCAGCGGCGAGATGTACAGGACGCGGGTGCGCCTGGCCTTGTCGGGAACCGGGGAGGTGACCAACTGGTTGATCGACCAAAGGAACGCCGTGAGCGTTTTGCCACTGCCCGTCGGTGCACAGATGAGGGTGTGGTGACCGTCGGCGATCGGCGGCCAGCCCTTGGTCTGGGCGGGTGTGGGCTCGGGGAATGACGTGGTGAACCACGTGGCCACGGCCGGCGCGAAGCGCTGGAGGACAGGATGTTCGGCCACGGACCGAGGCTACCGAAGGCCTGTGTCGGAGTTCGCCGACGCCGGACGTCCACCCGTTCTGGAACAACTCCGATGCCGCGGTCCTGGGGCCTCCGAATGCTCGCCAACCGGAGTGCGTCACACGGCGACATCGGCCGCCAGACGCCCGCCGACCATGGTGAGGACCCGGGTCACCCGGACGTGCGACAGCAGGGCCCGATCATGGGTGACGAGCAGCACGGTGCCGGCGAAGGTTTCGAGGGCCTGTTCGAGTTGCTCGATGGCCGGCAGGTCGAGGTGGTTGGTCGGTTCGTCGAGCACCAGACAGTTGGCCCCCTGGGCCATCAGCATCGCCAGCGTTCCCCGCGTGCGCTCGCCCGGCGAGAGCGAGGCGGCCGGACGTACGACGTGGTCGCCGACGAGGCCGAACTTGGCCAGCAGCGTGCGGGCGTCGGGCACGGACATGCCGGTGTCGCCGACGAACTGATCGAGGAACCGGCGATCGCTCACCAATCGTCGGCGGGCCTGCTCCATCTCGCCGACGACGACGCCCGGGCCGATCCACCGCTCCCCCGCGCTCAGCTGGAGGCGCCCGAGCAAGGCGTTGAGCAGCGTCGTCTTGCCGCTGCCGTTGGACCCGGCGATGGCGATCCGCTCACCGAAGCCGACTTCCAGATCGACGGGGCCGAGCCGGAAGTCGCCCCGGTCGATGACGGCGCCGTGCAGCCGGGCGACCACCGAACCGCTCCGCTCGCGCATCGGGATGTCGAGGCGCAGCTGCCACGGCTCGCGGGGCTTGTCGATCACGTCGAGGCGCTCCATCGCCTTCTCGGTGCGCGCCGCCTTGCCGGCGAGCTGCTCGGTCTGGTTGATCTTGAACGCCTTGACGTTCTTGTCGTTGTCGGCGGGCTTCCTGCGCGCCGTGCTCAACCCCTGGGTGGCCCACTCCCGCTCCCGCTGGGCCCGTCCGGCGAGGTTGGATCGCTTGGCGTCGTACTCCTCGAACCGCTCCCACGCATGGCGCCGGGCCCGCTCGCGTTCCTCCTGGAAGGCACGCCAGCCGCCGGCGAACGACGAGATCCGATGGGTGAACTCGTCGACCTCGACCACATCGGTGACCGTTCGTTCGAGAAACGCCCGGTCGTGGCTGACGAGGGCGACCGGGGCATCGAGTCCGACCACCCACGACTCGAGGATCGCCAACCCCTCCAGATCGACATCGTTGGTCGGCTCGTCGAGCAGGTAGACGTCGTAGCGGCTGAGCAGCAGGGCGGCCAGCCCGACCCGGGCCGCTTCACCGCCGGAGAGCACCGTCGTCGGACGTCTCACCAGCTCAGCGGAAATGCCGAGCCGGTCGAAGACCTCACCGACGCGGCTGTCGAGATCGGCCCCACCGAGGTTCATCCATCGCTCGAGGGCATCTGCGTAGCGGTCGCCGGCGCCGGGTTCGCCGGCGGCCAGGGCGGCGGTCGAGGCGTCGAGCTCCACCGTCGCCGCTCCCACACCGGTTCGGCGCTCGATGAACGCGGCGACGGTCTCGTCGGGCCGTCGCTCGCGTTCCTGGGCGAGGTAGCCGACAGCGGCATCGGGCGGCATCGTCGTCACGGTGCCCCGTTCGAGGCGGATCCGCCCGGCGAGGGCGTCGAGCAGCGTGGACTTGCCGACCCCGTTCGGGCCGACGATCCCGACGCGGCGGCCGGGGACGAGCGACATCGACACCCCGTCGAGGACGACCGCCGGGCCGCGGGTCACCCGAAGGTCGCGGGCGTGCAGCGAGGCGCTCATCACGTGAATTCTGACCGGTCGGGAGGAGTTTCCCACCGGTGCGCTGTCGGGGGGCGACGCGCGGGCCAGACTCGGGCTCCCCCCATGAGCTCACCCGCATGACGACATCCCTGCAGCTCCGGCCCTGGCAACGCGCCGCCTTCGACCGATTCACCGCCTCGCCGGAGCCGGACTTCCTCGCCGTGGCCACCCCCGGGGCCGGCAAGACGACGTTCGCCCTTGCCTGTGCCCGCTGGGTCCTCGGGCAGCGGAACCGCAAGCTCGCCGTCGTCGCCCCGACATCGCACCTCAAGCAGCAGTGGACGCGGGCCGCACACCACCTCGGACTCCAGCTCGACCCAGCCTGGACCCCGGGCAACGTTCTGGCGCGCGACGTCCACGGCCTGGTGACGACGTACCAGCAGGTCGCCACCGGCGATACCGCCGACCGCCTGCGCGGCCTGCTGGCGGACGGTTTCGTGATCCTCGACGAGATCCACCATGCCGGGTCCGAGCGGGCATGGGGAGACGCCGTCAACCACGGATTCGGCTCGGCCGGACGCCGACTGTCGCTCTCGGGGACCCCCTTCCGCAGCGACACGGCGGCGATCCCCTTCGTCCGGTACATCGCCGAGGAGGCATGGCCCGACTACACCTACGGCTACGCCGATGCACTGCGCGACGGCGGCGTCGTGCGTCCCGTCTACTTCCCGCGAATCGACGGCGTGATGGAGTGGACCGCCCCCGACGGCTCGCTCGAGTCGGCGACCTTCGAGGACGCCCTCGACGCCGGACGGGTCTCGCAGCGCCTGCGTACGGCGCTCAGCCTCGAGGGTGACTGGCTGGGGGAGGTGCTGCACCAGGCCGACACGCGGTTGCGTCGCATCCGCCAGTCCCATCCCGAGGCCGGCGGCCTGGTGATCGCCTCCGATGTCGAGCACGCCCGGGGCATCGCCCGCCTGCTGCGCGACCGCCTCGGCTCACGCGCCGACGTCGTCGTCTCCGACGACCCGACGGCGTCGGACCGCATCGCCGAGTTCGCCACATCGGCGACCCCCTGGATGGTGGCCGTCCGGATGGTCTCCGAGGGCGTCGACATCCCCCGGCTGCGCGTCGGGGTCTATGCCTCGACGGTGTCGACGGAGCTGTTCTTCCGTCAGGCCGTCGGGCGGTTCGTGCGCTGGACGGCGGGTCGGGCCAGCCAGAAGGCATACGTGTACATCCCCGACGACGCCCGGCTGCGGGCCCACGCCTTTCAGATCGCCGACGCCCGTCGCCACGTCCTGCGGCGGAACACCGAGGATCTCGACGAGGAGTTCCGCCGGGAGGTGGATCCCGATGCCGTCGACGCCGAGCTCGACGGCCTGCTCGATGCCGAGCAGCTCTCGCTGTTCTCGGTCGTGTCGGCGGTGGCCACCGGGGTGCGCGTCCACGCCTTCACTCCCGAGGGCCTGTCGTTCGACGACGAGCCCGACGTGCCCGAGCCGGCCCTCGCCGACGATCCGCAGCTGGTCGTCGACCTGCCGGAGATCCCGACCGAGGCCGGTTGGTCGGGTCTCACCGGCGGCCTCAGCGTCGCCGAGCGCAAGGAGCTGCTGCGCCTGCACAATGCCGATCTGGCCCGGCGGCTCGTCGATCTCACGGGCTGGGGTCACGCCAAGGTCAATGCCGAGATGAACCGTCTGGCCGGGGTGACCTCGGTGAACGCGGCGACGACCGACCAGCTCGAACGGCGCCTGCGATATGCCGACAGCTGGCTCCGCCGGCTCCGAAGGCGCTGATCCGACCCTGCGGTAGCCTGACCGGATGCCCGCGCCCGGAGAACACCACCCCGCGTTCGAGGAGTACTGCGAAACCATCTTCGAGCTGCAGGAGGACGATCTCGAGGTCATCCAGGCCCGCATCGCCGAACGGCTCCAGGTCTCGCGTCCGGCGGTCTCCGAGGTGATCCGGCGGCTCGAGACAGAGGGGCTGATCTCGCAGGCCGGAGGCAGGATCCGCCTCACCAGGCTGGGCGTGGGCCTCGCCGAACGGGTGGTCCGACGCCACCGGCTCGCCGAACGGTTCCTCACCGACATCCTCGGGCTGTCGTGGGCCGATGCCCACCACGAGGCCGGGAAATGGGAACACATCATGTCCGAGCAGGTCGAGGAGGCGATGGACCGCGTGCTCGGCTCCCCCACCACCTGCCCGCACGGCAACCCGATCCCGGGGAGCGACTACGAGGCGCCCGACGCGGTGCGCCTCGTCGACCTGGCCGCCGGGCGCAGTTTCGTCGTCAGTCGGATCCCCGAGGAACTCGAGTTCACGCCCGGGCTGCTCGACTACCTCGAGGAGTCGTCGATCACCCCCGGGCGGACCGGGCTGGTGACAGCGATCTCCCCCGACGGCACGATGACCATCGAGATCGACGGACGCACGAGCGGGGTCGGCGCCTACGCCTCGGCGCGCATCCTGGTGACGGCCTGACCCCGTCGATGATCGGACGATCGCTCGGCGTCCCCGCCACCCGTGTGCTGGCCGGCTGGCTGTTGGCCGGCGGCCTGCTGGCCGGCTGCGCACCGACGACGATCGTCGACACCACCTCGTCGAGCACCACCGGGCTCGGCCCCGACGGTGCCACTCCGCTCACCACCGTGGTCGACGCCGATCCGCTCGACGAGATGGTCCGCCTCACCCTCGGGCTGGGCAACGAGATCGTCGACGGCGACTCGCGGACCCGCCTCGCCGCCATCGAGGATCTGTGGGCCGAGGCGCGTGCCCGCGTCGACGACCTCGAACCGGCCCTCGGCCGGGAGATCGACCACCAGCTCGAGATCGTCTCCACGGCGGTGGCCCGCAAGCGACCGGCCGACGCCGACAAGGCGGCCAGGAACCTGGCCACGGTCGTGCAGGCGATCCACGACCGCGCCCCTAGCTGTGACGAGCGCATCTCCCGGTTCGGGCTCGGCGCGGCGCTCCATCCGCCGCCGGTCCGTCGCCATCGCACTGGCCGTCATGCCCTTCGGCTTCGCCTTCGGCATCGCCTGCTCCGACGCCGGCCTGTCCACTGCCGAGGCGATGGGGTTCTCGACCCTGATGTTCACCGGAGGCTCGCAGTTCGCCGCCGTCGGGGTGCTCGGAGACGGCGGGTCGGCGGGTACGGCGATCGTTGCCGCCGTGCTGCTCGCCCTGCGCTCGCTGGCCTACGGCGTGGTGATGGCCCCGGCGCTGACCGGCTCGCGCTGGTGGCGGGCGCTCGTGTCCCAGCTGATGATCGACGAGGCGATGGCGATCGGCAGCGCCCAGACCGAACCCGCCGACCAGCGCTACGGCTACGTCGCCGGCGGACTGGCGGTTTTCGTGTGCTGGAACGCGGCGACGTTCGCCGGCGTGTCACTGATCTCGTCGGCCGGCGACCTCGTCGAGCGATGGGGATTCGACGCCACGATCCCGGCGGCCTTCCTCGCCCTCGTCTGGCCCCGGCTGGCCTTCCCATCCCAACGGATCGTGGCCCTCGGCGGCGCCGCGCTCGGCCGTCGCCCTCGTCCCGCTCGCCCCGGCCGGCATCCCGATCGTCGCCGCGGGAGCGGCGGTCGTGCTCGCCCGGGGCCGGGCCGACGACGCCGGCCCCCCGTGGCGTGACCGACGGGGGGTGGCACGGTGAGCCGCGGCTGGACCGTCGTGATCGTCGCCTCGGTGATGATCTACGCGCTCAAGGCCGCGGCACCGGTGGCGCTCGGAGGTCGGGCGCTGCCGACCTGGCTGCTGCGCCTGGCCAACCTGCTGCCTGCGGCGCTGCTCGCCGCGCTGGTCGCCGTGAGCACCTTCGCCGACGGGAGATCGTTGCGCCTCGACGCCCGGGCCGTCGGTCTGGCGGCCGCCGCCGTGGCCCTGTGGCGCCGCCAGGGGTTCGTCGTCGTGGTGATCGTCGCCGCGCTGGCGACGGCGGCGACCCGCGCCCTTTCGTAGTGAGGTTGAACAGCCCCATGGTGGAATCCCTCCGTGCGGTGTATTCCCGCGACTTGAAGGACTTGATCGCTGAGCCCCCGAGCCGCTCCTACTCGTCGGACCCCTCACGCCACACCGGACTGCGGGGGGGATCGAACGTCGTCGTCATCGGTTCGCCGTTGATCGCCGCGAAGGCCATCGGCCCCCACCACGAGGCCCCCGCCGTCGGATGGGGCAGTTCGTCGGGGCCGAACCACCCGACCCCGTCGGTCTCGAGCGGGTGTCCCCGCAGCGACCCGCCGACGGCCCGGCAGTGGAACACGAGCATGTACATGGCGAAGCGGGAGAAACCCATCCGCTGGCCGTCGACGACGCTGAGCAGCTGGAGCACCTCGATGTGGATCCCCGTCTCCTCCTCGACCTCCTTGATCGCCACCTCGGAGGCCGAGTACCCGGCATCGGCCCAGCCCGTCGGGTAGAGCCACACCCCCGAATCAGGGCGTTTGACGAGCAGGATCTTGCCCTCCTCGTTGCCGACGACGACCCCGATGGCGACCTTCGGGGTGACGTAGCCGGGGACGCCCTCACCGATCGACTCCATCCATTCCTGGATGAAGTGGTCCTGCTCACGGCGGACTTCGAGGGCGTCGTCGGCGGCGATCTTGATGTCCGAGGCGACCTTGAGGACCTCTTCGTACCGTTCCCGTTCGTAGAGGCTCTCGGTGAACCCCATCCCGGTGCGGGCGATGCCGGCCAGCGTCTCGCTCCACCGCACGAGATCACGGGTGAAGTCTCCCGGACCGAGCCCGGTCGCCTGCCGTTCAGCCATCAGGACTGTCTAGCACCGGTCGGCTTCGCCCCGCCGCGTGCGGCGCCCAGGGCGCCCGGTCCGGATGGGCGAGAGAAACGCCGTGGTGCATGGGGGATGAGCTCTACAGCCCGATGGCCAGTCCGATCGCCCCGAGGCGGACGAAATCGCGCGGCGACGTCAACGACAGCGTCACGGCGGTGTCGCTCGCCGGGAGCGTGAGCTGGAACGAATCGGCATCGATCCCCAGCGTGTTGACGTACCCGGGATCGAGCGGTGGTGCCGTCGAGGTCGTGCTGTTGAACACGTCGCCGCCCGGATTGAGGGCATCGCTCAACACCTGCCCGTTGACCGTCGCCGTCTCGGAGGCCAGCCCGCGATCACCCTCGGCGGCCGACCACACGAGCGTGACCGGCCGCTTGCCGTCGGCGGGCGTGATCCCGGCCAGGCTGACCGAGATGTTCGTCGGGCCGCCGTCGAGCGTGGCGTACTGGTCGATGACCACGAGGAACGCCCGGGGAGCCGCCGTATCGCGGTAGACGACGGTCAGCGTCCAGCCACCGAACCGACCCCCGCCCGCACCGGTCCCCCGGCCGGTGCCGGCCTGCACGTCGGCGATGGAGTACGTGCCCGAACCGGTCACCAGGTCGGTCACGTCGGCCGTGGCGTAGTAGGTGGTCGAGGTGGCCCCCGGAGTGCGCACCCGGTCGGCGGCCAGGCGAGCCGTACCGGTCGGTGTGCCGAAGACCACCGAACCGCGGGCCGAGGCGTCGGGGGCGTCGTGCCCGCCGACACCGGCGGCCGTGTCGCCCGTCCAACCGAGGAGGGCGTAAGCGACCGTCGCCCCCGGCGGGATGGCGAGCGTGGCGGTCGAGGAGGCGAACGTTGCCCCGTCGGCGTCGACATCGACGTAATCCATGAAGTGGGAGTGACGGGTGTTGGTCGTGCCCGGCGCCGTGCCGGCCTGCGCCTCGGCGCACAGGTCGGCGTCGGTGCACGACATCACCGTGTTGCCGATCACGACCACCCCGCCCGGCATCTGACGGGCGTAGCCCGTCGTCCCGCCGGGCGCGACGGTGAACGATCGCGCACCACCGGGCAGGGTCGTCCCATCGGCCGTGGTGACCGTGGTGCGCATCGCCACCGAGGCGGGCAGGACGGCGGGCAGGCGCAGTTCGATGACGGCTTCGGTGAGGTCGCCGGGCTGCAGCGTGGGGAGATGGCAGACGATCGCCATCGGCGCCGACTCGCACGACCATGCCGAGGTCGAGGCCACCGTGACCCCGTCGGGGACGCTCAGGGTGAGAATCGGGTCGATTGCCGGACCGACCTCGGTCAGCCGTCGGGCGAGCACCCCGGCACCCGCTCCGCCGCCCACGCTCGGGTTGTTGCGGACGGTGACCTTGGCATAGCCGTACTGACCGGCGATGAACGGTCCCGCCGGGGCCGCGGCCACCACCAGGTCGGGGGCGAGCGGCGGGGCCGCGGTCGTCGAGGTGGTCGGGCCAGTCGTGGTCGGGCCAGTCGTGGACGGGCCAGTCGTGGACGGGCTAGTCGTGGTCGGGCCAGTCGTGGACGGGCCAGTCGTGGACGGGCTCGTCGTGGAGGTGGGACGTGTCGTCGCCACCGTCGTCGCCAGGGTCGTCGTGGTCGTCGTCGCACGGGTCGTCGGCGTGGTCGGCTTGGCGGCGATCGTCGACGTGGCCTGCGGGGTCGGGGGCGGGACCGGGGAGGTCGCCGCAGTGGGAAGCACCAGTGCGGGCGTCGTCTCCGGTGCCAAGGTCCCGGGCGTATCCGTGGGCGGAACGACGACCGGCACGACCGGTTCCTCTGACGGCGCACCGGCCGTGGCGTCGGGAGGCGGCGGCTCCGCGGCCGCCGGCACGATCAGCGGCGCCGTCGTCGTCGCCACCGAGGCCATCGGCGGTCCGCCACCGGCCAGGGCGGCGACGGTGATCGCCCCGGCGACCACGGCGGCGGCCGTGGCAGCCCCCATCGCCGCCTGCGCCCGAGGCTCGGCCCGGCGGATCAACCCGAGCAGCCCCTTGCCCCCGGACAGCATCCCGAGGTACTTGGCCGCCGAGACGCCGAGCAGCAACGGGATGAGCACGGCCCGTAGATGGGTGTTCGTCTCGCGCAGCTCGACCAGCAGTGTCGAACAGGCCTCGCAGCCGCCGAGGTGTTCGTCGACCTTGCGACGATCACGCGTCGCCAGGCCGTCACGGACGTAGGCGCCGAGATTCGGCCGGCACGCCTGGCACGCCTCCGGGGTCTGCTGCTGCAGATGGGCCTGCAGGTACGCCTGGCGCAGGCCCTCACGGGCCCGGTAGGTGAGGGCGGCCACGGCGTTGGGGGCGATGGCGAGCAGGGTCCCGACCTCCGCCGCGCTGCGACCCTCGACCTCGGTGTGCCAGAGGGCGAGCTGCCACCGCTCCGGCAGGCTGGCGTACGCCTGCACGATGAGCTGGCGGTCCTCACCCGACGCCGTCGAGTCGAGCAGCGACACGTTGAGCGTGTCCTCGGGTTCGTCGGTGAACTCGATCCGCTTGTCCTTGCGGGCCCGGTCGTAGAAGGCGTTGCGCACGCAGGTCAACAGGTAGGGGCGGAAGGCCACCTCGGGGCCACGCCCGGCGCGCAGGGCCTGCAGCACCCGGGTGAACGCCTCGGCCACCAGGTCGTCGATGTCCGCTCGTGAGCGGGTGAGACTGCGGGCCGCGGCCTTCGCCGCCACCTCGTGCCTCTTGAACAACTCCCCGAACGCCCGGTCGTCGCCGGTGCGCGCGGAGGTGATCAGCTCCGCGTCGCTCGGTAGTTGGGAGGTGAGAGAGGCATCAGACATAGACGGAGAGTTGACGAACAACCACTGATGATATGACGGCGATCCGCGTCATAACCGGCAGTCGACGTCGTCCATTCCATCGATGGCGCACAACGAACGGATCAAGAACGCCTGGCTGGAGCAGATCCGGGCCGAGTGGGGCGTCGGCCCGCACCTGGCCTGCCTCGGCTCGATGGACCACCTGGTCGAGGAGATCCTGCTCGCCGGGAACGATCGGCACGCCTTCCTGTTCGAGTTCGGACGGCGCTGCGCAGTCGAGGAGTTCACCCTCGCGGACACCAACGCCTGGATGTCGCGGCTCGTCGCCCACGCCGGCAAGAGCGCCCGGCGCCTGCTCGACCACCGCGACGCCGCGGTGGCCGTGGCCCGGGGTTGGGCCGAGGGAGCCGGCGAACGCGACTACCACGATTCGCTCGACGTCTCGTCGATGCACGTCCTCGAACTCCGCCTCCGCCAGCAGTACGACCGCTGCGCCGCGCTCGGCGTCCGCCCGAACGATGCCCATGCGCTCGTCGTGTTCGAAGCCGACATCGGCGACGCCGGCCCGTCGGTGCGCGATGCCGTCATCGAGGCGATGGCGGCCGAGGCCCATTCGAGCTTCCGCAACGGCGAGACAGTCTCGGCCACGCCGACCGGTCGCCTGGTGGTGCTCACCGAGCGATCGCCCGGGCTGGCCACCACGGTGCAGGCGATGCTGCGGGCACTGAACGCCTCGCCGGGGACGGCGGGCTGCACGGTGCACGGGTGGATCGAGCCGCTCGCCAACGAACGCCTCCACCTCGAGTCGCACGTGGCGAGCCTGTCCGCCTAAACGTCGCCCGGACGGTGCGGCCCGACGGATCAGTCCAGTTCGATCCGCAGCCGCTTGTTGCCCTTGCCCTTGCTCTCGGTCTTGACGACCCGGAAGTGACCCACCTCGCCCGTCGACCGCACGTGGGTGCCGCCGTCGGCCTGACGATCGAGGCCGACGATGTCGACCACCCGGATCTCGGCGACCGTCTCGGGGATCATGTTCACCTTGGTGCGGATCAGGTCCTCGTCGGTGACGGCGACGCCCCGCGGGAGGAAGTCGACGGCGATCGGACGGTCGGCGGCCAGTTCGGCGTTGACCCGGTCCTCGATCGTGCGGGCGAAGCCCTCCGGGAGGGGATCGAACTCGAAGTCCATCCGGGCGGCGAGCGGTTCCATGTTGCCGCCGGTGACGGGAACCCGGAACTCGTTCCAGATCACCCCGCACAGCACGTGCATCGCCGTATGGGTGCGCATCAGCGCGTGCCGGCGCTCCCAGTCGATCGTTCCGACGACCCGGTCGCCGACCGCCGGCAGGTCGCCGACCAGCTCGTGCCACACCGCGCCCTGCTCCTTGCGGACGCCGACGACACGCCCCTCGCCCCGGGCGTGCACGAGCGTCCCGGTGTCGTGGGGTTGGCCACCACCCGTGACGTAGAAGGCCGTCCGATCGAGGATCACCCGGTCGCCTTCGGCCACCAGCACCACGGCCTCGAACGAGCGGAGGTAGGCATCGCCGAGGTACAGCAGTTCGGTGGGCGGGTGGTCGTTCGACGCTTCGGGCATCCAGCCAGTTTCGCACCACGACACCGCCCCGGGTGCCGACCCTCCTACACTGCACGGCGGATGCACGGGTGGGCAACAGGGCGCGGCGCAGGGGCACTCGCCCGTTCGGGCGTGGTGGTCCTCCTCGTCGCCGGGTGCTCCGGCGACGACGCCCCGCCGACCTCGACCACGTTGCGGCCCGGGCTGATCACGACGCCCCCGGCGAGCACCGTCCCCGACGACGGCGTCCTGCGCATCGGGCTGCTCCTCCCCCGATCGGGGCCCGGTGCCGAGTTCGGCAAGGCGCTGGAAACCGCCGCCCAGGTCGCCGCCAGCGAGGTCAACGCCGCGGGCGGCGTCCGCGGCAGGCGTATCGATCTCCTCGGCCGGGACGAGGGCAGCGACGCGGCGACGGCGAGCCTGGGTCTCAGCGAACTGGTCGACGCGGGCGCCGACGTGATCGTCGGCCCGGCCTCGTCGACGATCGCCCTCGGCGTCCTGCGCCAGGCGATCGACGCCGACCGGGTGGTCTGCTCGCCCACGGCCACGGCGATCGCCCTCAGCGACTTTCCCGACAGCGGCCGCTTCATGCGCACCATCCCGTCCGACGCCCTCCAGGCCGAAGCCCTCGCCGAGTTGATCTCCCGGTCGGGACGGCGCACGGCGGGCATCCTGTATCCGGACGACGAGTTCGGCGAGGGTTTCGAGCAGAACCTCGCCACCGAGCTGGCCGCTCGCGGCATCGGGTTCAGCAGCGCCACGGCCTACGACCCCGACGCGGAGGATCTCAGTCAGGCCGTGGCGGTGGCCGCGACAGGCGAGCCCGAGATGCTGGTGGTCGTCGGCGAACCGTCGAGCGGCAGCCGCCTCCTCGACGCCGTCGGCGAGCGCTCCGATCCGCTGACGCCGGTGTTCGTCAACGATGCGCTTCGCCGGACGACGCTGTCGGAGTCGGCCAAGCCGAGCACCCGCAGCCTGCTCGCCCGCACCAGCGGCGTCTCACCGCTGGCGTCGCCGCCCGCCGGGCCCTTCCTCGAGGCGATGGTCGCCGGTGATCCCACCGGACCGACCAACTACGCCGCCTACGCCCACGATTGCGTCGTGCTCGCCGCGCTGGCGGCGGTGTCCGTCGGAACGGACGACGCCTTCGGTCTGGCCGCGGCGATGATCGAGATCAGCGGCCAGGGGGTGCGCTGCACCGATTTCGCCGAATGCGCCGGACAACTGACCTCGGGCTTCAACGTCGACTTCGACGGTCCCAGCGGGCGGATCGAGTTCGACGTGACCGGAGATGTGACCTCGGCGACCTTCGAGCGGTTCACGTTCGACGACACCGGACGCGATGTGCCCGCCGGGCGGATCACGGTCAATCCGTAACCGCCGGACCGGGCGCGGCCGATGCTCCGGGGGGGCCGGCCCGGTCAGCGGCCGACGAGCTCGCCGACGTCGGCCACGTAGCCGACGTAGAAGCGGCCGAACTCGCCGTACAGCGCCGACGCCCGGTCGAAGCGCATCGTGTACACGACGTCCTTCAGGTCGTCGGGATGGACCCCGAACAAGGTGACACCCCACTCGAAGTCGTCGAGGCCGGTGGAGCCGGTGACGAGTTGGGTGATCCGCCCGGCGAAGGTACGCCCCGACGTCCCGTGTTCGTGCATCATGTCGCGGCGTTCGTCGTACGGCAGCGTGAACCAGTTGGCCCCGTGCCCGTCGCGCTTCTTCGACATCGGGTAGAAGCAGAACGCCCGCTTACCCAGCGGCGGGAGCTGCGGGTAGAGCCGGGGCGACTGCATCTCGGCCGGCATCGACTTGGCGTACTCGGAGACCTCGGTGAGCGAGACGTAGGAGTCGACGACATCGAGGCCGGCGACCTGCAGGGCCGTCTGCAGCCGGCGGAGCACGGTGAGATCGGGCCCGATCGCCAGGAAGGCCATGTCGGCCTTGTGACCGAGCAGCGAGGCCGTGACCACCTGGTGTTCGCCGTCACGCGCCGCCTTGACCGCGGCGATCACGGCTTCGGGATCGAGGGCGGGGGTCGGCTTGCAGAACAGGTGCAGCACACCCCAGCCGATGGCCGGGCACAGGGGTTCGCTCATCGGCGTCCAGGCTACCCGGCCGGTCAGTGCGGCGGCCCGAAGCGGCGCACCCCGCCCGGCACGCCGGTCGAGGCGACCGGGAGGGGTCGCAGGTTGCGGTGCTGGGTCTGGTGGGCGTCGACCGCCGACAGGTGGTAGGCCTCGTAGGAGACCTTGAAGTCGTCGGTGTGGTACATCCGACCGTCCAACGTCGGGCCCTGGGTGCCGCAGTAGATGGCGTCGATGTCCTCGCCGGTGATCGTCAGGTGCTCCTCGAGGGCGTGGGCGACGGCGTAGACGAACCAGGCGTTGTCGACGAGCAACCCCGACACCCGGGCGAGCAGATCCTGCAGCTTGGCCTCGATCCTCGTTCCGTGGAGCGTGTCGAGCAGCGCTCGGTCGACGCCATCGGAGGGCCGCGAGCTCGCCCCGGTCATCTCCGGGATGGTCACCGCGCGAGAGGCGACGGTCTCGCCCATCCCCCAGAACGACTGCATCCGCATGACGATCATCGTCGAGGAGCGCAGATCGCCGCCGACGCCGCTGGAGTTGTCGCCGCCGAAGAAGTGGCGTTCCCCGGCCAACGAGGCGAGATAGGTCATCACGTCGATCTCCATCTCGGAGCGCCACTCGCCGAAGCGTTCCTCGAGCGGGATCGGGGCGACGAAGCCGCCGACCCCGCCGCGTCGCTCGATCGTGGCGACGTCGATCGTGTGGATCTTCTGCAGGACGTACATCGCCACGGCATGGCACGCCTCGTGGACGGCCACCTGATGACGCTCGAGATCGGTGTACGTCCAGTCGTCGGCCTCACCGTGGGTCTTGAGCAGCTTGGCCCGCAACACGTCGGGCCAGGTGACCAGGTCACGCCCATCGCGTAGGGCGACGATCACCGACTCGTTGACGATGTTCTTCACCGAGGCGCCGGTGTAGTACGGCGTGATCAGCGAGAGCTTCTCGATCTGGGCGTCGGTGAGCTCGTGGCGCACCTTGGCGAAGTACCCCTCGAACGTCCGTTTGCGGCCCTCCCGGTGCGGATAGCCGACCTTGTAGATCCGGTCGATCCGCCCGGGACGCAACAGCGCGCTGTCGAGCGAATCGGGACGGTTGGTCGCCATCACGTGGAGGATGCGGTACTTCGGCGGCCTCCTGGGTCTGATCCCCAGGAACGAACGCAGGCGTCGGCTGAGGAAGCCCTTCGGCTTCTTCAGCCCGGACATCTCGGTGAGCAGCGATTGCAGCGCCCCCGAGCCGCCCATCCCGCCACCCATCCCGCCCATGATGATCCCGCGGATCCCGCGACGGGGCCCGGGTTCCTGGGCGTGGGTAGCCGACAGGGCGCGGGCGTGCTCGGTCCACACCGCCTGGACGGCGTGCTCGCTGACGTATGCGTGTCCGTTGCACTGCTGGGCGGCCCGCCAGGCCGAGAACTGCGTGGCGTCGAACTGGCCCGACGACTGCCCGCCGCGGTTGCCCAGCGCATCGGCCTCGTCGAAGAAGACCACCACACCGCCGTACTTGAGGGCGAGCTTGCGCAGCTTGCGGTAGAGCCACTTGATCTTCATCGGGGCGACACCCATGAACGTCTGGATGAACGCCGAGGGGTCGCAGAACACGTAGGGCTTGCCGGTCTCCCCGGCGATCGCCTCGGCCATCAGGGTCTTGCCCGTGCCCGGCGGGCCCCAGAGCAGCAGCCCGCCGGGCACGTAACCGCCCTTGGCCTCTATCTCCTCGGGGCGTTCGAGGAAGTCGACGGTCTCCTGGACGCGGGCGAGCACCGGGTCCTGGCCCCACACGTCACGGAAACGCGTCTTGATCTCGCCGGGCTTGTAGGTGTCGATGCCCCCGACGAAGAACATCCCGAAGAAGATCAGCATGTAGAACACGATGCTGATCGCGCTCGTCAGGAAGTACATGGCCATCGGCATCCCGCCGGTCATCGGCTTGAACAGGATGTCGAAGAACCGGCCCGGCGCCTGGGCGATGGCCTGCACCCACGACAGGCCCCATTTCCAGGCGAAGACGAAGCCGAGGATGGTCAGCCACATCGAGACGCGCACGACGCGCGACAGCCGGTAGCGCAACCACGGGTCGAGCTTCGACATCCGGGTCTCCCAGGCCCCGAAGACCTTGCGCTGCCAGAACCCGTGCCACCCCTCGGAGCGCTCGCTGATCAGGTAGTGGATCTGGCGGATCCACTCGATGACCACCAGGCCGACGATCCACCACTTGGCCCGCAGCTGATCGCGGACGACCTCTGCGTAGCCCAGCACCGGCACCTGCGACTGCTTGTACATCACCATCAGCAGCAGGAACAGGCCGAACACGATCGTCACCTTGGCCCGGTCGAAGAACATCATCCTGGGCCGGGTGCGGGGCTCCCGATCGTCGGCGTCGGGCTCGTGGACCCGGGTGGCGACTGCTCCCCCCATCGGGGGGCCGGCCGGCGGGGGCGGGGGCGGGGGCGGGGGCAAGGTCATCGGTTCACCGTCCATGACGTCGTCACATCGAAGATTCGGTTCTTGTTGGCATCGAAGCACTTGGCCGAGCACGCCACTCGCAGCACGTACATGCGGCTCGCCGACTGGTCGAACAGCGTGGTGACGTCATAGGTCTGCCACGGCTCGTTGACGCTGCGCCGGAAGTTGAACACGACGCGGCTGCCCTCGAGACGGTCACCCTTGGCCGGCTCGTAGTCGACGATCTCCCACAGGTCGGCCAGATCGTCGCCGATGAACAGCGGATCGGCGCCGATGACCGACTCGCGGGCACTCGACAGCGACAGCCTCTGCGCAAAGCTGCCCGTGACCTCGTAGACCATCGCCCGCCCGACCGGCTGGTCGAGCTCGGCGACGTCGAGATCGTCGAGCAGCGCAGCCCGCCCGGGGTCGGGCTCGGCCGCCGAGTCGAACACGACGTCCCACACGGTGCTGACATCCTCCTGGTACAGGGGCTGCAGCCGGTCGGCGACGCCGGTGGGCATCGTGAAGCTCGTCCACGAGCGAGGCACCTGGAAGAAGGTCTTCTCGGCGGCATCGGACACGACCCGGGTCTTGCCCTGGCCGCAACCGACGAGGGCGAGCACCACCACGATGGAGCCGACGGCAGTTCGGGCACGAGCCATGCCCCCATTATCGGCGCCGGGGCCCACTGCGGATGCATCAGCACGCCGATTTCCGATCGACGCAGGCGGGCTGGCGCGTTACAGCCGGGCCGGGGCGTAGACGTTGAGCCCGTCGTCACGGATGAAGCCGGCGAGCAGCATCCCCGCCTGACGGGCCGTGCGCACGGCCAGAGCGGTCGGTGCGCTCACCGCCACGATCGTCGAAAACCCGGCCGCCCACGCCTTCTGCACGATCTCGAAGCTGGCCCGACCCGAAACGAACAGACCGAGCTCGTGGGCGGGCAGCCGGCCGTCGAGCAGCAGCCGCCCGACCACCTTGTCGACGGCGTTGTGCCGCCCGACGTCCTCACGGATGATCGATGGGGCACCCTCGTGGTCGAAGGCGGCGGCGGCGTGGACCGCCCCGGTCGAGGCGAACAGCCCCTGACCGTCGACGGCAAGTTCGGCGATGCGGGCGAACACCTCGATCGGCGCCCGGACCAGGCCGTCGGGCAGTGGGCGGAGGCGATCGGTGAGGGCCTCCAGGCTGGCCGACCCGCAGAGGCCGCAACTCGACGACGTGGTTCCCAGCCGCGGTACGGCGACCGGGGCCCGGCCACCGGTCTCGACCGTCACGACGTTGAACTCGCTCTCCACCGCCGAACCCGTCGCGCAGTACCTCACGCCCGTCACGCCGGCCCCACCGAGCAGGCCCTCGGTGAAGCAGAAGCCGACGGCCAGCTCGTAGTCGTGACCGGGTGTGCGCATCGTCGTCGACACGATCGTGCCGTCGAGCTGGATCTCCATCGGCTCCTCGACGATCACCTCGTCGGGCCGCCGGCGACGGGCATCGGGCGTCACCCGCGTCACCAGGATCGTCTCGGAGCGGGCGCGGGCCATGACGACGACGCTACCGATCCCGCCGGTCCCCACGACCATCTGCCCTGCTCGGGGATGGTGGGCCGCTACGGTACGGGCGTGACCCCCGGACCTTGGCGACCCGGCTCGCCCCCGGCCCCTGGTGCGGGCGACGGTCCCGACGGTGCTGCCCGAGGTGGCGCGGCGGCCGACGCCGATGTCGCCGCCCGGATCGCCCGGCTCACCGACCGGGTCTTCGGCCGACTCGAGCGTTGGGCTCGCCGGGCCGCCGTCGGGACGATCGCGTTGGCACTGATCACCTGGATCGTCGCCCTGATCGCCTTTCGTCGGTCGTCGTGGTGGGGTGTCGGTCCGTCCCTCGTCGTACTGGCGGCGTTGTGCATTCCCGCCGTCGCCGCCTGGTTGTTGCTCCGCCGGGCCCGGACGGTCCGCGACAGCGTCGCGGGGCTCGAGACCGAGATCGTGTCGGCGTTGCGCAACCCGGACATCGCCGGCGGCCTGCGTTCGTTCCTCGGCGACGACGTCGGGCGGGGAACCGGCGACGGCCGGGCCGGGTTGGCCCGCCTGGCCAAGGGGGCGTTCGGGATCCGTGCCGTGGTCAGGGAGCATCGCCAGGTCTTCGGCGATCTGGCCGCCGCCGTGCGGGCGATGCTCACCTCCCCGGCCATGCTGGTCGTCATCGGCGCCGGCACGGCGCTGGTCGCCGGATGCCTGGCGTTGTTCCTGCTCATCGCCATCTTCTGAGGGTCGGCGATCCGCGGCGGGCGGCTCAGGCGGCGCGACGCATCCGGGTCGTGCTCGGCAGGGCGAGCAGCGCGGCATGGATCTGTCCGTCGGCCACGACGTAGCCGCGGCCGCCGGGTGGACGGGCCGGACGGTGACGGGGCAGCGTCGCTCCGAGGATGTCGGCGTCGACATCGTGCAGCGACCCGAGGAGCACCCCCTTGCGCGACCGGCGGATCACGGCCGTCCAGTGGCCGTAGGCGGACCGCAACGCCTCGGGCCGCCCGGCGGCCACGACGTGGAGCATGCCGCAGGGTCCGGCGAGGAGGGCGGCCAGCGCGCCGTCGTCGTCGACTGACTCGGCGTCGTCGATGACGATCAACCCGGGGCGTGCACCGAGCCCGGCCGCCTCCCCGACGACCTCGGCGAGCCCGCCCACGAGGTCGACGGGGATCTCGGCGGCGATCTCCGCGGCAATGCCGGCGCCACCGCCCGAGGCGCGGGGCCGCACGACGCCGATCCATCCCGACGGCCGCTGCACTCGCCACACCTCGATGATCGCGCCGAGGGTGGTCGAGCGGCCGGACCGGGCCGGACCGGCGACGAGGAGGTGTTCGCCCCGATGGAGGGTGACGTCCACCGGCTCCAGGGTGTCGACACCGAGGCCGAGGGACAGGACCAGCGCGCCGGAACCATCGATGTCCAGTTCACGGTGAGAGTGCTGCGTCAGATCTCCGACGGTGATCGTGGCCGGGAGCGAGCCGAGTGGGTTCGGGCCCACCACCCTGCCCCGATGGCGCTCGACGATCGTCTGGACGGCCTGCGCCGCCGGACGGGGGTCGAGGAGGATCTGCGCCTCGTGGCCCGTCTCCACCCGCACGCACCGCCCGGGTCGGCCGTGAGGTACCGCGGCTCGGGGCGAGATCCCCCATACCGCCGCCTCCATCGGGTCGACCAGACCGAACATCCAGCGTGCACCCGCCCGGGCGACGACGGCTGCCGGCACGTCACCCGGGCGGTCGGTGGCGGCCATCGTCACGACACCGACGCGGGGACCGTCGTGGAGGATCGTCGACAGCCGCTCGGCGTCGGCCAGGCCGGCGGAGGTGTCGAGCGAGGCGCGCAGCGTGGCCAACCCGTCGATGGCGAGCACGATCGCCGGCCTGCCGGTCTCGGTCGCCGCCGCCCGCCGGCGGACGATCTCGGTGGCGAGCCGGCGCAGCAACCGGCTGCACCGCTCGACGTCGGCTCCGCCGACGACACCGGCGCAGTGCGGCAGATCGGCGAGGTGGTCGAGGCCACCGCTGCCGGCTGCGTCGAGGGCGTAGAAGTGCAGGTCAGCCGGGTGGTTGGCCTCGGCGAGCGCCATCGCCACGGTTGCCAGGGCTGTCGTCGTGCCCGATCCCAGCGATCCGGCGATCAACAGGTGCCCGAGCCCCCGCTTCCACACCAACGGCTCGCGTGACTGCAGTTCGGGTACGTCGACGACACCGACGGTCTCGGGGGGCTGATCGGGGCCGTACGCCTCGATGCTGTGGCCGAGCGGATCGAGCCAGGGCCGTGTCGGCCCCTCGCCGCCGACGAGTGCCGCCGCTCGCACGAACCGCTCGACGAGGACGTCGAGCGCACCGGAAGCGGTGGTTCCCCCGCCCGAAGGGACGGGGCCGGTGCAACGCGCCGTCTGGAACACGGTCAGCTCGTCGGCGTCGAGCCGCAACACGGCGCTTCCGGGCCGCGAGCGCGACAGCTGGGCGGCGAGGGGATCGCCGACGACGTCGAGCGAGTCGGCCCGGTCCTGCACACGCAGGGCGATGCGCAGGTTGGTGTTGGCGCGGATGTCGTCGCCGATCACGCCGTGGGGTCGCTGGGTGGCGAGCACCAGGTGGAGACCCAGGCTCCGGCCGCGCTGGGCGACCGAGACCAGCGCGCCGAGGAACTCCGGTTGCTCGGCGGCGAGGGCGGCGAACTCGTCGACCACGACCACGAGTCGGGGCATCGGCTCGCGGTTCGCCGACGTCCGGTAGGTGGTCAGGTCGGCGGCGCCGCCGGCGCGCAGCAGATGCTCGCGACGGCGGAGCTCGGCGTCGAGCGAGACGAGCACGCGCGCGGCGAGGCGGTCGTCCAGATCGGTGACGATGCCCACGACGTGGGGCAACCGGGCGCAGGCGTCGAAGGCGGCGCCGCCCTTGTAGTCGATGAGGACGAACGAGAGCAGCTCCGGCGGGCTGTCGACGGCCATCGCCGCCACCAGCGTGCGCAGCAGCTCGCTCTTGCCGGCGCCGGTGGTGCCCCCGATCAGGGCGTGGGGACCGTCGCGACACAGGTCGATCTCCACCGCTCCGTCGCCGGCGACGCCGATCAGCGCCCGCGGCGGGGGATCGGCGCCGGCCGCCCGCCAGCCGGCGGCGATCGCCGACGGCGTGGCGATCCGTTCGCCGAGCAGCTCGTCGAGGTCGACCTCGGCCGGCAACGAGCCCAGCGGGTCGAGCCGCTCGGGATCGTCGAACCGGGCGGTCCGGCGGGCCACCTCGTCGGCGAAGCCGACCGTCGCCCCGGCGATCCTGAACCGCTCGCCGGGGATGCCCACGCCCGAGCGGGTCTCACCCGCCTCGGCGAGCCAGCGATGGTGGACGGCGGTGGCGTCGTCGGTGATCTCGATCGCCTCGCCGCACACCGACGGGAGTTCGCCCAGAGTTGGGGCGAGCACGACGAACGTGGCCGGGCAGTGGGGTGCCAGGAGCAACCGACGCAGCGCCGACGTGCGGATCGCCAACGCCCCGGGGTCGTCGACGACGACGACGTTCATGCGTTCCACCGGGCGGTACCGGGAGTCGGCGTTCGCCGCCCGGCTCGCCGCCGACGTCGCGCCGGGCGAACCGGAGGCGGCCAACAGGCCCGCCGCCCACTCCTCGACCGTGCGCAGTTCACCGCACACCGGTGAGGATTCGGGCCCAACCACGTGGGCCAACCACGACGTCCACTCCCAGGACGTCCGATCTCCGGGTCCGGTGACGATGGCGATCCGCACATCGGCCGGTCCGTGGTTCGTGGCCAGTTGGATCAGGACGCTGCGGGCCAACGCGGCACGCAGCTCCGGCGGCCCGACGATCCCGAGCGCCCCACCCGTGCGCAGACGGCCGGTGGCGGCGACGTGGTCGAGGGAGGCCAACGCCTCGACGATGACGGCGACGTCCGCATCGTCGTCGAGGCGGTGGCCAGTGCCGCGTCCGACGACCACCGGCTGCCAGCGCCGGTCGCCGAACCCGACGACCACCTCGAGGGCGTCGGGGTGGGCGAGCCGTCGCTCCCACAGACCGATCCCGCTCGACGCGGCGACGGCAGAACCGGCGAGACCCTCCAGCCCGGCCAACCGGGCGGCTTCGACCGTGCGTGCCGATTCGAGCGCGGCGCGGATCTCGGCGAGTCGCAGCGAGCGTCGGCGTTCCTCGGACCGGCGCGCCCGGCGGACGCGCACGGACTGCACCAGCCACGCCCCGAACGCGGTGGCCGCGCCGACGAGCGCCATGATCGCCATCACCCCCCGACCGACCACCAGCATCATCACGAGGGCGCCGAGGGTCGACAACGCCGCGGTCACCAGCGTCGTCACCCCCGCTCCAGCCGTGTCGCCAGCCGAGGCGGCGAGCGGCTCGGGAACGGTCACTGGCGAGCTCCCGGCCGGGGGCACCCGTCGAGGCGGCCGGGCGAGCGGGTCCGTCCAGGCGTTCAAGTGTCGTCCCGGCGGGCGGACGCCCGGGCATCGGCCGGCGGGGTCGTGCAGGTCCGCCGTGGCATCGCCGGCCAGCATCCGCAGCAGCCCGGTTCCCACGCGCAGGTGCCCGCCGGGGCGGAGCACGACCGGTTCGGCGACCAGCCGGTGGTCGACCGCCGAGGTTGCTCCGTGGAGATCCTGATACGTCATCTCCCCTTCCCGCTCGACGACGACGAGCCCGTGGTGGGTGGACAGCCGGGGGTCGGAGGCGACCAGCGCCAGCCCCGGGCGCCGACCGAGCAGATGGCGCCCCGGTCCCAGGCGCACGCGCCGACCGCTGTCGGGACCGGCGCACCACTCGACCGTGACACCGGGACCGCCCGGTACCGGCTCGACCCGAGCCTGCGGTTCGTCCTCGATCAGCGAACCGCGACGTACGGGCGACGTGACCAGCCGACGGCCGGTCGGGACCCGGGCACCGTCGACCAGCACCGCTTCGCCCACCTGAAGACCGACGGCGAGCACCAGATCGCCGACCCGGTCGGTGTCGGTCAGGCCGGTGACGGTCGTGACGATCTCGGGCCGTCCGACGGAACGGAAGACGAGTTGGAGCGGGGGAAGTGATCTCGGACGCATGCGCCCAGGTGGGCTTGGAAGCGCCGACGACGGCACCGCAGGGGCTTCACCAGGCAATCTTGAGCGGATCTTGAGCACCCAGCGCCGTCGGGAGAGCCCTCCGGTGAGCATCCCGGTGAGCACCACCCGGACGCTGTGCTCCATGCAGACCGCCGACCTCCCCCACCACCTCTCCCCTCCCCGATCGCCGCTCGTCACCCACGGCGACCCCGCTCGCCCGACGTTCTGGTCACCCCTGGCCGAGCCCTTCCTGGCCGAGTGGCGCCGTCTCGACCGTCGCCCCACCATCCATCGGCGGGTCGCGGAATGGCCGATCGACGGCTACGCCCACGGCCCGGACGCCCGTCTCGACGATCTGCTCCACGTCTTGGGCCTGTTCGGCAATCCCACCGACGACGACGCCGACGCCCGCCTCGCCACCGTCGTCGGGCTCGCCGCCCACGACGAACTGGCCGCCCGGGTCGTGTTCCACCGGGTGCTGCCCGCGCTCGTCGCTGTCGCCACCCGCCGGGCCCGTCGCTACTCGACCAGTCGCCGGGTCGCCTTCGCCGACCTCGTCTCCCACGCCTGGATCGTCGTTCGCACGTACCCGATCGATCGCCGCCCGCGTCACGTGGCCGCCGGCATCGTGCGCGACGTCGAGTACCACGCCTTCGTGCGCGATCACCGCCTGCGCTCCGCCGACGAGATCCCGATGTCCGATGGGCCGATCAGCGCCGAACCCGCCCGGATCGAGGAGGCCGAGCCCCTCACCGTGGTGATCGAGCTGCTCCGTGACGCCAAGGCAGCAGGGATGGACGCCGACGATCTGCGCTTCGCTGCCGAGTGGGTGTCGGGTTCGTCGACGCTCGACCTCGCCCGGAGCTTCGCCATGTGCGAGCGCTCCGTGCGCAACCGGCGCCGGCGCGTCGTGGCCGGCCTGCGCTCGGTCGCCGGCGACCACTTCGACGGGTCGACGACGCCCGCTGCAGCGTGAACGGGGGCCGGTGGAGGTTTCGTTGCCGACGACGCGGTGGGACTGAATCCACCGGCCCACCCACCGGTAGCGTGGCGATGATGGTCCTGGAGTCGATTCGCCGTCCCGCCGACCTGCGGGGACTCTCCCGTCGGGAGCTGGACGAGCTCGCCGGCGAGATCCGCGACTTCATCGTGCAGGCCGTCTCCGAGAACGCCGGCCACCTCGGCTCGAACCTGGGCGTGGTCGAACTCACCCTGGCACTCCACCGGGTCTTCGACTCGCCGACCGACGCCATCCTGTGGGACACCGGGCACCAGGCCTACGTCCACAAGATCGTCACCGGGAGAGCCACCGGCTTCGAGCGCCTCCGCCAGGCGGGTGGCCTGTCGGGCTACCCGAGCCGGGAGGAGAGCGAGCACGACTTCGTCGAGAACAGCCACGCGTCGACGATCCTCTCGTACGCCTACGGCATGGCCGTGGCGCGCGACCGTGGCACCGGTCCCCGGCGTCACATCGTCGCCGTCATCGGCGACGGTTCGCTGACCGGCGGCATGGCGTACGAGGCGCTGAACAACATCGGGCACTCCCGTCAACGGGTGATCATCGTGCTCAACGACAACGGCCGGTCGTACGCGCCGACGATCTCCAACCTCACCGACAACAAGACGGCGGCTGCCGACCGGTTGGCCGACCGGCTCTCCCACGGCTTTGCCAACATCCGGATGAACCCCGTCTACGTCCGCCGCCAACGACGCATCGAGGGGTTCCTGCGCGACCTGCCGGTGGTCGGCCACCAGGCCGAGCGGGGGATGGAGGCGTTCAAGGCGGCGGTGCGCGAGTTCCTGCAACCGCCGTCGTTCTTCGAAGCCCTCGGCGTGAAGTACGTCGGGCCGATCGACGGTCACGACATCGAGGAGCTCGAACACGCCCTGCGCAACGCCATCGAGCTGTCCTCCGAGGGCCCGATCGTCGTGCACGCCCTCACCCAGAAGGGTCGTGGCTACCCACCGGCGGAGGACGACGACGAGAAGAACCTCCATGACGCGCCGGTGTTCGACCCGGCCGTCGGGCCGCCCAAGGCGGTGCCGACCGGTTACACCCAGGCCTTCGCCGACGCGATCATCAAGGAGGCCGAGCAGGACGAGCGGATCGTGGCGATCACCGCGGCGATGCCCGGACCGACCGGGCTGCTCCCCTTCCAGGCCCGCTTCCCCGAACGGTTCTTCGACGTCGGCATCGCCGAACAGCACGCCGTCACCGGTGCGGCGGGCATGGCGATGGGAGGGCTGCGCCCGATCGTGGCGATCTACTCCACGTTCATGTCGAGGGCGTGGGACCAGGTGGTCTACGACGTGGCGCTCCACCGGTTGCCGGTCGTGTTCTGCCTCGACCGGGCCGGCGTCACCGGCGACGACGGCTCCAGCCATCACGGCGTGTACGACATGGCCCTGCTCTCGAAGGTGCCGGGGATGCGCGTGCTCGCCCCGTCGTCGGCCCAGGAGCTCCAGCAGATGCTCCACGACGCCGTCTCACTCGCCGACGACGGTCCGGTCGCCATCCGCTATGCCCGCGGCCAGGCCCATCAGGTTCCCGAGGACGAGGTGGGCCAGGGGCTTCGGGCCCGCAAGCTGCGCAGCGCCGCCGAGTCGACGGGCGGCCGGGTGTGCATCCTGGCCATCGGCAAGCTCGTCTCGTTCGCCGAGAAGGCCGCCGCGGTGCTCGCCGCCGAGGGACACGAGGTGACCGTCTGGGACGTGCGGTGCTGCGCCCCCCTCGACACCGAGATGCTCGCCGACGCCGCCCGCCACACCCACGTGCTCACCGTCGAGGACGGCATCCGCGACGGCGGCATCGGGATGACGATCGAGGACTCGCTCGCCCACCTGCCCGGCGCCCGGCCGATGGTCGAGGTGCTCGGGCTCCCCACCCGCTTCGTCCCCCACGGCAAGGCCGACCGCATCCTGGCCGTCCACGGCCTCGACGCCGACGGCATCGCCGAGGGTGTCCGCCGTGTCGTCGGCCGCCCGATCCCCGCCCGATGAGGCTCCCCCAGGGAACCGACCTCGACGCCGAGCTGAGGCTGGCCCTCGACCTGGCCGATCTGGCCGACGCCCAGACCCTCCACCGCTACGAGGCGCGGGCGTTCACGATCGACCGCAAGGCCGATCGCAGCGAGGTCACCGAGGCCGACCGGGGGGCGGAGACGGCGATCTCGGTGCACCTCGCCGAAGCCCGCCCCGAGCACGGGCTCTACGGCGAGGAGCACGGCAGGACCGGGGACCGTGGTTCGGCATGGCAGTGGGTCGTCGATCCGATCGACGGCACCTCCAACTTCGTGCGCGGCATCCCCGTCTGGGCCACGCTGATCGCCCTGACCTGTGGCGGCGAGGTCGTCGTCGGTGTCGTGTCGGCCCCGGCCCTCGCCCGGCGGTGGTGGGCGGCGCGCGATCGCTGGCGCGTTCGTCACCCCCCTGCATCCCTCGATCGAGGTCCCGGCGCCCGTCCGGCTCCACGTCTCGGAGGTCGACGACCTGGCCGACGCCCAGGTGTGCGTGACGTTCAGCGCCGGCTGGGACCACGTCGGGCTGACCGGTGAACTGGTCGCCCTCCAGCAGGCCTCGTACCGGGCGCGCGGATTCGGGGACTTCTGGCAGCACATGCTCGTCGCCGAGGGTGCGGTCGACGTGGCCGTCGACGCCATCGGTGTCCAGCCCTACGACCTCGCCGCCGTGCAGATCATCGTCGAGGAGGCCGGCGGCAGGTTCACCGACCGCCTGGGGGAGCGCACCTACGAGTCCGACTCGGCGGTGTCGTCCAACGGTCTGCTCCACGACCACGTCGTCACCCGGCTCCTCGGCCGCTGACTGCCCGGGCGGGCGCCCGCAGCCCCCGATCCGGCGTCGTCCGGTATCGTCAGCGGCTCACCCCGCGGGCGCCGGAGGTCTACAGCATGGGTCCGACACGCTCTCGAACGCTCCGATCGCTGGCCGCCGTGCTCCTCGCCGCGGGGGCGGGGGGCGCCGTCGTGCTGCCCGCTCCGGCGGCCCACGCGGCCACGTCGATGTCGATCACCTGGGGATTCCCGGCCGGCAACTACGGCATCGGCTGGGACTCCGTCTGCCGCTCGGGCTCCGCCGGAAGCAACTACAGCCAGTACTTCGAGTACCCGACCGCCCTCGACCCGCGCAACCCGATCATGCCCAACCCGGTGCGGATCAACTCGGCGTGCACGGCCAACCAGATCCGGATGGAGGCGTACTCCCACTCTCCCACCAAGCCCTACGACGCCGCCCTCGACGACGGCGCGATCGCCGTGCGGATCTCGCCCTCGCCGTCGTCGCAGAACATCGGACAGCTTCGCTTCCCCGTCGCCGGCCAACCCGACACGGGCCACTTCACGGCCCGGATCCTCTCCCGGACACCCGTCGGCGAGGGCCGGTTGCACCTCGACATCTTCCAGATCACCGGCCAACCGCTGTCCTCGACGGGCTACGCGATCGACGCCTTCTCGTCGGGTGTGAGCCGCGGCGATCGGCTGGTCAGCGGGCCGCTGTGGAACGGCAGCTACCTCGCCTTCATCGCCGATTCGGCGACCGGGACGGAGGCGGTCGGGTTCGTCGACGTCAGCGGCGACACGCCGACCGAGATCGACCTCGACGTGCCGTGCTTCGGCATCGACAACTGCAGGTTCACCGGTGCCGTCGCCGATGCGCCCGGCGCCTTCCACCCGTTGCCGCCGACACGGACCGTCGACACCCGCAAGGCCCTGGGGATCGCCGGGGCCGTCCACCCGGGCGACGGGCGCAACAGCGATCCCGACCCCACGACGCGCGCCGAGAGCTTCGAGAACCACCAGTTCGTGGTCGCCGGCGTGGGTGGCGTGCCGCGGCTGGGCGTCGGGGCGGTGCTGCTCAACGTCACGGTCACGGGCGGCCAGACGGGCGGGAGCCTCAAGCTGTTCCCCAAGCCGGCGCGTACCGACCCGTTCGACGACCAGTCGTCGTTCGGCGTTTCGCCGTCGAGCACCCAGGTCTACTGGCGGGCCGGCGAGGACAGCCCCAACCTCGTGATCGCCAAGGTGGGGGTCGGCGGCCGGGTGCGGGTCGACAACGTCTCCTACGGCGACGCCCACCTGGTGGTCGACGTGCTCGGCTGGTACGACGAGGGCCAGCCGGGCCAGACCGGCAGCCGACTGGTCGCCCAGGCGCCGGAGCGGTTCCTCGACACCCGCAACGGCATCGGCGGGCCCGCCACGCCGTTCACCACCGGCACCACCCGCGAGCTCAAGGTGTCCGGGCGGCCCGGGATTCCGGCCGGCGTGAGCGCCGTGGTCGCCACGGTCACCGGTGTCGGGCCGGACTCCCAGACCTTCGTGACGGTGTGGCCGGCGGGCACCCCCCGCCAGGAGACCTCGGTGCTCAACGTCGCCCCGGGGTCGGTGCGCCCGAACCTGGCCACCGTGCCGCCGGGTGTCTCCGGCGGCTGGTCGCTGTTCAACGAGCGGGGCACCCACCACATGCTCGTCGATGTCGTGGGCTACTACACGGCGACCGGGGCCGTGGGCGGGCTCGTCACGCCGATCGGCGCGGCGCGGGTGATCGACACCCAACGCGGGTTGGGCGGCGCGGCCTTCGGGCCCGGCGAGACGCGGGCCGTGACGGTCACCGGCGGCGGGGCGGCGCCCGCCGGCGCCAAGGCCGTGTTCCTCAACACGACGGTGATCGACGGCGATGCGTGGAGCTACCTCACCGTCTGGCCGGGAGGTGCCCGACCGGAGACCTCCAACCTCAACTGGGGAACCGGCGACCGCCGGTCGAACCTCGTGCTCGCCCCGGTCGGGCCGGGCGGCACCGTCCAGATGTTCAACGCCTTCGGTTCGGTGCACATCGCCGCCGAGGTGGTCGGCTGGGTGAACTGAGCGCGGCTCGGGATCGGCCGGGCACCCTCACGGTCCGGCCAGCGTCTCCATCACCGAAACGAGGCGGTCGACGGCCTCGTCGACGTCGCCGATCGTCAGGTGGAGGGGGGCGAAGCCGAAGCGGCACAGGTTCGGCTCGCGGAAGTCACCGATCACCCCGGCGGCGATCGCCGCCTCGACGATCGCCCGGGCCGAGGGATGGGCCAATGAGACGTGGCTGCCACGCCGGTCGGACCGGCGCGGGCTGGCGACCACCAGGCCGAAGCGGGCGAGTCGCCGGTCGGTGAGCTCGATGAATCGTTCGGTGAGCGCCACGCTGTGCCGCCGAAGATCGGCCGGATCAACCCCCTCGAAACGGTCCAGGGCGATCCCGAGAGCGTGGAGGGCGATCACCGGCGGTGTGCCGCTGAGCATCCGGCGGATGCCGAGGGCCGGGCGGTGGAGCTCGGCCATGGCGAACGGGTCGGCGTCGCCCGTCCATCCCGGGACACCGTTGACGAGCTGCTCGTGGTGCCGCCCGGCGGCGTACAGGAAGGCCGGCGACCCGGGCCCCCCGTTGAGGTACTTGTAGGTGCAGCCCACGGCGAGGTCGATGCCGTCGCCATCGAGGTGCAGATCCATCGCGCCGACCGAGTGGGACAGGTCGATGACCACGACGGCGCCGTGGTCATGGGCGGCCGCGGCGAGCGTTGCCAGATCGAGCCGTTCGGCGCTGCGGAAGTCGACATGGGTGGCGTAGACGAGCGCCGTACCCGCGCACACCGCGGACGTCATCTCGCCGGCGGGGACCGCCTCGATCCGGGCACCGTACCGGGCGGCCACGCCGTCGAGCACGTGCCGATCGGTCGGGAAGTTGCCGGTGTGGGTGACGATCCACGGGCGGCCGGGCCGCAGCGCCAATGCGGCGACGAGCGCCTTGTGCAGCAGGACCGTGGTGGTGTCGGCGACGACGACCTGGCCGGGGGCGGCACCCAGCAGCCGGGCGATCCGGTCCCCCACCGTGACCGGCAGATCCCACCAGCCGTCGTCGGTCCACCCGCCGATCAGGTCGGCGCGCCACTGCTCGTCGACGAACTCGGCGAGGCGGCGACCCATGTCGTCGCTCGGAGGGCCGAGCGAGTTGCCGTCGAGGTAGATGCGCCGCTGCATCCGGGCAATGTACGCCGCTCCGCTGCGGCCTATTCGATGACCGCGGTCGCCGCCGGCCCGAAGACGAACCAGCCGGCGAGCACGTCGGCGGGGTCGTCGCTCCAGTCGTAGGCCTCGACCTGGGCCCGGCTGCGGCGCCCGAGGCGCGACCGGAAGATCTCGAACGCCGTCACCCCGCGCAGCACGAGCGGCTCGCACGGGGCGGCGTCGACGCCGGTGTCCCTCGCCCCGCCCCTGCGCACGGTCCCGTCCTGCAGTTCGACGACGAGCGGCCGGCCCGCTCGGACTCCGGCGATCATCGCCGCCGAGGCGACATCGATGACGGCGTGGTCGCGGTTGCCCGGGCGACCGAGCGCTGCGCGGATGTCCTGCTCGTGGGCATGGCAGTCGATCGGCGGGCGGCTCTCGCCGATGGCTTCGATGGCATCGGCGAAGGCGGCGGCCTGGGCGTCCCACTGGTCGAGGAGATCGACGACGCCGGCGTCGTGCCAACGGGCGAGCTGGGCGGCGGTCCACGCCTCGCCCGGGGCGCCCTCCATCCGGCCGTTGATCGCGTCGTCGGTGACGCCGACGAGGTGCGACACCGTGTCGCGCACCGTCCATCCGGGCAGCGCCGGGACCGGCCGGGCGAGGTCGGCGGCGGTGAGGCTGCGCAACAGCACCGAACAGCTCGCTTGCGCGGCGCGGTAGAGCTGGGCGATCGAGGGCGGCGGGTGGTCCGTCATCGGTCCCACGCTACGCGCCGCGCTCGGCGCCGTGCTCTCCGGGCGGGCGGAGAGCAACCGCCTGCGAGAGCTCCCGGCCGGTTCAGGAGTAGAACGGGTTGTCGCCGGTGGTGTGGTCGGTGATGTCGGCGACGCGCACGATGCCGTCGACCTGGTCGACGATCGTCGTCTGCACGCCTTCGAGCATCGTCATCCGGCTCATCGAGCAGCCGTGGCAGCCGCCGCCCATGGTCATGTAGGCCGTGCCCTCGCCGTCGTGACCGACGTAGCTGACGAAGCCGCCGTGGGCGGCCAACGCCGGGTTGACCTCGGTGGAGATGATCGTCTCGATCTCGGCCGAGACGTCGTCGCCATCGATCAGACCCTCGGGGCGGACGGCGGCGGGCTTGTTGGGGTTGCGCAGGATCAGCCCGGTGGCGTCGGCGTAGTCGAGCGTGGCGCCCCGCAGGCTGTCGAGGTCCTTGGCCGGGATGATCACCTTGAGCACGCCGTGGGTGCGGACCTCGTCGGTGAACGCCGCCTTGGTCACGACGTCGAACGACAGGTCGTAGCGGAAGTCCTGACCGGCCGCCGAGATGACCTCGAGCCGCAGGCCCATGCGTTCGGCCTCGGGTTCGTCGGCGCGCAGCTCGACGAGCTTCCCCAACGCCTCGGGAGTGATCTCGATGATCGGCTCACTACGTAGCTGGGCCGGGTCCTGGGCAAGTGCTTCGAGCGGACTCACACGGCGAACGCTATCTGGTGGCGCTACCTTCGTGACATGGCACACCAACACACCCCGACGCCGGCCGCCAGGCTCGATCCGGCGGCCAACGTCGCCCACCTGCGCCGCCAGTCCCGCCTGTTCGCCGACGCCGTCCGTCGCGGCCCGCTCGACGCTCCGGTCGCCGCCTGCCCGGGATGGGACCTGCGCCGGTTGGTCGAACACCTGGTGGCGGTCCACCTGTGGGCCACCCAGGCGGCGGCGACCGGGGCCCGCGTCGACTTCTCGGCCCCGACGCCACCGGCCGACGACGGCTACGCCGACTGGTACCTCGAGGCGGCCACCGGCCTGAGCGCCGTGCTCGAGGGCCTCGACCCCGACGCGCCGACGTGGCACGTCTTCCCGACCGAGCGGGTCAACCGGGTGTGGCCCCGCCGGCAGGCGCAGGAGACGACGGTCCACCGTTGGGATGCCGAACATGCGGTGGCCGGCGTCGGGGGTGGCGACGTCACCCCGATCGACCCGGCCCTGGCCGCCGACGGGATCGACGAGTACTTCGAGATCATGCTCCCCCGGCTGATCCAGCGCTCGGGGCAGGCCGGTTCGTCGATCGCACTGCCGACGACGAGCGTGCACGTCCATTGCCTGGACACCGCCGGTGAGTGGCTCGTGTCGGTCGGCGACGACGCCTCGCTCCAGCTGGCCAGGCAGCACGCCAAGGGTGACGCAGCGTTGCGCGGTCGGGCCGAGGATCTGCTCCTGCGTCTGTGGGGTCGCCCCGTCGCCGATGGGGCCGTCGACATCGCCGGCGACCCGGCGGCCGCCACCCAGTGGCTCGCCCTGGGCGGTCTCTGACCGATGCAGGAAGGTAGCCGCAAGGCGATCATCGCCGCGTTCGTCGCCAATCTCGGAATCGCCGTGGCCAAGTTCATCGGGTTCCTGATCACCCGATCGGCCGGCCTGCTCGCCGAGTCGTTCCACTCGTTCGCCGACACGGGGAACCAGGCCCTGCTGATGCTCGGGTCCAAACGGGCGCAGGCCAGGGCGACGGCACGCCACCCGTTCGGCTTCGGCCGGGAGCGCTACTTCTGGTCGTTCGTCGTCGCCCTCGTGCTGTTCAGCCTCGGCGGCATGTTCGCCATCTACGAGGGCGTGTCGAAGATCCGCCATCCGCACGAGACCGAGAACCTCCCGGTGGCGATCGGCATCCTGGTGTTCGCCATCGCCCTCGAGACGTTCTCGCTGATGACGGCCGTCAAGGAGGCCAATCACGTCAAGGCGCGTTCGACGTCGTGGTGGGCCTTCATCCGCCACGCGAAGTCCCCCGAACTGCCGGTCGTCCTGCTCGAGGACACCGCCGCCGAAGTCGGCCTCTTCCTCGCCCTCGGCGGCGTCGTGCTCTCCGAGGTCACCCACAACCCGCGGTGGGACGCCGCCGGCTCGCTGGCCATCGGCATCCTGCTGGTGGCCGTCGCCCTCGTCCTGGCGGTCGAGATGAAGGGCCTGCTCATCGGCGAGTCGGCCTCGCCCGAGCAGGAGGCCGCGATCGCCGCGGCGATGGCTGCGAACGGGAAGGTCAACCGGGTGATCCACATGCGCACGCAGCACCTCGGACCCGACGAGTTGCTCGTCGGCGCCAAGCTGGAGTTCGACCGGACGCTCTCTCTCGCCGGACTCGCCCGAGGCGATCGATGCCGTCGAAGCGGAGATCCGCGCCGCCGTGCCGATCGCCCGGGTGATCTACATCGAGCCAGACGTCCATCGGTCACCCGTCTGACCGGCATCCGACGCGTCGGGCCGAAGCCCGGGCCGTCGCCGGGCGGACGGTGCCCCGGGACGTCGCGCCTACGGCGCGGCGTCGAAGGCCATGGCGAGGCCGTCCAGCATCCGACGCCATTCGGGTGGAGCGACGTCCGGCAGCGGGGTACGCAAGCTCAACGCCTCGACCAGGTCGACGCTCGGGCCGCGTAGGCACGGCACCTCGACCGTTCCGTGCACCCTGTCTGCCAACCGCACGGAGTCACCGACCGCGAGCACGAACCCGACCACCGGATCGGTGCCCTCGACGGCCAATCGACCGACGGCGGGCAGCCCGAAGCCGATGGCGAGTGCCGGGCTGATCGCCGCCGCGTACTTCAGGCAGGCGGCCACCTCATCGTCCTCGGCGGCGCACGGCAGGCCGAGGGGGATGGCGATGTCGCGCTCGTGAATCCAGGCGTCCCACAGCGCGTGCATCGCCAGGACGCGGATCGGGACGTGCCCGGCGGGTGACTCGGCGATCGTCAGCCAACCGCCATCGCCGAGGGCGGTCATCGCCGCGAGCAACGCATCGTTGGAGGCCACGAACTGGTCGAGGACCTCCTGATCGGGCAACGTGGCCATCGTCGAGACCATCACCGCCGGCGTCCGGGCGGGGTCGAAACTGCCGAGCACCCGGGTCGGGCTCCCGGCGAGACCGGCCCTGATCGAGGCGTGCCAGAAGCCGTTGACCCCGACGAGGTGGGCGACCACGTCGCGCACCGTCCAAGCGGCGCAGCGGCTCGGGGCGCGCCAATCGGCATCGGCCAGCCCGGCCAGGGTCGATTCCATCCGCCGACGCTGTCGCACCGTGGCCGCCAGCGAATCGGCGGGCACACCGGGGAAGTCCAGGATCGGCGATCCCTCGTAACGGGGCGAGATCTTCATCGCCGGAACCTACCCGCGCCCGAACCCGGTCGAGCCTCGACCACTGTTGATGTGCCTCCAGCCTTCCGACTGATCAGAGTTGGAGTCGGTGGGTGGGTGGTCGGGGTTGGGAGGTGTGCGTTCGGCCGGCAGGGGTGGCGATGTGGACGTTGCCGTCGGGGAGGAGCTTGAGGTGCCATCCGGGTCGGTGGATGAGGTGGTGGTGGCGCGAGCACAACAGGACCAGGTTGTCGAGCGATGTGGGGCCGCCGTGGCGCCAGAAGGTGATGTGGTGGGCTTCGGTCCAGGCGATCCGCTTCGTGCACCCTGGATACCGGCAGCCGCCGTCGCGGTGGGCGACGGCCCGGAACAGATCGAGCGGCACGGTTCGGGTGGCCCGGCCGATGTCGAGCGGAATCGACCCGGATGTGGTGATCCGCTGCATCCATGTGTCGCACAGGTAGGCGTCGACGCTGGAGGCGGCGAGCCGGTCGCCGTCGACGGTCGAAGCGTGGCAGCGTGCCCGGTGAAGGTCGTCGGCGTCGATGGTGATCTCGATGTGGGGTCGATGTCGTGGTGTGCCGGGGTGGTCGTGGTTGCGGTTGAAGAAGGCGACGATGTCGAACAGGGCGTCGGCTCGGCGGGTCTGAGGGGCGCGTTGGTCGTGTTCGCCGTCCCAGGTGGAGGCGGTGCCGATGGCCCGTTCGAACTCGGCGGCGAGGGCTGGTTCGAACACGAACCGACCGAGCATCGTGCCGTCATCGGCGCGGGTGAACGACAACTCCCGGTCGGGCACCGACGGTTCGGGTAGATCGGCGATTGCTTCGGCGTGTTGCCTCCAGATGCGGCAGGCGACCTGGGTGTAGCGCACATCCAACGCGGCGACGTGATCGACGAGTGACCGGTCCTGGGCGACGAAGACCGGTTCGGTGACCGCGGTGACGGCCGCCTGGATCGCGCCGATCTGTCCGGCCGACAGGGCGGAGGTGACGGCGGCGCAGGCGACGCGGTCGTGGCGGTGGAGGAACCGTCCCCGTCGTACCAGGGTGCCGGCGTCGCGGTCGGACATCCGGCAGTGGTGGCGCAGCCAGGCGGTCATCGTGACGGAGCCGTCGTGGCGGTAGTCGTTGCGGGCGTCGAATCGTGCGACGGCGAGCGCCAAGCGGGCTGCGCTGCGTTCGTGGGCGGCCCAGGCGGCGGCGAACTCGTCGAGGGCGAGGTGGCTCTCGTCGAGTTCGACCGTCGCTGTCGACATGCCTCTCAGCGTACAGGTGTTCGTAGCGAGAATCAACCGAAAAACTGTGCTTCACCAGGATAAACGCCCCTCCAGGCAGACGACGGGTGCCGGTCTACCTCGCCGCCCGTCGGTGGGGCAGGGCGAGGGTGAGCAGCCCGAGGGCGATGAGGATGCCGCCCTCGGCGTACCGGCCGGCGCGGAGCTTCGGCGCCGTTCGCTGGGCGAACCAGCACCCGGCGCGGGCGCCCACCACGGCGTAGATCGCGTCGGAGCACAACCCGAGCAGCACGTAGAGCAGGCCGAGCACGAGCGTCTGCGACCAGATCCGGCCGTTCTCGGGACGCACGAACTGGGGCAGGAAGGCGAGGAAGAAGAGGGCCACCTTCGGATTGAACAGGTTGACCATCAGCGCCTCCCCGAACAGCCTCCGCGGCGGCCGGTCGACCGGCTCCGCCCGCCGCGCCACCGACCGGGCGCCACGCAACGACCTCACCCCGATGACGATCAGGTAGAGCCCGCCGACGATCTTCACGGTCGTGAAGGCGGCCGATGAGGCAACCACGACGGCCGACAGGCCGGCAACCGCCCCGAGCACGTGGAGGATCGACGCGGCGTGCACGCCGAGCACCGAGACGAGACCGGCCCGGGTCCCCTGGGCGCTGCTGCGGGCGACGATGAACAGCACCGCCGGACCGGGGACCAACAGCAACGCGAGGGACGCCCCGGCGAACACGGGGAGAACGTTCAGCGGTGGCACGGAGACGACCGTAGGCACGAAACCCCTGTCCCGGCGAGCGGTTTGTGCCTCCGGGGTACCGTGACGCCCGCGCCCGGGCCCGGCAAGGTCCCGAATCAGCCCATCGATGCCGACCGCGGTTCATACTGGTCCGATGTCGAACACCAGGTACACCCACGGGCACCATGCCAGCGTGCTGCGCGCCCACAGCGTGCGCACGGCGGAGAGCTCGGCGGGCTACCTCCTCCCTCATCTGCGCTCGGGGATGGACGTGCTCGACATCGGCTGCGGCCCCGGCACGATCACCATCGATCTGGCCCGCCTCGTGTTCCCCGGCGCCGTGGTCGGCATCGACTCCTCCGAGACGGCGATCACCGCCGCCCGCCGCCGCGCCGAGGACCTGGCATCGGCGCCCGACTCGCCGCCGGTCCGCTTGACGTTCGCCGTCGCCGACGCCTATGCCCTCGACCTGGCCGACCACTGCGTCGACGTGGTCCATGCCCATCAGGTCCTCCAGCACCTCTCCGAGCCGGTCGCCGCGCTCGCCGAGTGGCGACGGCTCGTCCGGCCAGGAGGTCTCGTCGCCGCCCGCGACGCCGATTACGAGGCGTTCACGTGGGCCCCGCCCGACGAGCGGCTCGACCGTTGGCTGGCGTGGTACCGAGACGTCGCCCGCCGCAACGGCGGCGAGCCGGACGCCGGCCGGTCGATGTTGGGCTGGGCCCACGCCGCCGGCTTCACCGACGTGGCGGCCACCGCCTCTGTGTGGTGCTTCTCCACCCCGGAGGATCGGCAGTGGTGGGCGGGGACGTGGGCGGACCGGGTCACGGCCTCGGCGTTCGCCGAGCAGCTCGTCGCCGAGGGCGTGGCGTCACCGGGTGACCTCGACGACGTCGCCCGGGCGTTCCTCAAGTGGTCGGAGCACCCCGACGGCTACTGGACGATCCCCCACGGCGAGATCATCTGCCGGGTCTGAACGACTCGGGCGACCTCGAGGAACCCGACGTCTTGCGGCCCGGTGTCGCGATGACGTAGACGGTGGCATGCATCGGCCGGCGGCGAGCTCCCCGTGGTCCACGTTCGCGCTCGTCGCCGGGGCGATGGTGGTCGGCACCCTCAACTACTCGATCGTCTTCGTCGCCTTCCCCGAACTGCAGCGCTCCTTCGACGCCCCGGCGTCGTCGGTGTCGTGGGCGATGACCGCGTTCTCGATCACCGTGGCCGCACTGACCGTGCCCTGCGGTTGGTTGGCCGACCGCATCGGCCGCAAGCGCCAGTTCCTCATCGGCGTCGCCGTGTTCGCCCTCGGCTCGGCGCTCGTCGCCACAGCGCCGACGCTGGGGCTGCTCATCGCCGCCCGGGTGGTCCAGGCGGCCGGGCTCGCCGCCGAGGGCCCCGCCGCCCAGGCCATCGTGCTCACCGCCTTCCCGCTCGAACGCCGCTCGAGCGCCGTCGGCGCGATCGGCGCGCTGGGCGGCATCTTCTCGGCGATCGGCCCGGTGGTCGGCGGGGCGCTGATCGATTCGGTGGGCTGGCGCTGGACGTTCGCGGCGAGCATCCCGATCAGCCTGTTGACCATCGGCCTCGGGGCACGGATGCTGCCGGCGACCGCTCCGGGGCGCGATGCCGGCAACCGTGGCCGCCCCGATCTCGTCGGTGTCACCCTCCTCGTCGGCGGGGTCACCGCGCTCGCCTTCGGCATCGTGCAGGCCGACGACTGGGGTTGGGCCGACCCGCGGATCTCCGTGTCGCTGCTCGGGGCGGCCGTGCTCCTGCCCTCCCTGATCCGACGCTGCCGACTCCACCCCGATCCGATCCTCGATCTCTCGCTGTGGCGCGAACGACGCTTCCGCATCGGCAGCATGCTCGGCTTCGTGGTCGCCGGGCACTTCGGGGCGATGTTCCTGACCAGCATCGTGCTGATGACCGACGTCTGGGGACTGAGCCGGTTCCGGGGCGGTCTGGCCGTGGCGATCATCCCGGCCATCGCCGGGCCCCTCACCTTCGCCGCCGGCCGCTGGGCCGACCGCCACGGGCACCGTCGGGTGATCGTGCCCGGGGCCGCCTTCTTCGTCCTCGCCGGGCTGTTCCTGCTCATCCGTGTCGGCGACGAACGCCGCCTGCTCGCCGTCTGGGTGCCGGGCGCGGTGCTCTATGCCGTCGGTGTCGGCCTCGCCCACGCGGCGACCCAGTCGGCGGCGATGTCGGCCGTTCCCGTGGCCCGGCTCGGCATCGGCGGGGCGATGACCCGGATCTTCACCGATGTCGGCAACACCCTGTGGGTGGCCATCGCCATCGCCGTCGTCGCCTCGGCGCCCGACACGGTCACCGGGGTGCGCCGGGTGTTCTCGACGATGATCGTCGTCGGCGTCGTCGGCGGGCTCCTCGCCGCGCGGCTCACGCCGACGGCGCTACGCTGCACCTCTCAACCGCACACGGGGAGCTCGGAGGTACCGCCGGGCTGAGAGGGTGGCCGCCGCCACCGACCCGAGAACCTGATCTGGGTAATGCCAGCGGAGGGAACCATGGCCGTCGTCGCCGTCATCGTCATCGGAGGGGCATCGCCGCCACGGGCGGTCGTCGACGTCCTGCCGACCGGGCGGTTCGTGATCGCCGCCGACTCCGGCTACGACCACGCCCGGGCCCTGGGGATGACCGTCGACCTGCTCGTCGGCGACCTCGACTCGATCACCGCAGCCGGACTTGCCCACGCCCGGAGCACCGGCGTCGAGATCGAGGCCCACCCGGCCGACAAGGACGCCACCGACACCGAACTGGCTATCGACGCCGCCGAGGCCCGGGGCTGCACCGAGATCGTCGGCGTGTTCGGCGGCGGCGACCGGATCGACCACACCCTCGCAGCGCTGTTCGCCTTCACGGCCCCCCAGCGCACAGCGGCGACCACCCTGTGGTGGGGCGACACCCGCATCGTCGTGATCCACGGCGGCGAGCAACGCAGCGTGCCGACCGCTGCCGGCGCTGCGTTCAGCGTGCTCCCGCTCCACGGCGCGGCCGACGGCGTCGGCATCTCCGGTGCCCGCTACGCGCTGGACGGGGCCACGCTCGCCGCTGGTTCGTCGCTGGGAGTCAGCAACGTCGCCCGATCGGAGCCGACCGTCGTACGCCTCGGCTCTGGCACCCTCGTCCATGTCACCCCCCGAGCGCTGTCCGGAGACCGCCGATGACGCCCCACCTCCCCGACCCGCCCCACCGCCGGCCCCGGCGCTGGGCGGTGGTCCTCGCCACCGTCGGCTGCCTCGTCGGCACTGCGGCGTGCAGGTCGTCCGACGAGCCGGGCGCCGAGCCGGGCGCCGCGCCGGGCACGACGATCGCCGGCACCACCGGCGGGACGACGACGGGGCCGACGACGGCAACGCCGGCCGGCCCCGCAACGACCCCGACACGTGCGGCGTCCGACGGCACGGTGACCCTGCTCGCCTACGACGCGTTCGTCGAACCGGCGGCGCTCGAGGCGTTCACCGCCGCCACCGGCATCGAAGTCGAGGTGGCCAGGGCCGGCGACACCGGCACGATGGTCAACAAGGCGCTGCTCACCAAGGGGAACCCGGAGGGTGACGTGATGTGGGGGATCGATGCGGCGCTGCTCTCCCGGGCCCTCGACGAGGGACTCTTCGAGCCCTACGAGGCCGCCGATCTCGCTGCGGTCAGGCCCGAGCTGACCGCGCTCGTTCCCGGTCATCAGGCGACCCCGGTCGACACCGGCGACGTGTGCGTCAACTACGACATCGCCTGGTTCGCCGACCACGGGCTCGAGCCGCCCGCCGATCTCGACTCGCTGACCGCCGAACGGTACCGCGACCTGCTCGTGGTCGAGAACCCGGCGACGTCCTCGCCGGGGCTGGCGTTCCTGATGGCGACCATCGCCCGTTTCCCCAGCGGTGAGTGGGAGAGCTACTGGACCAACCTGGTGGCCAACGGCGCGCTCGTCGTCGACTCGTGGGACGCCGCCTACTTCAGCGAGTTCACCGCCGGCGGCGGGGGCGGCGGGCGCCCGCTCGTCGTCAGCTACGCCTCCAGCCCGCCCTATCCGCTGCTCTACGGCGAGGAACCCCGGCCGACCGAACCGACGACGGGCAACATCGAGGCGACGTGCTACCGGCAGGTGGAGTTCGCCGGGGTGCTGGCCGGCACCGCTCACCCCGCCGCCGCCCGCCTGCTCGTCGACTTCCTGATCACGGAGGGCTTCCAGTCCGAGCTCCCGGAGACGAACTTCGTGTATCCCGCGCGTGCCGGCGTGGCGCTGCCCGGGGTGTTCGAGAAGTTCGGCAGGCCGGCCACCCGACCGTTCACCATCGAGCCGGAGCGGATCGCCGCCGAGCGCGACGGCTGGATCGATCAGTGGACCCTCATCGCCCTCGGCTGACGTCGATCGGCCGACCGGCACGACGACGGGCCGGCGCCGCCCGGCTCGTCGTCGTGCTGGCCGCCGCGCCGGTGCTGTTCACCGTCGTCTTCTTCGCCTTCCCGCTGGCCGGCATCGTCGGGCGCGGCGCCCGTGTCGACGCCTGGCGCACGCTGGCCACCGACGCGTCACTGCGCCGCGTGCTGTGGTTCACCACCTGGCAGGCGGCGGCGAGCGCAGCGCTGACGACGATGCTCGGCCTCGCCCCGGCCTTCGTCTTCGCCCGGTACGGCTTTCGCGGTCGACGCGCCCTGCTGACCGTCGTCACGGTCCCGTTCGTCCTGCCCACGGTCGTCACCGGCATCGCCTTCCTGTCGCTGTTGCCGCGGTCGTTGCATCGCACGGTGTGGGCCGTCCTGGTCGCCCACGTGTGGGTCAACCTGGCGCTCGTGGTGCGCGGGGTGGGCGCCGCGCTCGAGCAACTCGACCCCGACCTCGAGGCCGCCGCGGCGACGCTCGGGGCATCACGCCGGCGCACGCTGCGCCACGTGACCTGGCCGCTCCTCCGGCCGGCCGTCGCCTCGGCGTCGGCGCTGGTCTTCCTCTTCTGCTTCACCTCCTTCGGGATCGTGCGCCTCGTCGGCGGACCGGCTCAGCGAACCGTCGAGGTGGAGATCTGGCGCCGGGCCACCCAGACGTTCGACCTGCCGGTGGCCACCGCCCTCGCCGTCGTCCAACTCCTCGCCGTGGTCGTGCTGCTCACCCGGTGGACCCGTCGGCCGGTCGTCCCGCTGCGCGCCGGGCGCCGGGCGCGACCGATCCCGCTCGGATGGGGCGGCCGAGGTGTCGTGGCGCTCACCGTCGCCGGACTCGCCGCGCCGATCGTCGCCGTCGTCGCCCGTTCGTTCGAGCCGGCCGTCGGAGTCAGGGGGCTGGCCGCCTGGCGATCGCTCGTCGACGGCGCCGATGCCGCCGGCCGGCCGGCCCTCGTCGCCGATCCGCTCGGCTCGCTGTGGACCTCGACCCGAACCGCGCTCGTCGCCGGCGGGTTGGCGGTGGTGTTGGGCACCCTGGCGGCGTTGGCCATCGCCCGGGCCCGGCGCTGCCGGGCGATGGCTGGACGGCGGGCTGACGCTGCCGCTCGGCGCCTCGGCCGTCACGGTCGGGCTCGGGCTGGTCATCTCCTTCGACCGGGGGTGGTACGACCTGCGGTCGTCGTGGGTGATGGTCCCGCTCGGCCAGGCCGTCGTGGCCCTCCCCGTGGTGCTGCGCATCGTCGCCCCCGTGATCCGGGCGATCCCCGACGACCTGCGCGCCGCCGCCGGCGTGCTCGGCGCCTCGCCGTCCAGGGTGGTGCGGGTGGTCGACCTGGGGGTGGCCCGTCGGGCGATCGGAGCCGCCGCCGGGTTCGCCGTGGCCGTCTCGCTCGGCGAGTTCGGGGCCACCAGCCTGCTCACCCGCACGGGCAGCCCGACCGCCCCGATCGCCATCTCCCGCCTGCTCGGGCGACCATCGCCCCAGAACCTGGCCGAGGCGTGCGCGTTGGCCACGCTGCTCGCCGTCGTCGTGATCGCCGTGCTGGCGGTCGTCGACCGCTGGAGGGAGTCGGGCGATGCGCCGTTCTGACCACCCACCGAGCGGGCTCCACGTCCGCCGCGTCACCGTCCGATTCGGCGATCGGGTCGTGCTCGACGACGTCTCGCTGAGCATCGCCGAGGGGGAGACCGTCGCCCTGCTCGGACCGAGCGGTTCGGGCAAGAGCACGCTCCTGCGGGTGATCGCCGGCCTGATCCAGCCCGACTCGGGCATCGTGATGTGGGGCGACGACGACCTCACCGAGGTGCCCACCCATCGGCGCCGCATCGGGATGGTCTTCCAGGACGAGCAGCTGTTCCCCCATCTCGACGTGGGCGACAACGTCGCCTTCGGCCTGCGGATGGCCGGAATGCCCCGCGCACCCCGCCGCCGTCGGACCGCGGAGCTGCTCGATCTCGTCGGACTGACCGGGATGGAGTCCCGACGGGTCACCGACCTCTCCGGCGGCGAGGCCAAGCGCGTCGCCCTCGCCCGTGCCCTGGCCCCCCGGCCCCGTGTGCTCCTGCTCGACGAGCCGCTCACCGGCCTCGACCGTGAGTTGCACGACCGGCTGGCCGGCGAGCTGCGCGATGTGCTGCGGGCGACCGCCACCACGGCGATCCACGTCACCCACGACCCGGCCGAGGCGTCCCTCGTCGCCGACCGCACCGTGCAGCTCGCCGGGCTCCATCGAAGCCCTCGCTGACCACGCCGTTCGGTACCGTCGACGTCCATGAGAGTCGGATTCCTCGGCACTGGCTGGATCGCCACCCACCACTCCAAGTCGTTGCGGCAGGCCGGCGGCGCCGTCGAACGGGCCGGCTGCTACGACCCCGACCGCTCACGGGCCGAGGCCTTCGCCGCCGCCACCGGGCACCGGGTCTGCGACTCCGAATCCGAGGTGCTCGACGGCTGTGACGCCGTCTACGTCACCACCTGGACATCGGAGCACCCCAGGCTGGTCGCCGAGGCCGCCCGCCGGGGATTGGCGGTCTTCTGCGAGAAGCCGCTGGCCACCGGGCTGGGCGAAGCGGAGGCGATGCTCGCCGCCGTCACCGGCGCCGGGGTGACCAACCAGGTCGGGCTGGTGCTGCGCCACTCCCCCGCCTACCTGTGGGCGCGGCACTTGATCGCCGATCCGGCCGCCGGGCGCACCATGGCAGTGGTCCTGCGCGACGACCAGTTCATCCCCACCCAGGGGCAGTACGACTCGGACTGGCGGGCCGACGTCACCCGTGCCGGAGCCGGGACGCTGCTCGAGCACTCCATCCACGACGTCGACATGCTCCGCTTCCTCGTCGATTCGCCGATCAGCGCGGTCTGCGCCCGCCAGGCCTCCTTCCACGGCCACCCCGGCATCGAGGATGTCGCCGGGGCGACGATCGAGTTCGCCGGCGGGGCGATCGGCACGCTGGTATCGGTGTGGCACGACAACCTCGCCCGCCCGAGCATGCGGCGCGTCGAGGTGTTCTGCGAACGGCGCTGGGTGGCGATCGACGGCGACGACTGGTTCGGGCCCGTGACCTGGACCGATGCCGACGGAACGACCGGCGCGATGGCCGGCGGGGAGCTCACCGGGGCCGCCGCCGCGCTCCTCGACGGCCATCCGAACCCGGACGTCTCCTTCGTCGAGGCGGCCGCCGGCAGGGCCCCCGCCTCCCCCGACTTCGCCGTCGCCGTCGAGGCCCACCGCGTCGTCGAGGCGATGTACCGCAGCGCCCGGCGGGGTGGGATGCCCGTGCGACCAGACGACACCGGTCGGCGCCCGCCCGTACCCGGACTCGAGATCGTCGAACTGACCGCCGACGAGACCCACGACGTGCGCCGTCGGGTGCTGCGCCACGACACCCCGTCGACAGACCCCAGGTTCGCCCAGGATGCCCTTGCCGGCACCTGGCACCTCGGGCTCCGTCTGGACGGGACGGTGGTCGGCGTGTCGACGTGGGCCCCCGAGCCATGGCCGGACGATCCCGGATCACCCGCCGTGCGCCTGCGCGGCATGGCCGTCGACGGTGGGGTTCGGGGGATCGGCGCCGGAGCCCTGCTGCTCGACGCCGGGATCGCCCGGGCCCGGGGCGGCGGCGCCCGCATCGTCTGGGCCAGCGCCCGCGACAGCGCGCTCGGCTTCTACCTCCGGTTCGGCTTCCGCGGCGTGGGCGAAGGATTCGTCGACGAGCCGACGGGGATGCCGCACCACCTGATCGTGCTGACCGTCCCCTGATCCTCGGTTAATGTCCGATCCTCGATCACCGGAGGAGCGCCATGAGTACGAAACCCTTGGAAGCCGCCATCAAGAGCACGCGGGAGGTGCTCGTCGGCACGAGATCCGACGACCTCGGCCACGACACGCCGTGCGCCTCGTGGAAGGTCTCCGACCTGATCAACCACATCGTCGGCGGCCAGTTCTTCTTCGCCGCGGCGATGAACGGCGATGCTCCGAGCGGCGACGAGTCACCCGACTTCAGCGCGGGGGACTTCGTGGCCACGTTCGATCAGGCCGCAGCCGCGAGCCTCACCGCGTTCGGGGCCGAGGGGGCGATGGACCGGATGGTCGAGTTGCCCTTCGGCACGATGCCCGGGTCGGCGTTCGCCGGCATCGCCGCAGTCGACACGTTCACCCACGGATGGGACCTGGCCAAGGCCACCGACCAGTCGACCGACCTCGACCCGGAGCTGGCCACAGGACTCCTCGCCGCCTCACGGATGTCGATCTCCGACTCGTTCCGCGGCCCGGATCCGAGCGCTCCGTTCGGTCCGGCAACCGAGGTGCCCGACGGGGCGAGCGCCGCCGACGAACTGGCTGCATTCCTCGGTCGCACCGTCTGACGACCTGACGCAGTCGGTGACCGGTCCGCAGCTCGCCGTGCCCCGTGCTCGGACGCCCCGCGGTGCGGCGTCGTTCCTCGTCGTCCTCGCCCTGCTCGGGGGGTGCGGAAGCGACGGCACCTCGGCCCCGCCGACGGACGCCGGCGAACCGACGACGGCGGTGCCGACCACCGAGACGGTGGCGACCACCGAGGCGGTGCCGACAACCGCCGCCGTGACGACCACCTCCCCTCCACCGACCACCTCCGTCCCGCCGACCACCGCCGCCGTGCCGACGACCTCGCAGCCCGACGGCGGACCGAGGACCCTGGCCATCGCCAACCACTGTGCCGATGAGTTCGTCTGCACGCAGTTGGCCAACACCGAGGACGGCCGTCTGGTCGCCTACGACCCGGCCGACGAGACGCTGCGCGTCTACGACCCCTCGGGTCAGGCGCTCCAACTGGAGGTCCCACTCGCCGAGCCACTGACCGAGGCCTACCCGTGGCTGGTTCACATCGGACCCGACGACGTGGCCTACGTGCTCACCGACACCCCCGGTATCGACGACCCCAGCAACGACCTTCTGGCCATCCCGCTCCTCGGCGCCCGGGCGGGAACCGTGATCGAACGATCCACGGGGCTGGACGGGTCGGGAGACAGCAGGCTCGTCCCGGCGACCACGGGTCTCGTCGTCGTCGGCTGCTGTGGCCCGGCCGAGCCGCGCCCGGCACCGGACGCAGCGCTGTATCCGTTCGTCGATCGCAACGGGGCGCCGATCGGATCGACCGCGCCGACGTTCCGGCTCGACCTCGGCGACGCCGGCAACAACCTCGTCCGCGTCGACGGGAACGGGGACTCGACGTCCTTCCGGCTCCCTGTCGTGCTGCGGTACCCCCGCGACATGCCCACGCTGGTGGCCACCGACGACGGCGGAGCACTGGCCTTGGACTACGTCGAGTACGGCTCGGCAATGTTCCTCGTCCGGTTCCGCCCCGACGCCCCCGACACGCCGGACGTCTTCCGGCTCGACGACAACCACGGGTTGGGGCTCCTGCTGCTGCCCGAGCCCTCGGGCACGGTGGTGATCGTCGACGGCGCCCGTTTCGTCCGCCGGACGCTCGACGAGGTCGGGACGCGCACCGACTGGCCGGGCCGGGCCGAGGTCGATCCACGGACCGGCACGATCACGGTGCCCGGGCTGAACGACTACATCACCGAGATCCAGCCGGCGTGGGCCGCCGACCCGTCGCTGTTCGGACTGGCCATCGCCGAGTCGGTCAGATCAGATGCCCAGGCGTGGATCGAGTTCGACGAGACCACCGGCGTCGTCTCGATCACCTACTCGGGGCTCCTCGACGACTCGATCGCCGCGACGCGCCAACTCGTCCAGACCGAGCGAGCCGACGACGGACTGCTCCGCTTCGTCAGCGGCACCTCCGCCCAGCAGTGCCAACCCGGACGCGGCCACCAGGACTTCAGCACCGAGCCCTGCATCTGACCGGCCCGATCAGATGACACGCCCGCTCGGATGACACGCCCGCTCAGATGACGCCGAACTCGAGCATCGCCCGGGCCACGCTGTCGAAGCCCGCGATGTTCGCCCCGGCCACGTAGTTGCCGGGCACGCCGAAGTCCTCGGCGGTCGCCAGGCAATGGTCGTGGATGCCGCTCATGATCGCCTTGAGGCGCGTCTCGGCCACCTCGAAGGTCCACGACTCACGGCTGGCGTTCTGCTGCATCTCGAGCGCCGAGGTGGCCACGCCGCCCGCATTGGCCGCCTTTCCGGGACCGAAGCACACCCCGGCGTCGAGCAGCAGCCGCACAGCCGGCGCGGTGCACGGCATGTTGGCGCCCTCGGTGACGGCGATGCATCCGTTGTCCACCAGCCGCCGGGCGTCGTCGGCGTTCAGCTCGTTCTGCGTCGCGCACGGGAAGGCCAGATCGCACGTGGTCTCCCAGATGTCGCCCCCGGGCACGTGCTTGGCCGACGGGCGACGCTCGGCATAGGCGGTGAGCCGGGCGCGTTCGACCTCCTTCACCTGCTTGAGCAGGGCGAGATCGATCCCGTCGGGATCGTGGAGCACGCCGCCGGTGTCCGAGCAGGCCACGACGCGGGCCCCCATCTGCTGCAGCTTCTCCATCGCGTAGATCGCCACGTTGCCGGCGCCCGACACCAGACACGCGGCGCCATCGAGCGATCGGCCACGGACCCCGAGCATCTCGTCGGCGAAGTAGACGGCTCCGTATCCGGTGGCCTCCTTGCGGACGAGCGACCCGCCCCAGGCGATGCCCTTGCCGGTGATCACCCCCGACTCGTAGCGGTTGGTGATTCGCTTGTACTGCCCGAACAGATAGCCGATCTCCCGGCCGCCGACGCCGATGTCACCGGCCGGCACGTCGGTGTGATCGCCGAGGTGCCGCCACAGCTCGGTCATCAAGCTCTGGCAGAACCGCATGATCTCGGCGTCCGAACGGTCCTTCGGGTCGAAGTCGGCGCCACCCTTGCCGCCGCCGATGTGGAGACCGGTGAGGGCGTTCTTGAAGATCTGCTCGAACCCGAGGAACTTGACGATGCCGAGGTTCACCGACGGGTGGAACCTGAGCCCGCCCTTGTAGGGGCCGAGGGCGCTGTTGAACTCGACGCGAAAGCCGCGGTTGATGCGCACCTCGCCGCGGTCGTCGGTCCATGGCACACGGAAGACGATCTGGCGCTCCGGTTCGAGGATGCGTTCGACGATCCTGGCCCGCCCGTATTCGGGACGTCGGGCGAGCAACGGGCCGATCGAGCCCAGCACCTCCCGTACGGCCTGATGGAACTCGGGCTCACCCGGGTTCCGTCGGAGAACGTCGTCGTAGGTCGCCTGCAGCACATCGTCGAGCATGAGCCGAGTGTGCGGCCCCGGGCTGCCCGTCGCCAAGGGGCCTTGGACCTTGACGCGCCGACCCCGGCCAGTCGGCTGGCCTGCGTTGTGACAGATGCCCCTGGCGGCACCTGCGGGACCCGTCGTATACGGGAATCGGGACAACCGGTCCCCCTCGAAGGAGGCGAGAGATGTTCCTCGTTCCGCTCCTCATCCTCGCAGGTCTGGGTTACGCGGTCTACGCCGTCGTGCACCATCGTCACGTGATGGTGTCGTCGCACGGCGCGATGGCGGCCGTCGAGCACGGGTCGCCGTGGCCGACCACCACCTTCGGGTGGGTGGGCCTCGGTGCGCTGGCCCTCGCTCTGGTCAACATGGCACTCGTCAACGTGTTCCAGGTCGCGTACGTGGCCTGGGCGCTGGTGCTGGCCGCGGTCCTGTTCACCGGCCTGGCCCGGTTCGTGAAGCACGACCATTCGGCGGCCGTGCTCATCGCCTTCATCGTCACCGCCCTCGGTGCCACAGCCGGGGTGCTGTTCCTCCTCGGCGAGGTCTTCATCGGTCACGATTAGGCGTCGGCCGTCATCCGAAGAACACGGTGCAGTCGTGCCCTGACGCCTTCGTGAACGTCAAGGTCGCCGCACCCCAGGTGACCAAGACGCAACGGTGAAGGCCGAAGAAGGTCGCCGGATACCGGATTTCGATCGCGTCGTCGGCGTAGCGGATGCCGTCGGCCCGTTCGGCAACGGCCGACCACACGGCCTCGGGATCGTTCGACAGGAGCCTGTCGATGTCACCCTTGCTCGTCTCCGAGAAGCGGTGGCGGAGCCGGTCCTCGACGGACAGTTGCCGTCGGGCCGCGCCGATGAACCAACCGGCCACCAACAGCGAGACGCAGGTGGTCGTCACGCTGACAGCGGTCACCCTGGTGCGGCGCGACACGACGGCCTGTCTCGGCCCGATGCGGGCGACGGCGGCGGCGATACCCACGCCCGCCGCAGCGCCGAGGCCGTTGGCGACGAGATCGGCGATGTCGGCCGCGCCCGCCCCGGTGGTGCCCTGCGTGCACTCGATCAGCAGTGAGCCGCCGACCAGGGCGGCGAACACAGCGACGGGGCGATTGACGACCCATGTCCAGGCCAGGCCGGCAGGGACGAAGAGCAGCACGTTGAGGAGGAACTGGCTGCTCCCCAGAGGGTCGCCGGAGAGCCGACGCAACCCCTCGCCCGACCAGTCGGCGAGGCCGGCGAGGTGGAACCCCACCGGTAGACCATCCCGGAAGACGGTCACCGAGAGAATCAGCGCGACGGAGGCGAACGCCACGAACCGCGTGGCCGAGCTGTGTTCACGGCCCGGCCAGGTGAGGCGCCATGCCGCCAGTGCGGCGACCACGAGCAGGATCGCCAGCGCGGTCAACGCACTGGTCGCGGCGATGGACGACACGTCACCGCTCGCTTCGGAGACGCTGATCGCCAACATCGCCAACTTCGCCAACATCGCCAGACAGTACCCACTCCGGTCCCGGTCAGCTCCGAGCGAGCTGAGCGATCCGCACGGCGATCAGCTTCTCGACGAGCGGTTTGGGCAGCGGTGCGTCGACGGGGAAACGCAGCGTCCCTTTCGCCCAGGAGAACGAGGCCAGATCGTCGGCCAGTTCGGGCAGCACCGAACCGCTGTGCGGGAAGTACGAGAGATGGTTCTTGAACGCGGCGAACCCGGCGACGGTCTTGCCGCGCAGCTTGAAGGCCGGCATGCCGTAGGAGATGCACTGGTCGGCATCGGGCACGATCTCGAGGATCGTCCGGCGCAGCTCCTCCAACGTCCGGCGCTTCGGTTCGTCCACTACGGCGAGGTACTCGTCGATCTCCTGCTGTGACATCCCCGGAGTCTCGGCTCCGGGATCGCTCCCGGTCAACCGCAGGCACCCCACGGGTCTGGCGGCGCGAGGGTGGCGCACGGTGGATACCTTGCTCGTCATGAGCCCACTCGACGTCGGCCTGCGCGAGGCGTACCTGCGGCGGCTCGGGCTCGACGCCGAACCACCGTCGGTTGAGGCGCTACGACGCCTCCATCGCCGCCATGTCGAGCGGATCCCCTACGAGACGATGTGGATCCACGCCGGCGAAGCCTGGGACATCGACCCGGTCGCCTCCGTCGTTCGCATCGCCCTCCAGGCACGGGGCGGGTACTGCTACCACCTGAACGGGGCGCTCGCCGAGTTGCTCGGTTCGTTGGGGTACCAGGTCACCAGCCACGTCGGCGGCGTGCACGGACCCGAAGGCCCCGACGCCGGAGCGGCCGGGAACCATCTCGTCCTGACCGTCAGCGGACTGCCGAGCGGCGACAACCCGGCCGGGGTGTGGTACGTGGACGCCGGTCTCGGCGACGCCCTCCACGAGCCGATGCCGCTGGTCGCCGGCGCCTACCGCCAGGGACCGTTCCGTCTCGTGCTCGGTGCCACCGACGACGGGGTCGGCGACTGGCACCTGGCGCATGATCCGGCCGGCGGGTTCAGCGGGATGAGCTGGACGATGGCGCCGGCCGCGCCGGACAGCTTCGCCGCCAAGCACCAGTGGCTCTCGAGCTCACCGGACTCCGGGTTCGTGCGCATCGCCACGGCCCAGACCCGTGACGCGACCGGCGTGGACGTGATCCACGGTCTGATCCTCAAACGGATCGGCGACGAGCGGATCGGCGACGGGCGGACCGGTGGGGCCGCGGTGACGGGCGAACCGCTGACCGAGCGGGGCGATTGGTTCGGGGCGCTCGCCGACCTCTTCGGTCTGCGGTTCGAGTCGACGCCGGCCGAGGCACTCGATCGGCTGTGGAGACGGTGCCTGTCGACCCACCTCGCCTGGGAGGCGGCAGGCAGGCCGTGACCCGCCCGTTCGGGCGTTGCCGACCGTGACCCGCCCGTTCGGACCGTTGCCGACCGTGGCGCGCCCGGGCACACCTGGGGGCCGATGCCGGCTCCCCCTCCCGACCCTCATCGGCTGCGCGACCGGGCGGCCGGACTGCGTGGCGCAGCCCGCACCCTCGACCACGCGGCACTGCATGCCGTTCCCGGGCGCGCCGGGGTCGAGACGTGGATCGGGCCGACCGCCGACCGATTCGCCGACGACCTCCGCCGGGCGACTGTCGATCTCGATCACGCCGCCGATCAACTGCGCGACGCCGCCCGGCGGCTCGAAACGCAGGCCGCCGTGCTCGAAGCCGCCGCCCGGGTGACCGCACTGGGCGGTCCGCGCTGATGGGCGTGCTCGCCTTCGACTCCGAGGCCGTCGCCGCGCTGCACCGGGCCCTGTCGGACGCCGCCGACGAGCTCCGCGACCTCCACCTCGACGACCCGCACGCCCTCGACGCCCGACGCCTCGTCGGCCGGGCCCTGACCGCCGCCGATTCGTGGCTCGGCACCGTGCGATCGATCGCCTCCTGCCTGGTGATGGAGTCGTACACGCCGGTCGGCGACCTGCGGGTCGACGATCTGGCCGACGCCCCGTGGATCGCCCTGCGCGAGGCCGGCTACACGCTCGTCGGCGACCCCGCCGGCGCGACCATCGGCGACCCCCGACTGGCGGCACTCGCCGTGGCCGGCCGGCTCGGGTCCACCCAACTCGGCGAGCTGCTCTCCGACGCCGAGATCTCCTGGCTGGCCGCATCGCTGCCGACGATGTTGTCGGACCCGGAGGGACGCCGGGCGTTCCTCGGTGCACTCGGTCACGACGGACTCTCGCTGCTCAGCGCGTGGCTCGGGCGACGGTGCACCGAGGAGTCCGCCGACGGCAACGTCCCCGGGGTCCACGACATCGAATCGATCTGGCGGACGCTCGGCGCCGCCCTCGCCGCCGACCGCGACGCCAACGGTGCCGCCAACGGTGCCGCCGACCGTGCCGCCCGCTCGCGGGCGATCCCGATCGAACCGTTGATCGCCGAGGTGAGCCCGTTCGCCGCGGCCCACATGGTCGGCGCGATGCACCTCGAAGGCGAGGAGCTGGCCCGTCTCACCCGGGTCATCTGCTCCCGCTACCTCGCAGAACAGCCGTGGGCCGACGACCCCATGTCCCACCGAGGGCCCCTTCCCGGTGACATCCTCTTCCCGCTCGTGGCCGGCGATCCGGTGGCGTCCGTCGCCCTGGCGACGTCGGCGATCGGCCGCTTCGACGTGCTGTTCATGACCTCGAACGACCTGTTCCCGGTCGGCGAGATCATCCGCCAGGCCACCGACGCGGCGCGCGTCGGTCCGGCCGGGGCGGGAGCGTTGCTCGTGCCGATGCTCGACCACCTGATGCACCACGAGATCTGGGGCTCCGGCGGCGACGACCTCGCCTTCCTCGGCGACGCCGTCGCCCCGTACCTCCCGGCGTTCATCCCGGGCGGCTCCATCGACTGGGGCTGGGAGGCGACCCGGGCGCAGCTCGCCCTCACCTTCGTCGCCGGTGTCGACGGCACGCTCGACCCCCTGCTGACGGGCGGGCGCGCCCTGGTCGACCAGGGCGTCGTCATGTCCCCCGGCGGCCGGCGCGAGTCGTCGCTCGGTGAGGCCGGGGCGGTCATCGGGGCGATCCTCGACGCCTACCAGCATTCCCGGATCGGCCGAGCGCTGGACGACAAGGCCGCCTGGACCTTCTACACCTCGTGGCTGACGACGCTCTCGGCCTCGGTCGCCGCCTGGGCGATTCCCGGCGGACCCATCGCCGAGGCCGTCGCCGGCGAGTCGATGGCCTCGCTCGGTCGTTCGTTGACGACGGCCGCCGAGGAGCACGGCTGGTTCGGCGCACCGCAGTCCGACGAGGCGATCGTGCGCGACGAGGCCTCGGCGACCGATGTCGGCCAGGCGGCTGCGGCGGCGATGGCGATCGGTGGGGTGCTCGCCGCGGCCGCACGTCCGACCGGGCTCCGCCCACCGCCGCAGCCGGGGACGCCGACGCCCGGCAACTGCGTCGCCGCCGGCTACCGCGCCGAGCTCGACGACTGGCTCGACGACGCCCGGGCCGCCGGAATGGACCCGACGACGTTGGAACTGGCCGGCGACGTCGCCGACGGCCTGCTCGCCCGCCAGGGTGCAGGGGCCCGCTGCTCGAACAAGGCGTACGGCGGGCTCTGAGTGCCCGCCGGCGTGGCCCCGTTCACGCCCAGATGACGCCCGGGAGCTCTTCGGTCGCGTACCGCCCGAGCAGCCAGGCGACGCGCCGGGCGGGGGTCAACGCTTGGGCGGCCTGCGGCAGGCTCGTCATCCCCATCGGGCGGCGGCTCGCCCACGTCCTGGTCTCGCGGTCCAGCTCACGCCGTACGTAGCCGGGGGACCAGTCGTCGTACGTGAACGCGCCCAGACCGAGGTCGGCGTGGTGGACCTCGACCTCGCGCCAGCGGCGGAACGGCAGATCCCGCACGTTCATCTCACCGCCGAACGGCGAACGGGCCCGACCCTCCCAGGCCGGCGCCGTCGCCGCGGCCCATGCCTGCTCGAGCCCGCGGATCGAACGACGGAGATCGTCGACGAGCTCGCCGATCGGTCGACCGGCACCTCGCTCGATGTCGTCGTTGCGCTGCTCGACACCCCCCGGGTACTGATCGCCGATCTCACCCCGGGCGGCTGCGGCGAACAGACCGGTGTGGCTGTCGGCGTTGCGGGCCAGATGGGTGAGGACATGCCCTCGCGTCCAACCGGGTAGCAGTGACAACTCGCGCTCGTCGCCCCCGGTCATCGCCTCGACGGTGGCCAGCAGCCGTACGTGGGCCCCCCGGGCGCCGCTCACCGTCTCGTCCAGCTTCCGCAGATCGATCACCTGCCAAAGCTAGGCGCCGATCGGGCAGGATGAGGACATGCAACTCGGCATGATCGGCCTCGGCCGAATGGGCGCCAACATGGTACGCCGCCTGATGAACGACGGCCACACCTGTGTGGCCCACGACGTGAACGCCGAGGCGGTGCAGGCGATGGCCGCCGAGGGGGCGGTTCCCGCGCTCACCCTCGACGAGCTCGTCGCCCGGCTCGACGCGCCGCGCCATCTGTGGCTGATGGTCCCCGCAGCGTTCGTCGACTCGACGATCGGGCGTCTCGCCCCGCTGCTCGAGCCGGGCGACACGATCATCGACGGGGGGAACTCCTGGTACCGCCACGACGTCGACCGGGCCGGCCCGCTCGCCGGGCAGGGCATCGACTACCTCGACGTCGGCACCTCGGGCGGGGTGTTCGGCCTCGAGCGGGGGTACTGCCTGATGATCGGCGGCGAACCGGGCGCCGTGGCCCGGATGGCGCCGATCTTCGATTCGCTGGCGCCCGGGGTCGGGGGGATCGCCCGGACCCCCGGGCGGGCCGGCGACCCGGGCACCGAGGAGCGGGGATGGCTGCACTGCGGTCCGGCGGGCGCCGGGCACTTCGTCAAGATGGTCCACAACGGCATCGAGTACGGCCTGATGGCGGCCTACGCCGAGGGCCTCAACGTGCTCGCCGAGGCCGGGATCGGCCGCGAGGACCACGCCAGGGACGCCGAGACGGCGCCGCTGGCCAACCCCGAGTACTACCGCTACGACCTCGACCTGGCCGGGATCACCGAGCTGTGGCGCCGGGGCAGTGTGGTCTCCAGCTGGCTGCTCGACCTCACCGCCGCCGCTCTGCACGCCGATCCGCAGCTCGACGCCTTCGCCGGCAACGTCAGCGACTCGGGCGAGGGCCGCTGGACGGTGCAGGCGGCGATCGACGAGGGCGTGCCGACACCGGTGCTCGCCGCCGCTCTCTACCAGCGATTCTCGTCGCGGGGGCGTGCCGCCACCGCCGACAAGGTCCTCTCGGCGATGCGCGCCCAGTTCGGCGGCCACGCCGAGAAGCCCACGGCAAGACCGGTCGGCGGGACCGCCGAGAGGGAGACCGGGCGATGATCCAGCGCAGCGCCGATGCCCTGGTGCTGTTCGGGGCGACCGGGGACCTCTCCAAGCGCAAGATCTTCCCCGCGCTCTACCACCTCGAACGCCATGGCCGGCTGACCACGCCGGTCATCGGGGTGGCCCGCAGCGACTGGACCGACGAGGGTTTCCGCCAGCACGCCCATGACGCGATCATCGCCGGCATCCCCAACGCCGCGGCGGCGACGATCGACGCGGTGTGCAACCGGCTCGACCTGATCGCCGGCGACTACAGCGCCCCGGCCACCTGGGCGGAGCTGCATGCCACCCTCGACCGGCACAGCAGCGCCAACGCCGTGTTCTACATGGCGATCCCCCCGGCGATGTTCCCGATGGTCGCCAACTCGCTCGCCGGCGAAGGCCTCAACGAGCGCGGCCGCATCGTCGTCGAGAAGCCCTTCGGACGCGATCTCGCCTCGGCCCAGGAGCTCAACGCGACGCTCCATTCGGTGTTCCCCGAGGAGCGGATCTTCCGCATCGACCACTACCTCGGCAAGGAGAGCGTCGAGGACCTGCTCGTCTTCCGCTTCTCGAACACCCTGCTCGAGCCGGTGTGGAACCGCAACTACGTGCGCAGCGTGCAGGTGACGATGTCCGAGACGATCGGGGTCGAGGGGCGCGGCTCGTTCTACGACTCCGTCGGAGCGATCCGGGACGTGATGCAGAACCATCTGCTCCAGGTGGTCGCCCTGCTGGCCATGGAACCGCCGGTCGGGCCCGACGCCCAGTACCTCCAGGACGAGAAGGTCAAGGTGCTCACCGCGATGCGCCCGGTCTGCTGCGAGCACCTCCTGCGCGGCCAGTACCGGGGCTACCTCGCCGAGGAGGGTGTCGCCGCCGGTTCGACGACGGAGACGTACGTCGCCGCCCGCTTCGAGATCGACTCCTGGCGCTGGGCCGGGGTGCCGTTCTACGTGCGGGCCGGCAAGGCGCTGGCCGGCGCGGCCACCGAGGCGGTGATCGAGCTGCGCGAGCCGCCCCGCATGCTGTTCGACGAGGCCGGCGGCGCGACACCCGGGCGCAACCTGATCCGGCTGCGGCTCGGCAAGCGCGACGGTGTGACGTTCACGCTGCAGGCCAAGACGCCCGGCCCCCACCTCGACAGCCAGGACGTCGACGTCTCGGTCGACTTCGCCGCCGCCCTCGGCGAGCGCCGCGAGGCGTACGAGCGGCTGATCGACGACGCGCTGGCGGGCAACCCCCGCCGCTTCGCCCGCCAGGACGTCGTCGAGCAGACGTGGCGCATCGTGCAGCCCGCCCTCGACGATGCGGGGCCGGTCCATCCGTACGACCGGGGGTCGTGGGGGCCCGTCGAGGCCGAGGCCATCTTCGACGGCACCGGCGCCTGGTTGGACGTCTCGACGAACTGAGCTTCAGGCGCCCAGGCCGGGCAGCGGGTTCGCCGGGAACACGTTCTCGGGGCGCAGCTCGAAGGTGGCCCGGTGGACGGGCATCGTCGGCAGGTCCTCGGAGCGCACGATGTGGTGGAACCCGATCGTGAACCAGGCCACCAGATCGCGGTCGGCGATCGGGCGGGCCGCCGCGGCCCACACGGCCAGCCCGTCCTCGGCGGCGCCTCCGTCGGGCAGCGACCGTCCGCCGGCATGCTGCTGCGACGGGTCGTAAGCGGTGACCCACAGCGGGCTCAGCGCCCACGGCGCCCGGGCCAGACCAGGGTCGTCGGCGGCGACCAGCGGCGTGACCATCGAGCCGAGCGGGTCGAGCACGTAGGCCGGACGTTGCCCCAGCGCGTTGGGTGCCGAGGACTCGAAACGCCAGATCTCGCTGCCGGGAACCGCCGGCGCGGCGACGGCCGTCTCGACCGGGGCGACGACGTCGTCGGTACGCCAGATGCCGGTACGGCCCGGGTCGCCGGCCACCGGGTCGGCCACCAGGCGGCGCTGGACGAAGCGGTTGTCGGGACCGCCGACATCGAGGTCGAGACGGAAGTCGAGGAAGTGGTCGTGGTTCACGCCGACGAGCCCGGGGGCGACGAGCACCCCGTGGTCGTGGTCGGCCGAGGCCTCGAACGCCGCCTCGTCGACGGCATCGACGGCCTTCTGCAGCACGACGCCGGCGGCGGCGACGTCGAAGCGGATCGACCCGTCGAGACCGAACACCACGTCGACGAGGTAGTCGTAGTTGCCGACCGTCGAAACGGCCCGGGCGACCAGTTCGACGCCCGGACCGCCCGACGTCGACACGCCGAGATCGGCGCCGGCGTGGCGCCACGACGGCGTGCCCGTCGGGCGCTCGAACAGGCAGATGGCCCGGGCGACGGTCTGGGCGTCGCCGGCGTCGTTGACCACGGCACCGGGGGCGAAGATCGCCGTCGCCGGGCAGTCCGTCGCCGGCTGGAGCTCGGCGATGGTCGAACCCATACCGAACTCGCCGGCATCCAGGAACGTCCGCCACGACCAGGCCGGATCGGGGTTCTGGTAGGGGACGTAGAGGTCGGACAGCGAGGCCTCGTAGAGCACGGGCACCCGGCCGGTGCCGACGTCGATCGAGACGTCGGCCACGATCAGCCCGACCCGGCGATCGAACCTCCAGCGGAACTGCCACCCGGCCCACCGGGCCGACGAGCCGGCGACCACCACGTTCGGCCCCTGCGGGGCGGCGATCTCGATCGGGGCGAGCGCCGGCCGCGGTGGGGCAGCAGGTGCGCCCACGCCCGGCAAGCCGCCCGGCGAGTCGCTGACGGAGAGCACCTCGCCGGAGTCGACGTCGACGGTGGCCACCAGGCCCTCGATGGGACGCGACCAGAACGTCGGGCCGGCACCCTCCTCGGCGAAGCACGACACACGCAACAGGCGTCGACCGAGCTCCTCGGGCGTGCGGGCCGCTCCCGGGCTGAACGGGAAGCACATCGCCCCGTTGGGTTGGATCCCGCGGGCATCCAGGGCGCGGACCACGCGCAGGTCGTTCTTCGCCGAGGCGATGGCGGTGGTGAACTCGTCGAGGACATAGGCCGGCAAGAAGTCGGGCGCCGGGGCCGACGAGACCACGGTGCCGGCGACGACGTCGACGACGACCTCGGTCACCGCGTCGGTGGCCAGGTCGAGGAGCACCACATCGGCGGCCCGCCCGAACGCCGACCCCGGACGCCAGGCAGCCACCTGCGCCTTGTCGGGCGGGTGCAGTCCGACGTACGGATAGCGGGTCGTCGGGGTGACGAACCCGGCGGCCGAGAGGGTGTCGCGCATCACGGCCAGCTCGGCCGGGGTCAGGCCGTCCAGCGGGTGGGCGTCGCCGGCCGGCAGCTGGGCGATGGTCGTGCCCAGCCCCAGCCCCTGATCACCCGACGGTGCCGTCGGGGCGTCCGCCAGGGTGGTCCCCGGGGCCGACGGGTTCGTCGCCGGGTCGCCCACCGCGGTGATCCCCGGGGCCGGGGGGTTGGTCGTCGCGGGCGGGAGGGGCGACGACGGCGAACCCGACGAGCAGCCGGCGAACGACAGCAGTGCGGCGGCCAGACAGGCCAGAAACCTCCGGCGGGCCCGGCGAGGCGGGAAACGGTCGGGACGGGGCACCGACGTGATCCTGGCAGGTCCGCTCAACGGTCGCTCACGGCCTCGGCCATCCGGGCCACCACCTGGTCGAGGATCACACCCGATGTCGCCATGTTCAGCCGCACGAACGAGCGGCCGCAGTCGCCGAACGCCGCGCCCCGGCTCAGTTCCACTCCGGACCGGCGGAACACGTCGTACGGCTCGGCGTCCAACCCCAGACGGGAGCAGTCGAGCCAGGCCAGGTAGGTCGCCTCCGGGGGGTGGTATCCCACCGCGGGCAGACGGTCGGCCAGCAGTCCGGCGAGCCGGCTGCGTTGACGGTCGAGGTGGGCGACGAGCGCCCCGAGCCACTCGTCGCCGGACGTCCACGCCGCTCGCGAGGCGGCGACGCCGGCCAGGTTGGCCATGCCGAGCAGGTGATCGGGCAGCTCCGCCACCGCCGCCCGCAGCGGGGCCGGCCCGACGTGGGCGGCCGCCCAGCGCAGCCCGGCGAGATTGAACGCCTTCGACGCCGAGGTGATCGTCACCGTGCGGGCCGCCGTCGCCGGCGACAGCGAGGCGATCGGCACGTGGGCCTCGGGCGCGTAGACCAGGTCGGCATGGATCTCGTCGCTGATGATCAGCAGATCGTGGCGTTCGGCCAACTCGGCGAACGCCTCCAGCTCGTCACGGCGGAACACCCTCCCGGTGGGGTTGTGCGGATGGCAGAGCAGCAGCACCCGCACGTGCTCGCGCCCGATCGCCGCGGCGAGTTCCTCGTGGTCCCATGCCCAACCGCGGGGGTCGGGTCGGGCGACGATCTCGACGAGGCGCCGGCCGGCGAACGCCGCGCAGCGCAGGAACGGCGGGTAGATCGGGCTGAGCACGGCGATGGCGTCACCGCGACGCGTGGCCAGATGGAGCGCCACCTGGATGCCCTGGACCACGTCGCAGAGCTCGATCACCTCGGCGGCTGGGACGGACCAGCCGAACCGGGCCGCCATCCGCTCGGCGAACAGCTCGACCATCGGCGACTGGCCGGCCGCCGACCACTCCGGATAGCCGACGTCGCCGGACCCGAGGACCTGGCGCAGCGCCTCGGCGATCGGCGGGGCCGGGGCGAAGTCCATGTCGGCCACCCACGCGGCGATCCCGTCCGGGCCGACGTTGGCCCACTTCGCCCCCGGCCGGCGCCGCGCGTCGGCAACGGTGACCGTCTCGAAGTCCTCAGCGCTCACCGGGCTCGTCGCCTCGTCATCGACTCCGAGACTAGGGGTGCACGGGCGTGACGAGGCGGCCGGAGGCCCGACCGAATCGAGCCCGGACGTAGAGTCCGGGTGCCCGGAGGCACGCCGGACGAGGAGGGTGCGTGAAGTCGATCTGGTTCCATCTGATGCCGTACCCCGATCTCCCCGCCGACTTCACCAGCCGCCACCGCTCGGTGTGGGTCGACATCGATCCTGCGCTGTTCGACCCGGCGGTCGCCCACCGCGCCTACAACGACTACATCGACGAGCTCGAACACGCCGCCCGCTGCGGCTTCGACGGCGTCGGGGTGAACGAGCACCACGCCAACGCCTACGGCTTGATGCCCAGCCCGAACATCGTCGCCGGCGCGCTCGCCCGCACCTGCCCCAACGCCGCCATCGTCGTCATGGGCGACTCCGTGGCCCTCTACAACCCGCCGACACGGGTCGCCGAGGAACTGGCGATGCTCGACTGCATCACCAACGGGCGGGTCGTCGCCGGATTCCCTGTGGGCACCCCGATGGACACCTTGTTCGCCTCGGGGATCAACCCGATGACGCTGCGCGAGCGCTACCACGAGGGTGTCGAGCTGATCCGCCGGGCGTGGACGGCCGACGAGGTGTTCACCTTCAACGGCCGATACACCAAGCTGCGCTACGTCAACGTCTGGCCCCGCCCGGTGCAGCGGCCCCATCCGCCGATCTGGATTCCCGGCGGCGGTTCGGTCGACACCTGGGAGTGGTGCGCCGACGAGGATCTCGTCTACCTGTACCTGTCGTACTTCGGCTACAAGGCGGCGCTGAGGACGATGCGCGGGTTCTGGGCCAAGGTCGCCGAGCTGGGCAAGGAACCCAACCCCTTTCGGGCCGGGTTCGCCCAGTTCTTCGGTGTCGCCGCCTCCGAGCGCGAGGCCCGCGAGCTCTACCGCGAACCTGCCGAGTACTTCTTCAACCGCTGCCTGCACGTCTACGCCGGGTTCGCCGATCCCCCCGGCTACAAGACGCCGGCCACGGTGCGCTCGGGCGCCGAGGGGATGGTCGAACGCGCCGCCCGTGAGGCAACCGTCCGGGCCGAGGCAGCCGCTTCCCAGGCAGCGGCGGGCCGGCGGGTCGGTGGTAAGCCCGGGATGACCTTCGATGAGATGATCGAGCAGGGGTACGTCATCATCGGTGATCCCGACCAGGTCGCCGAGCGGATCGTCGAGCTGGCCACCACGCTCAACATCGGCCACCTGATGGCGCTCTGCCACTTCGGCAACATGAGCCGTGACCTGACGATGCACAACACCGAGCTGATGGCCGCCAAGGTGCTCCCGCAGGTCAGCGGGCTGTTCGAGGATCGGTGGCCGAACCACTGGTGGCCGACGGGCCCGGCCGCGCCGCTCACGGTGACGCGGTGAGCGGCGCCTCCTCGCCGCGGTGGGCGACACTGCGTTCGGGTTCGATCGCCATCGTGGATGCGGGTCGGACCGCCGACGACGCCGCTCCCCTCGGCTACCTGCACGGGCTGATCGGCACCGCGGAGTCCAGTCCGTTCGTCGCCGCCCTCGCCGCACGGGGCCACCACGTCGTGGCGCCGAACCTCCCCGGTTTCGCCGGTTCGACGCCCTGCGCCGACCTGCGCGGCATCTACGACTGGGTCGCCGTCACCAGTGAGGTGATCGACATCGCCGGCCTGGCCGGCTGCCATCTCGTCGCCTCGTCGGTCGGCGCGATGCTCGCCCTCGAACTGGCCGCCGTCCGCCCGGAGGCCTTTGCCTCGCTCACCCTGATCGCCCCCTTCGGGCTGTGGGACGACGACGAACCGACGGCCGACCCGTTCGCCACGACGCTGTCGGAACAACGCGCCCTGCTGACCGTGGATCCGCTGAACACGGCCTGGTTCTTCGACGACCGGCCGGGCCGGTCGGCCGCCGATCTGGTCGACGACTCGGTCACCCGCTACGCCACACGCACGGCCGGAGCGTCGCTCGTGTGGCCGCTGCCGGAGTTCGGGCTGGCGACGCGCATCCACCGCGTCCGTTGTCCGGTGACGCTCGTCTGGGGTGCCCTCGACCGGCTGAACCCGCCGGGCTACCTCGCCCGGTACGCCGCGGCGCTGCCGCTCGTCGAGGCCACCCACGTCGTCGCCGGCGCCGGCCACCTCGCCGAGTTGGACCGCCCGGATGAGGTTGCCGCGCTGGTCAGCTGAACAGCTGCTGCAGCCGGCCGACGCCTTCGACGAGATCCTCGTCGGACAGGGCGAAGCTGAGGCGCATGAAGCCGGGAGCACCGAAGGCCTCGCCGGGCACGAGGGCGACCTTCGCCTCCGAGAGGATCACGTCGGCCAGCTCCATCGTCGTCGTCGGGAGGTGACCGTTGATGTCGCGCCCGAGCAGACCCTTGAACGACGGGAAGCAGTAGAAGGCACCCTGTGGTTTCAGGCAGCTCACCCCGGGAATGTCGGCGAGCATCGTGTGCATCGTGGTGCCCCGCCGTTCGAACGCCTCGCGCATCGTCCGCACGGCCGACAGGTCGCCCGCCACGGCGGCCAGTGCGGCTCGTTGGGCGACGTTGCAGACGTTCGAGGTGGCGTGGCTCTGGAAGTTGTTCGCCGCCTTCATCACGTCGGGGGGGCCGATCATCCAACCGACCCGCCACCCGGTCATCGCATACGTCTTGGCCACGCCGTTGACGACCAGGCACTGGTCGACGATGTCGGGCACGAGCGTGGGCATCGAGGCGAACGGGTGGGGACCGTAGGTGAGGTGCTCGTAGATCTCGTCGGTGACCACCCAGATGCCGTGACGCAGCGCCCAGTAGGCGATCGCTTCGATCTCCTCGCGGGGGTAGACCGAGCCTGTCGGGTTGTCCGGCGAGACGAACAGGACGGCCTTGGTGCGGTCGGTGCGGGCCGCCTCGAGCTGGTCGACGCTGACCCGGAAACCGGTCTCCTCGGTAGTCGTGACGATCCTCGGCACCCCCCCGGCCAGGGCGATGGCCTCGGGGTAGGTGGTCCAGTACGGCGCCGGGCAGATGACCTCGTCGCCCTCGTCGCACAGCGCGGCGAAGGCGGTGAACACTGCCTGCTTGCCACCGTTGGTGACGAGCACGTTGGCCGGGCTGCAGGCGAACCCGGAATCACGCAGCGTCTTGTCGGCGATCGCCGACTTCAGCTCGGGGAGGCCCCCGGCCGGCGTGTAGCGGTGGTTGCGCGGATCGCGGGCAGCGACCACCGCCGCTTCGACGATGTGATCGGGGGTCGGGAAGTCGGGTTCGCCGGCGCCGAATCCGATCACGTCCTCCCCGGCCGCCTTGAGTGCCTTGGCCTTCGCGTCGACGGCGAGGGTCTGGGATTCGGCAATCGCGGCCATTCTTTTGGAGATGCGCTTCACGTTGCCCCATGGTGGCACAGTGAGCCGGCCCGACCCCACCCAGATTCGAATCCCCGACCACCTCAGGCCGGCCGACGGGCGCTTCGGGTGTGGCCCGTCCCGGCTCCACCCCGGCGCCCTCGGAGCATTGCAGGCGGCCGAACGGTCCGGCATCCTGGGAACGTCGCACCGCCAGGCGCCCGTCCGCCAGCTGGTCGGCTCGGTGAGGGCCCGGATGGCCGAGCTGTTCGCCCTCCCCGACGGCTGGGAGGTGGTGCTCGGCAACGGCGGATCCACCGCCTTCTGGGACATCGCCACGTTGGGGTTGATCGAGCGACGGAGCCACCACCTGGTCTTCGGCGAGTTCTCCTCGAAGTTCGCCGAGGCATCTGCCGGAGCGCCCCACCTCGAGGCGCCGGGCGTCAGCCGGGCGCCTGCCGGCGATCACCCGGACCTGCCGACCGCCGCAGAGCTCGACGGCTGCGATCTCCTGGCGCTCACCCACAACGAGACGTCGACCGGCGTGGCGATGCCCGTCGAGCGACCGGGCGGGGCCGACGGGGTGCTCGTCTGTGTCGACGCCACCTCGGGAGCCGGAGGCCTCCCGTGGCGGCCGTCCGACGCCGACGTGTACTACTTCGGGCCGCAGAAGTGCTTCGCCGGCGACGGCGGGTTGTGGCTCGCCCTCTGCTCGCCGCGGGCCGTCGAGCGGATCGGGCGGATCGCCGCGTCGGGTCGCTGGACGCCGGCGTCGCTCAGCCTGCCCATCGCCCTCGACAACAGCCGCCTCGACCAGACCTACAACACCCCGGCGCTGGGCACGCTGGTGATGCTCGATCACCAGCTCGGCTGGATGCTCGGCCAGGGCGGGCTCGCCGGCTGCATCGCCCGCTCGGCCGCCTCCGCCGCGGTGCTCTACGGCTGGGCCACGGCTCGGGAGTGGGCGGAGCCGTTCGTCACCGACCCGGCCAAGCGTTCGACCGTGGTCGGCACCGTCGACCTCGCCGGCGTGGACGCCGGTACCGTGTCGAGCGTGCTGCGCGCCAACGGGATCGTCGATACCGACGCCTATCGCAAGCTGGGCCGCAACCAGCTGCGGATCGGCATGTTCCCGGTCACCCCGGCGAGCGACGTCGAGCGGCTGACGGCCTCGATCGACCATGTGGTCGAGCGGCTGACAGGATGACGTGATGGACGCCGCCGGTTTCGAGTGGATCGACACGGCCGCCGAACCACTGCGCCGCCCGGTCTTCGTGATCGCCCTGCAGGGGCTGTTCGACATGGCCGGTGTCGCCACCGACGTGATCGACGGTGCCTTGGAGCACTCCGTGTCGACAAAGCTGGCCGGCCTCGACCCGGATCCGTTCTACGACTTCTGCCAGCACCGGCCCAACGTGTTCATCGACGCCGACGGCGAACGCCGGATCCGGTGGCCGACCAACGACGTGATCGCCTGCCGGGGCATCGGCGTCCGCGATCTGGTGATGGTCAGCGGCATCGAGCCCGACGTGCGCTGGCGCACGTTCGTCGCCGCGCTGATCGACGCCGTGCGCCGCCTCGGTTGCGAGGTGGTCGTCACCCTCGGCGCGGTCGCCGAGGCGATCCCCCACAGCCGGACACCCCAGGTGTTCGGCAGCACCACCGACGGTCGGCTCGCCCGACGGCTCGGCCTGTCGCGCCCCCAGTACCAGGGGCCGACCGGGGTGATCGGCGTCCTCAACCAGCAGCTCGAGTCGGCGGGGATCCCGGCGATCTCGCTGCGGGTCGGCGTGCCGCACTACCTGCTCAACGCCCGCCACCCGCGTTCGACGATGGCGCTCACCCACCACCTCGAGCACGTCCTCGGCGTCAAGCTGGCCGCTCCCGATCTCGCCGCCGAGATCGACAAGTGGCGCCGGTTGCACGACGCCGCCGTGGCCTCGGACTCCCAGGCGGCGGCGTTCGTGACCATGCTCGAACGGGAGTTCGACCGGCGGGTCGAGGCGTCGATGCCTTCGGCCGAGGCGCTCGCCGCCGAGTTCGAGCGATTCCTCGACGAACGCCGCGGTGAGACCGGCTGAGCCGCTGATCAGCCGACCGGCGCGTCGAGCGATGCCCCGATCGGCGGTTCGAGCCCCACCGCCGGCGTCGTCGGTGCGGCGAACGGCTGTGCCGACAACGACTCGGCGAGCGTCCGGGAGCGCAGCAGCAGCCGTATCCCGTCGAGGTCGGCGGCGCTCGGTGGCGATCCGACGGCCGTGCAGCGCACCTCGATCCCCCGCTCGATCGCCTCGACGATGGCCGTGGCGGTGCGGGCCCGGTACGGCGGCAGCCCACCGGCCTGGCAGAGCCGCAGCACCTCGGCCAGGTGCCTGACCGGCCAGACGCTGCCCCGCTCCGCCAGGTCGACGTAGATCGCCTTGGCGATCTCGACGTGCTTGGCGCCCGCGGGGTTGCACGTGGCGATGGCGTGGATCACCTCCGACCACTGCGCGCTGCTCAGCGGCGGGACCTCGGCGCGCACCAGGGCCGGCACGACCCCCTGGTCGAGGTCGGCGACCGTACCGGTGTCGGCCGCCTCCATGGAGCGCTGCAACCGGGGCGGGGGCGGCACCGCAGTCGATCCCGCCCCCGATGCCGGTGCGGGTGCGGGCCCGGAGCCGCGACCGCTGCCGGGGTTCGTCCCCGGGGCCGTGGGCGCCGTCGGGCCGAACGCCTCGTTGACGGTCACGGCCACCGGCGAGGATCCGTTCGCCGGTCGGCTCCCACCGGGGGTGCCCGCCTTCGCCGTGCCGTTCGACGGCTTGAGCAGGACGGGCGCCTCGGGGCGTTCCGGGAGGATCAGGCGCAGGGTGCTGGTTCCGCCCAGATGGCTCGTCGCCGCGCTCGAGCAGGCCGCGGCGACGCGGCTCGCCGAGATCAGGAACGACCGCTTGCCGTGGGCGCTGAGCCGGTACAACAGCGGGGTGATGTCGGAGTCGGCGGTGGCGATCACGAACTCCTCCACCACCGTGCCACGCAGGACGAGCTCGAAGATGTCGAGGGCGACGCGGATGTCGGCGGCGTTCTTGTTGTTCGAGGTGAGCGAGGGGCAGTCGATCACCTCGAACCCGGCGCGGGTGAACCTGTCACGGTAGGTGCCATAGGACACCGACGGTTCGCTCGGGTGGCTGCCGCGCGGATTCAGGTAGCAGCGCCGGATCAGGAACTCCCGTTCGTCAGCAGGGTCGACCTGGCGCTGTCGCAGCCGCCCCGACCACGTGGTCGGCGAGTTGGCGAAGGCCCGGGCGGCGTCGGGGTCCTCCTCGTACAGGCCGGAGTAGATGTTGTCGAAGTCGACGTACAACGCCGATCTGAGGATTCCCGCAGTGGCCACCGCACACCCCTTGTGTCATCGGACGGACCCGTCGAGCATGACCCGTCGGCGGGCCGGTCGCGCGTGAACCAAACGGCCCACGGGCGACCGGCGACGTGGCGCTACAGGGCGGCGAACCCCGTCTCGAGATCGGCGATGATGTCCTCGATCGATTCGAGGCCGACCGACAGGCGCACCAGGCCCGGGTACACGCCCGTCGAGGCCTGCTCGGCCTCGGTGAGCTGGCTGTGTGTCGTGGAGGCCGGGTGGATCACCAGGCTGCGCACGTCGCCGATGTTGGCCACATGGCTGTGCAGGACCAGCGAGTCGGCGAACTTCTGGCCGGCATCCTTGCCGCCCCTGAGGATGAACGACAGCACCGAGCCGTACCCCTTGCCGCCGCCGTAGACCCTGGCACGGTCGTGCCACCTGCTCGACTCGAGTCCGGCGTGGATCACCTCGTCGACCTCGGGACGCGACTGCAGGAAGGTGGCGACCTTGTCGGCGTTGGCGAAGTGGCGCTCCATCCGCAGGCTGAGCGTCTCGATGCCCTGGAGGATCTGGAACGCGTTGAACGGTGATACGGCCATGCCCAGATCGCGCAGCAACTGGACGCGGGCCTTGAGGATGAAGGCGCCGTGCCCGAGGGCGGGGAAGTAGGGCAGGCCGTGGTACGAGGGATCGGGCTCGGTGAAGTTGGGGAACCGCCCGCTGGCCGCGTAGTCGAACTTGCCGGCGTCGGTGATCGATCCGGCGATCGACGTGCCGTGGCCCCCCATGAACTTGGTCAGCGAATGGAGCACGACGTCGGCTCCCCATTCGATCGGACGCACGAGGTACGGGGTCGGCACGGTGTTGTCGATGACCAGCGGGATGCCGTGGTCGTGGCCGACGTCGGCGACACCCTCGATGTCGAAGAACTGGTTCTTCGGGTTGGCCAACGTCTCGCCGAAGAACGCCCGGGTGTTGTCGCGGATGGCGCTCTTCCACTGCCCGAGATCGTCGGGATCCTCGACGAAGGTGACCCCGATGCCCATTTTGGGCAGGGTGTAGTGGAGCAGGTTGTAGGTCCCCCCGTAGAGCGACGGCGAGGCGACGATGTGGCTGCCGTTCTCGGCGAGGTTGAGCAGGGCCAGTGTCTCGGCCGACTGGCCCGACGCCACGACCAGCGTGCCCGGCAGGCCGACTGCCGTGGTGCAGCCGCCCTCGAGCGAGTTGATCCGCGATTCGAGCACGAGCTGGGTCGGGTTCATGATCCGCGTGTAGATGTTGCCGATCTCGGCCAGGGCGAAGAGGTTGGCGGCGTGGGCCGAATCGTTGAACTGGTAGCTCGTCGTCTGGTAGATCGGCGTCGCCCGGGCCCCGGTGGTCGGGTCGGGCGCCGCTCCGGCGTGGATCTGGCGGGTTTCGAAACCCCAATCTGCTTCGCTCATGATCTGTCTTCCTCGGTCGGTGGCGGACGGTGACGTGCAGCGAACGACACTAGTTGGTCGAAATGTCGACCGATCCAGTCGGCTATGGCCAGGCGATGCGACGCTGGCGGGCGAAGGATTCGATATCCGCAGCGCTCGCCACGAAACGCGAGCGCGTCCGTCCAGGGAGAGCGATCATTGAGGGCTTCCGGACCCTATGGTCCTGACGACCCATTGAATTCAGATTGAATGTGGTGATACAACTACGTGCAGTGGCACGACGACAGCAGGTTTGACCGGAACTCAACGAGTTCCGGTCGGGCCGGCCCCGTCATCGGGAACACATGGTTAGGGCGAACACCAAGAGGCCGGCGCAACCCCCCAGCGCCGGCCTCTTGTCGTTCCGATTCGGGCCGACCCAGCGCAATCAGCCGCCGGATGCCTCGGCGACCTTCTGCTTGCCGGCCGAGATCCACGGCATCATCGAGCGCAGCTGACTGCCGACCTGTTCGATCTGGTGGGTGCGCCCGGCCTCGCGCAACGCGTTGAAGTTGGCCCGGCCGCTCTCGGACTCGGCGACCCACTCCTTGGCGAACCTGCCGCTCTGGATCTCCTTGAGGATCTTGCGCATCTCGGTCTTGGTCCTGGCGTTGACGATCCGCGGTCCACGTGTGAGGTCGCCGTACTCGGCGGTGTCGGAGATCGAGTAGCGCATCCCGGCGATGCCCTCCTCGTACATCAGGTCGACGATCAGCTTCACCTCGTGGAGGCACTCGAAGTAGGCCATCTCGGGCTGGTAGCCGGCCTCGACGAGCGTCTCGAAGGCCGCCTGGACGAGCGACGTCAGGCCGCCGCACAGCACGACCTGCTCACCGAACAGGTCGGTCTCGGTCTCCTCGGTGAAGGTCGTCTCGATCACGCCGGCGCGGGCGCCGCCGATGGCGTCGGCGTAGGACAGGGCGAGGTCCTTGGCCTGGCCCGAGGCGTCGTTCTCGACGGCGATCAGGCACGGCACCCCGCCGCCCTCGGTGTAGGTACGCCGCACGAGGTGACCCGGACCCTTGGGGGCGATCATGATCACGTCGACCGACTTCGGCGGGCGGATGCGCTTGAAGCGGATGTTGAATCCATGGGCGAAGGCGAGCGCCTTGCCCTTGCGCATGAACGGCTTGATGTCGGCCTCGTAGGTGGCCTTCTGCTCGGTGTCGGGCATCGTCAGCATGATCACGTTGGCCCACTTCGCCGCGTCGCGGATCGACATCACCTTGAGGCCGGCGGCCTCGGCCTTGGCGGCCGACTGCGAGCCCTCGCGCAGGCCGATGACGACCGGAACACCCGAGTCCTTGAGGTTCAGCGCATGGGCGTGCCCCTGCGAGCCGTAGCCGATGATCGCGACCTTGCGGCCGCGGATGATCGACGGATCAGCGTCGGCTTCGTAGTACATCTTGGCAGCCATCAGCTGACCTTTCCTTTCAATGGGCGCACACTCCGTGTGCTGTCACGTTCCAACTTGGGCAGCGCCACCCGTCCGGTGCGCTGCAGCTCCACGATGCCATAGGCACGCAGGAGATCCTCAAAATCGTCGAGCTTGTCGGGGTGACCCTCGATCGAGACGGTCAACGCGCCGGCGCCGACGGCGAGCACCTTGGCCTCGAAGATCTGGACGAGCTCCATCACCTGGCCACGGCCCTCGGTCTCGGTGCGGACCGTGGCGATGAGCAGCTCGCGCTCCACCGAGGTGCGCGGATCGAGCTCGGAGATCTTGACCACGTCGATCAGCTTGAACAACTGCTTGGTCACCTGTTCGAGGGGGGCCGACTCGATGTCGACGACGATCGTGATCCGGCTGAAGCGTTCGTCCTCGGTCGGGGCGACGGCGAGCGAGAAGATGTTGAAGCCACGCCGGGCGAAGAGCGAGGCCACCCTGGCCAGCACCCCGGCGCGGTTCTCGACGAGCACCGAGAGGATGTGGTGCGCCGGTCGCCCCGAAACGGTCATCGCGGTCATCGCAGGCCTCCCATGGTGAAGTCGGCGGCGAGCGTGCTGCCGCCAGGCAGAGCGAGCATGCGGCGCGACGAGGAAGCGCAGCGGACGAGGAACCCGCCATCAAACACGGTCATCGCAGACCTCCCATGGTGAAGTCGGCGGCGAGCGTGCTGCCGCCAGGCAGAGCGAGCATGCGGCGCGACGAGGAAGCGCAGCGGACGAGGAACCCGCCATCAAACACGGTCATCGCAGGCCTCCCCGGCGGTCGAGCTGGGCGGGGTGGAGGACGACGTCGTCGTTGGAGAAGCCGGCGGGCACCATCGGGAAGACCTTCTCGCGGGCATCGACCCGGAAGTCGACGACGACGGGACGGTCGTCGACCGAGTTGGCCTTGTCGATCGCCGGCTGGACCTCCTCGGGGGATTCGACGCGGATCCCGACGCAACCCATCGCCTCGGCCCACTTGACGAAGTCGGGAAGGTCGGGCGAGAGGTAGACCTCGCTGTAGCGCTCGTCGTAGAACATCTCCTGCCACTGGCGGACCATGCCGAGATACGAGTTGTTGAGGATCGCCACCTTCACCGGGATGCGCTCGACGGATGCCGTGACCAGCTCCTGGGCCGTCATCTGGAAGCAGCCGTCGCCGTCGATCGCCCACACGGTGGCGTCGGGCCGACCCACCTTGGCACCGATCGCCGCAGGCACCGAGAAGCCCATCGTTCCCAGTCCACCCGAGTTGACCCAGGTGTAGGGCTTCTCGAAGTTCCAGTACTGACTCGACCACATCTGGTGCTGGCCGACACCCGAGACGAGGATGGTGTCGGGCGGGGCCATGTCGCGGAGATGCTCGAGGCAGAACTGCGGCTTGAGTGCCTCGCCGGGCTCCGACGGCTCGTAGTGCAGCGGGAACTGTTCGCGCCAGCCCGAGATGCGGCTCTTCCACGTCGAGGTGTCGGCCTGCGCCTCACCGGCCGAGAGCAGGTGCTGGATCTCCTTGAGCAGCTCCTCGATGACCAGTCGGCAGTCGCCGACGATCGGCACGTCGGGTCGGCGGACCTTGCCCTGCTCGGCGGGGTCGATGTCGACGTGGATGATCTTGGCCTCCGGGGCGAAGGTCGAGACCTTGCCGGTGATCCGGTCGTCGAACCGGGCGCCGAGGTTGATCAGCAGATCGGCCTGCTGCATCGAGGTGATCGCCGTGGCGTTGCCGTGCATGCCGGGCATGCCCAGGCACAGCGGGTGGCTGTCGGGGAAGGCGCCGCGGGCCATCAGCGTGGTGACGACGTGGATCTGGGTCAGGTCGGCGAGCTCACGCAGGGCCTCCGCCGCCCGGGCCTTGAGCACGCCGCCACCGACGTAGAGGATCGGGCGTTCGGCGGCGAGGATCAACTTGGCGGCCTCGCGGATCATCCGCGGGTGTCCCTTGGTCGTCGGTCGGTAACCCGGGAGGGAGTCGGCCACCTCGGCATCCGTCGGCCAGTACCACTCCATCGAGTTCTGGAGCACGTCCTTGGGGACGTCGATCAGCACCGGCCCGGGCCGCCCGGTCGTGGCGATGTGGAAGGCCTGGCGCACGATCAGCGGCAGGTCCTGGGCGGTCATCACCAGTTCGTTGTGCTTGGTGACCGACCGGGTGATCCCGACGGTGTCGCACTCCTGGAAGGCGTCGGTGCCGATCGCCGTCGTCGGCACCTGGCCGGTGATGCAGATCATCGGGATCGAGTCCATGTAGGCGTCGCACAGCGGTGTGACCATGTTCGTCGCCGCCGGGCCCGAGGTGACCATCGCCACCCCCGGGCGGCCGGTGACGTGCGCGTACCCTTCGGCCATGTGACCGGCGCCCTGCTCGTGACGCACCAGGATGTGGCGGATCGACGAGTCGAGCAACGGGTCGTAGGCGGGGAGGATGCACCCGCCGGGCAGGCCGAAGATGACCTCGGTCTGCTCCATTTCGAGGCTCCTGATGAGGGCCTGGGCCCCGGTGAGCTTCATGGTGGTCTCCTGGTACTCGATGAACGGCGGTGGAATGGTACTGACTGGATGAGCCGGCGCTCGGGGAACGGCCCGACCCTGGACCCAAAAACGAGAAAACCTCCCGCTAGGGAGGTCGACAGGCACTCGCGGCGAAGCCGGCGTGCCTAGGTGATTACGACGAGCGCGGCGTGGTGGGTCATCGGCGACAGTGTGCCAGTCGGGAGGGGCGGGCCGCAACCCGTTCCCGCCAACTCGTGCGGAGGTTGCGAGGCCGATCTCGCCGGCCGAGTGGATGTCAGCCCAGTTCGCGCACTGCGGCGAGGATCTCGTCAACCAGTTCGGGGCGGCAGATGGCCAGGTCGGGGAGCAGCACGTCGCGTTGGTTGTAGACCAGCGCCGAACCGTCGAGGCGCGAGGCGTGGAGGCCGGCCGCCTTGACCACGGCCACCGGGGCGCAGGAATCCCACTCGTACTGGCCGCCGCCGTGGACGTAGGCGTCGCCGAGACCGAGGAGCACCGCCGTCGCCTTCGCCCCGGCCGAACCCATCGGCACCAGCACGGCCCCGAAATGCTCGACCAGCGCGTGGACGAGCGCCGGTGGTCGGGTGCGGCTGGCCAGGATGCGGATCGGGCCGTCGGGCCGATCAGGCAGCGCCGGCGGATCGCCCGTCGACAGCGTGATCCCCTGGGCGGGCAGGGCCACCGCCCCGACCACCGGGACGCCGCGGACGCACAGCGCCACGTGTACGGCCCAGTCCGTGCGCTCGATCTCGCCGAACTCACGGGTGCCGTCGAGCGGATCGATGATCCACACCCGCTCGTGCCGCAGGCGTCCGAAGTCGTCCTTTCCCTCCTCCGACAGCACGGCGTCGTGCGGGAACCGGCGGGTGAGCTCGTCGATCAGCAGCAGATGTGCGGTGCGGTCGCCGAGGTCCTTGATCTCCTTGGGGTCGGCCCCGTCGTGGAGCCGTCGGCGCAACTGCAGCAGCACCTCGCCGGCCAGCGTGGCCATCTCGGTGGCGTGCTCGTGCTCGGTGAGCATCAGCCCTGCCTGCCGATCGTCGCTGCGTCGATCAGTTCGACCACCCGCTCGGCCATCGCCGCCGGTCCCCCGTCGCCGGGCACGAGGCGCAACTCGGCGGCCGTCGGGGCCTCGTAGGGGTCGTCGATCCCGGTGAACCCGGTGATCTCGCCGGCCCGCGCCTTGGCGTACAGGCCCTTCGGATCGCGCTGCTCGCACAGTTCGATCGGCGTGTCGACGAACACCTCGGCGAACGGCAGGTCGGCGGCGTCGTGCAGCGCCCGGGCCGCGTCGCGGTCGCCCCGGTACGGACTGATCAACGGCACCAGGGCGATCATCCCGGCGTCGGCCATCAGCCGGGCGACCTGGGCGACGCGCCGGACGTTCTCGGCACGGTCGGCGGCGGAGAAGCCCAGGTCGCCGTTGAGCCCGTGGCGGACGTTGTCGCCGTCGAGCACATAGGCGGGCCGCCCGCGGGCGAGCATCAGCCGCTCGACCTCGGCGGCGACGGTGGACTTGCCCGCACCCGACAGCCCGGTCAACCAGACCGTCATCCCGGTACCGCCCAACGCGGATGCCCGCTCGGCGCGCGAGACGAGACCGGGATGCCAGACGACGTTGGCGGTGACCGGCGGGTCACCCATCAGGCGGCCGGACCGATGATCATGCCGGCGCCGACCGTGGCCATCGTCGACTCGTCGATCAGCACGAAGCTGCCCGTCGAACGGTTACGGCGGTACTCGTCGAAGAACAGCGGCGCCGTCGTGCGCAGGGTGACCCGCCCGATGTCGTTGAGTCCGAACGCCTCGACGCCCTCCTCGCGGTGCAGGGTGTTGATGTCGAGGCGGTAGTGGAGGTCCTTCACCAGTGCCCGCGCCGAGTTGGTCGTGTGCTTGATCGCCAGCTTGGCCCCGGCCGTCAGCTTGGAGCGCTCCGTCATCCAGCAGACCATCGCCTCGATGTCCTGGCCGACCATCGGCCGGTTGTGCGGGCGGCAGAGCATGTCCCCCCGGCTGATGTCGAGGTCGTCCTCGAGGCGGATGGTCACCGAGTCCTCGGGGCGGGCCTCGTCGACGGGTCCGTCGAAGGTCTCGACGGCGGCGATCCTGCTGGTGAAGCCCGACGGCAGCACCATCACCTCGTCGCCGACGCTGAACGTACCGCCGACGACGGTGCCGGCGAGGCCGCGGTAGTCGTGGTACTCGTCGTTGTACGGCCGCAGAATGTACTGCACCGGGAAGCGGGCGTCGATCAGGTTGCGGTCGCTGGCGATGTGCAGGTGCTCCATGTGGTAGAGCAGCGACGACCCCTGGTACCACGGCATGTTGAGCGAACGGTCGACGACGTTGTCGCCGTTCAGCGCCGAGATCGGGATGAACGTCACGTCGGGCACCTCGAGCTTGCGGGCGAAGTCGCTGAACTCGGCCACGACGCTCTCGAAGACGTCCTCCGAGTAGTCGACGAGGTCCATCTTGTTCACGCACACCACCAGGTGGGGGATGCGCAGCAGCGAGGCGAGGAACGAGTGGCGCTTGGACTGCTCGACCACACCGTGGCGGGCGTCGATCAGGATCAGGGCGAGATCGGCGGTCGAGGCGCCCGTGACCATGTTGCGGGTGTACTGGATGTGGCCGGGGGTGTCGGCGATGATGAACTTGCGGTCGGGCGTGGCGAAGTAGCGGTAGGCCACGTCGATCGTGATCCCCTGCTCGCGCTCGGCGCGCAGGCCGTCGGTGAGCAGGGCCAGGTTGACGTACTCCGAGCCCATCTGGGCCGAGGTCCGCTCGACGGCCTCCATCTGGTCCTCGAAGATCGACTTCGAGTCGTAGAGCAGTCGCCCGATGAGGGTCGACTTGCCGTCGTCGACCGAGCCGGCGGTGGCGAAACGAAGCAGTTCCATCAGAAGTACCCGACCTTCTTGCGATCACCGTGCTGCATCGGTCGGATCGCGACCGTTCGACGTTCCATCAGAAGTACCCGACCTTCTTGCGATCCTCCATGCCAGCCTCCGAAACACGATCGTCGGCACGGGTGGCGCCGCGCTCGGTGATCCGGGAGGCGGCGACCTCCTCGATCACCTGTTCCACGGTGGCCGCCGGTGACTCCACGGCGCCGGTGCACGACGCGTCGCCGACGGTCCTGAACCGCACGGTACGTTCCTCGATCTCCTCGTGGGGCATCTGGGTGACGAAGCGGGTGTCGGCCAGCCACATGCCGTCGCGCTGGAACACCCGTCGACGGTGGGCGTAGTAGATCGACGGGATCTCGATGCCCTCGTCGGCGATGTACTGCCAGATGTCGAGCTCGGTCCAGTTGGAGATCGGGAAGACGCGGATGTGCTCACCACGGCGGATCTTGCCGTTGTAGAGGCTCCACAGCTCGGGCCGCTGGTTCTTGGGGTCCCACTGGCCGAACTCGTCCCGGAAGGAGTACACCCGCTCCTTGGCCCGCGCCTTGTCCTCGTCGCGCCGGGCTCCGCCGAAGACGGCGTCGAACCGCTGCTCCTCGATCGTGCGCAGCAGGGTGGACGTCTGCAGCCGGTTGCGGCTGGCCCGCGGGCCCGTCTCCTCGACCGAACGACCGGCGTCGATGTCCTCCTGGACGGAACCGACGATCAACCGCACCGCGAGTTCGTCGGCCCGGCGGTCGCGGAACTCGATCACCTCGTCGAAGTTGTGGCCGGTGTCGATGTGGACCACCGGGAACGGGATCTTGCACGGCCAGAACGCCTTCTCGGCCAGGCGGAGCATCACGATGGAGTCCTTGCCGCCCGAGAAGAGCATGCCGGGCCGCTCGAACTCGGCGGCGACCTCGCGCATGATGTGGATCGACTCCGACTCCAGCGCCTTGAGGTGAGATTGAGCTTGGATCGTCTTGGCGTTGCCCAACGCAGGCCCTTTCCTCTGGATCTTGACCAATTCAGCTTTGTTCACCAACTTTACCAACAATGCCGCCCTGCCGACACCGGATCGGTGTGGTTGGGTCCGACGACTCCCACCGTGAGGCCCGTGAGACCCGCAGGGTCCACTACATCCGGCGACGTCCTCCGATGGCGTTGGGCGGGGTGACGGTCACTTCGGCCCGGCCAGGTGGCCGGAGTCGTAGGCGGCGGCCAGCGCCCGCACGTGCTCCGGCAGATCACCCCGGGCCAGGTCGGCGATCGTGACCCGCTCGAAGACCTCCCGCAACGACACACGCATCGCCTTCCAGACATCGACGAGCGGGCGGGCGGCCCCCGGGTACTGTGCGTCGCTCAGGCTGAGGTCGTGGACGGTGGCGATCGGGCCCTCGAGGGCGCGAAAGACGTCGGCCAGGGCGATCTCGTCGGCCGGGCGGGCCAAGGTGTAGCCGCCGTCGGCACCACGTTGGCTGCGCACCACGTGCTGGGCGCGGAGATCACCGAGGATGTCGAGCAGGAAGCGGAGGGGGATGTCCTGAGCCTCGGCGATCCGCTCGGCCTTCACCGGGCCGTCGGCGTCCATCGCGGCGAGCTGCGCCAGCGCCCTGATCCCGTAGTCCACCCTCGCCGATACGCGCACGGCGCCAGTCTGCCCCACCGACCAGCGGTCGGCGGACCGCGGAGCCGACCCGGGTCGTCAAATCTCGCTCCGCGTGGCGGACATACGACTTTTAGTGCTACCGTCAAGTGATGGGCGAATTGGCAAACAACACGGGGCATCGGCGGCGGACCTCGGTCGGGCGTTCCCGCCTCGCGACAGGAGTGCTCGGCGTAGCCGCGGCCTGCGCGATCGGCGGGCGGCCGGCGGGCGCCGGGACGGCCGCGCCCCCGGTGATCGTGCCGATGTGCTGGGCGGTACCCGACAACGCCCCGACGATCTACATGTTCGGGATCGACGAGGTCAACCCGCTCCCGCCGGAGGCCAGGCCGCTGACCCGGCAGTACCTCGGTGAGGGCGCGGCGTACCGGGCCGCGACCAGATCGGTCGCCCTGTTCTCCTCGCCACCGATCGGCACGGTGGGCGAGTTCTCGATGTGGTACTGGAACGTCAGGACGGGCGTCGAGACCAAGGCGGGCACGATTCCATGGCACGTCGACGCGGCGGCCTTCTTCACCGACCCGGCCGATCTCAGCGAGCAGCTCTGGGTGGTGAACAATGCCGATCTCTACCGCCTCGACCCGGCGACGGCAGCCGTCCTCGACGGGCCGTTCACCCTGCCGGGCATCGGCGGGTCATCCGGTGGGCTCGACTTCGACCCCCTGACCGGCGAGATGTGGATGACCGACGACGCCCCGGAGGCGGTCTTGTACCGCATCGACCACCGGGCCCGACCGGTGACCGCCCAACCGATGGCCACGTTGGGCTTCGCCGACGGCTCCCAACCCGACGCCGAGGGGATCGGGTTCGGCGCCCAGGGCCTGATGTACACCGAAGGGAAGGTCGCCGCCGGGTCAGGCGTCGGCACCCGGATGATCGGCAGCGTCGATCGGGCCACCGGGGTGGTCACCCCGGTGGCCGGCCCGTTCCCCGGGCGCGACATCGAAGGCCTGGCGTGCAACTCGGGCGCCGCGCTGTTCCCCGACGCGTTCCCGGCGGTCCAGATCGAGAAGGCGGTGAACCTCGAGGACGCCGACGCCGCCCCCGGTCCCTCGGTGAAGGTGGGAACGGTGGTGTCGTTCAGGTACCGGGTGAAGAACACCGGCAACGTGCCCCTGCACGATCTCGTCGTCGCCGACGACCGGGTCGGCACCGTCGTCTGCCCCTCGGGCTCGGCGAAGATCGCCGCGCTCGCCGTCGGCGAGCTCGTGGACTGCTCGGCAACCGACCTCGCCGTCGAGGGCGCATACGCCAACACCGGATCGGTGTCGGCGTGGGCGGAGATCGGCGATCCGGTGGCCACGGTGCAGATCACCGACACCGATCTCGCCAACTACCAGGGCATCGCCCCGACGACCACGGTGGCGACGTCGGCGCCGACGACCGTGGCGACCACCGTCGACTCGACGACGGCCACGACGGCACCGGTCACCGACCCGGGCACCTCACGCGTCCTCTTCGACGGGGATCTCCCCGAGACGGGACGAGAGGCGAACCGGACCATCGCCGCGATCGCCGCCGTGCTCGTCCTCGTCGGTGTCATGCTCCGCCAGTCGTCGCGGCGCCGGCGCGTCGGCTGACCGGCCGCAGGCGGCGAGGTCGACGGCCGAGCCACCCCGGCTCGGCTACAGCGTGTTGGTGATCGCCCCGGTCTCGGCGCCCTGGACGAGCTTGGCGTACTTGCCCAGGACGCCCGTGGTGTAGCGCGACCGGTTGGGGATCCAGCCCTGCTTGCGGTCGGCGATCTCGGCGTCATCGACGAGCAGGTCGAGCCGTTTGGCGTGGACGTCGACGAGGATCCGGTCGCCGTCGCGGACGAAGGCGATCGGGCCTCCGTCGACGGCCTCGGGCGCCACGTGGCCGATGCAGAATCCCCACGTGCCGCCCGAGAAGCGACCATCGGTGATCAGCGCGCAGTCATGCCCCCGTCCGGCACCCTTCAGCGCCCCGGTGATCGCCAGCATCTCGCGCATCCCCGGGCCGCCCTTGGGCCCCTCGTAGCGGATGACCAGCACCGTCCCGGGCTCGATCGAGCCGGACAGGATGGCGGCCATCGCCCCGTCCTCGCCGTCGAACACCCGGGCCACCCCCTCGAACCGCATCTGGTCGTGGCTCAGCCCGGCCACCTTCACGACGGAACCCAGCGGGGCGAGTGAACCGCGCAGCACGATGATCCCGCCCTCGGCGTGGATCGGGTTGTCGAGCGGGTAGACGACCACGCCGTCGGCCCCCGGCGGGTTGACGGTGGCCAGGTTCTCGGCCATCGTCTTGCCGGTGACGGTGATCACGTCGCCGTGGAGCAGACCGGCGTCGAGCAGCAGCTTGAGCACCACCGGCACGCCGCCGATGCGGTCGAGGTCGCTCATGTGGAACTTGCCGCCCGGCTTCATGTCGGCGATGTGCGGCACCTTGGCGGCGATGCGGTTGAAGTCGTCGAGCTCGAGGGCCACGCCGGCCTCGTTGGCGATGGCCAACAGGTGGAGCACGGCGTTGGTCGAGCCTCCGAGGGCCGAGGTGACGGCGATGGCGTTCTCGAAGGCCTGCTTGGTCATGATCTGGCGCGGTGTGATGCCGAGGCGGAGCAGGTTGACGACGGCCTCACCGGCGCGCACTGCGTCGTCCTCGCGGCGGCGGTCGACGGCGGGGGGTGACGCCGAGCCGGGCAGCGACATGCCGATCGCCTCGGCGATCGACGACATCGTGTTGGCGGTGAACATGCCTCCGCACGCCCCCTCGCCCGGGCATGCCTTGCGTTCGATCTCGCCGAGCTCCTCGGGGGTGATCCTGCCCAGCGCACAGGCGCCGACGGCCTCGAACACGCTGGTGATGTCGAGGGCGACCCCGTTGTGGTTGCCCGGCATGATCGAGCCGTTGTAGACGAACACGCTGGCCAGGTCGAGCCGGGCGGCGGCCATCAGCATCGCCGGGATCGACTTGTCGCAGCCGGCCAGGCCGACGAAGCCGTCGAGACGCTCACCGTGCATCACGGTCTCGACCGAGTCGGTGATCACCTCACGCGAGACCAGCGAGGCGCGCATCCCCTCGTGGCCCATCGAGATGCCGTCCGACACCGTGATCGTGCCGAACTCCATCGGGAACCCCCCGGCCGCACGCACACCCTCCTTCGCCCGCTCGGCCAGCTTGCGCAACGTCATGTTGCACGGCGTGACCTCGTTCCAGGCGTTGGCGATGGCGATCTGCGGCTTGTCCCAATCGCCGTCCGTCATCCCGACGGCACGCAGCATGGCCCGGGCCGGGGCCTTCTGCATGCCGTCGGTGACGTCGCGGCTGCGGGGCTTCACATCAACGGGCATCTCCGACATGGAACGCCACGGTACTCAACCCTGTCGCCGTTCACGACGACAGGCCGCAGACCTGGACTCCGTAGGCGTCGAGGCGGGCGGAAGCCGCTTCGACGTCGGCGTCCTGACCATCGAGCAGCGCGGCCAACTCGGGATCGGCCTGCAGCGCCGTGCCGACCTTCATCATGTCGAAGTCGTTGTCCTCCATCAGCTTGCCCAGCTTGGCGAAGAACGAGGTGGCCAGCGCCACGTCGTCGGCGATCTCGTCCGGTGCCGTGTCGTTGAGCTTCTCGAACACCTTCGTCGCCTCGGCCCAACCCGCCTTGACTTCCTCGGGCGTCGTGCCGCTGAACGCGGAGTCGAGCGGGTCGCTCTGGTCGAGCTCGCGCGACAACGCGCAGAACTCCTCGCTGCCGTCGCCGGTGAAGCCGTAGTCGACGGCGGCGGTGTCGTCGGGGGCCGCCGAGGCGTCGGTCGTCTCGGTGCCGGACGGATCGGTGCCGGTCGGCTCGGTCGCTGGGGCGTCGGTCTCGGCGACGGCGGCCGTCGTGTTCGACAGCCCGGTGGTCGCCGCGGCCTCGGCCGTCGATGCCGTGGTTCCGGCGCCGGCCTCCGTCGTTGCTTCCTCGCTCTTGGCGCTGCTCCCACAGGCCGACACCGTCATCGTCATCGCCGCAGCCGCGGCAATCCAACCTCTACGCATCGCGTCGCTCCCTCAGTCGTGTAGCCCACCAGGGTTTCACAGATCAGCCACGAGTTCATCGCGCGCTGCGATGTCGGTCGCCGACGCGAAGCGCGTTCTAGCGACCGGCCTGCGAACAGAAGAAGGCGCCGGTGAGGACGAGGCCGGTCCCGACGAGGGCCAGTGCGGCCACGTGGTCGTCACGGAAGAGCGCGCCGAGGACGATCGAGACGACGGGGATCAGGTAGTTGAACGAGGCACCGCGGGTCGCCCCGACGCGGGCGAACACCCGGGCGGCCAGCAGGAAGGCGAGGCCGGTGCCGAACACCCCGAGCACGGCGACGGCGCCGAGCGCCCCCCAATCGAACCGGGAGCTGCGCAGGCCCCACAGGCCGAACGGGGTCACGTAGAGCAGCGACATCCGCTGCATCGACCACTGCACCCGCAACGCTCCGTACTTCTGCGTCAGCGGCACCGAGATGTTCGCCGCCACGGCATAGCCGCACAGGGCGATCAGCACGAGTACGACGCCGAGGGCGAGCCGGGAACCCCCCTGCCACGTCGGCAGGGCGATGCACACCACGCCGACGAATCCGACGGCCATCCCGATGAGCTGGTTCCGTCCCGGCGGACGGCGCAGCAGCACGGCGGCCAGCGCGGCCACGAGGATCGGCAGCGCCCCGTTGAGCATCCCGGCGACCGACGACGAGATCCACTGCTCGGCGAACGGGTACAGCGACAACGGGATGCCCTGCCAGACCAGGGCGAGCAGGGCCATCCGGCGCCGGTCGCCCGGTTCGATCGGCTGTCGCGCCGCCGGGAACAGCGAGAGCACCGTGAACCCGAAGGCGATGCGCAGCATGGCGACGACCATCGGGGCGAATGCGTCGACGCCGATCGAGATCCACAGATACGACGATCCCCAGATCAACGCGACCAGCCCGGTCTGACCCCAATCCGCCACCCCGAACCTCGCCGAGGTGCGGCCCTCGGCCGTGGTCAGGAATTGCGACGAGGACATCGGCCGCTCAACCTAGCGACGGGGCAGCAGCCCGACCGACCGGATTCGGACCCGACCGGTGCGGCCTCGACGGCGCCGGCGGCGCCGGTCAGCCGGTGATCTCGAACGCGCTCTCCATGCCCAGGGCGGTGTGCAGGGTGCCGTCCTCCGTGGCCAGGACGCAGACCATCGTGTACCTGCCCGCCTCGGCGAAGGTGATCGTGACCTCGCCCTTCGCTCCCGGCTTGGTGGCGGCGACCTCGCCGAGCGGTTGGCCGTCCGGCCCGAGGATCTCCATCTCGTGGTCCACCTTCCCGCTGTTGGCGAAATCGAAGCGGACCGTCTCGCCCTTGGCGATCTGCATCCCGGCCGGGATGTCGAAGGCGAAGTCCTTGGCGCCGATCGGGATCGTCCGGTCGGCCGCGGCGACGGGGGTGCCGCCGGAGCCGGTCACCTTCAACTCGGTGCGGAACCCGTCGCCCTTCTGGCCGGGCTTGCACACCAGGAAGTACTCCCCGGCGACGAGGCTCGCCGTCAGCGAACGCCGGGTGCCGGTGGTGACGTTCTCCACCTCGGCCACGACGCTCTCGTCATCGCGCAGCAGGTACAGCTCGCTGACGTCGCCCGCCTTGTTGGTGAAGTCGAAGGTGATCTTGCCGGCGGTGAGCTCGGTCTCCTCCGGCGTGCAGGCGTCGTCGGTGCCGGTCACGGCGACCCGGGTCGAGCTCTCGCTGGCGCAGGCGGCGACGGCGAGCACGGCGGGCAGGGCGAGCGCCGCCAGGCGCAGGGAACGGATCGGCATGGTCGGAATGGTCCTTCGACGACGGGACGGGATGGGACAGGACGGGTTCATCCGGCGCTGACCAGCGACCGGCTGGGGACGATCGGCGCCTGGCGGCGCGATGGACGCAGGAACAGCCACATCACGGGCACGAGGTAGCCGACGTAGGCGATGAGCTGCAGCCAGGTGGTGCGAGGTGAGAAGTTGAGCGTGCCCTTGAGCAGGGTGCCGTACCAACTCGTCGGCGGGATCTGGCGGGACACGTCAAAGGCGATCGAGTCGAGCCCGGGGAGCACGGCGGCCTCCTGCAGGTCATGCAGCCCGTAGGCGAGCACCCCGGCGGCGATGACGATCAGGGCGGCACCCGTGTAGCGGAAGAACTTGGCCAGGTTGAGATGCACCGACTTGCGGTAGACGAGCCATCCGGCAGCCACGGCGATGGCGATCCCGAGGAAGGCCCCGGCCGTTGGGGCGGCGCCGGAGCCCGACGCCCGGATGGTGGGCCACAGGAACAGGGCCGTCTCGAGACCCTCGCGCCCGACGGTGATGAAGGCCATGATCGCCACGCTCCACCAGCCCAGGCCCAGGGCGTGGTCGAGTCTCGAATGCAGTTCGCCCTTCATCCGGTGCGACTGGCGCTTCATCCAGAAGACCATCGAGGTGACCAGGGCGACGGCGAGGATCGACATGATGCCGCCGAAGGCCTCCTGCGCCTCGAACGTCAGCGACTGCGACGTGAAGGTCAGCATCGCGCCGACGGCGAGTGACAGCGTGACGGCCATCCCGACACCCGTGGCGATCGCGCTCAGCCGGTCGCGCCGGCCGACCTTGACCAGGTAGGCGACGAGGATGCTGATGACCAGCGACGCCTCGAGACCCTCGCGCAGGCCGGTCAGAAATGTCTGCAACATGGGAGATGCCACCCTCGGGGACGTCCAGCTCGAACCGCTTCGAGCCACATGATAGGTGCACCTAACACCTTTTGCAAAGGACCGTGTTCCCCGGTTGCGAAGGGGCGGACGGCCCTACTTCCGGCCGAACCCGAAGAGCTGCTGGGCCACCTTGCGCATCTGGATCTCCTCGGAACCCTCGGTGATCCGGTAACGGCGGTGATGGCGGTAGATGTGCTCGAACGGCATGTGCCGGGAGTACCCCACACCGCCGCAGGTCTGCATCGCCCGGTCGGCGGCGTCGCAGCACAGCCTGTTCGCCCGGTAGTTGCACATCGACACGAGGTGCGACACCTCCATGTGCCCGTCGGCGACGTCACGGCGCTGGTCGAGCATCCAGGCGGTACAGCGGATCAGCTGGCGGAGCATCGCCGCCTCGCTGTGCAGCTCGACGAGCGGGAACTGGATCCCCTGGTTGGACGAGAGCTTCCTGCCCCACGTGACCCGTTCGTTGGCATAGGCCACGGCCTCGTCGATGCAGAACTGGGCGGCGCCGAGCGACGAGGCGGCCTGTCGGATGCGGTTCTCGTGGACGAAGTGCTGGGCCAGGTCGAGACCGTGGTCGACCCGACCGAACACGGCCTCGGCTCCGACCCGCACGTCGTGCAGCGACACCTCGGCATGGTCGGTGGGCATGTTGAACGTCCACCAGAAGAAGTCGACGCTGAACCCCGGGGCGTCGGTGGGCACGAGGAAGGCGGTGATCCCCAGCGGGCTGCCGTGGCCTCCCGAGGTGCGGGCGAAGATGATGTCATGGGTGGCGTGGTGGAGCCCGGAGTTGAACCGCTTCACCCCGTTGATCACCCACTCGTCGCCATCTCGCACCGCGGTGGTCTCGAGGTAGGTGGCGTCGGAGCCGTGCTCGGGCTCGGTCAGCCCGAAGGCCAGGCGCCGGGTGCCGTCGAGGAACCCCGGCATCCAGGCGGCGATCTGGTCCGGCGTGCCGAAGTCGCGCATCATCAGCACGGTCGGGAAGTTGCCGACGATCGACGACTCGTTCTGCAGGTCGTTGTGCAGCCCGAGACCCCGGGTGGCCAGGTGCTCGCGGATGATCGCCATCTCGAGGTTCGAGGCCGCCCGCCCGCCGAACTCGACGGGGAGGGCGAGGCGCAGCCAGCCCGCCCGGTCGGCCCGGCGGCGCATCTCGCGCAGCAGGTCCTCCCAGTCGGCCCGCGGAGTCCCACCGGCTTCGAAGTCGGTGCGGGCCCACTCCCGGCGGTGATCGAAGAAGCGGACGTTGTCATCGATGGCTTCGAGCGGCTTGATCTCGGCCTCGATGAAGGCGTCGAGCGCGTCGAGGGTCGCCTGGAGGTCGGCGGGGATGGCGAAGTCCATCCGGGAGACAGTACGACCCGGGGGACTCAGCGAACCTCAGCCGGGCGCGGCTGGCGCGGCGACGGGGGCGGCGATCGGATCGGTCACGCCGGGCCACAGGGCACGGCCGGCGGCCAGCACCACCAGCAGCAGCACTCCCGAGCCTGCGGTGACCTGGCGCATCCCGATCCGATCGGCGAGGAGCCCGTGGACGATCAGTCCCGCCGGGTAGAGGAGGCCGAGAACGGCGTTGTTCACCGACATCACCCGCCCGCGCAGCTCGCCGGGGGCCCGCAGTTGAGCGATCGTGGAGAACGACGACAGCGACGCCATGTAACCCAACCCCACGACGGCGAGCGCGGGGGTCATCAGCCAGATGCCCGGTGCGAGCCCATATGCCACGAGCGAGAGCCCGGTCGTGATGATCGCCCCGAGCATCACCCGGCGGATTCCGTGCTTGCCCACCGCGCCGCCGATCGCCACCCCGGCGAGCACTGCTCCCACCCCCTGCGCAGTGACGAGCGCTGCGTTGGCCCCCTTGCCGGCGTGGAGCACCTTGTTGACCATCGCCGGGATCAGGCCGATGAACGGCGCGGCGATGAACGTGTTGACGCACATGGTGGTGTTCATCATCCGCAGACCTGGCTCGGTGCGCACGATGCGGAACCCCTCCGTGATCGCCCCGATGATCGGCCGCTTCTCGCTTGTCGCCGGCGGCCGGGGGATCGCCACGAGGGCCACCGCACCGACCACGGCGAGGAAGCTCAACGCGTTGATGCCGAGCGCCATCGGGATGCCGCCGATGACGATGGCCAACCCGGCGAGTACCGGCCCGACCACGCGGCCCAGATTCCACTGGACCGAGCTCAGCCCGATGGCGCCGGGCAGCTCCTCCGGCGGGACCAGGTCGGGCAGGGCTGCCTGGAACGAGGGGAACCCAATCGCCGAGGCCGACCCGGCAACCAGTGTGAGTGCCGTGAGCAGGCCGGGAGTCGCGTGCTCACCGGCGACGAGCAGTGTGACCCCGAGAGCGATCACCGCCTGGACCAGGTTCGAGCCGATCAGCAGCATCCGGCGGGATGCCCGATCGGCGAGGGCGCCGCCGATCAAGCCGACGAAGGCCGTGGGCAGGAACGCCGCGGCGGCGATCAGCCCGCTCCAGGCGGCCTTGCCTGTCTCGTCGGCGACGTACCGGCCGAGGGCGACCGTCTCCATCCACGTGCCGATGTTCGACACCAGGGAACCGAGCCACAAGAGCCGGAACGCCCGATGCCGGAGCGGTGAGAAGGACGGACGGGCCACAGCCGACCAAACTACGGGGAGAGCCCCGGCGTCCGCCGAGCACCCGAGGCGTTGCCGCCAGCCCGGTCGCCGGTCCGGGCCAGGACCGTCACACCGCGGCGATGCTCGTCAGGTGCCGGAAGGCGAGGCCGGGGAATCGCCGGAAATCGGCGTCGAACGACCACATCTCGGCACCCTGCTCCAGGGCGATCGCCGCCAGGTGGGCGTCGGTCGTGAGGTTGCCTCCCGTGCCGGCGGCGCGCAGGAGGTTGCCGAGGATCTCGGCGTGGCGGGGACCCGGGTGGGCGACGCGCGCACTCGGCTGGCCGAGCCAGGCCTCGACGACCGACATCGCCTGGTCGACCGACAGTGGTGAGGGAAGCACTCCGGGCCTGGTCGTCAGGCGGATGAAGGCAAGCAGGGCGATCCACGGGAAGGCGACCGGCTCCGGCTCGCTGAGCGCCCCGTCCAGCCAGTCGGCGGCCACCTCGTGCTGCGCCGCGGACGAGTTGACCGCGTAGATCAAGACGTTGGCATCGACGATGCGCACTACTTGCCGACGCTCATCTCGCGGATCAGCTCGTCGTCCTCGAGTTCGGCGGCGACCAGCAGCGCCTTGGTGAGCGACACCGACGGCTGGCCGAGCGCGTACGCCGGCGTGCGGAACCGTTCGATCGGCCCGGATGGGCGGAGCCCGGCGCGGATGGCGAGATTGACCGCCTCCTTGAACGTCACGCCGCGCTCGCGCATCATCTCGCGCAGCATCTGGTCGACGTCGGGCTCCAGGCTGAGAGTCGTACGCATCTGAACATCATAACATCACTGTTGCAGGAATCTTGATGTGTTGATGTCCGACGACGAAGGGCGTCTGGTGGACTACGCCGAGGCCCGGCGGAGCTCGAGGATCGCCGAGACGGCTCGGCCATCGGCCTTGCCCTGCGACGCCTTCATCACGGCACCGACGATCGCCCCGACGGCCTTGGCGTCGCCGGCCAGGTACTTGGCCCACGCTTCGGGCTGGGCGGCGATCGCCGCGTCGACCAGCGGTTCGAGCGACGACGAATCGATGGCCTCGAAACCACGGGCCGCGGCGATCGCCGCGGCGTCGCCCCCGGCACGGGCGACGAGCTCGGCGAGCACCTGCTTGGCCTGTGTCGCCGTCAGCTTCCCGTCGACCTCGAGCCTGGTCAGACCTGCCAGGTCGGCGGCGGGGACGGCAGGCGAGGGACCCTGCTCGGCGTACGCCTCCTTCACATGGACGAGTGCCCGGGAGGCGTCGCCACCCGCGGCGACCACGGCGAGCACGTAGTCGTCCTGGGCGCGTTCGACGACGACGATCACCGACTCGGCATCGGCGGCGGCCCCGGTGGCCAGCGCGAGTCGCGAGCGCCGCGCCGCTGGGAGCAGCGGCAGCGCATCGCGGATCTCGGCGATCCACTCGGGCGACGGCACGATCGGCACCAGGTCTGGCTCGGGGAAGTACCGGTAGTCGTCGGCATCCTCCTTGGTCCTCAGGGTGTGGGTCCGCCCGTCGTTCTCGTCCCAATGACGGGTCTGTTGCCGCACCCGCTCCCTCGCCTCGATCAGGTCGATCTGACGGCGGGCCTCGTAGTCGATCGCCCGGCCGAGCGACCGCACCGAGTTGACGTTCTTGATCTCGCAACGGGTGCCGAACAGCTCTCCCGCCCGGTGCACCGAGACGTTGGCGTCGACGCGCATCGAGCCCTCCTCCATCTTGGCGTCGGATGCCCCGATGGCGAGCAGGATGGCGCGCAGCTCGGTGACGTACTGGCGTGCCTCCTCCGCCGAGCGGATGTCGGGACGGCTGACGATCTCGACCAGCGGCACACCGGCGCGGTTGAAATCGATCAGCGAGTGATCGGCGCCGTGGATCCGGCCGCCCGTGCCACCGACGTGGGTCGACTTGCCCGTGTCCTCCTCCATGTGGGCGCGCTCGATGCCGATGATCTTCCCGTCGGGCAGGGTGAGGTAGCCGTCGACGTTCAGTGGATGGTCGTACTGCGAGATCTGGTACGCCTTGGGCAGATCGGGGTAGAAGTAGTTCTTGCGGTGGAAGATGCACGGCTGAACCGTGCAGTTCAGCGCCAGGCCGACGCGCATTGCCAGCTCGACTGCCCGGCGGTTGAGCACGGGCAGGGCCCCGGGAAGGCCGAGGGTGACGGGGTCGATGTTCATGTTCGGCTCGTCACCGAACCGGTTGGCACTGGCCGAGAACAGCTTGGTGTCGGTGGCCAGCTCGACGTGGACCTCGAGGCCGACGACGAGCTCCCAACCGTCGTGGAATTCGACGAAGTCGCTGGTCGAGGTGGTGTAGATCGTCATCCCGCGCTCCGTTCCAGCTCGGCGGCCACCTGGAACATCACCGGTTCGCCGAGGGCGGGGGCGAGTACCTGCACCCCGACGGGGAGGCCGTCGGCGCCCACGCCGAACGGCACGCTCATCGCCGGGTGGCCGGCCAGGTTGCTCGGGATCGTGTAGGTGTCGCACAGGTACATCGCATAGGGGTTGTCCCCCTTCGACCCGAACTCGAAGGCGACCGTCGGGGACGCCGGGCTGATCAGCACGTCGACGCGCTCGTAGGCGCGGGCGAAGTCCTCGGAGATCAGCCGGCGGACCTTGAGCGCCTTGCCGTAGTAGGCCTCGTAGTAACCGGCCGACAGCGCATAGGTGCCGAGCATGATGCGCCGCTTGACCTCCTCACCGAACCCGGCGCCCCGGGTGACCGCCATCATCTCGGCCGTCGTGCCCGCCTCGACACGTAGCCCGAAGCGGACACCGTCGTAGCGCGACAGGTTGCTCGACGCCTCGGCCGGGGCGACGAGGTAGTAGGCGGTGAGGCCGTAGCCGAATGCCGGGACCGTGACGTCGACGATCGTCGCCCCGGCTCGTTCCAGGGCGGCGAACGCCTCGTCGACCCGGGCGGTGACGTCGGGATCGGCCCCCGCCGGCAGGTCGGCGATCCGTCCGATCCGCAGGCCGCCGACACCGCGGTCGAGCACGCCCGACAACGCCGGCGCCGGCCGGGCGATCGAGGTCGAGTCCATCGGGTCGTGCCCGGCGATCACCTCGGTGAGCAGCGCGGCGTCGGCGACGGTGTGCGTCAACGGACCGATCTGGTCGAGACTCGAGGCGAAGGCGACCAGGCCGTAGCGACTGACCAGGCCGTACGTCGGTTTGACCCCCACCACCCCGCACAACGCCGCGGGCTGGCGGATCGAGCCGCCGGTGTCGGAGCCGAGCGCCGCCGCGGCGAACCCGGCGGCGACCGCGGCCGCGCTGCCGCCGCTCGACCCACCGGGAACCCGGCTCGTGTCGAGCGGGTTGCGCGTCGGACCGAACGCCGAGTTCTCCGTCGACGATCCCATGGCGAACTCGTCGAGGTTCGTCTTGCCGATCGGCACGGCCCCGGCGGCCACGATCCGCTCGATGACGGTGGCCGTGTACGGCGGGCGCCAGCCCTCGAGGATCCGCGACGAGCACGTCGTCGGGATGCCGCGGGTGCACATGTTGTCCTTCAGCGCCACCGGCACCCCGGCCAGCGGGCCGGGGTCGTCCCCGGCCGCCAGGCGGGCGTCGAGGGCATCGGCGGCGGCGCGCGCCACGTCGTCGAGCACGAGGTTGAAGGCGTGGATCTCGCCCTCGCGCCCGGCGATGCGACCGAGGTGCTCGTCGACGACGGAGCGGGCCGAGTGCTCGCCCGAGCGCACGGCCGCCGCAGTGGCGATCACCGTCGGGAACCGGTTCATGCGGCACCTGCCGCGGGGACTGCGCTGAGGAACCTCATGCCGACTCGCCGATCATCGGGGGGACCCGGAAACGCCCACCCTCGGAGGCCGGCGCCGCGGCGAGCACCTCGTCGCGATCCAGCGACGGACGGGCGACGTCCTCGCGAAAGACGTTGACCAGCGGCAGGGGCTGCGTCATCGGCTCGACATCGGCGAGGTCGAGGGCGTCGATGTCGTCGAAGTGCTCGAGCATCCCCGAGAGCTGGCTGGCGTAGCGATCGACGTCACCGGGAGCGAGACCGAGCCGGGCGAGCCGGGCGACCTTGACCACATCGTCGTGCGAGATGCGTTCTGACACAGCGTTCGATGCTACGTCGCCAACCAGGTTCGCGCCCGACCGGTGATGCTCTGCGTCAACCGCGTGGTGCAACACCGCGCTGCGTGTTCGGGGTGACGAGAGAACTCGACATGCTGCTGCTAGCTTGCTCCGGTGCCGCCGGGCGGCGCACGAACAAGAGGTCCTCGGAGGGGCTCAATGTCGACCAGCTGGTCGGTTTCAGCGATCGTTCCGACTCGGAACGAGGCGGGCAACATGGCCGAGCTGGTCGGGCGGATGCCCGCGTGCGTCCGGGAGCTGATCATCGTCGACGACAGCGACGACGAGACCGCTCGGACCGCCCAGGCGCTGCGGCCGCCCTTCGAGATGCTGGTCATCCATCGACCGAAGGGCCAGCGGGCAGGCGGACTGTCCGGCGCCGTCCTCCGCGGTGTCGTCGAGGCGTCGTCGGAGTGGGTGTGCGTGCTCGACGGCGACCTCCAGCACCCCCCGGAGCTCATCGAGCAGCTCGTCCGGCGGGCCGAAGCCGGCGACACCGACATCGTCGTGGCCTGCCGTCATGGCGACGAGGCATGGGCGGCGATGTCCCCCTTCCGCCGGGGGCTGTCGAGTCTCGCCGGGAGGGCCGCGCTAGCTGGCCTTTCGTCGCCGGCTACGGACCGCAGACCCGATGAGCGGGTTCTTCATGGTCCGCCGGTCGCTGATCGATGTCGAGCGGCTGAAGGCCGACGGCTTCAAGATCCTGCTCGAGGTGTTGATCACCCACCCCGAGCTCCGGGTCGCCGAGGTTCCGTACGTGTTCTGTCGCCGCCACCACGGCGAGAGCAAGGGCAACGTACGCGAGGGCCTCCGCTATGGGCGTCATCTGCTCGACCTGTACGTGCGGGCCGGGCGCGACCGGTCGGCTGCGCCGCGCGAGGGCATCGCTGTGGTGCGACTCCCGAGGTCCGCCAGAGCGTCCGGGGAGACTGAAGATCGTGGACCGGGCACGGGGGTTGACCGCGTAGCCTCTCCCGGAAGTGGCATGTGTACCGGGCCTACCGGAATCACCGCGACGATCCGGCCGCCTTCTATGGCCCGCTGGCCGCCCAGGCCGCCGATGCACTCGATGACCGATTCGGGCTGAAGGGGGGCAACGGTGCTCGACCTCGGTTGCGGGCCCGGTTGGTACCTTGACGCGATCCGTGATCGGGGCGCCATCGCCTTCGGGGTCGAGATGAGTACTGGAGGAGCTCTTCGACCGGCCGACCCGCACCGCCAACGCGCTCATCGGCGACGGAACCGCGGCTGCCTTTCGATGAAGGCTCGTTCGACGGCGTCGTCTGTTCCAACATGCTCGAGCACACGCCCCATCCCGAGGCCGTCCTGGCCGAGATCGCCCGCGTGCTCCGACCTGGTGGGTGGGCGTATGTCAGCTGGACGCCGTGGTACTCCCCCTGGGGCGGTCACGACATGAATCCTTATCACTACCTAGGCCCAGTGATCGGGCCGAAGTTGTACCAGCGGCTGCACGGCTTGCCGAGGAAGAACCGATTCGGCTCAGCGCTGTGGGCGACCTACGTCGGAACGGTGGTACGCCATGTGAAGTTGATGCCGGAGTTCTCCCTCGCACGTGTCGAATGCCGATATTGGCCGGCACTGTCATTCCTGGCCAAGGTTCCAGTGTTGCGCGAGGTGGCAACCGGGAACTGCGTGCTGCATCTCCGCCGAAACGTAACTATTCAGCCTGTGGGTAGCCAGGCTGTTCTGGTGTAGAGGCGTTGGAGTAGGTCGAGGCTGGGTTGGTCGTGTTTGTTGCCGGTCTGGATGTAGGACCGGATGGTGCAGAACGCGGCGGCGTGGGTGATGCTTCTGAACAGGCCGGCGATCTTGTCGTGGATCTTGCACATCCGCAGCGACCTCTCGGCCGCGTTGTTCGACGCTGGCACGGCGGTGTTGTCGAGCAGTCGCAGGATCTGGTCCTGCTCGGTGCGGAAGCGGGTGGCGAGGTTGAAGGCGTCTCGGTCGCGTTGGTTGCCCCATTTCCAGGACTGCTTCTTCGGTGGTGGCGGCCCGTCCGGGATGATCTTGAACGCGTCGTCGATCACCTGCAGGTAGCGGGCCCGGATCGGTGCAGCGATCTCGACGGGCACGGCGGCGAGGCCGGCAGCGTGGGCTTCACGAGCGGCGCGTTGCGCATCGACGAGCACGGTCCGCATGGTCTCGCACCACGGCTTGTACTTGACCCAGGTGCCGACATCGATCAGGTGCCGGTCCGAGATGGGCGTGGCATTGGGCGTGGTCGGCCTCGGCGAGTTCGGCGCAGTCGTAGGTGGCGAGACCGTCGTGCATGATCACCCCGCGGTAGTGGTCGAGGACCCCGGCTTCGATGATTGCTTCGATCCCGCGGCTGACGTGATGGACCAGCAACGTGAGCGTGTCGGTCGACACCGTATGCACATACGACTTGCCGGTCCCGCACGGATCGGGGTCTCATCCGCGCACACGACCGGGCTGGCCAGCAGCAACGTCTTCAACTCGGTCGATGAACGGGGCGCACCGCTCGGCAGCATCGAGCGTCCACGCCGACAGGGTGCCCTCAGAGACCGGGGCGGCGAACAAGGCGTCCATTGCTTCATGGGCTCGTTCGAACGGGATGTGTTGGCGGATCAGCAGATACACCGCGGCGGCTTTCACCCGCGGTCCCCAACACGTCGGCCCGGTCGCTTCCGGCGGGAACACCCCAGCGGTGACATGCCCACACGGGCAGCGGCGTTTCTCGGCGACATGATCGGTGACCGACCAGACGCGGCTCGGGGATGTCGACGACCTGACGACACGCCGAGCCGACGACCGTCGCGTCGGTGAGATCTGCGGTGCAGTGCCCGCACACCCCAGGAGCATGGGTCACGATGACGTCGGGTTCACGGCGACGCATCGTTGTTCCGGGCGCACCCGGCTGCTTACCCGGGGCACGGCCGGTCTCACCAGCACCATCCCGGCGGGCCTGCTTACGCTGTTCGCGTTCTTCGGCACGACGTACCCGCCGGTCACGACCATCACGCGATGGCGGCAACGACGAGTTCCCCGAGTTCCGCCCGACCTGCGCTTCGAGTTCGACGATCCGAGCTTCCAGCCGGGCGATCGTCTCAGCTTGAGCAGCGATGAGCGCCTCCAACTGAACGTTGCGTTCCTCCGGCGACACGCCACCGCAGTCTACGAACACCCGCGCGCCCCACGCGCGATACCCACACGCTCCGCGCGAATCACCCGACCGGCTGAACAGTTACGCCGAAACAGCTCACCTCCTACAAACGAAGCAGCCGTTGGCCGACAAGAGGAACAGCTAATGCCCGAATGGCTGAGGTCCTCTGCCCGACGGGTAGATCGGGCTTCCTTGCTTCTCAAGGCTTCCTTGCTATGAAAATGACCTCACCCCGGAGAAGACCCAGCTGGCTCACTGCTGGCTCCACGGCGACGAACTCTTCCAGAGCGAAGCCCGCACCAGTGATTCTCTGCCGAATATCACGTCCGTAGTATCGGAGATGGTCGGATTGTCCATGATATCGGCGACGCAATGCAGCGGTGGTTGCATCTGGGTTCGAGTAGGTTTCCGGCCAGCCCTCGATCACCGGGATCGTTAGGACCGCTGTTCCACCGGGGCGGAGAATCCTGTAGATTTCAGCGAGAGCCTTGCGATCATCGACATGTTCCAGAACATGACCGGCAAGAACACAGTCCCAGGAGTCACTCGCCTGGTCGATTTCCTCCAGGTCGAGCCTCATGTCGGTCCCTTCCTTCATTAGATCTGCCGTGGCGTACTCGACAGAGCTCGCTCGGAGGTGCTTCTCGATCGCTCTTTCCGGCGCAAAGTGCAACACCCTGCCTGAGGTCAAGACCTGAGCGCTCGACGCCCAGAGCCACAACAATCGATGGCGCTCCAATGATCCGCATGATGGGCACATTGCGCCCCGCCGAGGCGGATCACCGAAGGGTGCAAACGATCCGTACGTCCCGCATAGATTACAATGTAGTTTCACCCGATCGCCTACGAGGCGAATGGTCGCCGTGGCGGTGTACCTGAACCTGTTCCATGAACGCACCAGACGCCCGCCTGATCGACTGATACATGGTGGCATGACGAGTCCCCCTCCCGGAGATGGTTCCCTCGACCGGTCGATAGTTGGTGCCAGGCTTGAGACCTTATAACCCAGGACGGCTCGGGAAGCCGCTGAACAACACTAGCTTCCCGTCGATCTGCACGACAGGCTCGCCCGAACTCGGAGCCAGCAGTGGAGAACGAGGACGTCGGCGGGTGACGGAACGGACTTCGAGGATCTTGGTTACCGGTCTCACACGGAGTCTGTGCTCGCTACGACGCAGGCGTGGTCAACGTCAAAGATCATGCCGCCCGCTCCGCTCGGCTTAGAATCCTTTCGGTCCGAGAGTAGAACGCCCCGCGGAGACTCGGCACCGTAGCGTTGGAGTCCTGTGAGCGTCATCATCGAGCAGCCCACCGTGGCCGCCCGCCGACTTCCCCAGACGCCGGACCGAGCAATGCTTGGATTCTTGTCGTTGACGAGAAAGCCGCCAATCCCAAGCGGATCGCCGTCACCTGCGAATCTGGCCTCATCCGTAGCAGGGATCGACGATGGGACGTTCGGATCCCGCGCCATCGACTGGGTCCATCGATGCGGTGGCGTACCGACTCCGTTTCGGCCCCGAAGCCGGTTCGTAGTCGTGGCAGCTTCCGTGCTCGGAGATGATCCATCGAACGGTCACCCCTCCGCTGTGGAGATGACAGTCGTGGCGCTCGTCTCGTTCGCGGTCGGTATCGCCGTCATCGGACCTGGGCTCTCCCGCGGCGCCCTGTTTCAACTCGATCGATCGTTGATTCCCCACCCGCCGTTTCCCTGGGGCACCTTCGGACTTGGTCCGGAAATCCCACGTGATGCGCCGCTGAGCGCCATCATTTGGTTGGCCTCGCAGTTGCTCGGAGCGCCCTCCGTCAGCAAGTGGCTGATGGTGCTGACGATCAGCATCGCATGGTGCGGGATGTTCCGGCTGACCAGTGCCCACGCTGGGTTACCCCTGGCGATGATGTCGGGATTCCTGTACGCGTTGAGTCCATACCTTCTGACCCGTCTCGCCGTCGGCCATGAGTCGATGGGGATTGCCGCCGCGGTGTTGCCGTGGGTGCTCGCGTCGTTGAGCGATGTGCGCTCCACATGGCGAAAGGTATTCCTCGCGTGCGTGGCCCTTTGCATAGCTGGGTCGTTCGGAGGCATTCTCGCCGGCCTCGTTCTCGCATCGCGGGGTGTGCGCCGCGCCGGCCGGCGGCGACTCCTCGCCCATGGAAGTGCGCTCTTGGCCGCATCCTCGATGTGGCTGGTGCCCGGTGTGGTCGTGATGTTGGGGAGCCCGAAGTTGTCACCGGCGTCGTCGTTCCCGAACGGGACGCGGACCGTAGCCGATCTGCTGGAACTGGCGGCCGGCGCAGGGTTCTGGCAACCGTCACTCGAGATCGCCGGGCCATCCGATCTGATGACGGGCATCGCCGGTTTCGTCCTGCTCGGTCTGGCAATCATCGGAACGACCCGATTGCCCTCAGTCTGGCGTGCGACCGCGGCATCGATGGCCGGTGTCACCTTCATAATGTCGCTGGCCTCCGCAGTCCCAGGGCTCCGAACGGTGACGGACTGGTTCACGTCGACGGCGATCGGTGTTCCATTCCGCGAAGCGCAGCGCTACCTGTTGCTCTACGTCTGTTGGATGACGGCGGCAGCGCCCGTCGGGGCCATCGTGTTGGTACGGCGGTACCGCAGCTTCCGTGAACTGATCATCGTGGCTCCGCTCGCGGCCGGCCTGGTGCTCGGCGCACCCGGATTTTGGGGCCTTGGGGGACGACTCGACCCCATCGACATCCCCGCCGGCTGGAACCTCGCCCGCGACATCATCAACGACGGCGGCGGCACCACACTGACCCTGCCGTGGAACCGCTACATCACTCTCCGCTTCGCCAACGTGCCGCGTTCTCTGAACCCGATGCCCAAGTTCCTCGGTTCCGACGTGCTGGTGGCGAGCGATCTTGGTCTTGGCGGTTCCAGCCACGAACGCACCGATCGCCGCGAGTACGACGCTTCGCTGGTCGCCTTTCATCTGATCGAGGGTGAAACCACGACGATCGTCGACGACCTGGCACGCTTGGGCGTGCACTGGGTGGTCCTTCTCCACGAAGGGCCGTACGAGCTCTATGTGCCTGGGTTGCTCGATGCAACCGGTCTCCTGAAGGTGCTCGAACGTCCCGACATCGAACTGTACGAGGTGCCGGGTTGGTCCGGTTCGGCGGTGACGGCTGACGGCTCGCCGGTCGAGGTTTCCGGTGGCCTCGGGCCGATCGCCGACCCGTCTGTCGATCGACCGTTCGTGTGGTTCCGGGCGTTCCAACGGGGCTGGTTGCGCGGGTTCCGATCGGTCGGCTCCGTCGAACCTGGTGTCCTCTCCGTCCCCGGCGGCTCCGGCCTCGTCTGGTTCTGGCCGGCGCTCCTCTGTGCCGTCACCTATCTGGGCGTCGGGTTAACGTCCGCGTTCTGCCTCGTCCGTCGACCGAGAACGGCATGAACTCCGATGAACCTCACTCGCATCACCGCCATCCTCGTGAAGATCGCCGCATGGGTGCGCCGGATCCTGCCGTGGCCCTACGCCTGGCTCTCGGTGCTGCGCATCGCCTGGGGTCCATCCGGCTACTGCCGCACGTCGGGAACGCTCCGCTCATTCGCCCGGGGTCGGCCTGTCGATCGGACCGGGAACCCCCTGCCACTGATGACGTTCGGGATGATCCGTCTGCTGGAAGCGCGGCCGACATCACAAATGCGGGTCTTCGAATACGGAAGCGGCAACTCCACGCTGTTCTTTGCGGCTCGAACCTCGCAGGTGACGTCGGTCGAACATGATCCGCGATGGATTCGAGAACTTCGCCGGAGTCTACCGACGAACGCCGACCTGATCGAACGGTCGATCGACGAGGAAGGCGCGTACTGCCGTGCGATCCATCAGCTGGAGGGCGATTTCGACCTCGTGCTGGTCGACGGGCGGGATCGCCTCAACTGCCTCCGCGAAGCGCTCACGCGGGTTGGAACCTCCGGCGTGATCGTCCTGGACGACTCCGAGCGTGAACGATACGCACCCTGCCTCGAGATGGCGATCGAAGCCGGGTTCCGGCGCCTCGACTTCCCCGGGCTGCGACCCACCGGCGTGCGGGATGGCGCGACGACGCTGCTGTATCGTCCGGGCAACTGTCTGGGAATCTAGGCGCGACGGTGGGCCACGGCGGCGTCCAAAGCAGCCCGCAGCCGGCCCGCCTGCGTTGCCAACTCGAAGTGATCCTCGGCCCAGACCCGGTTCTTCCCGCCCCAATCCTCGCCCGCTGACCCAAGTGCAAGACGGATGCCATCGGCCAAGGCGGCTGCGTCACCCTCGGCGACAAGTGGATTCCATGGCGCGACGATTTCGGGAATGGAACCACACGTCGTGCCCACGACCGGCAGGCCGCTCGCCATCGCCTCGGCCAGAACGAAGCCGAACTGCTCTTCCCACTTCCACGTGCGCTTCGACGCGAGGACGAGGATGCGCGAGGACCGCATGAGTTCGGGGATTTCCGCCCGAGGGATGCGCCCCAGGATTTCGACGAAGGGTCGGGTTTTCGCCTGCTCGTCGAGTTCGGATCGCAGATGCCCGTCGCCGACGATACGGAGGTGGAATCCAACGCCTTCGGCGGCGAGCCGGTCGGCGGCGACGATCAGCTCACGCACGCCCTTGTCGGCGCCACGGTTGGCCCGCAGCATGCCGACGAAGAGCACTTCGGGTGCCTCGGTCAGTCCGGACTCGGTGGGGTGGAAGAGGCTCATGTCGACACCGGAGTGAACGACGGTGGAACGCTCCGGCGGGCACCCACGCGCGATGGCATGCTGCCGTGCCCGCTCGGTGGTACACACGAACCAGGTGGCCGAACTCACGGACCGTTTCGTGATGAACGAGTACGGAGGCATGCGGTACAGGGGGGCGTTCGGAATCGTCTCGGAGATGTGCACCACATGGGGGAGTCCGTGGCGAGCCGCGAACCTGGATGCCTGGTAGGTGGTGAAGGAGTAGAGCTCATGGCTGGCGACGACATCGACGCCGTCGGGGGTGATCCGCCGCAGGCCCCGTAGGATCGCCGGCGCAGCGGTCCAGCCTTCCACACCGCCGACAAGCGGGACGCGCAACACTCGGCAAACGATCGTGCGATCGGCCCCCCAACCTTCGCGATCACTGACGACGGTGACGAACGCCTCGGGGAGCCGGGCCCAGAGCTCGAACTTGTTCGACGTGCGCGCCGGCTGTTCGAAGAGCATCACACCCAGATCCGTCACGGTGCGTGACACTAACCAGTCGGTGCAACGGGACAAGCTTCACAGGCTACGAGTGGACCTCGATCTCGTGATCAACACAAGAGCAGTGACGATCGAAACGATCATGAGCACGAAGAGAAGGTCATACCCCGACTGGGGCGCGAAGCGTATCCGTACGGTGACCCCCGCCGGAACCTCGAACGTGGCCTGACCGTCGAGATCAAGGGTGGCCAGCGGCATGCCGCCGAGTTCGGCCTCCCATCCCGGGTGCGAGGCTCGCCCGCTGATGAGGAAGAAGTTCGTCGCTGACGTGGCTTTCGGGATGCCGATCCTCGCGCCGAACATCCGCTCGGGTTCCACGCTAGGGCGAAGGGGGGTGTAGGGCTCGAAGAGGTCCCCGGCGGAGACGTTGGGCGGCAACAACGTGAGCCAGTCGACCTGCAAGTCGACAGAGTGGTTCATCGAGTGCCAGCCACCCTCGAGCACGATGTCATCGCAGGAACCAGCGACGGCATGGACGCCGTCGTCGTCGATCTTCAAGACCTCCATCGGCCGTCCGACTCCATCGATCTCGAGCGACAGATCACCGCACTTGCCCACCACGAACGCGGCTGATCGCTCGTCGGTGAACGAGACCCGAGCCCGCATCGTCAACTGTGACGGTGAGAGGAGTTCGAACCGTCGTCGGAGCACCTGCTCCACCGGCCTGGGACCGACTCCCACTTCGCGCCGGAACACAAAGCCGAGCGTCGTCGACTGCATCGCCGCGGCCAGGGTTGTATCCGTCTTGGCGCGATCAACGACGTCGCTCGGCACCTGCCGGTATTCCCGGAAGTCGAGGTCATCGATGGCGATGTCGGCGATGGCCAGCGGACCGCCTCCTTCGACCTTGGCCATCTTGATGCGCAATGCGGACACCGGTCGACCGTCGAGTTCGACCGACCCGTTCCGCCCGATCATCACGACATCCTTCTCGGCTCCGTCGGACGTCTCTACTCGTGCGACAAGGAGACGACTGCCGGTGGATAGGTCGGGCACTGTGATTCTGATGGTCCGGACCGCGTACGGGCGATCGAAGTCGACCTCGATCCACTGTCCCGCGGCGTTGGCCAGCGAACCCGTCTGCCACGTTGTGCGAGGGTCGCCGTCGAGTACGTTCTCGGCTCGCGCCGACGGTTGCCCCACCGACGAGACCGATGAGGTGACTCGCGCCACGCCAGGGATGTAGCTGACTGTTTGAGCACCCGCTTGCGGGAATAGCGCCCACACACCGGCGCCAGTGGCTCCAGCTTGGAGGCCACTCGACGAGAATGTGGCCGTTGCGGTCGCCGAACTGTAGCGCAGCACGTTGCTGTCAGTGATCAGGAGCGGCGATCCGGACCCCAGGATCTGCGTCAGCGGCTGGAGGCCAAGCGGCGCGGTGAACATCAGGGACGGGACCCGGCCAGGAATCCTTGTGCGGCAAGTGCCATCCAACCTTCACCGTCTCCAGACACGAGCAGCGGCTGCACGGACGGAACCAGGCGGGCGATTGGCTGCCAATCGGTGACCTCGAACACCTCGATCGGTGGCAGCACGCGTTCGCGGCGCGCAGCTTCGTCGTCGCCGATGGGCGAAGTCGTGTACTGCCCAGGCTCACCGAACGTGGCGACGAGCGTGAAGTCGTCGCTCGACCGGAGCGGGTCGAAAGCGGACGGACGTGGCTGCTGGGCCAGCTTCCAGTCGGTGTCGTTGCGCAGCACGACGTACCTGATCCCGAGACGGCGCAACACTTCGGCGAACGTCTCAGGCGTGAGTTCGCGGAGCCCGACAGCCCGATCCAACGCTGTCACGATGCTCTCCGCCATCGGCGTGCTCTGAGGGAACGAACCGGCCCGCACATACGAGACATTCAGAAACGCGTCGAGGATGTCACCGCCGACGGTTCCCCATCGGAACGTCGGCAACGATGAACCCGGGAGTACGAGGACCCGGCCGTCACCAGCGGAGCCGGCGTCGTTGAGCCAGGCGGACGCCGCTTTCCAGTACGACGGCACGTCGCGTATCTCCCGAGCCGGCGGGTACAGGTCGAGAGTCCATACGGGGAGGGATGCCACTGCGACGGTGCAGAACGCGCTGGCCACCACGGCATGGTGCCGCCAACCGGGCCATCGATCAGCCGTGTGGACGACCGCCACGGCGAAAAGCACGCTAAGGCTGATCACGAGCGGTCCGCCGGCCTTCATCGAATTGCGGAACGCCTGTGATGAGGGCACGGCGTCGTACAGTCGAGTGAGGAGGCTGCCCCACCCCGTCCGCGGTGATGCATACACACCGACGACCATCATCAAACTGACTGCGCAGAGGATGACAAAGAGGAACCGGGGGCGCCACTTCGACGAATACAGCGACGCGATGGCCACAAATGGCACCACGAAGGTTGCTGTGATCACGATGACCGACTCAAGGTACGGTGCGAACTGCGGCCGGGGTTGGGTGGCACCAAAGCGGAAGTAAGCAAGCCAGTTCCCCATCCCGCGGCAGGCTTTCGCTGTAGGACGAGGCCACGTTGACCAATCCTGGCGGCTCGGTGATCGAGAGCCGCTGAAGAAGCTCGCGTCTTCCTGCCAACGTGCGGATGACCACGAATGACACGGCGCCGACCGTCAGCACTGCTGTACGTGCGCAGAACTGAAGGAACGATCGAAGTGACAAGCTGCGTTCGATGACGAGCACGTAAACGACCGTCGGGAGCAACAGGCCGAGGTTGAACAGTGCACCGGGGAGCTCAACGGGCGCCGACACGGCCAAGGCAAGCGCGATCACCGCCGGCCAACGCCAACTCGCCCTCTCTCTGCCGGCACGAAGCACGGCCGTGTGGAGCCACGGCGCGATGACCAACGTGGACATGAACAGCACACTGTTGGAGAACATGCCCAGGGTCAGCGGATTCATCATGTAGGCGGTCGCCGCCAGGTAGTGGGTGAGACCCCATCGGGGCTCGAACGTCGCGAGCAGCGCTGTGACCCCGAGGCCCGCAATGGCTAGCAGCGATGCATGCCAAATGTGCTCGGTGATTGCCGGGGACACGCCGGTGGCGCGGATCAAGGCGTAGACGAGTACGACGAACGGGCTGTGCTCGGCCGCCGATATACGCCCGAGCCCGCCTGATTGTTGCCACACCGAGGACACCTGGGTTAGGACTTTCCCAGGGGACCAAGAGAGCTCGAAACGAGCATCGGTCACGTACAACATCGGGTCGTTGATCATCACCGCGGTGAACGCGGTCGCTGCAGTCGCACCGAGTACGCTCCGGCGCGGTCGTATCTCGATGATTTCCAGAAGTCGTTTGATCATGAGCGAGGGCCAGAGTCCACCGGCGACACGCCGCGACGGATCCTGTGAATGCGGTCGTATGGGAGGGTCATCGCCCAAAGAGCAACCAGCACCGGACCCGCCAAGAGAAGAGCGACCAGCGGCGAGCCAGTCGCCACTGCTCCGCCTACCGAGCCGAGGTCCAACCGGACCCGCCACCATGCGAAGCCGATGACGACGGCGGGAACGACGAACGCCAGCACGTGGCGCCGGCTGGTGGTTACGGCGATCAAGACGGTAGTCAGCACGAGGACGAAGATGGCCTCGACGGACGCGGTGGTGGCCAACCCCATTGAGACACCGGCCATGGCTATCGCCTTCAGGGAGTAGAAGTGGGTGAACAGCACGGTGCCCGCCGCGACAAGGAGCGCGGCTAACAGCGCGCCGAGATACACCGACGGAGACAGCTCGATGACGATCGCAACCACCAGGAGGTTCAGTGGGGCAAACTTCCCGATCTCTCGCAGTTGGACGGCTAGGAACCCGAACAGGGCCGCCCCGATGGTGATGCCAAGCGGAGCCACCGGCAGCGGTCCGTGAGCGACGAGGAGCTCGCCAAGGGGCGCGAGCGTGACGGACGGTGCGCTCGAACCGAGCGACGATCGCAACCCGCGGCCCCCCTCGAGCAACGTAACGAGGTGGGCCGCTGGAGCTCGCGGGCGTGGGGCGTTGGTGAGAAAAGCTAGCCCCCCGACGACGCAGGCCCCGGCGACGGTGGGCCAGTCGCGAACGACTCTGGGGCGCGCCGACTCGTCGAAGGAGGGGCTCGAACGGTCGAGGTCGAACAACGTCTCGGGCGTTGAGTTGCCATTGAGGAGCTCGAGCATCGCCCAGGTGGACATGAGGACGATCGCCAACGACGCGGCCGCTCCGGCAAGGGGACGATCTTGGGCGAACCCGAGGCTAACCCTTCGGTGCCCCTCCACCAGGGTGGCAACCCACGCAACCATGACGAGCGCCGCTGACAAGCCGATCGCCACGCGGCGATGACCGGACGCGTTGACGGCGAGCACTCCGAATCCGATCGCCAGTCCCACCCAACCGGCGATCAGCACCGGCATCAAAGCGGCACCCGACAACAACACCACGCGCCGCACTCGGTCGGTTCGCACTCGCCGTGCAGGCCTCGTGATCACACGGGCCAGTCCGACGTCAAGTAACTCGAGTGCCATGAACGCTCCCACGGAATGACCCAAGAGCCAGACCGTCGCCGCACCGGTCGAGCCCCGCGACGAAGTTGCGAGCGAAGCGGGGATGAGCACGCATGCGGCGAGGACGGTCGAGACGGCCGCTGTAGTCACGTTGCGCTCCCGTGCGCGGGCGAAGTTGATGGCCGTATTGGTCACGCTGAAAGGAACGAGACCGGCGACGATCAGGATGAGCAGCAGACGGCCGGATTCGTACGCCTGTCCATAGACCACCGGGATCAGGAACGCGACCGGTATCGAAACGAGAACGACCGCGGCCACGACGATCAAGCTCAACTTGAGTGAGAACCACGCCTGACCGCGGAGCTGCGGCTCGGGTCCCGCAGCCTCCATCAGGAGCACCCGGCCGGTCAGCTGCGGTATCATGAACAACACGCTGGTCATCGACCATACGATGTAGAAGACGCCGCTCTGCTCCTTGGTAAGCGATGCCACGACAACGACCGGAAACGCGTAGAACGGCGCCTGCATCAGCAGCAGGCTGACCCAGTTCGTGGTCGTGAAGTTCACCAGTCGACGACGTCCGGTAGGCAGCGGCCCTCGGATGTCCACCCGGCAGTCGTGCCGCCAACCAGGATAGGTCAGCAGCGCGCAAGCGGGGCCCGCGGCCGTGATGATCACCCACATCCAGAACGGCCCGGCCGACACGGGCAGAGCAACGATGGCGCCGAGTCGCACGACCGCGACGACCGCGCTCCGGAGCAGCACCTGGGCGTGCCCACCCAGGCGAAGCTGCCTGTAGTCGATGAGCACCACGACGCTCGAGCCGGCGACGCCGGAGAAGAGCACCCAGAAACCGGCCATGCGACCATGGTCAAGCAGAGTCGGCATTACGCTCGCCGAAGCGATAAGGACCACGAACAGCGAGCCGACCGCGGACGAGGCGACTGTGAGAAACATGGACCAGGAGAAGACGGCATCGTCCTGGGGGTTGCGGTTCGAGCCGAATCTGCTCACCGTCACCGGCAGGCCGAGGGTTGTGAGATACGTCACGAAGTTCGTCACGGCGACGAGCCCAGACGCATCTCCAACATCACCGACGGTGAACCTGTTGGCGGCGACGACCCGAAAATGCCAACCCACTGATCCCGAGCAACGCCAGCTGCGCGATCAGAATCCATGAGTTCTGGAACAAGCCCCGGTGCAGGGGGTCGACGCGTCGGTTCATGGGCTCCCGGGCGGTAGAACGCACCGGACTCGTTCGGGGCATCTCGGTGGAACCGCCGACGGAGGCACCCTTTCGTAGGGCTGTCGTGTCGGGCTGCCCTCGGGGTGCCGGCCCCAAGCCGGTTCGGGGTCGAGAAACTCGCCGACGATTCCGTCGCTCAGCGCCGAATTGTCCGAGGTGAGTTCGTCACGATGAGGCGGGCACGACCAACAAGCCTCGTTGATCGACCCGGTCACAGTAGGCGACGACCAGCTTCAGGCAATGCTGGGCACGTGAAACCGACGCCGGGCACCGAACACCACGGCGACGCCAACGAGCAGGGCGGCAGTGGCGTAGCCAACCGTGGAACGCATGTCTGCGCCCGTGCTCGGTAGGCCGCCCGTACCAGCAGAGCCCGCGCTCAGCGCCGCAGAAATCGTGGTCAGGGCACCGGGTGTAGTTCCAGGGCGAAGATCGACGACGATGTCGCGTGGTCACCGGAGCCAGGGAGGCCACACACGTCACTCGGATGATGCTGAACCCCACGCCTGCGGCGACGGGCGGCGTGACGACAACGCTTGTCGGCGACCCCGTGGACGAGACCTGCACCTGCGACGTGGGAAAGCCGACGAAGACCACGGTGATGGTCGCACCGTCCGGGCAGTCTCTGACCTGCACCGTGATCGGCCGATCGTTCGCACCATGGCGCGGTCTCGAAGGCAACGAGAGCTGCAAGGTAACCGCTCTGGTCGAAGACTCCGTCGCGGATGAAGTCGGCTGCAGTAGGACCGCCATCTTTCCACGCCATGGCCGAGTCAGGGCTGACGAAAAGACCCATGCCAAGGCAGAGCACCGTCAGGGTGACGATGTGTTTGATGAGGTGGCTCATTTGTACTCCCGAACGTGAGATTTCACTCAGTGTAGCCGTCAACCGTCAATCAATCAACTCATTGCGGTCACGCCACCAACGCCGCCAACAGCGGCGCAAGCCAGCGCCAAAACTCCAGTTTACCATCAGCCGTGTAGTGCATGCCGTCATCACGAATCGGCCGGCCGTTCTCCGTGCGGTTCTGATGGCCCGCGGCTGGGCATTCCCAGTTCGATGGGTCTTCGAGGTGAATACGGTCTCCGTATCCGGCCGCCAAATCGACGATCAGCTCCGTCAGCGCCGAGATCGATTCTGGCTGAGCCCTTCGATTGACGCCGGCGCCACGGAACGGCATGGCGGCAGCACCACCACCAGCGGCGCGGCCGTCGAGGTGAGCACGTCGAAGGACTCACGGAGGCGATTCACGATGAGATCGCTCCATTGCAGCGTAAGGGCTTCCACTGTCTCAGATTCGTCGAGCACGTCGACGCTGTCCCATGGCCCCACTACCCAGACCACGACATCCGGACCCGTGGCGAGTAGTTCACGCCACCGGTCGGCGAGGGCCAGGCACTGCACAAGCCTGTCGCCCACCAGGTAGTTGGAATCGGGCCGGGCGAGCCGCGTGAGGCCACAACCAGGGAACGCGCCGTTGGTCAGGTGGATCCTGCCAGCGAGCGTGTCGTCGAACTGGTCTGCTGAGGAGACATAGCCGAGACCGAAAGCGACGCTGTCGCCCACGACCAATGCGGTAAGTGACTCGTTGCTCCGTTGCGGTACCGAATCCGTGGTCGGGGCGTTCTGCGCCTGGCGCAGCACCTCGGCGGCACTGCCATGATCCAGCTGTTGTGGCAGGGCGAGGCCGATGATCGCGGCAGCGAAGGAGGCGGCGAGGCCGACGGGCAGAACGAGGCGGGGAATGGTCAACGGTCCCCTGCGACGAAGGCGCACCGGCTGTTCGATCCAGCGGTAGGAGATCTCGGTGGCGAGTCCGGTGACACCGCAGCGCACGAGTGCGAGCGAAACACCGTGAAGGCCGGCCCGCTCAGGAGTCAGCGCTACCAGCACGGGCCAGTGCCACAGGTAGATTCCGTAGGAACGGGTGCCCAGCCACTGGATCGGTGCCGGGTCGAACCAGCGGACCCGGGACTTGGCGGCGCCGACAACGGCGCACACCGAGACGAGGGAGACCGCGACGAACCCGCCGAAATACATGTAGTCGGCCTGTTCTGAGACCGTCAAAGCCAGCACGAACCACAGTCCGAGCCCGCCCAGCATCACCCATCCCCAGGTCCGACGCGTCTCGGGAGAGCTCATGCCGTTCTTCGTGGCCGGCAGCATCGCTGCGGCACAGCCGATCAGCAGGGCGAAGATTCTGGTGTCGGTACCGAAGTATGCCCGCCACGGCGTACCGCCCGACCCGTGGAGCGCCGCCATCAATATCGCCGAGCCAACGCCCCGGCCAGCAGAATCGCTGCAACAACCACCCTTCGAGTGAGGACCCAGCGTCGGGCCGCGAGGCGAGCAACGGAAAGGCGAGATACCACTGCTCCTCGATCGACAACGACCAGAAGTGGCGAAGTGGGGATGGGGCGACGAACTGCTCGATATACGGTTGGCCAGTCGCGATCAGGTGCCAGTTCTGGAACCAATACACCGATCCCACCACCTCGATCTCGATGTCGCGACCCCAGCCGACGACCGCCGACCACAGCATCACGCACACGAGAAGGGCGAGTGATGCCGGCATCAACCGCCGGAATCGGCGGCTCCAAAACGCCAGCAGATTCACCCGTCCGGTCCGGCGAACCTCCTCCAGGGCGAGGGACCCGATGAGAAATCCAGAGAGCACGAAGAAGAGATCGACCCCGACGAAGCCGCCACGTCCGACACGGAGACCGCCTATCGAGACATCGAGGTGATACACGACCACAGCGACGACGGCGACGGCCCGCAGGCCATCAAGGGCAGCCACACGTGCGGGCGGTCGGTGACCGTCCTGCGCCAAAGCCTCCTTAAGGTACACCTGCTACACCCTACAACCGTGGTGTTGCGTCAACGGAGGATCTGCAGGCACCGAAACGGCGGCAGGCAACTACTGACCGTTGACGATGATCTCATCGAGAGCAGCAGGCCCTCGACCCAGAGTTGTGTCGGTGATGGCTGAATTCGGACTCTACCGGGCGAGCGCGATTCGATTCGACGACCATTCACTGAGATGCCGCGACGGCGATGAGGACTCCATTGAGCCAGTCTCCGCGACCTCTCTAGCAGAGTCCTTCGTGAGATGGATACCGTCTGGCCGCAACTCCTTGTCTCGGCCAGTGTCGCGGATGAATGTCGCAAAGTCGGCAACAGTCAGCCACAGGCGAGTTGCTGACTGTTGTTCGACCAGCTTGTTGAAAGCTTGGACCCGGTTACCAGCGGAACTGCCCGCCTTGTTGGGCAACGTCAGCCAAACCACATGCTCGACACCGCCGACGATGTGGAGGCTGTCCGCGGCGGCCCCGATTTCGGTCGCAAGCCAGTCACGGTACTCAGGGTCGTCGATCGTCTCCCAACGCTCACCCAAGTCGGGCACTTTTCTCCCCACGATGTCCCACAGTCCGACAAGCACAACAGCAATGTCGAGCTGCTGCAACTCAGCAGTTGATGGCCATGTACTCGTCCAATCACACACGGTCCTGACGGCAACGCCAGACTTCTCGGGCTGGTCCCCATCGATCCCGTTGCCACGCGTCTCGCCACCACGCCCGATTGGACAGCCAAGATGAGTTGATCCGCGCCTCGTCGAGATCCTCGGCTCGTCGGCTCCCACACCATAACTCAGCATGAGCGCCGTCGAATCGCCGAATACGCCGACACGTAACGGTAGAACCGAAGTATCTCCGGCCTGTGTGATCAAGGTAGACGCAGGAAAGTCGACCCGCTCGGCCGCCTCAAAATCGATCGATGTGGACGCGGCCTGTGGCAGGGCGAGGCCGATGATCGCGGCAGCGAAGGAGGCGGCGAGGCCGACGGGCAGAACGAGGCGGGAAATGGTCAACGGTCCCCTGCGACGAAGGCGCACCGGCTGTTCGATCCAGCGGTAGGAGATCTCGGTGGCGAGTCCGGTGACACCGCAGCGCACGAGTGCGAGCGAAACACCGTGAAGGCCGGCCCGCTCAGGAGTCAGCGCTACCAGCACGGGCCAGTGCCACAGGTAGATTCCGTAGGAACGGGTGCCCAGCCACTGGATCGGTGCCGGGTCGAACCAGCGGACCCGGGACTTGGCGGCGCCGACAACGGCGCACACCGAGACGAGGGAGACCACGACGAACCCGCCGAAATACATGTAGTCGGCCTGTTCTGAGACCGTCAAAGCCAGCACGAACCACAGTCCGAGCCCGCCCAGCATCACCCATCCCCAGGTCCGACGCGTCTCGGGAGAGCTCATGCCGTTCTTCGTGGCCGGCAGCATCGCTGCGGCACAGCCGATCAGCAGGGCGAACATTCTTGTATCAGTACCGAAGTACTGCCCGCCACGGCGTACCGCCCGACCCGTGGAGCGCCGCCATCAATATCGCCGAGACCAACGCCCCGGCCGCGAATCGCTGCAACAACCACCCTTCGAGTAGGACCCAGCGTCGGGCCAGCGAGGCCGACCAACGGAAAGGCGAGATACCACTGCTCCTCGATCGACAGCGACCAGAAGTGACGAAGCGGGGATGGGGCGACGAACTGCTCGATATACGGTTGGCCAGTTGCGATCAGGTGCCAGTTCTGGAACCAATACACCGATCCCACCACCTCGCTCTCGATGTCGCGACCCCAGCCGACGGCCGCCGACCACAGCATCACGCACACGAGAAGGGCGAGTGATGCCGGCATCAGACGCCGGAACCGGCGGCTCCAAAACGCCAGCAGATTCACCCGTCCGGTCCGGCGAACCTCCTCCAGGGCCAGCGACCCGATGAGAAATCCAGAGAGCACGAAGAAGAGATCGACCCCGACGAAGCCGCCACGTCCGACACGGAGCCCCGGCCTCTCGAGACATCGAGGTGATACACGACCACGGCGACGACGGCGACGGCCCGCAGGCCATCAAGGGCAGCCACACGTGCGGGCGGTCGGTGACCGGCCTGCGCCAAAGCCTCCTTAAGGTACACCTGCTACACCCTACAACCGTGGTGTTGCGTCAACGGAGGATCTGCAGGCACCGAAACGGCGGCAGGCAACTACTGACCGTTGACGATGATCTCATCGAGAGCAGCGGCTGCACCCTTCCTATCCACCTTGATACCGACTATTGTGGCTTCGGACAGGGTCGCATCTCGCACAGTGGTACTGAGCAAGCCCCGACCCAGAGTTGAATCGTGTTGCCGATCATCACCACCTCAACGACCTTGCCGCCCCTGAATCCGGTGGTCGTCACTCGGGTCGTCTTACCGGCCACAACCCGGTTCAGAACCCAAGTGCCGAACGTGGGCGACACGACGAGCGCCCAGTAGTTCTGAGTGTCCTTGTACCGGAACAACAGCCCGGATCCTGTCGCGATCTCGTTGAATGTCACTGCGGCGGAATCGACTGGACCCCCGTCAGGGATGACCGCGATCGCTGAGTCCCCGGTGGTGAGCTTGCCGGTGAGCAGGCCTTCCACGCTGATCGAGAAGCCACCCGACACTACCTTCCACTGCAGGTCGTTTCGCGCCGGAAGCCGGCGGCCGTCGAGCTTGCCACCGCCGCCATCGAAGAGGTCTCCGAACGGCTGGGCGTCGACTTCGCCCGAGGCGTTGATGGCCGCAGGTTGCTCCTTTCCGACCACGTAGCCGCCGCCTAGACCAGCCAACATCGATGCGACGCACACCGCGATGACCGACGACCGACGCCACCGTGGCAACGCCGGCCGGTTGGCGACCGCGTTCGTGTCCTGTTCTCGGGCGTGCTGCAGATCGAGCCTGGATTGGTCGAGGTCTAGCTCGTAGAGCGGAAGTTCACGCTCGAACGCCGCTGGGGGGGCCGCTGCTACGGCCGTGCTCTCCGTCACGGGTGCTGCTGTCGCTGGTCTCCGCCTCGTCGACGATCGTCTCGCCGGCCGCTGTCCGCAGCTCGGCCCCGCCGTCGTTGCGCCCCGCTCGGTCAACGGCAGGACGGTGCACCGGGGCGCAATCCCTCCAGCCTCGGGGATCGACCCCGGGTGTCCGACGACGACGATGTCGCTCGATTCGGCTGCGGAGAGACGATGCTTGACCCTGGCACCGCTCGCGCCTACCGTCTCCACCAACCAGCTGCCGTCATCCCTTTCGGCTACCCTCGTCATCGTGAGCGGATCGCTGCCTCGAGTCAATCGGATCGTGAGAGGTAGCTGCATCGACTCGCGGCACGCGTCTGGCTGTGACATGGGTTCTCCACCGTTCAGGGCTGGTCCGCTGACGAGAGTTTGGGGATCGGACGATCAGATCATCGACGTTAGCGTTATGACGCGCATACGCCAAGCTCCCTGGAGTTCCCCCGGTGGAGTGACGGTGGGTCGGGTTGTACCAGGCTCCGATCCAGGCGAACATCGAGCGGGCGAGTCCAGTGTACGACCGCCGCGACGTGAACCGGAAACCATCACCGGTTAACGTCAGGGCGCCCGACGCGGCCTCTGAATCGGAATGGTGCTCCATTGTTCACGATTGGTCCACAATTGAGCCGAGATCCGCATGGATCGCATCAGGGACAGGAGCCGCGCGAGCGGCCACCATGAAAAGATCTCGGAACGACGACCTGTAGGGAAGACCGACTCGAATCGGCGAGCCGGACAACCGCCGCGTCCTTGTAGGTGGTCCCGAGAAGCCCGTCCATGCGGGCGCTGTGCACCCGGAGTGTCGCGAAGCCGACGCGCCGAAACAGCAGCTGCAGCTGGGCGGCACCCGTGAAACTCAGGTGATCGGGCAGGTCGAGGGCACCCGGGGTAGTGAGACCGGTCGGGGACTTCGGCGGCATTCCCCGTCTCCACCAGCAGCTCACCATTGTCGGCCAGGAAGCGGGACGTGATCTCCGAAATGGTGAGAACGGGATCGGGCAGGTGTGAGTACACGTTCATCAGCGATAGCACGTCGAACTCGCCGTCAACGTCTTCGAGCCCCGCGACGACCTGGGCGCCCCGTGCCCTGGCACCAGCGATCTTGTGCACGTTCGGCTCGACACCCACGATCGTCGAGCCGGCAGGCAGCACTCCCCGGAGCGTGAGTAGCAGTTCACCGTGGCCGCAACCGATGTCGAGCCAACGAAGTGGGACCCCGTTTCGGACATGCTCGCGGAACATCCGCTTGACCACCATCCGGAGCCGTCGCTGTCGGATGGCACTGAAGGTGCCAGTGACGCTCAGCTCTCCATGATCCGTCAGGTGGCTGCCGGTTCGTGTGGCAGCATCGATGAGGTCGAGACGTGGCCGCGGCGTGACGTAGACCAACCTGCACCCAGCGCACCGGCGTGCGTCGAACCCGTTTTCAGTGGCCCACGCAGTCGTGTCAACGCGACCGCAGAGGTAGACGCGACGTCCTCCACCGAGCGAGGATGACTTCGGTGCAGCCGCTCTCCGGAGCAGGGCATGATTCCTGGATTGCGACCGGGCATGAGATACCAACGTAGCATCGAGCATGTCTTCAGTGTCGTCGGTACGTCCGAGCGGAGTTCTCGATCTGTCCAGTCACCAACCTCTAGCTCTTGCGGCGATCTGGTCGGCGATCGCCGATGTCGAAGGATGGATGTCGCGATCCCAGGTTCAGCGCCTGGCCGAAGCGGCAGGCCGCCTCGGGTTGGGTGCGCGCATCGTCGAGATCGGCAGTTACCACGGTCGATCGGCCATCGTTGCCGCGCTCGCCGCCCCACAGGCAAGAGAGATCATCGCCATCGATCCCCACGATGGCAACAACCGGGGGCCGCAACAGTGGGGCGGCGTTCCGGAGGTAGGGGAGTCGGACAACCAGATCTTCGAGGCCAACCTGCGAGCTGCGGGAGTACGCGACGACATCCGCCACGTGCGGAAGATGTCGAGCGACGCGTACGACGATGTTCCCGGGGTCATCGATTTGCTCTACGTGGACGGTTCTCATCGCTTTGGCACCGCGGGCCGACATCGTCGGCTGGGGCGCGAAGGTCGGAGTCGGCGGCACGATGCTCGTTCACGACGCCTTCAGCTCGATCGGTGTCACATTCGCCCTCCTCACGACCACCATGGTCGACGGTCGGTGGCGGTACGTCGGTCGCAGCCGCTCGATGGCTGAGTTCCGCCGCGAGGATCTCAACGTCGTCGGACGATTGCGCAATGGCATCCGCCACCTCGCCGTGCTCCCGTGGTTCGCCCGCAACCTGCTGATCAAGGCGCTCATCGCCGCCAAGCTCGGCAAGCTCACCAAGTTCATCGGCCACGACGGCCACACCTGGCCCTATTAGCAGGCTGCTGAAAAACCCGGTCTGGGGGTGCTCGCGTTCGTTGGCGGCGTGATGGAAAACTTTGGGGTGCGAGGTCAGCCTGATCCCCAGGTTGTCGATGGTGATGGTGTCGTCGTCGGCGGACGAGTTCATCCCGCCGGGCATCCGATCCGTCGGATCCGCAAGATCGTCGATGAGGTCCTCGCCGCGATGGACGACGAGTTCACCGCGATGTACGCCGCTGATGGGCGGCCGTCGGTGCCACCCGAAGCGCTGTTGAAAGCGTGCGTGTTGATGGCGTTGTACTCGGTTCGTTCCGAGCGGCAGTTCTGTGAGCGGCTCAACTACGACCTTTTGTTCAAGTGGTTCATGGACATGCCGATCACCCAGCCGGCGTTCAACCCGACCACGTTCACGAAGAACAAGACCCGCCTGCTGGAGCACCACATCGCTGAACGGTTCTTCACCGTGGTCGTCGATCAGGCCCGCCTCCGGAACTATGTGTCATCGGATCATTTCTCTGTCGATGGGACGCTGCTCGAAGCGTGGGCGTCACACAAGAGTTTCCAGCCCAAAGACCCGCCCGACGCGGTGACGCTCGCTCCGGCCGCTGATGAGGCTGGCGCAGGCTGAGGGCCGGAACGCGGAAGTGAACTTCCACGGCCAGAAACGCTCCAACGACACCCATCAATCAACGACTGATCCTGAAGCGCGGCCTGTTCCGCAAGAGCCGCAACACTGCAGCCACGCTGTGTTTCGCTGGGCACACCTTGATGGAGAACCGCAACGGGCTCCTCGTCGATATGGAACTCACCCAGGCCGACGGATATTGCGAACGGGCCGCCGCCATGGCGATGCTGAAACGTCTCCCGAAACGCACACGTCGACGAACCGTCGCGGCCGACAAGGCCTACGACACCGCCGATTTCGTTGCTGACACCAGAGCGGCCGGGTTCACACCCGCACGTTGCGCAGAACACCAACAAGCGACGCTCCGCGATCGATGGTCGCACCACCCGCCACCCGGGCCATCTCATCAGCATGCGGATCCGGAAACGGATCGAGGAACCGTTCGGGTGGATCAAAACCATCGGCGGTGGACGCAAGCTCCGCTACCGAGGCCGAGAACCCAACCGGCACTGGTGGCTCCTCGTCCGGGCCACCTACAACATCATCCGGATCGCCAACCTCGACACCACCAACTAACCAAGAACCCCCGCTTCAACGCGGACCCCAACCCAGGGCCAGCCAACCAGAAACCACACGCCCCGACCAGCGGCCACCACCCACCAGACGTTTTTCAGCATCCTGTTAGTGTTCGGACTGCCCATCGTCGGCTGGGGCGACGAAGGTCGTCGACGGGGGCACGATGCTCGTCCACGACGCCTTCAGCTCGATCGGTGTCACCCTCGCCCTGCTCACGTCCACCACCGTCGACGGACGGTGGCGCTACGTCGGGCGCAGCCGCTCGATGACCGAGTACCGCAGGCGAGCGATCTCAACGTCATCGGATCGAATGCGCACTTGCATCCGCCACTTCGCCGTGCTCCCGTGGTTCGCCCGCAACCTGCTGATCAAGGCGCTCATCGCCGCCAAGCTCGGCAAGCTCACCAAGCTCATCGGCCACGACGGCCACACCTGGCCCTATTAGATTAGTGTTCGGGACTGGCCGCCGCTGCGCTTCGGCCGCTCCCGAACGGCTCGCTACGCCTAGCGGCGCTTCACGCTCGCACCCCACACCAACCCAACCGGCCGCCGCTGCGCTTCGGCCGCTCCCGAACCGCTCGCTACGCCTAGCGGCGCTTCACGCTCGCACCCCACACCAACCCAACCGGCCGCCGCTGCGCTTCGGCCGCTCCCGAACCGCTCACTACGCCTCGATCAGCCCTTCGAGGCGCCGAGGGTGAGGCCGCTGATGAACTGCTTCTGCAGGATCAGGTAGACGATCAACGTCGGCATGGCGATCAGCAGCGATCCCGAGGCGACGAGGTTGTCGTCGGAGAAGAACTGACCGGTCAGGTTCTGGATCGACGAGGTGATCGGCCGCTTGTCGCCCGACTGGACCAGGACGACCGCCCAGAAGAAGTCGTTGTAGATCCAGGTGAACTCGAGCGTGGCCAGGGCGGCGAGTGCCGGGCGGCACAGCGGCAGGATGATCTGGGCGTACTGGCGCCACACGCTGGCGCCGTCGACCATCGCCGCCTCGTTGAGCTCCTTGGGGATCGTCTTCATGTAGTTCGAGAGCACGAACGTGCAGAACCCGATCTGGAACGAGACGTGGATGATGCCCACCCCGAGCAGCGTGTCGAGCAGGTTGCCGCTCTCGGTCCACGGCATCGGGATCCGCTTGTACAACTGGAACAGCGGCAGGATGATCACCTGCTGGGGCAACAGGTTCCCGGCGGTGAACAGCAGCAGCAGGGCGATGTTGAAGCGCCAGGTGAACCGGCTGACGGCGAAGGCGACGAAGCTCGACAGGAACAGGATCAGCACGAGCGACGGCACCACGATCATCAGCGTGACGATGTAGTGATGGACCATCTCGCCCTCTCTGAAGGCGTTGCGGTAGTTGATCAACGTCAACGAGTCGGGCGTCGTGAAGATGCCCTTGCGCGACGTCTCGCCGTACGGCCGGAACGAGACGTAGAGCGCCGAGACGATCGGTACCAGCCAGATCAGGGCCGTGAGGGTCAGGAAGGCGTGCAGCAGGATGCGGGCCGGCCTGATCCGCTGCTTGTTGAGCCGGGGGTCGTCGGCCATCAGGGCTGCGCTCGTCGCCGCGGTCACAACTGCTCCTCGCGGTAGTGGTTGGCCAGGTACCAGATGATGAAACCGATGCACATGATCAGCAGCACCACGCCGTAGGCCGAACCCCGGCCGACCTGTCCCCCGCCCTCGCCGACGATGTTCTCGGTGACCTGCAAGGAGATCAGCTCCATCCCGACGGGGGCGTTGAGCGCGGCGACGATGTCGTAGGTGCGCAATGCCTCGATGACGGTGATCACCAGCACGATCACGTTGATCGGCTTCATCGCCGGGAACACCACGTTGCGGAACGCCTGCCACTCGTTGCAGCCGTCGATCGCCGCCGCCTCGCGCAGCGCCGGGTCGACGCTCTTCAGCCCGGCCAGGTACATCACCATCACATAGCCGGCGTGTCGCCAGGCGATGGCCAGGAGAATGGCGATGAAGTTCTTCGACGGCCCGAGGGCCGAGTCGAGGAACGGGATGTGGAACGAGAAGGCCTTGCTCTGGTCGCCGACGAAGTCGATCGGCTTGTTCTGCCCGGCAATGCTGCGATCGCCGAGGATCGACCAGGTGTGGTTGAGCAGGCCCTGGCGCTGGGAGAACATCACGCTCTTCCAGATGATGCCGACGACGGCCAGCGACAGGACCACCGGGAAGTAGTAGATGCCCTGGTAGATGCGGGTGCCACGAATGTTCTTGTCGAGCAGGTAGGCGAGCAGGACGCCCAGCAGGCTCGGCCCGAGGAACAGGAAGCCGAGCAGCAGCACGTTGTTGAACAGCGCGGCGAACAACTTCTGCTCGAAGACCGTGAAGATCTCCCAGTAGTTCCGCATCCCGACGACCTTGATCTCGCCGACCGGCTGCAGACCGTCCCACCTGGTGAACGAGAGCAGGATCGTCGAGATCGTCGGGATCCACACGAACACGACGTGGAGCAGGGTCGGGATCCCGACCATCACGCCGAGCACGACCTTGTCACGCTTGGACAACTGGGAGAAACGGCGACGGCGCCCCGTCGGGGGCGCCGTCGTCGTGACGTCGGTGGACATCAGTGGGTCGATCCGATCAGCCTGCGAAGATGACTTTCTTCTGTTCCTCGACACCCTTGAGGATCTCGGTGATCTTCGAGGGATCGTCGATGAAGTTGGCGAGGGCGTCACCCATCACCTTCGAGGCGAACTCGGGGTTCGTGTCGCGGTCGAGGAACTGGGCGATGTACTTCGCCGAACCGACCAGCTCGGCCGACTTCTTCTGCAACGGCGAGTAGCCGGCCGTCGACGCCTTCGACGAGGCCGCCACCGACGCCGGATTCACGGCCAGAAAGGCCTCCACGGCTGCGGCCGTTCCGAGATGCCCGAGCAGTGCCTTGGCCGCCGCCTCGTTCTTCGGCTTGGCCGCCATCATGAATCCGTCGATCGGGGCCTCCACGGCATCCTGCCCGTGTTCGGCATTGATCTCCGGGAAGGAGAAGAAGTCGATGTCGTCGATGATCGCCTGCGCCCCGGCGTCCTTCGCCGGGTCGAAGTTCGAGGTCACGAACGTGCCGAGCAGGTACATCCCGGCCTCCTTGGCACCGAGCGCCGAGGCGCCGTCCTGCCACGTGCGCCCGTTGGCGCCCTCCTGCTGGAGGGGGAGCAGCTTCTCCCACTGGGCGAACACCGCGGCAACCTCGGGCGACGTCCAGTCCTTCTTGCCGGCCATCAGGTCGACGTGGAACTGATACCCGTTGATCCGCAGGTTGAGCATGTCGAACATCCCCATCTGCGGCCACTTGCCGTCGTTGGCGGCCACCAGCGGGGTGATCCCGTCGGCCTTCATCTTCTCGGCCAGCGCCATGAACTCGTCCATCGTCTTGGGCACCGTGTAGCCCTTCTCGGCGAACAGGCTCTTGCGGTAGTGCACCGCCCACGGGTAGTAGTACAGGGGCACGAAGTACTGCTTGCCGTCGTCACCGGTCGAGGCGGTCTTGAATCCGGCCGACATCTCGGTGAGGTTCGCCCACACGTCGGAGATGTCACCGGCGAGGCCCTTGGCGGCGAAGAACCGCATCCGGTACCCGGCGAACCAGCACAGCACGTCGTCGGGGTTCTGCAGGTAGGTGGTGATGTTCTCCTGGTACGAGTTGTGGTCGACGGTGTTGATCTTCACCGTCACGTCCTTGTTCGGCAACGCCGCGATCGCCGCGGCGATCGCCCTGCTGTCCTTCTCGTCGGAGTAGTTCGACCCGAACGTCACTTCACCCGTCGCCTTGTCGGCGGCGCCGCCGCCGCTCTCCTTGGAATCGCTGCCGCAGGCGGCGAGCAGCGCCGCCCCGCCGGCGATTCCAGCGGCCCCGATCAGGGCTTGGCGCCGCGAGATCAGTGAGAAGCCGACCTCGCTCGGGCTGGGTGACGGCTGATAGTTGTTCGACATTCGGGCTCCCCCTCGGAACTCCTGGACGACCCGATCGGGGTGGCAACCCCGTCGGTGCTGAGCTGACTTCGGAACTGCCTCCGAGATCATCGCGGAAGCATACGAAAAGTGACACGTCGTGACCGCCATGTCAAGTGAACCACACGAAATTCACCGAGATTCGTGTTGGATTGTGTTGACTTGAGGCAGTGGATGGGGCACCCTACGGAGCGTGATCGAGATGAGCAGCGAGGCGGACCTCGCGACGGGCGGGTTCTCGCGGCGCGTGCTGGCCCGCCGCCGCCAGGCCCTGATCCTCGACGCGGTGAAGGAGCGTGGCTCGGTGAGGGTCAGTGAACTCACGGCGAGGCTGGCCGTGTCGGACATGACGATCCGCCGCGACCTCGACGTGCTGGCCGGCGCCCGCCTGATCGAGAAGGTGCACGGCGGCGCCACGGCGGTGCTCGAGCGGCGCTCCACCGACGAGCCCGGCTTCGAGGCCAAGTCGCATCGCCAGCCCGGTGAGAAGCACGCCATCGCCAAGGCCGCCGCCGCACTCGTGCGCCCGGGCACCTCGATCGGCGTCACGGCCGGCACGACCACCTGGCAGTTCGCCCACGAACTCGCCGACATCGCCGACCTGGTCGTGGTGACGAACTCGCTGCCCGTCGCCGAGGTGCTCCGCCAGCAGGGCCGATCCGACTCCGCCGTCGTGATCACCGGAGGGACGCGCACCCCGTCGGACGCGCTGGTCGGACCCGTCGCCTGCGCCGCCCTGCGTACGCTCCACCTCGACCAGGTCTTCATGGGCGTGCACGGGATGAGCGAGCGCGGTGGTTTCACCACACCCAATCTGAACGAGGCCGAGACCAACCGGGTCTTCGCCGCCGCCGCCCAACGACTCGTGATCCTCGCCGACCACACCAAGTGGGGCATCATTGGTCTGAGTACCATCGTCGCGCTCGACGATGCCGACGTCGTGGTCACCGACGACGGCCTGACGGCCGAGGCGAGAACCGCGCTGCTCGACGCCTGCGACCTGGTGATCGCCGAGCCCAGCGGTGTCCAGCACGAGCTCACCGACAGAAGGACAAGCTGAACTCATGGCAACGGTGCACTTCGACCACGCAACACGCACCTACCCCGGTCTGACGCGACCGGCCGTCGACGCCCTCGAACTGGAGATCGCCGACGGCGAGTTCCTCGTGCTCGTCGGGCCGTCCGGTTGCGGCAAGTCGACGACGCTGCGCATGCTCGCCGGCCTCGAACCGATCGACGCCGGGCGAGTGCACATCGGCGACCGGGACGTCACCTTCCTCACCCCCGGGGACCGGGACATCGCCATGGTGTTCCAGAGCTACGCGCTGTACCCGCACATGACGGTGGCCGAGAACATCGGCTTCCACCTCAAGATCAAGAAGCTCCCCAAGGACGAGATCGCCCGGCGGGTGAACGAGGCGGCCAAGATCCTCGACCTCGAGCCGTACCTCGATCGCAAGCCGGCAAAGCTGTCGGGCGGCCAGCGCCAGCGGGTGGCGATGGGGCGGGCGATCGTGCGTCAGCCCCAGGTGTTCCTGATGGACGAGCCGCTGTCGAACCTCGACGCCAAGCTGCGTGTCCAGACGCGCACCCAGATCGCCTCGCTGCAGCGGCGCCTCGGGGTCACCACGGTGTACGTCACCCACGACCAGGTCGAGGCGATGACGATGGGCGATCGCGTCGCGGTCCTCAAGGACGGCCTGCTCCAGCAGTGCGCCAGCCCCCGTGAGCTGTTCACCCGGCCGGCCAACGTCTTCGTCGCCGGCTTCATCGGCTCGCCGGCGATGAACCTGATGGCCGCCGTGCGGGTCGGCGACGTCGCCCGGGTGGGCGGCCTCGACCTCCCGCTCAGCCCGGCCCAGCAGGCCGCACTCACCTCGGAGCGGTTGACCATCGGCGTGCGGCCCGAGTCCCTCGGCATCGTCGACGACTCGGCGCCCGGCATCACCGCCCTGATCAACGTCGTCGAGGAGCTCGGCTCCGATTCGTTCCTCTACTGCACGGCCGACCTCGATGAGCACAACTCGTTCATCGTTCGCCAGGAGGGCCTCAGCGATCACCAGGCGGGCACGACGGTGCGGCTCGCCCCGGTGCCCGGAACGGTCCACCTCTTCGACACCGATTCCGGCCTGCGCCTGCCCGACTGATCGAGTACGGCGCACATCGACGTGAGCGATCAAACCCCCGAGCACGACCTCCGTCACGATCCCTTCGCCGACGTGACGGTGCACGTCGTCGGATCGCGCCAGGGCCGGCCGAACCTGCCCTCGAAGGGCTGCCCGTTCTGCCCGGGCGGTCGCGAGGCCCCCGAGCCCTACGACGTGCGGTGGTTCGCCAACCGCTGGCCGGCGATGCCCGGTGACCGCTGCGAGGTGGTGCTCTACACGCCCGAGCACGATGCCACCTTCTGGTCGCTCGGACCGGTCGGCGCCCGCCAGGTCGTCGACCTCTGGGCGGCGCGGACCGAGGCGCTCGGCGCCCGCGACGATGTCGACTACGTGCTGGTGTTCGAGAACCGTGGGCGGGAGGTCGGCGCGACGATCCCCCACCCCCACGGCCAGATCTACGCCTACGACCACGTGCCGAAGCGGCCGCTGACCCTGCTCGACAACGGCTGGCGACCCGATGTGCAGCCCGGCGGGCGACTGTTGGCGGACCATCGCGGCTGGCGTGCCTGGGTCCCCCGTGCCGCGGTGTTCCCGCTGGCGGTCTCGGTCGCGCCGACCGAACGCGTGCCCGATCTGGCGCACCTGGACGGCGGCCTGCGTGACGGCCTGGCCGCCATGCTGATCGAGGTGTTCACCGCCTTGGACCGCCTGTGGGACCGGCCGATGCCCTACATGATGTGGTTCAACCAGCGCCCGACCGACGGCGGCGATTGGCCCGACGCCTGGCTCAACGTCGAGATCGTCTCGCCGTGGCGGGCCGCCGGCGTGCTGCGCCACATCGCCGCGGCCGAGGTGGCCTGCGAGGAGTACTTCAACCCCGTCATCCCCGAGGTCGTCGCCGAGCAGCTACTCGCCGTCTGGCCCTGACACGTCGTCGACCGTACCGGCATCGACCGGGCCGGCACCGGCCGGGTCGGCGAGCACGCCCGTCTCCGAATCGGTCTCCGAATCGGTCTCCGACTCGACGAGCGCGTCGGCCGGGTCCCCGGTCGCCGGTCCGAGCGCGGCCGGCCGGCGATGGCGCGACGCGGTCGCCAGCAGGTAGATCACCGATCCGGTGAACACGACGAGCGACACCCACGTGTTGACCCTCAGCCCGGCGATCTCGTTGGCCCGGTCGATGCGCAGCGACTCGACGACGAAGCGCAGCGCCGAATACCCGGCCAGGTACCAGGCCAACAACCGCCCGGTGCGCACCGCGGAGCGCCTGCCGATCCAGATCAGCGCCGCGCACAGCGCGAAGTTGCCCAACGACTCGTAGAGGAACGTCGGGTGGAAGGTGGTGCCCGGTGGATAGCTGCCCGCGTCGCGGGCGACGGCGTCGTCGACCTTCAGCGCCCAGGGCAGGGTCGTCGGGCGGCCGAACAGCTCCTGGTTCCACCAGTTGCCCCAACGCCCGATGGCCTGGGCGAACGGGATCGCCGGGGCGGCGGCATGCAGGGCGGGCGAGACGGCCAGGCCGCGCCGCTCGATCCGCCAGATGCCGACGAGGATTCCGGCGAGCAGGCCGCCAGGCACGCCCAGGCCACCCTCCCAGATCTTCAGGATCCGCGCCGGGTTGTCGGCGAAATCGGAGCTCCAGCTGGTGACGACGTGGTACAGCCGGGCCCCGAGGATGCCGGCGACGACGGCCCACATGGTGATCGACGAGGCGTCCTCCCGGGTGCCGGTCGAGGACTGCTCGAGGCGCCGCCCGAACATCCACGACGCCCCGATCACCCCGAGGGCGATCATCAGGCCGTAGGCGCGCAGCTGCAGCGGGCCGATGTGGATGGCGTTCGAACCGGGGCTGGGGATCGAGGCGATCACCGCCGTGAGAGTGCCCACTCAGGCGAGGACCCGTCGGGCGAAGGCCACCGCCGACGATTCCACCAGGTCGCGGTCGTAGTCGAGGGTCGCCACGTGATAGCTGCGCTCGAGCGAGATCCGCTCGACCGGCCCGCCGAACTGCGCGGCGAGGTACTCCGACTGCACGGGTTCGACCACGTGGTCCTTCGGCGAGTTCATCAGCAGCAGCGGGCAGCGGATCGAGGGGTACCGCGGCGCGAGAGCGGTGATCCCGTCGGCGAGCGAGAGCAGTGGCCGCAGCGGCGTCCCGTCGTAGGCCGTCTCGGTGACCTCGGGATCGGCGATGTCGGAGCCGATCCCCGGGAACACCTCCTCGCCCCCATCGATCATCGCCCGGACCATCTCGACGACCTCATCGGCCTGCGGCTGGGTGGCGGGGTTGATGCAGACGATGCCGCCGACCTCGGGATGCTGCGACGCGGTCCACAGCGTGAGCGTGCCGCCCATCGACAGCCCGGCGACGACCACTCGCTCGGTGCGCGCGGCGAGGCGCTGGTAGGCCGCCTCGGCCTCACCGGTCCAGTCGTCCCAGCCCGTCGTCATCATGTCCTCGACGGTGGTGCCGTGACCCGGCAGGCGGGGCAGTTCGACCGAGAACCCGGCCGCGGCGTACGCCTCGGCGACGCCGCGCATCGAGCTCGGATTGCCGGTGAAGCCGTGGATGCACAACGCCCCGAGCGGCCCGCCCTCGTGGGACCAGGGATCCGCCCCGGGGATCAGGGAAAGAGTCATGGCCCACTGTCTACCCGGATCACCCCGGCCTTGCTCACACGTAGGGGTCGTCGGTGCCGCCCGCCTCGTCCCACCACTCGGCGGGCGAACCCGTCGTCTCCCACTCGGGAAAGGGGTAGATGCAGTTGACCGGGCATGCCGGGAGGCACTTGTCGCACCCGCTGCACAACTCGGGGATGATCACGACATCGGCGCCGTGGTTGAAGATCGCCCCGAACTGGTCGGGGCAGTGCCGCAGGCAGGCGTCGCAGTTGATGCATTCGAGCATCTCGATCCGCAGCGGCGGGTTCTTCCACTTCGGGTTGCGTTCCCGGGTTTCGATCCTGCCCGGGCGCCCCGTGTTGTTCGACACGCACCGAGCTTAGGTCCCGGGGTCGGGGCGCGATTGACCCGCCGGTCAAGGACTGGTGGACTACGAGGCATGGAACGCGGACGCCGGTTGACCGAGCAGGGCAGGGAGCGCAAGCTCCAACTGCTCGATGCGGCCGAGACGCTGTTCGCCTCGCGAGGGTTCGGGCCGACCCGCATCGCCGACATCTGCCAGGAGGCGGGGGTCGCCAAGGGGTTGTTCTACTGGTACTTCGAGACGAAGGACGCCCTGTTCGCCGAGTTGGTCCGCTCGATGCGCCAACGCCTCCGTCGGGCTCAGGCCGCAGCGATGGACGAGCGGGCCGACCCTGTCACCCGCATCCGCCAGGGCGCGGCGGCCTCGGTGAGGTTCATGGCCGACCACATGGAGTTCTTCGCCCTGGTCGAGGGGCAGCGCTCGGCCGCCGACGTCCGCTCGGCCCTCGTCGAGGCCGCCGACGTCTACGCCGCCGACGTGGAGCGCCTGGTCCGCGAGGCACAGGCCACCGGGTTGCTCCCCGACGACCTCGACCCCCGCCTGGCCGCCGTCGGTGTGCTCGGGACGGTCTCGTACTTCAGCCAGTCGATGCGCTCCCGGCGGATCGACGACACGGTCGACGACGTGGCCCGATTCGTCGGCGACTGGGTGGTGCGGGCCCTCGGAGCGAACGTGTCGGCCCGGACATGACCGGATCCTGCATGGTCGCCGCACGATGAGTCGCCGGTCACCCTCACGTCAGGCGGCGTCCCGCCATGTGCCGTCGCGCCATGCGCCCTCGCGCCATGTGGAGGCCAGTGCCGTCACCGCCGCCATTCCGGCGATCTCGGTGGTCCCGGTCTGGCTGCTCGCCCTGTTCGTCTTCTGGCTGCCGGTCGCCAGGTTCTGGCAGATCCGGTTCTGGCAGTTCGCCGCCGCCTACCTCGCCGCCGGGATCCTGTTGTTCCTCCGCCCGGTGCAGCGCCTGGTGCTCACCCGTCTGCTCGGGGCGCGTCGCCCGACACGGGCCGAGCAGGCGGTGCTCGAGCCGGTGTGGCGCGAGGTGACCCAGGCCGTCCACCTTCCGGCCCGCCGGTTCGTGCTCGCCGTGCTCGACGCCGACGAGCTCAACGCCTTCGCCAGCGGCGGGCACCTCGTCGTGGTCACGTCCTACGCCGTCGAGGTGCTCCCCGATCCCGAACTGGCCGGGGTGCTCGCCCACGAGTTGAGCCATCACCTCGGTCTGCACACCGTCGCCCTGACCCACATTTTTCCTGTCCTTGAGAGGCACGGATACTCAAAGAATTTAAGTTTTTGTTTGAAAGTTCGATAAGACTGAAGAGGTTTAAAAATTATGGTCAAAAGGAGGTGAAACAAATAAAAGATAAAGGGAGGTGAAGTAAAGAGAAGAGACCCTTTTCATGCCTCAGAAGTACTGCCGATGACTCGGCAAAAATGGCAAGGATTGCCATAAAAAACCTTAGAAAAAGGAGAAATATTGTGGCTATTAACGACATTTCTTTAACCGCAGGAATGAGGACAAACCTCATCAGTCTTCAGGGTACTGTAGACCTCCTTAACAGGACGCAGGAACGTCTGTCAACAGGGAAAAAGGTCAACAGCGCTCTAGATGATCCGACAGCATATTTTGCTTCACAGTCGCTTCTTGCACGGTCGGGAGATCTTTCTGCTCTGAAGGACGCTATGGGCCAGGCTATTCAGACGGTCAAGGCTGCAAATACCGGTATTAAGGGCATAACCGCACTGATTGAGTCGGCAAAAGGTCTTGCGCAATCTGCAAGAAGTGCGAACAGTGCAGGTCGTTCGTCTTTAGCAACCCAATTTGATGCTTTGCTCGCCCAGATTGATCAGATGGCTCTTGATTCTGGATATCAAGGAACGAATCTTCTTGATAGCGATACCCTGACAGTCAACTTTAATGCAGATGGAACATCCTCCCTTACGGTGACTGGCTCTGATGCAAGTTCAAGTGGCCTTGCCGTAGCCGCTTCTGCAAGCAGTTGGGTAAAGATGGTGCGATCGATGCCGCTGTCTCTGATCTCAATGCAGCGGTTAGCACGTTAAGAACAGATGCTTCAAATCTTTCATCCAACCTGAATGTTATTACTACCCGTCAGGATTTCACAACAAGTATGATCAGCACCTACAGCAGGTTCTGACAAGCTCGCTCCTGCTGACATGAATGAGGAAGGCGCTAACATGTTGATGCTCCAGACGCGACAATCGCTCGGGATAACTGCTTTGAGCCTGTCTGCTCAGGCAGCACAATCGGTTTTGAGGTTATTCGCATAGCAGATGTACGAGCAAGGGGAAGGTAATTCTTCCCCTTGCTCAAGAGAGATGTTTAACAAGGCTTTAATAAATTTGCAGGAGTTGTTGGAAAAACATGGCCCTGAAAATCAGATTAAAACCTAAAGAAAGGGTTATCATCGGTGGCGCTATTGTCACCAATGGCAATAATAACAGTAATTTGGTCATCGACAACAACATTCCGATTCTCCGTGAGAAAGACATTATGAATGAAGAAGATGCCAATACCCCTTGCCGCAGAATCTACTTTGTTATTCAGCTAATGTATATAGATGAAAAAAATCTATCAGATCATTACAACACCTATTGGGACTTAGTACGCGATGTAGTTGATGCAGCTCCAAGTACAATACTCTACATTGATCAAATAAATCAGCATATCTTGAGTGGGCAACATTACAAAGCTCTCAAAGCGGCTCGTCAACTAATAGATCATGAAGAGGAGGTGGTTAAGAATGTACGCACAATTAGAAGCATACAGAGATGCATTGAAGACTACAATGTCCGGTCGGGAGATAGAGGCAGCAGTCCTCACCAAAGCAGCGCTCATGCTGAGGAACTGCCAGGAAAACTGGGATTCGGAAAATCATAATACAAAACTCGATGAGGCCCTCAAATTTAATCAGCTTATCTGGAGTATATTTCAGAGCGAGTTAACGAAAGTCGATAATCCACTTCCAAAGAACCTAAAGGAAGACATCCTCAGTCTGGGTGCATTTATTGACAGGAGGATTCTTAATATTATGGCATATCCTTCACCTGAAAAACTTAACATCATTATCAATATCAACCTAAGTATTGCAGCCGGTCTCCAGGGACGTTAGTGCTATTCAGGATTAATCGGAACTATACACGCTTCCTGTCTGTAGCCTTTTCTTCACTTAGTTCCTGATGTTGCCCGATGGATTCCAATGCGGTGAAGTTTTTCTTTGCAAGTTCACAAAGCATGTTGACCAGAGAGATACGGTTTCCGCTTGGTTCAATCGGATTGTTCAGAACAGACTGTGTTTGTTTCAGCAATTGCATTGCCAAATCAGGGGTATCATATGGCAAAGGTCCCGGGCTGTTCAGGACTTTTGCAAGTCCTGAATTCTTGGGTGTATTACTCTCTAATAAAATAAAGGGAGTGCCCAATGCGGCTGCTGCGATGGTGTGGTGAAACCTGCCTGAAACAAGAAGTGATGCACCTGCTATCGTATCAAGCCATATCTCCATTGATTCTGCCTTCACGTTCGTCCAGCCTTTTGGGCAATGGTGTGACAGCACCTTCAAGAGTTCTTCATCATCAGATGCAGAAAGTGAGTCGCACCGGTGAGCACCGAAATTTCAAATCCGAGGCGATTCATCCGGCGAATATATAAAGGGAAGGTTGTTATACCCCGCGTGATGCCACGCAACAGAGCCAGCTATTACTATCTGTTTCGTTTTACGTTCAGCTCCGATTTTTATAGTTTTTTGTAATGTAGAGCGGCAAACAGTCAAAACTTAATGTCCCGGGAAGACCTGCTCTGCACATTAAATCAAAGCTGACAGGCTCGCGAATTGCGATAAAATCCATTACCGAATAGACCTTTTTATAAATTTCCCACATCAGCGTACACTGAAATCTGAAGGGCGTTTTCAGGATAGCAGGAATGATTGATAATCTGCACAATCTTCCCAAGATGTATTTTTAACATTCATAGGCCAGATAAAGGAGGTTCAATGCATTAGCACTGTTTCCATGCAAGGAACCCTCCCCGTTGATAACAACGATATCCATATTTTCAATTTCCCGGATCATCCACCTGTTTGCACCGGCAAACATCCGGAAAAAGTCTGGATTACCGAAATCGTCTATCGTGGCAGGCGTATTTTTGCAGGTATAAACACCGGAAATAGGAATCTTATTTATGTAAAAGCCCATGTCTGAAAGGGATTGATGTATTGCCATACTCGTTCCTGTGCACCCCCAATGATACCAGTGTGCAGTATCATTCCAGTAAAGCAATCCCCTTTTGTGATTTTAAATGTGAGGTTTCTTGTTTGAGATTTATTCTGTAAGAGTTTTCATAGGCAGGTTGCTCTTGCAGCGCAACAGAGGTGGTATGTCTTGTTTTGTTTAAGGAAACGTAAATTTTGCTCAAATACCTCTTTCCAATCATCCGGGGTAGTCTGACGGAAGAGTCTCATGCTTGGATACCATGGAGTGTCTTCAAATCCCCGCATCCACCTCCAATCACAATTGAAAGGCAATAATGTCCAAACAGGAACTCCCAGCGCGCCTGCCATGTGCACCGTTGAATTGTCGACGGAGATGACCAGGTCGAGAAGGCCGCTATCTTTGCGGCAAATCCGTCAAGGTCCTTCAGTGGATCAGCATCTTCCCAGTGGTGGACTGTTGTCCCCAGTTTCTCTTTTATCTCCTCCAACTCAGCGATACGATCTCCGAGTATTGAAGAGTAGATAAAATATATTTCAGGTATTTGAGAATAAACCAGCCCACTGATCGAGTGTTGTGGAACGCATTCGACTCACATATCCCTTTCCACCTCTCCATGAGAT
>CAWHEG010000028.1:0-15761 GCA_963828405.1 uncultured Actinomycetes bacterium | reverse complement strand
TTGGCCTCGAAGATCTGGTTGTCCGACTCCCCTACCTCCGGAACGCCGCCCCACTGTTGCGGCCCCCGGTTGTTGCCATCGTGGGGATCGATGGCGATGATCTCTCTTGCCTGTGGGGCGGCGAGCGCGGCAACGATGGCCGATCGACCGTGGTAACTGCCGATCTCGACGATGCGCGCACCCAACCCGAGGCGGCCTGCCGCTTCGGCCAGGCGCTGAACCTGGGATCGCGACATCCATCCTTCGACATCGGCGATCGCCGACCAGATCGCCGCAAGAGCTAGAGGTTGGTGACTGGACAGATCGAGAACTCCGCTCGGACGTACCGACGACACTGAAGACATGCTCGATGCTACGTTGGTATCTCATGCCCGGTCGCAATCCAGGAATCATGCCCTGCTCCGGAGAGCGCCTCCGCCGACGTCATCCTCGCTCGGTGCCCTTCGGGGTGGATCTGCGCTCGGTGAGGTCCCTGACGTGATCGATCGACGTCTCGATTCGACGACCGGCCAATCGTGACCGGTGGAGCACCCATGCCGGAGTCGGAGGTGCGTCGGACGCCACTGCAGCTACCGCTCGCCGTTCGAATGAGCCCGGATTCTGAGCCGGTGACAATGACCAGGGTCGTTGAACGGGATGATGGCAGCTGGATGGTCGAGACGCTCACCGACGGCGGTAGCCCCATGAGGCAGCGCCTTTCAGCTCTTGAGTTCCGCCAGATCGTCATGGTGGACGAACTCCCGCCCCCACGACGGGATTCGCCGAGCGGGGCGGAACAGCACCGCGACCTCCTCGCCGGCCGCGGAGTGGGAGACGGTCTTGCGGTCGGGTCGTTCCCCGCGCCTTCGGCCCCCACAGCGATCCGCGTCGATCGTAATGCGATCGATGCGTCGAAGTCACCGACGACAGGCCCAGGGAATGACCAAGCAGTGGCAGCTCAACCTGGTGGGGGTGCGGCCAAGACGCCGGTCGGGTTTGGGTCCGATCCACAGCCCGCGAGCGTCCGCGGCCTCCGCGCCAACCCAGCGTCTCCGTCGCCTGGTTGGCAACGTCGATTGCCCGTTGCCGCCTGCATGGCATCGTTGGCGATAGGTGGCGGTGTTGGATTCGTGGTCGGTCACCTGCTTGCGAGGGACACGGCTGCAGATTCGACCGCAACCCAGAGCGCTGCCGCAGTGCCCTTCGGTGACAACTTCGATGGCGGTGGCGGGGGACTTGATGGCCGTCAGGTGCCGGCACGTAGCGATCTGCAGTGGAGTGTCGTGTCCGGAGACTTCTCGGTCAGTGCTGCCGGCGTCGTCACTGGCAAACTGACCGATGGCGACGCTGCCATTGCAGTACTTCCCGGCGGCGGGCGCGTCGACTCCGTAGCGGTGAGTTTCACCGAGACCGCTACCGGAAGTGGGCTGTTGTTCCGCTACCAAGACGACAAGAACTACTGGGAGCTCGTCGCTTCCCCGACCTACGGCACATGGGTCCTCAACCGTGTCGTTGACGGTACGTCGTCGCGGATTACCACGACGGGTTTCACCGGCGGCAGGAACGCCGAGGTGGTCCTGGTCGGTAGCACGATCCAGCTGTGGGTCGAGGGTCTGCTCAGGACGACAGTCCGCGATCCAACGCTGTCCGAGGCGACGACGATAGGCATCAAGGTGTCCGAGAGAGGCACCGCGGCGGCACTCGACGGGGTGATCGTCAACGGCCAGTAGCGGGTGCGGGCGGGTGCGGTTGAGTGATCGGTAACGTTCGGTCGGTGTATCTCGAGGACGTTCTGTGGCGTGCCGGTCACCGACCGCCAGTTCGGGTGGCTGCCCTTGATGGTCTGCGGGCGATCGCTGTGGTCGCCGTCGTCGCGTATCATCTTGACGTCTCCGTCGGTGGGCTCCGCCTCGCACGTGGTGGCTTCGTCGGTGTTGATCTGTTCTTCGTGCTGTCTGGTTTCCTGATCGGGTCGCTGGCCCAGGAGGAGATTCGCTGTACCGGACGGGTGGACGTGCTGGCGTTCTGGGGTCGTAGGTTCCGACGGTTGATGCCGGCATCGCTGACCCTCTTGGTGTGCGTGGTGGCGTGGTCAGCGCTCGTGGGCTGGGGGCGCGACATCCGAGTTGACGTGGTGGGTTCGGTCTACTGGTTCCAGAATTGGCACTTGGTGGCGACGGGCCAGTCCTATGTCGAGCAGTTCGTTGCCCCGTCGCCGCTTCGCCATTTCTGGTCGTTGTCGATCGAGGAGCAGTGGTATCTCGCCTTTCCGCTGTTGGCTCTCTTAGCCCGACGTTGGGTTCTCACACGGCGTGTGGTCGTCGCAGCGGTGTTGCTCGTCGGGGCGTTCGTCTCGGCGATGCTGATGGCGGTCTTCCACGACACGGGCAGTGGGCCGTGGCGGTCGTACTTCGGCACCGACACCCGGATCTTCGCGCTGCTGATCGGTTGCGCAGCGGCGATGCTGCCGTCGACCAACAACGAGATGAGCTCCCCCGAGACCCGTCGAGCTTGGGGGTGGGTGATGTTGGGCGGGCTCGGACTGTGGTTCGTGATGGCATGGACGGTGTCCGAGCAGGCGGACTACATGTATCTCGGCGGGTTCATGGCAGTCTCGCTGATCTCGGCGTGCGCGGTTGTGGGTGCCGCCAAGTCCCGAGTTCGCTGGTTCGACCCGGCGCCGATCCAGTGGCTGGGTAGCCGCTCCTACGGAATCTACCTGTGGCATTGGCCGGTCCTGGTGGCTTTGACCCAGGAGCGGACCGGCCTTCACGGGGCTTTGCTGGCGCTGGCGCGCTGCACCGTCACCGCCGTGGCCACCGAGATTTCCTACCGGTGGATCGAACAACCGGTGCGCCTGCGTCGCCAGGGTCCCCTGACGATTCCCCGCCTCGTCGTTCCCGTCGGCCTCGCTGCCTCCCTCGGCGCTGCGACCATCGCTATCACCATGCCAACGCGGTTTGATCGCGGCGGAGCGGCCGAGGTGCTCCGCCGCGCACAACAGCCTCCGACCGCGAACCCGGCGCCAGCAGGCGACAGCGGATCACTTGCCGCCCTGGTCGTCGGCGACAGTGTCGCATTCGGTCTCGGCTATCTCCCCGCGATGGGCGATTCCGGCAAGACGCTGTCCAGCATGATCCAACTGACCAATGGCGGGTACCCCGGATGCGGCCTGACGCGGCTCGCCCGACCCGATTCCACCTACCTGGTGGGCGACAAGCTGGCTGATTGCCTCGCCCTCGCCGATCGGTGGCAGGAGCAACTCGCCGCTGGCCCCGACGTCGTCGTGTGGGTGGTGGGGCCGTGGGACAGCGTCGATGTCTTGGACGGCGCTGACACCGTGGAGGCCGGTACTGAGCAGTGGACCTATCTCATCAACCGGCGCCTCGGGGAGTCCTTCGACGTGCTCACCTCCACGGATGCCCCACTGGTCGTGGTGCTGCCGCCGTGCCGTTCCGTTGCGCCGAAAGGCCTCATGGGGCTCACCCCGGAATCGATCTCGGCGTTGGCCGATGTGATCACTCTCGTGGCGGCCCGATACGACAACCGAGTTCACATAGAAGATCCGTCGAGTTGGGTCTGCCCCACCATCGGACCTCAGAACCGAACCGCCAAAGGTGGGCCGATCCGTGACGACGGGCTGCACTATACGGCCGACGGCAAGCTCGAGTTCTGGCGGTGGCTCACGCCACTGTTAGATGTGTTGGTCTGACCGCCCTGAGTTGCCGAATCGCCCGTCTTCGGCTACGCTCAAGGATCTCAGGTCGGGAGTGTTGATGAGCCAATTCATCAGGCGATGCGTGGCGTTTGTGGTCCTATCCCTTGGTATGGGTTTCCTCGTGGCCCCTGACATGGCGATGGCGTGGAAAGACGGCGGTCCAACTGCGTCGGACTTCGTCCGGGATGGTGTCTTCGATCAGAGCGGGTACCTTGCTGCTCTCGTCGCCTTCGAGACAGCGCCGGTGCTTGCGAACGATCGGCCGATTACGGTGAAGGTCGAGCAGTGTCCCGTCGGCGGGGCGATCACGGTGCTGTTCGTTGGTTTCCCCCCGTCGCAACAGCAGCTGACGTCGACCGGGTCGCCGACGAACGCCGTCGTCGCGCCGCCCGTTGGCGCTGGCACCGGGTTCAACGTCGTTCGGGTGACGTGCGTGGCGTCGCAGTCGCCGACGACCTCGATGGACATCGTCGTCGATCTTCGTCCAGCGAGCACACCCGGCGCCGCGACGACGATCGTCGCCTCGCTGAGTTCGGGAAGCACGGGTGGCCTGCCCGGCACCGGTGGAAGCACGGGAGGCCTGCCTCGCGCCGGATCCGACCTGCGCGCCTACGTCGGCTACGGCACTGCTGCTCTTCTCGTCGGTATCGCCGTCGTTCTTGGCGCCAGGCGCCGGTTTCACGTCGCCGCCGTCTGACTAGGCTCGCTGCCTACTGTGACCGCGTTGATCCTCGACCTGTCGCCGAGATGCCGACGTCGTGGCGAGGGCACCACCGTCGGTCCGGCACTGAGCCCCCGCGTCGGCTGCCGCTTGTCGGGTGACGGCTCGGCTCGGCTGCTCGGCACGTCATCCATGGCAACGCGAGAGCCGAACGAGAGAGTGCCTGCGTCGGCAGTTCCACCGACGAGCCTCGACTGAACACTATGGCTCCAACCGCCCGGCTGCCCAACGACCGCCGCATCGACCCCCAACACCGTGGCCTGGTCCAGAACTCCTCGGTCCTGATCGCGCAGCTGGCGTTGCTCGGCGCCAGCGGGTTGGCGTTCTGGGTCGTGGTCGCCAACAGGTTCGCTATCGGCGATGTCGGTGAAGTCTCGGGGCTTGTCGCAGTCACGAACTTCGTGACGTATCTCACCACCCTGGGTCTGCCGGTAACGGTGACCAGGTTCGGATCGAACCGGAACGCACAGGACGATGCCGTCTTTTCGTGCTCCATGCTCCTCACCGTTGCCTCATCTGCGGTCGGCTCGTTGTTCGTGATCCTCATCTCTTCGGCGCGGGTGATGCCGACGATCCTCAGCCACGGACGCGTCGTCGGCTTCGGCGTGCTGTTCTCCGGCGTCGCCGGCTCGAGTGTCGTGGTGCTCATCGACTATCGACAGTTGCGTCTCGGCGGGCGCCGTCAGGTGTTGCTCCGTAGCGCGCTCGTTGCGGTCCTCCGACTCGGAACGATCATCGTTCTGCCCGTAGCGGCCGGGCCGTTCTGGATGTGGGTGAGCATCACGGCCGCTGCTCCCGTGGGCGCCTTGTTGACGTATCCCGGCTGGCGGCGCGACTGTCCGGTGGATGTCCGACGTTCGCTGCCGACCGGACGTCGTCGGCTCCTGACCTTCACCGCCGCGAATTGGGTCAGCTTGCTCTTGATGCAAGCTCCGTTCTACGCCTTTCCGGTCATCGTCGTGGCTTCGCTTGCCAAGGAGCAGCGCGGCGTCTTCTACATCGTGTGGTCGATCACCAGCGTGCTGTTCATGGTGCCACAGCTGACAGGACGCGTGCTCCTGATGGAGGCTGCAGGTCACGAGCCGCAGATCCGCGGTCAGGCATGGTTCTCGCTGAAGCTGAGCTTGATCGTCGTAGCTGCAATCATGGTCGTTTCCGTACCGGTCGCGTTTCTCATCCCGGTCCTGTACGGGCAGGCGTACGAGTCCGGACGTCTGTTGCTGATCGTGCTCGTCGCTGGGCTCGTGCCGTTCAGCGTGACCAACACGGCCATCAACTTCGCTCGCGCGTGAGCGCAACGCCACGACAGCCGCGGTCTCGAGTGCCCTCGCCGCGTGCGTGCTCATCCCCGCGTCATTCGCGACTTCGTTGTGGGGCTCGACCGGTGCGGCGATGATCTGGCTGATGGGTCATTCGATTGGAGCGTTCGTCGCACTCCAGCTGCTCGACTTCGGGCACGACAGTGTGATGCAGCAGCCCAGCCGGCGAGCGCGAACCGACCGTATGCGGCAGATCGTCCTATTGTCGCTCGCGGTGCTGATGCCCGCGTTGATCGGCGGCTGGGTGGGGCTGACGATCGGATTCGGGGTTCTCGCCGTCAACGCCTCCGGTCATCGTCGGGTGGCGATCGGGTTGTCGGCAGCGCTCGTCATCGTGGCGTGGGCTGCCACCTTGATGGAGGGGCACCGCAGAGTCGGCTTGGGTTTTGCCCAGGACCGTCCCCTGGCCGGAGCGGCCGCATCGTCGGCGATCGTCCTCATGATCGCCTGGGCGATGCTCGAGCTCCTCGGTGGCGCGGCGACGGCCGAGACGGTCTCCGAGATCGACCGCTCGGATCTTTCCGACGAAGAGGCGGTGCCCGGCAGAGTCGTGCGCGACTGGCCCATGGTCTGCGCCGCCTCCGTGGTAGGCGGCCTGTCATTCCTGACCAACGCCCCGCGCCCACGGGCCGCAGCGGCCGACCTCGTCACGTTGCTGGAAGGGGGCCGAGGGTTGCGATCGTCGCTCGGAGCCAGCGCACCGTCCGTCACACTGGCCCCCCTTGGTGAGCTGCTGGTCGCTCACGGTCCGCTGCCAGCGGCACCGCTCGGTATCGCCATCGGGGCTGCCCTGTTCGGACTCCTCGCCGTCCAGTTGCGCGGGATCGGCAAGTACGCCTCGCTGATCCTGCTCGTGGCCGCGATCATCCTCGAGTTGTCACCTTCGATCGATCTCGGCGGACTCCTCGCCGCACTCCTGGTCGCGGCTGGCACGGTTCTGTTCACCCGTCTCTTCTCCGTGAAGGCCATGGCGATGGTCGGCGTCTCAATGGGGTTGGCCACCACCGCGTCGGTAGAGGCCGTCGTCGCGGTCGTGATGATCGCGGCCCTGGTCGTCATCACCACGAGCCGGCGCCACGTCGTGGCCTTCGTCGTTCCCGCCGTCGTCATCAACGTCGCCTGGTGGCGGGTACGGTTCGACCTTGGCGCCGTAGGCGAGGCAGCTTCGACTGGCTCGCCGCTGGTCGCACTACTCGTCGCCAGTCCGGTGCTGGTCGCCATCTGGGCCATGACCCTCCCATACGACCGCATTCACAGGATCCGTCGCAGCCTGTCGTCGGTGGACTCTGACCCTCGCAGATGATCGATCGGCTCCTGGAATTCAGCCGGGTGCGAACCCGCGGAAGCGTGCTCGGTGCGACCGCGGCGACCGCGTTCACCGCGGTGATGATCAATGACCCGCTGTCGTACGTGAGCGATGCTCGTTTCGAGCTCTCCTGGTCCCCTGGAAGGGTCCTGTCACAAGTGTCCTCGGTGTGGCAGCAATCAGGCGGCCTCGGGCGTATCACACCGGCCGAGCACAGCCCGCTCGTCGTGTTCGCCTACGCGTTGATCCGCGCCACCGGGTTGTCCCCGGCGGTGACAGAGCACGTCTGGCATGCGGCGCTGTTGGCCGTGGCGGGTATTGGGGTCACGGTGTTGCTGGCGACCTTCGAGCCTCGTTGGGGCCTCACCCACTACCTGGCCGCGACCGCGTACATGATGAACCCGCTGACCCTGGGCATGTTCTCCAACAGCGTGCTCTTCCTTTCTACGTTGGTCATCGCACCATGGCTCCACACCGCCGTGCTTCGTGCCGGCAGAGAGATGACAAGTTGGCGTTGGCCGGCGGTGATCGCGCTCGCTTTGGCGGTATCCACGCCCGTTGAGCTCCCGGGTGCGCTGCTCAACGTCGGCCTGCTGCTCCCGACGGTCGTCTATGTACTCGTCATCGAACGCAGCTTGTCGCTCCAATCGTTCATTCAGTTCTGTGCACGCACGGCACTGCTGACGGTCGGTGCCGTGTCATTCGTGGTCATCCGCACCTTCGCCGGAAGCCGCGAGCTTCTACAACGGCTCTCGGTCACCGAGCCGCCAGGACTGGTCAACGTGGCCTCTTCCTACAGCGAGAGTCTGCGCGGCATGGGGAACTGGCTTGCTTATTTCCGCTTCGGTTCCACCCAACCCCGGCCGCAGTTCGCACCGTACCTCGAGTCGATCATCGTGATCACCGCGACCTTCGTCGTGCCCTTCGTGGCCATCGCGTCGCTCTATTCGTCGAAATGGCGTCCCCGGTTTCTTTTCGTCATCCTGTGCTCCGTGAGCCTGATGATGGTGGTCGGTGTGTACGCATCACCTCGGACGGGGTGGGGCAGCCTGCTCGCTCGGCTGTACGACGCCGTGCCCTCATCACAGGCGCTGCGCAACTCGATGAAGGCCGGGGGACCACTCGTGCTCAGCCTCAGCGTGCTTTTCGCGGTGGCAGTCGTTCAGACCGCTGATCGATGGCGCGGCTGGCGGCGTCGTGCAGTGGTGGCGGGTGCGTTCGGCGTCGTCGGGCTGGCCTCCTTCCCTGTCTGGACCTTCAATCTGTACCCGCCAGGTCGTCAGATCCGTGACGTGCCGTCGTACTGGAGAGCGGCATCGGCTTGGCTCAACGATGCGGGCTCCGCTGGTGACGGCCGGATACTGGTACTCCCCGGCGGGTCGTTCCCGACGTATCGATGGGGAACGGTGGGCGGTGACATCCTCGACGCGTTTCTGACCGTCTCATATGTGCGCGCCGGCTCCTTCCCTCAGAGCACGCCCATGGCGGAGAGCATCGTGAGCGAGTTGGATCGAGCTGTCGGACTTCACGAACTCTCGCCCGACGCGTTTGCCGACGTGCTGCGCCGGCTGGGGGTCCGGTACGTGGTGCTGCGCAACGACACCGACTGGAAGCCGGCCCAGCAACCTCGCCCGTCGGAATTCGACTCCATCCGGTCGAGCGCTGAGTTCACGCTCGTGGCCACCTTCGGTGCGCCTGGGCAGCACACCGCGCAGACCGTCGACGACACCGAAGCAGCGCGTCGTGAACGTGTGCTACCGCCGATCGAGGTCTTCGAGGTCGGTGACTGGCAGCCGATCGTCCGTCTGGTTCCGCTCGTACAACCCCTGCTCGTCTCGGGAGACGGGGAAGGTTGGGTGAGTCTTGCCGAACAAGGGTTCGTGGCGGGCTCTCGCCCCATGATGTTCACGGCACCGCTCGGCGTCGAGCTGCTGACCCAGGTCCTGCAGCCCGGTTCGCCGCTGCTGATCACCGATACCAACGTGCTGCGCTACAGCTCGGCGACGGCATCGGCGACGTACTCGTCGAGTGCGCTGCAGACGGGAGCCACCGGCGCCGGTGTCTCGTCGCTCTTCCCCCATGCGGGCGCCCAGACAGTCAGCTACATCCCCGGGGTGGCGCGAGTCACCTCATCTGTCGCCTCCGTCGGCCAGCCATGGGCGCGTGCCGAGAATATCCTCGACGGCGACCCCCGCACGATCTGGCAGACGGGTTCGGTCGCCACCGCGACCGGACAGTGGCTCCAGATCGACTTCGAGCACCCACACCCGGCCCGGACCATCACGATCACGGTGCCCGACTCGGCCACCGGGAGCCGGCTTCTCGTCGCGCGGGTCGAGACACCCAACGGCTCCGAAAGGGACGTGGTGATGGTCGGACCGAAGGGATCGGTCGAACTCGACGGTCAACCGATTTCCTCACTGCGTCTGAAGGTGGCGAGGGTGGAGGGAAGCGGGCCGTTGGCGATCGCCGACGTGATCATCGACGACCTCGACCTTGCAGAGTACCGGCAGGTGCCAAGCGATGTCGTCGATCGCGCCAAGTCGGATACGGCGCTGGCGGCGGCTCTCGAATCGGCCGCCCTCGGATTCGTCTTTCGGCGTGAAGTGGGAGTCGGCCCCAAGCCGGTCGAACGGGTTCTCCGCAGACGATTCGAGCTCCCAGGGCGTTCGGTGCTCGAGATCAAGGCGCGGATCTCGCGTACCGACCTGGAGTCCTCCTCATCGCTCACCGTGGGCAGATGCGGTGATCTGTCGCTCGTGGTGGACGGCATGGCGCGGCCGATGGGGGTCGTGGAGATCGACGACGACGGGATTCACGCCATCGCTCGTTCGTGCGATGATCTCGTGCTCGCCGGTGGTTGGCATTCGACGAGCCACTCTGCGGACCTGCAAGTGGATTGGCTCACGTTGTTGCCGCCGAATGTCTCGCGAGAGACGCTGTTCGAGGCATATCTCCCGATCCGCCCACAGCGTGACACCGGAGCGGATGTTCGGTGAGACGATCGACATCCCGACACCGGCATCGGCAGGGGGCTTCATCCTCGTCAGCGGGCGAGCTGCGCACCCGGGATGGGAGGCCGAACTCGGCAACACACCGCTCGCCACCCTCGATCTCGACGGGCAGGCCGCGTTCGGAGTGCCTTCGCAGGGCGCCGTGCGGGTGCACTTCGCACCGCAGGCGGGGTACGACCTCCTCGTCGTCCTGATGATCGGCTCGGTGGTCACCTGTCTCGTGTTGATCACGAGGCCGGGCGGACGCCTTCGTCGGTGATCCTCGCTGCCCGTCCCCATGGATCCGCCGTGACTTAGTGTCGTCCGCAGTGAAGAACCTGGGTGTGATGCTCTTTGAACAGCCGGCGCGGACATCGAACAAGTTCGAGTTGTGGGCCAGAATTCCGGGGGCGTTCGTCACCGTCGTCAGCGATCGCGACGGTTGGGGGGCCGACCGCACGATCGTTTGCCGAGTGGTGCGGGCGCCGCTTGTCGGCGGGGCGGAAGGCTGGACCGCTGCGCCCGCGCTCCTGCGGGGCATGCGGCGTATCAACCCTGACGGCGTCGACGTCGTCGCCAGCCACGAGCTCTACTCCTTCACCACCTACCAGGCAGCCAGGTTCGCGGCTCACCACGGACTGCCCCATGTGGTGCACATCTCCGAGACGATGCCGGACGCCCCCCTCTACCGAGTGCCTCCGTACTCGCTCATCGCGAAACGGTCCGTGCGTTCGGCCACCTGGTTCGTGTGTACCACCGAGCGGGCCAGGCGGCATGCCATCCGCGTGGGTGCCCAGCGCCGCGTTGCAGCGTTGTTCACTCCGCTGTCGACATCAGCCTCTTCCACCCCGCCGAGTCTGGCCTGACCAGTGCTCCCGACCTGCTGTTCGTCGGCATGCTGCGGGCCAACCGTGGTGCCGACAAGGGTGTTCGTGAGCTGATCGGTGCTGCCGACCGGCTCGACGCCGAAGGCGTTGAGCTCCATCTCCGCATCGTCGGCGACGGGCATCTGCGACCCGAACTCGACGAGCAGGCGAAGACCCGACCCTTTCTTGAGATCCTGGGCCGCGTCCCTCGGGCGGAAATCCCCGAACTCATGCGGTCATCACGTGTGCTCGTCCTCCCGTCGAAGCGCACATGGAAGTGGGAGGAGCAGTTCGGCTTCGTGCTGGCCGAGGCGATGGCCAGTGGCTTACCTGTCGCGGGCACGACGTGTGGTTCCATTCCAGAGATCGTGGCTCCCTGGAATCCTCTCGTCGCCGAGGGTGACGCAGCCGCCTTGGCCGATGGCATCCGCCTCGCACTCGGGCCAGCGGGTGAGGATTGGGGACGGAGGAACCGGGTCTGGGCTGAGGATCACTTCGAGTTGGCAACGCAGGCGGGTCGGCTGCGGGCTGCTTTGGACGCCGCTGTGGCCCATCCCCGCAGCTAGATCCCCAGACAGTTGCCCGGACGATAGAACAGCGTCGTCGTGCCATCCCGAACGCCGGTTGGTCGCAGTCCTGGGAAGTCGAGGCGCCTGAACCCGGCTTCGGTCGCCATCTCGAGGCAGGGTGCGTATCGTTCTCGCTCGGAGTCGTCGAGGACGATCACGCCGGAGGTTCCAACCCGCGTGAGCGCTTCGCGGAGGCAGTTGACGCGATCCCGCCCGTCGACCAGCACGAGGTCGAAATCGCCCTCCAGCTGATGGATCGCACGGCAGTACGCGCCTTCCTCGTCGATCGACCGTTCGATCAGGTCGGCGTTCGTCGGTAGAATCCGGCGAAGTTCTCGAATCCATCGCGGATCATGTTCGACCGACGTCACCTGCGAGGTTCGAGCCGCGAAGAACAGCGTGGAGTTGCCGCTTCCGTATTCGAAGACCCGCATTTGTGATGTCGAGCCGCGCTTCCAGCAGACGGATCATCCCGAACGTCATCAGTGGCAGGGGGTTCCCGGTCCGATCGACAGGCCGACCCCGGGCGAATGAGCGGAGCGTTCCCGACGTGCGGCAGTAGCCGGATGGACCCCAGGCGATGCGCAGCACCGAGAGCCAGGCGTAGGGCCACGGCAGGATCCGGCGCACCCATGCGGCGATCTTCACGAGGATGGCGGTGATGCGAGTGAGGTTCATCGGAGTTCATGCCGTTCTCGGTCGACGGACGAGGCAGAACGCGGACGTTAACCCGACGCCCAGATAGGTGACGGCACAGAGGAGCGCCGGCCAGAACCAGACGAGGCCGGAGCCGCCGGGGACGGAGAGGACACCAGGTTCGACGGAGCCGACCGATCGGAACCCGCGCAACCAGCCCCGTTGGAACGCCCGGAACCACACGAACGGTCGATCGACAGACGGGTCGGCGATCGGCCCGAGGCCACCGGAAACCTCGACCGGCGAGCCGTCAGCCGTCACCGCCGAACCGGACCAACCCGGCACCTCGTACAGTTCGATGTCGGGACGTTCGAGCACCTTCAGGAGACCGGTTGCATCGAGCAACCCAGGCACATAGAGCTCGTACGGCCCTTCGTGGAGAAGGACCACCCAGTGCACGCCCAAGCGTGCCAGGTCGTCGACGATCGTCGTGGTTTCACCCTCGATCAGATGAAAGGCGACCAGCGAAGCGTCGTACTCGCGGCGATCGGTGCGTTCGTGGCTGGAACCGCCAAGACCAAGATCGCTCGCCACCAGCACGTCGGAACCGAGGAACTTGGGCATCGGGTTCAGAGAACGCGGCACGTTGGCGAAGCGGAGAGTGATGTAGCGGTTCCACGGCAGGGTCAGTGTGGTGCCGCCGCCGTCGTTGATGATGTCGCGGGCGAGGTTCCAGCCGGCGGGGATGTCGATGGGGTCGAGTCGTCCCCCAAGGCCCCACAATCCGGGTGCGCCGAGCACCAGGCCGGCCGCGAGCGGAGCCACGATGATCAGTTCACGGAAGCTGCGGTACCGCCGTACCAACACGATGGCCCCGACGGGCGCTGCCGCCGTCATCCAACAGACGTAGAGCAACAGGTAGCGCTGCGCTTCGCGGAATGGAACACCGAGCGCCGTCGACGTGAACCAGTCCGTCACCGTTCGGAGCCCTGGGACTGCGGAGGCCAGCGACATTATGAAGGTGACACCGGCCATCGATGCCGCGGTCGCACGCCAGACTGAGGGCAATCGGGTCGTTCCGATGATTGCCAGACCGAGCAGGACGAAACCGGCGATGCCCGTCAGCAGATCGGATGGCCCGGCGATCTCGAGTGACGGTTGCCAGAACCCTGCGCCGGCCGCCAGTTCCAGCAGATCGGCTACGGTCCGCGTCCCGTTCGGGAACGACGACGCCGGTGACAACTTCGGACTCCCCAACATCACGACCACACCGGGCACCAGCCACATCGAGGATGCGGCCAAGAGCGCACTTCCATGGGCGAGGAGTCGCCGCCGGCCGGCGCGGCGCACACCCCGCGATGCGAGAACGAGGCCGGCGAGAATGCCTCCGAACGACCCAGCTATGCAAAGGGCCACGCACGCGAGGAACACCTTTCGCCATGTGGAGCGCACATCGCTCAACGACGCGAGCACCCACGGCAGCACCGCGGCGGCAATCCCCATCGACTCATGGCCGACGGCGAGTCGGGTCAGAAGGTATGGACTCAACGCGTACAGGAATCCCGACATCATCGCCAGGGGTAACCCAGCGTGGGCACTGGTCAGCCGGAACATCCCGCACCATGCGATGCTGATCGTCAGCACCATCAGCCACTTGCTGACGGAGGGCGCTCCGAGCAACTGCGAGGCCAACCAAATGATGGCGCTCAGCGGCGCATCACGTGGGATTTCCGGACCAAGTCCGAAGGTGCCCCAGGGAAACGGCGGGTGGGGAATCAACGATCGATCGAGTTGAAACAGGGCGCCGCGGGAGAGCCCAGGTCCGATGACGGCGATACCGACCGCGAACGAGACGAGCGCCACGACTGTCATCTCCACAGCGGAGGGGTGACCGTTCGATGGATCATCTCCGAGCACGGAAGCTGCCACGACTACGAACCGGCTTCGGGGCCGAAACGGAGTCGGTACGCCACCGCATCGATGGACCCGGTCGAGCCGCGCAGGGATCCGAATGTCCCATCGTCGATCCCTGCTACGGATGAGGCCAGATCGCGCGTGACGGCGATCCGCTTGGGATTGGGCGGCTTTCTCGTCAACGACAAGAATCCAAGCATTGCTCGGTCCGGCGTCTGGGGAAGTCGGCGGGCGGCCACGGTGGGCTGCTTGATGATGACGCTCACAGGACTCCAACGCTACGGTGCCGAGTCTCCACGCGGCGTTCTACTCTCGGACCGAAAGGATTCTAAGCCGAGCGGAGCGGGCGGCATGATCTTTGACGTTGACCACGCCTGCGCCCGCTCGCGATGTGATGATCAATCGTGCACTCCGTGTGAGACCGGTAACCAAGTATCCTCGAAGTCCCGTCCCGTCACCCGCCCGACGTCCTCGTTCTCCACTGCTGGCTCCGAGTTCGGGCGAGCCTGTCGTGCAGATCGACGGGAAGCTAGTGTTGTTCAGCGGCTTCCCGAGCCGTCCTGAGTTACAAGGCCTCGCGCCTGACACCAACTATCGACCGGTCGAGGGAACCATCTCCGGGAGGGGAGACTCGTCATGCCACCATGTATCAGTCGATCAGGCGGGCGTCTGGTGCGTTCTTGGAACAGGTTCAGGTACACCGCCACGGCGACCATTCGCCTCGTAGGCGATCGGGTGAAACTACATTGTAATCTATGCGGGACGTACGGATCGTTTGCACCCTTCGGTGATCCGCCTCGGCGCGGCGCAATGTGCCCATCATGCGGATCATTGGAGCGCCATCGCTTGTTGTGGCTCTGGGCGTCGAGCGCTCAGGTCTTGACCTCAGGCAGGGTGTTGCACTTTGCGCCGGAAAGAGCAATCGAGAAGCACCTCCGAGCGAGCTCTGTCGAGTACGCCACGGCAGATCTAATGAAAGAAGGGACCGACATGAGGCTCGACCTGGAGGAAATCGACCAGGCGAGTGACTCCTGGGACTGTGTTGTTGCCGGTCATGTTCTGGAACATGTCGATGATCGCAAGGCTCTCGCTGAAATCTACAGGATTCTCCGCCCCGGTGGAACCGCGGTCCTAACGATCCCGGTGATCGAGGGCTGGCCGGAAACCTACTCGAACCCAGATGCAACCACCGCTGCATTGCGTCGCCGATATCATGGACAATCCGACCATCTCCGATACTACGGACGTGATGTTCGGCAGAGAATCACTGGTGCGGGCTTCGCTCTGGAAGACTTCGTCGCCGTGGAGCCAGCAGTGAGCCAGCTGGGTCTTCTCCGGGGTGAGGTCATTTTCATCGCAAGGAAGCCTTGAGCTCCCGATCTACTGAAACCTCGTCCATCGGTTCGGGCATTAGCTGTTCGTCTTGTCGGCCAACGGCCGCTCCGTGTGTAGGAGGTGAGCTGTTTCGGCGGAGATGCAGGACGCAGTTGCCGGTTGCCACCTCGCGCACCACTGGAACCTTGGCCAGGAATGACAGCGCCGGCCAGTATCGGCATTCGACACGTGCGAGTGAGAACTCCGGCATCAACTTCACGTGGCGTACCACCGTTCCGACGTAAGTCGCAAACAGCGCTGAACCGAATCGGTTCTTCCTGGGCAAGCCGTGCAGCCGCTGGTACAACTTCGGCCCGAGCACTGGACCGAGGTAGTGATAGGGATTCATGTCGTGACCCCCCCAGG
>CAWHEG010000027.1:0-73288 GCA_963828405.1 uncultured Actinomycetes bacterium | reverse complement strand
GATCACCCAGTGGCTGTTGCTGCCCGTGCTCGTGCTCGCCCGGGTCGGCTTCCTGTTCCGTGCCGTCGCCCGCGCGGCGACCGACACGTTCGCCACCGAGTCACCGGCGCTCACCATGGTCGGCAAGCTGATCGCCGCCGCGTTCTCGTTCGTCGCCTGGGTGTTCCTCGCCGGCGTGTTCGTCTCCAACGCGATCGGTAATGCCGTCGGGCGGGGCGCCGAGTTCCAGGCCGACCGCCGGGTGGTTTCGATGGGCTTCGGCGCGCAGCTCGCCGCCGCCCTGCGCCGGTTCGTCGCCAGCGGCCTGGCCGAACGGCCGATCAGGTGGCACGAGCGGCTGTTCGCCTCGCACCCCCCGGCGCGCACCCGCGTGGCGCGTATCGAGGCCCTGCTCCGTCAGCGTTGGCGGACCCACCGCTGACGGTCGGCGCCGCGGAGGTTCGTCGGGACGGGCTGCCTGCCGGCGGGTCGGCGCGCCCGGGTACTCTCGGCCCCGCAATGAGCGCCCTCCCGCCGCCACCCCCACCGGCTCGCCCGGCGCCACCGGCCTACTCGCCGATCCCGGCGCCGGTGCCGGTCAAGGCCCCCGTCGCCAGGCTCGGACGTACGATCGTCTCCCTCCTGGTCGTGACGATGGCGATCACGGTGACCTCGGTACCGGTCTCGCTCGAGACGGCGCGCCGGGCCCGGGCCTTTCTGAGGACGGGTGGGACCGAGGAGCGGTTCACCGCCGCCGCCGGCACCCAGGGACTGCTCGGCGTGATGTCGGGGGCGCTGACCCTGACCATCGGGATCCTGACGATGATCTGGATGTTCAGGATGGCCCGCAACCACCGGTCGATGGGCCGGACGGGCGCCACCTGGGGCCCGGGCTGGGCGATCGGCGGATGGTTCTGCCCGCCGGTGCTGTGGATCATCCCGTGGTTGATGATCCGTGAGCTGTGGAAGGCGTCGGACCCGGCGACAGCGCCCTACGACGGCTCCTGGAAGCAGAACAAGGCCTCGGCGATCACGACGGTGTGGTGGGTGCTCTACGCCTTCCCACCGCTGGTCAACGTGGCGCTGATGGTCGGCAGGCTCCGCCTCGGCGCCGGCTTCGGGCCGATCGAGTCCGCCCGTCTGAGCGATGTGCCCGCGGCCCAGACGGTGACCGTCGCCGCCCTCTCGCTGGCCGCCGCGGCGAGCTACCTGGTCCTGGTGCGCGAGTTGACCGCCCGGCACGGCCAACTGATCGGCGAGGCGTGACGTTGGTGGAGTCGCGAACCTCCGACGACCGCGTCTACGTCGTGCGCCACGCCAAGGCCGGGTCCCGTCAGGCATGGGCCGCTGATGACCGACCCCGGCCGTTGACCCCTCCGGGTGTCGCCCAGGCGATGGCCCTCGCCGACGTCCTCGGGCCGCTGGTCGGCGACGGGCGCCTGGTGAGCAGCCCCTTCCTGCGCTGCGTCCAGACCTTGCAGCCCCTCGCCGGGGTGCTCGCCGCCCGCCGCAGCATCCGGATCGAGACCGACGAGGCCCTCGGCGAGGCCATGCCCTTCGCCCCCGTGCTGGAGCTGATCACCCGTCTGCCGCCCGGATCGGTGCTGTGCAGCCACGGCGACGTGATCCCCGAGGTGATCGACGCCTTGGATCGCCGGGGTGTCGAGATCGTCGGAACACCCCGCTGGGACAAGTGCTCCACCTGGGTGCTCGAACGGCGCCACGGCGAGGTCGTCCGGGCCTGGGCCTGGCCCCCGCCGAGCTGACCCGGCGTCCTGCGCGACCGCCCCGGGTGCCCGGCGCCCGGCCCTCCTCCGGGCCGATCGGCCGGATCGGGTCGATCAGCCGGAGGTGGTCGCCGTCGCCGCGAGCGCCTCGTCGAGGCTCGTGCCCAACGCGGCGACGAACGCGGCGACCGAGCCGGGCAGGTCGCCGGCGACGCACCGGTCGTAGGGCTCCTTGGCCCCCACGGCGTCGTCCAGGAAGCGGAACCGGAGGATCGCCGTGAAGCACTGCGCGTCGACGTAGGTCGGATCGGCGGCGCGGGCCCGGTCGAGGAACCTGGCTGCCGAGGTGACGAGTACGTCGCGCTGCTCGCCCTCGGGCAGCCCGAAGGCAGGGAACAGCGCCGACCAGCCCCGGTAGGTGAGGGCCTCGATGTTCGCGGGGTCGAGGGCCAGCACCCGATCGTAGAGCTTGAGCGCGGTGAGCGGGTCGGTCGTCTGGGCGGTTCGCGCCTGGACGAGGAGGTTGGCCGGGTCGGTGGGGTCGGGAGCCGACGGACCGCCACCGGTGATCACGTCACCGGCTCTCCGCTCGGCCGACGACTGGACGAGGAGCCACGAGGCGAACACGGCGGCCACGGCGGTCGCCGCGATCCAGGCCCACATCCGGCGTGGGCGGCGCGCCCGGCGTGGAGGCAGCGTCTCTCGACCGTCATCGATCGCCCGGAGCACGATCGCCGCGCGTGCCGTGTAGTCGTCCTTCAGCGTCGCGTAGTCGGTGTCGTCGACATCGCCGGACGCCCGTTCGCGTTCGAGGTCGGCCAGCGAGCGGAGCAGGAACGCCCGCTCCTCCTCGAGTTCGGCGAGCCGGTCGGGGTTCATCGTTCGACGTCTCGTTCGACGTCTCGCTCGGCACCGGCCTCGACCAGCGCGGCGGCGACCAGTCGCCGATCGGCCTCGCTGACCGTCACCGGCCCGTCCCGGCGCCACCGTCCGAACGCCGCGGCGAGACCGGCGGCGGCCAGCACAGCGGCCGCCGCCGGCAGCGCCCAGGCCAGGGCATCGACACCCGATCCCGACGGCGCCAGGGCGAGATCGTCCTGGTAGGCGGCATCGATCGTGCGGGCGATCTCTCCGTCGGAGAGCTGTCCGGCGGCGACCAGTTCGGAGATCCGCCCGCGGATCTGCACGGCCGACGGAGCCTGTGACTCGGCGACGCTCTCCCCGTCGCACACCGGGCAGGCCAGGCTGCGGGCGATCTTCAGCTCCCGCTGGTCGGCGGTGCGCGGCTGGCCGGAGCGGGCGATGCCGACGCCCAACAGCGTGGCGACCACGCAGGCCATCAGCAGCCAGCCGGCGAGCCGTGCCTTCATCGGGTCAGCCGCCGATCCGCTGGCGACGCTCGGCGCGCAGCTGTTCCACGAGCGCCCCCAGACCGTCGGAGGTGACCTCGGCGATCACGTGGGTCCGGATCACGCCGTCGGGGTCGATGATCCACGTCTCGGGCACCTTGGCGACCCCGTAGTCGACGGCCGCCCCGTCGTCGACGACCACCGGCCACGTCCCGCCACCGTTGTCGGCGAAGAACTGGCGCACGGCGCCGGCGGTGTCGTCGAACACGATCGTCACCAGCTCCGCGCCGTCGGCGAGGGCCGCTTGCCCATCGGCGAAGGCGACCAGTTCGGGGTGCTCCTTGACACACGGCACGCAGGTCGACTGGAAGAAGTTGAGCACGACCCAACTCCCCCGCCGACGGCTGAGCTGGAAGCCGGCGCCGTCGAGTGTCGGACCGACGATCTCGGGCGCGGCACGCCCGAGCAGCGGCGTCGAGGCGTCCTCGGTGTTGACCCGGGTCTTGGAACCGGCGAGCAGCACGAAGAAGGCACCGACGACGAGTGCCACCACGAGCACGACGTACGGCGCCAGCGGTCGACGGGTCGGCGCGGCGATCTCGCCGGCGGCAGCGGGAGTCCCCGGCCCGTCGGGCTGCGCTGGGCACCTCGGGCACCTCAGTGGCCCCCGGCATCCGCACCTTCACCGGGCGACGGCACCGAGCCGTGTCGGCGCCCGGCGGCGACGACCTCCCGGGGCGCGGGGATGGGGGCCGACGTCGGGTCGGTCGGGCGGCGCCGCCGGCCGGGGAAGGCGGCGAGCACCGTGCCCAAGGCCATCATCGCCCCACCGATCCACATCCAGACCATCATCGGCTTGATCGAGATGGTCACGCCCGCCGGGTCGGCCGAAGTCTTCGGGATGGGTTTGTCGAGCGTGACGTAGAGGTCCTGGAACAGGCCGGTGCGCACCGACGGCTTGCCCGCCGGTTGACCGCGGCCCTTGTAGGTGGCCACCGAGGGCCCGAGCGTGCCCCCGTCGTCGACCTGGACGAACACCTGGGTGCCGAAGCGGACGGGCGTGTCGAATCGCTCGGCACCGGTGTAGGTGTAGGTGTGCCCGGCGAAGCTGACCGACCGGCCGGCTTCCATCACGAAGTGCTGGGTGCGCGAGTAGGAGTTGGAGGCGACGAGGGCGACGGCGACGAGGATCACCCCGAGGTGGACGATCATCCCCCCGTTGGCCCGCCCGAGCAGGCCGCGCAGACCCTGGCGGCGGGTGGCGAGCACGAGTTGGCGCCCGGCCGCGCCGGCGGCGAAGCCACCGAGACCGAAGGCGAGCAGCGGGGCGAACCCCTCGGCACCGGCCACCACGGCTGCGGCGATCGCCGCCGTGCCGCACCAGCCGGGCCAGAACAGCCGACGCGAGAGCAGTTCGCCCGACGCCTTGCGCCACGGCAGCACGGGGGCGACGGCCATCAGGAACAGCAGGGTGATCCCGATCGGGATGCCCAGGCGGTCGAAGAACGGGGCGCCGACCTTGATGTCGCGGTCCTGCACGGCCTGCACGATCAGCGGGAACACCGTGCCCAGCAGCACGACGAAGGCGAACAGGCTGAACACGAGGTTGTTGGCCATGAACGCGCCCTCGCGCGACAGGGGCGAGTCGATGATCCCCGGGGCGCGCAGCCGGTCGCCCCGCCAGGCGATCAGGCCGAGCGAGACGGCGACGACCAGCCCGAAGAATCCGAGCAGGTACGGCCCGATGCCCGATTCGCTGAAGGCGTGCACGCTGGCCAGCACGCCCGAGCGGGTGAGGAACGTCCCGAGGATGGTCAGCGAGAAGGTGGCCACGAGGAGCGACAGGTTCCACACCCGCAACATCCCCCGACGCTCCTGGACGAGCACCGAGTGGACGTAGGCCGTCGCCGTCAGCCAGGGCAGGAAGCTGGCGTTCTCGACCGGGTCCCAGGCCCACACGCCACCCCAGCCGAGCACCTCGTAGCTCCACCAACCCCCGAGCAGGATGCCGATCGTCAGGAAGCCCCAGGCGAACAGCGTCCAGCGGCGCGTCTCGGCCAGCCAGCCCTCGCCGACCCGACCGGTGACCAGCGCGGCGATGGCGAAGGCGAACGGCACGCTCATCCCGACGTAGCCGAGGTAGAGCGTCGGCGGATGGAACAGCACCAGCACGTGGTTCTGGAGCAGCTGGTTCGGCCCGCGGCCGGTGGTCACGCCCGCCGGTCCGGCCTCGAAGGGGTTCGAGGTGAACAGGGTCAGCGAGAAGAAGAACAGCGAGATCAGCATCAGCGTGGCCAGCGCCCAGGCGACGAGCGGATCGGCTCGTCGAGCCCGGTAGCGCCAGGCGACGGCCGCCGAGTAGCCGCCGAGGACGAGGATCCAGAGCAGCAGCGAGCCCTCCAGCGCCGTCCACAAGGCGGTGAAGTTGTACAACGGCGGGGTGGCGGCCGAGCCGACGTTCTGCACGTAGAGCAGCGAGAAGTCCCGTGTGATCAGGGCTCGCTCCATGACGACGAACGCCCCGACGGCGGCGCCGAGCACGACCCACACGTAGCGCGAGCCGGCCAGGATCATCCGGGTGTCACCCCGGCGGACGCCGGCGATCAGCCCGATCGACCCGAAGATCGAGGCGATCGTGCCGACGAGCAGCGCCGCGGACCCGAGGCTGCTGTTGATCCCGGCGAACATCATCCCGAGGTCGACTGGACCGTACAGGCTGCGCTCGACGCCTCGTCGAGACGGGCGCCGTTGGTGGCCACGTAGTCGTTCGAGTGCTTGACCTCGACCGAGCTGCCGATCAGCACGTCGCCGACGAGCCGACCGGCGACGACCACCGGGATGCACTCCTGGAACAGGTCGGGGACCACCGCTCCGTTGGAGTAATCGACGGGGATGGCCACCCCGTTGAAGCTGACCAGGAACTGCTCGATGCCGCCCGGGCCGCTGACGATCGAGCCCTGGTCGACGGCGCCCTGGACCCGTAGTCGGCGCTCGCCCGAGCACTGGTCCCTGACCCCGACCTCGTCGGCGTTGCAGTAGTAGTCGATCGCCGAGGTGAGGAACCTGGTGACGACCAGGCCGCCGCCGACGATGACGGCGGCGAGCACGATCCATGCCCCCCAACGGCGCTTCGGCCGGGCGACCGGGGCCTCGGTCGTCGTCGTCGTGCGCGGGCTCAGGTCCACGGACGGTCCTCGTCGGGAACCTGGGCGGCCAGGCGGCGGGCGCGCCGCATCATCCACCAGGCATAGGCGGCGATGCCGACCAGCGTGACGGCGTAGCTGCCGACGATCTCTCCGAGGTGCTTCATCGGCTCGAACCCTCCCGGCGCCGCTCGGCGAGGGCGAGGTCGAGGCCGTGGGCCTCGACGGCGTCCTCCATCGCATGGAGCCGCTGACGGTGGATCACCAGCCAGGCGTAGAGCAGGGTGAAGGCGATGATTCCGACGAACAGGCTGAACAGCATCAGACCGTCGAGCTTCACGTCGGCCTGCGGGTTGGCCACCGATGCCTGCTGATGGAGGGGGCGCCAGAGCACGACGCTGAAGTGGACGAGCGGGATCTCGAGCACGGCGAGCAGGGCGAGCACGGCCGAGCGGCGCGCCCGGGCCTCGTGCGAACCGCCGAGCCGGCGCACGGCGAGGTAGCCGACGTAGGTGACGAAGAGGAACGCCGTCGTGGTCAGCCGGGCGTCCCAGACCCAGTAGCGGCCCCAGGTGATCGAACCCCACAGCGAGCCCGACACCAGGGTGATCGCCATGAACAGCACCCCGACCTCGGCCGAGGCCCCGGCGAAGCGGTCCCAGGTGAGCGATCGGGTGCGCGTCCACAGGTAGGCGGCCGAGCAGACGCCGGTGACCCCGAAGGCGAGGTAGGCGAGCCAGGCCGACGGCACGTGGACGTACATGATCCGCACCGAGTCGCTCTGCACGACGTCGCCGGGTGAGAGCACCAGACCGAACAGCACCAACCAGGCGACACCGACGAGGGTCACGAATCCGAGGCGCCGACTGGCCGAGGTGCCGGTGGCCGAGAGGCGACGCGCCGGCGGTCCCGCCTCTGCCGCACTCCGTTCGCTCGTGGTGGACACCATGGTTCGAGAGTCTCCATCCGGCCGGGCGGCCGTTCGTCGTGCACCGTGTGCGTGCGAGGGCTGTGAATTCGTCTATTCGTCGAGCAGCGGCCCGAAGGCCACCGTTCCTACCGTGATGAACACGACGGCGAACACCGCGAGCAGACCGACCCACGGCCAGCCCTCGGTCAACCCGGTGCCGCCGGTGCCCCAGGCCGATTCGCAGGCCTTCGTGGCGCCGATGAGCACGGGCGCCACCACCGGCAGCAGTAGCAGGGGCAGCAACGTTTCGCGGCCCTTGGCTCCGGCGGTGAGTCCGCCGTACAGCGTACCGACCGCGGCGAGACCACACGTAGCCGTCACCAGCGTCGTGACCAACAACACCAGCCCGGCGGGCCGCACCCCGGCGTCGTAGAAGACGACGACACCGGCCGCCAGGACGATCTCCACGGCGAGCAGCTCCACGGCGATGGCCAGCGTCTTGCCGAGGAAGATGCCCGCCGGGTCGACCCCGGCGACGCGCAACGCGTCGAGGGCCCCGTCCGTCGCCTCGATGGCGAAGGCCCGTTGCACGACGATGAGCAGGCTGAACATCGTCGCCAACCAGAGCAGCCCGGGGGCGACGTACTCGGTGATCGCCCGATTGGCCCCGGCGTCGCTGACGACGCCGCCGTTGTCGAGGGCGAAGGCGAACAGCACGAGGACGATCACGGCGAAGGGCAGGACCTGGTTGAGCATCACCCGCGAGCGCCACTCGACCCGCAGGTCCTTGGTGGCCACGAGCCGGGCGATCCTCAGCACGGGCGAACCCCGTCGGCGCCCGGCGCCGGCGCGACCTGCCCGGCCACGACGGCGACGATGCGATCTGCCAGCGCCCCGGCCCGTTCGCGCTCGTGGGAGGCGACGATGACCGTCGCCCCTGCCGACGCCGCCTCGCGCAGCACGGCGTCGAGCTCGTCGCGGCCCGCCGCGTCGAGGCCGGCGTGGGGCTCGTCCAACAGCCACAGCTCGGCCCGCCGGGCCACCAGGCAGGCCAGCGCGGTGCGCCGGCGCTGGCCGGCGGAGCATCGCCCGACGGCCAGGTCTGCCAGCCGGCCGGTCAGCGACATGCGGGCCATCGCTGCGTCGATCTCGTCGGGCGTGGCACCGACGGTGCGCCCCCAGAACGTGACGTTCTGGGCCACGGTCAGATCGGCGTACAGCCCGTTGGCGTGGCCGAGCAGCCCGACGCGGTGCCGCAGGGCACGGCGATCGGTCCGCAGGTCGCAGCCGAGCACCGTCGCCTCGCCGCGGGCGATCGGCAGCAGACCGGCACACAGACGCAGCAGCGTGGTCTTCCCCGCACCGTTGGGCCCCTCGAGCAGCACGACGGCGCCCCGTTCGACGGTGAGCGTCGCCCCGGCCAGCGCCGGGAACGAGCCGAGCACGACGACGGCATCACGGAGTTCGACGACGGCTGCCATGGACGCCGCGACCGTAGGCGATCGGGGCCCGGCGCGGCCACCGAACGCACCGTTCACCGTATCCTGGGGTCCTGTGACCGGCGTCGACACCCAAGGCCCCCCCTGGTTCGCGCCCCCGGTCGGCCCACCCGCCCCGCTGGCGCCCCCGGTCGGCGCACCCGCCCCGCTGGCGCCCCCGGCAGCGTCCATCCCGGCCGCGACGGCCCCGTTCGAACCGGCCGCGCCCCCGCCGACCGCGGTTCGGGCGTCGCGCGGCGATCGCCGGGCGGTCAGGGCCGCGGCGAGGAGCCGCCGACGCCTCGAGCGACCCGCTCCGGTCAAGCACCCCCGCGACTGGCGCTGGTACGTGGGCGGGCTCGGGCGCATCCTGATCTCGCTCGGGCTGTTGATCTTCGCCTTCGTCGCCTACCAGCTGTGGGGGACGGGCATTCAACACGCCCAGCACCAGAACAAGCTGAAGAGCGAGTTCGAAGCGCTGTTGGCCCGGGCACCGGCGCCACTGCCGCCGCCGTCGGCCGTCATCACCCTCGTCCCCGGGTCGCCCGCCGCGGCGCCGACCACCGTCCCGGCCACCGGCGACAGCCAGCCGGCGACGAGCACACCACCGACCACCGACCCGCTTGTCGTCGCACCCGACCCCGTCGCCGCGCCCGCCCTGCCCGCCATCGGACTCGGCGATCCGATCGCCTTCCTCGAGATCCCGTCGATCGGGGTGCGGGAGGTGATCGTCGCCGGCGTGCGCACCGAAGACCTGCAGAAGGGGGTCGGTCACTTCCCGGCCTCGCCGATGCCCGGTCAGCCCGGCAACGCGGCGCTCGCCGGGCACCGCACCACCAACGGCCAACCGTTCATCAACATCGACAAGGTGAAACCCGGCGACGAGATCATCGTGACGACGCTCCAGGGCCGATACGTGTACCGGATGACCGGCCAGCAGGTCGTCAAACCGTCCGACGGACAGGTCGTCGCCAACCAGCCCGACAAGAAGATGCTCACCCTCACCTCGTGCACGCCCAAGTACTCGGCCAAGCAGCGCATCGTCGTCACCGCCGATCTCGACGAGACGGCGTCGAGCCCGCTCGGGGCGCCGACGTCGAACTACGTCGACCCGAGCGCGCCGGCCGCGGTGGCTGCCGTCGAGGCTCCGCTCGACTCATTGCCCGCAGAAGGCGCCCCGCCGTCGACGACTCCAGACGGCGCGCCGGCGACGACTCCAAACGGCGGCGCGCCGGTCGACACCATCGTCGAGAGCGGGGAGGCCCCGGTGACGACCGCCCCCGTCGACGGCGGTGACGACGATGCGGCAAGTGCGGGCTTCGACGAGTCGGTCGACGCCCTGTCGGCCGGTTGGTTCTCCGACCCCGACGCCTGGCCACAGGTCGCCGTGTGGGGGTCGATCCTGTCGATCGTGGCGCTGCTCGCCTGGCGTCTCTCGGTCAGGGTGCGGCGCAACTGGGTCGGCGTCCTGGTCGGCTTCGGCCCGTTCGTCGTCGTGCTCTACTTCTTCTTCGAGAACGTCAACCGGTTGCTCCCACCGAACCTGTGAGCAGGCGCAGCGTCGGCGAGTCGGCGCCGCAGCGGTCAGCGGGCACGTTCGATGTAGCGGGCCACCAGGTTCTCCAGTCGCTCCTGGGCGCCGGTCACCGGACGAGGCTCGGGGGCCCCGGCCAGGTGCTCGTCGTGCAGTTCGGCGAGGGTCCGCTCGCCGGCGAGGACCGCCTTGCCGGCGGCCTCGTCCCAACGGGCGTAACGGGCGGCGCGGAGGGACTCCAGGGCGCCGTCCTCGAGCATCGCGCTGGCCACGAGCAGCGAGCGGGCCATGGTGTCCATCCCGCCGATGTGGGCGTGGAACAGGTCGGAACGGTCGATCGACTGGCGCCGCAGCTTGGAGTCGAAGTTGAGCCCCCCCGTGGTGAAACCGCCGCCCTTGAGGATCTCGTACATCCCCAGCGACATCTGCTCCACCGAGACCGGGAAGCGGTCGACGTCCCAGCCGAGACGGTCGTCGCCGGCGTTGGCATCGATCGAGCCGAAGATCCCGGCGCTGACCGCCATCGCCACCTCGTGGGCGAAGTCGTGGCCCGACAACGTGGCATGGTTGACCTCGATGTTGACCTTCACCTCGTCCTCCAGGCCGTAGCGCTGGAGGAAGGCGTGCACGGCGCTGACGTCGTAGTCGTACTGGTGCTTCGTCGGCTCGAACGGCTTGGGCTCGATGAGGATCGCGCCCTCGAAGCCGATGGCGTGCTTGTGCTCGACGACCATCTGGAAGAAGCGTCCGAGCTGGTCGAGCTCGCGGTGCAGATCGGTGTTGAGCAGCGTCTCGTACCCCTCGCGGCCACCCCACAGGACGTAGTTGGCCCCGCCGAGGCGATGCGTCGCCTCCAGGCAGTGGGCCACCTGGGCCGCGGCGTAGGCGAACACGTCGGGATCGGGGTTCGTCGCCGCGCCGGCCATGAAGCGGGGGTTCGAGAACAGGTTGGCCGTCCCCCAGAGGAGTCGCACGCCGGTGCGCTCCTGGTGGGCCGCGGCCTCGTCGACCATCGCGTCGAGGTTGCGGCACGACTCGGCGAAGGTGGCGCCCTCGGGGGCGATGTCGCGGTCGTGGAAGCAGTAGAACGGCGACCCCAGCTTGGAGAAGAACTCGAAGGCCGCCTCCATCTTCGTGCGGGCGTGCTCCATCGGATCGCCGTTCGGGTCGAGCCAGGGTCGATCCAGTGTCGGCGCCCCGAAGATGTCGTAGCCGCTCCACGTGAACGAATGCCAGTAGCACACGGCGAAACGAAGATGATCGGCCATCCGGCGGCCGGCGACGACGCGGTCGGCGTCGTACCAGCGGAACGCCAGCGGGTTGTCCGATTCCGGTCCCTCGTAGCGGATCGGTGCGGTGACGGCGGAGAAGAAGCTGTCGGTCATCCTCCCATGCTCGCACACGACTCCGGCCCGGGGTCGAAGCCCATCGCGCCGCACCTCCCCGGTCGGGGGCGGGGACGGCTGCGGCGGCCCGCCATCTACGATGTCCGGTCGTGGCGCGCGTCCCCGAGAGTCTGATCGTCGAGTTCTGCGGGGCCCCCGGCGTCGGCAAGTCCTACATCAACGAGCGATTGCTGGCCGCCCTGCAGGCCGACGGGCACGACGCCCACGACGGACTGCGTCGGGTGGCGGCGACGTTGCCGACCCGTTCACGGGCCGTCCGCAAGCTCGCGGTGGCGGCCACCGAGGCGTTGCGCTCACCGATCGGCACCGCCCGCGTCGCCCGGGCGGTCGGCAGGTCGGGCCAGTCCCCGAGGGACCTGGTGATGCTCGTCCAGAACTGGCTGGTGGTGCGCGGCCTGATGCGCTCGGCCCGCCGGTTCGGCGGCATCCAGCTCTTCGACCAGGGCGTCGTCCAGCAGCTCTGCTCCGTCGGTTTCCGGGGTGACTGGCGGTGCTGTCTCGATGCGGCGGCCCCCGGTCCCCGGCGGCTCGGGCCGGATGTGATCGTCCGGGTCTCGGCGGCGATCGAGACCAACGCGACGCGGCTGCGCACCCGCGATTCCCATCACAGTCGCGTCGAAGGCCTGACCGAGGTGGATCGGCTGGCCGAGCTCGTTCGTCATGATCAGGAGCTCGACGAGATCGAGGCGGCGTGGATCGACCGCGCCCGCTCGTCGATCGATGTCCGGCGAGTGGCGATGACCAACGACGGCGAGCTGGACGCCGGGCAGCTGGCCGGACTCGTCGCCCGGATCCTGTAGCGGCCGGGGCTCGCACCCGGCCCGCCGATCAGCCGGTGGTGATCACCAGCTGGGCCGGGTTGACCCCTTCGCGGGTGGAGAACTTCTCGGAGTTGGTCGACGTCGGCAGCGTGGCGAAGCTGAACGTGCCGTTCCCGGTGACCTGGGCGGTGACGTCGAACTCGAGCCACGTCCCGGCCACCGTGGGCCCCGCAGGGTCGGCGACCAGCACCCCGGTGGTCGGCTGAGGCCCGTTCTGCCAGGTGACCGCCGACTCGGTCCAGGCGTTGGACACGAGCCACCAGGCGCAGCCGTTGTCGGTGCCGTCGGTCACCCACACCCGCAGCGTGGCGCTCGTCACCGTCCCCGTCAGACCCGCCACCGCGAACTTGACGTAGCCGCGCAGCGCGGCGGTCGTCGAGGCGGTGTTGTAGATCTGACTCCCCGTCGGATGGGTGGTCGTCGGCGAGGCCTGGGTCACGTAGGCGTCCTCGGACGCCAGGGCGGTGACCGTCTGGGCGGCCGATGGGCTGACCGTGACGTCCTGACTGACCGAGGTGCTCCCCCCGGAGTTGGTGGCGGTCAGGGTCACCGTGAACGTCGCTGCGCTCAGGTACTGGTGCGACGGGTTCTGCGCCGTCGAGCTCGAACCGTCTCCGAAGTCCCAGCTCCACGAGGTCGGCGAGTTCGTCGAGGTGTCGGTGAACGTCACGGTCAGCGGGGCCGCCCCCGACGCGGTCGACTTCGTGAACGACGCCACCGGGGCCAGCGGCGGCGTGACCTCGACGGACTGCGAGGCCGACGTGTCGCTCCCGCCGGCGTTCGTCGCGGTGAGGGTGACGTCGAACGTGCCCTCGACCGTGTACTGGTGCGACGGGTTCTGGGCCGTCGAGCTCGTGCCGTCGCCGAAGTCCCAGCTCCACGACGTCGGCGAGTTCGTCGAGGTGTCCGTGAACGTCACGGTCAGCGGGGCTGCCCCCGACGCCGTCGACTTCGTGAACGACGCCACCGGGGCCGGCGGTGGCGTGACCTCGACGGACTGCGACGCCGACGTGTCGCTCCCGCCGCCGTTCGTGACGGTCAGCGTCACCGAGTAGGTCCCCGGTGTCGTGTACTGGTGCGAGGGGTTCCGGCTCGTCGACGTGCCGCCGTCGCCGAAGTCCCAGCTCCACGAGGTGGGCGTGTTCGTCGAGGTGTCGGTGAACGTCACCGTCAACGGCGCCTGCCCCGACGCCGTCGACATCGTGAACGAGGCGACCGGCGCCGTGGCGACCGTCACCGTCTGCGTCGCCGAACTGCTGCCCTGCGCGTTGGTCGCCGTGAGCACCACGTGAACGTTCCCGGCCCGGTGTACTCGTGCGACGGGTTCCGGTTCGTCGAGCTGCCCCCGTCGCCGAAGTCCCAACTCCACGAGGTCGGCGTGTTCGCCGACGTGTCGGTGAACGTCACCGTCAACGGCACCGCCCCGGACGAGGCGCTCTTGGTGAACGACGCCACCGGTGCCAGCGGCGCCGGGTTGACCGTGACAGCTTGTGCAGTCGCGGTGTTGCTCCCCCCGGCGTTCGTGGCCGTCAAGGTGACGTTGAACGTCCCGGTGGTCGTGTACTGGTGCGACGGGTTGCGCACCGTCGACGTCGACCCGTCACCGAAGTTCCAGCTCCACGACGTCGGCGTGTTCGTCGAGGTGTCCGTGAACGTCACCGTCAGGGGCGCCTGCCCCGACGCCGTCGACATCGTGAACGAGGCGACCGGCGCCGTGGCGACCGTCACCGTCTGCGTCGCCGAACTGCTGCCCTGCGCGTTGGTCGCCGTGAGCACCACAGTGAACGTTCCCGGCCCGGTGTACTCGTGCGACGGGTTCCGGTCCGTCGAGCTGCCCCCGTCGCCGAAGTCCCAACTCCACGACGTCGGCGTGTTCGTCGACGTGTCGGTGAACGTCACCGACAACGGCACCGCCCCGGACGAGGCGCTCTTGGTGAACGACGCCACCGGTGCCAGCGGCGCCGGGTCGACCGTGACAGCCTGTGCAGTCGCGGTGTTGCTCCCCCCGGCGTTCGTGGCCGTCAAGGTGACGTTGAACGTCCCGGTGGTCGTGTACTGGTGCGACGGGTTGCGCACCGTCGACGTCGAACCGTCACCGAAGTTCCAGCTCCACGACGTCGGCGTGTTCGTCGAGGTGTCCGTGAACGTCACCGTCAGCGGCACCGCCCCGGACGAGGCGCTCTTGGTGAACGACGCCACAGGCGGCGGCGGCGTCACCACCACGCTCTGGGGCGTCGAGGTGTTGCTCCCACCCGCGTTCGTGGCCGTCAGGGTGACGTTGAACGTCCCGGTGGTCGTGTACTGGTGCGACGGGCTGCGCAACGTCGACGTGGTACCGTCACCGAAGTTCCAGTTCCACGACGTCGGCGTGTTGGTGGAGGTGTCGGTGAAGGTCACCGTCAGCGGCGCCGTTCCCGATGAGGCGCTCTTGGTGAACGAAGCGACGGGCGCAGCGACCGTGGCGCCATTCAGGCTGTACACACGGATGCCGAAGGCCGACGTCACCGAGCCGTAGTAGTCGTAACCGTCGGACACGAAGACCTCGTTGCCGACGACCTCCACGGCCCGGGCGTCCTTCACGCCGAGGCCGGACATCGAGAAGTCGTAACCGGGGACCAGTGTGTTGGAGGCGAAGTCGTACTTCTTCACGCGGTCGCCCTTGTCGGCGACCCACATGTCGTTGCCGCCGTTGGCGAAGCCGAGGCCGAGGACACCGCTCAGCCCGGGCACCGTGCGCGCCGAGGTCGCCGAGTTGGTCAGATAGTCGTAGTGGAACACCACCTTCAGGTAGCCCGCCCAGATCTCCGAGCCGCGCGATCCGGCCCCGGACAGGTCGTTGTACGGGGCGTTGAGCGGCTGCCAGGAATCGACGACGAACGCCGCCGTCCGACTGGCGCGGCTGAGGCGGAACACCGTCGGCCTCGCCGACGAGGTGCAGCAGCTGCCGCTGAAGATGTACAGCAGATCGTTGGGTTCGTCGTACGCCGCAGCCTCGAGATCCCCGGCGCGGTTCGAGCCGGCCAATTCGGTCCCGGCGAACTTGTTGGCCGTCTGGAAGTTCGTCGGCGTGATCACCTGGCCGAGGATGCCGGTGTCCTTGTCGACGGCGTAGGCGTAGTCCCTGCTGTCGTCGAGCGTCCACAGCGTGTTGTTGGCCGGAACATACGCCAGGCCCTCGTTGTCCTTCATCGATATCGACGTCCCGATGAACGGGCGCGTCTGGATGTTGCGGACGTAGGTCAACGTCGGAGCGGCCGCCGCCGGAGCGGGCGCCGCAACGACACCGGTGACCACCTCGGCAGCGACGACCGCAGCCGCGAACAACCAGGTAGCTGATGTGCCTGCTCACGAAAACCCTCCCGCATGTCCCACCGCACCGGGGACCATTCTCGACGATCCTCCCCGTCAGAGAACCATAACAAGTCTAGGACACACGGCCCATTCGCAGATACTGGCTGATCGGCCCATTCGCGTGACCGTCCGGAGTGATGGCCTCACCGCCCGTCGTCGATCGGCGTCGACGGCCGGGACGTGCCGTCAGGAGGAGGGGACGGGAGCGACGGGGTCAGGCGGCGGTGCGCCGGGCCAGATGCCAGGCGAACTGCCGGGCCAAGCCTTCGACCGGACCGACCGTGGCCTGGTAGCCGAGGTGTTCGGCCGCCTTCGAGCAGTCGGCCTGGGTCGACTTCTGGTCACCGGGTCGCTTGTCGCCGAAGATCAGGTTCGGCGTGACACCGGCGACCTTGGCGAGGACGTTGATCGCCTCGAGCAGACCGATCACCTCGCCGCCGCCGATGTTGTAGGCCTCGCCGACCCGGCCGAACTGCAGGCCGAGCACCGTGCCGCGCACGCAATCGTCGATGTAGGTGTTCGACCGCGTCGCCGAGCCGTCGCCGAAGATGGTGATCGGACGCTCGTCGAGCAGCGCCTCGCAGAACAGGTTGTAACCCATGTCGGGCCGCTGACGCGGTCCGTAGATCGAGAAGTAGCGCAGGATCACCCCGGGCAGGCCGAACTGATCGGTGTTGGCCAGCACGAGGTGCTCGGCGGCCAGTTTGGTGATCCCGTACGGAGACGCCGGGCGCAGCGGCATGGTCTCGTCGCCGTTGGCCTCGGCGCCGTACACCGACGACGTCGAGATGTGCACGAAGCGGTGCAGCGCCCGGCCGCGGCAGGCGTCCACCAGCCGGGCCGTGGCCACGATGTTGCACGACGAGTACAGCTCGACGTCGGTCCAGCTCTTGGCCAGGCCCGGCATCGCGGCGAGGTGCACGACCGCCTCGACGCCGTCGAGGGCCTCGGTGAGATCGGCGGTGCGCAGGTCGATCTCGTGGAACGTGAACGACGGGTCGAGCCGGAGACCGGCGAGGTTCGATTCCTTCACCGCCCGGTCGTAGTACGGGACGAAGCAGTCCACCCCGACCACCTGATGGCCGGCGGCGATCAGCGCCTCGCTCAGCGAGCTGCCGACGAACCCGGCTGCGCCGGTCACCATGACGTTCATGAACACCCTCCGTGTGAGACTGGAGACACTACGCCGTCAACCGGGGGGAGTGGGCGCGGGCCGGGTCGGTACGACCGCCTCAACCGGTTGTGATGACCAGTTGCGGCGGGTTGGTTCCCTCCCGGGAGGAGTACTTCTCACCGTTCGCCGAGGTCGGCAGGTTGGCGAAGCTGTAGATGCCGTTCGCGGTGACGTACGGCGTGATGTCGATCTCCAGCCACGCGCCGACCGCCACGGCCGCCGGGTCGCCGACCAGGGACCCCGCCAAGGGGGGCGGGGCGTTGTTCCAGGTGAGCGTGGCCTGGCCCCACGAGTTGTCGGCGATCCTGTACCACGCAGCGCCGTTGTCGGTGCCGTCGGTGACCCACAGTCGGAGCTTCACGTTGGTCACGGTCCCGCTCAGGCCGGTGACGTCGAACTTCAGGTACGACCGTTGGGTGTTGGTCGCCGTCAGCACGTTGTAGAGCGTGGTCGAGGTCGGCTTCGCCGTGGCCGGCGTGGCCAGGTCGACGTAGGCGTCCTCGGTGGCCGTGAACGTCGTCGTCACCGGCCCGCCACCACCCGTGGTCACCGTCACCGCCTGCGACACCGACGTGTTCGAACCGGCCGAGTTGCCGGCCGTCAACGTCACATCGAACGTCCCCGCACCGGCGAACGTGTGCGACGGATGCTGCAACGTCGACACCGGCGACCCGTCACCGAAGTTCCACGACCACGACGTCGGCACGTTCGACGACGTATCGGTGAACGTCACCGCCAACGGCGCCGTCCCTGACGACACCGACTTCGTGAACGACGCCACCGGCGCCACCGGCCCGCCACCACCCGTGTCACCGTCACCGCCTGCGACACCGACGTGTTCGAACCGGCCGAGTTGCCGGCCGTCAACGTCACATCGAACGTCCCCGCACCCGTGAACGTGTGCGACGGATGCTGCAACGTCGACACCGGCGACCCGTCACCGAAGTTCCACGACCACGACGTCGGCGAGTTCGACGACGTATCCGTGAACGTCACCGCCAACGGCGCCGTCCCCGACGACACCGACTTCGTGAACGACGCCACCGGCGCCACCGGCGCCGACGACACCGTCACCGCCTGCGACACCGACGTGTTCGAACCCGCCGAGTTGCCGGCCGTCAACGTCACATCGAACGTCCCCGCACCCGTGAACGTGTGCGACGGATGCTGCAACGTCGACACCGGCGACCCGTCACCGAAGTCCCACGACCACGACGTCGGCGAGTTCGACGACGTATCGGTGAACGTCACCGCCAACGGCGCCGTCCCCGACGACACCGACTTCGTGAACGACGCCACCGGCGCCACAGGCGCCGACGACACCGTGGTGATCACGAGTTGGGGCTTGTTGACGCCTTCGAGCGAGGTGTAGCGCTCCTCGTCGGTCGACTGGGGCACGGTGGCGAAGCTGAACGTGCCGTTCCCCGACACGGCACTGGTGACATCGACCTCGAGCCAGGCGCCGGTCGGCACCACGCCGGGGTCGCCCACGACCGCGCCGGTGACCGGCGGAGCGTTGGCGAAGGTGATCGTCGCCTGGGACCAGGCGTTGGTGTCCAGCAGATACCAGCGGGCACCGTTGCTGGTCCCGTTGGTGACCCACAGTCTGAGCTTGGCGTTGCTGACGGTCGCACCGAGCCCGGACACGGCGAACTTGATGTACGAGCGCCTGGCGGAGGACGTCGAGACCAGGTTGTTCAGCGTCGTTGCCGTCGGCCTGGCGGTCTTCACCTTCTGGTCGACCGAGGCGTCCTCCGAGGGGATGAAGGTCGTGGTCACCGTTCCCGACGATGTGACCGAGACGGGCTGCGACGTCGACGTGTTGGAGCCGGCGGCGTTCGTCGCCGTCAGCGTCACGTTGAACGTCCCCGCACCGGTGAACGTATGCGACGGGTTCTGCAGCGTCGACACCGGAGTACCGTCGCCGAAGTTCCACGACCACGACGTCGGCGAGTTCGTCGAGGTGTCGGTGAACGTCACCGCCAGGGGCGCGGTGCCCGACGACGCCGACTTCGTGAACGACGCCACTGGTGCCACCGACCCGGCCGAGACCGTCACCACCTGCACCGACGAGGTGTTCGAGCCGATCTCGTTGGTCGCCGTGAGGGTGACGTTGTACGAGCCTGCCGCCGTGTAGGTGTGGGTCGGGAACTGCTCGAGCGAGACGGGCGAGCCGTCGCCGAAGTTCCACGACCACGCCGTGGGCGAATTGGTCGAGGTGTCGCTGAAGCCGACGGTCAGCGGCGCCGGGCCCGACGACGCCGACTTGGTGAACGACGCCACCGGCGCCGCCGGGGGTGCGTTCACCGTGATCGCCTGGGCGACCGACGTGTTCGATCCGGCGGCGTTCGTCGCCGTCAGGGTCACGTTGCGGACGCCGGCGGTCGTGAAGGTGTGCGACGGGTTCTGCAGCGTCGACACCGGAGAACCGTCGCCGAAGTTCCACGACCACGAGGTCGGACTGTTGGTCGAGGTGTCGGTGAACGTGACCGCGAGCGGCGCGGTGCCCGCCGACGCCGATGTGGTGAACGACGAGGCCGGCACGAACCCGGCGCCGCCCACGTTGGTCGTGATCACCAGTTGGGGCTTGTCGACCCCTTCGGTCGACGTGTAGCGCTCCTGGTTGGTCGACTGGGGGATGTTGGCGAAGCTGTACGTACCGTCGCCGGCGACGGCGCTCGTGACGTCGACCTCGAGCCAGGCGCTCAATGGCACCACACCAGGATCACCCACGAGCGGGCCGTTGACCGGAGGTGCGTTGGCGTACGTGATCGTCGATTGCGACCACGCGTTCGTATCGAGCAGGTACCAGGGGGCGCCGTTGTCGGTGCCGTCGGTGACCCACAGCCGGAGCTTCGCGGCGGTGACCGCTCCGTTGAGGCCGGCCACGGCGAACTTGATGTACGAGCGCTTGGCCGCCGTCGTCGAATTCAGGTTGTAGAGGTTCGTCGCCGTCGGCTTGGGGATGGTCACCGTCTGATCGATCGAGGCATCCTCGGTGGCGATGAACGTGGTCGTCAGCGCCCCGCCGGTCGTGGTGACGCTCACCGTCTGCGAGCCCGAGGTGTTGGAGCCGTTGGCGTTCGTCGCGGTCAGCGTCACGTTGTAGACGCCCGGGTCCTGGAAGACGTGCGTCGCGGTCTGGGTGGTGCCCGGCGCGGAGCCGTCGCCGAAGTTCCACGACCATGCCGTCGGGGAGTTGGTCGACGTATCGGTGAAGGTGACCGTCAGCGGGACCGCGCCCACCGAGACCGATCTGGTGAACGAGGCCACCGGCACGTTGCCGACGTTGATCGCCACGGGGACCGAGGTGCTCGACCCGCCGGGATTGGTGGCGGTGAGCGTCGCGTAGTAGATCCCCGGGGTCGAGTAGATCTTCGTCGGGCTGTGGGACTTCGAGGTGGTGCCGTCGCCGAACGCCCACGACCACGACACCGGGATGTTCGTCGAGGTGTCGGTGAAGACGACGGTGAGCGGGGAGGCCCCCGACGTCGGCGTGGCCGTGAACGAGGCCACCGGGGCGGTCACGGTGGCGTCGACCAGGTCGAACACGCGGATCCCGAACGCCGAGGTGCTGCCAGCCGGGTAGTAGTCGTACCCGTCGGCGAGGAACAGCTGGGTGCCGATCAACTCGACGGCGCGCGGGTCGTTGACCCCGAACGAGTACGTGGCGAACGAGTATCCGGGGACGGGCGTCTTGGTCGCCCAGTCGAACTTCGTCAGCCGAGCACTGGAGCCGACCAGCCACATCTCACTGCCCGAGGGGTTGAAACCGATGCCGTAGATCGCGCTCGGCGCTCCGGTGAGCGTGAACGGTGATGTGGCGGTGTTGGTCGCGTAGTCGTACCGGACGATCGTCTTGCCCATCGCCACCCACAGCTCGCCGTTGCGGAAGCCGGCGCCCGACAGGTCGTTGTAGGGCGCGGCGAGCGGCTGCCACGATTCGAGGGCGAATGCCGCCGAGGTGCTGGGCCGGGTGAGCCGGAACACGGTGGGTTGCTCGTTGACGGTGCAGCAGGTCCCGCTGAAGGCGTAGAGGGTGTCGGTGATCGCGTCGTAGGCCACTGCCTCGAGGTCCTTCACCCGCCACTGACCGGCGGTCTCGCCGGTGCCGGCGTAGTTGGTGGTCGCCTGGAACGCGGCGTTGGGGATCACCTGGCCCAGCGCGCCGGTGGTGCGGTTGACCTCGTACAGGCGTCCGGGCGAGTCGTCGATCGCCCACAGGGTGTCGTTGGCGGGCACGTAGGCGAGACCCTCGTCGTCACCCATCGAGGTGGTCGTACCGACGAACGGCCGGGTCTGGATCGATCTGACGAACGACAGCCAGGGGGCGGCCGACGCCGCAGGCACCCCGACCAGCACCCCGACCAGCGACGCCAGCATGGCGACCGCCGTGCCGACTGCGGTGCGGGAGACCCAGCGGCGGGTCGGGCGGCCCTCCTGGCCGCGAAGGGCACCGTCTCCACCACCGTGACGACCGGTCACCGTCGCCGCAACTGCCTCGTTCATCGTCGCCTCGTTCATCGTCGCCTTGTCCACCATCGCCTCGTCCACCATCGTCTCTTCCACCATCGCCTCGTTCATTCTCGCCTGTTCATCCTCGCCGGCGCCATCTCGTCCTGCCGGTCGGCTCTACATGTGGTCGAAGATCGCTCGCCGCGCCGCGGCGAACACCTCGTCCTGGGTCTGGTCGGCGTCGATCTCGACGACGCCGTGCAACGAATCGGGGAACTCCAGGCTCCCCACGATCCGGATCCGGCGTTTGAGGTCGTCGGGATCGTGTTCCGGGCGCCGGGTCGCCGCCACCTCCGGGCTGACCTTCATCCGCAGGATCAGGTCGGGCGGGAAGCGGTGGGCGCGCTCGTACGGCACCGCCTCCCATGCCGAGATCCGCCGCTCCATACGCGAGGCCGACTCGGCCCAGGCGCGCAGCTGCGGGCCGTCGTTGATCCCGGGGATCTGCGTCTGCGGGTAGCGGTCGGCGATCACCAGCATCCCGCGGGTACGCGCCTTGAAGGCCCGCCGCAGGGTCCTGCGCTTCTCGATCGAGACGGCCAGGGCCCACACGACGCGGGTCGGGCTCGGCCGCCTGCTCAGCCGGCCCGGATCGTCGTCGGTGTTCGAGGCGCCCTCGAGGCCGTCGCGCCGGCGCATCCCGAGCACCAGCTTGAACGGCTTGAGGATCAGCGAACGGTTGCCGTCGCCGGAGCCGAAGTAGATCGGCAGCGTGTCGATCTTCAGCGAGAACCACTTGTGCAGCCCCTTGACGACGGTCGACTTGCCGCTGCCGTCGGAGCCGATGATCGCCACGAGCAGGCCGCCGGCCGGACCACCGCGGCCGAGCAGCACGGGCCGCGGGAGGTAGTGGCGGGCGATGCCCCGGCGCAGCCAGATCCCCTCCCGCTTCCAGCGCTCGAGGCGGGCGGCGGGACCGCGCAGCGACGTCTGGATGGCGAGATCGGCCTGCACGGCACGGCGGAGGCGGAGCAGCCGGCGGGTCGACGGGCCCGACTGGGCGAGCTCGATCGCCGCGGCGGCCGCCTTCGGGCCGAGCATCCGCCCGGCGAAGCGGCGCACGTCCGCGGTGGTCGAGCGGGCAACGAGCCAGTCGAGCTCGTCGCCGATGTCGGCGATGCCGGTCCTGTGGCCGACCAGCAGGCCCAGGCGGTCGCGCCAGCGAAGCTTGAGCCCGGTGCGGATGGCCAGCAGCACGACCTCGGCGGCCGGGTGGGTGGTCCACGTCCCTTCGATCTCGCCCCGCTGGCGGGTGTCGAGGATCAGCCGTTCACAGGGGATGCGGAAGCGCTTGTGGTGGGCCTCGCCCGAGACGAGCCGCCAGTGCGTGTGGATGTGGACGAGGTTGCCGGTGGCGTGGCACTCGCCGAGGAAGTCCTCGAGCCCGATGTCGACGCGGCTTCCGGCGACCTGGCCGCGGCGGAAGCCGAGCGAGGCGAACGCCGCGTAGACGTCGGTGAGCCGGGCCGAGTCGACGAGCAGGTCGAGGTCGGTCGAGCCGTCCATCGACTCGGCGAGGTCGCGGTTCGACTTCCAGTGGCACCACGCCACGCCGTCGTCGTTGAACCGTTCGATCAGCTGATGGGTCAGGGGGCGGTCACCCACGCTTGGCTCCTCGGTCAGTGACTGCCGCGCCGGACGCGGGTCGGGGGGTTGGTCGCATGTTCCGCCGCCCGGCGGTCGGTCCCTTGGCCAGCGCGTCGGCCGCGGCCAAGAGGTCGATCTCGTTGTTCTGGAGTCGCTCGACGAGGCTGGTCCGGGTCCGGGCCGAGGCCGGCGTCACAGATCCGGTCGGACCGCCGGGCTTCGCCTGGCGGGCGGACCGGCCCGAGATCAGCCACGCCACGTCGCCGAGGACCAGATCACGCTTGACGACCACCAACGCGCCGAGCAGCACCGCGGTGGCCAGGAGTCCGGCACCCATCACCAGCAGGAAGTTCACCTCGGCGCGCCGCAGCGGCACGGTGACGAGCAGGGTGACGGCACCGGTCAGCACCCCGAGGATCGCTCCCCGCCGATGGGCGCCGGCGAATGCACTCCAGGTCAGCCCGGTGGTGCGCAGGCTGAGGTCGGCCATCAGCAGGTAGTTGGCCAGCAGGGCGATCAGCACGCCGATGGCCGAGGCGGTGATCCCCCAGAAGTGGCCGACGTAGGCGCCGACGATGACCAGCACGGCGTAGACCGCCTGGCGCTTGGCCCGCTTGAAGACGGTGCCCGACGAGCGGGCGAGCGAGTCGGAGATCTTGTACCCGGTGCGCAGGGTGAGCCCGAGGGCGAAGGCGCGCAGCGGGTTGACGACGTCGGAGGAGTTCGCGCCGTAGACGAGGTGGACGATCTCGGGGGCGAGCACGAAGATCAGCGCACCGCCGGGGCCGGTGACCACGGCGATCGCCGCGACACCCCGCCGGTAGGTCTGGGCGAGGCGGGGGAGGTCGGTCTGCATGCGGGCCATGACCGGGAAAAGCACCCGGTCGACGATCTGACCGAAGAACATCGCCGGCATGGCGAGCAGTTGATACGCCTGGGAGTAGTTGCCCAGCTGGTTGGGCAGTTGGTTGCCGATGACCGCGTTGTCGCCGTTGACCCCGGCGAAGTTGAAGATCTTGGCCAAAGTGAACCCGGTGGCGAAACGGCCGAGCTCTCGACCGGCGGTGCGGTCGACGCGCCATCCGATCGGATGACGGGTGGCGGCGAGGACCATCGCCGCCTTCATCACCGCCTGGACGAGGTTGGCGAGCACGAGCGTCCAGATCCCGGCGCCGCCTAGGGCGAACACGACGCCCAGGCCGACGAAGCCGACGCCCGAGCTGACGATCTCGGCGATCGCCAGGGCGCGGAAGCGGAACTCCCGCTGCAGGACGCCCTCGGCGACGATGCCCGAGGACTGGATGAAGGTCGCCAGTCCCAGCACCCAGAGCAGGGGGACCAGGCGGTCGTTGTGGAAGAACGAGGCGATCACCGGGGCACCGAGACCGAGCGCTCCGAGGGCGATCACGCCCGTGCCCAGCGAGAGCAGGAACCCGGTCTCGAGGTGCTCACGGCGCAGATCCTCGCGTTGCACGATCGCCGGACCGACTCCGGTCGTCGTGAAGATCTTGCCGAAGGCGATGATCACCAGGCTGGCGGCGATGATGTTCTTGTTGTCACCGGTGAGGTCGCCGTGGTGGCCCAGGGCGCTCATCACGAGGAGCTGGCCGACGCCGATGACGACGTAGGCGAGGGTCGACCATGCTGCGCCGCGAGCCGTCGAGGTACGCCCGGCGGCAGGTGGCCCGGCGGCAGGTGGCCCGGCGGCAGGTGGCCCGGCGGAGGGTGACGGGGTCGTGGTCGGGGGATCCGGGTCGTGCACGACTGCTGCGGTCATCTTCGTCCTCCTCTCCCTCGATCGTCGCCAGGTGTCGGCGAGCGCGCGGCGACCAGTCCGTGCAGGTCTGATCCAGTGTGCGCTCTCCTCGTCGATAGGAGAAGGATGCCAGTTAGCCCATCGTCAGGGAGATCGCGCTGGTGTGACGCAGTCGCCACGCACCGTACAGTATGGGGATGTGATCCTGAGGCCGCACCGCATCGCCCGAAATGGGCCGGAAAGACTGCCCTACCGGCGTCCATCCCGACCGATGCGGGTGGCGATGCTGCTGGTCGCCGCAGTGGCCGTCGGGTGCTCGTCGCAACCAGCTCCGCGGACCGCGACGGGGTCGACGTCGGCCACCTCGGCCACCTCGGAGCCCGGGTCCACGCCGACGGTGCTCCCGTCGACCGGCTCGACGACTCCCCCGACCCCCGGCCCGCTGCCGACCGACCCCGTGGACACCGGGCCGGCCGTGCTCGTCGCCGTCGGCGACATCGCCTCCTGCCCGGACGACGACCGGGCAGCGGCCACTGCCGCGCTGGTCGACGATCCGTCGGCGATCGTCGCCACGCTCGGCGACCACGCCTACGAGGACGGCTCGGCGCAGCAGTTCGCCGACTGCTACGACCCCGCCTGGGGATCGCTGCGCGACCGCACCAGGCCCGCTCCCGGCAACCACGACTACCACTCGAAGGGCGCCGCCCCGTACTACGCCTACTTCGGCGAGTCGGCCGGAAGCCCTGGCTCAGGGCTGGTACAGCTACGACCTGGGGGCGTGGCACGTCGTGGCGTTGAACAGCGAGTGCGACGAGGTGGGCGGGTGCGACGACGGGTCCGCCCAGGTGGCCTGGCTGCGCGACGACCTCGACCGGCATCCGTCCACCTGCCTGGCCGCCTACTGGCACAAGCCACGGTTCTCGTCGGGGGTCCACGGCTCGTCGGACGACTTCGAGGTGTTCTGGGAGGTGCTCGCCGGCCATGGCGCCGATGTCGTGCTCGCCGGGCACGACCACGACTACGAACGCTTCGAACCGCAGGATCCGTCGGGCCGGCCGGATCCCTCCGGGCCACGCCAGTTCGTCGTCGGCACCGGTGGCAGGGGCCTGCGCGACTTCGACTCCGAGGAGCCCAACAGCGCCGTCCGCAACGCCGACACGTTCGGCGTGCTCGAGCTGCACCTGTCCGCCGATTCCTACGAATGGGCCTTCCGCCCGATCGCCGGGCAGTCGTTCAGCGACAGCGGCTCGGCCCGTTGCACCCCGAAGGTCAGGGCGTGATCGCCTCGAACAGCGTCGCCACCGTGCGCCGGCACAGATCGTCGATCTCCCCGGCGACCTCGCGGTGGAGCTCTGCCGACTTGCGGTAGGGGTCCTTGACGTCGTCGGCCGGATCTTCACCGAGGAGTCGACGGATGTCGCGGCCCTCGCCGAGCCACGACGTCCAACGGGCCGGATCGCGGCCGAGCTCGCCGCGGTTGGCCTCGGCCCGGCGGACCAGCTCCTTGAGGGTGAAGGTCCGCGTCCAGGCGGTGTCGTCCAACGAGACGATCTCGCGTAGGTGCTCACGTGACAGGCCGATCAGGAGATCGCCCCCCTCGGTGTCGATCAGGTCCCCCGTGAGCCGGCGGGGGCGGTGGTCGGTGATGTCGACACCGATCTCGTAGCCGGCCTCGACCATCCGCTCGTCGACACCCAGTTCGGTGGCCATCGTCCCGGCCGAACGGACGACGGCCGGGATGCCGGCCGCCCGCAGGTGGCGTCGGAGGGCGGCCTCGGCGAGCGGGGAACGCGAGACGTTCGCCGTGCAGACGACGAGGACCTTCCACCCATGGCGGCGGTCCTCGTCGTCCTCGACGGGCACGTCGAGCGGCCGCGTCGCCGCCGGGCGCGGCGCTTGGGCCCCCGGTAGCCGGGAGGACGGGGACCGCACGTGGGCTCCCCGCGAACGGTCGAACCAGCGCATCTTGGCCACCCCCGGAGGCTAGAGGTCATCGCCCATCACGGCGAGTCAGGTCGTTCGACCTACGTTGTGTTCGCACCACCACTCCGCGAAGTTTCGCGAGAGATGGTCCGGATGTCCCGTTGCAGGATCCGCCCGTGGGCCCGATGCTGTTCACACCAGTTCACAAACAGTTCACCATGGTCGACGGCGGACGCGGCCCCAGAGTTTCGGAGGATGGAGATGAGAAGCAACGACGTTCGAAGCGGGCGGGTCAAGCGGGCGTTCGACCTGCTGCTCGTCGCCGGCGGCATCATCCCGGCGCTGCCCCTGATGGGCATCGCCGGTCTTGCCGTGTGGCTCGACGATCACGGCCCGATCATCTATCGCCAGACCCGCGTCGGGCGCAACGGCGTGCCGTTCACCGTGTTGAAGTTCCGCAGCATGCGCAACTCCAACACCGGTCCGCTGATCACCTCGGTCGGCGACCCGCGCATCACCCGCGTGGGCCGGCGTCTGCGGGCGTGGAAGATCGACGAGCTCCCCCAGCTGCTCAACGTCCTGCGCGGCGACATGAGCCTCGTCGGCCCCCGGCCCGAGGTCGCCCGCTACGTGGAGATGATGCCCGACGAGTTCCACGAGGCGCTCAAGGTTCGCCCGGGGATCACCGATCTCGCCTCGATGGTCTACCGCAACGAGTCCGAGCTGCTCGCCGCCTCCCCCGATCCGGAGCGCGAGTACCTCGACAACATCCTCCCCCACAAGCTCGAGCTCGCCCGCTGGTACGCCGAGCACCGCAGCGTGCGGCTCGACCTCAAGATCATCGTGATGACGGTGCTGTCCCGGCCGGTCCGGCTCGACGAGCAGGGTCACCCCGCTCTCGGCCTGGCCGCCTGACGGCTCCGCGTCCTCGATCTCACTGTGGAGTGGCCCACCGCGCCAGGCGGTGGGCCACGTTCACGGCCCCGACGGCCACCTGCGCTAGAGTCCGGCGGCGGCGCGGGTCCCATCCCCACTCATCCCCCGGCGCCTGCGGCGCATCGGGCGCGACACCCGACAGGAACGACGTGAAGAAGATCATCTTCTTTGGCGCATACGACATCAACTCCCGCATCCCGATGGTCGCCGAGCTGCGCAAGCACGGCATCGACGTGGAGCTCGCCGGCATCGGCGCCACCCCCGTGTCGGCCGAGTCCTCCGACCACGGCATCACGGTCCACGCGGTGGGCAGCGGCAACGTGCGCCGCGACTTCTCCAGGCTGCCCGGGCTCATCGCCGAACTGCGCCACGCCCGTGGAGCCCAGTTGGTCCATGCCTGGGACAGCGTTCCCGGCGCCCTGGCGATGCGCGCCGCCAGGCGCGACCCCGAGGGTCTGTACACCCGCACGGTCACCGGTACCGGCCAGTCGTACTCCACGCCCGGACCGAAGGGGCTGGCCCTCCGTTCCGCCTACGGCGCCGCCCAACGCGTCGCCCGCGCCGACTTCACCGTGTTCCAGAACACCGACGACCACGCCCTGTTCCTCGCCAAGGGCTGGAGCCCCGCCGACAAGGCCATCGTCATCCCCGGCTCGGGGGTCCGCCTCGAGACGTTCGACGCAGCCAGGCGCTCCGATCGCGGGGCGGTGATGCGCCAGCAGTACCGCATCGGCGACCGCTGGCTCGTCGTGCTCGCTTCACGCCTGTTGAAGGCCAAGGGCGTCGCCGAGTTCTGCGAGGCGGGACGCCTGTGCGACGGCCTGCTCGGCCGCGAGGCCGTCTTCCTGATCGTCGGCCCCGAGGAGCCCAACCGCCGCCGCGCGGCGACGGTGACGGCGTTCCAGGGGCGCGAGGTCGAGGTGCGGTACGGCGGCAACTGCCCCGACATGCCGGGCCTGCTCTCGGCCGCCGACGTGGTCATGCTGCCCACCGCCTACCGCGAGGGAATCCCGCGGGTGCTGCTCGAGGCCGCCGCGGCCGAGGTGCCGCTCGTGGCCAGCAACGTGCCCGGCTGCCGGGACGTCGTGATCCACGAACAGACGGGTCTGCGGATCCCGGCCCGCGCCGCCCAACCGATGGCCGATGCGGCCATCCGCCTCGCCCACGATCCAGTGCTCGCCAAGGAACTCGCCACGGCGGCGCGCGAGCACGTCGAGGGATCGATGACGCTCGACATCGTCGCCGCCGAGTACGCCGCCCTGTTCGACCGGTTGACCAACCGCGTCGCTCACCCCCAAGGAGTCCGTTCATGAGCGCTGTGGCGCCCCTCCCGTTCTTCAAGCCGACCCTCGGGGAGGCCGAGGTCGAGGCCGCCGTGGAGGTGTTGCGTTCGGGATGGCTGACGACCGGCAAGAACTGCGTCGAGTTCGAGCGCGAGTTCGCCGAATACGTCGGCGCCAAGCACGCCGTCGCGATGAACTCGGCGACGGCCGCGCTGCACCTGGCGCTCGCCGCCCGCGGCATCGGTCCGGGCGACGAGGTGATCGTGCCGACGATGACGTTCGCCTCGACGGCCGAGGTCGTGCAGTACATGGGGGCCACCCCGGTGCTCGTCGACATCCTGCCCGAGAGCCTGCTGATCGACCCGGCCGCCGTGGAGGCCAAGCTCACCGAACGGACCCGGGCGATCATGCCGGTCCACTACGCCGGCTTCCCGGCCGACATGGACGCCATCAACGAACTGGCCGCCGGCGTCGGCGCCTATGTGATCGATGATGCGGCCCATTCCCTGCCGACGCTCTACAAGGGCCGCAGGATCGGATCGCTGGCCGATTCGACGTGCTTCTCGTTCTACGCCAACAAGACGATCACCACCGCCGGCGAGGGCGGGATGCTGACGACCGACGACGAGGAGCTCGCCGGGACCGCCCGCCGGCTCAGCCTGCACGGTCTGAGCCGCGATGCGTGGCGTCGGTTCGACACCAACGCACCTTGGGACTACCGGATCCTCGACGCCGGCTTCAAGTACAACCTCACCGATGTGGCCGCCGCCGTCGGCCGGGTGCAGCTCACCCGCTCCGACGACCTGGCGGCCCAACGCATCGATCTGGCGATGCAGTACTCCAAGTTGCTCAACGACGTGCACGGCATCAAGCCGCTGCACGACGCCACCGACTCCTCGATCGTCGAGGCCGGGATGCAGCACGCCTGGCATCTGTATGTCGCCGTGCTCGAGGGCCCGGTCGACCAGATCGACCGCAACGGCCTGGTTCAGCACCTCGCCGCGGCCGGGATCGGCACGAGCGTGCACTACCGCCCGCTGCACATGCACCCGCTGTACCACGAGAAGTGGGGGTACGCCCCCAGCGACATGCCGGTGGCCGAGGAGATGTTCTCGCGGATCATCAGCCTGCCGCTGTTCCCGGGGATGACGTCGAGCGACGTCGAGCGCGTCGTCGAGTCGACGGCGTCGTTCCTCAACCAGGCCGGCTGACCCGCCGCGCTGCCGGCGACGATCGCTCACGGGTGCAGGTCTCGCAGCCGGGTGCGTTTTGGGCCGACCATCCCCCGGTGCGGTCAGAGTGCGGGGACGAGTTCGAAGGCGTCGCAGTGGGCGGGTCTGACGACTCGGAAATCTCTCGGGTTGATCGTGGCCAGGGTGCTCACGTTGAGTCGCTCGGCGACGGCGATGACGGCGGCGTCGACGGTGCCGAGGTCCATTTCGGCATATTGCCCGACGAGTTCGGCGACGGGGATCACCGGGGCGGGCAGGATCAGCTGGCTGGACGGGTAGCTGGCGAGCAACGTTGTGCTGGCGAGGTGCCAGCGGTCGTCGGCGTCAGCGACAGCGAGCAGCACACCGGTGTCGACAACGATCATTCGCCAGGGGGGGCGTGTAGATGCTGCTGGACCCGCCCACGGTTCGCGAGGTCCGCCGATTCGACTCAGCGTCGCTGCCTGCGCCGCGGTCGCACCGTCCGGTGGCTCGCCGGATCCGCCCGACCGGCTGGACGACGAGGCCGCCCGGACCGCGGCGTTGGCGCCGCGCCTGCCTCGGACGCGGCAGGTCGGCCGGTGTCGAGCCGCCTGACCCGTCCATGACGAGCGGGCACCTGAACCACCCCGGCCGTCGCCTGCAGGCGCCGGGCACGGCTCCGCGGGCGGCCGGTGGGCTCGCCGACCGCGGCGAGGAACCGCTTCGGCCGGCCGCCGACCCGCCAGGGGCCGGGACGGACTTCGGAGAGCTCGCCGGCCAGGGCGAGGGCGACGAAGATCCACAAGTGCCGGAAGTGGAGCGTCTCGCGGAACAGGCCGGCGACGCCGTTCATGATCAGCAGGCCCCGCAGGGCGTTGCGCTTGCGACCCGACGACCAGAGCACCCACACCAGCAGGCACAGGCCGGCGAATCCGATGTACCCCCGCTCGACGACGTAGCCGATGGTGTCGTGGTGGATCTCGGACGCGTCGAGTTCGCCGTTGACGACCTTCACGTGGATCTTCAACGGTTTGAACCCCCCGGGGCCGATGCCCAGCGGGTCGTCGCGCAGGGCATGCAGCCCGTCGAGCCAGATGACCTTGCGGCCCTCTCCGCTGCGATCGAGCCGCTTGGCACTCAGGCCCTCGGCGGTGTCCGCCGAGGTGAGTTCGGCCGAGATCGTGCTGCTCGCCGCCAGGCCGATCCCGCCGACCAGCAGCCCCCACGTCAGCATCACCAGCGCAGCCGGAGTGCGGTGGAGGCGGGAGCGCATCACCCCGTACCCGAACCAGGCGACCACCACGGCGAGCGACAGCAGGGCGCCGAAGGAACCCGTGATCACCACGGAGGCCAACATGATCGGCAGCGCCACGAGGCGCCGGCGCGTCGAGGCGCGTGTGAGCGTGAACACGAAGCAGGCGGCGATGAAGTGGGCCGTCATGTTCGTCTGGGCGAACGTCGCCGCCGGCCGGTAGCCGCCTTGGGCGAGGACGATCACCGACACGAAGAGTCCGGCCGCCATGATCGCCTCGGTCACTCTGGCGGTCGGGAAGCGCTTCGACCGGGCGAACGACAGGACACCGAGGAACGTGAAGGTGACGATCACGTCCTGGAGCAGCGTTCTGGCCGCCCACGAGGTGAGCCCGATGTCGATCAGGGCGAGCATCGACCCCAGGCCGATGATCAGGGCGGGGACGAACAGGCGATGCCGGAGCCGGACAGCGGCCTGATCGGCGTGGTCGCGGCGCAGCAGCCCGACGGCAACGATCGGCAGGATGACCAGGTCGCCGGGCACGAGGCCGCCGACCGTCGTCCACTGCATCGCCGGGGCGAAGGCGAGGGCGAAGGCCGTCCAACGGCTGGAAGCCGGTCTGCGGCGTACCGCCGTCGGACGGGCGCGCGCCGGGCGCGTCAAGGTGAGGCTGCGCTGTTCGATGGGATGCAACACTAGGTGACGAACGCAGCACTCCCTGATCAGGAACCGGTGACAGGCCGTGAGGTGATGGAATGGGCCGGATGGCTTCTACGGAAGGAGAGCCGCGTCACGTAGATTGCTCTTCGTACGGAAATGGTCCGGCGGACCGCCCTCAAACCTCTTACAGCGTCCACATACGTACCGGCGGCGCGTGAATCGGAAGGAAACGAACATGGCAGGCACACAGCCGCTCCAGTTGCGACTGAGTCGTCCCGCGTGGCTTCCCAAGAGTTCTCTACCACTCTACGTGGCAGATGTCGGCTCGTGGGCCATTGCTCTGACCGCCAGTTGGTTCCTGCTCACCTCGCGGGGAACGAGCGGCGTGGAGTTCGGCGCCTGCACGAAGGCGATCCTCCTCGTCGCCGTCATCCAGCTGGTCGTCGGCCTGGCCACGCGCATCTACCGCGGCGGCTGGAGGCCGGGCTCGTTCGACGAGCTGCGCACGACGGGCATCACCGTGGCGGTGAGCACCGCCCTGCTCGCCGCGGGCATCGGCCTGACCGATGTCTACTCCGCCCGGGCCGCCACCCTGGCCGGCCCCGCTGCGTTCGCGGCGATGACGATCCCCCGGGCGCTGTGGCGCTACTGGCGTGACTCTCGCAACCGGGCCGGGGCGATCGCCGGCGAACCGTTGATCATCTTCGGCGCCGGGACGGCGGCGGCCGTGATCCTGCCGACGCTGCTCGAGCCCAAGTCGCCCTACCTCCCCGTCGCCCTCCTCGACGACGACCCGTCGAAGCGCCTGCGTTCGCTGGGCGGCGTCAAGGTCCATGGCGGGCGGCGCGACATCGCCGAGGTCGCCGGCCAGTACGAGGCCAAGACCGTGCTCGTCGCCATCCCGAGCGCCAGCCGCGAGCAGCTGCGCGAGATCGTCGGCGAGATCGAGCGCCACGGACTGCGGGCCCTGGTGCTGCGCAACCCGGGCGGCCTGATGGACGGCCTGGGCGTCGACACCATCTCCGGGGTCACCGAGGCCGACCTTCTCGGCCGGCGGATGATCTCGATCGAGCTCGACCAGATCGCCACCTTGCTCGAGGGCCGCCGCGTGCTCGTCACCGGTGCCGGCGGATCGATCGGCTCGGAGCTGTGCCGCCAGATCCACCGCTTCAACCCGGCGAGCCTCGTGATGCTCGACCGCGACGAGAGCGCGTTGCACGGGCTGATCCTCAGCCTGTCGGGCCGCGCCGACCTCGAGGCCGCCGGCGTCGTGCTGTGCGACATCCGCGACGCCGGCGCCCTCGACGCGGTCTTCGCCGAGCACCAGCCCGAGATCGTCTTCCACGCCGCCGCCCTCAAGCACGTCCCGATGCTCGAGCGCTTCCCGGCCGAGGCGCTCAAGACCAACGTCTACGGCACGCAGAACGTCCTCGAGGCCGCGGCGAACCACCACGTCGAGCAGTTCATCAACATCTCGACCGACAAGGCCGCCAACCCGTTCAACATCCTCGGCTACTCGAAGCGGGCCACCGAGCGGCTGACCTCGACGATGGCTGCCAGGACGGGACGGCCGTACCTGTCGGTTCGCTTCGGCAACGTGCTCGGCTCGCGTGGGTCGATGCTGATCACCTTCGAGGGTCAGATCGCCCGCGGCGGCCCGATCACGGTGACGCACCCCGAGACCACCCGCTACTTCATGATGATCGAAGAGGCCGTGACGCTCACCCTGCAGGCCGCCGTCCACGGCCGCGCCGGCGAGGTGCTCGTGCTCGAGATGGGCGAGCCGGTGCTGATCGACGCCGTCGCCAAGCTGATGGCCTCGCGGGCGATGCGCCCGATCGACATCGTCTACACCGGTCTGCGCGTCGGCGAGAAGATGCACGAGGAGCTGTTCGGCGACGGCGAGGTCGACGTCCGGCCCTTCCACCCCGAGATCTCCCACGCCATCGTCCCCGGGTTCACCGCCGCGCAGGCCGAGGCGCTGCTCGCCCCGATCGCCGACGAGCTCGCCAAGGAGCGGCTGATCAGCCTCTGCGAGGCAGGGATCAGCGGCCGTGAGTCGCCGGTCGTGTCGTCGAGCGATGGCCAGCTGCAGGTGACGGCACTCTGAACGCCTCGTCGGCCTATCCTGGCGACGCTCGATCTCGACGCCCTGCGTAGTCTTCTGACGACACCACGGGCGCACCCCGGTTGATTGGAATGATGACGTGGAACTGAGTGACTACCTCCTGCTGGTCAAGAGGAACTGGAAGGTACTCGTCGCCCTCCCGCTCCTGCTGGCACTCGGAGCCTTCGTGAACTCGAACCGCCAGGCCAAGCTGTACCAGTCGACGGCCACGGTTCTGCTCAAGCCCGGCGATCCGAACGAGCGGTTCGGCACTGCCAACGTCGGTTCGGCCACCGAGCTGGTCAACAGCTCGAGGATCGTCAAATCGTTGGCCAGCATCGCCGACGGACCCGATGTCGCCGAGGCGGCCGCCGAGATCCTCGGCGGCGGGCTGACGAGCGGCGAGGTCCAGTCCGCCGTCAGCGTGTCGACGTCGGCCGACTCCAACATCATGAAGATCAGGGCCACGACGCGCACACCCGAGCGGTCGGCGGCGATCGCCAATCAGGTGGCGCTCGCCTACATCGACAACCGGCGCAACTCCTCGGTCGAAGGGCTCAAGCGGGCGATCGCCAACCTCGACGGCAAGATCTCGACGTTGACCACCCGCCTCACCGACCTGGGCCGCCAGCCCGTCGGCGCGGCGGTCACCGCCGAGCTGGAGACGGCCCGCGCCCAGTTCCAGGACCTGTCCGAGCGGCGCCAGCAACTCGAGATCGACGCCGAGCTGAAACGGGGTGAGGCCGAGGTCACCGGCGCGGCGAAACCCTCGTCGAGCCCGATCAGCCCCAAACCGATGCGCAGCGCGATGGCCGGGCTGGTCGCCGGGCTGATCCTCGCCGCCGGCATCACCCTGCTCAAGGACCGCCTCGACATGCGGCTCCGTTCCCGTGACGAGGCCGAGGAGCTCACCGGCCTGCCCACGCTGGCCGAGATCCCCGTCGACCGACGGGTCAGCAGGGACCCGTTCCACATCGCCGCGTTGCAGCACCCCGATGGCATCGTCGCCGAGGCGATCCGCTCGCTGCGGGTGTCGCTGCGGTTCATCAGCCTCGAACAGCAACTGCGCGTGATGCTCGTCACCAGCCCGATGCCCGGCGACGGCAAGTCGACCGTGGCGACCAACCTCGCCGCCTCGTACGCCGTCAGCGGGGCCCGCACCCTGTTGATCTCGGCCGACCTCCGCCGGCCACGCGTCGAGTCGCTCACCGAGGTACGCGCCCAGACGCCGTCGGGCCTGGTGGAGATCCTCTCCGGGATCGCCGAGGAGGAGGAACGCCGACTGAATCGTGCCCGCAAGCCGTCGTCGCCGGCCCGCTCGCGTGGGGCGCGCAGCGACGTGGTGTCGGTCGACGACTACCCCGCTCCACCGACGCGCCGTCGGCGCCAGGACGAGGCCGCCGCCGCCGTGCGATCGGCCGGGTCACCCGGTGAGGGCGAGACGACGCGCCAACCCCTCGACATCCTCAGCCGCTGCCATTCGGAAGCCGAGAACCTGTGGGTGCTCCCCGCCGGGCAGCCGGTGGCCAACCCGGTCGAGATCCTCGGCTCGCCGGTGGCCAAGGACTTCTTCGCCGCCGCCCGCGACCAGTTCGACATCGTCATCGTCGACTCCCCGCCGGTGCTGCCGGTGTCGGACACGCTGGTCATGTCGGGCATGGTCGACGGCGTGCTGTTGGTCGCCTCACTGCGGACGACCAACTACAAGCACGTCGCCCGCGGTGTCGAGCGCCTGCGGTCGGCGCAGGCCAACGTGGTCGGCATCGTGCTCAACAAGGTCCCCCGCGACGGCGAGAACGACTACTACGGCCGGGCCAACCAGGACGAGTGAGTCGTTCGCCGCGATGGCCGCCGCGGTGAGATCGCCTGCTGCCCGCCGGACGCGAGCGGCCACGACTACGATCCCCGCCGATGAACCGGCGCCCCGACGACGTCGTGATCGTCGGCGCCGGTGGATTCGGGCGTGAGGTCGCCGACATCGCCCGGGACATGGACGCCGACGGCGCTCCGATCCGGCTGTTGGGATACCTCGACGACGGGCCCGTCGACACGGATCGCCTCGCCGCGGTCGGTGGCAAGCTCATCGGCCCGCCGACGCGGCTGTGTACCTCCGACGTCGGGTACGTCATCGCCATCGGCAGCGGGGCCGTTCGGCGATCGATCGTCCGGCGTCTCGGCCCGACCCGCGCCCGACCGACGATCCTGCTCAGCCCGAGGGCCAGCGCCGGCAGCGGCACCACGATCGGGCCCGGTTGCATCCTGGCCGCCGGCGCCCGGGTGACCACCGGTTGCCGCCTCGGCCTGCACGTCGACATCCACATCAACGCGGCGATCGGCCACGACTGCAGCTTCGACGACTACGCGACGGTGTTCCCCGGCGGGATCCTCGGTGGCGACGTCCACCTCGAGGAGGCTGCGACCGTCGGCGCCGGCGCCGTCGTGCTGCGCGGCCTGACCATCGGCGCCGGGGCGATGGTCGGGGCCGGGGCCGTCGTGACCCGCGACGTGCCGCCCGGCGAGGTGGTCGTCGGTTCGCCCGCCCGTTCGCTCGACCGGCTCCGCTCCGACTGGTGATCCCTGCCGGCGTCCCGAATTGGGTCCCACGACCTGCGGGAACGCACGGCCGGCTGGGCCATATCATCGGCGGATGCCGCCCCGCGACCCCGACGACCTGCCCGCCGGCCTGCCCGCCGGGCCCGAGCGGGCCCCCGGGTCGGGTCGGGTCGCGATACTCGGACAGGGGTACGTGGGGTTGCCGGTCGCCCTGCGCGCCGTCGAGGTCGGCTACGACGTCGTCGGCTTCGATGTCGACGTCGACAGGATCACTCGTCTGGCGGCCTGCTCGTCGTTCATCGAGGACGTCACCGACGCCGATCTTCGATCGGCCCTGGGCACCGGCCGCTACCTCCCCTCGTGTGATCCCGCCGACCTCGCCGGCTTCGACGTCGCCGTGATCTCGGTGCCGACGCCGCTGCGCGACTCGGCACCCGACCTGAGCTTCGTCGAATCGGCGGGGGCGATGCTCGTCGCCCACCTTCGCCCGGGGTGCTGCGTCGTGCTCGAGTCGACCACCTACCCCGGCACCACCGAGGAGGTGCTGATCCCGGTGCTCGAGACCGGCGGGCTGCGCGCCGGCCTCGACTTCCACGTCGGCTACAGCCCGGAGCGGATCGACCCGGGCAACACACGGTGGACCCTGCGCAACACCCCCAAGGTCGTCTCGGGGATCGACGACGCCTCGGCCAAGGCGGTCGACGACTTCTACTCGGCCCTCGTCGACCGCACCGTGAGGGTCCCGGGCGTCAAGGAGGCCGAGCTCACCAAGCTGCTCGAGAACACCTTCCGCCACGTCAACGTGGCGCTGGTCAACGAACTGGCGATCTTCGCCCACGACCTGGGGATCGACGTGTGGTCGGTGATCGACGCGGCGACGACCAAGCCGTTCGGCTACATGCGCTTCACCCCGGGCCCCGGCGTCGGTGGACACTGCCTGCCGATCGATCCGTCGTACCTCTCGTGGCAGGTCCGCCGTTCCCTCGGTCATGCCTTCCGGTTCGTCGAACTGGCCAACGACGTGAACGAGCACATGCCGGACTACGTCGCCCAGCGGGCCATCCAGCACCTCAACGGCGACCGCAAGGCGGTCAACGGGAGCCGGATCCTGCTCCTCGGGCTGACCTACAAGAAGGACTCCGCCGATGCCCGGGAGTCGCCGGCCGTCGAGGTGGCCGACCGCCTGCACCTGCTCGGCGCCGACCTGCGGGCGTGCGATCCGATGGTCGACGCCCGCTTCGTGCCGCCCACGGTCGAGCTCGTCGAGCTGACGCGTGACGAGCTGGCTGCGGCGGATCTGGTGATCGTGCTCACCGAGCACTCGCGCTTCGACTGGGCGCTCGTCGCCGAGCACGGCGCCAAGGTGCTGGACACCCGCAACCGGGTCCCGGGCGACGAGGTCGACCGCCTGTGAGCGTCGCCGGTCGACGGACGGTCCGCCGGCTCGTCGGCGGCGCGGTCAAGGAGGCGTCGCTCGCCGCCGACCGGCTCCTGCCGCGAGCCGCCGGGGTCACGCTGCTGATCTACCACCGCGTCGGGTTGGGGAGCGGTTCGCTCGTCGACCTGCCGATCACCGAGTTCGACGCCCAGATCGCCTACCTCGCCGAGCACCACCGGGTGATCAGCCTCGATCGGGCGCTCCACGAGCTCGCCGCGCCCGAGGGGGCGGCGACGGAGCCCGGGGTCGTGCTGACCTTCGACGACGGCACGGCCGACTTCGTCGACCACACCCTGCCGATCCTCGCCCGGCATCGGCTCCCGGCGACGTTGTACCTGGCCACGGCATTCATCGACGGGGTGGTCCCGTGGTTCGACGGTTCGCCGGCGATGACCCGGGCCGGGCTGAGGGAGGTCGCCGACAGCGGCCTCGTCGACATCGGTTCGCACACCCACCGCCACGTGCTGCTCGACCGGATGGCCGACGCGGACGTGGCCGACGAGCTGGACCGCTCGATCGAGCTGATCGGCGACTGGTGCGGCGTCAACGCCCGGGACTTCGCCTACCCCAAGGCGGTCCGCCCCTCGGCGACGGCCGACCGCGAGGTGCGCAGACGCTTCCGCAGCGCCGCGCTGGCCACGCCGGGGGCCAACCGCGCCGGCCAGGACGTCTTCGAGCTCCGCCGTACGCCGATCCAGCGCAGCGATTCCCGCCGACACGTTGCGGCCAAGGCTGCGGGCGGCATGCGCCTCGAGTCCGTGCTGCGCGGACTGGTCAATCGGGCCCGTTACCGCGGCGCCTCCGTCTGAGAGCGGCCCGTCGATCGGTGGCCGGTGGACACGCCGACCAGCGGCTCAGACCAGGGCCGCGGCCGGCGATCGCCGGCGCACCGCGGCGTCGTCGATGATGCCGGCAGGCGCGGCCTCGGCGAGGGCCTCGGCGGCCCGGTCGGCCGCTTCGTGGCGGGCCCGGCGGCGGGCGTAGCGGGTGCGCGGCTCGCGCCGGGGGCGGTCGTGGAGCTCGTCGGCGAGGGCGAGGGCGAGGAGCACCCACAGGGCGCGGAAGTGGAGCGACTCGTGCGTCATGCCGCCGACCGCGTTGGCGATGAGCAACGCCCGGGCGACACCGCCCTTGCGGCCCGAGACCCACAGCACGCGGTAGAGCAGCAGCAGCCCGAGCAGTCCGGCCGGGCCCCGCTCGACCAGGTAGCCGAGGTAGTCGTTGTGGATCTCGGACGACTCGGCGATCTTCTCCCCGAACCGCCAGTCGATGGCCAGCTCCTTGAACCCGTGCGGGCCGAGGCCGAGCGGGTCGGTCAGCCACGCCTCGTACCCCTCCTTCCAGATGGTGATCCGTCCCCGCTGGGTCGCGGTGAGGCGGCCCGCGGCGAGGCCGCCGCCGTCGGCGCGGTCGCCGGTGACCACGCCGAAGACGAACACGGCGAGCACGGCGAGCGGGGTGAGCAGCAACAGCCACGATGTGAACACGTGCAGTGACGAGGCGTCCCGCATGCGGCGGCGCAGGGCGGCGAAGCCGAGGTAGGCGACGGCGATCGGCAGGGCGAGGAGGGCGCCGAACGAGCCCGTACGGCCGATGGCGACCACGACGAGGGGCACGATGATCCACCACCTGCGCCGGAGCCTCGGCAGCACGAAGACCAGGGCGCACACCAGGAAGTGCCCGGCGATGTTCGGCTGGCCGAGCGTCGCCGTGGGCCGGTAGCCCGACGACAGCAACTCGATGACCGAGACGGCGACCAGCGTGATCGACACCCACTTGGTCAGGAAGCGCTGGTCGAACCGCCGGCGGCGGGCATAGGCGAGCAGGCCGAGGAACGTCAGCGCCACGACGAGGTCCTGGAACATCGTCGCCGCCGCCCACATCGTCGGGCCGAGGTCCCACAGGGCGAGGATCGAGCCGACGACGATCAGCAGCGCCGGCAGGCGCAGACCCCGGCGCAGGCGGTTCTGGTTCCAGTCGCGGCGGTCGCGGGTGGCGATCCCGAGCGCGGTGAACGGCAGCACGACCAGGTCGCCCGGGACCAGCGAGGCGATGACGGTCGTCCACTGCAACGCCGGGGACAGGACCAGTGCGGCCATCGAGGCTCTCGACGAGAGCCGTGGCTTCTCGTTCGCTCCGTCCACCCGCACGCCGCCGTCCTCGATCGTGTTCCGCCCGAAGGCGTCATCGTAGATCCGCCCGCCGGGCGGCGCCCGTCGTTGCGCCGTGAGCCTCGACCACGGGCAGTGAATGGGCCACAGGGCTCTGTCACGAGCCTTTGGCCGCTGTCATATGGTCGGCGACACCTGGCGGACCTCGTGGCGCGCCCCGCGGCCGGGCGACCGGCGGCGGCATCTATCGTTGATCGACTCCCGGCGGCGCGACCGGCGGGGACGACGGAAAGACTGGGCGTTCAGCGTGGAACTCACCGACTACCTGCAGCTGGCGAGACGCAACTGGTTGGTGCTCCTGGCCTTCCCGGTGCTGCTCGCCGCGGCGGCGTTCGTCTACACCGATCAACAGCCCCGGCAGTTCGCCTCGACGGCCACCATCCTGTTGCGGGTCACCGAGCAGGTGGCGACGGCGAGCACCGGCTCGGCCGAGGTCAACGCTGCCGCGCTGCCGGTGATCGCCAAGGAGGCCCGCGGTCCCGACGTGCTCACCGCCGCGGCCGCCGCGCTCGGAGGCGGGGTGTCGAGCGCCGAGATCGACACTGCGCTGAAGATCACACCGGCCGAGCTGGGTGGAACGCTCGACTTCCGGGCGACGGCGGGCGACCCGCAGCGGGCCGCCGACATCGCCAACGCGGTCGGCAACGCGTTCATCGAGATCCGCCGGACCGACGCCGTCGAGCAGGCCAATCAGACGATCGCCACGTTCGACATCCAGATCGCCGATCTGAGCAACAAGATCGACCAGTTCTCGCTCCTGCCCGACAACGGGGCGAACCGCACGGCGCTGGCCTCGGCCCAGGGGCAGTTCCAGGACCTGTCGAACCGGCGCCTGCAGCTCGAGGCCGACGTGAAGTTGAAGAAGGGCGCCGCCGAGGTCGTGCAGGTCGCCCAGGCGTCCGGCGACCCGGTGAGCCGCAAGCCGCTCGAAGGGGCGTTGATCGGGCTCGGCGCCGGGCTGGCGATGGCGATCGGCTTCGCCCTGCTGCGCGACCTGCTCGATCAGCGGCTGCGGTCGCGTGACGAGGCGGAGGAGTTGAGCGGGTTGTCGGTGCTCGCCCAGCTGCCCCTCGACCAGCGGACGCTGCGCGACAACCGGCGGATCGCCGTGCTGGCCAAGCCCGACGGCGTGGTCGCCGAGGCTGTGCGCTCGCTGCGTGTCTCGATGCGCTTCCTCAGCGTCGAGAAGCCGCTGCGCGTCGTGCTCGTGACCAGTGCCAGCCCTGGTGACGGGAAGTCGACGTTGGCCACGAACCTCGCCGCCTCGTACGCCGCCGGCGGATTCCGCACGCTGCTCATCTCCGCCGATCTCCGCCGGCCGCAGGTCGAACGGCTGACCGAGCTCGAAGCCGGGCCCGGTCTCGTCGAGATCCTCAGCGAGATGGCCGAGGAGGAGGAACTGCGCCAGCGACGCCACGTCCAGGCGGACGACCATCCCGACGAGGGGGCCGCGGTCGCCACGGCGCCCGTGGCGCGGCGCAGGACGGAGCGGGCGATCGAGGAGTTCCCCACGCCCCCGGCACGGCGCCGTCGGGCCGCGGCGGCGAGCGCGATGACCGAGGTCGCGCTCGCCGACCTCGTCGTCGCCGAGCGGCCGGCGGCGACGCCGGCGCCGGCCCGCAACGGGATCAGGCCGCGCCGGGTGTTGCAGATCGTCGAACGGGCCCGGGAGATCGCCGAGAACCTCTGGGTGCTCCCGGGCGGGCAGGCGGTCACCAACCCCGTGGAGATCCTCGGGTCGCCGCTGACGAAGGACCTCTTCGCCCTGGCGGCCGAGCAGTTCGACATGGTGATCGTCGACTCCCCTCCGGTCCTGCCGGTGTCCGACGCGCTGATCATGGCGCACCTCGTCGACGGGATCATCTTCGTCACCTCGTTGCGCTCGACGAACCACAGCCACCTCGAACGGGGGGTCGAGGCCGTGCGGATGACCCAGGCCCGCCTGCTGGGCCTCGTGCTCAACCGGGTGCCGCAGAAGGGCCGGGATCGCGTCTACGGCTACTACGGCAAGTAGCCAGGCCGAGATGAGCCAACGACCGGGGACACCGCTCGTGCTCCGTCGGGCCGGGGCGGACGAGTTCGACGAGATCGTGCGCGTCTGCGCCGAGGCGTTGCAGTGGGACCCGGCGCGGCCCAACGGCGAGTTCTTCCGCTGGAAGCACGACCGGAACGCGTTCGGGCCGTCGCCGATCTGGGTGGCCGTCGATCCCGCCGACGAGCGGATCGTCGGCGTGCGCACGATGATGCGCTGGCGACTGGCCGGCGCACCGGGCACCTTGGAGATGGTCCGGGCCGTCGACACCGCCACCCTCCCCGAGTTCCAGGGCATGGGGATCTTCTCGCGGCTGACCAAGCTGGCCGTCGACGACCTGACCGCCAGCGGCACCGACGCGGTGTTCAACACCCCCAACGCCAAGAGCCGTCCGGGGTACCTGAAGATGGGCTGGCAGCAGGTCGGCAAGCTGACCGTGTCGATGCGCCCGGCTTCGCTGCGCGGGATCACCCGGTTGCGTTCGGCGAACGGTGCGGCCGACAAGTGGGGCGAGCCGTGCGGCATCGGACTCGACCCCGCCGAGGCCTTCGCCGACGACGACGCCATCGCCGAGGTGCTCGCCCCGGCGCGGGGCGATCGGCGTCTGGCCACCGCGTTCACCGCCGACGTGTTGCGCTGGCGGTTCGGGTTCGCACCGCTCAACTACCGGGTCTTCCCGCTCGCCGACGACATCCGCGAGGGGTTCGTCGTGTTCCGCGTCCGGCGCCGCGGCCCGTTGCGCGAGCTCGACGTCAACGAGGCGGCCGGGTCGGCCGGGCCGCTGCGCTTCGCCCGGGCGATCGCCCGGCTGGCCCGGGACACCGACGCCGACCTGGTGCTCTCCACGCCCGACGTGGCGGGCCCGGGGCGGGGGCTGATCCCCGTGCGCAGCCTCGGTCCGTTGCTCACCTGGCGGTCGCTGGCCACGGCGAGGGTGCCGTCGATCGACGACCTGGCGCTGTCGATGTCGACCGTCGAGCTGTTCTGAGCGAACGTCCGGCCTACGGCCGCTTGTCGGCCGTCTCGGCGTAGGAAGCGCCGTAGTAGCCGCCGTAGTAGGTGCCACGGGGCACCCGGTTGACGACGACGCCGATCGGGTTGGCCTGCACCGAGGCGAGCAGTTCCATCGCCCGCAACACCGGCTTGCGGTGGGTGCTGCGCAGCGAGGCGACGAGCAGGATGCCGTCGACGATCGGCGACATCACGAGGGTGTCGGACACGGCGACGATCGGCGGGGTGTCGACGATGACCATGTCGAACGTCTCGCGGGCGAGGTTGAAGAAGTCCTTGGCCACCGGCGAGCCGAGGATCTCGACCGGGTTGGCGATCGGCTGGCCGGCAGGAAGCACCCACAGGTTGTCGATGTCGTGGTGGCACCAGGCGGCGATGTCCACGCCGGGGCTCGGGACGGTCGGAGTGTCCGTGCGCCGGCGCGCCGGTGGCGGCGGGAGCAGGGTGACCGCCCGGTCGGCCGCCGACGGGCGCACCTCGGACCTGCGGCCCCGCCTGCGCCGTTCCTCCTCCCCCGCCATCTCCGTCAGCAGCTCGACCAGTCCCGAGCCGCTGGTCGCCGCGGTGAGTTGTTCGATCCGCGGGCGGCGAAGGTCGGCCGAGACGAGCAGGGTGCGGGCGCCCGCCTGGGCGTAGGACGCGGCGAGGTTGGTGGCCACGGTCGACTTGCCGTCGCCCGGGGTCGGGCTGGTCACCAGCAGGACCTTGAGCGGCGTGTCGAGACTCAGGAAGCGCAGCGACACGCGCAGCGAGCGGATCGCCTCGGAGAGCACACCGTCGGGGGATTGGATGGCCGAGACGTAATTGGGATCGCGCGAACCATGACGGTCGATCGGGATCTCGGCCAGCGCCGACAGCCCGGTGAGCTGCTCGATCTCCTCGCGGGAACGGATCCGGGTGTCGAGATAGTCGCGCAGGAAGACGAGCGCGGCGGCGATGGCCAGACCGAGGAGCGCCGCTCGCGAGGCATCATGGCGCGGGTAGGGGGCGACCGGCGCCGACGGCACCCGGTCGCTGGGGATGAACTCGGCCTCGCCCCGCTTGAGCTCCTTGTCGATCGACAGGGTGAGCTGGCGTTCCGAGAGGGTCTGGAACTGCGCCTGCGCCGTCGCCAGCGCAGCCTCACGCGGCGGTCCGTCGGGCTCCGAGGCGAGGGTGGCCAGCTTCTCCTCGAGGCGGGCGATGTTCTTGTTGAGGTCGTCGATCGCCCGCTGCAGACCGGTCACCGCCGTCCTGCGGCGCTGTTCGACGTAGGCGGTGCCGACGGCGTTGACGATCGCCAGCGACCGCTCGGGAACCAGCGTCGTCGCCGTCACGAGCAGGCTGCTGGTCGCCGACTGGGGGATGACGCTGACCGCCCCGCCGATCTCGGCGGCCGTGATGGTGCCCATCAGGGCCGCCGCGGCCTCGCGGACCTCGGGGCCCTGGGCGATCGTCGCCAGCGCTCGGGCGTAGGCGTCGATCCCCTGGCTGAGGTCGGTCCCCGTCTGGCCGGAGGAGCCCAGCTGCTCGCTCGGGTCGTTCGGGCGCAGCAGGATCGTCGCCGCCGCCGTGTAGATCTTGGGCTGCTGGGCGGCCCGGTAGTAGGCGATCCCGCCGAAGACGACGGGCACGACGATCAGGATCAGGATGTTCCTGCGGATGAGGTTGAGGTAGAGGCGAGGATCCAACATGGGCAGTCCTAGGGTCCGGGGGTGGCCGTCGAACCGAGCGGCTCCCGCCTGCGCAGCCTACGCCGCCCCCGCTCGGTGGTCCGGTCGGGTCGGGCCCGCCGAAATGGTCCGGTCGACTCTCTTCGCTGATCCGGTCGCGCGCGCTACCGTCATCGTGACTGTGGAGAGTGGTCGATGCGTGGCGGAAAGAGGCGGAACATGGTGGCTCGGCGGTTGCTGAAACGAACGATCGACCTGGCCGTCTCGGTGATCGGCCTGGTCGTGCTGATCCCGGTCCTGCTGCTGATCACGCTGGCCTGCCTGATCGTCCAGGGACGCCCTGTCCTGCACGCTTCGACCCGCGCCGGGCGGCATTCGCGCTCGTTCTCGCTCTACAAGTTCCGCACGATGACGCATGCCACCGACGCCGACGGCACGTTGCTCCCCGACGAGCAGCGGATGACGAGGCTCGGCCGCTTCATCCGGGCGACGAGCCTCGACGAGCTCCCCCAGTTCGTCAACATCCTGCGCGGCGACATGAGCCTGGTCGGGCCCCGGCCGCTGCCGATCGAGTACGTCGAGCGCTACAGCAGCTACGAGTCCCGGCGATTGAAGATGCGACCCGGCCTGACCGGCCTGGCCCAGACGCAGGGGCGCAACGCGATGTCGTGGCAGAAGCGGTTCGCCTACGATGTGACCTATGTCGAGCGCTGGACCTGGCGGATGGAGGCGCGGATCCTGCTCGACACGGTCAAGGTCGTGCTCGGCCGGACCGGCATCTCCCACGGCGAGCACACCACGATGCCCGTGTTCCACGGCACGGTCAAGCGCACGCGTGCGCAGCGTCCAACCGCACATCGCCCACCCGTCGATGGCCGGATGACCACGACGGACGACGCGGTCCCGGCCGTTCCGGTCGGCAGGGCTTCCGGGCTGGAGCTGCTCGCCGTCGAGCTCGAGCGCTCCGCCTCATGATCCCCGACCCGCCGCGCGTCTTCCTGTCGCCGCCCGACGTGCGCGACCTGGAGAAGAAGATGATCGAGGAGGCGATCACCTCCAACTGGGTGGCCCCGATCGGCCCCGATCTCGACGCCTTCGAGGCCGAGTTGTGCGAGATCTCGGCACGTGGCCAGGCGATCTGCCTGACCAGCGGCACCGCCGCACTGCACCTCGCCGTCCATGCCCTCGGCCTCGGCCCGGGTGACCGGGTGGCCGTCGCCTCGTTCACCTTCGCCGCCTCGGCCAACCCGGTGGTCTACGTCGGGGCCGAGCCCTACTTCGTCGACTCCGAGGCCTGCTCGTGGAACCTCAGCCCCGAGCTGCTCGAGGCCGGTATCGTGCACAGCCGGCGCGAGGGCCGCCCGATCCGCGCCGTGGTCGCCGTCGACCTGTACGGCCAGTGCGCCGACTACGAGGCGATCGAGGCGATCTGCGACCACCACGGGGTCGTGCTGATCGATGACGCCGCTGAGGCCCTCGGCTCGGAGGCGTTCGGGCGACCGGCGGGGAGCTTCGGGCACATCGGGGTGTTCTCGTTCAACGGCAACAAGATCATCACCACCAGCGGCGGCGGCGCCCTGGTCACCGACGACGACGTGCTCGCCGCCCGGGTGCGCTCGCTGGCGACGCAGGCCCGCCAGCCCGTCGCCCACTACGAGCACCACGAGGTGGGGTTCAACTACCGGCTCAGCAACCTGCTCGCCGCCTTCGGCCGGGCGCAGCTGGCGACGCTGGGCGACCGGCTGGCCCGGCGCCGGGGGATCAACGAGCGCTACCGGGCCGAGCTCGCCGAGCTGCCGGTGACGTTCATGCCGGTGCCCGATTGGAGCGACCCGAACCACTGGCTGTCGACGATCGTGCTCACCGACGAGGCCCCGGCGGGCGCCGAGGACCTCCGCCTGGCGCTCGAGGCCGTCGACATCGAGAGCCGGCCGCTGTGGAAGCCGCTGCACCTGCAGCCCTGCTTCGCCGGCCTCGACGGGATGATCGACGGCACCTCCGAGCGCCTGTTCGAACGGGGGCTCTGCCTGCCCAGCGGCAGCGGGCTGACCGACGACGAACAGGGCCGCGTGATCGCCGTCCTGGGCGACCGCCTCGCCCGATCCTGAGGATCGGCCGACCCGGTCCACGGGCCCGCATGAACCACGACCTGGTGGTGACCGGTAGGCAGGCGACGTCCTCCAGTACCTTGGCAGGCTTGGACCCGTCCCCGGCGCCGAGGCGATCGCTGCCCGACGTCGATGGGCGCGCCCGGTCGAACGGAGCGCGGCGGTGATCCGCTTCGCGATCACGGTCGGGCTGCTCTACGCCGTGGCCCTCGTCGTGGCCGAGCGCGTCGACCCGTCGCCGCGGATCCAGCGGATCATCCGCCGCGGCCTGATGCTCCACGTCGTCGGGATGCTCGCCCGGCGCCTGGTCATCGGCGCCGTCTACGGCGGGGTGGCCGACAGCGAGTTCTACAACACCCAGGCCACGTTCCTGCTCCAGGCCAAGCGGGAGGGGATCGACCCGATCTTCGTCGGCTGGGCACCCCAGGGCAAGGACTCCGAGGCGCTGATCAGGATCCTCGCCGTCGTCTACCAGTTCGTCGGCACCAACATCACCGCCGGCTTCTTCGTGTTCACCCTGTTCGGCTGGTTGGGCACGGTGCTGTTCTACAAGGCCGCGGTGATCGCCTTCCCGAGCATCGACGCCACCCGCTACGCCCTGCTGCTGTTCTGCGTGCCGACGCTGATCTACTGGCCTTCCAGCCTGGGCAAGGACGCCTGGATGCTGATGATGCTCGGCCTGACGACGTACGGCGCGGCGCTCCTCGGCAAGCGGCTGGGCAACCCGCTCGGGATGGCCTGCCTGGTCGGGGGGATGTACGGGGCGGCGGCGATCCGCGGGCACCTGGTGGCCATCGCCGCCGTCGCCTTCGTCGTCGCCCAGGTCTGGCCGCGGCGCGGCGGCGGGCTCGGCCGGACGATCCTGATGGTGGCGATCGCCGTCGGTGTGCTCACCTTCGCCTCGAACACCCTCAGCTCGACCTTCGGCACGGGGACCAACGAGGACGGAACGGCCGGCAAGTCGATCAGCTCGGTGCTCGAGCGGACGACCGGCCAGACGGCGCAGGGCGGTTCGCAGTTCGCCCCGGCGGCGGTGACCACGCCGCTGATGCTGCCGTTCGGCATCGTCACCGTGTTGTTCCGGCCCTTGCCGCTGCTCGACACCCGTTCGCCGCAACAACTGGTCGGCGCGCTGGAATCGATGATCCTGCTGGTGATCGCCGTCAAGAGCCGCGACCGGCTGCGCAACGCCCTGCGCCTGTTCAACAGCGAGGTCCACATCCGCTTCGCCATGGCCTACACGCTGGCCTTCGTCATCCCGTTCAGCTACATCGCCAACTTCGGCATCCTCGCCCGCCAGCGCACCCAGCTGCTGCCGTTGTTCTTCGTCCTGCTCGCCGTCCGCCCGGCCGATCCGCCCGCGCCCGAGGAACCGGCCCGCGCATCGCTGGACACGGCGACCGACGACAAGCCGTGGATGGCGCTCGTGGCCGACCGGCGGGCCGGCCGGCCGGCGGGCCGGCCGCGCCTCGGCCGCCCGGGATGAGTCGCCCGGAGGTGCTGTGGTTGGTCAAGGGCCTCGGCCCCGGAGGAGCCGAGCACCTGCTGCTCACCCAGGCCCGCCTCGCCCGTGAGGCCGGCCGCGGCGCCGAGATCGGCTTCGTGCGCCCCGACCGCGCCCATCTGGCGCCCGCCTTCGCCGAGGCCGGGGCGACGGTCCACGACCTCGGCCGCGGCGGGCCGCGCGGCGTCGGCTACCTGCGGCTGTGCCGGCTGCTGTGGCAACGGCGGGGTCGGGTGGTGCACGTCCACTCGCCGTCGCTGGCGCCACTGGTCCGGCTGGTGGCGATCGCCACGCGGTCACCGGTCGTCTACACCGAGCACAACCGCTGGGCCCAGTACCGCCTGGCGACCCGCCTGGCCAACGCCGTCACCTCGCCGCTCGACGCCCACCGGATCTTCGTCTCCGAGGGCGTCCGCGCCTCGGTGTGGTGGAACCGCGGCTGCCCGTCCGAGGTGCTCCATCACGGGATCGAGTTGGCCGGTGCGCCGTCGGCGCAGGAGCGGGCGGACGTGCGCGGCGAGCTGGGGTTCGACGCGTCCGACGTGGTGGTGATGACGGTCGCCAACCTGCGGGTCGAGAAGGCCCCCCTCGACCTGCTGGCCGCCGCCGAGCGGGTGGTCGCCGCCGAGCCCGGCGTCCGGTTCGTGTGGATCGGCCAGGGGCCGCTCGAGGCCGAGTTCACCGCGGCGATCGCCCGACGCGGGCTCGGCGACCACGTCCGCTTCCTCGGCTACCGGCCCGACGCCCGGCGCCTGCTCGCCGCCGCCGACATCTTCTGCCTCTCGTCGCACCACGAGGGGTTGCCGGTGGCGATCATGGAGGCGCTCGACGCCGGGATCCCGGTCGTGGCCACCGACGTCGGCGGCCTCGGCGAGGCCGTCGGCGGGGCCGACCCGTGCGGCGATCTCGTGCCGGCCGGCGCGCCCGACCGGCTGGCGGCGGCGATCGTCGCCCTCGCCGACGCTCCCGCGACCCGGGCCGCGTACACGGTCAACGCACGGGCCCGGGCCTCCCGCTTCGACGCCCGGCGGGCTGTGAGCCGCATCGAGGCGATCTACGAGGGTCTGCGCTGATGTGTGGGATCGGCGGCGTCTGGGATCCCGGCGGGCGGATGTCCGAGCAGGCCCGCGAGGTCGCCGTGGCCGGGATGAGCGAGGCGATGGCCCGGCGGGGGCCCGACCTGTCACGGATGTGGGCCGGCCACGATGGGATCGTGCTCGGGCACCGGCGGCTGTCGGTGGTCGAGCTGAGCGAGGCGGGCGCCCAGCCGATGACCAGTCGTTCGGGCCGCTGGACGATCGTGTTCAACGGCGAGATCTACAACCACCGTTCGTTGCACTCCCGCCTCGGGGCCCACCCGTTCCGCGGGGGCAGCGACACCGAGGTGCTCGTCGAGCTGATCGACCTGCTCGGGGTCGAGCGGACGCTGCAGCTCCTCGACGGGATGTTCGCCTTCGCCGCCTGGGACGCCTCCAGGCGTGAGCTGCACCTCGCCCGCGACCGCTTCGGCGAGAAGCCGCTCGTCTTCTGCCGGCGCAACGGGGTGGTCTCGTTCGCCTCGGACCTGCGGGCGCTGGGCCAGCCGGGGCTGGGAGCCTTCGAGGTCGATCCCGAGGCGGTCCACCGGTTCCTCGAGTTCCGGATGATCCCGGCGCCGCTGACCATCTACCGCGATGTGCGCAAGGTGATGCCCGGTGCGATCACCACCTTCGACGCCGCCGGCCGGCGGACCGACGTGCGCTACTTCGATCCGTGGGTCGAGGCGGAGCGGCTGGGCGGCGACCCGATCCTCGAGTCTCCGCGGGCGATCGCCGACCGGGTCGAGCGGGTCCTCGGCGACACGATCGAGGCCCAGCTGTGCGCCGACGTACCCGTCGGGGTGTTCCTCTCCGGCGGGATCGACTCGACGCTCGTCACCGCCCTGGCGCAGAGCCGCTCGAGTCATCCGGTGAGGACGTTCACCATCGGGCTCGACGAGGCCGGGTTCGACGAGTCGGCCTGGGCCCGCCAGGTCGCCGCCCATCTGGGCACCGAGCACACCGAGCTGATCGTCAAGCCGCCCGAGGCGATGGCGGCGATCGAGCGGGTGATCGCCGCCTACGACGAGCCGTTCGCCGACTCGTCGCAGCTGCCGACCCTGCTGGTGTCGGAGTTGGCGCGGCGCTCGGTGACCGTGGCGTTGGGCGGCGACGGCGGCGACGAGATGTTCGGCGGCTACAACCGCCACGTGTGGCTGCCCAAGGTGTGGTCGCGGCTCGATCGGGTGCCGCTGCGCGCCCGGCGGGTGGCCGGCCGCGTGGTCGGCGGCGTGTCGCCGCGGATGCTGGCCAGGGCGGCGGGCTTCGTGCCCGGCCTGCGCGACCAGCGCATCCTGGAGATCAAGCTGGCCAAGCTGACCCGGATGACCGATGCCGCCTCGTTGATGGAGCTGCGCCGGCGCGCCGTCGGCCACTGGCTGAGCCCGGGCGGGATCACCGGCCTCGATCTGCCACCGTGGCTGCCGCCCGGCTGGAACCCGCGCCTCGGCGTGCAGGAGGCGCTGCTCGTCGCCGACCTCGCCGAGTACCTGCCCGACGAGATCCTGACGAAGGTCGATCGGGCGTCGATGTACCCGAGCCTCGAGGTGCGCGCCCCGTTCCTCGGGCGCGACGTGTTCGAGCTCGCCTACCGCATCCCGATCGGCCAGCGGATCCGCGACGGCGTGACCAAGGCACCGCTGCGTGACGTGCTCGCCCGCCACGTGCCACGCGAGATGTGGGAACGGCCGAAGGCCGGCTTCGGCATTCCCCTCGGGCTGTGGATGGCCGGCCCGCTGCGGACGTGGGTCGACGAGCACCTGCACTCGCCGACCCTGACCGGCATGGGCCTCGACATGCGGCCGGTGATGGCGGCGTGGGCGGAGGCGCAGCGGGCGCCGAACACCGACCAGCCCTACCTCGTGTGGGACCTGGTGATGCTCGCCGCCTGGGCGACGTCGATCGGGCTGTGAACCGTCGGCGACGAATGACGCAGGCGCACTTCGGGCCGGATTGGCAGAGCTCTCCGACTCAGTTCGGGAGTTCGAGCGGGTTGGCGACACCCATCCCGTGGCGCCGGGCCGCGTCGAGCAGACGGTCGTCGGCGGTGGCGAACACCGTCGCACCCGCCGACAGCGCTGCGGCAAGATGAACGGCGTCGTAGCCGCGTAACCGGTCGTGTTCGGCGAGGTGTCCAGCCGAGCGGATCACCGGAGCACTGACCACGATCGCATCGATCTGTACCCACAGGTCCTCGAGCTCGTGCTTGGCGACACCCCGGGGACTCATCAGAGCGTCAGCTCCGACGGGATGCGATGATGATCGAATGACGAACGGGAACACCGAGCACGTCCACGGTGAACAACCTCAGGGCGGCGGTCACCCGCACGGGGATGACCACCGCCATCACGGGCACGAGCACGATCAGGGGATCAGGGGTGCGCTGCGCTACCTCCACTGGTTCCCGCAGATGTGGCGATCGGCGATCAACACCGCCGTCGTCGGCCTGGTCGATCCGAAACCGGGGGAACGGGTGGTCGACATCGGTGCCGGGATGGGCGCTGGCGCGATGCGCGCCGCGGCGGCCGGCGCCCATGTGATCGCCGTCGAGCCCACGCCGTTCGTGCGCCGGGTGCTGCGCACGCGGCGCATGTTCGGCCGTCACCGCGCCAACATCGAGGTGGTCGACGGTGCCGCGGAGCGCATCCCGGTCGACGCTCGCAGCGTCGATGCGGTCTGGGCGGTGAACTCGATGCACCACTGGGTCGACGTCGAGCGCGCCGTCGCCGAGATCGCCCGTGTGCTGCGACCCGACGGCCGGATCCTGCTCGTCGACGAGGTGTTCACCGACCCGTCGCATCCCGAGCATCGACGATTCGGAACCGATCAGCACCACGACCGGCACGGCTTCACGATGATCGACGCCGACGAGATGGGCCGCCTCCTGCGGGCCGCCGGGCTCACCGACGTCGACGCCTCGAACCGTCGCATCGCCGACCGACCGGCCATCGGTGTCACCGCCAAGGGTGCGCCGACGACCGGTCGGTGAGGTCGGCGGAGACATCATGGGCAAGCTCATCTACGCGGCGATCACATCGCTGGACGGCTACATCGAGGATCGTGACGGTCGCTTCGACTGGGCGGTGCCCGACGCCGAGGTGCACCGGGCCGCCAACGAACTCGAACAGACCGTCGGCACGCAGCTCTACGGGCGGCGGATGTACGAGACGATGGCCGTCTGGCAGACCGTCGGCGACGAACCCGGCCTGTCGGCGGAGGAGGCGCACTTCGCCGAGGTGTGGCGGACCCTCGACAAGGTCGTCTACTCCCGCACGCTGGACACCGTGTCCACGCCGCGCACCCGCCTCGAACGCGACTTCGACCCCGCGACGGTCCGTCGCATGAAGGAGCGCAGCGACGCCGACATCAGCGTCAGCGGTCCCGACCTGGCGCAACACGCGTTCCGTGCCGGCCTGGTCGACGAGGTCCACCTCTTCGTCTGCCCGATCATCGTCGGTGGCGGCAAACCGGGACTCCCCCACGACGTGCGGGTCGACCTCGAACTGATCGGCCAACGACGGTTCGCCGGCGGAGTCGTCCACCTCCACTACCGCAGGCGACCGGGCGGGTAGAACTCCGACACCTTCGTGAGTCGTTCGCCTGCCACCGTTGGCTGGCGGTCAGGCAGAGTCCCGGCGCGCCCTCATCGAGATCACCCCGCAGCTCGGACAACATTGGCTGCGAGTCCCGTCGTCGGACCGACTCAGAGCTCCGGACAACATTGAAATATCAGCGGCTGCCGCTGATATTTCAATGCTCGATGGTCTAACGTGTTGCCGGTGATCGAACGTCGGGAGCACCTGCTCCGCATCGAGCGGTTGATGGCGACGGTGCCGTGCGTCGCTCTGATCGGCGCCCGCCAGGTCGGCAAGACCACCCTGGCCGGACAACTCGCGCGGTCCTGGCCCGGCGATGTCCACCACTTCGATCTCGAATCACCCAGCGACATCGCCCGCCTCAGCGAGCCCGAGCTCGCCCTCGGCCGACTCGACGGCCTGGTGATCCTCGACGAGGTGCAACGACGACCGGAGATCTTCGCGGTGCTGAGATCGTTGATCGACCGCCACCCCGAACGGCGATTCCTGGTCCTCGGGAGCGCCGCCCCCGAACTCCTCCGCCAGTCTTCCGAGACACTCGCCGGGCGGATCGCTTACCACGACCTCCCGCCATTCACCATCGACGAAACGGGTGCACCGAGCCTCGAACGACTCTGGTGCCGCGGCGGCTTCCCGCGGTCATTCACGGCGCCCGACGACGCATCGAGCTTCCGCTGGCGCATCGACTTCATCCGCACATTCATCGAGCGCGACCTGCCGACGCTGGGCAGCCGGGTGCCGGCTTCGACGAACGACCGCTTCTGGCGCATGCTCGCCCATGTCCACGGCCAGGTGTGGAACGGAGCCCGGTTCTCATCCGTCGTTCGGTGTCGCCGACTCGACCGTGCGTCGCTACCTCGACCTGTTGACCTCCGCACTCGTGGTCCAGCAGCTCCGACCGTGGCACGAGAACGTCGGCAAGCGGCAGGTGAAGGCGCCGAAGGTGTACATCGCCGACAGCGGACTGCTCCATGCCCTGCTCGACCTGCCCGATCGCCTCGCCCTCGACCGGCATCCGATCCTCGGGGCGTCATGGGAAGGCTTCCTCCTGCAGCAGATCGTCGCTCTCACCCGTTGCCGCCCGGAGCAGCGGTACTTCTGGTCCACCCATTCCGGGGCCGAGCTCGACCTCCTGATCGTCGACGGCACCCAGCGCATCGGCTTCGAGATCAAACGTACGGCGACGCCCACGGTTACCCGCTCACTGCGCTCGGCGATCGAGACGTTGCGGCTCGACCAGGCCTTCGTCGTCCACGGCGGACAACACTCGTTCCCCCTCGCCTCGGGGATCGAGGCGATCGCCGCCACCGACGTCGCCACCCGGGTCGAACCTCTCGACCGGTGAGGCAACGGACCGAACCTTGTTCTCGGGAGCCGCCGAGCGACCACCTCGAGGCGGGCGCCGGTGGTTCTCGCCGGGTGTTCGCCGGTCAGCGGAAGGCGTCGGCGGACTGTTCGGTGTCCTCCGAACCGCGGAACCAGGTGATCACGCCGTCGGCGAACCGCCACCAGTGCTGCATGTACATCGCCGTCGACTTGCCGGTGGCCCGCACGGTGTAGGCCCAGTGGATCGTGGCGACGACGTCGGTCTCGTTGGACGTGAACCCGACGAGGGTGAACTCGGTGATCTCGACCGACGATCCGATCGCCTCGAAGAACCGGGGGACCTCCCGGCGGCCCGAGTAGTGCCCGTACCAGGGCACGGAACGGCTGGCAGCCTCGGCGGCCCAGTCGACGTCGTCGGCGAGCTCGGCGAGCACGGCGTCGACGTCGCGGGCGGCGTAGGCGGCGTAGAGGCGCTGCACGGCGGCGATCTTCGGATCGCCGGTCATGGCGGTGGCGGGTGTGGACGGGGTGGTGGTTGCAGTGGTCATGCCGTCACGATGCCTGCGGCGAGGGGTCGGGCGCATCGGGTGAATTCCCCATCTATGGTTGGTGCCGTGCACAGCACGCTGACCAGGGTCGAGGTGGCGGCCGTGTTGGCGGTCGCCCAGGACCACGCGTTCGGCCAGCCGGTCGGATCGCAGCTCCGCGCCGCCGTGCTCGGCCAGCATCTGGCCGCCGTGGCCGGCGTCGATCGGGCCGAACGCGAGACGGTGTGGTGGGTGTCGACGTTGCGTTTCCTGGGCTGCACGGGGCACGCGTTCGACACGGCGGTGCTGTTCGGCGACGAGATCGAGCTGCGCGCCCGATCGTTGCGCAACGACATGTCGAACCCGATGGTCGTGCTGCGGATGATGGTCGAGCTCGCCGGTCCGGGCACCACGGGGGTGCGGCGGCTGCGCTCGGTGCTGTCGATCCTCGCCGGCGGCAAGAAGGCCGCCGAGGCGAACTTCCGCAGCGCCTGCGAGGTCGCCGACGTCTTCCTCGATCGCCTCGGTCTCGATTCGTCGGTGCGCGCCGCGCTGGCGGCGAACTTCGAGCGGTGGAACGGGCGTGGGCTTCCCGAGGGCCGCAAGGGCGAGGGCATCCCGCGCCCGATGCGTGTCGCCCACCTCGCCCAGGAGTTCGAGGTGCTCGCCCGTCTCGAGGGCGTCGAACGGGGGTGCGAGATCGTCGCCTCGCGCAGCGGCAAGGCCTACGAACCCGAACTGGCCGGACTCGTCGTCGCCAACGGGCCGGTGTGGTGGGAGGCGGTCGAACCGGTCGATCCGTGGGACGCCGCCCTTGCGCTGGCGCCGGCATGCGCACCGCTGACCCCGTCCGAGATCGCCGGCGTGCTCTGCCTGCTCGCCGACTTCGCCGATCTGAAGTCGCCGTGGTGGCACGGCCACTCCCGCGCCGTCGCCGACCTCGCCCGTCAGGCCTCAGGGGAGCAGGCCGAACACGCGGCGCTCGTCCACGACCTCGGTTGTGTCGCCGTGGCGAACTCGATCTGGGACAAACCGGGTCCGTTCACCCGCGACGAACGCGACCGGGTCGAGACCCACGCGCTGGTCACCGACCAGCTCCTGCGGCGCGTCCCCGGGCTCGCCCATCTCGCCCCGATCGCCGCCGCGGCCCACGAACGCCTCGACGGCTCCGGCTACCACCGGCACTCCGGGGCCGGGCAGCTCGACGACGCCCAACGGGTGGTCGCCGCCGCCGACGCCTACCAGGCGATGATCTCGCAGCGGGCGCACCGCCCCGCCCGCACACCGGCCGACGCCGCCGGCGAGCTGCGGTCGATGAGCGCCGCCGGGCAGCTCGACGGCGAGGCCGTCGAGCGGGTGCTCGCCGCCGCCGGGCACCGCCGAGCGGCGCGACCACCTCAACCGGCGGGACTGACCGCCCGGGAGGTCGAGGTGCTCCGTCTCGTCACCCTCGGTTTGACCACCAAGCAGATCGCCGGGCGACTGGTCATCTCGACGAAGACCGCCGACCACCACGTGCAGCACGTCTACACCAAGATCGGTGTCTCCACGCGCGGCGCCGCCGCGCTCTACGCCATCGAACACGGCATCCTCCCCGAGACCCCGTAGCCCCGGGCGGGCTGCGCCGGTCGCCGGCGTACCTCGGCCAGGTCTTCGGGGAGGCGAACGGTTGTCTGCTTCGATGTCATGGTGTCCCGGATCTCCCTGCGACGCCTCCACCGGCGGGCGAAGTGATGCCAGAACGTGGTCACTTCCCGAGTTTCTGGCATCACTTCGCCCCCGGACGGCCACCATGACATCCCAAGGGCGACCTCGGCGCCCCCTGGCGCATCGTCGGCGTCTGCGCTTCGCCGCTGACGGGCGTGATCCGCCGGCCGGGTGGCGGCGAATGACCGGCGATCACCTACCCAGAGGAGAACTCGATGTCGGACCACAAGATCCAGGTCGTACAGCAGGTGTACGAGGCGTTCGGACGCGGCGACGTCGCCGCGATCCTCGACCGGCTCACCGACGACGTCGACTGGTCGGCAGAAGCCGTCCCCGTGGCCCCCTGGCACGGCGCCTGCCACGGCAAGGCCCAGGTGCCCCGGTTCTTCACCGAGTTTGCCGGGGCCGAGGAGGTCACCGAGTTCACCCCGCTGTCGTTCACGTCGAACGACGACGACGTGATGGTCGCCATCCGCTACGCCAGCACGGCTCGCGCCACGGGCAAGACGGCATCGATGCTCCTCCTGCACTGGTGGCGGTTCCGCGGCGACAAGATCTGCTACTACCGGGGCACCGAGGACACCGCCCAGACCGCCGCACAGCTCGAGGCGTGACTCACCCGCACCAGCTGGTGGATCCGTCGGCGGTGCTGCTCACCGGGGCGTGAAGCTCCTCTCGTCGGCCGAGGGCCCGGCGCCGTGATTCACTTGTCCGGTGGGGGGACGGCCCTCCTCGTCGGACGAGACGGGAGCAGACACCATGGAACGACGCACCCTGGGCACGAACGGTCCGGAGGTCTCCGCCATCGGGCTCGGCTGCATGAGCATGACCGGCGGCTACAGCGACCGGCCCGATCGCGGCGAGATGATCTCGCTGATCCGCACCGCCGTCGACCGCGGCGTCACGTTCTTCGACACCGCCGAGGTGTACGGCCCGTTCATCAACGAGGAGCTCGTCGGGGAGGCGTTGGCTCCGTTCCGCGAGCAGGTCGTGATCGCCACCAAGTTCGGCTTCGCCTTCGACGACGCCGGCAGGAACGTCGGGCTCTCCAGCCGCCCCGAGGACATCAAGCGGGTTGCCGACGCCTCGTTGCAACGACTTCAGGTCGGCTCGATCGATCTCTTCTACCAGCACCGCGTCAACCCCGACGTGCCGATCGAGGATGTCGCCGGTGCCGTGCGGGAACTGATCGAGGCGGGCAAGGTGAAGCACTTCGGCATGTCCGAAGCCTCCGTCGCGACGATCAGGCGGGCACATGCGGTCCAACCGGTCGCGGCCGTGCAGAGCGAGTACTCGTTGTGGTGGCGGCGACCCGAGGAGGGGTTGCTGGCGGCGTGCGACGAACTGGGCATCGGGTTCGTTCCGTTCAGCCCGCTCGGCAAGGGGTTCCTCACCGGAACCATCTCCACGTCGACGACCTTCGATCCCGGCAACGACATCCGTAGCACCATCCCCCGGTTCGAGCCCGAGGCGATCGAACACAACCGGGCGCTCATCGACCTGCTGGCGGCTGTCGCGCAACGCAAGGGCGCGACTCCGGGCCAGATCGCCCTCGCCTGGCTCCTCGCCCAGCGACCCTGGATCGTCCCCATCCCGGGTACCCGCAAGCTGCACCGGCTGGAGGAGAACATCGGCGCCGCCGACGTCGAGCTGTCTGCCGACGAGCTCGACGAGCTTCAACGCGCCGCATCAGCGCTCGACATCCAGGGTGCCCGCTACCCCGAGGCACAGGAACGGATGACCAACCTGTAGCCGTCCTGCGGACGCGCCGACCAGCGGCGGCGCGTCACACCGGAAGGAGAACCGTCGTGCCCTCGCCGACACCGTCGCCGCGGATCGCAGCCATGTTCCCACTCACCCCGAGCAGTTCGATCGGTACCCAGGTGGTGGTCCCGTCGGCGGCTCGTACCTCGACGACGTGATTGCCGTCGATGCGTGATGCGATCGCTTCGACCGGAACGGTCAGCACGCCGGTTGCCTCGGTGATCGTCAGTCTGACCGTCACCGTCGAGCCGTTGGTGGCCCCCGCGAGGGGGGTCTGAGGCACGATCACCGCTTGGACGGCGACGGAGCCCGAGTCGGACGACGAGCGCAATCGGGTGACCGTTCCTGCCGTTCCATCGATGTCGACCACACCACCAGGGACGATCTCCCGTTCCGAGCCGGTGGGCACGTCGATCACCACCTCCTGGCTGTCGGCCGACACGCTCAACATGCCGTCGCCATCACGCACCGAGTCGCCGACACCCTTGTTCACGCTGATGATCGTGGTCCCCGGCGTCAGGAAGACGACGCTTCCCAGTTCGACGGTTCCGGTCTCTTCGACGCCGTTGCCCTTCTGCCAGGCCTTGACCACCGTCGCCGTGTGGCTGTCGAAATCGGCATCGACGACCATCGCACCGCCTGAGTCGTATCCGAGCGCGGCGAGACTTGCCTCCAACTGCCAGACATCCGCTCCATTCGGTGACGACGTCGACATCGCCCGCCATGCCGGGATGGAGCCGGCGAGCGCGATCACCGGCAGACCGTCGACCGTGTAAAGCACGTCGCCCAATTCGACCGTCTGCCCGACGGAACGGATCGACGTCACCGTCTGTGCAGTGACCGATGTCGCGCCCCCGCTCGAGGTGCCGCCCCCCGAGCCTGCTACCGCGCCCGAACCCCCGGCGCCGCCGAATCCTCCCGCGACGCTCCCTCCGGGCGTCGACGTCGGCGTGCATGGCGCGGTCGTCGCCGGCACGGTCGAGGCGACGGTGGGCTCGGTGACGGTGGACGCCACCGTCGTTTCGGTGATCGTCGTCGATGGTGGCGCGGATGGATCGGTGGTCGTGGTCGGCGGCTCGACCGTGGTGGTCGTGGTCGGGGCGACCGGCTCGCTCGCGGGTGGCGCAGACGGCACGGTCGAGTCGGTGGTGCAATCTGCCGTGCCTCCTGCCTGCTCGGGGACCGCCGCCGCGACGAAGTTCGACGCTGCGGCGGTCGTCGATTGGTTGGTCGCGGCCGCCTGGCTCGCGGAGGCCCCGCTCGATGTCGAGGTCGAGGTGGGCGTTCGGTTGAGCACGTCGGTGGTGTCCGACAGAACGACCGAGCCGCTCAGGCGTTCGGTGGTCGACAGGTCGCCGATCGTGACGGTGGCGGCCTTGAGCACCTCCGCTGCGGCTACGGGCACCGCGGTCTCCTCGGAGTACTTGCGTCGAACCAGTTCACCTGCGCCGACGACGGCGCCGACGGCGAGCAGCGCGACCAGGCCGCGGCGGAGGGATCGTGAGCGTGATGATCTGGTGGCCATCTCAGTTCGACCTCAGTGCTTCGGTCGGCGGGAGCCGGGCGGCCCTCGCCGCCGGGTAGAGCCCCGCCAGGGCACCGATCACCACGGCCGCGACGACACCGCCGACGAGCGCGACAGGCGGAATCACGATCGGCCAGTGTTGAGTCGTGGCGTAGAGCCAGGTCACCGCAGCGCCGAGGGCGACACCGACCACGCCGCCTGCGCCTGCGAGGAGGACCGCTTCGGTGAGGAACTGGCGGCGAATGTGGGCACGGGTCGCGCCCAACGCCCGCCGCAGGCCGATCTCGCTGCGACGCTCGATCACGGCGATGACCATCACGTTGGCGATGCCGATGCCACCGACCAGGAGCGCGATCGCGCCGAGGCCGAGGAACAGCGACGTGAACGCCGTGTTGGCAGCCTCTTCCGCAGCGAGCGCGTCGGACGGGCGGGAGACCTCGACCTCCTCGGGTGTCGCCGGGTTGATGGTCGCGGCGAGGACGCCGCCGACCGCTTCGGTGGCACCGTTGGCGGTTCGGACGTAGATGGTCTCGGGTACGACGGTGTCGCCGACGACGTAGCTCTGGGCGGCGCCGATGCCGACGAGCGCTGCCCGGTCGAGGCCTTCCGCGGCGCCGATCGGGTTGAGAATTCCGATCACCGCGAACCACTGATCGCCGATCAGCACTCGCAGCCCGTCGGCGACGTCGATGATGCCGAGCTTTTGCGCGGCGACCGACCCGAGCACGACTGCGGGATACTCGGCGGTCGCCGCGTCGAGCCATTTGCCGTCGGCGACGGTTCCGTGGAGGGTCGCCAGCAGACCTGGGTCGGTGGCGAACGTGGCGATTCCGCCCGTGACGCCTTCGGACACGGCGTCGGAGCGGCGCACGACGGTGGTGACGCTCGCCAACGAGCTCACTGCGGTGACGGGCTTGATGCGGCTGACCATCGCCACGGCGGTGCTCGGCAGCTCTCCCGACCCACGCCCGAATCCTTGGCCCGCCTGGACCGACAACAGGTTCGTGCCGAGGGCGCGGATCTTCACCTGCAGGTCTTCACGCGACGACGCGGACAGGCCGAGTACACCGACCATGGCGGCGATGCCGATGGCGATGCCGAGCGTCGAGAGCCCGGTTCGCAGGCGCCGCATCCGCAGGCCGAGCGACCCGACCCGCAAGACGTCGCCGAGACGCAGTCGCGACGGTTCGAGCGAGATCGAGATGCTCGTCATACCGCGCCACCCGTCACCAGGCGGTGATCGGCGTTGTCCGACTCGATCCGTCCGTCGAGCACCGAGATCCGCCGCGGGAGTGACGCGGCGACCTCGCGGTCGTGGGTGATGATCACGATGGTGCGGCCTTCGGCGTGCAACTCGCGGATGAGGTCGAGTACCGCAGCGCCCGAACGTGAGTCGAGGTTGCCCGTCGGCTCGTCGGCGAGGATGATCGAAGGGCGGTTGACCAGCGCCCGGGCGATGGCGACGCGTTGGCGCTCGCCACCGGAGAGTTGATTGGGCAGATGGCGCAGTCGGTTACCCAGTCCGACGCGTTGCAGCGCCTCGGTCGCCGCGGCGCGGCGGGCTGCGGGCGAGACGCCCCGATAGAGCAGCCCGTTGGCGACGTTGTCGAGCGCCGGCATCGCCTCGAGGAGGAAGAACTGTTGGAAGACGAACCCGATCAGGTTGGCCCGCACCGCAGACAGCTGCTTGTCGCCGAGCCTCGACGCCTCGACACCCGACAACCGCACGGACCCGCTCGTCGGCCGATCGAGGGTGCCCATGATGTGCAACAACGTCGACTTGCCCGAACCTGACGGGCCGACGATCGCCGCCAACTCGCCACGTTCGACGCGCAACGACACCGAGTCGAGCGCCCGGATCGGGGGGTCGCCCGGGTACTCCTTGACGACGTCGGTCAGCTGCAACGCGGCGTCGGCATCCCCGGTCGTCGGTGCCTCGTTCATGACGGCACGACCACCACGTCGCCGGCCTTGAGCTGATCGGCGGTCACGGCGACGAAGCCGTCGGCGAACAGCCCCGGCGTCGCGGCGACCAACTTGGTGGCATCGGTGCCGTCGGGTTGCTTGCCGGTGACGACCTCGACGGCGAATCCGCCTTCGGCGAGCGCAACGAGAGCGCTCACCGGCACGACGAGCGCGTTCTTTGCTTCCTCGTTGACCACCCTGAGGGTCACCGGGATCTGGACGAACGAATCGACCGACTCGGGGATCTGATCGACGTCGATGTCGATCGGCACAGTGGGAGTGTCCCCCGGCTGGCCGGGATTCGAGGCGACGGTGCCCACCTTGACGATCGTTCCGTTGCCTTGCGAACCGTCGGGGAAGACCACCGTGATCGACGCCCCGAGCGCGAACGTCGCATCGTTGATCGGTGCCGAGGTGGTGACCAACCGAGCCGCAGTGGTCAGCGAGAGGGCGACGGCGTCATGGGCGATCGGCGTGCCCGATGCGAGGGCAGGGGCGCCGACGAACAACCCGGACGGCACCACCGCCAGACTTCCCGACGGCACGACGATGCCATCCGTCCCCAGCGAAGCGCCGCTCCCGCCCGCTGCCGCTTCCCCGAGCGAGCCCCACCAGCGGTAGACGGCCGCCTCGGTTGCCGCATCGAACTGGTCGTCGATCCTCATCTGGCCGTCCGGATCGAAACCACCGGCGGCGAGCATCTGCTCCAACAGATGGACGTCGGCGCCGTCCGAGACGCCGAGCCGCAGATCGCGGTCGAGCGCGGGACGCGCGGCGGCGTCGCCCTCGACGGCGGCGACCGGGTAACCACCTTCCCAGAACAACACGGTGCCCGTGGTCACCGCTGTGCCAGGCGTGGCGAAGCGATCGACCACCGCACCTGCGGAACGGGTCGCGGAGACCAGGAATCTGCGCTCCGCGAGGCGGGCCGTGAACAACGCCGCGCCGGCGGACGTCGTGCCACCGACCCGGCCCGAGATGGTGTCGACGAGCAGACGCCCGGGGATGAAGACGACCTCGCTCTGGGGCACCTGACCATCACCGGTGAGGCCGAGACCGTTCTCCCAGCGGGTCACTGCGGCCGCAGTCGCGTCGTCGAAGCTCGTGTCGATCTCGATCTCCCCGTCGGGATCGAACCCGAGCGCAACGAGGTTCGCCTCCAACTGTCGGACGTCGGCACCGTCGGTCGACGACGTCGACAGGGCGCGATAGCCGGGGATGTCACCGATCATCGCAACCACCGGCGCTCCATCGATGCTCGCCACCGTCGTTCCCGCGTCGACCGTCTGGCCCTCGTCGAGAATCGCGGTGATCGTGCCGGCGACGGGCGCCGACACCGTTGCCGACGATGTGAAACCGAGCGTGGCGTCGGTCTCGTCGTAGGTCACCAGATCGCGTTGCTCGACGGCGATCGTCGACAGCGTCGCCGTCGCCGCATCCTGCGGCTCGCTGGTCTCGTTGCCGGCCCTGGCGGCCACGGCTCCGCCCGCCGCCGAACCGGCGACGAGCACTCCGAGCAGCGCCGCCTTCCCGAGGCGACCCATCACCCTGTGGTCGTGGTGGTCGTCGGCTGGAACGCAGCCGTCAGAATCGGCTGGCAGGCCTCCATCGCCGCGGCGACGGCCGGGATCGGTGGCGTCGAGACCGAGGCGCTCGATCATCCGCGCCGTCGGGTCGAACCCTGCACCACCCGGACCGTCGCCATCGCCGGGCGTCCGTTGACGGTCGAATCCGCCAGGCGGAACGCTGCCATCGGGGGTCGTCCCCCCGGGAACGCTACTGGCGGTACCGGCGTCGGAGCCACCGGCCTGACCACCGCCGAACCCGCCGCCGTTTCCACCGCCGGGGCCGCCGCCGAAGGTGATGTCATCGACCGTCAGACCGTTGTCGCGCAGGCAGGCGGTGAAGTCGTTCATCGACGACTGGATCTCCGTGCGGTCGAAACCACCACCGGGCCCACCGCGTCCGCCGAAACCGATTCCCTCGATCAACGATTGGCAAGCACCCATCGCCGTACGGAACTCATCGGAGCGAGGGTCGAACGGCAACGACGACGCGGTGTCACCGGCGGCGGGTCGCGGGAACAGGCCGCCGTCGACGTTGCCGCTCGCGTCGAACGTCGGATCGTCCATCGCGATCCCGTTGTCGCGCATGCACGTGGCGAACGACAGCACCGCCTCCTGCTGATCGACGACGACCGTGGTGGTGGTCGCCGCACCTGACGCTCCACCGGTGTCGAGGGTTGCGATGTCGGCGTTCGACGAAGAGTTGGCGGCTGCACCGCAACTCGCAGCGATCAACACCGCCCCGGCGGAGAACACCCCCTTCACGAACGTGGAGGAATGACGACGAAACGCCCACTGCTTCATGGTGCCACTCAACACCGATCGTCGGTCCTCCGGGGGGAAATCCGACTGTTCTCCCCAAACTCTTACCCTGCGAGCGAGCCTCGGTCAGCTCCTCCACGATGACTCGCCACAGGAACGGTTCGCCGTGGTCGCCGAGGCAGTCGGCGACGGTGCGCCACATGTGCTCGGCGCCAAACCGTTCGTGGGCGATCTCCCTGGCCAGCCCGCCCAGCCGCCGGCGGCGTTCGGGGTCGTCGAGCAGCTCCTGGATCGCCGTTCGTACCGCGGCGGCGTCGCCGACGTCCACGGGAACCACGGCCTCGGTGATGTAGTCGGCCATCGCCTCGCTGTGGGTGACGACGCACGCCTTGCCGAGCGCCATCGCCTCGAGCAGCACGGTCTGGCCGGTCGGGTAGGCGAGGTCGCGGCTGATCACGGCGACCACGGAGGCTGCGGCGAGCAGCGATCGGTACTCCTCACGGGGGAGGTAGCCGCTGGAAGTCGACCTCGGCGGGGAGCTCGAGGTCGTCGATCGAGCGTGGGCGTGAAGCCACGACGACCGGCCAGCCGGTCCCCGTCACGGCAGCGAGCAACGTCGGCCAGTCGCGGCCCTCGTCGCGACCCACGGCGAGCACCGTCCCACCGTCGCCGGTCGGCAGGTCGGCCCACTCGTCGAGATCGATCCCGAACCGGGCGACGGCGATGCGCCGATCGTCGATGCCGACCCGGTCGACGAGGATGCGGCGCTGGTTCTCCGAGAACACCACGACATGGTCGACGCCGCGGTACAGCCAGCGGTACACGCCCAGGCGTCGGGGCGACATCGTCGTCGCCAGTTCGGCGAGCCAGCAGGCGACGATCACGAACCGCTTCCGACGGAACAGGCCGACGCGGCGAAGGGCGGCGAAGCAGTGGCCCTCGCTCTCGAAGATCGCCACGACACCGCTCGCCCGGCGGATCGCAGGGACGAGCAGCACCGTCTGCAGGAACGGGACGCCGAGGCGTTCGAGCCGTTGGACCACCGCGGCGACCCGCCGACGGGCCCAGAACCCACCGAGATGGCGATCGGTCCAGGTGGGCTCCCACCCGCACCCGGCCAACAGGTCCACCCGGTAGGGCAGTCGACCGTCGGGGCGGTGATGTCGCGGGCCGTACTCCCCGCTCTTGAGCACGGCGACGGTTCGGCCCCCGACCACCGCTGACATACTCGAAGTATGGTCGCCCGGCCGGTTCTCGTGGTGTCGCACGAGAATGTCAGCCGTAGTGGTACCGGGCCTGCAGGATCACGATGTCGTTGCCCTCGACGAGATAGACAAGTCGGTGTTCCTCGTCGATGCGTCGCGACCATGCGCCGGCGAGCGCATGGCGCAGTTGCTCGGGCTTGCCGATCCCGGTGAACGGATCACGGGCGATGTCGTCGAGCAGCCGGTTGATGCGCTTGAGCGTGGAGCGATCGGTCGACTGCCAGAACGTGTAGTCCTCCCATCCGTGCGGGGTGAACACGAACCTCATCGATCGAGTTCGTGCTCCAGTCCGGAGCCCGAGCGTGCCTGATCGAGGCTTTCGACGAGACGACGAAGGTTGGCCGGCGAACGCAGGAGATAGGCGGTCTCTTCGAGTGCTCGGTAGTCGTCGATGGCGATCAGCACCGCATCGCCGCGTTTGGAGGTGATCTCGATCGGGGTGTGGTCGTCGTTGACCTGTTGGATCAACGGGAACAGGTTCTTGCGGGCTTCGCTCGCGGTGATGGCCATACGATCCTCCCTGAGTGGTACCGCATATCGTACCAGTCGATCCGGATTCCGAAGCTCAGCGTGCCGGCTACCGTATCCCCGCATTAGCTCCCGGATGCTCTGTGAGATTCTCTCGTGTATGCTGTAGAGCATGCTGACACAACTAGCACTACGGGTTCCTGAGGAGTGCATTGCCGGTCTGGACGAACTGGTCAGGGACGGTGAATTCGCCAACCGGGCCGAGGCGGCTCGGTATGCAGTCGTGCATTTTCTCGAGGACCGACGAACGGCCAGAGACGTCCGACAGGTCATCGAGTCGTACACCGAGCTACCCCAGAGCCCGAGAGAACTCGCCGAAGGCGAGGAGGTTCTGCGCCGTCTGATCGCCGAGGAGCCGTGGTGACTCCGTCGCGGGGCGAGATCTGGTGGGCCGAAGTGGAAGGTCAAACCGGCCGTCGGCCGATGCTCGTCTTGACGCGACCCGAGACGATCCAGGTCTTGGGCAAGGTCGTCGTGGCCCCGATCACCCGCACCGTACGAGGTCTACGCTCCGAGATCAGATTGGAGCCGGAGGATGGTATGGCGACGTCGTGTGCGGCAAGCTTCGACAACTTGGCAACCATTCCGAAGGCGAATCTGACCGAACTCGTGACGGTGATCGGCCCGCATCGGGTTCTCGAACTCTGCGACGCCTTGCGGTTCGCCCTCGGTTGTTGACTCGAACATGCTCGCCGGAGATCGACCCCCGCCTTGGTTCGTCCGTAGGACTTCTGGTCAGTCGTCGGTCCACCCGGTAGGGCAGTCGACCGTCGGGGCGGTGATGTCGTGGGCCGTACTCCCCAGCTCTTGAGCACGGCGACGGTCCGGCCCCGCACCATCGCTCGACCGGTACCCGCGGGCTCACCCTCGGCGGGGTCCTGCAGGCTGCGGCAGCCGAGGCGGCGTTCAGCCGGCCTTGAGGTAGTGGCGTAGCGCTTCGCGCACGACGTCCGAGGCGGTGGTGTGATCGACAGCGGCGCGTTCGTCGACGGCCCGGCGAAGCTCGGGATCGAGCCGCACCGGCAGGGTGTCGGCGGGTCCTGACCCCATCAAGGGCCGGCCCGGGCGACGCCGAAGCACGGCCAGATCGAGACCTGCTTCGGCCTCGTGAGCCAAGCGGTCGAGTACGTCGTCGGTGAGTTCGACCCCCGCCTTGGTTCGTCCGTAGGACTTCTTGTCAGTCATCGGTGCCTCCTATCTCGCGGCACCCAAATACAGGACCTTGCCATCGTCATCTTCCGCCGCGACCATCGCATAGGTGACGGCGTGTTCGATGTCGCGGTCACTGACCCCATGTTTGTGAGCCGACCGGTAGATCTCCACCACAAACATATCGTATCGCGAAACTGTCAGGGTAGGTGTCATGCAACACCGAGGGATGCGTCGATCGACGCCCGCACCACCGCTGACATACTCGAAGTATGGTCGCCCGGTGGGTGCTCGTGGCGTCGCACGAGGCGCCCCAGTCCGACCAACCACCACCACCCGAGGGAGCCGCCATGTCGCGCGTCCGCATCCACAACTTCTCGATCTCGCTCGACGGGTTCGCCACCGGCGAGGGGCAGGCCCTCGACACGCCGTTCGGCCACGCCGGGCACCGGCTCCACGAGTGGCTGCTGGCCACTCGCTTCGCCCACCGCGAAGTCCTCGGCACGCCGGGCGGCACCGAGGGTGTCGATCACGCGCTGGCCGATCGGCACGGACCCGGGATCGGTGCGGAGATCATGGGCGCCGGCAAGTTCGGCCCTCCGGGCTGGCAGGACGACCCGGAGTGGCGCGGGTGGTGGGGTGACAACCCGCCGTTCCACACGCCGACCTACGTCCTGACCCACCGTGCGCGCCCGTCGCTGGAGATGGAGGGTGGCACGACGTTCCACTTCCTCGACGCCGCGCCGGCGGCTGCCCTCGAGGTGGCGCGGGACGCGGCCGCCGGTCAGGACGTCCGCATCGGCGGCGGCCCGACGATGATGCGCGCCTTCCTCGCCGCCGGTCTCGTCGACCACCTGCACGTCGTGCAGGTGCCCATCCTGCTCGGCCGCGGTGTTCGGCTGTGGGACGGCCTGGAGGCGTTGGAGCAGCAGTACGACGTGGAGGCAGTCACGACGCCCAGCGGTGTCACCCACCTCACGTTCACCCGATGACGATGTCGGGACGGCCTCACGCCGCCCGGCGGGTTCTCGTGGTGTCGCACGAGGCGTCGATGACCGGCGCGCCGAAGGTCGCCGTCGAGGTGCTGCGGGCGTTTCGTGACTCGGGCGCCGAGACCACCCTGGTGAACCGCTGGGGTGGCCCACTCGAGGCCGAGCTGAGCGGCCAGGCCGGCCACACCCGCTCGGAGCCCTGCTCACGGGTTCGGGTCGTGCTGCGGCGGTTCCGGCGTACCCGCCGGATGGCGATCTCGCTGGAGGGCTGGGCCGCACGACGCGTGCTCAGGGCCGCCCGCCCCGATCTGGTGTGGGCCAACACCGCGCTCTCGGCCTGCTACGTGCCGGTCGCGCTCGAGCTGGGCATCCCCGTCGTCCTGCACCTCCACGAACTCGGCCCGCTGCTCGTCGACTCGCTCGCCCGGTACCCGATCGACTGGGCCGACGACCGGCTCACGGTCGTCGCCTGCTCCGAGCCCGTCGCCGCCGCCGTGGCCGCCCATTGCCCGGTCGACCAGACCGGGATCCACGTGGTCCTCAGCCGCCCCAACCTTGCCGGGCTGCCCGCCGAACGCCAGGCCGGTCTGCTGCCCGCCGGCCTCAACGTCGTGGCCTGCGGGACCGCCGATCACCGTAAGGGCGCCGACATCCTCGTCGAGGCGGCGAGGATCCTCGGGCGTAACTCGCCCGACCTCGATGTGACGTTCACCTGGGTCGGCTCGGTGAAATCGCTGCCGCCAGTCGATCGGAGCGAGGCGGTGAGGTTCGTCGGTGAGCGAACCGACCCGCTCTCGTGGATCTCGGCCGCCGACATCGTGGTCGTGCCGAGCCGGCAGGACCCGTTCCCGCTGGTCACGCTCGAGGCGATGGCCCTGGGCAAGGCCGTCGTCGGCACGCGAGTGGGGGGCATCCCCGACCAACTCGGCGACGCCGGGCTGCTCGTCGAGCCCGAAGACCCGGCGGGGCTGGCGCTCGCCGTGGAACGCCTGTGCACCGACCCGGCCTTGCGTGAGCGGCTCGGGGCAGCCGCCCGTCACCGAGCCGAGACGCTGTTCGACGCGGCGCTCATGCGAGATCAGATCCTCTGCGTCGCTGCGTCGATTCCTTGACATCCGGGGCGGGCGGCGCGTCAATGGAGGTTTCAGCCACGAGGAGGTCCACGATGGCCAATGCAGAGCACATGAGCTTCGATGCTCCTGATGAGGTACGCGACATGCCGCTCGGTCGAGCGGAGATCATCACGATCGGGGGCGGCCAGGTGATGCGGATGACCCTGCAACCGGGTTGGCGTTGGAGCGAGCATGTGAAGCCGCTCGTCAACACCGAACTGTGCGAGGCACCCCACTTCCAATACAGCATCTCGGGGCGGATCGGCGTGCAGATGGCCGGCGGCGCCGAGTTCGAGGTCGGACCAGGAGAGGTGAGCTGGCTCGAATCCGGCCACGACGCCTGGGTCATCGGTGACGAGCCGGTCGTGGCGATCGACTGGGGTGGCGCCCACGTCTGGGCAAAGCCGGCGTAGGCCGGACTGGCGTCGGCGCTGCTCCGGTGAAGCCGTCCGCGCCAGTGCTGCAAAGGGCAGCACGCCGCGCCTCGTTACGGCAGGCGTCCGCCAGCGGGACGAACGTGTCTCGGTCAACACTGATGGCCCTGCCCACCGACGGGAAGCAGGAGATTGAGCCCGAGAGGAGGATGGTACATCGCCGTCGACAACAAGCTGCCCACCTATCTTGGGTCGCACTATCACCCGTGCGGGCAAACTCCGATCCTGAAGCGTGTTCTTCGACGCGTCGCGGTACGCCGCGATCGACTCCGTGGTCAATCTGAGTGGCTACTGAGCAATTCGCCTGGTTGGGTGCGCGAAGTCCACCTCAGCGGGTTGTCCCCTTCGCCACCTACTCGCACCACTCCGCATCGTTCTGGTAGCCGCCACTAGCATTCCATGGTCGTCGGGCAGACTGCCTTCACAGGTAGTCATGCGGGATTGGACGATCTCCAGTGGGTCGTCGGCCCGCCCCAAACGGCTCACCGACCCGTTGAAGGCAGGGACGCCCGGCCGTCCAAAGTTGACCACAATTCGGTCGCGAAGTGACACACTGTTATGCTCAACGATGGTGGGGTTCACAGCTGAAGTCTTCAACGTCATGATAGCGTCACCAGGAGACACGCTCGATGGCCGAGACTGCGTGGAGGCTGTTCTCGCGAAGTGGAACCAGGACCGCTCCCGATCCGAGAGCGTCGTGTTTCTCCCGTTGAGGTGGGAGACGGATGCTATTCCGGAGATGGAAGGCGATGGCCAGAGCGTCATCAACCACCAGCTCGTCGATCAATCCGATGTCGTTGTCGCGTTGTTTCATTCGCGCCTCGGCGTCACGACCGATCGAGCACAGTCGGGTACCGCGGAGGAGATCGAGCGGGCCAGAGACCGGGGAGCTAGAGTTCACGTCTACTTCTCTGGCATGGCAATTGACCGATGCCAGATAGATCCAACCGAACTCTCCCGATTGGCCGCCTATAGAGAGCGGCTTCAGGAGGGTGGCTTGCTCGGATCATACTCGTCGTTTCAGGATCTCGCTTCCAAGGTCCGGACGGCGTTGGAACACGATCTGCGCCTCCTACGAGCAGTCGATAAATCAAACGCTGAAGGGACGCCGATTCGGCGCCTGGGGGCAGACCTGAAGGTAACGTTCGATAACGAACCGGGCAAACGTGGTGCAGATTACATTCGGGTAAGCAATCGCGGGCCGGACGCTGCACGGGATGTGCAGATCTTGATCGAGTCGAGCGACTACGGTGTGGCTCCGGAGGTATTGTCGTCGACTCGCGTTGAATCGATTAGCTCAGGTGACTTTGCTCTATTTAGAGTAGCCATGCACATCGGAGTATCAAACGAGTGGACTGTCCATCTCAGATGGAGTGAGGGGGAAACACCGCATGAGGATCGCCAGACAGTTGTCGTCTCCTAGCAAACCTCGCCATCGCACGATTGCGCGATAAGCTGGCGAACCGATACCCTGGCAGCTTCCCTCTAGCAGCCGAAAGCTCGTCAGACCAAATGATCCCAGGAGCTGGCTAGTCGTCTAGATTGGTTCGATCCCATGAGAGTCCAAGACCTCTCCAGAGGCCTTGGTGGACGCGCACCTTCTCCCCCATGTTGATTGAAGCGCTTTGGTTTCTATATTTGAACGTGAAGAATCGCCGTCCTCCATCTATTGGCCGAACATTGCCAATGGCGCTACATTCAAACAGACGCTCAAGCAGCGACTCGATGTCAAAGTCGGCAAATCGACGATCATTTTGAGCATTGTGCCGCACATCAGCGACGAAAAATTCGCCTCGCCCGAACGCAGTGAGGAGTTCCATACCTCTCGTCACCTGCAGCTGCGTTAAGAATCCCTGGAGCTCATTCTTTATTTCCGGAAGAAAGTAGTTGATCGAGTAGTTTTTCGCCGCTTGAGCGATACTCGCTTGAGATACCTGCCGCTGAAATGGCGCAGCTTCCTGAATGTATCTCAGCAAGCACAGGATATCTCGGGGTGTATGTCTGGTCAGGTCTAGGAGCGCAGGAATGATCTTTCTGCCTCTGTACTCTTCGGGAAGATACTCTCGGAAGACGTCACGAATCTCGGCCTCTCGTATGTGCACCGTCGCCTTCACATTCACCATCCGTACGAGGTCACTGCGCTCAGGCATTCTCGCATCCTGATACCAATCAAGCACAATTGCTGAATCTTGGCGTAGTTTGTTGCTGTTCGGGAGTGGGAGACTGTCGAAGATGTCTGTTCGGCATAGAAGCACAACTTTGCATGGCGCTGCCGCAGCACTAAATCGTCGATTCATCCGCGCTACGGCCAGAACAAGCGAGGCTAGTGCTTGGGCTTGCGACTGATCTCCCAGTAGTACGTCATCGAGCCCGTCAATCACTAGTAAATGATCACTCGGCGACGATGAACTGAGAACTATTGAATGAATCCGCTCCACAACCGGGCCCAACGTAAAGTTTCTTGGGGCGTCTTTGTCACTCACACTCGCCGTCGCAAGGCCTTTGACACCGAAACTGAAGGACGTAAGTTTCGTCTTGCCAAACTGAATAGGTACGGTAGTCGACGGAATAAATCCAGCCTTTCTAAGTCGCGAGACTAGGCTTCGGAAGTCCTTGGTCGCAGACTTCTCATAGCCAGGATCGGAAGCTAGCGACTCCAGTAGATAAAGTTGAAGAATCCACGTCCATATGGCCGGAAATCGGGCAGACGCATCGACTCCTTCAATTTCAATCCGGGCGAATTCCTCGTAGGGAACGTCGGATAGATAGACGGTCTTGACGAAGAGCGAAGAATCAGAATTAGCAAGAAGACTCAGGTGCTGAGCGATCGCCGACTTACCCGACCCCTTGTATCCAAGCACGAGGAAATCGTCACCTTGAAGGATTCGCTTCGCTCCATCTTGCGCGTCAAAGAATCCATCAATCAATAGCGCAGGGTCCGAGAGTCCCTCGTTCTCCGCTCCAGACTTGCCGAACGTAAGCTGATCGAATGAAGGCACCGTGCGTCCGCTCTGATGTCTCATGCCACTGAACCCGTTCCCGAGGTAGAACCCGATCGATGCATCTCCCGCCTCTCGCTACTGTACGTGCGATCTCCGAACCCATGGGCCCTGAGCGTCTTGCCGTGCATGCGCCTAAACAAGCGCTTGACCGTAGCCGATCCACCTGGGTGCGTGGGCCCCTGCCGACCTCCGACCGAACTTACTTGTGGGTGGTGGTGTCCACAGGCGGATCGTGTGATGTTTTCTCTTGCCTGGTCTCTTCTACTTGCCTGGTCTGATCTGACTCGACAGACCGACTCCCGCTACGGCGCAACTGACGATGAACCTCTCCTCACCGTACCCGATCCCGCCGTCGTTCACTCCTCGGCAGAGCACCCGCGCGTTCGTTGGATGCCGTAGGCACAACAGCCAGGTCGCACCCAGCTCGCTAGGTCTAGGGT
>CAWHEG010000026.1:0-73328 GCA_963828405.1 uncultured Actinomycetes bacterium | reverse complement strand
ATAGCCACCGCGGTGAGGAAGAAGCGCCCACCGAGCAGATCGGCACACTCGTCCAGCAGTCTCGGAGTCGGGCTTCCGGTGTCATTGTGTATCCAGACGGCATATCCAAGGCCCTGAACAAATTCAACGACATCATCGGCTGTGCTCCCGGCGGCTTCCAACCCACAACCGACGTGAACTTCGATCATCAAGTCGGGCCGGCTCGAGAGACTCACCCGGGAGCCTTTCAGCACTTCCATCTCATAGCCCTCGACATCGATGTAGATCACATCGGGAAGGCCGAACCGCTCTGCGAGATCATCGACCGTGATCGCTCCGACGACTGCCGTTCCAGGCCGCGGCGATCGAGCCGTTCAGTTGCTCCGAGAAGCGGACCTCGCCTGGCTGGGACGACACGGCCGCGTGGACGATCTCCACGTTGGCGAGGGCATTCCGCTCCACGATCCGACTCGCGACACCCGCGTTGTGAGCGAGCCCTTCGATTGCGATGACTCGGCCTCCTGGCACCTCATGAGCGAGCAACGCTGCGACGACCCCATAGTGAGCACCGCAGTCGAAGACCGTCGATTCGGGAACCAGGCGAGACGACCTCAGCAGTGAGAACTCCCGAGGTTCCTCCCAATCGACGTCGTACCACAGCTCACCCATGTGGTCCGCCAGGAGGACATCGAGGTCGATCGTTCCGAATCGATGACGGACCCATCTCGGTTCATAGCTCGCCACGTTCCGCCGGACCCGTCGAGCTCGCGCTCGTTCCCAGATCGAAGGTGGGATCACTCGGCGTACTGAATCCTTCAGGCTCATCTTGGCCGCCTTCGTCGATGTGGGGTTGAACCGACTTCAGTAATCATTGAGGACTCCGATCTCCGCGCGATTTCAGTCCATTCTCACCTGCGGGGCGCACGACCCAGATGCGGGAGGATGAACCGAGGATCCGGCTCAGAAGGCGCCGGGGCGTCTCGCTCAAGTGATTGCCAAACAGGTGCGTACCGGAGTAGAATATACGGCTGGAGCTGATGCTCACGACCGTCCAGTCGCAAGCTTTGAATCGTCGCCTCCATGCGGGTGTTGAAAAATGCCACACCTCGGTCATTCCATTGCCGCGGGCGCCGTGGCGCGACGGCAGCAGGTACTTCAGGATCGTTGCTCCACCTTGGGCGCCGGGCCGGAAGTTGGACGACGGGGTCGGCTTCGGGCGGCGATTCCTCGAGAGGCGGGTCATCAACGGCAGGGGATACCGCGTGATCAAGGTCCAGAGCCGCCACGTTGACGAGGGAATCACATGGACAGCGACACCAGTTCCACCCACCAATACTCGGGCCATCTCATCCGACAAGTGGTGAAGATCCTGGACGTGTTCGAGAACATGAAATGAGACAATCGCATCCACGGATGAGTCGGGATGGTCGATGCGGCGACCGTCGAAGTAGGCGACATCACGCTGCTCTTTCCCTGCGTACGGCCCATCGGCCAGATCGATCGAACGGACGAGATACCCCATCGACTGAAGCTGGTTCGAGATGCTGCCGTCACCAGCGCCGACCTCAAGGATCGTGCCAGCGCCCGGAAGGCGACGCGCAGCAAGGCCTAACTCGATGCTGCGGATGACCTTTCGATGCCGCTCGGCGAGATCCGCGACCGAAGGTTCCCCGTGCGCGCCTTGTTCGTCGCGCAACTCATTCACTGGGTGCCTCTCAACATGCTTACGCCACTCCGACCGCCGCGGAAGAGCCCCGCGGCAGGAGACTCCGACAGCAGCTTCGCGTAATCGGCCGCCTGGGCCGGTGCACCATAGTGCTGAACGGCACGGCGCCGACCGCGGGCTGCCTGCGTCTGCCGAGCATCTCGATCAAGAAGCAACTCGACCGTTGCCTCGGCCAGCCCGTCCTTGTCGTCAGCCCTCCGAAGGAGTCCACCACCTGCCGCGAGAACGTCCGAGAGGCCACCGGACTCGACAGCGACGACGGGGAGGCCCGCCGCCATCGCCTCGACCACTCCAAGCCCGAAGCCTTCGAACTCCGACGTCGAAAGGAAGACATCTCCGGCGGCAAGGACCACTCTCACATCCGGGACCCTGCCCAGGAATCTCACCGCACCGTCCAGCCCCATCCGGTCACGAGTACGTTCCAGACGGTCCCGATCACTCCCATCTCCCGCGATCAGGAACAGACAACCCGGGGCCCCAGCGAGGACGCGAGCGGCCACATCGAGGAAGTCATCCACGCGTTTCGATGCGACCAGACGGGCGACGTACACCACGACCGGCCGAGAAGGATCGACACCCAGGGCTGTTCGGGCGGCGAGGCGCTCTTCATCGCTCGGCTCGGCTTCGAGATCTATTCCGAGCGGGAAGGTGCGAACCGCCTGTCGGGTCAACCCGTACCAGTCAGCGACGAGCGTGGCGACAGTCTCGGTATGGGACAGAACTGTGAAGCCGAACCGTTTGATGAGCACGCCCTCGAGAGCGGCGTTCAGCCGACCGATCCGACGTGATTGAGGAGGATCGTTGACTTCGAGGACCCTGAGCGACCTGCCCAGCCAAGGCGTGCAGACGAGGCTCAGAACCGGATAGCCAGAGAAGGCCAAATACGAGTCCGGGCGTACTCGACTGACCACTCGGATCATCCGCAGAAGCACCCACGGACTCGCGACGATGCGATGGGGTTCTGGAAGACCCAAAGAGTGGATCTGTACGCCGTTGGCGAGTCCCACTCCCGACGGCTCCGTCCCCCGGACGAGGCACAGGTGAACGTCGAACTTCTGAGGGTCGAGGTCGCGAACGATCTGTTGGGTCAAGAGAGGAATCCCACCGGTCCGAAAGAGACGCCAGCTCAGGACCAGAACTGTGGTACGCACGGCACTGCTCTCGGCAGCTCGGCGGCTACGACGCGGCATGGGCCATCATCGATCGAAAGAAGGCCGACTCGGTTGCGACCTGGGCGGGCGTCCCGACACACGTGACACGCCCCGCCTCGACGACGACGACCCGATCGGCAATGGAGATCGCCCGAGGATGATGCGTCAGCATCACCACGGCCCCGGTCGTTCTGAGCGCTTCGATCGCGTCGAGGACAACCGCCTCGGTCCGCCCGTCGAGGGCGCTGGTCGGCTCGTCCAGAACGACGACTCGAGGGCGCCCGACGAGGGCGCGGGCCAACGCCAGCCGCTGCTTCTGCCCACCGGACAGCCCGCCGGTCGACGGATCGAGCTCGGCACCGTGGATCCCGTCGGCGTCTTGAACTTCGTCAAGAAGGGCCACAGACTCCAGCGCAGTCGCCACGTCGCGCTGTTCGATCTCCCGAAAGAACGAGACGTTCTCGACGATGGTCCCACGGACCATCGTCGGACTCTGGGTTACGGACGCCAGGGCCTTGGCACGGTCGCCCGGCGAGAGGAGCTCGGGGTCTGCTCCGAACAGACGCACCCGTCCGTGCTCGGGCACGAGCCGGCCAGCCAAGATCTGCGCCAGCGTGCTCTTCCCCGCTCCCGACGGCCCGACGACCGCGACGACCTCGCCGGCGTAGATCTCCAGACTCACTGACCGGAGCACGAACGGTCCATCGCCGTACCGGTGATGCACGTCTTCGCAGCTCAGGACCGGAGCCCGCTGCCAGTCCGCCGTTCTGACGTCTCGTGTTGGAGAAATCTGAGTCGCTACCAGGGCGTTCTCGACGAACGGGGCGTGAGCGTGGAGCTGCGCTCGATATGTGAGGATGCCCTGGCCGGCACTCAGACTACGCATGACGAGGAGGAGCACCGCTCCCCACGACGACACCGCCCCACGGTTCGTCGACAGTCCCATGCCCAGGGCGCCGAAGATGGCCAGGTAACCGAACGACACGTACGTCTGCGGCGCCGACATCGTCCACAGCCGAGCTCGCTTGAAGAGATCGGCCACGTCACCCGACTGCCGAGCCGTGCCGTGCAGGTACCGCTCGACCACACCGAACGCGACCACGTCGTCAGTGACAGCCGCACATTCACCAATCGACCCGGCGTACTCGTACGCGCGGGCGGCGTATAGTTGAGCGGCGCGTCGGGCCCGACGGGTCATCGGCCGGACTGTCAGGGTGAGGAGCCCGCCGATGACGAGGATAAGTGACGCTGCAACCGGGCTGACGAGAAGTGCCGTCGCGAGTAGGGCTACGAACGAGAAGCTGGACGCGACGACGCTGACCGAGGACTCCACCGCGGCTGCGACCCGGTCACCCCAGCCCACGACTCGCTCCTGGAGCGCCCCCATCGGCTCCGAGTGCCAGCGCGCTCGCTGGTGCCTGAAAATGGGCACGTAGGACCTGACCCCGCACGACCCACAGCGCTCGGGCCGCCAGCCGTACGCTGATCATCGAGGCGAGCACCGCCATACTCGTTCTGATCAAGACGAGGCAGACTCCCAGCCCGAGTGCCACCGAGTTCGGGAGTGTCACGTACAGGGCGGAGATGGAGTTGTTCCGAAGGAGCAGCGATGCGCTCAGGCCCGTTGCCATCATCAGGGCGCCGGCCTCGGCCAGACTCGATACGACGCTCAACGCCGCTACGCACGGTGTCCAGGCCGAGTAACCGGGGACCAGGCGGGCCAGCGAACGGAACGGCCTGGCAGCCGTCCCACTCCCGGCCCGGCGCGTCGTATCGGCCGACACACGTGCTTTGGGCAGTGTCTCGCGGTGCAACTTCACGACTTCCTGATGAAGACGATTCCAGGGTAACAGTGCACCTCTGCGACGTCGTTCGTCTCGAAGTCCGGTGTCCAGTGGAAGTGCGTACCGAAGGACGGGTCGGACCGCTGAGACCACAGGGTGGCCTGCTGTGCGAGTCCGATCGGGGTCGAGACACCAGGAGCAGGCGATCCTCCGTAGCTCTCGAAGAATGACGTGTGGAGGTCTTCGATCACGTACCAACCCCCGGGCAACAGGAATGGAAAGAGGGCCCGAAACGAGGTCCACACGTGATCGCCCACGTGGGATCCGTCGTCCACGATGACCAGAGGACGAGACATTCGCCCGGTCAGGCTCGCCAGCTCACCAGGATCGGACTGATCGCACTGATGAAGTTTCACCCGTGAACCCAGCCTGGGCAAGACCTTGCGGAACAGGTCGGCACCGTGGATCTGCGCGCGAGGGAAGAAGTCCCTCCACACGCGCAGCGACTCACCGCCTGCGGCTGGATCGGCATCGCCACCTACCCCGATCTCCAGGAGGGTCATCCTGCGGTATCTCAGCGGGCCGAGGTGCGTCTCGTAGTGCTGGGAGTAGCCGTGGTTGCGGCTCGACTTGTCGGTCCCGTACAGCACCGCCAGGACATCGTGTCGGTAACGGCGACCGGGGAGATAGCCGGAGCCTAGTCGGCCGAGCGCGTCGGGAAGCCCGATACCGATCAGCCATCGCCGTGCCACACCCAGGGAGCGCCCTGGGCCGCTCCCTCCCGTGCCGCGGGTCTCATCCCTGCAATGGTCCACGTCAGGCGCCATGGTTCTCTCCGATGTTCGGGGCGCCGAGGCGACGTCTCGCCGCAGCGATGAGCCCCGCCGGCAACTCACGCGCCACGACTCGCGACGAGGAGGTCCGGGCCACGGCGGCCCGGAACGCACGCGGGTGCACAACATCGAAGACCGCCGACGCACAATCGGACACCAGAATGGGATGCCCGATCGGGACGTAGACCACTCCATTCTGGGAGTACCAGTACGCCACCTCAAGGTCGTTCCAGAACGCGTCCCGGAAGCACAGCGAAGGGTACAGACCCCGCTTGGCGAAGAGCGCCGCCCACCAACTCTGCCATTGCTCGTTCACGTGGTGTGCTCCTCCCTGACCTGGAATCGCCGCCGAGAAGAACACCGCCTGCGCCGAGTGCGCAAGGACATCGACGAGCACAGCGGCCGCAGACACGGGCAAGTGCTCGGCGACCTCCAGACACAGGGCAAGTTCAAACCCGGTCGGGACCCCGCTCGGTGACGTCAGATCGGTTTGGATGAACTCGCAGCCAGCCGATGTCAGCGCACCCATCGCCCCCGTAGAACCGTCAATGGCTGTCACCTCGCACCCCAGCTTCCGGAACTCCAGCGACCAGGCACCTCGCCCACACCCAACGTCTACGACCCGTGAACAGCCAAGCAGATCGTTCAAAAATCTTACGGCACGGGGCGCGGCGCGACGCGCATGCAAGTCCTCCATCTCGAAGAACTTCTCATTGTATTTCATCGACACATCCTTACGACTGGTTTCGAGACACTGCGACTCGTATGTTTCGCCCGAGACGGACAGCGCGAAGCCGCATTCTAGCGAAAGACTTCAGCAGCTCTGGCCCCCCGGCCAGCAGAACGAGAACCCGAACCAAGGAAGGCACGTGTACAGGCGCGCACCTCCATGACTTGGTCACGTAGAACCTCTTCTTGTCCTGCAACCCAAGAGCAGCTGAGTATCCTGCAGCCCGACAGAACCAGCGCGAACCTGGCCGCCCCTTGGTCATCTCAACGTGCTTGACAAGCAGGTACTCCAACGCCATGAGACTGCCGGCCGTGTCCTTGGACATCGAGTATGGAGTCGAATGCATTACGACGAGGGTCTCTTCCACGGTGACAAATTCACAGATCTGCGAGAGCCGCAGAGACATATCATAGTCTTCGAAGCAGCGGAGCTTCGGATCAAACCCACCGATCCTGATTAGTGCATCCTTCCGAACAAGAAGCGGCTGCATCATCACGATGTCGTGCATCAGGAGCTTCGCGTGGATGCTACCGTTCAACCGGATTCGACGATCGACAACGCGGCCGTCGTCGTGCACCCAGCGCTGGTAGGACCAGCACGCTCCGGCCGATGGAGTTGCGTCGAGCAAAGCCACCTGCAACGACAGCTTCTCCGGTAGCCACTCATCGTCATCATCGAGGAACGCGACCAATTCCCCCTTCGCAAGTCTCAGCCCGGCGTTCCGGCTGGCCGGTAGGCCGAGGTTTGATTCGTTGACATGGCACGAGACCCGAAGATCGGCGAATTGGGCCACAACACTCGCAGTCTCGTCCTGCGAGCAGTCATCGATGACGATCAGCTCGAGATTCCGGTACGTTTGACCCAGAACACTTCGAATCGCTCGCGGGAGAAGATGCGGCCGCCGATACGTGCAGATGATGACCGTTGTCAGCATGACTCATCGCTCCGTGCCCGCAGTGTCGGGTGCATCGGTGCGCTCGTCGCGTCCAGCCGTAGCGAAACCCAGCGATCAGGCACGGTACGGGCAAGCGGATCGATCCACGGTGTTGGGGCGATGACTCGGCGGTGAGCGAGGTAGCCGGTGCGATGATCCCCCAGCCATGCTCCCCACCAGGCAAAACTGCTCGGGGCGACGACCGCGTGGTCGAGCAGCGAGATCAGGTTCAACTGGTCGACCGCACTCAGGCCTGGGGCCTCGCTGACCGGACCGTGGGAGGAGGCGAGGAGGCAGACGGCCTGCCGAGCGACTGCGATGTCCGAAAAGACGACGACGTGGGCGTCACCCACCATGGCCCTCATCTCATCCAACGCCGACATGTACCACGCAAGCGGCGGCGTCCAGCCGAGACGGTCGTAGTCCGCACCCGCGCGGACAACGACGGCGACGGTGGGAAGCCGGTGCCGGCCCAGTGAATCCCTTGACCGCAGAACAGCCTCGGACGGAGGCCTGAACGATGCCCCTACCGCCTCGCGGGCGGCCGCGAAGTACCCCTCGTTTTGGAAGTAACCTCGCACAACCTTGGGCCGCCCCCCAACCGGGATCGGTTCGAGCCCGTACCAGAGGCCTTCGTTCCACGTATGCCGACGGGCGATCCAGGGTGATGATTGGTCTAAGCATCGAGCCAGCATCTCCGGGATCTCACGATGACGCGACGCAGGGATCGGGAATCGACCGAGCCGAGCCGCCGCTGCTGGGCCGATGAGCTGGACGGCGCCGTCCACCAAGGTTCGCTGTAGATCGGCCGATCGCGCCAATCCGTCGTAGATCAGAACCGGCTCCGACCGAGATACGATCGCGCGTAGAGCTGCGAATTGGAAGAGCTGATTTCCGAGCCGGCCGTGCGTGACGACTGCAAGCTTCTTTGGCTTAGATCGTCTACTTCGTCCATTAAGAATCCGGATCATGCGGCCTTCAATTCAGCGTCCGGTTCATCGATCACTACCGTCACTCGGTGATCGCGCATCTGGAGGATGGGTCGCTCGAGAAGGTACCAGGAAAGGAGCGTCGACACCGTGAAGAACACCCCTTCGACGAGCATCTCCACTGGTCGCGACCATCCGAGTTCGGGACCGTTCACGAGCACAATAATGGCTTTGTGCCAGAGGTACAGTCCGTACGACACCCGACCAAGCGCCCGTAGAGCGCCCATCGAGAGAATTCTGATCAACCACTGATCCGGGCGCGCCGAGACGATGGCCATGAGCGTCCCGGCAATCATCAGGTCCACTGCCGTCAGCCCGAACCCGATCATCCGTGCAGTCTCGGTGAACGAGACCGAGCACCCAAGAAGCGTGATCGTACCCAAATACGCCCATGAAGTTGCACGGCGTGTCGTCCAGTATCGGCCACTAGCCACCAGCACACCACAGACCGAGCCGATGAGCAGGGCAGGCGCACGAGTATCCAACCCGTTGTACAGCCGCGGGCATGCTGGTCCGTCCGGATAACTCGTGTTGCATGCACCTTGCAGATACAAGACCGTCCGGGCCGCGAACGTCGCCAAACACAGCATAAAGGTTCCTCGAAGGATCCAGTCGAGGGATCGGCGGCGAGTGAAGAGCACCAGCACGAGGGGCCACAGAAGATAATACTGCTCCTCGATTGCCAGTGACCAGGTGTGCGTGAATGGGCCCTGATTCCACCAGCCGAAAGCCTTGACCCAGTTCGAAAAGTACAGCAGTGAGGAGAAGGCACCCAATTCGGCAGCGCGCTTCGTTGACGCCCCGCCCAGGGCCAGTGTGACGCCAAGAATCGAGAGACACATGACGAACTGCGCGGGTGCCAGCCGGAGGAATCGCCTGAGGTAGAACCTCGGCAGCGCGATTGCCGACGCCTGTCGCCACTCGAATAGGAGCAGGTACGTGATGAGGAAACCACTCAAGACAAAGAACAGTTCGACGCCCAGGAACCCCCCACGATTGAGGGGTGGCAGCCCGATGTGAAGCCCGACCACGAGGACGATGGCCAACCCGCGCAGTCCGTCGAGGGCCGGCCATCGCAAGGGGTGCTGTCGCGTGCTGCTGGCCATCGACGGGCTCCCGGGATTCCCGTCCAACGCCACTCTCCTTCGGGTCTCACGCCGGGTACCGAACGTTCCGCTCCCGAAGCCTCGCACTAGCCGGGCACTCGCTGGCCGCGCCAAAAGGCCCAATTCCCCGCGGCGATGCCGATCGTAGTGCTTCTCGCCGCCGACGAATGCAACTCTCATGGTGAACCATCAAACACACTCAGGGACGATTCAGGCAATGTGGCCTACGCCGCCGGCCTGTTCGCGGGGTGCAGGTTACCACTAGGGTCAGATGCCGACCCACGCTGGTTGTGAAGCCTCACCGGGCAGGTTGGTGGGGGTTCACCGATTCGCTGCGAGGCGCCTCGTCGATGCTCGTCAACCGATCAGCCAATGGTCCAGAGTACATCATCATCGGAGCGATGAAGGCGGCGACAACTTCGACCCAACGGTGGCTCGAGATGCATCCCAAGGTCGGTGTCCCGCAGATCCAGGAGCCGAACTTCTTCTCCGACGATTCGGTGTGGGCCACCGGCACCGACTGGTACTTCTCTCAGTTCAGCCGCTCCGGGCCGGCAACGCTCGTCGGCGAATCCTCCGTCAGCTACACCGACCCGGCGCTCGCCGCGATCGCCGCCGAGCGCATCAACGCCGTCCTGCCCAACGTCCGGCTGATCTTCCTGGTCCGCCACCCGATCGAGCGGATGCGCTCGGAGTATCGCCACCAGGTGCAACGCGGACGGGAGCGCCGGTCGTTCGATCGGCTGCTGCGCGACGAACCCGAACGCTACGGTGCCCGCAGCCGCTACCACCGCGCCCTGACCCCCTACCTGGCGCGCTTCCCGTCGAACCGGATCCACGTCGCCCGCAGCGAGGACCTCAACCACGGACCGGCGTGGGAGGGCATCCTGCGCTTCCTCGACCTGAGCCTGATCCCGGTCCCCCTGCCGCAACAGAACGTCACCGAGAGCAAGAAGTCCTTCACCCGCCCGATGCTCTGGCTCTTCGAGAGGGGCATCACCAATGGACCTAAGTGGATCCCCTCACCGGTCCGCGCAGTCACTTCGCGCATGTTGACCAGGGACGACCCGAAGTACCGACGGCTGCTCGACTCCTCGCGCTGCGAGATTCCCGCCGAGTTGGAGACATCCCTCTGGGCGGACACGGCGGCACTCGAATCGGCGCTCGGCTGCGCCCCGCTCTGGCCGCGCTGACCGCTGATGCGCACGTCGGCCCGGGTTCGGCATCCAAGCCACGGATGGACAGTTCGTCTAGGCGAGGCGGGACACCTCCTCGATCCAACCGCGCATGATCGTCGCCGACGAGAAGCACTCGACGCACCGACGCCTGGCCGCGGCCCCGAGTTCGTCGCGGCGGCCGATCGCCCCGAGCAACGCGCCGGTGAGGCCCGGCCGATCGCCGGCCACGACGAGCAGACCGGTCTCGCCGTCGACCACCACGTACGGGACCCCGCCCACCCGTGTGGCCACTACCGGCAGCCCGCTCAGGCCGGCCTCAATCGCCACCCCCGGCACGCCCTCGGTACGGCTCGGCACGACGAGAGCGTCGACCGCCCGATACACGGCCCGGGCATCGTCGACCTGGCCGAGGAAGCGCACACGGCCCGCCGCCGTCCGGTCGGCGAGTTGCTCGCACTGCGCTCGCAACGGCCCGTCTCCGGCGACCACCAGACCCAGGGACTTGTCGGCGGCGACCGCTTCGATGGCCAGCAGCGGGCGCTTCTCCTCGCTCAGCGCCCCGACGAAGCCGACCCACCGGTGGTCGTCGTCGAGGCCGAGCGTGGCTCTCGCCGCAACGCGAACCTCGGGCGACGCCGGTTGGAAGCGTTCGGCACTCCGCCCGTTGGTGATCACCCCCACTCGGTCGGCGCGCAGGCGGTACCGCTCGACGAGGTACTCGGCAGCCCCGGGATAGATCGCGTACACACGCCGGCAGGCACGCAGCGGCCAACCGACGCGGATCGTCGCCAGCCTCACGCTCCCCCACGCCGCCGGGTCGCCGATGCCGCCGTAGACCACGGCGCGGCGACGGACGAAGCCGAGCACGGCGCATGGGATCAGTGCATTACCGCCCACCGCCACCGTCACCCCGCCGGGGGCCACATGCCGGTATAGCTCGCGCCAGGTCCGCCACGACCATCTCGACGGTCCGAGCACCATCGCCGGCAGCGGGTGCTCACGCCGACCGGGCTCCAAGGCGACGAACGCAACCTCGAACCCCGCTCCGGCCAGCTCATCCGCCAACTCCGACGTGAAGGTCTCGGCCCCCCGGCGGTCCGTCGACGAGATCACCAAGGTCACCCGACGACGGGTGATACCGCTGCGTAGGTCGTCCGTCTCCGGGGAGTCGGGTTCGGCCCCGGCGGCGCTGCGGTACAGCGCCGCCTCCCGCTCGACGACATGGTTCATGTCGAACCCAACAGCGACGCGCTGATGACCGGTCGCACCGAGGGTCGCCGCGGCGTCGCGGTCACGGGCCAGCTCGAGGATCGCCCGGCCGAGAGCTCGGGCGTCGTTGACCGGCACGAACCTGGCCACACCGTCGGCGACTTCCCGATTGGGGCCGATGTCGCTGGCGACGACGGGCAGACCGCGCCCGAGCGCCTCGATCAATGCTCCGGGCATGCCTTCGTACCGCGAGGGGAAGGCGAACACGTCGAGTGCCGGGAGCACCGTGGCCGCCGCCTCCGGTCGCGACCCGAGCAGGACGACCCGCCCATTCAGCCCGAGCTCGGTGATGCGCGCCCGGATCCGCGGCGTCTCGGGACCTTCCGGCCCGGCGTGCACCAGCCGCAGATCGATTTCGGGTGCGGCGCGTACCGCGTCGGCGAACCCCTCGAGGAGGACGTCGAGCGCCTTCTGGTACACCATCCGCCCGACGGTGCCGACGACCACGGCATCCGGCGGAAGGCCCAACTCCCGACGCACGGCAGCCCGCTCGTCGGGAGAGATCGTCGTCAACGCCTCGCCACTGCGACCACGCGGGATGACCGTGATGCGCCGACGGGGAATGCCGAGGCCGCTGGCCGCATCGGCGGCCACCGCCTCGCTGACCGCCCGGAAGTGCCCGACGCACATCCGCGAGGTGAGCTGGTCGAGGCGGCGATGCCCGGCGAGCGCCAATCTGCCCACGGCGGGATCGGCCCTGCGCAGCGGGTCGTACGAGGTGTTGACCAGGGTCGAGAGCACCGGCACCCGGCACAGCCGTCCGGCGACCCGCCCCACCAGGTCGGCCTCGGGCACAGAGGTGTGGACGAGGTCGGGGCGCCACCGCCGGATCTGAGCGATCGTCGCCCGCAGGCGGGCGAGATAGGAGCCCGGGCACACGACGACGGGAACGCCGAGTCTCTCGACCAGGTCGTGTACACCCCCCTCCCGCCGGCCGAAGACGAGCACGCGTGAGTCGATGTCGGGTGGGAAGCGCGCCAGGCTCTCGTAGAGCGACCGTTCCGAGCCGCCCGAGCCGAGGCTGGGCACGACGTGCAGGATCCTCATCGGCCGGGCGTCAGCTCGCCACGCCGGCGCGGGAGCCCTGCGACCGGGCCCACGCCAACGTGCGGGCGACGCCGACCGACAGCTCGGTCGGCGTGACCTCGGGGAGCAGCGAGGCCAGCCGTTCGCCGGCGGCCCGGGACCGGTAGATGTCCCCGGCGCGCGGCTCGATGTGCCGCCGTTGCAGCGGACGGCCCAGTTCGGCCTCCAGCAGCCCGACCACGTCGAGCAGCGTCGCCGAGGTGCCGAAGGCCAGGTTCACCGGCCCGTCGTAGGAGACGCCGCCGGCGACCGCCCGGGCGATGGCGTCGGTCACGCTGTCGACGAAGGTGAAGTCACGGCTCTGCAGGCCGTCGCCGTGGACGGTCATCGGCTGGCCCGTCAACGCCGCGTCGATGAATGCCGGGATCACCGCGGCGTAGGCATGCCCGGCCGCTTGCAGCGGCCCGTAGACGTTGAAGAAGCGGAAGGCCAGCGTCGCCAGTCCGTAGGTGCGCTGGTAGGCCAGCGTGTACGACTCGGTGGCCAGCTTCGACGCGCCGTACGGGCTGCGCGGGGCGACAGGCAGGTCCTCGTGCTTGAACGGCGCGTCGTTGTCGCCGTACACCGACGACGAACTGGCGACGATCACTTGGCGGGCACCAGCGGCCCGGGCCGCCTCGAGCACGTAGATCGTGCCCGTGGCGTTCATCTCGTGGGAGCGGATCGGGTCAATCACCGAGCGGGGCACCGACGGCCGCGCCGCCAGGTGGACGATCGCCGCGCCCTGCGGGACGACCTCGGCGAGCAGGTGGCGATCGAGGATGCTCCCCTCGACGAAGCGCACATCGAGGCCGTCGAGGTTGGCGAGGAACCCGCTCGACAGGTCGTCGAGCACGATCACCTCGGGTGCGCCCCGCTGCAGCAGCGTGCGGCACAGGTTGGCGCCGATGAAGCCGGCTCCGCCGGTGACGACCACGGGTACGTCGATCATGGGGATCATGCCCGGGTCCCCTGATGGTCTACGGGCGCGGTCGGCCTGGCCCGCTCGAGGCCGGCCCGGTCGAGATCACGACGGCCAAGGTCGGCCCGGTCGAGGCCCACTCGGTCGAGGCCCCGCTGGTAGACGCCGAGGCTGAGGTCGATCTGGTGCTGCACGTCGAAGCGCTCTGCCGCCAACCGCTGCGCCCCGATCGACAGTGCGGCCCGGCGGTCGTCATCACCCACCAGCGAGTCCAGCGCAGCTGCCAGCGCCGGGGCGTCACGCACCGGAACGAGCAGGCCCGACTCGGCCGTCACCGCCTGGCGGCAGCCGCGGATGTCGGTGGCCACCGTCGGCACGCCCATCGCGGCTGCCTCCATCACCGAGCGGGGGAAGCCCTCGCGATGGCTGGGCAGCACGAACAGGTCCATCCCGGCGTAGTACGGCACGACGTCGTCGCGGTGCCCGAGCACGGCGACCCCGAGCGACCGGGCCCGGTCGAGCAGGGCGGCGGGGACGTCGTCGGCCCGGGTGCCGTCGTGCGGGCCGATCAGGGCGAAACGGGCCCGGGGGTGGTGCTCCATCACCCGTTCGGCGGCGTCGATCAGCTCGGGGATGCCCTTCTCGTTGACCATCCGCCCGACGAACCCGACGACCACGTCACCGTCACCGTCGGCGCCCATCTCCCGGCGGGCAGCCTCGCGGGCTTCGGCGGACACGAGGTGCGGTTGGAACCGGGTCAGATCGACCCCGTTGCCGAGCAGGTGCAGCTTCGACGACGGGATCCGCAGCTTGCGCAGCGTCGCCACGTCCTCGGGGTTCTGGACGAGCTCGGCCTGCGAGCAGACCGAGGCGAGCCGTTCGAGGCCGTAGACGACGGCCTTCTTCGCCCACCGATCGGTCGGCTGGGCGAACAACCCGTGGACCGTGTTGACGATCACCGGCACCCCGGCGACCTTCGCGGCGATGCGCCCATACACCCCCGGCTTGGGGTTGTGGGTGTGGACGATGTCGGGCTGGAGCCGGCGGAACAGCCTGATCAGCTCGACCATCGCCCCGAGGTCGTCGCCGATCGAGAACGAGCGGGTGGCGTGCTCGAGGGCGATATGGCGGATCCCGTCGGCTTCGAGGCCGGCGACGTACGGGCCGGTCGCCGAGACCCCGATCACGTCGTAGCCGGCGTCGCGGAACGCCCGCAGCTGTGGGCCGAGCAGCAGCTCGAGGCTCATGTCGACCGTGGTCAGATGGACGAGCAACGGCCGATCGCGGTCGATCGGTCTGGGGGTCGGCCGGCGCACGATCGAACAGTCTTCCAGCGAGCGGAGGCGACGTGGTCGCGGCCCGTCGTGGCGAGCCGAAGGAGGTGGTGATCACGTAGCGGCCGGCAAGCAGGCGTTGTTCGTAGTCGAGTGCGTCCTGGTTGTAGTTCCAGGCGAACTGTCCAGCGACGACGCGGGTGGTGAAGCAGCGTCCGACGCCTGATGCGTGCAGGATCCGGTCAGCCGCCGCGCCGATCGCGGAACTCGGCGGCACGAGGTGCCACGTGGCGGCCCCAGGCATCACGAGCACCCGACGTTCGCCCTGCTCAAGTGGGACATCGCACCACAGGGCGGCACGGGAGGGCACGGACGCTCTCGGGTTCGATTCCCGTCCGCCAGCTCCGAAACGTCTTGTCCGCAGCTCTCGTGTCTCACGCGTGATACATTGACTGGCATGATGACCGTGACTGTCCGAGAGTTGCGCAACAATGGCGGCGATGTGATCGATCGTGTCCTCGGTGGGGACACAGTCGTGGTGACCCGCGACGGTCACGAGGTCGCCGAACTTCGCCCCCTTCGTCCTCGTCCGCTGGATGCCGCAACGCTGCTGGGCCGTTGGCGCAATCTGCCTGTGGTCGACCCCGGCCGTTTCCGTGACGACGTCGACTCAGCGCTGGATTCATCGTTGTGAGCGATACCCCCGACGGGATCCTCGACACGAACACGGTCATCCTTCTGCCGCGGATCACCGACCCGGCGATGCTGTCGTCGCGACCGACGATCACGACGATCACGCTCGCCGAACTCAGCGTCGGGCCGCTCGTCGCCACCGACGAGGATGAGCGCGCCACTCGCCAGGCCCACGTGCAGCAGGCCGAGCACGACTTCGAACCGCTGCCCTTCGACGCTGCCGCAGCCCGCGCGTTCGGCCGGGTGGCGGCCGGCCTTCGGGCGGCAGGCCGCAAGCCGAAGGCTCGTGCCTATGACGCGTTGATCGCATCGGTGGCCGTTGCAACGGGTCTCCCGCTATACACGGTGAACCCCGACGACTTCGCCAACATCGCCGACCTCGACCTGCGGCCGGTCCCTCATCCCGACAGCACTGCCCCGACTTCGGCGGGTTGAGACCGGTTTCTGGTGGGGCGGTCGGTGGTGTCGAGCCAGATCCGGGTGAGCCCGACGTGGCGCTGAGTTCGTCCCAGGCGGCGGCGTCGGCCGGGGTTGCCGGTCGTTCGCCGAGGCCGACGACTTCCGGGGTGAGTTGGTCGCGTTGGCGGTGGGCGGCGATCGACCGGCTGATCGCCGAGCGGCGAGTCCGCTACGTGAAGCTCGGTCGACACGTTCGCATCCCGGAGTCAGCGATCGTCGACTTGATCGAGAGGGGAACGATCGACGCGATGGGCCCGAGGCGATGGTGATGACCCGGCTCGGCGTGGCTGGCGCTGGTGAGGCCTGACAACACGGGAGGCTCCCAGACCGCAAGACTGGGACGATGGGATCCGGGGAGCCTTAAGCCGCTGGTGGTCGGCCTCGTTGCGGGGGTGATCGTCCTCCGCCGGCAGTGGCGGTTCGCCGCCGGCCAGGACCTCCCGGAGTGGCCGGATCGGAACCTGCCGGAACGCGGCGACCCGTCTGATCGACTCGACGAGCGCGCCTTCGTCGACGTCGCGGTGGGCGAGACTCGCGATGTCGACAAAGTCGCGCCAGCGGGTGTTCGCCATCCCGCGCTAGATCGATGTCCCGCGTCGGACGCCGTGCATCGAACGCGGCCAGCAGCACGCCGCCCTTGAGGACGAATCGGCGGGCGTGCGGTGAGCCGCTCAACCGGTCGAGGAGTCCTTCGAGCGCGTACAGCTGCATCAGCTCATCGGTCGGCCGCCCGGCAGCAGACGCCGCCTTGCGGAGATCGAGATACGCCCGCCCGCCGGGAATCGCTCGTGTCGGGCGCGTCGTCACAGCAGGACCTGGAGGACTCGTCGCAGCGACGGCTCGGAAACGGGGAAATGGCGCGCGATGTCGAGGAGCTCCGCTGGCTGGTTGCCGCGTCTCGCCAACCAGCGGCGGAGCGCGTCGACCGCGAGATCCTCTCCGTAGAGGTGTCGCAGCCGGAACGCGTCGACGATCGAGCGGGATTCGTCGTACAAGCCGATCGTCAGCGCACCAAGGACCGTGAGATCGTCGCGACCGATGTCGAACGTGTCCTCGTCGAATCGGTGCCCCTCACACAGACCGCTCCGTTCGCCGGAGTGTTGAGCCAGGAGGAACGGTCACGGCGATGGATCGGGCGCGGAGCCGGCGCGAGATGGCGCATAGGTCGTAGCGAGCTGATGGGCAGCGCGGCCTGACGACACGGGGGGTGCCCGGGCGACAAGACTGGGAGCATGCGATCCGGGGCGCGGCAACGGCTGTTGGTCGGCGTCGTCGCGGGGGTGATCGTCATCCGCCAGCAGTGGCGGTTCGCCCATCTTGGTCGGACCCATTTCGGGTGGGCGCCGATCCTGATCGTCGCCACGGCCGCCGTGGTCGCCCTCGTCCTGCCCGTCGTCCACCGCGCGCTCCCCCGCCCGGGCGCCCCCGCCGTGCTCGTGGCCACCTGGGCCGGGGTGATCTACAGCTGCATCCCCGAGACCGGCCGCCAACCCGGGCTGCTGGCGATGGTCTTCGGGCTCGCCGCCTGGGAGCTGCTCAGCCGCACCACCCTGCCCTGGCCCGTCCACATGGCCGAGATCTTCCTGCTCGTCTCCTCCGGGGTGTTCGGCACGGCCGGCTGGCCGGCCGCGCTGCTCGGAGCGCTGTTCGGCGTCTGGCCGTTCCTCCTGGTCACCGCAGTGAGCCGGCTCGGGCAACCGTCAGCGGCCGTCTCGCCGGCTCGGATGGAGGTCATCGCGGCGATCGGGTGCGTCGGCGGCGTCGTCGTGGCTCGCACCGGCGCCCTCGTCCACCCCGGCATCCACGGCGTGCTGACCGCGATCACCATCGTCATTGCGGCCAGCCTGGTGACGACGGCGGCCGTGATGCTCCTTCGGCGGGAAGCCACCACGGTCGCCACCGCCCCGTGAGGTTGTATTCGGATGACGTCGATTGCAGTACGGCCGACGCGCTACTCACGACGACGAAAGGTAGTCTGTTCAGTATGGCTAGTCGGACTACCGGAGCTACAACGTCGATCAGGGTTGCGGTGTCGACCCGCGACGGCCTCAACGAGCTGGCAGCGGCTCACGGTCTCACTGTCGATCGATTGCTACGGCGGATGATCCGCCAGGGTCGTGCCGAGCGACTGGCCGATCAGCTCGCCGCCCGCGGGCTCACCGACGACGACCAGCTGGTGATGGACGCCGGAGCTGCGACGGTGGCGAGGTTGTATGAAGGCCGGTGACGTTGTCACGGTCGATTTCGGGGAACCGCTGCCCGGCACTCCGGCGGCGATCCGGCCCGCCGTGGTGATCACCTCCGACCACATGCTCGACCGTGGGATGGCAGCGATCCATGTCGTCAACTGCACGACGACGGAGCGCGAGTCGGACTCCGACATCGCCAGCGAGTGGGGATGGATCCAGGCCCACAACATCACGATCATCAGCCTGACGCGCGTCGTGGCCGAGACCGGGCACAACGTCGGGCGAGTGATCCTCACCCAGATCCGCGAGGTCGTAGCAATGGTGCTCGACATCGACGTCTGACCGCACCGGAGTTACCGCGACAAGATGGGACGATGCGACCCCGACGGCTACGGGCGGTTGACCGGCATCACTTCCTCGGTGCGGGCGACGAGCCCCGCATAGCGGCCCCCGAGGGCGAGCAGCCCGGCGTGGGTGCCCTGCTCGACCACCCGCCCCTCGTGCATCACGACGATCAGGTCGGCGTTGCGCACGCCGGCCATCCGGTGGGAGATGAGGATCAGCGTCCGGCCGGCCATCAGCTCGCGGGCCTGGGCGAAGAAGTCGGCCTCGGCCTGCGGGTCGAGCGCCGCGGTCGGCTCGTCGAGGATCACCAGGTCGGCCTCGCGGAAGGTCGCCCTGGTCAGCGCGACCTTCTGCCACTGGCCGCCCGACAGGTCGGTCCCGTCGTCGAACTGCCTGGTCAGGCGGGTATCGAACCCCTTCGACAACCGGCCGAGCAATCCGTGGGCGCCGGTCCGCCGGGCCGCCTCCTCGATCGCCGCCCGGTCGTCGATCCGCTCGGGCTGGCCGAGGCCGATGTTCTCGGCCGCGCTCAGCTGGTACCGGACGAAATCCTGGAAGAGCACCGAGACGCGGGGCCACACCGCCCCGTACCCGAGCGCCGAGATCGGCTGCCCCGACCACAGCACCCGACCGCTCCCGGGCTCGTAGAGGCCGCTGAGCAGCTTGGCGAGTGTCGTCTTGCCCGAGCCGTTCTCCCCGACGATGGCGACGACCCCACCGACGGGGATCTCCAACGACACGCCGCACAGGGCGGGCGCCGACTGCCCGGCGTAGCGGAACGTCACGTCGGCCACCTCGAGCGAGGTGAGCGACGGGGCCGCCGGGGCCACGGGCCGCTCCGACGGCGCCGTGAAGCTGACGAAGTCCCCCATGAACATCGCCGACCGGTGCACCGTCGACACCCCGAGGGTGAAGCTGTGGATGCGCCCCTGCAGCTGGTGGACGGCGAGCACCGTCGAACCCGCCGCACCGACGCTCAGGCGGCCCCGGGCGAGCAGGTAGGTCAGGCCGAGGAGCACGAAGACGACCCCCGCCGACGAGAGCAGGTTGCCGATCACCTGGCGGCGCAGACGGCTCCCCACGGCCCGCCGTACGCGCCTGAGGCGTTCGTCGAAGAGGGCGTCGAACCGACGGCGCAGCACCCGATCGGCGCCGAAGACGCGCAGCTCCTTGACCGCGTCCCGTGATGTCAGCAGGCCGGCCAGGTACTGGCGCTCACGGTCGTTGGTCGACAGCCCGAACGCCATCTCGTAGTTCTCGCGGTTGTTGCGCCGCTGGACGACGGCGATCGGCAGCGCACCGACGAACAGGATCGGCAACGTCAGCGGGGCGAGCAACACGAGCACGACGACCGAGGCGACCATGCCGGCCACCGACGATGCCAGGGTGGTCAGCGCCCAGACCATGTCCCAGCCGTTGTCGGCTACGGCACGGTTGGCGCGTTCCATACGGTCGTAGACGGCCGGATCGTCGAACGACGCCGGGGTGAGCTCGACGGCCGAGGCGACGATGCGACCCTGGGCGGTGCGCACCACCCGCTCGCCGAGCAGCGTCTGGAGCTCGCGGGTGACGACCATCGACGAGGCGCCGGCGGCGATCGCCAGGCCGAACACCAGGACCAGCGGGATCGTCGAGCGCAACGACAGCGAGCCGTCGGTGCTCACCAGCCTGCTGACGACCAGGCCGGCCATCAACAGCTCGACGGCCAGCACGACCGCCGCCACGAGCTGGAGGACGAGGAGCAGCGAGCTCAGCCGGGCCGACGACGAGCGGACCAGCGCCCAGGATTGGCGAACGGCGGTCGAGATGGTCCCGCCGCCCGTGTGCCGGCCGGAGCGGGCTCGCCGGGTTGCCACGTCGGTACCCTACGCCCGCGCCGACGCGGGCCGGGCGCGCCACCCGGGGTTCTCAGGGGTGCGACGGCACCTCGCCGTGGCCGCCACCCGGGTCCTCGGGGACGGTGGGAAGTTCGACGCGGGGGATGCTGACGGGCGGGTCGTCGTCGGAGCGACCCGGAGCCGTCACCGACGGATTGTCATCCGAGCCCGGGAAATCATCCGACCGACCAAGAGCGGTCACCGACGGATTGTCGTCCGAGCGACCCGGCTTGTCGTCCGACCGACCAGGAGCGGTCACCGACGGATTGTCGTCGGAACGTCCGGGCGCGGTCACCGACGGGTTGTCGGCGGAACGTCCGGGCGCGGTCACCGACGGGTTGTCGGCGGAACGTCCCGGTGTCGCGTCGGCGCAGAACTCCTCGACCGTCTGGTCGGCGGCTGCGGCGGCGGCACGCAATGCGGCGAACGATGGCTCGTCGACATCGGTTTCGGCGTCGGCATCGGCATCAGCATCGGCGTCGGCGTCGGCATCGGCGTCGGCCGAGGTCGGCGGTGAGGCCGGCGGTGAGGCCGGCGGATCCTCACGCTTGGCGTGCGCCGCAAAGGCGGTGCACTGGCCGAACTTGGCCGGACCCGAGACGTCGGGTCCTCGGGTATCGGCGCCGTCGGGCGCCCGATCGTCGGCGTCGTCGTTGGTGGCATCGACACCGGCATCGGCGGAGGGTTCGGCGCCTTCGGCATCGTCGGCGGCATCGGCCGGGGGCTTGGCCGCAGCGGTCGTCACCTGGTCGATGGCGAGCGTCGTGGGCACGGACTCGTCGGCCTCGTCCCCGGCCTCGTGGGGTGAGGCGACGAACGACGGCCTCGCCGGCCCGAACGGGGTGGGTACCACGCCGGCGGCCGCGGCAGCACCCGCCGAGAGCACGGTGACGACCCCGGCGGTGGCGAGCGCTTTGGCGGTGAGGAACTTCTTGAACATCGGGCGGGTCCTTGCGTTCGAAGCGGTCTCGATTGACGTGACTCCCGCATGCCGGAAGGCGGCCACGGCGGCGGCCATCCCGGCCAGCTCGGCCGGTTCGGCCGGTTGCCGGGCCGCCATCAGCACGGCGCCGAGATCGGCGGGATCGTCGCCAACGGCGATCGGGAGGGACCCCGAGAGCAGCCGATCGGCGAACTCGTCGGAGATCGGCGGTTGTGTCACGTCGTGGAGATCGTTCGAGTCGCTCATCGCATTACCGACTTCCGCGGACCGAGACGTCTGGCCAGTTTCTGCAGCGCCCGGTGCTGAGTCACCCGGACCCAGTTGGGCGACCGCTGCATGATCGCCGCCACCTGGTCGACGTCGAGATCGCCCAGCACGCGCAACAGCACCACTTCGGCCTGCTCGCCGTTGAGCACCGAAGCGACCAGATCGGCCGCCTGCTGGCCCGACAGCCGGTCGAGCACCTCCTGCTCGGTCTCGTCACCTGCCGGGTGGAGCTCGAACACGTCGGCTGCGACGACATCGGTCCGGCGTCGGACGGCCGTCCGGCGGTGGTCGGCCAGCCGCCGCCGGGCGATCGCGAACGCCCAGGCCCGGAAGTCGGACCAGTCACCGTCGAACCGGGCGATCCCCTTGGCGATCGCCATCCACACCTCGGCGGCGAGATCGTCGGCAACGGTGGGCTCCTGCGACCGAAGGAACCGCAACAGCCGCGGCTGCAGTTCGGTGAACAGCTCTTCGAAGGCGTAGGCGTCACCGTTCCTGGCATCCTCGAGCACCTCGTCACACCGTGAGCCGAACGCGTTCGACATCAATCACCCGCCACGTCACGAACGTTAGGACGTCGTTGCCCGATGGCGGGATCGCCCCGCGTGCGGTCGAAGATGGGGAGCCCGGCCTACTCGACCCGTCGGCGACTATGCAGGTACGCTGTGTGATGCTCATGCCACGTATGGGCGCCAGGCGAGAGACTGAGAGGCGCGAGATGAGGTTGTCACCCGATGTCGTCTACCGCCGCGTGAACGACGAGCTCCTCGTGCTCAATCTCGGCGTGTCCCGCTACTTCCAGGTCAACCCGTCGGGCACCCTGCTGTGGGAGATGCTCGGCGACGACCAGGCGGCCACCGAAGACGACCTGGTCAACGCGCTGACCGGCGCGTTCGACGTCGACGATGAGACGGCGACGGCCGACGTGCGGGCCTTCCTCGACGCCCTGCGCACGATGGGTGCGTTGATCGAGTGACCTGGGAACGACCGGTCGCCCAGGTCGTGGTGTTCGGGAGCCGCAACCCGAACGCACGAGCCGGCGTCGAGCGCCGCCTGCGCGAGATGGGCGGGGCAGTGTGGACGCGCGAACCCCACTGGGTCGTCGGGACGTTCCCGCTGCCCGGTTCGGAACCGGATTCCGACCAGTACATCCGCCACGGCCTGGCCTTCGTCGAAGGACGCGACCGGATGGAGGAGGCGTACGGCGACGACGCACCCGACCGGGTGGTCAAGCTCACCGAGCGGACCTCGACCATCGCCCAGCTCCCCGGCGACTTCACCTTTGCCCACGTCGACGGCGACACCGTGCAGCTCGTGCGTTCGTGCGCCGGCATCAGCCACTGGTTCACGCACCGCAGGAGCGACTTCGTCATGGCGGCCACCCGCCTGCGCCTCTTCGAGGACGTGCTTGACGAGGAACTCCCGATCGACGAGCTCACCATGATCACTTCGTGGACGGGCTCGGTATTCCCGTGGAACCGGACGCCGCTGGCTGGCGTGTCGGTCGTGCCTCCGGCCCATTCCCTGGAACTACGGCTCGGTTCGACGGATGCGCCTATGAGCTACTGGGATCCTGCCCAGATCGAGGCCGCCAGCAAGCCGTGCACCACCGGCGAGCGCGCCCGGACCCTGCGCGACATCGTGATCAGCAGTCTGGATCGGGACCTCAGCACCAAGTCGCCCAACATCGCCACGTTCAGTGGCGGGGTCGATTCGAGCGTCATCGTGGCGTTGGCCAAGCAACTTCTCGGGCGCCAGGTCGAGACCGTGAGTGTTCTTCCGGATCAGAGCTTCTCCGAGCGCGGGTCAACGAGTCATTACATCGACAGCTTCCTGGAGCAGGTTCCCGTCGATGGACACGTACCGCATTACCTCAACGAACACAGCTGGGTCGACGTCCTTCGTTCGTCCCCGGCGGTGCGCACACCGATGATGAACCCGACGCTGATCCTCGGAGCGCGTCGCGGTCTCACGCAGCAGGCTGCGACGATGACCGGCGGCGAGAACGCCGACGAGTTGTTCGGGGGCTGGAACAACCTCTACATGGCTTGGGCGCCATCGTTGGCGTTTCGCGATCTCGTCCGCACGATCACCAAACCAGGCGTACTCCACCGCATCCAGACCGTGAGAAGCTGGTCGAAGCAGGTCATCTTGCCCCACAGTCGGCGTCTCGCGTTCGGCCGACAGCTCCCGACCTGGATCCGCCAGGACTTGCAGGACGAATACCACACGTTCGTGAGCGAGGCGTTGAGCCGGGCTCGCCGGCTCGATCATCCCCGCGGCTATCTCATCCAGCAGCTGACCCAATCCACGGCATGGCTGCTGCAGAGCTGGGAGATCTGTTCCGAGAGTTTCTTGCGGAGGTCGTTGCCCTTCCACTCACGCGAGGCGATCGAGCTGGCGTTCAGCTCGCATCCACTGGATCTGGCCTGGCCCCCAAAGAAGCTCCTGCGAGGGGCGTTCGACGGCCTTGTCCCTTCGACCCACCTTCATCGAGTCTCGAAAGACGGCGGGGAATCGTCGGACTCGGCCTCGGTCCCGATTGACCTAGGCCCAATCCCCGAGTCGATTGCCGATCTCATCAATCCCGCGATCCTCGACATCACCGTCAGGCAGTCCCCCGACGTCGTGACCGACCTGGTCCCACTGGCTGTTGCTGCGCGCCGTGCTGCCCAATGGACACCCGTGCGATACTCCCCAAAGGGAGGTGAACAACGTGACGGAAACCAACTCTCAACGGCCTCCATATGAGCCGCCTTCGATCCAAGATCTCGGCTCGATCGCCGACATGACACTTGGCGGAATCGGAACCATGGGCGACACAGACATGGCCATGAATAACTCGACCCTCTGAACGTGACCAACCACGGTTGATCTCAAACGCCAGCGCAGATCATTCGCACTTCATCGCCCAGGTTGGCGAGGGCCTCGCGGCACCACGGTGGTCCCCACGGCACGCTGACCGTCGACACGGGAACTCTGGCGACGAGTTCCACAACCTCTGCGAATGTCTTCGCGTCGTATGCACGTTCCTGCAATGGGACTCGCAGGTTCGGCATCAGTTCCTTGAATGCCGCGACCTGGTCGAGCCGGGTCCGCGCCAAGGTCTCCGCAGTTCGATCGGGTTGTGGTACCCAGATCTCCGCCAGCTCATAAGTGCCTGCTGGTCGACTCCCGGTCGACACCACCAGGCGATCGTCGGTGGACATCTCGGCGGAAGCTCCCTCGAACCAGGCCGCCAACCCCCAGGCGGACTCCCTCAGTCGGGCCGCCTGGATCCCGCTCGCGACGAGGGGTCGGGCGCCCGGTCCCAGATCCACGGCCAGAACGTCGTCGGCGACCAGCGGACACCCGGCGATCGCCAGCATCGTCGCCATCGTCGACTTCCCGGCGCCCGACGGCCCGACGACGGCCAGCGCACGTCCGTCGGGAAGTTCGACAGCACTGGCGTGCAGGACGCACGCGCCCCGGAGGGCCACGAGTACGGCGAGCACCGAACCCTCCAGCAACAGCGTTCCCGTGTCGGCCTGGGACTCGTCGGCCCACCAGAAGGTCAACTCGTCCAACGACGGCGAGATGTAGAACTCGGCGATTCCCGGGTAGGTCATGACGTGGTGACCTTGGCGCCGATGGATCTCCACCCACACCGACCCGTCATCGTCCCGCGTCTCGAGCAGCACCTCCACGGGCCCATCGCTCGAATCGAATGGCCCGGCGGCGCCCCTGATGGTCACGTCGACGATGGCGTCGCTCCCCGCCGGCGCGGCGTGGATCGCGACGGGGCTGTCGATCACCAGCCCATGGACGAAGTAACGGGATGACGGCATGAACCTTCGGGCACCAGCTCCGACGTGGACGCGGATCGCGACCTGAGGAACACCACTGTAGGAGGGCGCACGATCCGGCGCGGTGGTCCACACGCACCATCGCCGCATCGACACCTCCGCAACCGATCAAGCCGGCCGCGACGACCGGCGATCAGAGCGCGAGGTGGAGACGAAGCGCCTCGTCGAGCTCACCGAGGAGATCAACGGGCACGGCACCGACACGAGCCCCGATGCGTTCGACGGCCACCGACCGGGACTGTTCGGCCTGCGCCTTCGAGTCCGTCGTCAGGCCCGTTTCCACGGCTGGGAGCAGGACCTGGAAGGGGTGGATGCGAGCGGTGTTCGAGGTGACCGGCACCACGGTGATGACACCGCGCCCGAGGCGTGTCGCCGTGCTGTTGGCTCCGTCGTTACTGACGATGACAGCCGGCCGGCGCTTGTTCGATTCGGCGCCGCGCACCGGTGCGAGATCGACGAGGTGGATGTCGCCGCGGCGCATCAGCCGAGCCCGTCACCGGCGGTCGACTCCCACAGGGTGCCGTCGTCCCCGGTCGACCACGAGGCCCAGGCGTCTTCGTAGGCGGCGCTGAGCTCCCCAGAACGGAGCAGCCGCACCGCCTTGTGGAGCACGGCGGAACGCGAGGCGAAACCGTTGATCCGCGCGTACGCGTCGAGGAAGTCGATGTCCTCGTCGGGAAGACTGACGCTCACCTTCATACCAGCATGCTACTCATGTTCCTACTCATGGAGCAACGGTCACCGGGCTGCCCCGTGTAGGCCAACCCGGTCACGACGTTCGCGGCGGAGCGCGCGCCATCCGCCTCGCCACTCCGCCAAGATGTCAGGCGTGCTCCCCGCCGCCTACCGCAAGGAGCTCTCCGACCCGGTGTTGACCTCGCTGGTTCGTTGGGTCGTCACCCACGACCTCCGTTCGCCGGGCACGCCGCCGCCCATCGACCGGCCACTCGACGACGCGGCTTGGCGCGAGCTGTGCACGTTCATCGGGTCGGAACGGGTGACCACCGTGTTCAGCGAGGCGCTCGCCGCCGGCATTCCGGCGACAACCGCTCAGTCCGACGAGGCCGCCGCCCTGCAACGCGACTCGACGATGGGCGATCTGTTCATCGAGGGCGTGCTGCTCGACCTCGCCGACACCTTCGACGGGGCCGGGATCACCTGGCGCCTGGTCAAGGGCCTGGCCACCTCGCGCGTGCTCTACGACCACCCGGCACAGCGCTCGACCGGCGACGTCGACGTGGTCGTCCACCCCGATCAGTACCTCACCGCCCTCGACCTGCTGCGCGCCGCCGGGCGGATCATCTCCGAGCAACCCCAGCAAGGCCCGGTCACCGCCGCGCACTACCGCTGCCACACGATCGTGCACGAGCGCGACGTCGAGCTCGACGTGCACCGCTACGTCGAGGGCACCATCGCCCGCTACCGGATCCCGACGGCACCGTTGTTCGGCGACGCCCAGACCGTGACGATCTCGGGCCGCCCCTACCTCGCCCCGAGCACCCCGGTGCTGATCCTCCACGCGATGCTCCACCTGAGCACGGGCAAGACCGGCCCCCAGTCCCTCGCCCGGCTCTCGACGCTGACCGACCTGCTGCGCGCCAGGGTCCACTTCGCCGAGGACTACGCCGAAGCGCTGCGCCTCGCCCAGCGCCTGGCGCTGCACGACCCCGGCCTCGTGGGCCGACCTCGTCGTGCGCGACTGGCTCGACGAACCGCCCAGCGACCGGAGGGTGCCGGCGGCGGTGCAGGCCTACGACCGCATCCTGCGCACCCCGGGGGCGATCAGCGTGGTCGAGCGCCTGGTCGGCCCGCAACGGCTGCGTCGCAGCTGGGAGGCCGCCTTCCCGAGCGACGAGTACCGCCAGGCGCACGGGCGGGGCGGCGCCGGCCAGTTGCGCTACATCCTCTCGGAGATGCGGCCGCGGCGACGCCGCCCGTAGCCGCTGCCGTCAGATCTCGAGCACCCGGGCCAGCTTGGTGGCGAAGCGCTTCGCCGCCGCCCGGTGCTCGAAGCGCCCGGCGGCGACGAGCGCCTCGGCGAGCACGTCGACGCTCATCCCGCCGCGCACCAGCTCGAGCGCGTGGGCGGCGTCGTCGATCCTCGCCGTCGGCAGCGGCATCGTCGGTGAGTGCGCCAGCAGGTTGCGCTTAGCGAGATGAACTGGCCTTCGAAGGTCGAGTGACGCTCCGTCTGCAGGGCGTCACCGTCACGCCGCACCGTCACGACCCAGCGGGCGAAGTAGCTCGCCGGCCACACCGACACCGAGGCCTCCACGACATCGCCGGGGCGCACCCCGACCGGCTCGGCCACCGGGAGCAGCGTCTGCCAGCGGTGTTCCATCGCGCCGGGTTCGGCCGGATCGTTGGTCATCGCCACGCCGGGAGCCATCCGGGCGACGAACGTGCCGAGCAGACCGTGGAACGTGCCGGCACGGCGAACCACCACCGTGACCTGCCCGGCGAATGGGCGGTTCCCGCTCGACGACACCACGGCGAACGTTCGCGGCATCGCTGAGCAGCTCATCGGCGGTGCAGTGGACGTTGAACGCCGTGTTGGCCGCATGCCGGGCCACCGGGGAGAACGCCGGGCCGAAGCCGAGGTCGCCGCGTCCCCAGGCGCCGGCGGCCCGCCACTCGCGTTCGGAGTCGACCGCGGCGAGCCGCAACTCGAACGACTCGGGGATCATCACGCCGCCGGGCTTGAGGAACCTCCGGGCGTCGTCGTAGTACTCGAGCACACCCGCCTCGTAGGCCAGACCGCCGATCTGATCGGCGACGACCACGTCGGCCGGCTCGGGCAGGGTGACGTCGACCGACATCGCCTCGATGTGCTCGATGCGGTCGGCGAATCCGGCTGCAGCGGCAACCTCGGCGGCCACGGCGATGATCGCCCCGCCGTCCATCGCGTAGACCTTGCGCGCCCCGAGCTGGCAGGCGATCAACCCGAGCAGGCCGGTGCCGCAGCCGAGATCGACGACCACCGCGTCGGACGGCATCACCCTGCGCAGCGCCTCCCGGTAGGCGGCGAGCTTGGGGGCGTCGGTGAGGTACTTGACGTGCTCGCGCAGCTCCTGGGCGGACATCGTCACGAACCCGCCATGACGTAGGTCGAACCGTCGACGATCGACCGGCCGGCCAACAGGTGCTCGACACCGATCGCCCCGCTGCGCCTGTCCCGGGTGATCTGGATCATCGCCAGGTCGAAGTTGGTGGTGACCTCGACCAGGGCGAGGTCGTTGCCGCCGGACCCGGCGCACAGCGCTGCCATGTCCAGCTCCACGGTGGCGTGCGGGCCGATCTCGCCGTCGACCTCGGCGAGCACCTCCCCCTGTGCGGAGGTGGCGACGAGTCGGAACGTGGCCGTGAGGTCGTAGACCCCGCGCACGCCGGGGATGCCGGCGTTGGAGAACAGCAGCGAGGTGACACGTCGCGGGCCGAGCCAGGCCCTGGTGTAGGCGCACATCCGCGTGTCGCCCAGCTGATGCCGGCGGACGGGCGAGTTCCAGTCGTCGCTCCACACCATCGTGCGGGCGTGGTTCACCGGGCCGACGTAGCGGAACAACGCCTGGAGGCGAAGGGGGAACTCGGCCTGGCCGTCGTCGGCGAACGACAGCACGAGATGACCGACGAACGGTCGCGACGGATCGTCGAGGAACTCGCCGATCGCGCCGCGGGCGATGCGGTCCCGCTCGGCGCGCCGCCAGCGGAGCCGCTCGTGGACCAGGCGGCCCCGATCGTCGTACACCCGCACGTCCACCCAGGGGGCGGACTCGACGCTCCCGTGGGTGTTGAACAGGTCGAACGTCGTGGTGACGCCGTTGCCGTGGACGACGGCGATCGGGTTGAGGTCGCCTCGACCATGGATCCGGTGCGCCACCGAGGGCATCGCCCGCATCCTCGGGTAGCGGTTCCCGCCGTGGTACGCGCTGAACCCCGTCGACTCGGTGACCACGTAGGGGCGGACGAAGTGGCCACCGAGCTCCCAGACACCCGAGACGGTCAGTGGCTGCCCGTCGGCGAACCCGTCGAGGCCCTGGACGATCTCGGCGAGCCGGAGGTGATGCACACCCCACGGCGCGACGGAGGCCGGGTCGCACCCGTGGCGTGTCTCGCCGAGGACGTTCGTCACGGTGATGCCGAGGCCCCCGGGGGCGATCCCCTTCGGTCCGGCCGTGGTCACCAGGCTCGCCGTCGCCACGTCGTCGGCCTCGACGACGATCTCGGTCAACTCGATCGACCGGTGATCCCCCGGCACGTGATCGCTGTGCAGGCCGGCCAGCGACCCGTCGTCGTGGTACCAGTCGACGAGCCCGTACAACGATCCTCGGCTCGTCGGCGGCACGCCGGCAAGGCAGTCGCCGTCGACGACCACCTCGAGCACCCCGTCGAGGATCCCGGCCCCCTCGAGTTCGGCCGGATGGTCGTCGGAGCGGATGATCGCACCCCAGCGCGGGTCGAGGGTCTGTCGCCAGGCGTCGACCACCACGCCGGCGGCGTCGCGCACCCGGCAGTCGACGGCGACCGGCGCGATGCCCGGGCGGAGCCATCCGCCCCACAGCGCCACGACGGTGTGCCAACCGTCGGCGTTGCGCCACCAGAACAGGTCGTGGCTCCACGTGGTCATCGGCGATCGCCGCACGTCCCGCCGCCCGGCCGGCTCGAACATCCCGGTGCCCGGGGCACCGCCGAGCAGCTCGACGAATGCCCCGACGTCGTCGGGTTCGGAGACGACATCGACGCCGTCGACGGTGGCCCAGGCGTGGGCGGCGAACGGGCCGTCGCCCCCCGACACCCCGACGTGCATCTCGGGCCGCAGCCCCCGCCGGGAGAGCATCGTGATCGCCGTGAGCGTGCGCGGCAGGCACGACACGCGCACCAGCGGCAGCCGGGCCGCCACCCTGATCGACTCGCCCACCGCCGCCGCGTCGGGCCGGCGGGGCGACCGCCGCAGCGACAGGCGCCCCAACCGGACGGCCAGCCGCTCGGACGCGGCGACATCGTCGGTGGTGCACGACGACACGGAAGACCAGGTTCAGCAACGACGCCTCGACCAGCCAACCACGCTGGCGCCACGACAGCGCCCGGACACGTCGCCACCCGTAGCGGAGCCGCGGCGGGACGGGGATCACGCCCGGCATCCAATCACGAAACGGCACCCGGCTCATGGCACGCCGGGCGCGGGTTCGGGCGGGGCTCCGGATGCCGCGGCGGGGGCGGGCTGCCCGTCGGCGCGCACGCCGGCGGCGACGACGAGGAACAGCAGCGGCCACATCTGCACCCGCTGGCGGGCGAGGATGCCGAAGTTGGCGATGCGGCTGAAGGCGAACACGAAGCCGGCGACGTACACCGCGGCGAACGCCACCACCGGGTCGTGGAGCACACGCCGTGCCACACGCCGGGGCCGGAGCAGGGCGACGCAGACCACGGCGACGACGAACAGCTCGACGGCGGTCAGCACCTGCAACCGGCCGTCGGCCTCGAACAGGTGCGGGCGCCCGAGCACGGCCCACACGCCCCCGGCGACGGTTGCCGGTGACGTGATCGGCGACGGCGTGAACGCCGAACCACCGAACCCGGTCTCGTCGGCGGCGAGATCGAGCATGCCCGACCCGGCGTCGCCCGACCCCGACAGGCTGCCCGAGAACCCCCACCTGATCATCCACAGGCTCAGCGGGACGAGCGCCAACGCGCACGCTGCCGTGCGCGCCCGCGACCACCGCGTCACCCCCGGGCGAGCCGAGCACCGCAACGGCCGGGAGCCAGGCGCAGGCGAGGAGCAGCACGAGGTGGGGCCGTACGATCAGCGCCAGGGCCGCCGAGGCGGCCAGCACGGCGACCAGGCGGGACGTGAGCTGGCCCTTGGCGATCCGCGACAGGGCGAGGATCGCCGCCCCCATCGTCGCCGCCAGCCACGCCTCCTTGCCGACGCTCGACGCCCAGAAGCACAGCGACGGCATCAGCAGCACCGAGCGCGGCGAACACCCGCAGCGGCCGCCGGCCGAGGCAGTCGGCGCCCACCCGCAGCAGGCAGCACGTCCCGGCGAACGCCGCCAGGGTGAACACCGCGGTGGCCAGGATCAGGTGTGGACCGAACGTCCGGTAGAGCAGCGCGACCACCCAGGTGACGAAATCGGTCCCCCGGCGGTGGAAGTGGAAGTCGCCCGGGAGCACGAGGTGGGACTGCATCCGCCGGGCGACGATCGCCGCCTCCTCGCCGTAGCGGAAGGCGTCGGCCGACCCGTCGTAGGCCCGTTGCGAGACGACGTACTTGGCCACGGCGCCGGCGGCGCGCAGCACCAGGCCGGCGAGAAGGAGCGCCCGCAACGTCGTGTCGGCCCCGGCGTGGCGCAGGGCCGCGGCGAGTAGCCGGTAGGTGATCCAGGCGACGAACAGCCAACCGACGATGTGGGCCGCCGTCATCGCGTGCACCGTGACCAGCAGGAACCCGGCGGCGGCGAGAACGCAGGGGACCCCGAGCATCGGCGCCGACCCTACCCGTGGATCACCGCTCGCCCCCGGCACCCGTGGCCCTCGTTGCGGCACGCGGCCGCCACCCGTGACGGCCCGCCCGGCGGACGGCCGACAGAGCAACGCCGCGCACCCCGGACGGCCGGGATGCCGCTTCGGCCCGGCGACCGCCAGCAACTACCCTTCGTGCCATCGCCTGAACGACCGAGCCGGTGGCGGAACCTCCCGGTCACCGCGTCGCTCGAGGCCCGCCCGCATGCCCTTCACCTTCTTCGCCCACCAGATCGCCGTCCTGCCGGCAAAGATCAGGCGCCCGCGCTGGTTCGACGGCACGGCGCTGGTGATCGGGTCGATCGCGCCCGACTTCGGGTACCCGGTGCGCGGCTGGGTGCAGCGCCACAGCCACCAGTTCTCCGGGCTGATCGTCTGGTCCCTGCCGTTCACGATCGTCGTCACCTTGGCGATCAGGTCGTGGGTGGCCGGCACGGCGTTCGCCCAACTCCCCGACGCCGGACCCCTGCGCCTCCACTCGTTCCGGGCGTTGCGCGACCGGCGCACGCCGTGGTGGATGCTGCTCTACAGCGCCTTCCTCGGCGCCGGCAGCCACATCCTGATGGACGCGTTCACCCACAAGAACAGCTTCGTCTCGCGTTGGATGGGCCTCGACCGGACACTGTTCCACGCCCCGTGGGATTCGGGGGTCTCGATCGCCCGCACCCTGCAGTACCTCGGTCACACGGTGGGCTCGGTGCTCGGCGTGATGATGCTCGCAGTGATCGGGCGCCGACGGCTGATGGAGCAGTGGTACGGGCTCGAGACCGTCGTCGCCGCCCGCCGGTTCCGGCTCCGCCGCCCGCAACGGGTGACGTTCTGGCTGGTCTCGCTGTCGGGGCTGGCCCTCGGACCGGCGATGGGCCTGTTCGCCCGCGGCAGCATCGTCACCAAGACGTTCATGACGATGGCGGCGACGACCGCCTTGGCCTGCTCGCTCGACTCGTGCAAACCGCGGGAGCGGGCGCTGAGCTACTTCGACTCGATCCCCGGCGACCCGACGCCGGCCCCTCCGACTCCGGCCCCGCCCCCCGACCTGCTCGAGCCGCTCGAGCCCCGACCACCGAGGGCCGCCAAGCCACGGTCAGGTCGGGCGATTCCTCCCCCGCCGCATCGCCGCCCATCGCCGGCGGCCCCGCAAGAGCCACCCGGACCCTCGGCACCACGCAAGTCGCCCGGATGGTACGACTGAGCCACCCCGGTCGGCCGGTGACAACCTCTGCAAGCCTTGCTAGCATCGCTGTCATTCCCTCACACGACGGGGGCGGTATGGCACCACGAAGGAGGCGGTATGGCAACGCTGACGATTCGAGGCCTCGAGGAGGAGCTCCGCGCCCGCCTACGGGTGCGCGCCGCTCACCACGGACGTTCGATGGAGGCTGAGGTTCGTGAGATCCTGCGCGACGTCCTGGTCGTGCGGCCATCGGGCGACCATCTCGGCAGCCGTGTCCGTCAGCGCTTTGCCGCAGTGGGTGGGGTGGAGTTGACCCTTCCGGCGAGAGTGGAACCGCCGCGGGCAGCCGAACTGGTGTGATCGTCCTCGACACCAACGTGGTCTCGGAACTGATGCGAGCGGCGCCGGCCGACAGGGTCGTCGACTGGGTCGACCGCCAGTGGGCGAGCGAGTGCTACCTCACGGCCATCACGCTCGCCGAGCTGCTGTACGGGGTGGCGCGTCTGGCCGATGGACGTCGCAAGACCGAGATCACCGAACTCATCGAGGCGATGGTCACCGACGACTTCGAGCACCGGGTCGCCGCGTTCGACGAGCCGGCAGCCGCGCACTACGCCGACATCGTCGTCCGTCGCGAGCGTTCCGGACGACCGATCAGCCAGGCGGATGCCCAGATCGCGGCGATCTGCCGGAGCCACGGGGCAGTTCTCGCCACTCGCAACGTCGACGACTTCACCGAGACGGGGATCATCATCATCAACCCGTGGACGGACAGCTGAAACCGGTTTGCGACCGCGATCGCCGGGTCGGGTGATGCAACGGTCCGATCGACTCAGGCGGGTCGCGTTCCGGGCTCCGAAGACCGTCCGTAAGCTGGACGGTCATGGCAAAGGTCGCAATCATCGGTACGGGGTACGTCGGTCTCACCACGGGCGCCTGTTTCGCCCACATCGGCCACGACGTCGTCTGCGCGGACATCGATCCCGTACGCGTCGAGAAGCTGCAGCGCGGCGAGATCCCGATCGTCGAAGCCGGGCTCGACACCCTCGTCGCCGAGGGCATCCGCTCTGGGCGACTCTCGTTCGTGCTCGGCGCCGAGCCGGCGGCCGCCGACTGCGAGTTCGCCTACCTGTGCGTGCCGACACCGCAGTCGTCGAGCGGCGCCGCCGACCTCTCCTACATCATCGCCGCCGCCGAGCAGATCGCCGCGGTGCTGCCCGCCAACGCCGTCGTGGTCAACAAGTCGACCGTGCCGGTCGGTTCGACCAAGGTCGTCGAGCGGGCCCTCAACCGCCCCGAGATCAAGGTCGTCTCCAACCCCGAGTTCCTCCGCGAGGGCTCGGCCGTCCACGACTTCCTCCACCCCGACCGCATCGTCATCGGCTCCGACGACCAGGCCGCGGCGATCAAGGTCGCCTCGCTCTACCTCGGTGTTCCCGCCCCCCTGATCGTCACCAGCCCGGCCTCGGCCGAGACGATCAAGTACGCGGCCAACGCCTTCCTGGCCACCAAGATCAGCTACATCAACGCGGTGGCCGCCGTCTGCGAGGCCGTCGGCGCCGACGTCAACGACGTCGTCCTCGGCATCGGCTACGACAAGCGCATCGGCCAGGAGTTCCTCAAGCCCGGTCCCGGCTGGGGCGGCTCGTGCTTCCCCAAGGACACCCACGCCCTGATCCACATCGCCGAGAGCGCCGGCTACGACTTCGGCCTGCTGCGCGGCGTGGTCACCGTCAACGACGAGCAGCGCGAACGCATCGTCGCCAAGGTCCGCCGGGCATGCGGCGGCACGCTGGTCGGCAAGACGATCGCCGTCTGGGGCCTCACCTTCAAGGCCCGCACCGACGACCTGCGCGACTCGCCGTCGATCGCCATCACCCAGCGGCTGCTCACCGAGGGCGCCGCCATCCAGGCCTACGATCCCACCGTCCACGCTCCGATCGCCTCGATCGGGGCGGCGACGATCTGCGGCGACGCCTACGGGGCCTGCGAGGGCGCCGACGCCGTCGTGGTCCTCACCGAGTGGGACGAGTTCCGCTGGGTCGAGGTCGACAAGGTCGCCTCGGCCGTCTCGTCGAAGGCCGTCGTCGACGCCCGCAACCTGCTCGACGCCAACATGTACCGCCAGGCCGGGTTCACCTACGAGGGCGTCGGCCGCTGAGCCGAACCGGCCGCCGGGCCGCCGCAGCCGCGGCCTCCGGCGTGCCCGCCGAAGTTGCCCGGCGACCATGACACACCCTCCGGCGACGATGACGTCGTGGTGGAGCACTTCTTCCCCGAGACGCCGGGGCGATTCGGTATCGTTCGTTCCGTGAGCCCCGGTCTCCCCGCGTACCCGCACCTGGTCGGCGAGGAGGACAACCCGCTGGTGGAGGCTCCGGAGCATCTCGATTGGATCCTGGTGATGGTCGGCGCGGTGCGCCATCAACTGGCCGGCAGCGACGTGCTCGTCACCGGCAACATCGCCTGGTTCCCACCCGACGACGGCCCGGCGGTCGCTCCCGACCTGCTGGTCATCCCGGGGTTGCGCGCCGACCGGCTCGGCCGGGTCCAGCGCGACGGCCGTCGGATGCGCTCCTACCGCCAGAGCCCCGACGACCCGGTGCCGACGGCGGCGGTCGAGGTGGCCTCGGCCTCGAACTCGACGGCAGAACTCCAGGCGAAGGCGGCCCGCTACCTGCTCGCCGGTGTCCACGACGTGCTGACGATCGATCCGGAGCGATCACAGGTCCGCCGCTGGCGCCTCGAACCCGACGGTGCCGCCGTCGCCGACGACGCTCTCGGCGCCCACATCGACTCCCTCGAGATCAGCTTCGTCGTGCCCGACGTCGGGGGCCTGGCCATCTGCTGCCCGGGCGGTCATCTCGTCCACCCCGGCTTCGACCCGTACGGGTGGATCGTCCACGAGCGGGGGCGGGCCGACGTCGCCGAGGCCCGGGCCGACGACGCCGAAGCCCGAGCCGACGCGCGGGCCGAGGCGAAAGCGGCCCGGCTCGAGGCGACGCTGCGCGCCGCCGGGCTCGAGCCCCACGACTGACCCTGGGCGGCCGGGCCGGTGCCGCCGAGGGTCGCCTGCGTCGACACGTCACCCGGGGGTGGACCGCAAGGCCGTCAGGCAGGGTCGAGTCGGTACAGGCCGCCGGCCAGCGACGCGGCGTACAGCTCGCCGGCGGCGTCCTCGCCGAACGAGACGAGCTCCTTGACCTCGCCGATCTGGTGGACCTCGCCGATCTCGCCCCGCGGGCCGGGCGCCGCGGCCCAGACCCTGCCCGAGCAGTAGTCGCCGAACACGTAGTTCCCGGACAGCCCGGGGACCGCCGAACCGCGGTAGACGTATCCACCGACCACCGAGCAACCCTCACTCCCGTGCCGATACTCCCAAACGGGAGCGGTGTGCCCGGTCGACGCCTGATCGTCGTTGAACCGATGCGACGCCTCGAATGCGCTCCAGCCGAAGCTCGACCCTCGGCCCGCTCCGTCGGCGGCCAGGGCGACGTCGATCTCCTCCCAGGCACCCTGGCCGACATCGCCGATCCACAGATCGCCGGTGACCCGGTCGAACGAGTACCTCCACGGGTTGCGCAGCCCGATCGACCAGATCTCCGGCAGCGCACCATCGACACCGACGAACGGGTTGTCGGGGGGCACCGAGTACGGCTCGCCACCCTGTCCCTGCCGCGGGTCGATGCGCAGCATCTTGCCGAGCATCTCCGACAGGTCGAGGGCCCGCCGGTCCGGATCGTCGGCCGCCCCGCCGTCGCCGGTGCCGATGTACAGCATCCCGTCGGGCCCGAAGACCAGGTTCCCGCCGTTGTGGTTCGGGTAGGGCTGGCGGATGGTGAGCACTTCGCGTCGGCTGTCGCCGTCGATCGCTCCACCCGGGTCGACGGCGAACTCGTCGACGACCGAGTGGCCGTCTTGGTTGGTGTAGTCGATGTAGAGGTGGGCCCCGTCGGGGGAGAAGGCCATCCCGAGCGCCCCCCGCTCGTTGACCGGCACGGTCAGCTCGGTGATGTCCAGGGCGATCTCGTCGGGCTCGACCAGGCGGCGCACCACTCCCGCCCGTTCGAGCAGGTAGGGCGGTTCGGGCACGGCGGTGCCCGGTCTGGTCGCCAGGGCGATCGGCTCCTCGAACTCACCGACGCGGTTCAACGTGACGGTGAGCCTGTCGGGGGCCGTGACCGCGGGCGGGGTGGCAGAGGGGGCGGTGGTCGGGGCGGCAGAGGGTGCCGTGACCACGGTCGTGGTGTCGCCGGGGGCCGTGACGGCCACGCTGGCGACGGGGCTGCTCGGATCGGAGGTGCAGGCGACCAGGGCGGCCACGGCGGCCAGGCCGCAGCGGTGGATGGCCCTCACCGCCGGACCCTGCGGATCAGGCCCTCCTGCACCACGCTGACGACCAGGTCGCCGTGGTGGGTGAAGATCGATCCGGTGGCCAGGCCCCGGGCGTTCGAGGTCGACGGCGTGTGCTGGTCGTAGAGCATCCATTCGTCGGCGCGGAACGGGCGGTGGAACCACATCGCATGATCGAGGCTGGCCATCTGCACGTCGTCGTCGTCCCAGTCGAGGCCGTGGGGCAGGCCGGTGGTGTCGAGCAACGTCATGTCGGAGGCGTAGGTGACCACACAGGCGTGGAGCACCGGGTCGTCGGGCAGCACACCACCGGCCCGTAACCAGACCCGCTGCGCCGTCGCGTACCGGCCCTTGCGTTCCATCGGCCCGTGCTCGACGTAGCGCAGGTCGATCGACCGTGGGCGATCGAACCAGCTCGCCTCCATCCCCATCCGCGCCCGGTAGGGCTCCATCCGCTCGCGGAACGTCGGCAGCGAATCCGGGTCGGGCAGGCCCTCGGGAAGGGGGAGCTGGTGATCGAGGCCCGGTTCGGTGACGTGGAAGCTGGCCTGCAGGTTGAAGATCGCCTGGCCGTGCTGGATGGCTACGACCCGCCGCGTCGTGAAGCTGCGGCCGTCGCGGATCCGATCGACCTGGTACAGGATCGGGACGGTGGGATCGCCCGGTCGCAGGAAGTAGGCGTGCAGCGAATGGACCATCCGCTGGCTCGTGTCGACCGTGCGGGCCGCGGCGACGAGGGCCTGGCCGGCCACCTGGCCGCCGAACACCCGCTGGCGGTTGTCGGGGGGCGACACACCCCGGAAGATGTTGACCTCGATCGGTTCGAGGTCGAGCAGGCGGACCAGGTCGTCCACGGCCTGCTGGTGATCGGGCTCGCCGGCGTTCGCCTCGACTGTCATCGCCCCATGCTCGCACGCGGTCACGGATCCGGGACCTCCCACAGCACGAAGTTGGCGTTCTCCCAGCGTTTGACCAGCCCGGCCGCCGCCGCGTCGGCGTCGGTGAGCAGGGCCTGCGAGTACGTCGAGTCCTTGGCCATCGCGTACCAGTCGGCCTTGGCCGAGATCTCCGGCAGGTTGGTCAACTGCAGCGCCCGGCGGTCGGTGTAGAAGGTCATCAACCGCGCCCGGAAGAAGGCGACCACGTCGTCGGGGCCGGCGATCCGTGACACGGCGTCGAACATCTCCCGCGACGTCGGGAACTCGGGCCCCCAGATGACCACGTCGTACTTCAACTGGTTCTGGGTGCGCGTCCAGATGGCGTCGACGTTGGCCATCAGGCTGGGGGCGATGAGCAGCAACCCGGCCACCACGGGTATCGGGGGGCGGGCGTCGGTGGCGATGAACGCCACGCCCTGCACGGCGAAGTAGACGATGAACGGGGTGATCGAGAACAGGTAGCGGCCTTCGTGGAACGGGGTGATGGCGAAGATCCCGGTCACGGCCACGAAGTAGCCGATCACCGAGGCGTCGACCGCCGGGGCGGCGAACGTACGGGCCACGATCCCGATGAGGGCCATCGTCAGCACCGCCGTGAGCACGACGAGCCCCAACTGCTCCGACCCGAACACCTCGAGCCGGGGCACGCCGAACCGTTTCAGGCCGATCTGCTGGGCGAGGATGTCCCGGTACCAGAGGGCGTTCGGCTTCACCTGGGCCAGGCCGGTGCCGGGGAAGGACTGGTAGCCGCCGTTGGGCAGCGCCAGCTGCAGCCCGACGATCCAGGCGACCGCGGCGGCGTAGGGGATCACCAGACGCGACCACCGCAGCCGGCGCACGGCGTCCCATGGGCCGACCCCGGCCTCCTCGGCCGGCGCCGGTGGCGAGGCGCGGCGGGCCGTGCCGACGACATGGGCGAGGTGCAACGCGCCGAGGGCGACGAACAGGGCGACGCCCTCCTTGCGCACCGTGTAGCTGAAGCCGACCAGGAAGCCGAGCACGGCCAGCGGAGCCCAGCGCTCACCGTCGAGCGCACCCCGCGTGCGGCAGCGGTCCATCCACCACAGCGCGGCGAAGGTGACCAATAGGAAGGGGAACTCGGAGAGCACGGTGTCGGTCCAGGCGACGTACTCCGGGCTGAGCCCGATCAGCAGCATCAGCGCCAGCGCCGTCAATGGCCGCAGGCGCAGGGCGACGATCCGGTACAGCAGGTACATCGAACCGGCGAAGCACGCCGCCATGACGACCTTGAACACGCCGTAGTCGAGGCCGAAGACCTTGTAGAACGGAGCGAGCATCAGCGGGAAGCCCCACGGGTACGACCAGGGGCTGAACGTGTGCCACGAGGAGTTGGCCACCGTGAAGCGGTTGTCGGCCAGCACGTCGCGTGCACCGCCGACCGTCAACGCCTCGGTCTGGCGCAGGTAGAGCGAGAAGTCGTCGCCCCAGTCGTGACCGCGGTGCTGGTTGGCCACGGCCACCGCGAAGATGACGGCGGTGGCGGCGATGACGGCGACGTCGGGCGCGCGACGCCGCCAGGCGGCAACCGAATCGCCGCGCTCGGCCACCGATGGATTCACCACCCCGATTATGGTGCCCCGGATGGCCCTGCTCCCCCTCGACCCCGACGAGTTGCTCACCACGACCCGTGCCGTGCGACGGCGGCTCGACTTCGACCGGCCCGTGCCCGACGACCTGGTCCGCGAGTGCGTCGCCATCGCCCAGCAGGCGCCTTCGGCGTCGAACAACCCGACGATGCAGTTCGTGATCGTGCGCGACGCGGCCAAACGGGCGGCGCTCGGCGAGATCTACCGGCAGTGCTTCGCGATCTACCGGCAGATGCCCGGTGTCTACGTCCGTTCGATCGACAAGGGCTCGGAAGCCGGCAATGCCCAGCAGGCCCGCGTCGCCGACTCGGCCGACTTCCTCGGCGACAACATGGGCCGGGCCCCGGTGCTCGTGATCGCCTGTTCGGCCGCGCGGGGTCGCACCGATGGCGGCACCGGGATGATGGCCGCGTCGCTGCTCGCCAACATCCTGCCGGCGACGTGGAGCTTCATGCTGGCCGCCCGCGCCCGTGGGCTGGGCACGGCCTGGACCACCGTGCACCTGATGATGGAGCAGCAGGCTGCAGAGCTGCTCGACATCCCGTTCGACACCGTCCAGCAGGTCTGTCTCAGCCCGCTCGCCTACACCCTGGGGACCGACTTCAAGCGCGCCGCACGGCCCGACCCTGACACGGTGATCCACTGGGACGGCTGGTGATCGACCCCGCCCTGCGGGCCCATGCCCTGGCCGCCACCGGTTTCATGCCGCCCGACGAGGGCGATGCGCTGTACGAGTCCGCTGTGGCCGCCGGGCGGGCCTGCCCGGGCCTGGTCCTGCTCGAGGTCGGCTCGTACTGCGGGCGGTCGACCGTGTGGCTCGGCGCCGCCGCCCGCGTACTGGGCGGCGTCGTGTTCGCCGTCGACCACCACCGGGGCTCCGAGGAGAACCAGGCCGGGTGGGAGTGGCACGATCCCTCGCTCGTCGACGCCCGCACGGGCAGGATCGACACCCTCCCCCGCTTCCGCGACACGATCCACGATGCCGGCCTCGAAGATGTCGTCGTCGCCGTCGTCGGCCCATCGCCGCTCGTCGCCCGGCACTGGGCCACCCCGCTCGCCTTCTGCTTCATCGACGGCGGCCACGGCGTCGAACCCGCCCGGCTCGACTACGAGGGGTGGGCGCCCCACGTCGCCGTCGGCGGCACCCTGGCCATCCACGACGTGTTCCCCGATCCGGCCGACGGCGGCCGTCCCCCCTACGAGCAGATCTTCCTGCCGGCGCTGGCCAGCGGTCGGTTCAGGCTCGCTTCGGCCACCGGCTCGCTACGCGTCCTGCACCGCGTCGACTGACCGTCACCAGACCGGACGAACTCGACGCCCTCGTTCGTACGCTTCACCGCGTCTTGGCCTACGGCACCTCGGGCTGGGCGACCTGCCAGCGGGCGACTGCCCGGACGTACGCGCCGAAGTCCTCGATCATCTTGTCGATCGATCCGGCGACGATGTCGACATCGATGTCGGTGTGGAGGTGGACCAACACGTTGCGCAGTCCGACCGCCGGCTTCAGCGACGTCGCCAACTCGGGGCTGATCACACCGGCCGCGACGAGCAGGTCGAACGATTCGCGCCCGGTCGCCGGCGACCTGCCGAGCTCGATGACATCGTTGCTCGGCCGCATCGGCATCATCGGGCCATCAGCTCCAGGTTCATCCGGCGGAGATGGGCGGTGTCGCGGCGCTCGCCGACGGCGGCGATCTGCGATTCGGCGAAGGCGCCGCTGACGTTTTCGTAGAGCCCGAAGCCGGTCAGCGCCTCGGCCCGCAGCACCGGGTCGTCGATGTCGATGACGACGAGGTCGATCGCCTCGCATCCCGTGAGATCGACCAGGTCCCCCCACAGATCGAGCCGACCGCGGCGGCCGTCCACCGGGTCGATGAAGCTCACCCCGATGTCGAGATCTTCGGGCGGACGCAGCTCGGACGTCCGCGTCGCGCTGCCGAACGCCGACAGGATCCGTACCCCATGGCGTTCGCACAGCTGGTCGAGCGCACCGGACTTCGCCAACTCGACCAGCCGCGCGAAGGCCGCCGTCGGATCGGTGGAACGGGCGCCCATGACGCTCAGGCTACCCAACCCCGGGTCAGACGAACTCGACGCCCTGGGCCAGGGGGAGCTCGTCGGAGTAGTTGATCGTGTTCGTCGCCCGACGCATGTACGCCTTCCAGGCGTCCGAGCCCGACTCCCGCCCGCCCCCGGTCTCCTTCTCGCCGCCGAAGGCCCCGCCGATCTCGGCCCCCGACGGTCCGATGTTGACGTTGGCGATGCCGCAGTCGGAGCCGTCCGACGCCATGAACCGCTCGGCCTCGCGCATGTCGGTCGTGAAGATCGACGACGCCAGCCCCTGCTTGACGCCGTTGTGCATGGCGATCGCCTCGTCGAAGGTGTCGTAGGCCATCACGTAGAGGATCGGGGCGAAGGTCTCGGCCTCGACGATCGGGGTCTGAGCGGGCATCATCACGATCGAGGGGCGCACGTAGAAGCCCTCGGGCCGGTCGTTGTCGACACGATCGCCGCCGACGACCACGTCGCCGCCTTCGGTGCGCGCCGCGGTCAACGCCCCGGCCATCGCGTCGAAGGCGCGACGGTCGATCAGCGGCCCGACCAGCGTGCCCGACTGCAGCGGGTCGCCCACCGGCAACGAGCCGTAGGCCGTGACCAGGCGCGAGACCAGCTCGTCGTGGATGCTGCGGTGGACGATCAGCCGGCGCAGCGACGTGCAGCGCTGGCCGGCCGTCCCCGCGGCCGAGAACACGATGCCGCGCACGGCCAGGTCGAGATCGGCGCTGGGGGTGACGATCGCCGCGTTGTTGCCGCCCAGCTCGAGGATCGAGCGAGCGAACCGGGCGGCGACCCGCGGGGCGACGGCGCGGCCCATCGCCGTCGAGCCCGTGGCACTGACCAGGGGGATGGCCGGGTGGTCGACCAGCGCCTCGCCGATCTCGCGGCCACCGAGCACGACCTGGCTGACATCGGCGGGAACCCCCATCTCGGCGGCCACCCGGGCGAACAGACCCTGACAGGTGAGCGCGGTGAGCGGGGTCTTCTCGCTCGGCTTCCAGATCACCGGGTCACCACAGACGAGCGCCAAGGCCGCGTTCCACGACCACACGGCGACCGGGAAGTTGAAGGCGGTGATCACCGCACACGGACCCAGCGGATGCCAGGTCTCCATCAGCCGGTGACCGGGGCGCTCGGAGGCGATCGTCCGACCATCGAGCTGGCGCGAGAGACCGACGGCGAAGTCGCAGATGTCGATCATCTCCTGCACCTCGCCGAGTCCCTCGGAGCGGATCTTGCCCACCTCGATCGAGACGATCTCGCCGAGATCCTCCTTGTGGGCGCGCAGCGCCTCGCCGAACCGGCGCACCAGCTCGCCGCGGCGTGGTGCCGGCGTCGTGCGCCACACGGCGAACGCGGCCATCGCCCGCTCGACGACGAGGTCGATGTCGGCGACCTGGTGACCGACGAGCCGGCCCATCTCCCCGCCGGTGATCGGGCTGCGGGCGACCACATCACCCGATTCGTCGAGCTTGAACTCGACACCGCAGCGGCGCAACGCACCGAGAACCCGGCCCCGCAGGGACTCCGTCGTGGGAAGCTGTTCCATCGGCGTGCAAATGTACGACCCACACCCCCGCTGCGCACGCCTCGACGGCGATCGACCTGGAATCCCCAACCGAGTTCCATCAAGGAGAACCCCGTGGACGTGCTCGTCCTGCCCCAACGAGACGTGATCGAACTGCTCGACAACGACGTCCTGATCGACCGGCTCGCCGACGGGTTCGCCGCGCTGTCCGACGGGGCGATGAACGTGCCCGCCCGCAACCTCGTGCCGACCGCGCACGGGGCGGTGCTGGCCATGCCGGCCTGGGGTCCCGGATACCCCGTCGGCGTCAAGCTGGTCAGCGTCTTCCACGGCAACGGCGCCCTCGGCCTGCCCAGCCACATCGCCCTGATCTACCTCGCCGATGCCGACACCGGCGTACCGATCGCGATCATGGACGGCACCCACATCACGACGATGCGCACCGCCGCCGCCGCCGCCCTGTCGACCCGGTTGGCCGCCCGCGAGGACGCCAAGGTGCTGGCGATCATCGGCGCCGGGGTCCAGGGCCACGCGCACCTCGAGTTCCTCACCAAGGTCCGCCCGATCAGCGACATCCGGGTGTTCTCACCGAACGTCCGCTCGGCGGCCTCGATCGCCGCCCGGCACCGCTTCGCCCGCGTCGTGGACAACGCCCAGGAAGCCGTGCGCTGGGCCGACATCGTCTGCCTGTGCACCTCGGCGACCGAGCCCGTGATCGACGCCGACTGGATCACCCCCGGCGCCCACGTCACCTCGGTCGGCTTCGCCCCACCCGGCCACGAGCTGCCCGTCGAACTGGCGGCCACGTCGCGGCTGATGGTCGAGAGCCGGATCGCCTTCGCCCCGGCGCCGGCCGGCTGCGTCGAGCTGGCCGGGCTCGATCCCGACGCCGCCGCCGAGATCGGTGAGGTGGTGCTCGGCCGGCGCCCCGGACGGGTCGACGACCACGAGATCACCGTGTACCGCTCGATGGGCCACGCCGTGGAGGACCTGGTCGCCGCCCGGATGGTCTACGACGCGGCGATCGCCGGCGGACGTGGTCAGATGGTGGAACTGTGAGCCCGAACGACCCCACCACCCCCGCGGCCCTGGAGAACGCCCTGCTCGAGGCCATCGCCTGGCTGCCGCCGGCGATCGCCGCTCCCGCCCCCGACGGGACGACGACCCGCCTGTGGGCGCTGTTCGACGCCCAGGTGACCAGCCGCCACATCGATCTCGTGGCGCGCTGGCTGCGCGCCGAACACGGCCGCGGCTACTACACGATCGGGTCGGCAGGGCACGAGGCCAACGCCGCCGTGGCGATGGCCCTGCGCCCCACCGACCCGGCACTGCTCCACTACCGGTCGGGCGGCTTCTACGTCGCCCGGGCCCACCAGGTCCCCGGTCACCGGCCCGTCGACGACGTGGTCCTCGGGATGCTCGCCGCGGCCGACGAACCGATCGCCGGCGGCCGCCACAAGGTGTTCGGCCATCACGCCCTGAACGTCATCCCGCAGACCTCGACGATCGCCTCCCATCTCCCCCGCGCCCTCGGCGTGGCCGGCGTGCTCGGGCGGCGCGCAGCGCTCGGCGTGTCGCTCCACTGGCCCGACGACGCGGTGGTCGTCTGCAGCTTCGGCGACGCTTCGGCCAACCACTCGACGGCGACGGGGGCGATCAACGCCGCAGCCCACGCCGCCCACCGCGGCGACGAGCTGCCGCTGCTGCTCGTCTGCGAAGACAACGGCCTGGGGATCAGCGTGCGCACGCCGGGCGGCTGGATCGCCGCCGCCTACGGCTCGCGGCCCGGACTGCACTACGTCGCCGTCGACGGCCAGGACGTCCCGGCGGTCCTCGACGCCTGCGCCGCCGTGGCCGACCACGTGCGCCGGGAGCGGCGACCGGCGTTCCTCCACGTGAGCACCGTGCGCTACCTCGGCCATGCCGGCAGTGACGCCGAGCTCGGCTACCGGGGCGCCGAGGAGATCCGCGCCTCGTTCGCCCGCGACCCGATCCTGGGCACCGCGCGGGCCCTCACCGCGGCAGGCGTCGCCCCACCGGCGATCGTCGAGCGCTATCGGCGGATCGGCGGCGAGGTCCGCTCCCGGGCCGTCGAGCTGCTCGAACGGCCGGAGCTGACCTCGGCCGAGCAGGTGATGGCGCCCATCGCCCCGCGGCGCCCCGACCTCGTCGCCATCGCCGTCAACCGGGCCGTCGAGGCGGCGCCGGCCCCACCGGCCACCCCGCGCACCCTCGCCCAGGCGATCAACGCGACGCTCGCCGCCTCGCTGTCGGCCAACCCGGGGGTGATCGTCTTCGGCGAGGACGTGGCCAACAAGGGCGGCGTGTACGGCGTGACCAAGGGCCTTGCCTCCCGGTTCGGCGCCCAGCGGGTGTTCGACACGATCCTCGACGAGCAGTCGATCCTCGGCCTCGCCCTGGGCGCGGCGATCAGCGGCCTGCTGCCGATCCCCGAGATCCAGTACCTCGCCTATCTGCACAACGCCGAGGACCAGCTGCGCGGCGAGGCGGCGACGCTCTCGTTCTTCTCGCAGGGTGCGTACCGCAACGGGATGGTCGTGCGGATCGCCGGCTACGGCTACCAGCGGGGCTTCGGTGGGCACTTCCACAACGACGACGCACTCGGGGTGCTGCGCGACATCCCGGGCATCGTCGTCGCCTCACCGGCGCGCGCCGGCGACGCCGCGGCGATGCTGCGCACGCTGGTCGCCGCCGCCCAGGTCGACGGCACCGTCGCCGTGTTCCTCGAGCCGATCGCCCGCTACCACACGGCCGACCTGCACGAGCCAGGCGACGGGCAGTGGTCGGAGGTCGACGATCCGATCGCAGAGGCCCCGATCGGCGCACCGCGGGTCTACGGCGGGGGCACCGACCTGACCATCGTGAGCTGGGCGAACGGGCTGTTCATGAGCCTCCGTGTCGCCAAGCGGCTCGAGGAGCACCACGGCATCCGCTCGCGGGTGGTCGACCTGCGCTGGCTGGCGCCGCTCCCGATCGCCGAGGTCGTCGCCCACGCCGAGGTGACCGGGCGGGTCCTCGTCGTCGACGAGACCCGCCACAGCGGTGGCGTCGGCGAGGGGATCCTGACCGGCCTCGTCGAGCACGGCTTCGGCGGGATGATCGCCCGGGTGGCCAGCAAGGACAGCTTCATCCCCCTCGGCGACGCCGCCAACCTCGTGCTCCTCGACGAACCCGAGATCGAAGCCGCGGCGTTGACGATGATGCGCGGCCACCGGGTGAGCCGGCCGCGGATCCGGCTGGCCTCCGAAGGCGGCTGGTTGCGAGGCGCGGCCCGTCAGCGCCCGATCCGCCCGACGTGATCGACGCCGCGGCGCCTACTCGTCGTCATCGTCGGGTTCGGCACAGAACACCGCGCTGGCCGGCGATGCGCCGGCGATGATGTCGGCGGCGAGGATCACCGCGGCACCCGTGTAGGCGGTGACCTCCAGGTCGGGGAACGTGACCATCCCCGGGTAGACGATGCCGGTCAGATAGGCGCCGCCGTCGAGCCGGTGCGAGCGGGTCCAGGCGAGCAGGTCGGTGGCCGTGGCCACGTCACCGATGGATGCGCAGGCGATCGACGCCTCGGCCGTCTCGGAGGCGGTGACCCACGGCTCGTCGCTGACGCAGCGCACGCCGAGCCCGTCCATCACGAACGTGTCCCAACCGTCGCCGAGGCGGGCCTTGGCCGACTCGCCGGTCAGCGCCGCCCCGATGACCGGGTAGTACCAGTCCATCGCCCAGCGTTCCTTGGGCGCGAACGCCTCGGGCCGCGTGCGCAGCACCCGTACGAGGCGTTCACGGGCCTTCGCCCAGGCCGGGCGCTCCTCGCCGATCAGGGCGGCGAGCCGCAGACCGCAGCCGAGCGAGTGATGGATCGACGAGGACCCGGTGAGCAGGGCGTACGACCACGGCTGCTCGTGGGTCTCGCGCGCCCACAGGATGCCGCCGCTCGGCAGCTGCATCGAGACCACCCAGTCGAGCGCCCGTTCGACGGTCGGCCACAGGTGGTCGACGAAACCGCGGTCCCAGGTGCACAGCCAGTGGTGCAGCACCCCGGCGGCCACGTACGCCGACACGTTGGTGTCGAGCTTGGCCTCGGCGATCGAGCCGTCGGGCCAGTAGTAGTTGTGCCACGACCCGTCGGGCCGCTGGGTGTCGGCGAGCCACTCGTAGGCCCGTTCGGCCGCCGAATGGAGACCGGCGACGTCGAGCGCCATCGCCGTCTCGACGTGGTTCCACGGATCGCAGTGACCCCCCTCGAACCAGGGGATCATCCCGCTGTCGAGCTGCAGCCCGGCGATCCAGGCGGCCGTCTCGCGGACCTCGTCGGCGGCGAGCACCCCGGGCAGGTCGGGCAGGCGGCCCATCAGGCGACCATCAGGCTGCCGCCGAGGCGACGGCGGCCGGCTTGTGGGTGTAGACGATGAGGCTCTTGCCGAGCATCGGGCTGAGGGCCCGCTCGGCGAGGCGGGCGGAACGGGGACCCCTGACGATCTCCCACTCGAGGAACCTGCGATACCTGGCGACCATCGGATGATCCTCCCGCCGGGGCCCCACCGCGCAACGCAGCCACCAGTAGGGCGAATGCAGGGCGTGGGCGTGGTGCGAGCCGACGACGTCGAGCCCGGCGGCGCGCAGCTTGGCCTTCAACTCGGTGGCCGAGTAGATGCGCACGTGCCCGCCCGCCGACTTGGGGGCGTGGTACTCGTCGGAGAGCATCCAGTTGATCTTCTCGGGCCACCAGGTCGGCACGGTGACCCCGAGGGTGCCGCCCGGCTTGAGCACCCGGGTCAGCTCGGTGATCGCGGCGACGTCGTCCTGGATGTGCTCGAGCACCTCGGAGGTGACGATCCGGTCGAAGGTGCCGTCCGGGAAGGGCAGCCGGGTGGCATCGCCACGCAGCACCCCGACGAAGCGGTCCATCGGGATCTCGCCGGCCACGGCCATCGCACCGAACGTCGCCCGTGTGCCGGTGAGCTCCTCGGCGGCGTAGTCGAGCGCCACGACCCGCGCCCCGCGACGGGCCGCCTCGAACGCGTGGCGGCCGAAACCGGCGCCGGCGTCGAGGAACAGCTCACCGGGTCGGAGCCCCAACTTCTCGTAGCGGACGGTGAGCATCAGCGGCGGAGCTTGGCGACGTTCTCGGGCATGGCGAGCACCTCGCGGTACTGCTCGACGGTCAGCTGGGCGCAGTGCTTCCAACTCCAGCGCTCGACGACGCGCCGACGGCCGGCAGCACCGATGCGCCGACGCAGAGCGGGGTCGTCGAGGCCACGGCGGATCGCTGCGGCGAGCGCCTCGACGTCGCCGGCAGGGCATTGGAGCACGGTGTCGTTGTCGGCGCCGGTCACCTCGGGGAGCGCTCCCCCGTCGGTGGCCACCAGGCAGATGCCGGTGCACATCGCCTCGATCGCCGGGAGGCTGAAGCCCTCGTACAGGCTGGGGACGACGGCCAGTTCGGCCTCGGCGTACAGCTCGACGATCCGCTCGTCGGGTACCCCGGACACGAAGTCGATGTACGGGCGCAGACCCAGGCGATCGATCAGGTCGAGGCTGGCACCCGGCTTGGGCCGGCCGATGATCGTCAGGCGCACGTCGCGTTCGGTACGCAGTTTGGCCATCGCCTCGAGCAGGTAGGGGAGGCCCTTGAGCGCCACGTCGGCCGAGGCGGTGGTGATCAGCCGGCCGGGTTGACGCTCCACGCCGGGGATCGGTTTGAACAGCTCGGGATCGACCCCGACGGGCACCAGCCGCATCCGGTCGAGCGACACGCCCATGTCGGCGTGGATGTCCTTGATCGAGTTCTCCGAGACCACGACGATGCGCGGCATGCGCGAGGCCACCCGGCCCTGCATCTCGACGAAGCCGTACCATCGCCCGATGCTGCGCCGCTTGCGGCGGTCGGGGGTGTGGGCCATCTCGAGCGCCCGGTCGCGGGTGATCGGGTGGTGGAGGGTGACGATCGTCGGCAGGATCCTGTTCACCCGCAGGATGCCGTAGCCGAGGCACTGGTTGTCGTGCACGAGGTCGAAGTCGCCGCGGCGCTTCTGCAGCTCGGCGAGCACCCGGACGGAGAACGCCAGCGGCTCGCCGAACCTGCCGGTGAGGTGGGTGAGCACCTCGGCGAGGTCACCCTTGGACTTGATCTCCCAGTAGCCGGGGAGCCGGCCCGGGTACTGGTCGTTCCAGATGTCGAGGCTGGGCAGGGCGTGCAGTACGACGCGGTCGTCGAGCACCGGGTACGGCTGGCCGCTGAACACCTCGACGTGGTGGCCGAGATCGACCAGCGCCTTGGTGAGGTGTCGGGTGTACACGCCCTGGCCGCCCACATGGGGTTTCCCCCGGTAGGTCAGGTAGGCAAGTCGAAGCGGCCCGTCGGGGTCCACTGCACGGGGCATCCGAGCGATCCTACCGACGGGTAGGTGTTTTGATCCGTTCGGACCCGATGGGCTCAGACGGCCCAGCCCAGGCGCATCCAGTGGACCAGCGGGTCGCCCGGCATGACCACCCGGGGGGCGATGTTGAGGGCGTCGGGGGGGCCCGACTGGGGTTCGACGCAGGTGGCGTGCTCCGGCATGTCGAACACCACCCAGTGATCGCACGACGACGTGATCTGCAGCTCGAAGTCGTCCCAGCGCAGGACCACCGGCTGGGGGACGTCGGTGAAGCAGTCGTCCCACGGCGGCGGGCCCGGCGCGACGGTCCGGGCGATCGTGACGTAGTCGTCGTCGCGCACGTACATCGCCGAGGGGGAGAACTCGATCGAGTCCGGTTTGACGAACCACGGATGCCACCCGAGCGAGGCGGGCATCGGCGTCTCGGCGTGGATCTCCAGCCAGCACGTCAGCGAGTCGGCCTCGAGCTCGAAACGCTGCCGGGCGATCCCGCCGAACGGCCAGTCGCCGCGGTCGGGAGCCGAGAGCTGCGCCTCGAGTTCGACGGCCAGCGAGCCGGCGTGGGTCACGGTCCACGGCCGGGTGAACCCGGTGCCGTGGATGGCGTGCGGCGCCATGTTGATCGGGAGCACGTGGTCGACGCCGGCGAACGAGAACCGGCCGCGCCGGATGCGCCCGGCCCACGGCACCATCGGGTACGACCCCCAGTGGAGCGGGTTCGGGTCGGTGGCGTCGCCGGCGATCAGCTGACGCCCGTCGACGAGCAGACCGGCGAGCCGACCGCCGTGGGCGGCGTCGATCACCGCACGGTTCCGGCCGAGGTGGAGATCGAGAGGATTCACGGACTGGCCTCCGGTGCACGTGGGACGACGGCCGAGACTACGTCCCACGTCGTCATCGACGGAGCCCACAGGGGTCCCGGGGACCGGGTGCCATCTGCGAACATGCCCGGATGCGAGGGCTGGTGCAGCGGGTGGGTCGGGCCAGGGTGACCGTCGCCGGAGCCGCCGGGGTCGAGGTCACCGGCGAGATCGGTGCCGGGCTGTGCGTGCTCGTCGGCGTGACCCACACCGACGACGTCGCCACGGCCCGCAGGATGGCGGCCAAGGTCTGGAACCTGCGGGTGATGGACGACGCCGACGGCGTGATGAACCGTTCGCTGGCCGACACCGGAGGCGAGGTGCTCGTCGTCAGCCAGTTCACGCTCTACGGCGACATGTCGGCCGGACGCCGGCCGAGCTGGATCGCCGCGGCCCGTCCCGAGCACGCCGAGCCGCTGGTCGGCGAGGTGGTCGACGAGCTCCGCCGCCTCGGCGCGACGGTGGCGACGGGCCGGTTCCGAACCGAGATGGCGGTCGAACTCGTCAACGACGGTCCGGTCACCGTGCTCATCGAGCTCTGATCGCCGCCTCGGCGGGCGGTCGGGTGGCGGACCGCTCGCCGCGGCTCCCGGCGATGGCCAGGACCAGGATTCCGACGGCGAGCGTGGCGAACGGCACGTCGCCGATGCGGCTGTAGGGCGTCCGCGTGGTGCGCATCTCGACCCGGTGGACGGCGACGCGCTGCTCGCCCACCGCCGTGCGGTCGGCGACGGCGCCGCTCGGCGAGACGAAGGCGCTGAATCCGGTGGGTGCGACCTGCACGACCCAGCGGTCCGTCTCGATCGCCCGCAGCCGTGACGAGGCGACCTGCTGGGTCTGGAGCACCGTGCCCGTGTAGCTCGAACCGTTCGTCGGGTTGATCAGCAGCTGACCGCCGTGTGACACGCCGTCGCGGGCCCGGCCGCCGAAGAAGACCTCCCAGGAGATCGCCACGGCCACCCGACCCACCGGGGTGTCGAGGTAGGCGGGGCCCGAGCCGGCGACGGCGTTGCGCGGGACGAGGTCGACCGGGGCGCCGAGCGCCTGGAGCAGGCCGCGCATCGGCATGTACTCCCCGAACGGCACCCGGCGGACCTTCTCGTAACGGCCCGTGATCCGCCCGTCGGGGAGCACGACGACCTGGGCGTTGAGGAATCCGCCGCGCCCGACGGCCTCCTCGGTGACGCCGACCAGGATGGGGGCGTCGAGCCGGCGCGCCTCGGCGGCGACCTCGTCGTGTTCGACGCTGTCGGCGAAGCGCTCGACATCGATGACGTTCTCGGGCCACACCACGAGATCGGGGCCGGGGACGAGCAGGCGGGTCGCCGCCAGGTGCCGCTCGACGACGTCGCGTGGGTTGGTGTGGATCGCCCGGGTGCCCTGCGGCCCCCCACCCTGCACGAAGGCGACGCTCACCATGCGACCGACCGACCCGCCCGGACGGGTCGCGCCGTACGAGGCGGCGAGCAGCAGGCCGACCAGCGCCCATCGCCGCCACGACGGGTGGGCGATCACCGCGGCGACCTGCAGCGCCGCCCAGCTGAGCAGCAGCGCGCCCCCGAGGGCGGCCAGACCCCGCAACGGCCCGGCCACCTGGCTGATCGCCAGGCTGGCCAGCGGTACCCCGCCGAACGGGAAGCAGAACCGGATCGCCTCGGCCACGGTCAGCGCGGCGGGCAGGCCGACCCACGACCACCGTCCGCGCGGGGCGACCAGGCAGGCCAGGCCGTGCAGGCAACCGAACATCGCCACGGCGACGACGTACCCCGGCGCCGTGAGGTACCACATCCACCCCATCCCCGGCGCCAGCCAGCCGACGGAGAAGATCCAGCCCCGGGCGAACCGGGAGCGGCCGTCGACCGCGTCGAGCAGGCGGACGAACACGGCGATCCCGACGAACGCCAACGGCCACCAGCCCCAGGGCGGCAGCGAGGCGGCAACCAGCGCGCCCGTACCGAGACACGCCAGGCCGGCGGGCACGTCACGCGTTCGACGGGCCGTCATGCGGTGGTTTCGACGTACTCCAGGTGTGCGACGATCCGCTGCTTCGTCGATCCCTTGGGATGGCAGGCGAACAGGGTGGCGGTCCGCGCCGTCGTCTGGTCGACGATCCACAGCGCGTCGGGCCCGACGATCTCGATGCCGGTCACGTGGTAGACGTGGCGGCCGGTGGTGTCGTTGAAGACGACCTCGTCACCGGGCACGAGCCGGTCGAGGTCCTCGAACGGCTTGCCGTGGCTCACCCGGTGGCCGGCGACCACCACGTTGCCCACCTGCCCGGGGGCGGCGGTCCCCGGCCAGTGCCCGGGGCCGTGGTCGAGCGTCGGGAGCGTGACACCCTCGAACATCGTCTTGTCGATGCCGATGCTGGGGATCTGGATCGAGCCGACCTCGATGATCGGCTCGACGACGTTGGGCGGCGGAACGGGAGCCGGGGTCGGCACGACGATCGCCACGGTCGTGGGCGCCGCCATCGGTGGCGCAGACGTCGGCGGCGCGGTCGTGGCCGGCGTCGTCGTCGGGGCGATCGGGGCCAGAACCGTCGTGGCCGTCGTCCGGATCGGAGCCGAGGCGGTGGTCACGGGCGGGCGGGTCGTGGCGCTCGCTGCGCCAGTCGTCCCGGCCGCCGTCACCGGCGCGACGGTGCGGGCGTCGCCCGACGCTGCGCCGCCGCATGCGGCGAGCACGGTGAGGGCTCCCAGGAGCAGGGATCGTCGGCGGGCCGGCATGCCCCTCATTCTGCCGTGCCCCCGGCCCGCGCGCGCAGCAGCCGGGCCGCCCGACGCCCGTCGCGGATGCAGGCCGGAATGCCCAATCCGCGGTACGCCGCCCCGGCCAGCACGACGCCGGGCATCGACTCGGCCACCTCCCGGTCGATCCGTTCGATCAGCTGGGTGTGCCCGGGTCGGTACTGCGGGAAGGCCTCGGGCCACCGGGTCACCCGGATCTCGTCGATCCGCAGCGCCCGTCCGAGGCCGAGATGACGGCCGAGCTCGGCACACGCCACAGCCTGCACCTCGTCGTCGGAGTACCCGAGCGGGCGCTGGTCGCCGATGTGGCCGAGCGAGACGCGCAGCACCTCGTGGGTCTCCGTCGACCAGTGCGGCCACTTGCGTGAGGCGAACGACGCCGCCGTGACCGCACCCCGCTCCGGCTTGGGCACGAGGTACCCGGAGAACGCCCCGATGCGGGCCAGTTCCTCCCGGGGCACGAGCATCGTGGCCATCACCACCCCGGCGTAGGGCACATCGGCCAGCAGCCCGGCCAGCACCGGATGGGCCGGGGCGACGATCCGGGACAGGGCGAACGCCGGCACGGCGAGCACCACCCCGTCGGCCACGAGGTCGTCGAGATGCCAGCCGCCGTCGGAGTGGGGGTGCATGTCGGAGACCTGGTGCCCCAGTCGCAGGGCGACCCCGGAGCTGCTCAGGGCATCGGTCAAGCGCTCGACGAGCGACCCCATCCCGGTGCGCGGGGCGAGGAAGACGGGGCCCCCGGCGGCACTGTCCCGGGCCCCCGAGCGCAAGGCGAGCAACAGGCTCCGCCGCCGGGCCGCAGCCGGGGCGATCTGGGGTGTCGCCGCGCTCAGGCTGAGATCGTCGATCGATCCGGCGTTGATGCTGCCGACGAGCGGATCGACGAGGTAGTCGGCGACCTCGCGACCGAACCGGGCGGCGATCAGCCGGCCGAGGCTGTCACCGTGGTCGCGGCGGCCGATGACCAGGTCGCCCAGTGCGCGCAGCTTGCCCGGCCGGCTGATCAGACCGGAGCGGGCGAGCCCGCCCAGCCCGGCCGGCACGCCGAGCACCAGCCCGTCGGGGAGCGGATGCAGCCGTCCCCCGCGCACGACCAGCGCCGCGCCCGTGGCCGGACTGACCAGGTCGTCGCCCATGCCGAGCTCGACGGCCAGGGCGCGCCCCTCCGGGACACGGGCGAGGAACGCGTCGGCGCCGGCGTCCACGCCGGGCAGCCCGCCGAACGGCGTGGTGAGGATCTTGCCCCCCAGCGGTCGCCCGCCTCGACGACGGTCACCGTCCAACCCGACCTGACCAGCTCCCAGGCCGCGCTCAGCCCACTGATCCCACCCCCGACGACGACGGCCCGCCGCGGCTCACCCATCGGCGGGCCCCCGGTCCGAGGCGGCGATGACCCGGTCGGCCAGCGCCCCGAGCACGGTCGCCTCGTCGTTGACGCAGGCGGTACGGGCGAAGGCCAAGCCGACCTGCGCGGCGCGCCCCGCCGCCTCGACGTCGAGGTCGTAGAGCACCTCGAGGTGGTCCGAGACGAACCCGCAGGCACAGACCAGCAACCCGACCCGGCCCGGCACCGATGCCGCGATCACCTCGAGGATGTCGGGGCCGAGCCATGGCTCGGGCGTGCGCCCGGCGGACTGCCAGGCCAGCCCCCAGCGGTCGTCACCCAGTCCGGCGGCCGAGGCCACGGCGAGGGCGGTGGCGCGCAACTCGTCGGGATACGGGTCGCCCGCGGCGACGATCCGCTCGGGCAGGGAATGGGCGGTGAACAGCACCTCGGACCCTGCGGGCAACCCGGCGAGCCCGCGGGTGACCTCGTCGGCGAGGAAGGCGACGAACGCCGGCTCGGTGGCCCAGCTCTCGATGCCGTCGACGACGATCCGGTCGTCGAGCGCCCGGGCGGCCGCCCGGGCACGCTCGAGGTACTGGCCCACCGAGTACGCCGAGTAGTGGGGGGCGAGGACGAGCCCGACGATGTGGCGGACACCACGGGTGGCCAGTCGCCCGACGGTGACCTCGATCGTCGGCGCGGCGTGCTTCAGCCCGAGCACGACCTCGTAGCGGCCGGCGGCGCGGTCGTCGAGCGCCCGTTGCAGCCCGGCCCGTTGGGCCTCGGTGCGCTCGGCCAGCGGCGACAGACCGCCGATCGCCTCGTAGCGGGCGGTCAGCTCGGCGAGCAGCTCGGGGGTCGGCGGCCGACCGCGGCGGATGTCGGTGTAGTAGGGCTCGATCTCGTCACGCGCCCGCGGCGTGCCGTACGCCATGAGCAGCACTGCGGTCGGGGGCGGACTCATCCGGCGGCGACCGACCCCGCGCCACGCTCGTCGGCGAGCAGTGCATCGTGGACGGCGCCCGAAGCGGGCACCTCGTGGAGCGATCCGGCGGTGCGCTCGTGGACACGGGCGACGACCTCGGCGAGCACGTCGGGATCGGTGGCCGGGTCGACCCCGTGACCGAGGTTGAAGATGTGCCCGGCATGGCCGGCGTTGTCGAGCAGGACGCGATCGGTGGCGGCCAGGGCCAGATCGGCGCCCGACAGCACGAGGGCCGGGTCGAGGTTGCCCTGCACGATCGTCGCCGCCCCGAGCCGGTCGCGGGCCTCGGTGATCGAGGTTCGCCAGTCGAGCCCGATGACGGCCGGGCCGGCCCGGTGCATCAGCTCGAGCAGGTGGTCGCATCCGACCCCGAAGTGGATCCCCGGTGCCGCCGGGTGGCTGGAGGCGAGCTCCTGGAACACCTTGCGCGAGTGGGGCAGCACGAAGCGCTCGTAGTCCGAGCGGGAGATGGCCCCCGCCCAGGAATCGAACAGCTGGAATGCCTGTGCGCCGGCATCGAGCTGGCTGCGCACCGAGGCGATGGCGATGTCCGACAGGCGGCTCATCAGCAGGTGCCAGATGGCCTCGTCGGTGCGCATCAGAGCCTTGGTGTGCTGGAACTTCTTCGACGGCCGTCCCTCGACCAGGTAGCTGGCAACCGTGAACGGCGCGCCGGCGAAGGCGAGGATCGGCACATCGAGCTGACGGTCGAGCAGGCGGATGGTCTCGGCGACGTACGGGGCGTCGACGTCGGGCTCGAAGGGCCGCAGACGGCGGATGTCGGCGGCGGAACGGAAGGGCGCCTCGACGACCGGCCCCGTCCCCGGGGTGACATCGACCCCGAAGCCGATGGCATGGGCGGGCACGACGATGTCGCTGAACAGCACCGCGACGTCGACGCCGTAGCGGGTGACGGGCTGGAGCGTGAGCTGGGCCGCCAGGTCGGGCTGCTTGATCGCCTCGAGGATGCTGCCCGAACCACGCAGCTCCCGGTACTCCGGCAGGCTCCGGCCGGCCTGGCGCATGAACCACACCGGCGTGCGGGGGGCCACCTGTCCGGTCGCAGCCATCATGAAGGGGGAGTCGTGCGAGGCGGCCATTCGGGGCGACAGGCTACGCGCTCGAGGCACCCCCGTGTCAGAACCAACACCCTCGCGGGTCGACGGCGTCGGGTTCTCCCGGCGCCCGATAGAGTAGCGAGACCCCAAATCTGGCCGGCGGCAGATCCCGGCGGCAGATGATGGCGACCGAGGAGAGCGCGCTTCACCGATGACGCAACAGCATCCCGACATCCGCGACGAACAGGCGTACATCGACCACGCCTATGCGTGCCTCGACCAGAGTCGCGAGGATGCGTGGAAACTGCGGGGCCTCACCGAGGCCGGGATCAGCGCCGGTGGCACCTACCAGGCCCGTTACGAGCGCGACGTGTTCGACGAGGCGCTGATCAACCGCCTCACCCAGCTCGACCTCGGCGACGCCGCGCTGGTCTTCGGGCGGATCGACCGCCACGCCGAGGGTCCCGAGGCGATCGAGAGCTTCCACATCGGCCGCCTCGCTGTTGCCGACGAGCACCGCGACCCGGTGGTCATCGACTGGCGGGCGCCGGTCGCCGAGCCGTTCTACCGGGCGACCGGACGCGAGCCGATGGGCCTCGCCCGCCGCCGTCACTTCGCCGTGCAGGGACGCAAGCTGTTCGGCATCGAGGACGAGCTGTTCGGCGAGCACCACCTGGGCATCGGGGTCGACGAAGGTCTCGAGTCCACCGGCCACGGGCTGCGTGGGTACTCGACGCTGATGTCGGTGCTCGAACGGGGCCGCACCGGCCGGCTCGGCGACATCGTCGCCACCATCCAGAGCGAGCAGGACGAGATCATCCGCTCCCCGCAGGCCGGGGTGCTCGTCGTCCAGGGCGGTCCCGGCACGGGCAAGACCGTGGTCGCCCTGCACCGGGCCGCCTACCTGCTGTACACGTTCCGTTTCCCGTTGGAGGCCCAGGGCCTGCTGGTCATCGGCCCCAACCGCGTGTTCCTCCGCTACATCGAGCGGGTGTTGCCCTCACTGGGCGAGGCCGGCGTCGAGCAGGTGGTGCTCCACGACCTGGTGCCCGACGCCCGCTTCGGCGGCCGTGATTCGGCGATGGCGGCGCGGGTCAAGGGTCGCGTGAAGATGATCGAGGTCCTCGCCAAGGCGGTGCGCGACCGCGAGCGGGCGCTGCGCGAGCCGCTCGTCGTCCCCTACGGCCTCACCTATCTGCGGCTCAGCCCGCAGGAGAGCTCCCGCATCGTCAAGGGCGCCCGGCGCCGCTACCGGCACCACAACGGCGCCCGGCGGTGGGTCGAGAACGAGCTGTGGACGGCGCTGGCCAACAGCCACCGCGAGGAGGTCAGCCCGATCACGGTTCGCGACCAGGTGCGCCATCTCGACGACGTGCGCATCGCCCTCGAGCGGATGTGGCCGGTGCTGACGCCGACACAACTGCTCCACGACCTGTACGGGTCCAACGCCCTGCTCAAGCTGGCTGCGAGCAACATCCTGACCGACGAAGAGTGGTCGAGCCTGTACCGCACCCGCTCCGACGACCTGGCCGACGTCCGCTGGACGGAGGCCGATGCCGCGCTGCTCGACGAGGCGCGCGAGATCCTCGGCCCGAAGCTGAACAAGCTCGGCAAGATCGACGAGGCCGACCAGATCCGCACCTACGGCCACATCGTGATCGACGAGGTGCAGGACCTCACCCCGATGCAGCTGCGGATGGCCACGAGGCGTTCGTTGAACGGCTCGATGACGATCGTCGGCGACCTGGCGCAGGCCACCGGGGCCCTGGCTCCGGCCAACTGGACCGAGGTGCTGTGCCACCTGCCCGACCGCAAGGAGCAGCGGGTCGTCGGGTTGAGCATCGGCTACCGCATCCCGGGCCCGATCATGGACCTGGCCACCAAGGTGATGATCGCCGCCTCACCCGACCTGCGTGCCCCGACGGCGGTGCGCGAGGACGGCGAGCCTCCCCGCTTCGTCGCCGTCGACTCGGTCGAGTCGAGGGGCACGGCGATCGTCGACGCCGTCCATGCGCTGCTCACCGATGTCGGCGACGGCAACGTGGCGGTGATCGTGCCCGACGAGCTCACCGAGCACACCGCGGCGATCCTCGACGCCGCCGGCATCGACCACAGCCGGGCGACTCGCGGCGGCATCGGCGGGGCGGTGTCGCTGGTACCCGTCAGCGTGGCCAAGGGCCTCGAACTCGACGGCGTGGTCGTCGTCGAACCGGTCCTGATCGTCGACGCCCACGAACGCGGTCTCAACGCCCTCTACGTCGCCCTCACCCGGGCCACCAAACGCCTCACCGTGATCCACGCCCTCGAACTCCCCGAAGTCCTGCACGGACACTGAGCCGGAGCACCCGCCCGGCGATCAACCCTGGTCGCGCAGGAACTGCTCGAGCTCCTCGATGAGCTGCTCACCACCGGCCTCGGGGTCGAGCGCCGCCCCGGCGTCGTCATCCTCGTCCGACTCGTCATCGTCCCCGGCACCGTCGGCCATCTCCTCCAGCCGCCGCACGTAGCCGGGCAGGTCGTCATCGTCGGAGATCAGCGAGTCGACCTGCGACTCGTAGTCGTCGATCTCGGCGATCAGGTCGGCGGCCGGTGCCGGGGTGCCGACCATCGCTGCCGCCCGCCGGACGAGGGCCAGCGCGGCCTTGGGCGAGGCGACCTGGGCGGCGTAGGCCGGAGTGGCCGCCCACAGCGAGGCCGACTCCAAACCGGCACGGGTGCAGCCGTCGTGGAGCACGCCGACGATGCCGGTCGGTCCCTCGTAGCGCGAACGCTCCAGGCCGAACCGCTCGACGATCGAGGCGTCGTTGGCCGTGCCGATCACCTGCACGGCCCGCGAGTGGGGAACGTCGGCGAGCAGCGCCCCGAGCGTGATCACCAGCGGCGACTCGTACTGGCGAGCCACACCGACCAACTGCTCGACGAACGTGCGCCAGCGCATCGACGGCTCGGGCCCGAGCACGAGGATCACGTCACCGCCCGGCGTCGACGCCCACCACAGCGACACCTGGGGCCAGACGATCTCCCGGGTGATCCCGTCGACCAGCCGGACGTGGGGGCGGGTGGTGGCGAAGTCGGTGAACTCCTCGGGATCGATGGTGGCCAGCGGCTGGGCGCCCCAACCCTCGATCATCGCCCGCACCGCCCGGGAGGCGGCGTCCGCGGCGTCGTTCCATCCCGTGAACGCGGCGATCATCACGGGGCTGCGCAGCGCGGGCTGCGAATGCCAGCGGACGTGTTCCATCGCCGACGAGGTTATCCCCCGCGGTTCGGTGCCGGCGGCCCGACTCCACGTCGGGCGGCGGCTGGGCGACGGGTGCCGGGCGGCTGCGCCCGCTACGGTCTGGCCTCCGTGGGCACCGACGTCGTCATCGAGATCGCCGAACAGGTCACGGCCGAATTGGTCGAGGCGTTCGCCCGGTTGATCCCGCAGCTGTCACGCAGCTCTCCGCCCCCCGGTGCGGCCGAGCTCGCCGAGATGATCGCCTCCGACGCCTCGGACGTGCTGATCGCCCGCGACGACACCGGGATCCTCGGCAGCCTCACACTGGTCACCTTCCGCATCCCGACCGGGGTCCGGGCGTGGATCGAGGACGTCGTCGTCGACGACGCCGCCCGCGGCAAGGGAGTCGGCGATCGGCTCAACCGATTCGCCATCGACCTGGCCGCCCGCAAGGGTGCCAAGACCGTCGATCTCACCTCGCGGCCGTCACGCGAGGCCGCCAATCGCCTGTACCGGCGGATCGGCTTCCTCCCCCGGGACACCAACATCTACCGCTACGAGCTGGGCTGATCCCCGGCCGCGGGTTCGGCGTCGGCGCCGATCGCCTCGGCTGAGATCTGGAGCAGTTCCTCGGCCGCCTGGCGAACCTGCCAGTCCCGGTCGCCGAGCGCGTCACGCCAGGCCTGCTCCACGGCCTCGCCGTCGAACGCGGCCAGGGCGATGACCGCCCGGCGGCGCACCGCCGGCCTGTCGCGGGTGGCGGCGAGCACGACATCGAGCGCGGCGTCGTCGCCGAGCGCGCCGAGCGCGGCCACCGCGGCCTCCCGCACCAGCGCATCGTCGTGTCCCCCGGCCAGCCCGAGGAGCACCCGGAACGTCGGGGCGTCGATGTCCGTGCGTTCCCCACACGCCCAGGCGGCCATCTCGACAACCGTCGGATCGGCGTCGCCCAGCAGCGCGGCGAGGGACAGCCCGGGAGCCGACGCGGCCAGCTGCGCCGCCCGACGGCGCACGGCGGCGACAGGATCGCCGGCGGCCGCCGACAAGGTGTCGTCGTCGAGCCGGCCGAGGCGGGCCAGCGCCCCGAGGGCCGCCGATCGGACGGCGGGGTCCGCATCGGCGAGGCCCTCCCGGGCCGTCGGCTCGTCGCCGATGTGTCCGGCCAGGGCCACCCGCCGGCGGGCCCCCGACGGCGCCGTCACTGCAACAGGCCGGTGAGGGTGGTGACGACGTAGATCAGCAGCGTCGCCACGGCGATGGCCACGATGGCACCGACGACGGCGGCCACGACCCCCAGTCCGGTGATCGCCGCGAACCGCTCCCACCAGCGTGCCGGGCGGTACTCGGCGATCGGCATCCGCACGACCTGCATCGCCGGCACGGGCGGCCGGCGGCGGCGCGATCGCCACCAGTTGCGGCGGACCGGCTGCCAACGGCCGATGACCACCAGCAGCACCACCGAGGCTGCGGCTACCAACGCAGCTCGTAGAGTGAGCGCTGAAGTGGACATCTCAATCGCCGTCACGCAATCCGAGAGCGTACCTGCCCCCGGGCCGCAGACCTGGGAGCCGCCCCGGCTCCCGTCGAGATCCCACAGGAGGTGGGCTGTGCCGATGGCCGCCGTCGGCCTGGCGATCGGGGGTGTCTTCGTCGCCGGTTCGATGATCTTCGTCGATCGCTACGCCGAGGCACCGGGCAGCGCGGACGGGGTCGACGATCGCCTGGCCATCGCCGCGGTGCCCACCTTCAGCCCGAAGGGCGAGATCCTCTTCGTCACGGTCGCCGGCCCGCACCTGACGGGGGTCCAGGCGGCCGTCGGATGGTTGGACCCCGACATCCGCGAGGACACCTACGCCGAGCGGTTCGGCGACCGCACGCCCGATCAGGAACGCCAGGTCAACCTGCGGGCGATGCGCAGCGCCAAGGACGACGCCCCCTACGTGGCGCTGACCAAGCTCGGTTATCCGACCAAGCGCATGCCAGGCCCCGTCGTCATCGAGTTCGTGTTCTGCAGGGAGGTGGCCGCCGACGGCGCGGGATGCAGCGTGACGTTCCCGGCCGACACGTTCCTCGACGCCGGCGACCAGATCCTCTCCGTCGACGGGGTGACGATCGAGCACGCCGAGGACCTCGATGCCGTGATGCAGGACAAGCATCCGGGCGACACGGTCGAGGTGACGGTCCGGCGGGCGACGGCCGCCGAGGGTGAGACCGAGAGCGGAACCGTGGAGCTCTCCAGCGGGGGCCCCGAGGAACCCGATCGGGCGATCTTCGGGATCAAACTCGGCGACACCACGCAGGTCGAGTTGCCGTTCGCCGTCGACATCACCACCGGAAAGATCGGCGGCCCGTCCGCCGGCCTGGCGTTCGCCCTGAGCGTGCTCGACGAGCTCACCCCGGGCGAGCTGACCGGCGGCCGGAAGGTCGCGGTGACCGGCACGATCGACGTCGACGGCAACGTCGGGCCGATCGGCGGTCTCCGCCAGAAGGCGGTGGCGGTGCGGTCGGCCGGCGCCGACGCCTTCATCGTCCCGGCCGATCAGACCCCCGAGCAGCTGGCCAGGGCCCGGCGCGTCCTGGGGGCCGATCGCGTCTACCCCGTGGCCACGCTCGACGAAGCCCTCGACGTCCTGGCCGGTCTCGGCGGGAACGCTCTCGAGCTCGGCACGCCCGGAGCCGGCTACCCCTCGTAACGACCCTCCGCGCGTGGGGCCGCAGGCGAACGTACGCTGGCGAGATGGCCGTGTCGTTCTCCCAACCAGATCCGTCATCACCGGCGGCGGTCTCGGCGGCGAGCTTCAGCACCTCGCGCCGGGGCTTCGATCCCGCCGAGGTCCGCGACTTCCTGCGGATGGTGTCGGTCGAGCTCGCCCGCTCCCAGGAACGGGAGCGGTTCCTCGAACGCGAGATCGTCGCCGCCCGCACCCCTCGGGCGGTCGACGTCGCCGAGCTCGACGAGGAGACGATCACCAACCTGCTGGGTGAGGAGACGGCCCGCGTCCTGACCACCGCCCGCGAGGCGGCCAACCAGATGAGGACGAAGGCCGAGGAGGCCGCCGGGCGCCTGCTGCGCGAAGCCCAGGAGGAGGCGGCGCGGGTGCGGGCCGATGCCGAACTCGAGGCCAGTCGGCACCGTGAGCAGGCCAACCGCGAGGCGGAGGCCGAGCTGGACTCCGCCCGCCACCAGGGCCGTGAGATGGTCGAGGAAGCCCGGGACTACCGCGACAAAGTGGTCGCCGACGTGGCCCGCCGTCGCGAGTCGGCCCGTGAGCAGCTGCAGCAACTCGCCGGCGGCCGCGACCGGATCATCAACGCCTTCGACCGGGCACGACTGGCCGCCAACGACGTGATCGGCGAGATGAACGGGCTGCGCGACGACACCGACGAGATCCTCCTGCCAGCCCCAGCGCCTGCCCCTGCCGCCCCGATCCGACGCCCGGTGGGCGACGGTCCCACTCGTTCGGCGGATCGAGTTCCCGCCGCCGCGGCCGTCGCCCCGCCCGACCTCACCGTGACGGCCCCGCCGACCCCAACCCCGACCCCCTCGCCGACCGGGATGGACGACATGGTCGATGTCGCCACTCCGGCGAAGGTCGGCAACGGCGTCGGCGACGACTTCCGGGCAGGCGATCTGGAGATCGGGCCGCAACCCGGCGTCGAGGCACGGATCGGCATCACTCCCGAGGCCGCGGTGAGCGTCGACGCCGATCGGGGGAACGTGCCCGACGAATCAGGCGGCGATTCGGATCCGGACATCGACCACGACCGACTCGCACTCGTGGTCGACCTGTTCGCCCCGGCGACAACCGACCCCGAACATGCCCCCGAGCGCACGACCGCGGAAGACGTGTTCGCCCGGCTGCGGGCCGCCCGGCCGACCGACATCGCCCGCCAGGTGATGGGCGGCGGACATCCCGGGCACACCGGCCCCGCCCCGGCAGCGGACGCCGCCCCGGCAGCGGGCCCCTCCTCCCCGGCTGGCGCGCCGGCCGCCGACGAACCGGCCGCCGAGGCCCGAGCGGACGAGTCCGACGGCGTCGGCGATGGCGACGATGTCGTCGGCGACCCGCTGGCCCGACGCGACGAGGCCATCGCCCCGATCGTCATCAGTCTCGCCCGCCGGCTCAAGCGGGTGATGGCCGACGAGCAGAACGACGTCCTCGACCTGCTCCGCCGCCGTGAGCCGATCCTCACGATCGACACGTTGCTGCCGACGGCGGCCGAGCAGCTCGAGCGGTACTCGGACCCCTCGCACGATGATCTTCTCACCGCGGCCGTGGCCGGGACGGCGTCGATCTCCGATGAGCCCGATGCACGACGTGGCCGACGAGTGGCCGACGCCGGGGTCACAGAGTCGCTCGTCGGGATGCTCGCCACGGAGCTGGTCGAGCCGATGCGGGAGCGCATCGATCGGGCCACCCGCGACGCCGGGGGCGACAACACCGAACTCGCCAACCACATGCGCGGGATCTACCGCGAGTGGAAGACGCAACGGCTCGACGAGCTCACCCTCGACCTGCTCTGCGCCGCCTACTCGATGGGCGTCTGCGCCGCTTCCGTGCCCGGCAGCGCCGTGCGCTGGGTACGTGACCCCGCCGGTCCGACGTGCACCGATCCTCTCGATGTCACCATCGGGAAGCGGGGCATGACGGTCCACCACGGATGCCGGTGCGTGGCCACCCGCCACGACGGGTAGCGTCGTCACCGTGAGGATCCCCGCGGACCTGCCCGAGCCGGCACCACGACGACAGCGGCCCGCCGGACGATTCGGCTCCCGACGGCGCGCCGCGCTCGTCACCCTGTTCGGCCTGCTGGTCGTGCTCTTCGCCTCCGGCCGGGCCATCTCGGGGTTCTACGTCGACTCGCTCTGGTTCCAGTCCGTCGGCCAGTCCAACGTCTTCTGGGACGTCCTGAAGACCAAGGTGCTGCTGGCCACGGCCTTCACCCTCGGGTTCGCCACGCTGGCCTACGCCAGTCTGTCGATCGCCGAGCGCCTCGCCCCGCTGGTGCGCTCCGACGGCCCCGAGGAGCAGGTGCTGCAGCGGTACCGCGAGCTCGTCGGTAACCGTCAAGGCGTGGTCTGGGTGGCCGCCGCCACCCTCTTCGGGCTGATCGCCGGCGTTCCCGCCTCGGCGCACTGGCAGGAGTGGACGCTGTTCCGCAACGCCACGGACTTCGGCCAGAAGGATCCGCAGTTCAACGTCGATGTCGGCTTCTACGTCTTCCGCCTGCCGTTCCTGACGTACCTCGTCAATTGGTTGTTCGCCGCCTTCGTCGTCGTCACGCTGCTCACGGCCGTGGCCCACTACCTCAACGGCGGGATCCGGCTCCAGCCCGGCGGGCGGCGGGTGACGTCGCAGGTGAAGCTGCACCTCTCGGCCCTCGCCGCGATGATCGCCCTGCTCAAGGCGGCCGACTACTGGCTGCAGCGCTTCTCGCTGACCACCTCGCAGCGCGGTTACGTCGACGGCGCGACGTTCACCGATGTCAAGGCGCAGCTCCCCGCCCTCAAGCTGCTGCTGCTGATCTCGCTGCTCGCCGCGGTGCTGCTGATCGTCAACGTCTGGCAGCGGGGCTGGCGGCTGCCGATCATCGCCGTCGGCCTGTGGGCGGTCGTCGCCAGCGTCGCCGGAACCGTCTACCCCGCCCTCGTCCAACGCTTCCAGGTGGAGCCGAGCGAGTCGACCCGAGAAGAGCCGTACATCGTCCGCAACATCGAGGCGACGCGGCGGGCGTTGAACCTCGAGGACGTCAAGGTCGTGTCGCTCACGGCGGGCAACATCGACGCCGCTGCGGCGACCGACGCCGCACCGGCGCTGGCCGACGTGCGGCTGCTCGACCCCTCGATCGTCGGCCCGACCTTCCAGGTGCAGCAGGCGCTGCGCACCGGCTACCGCATCGGCGACCTCGACGTCGACCGCTACGACATCGACGGCCGGACCCAGCAGGTCGTGCTCGCCGCCCGCGAGCTCGACACCGCCAACACCCCGTTGAAGACCTGGGAGGGCCGCCATCTGGCGTACACCCACGGTTACGGCCTGGCCTTCGCCCCGGCGAGCCGGGTCGGCGCCGAAGGCCGGCCGTTGTTCGTCGAGGTGTCGGGCCCCGACAACAAGCTCGGCATCAGCAAGCCGCAGCTGTACTTCGGCGACGGGCTCAGCGAGTACGCGGTGGTCGGCACGATCCGCCAGGGCGGCGAGGAGTCGCTCGACACGACACGCCCCCCGTACGAGGGCAACGGCGGGGTCCGCCTGTCGTCCAAGCTCCGCCAGGCCGCCTTCGCCATCCACTTCGGCGAGTACAACCTGTTCGGATCGCGGCTCGTCACCGACTCGTCGCAGATCATCTACCACCGCGACGTGCGCGAACGGGTGGGCAAGATCGCCCCGTTCCTCCAGTACGACTCCGATCCCTATCCGGTTGCCCTCGACGACCGCGTCTACTGGGTGATCGACGCGTATACGACGACCAGTCGGTACCCCTACTCAGAACGAGCCGATGTCCGTCAGCTTGCTGCACGCAGCGGCCTGCGCTCTTCGTTCAACTACGTGCGCAATTCGGTCAAGGCCGTGATCGATGCCTACGACGGTTCGGTGAAGCTGTACGTGATCGATCCCGGCGATCCGATCATCGAGGCGTGGAGCAAGGCGTTCCCACGCCTGTTCAGCCCCGCCAAGGAGATTCCGGCGGGACTCCAGCAGCACTTCCGGTATCCCGAAGACATGTTCCGGGTGCAGACCAACGTGTACGCCCGCTACCAACTGCAGGACCCTCAGGAGTTCTACACCCAGCAGTTGGCCTGGAGCGTCGCCCAGGAAGCGCCGATGGAACAGACACCCGGCGCGGTGACGAACACGGCCACCGGCGCGGGAACCGGCGTCACCCCGACGATCGACGCCGGGCGTGCCTCGGACTCGAACACCCAGCGGTTCGATCCCTACTACACGCTGTTCCGGGCGCCCGGCGCCGAGATGTCCGACTCGTCGTTCGTGCTGGTCCGCCCGTTCGTCCCGTTCTCACGGGATGACGAGTTCAAGCAGTTGCAGGCGTTCATGACGGCGTCCGGCGATCCCGACAACTACGGGCAGCTCACCGCCTACGTTCTGCAGCCGCCGTTGCCCGATGGGCCGTTGACCGTTGCGTCGAGGATCAGCCAGCGGTTCAACACCGAGCTGACCCTGCTCGACCAGGCCGGCTCCAAGATCCGCTTCGGCGACCTGCAGATCGTGCCGACCGGCGAGGGGCTGTTGTACGTCCGGCCCTGGTTCTCCGAGGGCGCGGGGAACCCCGTGCCCGGGTTGGAGTCGGTCTCGGTGACGTACGGGTCCCGATCCGAGCGCGGACCGTCGCTGAGTAGCGCGCTGGCCAAGCTGTTCCCCGGATTCGACGTCAACCTCGGTGACCGGGAGGGCGAGTCGATCACGCCTGCCGAGAGCACATCGGGCAGCCCGTCCGTTCCGAGCGACGAGACGCCGGGCTCTCCCGAGGAGTTGCTCGCCCGCGCCGAGGCGCTGTTCACCGAGGCGCAGGACGCCAAGGCGGCGTTCGACTCCAAGACATACCAGCAGAAGATCGAGCAGGCCTACGAACTGGTCCGCCAGGCCGCCGAGCTGGCCACGGGCCAACCGATCACGATCGGCGAGGGATCGACCGCGACCACCGTGCCGGCCATTCCGCCGACCACCACGGCGTCGACGCCGCCGACGACGACCAGCGCCTGACCCGGGTCAGCCGTTGAGGCGAGGCATCTTGCCGGCGCTGCGCAGCGCGTCGGCGAGGGCAGCCAGATCGGCCCGCATCGCCATCTCGTAACGGGCCTGCTCGTTGGCCAGGCGAATCTGACCGTCACGCAACCGTCCGACGGCCTCGGTATCGGTACCGGCGTGGTCGGTGGTGCCCGGTGGAACGGCGCGTGCCGCCAGACCGTCGATCTCGGCGCTCAGTTCACCGAGCTGAGCGGTGAACGCCGAGGCGATCTCCTCGACACGGCGGTCAAGCAGGTCCTGGCGGGCACGAAGGGCGGCCAACGCTTGGAGCATGCTCGAGACGTCGCGACCGGCCTGTTCGGCAGTCTGGCGAATGTCGTCGAGCGAGGTGCCGACCGGTGGGGCCGGCGGGGTCCGCGGGGTGGCGTGCGGCCCGGCAGTCCGCCCGAGATGGATCAGCCGCTGGCGGAGCTCGTCGACTTCCACCTTCGTAGCCTTCTTCCGACCGAACAGATCCATGGGCCGTCACCGTAGTGCTCCCCACCCCCACCCGTCTCAAGGTTGCGAAGGCGCCCGACGCTCTGTAGCGTTGCCGAGTAACGACGCGGGGTGGAGCAGTCCGGTAGCTCGTCGGGCTCATAACCCGAAGGTCACAGGTTCAAATCCTGTCCCCGCCACCAAAGAAAGCCCTGGTCACAGACCTGGGCTTTCGTCGTTCTCCGGCCGAGAGGGTCTCGCGAGGGCCCATTTGTCATTCATTTGTCATTGGAAATCTGGGCGATTTCCGACCCCGAAAATTCCTGGGCAAAACCCGAAGGTCATTGGCCCGCTCGCCCAGTCGCACCACGGAGCTCGCACCGATAACCCGAAGGTCATGTAGCGGCGGTGACTTACGAGCTAAGGGGCAAAGTCGGGTGTTGGCTCGCCCCGTGATCAGCTTGGGTAGTGCTGCTCCTGGAAGGCCAACGGCAGGACCGTGGTGCGACCCTTAGCCCCGTTCATTCGTCAGGGCTTCCCGTGTCGACGTGCGTGGACTTGCCAAGGCCGAAGAGCCCGGCTGTCTTCTTCACGCTGTAGCCCATCGCCGTCAACTTTTCCTGCGATCGCTTCTCGTTACTCGTGCCACGCGAGCTGACACGATCGCATCGCCTAGCCGCTTCTTGGTTTCGGAGGGAATGGAACGCAGAGCTGCTCCACGTAGTCAAGAGCGAACTCCGTCGCCTGCAGGTTGAGCCCGAGCATGGGGATCACAATGCGATCGATCAGGTCACGCCTTGCCGTATCGTTGATGTCAAGCCGGGACCAGAGTTCGAGCACCTGCTTTCGCATATGGTTACTGCCGCTGGCCGAGTAGCGCTCAATGAGCGTGCGCCCAAGATCGGCTGAGGGGACGGATTGGGCTCCAAGCGCAACGAGCACCGTTCTGCTGGGCATTGCTGCGGACGGATCGGCCAGCAAGTTCTGAAGCGCTCCCAACTTGATGGCTTTGCTCAGCCGTGCCGTTGCACGGCTCAACGCATCGAGAAGGGAGCCGGATGGCTGGACTGCTGCGAACGATTTCCCTACGGCCGTGAGGTCGGCAACATCCAGGGGTGCAAGACTCAGCCACGCTTCCAGCGCCGGTGCTGCCGCTGCGCCGGCCTCGGCCCAGAGCGCCAAGATGTCGGCCGTGGATGGTAGAGCAGCGAGCGAACTGTCGTCGTTCGGTGCGAGTGCGGCCCGAAGAGTCAGCTTGACCACGGACGACTGCGGTTCCGGAAGCCAGGTGCAGCGGTCTGCGGCGGCAGTGAGGGCCTCGAACTTGCCCGCTTCGGCAGCACCGCCGGTCGGAACGGCCGGGTTCCAGTTGGTGATGGCCCGAGCTGTCGTGTCGACGACATACGCGAAGAGGCCCGGCCCGACTGTGACCAGTCCGTTATCGAGTTCCAACGTCTCGACTGCGGCGTGGTTCTCTGCACTCGCAAGCACGGGCGCACCAGGCCGGCGGCAACGAGGGGCGTGGCGTTAGTGAGCACCGCGGCCCGACGTGCGGCATCCAAGTCGTCCTTGGCGCAATCCCCAAACGCCGTCTCGACCTCGGCGTCCAACGACGGACGCAGATTCAACGGCCTGCTGTCCACCAGCCGCAACAACGCCGTAGCAGCGCTCGCCAAGTCCGGGTCCGAAGGGCGCTTGTCAGTCTGATTTGCTTGCGTCCACAGATTCCGCGCAGCCTTGGCGAGTTGAGTGTCGAAGCGGCTGTCGGCGAGGACCGCAGGGCCGAGCGCCTTGAGCCACCTTGGCCACAACGAGACTGCGCGCCGATAGCACGAGTCGAGCAACCCAGCCGTGATCTGAGGGTCCTGAATGTCGCCGACCGATGCCAAAGCCCCTTCGATCACGTCTCGCATCTCTTTGGTGTCGACGAGTAGCAACACACTTACCAGAGCTTGCGCTGGACCGTCTGGACCGGGAGGCAAGTGCGCCAACAAGCCAGCGAGCGCGGCGTAGATCTCCGAGCTGTCAACAGCGGGGTCGCCAAGCGTGGAGTCGTCTCTAGCTTGGTCGGCGGTGGTAGCAACGGCGGCGGTCACAGCCGCTGCAGGAGTTGCGCCGGCCGTGGCTGCTGGTGCAACTGCGACCGCTGGCCTGACCGCTTCTGCCAGCGCAGCAGCGAGGGCCACGGGATTGCTTCGGAAAAGCTCGACAACGGTCGCAGGGTCTAAGCCCTCGATTGCCGCTGCCGTGTCGGCGGCATGCGCCGCCACAAGGTGGCACTGGAGAATCAGCTGAGTCGCCGCACTGTCGGCCGCAGCAGCGGACCTCACGTCACGCAGAACCATTAGTCCCACCGTCGCATCTGTTTGCGTGGCGGCAGCCTCCAACACCACCCTCTGCAAGCGGTGGCCCGCCGCGGAACTGGTCGCGCTCCCTAGTCTCCAGGCCCCGGGTAGCGCTGAGGTGGCCAGAACTTCAGGATGCTGCTCGAGCGTAGGAGCGATCGCGTTCGCGATCGCACCACCGTGCCGGGTGAGCGACACGTCAGGCAAGGCTGCAAGTGCGAGCACGGTACGTGCAACTCCCTGTGACTCCACGCCGATGGTGCCACGAGCGTGCTCGATGAGGAGCTCGAACACCGCCTGTATGGACGGTTCGTCAAAGCGCGCAACCATCTCGACGATCTGGCCGACTGCGCCGTTGCTTGCCATCTCCTCGATTGCTTCGGCCAGATCAGATTCGAGTCCGACAACGCTTCCCGTGCTTCGGAGATGAATCAGATCGCGTCCGGGACCAGGCACATCTCGTGTACGAGACAGATAGTCCAGGAGCTGCCTGCCAGCCTTTCGGCCGACGGCGCTCGCCAAGGTGACGGGCGCTCCATCGAGCTCGCCGAGCTCTTCTCGCTCGTCAGGAGAGCTGACCAGTGTCGCAACTGATGCTTGGACCTCAGCGAACTTCTTGGCCACCTCCTTTACCTCGACCGTTGCGAACGGATATTGCTGCCACAGCGTGTTGGCACGCCGAGGCGTCTCCATCGCCAGTACATACACCGGCAGACGATGATCCATCACGAGGTACTGAGCGAACAGCGGGAACTCGATGCGAAGACACACGAGACGGGCGATCTCTGCGGCTCGGCCACGAACGTCGGTCTTCAAGAGGCCAGACCGCTCGCGGGCCTCAGCTAGGCGGTACGCGAGCCGGCGCCAGGTTCAGCAGGGCCTTGACGTGCCGTGGCCTCCTCACGTGGGACGGCACGAGGACCGATACGACCAGCTCAAGGTCGTGAAGCTCACTCCAAAGACCTTGACGATCGTGGACGAGTTCAGCTGCAAACCTGGTCACGCTGTGCTGGAGCAGAGGTGGCACAGTCACCTCGTACTGGAACACCTTGTCGAGGTAGTCGCTTCGGTCGCTGCAGCGTCCGGATCGATCTGTTGCTCGGGGTGGCCTGTTGTAGCGCTGTTGTCAGTGCCTGCTCTAGTACCTGACGGTCGGCCGCGACGATGAACACGCATCCCGGGACCCCAAGGAATGTGCGCAGCGCGTCGAGAGTTGCGACGACGTTCGACGCGGAGCATCGGTCAAGTTCATCAACGAAGACGACGACCTTCTTGCCGGTCTTCTCCACCAAACTCCGGAATAGCGTCTCGAATTGCTCGTGGCTGTCGGCCTTGTCGGTCTTTCGGTCCACATTTAGGGACTTGCCGCCAAGCGCAACGAAGGCAGCAAGGAGCGCTGCCGGTGCGAGTGCCGCTGTGAAGAGGACCTTCGCAACCTTGCCGAAGTTGTCGCTCGTGTTACCCTGGCCTGGGCCCATGCTACGAGCAGACAGCCGGGGTGAGTAGACCCACGACAAGCGCTAGGAATCCGATGAAGATCCCGACGAGCCGGGCCGTCTGGCTAAGGGGGAACTTGAGCTCCGTCTTCGTCGTTCCTGCGTAGAGGTCCTCGTGGAAGGCGTCGTCTTTGATACCGAGCTCGGTTGCCATCGCGCGACGAAGTTGCGCCTGAGAGGGTTCTCGGCATACTTGAAAGCGTCGAACCTGGCGAATGCGATCATGCCGCGGTGACCGAGGTGTCCTTTGGCCTCAAGATGGCACCGAACAAGGTTGCCAACCCCGCTCTTGCCCGATCCCCATGCCCCGTACAGTGCGATGTTGGACGGCGTCGGTACAGACATGGCAAGGTCAGCAAGTTGCTGACCGATCTGCCCATGTTCAAGCCGATCGTCATTGCCATCCCTGACCTCACGATCCTCGATCATCTCGCCGGACTGAAGCACGACATCGGGCGACGGCATGTTTGGGTCATCGTCATTCATTGCGCGACCTTTCATGATGCGAGGATGAGATCGTCCGGATGTCGACGGGGGAAAAGGTTGTCCATCGGCCGTTGGCCGCTGTAGTCAGTATTCGAGAACGGCACGGTGGTGATGCGAGGGCAGCGGCCCGGCGGGTTGTGCACGGTGGCGCTACAGCCTGGCTTGTATCAGCAACGTTGCGCATCACCGTCAATGTAGCACGTCGGGTACGAGCAGGCGACACTTTACTGTTACGCTGGTATCGTGGCAGCGAGCGAAGTTGTTCAACAACGAGCGGTCAAGCCCGATTCCCTGGAGAGTCCCAGCGCTGAGTTGGACCTCGCCGGGCTTGCGGCCAGGATCCGCGAGCGGCGGCGTACCGACGACATCTCGGTACGACAGGCGGCATCCGAGGCGGGCGTGAGCTTCATGACGTTGTCCCGAGTCGAGAATGGGTCTCAGCCGGACCTCGCGACCTTCGTCCAGATCTGTTCATGGCT
>CAWHEG010000025.1:0-25287 GCA_963828405.1 uncultured Actinomycetes bacterium | reverse complement strand
GCTGGGACCACCAGCCACCAACGCTGGCAACCCAGCAACAGCTGGGTCACCTCCGACGAACCCGCGTGGCTGGCCATCGTCGACCCTGAGCTGTGGGAGTGCGTGAACGCCAGGATCACGAACACGCACGGGCCGGCGCGCCGCCGCCCGAGAGCTACTCCCGGCCTACCTGCTCGCCGGGCTCGTGCGCTGCAAGGTGTGCGGCCGGTCGATGCACGGAGCCACGCTGAAGGGCAACCCGTACTACCGGTGCGACCGTGTCCGACCGGATTACGCCGACACCGGCCACCCGCGCACTACGGCCATCCGTGAGGACCGCATCGTCAGCGTCCTGGACGACTGGCTCGGCCAGCTCACCGACGCCGAGCACCGCGAGACCACGATCGCCGCGGCGCTCGCCGCCGATGCCACTCCGGCTCCGGAGCCGCCCGAGGTGCAGGCTGCAAGGCGGGCGCTGCGGGACCTGCCGGTCGAGCTCGACCGAGTCCTCGCAGCCATCCGCGCCGGGATGGACCCCGACCTCACCGTCATCACCACCAGGCAGATCCAACGCGACCTCGCCGCCGCCGAAGCCACCATCAGCGCCTGGGAACACCAGCACGACGCACCGGCCCCGATCACCGCCGACCAGATCCGCGAGGCGCTCGACCACGCCGGGAACCTCGCCGCGATGCTGTCCGAGGCCGAACGCGAAACGAGGGCCCGGCTGTACCAGGCCCTCGATCTCGAACTGCTCCTCGATCCTGTCAGAGACTCTCCGACCATGGATGTTCGGTTGCAGCTATGTGGTGGCGGGGGCAGGATTTGAACCTGCGACCTTCGGGTTGTGAGCCGACAGCGTCACGTCCGCTCAGGTAGGCGTCCGGATGTGTTGGTGCAGCTAGAGCAGCGATTCAGCGGTCGCGACGGTTCGTGTCGTAGGCGCCCGTTTGCACCCGGAGGAGCCCGTCGTGTTCGCGCCGTGTTCGCGGAGCATGGCGGCGACAATGCGGCTGGGCGCCGTGTCATGCGAGCGCTTGCAAGGCGACGCTGACTCCACTACCTGGTCCGTGATCGGGTGTCAGGTGAGTCGTTCGAGGCGCGCTGGCACATGCTTGTGCCATGGTGTGCCGGCGATGGTGTCTTTCCAATCGAGGGATGTGAGCTCGTTGGGTGCGACGCCGACGGTGTGGTGCTCTCCGTGTTCGTCGGGGTAGCTGAGTCCGTAGCCGTTGGGCAGGCTGATGTGGCCAGGCTGCATTGCTTCGTCGATCATGATGACGGGTTCTGCGGTGCCTGCGGCGGTGGTGAGGCGGATGCGGTCACCATCTTCGACGCCGAGTGGCGTGGCGTCGTGAGGGCTGATGGCGAGGGCACCGTCGAGGTCCTTCTTTCGCCACTGCGGGCTGCGGATGATGGTGTTGGCGGAGAACGATCGTCGTTCCCCGGCGGACAGGACGTAGGGGAAGTCGATCGTCGTGTACGACGTGGGAGCGGTGCGCAATGCGTCGAGTTCGTCGATGAGGACGGGGATGGCGGCGTGGATCTTGCCGTCGTCGAAGCCGATGAGGTCCCACGCGTCCTCGTACCGGTGGCTCGTGAAGACGATGCCATCGTCGCTGGCGAGTACGGCGTCGAAGAGGGCGTCGCCGAGGCCGGTGGGGCCGGGTTGGATGCCGGCGCGTTCGACAGCTTCGGGGTAGGCGGCGGCGCACAGCTGCATAGGGAACCACAGGGCCGCGGCACCGGCGAGTCCATCTGGCAGCGTTGGGCCGAGGGTGCGGTACAGCAGTGCTGCGCCGACCTTGGCGAGTTCGGGCTTGTTCCCGATCGTCGCGGCGAAGGCCACTGCGAACTCTGCGCGGCCGGCGTCGGCGGCGAGACGAAGAGGAGCGATGTCGGCGTCGTCGAGCGCGCCGAGCGCTTCGATGAGGCGGGTGTGGATCTCGGGTTCGGCGATGGCGTTCGGGAGGGGTTCGAGCACCGGTTTGCGGAGTGAGAACACGTTGTTCGGGAACTCGAAGTTGAAGAAGACGGCTTCGGGTTTCTCGAATTGGCTCGACGACGGTAGGACGTAGTCGGCGAGTCGACCGGTCTCGGTCATGGCGACATCGAACACGACGCTGAACTCGAGTGCTTCCATCGCTTCGCGGAACCGGGCCGATCCGGCGAGTGAGTGCACGGGGTTTGAGCTCTCGATGATCATTGCCCGGAATCGGTCCGGATGATCGGTGAGAACCTCGTCGGCGATCGAGTTGCAGGGGATCAGGCCCGTGATGATCTCGGCACCTGTAACCGGGGTGTAGGTGGAGCGTCGCGCCCCGGCGGGTCGCTTGCCGCTCGGGAACAGCGACGTCACCGGGTTCATACCGCCGTGTTTGGCAAAGCTGCCGCGCAGGATCCAGATCAGGCGCTGCAAGTACGACACCAGCGTCGAGTGGGGTGCTTGCTCGACGCCGATGTCTTCGAAGATCGATACCGAGTCCGACCGCCCGATGCGGTGGGCGACGGCTTCGATGTCGGGCAGCGGGATCCCGCATCGTTGGGCGAACTCGGAGATCGGGACGCGCCCGATCGCGTCGAGGACGGGCTCGACGTCGACGACATGGGTGTCGAGAAACGTCCCATCGAGGAGTTCGTCGCGCACGAGGACCGCGACGATCGCCGCGACACAGTACGCATCGGTGCCGGGTTTGACTTGCAGGAAGTAGTCGGCGAGTTCTGCGGTCTTGGTTCGGCGGGGGTCGATCACCACCATCGAACGCGCGGGGTCGCCGGCGATCTCCTTGAGCACCCGGCGTGCTTCCGGTAGGCCGTGGCTCATCCAGGGGTTCTTGCCGAGGAACACGGCGACCTCGGTGTGTTCCCAGTCGCCGCGGGTGTGGGCCCGGTAGAGGCGCCCTTCGACGTAGGCCTGTCCGGTCTTTTCCTGCGCGAGCGCGTTGGATCGGTAGCGAACCCCGAGGGCGTTGCTGAGCGCGTCGCCGTAGACGCCGCCGAGGTGGTTGCCCTGTCCGCCAGTGCCATATCGGAAGATCGATGCACCACCGTGGGCGTCTCGGACCGACGCCAGCCGTTCTGCGACCTCGGTGATCGCCGTGTCCCACGAGACCTGCTCGTAGGTCCCGTCCGAACGGCGACGCATCGGCAACGTCAAGCGATCGCGGCTGTTCTGGTAGTAGTCGAGACGCAACGCCTTTTCGCAGGTGTACCCCTTGGAGCCGACGTGGTCCTTGTTGCCGCGGATGCGTTCGAACGTGCGGCCATCGAGCCGTACCTCGATCCCGCAGTTGGATTCGCACAAGATGCACGCCGTCTTGTGGAACGCTGATGGCTCGGTGGTCAAGGTGTGCTCCGTCGCTCGGAAGGTGATCAGGGGAGGTGCTCGGACAGGCAGGCTGGTACTCGGTCGGCCGTGTCAGATCGCGGTGAGGTAACAGTCACGGAGAACTCGTACCCCGATCAAGGTCTTCGCCGAACGGCTCGGGCATTCCCACCCGTCGTTCACGATCCATACCTATCAACACCTGCTCCCCGGCATGAGCAGCACCGCTGCCCACAAGTTCGCCGACCTCATAGCCCGGTAGACGCTCTGGGGTGCGCCGTCAGCGGTATACAGCCAGGTCAGGCCGCATTTCGACGGCCGGCGACAACCAGCGGCGTCCACCGGATCGGTAGGCGACCGGTAGACAACTGACACCCGAAAACGGCGAAGTCCCTCGCCAGAAACTGGTTCCGACCTGATCGCCTTCGTTATGGTGGCGGGGACAAGGATTTGAACCTGTGACCTTCGGGTTATGAGCGACAGCGTCACCATCGTCGCGTCCCAGGAACGACCGAAGGCCTCGTGGGAGTCGTACTCTGCACTGAAGGTCCACGTCCCTTCGGCTTCGCCCGCGATAGCCGCCCGGCAGTTCACCACGTGCTTGGCGCCGTGGCGTTCTAGCAGCTGCTTGGCGAGTGCCCCGTCGACCAGCGCATCGGCCTCGCGGCCCGGGTGCGTGCGACCCGTGGACGTCTAGGTGACAGTCATCTCGTGCCCCTCCTTGTGCTCAAACAGGATCGACGCGCTGCGCCACCCCGCCGCGATCATACGCAACGGACATCGCATCCGCTGACCTCACCGACCACGACGCCCCACATCAACAAGACCAGCCGCCATCGCCTCGGTGACGTGGGGATCTGCCGCTACCGTTCCAGTCGTGGCTTCTGTCGACTCGTTCGCTGATCGGCCAGGTGAATCGTCCGCTGCGGGAGTGATGTTGAGAGTCCTGACGTCCCTTCCGGGGCGGAGTGAGAGTGTCGTGGCGGTCGTCAACGGGCTGTTCGGCGACGCGCTCGAGGACCGCGACTCTCGCTGGTCCACGCCGATGACGATCCGTGCGGTCGACACGGTGCTGCCACTCGACCATCACGCGTTGCTCGACTCACTGTCCACTGTCGACGTTGGCCAGCGCATCTGCGTGCTCGTTCACGGGCTGATGTCGACCGAGTCGATCTGGCGCTTCGCAAACGACCCATCGACCACCTATGGCACGCTCCTCGCTGGCGACCACGACCTCACGGTGCTCTCCGTGCGCTACAACACCGGTCGTCACATCTCCACCAACGGGCGCGAGCTCGCTCATCTCCTCAACCACCTCGTGTCGGCGTGGCCCGTGCGTGTGCGCGAGCTCAACCTGATCGGTCACAGCATGGGCGGGCTCGTCGTCCGATCTGCGTGTCACTACGCGCGCCGCCAGCGTCCGCTCGGCAGGCGGCTCCCGATCGGGCGGCCCTGGACCGGCAAAGTGCGCCGAGTCGTGCTGATCGGGGTGCCGAACACCGGTGCCGGTCTCGAGGCTGTCGTCAACTCCGCCAGCGCGGCCCTGTGGGCGCTGCCTATCCCCGCCACACGACTCGTCGGGCTCGGGCTCGACCAACGCAGCGCGGGCATCAAGGATCTCCGCTTCGGCGCCATCGTCGACGAGGACTGGCTCGAGTGGGATCCCGACGTTCGTCAACGCATCTTCCGCCACCGTCCGGACCGCCTCCGTCGAGCCGACTATCTCGTGATCGCCGGCACCGTCACCACCGATCCCGAGCACCCGTTGGCGAAGCTGATCGGTGACGTCCTCGTCACCTCGACGAGCGCATCGGGTCGCTCCCCCGACGGTGAACTCTTCCCGCGGGCGACGACGCGAACGTTCCCAGGTATCACCCACAACGCGTTGGCCCACCACCCCGACGTCTACCAGGCGATCGCCGACTGGTGGTGACCCGACCCGACCCGACCCGCTCGCCGACCCGCGAACCCACCGGACGCTGTCCCACCGAAAGGGAGATGCGACGAAGTAGACCCGGCCGCACGGGAAGCCGCCGGATTCGAACCCCGTCGGGTGGTGACGACGGCGATGTCAGGAGTCTCGGCTCACGATGAGCCGTTGGCCGTCGGGTGCGATCGACGCGCAGCAGCCGTCGGTCACGATGGTTTCGGTCATGTCGTCGAGTTGGACGGCGACGATCGACTCGTCGTTGCGTGTCAGCAGGATGGTACGCCCGTCGGGAGACCACGCGGGGAAGTCGCCGGGCGCGACGTCGATGTGGTCGCCGCTGTCGAGGTCGAGGATTTCGACGAACGGTTGGTCGTTTCGCAGCGTGACGTAGGCGATGGCGTCGCCGGCGGGCGACCACTCGGGCCAGGCGAAGTGCCCCTGAGCGAGAAGGTCGGCTCCACCAGTGCCGACATCGGTCCACCAGATGTCACCGAACCGGTCACCTTCGGTTCGGGTGCGAACAAACACGATCCTGTCCTGCTCCGGCGACCAGCTGTGTCCGAGGACGTCACCGAATCCCTGGGTGAGCGGCCGTGTTTGCTTGGTCGTGAGATCGAGCAGCCACAGGTCGTACTCCGGCAGGGGCATATGGGTCGGCGCCCCACGGTCGCTGGCGAACGCGATCTGGGTGCCATCGGGGGACCATCGGGGCAAGACGTCAGATGCTCCGTCGTCGGTGAGGCGCCGCAGATCCGTTCCGTCCTCCGCGACGAGATAGATCTCGGAATTCAGATGATCGACACCGGAGAAGGCGATCTGCGTGCCATCCGGTGACCAGTCCGTGAAGAGGCCGGACCTGGGCACCGGTAGGTCGGTCTCTGCGCCGCGGTCGTCGCGACGGATGAGCGACGGAGCCGCACACGGCGATTCCGGGGAATCTGGTGTATCGGCCAACGTCCGGAGGACAGCATCGATGACGTCGAGGATCGGCAGGCGTCGCTCGAAGACCGGGCCGACCTCCTGGGTGATCACCACGACGACATCGAGCTCGGGAACCACGAGGATGGCCTGTCCTCCGAAGCCGCCGGCCTCCCAAACGTCGTATCCGGCGACCTCCGACGTGACGATGCCAATCCCGCGGCCCTGGCGGACGAGGCTCGTCGCTGTCGCGGCGTTCACTCGATGGCACCCGAAGTCGCTCTGGACCTCGGTCATGGACTCGATCCATGTGGCCGGCACGAGCTGCTCATCTGCCCATCGGCCGTTGTCAAGGAGCAGCTGCCCGAGACGGGCGAGCTCACGAGGGGTCAGGAACGCGTAGCTGCCGCCGGTCACGTTGCCATAGGGCGTTTCGTGCCAGTGATCGACCGAAACGCCCATCGGACCGAGAACCCGGTCGTGGATATACCGACACAGCCCATCCGGGACCCGGCGATCCAAACCCACGGCGAGCAACTCGCTGTTGTCGGTCACGTAGGCGTAGGTGCTGCCCGGTTCAGCCGCGAGTGGAGCGTCGGCGATGACCTCGAGAGAGAACGGCTCGTTGGCTACGGTCGCCAATCCGCTTCGCATCGACAACAACTGCTCGAGCGTGATCCGAGCCGCAGGCCCACCGGCGATCTCGTCGACCCATTCACCCAGGCTCATGTCGAGCCCAACCACGATCCCGTCGGCCACCGCGACCCCGATTGCCAGAACGGTCAGGAGCTTGGTGGTGGAGAAGATGTCGTGGGCGTGGGTCGCGTCGCCGCCGTTGAAGTACTCCTCGACGATGAGCTCCCCCCGGCGGGCCACCAGCAAGCTCAGCACGGTCGAGCTCTGCCCCACGTCGTAGACGACCGACTCCAGGGCCGTCGCGCCGAAACCCTCCTCGACTGGCGTGGCCAGGGGCCACTCGAGGACTTCGTCGTCGACATAGATGTCGTCAGCCGGCGTCGGCGCACCCCGCTCATCGGCACGTCCGTTCTCGCAGGGCTCATCCGCCGATCGCAGCCGCGACGACGCCTCGGTCGAGGTCGTGGAAGGGACATCCGCCGACGGCACCTCGTCGGGGCTGCACCCCGCCCCGACGACGAACACGAGAACCATCGCAGCAAGCAGCGGGCGCGGGTTTCGACGAGAATCACCAAGCAGCAACTCGTCGCGTGGGGACGGCTTCATCACATCAAACCTAGGGTCACTCGACTGGTTTCGAGCCGCCGATGCCGAACCCCTGCTCGGTCTCGGGCTGGCCGCCCACGGCGTCGAGATGTGGTTCATCGACGGCAACCATGACGATCACGCGGCGCTCGCAGAGCATCGTGGACGTTCGGAGCCGATCGCCGTTCGAGACCGAACGTCTATCTCCCGCGTGGCTGTCGGCTCAGGCTCGGCGGGCTCGACTTCTGCCATCTGAGGACCAGGTCCGGGCTGACGAGAACCGAGCGCTCCTTGCCGACGTTGTCGCTGCCACCAACCCGCGGTTGGTCATCCATGGCCATTGGCATCACGCGCACGACACCGAACTCGCCTGGATCGACCGTGCCACCACCGAACGAACCGGTGGCCTGACGTGGGCGTCGACGAACGTCGTCGGGCTCGGTAGCGACGGTGACGACACCCACGGATCGGCCGTTCTCGACCTCGACGCGGCGGCTGCGACACGCCGTTGCAGACGACGGACAGCACCGGCGCCAGCCGACTGCCCAGGCGATGTGCTCGAGCAGCGTGTGGGCGTCGTCCTGCATTGCTTCGAAGAGGTCCTTACTGAGCCGTTCGACGATCTCGCTCTACTCCCAGCGGTACGACGGCGCGGTCGAGTTGGATCTGCATGGTGCTGTACCTCCCGGCAGAGTCGACATGTCCTCTCATCGTTGCCGATCACGTCGACTCGACGACGATGGTTATCGGACTACCGTCGTCGAGGTGACGAACATCGCCCGCCAGGATCTCGCCGACCTTCTGCGACACGTCCAAGGCGGCGGGTCGTTCAGCACGCGCCGAACCGCGCCGGTTGGTGACCTGTTGATCGAGGTGCGAGGGATCGGGCCATTGGGGCTGCCGGTGACCGCGGCGCAGGCGAAACAGCTGCGGTTGATCGCCCGCCCGGCGCGTTACGGCAGGGGTGAGGACACGTTGCTGGATCGGCGGGTCCGTGACACGTGGGAGGTCCCCCGATCCCGGGTGTACATCGACGTTCGCCGGTGGACGAACACGCTCGGGCCGATGCTCCGCGCGATCCGAGACGATCTGGGGTTGCCGCCGACCGCGATATTGGAGCCCGACTTGCACTCGATGCTCGTGTACGAGCCGGGTCAGTTCTTTGCTGCGCATCAGGACTCGGAGAAGGACGACCGGATGGTCGGGTCGCTAGTTGTGCTGCTCCCATCGCGCTGTACCGGCGGCGAGCTCGTCGTGTCCCATCGGGGAGAGAAGGTGACCTATCGAGGGTCGACGTCTGCGCTCACGTTCCTCGCGTTCTACTCCGACACCCGCCACGAGGTGCTCCCTGTGGAGACCGGATACCGGGTAGCGCTCACCTACAACCTTCGACTCTCCGGGGACTCGACCTCGGGAACCGTCGCGCCCGGTCGAACGGCAGCGGCGGCGGGCCTGATGAGCCAGCACTTCGCGACACCGGTCGCGCCGCGCTGGCGACACGACGACGAGGCGGGTGAGCCGCCGGATCGGCTGGTGTTCCTGCTCGACCACCAGTACAGCGAACACAGCCTCCGCTGGCCTCAGCTGAAAGGAGAGGACGCAACACGCGCCGCCGTGCTACGCAATGCCGCCGAGGAGGCAGGTTGCGAAGCGACGCTGGCGCTCGCCGAGATTCGCGAGACCTGGGACGTCGAGTACGTCGAGTACCGACGCGGTCGTCGCGGGTGGTCCAGCTGGGACGACGACGGTCCCGATCCGGACGATGTCGGCGCGCTTGGCAGCGTGATCGACTCCGATATCGAGATCCGCCCGGCCGAGGGACGCGCCGTCGGCGCCCGCCACGTCGCTCAGACAGAACTTGCGATGACCACGCCGAGCGTCGAGTTGGAGCCGTACGACACCGAATACACCGGCAACATGGGGAACTACGGCAACACGATGGACCGCTGGTACCGGCGTGCCGCTGTGGTGATCTGGCCCCGATCACGAGCGTTCGCCCTGAAGGCGAAGGGCGATCCGGCGGGCGCGGTCGGCGAACTCCTCGCCTTGCGCGACGACGATCGAAGCGAGCAGGCCCGCCGGGCGGAGATGGTCCGGGTGTTGCTCCGATTCTGGCCCGAGAGCGTGCGCGGCGGAGACCAACGAATGCTCGTGCCGCCGACACTGGAGCTTGCCGCCACCGCGGACGACGCCGAACTTGCCGCCAGCCTCCTCGCCCCGTTCGCGCTCGAAGCATTCACGCCCGACGATTCCGCTGGGCTGCTTACAGTCGTCGACCGCTACGGACAGCCTTGGTTCGACGAACGACTGGCCGTGTGGATACGTGAACGCGGTTACGGCCAGCGCCATGAACTGCCGACCCGCACCGTCTGGGCAGCCGACCTCGACGAACTCTGCGCTCGTCTCCTCAACGGCGACGCCCCGACCAAGGCGGGGACCAGTGCGGCTCACGCATTGACGACCGCGATCTGGAGCTGGCTCCAACGCACGATCCAGGCCTCGCAGGGCATTACGCGACCGTCAGCAAGGCGAGTGGCACTCGACTCACTCGGACCACCGCTGCTCGCCGTGCTCCACGCAACGGCACTGCTCCCATCCAGCAACATTCGACGCGAGATCCTCGACACCGTGTGTACGCCCGCAGCAGACCTGGCTCCGTTGCTGCTCGCCACAACGGCCGCAGCGTCACGACTCAGGCCAGCCGAGTTGGCCCGCGTCGATCTTGAACCGTTCGCTCGACAGGCCGCTGACACGTTGCGCAGCGAGCTGATCCAGCCCGTGCGCCAGGACGACGACTGGGCGATCACCGGTTTCCACCAGTCCGGGTGCTGCCAGGACTGCACCGAACTCGCCGCATTCCTCACCGACGCAGCCCGAAAGCAGCACGTCTGGCCAATGGCGAAACCGCGACGCGAACACATCCACCGACGCATCGACGACGCCGAACTCCCCGTCACCCACCAGACGCGTCGAGAAGGCAGCCCGCACAAGCTCGTGCTCACCAAGACCGCCGACGTGTTCCGACGGGACGCCGACCGCCGAACTGCCGCCAGGGCGGAATTGGACACGATGGAACGCTTCCTCACGGTCATCAGCGGCCAGACCTGACGGCTGCGGTCACCTTGTCCGGCGTGAGGGTGTGGACGACCACCCGGGCTTCTACCGATTCTTCTACCGGGTGTGGCGCGTAGCGCCTTCGGGTACCGGTAGTCCACCGATTTGGTACCGGTGTTCTGGCTAGTTGGTACTGGTGGGGTTGCTCTGCTCGTCTGAGTCGGATGGTGACACGTTGGGTGTCGCCACGTCTGAGTCGGAAGGTGGCGGCATGGCCAACTATCGGACAATCCTGGAGCTGGTGCTCGCGGGTCGCGGTTACAACGAGATCGTCGAGACCGTGGGGTGTTCGCGGCGCGACGTATCGCGGGTGAGTCAAGCGATCAGGGTGCACGGGGTGAGGTCGGCTGGGGAGGTGGCCGATGCTGATCTGGCGGGGTGGTTCCCTGATGGGCGTCGGCGGGTGTCGGACGAGTACGACCAGCCCGACCTCGGGCGGGTGCTCGCGTCGATGAAACAGAACCGGCACTTCACGTTGCTGCAGGCGTGGCGCCGCTACGCCGACAGCAAGGGCGGCGGGAAGAAGTACGGGTACTCGCAGTTCTGTGCTCTGTTCGCCAACTACGTCAGAATCCACGACCTGGTTGCGACGCTTCATCATGAGCCGGGTCGGGCGATGCTGGTGGACTGGGCCGGCGACACCATCGATGTCGTTGACGCGGTGACCGGGGAGATCATCAAGGCGGTGTTGTTCGTCGCGGTGCTGCCGTTCTCGGGTGCGTTGTTCTGTCGGGCGTACGAGAACATGCGCAGCGAGGCGTGGTTGGACGCGCACGTGCGTGCGTTCTCGTTCTATGGCGGGGTGGCCCAGATCGTCGTGCCGGACAACCCGATGACCTCGACGCATCAGCGGCACAAGGGCGATGCGGAGCGGGTCGTGAACGCGAGGTATCAGCAGCTGGCCGATCACTACGGCACCGCGATCGTGCCGGCCCGGGCACGCAAGCCGCGGGACAAGGCCGCAGTCGAGAACGCTGTGAACGTCGTGAACAAGCGGGTCATCGGCTACCTCGAAGACGACTGTTTCACGACGCTGGCCGAGTTGAACGAGGCGATCGCCGAGCGGGTACACGAAATCAACCGGGACATTCGCCGCGCGGATGGCACGACCCGGTGGGAACGGTTCGATGTCGAAGAGGCGCACCTGCTGGGGCTGCTGCCCGACACCCCGTTTGAGCAAGCCCAATGGAAGGAACTCAAGGCCGGTCGGAACTATCACGTCACCGTCGACTCGCAGCGCTACTCGGTGCCGTACAGGTTGGCGGGACGGCTGCTGCGGGTGCGGCTCACTTCGACGCGGGTGACGGTGTTCGACGGGCACGACATCATCTGCGAGCACCCGCGGCGCAACGGCCGCAAGGGCCAGTACTCGACCCTGCCCGAACACGTCCCGCCCCAGCACCGCAACATCGACGGGCTGTGGTCCAAGCGATGGTTCACCGACCGGGCGCGCAGCTTCGGGCCAGCGACCGTGCAAGTGATCGAGCAGATCCTCGACCGTCACGCGATCGAGGCGCAGGGCTATCTCGACTGTCAGAACATCTTGAACGGGCTCGGCAAACGCAACCGAGAGCGTCTGGAAGCCGCGTGCCAGGAACTCCTGAACCGGCACGGGCAAGCGACCTACACGACACTCAAACGTCTCATGGCCGGCATCGACAGCGACACCAAGAAACCAAGGCCGACGACGCCGGCCGCGTCGACCAGGAAACGTCACGGTGATGCGACTCTCGGGCCGGACGTGTTCGTCCGCGATGTCTCGCACTACGCCGCCTCCATCGAGGAGGACGGCCAGTGACGTTCACAAGCATCGACTACGACAAGTTCCGTGCCCTGCGAGTCACCCACGTCGCGACCCGGTTCGAAGAGCTCATCGCCGATGAGGCCAACGACACGCTCACCCCCGAGCAGTTGTTCCTGACCGCGGTCGACGACGCCCTGGAACAGCGCCGCATCCACACAGTCGACAAGCTCATCCGCCAGGCCGCACTGCCGATCCCTGGCGCCTCTATCGGCGAGATCGACTACCGCGACGGGCGCGGCATCACCCCGGTGCGAATGCGACGCTACGCCGCGCACGACTGGCGGGCAGACCCCATGAACCTGCTCATCATCTCACCCACCGGAGGCGGCAAAACGTACCTGGCGTGCGCGCTCGGGATCAGTGCCTGCCACAACGGCCACGCCGTCACCTACGCCCGGATGGACGACCTCGCCCGACGACTCGTGATCGCCCGCAGCGACAGCATCGGACACCAACAACTGTTGAACGAACTCTCCGAGACGGACCTGCTGATCATCGATGACTTCCTCACCGTCGGCATCGACTCAGACGCCGCCAGCGACCTGTTCGCGATCCTCGCCAACCGAGAACACCGGCTCCCCACGATCATCGCCTCCCAGACCGGCCCCGCCCACTGGGTCGGCGAGCTCCCCGACCGCGTCGCCGCCGATTCCACCGTGAACCGGCTCGCCAACCACGCCCGAACCATCAACCTCGGCCAGATCGACATGCGCAGACTCCGCCACGACAACACCCGAGCGAGCAACGACTACTGGGAGTAACACCACAACACCTGCCGGCTCTCGGCTCACAAGCACGAACCGAGAGCCGGTACCACCTCCCCAGAACGCAAGTACCAGATCGGTGGACTACCGGTACCAGATGCCGCTACGTGCCACGGAACCTCAAGTTCCACGCCTACGACCTTGTCCCATCAACTGCGAACGTCGAGGTGCTGCTTGCCGAGATCGACGCCGACCCCACCTGCATCTTCTGGGGCTGAACGGCAATGCAGCCAACCGTTGGCAAGGGAGAACCTAAGTAACGCTTGCCATGTACGCGTGGCTTAGCCGATCCGGGCAGATCACTTCCAGGTGCTGCCGAGCCGGGCCTTGTCGAAGATCTCCTCGACGGTGCCGTTGTCGATGGCCGCGGGTGATGGCGCTCAGGTGAATCTCCCCAGAGCTGCTCACTGAAATTCCCCACCTGTGTGTGGTCCCATCGAATGGGGTGGGGCTCCCTCAAGGCTGTCGTCTTCGACAACACGCAAGCCAGCGAGGGAGCCCTGTTCCATGCTCACACAGGAGGACGATGTGGACGCTCACGCGCTCCGCAAGAGAGGTTGGTCGATCTCGGCGATCGCCCGTCATCTCGGTCATGACCGCAAGACGATTCGCGGATACCTGAACGGCGAACGTGCCGCTGGGGTACGCGCCCCGGCGGGTGAGGACCGTTTCGGGCCGTTCGTCGACTACTGCCGGGCGCGGCTGGTGGAGGACCCGCATCTGTGGGCCGAGACGTTGCTCGACGAGCTTCGTCCGCTCGGGTTCGATCAGTCGTATCCGACGCTGACCCGCCAGTTACGTGTCCGCCGGTTGCGTCCGCTGTGCGAGGCATGCCACGCCGGGAAGGGCCGCCCGGTGGCGATCATCGAGCATCCGGCCGGCGACGAAACGCAGTGGGATTGGGTTGATCTGCCGAACCCGCCCGCCGGGTGGGGGTGGGGCACGACGGCGTCGTTGTTCGTCGGCGCGCTGGCGCATTCGGGGAGGTGGCGTGGCCGGCTCGCCGAATCGAAGGATCAGGCGCACACCATCGACGCGCTCGATCAGGTCACCCGTGTGTTGGGAGGTCTCAGTCGGGTGTGGCGGTTCGATCGGATGGCCACGGTCTGCAACCCGGCGACAGGCCGGATCACGGCATCATTCGCGGCCGTCGCGAAGCATTACGGCGTTCAGGTGGCGATCTGCCCACCACGACGCGGGAACCGCAAAGGTGTCGTCGAGAAGGCCAACCACACTGCCGCGCAACGTTGGTGGCGGACCCTGCCCGACGACATCACCATCTCCGAGGCGCAGGCGTCGCTCGACGCGTTCTGTGTCCGGGTCGGCGACGCCCGCCGCCGCGTGATCGACGACCGGCGAGCGACGGTCGCCGTTCACGCTGCCGGGGAACGGTTGATGCTGCCGCCGGCACCGTTCCCGGCGACGCTGACCGTCGAGCGTCACGTGTCAGCGCAGGCGCTGGTGAGCTTCCGAGGGAACCGCTACTCGACCCCACCCGAACTCGCCAACGCTGCCGCCAGGGTCGTGTGGCAGTTGGGCTCGCCGTTGATCGACATCACGACGATGTCGGGGATCGTGATCGCCCGCCACCGGCGCGCTCCGGACGGCGCCGGGGTCACGGTCCGCGATCACGGACATGTCACCGCGCTCGACCACACGGCGATGGCCGCCGCCACGAGCGCAGCACCGCATCGCCGCAAGCAACGCATTCCCCCTGGTCCCGCCGCACAAGCAGCAGCCGCAGCACTCACCGGAACCACCGGCCCCGCCGGTGGGACTGTCACCGATCTCGCCGTCTACGCGCGAGCAGCCCAAGGAAGGAACACCCTCACATGACCACCCACTCCCGCAACCCGGCGCCATCAACGATGGCGCAAGCGTCGCTCTATCAGACATTGAAAGCACACCTGACCGTGTTGAAACTCGACGCCTGCGCCGAAGCACTCCCACGCGTCCTCGACGAAGCCGCCGCCGACCAACTCTCGATCACCGCCACACTCGAACGGTTGCTGGCGATCGAGGTCGACACCGCGTTGGCTCGCCGTCTCGCCGGGCGGCTTCGCTTCGCATCCCTGCCCACACCCGCGACACTGGACGCCTTCGATTACGACGCCCAACCCGGCGTCGACCGCCACCTGATCAGCGAGCTCGCCACCTGCCGCTACCTCGAAACCGCGACCAACGTTTTGCTGATCGGCCCGCCCGGCACCGGCAAAACCCACCTCTCCGTCGGTCTCGCCAGACAAGCCGCCACGATCGGCTACCGCACCTACTTCACCACCGCCGCCGATCTCGCCGCCCGCTGCCACCGCGCCGCGATCGAAGGACGATGGGCGACCACCATGCGCTTCTACGCCGGCCCCGCGCTCCTCGTCGTTGATGAACTGGGCTATTTGCCGCTCCCCGCCGAAGCCGCCTCCGCCCTGTTCCAAGTCGTGTCGCAGCGCTACCTGAAAACCTCGATCGTGATCACGACCAACAGAGGCGTGGCCTCGTGGGGAGAGATCCTCGGTGACACCACCGTCGCCGCGGCGATGCTCGACCGGCTCCTGCACCGATCCGTCGTCCTCAACCTCGACGGTGACAGCTACCGCCTCCGCGATCACCACGCCCGCAACAACACCCTGCGCCGGACCGTCACCGGCAACAACCACCCACAACTGTAAGGATACTGATACACCTATGGACACGGAACGACCAGCCCGCCGCAACCACTGGCTCAACCCGGCCACCGGAACCGACTGCGATCAAGCACTCGACACCGCCATCGAGAGCCTCGCCGCCCACCGCAACTTCCCCGCATTCGGTGACACCGGCACCACCATCCACCTCGTCGCCAGCCTCGCCCGACAAGCCGAGAAACGGCTCACACAACTCGTCAACGACGCCAGAGCCGACAACTACAGCTGGGCAGAAATCGCCGACCTACTCGGCATCACCCGCTCCAGCGCCTGGCAACGCTACGCCCGCCCCAACCCCGACTGACCTACACTCACACCACCCCCACAGGTGAGGAACTTCGATAAGCACACCTGGGGAATTTCGGTGAGCGCCATCACGGGTAGCGACCGGAGCCATCCGATCAGCCGGCCCCGGGTGGTGACGTGCACGTCCGCCGGCATCTGCTTCACGGTGAAGTCGTCGAGATCGACGAACACGACCGCAGGCGTCACGCCGACGGGCCGCGCGCACGCCTCGGACAGGAGCCGACACGCACGCTTCGCCTCGAAGCGTGAGTTCCGCAGGTACTCGGTTCGCTGGCCGTTCACCATCACCATGCGTTCGCCGACCCACGCCTTGCCACGCGGATGGCGCTTGGCGTTGAGTGTGAACACGCCTGCCGGTCCGATGACGATGTGGTCGATGTCGCCGCCGTTGTCGCCAACTTCCACCGCGTGGAGCACGCGCCACCCGGGGCCGAGCTTTCCCAGTTCCCCGGCGACCTTCTCCTCACCCTTGGCTCCGACGCGCCATGCGCGTTCATCGGTCTTCACACCGAGCACGCGGGCGACGAAGTTCAGCACTGGCGCCTGAGCGTTCACCTCGTTGCGTTTCGGCCGAGCCGCGGCTCCGGCGACGTTCGCCGCGAGGTCGCGGCCGCGGTCCTCACTGGTGGATATCACCGAAGTCGAGGGCTCCGTCTCCGGCAGTGCGGCCTCGACCTCGGCCTCAGCAGGACGGGGAGTTGGCGCCACCGACTCCGCTTCCTCGGGTGCTGATTCCGCTCCGCTGGTCCAGCGGGCGAGACACTCCCTCAGCTCCGCCTCGCAGTCGGCGGTCTTCGTGACGACGGTGGGCTCGACGAGGTCCACGTGACCGACGTCGTTCCCCTCGATAGTCTTCACGTACACCCGGTCCTTGCCGTACCGCTTCCAACGCGTTTCGATCAGCTGGCTCACGAGCGATGTATCGGCGCCACGTGCCCGGAACGTGATCGATGAAACCTGCGTTACCTTCCAGCCCGAAGCGCACGCCAGTAGCCCGTGAGCACAGCCACGGCAGTCGCCTCGGGGATGGTGGTGCGTAGGGCATCGACGCCGAGCCTCACACCCGTGCCTGATGCGGAGCCGAAGAGGACGTCGCCGTAGGCGATGGCCTTCGCTGTTGCCCCAGCGGATCTCTCATCGTCGAGCAGACGCTTCAGCCGGTTCGCCATGTCGTCGGGGGCGATCGACATCGAACAGCCGGTACACATCGCCGGCGTCCTTGGCGTCGAGCCGCTCGGGCTTCTCGAGTCGGTCGCCCAGCTTGTGCAGCTTGGCGACCAGCATCGCTGCCTCGCCGGCGACGTTGATCACGATCGACCTTTCGTCGGTCGGGTCGATCGCGGTGATCTCGACCGGGCCGTGGTCGACGAGCGCGCCTTCGAGGCCTTCGCTCTTCCGGGCGCTGTGCTTGCCGTGTTCGCCGGTGAGGCGAGCCGACCGTCGACCCGGTCCGGCGGCGATCTCCATCGGAACGATGAGGTCGACGGGAACGACGACGTCGTCGTCGATGCCGGGCCTGCTGAACCTGGCCTCCCAGATCCCTGGTTCGTCGGTGAGCACGAAGCCCGCGGCGGTCATTGTGGCACCGAGCGCGGGCCGGTCGGTCAGCCGACCGGGATCGACGACGATGTCAGCGTCGGTCGTGAACGGTTGATACGTGGGAAGCCGGCCTGCCGTGCGCAGGTACACCGCTTGTGCCCCGACGAGCACCACGGCATCGAGCTGCTCGCGAAGCGCAGACAGCACGTCGAGCAGCACGCGTCGCGCTTCGATGTACTCGATGCGGGGCAAGTCGGTCATGTCATCACGCTGTCAGGCTGGTCGCACGCCAGCGCGGTTCATTTCGGCGCATCCAGGCCAAGAGCGCCCCGCCCTCGGCCGGCATGCGCCCCGGGCCGGTCAGACAATCGATCGCGGCCTGGACGACCGACACGGACCGCACGCCGTTGGTGTCCTTGCCGCGTTCGAACACGATCGGGTCGTACGGCTGGGCGAGCACAACGTTCGCCCCGGTCTTCGCCGGCAGCAGGCGGGCTGCTTTGGCGAGCCGTTCGGCGTCGTCGGTGTAGACGACGGCCATCTCGGGTGCAGCGACCGGTGAGATCGTCGAGGCGACGAACGAACCGGTGACCGCCCAACGCCCAACGCGGAGCCCGGCGAGGTCGTTGACCAGTCGGTCGGGTCCGGCGGCTGCGATCCAGGTCGAGGTGGTGTTGGCATCGAGCAGCGAATACGTCGCGATGATCTTGCGTAGCAACGGTTCCCACTCCGCGGACGTCACCGGTCCGCGAGGAAGGCGTTCGATGACGAGCTCATCGGCGAGTACCTGCAGCATTCGCGAGACGTACCCGTCATCGAGGCGGAGAGCGGCTGCTAGATCGCCAGCGGTGTACGGCGGGCGAACCTCGACGAGGGTTCGGAGTAGCGCCCACGCTCGTGGCCCTCGAAGGGATGGTGCCCTTGTTGGCTTCGGATCGGGGTCACGCACGGCACCTTCGGTGCGGATGTAGAGACCGGGACGGCCGAGGCGGATCTCGACGTTGCCTGATCGATCGATGTAACTCGCCCGACGCTCGCGCAGCAGATCGCGCGAACGCTCGCTCAGCCAGTCGACCGAGACGAGCGCCGACTCGTCGGGAGGGAGCCACATCCCGCGGACTTCCCGTGGCTCGAGCCGGTCCGTCGTCAGCAAGGGGAGTGCACTCTCCGTGCCGGCGGCGTCGGTGATCCGGAGGAGTGTGACATCGCCTTCCTGACCGACGGCACCTACAGACCAATCGGGTGGAAGGAGCGCGCGCAGCTGTGCGATGGTCGCGTCGACTCGTCGTCGACGGGCTGCTGGCAGTGGTGGACGGCTCACGGCGGCAACGGTACCTCGATCTGTCCAGAATAGCTATCTGTTTGATACAGGCAGATTGCTGTTCTAGGCAGAACGTCGTCGTTGACGGCGCGTCAGTGATTGGTGCGCTGGAGGACGGTGAGTTGGTGGCGGAGTACGGACCGCGAGCACGGCAAGCGATGCGAGGAACCGGTACAAGAGGCGGAACACGACCCCGTCAGGATGGAGCCGCATCACCCCTGGTCAACCCCAACGCGCTGGTTTCCGGCACCCACAGCCGGCTCCGACGGGATGTTTGCCGACGGAGACCTACACGTCGGGATCGATCAACGCGTACTGGACACCTTTGGGTTGAACGTGGACCGTGTTGTAGGCGGGCAGGCCGGCGGCCGCGGTGTAGGCGTTGCAGATCGCCTGGGCGACGACCTGGTAGAACTTCGCCTGGTTCTTGTTGTACCAGCCCTCGTCGTGCGGGTTGGGGCTGAGTTTGTAGTTGCGGTTGGCCCCACCCACACCCCACACGGTGATGCCTCGCTGCCCGGCGCCGGCCCCGTACTGCACCTCGATGAACTTGAACGTGTTCGCTCCGATCGTGATGGTTCCCTTGACCGGGGAGATAAACAATTCAGAGGTGGCGGCATCGTCCTCGATTTTGACTGAATCGGCCGCGTTCGGATAGACGCCAGGAATCAAGACGCCGTTGAGCGGTACCCCCTGTCCGGACTTGTATGGTCCGGGGACGATGAGGGCAGTTTGAGCCCGCGTTGAGGTGGTTGAATGCCGCATAGTTGGCCCGAGCCAGTGCGGTGAACGCTCCCGTTTCATCGTGATTCGGATGCGGGACGGACTGTTTGCGATAGTACATCTTCGCGGGCAGCGCATTGAGCGACATACTTTGCGTCATATAGTCGGCCATGATCTCTCCGTGTTTCCTTTTGATGAATTCGGGCGATGAGCCGACTGTACGACCGCTCCTTGGTGCGGTCAACGAGACACCCGTCATGCCGCCCGCACCACACCCCCGAGCGCGCGCGGTCGACCGGCCGCACGTCGTGGTTCAGGCCCCTTTCGGGCTCGCGTATGCTCCGGCGGGAGGGCCATGGACGAGCGGGCTGCAGCAGGGGACCACGAGATCGATCTCACGGAACTCGTCCGTGCGCTCGCGCTGGTCGCCGGCATCGTCGTTGAGGCCGAGGGCACCGGCTCGTTGCAGGTCGACCACGGTTGGTTCGACGACCCGATCGCCAGTCTGCGGGCGATCCCGAACGATGCGACCCGGCGCGGCGACATCGTCGACCTGCTCAAGTGCGTACTCCCCGAGCCGCCGAAGAATCCCACACTCGACCCGACCGGCGCGGCCAATGCGGCGACCTGGTTCCCCCTGCCGCGACCGGCGCCCGCCGCCTCGACGACCCCCACCGAGGAGAGTCCGGCGAGCGCCGAGCCGAACCCGGAGGAGAGTCCGGCGAGCGCCGAGCCGAACCCGGAGGAGAGCCCGGCGAGCGCCGAGCCGAACCCGGAGGAGAGCCCGGCGAGCTCGGAGGAGAGCCCGGCGAGCGCGGCTCCGCCCGGCGGGGTGTTTCTTGTCGCCGATGCCGGCGACGACTCGCTCGTTGCCGGCATCGGCCTGTGGGCGGCAGGCGCGATCGGGCAGACGACGGTCAGCCCGTTCGTCGAGTTTCCGCTGGTGTCGTTGCCCCCGTTGCCTGGTGACCCGGTGCTGTTCATCAACGATGGCGCCACGTACCGCGTCGTGGCCGGAGTCCGTATTGCGGCACCCGGCTCGCCGGTTGCCTACGCCGGGCACAGCTACGACACCTGGCACATGCAGGCCGGCTTCGACGCCACCGCCGGGAGCCTGCCGACCGTCGGCGTCTTCGCCCGGGCCGGCGACGACGACTTCTCGCCGCTCACCGGCGACTTCTCGGGGCTCGGCGGGGTGGTCGACACCGTCTTGCGCATCGGCGACGTGGCCGGCTGGCTCGAGCGTCCCATCGTGTCGGGCAACGACGACGGGCCGACGGCCGCCAAGATCCTGGTGGCGGCCGGGCTGCTGGTGCACGGCGACGACGGATACGCATTGGGCGACCTGACCGAGCTCGAACACCTGACGCTGCAGGGGCTGCTCGAACACGCTCTGCAGGCCCTCGGCGGTCTTCGACTGATCGAGATCCACGGCGATCCGCAGCAAGGCCTGTTCATCGAGGCGCGGCGCGACGAGGCGAGCGATTCGACCCGCTACGGGCTGCGGCTGGCGATGAACGACATCGTCATCTCCGAGCCGGCGACACCGTCGGACGGCGGGGCGACCCTGACGCTGCAGCTCGGCAAAGGGTTCGACGCCGCGACCGGAACGGCGGGCGAGGGCACGGCCGACGGCGAGGCGGCGACGGGTGGCGGGGACAAGGCCGAGCTCGAGGCGGCGGCGACCGGTGGTGAGGCCGGCGACTGGACCAACAGCGACTCGCCTCCGGGCATCGGCGTGACCCTGTTGAACGTGCCCGACGACGGGGACATCGCCTTTGCCGTCGGGGTCGAGTTGGTCAGCGTCGGGTTCGACTACGTCGACGACGGCCCCACCGGCATCCTGAACACCCACGGGTTTCAGATGGCCGGCGTCCAACCGCGGCTCTACCTATCGATCGTCGACGGCGTGAACGTCGGCGCCGCCGTGCGGCTCGAAGACCTCGAGCTTCCCCTCGACTCGACGTTCGGGGACAAGACCGCGGGGTCGAACCCGGTGGCCGGCACACTGATCTCGGGCAAATCCACCGAGGCATCGGAGTCGGGTACCGATTCGGCGGCGTCCTCCGCTCCGGCCCGCACGAAGTTCTCGGCATCGGTCGCGTTCGACGCCAAGCACACGTTCCACGCCACCCTCTACGACAAGGATCGACGGCCGACCACCGACCCGATCTGGTTCGACGTCGAGAAGTCGTTCGGTCCGGTATCGCTGCACAAGCTCGGCATCTCGTGGAGCGACCCGGAGCGGACGGTTGCGTTCCTGGTGGACGGTGGGGTGGCCCTCGCCGGACTCGACGTCGAGTTGGAGTCGCTCTCGATCGCCATCCCGGTGCGGAACCCTTCATCGACCACACTCGGCCTCAAGGGTCTCGACATCTCCTACTCGGCGGGACCGATCGAGATCGCCGGGGGCTTCGCCGAGTTCGACTCGCCCGACGGCCCGGAATACGACGGCCAGGCGATGATCAAGGTCGCCAGCTTCACGCTGTCGGCCCTCGGCGCCTACGGCCAACTCGACGGCCACCCGTCGATGTTCATCTTCGCCCTCATCGACGTGCCCCTCGGTGGCCCACCGTGCTTCTTCATCAACGGGCTCGCCGGCGGCTTCGGTTACAACCGCGGCCTGAAGATGCCGACCATCGACGAGCTGCCCCGGTATCCGTTCGTCCGCGGGGCGATGAGCGACGGCCCCGACAATCCGTTCACCGGCAGGAAGGATCCACGGTCGGCGATCGAGGTGCTCCACGACACCGCCCCGCCTGCCTACGGCGAGTACTGGATCGCCGCGGGAATCCGATTCGCCTCGTTCGAGATGATCCAGTCGTTTGCCCTGCTCACCGTCAAGTTCGGGACCGATTTCGAACTCGACCTGCTCGGGCTTTCCGAAGCGAGCATTCCGCCGGGAGCGACCGATCCGATCGCCAACGTCGAACTCGCCCTGCTCGTCACGTTCGCCCCCAGCCGCGGGCTGATCGCCGTCAGCGCCAAGCTGACCGACCGGTCGTACGTGTTCTCGAAGTCGTGCCAGCTCACCGGCGGTTTCGCCTTCTACCTGTGGTTCGCCGACGACGCCGTCAGCGGTGCACCGGCGGGTCAGTTCGTCGTCACCCTCGGCGGATATCACCCCCACTTCGTCCCGCCGAAGTACTTCCCCGACGAGCCCCGGCTCGGCCTCAACTGGCAGATCAGCACGGCCCTGACGGTCAAGGGTGGCCTCTACTTCGCCCTCACCCCGGCGGCGATCATGGCCGGCGGGTACCTGACCGCGACGTTCAACGCCAGCATCATCACTGCCTGGTTCAACGCCCACGCCGACTTCCTGCTCGGTTGGAAGCCGTTCCACTACGAGACCGGGGTGGGCATCGACCTCGGCGCCACGATCCGGCTGCCGGTGCTGGTCGCCACGATCGTCATCACAGTCGAGGTCGGGGTCGACCTCGAACTGTGGGGACCGGCGTTCGGCGGCACGGTGGTGGTGCACCTGTTGTTCATTTCGTTCACCATCCCCTTCGGGTCGGCCGTGCCGTCCCCGCCCCCGATCGGGTTGGACGAGTTCGCTACGTCGTTCCTCCCGAAGGACACCAGTCCCAATGCGAAGAACACCAGCCCCGACTCGACGCAACCGCGTGCGCTCGAGGCGACCAACCCGAGCGACTCCCCGGCCCCGGTCGCGGCCGGGGTCTGTGGCACCCGGGTCGCCGCCGGCCTGCTCAAGGATCTCTCCGGCGACCCCGATCGGCCGGTCGACTGGGTAGTCGATCCGCTGCACATGCAGCTCGTGATCGATACCGCCGTGCCCGCCAAGGAGATTCTGCTGGTCACCCCGGCCGGCGCACGCCATTGACCCCCACGGGGGTGGTGACCAACTTCGGCGTCGGGCCGATGCAGGTGCAGGACGCCGACTTCGGATCGGTCCTGCGCATCACCGTCGAGCGGCTCAACGAGGGTGTCGTCGACCCCGACTACGACTTCGCCGACCATGTCACGCACGCCGTGACGTCCCGCGACGTCCCGCTGGCCACCTGGAACGCCACCTACGCCTTCAACACCGACCTCAAGCTGATCAACAACGCACCGCTGACGCTGCCGGGCGCCGTGCAGGGGGTCGCGCTGACCACGTTCGAGCGGCCCGACGACGAGATGCCCACGCCGATCCCGCTGGATGCGTTGCAGGGAACGCTCGATCAGATCGAAGGTCACTTCGACTGGGCAAGACCGCTGATTCCCGCGGACAATCCGTTCGCAGCGCAGCAGGCCGACAGCGAGCAGGTGCTCGTGTCGACGATCGCATCACCGGCGGTGTCGGCCACCCGGGCGGCGATGATCGCGTCGCTCGCCGCCGCCGGTGTGCCGGTCTCGGCCGAGATCGACATGTCGTCGACCGCCCACAATGCTGCCGCGGTCCTGCTCGCCCCACCGATCCTGTGTGCCGTTGGCGGACCGGTCCCGGCGGGGGTGTCGGCGTGAGCTCCGGCGTGGTGACGTTCGGAGAGAGCCGGGTGCCGGCCCTCGAATCAGGCGTGTACACGATCACGGTCGAGCACGCCGTCGGCAACGCCGATCCCGCCGCGCAGGATCCGAAGGCGTTGGCGCACATCGATCACACGTTCCGCTCCTCGAACCACTTCGCCGTCACCGGGGCCCGGTTCGGTCTGACCCCGAGCCCGGTCCATTCGGTGTTTCCGCCGGCCGACTCCCATGGCGAGTACGACGACGTGCTCGCCCACGTCGTGCTGGCCAACGCCACGCTCCCGTGGCAACGCTCGGTTGGCCATACCGATGGCCCGTGGCTGGCGGTGCTGGTGTTCCATCCCGAAGACGGCGTCGGCGATTCGACAACCGCCCGCGTCGGCGACCTCGTCGCCGGAGGTGCAGCGGACACGCCCGGCGCCCCGGTTGCAGCGGTTGCGAACGCCGATTCCCGACGACGCGCGCCGTACCCCTGCCGGTCGATGCCGTCAGCTATCCGAGCCTCACCCTCGAACCCGGCGAGTCGTGGGGCGACACGTGTCGGGTGATCGACGTGCCTGTCGGCGTGTTCTCGACGGTCGCCCCGGCCGCGGCCGACCTCCCGTGGCTGACCCACGTTCGCACCGTCGCATCCGCCGACTCCCTCGACGACGACGGCACCTACGCCGTCGTCGTGTCGAATCGGCTCCGTCGGCGCGACCCTGACTGCATTGCTCACCTCGTGTCGCTCGAGAACCTCGCCGACATCCTCCCGACGATCGCCGCCGACGGCTCCTATGTCGCCTCGGCGATCACGGTCGCCGGCGGCCCCAATGCCGGAAAGCCGGCCACGACGGTTCGTCTCGTGTCGCTGAAGAGCTGGACGTTCCGTCCCACAGACCCGACCGAGAGTTCGACGGCTTCCTCGAACACCTCGACAGCGGGCCGCTGCAACGCCCGGTCCCGACCCCGACCGGCGCCGCGGCGACGATGGCGGCCACCGACGCGACGGTGGCCGATGCGTTCCGGATGGGCTACACCGCGCTCGACCACCACACCCGGCTCGGAGACCGGACGGTCACGTGGATCCGCGGGCCGCTGGTGCCGTTCGACATCGGCACCGGGTTGTCGGTTCCCCTTCCCGATGCGACGACGGATCCGATCGACAGCGCCGATGCGGTGATGCGATACGACCCGACGACCGGGATGCTCG
>CAWHEG010000024.1:0-24626 GCA_963828405.1 uncultured Actinomycetes bacterium | reverse complement strand
ATCGAACCCCCGTCCATCAGCCGGTGAGCGACCGCGATACGACTATTCCCGACTTCGAGGCTGACGCAACCTCATCGGCGGGTCGAATGACCTTCGGTCACCCGATGGTCAGCGAGTCGTCTTTCCGGCCTGTCATCGGTCTTCCCCGACGCCAGCAGTCTTTTCCGCTGTCATCCTTCGCTTCTGTTGCCGGGCTGCGATGGATTGGCCCCGTGCGGCATTTCTGCTCACGATGTCTCTTCACTCACCTGATAATCAGGCGGCGAGAGCGAACTGCTCGTTGGCAATTCTTGTTGGTTGCCCCGTTTAACGAGTCTGAGCAACTCGAGTCGCACGACCGTCCAGCGACACTGACGTCGAAACCTGTCAGCCCCGTTGTTGGGAAGCACCTCAAGTCTACCGTGGCCGGGCGTGGCGCGGCACGGGTGCTTCCGAACGTACGGTCAGGACGCGCCGGGCGTCGAGCCCGGGTGGGACCGACGCAACGACGGGAGCACGTCGCCGGCGATCCGCTCGAACATCGGCAGCTGTTCGGCCACGATCGGGTAGTACAGCGATATCTCGTCGATGCCGAGCGCCACCACCCGGTCGACCATCGTGACGAACGCCTCCGGCGACGCGTAGTAGGCGATGTGCCCTCCCGAGGCCCGCGCCGTGGCGTCGAACATCGTGTAGGAGCGGCGCAACGTGGCCGGGTCGCGGCCGATCTCGTGGCACAGCGCCTCGAGCCTGGCAATACGGCCGGCGGTCTGGGCCAGTTGGGCGTCGAAGTCGGCCTCGAAGCTGAGGCTGTTCCAGATGTCCGCGTGCCGGGCGGCGTGGCGCATCATCGCCGGCCCGAGCGCCGCCACCATCACCGGCAGACGGGGTTGCTGGAGCGAACCGGGGTTCATCACCGCCGCCCGCGGCCGTGTAGTAGGCCCCGGCGAAGTCGGTCACCCCGCCGGCGAGCAGCGAGGCGACCAGCTCGACGTACTCCCCGAAGCGGACGGTCCGCTCCCTGGGCTCCCAGTTGGGCAGGCCCGCCATCGGGTACGACGGGTCGACGGTCAGCCCCCGTGCCGAGCCCGAGCTCCAGGCGTCCGCCCGAGATGTGGTCGACGGTGACGGCCTGGTGGGCGAGGACGGCCGGGTTGCGCAGCGGGATCTGGGTCACGCAGGTCGTCAGCCGGATCGTCGAAGTCCGCTCGGCGATCGCCGCCAGCCCCGTCCACGCCTCGAGCCACGGCCCGGGCAGGTTCGTCCAGTCGCAGAAGTGGTCGGCCACGGCCGCCACGTCGAAGCCGAGATCCTCGAGCCGGACGAACCGGTCTGGGTCCTCGGGCCAGGCGACGAGTGGGGAGCACGAGCACCTTGGAAGCGCAACGGAAGGCCCATGGCACGAGCTGCAGCGCCCAGCCAGGACCCGATTTCGTCGACCGCATGGCGAAGTAGCGTAGGTGACATGGCTGAGACGGTGTCGTTCCCCAGTAACGGATCCACTGCGTCGGGCTACCTGGTCCGGCCCCCCGGCGGTTCGGGTCCCGGGGTGCTCGTCGTTCAGGAGTGGTGGGGCCTCGAACGCGGGGATCAAGGCGACCACCGAGCGGTTGGGGGCCGCCGGGTTCCACCGCGCTCGCCCCCGACCTCTATCACGGTGAACTGGCCCAGCACGACGAGATGGACAAGGCCGGCCGCCTGATGACCACGCTCCCACCCGACCGCGCCGGGCGGGACATGAGCGGAGCGATCGACTACCTCGCCGGCCTCGACGGGGTCACCGGCGCGGGCATCGGCGTGGTCGGGTTCTGCATGGGCGGAATGCTCTCGCTGATCATCGCCTCGATGCGCCCCGATCGGATCACGGCGGCCGTGCCGTTCTACGGCTTCCCGCAGGGCGACAACGAGCCCGACTGGTCGGCTCTGACGGCCGTCGTACCCGGGCACATGGCCGAGTACGACGACTTCTTCCCGCCGGGCGCAGCGCACACGCTGGAGTCCAAGCTGCGGGCGATGGGCAAGGACGTGACTTTCACCGTCCACCCGGGCACCGGTCACGCCTTCATGGGCCCGCACAACGCCCTGGGCACGCTCGACGAGACGCTGGCCAACCGGATCTGGCCCGAGGTGCTCGACTTCCTCCACGCCCAACTGCGCTGAGCCGTCCGCCGACGAGAGGAATCGGCCCGACGCACCGGCACGCGCTACTCCATCCCCTTGCGGCCGCACCCCAGGGCCCTGCGGATCTCGAGGTCGGCATCGCGTTCGGCCAGTGCCTGGCGCTTGTCGCTCTTCGTCCTGCCCTTGCCCAGCCCGAGCTCGACCTTCACCCGGCCGTCCTTGAAGTAGATGCTCAACGGCACGAGGGTGAGGTGCTCCTGGGCCATGCGTGCGCCCAACTTGGCGATCTCGGCCCGATGGAGGAGCAGCTTGCGCTGGCGCTCGCTGATGTGGGCCCCGAAGCCGTGGGCATTGACGTATTGCGGGATGGTCATGCCGATCACCACATCTCGTCAGCGACGGACAGGGCGAAGGCCTCGTTGATCTGCACGTGCCCCTTTCGCGCAGGCTCTTCACCTCGCTGCCGCGCAGCACGATGCCCGCCTCGACCTCGTCGAGGATGGCGTACTCGTGACGGGCCCGGCGATTGCTCGCGATGACCTTGGTGCCGGGTGCGGGCATAGGGAGGAGTTATCCTACCGATAGCGTCGGGCGCCGATGCTGAGCGTTTCCGCCGACGCCTTCGCCCGGATGATCGCCCACGCCTACGACTGCTATCCCGAGGAGATGTGCGGGCTGCTCGCCGGTCGGGCGTCGGGCGGTACCGCCCCGGTGTTCTTCCCCTGTCGCAACACCACGCGATCGGGCCGGGTGTTCGAGGTCCACCCACTGGACTACCAGCGTGCCGAGGACGACGCCGAGTCGCGTGGTCTTGAACTCGTCGCCATCGTCCACAGCCACACGCACACCGAGCCCTATCCGTCGCCCACCGACGTGGGGGTGGCCACGAACCTCGGCCCGTGGTTCCGCTGGGTGATCGTCGGCCTGAAGCGGAGGCGCCGGAGGTGCGTTCATACCGCATCGTCGAGGAAGTGATCACCGAGGAGCGCCTTGCCGTCGGTTGACGGTTAGAATCCCACAAGTCAGATCGGCATTGTCGGAAGGTGCCGGCCATGATCATCAACGAGAGCATCCTCGACCTGATCGGGAACACCCCGCTGGTCGACGTGTCGGTCCTGTCGCCCAACCGTGACGTGCGCATCGTCGCCAAGCTCGAGAACCAGAACCCGTTTGGCTCGGTCAAGGACCGCATCGCCAAGCTGATGATCGAGACGGCCGAGAAGAACGGCGACCTCGTCGCGGGCCAGACGATCGTCGAGCCGTCGTCGGGCAACACGGCATCGCCCTGGCCGCCATCGCCCGGATCAAGGGCCACCCGATCAAGATCCTCATGCCGACCAGCGTGTCGATCGAACGACGCCAGATGCTCGAGGTGTTCGGCGCCGAGCTGATCCTCACCCCGGGCGAGGAGGGCTCGAACGGCGCCGTCCAGCGGGCGCTCGCCCTCCACGCCGAGCATCCCGACTGGTACATGCCCTACCAGTACGCCAACGACGCCAACCCCCGGGCCCACTACGAGGGGACCGGCCCCGAGATCCTGCGCGACTGCCCCGAGATCACCCACTTCGTCTCCGTCCTGGGACCTTGGGCACGCTGATGGGCACCGGTCGCTACCTCAAGGAGCACAAGCCGGGCGTGAAGGTGATCGCCGTCGAGCCCCCGCTGGGCGAGCGGGTCGAGGGCCTGCGCAACCTCGACGAGGGCTACATCCCGCCGCTGTTCGAAGCCTGGCAGGGCTTCGACCTGCTCGACCGCAAGCGCGTCGTGCGCCCCCGCGAGTCGTTGGAGTGGACGCGTCGGCTGGTCAACGAGTGCGGTGTGTTCGCCGGCATCTCGGCCGGGGCGGCGCTGGCCGGCGCGGCCAGGTGGCGAGCGAGATCGAGACGGGCGTCATCGTGTTCATCGTCTGTGACGGCGGCTGGAAGTACCTCTCGACCGGGGCGTACACCGACGATCTCGACGAGGCCGAGTCGAAGGCCGAGCAGATCATCTACTTCTGACCCGACGGGCGCCGACGGCGGCTATCGGCTGACGACGAGCAGGATCAGCCCGCCGACGACGACGAACGAGGCGACGAGCCGGCGGGCCCCGGCCGCTCGCCGAGGGTGTGCCAGCCGAGGAACGCGGCGAGCACGACACTCGACTCACGGATCGCCGTGACGTAGCCCACCGGGGCCAGTCGCACCGCCAACTGCACCATCGCGTAGGTGATCGACGCCGCGATCCCCACGGCGAGCAGCTTGGGCCAGCGGCGCCGGACGATGTCGACCATCCGTCCGGCATGCCCGAGGCGAGACCGAAGGCGGTGTTGGAGGTCATCGTGGCCACGCTCGAGGCGAACACGTACCGGTACGAATCGCTGTCGCGGATCCCCTTGGCATCGCAGACCGTGTAGGCGCCGATGGTCGTGGCGACGATCAGGGCGCGCCGCACGGGCGGCCCGTGAAGCCGTCCGGCCAGGGCGATCAGCCCGGCGGCGATCACCATGACGGCGGTGATGCCGAGCGCCGAGATCCGGTCGTGGAGCAGGGCGACGCCGCCGATCGCGGCGAGCAGCGCACCCCCGCCGCGGGCCACCGGGTAGACGAGCGAGAAGTCGCCGTCGTCGTAGGCCCGCGCCAGGTACCAGCAGTAGGGGAGATGGACGAGGCCCGAGAGGCCCGCCCACACCCAGCCGCTCGCCGGCGGCCCGCCGAGGAACGGCATGATCGCTCCCGAGATCAGCCCGGCGAAGAAGAACTGGCCCCACAGGCTCAGGTAGCGGTCTTCGTCGGCCTGTTTGACGACGAAGTTCCAACCGGCATGGAGCACGGCGGCGGCGAGTGCCAGGATCGTCGCAGTCACCACCGGCGGCGACCCTAGCGGGGCGCCCGGCATGGCGGTTCCGGTCCGCTCCCCGTACCCTGGCCGGCGTGGATCGGCCGATCGGGATGTTCGACTCCGGATTCGGCGGTCTCACCGTCGCCCGTGCCGTGATCGACCTGCTCCCCGACGAGCACCTGGTCTACTTCGGCGACACCGGCCGGTACCCCTACGGCAACCGCGACCTCGACGAGCTGCGCACCTTCGCCCGCCAGATCGGCTGGAGCCTGTACCACGAGCACGGCATCAAAGCCCTGGTCGTGGCGTGCAACACGGCGGCATCGGCCGCCCTCGACGTGCTCGTCGCCGAGCTGCCGGTCCCCGTCATCTCGGTGATCGAGCCCGGGGCCCGCGCCCTCGTCGAGGCGACGCGCAGCGGCCGCGTCGGGGTGATCGCCACCGTCGCCACGGTCGGCTCGGGCAGCTATCAACGCGCCGTCCCCTCGACCGGGACGACGATCGAGCTGACCTGCGCGGCGTGCCCCGGCTTCGTCGAGTTCGTCGAACGGGGTGAGACCTCGGGTGACCAGGTGATGGTCCTCGCCGAGCGGCTGCTCGCCCCGGTGCGCGACGCCGGGGTCGACACCTTGCTGCTCGGCTGCACCCATTACCCCTACCTGGCCCGGGTGATCGGCGAGGTCATGGGACCCGACGTCGTGCTCGTCTCATCGGCCGACGAGACCGCCTTCGCCGTCGAGCGCGAACTCGGATCGGCCGGGCTGTTGCGCACGACGTCCGATCCGCCCGCCTGCCACCGGTTCCTGTCGAGCGGCGACATCTCGTGGTTCGCCGATCTGGGCCGACGCCTGCTCGGCCCGGAGCTGTCTTCGGCCGACGAGTGGTCGGTCGATACCGTTGCCCTTCCCGCCCTCCCCGAGGAGTCCCCCCGTGCCCCGTCCCGATGACCGCCTGCCCCACCAGCTCCGCCCGATCGCCTTCGAACGCGACTACACCGAGATGGCCGCCGGATCGGTGCTGGTCAGCTTCGGCAAGACCCGGGTGCTGTGCACCGCGTCGGTCGACGAGGACGTACCCCGGTGGATGCGCAACTCGGGCAAGGGCTGGGTGACGGCCGAGTATTCGATGCTCCCCGGGTCGTCGCCCGAGCGGGTCGGCCGGGAGGCGGCCAAGGGCAAGCAGAGCGGCCGAACGGTCGAGATCCAGCGACTGATCGGGCGCTCGCTGCGCGCCGCCTGCGACATGCGGATCCTCGGCGAACGACAGGTGATCGTCGACTGCGATGTGCTGCAGGCCGACGGTGGCACGCGCACGGCCGCGATCTGCGGCGGCTACATCGCGCTGCACGACGCGCTCAGCCGGGTGATGCAGGCCGGCTCGATCAAGGCGCATCCGCTGCACTCGCAGTGCGCGGCGATCAGCGTCGGCATCGTCGGCGGGGTTCCCGTCCTCGATCTGCCGTACTCCGAGGACTCCACGGCCGAGGTCGACATGAACGTCGTGATGCTCGCCCCGGCGGCCGGTGGCGAGCCGTCGTTCGTCGAGGTGCAGGGCACCGCCGAGGGACAGTCGTTCAGCCGCACGGAGCTCGACGCCCTGCTCGGCCTGGCCGAGGGCGGTCTGCGCCAGATCTTCGACGTCCAGGCCTCGGTGCTCGCCGTCCCGCCGCCGTCGCGGACGATCGGGCGCTGAGCCGGTGGCCGGCCCCCGGCTGACCCTCGTCTGCGCCTCGGCCAACCCCGACAAGGTGGCCGAGATCGCCGCGATCCTCGGCGAGGACGTCGAGCTGCTCCCCCGCCCGACCGACGTGCCCGACGTGGTCGAGGACGACGACACCCTCGTCGGCAACGCCCGCCTCAAGGCTCGCGCGATCGTCGAGGTCACGGGTCTCCCGGCGATCGCCGACGACACCGGTCTGTTCGTCGACGCGCTCGACGGCCGCCCAGGGGTGTTCACCGCCCGCTACGCGGGCGAGCGGGCCACCTACGCCGACAATCGGGTCAAGATGCTCCTCGAACTCGACGGCGTGCCGCCGGACCGGCGAACTGCCCGCTTCGTCACCGTCGTCATGGTGTGCTGGCCCGACGGGCGCGAGCTCGCCGTCGAAGGGGTCTGCGAGGGCACGATCGGCCTCGCCACGCGTGGCGACGGCGGCTGGGGTTACGACCCGTTGTTCGTCCCCGACGACGGCGACGGGCGGACGTTCTCGGAGATGGGGGAGCAGGCCAAGCACGCCGTCTCGCACCGCGGCCGTGGCTTCCGGGCGATGGTCGAGGCCCTCTGGGCAGCCGAAGCGGTCGGCTGACCGAGAGCCGGGCTACCAGCCGCGCAGGTCGATGGCCCAGCGTTCGAGCAGGTCGTCGCCGCGCACGAGCCAGGCCGCCTCGTGCATCGCCATCGTCGGATCGACATGGGCCGGCACGACCTGCACCCGCTCACCGGGGCGGATCGGGGCCCCGCCCTCGGCGGGAGCGAACGTGACGTGCTCGTCGGAGCAGAACCACACGGTTTGGCCGTCGATCGACGGGTTGCCGTGGTCCATGCCCAGCGCCTTGAGCCCGACATCGGCGACCGACCAGCGGTCGTTGGCCGAGATCACCGTGCCGACGACGAACAACGCCTGGGTGAACGGGAGTCCCCGGCGGGCGTACTGGGCGTCCATCAGCGCGTAGCTGCCCGCCTGGAGTTCGGTGATCCGGTCGTGCACGTCGAAGGTGCCGGTGCCGCCGGCGGAGATGATCGCCCCACCGACCTCGGCATGGGCGGCGAGCAACAGGTCCATCGCCGCGGCGACCTGCTCGCGGCGACCGTCGCCGTCGGCGACCATCATCAGGTGACCCTCGTAACCCATCACCCCGCGCACCTCGAGACCGGCGGCCCGGGCGGCGGCGGCGAGGCGCCCGGCCTGTTCGGGAGCACAGCCGCAACGCGGCAACCCGACGTTGACGTCGATCAGCACGTGGCGGATGCCGCAATGCGCCGCGGCCGCGATCGTCTCGGGCGAGTCGACGGCGACCGTGATCAGCACCCGGTCCTGCGCGGCCGCCATCTCCGCCAGCCGGGCCGTGTCGAGCGTCTCGTTGGCCAGCAGCAGATCGCTGCCCACGCCCGCACGGGCCATGCCGACGATCTCGCCCGGCGTGGCGGCGGTGAAGGTGTGGTGGCCGTGGGCGACCTGGCGGGCGGCGATGGCCGTGCACTTGTGCGCCTTCACGTGCGGCCGCAGCCGGGCGGCGGGCCAGTGCCGGGCCATCTCGGTCAAGTTGCCCTCGAAGGCGTCGACATCGACGATCAAGGCCGGTGTCGGCAGTTCGCGGATCGTTCGCGGCGTCCTCACATCGAGGACCCGACGCCCGGGGCGATCATCGCCGCACAGTCGGTCACGAGAGTGCGCACCCGGTGCAGTAGCCGATCATCGGCTTGGAACCGTTGGGGACCATCGCCGGGGGGAGCGAGGGCGCGGCGTCGACGATGAGCTCGTGCAGTGCTCGGATCGTCGCCTGCCTGGTCTCTGGCAGCGAGGCGAGGGACTCGTCGATGAGCGGGTCGTCCATCGGCCAAGCATCGCGGGGTGCCGTGGCCGGCTTGGTCCAGCGCCGGTTCCACCGCGTCGCCGATGTCCGCATCAGCCGGCGTCGGGGTCGCCGCGGTGCGCGTCGCCGGTGGTGCGGGCGGAGGGAGTCGAACCCTCACTCCTTGCGGAACTGGGACCTAAACCCAGCGTGTCTGCCATTCCACCACGCCCGCGTGCCCCGTCGATCGTAGCGGTCACGGTGATCGGGCCGTCGCCCGGTCGGACGTCGGCGACCCATCGCCCCGGGATCCACGTCGACCGCAGCGGCTCGGCGGCCCCGCCCGGTCTGCCCTCCCACAGAGACCTCGCGCCCTGGCGGACCTGCACCCTGCCCACGGCTTGCGAGGTACGCAGCAGGAGCCGGTCGCGGGGTGGCCGATCGACCGTCACCGCACCGGGGGATGCCCACAACAGCGGCGGATCGCAGGTGATCGGCAGCGGCGCGACGGGCCATGCACCGTCGGCCAACCAGGCGACGACCGAGCGGGCGGCGTGGCGACCGTCGAGGGCACAGACGTCGGCCGTCTCCGCCCCGTGGAGCAGGTTGCCGGCGCCGAAGATGCCGGGTGTCGCGGTACGGAGACCGCCGTCGACCAGCGGGCCACGTGTCGCCGGATCGAGGACGACACCGCACAGGCGGGCGAGTTCGTGGTCGGGGAACCAATCTCCGGTGAAGACGACGGTGTCGCAGGCGATCCGCCGGCCGTCGGCGAGCACGACAGCCTCGACGCGGCGCACACCGACGATCTCGACGACCCGCGCGCCGGTGTGCACCGGTACCCGCCGCCGACCCGTGGTCATCCAGGCGAGAGGCGGCCAGGTCTGGTGGTGCGCCAGATCGGTCACCATCGCCACGGTGGAACATCCGCGATGGGCGAGGGTGATCACGGCCGAGAAGCTGACGTGTTCGGCGCCGACGACGACGGCACGCCGGCCGACGGGAAGCCCGGCACGGGTGAGCTGCTGGAGGGATCCGGTGGTGAGCACCCCCGCCGGACGGTCGCCGGGGACGAGCCGGGCGGCGCGCGGCCGCTCACGGGTGCCGGTGGCCAGCACGACGGCGCGGGCGAGGCGGGTCGTGGTCCCGGTCGCCGTCGTTCTGGTCACTTCGATCGGTGCTCCGGCGCGGATCGACGTGACCAGAACGCCCGGGGCGAGCTCGACGCCGGCCCGTTCGGCCAGCTCGACATAGCGCCGGGCGTAGCGGGGGCCGGACATGACCCGACGCAGGTCGCGGATTCCGAAGCCGGTGTGGTCGGTGTGGCGGGGGATTCCGCCGAGCTCCTGCTCGCGTTCGTACACCACCACCCGCTCCGCCCCGGCCCGGCGGAGGGCGATCGCCGCGGCGAGACCGGCCGGGCCGCCTCCGACGACGACGACGTCGTCGGTGCCGTGCGTGTCGTCGGTGCCGGCGATGCCGTTCACGTCAGGCCGAGCCAGTCGGCGCAGGACCGCCCGCCGGCGGCCGAGGCAGTCTGCACCACCGAGGCCGTGCAGTAGAAGCCCTGGCACCGCCCGGCCAGGGCCCGGGTGCGGCGGCGCAGGCCGTCGATCGTCGTCGCCGCGATCGGCCCCTGGCATGCGGCGACGATCTCGGCGGCGGTCACCCGTTCGCAGTGGCAGAGGATCGTGCCACCGTCCTGATACGGGCGGTGACCAGCCTCACCCAGGTTGGTCATCCGCACGCCGTGGATTTCGTCGGCAGGTCGCGCAGTGGCGGTGAGCCCGCAGCCGCGCAGCAGATCGAGCGCCTCCTCGGCCAGGGCCATCGACGCCGTCAGGCCCGTCGAACGGATGCCCCCGAGGCAGACGTAGCGGGCCGCCGGTTCGCCCGACAACTGGTAGTCGGCATGCTCGGTCGCCGCTCGCAGCCCGGCGTAGACCGCGGTGACCTCCTCGTCGGCCAGGGCAGGCAGGATGCGGCGGCCCTTGGCCATCAGCCCCTCGAGCCCGGCTGCCGTCGTCGCCGTGGCCGACCGATCGTCGATGTCGTCGGCGGTCGGGCCGAGCATCACGTTGCCGAACACCGTCGGGGCGACGAGCACCCCTTTGGTGCTCGCCGTCGGCACGGGCAGGATCGTGCGTCGGAGCAGCGGGCGGGCGAGCTTGTCGAACACGATCAGCTCGCCCCGCCTCGGCCGGACGGTGAAGCCGGCGAAACCGAAGGCACGGTGCAGCGTCGTCGCCGTGCAGGCCGGCGGCGTTGACGACGAAACGGGCGGTGATCCGCCCCTTCGTGGTGGTGAGGTCGGTGACATCGGGCCCGACGCGCACACCGGTGACCTCGCAGTCGAGGCGGAGCTCGGCGCCGTTGGCGAGCGCCTCGTGGGCGAAGGCGAGCGGCGTCGACCACGGATCGATGATGTGCTCATCGGGTACGAGCAGCCCGCCGCGCGCCCCCGGCCCGAGCCGTGGTTCGAGGGCACCGACCTCGGCGGCGTCGACGAGCACGGCGACGTTCGTAGCCGTTGGCGATGGCCTTGGCGGCCAGCGCCGCCAGCGCGGCGGCCTGCTCGTCGTCCCAGGCGACGAGCAGCGCCCCGGTCCGCTCCACGGCGATCCCGACGGCTGCGGCGTACCCGTCGAGCAGGTGGTAGCCACGACGGACGAGCCGGGCCTCGATCGTGCCCGGGGTGGCGTCGAATCCGGTGTGCAGGATGGCCGTGTTCGCCTTGCTCGTGCCCGCACCGACGTCGGGGGCCCGCTCGACGAGCACGACGCGCAGCTCGTGCAGGGCGGCGAGGCGGGCGACGGCGGCGCCGACGACACCCGCTCCGACGACGGCGACGTCGTACGGAACGGCGCCCGCCGTCGCGGTCGTCACCTTCACAACTCCATCGTGGCCTGCGCCGCGGCGTGCCACCGGGCCAGTCGCTCGTCCGCCTCGTCGGCACCGATGGCCGGCTCCACCGTGACCGTCGGCTTCCACGGACCGACGGCCGCCTCCGCCGACGAGCTCCCACCCGCCCCGATCCGGGCGAACGCGGCCACCCCGAGGGCGGTGGCGTGGGGTGACGGGTAGACCTCGATCGGGACCTGGAGCAGGTCGGCCTGGGTCTGGAGCAACACGCGGGAGCGGGTGAGACCGCCGTCGACGCGCAATCGGCGCAACGGCGCACCGAGGTCGCCGGAGGCCGCCCGGGCGAGGTGGGCGACGGCAGCCGCCAGTCCCTCGATCACGGCCCGGACCAGCTCCTCCCGGGTGGTCGCCAGGTCGAGTCCGGTGAACGCGCCATGGGCGTCGGGCCGCCAGAAGGGTGCCGCCAGCCCGGCCAGACCGGGAATGAACGCCGCCCGTCGTCGGAGAGCCGACGGCGCCGCCGAGGCGGTCGAGGTCGGCGGGTTCGCCGATGATCCCGATCTGCTGCAACCAGGCCACCGCCGAGCCGGCGGTGTACACCTGCCCGTCGAGGCACCAGGTCGTCACCCCGTCGAGCTGCCAGGCGATGCATCCGACGAGCCCGTTGGTCGAACGGGTCGGGCAGGGTCCGGTCGAGGCGAGGAGGAACGCCCCGGTGCCGTAGGTGCACTTCGCCTCCCCCGCCGCGAAGCACGATTCGGCGAACAGGGCGGCCTGCTGGTCGACGCACATCCCGGCGATCGGCATCGTCGCCCCCGAAGGCGGTGGTCGTGCCGATCACCCCGGCGTTGGCGACGACCTCGGGCAGCGCGTCCGACGTCGATCCCGAACGCATGCGCAGGCTTCGGGGTGCCATCGGCGCGTTGTCGAGGTCGAGCAGCAGCGACCTCGAGGCGGTGGCCACGTCGGTGACGAACGCCCCGCACAGGCGGTGGAGCAGCCAAGTGTCCGAGGTCGTGATCGTCGGGCCGCCGCCGACCTGGGCGCGAAACCAGGCGATCTTCGGGGCGGAGAAGTACGGATCGAGTTCGAGGCCGGTGATCGCGGCGAGTCGTTCGCCAGCACCCGTCGCCGCGAGGGCCGCGCACACCGACATCGATCGTCGGTCCTGCCAGACGATGGCGGCCGAGCGCCGGCGCCCCCGTGGCCCGATCCCAGGCAAGCACCGTCTCGCCCTGGTTGGCCAGACCGATGGCGTCGACGCGTTCCGCCGGCCCGCTCGAGCGCCTGCCGGCCGGCCACGACGACGCTGCGCCACAGTTCCTCGGGATCGACCTCGACCGCGCCGTCGGCGCCGGCGCGCACCTCGACGGGCACCTCGACCACCGCTTGGGTGGCGCCGTCGGCCTCGACGACGACGGCCTTGGTCGCCGACGTCCCCTGATCGATGGCCAGCACGCGCACGTTGCGACGCTAACCGTTGGCCGGGGCGGGCCTCGGGCGTCGAGTCCGGCCGGTGCCCGGGCCCGGCCGGTGCTCAGGCGACGGGAACCCAGGCGAGCACCAGTTGGGCGACGCCGACATCGGTGCGTTCGAGCGTGACGTCGACGGTCGAGATGTTGCCCGCCCTGGCCGCCCAGGCCTGTTCGATGTCCAGATCTCGTCGGTCGCCTCGGATTCCAGGTCCTGGAGGTCCTGTTCGAGTGACTCGATCTTGTTCTCGACCGCATCGACCCGCTCGCCGGCCGTGCTCGCCCGCTGGTGCTTGCCCATCAGCCCGCCGAGCTTGCCGAAGATGCTCCCGGCCCGCTTGCGTCCGCCGAGGAGCCCGCCGAGGATCGAACCGGCCGCGCCGATGATCTCCTCGCCCCGTCGCCCGCGGTGCTCGGACTTCACGACGTCGAGCCGGTCGTGGGCGGCGGCGAGGGCATCCTGCGCCTTGTCCACCTTCGCCTCGTACTTGTCGCGGAGCATCGCCGTCTCCCGGTCGGCGCCGTCGGTGGCGGCCACCTGGCAGCGCAGGCCGAATGCCTCGGCCGACTCTCCCGGGCGGCCGAACAGCTTGAGGTCGCGGTTGACGGGGATCTGCAACGTCTGGCTGCGCACGAGGTGGTCGATCAGATCGCGCTCGGCGCGGGTGAAGGTCGTCTTGGCATCGATCGGGGCGTCGCTCAGGCGGTAGACCGCTGCCCTCGGGAGCCGAGGTGCGCAGGTCGCGGTCGTCGTAGTCGACGGCGATCGCCCGGCTGGCGTCGATCTCGGCGGCGAGCGGGAAGAGCACCGCCTCGTACTCCGGCCTCGGTGACCAGATCGGCCTTGTCGTCGTCGTACCGCATCCGCACCCGGGCGACGATGGCGGCCTCGAGTCGGGTCCACCCTGCGTCGACCGCCGATGGACGCCAGCCACGGGCTGGCCGGATCGACCCAGCGCACGGCACACCGTCGGCGGTGCCCGGCATCACGCTCGTCTCGTCGGCCCCCAGGGCCGCCGTCGGCGCCGGCACCGACCCCGCGCCGCCGCTGCGCGTCATCGAGGCCGCGCCCGAGGCGCCCGGCGCGGCCTGCGTTCCCGGTGCCGGTGCCGCGGTCGCCGCCCCGCCCGACATCAGCGTCTCGATCTGGTCCCGGGTCAGCGGACCGCGCAGGTAGCTCATCGCCCAGCGCGAGGTCATCACCTCGGGCTTGTCCTTCCACGCCCGGCGCAGCACGAACTCGCGCTTCGCCAAGCCCGCAGATGGTTTCGCCGACGGCCTGGATATCGACGCCACCCGCCGCAGCCGACATCCCGTCGAGCAGGCGCGCCTTGTCACGGTCGGTCTGCAGCCGACCGATCATCCAGGTGCCGGCGTTCGACAGCGCCTTGTAATCGACGTCCACCGGGTTCTGCGTCGAGAGCACGACGCCGACGCCGAAGGCGCGCGCCTGCTTCATCAGCGTCATGATCGGCTTCTTGGTCGGCGGCATCGCCGACGGCGGCACGTAGCCGGCGACCTCGTCCATGTAGAGCAGCGCCCGCAGGTCGGTCGTCCCCGCTCTGCTTGCGCATCCAGGTGACGAGCTTGGCGAGCACGAGGGCGGTGACGAACTGGCGCTCCTCCTCGGAGAGGTGGGCGGTGGTGACGATCGCACAGCGCGGCCTGCCCTCGGGGGTGCGCAGCATCGAGCCGATGTCGAGGGGCGAGCCCGGCGCCCACGCCGCGAAGGAGGGGGACGCGAGCAGGCCGTTGAGCCGCATCGCCAGCCCCATCCGATCGGATGGCGGGAAGAAGGCGTCGAGTTCGAAGACCCCGAGCTTGCGGATCGGTGGCGTTTGCACCTGGCCGACGAGGGTGGGCAGATCGAGGTTCATGCCGTTCAGCCAGGCGTTCTCGATCAGGTTGGCGAGGAGGATGTGCTCGCGGCTCGACAGCGGATCGGCCTCGATGCCGACGAGGCCGAGCAGGCCCGACACGTAGCCCTCGATCTCGTCGCGCATCGTCTCGACATCGCTGGTGTCGGCGGTGCGCTTGAGCGAACCGACGATGTTCATCGGCACGCCTGCCGTCGAGCCCGGGGTGTAGATCGAGAAGTCGACCGACTGCGCAGCGCCGCGATGCCGCCCCGTCGATTCCCCAGCCGGCGAGACCGTCGGTCCACGTCTTGGCCTGTTCGGCGGCGAACTCGTCGACGGTGACCCCGGCCTTCTGGGCGTCGCCGTCGTTGATCCACGGCCGGAACTCGGCGCCGGCCAGGCCGGGGAAGGTGAGGCAGAGGTTGGCCAGATCGCCTTTCGGGTCGACAAGCAGCGCGGGCATGCCCGGCCAGCAGCCTCCTCGATGAGCACCATGCCCAGCCCGGTCTTGCCCGAGCCGGTCATCCCGACGATCACCCCATGGGTGGTGAAATCGCCGGTCGCGATGGACACCTTCGAGTCCGTGCGCTGGTGGGAGGCGGGATCGACGGTCTCGCCGAGGATCAGATCAGCCATGGTGCGAGAGGTTACGACCGCGCAGCGCCCATCGGCGAGGCTGCCGGATCATCGGCGGGCGTGCCGTCGGGCGAGTGTCCTGCCTGAGCGGGGCTCGCTGCGACGGGGGCCCACGCCGGTCGGGTCCCGGTCTCGAGCTCCATCAGCCGCGCCGTCGCCTCGCGCCAGGCGATCTCCGCCTCGGCCTTGCCGCGCCCGGACTGGCGGGCCGACTTGAGCCGCTCGACGGCGCCCGCGTGGTCCCGGCGGGCGCTGGCGAGATCGGCGGCGAGCTGCGCCGCGGCGGCCTGTTGGCGTTCCAGCTCGGCCTTCAGCTCGGCGGCGGCCCGGCGGGAGGCCTCCTTGGCCGCCGCCGCCTTCTGCTTGGCCAGTTCGGCCTCCTTGAGCCCCGCCGCGAACCGTTCGGCGTCGGTGAGCTCCACCGGCAGCGGCTGACCCTTCTGGCGATGACGACGTTGGCTGGGCACGGTCACACAGGATGCTCCATCCGGCCGCTGAAGTGGCGGCACGAGCCGGACCGACCTCGCGGAGCTCCGTCGGGCCCGCTCGGCCCGCGCTGCGGTGAGCCCGGCGGCTACCGTGCCGTCATGATCCGAGTGACCTTCTCCTATCCCGCCGGCGACGTCTCCGAGGGCGTCCCGGCCACGTTCGATCACGCCTACTACCGCGACACCCACGTCCCGCTGTGCATCTCGTCGTGGGGTCTCGGCGGGGCCGAGATCGACCGGGGCGTGGGCGGTCCCTACCTGGCCGCTGTTCACTTCCGTTTTCCCGACATGCAGGCGTTCGAGGCGGCGATGGCCAGCGATGGCACCGCGGCCGTGGCGGCCGACGTCGCCCGCTACACCAACACCGCCCCGGTGGCGCAGATCTCCGAGATCGTCGAGTAGATCGAGCGAGGGGCACGGCAATGGCCTTCACCGGCTTCCCGGCCGCGACCTTCGACTTCTATGCGAGGTTGGAGGCCGACAACTCCAAGGCGTTCTGGCAGGCCAACCGTGCGACCTACGTGGCCGACGTCAAGGAGCGCTTCGAGGCGCTGGCCGCCGACCTCGGGGAGTTCGGGCCGTTCCACCTGTTCCGCCCGTACAACGACGTCCGGTTCACCAAGGGCCGCCCGCCGTACAAGACCCAGCAGGGGATGTACGCCGAACGCGAGGGCGGCGCCGGGTACTACGTGCAGCTGTCGGCGAGCGGGCTGATGCTCGGCTCGGGCTACTACGACATGGCCGCCGACCAGCTCGAACGCTTCCGTCGGGCGGTCGTCGACGACCACCGGGGTGCCGAGGTCGCCTCGCTGGGCGAGTCGCTCGAGTCGCTCGGGTTCACGATGGACGCGATCTCCTCGCTGAAGACCGCGCCACGCGGATACCCCAAGGACCATCCGCGCATCGCCCTGCTCCGCCGCAAGGGCCTGATCGCCGTCAAGTCGTTCCCGGTCGCCGGATGGATGCACGCCCCGGGCGCGGCGGAGCGCATCGTGGCTGAGTGGCGGGCGTGCGATGCGCTCGACGATTGGCTGGACGCCCACGTCGGTCCGAGCGAGCTCGCCCCACCCGATCTCGATCGCTGAGCCAGGCGCGGGTCGGGGCGCGAGCGTCGGCGGAGCCCGCGGCGATGCCGGTCCGTTCCGGTCACACCGATCCGCGCCCGGGCGCGGATCGGTGCACGCGGAACGCCGCGGCGAGGGGTACGGTCGGAAGTCCCGGGGAGAGCGACCGTACGCTGGCGTTCGTGTCCGTCGCCGTTGAACCGTCGCCGCGCGACGGGAGCCCCGCCCGTCGTCGGCGTGTGGTGGGCTACCTCTGCGGTCTCGCCATGCTTGCCGCCTGTTCGTCGGGCGGGGCGGACTCGGCGCTCGACGGGGAGGACTCGGCGCCGGTCGTGGCCACGGCCGCCCAACCGACCCTCCATCCTGTGCCGACGGAGGCCCCCACCATGACCGTGGCACCGACCACCGTGCCGCCGCCCATCGTGGCGCCCACGACCGAGGCTCCAACGACCACCGCGGCACCGTTGTTCCGGCCCGACCTGGTTGGCGAGGTGACCGTTGCCGATCCGCCGGTCGGCGGGAAGGGGTTCGCCTCGCTCGGCACGGGCCGGCCCGATCTGGCGGCCGTCGGGTACACCGAGACCGAGCTCTTCCTCAGTGGGACGGCCGTGGCCTACTCGTCGGCCGAGCCGCTGACCTCGGATGGTCGATGGTCCGTTGAGCCGATCGCGCCCGTGCCGTTCACCACGCGGATCGTGGTACGCCGACCGATCGACGCCGCCGACTGGAACGGGAGCGTGGCGGTCGAGTGGTTCAACGTCACCGCCGGGTTCGACAACGCCCCCGACTGGACCTACGCCCACGTCGAGCTGATCCGTTCCGGGTGGGCCTGGGTCGGCGTCTCGGCCCAGGCCGTCGGGATCCTCGGGGGCGGCAACGCGCTCGGCGCGGCGCTCGCCCTCAAGGCGGTCGACCCCGAGCGCTACGCCCCGCTCTCCCACCCGGGCGACAGCTATTCCTACGACATGTTCAGCCAGGTGGGCGCCGCCGTGAGGACGCAGGCCGACAAGGTGCTCGACGGACTGCAGCCCGACCGGGTGATCGCCATCGGGGAGTCGCAGTCGGCCTTCCGGTTGACCACGTACGTCGATGCCGTGGCGCCCATCGCCAACGTCTTCGACGGGTACCTGCTGCACAGCCGGGGATCGGCGGGAGCAGGTCTCTTGCAGGATCCGCTCCCGTCGATCACCGCCCCCGACCCCACCTTGATCCGCACGGACACCGCCGTGCCCGTGCTCAACTTCCTCTCCGAGACCGATGTCCTCGGCGGTCGCCTCGGCTTCGTCCGGGCGCGCCAGCCCGACACCGACATCGTCCGCTCGTGGGAGGTTCCGGGCACCGCCCACGCCGATGTCTACAACCTGGGCATCGGCGACACCGACGACGGCTCGGGCGCCGGGGACGCGGCGTTGTTCGCCGCCATGGCCACCCCGCCCAACTCGATCTTCGGTGGCGTGATCACCTGCGACCTGCCGATCAACGCCGGACCGCACACCTACGTGCTGCGCGCCGCGCTCTGGTCGCTCGAATCCTGGGTTCGCACCGGTGAGCCGCCGCCCGCCATGGCGCCGATCGAGATCGACGAGGCCGGCGCGCTGGTCCTCGACGACAATGGGAATGCCAGGGGTGGCATCCGCACCCCGCACCTCGATGTCCCCGTGGCCAGGTTGACGGGCTTCGGCCAGACCGGGGAGAGCTTCTGCGGTCTGTTCGGCACCACCCGACCGTTCACCGCGGCGCAGATCGCCGCGGCCTACCCGGACCACGCCACCTTCGCGGCCCGGTGGACGACGGCCGTCGATCGGGCCGAGGCGGCAGGAGCGATCCTCGCAAGCGACGCGGTCCGCCTGGGCGAGGTCGCCGCCGCCTCGGAGGTGGCGGGATGATCGCCCAACGCGACTACAGCCTGACCGGCGCGGAGTCGGCGCGGGCGAAGGAGGCCGGTCTGGCGAATGCCGAGTGGTTCCGCCCGGTGATCGCGCCCGAACGTCTCCAGGAGTTGATGGCGCGCACCAATGGCCGGGCCGCATGCGACGTGGCGTTGTGGGCCGGGCTGCTGATCATCAGCGGGGTCCTGGCGTTCGTCACCCTCGGTTCCTGGTGGTGCGTGCCGTGCTTCGTGGTCTACGGCGCGCTCTACGGCGGCGCCGCCGACCCGCGCTGGCACGAGCACGGCCATGGCACGGCGCTGCACAACCGGCGGGCCAACGACGCCGTGTACTACGTCGCCTCGTTCATGCTGTTGCGCGAGCCGACGCTGTGGCGCTGGTCGCACGTGCGCCACCACTCCGACACCATCGTCGTCGGACGTGACCCCGAGATCGTCTTCCCGCGGCCGTTCAGGCTGCGCCGCCTGATCCCCAACTACCTCAACACCGTCAACGGCCCGGCGATGCTGCGGCGGATGGCCATGCACGCCCTGGGCCGGCTGGACGCGGACGCCCGCGACTTCGTCCCCGAGACGGAGCATCGCCGGGTCGTCGGCGAGGCGCGGGTGTTCGTGGCCGTCTACCTGGTTCCCGTCGCCTGGTCCCTGGCGACGCGTTCGATCGTGCCGTTGCTGTTCGTCGGGCTGCCGTCGTTCTACGGGGTGTGGCTGTTGTGGTTCTTCGCCGTGACCCAGCACGTCGGCCTGCGCGAGGACGTGCTCGACCACCGGCTCAACACGCGCACGGTGTGCATGAACCCGGTGTTCCGGTTCCTCTACCTGAACATGAACTACCACGTCGAGCACCACATCTTCCCCGCCGTCCCGTACTACAACCTGCCCGCGTTGCACACCGCGATCAAGGACCAGCTGGCCCCGCCGACCCCGAGCACGTGGGCCGCCTACCGGGAGATCGTCGACGCCCTGCGCCACCAGCGGCGCGATCCGCGCTGGGAGATCGCCGGTCGCCCGGTCCCCGACCTCGTCGGCGCCGTCGAGCCGTCGAGCGACGGTCCGACCCCGGTGGTCGGCGCCGAGGTCGACCTCGGGGACGCCGCCGATCTCACCGTGGGGGCGATGCGGCGGATCGATCTCGATGGTCGCACGTACCTGCTGTGCCGGCCCGAGCAGACCAGGTTCGCTCTGACCGCCGGGCTGTGCACGCACGGCCGGACCCACCTGATCGACGGTCTGCTCGACGGGTGCGTCGTGGAGTGCCCCAAGCACAACGGTCGTTTCGACGTGTTCACCGGACTTGCCGTGCGTCGGCCGGCGCAAGCCCCGCTCGACGTCCACAAGGTGGCGATCGTCGGGGGCCGCCTGGTCGCCCGGATCGGGGCAGCGGATCCACCGGCGGCCGATCCACCGGGGGCCGATCCACCGGCGGCCGATTCAGCGGCGGAGGCGTATCCGAGGGGGCAGGCGGGTCGGGATGGCGACGGGGACCCCGCGCGTGACAGCATCGGCCGATGGCCGGAACGACCCCAGCAGACGACGTGATCGACGAGCTCCGCTCCTGGCTCGCCCGGAACTGGGATCCCGATCTGACGGTCGCCGAGTGGTGGGAACGACTCGGATCGGCCGGATGGGCGGCGCCGCTGCTCCCGGAGAACGCCTACGGTCGCGGCCTGTCGCGCACCGACGCCGTGCGGGTCGCCGAGGCGATCGGCGAGCACGGGGCGCTCCCCGCTCCCGGGGGGCTGGGGATGCTCCTCGCCGCCCCGACCATCGCCACCCACGGGACGCCCGAGCAGGTCGCACGCTACGTCGGCGACATCGTCACGGGACGCGCTGCGTGGTGCCAGTTGTTCAGCGAACCGGTCGCCGGCAGCGATCTGGCCGGCTTGCAGACCAGGGCCGTCCAGGACGGCGACGAGTGGGTGGTCAACGGCCAGAAGGTGTGGACGTCGGGAGGGCATCATGCCGACCTGGGCATGTTGATCGCCCGGACCAACTCCGAGGTCCCCAAGCACCAGGGCATCAGCTACTTCGCCATCGACATGCACCAGCCGGGGGTCGAGGTCCGACCCCTGCGGGAGATGACGGGTCGGGCGCTGTTCAACGAGGTCTTCCTCACCGATGCCCGTGTGGGCGACGAGGCGAGGATCGGTGATCGCCACAACGGATGGGCGGTGGCCAACACCACGTTGGCCTTCGAGCGTGCCGGGCTCGGCTCCGGCGGTGGCCACGCCGCGGCCAGCGCCGCACTGCCCGGCACGGTGGCGGGCCATCTCGGCCGTCGAGCGGGTGACTTCCTCGGCAACCGCCGTTCGGGCGGTGGGAGCGCCGAGTTCCGCGGCGTGGGCAAGGTGCTCGTCGAGCTGGCCCGGTCGAGCGGGGCGATCAACGATCCGAGCGTGCGCCAGGACCTGATGCGCCTGCACTCGATCGAGGAGATCGGGCGGATGAACACGCTCCGGCTGAAGGCGCTCAAGGCGCAGGGGGGCGACATCCCCGGGTTCGGCAACATCAGCAAGCTGTCGATGAGCGACGCCATGCGACTGCAGCGCGACCTCGGCATGCGGATCCTCGGCGCCTCGGGCACGCTCCACGCCTACAACGCCGCCGACCGGGCGATCCTGGACGAGGCCGTGGGCCGGCCGCTCCAGGCGATCATCACCGAGCTGGCCCTGTTCGCCCAGGCCCCGCCGATCTACGGCGGCACCGACCAGGTGCAGCGCAACATCATCGGCGAGCGGGTGCTCGGGCTGCCCAAGGAGCCGAGTGCCGACCGGACCACGCCGTTCTCGGCGCTGCCGAAGAACGTCTGACCCCGCGCCGTCCGGTCCGCGGCCGGCCGTGGCGTCGCCGGCGCGGCTGGATCACCGGCGGGAGGACGAGCGGTCGGTGTGGTCCTCGGCGGCGGCGGCGACCTGATCGGCGAGCTGTTCGATGTGGTCGCGGACCAACCCGACGGTGAGGCGGAGGTGGTCGGTGTCGCGGGCGCCGACGACGAACGGTCGGCCCGGCGCCGTCCCCACACCGCGCGAGGCCAGGCTGAGCTGGGCGGACCGCTCGTCGGCGACGTCGACCCACAGGTTGATGCCGTCGGTCCCGCTGAACGTCACGCCGCGCTCGGCGAGCGCGCCGCACAGCGCCGACCGCCGCCGGGCGTAGGTCGAACGGGCGAGGGCGATCTCGTCGACGGTGGCCTGCGAGGTGAGCAGATCGGCCAGAACGGCCTGCAGCAGACGGCTCGACCAGCCGGCGCCGAGGATCCGTCGCCGCGCCATCCGCGAGATCGGCTCGCCCGCCCCGCCCACCGCGGCCAGGCGCAGGTCGGGTCCGTGGCTCTTGGAGAAGCTGCGGATGAGGATCGTCCGCTCCGGCAGGTGGAAACCGAGGCTGGCGATCGGGGCCGTGGCGATGTCGCCGGCGTGATCGTCCTCGATCACCGTGGTCGTCGCCCCGGCGAGCAGCGAGGCGAGCTCGGCCACCCTCTCGGGCGTCGCGCTCACCCCGAGCGGGTTGTGGGCGCGTGGCTGGGTGAACAGGACCGAGGGGCTGCGGGTCAGGGCGGCGGCCAGCGACGACGGCACGATGCCGGCTGCGTCGACGTCGACCCCGATCAGTTCCATCCCGAGCTGTTCGAGCAGGTCGAGCAGGGGAGGGAACGACGGGTTCTCGATCGCCACCCGGTCGCCGCGCCGCAAGAGGCTGGTCGCCAGACGGTCGAGGGCATCCATCGCCCCGTCCACCACGGTCAGCGCCTCCGGGGCGAACGGCCAGGCCTCCGTGAGCACCTCGTGCAACCCCGGGAGCACGGGGTCGTCGAGGTAGCTGGTGGTCAGCGATCCGCCGCGGCTCACCCGGGCCAGGGCGGCCGACAGGTCGGGGAGCAACCCCGGGTCCGGCGTCCCCGTCGACAGGTCGAGGGCGAAGTTCCCCGACCCCTCGGTGACGCTGCGGTACCGCCTGGGCGCCATCGGGGCGCCGAGGCGTTCGACGAAGCTGCCGAGCCGGCCCCGAGTCGTGATCACCCCGGCATCGGTGAGTCCCTGCCAGGCCTCGCTGACCGTCGTCGGGCTGACCTTCAACTCCCGGGCCAGCCAGCGGACGGTGGGCAGTCGATCGCCCGGCGTGAGTTCGCCCGCCGTGATCATCCGGCTGACGACGGCGGCGATGCCCCGTGCACTGCGGTCCGTGATCGCATCCCGCACCCGGTCGGCGACGTCCATCTCGGGAACGTTAACTTATGTACGGTCACAATGAGGCCATTGTTCCTGACATGTTGTGCCGATTAGTCTGGTGGCGTCGCACACCGACTTCGCCCGACGCACAACAGGGGAGCATTGGATGACACGAATCATTCGCGAGCGCTGTACCAGACCGACTGGGCCGGCTCGGTCGAGGCGATGCTCGACAAGCACGAAGCCGTGTCCCACGAGGCGGCCAAGCAGGGCGCCCAGGTCATCTGCTTCCAGGAGCTGTTCCACGGGCCGTATCTCTGCCAGGTGCAGGACACGTCGTACTACTCGTACACCGAGCCGATCCCGGACGGTCCGACGACGCAGCGCTTCCAGTCGGTGGCCAAGGAGACCGGCATGGTGATGATCCTGCCGCTGTACGAGGTGGTCCAGCCCGGGCTCTACTACAACACCGCGGCGGTGATCGACGCCGATGGCACCTACCTCGGCAAGTACCGCAAGCAGCACATCCCCAGACGAAGGGATTCTGGGAGCAGTTCTACTTCCGTCCCGGCACCGGCGGCTATCCGGTGTCGAGGCCGCGGGCGGCAAGGTGGGTGTCTCATCTGCTACGACCGCCACTTCCCCGAGGCTGGCGGGCCTCGGGCTCAACGGCGCCGAACTGGTCTTCAACCCGTCGGCCGCCCGCCGCGGCCTGTCGGAGTACATCTGGCGGCTGGAACAGCCGGCCTGCGCGGTGGCCAACATCTATTTGATGGGTGCGATCGACCCGGTGAGGGTGCGCCCGACGGCGACAACGACTTCTACGTCAGAGCTACTTCGTCGATCCCGAGGGCGGCGTCGGGGACGTCGGCGACCCCTTCAAGCCCGAACTGATGGTCCGCGACCTCGACATGTGCATGATGCAGACTGTGCGTGACCGCTGGGCGTTCTTCCGCGACCGCCGCCCGGACGCCTACGACGAACTCGTCGCCGAGGAAGCTCGTTACTGATGGCTGGCACCTTGATCATGAACGGCACGGTCATCTGCCGACCGGGTGTCGAGTCCGATGTGCTGATCGACGGCCAGTCGATCTCCGCGCTCGGCCCTCCGGGTGCTTCGCCGCCGGCCGAGCACAGGCCGACCGGGTGATCGACGCCGGCGGCAAGTACGTGATCCCCGGCGGGATCGACGTCCACACCCACATGGAGCTGCCCTTCGGCGGCACCTTCGCCAGCGACACGTTCGACCCCGGCTCGCGGGCTGCGGCATGGGGCGGAGTCACCACGATCATCGACATGGCGGTGCAGCGCTACGGCGAGAACGTCCAGGACGGTCTCGCCGAATGGCATCGCAAGGCCGACGGCCAGTGTGCCATCGACTACGCCTTCCACCAGATCATCGGTGGGGTCGACGAGCAGTCGTTGAAGGACATGACCTACCTCGTGGACCACGAGGGTGTGACCAGCTTCAAGCTGTTCATGGCCTATCCCGGCGTGTTCTACGCCGACGACGGCCAGATCCTCAAGGCGATGCAGACCGCGGCCGACAACGGGGCGATGATCATGATGCACGCCGAGAACGGCATCGCCATCGACGTGCTCGTCGCCCAGGCGCTCGCCCGGGGCGAGACCGACCCGAGGTACCACTCGCTACACACGGCCGTCGCCGCTCGAGGCCGAGGCGACCCATCGGGCCATCGTGCTGTCGCAGGTGGCCGGCAACGTGCCGCTGTACATCGTGCACATGTCGGCCGGA
>CAWHEG010000023.1:0-10403 GCA_963828405.1 uncultured Actinomycetes bacterium | reverse complement strand
CCCTGGTAGATCGCAAGGTCTACCAGGGCTTTTGTCATTGGGGCGTGTCAACGGTCAGACAGCAACCCGACGGTCACTTTTCAACGGATTTGTCAACGAGAATCTGGCGGCTTGTCAACGGTTGGTCCGGGCAGCGCGGTGAATCGCTCGTGTGCATCGCTGTGGCGGTCTACGGTGGGAGCGTGCCGCCGTGGTCGGATGCTGATCTCGATCAGTTGATCGAGAGGTGATCGTCGACGCGTACAACGACAGCGAGCAACTCGGTTCGTTCGAGTGCGTGTTCGCGGAGGTCGACCTACCGGTCGTAGCGGAGACACTCGGCATGCCATGCACGCTGATCGAAGTGGTGTTCGACGGCGACGAACGGCGCGGGCTCATCGGTGTGGTCGATCTCGATGGCCGCCGACACCGGATCAGCCTCTTGGACGTCACGGTCCTCGACGCCACAAGCGAAGCGGCGCGGTTGATGGCTGCGTTCCGGCGGTGGTGGGTGCCGTCGGGGTGACGGGCCGGTCGTTGGCGGATCAGTTGGCCGCGGCGTTGGCGGAAATCGACGAGTTGCGCGCCGAGAACGAACGACTGCGCGGTTTGCTCGGCCTCGACATCGACCGAGAGCCTGACCCACCACCATCGTGGGAGCCGACCCTGTTCGTGACGGCCGAAGCGGAGCCCCGTCCACCGGTCGATCGACGTTCGCCGCCCGGCGAGAAGGTTGCGTTGTTCCGGTCGTTGTTCGCAGGCCGGGATGACGTGTATGCGTTGCGGTGGCAGAACGACCGGACGAGCAAGTCGGGCTGGTCGCCGGCCGTCGTTGGTGGGTGGTCGAACTCGAAGCGGCCCGACCGCGAGTATGAGCCGTTGACCGACCTGGTCGTCGAGCAGCATCTCGCCGGCGACATCACTGCCGGCCTGTATCCGCTGCTACGCAACGATCGCTGCCGGCTGCTCGTGTGCGACTTCGATGGCGGGTCCTGGGTACTCGACGCGCTCGCCTATCTCGACGCCTGCCGGGCCTGTGGTCTTCCCGCCGTGCTCGAACGTTCGCGCTCGGGTGATGGCGGGCATGTGTGGGTGTTCTTCTCCGGCCCGGTGCCGGCCACTGATGCGCGCAAGGTCGGCGCGGCGATGCTGCGTCGGGCGATGGCCAGTCGTGTGGAGATCGACCTGGCGAGCTACGACCGGCTGTTCCCGTCGCAGGACACGATGCCAAAGGGATCGTTCGGGAACCTGATCGCCCTCCCGTTGCAAGGCACGTGTCGCAAGCGCGGCACGACGGTGTTCCTCGACCCGACAACGCTCGAACCGTACGAGGATCTGTGGGCGTTCCTTTCGACCGTCCCGCTGGCCAGCCCGGCGGCGGTGACCGCGATCGCCGAGTCGGTCCGCCCGTTGACCGTCGGCGTTGAAGCCGCCGACTGGGAACAGCAACGCGACTCGCACCCTGCCCCACCGATTATCCGCGCGTCGCTGCGCGGGATGTTGTCGATCGAACGGATCGGGCTACCGGCGTGGCTGCTCGCCCAGTTGAAGCATCTCGGGTGCCTGCACAATCCGAAGTTCTACGAGAACGAACGCCTTCGGTTCTCGAACCATGCGACGCCGAGACTGATCCGCTGCTACGACGAGGAACTCGACATTCTTCGCCTGCCACGCGGGCTGCTCGACGCCGCCCGCAAGGTGATCGAAACCGCTGGAAGCACGCTCGAACTCGAAGACCACCGCAACACACCCGAACCGATCGACGTCACCTCAACCATCACCCTCACCTCAGTGCAACAAACCGCCGTCGACGCCGTCGCCGGTCACGGGCACGCCGTGCTCGTCGCGCCGACCGGGTCAGGCAAGACAGTGATGGCGTGCGCCCTCATCGCCCAGCACCAGGTGCCGACCCTGATCCTCGTCGACAGGACCCAGCTCGTCGACCAATGGAAGTCGCGACTGATGGAACACCTCGGCCTCAACCGCCGCCAGGTCGGCCGACTCGCCGCCACAGCGAAGGCCTCGGGCATTGTCGACATCACCACCTACCAAGCCCTCGCCCGACGACCAGACGCCTCCAAACTCTTCGACGCCTACGGACTGGTGATCGTCGACGAATGCCACCACCTCCCCGCCCGATCGTTCGAACTCGCCGTCCGCGAAGCCCGGTCTCGGCGCTGGCTCGGACTCACCGCCACCCCATACCGGCGAGACGGGCTGGAAGCGATCATCACGATGTACTGCGGCCCGATCCGCCACGAGATCCAACTCGCCGACACCCCATCTGCCGCGCTCACCCGTCGCCTGCACGTCCACGACACCACCTCGACCGCCGGCACCGGAGAGATCAGCGCAATCCAAGACGTGTTCCGGGCCCTCGTCGACGACACCGTACGAACCCGTCAGATCGTCACCGACATCGCCGCAGCCGTCAGCGATGGCCGCAACGTGCTGAGCGTCTGCGATGCTCGACGAGTGCCGAGTGATCGTCGTGGTTGCCGTCGATGAACCACATCCCGATTCCGTGCGTAGCGAGTGCCGCGTCGACCTCGTCGAGGAACCGGTCGCCGCCGGCCATGCGAGGGAAGTACCCGAAGTCGCCGACCTGGACGATCAGTTCGCACTCGTTGGCCACGGCGAGCGCGGCGAGATGGCACGTCCAGCGCCAGTTGCCGTGGGTGTCACCGGCAACGAGGACGTGCCGTATATCGACTTGGCTGGCCGTCGGATGTCCCATCGCCGAATACTGGCCGTCGGACGAACCGTTCCGGCGATGAGTTTCCGTTCACCACGACAGAAGTTGCGGGCGAGGAGGGCCCGACGCCCCCTGTGACTGAGTGGCCGGCGTTTCAGGACTCGTGATGAAGCAGGACCCACAGTCGGTTCTGCAGAGTGCTGCACCCCTCCCCGTTTGTGAGGACCACCAACTCCGAACCCCTCCACTTCTGTGAGGTGGAAACCACTTGCACCCCTCCCTCTTTGTCAGGTTAAAACCCGCCATACCCCTCCCCTTCTGTGTGGTGCACGGCTAAGGTTGCGACGTGAGAGATGACGAACTGCGGCATCACCTGAACAGCTCGAACCCTTGGTGGCTGGCAGCAGCCCGCAGGACATCGCCCACAGCCTGGGCGTCTTCGCACCGGCTCCTCAAGGCGCGTGCTCAGAGCGATCTCGGCTACCGGCCAAACGTCCTCGCTGACATCGCCGACGGCCCGATCACCGACCGGCTCGTGGTGCTCACCGGCCCACGTCGTGTCGGCAAGTCGGTCGCTCTGCTCGATGCCGCGGCGGCGCTGTGTGCACGTGACGACGTCGATGCCCGTCAGGTCATCCATATCCCTTGCGACGAGTTCCGACCTACCGACCTGCGCCGGGCACTGACGTTGGGCCGGGAGATGACCAAGGTCGCCGACCGTGCCGGTCCCGGTCGGCGCGTCTGGCTGCTCGACGAGGTGACCGGTGTCGATGGCTGGACTGCCACTCTGAAGTCGGCGCGAGACGGAACGTTCTTCGGCGATGACACGGTCGTGGTCACCGGAAGCCGATGGTCCGATGCCGCCGACATCGAAGGCCATCTTCTCGCCGGCCGAGCCGGCACGGTCGCAGGCCGCCGCCTCCGTCATCTGTTTCCGATGAGGTTCCGCGAGTTCCTCGCCGCGACCCGGCCCGAGCTGGTACGTCCCGCGGCACCACTCCCGTCAGAGCTGCAATCGCCAACTGTCGCGGCGGCGCTCGACGAGATCGCCTTCGATGTCGACGCCTACGACCTCGCTTGGCAGGACTACCTGACCGTCGGTGGGTTTCCGCGGGCGGTCTTCGAACACGTCACTGACGGAGCGGTGAGCGACGCGTACCTGCGAGATCTCGCCGGGTGGCTTCGACGCGACCTGCACGACGAGGGTCCACCTGATTCGTTGCCGCTGCTCCTCGACGCACTTGCGTCGCGATCGACAAGCCCACTCAATGTTGCTGCGACGTCTCAGGACCTCGGCTACAGCGCCGATGTCTTCCGTCGACGACTCACACGCCTCGTGTCGAGCTTCGCCGCGATCTGGTGCCCGCAACGCAACGACAAGGGCCGAACGGTTCCTGGCGCGCAAAGCAAGCTCTACCTCGCGGACCCGATCCTCGCCTGGCTCCCGAACCGCCTGCGATCCGGGTGCCCGGAACCAGCATTCACCACCCTCACCGAAGGAGCGCTCGCCGTGGCCCTTGCTCGCCGTATCGACGACATCCAGGAGGGCCGCTGGACCGTCAACGACACCATCGGCTACGCACGTACGACCTCCGCCAACGAGATCGACTTCACGCCCGTCGCGATTCCGACCCCAGCCGGCATGGCCACGACAACACCGATCGAAAGCAAGTGGGTCGGAACCGGATGGCGCTCCGAGGCCCGCGTGATCGAGGCGAAACATGGCACCGGCATCATCGCCACCAAAAGCATCCTCGATCTCGAACACCCCACCTGGGCCGTCCCAGCTCCGCTTGTAGCGCTCCTCCTGGGATGACGCAGAGCTCCGAAACCCGAAGAGATGTCAACGAAATGTCAACGACACTGCTGTCAACAGGCACCTACAGGAGTCAACAGGACGCTTCGGTCTCATAACCCGAAGGTCGCAGGTTCAAATCCTGCCCCCGCCACCAAGAAAGCCCTGGTCAGCCACTATGGCTGACCAGGGCTTCGTCGTTCACCGGCCCGACTTCAAACGGGATGGGCAAGGCCCTCATGGAGAACGCAGTGCCAAGCCTTCCCGAGGACTACGACCTCGATGAAGAGGAACCTACTGACGACGACCTGTCCGAGGCAGTGGCGTGACCGACCCCCCGCCCAGGGAACGGGCTAACTAATTCGTCTGCTGGCTGCACGGTGACGACTCGCTCGGTGCAGGGCTCGACTGAGCACAAGCAAGACTGACTTCATGGCAACTCCTGCTCAGCACCCGGACTTCTACCGCTCGCGATGCCCGCGGAAGGAAGACCTGGACACCCTGATCTGGGCGTGGGAGAACATCGCTGAGATCCGGCAGCACTTTGAAGCGCCGGCCGGGATCGACGACGATGTCAGCGTCGGTCGTGAACGGTTGATACGTGGGAAGCCGGCCTGCCGTGCGCAGGTACACCGCCTGTGCTCCGACGAGCACCACAGCATCGAGCTGGGCGCGAAGCGCAGACAGCACGTCGAGCAGCACGCGTCGCGCTTCGATGTACTCGATGCGGGGCAAGTCGCTCATGTCATCACGCTGTCAGGCCCGACGCACGCCAGCGCGGTTCATTTCGGCGCATCCAGGCGAGTAGCGCCTCGCCCTCGGCTGGCATGCGCCCCGGGCCGGTCAGACAGTCGATCGCTGCTTGGGCGATCGACACCGACCGCACGCCGTTGGTCTCCTGGCCGCGTTCGAACACGATCGGGTCGTATGGCTGGGCGAGGACAACGTTCGCCCCGGTCTTCGCCGGCAGCAGGCGGGCCGCCTTGGCGAGCCGTTCGGCGTCGTCGGTGTAGACGACCGCCATCTCGGGTGCAGCGACCGGTGAGAGCGTCGAGGCGACGAACGAACCGGTGACCGCCCAGCGCCCAATGCGGAGTCCGGAAAGGTCGTTGACCAGCCGGTCGGGTCCGGCGGCTGCGATCCAGGTCGAAGTGGTGTTGGCATCGAGCAGCGAATACGTCGCCGTGATCTTGCGTAGCAACGGTTCCCACTCCGCGGACGTCACCGGTCCACGAGGAACGCGTTCGATGACGAGCTCGTCGGCGAGCACCTGCAGCATTCGTGAGACGTACCCGTCATCGAGGCGGAGAGCGGCTGCGAGATCGCCAGCAGTGTACGGCGGGCGAACCTCGACGAGGGTTCGTAGCAGCGCCCACGCTCGTGGCCCTCGAAGGGATGGTGCCTTTGATGGTTTCGGATCGGGGTCACACACGGCACCGTCGGTGCGGATGTAGAGGCCGGGACGGCCGAGGCGGATCTCGACGTTGCCTGATCGATCGATGTAACTCGCCCGACGCTCGCGCAGCAAATCGCGCGAACGCTCGCTCAGCCAGTCGACCGAGACGAGCGCCGACTCGTCGGGAGGGAGCCACATCCCGCGGACTTCCCGTGGCTCGAGCCGGTCCGTCGTCAGCAAGGGGAGTGCACTCTCCGTGCCGGCGGCGTCGGTGATCCGGAGGAGTGTGACATCGCCTTCCTGACCGACGACACCTACGGACCAATCGGGTGGAAGGAGCGCGCGCAGCTGTGCGATGGTCGCGTCGACTCGTCGTCGACGGGCTGCTGGCAGTGGTGGACGGCTCACGGCGGCAACGGTACCTCGATCTGTCCAGAATAGCTATCTGTTTGATACAGGCAGATTGCCGTTCTAGGCAGAACGTCGTCGTTGACGGCGCGTCAGTGATTGGTGCGCTGGAGGACGGTGAGTTGGTGGCGGAGTACGGACCGCGAGCACGGCAAGCGATGCGAGGAACCGGTACAAGAGGCGGAACACGACCCCGTCAGGATGGAGCCGCATCACCCCTGGTCAACCCCAACGCGCTGGTTTCCGGCACCCACAGCCGGCTCCGACGGGATGTTTGCCGACGGAGACCTACACGTCGGGATCGATCAACGCGTACTGGACACCTTTGGGTTGAACGTGGACCGTGTTGTAGGCGGGCAGGCCGGCGGCCGCGGTGTAGGCGTTGCAGATCGCCTGGGCGACGACCTGGTAGAACTTCGCCTGGTTCTTGTTGTACCAGCCCTCGTCGTGCGGGTTGGGGCTGAGTTTGTAGTTGCGGTTGGCCCCACCCACACCCCACACGGTGATGCCTCGCTGCCCGGCGCCGGCCCCGTACTGCACCTCGATGAACTTGAACGTGTTCGCTCCGATCGTGATGGTTCCCTTGACCGGGGAGATAAACAATTCAGAGGTGGCGGCATCGTCCTCGATTTTGACTGAATCGGCCACGTTCGGATAGACGCCAGGAATCAAGACGCCGTTGAGCGGTACCCCCTGTCCGGACTTGTATGGTCCGGGGACGATGAGGGCAGTTTGAGCCGCGTTGAGGTGGTTGAATGCCGCATAGTTGGCCCGAGCCAGTGCGGTGAACGCTCCCGTTTCATCGTGATTCGGATGCGGGACGGACTGTTTGCGATAGTACATCTTCGCGGGCAGCGCATTGAGCGACATACTTTGCGTCATATAGTCGGCCATGATCTCTCCGTGTTTCCTTTTGATGAATTCGGGCGATGAGCCGACTGTACGACCGCTCCTTGGTGCGGTCAACGAGACACCCGTCATGCCGCCCGCACCACACCCCGAGCGCGCGCGGTCGACCGGCCGCACGTCGTGGTTCAGGCCCCTTTCGGGCTCGCGTATGCTCCAGCGGGAGGGCCATGGACGAGCCGGCTGCAGCAGGGGACCACGAGATCGATCTCACGGAACTCGTCCGTGCGCTCGCGCTGGTCGCCGGCATCGTCGTTGAGGCCGAGGGCACCGGCTCGTTGCAGGTCGACCACGGTTGGTTCGACGACCCGATCGCCAGTCTGCGGGCGATCCCGAACGATGCGACCCGGCGCGGCGACATCGTCGACCTGCTCAAGTGCGTACTCCCGAGCCGCCGAAGAATCCCACACTCGACCCGACCGGCGCGGCCAATGCGGCGACCTGGTTCCCCCTGCCGCGACCGGCGCCCGCCGCCTCGACGACCCCCACCGAGGAGAGTCCGGCGAGCGCCGAGCCGAACCCGGAGGAGAGTCCGGCGAGCGCCGAGCCGAACCCGGAGGAGAGCCCGGCGAGCGCCGAGCCGAACCCGGAGGAGAGCCGGGCGAGCTCGGAGGAGAGCCCGGCGAGCGTGGCTCCGCCCGGCGGGGTGTTTCTTGTCGCCGATGCCGGCGACGACTCGCTCGTTGCCGGCATCGGCCTGTGGGCGGCAGGCGCGATCGGGCAGACGACGGTCAGCCCGTTCGTCGAGTTTCCGCTGGTGTCGTTGCCCCCGTTGCCTGGTGGCCCGGTGCTGTTCATCAACGATGGCGCCACGTACCGCGTCGTGGCCGGAGTCCGTATTGCGGCACCCGGCTCGCCGGTTGCCTACGCCGGGCACAGCTACGACACCTGGCACATGCAGGCCGGCTTCGACGCCACCGCCGGGAGCCTGCCGACCGTCGGCGTCTTCGCCCGGGCCGGCGACGACGACTTCTCGCCGCTCACCGGCGACTTCTCGGGGCTCGGCGGGGTGGTCGACACCGTCTTGCGCATCGGCGACGTGGCCGGCTGGCTCGAGCGTCCCATCGTGTCGGGCAACGACGACGGGCCGACGGCCGCCAAGATCCTGGTGGCGGCCGGGCTGCTGGTGCACGGCGACGACGGATACGCATTGGGCGACCTGACCGAGCTCGAACACCTGACGCTGCAGGGGCTGCTCGAACACGCTCTGCAGGCCCTCGGCGGTCTTCGACTGATCGAGATCCACGGCGATCCGCAGCAAGGCCTGTTCATCGAGGCGCGGCGCGACGAGGCGAGCGATTCGACCCGCTACGGGCTGCGGCTGGCGATCAACGACATCGTCATCTCCGAGCCGGCGACACCGTCGGACGGCGGGGCGACCCTGACGCTGCAGCTCGGCAAAGGGTTCGACGCCGCGACCGGAACGGCGGGCGAGGGCACGGCCGACGGCGAGGCGGCGACGGGTGGCGGGGACAAGGCCGAGCTCGAGGCGGCGGCGACCGGTGGTGAGGCCGGCGACTGGACCAACAGCGACTCGCCTCCGGGCATCGGCGTGACCCTGTTGAACGTGCCCGACGACGGGGACATCGCCTTTGCCGTCGGGGTCGAGTTGGTCAGCGTCGGGTTCGACTACGTCGACGACGGCCCCACCGGCATCCTGAACACCCACGGGTTTCAGATGGCCGGCGTCCAACCGCGGCTCTACCTTCGATCGTCGACGGCGTGAACGTCGGCGCCGCCGTGCGGCTCGAAGACCTCGAGCTTCCCCTCGACTCGACGTTCGGGGACAAGACGGCGGGGTCGAACCCGGTGGCCGGCACACTGATCTCGGGCAAATCCACCGAGGCATCGGAGTCGGGTACCGATTTGGCGGCGTCCTCCGCTCCGGCCCGCACGAAGTTCTCGGCATCGGTCGCATTCGACGCCAAGCACACGTTCCACGCCACCCTCTACGACAAGGATCGACGGCCGACCACCGACCCGATCTGGTTCGACGTCGAGAAGTCGTTCGGTCCGGTATCGCTGCACAAGCTCGGCATCTCGTCGAGCGTCCCGGAGCGGACGGTTGCGTTCCTGGTGGACGGTGGGGTGGCCCTCGCCGGACTCGACGTCGAGTTGGAGTCGCTCTCGATCGCCATCCCGGTGCGGAACCCTTCATCGACCACACTCGGCCTCAAGGGTCTCGACATCTCCTACTCGGCGGGACCGATCGAGATCGCCGGGGGCTTCGCCGAGTTCGACTCGCCCGACGGCCCGGAATACGACGGCCAGGCGATGATCGAGGTCGCCAGCTTCACGCTGTCGGCCCTCGGCGCCTACGGCCAACTCGACGGCCACCCGTCGATGTTCATCTTCGCCCTCATCGACGTGCCCCTCGGTGGCCCACCGTGCTTCTTCATCAACGGGCTCGCCGGCGGCTTCGGTTACAACCGCGGCCTGAAGATGCCGACCATCGACGAGCTGCCCCGGTATCCGTTCGTGCGCGGGGCGATGAGCGACGGCCCCGACAATCCGTTCATCGGCAGGAAGGATCCGCGGTCGGCGATCGAGGTGCTCCACGACACCGCCCCGCCTGCCTACGGCGAGTACTGGATCGCCGTGGGAATCCGATTCGCCTCGTTCGAGATGATCCAGTCGTTTGCCCTGCTCACCGTCAAGTTCGGGACCGATTTCGAACTCGACCTGCTCGGGCTTTCCGAAGCGAGCATTCCGCCGGGAGCGACCGATCCGATCGCCAACGTCGAACTCGCCCTGCTCGTCACGTTCGCCCCCAGCCGCGGGCTGATCGCCGTCAGCGCCAGCTGACCGACCGGTCGTACGTGTTCTCGAAGTCGTGCCAGCTCACCGGCGGTTTCGCCTTCTACCTGTGGTTCGCCGACGACGCCGTCAGCGGTGCACCGGCGGGTCAGTTCGTCGTCACCCTCGGCGGCTATCACCCCCACTTCGTCCCGCCGAAGTACTTCCCCTACGAGCCCCGGCTCGGCCTCAACTGGCAGATCAGCACGGCCCTGACGGTCAAGGGTGGCCTCGACTTCGCCCTCACCCCGGCGGCGATCATGGCCGGCGGGTACCTGAAGCGTGACGTTCAACGCCAGCATCATCACTGCCTGGTTCAACGCCCACGCCGACTTCCTGCTCGGTTGGAAGCCGTTCCACTACGAGACCGGGGTGGGCATCGACCTCGGCGCCATCGATCCGGCTGCCGGTGCTGGTCGCCACGATCG
>CAWHEG010000022.1:0-18314 GCA_963828405.1 uncultured Actinomycetes bacterium | reverse complement strand
CGGGATCGACGACGATGTCAGCGTCGGTCGTGAACGGTTGATACGCGGGAAGCCGGCCTGCCCTGCGCAGGTACACCGCTTGTGCCCCGACGAGCACCACGCATCCAGCTGGGCGCGAAGCGCAGACAGCACGTCGAGCAGCACGCGTCGCGCTCGATGTACTCGATGCGGGGCAAGTCGCTCATGTCATCACGCTGTCAGGCCGGTCGCACGCCAGCGCGGTTCATTTCGGCGCATCCAGGCGAGGAGCGCCTCACCCTCGGCCGGCATGCGCCCCGGGCCGGTAGACAGTCGATCGCGGCCTGGGCGATCGACACCGACCTCACGCCGTTGGTCTCCGGCCCGTTCGAACACGATCGGGTCGTACGGCTGGGCGAGCACCACGTCGCCCCGTCTTCGCCGGCAGCAGGCGCGCTGCCTTGGCGAGCCGTTCGGCGTCGTCGGTGTAGACGACCGCCATCTCGGGTGCAGCGACCGGTGAGACCGTCGAGGCGACGAACGAACCGGTGACCGCCCAGCGCCCAAGCGGAGCCCGGACAGGTCGTTGACCAGCCGGTCGGGTCCGGCGGCTGCGATCCAGGTCGAGGTGGTGTTGGCATCGAGCAGCGAATACGTCGCGGTGATTTTGCGTAGCAACGGTTCCCACTCCGCGGACGTCACCGGTCCGCGAGGAAGCGCGTTCGATGACGAGCTCCTCGGCGAGTACCTGCAGCATTCGCGAGACGTACCCGTCATCGAGGCGGAGGCGGCTGCTAGATCGCCAGCAGTGTACGGCGGGCGAACCTCGACGAGGGTTCGGAGTAGTGCCCAGGCCGTGGCCCTCGAAGGGATGGTGCCTTTGATGGCTTGGATCGGGTCACGCGCGGCACCTTCGGTGCGGATGTAGAGGCCGGGACGGCCGAGGCGGATCTCGACGTTGCCCGATCGATCGATGTAACTCGCCGACGCTCGCGCAGCAGATCGCGCGAACGCTCGCTCAGCCAGTCGACCGAGACGAGCGCCGACTCGCGGGAGGGAGCCACATCCCGCGGACTTCCCGTGGCTCGAGCCGGTCGTCGTCAGCAAGGGGAGTGCACTCTCCGTGCCGGCGGCGTCGGTGATCCGGAGGAGTGTGACATCGCCTTCCTGACCGACGGCACCGACAGACCAATCGGGTGGAAGGAGCGCGCGCAGCTGTGCGATGGTCGCGTCGACTCGTCGTCGACGGGCTACTGGCATTGGTGGACGGCTCACGGCGGCAACGGTACCTCGATCTGTCCAGAATAGCTATCTGTTTGATACAGGCAGATTGCTGTTCTAGGCAGAACGTCGTCGTTGACGGCGCGTCAGTGATTGGTGCGCTGGAGGACGGTGAGTTGGTGGCGGAGTACGGACCGCGAGCACGGCAAGCGATGCGAGGAACCGGTACAAGAGGCGGAACACGACCCCGTCAGGATGGAGCCGCATCACCCCTGGTCAACCCCAACGCGCTGGTTTCCGGCACCCACAGCCGGCTCCGACGGGATGTTTGCCGACGGAGACCTACGCGTCGGGATCGATCAACGCGTACTGGACACCTTTGGGTTGAACGTGGACCGTGTTGTAGGCGGGCAGGCCGGCGGCCGCGGTGTAGGCGTTGCAGATCGCCTGGGCGACGACCTGGTAGAACTTCGCCTGGTTCTTGTTGTACCAGCCCTCGTCGTGCGGGTTGGGGCTGAGTTTGTAGTTGCGGTTGGCCCCACCCACACCCCACACGGTGATGCCTCGCTGCCCGGCGCCGGCCCCGTACTGCACCTCGATGAACTTGAACGTGTTCGCTCCGATCGTGATGGTTCCCTTGACCGGGGAGATAAACAATTCAGAGGTGGCGGCATCGTCCTCGATTTTGACTGAATCGGCCGCGTTCGGATAGACGCCAGGAATCAAGACGCCGTTGAGCGGTACCCCCTGTCCGGACTTGTATGGTCCGGGGACGATGAGGGCAGTTTGAGCCGCGTTGAGGTGGTTGAATGCCGCATAGTTGGCCCGAGCCAGTGCGGTGAACGCTCCCGTTTCATCGTGATTCGGATGCGGGACGGACTGTTTGCGATAGTACATCTTCGCGGGCAGCGCATTGAGCGACATACTTTGCGTCATATAGTCGGCCATGATCTCTCCGTGTTTCCTTTTGATGAATTCGGGCGATGAGCCGACTGTACGACCGCTCCTTGGTGCGGTCAACGAGACACCCGTCATGCCGCCCGCACCACACCCCCGAGCGCGCGCGGTCGACCGGCCGCACGTCGTGGTTCAGGCCCCTTTCGGGCTCGCGTATGCTCCGGCGGGAGGGCCATGGACGAGCGGGCTGCAGCAGGGGACCACGAGATCGATCTCACGGAACTCGTCCGTGCGCTCGCGCTGGTCGCCGGCATCGTCGTTGAGGCCGAGGGCACCGGCTCGTTGCAGGTCGACCACGGTTGGTTCGACGACCCGATCGCCAGTCTGCGGGCGATCCCGAACGATGCGACCCGGCGCGGCGACATCGTCGACCTGCTCAAGTGCGTACTCCCCGAGCCGCCGAAGAATCCCACACTCGACCCGACCGGCGCGGCCAATGCGGCGACCTGGTTCCCCCTGCCGCGACCGGCGCCCGCCGCCTCGACGACCCCCACCGAGGAGAGTCCGGCGAGCGCCGAGCCGAACCCGGAGGAGAGTCCGGCGAGCGCCGAGCCGAACCCGGAGGAGAGCCCGGCGAGCGCCGAGCCGAACCCGGAGGAGAGCCCGGCGAGCTCGGAGGAGAGCCCGGCGAGCGCGGCTCCGCCCGGCGGGGTGTTTCTTGTCGCCGATGCCGGCGACGACTCGCTCGTTGCCGGCATCGGCCTGTGGGCGGCAGGCGCGATCGGGCAGACGACGGTCAGCCCGTTCGTCGAGTTTCCGCTGGTGTCGTTGCCCCCGTTGCCTGGTGACCCGGTGCTGTTCATCAACGATGGCGCCACGTACCGCGTCGTGGCCGGAGTCCGTATTGCGGCACCCGGCTCGCCGGTTGCCTACGCCGGGCACAGCTACGACACCTGGCACATGCAGGCCGGCTTCGACGCCACCGCCGGGAGCCTGCCGACCGTCGGCGTCTTCGCCCGGGCCGGCGACGACGACTTCTCGCCGCTCACCGGCGACTTCTCGGGGCTCGGCGGGGTGGTCGACACCGTCTTGCGCATCGGCGACGTGGCCGGCTGGCTCGAGCGTCCCATCGTGTCGGGCAACGACGACGGGCCGACGGCCGCCAAGATCCTGGTGGCGGCCGGGCTGCTGGTGCACGGCGACGACGGATACGCATTGGGCGACCTGACCGAGCTCGAACACCTGACGCTGCAGGGGCTGCTCGAACACGCTCTGCAGGCCCTCGGCGGTCTTCGACTGATCGAGATCCACGGCGATCCGCAGCAAGGCCTGTTCATCGAGGCGCGGCGCGACGAGGCGAGCGATTCGACCCGCTACGGGCTGCGGCTGGCGATGAACGACATCGTCATCTCCGAGCCGGCGACACCGTCGGACGGCGGGGCGACCCTGACGCTGCAGCTCGGCAAAGGGTTCGACGCCGCGACCGGAACGGCGGGCGAGGGCACGGCCGACGGCGAGGCGGCGACGGGTGGCGGGGACAAGGCCGAGCTCGAGGCGGCGGCGACCGGTGGTGAGGCCGGCGACTGGACCAACAGCGACTCGCCTCCGGGCATCGGCGTGACCCTGTTGAACGTGCCCGACGACGGGGACATCGCCTTTGCCGTCGGGGTCGAGTTGGTCAGCGTCGGGTTCGACTACGTCGACGACGGCCCCACCGGCATCCTGAACACCCACGGGTTTCAGATGGCCGGCGTCCAACCGCGGCTCTACCTATCGATCGTCGACGGCGTGAACGTCGGCGCCGCCGTGCGGCTCGAAGACCTCGAGCTTCCCCTCGACTCGACGTTCGGGGACAAGACCGCGGGGTCGAACCCGGTGGCCGGCACACTGATCTCGGGCAAATCCACCGAGGCATCGGAGTCGGGTACCGATTTGGCGGCGTCCTCCGCTCCGGCCCGCACGAAGTTCTCGGCATCGGTCGCGTTCGACGCCAAGCACACGTTCCACGCCACCCTCTACGACAAGGATCGACGGCCGACCACCGACCCGATCTGGTTCGACGTCGAGAAGTCGTTCGGTCCGGTATCGCTGCACAAGCTCGGCATCTCGTGGAGCGACCCGGAGCGGACGGTTGCGTTCCTGGTGGACGGTGGGGTGGCCCTCGCCGGACTCGACGTCGAGTTGGAGTCGCTCTCGATCGCCATCCCGGTGCGGAACCCTTCATCGACCACACTCGGCCTCAAGGGTCTCGACATCTCCTACTCGGCGGGACCGATCGAGATCGCCGGGGGCTTCGCCGAGTTCGACTCGCCCGACGGCCCGGAATACGACGGCCAGGCGATGATCAAGGTCGCCAGCTTCACGCTGTCGGCCCTCGGCGCCTACGGCCAACTCGACGGCCACCCGTCGATGTTCATCTTCGCCCTCATCGACGTGCCCCTCGGTGGCCCACCGTGCTTCTTCATCAACGGGCTCGCCGGCGGCTTCGGTTACAACCGCGGCCTGAAGATGCCGACCATCGACGAGCTGCCCCGGTATCCGTTCGTGCGCGGGGCGATGAGCGACGGCCCCGACAATCCGTTCACCGGCAGGAAGGATCCGCGGTCGGCGATCGAGGTGCTCCACGACACCGCCCCGCCTGCCTACGGCGAGTACTGGATCGCCGCGGGAATCCGATTCGCCTCGTTCGAGATGATCCAGTCGTTTGCCCTGCTCACCGTCAAGTTCGGGACCGATTTCGAACTCGACCTGCTCGGGCTTTCCGAAGCGAGCATTCCGCCGGGAGCGACCGATCCGATCGCCAACGTCGAACTCGCCCTGCTCGTCACGTTCGCCCCCAGCCGCGGGCTGATCGCCGTCAGCGCCAAGCTGACCGACCGGTCGTACGTGTTCTCGAAGTCGTGCCAGCTCACCGGCGGTTTCGCCTTCTACCTGTGGTTCGCCGACGACGCCGTCAGCGGTGCACCGGCGGGTCAGTTCGTCGTCACCCTCGGCGGATATCACCCCCACTTCGTCCCGCCGAAGTACTTCCCCGACGAGCCCCGGCTCGGCCTCAACTGGCAGATCAGCACGGCCCTGACGGTCAAGGGTGGCCTCTACTTCGCCCTCACCCCGGCGGCGATCATGGCCGGCGGGTACCTGAGCGCGACGTTCAACGCCAGCATCATCACTGCCTGGTTCAACGCCCACGCCGACTTCCTGCTCGGTTGGAAGCCGTTCCACTACGAGACCGGGGTGGGCATCGACCTCGGCGCCACGATCCGGCTGCCGGTGCTGGTCGCCACGATCGTCATCACAGTCGAGGTCGGGGTCGACCTCGAACTGTGGGGACCGGCGTTCGGCGGCACGGTGGTGGTGCACCTGTTGTTCATTTCGTTCACCATCCCCTTCGGGTCGGCCGTGCCGTCCCCGCCCCCGATCGGGTGGGACGAGTTCGCTACGTCGTTCCTCCCGAAGGACACCAGTCCCAATGCGAAGAACACCAGCCCCGACTCGACGCAACCGCGTGCGCTCGAGGCGACCAACCCGAGCGACTCCCCGGCCCCGGTCGCGGCCGGGGTCTGTGGCACCCGGGTCGCCGCCGGCCTGCTCAAGGATCTCTCCGGCGACCCCGATCGGCCGGTCGACTGGGTCGTCGATCCGCTGCACATGCAGCTCGTGATCGATACCGCCGTGCCCGCCAAGGAGATTCTGCTGGTCACCCCGGCCGGCGCGACGCCATTGACCCCCACGGGGGTGGTGACCAACTTCGGCGTCGGGCCGATGCAGGTGCAGGACGCCGACTTCGGATCGGTCCTGCGCATCACCGTCGAGCGGCTCAACGAGGGTGTCGTCGACCCCGACTACGACTTCGCCGACCATGTCACGCACGCCGTGACGTCCCGCGACGTCCCGCTGGCCACCTGGAACGCCACCTACGCCTTCAACACCGACCTCAAGCTGATCAACAACGCACCGCTGACGCTGCCGGGCGCCGTGCAGGGGGTCGCGCTGACCACGTTCGAGCGGCCCGACGACGAGATGCCCACGCCGATCCCGCTGGATGCGTTGCAGGGAACGCTCGATCAGATCGAAGGTCACCTCGACTGGGCAAGACCGCTGATTCCCGCGGACAATCCGTTCGCAGCCCAGCAGGCCGACAGCGAGCAGGTGCTCGTGTCGACGATCGCATCACCGGCGGTGTCGGCCACCCGGGCGGCGATGATCGCGTCGCTCGCCGCCGCCGGTGTGCCGGTCTCGGCCGAGATCGACATGTCGTCGACCGCCCACAATGCTGCCGCGGTCCTGCTCGCCCCACCGATCCTGTGTGCCGTTGGCGGACCGGTCCCGGCGGGGGTGTCGGCGTGAGCTCCGGCGTGGTGACGTTCGGAGAGAGCCGGGTGCCGGCCCTCGAATCAGGCGTGTACACGATCACGGTCGAGCACGCCGTCAGCAACGCCGATCCCGCCGCGCAGGATCCGAAGGCGTTGGCGCACATCGATCACACGTTCCGCTCGTCGAACCGCTTCGCCGTCACCGGGGCCCGGTTCGGTCTGACCCCGAGCCCGGTCCATTCGGTGTTTCCGCCGGCCGACTCCCATGGCGAGTACGACGACGTGCTCGCCCACGTCGTGCTGGCCAACGCCACGCTCCCGTGGCAACGCTCGGTTGGCCATACCGATGGCCCGTGGCTGGCGGTGCTGGTGTTCCATCCCGAAGACGGCGTCGGCGATTCGACAACCGCCCGCGTCGGCGACCTCGTCGCCGGAGGTGCAGCGGACGCGCCCGGCGCCCCGGTTGCAGCGGTTGCGAACGCCGATTCCCCGACGACAGCGCGCCGTACCCCTGCCGGTCGATGCCGTCAGCTATCCGAGCCTCACCCTCGAACCCGGCGAGTCGTGGAGCGACACGTGTCGGGTGATCGACGTGCCTGTCGGCGTGTTCTCGACGGTCGCCCCGGCCGCGGCCGACCTCCCGTGGCTGACCCACGTTCGCACCGTCGCATCCGCCGACTCCCTCGACGACGACGGCACCTACGCCGTCGTCGTGTCGAATCGGCTCGGTCGGCGCGACGCTGACTGCATTGCTCACCTCGTGTCGCTCGAGAACCTCGCCGACATCCTCCCGACGATCGCCGCCGACGGCTCCTATGTCGCCTCGGCGATCACGGTCGCCGGCGGCCCCAATGCCGGAAAGCCGGCCGCGACGGTTCGTCTCGTGTCGCTGAAGAGCTGGACGTTCCGTCCCACAGACCCGACCGAGACGTTCGACGGCTTCCTCGAACACCTCGACAGCGGGCCGCTGCAACGCCCGATCCCGACCCCGACCGGCGCCGCGGCGACGATGGCGGCCACCGACGCGACGGTGGCCGATGCGTTCCGGATGGGCTACACCGCGCTCGACCACCACACCCGGCTCGGAGACCGGACGGTCACGTGGATCCGCGGGCCGCTGGTGCCGTTCGACATCGGCACCGGGTTGTCGGTTCCCCTTCCCGATGCGACGACGGATCCGATCGACAGCGCCGATGCGGTGATGCGATACGACCCGACGACCGGGATGCTCGATGCGACGTACGCCGCGGCGTGGCAGATCGGTCGGCTGCTGGCGGTGCAGAACATGTCCTTCGCCTCGGCGCTCTACGACTGGAAGCGCGCCGTCGCCCGGGCCACGGTGCGCGCCGTCGAGCGGGAGTTCCTCGACAGCGCTCTCGGCGCCACCGCTCCGGGAGTCGCCACGGCCGACCACGGCCTCGGGGTGCTCCACGCGGCGATGCAGGTCGTCGCCGAACACGTCGTCCCACAACTCTCCAACTCGACGGGGCCGGTGCCGGACCCGAAGGTCTCGGCTTCAGGGGTCGCGGCTCAAGCGGCGGCGGCGACCGATCGCTGCGCCTCGCTGCGGCCCCGGCGTACCCTGTTCGAGCGGCACGCCGAGGTGCTCGCCGACCCCGCGGCGCTCGCCGCGATCCATGCCGACACCGAGCTCCCCGACGTCGTATCGAGCTGGTTGAACCGGCTCACCCGGCTGTACGGGGTGCCGTTCAACTACCTCGTTCCCGATGAAGCAATGCTCCCGGTCGAGTCGGTGCGCTTCTTCCACGTCGACCCGGGCTGGACCGCCGCGCTGCTCGAAGGGGCGATGTCGATCGGCACCTCGACCGCCGCCGACGCGGTGCACGACGCCGCGTTCCGCCCCCACGTGCTCGCCGCGACCGGCGGGCCGCAGTCCTACACGGGGCTGCTGCTGCGCTCCGGGGTGGTCGCCGGCTGGCCGAACCTCAAGGTCACCGGATACGACGCCGCCGGAACCCCGCTCACTCCGGTGCGAACCGAGCTGGTGTCGCCCACGGTCTTCCTCGCCGTGTTCGCCGGTGTCATCGCCACGGTCGATCTGATGGAGCCCCCGCTTGGGCTCCACTTCGGCGTGCGCGCCGACAAGGACCTGCGCTGGGTGACGGTGCCGCCGCAGGCGCCTGCCGGGGCGCGGCCGGGCGATCAGATCGTCGGCAGCGCACCGGGCGCGCCGGCGATGCGAACCGATCCGTCGACGGTCGCTGTTTCGGCCTTGGCGAGTCGCCTGGCCGGGGCCGTCGACGCCGCTCACGCCAACGATCTGCCCGGCAGCAGCACGGCGAGGCCGTTCACCGCCGCGGAGTTCTCGCTGCAGCTCGTCGAGGGTGTCGAGCAGTTCCGTTTCGTGCAGAAGGTCGATCAACCATGACCAACACCCAGCTCCTCGTCCCGATGGACGTCCAAGCGTTCTGCGTCGGTCGATCCGACACGAACGGGGATGCGACGGAGTCCTACGGGACCAAGGACTTCGCCCGCGTCGGCCCCGACTTCTCGGTGCTCCCGTATCGACAGGCGGCGCAGAACGTCAACCCCGGCCCGAACGTGGCCGCCGCCGCGCTTCCCGTCCCGTTCACTGCCACGAACGACCCGCTCACCGAGGGCGTCCACCTGCACTGGGCGCTGCCCGACGCGTTGGTCCGCGGCCAGGGTGACGCCGCCGGAACGGGGGCCGTGGAGTTTCCCGAGGCGCCCAATCGCTGGCTCGTGGCGCGCCTCGTCGTCGACACGGCGTCGTCGAATCCGACGGCGGTTCGGGGGTGGGTGGTCGAGTCGGATCGCCTGGTCGCCGGCCCGGCCGGCCCGTCGGGTGGTCGCCGGGCGGCGAGCCGGACCGCGCTGACCCCGCGCCCGACCGACCCGGACACGAACCCGGCGTACGCCTATCTCGGGCAGATCTTCGACGCGGCAACCTGGGCCGAGAATCCGACCGGCACGTTCGCCTCGCGCACCGACGCCCTTGGCTTCGGCGACACGGCGTTCGCCGCGACCTACGAGCTGTGCACGAACGTGTTCACGTTCCACGACCTGCTCGACGACCTTCCAGCCACCTACGACCCGGCGCGTAGCACCATCTCGTACCTCGTCGCCGGGTGGTATCACGATGCGGCCGGCGACCCGGTTGCCCAGATCGTCGCTGCGACCCCGGGGCTCACGGCCGACGCGTTCGTCGAGCAGATCAAGGCGTCGTACGCCTGGACGGTGGCGCCCACCCCCGCCGATGTGCCGACGTCGACCGTCTGCAGCGGGGTCATCGAGGGTGTGGCGTGGGACCCGACGCGGCGCTACGTGACGCGGCCGCCTTACGACAACGGCCTCGTCGCGGCGATCGGCAACAACCGGGTCGAGGCCATCTCGGCGCTGTTGGCAACGCGGCCGGCGCTGCGGGCCCTGCCGAACGTGGAACGCCTGTTGGAGTCGCTGCAGGCCGGACTCCTGCCCGACTACGTCTCCGACCTGGCATCGGTCGAGGAGCACCTGCACGAACACGGCTTCGCCCGCCGTCCGGGCGGCTCGCTGTGGCAGGTGCAGGCCCGCCGTTCGGTGGGCATGTCGTCGCCGGCGCCACGGCCACCCCCGTCGATTCCGACGGGGGTGGCCGCCCAGCTGAACGAGCTGAACGTCACCCAGGCGGCGGCCGACCGAGCCGACGACGAGATCGTCTCGCGGCGTCAGCAGATCTTCGCCGACTGGACGAAGTACATCGATCTGCTCTACGGCGTCGGCCCCAACGACATCGATGCGGATGGCGATGTGCTCCCGCTGATCGAGGCGGAAATCGCCGAGCTGAACGCCGCCGTCGCCGCCGCGACGGCGCTGCGAGCATCCGCGGACTACGGCCGGGCGGCCGTCGAGCAGTTGCTCAATGGCACCGATCTGGAACTCGTCACGACCGAGGCGCCGCGATACTGGGTGGCCACCGACCCGGTCGTGCTCATCGCCGGGGATGACGCGGCCCCACCCGCTCGCCACGGTGGCGACGGCCGTTTCGCCCCCGACGGGATGCTGCTCTGCCGCACGACCGTGGCGGTCGCAGCGCCTGAAGCCGGGGTCGGCGCCACCGTTTCGGGCGACTCCGCGCCCAGGACTCTGGCGGCCCCCCAGTCCCCGGCGCCGGCAGCGTCGCTGGCCGCCCCGTTGCCCAACGCCCCGGCACTGGTCGCGCCGTTGACGGGTGGACCGAGGGCGACGGTGCAGGCGCTGCTGGCCGAGATCGGCTGTCAGGCGCCCCCGGACGTGACCATCTCGGGTGGGCCGGCGTCGCCGGTGGGCATGCAGCTCTGGAACGGCGCCAATCCGTGGAACCCGCTCCTGCTGCAGTGGAGGGTGGAGCTGATCCCCGACCACCCGCTCGCCAGTCCGGGCAGCTATCCGACGACGCTGATCACCGACGGATATCGGCTCGACCCCGACGCCATCGATCTCGACCCGCTCGCGCTCACGGCACCCGGGCCGATCTTCGACGTCTACGACGGCACCGTCGGCCTGGGCGGCCGCACCTCGCTGGCCATCGCGACCCAGATCCAGAAGTACCTGTCGAGCTATCGCGACGACGCTGTCGATCCGCAGCTCAACGCGGTCCTGCAGGGCGTCTTCGGATCGAATCCGGCGATGATGGCCCAGGCGCTCGGTGGCCTGCGACCCGCCATGCGGATGCGTCGCCAAGTACTGCAGATCCCGGTCGGTGACCCGCTGGCGACGGTGGCGGCCGACGGTCCGCGCAGCGTCGAGTTCTCCAACCTGACCGTGCCCACGGCCGTGGGGGACCAGAACACGACGGCGGTCGAACCGGGGTGGGGTTATCGCCCGATCATCGCCGGGCAACTCAACGTGCTCGCCCTGCGACTGGTCGACACCTTCGGACAGATCCGCGACATCCGGCTCGACAACGGGGCGCTGATCCGCTCGAGCAGCCTGCGACCGACGCAGGATCCAGCCGGTGCCACGCCGGTGCTGCTGCGGCCCCGACTCGCCCAGCCGTCCCGCTTGAACTTCCGCTGGCTGGCGGCCGACAACGATCTGGTCGAGTCGAACAGCGATCCGGCGTCGTCGCCGATCTGCGGCTGGGTGTTGTTCAACCATCTCGACTCCAGCCTGATGATCTACGACGCCCGGGGCTCGGCGATCGGGGCGTTCTCGACCATCGGCCCGCTGTGGCAGGGCGCTCCCGGGGCGAGCGACATGTTCGCCCCGATCGAGACCGGTTTCGGCGACCCGGCCATCAACCCGCACCTGCGGGCGTTCGCCCTGGCGATCGCCGCTAGGACGGACGCCGTTGGCTTCGTCACCGACCTGTTGCGAGCGATCGACCGGGCAGCGAGCCTGATCATCCCGAAGGGCTCGGCCCAGAATCGTTCCACGAGCGCGCTGTTCGGTCGTCCGTTGGCGATCGTACGGGCGCAGGTCGACGCCGAACTGCACGGCTTGGCCAGTATCGACGAGTCCTGGGACGCCTTGCGCAGCACCGTCACGACGTGGGACGGTATGACCTATCCCGCCGACCGTCCCGATGGCGGATTCGCCGACGTCCGCATCCCCGTGCGCCTCGGCGACATCTCCAACGTCAGCGACGGCCTCGTCGGCTACTTCGTCGACGACGGCACCGCGACCTACGCAACCTTCTATTCGGCGGCCGCCGACACCTCGGGGCATGGTGTGGTCGCGCCTCCGGATGACGCGGTCACCGTGACTCCACGAGCGGGCTCGAAGCCCGCCGTCGTCACGATGCTCGTCGACCCGCGGTGTTCGGTGCACGCCACCACCGGACTCCTGCCGATGAAGGACATCGAGATACCTCCGGCGATGTACGCCGACGCCCTCCAGCACATCGCCGTCCCGTTCCTCGTCGCCCCGCTGGTCACCGGCGCCGGCCGGGTGCGCGTGCCGGTCCCCGCCGAGGCGGGCTGGATGTGGTCGTGGATCACCCGGACGTCCGACCCGGCCGGATGGTCGCAGGTCGACGCGGTCACCTCGCCGAATCTGCGGGCCGCCTTCGACGACACGCCACAGACCATCGTCGACGGCTGGCTGCGGCTCACGCCGATGCCACCCTTGGTCGACGTAGCGGGGTCACACCTTTTCCGCCCCAGCCGCGCCCGCGGCGACAGAGGAGAGATCAGCATGAGCACAACGGTCAGGCGATCTCCTGTGGGGTTCGTGCTGTCGAACACCGCGGGGGAGCCGGCGTTGACGATCGGTGACGGCCTGGCCGTGAACGTGTTGTCGTTCGTGGTCAGCAACCAGACGGCCGGCGAACTGGCGCTGTTCGCCGGCGCGCCGGTGCCCGATGGTCAGAGCGATCCGACCGGCCCGACCACGCTGTACCTCTACTTCGGCAACCTGTTGACATCCGACCAGGTGAACCGGTTGACGATCGCGGCGCCCGGCTGGGTGGCGACCCAGGTCGCTGGCGTGTGGGCGTTGACGCCCGCCGCGTCCGGATCGTTGGTCGCCGGTGGATCGGTGACGTTCGCCATCACCCACGTCGACGTCGACGGACCGCCCCAGGATGGACACTTCATCGTCGATTACAGCCGGCTGGGCAACGTGCCCAACGGATTCACCCATCTGCCGCTAGCGCGGGTGTCGGCGACCGCCGACGGCGATCCGACGCTGTCGTTGCAGATCGGCTTCGGGAGCGGGTTGTCGACGGTGGTGACGACGGTCGATGCCACCCAGCCGCGATCGAACTCGTTGTCGTTGCAGTTGAGCACCGACGTGCCGAACGTCGCGCCGACGTGGGACGCCAACAAGCCGCCGTTGTTCCATCTGTCGTTCCTCTACGAGGAGTCGACGCCGGGCGGAGCGTTGACGACCCGTGACCTGGCTCAGAAGATCAAGGTGTCGCCCTCGGCGCAGACCTTGACCAGTTGGACCGTCGATCCGGAACCGTCCGGGGAGGATCCGGTGTGGACACTGCGCCCGAAGACAGGTCCGATCCTCGGCGCCGGGTCGGTGGCGGAGTTCGAGATCGACAGCATCGTCTCGGAGCTGCGGCCGGGGCCGACCCAGCTGTCGGTGAGCTGGGAGAACATTCCGGGGTTCGCCCCCGGGGTGGCGACGGCCGTCATCCAGAAGCTGGCGCCGTTGACCGTCGGCGCAATGACGTTTGACCCGTCGTGGATCCCCACAGGTCAGAGCGTGACGCCGACCCTGAGCTGGTCGACGACCGGTGACCCGACGACCCTCGAACTGGTCGCTCCCCATGACACGCCGCTGGGCAACGCCGTGGCGACGTCGATGGTCTCGCCGGTGGCGGTCAGCGCCGCGACGGAGTTCACGATGCGGGCGATGCGGGCCGCCGACGACGCCACCGCCGCCGGATCGGCGACCTTCACGTTGGTCAGCTTCCCCTTCACCACGTCGGCAAAACTCGACTCGCCGGAGATCTCGGAGGTGACGGCGTTCTGTCAGCCCGCGGACTCGTCGTTGCTCTACGTCGCCTGCGCCAGCTACAAGGACTTCGCCGGGAACGCGAGCGCGTCGTTGCTGATCATCGATGGCACCACCAAGGCCCTCGTTGCCCAGATCGACCAGGAGTGGCCGAGGCCCCCGGGGGCGGAGAACGAGCTCGGGACGCCTTCGGTTTGGATCGCCCCCAACGTGACCCCGGGTGTGGATCGCCTGGCGATGCTGGGCCAGCAGGTGTTGCTCGTCTGGGACATCGCCGCCGACCACACCGTCACCAAGCGGTCGTCGACGGCCGTGTCCGACACGCTGGTCCTGGGCTTTCTACCGACCGGCACGATCGCTGCGGTCGTCATGGACATCAAGTCGCCGACCCATCAGTTCACGGTGACGGAGTTCGATCCGCTCGGGGTGCAGCCCCTGCGGCAGCTGGGACCGGCTCTCGGGGGCGACGGTCTGTACGGCGGCTTCATGATCACACGGGATGCAGAACACATCGTCTACCTGGGCTGGATCGGACCGGTTCCCCAGACAGAGGACGATAATAATGCGGCGATACCGGGTCGATTGGTGGTGCGCAAGTCGCGGCTCGCCGACGGCGTCCTGGTCGATGAGGTCGCGCTCGCAACCTGGCCCCTCGCCGACTTCATGGTCGCGGTGATGATCATCAACATGATGCCGCTGAGCGAGATGCAAGACGACTCCGTGGTGCTGTACACGCCATTCGCACCCCCTCAGAACGGATCGACCGACCCGCCGACCGACCCCTCGGAACCTGACCCGTTCGCCCCGCTGTATGGGTTGACCTGGATGCCGCTCGACGGGTCGGGAAGGTCGACGATGTCGCCTCCCGGTGGAAGTTTTCGGCTCAACCTCTCCGGTCAGGACGCCTTCGTGCCCCCGCAGTATTCGCCGAACGGCACCGACGTCGTCATCGTCACCGATGTCGGACTCTGGATCGCTCCGGCGAACCGCCCCGACCTCGGCGTCACCGTGCCGGTTGGCCCGCCGCTGCTCCCGGTGGTGTTCTCGCCCGACGGCAAGGTCATCACGGCGGTCGTTCAGGATCCGACCAACTACAACTCGTTCGAGATCGTGACCCTGACCCGAACGGGCTGAGCCCTCACTTGCCGTCGTCTGCAAGCGCTCCCGATCGGTCTGCCGTGGACGGGTTCCGGCGCTTGCCGCTGAGTTGCGTGTGGGTGCCGGAGATTCGGTCGTGCCTGGTCAGGCGGCATGTTGGTATTCATGGATGAGTCCCGTCGCACCGGACGGATTCACGACTGGTGAGTCGCTTCGGCGGGGCTCTCGGCGAGTCTGGTGGGTGACGGGGAGTTCGGCGTCGTCGATGCGTCGATGGATGTGTTCGCGTCGTGTCGCGCTTGGCCATTGGCCAGACGTGCTGCTTGCGGGTGAAATCGGTGAGGAACGCGGCGAGGTCGGCGCAGTCCGGACAGCACCCGGGGTGGTGGAAACCGGTGATCGCAGTCGTACCGCTTGGGGTACTCGCCATGCACTCTGACCACTACGTATCCACCGACACGATCGCCAGCGTTCTGCGCACCTACCGCAAGTATCTGGAGCTGACGTTCGAGGAGAGCGACGTTGTCGAACGTCTCAGCAAGGACTTGTTCGATGCGATGAACGCCGACGCCGGCACGCTGCTCGAGCACCTCGCATGGGCGACGGGGTGAAGCGGGGCGATCCGTAGCGCCGCCGCTCACCTGCAGCTTGGGTCGACGGCATCGGCGGGGTCGCGCGCCGAAGACTGTTTCCCCGGTGCGGTCGCGCCAATCGACCGAGAACGCACCCCCGAGGAACCCGAAGACAAGGCTCCCGAACCGGACACGGCTGCCCCGCGGCAGGTAGGAGACGTTCTGTCGGATCGCCACGGGCTCCGTGACTCGGCGATGAGCGGCGAGTGCGCCGTGATCGTCGTGGTTGCCGTCGATGAACCACAGCTTGACTCGGTGACGTGCAAGTGCCGAGTTGACCTCGTCGAGGAACTGCTCGCCGCCGGCCAGGTTGGGGGAGTACCCGAAGTCGCCGACCTGAATGATCAGATCGCAGCCGTTGTCCGCAGCGAGCGCTGCGAGGTGGCACGTCACTACGGCGTGTTGCCGTGCGTGTCCCCGGCCAGAAGCACGCGGCGCGCCTCGGGGTGGGCTGACGCCGGACGTTCCATCGCCCTATCGTGGCTGGTCGGCGTCCCGTCCCGGCGACGAGTTCCGCGTCGACGGCCGATCGACTCGTTCGGGGTCTGACATTTGTGACGCGGCGCGTCACAAATCTCGAAGGCGTGAAGAACAGCAGCATGTAGCGCAAGTTGCTGGCGTCGAGACCCCGTCCGAACTCGTCGAAGCTCAATGGCGGCCTTGCCGCAGCTCAGGCTCCGCCACGCGTTCACGGGCCGAGCAGGCAGGCCGGGATCACGGCGACGCCGTCGGGGCGCCGATAGGCCTGGGCGCCGGTGGTGATGACCGCGCTGTCGAGAAGGTCTGGGCCGAGCTTGGCGGCCAGCCAGGCGAGGTGTTTGACGTCGTCATCATCGACGATCGGGGAGAGTTTGACTTCGAGCGCGATGCAACGGCCGTCGCGACGTTCGACGATGAGGTCGACCTCGCGGTCGCCGCGGTGCGTGCGGAAGTGCCCGACCCGCGCTTCGGACCGTTGTGCATAGACGCGCACACTCAGCGCTACGAGTGACTCGAACAGCGCGCCGAGAAACGGTCCATCACGCATAGGGCCACCTACCGGGTCGTCGCCGGCGAGCAGCGCTTCCTCATCGAGGCCGAGGAGAGCAACAGCGAGCGCAGGGTCGGCGAGGTGGTGTTTGGGCGACGCAGCCAGTTCATTGAGGTGGGAGCGAGTCGGCAACCAACCCGGCACCGGGTCGACGATGAACAGCCGTTCGAGTGCGTCCCGATACGCGGTCAGGGTCGAGCGCGCTGGAGACTCCCCGGTACCTGGACTCGCGGCCTCGGCAATCTTCTTGTACGTCGTCGTCGTTGCGGTGGCTGCGCCGTAGGCGCTCATCCAGCGCTTCAACGCGGCCGGATTGCGGATCCTCGATCCGAGGTCGTCGATGTCTCGATCGACGACTCGTTCCACATAGCTGTCGAGTTGTGCACGCCGAACCCGAGGCGGGGACTTGCGCCAGACCCGGGAAACCGGAGGCGACGATCTCCGACGCGTACGTCGCGAGATCCGCCGCTGCGTCGCCGCTGATCCGGGGACGTCGCCCGTCAAGCAGCTCGGCCAAGCTGACCGAGGCCTGGTAGCCGCGTTCGGACAGCGCGAGCGGCCGCATCCGCATCCGCAGAATGCGACCGGCTCCTGAGTGCCGCCCCGGGTCGGCGAGCGAGGCCGATCCTGTGAGCAGGAACTGGCCGGGAGCCGCGCCGGCATCGACGGCGCGCCGGACGAGATCCCAGGTGAACGGGAGGTGCTGCCACTCGTCGAGCAGGACCCGTCGTCCGTCGAGAAGCCGGGACGGATCGGCCTCGACCAGAATGCGTACGGCTGGAGACTCCAACCTGAACTCGGCGTCAACGCGTTCGGCGGCTGTCGCACTCTTACCAACACCCTTGGCGCCCTCGAGCGACACGGCACCCGCGCCGACCAGCAACTCGTCCAGTTCGAAGTCGACCACCCGCCGACGGTAGGAAGCTGCTCGCAGCGTCTCGATGGCCACGTAGCAACCCTACCCCTATCAGACATCTTCGGGTCCTTCTATCAGACATCTTCGGGCAATCTCCCGAGACATTCTCGGGCATCGCCCTTGCCCATGGAATCAACCGCTTGCGGAGCCTGGCCTCGCTCATAACCCGAAGGTCACAGGTTCAAATCCTGTCCCCGCCACCTGCTCGATCGGGAGAAGCGCTACAAGAGCGCCCAGGCGCAGTGGCAGCGCTACAACGATTGGCTGCGCAACAGGAACCCGCACCGGTACGAGATCGAGGCCCGGTTCGGGTATGCCCGGGGTGGGTGGGCCCACCGTCGTCGGCGGGGAACATCCAGGGCGATCGCGACGAGTCCGCGGGCGTTTGAGACGGTGCCCCGCTTCCAATCGACGTCAGACCATTTCAGCCCGAGAAGTTCGCTGCGACGCATGCCGGTGCTGGCTGCGAGCCGAAACGCAGGGTAGAACCGATGGCCGGCCGCGGCCCGAAGAAATAGCTTGAGCTGGTCTTCCGTCCACGCCCGCGGCTCGACGGGTGGGATAGCGCGCAGCTTCGGCGCGGCGGCGAGGGCGGCGACGTTGCGGCTCACGACGCCTTTGCGATGGGCGTCGGCGAGCACACCACGGATGATGACGTGCAACTCCAGCACCGACTTCGCGGACAGCGGACGGCTGCCATCGGTTGGACGCAGCTTCGATTCGTAGAGCGACTCGATCTGTTGGATCTTCAGTTGGCAGATCTTCACTCTGCCGAGCGTCGACCTGTGACCGGGTCGAGGCCGTGATGGATGACTGCGTACCAGCGGATCGGTCCACCC
>CAWHEG010000021.1:0-5201 GCA_963828405.1 uncultured Actinomycetes bacterium | reverse complement strand
ATCGGATGCAGGCCGAGGGCGCTCCAGTGCGGTGTTTGTGGCGGATGGATTGCCGTACCGCCAGCGGTTGAGCGGGGCGACGCGGATCCCGTCTGTTGAGATATGGCTAGATTGTGAAGGTAGAAAGCGCCATACTGGGCGGATGGAAGCTGGCGTCCGAGACCTTCGTGATCACCTCAGCCGGTACCTCGACGTCGTACGCGAAGGACACGAGGTAACCGTCACCGACCATGGCAAGGCGGTCGCCCGTCTCGTTCCGCTCGACCGGCCTCGCCCGTTGGACCGTCTCATCGCCGAAGGGTTGGCCACCCCGGGTCGAGTCGCCAAACGACCGCGGACCAGCCGAGGCATTGCTGCCAAGGGCACGGTCAGCGATCTCGTGGCCGACCAGCGTCGGTGATCGCCTACTTCGACACCTCCGCTGTCGTACCCCTGATCATCAGCGAGGCATCCACCGAGCGATGCACCCGGCTCTGGAACGAGTCGTCACGAGTTGTCAGCGTGAGGCTGCTGTATCCCGAAGCCCGCGCTGCCCTCGCCAAGGCCCGACGCATGGGCCGCCTGACCAGTGGCCAACTCGAGCAAGCCGTCCGAGAACTGGACTCGATCATCGCCGAGGTCGACCACATCGAAGTCACCGCGGAACTCGCCCACGCGGCCGGCGAACTCGCGCAGGCTCACGATCTTCGAGGGTACGACGCGGTTCACCTCGCGGCAGCAATCGCGCTCGCCGACGGCGATCTCGTCGCAGTGACAGTCGACGCCCATCTCGCCGCCGCCGCCACTGATGTCGGCATCGTCGTGTCCCTCACCAACGCCTGACTCGACAACCACGGCGCCAATACCGAGCGAGCCTCATCGCTACGAACTCGATCCGATCGCGGTGGATACCGCGCATGGAAGCCGGGGGGCTGGTTGGCTGGTTCTGCGGTGTTGTAGTCTGCGGGTTCTCGCCGTCGCGGAGCGGCGCCAGCAAGGCACTCGGTCCGCAGGCCCGATCCCCGGAGGTGCTGCATGACCCGGTTCCGATTCCTGATTCGCTCCGCTGCGGTGGTGGCGATCGGACTTCCCTCGCTCGTCGCCGCGTCGTCGCCCGCTGGTGCCATCACCGGTGGTACCGAGGACCGATCGAACACGTACTCCAACGTCGGGATGGTCGTCTTCTACCAGCCGGACGGCCGCTTCCGCTGTTCGGGCACGCTGGTTGCGCCGCGGGTGTTCGTGACCGCGGCCCACTGCACGTTCCTGGACATCGGCAAGGTCGCCGTCACGTTCGACTGGGAGATCTCACGCACCGCCGACGAATCCGAGATCGACATCCCCCGGGCGGCCGACGACGCCGGCCCCGATGATGCGCATTCCGACGTCGGCTTCACGGCCGCCGACATCACGTCGCCCGCCTACGAAGGCGAACAGTCCTGGGTGCTCGGCACGACGGTGACGCACCCGGAGTACAGCGACTTCACCGACGTGAGGAACTGGAACGACACCGGGGTTGTGATCCTCGACTCGGCGCCCGGGCTGCCCACGACGCCGCTCGCCCCCGAGAACTACCTCGACGACTTCGAGCAACCGGCCCTCAACTCGACGGAGTTTCTGACGATCGGCTACGGCACCGAGGTTCGCCAGGAGGGACCGCCGCGGACACCGATCCCGCAACGTCAGCCGATAGTCCGCCGATACACGACCGAGGTCGGACAGAAACTTACACCGCAGATCCTGCAGATGAATGGAAACGAGCACGACCCGCGGGCCGGGGGAGGGACGTGCTTCGGCGACTCCGGTGGTCCGGCGATCCACGGCGGGTACCTCGTGGCCGACACCAGCTACGGCTACACGAACAACTGCCGCTACCTCGGCGGCTACCAGCGGGTGGATGTCCCGGTAGTCCGAAACTGGCTGCTCGACTGCATCGCAGACCTGGTTTGCGACACGAAGGCCGCGTAGGCACAGACACCTGAGCCCCGCCGGGGAACGGCCGCGCTGATCAGCTGACCGACCCCGGCGGGCTCGTTGCAGTTTCGCGGTTTCATTCAGCGGGTGAGGGCCCTCCGCCCGGCCCCGTCTTGCGCGGCCGCTCGGTTGGTCGGGGTGGTTTCGGGCCGGGTGATGTTCCAATCGTACGAATGCGACGGTCACGACCCTGACGCCGTGCCGGACCCGTGCCCGGGCTCCTGCGATACCGAGCGATCCACCGGCTCCATGGAGCCGTTCCGGACCCGTGTGAACGCGGAGCAATACCGATGACCGAGTCGCAGTCGCCACGTCCAGCATCGCAATGGATCTCGATTGCCGGAGGGCCGGGCCCAAGGCTCCAGGCGACTGCAGTTCGGGCGAGTGTGTTACGCTGTCACACGATGGCTGACGGGTTGGAGTGGCTTTCGGACGATGGTGTTGTGCTGAGCCTTGTCGATCTCGAGCGGATCTTCGAGGACCTGCGGGCGCTCATTGCCGGTTCTGGTGAACTCGATCCCACTGGCGCCTTCGCCGTAGATATCGCCGTCATGATCAGCGAAGCGATCGAACGTCAACAGGGAGACCACTGATGGCCAAGCCCCGAGGAATCCAGTGGCTGGAAGAACAGACCGGCCAGACCATCGACTATCGCCCCGAGCCTGCAGTCGCGCAAGATCGGCATCTGTCAGTTCGCCTGCCGGGCGAGCTGGCCGCCGGGCTTGACGCGCTTGCTGCCGAGCGGGGAATGACAACGTCGCAGTGCGTGCGTGAACTGCTCGCCGACGCGGTCCGCAACCGCGAGTCCGTGGCGTCGCTCGACAGTCGAGCGCTGGTCGAGCGACTCGCTGCCGATGTGGCCGAAGTCCAGCGTCGGCTCGCGAGCTGAGCTATACCGAGCACCAACGCAACCGCCCACCCTTGAGCGCCGATCGGTGGATACCGGATGTCATACGATGTAGGTTTCATGTATGACAATGTTGAGTTTCCGGGTCGAGGACGACGAAGCGGTACAAGCGCAACGGTGGGCGGACGAACTCGGCATCGACAAGTCCGAATTGCTGCGTGAGGCACTTCACCGTCACATCACCCGTCTTGCTTCCGAACACGACGCCGTCACCTGGGCCGAACAGCCGTTGACCACCGATGAGTCGGCGATCGGCCAGATCGCCGAGTGGGGACCCGCCGAAGACTGGTCGGACTGGGCCGATGCAACACGGTGAGATCTGGTTCGCCGCCACCCCGGGCGGCGACCGTCCAGTGCTCGTCCTCACCCGCGATCCCGTCGCAGACCGCATCGGCGCCGTCGTCGTGGCTGCGATCACCCGCACCACACGCGGACTCGTCTCCGAGCTCGAGCTGACCGCACAGCACGACGGCTTGCCTTCGGACTGTGTCGTCAATTTCGACAACATCCACACGGTCCCTCGCAGCGCCTTCCGTCGTCGGCTCGTCAAGCTCGAACCGCACCGGCAAGCCCAAGCCTGCCAACGCCTCCGCGACGCCACCGGCTGCTGACCTCCGGCCACACTCGATCCCAATCGCGACGGAGCAAGCATCACTCGCGACGGCAGCGCCGACACCGACGATCGGATCGCGGAGCGATACCGGGCGGCGTCGGCGGCTTCAGCTACCACCACGGAACGGTGGATACCGGGCACCCGGCTTGGGCCGAACCGTGGCGCGGGCTGGACGACAGAGTTCGTGATTCTGGGTGCGTGAAGGGTGCGCGTTCGTTAGGTTCCTGCGAGTCCGAGGAACACGACGAGTGCTCGCGACAGTCTGATCATGTCGTCGTCGCTCAGTTGGCCGATCCGTTCGCCGAGCTTGGATCGCGGGATGGTGGTGATCTTGTCGACCATCAGCCGACTGGACTCTCGGATACCGGTCACTTGGTCGGCTTCGATGAGCAGTCGGATCAGCGGTGCGTCGGTGGGGTCGGTCGTGAACGCGCAGACGGTCACCGAGGCGGTGGCGTCGAAGCGGTCGTCTTGGACAATGACTACGGGTCGGGGCTTGCCGGCGTACCCGCTGCCCGCCGAAGCGTTCCAGATCTCGCCGCGGTTCACTCGTCGTCGGCCAGCGCGTCGATGAATGCCTGGTCGTCGGCGGCGTGTCGGCTGGTCGCGACGGCGAGCGATTGTTGGTGCGCCTGCTCGGTGAACCGTGGGGATCTGACGTCGGGGACCCAGATCTGGATCGGTCGTAGCCCCTGTTCCCGGAGTCGTTGGCGGTGCGCGCGAACACGAATGGCGGTGGGTGACGAAGACGGTCGACGAGCCATGAACTCGAGGTTACATGTAACATCAGGAGATGTCACCCGTATGGTGCGCTTCCACGGTGAAGACAGCAGCGACGAAGAGCGACACGCGATTCAAGCCATGGAAGAGCAGTGGCGGCTCGGGCCGATGAGGTCCGAGCCGCCACCAGGGCTCTTGTGGAGCAATGGGTCAGCAGAGGCTCTTGGCCGTTGCGTTCTTCCCCTGTCCCTTGCCGTCGGAGGCTTGCACGAGCTGCCCAACGTTGTCGATGCCGTCCAGAGCGCCGGCGTTGACGGCCTTGTGCACCTGACCGAAGCACTGGGGCGTCCCAGGTTCAAAGGCGCTGGCGGTGCCAGCAAAGCTGACGGTGGCGAGAACGGCGAACGCTCCGGTGACGATGATGCGCTTCATGTGACGTGTCCCTTTCGTTGGGTGTGCAGTTATCGTTGTCTACGGACCATTCACCCGTCTTGGATGCACAGTGTCTGGAAGATTCTGGATCGTGGTGCTCGTGAGGTCTATGAGCCAGGTCGTCGACCGGGCGAAGGTGCTGTCTGCCCGGTCTGATCACTGCGTTCTGGGCTCACAGGCCCCACCGGGGGCGGGCAAGTCCACGTTGGCCGCTCACGTCGTTGCGAGCTACGCCTCTGCCCCAGTCGACGACCGCATCGCGGCTTACCACCGTTGGGAGTCTGATCAACCGGCGGTGATCCTCGCATACGAAGTCGTCGGCGCACAGCGAGCGCATGAGCGCCGCCGTCTTGCGCAGCACTGCGACGTGGAACGCCAGACGTTCTGTGGCAGCGTGTCGTCTCCCGGCCGACATCGCCGCGACGGACGTCCGCTCCACCCGGTATCCGGCGAAGCAGCGCCCGGAGAGCGCCCGGTAATGCGCGTCGCCGACCCGCTCGATAACAGCCAGAGCCGTGCGGCCGGGTTCGAGGTTGGGGGTTCCCGGCGACGTTGGAGCGAGACCGGCATAGTGGC
>CAWHEG010000020.1:0-10523 GCA_963828405.1 uncultured Actinomycetes bacterium | reverse complement strand
CTAACTGAGCGTCATCGGCGGACCAAAGAGGCGTTCCCGGCAGGCCAACTGGTGCATCGCATCGATCTCCGCCGCCCCAGACCTGGTCGTACCGTGATTTTCCCATCGAGGCCATGGCGGCGCTGGTCGGCTGCGCATCGGTTCTGCCGGATGTGAGCATCGTTTTCGACGCTCACATCCGGCAAGAACGCCTTCAGCGCCGTATGTCGGTGCCAGCAAGGCGCTTGGCCATGGCCCAGGCGATTCCCGTGGGCGCGATGGCAGGGCCGTCTCGGCCAGGCGGGCCACTCCAGCCGGCGTCGAGCGTCACGTCGAAGATCGATAGCCAACGCTCGAAAAGCTCCCCATCGCGCCAGTCGACGTGGGCGATGGTCTCGAACCAGTGATGGAAGCGATCGTCCTGTGCGATGTCGCGGTAGAACCGGGTGACGAACGGCAGCGATCTCCTCCCGGTCGTCGAGATCCACGATCGCGGTGCTCGGGAGGCGTCCCGCCGCTCACGACCCCACCCTGGGCTTTGCGGTGATGCCCAAGGCGTTTCGTTGACGGTGGATGCTGAGGTAGGTCATGCCGGCGCCACCGGCGTGGATCTCCCGGCGCGTCCCCTTGGGTATCAGTGCGAGCACGTGGTTCTCCAGGCTGTGTGCCGCGCCACCGAGAATCAGGCGGCCGTCTCCGGCAATCACCGAGATCACGACATCGACTTCGTGATTGACGTGGGGCTGGATCGCACCGTTGGCCTGGAGGTGCACCAGGTTGGCGTCGAGATCACCGCCATGCGGCAGGCTCCAGATCGCCCCGGATCGACCCTCTGCTTCGAGGGACTCGAGGTTGATGACCACGGGAACACCTGGATCATCACCGGCCACGAGCGAAAGCTACATGGGGTCAAAGCCGGTCCGCGTTCGCCATTCGAACCGCCTCCGAGGTCGTCGCGTCACCCCGGGCGGCGAGGCCGGCGACCACGCCTTGGGCATCCGCGTCCGTGCGGTTCTGACTCATCTTCACTTTGGCCTCCATCCGCACGATCTCGAGTCGCACGCCAACGATGGCCCAGAGTTGACCATCGATGAACGAACGCGGAGCGTCCTCCAGCGTCCACGGCTGCTTGCTGCTCAGCGCGCCCTCGTGCTTGGCCGTCAAACGCCGCACGAGATCTTCGACCCAAGCGGCATCGTCGTGCCACTCGACCTGGCCGTAGACGTGAGCGGTCGTGTAGTTCCACGTCGGAACGACACGTCCGTGCTCCGTCTTGCTCGGGTACCACGAGGGGGACACGTAGGCGTCAGGACCGCGCACGATGACGAGAGCTTCGCCACCAGATGACTGCCGCCACTGGTCGTTACTCCGGGCAACGTGGCCGAGGAGTGCCCCCAGTGGTCCATCGTCGGGGTCGAAGACGAACGGCAGGAGGGTCGCAACCAGCCCTTGGTCGGTGAGGGTCACGAGGTCGGCGGCCCCATGATGAGACCAGAAGGTGTCGAACGGCGTCGTCATCAGCAGCGAAATGGGCGGGGACGTACCGACTTCTCCTCGGCGCTTCAGGCGGGCACGCTGAGCGTACTATCAGACAGAGTGCAGTATGGTGCATTGATGAGTGCATCTCCCCCGTCTTGGCCACAGCGGTGAGAAACCTGCGGACGGCCCGCCAGTGGACGCTCGATCACGCTGCGGTTCGAATCGGGATCAGCCGCCGCTTGCTGGCACAGATCGAAGCGGGCGAGGCCAACCCCTCGCTCACCACCCTGCTTGCCTTGGCCGACGGGTTCGGCGTCCATCTCACCGACCTCCTGGAAGCGCCGTCCACCGGTAGCGCGACCGTCGTCCAGACCGATCCCGGCAACGGCACCGGTGCTGTGGTCGACCTCGGCCGGCAGCGCCGCTCGTCTCCTCGTCGGTCGGGGCCCGCTGGAACTCTGGCACTGGTTCCTCGCTCCCGGCGACAGCCGGATGTCCGAGGCCCACTCCGACCCAAGCGCCGAGACGCTTTACGTTCTCAGCGGCACGGTCGAGCTCGAGGTCGGGGGAGGAGACGTTGCGACTCAAAGCGGGAGCGTCGGTCGCCTTCGCAGCCAACCGAGTGCACACGTACCGCAACCCGACTCGACGACCCGCCACCTTCCTTCTCACCGTCCACGATCCAACGGGAAGCTGTGCCGCCATGCCTGCCCTGCTCGCACTCACCGCAGCTGCGGTCTTCGGTGCCGCCGACTTCGTCGGCGGCTACGCCACCCGCCGAACGGCCGGTCATGACCGTCACCCTGATCTCGAATCTCGTCGGGGTGATCATTTCGCTGTGGGCTTTGTCACAGCTTCTTCGGTGGTACCTGGACTCCGGCCGAACATCGGGTGGGGTGCGGTCGGTGGCACGTGCGGCCTCGGCGGTCTCGTTCTCCTCTACCTCGGCCTGGCCAGTGGCCCGAATCGACTGGTCAGTCCTCTCGCGGTGCTCGCCGCCTCGATCCCCGTCCCTCGTCGGCATCGCCACCGGGGATGGTCTCGACCGCGCGTTGCGGTGGGCCTGTTGCTCACTCCCGTTGCGATCTGGCTCGTTGCCGGCGGCGACCACCGACTCGAAGCCGGCGGCACGAAGAGACACCTGAGCGCTTGCGGTTGGGGCAGGCGTTGGCTTCGGTCTCTTCTTCACCTTCCCTGGCGCAGACCTCCGGACGACGCCGGAGCAGTGCCCCTGCTCGCCGCCCGGGTCGCCTCCACCAGCCCTTCTCCTGCTCGCCCACACTCCGTCAACGACCCGACCGGTTGCGGGTCAACGCCATCGCTCTGCCGGCCCTCGACCGGAGACACTGGACATGACGGCAAACGGACTTGTTCCTGTGGTCGAGCATTGACGGCCAGAACTCTCGGTGGTCGGGGCGCTCGTCAATCTCTTCCCGGTCACGACCATCCTCCTCGCCCTTGATCGTTCTTCACGAACGTCTCTCCCGCAGTCAGGCCATCGGACTGACCCTCGCCATCGGTTCGGCAGCCTTGCTCAGCTGAACCATCAATGATGGCAACCTGGCGGACCTGGCGATGTCTGCCGATGGTTCAGATGGGCGGCGAGGCGCTGCAGGAGCTGCTGTTGCAGCTGCCCGAAGAGGTCGACCAGCAGGTCGTGCTCCTTGCCGGGCCCGGTGCGTTCGTAAGGCGCGCCACGCCAGGATCGACATCTTCACGCCGGTCAGGATCTGCCAGAACCGCAGCGACTCGGCGTGGACGTGGCCGACCGGACGCTGCTGGGAGTAGTCGTCGAGCCATCTCGTCGTCGGTGAGCATCGCGCCGACCAGCCCGGTGCCGACGTGCCAAGCTGGCAAGTTGCGCCCACGCGAACATCTTCGAGCGGGTCACCGGGATGCGCCATCTCCCAGTCGAGGACCCCGATGATGCCGGTTTTATTCTGCGGCGTACAGCAGGTTGCCGGTCCGGTAGTCACCGTGCACGATGCAGCACCTGGCGCGGCGGTGCAGGTTCCGTCGCCCGCAGGAGGTCGATTGCGGATCGCATTGCTGCGGTGTCAGCCGTAGGTGTGCGCACGAGCGCTCGACTCCAGCGTTCGGTCTCGAGCCGGGCGACCCGGTCGGGCTGGCGGAAGCGCTCCGAACGCATCGGGCGGGCACGGGAAGCGCGTGGATGGCCGCCAGGATCTCGGCTTTGCGTCGGCCCAGGGTTCGGCGCTGCGCAACCAGCGCTTCGTCACGAACGAGGGGACCCGACGGCAGCCGATGCCGGCAAGGCGCTGCATCACGAACCATTCCAGCGCCGAAGGGTTCTGCGCCGGCACCGATGGTCGCGATCGCCGGAACTCGGCAACCCTCCACGGTGGACACGCTCGATCAACCTCGCTTCGTCGCGACGCGTACAGCGAGTCGTCGCCCACGACACCGGCAGGCGAATCGGTGCACAAGATCCACCGCGACCGTCGACCCTGCCGGTCAACAGCGTCGAACGCCCACATCTGCCTGGAGTAGCCACCCTTGAGCCGGGCGACATCCTCGACCTGGCACACCGCGACCCAAGCGGACCGCTCATGACCTCGAGCCAGCAGGTTGGCGATCTCGGCCGGATCGGCGTTCACGCCGCGCCCATGGCGTCCATCCACGCCCCGACGAAGGGGGCTACCTCGCTGGCGAGCACGCCGTGCAACGAGCAGCTCGTCGGCGCCGGCGCCTCGGTAGGCCCGAGCTCGCTCGACGCAATGAACCGACCGACCCGACGGCAGCGCCCGTGCGGAACCAGTCGTCCGGAATGACCTCCGATGAATCGACGAGACGATCACGGGTCAGCGCGGTGTCGGCGATTCCCCGACCGGCGAGTGTCGGGTGTTCGCGGATGTGTGCAGCACGCCGGGGTCCCAGCCGTTCGCCGTGGCCAGCAGTTCACCGAGGCCGCGGACCTGGAGATAGCTGACGGCGCGGGCGCGGACCACGACACCCTCGCGCTCGGAAGAGATGGCAGGCGCGGCGACAAGCGTCGACACGATGTGAATCGAGGCCGGATCACGCCCAGCGTCGGCCGCGGCCGAGCACGATGTCGACTGACCGGCCAGCAGCCTCGACGGTGAGGAACGGGTGAAGGATGACCCCGTCGAATGCCCGACCGGCGAGGGCGAGACCGCGGGGGCCAATTGTGCCGAAGAGGACGGCTGGCGGCGGTTGAGCCGCCGGGAGGTCGGTGAATCGCAGGCCACGAAACGAACCGGCCGGTCCTGTCTCGGTGATGCGCTCGCCGGCCCACAGGCGCCGGATCGTGGACACGAGGTGCTCGACGCTGGCCAGGGTCGGTTTGGCGACGCCCATGGACGGCGCCAGCGCTCCGAGGCCCCGACCCAAACCGAGCGTAAAGCGGCCCTGGCTGATCAGTTGCAGCGTGGCCGCCATGGAAGCGATCGTGAGCGGATGGCGCGTGCCCTGATGAACGAGCGCTGTGCCGATGCGTACGCGTGTCGTGGTCGCCGCGACAGCACCGCAGACGACGGCGGCGTCTTTCACGTCCAGCCGCTCGCTCACGTAGACGCCGCCGAACCCGGCGGCCTCGGCGTCGGCGGCCTCGTGCAGCGCGACCCGCGGATCTCGCGCTCGCCCGGGGACCACGTAGATGCTCAGGTCGGCGGCACGATTCTGCGTGGGCATGAGCGGCTCCTGGCAACGGCAGCGGGGGGCGAGCCGGTGACGCTTGACACGTCCGCTCACTCCTCTCATACTTACCTGGACGCACCAGTCGAACAAATTGTCACGAGGAGTCGGCCATGGCTACAGCGACGGTGGAACCAAGTGGGAAAGTCTGGGCCGAGGGCGACCCCGACCTGCCGGAAGAGTTCCGTGAGCTGCTCGTACGCATGCTCAGCTATCACATCGAAAACAGCACCAACCCGCACTTCAACGAGTTGATGGAGATGCTGTGGGATCGATGCACGAACCTGCCCACCGACGATGGCACCCGGGCTGCGCTGAAGAAGCTCATGGATCAAGAGGTCGAGCACGGCCAGATCACCGCGCGCTTGCTGAAGGGCCTCGGGGTGGACAGCGTCAACCGGCCCATCGAGCAGTACGCCTTCCGGCTTCCGATCGACACGTTCTGCGATCTCGCCTACTTCCACGGCCTCATCGACCGGGTCGGCTGTTACATCGGCGAGACGTGGGAGGGCGTGCCATACGAACCCTTGATGGCCGTCGCGCCCCAGCTGCACAAGGACGAGACGTTCCATGCGACCCTCGGCCTGCGCAACCTTCGCCTGACGTGCTCGACGCCGGACGGGCTTGCCGAAGCGAACACGCTGATCGAGAAATGGTGGCCGGCCGCGCTCGACATGTTCGGCCGGTCCGATTCGGCGTTCTCCGATGTACGTCCAGTGGGGGCTGCGACAGTTCAACAACGCCGACCTCCGACGCCAGTACATCAACGACACCCGGCCACTGCTCGAGGAACTGGGCATCAACGTGCCGTCGAACCGCCTCAACCGTCGGTTCCTCTGACGCATGAACCTCAACACCCTCGGACAGGTGATCGTCGACACCGAACTCGTCGTCGACGAGGGGCGGGTGCGCCGGCTCGCCGCCGCCATCGGAACACCGACCGCCATGGAAACGGCGCTTCGAGTCCCCTTCTTCGGCCCAACCGCCGCCGGACAGGACTCAGTGGTCGGCGCGCTCGACATGGATCTTCGCCGTGCGTTGCAGGGCGGCCAGTCCTACGAATGGCATCGCCCCTTCCGCCTTGGCGAAACCGTGCGCTGCCGGGTCGTCGTCGAGGACATTCTCGACAAGACCACGCTGCACCTCGCCACCGTGCTGGCCGAGTTCCATGGGCCGACGGTGAACTCATCCAACGTCAGCGCACCACGTTCATCGAGCGCTCGCTTGCCTCGCAGGGTGCATCGTGAGCCGGCCCGAGCTTGCCCCCGCGACTGCGGCGCCGATCACCCGCGACCGCATCGCGGACTACGGCGACGCGGTTGGCGATCACAACCCGGTGCACTTCGACCTCGACTTCGCTCGCCGCAGGCCTTCCCGACACGGTCGTGCACGGCCCGTTCACCACTGCCATCGTGATCGACCAGATCATCGCCCAACTGGGTTCCGACTCGCTGCTGAACCTCGATCTGCGGCTGCGCGGCCCAGTGTTCCCGGGCGACGCGTCACCGTCACGGCGGCCGACTACGGCGTCGATGTCCACAACCAGTCGGGGCACTCGTTGCCACCGGCGTCACCATTCTCTTCGGAGACGAGGATTCATGACCGAGTTTTTTACGAGCACATCCAGGTCGAGGACCGCGACGGGGGCGTGCGCATCATCACTCTGAACCGTCCCGAGAAGTTCAACTCGTGGAACTCGAAGATGCGTGGCGAAATGCGCGACGCCGTCGAGGCGGTATCCATGGATCCGACCGTTCGCGTGCTGGTATTCACCGGTGCCGGGCGGGCGTTCTCCGCCGGTGAAGACGTGTCCGAAATGGGAGATCTCACGCAGCTCGGCACACGTGGTTTCCGGGCTGTTGCCCGCAGTATCCACTCGGTGTTCGATCTCATCGAGTCGATCGAGGTGCCGGTCATCGCCGCGGTGAACGGCGTCGCTGCCGGCGGCGGTTTCGAGCTTGCGTTGTCATGCGACTTCCGTGTCATCGCACCGGAAGGCCGTTTCGTCATGCCGGAGGGGAAGGTCGGCCTGATCCCCGGCTCGGGTGGTTGCTCGAGACTCGTGAGCTACGTCGGGTTGGGACGGGCCAAGGAGCTCGTCATGCTCGGCCGCCCGATCGCCGCGGCCGACGCCGTCTCGATCGGCTTGGCAACGACGCTCGCCGAACCGGGCGGAGCGGTCGATGGCGCGGTCGCGCTGGCCCAGGAGATGGCCGGCCATGCGCCGCTCGCCCTCGGAATGGCCAAGCTTGTGCTCAACACCTGCACCGACGTCGATCATGAAACCGGGCGGCGGCTCGAACGCCTCGGCCAGAGCGTGCTCAAGACGACGGCCGACCATGCCGAGGGTGCGGCGGCGTTCCTCCAACGCCGCCCGCCGGAGTGGCAGGCCCGCTGATGGCGCGGCAGCTGCACCGCCCATCGACCGCCGACCGCTACTGGAACCGCCCGACCCAAACCGCGCCGCGCGAGGTGCTCGACCGATGGCACCTCGACCGGATACGACATCTGATCGGCTGGGCCTACGAATACTCGGCGCTGTATCGGAGGCTCTACGACGATGCGGGGGTCAAACCGGCAGACATACGAACTTGGGACGACTTTCACCACCGGCTGCCGTTCACCGACAACCGCATTTCCTGGCCGATCAAGAACGTGAACCGTCGGGCTTCGGTGGCCTGGCTATGGCCCCCGAAGAGATCCAGATGTACTTCCACACGACCGGCACGACGGGTCGATTCCTCAACGAGGGTTTCACTCAGTTCGAGATGCAGAAGAGCGCCACGCAGTACTGCTATTCGCTGTGGGACACGGAATCAGGCCCGGCGACGCCATGTACTTCTGCTTCAACTTCGGCATGTGGATCGGGTTGTGGAGCATCTACTGGGGTGCCCGGAACCTGAACCTGCGCGTACTCAAGGGCGGTGGCGCAACCAGCATCGAACCGTGCGTTAGATCCTCCAGCACCAGCCGACCTTGTCGTCGGCACACCGACGTACCTTCTGCATCTGGTCGCCGCCCGGCCGCGCGGAAGGCCTCGACCTGCGCGACGCCGGAGTGCGAATGTTGATGGGTGGCGGCGAGCCCGGCTTCTCGGTGCCGGTCACACGCCACAAGCCTGATCGACGGGTGGGGGCCCACCGAGGTACTCGACGCGTACGGCATCGGCGAAGCGATGCACGTCGCCCAGAGTTGTGCAGACTGGGGTGGCGGAGTGCACACCGTGGAGGACGTCGCGCACAGCTACACCGCCGACCCCGAACCGGGGAGCCGCTCCTCGATCCGGCCAGATCGGCGAGAACATCGTCACGAGCTATACCCACTTCGCGCAGCCCTTCATCAAGTACCGCACCCATGACCTCGTGCAACGCGATCTACATCCCGACCATGGATGTGGGTGGACGTGGGCGCACTGCCCGGTGTCGTGCTCGGGCGCAGCGGACTTCATGGTCACGATCCGCGGCACGAACATCTACCCGACGGCCGTCGAGAACCTCATCGGCGGAGTCATCGGGCTGAGCAACCATTACGAGTTGCACATCTCGAGGCCGGGGACCTTCGACGAGATGCTGGTGAAGGTCGAAGCGTCGTCGCCCGATGCCGACCGTGGCGGCATCACCGATGCGCTCGACGAGCACTTCCGGCGCAGCCTCGGTGTTCGCCTCGGGGTCGAGGTGCTGGAACCTGACACGCTGCCCCGTTACGAGCTGAAGACGAAGCGGATCTTCGACACGTGGGGCGGCGAAGTGAGTTACCCCGGAACTGGAACAGACCCGGCTCGATCTCCTCACATTGCGGTCCGAGTTGCAGCGACAGCGTTCGGCCGCACCGACGCCCGGAGTGGCCCACGCACTGCGGCTGGCCGACGCTTATCTCTTCATGGCCCTCGGCTACTGCGGTCACAACGACACGCTCTTCCCCGAGGAAGGTGGCGGCGAATCGGGCGGGACGCAGTTCCCCCATCTTCGTTGAGCGAGCCCGCCGCCTGCCGATCCGCTCCGACACTCCCGCGCAAGCGTGGCCGCCCTCGCCACGAGCAGCCATCGGCGGCGTACGTCGCCAGACAATCGGAGATCATCGATGTGGCCATCGAGGTCTTCAAGCAGCGCGGCTTCGATCAGGGCACACTCGACGATGTCGCCGCGTCGCTCGGCACCGGCAGGGCGAGCCTGTACCACTACGTGCCGTCGAAGGCGCACCTGCTGTACCTGATCTTCGATCGGGCGATCAGCACGACGCTGGCCACGATGGACCGACTGTCCGAGATAGCGGATCCGGGCGACCGGTTGCGAGCGCTCATCCGCCAACAAGTACACACGATCGCGGCCAACCCGGCGATGTTCACCGTGTTCTTCGGCGACCGCCCGGCACTCGCCGAACGATACGAGGCCGACATCCGCCCGAAGGAGCGTCGCCTGCTGCGTCATCTCATCGAGGCCGTCCGCGATGCGAGCCGGCCGGCGAACTGGGAGTTCTCGAGCCGCGACTTGCGGCGCAGGCCCTTCTGGGGATGACCAGTTGGTTCTACAAATGGTACGACCCGTCTCGCGACGACCCGGACCGTTTTGCCGACGTGTGTGTGAAACTGGTGTTCACCCGTCCGCCGAGCCGAACCTGACCAGACCACCACACGGTCGGTTCTGTGAAAGGGTGCCGACATGGCAGGCATGGTGAAGACGTTCACGATCGCTCGACGAAGGAGCGGGGTCACCCACGCGGAGGTGGTCGACCGTTGGCGGGGTGTCCACGCGGTCCGAACGTCATGGAGCACATGCGGCCCGACCGCTACACGCTGACCTTCTTCGACGATCGGGACGGCAAGGCGCCCTACGACGGCATGGCCGAACTGTGCTTTGCCGATCCCGAGCGGGCGAAGTCGGTGACCGGCGCGAACATTCCGGCGGCCGCAGCCCAGGACGGGTACATGGGCCGACCTCATCCACTTTCCGACCGCATGGCTGCGGGTCACCGAGCACGAGGTCGTGGCGGGGCCGCACGGCACGCCGGCCACCCAGAGCGGACGCGCCGGAAGCGTTCAAGCTGACCTTCTTGATCACCGCCCGACCCGGCCACGACGTCGAGGAGGTCCGCCGCCACTGGCTCGACGTCCACGTACCGAACTTCAAGGAACGCTTCGTGGCGAGCGGCGGGCTCCGCTACGTCGTCGACGTCGCTGAGCGTTCGCGCGCCAGGACCTCCTCGGCCTCGCCGAGTTGTCCTACCGCGTACTCGGGCCAGCGCCGAGGCTCTACCAGCCGCCCGACAGACGGCTTCACGTCCTTGATGGTCGCAACTACGCGCCCTTCCGGGTCACGAAATCGTCGTCAAGGACTGAGGCTGTTCGGGCCACAGCAGTCCGGCTGGGCGAGGACCCAACCGGACCAATGATG
>CAWHEG010000019.1:0-7544 GCA_963828405.1 uncultured Actinomycetes bacterium | reverse complement strand
CGAGTGACCGCTGAGCCAGCATGCCGCTCGTCATCAACGAGACCGGCGTGAAGGCATTGCACGCCGAAAGGGATCGGGCGGAGGACCAGCGCGGCGGGTGGGCGACACGTCGAGCCACCGGCGCCGTCGTGACAGAATGGGTGGGTCGGACTGCGGAAGCCGACGTAGCGAAGGGCGGAAGTCATGGCGTACTCACACGAGCAGTTGGTCATCAACGCGTTAGCGAAGGCCAGGTACGGGCGGCTCTCGCTCGCCAAGCTGGCGACGAGCCTCGGAGCAGGTTGGACCATCGAGGAGGCGCGCCAGCTTGTCGAAAAGCTCGATGAACGCGACGACTGTCCAGTCGCGCTCGTGAAGGGCGGTGTGCAGTACATCGGCACGGAGCGAGGAGCGAAGCCTGGTCTCTACAAGGCGACGGCGCAGTACTTGCCGAAATGGGCGGAGCGGAACGTGATGCGCCACATGAGCGTGTTGCATACCTCGAGGTCGCCACTGTTCCAGGGTGTTTGGAGCGAGCCGGACATGGTCGCGCGGTTTCCGCCGGAAGGCGACTGCGGCACGATCGGAGATCTACGTAGCGCTCGAGGTCGAACAACACGCGGGCTTCGACGTGCGCTCCGTCTATCAGGTCTACGAGACGGGGCGAGGGGCTGATCTCTCATGGGTCATGTACACCGGCCCATCTCGAACTGATCACAAGGACTGGCCACGTATCGAGGCCGCTGCCACTGACCTGAAGGTCGGCATTGTTCACATGCCGAAGCCAACTGCGCCGGCCGCATGGGTCACTCAGGTGAGTGGGTACGAGCGCGAGCCGTCGATGAAGGAACGGCAGAGTTTCCTTGATCGGCTTGGTCTCACCACGGAGTCGTTCGACGAGCAAGAGCAAGCAGTTGCAAAACGCTCCAAGGTGAAACGACCAGTTCGCACGCGAGCTGTCCGAGACGTCTGATCGGATACAGCCAGAGGCACGTGCAGTTCGCGGCGTGGCAGGATCGGTTGATGTCGTCGGAGCAGTTGCCGCCTGGTCTGTACGAGGAACTGGTCACGGTCGCGCTTGGGCAGTTAATCGACAGCCTTGATGAGACGACTCGGGCGCAGCGGATCGGGCTCAGCACGGCGGATGCTCCCAGTCGTCTCGCGGCGCATGTCGGGCGGGTCGTCTCGATCGTCCTGGAATCGCTCGACGACGAAAGCCGAGCCGTCGCCGGCGTCGCGCTCGTCGACGACCTGCTCGCCGTTCTCGCTCAACACGCGCCTGGCACCGTCGACGACCTGCGGCTGACCGAGCCGGCGGCGCTGCTCGCGGCTATCGAACGCCGACAGCCCGACGGTTCGTTCCGTGAGATCGGTCGTCCTCTCACATCGCTGCTCGACACAACGCTTCTCGTGAATGCGCCCGGCGAGCCAACGATTCTGCATGAGCTGATCGGTGAGATCCCATCTGCGCAGCGGATCGACGTGTTGATGGCGTTCGTGCGCCTGTCGGGGATCCGCCCGATGCTCCCCAAGCTCCAGCGCCACATCGACGATGGTGGCCAGGTCCGCCTCCTCACCACGACCTACACGAACAGCACGCAGCTGGAGGCGCTCGAAGCCCTCATCGAGACCGGCGCCCAGGTGCGCGTCTCGTACGACAACACAACGACCCGCCTCCACGCCAAGTCGTGGATTTTCCAACGTGCCCGAGGCAACTCGACGGCGTACGTCGGCTCGTCGAACCTGACGCACAGCGCGATGGTCCCCGGGCTCGAGTGGAACGTCCGCCTATCTGGCGTCAGCAACCCCGACGTCGTCGCTCGCATGGCGGCAGTCTTCGAGACGTACTGGGAAGGCGGCGACTTCGTCCCGTTCGAACCCGACGAGTTCCGGCAACGCACGGCCTTACATGACACCGGCCGAACAACGATCATCCCGCCCACCGAACTGATGCTGAAGCCGTTCCAGGAGCGCCTGCTCGAACGCATCGAAGTAGCGAGAGCACATGGCCACCACCGCAACCTGCTGGCCTCAGCGACTGGTACCGGCAAGACGGTGATGGCGGCGGTGGACTACCGCCGCCTGCGTCAAGACCTCCCGCGGGCGCGGCTGCTGTTCGTGGCGCACCGGCAGGAGATCCTCGAGCAGAGCCTGGCCACATTCCGCCACGCGCTGCACGACGCGGCGTTCGGTGAGTTGTGGGTGGGGAGCCATCGGCCCCGCGAGTTCGAGCACGTGTTCGCGTCGATCCAGAGTTTGAGTGCGGCGGGGGTCGAGTCGATCGAGCCTGATCACTTCGATGTGGTGATCGTCGATGAGTTCCACCATGCGGCGGCGCCCACTTACACCCGGCTGCTCGGTCGGCTCCAGCCGCGAGAGCTGCTCGGCCTGACGGCGACGCCCGAACGTGCCGACGGTCTCGACGTGTTGCGCTTCTTCGATGGTCGGATCTCGGCCGAGCTGCGGGTCTGGGATGCGATCGATCAGCAGTACCTCGTGCCGTTCGCCTACTACGGCATCCACGACGGTCTCGACTTGCGGGACGTGCCGTTCCGGCGTGGGACCGGCTACGACGTCGGCGAGCTGACGAACGTGTACACGGCGAACCATGTGTGGGTCGGCCAGATCATCGAGCAGATCCGTCGGCGTGTCGGTGACCCGGCCAACATGCGGGCGCTGGGCTTCTGTGTTGGGGTCGATCACGCCCGGTTCATGAGCGAGCAGTTCAACCGGCACGGCATCGCGGCGCAGGCGGTGTGGGGCGAGTCGCCAGAGACGGAACGACTCCAGGCGCTCCGTGATCTGCGCGACGGTCGCTTGGCGGTGGTGTTCGCCGTCGACCTGTTCAACGAGGGTGTCGACGTGCCGAGCGTCGACACGCTGTTGATGCTTCGGCCGACCGAGAGCGCAACGCTGTTCCTCCAGCAGTTGGGCCGCGGCCTGCGGCGAACCGACCGCAAGGCGATGTGCACCGTGCTCGATTTCGTCGGCCTGCACCGCAAGGAGTTTCGCTTCGATCTGAAGTATCGAGCGCTGCTCGGCGGTTCTCGTGCAGACCTGCAGCGGCACATCGAGCGCGACTTCCCGTTCCTGCCGGCAGGCTGCCATCTCGAACTTGACCCGGTGGCCCGCGACGTCGTGCTCGCCAGCATCAAGTCGGCGGTGCCGAGCAACTGGCCGCAGCGGGTCGATGAGTTGCGGTCGATCGGCGACGTCGGCCTGGCCCGCTTCCTCGCCGAGAGCGGCCTCGACCTCGACGACGTGTACGGCACGAACCGGAGTTGGACCGAGCTTCGCCGAGCCGCCGGCTTCCTCACTCGGCCGGCGGATGAGCGTGAGTACGAGCCGACGTTCCTACGAGCGGTCGGTCGCCTGCTGCATGTGGACGATGACGAGCGGCTGCGTGGCTACACCTGGCTGGTGTCGGGCGAGCGGCCGCCGGACGTTGCGACCTTGCCCGAGTGGGACCGGCGGTTGCTGAGAATGTTGGTGGCGTCACTGTTCCATCAGCAGGCACCGGCCACGCTCGATGCCGCGCTGGCCGAGCTGTGGGCGCACGTCGACGTGCGTGCCGAACTGGTGGAGTTGCTTGGAGTGCTGGCTGCGAACGTGAGTCACGTGCAGGTTCCGCTCGATGACAGCGGCGACGTGCCACTCACGGTCCATGCGAAGTACACGCGGCGGGAGATCCAGGCGGCGTTCGGCGACGGCGACAAGGTGCTGCCGCCACGGTGGGACAGCGGCGTGAAGTGGCTGCCGCAGGCCGAGACCGACCTGCTGGCGTTCACTCTCGACAAGTCGAGCGGCGACTTCTCCCCGACGACGAGGTACCGCGACTACGCGATCAGCCGCGACCTGATCCATTGGGAGTCCCAGTCGGTGACATCGTTGGCGAGCCCGACCGGCCAGCGCTACGTGACCCAGGCCGAGCAAGTCACGAAGGTGATGCTGTTCGCTCGGGTGAGCGCCAGCGACCGAGCCTTCTGGTTCCTCGGCCCAGCGACCTACGTGAGCCACGAAGGCGAACGGCCGATAGCGATCACCTGGAAGCTGGAGCATCGATTGCCAGCGGACCTGTTCGCTGAGTTCGCCGCTGCCGCGGTGGCGTGATGCCGGCAATCGCCTGCCGAGATCGACCGGCGCCCTCACGGCGTCTCCAACCTGGCGACGGGCTACCTCGGCGTGGAGCGATCCGTCACTCACGGAGTTCGCGGCTCAGAATCGGCAACGTTGAACAACGTCGATCGAGTCATCGCCCCCGGCAGGACCTATCCAGCGTCGATCAGGAGTGGCGCTTCCGTCAGGTCAACAGTGCGATGACCAAGACGATGGCAACTACTGCGCACCAGCCACCAGCTGTCGAAATGATCGCAGCAGTGACTCGTTGGACCCGAGTGTTCGATGAGTGTCGGCGTCGAGTCGCAACTGCTCCTGCAATCAAGCCCAACCCGATGGCGACGCTCCAGACGGTCGTCGGAGGAAGCTTGATTGGGATAACCATGACGACGAACGTCGTTGACGCCGCGAGGATGGCGATCAGAACATCGTTGAAGTGATCACCCGCCGAGCGCACGACCGGCCCAAAGTCTCGCGCCTCGCCAACATCCCGCTTCGCCACGTACTGGCCGAGTCGAGAGAAGGCGTCCTCGATCGTCCGCTGATCAGCTACGGGTGATAACCCGACCAAATGGTCCACGAGCTGATTGCCGGGGCAGAAGAGAACACCTGCGTGTTCGAAGGCTGTGGAGTACCGCCCGTCGAGATTGTGGCCCCACATGACGACAATCGGTCTCACCGATGGGCCATTCATGCCGATGCGGGGCTGGAGCTTCTTCGCCTGCCGGCGGGCCGCGTGGGCGTGCCCGTCGAGCCAGTCGGTTTGCTCGGTCCAGTCGGATCGGTACTTTGAGTCGATCGCAAAGAAGCCATTGGCACCGAGCAACACGTGGTCGATATCGCTGCGCTCGAGCATGATGTGGTTTGCGAAACGCCATCCCTGACGCCGAAGTTTGCGCAGTTCAGCTGCAGTCCATTGCTCGCCCATGATTCCGAGGCGCTTGTGGGCGAGACCATCGACCGTCGTCAGGAGCGCATGCCACGTCCACAGAGTTGCGACAGCCAGCGCGCCGACCGCATAGTCCGCGACATTGTCCCAGAGCAACGTCTTCGCTGCGATGCATTGCGCCGCGCCGAGGAGGACAACTCCGCCGAAAACCTGCCAGCGCCGACGAAGTAGATCACGGTGTCGCTGAAGAATGAGCTGGCGAGAGTTGATACCCGCCCTTCGATCACTGCCGAGCTCGAGGGTTCGCCGCCAGGCGCGAACTGAGCTGGGCCTGGGTACAGCACGTGACTTGCGGGCAGGGGGTTGCTGGTGCGCGTGAGTCACTCGCAGCCGACTCCGTTGCCGTCTCGGTCGAGGCCGTAGATGTCGCTACCGATCACCCGTACCGGGCCCTGCACGTAGGCGGGGCCGTTGCCCTTCCCGCCAGCACAATCCACGTCGGATGCGATCGGCACGCAACCCGAGTAGTTCGGGTCGCAGTCATTCGCTGGGAGGAACTGCTGAACGGCGACAGTGGTCGGTGGGGGTGAGGGAGGGGGAGGCTGCGTCGTAGTCGTGGGAGGCTGCGTCGTGGTCGACGGCAGCGTCGTGGCAGGCGCCTGTGTCGTGGTGGGTGGCAAGGTGACCGGCGGCTGCGTGATCACCGGCGCTGGGGCCTGCGTCGGGACGGGCATCGTCGTCACGGCTTCCGTTGGCGCCGGCACCGTCGTCTGGGCTTGCGAGGGCTCGGGTACATCCGTCGCGGTCACGACCGCCATGCTTGCCCGCTCGCCCTCGATCGCTCCCGCGTCGCTGGTTGGCTGGTCGAACGCGCTCCCGATCACACCAAAGGCAATCACCCCGCCGACTCCCCACGTCCAGACCGGTAACCGCCGATAGCGCCGCTTCCACCACACCCCCGGCACCTCGCGGGGCGAAAACGAAACCTGACTCTCTCCGCCCGCCCGGGGAGGTTCCCATCCGCTCATGAGTACTCCGATTCCGCAGCAACCGCCTTGCCGCTCGATCAACAGTCCAGCACTCGGGCGGCACAAAGTCACGTGATTCGGTGCATTCACCCGTTCGGGTGAATGCACGATTTTCGCCGACGTGATCACGGTCAACTGTCATCTCACCCGTCTGGGTGATCCGGTCGCGATCAGTCGATCCCGCGGATGTCGACGGCTATGGTCGGGCGGGTGCCGGCGGGGCAGTCAGCGGATGATCGCGCCGAGCAGCTGCGGGCGAAGGCGCGGCGGCTCGACAAGGTCGCAAACGACTTCGAACGCGGCGCGGCCGGGGAGCGGGTTGTGGCCGCGGTGCTCGACGCACTGCCGCCCGACTACGTGGTGTTCCACGACCTGCGCGTTCCGTCGTCGGCGGCGAACATCGATCACCTCGTCGTCGGCCCCTCCGGCGTGTGGATGGTCGACACCAAGAACTATTCGGCCGCAGTCACGCGTGGCCGCGGCCGGGGCGCCGACTCGCTCTGGGTTGCCAACCGTCCGCTGCGATCCAAGTTCGCAACGGTTCGATGGCTCGCCTCGTCGGCCGAGGAACGGATCGGGTGTCCCGTCGTACCGGTGATGTGCATCATCGCCCCGTCGCTGCCGTCGTCGTCGTTCGAGTTCGACGGCGTCACGGTGTGCAGCCCAGCGGCGCTTCCGGTCGCGGTCCGTGGAGCGGGTCCGGTGTGTGACACGGCCACCGTGTCCCGGGCGGTGCAGGCGGTGTTCCAAACAACTCCCGCCCAGCGGCCGCAGTTGACCGCTGCCAGTTCCGGCCCAAGCCGAGCCGTACGTGTTCCGTCATCCAGTACCGAAGATGAGGCTGACGACTGCACAAACCCGACGACGCCGTGCTGCGGCGACTGCCCCTCGATGGGCTGAGCCCAACGCTTCCACGAAGTCCAAGCCGTTCCTCGCTGACCTGCTGGGCAATCCGTTCGTTCGGTTGGCGGGTATCACGGTCGGATTTCTTGCGTTCGTGTCGATCCTGCCGGCGCTGTCGTCGACCGTGGGGGACCGCCTCGCCAAGACAATCACTCCCACGGTCACGGTGGCGCCGGCGGCTGCACCCAGTTCGACCACGTCGTCAACTCCTACCTCTGCGGAGGTGCCCACAGGTGGTTCGGCCGCGTCGGCGCTCCTGGTGCCGGCCCCGGTGGAGTACGAGGTGAGCTGTCCGACGCCGTCGCAGGGCTGGGTGGTGTCGTGGCGTTGGCCGGGAGACCCTCCGCCAGGTGTCGCTGGGTATCGCATCCGCACCCAGCGCCTCGGCGGGCCGATCCTCACGCACTCGCTACGAACTTGGTCGGGCCCCGGCTCGGAACCGGTGGACATCCGCGTCCCCACCGACTGGGTGCTCGACATCCTCACCGACTACGTCGACGCCGACCGAGCAACGATCGGCAGCGTGACGGAACGCTTCGTCCCACCCACCGGCGACTGCTGAAGCACCCAGCGGTTGCTGTTCGGTGCGCAGCTGGGGCTGACAAGAGGCGGCCACCTCGTTCGCTCCG
>CAWHEG010000018.1:0-14159 GCA_963828405.1 uncultured Actinomycetes bacterium | reverse complement strand
CCACACTCATGAGGTCGGGATCCGGCAGTGTTCGGTTGAGGTCTCGATGGGGATGGGGGTGACGGCCCGCGTCGGTCGCCCTTCGTGGGCCACGATGACACTGCCGCCCCCCGTCTTCTCGGGTGTCTTGAACCGGCAAGAGAAGGACGCGCCGTAGAGCGCCGGTCAGTGACCGCCCGGCGAGACCCCGCTCATCGCGAGCTCGAACATCACCCGAGATCAAGGAGAGCGAATGTCTGAGAAGGTCACCGGATTGAACGCCGGATGGTTCGTGGGTATCGATTGGGCCAGCGAGGAACACGCGGTGCATGTCATCGACGCCGACGGCCGCCACCCGAAAGCGTTCATGATCAAACACACCCGTGACGGGTTCGACCTGTTGGTCGCCCGGCTCGCCAAGCTCGGCCCGCCCGGATCGATCCCGGTGGCGATCGAACGGCCCGACGGCCGGCTGGTCGACAAGTTGTTGGAGGCCGGGCATCCGGTGGTGGCGGTCTCGCCGAACGCGATCAAGGCATGGCGAGATGGTGAGGTGGTTTCCGGCGCGAAATCCGATGCCGGTGATGCCGAAACAATCGCCGAGTACCTGCGGATGCGGCAACACAAACTGCGGGTCCTGACCCCGTTCAGCGACGCGACCCGCGGGTTGCGGGCAGTGTCGCGAGCCCGTGACGCGCTCGTCGATCATCGCGTCGCGGCGAACAACCAGCTCGAAGCGTGCCTGGACGCGTTCTGGCCGGGAGCGAACGAGATCTTCGCCGATGTGTGCAGCGAGATCGCGTTGAAGTTCCTGGAGCGCTACCCGACACCGGCATCGGCGAGCCGTCTGACCGAACCGCAACTCGCCAAGTTCTTGACCCGCCACAGCTACTCGGGGCGACGCCCCGCCTCCGAGCTGCTCAAACGGCTCCGTTCGGTCCCCGACGGGATCACTACCGGCGCCGAGAACCAGGCCCGTCAAGCGACCGTGATCGCCTACATCGCCGTGATCCGGGCGTTGAACACGGCGATCAAACAGCTGGCCAAACAGATCGCCACCCAACTCGGGGAGCACCCAGACGGCCAGATTTTCACTTCCCTGCCAAGGTCCGGTTCCATCAACGCAGCCCAGATGCTCTCCGAATGGGGCGACTGCCGACAAGCCTACGACACCCCCGAAGCGGTCTGCGCGCTCGCTGGGCTCGCCCCCGTGACGAAACATTCCGGCAAACACCACGCCGTCAAGTTCCGCTGGGCGTGCAACACCCGATTCCGGGTCGCGGTCACCACATTCGCCGATAACAGCCGCCACTCCTCCCCCTGGGCCGCAGACATCTACCAACGAGCGATAGGCCGCGGTTGCGACCACCCCCACGCCATCCGCATCCTCGCCCACGCCTGGGTCCGAGTCATCTGGCGTTGCTGGACCAACGGTGTCGTGTACGACCCGGCCCTGCACACCGGCGCCCTCCGCCACACCACCACCACAACGGCGAAGGCGGCCTAAATGACCACCCCGTCGCGTAACGATGACGTAACGATCACCTGCCCCCGATGCGGACGAGCCTTCGCTCCGAACGGCCGGCGCCGCTGGTGCTCCGACGCCTGCCGACAAGCCGCCCACCGCCAACGCCACACCCCGAGCATCCCCGAGCCGACCCCACCACAACCCGCACGACCAGCAACCGTCTACGCCTGCCCGATCTGCGAGCAACGCTACCTCGGCACCCAACACTGCCCCGACTGCAACACCTTCTGCCACCGCGTCGGCCTCGGAGGCAACTGCCCCTGCTGCGACGAACCCATCGCCCACAACGAACTCACCAACAACAAAACAACCCCAATCAGAGAAACAGGTTGACATAGAGGGTGTCATCGGTCGAGCTCCGTGATCATCTCGTGGCGGGTGCGGGCCAGGTCGGCGAGCGACAGGGCGAGGCCCATCGTGTCGGGGTTGGCGCCGGCCCGCTTCGAGCCCCTCGGCCACGCGGGCCAACTGGGCGGGGTCGCAGCCGGCGATCGTGTGGACGAGCATGGTCCGGTGCCGGGTCGACAGCTCCCCCGATTCGAGGCCCGAGGCGATCGACGCCGGATCGAGCCCCGTCGAGCGGCCGATCGGCACCGACTCGGGGCGATCGGCGGGCCGCCGGTCGCCGCGGACGGCGAGGGCCGGGAACAACCCGATCAGCCAGTCGGCGAGATCGCCGCTCAGGGCGACGACGGCTGCTCGTCTGGCCGGGTCGGCACGGAACCGGGTGAGGAGCCAGACGGTGACGTCGCCGGGCAGCCGCCACCCTCCCCGCCGGACCAGCCCGAGCCATTCGTCGACGAGCTCGGGCCATTCGTCGACGAGGTGGGTGACCCGCTCGACGGCAGCCTGCGGGCACGTCGGGCGCGGGTCGACCGTGGGAGGCACCAGGAGCGGTTGAATCGGCCCGGGGCGCATGCCGGCGCGTCGCACCACCGTCGAGCGCGGCGGCCAGTTCGGCGAGTGCCTCGGCCCCGTCCGCCGGACGGCGCCCGCCGAGCAGATCACCGATCGGGCCGGCCGGCACCGGGGGCACCGGTCGACGATCGGCCCCGAGCAGCGCCACGCTCGCCACCCGACGCCAGAGATCGGCCAGCGACGACGAGTCGCCGTCCGCCGGCGCCGCCCCGGGACGCGGCCCGTCGCCGACCTGCACCCGCTCCATCTCGTGCGCCCCTGACGCCGTCATGGGACCGACAGTAACGACACGGTGCGCCAGGGTTCGCCGGCACCGCGGTCCGGACCCCGTGAGCGTCCGGCACGTGCCGGCCCACATCTTGTCCGTCTTCCACACGTAGTTGTACTGATCCGCCGTGGCGTCGTAGGACAAGCTGCTGCCCCCCGCCGTCACGGTGACCTCGACGGCATCTTCCGCCGCCGTCAAGCCACAGGACACGGTCTTCGAGGTGGGGAATCCGGCCGCGATGATGGCGAGTGTTCAGCGCTCCGGGCGGGGCCACCGGCGTTCGTGGAAGCCGCCGGCGGGGCCGAGGTCGACGAGGCGGCCGTCGGCGTGGACGGCGAGCGGCACGAGCCCGTCGGGCGTCCACTCGCAGACCGTCGGGCGGGGCGCCCGCCGGTCTCGTGGCGACGAGGGTGACCGGGCTCGCCGGGCCGGCGATCGACAGCGAGCCGGTGTGGTCGCCGAGCACGTAGCGCCCGTCGGCGAAGGTCGGCGCGGTGTGTACGCACACCGGCCAGCGCTCCAGCCACGGCACGCCGGCGAGCGCTCCGCCGATCTCGTCGGCAGGTGCCGGCGAGCGACGTCGTCGCCGGCAGGGTGTGGTGGCCGGGCCGGTGCTCGGCGACATCGCCGATCAGGCAGCGCAGTTCGCCGTGACCCGGGTAGCGGTGGAGGTCGGCGTGCAGACGGTCGCCGGGTGTAGGGCGTCGGGCCAGGCTCTGGCCGTAGGCGGCGAAGGAGAGGACCAGCGCCCAGCGCCGGGTCGGAGCCGACTCCCGCAGCCACGTACGGCGCACGACGATGCGGTCCTCGAGCACGTCGCCGCGGCCCAGCACCTCCCACTCGCCGGACTCGGCCGCGGCGGCAAGCACATCGGCCTGGCGCACGGTCCACCCCAGCGCCGCCCGCACCGAATCGGCCAGAGGCGGGCTTCAGCCGGCCAGGGCGCCGACCGGCCGACGAGAGCAGCGACATCATCGCCAGCTCGCCCAACACCCGCTCTGTGCCACGCCGGACCGACCCCGACCAACAATCCGACCCGCCGGACACGATTGGCCAGCGAGGGCGCCGGGCGTCGACGAGCCGGGCCGTGGCCTGGTCCCAGTGGCGGTACGAGGCCAGCACCGGCGCGGTGCAGCCCGCCGCGGAGGCAGTCCCCCAGCCACTTCTCGAACTCCACCAGCCCGCCCATCATCCGGGCCATACGCTCCGCGGCCCGCCTGTCGTGTGCCGGATCGGGTGGTGGGGCCTCGAACGGCACGGTGTCGGCGCGCCCGGCGGCCCGGGGGCGCCGGGGTACCGCCTCGGCGGGGTCGGCGTCGGCCTCGTGGGCGGCGGCCGCAGCAGTGGCCCGGCCGCGGCGGGCCATCCATTCGGCGGCGAATGCCGGGCGGCCCGGGCCCTCGGCCACATGCCCGCCGGCCCACAGCAGCAGCAGGGCGACGGCATGCTTGCACGGGTACCTGCGGCTCGGGCACGAGCAGCGTGGCGCGGCCGAGCCGAGCTCGACTGCCGTCTGGTACGGCTCGCCCGGCGTGCCGACGAACAGGCCCCAGACGGCTTCGGCGTCGCACCCGGTGGCCGACCACTTGGCCGGGACGGCCGCCAGGCGGGCGGCCGACAGTGCCCGCGCCCCGGCCGCCAGCGCCTCCACCTCCTCGATCGGCCAGCGCGTCTTCGATCCCCACCGACAGTACCGAGGTGGTGCGTCAGAGTTCCGCCGCTTGCGGGTCGGCACCCTGGGGGGCAAACACGGGTGCCGCTGTAACGTGCCGGGAGATGACGTGGACGAGCCCGCTCCCCACCGGCACGGGCGCATGACGTGCTGCTGAAGCTGCTCCGGCGCCACCTCCACCCGTACCGCAGGATCCTCGTCGCCGTGATGGCCCTGCAGCTCGTCCAGACGGTCGCCTCGCTGTATCTGCCGAGCCTCAACGCCGACATCATCGACCGGGGCGTCGCCCGCGGCGACACCGGCTACATCTGGTCGAAGGGCGGGTTGATGCTGGTGGTGACGCTCGCCCAGATCGGTTTCGCCGTCGCCGCGGTGTACTTCGGGTCGAAGGCGGCGATGGGGTTCGGCCGCGACGTGCGCAGCGGGCTCTTCCACACCGTCACCGACTTCTCGGCCCGTGAGGTGGGCCAGTTCGGCGCGCCGTTGCTGATCACCCGGATCACCAACGACGTCACGCAGGTCCAGATGATGGTCCAGATGACGTGCACGATGCTGATCGCCGCCCCGATGACGATCGTCGGCGGGGTGATCATGGCGCTCCGTGAGGACACCGGTCTGTCGTGGGTGCTGGTCGTCGCCGTCCCCCTGCTCATCGCCGCCATCGCCCTGGTCATCACCCGGATGGTGCCGCAGTTCCGGGTGATGCAGGAGCGCATCGACGCGATCAACCGGACGTTGCGCGAGCAGATCACGGGGATGCGCGTCGTGCGTGCCTTCGTCCGCGAGCCCCACGAGACGGCACGCTTCGGGGACGTCAACGTGGAGCTCTCGGAGACGGCCCTGCGTGCCGGGCGGCTGCAATCGTTCTTCTTCCCGATCGTCGTGCTCGTGCTCAACGTGTCGAGCGTCGCCGTGCTGTGGATCGGCGCCGACCGCATCGACCGCGGGCAGCTGAGGATCGGCGCACTCGTCGCCTTCCTCAGCTACCTCGCCCTGATCCTGATGTCGGTGATGATGGCCAGCTTCCTGGCCGTGCTGATCCCCCGTGCGGCGGTGTGCGCCGAGCGCATCGAGGAGGTCCTGGCGACCCCGTCGTCGGTCGTGATCGCCTCGAACCCGGTCCACGAGGTCACCGGCCGGGGATCGGTCGAGGTGCGCAACGTCGGGTTCCAGTACCCGGGCGCCGAGGCCGCCGTGCTCGACGGCATCTCGTTCACGTCGATCGCCGGACAGACGACCGCCATCGTCGGCAGTACGGGTTCGGGCAAGACGACCCTCGTCAACCTGATCGCCCGTCTCGCCGACGCCACCGAGGGGGCGGTGCTGATCGACGGGGTCGACGTGCGCGCCTGGCCCCCGAGGCGCTGTGGAGCCGGATCGGGCTGGTGCCCCAGAGGCCGTACCTGTTCTCGGGGACCGTCGCCGGCAACCTGCGCTACGGCCGACCCGATGCCACCGACGAGGAGGTGTGGGAGGCGCTGCGGACCGCCCAGGCGGAGGACTTCGTACGGGCGATGGACGGTGGACTGGAGGCCCGCATCACCCAGGGGGGATCGAACGTCTCGGGCTGGCCAGCGCCAGCGGCTGGCCATCGCCCGGGCGCTGATCCGCAAGCCGGAGATCTATCTGTTCGACGATTCCTTCTCGGCGCTCGATCTCGCCACCGATGCCCGGCTGCGCGCCGGCTCGGTGCCGTTCACCGCCGAGTCCACGGTGATCGTCGTCGCCCAGCGGGTGTCGACCATCGCCGGCGCCGATCAGATCCTCGTCGTCGAGGACGGCTCGGTGGTCGGACTCGGCACCCACGACGCCCTGCTGGCCAGCTGCCCCACCTATGCCGAGATCGTCGCCTCCCAGCACTCCGTGGCGGCCGGGCGATGAGCACTCGGCCCACACGTCCCGGCACCGACGCGGCGGAGGTCGGCAGGTCGGCCGCGGCCGAACTGCGTGGCTCCGGGCCGGTCGGCCGATGGGCATCGGCCGGCATGCCCGCCGAACGCTCCAAGGACTTCGGCACCGCCGTCCGGCGCCTGATCCGCCGCCTCGGCCCCGATCGGCGGCGGGTCGTCGCCGTCGTGGCCCTCGCCGTCACCAGCGTCGGACTGACGGTGGTCGGGCCGAAGGTCCTCGGCCGGGCGACCGACGTGATCTTCCGCAGCCTGCGCGCCGGGACGGCGATCGACTTCACCGGCCTCCACCGCCTGCTGGTCGTCGTGGCGGTGATCTACGCCGCAGCCTCCGCGTTGTCGTACCTGCAGTCGTACCTGCTCGCCGGGATCGTGCAGCGCACGATGCACCGCCTGCGCTCCGACGTGGAGGACAAGCTCCACCGCCTGCCGCTCGGCTGGGTCGATCGCCAGCCGCGTGGCGACCTGCTCAGCCGGGTGACCAACGACATCGACAACGTGGCCCAGAGCCTGCAGCAGACCCTCAGCCAGATGCTCACCTCGATCCTCAGCGTCGTCGGCGTGCTGGCGATGATGATCAGCATCTCCCGGCTGCTGGCCTTGATCGCCGTGGTGACGATCCCGCTCTCGCTGCTGATGGTCAAGCAGATCGTCAGGCGGTCGAGGGAACGCTTCATGGCCCAGTGGAAGCACACCGGGGCGCTCAACGCCCAGATCGAGGAGACGTTCTCGGGGCACGACGTCGTCAAGGTGTTCGGGCACCAGCAGATCGCCGAGGAACGCTTCCGGGTCACCAACGAGGAGCTCTTCCAGGCCGGGTTCGCAGCACAGTTCCTCTCCGGCACGATCCAACCGGCGATGGTCTTCCTCGGGAACCTGAACTTCGTGGCGATCGCCGTGATCGGCGGGCTGCGGGTGTCGTCGGGCCGCCTCAGCGTCGGTGACGTGCAGGCGTTCATCCAGTACTCGCGCAACTTCAGCGCCCCGCTCAGCCAGTTCGCCTCGATGATCAACGTCCTGCAGTCCGGGATCGCCTCGGCGGAGCGGGTGTTCGAGTTCCTCGACGCACCGGAACAGTCACCGGAGCAGGCCGGGGCCCCCGCCGTCGACTCCCGCGGACGGGTGGAGTTCGAGCACGTGACCTTCTCGTACGACCCCGCCGTCCCGCTGATCGAGGACCTGTCGCTCGTCGCCGAACCGGGTCGCACCGTGGCGATCGTCGGGGCGACCGGCGCCGGCAAGACCACGCTCGTCAACCTGATCATGCGCTTCTACGAGCTCGACGGCGGGCGGATCACGCTCGACGGCCGCGACATCACGACGATGCCCCGGCGCGAGCTGCGCGTCGCCATCGGCATGGTGCTGCAGGATGCCTGGCTGTTCGGCGGCACGATCCGCGAGAACATCGCCTACGGCAACCTCGATGCCACCGACGAGCAGATCCTCGCCGCGGCCCGGGCGACCTACGTCGACCGCTTCGTGCACTCGCTCCCCCACGGCTACGACACGGTGCTCGACGACGAGGGCGCCAGCGTGAGCGCCGGCGAGAAGCAGCTGCTGACGATCGCCCGGGCGTTCCTCGCCGACCCGGCGATCCTGATCCTCGACGAGGCGACCAGCTCGGTCGACACCCGCACCGAGGTGTTGATCCAGCGGGCGATGAACGCGCTGCGGTCGGATCGGACCAGCTTCGTCATCGCCCACCGGCTGTCGACGATCCGCGACGCCGACACGATCGTCGTGATGGCCGCCGGGCGGATCGTCGAGCAGGGCAGCCACGACGAACTGCTCGCCCGGGGCGGCGCCTACCGGGCGCTGTACAACGCCCAGTTCGCCGGCGCGGCGACGGAGATCGAGTAGTCCGAGTACTCGGCCCCGCCGGCCCGCCGGCCCGGGTTGGCAACCACGCCGGCGCGGAACGGCGCCGGACGCGGCCGAATCAGTCGCCGGTCAACCACGCCCGCAACTCGGCGTCGTGCTCGCCGAGGCCGGGGTAGCGAGCCGCACCGTCGCCGGTGTCGCCGACAGCCCGATCGGGCTGGCCACGGTCGCCACCGACCGGCCCGACCGGCCCGGCGTCTCGACGACGGCATCCATCCCGATCCGCCCGGCGAAGGCGAACGCCTGGGACACGTCGTTGATCGGCCCGGCCGGCACCCCCGCGGCCGGTGAGGGCGTCGACCCAGTGGTCCGGACCGCGGTGACCAGCCGGCCCGAGAGCAGACCGTCGAGCTCGTCGACGTGGCGGATCCGCCCGGCGTTGGTGGCGAACCGTTCGTCGTCGGCGACCCCCTCGAGGTCGAGCACGCGGCACACGGCGGCGAACTGGCGATCGTTCCCGCAGGCGATCACCAGGTGGCCGTCGGCGGTCGGGAAGGTCTGGTAGGGGGCGATCGACGGGTGGCGGTTGCCCAGCCGACCGGGCACGACCCCCGCCCCGAGGAAGCCGGACGCCTGGTTGAGCAGCGCGGCCAGCGCCGCCCCGAGCAACGACACCGAAACCCGCTGGCCCTCGCCGGTACGGGCGCGGTGGTGGAGGGCGGCGAGCACGCCGATCGTCGCCTGCAGGGCACAGATGTGATCGACGAGCGCCACCCCGACCTTCAGCGGGGGGCCGTCGGGCTCGCCGGTGATGCTCATCAGCCCGCTGGCCGCCTGGACGAGCAGGTCGTAGCCGGGCAGGTCGACAGCCTCCGGCGTCTCGCCGAACCCGGTGATCGAGCAGTAGACCAGGCCCGGGTTGGCCGGGTGGAGATCGCCGTACCCGAGGCCGAGCGCTCGAGGGTGCCGGGCTTGAAGTTCTCGACGAACACGTCGGCCCGGGCGGCCAGCCGACGGGCGAGCACCTGTTCGGCGGGGTCGGTGAGGTCGAGGGTGATCGAACGCTTGTTGCGGTTGAGGCCCAGGTAGTAGGTGCTCGTCCCGTCGGCTCGGGCGGGCTCCAGGCGCGGGCGTCGTCGCCCACCCCCGGGCGTTCGACCTTGACGATGTCGGCACCCAGGTCGCCGAGCGTCATCGCCGCGTACGGCCCGGCGAGCACGCGGGAGAAGTCGGCGACGAGCAGCCCGGCGAGCGGTCCGGGGGACGGGGTCGGCTGAGCGGCGGTCACGGACCCGACCGTACCGCCGGCGATCGCTATCGTCGGGAACGATGGCGATCGAGATCGACTACTCCGACCGGATCGTGCTGGTCACCGGCGGCACAAAGGGGGTGGGGCGAGGCATCGCCGAGCGCTTCGCCGACGCCGGGGCGACGATCGCCGTGTGCGCCCGCTCCGCCGTCGACGACCTCCCCCCGGGCTGGGTCTTCCTCGCCGCCGACCTGCGCGACGGCGCCGCCGCGGCGGCCACGATCGACGCTGTCGTCGACCGCCACGGGCGGCTCGACGTGCTCGTCAACAACGCCGGAGGGGCGCCTCCGGCCGATACGGCCACGGCGTCGGCGCGGTTCACCGAGCGGATCGTCGCCCTCAACCTGCTCTCGGCGATGTACTGCTCGCAGCGGGCCTACCACCACATGCAGACCCAACCGGAGGGCGGGTCGATCGTCAACATCGCCAGCGTCTGCGCCCTGCGCCACTCGCCCCAGGCCGCGGCCTACGGCGTGGCCAAGGCGGGGTTGGCGAACTTCACCAGGACGATCGCCCACGAGTGGGCGCCGAAGGTCCGGGCGAACGCGGTGATCGCCGGCCAGGTGCTCACCGAGGCGGCCCGTCAGTTCTACGGCGACGACGAGGCCGTGGCCCGTGTCGCGGCGACCATCCCCCTCGGGCGGCTCGCCACACCCGCCGACATCGGCGACATCTGCCTCTACCTCGCCTCGCCCCTCGCCGCCTACGTCACCGGCGCGGCGGTCGACGCCGGCGGCGGCGGCGATCCGCCGCCGTTCATCGAGGCCGCCGCCGGCTGAGGCAGTCGGCCTTCTCACCGCGGCTCGGTGCGTCGCCGGGAACGGGTACGGTCCGCGGTACCGATCACGACGAGGGACAGGAGCGGACCGTGCACCACAGAGACTGGAACCACGGCTGGGGCGACGGCGCCTGGTGGCTGATGGCCATCATGATGATCGTCCTGTGGGGCGGACTCGTCTGGGTGGCCCTCACCCTCGTTCGCCAGGGCAACCGCCACCTGCACCCGCACGCACCCGCACCGACCGCCGTGGCGCCACCGAGACAGACACCGCAGGAGGTGCTCGCCGACCGTCGCGCCCGCGGCGAGATCGACCCCGACGACTATCGCCAGCGTCTCGATGCACTCACCCACCAGCCGAAGTCGTAGATCCGACGGAGAGGTCGCCGACGAGTCGGTGATCATCGACTGGCTGTTGGCCGGTGATCCGTCGGTGCGATGGCAGGTGATGAGGGATCTGCTCGGCATGCCGGAGGAACGTGTGGCGGTCGAGCGTGCCCGTGTGGCCACCGAGGGGTGGGGCGCGGAGCTCCTCACCGTGCAGGATCCGGACGGGCGCTGGGCCGGCGCCCTGTACAGCCCGAAGTGGACCTCGACCACCTACACCCTGCTGCTGCTGGAACGTCTCGGTCTGGGGCGTGGCGACGCTCGGGCTCTCGCCGGGTGTCGGCAGCTGTGGGACGGTGCGCACTGGTACGGCGACGGGCTCACCCTCGCCAATCATCGGGAACCGACGGTGATGGTGGCGGGTCGGCAGTTCTTCCTGGAGCACCACCTCTACCGGTCGCATCGGAACGGGGAGATGGTCGATCGGGCGTTCGGCCAATTCCCGTTCCCGCCGCAGTGGCACTTCGACGTCACGCGGTCTGGAGCACTTCCGTGCCGCCGGGGCCGACCGCTACGAGCGCCTCGGAGAGGCCATCGAGGAGGTCCGTGGGGCGAGACGAACCGACGGTACGTGGCCGATGCACCGGCCCTACGCGGTTGGTACTGGTTTGTGCTGGAGGAGCGTGGGGCGAGCCGCTGGTCGACGCTGCGGGCGATGCGTGCGCCGGCCTGGTGGGACGATCCGAGGCTGCGATGACACCCACGGCGACGCCGGCAGGGCCAACGTGGGCCACGCACTGCCGTTGCCGCGGAGGCATGCTGTCGTCGTGAACCAGACCGACGCACCCCGCGTTCACATCGAAACGATCGAGCAATGGCGGGAGTGGCTCGCCGAACACCACCTCTCGGAGACGTCGGTGTGGTTGGTGACGTGGCGAAGGACGACCGGTCGGCCGGCTCCGTCATACGAGGACCAGATCGTGGAGGCCTTGCGCGTCGGCTGGGTCGACAGCACGGCGAAGCAGCTCCATGCACCAGCTAACCCCGCTCGACTTCGCCCGCCGCCGTCGGGGCAGCGGGTGGGCCCGCACCAACAAGGAACGCGTGGCGTGGCTGGAAGCCGAGGGGGCGACGCCGCCTGGCCGCAGCGGTGGTGGACACCGCTCGAGCCGACGGTTCGTGGACGATGCTCGACGGCGTCGAAGCGCTGATCGTCCCCGACGACCTGGTCGCCGCACTCGATCACGATCAGGCTGCACGGGAGCACTGGAACCGCTTCACTCCGTCCGCGCGCAAGCAGATCCTCTGGTGGATCGCGCAGGCCAAGCGGCCGGCGACCCGCTCGGCGCGCATTGAGCAGACCGTCCGCCTGGCATCGCGCGGCGAACGGGCGCAGTAGCCGCGTCCCGCCCGCGGTAGCGCTCAGCAGAATTGGCGGCGTCGCTGGATGTCCCAACCCTCTACGGCGGAACGGGAGGGGTTCCGCACCGGATGGTGGCCCGCTGCGCCACCGCTCGGTTCGCCTTCCGCTGCGCCCTACGGTTGTCGGCCGAGGAACACGGCGAGACGGTCGATGGCCGGCGCATCCGGGGCGATGTCGACGATCGGCCCGAACATCCCGGGCACCCGAATCGATTCGTCGTCGAACCCCTGCGCCAACTCCAAGGTGTGCTCGACCAACGCGTCGCCGAATGGCGCCGGTCGACCGGTGGCCCTGCCGAGATCCCATCCGTGGGTGACCTGCTCGATCACCATGAAGCCCACCAACGCCGAGCCCGGCGTCTCGCCCCACGGCATCGGGTAGGAGCGATCGAGCACCCCGGGGGCCGACCACGCCATCAGCATCCGCACGCCCGCCGCCCTATAGGCGGCCAGGCCCTCGTCGGGCTCGAACGATGGCTCCTCGGCAACGGGTGCCGCCTCGGAGGAAGGGCCGAGCCCGCTCGAAGCCGGCACGCCGGCGAACTGCTCCAGCCCACCCGCCAGGTGGGCGACCAGACGGCCGACGTCCATGTCCTCGCAGACGGTCGGCGTCCGCCAGTGCGTCCTGGGGATGCCGGCGATGAGGCAGTCGGTCGCCCGCACGGCCTCGCGCAGGAAGTGCAACTCGTCGACGGAGGGAGCGGTCATGACCCCAGTACACCGAGCTGCTCCGCCGTCCGACAGAGCCGTTGGGCCCGTCGCTCACCGTCAGAGGGCTCGCATCCGGTTGCTACGCCGTTGCGCTCGACCTCGGCCAAACCGAGGGCTTCGCACACCGGGGAAACGTAGTTGCCGAACCGGCCGCGGGAGGCCCTTCTTCAACCCGTACCAGCCACCCACCGGGTTGTCCAGCCGAGCGACCCCAAGCCTCGACGGGCACCGGCAGCGGCGGGTTTCCCGCTCGTCGGCGTTCCCCGGAGCGCGCATCCAGTCACCATGGGGTCTCGGAGCATCTCGTGCAGGTCGTCGATGCACCGCAGGTGGAGCGCAGTCTCGTTGCACCGACCTGGACCACGAGCGCTGGCGGGTCGGCGCCGGGGTCTCGAAGGCCTCAAACTCGGACTTGCCCGGCGGCGCGGTCAGGATCCACGGATCGTCCGGCGTGCCTGCTCCCTCGACCTCAATCATTCCCATCGACCACCCTCCTCGACGTTGTCACCGTCACTGTAGAGATCAAAGGCTGACATCTCTTGTCATGAATACGCCAGGCCGGCAGACTGGAACCATGCGGGCCGGCCGACTGATCACCTTGATGCTCGCCCTGCAACGACGCGGGCGGTTGACCGCGGCCCAACTCGCCGTCGAGCTCGAAGTGAGCGAACGGACCGTACTCCGCGACATCGAGGCGCTGTCCGGTGCCGGTGTGCCCGTCTACGCCACCCGCGGCCCGGGAGGCGGTTTCCAGCTGCTCGACGGTTACACGTCCGGGTTGACGAGCCAGATCCGCGGGCCGCAGCGGGCGATGCGATCCGCACCCCGCACAGCCCGCCCGCGCGCCTCCGCCGAGGAAGTGGGACTGGCTGCGGTGCTCGGGAGCCTCCGACCTCGGCAGGCCGGCGAGGGCCCACCCGCGGATGGCATGCTCTCAGGCATGGACAGGCCGAATCCGAAGGCTGACCTCCATCGCTACCTGAGGGCTGGCGGGAGGCACTGCTCTGGAAGCTCGACGGGCTGTCCGACTACGACGTCCGCCGCCCGATGATGCCCACCGGCACGAACCTGCTCGGATTGGTCAAGCACCTCGCCGCGTCGAGCAGGGGTACTTCGGCGCAACTTCGACCGGCCGTTCCCCGAGCCGCTGCCGTGGTTCGAGGATGGCGCCGAGCCGAACGCCGATATGTGGGCCACCGCCGACGAGTCACGCGACAGATCGTCGGCCTGTACCAGCGGGCGTGGGCCCACTCCGACGCCCCATCGACGCGCTGGAGCTCAACGCGCTCGGCCAGGTGCCGCGGTGGCCGCCGGCGCACGAGACGCGACGCTGCACAGATCCTGGTGCACATGATCGCCGAGACCAACCGGCACGTCGGGCACGCCGACATCGTCCGGGAGCTCATCGACGGCGCCGCCGGGCTCCGTGCCGACAACGACAACATGGCGCCTGGCGACCCGTCTTGGTGGCAGGACCTACCGGGACCGACTGGAGCGGGTGGCGCGGGAGGCCGGCCGC
>CAWHEG010000017.1:0-20668 GCA_963828405.1 uncultured Actinomycetes bacterium | reverse complement strand
CGAGCTCCGTGATCATCTCGTGGCGGGTGCGGGCCAGGTCGGCGAGCGACAGGGCGAGGCCCATCGTGTCGGGGTTCACCCCGGCCCGTTTGAGCGCCTCGGCCACGGGGGCCAACTGGGCGGGGTCGCAGCCGGCGATCGTGTGGACGAGCATGGTCCGGTGCCGGGTCGACAGCGCCCCGGATTCGAGACCAGCGGCGATGGTCGCCGGATCGAGCCCCGTCGCGCGGCCGATCGGCACCGACTCGGGGCGATCGGCGGGCCGCCGGTCGCCGCGCACGGCGAGGGCCGGGAACAACCCGATCAGCCAGTCGGCGAGATCGCCACTCAGGGCGACGACGGCTGCTCGTCGGGCCGGGTCGGCACGGAACCGGGTGAGGAGCCAGACGGTGACGTCGCCGGGCAGCCGCCACCCTCCCCGCCGGACCAGCCCGAGCCATTCGTCGACGAGCTCGGGCCATTCGTCGACGAGGTGGGTGACCCGCTCGACGGCAGCCTGCGGGCACGTCGGGCGCGGGTCGACCGCGGGCGGCACCAGGAGCGGTTGGATCGGCCCGGGGCGCATGCCGGCGCGTCGCACCACCGTGAGCGCGGCCGCCAGTTCGGCGAGTGCCTCGGCCCCGTCCGCCGGACGGCGCCCGCCGAGCAGATCACCGATCGGGCCGGCCGGCACCGGGGGCACCGGTCGACGATCGGCCCCGAGCAGCGCCACGCTCGCCACCCGACGCCAGAGATCGGCCAGCGACCACGAGTCGCCGTCCGCCGGCGCCGCCCCGGGACGCGGCCCGTCGCCGACCTGCACCCGCTCCATCTCGTGCGCCCCTGACGCCGTCATGGGACCGACAGTAACGACACGGTGCGCCAGGGTTCGCCGGCACCGCGGTCCGGACGCGCAAGGGGCACGCCCCGTAGGGCGTGCCCCTTGCGCTCGAACGGCGATCGTCGCTAGGCGATCACTTCGTGAGCCTGAAGTTGGCCTGATGGATCGTGCCGTCGATCAGCTTCACCGTGAGCGTCCGGCACGTGCCGGCCCACAACTTGTCCGTCTTCCACACGTAGTTGTACTGATCTGCCGCGGCGTCGTAGGACAAGCTGCTGCTCCCCGCCGTCACGGTGACCTCGACGACGTCCTCGGCCGCCGTCAAGCCACACTCGACGGACTTCGAGGTGGGGAATCCGGCCGCCATGATGGCGAGACCCTGGTTCCCTCCGAGGCTGAACTTGACCGGCACGGCGCTGCCGGCCTTGACGACGTTCAGCGCCGGCAGGTTGTCCACCGGCTGACGGAAGCCGTCCCAGGCGTAGATGACGGTGTAGGTCGCGCTCGCCGTCGTCGCCAGGTTCCCGGCAACGTCGGAGCCGCCCGAGCAGGTGGCCGTGATCGACCCGACGGACCCGGGGGAGACGCTCAGGGAAGCCGAGGTCGACACCCCGGAGAGACCGTCGGTCGTCGAACAGCCTGCGCTCGGCACGCTGCCGAGCACGTAGGTGCTTCCGTTCGCCACTCCCGTGACTGCATTCGCGGGAGACGTCCTGTCGATCCTCACGGTTCCGGAGGCCGGTCCGCTCTCGTTGCCGGCGTTGTCGACGGCGATGCCGGAGTAGCCCACGGCGTCGCCCTCGGTCGACAGCGTCTGATCCGGTCCACAGGAGGCGACCCCGGACAACGCGTCGGCGCACCCGTAGTCGACGACAACGTTCGCCTTGTACCAGCCCGCGACGTTCGGGGCGGGCAGCGATGCCGAGATCGTCGGGGCGGTCCTGTCGATCTTGACCGTGCCCGACAGGGTGGTGCTGAGACCGGCGACATCGACGGCCGTGCCCGAGTACCCGACGGCGCTGCCCTCACCGGTCAGGTCGTCGTCGGGCCCGCAGGAGGCGACACCCGACACCGTGTCGGCGCAGCTGTAGTCGACATGGACGTCACCCTTGTGCCAGCCGTTGACGTTGGCGTCGGGCGACAGCACTGCCGAGATCGTCGGAGCGCTCTTGTCGATCTTGACCGAACCCGTGACCGATGCGTCGTTGCCGGCCACGTCGACCGCGGTGCCGCCGTAGGGGACTGCGTCGCCCTCGCTGGACAGCGTCTGATCCGGCCCGCACGAAGCGACACCCGAGAGCTCGTCGTCGCAGACATAGGTCACGGCGACATTCGTCGTGTTCCAGCCGCCACCCGAATCGGGATCGAGGGAAGCCGAGATCGTCGGGGCGGTGGCGTCACGCTTGATCGAAACCGTCACGGGCCCGGCGCTCCCGCCGGCACTCGTCGCCGAGCACGAGTACGTCGTGTTCGCCTGGTCGGAGGTGATCTGCTGGTCGACGCATCCGGTCGTCGTGTACGGGCTCTGCGGATCCGTCACCGTCCAGGTCAGCGTGACATCGCCGACGTACCAGCCAGCGGCGCCGTCGGGAGCGGGTGGGTCGAGCTCATAGCCGATGGTCGGCGCGGTGGTATCGAGGGCTCGCGTCCTCGCACACGCCGTTCGCGTCTCGCTCCGGAAACCGCCTCCGGGGTTGTAGAGGGCGACCACCGTGTAGCAGTACTCGGTATCGGGTGTCAGGCCCGAGTCGCCGAACGACACAGCGGCCGCGGCTGCCAACTGCGGCGTCGTGGCGAATGCCGGCGACCGGGTGATCTCGTAGCTGCTGATGCTGGCGGCGTCGGGAGATGCGGTCCAGGACAGGCCGATCGAGCTGGTTCCCGTCGCCGTGGCGCCGAGCGCTGCCACCGGCCGAGGGTTCACGTTGAGGATGAACCTCGCGGTGTTCGTGACCCATGAGCTGCCCGCGATGCCGCCGGCGACGCTGAAGTTGTCGACGTTGGTCTGACCGAGGGCCGTCGACGAGAACGACGAGCTCAACGTCGTACCACACGACGAGAACGACAGAGTCGACGGAGTCGCTGTGATTTCGACCGGCGGGGAGATGGTGACCACGGCCGGAGATCCGCTGGTCGCGTTGCACCCGGCCGCATCGCCGCCCCCGGTGTTGGCATTGACGAAGAAGCCGACGGAGGTGCTACCGCCGGCGGTGATGGTCACGTTCTCGCGGTTGGAATCGACCGAACCGTCAACGGTGTCGACGATGTCGTCGGCGCTCGCCAGTCCGGGCAGGACGGCGACCGCCAGGACTGCGACAGCGAGAACCGGCCCTCCCCGTAGACGACGCCCCACGCGGCGTATGTTCGACGATCGTCCCATTGATGACTCCTCGAGTTGAGGCCGCTCGCAGATTTCGGCGACCGACGAGAGTCTGAACGCTCTGAGAGGCGATCGAAATGAGCAGAATGAGCTATTTACCCACTGTCGGCTCTCGAATTCACCCACGGGGAGATCCGTGCCTCATGAATAGTACTTAGAGTAATTAATTGACCTCACCGAGATCGAATTCAAACACTGAGCCCAGCGCGGCATGTATCCGGAGTCGGTGTGTTCAGCGCTCCGGGAGGGACCACCGGCGTTCGTGGAAGCCGCCGCGGGGGCCGAGGTCGACGAGGCGGCCGTCGGCGTGGACGGCGAGCGGCACGAGCCCGTCGGGCGTCCACTCGCAGACCGTCGGGGCGGGGCGCCCGCCGGTCGCGGCGACGAGGGTGACCGGGCTCGCCGGGCCGGCGATCGACAGCGAGCCGGTGTGGTCGCCGAGCACGTAGCGCCCGTCGGCGAAGGTCGGCGCGGCGTGCACGCACACCGGCCAGCGCTCCAGCCACGGCACGCCGGCGAGCGCTCCGCCGATCTCGTCGCAGGCGCCGGCGAGCGACGTCGTCGCCGGCAGGGCGTGGTGGCCGGGCCGGTGCTCGGCGACGTCGCCGATCAGGCAGCGCAGTTCGCCGCGACCCGGGTAGCGGTGGAGGTCGGCGTGCAGACGGTCGCCGGGCAGCGGGGTGTCGGCGAGGCTCTGGCCGTAGGCGGCGAACGAGAGGACCAGCGCCCAGCGTCGGCTCGGAGCCGACTCCCGCAGCCACGTACGGCGGACGACGATGCGGTCCTCGAGCACGTCGCCGCGGCCGAGCACCTCCCACTCACCGGACTCGGGCGCGGCGGCAAGCACATCGGCCTGGCGCACGGTCCACCCCAGCGCCGCCCGCACCGAATCGGCCAGGTCGGGCTCGAGCTGGGCGAGGCGCCGACCGGCCGACGAGAGCAGCGACATCATCGCCAGCTCGCCCAACACCCGCTCGTGCCACGCCGGACCGACCCCGACCAACGATCCGACCCGCCGGACACGATTGGCCAGCGAGGGCGCCTGGGCGTCGACGAGCCGGGCCGCGGCCTGGTCCCAGTGGCGGTACGAGGCCAGCACCGGCGCGGTCAGCCCGCCGCGCAGGCAGTCCCCCAGCCACTTCTCGAACTCCACCAGCCCGCCCATCATCCGGGCCATACGCTCCGCGGCCCGCCTGTCGCGTGCCGGATCGGGTGGTGGGGCCTCGAACGGCACGGTGTCGGCGCGCCCGGCGGCCCGGGGGCGCCGGGGTACCGCCTCGGCGGGGTCGGCGTCGGCCTCGCGGGCGGCGGCCGCAGCAGTGGCCCGGGCGCGGCGGGCCATCCATTCGGCGGCGAATGCCGGGCGGCCCGGGCCCTCGGCCACATGCCCGCCGGCCCACAGCAGCAGCAGGGCGACGGCATGCTTGCACGGGTACCTGCGGCTCGGGCACGAGCAGCGTGGCGCGGCCGAGCCGAGCTCGACTGCCGTCTGGTACGGCTCGCCCGGCGTGCCGACGAACAGGCCCCAGACGGCTTCGGCGTCGCACCCGGTGGCCGACCACTTGGCCGGGACGGCCGCCAGGCGGGCGGCCGACAGTGCCCGCGCCCCGGCCGCCAGCGCCTCCACCTCCTCGATCGGCCAGCGCGTCTTCATCCCCACCGACAGTACCGAGGTGGTGCGTCAGAGTTCCGCCGCTTGCGGGTCGGCACCCTGGGGGGCAAACACGGGTGCCGCTGTAACGTGCCGGGAGATGACGTGGACGAGCCCGCTCCCCACCGGCACGGGCGCATGACGTGCTGCTGAAGCTGCTCCGGCGCCACCTCCACCCGTACCGCAGGATCCTCGTCGCCGTGATGGCCCTGCAGCTCGTCCAGACGGTCGCCTCGCTGTATCTGCCGAGCCTCAACGCCGACATCATCGACCGGGGCGTCGCCCGCGGCGACACCGGCTACATCTGGTCGAAGGGCGGGTTGATGCTGGTGGTGACGCTCGCCCAGATCGGTTTCGCCGTCGCCGCGGTGTACTTCGGGTCGAAGGCGGCGATGGGGTTCGGCCGCGACGTGCGCAGCGGGCTCTTCCACACCGTCACCGACTTCTCGGCCCGTGAGGTGGGCCAGTTCGGCGCGCCGTCGCTGATCACCCGGATCACCAACGACGTCACGCAGGTCCAGATGATGGTCCAGATGACGTGCACGATGCTGATCGCCGCCCCGATGACGATCGTCGGCGGGGTGATCATGGCGCTCCGTGAGGACACCGGTCTGTCGTGGGTGCTGGTCGTCGCCGTCCCCCTGCTCATCGCCGCCATCGCCCTGGTCATCACCCGGATGGTGCCGCAGTTCCGGGTGATGCAGGAGCGCATCGACGCGATCAACCGGACGTTGCGCGAGCAGATCACGGGGATGCGCGTCGTGCGTGCCTTCGTCCGCGAGCCCCACGAGACGGCACGCTTCGGGGACGTCAACGCGGAGCTCTCGGAGACGGCCCTGCGTGCCGGGCGGCTGCAATCGTTCTTCTTCCCGATCGTCGTGCTCGTGCTCAACGTGTCGAGCGTCGCCGTGCTGTGGATCGGCGCCGACCGCATCGACCGCGGGCAGCTGAGGATCGGCGCACTCGTCGCCTTCCTCAGCTACCTCGCCCTGATCCTGATGTCGGTGATGATGGCCAGCTTCCTGGCCGTGCTGATCCCCCGCGCGGCGGTGTGCGCCGAGCGCATCGAGGAGGTCCTGGCGACCCCGTCGTCGGTCGTGATCGCCTCGAACCCGGTCCACGAGGTCACCGGCCGGGGATCGGTCGAGGTGCGCAACGTCGGGTTCCAGTACCCGGGCGCCGAGGCCGCCGTGCTCGACGGCATCTCGTTCACGTCGATCGCCGGACAGACGACCGCCATCGTCGGCAGTACGGGTTCGGGCAAGACGACCCTCGTCAACCTGATCGCCCGTCTCGCCGACGCCACCGAGGGGGCGGTGCTGATCGACGGGGTCGACGTGCGCGACCTGGCCCCCGAGGCGCTGTGGAGCCGGATCGGGCTGGTGCCCCAGAGGCCGTACCTGTTCTCGGGGACCGTCGCCGGCAACCTGCGCTACGGCCGACCCGATGCCACCGACGAGGAGGTGTGGGAGGCGCTGCGGACCGCCCAGGCGGAGGACTTCGTACGGGCGATGGACGGTGGACTGGAGGCCCGCATCACCCAGGGGGGATCGAACGTCTCGGGCGGCCAGCGCCAGCGGCTGGCCATCGCCCGGGCGCTGATCCGCAAGCCGGAGATCTATCTGTTCGACGATTCCTTCTCGGCGCTCGATCTCGCCACCGATGCCCGGCTGCGCGCCGCGCTGGTGCCGTTCACCGCCGAGTCCACGGTGATCGTCGTCGCCCAGCGGGTGTCGACCATCGCCGGCGCCGATCAGATCCTCGTCGTCGAGGACGGCTCGGTGGTCGGACTCGGCACCCACGACGCCCTGCTGGCCAGCTGCCCCACCTATGCCGAGATCGTCGCCTCCCAGCACTCCGTGGCGGCCGGGCGATGAGCACTCGGCCCACACGTCCCGGCACCGACGCGGCGGAGGTCGGCAGGTCGGCCGCGGCCGAACTGCGTGGCTCCGGGCCGGTCGGCCGATGGGCATCGGCCGGCATGCCCGCCGAACGCTCCAAGGACTTCGGCACCGCCGTCCGGCGCCTGATCCGCCGCCTCGGCCCCGATCGGCGGCGGGTCGTCGCCGTCGTGGCCCTCGCCGTCACCAGCGTCGGACTGACGGTGGTCGGGCCGAAGGTCCTCGGCCGGGCGACCGACGTGATCTTCCGCAGCCTGCGCGCCGGGACGGCGATCGACTTCACCGGCCTCCACCGCCTGCTGGTCGTCGTGGCGGTGATCTACGCCGCAGCCTCCGCGCTGTCGTACCTGCAGTCGTACCTGCTCGCCGGGATCGTGCAGCGCACGATGCACCGCCTGCGCTCCGACGTGGAGGACAAGCTCCACCGCCTGCCGCTCGGCTGGGTCGATCGCCAGCCGCGTGGCGACCTGCTCAGCCGGGTGACCAACGACATCGACAACGTGGCCCAGAGCCTGCAGCAGACCCTCAGCCAGATGCTCACCTCGATCCTCAGCGTCGTCGGCGTGCTGGCGATGATGATCAGCATCTCCCGGCTGCTGGCCTTGATCGCCGTGGTGACGATCCCGCTCTCGCTGCTGATGGTCAAGCAGATCGTCAGGCGGTCGAGGGAACGCTTCATGGCCCAGTGGAAGCACACCGGGGCGCTCAACGCCCAGATCGAGGAGACGTTCTCGGGGCACGACGTCGTCAAGGTGTTCGGGCACCAGCAGATCGCCGAGGAACGCTTCCGGGTCACCAACGAGGAGCTCTTCCAGGCCGGGTTCGCAGCACAGTTCCTCTCCGGCACGATCCAACCGGCGATGGTCTTCCTCGGGAACCTGAACTTCGTGGCGATCGCCGTGATCGGCGGGCTGCGGGTGTCGTCGGGCCGCCTCAGCGTCGGTGACGTGCAGGCGTTCATCCAGTACTCGCGCAACTTCAGCGCCCCGCTCAGCCAGTTCGCCTCGATGATCAACGTCCTGCAGTCCGGGATCGCCTCGGCGGAGCGGGTGTTCGAGTTCCTCGACGCACCGGAACAGTCACCGGAGCAGGCCGGGGCCCCCGCCGTCGACTCCCGCGGACGGGTGGAGTTCGAGCACGTGACCTTCTCGTACGACCCCGCCGTCCCGCTGATCGAGGACCTGTCGCTCGTCGCCGAACCGGGTCGCACCGTGGCGATCGTCGGGGCGACCGGCGCCGGCAAGACCACGCTCGTCAACCTGATCATGCGCTTCTACGAGCTCGACGGCGGGCGGATCACGCTCGACGGCCGCGACATCACGACGATGCCCCGGCGCGAGCTGCGCGCCGCCATCGGCATGGTGCTGCAGGATGCCTGGCTGTTCGGCGGCACGATCCGCGAGAACATCGCCTACGGCAACCTCGATGCCACCGACGAGCAGATCCTCGCCGCGGCCCGGGCGACCTACGTCGACCGCTTCGTGCACTCGCTCCCCCACGGCTACGACACGGTGCTCGACGACGAGGGCGCCAGCGTGAGCGCCGGCGAGAAGCAGCTGCTGACGATCGCCCGGGCGTTCCTCGCCGACCCGGCGATCCTGATCCTCGACGAGGCGACCAGCTCGGTCGACACCCGCACCGAGGTGTTGATCCAGCGGGCGATGAACGCGCTGCGGTCGGATCGGACCAGCTTCGTCATCGCCCACCGGCTGTCGACGATCCGCGACGCCGACACGATCGTCGTGATGGCCGCCGGGCGGATCGTCGAGCAGGGCAGCCACGACGAACTGCTCGCCCGGGGCGGCGCCTACCGGGCGCTGTACAACGCCCAGTTCGCCGGCGCGGCGACGGAGATCGAGTAGTCCGAGTACTCGGCCCCGCCGGCCCGCCGGCCCGGGTTGGCAACCACGCCGGCGCGGAACGGCGCCGGACGCGGCCGAATCAGTCGCCGGTCAACCACGCCCGCAACTCGGCGTCGTGCTCGCCGAGGCCGGGGGGAGCGAGCCGCACCGTCGCCGGTGTCGCCGACAGCCCGATCGGGCTGGCCACGGTCGCCACCGACCGGCCCGACCGGCCCGGCGTCTCGACGACGGCATCCATCCCGATCCGCCCGGCGAAGGCGAACGCCTGGGACACGTCGTTGATCGGCCCGGCCGGCACCCCCGCGGCCGTGAGGGCGTCGACCCAGTGGTCCCGGACCGCGGTGACCAGCCGGCCCGAGAGCAGACCGTCGAGCTCGTCGACGTGGCGGATCCGCCCGGCGTTGGTGGCGAACCGTTCGTCGTCGGCGACCCCCTCGAGGTCGAGCACGCGGCACACGGCGGCGAACTGGCGATCGTTCCCGCAGGCGATCACCAGGTGGCCGTCGGCGGTCGGGAAGGTCTGGTAGGGGGCGATCGACGGGTGGCGGTTGCCCAGCCGACCGGGCACGACCCCCGCCCCGAGGAAGCCGGACGCCTGGTTGAGCAGCGCGGCCAGCGCCGCCCCGAGCAACGACACCGAAACCCGCTGGCCCTCGCCGGTACGGGCGCGGTGGTGGAGGGCGGCGAGCACGCCGATCGTCGCCTGCAGGGCACAGATGTGATCGACGAGCGCCACCCCGACCTTCAGCGGGGGGCCGTCGGGCTCGCCGGTGATGCTCATCAGCCCGCTGGCCGCCTGGACGAGCAGGTCGTAGCCGGGCAGGTCGACAGCCTCCGGCGTCTCGCCGAACCCGGTGATCGAGCAGTAGACCAGGCCCGGGTTGGCCGGGTGGAGATCGCCGTACCCGAGGCCGTAGCGCTCGAGGGTGCCGGGCTTGAAGTTCTCGACGAACACGTCGGCCCGGGCGGCCAGCCGACGGGCGAGCACCTGTTCGGCGGGGTCGGTGAGGTCGAGGGTGATCGAACGCTTGTTGCGGTTGAGGCCCAGGTAGTAGGTGCTCGTCCCGTCGCGCTCGGGCGGGCTCCAGGCGCGGGTGTCGTCGCCCACCCCCGGGCGTTCGACCTTGACGATGTCGGCACCCAGGTCGCCGAGCGTCATCGCCGCGTACGGCCCGGCGAGCACGCGGGAGAAGTCGGCGACGAGCAGCCCGGCGAGCGGTCCGGGGGACGGGGTCGGCTGAGCGGCGGTCACGGACCCGACCGTACCGCCGGCGATCGCTATCGTCGGGAACGATGGCGATCGAGATCGACTACTCCGACCGGATCGTGCTGGTCACCGGCGGCACAAAGGGGGTGGGGCGAGGCATCGCCGAGCGCTTCGCCGACGCCGGGGCGACGATCGCCGTGTGCGCCCGCTCCGCCGTCGACGACCTCCCCCCGGGCTGGGTCTTCCTCGCCGCCGACCTGCGCGACGGCGCCGCCGCGGCGGCCACGATCGACGCTGTCGTCGACCGCCACGGGCGGCTCGACGTGCTCGTCAACAACGCCGGAGGGGCGCCTCCGGCCGATACGGCCACGGCGTCGGCGCGGTTCACCGAGCGGATCGTCGCCCTCAACCTGCTCTCGGCGATGTACTGCTCGCAGCGGGCCTACCACCACATGCAGACCCAACCGGAGGGCGGGTCGATCGTCAACATCGCCAGCGTCTGCGCCCTGCGCCACTCGCCCCAGGCCGCGGCCTACGGTGCGGCCAAGGCGGGGTTGGTCAACTTCACCAGGACGATCGCCCACGAGTGGGCGCCGAAGGTCCGGGCGAACGCGGTGATCGCCGGCCAGGTGCTCACCGAGGCGGCCCGTCAGTTCTACGGCGACGACGAGGCCGTGGCCCGTGTCGCGGCGACCATCCCCCTCGGGCGGCTCGCCACACCCGCCGACATCGGCGACATCTGCCTCTACCTCGCCTCGCCCCTCGCCGCCTACGTCACCGGCGCGGCGGTCGACGCCGGCGGCGGCGGCGATCCGCCGCCGTTCATCGAGGCCGCCGCCGGCTGAGGCAGTCGGCCTTCTCACCGCGGCTCGGCGCGTCGCCAAGAACGGGTACGGTCCGCGGTACCGATCACGACGAGGGACAGGAGCGGACCGTGCACCACAGAGACTGGAACCACGGCTGGGGCGACGGCGCCTGGTGGCTGATGGCCATCATGATGATCGTCCTGTGGGGCGGACTCGTCTGGGTGGCCCTCACCCTCGTTCGCCAGGGCAACCGCCACCTGCACCCGCACGCACCCGCACCGACCGCCGCGGCGCCACCGAGACAGACACCGCAGGAGGTGCTCGCCGACCGTCTCGCCCGCGGCGAGATCGACCCCGACGACTATCGCCAGCGTCTCGATGCACTCACCCACCAGCCGAAGTCGTAGATCCGACGGAGAGGTCGCCGACGAGTCGGTGATCATCGACTGGCTGTTGGCCGGTGATCCGTCGGTGCGATGGCAGGTGATGAGGGATCTGCTCGGCATGCCGGAGGAACGTGTGGCGGTCGAGCGTGCCCGTGTGGCCACCGAGGGGTGGGGCGCGCAGCTCCTCACCGCGCAGGATCCGGACGGGCGCTGGGCCGGCGCCCTGTACAGCCCGAAGTGGACCTCGACCACCTACACCCTGCTGCTGCTGGAACGTCTCGGTCTGGGGCGCGGCGACGCTCGGGCTCTCGCCGGGTGTCGGCAGCTGTGGGACGGTGCGCACTGGTACGGCGACGGGCTCACCCTCGCCAAATCGATCCGGGAACCGACGGTGATGGTGGCGGGTCGGCAGTTCTTCCTGGAGCACCACCTCTACCGGTCGCATCGGAACGGGGAGATGGTCGATCGGGCGTTCGGCCGGTTCCCGTTCCCGCCGCAGTGGCACTTCGACGTCATGCGCGGTCTGGAGCACTTCCGTGCCGCCGGGGCCGACCGCGACGAGCGCCTCGGAGAGGCCATCGAGGAGGTCCGTGGGGCGAGACGAACCGACGGTACGTGGCCGATGCACCGGCCCTACGCGGGTCGGTACTGGTTCGCGCTGGAGGAGCGTGGGGCGAGCCGCTGGTCGACGCTGCGGGCGATGCGTGTGCTGGCCTGGTGGGACGATCCGAGGCTGCGATGACACCCACGGCGACGCCGGCAGGGCCAACGCGGGCCACGCACTGCCGTTGCCGCGGAGGCATGCTGTCGTCGTGAACCAGACCGACGCACCCCGCGTTCACATCGAAACGATCGAGCAATGGCGGGAGTGGCTCGCCGAACACCACCTCTCGGAGACGTCGGTGTGGTTGGTGACGTGGCGAAGGACGACCGGTCGGCCGGCTCCGTCATACGAGGACCAGATCGTGGAGGCCTTGCGCGTCGGCTGGGTCGACAGCACGGCGAAGAAGCTCGATGACGAGCGCACCATGCTCTACTTCGCCCGCCGCCGTCGGGGCAGCGGGTGGGCCCGCACCAACAAGGAACACGTGGCGCGGCTGGAAGCCGAGGGGGCGATGCTGCCGGCCGGCCGAGCGGTGGTGGACACCGCTCGAGCCGACGGTTCGTGGACGATGCTCGACGGCGTCGAAGCGCTGATCGTCCCCGACGACCTGGTCGCCGCACTCGATCACGATCAGGCTGCACGGGAGCATTGGAACGGCTTCACTCCGTCCGCGCGCAAGCAGATCCTCTGGTGGATCGCGCAGGCCAAGCGGCCGGCGACCCGCTCGGCGCGGCATTGAGCAGACCGTCCGCCTGGCATCGCGCGGCGAACGGGCGCAGTAGCCGCGTCCCGCCCGGTAGCGCTCAGCAGAATTGGCGGCGTCGCTGGATGTCTCAACCCTCTACGGCGGAACGGGAGGGATTCGCACATCGGCGAGTTGGTGTCGCGTCGCACCTGGTAGATGAGTATCCCGTCGGCTCCGTGGGAGTAACCGCGGGAGTAACCACCCAGCCTCGACGCTGCTGCACGTCGGTGAACGCCGTTGGCGGAGTCGATCGACTTCCGCTGCCGACTCGACCGTGGCCGAGTTCGCGGTGTGGTGGCTCCATTCTGTTGACGGATTCACGATGTCCGTCGGCGCCGACCCCGCTGCCAACCTGCTCGAGATCGGCGTCGTCGACACCATCGACGGCCCGATCATCGTCCACGCCATGCCCGCCCGACCCAAGTACCTGAGGTGACCACCATGCCCCGCACCGCACAGGAAATCCTCGACCACGCCGATGGACTCGCCGCCCGATTCGAAGCTCACGAGCCCGGCGACGACGTTCACGACGCCACCGAGCTCCGTCTCGTCCGAGAAGCGTTCCTCGCCCGCGCGGATGCAGAACGCACACTCGGCGATGCGGTCGTGCGGGCCAGGCACTACGGACACTCCTGGGCATCGATCGGGGCCGTGGTCGGCACCTCCGGTGAAGCAGCACGCCAGCGCTACGGGCAGTCCATCAACGGCGTAGCAGCGCCGCTACGCGAGCGCGAAGAAGCGGATGCAGACCTGCGTGGCCTCTGCCCTCGCCATGCCGATCACTACCGTGTGGGTGAGCCAGCGGTACGCCTCGCCGTCTGTACGAAACATCGCCGAGGTGCGGTAGTAGTACTCCTCCTCGGCCACTTGTTCGCCGTCGTCGAGGCGGGACATCACTGCTGCAGATGCGACATGGAAGCCGCGGTTGACGATGTCGATCACCGTGCCGTCGTCGGCCTGCACGAGGTAGCGGGCCTCCAACTCGGTGACGGACTCACTGCGCGCCGTCGCCCAATCGGCGCCGCCGGGCATTACCCGACCGTTGAGCCTCGGTCCGCTCACCGTGCCGCCAGTGATGGGGTACAGCAGCAGCTTGTCCTGCCCACCGGCGCCGACGTACACCATCGTGTCGACGTCGACACGCGCCTCGAAGATGAACGTCAGTTTCGGATCGGGAAGTGTTGACTCACCCATGTGCGGCCTCCGTTGGCTCGGTGTATGCGTGGATGACCGCGATGATCGCGCGGGTCGCGAGGTCCCATTGCTCGTCGCCTTCGGGATCCGCCAGTGCTTGAGGATCGGGGATCCAATGCAGGCTGAATCCTTCGATCACGGCGGCGACGGAGCGGGCGAGATTCGCGTATGGTCAGCAGAAGGAGATCTTCACCGCCGAGGCCTTCGCTCAAGTGCGCGTTCGTCGTGGCTGCGGACGGGAAGACGACAGCACCGAGGCCTGCGAGATGCCGGAGCACATCGGCCTGGAACTCCGGCTGCGTCGGCCAGATTTGGTACAGCGCTCCGATCGAAAAGGGCGCGAAGTCGTCGACCTCACCACCGATCTCCGCGACGGCGATGCGAGTCGCTGCGGCAACCACATCGGTGACTCTGATGTTCGAAACGGCGAACGGCAGCGCGTCGGCAGAGGGCGAGGCGATCGACTCGACGAGCAGCTCGATTGCAGCCAGCACTCGCCGTACCGACGGGGCTCGTCGCGTCAACCAGGCCGTCAAGTCGTTCCTCGGCGAACCGATTCCGCCACTTCGACACCGTCACCGGATGACAACCAACCTCAGCATCGATCGCGCCATTCGTCGCGCCGTCCGCGCAGGCAAGCACGATCCGGGACTGACGTTGGTCAGCGAGCCCACGCAAGGGGGTACGTTGGCGACGCGGACGTTCATTCCGCATCGTTGTCACGATGCCATCGGAGTGCTCTCGAGCGGTGTTCGCTCAGGCCAGCTGCCACCACGGCACCGATGATTCGGCAATGGTCGACGCCATCCGGCGCGGCGGTGGTCGCTATGCCGGGGTGGCGATGATCGACGAGGACATCTCCGATGCCGATCTTGCCGACTTGCATGCAGTGGGGCTTCGAGGCACACGTTTCAACTTCGTGGCGCACCTTGGCGGGGCCCCCGAGTTGCCGGTCTTTTGGCGGATCGTCGATCGGGTGGCCCGGCTCGGATGGCACATCGTGTTGCACTTCGACGCCAAAGACCTGCCACGGTACGCCGACCTGTTGCGCGAATGCCGACCCCGTACGTGATTGATCACATGGCCCGCGTCGATGCCTCCAAGGGAGTGCACCAGGAGTCATTTCAACAGTTGCTCGACCTGATGAACGACGAGCGTTGCTGGTGAAGATCTCAGGTGCCGAACGGCTCACCGCCGATGGAGCCCGCCATACGACGATGTCGTTCCGTACGCCAGAGCGCTCATCGCTGCGGCCCCACATCGGGTGTTGTGGGGGCCGATTGACCCCATCCCAATGTGCGCCAGATGCCCGACGATGGCGATCTTGTCGACCTTCTTGCCGACTTCGCGCCGGACGCCGATACTCGAACGCAGATTCTGGTCGACAACCCGCGCACCCTCTACCCGCTGTGAGACGACACGGCCGCGGCTCGCAGATGCTGCATCCGTGGCGTCGTGGTCAGGTTGCCAGCGGCGTCGGCCAGTCCACCGCAATGAACTGCGCGATCGAGGTCGTCTCGAACAGACCTCCAACGACGTAGGGGTCGGCTGCCATCGCGCTGCTCGCTTCGGTGATGTCGGACGCTTCGAAGACGATCAGCGATCCGCGGGGGTTGCCCTTGGCGTCGAGGAGCGGACCGCCGAGCAGATTGCCGCGCCGAGCGTGGAACTCCCGATGTGCAGGGCCGAGCGATGCCCGGAGATCGCTGGCGTCGCTGCGGTCGAGGCCGTGGAAGGCGATCAGCATGGGTTCGATGCTCCTGTTAGACTTCGTTGCGGCCGCGCCGTGCTGTGGCGGGTCGGACTCACGACCCGACCGTGGAACCGGGTTCGATCGTGCGTGGCGCGGCGTTGAGGGCCTCGATCGCGAAGCCGGCGGCCGCCTTGTAGTTCGACATGAACGCTTCGACCTCGCTGCGGTCGATGACGTCGTCGATGTTGTCGAACGTGCTGCCGCACCGCTCGTCGACGATTCCAAGGATGCCGATTGGACCGTGCCCGCGATTGCGGAGCACCAGTTCCGACATCGGCCCGAGGAGCTTCGTCTCGAATGATCGTAGAGCCACGGGCCCGACGCCCGAGTCGACGAACTCTGCTCCCATCAGGCGTGCATCGACGATGGCCTGGCTCGCGCCATTCGAGCCGACCGGATACATCACGTGCGCGGCATCGCCGATCAGGCACGCCCGCCCGTCCACCCAGTGATCGACGGGATCGCGGTCGACCATGGGATACTCCCAAACCTCAGGGGTACTGCGGACCAGGGTCGGGATGTCGAGCCAATCGAACGACCAGTCGGCGAAAGCCGGGAGAAACATCTCGACGTCGACCCTCTTGTTCCAGCTGGCTGAGGCCGCTCCGTCGGCGGTGCCGACGGTGAGTTCGGCGATCCAGTTCTGGAGCTGCAACCCGGTGTCGGGATCGACTGCGGAGATCGGATAGTGCACGAATCGTTGGTCGAGCGTGCCGACGAGCGTAAAGGCGGCGCCTGATCGAATCGGTGGACCAAACGTGGCGCCGCGCCAGAGGACCTGGCCACCCCATTGTGGGTCGGGCTGATCGGGGTGCATCTGGGCCCGCACTTCGGAGTGAAGCCCGTCCGCGGCCAGGAGGACCGAACCGCTGAACTCGGCGACATCGTCGTCGTGGGTGTCGACCAGGGCCACGATGCCATCGGACGTGTTGCGATAACCCATCACTCTGTGCCCTGTGAGGATCGCGTGCGGACCGAGCCGGTCGACAACGGCCCGATACAGCAGCATCTGCAGCTCGCCGCGATGGACCGAGTACTGGGGCCACCGGTAGCCGGCGGAACGTCCCCGACGCTCCGACCACACGTCGTTGCCGCTTCGCCCGACGAGCGCCCATTCGTCGGCTTCGATACCGATGAGGTCGAGGTCGTCGGCGAATCCAAGATCGAACAGCTCGCGCACGGCGTTCGGCTGCAGGTTGATTCCGACGCCGAGCGGTGCGACCGTCTGGACGGATTCCAGAACCGTGGCATCGACACCAATCTCGTGACAGGTCAACGCCATCGTCAGCCCGGCGATTCCACCACCCGCGATCAACACAGTCACGTCGGTGACGATAGTCGCGCCCGAGCCGCCTGGAGTCGAGCGCCAGGCGCACCTCGGCCGCCTGATCGCAGATGGGTTGATGAGCATCGCTCACGAGGTTGCCGCCCACGCCAGTCGCGTCGAGGAGCTCGCGCAGCACGCGGCAGTGCCTGGCGGCCGACTGGGGGACGACGGCACTCGATCGACCCAACCATTTCCACGATATCGACGCCCATGGCCACCCCGACCGACGGACGCAGCACGATCGAGTATCTGCTCGGCCGAGGCCGCCTCGAACGGATCGATGGGAAGACGGCCGGCGAGGCGCTGCTCATTTGCCAAGGGCTGCGCGCGACCGGCGGCGAGGGTTCGCACATGACCGTCGAGGACGCCATCAGCGCCCAGTACGCGAAGCAGATTCCGGGACTCGCCAAGCCGACGTTCGAGCGACTTCGACGCACTCGCCATTCGGCCCAGTACTTCGACCCGTCCAGCGCCGAGATCAGCGCCGAGGACTCGGCTTGGGCGTTGTCGACGGCGCGGACCGTCGTCGAGGCAGTCGGGAGACTGCTGGCAGCCGATCCTCCGGATCTGTTCGAGTAGTCGTCAGCGGCACCGGCACCAGCGGGCGTCCAGCGACGGTGTCGTGGAACGTGCCGCTGCCCTCGGTCAGCCAGTCGGTAGATCGGATGGTGACCTGGACAGCTCGCCCGAGCCGGCGCTCGGCAGAGCTGGCGGCGGCGTACAGCTGGTCGCGGTCCGGTCCTCCAAGTACGAGGAGGTCGATGTCTCCCACCGGTCGATCGCCCTCCTCGCCGGAGAACCTTGCCGCCCAGGACCCGTAGACGTACGCGGTGTCGATCCTGCCGACGTCGGCGAGTGCCTGGCCGAGCACCCACGGAACACCGAACGCCTTGACGAGCACGTCCGACAGCCCGCTGAAGTACGGGCTGGCCGGGTCGGCGCGGATGAGCCGTGTTCTTCCGACGAGCCGGCTCGTGATCAGGCCAGAAGCCTCGGCGCGTTCGAACCTCGCGGTGGACGGACGCATAGGGGATCCCGGTTCGCTCGGCGAGGTCAGCCAGGCTGTGCTCGGTCGACGGGTCGCCGAGGACGAGCGCCAGCAGCTCGGCCTGCTGCTGCGACCGGAAGATCGGCAGAAGTGACGGCGTCGGCGTTCTATCCACGAACTGGATGATATCTCTCAGTTTGCGGAAAGACGAGGAGAAGGTGAGAGCCCGTCGGCTGCCTTGCGCTGCGAACAGAGCACAGGGGCCGAGGCGTGAGCGCGGCTCCGGGCCGTCGAGGCAGCGGCGCCACATCAGTCATGATGGGTTGGTGACGGCGAGCCTCGACGATCAGCGAGTTCGTATGGCCGCATTCCAGTTTCTGGAGCGGCTGCAGTTGCTTCACGGTGACGTTCTGCCGTGGTCGGCGTTGACCGGTGGCTTCGTCTTCGAAGGAGAGGTGATCTCGCTGATCGGGGCCGCCGGAATCTGGAAGCCAAGGCGGCTCGAAGCTCCGATCTCTATCGCGACGAGTCCGAAGAATCCGTATGGGGATTCGATCGGTGACGATGGCCTGCTCGAGTATCGGTATCAGGCGAGCGCTGCGCGTGGGTACGACAACGAGGGGCTTCGGCGGGCGATGAGAGATGGGTTGCCGCTGATCTACTTCCATGGTCTCGACACGGGTCAGTACAGCGCGCTCTGGCCGGCTGTGATCGTGGGCGACGATCCGGCGAGGCAGACCTTCACCGTGGCATGCGAAGATGTGCAGCTTCTTCGCCCGACACTGTCGAACACGGTGGTCGACGACGTTCGTCGCCGATACGTGACGAGACTCGCCGTGCAACGCCTGCATCAGACGGCATTCAGGCAGCGCTGTCCTTCGTGCGTACCGTGAGCGCTGTGGTGTCTGCAGTCTGCGACATCTCGAACTGCTCGATGCTGCGCACATCCTCCCCGACCGCCACGAACTCGGTGAGCCGATCGTCGCCAACGGGCTCTCACTGTGCAAGATCCACCATGCTGCGTTCGATGCGAACATTCTCGGTGTCCGCCCTGACGACTACCGGATCGAGATTCGAACCGACGTCCTGAAGGAAGTTGACGGTCCGATGCTGCGCCACGGGCTCCAGGCTCACCATGGCGGCGCACTGCTCTTGCCACGTGCGCACGATGAGCACCCCGACCAAGAGCGTCTGGCCCTGAGATACGAGGAGTTCCGTCGCGCGTCGTGAGGGCGTCAATCTCGAGATGAGAAGTTCGCCAATGGGGAGACGGGGCTCAGGACCTGGCAATCGGTTCCCATTCTGAATGTGACTCGGCCCCCGACGGAGTACACGTCCGTGCCCGGCGTTACGCCGACGACCACGAGGCGCACGTCGGGCGCATTCGGATGGCGGTACTCCTCGACGTCGACGATCAACCCCGGGCTGGGCCGCTCGAAGATCCCCTTGCTGATGTCCCCAACGAGGCGCTGCAGCCCGTCAGCGCGGTCCACCCCCTGGCCGATTCGCGACGCCAACGACGAGGTGCCCACTCGACTTGTTGGCGAAGCACATGGCGGCCTCGGCCAGGTCGGCAACCAGCTTGCGGAGTTCGCGGTCGGCCTGCTCGAAGTCGAGGGTCGAACTCTCCAGGCTGAGATGATCCCCACCTGTGACGTCCCCTCGCGTGGTCATGCTCCTCCCGAACGTTGGCCGACTGGAACCTCCAGACGCCGGTGCCGTCGGCTGCCCCTCAGCGCGATGTGGACGCCGCCGACACCGAAGCGGCGATGACGCTGCCCCGCCACACATCCACGTCATCGAGATCGACACGAGCGTGCGCGTTCACGCCAAGGGATGACGCCCCAGGAACGCGGCCAGGCGGTCGATGGCGGGGGCGTCGGGGGCGATGTCGACGATCGGCCCGAACATCCCCGGCACGCGGATCGACTCGTCATCGAAAGCGCGGACCAACTCCAGGGTGTGCTCGACCAAGGCGTCGCCGTAGGGCGGTGGTCGACCGGTCGCCCGACCGAGATCCCAGCCGTGGGTGACCTGCTCGATCACCATGAAGCCCACCAACCCCGCCCCGCTTGTCTCGCCCCACGGCATCGGGTAGGAGCGATCGAGCGCCCCGGGGGCCGACCACGCCATGAGCATCCGCACGCCCGCCGCCCGATAGGCGGCCAAACCCTCGTCGGGTTCGAAGGAGGGCTCCTCGGCGACTGGGACCGCCTCGGACGAAGGGCCGAGCCCGCTCGAGGCCGGCACGCCGGCGAACTGCTCCAGCCCACCCGCCAGGTGGGCGACCAGACGGCCGACGTCCATGTCCTCGCAGACGGTCGGCGTCCGCCAGTGCGACGCGGGGATGCCGGCGATCAGGCCGTCGGTCGCCCGCACGGCCTCCCGAAGGAAGGACAACTCGTCGACAGTGGGAGCAGGTGTCATGCACCCAGTACACCGAGCAGCCCCGTGGTCCGACAGGGGCGTTGGGCCCGTCACTCCCCTCCATCCGCCTCGCCGAGGCGTGCGACCGGCGACGCCGCGTGGCCTGTCAGCGGGCCCGCATGCGGTTGTTCCGGGCGTTGTGCTCCACCTCGGCCAGGCCGAGTGCCTCGAGCACCGGGGGTACGTAGTTGCCGAAGCGGCCGCGCAACCCCTTCTTCAGCCCGTACCACCCACCGACCGGGTTGTCGGCGGCGCGCCCCCATGCCTCGACGGTGTCGGGGGACGCCGGTTTCTGCTCATCGGCATTGCCCAGCGGCATCCAGTCACCCCGCTCCCTGAGCATCGCGTGCAGGTCGTCGATGCACCGCAGGTGGTAGCGGAGCTCGGTCGATCCCACCTGCACGACGAGCGCCGGCGGATCGGCTGCAGCGTCGCGGTATGCCTCGAACTCCGAATTGCCGGGCGGCGTCGTGAGTCTCCAGGGGTCCTCCCGGGTGCCTGCTCCCTCGACCATGCCCATCGACGATCATCCCCTCAGACGTGTGTCGCCGCCAGTGTAGAGATCAGAAGCACCCGCCGCTCCTGGTCCATATGGTCGCCGAGACGAGGCCGAACGC
>CAWHEG010000016.1:0-15749 GCA_963828405.1 uncultured Actinomycetes bacterium | reverse complement strand
TGGCAGGTACGACCGCCGGCCACACCTCGACCTCGGCATGCGACACGACGTCGAGCGACTGGTGGGCGTGTTCGATCGACCAGTAGGTCGTGGGGTTGCCGAAGGCATCGAGGTACTCCCAGCGGTGGTCGACCGGCGGGTCGATCTCGATCGCACTGGAGGCGACCGTCTGGGCGACCATTCCGGCGCGTCTGATGTGGCCGACCCCATGGGCGAGGGCGACGGGCGCGGCGTAGTGGTACGACGTGCGGTGCACGATGCGGTAACGGGTCGGCGGCATCGTCAACCCTGGGGGCGGAGCTGGAGCGGCGGCGGATGGGTGAACCACATCGCCGCGAGATCGCTGGAGAGCCGCTCGAGACCGGCCCCGAGCGGGCCGAGCACCTCAATCACCTCGTCGGGACGACGACGCAGGGCGTCGAGTTCGTCGACCATCGCCAACTGCTCGACGAACCCCGAGCGGGCGGGCAGGCCGAAGATGTGCTCCCGGATGCGTTGCAGTTGGAAGGCCAGCGACCGGGGGTTGGTCTCGTCGTCGAGCAGCAGGTCGCGCATCGAGTCGAGGCGCAGGTCGCTGCGGTGGCGCCGGCGGTAGGCGACCAGGCTCTCGCAGGCGGCGAGCACGTGGGCGTAGAGCGCCTGGCGCACCTCGGGATCGGCATCCACCTGCAGCTCGGCGTCCAACAGGCGCACGGTGAGCAACGCCCGGTCGATCCTCCGGCCGAGATCGAGGAACCGCCAACCCGGCCCGCGCACGACGCTCTCCATCGCCAGGCCCGAGAAGGCCGCCAGGGCGACGACGATGCGATCCAGCGCCTCACCGATCACGAAGGTGTCGCCCTTGTCGACACCGGCGGCCAGTTCCATCCGCTCGACGGCCAGGGAGTTGACCACCCGCCACGACGCCGTGGAGAGGAACTCGCGCACGGTGCCGGCGCCGGCGTGGATGTGGGCCAGGCTGTCGCCCAATGCCCCGATGCGGTTGCCGAGGGCGTTGGCCAGGGCCGTCGCCAGCCGCTCGCTGATCTGGGGGAACGGCGGACGGGCCGGCTGGAGGCCGACGGGGGCACCGGTCGAGACCACCTCGAGGCCGAAGAGCACGGCCGTCAGCCAGGAGGTCTCGCACAGCGAGGCGTCACGTTCGGCCCGTCCGATGACCAGTCGGGCCAGTCGGGCGACGAACTCGGCCCGCTCGCTGTTGCGGCCCAGCCAGAACAACGACTCGGCCGAGTGCGTCGGCAGCGAGGAGCGCAGGTCGATCTCCGGGAGCACGGGCGCCGACGGCGGGCGCCGACGGGGGGCGTCGTCCGAACCGACGACCCAGACGTCCTTCCCGGCGGGCGAGGACTGGTCGATCACCGGGCGGTCCGGGGTCAACACCCTGCCGTAGCCCCCGGGGAGGAGCACGAACGAGACGCCCGAGCGGACGGCCTGGGCCCGCACCGTCGCCATCCCGACCACCAGTTCGGGGCGGCCGTCGACGATCCGCACCGTGGGGACGGTGGCGAAGAGCACCTTGCGCTGGGCGATGAACCGGTGCGGTGTGGCGTCGATGCTCCGGCGCCACCCCTCGGCGGCGGACGACGACAACTCGTCGGCGAACACCGACGGGGCCGGGGTCACCGGGTCGATGTCGTGGAGCACGAACCGGTCGAAGTCCTCGAGCACGGTCCGGCGCTGGTCGGGATCGCCCAACCACAACGTCTCGATCTGGCCGAGGCGCAATGGCTCGCCGAGCAGCCGCTCGCAGACCGGACCGAGGAAGGGTTGGAGCCACAACCGGTCGGCCACCCCCGAGCCGAGCGAGTTGGCCACCGAGACGGTCCGCTCGCGCACGGCCTGGAGCAGGCCGGCGATCCCGGCCGGCGACGGCGGCACCAGTTCGAGCGGATCGGAGGCGTGGTCGGCGACGCGCCGGAGCACGACATCGACGGCTTCGAGACCCTCGAGGGCACGCAACCAGATGCGGCCGGCCCGCATCGTCAGGTCACCGCTGCCGGCCAGGTGGTAGCCGAGGTTCGAGGCGAGGTACGAGGCCTCGACGAAGTCGTGGTGTTCGGGCGGGGGCCCGAGGACCACCGTGCGCGGGCTGGCGACCCCTGGCACCGCCGACTCGGCGAGTGCGGCGCGCAGGTGGGAGAGCCACACCTCGAGCGGGCGGACGCGGAGCCTGGCCTGGGCGTCGGGCAGCATCGCGGCGAGCACCGACCGGTGCCAGAGCGCCTGGCCGGCGCCGGCCGGGGCGTCGGTGTGGTCGCGCACCACCAGCAGGCGACCCGAGGCGTCGCGCACGACGTCGGCGGCGTACGAGACGAGGCGCGCCCCGGCGGTCTCCACCCCGACGGCGGCCAGTTGGTAGGCGCGGGCGGCGAGGGCGGCGCCCGGCGGGATGAGTCCCTCGCTGAACAGCCGCCGCTCGCCGTACAGATCGCCGAGCACCAGCTCGAGCAGCTCGGCCCGCTGCACGAGACCCCGCTCGAGCTCGGCCCAGTCGTCGACCGGCAACACGTAGGGGACGGCGTCGATCGTCAGCCCGGTGGCCGCGTCGTCGTCGAGGACGTGCCCGGCGCTCTCGGCCCGCAAACGGCGCTCGGCGGTCGAGGCCCGGCGGGCGAGCTCGTCGGCGCCCAATCGGTCCCAGGCGTCGATCACCGCCCGCCAGTGGGCGCGGACCTGGCCGCGCTCGTCGAGCAGCTCGTCGAACCGTCGTGCGTCGGGTCGGTACCCGCGGGGGGCCGGCGTCGCCATCACGGAGAGCTTGGCGCGTCCGCCCACCGGAAGTACGAATGGGCGATCTGTTCGTGGATCCCGGCGATGGCGACCTGCAGGCGGTCGGCGGCGTCATGGACCCCAGCCGCGTCGAGGCTCTCCACATCGATGGCATCGAGCACGCCGAGGGCGTCGACCACCGCGTCGCGCACGTGACCCGGACGGGGGAGCCGGCCCGCGCTCGCCGCCGCCGACTCGAGGCAGTAGCGCAGCGAGCGGGGGAAGCCGGCCTCGCCGAGCACGAAGCGGATCGGTCCGACGTGCCCGTCGACCATCGGGGCACCGCTCTGGTACATCTGCAGCGCCGACAGCGACTGGAGCAGGCTCGCCCATTGCAGGTGCTCGTAGCGGGCCAGCTCGCCGGACCGGTCGCCCATCAGGCTGGTCGCCCAGACGTCGAGCACGCGTGTCGCCATGTCGGCCCGCTCGATGTGCCGTCCGAGGCGGAGCATCGTGTAGGCGGCGTCGCGGCTCATCGTCGTGGTGAGCACCCCGATCAGCCGCTGGTGGTCGCCGACGACCCGGTCGAGGAACCGGCTCCGGCTGCGCCGGGCCACGCCCTCGTCGTCGTGGGCGCCGACGTAGAGGTGCAGCCCGTTGACGACCACCCAGGCCGGCCCGGGGAGGACCTCGCGGCACGTCCGCAGGTTCTCGCGGGCCTGGTCGACCGAGGAGCGGATGCTGCCCGGGTTCGCCCGGTCGGCGACGAGGTAGTCGACGACGTCGTGCTCGTTGACCGTCGGATGGGCGACGTCGTACCCGGCCCGCATCCCGGTGATCGCCAACAGCGGCTCCCACGAGGACATCACCGAGGTCGGCATGTCGATGATCAGGTTGGTGTGCTCGCGCACGATGCGGGCCGTGTCCTCGGCCCGCTCCAGGTACCTCGCCGCCCAGTAGAGGTTCTCGGCCACCCGCGACAGCAGCACCTCAGTCGACCTCCACGACCCAGGTGTCCTTCGAACCGCCGCCCTGGGAGGAGTTCACCACCAGCGAGCCCTCGACGAGGGCCACCCTGGTCAGGCCGCCGGTCGTCACGTAGGTGTCGGCGCCGGACAGGATGAACGGCCGCAGATCGAGATGCCGGGGCACCAGCTCACCGTCGCACAGCGTGGGCGCCGTCGACAGGTCGAGGATCGGTTGGGCGACCCAGTTGCGCGGATCGCGCCGAACGGCCTCGACCGCCCGCTCGAGCTCCTCGGCCGTCGCCCGATCGCCGATCGTCAGCCCGTAGCCCCCGCTCTCGTTGGCCGGTTTGAGCACGAGCTCGCTGGCGTTCTCGACGACGTGGGCCAGTTCGTCGGCATAGACGCAGCGGTAGGTGGGCACGTTGGGGAGCAGCGGTTCCTCGCCGAGGTAGTAGCGGATGGCGTCGGGTACCCAGGCGTAGATCACCTTGTCGTCGGCCACCCCCGCCCCGGGGGCGTTGGCGATCGCCACCGTGCCGGCCCGCCAGGCGCGCATCAGACCGCGCACCCCCAGCGTCGAGTCGGGGCGGAACGCCTCGGGGTCGAGGAACAGGTCGTCGACCCGGCGGTAGATCACATCGACCCGCCGGGGGCCGTCGATCGTGCGCATCCAGACGACGGCGTCGGCGTCGACGTAGAGATCGGCGCCCTCGACCAGCGTGACGCCCATCCGGCGGGCCAGGTAGCTGTGCTCGAAGTACGCCGAGTTGAAGATCCCCGGGGTGAGCACGACGGCGTTCGGGTGGCTCCCGCTCGTGTCGGGGGCCAGCGAGAGGAGCAGGCGTCGGAGCCGGTCGGGGTAGTCGTCGACGGGCAGGATGCTCTGGCTCTGGAAGAGGTCGGCGAAGGCCCGCTTGGACACGTTGCGGTTCTGCAGCAGGTAGCTCACCCCCGAGGGGACCCGCAGGTTGTCCTCCAGGACGTAGGTGACGCCATCGCGGTCGCGCACCAGGTCGCTGCCGCAGATGTGGGCCCACACGCCGAACTTCGGCGCCACCCCGACGCACTCGGGCCGGAAGTTGACCGACCCGGCGAGCAGCTCCGCCGGCAGCACCCCGTCGCGGACGATGAGCTGGTCGTGGTACAGATCGTCGATCAGCCGGTTGATCGCCCCGAGCCGCTGGATGAGCCCGGCCTCGATCCGGCGCCATTCGCCCGCCTCGATCACCCGGGGCACGATGTCCATCGGCCAGGCCCGATCGGTGCCGCGCCCATCGGAGTAGACGGTGAACGTGATCCCCTGGGCGAGGATGTCGAGGTCGGCGAGATCCTGACGCTCCTGCAGCTCGGCGAGACCGAGTCGACCGAGGTGGTCGATCAGCGCGGCGGCGGCCGGGCGTGGGTTGCCACGCTCGTCGAGCAGCTCGTCCCAGGTCGGCGTGGTCCGGAGTTCGGTCATGGCGTTGCGAGTATGCCTCCTGTGACCCGCCCAGTGCGACCGGGGTCGTTGTCGGCGCGTCCCGTCAGCGTCGACGACCGCAGCCGTCGATTCGAGCGTGGACGCCGGTCAGCCGCCGACGGTGACCGTCAGCTCGTCCCTCTGGGAGACACCGTTCGTCGCCGCGGTCGCGGTCGGCGCCCCGTCGATGAGGAAGTCGATGCGGCCCGAGTCGCCGCAGCCGTTGGATGGGCTGCGGGTGCTCGATTTCACCCGGGTTCTCGGCGGGCCGCTGTCGACCGCGCTGCTCGCCGACCTTGGCGCCGAGGTGATCAAGGTCGAGCCACCCGGCGGCGACGACTATCGGGCGATCGGCCCGATGCGCGACGGCCACAGCGCCCTGTTCACGGTGATGAACCGCAACAAGCGCAGCATCGTTCTCGACCTCAAGACAGAGGCGGCGCGGCGCGTCGTCCACGAACTGGCCGCTCACTGCGACGTCATCGTCGAGCACTTCCGGCCCGGCGTCGCTGACCGTCTCGGCATCGGTGCCGACGACTTTCTCGCCGTCAATCCGCGGATCGTGGTCGTCAGTGTCTCGGGCTTCGGCCCAAACCGGCCCCCTCGCCGATCGGCCGGCCTACGACATCATCATCCAGGCGATGAGTGGGGCTGATGGAAGCCACCGGCAGCCCCGACGGCCCTCTGATGCTCGTCGGCGAGGCGGTGTCGGACGTCGTCGCCGGGGTCTTCGCCTCGTGGGCCGCACTTGCCGCACTCCACCAAGTGCAGCGCACCGGGCGCGGCCAGCACGTCGACGTCGCCATGTTCGACACCACCCTCACCTTCCTGGTCACCTCGATCGCCCGGTACCTGTTCACCGGCACGCCGGCACGCCGGCACGCCGGGTGGGCAACCGCGCGTCCCGAGCTGGTCAGCGATCCGCGCTTCGCCGATGACGCCGGTCGAAGTGTCCACGAGGCCGAACTGCGGGCGGCGATCGAGGCCTGGGCGGCGAACTCGACCGCCCATGAAGCCGTCGCCCACCTCGAGGCTGCAGGCGTCCCGGCGGCGCCGATCTGGAACACCGAACAGGCCCTTGCCTCCGATCAGGCCGTTGCTCGCGGACTGCTCCGGGAGGTCGACGATGATCGGTTGCCCGGACTCCGCCTCCCCTCGCAGCCGGTTCGATTAACGGGCTCGGCGCCCAACGTGGTCGGCCCCGCGCCCGGCCTCGGCGAGCACACCGACGAGATCCTCGGTCGGCTGCTCGGGGCCACCACGTCCCGTCTCGCCGAACTCCACGCCCTCGGTGCTTTCGGTACGCCGTCGGCACCCGGGCCCAGCTGACGAAGGGAACGAACCGATGCTTCGATTGGGCACGACAGAGGACGACTGGGCGATCGCCGAGGTGATGGCCCGTTTCGCCGCCGACCAGCTGGCACCCGTGGCGGCAGAGCTCGATGAGACCGAGTCGTCGTGCACCCGCCACGTGCCGGCCCTCGGCGAACTCGGCGTGATGGGAATGAATCTGCCGGTCGCCTCGGAAGTCCGGGGGTGTCGTATGCGGCGATGCTGCTGTCGCTGATCGAGATCTCCAGGGCGTGCGCGGCGACCTCATCGCTGATCGGTGCCCACTATCTCGGCACCGACACGATCCTCCTCGGAGGCGACGAGACCCAACACCGACGCTGGCTCCCCCCGGGCCGCCACCGGCGAATCGCTCGGGGCCTTCGCCCTCACCGAACCGCGGGGAGGTTCCCATCCCGCCGACCTGCGGACGCTGGCGACCCGCGACGGAGCGACCTACCGAATCGATGGGGTCAAGCACTTCATCTCCAATGCCGATGAGGCCGCGTTCATCGTCGTGTTCGCCAAGACCGATCCCGGCGCCGGCGCCCGCGGGGTCAGCGCCTTCGTCGTCGAAAGGAAGTCGCCCGGGCTCAGCGTGTCGCGGCCCGAGCGGTTGATGGGTATCCGCGGCGCCCACGCCTTCGAGGTCTCCTTCGACGGGGTCGCCGTGCCCGAATCACACCGCCTCGGCGACGAGGGAACCGGCTTCCGAACGGCGATGAAGGTGCTCGACAACAGCCGGCTCGACGTCGCCGCGACAGCCACGCCATCGGCTGAGCTTTTAGCGATTGGATTATGCAATACTCCAATCGCTATGAGCCCTCGACAACCGCCGGCACCATCCGAGGTGTTTGCCCGCACCCACGAATGGGCCCGGCTGCGGGAGTTCGTGGACAGCCCTGTCGATCAGGCGTTGCTCGGCTTGGTGTACGGGCGGCGACGCCAGGGCAAGACGATGTTGCTGAAGCGCCTGTGTGCCGAGTACGGCGGCTTCTACTGGCAGGCACAGGAAACCGAAGCGGCCGCAAACCTGGAAGCCCTGTCGGTGGCGTATTCCGACTGGGTGGCCGGCCCGGGACCCATTCGCTTCTCGACATGGACCGAGGCCATCGCCGCGCTCCTGTCGCCGAGCGATCGGCCCACGCCCGTCGTGCTCGACGAGGTCGGACGTATTATCGGTCGTGTCGGCGAGCTCCCTTCGATCCTGCAAGATCGGCTGGCACACTCGCACTCGATGCGGGCGAACCGATCGCGGCTGATCCTGTGCGGCTCGGCGTTCGGCCAGATGCGCCGGCTGATCGACGGCACGGCTCCGCTGAGAGGCCGAGCAACCCTCGAACTCGTGCTACACCCGTTCGACTTCCGTACCGCGGCGGCGTTCTGGGGCCTGGACGGCAACCCGGGCGCGGCATTCGAGCACTTTGCCTATGTCGGCGGCACTCCCGCTTATCCGACGTTCGCCGGCTTCGACCGGCCGACGAACGGCAACATCGATCGATGGGTCTGTCGGAGGTTGCTCGATCCGTCATCCGCTCTGTTTCGCGAGGGCCGAGTGGTGGTGGCCGAGGACGAGGAGCTTGTCGATCAGAAGCTCTATTGGGGCCTTCTCGGCGCTGTCGCCTCAGGCAAGTCACGCTGGGGTGACATCGATGCGTTGCTCGGCGCGAAGCGTGGCTCGCTGTCCCACACGCTGCGCACCACAATCGACGCCGGGTGGCTACTGCGACGTGATGATCCGCTCCACGCCAACCGATCGACCTATGAACTCCGTGAGCCGTTGGTTCGCTTTCATCGCTTGGTGATCGAACCGCATGAGCAGCAGCTGACCGTCGGAGTCGAGCCGTCGAAAATTTGGACGGCGGTCGAGCCGACGGTCGCTTCGCTCATTCTCGGACCTGAACTCGAGCGTATGGCCTACGACTGGTGCATGCTCCACGCCTCGGCCACCACCCTCGGCGGGCTGTGTTCTCTCGTGGGCCCTACAGCCCTGGCCCTCGAAGTTGACGATGGCCACGGCGGCTCAGTGCGCAACCTCGACCTGGCCGTCGTCGAACGCACAGCCGCGGCGGACGTCGGCTGTTGGCCGTGGGCGAAGTCAAGGCCCAGGCGAGGCGGGTCGGCAAACCGCTCCTCGAGCACCTCGACCGAGCCAGCACTGCCCTGGCCGTAAACCGACGAGACGACATCGACGTCGCCGGTCCGATCAAACGGATCATCGTCTCCCGGGGCGGGTTCACCAACGAGCTACGGCGCGAAGCCAACCGGCGCGACGACGTCGAACTCGTCGACCTCCATCGCCTGTACGGCGGAGAATAGGAGGCAATCTTGATCTCGGGCGATGGCCTGCTCATCGACGTGTGGTTGCCGAATTACTCAGCGTCGACGATCCCCTGGTCGCTCAGCAGCTTTCCGTTGCTGCCATCGGCGACGGCCGTCCAACTCCCATCGAGGTGTTGGAAGACGCCAGAATACTGTAGGCAGGCACGTTCGACGTAGACCCCCATGAAGGTGATCCTGGTGCACCCGAGCGAACCGTAGTGCAGCAAGGTCGGCTCGGTCAGACTTTCGAGAAGCGCCCGAACCTCCGCAGGGTGAAATGGATCCTCCACCTCGTTCATCACCCGCACCGTGGTCATCAGCAATGAGAAGGCTTCATACACGCGGTAGGCCCGGCGCTCGACGTCGACTGCCGCGGTGGCGTAGTTGAACACGTCGAATCCGTTTGCGTCGGGATCGATGGGATTGACGCCCGTGCTGGCGGCGTAGACGCCGTCGAGGGCGGCCGGGTCGAGGCCCTCGTCGCGTTGCAGATCCTCAGCATCGGGTTCGAAGAGACACCCGCCGTCCTGGACCAGCACCCCTGGGGCATCGAGGAGGTCGAGCGCCCAGGGAACATGCGTGCACCACGCCCCAAACGTGCCGACGGTGACGAACACGTCGGCCTCGGCCGCTCCGGGCACCCCCCGAATCACGCGGGCAACGGCCTCAACGCCGGCATCAGTCGGGACACTGACGATATGCAGCGTCCGGCCGGGGTATGACGACCCGAACAGTTCCTGCGGGAGAACCGGGACCACATCGACGACGTCGCCGATCAGCGTGACACTGCTCGCACTGATCGGCGGCGTCATCGCCAGTGCCAGCTTGCGGCTGTACGCCGTGTTCAAGTCGAACCCCACGCTCCACCCGTTTTCGCCGAGCAGATCGGGCCAGGCCATCAGCGTCAGGAACAACGGCCGACCGGCACTGAGCTCGTCATACGCATCGGGCCCCGGGATCGCCTCGACCATCATCAGCGCGGCCAGTGACGTGTCGGCGCCGAGCTGCGCAGTGCAGTCGGTGCCGACGAATCGATCGGCCGGCTCACAGGCGACGAGTTCGATCGGGTGACCCTAGATCCCTCCCAACTCCTCGTTGACCAGCCTGATCGCCGCGTCCATCGCATTGCGCTGGGACGGCTCAAGCGAGTCGGCCCCGACGTAGCCAAGGCGAACCGCCTCCCCGCTGGCCGCACCAGCGGTGCCCCTCGTAAACGACAACGCCTTGGCGACCGCTGGCGCGATCGTCGTGGTGGTCGGTGCTGCGGTGGTCGGTGCTGCGGTCGTCGGTGCTGCGGTCGTCGGTGCGCTGCTCGTCGCCGGAGCGATCGCTTTGGAGACGACGGGCGCCGTTGCGGTTGGACGGTCCACCTGGTCGGCGTCCGCCCCGATACGACTCACGGCGAACAAGCCGGCGACGAGGGTGACGCCCGAGACGACGGCGGCGGCTGCGGTTCGCTGAGTGCGTTGACGCTCGCGGCGAGCGCGTAGCAACGCCGCACCTCCGGCCGGGGCAGCCCGACGCGATTCGGCGCCGACGCGATGGCCCAACTCCTCGATGCGCTCGACCTCATCGTCGTTGCGGTTGGTTTCGTTGCTCATCGTCATCCCCTTCAGTTGCTTCGCGAGCACGACTCGTGCTCACGAAAGGTCCGAACACACCGTTCCTTCGGGAACGGCGAGATGGATGCAATGTCGGCTGTCGATCGATCGGCGCCGTAGTAGAGCGCTACCACCATCCGAGGTCGGCTCGGCAGGTCGCGCACCGCCGACCAGAACACGACAGCCTCAGCCGAAGGTTCCGGGTCTGATGCACGAACAGGCCCGAGCCTGGCAAGTGCTCGCCCATATGCCCGGGCGTGCCTCCACCATGTCCGGCAGAGATTGATGAGGACACGGTGGCACCAACCGCCAGGGCGTTCCAACCGCCCGACACGCTCCCAATTGACCAGAGCCTTGAACATCGTGTCCTGCACGAGATCCTCGCCGTCAGCTGCGCCGACCAACGCCAACGCAACCGCGTAGAGCGCCGGGTACTCCTTCAGATAGAGATCCTCGAATCGCGATTCGAAAGAGAGGTAGCTGGTGGTCGCTTCCATGTTGGTGTCGATCAACAGTCTTGCATCCATCGACATACACACGAATCAGGAAGTCACCCCATTGCAAAGAATCCAACACGGGGCAGAACGAAGGAGTCAGCCGCCCGAACGAGCAGCGCCAAATGGCCTTGCTGTCGGCCAAACAGTCGGCTCGGAACGGAGCCGACTCACCGTCGATCGAGGCGGGAGGTCGCCTGCGGTGCGATCAACACACGACGCCACCGGCCTACGGCGGGGAGTTCCAGCGGTCGGTGCACGGTTCCGGTCATGATGGCCGGTGCTGTAACCCTCACCGACCGCTGGAGTACACAGGATGGCACACGCTGGCATGGCGTTGCTCGAACGCGAGGAGATCTCGCGGGGCTACCTCGCCAGCCTCGAAGATCCGCAGCGGTGGACGTCGGAGCGGGTCGCTCCGATCCTGCGACGGCTGGTCGAGCAGCTCCAATCCACGGCGAACTCTCGACCACTCGTCGATGACGACGCGTGATCAGTTGCACTGCGTCCATGCCCTCGTAGAGGCGGGGCAGTCAATCCTGATTGCTCATGACCATTCGACCGACGGCTCGATCCGCTGGGGAGAGTCCGCCGACGTACCGGGCGACGGACGGCCTTCAGATCACATCACGGCGGATCACGCTGACCAGGCCCGCACAGGCGGGCACGAGGCCCCATGCCACGAGGGCTGCGACGGCCGCGGGCACACTGACATCGTCGACGGTGCCCGACCGGGCGTTGGCCAGGTTGGCGGGCATCCACGAACCCGTGCTGTTCTCCAGCTGGACGACCGTGGGGATCATTCGATCAGCACCCATGATGATCCCGCGTCTCTCGCACGATGCTAAGAGTATGGTCCTACGCCATGGTGACGGCGATCGGCAGGTGCTTGATCCCGCTGATGAAGTTGGAGCGCAGGCGGGGCATCTCGCCGACGATCCGCACGTCGGCCAGGCGGGGGAGGAGCTCCTCGAACATCACCTTGAGCTCCATCCGGGCCAGCTGGGCGCCGAGGCAAAGATGGGGGCTCATCCGCCCGAAGGCGACGTGGTCGTTGGGGGTGCGGTGGATGTCGAAGCGGTACGGTTCGGGGAACTGGCGCTCGTCGTAGTCGGCCGACACGAACCAGATGACCACCTTGTCGCCCCGGCGGATCTTCCGGCCGCGCATCTCGACGTCGCCGGTGGCCGTGCGACGGAAGTGCATCGTCACCGTCGCCCAGCGGAGGATCTCCTCCACGGCCGAGTCCATCAACGTCCCGTCGTGACCGATCGAGTCGCGCAGTTCGGCCAGCTGGTCGGGGTGCTCGATCAGCGCCCGCAGGCCGGCGGTCATCGTGTACCGGGTGGTGTCGTTACCGGCGCCGACGAGCAGCACGAAGAAGTTCTTGAACTCCTGCTCGGTGAGCCGTTCGCCGTCGATCATCGGGCGCAGCAGATCCGAGATCACGTCGTCGGTCGGGTGGTCCCGCCGCAGGGCGGCCTGGCGCTCGCCGTACCTGTACAGCTCGATGCCGGCCGGCGAGCGGAACGGCATCATCTCGAACTCGGCGGTGTCGACGAGGCCGACCGGGTACGAGGTCATCTCCGGGTCGTAGTTGCCGAGCAACGCGTCGCCCTGCTCGACCAGCCAGGGTCCGTCGGCGTCGGGTACCCCGATCAGCCGGCCGAGCATCCGCATCGGGAGCTGCTTGGCGATCTGCTCGACGAAGTCGAGCTCGGACGCGCCCGGGGCGAGCGCCTCGTCGAGCACCTCGCGGGCGAGCAGGCGGATGGCGTGCTCGTAGGCGTAGACCTCGCGCCGGCTGAACGGCTTGGAGACGAGCCGCCGGTAGCGGGTGTGCGACGGGGGGTCGTGCTCGATCATCGAACGGCGGGCCTCGAAGGCCTCGGGCGCCATCTCCTCGAGCGTGACGCCCTGCGCCGACGAGAACGTCCCGACGTCCCGGCTGACGGCGAGGAGGTCGTCGTAACGGGTGACGGCCCAGAACCCCGAGCCCCCGTCGTGCTCGTCCCACCAGCTCACCGGATCGTGATCGCGCAGCTCGGCGAAGGTCTCGTAGGGGACACCCTCGACGAAGACGTCGGGGTCGGTGATGTCGTCCACGCTCGCTCCTCGGTGCTCGTCGGCGATCGCCGCTGCGGTCGCGCCGGCGAGAGTAGCAAATCATTTGGACCCAAAGAATCGGATCGTTTGCTACCGTCGGGCGCCATGGGGCATCGACGCGTACGGATCATGTGGAGCGATCTCAACGGCATCTCGCACGGGCGGTACGTGCCCGAACGCCGCTTCGGCGGCCACACGCACCACGCCGTGACGACGCTGACGATGGGGATCGACGGTGAGATCATCCCCGTCGAGGGGTACGGGCCCGATGTCGGATTCGCCGACCTGACCGTCGAGACCGACGTGATGAGCCGGCGCTCGGGTTGGGAGGCCGACACCGACGTGGCCGTTGCCAACCTCTCGTTCGCCGACCGGCCGCTGGCCCTGTGCCCGCGCTCCACGCTGGCCACCGCCGTCGCCAGGTGGCGGGCGCTCGGATACGAGCCGCAGTTGGGCTTCGAGATGGAGTTCTACGTGATGCAGCCCGACGACGACGCCCCCGGCGGCTGGGCCACCCTGCACAACCCGATGCACCGCGTCTACGGCACGGGCAAAGGTGGCGACCCGACGGGCATCCTGCTCGCCCTGTTCGACTCGGCCGAGGACGCCGGGCTCGACGTCGAGGGGGTGACCGGCGAGTTCTCCGCCGGGCAGATGGAACTCAACATGCACTACTGCCCGGCGCTGGAATCAGCCGACCGGGCGTTCGTCTTCAAGGAGATGTCGTTCGAGATCGCCGCCGCGCGGGGGTACCTGCTCACCTACATCGGCCGACCCTCGCCGACGCTCGTGGGCAGCGGGCTGCACATCAACTTCTCGCTGTCACGGATCGCGGACGGTTCCAACGCCTTCGACGATCCGACGGCCGATCACGGGTTCTCGACGGAGATGTCGTCGTGCCTCGGCGGGCTCATCGCCCACCACGAGGGGGCGGCCGCCCTGCTGGCCCCGATCACCAACTCGTACAAGCGCCTCCAGCCCGGACTGCTCGCCGGCTACTGGGCCAACTGGGGCCTCGACAACCGCATCTCCACCTACCGGGTGCCCTGCGAGCGCGGGGTCGCGACGCGCATCGAGAATCGCATGCCCTGCGGATCCGTCAACCCGTACCTGGCCGCCGCCGTGACGCTCAACGCCGCCCGGCTCGGGCTCGAGGCGGGGCTGACCTGTGGCGATCCCCAGGTCGGCGACGGCGACAGCGACCCGAACACCGATCGCCACACGCCCCACACGTTGGCCGAGGCGCTCGATGCCCTCGAGGCCGACACCGACCTCGCCGCGGCGATGGGCCCCGACCTGGTACGCGCCTACCTGACCCTCAAGCGCTACGACGTGGCCCGCCGTGACGCCTCGGACGACGCCTGGGACCCCACGACGGTCACCGACTGGGAACTACGCGAGTACCTGCCCTACTTCTGATCCGACGACCGCCTCGCCGGAGCGCCGCAACTCTCGGTCCGGAGCGACTGCACACGTCGGCGTGGTAGCCCTGCAATAGTCGGCTGAGATGGTCGTCAATGATCGGCCCAGCGGCCCCGCCGGCCATGACCTCATTCCGGGCCGCATCGACCACCCTCGCCGCCAATCCATCGGCGAGCGCATGTGAACTCCAGCAAGCGCTGCTTGGCCTCAGCGTGTGGCAGTGGCTTGCCGTGAGCAGACCAGATGCACAGCGACATCCGGACTGGCGACGTTGAGAAGCTGATAGCTTCAGCCGCCAAACCCGACCAGATGTCAAGGGAGTTCAGGTGAAGCAGATCACCATATTCACCGCGTATGGGCCTCAAGCCCGAGAACGTCGAACGGGTCAAGGCGCTGGCGGCGGAGGGATGCAGGGTTGCTGCCGACGAACCGGGCACACTCACCTACGACTGGCACTACTCGCCGGAGCAGGGAAGTCTCGTGGTGCTGGAATCCTACGCCGACTCCGCTGCTCACCTTGCCCACATGGAGGCGGATGGTTTTGGTGAGCTCATGGGCGGTCTGATGGCGCTGTTCGACTCGGTCGAGTTCGTCGTTCTCGGAGAGCCCACTCCGGAGCACGCCGGCCACCCTGTCAAGCATCCCCGGAGCACAGTTCTTGCTCTCAGAGTTGGCGAGCATGTGACGCACCGATCACGGACCGTGTGTCCCGACGGCACGCCGGTTGTCTCGGCCTCGTTGCGCGTCACGAAACATCGAGGAGGACCGCGATCGTCTCGCGGAGCTGGGCGAGCGTCACGGTGCCAACATTGCCACAAGCATTGAGGATCCGTCTCGGTGACACCGCCCTCAGATGCTGGCACTGCGCCGCCGACGCCACAGAGAGAGCTCAGGCTGGCGTCGGCCGCTCTACCAGTGGTCCGCGAGGGCGAGCCACGCCTCGGTCGTAGTCAGCCCGAGGGAGGCGACGTCGATCCGTTCGTCGTTGCCGTGGAAACGCGAGGCGAACTCGCCGGCCGACAGGGCCGGGTCGAACAGGCCGAACAGGTCGGCGACGGTGCCCACCCTGCGGAAGAACGTGGCATCGGTGCCACCGGCCGTGATCCGCGGCACCAGCGTCGCCTCCGGGTGGAACCGGCGGGTCACCTGCTGCAGGGCGTCGAACAGCGGCGTGTCGATCGGTGAGGTCGTGGCGTCGCCCTCGTTGATCATCTCGGTCTCCACCCGGGCGGCGAGCTCGGGCCCGAGCGCCTCGGCGAGCATCGCGTCCACGGCGGCCCGGTCCACCCCGGGGAGCGTGCGGATGTCGACCTCGATCGCCACGTGATCGGGGATCACG
>CAWHEG010000015.1:0-9530 GCA_963828405.1 uncultured Actinomycetes bacterium | reverse complement strand
CGTGTCTCGATCGACATGGCCTCGAACCTTCGCCTGCGTCTCTCTGATCACGGCGGCGTTGGCGTGCATCGCCTGGGTGCGTTTGGCCAGGTGTTCCAGTTCGCGGCAGCATGTATCGGGTCAGGGAGAGACCCTGGGCGGCGGCGGCGTCAGCCAAGGCATCGTGCACGTCGTCGGGCACGTCTCGGACTTGGATCACTCTCGACATGGTCGCCACCATACCATCGATGGGTGCACATTGCACCCATCGATGGGTTCGACTGCCGTTCTGCTCTCAGCGGCGCTGCGCGCTCGTGCGCGCGTCTCTCGGCGTGCTCGATCGTCCCCGCCACGTCCTCTGGTGCGCTGAACGGATCGTGGGTCAGCGACGGGTGTCGGTCGTCGGCAGGTCGCGTTCCGCCGCGGGCAACGAGGCCTGGTAGAGGGTCTCGTACAGCCCGCCGATGGCCCGCAGCTCGTTGTGGGTTCCTCGTTCGACGATCCGCCCGGCGTCGAGGACGAGGATCTCGTCGGCCTCGTGGACCATGCGCAGGTTGTGCGAGACGAGCAGCGTGGCCCGGTTGTCCATCAGGCGGTGGATCGGTTCGTGGATGCGATCGGTCGATCCGGCGTCGAGCCCGCTCGTCGGTTCGTCGAGGATGAGCAGCGGCGCATCGCGCAGCAGCGCTCTGGCCAGGGCGATGCGCTGGCGTTGGCCCCCGGAGAGCCTCCGGCCTCGTTGCCCGACCGACGTGGCGTAGCCGTCGGGGAACTCGTCGATGAACGAGTGGGCATCGGCGAGCGTCGCCGCGGCGGTGATCTCGTCGTCGGTGGCGTCGGGGAGGCCGTAGGCGATGTTCTCGGCGATCGTGCGGTCGACCATCGGGGAATCCTGGGGGACCAGGGCGATGCGCTCGCGGTACTCGTCGAGGCACAGGGCGCGGATGTCGTCGCCGTCGAAGCGGATCGTTCCGGCCGTGGGCTCGTACCAGCGCATCAGCAGGCGCACGACCGTCGACTTCCCGGCGCCGCTGGGACCGACCAGGGCGACCACCTTGCCGGGTTCGAGGCGGAACGAGACACCGCTCAGCGATGCCCGTTCGGCCCCCGGATAGGTGAACGACACCGACTTGAACTCCACGTCGCCTCGTTGGGCGATCACCGGCAGGGCGTCGGGGGGATCGGGGGCGTGGGCGGGGACGTCGAGCAGCTCGATGACCCGCTCGGCGCTCGCCGCGGCCGAGTACAGGCTCGTGCCGAGCCGGCCCAGCGCACGGATCGGGGAGAACAGCTGGTTGAGGAAGGCCATGAACACGAACAGCCCGCCGAGCGTCATGCGCCCGCGGTCCAGCTCGATCGTCCCCAGGGAGATCACCGAAATGGCGCCGACCAACTCCATGCCGTCGACGGCCGGCTGGTACAGGGCCCGAAGCCGGGCGGCGACCATGTCGACCCGGAACAGGGCTTGGCCGTGGTCGTCGAAGCGGTCGAGCTCGGCCTGCTTCGTACCGTGCGATTGGATCAGAGGCACGTTGGCGAGGATGTCCTCGGCCGCCGCCCCGATCTCGCCGCCACGGCGACGCCGCTCGCGCGAGGTCACCTTGGTGCGACGGGCGAAGAACCTGCTGAGCAGGCCGAAGAAGGGTCCGACGACCAAGGCGGCGAGAGCGAGTCGCCAGCTGAGCACGAAGATGATGGTCAGCAGCGCGGCGGCCCGCACGACGTGGCCGAAGACGTCGCGTGTCGTGGTCGCCACCAGTGTCCCGATGGCGCCGACGTCGCCGGACAGCCTGGTCAGCAGGTCGCCCAGGGCGTGGCGGTCGTAGAAGTCGGGGCGCACGTCCAACATGTGGGACATCAGGTCGCGGCGGGCGTCGAGCAGGATGCGCCCGCTCACCCATTCGTCGAGGACCGACTCGACGTAGGAGAGGCCGGCGACGGCGATCGTGGTCAGTCCGAGCAGGACGAACACCAGCGGGGCCTTGTCGAGCGAGGCGGGGACGAAGACCTGGTCGACGGCGATCTTGAACACCCAGATGGCGCCGATCTCGGCCAGCGGGATGAGCAGGCGCAGGATGCCGAGGGCGATCAGCTGCGGCCGGTACCGGCGGGCGTACGGATGGAAGCGCCGGATGGTGGCCCGCAGCGCACGAGAGCGGGGGACGGTGGTGCTCGTCGCCCTGCGCAGCATCAAGGCGGCTGGGCGTAACCGCCGCCGACCTGCGTCGTCCGGTTGGTCGGAGGCCTTCGGTGTCGGGTGTGACGCCATGATCTCGGCGATGAAGGTGGCGAGATCTTCGTTGATGTCGCCTTCTGCCTGATCGACGACTCGACGCTTCATGAACATGAGTTTCGCATCCGCTCGTGAGTTGCGCTTGGCGTTGGGGGACCGCGACCCTGGGAGCAGGTCGGGGGTCGGCGACTCACCGACCCCCGACCTGGACCTCACAGCAGCCAGCTCGGGCTGCCGGCGGCGGTGCCGCAGCTGCTCCCGCCGTTGCTCTTGTTGCTCGTGTTGCTCTTGTTGCTTTTGTTGCTCTTGTTGTGGCTCTTGCCACCACGGCCGCCGGCGGCCGGGCACATCTGCTTGAAAGCTCCCATGATCTCTTCTCCTGTGGTGTGTGATGACCCCATTCGGTCACCATCAGAAGAACGTCCCGGGGCGTGAGATCTTGCGTGGGTTCTGCGGGATGGTCCATACGGCCCGTGGTCGTTGGAGCGAATATCGCGGTCTTCCGGCTACCTAACGTGGTATAGACGGCGGTCCGCCGGGCAACGGGCCGACGGCCGGCGAAACGCCGACCCCCGACCCGTTCCCCCTACAGCGGGTGGTTCACCAGCTGGCGCCGCCGCCACCGTTGCTGCCGCCGCCCTTGCTGCCGCCGCCACCACCGCTCTTCTTGTGGCTCTTCTTCTTGCTCTTCTTGTGGCTGCCGCCTCCGTCATCGCCGCCACACCCGGCCGGCGAAACCTGCTTGAAAGCTCCCATTGGACTCTCCTCTAGTGATTGCGGGTGACCACTTTCGATCACCAGTCGCCGAGCATAGTCGACGGTGCGTGAGATTGAAAGAGAAGATCTCTCAAGTGATCCTACGAATTGTGGTATTTCACGCAGAATCACCGCAAGATCACACGTAACGTAGTTTCGGCTCCTTCGGCAGAGGTGTGCATCGACCGTGCCGGTGGCGCAGTCGGCCCGAACCGCACACGATGGGGTCATCGCCACTGTCCTTCGTGACCGGGACAGCTAGTTTCGGCCCATGGCTCCGTCCGATCGCGCCGACTGCCCAGTACCCCCGTTGTCGCCGGGGAGCACCCTGGCCGACGGGTACACGGTCATCGGCCTGCTGTCACGCGGCAACGACCTCGATGTCTACGACGCCTGGAGCGCGGCGCTCGAGGCCCGCTGCGTCGTCAAGACGCTGCGTCCCGACCGGCTGGACAACCCGAAGGACGTCCGCCGCCTGCTCTGGGAGGGACAGCTGCTCACCACGCTCCACCATCCGCATCTGGTGCGCGGATACGAGGTCGTCGAGGAACCCCGCCCGATGGTGGCGATGGAGACGATCACCGGGTACACGCTGTCGGCGCTGCTCGGCATGCGCCGGGCCCGGTTCCCCCTCGTCACGCTCGCCGCACTGGGCGAGCAGCTGTGTGCGGCGCTCCACTACCTCCACGGTCGCGACATCCTCCACCTCGATCTGAAGCCGGGAAACGTCGTCTCCGAGGCGGGCAAGGCCAAGGTCATCGACCTCAGCCTTGCCCACGCCCCGGGACGCGGGCCGGCGGGCTGGGGGACACCGGCGTACATGGCGCCCGAGCAGGCGCGCGGTGACGAGTTCACGACGGCGTCGGACGTCTGGGCGGTCGGACTGATCCTCTACGAGGCGGCGACGGGGACCCAGCCGTTCGACCAGTCGGGCGACAGTGATGGCGACAGTGATTCGGCGAGCGAGGCGGCCCAGGAGTCGGCGGGCGCGGTGGCCAGTGAGGCGGCGGGCGAGGCGGCCAGTGAGGCGGCTCGTGAGCCGACCACCGTTGCCAAGGTGCCGCGGGTGTATCACCAACTCCAGTCGCGGGCAGACTCGGTGCGGACGCTGCGCCGGCTCCCCCCGAGCTTCTCCCAGACGATCGATCGCTGTCTCGATCCCGACCCGTCGGGCCGCCCCTCGGTCGAGGAGCTCCTCGTCCTGTTCCGGTCGTTCCAGCCCGCGCTCCTGGCATCTGGAGGCCATCCGGCGGGGGCTCACGAACCCTCGACCTGATGTCGAGCTGCATCCCCCGTCGGGGGGACGGGTGAGGATCCGATCGCATTCCCGATCCGCCGGTGTGCCCCGGCCTCGGGGTGGTCGGTTCAGCCCACCACGTGGTCGAGGGAGGGCGGGCTCACCGAGACCGGCTCGGGGCGGTAGTCGATCGTGATCTGCGTCCCGTCGATCGCCTCGCCGTCGAAGAACTGGGCGCCGGTTGCCACCAGGCGGATCAGCGTGCCGTCGTGGATCCAGACGTCCCACGCCACGGGTGTGGTGCGGTCGATGAACTCGCTGACGACCTCGAGCCGGTTGGTCGTCAGGTAGTCGGAGACGGCGCCGGCTGTCGTCGTCAACCGGTACCCGCCGGTGCCATCGGGGCCGGTCAGTGCCCGGATGTCCAGGGGGATCTCGGCCCACATGACCGTCAGTTGGGTCAGTGAGCCCGACGCCCGGCCGAACAACGTGAACGCCTCGTCGAGCGAGACCTGGCTCGGATCGGCCACCGGCAGGGCCTGCCAGAAGGGGTTGGGGTCAACGGCCTCGTCGATGCTTCGGATGTAGAGCACCTCCGCTGTGGCGATCTGCTCGACGACCACCGTGGCCCCGGCCGGCGTCACCGCCCGCTCGATCGACCGGTAGCGCCCGGCTGCCCGGTCGATCTCGATGGCATACGTCTGGTCACGCGATTCGTCGTTGGCGTTCCCGGTGAGGGCGACGCCAGGGCTGCTCGCCAGCGTGGCGATGCCGGCCCGCACGGCCTGCAGCGCCTGGGTCGAATCGACCGGGGAGACGACGACGGTGGTGGTCGTTGGTGCGTCACCGGCGCTGCCGCCGTCCCCGAGACATGCCGCCGGGGAGACCAGGACGACCCCCAGCACGGCCACGTTTCGCCACCGCCGCAGCGTTCCGATGTGGGCTTCAACCAGGTCTTTCATCTGCGAGACTCTACTAGGGGTGCTCGCACGACTGCTTTCGGCAGTGACGATGTTCGTCACTGCCCGGTCGATCCTTCGATGCTTCGAGCCCTCCATACTGCACTGCGACGGTCCGTCAGGGCGCCGATACGCGAGTGTGTCAAGGCGACGGAAAAGACCCTGCTGCAAGCAGCATTCGAGCGACTCGCGACGACTATTGCTCGCAGAGCACTCGGCCGAGCACGTCGGGTGAGTCAAATGGATCAGTAGCGCGCGACGTGCATCACTCTCAGCGTCGTGAGTACAATCTGTGATCGATTGACTACTGGGTGCGATCCATCGACGGCGAACTTGCGCGGTGGGCGACGACGGGACAGGTGGAACTCACGTGGATGGACACACAGGTATCGGCAGGATGCGGACACGCTCTCTCGGCGGCGCCGTCACCGGCCTGCTGATGATCGCGTCGATCCTGGTGGTCACCGGGCAGGTATCGGGCGCCGGCTACCCGAACCCGGCGCCGACGTCGGGGACCCAGTCGTTCAACGCCGGCGCGTACGTCATCGACGCCGGGGCGGTGACCGGCGCAGCGACGAAGCAGACGGTCGCCCAGGGCCTCAAGCCGTACGGGCTCGTCTACGCCCTGATCAAGGCGCGCATCCCCGTCCAGTGGGTGATCAAGCCGAGCAAGCCGTCGGGCACCGGTGGCGCCGGCCTCGCCGATGTCGACCAGAACCTGGGCAACGTCGGCGTCGACTTCAGCTTCGACTGCGACGCTGCCGGACCGCTGCCGTCGAAGGACTACAAGACCGGCGCGTACGTGATCCCCAAGGAGTTCGCCGCCCAGGCCGCGCCGATCGTGGCGACATGGAGGACCAAGGGTGTCGTCGTCGATGGACCGTGCGTCGCGCCGATCGCCAACCTGCCGGTGTTCAACACCCTCACGGGCTGGCCCCGCACGGTGCTCGACGCGTCCAACGGGTCGATCGCCGTCGGCTTCTACACGAACGCCGAGATCCCCCAGGGCGTGCTGACCAACCCGGCCGCCCCGCCCGCCTACCGGTTCGCCGCCCCCAGCGAGCTGACGCCGTGCGACGACTTCTACGTGATGCCCCACGCCGATCCGACGTTCGCCACCCACCAGAACCTGATCCCCTTCGTCAAGTCCGGCGGTTACGTGTGGGCCGGATGCCACGCGGTGAGCGTGCTCGAGAACGTCAGGTACCCGTCCCCGTACCCGGCAAACCCGGCGCTGGCCGGAACACTGGCGATGAACTTCCTGAGCGACAACGGGCTGCTCTCCTTCAAGAGCCATGCCACCGGATCGGTGCCGTACTCGTTCTACAAGCAGAGCGGCGATACCCGCTCCTACTACCCCTCCTCGTACGCCCTCGATCCGGTCCGTTCCGGTGACCCGTTCGCCCAGCTCCGTGGCCGGACCGATCTCGCCCAGCAGAACGGTTCGGAGCAGATCTACATGCCGGCGCCCGCCTCGAAGTGGCGCCAGCAGACCCAGGTCGTGATCTACGACCCGACCCACGCCGACGTGCCGTTGAACTCGCCCGGCCCGGCCGCCTCCGTCGTGTACGGGCCGGCGTTCGGCAATCCGAGCTACGGCTACGTCGCCTACGAAGGGGGGCACTCGATCAACAAGGGCACGGTCGACGACGTCGCCGCCCAACGCGCCTTCTTCAACATGCAACTGCTCAGCGGCGCCGATCGTGCTCCGAAGGTCACGGTCACGGCGCCCGGTCCGAACACGACGATCGCCGGCGGTGCAACCATCCCGGTGAGCGGCTCGGCGACGGGCGGTTCGGGGAACTTCACGTACACGTGGTCGGCGACGTGCTACAACCAGGCCGGGACCGCGGTCGGCTCGGGCACGTTCGCCAACCCCGGCCAGACCTCGACGACCTTCACCGCCCCGGCGGCGACGGGCCCGTTGAACTGCAACATCATCCTCTCGGTGGTCGACAGCTGCGGCCGCTTCGGGTTCGGCTACAAGTCCGTGGCCGTCGTGCCCCCGGCGGACGTGCAGATCACCAAGACCGGCCCGGCGACCGCCGCCGCCGGTTCCATCGCCTACACACTCACGGTCAAGAACAACGGCGCGATCACCGGCACCACGACCGGCGACGGGAACGGCGCCACCGGGGTCGTGCTGAGCGACACGGTGCCCACGGGCACGACCTTCGTGTCGGTGTCGGCGCCGGTGTACTCAGGCGTCGCCCCTGCAGGTGCATCGTGCTCGGAGAGCCTCGGGGTGGTCACCTGCGATCTCAAGGACATGGCCGACGAACAGACGGCGACCGTCACCGTCACCGTGACGGCAGGCGTGGGCGGTACGACGATCGTCAACACGGCCACGGTCAGTTCGACATCGCCCGACATCGTTCTCTCGAACAACCAGGCATCGGCGACGACCAAGGTGCTCAACTCGGGGATGAAGGTCGTCAAGACGGCCAGCCCGACGCTCGTGCCCGCGGCCGGCGGCCCGGTCACCTTCACCTTCACCGTCACCAACATCGGCGACAACCCGCTGTCGAACGTCGTTGTCGCCGACAGCCCGACGTGCACGATCAGCGGCCCGGTGGGCGACACCAACACCAACAGCCTGCTCGACCTGACCGAGACATGGGTGTACACGTGCAGCCGGACGGTGACCAACGCCGCGGTCGACACCGGCACTGTCGCCTTCCCAGTCGACAGTGGGCCATTCGCGGCGACCACCAAGCAGGACGTCGTCACCGTGACCGCCAAGGATCAGGGGAACAACACGATCACGGCCGCCGCCCCGGCGACGGTCACCATCTCCAGCCCGGCGCTGAGCATCGCCAAGACGCTCGCCCCGAACACCCAACAGCCCGGCGTCGGCGGGGTGGCGACGTTCACGATCACCGTCACCAACACCGGCAACGTGCCGTTGACCAACGTGGCCACCACCGACCCGTGGACGGGGAGCTGTGCGGTGGCGAGCATCCCCAACCTGGCCGTCGGCGCCAGCTACAGCTACAGCTGCGCTGCAACGCTGCCCATCGTGGCGGCCACCGCCTCGGATTCGTTCCCCGTCCTCGGTGCCAACAACGTCATCGCCTACCAGCAGGGCACCGGATGGGCCGGTGACTGGATCGACTCGCAGGACACCAGCGCCAGTGGTGGCGACATTCGCGTCATCGCTCCACCCGTCGCCGGTACCACGACGTCCGTGGCCATGATCTCGGGCTCCCGCACTTTCACGCGGGCGGTCAACCTCGCCGGCGCGCAGGGCGCCACGCTGTACTTCAGCTTTGCGCGATCCTCGAACTTCAACAACAGCTCTCGCATCGTGACCGTCCAGGCCTCGGCCGACGGCACCACGTTCGTCGACATCGGCACGATCACAGGCACCGGGGTCAACGCGATCGATACTGGGTGGACGTCGACGTTCTTCACCATCGGCGGCGCGCAACTGGCGGCGGGATCACGGATCAGGTTCGTCTCGAGCTCTGGTGACGACCTGTACGTCGACGACGTCAGCATCCGCGTGGCGCAGGTGAACTCCGCCACTGTCACCGCCACGGACTCCTTGAACACGACGGCTACGGCAACCGACACCGAAGCGGTGACGCTCGGCAACCCGCCGCTGTCGATCACCAAGACCGCCAGCCCGGCGTTCGTGCGCAACGGCGACACCCTCACCTACACGGTCACAGTGACCAACAACTCGACTTCGGTGCCGCAGTCCAATGTCGCGATCGCGGACATCTTCCCGAGCGGGTTGACCCGCGCCAGCACCACCGCCACATACGGGTCGGTCACCTCCACCGACGGCTTCGACTGTGATCCCACCGAGGGCGATTTCGCCCCGTACGCCTGCAACTCGACCCAGTGGCTCGGCACGTGGGCGGAGACGGGCGAGACCACCGACGCCAACAGCAACGACATCAAGGTGATCGACAACCCGCCCGTCGCCGCGCCGTCGCTGCCCGATGTGCTGCTCATCACCAACTCCTCCAAGTCCATCGAGCGGCCGACGTACCTTGGTGGTGCCGCGTCGGCGACGCTCTCGTTCCGCTACCTGCGCAGCTCGAACTGGGACAAGGAGGTCGCCACCGCCACGCTCGCCGCCGAGGGCTGGAACGGGACCTCGTTCCAGGCGATCACGACGCTCATCCCGACCCACCCGGGCGGCACCGGGGTCGCCGACACCACCTGGCAGACGGCCAGCGTCGCCGTGCCGGCGGCGATGCTGCGCGGCGACTTCAAGCTGCGGTTCACGAGCCAGAACTCTCAGGACATCTGGATCGACAGCGTCTCGTTGACCACCGTTGCGCTGGTCGACGCCGCGTGCACCCTCTGCACCGACACGAACCTCACCCCGGCGGCGCCGGCGAGCGGCGCGTCG
>CAWHEG010000014.1:0-8540 GCA_963828405.1 uncultured Actinomycetes bacterium | reverse complement strand
AACCTTGAGCCATGTCACGATGCGATCTCGATCGGATCTCGGGGCGCGATTCTGAGACGGACTGGAGCGACGAGGAACGGGGCGAGAGATCCGAGTGCGGCGGCCGTCGGGGCTGTCTTGGCGACCCGTTGACGGTTGGCCTTGACCTGACGATCAGCTTCGGCGGCCGTGTGCGCTGCCTTGCAGGCTGCGCATGTGGGTTCGTTGAGGCGACGGTGGCGGTAGTAGCCGGACTCGGTCCCACACTCGGCCACGGGCGCCCTGCGGGGCGTGGACGACCTCAGGATGATGTGGCGGCGCTTCGATGCGCGCATCCCGCCACGGACGCCGAGCACGTGAATGATCGGGAGGTGACGCTCGACCTCGAGGGCGTCGGCGAGGCAGTCAGCGGCGACGGGGCAGCGTTTGCAGATTCGGAGCGCTTCGGCGCAGTCGGTGTTGTCGCCGTGGAACAGCGCCGGGTCGAGTCCGCGGCACACAGCTCGATCTCGCCAATCCATTTCAGGCGACCGCATCGGCGGCCGTTGCGGCGGCGACGGGGGTATTGAGCATGTCGAACAGGGTGGGCATCGTGACCTCGGCCTCTTTGGCTCGGGCGTAGGCGACGGCGTCGGCCCAGTAGGTCGGGTTGAGTTCGTGTGCTCGGCCGCGGCGGCCGTGGTGGAGGGCGCGGTAGACGACGGTGCCGAGTCCGCCGAACGGGTCGAAGATCAGGTCGCCTGGGTTCGACCATTGCTTGATGCAGCGGTCGACGACGTCGAACGGGGCGGGGCACACGTGGAGTTCTCGCCCTTTGGCGGCCTGGCGGGTGTTGAGCCCTTGCATCCGGTTGACGTCGGTCCAGATCAGCGGGTTGTCGGTGGCGATCGCCAGCAACGCGAACGTGGTCGGGAGTCGCCCTCGGGCGTGGAAGTCGTCGCCGAGCGTGACGTGTTGCTCGTAGTCGTAGATCCGGTTGCGGCAGGCGTCGGCGAACACTCGGCGGATCATCGGGACGGGGAGTCCTTCGAGTTCGTCGGGGGTGATGAACCGGTCTCCGGATGACTTCCAGAGTGGGGCGGCGTCGATCTGCCAGCGAGCCAACGTGTAGTCGTCTTTGTTGGTGGTGACGGGGGTGTCGGCGGCGCCGACGGTGCGGTCGGTTTGGGGTTTGCGGAACAGCAGGATCTTCTCGGGGGTGCCGACGCCGAGCTTGGTGCGGTCCTTGACGACTTCGGACCAGGTGAGCCGGTAGGTCTGGTTGTTCTCTCGGACGACGTCGGTGTCGAGGGTGATCTCGCCGAGGTAGTCGAAGCCGTGGCCGATGGCGTGCAGGATCGCTTCGGCGTGGAACGGTTGGACGGTGGCGACGCCTTTGCCGGTGACGTTGCCGAACCGGATCCGGTCCTTGACGTGCCAGATCATCATCCGTCCGGGGGCGAGGACGCGGAGCAGTTCGGGGGTGAGGTGGTCCATCTGTGCCCAGAACGCTGCGTTGTCGTCGTTGTGGCCGAAGTCTTCGACGGCGGCGACGTACTCGTACTGGGTGCCGTACGGGGGCGATGTCCAGATCATGTCGACGGAGTCGGTGGCCATGCGGCGGGTCTCGCGGACGGTGTCGTCGTTGACGATCGACCAGCCTTCGCCGGATGCTTCGATGCGAGTCGTGCCGATCGAGCGGGCGAGGGCTTCGCTCATCGCTGCGTTCGACAGGCCGTGCTCTCGGATGAAGTCGGACATGGTGGCGGTCAACTCCTTGTGTTGTTTCCACTTGCGGCGCAGCGTTGCGACGACTTGGCGTTCGGTGTCGGCGTGGATGATGTCGATCCGCACCGGTTGGGTCTGGCCGTAGCGGTGGATCCGGTGGATGGCCTGGATGAAGTCGGCGAACTTGAAGTCGATCCCGACGAAGATCGCCCGGTGGCAGTGGCGTTGGAAGTTGCAACCGGACCCGGACAGGACCGGTTTGGTGGCCAGGAGGCGTTCCTGGCCGTCTGAGAAGGCGATCACTCGCGTTCGTGTTCGTCGAGGTCTAGGTTGCCGAACACCTCGCACACGCCGTCGATCGCCGTGGTGATCGCTTCACGTTCGGGTTCGGTGTGGTGCCACAGGATGAAGTGATCGTCGGGGTCGGCGGCGACCAGTTCGGCTGCCCGGGCGACTCGATCGGCGAGCGTGGCGCGCTTCACCTTCGACGCCCCGACCACACCGAGCGCGCCGTCCTGGACGAGAACGCCCTGGCCTTGCGTCTCGAACGTCAGGTTGCCGAGCGCGTCGGCTTCGATCTCATGGAACCGGACGTCGAGCGGCGGCAGGGTGTAGCCGGTGTCGTCGTAGCCGAGGTCCGATGGCCGTTGGACGAACACCGCCCACGAACCGACCCACGCCCAGAACTCTGCGGCGCGGTGCTCCATCAAGGTCAGTTCGCCGGCCTTCGTCGAGTTCCGTTTGAAGAACCGTGTGAGGGCCTGCCCCTTGTCCATCACGCCGAGGAAGTCGGCGTAGTTGAGCAGCTCGGTGTGCTCATTCGGTGACGGCGTCGCGGTCGCCACGAACCGGTACGGGATGTCACGGCACAACGACTGGAACGTCTGGAACGTCTTCGTGCCGAGCGAGCGGAGTACTGCAGCCTCGTCGAGCGACACAGCGACGAACCTGGACGGGGTGAGGCGGCCGTCTCGGACCGATTCGTAGTTCGTGAGGAAGATCTCGCCGTGCCAGGCGGTCAGCGCTGGTCGAGCCTGGTGTTCGAACCGGATGAACCTGGTCTTCATGCCGAGCATCTCGGCGTCACGACGGAACTCCTGACGCACCCCGAGCGGGCACACGATCAGGACCGGCAGCCCGGTGCGTTCCATGATCGGGGCGACCGTCTCGAGCTGGATCACCGACTTGCCGAGCCCGAACGCTGCGAAGATCGCACGGCGCCCACCGAGTACTGCCCAGCGGACGATGTCGACCTGATGCGGTTTCAGGATCGGGTTGATCCGGTCGCATTCCTCGGCGGCGATCGCCGCTTCGAGATCGAACCCGGCCGGCGGATCGAACGTCAGCTTCGCCCGCAACAGATCCTCGTAGCCGTCGACGGTCATGCTGTGGCCTCCAACGCCTGCAGGAGACGGCCGACGATCCACGCCATGACCGGTGGGGTGACAGCGTTCCCGGCGAGCTTGACCTGGTCCTTCTTGGCGAGGTCTCGAGGGATGTAGCCGGTCGGGAACGCCATCGCGGCGGCGACCTCGTACGGCTCCAACATGCGGAACCCGCAGTCGTCGACGATCTGTTCGACGTCGACAAGGCCGACCCTGTCACGGGTGGTCACCGTGGTGATCGGCTGGTCGGGGGTGCGGGCCTGGACGCCTCGGTTGTAGGGCACGAGAGCGACTGGTGGCCCTTGGTGGTCATCGATCGTGCAGGTTCGGTGACCGGGGTGGTAGCCCATGCCTCGCCGGCAGTGGTCCCGTTGTTGCGCATCAGCAGCGCTTGCCCGGGTCACGACTATGTGCTCAGCGGTTCACCGGCTGACGTGCTCGAGCGGGTCGCTGCCAGCGTTCTCGTAGTTGCGCACGATCAGGGCGTGATGGTTGCCGCCAGCGGTGACGGTCGGCACGACCTCGGTGGAGGGGTCTGCTGCGATCCGTTGCTGCGCAAGGGGACGACGAGTGACATCCGGTCATCGGAGGCGCACACGGTCGGATGGACCTCGGTGTGGGGGTCGGTCGTGCGGCCGCCGTGGGCGGTTTGGAACAGGAACCCGGGTGGCGTGGCGAGCGCAGACGTTGCGGTCGTCTGCTGCGTGGAGAGCGGCTCGGCGATCGACCGGGCCCGATTGCCGGGGGTGCGTTCGTGCACATTCCCGGCACCAGACGTCGTGATCGGCGCCCACCCGTAACGCTGCAGGCCGGCCATGATGCGTGCCCGGGTCGCTGGGGCGAGCGGACGGGTACGGTCACCGATCCGGGGGCACGGCAACGCCCAGTCGATGATCGACGCCGCCGGCGACGTGCCCGGCCCGCAGTACGCACCGCACACGACACATCCCCACGCCCACTGACGCTGATATCGGCCAACCGAACGGGACGGCTTCCACACCTGCCGGACCGGCCGCATCAGGTCGCAACGCCGGCAAAAGGCATCCAGCTCGAACTCGAGATCGGCGGTGATGCCGGCGCGGAGCCACACCACGTAGATCCGGTCCCTGGACTGCGGCACGGTGTGGTGCATCGAGTTGTGCGACAGGACACGTCCCCGGTAGCCGAGCGACTCCATTGCCTGCCACCACGACGGCCACAGCACCCACTTGGTGGCCTCGACGACGTTCTCGACGACGACCGCCGCATAGTGCATCTGCTCGGCGAACCGGACGACGTCCCACATCGTCGCCCTCGACCGTTCCGCCGCCGGATCCGGGGCATCCCACAGCGTCGGGTCCTGCCGTTTGCGGGACACACCACGCGCCTGGCTGTGGTTGGTGCACTCCGGGGATGCGAGCAGGATGTCGGTCCGCGGGTAACGGCGCGGGTCCGCCTGTGAGATGTCGGCGCAGTCATGGCCGGCGTTCGGGAAGTGCGCCTGGTGCACCTCGATCGCTGTCGACCAATGGTTCGCAGCCATCACCAGCTCAGCACCCGCATACTCGGCGCCGAGCGACGACCCTCCCGCCCCGCAAAAAAGATCGGTGATCGTGGCGGTCATCGGGTGGGGCTTTCTGCTCGGGGTGAGAGGGTGACGATGACGTCGCCGGCGACACCACGCGGGCAGCCGTAGAACGTCGGGTCGAGAACGGTGACGTGGGCGGCGTTGTCGTCTGGCCAGACACCGGCATCGGTCAGCCCGTCGACGATCGCTTTCACGGTCGGCGCCCAGTTGTGCGGATCACGGCGACGGCCGGGATCAGGGACAGGGAACGACACCCGGACCAGACACGCACCACGCGCCCGGGCCGTTGGGGTGCGGCCGAGCTGGTTGGCGGCGTGGACGTGGGCGGTGTGACGCCAGATCTTGGTGAGGCGATGCCGGGTCCGCCAGTGCAGCCGGTCGTTCATCGTCATCCGGGCGGCCGGTTCCATGAACCGCACTTCCCACACGAGCTCGGTGGTCATGCGCTGGCCTGTGCCATCGTGCGGCGGATCCGGCGGCGTTCACGGACGGTGCGGCCGCCCCAGATGCCTGCTGGCTCGTGGAGTCCGTAGGCCAGGCACTGGGAGCGGACTGGGCAGGCGTTGCAGATCTTCTTGGCGGCGGCCTCGAGGTCGGTCGATTCGTTGACGTCTCGACGGTCTGATTCGGCGCCTGCTGGGAAGAACACGTCGACGGGGATGTCGTCGATGCTGCAGCGGGCGTGGTCGAACCATTTGGGGCGGTTGACGAAGTCGCGCCAGAGCGCCAGGTCAGTGGTCACGACAGGCCAGCGGCCTGTTCAGCGTCGGCGACCGAGGTGACGGGTGGGCGGGTGAACGGCACGGCGTGGTTTGCTGCGCCGGCCGGCGCGGTCGGGACAGCGTGGTCGGGGTGGTTGTGTCGGACGTGGGCGGAGAGTCCAGCCCCGGTCGGTGACGTGTGGCCGCACCCGGCGATCGGGCAGGTCTTGGGGGTCTGCTGGCGAGGCGTTGGCCGGGTCGGGGTGGTTTTCGCCGGCGTGACCGTCGCCCGGCCACCCACGACGGCGGCGGGAAGCCGGTCCCGGAACGTGGGCCGGGTTCGCACGGTGACGATGTCGTCGTCGGTGAGCGTGTCGATCAGGTCCGTGATCTGGTCACGAGCGGTGCTGAGACGATCGATCTCGTCGCTCAGTTCTCGCTGTGACTCTCGGAGACGGTCGACTGTCGCTGTGATTGCGTCGGTGGTCATGCTGCGCCCTTCTGGTGGTGTTGGTAGACGGCTTGGCCGCGGGCGGTGACGCGCCACACGGCTGCCATGTGCCCGGTCTCCGTCGGTCGTCTCAACGTCGACTTCTCGACCAGGCCGACGTCGACGAGTTCGAGTCGGCGTTTCCCGGCCGAGGTGGGGATCAGACCGTTGACGTGTTCGTGTTCGTGGTCGAGCATTCCGCGCTGGCCGGCATCGACGAGCGCTTTGAGCACGAGCCACTGGTGTTCGGTGAGTTGCTCGGCTGATCGTTCGGCGGCGGCCCGGGCGGTGTCGGGGTCGGTGGTGCGATGCCGGGTGCCGGTGTGGTGGGTGACGATCACACCGCCGGTGTCGATCATCGACGGTTCGACCCATAGGGTGCCGCCGGAGTGGAAGCGGATCAGGATCTTGCCGTCAGTCCGGGCGAGAGACGCGACGGTGCCACGGTCGGTGGGTGCCGGGGTGAGCCCGTGCACGACCGTGACCTCGTCGCCGACGTTCACAGCCCGAGCGCCTCCTGCGCTGATGTGTCGACGACGGTGGCCGGGTCAATGCAACGGATCCGTTCCCCGATCGGGACATACCTCGTGATCCGGAACTCTGTCGGTTGGTCCTCGAACTTGGCTTCCTCGTTGGCGTAGCGCCAGTCGTCCAGGTTGTCGACACGGACGGTGAACGTCTCGGTGCCGGCGAAGTCCTGACCATCGGCTCGCGACAGCAGGAGCAGCTGGCCAGGATCACGGGAAAGCTGCTCGAACGCGAAGCGGATCACATCCTCGACTTCGGTGACACTGATGCCGCTGCCAGGGTTCTGGGCCGACCAGACCCCGGACAGGTAGATCGCTGTGTCGATCATCATGAGGCGTGCTCCTGGGGTTGTTCGGCGGCTTGGTCCTGGGCGACGACGACGGGAGCGCGGCGAACGAGACTGTCGAGGGCGTCGAGCTGGTCGACGGTGAACGGCGGCGCGGCGGGGATGCCGAGCCGTTCCCGTTCAGCCGTCACCCAGCGACGCACCGGTGCCGAGTGGGTGGTGGCGATGCGGCGTACGTCGTCGAGCAGCTCGTCGTGATCGGCTTGCCGGTCCCATCCCAATGCCCGCCAGTCGGTCGATGGGACACGCGGCCGACGTGTAGCGAGGATCGAACTGGTCACCGTGGTGCGAAGCGATCGTCGCGGTGAGCAACGCGACCAGCGCCGATGGCCGCTCGACCGGCTTCTGGAACGACACGAACACGGCGACCTTCGACCCGGTGCCGTCAACGACCTCGAGTTCGTAGTCGCCGGTCCGCACCTGACGATGACGCCACACCCGCCCGGCCATGGACTTACGGCACCCAGTGCGGGGTGAGGTCGGTGGTTTCGGTGAGGTGGCCAGCGATCGACGACATCACTTTGGCGATCGCGTCGTCGAGCTCGGGGCAGGAGAGCGAGAACACGACGTGGTCGGCCGAGACGTGCGGCTTGATCCGGACGGTCACTCGGGGTGATCGATTCGCCGATCCCGGCGAATGGGGCGAGGACGATCGTCATCTGTTCGGGGAACTGGACGGCGTCGCCTGGGCCGGCGTGCAGCTTGACGTTCTCAGAGAGCTGGATCGCTCCCTCACCGCCGGTGCGGATCACCGACTTGACCTCGGTCGATCGGATTGCGTGGAGGTCCTGGATCAGGTCACGGAGTTCGAGACCCTCGTCAGGGCTGGCGATCTCGGCGATCCCGTCGACGACAAGGTCGAGGAACTGCTCCTGTGAGATGGCATTCGAGGCGATTGCTGTGCCCCAGCGGCGCGCCGCAGCGGTCGGTCGGAGGATCAGGGCGGCGTGGTGGGCGTGTCGGCCGACCTCGGGGGCATTGACCGGGTGGTCGTCGAGGACGGTCACGTCGATCACCTGCTGGTCGGTGGTGAGCATCGTGGTGCCCTTGCCGTACACGTCGGTGATGTAGGCGAGCGTGTCCTCGGTCCGGTACCGGTTGGTGTAGGCGGCCAGGGAGGCCGACCCCGACGAACTTGTGGGCACCAGTGCGGAACGTGGCGAGGCGAGGTTCGTCCTCGAAGTTGCGGACGTCGATCGTCTCGATGTCGCCGCTGACGGTGCGGAGCATGATGCCGTTGTCGCCGAATGCGATTGGGTCGGCGGCGGCGATGCCAGAGCCGATCGCTTGGCGGATCACGTGCTCTGCGCCTTCGAGCGTCGTGAGACGGTGGAACAGCGGAAGGCCGGGCTGGCCGGCCACGCCGTCGAGGACGGCGCTATCGAGGTTGGTGGTGGTGGGGTCGTCAGACATCGTTGTTCTCTTGGTTGGTGCGTGATGCGGCCTGTGCATCCTCTGTGCCGGGCAGCTGCGGCTGGCGTGGGTCGTGGTGCGTACAGCCGTTTGTGGTTGTGGTCGACGTAGAAGAACGCCGACGGCTTCACCGACGGAGCCGTCGACGGCACACGTCGGCGTCGACGACGATCACGCCGCCGCCCTTCTCAGAGAACTTGAGCTTGAGGGTCAGGGACCCCTGCTTGCCGTGCAACAGCACAGCCTCGGCGACCTCCATCAGATGGGCGGTCAGGTCGTCATCGAGACTGCCGTCGCCGAACTCGGCGATCCAATCAGCGAACGTGGACATGGCGGAAACCTCCAACACAGAAACGGGAACGGGTGGTAGACGGGGGGTCCGATGGTCAGTCGGGTGGGCGGCGCGCACGGCGTTGCCCTGGTG
>CAWHEG010000013.1:0-12812 GCA_963828405.1 uncultured Actinomycetes bacterium | reverse complement strand
CGGCGACCACGGCACCATCCGCCTCCCCGCCGCCTACGTCGCCGACCACGTACAACTCGCCTATTCCCGCACGATCAACAGCGCCCAGGGCCGCACCGTCGAACCCTGCCTCGTCTACAACGAAGGAGCGCTCGGCCTGCGCGCCCTGTACGTCGCCCTGTCCCGCGGCTGGCGAGAAAACCACGTGTACTTCGGCACCCTCGGCCCCGAGACCGGACGCGACCTGTTCATCCAATCGATGATGTCCGACCGCATCGACCACCCCGCCCACATCCGCCGAGCCGAACTTGGCGGCCACGAACTCCACCACCCCGGACTTCTCGACGGTGGCCACCTCCGCCAGCTGTTCGAGGAACGCCACGAACTCACCACGTCGCTGGAACGTGCCGAGGCAACGTTGCGCGCCTACCCAACCAACCACGCCCGGGCGCTAGGCGACCTCGCACAAGACGAGCGGCTCGTCGCCGACCTCCACCGACGAAAGACCGCCGCCGAAGCCGTCATCGACCGCTACGACCGCCCCCTCCACCGCCGACGCCACGAAGGCGAGATCAACATCGCCCGCCGCGATCTCAATGACCTCCAACTGGCCATCCACCGAGCCGAGCAAGGCGTAGAGGCGGCCGAGTGGTATGCCTCTGACTTCGCGCGACAGGATTCGTGTTCTTTCAAGCATCATATGACATGGTTGTTGGCCCTGAAGAAAGGGGCTGACGCCGATGGCGACGCCACGCAGAACGAAGCGGTTCTTGACCGTGGAGCAGAAGTACGACGTGTTTGTTCGGGTCTTGACCGGGCAGATCACCCAAGGGGCGGCAGCGACGGAACTGGGGGTGGACCGGACCGTGATCACCCGGATCCGCACGGTCGCCAGAGACGGCGCGATCGCCGCGTTGCAGGCCTCGAAACCGGGCAAGCCGACAGTCTCGCGGGTGGAGCAGACCGAGCTCGTCGAGGCACGCTCGGAGATCTCCCGGCTCGAACGCACGATCATCGAGCAGGCTGTCGAGTTGGGCGTGCTCCGGGGAAAATCCGGTTGGGGATGATCGGTCCGATCCCCGCCCGAGTGAACGGGACCGTGAAGGCCGAACTCCTCGACATCTCGTCATTCGGGATCAACCCGGCGATCCACCAGACTGCTGGAGCGATCGATAGGACGCCGAATGCCACGATCAGGACCCGGCGGACACGCTGTGACATCAGTTTCACGCTGATTTGCCTGTCAAACACGGGCCGGAACCCTCTCCGGCCAGACCTGAACCGGATGAGTCTTCACCGCTGAACCGCCCCCCGATTGGGCCTCGCACACCAACGTGAAGGACGTTTTTCTTGGGACAACCACCCCAAAATCGGCCCGACACCCGAAATCACCCAGTTCAAGCGCCTATTCCTGGGTGGTAGCGAAATAAGCACCCGGCTGAGCAGTTCTAAAGGCCGCAGTTAGGGTCCTTCATGGCTGCGGCTAGGAATGCATCGACACCTGCCAACTTCTCAAACTTAAGGTTGGTTGCCACTACCGCTGCAAGCTGATCAATTGTGCTAGTCGCTAGGTCCTCTGAATTCACCCTTGTCTCCATGATCCCATCAAGGGTAAGTGTCAAGCCGCTTTCGAGAGCGACAGCGAACTCAGTAGCCGAGTTGTCGAGAGTGCCCTGCCGACGAACCTTCTTGATTTCCGCCAAGGTCAAATTCAGCTGGGCAGTGAGGAAGGCAACTCTAGGCTGAAGATCTTTGCGGTCGATGTAACCGGTCGGTGCAAATCCGAAATTGAACGTCGCATTGGAGATGTCCTCAATAGCTACGCAAACAATACCGATCGGTGAATCCGGCTTGCTGCGCCTCACACTGATTGCTTTGTTCGGATCGAACGGTGGGCTGGGCACATTCTCGCCGGGAGAATCAGGAATGGACAACGGCAGCGTGATCGCAGGAGACGTCGTCGGCGGTGTCGGACGCACGGGTTGCGCGCTAGTCGTCGGTAACGGCATCGTTCCCGACGACTTTGAAGGTGAAGTCGTTGGTGGCGACGACAGGGCTGGTGCCAAGTTCGGAGTTAACGAACGGTCACCATTGGCCAATTCGTCGGAAACTGCACTTCCGCACGATGGGAGAACTACGGCTAACGCGATCGCAGCTGATGCGGCACGCCGAAAGAGCCGTGAGGAACAGACTCCTGCACCGGTTGTTCTAGAGGAAGAATGCTTCATTCGTTGCTCCACTCACGCAAGGGTAGGTAATGATCTGAACGTTGTCGTTCTGTGAAGCACCGGGAACGTCGAGGCACTGGCTATTGTTCGAGACAGCTGGCCTCAGTGAGAACGTACTGTCGTAGAGCCCGTTGGGTTGCATAATGACCCGGAACTGCTGGTCGGCGTAGTCATAGCAGCCATATTGAAAGACCGGCGAGTTTGAGGGTGCAGGTATGCACATTCCTGAGTAACTCGACTTGATTCGGAATTTTCCGGACGAACCTGCTATCGGAATGATGCGCCATATGTTAGGGTTGGGGCCGCCGCAGATGCCTTGGACGATCGGAGCTCCAACAGTGCTGCTGGTATTGAGACACTTGGTGGAATGTTTCGCCTTGATGAGCAGGGCTGGTGGATCTTGATTGGTCACCACGCCGGGAAGGGAGACGCCATCGCCCATGTTGTTGGCGTATTGGTTACATTGGATCCTGAAGGGTAGAATTCGAGCCGCGCAGTTTGCAAGAGCAAGAGTCCGCAGGTCGTTGTCACACCCACTATCCGTGACGGTCTCACTCAACCCAATCTTCCGCAAATCATAGCAAAGGTCGTGCGCCCTGCACGGGATCTGAAACTCCCATACGGGGCCGTTGTCAGGAACGACCGAGCACTCCCCCGCGTAACGAACTTCGACCGAGCCGTGCGCTGCGGACATATCTGTTTCAAAGCCCCACTCTGGAAAGTACCCTGTCCGCTGGACAATCGTCCAGTATGGGGGACAAACTCGAGGAGTGTCCGAATTCTGCATGTTGATATACCCAGCAGAAGACGAAGAGAAAGATCTGGATGTGCAGTACAAGGGCGCATATGACACGACAGCACTAGCCGGAGTAGGAGACCAGGGGATCAACGCCCCGATCGCCATGACCACCGTGGCGAAACGAGAAATGTTTGAGCGTCGCTGAGGACGATCCGATCTCCATTTGGTAGTCCGCGGCGGCCTCTTCAAAACCGGACTGTCATCACTGATGATGTAACTGTTCAGTCGGTCGCCTGAGACCTTGGCAGCGATAGTCTCCCCGACTTCACCCACCTGAAGCACCTTGCGGCGGCTGAGTGCGAGCACGTTGTGACATCCTGTATATTTCGCCGGAGAATAGCATTCATAACGGGCGACCTCAACGGCCTTTGCTGATGTTGGGGCCGTGCCGTTCCGATCGGCCTCTCGGTCGGATGGGCTGGCTGCGGTCGCCAGGCCCTTGGTCCTCAACGATCGATCGCAGTGGGTCCTGGGTCTTGTTGCTGACTGAGGTCTCGGGCCGGTAGCCCGTTCGAGGTCAGGCGGATCTGGGGACGTTCTGGCCATATCGCTGGCGGGCGGCCTCGCCTGAGGTTCCGACCATCGCGCCGATCGACGACCACGATTGCCCATCGGCTCGGGCGATCTCGACAGCCTCGGCGAGCCGTCGCTCCGCGTCGGCGCGTGCCTGAAACGCCAGCCGCACCCCGCGGAATGCTGCGGCGTCCGTGCCGGCGCCCGCAGCGGGTTCGTATTGCTCGAAACGGGCCGCAAGTTCGTCGGCCTGATCGAGGATCTCTTGAGCTGTGCGGGGCATGTTGATCACCTCAGGTATTTTGCTCGGGCAGTCATGGCATGAATGATGATCGGGCCATCGACACTGTCGATGACGCCGACTTCCAGAAGATTTCCGGCACGATCGGCACCCACGAACATCGTCAGTCCTTCGTCGAGGTCGTCGACGAGGATCGGATGGTCGAACGCATGGAGTATGTCATCATCGTGGATGCGGTGCCTGCGAGCGCTGGATGCGATCAGTGGGACATCCAAACGGACAACCTAGCCGGCGCCATCGGCGAATACAAGCTAACTTGCGCGAACGTTTGGCGTCCCGGGCGATGTCCGGGCAGCAAGGACAACGCACGGCATCCAAAAGTAGTGCGGGCCTGCCTCGTCCTGGCGCACGGCGACGTGAACGCGACCACTCGAAACTGGCCGATCCCGAGCGTCACCGACCACGCCGAAGCGCCCGATATCGACGCTCGGAATCCCGATGTGACGCGACCCGATTCGAGAGCGGACTTCAGGATCATCTGGGTCCCGGCAGAGCCGAGATGAGTCACGTCAACGCGGTATGACGATCACCGGCCAGCCGCTACCGCTACCGCTTGAGCCACGACGAGCCCGTCCGGTGTCCACGAAGTGTCCACGGACGGGGTGAAAGCTGGCGTCACGAGGCGACACGAGCCGTCACCACGAGACCACGTTTCCCCATCTCACGGGCACGTTCCGGGCCGAGCGCGTCGAAGAAGTCGCCGACCACTGCCTTCGAGCGGCCTTCCGCGGCCCAGATCACTCGGCCGGTGAAGTGGTCACACACGATCGTCAGATACTTGTGGCCGCGCCTGATGATATGAGGGTGATTCACCACCTTGGTCGGTCACCCGGCGAGGCTGCTGGTTCCCCGATATTGGAGGTCGTGTGGTTGAGGTGCTTCGTGTTGTTCGGTCGATGACCGTGGGCCGGCTCGATGCGGTCACGGTCGGGCAGCCGGCGGTCGACGTCGTATTTGGAGTTCGTGGCGGCGCGGGGTAGGCCGAACACGTTGCTCGCTGTCGCGTACGACTTGAAGGTGTTCTTCTCGGTCGTCGACAAGGAGCCTGCGGCGGTGACGACGGCGGATGTGTTGGACTTCATCAGGGCGCAGCGGGCGCCGCGTCGCGGCGCCCAGGTCGTCAGGCTGGACGACGGCGAGGCGGGTCTGTCGGCCCGGACGATCAAGCGGCGGCTGGCTTCGCTGTCGGGCTTGTTCGCCTATCTGGTCGCACGCGGCGACGCTGACGTGACAGCGAACCCGGTCCCTCGCGGTCTAGCGGCGCGGCGGCCTGGACAGCGTGGCGTCGTGCGGGGCGTGCCGCTGATCCGTGCGCCACGAATGTTGCCGCAGATCTTGGAGCCAGCCGAGATCGACGCGTTCGTCGCGGCGCTGCGCACACATCGTGATCGAGCCATCGTCCAGGCGATGGTGCTGGGAGGCCTGCGCCGCTGCGAGGTTCTCGGGCTCAGCCTGCGCGACGTGCGACCGGGAGAACGCCGCGTATTCGTTGCCGAGGGCAAGGGCGCCCGCGAGCGGATCGTGCCGATATCAGCGACGTTCTTCGCCACCACGGCCGACTACTACAACACTGAACGCCCGAAGACGTCTGGGACCGACCGGGTGTTCGTCGTGCTGAAGGGCCCTCGGCGCGGCCAGCCGTTGTCTGCCGCCGGGCTGGACGAGATCGTCGACGGCGCTCGCCGCCGGGCCGGGATCCGCCACCTCACATGCCATCAGCTGCGACACACGTGCTTCACCCGGTTGCGGGAGGCCGGCATGGCGCTGGAGGCGATCCAGGCCCAGGCCGGACACGCGTCGATCGAGTCGACCCGCGTCTACCTACACCTGGCCAACGACTGGCTGGCCGGCGAGTACATGCGCGCAGCTGAGGCGATCGAAGCGCAGGCGGCTCAGCTGTGACGGCGGTCCGCGCAGCCATGACCGGTCCCGAGGACCTCGTCGCCGTGTACGCGGCAGACCTCGAGGCCAGCGGGCGCACAGCGTGGCTGTCGAGCATTGGCGGAGCTCGAGCGTTCTGCCGCCACTATCCGAGGCCCGCCGAGTTCAGCGCCGCTGGGCTCGATGAGCAACTCGCGGTACGCGGTCATCCCCGCTCGTTCGCATCGTGGCTCATGGTGACGGGCCGGATGCATGTGTCCGCCGACTACCTGACCCGAGCCGATCTGCGTCTGGGCGTGACAGCGGCCCTTCACTTCCCCGACCTGCACGCCCGGGTCACCGCGGCGGCCGCCACGCTCGGTTCCGACAAGATCTGGATCGCCGCCCAGTGGCACGTGTTGGCCCAGATCGCCGCCATTTACGGCGTCCCGTCCGGCCGGGTCACGGCCGAGCAGATCGATGAGGGCGGAGCCGCCCTGCTTGCCGCGTTCGCTCACCCGGACCGACCCAAGGGCGGCCACAAGACCCGCAGCGCCGTGGTCCGCCTGCGCGCCACGATGTTCCACGCTGGGCTGACCAACACGCCACCCCGGCTCCGCAAGCCGAACACCGGCGCCGTCCGGGCCGCCGAGTGGGCGATCGTCGCCCCCGGGTTCGCGGCTACGGCGCACCGCTACCTCGACCAGATCGAACTCAGCCTCCGACCATCCAGCGTTGCGGACGCAGAACGCGCTCTACGCGAACTCGGCGTTTTCCTCGCCGGGCATGCCCTTGACGTCGCCGGTGTGGCCGACATCACCCGCGCCCACGTCGAGGCCTACAAGACCTGGCTCACCGCCCGACCCCGCCACGGCGGCGGCACCCTGCACCGTCACACCATCCGCGGGCGACTGTTGACGTTGCGCTGCTTCTTCGAACGGATCGCCGAGTGGGACTACCACGACGCACCTTCCCGGCCCCTCATCTTCAACTTCAATCTGCCCATCGCTAATCAACCATTGCCCCGCTTCCTCGACGACGCAGCCTTCGCCAAGCTGCTCCGCGCCGCTCGCGCTGACCCTGACCCGTTCGCCCGCCTCGTCGTGGAGATGCTGTCTCGGACCGGGCTACGCAAGGGCGAACTCATGGGCCTCACCATCGACGCCGTCGTCCAGATCGGCTCCGCCTTCTGGCTGCGCGTCCCCATCGGCAAACTCCACAACGACCGCTACATCCCGCTCCACCCCGAACTCAAGGACCACCTCGACACCTGGCTCGCCGACCGGCCCGCCACGCTACGGTCCGACCTCATCTTCACCGACCGGGGCCGACCCATCCCCCACGCCCGTGTCGACCGCGCCCTGGCCCGGATCGCTGCAGCCGCCGGCATCGAGCACGTCACCGCCCACCGGCTCCGTCACACCCTGGCGACCCAAGCGATCAACCGGGGCATGTCGCTCGAGGCGATCGCCGCGCTCCTCGGACACCGCACCATGACCATGACGATGATCTACGCCCGCATCGCGGATCGGACCGTCGCCGACGAGTACTTCGCCGTCTCCGAAAAGGTCGAAGCCCTCTACGGCCAAGCGCACCTGCCCGCCGACGCCGAAGGCACCGAGATGACCAAGCTCCGCCGCGAGATGGACCGCCGCATGCTCGGCAACGGGTACTGCGCCCGACCCGTCGAGATGGACTGCCACTTCGAGTCGATCTGCGAGTCCTGCACCTTCTTCGTGACCACGATCGAATTCAAACCCACCCTCCGACGCCAACGCGATGACGCCACCGCCAAAGGACAGGTCGGCCGCCAGAAGATCTTCGACGGACTCCTCGCCCGCATCGAACCCGAGGCCTCCTGAACCCCTCGATCACCAGCCAACGACTGGATCGAAAAAGAAATCGGAACCGACCCCTTGACAGGATCACCCGCATAACTGTATTTGACCTCGTCGATCGCAATCGCGACGAGCCCGTGGAGCATGTCGACCCGCCCCAACGCTTCCGAGGCGACCCGGACACACATGGCGTTGACCGCCCGCCACGAGATCCCATACCGGTCCGCGGCAGCCTGCTTGTTGCCGACAATCGCGTCGTGCACGACGAGGTCCTCGAACGCCCTCGTGAACGCCGAGTCATGACGGGCCCATGCGACCTGAACGACGGTCGGGCCGTGATCGGGACAGTCCACGCGACGTGCCGGGCCGATCAGCTCGCACGTCGCGTAGCCGACATCGATGTGCCGCCACCGGCGCTCGCCGCCACCCTGGTCATAGAACGACGCCTCCACCCCGCACCGCCCACAGCGGCCCCGACGGCGGACCTTGGCCCGCACCAACACCTCCACCAACGGCCGCCGGCCCTCGGTCTCCACCAGCGCCCAACCCAAGATCACCGTGGCGCGGCACAACCCCAGCGCCGCAACGAGTACCTTCTTGAACCGCACGCCGCGGACCCACCCTTCGAATCTGACCATAAGACAGCCAGAAACCTAGGTTGACCACGGCGTGCACCCACCACCCCCGGCTCACCCACCCACGAGAGCATCAGTTGAGCCCAACAACGCGTACACCGTGCCCGGCCGGACCAGATGCCCAACCAACGCCGCAGCGTCCATCAACTCCCGCTGAGGATCAGAAACTCCCTGCACCCACCAAGTTTTCCACGCGGCCACCACCAACACGAGCACCCCACCAAGCCAATTTGCTCAGCGGTCACCCAGTGAGGCTTCGCCTCGGACCGCCGAGCGGGTCGGGTCTGTGGGGACGTAGCGTTGGTGGTGCGGCGGCCGAAAGGGGTGCCGGGTGGCTGCCGTGGTGAACGTCAACGATCTGCTCGATGAGCATGTCGTGTTGGAGATCGAGTGCCTCGACCGGATCTATCTGAACGCGTACATCCCGAACCTGCAGGTTGGTGCTCAAGTCGCCCGGTTCATGCGTGATCATCTCGCCAAGCCGTTCCCGTCGCCAGCGTTGATGGAACAGATCGGCAACCGGTTCCGGTCGGATGTCGACAAGTACGCGAAGACCAACGGCATCCCGATGGTCCGGTTCGGCAAGAACGACCGCCAGATCGACGTGATCCGCCCCTACTTGGACGCGGCGACCCGGCCTGGGGTGGTGGCGATCGGGGTCGGCCAGGAGTTCCACAACGTGTTCACCGGCACCCGCGCAACGTCATCGTCGGGGGTGTCGTACTTCAAGTTCGCGAAGGCTGATCGGCGGGTGTCGGTGTTCTACTTCTATGTGCTCGACGCCGAGTTCGGTGCCGGGTTCATCAAGATCTGCACCTACTTCCCCTACCCGGCCAAGGTGTGGATCAACGGGCACGAGTGGGCCAAACGCCAAGCCACCCGCGCCGGGATCGGATACACCGAGCTGGCCAACGGGTTCGCCACCTGTGATGAACCCGCCCGCCTGCAGCAGGTCTGCAATCGGCTTGGCCCAGCCCAGATCCAGTTGTTCTTCGAGCGGTGGATGCGCCAGATCCCCACCCCGCTCACGCCGGTCGATCGGGCGGGCGGGTATTGGTGGGAACTCTCGATGCGCCAAATCGAGGTGTCCCGCACGATCGTGTTCGACGCCCCCCGCCGCGCCCGGGCGTTCTTCGAAGCGGTCGTCGCCGACAACTTGGACATCGGGCGCCCCGATGAGATCAAGCTGATCTTCAACCGTCAGATCCGCCGCAACACGACCGGCGAGTTCGCCACCAAGGTCGTCACCCGCGGGACCGAGGTCACCGTCAACGCGTTCTACAAGCACTCGAGGATCAAGCAATACCTCAAGGAAGGAAGGGCCCTGCGTATCGAGACCGTCGTCAACTCACCCACCGATCTTGGCGTCAAACGCCGTTTGGAGAACCTGGCCGAACTCGTCGCCAAGGCACGCGCGGCGAATCGGCGTCTGCTGGAATGTGAACGTGCCGGTCAGGGCTGTGCCATCGAGACGTCCCTCTGGGAACGCATCTCACAGCCCTCGAGACAAGAGGGCCAACGAACCGGAGCCTTACGCTTCGGTGACCCACGCGCCATGGCCCTGACCGGTGCACTCACCACCTCACTCGTGTCCGTCGTCGGTTTCACCAACAAGACCCTGCGTGGCTTGGTGTCCCAACTGCTCGGCGGCACCTACACCCAACAGCAGATGACTTACGACCTGCGCCGACTCCGGCTCCTCAAGCTGATCGAACGCCTCCCGAGATCGAACACCTACGTCCTCACCGCTGACGGGCAACGCACCGCGATCACCTACACCAAGCTCGGTGACCGCATCCTGCCCCAACTGCTCGCAGCACACGCGCCACCGGCACCACCACCCCTGCGAGCAGCACTCCGCCAAATCGACAGCCACGTCGACGACTACCTCAACCGAGCACGTCTCAAACCGGCCGCCTGAAAACTTGCCTCATCTCTCAACCCGCTCGCACCAGAGGTGCTCTCGCACCAGAGGTGCTCTAACACCGCCCGATTCACCCTGCAACACCCGCACCCAGCACGAAAGGACACCAGCATGCCCATCACCTCGGTCGAGAAGGATCTCGACGCCATGACGATGACCGTCGTCGCCGACTTCGCCACCACCCGAGAGCGACTCTGGGAGGCCTACACCGACCCCCGCCAGATCGAACGATTCTGGGGCCCGGTCGAGTGGCCCGCCACGTTCACCCGCCACAGCGTGTTCCCGGGAGGACGATCCAACTACCACATGACCGGACCCGACGGCGAGCAATCGGCCGGGTTCTGGGAGTTCCTCGCCGTCGACGAGGGCAGGTTCTTCGAGGTCCGCGACGGATTCACCGGCCCCGACGGACAGGAGAACACCGAGATGCCCTCGATGCGGATGACGTTCTCGTTCGAGGACACCGACGACGGCTCACGGCTCGTCACGACGACGCACTTCAATTCACTCGATGAACTGGAGCAGCTGATCGAGATGGGAATGGAAGAGGGCATGAGGTCGGCGATGAGTCAGATCGACGACGTGCTCGCCGACCTCGAATCGTTCGCCGCCGGACGCGGCACCGAGATGCAGATTCTCTCCGACACCCAGATTCGTGTCTCGCGCATCATCCGAGGTTCGGTGGAGCAGGTGTGGCAAGCACACCACGACGCGGATCTCGTGCAGCGCTGGATGCTCGGCCCCGACGGCTGGACCATGCCGGTCTGCCAGGTCGCCACCGAGGTCGGCCAAACGTACCGGTTCGAATGGGAGCCCGAGGACGATTCGGAGGGTCGCTTCGGCTTCACCGGCGAGCTGCTCGAATCAGAACCACCCAGGCGCACCGTCACCACCGAGTACATGATCGGCATGGACGGCCCCGGCCTGACGAACGAGATGACGTTCACACCACGTGACGAAGGCACACTGCTGAGCCTCGTCATCACGTACCCGAACATCGAGATGCGCGACGCCGTGATCGAAACCGGCATGGTCGACGGCATGGAAGCCAGCTACCGCCGACTCGAAGACGTCATGTCCGCTCCCAGAGCCTGACCACCGCCCAACTGATGTCTGACAACGACCTTCCCAAGATCGGCGCACCGGCGACCCGTGCCCTCGCAGCGATCGGTATCACCCAGCTGGACCAAGTCGCTGCGCGCCACGAGTCCGCGCTAGCGAGCGAACCGAGACGGCGATCTCAGCGTCCGCCACACCTCAGGTGATGGCAAAGATTGCCAATCGACGGTACGATGCTCGGTATGTCGACGATGAACGTGTCGCTCCCCGACGACCTCAAGACGTATGTCGACGAACGTGTCGACCATGGTGGCTTTGGATCGACCAGCGAGTACGTGCGCGACCTGATCCGCCGGGACCAAGACCGTGATCGGCTCCGCCGTCTCCTCTTCGACGGAGCGAGTTCGACGCCGGGTCCGTTCGCGGACGACGCCTACTTCGCATCGCTCCGTCGCCGCGCCCAGACTCCGACCTGACTGCGCGGTGGCCAGGCCCGTCCGCCTTCGCGCGCTCGCTGCAACCGATCTCGATGACGCGGCGGAGTACTACCGACAGCACGCCGGCGAGCAGATAGCGATCGACTTCATCGACGCGGTTGAGCGGGGGATCCGGGAACTCGGCCGTAGGCCTCAGATCGGATCGTTGCGGTTCGCGTACGAACTCGAGATCCCTGACCTTCGGGCCTCGGCGATCTCGCGGTTCCCCTACATCGTGTTCTACGTGGACGCCGACGACGTAGTGGATGTGTGGCGAGTCCTCCACACCCGTCGAGACTTCCCAACGACCCCTCGCGAACCCACCTCGTAAACGCAGCCTGCCGACGTCGCGACAGACCACCGACGTCGCCCGCCGCATAACGACCGGCTGCCGCTCGGCGTCGAGTACGCGTCCGCTGCTCGATATCGCTCGGCGGGCGAGCGACGGCTCCTCGGCGTACGATCGGCGGTGTGGCGGGCGACGTCGACCGAAAGAAGCTGTGGGGCCGAGCTGGCTCTCGTTGCGCGATCTGCGACGTTGAGCTGACCACTCTCGACGTGCTCGACGTCATCGTGGGTGACGAGGCTCACATCCGATCGAAGAAGTCCAATGGGCCGCGCCCCGCTGACCCAGCGACCGCCCGGGAGTCGCCCTTGGCTCCGCCGCCGCTGCTCGTCACCGTCAAGCAGGCATGTCAGATGCTCGGCGTCGGCCGTACCTCACTGCATTACCTGGTCGTGAGCGGGCAGATCAAACAGGTCCGCATCGGCGGCGCGGTCCGCTTCAGCGTCGACCACCTCCGCGAATTCTTCGACGCCCGGATTGCCGACCACCCGTAGTCCTCGCCTGTGCGGCCTGTCGTAGGCTTGTCGAGTGGGTCGCTTTATGCTCGGGGTCGCTTCGATAGGAGCGGTGTTCGTCGGCTGCGGATCCACCACGACCGGCGAATCGGCGTCGGAGAACGGTGCAGCGGACACCACCGTCGTTGGAGCGGCCGTCTCATCGTCAACGGCTTCGGCGCTCCCGGTGCCGACAACGACTTCGACGGGCGCGCAAGCAGTCCCGATGGACGACCGAATCCTGACCGTGCCGTTCGACGGTCCGAGCCAGGACGACCGGTCGCCGTACTTCGGGAGCCAAAGTCCCACCGGCGGTGTATGGCAGCCACGAGCTGGTTTCGCGCCGACGGTGTCAGAGGA
>CAWHEG010000012.1:0-225370 GCA_963828405.1 uncultured Actinomycetes bacterium | reverse complement strand
CGTGTGAGTAGATGTCGGCGGTGATGGCGATGCCGGAGGGGCCGAGGAGGCTGCAACGACCGTCAACACTTGTTGACGGTCGTTGGGTTTGGGTCGTAGGCTGCAGTGGTGGACATCGAGGCGAGCGCCCGCAAGCACGGTGTCCCTGATGACGACATGCTGCATGCACTGCGACACCACTGGCGAGCGTTCGATACCGACGACCCCGATGTCACGATGTTCGTCGGCCCATCCACGGACGCTCAACCACTTGAAGTCGGAGTGGTCAGCGACGCGGACGGTGTCGCGATCCTTCATGCGATGTCTGCACGATCCAAGTTCTTGAAAGGTTGGTGGACGCCATGACCACAACACGAGCACAACGAGCGACCGCTCTCGAACGCTGGGCCGAACGTGTTGATACCGGGGATCTGGTCGAAGCGAATACGGCCGCGCTTCGCAGCATCGCCGAATTGGTCGAACGACGCGACGATGTCGACACAGCGTTGCTTGACGCAATCCGCGAGGCACGCAAAGCCGATCGCTCATGGTCCGAGATCGCGGCGATGTTGCGTGTCTCCAAGCAGGCGGCTCAGCGCAAGTATGCCGCCAAGATCTCGGCCTAGAACGACCCACGAACGTCGCGGGATGTCGCCCACTTCGCGGAGGGCAACTTACCGGCCTGCACCGAGCACCGCGGAAGTTAGCTTGCATCTTTCGATCGCACAAGCTAACTTGTTCCTGTGGATGTGCCGCTGATCGCATCGAGCGCTCGCAAACACTGCATCCACGATGACGACATGCTCCACGCCTTCGACCACCCGATCCTTGTCGACGATCTCGACGAGGGACCGACCATGTTCGTAGGTGCCGATCGTGCCGGGAATCGGCTGCTGTAGAGCGTCATCGACAATGTCGACGGTCCGATCATCATTCATGCCATGACTGCCCGAGAAATACCCGAGGTGATCAACACGCCCCGCACAGCTCAAGAGATCCTCGATCAGGCCGATGAACTTGCGGCCCGTTTCGAGCAGTACGAATCCGCGCAGGACGCGGGTGCGGATGCCGCAGCCCTACGAGCGGTGCGTCTGGCGTTTCAGGCACGCGCCAACGCTGAGCGACAGCTCGCCGAGGCTGTCGAGATCGCCCGAGACGAAGGACACACATGGTCGTCCATCGGTGCGATGGTCGGAACCTCAGGCGAGGCCGCCCGCCAGCGCTACGGCCAACGCGTTCCCAGGTCCGCCTGAACCATGCACCCCGGGCAACCCGGTCCCGACGCACGGTGGGCGCCGCTCGGTAGTGCCTGGACCGACCGAGGCATCGGACTGACATAGCACACGGCATCCGATACCCACCGTTTGCTGTGATTGCGTACGGATCTCGGAACGCCCCAATATCGGGCCCAGGTTGGCTGTCAAGTCCCGCTGGGCCGTCCGTGTCCACGGAGTGGTCCACCAACGGGGCGAATGGGCGTGTCATGAGGTGACAAAAACGACACATAGCATACGGGCGGGACGTCCCCTGAAATCATGAGGTGGCGGGTTCGATCCTTGCACTCGGCTCCATCCGCGGCTCCGCAAGAGGGTGAGAGCAGACGGACTCGGCTCAGCGATAGGCAATGGGAACGCGGGGTTCTCGATCGACGGTCAGTTGGAAGATGTCCGCCCGGTTGTAATGGCCTGCGACATCCAGCACTCGATGATCTGCCGCCGCTCGCCCGACGTCGACTTGCGCCAAGAGGATGCCATGCTCCTCGTGGAGCGGACCGGCGACGATGTCCCCGCCCGGGGCAACGACCACCGAATCTCCCGGATTGAGCCACTCCTCATTGTCGGGGAACAGTGCGTCGCGACCCGGGAAGCTCGACGGGACGTCGGCGGTCCTCAGCGAGCATCCCGAGCCGATCACCCAGCACCGGCCTTCCTTGGCGATGTGCTGCATGCTGGCGATCCACGTGGTTCCGGAGTCCCAGGTTGAAGCCACGTAGATCTCGACGCCTTGTGCGTAGAGCGCAAACCGGGCGAGGGGCATGTAGTTCTCCCAGCAGATCAGCCCCCCGAGCCGACCGATCGGAGTGTCGACGACGCGCAGACCGCTGCCGTCGCCTTGGCCCCACACCATCCGCTCAGGATTGGTCGGCACGAGCTTGCGGTGCCGGTTGAGGATGCCGCCGTCAGCACCGATCGTCACCAGTGTGTTGTACAACGTGGCCCGGCTGAACTGGCTGTCGCGCTCATGGACGCCGATGACCACCACGACGCCCCGTTCCGCCGCCGCCTGCCGTACCGGCGCCAGGTCGTCACCGGCGACATCGACGCTGTTCTCCAGCAGTTCACGATGGATCTCCCCGGTGAGGCCGTAGTCGGCGCCGGGCCGAAGCGACCACATCCATACCGGGTAGCCGGGCACGTAGGTCTCAGGGAAGACGATCAGACCTGCGCCTGAGTCGGCGGCCTCGTGCAGATGCGCGACGGCAGCCTTCAGGGTGGCGTCGCGGTCGAGCAGAACCGGCGGGCGTTGAATGACCGCCACCGTCAACGATGAGCTCGTGGTCATTGGTCCCTCTCGCGGTCGTGGCTCGGAGCCAAGACCTCATCGGTTCCGTTGAATGTAGAACATCGCCGATGCGGTGTGTACAGCGCGGCGGCAGCACCCGACACATACCCCGGTGGACGGAGCCTCGCTCGACCGGTCGTTGCAGCGCTGCCTCCAACCGTACGCTGCCGAGATGACGACCAACGCGACGAGCAGGGTGCAGATCGACAACGATCGGGTGCGGGTCACCGAGTGGCGATTCGCCCCCGGCGCCGAGACCGGGTGGCATGTCCACGAGATGGAGTACGTCGTCGTGCCGTTGGTCGACGGCCTGCTGCGTGTCGATACGGGCGAGTCGGTGACCGACACGCAGATGTACGCCGGCCGCTCGTACTCGCGACCGATCGGTGTGAGCCACAACGTCGCCAATCCCAACGTGTTCGAGTACGCCTTCGTCGAGGTCGAGCTCAAGAGCTGACAAGCCAACACCACTGCGCATGGTCCGACCGGTGATCAACACGACCCGCTGGCCTACCAGCGGTCTCTTGTGGCCCCGGATGAAGGTGAGGAGCCAGGCGATCTTCACCGCCGACGTGTCGTCGAGCCCGTCCGGTGTCAAGGTCAACTTCCGCTTCCACAACTCCAACAACACATCGGGTTCGTGGAGCAGCACCAAATCCGTGATCACCAGCCCGATCCTCCAATCGATCTCCGGTCACATCTACCTCTGCTCGGCGGGGGCCCCGACGACGACCGAGGTGCCGGGCGGCTCGCTGAGCGCCAGCGGTCCGCAGTCGGTGGCGTCGCAGCCCAACCCGCTCGGTGTAGAAGCGTTAGGGCGCTCGAATACGTCGGCGTGGATGAACCGTCCCAACGAGGTCGTCGAGCCGCGTCTGCAACACTCGAGCCATAACGACAACGCTCCGTTGTCACAACGTTCCGCCGGTGACCCGGTGTGGTCGCCGGCCATCGAGATCGAGGGAGAATCGAGATGTCCGAACACGTCATCGGCCGCCGCGACGTTCTGAGCGGCGCCGTCGCCATCGGCCTGGCCGGACCAGCGCTCGGCGCCTGGTCGATTCCCGCGGCGGCGGCCGCGGCCGAGCCGCTCGCCGCCGGTCACCCGCTCGCTGCCGCCGATCCCGGTGACCCCCGCTACCGGGTTCGCAAGGTCGTCGTGCCGGCCGGCGCGTTCCGTGCCGTCTCCCCGGGTGCCGACGCCGATCACTCCTCGGGCACCCTGAAGACCTCGACCGGGGGGACGTTTCTCGCCGTGGCCACCACCGAGGTGTCCGACATCATCGGTCTCGCCGCCCAACTCGTCGCTGCTCCATCGGCCGGCACGATCGCGGGCCACGTTCGCGGACCCTTCGGCAGTCGGACGGCCGATGTCGCCTGGCCGGCCGGGGCGACCCGTAGCGGTCCGTTGGGCATCGATCGCTCCGTCTTCGCCCTCGGTGCCGTCGACCTCGTCGCTCAGCTGGGTCCCGGAACCGAGTTGGCCTACGTCGAGGTCGACCTGTTGAGCGAGAATCGTTCGTTCATCCGCCTGCCCGTACCGATCAGGCTGTACGACACCCGCGCCAACCGCTCCCGGCTGACCACCGGCGAGAGCCTCGGCGTGTCGACCCGGCAGCTCCTCCCGCTCAGCGCCCACGCATTCGTCAACCTGACCGTCACCGAGACGATCGGCGCCGGCTACCTGACGCTGGACGGGCCGGAGACGTCGAACCTCAACTGGGACGGGCCCAACCAGACGCGGGCCAACCTCGCCGTGACCCAGGCCGTGGGGAACTTCGTCGGTGGGATGAGCATCGGCGCCTTCGGGAACGGTTCCGCCCACGTCGTCGTCGACCTCATCGGCTGGACCCTCGCCTGATCGCGATGGACGCCGGCCTGGAGCACCGGGTCAGATCAGCTCGCGCACCCGGGCCAACAGCACGTCGAGCGCCGGTTCGTTCATCCCCCCGTGAGGGATGATCACATCGGCGTGGCGTTTCGACGGCTCGATGAACTGCTGGTGGCTCGGTCGCACCGTCGCCAGGTACTGGGCGATGATGCTCTGCGAGGTGCGGCCGCGGTCGGCGACGTCACGCTCGAGGCGGCGGATGAAGCGCAGGTCGCCGTCGGCGTCGACGTAGACCTTGAGGTCGAACAGGTCGCGCAGCTCGGGCTCGTAGAGCACGAGGATCCCCTCGACCACGATCAGCTGGGCTGGACCGACGACCTCGACCTCGCCCGATCGGGTGTGGTTGGTGTAGTCGTAGACCGGGACCGGCACCCGCCCACCCCCGCACAGCAGGCGGACGTGCTCGATCAGGAGAGGCCAGTCGAAGGCGTCGGGGTGGTCGTAGTTGACCTTGACGCGTTTCTCGAACGGCTCGTGGTCGCGGGCCCAGTAGTACGAGTCGAGCTGCAGCAGGGCGACGCGCTCGCCGCCCTCGCCGCTGTTCATCCGCTGGGCCAGCCGCTCGGCGACCGTCGTCTTGCCCGAGCACGTGCCGCCGGCCACGCCGATGATGAACGGTCGTGTCCCCATGGGTGCGCCACGTTAGAACGGGCCCGGGAACGGCGACGGATCCCGGTCGCGACGAACGTCTGTTCGGGATGCTTGAGTCGGGGGGTCGCCGCAGGGCAATGTGTTGTCGTGGATCTTTCGGAACGTGCCCAGGCGATGCTGGAACTCGAACGGACCTGGTGGACGCTCGACGGTGCGAAGGACGCGCTGATCTTCGAGCGGTTCCAGTGTTCTGCCGAGATCTACTACGACGAACTCAACACCCTGCTCGAGGACCCGGCGGCGTTGGCCTACGATCCGTTGGTGGTGCGCCGGCTGATCCGCCTGCGTGACCGCCGACGCCGGGCCCGTCTCGATGTCGCCGTGGCCGCCTCCGAAGGGAAGCACGCATGAACGATCGTCGTCGTCCCGGCTCGTCCGGAGGGCCCCGCGCCGCGTCGCCCGCCGTCGCCGTCGGCGTGGCCATCGTCGCCGCGATCCTCGGATTCTTCATCCTCAAGCAGTTCGACGGTGGCTCCGATTCGGCCAAGCCCGGTGCCGGATCGCAGACCGACAGCAACGACACCTCTCCGGCCGGGACCGACGTGCCGGCGACCAACGCCGATGGCTCTCCGGTGGTCGTCGACGTGGTCACCACGCCGGTGGCGACGCTGCCCCCCGCGCGGACCTCGTACACCGTGGTCGTCGCCAATGCATCCAAGGTGCAGGGAGCAGCCAAGGGGATGACGACGGCGATGCAGCGCGACGGGTTCACGGCCCTGCCCCCGACGAACGCCATCGAGACGGTGATCGCCCCGCCGATCACCGTCTCGCGGGTGCTGTTCGCCGCCGGATTCGACGCCGCGGCGCGTGACGTCGCCGCCTACCTGGGTGTGGCGACGATCGAGCCGCTGCTCGACCCCTCACCTGTCGGCCCCGACTCGGCGGGGGCGCAGATCGTCATCGCCCTCGGAACCGACCTGGCGGGCAAGATCCCCCCGGGAGCCACGCCGACCGTCGCCACCGGCGTCGACGCGATCACCCTGCCCCCGGTGGCAGGCAGTCCGAACGAGACGACGACCACCGCAGCCGCCTGATCCCGCCGCCGGCCCGCCGGGTCAGGCGGTCGAGGATCCGCCGAGCAGTTTGGTGACCACTTCCTCGATGCATGCCGTGGTCTGCGTCATCGACCGCTCCTGGCCGAAGCGCTCGACCAGCGAGATCGCCTCGATCCGATCGCCGACCCCGTCGTAGACTGCGCCGGCGATGGCGACCACACGCACGCCGTGACCGGCGGCCAGCGCCTGCACCCCGCCGACGACCTTGCCCTCGAAGCTCTGCTCGTCGAGGAAGCCCTCCCCGGTGATCACCAGGTCGGCGTCGGCGACCCGCTCGTCGAGGCCCAGTTCGTCGGTGAGCAGCTCGAATCCTGGAACGAGGCGGCCGCCCAGGGCGACGAGCCCACCGGCCAGGCCGCCGGCCGCGCCGGCGCCCTCGATCTCACTCACGTCGACGTCGAAGTCGCTCCGGTAGACCTGGACCAGGCGATCCAACCGGCCGCGCAGCAGGGCGACCTGGGCCGGCGAGGCGCCCTTCTGCGGCCCGAACACGCTCGCCGCGTCGGTGAACCGGGTGCGCACGTCGCAGGCGACGAGCAGCTCCACGCCGCGCAGGCGCTGTTTGGCGCGGACGGCGCGGATCGCCCCGAACCCTCCGTCGGTCGTCGCCGAGCCACCCAGTCCGACGATGATCCTCTTGGCGCCCACGTCGAGCGCGGCGTCGATCAACTCGCCCGTCCCGGTGGTCGATGCGCCCATCGGGTCGTTGCCCTCGGCGCCGCCGGCGAGCAGCAGCCCCGAGGCCTGGGCCATCTCGATCACCGCCGTCGCCCCGGTGATCCGCCAGGGCGCGTCGACCGGATCGCCGAGCGGCCCGGTGACCACGGTACGCCGGTTGGGGCCACCGAAGGCCTCGAGCCATCCCTCGCCGCCGTCGGACACCGGGCAGCGGTCGCAGGCGTTCCCGGTGGCCCGGGCCGCCCGGTCGACGGCCGCGGCGACCTCGGCCGCGGTTGCCGTGCCCCGGAACTTGTCGACGGCGGCCAGGATGCGCACGGCGCGTCAGCCGGGTCCGAACTGGCGGTCGCCGGCGTCACCGAGGCCGGGCACGATGAAGGCCCGCTCGTTGAGGTGGCTGTCGACCGACGCAGTGACGATCGTCAGGTGGAGGCCGTCGTCACGGAGCCGCTCGATCCCCTCCGGAGCCGCCAGCACGCACACGACGATCAACGGGTCGGGAGCCCCGCGCTCGAGCAGCAGGCGGCAGGTGTGCGACAGCGACCCACCGGTCGCCAGCATCGGGTCGAGCACGATGCACGGCCGACCGCTCAGCCGGCCGGGCAGCTTGGAGACGTAGGGCACCGGCGCGAAGGTCTCCTCGTCGCGGGCCATGCCGACGAAGCCGGCATCGGCGTCGGGGAGCGCCCGGAAGGCGCTGGGGAGCAGGCCGAGCCCGGCGCGCAGGACCGGCACGACGACGGGGTTGTGAGCCAACCGGCGACCCGCCGCCGGACCGAGTGGGGTGGTGACGGTCACGTCGACCGTCGGCAGATGGCGGGCGGCCTCGTAGATCAGCATCGTGCCGAGGTCGTCGAGGGCGTGGCGGAAGGCGGAGTTCGAGGTCGCCACATCGCGCAGTTCGACCAGGCGCTGGGCGGCGAGCGGGTGTTCGACGACGTGGACGGTGACTCCGGAACTCATCTCCCGATCATCGCACGCCGCAGCGCTCGACCACCTCGGCGGCCGGGAACGGGAAGCCCAGCAGGTACCCCTGCCCGTAGCGGCAGCCGATGTCGAGCAGCGCCGTGCGCTGCGCATCGGTCTCGATGCCCTCGGCGATCACCTCGAGCCCCAGCCGGCGGGCGAGGGAGACGATCGAGGTGGTGATCGCCAGGGCGGTGGAGTCGGTGGCCAGCTCGCGCACGAAGGACTGGTCGATCTTGACCGTGTCGGCAGGGAGGTCGCGCAGACGGGCCAGGCTGGAGTGTCCGGTGCCGAAGTCGTCGATCGCCACCCGGACGCCCTCGCGGCGCAGGCGGGCCAGGTTGCGCAGGGCGATCGCCGGTGCGCCCCCGAGGCGGTCCTCGACGATCTCCAGGCACAGGGCGCTCGGGGTCACCCCGTGACGCCGGGTGACCCGCAGCACGTCGTCGGCGAAGGTGTCGTCGAGCAGGCTGGTGCCGGTGACGTTGACGTGCAACCAGCCATGGGGTGCCAGGCGGGTCGCGTCGATCAGGGCCATCGTGCGGCACGCCTCGTCGAGCACCCATCGGTCGAGGGCCCCGGCGAGGTCGAGTTCGGTGGCCCGCAGGACGAATTCGCTCGGATCGATCTCACGGCCCTCGTGCACCCAGCGCACGAGGGCTTCGAACGCATGGGTCTCGTTGGTCTCGAGGTCGACGATCGTCTGCAGCGCCATCGTCAGCCCGCGATGGTTGATCGCCCGGTGCAATTCGCTGCCCATCGCCAGCCGATTGTTGGTCCGCGCCCCGATCGACGCGTTGTGGGCCACGACGCGGTTGCGACCGATGTCCTTGGCCTGGTACATCGCCGCGTCGGCGTCACGGACGAGCGTTTCGGCGGTCGAGCCGGCCCGGCTGACGGCGACGCCGACGCTCGTGGTGACGAACACCTCGCGACCGGCCAGGGTGACCGGCGCGGCGAGCGCCTCGCGCCATCCGTTCGCCGAGTTGCACGGCCTCGTCGCTGCTGGTCAGCCCGGTGGCGACGACGACGAACTCGTCGCCACCGAAGCGGGCGAGCACGTTCTTGTGGCCGGTGGCCGCCCGCAGGCGTGAGGTGACCTCGCGCAGTAGCGTGTCGCCGGCGGAATGCCCGAGGTCGTCGTTGACCGTCTTGAAGTCGTCGAGGTCGCAGAACAGCACGGCGACGCTGCCCGGCGACGTCTCCTCGTGCAGCGCGCGGGTGAGGGCGAACTCGAACGCCGGGCGGTTGGGCAGGTTGGTCAACGGGTCGTGGCGAGCAGAGTGCGCCAGCTCGGCCTCGACCACCCGGCGGGCGGCCATGTCCGATACCAGCGTGTCTGCCATCTTGTTGAAGGAGCGGGCGAGGCGGCCGAGTTCGTCGCCGGAGGTGTCGCCGACCCGGGCGGCGAGATCACCGTGGCTGAGGGCCTCGGCCGAATCGGCCACCCTACGTACCCTGCGGGTGATCGAGACGAACATTCCGGCCAGTGCGGCGAAGCTGATCGCCCCCGAGATGCCGAATCCGATGGCGCCGGCGCGCAGCACGCGTTCGACGCCGGCGTACGCCTCGTTCTCGTCGACCTTCACGGTGAGGCCCCAAGGCGTGTTGGGGATTCGGCGGACAGAGGCGACCACCGTCTCGTTCCGGTAGTCGGTCAGGTGATGGTAGGTGACGCTCGCTCCGTCGAGGGCGAGCACGGCGGGGGAGTCGGTCCTCGTGAACGGCACGTTGAGCGAGAACGGCCGGTGATCGTCGAAGCGGGTCTGGTTGATCACCTGGGCGGCCGATGCCGTGCGTTGCACGAGCGATGTCTCCGCGGTGGTGCCGAGTACGAAGCTGCCGTCGGTGAGCTCTTGGATCGGCAGCAGATCGCACTCGGCGACGACGTAGCCGGCCGCGGTGCCGGATTCCCCGATGGGGACGACGTGGACGAATCGGGCGTCGCCCGGCTCGACGAGGTAGGCGGCGGCGACCCGGTCGGGAGCGCCGTCGGCGATCGCCGCGATCCCCGCCGTGATGTCGCCCGCCGTCGTCACTCGGGGTCGATGGTCCTCGTCGACGGTCGTGGAGTCGGCGATCACCGAGCCGTCGGGACCGACGACGGAGACGGCGCGGATCGACGCCAGGTACGGCGTGATCTTGCCGAGCGCCTCGACGATCGGCCGGCGTGTCGCCTCGCCCGGGTCGGCCTCGTAGGCGATCACCTGTCCGGCGAGGTCTTCGGAACGGATGGCGAGCTGCAACCGGTCGTTGATCCCGGCGAGGGCGCTGATGATCCGCTGGCGCTCGAGGTCGGCGATGGCACCGACGGTGCGTCGGACCTGGGCCTGCTGGCGATCGCGGATCTGCAGGCCGGTGGCGACGCCGATCGAACCGAACGCGATGAGGAGGAGGAGCCCACCGATGAGGATTTTCTTCTTGATGGTCATGGGTATCTCGACGCTCGGTTGTGGTCCCGCTGCCCGGCAGTCTACGAATGGTCAGACGGCGATTCCGAGGTTCTCGGCTTTCAACAGGGCATATCCGGGTTTGATCGTGCCATCGATGATCCGCAGTCGTTGGTCGAAGGGGGCGAAGGCGCTTTTCACTGCATTGATGGTGAGCCACTCGAAATCATCGATTCCCCAGCCGAAGGCATCGGCGAGTCGTGTGAACTCGCCGGTCATCGATGTATCGCTCATCAAGCGGTTGTCGGTGTTGACCGTGACGCGGAAGCGCAGGCGGCGCAGCAGGCCGATCGGATGCTCGGCCATCGAAGCGCACACACCGGTGTTGACGTTCGACGTCGGGCACAGTTCGAGGGGGATCCGCCGATCGCGGACATAGGCGGCGAGCCGTCCGAGGCGCTCGGCTCCGGGCTCCCCGGTGATGTCGTCGACGACGCGGACCCCGTGGCCGAGGCGTTCGGCACCGCACCACTGGACAGCCTCCCAGATCGAGGGCAGGCCGAAGGCCTCGCCGGCATGGATGGTGGCGTGGAAGTTCTCCCGCTGCACGTAGTGGAAGGCGTCGAGATGCCGGGTCGGTGGGAATCCGGCCTCGGCACCGGCGATGTCGAAGCCGACGACGCCCTCGTCGCGCCACCGCACGGCGAGCTCGGCGATCTCGAGGCTACGGGCGGCGGTGCGCATCGCCGAGCAGATCGCATAGATCGTCAGGCCGGTGCCGGCGGCGCCCGAGCGGAAGCCGGCGAGCACGGCGGCCATCACCTCATCCAGGCTCAGCCCGGCCTCGGTGTGCAGCTCGGGGGCGAAGCGAACCTCGGCGTAGACCACCCCGTCGGCGGCCAGATCGACCGCGCACTCATGAGCGACGCGCTCGATCGCGTCGCGCTGCTGCATCACTCCCACGGTGTGCGCGAACGTCTCGAGGTACAGCACCAGATCGTTGCGTTTCGCCCCCCGGTGGAACCACGCCGAGAGTTCGTGGACGTCGTTGGTCGGCAGACGTCCGTAGCCGTACTCGCCGGCCAGTTCGATCACCGTCTCCGGCCGCAGCCCGCCGTCGAGGTGGTCGTGGAGCAGCGCCTTGGGGGCCCGGGCGAACAACGCGGCCCGGCTCGCCGCCGTCATCGCGACCCGCCGATCGGGCCCGGGCGGTCAAGCCGTCGCAGCGGTAGGCCGGGCCGCCGTTGCAGCCAGTTCCACGACGGATACCCGGCCCGCTCCTCGATGCAGTGCACGGAGTACGCGTGGCGGCTGCGCGGCGAACGGTTCGTCCCGCTCCAGTGCGGGAGCAGCCCGTGGAGCACGACGAGTGTGCCGGCGCCGACCTCGAGGGGAACCAGCTCCTCGGGCGCCGCCGGCAGCGGAGCGTCGTCGAGGATCTCGAACTCGGTCCCGGCCCGCCCGTCGGCATCGCGGCGTTTGAACACCTTGCGCAGCGCGGCGCGATGGCCGCCGGGCGCCGCCCACAGGCAGCCGTTCTCGATCGTCGCGTCCTCGAGCGCGAACCAGAACCCGGTCACGCTGATCGGGTCGGTGTACAGGAAGGTGGCATCCTGGTGGCAGCCCACTTCTCCGCCGATCTCGGGTTGCTTGAAGATGTACATGCTCTGCAATGCGAGCGGCGCCCTCATGCCGATGTCGTGGGCCGCGCCGGCCAGCTCCGAGGTGTAGGTGAACGCCTCGAACACATCGTCGAGATCGTGCATCGCGTGCCCGATCTTGTTGATCGAACGGGCCTTGTCGACGACCAGGTTTCCCTGATCGTCGAGCGCCTCGGATTCGAAGAAGCACCATGTCGACGAGGCGGAGTCGAAGAACTCCTCGTTGGACGTGCGCTCCTGTTCATCGGTGGTGAAGACCGTGCGCCGCTCGCTCGGCGTCCAGCGCTCGACGATCTCGTCGGCCCGACGGCGAAGCGCGGCACATGCCTCGGGCCCGGCGAAGTCGGCGACGACCGCGAAGCCGTCACGGTGGTAGCCGTCGATCTGGGATGCGGTCAGGGTGGTCATCGTCGCTCCTGCGTGCCGTCGCCGGCCTCGGTCGTCGGGCCGTGCCGGCGTTCGTGCTCGGGTTGCGGTGGACGGTCGGACATCGGTGAAGTCTGTCGCGGGGAGTGGAAGTCCGAGGACTCCGGGAAGGCGCCCGGGAGCAGCTCGGCCATCGTCCGGGCGGTTCCGTCACCGTCGACGAGGCACGCCGCGCCGCCGTGCTCCCAGAGCAGCTGCCGGCAGCGCCCGCAGGGAGTCACGGGGGCCCCGTTGCCGACGGTGACGACGGCGACGAGTCGACCGCCGCCGCCCATCAGCAGGTCGCCGATCATCGTGCACTCGGCGCACAGCGTCAGCCCGTACGAGGCGTTCTCGATGTTGCAGCCGCGCACGATCCGCCCCGTGTCGGTCAGGCCCGCCGCCCCGACGTGGTACCGGGAGTAGGGGGCGTAGGCATGGGCGGCCGCGGCCAGCGCCTCGGCCCGTAGCACGGCCCAATCGATGTCGATCACGATGCCACGGTAGCGGGCCGGCGGAAACCATCGGGCCGACGGCGGCAATGCCCCCGTTTGCCACCGGCCGTAGCCTGGGGGCCATGACCAAGATCGACATCGACACCTCCGGGCTGAGCCTGCTCGGGCAGGCGGTGCGCGACGCCGTGGAGCACGTCGAATGCTTCCCCGCTCCCGCCAGTGTGACCACCGTGCGCTTCTCGTCGGACGAGCTCGTCTCGGTCTGTCCGGTCACCCGGCAGCCGGATCTCGCCAGTCTCGTCGTCGAGTATGTACCGGACCGGCTCTGCGTCGAGTCGAAGTCGCTCAAGCTCTACCTGTGGGGCTTCCGCGATCGGGCCGTGTTCGCCGAGGCGCTGGCCGCCGAGATCGCCGCCGAGGTGATGGCCACGGCCGAGCCCACGCGGGTCACCGTCACCCTGACCCAGCGCCCTCGGGGCGGCATCGAGGTCCAGGCGGTCGCCGAACTCCGACGGTGACGGCGGCGTCGGGTCGACCGGGGCCTGATATCCCCGGGGCTCGGCGGGGGGGACCCTACGCTGGGGCTTCGCTGTGCTGTTCGTCGCCACCGAGTTCGCCTGGTTCTTCCTGATCGTCCTGCCGGTCGCCTGGCTGGCGCGCCCCCACATCGGGGCCTGGAAACTGGCGATGATCGCCGCCGGGCTGTTCTTCTACGGCTGGTGGCGGCACAACGGCCCGAACGGGACGACCTCGCTGTGGAACCGTGACAACGACTGGTGGTGGTTCCACACGATCCCTGCCCGGTTCTGCGTCTACCTGCTGATCCTCGCCCTGGCCAACTGGGCGCTCGGGCGCCTCGCCGCGACGATGCGGGCCGCTGGGACGAGCCGGGTGGTCGTCGCCGTCGCCTGCCTGTTCGACCTCGGGGCGCTCGTCTGGTTCAAGTACGCCGGCTGGCTCAGCGGGTTGCTCAACGAACATGCCGGCTTGCACCTCGACCTCGGTCAGATCGTGCTGCCGATCGGCGTGTCGTTCATCTCGTTCCAGGCGCTCGGCTACGTCATCGACGTGCATCGCGGGCACCAAGAGCCGATCTCGCTGTCAGATCTCACCTCCTACCTGCTGTTCTTCCCGCACATCGTGGCCGGCCCGCTGGTGCGCGTCGGTGAGTTCATCCCCCAGATCCGCGTGCCGTTCGACCCTCGGCGGGTCGAGGTCCCGCGGGCGCTGCTGCTGATCGCCTCGGGGTTCGTCAAGAAGGTCGTCATCTCCTCCTTCGTCTTCAAGCAGATCGTCGAACCCGTGTTCGCCAACCCTCGGGCCTACGGGGGGATCGACAGCCTGTTCGCCGCCTACGGGTATGCGGTCCAGATCTACTGCGACTTCTCGGGGTACACCGACATCGCCATCGGCCTGGCACTGCTCCTCGGCATCCGCTTCCCGCAGAACTTCGACAACCCCTACCGGGCGACGACGATGCAGGACTTCTGGCGGCGCTGGCACATGAGCCTGTCACGCTGGTTGCGCGACTACCTGTACATCGGCCTCGGCGGCAACCGGCGCGGTGAGGCGCGCACGTACGTCAACCTGTTCCTGACGATGCTGATCGGCGGCCTGTGGCACGGCGCCAACACCACGTTCCTGATCTGGGGAGCGCTGCACGGCGGAGCACTGGTCGTCGAACGGGTCCTCCTCGGTCGTTCGCCTTTCTCGGCCGGCGCCGCCGGCCCGGTGCTGCGCTGGCTCGCCACGTTCCACATCGTCTGCCTCGGGTGGATCTTCTTCAACGCGTCGAACACGGGGATCGCCATGGACGTGATCGGCAACATCGGGGGGCTGCTCGTCGGGTCGTCGGGCCCGGCGTCGCAGTTCGTGAGCCTCGGGCTGCTGGCGGCGATCGCCCTCGTGCTCGCCTGGCAGTTCGTCCCCGCCGCTGTGGGGGAGCAGTTCACCCAGCGGTTCGCCGCCCTGCCCGCCGTCGCCCAGGGCATCGCCGTCGGTATGGTCATCATCGTCTGCTACCGCTTCGGCAGCGTGGCCGAGTTCATCTACTTCCAGTTCTGACCGTGACCGACCGATGACCGCCCCCCACCTCCCGGCCCCGCTGTCGCCGACGGCACCCGCCGGCCACGGCGTGATCGCCGCCCTCGTCGCCGTGGCCGTCGTCGCCGCCGGAGGATTCGCCGGGTTGCGGGACCGTACGACCGACGCCGACGAATCGGCCTTCGATGTGCTCGGCGTGTCCACCTCGCCACCGGCGACCACCGAGCCGACCATCGCCGTGATCGGGCCCGGTGACCCGGCCGCGACAGTGGCGGGCGTGCCGGCGACATCACCGCCGACGACGTCACCGCCGACGACACCACCGCCGACACTTCCCCCCGACACCAACCGGGTGCCCACTCGTGAGGACCCGCTACGGCTGTACATCGCCGGCGACTCCGATGCCAACAACATGGGCCCACCGCTGCAGCGCGAGATGGAGAGGACCGGACTGGTCACCTCGGAGCTGTTCTACAAGGTGTCGTCCGGGCTGACCCGCCCGGACTTCTACAACTGGCCCGAGAGGCTGAAGTCCGACATGACCAAGATCAGGCCTGACGTCGTCGTCGTCACGTTCGGCGGCAACGACGCCCAGGACATCGTCATCGGCGGGCGAAGCTACGAGGTCGACACGCCCGAATGGCAGGCCGAGTACGGGCGACGGGTCGGGGCGGTGATGGACTTCCTCGCCTCCGAGGGACGCACGCTCATCTGGGTCGGAATCCCGAACGCGGAGTCCGACGACTTCCGGTCCCGGCTGCAGATCCTCGAGCAGGTCACCCGGGCCGAGGCGGCGAAGCGACCGAAGGTCGTCTACGTCCCCGTCTGGGACCTCTTCGTCGGTCCCAGTGGCGGGTACGCGGCCTACAAGGTCGACCCGCGCGACGGGGTCGGCAAGCAGGTGCGCAACCAGGACGGCTTCCATCTGAACATCGAGGGCTCCGAGATCCTCGGAGCGTTCTACGTCGCCGCCGAGGTGCGCAAGGACATGATCGCCCGCGGGGCGGACCTCGCGTAGCTCCGCGGACACTCAAGCCAGCGACCACGTCGCGTTGCCTGAGTCTCGGGTACTGGTCTCGATTCATTCAAGAGAGTACCTTTGGCGTCATCATCAGTTGTGCCGACGGCTTCTACTTCCCGATACCACAGGGAGGCCCTGATCCATCCGGTCGCTTGGTCGCGGTCTTGTCGGATGGGGAGCCAGCGCGAAACCGGCCCTTGCAGCAACCACGCGGCAGGAGACGATCGGGAATGACAACTCGGACCAGGGTATGGATCACGGCGGCGGCGTTGACGCTGGCCTACGGGCTCGCCCCGGCGTCGGCGGACGCAACGGGTGGGCCGTCGCCCGGCGGCGGGGAGGTGGCCACCGACGATCCCCCGGTGCCGGCGACGATCGTCACCAACACCACCGTCGAGATCGTGGCGACCGATGACCCGCCCGTCCCGCCGTCGGTGGCCACCGATGATCCGCCGGTGCCACCCACCGTGGCGACCGGGGTACCGCCGACCCGCCCGCCGTTCACCCTGGTGTCGCCGGCCCGATCGAACCCGGCGGCGGTGCTGCCCGAGACGGGACCGGTCGCCACCCGGTTGCTCGGCGCGTTGGCCGCGCTGTTCGTCGGCATCGGGGCGCTGTTGTCGTGGATCGGCCGCCGCCTGGTGCCGGTCCCGGTCCGCCAGCGCCGCTCCTGACCAGCGGCCTGGGACGTCGACCCCCGTCATCGACGGGATCAGTCGGAGTCGGCCTCGGTTTCGCTGGGGAGGAATTCGAGGCGGAGGTCGCCCAGCTTGACCAGCAACGAGGCGATCCACCCGCCGAGGCGGCCGAAGTGGTCGTCGAGCAGCTTGCTCGCCCCGTCGGCGAGCGTCTCCTCGGCGAGTTCGTACAACCCCTCGTAGGTGATCTCGATGGCGTACTCCGGAGCGAGGGCGCCGTCGTCGAGATAGGTCACCTCGACCGTCGCGCCCGCCCGCTCCAGGCGCTCCTCGCCGATCGGCGGGCTGGTCGAAGGGAGCAGGGCCTGGAACACCGTCGGGTCGGGAGTGGTCACCAGCCGCTGGACCCGCAGAACGATCTCCATCTCGATGACGGCCGGCTCCTCGAGCACCTCGTCGACGTACCAACGCCGGTAGGCGGTCTGGCTCCAGGTCGGCCAGTCGAAGGTGATGTGGGCGACGACACGCGGTGGCTGGCCCTCGCCGGGCAGGCCGTAGCTCGTCTCCCACGTGACGTCGCCGAGGAGCATGTCGAACTGGAAATGCTCCTCGAAGGCCTGCCGCTCCAGGAAGGCACCCTCGAACGCCTCGCGCAGGGCGCTGATGGCGTCGGTGAAGACGTGATCGAGCACGTCTCGACGCTATCGGGCGCCGGACCCGAAGCCCGGCCGTTCGCCGATGTGCCCACCGGTTCGCTCATACGTCACCAGGCGCATGCCGTGGAGGGTCGCCCGGTGCCGTGGCCCGTCGATGGAGGCGTCGCCGGTGTCGTAGCCGGCGTCTCCGTGCCAGAGCAGCACATGACGATCGCCGGCCCGCCCCGGCCTGGTCACGAACCGCTCGACGCCGAACGGCGGGCCCGAGCCGAGCACCTCGGCGACCGTGCGGCGCTGGGTGAGCTGGTGCAGGGTGACGTAGGTCGGGGGGGCGAGCGCCAGGCCGCTGGTGATCCCGCGGATCGGGGAGAACCACTGGTGATCGACGATCTCGTGGTCGTCGATCACCACCGGGCTCCCCGTCCACGTCGTCACGAAGAACCAGGTCAGGAACCGTTTCGGCTGCTGGGTCGGCGGTGACCAGTGCGACCAGGCCACCAGCTCGGCGGCCCGCACCTCGAGGCCGACCTCCTCGGCCGCCTCGCGGGCGGCCGCGCTGCGTGCTCGACCGATCTCGTCGGCCCCGTCGTCGGTGTCGTCGACGCGGCCGCCCGGGAAGACCCACATCCCTGGGAAGGCGCCGACCTCGCTGCGCTTGAGCAACAACACCTCGAGCGAGCCGTCGGCACGCTCGTCACCGTCGCGCACGATCACGACCGTCGCCGCCGGCCGGGCGGTGGCCGCCACCACGGGGTCGATCGCGGGGTTCGCCGAGGCGTCGGGGCGGGAAGGATCTGGCACATCTGCGATGGTAGGGAGATGAACCACGCCATCACTCCTCCGACCGTCGCCGGACCAGCCGCGGCCTACGAGCTCGCCGTCGTGTCATCGAGTGGTTCGGAGATGATCCACACCGCCGGGATCGTCGGCACCCGGCCCGACGGCACGATCTCGGGCGATGTCGGCGAGCAGGCCGAGGAGATGTGGCGGAGCATCGGCGAGGTCCTCACCGCGGCAGGATTCGAGGTCACCGACATCGTCTCGTACCACACCTACGCCGTCGTCGGCCACGACCTGTCGGCGGTGATGGCCGCCCGCGACGCCTTCTTCGCCGGCCACCGGGCGGCCTCCACGCTCGTGCCCGTGCCTGCGCTCGCCCGACCCCACTGGCTCGTCGAGGCCGCGGTCATCGCCGCCCACTGACGGGTCGGGCAGACGCCGGTCCCTCGTCCAACCGTTGCCCCGGATCGGCCGACCGACGGCGTGGCAGACTGGCCCCATGTCCCTGGTCCTCGTCGAGATCACCGAGCGCGTCGCCACGCTGACGCTCAACAACCCGGCCGAGCGCAACACGCTCACCGCCCCGATGGTCGCCGAGATCGTCGCGGCGATGGACGGCATCGAGGCCGACGAGGGGGTCGGGGCGATCGTCGTCACCGGGGCGGCCCCGGCGTTCTGTGCCGGCGCCAACCTCGGCAACCTCGCCACGGCCGACGGGGCGAGCCTGGGCGCGATCTACGAGGGCTTCCTGCGGATCGCCCACAGCCCGTTACCGACCCTCGCCGCCGTCAACGGAGCCGCCGTCGGCGCCGGGATGAACCTGGCCCTCGGCTGCGACGTGCGGCTCGCCGGCGAACGGGCCCGTTTCGATACGCGGTTCCTGCAGATCGGCCTGCACCCCGGGGGTGGACATACGTGGATGCTCCGGCGGATCGCCGGTCCTCAGGCGACGATGGCGACCGTGGTGTTCGGCGAGGTGCTCGACGGTCGGGAGGCCGAGCGCGTCGGCCTCGTCCACCGTTGCGTCGGCGACGACCAGCTGCTGGCCGCCGCCCAGGAGATGGCCGCCCGGGCGGCCGGTGCGCCGCGGGAGCTCTCGATCGTGACCAAGCAGACCATTCGCGACATGGCCGACGTCGCCACCCACCCCGACGCCGTGGCCCGGGAGCTCGAACCGCAGCTGTGGTCGACGCGCAAGCCGTGGTTCGCCGAACGTATCGCCGCCCTCCAGGCCAAGATCTCCTCGAGGCCCAAGATCTCCCACAAGCAGGGCTGAGCCGACATGGGGGCGGTTCGTCGGCTCGCCGACAGCTACGTCGACGACCTGGCCGTGCTCCAGCCGGCGTTGGCCACCCGCCTCGGGATACCGGGTCACGAGGCGGAGCTCGGCGACTTCTCCCCGGCCGGGGCGGCCGAGCGGGCGGACCTCGCCCGTCGGGCGCTCGTCGCCCTCGACAGCTTGCCGGTCGCCGCCGACGACACCGCCGATGCCCGCTGCCGCCGGCTGATGATCGACCGTCTGAGCACCGCCCTGGCCGCACATGACGCGTCGGAAGACCTGCGCCCGCTGCGGGTCATCGGTTCGCCCGCCGGCGCGATCCGCGAGGTCTTCGATCAGATGCCCCGGGCCGGCGTCGAGGACTGGGCCCACATCGCCGGTCGGATGGAGGCCGTGCCGGAGGCATACCGGTCGCTGCGCGCCGCGCTCGAAGCCGGTGTCGCGGCACGGCTCACGGCTGCTCCCCGTCAGGCGGTGGCCTCTGCCCGGATGCTGGCCACGTGGGCCGGGCACCATGGGTCGGCCCCGTGGTTCGACAGCCTGGCCGCCCAGGGCCCTCCCGCGCTGTCGACCCGCCTGGGTGCAGCCGCCCGCAAGGCCTCGGCTGCCGTCGGGGAGCTCGCCGAGTGGCTCGCCGGGCCCTACGCTGCCGCCGCGTCCACGACACCCGACGGGGTCGGCCGGGAGCGTTACGCCCTCGGCGTGCGCCAGTTCCTCGGGAGTGCGCTCGACATCGACGAGGCCTACGCCTGGGCCTGGGAGCAACTCGGCTCGATCGAGGCGGAGATGGAGGTGCTCGCCTCGGCGTTGTACCCCGGCGAGACGCCGGCGGCGGTCGCCGTGCTCCTCGATCGCCATGGGGAGGCCGTCGAGGGTGAGGATGCGCTGCGCGCCTGGCTGCAGCAGTTGATGGACGACACCGTCGCTGCTCTGCAGGGCACGCACTTCGATCTTGCTGGGGAGATCGACCACATCGAGGCGATGATCGCCCCGCCGGGATCCGCCGCCGCCCAGTACTACTCGCCGCCGACGGCCGACTTCCGCCGTCCCGGGCGCACGTGGTACCCGACCCTCGGACGCCGACGGTTCCCGCTGTGGATCGAGTACTCGACCTGCTACCACGAGGGTGTCCCGGGCCATCACATGCAGTTGGCGCAGTGGGTCCACGAGGCGCCGCGTCTGTCGATCTTCCAGTCGGTGTTCTCGGTCAGCGGGAACATCGAGGGTTGGGCCCTCTACGCCGAGCGCCTGATGGACGAACTGGGCTTCCTCGACGATCCGGCCCGCCGGCTCGGCTACCTCGTCGCCCAGCAGTTGCGGGCGACGCGGGTGATCGTCGACATCGGGATGCACCTCTCCCTGCCGATCCCCGGTGGCCAGCCCTTCCACCCGGGGGAGCGCTGGACTGCCGAGCTCGGCCGGGAGTTCCTGGCCGCCCATGCGCTCAAGGACGCCGAGTTCATGGACAGCGAGTGGGTCCGCTACCTCGGCCTACCGGCTCAGGCGATCAGCTACAAACTCGGTGAGCGGGTGTGGCTCGCCGGTCGCGAGGCGGCACGGCGGCACAGCACCGCGTCCGGCCGCCCCTTCGACCTCAAGGCGTGGCACATGGCGGCGTTGTCGATGGGCTCCGTCGGCCTCGACGACCTCGCCGCCGAACTGCCCGCCCTGTCCGCGCTGCCCGCGCCGCCCGACGCCTGAGGCGGCGATGAGCCCGAACATCCGCCGGGTCGTCGCTCCCCTCGAACCGGCGGCGCTCGAGGCGATGGACGCGCTGATGGTCCGGGCCTATTCGGGCGGCTCGTGGCGCTCCTCGATCGACCGCTTCGCGATCACCCAGCCCGACGGGTTGTTCGTCGCCGAGGAGGCGACCGACGGCGGGCTCGTCCGGGTCGTGGGCGCCGGGTGCGGCATCGCCTATCCGGACGCCGGATTCGGCTGGATCGGGCTGATCGCCGTCGAGCCCGCCGAGCAACGCCGCGGCCTGGGAGAACTCGTCACGGAAGGGGTGGCCGCGATGCTCCGGTCGCACGGCTGTGCGGCGGTGCTCGACGCCTCGCCGGCCGGCGGTCCGCTGTACGCCAGGATGGGGTTCGCCGACCACGGAGTGACCCGGGTCCTCGCCGCCGGCGAGGGCTGGGCGGCCGCTGGGCCGCCGCCCCGGGGTCTGGTCGACGTCGATCCCGGGGCGGTGGCCGCGCTGGACGCCGAGGCGTTCGGCGCGTCGCGCCACCGCTTGCTGCGGGTGTTGCTCGCCCAGGTGCCCGGCCGCCAGGCGATGGCGCTCGACCGGCGGGGCGACGTCGTCGGCTATGTGGTCGCCACCGACACGGGGATCGGTCCGCTGGTCGCCCGCGACGAGGCGACCTGCCGGCGGCTCGTCGCCTTCGCCCGGCGACTGCCCTGGGCCGCCCCGCCGAGGATCTGCGTGCCGCCGGGCAGCGGTCACCTCCAGTCGTTGCTCGCCGACGGGTTCGACGAGGTGCGTCGGCTGCGCCACATGCGCCGGGAGATGACCGGTCTGCCCGGGAACGCCTCGCTTGTCGCCGGTCGGCTGAGCCTGGCCGAGGGTTGACGGCGTCGAGACACCCGAGTGCTGACAACGGGTGGTCGTAGCGCCACCGGGCGGGCAAGACGATGTCTTGATCCGAACAGGGACTTTCGATCCTTCCCTCCGGGGTGGGCGCGCGGTACGGTGTCCCCAGGGGGAGTTCTGACGAGTCAACCAGCGTGAGCGGGAGGCAAGGATGAGCAACAGGCACCGTAACCAAGAGGTCGTGCCGGCATCGCGCGCCGAACTCAGGGCACATGCCCGGGGCGAGCGACACCGGATCAGCACCGAGTTGCACACGGTGGCGACCATGGTGGCATCGGGGGGCCTCGAGCCCGACGATGCCGACGAGCCCGGGGCGGAATGGAAACCCGAGCACCACCATGATGCCGATCGTGCCAAGGCGAAGGCCACGGCGAGCCCCCGCCGGTTACGGCATTGGAAGTTGAAGTCCTGGAAGCGGCGCACGGCGGAGCGTCAGGCCAAGGCTCACGCCCTGCGCCTGCTCATCGACGAGGCCTGAGCACCGGGATCCTCCAGCGGGCACTGGTTGGCCCATTCCGCCAGGCGGCGGGGTCAGGCCAGCCAGTGCCCGACGAGGTCGCCCCTGCGGGCAGCCCACTCCTCGGCGGTGATCGCATAGCGGACGTGGTCCTCCCACGTCCCGGCGATCTCGAGGAAGCCCCGCGCGACACCCTCCTCACGGAGCTGGAGCTTGTCCATCACGCGGCGGCTGTTGCGGTTGCGTGGCACGATGCACACCTCGACGCGGTGGAGGCGCAGCTCGTCGAAGGCGTAGCGGAGGGTGATCACCGCCGCCTCGGGGACATAGCCCTGTCCGGCGTGGCGCTGGTCGATCCAGTAGCCGAGCGTCGCGTTCTGGGCGGCCCCGCGTTGCACGTTGTTGAGGTTGACCTCGCCGACGACCGACCCGTCGACGAACAGGCCGAAGCTGTGGGCCTGGCCGTACTGGCGTTCCTTGTCGCGGTTGCTGCACCTGGCCAGGAAGGCGTCGCGGTTGCGCGACGGATCGGGCGCCCCGACGGCGCGTGCCGGCTCCCAGCGGAGCAGCCACTCCTCGTTGAGGCGCCGGACCTCACCCCACGCGGAGAAGTCCGGACCGACCAACGGTCGCAGCATGACCCGCCGGCCGTAGAGCCGTAGGCCGCCGATCGTGCCTGCGGCCGGGTGCTGGTGGCGGGGGACGTTGCTCACCCGGCACCGCCGGCAGCCCTGCGAAGCGTGTCGACGGCCAGACCGTGGGCGACACCGCGGGCCGATACGACGATCTCGTCGAGCTGGAGGCGGCGCATCACGGCGACGAGCGCGCAGCAGCCGCCGACGATGACATCGGCGCGGTCGGCCGGCAGCCCCGGGTTGTGGACGCGTTGGGCTGCGGACTCGGTGGCCAGCGTGCGAAAGACGTCCTCGGCGGCGGCCCGGGTGAGCCGGAAGCCGTGGACCCGGCGCTCGTCCCACTCGGCCAGGCCGATCTCGATCGCGGCGACGGTCACGATCGTTCCGGCGACGCCCACCACGGTGGCCGCCTCGGCCAGATCGGGGAGGTGGCGGACCGCGTCATCGAGGTGATCGAGGGCGAGACCGATGGCATTGGTCAGCTCGTCGGGTCGGGGAGGGTCGTGGCGCAGCTCGCCGGCCAGCCGCAACGAGCCGATCGGCATCGAGAATGAGCGCGGCTCGCCCGAGGCGGGGTCGCCGAGGGCGATCTCACTGCTCCCGCCCCCGATGTCGACGACGGCGACGAGCGACCCCGGAGCGGCCGCATCCAGATCACCCAACGCGCCGATCCACGACAGGCGCGCCTCGCCGGCCGCGTCGATGACGGCGGGGCGGATCCCGAGCGGGCCCTCGGCGGCATCGAGGAAGCGGTGGATGTCGGCCGACCGGCGGCCGACATCGGTCACCGCGGCCGCGACGATCGCCGCGCCCTGCCGCTCGGCCCGGGTGCGGTGGCCGGCCAAGGCCCCGAGCGCACGTTCGATGTCGTCGTCGTGCAGCACCCCGGAGGTGGCCAGGCCCCGCCCCAGACCGGTGACGGTGACGACATGGTCGAGCACCACCCCGTCGGATGACATGACGACGAGCGTGGCCGTGTTGGTCCCGATGTCGACGGCGGCAACGGTCATGGCGACGGCCGGGGGGAGTCGCTGCGCTCGTCGAGCCGGGCCTGAACCCACGCGCCGACCGGATCGTCGCCACCGGCCAGGTACCAGGCGTAGTGGGCGTGGAGGCACTTGACCCCTACGCGGGTCCCGCCCACCCCTCCGGCCGGGCGGTGGCCGGTGTACCCCGGGGGGAGGGCGCGGTCACGCTCGGCGGCATAGCGGGCATGGGCCCGGGCGATGCACTCCAGGCCGAGTTCGGCCTCCGCCCGATCGACCCCCCCTGCGGACTCCAGGTTGCCGACCGCGGCCGAGGTGGTGCGCCCGACGAGCCAGTACCGGGTCGGCATCGGGGTGCCGTCGGGGAGCAGGGGGTGGTTGCGGATGACGACGGGCGCCCCATCGTCATCGCGGACCACCACGTCGAACTCGGCCAGCGGCCGGCGACCGAGGAGCAGGGCGACGTGTTCGCGGTCGTTCATCGCCGCCCGACCGACGTGCTCAGGCCTTGCGGCGCCGCAGCAGGATCAGGATCAGGAGGACCACGATGCCGATCGGGGCCAGGCGCTTGAGCATCGTGGCCCCGGCCGTCTCGATGAGGTCGATCGGCTCGGCCGGCTTGCTGTCGATCTTGCGGACCTTGGGTGCTTCCTCCGGTGCGCCGGCCGGTTGCCCCGTCGGCGGGGCGAGCACCTCACCGGCCGTCGGGGCCTCGACCGCCGCGGCCTCGGTCGGCGCGCCGCCCGCGGGCGGCTGGGCAGCGGGCGGCTGGGCAGCGGGCGGCTGGGCCGCCTCGGTCGCCGCCGCGGGAGTGGCACCCCCCTGGCTGAGCACCTGAGTCTCGAGGTTGTGGACGAACTGCTTGAGCAGCTTGTCGCTCACGTCGGCCATCGCACCCCGGCCGAACTGGGCGACCTTGCCGGTGATCGTCAGGTCGGTGGTGACCACGCAGTTGGTCGAGTCGTCACCGACCGGATCGAGCTGGGCGGTGATCAGGGCCGAGGCGTTGCCCTTGCCCCCCGTGTCACGCCCCTCGCCGCGCAGCACGGCGCGATGGTTGACCTCGTCGCGCTCGACGAAGTGGGCCTGCCCCTTGAACTGGGCCGTGATCGGGCCGACCTTGACCTTGACGTGCCCCCGGTAGTTCTCGCCCTCGATCTCGGTGAGCTGGGCTCCCGGCATGCACGGAGCGATCAACTCGAGGTTGGTGAGCGTCGCCCACGCCTTGTCGATCGGTGCGTTCACGGTGAACGCGTTGACCAGTTCCATCGTTCGTAGTCCTCGAGGGTGTCGATATCGGCGGGATTCCCCGGGCAGGCTACTTCCAGCACGAGGTCGGACCTCATTCCCATGAGATCGCGGGCGCCGACATCTCCGGTGAGCGGGAGCAACGGCCACACGTCGTGGCGGAGCCGGACGGGGTTCGCCCGGCGGCCGGCGTAGGTGGCCACGCAGATCGGCCCGTCGGCGTCGGCGACCCGGCGCCAGGCCGTCGCCGGGATCAGCGGCTGATCGGCGGGGCCGGCGACGATGGCCTCGGCGCCGATGCGCCGGGCGTGGCCGACGGCCACCTGCAGCGTCGTGGCCATCCCCTCGGCCCACCGCGGGTTGTCGAGCACGGTGACTCCGTCCGGCAGAGGCGGGGTCTCGCTCAGCGCGCCCCAGACGACGACGGCCGGCAGGCCGGCGTCGAGGATCGCCTCGACACCCCAGCGGTACATCGGTCGGCCGCGGAACGGGCGCAACAGCTTGTGGGTCGGGCCGGCGAAGCGACTCCCGGCGCCACCGGCGAGCAGCACGCCGACCACGAGGCCGGCCTCGATCGGCCAGTCGGGGGTCATCGCGTGATGCCTTCCCGTCGACGACATATGTCGAATGCATTACGGAATGGTTGCAAATCGCCATCTTCGTGGGATACGTTGTTTCCGGACTGAGCCGAACGACCTAGATCGTGGTCGTTCGGGGTGGCGCTCTCGTACGGCGCTGCACGGCACCGTGCCGCACAGCTTCGAGCTGCACGGCACCCCGCTGAACAGCACCAGGTGGAACCACGACCGACCATCGGCGTCGCCCGTCGCGCCGTGAGAGGAATCAGAACCCCATGCCTCCAAGTACCCGGTCGCTCGTGCGTGTCGCGATCGCCCCACTCTCGATCGCCGTACTCGCTGCGTGCCAACCCGGTCCGGTCCAGGCCCGGCTCCTCGGAGCCGGCGGGGTGACTGCCCAAGCAGTGTCGTTCGATTCCCTCTGGCCCACGGCGGCCCAGTCCGGCGCGGCCGGGGCCGCCGCGATCCAGCCCGACCTGGCTCGTCCCGACGGGGCCGGGGCCGACGGGCTGATCGCCGCCGAGCGCGAGGCGATCCCGGCGCAGCCGGCCGCCCCGCCCGCCGGCCCGGGCGCCGTGCCGTTCGCCGCCTTCGAGGCGGGGCCGCCGTCGGCCGTCGTCGTCGGGGCGATGGGCGCGCTGGGATCGCTGGCCCGAGCCGACCGCGGTGCCTATGCCGTCGGCCTCGAGGCGCTGAGCCGCAGCGTCGGAGCGGCGACCGGGCTCGACCCCACGAGCCTGCTCGACGCCTGGAGCCGGACGTCGGATCGACGGATGGAAGCGCTGCTCGCCGCGCTCACCCAGGTGGGCGTCGACTACCGCTACGCCTCGTCGACCCCGGGAAGCGCCTTCGACTGCTCCGGGCTGGTGGCCTGGGCATGGAGCATCGCCGGCGCGGATCTGCCGCACCAGTCGAGTGCGATCATCCACCTCCTGCCCCACGGTGACCTGAGCACGGTGCAGCCGGCCGACGTGCTCTGGTATCCCGGCCACGTCAGCCTGGCCCTCGGCGTGGGGGACGCGTTCGTCGACGCCCCCAACAGTGGCAACACCGTCCGCATCGTCGCTCACCACGGCTCCAGCGCAGCGCGCGCACTGGTGGTCGGCGTCGCCGCCTGAACAGGCGCCGGCGATCACGAGTGGATGGCGCCCGTGCCGTCGCGCAGTGACGGGACGTGACGGCCCGTGCGGCGGGCGATGATCTCGGCGCAGATCGACACGGCCGTCTCCTCGGGACTGCGCGCCCCGAGGTCGAGTCCGATCGGCGACATCAGCCGGGCCAGGTCGGCCGCCGCCGTCACGCCCACCTCGGCCAGGCGCTCCAGGCGCTTCTGATGGGTCGTGCGCGACCCCATCACGCCGATGTATCCCACCCGCGTGGCCAGCGCCCCCTGCACCGCCGGCACGTCGAACTTGGGGTCGTGGGTGAGGATGCACACCGCGTCGCGGGTGCCGAGCGAGGCGCCCCGATCGGCGAAGACCGGTGTGGGCCAGGTGACGATCACCTCGTCGGCCATCGGGAACCGCCGCCGCGTGGCGAAGATCTCGCGGGCGTCGCACACGATCACCCGGTAGCCGAGGATCTTGGCCACCTTGCCGAGGGCGGCGGTGAAGTCGACGGCACCGAAGATCCACATCTGCGGTGGGGGCGCCCAGCTCTCGACGAAGACACTGACCGTCGGGGTGTCGGCGAGATCCTCGGGCGTGGCCTGTCCCTCCGGTCCGTAGTGGCGCACGCCGGTGCGACCGGCCTCGAGCTCGGCGGCTGCGTCGCGCGTCACGATGCGATCGAGCTCGGGGTGGCCGAGCGAACCCATCGTCGTGCCGTCGCCCTCGATGAGCAGGCGGCTGCCGACACCCGGACCGTCGATCACCGTGGCCAGGGCGACCGGGCCCTCGCTGCGGATCAGATCGCGGAGCCGATCGAAGATCGTCATCGGCCCGCTCACCAGTCGAGGGGTTCGATGAACAGGTGGATGATGCCCCCGCAGGTGAGCCCGACCGAGAACGCCTCGTCGTCGGAGTAGCCGAACTTCACCATCCGGGCGACGCCGCTGGCCAGCACATCGAGGGCCTCGGTGACCACAGCGCTCTCGACGCAGCCACCGCTGACCGAGCCCGCCACCTCGCCGTCGTCGGCGACGGCCATCGCCGCGCCCGGTCCACGCGGGCCGGAGCCCTCGATGTTGACGACGCGGGCCAGGGCGACCCGGCGTCCTGCCGATCGCCACCGCTCGATGTCGTCGAGGATCTCACGCACGCTCGGGTCCTCCCTCGGGGTTCTCGTCGTCGGTCATCGTGCTGCTCCGTGTCGTTCGCCTGCCTGCCCTGGCGCCGACCGGTCGGTCTCGGCACCGTCGATCACCCTGGCCAGTTCTTCCATCGCCGAGATCGAATGCCCTTCGACGAAGGCGTCAACATACGGCAGAGCCGCCGCCATTCCCCGGGCGAGCGGGGCATAGCCGGGGGTGACCTTGAGCGGATTGACCCAGATGACGCGGTAGGCGACGCGCGACAGCCGCGCCATCTGTTCGGCGAGCACCTCGGGGTCGCCGCGATCCCAGCCGTCGGAGAGGATCACGACGATCGCCCCCCGGGCCATGCCGCGCACACCCCACTCGTCGTTGAACCGCCGCAGGCAGTCACCCAGCCGCGTGCCCCCGCTCCAGTCGCTCACCCGACCGGCGGCGAGGGCGATGGCGCGATCGGGATCACGGCTGGTCAGCTCGCGCGTCACCCGGGTGAGCCGGGTGCCGAGGGCGAAGGCCTCGACCCGCTGGCGTCCGGCGACGGCGGCATGCACGAATCGGACCAGCGCCCGGGCATAGGGCTCCATCGATCCGGACACATCGAGGAGGAGCACGAGCCGCCGGTTGCGCTCTCCGACCCTGCGTCGCTCCCGCCTGATCGGCTCGCCACCCGCTCGCAGGGCGGTGCGCACGGTCCGGCGCAGGTCGGGATGGGTGCCGCCACGGCGCGTCGGCAGGAGACGCCGGCTCCGCCGGGGTGTCCCGGCCAGCCGGAGCCGGGTCATCAACGTATGGGCGGCCTGCAACTCCTCTGGCGTGTACGCAGCGAAGTCCTTCTCGCGCAGCACCTCCGCGGCCGAGAACCTCAGGTGGATCGTCGGGTCGTCGTCGGGGTCGTCGCCCGACCCGTCGTCGGCCTCGTCGGTCTCGTCGTCGGAGTCGACGACGATGGTGATGTGCAACGGTTCGGGTTCGGGCTCGTCGTCGTCCGCCGGACGACGACCTTCGAAGAACACCTTGAAGGCGCGCTCGAACAGCGCCAGGTCCTCGGGTCGCCGCACGAGGGTGGCCCGCGCCGCCCAGTAGACGTTGCGGCGCCGGCTCAGCCCGACGGCCGCCAGGGCGTCGGTGAACGCCAGCACCGCATCGAGCGGCACGACCAGGCCGGCGCCCCGCAGCACGCGGGCGAAGGCGACCGAGATCTCCTCGCAGCTTGCCGGGGGCGACGGCTGCGAACCGGCCGCGGCCACGGTCCTCAGCCGCCCACCATGCCGCGTTCGAATGCCTGCTTGACCAGGTCGGCGACCCCGTTGGCCCGGACCCGCTCCTGGTCCTCGCGGTACTTGAGCACGGTGCCGAGGGTGGTCTCGACCAACCGCTCGTCGAGCGTCGTCGCCCCCAGTTCGCCGAGCGAGGTGGCCCAGTCGATCGTCTCGGCGACCCCTGGAGGCTTGTACAGCTGCAGCCCGCGCATCGCCTCGACGGCCGCGGCGACCTGGCGGGTGAGCTGCTCGGACGCCTGAGGCGCCCGGAGGCGGACGATCGCCACCTCCCGCTCGAAGCTCGGGTGCTCGACCCAGTGGTACAGGCAGCGCCGCTTGAGCGCATCGTGGACGTCGCGGGTGCGGTTCGAGGTGAGGATCACGATGGGCGGCACCAGGGCGCTGAACGTCCCCAGCTCCGGGACCGTCACCTGGTAGTCGGAGAGCACCTCGAGCAGGAAGGCCTCGAACTCGTCGTCGGCCCGGTCGACCTCGTCGATCAGCAGGATCGGGGGAGGGCCCTCCCCGTGGCGGATCGACCGCAGGATGGCCCGTTTGACCAGGAACCGCTCCGAGTAGAGCTCGTCCTCGAGAGCGTCGAGCGTGCCCGACGAGGCGTAGCCGGTGGCCTCGGCGGCGCGCAGGTGGAGCAACTGGCGTGAGTAGTCCCACTCGTACACGGCCTGGGAGACGTCGATGCCCTCGTAGCACTGCAACCGGATGAGCTCACCGCCGGTCCACCGGCTGAGGACCTTGGCCACCTCGGTCTTGCCCACGCCGGCCTCGCCCTCGAGCAGTAGGGGCCGCCGCAGTCGCATCGCCAGGAACACAGCCGTAGCGAGACCCTCGTCGGGGAGGTAGCCGTTGGCCTGCAAGGCACGGGTGACTTCGTGAACGTTCGTGGCAGGCTGCGAGGGAACCATCACGGCCAGCGTAGAAGGCCGTGCGCCGCGTTGCGCTGTTCGCTGGGCCGGACCTGGCTGGGCGGGCCGGACCTGGGCGGGCTACGGCCGGGGGGCGGTGGCGGTGGCGGTCATGGTGGCGGTGGTGGGGGTGACGCGCAGCAGCCCGGTCGCCCGCACCTTGGGCCTGACGGGCGGCGGCGCCGACGCCACCGTGTCGAGCCAGGCGGCGGTGGGCTGGTACATCTCCGGGGGGCAGCCACCGTGCGCCCCGTACGACAGCGCCACCTGCACGCCGTAGATCTGGCGGAGCATGATGTTGGCCGCGCAGTCGGCCTCGAACTCGTGCTGGGCCGGAGTATGGGGGTCCATCGGTTTGGAGATGAACTGCAGGGCGTGGCCGATCTCATGGAGCATCAGGAACCGCAGCGCCGTCTGCTGGGTGCGCGAGATCAGCTGGGTGCAGTCGATGACCACCCGGATCGTCATCCTGCCGCCTGTTGCCATCGCCCCGATCGTCAATCCGGCGGTCTCGAGGCCGACCTCCTCGGCCAGTCGGGCGCGGTCGGCGTCGGTGACGGCGATCGTCAGGACGGCCTCGCCGCCGAGCCGCCCGGCGAACGGCGCCACCTGCTGGGCCACGGCGGCGACCTCGTCGGCACACCACTCACTGATCGCCGATGCGTTGGCGGTGACGGCGGGCGCCAGGACGAGGGCGACCATCGTTGCCACGACGCCGCCGCCGAGCGCCCTGCGGACCCGGGTACCCCTCGGCCCGGCCGCCGTCCGACCATTCGGAATGGAATCTGACGACGCAAACCCACTGAGTGGTGACATGTCGCAACTCTATGGCGACCAGGGGGACAAGGAGTGAGAAAGATCGACTCAAAGTGGTGAAAGATCGCTCTGCGTCCTCTTTCGGCGTGATCAGCAATGCACCGAACGTCGTGTTCGTGGTCGTCGTTGACGGGAACCAGACGATCAGCTGTCGAAGCCGAGGCCGAGACGGTCGAGGGAGCGCAACCAGAGGTTGCGTTTGCCCGTACGGTCCTCGCGGTCGAGCGACCACCTCGTGGTCTGGATCCCGATGAAGCGGAAGGGTTCGGGAGGGAACGGCAGCGGCTTGTCCTTGACGAAGCTGGTCTCCGTCGCCCGGGTGCGCCGGCCGTCGAGCAGGTCGAGGCTGACCTCGGCGCCGAAGCGGGCGGCACCGACGCCCAGCCCGGTGTACCCGATCGAATAGGCGACGCGACCGCTCATCGCCGAGCCCCAGAAGACGCAGAACCGGGTCGAGGTGTCGATCACCCCGCCCCAGGCGTGGGAGAACTTGACCCCCTCGAGCTGCGGGAAGGTCTCGAAGAAGTGCCGGGCCAGCTTGGCCCAGGTCTCGGGGCGCTGTTCGAGCTCGGCGTTGACCTTCCCGCCGAAGTAGTACACGGCGTCGTATCCACCCCACAGGATCCGGTTGTCGTAGGTGAGCCGGTAGTAGTGGAACTGGTTGGGGATGTCCGACAGCCCCTGGCGCCCCTCCCACCCGATCGACGCCATCTGCTCGGGCGTCAGCGGTTCGGTGACGAGCACGTAGTCGTACACCGGGGCGATGTAGTGCTTGACCCGCTTGAGCAGCGGGGGGAAGGCGTTCGTGGCCAGCGCCACCCGCCCGGCGCGCACCCGGCCGAGCGGGGTCGTGACCAGCACACCCACGCCGTCGCGTTCGATCGCCGTGGCCTTGGTGTCCTCGAAGATCCGCACGCCGAGCGATTCGGCCGCCGCCTTGAGCCCCCAGACCAGCCGGGCCGGGTCGACGAGGGCGGCGCGCCCCTTGCGCCACAGGCCGCCGGTGTAGGCGGGGGAGTGGATCATCGTCTGCATCGCCTCGCGGTCGAGGAACTCGACGGCCTGGCCGAGCTGGCGAAGCTGCACGTAATCCTCGCGCAGCTCGGTGAGGTACGACTTCGGGTGGTACGAGGTGGCCACGTCGATCACACCGGTGCGCTCGTAGTCGCAGTCGATGGCGTAGCGGGTGATCGCCGACTCGATCTCGTTGAGATTGGCCAGACCCAGCTCCTCGAGCAGCGGCAGCTCGCCGGCGAAGCGTTCCTGGCCGTTGGCGACGCCGTGGGTCAGGCTCGACTCCATGAATCCACCGTTGCGGCCGCTGGCGGCCGAGCCGACCTCGTGGGCGTCGATCAGGATCACGTCACGCGAGGGGTCGCGTTCCTTGGCGATGATCGCCGTCCACAGGCCGGTGTACCCGCCGCCGACGACGCACAGGTCGCAGCTCTCGGTGCGCACGAGCGTCGGATTCGAATCGGGCTCGTCGACGTCGTCGTACCAGTACGGGTAGGGCTCGGCATCGGCGATGGCGTCCAGCCAGAAATCGTCGTACTCCCGGTCCCCTGAGACCATCAGGTATCACCCCTTCTGGCGTCGGATGGTAGTCGCCGGTCCTACGGCCTCGGGGGAGCGGTCGGCGCTTCCGGCGGATCGAGGTCGGGTTCGCCGAGCCAGCGGCGCAGCCACCGCCCGAACGGGCCGTAGTCGGGGAGGCCGCGGGCGGATCGCCGCGCCTCCCACCACCCCCAGAACCCGACGGAGCCGGCGACGACGATCCAGCCGCCGAGTACGTCGGCGACGTAGTGCTCGCCGAAGTAGACGAGCGTCACCGCCATCAGCAGCGGGAAGGCGGCGAGGGCCGCCTTGACCGCCCTCGGCCGGACGAACGGCATCAGGAACAGCGGCACGAGCAGAGCGAACCCGGCGTGCAGCGACGGCATCGCCGCCGTCGGGTTGGCCCAGTCCCGCCCCCTGATCACCCATTCGACGAACGTCCTGAAACGGAGGTGCGACCAGCCACGCGTCGTCGGCCGGGCGATCGGGTCGAGAATGCGGTACGGGAACTGGGTCGACGCCGCCATCCACGGGGGAACCGTGGGCAGCAGGATGAACCCGGCGACGGCGACGTACAGCGCTGTGGCGAACCGGCGCACGTACCGGCCCCACTGGCGCCGGTTGGTGACCCACAGCACGACGGCGACGGCGACCGGCACGACGAAGTGCGTGTAGTAGACCATCGAGCCGGCGACGTCGTACCAGCGGACGTGGTCGCGCTCGTAGAACTTCCGCTGGATCCACACGGTCGGATCGGCCCCGAAGAACAGGGAACGGTCGATGTCACGGGGCATGTCGACCTGCAGGGGCATGCCGAGACGGTCGGCGATCCCGCGGCTGTAGTCGTAGGCGAACCACATCGCCGCGTAGAGGGCGAGTTCGAGCGCGGTCCATGCCCAGCGTCGCCACGGCCGTCCGAACTGGCCGATGAGCACCGGGACGGCGACCGAGACCATCACCGACTTACGTGAGATCGGCAGCCCGTTGGAGAAGAACGACCACAGGTACAGCGCGCCGTACACGACGAAGCAGACGCGCCGGACCGACCTCCAGGTCGAGGGGTCGAACCGGGCGTGGCGACCGGAGGCCGTAGCCGTTCGCACTCCGCCCGCGGTGGCTGGCAACCGGTTGGCGATCGTCAGGCGGCGGCCTGCTCGAGGGCGCGGCGCACGAGCACCTTGGCCAGATGGGTGCGGTACTCGACGCTGGCGTTGAGGTCGGCCTGCGGCTCGGCCTCGGCGACGGCCTGCTCGGCCGCGTCGGCGATCGAGGCGCCGCCGGCCAGCGCGGAGGACACACTGGTGGCGAGGATCGGGGTCGAGCCCATGTTGACCAGGGCGACACCCGAGCCGCCGTTGCCGCTCCAGGCGGCCACGCCGACGATCGCCCAGTCCTGGGCCCGGCGGTTGAACTTCTGGAAGCTCCAGCCGGCGCCGTTCATCTTCGGGATGCGGACCTCGGTGAGCATCTCGTCAGCGGCGAGTACGGACTCGAGGAAGCCCTGGTAGAAGTCGGCCGCGGCGATCTCGCGGGTGCCGTTGGGTCCCTGGGCCACGTAGGTCGCGCCGAGCGCCAGCGTGGTCGCCGGGAGGTCGGAGGCCGGGTCGGCGTGGGCGATCGTCCCGCCGAGGGTGCCGCGGTGGCGCACCTGCGGGTCGCCGACGTGGCCGGCGGCGTGGGCGAGCAGCGGCACGTGCTGGGCGAGCAGCGACGACGTCTCGACATCGCGGTGGCGGGTCAGGGCGCCGATCGCCACGTGGTCGCCGGCGTCGCGGATGTACGACAGGTCGGACAGGCGGCCGATGTCGACGAGCACCGAGGGCTGGGCGAGGCGCAGCTTCATCAGCGGCAGGAGGCTGTGGCCCCCGGCGAGGAACTTGGCGTCCTCGCCGTACTCGCCCACCAGGGCAATGGCCTCGGCGGCCGACGAGGCACGCTTGTAGTCGAATGCGGCGGGGATCACTTCGAGCCTCCTGAGGCAGCAGCTTGGATGGTTTTCCAGACGGTGTGGGGTGACGCCGGCATCGGCACGTCGCGGACACCGAGGCCCGACAACGCATCGACGATGGCATTGATGACGGCGGGCGCGGCGCCGATGGTCCCGGCCTCGCCGATGCCCTTGACGCCGAGCGCGTTCGTCGGCGAGGGAGTGATCGTGTGGTCGGTCGTGATCGCCGGAACGTCCGATGCGGCGGGCACGAGGTACTCGGCGAGCGACGAGGTCTTGAGGTTGCCGTCCTTGTCGTAGACGGCCTCCTCGAACAGCGCCTGGGCGAGGCCCTGGATGACGCCGCCGTGCACCTGGCCGTCGACGATCAGCGGGTTGATCTGCTTGCCGCAATCATCGACGGCGACGTAGCCGAGGACATCGACCTGGCCGGTCTCGGTGTCGACCTCGACGGTGCAGATGTGGGTCCCGAACGGCCACGAGAAGTTCGGCGGGTCGTAGGTGACGTGGGCCTCGAGGTTGGGCTCCAACCCGTCGGGCAGGTCGTGGGCGGTGAACGCGGCGAAGGCGATGGCGGCGAGCGGTGTGGCCCGCTCGGGGGTGCCCCTCACCGAGAAGACCCCTCCGGCGAAGTCGAGATCGTCGGCCGAGCACTCGAGCTGGTGGGCGGCGATCTTGCGGGCCTTGTCGATCACCCTGTCGCACGCCATGTCGATGGCGACGCCACCGACCACCAGCGACCGCGAGCCGTAGGTGTCGAGGCCGAGCGGGCTGATCGCCGTGTCGCTGTGCAGCACGTCGACGTCCTCGGGGGCGACTCCGAGCTTGTCGGCGACGATCATCGACCACGACGTCTCGTGGCCCTGCCCGTGGGGCGTGGCGCCGGTGACGACCTGGACCTTGTTCGTCGGCAGGATGCGCACCGTGGCCGCCTCCCAGCCGCCGGCTCCGTAGTTGAGCGAGGCGAGCACCCGCGACGGGGCGAGACCGCACATCTCGAAGTAGCTCGACACGCCGATGCCCACCCGCCTGGTCGACCCCGGGACGTTCTGGGTGGCCTGGCGGGCGCGCACGGCGGCGTAGCCGGCCAGCGACGCCGCCTTCTCGGCGGCGGCGAGGTGGTCACCGGAGTCGTAGGTCAGGCCGCTGAAGGCGGTGTACGGGAACTGCTCGCGCTTGATGAAGTTGAGCTTGCGGAACTCGAGTGGGTCCATCCCGACCTTGGCGGCGAGCGCGTCGACGGCGCGTTCGATGGCATAGGTCGCCTCGGGCCGTCCGGCGCCGCGGTAGGCGTCGGTCGGCGTCATCGAGGTGAACACCGAAGTGCAGCTGAAGTCGTAGGCGGCCGGCAGGTCGTAGACACCGGCGTAGAGGAAGGCGCCGAGCAGCGGGACACCCGGGGTGACGAGTTGCAGGTAGGCGCCCATGTCCCCGAGGATGCGGACGCGCACGGCGATGATCCTGCCGTGCTCGTCGGCGCCCAGCTCGATGTCCTGGATCTGGCCACGTCCCTGGATGGTGGCGACGGTGTTCTCGCCGCGCTCCTCGTTCCAGCGGACGGGCACGCCGTGCTTGCGCGACAGGGCGACGCAGAGCAGCTCCTCGGCGTAGACGTTGAGCTTCGAGCCGAATCCACCGCCGACGGAGGGGGCGACGACCCGCATCGTCTGCTCGGGGATGCCGAGGGTGAGGGCGACCATCACCTTGAGGATGTGGGGGATCTGCGTCGCCGAGTAGAGCGTCATCCCGCCTCCGAAGGGCTGGGGCACCGCGGCGCAGGCGCGGGGCTCCATCGCCATCGGGATGAGGCGCTGCTGGATGTAGCGCTCCTTGACCACGTACCTGGCGCCACCCCCGTCGATCGCCGCGGCGACGGCCTCCTCGCCGACCTTGAGGTCCCAGGTGTAGCTGCGGTTCGTACCGAGCTCGGGGTGGAGGACCACCCGGTCGCTGAGCGCGTCCTCGAGGTCGATGATCGCCGGGAGCGCCTCGTACTCGACGTGGATCGCCTCGAGTGCGTCCCGGGCGGCGACATCGGAGGTCGCCACCACGCAGGCGACGCCGTCACCTGCGTACGCCGCCTTCGACACGGCGATGGGGTAGTGGGTCGGGTTCTTCATGTCGGCCGTGACCGGCCAGGCGCACGGCATCGGCGCGGCCCACAGGGGCTGCAGATCAGCCCCCGAGTAGGCGGCGACGACCCCGGGAACGGCCAGCGCCCCGCTGACGTCGACGCTGACGATGTTGGCGTTGGCGTACGGGCTGCGCAGCACGGCGAGGTGGAGCGCGCCCGGGATGTTCAAGTCGTTGGTGTACTTGGCCTCACCGGTCAGCAGCGCCGGATCCTCCCGCCTGAGCAGCCGTGTACCGATCACTGCGGTAGTCATCTGGGACCCCCATCCCCGTCCCGGTCAGCCTGCAGCGCAGGCGAGGACGGACTTGACGATGTTGTGGTAGCCGGTGCACCGGCACAGGTTGCCCTCGAGCCCGAGGCGGACCTCTTCCTCGGTGGGGTTCGGGTTCTCGTTGAGCAGGCCGATCGAGGCCATCACCATGCCGGGGGTGCAGTAGCCGCACTGCAGTCCATGGTTCTCCATGAAGGCCTTCTGCATCGGGTGCATCTCGCCGTCGTGGGCCAGGCCCTCGATCGTGGTGATCTCGGACCCGTCGGCCTGAACGGCGAGGACCGTGCAGGACTTCACCGACTCACCGTCGAGGTGGACGGTGCACGCGCCGCACGACGAGGTGTCGCAGCCGACGTTGGTGCCGGTGAGGTTGAGCGCCTCACGGATGTGGTGCACCAGCAGCGTGCGAGGTTCGACCTCGCTGGTGTGCGCGGTGCCGTTGACGGTAACCGTGATCTGCACGGTGGATACCCCCATGTTGTCGAAGGCCGGCAAGATGTCGAAGGCCGCAAGCCGGGCGGAATGGCCGACGTACATCATGCCTCATCGGGAGATGGCGCGCGTCCTTGGGGCGGCGGGCGGTGCCGGCCCGGCCCGCGACCGCCGACTTCGTCGATACGCCGCCCCACCGGTGGTACCTTCCGGTCATGTCCGCCATCGCCAAGTTCAGCCTCGTCGCCTTCGACTGCCCCGACCCAATGGCCCTCGCCACCTTCTACTCGCGGATCACCGGATGGCCCGTCGGCAGCGGCGACGCCGATTCGGAGTGGGTGAAACTGGCCGGTGACGGCGGTGCCACGCTGGCCTTCCAACGCGTCGCCGATCACCGTCCGCCGGTCTGGCCGGGCGCCGAGCACCCGCAGCAGGCGCACGTCGACTTCAACGTCGACGACCTGGACGCCGGCGAGGCGGCCGTGCTGGCGATCGGCGCCCGCAGGGCCGACTTCCAGCCAGAACCGGAGGACTTCCGCGTCTACCTCGATCCGGCCGGCCACCCCTTCTGCCTGGTGCTGGCCGACTGAACGGATTGCCGGCGGGTTGGTCCGCCCGGAGGGGTGCTGCTAACAACGCCGCATGAACGACTCGATGGCCGGACAGATCGCCCTCGTCACCGGCGCCGGCAGTGAGCTGGGCATCGGCTTCGCCGCGGCCCGGCGGCTCGGTCGGGCCGGAGCCGCGCTCGCCCTCGTGTCGACCAGCGGGCGGATCCACGATCGGGCCGGGGAACTGGCCGCCGAGGGGATCACGGCGATCGGCCTGATCGCCGATCTCACCGACGAGCGCCAGGTCGCCGAGGTCGTCGCCGCCACGTCGGCCCGATTGGGACCGGTCGACATCGTGGTCAACAACGCCGGGATGGTCTCGATCGCCGCCGGGAGCGATGCCCACGGGGCCTTCGAGGAGCTCACCCTCGCCCAGTGGAACGACGCGCTGAGCCGCAACCTGTCGACCGCATTCCTCGTGACGAGAGCCGTGCTCCCCTCGATGCGCCAACGGCGCTACGGCCGGGTGGTCAACGTGTCGTCGGTGTCGGGTCCGCTGGTCGTCTTCGACCACGGGTCGCCGTATGCCGCGGCCAAGGCGGGCATGGTGGGGATGACCAGGGCACTCGCCCTGGAGGTCGGCCATCTCGGGATCACGGTCAACGCCGTCGCTCCCGGTTGGATCAACACGGCGGCGGCGCTCGAAAGGAGCAGCAGGCCGGATTCGCCACCCCGGCGGCCCGACCGGGGACCCCGGACGAGGCGGCGGCCTGCATCGAGTTCCTGGCCAGCCCCGGCGCCTCGTACGTCACGGGCACGATGCTCGTGGTCGACGGCGGCAACTCCCTGGTCGAGGACCTGAACCGGCGTCCGCCGAACTGAACCGGGTCATGCCGGGACCGGCGCCGGCCGTTCGGCGGTGATCCGGGCGACGACCCGGTCGTCGCGGTGGTCGATGATCGAGAACCCCGCCGCCTCGATCCCGGCGAGCGTCTCGGCCCGCGTCGGGAAGGCGATCCCGGCCAGCCGTGTCGACTGCTGCAGGACCCGTCCGGCGGCCGAGTCGGCCCGGGTCACGGACATCACGAACAAGCGGCCGCCCGGTCTGAGCACGCGTGCCGCCTCGGCCAGGGCGCCGGCCCGGTCACCGATCTCGTTCAACGACCCGCCGATCACCACGGCGTCGGCGTGGCCGTCGATCACCGGTAGATGCTGGGCCAGGGCGCGCACCGCGGCCACGTGCACCCCGCTGATCGCCGCCCGGTGGAGCAGGCGGCGGAGGAAGGCCCGGCTGTGGTCGATGGCGATCACGTTCGCGCCGACCCTGGCCAGATGGCGGGCGTACAGCCCCTCCGAGCAGCCGACGTCGACGACCAACGCGCCCTCGGCGTCCCCGATCGCCGCGCGCATCTCGGCGATCTCCTCCCGCACCGGGAACGGGCGACCCGACAGCAGCCCGAGCGATCGACGCCGCCACAGCGCTTCGTACGCCCCCGGCACGAGGAACGAGACGTTGGTCAGTTGCGCCGCAGTGCGCGCCGGTCGATGGCGGCCCATCGCCTGCCACACGCCCAGCTCGACGAGCGACGGGTCCTGGCCCGACGGTCCGACCAGCCGGGCCGTCATCAGGCCCACGGCCGGGGCCCGCTCGACCTCGGCGGTCGGGTCGACGTGCAGCGGTGAGACCCCGGTGACCGGCGATCGCAGGTGGGGGAGTACGACCTCGATCATGATGGTGGCCCCACGCCCTGCCTTACCACGAGCCGGATTCTTGCCTCACGCTGCGTACGTGTCGAAACCCACGTCCAGAGGTCGGCCGCCCGCGGGTTGTCGGGGTCAGAGATACCACGAAGAGTAAGTCTTGATGAACATTCGGTGGTTGAGCCTGCACACAGCTCAAACTTTGTTAGATTGCATTCGATGCAAACTGAACGCGTGCCAGGCGGGGCCGCGACACGATCGAACGTCCGCGAGCGGGCGATCGAGATCGGTCTTGCCATCCTCGATGCCGAGGGCGCCGATGCCCTCACCCTGAAGCGGATCGCCGGGATCATCGGCGTGCGGCCTCCCGCGCTGCACTGGCACTTCCGCGATCGCCACGCGCTCCTCGAGGAGATCCTCGAGGCGGCGCTCGGTCGAATCGACTTCGCCGACACGGGCCAGGCCTGGGAGGACCAGGTCGTTGCCCTGGCAGGTTCCCTCTTCGCCGCGATGCCCCCCGTCACCGCCGTCGCCGGTGCGCTCGCCCCCGGCCCGATCGCCTCGTGGCCGGGAATGGATCGGCTGCTCGAGCTGCTCGACGCGCAGCTACGACGTGGTGATCTCGACGAATCGACCCGCGACGAGGTCCGCCAGGCCGTGCTGTCGATCATCGCCGGATTCGGCCTGAGCGCCATCGGGCGGTCCGCACCCGCCGAGCGGGAGGCCGATGGTCGCCACGTGGCCAACTCGGTCCGGTTCGTGCTCGCCGGGGCCCGCAGCGGGCTCCCCGCCGCACGCTGAGCGTCGCCGCCCGGACCGACGATCAAGCCGACGTTCAGGTCTTGGCGTCGCTGACGGCTTGCCAGACCCGCTGGGCGGTGACCGGCATGTCGATGTGACGCACGCCGAGATGTGAGAGGGCGTCGACGACGGCTGAGTGCACGGCGGGTGTCGAGCCGATGGTGCCCGATTCGCCGATCCCCTTGGCGCCGAGCGGGTTGATGAAGGTCGGGGTCTCCATGTGGACGACCTCGATCGACGGCAGTTCGGCGGCCGAGATGAAGGCGTAGTCGGCCAGGTTCGAGGTGATCGGGTTGCCGTCCTCGTCGTAGCGGACCTCCTCCCACAGGGCCTGGGCCGTGCCCTGGGCGACGCCGCCGTGGATCTGGCCCTCGAGCAGCATCGGGTTGAGCACGCGGCCGGCATCGTCGCAGGCCACGTGGCGGATGTGGCGCACCTGACCGGTCTCGATGTCGACCTCGACGACGGCGACGTGCGACCCGAACGGGAAGGTCGGACCCGAGGCGGCGAAGAACGTCTCGACGTTGAGGCCGCCGTCGTCGTGGCTGGCCACGGCCAGCTCGGCCCAGGTCTTGGCCACCGCCGGGGTGCCGGCGACGTGGAAGGCGCCGGTGTCCTTGTCGAGCACGATGTCCCCGGCGTCCGCCTCGAGCAGCCGGGCGGCGATGTCCTTGGCTTTGTCGACGAGCTGCTCCGAGGCCTGGTTGACGGCCGCGCCGCCTTGTTGGAGCGAACGCGAGCCCATCGTGCCGCCACCGGCCGGCACCAGGTCGGTGTCGCCCCAGACCAGCTCGATGGAATCCATCGGGATGCCGAGCTGCTCACTGGCGATCATCGCCCACGACGTCATGTGGCCCTGGCCGTGCGGCGACGTGCCCGTGTAGACGATCGCCCGACCATCGTCGGTGATCTCGACCTTGGCGTTCTCGCCCATCGGAGGCACACCTCCGGTGATCTCGACGTAGACGCTCACCCCGATGCCGAGCTGCTTGACGGAACCCGACGCCCGCCGTGCCGCCTGTTCGGCGCGCAGATCGGCGTAACCGGCCGCGGCGAGTGCCTTGTCGAGCGCGCCCTCGTAGTCGCCGACGTCGTAGGTCTGCCCGATGACCGTGGTGTGCGGTTCGCTGAACGCGGCGATCAGGTTCTTGCGACGGACATCGACGGGGTCCATGCCGATCTCGGCGGCGAACATGTCCATCGCCCGCTCGGCCGCCGCCGTCGCCTCGGGGCGTCCGGCGCCCCGGTAGGCGACCACCGGGGTGGTGTTGGTGACCACCGAGGTGGTGCGGCACTCGATCTTGGGGAAGGCGTAGACCGCCGACGACATCGGCCGTGTCATGAACGGGGCGAGGATCGTGGCGATCTCGGCGAATCCGCCGCAGTCCTGGATGACCCGCAGCCGGTACGCCGCCACTTTGCCGTCGCGCGAACCGCCGATCGTCACGTACTGCACCTGGGCCCGGCCGTGGCCGAGGGCGACCATCGACTCGGAGCGGGTCTCGCGCCACGTCATCGGTCGGCCGTGGAGGCGGGCGAGCGGGCCGAGCAGCACCTCCTCGCCATAGGCGCCGATCTTGGCGCCGAAGCCGCCGCCGACATCGGGGGTGATGATCCGCACCTTGTCGGCGTCGACGCCGTTGGCTGCGGCGAGCGGGTCCCTCGCCCCCTGGGCGTGCTGGGTGGACAACCACTGGTACAACCGGCCGTCGACCCAGGCCGCCGCTGCGCCGCGCACCTCGAGCGGGCACGGGGCGACGCGCTGGTTGACGAAGCGGGCGCTGACGACGACCTCGCAACCCTCGAAGAACTCGTCACCGGTGACGTCGGGCATGCCGAGCGCCGTGGAGTCGAACACCACGTTGCTGCCGGCGGTCTCGTAGAGCAGCGTCGAGGAGGTCATCGCCGTCTCCACGTCGACGAGGGCCTCGAGCACGTCGTAGTCGATGACCACGGTCTGGGCGGCGTCGACGCCCTGGGCCCTGGTCTCCGAGACGATGGCGACGACCGGTTCGCCCACGTAGCGGACCTTGCCCGAGGCCAGCAGCGTATGGGTCACGGCCGGGTTGAACCCCGCCGGGACGGGCTGCAGGGCGAGGTCCTCGGCGGTGTGGACGCCGATGATCCCGGGCATCGTCGCCGCCTCGCTCGAATCGATCCCGGTGATCGACCCGTGGGCGACGGTCGAGCGCACGTAGGTGACGTGGGCGGCTCCCTCGAGCAGCGGCTCGTCGTGCATGTCGTCGACGTACCGACCTCCGACGGTGAGGAACTTCGGATCCTCCTTGCGAAGAACGCGATTACCGAGAATGCTGCCGACCACCTGGAAAACCCCCTGCGTGGGATGTCGAAACTACGACGGCCGACACTAGCCATCGGCGGCGACCCACCCCGTAGCGGACCCGGTCAGCCCGGGGCGACTGTGGTGGCGGTCGTGGTGGCGGTCGTGGTCGCCGGGGCCGTTGTCGTCGCCGCGGCCAGGATCGCCGAGGCCTGGCGCACCGTGAGGATCTGGCCGACCACGGAATAGGGCCAGCCGATCGGCATCAGCTCGGTCACGGGAGCGGGCAGCATGGCGATGACGGTTTCGCCGTCCTCGATCAGGCCGAGGTCCTGGCGGGCCGCGTCCTTGATCCCCTGTGCCGTCCTCAGGCGGTCGTTCTGGGCGGCGAGATCCTCGTTGGCGGCGTCGAGGGCGGCCAGCTCGCGGTTGCGGGCGGCCAGCTCGTCGCGTTGGTTGAGCCAGGCCCGCACGGGCAGGACGAGCACGGCGGCCAGCACGGCCCCGGCGATGATCGTCGCCCCGAGGCCGAGGACCGACCGGTTGCGCCGGCGGAGCACGAGGCGGGTGTGGTCGCCGACGTCGGGGCGCTGCGAGCTCAGCCGGAGGCTGAGGCGTCGCCAGACGGTGTCGAGCGGCACGGTCGCCCGCTTCTTCGGCTTGACCCCTCCGGCCGATCCTGCCGGCTTGGCGGGACGCGCCGGTGCGGCGCCGTCGCCCCGTTTCCCGGGACGCGTCGAGGCCCTCGCCGGGCGCGGCGGCGTCCGTCGGCTGCGGGTCGCCGGCTCGGCCGGGCGTCGCGGCATCAGCGACCCACCGTCAGCGCGCCCCGCGCGACAACGATCGCCGGCCGCGGTACTCGGCCGCCTCGCCCAGATCGGCCTCGATGCGCAGCAGTTGGTTGTACTTGGCCACGCGGTCGCTGCGGCACGGGGCACCTGTCTTGATCTGCCCGCAGTTGGTGGCCACGGCGAGGTCGGCGATGGTCACGTCCTCGGTCTCACCCGATCGGTGGCTCATCACGCTCGAGTAGGCGTGGCGGGTGGCCAGTTCGACGGTGTCGAGCGTCTCGGTGAGACTGCCGATCTGGTTGACCTTGACCAGCACGCTGTTGGCCACGCCCCGTTCGATGCCCATCCGCAGACGGCGGGTGTTGGTGACGAACAGGTCGTCGCCGACGAGTTGCACGCGGTCGCCGAGGGAATCGGAGAGCGACTTCCAGCCGTCCCAGTCGTCCTCGGCCATGCCATCCTCGATCGACACGATCGGGTAGGCGGCGGCGAGGCGCTGCCAGTAGGCGACGAAGTCGTCGCTGGTCAGCACCTTGCCCTCGCCGGCGAGGTGGTAGGCGCCGTCGCGGTACAGCTCGCTGGTCGCCGGGTCGAGGGCGATGGCGATGTCGTCGCCGGGGGTGTAGCCCGCCTTCTCGATCGCCTCGACCAGCAGGCGGATGGCGTCCTCGTTGGTGGCCAGGTTGGGGGCGAACCCGCCCTCGTCGCCGACGGCGGTCGACATCCCGCGGTCGTGGAGCACCCTGCGCAGCACGTGGTACACCTCGGTGCCCCAGCGCAGGCCCTCGCGGAAGCTGGGCGCACCGACCGGCATGACCATGAACTCCTGCAGGTCGATGGTGTTGTCGGCGTGCACTCCGCCGTTGACCACGTTCATCATCGGCACGGGCAGGACGTGGGCGTTGGGCCCGCCCACGTAGCGGTAGAGCGGCAGCTCCAACTCGGTCGCCGCCGCCTTGGCGATGGCCAGCGACGCGCCGAGGATGGCGTTGGCCCCGAGCCGGCCCTTGTTGTCGGTGGCGTCCCGGTCGATCATCACCTGGTCGCAGATCCGCTGGTCGAGGGCGTCGAGTCCGTCGAGGGCATCGGCGAGCTCCCCGTTGACGTGGTCGACGGCGGTGAGCACGCCTTTGCCGGCGTACCGACTGCCGCCGTCGCGCAGCTCGACGGCCTCGTGCTCGCCGGTGGAGGCCCCAGACGGGACGATCGCCCGGCCGCGCGCTCCCGACGACAGCGCCACTTCGACCTCGACCGTCGGATTCCCGCGGGAATCGAGCACTTCTCGACCAACAACCTGCACGATCTCGGACATCGGTGACTGCACTCCAGGGGTGGGGGACTCGACCAGTACGGTAACCAGCCCGCCGGGCGATTCGGTGGCAATCGTCCGGGGCATCGTCGGGTGGATGATGCCCCGATCCGGAGTTCCATGGAAGCATGGCTTGATCGCCCGCTCGACCACCGGCTCCGCCCCGGCGCGCAGGCCCGGGCGGGTGCGCTCCTCCGTACCCCGCCCGTCATCCCCGACGAGTCCGCGCGAAACGAGGAGATCCCCCGATGAGCATCACGTCCCGGCCCTGGTGGGCCACGGCGGCCGTGTACCAGATCTACGTGCGTTCCTTCGCCGACTCGGATGGCGACGGCATCGGCGACCTCGAAGGCATCCGCTCGAGACTGCCCCACCTGGCATCCCTCGGCCTCGACGCCATCTGGCTCACCCCGTGCTATCCGTCGCCGCAGTGGGACCACGGTTACGACGTCGCCGACTACTTCGCCATCCACGGCGAGTACGGCACGCTCGAAGGGTTCGACCGGCTCGTGGCGGACGCGCGGAGCCACGGCATCCGGGTGATGATGGACATCGTGCCCAACCATTGCAGTTGGGACCACGAGTGGTTCAGGGCCGCCCTGGCATCGCCGCCCGGATCGCCCGAACGGCAGCGCTTCTACTTCCGTGACGGGCGGGGCCCCGACGGCGACGAGCCGCCGAACAACTGGCGCGGCGTCTTCGCCGGGCCGACGTGGACCAGGGTGACCGAAGCCGACGGGAGCCCGGGGCAGTGGTACCTCCACGTGTTCACGCCCCAGCAACCCGACCTCAACTGGGAGAACCCCGAGGTCCCGCGGATGTTCGACGACGTCCTTCGTTTCTGGTTCGACCGCGGTGTCGACGGGTTCCGTTGCGATGCCGTCACCGTGCTGGGCAAGACCCCGGGCCTGCCCGACGTGACCGGATCCTTCGCCGGCGACGACCATCCGATCGGTGGCGTCAACCCCCACTTCAGCTGGCTGGCGTCGGGTCACGTGGCCTGGCGCCGTTGGCGGCGCACCGTTGAGCAGTACCAGCGCGAACACCCGGGCCGCGAGCTCGTACTCGTCGCCGAGGCCTACGCCAAGGGACGGCCCGACATCCTGCGCCAGTACGTGAACGCCGAGGAGTTCCACCAGACATTCGCCTTCGACCTGCTGCTCTCGCCGTGGGACGCCGCGGCACTGAGGACGGCGATCGTCGACGCGGCCGGCGCCCTGCTGCCCGACGGGATCATGCCGACGTGGACGAACAACAACCACGACGCCCAGCGCAGCGTCACCCGCTACGGGCGCGCCGACGCCCGCACGGCGTTCAGCGGCGACAACCTGATCAACTCAGATGCCCCGGTCGACGTGGGGCTCGGCACCCGCCGGGCCGTCGCCCTGGCGACGCTGATGTGCGCCCTGCCCGGCTCGGTCTACCTCTACGCCGGTGAGGAGCTCGGCCTGCCCGAGGTGCTCGACATCCCCGACGAAGCCCGTCAGGATCCGATCTTCCTGCGCACCGGGGGGGCGGAACTCGGTCGTGACGGATGCCGGGTGCCCCTACCGTGGAGCGAGTCGGACGGGGTGTCGGCCGGCTTCTCGCCGACGGGCGGTGCCGAGCCGTGGATGCCGCAGCCGGCCGGCTGGGCCCGTTTCGCGGCCGACCTGCAGGACGGCGACCCCGACTCGACGCTCAACGTCTACCGACGGGTGCTTGCCGCCCGGCGGGAACGAGCCGAGATCCACGGCGACGACTTCAACGTGCTGCTCGAGGGCCATGGCTCGTTGGTGGCCTTCGAGCGTGCCGGACTGCTGGCCGTGCTCAACACCGGCGATCGGGCGACGGTGTTGCCGACGGATCTGCTGCACGGCCGCCGCCCGATCGTCTCGTCGGCCCCTCTGGGCGACGAGACCGAACTGCCGGCCGACGCCGCGGCCTGGTACGTGTGACCGCGACGGGCAGCTGACCGCTCCCTTCGTCCCCGATCGGTCCGGTCAGGGCGCCGCTCGCTCGGCGGCCTTGACGACGTTCCACAGTTCGTCGAGCACGACGAGGCCGCAGGTCAGGGTGTCGATCCCGCGCTCGACGGCCAGGGCCGCCATCGCCTCGCAGCGGCGACGGAACTTGCCGGCGGCCTGGCGGAGGGCCACCTCGGGCTCGATGCCCCGGTGGCGGGCGACGTTGGCCACGGCGAACAGCAGGTCGCCGATCTCCTCGTGGACGTGCGCCGGATCGTCCCATGCCTCGATGACCTCGGCGAGTTCCTCGGCGACCTTGTCCAGCGTGCCCCGCGGCTCGTCCCAGTCGAACCCGGCCCGCGCCGCCAGTTTGGCCATCTCGGCGGCGAACGACAGGGCGGGGAGCGAGCCGGCCAGACCGTCGAACAACCCGGCGTCACCGACGGTCGTGCCCTTCTCGGCCGCCTTGATCGCCGCCCAGTTGGCCACCACCTCGTCGGCTCCGGCGACCTCGATGTCACCGAACACGTGAGGGTGGCGGCGGATCATCTTGTCGGAGATCACCCGGGCGACGTCGGCCAGGTTGAACCTGCCCTCCTGCTCGCCGATCGCCGCGTTGAGCACCACCTGGAGCAGGACGTCGCCGAGTTCCTCGGTGAGATGGTCGTCGCCGTGGCCGTCGTCACCGAGCCGACCGATCGCCTCGACGAGCTCGTAGGTCTCCTCGACGGCGTGGCGGGCCAGCGAGTGGTGGGTCTGCTTGCGGTCCCACGGGCACTCCTCGCGTAGCCGTCGCACGATGGCGTGGAAGCGGACCAGCTCGTGGCCGACCGGCGCAGCCAGCCGCGGGATGTAGACGGTCGTCAGGTGGTCGGCGTCCACCGACCGGTCGAGGTCGGCCCAGATGGTGGTCACCACGTGCTCGTCGGGACAGCCGAGTCGTTGGAGGATGACGACCTCCTCGTCGCCCGTGGCGTCCTCCACGGCGAGCTTGATCTCCGAGAGCACCCAGTTGGCGTGGCAATGGGCGACGAGCAGCGGGCCGGTCTGACCAGCGGCCGCCGTGGCGAAGCGGTGCCCGTCGACGAGGCGGACACCGGCCTCGACCGGGTCGATCCGCAGCGCGGCATAGGCCAGGTCGAGGAACGACAACGCCGGGAGGACCTCGGTGGCGACCCGCTCGTCGGCGAGCAGGCGGCGTACGGTGCGTTCGAGCACCCAGGGCGAGCCCGGCACGGCGTAGAGGATCTCGCCGTGCGTCACCGCGGCCTCGACGAGGCGTTCGACGATCGATGCGTAGACCTCGTCGAACGTGTCGGCCGACTCGTAGACGGCGTCGAAGCTCGTCGCCTCGCCGACAACGCCCGCGCCCGGATGGCGCGACGTGCGCACGAACCGGTGCGGGACACGGGCGATGGCCCGGGAGACCGCCGCCGTGACGTACTCGGGCCCGGCCGGGCCGAGTCCGGCGACGACGATGCGGGGGAGGCTCACCCGTTGGCGGCAGGGGTGGAATCGAGTGGGACGACGGCGAATGCCGTTGGCGACCATGCCCCGATCGAGGAGTTCACGGTGACGTCGGCCGTGGCGAAGAGCCGCTGCTCCGTCGTGGCCCGGGCCGCCACGACGGCGTCGTCGGCGACCTCGGCCCACGGACGGAGGAGGATCACGTGGTAACCGAACTCCGACTGGACCGGCTGGGTGGGCACCCCGGGTTCGGCGGCCATCGCCGCAGCGACGAACTCGGGCACGAGCTGGCCGGCCAGCCCGCTGGCGCTGTAGCAGGTGCCGACGTCGCCGGTGAGCACGCCACCCGCCTGACCGCTGCCGGTGTCGGTGGAGACGGCCTTGGCCACGTCGGCGAAGGCCTCACCCCGGGTGACCCGGTCGAGCACGACGTTCGCCTCGGCCTCGGTGGCGACCAGGATGTGGCTGACGCACGCCACCTGGGAACGCTCGACGCCCTGTTCGTAGACCGGCTGGAACTCGGCGGCCGTCGGGCCCGGCAGCGCCAGGAACGCCTGCTGCGAGGCGGTGACGCCGACGGCCAGTTCCTTGATCAGCGGGGGGAAGTCGGCGAACGACGGATCCTGGGCGACGGTGGCCTCGGCCGTGGCGCGGTCGGTGTCGGTGACGGGGTGGCCCATCGTGGTCAGCGCCTCGTCGTACACGGTGCGGCGGATCATCACGCTGAGCATGCCGCGGGCGATGTTGGCGTCGGCGGTCTCGGATTCGAGCGCGGTGCCCTCGGGGACGGTCGGGGCCTGGGCGGCGAGCACCTGTTGGTAGCCCTTGATGATCTCGTCGAGGTCCGTCATCGGGACGTCGTCACCGTTGATGATCGCCGCGTTGGTGGTGACCGACGAGCACGACGGCAGGCAGAGGAGGCCGCCCAGGGCGATGGCGGCGACGGAGAGACGACGATGCACGGGTCGACATGCTACCCCCGACCCCTTGCCGCGTTGGCCGTCCGGACCACCGGGTTCGCCGTGGGGCGCACCACCGAGCCGGACGCACGTCCAGACCGTCAGCTGTTCACCGCGAACAGCTGACGGCCGGTCGAGGCGTGCCTCCGAGATTCGCCCGCTCGACGGTCAGTTCAGGTCGTAGCGGTCGGCGTTCATCACCTTGGTCCAGGCGGCGACGAAGTCGCGTACGAACTTCTCCTTGTTGTCGTTCTGGGCGTACACCTCGGCATACGAGCGGAGCACCGAGTTGGATCCGAAGACGAGGTCGACCCGCGTGGCCGTCCACTTCACGGTGCCGGTCCTGCGATCACAAACCTGGTAAACGCCGTCGCCGGCCGGCTTCCAGGTGTTGCTCATATCGGTGAGGTTGGTGAAGAAGTCGTTGGTGAGGGCGCCGACCCGGTCGGTGAACACGCCGTGGCGAGTGCCACCGTGGTTCGTGCCGATGACGCGCATGCCACCGACGAGCACCGTCATCTCGGGTGCGGTGAGGCCCATCAGTTGGGTGCGGTCGAGGAGCAGTTCCTCGGCGGTGACCGCGTAGGCCTGCCGCTGCCAGTTGCGGTAGCCGTCGTGGATCGGCTCGAGCGGGGCGAACGAGTCGACGTCGGTCTGTTCCTGAGTGGCGTCGCCACGCCCCGGCGCGAACGGCACGGTGATGTCGACGCCGGCCGCCTCCGCGGCCTGCTCCACTGCCGAGGTTGCCGGCCAGCACGACCACGTCGGCCACGCTCGCACCGCTCTCGGCCGCGATGGTCTCGAGCACGCCGAGCACCCTGGCGAGTCGGGCGGGCTCGTTGCCCTCCCACTGGTTCTGGGGGGCGAGGCGGATACGGGCGCCGTTGGCGCCACCGCGCATGTCGGAGCCGCGGAAGGTGCGGGCGCTATCCCATGCCGTGGTCACCATCTCGCTGACGGTCAAGCCGCTGGCGGCGATGCGGGCCTTGACGGCGTCGATGTCGTAGCCGCTGGTGCCGACGGGGATCGGGTCCTGCCAGATCAGGTCCTCGGCGGGAACCTCGGGTCCGATGTAGCGGGACTTGGGGCCCATGTCCCGGTGGGTCAGTTTGAACCACGCCCGGGCGAAGACCTCGGAGAAGTACGCCGGGTCCTTGTGGAACCGTTCGCTGATCTCGCGGTAGATCGGGTCCTTGATCATCGCCATGTCGGCGTCGGTCATCATCGGCATCCGGCGGATCGACGGATCCTCGACATCGACCGGCATGTCCTCCTCGGCAATACCGACGGGCCACCACTGCCAGGCACCGGCAGGGCTCTTGGCGAGCTCCCACTGGTACTTGAACAGCAGATCGAAGTAGCCGTTGTCCCAGCGCGTCGGATGAGTGGTCCACGCCCCCTCGAGCCCCGACGTGACCGCGTCGCGGCCGATACCGCGGCTGGTGCGGTTCATCCAGCCGAGACCCTGCTCCTCGATCCCGGCTCCCTCGGGCTCCGGGCCCTGGGCGGCCGCGTTGCCGTTGCCGTGGGCCTTGCCCACCGTGTGGCCGCCGGCGGTGAGTGCCACGGTCTCCTCGTCGTTCATCGCCATGCGTGCGAAGGTGACCCGCACGTCCTGGGCGGTACGCAACGGATCGGGTGTGCCGCCCACACCCTGAGGGTTCACGTAGATGAGGCCCATCTGCACCGCGGCGAGCGGGTTCTCGAGCGACTCACGGTCGTCACCGTCATACCGGCTGGAGTCCAACCATTCCTTCTCCGTGCCCCAGTAGATGTCCTTCTCCGGGTGCCAGATATCGACGCGGCCAAGGCTGAAACCGAACGTCTTCAGACCCATCGACTCGTAAGCGACATTGCCGGCCAGCACCATCAGATCGGCCCAGCTGATCCGGTTGCCGTACTTCTTCTTGATCGGCCACAGCAGGCGACGCGCCTTGTCGAGGTTGGCGTTGTCGGGCCACGAGTTGAGCGGGGCGAAACGCTGGTTGCCGGTACCGGCACCACCACGACCGTCGGCGATGCGATACGTCCCGGCAGCGTGCCAGGCCATGCGGATCATCAGGCCGCCGTAGTGACCCCAGTCCGCGGGCCACCAATCCTGACTGTCGGTCATCAGATCCTCGAGATCCTGCTTCACCGCCGCCAGGTCGAGGGTCTTGACCGCCTCGCGATAGTCGAAGTCGGCGTCCATCGGGTTCGTCTTCGAGTCGTGCTGGTGCAGGATGTCGAGGTTCAGGGTCTTCGGCCACCACCCGGTCGGTGACATGTCCGACTGCACATTGGCGCCGTGCACGACCGGACACACGGCCTCGTTGCTGGTGCTCATGGCTCTCCTTGTCGAGTGGGTGAGGTTGAGTGTGGTGAGCTCGAGTGGTGAGGTGGAGGCGCTGCGGGGTGACGTGGATGCCGTTCTCGCGGAGCCGACCTGCAGTTTCGGTGCGCACCGAACCGAACTCTAGCGATCAGCCCAGGGCCGGAGTCCGGAGCAGGTAGCTCTCGAAGTTCGGGGTGGAGAACGTCGTGTCCTCGCGGGTGATGGCGAAGCCGGCGTAGTCGCCATGGCGCTCCATCAGCCACTCGAGACCGCGGATCCCCATCACGAACACGGCGGTGGCGTAGGCGTCGGCGAACGTCAGGTCGGGCCCGACGATGGTCACGCTGGCCAGATCGCCGGCGGGCTCGCCGGTGACCGGGTCGATGATGTGGGCGCCGCGCTCATAGGTCGCCGAGGTGGCGATGGCCAGCGGCCCGCTCACGGCGAGCACCGCGGCGCTCCTCATCGGCTGGTCGGGGTGCCGGACACCGATGCGCCAGGGCTCACCGGAGCAGTGCTCGCCGCGTATCGCCAGGTCACCGCCGGCGTTGATGCACAGGTTGCGAACCCCCCGTTCGGCGAGCATCACGGCCGCCCGCTCGATCGACCAGCCCTTGACCAGCCCCGAGGGGTCGAGCATCCCACCGGTCGCTCCGCGTACGGCCAGGGCGTCGAACGCGCCCCCGGTGTCGACGGTCAGCTTCTCGCACAGCTCGAGCACCCCGACGACCTCGGTGCTGAGCTCGTCGAGCCGGAGCTCGCCGAGGCCGAGCCGGCTGATCGGGCTCTCGGGCTTGTAGGTGCTGAAGGTGTCGTCGACGTGGTGCAGCCAGGCGACGACGTCATCGAGGGCGGAGCGGTCGGCGGGATCGCGGATGTCGATCGACACGGCCATGCCCATCACGAACTCGACGTGGTGCAAGGGAGTGTCGGCCACGTCAGGCGGCCTGCGCCTTGGCGGCATCGAGTGCCGACTGCAGCGACTGGGCGTAGCTGTGGCTGGTGTACGTGGCGCCCGAGACACCGTGGATGGCGGCGCTCTGGGCGGTCAGCGTGGCGGAGTTCAGCTTGGGCACGGCGCGGTTGTTGATCTGCACGCTCTTGCGATCGCCGGCCGGCGTCTGCAGCGCGGTCACCTCGGTGATCGCTCCCTGCGTGATCGTCACCTGCACCTGCACCGGGCCCCAGCGGTTGGTGAACGTGGCTCCGACGAACGTGCCGTCGGCCAGCGCGTTGGGCGCAACGGCCGATGTGGTCGTTGCCACGGCCGTGGCCTGCGGCTCGGCTGCCGCTGCGGTGGAGGGGACGGCGACGGTGGCCGGTGCGGTCGTCGCCGTCGCCGGGCCGGTGGCGATGCCCGTGTTCGTCGCCACGAGCGCGCCGGTGGACTCAGCGGCGGCGGCCATCGTGGTGCCATCGGTCGAGGCCGACGCCGAATCGACCTGCTGGAAGTAGGCGGCGAGGCCGAGCGTGGTGCCGGCGCTCATCACCAGGGCGGCCGCCCGGCTGCCCTTGGCGGCGTGGCGGCGCCTCGACGTGGTGGGAGCATTCGTCCGTGCTCTCGCCGCCGGTCGGGTGGGCCGGGATGCCGCCGGTCGCGCCCCCGTCTGCGTTCCGGGGGTCGACGTCCGGGGGGCAGACGTCGGGGGGACCGGGGGCGGCAGCGTCCCCGGTCCGCGATTGGCGAGTCGCTCGAGGCGGGCCTGGATCAGCGGGTCACCCAGGGGGGTCGGCCGGCTGTCGACATCGTTGGTGTCTTCCATGGCGACCATTCACACGTCCCCAGGTAAGGGGCATTCAAGGACGACCCGAGAAGATCGTGTGCCCGCCGACGCCGTGACGGGCCCGGTCACCGCTCGGCGGAGGTCCGCCTGGCCAGCAGCCCCGTCAGGCGCATCCCGGCCGGGTACACCGTGGCGCCGACGAGGATCACGAGCCCGGCCTTGAACGCCGGCGTTGCCGCGTCGGTGCCGAGCTGGTACCCGTGCACGCAGGCGGCGACGGTCGCCGGTACGGACAGCAGATGGACGAGGCGCCATGTCCGGCGCTTGAACCGCTTTCGAGGCCACGAGGTGAACACGGCCACGGCCAGGCCGTAGAACGCCAGCACCCCCCAGGTGAACGCCCCTGTCTGCTGGTCGGAGCCGCCGGGGACGGCCACGTCCTTCAGGCCGACCCCGAGGTCGGAGGCCAGGAAGGCCGTGAGCAGGTGGATGCCGGTGAAGATCAGGGCGAAGCCGCCGAGGCCGTTGTGCAGATCGAGCCACCACGCCGGGCGCAGCCGCTTGCCGGTCTCGCGAGCCGAGAAGGCGAATCCCCACGCCACCGCCGCCAGCATCAGTACGGTCGCCACGATCCCCGAGGAGCGGGTCAGGTAGGCCATCGACTGGGACATCCGGGGTCATTCCTTCGTGATCGTGTCGGCCGGAGATTACGCCGCGGCGTCGGGCCGAGGGCGATGCCCGTGCGGAGGGGGGCCTCCCGGGGCGGGTGGGTCGAGCCCGATCCCTCGCCGCGGCACCTGGGAGACCGGCGAGAGCCGACCGGGAATCCGGTGAGAACGGCGTTGGCGCCGGTCAGCCTGCTTCGGCCGGGGGAATCAGCTCGCCGAGCAGCCGGACCAGCTGGGCGGCGGGATCCTCGCCCTTGCGCAACGGCACGACCAGCTGGCCGATCTCCTCCTTGTAGATCGCCCCCTTGGCCACCCGGCCGAGGCGGATGTACTCGCTCGTCTTCAGTCGCAGTGGGGCGAGCCGAGCCTGGCTGCCCATCATGGAGATCTCGCGCAGCGTCAGGCGGTGGCACTCGGCGCGCAGCCGGCCGACCATCAACAGGGCGTCGGCGGGCGCCGGGATCGGGCCGTAGCGGTCCTCCCACTCGGCGCGGATGTCGGCGACCTGCTCGTGGGTGGTCACCGAGGCGAGCCGCCGGTACGCCTCGAGCCGCAGCTCCTCCTTGGCCACGTAGTCCGCCGGCAGGAACGCGTCGGTCGGCACGTCGAGCTTGATCTCGGCCGGTGCCTTGGGCTCCTCGCCCTTCATCTCCGAGACGGCCTCGGTGACCATCTGGCAGTACAGGTCGTAGCCGACGGCGGCGATGTGACCCGACTGCGATTCACCGAGGATGTTGCCGGCGCCGCGGATCTCGAGGTCGCGCATCGCGATCTTGAAGCCCGAGCCCAGCTCGGTGGCCTCGCCGATCGTCTTCAGCCGCTCGTAGGCCTCCTCGGTGAGCACCCGGTCGCGGGGATGGAACAGGTAGGCGTAGGCCCGGCTCCCCGAGCGGCCGACGCGGCCACGCAGCTGGTGCATCTGGCCCAGACCGAGCAGGTCGGCACGTTCGACGACGAGGGTGTTCACGGTGGGCATGTCGATGCCCGATTCGATGATCGTCGTGCACACGAGCACGTCGAACCGGCCCTCCCAGAAGTCGACGACGATCTGTTCGAGCTTGCTCTCGTCCATCTGACCGTGGGCGACGGCGATGCGCGCCTCGGGCACCAGCTCGCGCAGCCGGGCGGCGCACTCCTCGATCGACTGGACCCGGTTGTGCACCCAGAACACCTGGCCCTCGCGCAGCAGCTCGCGGCGGATCGATTCGACGGCGACGCGCTCGTCGTACTCCCCGACGTAGGTGAGGATCGGCTGACGGTCGGCCGGGGGCGTCTGGAGCAACGAGAGGTCGCGGATCCCGACGAGCGACATCTCCAGCGTGCGGGGTATGGGCGTCGCCGACATCGACAGCACGTCGACGTCGAGGCGCAGCTTCTTCATCGCCTCCTTGTGCTGCACGCCGAAGCGCTGCTCCTCGTCGACGACGAGCAGGCCGAGGTCCTTGAACGCAACCTCGTTGGCCAGCAGCCGGTGCGTGCCGATCACGCAGTCGACCTCGCCCGAGGCCAGCCCGGCGATCACCTTGCGGGCCTGCGCCCCGCTCAGGAATCGGGAGAGCACCTCGACGCGGATCGGGTAACCGGCGAAACGGTCGGCGAAGGTGTTGCCGTGCTGGGTGGCGAGCAACGTCGTCGGCACGAGCACGGCCACCTGTTTGCCGTCCTGGATCGCCTTGAAGGCGGCCCTGATGGCCACCTCGGTCTTGCCGAAACCGACATCGCCGCACAGCAGGCGGTCCATCGGGGCGGGCGCCTCCATGTCGTTCTTGACGTCGTCGATCGCCTTGCGCTGGTCGGGGGTCTCGACGAACGGGAACGCATCCTCCATCTCCTGCTGCCAGGGGGTGTCGGGCGGATAGCGGTGGCCGTTGGCGTTGACCCGCCGCTGGTAGAGCACGACGAGCTCCTGGGCGATCTCCCGCACGGCGCTGCGCACGCGGGCCTTGGCCTTGGCGAAGTCGGCGCCGCCCATCCGGTGCAGCGTCGGGGCCTCGCCCCCGACGTACTGGCGCACGGCGTCGATCTGGTCGGACGGGACGTACAGCTTGTCGCCGCCCTTGTAGGCGAGCAGCAGGTAGTCGCGCTCGATCCCCCCGATCGAGCGCTTGACCATTCCCTCGTAGCGGCCGACGCCGTGCTGGTAGTGGACGATGAAGTCACCCGGCTTGAGGTCCTCGAAGAAGCCCGCCGACTCGCGCTGGCGCGGTCGGGGCCGGCGGTGGGCCCGGCGGCGCCCGGTCAGGTCGGACTCGGTGACGATGGCCAGCCGGCCGGCCGGCAGCGTGCAGCCGCGGTGGAGCGGGGCGACGACGATCTGGCCGCCCGGACGGCGGAGGTGCTCATCGGCCAGCCCGGCCGCGCGGATCGGCAGGTCGAGGCCGTTGTCGCGCAACGCGTTGGCGATCCGCTCGGCCGATCCCTCGGTGTCGGCGGTGACGACGACCCGGTAGCCGTCGGTGATCAGCTCGCGCAGCCGGTTGGTCAGGCCCCGCGAATCGCCGGCCACCGGGCCCCAACCGGACGCCTCGAGATGCGGGGCGTCGGGGCCCTCGGGGGTCGGCACCATCGACCAGCTCGAGCCGTGGGTGGCCGCCAGCAGCCGCTCAGGCTCGGCATGCAGACGGGGGAACGTCTCGTCGCGCTCGCGGCCCCAGGTGGTGGCCAACGCCCTGGCCAGGTCGTCCTCCTCGGCGAGCAGGTCGGCGGCCCGGTCCCGGGTGCGGCGCGGTTCGATGAGGATGACCTGGGCTTGCTCGCCGAGCAGATCGGTGATCAGCACCTCGTCCTCGGTCAGCCACGGAAGCCACGACTCCATCCCCTCGAACAGGTGGCCCTCGGCCAGCCGCTCCCACTGCTCGCGACCCCACGGCTCCTCGCCGATCAGCTGCTCGGCGCGGGCGCGGGTGGCGTCGTTGGGGATGAGCTCGCGGGCGGCGAAGATCTCGGCGACGGCGATGTCGTCGGTGGAGCGCTGGTCGCTGACCGAGAACTCCGTGAGGCGGTCGACCTCGTCGCCCCACAGGTCGATGCGGATCGGGGCGTCGGCCGTCGACGGGAACACGTCGACGATCGCCCCCCGCCGGGCGACCTCGCCGCGGTGCTCGGCGAGTTCCTCACGCCGGTAGCCCATCGTGACGAGACGCTGGAGCAGCTCGTCGGGGTCGATCGTGTCGCCCGGTCGGATGACGATCGGTGCGGCCCGCTCCCCGTACGTCCCGAGCCGCTGGAGGAGGGCGCGGATGCTCGACACGATGACCGTCGGGGATCTGCTGGGATCACCCGTCCCTCCGCCGCCGAGGCGGTGCAGGACGCGCAGCCGGCGCCCCATCGTCTCGACGCTGGGCGAGACCCGCTCGAACGGGAGCGTCTCCCAGGCCGGGAAGAGCTCGACCGTCGCAGCGCCCAGGTACTGCACGAGGTCGTCGTACAGCTGTCCGGCCATCGTCCCCGTCGGGCAGCAGACGACCAGCGGATGGCGCCGGCTGAGCCCGGCCAGGGCGGCGATGGCGATCGGGCGGGCCGCCTCGGGGACCGCCAGGACGGCGCTCGCCCGGCCGAGCATCTGGCCCAGCGCGGCGTCGCGCCCGATCAGCTCCGGCAGGGCGTCGAGCGGCGCGGCGGAGCGCGCCGGTCGGCGCCTCGGTGGGCGCACCGGGGGTGGAGACAGCAGTCATGGCGAGCCCGTCAGGGTATCGGGCTCAGACTTTGTCGGGCCCAGCCTTCCAGCGTTCGAGGTTGGCTCGGGCGGTGAGGGTGGCGGGGTGGCGGTCGCCGAGCCGGAGACGTCGGGTGGTCTCTACCCGGTCCCGGGCCTCGATGGCGACTGCATGGTGGCCGCCCTCTTGCGCGGTTCGGCCGAGGTTGGCGTCGATGGCCTCGGCGAACAGTTCGTCGGCGTCCGACGAGCGCCACCGATTCCCAATCAACCGGAGCATCTGACCACAGACAGGTGGCATCCGGGTGCGTGTAGGCACTTCGTCAAAATGTGCCCTCAACCCTTGCAATACGAACATGTGTTCGTATACGCTCGACCTATGAGTGGTGACCATCTCGGTGAACTGATCCGGGCGGAGGGCGCGTTGCGTCACACTGACCTGTCGGGGCTCGATGGCGGTGGTCTGCGGCGGTTCATCTCGCTGCTGTCCGAGGTCATCGACGGCCTCAGCGCCACGCGGGCGCGCCTTGCTCATCACGCGGCGAACTCCGCCGTATGGGCCGAGTCCGGGGCGTCGTCACCGGAGGCGTTCGTCGCCGGCCAGGCATCCATCTCCCGTGGCCGGGCCAGGGGCGAGCTCGAGCTCGGCAGGGCGCTCCAACTCGCCCCCGATCTCGCCGACGTGCCGCACGCCAACGCGTCGCAGGTTGCCAGGGTGACCGGGCATCCCGCCTTCGCCGACCATGGCGCGTCACTGGTGGCGGCGGCAGCGACGGCCGATCCGAGGACGATGCGATTCGAGATCGAGCGGTGGAAGGCCCTGCACGATCCGGTGGCGGATGCGGCCGACGCCGAGGTGCAGCGTTCCCGTCGATTCCTCCGGTTCCTCGATCGTGGCGATGGCATGGTCGGTGTCGAGGGGGCGTTCGACCCGGAGTGCGGGGCGCAGGTTCGCCTCACGCTGGAGCATCTCGCCCGACAGCACCGACTCGATGATTCCGGGCGGCTGCGCGAACAACGGCTGGCCGATGCCCTCACCGATCTGTGTGCGGCCCACAGCGCCGGCGCAGTCACCGGCGGTCGGGAGCGGCCGACGTTGGTCGTGGAGATCTCCGAGGCCTCGCTCTCCGGTCGGGCGAACGAGCGCGCACGCATCCACAACGGGTCGACGCTGACGGCCGAGGCGGCCAGGCGGTTGGCCTGCGACTGTGGCATCCACCGCCTGCTCACCGCGGCCGACTCGGTCCCGCTCGACATGGGCCGCCGCACGCGGGTCGTCGGCAGCCACGTCTTCCTCGCGCTCGCCGCTCGTGACCTGGGTTGCGTCTTTCCGGGCTGCGACCGGCCACCCGGCTGGTGCCAGGCTCACCACATCGTCGCCTGGGAGTCGGGGGGAGCCACCGACGTTGCGAACCTCGTGCTGCTCTGCCATCACCACCACCACCTCGTCCACGAGGGCGGCTGGCTGCTCGGCGGCCCGGCGCACACGATGACCATCCGCCGGCCGACCGGCGAACTGCACTGGCGACGTGGCGCGACCCCGCAGGTCGACGACCGGCTAGACGCCGTGCGATCCGGGGATGACGCTGTGCGATCCGGGGATGAGGGCGTGCAGCTGTCGTTCGTCGGCTCGCTCGACGGTGCGCCGTGAACGCCGGCCCCGCCCGCCGGCCGAGCGGCGGCGGACCCGCCGGCCGTGGGTCCGGGGTTGTGGATCGGGGTCCGGGGTCGGCGCCGTGCAAGGAGCCCCTGCTAGAAGTCGTAGACCTCGGGGTGATCGAGCGGGTGATTGAGCCACGACAGCATCTGGCGCAACTGCTCATAGGCGGCGAGCTTGTCGTGCGCGCTACCGTCGCCCGCCGCCTCGGCCACACCGTGCAGGCGTCGAACCATCGTCGGGCCGAGCTCGAGCAACCCCGAGGCGCCCTCGCTGGCCCACCGGGCGAGCACGTACCGTACGATTGCCCCCACCGGCACGTCGATCGCCGCGGCCAATGTCCGGATCGTGCTCAGCGGATCGGCGTGGGAGTACAGCGCCACCTCCGCTTTGAAGTTGGCGTCCTTGTCGTCGTCCGGCCACGGTCCCGCCCATCGAACGAGGTGGACGACCGGCTCGGCGAGGGCGGAGTCGGCCGACGGGACGGCGGACGGAGGCTCGGACGGCACCCGGCGAATGTAGTCGAGCCTGTGCCTCCCCACTCAGGCGCGGTTGACCTCGTTCATCGCCCCGTCCACGCCGAGGCGGACGATCAGCTCGACGGCCTCGCAGGCGCGCACGATGGCCGCGTCGAGCAGGGCCCGCTCGGCCTTGGAGATCTTCGACAACACGTGGTCGGCGCCGCGCTCCTTGGAGGGGGGCTTGCCGATCCCGATCCGGATCCGCAGGTAGTCCTGGGTTTTCAGATGCTGGGTGATCGAACGCAGGCCGTTGTTGCCGGCCAGCCCGCCGCCCTGCTTGATGCGCACCGTGCCGGGCGGCAGGTCGAGTTCGTCGTGGACGACCAGGAGCTTGGTCGGATCGTCGATGCCGTAGCGGCGGACCAGCCGCACGACGGACTCGCCCGAGGCGTTCATGAACGTGGTCGGGAAGGCAAGGGCGACTCGTGCCCCGGCCAGGGTGATCTCGGCGACCATCGCCCGCTCCCTGCCCGACTTGAGGGGGCTGGCGTGTGCGGCGGCGATCGTGGCGACGACCTCGGCGCCCACGTTGTGGCGGGTGCGCTCGTACTCCCGGCCCGGGTTCCCGAGGCCGACGACGAGCAGATCGGCGGGTGTGCCCCGCCGATCGCCGCCGGCGAGTCTCACTCGCCCTCGGCGGCCTCGACGTCGGCGGTCTCGGGCTCGGCGACGCCGGCGGCCGGCATCATCGTCGTGGCGACGGCCGTGTCGGGGTCGCCGTTGGCCACCACCCCGGCGGGAAGGGTGATGTCACCGATCCGCAGCACATCGCCGGGCTGCATGCCGGAGATGTCGATGACGATCTCGTTGGGCATGTTGCCGGGGGTGCAGGTGACCTCGATCGAATCGACGGCCGGGTCGACCAGGCCTCCCTCGTCGACGACGGCCTTGGCCTCACCGGTGAGGTGCAGCGGCACCGAGATCGTGATGTCCTCGGCCATGTTGACCTGCATGAAGTCGATGTGGCTGACCGTGCGGCGGATGGGGTGGCGCTGAATCTGCTTGATGATCGCCGGATATCTCTTGCCCTCGACGTGGAGGGACAGCAGCGTGTTCATCCCGGCCGGGTTGTTGATCGCCAGGCGCAGCTCGCGCCGGTTGACCGACAGCGTGATCGGCGTCATGCCCTGGCCGTAGATCACCCCGGGGATCAGGTCCTCGGCCCGTAGGCGGCGGGAGGCGGGGGAACCGGTGGCCCGCCCGGTCTGGGCGGCGAGAGTGATCTGAGACATGGCGCGGTCCTTCGGGGACGTTCAGCAAACGGCGGTCAAGTGTATGGGGCGGAGCGCCTAACTCAAATTCTCGCCGCCGAAGATCTCGCTGACGCTCGAGTCGTCGAACACCGCGGCCAGCGCCGCGGCGATGATCGGGCCCACCGAGAGCACCTCGATCTTGTCGATCTGCTTCTCCGGCGGCAACGGCAGCGTGTCGGTGAGCACGATCCGGGTGATCGGCGAGTTCTTCAACCGGTCGACGGCCGGCCCGGAGAGCACGCCGTGGGTGGCCATCGCCCAGACCTCCGTCGCCCCCTTGTCGAGCAGCACCTCGGTCGCCGACACGATGGTGCCCCCCGTGTCGATCATGTCGTCGGTGAGGATGCACAGCCGGCCGCGCACGTCGCCGATGACATCCTTCGCCTGGGCGATGTTGGTCGTGCCCTTCGGGCGGCTCTTGTAGATGAAGGCCAGGTCCGCCCCCTTGTCGTGGAGGTGCTGGCGCATCCGCTCGGCCACCTTGATCCGTCCGGCATCGGGCGAGACGATCACCGGCTCGTCGGCGTGCATGCGGACGTACGCCTCGAGCACCGGCATCGCCGTGAGGTGGTCGACGGGACCGTCGAAGAACCCCTGGATCTGGCCGGAGTGCAGGTCGATCGACACCATCCGTTTGGCACCGGCGGCGCGGAACAGGTCGGCGACGAGCCGGGCGGTGATCGGCTCGCGGCCCTCGGCCTTGCGGTCCTGGCGGGCATAGCCGTAGAACGGGCACACCGCGGTGATCCGCTTGGCCGACGCCCGCTGGGCGGCGTCGATCATGATCAGCTGTTCCATGATCGAGTCGTTGATCGACCGGCCGTCGACCCCGAAGTGGGTTTGCATGATGAACACGTCGGTGCCCCGGACGCTCTCGCCGAACCGCGGTCGGATCTCGCCGTTGGCGAAGTCGACGAGGTTGGGATGGCCGAGTTCGATGCCGAGGTGGGCGGCGACCTCCGTGGCCAGCGCCGGGTGGGTGCGCCCCGAGTACAGCGCCAAACGCTTCGTGGTCACCTTGTCCATGCTCAGGCCCTCCCCCGACGGATCACTCTCCATGGGCAGTGTAGAAGGCGCCGGTCACCGCGCCCTCAGGCACGTGAGAACCCGCAGGTAGATGGGCGAACGGGCCGACGACGGCATCGGCGCCGATCTCGGCATCGGTGGCGACGGTGTTCTCGACGCGGGCTCCGGGGCCGACGACGGTGTCGACGAGACGGGTGTTCGGGCCGATCTCGGCGCCGTCGCCGATCGTGGTCAGGCCCTGCAGGATCGAGCCCGGATACAGCGTCACGTCACGACCGAGGCGCACCGTGACGTCGATGAACGTCTGGCGGGGGTCGAGCATCGTGACCCCGTTGAGCAGCCAGTTCCGGTTGGTTCGGGCCCGCAGCTCCCGCTCGGCCATCGCCAGCTGCCAGCGGTCGTTGACGCCCTGGGTTTCGGCCGCGTCGTCGACCACGAGACTCCCGATGCGGTGCCCCATCGTGGCCAGGACGCCGACCACATCGGTCAGGTAGTACTCCGACTGGGCGTTGTCGGTCGAGATGTGGCGGAGCCCGGGGCCGAGCAGGTCGCGGCGGAAGGCCATGATCCCCGTGTTGATCTCGGTGATCGCCAGCTCCTCGGGCCGGGCGTCGCGCTGCTCGACGATGTGGACGACGCGACCGTCCTTGGCCCGCACGATCCGGCCGTACCCCGTGGGGTCCTCCATCCGGGCCGTGAGCAGTGTGGCGGCCTGGCCGCTGGTCTCGTGGGCGGCGACGAGGTCCTCGATCGTCGACGCCCGCAGCAGCGGCGTGTCGCCGGGCAGGACGATCACCGTGGAGGTGTCGTCGAGATCCTCGTCGGGAAAGGCGGTGAGGCCGATCATCACCGCGTGGCCCGTGCCGCGCTGCACGGGCTGCTCGGCGAACGAGACGTTCACCGAGGCGGGCGACTGCTCCTGGATCTTCTTCGTCACCCGCTCGGCGCCGTAGCCGACGACGACGACGGTGCGGTCGATGTCGAGATTGGCCAACGTGTGGATGACGTGCATCACCATCGGGCGGCCGCAGATCTGGTGGATCGGCTTGGGCCGGTTGGAGCGCATCCGCGTTCCTTCTCCGGCGGCGAGGACGATGGCGGAAACCGGCATGAACCAGTTCTACAACGCGATCGGCCCCCGACGTGTGCGTCCTGCGGCCCAAATCTCTCCGGCGGGACCGGATCTGGCTCGGGGGAGAGGCTTCGAACCCCTATTCACGGAACCAAAATCCGTTGTCCTGCCCATTGGACGACCCCCGATCGGGTCGGCGACACGCTACCGGCTGGACCTCGCCGACGCCGTTTCGCTTTCGCGGTCGATCGACCGGTAGCGTTGCCCCCCGTTATGGGATCGTTGATCAAGAAGCGCCGTAAGCGCATGCGTAAGAAGAAGCACCGCAAGATGCTGAAGCGCACGCGCTTCCAGCGGCGCAACAAGTAGGGCGTCGCCACCGCCGGTCGTCCGAGTCACGATCCCGGCTTCGCCCGAGGAACGCCGCGACCGACCGCCCGGTCATGCCGGGCGGTCGGTGCGCGTCACGACGACCGTGGCGTCGGGGAACGCCTCGACGAGCGATTGGCGGGCACCTTCGACGAACCAGGTCGACCCGCTTCCTGCCAGCACCGGTCGCACCCCGGCCACCTCGGCGATCCGGTCGCGCCACCGGGTGAGGCGTGGCTCGACGACCAGTGCCGCCGGTTCGAGGTCGTTGTGATGGTCGCCCCGGGGCCCCCCGAGCTCGTCCCAGACGCGGTAGACGAGCGGCGTCGAACAGGCCAGCGGGGGAATGACCAGGGTGAACTCCTGGTCGCGGGACCCGAGCGGTTCGACGATCTCACCGATGCCCGAGACGCGGGCCCGTCCGCCGACGAGGCAGAAGGCCACGTCGGCCCCGATCGTCGCCGCGCCGGCCGCATCGGCGTACCCGGCCCAACGCAGGACGGCCGCGGCGTCGGCCGAGCCACCGCCGAGGCCGCCGCCGTGCGGGATCCGCTTGTCGATGGTCACTCGGGCCCGGCGACCGGCCAGGCGTAGCGCCCGGCTGACCAGGTTGTCGTGACCGGTCGGGACGCCGGGGGCGAACGGCCCGGTGACCTCGACGCCGTCGCCGGGCGCGATCGTCAGCACGTCGTGGAGGGCGAGGGTGACCATCTCGGCGTCGATCAGGTGGTATCCGTCGGGGCGTCGCCCGGTGACGCGGAGCCCGAGTGTGAGCTTGGCCGGGGCGATGATGTCGTACGACGGCGCCTCCGGCCCGAGCGAGCCCACCGCGCTCACCGTGGCGCGTGTCGCTCCGCCGGCGCCTTGCGGGCGGCGTGGCTGGCCAGCAGGCCCCAGGCGTAGATGTCGAGTTCCTCGGCGCGCGCCTCGGGCTGCACGCCGGCCCGTACGTACTCCTCGGGCAGCACCAGGCCGTCGAGCGCCCGTCGGAGCATCTTGCGACGCTGGGCGAAGCCGGTCTTGACCAGCGTGAACAGCCAGTCCCGATCGATGCTCACCGGCACGGCCGGTCTGCGTCGCCGGGTGATCGACACCAGCGCCGAATCGACGTTGGGTCGGGGGACGAAGACGGTCGACGGCACGAGGCCGGCGATACGCGCCTCGGCATGGTAGGCGACCTTCACGCTGACGGCGCCGTAGGCCTCGGTCCGCGCCGTGGCGACGAGGCGGTCGCCGACCTCTTTCTGCACCATGACGAGCATGCGCGAGACCTGGGGGACCTCGTCGAGCAGGTCGCAGATCAACGGCGTGGCGATGTTGTACGGGAGGTTGGCCACGACCACCCAGTCGTCGGCCGTGGTCAGCTCGCTGGCCCAGTCCATCTTGGTGACATCGGTGTGGAAGGTGGCCACGTTGGCGAACTGGGCGACGACCTCGCGCAGCGGGTTCATCATGCCGGCGTCGATCTCGTACGCCCGGATCTTGGCGCCGGTCTCGGCCAGGGCGGCGGTCAACGAGCCCATCCCGGCTCCGATCTCGACCACGTGGTGTAACGGGCCGACCTCAGCGAGACGGGCGATCCGTCGGACGGTGTTGGGGTCGACGACGAAGTTCTGGCCGTACATCCGCCGCGGGGCCACGCCGTGGCGGCGCAACAGATCGGCGGCCCTCGCGCGGGTGAGTGTCAACGAAGATTCCTACCAGGACAGTTCGACGGGGATCGGGGATTCGGTCAGGTCGGCCAGCAGGACGAAGGTGTCGGTGTCGAGCACCAGCACCAGATCGGGGTCGAGCGGCTTGGTGCTGAGGTTGGTGCAGGCGACTTTGTAGCCGTTGTCGGTGTTGGTGACCACGATCCGGGTGTTGAACGGCGCCAACGACGTCTGGCACGGGTGTTCTGTGGCGCCGCTGCCCGTGGGCCACCGCCGGTAGCTCGCCTTGCCGACGGCGACCTGACCGGTCGGCGCCGCGGCGATGTCGTAGCGCAGCGGTTGCGGGGCGACCGTCTCGATCGAGCCGCCGAGAAAGGCCGGCTCGATCAGTTCGGGCGATCGTTCCTCGGCGGGAGGGCCGAGCATGACACCGCCGGCGAGAGCGCCGGCCGGTGCGATGGCGGCGATCGAACCGACGGATCCGGCGGCCTGATCACGCTTCGCCGACCACAGGAACGGCAGGGCGGCGACCGTCAGCACGGTGGCCAGCACCATTCTCCGTCGGTCACCCGCTTCCAGGATCACGCTTGCTCGACCTTCTCCGATGTCGCGTGGCGGCCACCCTGCCGCCCGCAGTTTCGGGACACGTTAGGCATCCGGGAGGCCAAACGCAACGACCGTCGCCGTCGTGGCCGTCGCCGCCAGATCCGCGGGCCCGACGTCGCGCAGCCGGGCTACCTCCTCACCCACCGTCACGACGTACGCCGGCACGTTCCGCCGGCCGCGGAAGGGGACCGGAGCAAGGTAGGGGCTGTCGGTCTCGACGAGCAGCCGGTCGGCGGGGCACCGCCGGGCCGCCTCCTGCACGTCGGTCGCCGAGGGGAAGGTGACGATCCCCGAGAACGAGAGGTAGGCGCCGCGCCCGAGGCAGGCGGTGGCCTCGTCGGGCCCCCCGGTGAAGCAGTGGAACACGGTCCGTCTCGGCGTCCCCTCGGTGTCGAGGATCGTGAACGTCTCCTCCCAGGCCTCGCGGGTGTGGATCACCAGCGTCAGATCGAGCTCGTGGGCGAGGGCGATCTGCTCGGCGAACACGGCGCGTTGCACGTCGCGCGGTGAATGGTCGTAGTGGTAGTCGAGGCCGCATTCGCCGACGCCGACGAGACCGGGGGTGGCGAGCAATGCTCGGATCGAGTCGACCCCGTCGACGGCGTCGTGGGGGTGCAGGCCGACGGTGGCGTAGACGTGGTCGAATGCCGCCGCGTGGCCGATCGCCGCCCGTGAGGTCTCCAGATCGCAGCCCACCGTGATCAGCCGCGAGACCCCCGCCTCGCGTGCCGCGGCGACTGCGGCTGCGACGCCCCCCGGCAGGCGGTCGTCGAGATGGCAGTGCGCATCGATCCACTCGATGCCGGGGGAACCGGCTTCGTCGGACGTCGGGTCGGGAGGCGGCCGCATGTCCCGGGAACACTGCCAGAAACGGGGGCGGCGGGGCGGACGGGGGGACAGCCGGGATTCAGCCGCCGGCGGGCCAGATCAGCGCGCCGGCGGCGTCGTAGACGACCAGGGCGGCCGTGCTGTACGTCCCGGCGATCGCCGGAGGGGACTCGAACACGCCGGCCTCGGTGTAGGCATCGACCTGGGCTCGGAGGGCCGCCGGGTCGATCACGCCGACGGGGCCGGCGGAGGTGGCCTGCTCGACGATCCCGGCCTCGACCTTCCAGCGGAACGCCTCACCCGTGGCCGACAGGAAGTTCGGGTTGCCGGCGGCATCGATCAGGGCGACCGCCGTGGCAACCGCGGCGCCGGGGTCGGCCACCGCCTCCTGCCAGCCGCGCAGGTCGGCGCGGACGAAGTCCTCGACGGCGCTGGGGTGCGCGGCGGCGAATCCGGCGGAGGTGAAGATCATCCCGAACGAGCCGGGGGTCCCGTCGGCCGCCGGGTCGAACAGCGTGTAGGCGTCGTACGGGGGGCCTGCCGCGGTGAGCTGGCCCGGCTCGTTCGACTTGAACACGGGCAGCGCGTCGATCCCGGTGTCGAGGTGGGCCTTGGGGTCGAAGCCGTCGAGCAGGACCTCGCGGTAGTCCCGGCCGCGGACGAGACCGGCGCGGTTGAGCATGGCGACGATCACCGGTGGCAGGTCGCCCTTGACGCCGATCGTCCTGCCCCTCAGGTCGGCGAGCGAGGTGATCCCCGCCGCGGCGGGCACGAGAAGCGCCTCGATCGCCCCCCGCCCGTAGAGGACGACGGCCTGGAGCTCGGCGCCGTTGCCCGACTGGCGGAGCAGCTCGGCGTAGCTGCCCCCGGAGGCGAACTGCGCCGTGTCCGCGGCGACGAGCGGGTAGTTCGCCGTCGAGAAGCTGGAGCGGATCTCCACATCGAGGCACATCGTGTCGAAGTAGCCGCGGTCCTCGGCGACGATCACATCGATGATCGAGGCCGCCGCGGCGTAGTCGAAACCGGTGAGATAGGTGATCCTGCCCGCCGCACGGTTGGCGGCGCAACGCTCGGCGGAGATGCCCGCCGCCGACACCTCACCGGGCGCAGCGCCCGCCGACCCGTTGGAGGTCCTCGGCGGACGCGGCGAGGTGGTGTCGGGCGCACCGTCCGTCCCGCCTGTGCACGCGGCGAGGGCGACGAGGACGGACGCGGTGAAGCCCGACAACCGCGCCGGCGACGACCGTGCCGGTCGTGGGCTGGGCATCGGGACCTCCGGTCGTCGCAGGTGGGGCGCTCGCCGTGCTGCCCCGGCGGGGTTGGCGGGCACTCACGACCTCGTGGAAGCGTGCCAGCGCACGAGCCTGCGCTCCAAGCTCGTCACCGCCAGCGTGCCGAGGGCGCCGAGCAGGCCGAGGGTGAAGATCGAGCCCCACATCTGGTCGAGGAGCAGCGCGGCGTTGTTCTGGGCGACCCGGATGGCGTGGCCGAGCCCCTCGCTCACCCCGGCGAAGAACTCGCCGATCACGGCGCCGACGAGCGCCAGGCCCACCGAGATCCGCGCCGCGCTGAACAGCATCGGCAACGCACTCGGGGCGCGCAGCTTCCAGAAGATCTCGTGGCGTGAGGCGGCGGCGGACTCCAGCACCTCGAGGGCGAGCAGATCGATCGACCGCAACCCGGTCATCGTGTTGAGCGCGAACGGCACGATCGAGACCAGGCTGGTGATGGCGATGATCGGCCGAGCACCGAAGCGCAGCCAGATCACGAAGGCCGGTGCATAGGCGATGATCGGTGTCACCTGGATCAGCACGGCGATCGGGAGCACAGCGCGTTCCACGAAGGACGAGTGGGCCATCGCCGCGCCGATGGCGAACCCGGCGACGAAGGCGATCAGGAAGCCTGCGGTGGCGGTGACGATGGTCGGCCAGGCGTTGCGCAGGTAGAAGTCCGGGTGCTCGGTCATGTGGCGCACGATGCGCCATGGCCCTGGAAGTACGAAGGGCCGCACGTCGAAGAGGCGCACGAACGCCTCCCATGCGCCGAAGAAGCCGAGCAGGCCGAGCACCGGGGCGCTCCACCCGGCGATGCGACGGGGGCCGGCGCTCACGGTTCGGGCCCGCGGTCGTCGAAGCCGAGGTGCAGGGCCCGGCGCAACCGGGCGGCGTGGGCGGTGAACTCGGAGGTGTCCTCCATCGACTCGTGGCGGGGTCGGGCGAGGTCGATCACCTCGTCGGCGACCACGCGGGCCGGACGGGGGGAGAGCACGACGACGCGGTCCGACAGCATCACCGCCTCGTTGATCGAGTGGGTCACGAACAGCACGGTGATGCCCGTGCGCCCCCACAGGGCGAGGAGCAGTTCGCGCATCTGCGTCCGGGTGATCTCGTCGAGGGCGGCGAACGGCTCGTCGAGCAGCAGCACCGAAGCCCCCGAGGCGAACGCCCGGGCCAGGGCGACGCGTTGCTGCATACCGCCCGACAGCGTGTGGGGCAGGGCGTCGGCGAACCCGTCGAGTCCGACGGCGGTGAGCACCTCATCGGGCGACGAGACGGCATCGCCCCGGGTCGGGTAACGGTGGGTGACCCGGGCGGCGCGGCGGTTCACCTCGCCGATCAGCTCCACGTTGCGTCGCACGGTCCGCCACGGCAGCAGCGCCGGGTTCTGGGGGACGAGGGCGAACTGCTTGGCCCGACGAGCGGCGTCGGTGCTCCGCCCGGCGACCGTGATCGAGCCGGCATCGGGCTCGAGCAGGCCGTTGACCAGCCGCAGCAGGGTCGACTTGCCGCATCCGCTCGGCCCGAGCACGGTGACGAACCCGCCGGCCGGCACCGACAGACTGACGTCGGCGATCGCCGCGGTGTGGCCGAAGCGTTTGGCGACGCCCTCCACTCCGATGGAGATCACGCAGGCCCGGCCTCCGCGGGGCCCCACCGCTCCATCACCTTGGCGTACACGCCCTGATCGAAGGAGAACTCGACCAGATTGCCGTCGGGATCGCTCAGGGCGCAGACGTACCCGACCGGTGGCGGGAGCAGCCGGGGCTCCCATTCCAGGCAGCCGGCGGCGGCGCCGACGCGGGCGATCTCGGTGACGGCTGCGGCGTTGGGCAGTTCGAAACCGAGGTGGGCGAACGGTTGGAGCGTGGCGCGCACGGTGCCCGCTTCGGCGTTGACGGCCACCAGGACGAGCACGAACGGATGGTCGCGGCTGGTCGGCTCGGCCAGCCAGACGGCGCTGCCCAGCTCGTCGGTGCGGCGGTCGATCACCTCGAGCGGGGTGAACCTCGTGTACCAGGCCGCGGAGGTGTCCACATCGTTGACCGGCAGGGCAACGTGCGTCCACCTCGGTCCGGGAACCATCGCGGGGCACACTATCCGGCCGGTGTCGTCCGGCCGTTGCCTTCCGTCCGGCCGGGGCTTCCTGTCCGGCCGACGAAGGAGTACGGTCGGGCGGTTCCACGGAGTCGATACCCTCGGAAGGGACCATGAGCCACACCACGATCGACGACCACCTTGCCGGGGTTCCCCTGTTCTCCCGCCTGTCGTCCAAGGAACGCGAGCAGGTCCGCGGCCTGCTCACCGAGGTGCGCGTGCCCGAGGGCCAGGTGCTCGCCCGGCAGGGCGCCCAGGGGCAGGAGTTCTTCATCATCATCGAGGGCACCGCAACCGTCGAGCGTGACGGCGCGCACCTCGCCGACGTCGGCCCCGGGGACTTCCAGGGTGAGCTGTCGCTGCTCGACGGCGGCCCCCGCACGGCGACCGTCACGGCGACCTCGCCGATGGTCCTGATGGTGGCGACCCGGCGCGAGTTCACGTCGCTGCTCGACGTCGCGCCGACCATCGCCCGCCAGATGCTGCCGGCGCTGGCTCACCGGGTGCGGATGCTCGCCGCCGACGCCCACTCCCACTGATCGGCGAGGGCACTGATCGGCGAGGGCTCCGGCGGTCAGCTGTCGCTCGAGCCCTTCCACAGGTTGATCCCGGCGTCGGTGGCGGAGCGGTCGATCTCGGCCAGTTCCTCGTCGGTCAGCTGGAGATCGGTCAACGCGCCGACGTTCGCCTCGAGCTGTCCGACGCTGCTCGCCCCGACCACCAGCGACGTCATCCGCGGGTCGCGCAACGCCCAGGCGAGGGCCAACTGGGCCAGCGACTGGCCGCGGCGGCTGGCGATCGAGCCGAGGGCGCGCACCCGGGCGAGGCGCTCGTCGGTGATGTCACCGGCCCGCAGTGCTCCGCCCGTCGCCGCCCGGGAACCGGGGGGGATGCCGTCGAGGTAGCGGTCGGTGAGCAGGCCCTGGGCCAGGGGAGAGAAAGCGATGCAGCCGGCCCCCACGTCCTCGAGGGTGTCGAGCAGCCCGTCGTCCTCGATCCAGCGGTTGAGCATCGAGTACGACGGCTGATGGATGAGCAGCGGCACGTCGAGCTCGGCCAGCTGGCGCGCCGCCTCCCGGGTGCGGACCGAGGAGTAGGACGAGATGCCGACGTACAGCGCCTTGCCCTGCTGCACGAGCGACGCCAGGGCGCCGACGGTCTCGGCCAGCGGTGTGCCGGGATCGACGCGGTGCGAGTAGAAGATGTCGACGTAGTCGAGCCCCATGCGGGCCAGCGACTGGTCGAGCGAGGCGATCAGGTACTTGCGCGATCCGAAGTTCCCGTATGGGCCGGGCCACATGTCGTAGCCGGCCTTGGTCGAGATGACGAGCTCGTCGCGGTAGCCCGAGAAGTCGGCGGCCAGGATCCGCCCGAAGTTCTCCTCGGCCGCGCCGTAGGGCGGCCCGTAGTTGTTGGCCAGGTCGAAGTGGGTGATTCCGAGGTCGAAGGCGCGCCGGCAGATGTCCCGCTGCGTCGTCCACGACCGGTCATGACCGAAGTTGTGCCACAGTCCGAGCGAGATCGCCGGAAGCAGTAGGCCGCTGCGGCCGCAGCGGCGGTACTGCATCGAGTCGTAGCGGGCGGGATCGGCGGTGTACGGCATGCGCCCAACCCTAGGCAATGACCCGCCGACACCGGTCCGCCCGGTGGTGGCTACCGAGCCGGTGAGGGGGCCGGTGAGGGCGCCAGCGGGACCCGCCCGGCGCTTGCCGCCGCCGTCGTCAGCAGCCCCACGAGGGCGACGATGCCCTCGGCGGCGGCGACGCCGGGGCTCGCCGTGCGATCGGCCAGGGCCACGGCGGCCAGGCCCGCCACCGCGGCGAAGCCGAACAGCGTCGATCGCCGGGAGTTGAGGATGGCCGACACACCGGCCAGAACGGGAAGGAGGAAGGGGACGACGACCAGCGGCCCGTCGAGCCACCACGGCGGTTTGCCGAGCTGGTCGCCGGCCTGAGCGGCGGCCGAGATGCCGTAGACGACGAACGCCCAGCCGATGATCGCCACGCGACGCCAGCCCGGCGTCAGCTGACCGGGGCGGGGATGGATGTGCTCGGGGTCGAGCATCGGGACACCGAAGCGGGTGGTCGGGCCGCCGGGCCGATCGGCGTCCGCGTCCTGCCGGGGGAGCGGCGGCGGAGGGATCGGAACCACGATCGGTGAGGGTACCGGCTGCGGCGTCCGGACCGTGCCGGACCGGGCCGGAGGCGGATGCCGACCGGCCGTCGCTCACCGGGACGGGACGCCAAGCGGTAGCGTGGCGGCCACGTATGGTCGATCCAGCGGCGCCCTCCCTCTCGGTGTTCTTCCCGATGTACAACGAGGAAGAGAACATCCGCCCGGCGCTCGACGCGGCGCGCGCCGTGATGGTCGACCTCGTCGAACACGGTGCGATCTCGAGCTACGAGCTCGTCGTCGTCAACGATGCCTCGACCGACAGCACGGGCAAGATCGCCGACGAGCTCGCCGCGGCCGACCCCCGGGTGCGCGTCGTCCACCATCCGGTGAACCGCAAGCTGGGCGGCTCGATCAAGACCGGCTTCGCCGCCTGCACCGGTGACCTCGTCCTGTACTCCGACGCCGACCTGCCGTTCGACATGGCCGAGGCGGGCAAGGCGCTGCGCATCCAGCGGCTCTACGAGGCCGACATCGTCAGCGCCTACCGGCTCGATCGCACGACCGAGGGCGTGCTGCGGGCGATCTACACGCACGCCTACAACGCGGTGATCACGGGCCTCTTCGGGGTCCGCTTCCGGGATGTGAACTTCTCGTTCAAGCTCTGCCGCCGCGAGATCTTCGAGCACATCACGCTGCGCTCCGAGGGCAGTTTCATCGATGCCGAACTGATCATCAAGGCCTCTCGGGCCGGCTACCGGATCCTCCAGTTCGGTGTCGACTACTTTCCCCGCGTCCGCGGGGAGTCCACCCTGTCGTCACCGGGAGTGATCAAAACGATCCTGACGGAGATGTGGCAGCTCCGTCACGAGCTGCGCCAGACGGGCTGAGCGGGCGTATTCGTCACCCGTGAGCGAGCCGATCCGGGCGGCCCGGTTGCTATCCTCGGATGTCGTGGAGTCGCGTGGACTGGGGCGCTGGACGCCCGCGCTCATCGCCGGGGGCGTGTTCGCCGCGGTCGTCGCCGCGATCGCCTTCTCCAGCGGCGGCGGGGCCTCGAGTTCGGCGTCCACCCCCTTGACGACACCCGTCGGCGTTCCGGCCGAATCGACGATCACCGCACCGGCCACGACGCCGGTGGCCCAGACGGCGGCCACCTCGCCCCGGGTTCCGCTCACCCGCACGCTGTCGAAGGGGATGACCGGCGAGGACGTACGTCGGATGCAGCAGCGCCTGATCGACCTGCACTTCGACCCGGGCCCCGTCGACGGGAACTTCGGCAACAACACCCGCTCGGCCATCTGGGCCTTCGAGAAGCTCGTGATGCAGGTCCCACGGGACCAGGCCGGCGGCAAGGTCACTCCGGCGATGTGGGACGTGATGGAGGGGCCGGTGGCCATCGGGCCCCGCCGGGTGAACCTCGGTGAGACGCACATGGAGGTGTACCTGCCCGAGCAGGTCGCCATCGTGTTCAAGAACGACGCCCCGATCCTGATCACCCACATCTCGAGCGGCACGGGTGAGGAGTTCAAGGAGGTCGTCACCATCGACCCGGGCGAAGAAGGCAACGAGAAGGGCACCGAGCCGATCAAGAAGGGCGTCGTGGGCATCGCCACGACCACGGGCGGCACCTTCACCTTCGATCGCCGGTTCAAGCCCGGCGAGAGCTGGAAGGAGGGCAAGCTCGGCCGGATGTACAAGCCGGTGTACTTCAACTACGGGCTGGCCGTCCACGGTGCCGGCAACGTCCCCCTGGAACCGGCCTCCCACGGCTGCGTGCGCATCCCGATGCACATCGCCGAGTACTTCCCCGACCTCGTCAAGCGGGGCGACTGGATCTACCTGTGGGACGGCGTGAAGCAACCCGAGGAGTACGGCCACCAGCCGCCGGCGTGGGATCGCAACGACCCCGACTTCTCGACCTCCTCGAGCGCCCCTTCGACGACGATCGCTCCGTCGACGACCGCCGGCTCGGCGACCACGGGTCCGACGACGACCAAGGTGCCGGCGACCACGACCACCCCCACCACGAGTTCGACGACCACCACGACCACCACCACGACCACGACCACGACGCCCGCGAGCACGACCGTGCCCGCCACGACGCCCGGCGGGGCCGGCGCCGGTGGTGGCGCGGGCGGCTGAGCAGGTCCTCCCGGGACGCCCCGTCAGCAGGCGATCGAGGAGCGGCGATCGGGTGCGGCGATCAGGGGGCGGCGACGATCGTCACCTGGGTGCCGGTGACCTCTTCGAGCAGTTGCCGGCGTTCGGAGGCGGCGTACAGCTCGAGGCTCAGATCGACCGGCGGCCCCGATGAGGGGGCCCCGACGAGTGCGATCCTGAGCTGCGTGTCACGCCTGCTCACCCGCAGCGCGGCCACCCGGCCGTCGTGGCTGCGGTCGAGGCCGATGGCGATGCGCAGGATGCCGGCCAACTTACGGATCAGGTCCTGGTCGCCGGGGTCGAGGCGGGCGAAGTCCGGGTGCGACTTCTTCGGTGCGCTCTTGCGGTGGTACCGGGCGACCTGGGAGATGATCTCGATCTCGTGGTCGGTGAACCCGACGAGGTGTTCGGAGTTGCGGATCACGTAGTAGCTGTGCAGGTGGTGGCGGTCGTGGCTGATCATCAGCCCGACGTTGGCCAGCAGCGCGCCGGCCTCGAGGTACTCCCGGCAGACAGGATCGAGACCGTGCAGTCGTTTGGTGGCGTCGAAGAGCTGGAGGGCGAGCGCGGCGACATGGCGGGAATGGTCCGGCTCGGGGTCGCACACCCCGGCGAGGTGGCGCACGCTGCGCCTCGACACGTCGCGCAGGTGGTGCATCGTGGTGCCGCTGAGCCGGCTGAGGGTGTCGAGCAACACGCCCTCACGCAGGGCGAACTCGCTGAAGGTCATCGAGCGGACCCCGAAGGTGTCGTAGACCCCCTCGAGGATCAGGGCGCCGGCCACGATGATGTCGGCGCGTTCCGTCTCGAGTCCCGGCGTCTTGCGGCGGATCTCCGGCGTGGGGCAGGTGATCAGCGTGTCGATCACCCCGGCGAGTGCCGTACGGCTGAGCTTCTGACAGTTGTAGGTACGCAGCTCGGGGCGACCACCGACGGCCTGGGCGACCCGCACGAGCGCCTCGAAGGTGCCGCTGGAACCGACGGCGACCCGGTGCCGCTTGCGGCTGACCTCGCGCTCGTAGACCGCCAGGATGGAGCGGACGTAGGCGCGGCACGCCTCGACGGCGCCCGGCTCGATGACCCCACCCGGGAAGAAGCGATCGGTCTGGCGAACCGCGCCGAGCTTGAAGCTCCGCGCGGTCAGGGTCTCGGCTCCCTGGCCGACGAGGATCTCGGTGCTCCCGCCCCCGATGTCGCAGAGCAGGTGGCGCTGGTCGTAGACGGGGACGGCCTGGAGCACGCCGAGGTGGATCAGGCGGGCCTCCTCGAACCCCGAGATCACCTCGACCTCCACGCCGGCCTCCCGGCGCGCCCGGTCGATGAAGTCGGCCGCGTTGTAGGCCTCGCGCACGGCACTCGTCGCCACGGCGCGCAACGGGGCGCCCGCGCTCTCGGCGATCCGCCGCATTCGGGCGAGCGTGGCGATCCCCCGATCGATGGCCCCGGGGGACAGCTCCTTCATGTCGCCGCCACCGTGGCCGAGGCGCACCTTCTCGCGTTCGCGGGTGATGATCTCGAACCCACCCTCGGCGGCGATGCGGGCGATGACCAGGTGGAAGCTGTTCGTGCCGAGGTCGGCGGCGGCGAGGAGCATCGCGGTCAGCTCGCGTAACGGGTCTGGCAGGCATCGAGATCGCCCAGCACGCCGACCCGGAAGGCATCGATCTTCTCGAACGCCGAGCCGACCTGGTCGGCGTCGGTGGTCTCGTCGCCGACGAGGATCGCCGTCTTGACCGCTTCGTCGAGATCACCCGGTGAGGCGATCACGTCGGGCGACGGGGCGGTGCGGTCGGCGGGCGGCAACGTACTCCTCACCCACGCCCCGGTGAGGCAGTCGCTGAGCAGCGCCCGGCGTTCACCGCCGAGCTGGCTGTCGAGGGCCGTCTGCACGGCGTCGCTCCACCCGTTGGCCAGCAGGTAACCGATCGAGAAGTCGCCGATCCGGCGATAGAGCTGGCGGCCCAGGCCATCGTCGTACATCACCTCGTTCGTCGCCGCGCAGAAGAAGACGTTGTCGCGGTAGTTCGCCTCGTCGACTCCCGCGCACGCCGGGTACGGCCCGTCACTCGGATACGCCACGAGCGTCGGCTCGGTGAACGTCGTGCCGTTGGCCTCGAGCACGGCCGGCCAGAAGGCCCCCAGCGAGTGGTCGATCAGCTGGAAGATGCCCCCGCCGTAGTCCTGGCCCTCGGGGATCGACTGGTCGGCGTAGGGGGCGTCCTCGAGCTCGCCGATGGTCGCGGTCGGATCGCTGGTCTGGTAGGCGAACTGCATCGGGTCGGGGGGGTTGTCGATGTACCCGGCGCAGTGCGTCGCTCCGCTGACGAAGCCGTCCTGGAAGGCGCCCACCCGGGCGAAGGCCGAGCCGTGGGCGCCGAAGTCGGTCTCCGACGTGATCCCCGGGGCGTCGGCGACGCTGATCATGCCGGTCAGCCCGGAGCGGATGTCGGAGTCGAGGAACTGCATCTTGGGGTTCTCGCCCCGGGCCAGGTGCGCCGTCCACGCCCCGGCGAAGCAGTCGGCCTGCAGCTCCAGGGTCACGGTGGCGATGGAGCCGTCGAAGAGGCCCAGGCGGGCCTGGATGGCGTGTCCCCATTCGTGGGCGAACACGACGCCGATGACCGCCCGACCCAGGTCGCTGTCGAGCTGCGGCAACAGGTTGGCGTCGTCGTAGGCGACGAAGTCGCCCTGCTGGCAGTAGAACGCGTTGCCCTCCACCTCCCGGTACGTGGTCCGCGGGCCGCCGCAGCCGGGGACACCCTGGCGTCCCGGGTAGACGGGCCAGATCCCGCCCTGGAGCTCCTCGTAGTCGGTCGAGAAGACCGTCGGCATCGAGTCACGCCAGAACTGCTGGATGTCGTCGAGGGCGACGACGAGGTACGCGTCGTAATCCTGCGGCGGCTTGTCGGGGTCGAACGGGAACTGGCCGGGCTCGATCGGGGGAAGCTCGGGCGCCGTCGACTCGGGGTCGGGATCGAGCCGGCCCGAACCGTTCGGGTCGGTGGGAACCGTCGAGGCGGTGGGGGGAGCCGACGGATCGCTGCCGCTCGCCGAGCCGCCGCCGCCGACGACGACCTTGTCGGCATCCCGGGCGCGCAACCCCGGATCGGAGGCCGAACAGCCGGCCAGCAGTGCGAGACCGACAGCGGCCAGGAGTGCGCAACGGGACCGCATCGAGATCGAGCATACGCCCGGATTCCGGCTCGGTCGCGACGGCGCCACGGCGATTGCCGCACCCGCGTACTGGCATCGCCGCCGGAGCCGCGTCGTGCCTGCCGGGGGCCGTCCCGACGTGGATCACACCGTCTTTCGCCCCGTCGAGCGGCCGCGCCGAGCCGGGCCCGCCGCCGGCTCGGTCGCTGCCGGCTTGGTCGCCGCCGTCTTTCGCCCAGCCGTCTTGGTCGCCGCCGTCTTTCGCCCCGCCGGCTTGGTCGCCGCCGGTGTCGCGGTGATCGCCGCGGCGAGCACATCGAGCTCCTCGATGCACAGGTCGGCGAGGTGCCACAGGTCGGGCACCAGCTCGCGGCAGGCGACCAGGCCGAAGTCGAGGGTGTCGAGGTAGCTCTGCACGGTGATGTTCAGGCCCTGCCCCTCGACGATCGTCGAGACCGGGTAGTAGTGCTTCATCCTCGCCCCGCCCTGGAGGTACAACGGCTGGCGCGGCCCGGGCACGTTGGAGATGACGAGGTTGACGGGCATGTTCATCCGGTTGCCGAGGCGGGCCGCCGTCGCCATGCGGATCGCCCGCGTGGCCAGGGCCGGGGGAGCGAACTGGGTGAGATCGGTCAGGATGTCGGCCGGGATCAGATCGAAGGACGCCTTCCCAGCGATCATCGCCTCGTTCATGAACCGCACCCGCTCGATCGGGTCGTCGAGGTGGGTCGGGATCGGGGCGAAGATCGCCGAGACCCGATTGCTCCACTTGTCGGTCTCCTGGCCGGTGCGGATCGACACCGGAACCATCGCCAGCAGCGGCTCGTCGGGGAGGGCCTCGTGCTCGATCAGCCACCGGCGCAGCGCGCCGGCGCACACGGCCATCACGACGTCGTTGACGGTGACCCCATAGGCGGACTTCAGCGCCTTGACGCTGGCCAGGGACGCCGACCGGAAGGCGAAACGCCGTTGCGGCGAGATCGAGCGGTTGAACGGTGTGGGGGGCGCCGACCCGGAGGGCAGCGCCGGCGGCGCGTCGCGGACCTCGGGTTTGCGGCGGCCCGGACCGAGGGCCGGGACCGAGGGCAGGAACGGCCGGGCGACCTTGACGAGCTCGCCGAGGGCCGAACCGCGGCTGCGGCCGAGGTCACGGATCAGGCGGCCCTGGACCCGGGCGATCCGCTCGGGTTGGCGCACCAGGCTCCCCATCCCGCGCATGAACATGTCGAGCTGCGACGGGATGACGTCGGGGGCCCAGGGCTCGGTGTCGGCCGGTGGCCGGTAGACGGCGTCGGGGGACGGGTCGAGCAGCATGGCGAGGAGCTCGACGCCCGACGCCCCGTCGATCGTCGCGTGGTGCACCTTGGTGAGGGTGGCGAAGCAGCCGCCCTCGAGGCCTTCGATCACGTACACCTCCCACAGCGGGTGGGAGCGGTCGAGCGGCCGGCTGATGATCCTGGCCACCTGGTTGGCCAGTTGTTCGTCGTTGCCGGGTTGGGCGAGGGCGATCGAGCGGACGTGGAAGTCGAGATCGAACTCCGGATCGTTCGCCCAGTACGGATGGTCCAGTTCGAGGGGCACGGTGACCAGGCGCCGCCGGAAGGGCTCGACGAGTTCGAGGCGCGACTCCAGTTGCTGGCGGAACGCCTCGAACGGCTGGAAGTCACCCCCCGGATGCTCGAACACCGAGACGCTCGAGACATGGCCGAACGAGCGGGCGGTCTCCATGTAGAGGAACATGGCGTCGACACCACTCAACTGTTTCAGCACGTCTTCCTCCCGACGGGGCCACAGAACGACCCTCGTCCCAGCGTAGGCCCAGCGTAACGGGCCTTCCCTGCCCGACCGGGCCGAGCGGCTAATCTGAGCGGTCCCGCCGATCGTCAGGAACTCCGCCCCGCATGGACCTCAAGCTCTCGTCCGCACGCGCCACCGACGCGTCGCGCGCGGCCGTCGACGCCGTGCTCGGCGCTCCGGTCGCCGGATGGGACGGTGGCGTGCGCGACGCCGGCGACCACCACGTCGCCCGGGCCGGCGCCGGGGTGCACGGGCCGCGCACCCGCCTGCTCGAAGTGCTCCACGCGGTGCAGGACCGCGAGGGCTGGATCAGCCCCGGGGCGATGAACTACGTCGCCCAACGCCTCGACGTGGCCCCCGCCGACATCTACGGCGTGGCCAGCTTCTACGCCCTGTTCGCCCTGCGCGAGCGCCCGGCGCGACAGGTGCACGTCTGTGTCGACCTTGCCTGCCGGATGGCCGGCTCGACCGACGGCGCCGTTCCCGCCGGTGCACATCCGTCGCCCTGCCTCGGGGCGTGCGAGCGGGCACCCGCGGCGCTGGTCGTCGAGGCGGGTGAGGTTCCCCGCCAGGCGGTGATCGCCCCGTTCACCGAGGTCACGCTGCAGCGGGCGATCGACGGCGACTGGCCGGACGACGAGGCACCGGTGGCCGATGCAGTGCCGTTCGCCGGCGACGAGTCGCACGTGCTGCTCCGCCGGGTCGGTCGTAGCGACCCGACGTCGCTCGACTCGTATCGCGCCCACGGCGGCTATGCCGCCCTGCGACGGGCCTTCGAGCTGGGACCGATGGGCGTGATCCGCGAGGTGCTCGACGCCAGGCTGGTCGGCCGGGGCGGTGCGGCGTTCCCTGCGGGGCGCAAGTGGGAGGCAGTGGCCCGCCAGCCCGCCCGTCCCCACCACCTGGTGTGCAATGCCGACGAGAGCGAACCGGGCACCTTCAAGGACCGGGTGATCATCGAGGGCGACCCGTTCGCCCTGATCGAGGCGATGACCATCGCCGCCTACGCCACCGGGTGCGAGCACGGCTGGATCTACCTGCGCGGCGAGTACCCGCGGGCGATGCGCCACCTGCAACGGGCCATCGAGGCGGCCCGACGGCGCGGGTTCCTCGGCGCCGACATCCTCGATTCGGGCTTCTCGTTCGACCTCGAGATCTTCCGCGGGGCCGGGGCGTACATCTGTGGCGAGGAGACGGCGATCTTCAACTCGATCGAGGGTTTCCGCGGCGAGCCGCGCAACAAGCCCCCGTTCCCCGTCGAGGTCGGGCTCTTCGGCAAGCCGACGGTCGTCAACAACGTCGAGACCCTGGTCAACGTGCTGCCGATCGTGCTCGGCGGCGGCCCGGCGTACGCCGCCGGCGGCACCGAGGGTTCGGCGGGCACCAAGCTGTTCTGCGTGTCGGGCGGCGTCGCCCGCCCGGGCGTCTACGAGGTGCCGTTCGGCGCCACCCTGCGTGAGCTGATCGACCTGTGCGGTGGGATGGCCTCCGGCCGCAGCCTGCAGGCCGTGCTCCTCGGCGGGGCGGCCGGAGCCTTCGTCGGTCCGGACGAGATCGACGTGCCGCTGACGTTCGAGGGCACCCGGGCCATCGGGGCCACGCTCGGGTCGGGCGTGGTGATGGTGCTCGACGACACGGTCGAACTCGTCGGGTTCCTGCAGCGCATCGCCGCCTTCTTCCGCGACGAGTCGTGCGGGCAATGCGTCCCGTGCCGGGTCGGCACGGTCCGCCAGGAGGAGGCGCTGGCCCGCCTGGCCGCCGGCGTGCGCTCCGGCGAGATGGCCCTGCTCGCCGACATCGGCCGGGTGATGAAGGACGCCTCGATCTGCGGCCTCGGCCAGACCGCCCACAACGCCATCGAATCGGCCTTCGTCAAGCTCGGAGTGTTCTCATGACGGTGACGACCACACCGGTGGCCATGCCGGTCCGCCTGGTCGAGCTGACCATCGACGGCGAGACCGTCAAGGCGCCCGAAGGCACGACGCTGCTCCAGGTGTGCCGTAGTCGGGGCACCGAGATCCCGACGCTGTGCCACGGCGAGACGCTGACCCCGAAGAACGCCTGCCGCGTGTGCATGGTCGAGGTCGAGGGATCGCGCACGCTGGTGCCGTCGTGCTCCCGAACGGTCGAGCCGGGGATGGTCGTACGGACCGACAGCGAGCGGGCCACGCACAGCCGACGGATGGTGCTCGAGTTCCTCGGTTCGTCGGTCGACCTGTCGACCACCCCGAACGTGGCGCGGTGGAACGCCGAGTACGGCGCCGACATCGGGCGCTACGGCGAAGCGAGCGCGGTCTCCACCGACCGCGACACGCGCCTGCCCGGGCATCACGACACACCCGACGGCCTCAGCGCCGACAACGTCCACCAACCGGTCAAGCGCGACAACGCGCTGTACGTGCGTGACTACGCGAAGTGCATCCTGTGCTACAAGTGCGTCGACGCCTGCGGCGAGCAGTGGCAGAACACCTTCGCCATCGGCGTGGCCGGGCGCGGTTTCGATGCGCGGGTCTCCACGGAGTATGCCGTCGACCTCCCCGACTCCGCCTGCGTCTACTGCGGCAACTGCATCCAGGTCTGCCCGACCGGGGCGCTGATGTTCACCTCCGAGCACGAGATGCGCGCCGCGGGCACCTGGGACGAACCGTCGCAGACCCGCACCGACACGATCTGCCCGTACTGCGGCGTCGGCTGCAGCGTCACCCTCCACGTGCAGGACAACGCGATCGTCAAGGTGACGAGCCCCGCCGATCACTCGGTCACCCACGGCAACCTGTGCATCAAGGGCCGCTTCGGCTTCCAGCACGTCCAGAACCGCCCGAGCTGACCCCTCGGGCGCCCGCTCCGTGTTGTCCGGTCGGCGGGCCGGGGCCGCTCAGCCGAGGACGGCGCGCAGCTCGTCGAGTCGGGACGGTGCCGCCCGGTACCAGACCCACAGCCCCCGCTTCTCCCGCTCGACCAGGCCGGCGTCGACCAGGATCCTCATGTGATGGCTGACCGTCGGCTGCGAACGCCCCGACGGAGCGACGAGGTCGCAGGCGCACACCTCACCGGCACTGGAGGCGATCCACGACAGCAGCCGCAGGCGGATCGGGTCGGCGAGGGCGGCGAACGAACGGGCGAGCAGCGCGGCCTGCGCCTCGTCGAGCGGTTCGGCACGCACGGGTGCGCAGCAGGCGACGGCGTCGGCCGTGACCGAGGAAGGTGCAGCCATGACGCCACCATATCGACCCGAACACGTCGACCCGAGAGACTGCATCGAAGGTTGTCGATCAGGTGGGCATCGGTATAAATTGACGCGTGTCAATGTATAGCCCGGGCGGTTGCCCCGAACCCCAGGAGGATCCCATGTCACGTGTCCAACTCGCCCTCAACGTCGGCGATCTCGCCGCCTCGATCGACTTCTACGCCAAGCTGTTCGACACGCCTCCGGCAAAGGTGCGCGAGAACTACGCCAACTTCGCCATCGCCTCGCCGCCGCTGAAGCTCGTGCTCATCGCCGGCGCCGGGGAACCGGGCACGCTGAACCACGTCGGCGTCGAGGTCTCCTCCACCGACGAGGTCGCCCGGGCCGCGTCGCGGATGCAGGACCTGGGGTTGGCGTGCGACGTGCAGGACGCGACGACCTGCTGCTTCGCCGTGCAGGACAAGGTGTGGGTGTCGGGCCCCGAGATCCCGTGGGAGATCTACACCGTGCTCGCCGACGCCCCGGTGATGCACCCCAGCCCGGGCGAGTGCTGCACGCCTGCGGCCGAGACCGAGGCAGCGCCCGCAGCCCAGACGGTGGGCGCCGACGGCCGCGGCTCGACGGCGTGTTGCTGAGGCCGCGGCCGGGCGGTCAGCGCTGGCCGGGGGTCATGTAGAACCAGACGGGGAACTTGGCGCCGGCGTCGCGCATCGCCGCCCTGGCGGCGAGCACGGTGCGCCCGGCCTCGGTGCGTTCGAAGTACCACGACTCGATGGCCCGGCCACCCGGCGCCGGGCCGTCGGTCAGTTCGAGGGCCGCCTCCTCGTAGTACGTGCGGATGTCGTGGCACAACGCCGTGGTGTTCCCGCCGGGCAGCCCCACCGCCTTCCAGTCCGCGCCGTTGGCGACGGCGTCGAGCAGGCCGAGGGAGTCCGGCACCTCGTCGGGACCGATGACCCGCCCGACCGAGGTGATCCCGCGGCGGGCCCGTGCCCGGTCATAGGCCTTGCGCAGCCCGCGGGCCTCGTCGACCGCCGGTGGCAGCGACGGGTCGAACCGGGCCGGGAGGGCGCACGCCGCCGGCTCGTCGTCGGCCTCGATGACCTCGGGATGGTCGACGAGCACCGGTCCCGCCGGTGCGTCGAGCAGGGCGAAGGCACGGGCCAGCACATCGTGCTGGAAGGCGGCATCCCCCGGTCTGCCGAGCGGTCGTCCCAGCGGGAACTCGCAGTGCAACGCTCGGGGCGGGGCGACCTTGACCGCCATCTCCCGGACCGATGACAACACCACCGTGGCGATGCCGGCGGCCTCGAACACATGGGCGAGCACACTCACGGTGCGCGTGCACAGCGGTCAAACCGGCGTCAACAGCACCACGTCCACGCCGTCGGCGAGCAGCGCCGCCGCCGCGGCGGGCCCCGAGTCGAGCCGGATCGTGGCCACGTCGTCGGGCTGGTTGCCGGCGAACGAGACGTGCCGGGGGGCGACCGATCCGATCACGCCCCGTCGGGCGAGTTCGTCGAGGCGGTCGATCGGGTAGACGACGTTGAGGTCGATGGCGACGCCGGTGCGGTCGAAGTTGGGGCTCCAGTGACCGAGCACGAGATCGCGCCGCTCGGCGCCGATCAGCCGGTAGCCCGTATCGCCGGGGCTGAAGCCCTGGTCATCGGGGGTGTGCAGGGCGGCCGAGGTCACGATCGCCACCCGCGAATCGACCAGCGGTCGGGGGGTGACCCAGGCCGGCTCGGGGAACTCGGGGCAGGGAATCGTCGCCGAGTGGGCCCGCATCGCCTGGTCGCCGTTCATCGTGTCGTTCTCCTGCCGGTCGGCCCGCGGCTACGGGCCGCTGGGACTGCCGGCCCAGCCTGTCACGGCCTCGCTCGCCGCCTCGATCCCGGCGGCCTCGGGCGCGGCCCCGATCTCAGCGTCGCCGGGACCGGTCGTGCCGCTCGAGGATCTCGACCAGTTCGTCGTGGCTGTTCGCCCGTGCGTGTTCGACGGCGGTGAGGCCGTCACCGTCGGCGATGTCGGGATCGGCTCCCGCGTCGAGCAGGATCCCGACGATCTCGACGTACGGCGCCGATCCGTCGCCGAGGATCACCGCCTCGAGCAATGCCGTCCAGCCCAGGTTGTTGACGTGGTTGACGTCGATCGGCGTCTGGACGACCCGCCGGACGTAGTCGACGTGGCCGCGCTCGCTGGCCGGGATCACCGAGATCCCGCCGTAGCGGTTGCGGATCGTCATGTCGGGTCCGGCGGGCAGGAGGACCTCGAGCATCTCGACACTCCCGGTCACCCCGGTGACCAACCACGGGGTGTCGCTCCGGTCGTCGAGGGCGTCGGGGTCGGCGCCCCGTTCGACGAGCAGCCGGGCGACGTCGACGTGGTCGGCCGCTGCGGCGAGGAGGAGGGGGCTGCGCAGGTGCTCGTCGCGGGCCTCGATGTCGGCGCCCCCGTCGAGGGCCCGTGCCGCGCCGTCCACGTCACCTCGGGCAGCGGCCCGCAGCAGGTCGTCGCTCGCTCGACGACGGTCGTTCGTCTGGGTCGACATCGTTCCTCCTCCGGGATCAGTCGCTCGGGATCAGTCGCTCGGGATCAGTAGTACCAGGGGTAGGGCGTCCAGTCGGGCGCCCGCTTCTCGAGGAACGCATCACGGCCCTCGGCGGCCTCATCGGTGGCGTAGGCCAGGCGGGTCGCCTCGCCGGCGAAGACCTGCTGGCCGACCAGGCCGTCGTCGATCAGGTTGAACGAGAACTTGAGCATCCGCTGGGCGGTCGGGCTCTTGGCGTTGATCAGCCGTCCCCACTCCAGCGCCGTCGACTCGAGCTCGGCATGGGGCACCACGGCGTTGACCATCCCCATCCGGTGGGCGTCGTCGGCGGAGTACTCCCGGCCGAGGAAGAAGATCTCGCGGGCGAACTTCTGGCCGACCTGGCGGGCCAGGTAGGCCGAGCCGAACCCGCCGTCGAACGAGGCGACGTCGGCGTCGGTCTGCTTGAACCGGGCGTGCTCACGGCTGGCGATCGTCAGATCGGCGACGACGTGCAGGCTGTGTCCGCCGCCGGCCGCCCAGCCGGGCACGACGCAGACGACGACCTTGGGCATGAAGCGGATCAGCCGCTGCACCTCGAGGATGTGCAGCCGTCCGGCCCGTCCCGGCTCGATCGTCGCCGCCGTCTCGCCGTCGGCGTACTTGTAGCCGTCACGACCCCGGATGCGCTGGTCCCCGCCGCTGCAGAACGCCCAGCCGCCGTCCTTCGGCGACGGGCCGTTGCCGGTGAGCAGCACACACCCGACATCCGTGGACTGCCGGGCGTGGTCGAGCGCCGTGTACAGCTCGTCGACCGTGTGCGGCCGGAAGGCATTGCGGATCTCGGGGCGGTCGAAGGCGATCCGCACCGTGCCGTGGGCCGTGGCCCGGTGGTAGGTGATGTCGGTGAACCCGAAACCTGCCACCTCGTCCCAGGCCGTGTCGTCGAAGATCTCGGAGACCATCCCACCAGCCTGCCCGCTGCAGGGGTCGACATCGAATTCGCCCGGTCCGAGGGGTGCCGTACCATCGTCGTCGTGAGCGATGCGCAACCCGGCCGCCCCGCCGGCGGCCCGATCGGTGAGATCCGTTGGATCACCATCGACGTCGCCGATCTCGACCGGGGTGCGGCGTTCTGGACCGCGGTGCTCGGTGTCCGGGAGATCGACCGCGACGGCGCCTACCTGTGGTCGTCGCGTCTCGCGGCTGGCGGCCCCGGCGTGGTGCTGCAGCGCACCGACGACGTCAAGACCGTCAAGACCAGGATCCATCTCGACATCGCCCCGTTCGATCCCTCGACCGCCGTCGAGCGTGTCGTGGCCCTCGGCGGCACGGTGGTCTCCCATGTCCGCGAGCCGACGTTCGAGTTGGCCGTCGTGGCCGACCCCGACGGCAACGAGATGTGCCTCGACCTGCGTTCCAGCGACGAGGTGCGCCGTGCCGCCCGTCGACGCACGATCTGCTGCGGCGACCGGGTCCTCGTGCTCGGGGAACGCACCTATGTGATCGGTGTGGTCAACGTGACGCCGGATTCGTTCTCCGACGGCGGACGGTTCCTCGACGCCACCGTCGCCTACCGGCACGCGATGGAGATGTTCGACGACGGCGCCGACATCGTCGATCTCGGTGGCGAATCCACCCGGCCGGGGTCGGTGCCAATCGGCCACGACGAGGAGCTCCGCCGGATCATCCCGGTGATCGAACGGCTGGCCACCGCCGGTCACCGGGCGATCTCGATCGACACCCGCCACGCCCTCGTCGCTGCCGCCGCCCTCGAGGCCGGCGCCGCCTGGGTGAACGACGTGAGCGGCCTCGCCGATCCGCAGCTGGCCGGCGTGGCCGCCGGCGCCGATGCCCTGGTGGTGATGCACAACCGGCTGTCGGGGTTCGCCCCGGTGGAGGACGACGTCCACTACGACGACGTGGTCACCGAGGTGTGCGCCGAGCTCGCCCGTCTGGTCGAGGTGGCCGTCGCCGGGGGAGTGGCCCGCGACCGGGTGGTCGTCGACCCTGGGCTGGGCTTCGGCAAGACGGTGGCCGGCAACGTGGCGCTGCTGCGCTCGGTGGGCCGCCTGGCGATGATCGGGCCCGTGCTGCTCGGTCCATCGCGCAAGCGGTTCCTCGGCGCGATCGCCGGCATCGACGCGGCGGGCGATCGCGACGCGGCGACGATCGGCGCCTGCCTGGTGGCCGCCGAGCAGGGTTGCGACTTCGTGCGGGTCCACGACGCCCGCGGCGTTCGCCAGGCCCTCGCCGTCCACGCCGCCGGCCGCCGGCACTGAGTCACGATCGCTGCGGTCACCGGGGCGCCGGCTCCAGGGTGAACCGGCCGAGCATCGTGCCGTCGTCGGCTCGGGCGAACGACAGCTCACGGTCGGGCACGAAGGGTTCGGGCATTTCGACGATCGCTTCGGCGTGTTCGCGCCACACCCGACAGGCGATCGTCGTGTCGCGCACGTCGAGCGGGGCAACGTGATCGACGAGTGATTGATGCTGGGCGACGAACACCACCTCCGTCGTCGCGGTCACTGCTGTCTGGATGGCGGCGACCTGCCCGGCCGACAAACGCGAACACAACGCTGCCGTGGCGACGCGGTCGTGGCGGTGGAGGAACCGGCCGCGGCGTACCAGCGCCGCAGCGTCACGGTCGGACATGCGGCAGCGATGCCGCAACCATGCGGCCATCGTCACCGATCCGTCGTGACCGTACTCGCCGCCCGCATCCAGCCCGCCCACGGCGAGCGCCAGACGGGCTCCGAGCCGTTCATACTCTGCCCAGACCGCGGCAAACCCGTCGATCCCGAACCGGATCTCATCGGGCTGCGAAGTGTCCGCCGACATCTCTGAAGCGTACACCTGTTCGCCTAGCTGTGCAACCGGAAAACACGATCTGAACAGGAAGGACCGTTCGTCGAGGACGACGTGCCGGCTCGGTCGACCGGCCGGCCATGACGTACGACAATCACGACCGGGACGAGAGAGCAGGGGAGCGCCGATGGACGGCCGAGATCGAGGGCGACTTCGTCGTGTTCATCATCGGGGCACGGATCAACTCGTGGCGCCACGCCCGTCTCGGCGATCCGTGACCTGGCGGGCGGCGCGGCATGAACCACATGTTGAAGTACCTCACCGAGCACCCCGAGCGGGGCCTGCTCGGTTTCGAGACGTTGGGGTTCGCCAACGTGCAGTACTGGCGCTCGTTCGAGCACCTCGAGGCGTTCGCCAAGAACATCGACGATCCTCATCTCGACGCCTGGCGCACCTATTGGACGCGGGTCGGCAAGAACCCGCGCACCGGCATCTGGCACGAGACCTTCCTGGTGCGTAACGGCGAGTACGAAGCGGTCTACGCCAACATGCCTCCCCGCGGGCTCGCCAAGGCAGGCAAGATGGTGACGGTCGCCGAATCGTCCGGTGCTCGCCAACGATTGAAGAACGCCGTCCGCGACTGAGACGATCGACGAGCTCCCGACCGCGGGTGCCTCGACGGCCTCTACCTCGACGTGGGTCCGGCCGACCTGGGCGAGGTGGCGCCGGCGAACTGGGCGGCCGGAGGCGGCTGGGTCAAGCTCGTGCTCGACTCCCCCGACCGGCCTCCGCTGGGACTCGGGGGAGAAGTGATGCCAGAAACTCGGGAAGTGACCACGTTCTGGCATCACTTCCGTTGGCGGAGGCGTCGGAGGGAGGTTGGCACGGAAGCGGGCGAGCGGGCACTTCACGGGCGGGCACGATTACCTCATCGTCGTTCCGAGCCCACGTCGACACCGGGCGGGTCCGTCGCGACGCCGAGCAGCATGGCCGAACGGACGCCGCGCAGCGAGCTGACCACGGCGATCTCGTCGCAGTCGTCGAGCTCGTCGACGTGCAGCACCCGTTCGGTGGCCGAGCCGGCGTCGAGCAGCACCCGGCGTCCCACGCCGTTGAGTCCGCCGCTGGTCAGCGGGGGCACGAACCAGCCGTCACCGACCCGGTAGAGCACGTTGGCCACGGTCGTCTCGGTGACCTCGCCGCGTTCGTTGACGAGCACGACGTCGTCGGCTTCCGGATGGCGGGCCCGGGCCCGCTCGTAGTGGGCGCGGTTCGTCGTCTTGTGGGCACTGAACGTGTCGTCGCTGCGCACCCGGTGGTCGTCGACGGCGAGGCGGACCGGCCCGGGCCGGTCCGGGGCGAGCGGTCGGACGTCGAGCTCGATCCGTCCGGCCCGGTCGAGCAGCACACGCAGGCGCCGCGGGGCGACGTCCCCGCCCATCTCGACGACCTGCCGGTGGGCGCCGGCGCGGTCGAAGGCGAACCCGAACCACTCGGCCGAGGCGGCGAGCCGGTCGAGGTGGCGATCGAGATGCCGTGGGCCGTCCCCGTCGAGCCGCAGGGTCTCGAGCAGCCGGAAGGCGGGCCGCCGTTCGGTGAGCACCCGGGCCTTGGCGTCGACCTCGGCGCTCTCGGCGGCCGGATCCGACGACCAGGTGATCCCGCCCCCGGCCCCGTACACGAAGCGTCCGCTCGACCGGCTGATCACCGCCGTGCGGATGGCCACGCTGAACCGGGCGGCCGGACGGTGGCCCGGCGGGGCGATGATCCCGATCGTGCCGCAGTAGATCCCCCGCGGTTCGGGTTCGAGGGCGTCGATGATCGACATCGCCGCCGCCTTCGGCGCCCCGGTGATCGAGCCGCAGGGAAAGGTGACGGTGAACAGGTCGGCCAGATCGACGCCGGGTCGAGTGGTCGCCTGGACCGTCGAGGTGAGCTGCCACACCGTCTCGTAGCGCTCCAGATCGAACAACGCCGGCACCCGCACCGAACCGAGCTCGGCCACCCGGGACAGGTCGTTGCGCAGCAGATCGACGATCATCACGTTCTCGGCGCGGTCCTTGACCGAGGCCTGCAGCCGCCGGGCGGCCGGGGCGTCGTCGGCCATCCGCCGGCCGCGGGGCGCCGTCCCCTTCATCGGCCTGGTCGTCACCGTTCGTCCGTCCCACTCGAGGAACAGCTCCGGCGAGGCGGAGATCACGCCGAGGTCGCCGAACTCGAGCAGCACGTTGTACGCCCCCCGCTGGGCCCGGGCCATCGAGGCGTAGAGGCTGAACGGATCGCCCTCGAGCCGGGCGTGGAACCGGGAGGTCAGGTTGACCTGGTAGGCGTCGCCGAACTCGATCCGGCGCCGGATCGCCTCGACGTCGTGCTCGAACGATTCGGGCGCCGGCATCCGGCGCAGTTCGACGAGCCGATGATCGCCGTGCTCCGCGGCGTCGAGGGCGGCCACGGCGCGGCGCGAGGCGAAGGCGACGAACTGGACGAGCGGCAGGCCGGTCGGCGGCTCGCGACGGGGGAACGCCGCGGTCGAACGCGGCGCCTGCCTCGTAGGCGAGAAAACCGACGACCCAGTTGCCCCGTGCGGCGGCCCCGGCGGCGGCGCGGATCGTCGGCACCACCTCGTCGAGGGCCGAGGTGACGAACTCGCCGACCGGCCGCTCGAACCGGAACGACGTCCCGGCGACGAAGTCGTCGGCCCGGGCCGAGCGCGTCGTCGGGTCCGACGGGTCCGACGGGTCGGTCGCCGCGCTATGCGGAGCCGGTCGTTTCCGGGACACGGTTCCACATCCGGATCACGGGCCGCTCCCGCTCATGGCCGAGCACGCTCGTCCCCGCTGGATCGAGCACGAGGAACCGGGCGGCCTGCGGGGGCATGCCGATCCAGCGCGCCGCGAGGATGCGCAGCAGGTGCCCGTGGGCGAACGCCAGGACGCGTCCCGGAGCCGGGGCGGCGGCGAGCAGGGTGATGAACCGGTCGGCACGACCCGCCACCTCGGCGATCGTCTCGCCGAGCCGAACGCCGTCGTCCCAGATCACCCAGTCGGGACGTTCGGCGCGGATCTCGGCCCGTCGGCGTCCCTCGTCGGCGCCGTAGTCCCACTCCATCAAGTCGTCGCAGACGATCCGCTGGCCACCGAAGCCGGCCAGCGTGCACGTGTCGAAGGCGCGGCGCAACGGGCTGCAGTAGACGGCGTCGGGGTGCACATCGGCCAGCCGCTCGGCCAGCGCGGCGGCCTGGGCGCGGCCGACGACGTCGAGCGGGACGTCGGTCCGGCCGGTGTGGCGCCCGGCGACTGCCCACTCGGTGCGCCCGTGGCGCACGATCCACAGTTCGGTGCCGGTCAGCGTGCCCATCGGCGCCCGGCGACGGCGCGCCAACCGTTCATCGCCACTCCGAGGAACAGCGTCGTCACGATGACGAACGCCATCGCCGTGCCCCGTGAGAACACCGTGTGGCGCAGCACCAGCCCGACCGAGACGGTGAACAGCCAGATCGGGATCCCGCCGCGTACGGTCCGCGGCCCGGGCCAGCGGCGCCACCGGGCGACGAGCACCCAGGCGGCGACGTTGGCGATGGCGAACGGAGCGGCGATCCGCGCCGATTCGACGACCGCGTTGCCCTCGTGATGGCTGGAGCGGCCGACGACGACGAACAGGCCCACGCAGGCGAGATCGGCCAGCATCAGCGGGTCGAGCTCGCGGTCCATCGCGCTCATCATGCCGCCGGGAACGCTCCGAGCATCCGCGCTGCAGCCAGGGTGTTCTCGAGCAGGCAGGCGATGGTCATCGGCCCGGTCCCGCCGGGCATCGGCGTGATCGCCCCGGCGACCGCCTGCACGGCGTCGAAGTCGACGTCGCCGACGATCCCGCCCTCGGTGCGCGAGATGCCGACGTCGAGCACCGCGGCGCCGGGCTTGACGTGGGCGGCGGTGATCATCCGGGCCTGGCCGGCGGCGGCGACGATGATGTCCGCGGTCCGGCAGACGTCGATCATGTCCGGGGTGCGGGAGTGGGCCAGGGTGACCGTCGCGTCGACGCCCTTGCGGCTGAGGAGTAGCACCTGGGGGAGCCCGACGAGCGTCGAGCGCCCGACGACGACCGCCCGCTTGCCGGCCGTGGTCACCCCGTAGCGCTCGAGCAGGCGCATCACGCCGAGCGGCGTGCACGGGGCGTGCCCGGGCAGGCCGCGGACCAGCCGGCCCATCGAGCGCTCGGTCAGGCCGTCGACGTCCTTCTCGGGCGGGAGCAGGGCGAGTACGGGCTCGGCGTCGAGCCCGGCGGGGAGGGGAAGCTGGCACAGGATCCCGTGCACCGTTGGATCGGCGGCGAGACGCCCGACGACGTCCTCGATGTGGGCCTGGGTGGCGTCTGCGGGGACGGCGACGTGCAACGAGCGCATCCCGGCCTCCTCGGCCTTGCGCTGCTTGTTGCGCACGTAGATCTGGCTCGGCCTGTCGTCGCCGACCAGGACGGTGGCCAGACAGACGGGAGGGGAGCCGGCCGCGTCGATGGTCGCCCGCAGGCGGGCCACCGTCTCGTCGCGCAGGCGGTTGCCGTCCATCAGCACGGCCCCGCCCGGGGTGCGCTCGTCGGTGCCGCCCATCACGCCACGTCCTTGCTCGCCGGGGCCTTGCCTGCCGGAGTTGTGCTCACGACAGCCCGACGATCTCGCCGTGCTCGTCGAAGTCGATGATCGAGGCGGCGGGGGCCGAACCGAGCCCGGGCATCGTCGTCATGTCGCCGCAGATCGGGTAGACGAAGCCGGCGCCCACCGACGCCCGGACCTCGCGGACGTTGAGGGTGTGGCCGGTGGGAGCCCCCTTGAGGGTCGCGTCGGCCGAGATCGACAGGTGGGTCTTGGCGATGCACACCGGGAGGTGGCCGAAGCCGTTGCGCTCGTAGGTGTCGAGCTGGGTGTTGGCGGCCGCGGTGTAGCGTCACCTTGGCGGCGCCGTAGATCTTGGTCGCCACCGCCTCGATCTTCTCCTTGAGCGTGAACTCGGAGGGGTAGCAGAACCGGAACGTGCTCGGCTCGTCGCACGCCTCGACCACGGCGCGGGCCAGGTCGGTGGCGCCCGCCCCGCCGTCGGCGAAGTTGGTGCACACGGCGACGCGGGCGCCCACCGACTCGGCGATCTCGCGGATCGCCTGGTGCTCGGAGTCGAAGTCGCCGGGGAAGGCGTTGATCGCCACCACGGGCGACACGCCGTGGACCTTGACGTTCTCGATCTGCTTGATCAGGTTGGCCGCGCCGGCCCGCACGTCGTCGGGGTTCTCGGCGAGCAGCGCCTCGGGCAACGGCTTGCCGGCGACGATCCGGAACTTGCCGGAGTGGGCCTTGAGCGCCCGTACGGTGGCGACGAGCACGGCGGCATCGGGAACCATGCCCGAGTTGCGGCACTTGATGTTGAAGAACCGCTCGGCGCCCATGTCGGCGCCGAAACCGGCCTCGGTGATCAGGTAGTCGCCGGTGTGGATGCCGATCTGGTCGGCGATGATCGATGAGTTGCCGTGGGCGATGTTGCCGAACGGACCGGCGTGGACGATCACCGGTGTGTTCTCGAGCGTCTGGAGCAGGTTGGGCTTGATCGCCTCGCGCATGATCACCGCCATCGAGCCGGCGCCGTGGAGCTGCTCGGCGGTGACCGGTGCGCCCTTGCGGTCGTAGCCGACGACGATCCGGCCGAGGCGGGCGCGCAGGTCGGCCTGGGACGTGGCCAGGGCGAGGATGGCCATCACCTCGGAGGCGGCGGTGATGTCGAACCCGGTCTGACGGACGACGCCGTCGGCCTTGCCGCCCAGGCCGATGACGATGTTGCGCAGCGCCCGGTCGTTGACGTCGAGGACACGGCGCCAGGTGATGTTGTTGAGGTCGAGGTCGAGCTCGTTGCCCTGGTGGAGGTGGTTGTCGACCATCGCCGAGAGCAGGTTGTGGGCGGCGGTGACGGCGTGGAAGTCGCCGGTCAGGTGCAGGTTGAGCAGCTCCATCGGGATCACCTGGCTGTAGCCGCCGCCGGCGGCGCCGCCCTTGATGCCGAAGGTCGGGCCCATCGACGGCTGGCGCAGGGCGATGGTCGCCTGCTTGCCGATGTGCTTCATCGCCTGGCCGAGGCCGACCGTGGTCGTCGTCTTGCCCTCGCCGAGCGGGGTCGGGGTGATCGCCGTGACCACGACGTACTTGGCTTTCGGGCGATCGGCGAGCTCGTCGATCGCCTCGAGGCGGATCTTGGCCAGGCTGTCGCCGTGCGCCTCGAGCAGGTGCGGGCCGATGCCCATCTGGGCGGCGATGTCGGTCAGCGGTTGCAGCTTGCCGGCACGCGCGATGTCGAGGTCGGACGGGAATCCCATGGTCGATCTACCCCTTCTGTTGCAGCACCGCGACATTACTCAAGCCGGCACTCCTTTGCCACCATGAGGGACGTTGCCGCATCGTGGGAAATATGGGGACACCGACGTGGTTGGTGAGCCCTATGTGGGGGGTCGTCTTGTTGGTCGAGCGCCGCTCGAGCAGGGCTGTGGTTCGTCGAGGATCGATCCGGTGACTCCGAGATCAGTCGTCGATCTGACGGCGGCGGAGTAGGACCACGGCAATGTCGGGGTCGAGGCCGGCGAGATCGGGTTGACCGGTGATCAGGGGGAGGCGCGTGACCTTCGCGGCGGCGACGGCGGCGAGGTCGCTGACGAGTTGATCGGGGTGGGCGACGGCGAGTTCGGCGAGGGTGCCAGCGAGTTGGTGGGCTGAGACCCATTCGGTGACCATCGGGCCGATCGCGGCGAGGTCACCGTAGATGTCGGTGAGGCGTCCGTCGTGGAAGCTGCGCAACACCGCGACCGTTTCGATGAGAGCGACGTCGGGGGCGTAGATCATGTCGACGTCGAGGGGTTCGAGGGGGAGGACCCCGACGAGTGAGAGGAGTGCGCTGGTGTCGGCGACGGCCATGTCGAGCGCGCATCAGGTCCTCATCGCCGTCTTGCGGGCCGCCGCGAACTCGGTCATCGTCATCGGTGTCCGACCGGCTCGTCGTTGCTCGGCGAGGAGCTGCAGTTGATCGATGATCGCCGGGCGTTGCGCCTCACGGGCGATCAACCGCCGAAGATACTCCTGGGTTGACATGCCGAGTCCGGCCGCCCTGTTGGCCACCTCGCCGAGGTCGTGTGCGTCGATGTCTTTGATTGTCACGTTCGCCATCCCCTCATGGTAACCGAAACGGTTGCAAGACGAAACCACAGGACGCAGGAGGCATGACCGGAACCCAAACCGGTTCGACCGCCGTCCAAGCGGCCATCCCCCGGTCTGTCGAGATGATGCGCGGCTGCAGGGGAACCGACCTGTCGTCGGGCCCGTCTGAGCAGTCAGGGATCGCTCGGCTTGGGCCGAGATCGCACCGATCGAGATGCCCCGGGCGCCAGGAACTCGTCGAACCTGAGGAATTCGCGGTTGAGTCCCGCGAGATGGTGTATGAGGCGTCGTGTTGGTGACGTCTTCTCGTCAGTCGTGTCAGCGAGTTCCGTAGCTGACGGTGGTCATTGTAGTGGGTGTGTTTGTGCTGGTCAAGGACTGTTTATGGTGGTGTTTGCGGGCAGGGGTGATCGGCCGCGCCGGGGCGCGGTTGATCACCGAATGTTGGTTGTCGGGTCCGGTGAGGGGCCCGGCGGGGGGTTAGAACTCGAAGCGTTCGCCGGTGCCGGCCGCGGCGTCGATCGCCGGGCGGGGGTCGGCGTCTGAGGGCTGATCGCAACGCGGTGAGCGGAGCGATTCGATGCTCATGTAGCGCTTGGTGGTGACCCATTCGTCGGTTTGCTCGGCGAGGAGCGCTCCGACGAGGCGGATCACCGCGGCCCGGTTCGGGAAGATCCCCACGACATCGGTGCGGCGGCGGATCTCTTTGTTCAAGCGTTCTTGGGGGTTGTTCGAGCGGATCTTGGGCCAGTGCTCGACCGGGAACGCGGAGAACGCCAAGATGTCGTCGGCGGCGTCGAGGAGCATGACGGCCTGGTTGGCGAACCCGGCTTGGGTGAGACGGTCGACGACCTCGCCGAGCTGGTTCCAGGTGGCGTCCCGGTCGGGTTGCTCGAACACCGATCTGACCAAGGTGGCGATCATCGGCCACGACGCTTTCGGGGTCCGTGACGCCATGTTCGCCATGAAGTGAGTCCGGCACCTCTGCCAACTGGCGCCGCTCAGGACCCCGGCGATCGCGGCTTTGATCCCGCCGTGCGCGTCAGAAATGACCAGCTCAACACCAGTAAGGCCGCGAGTGACGAGGCTGCGGAGGAACTCGGTCCACCCGTCGGTGGTCTCGGTCGTGATCACATCGAACCCGATGATCTCCCGCTGGCCCTCGGCGGTGACGGCAGTGGCGATCACCGCCGAGACGTTCACGACCCGGCCACCCTCACGGACCTTCTGGGTGAGCGCGTCGATCCACAAATACCGGTACGGGCCGGCGGTCAACGGGCGTTCGCGGAACTCGCGGACCCGCTGGTCCAACTCGAGCGTGATCCGGGAGACTTCGCTCTTGGAGATCCCTTCCAACCCCATCGCCTTGACCAGATCATCAACCCGGCGGGTCGACACACCCTCGACGTATGCCTGACAGATCACCGCGGTCAACGCCTGCTCGGCCCGCCGGCGTGACGTCAACAACCACGCCGGGAAATAGGTGCCTTCGCGGAGCTTGGGGATCTGCAGATCGATCGTGCCCGCACGGGTGTCCCAACCCCGGGCCCGATACCCGTTGCGGGAGTTCGTCCGTTCGTCGGTCCGTTCCCGATACGCGGCCTCGCACTGCGCGGAGGCTTCGGCCGACATCAACACTTCGGCGAACGACTTCAGCATTACCCGCACCAGATCACCCCCGCCGTCGACGTCGTCGTCGAGATGGTTGCGCAGCCAACCGGCCGCGTCCAGGATTGCTGGGACTGTCATCGTGGTCTCCTTCAAGGTAGGTGGAACTTCCAAGAAGACTGACCCGATGACAGTCACCCCACGCGGACCCCCGGCCCGCTCACCCCGCCATACACCACGCCCTGGGACTCAACTGAATTCGCACCCGCGGGGTGCTTGGTCCGTGCATCCGGCCGTGTCAACCGCCGCACCTGACGGCCGGTACCGACATCCATGAGCACCCACTCACCGTCGACATTGCTCGCCACGATCCTCGATCCGTCTGGCGTGAACGAGAACGATCGGACCGAGACGTCCGCCTGCGGATTAGGTCATCTCACGCGTCGATTCGCTGCTCCTCACGGGCCTCACGTCTCGTTCAATCCGAACTGGAACGCAACACGCCTCGGATCTGGCACACCAGGTCCCTCGGATCGTGCGATTCGATCACTTCGACCTCCGGGCCTGATCGGCCGACGTCTCCTCTCCTCCCGCTTCTGCCCCGGCCGGCCATCGGCTCGAGCGGTGATCCACGGCACCGTCGGGTGGCGAATCGTCGGCATCGGGCGGAAGGACGATTCGATGACTTGCCGACGCTGGTGGCCGCCGACGCCGAAGTCGTCATGCCGGGCGGCATGCGATTTCGCGGACCGACGGAACTGCGCCCGATGCTCGAGGCGTACCGCAACGGTTTCCCCGACGTCCACCACGAGATCGTCTCAGCCGTCGAAACCGGCGACTCGATCGCCGTCGAGCTGAACATCGTGATGACCCACACCGGCGTCTTCGCCACGGCGATGGGCGAGCTACCGCCGACCGGTCGTGCGATCACGCTTGCCGCCTGCGATGTCGTGCGAGTCGGACCGGACGGGAAGATCACCTCCTGGCATTCCTACTTCGACCAGGCAAGCCTCATGGCCCAACTCGGCGTCGCGGGCTGACGGTCGCTCACGGGTTTCTCGAAACCGGCGCGGGCCCGTTCCCGTGCGACTCGGCGAGAGCGGGCTGACTGCTAAGAATGGGCCCATGATCGAACGAATCGAGCCCGGACCGCGGATGAGTTCAGCGGTCACCTATGGCGACCGTGTCTACCTGGCCGGCGTCGTCGCCGGTGACACCACGGCCGATGCCACCGGCCAGACCGAGCAGGTCCTGGCCCGCATCGACGACCTCCTCGCCCGGGCCGGCACCGACAAGTCCAAGCTGCTCAAGGCGAACATCTGGCTGGCCGACATGGCCGACTTCGGGGCGATGAACGCCGTCTGGGACGCCTGGGTCGTCCCGGGCGAGACGCCGGCGCGGGCGACGGTGGAGTCGCGCCTGGCGACGCCCGCCCATCTCGTCGAGATCATGGTCGAAGCGGTTCGCTGACGGCCCGACGGGCGGCGCGCCAGGCGACAGGTCACGCCCTGGGAACCGACCAGGAGTCCGGCGACGCTGCAGCGGCCACCGGGACGACGCGGCGCCGGCCGACGACGATGCACACCGCGCCCAGTGCCGCCCCGGCGGCGGCGGAGACGAACGCCGCGCCGTAGCCGACGTGCTCGGCCAGCCAGCCGAACAGCAGCGGCCCGGTGGCCACACCGAGGTAGGTGCCCGTCTGCGTCACCCCGCTCGCCGCCGCCGGCCCGCTCGGGTTGGCCTGGGCGATGGCCAGATTGAACAGTCCCGGCCAGCCCCATCCGGCGGCGTAGGCGACGAGGCCGCCGGCGAGCAGCGGCGCCCGACCCTGTGACGACATCACCCCGAATCCCAGTGCGCCGAGCATCATCATCGTCGCCACCAGGGGAAACGCATCGCGCGGGGTGCGGTCCGACCAGGCCCCGAGGGTGATGCGCACGGCCATGACCACGACGCTGCCGGCGGCGGCGATGAGGCCCGACGTCCCCTCGGCGAACCCGGCATGGTGCAGGCTGCTGGTCATGAACGAGCCGAGCGAGGCGGCGGCGAGCGCCCCGAAACCGACCCCGGCGCCGAGGATGACCGAGCGCGTCGACCGGCTGATCGCGCCGGCCGGGCGCCACGCCGGGACGGTTCGCCGAGGCGACCTCGGTGGTCAGGGCGCCGCCGGCGAGGGCGAGCACCGCTCCGCCGACGAAGGCCCATCGCCAGCCGACCGTGAGGGCGACCGTCGGTACGGCGAGCCCACCGAGCAGCGCCGCCCCCGGGATCGCCGACTGCTTCACGGCGAAGGCGATTCCCTGGCGGTGGATCGGCACGACCCGTGAGACGTAGAGGTTCGTCGCCGGCTGGCTCATCGCGTTGGCCACGCCTCCGCCGATCAGCAGGGCGCAGAACGAGGTCAGCGAGTGGGCCCCGACGGCCACGGCGACCATCGTCGCCGCGCTCAGCGTCGCCGACATGCGCATCGAGCGGACCGGGCCGAGGCGCTCCACCGCCCGACCGAAGACCACCGAGCAGACCGACGCCAGCCCGAACGAAAGGGCGATCGCCAGACCGAGGCCGGTCTCCCGGAAGCCCAGTTCGTCACGGAGTTGGACGCCCACCGCCCCGCTCAGGAACGTCGGCAGCACACCTGTCGTGGCGACGAGGACCGTGGCGAGCAGCGGCCGGGCGAGGCGGAGGGACGGCACCGTCGGTCGACCGTAGACGACCGGCCCGCAGGCAGCGCGGTGTTGGACCCGCTGCCGGGGATGCCCGGCCGCGCCGGGGGATGCCCGGCTGCGCCGCGGGGATGCCCGCCCGAGACGAGGGGTGGCGCAGGCCCGCGGAATTGTTACTATGGCGGTAGTGCAAATCCCCGGCCAGCCGACCCGGCCCGGCCACGACCACCCGGAAGAGCGCCCGTCATGACCTCGTTCGATATCGATCTCTCGAAGTACGACCTGGGCTGGAACGACGGCGAGCAGTTCGTCTTCCGCCCCGAAAAGGGGCTGGACCGCGACGTCGTCGCCCAGATGTCCTGGTGGAAGGGCGAGCCGGAGTGGATGAGCGCGTTCCGGCTGAAGGCGCTGCGCACCTTCGAGCGCAAGCCGATGGCCGAGTGGTTCGCCGTCAACATGCCCGACATCGACTTCAACGACATCTACTACTACATCCGCCCGACCAACGACGGCGTGGTCGACGAGTGGGACGCGCTCCCCGACAAGATCAAGGAGACGTACGAGAAGCTGGGCATCCCCGAGGCCGAGCGCAAGTACCTCGCCGGGGTCACCAGTCAGTACGACTGCCTGCGAGGCTCGACGCTCGTGTGGACCACGCGTGGGATGAAGCCGATCAAGTCGGTCGAGCCGGGTGACGAGGTGTTCGCCCTCGACGAAACGACCAGGCAGGTGGAGATCAGCACCGTGGTCGGCGGCGGCTACGCCGGTGACAAGGAGATCCTCGAGATCCGGGCCGGGAGCCGCACGATCGGAGCCTCCGCCAACCACCCGTTCCTCGCGCTGCGCGACGAGCGCCGCGAGGGCCGCCGGCGCGCCCGGTTCGCGGCGCGCTGGGTTCGGGCCGACGAACTGCAGGTGGGCGATCTGATCGCCGCGCCGACCGATCTCCCCGGGTTCGGTGTCGGCCGGGAGCTTCCCGACGGCCGGATGACCACGGTCGATCTCTGCTGGTTGTTCGGTCTCTACCTCGGCGACGGATTCATCAAGCACTCGGGCGGCTACGACTCCATCGAGTTCGCCATCGATCCTGCCGATACCGGCCTGATCGCCGAGATCGTCCGAGTGATGGCAGACGAGTTCGGTCTCGACTACACGGTGGCCAAGGACGGGTTGCGTTTGAGCGCTCGTCGCACGCGGTCGACAGCGGCACTCTTCGAAGCAATCGGGCTCGGTGGAAAGGCGCTGGTCAAGCGGGTTCCCGATTGGGTCTTCGCGCTTCCGACCGATCAGCGGCTGGCGTTCCTGGCCGGGTTCATCGATGCCGATGGCAACGTGCGGGCGCATCACACCGCCAAGAACCCGGTGATCACCAGCGGAAACGAGTCGCTCCTGGACGACCTGCGCGAACTGGCGCAGCTGTGCGGCATCGGCGTGAGCCGGGTGACCACGTTCACCAGCCGCCACCCACACGATCCGACTCGCACCATCACGGGTTACCGCCTGCACCTGTCGGGTCGCTTCGACCGTCTGCCGTTGCGTTCACCGCACAAGGCGGCGCGCCTCGGCCAGCGCCACTACGCGCATACGAACCGAACGGCCAAGGGCACCGATCTACATGCGCACACGAGCGAGATGCTCGGCTACGTACGCGTCGAATCGATCGAATCAGCGGGTGTCGAGGCCACCTACGACATCGAGGTGGCCGGCCATCACAACTTCGTCGCCGAAGGCTTCGTCGTCCACAACTCCGAGGTCGTCTACCACAAGAATCGTGACGACCTCGAGGCCCGGGGCATCCTCTTCTGCGACATGGACACCGCGCTGCGCGAGTACCCCGAGCTGGTCAAACGGTACTTCGGCACCGTGATCCCGCCGGGCGACAACAAGTTCGCCGCGCTGAACACCTCGGTGTGGTCCGGCGGCTCGTTCATCTACATCCCGCCGGGCGTCGAGTGCGAGATGCCGCTGCAGGCCTACTTCCGGATCAACTCCGAGAGCGCCGGCCAGTTCGAGCGCACCCTGATCATCGCCGACGAGGGCTCCCAGGTGCACTACATCGAGGGGTGCTCGGCGCCGGTGTACACGATGGACGCGCTGCACTCCGCCGTCGTCGAGATCATCGTCAAGCCGTCGGCGCGGGTGACCTACACCACGATCCAGAACTGGTCGCCGAACGTCTACAACCTGGTCACCAAGCGGGCCCGGGTCGAGGCCGAGGGCCACATGGAGTGGATCGACGGCAACATCGGCTCGAAGCTGACGATGAAGTACCCGTCGGTCTACCTCGTCGGCCCGAAGGCCACGGGCGAGGTGCTCTCGGTGGCCTACGCCGGGCCGGGCCAGCACCAGGACGCCGGGGCGAAGATGGTCCACGCCGCGCCCGAGACGACGTCGAAGATCGTCTCGAAGTCGATCTCCAAGGACGGCGGGATCACCACCTACCGCGGGCTCGTGCGGGTCGAGGAGGGGGCGTACGGCTGCAAGAGCCACGTGCAGTGCGACGCGCTGATCCTCGACGAGCAGTCCGAGAGCCGCACCTTCCCCTACATGGAGGTCGGCGAGCGCGACGCCGAGATCGGCCACGAGGCCACCGTGTCGAAGATCGCCGACGAGCAGCTGTTCTACCTGCAGAGCCGGGGACTGTCGCAGGAGCAGGCGATGGGGATGATCGTCAACGGCTTCATCGAGCCGGTGACCCGCACGCTGCCGATGGAGTACGCCGTCGAGTGGAGTCGGCTGATCGAGCTGCAGATGGAGGGTTCCGTCGGCTGACGGAACGCCGTGCCCGGCGCCGACGACGAACGTCGCCCCTAGACTCGCCTCGTGCCCATGCGACAGGAGTGCCGCAACTTCGAGAGCCGGACGTACGCCAACGGCGAGACCGTTCGCAAGTGCAACCTCGATCTCGCTCCTGACGCCCCGTGGCGGTGCCCCGAACCGTGTTCGGCGTTCGAGCGCCGTCTCGCCGACGCCGCCTGGGTCTACGGCAGCCTGGTCACCCCGGCCACGCCACCCGAGCCACCGGGCCTCGACGACGGCTCGGCCGCCGGAATCCTCGACGAGGCCGAGGAGCACATCAACGCCATCGGGGCCAGCGTGCTGGCCGAGGTGATGGCAGAACGCCAGTCAGCCGACGACCACCGCTTCGGTGGTCTGCGCCGTCTGTTCCGACGCCGCCGCTGACCGTCGCGCAGCGGACCGGTCGGGTAGTAGGCGCGTCGGGCAGCGGACCGGTCGGGTAATCGACGGCCGGCCGGACGCCGGTCGTCACGGCTGGCGAATTACTCCTACGCCGATGGTAGAATTTCTCGGTCGACCAGCGGCGCCCCGGCAACGGTGTGCCCGGCCGGCCGACCACACCGCCGTACGACCACCGAGAGCCCGTGAGCAACTTCTCCATCGACGCCGTGCGCCGCCTCGCCGGACCGGATTGGCTGACCGAACGCCGCACCGCCGCCTTCGGGCGGTTTGCCGCCGCCGCCCTCCCGTCCGAGGGTGACGAGATCTGGCGCTACAGCCGCATCTCCGAGCTCGACCTCGAACGCTTCGTCCCGGAGTCCCCGGAGACCACGGTCACCGGCGCCGACGGCCTGTTCAGCGACGACCCCGTCGCCGCCGGCGAGGCGATCGACCCCTACTTCGACGAGCTGAACGAGGCGTTCGCCACGCCGCTCGTGCTGCGCATCCCGGCCGGCCGCGTGATCACCGAGCCGATCGTCGTCACCCACACCGTGCACGCCGGACAGGCGGTCTTCCCGCGGCTGGTCATCGAGGCCGGCGCCGACAGCGAGTTCACCGTGATCGAGCGGTTCGACTCGGCCGACGACGTCGATGCGGCCATCGTCCCGGTGGTCGACCTGCGGGTCGGTGCGGCCGCCCGGGTGCACTACCTGGCCGTCAACGAGCTCGGCCGCTCCACGTGGCTGATCGGCCATCAGCGTGCCGTCGGCGGCCGTGACAGCACGACCTCGCTCGGAACCGTGTCGCTCGGCGGCTCGTACGCCCGCTTCCGCACCGACGCCGTGGCCGACGGCATCGGCGCCCGCACCGAGCAGATCGCCCTCTACTTCGCCGACGGCGAGCAGATGCACGACTTCCGCACGATCCAGCAGCACGTCGCCCCGAAGACCACCTCCGATCTGCTGTTCAAGGGGGCGGTCAACGACACCGCCCACAGCGTCTACACCGGCCTGATCAAGATCGGTCCCGACGCCCGCGGCACGGTCGCCTTTCAGACGAACCGTAACCTGACGCTGTCACGCGGGGCATGGGCCGAGAGCGTCCCGAACCTCGAGATCGAGACCAACGACGTCAAGTGCAGTCACGCCTCGACGGTCGGCCCGATCGATGCCGACCAGGTCTTCTACCTGGAGAGCCGTGGGGTGCCACCGCTCGAGTCCCGGCGCCTGATCCTCGCCGGGTACTTCGGCGAGGTGTTCTCCCGCCTGCGGGCCCCGGATCGGCTGCTCGACGAGTTGCGTGACCGCGTCGCCGCCAAACTGGCCCGCATCTCCCTCGATGCCGTCACCTCCGGAGGGGCACGATGAGCCGTTCGATCGACGTCGGGCCGCTCGACGACCTGCCCACCGGCACCGCCCGCCGGGTGGTCGTCGGCGACCACAGGATCGCCCTCGTGCGCATCGGCGACGACGTCTACGCCATCGGCGACACGTGCTCGCATGCCGATGTGTCGCTGTCGGAGGGAGAGGTGATCGCCGAGGACCGCGAGATCGAGTGCTGGAAGCACGGCAGCACCTTCAGCCTGGTCACCGGGGTGCCGTCGACCCTGCCGGCGACCCGCCCGGTACCGGTCTACGAGGTCGGCGTCGTCGACGGGCGCATCGTGTTGGTGATCGGATGAGCACACTCGAGATCATCGGGCTCGAGGCGGCGGTGGGCGGCCGCCAGATCCTGCGCGGCGTCGACCTGCGCATCTCCTCGGGCGAGGTCCACGCGGTGATGGGCCCGAACGGCGCCGGCAAGTCGACGCTCTCGGCCGTGATCATGGGCCGTCCCGGCTACGAGGTGCTCGCCGGCCAGGTGCTCCTCGACGGCGACGACATGCTCGCCCTGCCCACCTGGGAGCGGGCGGTTCGCGGCCTGCACCTGGTGATGCAGTACCCGATCGAGGTCCCCGGCGTCTACCTGCGCGACGTGCTGCGCGAGGCGCTGGTGGCCCGCGGCCGGCCCACGGCGACGCTCGACGCCGAGGTCAGCGCCGAGGCCGAGGCAATCGGATTCGACGAGCAGTTCCTCGACCGGGCCGTCAACGTCGACCTGTCCGGTGGCGAGAAGAAACGCAACGAGACCCTGCAGCTGGCCGTGCTGCGACCGCGGATCGCCATCCTCGACGAGCTCGACTCCGGTCTCGACATCGACGCGCTGCGCGATTGCTCGCGCCGGGTCGAGGCGCTGACGTCGGCGGGGATGGGTGCGCTGGTGATCACCCACTACAGCCGCCTGCTCGAGGAGTTGCGCCCCGACGTCGTCCACGTGCTCGCCGGCGGGCGGATCGCCGCCAGTGGCGGCCCCGAGCTGGCCGACGAGCTCGAGCGCACCGGCTACGCCGGGTACGCGACCGAGGCTGCCCCCGCCACCGGCGGGAGCAGCCTCGACGACCTGTTCAGGATCTGATCCCGGCGCCGGGTCAGCCGGCGTACGACCGCAGCCGGCGGATGCGTTCCTCGGTGGCCGGGTGGGTCGAGAACAGCTTGGCCATGTTCAGTCCACCGCTGCGACGCTGCGGTCCCGACAGCGGGTTGTGGATGTAGGCGTAGGCCTGCTGGGGAGCGACCTGCATCGGCCGGTTCGTTGCCAGCACCTCGATCCGCTGCAGGGCGCGGGCGAGCGAATCGCCGTTGCCGAGCAGCGCGGCCGCACCGCGGTCGGCCTCGAACTCGCGCGAGCGCGAGACCGCCATCTGCATCAGGCTGGCGGCGATCGGGGCGAGCAGGGCGAGGGCGATCACGGCGATCGGATTGGGCCGGTCCTCGTCGTCGCGGTGGCCGCCGAAGATGCCGGCGTACATCGCCATGTTGGCGATGAACGAGATGCCGGTGGCGATGGCCGCGGCGATCGAGCCGATGAGGATGTCACGGTGCTTGACGTGCATCAGTTCGTGGGCCATCACCCCCTCGATCTCGTCGATCGGCATGGCGCGCAGCAGGCCCTGGGTGGCGCAGACGACGGCGTGATTGGGGCCGCGCCCCGTGGCGAAGGCGTTGGGCTGCTCCGAGGGCGAGATGGCCACCCGGGGCATCGGCATGCCGGCCCGCTGGGCGAGGGAGGCGACGAGGTCGTAGAACTCGGGCGCCTGGTCGCGGGTGACGATCTGTGCCTTGGCCGACCGGATGGCCAGCTTGTCGCTGAACCAGTACGAGCCGCCGACCATCACCAGGGCGAGCCCGAGGCCGAGCGGCAGGGCGGCGCGCCCGCCGATCAGGCCCGAGACCGCCACGATCAGCCCGCCGAGGCCGGCGAGCATCACCGTGGTCTTCATCGTGTTCTTGAACATGTTCTCCTCCGGTCGCCCGCCGTTGTCAACGGCGACCGCTGTCGTGGTGAACATCTCGGCCGGGGCGGTTGTTCCGCATGTGCTCACGGGCGCCACGGCCCCGGGCGTGGGTGCCCCGGGATGCGGTTGGCTTGTCGTGAGTAGAGCACACGGTGGTGGCCTTCGGCGTCGATGTCTGATCGGCCGAAGGTCTCTCCCTCCCCGGATCGGGGACCAGGCACCGGGCGAACCGTGTTGACGATGCCGTGGAAGTGGGATACTCCCCTTCGCTTGGGAGCCGATGCTAGCGGTGCGTCGGCGGAGTCACACGAAGTAACCCGTCACGTCGATGACGAAGTGCGTCCGTACGGGGGTCGCCGGGAAGCCGTCGCAGCGGACGACGACCTCGCGGCGGGAGTTGAGCCCGACGATCAGTCCGTTGGCGATCGTCGTGTTCGGCTTGTCCCAGTTGATCGAGGAGTTGCCGAAGTTGGTCTGCCCGCCGGGGATGACGGTCAGGAACCCGTAGCTCGTCTCGGTCTCGGTGATCGTCAGGTTGTACGAGATCGCCCGCGCCCCGACGGGCACGACGTTGTTGCGTCCGGCGCCGTCGGGCGCGCCGAGCTCCTGCGCCACGCTGATCAGGCGGTTCTCACCGATGGCGATCTTGCCCCGTTGCACGTCCTTGCGGCTGTCGTAGACGCGCACCGGGCCGCTCGGGCGCAGCGGATCGGGTGCCACGGAGGGATCGCCGAACAGCACCAGCGCAGTGCCGGCGGTCACGTACTGGTAGACGGCGCCCAGCGCCGTGGACGCCGGTGAGGAGGGGGTCACCTCGACGTAGTAGCGCTGCCCGGGCACGACCTGCTCGTCGAGGCGATCGAACGTGACCTGCAGGGCGCCGCTGGCGGTGACGGCGTTGCTCGCCACCGTGGACACGAGGCCGGTGACGTCGACCTTGCGCAGATACCAGTTCTGGATGCCGTTGCGGAAGCCGTAGACGTCGACCTGGCGGAGGCGGGACATCGGTGGGAGGTCGAGCGGGGCGAGCAGCGCCCCACCGAGGGTCGAGTTGAACACGCCGCCCGACACCTCGTCGATCTGCAGGGTGCTGCCAGAGCCGAGGCTGGTGGCGACGAAGTCGAACTTCGTCACCGTGGCGATCGCCGTTCCGACGAGTGCGGCGGGCAGGGCCATCGGCCGTGCGGCCGCCGCCCCGGCGGGGAGCCCGCCGAGCCCGTCGGGGGGAAGCTGCGGCTCCGCGGCGGCCTCGGCCCGACCGGGGAGCGCGACGCCCAGCGCCGCTGCTGCCCCGGCTCCGGCTCCGGCGCCGAAGAGACGGCGGCGGGTGATTCCCAGGCGGTTAGGGCGCTCGGACATCGGTACCTCCTGCAGATGAATCGGGGGCTGATCCTACAGAAAGCACTCAGCGTCACGCGCCGAGCGGTGCTCGTTGAGGTTCGGGTCCCCGCCTAGATGAAGTATCCGGCCACATCGATGACGAAGTGGGCCTTGGTCGAGCCGATGCCGTCGCAGAACACCGACACGTCGCGGTTCGAGTTGACGCCGACGACGAGCCCGTTGGCCAGGGTCGCCCTGACCTTGTCCCAGTTGATCGACGAGACGCCAGCCGTCGGGTCGCCGCCCGGGACGAGGGCGAGGAACCCGTAGTCGGACTCGGTGTCGGTGACCGTCAGGTTGTAGGCGATCGCCTTGGCGCCGGGCGGGACCACGACGTTGGCCGTGCCGAGCTCGGTGGCCACGTTGACCGTCCGGGTCGCCCCCTTGGCGAGTTTGCCCGCCGGGTCGCGCCGGCTGTCGTACACCCGCTTGGGGCTGATCGTCGTCAGTCCGCCGCTCGCCGGCAGGTACTGCACCAGGGCGCCGACGGCGCGGCTCTCGAAGGTGGCGCCAATGAGTTCGATGTGCATCGCGTCGCCGACGGCGACGGTGATCGGCGTCGGGATCACGAACGTCCCCTGGACCTCGGCGGTGGCGCTGTTGGTCACCACGGTGCCGACGGTGGTGATCCCGGCGGCGGACTGCATGTTCGTCTTGTAGAGGTTCCAGGTCTGGGTGCCGGGCGTGACGCGGTAGCCGACGACGTCGACGCGCAGGATCCGGCTGCCCGCCGGGAGCGGGATCGGGGCGTGGACCCAGCCGCTGGGGGCGGCATTGGCGACGCTTGCCGGGAAGGCGAACAGGATGCTGTTGCCTGCCGCCGTACCGGCGGCGGCAAACGCCGTGTAACCGATGGCGAGGACGCTCGCCCCGGCGGTGACGGGCGCCGGGGTCACCGCATTGGGGCGGGCCGCATCGGCATCCGACGGTGTGGCCCCGGAAGCGCTGTCGGGGCCGGTGGCGGCGAACGCCGTGGCCGTGCCGCCGGTGGCAACGGCCGCTCCGGTTGCGGCACCGATGCCGAACAACCGCCGGCGGGTGATCGACGTCCTCGTCGGATGCTGCATGTCTGCTCCTCGTGTGTGTTCCCCGGATCCTGCGACGGTGAATCGGAACGCCCGACACTGCGACAGATCTTGAGAATGGTGCTCGATTGCGGTCAGCCTAGGCGCGGCCGAGGCCACCAGGTGCGATCTGCGAACGCGGGCAGTCGCCACACGATCCGGCCACTGGGGGCAGTCGCCACACGACCCTGCCGCTGAAGGCGGTCGCCGTACGGCCCGGGCGACGCCGAGGGTCGCCGGGCGTGGCAGACTCCACCCCGTGGACACCGGCAGCGGGCCAGGCGACGCGACGTGGAGCGAATCGGACGGCGCGCTGCACCGCGAGTTCGCCTTCGCCGATTTCTCCGAGGCGTTCGCCTTCATGACGCGGGTGGCGATGATCGCCGAACGCCACGATCACCACCCCGACTGGTCGAACTCGTGGAACCGGGTCGTCATCGCCCTGACCACGCATTCCGCCGGTGGCCGGGTCACCGAGCTCGATCGGCGGGTCGCCGCCGCGATCGACGCGCTCGTCGCCGTCGAGTCCGGGTCGCATGATCCGTCGAGCGGCTAACATCGCCGTCCTGTGACCGCCGTGCACGCCAATGTTCGACGAGTGATGGACGCCGCCACCGCGGCTGGGCTCGAGATCACGACCCGCCGGTTCCCCGAGGGGGTCAAGACGGCGGCGGATGCCGCGGCGGCGATCGGTGTCGACGTCGGCCAGATCGTCAAGAGCCTCATCTTCGCCGTCGATGGGGAGGTGGTGCTCGCCTACGTCAGCGGCGCCAACCAACTCGACGAACGTCTGTTGGCCGCAGCCGCGGGCGGGATGAAGTCGTCGCGGGTCGACGCCGAGGTCGTGCGCGACACCACCGGCTTCCCGATCGGCGGTGTGCCGCCGTTCGGGCACCGGACCAGCCTGCGCGTGTTCGTCGATCCCGACCTGTTGCAGTTCGACGAGGTGTGGGCGGCAGCCGGCACGTGGTACGACGTGTTCCCGCTCACCCCGACCGACCTGGTGCGGATCAGCGGCGGCACCGTCACCGTGCTCCGCCGGGCCTGAGCCGGGTCGTACGGCGACCCGGCCGGTGCACCGCCCGAACGGGCGATCAGTGGGGATGGTCGAGGCAGTGGGTGAACGTGTTCCAGGCGAGCGTGGCGCACTTGATCCGCACCGGGAACTTGACCACGCCCTGCAACGCCTGCAGATCGCCGAGGTCGACCTCGGCGCCGTCGCCCTCAGCACCATCGTCGGGGAGCGACATCATCGCCTTGAAGGCGCGCACGATGCGCCGCGCCTCGCCGACCGGCTTGCCCTTGACGGCCTGGGTCATCATCGAGGCCGAGCTCTGGCTGATCGAGCAGCCCTGACCGGAGACCTTGACATCGGCGATCAGCCCGTCGTCGCCGACGAGCACGTACACCTGGATCTCGTCGCCGCACAGCGGGTTGTGGCCCTCGGCCATCACCGCCGGCGGGGTCTCCAACTGGCCCCGGTTGCGGGGGGTGCGATAGTGGTCGAGGATGATCTCGCGGTAGAGGTCTTCGAGTCCGGGCACGGCTGCTCCTACATGCTGAAGATGTCCGACGCGCCGTCGAGGGCGTCGCAGAGCGCCTCGATGTCACGTTCGTCGTTGTAGAGATAGAAACTCGCCCTCGCCGTTGCCGACGCCCCGAGCACCCGCATCAGCGGCTTGGCGCAGTGGTGGCCGGCGCGGACGCAGACGTTGGCCTGGTCGAGGACCTGGCTGAGGTCGTGGGGGTGGATGCCGCGGAAGGCGAAGCTGAGGGTGGCGCCGCGGACCTCGAGGTTGGTCGGGCCGTGGATGGTGATCTCGTCGCCGAAGCGCTCGGTGAGCGTGTCGATCGCCTTGCCGGCCATCTCCATCTCGTGCTGGCGGATGGCGCCCATCCCCAGCCCGTCGAGGTAGTCGATCGCCGCGCCCAACCCGATCGCCTCGGTGATCGGCGGGGTCCCGGCCTCGAACTTGGCCGGCAGTTCGGCGCAGGTGAATCCGTCGAGACGGACGTCGGCGATCATGTTGCCGCCGCCGAGGAACGGCGGCATCGAGTCGAGCAACGCCTCGCGACCCCAGAGCACCCCGATCCCGCTCGGGCCGCACATCTTGTGGCTGGAGAACGAGAGGAAGTCGGCGTCCATCGCCTGCACGTCGGTGATGTTGTGCGGCACGAACTGGCAGGCGTCGACGATGGCGATCGCCCCGGCGGCATGGGCGGCGTCGGCGAGGTGGCGGACGGGGTTGATCGTGCCGAGCACGTTCGACATCGCCGTGAAGCAGAAGGCCTTGGCGCCGTCGAGCAACCGCTCCAGATCGGTGAGGTCGAGCTGACCGTCGGCGGTGAGCGGCACCCAGCGCAGGACGATGCCGCGCTCGGCGACGAGCATCTGCCACGGCACGATGTTGGCGTGGTGCTCCATCAGCGTGAGCACGACGACGTCGCCGCGGGCGAGGTTGGTCCGCCCCCACGAGTACATCACCAGGTTGAGCGCCTCGGTGGCGTTCTTGGTGAAGATGATCTCGCGGTCGTGGCGGGCGTTGATGAACCGGCGCACCTTGCTGCGCGCACCCTCGTAGGCGTCGGTCGACTCGACGGCGAGCTGGTAGGCGCTGCGGTTGATCGGGGAGTAGCTCTGCTCCATGAACCGCGACATCGCGTCGATCACCTGGCGCGGCTTCTGCGAGCTGTTGGCCGAGTCGAGGTAGACGAGTCGGTGGCCGTTGAGGCGGCGGCCGAGGATCGGGAAGTCGGCTTGCACCCGGGCGACGTCGATCATCACGGCTCCCGGAAGGCTTCGTAGCCGTCGCGCTCGAGTTCCGTGGCCAGCTCCATCCCGCCGGAACGCACGATCCGCCCGTTGATCATGATGTGCACGTGGTCGGGGGCGAGCTCGTGCAGGAGGCGCTGGTAGTGGGTGATCAGCACGATCCCGAGACCGGGCCGGGCCGCCTTGATCTCGCGGATGCCGTGCGAGACCGTGCGCAGCGCATCGACATCGAGACCCGAGTCGGTCTCGTCGAGGATGGCCAGCTCCGGCTCGAGGATCGCCATCTGGAGGATCTCGTTGCGCTTCTTCTCGCCGCCCGAGAACCCCTCGTTGAGGTAGCGGTCGACGAAGCTGGAGTCCATCCCCAGTCGCTTCATCCACTCCATCGTCGCCAGGCGGAGCTCGAGGACCGACAGGTCGATCCCCTTGCGGGCCGAGAGCGCCTGGCGGAGGAACTGGATCACCGAGACACCCGGGATCTCCTGGGGATACTGGAACCCGAGGAACATGCCCGCCTTCGCCCGCACCTCGGTCGGCCAGTCGGTGATCTCGTCCCCCTGGAAGAAGAGGCTGCCGCCGGTGACCTCGTACTCCGGGCTGGCCAGCAGCGTGGCGGCGAGCGTGGACTTGCCGCAGCCGTTCGGGCCCATCAGGGCGTGCACCTCACCCGGATGGACGACGAGATCGACCCCGTTGAGGATGTCGATCTCGGTGCCCGCCGGCCGGGCGCGCAGCCCGGCGATGCGGAACAGCTCGGGGGTGGTGACGTCACCGGGTCGGGCGCTCGAGGTCTCCTGCACGGTCGAACAGTGTATTACCACTATCGCCGTAGTGGAAATGTCTCCGGCCCGAAATGTCGCCGCACGGGCGGGGCGGAGGGGCGGTGCCGGCCGCCGTCAGCGGCTGAGGATGCTGCGGCCGGCATGGTGGCGGCGGAGCCGGACGAACGGCGTCCAGACGCAGGTCAGGCCGTGGGGGAGCTGCAGTCCGGTCGATCCACGCCGCTCGGGCAGGCCGCCGAGGTGCTCGTAGACCGTGCGGCGCAGGGCGGCACAGCCGGTGGCCAGGTAGGGAGTCTCGGTCTGGATCGGCGGATCGAGGCTCGCCCCGGGAGGGAGGTTGCGTCCTGCCGACGCACAGGCCACGGCGATGAGCGGATCGAGGGCGAGGGCGACGAGGGTGTCGATCCAATCGGGGTCGCCGTCCACCACCGTCGTGTCGTCGACCACGACGAACACCTCGCCGTGGGCGATCGCCGCGGCCACGTCGACGTGGCGGGCGACCTTCGACCCGGCACGGCAGACGGGGAGCAGGTCGGCGGTCCCCTCGCACAACTCGCCCAGCACCCGCAGTTCCGCGGAGGGCAGGTCGTCGTCGGTGACCACGATGACCTCGACCGGCCGGCCGAGGGTGTGGCCGGCGACCCCGCCGAGCACCGCGGCGAGGGCGGCCAGGTGCTCGACCGGCGACCGGTGGCCACTGCCCGGCGAGGGGATCAGCACGCTCACTGCGGGCGCCGTGGCCAGGACCCGCCGGGCACGGAAGACGCCCGGCGACGAGGTCGTCTCGGCGAGGGCGTGGACGCCGGATCGGACGAGGTGATCGTGGAGCACCTGGCGGCCCCGCCGGACCGCCTCCGGCCCGGAGAGCAGGGCGGCCGGCCCGGTGCGCGTCGCCAGCGGCCGGTCGCTGATCGCCGCCCTGGCGACCAGCTCGGCGGCCCGCAGCACGAGGTCCCAGCGATGGTACGGGCAGCGACGCGACGCCAGACCGATCAGTCGGTGGGCCAGCGGGGCGCGCAGGGCGACCACCCCGCCGAGGTAGTCGTGCGAGCGAAGGCGCTCCGGACACCACCCCACGAACGGCCGGTTGGACACCTCGGGCCCGAACATCAACTCGGCGCCGGCGTCGTGGTCGAAGGTTCGCTCGATGGTCAGCAGCGCACCGGCGGTCAGCCGGTGGCCCGGCGAGACGAGCACGTAGACGTCGACATCGGGTCGGGCGAACGCCCGGGCCGCCGACTGGCGGGTCATCGTCGTCACCTCGACGTTGGGGCCGGCCTGCGCCGTTGCCGAGGCCACTGCGTCGCGAACCTGGTCGCCGGCCGGGGTCTGGGCGTCGACGATCACCTCCAGCCGAAGCCTTCTCACGGATACAGCTCGCCCGACCACGATGCATCACCGTAGTTGGTGCTCGGCCCGGCATCGGCGGGGCAGGCGGATATGAGGCGATCGGCGGACTCGGACGCCGCTGTGCCGGCGCTCAGCCGCTGCGCAGCCGCCGCCACAGGGCGCGGTAGGTGGGGTACTCGAGAGCCGCGGTGACGTAACCGCTGTCGCACAGTGCCCGATGCAGTCGGGGCAGGTTGCGGAACGGGATGCCGCTGTCGACGTGGTGGGCCAGGTGCCAGCCGATGCGGTAGGGCACGATGGCGAACCGGGCCACGAGGTGCTGGCGCACGGCGTGGGTGGTCGCCCGGCGGTCCTTGGAGCGCTGCATCCCGCCGTGCTCGGCGATCGACCGCAGCCGGTTGATCACCCGCCAGACGGTCAGGTACGGGGCGACCCAGAGCAGCGGATAGACCCACCAGTGCCCGCTGGCGACGGCGATGGCCAGCAGGAAGGCCTGGATCCCGAGGATCTTCCACAGCGTCGAACGGACGAGCGGGTTGTCGGATCGCAGCCCGGCGAGCTGTCCCCTGAGCAGCTTCAGGCCGGTACGCCCGGTCAGGTCGCGCACCAGCTTGCGGCGCATCGAGGCCGCCGGGATCGGATAGCCGGCGTAGAGGGCGATGTCGGGCTCGTCCGGGCCGAACTCGTCGCGGTGGTGCGCCATGTGCACACGCCGGTAGGCGTCGGTCGACGTCCAGGCCGGATACCCGAGGAGCCAACGGCCCACCCAGTCGTTGGCGCCGCGGTGGCTGAACAGCAGGCGATGGGCGGCCTCGTGCATCAACGAGGCGAACTGGGCGTGCGCCCGACCGATCATCAGGAACACGGGTACGACGGCGATCGGGCCGAAGCGCACCGCGCACCACAGGAGGGCGATCGTCTGGGCGTAGAGCGCGGCGACCGAGACGGCGTTGCGCGCCGTCGGGATGCGGCGCAGCTCTGCCCGGAACTGCCGCGTCGGGCGCCCGTCGGCGTGGACCATCGCCGTCTCGCGCCCTGGAACGAGCAACTCGGGCGCCGGGACCATGGTGGCGCCCGTTCCCATCCTCGACGCCATGTCACCGTTCAACACGGCACCATTCAACACGGACTCGGCCCCGTCGTCACCCCCCTGCCTGCGCCTGGCTGACCGTGCCTGGCTCGCTCCGGCCGGCTCGCCGTGCCCGGCCCGGCGGAAACCGAGCTGCAAGACTGCCCCGGTGGACCGTCGCCGAGGACTGCACCTGGCCGGGGCGTGCCTGACCGTGCTGGTCTCCTGCTCGTCGGATCCCGCCGCCGGCCCGGCGCCCCGCCGTCCGGCGGTGGTGCTGGCCACGTTCCCACACGACGCCGGGGCGTTCACCCAGGGCCTGGTGATCGCCGACGGGGAGATGTTCGAGAGCACCGGGGGACGGGGCGTTCCGAGGTCCGCCGCACGACACTGGCCACCGGCGCCGTCGAGGCGTCGAGCGCGCTCGCTCCGACGGAGTTCGGCGAGGGCCTGGCCGTGGTCGGCGACCGCCTGGTGCAGCTCACCTGGACCTCGGGGATCGGCCACGTCTACGACCGGGCCACCCTCCGGCCGGAGGCGACCTTCACCTACCCGGGCGAGGGCTGGGGACTGACCTTCGACGGCGAGCACCTGGTGATGAGCGACGGGACACCCGAGCTGCGACGGCTCGACCCGACCACCTTCGCAGAGATCGACCGGGTCACCGTGACCGACGGCGGCGTGGCCGTCGACGAGCTCAACGAACTCGAGCACGTCGACGGGCTGATCTACGCCAACGTCTGGCACAGCCCGGACATCGCCGTCATCGACCCCTCGACCGGCATCGTCCGCGAATGGATCGACACCGCGTCGCTGCGGCCCGCAGCGACGGCCGCCGATGGCGACGCCGTGGCCAACGGGATCGCCTACGACGCGATCAGCGGTGCGCTGTACGTGACCGGCAAACGGTGGCCGGTGCTCTACGAGATCGAGCGGCCCGCGTAACGATCAGCCCGGCCCGGCGGTCCGCCGGGCCGCGCCGAGCGCCGACCGGCGCACCTTGCCGGCGTCGTCGCGCACGGGTTCGTCGACGAACTCGAAGGTGCGCGGGATCTTGTAGCGCACGAGTCGTTCGGCGAGGAACGTCCGGAGCCGGTCGGCGTCGATCGGTCCGGTGGCCTGCACGATGGCGTGGATCCGGCTGCCCAGGTCGTCGTCGGGCAGACCGATCACGGCGCACGAGCGGACGTCGGGATGCTCGTCGATCGCCGCCTCGACCTCGGCGGGGTAGATGTTGGCGCCGCCGGCGAGGATCATGTCGGCCCGCCGGTCGCCGAGGTAGACGTACCCCTCCTCGTCGATCCGGCCCATGTCGCCGAGGCTCTCCCAGCCGTCGGGCGAGGAGCGCGCCTCGGCGCCCAGGTAGCGGTACGTCGGTTGGTCACGGGTGGAGCGCATGAACACCTCGCCCTCCGTCCCGCGGGTGAGCTCGGCGAACGTCTCGGGATCGAGGATCCGCATCTCGCCGACGAGGCAGCGTCCGACCGAGCCCCGGTGGGCCAGCCATTCGTCGCCGCGGATGATGGTGACGGCCTGGGACTCGGTGCCGGCGTACAGCTCCCAGATCTTCTCGCCGCCGAGCCAGTCGATCCAGGCCTGCTTGAGCCAGGGCGGGCAGGGCGCCGCCATGTGCCAGACCGTGGCCAGCGACGACAGGTCGTAGCGCTCGCGCACCTCGGCCGGGAGGCGCCAGATGCGCAGCATCATCGTCGGCACGAGCAGGATCCAGTCGGCCCGGTGGCGTTCGACCATGGCGAGGGTCGCCTCGGCGTCGAACCTGGGCAGGACGGTGACATGGTTGCCCTGGAAGAGCGCCTGGCTCGAGAAGGCGAACGGCGCGTTGTGGTACAGCGGGCCGGGAACGGCGACCACCCCGTCGACACGCACGCCGTTGGTCGGCTGGCCCAGGTCCACCACGCCGGGGTCGCCGGCGACGATCAACTTGGGCCGCCCGGTCGAGCCACCCGACGTCGGGGCCTTCCAGGAGGGGGCGATCACGTCGGGGAGGTCACCGTCGTCGATCGTCGGATCGTCGTCGGGGAGCTGTGCCCGCACGGTGTGGCCGGGATGGGCGGCCGGATCGGCGCCGATCACCAGCGCCGGATCGGCCAGCTCGACGATCGCCTGGCGTTCCCGGTCGGGCAGGTGGTGCGAGACCGGCTGGGGGATCGCCCCGAGCTTCCAGGCCGCCACGGCGGCCTCGTAGAACTCGACGGAGTTGGGCAGGGCGATCGTCACGTACCGGCCGGCGGTGACCCCGAGTCCGGCGAACTGGCGGGCCAGGCGGTTGGTGCGCCGGTGGAGCTCACCGCGGGTCACGCTGCGCCCGCCGCACGTCACGGCCGGGCGATCGGGGTCCTCGGCCGCCTTGACCGACAGCGCCTGGCTGATGGAGACGATCGGCACGGCGCGACCGTAGCGGGCGCCGCGGCCCGCGGGCGGGCCGGGCCTCCCCTCGCCGCCGCCCGCCCGTGCCGGGGTCCAACCGACGGGTGGCGCTCAGCGGGCAGAGGCGGGGGCCGAGGGGTCGGCGGGCCGGCCGGCCAGGTCTTCCTTCCAGGCCCGGAAGCGCCGGTGCTCGACACCCGACGGCCCGACTCCGACGCCGGAGCCGTCCTCGAACAGGCGGAAGGTGGTCTGGCGGCCCAGGTCGGAGGCGTCCGCGGCCCAGTACCGGGCGTCGGCGTCGACGGCGGGCCCGGCCCGCCACAGCAGCCAGGTACCGATCCGGCGTTTGAACTCGGCGGTCGGCCGCCCGGGCAGGTCCTGGCCGAGGCCGAGCAGCTCCCCAGGGGCCTCGACCCATGCCGTGGCCGGGATGTTGCGGTCACGCACGGGGGTGGCCGGCAGTTGCCCGGTGTGGATCGGCGTCGGGTCGGTCGGCCGCTCGTCGTAGCGCATCACTCGCCGCCCCGCTCAGCTACCCCGGTCGATCCACTCCTGCAGGTGGGGGCGCTCGGTGCCGATCGCCGAGTCGACGCCGTGGCCGGGGAGGATGATCGTCTCGGCCGGGAAGGTGAACAGCTTGTTGTCGATCGAGTCGATGATCGCCGCGAAGTCGCCGCCCTCGAAGTGCGTCGCCCCCGGGCCCCCCGGGAACAGCGTGTCACCGGTGAACAGCAGTGGCGCACCCTCGACCTTGAACGAGACGGACCCCGGGGTGTGCCCGGGATTGTGGATGGCGTGCAGCCGCAGCCGACCGACCTCGATCACCTCGGCGTCGTCGATGAACGCGTCGTAGCCCATCTCGCCGAGCATCGGGGCGTCGCGCTGGGTGACGGCCACCTCGTAGCCGGCCTCGCGCATCGCCGGGACGGCCTGGATGTGGTCCCAGTGTCCGTGGGTCTCGAGCACCCGGCGCACACCGAGCCGGCGGCACAGTTCGAGCAGCTTGTCGTGTTCGTTGGCGGCGTCGATCAGCACCGCCTCGCCGGTCTCCCGGCAGCGGAGCACGAACACGTTGTTGTCGAACGACCCGACCACGAGTCGGTGGATCTCGAGGCGGCTGTCGGCCCAGTGCAGCGTCGTCATCGATCCAGTCTGGCACCCGCCGGCCGCTGTGACCACGTGGCCCGTGGTCTCACCAGACCCAGCGGGTCGCCCGCCGGGCGAAGTCCTCCTCCGTCTCGATGATCCCGAACGCCCGCACGGGCGTGATCTCGAACACGGCGTGGCCGATCAGGAAGGCGGCCATCTCCTCCCGTTTGTCCGGCGGCCAGTACTTCTCGCAGTAGATCCGGGCCGTCTCGACGAGCATCTCGTGGTCGGCGACCGGGGACGCCCGGCCCTCGACCGACACGCACTCCACGGTGCTGTCGACCGCCACGCAGACCTGCGGATTGACGGCGATGTTGCGCGCCTTGCGGGCCGTCGGCGCGCACGAGAAGCGGTACACCTGCTCCTCGGGCACCCAGATCCCCCACACCGGCATGGCGTGGGGGCGTGCCTCGGCGTCGGCGGTGACGACCCAGTAGTTGCGGCAGGCGACGAGCCGTTCCTCGGCCCACGACCACGGCAGCACCCCGTCGAGGTCGTGGGGCACGCCGTAGACGGCCATGTCGGGACGTTCGGATCGCGGGTTCGGAGCGGGCATGGCCCCATGTTCGCGCGCCGGGGAATCACTCCACGCCGGCCTCAGGTCGAGACGACGTCGAGGTCGAGCGAGAGGGCGACGGGAATCTGCCCGGGGTCGAAGGTCAGGAACCGCACGGGCCGGGGCAGGCGGTCGGCCGCCGCGAGGTGCAGGGCATCGGACAGCCGCAGCGGCTGGGTGCGGGCCAGCTCCCCGGCGCGGTCGAGGCAGCGCTGGTCGACGGGGACGACGTGGCACCGGTCCCAGTCGAGCCGGACCAGGTCTTCGAGCTCGGCCCGCACCGACGGTTCGTCGGTCAACCGGTCGACGAGCACGAGGGCCTCGATCAAGGCGAGCGCCGAGGTGCACCAGCGGTCGTCGGCGGTCATCGCCGCCCGGGCGACCGCCCGACCGGGCCCTTCGATGTGTCGGGCGACGAGCGCGCTGGCATCGACGTAGACGGTCACCGGTCAGCCGCGGATCTCGGCCAGCAGGCGGTCGAGGCGCGCCCCGCGCCAGACGGCCAGTGGGTCGGGATCCCGCCCGGGCGTGGTCCGCCGGGGCGGTTGGATCCATCCGCGGGCGACGAGATCGACGAAGGTCGCCCCCTGGCCGGGCGCGTCGAGCGGCCCGAGCTGGGCGACGGGTCTCCCCCCGACGCTCACCACGGTCCGCTGCCCGGCCTCGGCGCGCCGCACGACGGTGGCCAGGGTGGTGCGCAGCTCGCGGATCCCGATCTCGGTCATCCGGTAAGTGTACGCGCGTGTACACATGCCGAGTGGCGAAGGTGCCCCGACAGGCGACAGAATGGCGCCCATGAACTTCGCCTTCACCGAGGAGCAGGAAGAGCTCCGCAAGACCGTCCGCTCCTTCCTCGACGCCAAGTCGCCCGAAACCGCGGTGCGCGAGCAGATGGAGACCGAGGCGGGCTTCGATCCCGCCGTGTGGTCGCAGATGGGCGAGCAGATGGGTCTACAGGGCCTGCACATCCCCGAGGCGTACGGCGGCTCCGGCTACAGCTACGTCGAGCTCGGCATCGTGCTCGAGGAGATGGGCCGCTCCCTGCTGTGTGCCCCGTTCTTCTCGACGGTCGTGCTGGCCGCCAACACCCTGATCCACTGCGGTGACGAGGCAGCCAAGCAGGCCCACCTCCCCGGGATCGCCTCGGGCGAGACGATCGCCACCGTGGCCTTCACCGAGCCGTCGGGCAAGTGGGACGAGGCCGGCATCACGATGCCCGCCTCCTCCTCGGACGGGGGCCACACGTTGACCGGCACGAAGATGTTCGTGCTCGACGGCCACACCGCCAACCTGATCATCGTCGCCGCCCGCACGGCGGCCGGCGTCTCGCTGTTCACGGTCGCCGGTGACGCCGCCGGCCTCACCCGCACGGCGCTGGCCACCATGGACCAGACCCGCAAGCAGGCCAGACTCGAGTTCGACAACACGCCCGCCACCCTCATCGGCACCGACGGCGACGGCTGGAACGTGCTCGACAAGGTGCTCGACCTCGTCGCCATCGGCCTGGCCGCCGAGCAGGTCGGCGGGGCGCAGAAGGTGCTCGACATGGCCGTCGAGTACGCCAAGGTCCGCGTCCAGTTCGGCCGCCCGATCGGCTCGTTCCAGGCGATCAAGCACAAGTGCGCCGACATGCTGCTCGAGGTCGAGTCGGCCAAGTCGGCCGCCTACTACGGCATGTGGTGCGCCTCGGAGATGAACGACGAGCTGGCGTCGGTGGCCTCGCTGGCCAAGGCCTACTGCTCGGAGGCCTACTTCCACGCCACCGCCGAGAACATCCAGATCCACGGCGGCATCGGGTTCACCTGGGAGCATCCGGCCCACCTGTACTTCAAGCGGGCCAAGTCCTCGGAGCTGCTCTTCGGCGACCCGACCTACCATCGCGAGCTCCTCGCCCAACGCATCGGCATCTAGCGCCTGCCGGCGCACCCCTCGCCGGCCGCCGGGACGCGGCGACGGCCGGGGCCGTCTAGCCTGCGGCGTCATGGTGCCCGTGCTCGTCGTGCTCGTGGTCGGGATCCTGATCTTCGCCGTCGCCGCTGGGACCATCGGGCGCGAGGCCCGTCGGCTCGACTCGATCGCCCCGCGCGCCGTCTACCTCGACTCCCAGGCCGTCGACTACGTCGCCGCCTGCCTGCCCCCCGATGTCCAGCAGCGGGTCACCGTCGAGGAGTTGTGGGCGCTGATGCGCGCCCACCTCAACTGGCTGCACGCCCGCGGGCTGGTTCCCGATCATGCTGCCGACCAGCGTCAGGACATCGTCGAGCACCCGGTCGTCATGGAACAGACCAACGCAGTCGGCTACCTCATCGGTGTCGCCGAGACGAACGGCATCGACGTCGACGACGTCGCCGTGGTGGCGATCGTCGACGGCCATCTGGCCTACCTGGGCGAGATCGGGGCGATCGGTCCGCCGGCCGAGGACGAAGAGGTGCAGCCCCGACAACTCGGCCGACCGAACGCCACCGAGACCGCCGCCGAGCTGCCTCCGCCACCCTGAAACCGGATCGGCGAAAATCACTCGGCAGGCATCGGCGGATGTGATTGACTGGTGGCACCAGAGAAAGGAGGTGGTCCAGCTGAACGGAAAATGTCGTGGGACTCTGGAGGTGGCTGGCCGTTAGGCCGGTGGCTGGACTGCCTGGCGAATTCCCGCCAGCCTCCGCTGGACACCCTGCTCGGAACTTGTCCCATCGAGCGAATACGTGGGTGTTCGGTCTCTTACAGTCGTGAACACGGGGGCGTCCAGCGCCCCCGTGTTTCGCGTCCGGGGGGTCCGGTTGCCGGGAAGCGGACCCGGCGGTGAGGGGCAATATGATCTGGGCGATGGATCGGCCGACGCGCTTCGAACACACCCGGTTCCTCGGTGACAAGCGGACGCAACTCGTCTACGACCTCGACTCGTGGGCCGACGAGGCGGTGATCGACGAGATCGTCGGGGCCGAGGTCGGGTTGTGCTTCGGGCCGGACACGCTGGCCGAGGCCCGTAACCGCGGGTACCGACCCGCCGTGGCCGGGCGTCGCCCGCCCCGGGCCCGCCGGCCGAGGGCCTGACCATCCCGACGATGACGGGCGGTATGAACGGGTCGTTCCGCTCCGACGGCCTCGAGCTGCACCGCTACCTGGCCAGGCCGGCCGGCCTGAAGGGTCCGCTCCCGGGGGTCGTCGTCTGCCATGGCCTGCCTGTCGGCCCGCTCGACGCCCGCCGATCGGCGGGCACCTTTCCGGAGCTCATCGATCGCATCGCCAATCAACTGGGCTTCGTCGCCATGACGTTCACGTTCCGGGGGTGTGGCGACAGCGAAGGCGACTTCTCCCTCCAGGGGTGGGTCGACGACCTGCGCGCGGCGATGGACCACTTGCGCGACGAGGCGGCTCCCGACGGGCTGTGGCTCGTCGGCACGCACACCGGCGGTTCGCTGGCCACCTGCGTGGGGGCCGACGATCCCCGCGTGCGGGGGTGGCGTTGCTCGGAGCCCGGGCCGACTTCGACGATTGGGCGTCGCAGCCCCGCCGGCTGCTCGAGCACGCCCGCGAGCTCGGAGCCATCCGGGGATCGAGATTCCCGCCCCACTTCGACGAGTGGAGCCGGGAGTTCCGCCGCTTCCGCCCCGTCGACGCCGCATCCAGGTTCGCACCTCGGCCGATGCTCGTGCTCCATGGCGATGACGACGAATCGGTGCCCGTCTCCGACGCCCGCCAACTGGCCCAGGCTCATGGGTCGGCGGCGCTGAGGATCCTCCCGGGGGCCGGTCACCGCCTGCGTCACGATCCGCGTGCGCTGGCGATCCTGCTCGGCTGGCTCGAGCGCCAGAAGGCGGAGTTCTTCGGCCCGGGTGGCCAGCGGGACCCGGTCGGCGATTCGCGACGGCCGCGCAGCTAAGCTTCGCCCCCCTGTGGCCTGATGTGGCCCGACGCCCCGGAGATCCGCCCGCCGATGAGCTTCCGTCACAACCGAACGTTGCGTTCGCTGGCGCGCCGGCTCCCGGTGGTGGGCTCGTACGAGAGGCGCATCGCTCAACTGACCGCCGAGCTCACCGAGCTGCAGGGTCGACGTCCGCGCCATGCCGACTCCGGTCTGTGGGTCCCGCCCGGCCACTTCTACTCGCCGATCCCGCCCCTCGACGAGATCCGGGCGCGTGAGGCGCAGATCTTCGGACGCGACCAGTCGGTGGTCCCCGGCGTCGACTTGCGCGTCGAAGCCCAACTCGCGCTGCTCGCCGAGTTGGAGCTGCTCACCGCCGATGTCGAATTCGCCCGAACCGAGCCCGAGGCACGCGACCGGGGCGACCGCTACTGGACCGACAACCCGTCGTTCGCTGACGGGGACGGACTGTTCCTCACCGCGATGCTGCGCCACCTGCGTCCGCGACGCCTGGTCGAACTCGGTTGCGGCTACTCGTCGGCATGCACCCTCGACGCACGTGACAAGTTCCTCGACGGGTCGATGTCGCTGACCTTCGTCGACCCCTACGCCGACCTGCTGGAGTCGCTGTTGCGCCAATCCGACCGGGGTTCGGTCGAGGTGCTCGCCGTGGGTACGCAGGACGTCGACCTCGAGGTGTTCCGCGGCCTCGGCGCGGGTGACGTGCTGTTCATCGACTCCACCCACGTCTCGCGCACGGGCAGCGACGTCAACAGGATCTTCTTCGACATCCTCCCGGTGCTGGCGGAGGGCGTGATCGTCCACCTGCACGACGTGTTCCCCAACTTCGAGTACCCCCCGCCGTGGGTCTACGAGGGTCGCTCCTGGACCGAGCAGTACGTGCTCCACACGTTCCTGCAGTACAACGACACGTTCGAGATCATCTTGTGGCCGGTGTTCCTCCACAGCCTCGATCCGGGTGCCATGGTCGCCCGCTTCCCGGACATGGCCCGGAACTGCGGGGGATCGTTCTGGTTCCGCAAGGTCCGGTGAACGCCCCGTTCGTCCGCGTCGTCGTGCTCAACTACGACGGCGGGGAGATGACGATCGACTGCCTGGAGAGCCTGCGGGCGACGCGTTGGCCGGCCGACCGGATGGAGATCGTGCTCGTCGACAACGGCTCGATCGACGGGATCGCCGAGCGCGTCAAGCGCGAGCTGCCCGCCGTGCGGGTGCTCGAGCCGATGTCGAACCTCGGCTTCGCCGCCGGGTGCAACCTCGGAATGTGCGCCGTGGGCGACTACGACTTCGTCGCCCTGGTCAACAACGACGCGACCGTCGAGGCCGACTGGCTGGCCCCGCTCGTCGAGGCGCTCGAGGGTGACCCGACGCTCGGGGCGGCATCGTCGAAGATGCTGATCGCCGGACGGTTCCACGAGGTGCGCCTGGTCGCCCCCGACGCCGTCGGTCTGGGGCGCGCCGACCGACGCCGCCTCGGGGCGCGGGTGACGGCCGTGCGCGTCGACGGCGAGCGGGTCGACGGGAGGCTGTCGTCGGACGAGGGCTTCTACGCCCCCGAGGCGCCCGAGACCCGTCTCGGCGAGGAGATCGCCTGGTGGTGCGGCCGCCGGGGCACGCTGCGGATCGAGGCCGACGGAGCCGGTTCGAACGAGGTCAGCCTGCGCCTCACCTGTTTCGAACGCCGTCGCGTGACGCTGTCCACCGATGTCGACCGGCTCGATGTGATCGTCGACGCCACCCCCCGCTGGTTCACGCTGACGTTGGCTGCCGAGCCGGTGGCGGTGATCAACAACGTCGGCTCCAACCTGTTCGCCGGCGGGTTCGGCGGTGACCGCGGGTTCCTCGAGGCCGACACCGGCCAGTTCGACGAGCCAGCCGAGGTGTTCGCCTGGTGCGGGGGTGCCGTGCTGCTGCGTCGCGCCTACCTCGACGACGTCGGGCGGTTCGACGAGCGGCTGTTCCTCTACTACGAGGACACCGACCTGGCGTGGCGCGGTCGGCTGCACGGCTGGCGGTACCGCTACGTGCCCGGATCGGTGGTCAACCATCGCCATGCCGCCTCGTCGGGAGGCGTCGGATCCCCGGTGTTCCAGTTCCACACCGAGCGCAACCGGTTGCTCGTGCTGATCAAGAACGCCCCGTGGCGGGTGACCCTGCGGGCGCTCGCCGTGCAGGCGCGAATCGTCGTCGAGACGGTCGTCATCGACGTGGTGCGGCCGGTGCTCACCCTCCACCGGCCCCACCTTCGCCGGCTGCGCCCCAAACTGCGAGCGCTGTGGGGTGTGGTCGAACTGGCCCCGGCGATGCTCGCCGATCGCCGCCGGGCCGGCGTCACCACGGCTTCCCGGGAAGCGCTGATGGCCTGGGAGACGACCAAGGAGTCCCTGGCATGACCGACGGCGGAGCAGCGGGGCGCGGCTCACCTGCGCAGCCGGCGTTGGGCGCAGCCCAGGCAGGGTGTCGGGGATGAGGGTCGGCGTCTACAACCTGTACTGGCAGACGATGGGCGGTGGCGAGCAGGTCGCCGGCGCCATCGCCGAGGTGCTCAGCGCCGACCACGACGTCGACCTGCTCGGCCCGACCGAACCGCCGGTCGAGGCGATGCGCGCCCGGCTCGGCATCGACCTCGGCCGCGCCGGCTACCGACGGGTGGACGACGACGCCGCCGCTTCCGAGGCGAGCGCCGGGTACGACCTGTTCGTGACCACGACCTACCTGTCCAGCGCAGTCAACCGGGCCCCGGCGGGGCTCTACTACGCCCACTTCCCCGAGGCCCCGGCCTCCCGGTCCGAGCGGCGCCGCCAGGCCGTGGCCCGCCGGGCCGTGCGGGCGATCGACCGCCTCCCCGTCCAGCCGGCCCGGGTCGCCGCCGCCCGGGCCGAGTTCGCCGGGCGGGTGCGATCGCGGGGCTTCCTGGCGAGCTACTCGGTCGTCCTCGGCAACTCGGAGTACACCTGTGGCTGGATCGAGCGGTTGTGGGGCGTCGATGCGGCGCTGCTCTACCCACCGGTGCGCACGATCGTCGGCCGCGCCGACAAACGCCCGACCATCGTCTCGGTCGGACGTTTCTTCGATGCGCGTTCGCGGCCATTCCAAGAAGCAGCTCGAGATGGTCCGGGCATTCCGGGCGCTGGTCGGCTCGGGCCGGGCCGAGGGCTGGGAGCTGCACCTCGTCGGCGGTTGCGACACCGCCAACCGCGAGTACTTCAACGATGTCCGCAAGGCGGCGATCGGGTTGCCGATCGAGCTGCACCTCAACGCCTCCGGCGGCGTCCTCGAGGAACTGGTGTCGACGGCTGCCCTCTACTGGCATGCGGGCGGTTACGGCGAGGACCCGCAGCTGCATCCCGACCGCTTCGAGCACTTCGGCATCGCCGTCGTCGAGGCGATGTCGGCCGGGGCCGTTCCCGTGGTGTTCGGGGCGGCCGGCCCCGCCGAGATCGTGCACGACGGTGTCGACGGCGTGCACTGGCGCACGCTCGAGGATCTCGCCGAGCGGACGGCGGAGTTGATCGCCGACCCCGCCCGCCGCAGCGAGCTCTCGGCCGCCGCCCGGCGGCGGGCCGGGGACTTCGACCGTGAGGCGTTCGCCCGGCGACTTCACGGCATCGTGCGGACGGCCGTCGGCTGACCACGTCGTGGCGGCGGATCGCCGCCTCAGCTCATCGAGATCGTCTTGTCCATCCCGAGGATCGAGAGGAAGAAGCTGGCCAGCACGGTCGACGTGCCGAGGATCAGCCCCAGTGCGGCCGGGATCACCACGCGGAGCTGGCGGGCCGTGTCGAGCTCGCCGAAGCCCTCGCTGCGCCAGCGGAGCAGCGAGATCAGCCCGATGGCCAGGCCGGCGACGAGCACGAGGGCGCCGGCGGCCAGTCCCCGCTCGAGTCGGAAGCGCCCGGCCAGCTGGTCGAGCCGGGTGTCGTGGGGCAGGAAACCCTTGGCGATGGCATAGATCTTCGTGAACAGGGCGAAGGTGACAGCCTGGAAGCCGATGATCGTGACCGCGGCGGCGTAGACGAGGGTGTTGACGCTGAAGGTCACCTCGCCGACGGCGACGTCGCCGACGGTGAGCGCGGCGGTGGCCAGCAACCCGCCGATGAACAGGATCAGCCCGGGGATCATGAACAGCCAGCGTGGGCTGTAGAGGAGCAGGAAGCGGAGATGACGCCAGCCGTCGTGCCAGGTGCGCAGGTGGGGTTTACGGCTTCGTCCGTCGGGACGCAGCGTGGTGGGGACTTCGCGGATGTCCAGGTCGGCGAGGCTGGCGCGCACGACCATCTCGCTGGCGAACTCCATGCCGGTGGCCCGCAGGCCGAGACCCTCGACGCGGTCGCGGCGAAAGCCGCGCAGTCCGCAGTGGAAGTCGCCGATCTTGATCCCGAAGAAGCGACGGCCGACGAAGGAGAGCACCGGGTTGCCGAGGTAGCGGTGCAACGGTGGCATCGCCCCGGGCTCGATGCCGCCTCTGAACCGGTTGCCCATCACGACGTCAGCCCCGCGGCGCAGCTCGGTGAGGAAGGCGCCGAGGTCGGCGAAGTCGTAGCTGTCGTCGGCGTCGCCCATGATCACGTACGTGCCGTGAGCGGCGGCGATGCCGGCCTGGAGGGCTGCCCCGTACCCGCGGATCGGCACGTCGACGACACGGGCGCCGTGTGCGGCGGCGATGGCCTGCGAGCCGTCGGTGGAGCCGTTGTCGGCAATCAACACCTCGCCGTCGACGCGCTGCCCGTCGAGCCACCGGCGGGCCTTGTCGATGCACGTCGCCAGCGTCTCGGCCTCGTCGAGGCACGGCATCAGGATGGTCAGCTCGGTCACTGGTGCAGCGCTCCGTCCCAGATGGTCGTGCTCATCCATGCCTGATCAGCCAGTCGATCAGGCAGGCGGCCACTTCGGGGAATCCCCATGCTCGAGCGCGAACGATGGCGTCGAGGCGGGCGCGCTCCCATGCGGCGTCGTCGGCCAAGAGGATGCGGACATGGTTGGCCAGATCGGCGTCGGTCGCCGCGGGGTGGACGATCAACCCGGGAGAGGAGTCCCCCATCGTAACGAGGTTGGTCACCGTGGGTACGCCGAGTGCAACGAGTTCGTTGACGGCCGCCGACATCTCGCCGTCGCTGTGACTACCGAGACGAAGCCCCACACGGCAGCCCCGCAGCCGGTCGCGGAGCTGATCATGAGGAAGAAAGCCGGTGACTTCTACTGCATCGGCGACGCCGAAGCGCTGGGCAGCGCTGCACAACGCCTCGTCTGCACCTTCGAGCGCCTTACCGACGAACACCATTCGGGCGTCGAGGTTGGATCGGACCGCTGCGAGCAGGCTGATGGCCCGCTCGATGCCCTTGGCCGTGCTCAGCCATCCCAGGACTGCGATCTCCCGTCGAGCGGGCGAGTTCGACGAGGTCTCTCCGGCCGACGTTGCACTCTCGTCGACCTGGGGAAATGCGATCGGCAGCACGAGCAGATCGCCCCGATAGGCGACGGGCGGCCCGCTGACGATCTCGGCGGCGAGTTGGGAGCTGACAATGACCGTCTGCGCATGTACCAGCGACGATCGGAGCAGGCGAATGCCACGCTGCCGATAGCGGTCAAGATCGAGCATGCCGTCCCAGCCGAGGTCACCCCGTATGGCCCTCACTGCGTCGTCGCCAGCTTCGAGCCTGATCAACTTCGTCAGGTGTTCCTCGCCCCACGTCTGATTCTTGAACAAGTGGGCTGCGCCGAGATGGAGCTCGACCAGTTGGGCTTCATGCAGCCACAGATGTCCAGCGATCCTGGGAATCAGTTGAAGCACCGACGTCAGGTGAAAGGGACTGTTGCCGAGCGTGTACACCACGTGGTCGAACTGCCCTGGGTCGATGTGACGCCCCAGGGCCCGGGCGGGGAACCTTCGACCGTCGGTGCCAAGCCCACCGACGCCGGCAAAGTCCTCGACAAAGCACATGACCTCGGCATGCTCATCGAGTGGCGCAAGGAGTCGTTCGTTGTAGGCACCGATTCCCGACGTGGAGCCGCCAAAGGGCCCGACCAGGGCGATCCTGGCGATTCGGGTCCGGCGGATAGGACGCGGTCGCGCCGTGACGAGACCCATCATCGTTGATGTGACGATGTCGGCCACTCGCTCCCACTGCCAGGCAGCCGCGGCGGCAGCACCCGCTTCGCTGAGTTGCTTCCGGAAGACCTGGTCGGTGAGGCCAAGCTGGAGTCGTTGGGCGATCGACGCGGCATCGGACGGATCGAACGTCGAGGCCGGCAGGTCGAGGATCTCCGGAATCGATGTGGTATTCGAGGTGATGGTCGGACAGCCACACGCGGCTGCCTCGGCGACCGGGAGCCCGAACCCTTCGCTCAGCGAAGGGAAGACGGACAAGCTTGCGTGGCGATACAACCATCGCAAGCTGTGATCATCGATGTCCCCGGTGAACAACACGGCGTCAGCCTCCGCAGCGCGGACTGCTCCTCTGCACCATGTTTCGCGCAGTTGAGCGTCGATTGCGCCAACGACGACCAGCTGATGTTGCCGACGCACCTCCTCCGGCAGTCGGGCGAAGGCGTTGATAAGGGTCCCGACGTTCTTGCGGGCGTCGTTGCCGCCGACGCAGATGACGAACTGCCTGCTCAGGCCATCGATCTGGGGAACTCGATCGTCCGTTTCCCCGGCCGCAAAAGAGTCGTCGACCCCCGTCCCGACGACGGTGACTCGCCGGGCGGGGTAGGAGAGCAGGTCGGTGGTCGTACCTGCTGCGTATCTTGAGATCGCCAGCAGCCCGTCGCAGCTACGGGCGAGTGCTGCTCGCTGGTCGTAGAAGGCTCGCAATGCGGCTGTGCTTTGATATCGGTCGGGCTCGGCGTATGGGATCGCGTCATACCACACCGCGGCCACCGGCCATCCGAGATTGGTCACCAACGTCGGGACGACGTCGGCGGAGATGGGCATCTCGAACAACGACCCAACGAGGTAGGCAACCGAACCAGCAGCCAGACTGCGAAGTGTTGACGCGCTCAGGGGCGTGAGCGGGACCCCGAGGTCATCGGAGCTGTCGGCGTCGCAGCGATCAGGGGGGGCGAGAAAGAGCGTTCGGCAGTCCTGTCGTTCGAGTGCTCTTGCGAGTCCTCGAATGTATCGGCCGATACCTCGGCGACCGTTGCTCCCGAACGCCGCGCGGATGTCGAACGCAATGGTCGCGTCGGACGAGTCAGGCATCCGACTCCCGGCTTGTCATCGCCGCCGACCACGTTTCGACGCGTTCGATGGCGGCTTCGATTCGCTGGGCGCCTCCCGTTGTCATTCGTTCGATCGCGTGAATCGCCCCGATGGAGGTCTCGGCATCGACTCGGATTCGATCGGCGAGATCGATCAGCAGTGGAAGGCCGGCCTGGCCACCGTAGATGATCTGATGGTTCAGCGACAGGAGCGTATGGTGCTGCTGGTTGAGTATCGCCCGCAGCTCCACCAGCGTCTGTTGGATCTCATCGAGGCGTTGCGGGATCTGGACATGGCGAACGACCCGATACGGGAGAATCCGCTTGATGAGCTGCTTCACGGTCCCGATCGTAACGGTGGACGGCCCGACCGGAGGAGAAGTCGGGGTCGGCTCGTCGGAACGGGTTCCGAGCCTGGAATCAACGGATCGACGGTGACCGCCCAGCAGCCTCTCCGGCGGAACTCAGCCCTGCAGGCTCTGAATGCGACGGAGATTGGCCGCCTCGGCGAGAAAGCCACTGTGCTCGTGCACGAGTGTCTCGGCCCGCACTTCACCCTCGCGGAGTCGGCGGAACGACGAGAAGCAGTCGATGTACTCCGCGCCTCCCCATGGGATCAACTCCTGGGAGACACATACGAGGTCGAGGGACTCGCACTGCTGGCGCACGTGCGCCGCCGACATCGAGGACGCGCGCCAGTGCTGCGACTCGACGGAGGTATTGCCGTCGCTGTCGGTGTAGGCGCCGAGATTCGAGTGATGGAGGAAGGCGAATCCGCCGGGCCTCAGCGTACGGGCCAGTTCGCGCAGATACCCATCGACCGCGTCCACCTCGGCGTGGACGAGCGAGTCCCAACTGAATACGAGATCGAGGCTGCTGTCGGCGATCATCGGCAGCGACTGACCATCGGACTTGGTGAAGGTGACGTTCGTAAGCACCGCAAGCCGCTCTTGAGCGGCTTGCAGGATGTCGTCCGCGAGGTCGATTGCCGTGAGCGAACCGGATTGGGTGGCGAGAAACCGTGTGCAACGCCCATGACCACAGGCGATCTCAAGCACATCGCGGGCGGGAAGGTGACGCCCGATGCGCGGCATGATCAGCCCGTGCCACATGAGGAAGCTGTCACCGAAGCCACTCGACCATTCTTCGCCGTGATCGGTCCAAGCCTCCGCCAACGCCCAACCTAGGTTCTCCTCAATCGTCGGCATGTGAAGTCTCCCTCTTGTGCAGCGGTCGATCCGAGCCGAAGGAGCCTAGCGTCACCTCCGGTCGTCAATGGGTGCTCGGTTTCAGGCCCTAGGTCCGCCAGTGGTCGCCGAGGGGTCGGCCGGTTAGCCTCAGGCCGACCACCGAGCCGAGAGCGAGAAGGCGTGACCCACGAGATCCACGACGATGCCCGATCTACCTACTCGTCCCACGGGGAGGACGTCATCGCCCGGGTTCTGCTCGAGCGCTTCGGCAAGTGGCGGGACCAGGGCTTCTTCGTGGACGTGGGGGCGTTTCACCCGACTGTCGCGTCGAATACCGCGGACTTCAGCGACCTCGGCTGGACCGGTGTTCACGTCGAGCCCAATCCCGGGATGGCCGATCGCCTACGTGCGGCCCGGCCGAACGACGTCGTCGTCCAGTGCGCGATCGGCGCCGAGCGTCGGATTGGTCACCTTTACTTCTTTTACGAGTGGGCCTCGAGCAACACCCTGGACGCGGATTTCGCCGATGCCATCGCAGCCGGTCAGGAACTGGATCGTCCTACGGTGATCGAGGTGCAAGTCCTGCCTCTCCGAGAATTACTCGCCGCGGACGTGGCCGCGGGGCAGACCATCGACTTCATGTCGGTGGACGTGGAGGGTCTCGATCTGGAGGTGCTGAGGTCAAACGACTGGACGGCGTTCCGTCCGATCCTGGTCATGGTGGAGGACATCGACCTGCGCCTTGACGATCTGGCGGGATCACCCGTGTTCATGTTCATGAATCAGCTGGGCTATCGAATGGTCGCTCACGCGGTCTTGACCAGCTTTTACATGGAAGTGTGACTCACCCTCAGGGCTCCGAATCATTGGCGGCCAGAACACCGAAGCCGATCATCGGTCGAACGGGGCGGCTTGGGCCCGCGCCTGATGGCATGTGAAGCTTGTTCCCCGTCGCGATCGTCTGCCCGGCGACGGCGGAGGAAGGTTGTGTTGGACACTAGAGACAGGGTCGTGGTTGTAACCGGGGCGGGCCGGGGGTTGGGCCGCTTGTTCGCGATCGATCTAGCTCGGGCTGGGTGGAGGTTGGCGATCTGCGCGCGAAGTGCCAATCAGCTCGCAAAGGTCGCCGAGGAATGTGCGTCGGTGTCCGGGGTCGTTCCGGCAGTTGTCAGGTCGGTAGACGTGACGGACTTCGACGCCATCGAGCGCTTCGCCGCAGACGTCGACGCGGTGGGTCCGGTCTTCGGGCTGATCAACAACGCCGCCGAGCTGGGTCCGATCGGGCCGATGTGCGGCGCGCGGCCAAGCAGCTGGTCGCGCGTGTTTGCCACGAATGTCGTCGGTCCTGTCGCGTTCTGCGCCGCCCTCGTTCCCGGAATGGTGGCCCGCGGGCGCGGCGCGGTCATCAACCTCGCCGGCGGAGGGGTGGGCGGACCTCGCCCGGCAACTGGAATGGGGGCCTACGTGGCTTCGAAGCACGCCGTCGTCGGGCTCACGGAGTCGATGGCGGCTGAGCTCGCCGGTACCGGAATCCGAGTCAACGCGATCGCCCCAGGGGCGATCGACTCCGGGTTCACGGACGCCATTCTCGAAGCGGGCCCGATCGTCGCCGGCCGATCGCTGTATGAGCAGACAGTGACTCATCGCAGTGCACCGGTGCCGGCCGAAGACGCAATGAGGCTCGTTCGATTTCTTCTCGCCGATGAATCCGCCTGGCTCACCGGAGCATTGTTGAGCGCCCGATGGGACGACCCGATGACGCTGATGGCGAAGGAGGGCGAATTTGCCGGGGGTTCGTTGTTTCGACTTCGCCGAATCGACGACGATCTTTTTCGGTCGAACACGTGACGCGTCGGCGAGCCGTTTTCCTTGATCGGGACGGAGTGATCAACCGTTCAGTTCCCACGAAGTCCGGTGGCCGCGCGCCGTGGACGCAGGAGGAGTTCGAGCTGTATGACGGTGTCGCGGAGAGCATCGCGGGGCTCAAGGCTGCTGGATGGCTGTGCATCGTTGTGACCAATCAACCCGACCTGGCAACAAGAAACCTGGCCAGCGAAACGCTGCATGAGTTCAACAGGAGACTGCTCGACGATCTCCGGATCGACCACATCTTCGTTTGTCCGCATGCGACGGCGGACCATTGCAGATGCAAGAAACCGCAAAGTGGCTTGCTCACCGCCGCTTCCGAGCGACACCACATCGAGTTGTCGCGATCGTGGATGGTCGGTGACCGTTGGGTGGATATCCAGGCAGGGCGTTCGGCCGGCTGCAGGACCGTTCTGATCGAGCATTCGTTCAGTTGGGCACCGACGAGTGCGGGCGAGCCGCCGGCGAGACTCAGACCGGACCACGTCGCCGCCACGCTCCATGAGGCCGTCACGAGGATACTTCGCCAGCAGTCGGTCGTCGCCTAGGCTCCGACGGCCGACTAAGTGGAGGTCCTGTGGTCGCTCGGAGTCGTTTGAGTGTTGTCATGCCCGTGTACAACGAGGCGGCTACCGTCGAGCAGGTCCTCGACTCGCTGCTTGCCTTCGATCTCGCGCCATTGCAGCTGGAACTGATCATCGTCGAAAGCAACAGCAGTGATGGCACCCGAGATCTGGTCATGCAGTACGCCACCGATCCGCGTGTGAAGGTCGTTCTGCAAGCGAGAGCTCGCGGAAAAGGCGCCGCCGTTCGCGAAGGGCTCACGCACGTCACCGGTCAGATCGTTCTCATCCAAGACGGCGACCTCGAGTATCGCGTTGATGATTATCCTGCCCTCGTCGAGCCGATTGTGGCGGGGAGAGCGGAATTCGTCTTGGGTTCTCGCCATGTCCGCGGCACGCCGATGCGCGAGTTCGCCAACGCGAATCTGATGGCCCGCCTCATGAACGTGGCTCACTGGGTGTTCACGTTCATGTTCAATGTCGTCTATGGAACTCGGTTACGCGATCCGTTCACAATGTACAAAGTAATGGCTGCCGAGGTAGTGGTCGATATTGAGTTCACTGCGAATCGGTTTGACTTCGATTGGGAGCTCGTGGGCAAGCTTGCGCGTCTTGGCCACAAACCGATTGAGGTGCCGGTGTGGTATCGGTCACGCGACTACACGGGTGGGAAGAAGGTTCGAGTCTTCCGAGATCCGCTGACGTGGATGGTCGCACTTTTCAAGTATCGGTTCGTCAAGATCCGACACCGCGGCGCGACGGAGTTGGTCGCTCAGGAGGGTGAGGTCGCCAACCGGGCGGCCGGCTGATCCGATACTCCTTCTCGGCGGTCGGCGAGACGGCAGACGAGCGACCATGGAACGAGGCGGTGGACAACCGATCGATTCGAGACATGGAGTGACTTCAGTACTTTGAACTTGATGACCTCACGCATCCCCGGCCTCCAGCCAACGGGGGTCGACTGGAGTCCGGCGTCGGAGTAGAGCCGGTTGAGCGTGCGGGGCTCGAAGAAGCTGATGTGCACTTCTGGAGCCACGTAGCTCCACGATTCGAAGTTGTCGACATGCCGCTGAGCGTTGCCGGTGGTGAGAAAGATCAGGCCTCCAGGAGCAAGCAGCCCGGCGAGGAGGCTCAGCGTGTCTACGGGATCGACCGTATGCTCGAGAACCTCGATCGCGGTGATGACGTTGAACGGCGGCTGCGATGCCAGCTCATCGTGGCTGAGGACTGACAGCCCGCGGTCTCGGCAGACTCCCGCAGGATGGGCGCCATCATGGCCGACGATCTCGATGGACGAGTCGTGGCGTGTGACATGGTCGACGAGGCCGCCATATCCGCAGCCGAAGTCGAGCCATCGTTGCGGTCGACAGGAGTCGCACAGATCGAGCACTATCCGACGGATTCCCTCCCACTCATCCTGTCGGATCGTCGAAGGCTGCAGCTCGTCGGCGTAGCGGACCCACGGGTCGCCACCCTCGCCGCGGTAGTAGGCCTCGTCGTACAAAGCATCGAAATCGGTCCGTGGGCGGACAACGAAGACGAACCCACAGTTCGTGCACCTGGCGAGGTCGTATGGAAGCTGATCACGATGTCCTGCGACGGAGCCCGCGGGTAGAGCGTTCGGCGCGTTGCAGACCACGCACACGAAGTCGGCTCGTAGGCCAAGCGCGTCTGGCAGGGTCCGCCTCATGCCCGCTCGGCGACGATCGTCATCTCTCCGAAGCGAAACGGCAATGGCCGATGCTTCGGCACCGGGAGGAATCGCCAGGTTCGGCGGAGCAAGGGGGTGACGACCGGCAGCGGGTAGGCCAACGCCTGCCCGTACAGATAGCTGAGTGTGAGCATCTTCGTCGTCGGACGCAGGATCGAAACTCGCAGGCCGACGCGTTCGAGCAGGGTACGCGCTCCTTCTTCGGACAGGTACGTGATGTGCTCCTCGCGGTACTGTGGCCAACTCCGCCGCAACAGACGGTGAGCGACCGACTTCGCCTGCGGGGTGGAGATCATGATCTTGCCGCCAGGCGCTAGGCGGTCACGGGCGTGCAGCATCTCGGTATAAGGATCGCGGACGTGTTCGATGAAGTCGATCATCGTGATTCCGTCGAAGGTGACGCCGTCGAAAGGAGAGTCGGCCAGCGTGCCACAGTGGAAGGTCGCGTTCGGAACGGATTGCCTGGCCTGGTCGATCGCGAGTGGATTGAGATCGACTCCGAAGACCTCGCACCCTCGGCGAACGGCAAGACCGGCAAATTCGCCGGTTGCACATCCGACGTCGAGCAGACGAGCTCCGGCGGTCAGCCCACCGGCCTCGAGTACTGGAGCGAACGTCTTCTCCTTGGCGACCCTGACGATCTCCGGCCGTTCATGGGTCCACGGCTCGTAGTAACCGGCGCCATAGATCTCCGTCAGTCGAAGATCACTCGGCTGAGGTGACAAGAACTCCGTCCGGCAACGACCGCAGCGCTGCAGGTCGGCACCATCCCAGCGCTGCGCTTCGACAAGTGCGGTTTCGGCGGCGGTGCATGCCGGACAGGCTCCTGGCGTCATAGGGAGTAGCCGGCGGCGACTGCATCGCGGCGGAACATCTTCACGGTGTCGAGCGAGTACTCCGTCAAGTCGTGACCGAGAAGTGGGAGCTTGGCCAGGAGATCGTTGGTCACGGTGATGATGTCGCAGCCTACGTTGGATGCTTGCACGATGTTCAGGAGTTCGCGTGGGCTGGCCCAGATCAGTTCGGTGTTCGCTCGCCGGCGAACGATCGCGAGCGATTCGACGATCGCAGGGAGCGGGTCTCGTCCGGTGTCGGCAACTCGTCCGGCGAACAACGAGACACAAGCGTTGGCCCCGGGGGTGAGCGCATCGACGACATCGTCGACCTGCGAAACCGTCATCAGGGCTGTCACATTGAGCTGCACCCCGCTACTGCTCAGCCGTCGAATCAGCTCGTAGCTGGGCGTCCCATGCGTGTCGGTGACCGGGATTTTGACGAAGACCGACGGACTCCACGAGGCGATTTTCAGCGCCTGCGACTCCATCTCGTCGAACTCGTCGGAGAAGACCTCGAGCGAAAGGTGACGGACGCCAACGATGTCGATCACCTCCCGGCTGAAGCGCTCGTAGTCCTCCACCTCTGCCTTGCGCATCAGAGTGGGATTGGTCGTGAATCCCGCAATGTGGGGCAGCGCAGCCATCGCCCGAATGCCGTCGAGGTCGGCGCCGTCGGCGAAGATCTTGACGGATAGGTCGGCGATGCTGCGCGGTGCCTGCGGCTGTTCGTTCACCCCGTGGACTGTAGCGACCGGTTAGCATCGGTAGCCGGACTTACCCCGAGGAGCCCAGTGCCGTCTACGTTTTCGTCTCAGTTCCTGCGCGAGACGCAAGAAATCCTCGCCCGTATCTCCGTCGAGGACGTCGATGCGGTAGTTAGCGAGATCGTTCGAACTCGAGAGCGAGCCGGCCGTCTCTTTTTCTGCGGATCTGGTGGTGGCGCTGGCCATGCAAGCCACGCGGCCTGTGACTTTCGCAAGCTCGCCGGCATCGAGTCGTACTCGGTGACCGACAACGTCAGCGAGCTCACCGCACGGATCAACGACGACTCATGGGCCGACTCGTACGCGGCGTGGCTGGGAGCCTCACGGCTCAACTCCGATGACACGTTGTTCGTCTTCTCGGTGGGTGGCGGCGATGAGGAGCGCAGCATCAGCGTCAATCTGGTTCGGGCAATGCAGTTGGCCAAGAAGGTCGGGGCGAGGATCGTGGGCATCGCGGGACGCGACGGCGGGATGCTGCGACGTATCGCGACGGCCTCCGTCATTGTACCCGTCGGCGATCCTGCGAATGTGACCGCGCAGTCCGAAGGCCTCCAAGCGGTGGTGTGGCACCTTGTCGTGACTCATCCAGACGTGTGCGCATCGACGCCGAAGTGGGAGTCGGTGGCTCGGTGAGGGTTGTCGTTACTGGTGCGGCCGGGTTCATCGGCTCGAACCTCGTCGACGTACTGCTCGCCAACGGTCACGAAGTCGTGGCAATCGACAACTTCTCGACCGGACGAGCAGAGTTCCTCGCAGCTGCCGTCGACCGCATCGAGATGGTGCGAGCCGATCTCGTCGCGGACGCGGATCGGTTGGCCGAACACCTCGACGGAGCGGACGCCGTTGTGCACCTGGCCGCGAATGCCGATGTGCGGTTCGGTTGGGACCATCCGCGTCGCGACCTCGAACAGAACCTCCACGCGACTCTGAACGTCTGCGCAGCGATGCGAGAGGTCGGCTGCCGCCGGCTGCTCTTCAGTTCGACCGGCTCCGTGTACGGGGAGGCGGTCACCATCCCGACGCGGGAGGACTGTCCGTTTCCCACACAGACGTCGCTGTACGGAGCGTCGAAGGCCGCGGCCGAAGGATTCCTGGCCGCGCATGCCGAAGCCGGCCTGCTCGACATCACGGTGTTCCGATTCGTCTCGATCCTCGGTCCGCGCTATACCCACGGCCACGTCATCGACTTCGTGCGAAAGCTGCGCGCCGACCCCACACGACTCGCGATCCTCGGCGACGGTGCGCAGCGAAAGAGCTACCTCGACGTCACCGACTGCACGCGGGCGATTCTCGAACGTCTCGTCGAGTCCGAGCGCTTCGAGATCTACAACCTCGGAGTGGCCGAGTACTGCACCGTTGTCGACTCCGCAGGCTGGATTTCGGAGAAGCTGGGTCTCGAGCCGCGATTGGAGTTCAGCGGGGGTGACCGCGGATGGGTCGGTGACAACCCCTTCATCTGGCTGGATACTGCTCGGATCACGGCGACGGGCTGGTCACCTCGCTACGACATCCGCTCGGCGGTCGAACGTACCGTCGACTTCATGATCGAAAACCCGTGGGTGCTCGACCTCGATGATGTTCGATGAGCCGACGGGTCGCCATTCTCGGTTGTGGGTTGATCGGAGAGAAGCGGGCTCGAGCGCTGACCGCGAGTCAGCAACTTGCCGCGGTGTACGACCCCGACTTCCGGCGTTCTCGGCTGGTGGCCGATCTCGGATCGGGAACCGCAGTGGTTTCTTCGTCGGCTACCGAGGCCATCGAGAGGGCCGGTCCGGGGGGCCTGGTGATCGTCGCCACGACTCACGACCTCCTGGCCGAACTCGCCCTCGAGGCGGCATCGGGGGGTTGCCACGTATTGATCGAGAAACCCGGCGGACGCCGACCCGCTGAACTGGAATCCCTGGCGGTGATGGCGGAGTTCAATTCGACGGTGGTTCGAGTGGGTTTCAACCATCGGTTCCATCCCGGCGTGCTGGCCAGCCGGGAGCTGCTCATCGGCGAGGAGGCCGGTCCCGTGATCATGGTTCGCGGTCGGTATGGGCACGGTGGGCGAATCGGGTATGAGACCGAGTGGCGGGCCGATCCCGTACGGTCGGGCGGCGGAGAGCTGCTCGACCAAGGTGTCCACCTGATCGATCTGGTCCGGTACCTCACGGGTCCGCCGAGCTTGAAGTACGCGGCGATGTCCACCTTGTTCTGGGAGATGCCGGTCGAGGACAACGCCTTCCTCCATCTCGGATTGGCCAGCGGTGGAGACGGATGGCTGCACGCATCGTGGACCGAGTGGAAGAATCTCTTCTCGCTCGAACTCACTTGCCGGGAGGTCAAGATCGAGCTCACCGGACTCGGCGGTAGCTACGGCCCGGACACATGCACGATCTACCGAATGGGTCCCGGTATGGGTCCGCCCCAGGTCACGACCACCCAATGGCCGCCAGGGGATCGATCATGGTCGGATGAGATGGCGGATGTCGAGCGAGAGTTGCAGGGCGAGCCGTCGATCGGGGCCTCGCTGGCCGACGCCATCGCCACACTTCGCATCGTCGAGGAGGCATACGGATCATGATCATCACACGCACTCCTCTGCGGATCAGCCTTGGCGGGGGTGGCACCGATCTGCCGAGCTACTACCGCAGCAACGGCGGAGGATTTCTGGTCGCCGCAGCGATCAATCGCTACGTGTACGTAGCGGTCCATCCGAACTTCGAGCCATCGGTGCTGTTGAAGTACTCGAAGATCGAGAATGTCGAAAGACCGGTTGATGTCGAACATCCTCTGATCCGTGAGGCCCTGATCTACACCGGGGTTGGTCCCGGTATCGAGATCTCTTCGATGGCGGACATTCCGGCGGGAACGGGACTGGGCTCGTCGGGCGCCTTCGGGGTCGGCCTGCTGCGCGGCTTGTTCGCGTACCAGCGCAAGTACGTTCCGACTGCCCAGGTCGCCGAGATCGCGTGTCACATCGAGATCGAGCGCCTGCGAGAACCTGTGGGCAAACAGGATCAGTACATTGCCGCGATCGGTGGGCTGACGGCGTTTGAGTTTCACCCCGATGACAGCGTCTCGGTCGTCGCCCTGCCGACCGAGCCCCGCGTCTGCGAACGCCTTGATGAGAACCTTCTGCTCTTCTACACCGGCACCCGACGATCCGCATCGGCCGAACTGAGGGCCACGGATGACGCCGCTGGTCAGGCCGGCCATGAGATGGCACTGAACCTCGACGAAACGAAGCGGTCCGGTCGTCGGACGTTCGACGCACTCAGCAGCGGCGACCTCTCCGAGTTCGCCGGCCTGCTCACCGAGCAGTGGGAGATCAAGTACCGTCGTTCGCCATCGGAGTTCCACGGCCTTGTGGACGGGTGGATCCGCGCCGGCTTGGCGGCGGGCGCCGTCGGGGGCAAGCTCGTCGGAGCCGGGGGAGGGGGATTTCTGCTGTTCTACGCCGAACGCAAGGAGAGCCTCCGTGAAGCGATGCGAGGGCTTGGTTTGCCGGAGGTCGCCTTCTCGATCGAGTTCAACGGAACCCAGGTCATCGTGTCGTGACCCTCTCGGCGGTGGTGCTCGCGGGGGACTCGGAACCAGAATCAGATCGGTGACCGGCGGGATCGTGCCCAAAGCACTCATCGAGGTGGCCGGCCGCCCGTTCCTCGACTGGAAGCTTGATGAGTTGATCGACAACGGCGTCACCGAGGCGATCTTGCTCATCGGCCACGGTGGGGAGCAGATTCAGGATCACCTCGATCAGCGACCGACGGACGGGCTGACGTTACGGTGCCTCGTCGACGGCGATCGCCTGCTCGGGACTGCGGGAGCGATCGCTCGGGTGATCGATGCGCTGCCGGAGCACTTCTGGGTGACGTACGGGGACACACTGCTTGAAGCCGACATGAGGCAGGTCGAGCGGGCGTGGCGGGAATCGACGTGCCGGGCCGCGATGACCGTCGTTCACAACCAGGATCGTGAGCAGACCAGCAACACGACACTGCGCAGCGGACGCGTCGCCGAGTACTCCAAGGTCGACGCTGCCGGCACCCACGAATGGCTCGACTACGGGCTTCTCATCCTGCCCCGGGAGTCTTTTCGTCAATTGACTCCGGGATCGCCGGCCGACCTCGCGCTCCCGCTGTCCGGTCTCGTCGCTGCCGAGGAGCTAGCGGGCATCGAGGTCAACGGGTGGTTCCATGACATCGGAACCCCCGACGCCCTGGCGCGAACCGCGGCCTGGTGTCGGGCGCGGCGTTCGGACTAACCGTAGCCCGTCCGCAACAAGTGTCACCGCCGCGACCGCGGCGACGATCACCACGGGGTAGCTGTAACGGTACTGCACTCCCATGGCTCCAAAGAACACCGAGAGCACATGGGCGAACGCGCCGACACATAGCCAGGCGATGATGCGATGCGCCGGCCGCTTCGAACGGGTATAGAGCAGGACTCCCGCACCGAGTGGCACGAAGTAGACCCACACCCGCTCCAGACCTGCGCCGGTGAGCCGAGGCGGCCCGAACCGTTCGAGATAATGGATGACGGCGCGGTTGAGTCGAGGATGGGCGATCTTGTACCCCCAGGGGTTCGGGTCGACGCCGGCGTGGTACACCTGCCAGGGCGCCCCGGACCATCCGATCTGGCGGGTCCACATTTGCCACTTGGCGCGCATGTACTCGACCGGGTGCTCACGGATCGCCTGTAGCCACAGGTTGCGAAGTCTGACCACCGTCGGCTCAGCGACCGGAAAGGTCAGGGGAGCATCTTGGCCGAAGAGCAACGGATCGATGCTGTAACGGTTGTAGTAGGTCCGCAACTCACTCATCTGGCCGGACGGAAAGACCTCGCTCGGGAGCAGATTCTCCCCGCTGCGCATCGACAGCGAGGCGAGATCGTAGATGTAGACGGCCTGTTCCGGATGGCTGGATTCGATGCCCAGGGCCCGGCGCGCCGCGCCGAGCATGGCCAACATCCCGAATACGATCACCACCGCGGTCGCCGCACGCAGCGCTCCACGGCCGATGACCGACGCCAACCACCGCCATCGTCTCGATTCCGAGCATCGGAGTAACCAGCCTGTGCCCGCCGACGTTTCGAGGGCAACGCCGGTCCACGCCACCGCGACGAACAGGCCGAACGCAGCCCCGTTCTGGCGCGCGGCAAGCGCTAGCGCGAAGGCGATGAGTGCGACCGAAAGCCAGCACCACTGCGTCGGCGGCCGAGTTCCCCGGACGGCCAGTGAGAGACACCCAGTCGTCGCCAGGAGTAGGCCGGCGAACCATTGATCGCGTCCGAAGTAGCCGAGCCAGCCGAGGATGGGAGGCAACCCGACGAGCAGACAGGTGGATCCGACGGCGCTCCAGGGTCGAAGCACGGATCGCAACGTCGCATAGAGACCGCTGACGAACACCAGCACGCTGCCGGCGAAGACGGCGGTCACCCCGAGCCCGAGTCGCCAAAAGGGACGCCAGAGGGCGAGGAGCACCCCGGCGTGCCAATCGGAGATGTGTCCGGTCCTGACTGAATCGATCTGACTCAGCGAGTCTCCCGACAGATGCCCGGGCCAGAACGCCAGCGTGACGACAGTGCTCAGCGAAACGAGGATGATGTACCGAAGCGCCGCCTGGACCGGGCTGCGTTTCGGCGGTGGAAGCGGATCGAGTTGGTCCGGCTCAGTGGGTGCAACGCTAGTCAGCATTGTTGCGTCGGGAGCCGTCGAGTCCATCGGGATGGGTCGAATGCCACCGCCAGGCGGATGCAACGATGTCGCCGAGGCCGTACTCCGGCCGCCAGCCGAGGAGCTTGACGGCGGCCCGGTTGTCCGCGAAAACGCATACCGGGTCACCCATTCGTCGGCCCGAATACGTGCGCGGCACGACGTGCCCGCTCACCGCTTCGGCCGTATCGATCACCTGTTGGACGGATGAGCCCTGGCCGGTCCCAAGGTTGAGAACGAAGCTGTCGGCGCCCCCGCGAAGTCGATCCAGGGATCGCAGATGGGCGTCTGCGAGATCGTCGACGTGGATGTAGTCGCGAATCGCCGTCCCGTCGGGTGTCGGGTAGTCGGTCCCGAAAACCGTCAAGGCCGGACCCCGCTCCAGGATCGCCTTCATGACGATGGGCACCAGATTCAAGCTGACGGTCCAGTCTTCCCCGATGCTCGCGTCGTGAGATGCCCCGGCCGCGTTGAAGTATCTGAGGCTGGCGTATCGGAGCCCGTGGCACACATCCCACCACCGCAGCATCTGCTCGCACATCAGTTTTGATTCGCCATACGGACTCTCGGGGCCCAACGGGGCCGATTCGGCGACCGGGACGAGTGTCGGAGTGCCGTACACCGCACACGTTGAGGAAAACACGAGGTGTCGCACCCCTTCGGCGTGAGCCGCCTCGAGCAGCGTCAGAGTTCCGGCGACGTTGTTGCGGAAGTATCGTTCGGGCTGTTCCATTGACTCGCCGGCCGCCTTATAGGCGGCGAAGTGGATGATCGCATCGACGCCGTGGTCCCGAATCGTGGAGCTGATGAGATCTCGATCGGCTGTCGTTCCCACAACGAGAGGAACGGCGCCGATCGACGCCCGATGGCCGAACTCGAGCGAGTCGAGGACCACGACGGTTTCGCCCCTGCTCACGAGCTGACGAACCGTGTGCGAGCCGATGTAGCCGGCCCCACCGGTTACGAGAATGGACATCGACGTCACGCTAGTGGAGGACGCATCGCAATGGCGGCAGGATCGGCGCTCTTTTCGTGGTCACTCCCTTGAGGTGTCTCGAATCTGGGCGGGCCAGGCCGTTACTCTGGGACAGTCCCGGATCGGGTGGCTGCAGCCGCGCCGAGCATTCACCAAGGAGCGACGATGTCGACGATGGCTCGGATACTACGCGGTGCCCGAAGGGGCGCGTCGCAGCTCGCCCGAGCGACGAGTCCTTCGAGAGCAGAGCGCGACCCGATCGATAGGCGTATCGACACCGCCCATCACCTGGCGTGGCATGTCGATGGCAGGGTTCACGAGCTGGCGAGCGAGGTCGCACGGCTGAGCCAGATCGTGCCGGCGGCAGAGAACGCCATCGCGTCGACCGGCGCCGCCGCCAGACGTCTCACGCAGAGCCAGAATGAGTTGGGGCGTCGCTTCGACCGCCTGGAAGCCGCGGTTCTTGCGCTTGCCAGTGGCGACCCGTCGGCGGTGCCGGCCATCTTGTCGGGGTTGCCGGTTCCTCCTCGCGAGTCGACTGGGTCCGTGGATTCGACGTTCTACGGCTCGTCGGTCCAGGAACTCGTTGTCGTCGAGCCTCTTCGTGAACTCGACGTCTCGGAAATCAGGCATGTCGCGCTCGCTCTTTGGTGGTCTCGTCTGGTTCCCGGCGGGCGACTGAGTATTCAAGTCCTCGATGCTGCCCGACTCGTCGAAGCCTGGATGGCCGGCACGGTGTCGAGCGAAGGGTTCCGTCACTTGACCGCCCGAAGCGGACTGGACCGCGATGGGGCCCCCCGTTCGAGCGAGGCGTGGTCCGCCCTGCTCACCGAGGCCGGATTTGTCGAGGTATCTGCGTCGACAATCCAGGGCCCGCACGAATGGGAGATGCTCGTGAGCGGCGTTCGGCCCTCATGATGGCGGGCCCACTCATCTCGGTCGTCGTCGCCACGATCGATCGGGCGGACAGCCTCGAGCTCCTCCTGCGGGCTCTTGAGCTGCAGGAGTACGAGCCATTCGAAGTTGTGGTTGTCGCCGGACCGGGGACCGACCACACCGACGATGTGCTTCACCGGTGGGAGTCGCGGGTCTGCACTCGTCGGACGAGCGTCAAGAACCTCAGCGTCGCCCGCAATGTCGGCATTCGCGCCTCGGCCGGAGACTTCATTGCGTTCATCGATGACGATGCGTACCCCGAACCGTCGTGGCTCACCGATCTGGCGACGGCGATTGTCACCGATCCAGAAGTGGGTGCCGTGGGCGGGCTGGTACTCGACCACACAGGCGCGCGGCCCCAATACGTGGCCATGGGCTGCAGCCGACTTGGTCGACCTCAACACCTCGACCACGCCAACGATGGTGCCTGGGGCAGCGTCCCGGGGTCGTGGTCGATTCCCTACGCCCCGGGCGGCAATGCCCTCTACCGACGCCAGGCGCTGGCGGTCGTGGGCGGATTCGATGAGTTCTACGAGTACTACCTCGATGAGGTCGACGTTTGCGTCCGTCTGGCCGACAGCGGATATCGGGTCGTCCAACTGGAGCGCGGGGCGATCCACCATAAGAACCGGCCAAGTGACGTCCGAACAGAGCAGCGGGTGGTGCGCGACTGGTACTCGGTGCTCAAGAACAAGACGTATTTCTCCTTCAAGCACTCAGATCTCACCCGGGACGAGTTGCTGGCTGATGCGGTCCTCTACGCCGAGTTCTGCGCCGCCGATCTTCAACGGTCTCTCGATGCCGGGCTGTTGGACGCAGTTGAAGTCGACGGCGCCCGGGGTCGCTTTGAACACGCGATCGAAGACGGCGTCGCCGCCGGGCTGCAAGTACGGGAGGGGGCAGCGCCGACCGTCTCAGTAGAGCGCGAGCGATCCGACGCGGTTCCGTTTCTTGAGGGACCGAGATTCGATCCGACGAAGTTCATCTTCGTCGGATCAGGCGAGGCATCGTTGCCAAGCGGGCTGGCGAGCCTGGCCGAACGAGGTCATCAGGTTCGACGGCTCGTCCACGACGCCGTCGCCGAGAACGTGACGGTTGATCTGCGTGACGGTGTCTGGGAGCACCGTGTTCCGATGCAGGCCGCTGCCAGTCCGGGGGACATCACGGCAACCCTGACGGAGCTCAACCGGACGAGCGGGCTCACCGACGGTCTGTGGTGCGTCGTCGACGGGGCAGATCACCTTGCGCCGATGATCGCTGCGAGCACGACGCTCCCGCTGCTCACCCTGATCTCACCTGCGTCCGATCGGGGTGAGTCCACGGATCATCGATCCGTTGCCCAGCTGATCAGGCTTTCGACGGCCGTCGCCCCGATCGGCGTGACGGCGGAGGATTTGTCGCAGTTGTATCACGGTCTCGAACGGTTTCTCGTCGGCCGTTCCGGCTTGGCGAGATTCGCCGGTCTGGCCGAGGATGACGCTGACGGTGGTGTGCGTCCGCTGACGTCCGGCCTTCTGCACGTGGCGCGATCAGGTTCCACATTGGTCGTCGAGACGTTCACTCCGGGCTGGCTCGAGATGCGCGTCGGCGAAAGCAGAACCTCGATCGAATTCTCCGAGTCGGGCGTGAGGCGAATCGCACTCCCCGCGACGTCGGTCGACTTGAGATCGGTTGGGTCGATGGTGTTGCGCGCAGTCGAGTCGTGGAGAGCACCGACTCAAGTCGGCCGGGTCACCACCGGTGCCGATGCCCGCCCCACCCGAACCTCCACGACCTCTCCCGTCCCGGCCGGAACTCGGATCTTGCCCGCGGGCCCGCATACTTCGATCTGACCATTGTCGGCTGTGGCTCGGAAGCGTAAGTGGACCACCTCGTCGTCGGCTTTCACCGAGAAGCTGGCTCCACCGCTCTGGCTTCGCAGGATGCGATTGCCCTCGACCTCGTCAACCGTCGTGGAGCAGTTCACGACATGACATATGCCACCGAGTGAGTAGACACCACCGTCGCCGAATCTCGAGCCGAGGAAGTCGATAGCGGCCCGGTCGATTGTTCTCACGCGAACCTGCCAAGCACCATGGGCGAGTGGCCTCATCAGCCTTCGCACGGTTCGCCGAATGGTCATGCCGATGTGGAAGCTGCGGGATTCACGCAACGATCGTGCCTCGGACACGATCGCCTCTGAGACCGCCGAGGGCGTGGAGGGCTGGACCGACATCAGCCGATGCATCTCGGCCCGGGTTTCCACGAATGCGCTCATGACCAGGGTGTAGACGTCCACGGCGTGGCGTTCGAGCAGCGCCCGATGCCGGCTGGCGATGTGATTGATCAACGACGCCCATGCGGTAGGCGTCACACCCTTGACCATCGATCCGTGCCGTCGGCGGTAGTTGAACAACACTTCGGGGAGCACCTCGGCTCGCCGCCCAGCGGCGGCGAGCGACCACCACATCGACCAATCCTCGAAGGACCAGAGCCACTCGTCGTATCGGAGGTCGTCGAAGACCTCTCGACGGAACATGCTCGACGCGACCCCGGCGCGGTTCTCCAACGCGATCAGGAGTGGATCGAGGTCGTAGGGCACCACGAAGTCGACAGGAGCGAGCGTGGTGGAATCTTCGAAGAACCTGACGTAGCAGGACACGACGTCGAGTTCAGGGTTTCGTCGTAGGGCCCGCACCAGCGTCGTGATCATCGCTGGTTCGATGAGGTCGTCGCTGTCGAGGGGCAGGATGTAGGCACCGGTCGCTCGACCGATTCCCGCGTTTCGCGCGCTCCCCAGACCGCCGTTCGGCTTGCGGAGGAAGACGAATCGGTGATCTGCCGCCAGCCGACGCTCGAGGGAATCGAAGGCGGCCGCCGCGACCGGGTCGGATGAACCGTCGTCGACGACGATGACCTCGAGGTCGTCGTAGTCACAGCGGAGCAACGAGGCAACAGTCTCCTCGACGTAGTCCTGCATGTTGTAGTAGGGCACGATCACGGTGACTCGGGGATCGTCGTCGCTCGGAGACGAGTCCGGTGGGGACAGCACCGCACGGTCTGCAAGTTCCACGTACGCGCCCAGACCGCGCCAGCGAAGGAGCTCGACGTCGATGTCGGATCTCCCTGACGCCGCGGAGGTCTTCTCGATGGCCTCGACGAGGGATCCGGGGGCGTCACCGAAGCGAACCGTGGTCAAGCCGAGTTCCTCGCGCACGGCGGCGACGGAATCGAACGCAGGAATACCCGACATGACGTACGGGAGACCGGTCGACAGCAGTTCGTACGCCACCAGGCAGAACGTCTCGACGTGATTGGGGAACACCACCATGTCGCATCGCCGCAGGATGGACGTAAGGACCGAACGATCCACGTGGCCGGTGAACTCGAAGTTGGCCCGCAGGTCGAGGGGAATCCGCGCCTGAATCCCGGCGAGCAGGCTGCCACCGTTGCGCAAATCGGTGGAATCACCGCCGACGACCACGGCCCGAAGGTCGGGTCGCGAGGTTCGCATCGCCCTCACCGCCTCGTCGACGAAGCGCGCTACGCCCTTCAGTCGTTGCACCTTCCCGACGAATGTCACCGTCAGAGGATGGGGCGCCACCTCGCCGGGAGGGAGTTCGACGGGAACGAACGGAAGCGGGCTGACGACGAGGCGATCCGGCTGGATGTCGAACCGCTGGGCGAACCACCGGCCGTAGTCGGCCGACGCGCAAACGATCGCGTCGGCGTGGGCAAGGGCGTATCGCTCCAGCTGGAACGATCGGCGATGACCGGCGGTCACGAGTGACACGTCTTCGTGCTCGAGACAGATCTCGGCGGTGCCGTGCAGGCGAATCACGATCGGAGTTGCGGCCAGCGGCCCGCCGAGTAGGCGTCGCCGTTTCAGAAGGTGTGAGCCGAGTCCCTGGTAGTCGTGGACCTCGATGAGGTCGAAGCGCTGCTGCCCGGCGAGATGCTCGACGCAGAGCGAAGCGCGCACTGCGATGGCGGTGAGATCGTGGCCGTGCGCCCACGCGGGGACCGGTTCGGTGATCTCGTCGAAGCGGGGATCGAATGCGCCGATGAGATCTACGCCGTCGGGGATGTCGGGGATCGTGTGGCCCAGCCGAGCGAGTTCCTCGGCGGCCAATCCGCTGGCCAGCACGACAACTTGCCATCCCCTGCCGGCGAGCCCCGAGGCGAGCGTTGCGACCGATGCTCCAATGCCGCCTCGGGTGAGGCCGGGAAACTCGGAGCTGACGAAACACAACCGCCTCGCCGGGATCACCGGGTCACGACCTCGACCGACGTGGGAACGAAGACCTTGTAGTGCACCGGACGCGTGTCTCTACCGATCGACTGAAAGGAGGCCGCGGCATCGATCTGATGCAGCGCAATGGCGTCGGAGAGGTCCCGCATGCGGACCCGAACCACGGCGGCGGACACGCCGTAACCACCGTGGCGCAGCACGTTCTCGAATCTGAATCGGACGCTGACGCGTCCGCCCGCCTGGACCATCGGAATGCGGACGCACTCCTCGAAGGACGTCGTACCGGTGATGTCGATGCCGGTGCCGTCGCGCACCAGGAACGAGACGCTCAGATCAGGGCTGTCCACTTGAGCGAGGATGCTGACCTCGACGGTCACGTGCTCAGCGAAGAAGAACGCCGACTGCTCACTCCCGGTGTCATCGAGCACCCTCACCGATTCGACGATGGCTCCGAGGATGCGCCTTTGGGGAGTTTCGGCCTCGGCCGGAGCCAACTCCACGGGAACCTCGACGTGTTCGTGTAACGTGATCCGCTCCTCGTTCATCTTGTTGCGCATGCGTTCGAGGTAGTAATCGACAGTTCGTTCGGCAATCCCGTCCATCGTCTTGCGGCCGCGCTCGAGCAATATCGCCCGCTGGCACACGCTCTTGACGCTGTCGACCGAGTGGCTGACGTACAACAGCGTCAGACCGGCCTCGCGCATCTTGCGCATTCGGCTGACACACCGCTGCTGGAAGGCGATATCACCAACCGACAGAATCTCGTCGACGATCAGAATCTCGGGATCGACCGCGATCGCCACGGAGAAGGCGAGACGGGCGTACATGCCACTCGAGTAGACCTTGACCGGTTGGTCGATGAATTCCCCGATGTCGGCGAACCCCAGAATATCGTCGAGACGGCTTTCTATCTCCGCCCGGCCGAGACCCAGAATCGACGCGGCAAGGTAGACGTTGTCGCGTCCGGAGAACTCTGGGTTGAACCCCGAGCCGAGCTCCAGCAGCGCCGAGACCCGACCGCGAACGGCAACCGATCCGGATGTCGGTTCCATCGTGCCGGCGATGATCTGCAGGAGTGTGCTCTTGCCCGAGCCATTCATCCCGAGGATTCCGACCGATTCGCCTCTCCCGACTTCGAACGAAACACCCTGGAGGGCGGTGAACGTGGGCCCTCGGTGCGCGGCCCCACCGAACAACGCCTTGCGAAGATGAGTTCGAGGGCGGTCGATGATCTCGAAAGTCTTGACAACGTCATGAATCTCAATGAGCGGTTGCGAATCAGATGACATCGGCAAAGGCTCGCTTCGTCCGTTGAAACCAGATGAACGAGAGAATAGCGAGAATCGATGAAACCACGATCCAAGCAACGATCGTAAGCCAGTTTACCGGACCACCGAAGATGAGAATCTGCCGCATATTGTAGATCGCAGCCGCCATCGGGTTGATCTTCAAGACGATCGGTCTCATCGCTGCTGGTACAAGCTGATCGGGGTAGAAGACCGGAGTCATGAACATCAAGACTTGCACCAATAGTTGCACGATGTATGTCAGATCGCGAATGAACACACCGAGACTGGCGAGAAACCACGAAAACGCTAAACTTAGGATAACAACCGGTAGGATCACGATCGGTAGTGCTAGAGCAGTGAGCGGTGGAATTCCCTGGATGACGATCACTCCGACGAGGAGGATCGAGAGGCTCACTAGGAAATGAAACAACGCGCCTCCGATCAAGGACATCGGAATAAGTTCGAGTGGGAAAACCACCTTCTTCACGAAGTTCGGAACGCTGATGATGCAGGTGCTCGCCCGCACCACTGGTTCGGTGAAGAGCGTCATCGTGACCAGCCCGGTGAAGATGATGACAGCTTTGTCGAGCACGCCGGCGTCGGCCCGCCCAGGCCAGTCGCCCTTGAAGATGGTGCCGAAGACGAACGTATAGACGGCCAGCAGGAAGAGTGGGGTAATCATCGCCCAGACGATTCCGAGCCGCGAACCCTTGTACCGAACTTCGACGTCGCGTCGGGCGAGCTGGCGCAGCAGCGACCGCTGCCGGATCGGAAGTTGAATGACCTGCGGTGCCCGGCTGACCAGGTCCCGCATCAGCGTTCTCACCAGATTGCTCCAGCTGGGGCTTGGAGGAACTCCTGCATGGCGTGTTCCGCGACGCTGATGTAGGCGGGCCAGAAAGTCATTCGGTAATGCTCCAGTATCGCTTCTCGCTCATCGATCGCTCGGAGGATCGACTCGGCGATGCGTTCGTGTCGATCGGGCTCTGGGACGACCAGGCGGTCACGCAGATATCGATCGTTGTCGAAGTAGTGGGCGTTCGGACCGAACAGACAGGGAACTCCGACCGCGAGACTCTCAAGCGGCAGCATCGGGGCACACTCGCTGAGGGTGACGTACAAATTGATATCCATTCGCCGCAACCAATCCGCCATCTCATCTTGCGGAACAGCTGAGCCGACCAGGCGCAGTTGGATGCCGAGCTCTTCGGCAAGGCGCGCCAAGTGTGGGTCGTCGCCGCTGGCATAGACCGTTACGGGCTTCCCTAAGCTGGCGCATGCGGCGAGCATCGCATAGGGGATCTTCCGCCATATCGACGCCACCGACCAGATGCCGATACGAAGCGTCGTGACATTGCTGGAGGGGTTTGCTGCTGGCCGAGGTGTCTGGCGGAGATAGTTGAAGAGCGTAGCTGCAGGAACACCTATTGCCTGGAACGCCTCTGCCATTCCCACCTTGACGAATCCTATTCTCTCGATGAGATCGGTCTCAGCAAAGTTGATCAGTTGGTGCAGTGCATGATGTTCGGCCGGTTCGCCGTACTGCATGAAACTGCCGTGCCAGGTCGCCAACATCCGAATTCCACACTCTCTGGTCACTGCTGCGATGTGGGGGACACAGGGCGGATACCCGCCAGTGACCAGTACCGACACGCCTGCCTCGGCGATCCGGCGGACGGCTGATGTCAGTTCATCGCCGACGACGTCGTCCGGTACCAGCCAACAGTAGGAGAGCAGGTTCTGCATACTCGATCGGATGCCGCGCCATTGTGGGTGGATGATGCCGACGGCGTGGGGCCGGGCGTGTGCCACTGCTTCGAGGAACTCCTCGTGGCTGACTTCGCTGCATCGGCCGCTGGGGTCGGTGATCAGGCCGCCGAGTACGCCTGGGAGCGGATCAGGTTCGCGCCCATCCGGATGTAGCCAATGCGACACCGTCACCTCGGAGGTCAAGGGGACCGTGACTTCGCTGTCGCCGTTCCGGATCGAAAGTGCGGCGCTCCAGGAGTGGCCGAGCAGGTGAAGCCGGCAATCGGCGTAGCTGGCGGGAAGTTCGAGTTCGGCTCCTCCGAGGGTGCCGACGAGGGCCCACTCACCGTGGCTTCGATCACTCGTCGTCAGCTCCCACCCTGCAGGACGATCGAGGCTGTCGAGCGGGACCGACACGCCGTTCGCATCGATCAGGTCGAGCAACCACACCTCGACCCCGCCGTCCTCCGAGTCGACGACGCGTAGACCGATCGGCGTCGTGTGGGCCTGAGCCATGGACGACGCCATGAGACGGCGGGTGATTCGTCGCGATACCGCTGATCTCAATCGACCGGCTTCGACCCACTTCCGCAGCCGACGCCACGGGATGAGCTCGGTGTGCATTGCGGCATTGGCGCGTCGTAGCGCGACGAGGTGCTGATTGGCCTGAGCGAGTTGCCGCATGTACCGCTGGGGCATCCGCTCCAGTTCGTTGGTGACCTCCGCCAGTTGGCGGGTGAGCAGGGCGACTTCGACTGCTTGGTCCTCGCCGTAACGCGCCCGGTCGCGCACTTCGATCGCCAGGCGATCGCGATCTGCGTGCAGGGAATCCGCAAACGCGACGGAGGCGCGAAGCTCGGTCCACAGGCGATCACGGTCTGCGGTGATCGCCTCAACGGCGGACTTCAGCTCGGCTGAGTATGCTGACCATGACTCCACCTCGGTCCACAGCCGATCGCGGTCGGCACGCAGGGCGTCGACCGCGGCCGGTTCGACACGTCGGTCGATGGTCGGCTGCAGCAGATCCTCGGTGGCGCGGTAGATGTCGAGGAGTGCCGTGGGTATGTCGCCGCCGCCCTGGGCAGGGTCCAATACGACCCGCCCGAGGCGCTGGGAGCTGAATCCCAGAGGCATGTACTCGTATCGATAGCCGAGCGCGGCGTAGACCTCGGCAAGGTCATGCCACCAGCATCCGTCGTGGTCGTCGGACGAGATCAGATCTGGCGTCGAGGGCTCAATGTGGAACACCTGCCAGCGAGAGACTCTGATCATCTCGGTCAGTAGCGGACCGATGTCGTCAGGGTGCACATGCACCAGCACCTCTGATGTGAACGAGACATCGAAGGCATCGTCGGTGTACGGAAGCGGCGTGCGGGGCTGGCCGAGACGCACGTTGCTCTCGAACCAATCGGGTTCGGCCCACGACTGCACGACCGCGTTCATCGACGGGCTCTGATCGAAGCCGTGTGTGTCGCAGATCTTTCTCAGGTTCCGCAGATGGCGGCCGACTCCGCAACCGACCTCGAGAACGCTGGAGGCGCCGGTCCGCTCGACGTACTCAAGGACCATCGCCTCCTGTAAATGGTAGTAGACCAGGTGGTGCTTGCGATCGTCGTAGATCGTCTCCCACTCACCACCGCGCTCCTGCCAGTAGCGATAGTTCGGCCGTTCCGCTGCGGTCTCCTCGCTCGACAACGATCCCATAGGCTGTGGTTGGCTTCCTGACACGTCGACTGATCCCTTGCTGCACGTAGGGGCCAGTTGGGCTCACACGTGGCGGCGGTTCACTCTATCGACCTCGAGCTACCGTCAAGTGGGCACCGCAGGTATCCGGTCCCGCTTGTCTCGTACCGCACTTGAGGAACCGCATCGGACGTCGACTCGCCGCGTACACTTCGATCCCTGTGAAGAGACCCGCTCGATGGCCGATCGCGGCCGTCGTGGTCTGTGGCCTGTTGACCCGATGGTGGGTGCTTTCGACGGCCTGGGGAACGCTCAACTCGGATGAGGCCGTAACCGGACTCGGCGCGATCGACGCGATCCATGGTCGCTTCGACGTGGTGATACCCGGCAATGCCTACACCGCGAACTTGGAGAGCTACCTGTTCGCCCCGATCGTCGCGATGTTCGGTGCTCACGTGACGCCGCTGAAACTGTTGCCAGTGGCGCTGTGGGCGGTGGCCTGCCTGGTCGTCGGGCGTTTGACCTCTCGGGTGCACAGCGATGTGGCCGGAGTTGTCGCCGGTTCGCTGTTGTGGCTCGTTCCCGGTGCCTTGTTGGTGCTGTCGACCAGGGCGTACCTGGCCTACTCGGGCGGGCTGCTGCTGGTGGCCACTTCCCTCTACTGCCTCAGTGCGGTGCTCGGCCGGGAGGTACCGTCCGCGAGATCGTCCGCTGTAGCCGGTTGTCTTGTCGGACTGGCCGTGTTCGCCCATCCGATGTACCTTGCCGTCGTCGGCCCGGCGTGCGTGGTGGTCGGGGTGTACCATCGCCGCCACTGGCGACGTTGGTGGGCGCCCGCCGGTGGTGCCGCGCTGCTGGTCAACATGCCGTGGATCGTTTGGAACGCACGGCATGGCTTCCCATCATTGGGCGGCGAGGTCGTCGGCGACAGCCGGGGAACGTATCTGCAGCGGCTCGCTCGGTTCTTCAGCGGTCTGCTTCCTCGCGACCTTGGCCTTCTCGATCAGGCCGGGTCTCGTTGGACACTCGGGAAACCCGTGAGCGTCTCTGTGTACCTCGTCGCTATCGGTATCGTTCTCATCGGTGGGCGATGCCTGTTTCGATCGAGTCGAAGTGGCCGACTCGTTGCCGTCTGTCTCGTCGCAGTCTGGCCGGCGATGGCACTGTTTTCGCCGCTCGGGTTCGTAACCGATGGCCGGTACGGGGTCGTACCCGCCGCCGTGCTGTTCCCGGCGTTCGCCGTCGGTGTCGTGCAGATTGCCGGTTGGGTAGCCCAACGGCGACCGAGTCTCGAGACTTGGACGTCGCTGGGGGTCATCGCCGCTTGGGTGGGACTGCTGGTCGTCCCCTATCAGCAGAGGAACATCGGGCGACACTTCGGCGATCCGAACGCGCCCACCTCCGGTTTGATCGACTTCCTGGATGCGAACGAGGTGCGGTACATCGCCGGCAGCTACTGGGCCGTCCTCCCCGTAACCTACATGTCGGACGCGCGAATCCCGAGCGCTGTCACTTCGGGATATCCGATCCGGTACCCGCACTACCAGCGGTTGGTCGAGGCCGCGCCGGCAGCGAACGTCGCGTTCGTATTCCTGTCCTATGACGAGAACCCGGGCGCGTTGTTACAGCCGGTCGGGGACTACGACCGGGTCGAGGTCGCCGGATTCATCGTCTATCTGCCGAAAGCGAGCGCCTGATGTGGCACGATCGCACGTTGGCGGTCATCCTGCCGACGTACAACGAGGCGGGAAGCATTCGGGCCTGCATCGAGGGGTTCGAGGCGCTGGGCATCGTCGACGAGATCGTCGTCGTCAACAACAACGCCCACCCCGACACCACCCCGGCGGTCGCTCCGACCGGCGCCCGAGAGGTGTATGAAAGCCGCCAGGGCTACGGGGCGGCGATCCGCCGCGGATTTGCGGACACGTCGACGTTCGACCTTGTGTGCGTGTGCGAGCCCGACGGCACCTTCGACCCGAGCGACCTGCTCAAGCTGCTGCCGTTCCTCACCGACGCGCAGTTCGTCGTCGGTTCCCGCACGGTCCAGACGTTCATCTTCTCGGGCGCCAACATGGGCCCGTTCCTGCGGTGGGGTAACTGGGCGGTGGCCAAGCTCACCGAGGTGCTGTTCAACTCGTCGTACCTCTCCGACGTCGGCTGCACCTTCCGGGTGATCACCCGCGAGGCGCTCGATCTGATCTCACCCGACTTCCGCAACGACAAGTCGGCGTTCGGGTTCGAGATGCTGCTCCACCTCGTCCGCCACCGTGTGCCGCTCGTCCAGGTGCCGGTGCGCTACCTCCCGCGGGTGGGGGAGAGTTCGGTCACCGGCGATCTGCGCAAGACCATCGTGCTCGGTCTCGGGATGATCCGGATGTGTCTGCGGGAACGCTTGCGGGGCATCGACAAGCCGCGCTGATCGGGCACGTTCGGTACACTGCGGCCGCGATGGCTGACGACGTCTCCAAGTACTTCTCGACCCGCCTGGCCTTCGATCCCGTGCGGGCTACCGTGTGGGGCCACGTCACGGCCTACCTGCAGCAATGGATCCCCGGCAGCGCCGCGGTGCTCGACCTGGCCTGCGGCTATGGCGACTTCATCGCCAGCGTGAAGACCACCGGGCGACGGGTCGGGCTCGACCACAACCCGCAACTGCCCGAGTTCCTCCCGGGCGATGTCGAGGCGTGCGTCGGCGACGCGACCGACCTCTCCCGGTTCGCCGATGGATCGTTCCAAGTGGTCTTTGCCAGCAACTTCCTCGAGCATCTCGATCACGACGTCGTTGATCGCTGTCTCGCAGAGGTCCACCGGGTGCTCAGCCCCGGCGGGCGGATAGTTCTCGTCCAGCCGAACTTCCGGCTCGCCGCGAAGACGTACTTCGACGACTACACCCACCGCACGATCTTCACCGACCGCTCGCTGTCGGACCTGCTGGTCGCCCAGGGATTCGACTTGGTCCACGTCGAGCCTCGGTTCCTGCCGATGACGATGAAGTCCCGGCTGCGTGGCGGCAGCCGGCTGGTGCCGCTCTACCTGAAGTTGCCGTATCGCCCGATGGCCGGGCAGATGTTGCACATCGCCCAGCGGTCCGGGTAGCCGCTAGAGGGGTCTGTCCTGCTTGTCCCTCTTCGCCGCCTTCTGGGCCCGCTTCCACTCACGAACCAGGGCGAGCGACTCGGGGGAGTGGATGTCGGCCACGGAGCGGGGCACGTCGTCGCCGAACTTGCCGGCCGCCTCGCACCACCCCTCGGGGCCCACGCCCATCCGCTTGGCGAGGATCGCCACGAAGATCCTCGCCTTCTCCTCGCCGTAACCGGGCAGGCTCCGCAGCCGTCCGTACAGCTCGTCGCCGGTGGACACGCCTTCCCAGACGTTCTCACCCCGGCCGCCGAAGTCGTCGACGAGCGCGGCGCACAGCTGGTGGATCCGGCGGCCCATCGACGCCGGGAACCGGTGGATCGCCGGCTTGGCGCAGCACACGGCGACGAACTCCGCGGGATCCATCGCCGCGATCCGCCGGGCATCGAGGTGCCCGAGGCGGCCGAGCAGCTTGGCGGGACCGGCGAAGGCCCACTCCATCGGGACCTGTTGGTCGAGGAGCATCCCGATCAGCAGGGCAGTTCCGTCATGGTTGAGCAGGCCGTCGGCATCGGCGTCGCCGGTGATGTGCAGCGTCCCGGAGAGTGCCACACGGCCAGCGTAATCCCGACGGTCGGCGGCGACGGAGGCATGTCGGTGGCTCGCCACTCACTACGATCGGGGTGTCCCGCCGCCCCTGGAGAATTGAATTGGTTGCTTGCCTCAGCGTCGTCATCCCGTGCTACAACGAGCGGGCGACGATCAACGAAGTCATCGCCTCGGTGCTCAAATCGCCGTTCACGTCCGAGGTCGTCGTCGTCGACGACGGCTCGACCGACGGCACCCGCGAGCTGCTCGCCGAGTGGTCCGATCCACGTGTCCGGGTGCTGCTGCAGCCCCACAACCAGGGCAAGGGCGCGGCGCTGCGCCGCGGGTTCGCCGAGGCCGCCGGCCCGTTCGTGATCGTCCAGGACGCCGACCTCGAGTACGACCCGGCCGAGTTCGGCCTGCTGATGGAACCGCTGCTCAGCGGCCAGGCCGACGTCGTCTACGGCTCCCGCTTCCTCGGCGGGCGCCCCCACCGGGTGCTCTACTACTGGCACTCGGTCGGCAACCGCTTCCTGACCACGGCGTCGAACATGTTCACCAACCTCAACCTGACCGACATGGAGACCTGCTACAAGGCGTTCCGGGTCGAGGTGCTGCGCAGCTTCGAGCTGCAGGAGAACCGGTTCGGCATCGAACCGGAGATCACGGCCAAGATCGCCACCGGTGAGTGGCGGGTGTTCGAGGTGGGGATCTCCTACAGCGGGCGGACGTATGCCGAGGGCAAGAAGATCGGCTGGCGCGACGGCATCCAGGCGCTGTTCTGCATCATCGCCTACTCACCGGTCGGGCAGCGCCTCGGCGTCCGGCGCCTGCAACCGCTCGTCCGGCGGATGACCGGTGGCAAGGCCTGACCCGAGCCCGCCACGGCGCCGATCGGCGAGGAGCATCGCGGCGACGGCCGCCGTGCCGAGCAACATGCTGGTCACGCCGGGTACGAGCCAGCCCGGCCGGTACCTGAACCGGACCCGGTGGTCGCCCGCCGGCAGGTCGACACCGAGCATGAAGCCGTCGGCGGCGACGATGGCCGCCGGCCGGCCGTCGACCGACACGCGCCAGCCGGCGTCCCACTGGGCCGAGACGACGAGCCGTCCGGCCCGGTCGGACGAGACCTCGGCGTCGATCGCCCGCGGGGACCGCCGGCGCAGCGCGACGGCGACCTCGTCGGCGGTCCCCGGGGGGCGCAGCACGCCCTCGCCCACCCATGCCGGGTTCTCGAACACCTCGACGACGGGATCGGCGGCGACCGGCCCCCGCCAGCCGGGCAGGCGGTCGGGGGCCATCCCGGTGTCGATCATCACCCACCTCACGCCGTAGCGGGCGAGGGCCGAGGGTTCGAGCACCGCGGGCATCTGGGCGCGCATCGTCAGCTCGAAGTTGGCCGCGCCGTTGAACGACCCGACCATCGCCAGCCAGCGCTCGGAGACCTGCACCCCGCCGTCGTAGCCGTCGATCGAGCGGATGCCGTAGAGCGTGTTGGCATTCGGCCGCAACGTCGGCAACAGGTATGCCGTGTCGCCGATCCGGTCGCCGGTGAGGGCGAGCACCAGGCCCGGCTGGCCCTTGAGCCACTCCGTCGGCGCCGAGGTGTAGTTGGTGAAGCTGGCGCCCGAGGCGAGGGTGAGGTTCAGCGAGTGCCGGTTGGCGACCCCGAGCTCGAATCCGACCCCGAGCAGCGGCAGGATCCACGCCGCGCCGGCCGGCGCCCGCCGACGGCGGGTCGGGCCGGTGGTCGGGCCGGTGGCCAGCCAGATGCCGGCGGCGACCAGTGCGGCGCCGACCAACCAACCGCTCACGGCCGTCGCATCGACCGAGACCCGCCCGGTGAGCGCCAGCAGCGCCGTGGCCAGGGAGGCGGCGCCGATGGCGAGGAGGCTGCTACGGCCACCTTCACGGCGACGCAGCCCGTCGATGCCCAGGCCGGCCAGCACGGCCAGCGACAGGTCGGTGACCGTGATCCACCGCCCGGAGACGCGCATCAGGTCGAATCCCGGCAGGTGGTGGTAGAGGAGATCGAACAGGCCGGTGCGCGAACCGGTGGCGAGGACCGCCGAGACGACGGCCAGGGCGGCCGTGCTCAGGGCGACCGCCCGGCGTGGACCGCGCCGGGCGTTCGTGACGAGTCCGGCGACGGCCAGGGCGAGCACCGCGGCGCCCACGTAGCCCACCGTCTCGAAGGCCCCGGCGTTGTAGCCCGGATCGGTGTCGGCGACGGTGCCGAGCAGGACACGCGCCATCAGTCCCGGCTGGATCGAACGGTCGGGGAGCCGCAACGAGTCGAGCGACCGGCCGCCGGTGATCGCGCTCGAAGCGGTGGCCGCCCGCGTGGCGAGCAACTGCAGCCCGAGGAGCAGCCCGGCGGCGAGGCCGGCCGCCGCCAGATGACCGAGACGGCGCGGCGCCCGTGCCGCCACGCCGACGCCGACGGTCCACGCCGCGGCGATCGCCCCGACGAGGTAGGTCATCTGCGGGTGGCCGGCGAGCACCGCACCGGCGAAGACCAGGGCGGCGACGCCGGACGCCCTCCACGGCCGCGACGTGGTCAGCACGGCGTGGATGGCGACCATCACCGCCGGTGCCCAGGCGATGACCAGGATCTGCTCGAACTGGATCGTGCGGGTCAGCACCGCTCCGCAGGCGACCGCGGCGAACGCGGCGACGAAGCCGGCAGGCGGGCGGCAGCCGAGCCGGCGCATGACGGCGAGCATCCCGCAGGCGAGGAGCAGCAGGTGGGCGGCGACGAGCAGGCTCATCGCCCGGTTGAGGTTCATCCCGGCGACGAGCAGCTTGGGCAGGTAGAGGGCCCCGGTCTGGGTGTTGCCGAGGTGGGGGGCACCGCCGAAGATCGTGTCGTTCCACAGCGGAATCCGGCCGTGGGTCAGTTCCTGCAGGGTGAAACGCAGGTTGGGGCCGCTGTAGACCGCGGTGTCGAAGCCGGTCACGTAACGGCCCGGCCGGATGAACGGCCGGGCGACCCAGGCGGTCGCCAGGACGACGGCGACCTCCTCGAACCGGCGGGCCCACCAAGCCGAGTCCCGCCCGGTGGGGGCGCGGCTCACACGAGGTACGGGTTGTCGGCCTCGGGGTCGACCCCGTGCCGGGCGATGGCCTGAGCGACGACCTCGGTCTTGATCTCGCCGAGCGCGGCGAGGCCCGAGAGCACGGCCACCACGATGCTCGGCGCGTCGACCTCGAAGAACCGGCGCAGCGCCTCACGGGTGTCGGAGCGGCCCATGCCGTCGGTGCCGAGGGGGATGAACATCTTGCCGGGCAGGAAGCGGGCGACCTGCTCGGGCACGATCTTCATGAAGTCGGTGACGGCGATGACCGGCCCGGGGGCGTCGGCGAGCAGCCGGGCGACTCGCGGTGTGCGCGGCGGCTGCTCGGGATGCAGCCGGTTCCAGCGTTCTGCGTCGAGGGCCTCCTCGCGCAGGATCTTGTACGACGGGGCCGACCACAGCTCGGCGCCGACGTCGTAGTCCCGGGCGAGGATCTCGGCGGCCTCCCGCGCCGCCAGGTGGGCCGACCCGGAAAAGACGATCGTCGCCCGTCGGGTCGACCCGTCGGGGCCCGCGGCCCACCGGTAGAGCCCACCCATGATCTCGTCGCCGATCCCGTCGCGCTCGGGGATGGCGGGCATCGGCGTGTTCTCGTTGTACAGCGTCAGGTAGTAGAAGACGTCCTCGGGTTCGGCGCCGTACATCCGCTCGAGACCGCGCTGCACGATGACCGCGGTCTCGTAGGCGAAGGCCGGGTCGTACGCCTGGCACGGGGGCACGGTCGAGGCGAGGACGAGCGAGTGACCGTCCTGGTGCTGCAGACCCTCACCCATCAGCGTGGTGCGCCCGGCCGTGGCGCCGAGGAGGAACCCCCTCGTGCGGGCGTCGGCGGCCTGCCAGATGAGATCGCCGACCCGCTGGAACCCGAACATCGAGTAGAAGGTGTAGAAGGGCACCATCGGCACGCCGCGGTGGGCGTAGCTCGTACCTGCGGCGATGAAGCTCGACATCGCCCCCGCCTCGGTGATGCCCTCCTCGAGGATCTGACCGTCGGTGGCCTCGGCGTAGGAGAGCATCAGGTTGGCGTCGATCGGCCGGTACTTCTGGCCCTGCGAGGCGTAGATCCGCAGCTCCTTGAACAGCGCGTCCATGCCGAACGTGCGGGCCTCGTCGGGGATGATCGGCACGATGCGCTCGCCGATCTGCGGGTCGCGGGCCAGGTTGCGCAGCAGGCGGGTGAACGCCGTCGTCGTCGACACCGGCTGGTTGCCGGAGCCGCCGAGGATCTCGGCGAACGGCCCGTCGCCGGGCAGGTTCATCGCCTTGCGCACCCGTGTGGTGCGAGTCGGCACGGCCCCGGCCAGTGCCCGGCGGCGCTCGACCATGTACTGGTACTCCACCGAATCGGCGGGCGGTCGGTAGTACGGAGCGTCGTCGCCGTCGAGCGCCGCATCGGGGATCTCGTCATGCAGGTACAGCCGGTCGCGCAGCACCATCAGCTGATCCTTGGTCATCTTCTTGATCTGATGGGTGGCGTTGCGGGCCTCGATCTCGGGGCCGAGCGTCCACCCCTTGACCGTCTTGGCCAGGATGACCGTCGGGGCGCCCGAGCCGAGGTTGTCCATCGCCGCCTTGTAGGCGGCATACAGCTTGCGGTAGTCGTGGCCGCCGCGGGGCAGGACCCGCAGTTCCTCGTCGGTGAGGTGCTCGACCATCTTGCGCAACCGCGGGTCGGGCCCGAAGAACTCCTCCCGAATGACCTGACCGTCGGCGTGGGTGAGCCGCTGGAACTCGCCGTCGACCGTGGTGTTCATCTTGTTGAGCAGGGCGCCGTCGTTGTCGCGGGCGATGATGTCGTCCCACTTGGAGCCCCAGATGACCTTGATCACGTTCCAGCCGGCGCCGCGGAACACCGCCTCGAGCTCCTGGATGATCTTGCCGTTGCCGCGCACCGGGCCGTCGAGTCGCTGCAGGTTGCAGTTGACCACGAACACGAGGTTGTCGAGCCGTTCACGCGACGCCATCGTCAGCGCGCCCAGCGACTCGGGCTCGTCGCACTCGCCGTCGCCGAGGAACGCCCAGACCCGCGACCCGCTGGTGTCGTCGATCTTCCGGTTGAGCAGGTACCGGTTGAACCGCGCCTGGTAGATCGCCGAGATCGGTCCGAGGCCCATCGAGACGGTGGGGAACTCCCAGAAGTTCGGCATCAGACGGGGGTGGGGGTAGCTCGACAAACCCCGGCCCGGCCGGCCGATCTCCCGGCGGAAGTGGTCGAGGTCGTCCTCGGTCAGGCGTCCCTCGAGAAAGGCACGGGCGTAGATGCCGGGTGCGGCATGCCCCTGGAAGAGGATGTGGTCGCCGGCCTGGCCGTCCTCCTTGCCCTTGAAGAAGTGGTTGAAGCCGATCTCGTACAGGCTGGCCGAGCTGGCGAAGGTCGACAGGTGGCCGCCGATGCCCTCGGCCCGTTTGTTGGCGTTGACCACCATCGCCGCTGCGTTCCAACGGATGTACGCGCGGATCCGCCGCTCGAGGTACTCGTCGCCCGGGAACCATGGCTCGTTCTCCCGGGGAATGGTGTTGACGTACGGCGTCGAGACGGTCGCCGGGAAGCTCACCTGCGCCTCGCGGGCCCGCTCGAGCAGTTTCGAGAGCAGGAATCTCGCCCGCGTCTTGCCGTGGGTCTCGATCACCGCGTCGAGGCTGTCGAGCCACTCGATCGTCTCACCCGGATCGGTGTCGGGCAGCTGATGGACGAAGCCGTCGAAAATCATAGGAACCCATTCTCGCACGACGCGGTGCCGATACCGTCAGAGCCCGTGAAGATGGTTGTGTACACCGATGGTGCCTGCCAGGGGAATCCCGGCCCGGGGGGATGGGCCTGGGCGGTCTCGCCGGCCGGCGCGCCGTGGGGGTCGGGCGGCGCGCCGCACACGACCAACCAGCGCATGGAGGTGCAGGCCGTACTCGAGGCGCTGCGAGTGCTCGAGGGGCCCGTCGAGGTGGTGTCGGACTCCACGTACGTCGTCAACTGCTTCCGAGATCACTGGTGGCGGGGCTGGCTGGCCCGTGGCTGGAAGAACTCCCAACGCCAGCCTGTCGCCAACCGCGATCTCTGGGAGCCGCTCATCGATCTCGTGCGCTCCCGGGCCGACGTGTCGTTCACCTGGGTCAAGGGTCATTCCGGCGACCGGATGAACGACATGGTCGATGGCTTCGCCGTGGCCGCGGCGCGCGGTCCGTTCCTCGCCGCCCCTCCGCCTGGTGTGTTCGACGGGCCGGCGACCCTGTTCTAGCCTCCAGGTGCACACCAGGTGCAGAACACCACAGCCGACTGATTAGAGCGTTCTGTATACGTCACCGCGGTGATCTATGCGCAGGACCGTCACCGTCCGATGGCGCTGGTCGATCCGGAAAAGCACGCGATAGCTCCCGCGACGTGCGCTGTAGATGCCCGAGAGCTCGCGACGTAGCTCCCGGCCGACTCGGTGGGGATTCTCGATGAGTGCACCGGTGATGAAGTCGATGACCGCCGCACTCACCGCCTCAGGCAGATGTTCGGCGATTGCCCGTGCAGCGGGTCGGGCGACGACGAGCTCGTAGCCGGTGTCCGTCATCGAGTAGGCGACGACCGCAACGAGCGGACGGCGTCGACGCCCCGGATGACGTCGCCGGAAGCGACGGCGGCCTCGGCTTCGACGAGTTCTCTGATCGCAGCGTGGTCGCCGAGGAGTTCGAGGGTTTCTTCGAGGCTCTCGAGATCGTCGGGGCTGATCAGCACCGCCGCCGGCCGCCCGTTACGTGTGACGGTGATCCGTTCGTGCTCGCGGTCGACGCGGTCGACGAATTCGGAAAACCGGTCCTTCACGTTTCGCAGCGAATCAGTCGTCATGGACACAATTGTGCCACACCGTTGGTCGTGCTGCAACCTGTCCGCCGGCGAGCGATACCGAGCTGAGCGTGATTGCCATCAGATATCGGCGACCAGGAGCACGGCAAGCCCGGCTTGAGCGTCATCGGCAAGCTTCGCCATCTGGGCCGACAACGAGACCGGCACCGGTTGCTGATCACCGGCGCCACCGACAACATCGTGAGGACTCATCCCTTCGCACCGAACGTGTGGTCTTTCGCCCCTGGCGGCCGCCGGCGGGCGAGCGGAGCATGCTGAGCAGGGAGAACCTGGTGCATTGCCACGTACCGTCGTTCGTCCGAGGCAGTGCCCGGGAAGGAGACTGCGATGGATTGGGACCTTGGATCGAGAGGACTGCTCTACCTCGCGGCGATGTCGATCGGCTTCGGACTTCTCGCCCACCTGCTCTCCGGGCGGTCCGCCCCGAAGTGGCTGTGGGCGCTGGTATCGGCCGTCTACTTCGGTGTCGGCATCCTGGTGAGCGAGTTCTGGTTCGGATGGGCGACCGAGGAGGACCTGCAACCCAACATCGACGGGCTGTCGCGCGACGAAGTGCTCCTCGTCGGGCTGCTTCCGGTCGCGGTTGCGGTGGTGGTGACGCGCTGGATGACCGGGCGACATGCTCGTCATGGTGTCGCCGGGCACGAGAAGACATCGGCGGGCAGCCGCGGGCAACGGACGCCACACGCGCTCTGAGTCTGCACCCACGACCCGGCCGACCTGCTGAACGTGCCACGACCTCAGTGGATACCACGGAACGTGGTGAACCTCGATCGATTCGCAGACGGGGCAGAGGTGCGATCGGTATGGACCTTGACGTTGGGTGAGTCCACAGGGTGCGATCGGCCTATGGAGGGTCGCTGTCCGCACCGTTATGGTCAATGACGCGTCAGGCGTGTCGACGCGGCGAGACAAGTGCGGTGTACGAGCGGGACATTCGACCAACGGCGGTCCCTGATTCCTTTGGAGGGAATGGTTATGCAAGAACAAGAGGTCGTCGAGACCACACGGCAGAAGCGGGACAAGGGTTTCACCCTGATCGAGATGCTCATCGTGGTCCTGATCCTGGGCATCCTGTCAGCGGTCGTCGTGTTCGCCGTCGGCGGGATTACACGGGTCGGGCGAACACCAATGCCTGTGCGGTCGACAAGTCGACGATGGAGACGGCGGCGGAATCCTACAAGGCGATCAATGGCGCCTATCCGAACGGAGCCGACATATGCCGCCGCCGAAGCGCTGCTCGTCAGCACCGGTCTGCTGAAGGCGCCATCCGCACTGCACAACTTGACCAACGTCACGGGAGTCGTCACCGCAGTTCTGCCCTGCACCTGAGGCCACGCGCGTCCTGAGGTGGGCGGCCTCGGGTGAGAAGCCCGGGACCGTGGATGTAGCCGGCGCCTGTGCGCCGGCTACATCCGCTGTCAGCGCACGAGTTCCATCCGTAAGCCGGTGTCGTCCCATTCGGGCATCTCGGGGAGGCGGCTGACGACGTGCCCGGCGATGCGGCGAGCGGTCCACAGCAGGCTTGCTGCGTCGGCGACGAGGCGGCGATCGGTGCCCGGTGGGAGTGACGCCGAGCCGGCGATGGCATCGATCCCCGGGAAGCGGGGGTTGGCCAGGGCGAGACGCTCGACGTTGCCGTCGGCCCAGTGCCCGGACGTCGCCAGCGGGGCATCGCCGTTCAGCAGGTGGTAGCTCAGCTCGGGAAGGCCGGAGAACACCCGGCGCTGGTGGTAGGGCTGGATCTCCTGTTCGACCTCGCGGAGCCAGGGGAAGTGGCGGTACGCCAGGGGGGTGAGCCAGGGTTCGATGGCGAGGGCCGCCTCGAACGATGCGGCGTGCAGTGCCGCCCGGCTGGGGACTCGAGCCACGGTCGCCCGCCGTGGCCAGCCGAGTAGTTGCCGGGCCTCGCGGTCGCAGGCCCGGTACCCGCCGACGGGCGTCTCGGGCAGCCCCACCGGGACGCCGAGGACGATGACCTCGAACGTCGGGCGGTAGTCGATGGCATCGGCGAGCCGTTCGACGACCATCGGCTGCTCGGGGAGCAGGGTGACACCCTGCAGCCGGGCGGACACCACGAGCCAGCCTGCCGGGCAGGGGACGACGGCGGCGACCAGCCGGAAGGGGAGCTGCTGGCGGAGGGCCACCGTTGCGTCCCGGCTAGCGGCCGGGTGTCGGGGGTGCGAGGGGTGGAGGCGGCGACCCCGGTGCGCCCGTCATCGGCACGTCGATCGCCTTCGGGAACTGGCTGACGGCGCAGGCGTCCTCGTACCGCACGGTCCCGGCGGCGACCAGCGCGCTCAGGGCCTGCTCGAGGGTCTGCATCCCGTCGCCTGCGCCGGTGGAGATCACGTTGCGGATCTGACGGGTCTTGCCCTCGCGGATCAGGTTGGCGATGGCGTCGCTGACCACGGCGGTCTCGAACGCGGCGACCCGCCCGCCGGCGACGGCGGGCACCAGGCGTTGGCTGATGACCCCCTGCAGCGTGCCGGCCAGCTGGGTCTGGATCAGTTGGCGCCGGTCACCCGGGAAGACGTCGACGATGCGGTCGATGGCCTGGGCGGCGTCGTTGGCATGCAAGGTGGCGAAGACGAGGTGACCGGTCTCGGCGAGGGTGAGGGTGTGGGCGATGGATTCGAGGTCGCGCATCTCGCCGACGAGGATCACGTCGGGGTCCTCGCGCAACGCGGCGCGCAGGCCATCGTGGAAGTCGTGGACGTCGGTGCCGACCTCGCGCTGGTGGACCATCGCCATCCTGTGCGGGTGGAGGTACTCGATCGGGTCCTCGAGGGTGAGCACGTGGCAGGGCCGGGTGTCGTTGATCCGGTTGATCATCGCCGCCTGGGTGACCGTCTTGCCCGAACCGGTGGGGCCCACCGACAGCACGAGGCCCCACGGCGCAGCGACCAGCCGGTCGAGGGCGGGCGGAGCGCCGATCTGCTCGAGCGTCGGCAACTCGACGTTGATCGCCCGGAACGCCGCGCCCAACCCGGTGCGGTGGAAGTAGGCGTTGACCCGCCATCGCCCGGACCCGCGCGTGGCCATCGAGTAGTCGTACGACCGCTGGGTGACCAGTGTCTGCCAGCCCGGTTCGTCGAGGGTGCTGCGGATCATCATCTCGACGTCGCCCTCGGTCAGCACGGGGAGATCGCCCGGATGGCCGAGGTTGCCGTCGACGCGCACGACGGGCGCCAGGCCCACCGTCAGGTGGACGTCCGAGGCGCGCAGCGCACCGGCCGTCGTCAACAGGCTGGCCAGGCGGTCGTCGAGATCCCTCACGCCCGTGAACGGTACGCCATGCCCGCTCGCCCGGCTCGGCAGGGACGCCCGCGCCCGTCGATCAGACCGGGGGGACTACCGTCTCGGCGTGCTCGTCGGCGGGTTGATCGTGTTGGGCCTGTTGGTGGGCAGCCACATGGGTGTCGTCGCCGACCGGGTCCCGGCTGGGAGGTCCCCGCTCGGGGGTCGCTCGGCGTGCTCGTCGTGTGGTCGTGTGCTCGGCTTCGTCGATCTGGTCCCGCTGATCTCCTGGCTGGGGCTCCGCGGGCGGTGCCGAGGGTGTGGCGCGGCGATCGGCTGGGAGGCGCCGGCGGCCGAGCTGGCCACCGCGGCCGGTTTCGGGGCAGTAGGCGCCCGGCTCGGGTGGACGGCGGTCCTACCGGCGTTCCTGGTCCTCGTGGCGGGGCTCGTCGCCCTCTCGCTGATCGACCTGCGGACGCAGCAGCTGCCCCGCCGGATCATCTGGGTGACCGGTGGGCTCGGCCTGCTCGCGATGGTCGTCGCCGCGATCGTCGATCAGAATCTCGTTCCGCTCGCTTGGGCGGCGTTCGGTGCGGCAACCGCCTTCGCTGCCTTCGCCGTCATCCACTTCGTGCGCCCGGATGCGATGGGTTTCGGCGACGTCCGCCTCGCCGCGCTGCTCGGTCTGCATCTCGGGTGGATCGGTCCGGCGCACGTGCCGGTCGGCCTGTTCCTCGGCTTCCTGCTCGGAGCGGTCGTCGGTGTGGCGATGATGGTCGGAGGTCGGGCAGGAAGGCGCACGGCGCTCCCCTTCGGCCCGTTCATGGCGCTCGGGGCGATGGTCGCCATCGTCGCCGGACGGCCGATCATCGACGCCTGGCTGCACCGTTGAGCCTGGCTGCACCGTCGAGGACGGCTACAGCACCCGCCACGAGTTGACGGCGATCTGTTTGGTCGTGGCGTCCATCTGGATGACCGCTCTCACGCTCACGTCGGCGCCGGTGGTCGCCTTCGCCGTGGCGGTGAGGACGTAGAGCGGAGTCGCCGGGATGGTGTTCAGCCCGAGGACGAGGCCGCTGGCCGACGCGCTCGACTGGAGCTCCACCCTGCCGACGACGAGGCCGCCCTGCATCTGCCCGTTGGCCGAGTTCGTCACGTTGCCGAACTCCAGGCCGGCCCGGGGCGCGTAGACCATACCGTGGATCGACCACGTCGTTGCTGTTGCCGGGGTTGGTGCCCAACACCGGGGTCTCGTCGGTGGTGGTCAGCGTGCTCACGGCGTAACCGCCGGTGGCCGCTTCGACGGTGAGGAGGCTGACGACATGTGCCCCCTGCTTGCGACGGAAGAGCTCGAGCTGGCCCTGCACGTCGATGTAGATCGAGCTGTTGCCCCCGAGAACCCAGGTGACCCCGGTGCCCGATTCGGCGGCGGCGACGATCGGGTTGGCCAACGCACTCGCGCAGTTCGGCGCGGACATGACCGCAGGGGTCTCGCCCAATGACGCCCCCCCGGGCCGACCTCCGATGACGACGGCCTGCTTGATGTTGAAATCCCCGACGTTCGAGAAGTAGTAGTCGCCGCTGACGAAGTAGTTCTCGTCGTCGAGCTGCGGTTGCTTGGTGTAGATGCCCGGGAAGAACACCCGGCAGTTGGCCAGACCGTCGAGATCGTTGCGCCCGGGCGGGTCGACGGCCGTGGGGATCGGTGGGAGCGTCGGCGACGGGGCGATCTGATCCCAGGTGAGCGTGGTGCAGATCGTGCCGCGTGGGGGCGACGGCGTGATCGTCAGCTTGTCGATCGATCGGGGGTGTCGGCGCGACACAGGTGAGATCCGGGTACCAGAGATCGCCGTCGATCAACGAGACCGGGGCATTTAGGTCGTTGCTCGACGGCAACGCCAGGTAGAGCGGACCAGTGATCTTCTTCGGGTCGTCGCTATTGGCGCCCAGGGACGCCAGGGCAGGGATCCCCGGTCCGACCCCGATGCCTGTGACGATCATCGCCCAGGCGTTGGCGTTGGCCGTCGTCCCGGCGGTCGCCGAGCAGGTGAGCGTGACCGTCCGGCCGTTCCACGTCGGCGGGACGGGCACCGGCACCGGGCCCCCGCCGGCGGCGGCCGAGTTGCACAGCGTCTGGTCGAGCTTGAGCTTCTCGATGCCGTAGCGGATCCCGCCCTCGGCGCTTGCCCGCAGCTCGACGCGGTCGCGCACGACGACGGTCTGGCGCAGGCCGGCCGTGGCGTACGTGGCCAGGGCGGCGGCCACCGACCCGAGGACGATCGACGAGCACGAGGGCGATCAGCATCGTCGACCCGCGATCGTCGCCAGCCCCTTTCTGGTGAGCCGCGCTCATGTCGTCTGCACCGTAAAGGCGGCGGTGTTGGTGAGCAGTGGTGTCGACCCCGTCGCTGGGAGGATGGAGATCGTCTGGCTCACCAGGCCGTTGTCCCACTGCTCACTCTGTTCGGCCTCGATGGTGCCCTGCCAGGTGCCTGTGACCGGCTGAGTGATGGGCTTGATGACTGAGCGTGGGCTTCTTCGGGAAGTACTGCATCCGCAGGTTGACGCAGTTGCCGGTGGTCGTCGCCGTGATCACCACGGCGTGGACCAGCGATTTGTTCAACGGCCCGCTGTCGTAGCGCAGGACCGAGGAATCGTCGGGCGCGACGCCGTCGAGATCGACGGCGGAGATGGCGGTCACCACGCACGGGCCGGGAGGGTTGGTCGTCGTCGATGCGGGCGGAGCCGTCGTCGTGGTCTCGGGAGGCGGTGGCAGGGTCGCTGCGGTCGTCGCCGGCAGTGTCGCCGCCGGGTTGTTGGTCGAGCCCTGCGCGGTGTACGCGGCGGTCGAGGCGGCGGTCAGGGTGAGGCTGACCTGGGCGGTGGCCGGGTTGGGCAACGGGCTGACCACCGCCGGGGCGCTCCCGGCCGTCCAGCCGGGGGGCACGGTGGCCAGGCTGCGGGCGACGACGACCTCGTCGGCCGCTCCGAGCGATCCGGCACCGCTGCAGCTGATCCGGGCCAGTTGACCGACACCCCCGCTGTTGCGCAGGCGATAGGCCGCCCGATAGGTGGTGGCGGCGCCACCGGCGGACTCGGTCCACGTCATCTGGAGCACGTTGAACCCGTCCTCGTTGGCACCGCTGCATCCGGAGGGCAGTAGCGGGTCGCTGAGGCGGGCGTCGACAGGTGCCGAGGAGACGTCGCGGGGGAAGTAGAGGGCGAGGAGTTGGGCACCAGCGGCGTCGGTGACGCGGTCGTTCGTCGACGACTCCTGGTTGACGACGACCGACACCGCACCGGCGAGCACGGCGACCAGGATCCCGGTGATCACGATCGTGATCAACAGCTCCACCAGGGTGAAGCCGGCGTCACGCCGGCGGTCGTTGCCGAGGCCTGTCAGCGCACGATCAGCCACTGTTCTTCACCACCGTCAGCTGCTCGGCCACGCCGTAGGCGGAGCTGGTCGACGCGAATGGTGACCGTCTGCGTGGTCAGGCCGACGTCCTCGTAGCACAAGCTGCCGTAGCCGGCGCCGTTCGAGAACCCGACGGGCTCGACGACCGTGATGGCCCAGCCCTGTCCCGCCGGGCGGCCCTCGGTGACCGCCTGGACGGCGGCGTCGTAGGCGGCCCGGACGGTCGGTTCGCTGCTCGTGCACGGGACGCGGGCCGTGCCGGGCGAGGTCAGCACGTCGGCGGCGCTGACCAGCCAGCTCTGCGCGCCGGCGTGGTCGTGGTGCTGCCCTGATGCCCGGATCGTGGTCGTCATCGCCGTGAGGGTGGACGGCGGCGGCCAGGCCGACGAGCACGATGGCGACCAACGCCTCGATCAACGTCGAGCCCGCGTCGTTCGAGGCGCCCGCAGTCGGCGGGGCACTGCGCGGCGAGTCCCCAGGGGTCGGGCCCGTCCGTCTCACGTGGGGACGTCCTGGTAACCGTCGAGCACGCCGTACATCGCCGAGACGAGGGCGACGGCGACGAAACCGACGATCAGGCCGACGAAGATGATCATCGCCGGTTCGAAGTACCCGACGAACCGGCGGATGCGCATCTCGAGCTCGCGGTCGAAGTAGATCGCCGCCGTCTCCAGCTGCTCGTCGAGCGTGCCGGTCTCCTCTCCGACCGTGAACATCTGGCGGGCCGCACCGGGGAAGAGCCCGGTGGCGATCAATGGACGGGCGAGTCCGGCGCCACTGACCATCGCCGCCCGAGCCTGCTCGAGGCCCTCCTTGAATACGACGTTGTTCGTCGACTCCGTGGTGACCTCCATCGCCTCGGGGAGGGGCACGCCGGCGCTGGTCATCGTCGCCAGGATGCGACAGAAGCGTTCGAGGATCGCATAGCGCACGATGCCGCCGACCGCCGGCAGCTTGAGCAGCAACCGATCCCGGGTGCGCCGCCCGCGTTCGGACTTCAGCAACCAGGCGGCGAAGACGGCGATCACGGCGACGATGCCGGCCGGGATGAACCACAGGTCGGTGAACAGGCGGGTGACGCCGAGCAGCATCCGGGTCGGCAGCGGGAGGTCGGTGCCCAGCTCGGCGAACAGCGGCGTGAACTTGGGCAGCACGAAACCGGCGAGGATCACCACGGTGACGACGGCCAGTGCGGCGACCACCGAGGGGTAGGTGAGGGCCGCCACGACCTTGCCCCGGGTCTCGATCTCCCGATCGAGGTAGTCGGCCAGCTTGTCGAGCGTCTCGTCGAGGTGACCAGTCAGTTCCGCCGATCGGAGCACCCCGATGTAGAACCGCGGAAACGCCTCGGGGTGGGCGGCGGCAGCTGCGGTGAACGTCGACCCGGCCCGGAGCTGGTCGACGATGTCGTCGATCACCCGGCGGAGCACCTTGTCGCCCGCCTCCTCGGCGATCGTCTGCAGCGAGTCGATGATCGGGATGCCGGCCTTGACGAACACGGCGAGCTGGCGGCTGAAGTGCATCAGCTCGCGCTTGGGCAGCTTCGCGGCGGTCAGCTCGAAGTCGAGGAGCTTGCGGTGGCGCTCGTTGATCGAGATCGCGTAGAGGTTGTTCTCGTGCAGCCACGCACGCGTCGCACCGACGGTGTCGGCCTTGGTCGAGCCCTCGACGGTAGCTCCCGCGGTGTCGATGGCCGTGTACGTGAAGGTGGGCATAGGGGCTCGTTCGGCTAGGAGGCGTAGAGGGTGCGGATGACCTCGGCGATGGTCGTGACGTCGTCGTCGACGAGCTGCAGCGCCTCGACGACCAGGGGGCGCATCCCCTGGCTGACGGCCAGGCGGCGAAGCTCCTCCTGCGTCGCCCAGCCGACGATGAGGCGGCGGATCTCGGGCGTGACCCGCAGCAGTTCGTAGACGCCGATGCGGTCGCGGTAACCGGTGCCGGCGCAGAACGCACAGCCCGCGCCGTGGAAGAACGTCGTCTTGGTGATCCCGGTCTCGAGCGTGAAGAGATCGAGCTCCTCCTGTGTGGGCGTGTACTCGATCTTGCAGGCGTCGCAGATGCGGCGCAGCAGCCGCTGGCCGACGACACCGACGACCGAGGAGGCGATGAGGAACGACTCGATCCCCATGTCGAGGAAGCGGTGGAGGGCGGCCACGGCATCGGTGCCGTGCAACGACGACAGCACGAAGTGGCCGGTGAGGGCCGACTGGATGGCGATCCGGGCGGTGTCGGCATCGCGGATCTCGCCGACGAGGATCACGTCCGGGTCCTGGCGGAGGATCGCCTTGAGCCCGGTGGCGAAGTTGATCCCGGCCTGCTCGTTGGTCTGGATCTGGTTGATGCCGGGGAAGATGTACTCGACGGGGTCCTCGACCGTCATCACGTTCTTGCCGGTCGAGTTGATCTCCTGCAACGTGGCGTACAGCGTGGTCGTCTTGCCGGCGCCCGTCGGGCCGGCGCAGATCACCATCCCGAACGGGGCATGGATCAGCTTGGAGTACTCCGCCGCGGTGTCGTGCGGCATCCCGAGGTCGCTCAGGCTGTAGTGCGATCGGCTCTTGTCGAGCAGCCGCATGACGACCTTCTCACCGAACACGGTGGCCACGGTGGCCACGCGCACGTCGACCGGGCGCCCGTCGACCACGGTGGAGAACTGCCCGTCCTGCGGGCGGCGTCGCTCGACGATGTTCATCGACGCCTGGATCTTGAACCGGCTGACCAGGGCGGCGTGCACGCTGAGCGGCAGCGAGACGCTGTCGATGAGCGTGCCATCGACGCGGAACCGGACGCGGAGGCGGTCATCGAGCGGTTCGAGGTGCACATCGGACGCCCGGTCGCGCAGGCCCTGGGCGATCAGCCGGTTGGCGATCTGGACGACGGGGGCGTCCTCCCGGTCGTCGACGACGTCGACGCGGTGGGCGCGAGGCTGGTCGACGGGGTCGAACGCCGAGGCCAGCCTGGCGATCTCGACGTCGGCCCGGAAGACACGGTCGATGGCGGACCGCAGGTCGTCGTCGGCGGCGATGGCCAGGGAGCAGGGCCGGCCGACGGCCGCACGCACGGCGTCATGGGCGGCGGGAGCCACCGAGGACACCACCACGACCAGCGATCCGTCGGCGCCGAGGCGGATCGGCAGTGCTGTGAGGTTGCGGGCCACGCGTTCGTCGAGCAGGGCGGCGGTGGCCGGTTCGGGGACGACCTGGCGGAGGTCGATGAACTCCAGCTCGTGGACCTCGGCGAGCAGCTGGGCGAGGTCGTGAGCGCGGACCTCGCCGCGCCGGAGCAGCTCGCGTCCCACTGCGTCATCGTCACGGCCGGCGGCCGCCATCACGTCGGCGAGCAGGGCGGGCGTGACGAGCTTGGCGGCGATCAGGCGACTGGCGAGCGTCGGGGTGGGCGTCGGTGCCGGTGCCGGTGCCGGTGCCGGTGCCGGAGTCGGGGTCCGGTCCGGAGTCGAGGTCGGAGTCGGAGTCGGAGACAGTGTCGGGGCCGGTGTCGCTGTCGGGGCCGGTGTCGACGTCGGAGGCGGAGACAGTGTCGGCGTCTCGGTCGGCTTCGACGTCGGGAACGGTTCGTCGAACGTCGGCGCCGGGAAGCCGACGTCGCGGTCGAACGCGTTCGGCGGCGACGCGGCAGCTTTGCGCTGAACCTTGTGCGGGGTATCGCCACCGCTCGTGCCCGCTGACGCGGGGGACGCGGCAGACCAACGGCCCGAGACTGTCCAGCCGGTTTCGACCGAAAAGTCGCCATCTACCTCATGTCTCCTCGCCGGGACGCTCTGCCGCACTGCGTCGGTCGTGACGGTACCGACGGGGTCGTCGTCCGGCAATAGGCCGTTCGCCTTCATGAGTGTCTCATCAAGTGGTGAGTACGGAGAGTGGCTACTCCTGCGCCATGAGGGCGTCGAGTTCGGCTCGCATCGTCCGCAGGTCGGCGAGAGGGGCGAAATGGTCGGGATTGACCTCGCTGAGCATCCGTTCCAGCTCTTCGAGGCGATCGAGGTGCAACGACTCGGCGAAGTCCGTCCGCTCGGCCATCGAACGCTCGATGGCGGCCAGCCGCTTGTCGAGTTCGACGAACTTCGCCCGGTCACCTGAACGCCCCTCGGTGAGATCGGCCAGGCGCTCGGCGGTCGCCGCGTTGGCCACCGCAGCGGCGCCGACGGACTCGTCGAGCCGTCGAGAGAGGTCGACCTGGACGGCGCTCACCGACTCGTCGAGCCGTCGAGAGAGGTCGACCTGGACGGCGTTCACCGACTCGTCGAGCCGTCGAGCGAGGTCGCCGATCTCGCCGCTCACCTCGTCGAGCCTCGCCACGTTGGCGGCCTGCTCGGCCGTGATCGCCTCCAGCGATCCTGCGAGGCGGGCGATCTCCCCCTCGGCCGTGGTCACCGAACCGTCGAGCCGCCGGGCCAGGTCCGCCGTCTCGATGTGGACGCCATCGAGCCGGGTCATGCCGGCGGCGTGTTCGCCCGCCAAGGCGGCGAGCGACTCCCCGAGGTGGCCGATGTCGGCGGCGTGTTCGCCCGCCGATGCGGCGTGCGACTCCCCGAGGCGGGCGATGTCGGCGGCGTGCCGGTCGCTGCGGGCTTTACCGGCGCTGCGCAGATCGTCGACGAGCCTGGTGACGTCGTCCCGGTGCTCGTCGACGGCGAGCAGCGCCAGTCGGTGACGCACCTCGATGTCGCGACCCAGCCGGTCCTCGGCGTCGGTCAGTCCGGCCGCCAACTGCTGCAGGCCCGTGGTCGTGCCGTCGAGGAGCTCGCGCAGGCTCCGCACCTCGTCGCCCAACCGGTCCTGCTCGAGCCTGCGCCGCGTCTCGAGCTCACGGAGCTCGGTGAGACCGCCGGCCAACTCGTCGAACCTGGCGGTTGCCGTCCGGTCGAGCCGGTCGAGGCGCGAGACGACGTCGACCATCGCCGATCGAATGGCGTCGTGCCCGGTCTCGCCATCGGACCCTTCCTGCGGGGGTGGCCACGTGGTCGAGGGCTGCGTGGTGCCGGCGGCCGTCTGGCGGCGTCGCAGTCGTCCCATCGTGTTGATCGGCCTCCATGCCCGGCGAGCGTCGCCACAATTCGTAGCCCAGTATGCCTGCGGCCGCCAGTCTGCGCCCGGCAGTCCGCCAACCGTTCATCGGACCAGGCCGGGCCGGCGGCGCCACGTCGCCTTGGAGCGGTGCCGCGGCCTAACGTTCCTGCATGCCCCGTCGATGCGAGCGCCCCGGATGCCGGGAGCTCGCCGAGGTGGCCTACGGCTTCGACTCCGCACAGGCGGTGGTGTGGCTCGAGCCGGTCGACCCCGGTGCGATCGACGCCGTCCGCTCGGGCATGGTGTGCCGCCGCCACGCCGACTCGCTGACCGCGCCGCGGGGATGGTGGCTCGACGACCGAAGGTTGGCGCACCCGACGCTCTTCGCCACCGGCCGACCGGCGGCACCGGCGGGCACCGGCCGGCGACGAGCGCCGACCCGCCCGACACGCCCGGCCGGCTCGCCGGACCTGACCGGTGAACTGCCGTTCCCCGTTGCGGACGAGACCGGACGCCCAGTCGCCGAGGCCTCCGCCGCGGGCGATCCGGCCGCCGGGATCAAGCACCGGGAGGGCTCCGAATGGGACGTCGCCCCTGTCGGGGAGGGCGCCGGGGCCACCGTCGACCCCGACGAGACCCGAGCGCTGGCCTGGTCGCCGCACTTCGACCAGAGCGACGACCTCGGTGGTCTGCTCCGGGCGTCGAGCCCGTTGCTGTCGCGCGCCTTCGGCAGTCCGCCGCCCCGGGGAGGCGGACCGACGGCCGCAGGGCCGACCGCGCCTGACGGCTGACTCAGCAGTTCGCCGCGATCCACTCCGGCAGCTTGTCGAGACGTCCCTGCGCCCTGGTGAGCAGTGAGTCGGCCCGGGCGAGCACTTTGTCGATGCGGGCGACGACCCGGTCGTGTCCGGCGGTCTCCGCCGCCGCACGGCGCTCGGTGAGCCGGGCGATCGCCGTGTCGAGGCGGTCGATCCGGCCCTGCAGGCGAGAGGTCACCTCATCGGGGTGCTCGCAGACGTACTCCTTGGTCGGGCGCCCGCGTGCGCCGGTCGCGCCGGTCGTGTCGCCGTCGCCCGCGGCCGCTGCGGCGCCGACGCCGACTGCGCCGACCGATGCGATGACGATGAGCCCGCCGGCGAGTTTGGTGAGAGGTTTCATATTTGCTCCTTGGTCGTGTTTGCCAACGAGGCCCATCTTGGGGACCAGCTGTGAGCGAAGTGTGAGCCGGTGGTGACGATTCGGCGATACTCGACGGCGTGGATCTGCGCGCCGGCGTTGTGGCCCCCTGCTCGCCCGAGGAGCTCTTCGTCTGGGTGGACGACCTGGCCCACTACCCGCAATGGATGCCGCTCGTCCATCGGGCGGTGCCGGCCGCTGGCGACGAGGGCGCCTGGTCGGTGGAGTTGCGGGCCCGTGTCGGGCCGCTCGCCCGGTCGAAGCGCCTCCGAATGGTGCGGACGGTGATCGAGAGCCCCCGACGAGTGGCCTTCGAGCGCGCCGAACTCGACGGGCGGAGCCACGCCCCCTGGATTCTCGCCGTGGACCTCGATCCGGCTGGTGGGCCGACGGGGTCGCCGGCCACAGTGCTGTCGATGCGGTTGCGCTACGGCGGTGGCCTGTGGACCGGCGGCCTGCTGGAACGGGTGCTCATCGAGCAGATCGAGCAGGGCAAGCGCAATCTGTTGGCCCTGGTCAGCGAGCCCACGCGCTGAGTCGTCCGTTGGGCCGCCGCTCCAGCACGAGGGGCATCTCGAAGCAGTCGCTGAGCGACTCGGCGGTCAACACGTCGTCGATCGGGCCGGCCACGATGATCCTCCCGCCACGGAGCAGCATCGCATGGGTCATGCCCACCGGCACCTCGTCGACGTGGTGGGTGACGAGCACCAGCGGTGGCGCCTGGGGATCGGCGACCAGGTCGCCGAGCGACCCGATGAGCTGCTCGCGCCCGGCGAGGTCGAGGCGCGCCGACGGCTCGTCGAGCAGCACGACCGCCGGATCGGTCATCAGCGTCCGGGCGAGCAGGACGCGCTGCTGTTCCCCCGACGACAGCGTGCCCAGCGCCCGGTCGGCGTAGGCGGCGACGCCGAAGCGCTCGAGGCAGCGCAGGGCGCGCCGGCGATCGTCGTCGTCGTAGTCGTGCCACCAGGGTTCGAGGGCTGCGTTCTTGGCCGTCATGACGACATCGAGCACCGCCAGTTCCGCACGGAGCTGGGCGCCGAGGGCGGCCGACGCCAGCCCGATCCGCCACCGCAGCCGGCGGACATCGGTCGATCCGAGGGTCTCGCCGAGGACCTGCACCGTGCCCGACGACGGGTGGAGGTACAGCGAGGCGACGCGGATCAGGGTCGTCTTGCCCGACCCGTTGGCGCCGAGCACGAGCCAGCGCTGATCGCCGTGTACCTGCCAGTCGATCCGGTCGAGCAGGGCACGGTCACCGCGCACGACGCGTACGTCGTCGAAGGAGAGAACGGGGAGCGGTCGGGCGGACGCCATCAGGAGCGCGACCGTACCCGGCGACGATGACCGTAACGGAACTGCAATGTCCGCTAGCATTGAACACGTCGTGCGGACCGCCCCCTACTCCCGTGTCGTGACCGCCGTTGCGGTCGCCATCACGCTGTTGCTCGTCCTGCCGGGGTCGAGCGCGGTCGCCCAGACGACCGACGACGCTGCGGCGCAGGCGGCTCGAGAGATCCAGGCCGCCCGCGACCGGGCCAACCGCGCCGCCGAGGCATGGGTCGAGGCCGAGACGAAGCTCGACGACCTCGAGATCGAAGAGGCCCGCTTGCAGGACGATGCGGCTCAGCTGCGCGCCCAGGTCGAGAGCCTGCGCAGTGGAGTCGAGGACCTCGCCCTCGACCGGTTCGTCAACGCCGACGCCGGTGCTGCCGGGCTGTTCGTCGGGCTCGAGGAACCCACCAGACAGATCGAGGCCGGCATCCTCAGCCGGTTGGCGATCGACGCCGGCACGACCTCGATCGATCGCTTCGAGGCCGCCCAGAACGATCTGGCCAAGAAGGAGGTCGAGCTGGCGCGCACCAGGAAGGAGACCGAACAGGCGAAGGTCACCCTCAAGAAGATGCAGGAGAACGCCCTCGCCGAAGTCGAGCGTCGCAAGGAGATCGAGTCCCAGCGCCTCGAGGACGAGGCCGTCCGACGAGCCCTCGAGGCGCAGTTGGCCGAGCAGCGCCGGCGCGAGCAGGAGAACATGGATCGCCTGGCCAAGGCCCAGGCCGCGCAGGCGGCCGCCGATCAGGCGGCCGAGCAGTTGCGCCGCAGCGCGGCGGCGGCCCAGAGCCCGTCACCGGGTGGTTCGGGCGGGTCGTCGGGCAGTGCGGGCGGAAGCGGATCCTCGGGTGGCAGTTCGAGCGGCTCGTCGGGTGGCGGCGCCGCCGACGACGGCGCCGGAGGCGGCGCGGGCACGACCGGCGGTGGCGGAGATCCCGGCGCCGGCGGCGGCTCGGGCGGCGCCTACATCGACTTCGACATCGTCTGCCCGATCGCCGCCTCGGCCTTCGGTGACACCTGGGGTGCGCCGCGTTCGGGCGGCCGCCGGCACCAGGGAGTCGACATGCTCGCCGGTACGGGCACGGAGCTATATGCGGTGGTGGGCGGCTCGGTCCGTTTCAGCCAGAACCGCCTCGGCGGCAACGCCGTCTGGTTGTCGGGGAACAACGGCAGCAAGTACTACTACGCCCACCTCGACAGCTACGTGGGCGGCAGTCGCGGGGTCTCCCAGGGCGAGCTGATCGGGTACGTCGGCGACACGGGAAACGCCCGAGGCACGCCCCACCTGCACTTCGAGGTGCATCCGGGCGGGGGAGCAGCGGTCAACCCCACCCCATCGGTGCGCGCCGCAGGCTGCTGAACTGCCACGATGCGGGCGATGGTGTTCGACGACATCACCCCCGCCCTGGCCGGCGTGCTCGGCGCCACCGAGATCCGCGACGTCGTCCGGTTGTCGGGCGGCGCCTCACGCGAGACGTTCAGGTTCCGCGCCGACGGGCGTGAGCTGGTGCTCCAGCGGCAACGGCCCGGCGCCGACCGCGTCGCCACCGTCGAGGCCGAGGTGCTGGGCGCCGCCCGCCGCGCCGGCGTCCCCGTGCCCGAGGTGGTCGCCGCCGCGGCGGATCGCACACCGTTCGGTGCTCCGTTCCTGATCCTCGCCGCCGTGGACGGTGAGACGATCGCCCGCAAGATCCTGCGCGACGACGAGTACGCAACGGCGCGCGGGCGGCTCACCGGCCAGTGCGCGGCGGCCCTCGCCCGGCTCCACGCCGTCGATCCGGCGGGCATCGACGGGCTGGAGTCGGTCGATCCGGTCGGCCGGTACCGCGACATCCTCGACCAGCTCGGCCAGCCCCATCCGGCCTTCGAGTTGGCGCTGCGCTGGCTGGAGGACCACCGCCCGGCCGCCTCGCCCCCGGTGCTCGTCCACGGCGACTTCCGCCTCGGCAACCTGATCGTCGGGTCCGAGGGGCTGCGGGCCGTGCTCGACTGGGAGCTCGCCCATCTCGGCGACCCGGCCGAGGATCTCGGGTGGCTGTGCGTGAAGGCGTGGAGATTCGGCTCGCCCCTCCCGGTTGGCGGTGTCGGAACCTACGACGAGCTGCTCGACGCCTACGCGGCCGCCGGCGGGGTGGCGGTCGATCGGGCGACGCTGCGCTGGTGGGAGGTGATGGGCACGCTGAAGTGGGGGATCATCTGCATCATGCAGGCGAGCGCCCACCTGACCGGCATCACCCGCTCCCACGAGCTGGCCGCCATCGGGCGGCGGGTGTGCGAGAACGAACACGACCTGTTCCTCGCCCTCGAGGAGGCGTGGTGAGCTCCGCCCACCCGCCCCATGATGCGCCGTCGGCGGCACAGCTGGTCGAGGCGGTACGGGAGTGGCTGGAGGACGAGGTGATCGGCCAGACCTCCGCACGGATGCAGTTCCAGGCCCGCGTCGCCGTCAACTGCCTGGCCATGGTGGAGCGCGAGCTCGAGCTGGGCGCCGCCCAACACGACGCCCACCGTGCCCGCCTGTCGTCACTCGGCGTGGCCGACGACGCCGAACTGGCGCGGGCCATCCGCGCCGGGGACCTCGACGACCGCCTCGACGAGGTGCGTGCGGCGGTGCGGGCCGCGGTCCGCGACAAGCTCGCCGTCGCCAATCCCCGCTACCTCGAGTCGTGACCCGGCCGGGGGTTGCTCACGACTCGGCTCGTCGGCGGGGGCCGAGGGTGACGGGCTGACCGGCGGCGAGCTGGCCGCAGGCGGCGTCGATGTCGGTGCCCCGGTTCTGGCGGACCGTTGCGTTGACCCCGAGCTCGGTCAACCACCCCTGGAAGCGGCGGACCCGGTTGACCGGCGATCCCGTGGTCGGCCAGCCGGGAGTGGGGTTGAGCGGGATCAGGTTGACGTGGGCGCCGATCGGCAGCCGGTGGCACAGCGCGGCCAGCTCCTCGGCGTCGGAGGCCCTGTCGTTGACGCCGTCGATCATCGCCCATTCGAAGCTCAGCCGGCGTCCCTTGGCGAGGAGGTAGTCGCGGCACGCGTCGATCAGGGCGTCGATCGGGTAGCGGCGGTTGATCGGCACGAGCTCGTCGCGCAGCGTGTCGTTCGCCGCGTGGAGCGAGACGGCCAGGTTGACGGGGAGCGGCCGCTCGGCCAGGCGGCGAATGCCGGGCACCAGGCCGACCGTCGAGATCGTCAGGTGCCGCGCCGACAGCCCGATCCCGCCGTGGAGGCGCTCGACGGCGGCCCACACCGGGCCCTCGTTGGCCAGCGGCTCGCCCATCCCCATGAACACCACGTTGCTCACCCGACGCCCGACCGCTCGGGCCCGGCGTGACGCCTGGACGACCTGCTCGACAATCTCGCCGGTCGTCAGCTGGCGGGTGAAGCCGGCCTGGCCGGTGGCGCAGAACCCGCAGGCCATCGCACATCCCGCCTGGGTCGAGACGCAGACCGTGGCCCGCTCGGGGTAGAGCATCAGCACCGTCTCGATCGAGGCCCCGCCTTCGAGCCGCCACAGCAGCTTGACCGTGTCGCCGTCGTCGCTGATCTGCTCGGCGCCGAGGGTGAGGGATTCGGGCAGCTCGCGGGCGAGGCGTTCGCGCAGCGACTTGGGCAGCGTGGTGATCTCGGCCGGGGTGACGAGCTGTTCGTAGAGGCCGGTCCACACCTGATCGACGCGGTAGCGCGGCTCGCCGCCGAGCAGCTCGCCGAGCTCGGCCCGATCGAGGTCGTAGCGGGTCCTGGTCATCGTGTCAACGAGCCGGCGAGCGCCGCGTGGTCGGCGATCCGGCGCCGCAGCACGTCGAGGCTGTCGACCCAGAAGGCCTCGTCGGTCACGTCGAAGCCGAAGGCGCGGGCGAGCTCCTCGCCCGAGTCCATCCCGGCGCGCGACAGCATCGTGTCGTATCCCGCCCGGAACCGCTCGGGATCCTCGCCGAAGCGGGCGAACAGGCCGAGCCCGAACAGCAGGCCATACGTGTACGGCCAGTTGTAGAAGTGGGCGCCGTAGTAGTGCGGCTTCTGGACCCACATATGGGGCATCGCCGTGGCCTGGTCGAGACCGTCGCCGTACGCCTCGGCCTGGGCGGCGCCCATCATCTCGTTCAGTTCGTGGACGCCCAGTGTGTGGGTACGTCGGCGCTCGAACACCTCGGACTCGAACAGGAATCGGGAATGGATGTCGACCACGACCATCGTCGCCGCCTGCAGGTTGGCGTCGAGCAGTCCGAGCCTGTCCACGCCCTGCAACGCCCCCAGTCCGGCCTCGAGCACGAGGGTCTCGCAGAAGATGCTGGCCGTCTCGGCCAGCGCCATCGGCAGCATCCGCTGGAGGGGGGTGCGATCGGCGAGCTGCACGTTGTGGTAGGCGTGGCCCAGTTCGTGGGCGGTCACCGCTGCCGACTCGAGGCTTCCCGACCAGTTGAGCAGGACCAGCGACCGGTCGGCGGCGACGTCGAGGCAGAACGCGCCGCCGACCTTGCCCGGGCGAGGCTCCGCATCGATCCACCGATCGTCGATCGCCCGATCGACGAGGGCGGCCAGCTGTGGGCTGAACGTGGCGAAGGCGTTGCGCACCGACGTGAGGCCCTCGTGCCAACCGACCGCCCGGTCGGCCCCCGGGACCGGGGCGAACAGATCCCACCACGGAAGCGGCCCGTGGTCGCCGAGCAGTCGGGCCTTGGTGCGCATCCAGCCACGGAAGTCGCCGAGGGAGTCGAGCACGGCTCGGTGCATCGCATCGAAGGTGGCCCGGCTGATGGAGTTGGCGAACAGCGAGGCATCGAGCGGTGACGCCCAGTGACGCCGCCGATTGACGGCGATCGCCTCGCCCTTGATCGCGTTCATCGCCGCCGCGGTGACGACGGCGATCTGCGGCCAGGCGGCCAGCTCGGCGTCGTAACCCGCCCGCCGCACCGCCGGGTCGGGGTTCGAGCACAGGTTGCGGACCGCGGCCATCCCCAGTCGCTCCACCCGCCCGTCGGGGAACGTGACCTCGGTCTGCAGCTGCGAGGTGACGTCGGCGTGCAGCCGTTCCCACGATCCCGAGCCCGTCACGCCGAGCTCGGCGTAGAGGTCTTCCTCCCGCTCGGACATCTGGTGCGCGGCCCGTTCGGCCAACCGGGCCAGCGGGCCGGCGTGCTGCGCCGCGGCCTCACTGAACCGGGCGAGTCCGCCGGCACCCCGGCTCGACACCCAGTCGGCCAGCCGGCTGCGCAGCGGTGTCGTGCGGGCGTCGAGCTGGGCGAGCCGGCCGAGGGCGGCCTGCGCGGCCTCGTCGTTCGAATCGGTCGTCACCGTGGCGTACACGTAGGCGACGACGGGCTGCATGTCGGCCATCACACCGTTGAGCGCGGCGATCGCCGCGTCGGCCGCCGCGCCGTCGCGCTCGTCGGCGGGATGCGGCTCGGAGGTGCCGATCCCGTGTTCGTCGAAGAGGGCCTCGGCCCGGGCGATGCCGGCGCCGAGGTGTTCGACGGCGGCGGTGAACTCCCGGCTGGTCAGCGAGGGGAACAGGTCGCCGACATCCCAACGTGGCAGGGTCTCGCTCACGGGTCGACCTCTCCGACGTAGGCGCAGTCGGTGCGGTGGATCGTGAACCCGAGCGACTCGTAGAGCGTGACGGCAGGGGTGTTGTCGGCGTCGACGTAGAGCATGCCCACGCCGACGCCGTCGCGGGCGGCGGTCGGCCGGGCGAGGTGGTCGAGCCCGGCCAGGGTGAGCGCCCGGCCCAACCCCAGACCGTGGAAGTCCGGGTCGACGGCGATCACGTAGATCTCGCCGAGCACCGGGGAGTGGTCGGCGTGGACCTTCGTCCAGCAGAAGCCGACGAGGCGGCCGTCACGCTCGTGGAGCAGGAACCCGCTCGGGTCGAACCACTCCTCGTGCTCGCGCGACAGGAGCGTATCGAGAGTCCAGCCTCCCTGCTCGGGGTGGCGGTGGAAGGCCCGGTTGTTGACCTCCAGCCATGCCGCCTCGTCGCGCCCCGGCTCGAACGGCCGGGTCGCGAGCGAACCGGCATGGGTGACGGGCAGCGGCACGCGCATCTGGTGCAGGCGGCGCCCCGGCGCCAGCCCGAGCGCAGCGGCGACGGCGTCGTGGGCGGTGGTCGGCTCGAACACCCACCAGTGGACACGGCCGCCGCCCTCGACGGACACCTCGGCGAGGGCGGCCTCGATCATCTCGGTCCCGATCGTCGCCATCTCGTCGCGGTGGTGCGGGTCGACGACCAGCTCGATGGTGGACGAGCCGTTGCCCTGCGAGATCTGGGCGTAGGCGACCGGATGGGGGTGGCCGGGTTCCCGGGCGACCAACCCGACGAAACCCCGGCGCCCTCCCTGGGCCAGGTCGAGCCACAGATGGTCGGACAGCGGACGGTGACCGTCGGCCCGCTCGGCCGCCACGAGCAGCCCGGTCAGCTCGGCGACCTGCTGCGGTGCGAACTCCCGCTTGATGTCGAGGCAACGCACCTCGCCAGGCTAGCGGTGGCCAGGCGATCGGTGGCCGGGCCACCGGTGGCTAGGTTGGGCCCCGTCATGGGTACCCCGCGCACTCCCAAGGGTCGCGCCCTCCTCGTCGCCGAACGGCTCGCCGAGACGTATCCCGAGGCGATCTGCGAACTCGACCACTCGAATCCCTTCGAGCTGCTCTGTGCCACGATCCTGTCGGCCCAGTGCACCGACGCCCGGGTCAACATGGTCACACCGACGCTGTTCGCCAGATACCCGACCGCCGGGCAGCTCGCCGCGGCCGACCCGGGTGAGGTCGAGGAGATCATCCGCTCGACCGGGTTCTTCCAGGCGAAGACCCGCAACCTGATCGCCATGGCCGCCCGGCTCGTCGAGTGCTACGGCGGCCAGGTCCCGCGGGCGCTGGAGGATCTCGTCACGTTGGCCGGGGTTGGACGCAAGACGGCCAACGTCGTGCGCAGTGTCGCGTTCGGGCTGCCGGGCCTGCCCGTCGACACCCACGTCGGGCGCCTGGCACGTCGGCTCGGGCTGACCGCCGAGGAGGATCCGGTGAAGATCGAGACGGTGCTCAACGGTTTCATCCGGCCGGCCGATCGGGGTGCCTTCAGCCTCCGCTTGATCCTCCACGGCCGGCGGATCTGCGATGCACGGCGACCGCGTTGCGCGGAGTGCTCGCTGGCGGACATGTGTCCTTCGTCACAGGTTCCACGTTTACCCAGCTCATCGGCCGTGTAGGTCGAACTACCCATGGGTAACCACCGAGGGTGGTGCTTGCAATTGGCGGCGCCCGGTGTATGATGGCGTCACCAACCAGGTTCCCGCCACCTGGTTTGCGGGTGACGTCGGGATCCGCCGCCTGACGTCACATGAGCGACGGCCCCGCAAGGGGCCGTCGCCGCTTTTTAGGCCAAGATGTGCTGGATCGCCGATGCACCCCCCCTTTTCACCGTGAGAGGCGGGTTGCGCGGTCCAAGTGTCGGCGGGCCATGACCAGGGAACGTTCGGCTTCGTGCAGCACGATCGCCAGTTCCTCCGATTCACCGCTGGTGAGCGGCTCGGCGAGTGTGGCGACTCTTCGGCGGAGGGCGTCGACCATGTCGAGCAACGAGCTGAGATCGGCGTGGAGGGCGGACGACATGCGGCCAGTCTGGCGGGCGGGCCGCCGTCTTGCGCGTGCCGGGTCGGGGTGGGCCGGCGGAGGCGATCGGCAAGATGTCGCCTTGGGTGGTGAAAGTGGACCTCCGACGGCGCTTTCCTTGAGAATCGACGGCGATCGCCTCGATAGCCTCGAATCGTGCCCCGTCCTGCCGTTCGAGACGACCTGCGAGCCCTCGAGGGCTACCACTCGCCCCAGGTCGAGGTGCAGGTTCGGCTGAACACCAACGAATCGCCGTACCCGCCGCCGCAGGAGTGGCGCGATTCGCTCGCCGACGCGATGGGGGACGTCGTCTGGGAGCGGTACCCCGACCGTTCGGCAACGGTCCTCCGCCGGGCGATCGGCGAGGTGCACGGGGTCGGGCCCGAGCAGATCTTCGCCGCCAACGGATCGAACGAGGTGCTCCAGACGCTGCTGCTCACCTTCGCCGGCGCCGGGCGGACCGTGGCCACCTTCGAGCCGACCTACCAGCTCCACGGGCATCTGGCCCGGCTGTCGGGCGCGCGGGTCGCCGAGGGCGAGCGGACCGCCGATTTCGAGCTCGATCTCGGCGAGGTCGACCGCGTCCTGGGCGAGGCTCGCCCGGCGGTCACGTTCCTCTGCTCGCCGAACAACCCGACGGGCCTGGAGGAACGGGTGGAGCATCTCGATCACGTCCTCGGCAGGGCGCCGGGCCTGGTCGTCGTCGACGAGGCCTACGGTCAGTTCGCCTCGTGGTCGGCGATCCCGCTGGTCGCCGAGGACGTCCCGATGGTCGTCACCCGCACGTTCTCCAAGACGTGGTCGATGGCGGCCGCCCGCTTGGGATACCTGGTGGGGCCGGCCTGGCTGGTGGCCGAGCTCGACAAGGTCGTCCTGCCCTACCATCTCGATTCGTTCAAGCAGCTCGCCGGCCGGCTGGCGCTCGACCACGTCGCGGCGATGGAGGAGCGGGTGGCGCTGATCGTCGCCGAACGCCAACGCCTCGTCGCCGGACTCGCCGGGCTCCCGGTCGACGTCTGGCCGAGCGGGGCGAACTTCGTCCTCTTCCGTCCCCGGGCCGGAGGCGATCGGGGATCGACCCCGTTCGGGCGTCGGGTGTGGAGCCGGCTCGTCGAGCGCTCGGTGCTCGTACGCGATTGCTCGAGCTGGCCCCGCCTCGACGGATGCCTGCGGGTGACGGTGGGCGCCGCCGCCGACAACGACCGCTTCCTCGCCGAATTGGCCGGCGTGCTCGCCGCCGAGGAGCCGGCATGAGGACGGCGGCCCGCAGCCGCGCCACGAAGGAGACGTCGATCGAGGTGAGGATCGAGCTCGACGGGACGGGGCGGACCGACGTCTCGACCGGCATCCCGTTCTACGACCACATGCTCGATCAGCTCGGCCGCCACGGCGGATTCGACCTGTACGTCCGCGCCGAGGGCGACCTCCACGTCGACACCCACCACACCGTCGAGGACGTGGCGATCAGCGTGGGCGAGGCGCTGCGCGAGGCGCTGGGCGACAAGGCCGGGGTCCGCCGGTTCGCCAGCGGGGCGTTTCCGCTCGACGAGGCGCTGATGGAGATCGCCCTCGACCTGTCCGGCCGTCCGTTCTTCGTGTGGGACGTCGAGCTGCCCGAGTGCCTCCCACTCGGCTCACCCCCGTTCGACCCCCAACTGGCCGAGCACGCCCTGCACAGCCTGGCCACGGCGGCCGGGATCACCCTGCACGTCACCCTCGTCCGGGGCCGCAACGTCCACCACATCATCGAGGCCGCCTTCAAGGGCGTCGCCCGCTGCCTGCGCGACGCCGTCCGCCAGGAAGGGACCGCCGTCCCCTCCACCAAGGGCGTGCTGTAGTGGCGGGGTCGGGTGAGCGGCGAAGCGGAGCGGAGCCGGCGAGCTCGGGAGGCGGCCTGCGGCCGCCCGTCGCCAAGGGCGTGCTGTAGTGGCGAGAGCTCGGAGGCGGCCTGCGGCCGCCCGTCGCCAAGGGCGTGCTGTAGTGGCGAGGTGGGCGGGGCCGGGTGACTCGCCGCTGGTGGCGATCGTCGACTACGGGATCGGGAATCTCCGCTCGGCGTACAAGGCGCTCGAACACGTCGGCGCCAACGCCCGGCTGACCGGTGAGGCACGTGACATCGAACGGGCCGACGCCGTGGTGCTGCCGGGGGTCGGGGCGTTCGGCGCCTGCATCCGCGCCCTCGGCGACGCCGGGTTGCGCGACGTCGTCGTCGACGCGGCCTCCGGTGGGCGGCCGTTCTTCGGCATCTGCGTCGGGACCCAGATGTTGTTCGAGACCAGCGAGGAGACCCCGGGGGTGGCGGGCCTCGGCATCCTCCCGGGGACGGTCCGCTGGCTCCCGCCGGGGTCAAGCGGCCCCAGATGCAGTGGAACCGCCTGGTGCCCACGGTCGCCGACGAGCCCCTGTTCGCCGGGTTCGACGGCGACGCCTGGATGTACTTCGTGCACTCGCTTCACGGGGTGCCCGACGACCCCGCCGACGTGATCGCCACGGTCGACTACGGCGGCCCGGTCAATGCGGCCTTTCGGCGCGGCCGGATCGTCGCCACCCAGTTCCACCCCGAGAAGTCCTCGAGTGACGGTCTGGCCCTGCTCAGGGCGTTCGTGGACGGGGTCGGATGACGCTCGAGCTGTACCCGGCGATCGACCTGCGGGCCGGTCGCGTCGTGCGCCTCTCGCAGGGCGACTACGCCAGCGAGACGGTGTACGGCGACGACCCGGTGGCCGTGGCGACCGCCTTCGCCGATGCCGGTGCGTCGTGGGTGCATGTCGTCGACCTCGACGGTGCCCGCAGTGGCGACCCGGTCAATCGCCCCGTCGTCGCGGCGATCGCCGCGGCGCTCGCCGGGCGGGTCCGGCTGCAGACCGGTGGTGGCGTCCGCAGCGTGGCCGACGCCGAGGCCCTCGCCGCGGCCGGCGTGACCAGGGTGGTGATGGGTTCGGCCGCCGTGCACGACCCGGCGCTTGTCGGCCGGGTCGCGTCGGTCATCGATGTCGCCGTCGGACTCGACCACCGGGCCGGCGAGGTCGCCGTGCAGGGCTGGACCCGGTCGAGCGGCCGCCGGCTCACCGATCTGCTGGTCGAATACCCGGACGCGTCCGCCTTCGTGATCACCGACATCTCCCGCGACGGCATGCTCTGCGGGCCCGATCTGCCCGGGCTGGCCGCGGCCGTGGCGGCGACGTCGATCCCCGTGATCGCCAGCGGTGGAATCGCCGACCTGGCCGATCTGCGGGCGTTGGTCGGCGTCCCCGGGCTTGCCGGGGCGATCACCGGCCGGGCGATCTACGAGGGCCGCTTCGGCGTCGCCGAGGCCATCGCCGTGCTCGGGGGCGGGTCGTGAGGGTGGCCCGGGTGATCCCCTGCCTCGACGTGACCGCCGGCCGGGTGGTCAAGGGCGTCAACTTCGTCGGGTTGCGCGATGCCGGCGACCCGGTGGAGCTGGCCGCCCGCTACGACCGTGAGGGTGCCGACGAGCTGGTCTTCCTCGACATCACCGCATCGTCCGACGGCCGGGCGACGATGGTCGACGTGGTCCGCCGGACGGCCGACGAGGTGTTCATCCCCCTCACGGTCGGAGGTGGTATCCGTTCGGTGGACGACGCCCGGTCGATGTTGCGGGCCGGCGCCGACAAGGTGAGCGTCAACACCGCCGTCTTCGAGCGTCCGGGACTGATCGACGAGATCGCCGCCGAGTTCGGCGCCCAGTGCGTCGTGTGCGCCGTCGATGCCCGCCGTCGTCGCGATGGGAGCGACGGCTGGGAGGTGTTCCTCCACGGCGGACGCACGCCAACCGGGGCCGATGCCGTCGGCTGGGCGGCCGACGCCGCCCGCCGGGGGGCCGGCGAGATCCTGCTCACCTCAATGGACCGCGACGGCACGCGTGACGGCTTCGACGTTCCGCTGACCCGGGCGGTGGTCGAGGCGGTGCCGGTGCCGGTGGTGGCCAGCGGTGGCGTCGGCACGCTCGCCCACCTCGTCGAAGGGATCGTCGCCGCCGGCGCCGACGCCGTGCTCGCCGCCTCGATCTTCCACTTCGGCGAACACACCATCGCCGAGGCGAAGTCGGTGATGTCGGCGAACGGGATCATCGTGCGGCCGGTCCGCTGACGAATTCCACCGCATGTGCGCCGCAGGTCGAGCCGGGCGGTCACGCCGGGCATGGTTTCGATCGGCGCGTCGGGCACGGTACCGTGCCCGACGTGCCCCCGCCCGTCGATCAGAAGCTCCCGATCCGCATGCTCAACGACCGCCTGCTGGTCAAGATCCCGCGTGACGAAGGAGAGCGCCGGTCGTCGGGCGGCATCTTGATCCCGGCGACGGCTCAGGTCGCCAAGCGCCTGGTCTGGGCCGAGGTCGTCGCCCTCGGGCAGAACGTGCGGTCCGCCGAGGTCGGCGACCGCGTCCTGTTCAGTCCTGACGACCGCTACGAGGTCGAGGTCCAGGGCGAGGACTACATCATGCTGCGCGAACGCGATCTGCACGCCGTCGCCGCCAGCCGCATCGAAGGATCCACGGGGCTGTACCTGTAGCTCGCTGGCAGTTTGCCAGCAGCTATTCACAACCGATCCCGTCGTCGTTCCCGTCGAGACCGTAGATGTCGCGACCGACGACCCTCACGGGCCCACGCACGTAGCTGGGGCCGTTGCCGGACCCGCCCGCGCAGTCGACGTCGCTGTCGATCGGGACGCATGGCGTGTAGTTCGGATCGCACGAGATCACGTCCACCGTCGCAGGCACGGTCGCGAACACGGGCTGGGGTGCTTGCGTCGGGGGAGGCGGCAGTGGTGATGTCGTCGTGGTGGTGGCCGCCGCGGTCGTCGTTGGCGCCTCCGTCGTGGTGGTGACGGCTTCGGTCGTCGTCGGCAACTCGGTGGTGGTGGTGGTCGCCGCCTCCGTCGTCGTCGGGGTCTCGGTCGTCGTCGGGGCGGTCTCGGTCGTTGGTGCCAACACGATCGTGGTAAGGGGTACCGCTATCGATGTGGTTTCAGGTCCAACAGTGCGCTGTGTTGCCGGGGGCTTCGCTTGTGGTTCCCGTTCGATCTTCTTCGCCGCGGTGCTGGTCGCGGACCCGATAATGACCACCCCGAGGGCGGCCCACGCCCAAACAGGTAGCTTCAGGAGTCTCCGCGTCCACCACGTCCTCGGCGCCGTCTCGGGAATCGGCGTCGACGGCGGATAGATCGGGGGCATCGGAGGCGTGGGCGGCGGAAACCCGAACTTCTGGGCCTGGGTCGGTGCCGGCGAAACCCTCGTAGACGGGGAAGGCGGAGCGAATCCGGACGGGCGGTGAGGACGCGGCGCGCTCATCGACGCGACCTTCTCGACATCGGCGGCCGCTGAGTTATCGTCGCGTCCGTCCACGGCGGGTTGCCGCCAGCACAACGACCGCGTCGTGCCGATGCGGTCTGCGAGGCTTCGAGTCCACCCGCCAGATAGTGGCCACCGACTACCGTCACGCGCCACCTGTCAACATCCCGCACGCGAACGATGGTATGCCCGGCGGTGACAGTGGGGGTCGCGGGTGGAAGTCGACGTCTGCCAAGCCCAGCCCGGTCCAACGGGAGGCGCTCCGCGACGCAGCGATCGTCGTCTGCGCCGGAGCGTTGCGGGCCGTAGCATGGAACGATGCCCGCAGGCGTCCCGATCGCGGCCACCGCCGAACAACTCGCCGCCGTCCGCTACGACGCCCAGGGTCTCGCGCCGGCCATCGCCCAGGATGCGGCGAGCGGAGACGTGCTGATGATGGCCTGGATGAACGCCGAGACCCTGGCGGCGACGCTGTCGGAGGGTCGGATGGTCTACTGGTCGCGCAGCCGCCAGGAGGTCTGGCGCAAGGGCGATACCAGCGGCGACGCGCAGTACGTGCAGGAGGCCTACTACGACTGCGACGCCGACGTCCTGCTGTTCAAGGTGGTCCAGGCCGGCGCCGGGGCATGCCACACCGGCGCCCGCTCCTGCTTCTTCCGCCGCTTCGGCGAGGCGTCGTGACGGCGACGTCCGACGTCCGCATGCGCCCGAGCCGCGCCGAGTTCCATGCGCTGGCCACCGAGCACACCGTCGTGCCGGTGTGGGCCGAACTGCTCGGCGACCTCGAGACGCCGGTGGCGGCGTTCGCCAAGCTCGTCGGCGACGGCGTCGGGTTCCTCCTCGAATCGGTCGAGCACGGCGAGCGCTGGAGCCGGTACTCGTTCGTCGGGCGAGACCCGAGCGCGACGATGACGCTGCGCGACGGCCGGATCACCGTGGACGGCTCGGTGCCGCCCGGCGTGCCCCTCGACTGCGGGATGCTCGCCGCGCTCGAGGAGTTGCTCGCAGTGTACCGCGGGCCGAAATTGCCCGATCTCCCCCCGCTGCACGGCGGGGTGATGGGCTTCCTCGGCTACGACGTGATCCGCGAGGTCGAGCGCCTGCCCGACGTCCCGACCGACGACCGCGCGATGCCCGACGCGGTGATGAGCGTCATCGGCTCGCTGGCCGCGTTCGACCACTGGCGCCAACGCGTCTACCTGATCGAGAGCGTGCCGGTGCTCGGTCTGTCGGGCGACCAGCTCGATGCCGCCTACGACGACGCCGCCGGCCGCGTGGAACAGGCGATCGCCGATCTGGCCCGCCCGCTGCCGTATGCGCCGGTGGAGCCGCCCGATCCGCTCGACGCGCTGCCGCCGATGCGCTCGTCGATGCCCAACGGCATGTACCAGCAGGCCGTCGAGGTGGCCAGGGAGCACATCCGCGCAGGTGACGTCTTCCAGGTGGTGCTCTCGCAACGTTACGACGTCGAGCTCGAGGCCGACCCGTTCGACGTCTACCGCGTCCTGCGCCAGGTCAACCCGAGCCCGTACATGTACTTCCTGCGCCATCCCGACATCACCATCGTCGGATCGTCGCCCGAGCCGATGGTGCAGCTGCGCGACGGCAGGGTCGTCTCCCGGCCGATCGCCGGGACGCGCCGCCGGGGTCGCAACGACGACGACGACCGCCGGATGGCCGGTGAACTGCGCGAGAACCCCAAGGAGGTCGCCGAACACATCATGCTCGTCGACCTCGCCCGCAACGACGTCGGTCGGGTGGCCAGGTTCGGCACGGTGCAGGCCGACGAGTTGCTCACCCTGGAGCGCTACAGCCACGTGATGCACCTCACGTCGCAGATCTCGGGCGAACTGCGCGACGGCCTGGGCCCGATCGACGTGCTGCGGGCCACGCTCCCGGCGGGCACGGTGTCGGGGGCGCCCAAGGTACGGGCGATGGAGATCATCGACAGCCTCGAGCCGGTGAAGCGGGGACCGTACGCCGGCGTGGTCGGCTACGTCGATTTCACCGGCAACCTCGATACGGCGATCGCCATCCGCACGATGTTCGTCGGGCCCCGGGTCGCCTCGCTCCAGGCCGGAGCGGGCATCGTCGCCGATTCGATCGCCGACGAGGAGGATCTGGAGTGCCGCAACAAGGCGGCCGCCCTGCTCGCCGCCATCCCGGCGGCGCGCCGGATGACGGCGATGCGGCGTCGACACGGGACCGTCGCGTGAGCATCTGTGTCGAGCGCGACACGCTGTCGGTCGTCGGTCCCGACGCCGTCAAGTACCTGCAGGGCCAGGTGTCGAACGACGTCGCCGGACTCGCCCGGGGCGGCTCGTGCTGGGCCTTCCTGCTCGAACCGTCGGGCAAGCTGGGCTTCCTCGTGCGCGTGCGGCGCTCGGGTGACGACGCCTACGAGCTCGACGTCGAGGCCGGTCAGGGCGCCGCCGTCGAGACCCGCCTGCGCCGGTTCCTGATCCGCACCAAGGTGATGATGGCGGCGGGGACGCGGTCGGTCGACATCGCCGGCGACAGCCTCGCCGGCGCGGACCTCGCCGGCCAGGACCTGGTTGGCTGGTGGGGGGTCGGGGTCCACCGTGGCGCGCCGCCGGGGGCGGCGGCCGACGACGACGCCTACGAACGACGGCGGATCGCCGCGGTGTGGCCCGGGCCGGCCGAGTTGGCCGAGGGGACGATCCCGGGCGAGACCGGGATCGTCCCCGTCGCCGTCAGCTTCACCAAGGGCTGCTACACCGGCCAGGAGCTCGTCGCCCGGATCGACAGTCGGGGCAACAACGTGCCCAAGATGCTCCACCGCCTGCAGCTCACGGCGCCTGCCCGGCCCGGCGACGACATCGTCGTCGCCGGGGTCGTCGCCGGCACGCTGACCAGTGTGGCGGGGTTCGACGCGCTCGGGTTCGTGCGCCGTACGGTCGCCGCCCCCTCACCGGCGACGATCAACGACGCGGCGGCGACGATCATCTCCCGAGGCCGGGCCGACCCGTCCGAGTAGGCGACCGTCCGGCCCGGTCGGCCGGCGGCGGACCCGTCGGGGATCACCCGGGGAGGCCCGGTCGGCCGGCGGCGGACCCGTCGGGGATCACCCGGGGAGGCGGACGACGATCCGCGCACCCCCGAGCGGGGAGTCCGCGGCATGAACGCTGCCACCCATCGCCGAGACCAGTTCGGCGACGATCGCCAGTCCGATGCCCGAGCCGCTCTCCCGGCGCTCACCCTGGTTGCGGGCGACGAACAGGCGCTCGAAGACCCGCCCGAGGTCGTCGGGCGGGATCCCGGGGCCGTCGTCGTCCACATCGAGCTGGGCGTCCCTGCCGTCGGGTGCCCGGGCGACGGTCACCGTCACCGTCGTGCGGGCGTACGTCAGGGCGTTGTCGATCAGGTTGGCGATGATCTGGGCGACCCGGTCGGGATCCCCGACGATCGGCATGGGCCCGGGCGAGACGCAGGTGACCCGGAGCAGCCGGGCGGCGGCCGCAGGGGCCACCGAGTCGACTCCGGCGCGGGCCAGGCCGGCCAGGTCGATCGGCGCCGGCCGGAGGGTGAAGCTGCGGGTCTGGACCTTCGCCAGGTCGAGCAGGTCGGTGACGAGCCGCTCGAGGCGCCGCGACTCCGACAGGATCACCCCGGCCGACCGCCGGGCGTCACCGGCCCCGTCGGCGATCGCCTCGGCATAGCCGCGGATCGAGGTCAGCGGGGTGCGCAGGTCGTGGGAGACCGAGAGCAGGAACTGCTGCTCCACCGAGCGCGAGCGCTGCAGGTTGGCCGCCATCGTGTTGATCGAGTTGGTCAGCTCGCTCAACTCGTCGACCTCGCCGGGGCGGGGCGGAGCGAGCCGGGCAGACAGTTCACCGGCGGCGATCCGCCGAGCTGCCATCCCCGCCTCGCGCACCGGTCGCGACAGGCGGCGGCCCAGGGCCGTGGCGACCACGGTGCCGACGGCCACGGTGCCGACGGCGGCGAGGACGAACCAGCGCACCGACGCCCCGAGCCCGGCGTTCGGCCGACGGGAGGCGATGATCACCAGTCGCGCCCGGGGCAGGCCGAGTGCCGTGGCGACGACGACCTTGCCGGCGGATCGCCCCGCACGCACCTCGCCGGCCCTCAGCGTCGTGATGTCGAGCATGCCGCTGTCGACCGATGTGAGCAGCTCGCCGACGATCCGGCCCTGCGGGGTGATCGTGACCACGCCGAAGTCGTCGAGGCTGAGGATCCGGGCGACGAGCCGTGTCGTGCGCAGCCGCCGGCGGAGGAGCTCCTCGGGCGACAGGCCGGCTTCGTCGGCGGCCGGCTGCGCGGCCATCACCTCGGTCAGGCGATCTGCGACGTCTCCGACCTGGGCGCGCAGCTCCCGTTCGGTCGTTGCCCGGGCGCGGACGTTGGCGAGCACGATCGTGCCGCTGCCGACGACGGCCAGGGCGGCGATCAGGGTGGCGAGGATGGCGAGCGTGATCCGCCTGGTCATGACGGCGTCATCCTGCCGCACAACTGTGAGGGGAGTGTGATCTGTGAGGGGAGGGTGATCTACCCGAGGCGGTAGCCGATGCCCCAGACGGTGGCCAGGGGCAGGTCGTCGCCGAGCTTCTTGCGCAGCTGGCGGACGTGGACGTCGACCGTCCGGTCGTCGCCGTACCAGTCGGTCCCCCACACCCCGTCGAGCAGCTGCTGGCGGCTGAGGGCGATCCCCTGGTTGCGGGCCAGGAAGGCGAGCAGATCGAATTCGCGGGTGGCCAGCCCGACGACCGCGGCATTGGCCGTCACCTCGCGACGGGCCAGATCGATCAACAGGCCCTCGCCGAGCTCGATGAGCGTCGCCGCCGCGCCGGCGACGGCTTGGCCCCGTCGCAGGATCGCCCGGACGCGGGCGACCACCTCGCGTGGGGAGAACGGCTTGGTGACGTAGTCGTCGGCTCCCAGCTCGAGACCGAGGATGCGGTCGATCTCGTCGTGGCGAGCGGTGAGGAACATCACCGGGGTCGAGCTGCGCGACCGCAGCCGGCGGACGAGCTCGAAGCCGTCGATGCCGGGCAGGCCGATGTCGACGATGCACAGGTCCGGAGCATGGCGCTCGATCATCTCCAGCCCGCGCTCCCCGCTGGGGGCGAGCAGCACGCGGAAGCCCGCGTCCCGCAGGTAGATGTCGAGGAGGTCGGCGATGTTGCTCTCGTCCTCGACGACGACGATGGTTGACTCGCGGTTCACGACTGCACATCGTCGCGCTCGTCGGTCGTGGCCGACGGTCATCGGACGCTACGGTCATCGGACCGCCGGCCGTCCGGCCCGGCCCCGCCTCTGGAGTACCGCTGATGTCGAAGGTTTCGTTGACCGTCAGGATCACGGCCGTGCTGATGCGGCCGTTCACCGCCAAGCGGCCCGAGCCGACCTTCCTCACCGGCGTGGTCGGCAAGGGCGCGGACTGAGCCCGGACGAGTGGCGACCTACCTCGATCGCATCCTGGCCCGGCACCGCGAGATCGCCGCGACCGACGAGCGACCCCTCGATGAGCTCATCGAGCGGGCGGGGCAGATGCCCCCGTCGAGGGGTTTCCGTGCCGCGCTCACCGGCCACGATCGGTTGAGCGTGATCGCCGAGATCAAGCGACGGTCCCCGTCGAAGGGCGACCTCCGGCCCGGGCTCGATCCGGCGGTGATCGCGGCCACCTACCAGCGGGGGGGAGCGGCGTGCCTGTCGGTGCTCACCGATGCCGAGTTCTTCGGCGGATCCGTCGCCGATCTGCAGGCGGCCCGCAACGCCTGCGATCTGCCGGTGCTGCGCAAGGACTTCACCGTCGGCGCCCGGGACGTGTGCGACGCCCGCCTGATGGGGGCCGATTGCGTGCTGCTCATCGCCGCCGCGCTCGACCCCGACGAGTTGGCCGGTCTGCACCACGTGGCCCGCCGGATCGGCATCGACGTCCTGGTCGAGATCCACGACGAACACGAGCTCGGCCACGCGCTTGCAGCCGGCGCCGATTTGATCGGGGTCAACCAGCGTGACCTGGTCACCTTCGAGGTCGATCACGACCGGGCCCGGCGGATGGCAGGCGTCATCCCGCCCGGAGCCGTGAAGGTCGCCGAGTCCGGCGTGCGCCACGCCGGGGACGCCCGGCGCCTCGCGGCGGCTGGCTACGATGCGGTACTCGTGGGTGAGACCCTGGTGACGGCTGACGATCCGGAGGCCGTGATCGCCGACCTGCGAGCCTGAACGACCCGGACGCCGCCCTCGCGGCCCGAACACGAAGGGACATCATGCGCTTCACGCTTCCGATCGACAAGATCCCGACGGCATGGTTCAACGCCGTGCCCCGCCTGCCCGAACCGATGGGGCCGCCCTTGCACCCCGGCACCGGCGAGCCGATCGGGCCGGCCGACCTGGCGCCGCTGTTCCCGATGGCGCTGATCGAGCAGGAGGTGACCACCGCGCTCGAGGTCGACATCCCCGGTGAGATCATCGACGTGCTGCGGCTGTGGAGGCCGACGCCGCTGATGCGGGCCACCCGGCTGGAGAAGGCGCTGGGGACCCCGGCACGGATCTACTACAAGGACGAGAGCGGGTCGCCGGCCGGCTCCCACAAACCCAACACCGCCGTCCCGCAGGCGTACTACAACGCCAAGGAGGGCATCAAGCGACTGACCACCGAGACCGGCGCCGGTCAGTGGGGGACGGCGCTGGCCTTCGCCTGTGCCCAGTACGACCTGGAGTGCAAGGTCTACATGGTGCGCAACAGCTTCGAGAGCAAGCCCTACCGGCGGATCATCATGGAGACATGGGGGGCGACGTGCGTGCCCTCACCCGTCGACGACCCGTCGTCGCCGGGGTCGCTCGGGATGGCGATCTCCGACGCGGTGCGCGACGCCGTCGGCCGTGAGGACACGCACTACGCCCTGGGCTCGGTGCTCAACCACGTCCTGCTCCACCAGACCGTGATCGGCCTGGAGGCCAAGGAGCAGATGGCGATGGCCGGCGAGGCGCGGCCCGACGTGGTCATCGCCCCGTGCGGCGGCGGCTCCAACCTGGGCGGGCTGGCGCTGCCGTTCATGGAGGATCCGGCGGTGCGCCTGCTCGCCGTCGAGCCGCTCTCCTGCCCGACCCTCACCCAGGGCGAGTACCGCTACGACTTCGGCGACACCGCCGGGATGACGCCGATGATGCCGATGTACACGCTCGGCCACGACTTCATGCCGCCGACGATCCACGCCGGCGGGCTGCGCTACCACGGCGACTCGCCGATCATCTCGGCCCTGGTCAAGGCCGGACGGATGGAGGCGATCGCCTATCCGCAGTCCAAGACCTTCGAGGCGGCCAAGCTGTTCGCCCAGGTCGAGGGCAGGGTGGCGGCGCCGGAGTGCGGGCACTCGATCCGCGGGGCGATCGACGAGGCGCTCGCCGCCAAGGAGACGGGGGAGGAGCGGGTGATCCTGTTCAACTACTGCGGGCACGGCTTCCTCGACCTCGCCGCCTACGACGACTTCAACCACGGCCGGCTGATCGACGCCTGACGGTCCCCGGGCCCCGGGGCGAGGCCGTCAGACGCGGGCGAACCGGCGTCGGTCCCGGCGCATCTCGTCGAGGTAGGCAGACCGCAGGCCGCGGCGCGCCCGGCTGCTCAGCGCGGCGATCGCGTTGGCCGACATGCCCAGCTCGACGGCGAGCTCGGCCGGGCGCCGGCCGTCGATCTCCACCTGCTGGAGGATCTGACGCCACCTCGCCGGCAGCTGATCGAGGGCCCGGCGCAGCACGTCGGGCTCGAACTCGGCCCCGGGTGCCATCTGCTCGCGCAGCAGATCGACCGACAGGCGCCGGCAGCCCTCGTCGGCGCGTGCCGCCCGCCTCGTCTGGTTGTAGACGAGGTTCCGTACGGCGGCGATCAGGTACGGGCGGAACTGGTCGACCGGGCCGTTGCCCCGTTGGAAGGCGCTGAGGATGTTGGCGAATGCCTCGTCGACGATGTCGTCCCGGTCGAAGCGGGGGACGCCCATCGCTGCCACCGCCGCCCGGGCGGTCGGCCGGAACCGCCGGTAGAGCTCGGCGTACGCCTCACGATCACCGAGTCGTGCCGCGGCGACCAGCGCCGCTTCGTCCAGATCTGCGATGTCCACTTGATGCATGCCCTCCGCCCGGATCCGCCGTGATCCGTCGCCGAGATCGTAGCGGCCGAACCATCTCCCAACGTGGTCGAGAACCACGATGGGCGGCATGACGGACGGTTTGGGGCAAACGGACCACCACGTACGGCGGTCGAATGCGATGTCCGTGAGCCCGACGTGACCGGCCAGGCCCCGGTGAGCCGTCTGCTAGCCGGGCACGTCCGTCCGCCAGAGCGCCCACGGACTCGCCGACCGCGAGCCGGTGAACGGTACGGCCTGCGGGCGTCCGTTGCGCGCCGAGGCGTAGGCCGCGCAGGTGATGTCGAGGATCTCCCGCCCGAACACCGCGTCCATCAACGGGCGGTCACCGCGTTCCATCGTGTCGCACAGGGCGGCGAGCTGGCCGACGTAGCCGTAGTCGGTGACGAAGTCCTCGGGGCCGGGAGCGCCGAGCGGGATCTCCTCGCCGTCGGCTTCGAGCAGCGGACGGGGGAAGATCTCGGCGCGCACGACGCCGGTCTCGCTCGCCTTCTGGACGTCCCACACGGGCCCGGGCCCGGCCTGCCAACTGGCCACGACACGGCCGCGCGCTCCGTCGGAGAAGGTGAGTTCGACATCCGCGTGCTCGTCGGTGTCGCAGTCGGCACCGATCACCAGCCGGGCCGACACCTGGATGACCGTCGCCGGCCGTCCGAGGAGCACGACGAGGGCCAGGGGATGTGCGCCGAGATCGAACAGGCTGCCGCCTCCCCACTCCGGGGTGAGGAACCCGCCCCACACCGGGCGGGCCTGGAGCGAACGGGCCTCGATGTACGTCGCCGGCCCGATGTGGGCCGCCTCGGTGAGCAGGCGCTCGATGAGCGGCGAGTAGGCGAGGTTCTCGGCGTACAGCAGCCGCCCTGGCGCCGCGGCCTCGGCGGCGACGAGCCGGTCGGCATCGGCCAGGGTCGTGCACAGCGGCTTCTCGATCAGCACGGCAGAGCCGTTGGCCAGGGCGTCGAGTGCCGGCGCAGCGTGAGCGGATGGCGGTGTGGCGATGACGACGATGCGGTCGGGCCCATGAGGCATCGCCGCGTAGTCGACCACCGGGGCGCCGATCCGATCGGCCAGCTGGCGGGCCCGGAGGCCCGTGCGTGAGGCGACGGCGACGACGCGGTGCGCGAGCATCTCGGCGGCCATCGCATGCACGGCGGCGATCATCCCCGCCCCGTAGAGCGCGACGCCCGGGCCCTCGTCGCCGTTCATGGCATGCCGCTCCCGTTCACGCCACGGCCGTCTCCCGGGGGGTGCGGTTCCTCGCGGACCGCCTCCGTCGTCGTCACGCACCGCACCGTATCGAAACCGACGGCGCAGGACGCGCCGCAAGCCGCCACATGCCCCGCTTCCGGGAGCGGAGGCGGTTAGCCTCGTTGGCACTGTGCGTCGGCTGACCTGGATCTTCCGAGTGACGTTCGTCGTCGTGACTGCCGGGCTCGGGCTGGCGGCGGTGACGGCCGGGGTGATCCCGAGGGTGGTCGACATCCTCCACGCCCACGCGCAGGACCCCGTCGTGCTGCCGGGCTTCGAAGACCTCGCCCAGCGCAGCTACGTGTACGACTCGAGCGGCCGCGAGATCGCCTACTTCCAGCTCGAGAACAGCCAGCCGACGACGATCGACCAGATCCCCGAGGAGGTCATCGCCGCCTTCCTCGCCGTGGAGGACGAGGAGTTCTACCGCCACAAGGGCGTCAACATCCGCAGCCTCGTGCGGGCGATCCTCGCCAACGTCCAGCAGGGATCGAGCCAGCAGGGCGCCTCGACGATCACGATGCAGGTCGTCAAGCTCGAGTTCCTCTCCGGTCTCGAACGCGACGCCCGTTACAAGCTGCTCCAGGCCCGCTATGCCACGATCCTCGAGAAGCAGCTGCCCAAGGCGAAGGTGCTCGAGCGCTACCTCAACACGATCTACCTGGGGAACAACGCCTATGGGATCGCCGCCGCGGCCGAGATCTACTTCGGCAAGCAGGTCAAGGATCTCACCCTGATCGAGGGGGCGTTCCTCTCCGGCCTCGTACGGGCGCCCTCGGACTACGAACCCATCGGCCATCCCGAGTCGAGCCGGGCCAGGTTCCGCCAGGTGATGGGTCGGCTGGCCGAGATCGGCCTCGTCACCGAGGACGAGGCCCGGCGGCAGGCCAATGAGTTCCTGCTCCCCGAGACCGTGCAGACCACCCCGGAGCGCCCGACGTCGCGGACCCATTTCACCGAGGCGGTGAAGGACTACCTGCTCAATCGTTCGACCATCCTCGGCGACACCGAGCAGGAACGGTTCAACGCCCTGTTCCGCGGCGGGCTCAAGGTGTACACCACGCAGGATCCGTACATGCAGCAGTTCGCCTACGACGCCAAGGTCGCCCAGCTCCCGGCGAACGCCGCGGGGATCGAGGCCTCGGTGGTCGCCCTCGATTCCAAGACCGGAGCGGTCCGGGCGATGGTCGGCGGACCGGAGTTCGTGCGTGGGAAGAACGAGGTCAACCTGGCACTGCGGCCCCGCCAGACCGGCTCGAGCATCAAGCTGTTCATCCTCGCCGCCGCCATCCAGGCGGGGGCCCTGCCGACCGACGTCCTCGACGGATCGCTGCCCTGCCGGCTGCCCGACCCCAACGACCCGAAGCGTCCGTTCGACATCACCAGCGGGGTGAGCAAGGCCCCGGCCACGCTGCAGGAGATGACCTGGTCGTCGATCAACTGCGCCTTCGCCCGGCTGTCGCAGATCGTCGGGCTCCACCGGGTGGTCGACGCCGTCTACCGGATGGCCAGGAGCCCGTACCTGACCGGTGACGCGCAACTCGACGGCCGCAAGATCGAGCCGTTCGCCAGCTTCGCCACGGGCGCCAACGAGATGAGCGCGATGGACATGGCCTCGGGAGCCCAGACGATCGCCAATCGGGGCCTGCACCACGAGCCCTACCTCGTCGAGCGGATCCTCGGCCCCCGCGGCCTCGTCTTCGAGCACCGCGACGACGGTGTCCAGGTGCTCGATCCCGGCGCCGCCGATCAGACGGCGGCGATCCTCAAGGGCGTCCTCACCCGGGGAACGGCCCGCCGGGTCGGCCCGCTGCAGGGCGGCGACCGACCGGCGGCGGGCAAGACCGGCACCCAGGACAACAACACCAACGCCTGGTTCGTCGGCTTCACGCCCCAGATCACGGCCGCGGTGTGGGTCGGTGATCCCAAGGGCTACACCGAGATGACCTCGGCCGTGGTGCCCGAGTTCGGGGCGGCCGGTGTCCCCAAGGTGCAGGGTGGCACGTTCCCGGCGCGCATCTGGAAGGCGTTCATGGAACCGGCGCACTACGGCGCGCCGATCGAGGACTGGCCGGCGCCCCCGCCGCCGAATCGCCGGGCGGCCCGGCTGTACCTCCCCGGCAACGAGTGCCTGGGCCGGTCGGTCGCCCCGCCGACGGTTCCCGAGGGGGCCGAGCCGCCGGTCGTCGATCCGGACGCCCCGCCCGCGCCCACGGCGCCCTCGTACCGGTCGGTCGACGCGGGCACGACGATCCCCCCGAGAACCTCGATCCCCTCGCCCCGCTGCCCTCGGTTGCGCTCGGAGGTGTGTTGGTGTTCAACTGCCAGACCGGCCCGGCCCCCCCGCCCACGACCGCTGCGCCGATCCCCCCGCCCCCCGATGGATGACATGACCGGACACCCACGATGACCACAGCCGCCGACCACCTGCTCGGTCTGCAGGACCTCGATTCAGCGATCGACCAGTTCGGCCACCGCCGGACCCGTCTACCCGAGCGCGCCGCCCTCGCCGAGGCCGATGCCGCGGTGAAGGTGCAGCTGGCGGCGATCGCCGCCGCTGAGCGGGCCGGCGCAGCGGCGACGACTCGGATCGAGGCGCTGGAGCACGAGAACGCCACGCGGGACACCAAGAAGCGGCGGCTCGAAGCGCAGCTGAAGACGGTGTTCGCCCCCCGCGAGGCAGAAGCGTTGATGCACGAGATCGCCCTGCTCGACGGGCAGCGGTCGACCGCAGACGACGAGGAGCTCGAGTGCATGGATGCGCTCGAGGCGGCCGAGTCGGCGCGCGAGCGGGCCGTCGATGCCCATGTCGCTGCCGTGGCCGTCCAGGAAGCGGCTCGTGCCGCGCTGGCCGAAGCGACCGGCGCCATCGACGCCGAGGTCGCCGCGCTCGGGGTGCGCCGCGCGGCCATCGCCGCCGCCGCCGGCCCGGAGGTCGTGGAGCGATACCAGGGACTGCGCAAGTCGTTCGGCGGCGTGGCCATCTCCCGGTTGCACGGCACCCGCTGCGGCGCCTGCCACCTCGACCAGTCGAGCAAGGCGATGGAGGCGATCAAGGCCGCCGGCGACGGCGAGCCGCTCGAGTGCGAGCAGTGTGGTCGACTCCTCGTCCGCTGACGCCCGGCCGAGGCCCCCGGTCACGATGATCCGACGATGCTGATCTGGTTCGTGGCCACCGCCTGGCTCGCCGTCTGGGTGGTGCTGCACGATCGGTCGTTCGACTACCGCCTGCTCGCTGTCGGAGCGCTGCTCCCCGACGTCGTCGACGGGATCGCCGGTGGTACCCGCGCGATGCACTCGGTGGTGACCAGCATCGGGCTGCTCGTGGCCGTGATGCTCGTCACCTACGGCCGCCGCCCGATCCGCCGGAGATTGCTGGCGATCCCGTTCGGCACGCTCATGCACCTCGTCTTCGACGCGGCCTTCAACAACACCAGGGTGTTCTGGTGGCCGGTGGCCGCGCGGCACTTCGCCGACGCGCCGCTGCCGTCGATCGAGCGGGGCCGTCTGAGCGTGGTCCTCGAGATCGTCGGGATCGCCGTGCTGGTGTGGTGGTGGAAGCGCTTCGACCTCGCCCCGCCGGATCGCCGACGGCACTTCCTGCGGACCGGGCAGCTGCCGCCCGAGGTGTGATCTACTGGCGCGAATGCTGATCATCGTGCGCCACGGTCGAACGGCGGCCAACGCCGCGGCCCTGCTCCAGGGGCGCGCCGATCATCCCCTCGACGAGCTCGGTGAACGGCAGGCGGCGGCGGTGGCCAGGGAGCTGGTCGGTGCCGACCGGGTGATCGCCAGCCCGCTGCTGCGCGCCCGCCAGACCGCGACGGCGATCGGCCCGCCCGTCGAGATCGACGACCGCTGGATCGAGCTCGACTACGGCGGTCTCGAAGGCACCCCGATCGCCGCGGTGCCGTCCGAGACCTGGTCACGTTGGCGCCACGACGCCGACTTCGTTCCGGCCGGCGGCGAATCCCACGCCGATCTGGCCGGACGGGTGCTCGAGGCCTGCACCGAGGTGCTCGGCGCCTCGGCAGATCGAACGATCGTCGTGGTCAGCCACGTCGGGCCGATCAAGGCGGCGCTCGCCTGGGTCCTCGGCCTCCAACCGACATCGGGTTGGCGGTGCCACCTCGATCACGCCTCGATCACGCGCATCTCCGCCGGGCCGCATGGGCCGGTGCTGCGCTCGTTCAACGAGACGGCCCACCTGCGGGGCGTGTGAACGAAGCGTGGCCGCCGCGGCCCGCCGATCGTCTACCCTCGACGACGATGAAGGTCAGCGAAACGAGACCGGCGACGCGGACGGCGTCTCGACGACGCCGGATCCTGTGCATGCTGTGCTGCGGGATCGTCGTGACCACCGCCTGCGGCAGTTCGTCGGAGGAGCCGGGGTCGCCCGGGGTCACCGAGCCGACGACCACTGCCGCGTACTGACGGTCCGCCCGAACGGATTCCGGGCGGGCGCCGATCAGGCCCTCCGGCGGCGGATCTCCTCGCTGATCGCCGGGACGATGGCGTGGAGGTCGCCGATCACCGCGTAGTCGGCCTTGGTGACCATCGGCGCCCCACCGTCGGAGTTGATCGCCAGCACGCGCTTGGCGGCCATCATGCCCACCCAGTGCTGGATCGCACCCGAGATGCCGCAGGCGATGTACAGCTCGGGGGCGATCCGTTTGCCGGTCTGGCCGACCTGGTCGGCGTGGGGGCGCCAGCCGTTGTTGGTGACGACACGTGAGCAGCCGACGGCCCCGTTGACCAGCCCGGCGAGCTCCTCGAGCTTGCCGAAGCCCTCGGGTGAGCCCACGCCGCGGCCGCCCGAGACGACGACGGCCGCGGTGGTCAGGGTGATGCCCGAGGCGAGGGTGACGCGATCGGTGATCCGCGTCCGTCCGGTCGTGGGGGCCAGCTCGGGCGTGAACTGCTCGACGGTCGCCGCGCCCCCGCCCGGTCGGGCCGGAAAGACGTGGGCGGCCGCGGTGAGCAGCTTGATCGGGGCGTCGATGGTCGCCTCCTCGAGCAGGCTGCCACCCCAGCGGATGCGGGTGAGGGCCCAGGCCCCGTCGCCGGGCGCCACCCGGGTGACGTTGGCGGCGAGGGGGAGGTCGTGGATCGCGGCGACGTGGGCGAGCACCTCGCCACCCCGTTCGCTGGCCACGGCGACCACGGCCTCGGGTGAGATCCGGGCGGTGAGCGCGGCGCAGACCTCGCCCCATGCCTCGGGGTCGTAGTCGGCCAGTGCCTCGTGGCTGGCCTGCCAGACACGCGTCGCCCCATGGGCGCCGAGGGCGACGACGACGTCGTCGGCCACATCGCCGCAGATCAGGGCATCGATCTCGGTCGCGCCGAGGTGCTGTGCGAACCCGAGCGACTGCAGGGCGACCTCGGCGAGCTGCCCGCGGTCGTGCTCGATCAGGGCGATGATCCTCATACCAGACCCCACTCCTCGAGCAGGTCGACCACGGCGACCGCCGCCTCCGGTCCGTGACCGAGCACCGTGGTCTCGCTCACCTGTTCGACCGGCGTGTCGAATCGCCCGGTGACCAGACCGCCGGGCCGGTGGTCTCCCGGGATCGAGGCGACGTCGGCCTTCTTCGAGCGCAACCGGGCGGGCAGCGTCGGATAGCGGGGCAGGTTGATCCCCTCGAGTACGCCGATCATCGCCGGCAGCCCGAGCCGGTAGACCTCGTAGCCGTTGCCCGATTCGCGCCGGGCGACGAGCACGTCGCCGTCGAGCTCGGCCCCCTTGATGCCGTTGACCATCGGGCGCCCCAGCGCCCGGGCGACGCGCACGCCGACCTGGAACCCGCCGGAATCGGCCGACTCGTTGCCCATGATGATCACGTCGAAGGGACCGCCGGTCGTTTCGAGCGACCCGATGGCGTCGACCAGGGCCCGTGCCGTGGCTTGGGCGTCCCAGTCCCCGCCGTCGGTGGGGACGAGCGCCGCGTGGTCGGCGCCGACCGACAGGGCGTAGCGCAGCTGCTCGTCGGCCTCGCCCGGGCCGACCGTGAGCACCGTGGTGGTCCCGCCGTGGAGCTCGACGAGCCGCATGGCCTCCTCGACGGCACACTCCTCGTGGGGCGACGTCGTGAAGCCGAGGTTCTTCGTGTCGATGTCGGTGCGGTTGGCGGTGAGCACGATGCGGGCGCCCGGGGCCGGCACTCGCTTCACGCAGGCGAGAACCCTCATGACTTGATCCTGGCTGGGCAGGCTGCGGCGCGAGCGCCTGGCCTCCCGTGCTCGTCGGCTCCGCTGCGCTTCGCCACTCGCCTGACGTCGGGTCTCATGACTTCAGTCGGCTGTCGGTCGGGTCGAAGGCGGGGGTGGAACCGGCGACGATCACCTCGACGGGGTACAGCTCGTTCATGTACATCACCCGCAGGTCGGCGTTGCCGACCACGGCATGCGGCGCCGGCAGGTAGGCGAGCAGCAGATAACAGCCGAGCGACGGGGCGGCGCCGGCCGTGGTGACGATCGAGACCCGGTCCCGGGCGTCGACGATGCGCTCGCCGGATGGGGTGACGATCGGTTCGCCGCCGCACATGAACCGCTTGATCCCGTCGCGCGGCGAGGTGTGGTCGAGCACCTTGAGCGTGCACAGGGTGGTGGCGCCGCCCGACTCCCGCGCAGCGAGGTACCCGGCCTTGCCGATGAAGTCCGCCGACTTGACCTTCGGACGGGCCAGGCCGGCTTCGACCGGCGAGTACTCGCCGTCGAGCTCCGAGCCGAACAGGCGGTAGCCCTTCTCGATCCGCCCGGTCGTGCCGTAGACGCCGCCACCGACGGGCACGATGCCGAACTCGGCGCCGGCGGCGGCGACCGCATCCCAGACGGCCGTGGCGGCCTCCATCGGGGCGTAGATCTCCCAGCCGTTCTCGCCGACGTAGGAGATGCGGAACATCCGCACCTTCAGCGAGCCGAACAGCTCCTCGCGGTGCGAGCCGTAGGGGAACGTCGCCTGCGACATGTCCGCCCCCGTCAGCTTGGTGGCGACCTTCTCCGCGTTCGGTCCCCAGAGCCCGATCGTCACGTACGCCGAGGTCAGATCGACGAAGTTGACGGAGCCGTCGGCGGGAAGGTGGTGTTGGAACCAGTACTGGTCACGGGGGCCGTCGAAGGCTCCGGTGATCACCCGGTAGTGGTCGTCGCCGAGGCGCATCATCGTCAGGTCGGAGCGGAAGCCGCCGTTGACGTCGAGGAGGGGGGTGTAGACGCTGCGCCCGACGGCGACGTCGACGTTGTTGACGGCGAGCTGCTGGAGGTAGGCGACCGTGCCGGGGCCGGAGATGTCGAACACCACGAACGGGGCGAGGTCGACCATCGCCACGTTGCTGCGCATCTCGAGATGCTCGGCGTTGATGATCGGCGACCACCAGCGGGCATCCCACTCGTGCGGGCGGGTCTCGACGCCGTATTTGTCGACCAGCGCTGCGTTCGACTCGTACCAGTGGGGGCGCTCCCAACCGCCCGCCTGGAAGTAGACGGCGCCGAGGGCGTCGGTGCGGTGCTTGTAGGGGGCCGTGCGGATGTTGCGCTCCGAGGCCCACTGCTCGCGGGGGTGGACGATGCCGTAGGTCTTGTTGAAGTGCTCGGCACAGCGGGCCCGGACGTGGTGGTCGCTGCGGGCGTAGTCGTAGAACCGGGCGATGTCGGAATGGTGCGGATCGACCTCGGAGGCGCCGTGGGTCATCCACTCGGCGCACATCCGGGCGGCGCCGGGACCCTCCTTGATCCAGATCGCCGCGCACGACCACAGGTTGCGGACCTCGACGGTCTCGCCGATCAGCGGGAAGCCGTCGGGGGTGAGCGAGAGCAGGCCGTTGATGCCGTACTTCATCTCGGCGGTCGAGAGGATGTCGGGCATCAGCTCGAGCGCCTGTTCGAGCTGCGGGTCGAAGTCGTCCATGGTCAGCGGGAGCTCGGTCGGGGAGAGGCGCGACTCCTTGATCGAGGGGATCTCGTCGGCCTTCATGAAGATCGGGCGGTGGGCGTACGAGCCGACCTCCATCGAGCCACCCGTCTGGCGCTCGTAGCAGAACGTGTCCATGTCGCGCACGATCGGGAACCCGATCTCCTTGCCCGACGCCTCGAGGATCGGGATCGGCCCGACGTCGATCATCTGGTGCACGGCGGGGGTGAGCGGGATCGTCGCGCCGGCCATGGCGGCCAGTCGGGGGGCCCACACTCCCGTGGCGATGACCACGTACTCGGCCTCGATGCGCCCGTGATCGGTGACCACGGCGCGGATCCGGCCGTTGGTCACCTCCATCGACATCACCTCGACGTTGGCGAAGGTCTGCAGCGCCCCGAGTTCCTGGGCACGCTCGCGGAACAGCGTGCCGGCCCGCAGCGAGTCGACACACGAGGTGGTCGGGAAGTAGCAACCGCCGAAGAGGATCGTCTCGTTGATGAACGGCACGAGCTCCTTGACCTCGGCCGGCGTCACCAGGTGGGCCTCCACGCCCCAGGCCTTGGCCGAGGTCATCCGGCGCCGCAGCTCCTCCATGCGCTCGGTCGTGCGCGCCACTTCGATGCCGCCGGAGAAGACGTTCACGCCCATCGCCTCGTACTGGCGCTGCGAATCGAGTGTCAGGGCGGCCATCTCCCGGTTGTGGTCGACGGGGAAGATGAAGTTCGAGGCGTGCCCCGTCGAGCCGCCCGGGTTGGGCAGTGGTCCCTTGTCGATCTGGACGATGTCACGCCAGCCGAGCTCGGCGAGGTGGCCGACGAGGGAGTTGCCGACGATGCCGGCTCCGATCACCACGACGCGGGCGGTGGACGGGAATTCGCTCACGATGAGCTCCTTGAGGTTTCAGTGCAGCCGGTGGAGGGCACGGTGGTGAACGTTCGACGAACGTCGCGACGTTAGCAGCATCGACCGGCCCGCTTTTCCCACGATGTAGATTGGTCCCACATCGTGGGAAACGCAAGTGGCCGGTTCCGCTCGACGGGAACGGGGGTCGTCACCGCTCAGCAGTGGACGATCTCGGCCCGACGACCGATCGTCGTGAACAGCAACCTCAGATCGCCGTCGTCGCTCGTCGCCACGACGTCACCGTCGCCGGTGATGCTGGCAACGTGGGCGTCGACGACATCGGCCGTACCCGACCTGCCGCAGAGGCCTCCGAGCGACCTGGAGATGTCGGCGGTGATCCCGTGTTCGACGACTCCGCGGAGCAGCCGGGCAAGGCGGGCGTGGCGGGGACCACCCTGGCGCCAGGCCTGGGCGACGCAGCCCGACGACGTGACGATGGGTTGGCCCCGACGCGTCGCGGCGTCGATCAACAGCGCCGTCATGCGGTCGGCGCGCTGGTAGGCGATCAGTCCGCCGGTGTCGAGCACCAGGGCCACGTCAGGCCGCTCCCCGGTCGCGATGGAGTCGCTGCGCGCCATCGAACACCGCGTCGGCCTGTGCCCGCTCCTCATCGGTGAACGCGCCGAACTCGGCCTGGAACTCGGCCAACTCCCGCGCGAGCGCGAGTTGGCGGAGGCGGCTACGGGCGGCATCGGCGAGCCACGCGGAGATGCTCTCGTCGTCGGCTGCCGCCGCCTCGCGGATCGCCGCCCCGAGCTGCAGATCGAACGAGACGCTCATCTTCTCGACACCCATGCCATGATCGTACCATGGTAGGGACCACCATGGTACGAAGATGATCAGGTTGTTTTCTCCTGGTGGAGCCGGGCACTCAGGCGGTCGGTGACCGAGAGCACGGCCCGCTCGAACGCGGCTCGCTGCGTGCCGGGGAAGCGGTAGCTCGGGCCGTGGATGTGGAGGGCGGCCACCACGGTCCCGTCGGCGCCGCGCACCGGGGCGGCCACCGAGGCGATCCCCGCCTCCAGCTCCTCGATCGTCCAGCACAGGCCGACCCGGCGGATCTCGGCCAGGCGCTGGCGGACGTCGTTCGGGCGGGTGACGGTGAGCTCGGTGAACCGCTCCAGGGGCCGCTTGAGCAGGATTTCCAGCTCCTCGGGCGGCAGGTGGGCGAGCATGACCAGGCCCGAGGAGGTGACGTGGGGAGCGAGATGCGTGCCGGTCCAGTCGCGGATCTGGATGGCGTTGTCGCTGGCCACATGATCGAGATAGTGCACCTGGCCGTTGTCGAGCACCGACAGTCCGGCTGTTTCGCCGACCTGCTCGACGAGTTCGAGGAGGAAGACCTTGGCCACGGCGACGAGGTTGGTGCTGCCGTTCGCCCCGGCGGCGAGTTCGAGGATGACGTGGCCGACGCGGTAGTCGAAGCCGTCACCAACCCGTTCGACCGCGCCGATCTCCTCGAGCGTGGCCAGCATCCGGGCCACGGTCGAGGTCGGCAGGTCGAGGCGGCGGGCGATGTCGGAGATCCCACTCGGCCCGGTCGCCGTGGCGCGCAGCACCGCGAACGCACGCTCGACCGATTGCACGCCCGACATCGTCGTCGGCCTCAGCCGATCTCGTCGGGCATCTCGGCCTTTCGGCGGGCGACGAAGTCGAGCAGTTCGGCGTCGATCGCCTCGTCCAGCGGCGGCGCCTCGTACTCGGCGATGGTCGTCTTGTAGATCTTGTTGGCCCGCTGCGTGGCGTCGAGCGAGCCCTCCTCGACCCATTGCTCGTAGCTCGAGTTGTCGGCCGTGTTGGAGCGGTAGAAGGCGTTCTCGAAGTTGGCCAGCGTGTGGGCGTTGCCCAGGAAGTGCTGGCCGGCCGGGTTGGCGAGGATCGCGGTCAGTGCCTGGCCGTTCTCGGACATGTCGACGCCGTTGACGAACGAGTGCCACATGCCGAGCTGGTCGCAGTCGAGGATGAACTTCTCGTAACCGACGGACAGCCCGCCCTCCAGCCAGCCGGCGGCGTGGAGTACGAAGTTGACCCCGCCGAGCATCGTCGGCTGCATCGTCCCCGCCGACTCGTAGGCGGCCTGGGCGTCGGTGGCCTTCGAGGCGCACAGCCCGCCGCCCGAGCGGAACGGCACGCCGAGCCGCCGGGCCAGCGACGCCACCGTGTAGAGGACGAGGGCGGGCTCGGGGGTGCCGAACGTCGGGGCGCCGGTCTGCATCGACATCGACGAGGCGAACGAGCCCATGATCACCGGAGCGCCCGGCCTGACCAGCTGGGCGAAGGTCATCCCGACGAGCGCCTCGGCCAGGGTCTGGGCGGCCACGCCGGCCACGGTGACGGGGGCCATCGCTCCGGCGAGGATGAACGGGGTGAACAGGCAGGCCTGGTTGTTCGTGGCGTAGACCTCCGCTGCGGCGAGCATCGTGGCGTCCCAGACGAGTGGCGACGAGGCGTTGATCAGGCTGGTCATCACCGTGCGCGGAGTGCCCGACTCGTCGAGCCAGCGGTCGCCGAAGGCGATGCGGGCCAGGTCGACGGAGTCCTGTGCCCGGCTGCCGGCGGTGACGGAGCCCATGAACGGCTTGTCGCTGTAGCGGATGTGCGCATAGACCATGTCGAGGTGGCGCTTGTTGACCGGGACGTCCACCGGCTCGCACACCGTGCCGCCGGAGTGGTGCAGGTACGGCGACATGTAGGCGAGCTTGACGAAGTTCTGGAAGTCGGTCAGCGTCGCGTACCGCCGCCCGCCGTCGAGGTCCTGGACGAACGGCGACCCGTAGTTCGGGGCGAAGACCGTGGCCTTGCCGCCGATCTGCACGTTGCGCGCCGGGTTGCGGCCGTGCTGGGTGTAGATCGCCGGGGCCGAGGCCTGCACGATCGAGCGGCACAGCCCCGGGGGAACCGCACCATCTCGCCGTCGGCGGTGGCGCCGGCGTCGACGAACCGCTTGATCGCCGACGGGTAGTCGCGGATCCAGATGCCGACCTCCTGCAGGATCGTGTCGGCGTTGTGCTCGAGGACGGCCAGCTGCTCGTCGCCGAGCACCTCGAACGGGGGCATGGTACGGGTGAGGTACGGAACGGCGGCGACCTGGTGCGAGGCGCGCAGGGCCTGGCGGCCGGCCCGCCGCCACTCCGGCGGGTGGTTCGACCCTCCTGCTCGGGGCCGCCCGGGCCGATCGCCGCCCGATTCGCTGGCGCTCGGTCGGTCGGCATTCGCTTCGCTCATTCTGCGGGTGCCGGCTCGCGCCATTCGCTCGCTCGATCGTCGCTCGCTCGCTCGGTTCGGCATTCGCTTCGCTCGCCGCAATCTCCTTCGGGGACGGTTGGGGCGGTCGCGCGTCGCGGCGCGCGCGGGCGGGAAGCTGCACGACGGCGGCGAGCTGCGGATACGGGTCGGTGGCGTGGGGGATCCCCATCGCCCCGACGAAGTGCTCCTGGAAGCGGGGCTCGATCGCCGTCTCGATCTTGGTGACCTGGCGGGCCACCCGGGCGATCTCGGCCCGCGCCGCGGCACTGAGCAGGGCACGGGCCGCACCCGATCCCGCCGAGTTGCCCACGGAGCGGACCCGGGCCGGATCGCAGTCGGGCACCAGGCCGAGCACGAGGGCGAACACCGGATCGATGTGACTGCCGAAGGCTCCGGCGAGGAGCACCTCGTCGACCGTCTCGATCCCGGCGTGCTCCATCAGCAGGCGGCAGCCGGCGTACAGCGCGCCCTTGGCCAGCTGGATCGCCCGTACGTCGTTCTGGGAGATGCGCAGCTGCCCGTCGGCCGGCCCGTCGGGGTCGCCGTGGAGCACGTAGGAGAACGTGCGCCCGTCGCCGACCACGCGGCGTCGACGCCGGTCGATCCCGAGATGGTGCCGTCGTGCTCGATGATCCCCGAGAGGAACATCTCGGCCACCACCTCGATGATCCCCGAGCCGCACACGCCGGTCACGCCGGTCCTGGCCGTTGCCGCGGCGAAGCCGGGCTCGTCGCTCCACAGTTCGCTGCCGATCACCCGGAACGCGCGGTTCGAGGGTGGTGCGGTCGATGCGCACGCGCTCGATCGCCCCGGCCGTCGCCCGCTGACCGCACGAGATCTGGGCGCCCTCGAAGGCCGGGCCGGTCGGTGACGACGCGGCCAGCAGCCCGCTGCGGTCGCCGAGCACGATCTCGGCGTTCGTCCCGACGTCGATGAGCAGCACATGGTGGTCGGCCTCGTACGGCCGCTCGGCGAGGATCGCCCCGGCCGTGTCGGCGCCGACGTGGCCGGCGATGCAGGGCAGGGCATGCATCGTGGCGAAGCGGGCGTCGATGCCGATGTCGGCGGCCATCCCGTCGACCGGCAGATCGGTGGCCAGGGCGAACGGGGCCACGCCGAGCGGTGTGGGATCGATGCCGAGCACCAGGTGGTGCATGATCGGGTTGCCGACGAAGACCAGGTCGACGACATCGTCGCGGGTGACGCCCGCCTGCTCGACGAGCTGGCCGACGAGCTCGTCGAGCGCCTCGCGGATGGCTGCGGTGAGCTCGTGCTCACCGCCCGGGTGCATCATCACGTACGAGACGCGGCTCATCAGGTCCTCGCCGAAGCGGATCTGCGGGTTCATCCGCCCGGCCGAGGCGACGACCTCGCCGCTGGTCACCTCGCACAGGTGCCCGGCGACGGTCGTCGAGCCGACGTCGACGGCGACGCCGTAGGCCGCGTCGACGAAACCCGGCCAGATCGCCGTGATCCGCCGGCCGCCGTGGACGCCGACGGTCACGGCGCGCTTGCCGGCGGCCAGCGCCGGCTGCAGGGCGATGAGCGCGGCGGGCGAGATCCCCCCGACGTCCAGCGCCCACTCGTCGCGCAGCGCATCGGTGAGCAGGCGCAGGTCGCTGCGCTCCTCGCCCAGCTCGGTGGTCGCCAGCTCGACGTAGTGCAGGCGCACGGTCGGATCGACGACCAGCCCGTCGAGGTTGACGGTCTTGCGCACCACCGGCCGGTGGACCTGGCTGGCCGGCGGGACGTCGATCACCAGATCGCCGCAGATCGTCGCCGCGCAACCGAGGCGGGCGCCCTCGAGGAGCTTGCGTCGTGGCTGGTACTCGGTGGTCTCCGACGGTCCCGGGACCGAGAGGTGGTCGGCCGAGGAGGTGATCCCGTGCTTGGCGAACGATCCGAACGTCGGGACGACCTGGCAGCGGCCGCAGATCCCCCGACCACCGCAGACCGAGTCGAGGTCGACGCCGAGGCGCCGGGCCGCGTCGAGCACGGTCGTCCCCAGCGCTACCTCGCCGCGCTGGCCCGCGGGGACGAAGACGATCTGGGCGGTGCTCAGCCTTCGGCCCTCTTGCTCGCCCGCCGGCCTCCCCGGCGATCCCGGTCGTGGCTGATCGACGGGTCGCGGTGGGCCCTGATCCAGTTCATGCAGTCCTTGTCGTTGCCGGCGAGCACGTCGGCTGCCTGGACGGCGTGGAGCACCTCGGTGTGCAGCGGGTTGGTGATCGCCGAGGTCATCCCGGCGCCGATGGCCATCGCCAGGAACGTGCCGGCGATGATGTTGCGGTCGGGCAGCCCGAAGGCCACGTTCGAGGCCCCGCACGTGGTGTTCACGCCGAGCTCGTCGCGCAGGCGCCGGACGAGTTGGAACACCTGCTGGCCGGCGGTGCCCATCGCCCCGATCGGCATCACGAGCGGGTCGACGACGACGTCGCAGCGGGGGATGCCGTGATCGGCGGCCCGCTCGACGATCCGCTTGGCCACCTCGAAGCGCACGTTCGGGTCGATCGAGATCCCCGTCTCGTCGTTGGAGATGGCGACGACGGCGGCGCCGTACTTGGCGACGAGCGGGAGCACCCGTTCCATCACCTCGTCCTCGCCGGTCACCGAGTTGACCAGCGCCTTGCCCTGGTAGACCGACAGCCCGGCCTCGAGGGCCTCGATGATCGAGGAGTCGATCGACAGCGGCACGTCGGTGACCGACTGCACCAGGCGCACGGCCCGGGCGAGCATCGCCGGCTCGTCGGCCAGCGGGATGCCGGCGTTGACGTCGAGCATGTGGGCGCCGGCGGCCACCTGGGCGATGGCGTCGGCCTCGACCCGGCTGAAGTCGCCGTTCTTCATCTCCTCGGCGAGCAGCTTGCGCCCGGTCGGGTTGATCCGCTCGCCGATCATCACGAACGGGCGGTCGAAACCGATGACCACCTCGCGGGTGGGGGAGCTGAGGATGGTGTCGGTCATCGTTCTTCCGTTCGAGTTCAGTGGGTCGTGTCGCCGGGCGCGGCCGGGTCCCAGCCGCCATTGTCGACCAGCGTCATCAGGCGCTCGTTGGAGAACTCGTCCTCCAGCCGTTGGGCGATCTCGTCGATCGTGGCGACGAGATCCCCGACGAGGGGATACGAGGAGCGGCGCCACTCGCCGACGTACTCCTGGGCCGTCTTCTTCTCGGCGACCATCGCCGCGCGGTCGATCGCCTTCTGGAACCGGTGGGGGAGCAGCACCTGGTGGCGCTCGCCGCCGGCCTTGCCGTTGACCTGGGCGGGGATGTCCCGCCACAGGATCACGACCACCTCGGATGCCTTGCGGGCCATCAGGCGGCCTTTCGCGTGACACCGACGGGGATGCCGATCGCCTGTCGGAATGGAGTGAGGCCGGTCTCGTGGTGCTCGAAGGCGAGCTCCAGCCGCTCGGCCGCGGCCCGCGCGGCGGAGACGACGACGGCCGACGGGCGCTGGGCGAGCAGGACGATGCGCGAGTAGTTGCCGAAGTACATCGGCCGCAACTGCGGGTGGCGGTCGAGGCCGAGGCCCTCCCAGACCAGGGCCTCGAAGTGCTTGGCGAGGAAGTCCGTCAGGTAGAAGGTGCCCGGCTCGTCGTCGTGCAGCTCGGCGAACCGTCGCGCACCGGCGAACACCTCGTAGCAGTGGGCGCCGGGCAGCCGCCCGACCCCGGGGAACTCCTCGAGCAGGGCGTCGAGCATGCCCCCGGTCCCGCAGTCGGCGTAGGCGACGAAGACATGCCGGCCGTCGTCGACTGCGGCCCGCAGCCTGGGCCGCAGCGACGGCACGATCTTCTCGGGCCGGTTGTGCAGGTTGGCCGGGAGGTAGTCGATCTCGACGGCGCCGTCGGTCAACTGGTCGGCGAGCACGACGCGGAGTTCCTGGGCGAGGGCGCCACAGGCGAGCACCAGCGGTGGCATCGGAGCGGCGATCAGCGTGCGCCCGGTCCGGGCGGCTCGACGGGGTGCCGCTTGGCGGCGACGAGCGCCTTGGCCGATTCGGCGGCGACGGCGGCATCGCGGCAATAGGCATCGGCACCGACGGCCATGGCGAACTCCTCGTTGAGCGGAGCGCCGCCGACCATGACGATGTACTTGTCGCGCAGACCCTGCTCCTTGAGCGTCTCGATCACCACCTTCATGTACGGCATGGTGGTCGTGAGCAGGGCTGACATCCCGAGGATGTCGGGCTGGTGGAGGGCCAGCGCGGCGAGGAACTTCTCGGCGTCGGTGTTGATGCCGAGATCGATGACCTCGAACCCGGCGCCCTCGAGCATCATTGCCACGAGGTTCTTGCCGATGTCGTGGATGTCACCCTTGACGGTGCCGATGACGACCTTGCCGATCGGCTCGGCGCCGGTCTCGGCGAGCAGCGGCCGCAGGATCTCCATCCCGGCCTTCATCGAGTTGGCGGCGAGCAGCACCTCGGGGACGAACAGGATGCCGTCGCGGAAGTCGATCCCGACGATGCGCATGCCCTCGACGAGGGCCTCGTTCAAGGTCCGATCGGGCGACCAGCCGCGGTCGAGCAGGATCAGGGTGCCCTCGACGATCTCGTCGGCCATGCCGTCGTAGAGGTCGTTGTGCATCTGCTCGACGAGGTCCTCGTCACTCAGCGCGGCAAGATCGATGTCATCGTCGTCGGCCATATGCCCCAAGTGTAGACCAGAACTTCCCACGATGCGAGAAGGAACTGTATGGTGGGAAAAATGTTGAAACGAACGACCCGGTCGGCATCGGCGCTCATGGGACCGGCAGGGCTGGCCCTGTGGCAGGACCCGTTCTTCGAGCTGATCCCCGTGGGCAGCCTGGAGCGCGAGGCGTCCGCCCTCGCCCCGGGGACCACGGTGACGCTCACGTGCTCCCCGGTGAAGGGGATCGATGCCTCGCTCACCGCCGCCGAGGGCCTGCTGGCGATGGGGCTGACGGTCGTTCCCCACCTCGCCGCGCACATGGTGACGTCGACCGAACACCTCGAGCGGATCGTGGCATGGCTGGCCACCCACGGGGTGACATCGGTGTTCGTGATCGGCGGTGACGCCCAGGACTCCGACGGGCCCTGCCACGACGCCGGCCAGCTGATCGACGCCCTGATCGCCGCCGGGGCCCCGCTCACCGCGATCGGCATCGGCGGGTACCCCGACGGGCACCCGGCCATTCCCGACGAGGTGCTGACCAAGGCGCTGCTCGACAAGCAGGCCAGCCTCGACGCCGCCGGGATCGCCGGGTGGGTGTCGACACAGATGTGCTTCGACACCAAGGCGATCGTGCGCTGGGCGACGGAGATGCGCGCCGCCGGCGTCCACCTGCCGATCCACCTCGGCCTGCCCGGCGTCGTCGATCGGGCCAAGCTGTTGACCATCGGGGTCAAGGTCGGCATCGGCGCCTCGCTGCGCTACCTGCGCAAGAACGCCTCGGCGATGGGCAAGATGGCCGCCGGCGGCTACGACCCGGCGCTGCTGCTCGCCCCCCTGGAGGGCTCACTCGTCGAACTCGGGATCACCAGGCTGCATGTGTTCACCTTCAACGCCGCCACGGCCACCGACGCCTGGCGCCAACTGGTGATCGGCCGCAGCGCCTGAGGGCCTACAGGGCGGCGGCGATCGACGGGGTGTCGGCGAGCAGACGCCGGGTGTACTCCTCCGTCGGGTTGGTGAGCACCGTGTCGGTCGGGCCGCTCTCGACGACCTTGCCGTCGGCCATCACCACGACGCGATCGGCGATCGAGCGAACGAGCGGCAGGTTGTGGGTGACGAACAGCATCGCCAGCCCGAGGTCGCGGCGCAGTTGGTGGAGCAGCTCGACGATCGAGGCCTGCACGAGGACGTCGAGGGCCGAGGTGACCTCGTCGCAGACGAGCACGTCGGGCTTGGCCACCAGCGCCCGGGCGATCGCCACGCGCTGGCGCTCGCCGCCGGAGAGCTGATCCGGATACCGGGCGGCGTAGGCCGCTGTCAGCGAAACGCGCTCGAGCATCTCGCCGACGGCACGCTGGGCCTCGGCCTTCGACCCCCCGGCGATGAGCAGCGGCCGGGCCACCGAGTCGCCGATCGGCCGGCGGGGGTGCAACGAGCTGTACGGGTTCTGGAACACGTACTGGATGGTCAGGCGCTGCTTGGTGGGCCTGTCCCGCGCCGATCGGGCGAGCACCGCGCCGTTGAGCCGCACCTCGCCCGTCCACTCGTGGTGGAGACCGCCGATCGAGCGGGAGACCGTGGTCTTGCCGGAGCCCGACTCGCCGACGACGGCCACGCATTCACCGGCGGCCACGCCGAACGACACGTCGTGGACCACCTGGTGGCCGGTGTAGGACGCGCAGAGGTCACGGACGCCGAGCAACTCGTGACCCGTGTCGATGGTCGGCCGCTGGGTGCGTGCCGCATTGCGCAGCCGCTCGGGGACGTCGTAGGCGTGGACGCAGCGCACCGTGTGGCCGGGGGCGACCTCGGTCTCCCGGGGGAACGACGTCCGGCACTCGTCGGTGGCCACGGTGCAGCGCTCGGCGAACGAGCATCCGCCCGGTCGCTTGCCGGGCGCGGGGGCCCGTCCGGTCAGGCCGACCATCGCGCTGGTCCCGTCCATGTCGGGGGCGGCGGCGGTGAGGTGGCGGGTGTACGGGTGGGCCGGATTGGTGAACAACGACGTGGTCGGCCCCTGCTCGACGATGCGCCCGGCGTACATCACCGCCACGCGGTCGGCCAGGTTGGCGACCACCGCGAGGTCGTGGGTGACGTACAGGGCGGAGATCCCGTGCGTGCGGCACAGATCGCGCACGGTGGCCAGGACATGCGACTGTGTGCTGACATCGAGGCCGGTCGTCGGCTCGTCGAGCACGATCACCGCCGGACGGCAGGCGAACGCCATCGCCAATCCGACGCGCTGCTGCTGGCCGCCGGAGAGCTGGTGGGGGTACCTGCGGAGGAACTCGGGCACGCCGGGGAGGAGGACCTCGGCCATCACCTCGGCCACCCGGGCATCGCGGGCTGCGTCGGAACCGCCGAAGTCGTGGGCCTCGAGCACCTCGAGCAGTTGTCTGCCGATGCGGATCGCCGGGTTGAGTGCGGTCGAGGGGTCCTGGGGGACGTACGAGACCAACTTGCCGCGGATGCGCCGCAGCGCGTCGTCGGTGAGACTGGACATCTCGACCCCGTCGATCGACACGGATCCGCCGGCGATCTGCACGCCACGCCGGGCGTGGTTGAGCACCGCCAGACCGACGGTCGTCTTGCCCGAACCCGACTCGCCGACCAGGCCGAGCACTTCGCCGGGTGCGATCGTCAGATCGACCTCGTCGACGATGTCGTGGCCGGTGGCCTCGACGTTGATCCGCAGGTTGCGAACTTGCAGCGTCTCGGCCATCACGCCTCATCCTTCTGGCGGTCGAGACCGGCGGCAGCCCGCGAGATGCCGTCGCCGATCAGACCGGTGCTCACCGTCAGCAGGGCGACGGCGAGAACCGGCAGTGTCACACCCCAGTGGTTGGAGATGATCCCGCTCCGGTTCTCGTTGATCATCAACCCCCAGTTGGCGGCGCCGAGATCGGGGGTGAAGCCGAGGAACGAGATGCCCGAGATCAGACCGATGGAGAACGTGAGTCGCAGGTTGGCCTCGACGAGCAGCGGCGCGGCGACGTTGGGGAGCAGTTCGGAGAACAGGATGCGGGTCCTCGACTCGCCCAGCGCCTCGGCCGCGCCGATGAAATCGCGCTCGACCACCGACACCGCCGCGCCGCGCACCACCCGGGCGATGCGCGGGACGGTGGACAGGCCGACCGTGAGGACGATCAGGTACGTCTTGGCCCCGAGCATCGACAGCACGACGAGCGCCGTGATCACCTGGGGCAGGGCGAGGACGATGTCCATCGTGCGCATCAGGAAGCCGTCGAGCTTGCGCCGGTTGTAGGCGGCGGCGAGCCCGATGATCGTGCCGATCACCAGCGCCAGGATCGTCGAGAGCACGGCGGCGATGAGGATCGGCCGGCCGCCGTAGAGGAATCGCGTCCACACGTCGTGGCCGACCTTCGCCGAGCCGAATCGCGAGGGCAGTCGTGTCTCCGCTCGCCGGCTGGAACGCCTTGGAGATCCCCTTCTGCTCGTCGTACGGCGCGACGTAGCGGCCGAACAGGGCGACGATGGCGAGCGCCAGGGCGATGATCGCTCCCGAGCGTGTGCGCCACAACCGGAAGGCGACGCGCAGCACACCCGGCGGCTTCGCCGGTGCCGTCGTCGGGGTCGTGTCGAGGGGAGTGGAATCCAGGGGGGTGGTGGCGCTCACTGCAGCCTCGTACGGAGTCGGGGGGTGACCAGGATCGTGGCGACGTCGGCGGCGATGTTGGTGACCACGTAGACGCCGGCGAGCACCATCGCCAGGAACTGGACGGTCGGGATGTCACGAGCCTTGACCGCTGTGCTCATCGCCCCGCCGATGCCGGGGAAGTTGAACACCGTCTCGACGATGATCACGCCGGCGGCGAAGTAGGCGATGTTCAGGGCGATCACCTGGAACACCGGTCCGAGGGCGTTGGGGAAGGCGTGGCGGCGCATGACCTGGCGCTCGGTGAGTCCCTTCAGCCGGGCCATCTCGACGTAGTCGCTCTGCAACACCTCGGCCAGCGAGGCCCGCGCCGTGCGGCTGATGTACGGGATCGCCCCCAATGCCAGGGTGAGGGTGGGGAGCACGGCGCCCCTCGGGTCGGTCCACGGGCCCTTGCCGATGTCGATGGCGCTCACCGCGGGCAGCACGTGCCACACGCGGGTGGCGAACAGGATCACGAACACGACACCGACGACGAACTCGGGGAGCGAGGCGAGGGCGAGCATCGCGTTGGAGAGGATCGGCGCTTTTCGTCGGGCCATGTACGCCCCGAGCCACAGTGACACCGGCACCGACACCAGCGAGGCCAGGACGAGGAGGAACAGCGAGTTGACGACGCGATCGCCCATGCCTTCGAGGACGGGCAGCTTGGAACCGACGAGCGAGTTGCCCGGGTCGCCGGTGAGCATGCCGCCGAGCCACGACGTGTACTGCTCGACCTTCGGCTTGTTGAGCCCGAGCTCCTCGCGCAGCGCCTCCAGGCTCGCCGGGGTGGCGTTGCGGCCGAGCTGGGTTTGGGCCGCGTCGCTCGGCAGCAGCTGGGTCGCGCCGAAGATGATCAGCGAGACGATGAACAGCGTCACCACGCCGAAGGCGAGCCGCCGGAGGATGAACTTGGTGACACCCCACCCGTTGGACATTGAATCCCTTCTGCTCCGCTACGGCCCGCCGCCCCGAGCCCCGCAGAGGGAGCCCGGAGCGGCGGTCACCGCATCGTGGATGACGCCGGAGGCGATCAGCCCTCGGCGAAGGACAGGTTCTTGAAGCCTCGGCCGTAGTGGTCCATGTTGAGGGTGTTGGGCCGGGCGATCATCCCGACGAGCCGCTGGTTGTAGCCGTCGAGTCCGTTCTGGAAGCACGGGATGATCAGGCCACCCGTCTCGTACAGCTCCTTCTGCATCTTGTCGGTGATCACCTTGCGCTTGGTGTCGTCGGTCTCGGCGAGCGCTGCGTTGTAGTCCTCGACGAACGTCGAGCCGGCCGGCGGCCAGTGGGTGTCGGGGTACGGGGCCGAGTCCTTGAGCTCGCCTGCGGCGCACTGCGGGAGGAAGTTGCGGGTCCCCCAGTAGTCGGTGCCGAAGGTGCGCTTGAGGTACTCGTCGCCCCAGTACTCCGAGCCGGGGAGCACGACGGCGTTGACCGTGATGCCGGCCTCCTTGGCCTGTTCGGCGAACAGCTGGATCATCTCGGGCAGGCCCGCCGTGTCGTCGGGGGCGAACAGATCGATCGTCAGATCGCTCTTGCCGGCCTCGGCGAGCAGCGCCTTGGCCGCCTCGATGTCCTGCTTGCGCTGGGGCAGTTCGTCGCCGATGTAGACGGCGTCGAGCGGGGCGAACAGGTCGTTGGCGATCGACCCGTAGCCGGCGAAGACCTGCTCGAGCATCGCGTCGCGGTCGACGATCAGGCGCATCGCCTGGCGGACCCTGACGTCGGTGAACGGCTCCTGGTCGACGGCCATGAAGATCGTCAGCCAGCTGCCGCCGGCCGAGTTGAGCACGGCATAGCCGTCGGTGCCCTCGATCTGGCCGACGGAGGCGGCCGGGATGTCGGCGACGGCGTCGATCTGGTCGGCGAGCAGGGCGTTGACCGAAGCGTCGGCATCGGCGAAGTCGATGATGTGGATCTCGTCGAACCACGGCTTGCCGGCGTCCCAGTAGTACGGGTTCTTGACGTGGACCGACTTCTTGCCGACCTCGAACTCCTTGAGCATGTACGGCCCGGTGCCGATCTGCGTGGTCGGGTCGCCGTCGAAGCGCTCGTAGCCGACGGGCACGATGCCGAAGGTGTAGGCGCAGAGGACCTCTTTGAAGTTCGACACGGCCTGCTTGAGCTTGACCTCGACCGTGCGGTCGTCGACCTTGGTGATGCCGGACTTGTCGAGGATCGGGCGCAGCGCCGAACCGCCGAACAGGGCACTGTCGGGATCGAGCAGACGCTCCATCGAGTAGATCACGTCGGCGGAGGTGACGTCCTTGCCGTCGGAGAACTTGACCCCGTCCTTCAGCGTGATCGTGTAGTTGTCGGCCGACTTGGCCGTCACGTCCTTGGCGATGCCGTTGGCGTACTCCGGCACGTACTCGGGGCTGAAGCTCATCAGCGGCTCCCACCCGGTGGCCTGGCGCATGATGTCGGACTTGGCGACGATGTGCTGGCCGTCGAGGATGTCGTTGGCGCCGCCGAGCGTGCCGACCCGCAGGATCTTGCCAGTGCCCTCGCCGGCCGCGGGTGCGGCGTCGGTGGCTGCCGGTGCGGCGTCTGTTGCTGCCGGTGCAGCGTCGGTCGCCGCCGGCGCGGCATCGGTGGCTGCCGGGGCGGCGTCGCCGCCACCGTCGCTGCCGCAGGCGGCCAGGGCGGCGGCCGCCACAGCAGCGGCACCGGTCCCGGCGAGCAGGCGGCGGCGCGTGAACGCGCCTTCGGGCAGCATGAAGATCTTGACTCTGTCAGCCAACGTGGTTCTCCCCTCAGAGATGGCGCCGCACCCAGTCGGCGCCGTTGCGTGAACCATAGCGAATCACACGCCGCGAGGTATCCCTCGACACCGTTTCGAGAACTTGACCATCTCGCACTGTCGATGCGACGTCGAAGTCTTCCGTCTGAATTCGCACGCGCGCGCCGGCAGTCCCCGTGGCACAAGACGCATCCCCAAGCGACCGCCGTGGATCTGGCTCCGCCAAGCCACTGGCGGTGCCCCCCGGGGGGGTGCGGCGCAGCCGCTCCGGGGGGGGGTCATCTCAGTTCGCCGGAGCGCCGCAGCGCCGCACATTGCGCGTTGTTGCGCTGCGACGCGCGCGCGCATTGCTCCTGCATGCAATACAGGTACGCGAACTGCGTGCGGTTGCTGCACAGGCCTTCGGCGGGCACGGGGCGCGGGGCCGTCTTGTTGGCAGCGACGGCGGGTCTTTCGCTGCGCCTGGCCACCGTCTTCGGCGCGACCGTCTTGGGCACCGCTTTGACCGCTGCCTTCGGCACGACCGCGATGGGCGGCGCCGCCGCGGGCGCGGCGGTTTTGGCAGCGACCGCGGTGGGTGCAGTTGCGGGTGCAGGTGCAGACTCTGTGACCGCCCCGGTGGCGGGCGCTGCCGTCACCTCGGCTTTGCTTTGGGGGATGGCGCCGCGGGCGGGCGGGCTCCTGGCGCGCCGCGGCGGCCACAGGGGGAACGGCGATCGGTGCAGCCACGGCGGCCACCGAACTGGCCGCAGGCGGCAGCGGCGCCGCGGGCGTGGCTCGCACAACGGCCGCGGCCGGCGGCGGCGAGTCCACGGCAGCAGGCGGCGGCGACGCCGGCAGCGCGAGGTTCGACGGCGGCGTCTGGCTCCACCAGAACAGCGCCACGACGGCGGTAGCGACGGCGGCCACGGCCGCGACCGCGAAGCCGGACCTGCGAGGCCGCGCCACAACGTGAACCGCTCGCCGCCCCACCATCACCGGCGCGTCCAGTGTCGGCTCCGCACGCACCGGCGCGCGTGCGACTCGCGGCTCGGCCGGTTTGCCGAGGTCGACGGGGTCCATGACGATCTGCGTGTCGGCGTTGTCGTGCAACGGAGCGGGCCCGCTCATGCCTTCGAGCGTTTCCCATTGCGAGTCGCGGTCGGGCACCTCGCCGACCCACAGCGGCGCCGGACCGGTGGTGGCCACGAAGGCGCCATGGCCTTGCGGGTGCAGGATGTGGCGCACGTCGTCGGCACGCTGGGACGCGCCGGTTCGGCCAGCGCGAGCGAGGCCACCACGGCCTGGATCAAGGCGTCGCGCAGCGCCGGCGAATCGCCACCACCGAGCGGCACGTCGGCCAGCAGCGCCGCCGGTTCCCACTCTCCGCTGGTCAGCCGCTCTTCGGCCCGCGGCGGCGCCGCACCGGTGGCGGCAAAACACATCGTCGCCGCCAGCATGTACAGATCGGCCGAGGCATTGATGCGTTCGAACCGCGTCGTCTGCTGCTGCTCCAGCGCCGCCCACGGGCTCATCATCATTTCGCCGAGTTCCATGGCCACGCCGTCCATGCCCAGCAGCACCGGCGCGTTGTCATCGGCCTTGATCAGGATCTGGTCAGGCTGCACCAGGCCGTGTACGAAGCCGGCCTTGTGCAGCGCCTCGAGCGCGTCGAGCAGCTTGTCGTACAGGCGCACCAGGCCGCCCACCGTCGGCGCATCGGCGCGTTCGAGGCGCTGCTCTTCGAGCGTCTGGCCGTCGATGAACGGCATCAGGCGATAGACGGTGCGGTTGGCATTGATGACGCCGAACACCTTGACCACACCCGGGTGGTCAACCACGGCCAGTGCCCGCGCGTCCTGAACGAAAGCCTCGCAGACCACCGACAGCGCAATCGCATCGCCGGCCTGGCGCGCGCGCACCGCACCATCGGGCTGGCGGATCGCCAACGATCGCGGAAAACATTCGAGCAACACCAGCGGCTGGTGGTGGCCGACTCGCGCACACGGTAAGCGAAGCCGTGCGGGCCCTGGTGCAGCGTCTGCTCGACGACGAACCGATCGATGTGCACGCCTGCCGGCAACGGCACCACCGGGCCCACGGGGGTGGACGTGGTTTGGGGAAACGGCAAGGGGCTGGTCGTCATCGAAGGGGCCACAGGAGCGACGGCTGCAAGGGTAGCCGATTGAGCGAGCGGCTCAACCGCCGGTAACAGGAGGAAAGAAGGCCAGCTCGGCGCCGTCGTGCAGGGCCTGGTCTTCGCCGGTCATCTGCCGGTCGAGGGCGCAACGCAGCGCGCGTCCGCGCGCGAGCATCTGCGCGTGCGCGCCGCCGCGCGCGATCAGCGCGTCACGTGCGCTGGCCACGGTGGCGCCGGCCGGCAACTCGATGGTCTCGCCTTGGCCGAGGGCTTCGCGCAGCGAAGCGAAGTAGCGCAGTTTGATCTCCATCTTCAAAAGCAGTGCGTTCATCGGCAGGTAGCGCACCATGTCCCCATGAACGATCGGCTGCTGCGGTGGTTGATTCACGAGACCGTCCGCCCACACCGCCGACGTGAGCACGCCTGAACTCTGGTTGCCGAACAGATCGAGCCCGCCTTGTGCATTGCGCCGTACGCGCAGGAACTCGCGGCGCTTGTCGGGGCGCGGCCAATCGAAATCGGCGCGCATCGCCAGCGGTGGCGGCAGCGAGG
>CAWHEG010000011.1:0-5249 GCA_963828405.1 uncultured Actinomycetes bacterium | reverse complement strand
TCGGCGACGGGCGACGTGACGGCCAACGGCCGAGACGACGCACCTGCCGACCAGAGGTGCCACGCAGATGCGCTTCACACACCGCGCCGACCAGCAACAACACCAACGAAGCCAGGAAGATCACGGCCTGACTCCGAGCGAACGAGTGGCAGAGACAACCGGAACAGACCCGGCCGTGAACTCGGGCCCGCTCGACGACCTGGGGGTGGCCGCCTTGGCGACGGTCATCTCTGCCACAACAGGGTCCAACACCCGATACCTGGCCGGCCGAAGTCCAGCAGGCTCGAGCGTCGGTTCCCCGATCAACACCTGACCCATCACCCACAACACCAAGATCAGGACGACCCCGATCGCAGCGTCATGGACGGCGACGAACCTGCGCGCCTGGTTCACGGCGTCTCACCGATCTCGGCGAGAACAGCGGTCAGGTAGGCGATGCGGCGGCGCACCGATCGGATGCAGCGCTTGCACGCTGGGCACGCCAGCTTGGCTGCGGTGCCGCGGCGATCTTGATCGTCGGCGGCGTGCATCAGGATCCGTTCGCCGCACTCCGTCCGCCACTCGTACACGTCACCGTCGAACCGCCGCTCCGCCCACCGCTCGTGGATCGGGGCGAGGTGCATCACGCCTGGGCGGCGACGGCGAAGCCACATCCCGGCCATCACAGGTCCCCGTTCGCGACGAGGTCGGCATCCCACGATCGGGCCAGAGCGTCCTCAAGTTCGACCATCGCTGCTCGGGCTGCGGTCTCATCCGAGAACGAATCGATCAGCACGGCCGGCTGGTCACCACACAGGAGCATCAACTCGTGGCGGGTGGCGGTGCCGACGTGGCGGTCGAGGACGTCGACGACGACGGGGAAGTAGCGATTCACGCCAGCACATCCACCGACTCGGCTGCGAACACGTAGTCACGGAGGAACTCGACCAACGGACGGCCGTCTCACCACCGGTGGCGTACCGGTACACGACATCGTCGCCGTACCCCCCGTCGATCACGACATGGCCCTGCCCGGTCGGACGGTGACGGAACCGCCACACCTCACCGGCCTGGGGGACACGATCGGCGGCCATCAGCCGGCCACCCGCAGAAACGCCACCACGCCGAGGGTGATCCCCGACCAGGCGAGTGCACCGGCGAGCATCGCCCACCGGACCCGACGCAGCAGATCGCGCCCCGACTGGGAGTACCCGGGCGCAGGGTAGAACGGGCGAACCATCGTGCCGGCAGGCGCCGCCAGCGGGCGGACGGAAACGGCGCCCACCGACACGACATCTTGAGCGTGACCGTTCACAGGTCACCTTCCAACGCACGGTCAGCCGGGATGAACAGCGGCGCTTCGGAGCACTCGCCGCCTGACTGGTTGCGGCGAACGTCGACGCAATCCGTGTCGCCCTCGTACCACACGTCGTTATGCGCGACGCACCACGACACCCCGTCAAGCTCGAACATCGCATCGGCGTCGGGCAGGGTTGCGGTGGTGTGGTTCTGCACCTCGTCGATCACAACCAGGTGAGCGAGCTCGACGATGTCGAAACGATCCTGATCGTTCACGACCCACCACCCGTCGGGACTGTCACCGTGGCGAACCGTGGCCGCCGAGTCGTCGGATCACTGGTAACGGTCTCGAACGTGATGTCGGCGGCGCCGATCGTCGCGGCGACCACCACGTCCGGGGACAGGTCAGCGGCGGCCATCGCACGAACGACCCACTCCACCACGTCAGGACCGATCCGTTGCGACAGCATCAGCTCGACCGTGCCGTCCCTCGACCTGTGCGACACCGGCCCCGGACGCAACACGACCGCTGTCACACGCTGCGCATCACGGCGAGCCCGACGACCAGGACGACGCTCCAACCGGATCCCGCTCACGGCCCGACCTCAACGTCGTCGTCGATGACGTGCTTGCCGAGATGCGAGATCTCCTGCCACGCCCGATCGACACCGAGGTGGACCGACCCGAACAGGCTGGCGAGCGAAGGCTCGAGCGCAATCTTCACCATCGCCAATGTGGTGACCACGTCGTAATGCCCTTCGACGCCGGTGATGCAGTCACGTGACCGATCGTCGAACCAACCTTCGGTCGACTGACGATGCACCCGGCCGAGCAGATCGCCGAGCGTGCGAACCAGCTCCGACACCGACCCCATCACCGCGTACAAGTCCTGTGGATCTGCACCGTGATCGATGATCTCGTGGTTGGCGAGACGCAACTCCGCAGCCGCCGCACCCACGTACACAGCGGCGCTCACGGCCGAACCGCCAGCACCACACACACGACCGGCAACGACCAGGCGACGACGATGTTCGCCACCCGCCGCCAGTTCACGATCGACAGAGCGCTCATGCCGCACCGTCCAACACCGGACCGTCACCGGGCTGCCAACGGCCATCGGCGACGAGACGAATCAGACGACGCGACCAGCGCCACACACGAGGATGACGAGCCGCCGTGCACGGCATCGGCGCCGGCAACTCCCCCGCCCGCACCTTGCGGAACACCTCAGCCTTCGGCATCCCGAGCAGATCAGCGACATGACCAGCATCCAACACCGGCCCGTTCACCGGGGGACGCAACACCGGGGCGCCCATCACGCCACCACGTCGACTTCTTCGACGGTGCCGAGCAGTGCGTGCAACGGCACATCGAGCGCATCAGCCAACTTGCGGATCACCGTCGGGCTGGCGTTCCTGTCGCCCCGCTCGAGGCGGAACACAAGCGTTCGGTCAACACCAGCCCGAGCGGCGAGCTGAGCCTGGCTGTACCCGGTCCGCTCTCTGATGGCCGCCAACGCCGCACGATTCAAGATCATGTGACCGCACGATAGCAGCTTTGTCAACGTGTGTCAACACTGCCAACGCAGTTGTAACTACAGGCGGGCCGGGCCGGTTGTGCACGTAGTTTCTTGACGTGACAAACGTTGACATGCCAGCGTGTGCGAAGTGGATCAGCTTGCCGACCGTGTCCGACATGAGAGGTTGCGGCGCGGGTGGAGTGTTCGGGACGCGGCGGCGGCGGGTTCCATCAGCAACACCTACTGGGGTAAGTTCGAGGACTATCGGCAATCCCTCACGCCGATGATTGCGACGGCAGTCGCCAAGGCGTTCGATTGGCCGGCCGATTGGCCTGACGCCGCCGATGGTCAACCGGTCAACCGGCAAGCCGACGAGATGGCGCAGTTGCGTCGTGAAGTTGACGCACTTCGGCAAGCCGTCGAGTCGCTGCTCGTTGGTGGCCGGCTGGATGCCGAGCAACAGCTCGAAGCGATTCGAGCATCGCTCGACTCCGCTCGTAGTCAGCGGTCAACCGCATGATCCGGTCGGCCGGGTTCTCGTCGTCTTGTGGTCTATGGTCTCCGCCCATGCGGAGAACCTATTGCGTGGGTGTGACATCCTGGTCGGATCGTTCGTGATCGGATCGTGCGGCAATGATGCCAGCGGTCCGGAAACGGTTGTGACCCCCGATGGGTGCGATGCCAATCTCAAGATCATCCGTGTTGCCGCTGCGGCGTTCGAAGTTGGAGAGGGTCGGCCCGCGGTGAGCGTGGACGAGATGGTCGCCGAGGGGTATGTCAATGCGGACATGCTCCAATCCCAACGCTGCCTGGGTGACCCTGACGAACGATGGCGACCGGACCACTGTCGCTTTTTCAGACGTTTGTACCAGCGGCGCCGGTATCGACGGGATCAGCGTCTCGGGCATACTGGGTCGAGCGTGCGACGCGCCTCTCGACGAGTGCGGTGTCGAGTTCGAGGACCTCGGGACGGCGCAGGTGTTCACCCTTCACCCGACGCCCCAGACACCGGCGGCGCGGTTCTCGGAGCGTGGATCAGCGGACCGGGTGTATCGAGGACGTCGACGTGGCTCGGATGGAGCAGACCCGGGCCTCGACGGAATGGTCGAGTCGTCGAACGGTCGATCGACGTGGACCTACCACCCCGACGACGGGCTCACGATCGTCTGCAAGTAGGTCCCGGGCCGGATTCAAGCGTCGCGGGTGGTGCGGCCGATCAGGTCGGCGGCGCCGGCGTCCTCGCCGGGAATCCACCAGCCGTAGACCCGCTCGGTCGTGGCGGTCGACGAGTGCCCGAGCATCCCGGCCACGAGCCGGACCGAAACCCCGGCCGACAGCAGCTGTGTGGCGACGTAGTGGCGCAGGTCGTGCAGTCGGACGCCGGTCACGCCGGCTGCTTGACGGGCCAGCCCGAACTCGTAGGTGAGGCGGTCCGGTGGCCAGGGGGTCACGTGGTCGTCGGTGAAGACGGCCGCCGGGCGGGGGCGACGGTGGAGCAGGGCGACTTCGAGTTGTTGGCGGTGGTGGTCGGCCAGCAGCCCGGCGAGCGGTGCGTCGATCGAGATCGTGCGATGCCCGCGCCGTCCGGTCTTGGTGGCCCGCTCGTGGACGCCGGCGGCCGGGGTGTAGGCGAGGCTGTGGGTGACGGCGATCCTGTGCAGGTCGAGGTCGACGTCGTCCCAACGGAGCGCCACGATCTCGCCGCGCCGCATCCCGGTTTGAGCCGCGATCGACAACGCCACCTTGCGTGGCCCGGTCGATGCTTCGAGGATGGCTCGCACTTCGGCCGGTGACGGTGGGCGGATCTCCCGGTCAGGTTTGGCGGGCTGGCGGACCTGCTCCATCGGTGAGCGAGGCACGGCGCCGAGCCGGACGGCGTCAGCGAACGCCGAGCGGAGCAGCTCGTGGATGCGGCGCACGGCGTGGGCGGCGACACCGTCGGCCAGCAGCGCCCGGTAGGCGGCTTCGACGTCGACGACGGAGACCGATTCGATGCGGAGCCCTGCGAGCTTGGCCGGGATCCTGTCGACTGCTCGGACGTACTCGGCGGTCAGCGTTGGGGACCACCCGCCGACCCTGACCCGCTCGGCGCACATCGCCTGCACCGTCGGCGTCGTGGCCCACACCTCGCCGGTCTCGCCGAGCAGTCGCACCTCGAGCTGTTGGCCGGCTGCGAGCGCCTCGTGGCGGGTTGGACGGGTGACGACGTGCTGGCGGCCGGCGACCTTGACGATCGCCTGGCAGCTCCCGTTCGGTCGTTTGCGGATGTGCATCGGTGCACACACGCCCAGCGGTCGAGGGTGTGCAAGGGGGGTGTTTCGGGTGACATGGGTGACACGGCGGGTGACACAGCCCGTACCGGGAAAACGACAAAAACCCCCGCTCACATGCTGTGAGCAGGGTTTGGTAGTGGGCGATAAGGGTCTCGAACCCCCGACCTCCACGGTGTGAA
>CAWHEG010000010.1:0-11769 GCA_963828405.1 uncultured Actinomycetes bacterium | reverse complement strand
GGTTACGAGGGTCACCTGATGATGGTCGCCGACGGCGACGGTCGCCGCGAGCAGGTCGCCGCGGCGATGGACCTGTTGCTCGCCGCCCATGCCGAGGTCGGTGGGGCGATCATCTTTGCCGGCGGCACCGGCACCTTCGACGTGCACGACCGGATCACCGAACTCCAGGCGGGCGGCTACCCGCTGATGGACGCCCAGTACACCCGCCCGGGGACTCCCGTTCGCCCCGGCGTTGTTGTTCGTCGTCGGCACGGTGATCTCGGCCAACGACCGCTGGTCGGTCGCCGATGTCGGGCTCAAGGCGCTGGGCATGGACCACGGCAACCCGTCGATCGACGGCCAAACCGTGTGGTTCTGCTCCGACGAGCACGTCACGTTCGCTCCCGCAGAGGGCGGGGCCCCGATCCGCCCCGGTGAGCGGGTGCAGGTCGTGCCGGCCCATGTCGATCCGACGATGGCGATGCACGAGGCGGCCTGGCTCGTCCGCGGCGACGACCTGCTCGAACGCTGGGCCGTCGACCTCCGCGGCTGGTAGCCCGGCTCTCGGTCAGCCGACCGCTTCGGCTGCCCAGAGGGCCTCGACCATCGCCCGGAAGCCACGGCCGCGGTGCGAGACGGCGTGCTTCCTGCTCCCCATCTCCGAGAACGTCCGCCCGTCGCCGTCGTCGGGGACGAACAACGGGTCGTAACCCCAGCCGCCGTCGCCACGCGTGGCGAGGCCGATCGTGCCCTCGCAGACCCCTTCGACGGCGAGCACGCGCCCGTCGGGCCAGCACACCATGACGACGGTAACGAAGCGGGCAGTTCGCCGGTCGGCGGCACGCCGTCGAGTTCGAGGAGCATCTTGACCCGGTTGTCGGCGTAGGTGGCCCGCTCGCCGGCGTAGCGGGCGGTGTACACCCCTGGGCGGCCGTCGAGCACGTCGACGAACAGACCGGTGTCGTCGGCGATCGCCGGGAGACCGGTGACCTCGACCATCGCGGGCCTTGAGGCGGGCGTTGCCGACGAGGGTGTCGTCGTCCTCGACCACGTCGGGCACGTCAGTCGGACGGGGGAGCAGCTCGACGTCCTCGCCGAGGATCGCGGCGATCTCGGCCACCTTGTCGGGGTTCGCCGAGGCGCAGACGAGGGTCAGCCGGGGGCCGGCCACGGCTCAGCGCCCGATCGTCCGCGACGGCGGCGGGACGGCGAGCACCGAGGCCTGGACGTCAAAGATCTGGCGCAGACCGCCCTCGGCCAGGCCGAGCAGGGCGTCGAGCTCCGTGCGGCTGAACGACTGTCCCTCGGCGGTGCCCTGCACCTCGACGAACAACGGCTCGCCACCGGCCGCCGGGGCGAGCATCACGACGTTCATGTCGACCTCGGCCGTGGAGTCCTCGGAGTACGGCAGATCGAGGACGGGAACCCCGCCGACGATGCCGACGCTGATCGCCGCGCACTGCGAGTGCAGCGGATGCGCCTTGATCGAGCCGGCCTGCATCACCCGGCTGATTGCGTCGTGCAGCGCGATGTAGCCGCCGCAGATGGCGGCTGTCCGCGTGCCACCGTCGGCCTGCAGCACATCGCAGTCGACGATCACCTGTCGTTCGCCGAGGATCCGCATGTCGCAGGCCGCGCGCAGCGAGCGCCCGATCAGTCGCTGGATCTCGACCGTTCGGCCGCTCTGCTTGCCCTTGGCCGCCTCCCGGCCGACCCGCTCGGGCGACGACCCGGGGAGCATCGAATACTCGGCCGTCACCCAGCCCTTGCCCGAGTTGCGCATCCACCGGGGTACGTCCTCGTCGACCGACGCGGTGCACAGCACCCGGGTCTTGCCGAAGCTGACCAGCACCGATCCGGCGGCCATCTCGGTGTAGTCGCGTTCGAAGGCGATCGGGCGGAGCTGGTGGGGCAGGCGGTCATCGGGACGGGGCACGGGGGGACTCCTCGGGGAGGGCGGGAAGGGCAACGGTATCGACCGACCACTCGTCGGCCGAAGACAGCTCCGGGCCGAGCAGGCGTCGGCCCAGATCGGCGAACCACGAGATGTCGCCGCTCGACAGGAACCGGTGGCAGGCGGGCGGATCGGACGTCGTGCGCAACAGCCCGGCCGATCCGAGTTCGCGCTCGACGGCGAAGGCGGTCTCGTCGGCCGATGAGACGAGCACGACGTCGGGTCCCATGACCTCGCCGATCACCCGGGCCAGGTAGGGGTAATGGGTGCAGCCGAGCAGCAAGGTGTCGACCCCGGCGTCGCGCACCGGGGCGAGCAGCCGCTCGGCGAGGACCATCACCTGGTCACCCGAGGTCTCACCCCGTTCGACGAACTCGACGAAGCCGGGGCACGCCGCGCAGGTCAGCTCGATCGTCGTCCCGGTCGAGGGGACGGCGCGTTGATAGCTGCCCGAGCCGACCGTGGCGACGGTGGCGATCACCCCGACGCGGCCGCTGCGCGTCGCCTCGACGAGGGCGCGGGCCCCGGGCTCGATCACCGAGATGACGGGGACCGGCAGCTCGGCGACGAGCACGTCGAGGGCGGCCGATGCCGCCGTGTTGCACGCCACGACCAGGGCTTTGATGCCGTGCTCGTGGTACAGGCTCCAGCCGATCTGGCGGGCGAACGTGCGCAGCTCGTCGAGGTCGCGGTTGCCGTAGGGGTACCGGCCGGTGTCGCCGAAGTAGACCAGGTGCTCGTCGGGGAGCAGGTCGATCACGGCACGGGCGACGGTGAGACCGCCGAATCCGGAGTCGAACATCCCGATCGGCCGATCCACGCCGGCCAGGGTACGGGGAGCGGACCCGGAACCGCCATGCCGGGCGCCCCGCTAGGGTCGCCGCCGGTGGTGACTGCGACGATCCTGGCGCTCGCCGCCGCCGTGCTCCATGCCGGTTGGAACTTCGTCGTCAAACAGGCCGACGAAGACCGCTACCTGAGCCTCTGGGGCCAGTTCTTCTTCGCCGGGCTGATCTCGGGAGCGATCATGCCGTTCCTCGGCGGGCCGCCGGCGAGCGGCTGGGTGTGGGCGGGCCTCTCGGGCCTCGTCCATCTCCCCTACTGCTGGTACCTGGCGCGGGCCTACGACGACGGCGACTTCTCGCTCGTCTACCCGGTGGCCCGCGGCGGGGGTGCGCTGCTCGCCGCGATCGGGGGCGTCGCCCTGCTCCACGACCGGATCTCGGCGCTCGGCATCACCGCCGTCGTGGTGATCGCCACCGGGCTGATCGCCCTGGCCGGACGGCTTCACGGGCCGCCCGTGCGGCGCGCCCTGATCGTCGCCACGACCATCGGCGCCTACACGGTCTGCGATGCCAAGGGGATCCGCGACAGCGATTCGTACCGGTACGTGTTCGCCTCGAGCGTGGCCACGATGACCTCCAACACCGCCTTCGGTCTCGCCTCGGGGCGCGCCGGACGGATGGTCGACATCGTCCGGCGCCGCTGGCCCAAGCTGCTCGCCGTGGGGATCGCGGCGTCGATCACCTACGCGATGGTGCAGTTGGCGTTGCGACTGGCCCCGGTGGGCTACGTCACGGCGATCCGTGAGTCGAGTGTCGTGCTCGCCGCGTTCCTCGGCTGGCACACCCTCGGCGAGCGGGCCGGGGCCCGCCGGCTCGTCGCCTCGTTCGTCGTCGTCGGCGGGCTGATCCTGCTCGTCGTCAGCCGATAGCCGCCGACGCTCGGTGCCCCCTGGCCACGGGGTCTCAGAAGTAGATGATCTGCTCGGCCTTCGACTCGGCCTCGTCGAGATCGTCGGTGTACGCCCCGGTCGAGAGGTACTTCCAGCCGCCGTCACAGACGATGAACACGATGACGCCCGTCTCGATCTCGCTCGCCACCTTGGCCGCGCCGGCCAGCGCCGCCCCGGCCGAGATGCCGGCGAACACCCCGCACTCGTTGACCAGCCGACGCGTCCACTCCAACGACTCGCGGGGGCGCACGACGCGCTTGCGGTCGAGCAGGTCGAAGCCCTGCCAGGCTTCGAACAGCGGCGGGATGTAGCCCTCGTCGAGGTTGCGCAGCCCCTCGACCCGCTCGCCCAGCGGGGGCTCGACGGCGATCACCTTCACGTCGGGCTTGTGCTCCTTGAGGTAGCGACCGGTGCCCATCAGCGTGCCCGAGGTGCCCAGGCCGGCGACGAAGTGGGTGATCTCGGGGCAGTCGCGCAGGATCTCGGGGCCGGTCCCCTCGTAGTGGGCCCGGGGGTTGGCGTCGTTGGCGTACTGGTAGGGCATGTACCAGTCGGGATGCTCGGCGTGGAGGGCGAGCGCCCGCTGGACGGCGCCGTTCGAGCCCTCCTCGCCCGGGGTGAGGATCAGCTCGGCGCCGAACACCTCGAGCATCTGGCGTCGTTCGATCGACACGCTGGTCGGCATGAGGATCTTGATCGGGTGGCCCTTGATCCGGGCGATGGCAGCCAGGGCGATGCCGGTGTTGCCCGACGACGGCTCGACGATCGTCTGGCCCGCGACGAGGTCGCCGTTCTTCTCGGCCGTCTCGATCATCAGCTTGGCGATGCGGTCCTTGACCGAGCCGAACGGGTTCTGGTTCTCGAGCTTGGCGACGATGCGCACGTCACGGTTGGGCGACAGGACCGACACGTCGACCAGCGGGGTGTTCCCGATCAGGTCGAGGATGCTCTCGTTGATGATCATGGCCGGCACCTTCCGACAAAGCCGATCTGACTTGTCGGGATTCTAACCGTCAACCGACGGCAAGGCGCTCCTCGGTGATCACTTCCTCGACGATGCGGTATGAACGCACCTCCGGCGCCTCCCGCTTCAGGCCGACGATCACCCAGCGGAACCACGGGCCGAGGTTCGTGGCCACCCCCACGTCGGTGGGCGACGGATAGGGCTCGGTGTGCGTGTGGCTGTGGACGATGGCGACGAGTTCAAGGCCACGCGACTCGGCGTCGTCCTCGGCGCGCTGGTAGTCCAGCGGGTGGACCTCGAACACCCGGCCCGATCGCGTGGTGTTGCGACAGGGGAAGAACACCGGGGCGGTACCGCCCGACGCCCGACCGGCGAGCAGCCCGCACATCTCCTCGGGATAGCAGTCGTAGGCGTGGGCGATCATCCGGGCGAAGGCGTCGGCGGAAACGCTCAGCATCGGCGCCCGACGCTATCGGTAGGATCAGCGCTCCCTATGCCCGCACCCGGCACCAAGGTCATCGCGAGCAATCGCCGGGCCCGTCACGAGTACGCCATCCTCGACGAGGTCGAGGCCGGCATCGTGTTGCGCGGCAGCGAGGTGAAAAGCCTGCGCGAGGGGCATGTGCAGATCAACGAGGCCTTCGCCCGGGTCGTCGGTGACGAGATGTGGCTGATCGGCATGACCATCCCCCAGTACGTCAACGCCCACGGCTTCGGGGCGCATGTCAGCGAGCGCCAGCGCAAGCTGCTCCTCCATCGGGCCGAGATCGCCAAGTTGGGCGCACGCATGGCCCAGGAGCACCTCACCCTCGTGCCGTTGAGCATCTACTTCAAGGACGGCCGGGTGAAGGTCGAGCTCGGGCTGGGCAAGGGCAGGACGAAGAGCGACAAGCGACAGGCGTTGGCCGAACGCGATGCCGACCTCGAGATCCGCCGGGCCCTGGGCGCGGCCGCAAGGGGATGGAGTAGCGCGCGCCCGTGCGTCGGGCCGATTCCTCTCGTCGGCGGACGGCTCAGCGCAGTTGGGCGTGGAGGAAGTCGAGCACCTCGGGCCAGATCCGGTTGGCCAGCGTCTCGTCGAGCGTGCCCAGGGCGTTGTGCGGGCCCATGAAGGCGTGACCGGTGCCCGGGTGGACGGTGAAAGTCACGTCCTTGCCCATCGCCCGCAGCTTGGACTCCAGCGCGTGCGCTGCGCCCGGCGGGAAGAAGTCGTCGTACTCGGCCATGTGCCCGCGCACGACGGCCGTCAGAGCCGACCAGTCGGGCTCGTTGTCGCCCTGCGGGAAGCCGTAGAACGGCACGGCCGCCGTGATCCGATCGGGGCGCATCGAGGCGATGATCAGCGAGAGCATCCCGCCCATGCAGAACCCGACCACGCCGATGCCCGCGCCGGTGACCCCGTCGAGGCCGGCGAGGTAGTCGATCGCCCCGCTCATGTCCCGCCCGGCGCGGTCGGGTGGGAGCGTGGTCATCAGGTGGCCGGCCTTGTCCATCTCGTCGTGCTGGGCCAGTTCACCGTGATAGAGGTCGGGGGCGAGCGCGGTGAACCCGGCGGCCCCCAACCGCTCGGTGGTCGCCTTGATCCCCGCGTCGAGGCCCCACCACTCCTGAACGACGAGCACCCCGGGACCCGAACCGCCGGGGGGCCGGACCAGGTAGCCCGACGCAGTGGATCCGTTACTGGGGAACGACACCGTCTCAGCCATGTCACCTACGCTACTTCGCCATGCGGTCGACGAAATCGGGTCCTGGCGGGGCGCTGTAGCTTCGTGCCATGGGCCATCCGTTGCGCTTCCAGGTGCTCGTGCTCCCCAACGTCGCCTGGCCCGAGTACCGAGACCGGTTCGTCCGGCTCGAGGATCTCGGCTTCGACGTGGCGGCCGTGGCCGACCACTTCTGCGACTGGACGAACCCGCCCGGGCCGTGGCTCGAGGCGTGGACGGGGCTGGCGGCGATCGCCGAGCGGACTTCGACGATCCGGCTGACGACCTGCGTGACCCAGATCCCGCTGCGCAACCCGGCCGTCCTCGCCCACCAGGCCGTCACCGTCGACCACATCTCGGGCGGACGCCTGGAGCTCGGGCTCGGCACGGGGCTGACCGTCGACCCGTCGTACCCGATGGCGGGCCTGCCCAACTGGGAGCCCAGGGAGCGGACCGTCCGCTTCGGGGAGTACGTCGAGCTGGTCGCCTCGCTGCTCGCCGGCGGGGTGACCGACTTCGCCGGGACCTACTACACGGCCGCGGGGGCGGTGATGAACCCCGGTTCGCTCCAGCAACCCCGTCTGCCGGTGATGGTGGCGGCGCTCGGGCCGGCGATGATGCGCCACGCCGCCCGGCACGCGGACATCTGGAACAGCCTCAGCTTCGAGGCCGACTTCGACGCCCAACTGGCCCAGACCGCCGGCCGTATTGCCAGGCTCGAGGCGCTGTGCCACGAGATCGGCCGCGACCCGGCCACGTTGCGCCGCTCGTACACGATGTTCGACGCCACGGCGCGGGCCTCGGGAGGGCACATCGCCTACTACGCGTCGCCGGAGGCGTTCGTCACGATGGTCGACCGGGTGGTGGCGCTCGGCATCGACGAGATATCGCTGTACTACCCGATCGTGGCCGAACAGCTGCCGATGTTCGAGCGGATCGCCGGCGACGTGCTCCCGTCGTTGCGTCGGTCCCACCCGGGCTCGACGCCCGGCGCGTCCTGACCGTACGTTCGGAAGCACCCGTGCCGCGCCACGCCCGGCCACGGTAGACTTGAGGTGCTTCCCAACAACGGGGCTGACAGGTTTCGACGTCAGTGTCGCTGGACGGTCGTGCGACTCGAGTTGCTCAGACTCGTTAAACGGGGCAACAACAAGAATTGCCAACGAGCAGTTCGCTCTCGCCGCCTGATCTGATCAGGTAGTGAAGAGACATCGTGAGCAGAAATGCCGCACGGGGCCAATCCATCGCAGCCCGGCAACAGAAGCGAAGGATGACAGCGGAAAAGACTGCTGGCGTCGGGGAAGACCGATGACAGGCCGGAAAGACGACCCGCTGACCGTCGGGTGACCGAAGGTCATTCGACCCGCCGATGAGGTTGCGTCAGCCTCGAAGTCGGGAATAGTCGTATCGCGGTCGCTCACCGGCTGATGGACGGGGGTTCGATTCCCCCCAGCTCCACAATGTGATTTCGGGAGACATCCCAGACGCCCCATTCCATCCGGATGGATTGGATGGGCTCGTTTGTGCTGTCGCCGGATTCACGGTCGCCATTCACGGCTCGGCACCCATCGAGCGCTTCGTGCCTGCCCGTCGAGCTGCGCAACACCTCGGTCCGCGAGCACTCGAAAGTCGCGCTGGAGCGAACGCCGCGGACGGCCGGACAACCGCTCCGCTTCGGCGATACCGAGTGCGCCGTGACCGAAGAGCGCGTCGAGGAGTTCCTTTTGGGCGTCATCGAGTCCGTGCTTGTAAGCCTGCGGTGCCCAGCCTGGTCTGGTGAAGGTAACGACCAGGTTCGAGCCGATCTCCTCGACGAGGGGGATGACGAGGCCAGCGGCCCGAACGGCGTCGACCATCTTGTTGAAACCAGTGCCCCAAGTCTCAATCAGGCCTCGCTGATGCAGTACGCGGGCGATCCGAGGATTCCACGGAGCGGACGCGTGACGGCCGTAGAGGTCGGAAGGTGTCAGGCCGAAATGGAGTGAGCCCGGCGACGTGACCTCTACGCGGTCGTCGAAGAATCCAACAGTCGTCGAGGCCTGCCACATCGAGTAGTCGCGATGCGCTAGGGCGTTCAGCACCGCTTCCCGCATGGCCGGCGGCGGGATCTCCGGGGTGTCGACCCTGATCCACGAGTCCTTTGGGACGACTGCCGAGATCCGGATGTGGTCGATCAGGAATTGGTCCGCTCGGTAGTAGAGGCTGAAGAGGTTGCCGACGCGCTGATGGTCGTCGTTCATCGGCGCTGAGTTACTGGTGCCGAGGAAGCGGGCGACCTTCAACTGGCACTGCGTGAGGCGATGGTTCTGAAGTGCAGCGTCGGTTCCGAAGAGCACCGCGGCTGCGTTCAGGGGACGGTCGTCACGATCAAGGAGATGAAGCCCACGGAGGAGATCGACGAGGTCCGTCGTGTCGGGAGGTTCGATGCGACCCCGCCGGATCGCCGCGTCGATCGTCCTGCGAATCTCGTCGGCTTCGAGTTCGTCGATGTCGAAGCCTGAAGGCATGTCCTCCCATCGCTGGCCGGTGTGCTCGGCGTCGAGCAGCATCCGTCGGCCCTGCTCGTCAGAAAGCACCCGAGTCACGGCTCCGGTGCGCAGGTATGCCTTCCCGCCGAGGCGATACGGACGCAACGGGCCAGCGTCAACTTCGACAGCCACCACTGCAAGGTGATCACCGATCGGAACCCGGCTGATCGAGCAGATCGGCGTCGGCGCGATCTTGCTCACCTGCGCCGCGAGCTTCTCCAACGTGCGCTCGGACGCCTCCTGCCCAGCGACAAGCCCGTCCGGCTTGACGCCGAACAGCACGATGCCTCCTGCTTGGTTCGCCATGCCGGCGACGGTGCGCATCGCGGTGTCCATCTCGGCGGTCGACGCCTTGAACTCGACCCGCTCCGACTCGCCCGCGGCGGCCAGTCGTTCAACGTCTGAGATGGTCAGCACACCGTCAGTCTGACCGCCTCAATCGGCGATTTGCGTGACCATTTCGAGGTATTGCGCCAAGGGTGCGCATTTCCCCAGTTCAGAGGCACCGCGATTCATCAAGAATTGCGCCACGTTATCCACATGGCCGATACGGGAGGGCCGACCACCTACCCGCCAACGACGCCGAACCGGTCGGGAATCGACCTTCGCCACGGCCCTCACTCGTATTGGGACGGCGACGCAGGCCACGTGGTCGAGTGGCCGCTGAGCGTCGACCCACCGCGTCGACCAGAGCACCAGACCGTTACCGCCGACGACCAGCGCCCCGATGGACCTGACGGCCCATAGTGGAGGTATTGCGCCAAGGTCGTGAAGAAGACCTGTTCAGATGGGGTGGGGATCGACGAGAATTGCGCCAAGCCCTGGCGGCCGAGCTCGAAGTCGGCCGTACCGACCTTGCCGCGCTCACGCTGAGCGATCCCGAGGGCTACGACATCGACACCGCCGCCGCCCTCATCTCGGACCACCTCCTCTCCAAACTCGACCAACCCGCCCGGTGAGATGGGCCCAACCGATAGCAGCGGAGCCCGCTGCTATCGGCTCGATCCGCTCCAATCATGAAGACGGCAAGAGGACGGAGAACACCGGTCAACTATGGTCAACAACGGTCACTCCAGGTCACTCGAAAATCAGTCTTGAACTGGCCAAACCGCCGCGACCAGGAGCTTCGCGGGAGGGGTGTGGATGGTTCGATTCCCCCCAGCTCCACAATGTGATTTCGGGAGAATCCCAGGTCGGCCCGAACCCTCATTGGGGTTTGGGTCGTTTTGGCTTTGGGGTCCGTAGGGTCGTGATCGGCCGTCACTGGATCGGTTCCGGGCAGCCGAAGGCCGCACCGACTTGATCCGCGAAGCGTTGAGCGCCGGCCCGCCGAAGGTCGGCGACGAGATCGCATCTCGTCTTCGGCGGATTCCGCTTTCGGGACGCGGTCAGCTTGATGGCGGCAAGCACCGCAGACCTCCTCTGCTCCAGCAGCGACACCAGAAAGTCGTCAGCCGCCGTCACCTCGACTCCCGCTACGTTTAGGCGCTCAACCGGGAAGTCGCGAACGTTCCGAGTCAGCAACACATCGACGTCACCACCGAGGCAAGCTGCGACGTGTACCCGATCGTCCGGGTCCGGGGAGAGCGAGACCTCGAGCAGCGACTCGTAACGCTCGGGATCGAGACGGCCTCGACCGAAGGAACTCCGGACCGCCCGGACGACCGAAGCAGCGGTCTCCGCAGCCCGCTGTCCCTCCCGAACGATCACTTCCTCCCACTCGGCGAGCAGTTCGTCGGTCCACACCCAGGTGATCACACGTTCCTCAGCCAAGGTGAGCAGCGTGTCCATCACCGTGAACGGAAAGAGTTCGTTCGTGTCAATGAAGACACGGGGAGCACGCGCCACCCGTAGTCAGGAGTCAGCGAGGCCGGCCTCAGCCAGCGCAGCGACGATCGCAGCATGCCCGTCGCGCATCCGCTTGCGCTCGTCACGAACGTCGATGACATCGGCAACCCGGATGCGGCGATGACTGCTACCGGGAAGCCGACGAAACGGGAGCACCTCGTCCTCACACAGCCGATCGACATACTGACGCGTGACCCCGAGAATCCGAGCAGCCTCGGCGGGCGTCACCTCCTGCTCGCTACGGAGCAGAACGATGTCCTCGCCAGACGCCACGTGATCCAGCATCGATCGTACGAAGCGGCCGACTGCTGTCGACGTATCGACACTCTGTGCCATCGCTGACGCGTCACGACGAACGTCCGCGTCAGCAGCGTCCAATGTCTCTGCCGTCATCGTCGAAGCCATGAAGACATGGTACGTCAACAGTGCAACAAGTGCAACCACGGCCCGAACGCCGATCGGTCAGTCGTCAGCGAACCCAGCCCCGGCGAGCGCCTCTACGATCTCTGCATGACCCCTCCGGAGTCGCTGACGCTCGTCGACGAACTCCGACAGATCGGCACTGAGAAACCGCCGATGACCGTTGCCCGGCACCCGCCGGAACGGCAACACCGCGTCTTCGCAAGTTCGCGCCGTACCGACCCCACAGCCTCACCGCCCCGCTCGCCATCGCCAACCTCCATGCCAAGATCTCCCGCCCCCACTTCCGCACCGACCTCGCCGCACTCACGCTAAGCGATCCCGAGGGCTACGACACCGACACCGCCGCCGCCCTCATCTCGGACCACCTCCTCTCCAAACTCGACCAACCCGCCCGGGGAGATGGGCCCAACCGATAGCAGCGGAGCCCGCTTCGCCGGCTCGATCCGCTCCAATCATGAGGACGGAAAAAGACGGTGAACACCGGTCAACTGCGGTCAACAACGGTCACTCCCGGTCACTCGAAAATCCGTCTTGAACAGGCGAAACCCGCTGCGACCAGGGACTTCGCGTGATGGGTGTGGATGGTTCGATTCCCCCCAGCTCCACGCATTTCGAGGCGCATATACCCATCTCAG
>CAWHEG010000009.1:0-6908 GCA_963828405.1 uncultured Actinomycetes bacterium | reverse complement strand
TCGCGATGCGTGCCGGCTGGCGCGTAGCGCCTTCGGGTACCGGTAGTCCACCGATTTGGTACCGGTGTTCTGGCTAGTTGGTACTGGTGGGGTTGCTCTGCTCGTCTGAGTCGGATGGTGACACGTTGGGTGTCGCCACGTCTGAGTCGGAAGGTGGCGGCATGGCCAACTATCGGACAATCCTGGAGCTGGTGCTCGCGGGTCGCGGTTACAACGAGATCGTCGAGACCGTGGGGTGTTCGCGGCGCGACGTATCGCGGGTGAGTCAAGCGATCAGGGTGCACGGGGTGAGGTCGGCTGGGGAGGTGGCCGATGCTGATCTGGCGGGGTGGTTCCCTGATGGGCGTCGGCGGGTGTCGGACGAGTACGACCAGCCCGACCTCGGGCGGGTGCTCGCGTCGATGAAACAGAACCGGCACTTCACGTTGCTGCAGGCGTGGCGCCGCTACGCCGACAGCAAGGGCGGCGGGAAGAAGTACGGGTACTCGCAGTTCTGTGCTCTGTTCGCCAACTACGTCAGAATCCACGACCTGGTTGCGACGCTTCATCATGAGCCGGGTCGGGCGATGCTGGTGGACTGGGCCGGCGACACCATCGATGTCGTTGACGCGGTGACCGGGGAGATCATCAAGGCGGTGTTGTTCGTCGCGGTGCTGCCGTTCTCGGGTGCGTTGTTCTGTCGGGCGTACGAGAACATGCGCAGCGAGGCGTGGTTGGACGCGCACGTGCGTGCGTTCTCGTTCTATGGCGGGGTGGCCCAGATCGTCGTGCCGGACAACCCGATGACCTCGACGCATCAGCGGCACAAGGGCGATGCGGAGCGGGTCGTGAACGCGAGGTATCAGCAGCTGGCCGATCACTACGGCACCGCGATCGTGCCGGCCCGGGCACGCAAGCCGCGGGACAAGGCCGCAGTCGAGAACGCTGTGAACGTCGTGAACAAGCGGGTCATCGGCTACCTCGAAGACGACTGTTTCACGACGCTGGCCGAGTTGAACGAGGCGATCGCCGAGCGGGTACACGAAATCAACCGGGACATTCGCCGCGCGGATGGCACGACCCGGTGGGAACGGTTCGATGTCGAAGAGGCGCACCTGCTGGGGCTGCTGCCCGACACCCCGTTTGAGCAAGCCCAATGGAAGGAACTCAAGGCCGGTCGGAACTATCACGTCACCGTCGACTCGCAGCGCTACTCGGTGCCGTACAGGTTGGCGGGACGGCTGCTGCGGGTGCGGCTCACTTCGACGCGGGTGACGGTGTTCGACGGGCACGACATCATCTGCGAGCACCCGCGGCGCAACGGCCGCAAGGGCCAGTACTCGACCCTGCCCGAACACGTCCCGCCCCAGCACCGCAACATCGACGGGCTGTGGTCCAAGCGATGGTTCACCGACCGGGCGCGCAGCTTCGGGCCAGCGACCGTGCAAGTGATCGAGCAGATCCTCGACCGTCACACGATCGAGGCGCAGGGCTATCTCGACTGTCAGAACATCTTGAACGGGCTCGGCAAACGCAACCGAGAGCGTCTGGAAGCCGCGTGCCAGGAACTCCTGAACCGGCACGGGCAAGCGACCTACACGACACTCAAACGTCTCATGGCCGGCATCGACAGCGACACCAAGAAACCAAGGCCGACGACGCCGGCCGCGTCGACCAGGAAACGTCACGGTGATGCGACTCTCGGGCCGGACGTGTTCGTCCGCGATGTCTCGCACTACGCCGCCTCCATCGAGGAGGACGGCCAGTGACGTTCACAAGCATCGACTACGACAAGTTCCGTGCCCTGCGAGTCACCCACGTCGCGACCCGGTTCGAAGAGCTCATCGCCGATGAGGCCAACGACACGCTCACCCCCGAGCAGTTGTTCCTGACCGCGGTCGACGACGCCCTGGAACAGCGCCGCATCCACACAGTCGACAAGCTCATCCGCCAGGCCGCACTGCCGATCCCTGGCGCCTCTATCGGCGAGATCGACTACCGCGACGGGCGCGGCATCACCCCGGTGCGAATGCGACGCTACGCCGCGCACGACTGGCGGGCAGACCCCATGAACCTGCTCATCATCTCACCCACCGGAGGCGGCAAAACGTACCTGGCGTGCACGCTCGGGATCAGTGCCTGCCACAACGGCCACGCCGTCACCTACGCCCGGATGGACGACCTCGCCCGACGACTCGTGATCGCCCGCAGCGACAGCATCGGACACCAACAACTGTTGAACGAACTCTCCGAGACGGACCTGCTGATCATCGATGACTTCCTCACCGTCGGCATCGACTCAGACGCCGCCAGCGACCTGTTCGCGATCCTCGCCAACCGAGAACACCGGCTCCCCACGATCATCGCCTCCCAGACCGGCCCCGCCCACTGGGTCGGCGAGCTCCCCGACCGCGTCGCCGCCGATTCCACCGTGAACCGGCTCGCCAACCACGCCCGAACCATCAACCTCGGCCAGATCGACATGCGCAGACTCCGCCACGACAACACCCGAGCGAGCAACGACTACTGGGAGTAACACCACAACACCTGCCGGCTCTCGGCTCACAAGCACGAACCGAGAGCCGGTACCACCTCCCCAGAACGCAAGTACCAGATCGGTGGACTACCGGTACCAGATGCCGCTACGTGCCACCGGCCACGATCCGTCGATCGCCGCCCGCCATTACAGCGGGAAGGTGGCCGAGACCGACCGGGAGTTGGCTCGCGCTGTCGCTTCTTTGCTGGTTGGGCCGACGTCGCCGGGCTGATTCGCCGCGGACCCAGGTCGGCGTGGCCTACTTGGCGTGGTGAACGGCGTACTGGGCGATCAGCTTGAATCGCTCTGGTCCGGCCGGAGCGAAGTCGCCGTGGAGCACATCGGGGTCGAGGTCGACGCCGTTGGGCCACACCAAGGTGCCGTGATCGACGCTGACGGCGGCGAAGAACGCCGGATCGGCGAACGCCTCGAACACGCCGCCGGGCCGGGCGGTGTCAGGTTGGTACTCCAGCTCACGGACGAGGTCGTCGTCGAAGAAGACCCTCAGCACGTGGGTGCGGGGGACCTCGACATCGGTGACTTGCGGGGTGCGGTCGGTCGTGTTCATGGCAACGGTTCGATCGTACCCGGAGTGCGTTCGTCGTGAACGGCGTTCCAGGCGTCGGCCAGATCGGGCAAGTGGAGCTGCCGCCATTCCTCCACGAGGCGGCCTGCCCTCGGTGGGAGCGATCCGGCGATCACATCGCCCGTGTTGATGGCGATCTGCGCGTCGTACTCGGCGTAGCGGGCGTGAATGTGGGCCGGCGGGTGATCGTCGAAGTAGACGTAGATCGAGATGCCGTAGAAGAAGCTCAGCCGCGGCATCGGCCCCACCGGCAACGCTGACGCCCGGCATCGCGGTGAGTCGCTACGCCGACATCCTCGGCCGGCCGCCGCCACGGCGGTTCAGTGATCACGTCGTCAACCTACCGAGCCGCAGTGCGCTCGATACGGACCGTTGTTCGAGCGAGAGGGCCACCAACGGCGGTGCCGCGTTTGGTGCGCTGGTGGGTGAATCAGATCTGCAGTGGTCGTGCGGTCGATTATTCCCTCTTTTTGCCGGCTCGTTGCCCATTTGTAGGTGGGTCGGTGACGCACGCCGGTCTGGGAGGGCATGACGTCAGATGACGATGAACGATGTTCCGGTGGCCGTGCCGGGTCTGCTGACGATCGAGGAAGCGGCCGTGGTGTTGCGGATCGGCCGGACCTGCGCATACGAACTCGCTCGCCAGTTCACCGCCACCGGCGGGCGCGACGGACTGCCGGTGATCCGCGTCGGTTGTTTGCTGCGTGTCCCTCGGATCGCTCTGGAGCAGATGATCGGCGGCCCGATCACCTGGCCGGTGGTCGATCTCGAGGCCGAGCTCAGCCATCGCGTTGCTCCGGTGACGTCACCGACTCGTCGTCACGCTGGATTTGCTCCTCTGTCGCGTTCGGGGCAGTCGTCGTTGCCGTTCTCGGCGTAGCCCCTCCGGCGTTCAGCATCGGCAATGTCAGGTGGTCGATGGACATCAGCAACGTTTCGATCTGCCGACTTCCCAGACGTTGCGGCACCAGTGCCACTATTTCACACCGTAGAGGTCAACAGTTCGAGCCTGTTATCGCCCACTCGAATAAGTCCTGGTCACAGGGCATGAGGCCCCGCTTCGGCGGGGCCTCATGCTTTCCCAGGTGCACACCACGAGGAACTGATCCCTGACGGTGCGGAAGAACCGTTCGATCTTGCCTCGGCCTTCCGGACGTCCGGGCCTCGAGTGAATGAGGCGGATGCCGAGCACCGCACACGTGCGCAGCAACGGTGCTGACACGTAGGACGATCCGTTGTCGACGTAGATCTGGCGGGGAATCCCGCGAGCTGCGAGCGCATGCCTGAGGGCTGCCTCGAGACGGACGGTGTCCTCCGAGACACCCCACCGGAACCCGGGGATCGCCCTCGAGTGGTCATCCAAGAACGCGAACAGGAACGCCTTGCGCCCGTCGAGGATCGGGCCATGCAGGGCGTCGCCGGTCCAACGGTCATTCGGCGCGGCAGCTTCGAACCGGCCGAACACCGGCGCGGTGGTGCCGTCCGGGCGGACGTTCAACCCGCGGCGGGCGAACTCACGCTGGATCGTGCGCGCCGATGGCGACCAGCCGTTCGACACGGTGATGATCGCCGCGATCTGCGCAGCAGTCCGTCCCGGTGCCTCCAGTCTCAAGGTGACCGCCAGGTTCAACACCGCCCCAGCGGTGAACGGCACCGCGGACCGTGTCTGGGGGAACAAGGCGTCGAACCCGCCGGTCTGCCACGCCCGGATCCACCGATCCAACGACGAACGCCCCACCCGGATGCGTTCACCGCCCGGGCCGGTGTGTTCCCGCCCGGCGAGTTCCCTGACGAGCAACCCGCGTTCCGCGTGACCGATCGCCGGGTCGGCAGCCTCGCGGATCAACGAGTAACGGAACAGTGCAACATCACGACGACGATCATCGCTCTTCATGGCCAGGAACCTCTCTTCAGGCATCGCCAACACGGCGGCACCTGAACGATCCCTGATCAGCCGATCGGCGCCCAGGGGCAACTCGTGTTGGACAACAACCCGCCCCGAGACGCCCGCACCGCGAACTGCCACGGCCGACACGGACCGAGCCGAACGGCCGCCGCCCGGGCCGCGACCGCGATCGCTTCGACCGCGTCGCCCACCCCGGACCCGGTCGGAGAGATCGGCCCCAACACCGGGTCCAGACCATGACATGAGCGAGCACCGTGAACCACACCCGGATCACCTCGGCGTGCGCGGCGAACCGGCGGAACCAGCCGCGCACCGTCGACGCCGGCGCCCCCACCTTCTCCGCTGCACGACGATGACCGTCACCGGCCGCTTTCGCCACGAGCGCCGCGCCGATCACCTCGACCCCGTCCCGGCGGCGGACCAATGAATCCTGCCCGAGCAGCACATGCGTCCGCCGGCACCCGGCACACCGGCCCCGACGCGGCCGGCGCCACACATCTATCTCCGAGCAGCGCAACACCCGCCGCCGCGCCCACCCCCACGGCCCCAACCATCCCGAACAATCCGGGCAGCCGATCTCACCCGCGAGCAGTCCGCGCTCGACCTCGAGCGGATCGATACCTACGATGACCACCAGTGCCTCCGGGCGCCCAAAGGACCCTCCCGTCACTGTCCAGGTGAATTAGCGGGAGGGTCCTTGCGCGACCAGTCTCACCGCCCACACCCCAACCCATCCTCACCACACCTGTCGCCAACAAGCCCCGCCATCGTCAACGAATCAGGAATCGCTCTACAGATGGTGGCGGTGATCCCGGCGGTGTTGGTGCGCACCGCCATCGTGTAACGCACATCAAGCCGGTTCAACACGGTGATCGTGTCGTTCGCCCAGAACCCGGAATCGACCCGGACCGTCAACAGCCCGCACGCTCCGGCGCGTCGGACACGGGCGACGAGTTCCTCGATGAACCGACGTGCACCGCGTTGGGTGTTCGCTGATCCTTTCCGCATCCGGGCATGCACGATCTCACCGGTGTCGGCTCGACTAGCGACGAGCGGGTGATAGCCGAGCACGTGCGTATGCCCGTATGCGGCACCCTGCTTGGCTTTGCCTTCAACCTGACAGATCGTGGAGTCGATATCGATCGTCAACGCCCCAACCCCGGGACCGGCACCAAGTTTCCAGGCGCGGGTCAGGGCATGTCCGATCACGGCTTCCAACTGGCGGACATGCCCGAACGTGAACGACCGCAGGAACGTCCCCAACGTCGAGGGCGCCATCACCCGATGCCCCAACACGCCAGCAGTCGACCCGGCGCGAAGCATGTCGGCGTGATCGATATGTGAGCCACCAGCGATCAACATGTGCACCAGCGTCAACACCTTGCGGCCCGGGTGGGCGCCACCAACCCGACCGACCAGGATCACGGTCGAGTCGATCAACACCTCCAACCCCAGCCTCACGGCGAGCGTGGCGGTCAACAACAGCCCGGCATCAGCGACCAGATTCGATTCGGGTCATCGAAGATGGCGTCAATGCAGTCGATTCCGTGCGATACTCGTGTCACTGGAAATGCCTCCCGGCCTGGCCGACGATGTGGCTTTAGACACCGTCATTGTCGCAGGTCAGGAGGCCTTTCTGGTGGATAAGCGAGCCGCGACAACCCACCCAATCGGTGGATCGAGGTTAAGTCGTTGAAGCACCGCTGCGGCGTTGGCCCCTCGCAGGGCCGTCATCTCAGCGGTGAGCCGTTCCCGGTGTCGACCAGATCATCAAGGCAGACCAACAGGTCCGGATCGACATCGATCAACTCCGGCCGACCGCCACCCTCGGCCCGCACTCAACCATCGGGTTCCACCCCGGCGACCGCGGCGGTTGGCCGTCCATCACCGTGTTGCGCGAC
>CAWHEG010000008.1:0-8454 GCA_963828405.1 uncultured Actinomycetes bacterium | reverse complement strand
GCGGGTGTTCCTCCCCGAGTTCGAGCTCCGGGCTGGATCGCCCGGAGCGCCCAACCTGGAAGGAGCCCGCTGAGGTGGCCCATATCGAGATCATCGACCAGACCCTTCGCGACGGTCAGCAGAGCCTGTGGGGGATGCGGATGAAGGTCGCCCACCTGGCGGACGTCGCCGAGGACATCGAGGCGGCCGGCTTCCGCGTCGTCGATCTCACCGGTAGCTCGATCTTCGAGTGCATGATGCGCTACAACCGGGAGGATCCCTGGGACGGCCTCGACCTGTGGCGAACCTGGCTGCCGACGTCACGGCTGCGTTCCGGATGCGCGGTCCAACTGCATCGCCAAGTTCGGCCTCACCCCGGACTCGCTGATGGATCTGTGGATCCGCACGCTGGCCAAGCACGGCATCGACAGTTCTGGATTTACGACTGCCTCTACAACATGGACGAGATGGAGCGCCGTGCCGCACCGTCGCGGTGCGTGTTGCGAGGCCGTCCCGGCGATCATGTACGGGATCAGCCCGGTGCACACCGACCAGTGGTTCGCCGAGCGGGTGCGCGAGATCATCAGCTGGGGTATCACGGACGCGATCTACTTCGAGGACGCTGCGGGGATCCTCCGGCCCAGCGGGCGCACACGCTTTTTCCCGCCTTGGTCGACGCCGCCGGCGACGCGCCGATCGAGATCCACTGCCACAACACCACCGGCATCGCCGTGTACAACTACCTGATCGGCGTCGAAGCGGGTGTTCGAGCCTTCACACGGCACCGGGTCCGATGGCGAACGGCCCGTCGCTGCCCTCGACGGAGCAGACGCTCGTGAACCTCAGGCGGACGGGTCACACCACCTCGGCCGACCTCGAACGAGTGAAGCGGATCAGCACCCACATGGGGCGGGTCGCCGAGCAGGAGGGCCACCCGATCGGCGTCCCCGACGAGTACACCGTCTCCCCTACGAGCACCACTTCCCGGGGGAATGACCGCCGTTCAAGGCGCAGCTGGCCCAGCACGGATGGAGGACCGGCTCGAGGAGGTGCTCGACGAGGTCGTCCACGTCCGCGCCGATCTCGGGCTATCCGATCTCGGCCACCCCGTTCTCCCAGCTGATCGGCACTCAGCCGTGCTCAACATCGTCACGGGCGAGCGCTACGGCAGGTGCCCGATGAGGTCCTGGTCTACGTACTCGGCGACCTCGGCGAACCGCCCGCCCCGATCGACCCGAACGTGCTCGACCGGATGCTGTCGACCGACCGTGGCAAAGAGCTCCGGCGGTGGTCGCCGCCGCAGCCCACGGTCGAGGAACTCAAGGTCGAATACGGCGATCGAACGATGTCGGATGAGGAACTCCTCCGGCGATATCTTGTGCCGCTCCCCGACGTCGAGGCAACCCGCGCCGCCGGACCCGCCAAGCGCATCTACGACTTCCACCAGCAAGGGATCCCCGAGGGGCTGGTCGACCAAATGTTGGCAACGTCGTGGGCAACGTTCGCGCACATCGAGATCGGCGACGCGACACTCTCGCTTCGTCGTTGACAGCGGCGCTCACAGCGTTCGCCCGCTCAAACATCAGACGTCAACATCAGACGTTAAGGTGCGAGTCGAGCGACCTCGGTGGGAGTCGGCCGAGCACCTTGGGTCGAGCGCCTTGGGTACCTTGGACATTCGACAGGTCTGGCGGTTCGAACCGTCGAGACATCAGACCGATGGGGGATCACCTCTCGTGACCACGTACGAGTTCGACACCACGCTCGATCCGAACTACCCCGTGTTGACCCGCGGCAACGCCGGCGAGATCATGCCCGACATCGTGTCGCCGCTGTCGGCGACGGTGTTCTTCCCGCCGCTCGAGCGGGGTTGGCGAACTCGTTCACCGAGACGTGGGACGTGAGGCAGTGGCCGGAATGCCCGACCACCTTCGCCCCGATCGTCGGCGGGCGGTTCTACATCAACATCTCGGCATTCAGGAGGCTCGCCGACCTCACCCCCGGTACGAGCCCCGACGACATCGACCGTACCCTGTTCTCCGCCGGGGGCATCAAGCTCGACCCCAACCACGGCCCCGGACGAACCCGGCGTGCGCGGCGAGCCGAGCGGGTCGCCGCGGCGACCGCCGCGCTGCTCGAACACCCTCCGCTCGAGCGTGTCCAACGGGAGCATGACGCAGCCCAGGCCCGCCGTCGTGATGGTCGCGCTCGACGGGCGGCCAGCTCGAACGAAGCGCTGCTCGCCCGCTTCGAGTCGCTGCAGCCGTTGATGGAGTCCGACTTCGTTACCCTGTTCATCGGGTCGTCCGTGAGTCCGGTGGCGCTCGGGTCGTTGCAGGCGGGCCTCGTCGGGGTCTACGGCGATGAGGGCTACGAGCTCGGACGCCAGGCGGTGATGGGTGTCGGCGGCATCGAGTCCGCCGATGCGGCCCGCGCCGTCGCCTCCCTCGCCGGGCTCGATGGTGACGCTTTCGAGCCGGCCTTCGAACGGGTGCTCGAGCAGTACGGGTTCCGCGGCGTGAACGAGTGGGAGATCGCCGCGCCGTCTTGGCAGATCCGGCCGACGTCCTGCGGCGAGCCGTAGCGGCCGTCCAGGCCGGGGAGCGACCCGCGACCCCGACGAAACGGTCGGACCGTCCTCGACCGGTTCGAAGCCGACGGTGTGCGGCAGAAGTTCCCCGAGCTCGACCTGTGGCTCGAGCGCTGTCGGGACTGGCTGGGCATTCGGGAACGGACCAAGGCGACCTGTGTGCTCACGATCAACGAGATGCGTCTCGACGCGCTCGAGATCGGTCGCCGGCTGGTCGCCGCGGGCAACCTGGAATCAGCGGATCAGATCTACTTCCTCACCTTCGACGAGTTCCGTATCGTGGCGCGGGGCGGGGAGATCCATCTCGACCGGATTCACAACCGGCAGGCGGCCAAAGCCGAGCTGCTGCGGTTCCAGGAGCCGTTGTTCGCCATCGCCGGCGAGGTGCCGCCGGTCGAGGAGTGGCCGCTCAGGGCCACCGCCGGCGCAGAGGGTGGCGCACTCGACGAGATCGCCGGTGCTGCCGGGAGCCCCGGGGTCGCGACCGGTCGGGCCCGTGTCGTGATGGATGCCTACGCCGACGAACCGACCGAGCCGGGCGAGGTTCTCGTCGCCCCGATCACCGACCCCGGGTGGATGCCACTCTTCGTTGGCGCGGTCGCGGTCGTCGCCGAGATGGGTGGCGAACTGAGCCACACGATGATCGTCGTGCGTGACCTGGGGATACCCGCCGTCGTGGGCGCGGTCGGCGCGACGACCGCGATCCGTACCGGAGACCTGATCGAGGTCAATGGGTCGACCGGCGTGGTGCGGATCCTGGAACGCGGTGAGCATCGCTCTCGACTTGTCCGGGCGCACCGTCGTCGTCAGGACGTCGATCCGGCTGTTCAGACGAGGCGGCTGATCACGAAGATGATCAGCAGCACGGAGAGGGCGGCAATGGCGATTGCCGCGGGGCCGTCCCCGCTGGCCCCGGTGCGCTCGACGCGCTGACGCTTCTCGTTCATGTCGTCGTCCTGTCCATCGCAGTCGTCCTGATGATCCTCGACGAAGTCCGTCGCAGATTGAAGGATCCGAGTCTGCCACCGCTCGGCGATCGGATTCGTCGTACTGGCCTGGTTCACGGGGAGTCGCCAGCGGTCCCCTCGGCGCGGTGCCAGGCGGCCATGCTGTCTGGCCACACTCGGATCGGTGGCTCGCCCGGCTGACTCCGGTCCGGCGCGGGCGTCTCGGCAACTCCGCGGCCGGCCGCGGATCGCTACTCCTGCAAGGAACCGTCACCCAGTACCGGAAGATTCACGTTGGGTGATGCATCCAACAATTCACACACGAAAAGTGAGATTCCGCTTGAACATATGTTCGTCTATCCGCTAGTGTTGCAGGCGTGCGGGTGGCCGAGGTGGTGACACTGATCGAACGGATCGATGCTGTTCGGCATGGCTCCAACGACATCGCCGCGGTGCGTCAGGGGCTGGCCGGGGTGGCCCGATTGCGGGGTTGGCTCGATGGGTGCGAGGCCGATCTGGCCGCGGCGACAATCGGGCGGGTGCCCGTCCCGGTCGAAACGATTGCCGAGTCAGCCAAGATCAGCCAGCGGGCCGCCGACCGGGTGATCGAGCGACACGGCACCGCCACCGACGTGCCGAGCTTCGGTGAGGCGCTCATCGACGGCGACGTCTCGGGCGGGCACGTCGATGCGCTCACCGCCGGTATCCGTTCGCTCGAACCGGCCGAGCGGCATGGCTTCCGTCAGCACGCGGCCGGGTTGGTCGAGCAGGCGAAGTCGTCCACGGTCGAGGAGTTCCGGGCGCTCGTGCAGGCCGAGGCACGGCGGTTCTCCGCTGATCACGGCGAGGAGCGCCTGGCCCGCCAGAAACGGGCGTGCCGGTTGCGTTCGTGGGTCAGTCCGTCGGATGGGATGTGGAAGCTGTCGGGCTCGTTCGACCCGCAGACGGGCCTGACGCTGCACGGCCGGCTCAGCGCCGCGGTCTCCCGGTTGTTCCACCAATCGGTGCCCGACGACGCCCCGGATGATCCGGGTGAGCGGGCCGACTTCCTCCGCGCTCAGGCGCTCCTTGCCCTCACTGCCGGCTCGGTCGCCGGGGCGGGGGCCGTCGCGCCGAGATCCTCCCTGTCATCCATATCTCGTCGCCGTGCTCGTCGCGCTCCCCGAGGCCGTCGCCTGACGCAGATCCGGCCATGGCCCCGACGCGCTACGAGCCGTCCTTCCCGCCGGGACCGTGCCAGGCCGCGGCGGGGGGTGCGGGTTCGCGGTCGGAGCATCCGCAACCGCACGCGCCTCAACTCCACGCATCGGAACCCGACGTCTCGGACCCTCGTGTCGCCCGACCGCCTGCGGCGGTCGATTCCCTGCGCCCGGGCGCCTCGCTGGTCGACCGATCTCCACCGGACTCATCGCCACCGGACAGCTCTGCGACGATCACCTCAGCGCCCGCCGGGAGCTCATCGTTCGGGTCGAACGGGAGCGATCAGGATCCGGGTGCTGCGACGCCACTGACGCGGAGTCCCGACTCCGGTGAGTCGCTCCCACCACACATCGAATGGGGTATCCCGGTCGAGTTGCCGTGGAGCGTCCTGCGGCAACTGTTCGAGGGTGGAGCCGACACCCAGCCCGTCATCGTGTGCAACGGCGTGGTCCTTCACGCCCCGGGCGAACTGAACCTCGGGCGGTCCACCCGCCTCGCCAACCGGGCCCAACGTCGGGCCCTGCGCGCCCTCTACCCGTGCTGCGCCATGCCGGGCTGCACCATCGGCTTCGACCACACCCAACCGCACCACATCGTCTGGTGGGAGCACGGCGGCACTAGCAACTTCGACAACCTGGTACCGCTGTGCTCCCGGCACCACCACCTCGCCCACGAAGGCGGCTGGCATCTTCGCCTCGACGCAAGCCGCATGCTGCGGATCACCTATCCGGGCGGGACCACCGAGACGACGGCACCACCCGGATCCCGCACTGGCCGTCTCGCCGCCTGACGTTCGGACGGGACTGCGGGCGAGTCGTCAGAGTGGGGGAGGTCGCCGGACCAACGGTCGTGCATCATCACCTCGTCGATCGGGCGTCGCCGGACCAGTCCGAACCGGCCGACAGGAAGGCCGACCAGGATGACCGCCTGGGCGCGAACTCGGGACGGCAGTTCGAGGCGAGACTTGAGTTCGTCGCGGTGGGCCAGGGCGTAGGTCGTCGGGACGGCGCCGAGTCCTGATCCGCGGGCGGCGAGGACCAGGTTCTGGATACCGGCCAGATCGAGCCGGCGTAGCGACCGGGGGTCCTGATCGGCGTCGTCCATGACGCAGTGGCGCGTAGCGCCTTCGGGTACCGGTAGTCCACCGATTTGGTACCGGTGTTCTGGCTAGTTGGTACTGGTGGGGTTGCTCTGCTCGTCTGAGTCGGATGGTGACACGTTGGGTGTCGCCACGTCTGAGTCGGAAGGTGGCGGCATGGCCAACTATCGGACAATCCTGGAGCTGGTGCTCGCGGGTCGCGGTTACAACGAGATCGTCGAGACCGTGGGGTGTTCGCGGCGCAACGTATCGCGGGTGAGTCAAGCGATCAGGGTGCACGGGGTGAGGTCGGCTGGGGAGGTGGCCGATGCTGATCTGGCGGGGTGGTTCCCTGATGGGCGTCGGCGGGTGTCGGACGAGTACGACCAGCCCGACCTCGGGCGGGTGCTCGCGTCGATGAAACAGAACCGGCACTTCACGTTGCTGCAGGCGTGGCGCCGCTACGCCGACAGCAAGGGCGGCGGGAAGAAGTACGGGTACTCGCAGTTCTGTGCTCTGTTCGCCAACTACGTCAGAATCCACGACCTGGTTGCGACGCTTCATCATGAGCCGGGTCGGGCGATGCTGGTGGACTGGGCCGGCGACACCATCGATGTCGTTGACGCGGTGACCGGGGAGATCATCAAGGCGGTGTTGTTCGTCGCGGTGCTGCCGTTCTCGGGTGCGTTGTTCTGTCGGGCGTACGAGAACATGCGCAGCGAGCGTGGTTGGACGCGCACGTGCGTGCGTTCTCGTTCTATGGCGGGGTGGCCCAGATCGTCGTGCCGGACAACCCGATGACCTCGACGCATCAGCGGCACAAGGGCGATGCGGAGCGGGTCGTGAACGCGAGGTATCAGCAGCTGGCCGATCACTACGGCACCGCGATCGTGCCGGCCCGGGCACGCAAGCCGCGGGACAAGGCCGCAGTCGAGAACGCTGTGAACGTCGTGAACAAGCGGGTCATCGGCTACCTCGAAGACGACTGTTTCACGACGCTGGCCGAGTTGAACGAGGCGATCGCCGAGCGGGTACACGAAATCAACCGGGACATTCGCCGCGCGGATGGCACGACCCGGTGGGAACGGTTCGATGTCGAAGAGGCGCACCTGCTGGGGCTGCTGCCCGACACCCCGTTTGAGCAAGCCCAATGGAAGGAACTCAAGGCCGGTCGGAACTATCACGTCACCGTCGACTCGCAGCGCTACTCGGTGCCGTACAGGTTGGCGGGACGGCTGCTGCGGGTGCGGCTCACTTCGACGCGGGTGACGGTGTTCGACGGGCACGACATCATCTGCGAGCACCCGCGGCGCAACGGCCGCAAGGGCCAGTACTCGACCCTGCCCGAACACGTCCCGCCCCAGCACCGCAACATCGACGGGCTGTGGTCCAAGCGATGGTTCACCGACCGGGCGCGCAGCTTCGGGCCAGCGACCGTGCAAGTGATCGAGCAGATCCTCGACCGTCACACGATCGAGGCGCAGGGCTATCTCGACTGTCAGAACATCTTGAACGGGCTCGGCAAACGCAACCGAGAGCGTCTGGAAGCCGCGTGCCAGGAACTCCTGAACCGGCACGGGCAAGCGACCTACACGACACTCAAACGTCTCATCGCAGGCATCGACAGCGACACCAAGAAACCAAGGCCGACGACGCCGGCCGCGTTGACCGGAAACGTCACGGTGATGCGACTCTCGGGCCGGACGTGTTCGTCCGCGATGTCTCGCACTACGCCGCCTCCATCGCCGAGGACGGCCCGTGACGTTCACAAGCATCGACTACGACAAGTTCCGTGCCCTGCGAGTCACCCACATCACGACCCGGTTCGAAGAGCTCATCGCCGATGAGGCCGACGACACGCTCACCCCCGAGCAGTTGTTCCTGACCGCGGTCGACGACGCCCTGGAACAGCGCCGCATCCACACAGTCGACAAGCTCATCCGCCAGGCCGCACTGCCGATCCCTGGCGCCTCTATCGGCGAGATCGACTACCGCAACGGGCGCGGCATCACCCCGGTGCGAATGCGACGCTACGCCGCGCACGACTGGCGGGCAGACCCCATGAACCTGCTCATCATCTCACCCACCGGAGGCGGCAAAACGTACCTGGCGTGCACGCTCGGGATCAGTGCCTGCCACAACGGCCACGCCGTCACCTACGCCCGGATGGACGACCTCGCCCGACGACTCGTGATCGCCCGCAGCGACAGCATCGGACACCAACAACTGTTGAACGAACTCTCCGAGACGGACCTGCTGATCATCGATGACTTCCTCACCGTCGGCATCGACTCAGACGCCGCCAGCGACCTGTTCGCGATCCTCGCCAACCGAGAACACCGGCTCCCCACGATCATCGCCTCCCAGACCGGCCCCGCCCACTGGGTCGGCGAGCTCCCCGACCGCGTCGCCGCCGATTCCACCGTGAACCGGCTCGCCAACCACGCCCGAACCATCAACCTCGGCCAGATCGACATGCGCAGACTCCGCCACGACAACACCCGAGCGAGCAACGACTACTGGGAGTAACACCACAACACCTGCCGGCTCTCGGCTCACAAGCACGAACCGAGAGCCGGTACCACCTCCCCAGAACGCAAGTACCAGATCGGTGGACTACCGGTACCAGATGCCGCTACGTGCCAACGCAGCAGGCGACA
>CAWHEG010000007.1:0-11960 GCA_963828405.1 uncultured Actinomycetes bacterium | reverse complement strand
AGGGCTCGCGAGTGAACTATCCGCGCGTTGAGGTGGTGGGTGGGGTATGGTTTGGGTGTGGAGGTGTCCGAGGAGGGTCTGGTCGAGTTCTTCTCGTTCATGGGTCCGCATCTGGATGAGAAGCAGCGCCGGTTGCAGGCCGGGGCGATGGCTCGGATGCTCGGGCGGGGTGGTGTCACGATCGCTGCCAGGGTGTCGGGGATGTCGCGCAACACGGTGATGGACGGCCAACGCGCCGCGGTCGCCGGGGTGGAACCCGATGGTCGAGTGCGGGCCGAGGGTGGCGGTCGGCCGGAGTTGATTGATGTCGATCCGGACCTGTTGGTCTGCCTTGATGATCTGGTCGAGCCGGACTCGCGGGGTGATCCGATGTCGCCGTTGCGGTGGACGTTGAAGTCCACGCGGACGTTGGCGGCGGCGTTGACGGACATGGGTCATCAGGTGTCGTCGTGGACGGTGGGCCAGTTGTTGCATCGGATGGGGTTCTCGTTGCAAGCGACGGCTAAGACCGTCGAAGGAGCTCAGCATCCGGACCGCAACGCCCAGTTCGAGCACATCAACCGGGTTGCTGGTGAGTTCATCGCCGCTGGTGAGCCGGTGATCTCGGTCGACTGCAAGAAGAAAGAGCTGGTCAACGGCACCAAAGCCAACGGCGGACGGGAATGGCAACCCAAGGGCCGCCCGACCAGGGTCGATGTCCACGACTTCCCGGACCCGGATGTCCCCAAAGCGATCCCGTATGGGGTGTATGACGTCGGCGCGAACGAGGGATGGGTATCGGTCGGCGATGATCATGACACCGCCGCGTTCGCGGTCAACGCGATCCGCCGGTGGTGGACGATCATGGGCCGCGAGCGTTACCCGCATGCTCGCCGGCTCTTGGTCACCGCCGACGCCGGCGGATCGAACGGATATCGCAACCGCCTGTGGAAAGTCGAGATCGCCCGCCTCGCCGCGGAGACCGGGTTGGAGATCACCGTCTGCCACTACCCGCCCGGGACATCGAAATGGAACAAGATCGAGCACAAGCTGTTCTCGTTCATCACCATCAACTGGCGCGGCAAACCCCTCACGTCGTATCAGACGATCGTGGAACTCGTCGCCGGCACGAGCACCACCAGCGGGCTCACCGTGCACGCCGAACGCGACCTCGGCTACTACCCGACCGGCACCAAGATCAGCGACTCCCAACTCGCAGCCCTCCCCATCCAACCCAACGAATGGCACGGCGAATGGAACTACACCCTCACCGCACAACGCTCAAACAATTAACTCACAGGCCCTAACTGTTCAGCCGGGTGGGTGAGTCACGCGGTGTGTGGTGGTGGTCCGCCACGGGCGCGCGGATGTTCGGTGGCGTGTCGCTGGAGGATCGGATTGCCGAGCTGGAGGAGCTTGGTTGCTCGTCAGGCGGCGTTGATCGAGGCGCAGGCGGTGTTGTTGGCGGACACCGAGTCGTTGCGGGCTCGGGTCGAGGAGCTCGAAAGTCGCCTGGGTCGGGATTCGGGGAACTCGTCGTTGCCGCCGTCTCGTGATGGTCGTGATGGTCGGGTGCGTCGCGCGACGGAATCGCCCGGTGTCGTGCGGGCGGTGTGCAGCGGATCTTGCTGATGCTGCGGTGGTTGGTGGTGCGTGCCGTCAGGTGGTCGATATCCCTGAACCGCGTTTGATCGTCACCGATCATGTCGCCGAGAAGCGCCCGGGTCAAAGCAGCCGCGGTGTATCTGTTGATCCGCCAGCATGTTCCGTTCGAACGAGCGCACGAGGCGATGGACGCCTTGTTCGCCGCGCCGGTCGCCGAGGGCACACTGTCGCGTGGACGTTGGATGCCGCCGAGCGGTTGGCACCGTTCATGGCCGAACCGAAAGCCCTGCTCCAGCAGGCTGCGGTGGTCTGCGCGGATGAGACCCCGATCCGGTGCGGGACGGACAAGTCGTACGTGCACACCGTGTCGACCGACACCCTCACGTTGTTGGTACGAGTTCGATCCCTATGTGAGATCGCCGACCCCCATATTCCCACCGCTACCAGCGACAACACACGACACCGGCGTGTTCGGTCAGTCGATCCACCAATTGTGGGAGACGGCCAGAACGTTGAGGCGAGAATCCCTCCTTGAGAGCCACGCCTCAACGTATCCGAGCGGCTACCACACGATGACGTGGTCGGCTGTGTTGTTGTAGAGGTCGAGCGGGGCGGCCCAGGCGAGCATTGCCGCCTCTCGCTGCTTGACCGTACCCGGTGTGGCCAGGACCGCGATCGTGTGGTTGAGGATGTAGTCCATCGTCAACGGGTAGTCACCAGCTGTGCCCGCCTCGCCGGCCGAGAAGCAGGCATTGAGGTAGGCAGCGATGACTGCACGGATCATCGTCTTCTCCGCACCGAGCTTTCCAGTGCCGCCGAGGGCATTGATCAGCTTGAGGTTGCCGACGGTGCTGGTGCCGTTGTAGGTGAGCCCGTATGAGGTGAACAGCTGCTTGACCGTGATGTTCCACGGCAGAACGCCAGGCACCGAATTCAACTTGCTCCAGCACGGTCCTAGGTACTTCTCCTGCCAAGCGTTCTGACTGTTGGCTGACGTATGGTTCTTCCAGAACCCTGGGGTGAACCCGTTGAATCCGGCGACATACCTGGCGGTGTCGGTGTCCCTGACACAGACTGCGCCGATGCAGCCCGAGGCCGCCGCAGTGTTGACAACGGCCTGGCCGCCGCTGAACACCGCCGGGACCGGGCCGAAGGTGCAGGTCGCGGTGGCCCCGGCGGCGAGGCTTGCGAACTCGCAGATCGCCGTTGCGGACAACATCGGGTCGCTGACCGACACGTCCGTGAGAGTGACGTTGCCCGTATTGGTGACCTCGAACTGATAACAGATCTGATCACCGACCGTCACTGTGAGCGAGTCGACGTAACCGGCGGTCGGGCACGCCGAGGCGATTGCCAAGCCGACGCTCTTGACCATGTCGATCGCCGGTGTCTGGGTGATCGGGATCGACAGGTCGTCGGTGGCGTCCGGCGCCTCATTCGAGGCAGCGGTCACCACATTGTCAAGCGTCCCGCCCGCATCGAGTTCAGCCTGGCTGAACGTATGCGTCGCCGTACACGTCATCGAGTTCACACCCGGAGCCGGAGGCAGCGTCGCCGCCGGGCAGGACATGTCGTCGTTGTCGTTGTCATCCGACAAGCTGATCCCGGTCACCGTCACATTGCCCGTATTCGTCACCAGATACGAATAGGTGACCGTCCCCGGCGCCGACAGGCTCGTCGTGGTCGACGACTTCTCGACCGTCAACCCAGGGGTCTGGGTGATCGGGATCGACAGGTCGTCGGTGGCGTCCGGCGCCTCATTCGAGGCAGCGGTCACCACATTGTCAAGCGTCCCGCCCGCATCGAGTTCAGCCTGGCTGAACGTATGCGTCGCCGTACACGTCATCGAGTTCACACCCGGAGCCGGAGGCAGCGTCGCCGCCGGGCAGGACATGTCGTCGTTGTCGTTGTCATCCGACAAGCTGATCCCGGTCACCGTCACATTGCCCGTATTCGTCACCAGATACGAATAGGTGACCGTCCCCGGCGCCGACAGGCTCGTCGTGGTCGACGACTTCTCGACCGTCAACCCAGGGGTCTGGGTGATCGGGATCGACAGGTCGTCGGTGGCGTCCGGCGCCTCATTCGAGGCAGCGGTCACCACATTGTCAAGCGTCCCGCCCGCATCGAGTTCAGCCTGGCTGAACGTATGCGTCGCCGTACACGTCATCGAGTTCACACCCGGAGCCGGAGGCAGCGTCGCCGCCGGGCAGGACATGTCGTCGTTGTCGTTGTCATCCGACAAGCTGATCCCGGTCACCGTCACATTGCCCGTATTCGTCACCAGATACGAATAGGTGACCGTCCCCGGCGCCGACAGGCTCGTCGTGGTCGACGACTTCTCGACCGTCAACCCAGGGGTCTGGGTGATCGGGATCGACAGGTCGTCGGTGGCGTCCGGCGCCTCATTCGAGGCAGCGGTCACCACATTGTCAAGCGTCCCGCCCGCATCGAGTTCAGCCTGGCTGAACGTATGCGTCGCCGTACACGTCATCGAGTTCACACCCGGAGCCGGAGGCAGCGTCGCCGCCGGGCAGGACATGTCGTCGTTGTCGTTGTCATCCGACAAGCTGATCCCGGTCACCGTCACATTGCCCGTATTCGTCACCAGATACGAATAGGTGACCGTCCCCGGCGCCGACAGGCTCGTCGTGGTCGACGACTTCTCGACCGTCAACCCAGGGGTCTGGGTGATCGGGATCGACAGGTCGTCGGTGGCGTCCGGCGCCTCATTCGAGGCAGCGGTCACCACATTGTCAAGCGTCCCGCCCGCATCGAGTTCAGCCTGGCTGAACGTATGCGTCGCCGTACACGTCATCGAGTTCACACCCGGAGCCGGAGGCAGCGTCGCCGCCGGGCAGGACATGTCGTCGTTGTCGTTGTCATCCGACAAGCTGATCCCGGTCACCGTCACATTGCCCGTATTCGTCACCAGATACGAATAGGTGACCGTCCCCGGCGCCGACAGGCTCGTCGTGGTCGACGACTTCTCGACCGTCAACCCAGGGGTCTGGGTGATCGGGATCGACAGGTCGTCGGTGGCGTCCGGCGCCTCATTCGAGGCAGCGGTCACCACATTGTCAAGCGTCCCGCCCGCATCGAGTTCAGCCTGGCTGAACGTATGCGTCGCCGTACACGTCATCGAGTTCACACCCGGAGCCGGAGGCAGCGTCGCCGCCGGGCAGGACATGTCGTCGTTGTCGTTGTCATCCGACAAGCTGATCCCGGTCACCGTCACATTGCCCGTATTCGTCACCAGATACGAATAGGTGACCGTCCCCGGCGCCGACAGGCTCGTCGTGGTCGACGACTTCTCGACCGTCAACCCAGGGGTCTGGGTGATCGGGATCGACAGGTCGTCGGTGGCGTCCGGCGCCTCATTCGAGGCAGCGGTCACCACATTGTCAAGCGTCCCGCCCGCATCGAGTTCAGCCTGGCTGAACGTATGCGTCGCCGTACACGTCATCGAGTTCACACCCGGAGCCGGAGGCAGCGTCGCCGCCGGGCAGGACATGTCGTCGTTGTCGTTGTCATCCGACAAGCTGATCCCGGTCACCGTCACATTGCCCGTATTCGTCACCAGATACGAATAGGTGACCGTCCCCGGCGCCGACAGGCTCGTCGTGGTCGACGACTTCTCGACCGTCAACCCAGGGGTCTGGGTGATCGGGATCGACAGGTCGTCGGTGGCGTCCGGCGCCTCATTCGAGGCAGCGGTCACCACATTGTCAAGCGTCCCGCCCGCATCGAGTTCAGCCTGGCTGAACGTATGCGTCGCCGTACACGTCATCGAGTTCACACCCGGAGCCGGAGGCAGCGTCGCCGCCGGGCAGGACATGTCGTCGTTGTCGTTGTCATCCGACAAGCTGATCCCGGTCACCGTCACATTGCCCGTATTCGTCACCAGATACGAATAGGTGACCGTCCCCGGCGCCGACAGGCTCGTCGTGGTCGACGACTTCTCGACCGTCAACCCAGGGGTCTGGGTGATCGGGATCGACAGGTCGTCGGTGGCGTCCGGCGCCTCATTCGAGGCAGCGGTCACCACATTGTCAAGCGTCCCACCCGCATCGAGTTCAGCCTGGCTGAACGTATGCGTCGCCGTACACGTCATCGAGTTCACACCCGGAGCCGGAGGCAGCGTCGCCGCCGGGCAGGACATGTCGTCGTTGTCGTTGTCATCCGACAAGCTGATCCCGGTCACCGTCACATTGCCCGTATTCGTCACCAGATACGAATAGGTGACCGTCGCCGGCGCCGACAGGCTCGTCGTGGTCGACGACTTCTCGACCGTCAACAGCGGGTTGGCGATCAGGGTGTTGGTGATCGTGCACTCGACGGCTTCGCCGCCGGAGACGTTGACAGTCGTCGACTCGGACCCGGCAGTGCCTGTGGTGCCGTCGTCACACCCCCAGGTGCCCACCGTGTAACCAGGCTGGGGCGTCTCGGCGATGGTGTAGTCACCTGCGTTGACGGTGACCGCAGTACCGGAGGTGGTGGGGTTTCCGTCGATGCTCAGCGGGAAGTCGCTCACGCCCAAGTACTCGGGACCCGACTCGCCGAGGTTGTCAACCGTCTTGATCAGCGTGAGCGAACCGACGGGGTTGTTGTTCGTGAACGCGAACACCGAGCCGCCGGTGCCGACCTGAACGTTGTTGATGATGACCGGGTTGTCGCCCACGATCGTCAGCCCGTCGGACTCGGTCTCGGTGACCTGGCAGTTCCATCCCGGCGGCACGGTGATCGGGGTGCTCTGTGTCGTCGATCCTGTGACGGTGATCGACACGGGGTCGATCAGCCAGTCGTCGAAGTCGGTGTCCGGGTCTGTGGCGAGCGTGTTGTCACACTCCACCTTGAATGCGAAGGTGTGGGACTCGCCGTCGGGCACCCCCGTCGTCGTCTTGGAGATCGAGGCCACGCCGGTGCTCAGCACACACGCGTCGGCCTGGCTTACGTTGAAGTTACCCGGGATCTGCACGACGTCGCCCGTCGTCGGCGCGGCATAGTCGAACCGGTATCCCGTGCCCGCCGAGTGGAAGTTGATCCACAGCACGGGATCCACCGACGTCCACCGGATGATGTAGTCGCCGTTGGCTAGCCGGTGCAACAACGTGACACTGACTCCCGCGGCCGTGAACGTGCTGCTCGGGAAGTTGTAGCCGTCCTGCTCCTCATTCCCCGGCAACTCCACCTGCGTCTGGCCGGCGTTGCACTGCGGGTTGGCTGCCCCGGTACCGTCGAAGCCGGTGTTAGGGGTCGTCGTGTGATCGGCACTCACCGGATCCGGCAGCGCTACCCCCCCGACCACTGCCGTTGCCAGGATCAGCAAACCTGCGAGAGCGCTCCGGAAGACGCCCAACGATCCACGCCAACGCGACGCGCCGACCGACTCCATACCCTGCGACCGACCCCGTACTTTGCCCATGTCAACGCCTCCCGACCAGAGGACGACGCGCCGTGTCAAAGGCCAAATGGCTCTGGAACTCCGCGAACCGCCCATGATTGTTTATTAAACCGAAACCTCAACTTTGCTGACCATACGCCACAGGCTGGAATTGTGCAAGCACTAGCTGCAAGCTGCAAGATCCAATCGTCGGATTGGGCGTACGCCAGCACCGTCTGTGGCTATCCGTAATCGAGGCGATGCGGTATGCCGCTCTACGTGGCAAGCAGCGACTCGAGCGGGTTCATCGCTGGGTCGCAACATGACGCTAAACGTGATTGAACAATTACTCTCTGATCTGCCGGGTACATTCGCGATCTCCTGCTAAGGGCCTGTGAGTTAATTGTTTGAGCGTTGTGCGGTGAGGGTGTAGTTCCATTCGCCGTGCCATTCGTTGGGTTGGATGGGGAGGGCTGCGAGTTGGGAGTCGCTGATCTTGGTGCCGGTCGGGTAGTAGCCGAGGTCGCGTTCGGCGTGCACGGTGAGCCCGCTGGTGGTGCTCGTGCCGGCGACGAGTTCCACGATCGTCTGATACGACGTGAGGGGTTTGCCGCGCCAGTTGATGGTGATGAACGAGAACAGCTTGTGCTCGATCTTGTTCCATTTCGATGTCCCGGGCGGGTAGTGGCAGACGGTGATCTCCAACCCGGTCTCCGCGGCGAGGCGGGCGATCTCGACTTTCCACAGGCGGTTGCGATATCCGTTCGATCCGCCGGCGTCGGCGGTGACCAAGAGCCGGCGAGCATGCGGGTAACGCTCGCGGCCCATGATCGTCCACCACCGGCGGATCGCGTTGACCGCGAACGCGGCGGTGTCATGATCATCGCCGACCGATACCCATCCCTCGTTCGCGCCGACGTCATACACCCCATACGGGATCGCTTTGGGGACATCCGGGTCCGGGAAGTCGTGGACATCGACCCTGGTCGGGCGGCCCTTGGGTTGCCATTCCCGTCCGCCGTTGGCTTTGGTGCCGTTGACCAGCTCTTTCTTCTTGCAGTCGACCGAGATCACCGGCTCACCAGCGGCGATGAACTCACCAGCAACCCGGTTGATGTGCTCGAACTGGGCGTTGCGGTCCGGATGCTGAGCTCCTTCGACGGTCTTAGCCGTCGCTTGCAACGAGAACCCCATCCGATGCAACAACTGGCCCACCGTCCACGACGACACCTGATGACCCATGTCCGTCAACGCCGCCGCCAACGTCCGCGTGGACTTCAACGTCCACCGCAACGGCGACATCGGATCACCCCGCGAGTCCGGCTCGACCAGATCATCAAGGCAGACCAACAGGTCCGGATCGACATCAATCAACTCCGGCCGACCGCCACCCTCGGCCCGCACTCGACCATCGGGTTCCACCCCGGCGACCGCGGCGCGTTGGCCGTCCATCACCGTGTTGCGCGACATCCCCGACACCCTGGCAGCGATCGTGACACCACCCCGCCCGAGCATCCGAGCCATCGCCCCGGCCTGCAACCGGCGCTGCTTCTCATCCAGATGCGGACCCATGAACGAGAAGAACTCGACCAGACCCTCCTCGGACACCTCCACACCCAAACCATACCCCACCCACCACCTCAACGCGCGGATAGTTCACTCGCGAGCCCTAAGCACTCAGGTGGGTGTCTGGTTCGCGCAGTGAGTGCGTGGTATCGACGTGGATTCGCGCGGTAGATGATATTGCTCGGATGTGTCGTTGGAGGCCCGGTCGCTGAGGATATGCAAGCTCTACGACAAGATCGCCGGCCGGTTCACCAACCCGGCCAACGCCGAAGCCTTCTGCACGATCCGGTCCTACATCCAAACCGGCCACAAACACGCATACGACACCCTCACCGACCTCGTCGCCGCCAACACCAGAACACCCTGGCTACCCACCACCTGAGTGCTTACGATCTTTCCGCGCTTTGAAAGAAACATGTATTGACGCAATATCGCATTGTCGTCTTGCAGTATTTTAGCACCAGCACCAGCACCAGCACCAGCACCAGCACCAGCACCAGCACCAGCACCAGCACCAGCACCAGCACCAGCACCAGCACCAGCACCAGCACCAGCACCAGCACCAGCACCAGCACCAGCACCGACGCGGCCGGTCCCAGAACAGGCCGCGGCCGGTCGTCGAGCCGGTCGCGAGGGTGATGCTGCGGTCTTGGGTGTCGGACTGGTTGCCGGGTTTCGGTGGTGGCGTAGCCGAGGCGGACGTGGTCGCGGGTGTAGTCGGCGGGGAGCACGACGACGCCTCCTCCGTCGATGCGGGCAGCGGTGATGTCGCCGTGTCCGTCGATGGCGGTCACGATCCACTGGTCGCGGTTGCGGACGAACTGCCCGGTCGAGGTGATGAGCGTGCGGTCGTTGCGGCGGGTGGCGACGAGGTCGCCGACCCAGGTGCCGATGCCGTCGGCGGCCTCGGCGCGGCGCGTCCGGTCAAGCTCGCCGCGCTCCCAGCGCGCGGTCTGGATGCGGTCGTTGATCAGGTCGACGTGCTCGTTGCGCGTGGTCGTGATCGCCAGCGATTGGCCGTGGTCGCGGCACTCGGTCCAGTAGGTGGCGATCGTCTCGAGGCGCTGGTCGATGCTGCCGGGCACGATGCGGTCGTGGGCTTCATAGGCGTCGAGCGAATGGGTGTCGCCGTGTCGCAGTGCAGCGACGCGTTGGCTTCCCACGGGTTGAGGTGGGCGGTCCGGCCGTGCGGCGGACGTTTGCGGGTGTCAGCTCGCACGGTGGAGCCCGTCGGTGGGAACGGCTGCGTCAGCGAGTCCGACGACGCGACCAGTGGTGACCAGCACGTCGAGCGCCCAGCGCGGGACACGCATGCAGGTACCGAACCGCAGCACCGACAGTCCCGCTGTGCCGCCGCAATGCCGTGTCCATGGCCCGCCATGGTGCGCTTCAGGCATCCCGGAGATGCTCCCCGCGATGTTCCCGATTCACCGAAACCGCCAGGGAGGTTCCCGACAATGTTCCTGATTCCCGTCCCGATCGGCGTCAGGGACTCCCCATGTCTGGACGAGTTCCTTCGGTCGGAAAGCAGGGGGTACGGGTTGTCAATGGGTGCGGCTCGAGAGCCGCCCGTCGCCGACGGCGAAGGCCCTGTGCAAACGAGAGAACGAATCGAATCAGTTGGCGGCGCCGTAGACGGCGCTACCGACGACGATCAGACCGACGAGGGCGGTACAGCCGATCGTGCAGAGTCGAGCCACGCGATTCGCTTCTCCACGACCGCGTGAGCGCTGCCACCCAACTCCGGAGAAGGCAATGGCAACACAAGCGCTGGCCACGCTGACCGGAGGCACCAGCACGCCGAGAACCGCCATGGTGGTCGCTACGAATCCGGCGCGCGTCGGAAAGTCGAGTTGCGCCCAGTTCACCCATCCAGCCTATTCATCCAGCGGCCGGCAGCGATCCAGCACAGGCGAGTCGTGGCAGTCCTGTTGCGCTCAGGGGTGGTGGCCGGGGAGACCCGAGGTCGTGTGCGGAGGGAGGCGCGGGATCGACGGTGGATGGGCGAGTGAGGCGTAGCGCCTCCTATCGACGCGTGATCGAGTCGGTCGTGATGGGCGGCAAGGATGTCGAGTTGCCCGGTGAAGCGCTCCGGCTCGCAAGTTCGACCCTGCCAGTGTGATCGTCGGGCAGACTTTCTGGGCGGTGCCGTCGATTCGGGGTGGCGCTGCGCGTCATGGTGATCTCGGCGATGGTCGTCGGCTGTGCGAGACAGGAGTTGATCGTGCTCGAGCTCGTCGCCGAGCATGGCGTGACCGGGACCGGAGTCTTGTCCGGCCGTGCCGGCGGTGGGAGGTCGGCGTCGAATCAGGCTGGCCGAAACAGGTAGTTGTGTCCGTTGTCGATGCCGACCAGACCAGCGGGGTCGGTGAAGTTCGCAAGTACCAGTTCGGCGTCCTCGACCGAATGCAGGCGTTCCTCCGGATGCACATAGATCCCCGAGAACTCAAGCCACGCGTCGAACTTGAGGGAGTCGATTCCGAGGCCGTCGATGTCACCGGCAAGCCCGAACTGCACGCGTATGGCAGGCCCGTTCTGGTCTACGACCGTGACGTTGGCGGCGTTGAATCGATGGTGGTCGAAGAAGTAGACGCTGGACTCGATCGGGTCTCCGAACGTCTTTCCCGATGCCGTCTGGCCTTCCATCCGTTGCCAGGACGGGGGGCCGAGGGGGACCCAGCCGACCACCAGGTTCGGCGAGATGTCGCCGTAGCTACGCGTGACCTCGGCGAACGAGAGGTCAAAGTCCCACGTCAACGGAGTAGGGAACCGGAGCATGCGTGCGACTGTAGCCAGCGGTCGCCGTGTGCTTCCGAGCTCCGGCCCGGCTAGAGCCCGTGCAGACACGGATGGCCCCTGGCGGGGGTCATCCTGGTGGATGAGAATGGTCGAGTGCGCTGATGTTTCGCTCGGCCGAACCGGCTCGTTCACCTGGGTCGGTCCATCGTTGGCGGTAGTCATGCGCCGAGAGGTCGCTCCGGGCTCCGTCTCGTTGTTGGTGAGCGGTGGCCCGCTCCGCGAATGGTCGTGCTGCAGATTGCTCCACCGCCGCGAGTTCGCGTCTCGCGTCGGCGAGCTCGTCGGTGGCGACGTTGAGGTCGAGCCTCGCTCGTCGGCGGCCGAGGATGCCGGACTCGTTGAATGCTTGCTGCGTTGACCGGCGAGCGTTCTCGGCTTCTCGCATCACGCCACGAGCTTCCGAGATCCGCATGTCGAACGGGGCGCATCGTCCGTTGGCGGTGACCCATGCTTGGGCGGTGGCCTCGACTCGGCGTTCGAGTTCGACTCACCGATCAGCCGAGTCGGTGACGTCACGGGTCCTCGCCCACCTGCAACAGGCGCGCGCCAAGACGTGCGGACCCGCAACGCCCGGCTGACAGCGATCCGCTCGTTCTTCCACTACGCGGCGCTCAAAGCGCCCGAGCAG
>CAWHEG010000006.1:0-4779 GCA_963828405.1 uncultured Actinomycetes bacterium | reverse complement strand
CGAGGTGGCAGTAGCCCGAGCTGCACGGCCCGGCTGTGGCGCTCGGACCGGTGTCGGCCGGATCGTTGGGACCGGTGCCGTTGAGCATGTCGGTGCGGGCGGTTGCCTGCAGCCTGGCCAGTAGCGCCGCAGGGTTCTCCTGGAGGCCAGGCTGGGCGGCCAGTGTCAGCGCGGCGACACCGGCGGCGTTCGGCGACGACATCGAGGTCCCCTGCAACCACCCGAACGCCGCACCGTTCACCTTGAAGCAGGTGAACGTGAACACGCTGGCCAGGCTCGGGTCCTGGCAGATCTCGCCGTTGCCGGTCAGGGCACCCAGCTCACCCCAGCCGCCGTAGAGCACGTCCTCGGGCCCGACGTCGTAGCGGGGGATGCCCATCTTGCGGGCGCCGCCCGGCGCAGTGATGTCGATCCGTGAGCCGTAGTTCGAGTAGTAGGCCAACTGGTCCCGGGCGCCGACGGTCGGCAGGTCGGCGAGGTGGGCGAGCACGGCCGGGCTGCTCGGGGCGCCGTTCGCATTGCCGGTGGAGGAGACCATGATCACGCCCGGCACACCGGCGGGCGTCTCGAGCAGGCCACGCAGGTCGTTGTTGGCCACCGTGTCGCCGGGAATGATGGTGTTGATCCCCTCGACAGTCGTGGCGACCTGGCCGACACCGTGCAGCAGGGTGCCGCCGACGGTCATGTCGACGCGGTTGATCCGCACGTGATCGTTGCCTGCCGAGGCGACGATCGCCGTTCCCTTGCCGATGCAGTAGTTCGTGGCGTCGACCCACATCATGTAGTCCTCGTCGTCGACGCCGGGAGCGTCGAAGCCGCCGAGCGACATGTTGATCACGTCGGCGTCGGCATCGCAGGCGCGGATCATGCCGTCGACGATCCAGCTGGTCAGACCCCCGCCGAGGGTGGTCGACAGCACCTTGTAGCCACTGATCGTGGCCTTCGGGGCGACGCCGTTGCTGGCGAACCCGTTGAGCGCACCGGCGATGCGGCTGGCCACCCAGGTGCCGTGGCCCTCGGTGTCCTCGGAGCTGCAGTCCTTCTGACCGAGCGGCCCGAAGATGCGGGTGAGCAGATTGCACGGGATGGTGTTGGTCGAGTTCTTGTTGTCGTAGTTCGCCAGCAGCTCCTTGTGGGATCCCTGGACCCCGGTGTCGAGCACGGCGACCTTGATGCCGGCGCCGTCGACTCCGGCCGTGCGGGCGCCGCGGGCGCCGTTGGCGTCGTCGTCCCACTGCCAGACGCCGGGCGCATCCTCGTTGATGAACGGCCCATCGGCGTCATGCCACGGGTCGAACAGCGCCGAGGCGCCTGGACTGCCCAGCGCCGGGGTGTTGTTGCCCGTAGCGCCGTCGACGTCGGTCAAGTCGATCTTGATCACCCGGTCGGTCCACACGGCGGCGACCCGGGAGTTCGCCTGCAGCTTGGTGACGAACGTCTTGGAATCGGACCGGACGGCGAGCCGCCCGGTCTTCGACAGATCGTTGAGCACCTCACCGCCGGCCGAAGTGACGGCCGTGTACATGTCGGCTCGTGAGGTCCCCTTCTTGAACCGCACCACCTTGACACCCATCGTGTTCTGAGTCGCCCCCTTGGAGGCGGCCGCGGCGTGGACATCGAGTGCTCCACCCACCGACACGACAGAGACCGCCAGCGTGGCGCAGACGATGCCCCCAATGAGTGAACGTCCTGATCGGATCATGTTCATCGTTCCCCTTCATTCCCCGCCGTTGTCGCCGTGATCGCCGACACCCATCCGACGGCATCGCCGATACTAATCGCTTCGCGGGTGCGACACGATGGTCACGTCAGTCGGTGCGACGACTTCCGAAACGGCGACCGAGCAGCGCACGGTTGTACCGCTGGAGCATCACCGGGTACCCGTTGATCAACACGTCGAACAGGGCGCTCCACCCGGCGGACTTCCACCAGCCGCGTGCCGCCGCATGGGCGACGACGCCGACCGTGAGGACCAGCAGGATGAAGTGGCTCGCCTCGGCGTCGCGCATCCGCTGATCGAGCTCGGCCAGCTTCCCCGGCGTCGGCTCCGTCGGAAGGTGGAGGTGTGGGTTGAAGACCGCCAGGGGGCCACGGCGCAGCAGCCGCTTCACCAGGCGGACCCCGACGAGCTCGTAGATGCGCCCGTCCCGTTCGAAGGCGCGCAGAACGTGGTAGCGCTCGGGCAGCCGCGGCGTGACGACCCGGCTGATCGTGCCGAGCCAGGCCATCGGCAACCAGACGACGAGGAACGCGAACCAGATGCTGCGCGGCCCGAACCCGTCGAGCGACCACACGAGCCCGGCGACGGCGACGACTGTCGCGCCGGTCAGGATCGACCATCTGCGCACGTCTTCATTCTCGCAAGCAATCGCCCGACCGGTTGCACGCCGGTGACACGTGATGCCCCGACGCTGGCAGTTTCGACACCGAGCTCAGTGCACCCGTCTCGGGCAGGCTGCACCCGACCGGAACCCGAGGGCCGGTGTCCAAGTCGGGAATGAGGTTGACGCCGAGCAGGCTGCGGTGCACAATGTGCACCGTGACGGTGGTGGCTAATCCTCGAATCAATATGCGCTTGTCGGTCGAGGACGACGCGGTGATCCGTCTCGCCGCGCAGGCGTCCGGTTCGACGGTGACCGAATTCGTCCTCTCGGCCGCCCGGTTCGCAGCGGAACGCAAACTCGCCGAACAACGCCTCTGGCGGTTGGATGCCGCGGCGTGGGACGAGTTCTCCACGATGCTCGACGCGGATGCCCGTCCCGAACACGTTGCGCAGATGGCCAGGTTGTTCGCCCGTGCCGCCGCCGTCGACGTGTCGGATCTCGATTGATCGTCGAAACGCATGCGGGCCATGACCTGACCGGGTTCGTGTCGGGGGCCGCGGAACTCGACGACTGGCTGCAGCGGCGCGCCGTCAAAGCACACGACGCCGGTGACGCCGTACTCCGTGTCGTCACTGCATCCGGCGGACGAGTTGTCGGTTTCCACGCCTTGTGCGCCGGTTCGATCGAGCGGAGCATCGCGGCTGGACCTCTGCGCCGCAATGCCCCGGAGCAGGTTCCGGTGCTTGTCCTGGCCCGGCTCGCCGTCGACGTCACACGACAAGGGCAAGGGGTCGGCGTCGCACTGCTCGCCGATGTCGCCGAACGTGCGAGAGTCGCCGCGACCGTGGTCGGTTTCCGAGCTCTGGTGATCCATTGCCGAGATGACAACGCGCTCGCGTTCTACCGCCACTGGCTACCGGTCGAACCACTCCCGACGAATCCGTTGCACGTCTACGTCCCCGTCCGGCGGCTCAACGCCTGAGCGTTCGTGTGGCTGCGACCACGGTCATCGTCGCCCACCACTTGACCGGCACGCTCGCCGAACTGGCCGTCGGTCTTGCTGATGGCTTTACCATTCGTGCAGCTGTGCACTTTACGAATCACTATGCTCATGGCATGTCACCAGTGAACGTCAAGCTTGATGACCGCGACGTGGCTCGTCTTGATGAGGCCGTCGTGCGCGGTCTCGCCGCGAACCGATCCGACGCAGTGCGTATCGCTCTACGGCGTCAGCTCCTCGAATGGGACCGCCAGGCCTGGGACGACGCCTGGTCGTGTGCAGTTCCCGATGAAGCGGACGAGTTCGTCGACCTCAATGCTCGGGCCGTTGGCGGGTGGGCCGATCTGGATGGCGACGGGTGACCGAGGGGTGGCCGAAACGCGGCGAGATCTGGTGGGCGCCGGCAGGCTCGAAGCTTCGCCCGGTGCTGGTGCTGTCGGCCGACAGCATGAATCGCCGGCTCGGCAAGGTACTGGTCGTGCCGGGCACCACGAACCTGCGGGGGTGGCCTGATGAAGTACTCCTGCAGCCGGGCACATTGAACGAACCGACCGCCTTCTGTTGCCGCGAGGTGACCCCCCTGGCGATCACCGACCTGGTGAACCGAGCTGGCTCCGTGCCGGACAGCTGGCTCTCAAACGTCTGCCAGAGGCTCGCTCGGGTCTTCGACTGCAACGAAGGTGCTGACGCCTCCGCATAGCGCTGGCGACGACGCGAAGTCGGAGGGAGGCGCGAGATCGCCGAGGCCCGAAGGTCAGGGATTTCGAGTTCGTACGCGAACCGCAGCGATCCGATCTGACGACTACGACCGAGTTCCCGGATCCCCCGCTCGACGGCGGCGATGAAGTCAAGCGCTATCTGGTCGCCAGCGTGCTGTCGGTAGTACTCCGCCGCGTCTTCGAGATCGGCAAACCGACGCATACTCGGCGTCGATCGCTGCCGTCGGCATGGCACGCAGCCGCGACGACCTGGCTGCAAGCCGGCGTTCCGCTCGGTGAGGTTGCCCGCCGACTCGGTCACAGCGTCGCGACGCTCGTCGCTACCTACGTCGGAGTCATCGCCAGCGAGGAGAAGGTCGCCAACGAGCGCATCGAGTCGGTATTGGCTGCATCACAAGCTGCTCACCAGGATGGCGGCGTATCGGATATGTGAATCGCCACACCGGCCGCCTGATCGGCTTGGTCGATTGGACCCGCGTGTGCGGCGCGGCGACGAAGGGCTTCGACGTCGATCTCGCCGGTCTGAGCGAGGTCCTCGTCGGTGATCGACGAGAACGGGAGCAGCTCGATCTCGTCGATCTCGATCGCCACGGATCCGCTCCGGTAGACGCCGCCGACCTTGACCTTCGGCCTCGACCACAGCCGGTACGAAACCGTGATGGTTCCGTCTGCCACCCGGTCGCGAAGGTCAAGGCTGAACTGCACTGCGCGATTCTGTCACCGGTGCCGCGAGGCG
>CAWHEG010000005.1:0-3650 GCA_963828405.1 uncultured Actinomycetes bacterium | reverse complement strand
CGTGAGACCTGACCACACGACAGGAGTGAGATGACGGCTGATCAGGTTAAGGACGAGTGGGCCAGACTCTCACCGAGCGGGCGCGCCGGGGCGCCAGCCAGTCGGGCCATGGGTGGCGAGGTTCGGCTGGCGAAGCAGCACGCTGCGGGTGAGCTCGACGCTCCTGCCGACGTCGCTCGTCTGCTCGATCCGGGCACCTTCCGCGACGGGCGTTTCGGTCGGTGGCGAGGTGCCGGCCGATGCCTTCGTGGCCGGCGCCGGCACGATCAACGGCCGCCACGTGATGTCGGGGTGCTAGGACTTCACCGTGTCGGCCGCCACCAGCGCAGGCAGCATCCACTGATGTGCCGTGCCGCCGCCGGTCAGGCTGCGCTGGTGGCGCGTATGTCGGACTTCCGGGTGATGACCGAGCAGCATGTATCTTACCACTGGGCCACCAGTGGTGAAGGCCTCCAACGGCGAGCACGTCGACAAGTTCGAACTGGGCGGCCCAGCGGTCGTAGTGCGAGTGAGCTGATCCACAATGTGGTCCCCGACGACCAGGCGCGTTGGATCTGGTCAGGCGCTACCTGGCTTGCTTCCCGTCGAGTGCGTCGTCGTACCCGCCCCGCCGGGAGGCGGCCGATCAGGGCCCACGACTCGTGCCAGAACTGCTCGACATCGTCCCCCGCAACAACCGCCGGTTGGGCGAGGTGTGCCGGGTCTTGGACGTGGTGCTCGACGACGGCGAGTGGTTCGAGATCCAGCCCAGGTCGGGTCAGGCCATCGTCAGCGCGGCTGGCGCGCTCTCTCCCCTGGTCTTCCTACCGAAACCCCGGCCTCCTTCCGGGCACCAAATCCGAACGGGCCGGCGTGTTGCGAGCCGGTGGCCGCATGTTCGCGGCGAGCCCGACGGGCGAGTCCTGTCCTGAGCGCAGACTCGTCACCCGCTCATGCTGCCCCCCTTCGATCTGTCCGGGCGCCGTCAGCGCCCAACGTGTTCGAGGTTTGCTTGGCGTGTCGGCCCTGCACCCGCCGCCCGCAGGAACGGCATCGTCCGGCCCGAACCCGGAACCGGGTACCGCGGTGGCGGGACCCCGAGATCCGTCAGATCTTGATCGGCGATGTCGATCTCGCCGATTCCGCCGTCGCAACACGGGCACCACCCGGGCAGCAACACGTCGACAACTCGGGGAAGGAGAGCACCTGTGTCATCAGGACCGATTGGTCGACATGCTGCTGGGGCGAAAACCCGCGGCCAGGTAGGAGATGGAACGCTGACCGACCGGTGAAGCCTGGTTCCTGTCCTCGCTTCGACCGGGACCGGAAGCCTGCCGGCCGCTGGACTCATCGGTGTCGGCGGCGAACACGCCTGTGTCGTGACGAGCTCCGACATCGTCTACCGCTGGGGAGGCACAGCCGAGGTCAGATCGGCGATGTCACCACGACGACCCGCCCATGCCCCACGGGGGTGGTCTGAGCCGTACGACGACTCGACGAACTCGATGTTGCCTCCAGTTCGGTCTCCGCCCGTGCGGCATTCGCCCGACGAACGCACGCGCGGACACACACGGACATCCGCATGACGAAACATTGATCCCACACTTCCCCTACCCTCGTATCTCGTTACATATAACTCCTCATATATCGGCATCTCAGCCCATCACCGATGGGTCTCAGACATCACGAAATGAGGACAACCATGAAGTCAGCCCCGAGTTGGGTGGCGACACCGAGTCGCCGTCGGCGGAACCGAGTGACCCGAGCAGCCATGGTCGGCGGACTGGCGTTGACCGCGATCTGGTGCTCGACCTCGGCACTGCCGGCCAATGCGGCGCCGCCCGGTCAGTGCGGGCCGAACAACCGTTTCGGTCCATTCCTCCCGTCTGTCGCACCCTCGGCGTTTCCAGGCGCAGACCTGACCAATGTGGCGAACTTCATCACCGAGACCAACCACGTCGAAGCCGTTCCCCGCTCGAAGCGTGAGTCCCAGGACGAGAGCGACATCGAGGCCGGCTACACCTACGTCGGCCAGTTCATCGACCACGACATCACGCTCGACCCTCGGCCCGACAACTTCACCGGTTCAGTCGATCCGTCGACGCTGGTCAACGCCCGGTCTCCGCAGCTCGACCTGGACTCCGTCTACGGGAGGGGGCCCGCCGGCTCCCGCAGCTCTATGAGGCCGACGGTGATGTTCAACTCGGTGCGCCACAGACCGGCTCGGAGTCCGACCCGGAGGCCCGCGATGTGCTCCGGGCCACGAACGGTCAGGCGTTGTTGGGTGACGACCGCAACGACGAGAACAAGATCGTCGCCAGCTTTCACTCGATCATGACCCGGTTCCACAACAAGGTCGCTCGAGACGTCCGATCGACAAGCGTCCGACCTGTCGAACGCCCAGGTGTTCGACGAGGCCCGTCAGCAAGTGACGTGGTACTACCAGTGGGCCTCCTCAGGACTTCCTGCCGACGATGTCCAACGGAAGGCGGTCGACGCAAGACCGCCAAGTTCGACGGCAAGCGATGGAAGACCAACGTCCGGTTCTACGACACGTGCCGGGGCAGCATCCCGACCGAGTTCGCCGTGGCGTCCTACCGGTGGCACACGATGGTGCGCGACGACTACATCGTCAATGATCAAATCAAGGACCTGCCTATTTTCAACGGCCCGCGAGATCCCCGGGCGAACCTCGCGGGCTTCCAGCCGTCGCCGTCCGACTTCGGTTTCGACTGGGACTACTTCTTCGCCGGCGGCGACGAGGAGGCGCAGAAGGCGTACAAGTTCGACAACTCCTTGGTCCCGGCCCTCGGCATCCTGCCGGGCGGCGCCGCCGGCGCTGGACCGACGAACCTGTCGACGAGAAACCTGCTTCGCGGTAGCCAGGTCGGGCTGCCGACCGGGCAGGACCTGGCACGAGCACTGGGCATCAAGGTTCTGGCCGACGATCAGATCATCGTCGGGCCGGCCCTCGGTGTCGGTGCCGAGACGAATCCCTCACGGAGTTCTCGCCGACGTTCGCCGGCCGGGCCCCGCTGTGGGCCTATGTTGCCGCCGAGTCGGTCAACGAGGGATTCAAGGTCCGCGCGGACGCATCGTCGGCGGCGACACCAAGAAGCTACGGCTCGGCCGATCCGACCGTCATCGTGAACGAGACGTTCGTCGGATTGATCGCCAACGACCCGAACTCGATCATCAACCACCCCGAGTTCCAGCCCGACCCCGCTTACATGAGCGGCAAGCGTTTCAGCTTCGCCGACCTGATTCGGATCGCAACGACCCGAACGGCGCAGCCGCCGGTGACATGCCCGCCCGTCGATCCCAAGGCCAAGGCCGGGAAGGACACGTGTGCCACGTTGACGTTCCCAAACCCGGTCACCCAAGCCATCTATCGGTGGTGAAGCCCGACGAGGAACCGCCAGAGACGTCGTGAGTTGGGAGGCGAGCCGATGCTCGCCTCCCACTCGCGTTTGGCAGCAAACACCACAGCGGTTGCCGCCGATTCACTCGATCGTTGGCGGTCGGCGAGCCGGGCGAAGTCAGCAAGGTTCACGGTCACGATCACTCGACGCTGTCGAACTGCGACATCGAACACCACCTCATGCGATGCTGACCGTTCCCTTCACTCCCATCTCTCGTTCGCGGGCGCTGGCTGTGCGGCCCGCCTGAGC
>CAWHEG010000004.1:0-5388 GCA_963828405.1 uncultured Actinomycetes bacterium | reverse complement strand
CTCCAGGTACTCCCGAACGGCACGCCCCTCGGCGCGGCCACGTTCGAGCGCTTCCTTGTGCGAATCGGTCATTTCTTTGGGGCCACGCTTTGCTGCCATGCGGGCCAGTGTATTGCGGCCCATTATTCACCGCACAACGGTGCTGGTGTCGATATTCAGTCGAGCAGTGGGCCGACCTGCTCGGCGACCAGGTCGAGTTGGTCGAGGTCACTCAGGTCCAGGACCTGGAGATACACGCGTGCGGCGCCGGCGTCGCGCCAACGGCGCAGCGTGGCGACCACCTCGTCCACCGTGCCCGCAGCGCCGTTGGCGCGCAACTCGTCGGGGCGCGGCCGATCGCCTCGGCGCGGCGGGCGAACTCGGCCTCGTCGCTGCCGCAACAGAGCACCAGCGCAGCCGACCAGACCATCGTGGAGGGGTCGCGGTCGATCGCCTCGCAGGCGCCGGCCACGTTGGCGCATTGACGGGTGAAGGTGTCGACATCGGTGAACGGCAGGTTGAACTCGGCTGCGTAGCGTGCGGCGAGCGCCGGGGTGCGGGTCTTGCCCGTGCCGCCGACGATGATCGGGGGTCCGCCCGCCTGGAACGGCTTGGGGAGTGCCGGGGAGTCGGTCACGTTCCACATCCGGCCGTGATGCGAGAACGTGTCGCCGTCGGGGTGTTCCACAAGCCGTGCACGATCGCCATCTGTTCTTCGAGGTTGTCGAATCGCTCCTGCACCGAAGGGAAGGGGATGCCGTAGGCGGTGTGTTCGGCTTCGAACCATCCGGCGCCCAAGCCGAGTTCGACACGGCCACCGGACATGTGATCGACGTTGGCGACGCTGATCGCCAGCGGTCCGGGGAGGCGGAACGTGGCCGACGTGACGAGCGTGCCGAGCCGGATCGTGGACGTGTCGCGGGCCAACCCGGCGAGTGTGATCCAGGCATCACTCGGGCCGGGCAGCCCGCTCGTCCCGCCCATCATCAAGAAGTGGTCGCTGCGGAAGAAGGCTCCGAACCCGAGCCGCTCTGCGCGGCCGGCGACCGCCGCAAGGTCGTCGTAGGTGGCGCCCTGCTGCGGCTCGGTGAAGATCCGGAGGTCGTGAAGCTGCATGCCGCCAGCATGGCCGATCGGCGCCGGATCGCTATGGTCACCTGCATGAGCGATCTCCCCGATCTGTCACCTGCGTTGGATGCGCTGCGCCGGCACGTCCTCGAACATTCGGTGAAGCGTGGTCGGTTCACGCTCAAGTCCGGTGCCACGTCGTCGTGGTTCCTCGACACGAAGCAGACCGCCTGTCGACCCGACGGGATCGTGCTCGTCGCCGACGCCATGCTCGAGGTGATTCCCGACGACGCGACGGCGATCGGCGGGCTCACGATGGGCGCAGATCCGGTCGCCTACGGGGTGGCGGCGGTGGCGGCGACCCGCGGTCGCAACCTGCGCAGCTTCAGCGTGCGCAAGGAGTCCAAGGACCATGGGATCACGGGCCGCGTCGCCGGTGCGTTGCAGGCGGGGGACCGAGTCGTGATCACCGAGGACACCGTCACGCGCGGCAGTTCGCTGATGGAAGCGGTCGAGGTCGTGCGGGCGTTCGGCGCCGAGCCCGTGCTCGTCACGGTGATCGTGGATCGCGGCACCACCTGCGCGGCGATGTGCGAGGCCGAGGGGATCGCGTATGCCCCGCTCCTGTCGGCGCTCGACCTGGGCTTCGCCCCGGGGGACTGACGCCCGGCGAGCGTCGGGCGTCAAACGGCGATCGACCGGATCGTGGTCGACGCGCCACCGATGGCAGCGACGCTCACTCGGCCGTGAGCCCGATCACGCGCCGACTACGGACGGCGTAGGCAGTGGCACCAGCGGACCGCTGAACATCCAACACCACGCGTACCGAGGTGGTGCCCGAGTTGGATGCTGTGGCCGTCAACTGCAGTTGCTTGGTTGCCGGGTTGGTGGCCACACGGATCAGGAAGTTGTTGGCGTTGGCCGACGCACCAGCGCTCAACTCGCTGATCACGGCACCGCCGGTGAGTGCGGCGACGGCGTCGTTGGCGATCAGGTCGAACTCGAACGCCGCACGCGGGGCCCAGACCAGCCCTTGGATCGAAAGCTGTTTGTTGCCGCCCGAGGCGGTGTACAGAATCGGTTCATCGCCCTCGACGTCGCTGTCGTCGCCGAAGGTCTCGAGCGCCTGGAGACCGACGTTGTGCCCGCTGTGGTTGCGGCCCGAGATCTCGAGCGACGAGTTCTGTTCCACGAAGATCTGGCTGTCACCACCCATGTAGATCGCCGCCCCGGTGTGGTTGGCTTCGTTCCAGGCGAACCGGCATGGGTTGTTGGCGAACGTGTCGTGCGGCTTGATCCCGTCGATGCTCGGTCCTGTGTCGCCCGGGTAACCGAACAGCACGAACGCACTGCTGGTCGACCAGGTGCCGAAGTCGCGGAAGTAGTAGTCGCCGGACCGGAAGTAGTTGTAGCTCTGATTGCCCAGTTGTGGGGGCGTGTCGTATCGACCGGGACTCCACACCGTGCAGCCGTCGCTGTCGGCGACCGGTGCCACGCTCGAACGCAGCGGGAAGGCGACGCCGTTGCCCACGTTCGGTTCCGGAGGGCGGGCGCCCCCGAACATGGCCGGGTCGTCCCAGGGCAGGTCGTAGCACTGCGTGCCGTATCCGACCGGAGCAATCGTGAGTTGCGACGGGAGCGACACGGTTGCGTTGGCACAGTCGTTCGAGGTGAACGACAGGTCGGCATTCTTGATCGTCAACGTTGCCGAGAAGCTCATCGAGGGGTTGCTGCCTCCGGAAGATGGCACGTTGGCCATGTAGACCGGACCTTCGAAGGTCTTCACGGCCTGTGCCGAGTTGCCGCCGTTGGTGACGCGGAGGAGCGGTCCGGTGCGTCCGTCGCCGGCGCCTGTCATGGCGACCGCGAAGACCTCACCGACCTTGAACGGGCCGGCGATGAAGTTGCAGTCGATCGTCGACTCGATCCCGTTGACGGAATCGGTGATGGTGTAGTCCTGGCCGTGTTCCAGGCAGGGACCGACGCCGCGTTCGAGGTCCTCCAGGGCGCTGTCGAGCGCACCGGTAGCGGCACTCAGGCGATCCGACGATGCCTCGGCGACCTGGCCGAGTTGGAGCGTGGTCTGGGTGTAGGAGGCGAGGGCAGCGACGACGATGGCGAGGACGACCGAAATCACCAGGACCAACGGCAGGATCGATCCGCGATCACCGGACGTGGACGATCGGCGACGAACCGGGTCGATTGAGGACGGTACGAAGTTCATCTCGTCACCTCGTGGTGGTCAGGTTGATGGTGAGTTCGATCGGGCCGTTGGCGCCCTGGCGAACGTGGAGCGGCACCACGCGTGTCGTGGAAGCCGCCGGCCGTGTCCAGGCGTACGAACTGTGCTTCTTGATCTGGACCGCATCCGAGGCGTTGAACGCCTCGTTGGTTTCCACCCCGGAGGGGCTATTGGGGAGGAAACCGAGCACGAGCGCGCTGCAGGCGCCGTTGGTGGAGATGACGATGTCGACGTTCTGGTCGATGTCGCCGTTGCTCTTGACCACAACGGTCTTGTTGGCCGGCGACACCGAAACCAGGCTGACGGTGCACACGCTCACGGAGATCGAGGCGATTGCCTTGTTCCCGAACGAGTCGGTCACCGAGTAATCGATCACGGTGGTGCCGGTGGCGGTGGTGGATGGAGTGATCGTCACGACCTTGCCCAGCACGCTGGTTGTCCACCCGCTCGGGATGTCGGTCGCGTCGAGCACGGGCGTGAGCGATTCACCCTCGGGGTCGGAGTACGAGAGCGTCACGGTGCCCGCCACGCCCTTGCTCGCGTTGAGCACCGCCGGTGACGCGCTGGGAGCGAGATTGGGGGCGACGACCGTGACGTTGACGATCAGCTGGGCGCTGGCGGTCTCGCCCGAGGTGTCGGTGACCGAGTAGGCAATCGCATACGTGCCAGCGGTAGCCAGCGGATCGGGCGCGATGTCGACCGATGTACCGATCGCGACCACGTTCCATCCGACTGGGAGACCGCTCGGGAACGATGCCGAGAGCAGGTCACCGGCGTCCGGGTCGGTGACCGCCAAAGGCACGTTGGTGGCCGCAGTGCCGGCCTGGATCGACACCGTCGTGTTGTTGGCGATCGGCCCCGAGTTGTTGCCGGTCGGCGTGCCGGAGCTGGGCGGCAACGTCGTGCGGACGTTGGTGGTGGTTGCGTCGAGACTCAGCAACTCTCGTTGCACGCCGAAGTCGTCGTAGATCAACACGGCGAACTGGAGGCCCTTGTTGCCCGGCGTTCCCGACGCGGTGGTGGTGGGTGACATGACGATCTGAACCGGAGCAGGTGCGAATGGGTGGCTCGGTGAGGCGGCGACGCTGTTGAGGTCAGGGGTGAGCTTGGTCTGATCGGCAGCCAATCCGCGCTGACACGCGAATCTCCAGATGCGCCCCTCGCTGGCGTTGGTACTCACCCACCGGTACTCGGTCACGTAGTTGCGGGCGCCCTCGGTCCAGTGCAACTCCAACAACTTGAACGAGCTCGGCATGCCCGATGTGGCACAGCTCGTGCCGGCTGGTGCCGAGCTTCCGACGAAGAAGCCGGTCTCGCTCGTCGAGGAGACATCCTTGCTCAGCCAGGTGGTGAGCAGCAGCAGTGCGCTGGCGTCATCGTTGCGATTCTCGGCACCGGGGGTGGAACGCACGATCGAGGTGAAGGCCAAGGCGATCACCGGGGTGATGAGGCCCATGACGACGATGACGATGAGCAGCTCAGGGAGCGTGAATCCCTGGTCTCGGATCGAGCGACAAGCGTTTGGTCGGGCGTCCTGTGATGTGCGGTCAGCGGTCAACTTTGATCAACTCCACCGATTCTTGAATCCCACTCGGGTGGACGACGGTGATGGTGACGCGCTGCTGGCGAAGCCGGGACTGGTCGTAACAGGTGCTCTGTGTGTCGAACGGAACGAATGCGCTGCCATCCCACACTTCAGGCTCCTGTACCACGATGTCGCCTTCGTATTCCCACGGACGCCTCGCGCCGTCGGCGCTGTTCACCACTCCGTCTCCGTTGGTATCGGCGTATCCGACGATCAGTGCGTTCTGGTACACGTCCTGGGCCTTGGCGCCATCGATGTCGTTGGGGTCGCAACTCTGGAAATCGATCGCCTCGATGACGCCGATGGCCGCTTGCAACCACTGCTGTGCTTTGGCGTGGTCGCGTTCGATACGGGACCCGATGATCGTCGTGCTTGCGGCCGTGAGCACGGCACCAACCACGGTGCCGAGCAGAACAATTGCAACCAACAGCTCGATCAGCGAAGCGCCGTGATCTCGAGGGCGCGTGGTTCCCGGCATGCTCGTGTTTCGTACCGGACGTCCGTCACCTTGAGT
>CAWHEG010000003.1:0-8921 GCA_963828405.1 uncultured Actinomycetes bacterium | reverse complement strand
ATTTGCCTGGGCGCAGATCGGCGAGCAGGCGATTTCCGTATTTGACCAGCTAAAGCCATGTTTCCTCGTGTTGCTGAGTCCGTCCAATAGTGCAGAACTTTGCTGAGTTGTGGCACGGATATGGCACGCTCGTCTCGAGTACGAGCCTCACAAGCCCCTGTGCAGCCCGGCCGTGACCGGCCAAAGCCGGTCGACTACACGGGCCGAAGCCATGTCCGTTCGCAAGTATCGATCACGCAACGACGGGATTGCACCGCGAACATCGAGCGGTGCTCCACACCTTCGCTGACGAGCGATGGTGGATCTCGGACGCTCGTCATCGGGGCGCTGTGTTGGGCTCCCGTTGTCGCAGCGGATGCCGGGCGGCGCGTTGAGGTGCCCAAGATGGCAGAATTGTCGTGTGAACTCGGAGTCCGTGCTGGTGATCGACGGCCGACAGATCGATCCGGCGCGGATCGCCGACATCTGTGACCGCTTCGGCCTCAAGGAACTGGCCTTGTTCGGGTCGGTCGTTCGTGGCGAGCAGACCGACGTCAGCGATGTCGACCTGCTCTACGTTGCCGGACCCGACGCCCGGCTCGGCTTCGCCATCAACCGACTCGAAGACGAACTCGCAGCCCTGTTCGGTCGTCCGGTAGACCTTGTCTCGCGTAAGGCGCTGCATCGGATGATCCGCGAACGAGTCGAGCAGGAGGCCCGGACACTGTATGCAGCGTGACCGCCTCCTGTTGGCGGAGATGATCGACGCGGCCGAGCGCATCGTCGAACTCGTCGGCGATTCAACGGCCGACGAGATCGTGGCGAACCGAGACCGGCGCGATGCCATCTTGTGGAACTTCGCGGTGCTCGGCGAGGCAGCGAGCCAAGTCAGTGAGCAGACGCGATCGCTTCGCTCTGACATTGGATGGCGTGATCCCATCCGAGTCCGCAACCGGATCGTGCACGGCTACGCAACGGTCGATGTCGACATCCTCGTGGCCGCAGCTCAAGACGACATCCCTTCGCTGCTCGGACTGCTCCGGTCAGCCGCTGAGCAGCTGTCCGACCACGACGAATAGCCCCGTCGCGTGCTGCTGGACGCGGCACGGACGTCTGGACGAGCCGGCACGTTCGACGCTTCGTCTCCACAATTCGCCATTGGCCCAAGGCCGCTTCCGGTCACGAGAGCGATCGTCCGTGGTTCCGATCAGGGCGCAGTAGCTGAGCGATATCGTGCGGTGTGCCGTGGTCTCGAATCCGATCGCAACCGGTGGATACCGGGTGCAGTTGCATCGGCGCGGTTTGGCCAGTACGGCGAGGTGGGAGGGCGTGCCCCCAGTTGAGAAGGGGCATGTGACCTTCCGCTCTGGCAGGACGGTGGGCGCTGTGGCTCATACTGCAAACGTGTCGATGAGCTGCAGGGCGATCCTCCGGAAGGGGGGTCGAACGTGACTGACCGGATCCGTCGCTACGTTCGAGCGGGGAGCCCGCCGGTGTTGGCTGCTGCTGCGATCTTTGCCGTTGCAGCTTGCGGGTCGTCAGGACGCGTCCCGGACCAGGCGGTGACTTCAATCCGTCCTTCGTTGGCAACGACGACGATGGTCCCGGGAGGGCCATCCGACGTCGAGTTGGTCGCGTCACCGACGGATGACCTCGTTGACTGGCAGCAGATCGAGGTACACGCGACGGGCATCGAGGAGGGGCCGATCGGCGCGTGGGTGCTGCAATGCGTTGCAGTTGATCTGCATCGCTGTTGGGCCGGAACGCCGGAAATGTTCGACTCCTTCGGCGTCTTCACGGACGGCACCGCTTTCATCCCGGTGCGGCAACAGATCGACGGGACCGACTGCGCCGCTGGACGAGGCACGTGCGTGCTGAGACTCGCGCTCGGTGACGAGGCAAGCCTGATCGCAAACACACCGGTCGTTGAGCTGGACTTCGACTGACCGAGACACGCCGGGCCCGACGACGTCGTGACCTCGCTCCTCGCCGATCGGGTCCGACAGGCGACCCCGGTCACAAACCCAACGCAGATGCACCGCTGCTCCGTCGCACGATGGCGTGTCATCGAGCTCATCCCATAACGCTGCCGGCTCGTGGGTGCTCGAAGACGCAGCGAGAATCGAGGAGGCCTGGGCCTCGACTGCTCGCCCGGGTCATGATCTGTCGACCGATGCCATCTCTCACCGCCCGCCTGATCCGTGTCGCCATTCGCCACAGCATCAAACCAAAGTCGATCAGCGATCGCTTCGTTGAGCAGATCCGCAAGGCAACCGACGGGCGTCCTCCACCCAGCATGCTCGGCCGGCAGGTGGAGCATCGACCGATCGCGGTGGGCGAGTATGGGCGGGCAACCGGTGAGTGGGTTGGAGTGCCCGCAGCACGTCGTCACATCCTGTACCTGCACGGCGGCTACTACATCGCCGGGCGTCCCAGCACCTACCGAAACCTCGCCGCTCGCCTGGCCTCCGGTGTTACGGCTGAGGTGCTGCTCGTCGACTACCGACTGGCACCGGAACATCCATACCCGGCTGCGCTCGACGACGCGATCGATGCCTATCAGGGCCTCCTCGACACCGGTGTCGACCCGACCGAAGTGGCCGTTGCCGGCGACTCCGCCGGTGGAGGCTTGGCGTTGGCCCTCCTCCAGCGGGCCAGAGCGGAGGGCCTCCCCATGCCGGGCGCCGCCGTCTTGTTCTCTCCGTGGGTCGACCTCACGTGCTCCGGCGGCAGCGTCGACACCAATGACGACACCGACGACATGCTCTCGGCAGTCGCGCTGCGCACAGCGGCGGCGTTCTACGCCGGCCACATCGATCTGAACACTCCCGGGATCTCGCCACTGTTCGGTGACCTGTCGGGCCTCCCTCCCCTGTTCATCACGGTGGACAACTCCGAAACCCTGCTCGATGACTCGTTGCGCCTCGTCGACCGCTGCCGCGCCGTAGGCGGCAGGGCAGAACTACAACGAAACGCGGGCCTGTTCCACGTCTGGCCCATCACCGTGCCCTACGTCCGCGAAGCCCGCCGCACCGCCGCCGACGTCGTCCGTTTCCTCGACCACGAATTGGCCTAGCACCAGCGATCTCCTCGCCTGCCGAGCATCGTCGTTCCGCGCTCCCGCTCGACGGTGCCCGGTAATCGCGAGCTCTAACGCTCGGCCAGGCGAGAGATATCCGGCGAAGTGGGTCGCCGTCACCCGGAGCACTGCCACCCATAACGCGAACACGCCGGTCGGTCGACCTCGCCATGGTCGAGCCTGGGAGCGCAACGGAGACCCGCCCCGCGCGTGCCCATCGCCCGCGCAAGTGGCCGATACCGGACGCCGCCCTCGGCACCCAGACGTCCGATATCGGCGCCCCGCTATCCCGCTGACGAGCCCTCCTCGACCCGCACACTCCGCCCCTATCGGGTACATCTGATCGCCGTCGGACGCCCAGGTACTGAACGCCGACCCTGGTGGCCACTACTAGCAAACTGCTCGTCAACGCCAGGTGGGCAGGTCCGCTGTCCACCGACGCTCGCAGCACGGGTTGCGTCGAACGGTCCGCGACCAACACGTGAGCTCAGGGCCCACGGCGGCTCGGCCCTCGACTCGCAATCCACGCCCGTCCGACGAGCGCATCTCCGTGACGCGGTGTCCGTCGTCGGGGCGGCGGTTGACCGCGGGCCGTCAATTCCGTTTGGACACGAACAGTTGCTCATCAAAGGCGCTTGTTTCCGAACACCAATCGCGCTAGCAATGTTGCATGCATTTCAAAGCTGAGTACGGTCTGTGAGACGGCGGACGTTCGGTCTCGTGCGGAAGCTGCCGTCCGGTCGGTGGCAGGCGAGCTATTGGCACACGAACCTGGGCAAGCGAGTCAACGGGTCGGTGACCTTCACGACGAAGGCCGACGCGAACGCCTGGCTCGCTCGTGAGGAGACGACGATCCGATCGGGCGGAGCGTCGATTGATCCCCAACGCGCCAAGGTCAGATTCGACGAGTACTCGACGGAGTGGCTGACCGAACGACCGCTCCGGGATCGCACCCGTGAGGTCTACGCCAGCATCCTGCGGGTCGACGTGCTGCCGGAGTTCGGCCAGCTGGCACTCAACGGGATCACGCCTGATCGCGTGCGGCGATGGCACGGTCGGCTGGTGGAGTCGAAGCCGTCAATGGCGCCGAAGGCGTACCGGCTGCTGCGGACCATCCTGACGACGGCAGTCGAAGATGCCGTGCTGGCCGAAAACCCGTGCAGAGTTCGGGGAGCGGCCAGCGAGCACTCGGACGAGCGGCCGATCCCGGCGCTCGTCGAGGTCGAGAGGCTGCTCGCGGTCATCGAGCCGCGGTTCCGGGCGGCGGTGCTCCTCGCGGCGTTCTGTGGCCTCCGCAAGAGCGAATGCTTCGGCCTTGCCCGACGCCACGTTTCGTTCGACGGCGCATACGCGACGGTCCGAGTGGAACGAGGTCGGAGCGAGGCGGGTGGCAAAGGTCTGGTGTTCCAGAATCCAAAGACCGACGCCGGTTCCCGGGTTGTCGCGTTGCCCGGCACGCGTCCGAAGCGAGATCGACCTGCATCTGCGAACGTACGTCGATGAGGACCCCGATGCCTTGCTCTTCGCCACCGAACGGTCCGGGGATGTACCGCGCTCGTCGAGTTGGCAGCGGATCTGGAACGAGGCACGTGCGCAGGCGGGCTTACCAGACCTTCGGTTCCACGATCTCCGGCACCTCGCCGGAACGCTGACGGCTCTTGCCGGCGGAACGATCAAGGAGATTCAGGCTCGCCTCGGCCATGCCTCGCCGGACGCCGCGATGATCTACCAGCACGTCGCGCAAGGCCGAGATGGGGTACTCGCGACCGAGATCGACCGGATCATTCGGCCCGAGCCGGCGACGTCATCCTGAAGACACCCCAGCGGCGTCGATTTCGTGCAACATCCGTGCAACTAGCAACGGAAAACAACGGAGATTGGAGGGCAACAGCGGACACTTGGCGAGTTCCGGCCAGCTGGCGAAAAAAGCACTTGACAAGGGGAAATGTCGATCAACAAGGTGGAGCGGGTGACGGGAATCGAACCCGCGTTCTCAGCTTGGGAAGCTGATGTTCTGCCTCTGAACTACACCCGCAAGGTGCGTCCGTGAGGTTACCAACCCCGAACCGCTAGCGTCACCTCCCGATGATCCTCTCCGATCGAGACCTCCGAGCGGCGATCGCCGCCGGCCGGATCGTCATCGACCCGCTCGACGAATCGTGCATCCAGCCGTCGTCGATCGACGTCAAGGTCAGCAACCTCTTCCGGGTGTTTCGCAACCACACGGCCGGGATCATCGACGTCAAGCAGGACCTCGAGGACCTGACCGAGTTGGTCACGATCCCCGACGAGGGCGTGTTCATGCTCCATCCCGGCGAGTTCGTGCTCGGATCGACGCTCGAGCGCGTCGGCGTCCCTGCCGACCTCGTGGCCCGCATCGAAGGCAAGAGCTCCCTCGGCCGGCTGGGCCTGCTCATCCATTCGACGGCGGGATTCATCGATGCCGGCTTCGACGGCCACGTGACGCTCGAACTGGCCAACGTGGCCAGCCTGCCGATCACGATCTACCCGCGGATGAAGATCGGCCAGGTGAGCTTCCTGCAGATGACGTCGCCCGCCGAGCACCCCTACGGCTCGCGGACCAACGGCTCCAAGTACCAGGGCCAACGCGGCCCCACGCCGAGCCGTTACTTCGAGAACTTCCGCTGATCAGGCCGCGCCGGGTTACGACGCTCGCCGACCAGTGCAGGGGTCGACGGCGGCCGGACCCCACCCTCCGACCGCATCGGCCCGCTCGTCGGCCTCGACGTTCAGAACGGCGGACGAATCGCGAAACCCAGGCCGAGCACCGCGTCACGAATCGAGTGACCCGTCAGCACGTGGACGATCGTCAGGTCCGGTGCCACCTGGCGACACGACAAGATCTCGTTGTCACAACCGGTCGGTTCGTGCTGGGCAAGAAGAAAGTCGCGCTCGTCTGCCTGCAGAAACCTCCGCAGTAGCCAGCTTCGCCGCTCGTACGCCGGGTAGATCGTGGTGATCTCATCCCCGAACACACCGGCGCAGGCATACGCCGGGGTTCTGAATGCGAAGACGACGAACTCCACACCCGACTCGCTCGCCGCCGATCTGACGGACTCACAGTCCCGCTTCAGGCTGGCAACGTCGACGAGCGGATAGTTCGGGTAGTCGACGGCGTCATTTCGCAGCGGGACCACGTCTGTGTGCCATCGGACAAGTCGGACTCCGCACAAGGCGAGGCAAAGACCCGTGATCAGGAGCGGCATCCGATGTTGCACCCGTCCGATCCCGGACGAGGGCCCAGCCACCGGCGTTCGGCGTGGAACCATCACGCAGATCAGCCAGATGGCGACAGGTAATGTGAGCAGCACTCTCGACGCCGGGTAATAAGCCGTCGGCATCCAATCTTCGGCTCGAGGTACCGACATGATCATCAGTGCGAGCACCAACACGGCCATCGCCGAGATCCCGGTCGTCCAGCTGCTGCGCCGGACGGCGAGCACCACCACCACGGCGATGGCCAGGAACGGCACGATGCTGACCGGTGAATAGACGACGCTGTACGTCCCGAGATACCGCCCCACGTGGGACAACGTCCGCCCGAGTCGATCGAGCGATGGCTCGAAGACCGGTGCGGGGTGGAGATCGTCTTCGGGGTGGGCGTCGTACCACCACGAGGTGAAGAGGTGCCAAGCCACTGCCGGAACCACCGCCAGAGCGGTGAACGACAGCGTTCTCAGTGAACCTCGTACGTTGCCGAGTGGCCCTGGCCAGGATCTGGCGATCGCCGAAGCGGCAAGGACCAGCGTCGGAACCGCGATGAGGATGACGGAATTGTCCAGCAGCGTGGCCAGTCCCGCCACCGACAGACCGACGTACGGCACCCATCTGGCCTCGCCGAAACCGACCACGAAGGCCGCGGCGATCATCGCCAGCGTGCGCGCCGCTGCGGTGTTGTACGCCACCGTCAAGACCAGATACTGCGGGGGGAGCAGCGCCGGAAGACCGAATGCAATCAGCGCCAGCGATCGTCGGGACTGCCTCCAGGCGGCAACACCGAGCACCACCCAACCGATACTGTTGATCATCAGAATCCCCACTGGCAGCCCGATCTCCAGGGTTACGCCAAGTTGGCGGAGGACTTCCGCCGGCACAGCCTCGATCGTCGTCCCGTACGTCTGGCCCCAGAAGTTCGGTTGGGCCGGATTGCCCCGGCCCCACGAGCGGGCGGCGGCCCACAGCAGTGCTTGATCCTCGCTGACGTAGTGGCGGGCCCATGTGACCAGAACCGCGATCTGCAGCAACAGGCCGGCGGCGAAACATCCCACGATCTGCACGCCAGGCGCAGCCCTGTCGGACAGGCGACTTGGATGGTGACGACTTCCTCGTGGGGCGATGATCTCCGCCCCCGGCACCGCGCTCGAGCAGCTCACCCCCGGCGGGTCCGGCGTTCGCTCGTCAGCGCTCGGACGAGGTCGTCGCGTCCGTCGCGTCGGGCCGCCTCGATGATCGTCAGGTCGACCACGTCGCGCTGGGCGTGGGAGCCGCCGAACCGGTGGAGCACGGGGCGGACCTCGAGCAGGTCACGCCACGCCACTGCATAACGCTCCTCGCCGAACTCGACGAGCGCCCGGCACACCGGCAGCCCGACCTGTTCGGTCATCGCCGTGTTCGTGGCGGCTGGATCGGGCGTCCCCCACCGCCCGGCCAACCACTGCTCACGGCTGCGGACGAACGCCTGCGCCGCAGCGAGGCGACCGGCGCCGATCTCGGCGATCACCGCGTGCATGTCGTTGAAGGCGTAGAACGGCACGTCGGCTGTGGCAGCCCAGGCCGCCACGAGCGGCTGCCAACGCACGCCGACATCGACGCCGGCCAGGTGCAGCCGCCAGAGCAGCGCCGTGGCGTCGAGCAGTTCGATCGGCACACCGCCGGAGTCGCCGTTGTGCAGTTCGGCGTCGTAGCGGGCCAGCACGGCGTCGGTGCGACCGAGCTGCAGGTCGAACAGCGCCCGGTGCCAGTGGTTGTGGACGGTGAAGCCGTTGTCCGCCGCCCAGTCGGCCCTGATGCCGTCGAGGAACGCTGCGCCACCGAGGGCGTCGCCCTGCATCTCGTGGCAGTGCACGACGGCGTGGATCGCCCACACGTCGGCCGGGTGCCGCTCGATGGCCTCCAGGCCGACGGCCTCGGCCCTGCGGTAGTCGCCACACTCCTCGAGCCCGAAGGCCAGCATGCCGAGCAGGAACCCGAGGGCATCGTCGGCCGCCGAGAAGGCCTCGACGGAACGCCCGACGCGGTCGCGCAGATGACGGGCGTTGCCCGTGAAGAAGTCGATCTGGTGGCCGACATAGAGGGCGAGCACGTCACGGGGAGATGCGAGGAGGAGTTCGTCGAGGATCCGCCCGGCCTCGGCCATCCGCCCGTCGACCCACGCCTGCGCCGCGCGGAGGTGGAGCTGCTCGCGTTCGGTGGCGTCGTGGGCGCCCCCCGACCAGGAGTCGAGCGCCGCGACCGCCGAAGCCCGGTCGCGCGGATCGGTCGACAGGAGGGGGAGATAGGCCGCCAGCACATGGGCGAGCGGCGCCTCGGGATGGCTCGCCAACAGGTCGGCCACGGTCTCGCCGATGGCGACGTCGAACCGAAGCAGTTGGGCGATCGCCGAGTCGTAGTGGGCGGCGAATCCCGGATCGCCGCTCACCGGGAGTCCAAGACCATCGTCGTGCATCTCCACAGCGTGACAGATTCGGCGGACAGCCCGGCCCGGCGCCGACGACATCGAACAGTGCGAGCCGCTCGCCGCCCGCTCCCACCCTCACCGCGGCCATCGCCGTGCCGGCGACGCCGCCTCACGCCGGACCACTGGAGCGAGGGTCGATCGCGGAGAGCTACTTCAGCTGGTCGC
>CAWHEG010000002.1:0-181873 GCA_963828405.1 uncultured Actinomycetes bacterium | reverse complement strand
GTTCGCCTTGCTCGTGCCCGCACCGACGTCGGGGGCCCGCTCGACGAGCACGACGCGCAGCTCGTGCAGGGCGGCGAGGCGGGCGACGGCGGCGCCGACGACACCCGCTCCGACGACGGCGACGTCGTACGGAACGGCGCCCGCCGTCGCGGTCGTCACCTTCACAACTCCATCGTGGCCTGCGCCGCGGCGTGCCACCGGGCCAGTCGCTCGTCCGCCTCGTCGGCACCGATGGCCGGCTCCACCGTGACCGTCGGCTTCCACGGACCGACGGCCGCCTCCGCCGACGAGCTCCCACCCGCCCCGATCCGGGCGAACGCGGCCACCCCGAGGGCGGTGGCGTGGGGTGACGGGTAGACCTCGATCGGGACCTGGAGCAGGTCGGCCTGGGTCTGGAGCAACACGCGGGAGCGGGTGAGACCGCCGTCGACGCGCAATCGGCGCAACGGCGCACCGAGGTCGCCGGAGGCCGCCCGGGCGAGGTGGGCGACGGCAGCCGCCAGTCCCTCGATCACGGCCCGGACCAGCTCCTCCCGGGTGGTCGCCAGGTCGAGTCCGGTGAACGCGCCATGGGCGTCGGGCCGCCAGAAGGGTGCCGCCAGCCCGGCCAGACCGGGAATGAACGCCGCCCGTCGCGGAGAGCCGACGGCGCCGCCGAGGCGGTCGAGGTCGGCGGGTTCGCCGATGATCCCGATCTGCTGCAACCAGGCCACCGCCGAGCCGGCGGTGTACACCTGTCCGTCGAGGCACCAGGTCGTCACCCCGTCGAGCTGCCAGGCGATGCATCCGACGAGCCCGTTGGTCGAACGGGTCGGGCAGGGTCCGGTCGAGGCGAGGAGGAACGCCCCGGTGCCGTAGGTGCACTTCGCCTCCCCCGCCGCGAAGCACGATTCGGCGAACAGGGCGGCCTGCTGGTCGACGCACATCCCGGCGATCGGCACGTCGCCCCCGAAGGCGGTGGTCGTGCCGATCACCCCGGCGTTGGCGACGACCTCGGGCAGCGCGTCGACGTCGATCCCGAACGCAGCGCAGGCTTCGGGGTGCCATCGGGCGTTGTCGAGGTCGAGCAGCAGCGACCTCGAGGCGGTGGCCACGTCGGTGGCGAAGGCCCCGCACAGGCGGTGGAGCAGCCACGTGTCCGAGGTCGTGATCGTCGGGCCGCCGCCGACCCGGGCGCGCAACCAGGCGATCTTCGGGGCGGAGAAGTACGGGTCGAGCTCGAGGCCGGTGATCGCGGCGAGTCGTTCGCCCCACCCGTCGCCAGCGAGGGTCTCGCACACCGACATCGATCGTCGGTCCTGCCAGACGATGGCGGCCGAGCGCGGCGCCCCCGTGGCCCGGTCCCAGGCAAGCACCGTCTCGCCCTGGTTGGCCAGACCGATCGCGTCGACGCTTCCGCCGGCGCGCTCGAGCGCCTGCCGGCCGGCCACGACGACGCTGCGCCACAGTTCCTCGGGGTCGAGTTCGACCGCGCCGTCGGCGCCGGCGCGCACCTCGACGGGCACCTCGACCACCGCTTGGGTGGCGCCGTCGGCCTCGACGACGACGGCCTTGGTCGCCGACGTCCCCTGATCGATGGCCAGCACGCGCACGTTGCGAACGCTAACCGTTGGCCGGGGCGGGCCTCGGGCGTCGAGTCCGGCCGGTGCCCGGGCCCGGCCGGTGCTCAGGCGACGGGAACCCAGGCGAGTACCAGTTGGGCGACGCCGACATCGGTGCGTTCGAGCGTGACGTCGACGGTCGAGATGTTGCCCGCCCTGGCCGCCCAGGCCTGTTCGAGTGTCGAGATCTCGTCGGTCGCCTCGGATTCCAGGTCCTGGAGGTCCTGTTCGAGTGACTCGATCTTGTTCTCGACCGAATCGACCCGCTCGCCGGCCGTGCTCGCCCGCTGGTGCTTGCCCATCAGCCCGCCGAGCTTGCCGAAGATGCTCCCGGCCCGCTTGCGTCCGCCGAGGAGCCCGCCGAGGATCGACCCGGCCGCGCCGATGATCTCCTCGCCCCGTCGCCCGCGGTGCTCGGACTTGACGACGTCGAGCCGGTCGTGGGCGGCGGCGAGGGCATCCTGCGCCTTGTCCACCTTCGCCTCGTACTTGTCGCGCAGCATCGCCGTCTCCCGGTCGGCGCCGTCGGTGGCGGCCACCTGGCAGCGCAGGCCGAATGCCTCGGCCGACTCTCCCGGGCGGCCGAACAGCTTGAGGTCGCGGTTGACGGGGATCTGCAACGTCTGGCTGCGCACGAGGTGGTCGATCAGATCGCGCTCGGCGCGGGTGAAGGTCGTCGTGGCATCGATCGGGGCGTCGCTCAGGCGGTAGACCGCACCCTCGGGAGCCGAGGTGCGCAGGTCGCGGTCGTCGTAGTCGACGGCGATCGCCCGGGTGGCGTCGATCTCGGCGGCGAGCGGGAAGAGCACCGCCTCGTACTCGGCCTCGGTGACCAGGTCGGCCTTGTCGTCGTCGTACCGCATCCGCACCCGGGCGACGATGGCGGCCTCGAGTCGGGTGCCACGCGGGTCGCCGCCGATGGAGGCGAGCCACGGGCTGGCCGGATCGACCCAGCGCACCGGCACACCGTCGGCGGTGCCCGGCATCACGCTCGTCTCGTCGGCCCCCAGGGCCGCCGTCGGCGCCGGCACCGACCCCGCGCCGCCGCTGCGCGTCATCGAGGCCGCGCCCGAGGCGCCCGGCGCGGCCTGCGTTCCCGGTGCCGGTGCCGCGGTCGCCGCCCCGCCCGACATCAGCGTCTCGATCTGGTCGCGGGTCAGCGGACCGCGCAGGTAGCTCATCGCCCAGCGCGTGGTCATCACCTCGGGCTTGTCCTTCGAGGCCCGGCGGAGCACGAACTCGCGTTTGGCCAGGCCCGAGATGGTTTCGCCGACGGCTGCGACGTCGACGCCACCAGCGGCAGCCGACATCCCGTCGAGCAGGCGCTGCTTGTCGCGGTCGGTCTGCAGCCGCCCGATCATCCAGGTGCCGGCGTTGGACAGCGCCTTGTAGTCGACGTCGACCGGGTTCTGCGTGGAGAGCACGACGCCGACGCCGAAGGCGCGCGCCTGCTTCATCAGGGTCATGATCGGCTTCTTGGTCGGCGGCATCGCCGAGGGCGGCACGTAGCCGGCAACCTCGTCCATGTAGAGCAGCGCCCGCAGGTCGGTCGTCCCCGACTGCTTGCGCATCCAGGTGACCAGCTTGGCGAGCACGAGGGCGGTGACGAACTGGCGCTCCTCCTCGGAGAGGTGGGCGGTGGTGACGATCGCACAGCGCGGCCTGCCCTCGGGGGTGCGCAGCAGCGAGCCGATGTCGAGCGGTGATCCCTGGGCCCAGGCGGCGAAGGAGGGGGAGGCGAGCAGGCCGTTGAGCTTCATCGCCAGCCCCGTGCGGTCGTCGGGCGGGAAGAAGGTGTCGAGCTCGAACACCCCGAGCTTGCGGATCGGCGGGCTCTGCACCTGGCCGACGAGGGTGGGCAGATCGAGGTCTTTGCCGGCCGCCCACGAGGTCTCGATCAGGTTGGACAGCAGGATGTGCTCGCGGCTCGACAGCGGATCGGCCTCGATGCCGACGAGGCCGAGCAGGCCGGACACGTAGCCCTCGATCTCGTCGCGCATCGTCTCGAGATCGCCGGCGTCGTCCGGTGCGTTGAGCGAGCCGACGATGTTCATCGCCGCTCCCGCCGTCGAGCCCGGGGTGTAGATGGTGAACTCGGCCCCGGTGCGCAACGCCCCGATGGCCGCCCCGTCGAGTCCCCAGCCGGCGAGACCGTCGGACCAGGTCTTGGCCTGGGCGGCGGCGAAGTCGTCGGGGGAGAGTCCGGCCTTCTGGGCGTCGCCTTCGTTGATCCACGGGCGGAAGTCGGCGCCGGCCAGGCCGGGGAAGGTGAGGCAGAGGTTGCCGAGATCGCCCTTGGGGTCGATCAACAAGGCGGGCACCCCGGCCCGCAACGCCTCCTCGATGAGCACGATGCCCAGGCCGGTCTTGCCCGAGCCGGTCATCCCGACGATCACTCCGTGGGTGGTGAACTCGCCGGTCGCGATCGACACCTTCGTGCCCGTGCGCTGGTGGGAGGCGGGATCGACGGTCTCGCCGAGGAACAGATCAGCCATGGTGCGAGAGGTTACGACCGCGCAGCGCCCATCGGCGAGGCTGCCGGATCATCGGCGGGCGCGCCGTCGGGCGAGTGTCCTGCCTGAGCGGGGCTCGCTGCGACGGGGGCCCACGCCGGTCGGGTCCCGGTCTCGAGCTCCATCAGCCGCGCCGTCGCCTCGCGCCAGGCGATCTCCGCCTCGGCCTTGCCGCGCCCGGACTGGCGGGCCGACTTGAGCCGCTCGACGGCGCCCGCGTGGTCCCGGCGGGCGCTGGCGAGATCGGCGGCGAGCTGCGCCGCGGCGGCCTGTTGGCGTTCCAGCTCGGCCTTCAGCTCGGCGGCGGCCCGGCGGGAGGCCTCCTTGGCCGCCGCCGCCTTCTGCTTGGCCAGTTCGGCCTCCTTGAGCCCCGCCGCGAACCGTTCGGCGTCGGTGAGCTCCACCGGCAGCGGCTGACCCTTCTGGCGATGACGACGTTGGCTGGGCACGGTCACACAGGATGCTCCATCCGGCCGCTGAAGTGGCGGCACGAGCCGGACCGACCTCGCGGAGCTCCGTCGGGCCCGCTCGGCCCGCGCTGCGGTGAGCCCGGCGGCTACCGTGCCGTCATGATCCGAGTGACCTTCTCCTATCCCGCCGGCGACGTCTCCGAGGGCGTCCCGGCCACGTTCGATCACGCCTACTACCGCGACACCCACGTCCCGCTGTGCATCTCGTCGTGGGGTCTCGGCGGGGCCGAGATCGACCGGGGCGTGGGCGGTCCCTACCTGGCCGCTGTTCACTTCCGTTTTCCCGACATGCAGGCGTTCGAGGCGGCGATGGCCAGCGATGGCACCGCGGCCGTGGCGGCCGACGTCGCCCGCTACACCAACACCGCCCCGGTGGCGCAGATCTCCGAGATCGTCGAGTAGATCGAGCGAGGGGCACGGCAATGGCCTTCACCGGCTTCCCGGCCGCGACCTTCGACTTCTATGCGAGGTTGGAGGCCGACAACTCCAAGGCGTTCTGGCAGGCCAACCGTGCGACCTACGTGGCCGACGTCAAGGAGCGCTTCGAGGCGCTGGCCGCCGACCTCGGGGAGTTCGGGCCGTTCCACCTGTTCCGCCCGTACAACGACGTCCGGTTCACCAAGGGCCGCCCGCCGTACAAGACCCAGCAGGGGATGTACGCCGAACGCGAGGGCGGCGCCGGGTACTACGTGCAGCTGTCGGCGAGCGGGCTGATGCTCGGCTCGGGCTACTACGACATGGCCGCCGACCAGCTCGAACGCTTCCGTCGGGCGGTCGTCGACGACCACCGGGGTGCCGAGGTCGCCTCGCTGGGCGAGTCGCTCGAGTCGCTCGGGTTCACGATGGACGCGATCTCCTCGCTGAAGACCGCGCCACGCGGATACCCCAAGGACCATCCGCGCATCGCCCTGCTCCGCCGCAAGGGCCTGATCGCCGTCAAGTCGTTCCCGGTCGCCGGATGGATGCACGCCCCGGGCGCGGCGGAGCGCATCGTGGCTGAGTGGCGGGCGTGCGATGCGCTCGACGATTGGCTGGACGCCCACGTCGGTCCGAGCGAGCTCGCCCCACCCGATCTCGATCGCTGAGCCAGGCGCGGGTCGGGGCGCGAGCGTCGGCGGAGCCCGCGGCGATGCCGGTCCGTTCCGGTCACACCGATCCGCGCCCGGGCGCGGATCGGTGCACGCGGAACGCCGCGGCGAGGGGTACGGTCGGAAGTCCCGGGGAGAGCGACCGTACGCTGGCGTTCGTGTCCGTCGCCGTTGAACCGTCGCCGCGCTACGGGAGCCCCGCCCGTCGTCGGCGTGTGGTGGGCTACCTCTGCGGTCTCGCCATGCTTGCCGCCTGTTCGTCGGGCGGGGCGGACTCGGCGCTCGACGGGGAGGACTCGGCGCCGGTCGTGGCCACGGCCGCCCAACCGACCCTCCATCCTGTGCCGACGGAGGCCCCCACCATGACCGTGGCACCGACCACCGTGCCGCCGCCCATCGTGGCGCCCACGACCGAGGCTCCAACGCCCACCGCGGCACCGTTGTTCCGGCCCGACCTGGTTGGCGAGGTGACCGTTGCCGATCCGCCGGTGGGCGGGAAGGGGTTCGCCTCGCTCGGCACGGGCCGGCCCGATCTGGCGGCCGTCGGGTACACCGAGACCGAGCTCTTCCTCAGTGGGACGGCCGTGGCCTACTCGTCGGCCGAGCCGCTGACCTCGGATGGTCGATGGTCCGTTGAGCCGATCGCGCCCGTGCCGTTCACCACGCGGATCGTGGTACGCCGACCGATCGACGCCGCCGACTGGAACGGGAGCGTGGCGGTCGAGTGGTTCAACGTCACCGCCGGGTTCGACAACGCCCCCGACTGGACCTACGCCCACGTCGAGCTGATCCGTTCCGGGTGGGCCTGGGTCGGCGTCTCGGCCCAGGCCGTCGGGATCCTCGGGGGCGGCAACGCGCTCGGCGCGGCGCTCGCCCTCAAGGCGGTCGACCCCGAGCGCTACGCCCCGCTCTCCCACCCGGGCGACAGCTATTCCTACGACATGTTCAGCCAGGTGGGCGCCGCCGTGAGGACGCAGGCCGACAAGGTGCTCGACGGACTGCAGCCCGACCGGGTGATCGCCATCGGGGAGTCGCAGTCGGCCTTCCGGTTGACCACGTACGTCGATGCCGTGGCGCCCATCGCCAACGTCTTCGACGGGTACCTGCTGCACAGCCGGGGATCGGCGGGAGCAGGTCTCTTGCAGGATCCGCTCCCGTCGATCACCGCCCCCGACCCCACCTTGATCCGCACGGACACCGCCGTGCCCGTGCTCAACTTCCTCTCCGAGACCGATGTCCTCGGCGGTCGCCTCGGCTTCGTCCGGGCGCGCCAGCCCGACACCGACATCGTCCGCTCGTGGGAGGTTCCGGGCACCGCCCACGCCGATGTCTACAACCTGGGCATCGGCGACACCGACGACGGCTCGGGCGCCGGGGACGCGGCGTTGTTCGCCGCCATGGCCACCCCGCCCAACTCGATCTTCGGTGGCGTGATCACCTGCGACCTGCCGATCAACGCCGGACCGCACACCTACGTGCTGCGCGCCGCGCTCTGGTCGCTCGAATCCTGGGTTCGCACCGGTGAGCCGCCGCCCGCCATGGCGCCGATCGAGATCGACGAGGCCGGCGCGCTGGTCCTCGACGACAATGGGAATGCCAGGGGTGGCATCCGCACCCCGCACCTCGATGTCCCCGTGGCCAGGTTGACGGGCTTCGGCCAGACCGGGGAGAGCTTCTGCGGTCTGTTCGGCACCACCCGACCGTTCACCGCGGCGCAGATCGCCGCGGCCTACCCGGACCACGCCACCTTCGCGGCCCGGTGGACGACGGCCGTCGATCGGGCCGAGGCGGCAGGAGCGATCCTCGCAAGCGACGCGGTCCGCCTGGGCGAGGTCGCCGCCGCCTCGGAGGTGGCGGGATGATCGCCCAACGCGACTACAGCCTGACCGGCGCGGAGTCGGCGCGGGCGAAGGAGGCCGGTCTGGCGAATGCCGAGTGGTTCCGCCCGGTGATCGCGCCCGAACGTCTCCAGGAGTTGATGGCGCGCACCAATGGCCGGGCCGCATGCGACGTGGCGTTGTGGGCCGGGCTGCTGATCATCAGCGGGGTCCTGGCGTTCGTCACCCTCGGTTCCTGGTGGTGCGTGCCGTGCTTCGTGGTCTACGGCGCGCTCTACGGCGGCGCCGCCGACCCGCGCTGGCACGAGCACGGCCATGGCACGGCGCTGCACAACCGGCGGGCCAACGACGCCGTGTACTACGTCGCCTCGTTCATGCTGTTGCGCGAGCCGACGCTGTGGCGCTGGTCGCACGTGCGCCACCACTCCGACACCATCGTCGTCGGACGTGACCCCGAGATCGTCTTCCCGCGGCCGTTCAGGCTGCGCCGCCTGATCCCCAACTACCTCAACACCGTCAACGGCCCGGCGATGCTGCGGCGGATGGCCATGCACGCCCTGGGCCGGCTGGACGCGGACGCCCGCGACTTCGTCCCCGAGACGGAGCATCGCCGGGTCGTCGGCGAGGCGCGGGTGTTCGTGGCCGTCTACCTGGTTCCCGTCGCCTGGTCCCTGGCGACGCGTTCGATCGTGCCGTTGCTGTTCGTCGGGCTGCCGTCGTTCTACGGGGTGTGGCTGTTGTGGTTCTTCGCCGTGACCCAGCACGTCGGCCTGCGCGAGGACGTGCTCGACCACCGGCTCAACACGCGCACGGTGTGCATGAACCCGGTGTTCCGGTTCCTCTACCTGAACATGAACTACCACGTCGAGCACCACATCTTCCCCGCCGTCCCGTACTACAACCTGCCCGCGTTGCACACCGCGATCAAGGACCAGCTGGCCCCGCCGACCCCGAGCACGTGGGCCGCCTACCGGGAGATCGTCGACGCCCTGCGCCACCAGCGGCGCGATCCGCGCTGGGAGATCGCCGGTCGCCCGGTCCCCGACCTCGTCGGCGCCGTCGAGCCGTCGAGCGACGGTCCGACCCCGGTGGTCGGCGCCGAGGTCGACCTCGGGGACGCCGCCGATCTCACCGTGGGGGCGATGCGGCGGATCGATCTCGATGGTCGCACGTACCTGCTGTGCCGGCCCGAGCAGACCAGGTTCGCTCTGACCGCCGGGCTGTGCACGCACGGCCGGACCCACCTGATCGACGGTCTGCTCGACGGGTGCGTCGTGGAGTGCCCCAAGCACAACGGTCGTTTCGACGTGTTCACCGGACTTGCCGTGCGTCGGCCGGCGCAAGCCCCGCTCGACGTCCACAAGGTGGCGATCGTCGGGGGCCGCCTGGTCGCCCGGATCGGGGCAGCGGATCCACCGGCGGCCGATCCACCGGGGGCCGATCCACCGGGGGCCGATCCACCGGCGGCCGATTCAGCGGCGGAGGCGTATCCGAGGGGGCAGGCGGGTCGGGATGGCGACGGGGACCCCGCGCGTGACAGCATCGGCCGATGGCCGGAACGACCCCAGCAGACGACGTGATCGACGAGCTCCGCTCCTGGCTCGCCCGGAACTGGGATCCCGATCTGACGGTCGCCGAGTGGTGGGAACGACTCGGATCGGCCGGATGGGCGGCGCCGCTGCTCCCGGAGAACGCCTACGGTCGCGGCCTGTCGCGCACCGACGCCGTGCGGGTCGCCGAGGCGATCGGCGAGCACGGGGCGCTCCCCGCTCCCGGGGGGCTGGGGATGCTCCTCGCCGCCCCGACCATCGCCACCCACGGGACGCCCGAGCAGGTCGCACGCTACGTCGGCGACATCGTCACGGGACGCGGCTGCGTGGTGCCAGTTGTTCAGCGAACCGGTCGCCGGCAGCGATCTGGCCGGCTTGCAGACCAGGGCCGTCCAGGACGGCGACGAGTGGGTGGTCAACGGCCAGAAGGTGTGGACGTCGGGAGGGCATCATGCCGACCTGGGCATGTTGATCGCCCGGACCAACTCCGAGGTCCCCAAGCACCAGGGCATCAGCTACTTCGCCATCGACATGCACCAGCCGGGGGTCGAGGTCCGACCCCTGCGGGAGATGACGGGTCGGGCGCTGTTCAACGAGGTCTTCCTCACCGATGCCCGTGTGGGCGACGAGGCGAGGATCGGTGATCGCCACAACGGATGGGCGGTGGCCAACACCACGTTGGCCTTCGAGCGTGCCGGGCTCGGCTCCGGCGGTGGCCACGCCGCGGCCAGCGCCGCACTGCCCGGCACGGTGGCCGGCCATCTCGGCCGTCGAGCGGGTGACTTCCTCGGCAACCGCCGTTCGGGCGGTGGGAGTGCCGAGTTCCGCGGCGTGGGCAAGGTGCTCGTCGAGCTGGCCCGGTCGAGCGGGGCGATCGACGATCCGAGCGTGCGCCAGGACCTGATGCGCCTGCACTCGATCGAGGAGATCGGGCGGATGAACACGCTCCGGCTGAAGGCGCTCAAGGCGCAGGGGGGCGACATCCCCGGGTTCGGCAACATCAGCAAGCTGTCGATGAGCGACGCCATGCGACTGCAGCGCGACCTCGGCATGCGGATCCTCGGCGCCTCGGGCACGCTCCACGCCTACAACGCCGCCGACCGGGCGATCCTGGACGAGGCCGTGGGCCGGCCGCTCCAGGCGATCATCACCGAGCTGGCTCTGTTCGCCCAGGCCCCGCCGATCTACGGCGGCACCGACCAGGTGCAGCGCAACATCATCGGCGAGCGGGTGCTCGGGCTGCCCAAGGAGCCGAGTGCCGACCGGACCACGCCGTTCTCGGCGCTGCCGAAGAACGTCTGACCCCGCGCCGTCCGGTCCGCGGCCGGCCGTGGCGTCGCCGGCGCGGCTGGATCACCGGCGGGAGGACGAGCGGTCGGTGTGGTCCTCGGCGGCGGCGGCGACCTGATCGGCGAGCTGTTCGATGTGGTCGCGGACCAACCCGACGGTGAGGCGGAGGTGGTCGGTGTCGCGGGCGCCGACGACGAACGGTCGGCCCGGCGCCGTCCCCACACCGCGCGAGGCCAGGCTGAGCTGGGCGGACCGCTCGTCGGCGACGTCGACCCACAGGTTGATGCCGTCGGTCCCGCTGAACGTCACGCCGCGCTCGGCGAGCGCGCCGCACAGCGCCGACCGCCGCCGGGCGTAGGTCGAACGGGCGAGGGCGATCTCGTCGACGGTGGCCTGCGAGGTGAGCAGATCGGCCAGAACGGCCTGCAGCAGACGGCTCGACCACCCGGCGCCGAGGATCCGTCGCCGCGCCATCCGCGAGATCGGCTCGCCCGCCCCGCCCACCGCGGCCAGGCGCAGGTCGGGTCCGTGGCTCTTGGAGAAGCTGCGGATGAGGATCGTCCGCTCCGGCAGGTGGAAACCGAGGCTGGCGATCGGGGCCGTGGCGATGTCGCCGGCGTGATCGTCCTCGATCACCGTGGTCGTCGCCCCGGCGAGCAGCGAGGCGAGCTCGGCCACCCTCTCGGGCGTCGCGCTCACCCCGAGCGGGTTGTGGGCGCGTGGCTGGGTGAACAGGACCGAGGGGCTGCGGGTCAGGGCGGCGGCCAGCGACGACGGCACGATGCCGGCTGCGTCGACGTCGACCCCGATCAGTTCCATCCCGAGCTGTTCGAGCAGGTCGAGCAGGGGAGGGAACGACGGGTTCTCGATCGCCACCCGGTCGCCGCGCCGCAAGAGGCTGGTCGCCAGACGGTCGAGGGCATCCATCGCCCCGTCCACCACGGTCAGCGCCTCCGGGGCGAACGGCCAGGCCTCCGTGAGCACCTCGTGCAACCCCGGGAGCACGGGGTCGTCGAGGTAGCTGGTGGTCAGCGATCCGCCGCGGCTCACCCGGGCCAGGGCGGCCGACAGGTCGGGGAGCAACCCCGGGTCCGGCGTCCCCGTCGACAGGTCGAGGGCGAAGTTCCCCGACCCCTCGGTGACGCTGCGGTACCGCCTGGGCGCCATCGGGGCGCCGAGGCGTTCGACGAAGCTGCCGAGCCGGCCCCGAGTCGTGATCACCCCGGCATCGGTGAGTCCCTGCCAGGCCTCGCTGACCGTCGTCGGGCTGACCTTCAACTCCCGGGCCAGCCAGCGGACGGTGGGCAGTCGATCGCCCGGCGTGAGTTCGCCCGCCGTGATCATCCGGCTGACGACGGCGGCGATGCCCCGTGCACTGCGGTCCGTGATCGCATCCCGCACCCGGTCGGCGACGTCCATCTCGGGAACGTTAACTTATGTACGGTCACAATGAGGCCATTGTTCCTGACATGTTGTGCCGATTAGTCTGGTGGCGTCGCACACCGACTTCGCCCGACGCACAACAGGGGAGCATTGGATGACACGAATCATTCGCGCAGCGCTGTACCAGACCGACTGGGCCGGCTCGGTCGAGGCGATGCTCGACAAGCACGAAGCCGTGTCCCACGAGGCGGCCAAGCAGGGCGCCCAGGTCATCTGCTTCCAGGAGCTGTTCCACGGGCCGTATCTCTGCCAGGTGCAGGACACGTCGTACTACTCGTACACCGAGCCGATCCCGGACGGTCCCACGACGCAGCGCTTCCAGTCGGTGGCCAAGGAGACCGGCATGGTGATGATCCTGCCGCTGTACGAGGTGGTCCAGCCCGGGCTCTACTACAACACCGCGGCGGTGATCGACGCCGATGGCACCTACCTCGGCAAGTACCGCAAGCAGCACATCCCCCAGACGAAGGGGTTCTGGGAGAAGTTCTACTTCCGTCCCGGCACCGGCGGCTACCCGGTGTTCGAGACCGCGGTCGGCAAGATCGGTGTGTACATCTGCTACGACCGCCACTTCCCCGAGGGGTGGCGGGCGCTCGGGCTCAACGGCGCCGAGTTGGTGTTCAACCCGTCGGCCACCTCGCGGGGCCTGTCGGAGTACCTCTGGCGCCTGGAACAGCCGGCCAGCGCGGTCGCCAACATCTACTTCGTCGGTGCGATCAACCGGGTCGGGGTCGAGCCCGACGGCGACAACGACTTCTACGGTCAGAGCTACTTCGTCGATCCCGAGGGCAAGTTCGTCGGTGACGTCGGCGATCCGTACAAGCCGGAACTGATCGTGCGCGACCTCGACATGAGCATGCTGCAGACTGTGCGCGACCGCTGGGCGTTCTACCGCGACCGCCGCCCGGACGCGTACGACGAACTGGTCGCCGAGGGAGGTCGGTACTGATGGCTCGCACCTTGATCAAGAACGGCAAGGTCGTCTCGACGACCGGGGTGATCGAGTCCGATGTGCTCATCGACGGCGAGACGATCACCGCCGTCGGCCGTCCGGGCGCGTTCGCCCCGGCCGAGCAGCAGGCCGACCGGGTGATCGACGCGGCGGGCAAGTACGTGATCCCCGGCGGGATCGACGTCCACACGCACATGGAGCTGCCCTTCGGCGGCACGTTCGCCAGCGACACGTTCGAGACCGGCTCGCGTGCCGCGGCATGGGGCGGGGTGACGACGATCATCGACATGGCGGTGCAGCGCTACGGCGAGAACGTCCAGGACGGTCTCGCCGAATGGCATCGCAAGGCCGACGGCCAGTGTGCCATCGACTACGCCTTCCACCAGATCATCGGTGGGGTCGACGAGCAGTCGTTGAAGGACATGACCTACCTCGTGGACCACGAGGGTGTGACCAGCTTCAAGCTGTTCATGGCCTATCCCGGCGTGTTCTACGCCGACGACGGCCAGATCCTCAAGGCGATGCAGACCGCGGCGGACAACGGGGCGATGGTCATGATGCACGCCGAGAACGGCATCGCCATCGACGTGCTCGTCGCCCAGGCACTCGCCCGGGGCGAGACCGACCCCAGGTACCACTCGTACACACGGCCGTCGCCGCTCGAGGCCGAGGCGACCCATCGGGCCATCGTGCTCTCGCAGGTGGCCGGCAACGTGCCGCTGTACATCGTGCACATGTCGGCCGGAGACGCTCTCGAGGAGGTGGCCGCCGCACGCCACCACGGACGCAACGTGTTCGCCGAGACCTGCCCCCAGTACCTCTGGCTGACGCTCGAGGAGACGCTCGGCAGGCCCGGCTTCGAGGGGGCCAAGTGGGTGTGCTCGACCCCCGTCCGTTCCCGTGACCACGATCCGCACTGGAAGGGCCTCGACGGCCATGGCCACCAGTCCGACCTGTGGCGGGGCCTGCGGATGAACGAGCTCGCCATCGTGTCCACCGACCACTGCCCGTTCTGCATGAAGGACCAGAAGGAGCTCGGTGTGGGCAACTTCGCCGCCATCCCCAATGGCATCGGTGGCGTGGAGCACCGGATGGAGCTCGTCTACCAGGGCGTCGTCGCCGGCGAGCTGTCGCTCGAGCGTTGGGTCGAGACGTGCTGCACCACCCCGGCCCGGATGTTCGGCATGTACCCGCGCAAGGGAGTGATCGCCCCCGGGGCGGACGCCGACGTCGTCGTGTGGGACCCGAACTCCAAGACGAGGATCGGCGTCAACGACAAGCACCACATGAACATGGACTACTCGGCCTGGGAGGGTTGGGTGATCGACGGCAAGGTCGACACCGTGCTGTCCCGCGGCACCGTCGTCATCGAGCACGATGAGTACGTCGGTCGCCAGGGCCACGGCCGCTACGTCAAGCGCGGCCTCAGCCAGTACCTCGTCTAGTCCTGGTCGACCAACCGCTCACCCATGCCGTCGCCGACGGCATCCACGCACACAAGGAAGCACGATGAATCGCATCTCCCACTGGATCGACGGCAGGATCGTCGAGGGGACCTCCGGTCGTTCCGGCGACGTCTTCAACCCGGCGACGGGCGAGGTGCAGGCGACCGTCGACCTGGCCTCGGTCGCCGACATGGACCGCGCCGTCGCCGTGGCCAAGGCGGCCGCCCCGGCCTGGCGGGCGACGAGCCTCTCGCGCCGGGCCGAGGTGATGTTCCAGATCCGCGAGCTGATCGCCGCCAACCGCAAGGAGATCGCCACGATGATCTCCGGCGAGCACGGCAAGGTCGTCTCCGACGCGCTCGGCGAGGTCGCCCGCGGGCTCGAGAACGTCGAGTTCGCCTGTGGCATCCCCAACCTGCTCAAGGGAGGGTTCTCCGAGCAGGCCGGCACCGGCGTCGACGTCTACTCGATCAAACAGCCCCTCGGTGTCGTGGCCGGGATCACCCCGTTCAACTTCCCCGGCATGGTGCCGATGTGGATGTTCGCCAATGCCCTGGCCTGCGGCAACACCTTCATCCTCAAGCCGTCCGAGAAGGACCCCTCGACGGCGCTGTTCCTCGCCGAGCTGCTCAAGCAGGCCGGTCTGCCCGACGGCTGCTTCAACGTGGTCAACGGCGACAAGGTGGCCGTCGACCGGATCCTCGAGCATCCCGACATCGCCGCCGTGAGCTTCGTCGGTTCCACCGCGATCGCCAAGTACATCTACGAGACCGGCACCCGCAACGGCAAGCGCGTCCAGGCGCTCGGCGGGGCCAAGAACCACATGCTGGTACTGCCCGACGCCGACCTCGACATGGCGGCCGATGCCGCGGTATCGGCCGGCTACGGCTCGGCGGGGGAGCGCTGCATGGCCATCTCGGTCATCCTCGCCGTCGACTCGGTGGCCGACAGGCTGATCGGCAAGATCCAGGAGCGCATTCCGGCGATCAAGGTCGGCCCGGCGTCCGAGCCCGGCAACGAGATGGGCCCGCTGATCACCGGCGAGCACCGCGACAAGGTGGCCGGGTACATCGCCGGTGCCGGCGACGAGGGTGCCACGGTCGTCGTCGACGGGCGCGACAACGTCCCGAGCGACGGGTTCTTCATCAACCCGTCGCTGATCGACAACGTCAAGCCCGGCATGCGCTGCTACGACGACGAGATCTTCGGCCCCGTGCTCTCGGTCACCCGGATCTCCTCGTACGAGGAAGGGCTCCGGCTGATCAACGACAACGTCTACGGCAACGGCACGGCGCTGTTCACCCGCGACGGTGGCGTGGCCCGCCAGTTCCAGTTCGACGTGCAGGTCGGGATGGTGGGCATCAACGTGCCGATCCCGGTGCCGGTGAGCTACTACAGCTTCGGCGGCTGGAAGGCGAGCCTGTTCGGCGACCAGCACATGTACGGCCCCGAGGGTGTCAACTTCTACACCCGCTCCAAGGTCGTCACCTCGCGCTGGCCCGACCCCCGCACCAGCTCCGTCGACCTCGGCTTCCCCCAGAACCGCTAGAACGACCAAGCGAAGCGGACGAGGAGCCCGGCATGGAGATGGTGAGCGTGGCGCCGCCAGGCGCAGCGAACACCCGGCGCGATGAGGAAGCGAAGCGGACGAGGAGCCCGGCATGGAGATGGTGAGCGTGGCGCCGCCAGGCGCAGCGAACACCCGGCGCGATGACCAAGCGAAGCGGACGAGGAGCCCGGCATGAAGATGGTGAGCGTGGCGCCGCCAGGCGCAGCGAACACCCGGCGCGATGAGGAAGCGAAGCGGACGAGGAGCCCGGCATGAAGATAGGCGTGGTGTTGCAGACGACTCCACCGTCGGCGCGGGTCGTCGACCTGGCCCGCAGGGCGGAGATCTACGGGTGCTCGCATGTGTGGACCTTCGACTCCCACATCCTGTGGCAGGAGCCGTACGTCATCTACAGCCAGATCCTCGCCGCGACCCGCAACGTGATCGTCGGGCCGATGGTCACCAATCCGGCGACGCGCGACTGGACCGTGACGGCCAGCGTGTTCGCCACGTTGAACGAGATGTTCGGCAATCGCACCGTGATCGGCATCGGCCGGGGCGACTCGGCCGTGCGGGTGACGAACGGCCGGCCGACCACGCTGGCCACGCTCCGCGAGGCGATCCACGTGATCCGCGAGCTGGCCAACGGTCGCGGCGTCGAGTACCACGGCTCGACGATCCGCTTCCCGTGGGCGGCTGCCAGCCGGACGGAGGTCTGGGTCGCCGCCTACGGGCCCAAGGCGCTCGCCCTGGCCGGGGAAGTGGGCGACGGGTTCATCCTGCAGCTCGCCGATCCGAGCATCGTCGAGTGGACGATCAAGGCCGTGCGCGACGCGGCCGCGGCGGCGGGACGCGATCCCGCCACGGTGAAGATCTGTGTCGCTGCCCCGGCCTACGTCACCGACGGCACCGCCGCCGGCCTCGCCCACGGGCGCGAGCAGTGCCGCTGGTTCGGGGGGATGGTCGGCAATCACGTGGCCGACATCGTCGAGCGCTACGGCGCCGATGCCCCGGTCCCCGCGGCGCTGACCGAGTACATCAAGGGCCGCCAGAGCTACGACTACAACGAGCACGGCCGGGCGGGCAACATCCACACGACGTTCGTCTCCGACGAGATCGTCGACCGGTTCTGCATCATCGGTCCCCCCGAGGTGCATGTCGAGCGGCTGAACGTCCTGCGTGGGCTGGGTGTCGACCACTTCGCGGTGTACCTGCAGCACGACGACATGGACGGCACCCTGGCGGCGTATGGCAACCGGGTGATCCCGGCGATCGCCGAGACGGTACGGGCAAAGGACTGAACGGTACGTGAGCGCACGGGGGGGCACGACGAACTCGACGAGGCTGCGCCGGGTCGTGATGTTCCTGGCGTCGCTGGTGCTCGTAGCCGTCACCTGGGAGCTCTACAAGGCCGTGGGTCCCGACGACGGAGGCTCGATCCTCGGCTGGAGGATCGTCCCGCGCACCAACGACCATGCGATGCCCCACGTCTGGGACATGCTCCGCCGGTACGGCCGGCCCGAAGTGCGCGGCAACGACCGCAAGATCTGGCGGGTCGTCCTCGCCGGCTGCTGGTTCTCGTTCCGACTCGCCATGGTGGGCTTCCTCATGGGCGTGGCGGTCGGTCTCGTCCTGGCCGTGCTGATGGTCCGCCTCAAGGTGATCGAGCGGGGGCTCCTGCCGCTGCTCGTCGTCTCCCAGACGATCCCGCTGATCGCCCTCGTGCCGCTGGTGGCGAGCTGGGGCGGCAAGCTGCACCTCGGCGGCTGGGCCTGGCCAAGGTGGATGTCCGTCGCCGTGTTCGGGGCGTTCCTGTCGTTCTTCCCGGTGGCCGTCGGCGCGCTCCGCGGACTGTCCTCGGCTCCGGCCGAATCGCTCGAGCTGATGCACAGCTACGCCGCCACGTGGCGCCAGACGCTGTTCAAGCTCCGCTTCCCGGCGGCGATGCCCTACATCGCCCCGGCACTGAGGTTGGCCGCCTCGGGAGCGGTCGTCGGTGTGGTCGTCGCCGAGATCTCGGCGGGACTCAAGGGCGGCGTCGGTCGGCTGATCATCGAGTACGCCCGTGAGGCCACCGGTGATCCGGCCAAGGTCTTCACGGCGGTGTTCGGTGCGGCCGCACTGGGCCTCGTGATGGCCGGACTCGTCGCCCTGTTCGACGCCTACATCAACCGCAATCGCCCTCAGGAGGCCCTCGGATGAACGCGGTCGGGATCGCCGGTCTCAGCAAGGTGTTCCACGCCGCCACGGCAGCGCGGGTCGACGCGCTGGCCGACATCGACCTGGACATCGCCGACGGGGAGTTCGTCTCGTTGATCGGCCCGTCGGGTTGCGGCAAGTCGACCCTGTTGCGCCTGATCGGTGATCTGATCGAGCCGACCGTCGGCGCGGTGACCGTCAACGGGAAGTCGGCCCACCGGGCGCGTCTCGACCAGGACTACGGCATGGCCTTCCAGCAGGCCGGTCTGCTCGAGTGGCGGACGGTCGCCAGGAACATCGAGCTCCCGCTCGAGCTGAAGGGCTGGGATGCCGGCCGGCGCCGTCACCGCGCCGCCGAGATGCTCGAACTGGTCAAGCTCCCGGAGTTCGCCGGGCACATGCCATGGCAGCTGTCGGGAGGGATGCAGCAGCGCATCGCCATCGCCCGGGCGCTGGCAGCCCACCCGCCGCTGCTGTTGATGGACGAGCCGTTCGGCGCCCTCGACGAGATGACCCGCGAGCACATGCAGGCCGAGCTGCTGCGGATCTGTGCCGAGACGAGCACCACGGTGGTGTTCGTGACCCACTCGATCCCGGAAGCCGTCTACCTGTCGAACCGAGTCGTCGTGATGTCGCCGCGGCCCGGGCGGATCACCAGGATCATCGACGTCGACCTGGGGCCCGAGCGCTGCGAGGACACCCGCGAGGCGGCCGCCTTCTTCGCCAAGATCACCGAGGTGCGCGAGGCGCTGCGCGGCATCGACATGACCGCCCACGTGATGGGGATCGAGGACCGGTGAGCCGGCGGCTGCAGCTGGAGCGGATCGTGCCGCCGCTGGTCTTCGGCCTCGCCTTCCTCGTCGTGTGGGAGGCGGCGGTGAAGATCTTCGGGTGGAAGCCGTACTTCCTCGCCCCGCCGACGAAGGTGTGGGAGCAGTTCACGGGGAACTTCTCCGTCATCCGCAAGGCGGCGCTGGTCACCGGGTCCAACGCCCTCATCGGACTGGTCGCCGGGATGGTCCTGGGTGTAGCGATGAGCTTCGTGGTCAGCCGGTTCCGCGTGCTCGCCGAGCTGGTCACCCCATTGGCCGTCGCCCTGAACGCCGTGCCGATCTTCGTGCTGGTCGCCGTGTTCAACAACATGTTCGCCCTGACCAGCGAGGTGCCGCGGCGACTGATGGTCACCCTCGTCGTGTACTTCATCGTGCTGGTCAACGTCGCCAAGGGGCTGACCAGGGTGAGTGCCACCCACCTCGAGCTGATGCGTTCCTACGCGGCGACGGAGTCGTCGATCATGCGCAAGCTGCGGATCCCCAACGCCGTGCCCTACCTGTTCACCGCGTTGCGGATCGCCGCCCCGGCGGCGGTGATCACCGCCATCGTCTCGGAGTACTTCGGCGGGTCCCAGAACGGCCTGGGCTACAAGATCACGTCCAGCATGTCGAGTTCGAAGAACGCCGTCGGGATGGCCTGCGTGTTCGCCGCGTGCATCGTCGGCCTGCTCTTCTACCTGGTCTCCAGCGTGCTGGAGAGCGTCGCCACACCCGGCGGTGCGCTACAACGTGCGAGGCTGTCCGGTGTGGCCGGGCGCTGACCGCCAAAACGAACGGGCGAGAGCCCATTAGGGGAGGAAACTCAATGAAGCATCGTCGATCCATGATGGTCGGGGCGTTCACCGCTCTGACGCTCGTCGCCGCCGCATGCGGGAGCGACAAGGCGACGGAGACCGCTCCCGCGGCGACCGAGGCCGCCCGCGGCGGGCGCCGGCGGCCACCGAGGCTGCGGCGGCGACCGAGGCTCCGGCGGCCACCGAGGCCGCTCCGGCGGCGATCGAGCCCGCGGCCGGCGAGTGTGCCAAGACCGACAAGGTCAAGCTGCAGCTGCAATGGTTCATCCAGGCCCAGTTCGCCGGCTACTACGCCGCTCAGGACCAGGGGTTCTACGCCGACAAGTGCCTCGAGGTGCAGATCGTCGAAGGTGGCGTCGACATCGTTCCCCAGCAGCAACTGGCGGACGGCGCGGTCGACTTCGCCCTGTCGTGGGTGCCCAAGGCCCTCGCCAGCCGGGAGCAGGGCGCCGACATCGTCGACATCGCCCAGGTCTTCCAGCGCTCGGGCACGCTGCAGGTGTCCTTCAAGGCCGCCGGGATCACCTCCGGCGCCGACTTCAAGGGCAAGAAGATCGGCAACTGGGGCTTCGGCAACGAGTACGAGGTGTTCGCCGCCCTGACCAAGGCCGGCCTCGACCCGGCCGCCGACGTGACGCTCGTCCAGCAGCAGTTCGACATGGCCGCCCTGCTCGCCGGCGACATCGACGCCGCCGAGGCGATGACCTACAACGAGTACGCCCAGGTACTCGAGGCCAGGAACCCGGCGACCGGGGCGCTCTACACGCCCGCCGACTTCAACGTCGTGAGCTACGAGGACGAGGGTGTGGGCATGTTGCAGGACGCCATCTGGGCCGATGGCGCCAAGCTCAAGGACGATCCTGCCTACCAGGACATCGCCGTGCGCTTCGTCGCCGCTTCGCTGCAGGGCTGGGCGTTCTGCCGCGACGACGCCCAGGCGTGTGCCGACATCGTCGTGTCGAAGGGCTCGAAGCTCGGTGCGAGCCACCAGCTGTGGCAGATGAACGAGATCAACAAGCTCATCTGGCCGGCCGCCAACGGAGCCGGGATGATCGACCAGGCGGCATGGGACCGCACGGCCAAGATCGCCCAGGAGACGAAGAATCTCGACGGTGCCGCGGTGCTCACCAAGGCCCCAGACGCCGGTGCGTTCACCAACGAGATCGTCGACGCCGCCCTGGCGATGCTCGACGCCGATGGTGTCGACACCAAGGGCGACGGCTTCAAGCCGATCGAGGTCGTCCTCAACGAGGCCGGTGCGTAGTCCCCGGGGGAGGGGGGAGACCTCCTTCCCCCTCGGTACCCCTTCGTGGGTCGCCCGTTCGGAGGTGGCCGTTTGGGAGGTAGAGGGTGCAGATGACGTCGTCGTTCGATCCGTCGAGGGTGATCGCCGATCTCGAGGCGCTCGCCGCCCGCACGGGCGGTCCCGAGGGCTCGCGGCGGTTGTGTTGGACAGCGGAGTGGTTGGAGGCGCGGGCGATGCTGCGCGAGTCCCTGGCCACGCTGCCCGTGGAGGTGGAGACCGATGAGGCGGGCAACCTGTGGGCCTACCTGCGCGGTCGGCGCCCCGAGACGGTGATCGTCGGCTCGCACCTCGACTCGGTGCCCAAGGGCGGCTGGCTCGACGGGGCCCTCGGGGTGATGGCCGGCCTCGAACTGCTCCGCTCGCTGGCCTCCGAGGGCGTCCCGGCGTGCACCGTCGCCCTCGTGGACTGGGCCGACGAGGAGGGCGCCCGGTTCGGGCGCAGCCTGTTCGGCTCGGCGGCCACCGTCGGCACGCTCGACGTCACGATGCTCCGGGAACTGGCCGACAAGGAGGGCAACCGCCTCGGCGACGTCGTCGCCGAACACGGCGTCGATCTCGACGACCTCGACGGCTGCCGGCGCCGCCTGGCCGACGCCAAGGCCTACCTCGAGGTGCACATCGAGCAGGGGCCGGTGCTCGAACGGATGGGCAGAGGGATCTGCACGGTCACCGGCACCGTCGGCATCGAGCGGGAGCGGATCGTGTTCACCGGTCAGGCGGCACACGCGGGCACGATGCCGATGGAGATGCGCCGGGACAGCTTCCGTGCAGCCTCGCGGTTCGCCCTGGCCCTGGCCGGCATCGCCGAGCGCTTCCACGGCGTGGCGACGGTCGGCCACGTCCAGTGCTGGCCGGGCGTGGTCACCGCCGTGGCGGGGGAGACGCGGATCACCATGGACATGCGCCACATCGACGAGGGCGACCTGGCGTCGATGTTCGCCGAGGCCAAGGAGGCCGCCGAGATGGCGGCGATGTCCGAGGGCTGCCAGGTGGCCTTCGAGCACATCTTCCGGATACCGCCGATGCCGTTCGACCCCGAACTGCTGCGCATCGCCCGTCAGGCGGTGGCCGAGGTCGAGGGTCACGACGTCGAGATCCCTTCGGGTGCCCTCCACGACGCGTCGGAGATGGCCCGCCAGGTCCCGACCGTGATGATCTTCTCGTCCTCGACCGCCGGGCTCTCCCACACCAAGGAGGAGGACACCCCACGCGAGCACCTCCGCATGGCCGTCGACGCCTTCGATCGCACCGTCCGGCGGGCGATCGCCGCCGTCGTGGCCCGATGATCGACCGCCGGTCCCCGAGTCCTCAGTGGACCTGGCGGGACTGGCCGGCCCAGTAGGGCTCGCGCAGCTTGAACTTCTGCAGCTTGCCGGTGGCCGTGCGGGCCAGGGCATCGCGGAACTCGACCCGCTTGGGGCACTTGTAGCCGGCCAGCTTCGTCCTCGTGTAGGCGATCAGCTGGTCCTCGGTCAGCTCGGAACCGGGAGTGCGGACCACCAGCGCCATCACCATTTCGCCCCACTTCTCGTCGGGCACCCCGATGACGGCGACCTCGGCCACCTCCGGATGGCTGAAGATGGCGTCCTCGGTCTCGATCGACGACACGTTCTCGCCACCGGAGATGATCACGTCCTTCTTGCGATCCGAGATGGTCACGTACATCTCGGCGTCGAGGGAGCCCCCGTCGCCGGTGTGGAACCACAGCGGCCCGTCGGGATCGTCCGCGGCGGGCTTGATCGCCTCGGCGGTCGCCTCGGGCTGCTCCCAGTAGCCGCCCATGACGTGGTTGCCGCGGGCGAGCACCTCTCCGTCGGGGGAGATGCGCACCTCGATCCCGATCGCCGGGCCGCCGGCACGGCTGAGGGCGACGGCCCGCTCGGAGGGGGTCAGCGCGTCGGTCTCGGCCCGGGCCCGGTTCATCGTCAGCAGCGGCGTCGTCTCGGTGAGACCGTAGATCTGGATCAGCTCCCAGCCGAGCTCGGTCTCGATCCGCTCGATGGTGCGGCTCGGCGGGGGAGCGCCGGCGACCACGATCCGCACGCGGTCGCGGCCGGGGATCGGCCCGTCCCAGGACGCCGCGGCGTCGAGGATCGCGTTGGCGACGGCCGGGGCCCCGCACATCACCGTCACCCCGTGCATCGCCACCCGCCGCAGGATCTCGGCGCCGTCCACCTTGCGGAGGATGACGTGTCGCCCGCCCATCGCTGTCACGGCGTAGAGCACGCCCCAGCCGTTGCAGTGGAACTGGGGCAGCGTGTGCAGGTAGACGTCGCGGTCGTCGATGCCGAGGTGCCAGCCGAAGGTGACCGAGTTGAGCCACAGGTTGCGGTGGGTCAGCTGCACGCCCTTGGGCCGGGCGGTCGTGCCGCTGGTGTAGTTGATCGTGGCCGTGGCGTCCTCGTCGCCCGCCCACGGACGCGGATCGGCGCCGAACCTCATCAGCGCCTCGTCGCCTTCCGCGCCGATCACCAGCTTGTGCTCGCAGACCACGCCGGCGAGCGCCTCGTCGAGCTCGGGGTCGACCAGTAAGACCCGTGCGCCGCAGTGCGAGATGATGTACTTGACCTCCTCGGCGACGAGGCGGAAGTTGATCGGCACGAGGATGCGCCCGCTGCCCGACACCCCGAAGAACGCCGTCAACAGCCGGGCCGAGTTGTGGCTGACGATCGCCACCCGCTCGCCGGGGGCGATGCCCAGGGCGTCCAGCCCGGCGGCGATCGCCCGTGAGCGTTCGTTCATCTGGGCGTAGGTGAGCGATCCCCACGAAGGGGCCGGTTGGTCGGGCTCGTCGACGACGCCGATCCGGTGGGGGTACAGCTCGACGGCCCGGCGGAGGTGGTCGTTGATCGTCAGGGGCACCTTCATGACCGCCGACCTTACCGAGCCGATCGTGCCGGTCACGATGGGCAGCGGACCCGCGACGGGGATTCCGGGCCCGCGCACGGTAATCTGACGACGTGTCAGGTGCCCGATGGCGGGCCCGGCACCACCTCGAACCACATGCCTGACATCACCACGCGATCGGACTCCGGTCGCCCGCGGCGCTCACGTCGTCGCTCATCCACCCATGCCGACGGCCCTCAGGGCCTGCTGCCCGCCGTGCCGACGATCGTCTCCTCCGGGCCGACGGTCGCCGTGCCCACACCGACCGGCTTCTCCCGCCTGGGAGTCCCCGACGAGATCGATGCCGGCCTTGCCGCCTGCGGGTTCGCCGAGCCGTTCGCCATCCAGATCGAAGCGATACCGGTGGCCCTCACCGGCGTCGACGTCTGCGGGCGTGCTCGAACCGGTTCGGGCAAGACGCTCGCCTTCGGCGTGCCGTTGCTCGCCGGCATCGACCCCGGCAGCGAGCCGCGCAAACCGCGTGCCCTGGTCCTCGTCCCGACCCGTGAACTGGCCCAACAGGTGGCCAGCGTGCTCGAACCGATCGCCAAGCACTGCGGTCGTAGCGTGCTCGCCGTCTACGGCGGGTCGTCGCGGGGCTCCCAGGTGCGTCACCTCGAGCTGGGGATGGACGTCGTCGTGGCGACCCCGCTACGGCTGATCGACCTGCTCAAAGAGGGCGAGGTCGAGCTGTCGGACATCCAGGTCGTGGTGCTCGACGAGGCCGACCGGATGGCCGACGACGGCTTCACCCCGCAGGTCGACTGGATCCTGCGCCGGATCACCCACCCCCACCAGACGATGCTCTTCTCGGCCACGCTCGACGGCGATGTCGGCCATCTCATCCGCCAGTACATGACCGCACCGGTCGAGGTCTCGCTGCACTCGTCGACCGAGACGGTCGGCACGATGCACCACCTGTTCCTCGGCGTGCACCACATGGACAAGGACAAGGTGATCGCCTCGATCTCCCGTGAGGTCGAACGGGCCCTCGTGTTCTGCGAGACCAAGCGCAGCTGCGACAAGGTCGCCGCCAGCCTGCAGGATCTCGACGTGCCGTGCGCGGCGATCCACGGTGATCTGCCCCAGCCGATGCGCGACCGGGCGCTGGCCCGTTTCGCCCGGGGTGAGTTGGCCGTGCTGGTCGCCACCGACGTGGCCGCCCGCGGCATCGACGTCGACGGCATCGACGTCGTGATCCACCACACCCCGGCCAAGGATTCCAAGGACTACCTGCACCGCAGCGGCCGCACGGCGCGCGCCGGGCGCGACGGGTGGGCGGTCACGCTGGCGGAGTACAACCAGCATCTCGCCTGCCTGATCATCCAGCGCCAGTTGCGCCTCGACCAGGTGCCGCCGATCGAGGTGTTCTCCAACGACAAGCGGCTGAAGGACCTCAGCTCGTTCGTCGAGCCGGTCGCCGCACCGGCGAGCTGATCGGTCACCGCCCGGCCACCGCGGCCGCGGCCGGAGCCACGCTGCAGTCTCCCTGCGGCCCGGGGCGTTCGGTACGGTCGGGGCGATGAAGCTCGGCCTCGGTCTCGATCTCTACCGCGGTGAGCGTCTCGAGGTGCCCGTCGAACGGGTGCGGCGTGCCGAAGCGCTCGGGTTCCACTCGGTGTGGACGGCCGAGGCGTACGGCTCCGACGCCCTGTCGCCGCTGGCCTACCTGGCCGCCCTGACCACCCGGATCCGTCTGGCCACCGGTGTCGTGCAGATCGCCGCCCGCACCCCGACGGCGACGGCGATGCATGCGATGACGATCGACGCGCTGGCCGGGGGCGGCCGCACGATCATCGGGCTCGGGGTGTCGGGGCCGCAGATCGTCGAGGGGTGGTACGGCGCCCCGTGGGGCGTGCCCAACCGGCGCCTGCGCGAGTACGTCGAGGTGATGCGCACCGTGCTGGCCCGCGAACCGTCCCGCCACGACGGCGTCGACTACCCGCTTCCCTACGTCGGACCCGGCTCGACAGGACAGGGCAAGCCGTTGCGCTCGATCCTCCATCCGTCGCCGGGCATCGAGATCTGGATCGCCGCCGGCGGGATGGCCAACAGCGCCCTGGCGGCCGAGGTGGCCGACGGGTTCCTGCCGATGGGCTGGGGGGTCGACGGAGCGGCGGTCTACGCCGAGGCCATCGGGCGGGGGCTGGCCCGACGCAGCGGGCCCGCCGGCCCGCTCGCCGTCTTCGCCGGCTGCCAGGTGGCGATCACCGACGACGTCGGTGCGGCGTTCGACGCGCTACGGCCGCTGACGGCGATGTACGTCGGCGGGATGGGCTCGGCGACGCACAACTACCACCGGGAGGCGATGGCCCGCCGAGGCTTCCCCGACGCCGCCGAGCGCATCCAGGAGCTGTGGTCGGCCGGTCGCAAGGACGAGGCGGTGGCCGCCGTTCCCGACGAGTACCTCGACGAGGGCGGCCTCTACGGATCGCCGGCGCGGATCCGCGGCCGGTGGCCGTCGTGGGAGGCCCGCGGCCTGACCGGGTTGATCGTCCGTGCCGAACGGGCCGAGGCGCTCGAGCTGCTCGCCGAGCTGGCCGGCACCCAGGACGAGCCCGGTTGACGGGCCGCCGGGGTCGGAGGCCGGAGCGGTGACCCGCTCATGGCAGGATCGGCCGATGGAGCCGAACCCGCCCGACGAACAACTCGTGATCATCGACCGCCCGGCCGAACACGTCGCCCGGGTGACCCTCAACCGACCCGACAAGCGCAACGCGATCTCCACACCGCTGCGCGTCGCCCTCCTCGGAGCGCTCCAGGCCCATGACCACGACCCCGACGTCCGGGTGACGATCGTGCGCGGCGCCGGGGTGTGCTTCTCGGCGGGATACGACCTGAGCGGCGGTCTTCTCGATCATCCGCCGTATCACACCGCTCCCGGCGACGGCGTGTGGTCGCGCCACGTGAGCGAGTCGTGGTTCTCCATCTGGGACCTCGCCAAGCCGGTCATCGCCCAGGTGCACGGCCTGTGCATCGGGGGTGCCACCGAGCTCGCCCAGGCCTGTGACCTGGTCTACGCCGCCGAGGACGCCCGGATCTCGTACCCGGTGGTCCGCGTGCTCAGCCCGCCCGACTGGCCGTATCACACCGCGCTGCTCGGCATGCGCCGGGCGATGGAGGTGATGCTCACCGGCGACGAGATGACCGGTGCCGAGTCGGCGGCGATCGGCTGGGCGAACCGGGCGTTCCCCGCCGGCGATCTCGACCGCGAGGTGCTGCGCGTGGCGTCGCGGGTGGCCGGTGTCGCCACCGATCTGGCGCAGATCAACAAACGGCTCGTCCACCGTCAGGCCGACATCCTCGGGACCCGTTCGGCGATCCGCGCCGGCTCGGACCTGCAGGCGCTGGCCGGCCGCCAGGAATCGGTCCAGGAGCTGCGCACCAACGTGCTGGCGGTGATGAAGGCGGCCAACGCCCGGCCCCGTCCCGAAGGGTGAGGCCCGGTCGCGCCATTCCGGCGCCGCCACTCGGGCGTCAGGCGGTGGGGAGCCAGGCCGGGCGGGTCGACTCGAAGGCGTCGATGGCCGCGGCGTGCGAGAGCGTGATGCCGACGTCGTCGAGGCCGTGGAGGAAGCGGTGCCGGTTCTGCGCCTCCATCGGGAACGGCTCGACGAGCCCGATGGCCGGGACCTCGACGACCAGCCGCTCCATGTCGACGATGATCGCCGTTACCGGATCGGCCTCGATCGCCTCCCAGATCCGCTCGACGGCGGTCTCGGGGAGCACGACGGGCACCAGGCCGTTCTTGGTGCAGTTGTTGCGGAAGATGTCCGAGAAGCTCGGGGCGATGACCGCCTCGAACCCGGCCTGCTGGATCGCCCACACGGCGTGCTCGCGCGACGACCCGACCCCGAACGCCGGGCCGGCGACGAGGATGGAGGCACCGCTGAACCGCTCGTCGTTCAGCACGAAGTTGCGGTCGTCCTTCCACGCCGAGAACAGACCCTTCTCGAAGCCGGTGCGCTCCACCCGCTTGAGCCACTCGGCGGGGATGATCTGATCGGTGTCGACATCGGAGCGCCGCAACGGCACCCCCGTACCCGAGACCACATGGACTTCCTTCATCGGCGGGACCCTTCGCTCGTGGGGAACCGGCTCACGCCAGGTCCTCGGGGGTGGCAAAGTGGCCGGCGACGGCGGTGGCGGCGGCGACGGCGGGGGAGACGAGGTGGGTTCGGCCGCCCGGGCCCTGGCGGCCCTCGAAGTTGCGATTGCTGGTCGAAGCGGCCCGTTCGCCCCGGGCGAGCTTGTCGGGGTTCATCGCCAGGCACATCGAGCAGCCCGGTTCGCGCCAGTCGGCGCCGGCGGCGCGGAAGACCTCGGGCAGACCCTCGGCTTCGGCCTGGGCCTTGACTCGGTGGCTGCCCGGTACGACCATCACCCGCGGGACCGTCACGGTGCGGCCGCGCATCACCGCGGCCGCGGCGCGCAGGTCCTCGATGCGCGAGTTGGTGCAGGAGCCGATGAACACGGTGTCGACGGTGATGGCGCGCATCGGCGTGCCCGGCTCGAGGCCCATGTACTCGAGGGCGCGGACGACCGACTCGCGCGTCGTGGCGTCGGCGAACGAACCGGGATCGGGGATGGTGCCGTCGATCGGGACCACCTGGGCGGGGTTCGTCCCCCAGGAGATCTGGGGGCGAAGCGTCGAGGCGTCGAGCACGACCTCGGTGTCCCAGACGGCGTCGTCGTCGGAGACCAGCGTGCGCCAGTAGGCGACGGCCGCCTCCCAGTCGGCGCCCCGGGGAGCGTGGTCACGCCCGGCCAGGTAGGCGAAGGTGGTCTCGTCGGGCGCGACCAGGCCGGCCTTGGCGCCGGCTTCGATCGACATGTTGCACAGCGTCATCCGGCCCTCCATCGACAGCGCCCGAATGGCCGGGCCGCGGTACTCGATGACGTGGCCGATGCCGCCGCCGGTGCCGATCCGGCCGATGATCGCCAGGATCACGTCCTTGGCCGTGACGTCGGCGGGCAGATCGCCCTCGACGGTGACCGACATCCACTTCGGGCGGGCCTGCGGCAGCGTCTGGGTGGCGAGCACGTGCTCGACCTCGGAGGTGCCGATGCCGAAGGCGAGCGCCCCGAAGGCCCCGTGGGTCGCCGTGTGAGAATCGCCGCAGACGATCGTCATCCCGGGCAGCGTGCGGCCCTGCTCGGGTCCGATGACGTGCACGATGCCCTGGTCGGCGTGGCCCATCGGGAAGTTGGTGATGCCGAACTCGGCTGCGTTCGCCCGCAGCACCTCGATCTGGCGGGCGGAGACCGGATCGGCGATCGGCAGGTGGATGTCGGCGGTCGGGACGTTGTGGTCCTCGGTCGCCACCGTCAGCTCGGGCCGGCGCACGCCGCGGCCCGAGAGGCGCAGTCCGTCGAAGGCCTGCGGGCTGGTCACCTCGTGGATGAGGTGCAGATCGATGTAGAGCAGATCGGGTTCGCCCGGTGCGCTGTGCACCACGTGGCGGTCCCAGACCTTTTGGGGGAGCGTGGTCCCGGCCATGCCGGCGGACCTCCAGTTCTTTCCGTGTGGCGTGTCTCGGGGGCGGACGGGTCGTCGAGCAGCGGGGTCAGTGTAGGCAGCGGCGCATCGCTCGCCCACTTGCCGAGGGGACCGTCGGCGGGCACACCTGCGGTGATGACACATGCGCATCTCGCCCGCTGGTTGGGGCGCCAGCTGGCCGAGTGGTCACCGTGCCCGCCGGCGGCCCGCCTCTACGGCGTCACGGTCAACGACCCCGAGGGGGTCGCCGACGACCGCCCCGGCGCTGCCCGGTTCATCGCCGTGGCCGATGGCGACCCGTACGAGTTGCTCGCCCTGGCCGGGCCCGGCACGGTCGAGCAGTACGACGCGCTCGGCCTCGTCGCCCTCGGTTGGGCGCATCGCCGCGTAGGTTGCCGGCCGGTGCTACGGCTGGTGATGGTGGTGGTCGTCGTCGGCTGGAGCGGCGCTCCGGCGTTCCACGTGCGCGACCTGGCGAACGGCGAGGAGATCGAGCCGGGCGAGGCGACAGGCGAACTGGCCGCCGCCGCCGCTCGGGTGGTTCGTCGGGCCGCCTGACCGGCTGGCGCCCGAGTAGATGTCGTTGGCCTAGCCTGAGATCTGGATTCCGATCGAAAGGGCCAAGGGTGACCACCACCGAGACCGGGCTGTCGGCTGCCGAGTACCGCGACTGGGCGAGTGAGGTCAAGCGTCTCGCCCGTGAGCGCGACGCGGTGATCCTCGCCCACAACTACCAGCTCCCGGAGATCCAGGACGTGGCCGATCACGTCGGGGATTCGCTCGGGTTGTCACGGGTGGCGGCCACGGTCGAGGCATCCACGATCATCTTCTGCGGCGTGCACTTCATGGCCGAGACGGCAAAGATCCTGAGTCCCGACAAGACGGTGATCATCCCCGACGAGAAGGCCGGCTGCTCGCTGGCCGACACGATCACGGCGGCCGAGTTGCGCGCCTGGAAGGCGGAGCATCCCGGCGCGGTCGTCGTCTCGTACGTCAACACGACCGCCGCGGTCAAGGCGGAGACCGACATCTGCTGCACCTCGTCCAACGCCGTCGACGTCGTCGGCTCGATCCCCGCCGACACCGAGGTGCTGTTCTGCCCCGACCAGTTCCTCGGCGCCCACGTGCAGCGCCTCACGGGCCGGACGAACATGCACATCTGGATGGGCGAGTGCCACGTCCACGCCGGCATCAATGGCGCCGAGCTGAAGGCCCGGGTCGAGGCCGAACCCGACGCAGAACTGTTCATCCACCCCGAGTGCGGGTGCGCCACGAGCGCCCTCTACCTGGCCTCCTCCGGTGTGGTGCCCGCCGGGAGGACCAGGATCCTGTCCACCTCGGGGATGGTCGAGGCGGCGCGCCAGACCAAGGCGGCGAAGGTGCTCGTGGCCACCGAGACCGGCATGCTCCACCAGCTGACCAGGGCCAACCCGCTCGTCGTCTTCGAGCCCGTCAACCGGGCCGCCGTCTGCAAGTACATGAAGATGATCACACCGGCCAAGCTCCTGCGGTCGTTGCGCGAGGGCACCGACGTCGTCGACGTACCGGCCGACATCGCCGCCCGCGCCCGGCTGTCGGTCGAGCGGATGATCGCCATCGGTACGCCGTCGAAGCAGGGCGAATGAGCGGTCTGCCCGGGGCGTTGGCGGCGCCCGCGGCATCGTGGCAACGCGATGTCGACATCGTGATCCTCGGCTCGGGGGCCGCCGGCCTGGCCGCCGCCCTGGCCAGCCGCCCGGCCCGCTCGGTGCTGATCGTCACCAAGGACACCCTCGACGCCGGTTCGACGGCCTGGGCCCAGGGTGGCCTGGCCGGAGTGCTCGACCCGGCCGACTCGCTCGAGAACCACGTCCACGACACGCTGGCCGCCGGCGCCGGCCTGTGCGACGAACGTGTCGTGCGCGCCCTGGTCGCCTCGGCCCCCGACGCCATCCGCGAGCTGATCCGCCTGGGCGCGGTGTTCGACCCCGGCGCCGACGGCGCCCCGGCACTGACCCGCGAGGGCGGGCACTCGCACAACCGGATCGTTCACGCCGGCGGCGACCAGAGTGGCGCCGAGGTGCAGCGCACGCTCGACGAGGCCGCCGTGTCGGCGGGTGCGGAGGTGCTCGACCGGGCGTTCGCCCTCGACCTGATCGTCGGTCCCGGGCCCGGTGGGGAGCCCGCCGCCGCCGGTGTGCGCATCGCCCGCATCGACGGCGAGGGTCGCTGCACCTCTGTCGGGGTCGTCGGTTGCTCGGCGGTGGTCATCGCCACCGGGGGTTATGGCCAGGTGTTCAGCTCGACCTCCAACCCCCCGGCCGTGACCGGCGACGGGCTCGCCCTTGCCCTGCGGGCCGGGTTGGCGGCCCGCGACGTCGAGTTCGTCCAGTTCCACCCGACCGTGCTCTGGCGGGGCGCCGATGCCACCGGCCAGCAGGCGCTGATCAGCGAGGCCGTGCGCGGGGAGGGCGCCGTGCTGTTCGACGGGCTCGGGCGCCGGGTGATGAAGGGCGTGCACCCCCAGGAGGACCTCGCCCCCCGCGACGTCGTCGCCGCCCAGATCAGCCGGACGATGGGCGAGGCGCCGGGCGGGATCGGCGATCACGTCTTCCTCGACGCGACCCACATGGGTGAGCGTTTCTACGAGCGGTTCCCGACGATCACCGCGGCGTGCCGGGGGGCGGGCATCGACCCCGCCACCGAACGGATCCCCGTGGCCCCGGCGGCCCACTACGTCTGCGGCGGGATCGTCGCCGACCTCGACGGGCGCACCTCGATGCCCGGCGTCTACGCCGTCGGCGAGGTGGCCTGCACCGGGCTGCACGGCGCCAACCGCCTCGCCTCGAACTCGCTCACCGAGGGTGTCGTCGCCGGCACGCGCGTCGGCCACGCGCTGAGCCTCGAACTGCCCCCGCGCATCCCGATCGGTGACGGCGCGACGGAGTCGATCGACGGTCCGCTGCTCAACCCGGCCGACCGGATCGAGCTCCGGTCGGCGATGTCACGCCACGTCGGCGTGCTACGGACGCCACACGGGCTGCGTTCGGCGCTCGGCCAGCTCGCCGCCCTCGGCGAGGCGACGACGACCGAGGTGACCGGCTCGCGGCGGGCGTGGGAGGCGACGAACATGCTCACCGTCGCCGGCGCGGTCGTCAACGCGGCCGGGACGCGTACCGAGAGTCGCGGCTGCCACCGGCGCACCGACTGGACCGAACCGCGCGAGATCTGGCAGACCCATCTGACCATCTCGCTCGACCGCAACGGCGAGATCGTCGTCGACGGCATTCCCGAGGGGGCGTGATGTTCCATCCCCTGTCCCAGCCGACCCGGGAGCGGCTCATCGCCGGCGGTCTCGACCCGGACGCCGTCGCCTCGCTCGTGCGCATGACCGTCGCCGAGGACCTGGCCGGCGGCATCGACGTCACGTCGGTGGCCACCGTGCCCTCCGATCAGCGGTCGGTCGGGGAGTTCACCTCCCGTGCCCCCGGCGTGCTCAGCGGCCTGGCCGTGGCTGCTGCCGTGATCGAGACGGTGTGTGCGGCGGAGGCCGCGGAGTTCGTCTACCTCGCCGCCGACGGCGACCGGGTCGCGGGGGGCCGCACCCCGGTGGCCCGGGTGACCGCGGCGACCCGGTCGCTGCTCACCGCCGAACGTTCGGCCCTCAACCTGCTGTGTCACATGTCGGGGGTGGCGACGATCACATCGCGCTGGGCCGACGCCCTGGTCGGCACCCCGGCCAGGGTGCGCGACACGCGCAAGACCCTGCCCGGGTTGCGTGCCCTGCAGAAGTACGCGGTGCGCTGCGGCGGTGGGGTGAACCACCGGATGGCGTTGTCGGACGCGGCGCTCGTCAAGGACAACCACATCCTCGCCGCGGGCGGCGTGCGCGAGGCGTTCGAGCTGGTCAGGGGCCTGAACGGGCAGATCCCGGTGGAGATCGAGGTCGATTCGCTCGTCGGCCTGCGCGAGGCCCTCGACGCCGGTGCTGACGTGATCCTGCTCGACAACTTCGTGCCCGCCCAGATGCGCGCGGCGGTGGAGATCCGCAACGCCGTCGCGCCCGGTGTCGTCCTCGAGGCGTCGGGGGGCCTGACCCTGGAGCGCGCCCGCGAGGTCGGCGAGACCGGCGTCGACTTCATCGCCGTCGGCGAGCTCACCCACTCGGCCCGGGTGCTCGATCTCGGCCTCGACCTGCGCGAGATCGTCTGATCACCGGGTGGCGAGCCAGGCGGCCTCGTCGACGCCCATCGGGGTGGACGGCGGGCCGCTGACCATCGGCCAGATCTCCTCGGAGATGCGCCGGTAGTTGCCTGTCGCCCCGAGCCGGCCCATCAGGGCGTACAGCCCGAGGTTGATCCGTTGGATGAACACGAAGGCGCGCGGCACCGTGGCGTACTGGGCGATGGGCGACGTGCGGTCGAAGGTGTGGCGGACGATCGCCGAGGAGTACTCGGGGGTCCACGTCATCGTGCGGTTCACCCGCACCGGTTCGTAGAAGCGGGTGAAGTAGCGCCCGACCTCGTCGGTGTCCACCGGCGCGTTCGGGGCGAGCATGCCGGCCGATTCGACGACCTGGCGGTAGCGGGGCAGGTCGGGGCGGATCACGGCGCAGGTGATCATCTCCTCGAAGGTGGCCATCTCGGCCGGTGTGAAGTGCTTGACCAGGCCGAAGTCGAGGAAGGTGACCCTGCCCCCGCCGTGGAAGAGGTAGTTGCCGGGGTGGGGGTCGCCGTTGAACGCCCGGAAGCGGTACAGGCTGCGGAACACGAAGCGGTAGATCGACTCCGCCGCGAGGTCGCGTTCCCCGGTCGACCAGGTCATCAGCTCGTCCCACCGGGCGCCGGCGACGAGCTCCGTGGTCAGCACGCGGGCCGTTGACAGCGGGGCGATGACGTCGGGGACGTGGAAGTACGGATGGCCCCGGTAGTAGTCGGCGAAGTCCTGCTGGTTGCGGGCCTCGAGCTCGTAGTCGAGCTCGTCGACGATGCGCTCGCGGATCTCGGCGACCATCTCGGCCGGATCCAGCCCGGAAAAGCCTTGCTTGAGGATCGTGCCGAGCAGGTCGGCCGTCCCGAGGTCGGCAGCGATCGCCTCGGCCACCCCGGGATACTGCACCTTGACGGCGACGGCCCGTTCGACCCCGCTCGCCGGGTCGGCCCACAACGCCCGGTGGACCTGGCCGATCGACGCCGAGGCGATCGGCGTCGGGTCCCACTCGACGAACAGCCGCTCGGGCCGCTCACCGAGCTCACCTTCGATCACCTGGGCGGCGAGTTCCGCCGACATCGGCGGGGCGTTGGACTGCAGCTCGGCCAACGCCCGTCGCATCGGCTCGGGCAGGCCCTCGTCGAGGTAGCTGGCCATCTGACCGAGCTTCATCAAGGCGCCCTTCATCTGCCCCAGCCGGCCGGCGACGGCTTCGGCCGTCTTCAGTTCGCGTTCCTGGTCGAGCTGGTCGCGGCGTTCGGCCGAGGCGAACACCTTGCGGGCGGCCGTCGACGCGTAGGTCGTCCCGACCGAGGCGCCGAGCCGCGCCACCTGGACGTTGCGGGCCGTGCGCGAGCGGGCGGCGACGCCGTGGCCCACCACCTGACCCCGCCGCCGTCGCCGTCGGGTCTCCACCGCGACGATCCCGGCGAGCAGGGCCGCCGGGAGGAGGCGCCGAACGGGGTTCATCCGCCTCAGGATGCCGAGCTCGGCCGGGGTCGGCAACCGGCAGGTCCGGTCACGGATGGAGCGAGGGATCGTTCGGCCCCGGCGAGTGAGCTGTCGTCACCGGAGGTCCGGCCAGTAGTTCGCGCAACGGCGCCGGGCGGCGGTCGAGAGTGGAGCGGATCGCCCGGATCAGCAACGGGATGTAGTCGGGAGCGAGGGCCACGACGGCGTCGTGGTCGCCGTCGATCCGCGAGGCCTCGGCGTCGGGGATCATCTCGAACAGGGCGAGCTGGCGGCGCACGGGAACGATGCGATCGAGCATCGTGATCACGACCGAGGTCGGTGTCGTGATCGTCGACAGCCACTCACGCGAGGAGAAGGCGCCGATCGCGTGACCGGCCTCGAGCATCGTGCGCCAGTCGTGCTGGGTGACCTGTTCGATCGCCCACGGCTCCCACTGGCGGGCCTTGCGCTGCAGGTAGACCTGCTCGGTGATCCGCTCACGCAGTTGCATCGGCGTCACCCGGGCGACGGCGGCGAGGCCGGCCATCGAGATGAACGGGAGCTTCGATCGGTTGTTCGTGGCGAACCAGCCGGCAGTGGAGCACAGCACCAGGCCGTCGAGGCGGTCGGCATGGTCGCGGGCGAGCAGCTGGGCGACCGTGCCACCCATCGAGTAGCCCACGGCCACGAACCGCTCGATCCCCAGGGCGTCGGCGAGGGCGACCACGTCGTCGGCGCAGTCGACGAGGCGGAACCGGCGCCGGCTGCGAATCCCGCGGCCGTGGCCGCGGTGGTCGAGCGCCACGACACGGAAGTGCTGTCCGAGGATGGCGAAGCAGGTGAACCAGTTCAGGTCGGCGGTGGCGGTCCAGCCGTGCATCAGCACGATCGTCGGGCTGTCGGCGGTCGGACCGGGCAGCTCGCGGACGAACGTGGTGCCCCGTCCGGGAAGCTCCACCGCGCGACCCGGCGGTAGGTCGGGTGAGCTGACCTCGGCACGCGGATCGGTCATCGTGTCGTCCGATCGGGATCGTTCGCCGCGGCGGTCAGGCGGTCTCGATCTGCATCACGGTGACCCGCAGCTGTCCGTTGGGCGCGGCATAGGCGACGACGTCGCCGACCCGCGCCCCGATCAGCGCTGCGCCCAGCGGCGAGCTGGGGGAGATGACGTCGAGACCGTCGCCGCGTTGCTCGACCGAGTCGAGCAGGTAGCGCTCGGCCATGTCGTCGTCGTCGTCCTCGTACAGCACCGTGACGATCGAGCCCACGCCCACGACGCCGGCCTCCCCGCCCTCGATGATCGCGGCGTTCTCGAGGATCGACTCGAGCTGGCGGATGCGGCCCTCCATGTGGCCCTGCTGGTCCTTGGCGGCGTGGTAGTCGCCGTTCTCCGACAGGTCGCCCATCTCCCGCGCCCGTTGGATCAGTTCGGCGAGCTCGATACGACCACGTGTCGTCAGGTCGTCGTGCTCCGCCTTGAGGCGGTCGTAGGCGCTGCGAGACAGTTGCTGCATCTGGGCCATAACGGTGCAAAGCTACCGTCGGTCGACCCTCTGGCGGCACCGCGTCTCGTCGCCGATGCCGTCGGACCTGGAGGATCGCCCACGATCCCGGGCCGTTCCCGGCGGCCCCCGACCAAGGAGACAACGACTCATGGCGCATCGCATCGCGGTCATCGGCGGCGACGGCATCGGCCCCGAGGTCACGGCCGAGGCGGTCAGGGTGGTGCGCGCCGCGGGTGTCGACATCGAGACGACCGAGTTCGATCTGGGCGGCGCCCGGTACCTGCGCGACGGAGAGATCCTCTCCGATGCGACGCTCGAGGCCCTGCGTGGCTACGACGCGATCCTCCTCGGCGCCGTCGGCACGCCCGAGGTTCCGCCCGGGGTGATCGAGCGCGGGCTGTTGCTCAAGATGCGCTTCGAGCTCGACCTGTACATCAACCAGCGACCCTTCGCCGGTACAGGCCCCGGTCACACCACCGGCCACGAGTTCGTCGTGATCCGGGAGAACACCGAGGGGCCGTATGTCGGCGAGGGCGGGGTGCTGCGCAAGGGGACGGCGCACGAGGTCGCCACACAGGGCTCCGTCAACACCTGGATGGGCGTCGAGCGATGCTGCCGGTACGCCTTCGAACTGGCCGCCCGCGCGTCCCCGCCGCCACCTGACCCTCGTCCACAAGACCAACGTGTTGACTTTCTCGGGCGGCCTGTGGCAGCGGGCGTTCGATGCCGTGGCCGGTGAGTTCCCGCAGGTGGCGACCGCTTACAACCACGTCGACGCGGCGTGCATCTACTTCGTGCAGGACCCCCATCGTTACGACGTGGTCGTCACCGACAACCTGTTCGGCGACATCCTCACCGATCTGGGCGGAGCGGTGTCGGGCGGCATCGGGCTGGCCAGCAGCGCCAACCTCAATCCGGCCCGGACCGGGCCGAGCATGTTCGAGCCCGTCCACGGTTCGGCCCCCGACATCGTCGGAACGGGCCGGGCGAACCCCACTGCGGCCATCCTCTCGGCGGCGCTGATGCTCGACTTCCTCGGTGAGGGCCCCGCCGCCGACCGGATCCGCCGTGCCTGCGCCACGGGCGGCACCGGCACGACGCGCCAGATCGCCGATCGGATCACCGCCGGGCTGGCCTGACGGGGTCGGGCGCAGAGCGGGCGGCCGACTCGGTGGGGCGCGGCGACGGGCCGACGGTCGATGGAGACACGTCGGCCCGTCGCCGCCCTACCGTTCGGGCGTCGTCCGGGGAATCACCTGCCGAGCTTGCCGCAGTCCCGGCCCCGATTGAAGCAGTCGTCGACGAGCTTCTCGAGCGCCGGCTGGTTCCACTGGTTCCAGAAGTCACCGTGGATCGTGAACGTGTCCCCGCCGGCCAGGGTGATCCGCCCGGTCGTCGTACCGACGATGTACTCGTTGCGGATCGTCAGCCGGGGCATGATCACCGGGTGGCCGGCCGGGCACTTGCCCCCCGAGGCGAAGGCCACGTGGCTGCGGTGGTCGGGGCTGTCGAGGTGGACGCCGTCCCAGCAGTTGGGGAAGTGGATGTGCACGGTGATCATCCCGCGCGGGCAGCTCTTCGGTGGTGCGACGAGCTTCTCGGAGATCGAGTTGTCGCTGCACCCCCACCAGATGTCGTGACCGAGGGCAGGGTTCTCCTTCACGCTCGTGGCCGCCGGATTGCCCGACAGCATCCGCAGCCCGGCCGGGAATGCGTGGAGTCGGCGCCCGGTCGGGTTGCGGTAGTACATCGTCTGGCGCGACTTGACCCCGGTCGGACCCCTCACACCGTGGGTCGGATGGACCGCCGCGCCGTCCTTGTACAGCGTCGGAACCCAGTAGCCGGACTTGTCGTCCTTGGCCGCACACGTCGTGCCGGCGGCCGGGTTCTGCATCGTCGCCGTGGTCGAGAAGGCGTTGACCGTGGTGGCACCGAGGAAGTCGTGGGCATGGCTCGACCCGGGCCGACCGAAGGCCACGATCGGGTCGTCGCTCAGCTGGTGGCTGAACGGGCAGCTGACCTGCCAGCCCGCCGATGAACTGCCCCCGACCGTGGAGATGTCACCGGGGGAGACCTTCGCCACCGTCAGCACGTCGGGCGTCGTCGGCATGCCCGTCGCCGTCGCCGATGCCGACGCATGCATCGACGGATCCATCGGGGCGGAGGGGACGGGTTCGGGCGGTGGGGGTGCGGCCGTGGCCGTCGGCCCGATCGGGCCGGCCATGGCGACCGCCACGCCGACGAGGGTGAGGACGATGCTGATGGCCATGCGGTGCGTCGCCCTGCGCGGCGTCGCCGTGTGCTGTGTCGAGGATCGGCCACGGGGGCCGCTGGACCGAGATGAAGCGTGCATCGCTGCATCCGCCTTTCTTTCCGTCGCCCGGTTTCCGAAAGGCAATTATTACAGTTTGATTACGAAAATACAACACGTAAAGTAGTTTAAAAACCACATAGAGGGGTGATCGTGAGATCAGGGACACAAGGAGACACGTCAGAGGGCACGAAGATGGTTTGGTCAATCCGATGAGCGTGTGATTGAACGCCGAAAGTGCGATTCGGCGAGGTTCAGCGGAACTTGCCGCAGTCCTTGCCCGCGTTGATGCAGGTCGCCGTCAAGGTGTCGAGTGTCCCCTGCTCCCAGGTGTTCCAGAAGTCGCCGTGGATCGTGTACGGCGGCCCCGACGCCAGACCGATGTCTCCCGTCGTCGGTCCCACCACCCACTCCAGGCGGATGGTCACCTCGGCGAGCAGCACCGGATGCGAGGGCGGGCAGCGTCCGCCCGTCGCCCACGCCATGTGGCTGATGTGGTCGGGGCTGTCCAGGCCGACACCGTTCCAGCACTCCGGGAAGTGGATGTGGACGGTGATGATGCCCTCGGGGCACTGCGCCGGGGGGGCGACCAGCTTGGCGGAGATCGAGTTGTCGCTGCACCCCCACCAGATGTCGTGGCCGAGGTGCGGGTTGTCGGCCGCGCTCGTCGCCTTCGAGTTGCCCGAGACCATCCGCAGCCCGGCCGGGATCGGTTGGGTCGAGAGCCCGATCGGGTTGCGGTAGTAGATGTTCTGCGACGACGTGGCGCCAAGGAGGCCGGGCTGTTTGTCGACCGGATGAATGGCGACGCCGTTCTGCGACAACGTCGGCACCCAGTATCCGGCCGTGTCGGTGCGCAGGCCGCAGGTCGTCGGGGCCGCCCGCATGGTGGCCTCGGTCGACGCGGCGTTGGTGTCGGTCGAGCCCAGGAAGTCGTGGGAGTGGCTCATCCCCGGTTGGCCGGGGAACACGATCGGATCGTCGGAGAGGGTGTGGCTGAACGGGCAGTTGACGATCCACCCGGCCGAGCTCGAACCGCCGACCGGGTTCGACGACGTCGGGATGCGCGTGGCACGCTCCGTGACGGTTGCCGCCTGGGACACCGTGTCGATCACCGGGCCGGCGGCTCGGCCGGTCGGACGTGGCTCCGTCGGCCCTCCGGCGATCGTGCCCAACGCGGCGCCGCCAAGTGCCATCGTGGCCAGGATGGCCTGGATCGCCCGGCGAGCCGCCGCGCCGGGCCGCCTGGTCGTCTCCGTCGTCCTTGTCGTCTCGGTCGTCACATCAGCCTCGCCGTCTCTCGCGTGCAGTCGTCACCGTCTGCCTGATCGCGTCCGCCCACTCCGAACATTACCGTTTGGTGACGAGAACCCGAGCCGGTCGCGGCGAGTCGGCTCCGCCCCGTACGTTCGCTCCGGATCGAGGTAGGCCTGCCCGCCGGCCCGCGCTAACCTTTGCGGCGTGGGTTCAGCCGCCGAGATCATCATTTGCTAGCGCACGTGGATCTCCACGTGCGCGTACGGGCCGCCCTCTGGGGCGGCTCTTTCATTTCCCGGCTGCGGTCGGGTGGACCACACGACATCGAGGACCAACCAACGGAGTGTCAGCCATGACCCGCGAACGAGTCGAGATCTTCGACACCACACTGCGCGACGGCCTTCAGGTCGAAGGCGTGTCTGCGACCGTGGAGGACAAGCTGCGGATCGCCGAGCAGCTCGACGCGCTCGGGATCATGTGGATCGAGGGCGGTTGGCCGGGAGCCAACCCGAAGGACATCGAGTTCTTCCGGCGGGCGGCGACCGAATTGCGGCTCGAGACCTCGACCCTCGTCGCCTTCGGTTCCACCCGGCGCCCCAAGGGCAAGGTCGACGACGACACGACCCTGCGCAACCTCATCGAGGCGGGCACCGAGGCCGTCTGCATCGTGGCCAAGAGCTGGGACTATCACGTGCTCAACGCGCTCAACACCACCCTCGACGAGGGAGAGGCGATGATCGCCGACTCGGTCGAGTTCCTCCGCGGTCACGGCCGGCGGGTGATGGTCGATGCCGAGCACTTCTTCGACGGCTACAAGCGCAACCCCGAGTTCGCGATGCCGCGCCCTCGAAGCCGCCGTCGTCAAGGGTGCGTCGCATCTGGTGTTGTGCGACACCAACGGCGGATCGCTGCCCCACGAGGTCGAGGCGATCGTCGCCGCGGTCAAGTCGCACTTCCGCGACGACGTGACGTTGGCCATCCACTGCCACGACGACACCGGTTGCGCCGTGGCCAACGCGATGGCCGCGGTCCGCGCCGGGGTGCGTCAGGTGCAGGGATGCATGAACGGGCTCGGCGAGCGGACGGGGAACACCAACCTGACCACGGTGATCCCCAACCTGCAGCTCAAGATGGGCTTCGACGTGCTCCCCGAAGGCCGTATCGAGCGGCTGACCGCGGTCAGCCACCACATCGCCGAGGTGCTCAACCGGCCCCTCAACCCCCAGGCCCCCTACGTCGGGGCCAGCGCGTTCGCCCACAAGGCGGGCCTGCACGTCAGCGCCATCGTGCGGGCCAAGGACGCCTACGAGCACGTCGACCCCGAACTGGTCGGCAACGGCACTCGCTTCGTGGTCTCCGAGATGGCGGGGCGGGCGACGATCAAGATCAAGGCCGAGGAGCTCGGGCTGGAGATGGACGGCGCGGTGATCAACGGCGTGATCGACGAGCTCAAGCGTCTCGAGCACGAGGGGTATCACTTCGAGGCCGCCGACGCGTCGCTCGAGCTGTTGATGCGCAAGGCGACCGGTTGGAAGCAGGACCAGTTCGCCGTCGAGTCGATGCGGGTGATCACCGACGAGCTGCCCAATGGCACCTTCTCCACCGAGGCGACCGTCAAGGTGTGGGTCGGCGAGGAACGCTTCGTCCACACCGCCGAGGGCAACGGGCCGGTCAATGCCATCGACAAGGCGCTGCGCAGCGCCCTGGCGGGCCGCTTCCCCCAACTCGACCAGATCCATCTGACCGACTACAAGGTGCGCATCCTCGACGGGGCCACGGCGACCGGCGCGGTCACCCGGGTGCTCATCGACGCCACCGACGGCCAACGCAGCTGGACGACGATCGGGGTGTCGGCGAACATCATCGAGGCGTCCTGGCAGGCGCTCAGCGACTCGCTCGTCTACGGGCTGCTCCACGCCGGCTGATCGCGGCTAGAACAGGCAGCGCCATGGCCGCACCCCCCTTCGTACCGACAGATCCCGCCGCCCAGGTACGCGCGTACGCCTCGCCGGACGCCGTCCCTGCGGCCTGGCACCCGGGCCGGCCGGGTGAACTGTCCGGCCGCCAGCCCCACGGGGCCCGGCTCGGATACCAGGGCCCGGATCAGGGGTATGCGTTTCACCTGGCGCGGCGGTTCGCGCCGCAGCTCAAGCTGCAGCTGGGGGAGCGGCGAGACGACGCCATCCAGGGTGTGCTCGGGGTCGCGCTTCGCCGGGCGTCGGTGTACGGCCGGGCCCCGGTGACCCACGACCTCCGGCTGGCCGCGCTGGTCTGGGGGTTCCTCCATGCCGAACCGCCGACCGAGCTGGTCGCCATGCGCCGCACGATGTTCGAAGGCGTGGCCAACGTGACGCACCACTACGCCGAGGCGAGGGCGATCGCCGACCAGGTGCCCGAGGCGACCCTGCTGATGACCCCGCAGCAGGTCGAGGCGGCCTTCCCACCCCGCTGGAAGGAACTGCTCGGGGTGTAAGCAGCCGACGCCGCCGACAGCCTGCCCGGGAGTCACGTTCGGGCCGGTTACGTTGGGGGACGTGCCTGCACCGAACTTCGACACCGTGGTCGTCGGCGGCGGGATCGCCGGCGTGTCCGTCACCTACGAACTGGCCAGGGCGGGCCGCAGGGTGCTGCTCGTCGAGCGGGAGGGTCAACTGGCGTACCACACGACCGGCAGGTCGGCCGCGTTGTTCCTCGAGAGCTACGGCCCGCCGATCGTGCGCGGCCTGTTGTCGGCCAGCCGCGCCTTCCTCGAGGCCGCGCCGACGATGCTCGACACCTCCGAGATCCTCACGCCCCGCCTGTCGCTGTTCGTCGCCGAGCCGCCCGCCGTGCAGATCGTGGCCGACATGGTCGCCGCCACACCACTGGTCGAGGACGTCGGGGTCGAGGGCGCGTTGGAGGTCTGCCCCCACCTGCGACCCGAGGTGTTCGCCGCTGCGTGCCTCGAGCGCGGGGCGTGCAGCATCGACGTGATGTCGCTCCATCAGGGCTGGGTACGCGGCGGGATCGAGGCCGGGGCACAGATCGAGAAGTGGTACGACGTCGTGGCCATCGACCGCCGTTCGGGGGGCTTCGACGTCACCTCGAACACTGGGCGGACGGTTTCGGCCGGCGACGTCGTGCTCGCCGCCGGGGCGTGGACCGATGTGCTCGGCGCTCGGGCAGGCGCCCGCCCGCTCGGCCTGCAGCCCAGGCGCCGCACGATGGCGGTGTGTCCGACGACTGCCGTGGTCGAGCCGTTCGGCGCCCACGTCTCCGACGTCGCCGAGAAGTACTACTGGCAACCGGAGGGACCGAACATCCAGTGCTCGCCGGCCGACGAGCACCCCAGCGAGCCGTGCGACGCCCGCCCGGAGGAGATCGACGTCGCCCTCGTGATCGATGAGGTCAATCGCACCACGACGCTCGGGCTGCGGTCACTGAAGACATCGTGGGCGGGGTTGCGGACCTTCGCCCCCGACCGGACACCCGTCAACGGGCCCGACCCCGAGATCCCCGGGCTGTGGTGGCTGTGCGGCCAGGGCGGATGGGGGATCGAGACGTCGCCGGCGATGGCCGCCTCGATGGCCGGACTGATCACGGCGGGCCGGTTTCCCGAGGACGTGATCGCCCGCGGGGTGACCGAGGAGATGCTGGCACCCGCCCGCTTCCATCCCTGACCGGGGTCGTCGGCTACGTCCGCCACCGGCGCGCCCAGCGGGCCAGCAATGCCGCGCCGGGCGCCCGGCGGGCGACGAGCCGCCAGGGACTGATCGCCTGCAGCCGTCGCAGCGCCTCGGCCCGCTGGGCGCTCTCGGTCTCCAGTGCGTAGATCCGGTCGTAGAGCGCCTCGACCATCGTCGGCGGGTAGTAGCGCCCGCCGGCGGCCCCGACGGCCGTCTCGCGCTGGTGCTCGAGGCGTGACCACTCGGCCAGTTGGCCGGCGTCGGGGGTGGGGCGGGGCACGGCGATCAGATAGGCGAAGAGGCTGTTGGCGGCCGGGTCGCGGTCGCGGTAGGCGCGGTCGGCGGCCAGGATCTGCTCGACGAGCGCGCCGGTGTGGCGCGCCGGGTCGTGGAACGGGGGATTGAACGAGAGCACCTCGTAGGCCACGGCCCCGCCCAGGTACCGTTCGACCGGCAGGTCGAAGTAGCGCCGCATGGTCGACACGATCAGTTCGGAATGGATCGCCTCGGTGGGGTCGCCGGCGAGGATCGCCGGCAGGTGGGCGTAGTGCAGGGCGCGGCGGAACTCCAACGGCAGCGACTCGTTGGCCTGCCAGATGGCCTCCCAGTGTGCGGTGGGGTACAGGTTGCGGTGGGATCCGACGTAGTCGTAGGAGACGAACGCCCCTTCGGGGCCGAGCAGGCGGGCGATGTGGCGGAACACCCGGTCGATGTGGGCGATGTGGTGGGCGGCGGCGAAGTTGATCACCAGATCGACGCCGTCGAGCGCCGACATGCCGACACCCGGTTGGTCGAGGCCGAAGTCGAACGTGTTGATGTCGACCTGCAGGTAGTCGATCGGCATGCCGTGCCGGGCGGCCTCGCCGCGTGCCTCGGCCAAGAGCTCGGCGCTGATGTCGATGCCGATCGCCGACTCGACGACCCCCTGGCCGATCAGGTCGCGCTCGACCCATCCGTTGCCGCAGTTGATCGCCAGCGCCCGTTTGAACGGGCGGCCTCGCCAGGCGAGGAGATCCTGCCACCAGTGGGTCGCCGCGTCCCCCGTCGCCAACTCGTTCATGTAGGCGACGACCTCGGCGCGGGCGTTCCAGTAGGTGCCCGAGTAGTAGACGTCGGAGCTCACCGGAGTCGTGCCGTGCATCGGGACGTCACCGTACCGTGCCGCCGAGCGCACGCTTCGGCGATGTCGCCACGTGGCCGACGTTCCCAGCCGGCGGCACGGCGGAATATTCGTTCTGCGGGCCGGGGCAGGGCCGACGAGACTGTGTCGATGCCGGTCCCGACAACCTCTCGATGGCGCGCCCTGGCCGGTCTGCTGCGCCCCGACGCGGGGCGATGGGCCGGCCTCGGGGCGCTGCTCGCCGTGGGATCGGCGTTCGGGCTGATCGGGCCGTTGATCGTGCGGGCGATCGTCGATCGGGCGACGGCGGGCACGACCGGCACCGTCCTGGTGCGCTACGCCCTCGTCTTCCTCGCCGTGGCTCTCGGCGCGCAGCTGTGCGCCGTCGTGGTCGCCTGGTTCGCCACGGTCACGGCATGGCGGACGACGAACAAGATCCGGATGGACATGGCCGGACACGTGCTCGGCCTCGATCACGAGTTCCATCGCCGCCACACCCCGGGCGAGCTGATCCAGCGCGTCGACGGTGACGTCACCTCGGTCTCCGACTTCCTCGGCCGGGTCGTGCCGCGGGCGGCGAGTGCGCTGTTCACCGTCGTCGGCATCGTCGGGGTGCTCGCCGTCGTCGACTGGCGGTTGGCCGTCGGGGCGGCGGCCTACCTCGCCGTCGCCGTACGCCTCGTGATCGCCGGGCGGCACCGGGCGGTCGCCGAGGCGTCCGACGAGATGGGCAGCTACGCCCGGCTCTACGGCGGCATCGAGGAGCGCCTCACCGCCTCGGAGGACCTGCGGGCGAACGGTGCAGGCGCTCATGCCGTCTGGCGGTTCGTCGAGGACAGCGCCGCTGTCGTAGGCAGCGCGTTGCGCCGCGAGAGGGCGTTCCTGCGCCTGTGGTGGATCGTGCAGGGCTCGGTGGGGGCCGGATCGGCGGTGACGCTCGCCGCCAGCGGGCTGCTCGTCGCCCGCGGCACGATCTCGATCGGCACGGCCTTCCTCCTCTTCCAGTACGTCCAGCTGATCAGCCGGCCACTGGAGGACTTCGTCCACGAGCTCGAGACCGTGCAGAAGGCGAACGGCGCAATGGTCCGGGTGATGGACCTGATGGCGATCGAGGCCGACATCCTCGACGAGGGCACGCTCAGCCCACCCCCGGGAGCGTTCGGCGTCGGCTTCGAGGGCGTCTCGTTCGACTACGGCGACGGCCAACCGGTGCTGCGCGACGTCACCATCGAGGTCCGCCCAGGGCGCCGGGTCGGTGTGGTGGGTCGCACGGGCAGCGGAAAGACCACCTTCTCCCGCCTGGTGATGCGCCTCGTCGAGGCCACGCACGGCACCGTCCGTCTCGGCGGGGTGCCGATCGCCGACATCCCGCTCGCCGAACTGCGCCGCCGGGTGGCGATGATCCCCCAGGAGGTCGAGCTGTTCGCCGGAACGATCCGGGACAACGTCACGCTGTTCGATCGGGGCCCGACCGATGCCGAGGTCGCCGACGCCTTGCGGCGCGCCGGCCTGACCAGGGTTGCCGACGACATCCACCGGCCGCTCGGACCGTCTGGTGAGGGGCTGTCGGCCGGCGAGGCCCAACTGCTCTCGCTCGCCCGTGTCTGGCTGCGCCGCCCCGACCTGATCGTGCTCGACGAGCCGACCGCCCGCGTCGATCCCGAGACCGAGGCGAAGCTCGACGCCGCGGTGACCGCGCTCACCGCCGGGTGCACGACGCTGATCATCGCCCACCGGTTGTCGACCCTCCGGCGGGCCGACGACATCATCGTGTTCGACTCGGGCCGCGTCGCCGAGTACGGCGATCGCCGGGAACTGGCCGCCGACGCCACCAGCCGGTTCGCCCGGCTGCTGGAGCTGGCGCTCGATGACGGGACGGAAGCGACCGTCGACGATCTGGACCCAGGCGACGACCTCGATGGTCACGACGCTCGGCCCGTCGCCGACGAGGGACCGGTCGGCGAGCCCGAGATCGTCGGGGTGGGGCGATGAGCCTCTGGCGCCTGGCCCTGCGCGTCGCCGGCCACGAACGGCGGCGTTTCGTTCTCGGATTGGCGTTGTTCGTCGCCTTCTTCACGTTTCCCGTGCTCAGCGGGTGGCTCCTCGGCCAGGGATTCGGCGCATTGCGCGACGGTGACACGCGCCGGGTGATGGTCCTCGCCGCGGCCGTTGCGGTGAACGAGGTGTTCCGCATGGCTTCCATCCACTGGGGGGCGCTGGTCTGGACCGAGGTCTGGGTGGCGATGCAGACGTTCCTGCGCGCCAACCTGCTCGCCGCCCAGATGGCCAGTGGCGGACGCGAAGCCGGTCGGCCCGTCGGCTCGGCCGGTGAGGCGATCACCCACTTCCGCGACGACGTCGAGGACGTGGCGATGTTCATCGACGGCTGGGTCGACATCACCGCCGGCCTCGTCTTCACGGTCTTCGCCGGCTTCGTGCTCGGCCGGGTCGACGGGCGCGCCGCTGCCGTGCTGGTCGTCCCACTCGGCGGGGTGGCCCTGGCGACCCGTGCCCTCGACGGACGGATCAAGCGCTTCCGGGCCGCCGATCGGGCGGCGACGGGGCAGGTCAGCGCGTTGCTCGGCGATCTGATGACGTCGGTGACGACGGTCAAGGTCAACGACGCGGCGCCGCGGGCGCTCGAGCGCCTGCGGCTGCTCGTCGACCAACGTCGGCACACCGCGGTGCGCGACCGGGTGCTGGAGGAGGGCGTCCAGGCGTTCAGCAACGGGGCAGCCGACATCGGGCTCGGCCTGGTACTGCTCGTGACCGCCTCGGCGATGGCGTCGGGTCGGTTCGCCGTCGGCGAACTGGCGGTCTTCACCGCCTACCTCGGCTGGCTGAGCTTCCTGCCGCGGATGACCGGCCGGTTGCTGGCCCGTCGCAAGCAGGCCGAGGTGGCCTTCGGACGGATGAGCCCGCTCGTCGCCGACGGGGACGTCGCCAACCTCGTCGTCGCGCGGTCGCTGCCCGTCGGCCCGAGGTCGGTGCGCGCCCGCCCCGACCCCGTGGTCGTGGAGCGGGTGCCGCTCGAATCCCTCGAGGTCGTCGATCTGACGGCCGGCTACGAGGGTCGCGCCGCCGTCACCGGCGTCGGCTTCACGATCGTGCGGGGCAGCTTCACCGTCGTCACCGGGCCGATCGGTTCGGGGAAGAGCACGATGCTGCGGGCCCTCCTCGGGCTGGCCTACCAGGCGTCGACCAGCGGCGAGGTGCGCTGGAACGGCCGGGTGCTCGACGATCGCGCCGCGTTCCTCGTCCCGCCGAACGCGGCATTCCTCCCGCAGGTGCCCCAGCTGATCTCCGACTCCCTCGCCGACAACGTCGCCCTCGGGACGATCGAGACGGGTGTGCTGCCCGCCGGCTCGCTGGCCGCGGCCCTGCGGGCGGCCGTCGTCGACGTCGACGTCGCCGGGATGGCGAACGGGTCGGCGACGATGATCGGCCCACGCGGGCTGCGGCTGTCCGGTGGGCAGCGCCAGCGAGTGGCCACGGCCCGGGCGCTGATCCACTCACCCGAGCTGGTCGTGCTCGACGATCTGTCGAGCGCCCTCGACGTCGAGACCGAACTCCAGCTGTGGCGGAACCTGGCGGCGGCCGGCATGACCGTGCTGGCCGTCTCGCACCGTGAGGTGGCATTCGAGCGCGCCGACCAGGTGCTCCGCCTCGAACACGGCCGCCTCGTCGACCAGTAGATTCGCCGCGTCGGCCCGCCGGGGCGGCGGGGAGGGAATCGATGGCCTTCGGGATCTGTCTGGGGTGGGCCGCGGTGGCCGCCGTCGCCAACTGGATGACCCGGACGCGTGACCTGCCCCGTCTGCAGGCGGTGAGCAAGGTGCTGGTCACGAGCCTGCTGGTGGTCGCTGCCGTCGTGGGTCCGGCGCGGCCCCAGGGCGTGCGCTGGTGGTTCGTCGGCGCGCTCGTCGCCTGCCTGGTCGGCGACGTCGCCCTGCTCGACCAGGTCGACCGGTTCATCGGCGGCCTTGTCGCCTTCCTCATCGGACACGTGGCGTTCGGCGTCGGGGGACTGGTCATCGGGGTGACCGCCGATCGGCTGATCGCCACCCTGGTCGTGCTCACGGCGGTGCTCGGCATGGTTGCGCCGCGTATCGTCCGATCGAGCGGGTCACTCGCCGCCGCGGTCGTCGCCTACCTCGTCGTCATCTCGGCAATGGCCGTGGTGATGGCGCTCACGGGCCGGTCGTGGCTGACGTTCGGCGCGGTGATGTTCGTCGCCTCCGACTCCGTGCTGGCCTGGAACCGTTTCGTGCGCCCGCTGCGCTGGGGACCACTGGCGGTGATGGTCACCTATCACGCCGCGCTCGCCGGCCTCGTCGTCGGGATGGGCCGCTGAACCTCGGGCCCTTGCGGTAGGGACTGCCGTAGGTCAGCGGACATCGCTCCGCCGTCGGCGATCGTCGTCGTTAGGCTGGCGGAGACGGAGGAGACCCCATGGCACAACACCTCACCCTCATCTCGGCCGACTGCCACGCTGGGGCCAATCACGAGACCTACCGCTCGTACCTCGAGTCCGAGTACCTCGACCAGTTCGATGCCTGGCGAGGGAAGTACAAGAACCCGTTCCGGGATCTGCAGGACGACGGTCGATCGCGCAACTGGGACAGCGCCCGGCGGATGCGCGACCTCGAGGCCGACGGGCAGGTGGGCGAGGTCGTGTTCCCCAACACGGTCCCGCCGTTCTTCCCCACGGCCCAGCACATCGCCCCCCAGCCGACGGCGGCCGACTACCCGTTGCGCCTCGTCGGGATCCGCGCCCACAACCGCTGGCTGGCCGACTGGTGCGCCGAGGAGCCCGATCGTCGGGCCGGGATCGGCCAGGTCTTCCTCAACGACATCGACGACGCCGTCGCCGATGCGGTGTGGATCGCCGAGCACGGGCTGCGTGGCGGGGTGCTCATTCCCGGGGCGCCGCCCGACCGCCCCGACATCGAGCCGCTCTACTCCGCCTACTACGACCCGCTGTGGCGCACCTGCGCGGAGCTCGGCCTCGTCGTCAACCACCACTCGGGCGGCGGCGCCCCGAACTATGGCAAGCACCCGGCGTCGATGCTGATGTGGATGGCCGAGACCCAGTTCTACTCGCGCCGGGCGCTCACGGCACTTGTGCTCTCGGGCGTGTTCGAGCGTTTCCCGACGCTCAAGTTCGTGCTCACCGAGATCGGCGCGTCGTGGCTGCCGCCGCTGATCGAGCAGTGGGACTCGTTCCACGCCCAGATGCAGCACGGTCGGATCGGCGAGATGGGCATGCCCGTCGAGGCGCGGTTGGCCGAGAAGCCGAGCTTCTACGTCGATCGCAACGTCTGGCTGGGGATGAGCTTCCCGGCGCCCTCGGAGGCCGAGACGTGGAAGACGATCGGTGCCCACAAACTGATGTGGGGGAGCGACTACCCGCACCACGAGGCGTGCTGGCCGTACACCCGCGAACACCTCCGTCGGTCGTTCCACGACACGCCGGAGCGGGAGCTGCGGATGATGCTCTCGGAGAACATCGCCGGGGTCTACGGCTTCGATCTGGACAAGCTGGCCCCACTCGCCGAGCGGGTCGGCCCGACGCTCGACGAGGTCCGCGTCCCGCTGGTCGAGATACCACCCGACGCGACCAGCCCGGCGTTCCACCGCCGCTGAACCCCGCAGCGGCCTGTCAGGGCGAGTCGGGGAGGTTGGTCCAGCCCTTGCCGTCGCGGCGCAGGTACCAGCCGCCGGCGGCCAGCGTGCCGCCGTCCACCGGGACGACGTGGCCGGTGACCATCCGCGCCAGATCGCTGGCCAGGAACACGACGACGTCGCCGTAGTCGTCGGGTTCGCCCCAGCGCCCGAGCGGCATCCAGTGACGGATCATCTCCGGATCGCGCCCGCGCAGCATCGCCGCGACCGGGGTCTGGAGGGTGTCGGCGAGATCCGGGGCGATGGCGTTCACCCGAACCCCGTGGCACCCGAGCTCGACGGCGAGGCTGCGGGTGAAGGCGTTGACGCCGGCGTTGAACGCCGAGTAGACGGCGTTGTTCGGGATGCCGCGGAACGCCTCGACGGTCGAGACGTTGACGATCGAACCGCGCCCGGCGTCGATCATCGCCGGCGCGATCGCCCGGCACATCCGAAAGACGTGCTGGAGGTTGACGGCGTAGAGCGCATCCCACTGCTCGTCGGAAGTGGCCAGGAATCTGCCGGCGGGCCGGTAGTCGCCGACGTTGTTGACCAGGACATCGACTCGCCCGCCGTCGACGGAGCGGGCGACGGCGGCCACCGCCTCGACGGTCGCCAGGTCGCGGATGTCGCCCGGAGCGGCGATCGCCCGGCCGCCGTCCGTTGTGATCGCGTCGATCGCTGCGGTGAGCATCGTCTCGTCGTGATCGTTGATCACGACCGTCGCCCCGTGGGCGGCCAGCCGCCGGGAGATCCCGCCGCCGATGCCCGCCGCACCGCCGGTGACCACGGCGATGGAACCCTCGAGCAGGCCGTGGGACGGCGTCGTCGTCATGCCTGGGCGTGGGCGCGCAGCTCGGCCATCGTGACGAACTCGAGCGAGTACTGGTGGCACGACTCGAGCCGCACCGGGGCGGCGGATCCGGCGTCGAAGGCCTCCTTCCAACGGGCGGCGCACACGCACCAGTGGTCGCCGGGCTGGAGGCCGGGGAACCCGAACTGGGGCATCGGCGTGATCAGGTCGTTCCCCGTGGCCACGGAGAAGCGGAGGAACTCCTCGGTCATCTCGACGCAGACCGTGTGGACGCCGACGTCCTCCGACCCGGTGTGGCAGTAGCCGTCACGGTAGAAGCCGGTCATCGGGGACGTGCAGCACTCCACCAGTTCGGTGCCGAGGACGTTGAGAGCCATGCGGCGAAGGTAGCCCAACCGCCGGCCGGCCGCAGTGGCCGGCCGCCTGGTGGGCGGGCGTCAGGAGACGCCGACGCCGAGAGCGCTGCCCACCAGGTAGGTGATGCCGCAGGCGATCAACAGGATGACGACCTGGCGGATCGTCGACCGGGCGATCGAGCGTTCGGCGACCATGCCGATGCCCGCCCCGACGACGGCGGCGGCGACCACGCCGATGACCACCGAGGCGATCTTGGCGCCCGACCCCGACCCGATCATCCACGGTACGACGGGCGCCAACGCGCCGACGAGGAAGCAGACCAGCGACAGCCAGGCCGCCGACCACGGGGAGCCCAGCGAATGCGGATCGACCCCGAGCTCCTCACGGACGTGGACGGACAGGGCGCCCTCGGGGGACCGCATCACCTCGTGGGCGGCCTCGCGAGCGACGTCGTGCGACATCCCGTGGCCCTCGTAGATCGCAGTCAGTTCGACCGTCTCCGAACGCGGGTTACGGGCGATCTCGCGCCGCTCGACCTCGAGCTCGCGGTTGACCATCTCGTTCTGCGCCGAGATCGACACCCACTCGCCGGCGGCCATGCTCACCGCGCCGGACACCGCTCCGGCGAGACCGGCGAGACGGACGACCGAGGCAGCCACGCCGGAGCCGGCGAAGCCGATGACCAGCGACACGTTGGAGACCAGACCGTCGCTGACGCCGAAGACCGCGGCGCGGGCCAGACCCCCGGCGACGGAACGGTGGCCGGTATGGGCATCGCGCAGGTTGGCACCGACGGACGGGGAGCTCACCTCCCCGACGATACCGGCCCGGTGGCGCGGGCCGAGGGCGACACCGGACAGTACGCTCGGTCCCCGACGAGGGCGCGCCAACGACGTCGCACCCTTGAAACGGGAGGCCACTCGAATGTCCACGGATGCACACGGGACGCAAGCCGTCCAGCGGGTGGCCGCTCTGGCCGGCGAACGGCTGGACCCGGTGCTGCGTGAACTCGGTCGCGAGTTCATCACCCTGTATCTGGAGGACTGCGATCCAGTCGACCTGACGCGCCGATCGGCTGCCGATCTCTACGGCGCGGCGATCAGTCACTTCCGATTGGGTCAACTGCGGGCCGCTGGTCAGCCGGCCGTCTCGATCGTCAACCCGACCGTCGGCTCCGACGGCTGGCAGTCGGCCCACACCGTCGTGATGATCGTGACCGACGACATGCCCTTCCTCGTCGATTCCGTTCGAATGGTGCTCGCCCGCCACACCCTGGGCATCCACCTGACGATCCACCCGATGCTCGACGTCAGCCGGACGGCGGCCGGCGAGCTCGCCGGGTTCCCCGAGGTCGGCGGGCGTGTCGAGGCGTGGATGCTGTTCGAGGTCGATCGGTGCCCGTCCGCCGTCGCCCGCACACTGGGAGCCGAGTTGCACCGGGCGCTCGCCGACGTGCGCCAGGCCGTCGACGACGTCGACGCGATGCGGGCCCGGGTGCTCGCCGTCGCCCACGAACTCGAGGTCGGTCCCCGGTCGTCCGATGCCGCGCCGCTGGTCGAGTTCCTGACCTGGATGACCCGCCGCCGCTTCGTCTTCCTCGGTGTCGCCCGGTACGACGTCGCCGCGGACGGCGTCCTCCACATGGACGAATCGGGCGCGCTCGGGCTGTGCCGCCAGACCTCGCTGGTCGACCCGCCGATGGTGCCGGGTAACGAGCTGATCGCCATCAGCCGCAGCGATCGGCGGAGCACCGTCCACCGGCCGGCACGAATGACGTGCGTGGCGATCCGTCGGGTCGACGATGCCGGTCGGGTGATCGCCGAGGAGCGGATCCTCGGGCTCTTCTCGGCCGCCGCCTACCGCGAGAGCGTCACCGACACGCCGTGGATGCGCGACAAGGTCGACGCGGTGCTCTCGCGCTCGGAGTTCCCGCCCGAGAGCCATTCCGGCCGGGCACTGCGCGGCGCGCTCGAATCGCTGCCCCGCGACCTGCTGATCGAGATCGGCATCGGGGAGCTGCTCGAGGTGGTGTCGGTGATCGTGGGGATCAACGAGCGCCAGATCGTGCGCGTCATCCCGGTCGTCGAGCCCGGTGGACGGTACGTGAGCTGCCTGATCTACCTGCCCCGCAACCGCTTCTCGGGCGACACCGCCGGTGTCGTCGCCGAGGCGGTCCGCGAGGCGTTCGGTGGTGACCAGGTGGAGCACGACACGTCGGTCGGGGCCTCAGCCCTCGCCCGCATCCACGTCGTGGTGCGCCGGGCCTCGGGTGGCGAGCCGTTGCCCAGCCGCGACGATCTCGAGGCCCGCATCGACGCGTTGACCACACGGTGGACGGATCGCCTGGAGCGGGAGCTGACCGCCGGGTACGGCGAGCAGCGGGCCCGCGAACTGCTCAACGCCGTGGGTGGGATCGTGCCGGCCGACTACCAGGCCGTCACCGACCCGCGTATCGCGGTCAGCGATCTGGCCAGGCTCGTGGGCCTGAGTGCGACGTCGTTCGACACCGCGATCCAGCGTCGGGTCGAGGACCCTCCGGCCGAGCGGCGCTTCAAGGTCTACCGCGCCGGTGAGCCGGTCACGCTGTCGTCGGTGCTGCCGCTGCTCGAGAACCTCGGGGTGGCCGTCGTCGACGAGCGTCCCTTCGAGTTCCGCCTCGCCGGCGACCAGCGCGCCTGGGCCTATGACATCGGGGTACGGCTGCCCGAGGGTGTCGAGCTCAGCGAGGAACGCGGCGACGAGCTGCGCAGCACCTTCGAGGCGTTGTTCCGCGGCGAGATCGACAACGACGGTTTCAACCGCCTGGTGCTCGTCGCCGGTCTGAGCGGCCGGCAGGTCACGATCCTGCGGGCGTACGCCAAGTACCTGCGCCAGACCGGTTTCCCGTTCAGCCAACAGGCGGTGGAGTCGGCGCTGGCCACCTATCCGGCGATCGCCCAGATGCTCGCCGAGTTGTTCGCCGCCCGCTTCGACCCCCACCGCAGCGGTGACCGGACTGCCGCCGTCGCGGCGGTGCGGGCGAACCTCGCCCAGGCGCTCGACGCCGTGCCGAACCTGGACGAGGACCGCATCGGCCGGGCGATGCTCGGCCTCGTCGAGGCGACACTGCGGACCAACGCGTACCGGTCGCCCGACCACACCAGCCTCGAGTCCGCAACCGGGCCGTACCGCAGTTCGGTGGCGTTCAAGCTCGATCCGACGATGATTCCGGACCTGCCGCTTCCCCGCCCGATGTTCGAGATCTGGGTCTACTCGCCGCGGGTCGAGGGGGTGCACCTGCGCGGCGGCCGGGTCGCCCGTGGCGGTCTGCGCTGGAGCGACCGCCGGGAGGACTTCCGCACCGAGGTGCTCGGGCTGATGAAGGCCCAGATGGTCAAGAACGCGCTGATCGTGCCCGTCGGGGCCAAGGGCGGGTTCGTGGTCAAGCGCCCGCCGACCGATGGTGACGCGCTGCGTGCCGAGGTCGTGGAGTGCTACCGCATCTTCGTGTCCGGTCTGCTCGACGTGACCGACAACATCGTCGGCGGGGCGGTCGTCCCGCCGCCCCAGGTGGTCCGCTACGACGACGACGACGCATACCTCGTCGTCGCTGCCGACAAGGGCACGGCCACGTTCTCCGACATCGCCAACGAGCTGTCGGCCCGCTACGCCTTCTGGCTGGGCGACGCGTTCGCCTCGGGCGGCAGCGTCGGCTACGACCACAAGGCGATGGGGATCACGGCCCGCGGTGCCTGGGAGAGCGTGCGCCGTCATGCCCGCGTGCTCGGCCGCAACGCCGACACCGATCCGCTGACCGTCGTCGGGATCGGTGACATGAGCGGTGACGTGTTCGGCAACGGGATGCTCTCGTCGGCCCATCTCAAGCTCATCGCCGCCTTCGATCACCGTCACGTGTTCATCGATCCGGATCCCGATCCGGCGCAGGCGTTCGCCGAGCGCAAGCGGCTGTTCGTCCTGCCCCGATCGAGCTGGGCGGACTACGACACGACATCGATCTCCGCCGGCGGCGGGGTGTTCTCGCGCTCGGCAAAGGTCATCGAGCTGTCCGACCAGGCGCGGGCGGTGCTCGGGATCGACGCCCGGGCGCTGGCCCCGACGGAGCTGATCTCGGCGATCCTGCGGGCCCCCGTCGACCTGCTCTGGAACGGCGGGATCGGCACCTACGTCAAGGCCTCGGCCGAGAGCCACGCCGACGTCGGCGACCGGGCCAACGACGGCTTGCGGATCGACGGTGGCCAGCTGCGCTGTCGGATGGTCGGCGAGGGCGGCAACCTCGGCTTCACCCAGCGGGGCCGGGTCGAGTACGCCCTGGCCGGCGGACTGATCTACACCGACGCGATCGACAACTCGGCGGGTGTCGACTGCTCCGACCACGAGGTGAACATCAAGATCCTGCTCAACCAGATGGTCGCCGGCGGCGACATGACGCTCAAGCAGCGCAACGAGCTGCTCGAGGAGATGACCGACGAGGTCGGACGACTCGTCCTCGCCGACAACGAGGCCCAGACCCTGGCGCTGGCCATCGCCCGCACCCAGGCCGCGCCGATGGTCAACGTGCACGCCCGCTACATCCACCAGCTCGAGGTCGAGGGTTGGCTCAACCGGGCGATCGAGTTCCTGCCCACCGACAAGCAGCTCGCCGAACGGCAGGCCGCCGGGGGAGGGTTGACCACGCCCGAGTTCGCCGTGCTGCTCGCCTACACCAAGAACGCCGACATCGCCGAGATCGAGGAGGTGCGCGACGCCGGGCTCGACGCCTACTTCGAGCCCGACCTGCTCGCCTACTTCCCGTCGGCGATCCGCGACCGGTTCCCCGCCGAGCTGCTGGACCACCCGCTGCGCGCCGAGATCACGCTCACATGCGTCGTCAACCAGATGGTCAACCTGTCGGGGATCACCTTCGATCACCGGATGACCGAGGAGACCGGCGCGGTGGTCGGCGACGTGATGCGCGCCTGGGTGGCCGCCCGCGACATCTTCGGCCTGCCGGCGATCTGGGCGACGATCGAGGGCCTCGGCCACGAGGTCGGCCTCACCGTACAACTCGGGCTCTACATGGAGGCCCGGCGGATGGCCGAGCGGGCCGTGATGTGGTTGCTGCGCCACCGGCGCCCCCCGCTGGCCCTGGCGGCGACCGTGGCCGCCCTGCGCCCGGGGGTGCAGGTGTTGCTCGCCGAGCTGACCCCGATCGTCCGGGGCCCGCTGGCCGAGCAGACCCAGGCGCTGGCCGCCGAGCGGATCGTCGCCGGCGTGCCCTCGGCGCTGGCCGAGCAGTCGGCGATCTGGCCGCTGATGCACACGGCCTTCGACGTCGTCGAACTGGCCGAGACCCACGGAACGACGGTCACCGATGCGGCCGAGGCCTACTGGCAGCTCGTCGAGGCGCTCGACGTGACCTGGCTGTGGAATGCGATCGGCGCCCTGCCGTGGGCCGACCGCTGGCAGACCCATGCCCGGGCGGCGATGCGCGACGACCTGCTGTCGGCCCTCGCCGATCTCACCGCCGATGTCGTCGCCCATGGTGGCGATGCCGCCGCGTGGGCCACCTCGCAGGCCAAGGCCGTCGAGCGTGCCGGCAGCATCTTCTCCGAGATCCGACGGGTCGGCACGTTCGACTTGACCACGCTGTCGGTCGCCCTGCGCCAGCTCCGCAACCTCGTGCTGTCGACCACCTCGACCCGCTCCGACGCCTGACCGTCACTCCGGAGCGAATGTCGAGGTGCCGTTCACCGTGAAGCCGGCGCAGGGGGCGCCTCGGTGGCGATCCGATGTGTGGCGAAAGCCCCTACCGCCCGGTAGGTAGGCAGCGTAGACTGACGATCGATGAGCACGTCCTCCCCCACGCAAACCCGCACCAATTCGCTCAATGACGTCCGCGAGGTGATTCCCGAGGACTGCTACGCCCGCCCGGCATCACGGGCCGTGCCGTCGTTGGTGCTCGCCGTGGTGATGTATCTGGCCCCGGTCGTCGGGCTGGCCCTCACCGATCGCTGGTGGGCGTTGCTCGTGCTGTGGCCGCTGGCCGGTCTCGGGGTCGCGGGACTGTTCGTGCTCGGTCATGACGCGTCCCACGGCGCACTCGTCGAATCGCGTCGCGTCGGGCGCATCCTGGCCCAGGTGTGCATGGTGCCCAGCGCCCACGTCGAGGCGGCCTGGGATCTCGGGCACAACCGCATCCACCACGGCTACACCACCCGGCAGGGCTTCGACTTCGTGTGGCACCCGACCACCCCCGACGAGTACGGCGCCATGGGGCGCCTGGCCCGGCTGCGCCACCGGCTGGAGTGGTCGCCGATCGGTTCGGGCGCCTACTTCCTGCGCACCGTCTGGTGGGAGAAGATGTGGCGGTTCAGCGCCCCCGGCAAGCGCCACGACGCCATCGTGCGCGACAAGATCACCCTCGGTTCGGTGCTCGCCGTCATCGTCGCCGGCTGCGTCGTGCTCGGGGCGCTGACCGGAGGGTGGGTGGCGGCGTTCTGGGTGCCGGTCAAGCTGTTCGTGGTGCCGTTCCTGCTGTTCATCCACATCATCGGCTGGACGGTCTACGTCCACCACGTGGCGCCCGACATCAAGTGGTGGACGCGCAAGGAGTGGACCCAGTTCCACGGGCAGATGGAGTCGACGACGATCATGCGCATCCCCCGCCTCGTCAACCGCCTCTGGTTCCACAACATCTTCGTGCACGTCCCGCACCACGTCGACACGCGCATCCCCTTCCACCAACTGCCCCGCGCCGCGTCGGCGATCCTGAGCGCCTTTCCCGACACCGTGCGGGTGTCACGGCTGTCGCCGCGGGCCTACCTGCGCTCGACGCGGGCGTGCAAGCTCTACGACTTCGAGGCCGGCCACTGGCTGCCGTACTCGGCCGCCGCCTGAGCGACCGCCGGCCCCGGCGGGGAGCGATGACCACGATGGTCCGCGCCCGCCCGGCCGTCAGCCGACGAGCGTGACGGCCGACCTCTAGCCTGGAGGGACGATGTCCAGCCTGCGTGTCCGCTTCGCCCCCTCGCCGACGGGAATGTTCCATGTCGGCAGCGCCCGGTCGGCGCTGTTCAACTGGATCCTCGCCAAGCAGTCCGGCGGCACCTTCGTGCTGCGCATCGAGGACACCGACGAGCTGCGCAACATGCCCGAGTGGGTCCACGGCATCCTCGACGCGTTGGCCTGGCTCGGGATCTCCGACGACGATCCGGCCTTCGAGGGGCCGTACTACCAATCCGACAACGCCGCGGCCCACGTGACGGCCGCCCACCAGCTGTTCGAGCAGGGTGCGGCCTACTACTGCGACTGCACGCGCGACGCGCTCGTCGCCCGCAACGGCGACGAGCACAGCGGCTACGACCGCCATTGCCGCGACAGGGGACTGATCCCCGGGCCGGGTCGGGCGCTGCGCTTCCGCATGCCCGATGGATCGTCGACGGTCACCGACCTGATCCGCGGCGAGGTCACCTTCGATCACGGGTCGGTGGAGGACTTCGTCGTGCTCCGGGGCAACGGCACGCCGCTGTTCCTGCTGGCCAACGTCGTCGACGACATCTCCCAGCGCGTCACCCACGTGGTGCGCGGTGAGGAGCACTTCCCCAACACGCCCAAGCAGCAGCTGCTCTGGCAGGCCCTCGGGGAGCAGCCCCCGGTGTGGGCGCATGTCCCGGTGCTGGTCAACGAGGCTCGCAAGAAGCTGTCCAAGCGGCGGGACAAGGTGGCTCTCGAGCAGTTCCGCGCCGAGGGCTTCGTGATGGAGGCGATGCGCAACTACCTGATGACGCTCGGCTGGTCGCCGGCCGGCGATGCCGAGATCGTGCCCTGGGAGCGGATCGTCGCCGAGTTCTCGCTGACCGATGTCGTCGCCTCGCCGGCCTTCTTCGATCTCAAGAAGCTCGCCTCGTTCAACGGGGAGTACATCCGGGCGATGCCGGCCGCCGGGTTCGTCACCGCCTGTGAACCGTGGATCGAAGCCTGGCGCCGGGAGCACCAGGGCCACCGTTGGAACCAGGTCTCCTTCGAGCGGATGGCCCCGCTCGTGCAACTGCGTGCCGTCACGCTCGCCGACGCCCCTGGCACCGTCGACTTCATCATGCTCGATGAGCCCGAACTCGACGAACAGGCAGTGGCCAGGACGCTCGACGAGACGTCCCGGGCGGTGCTGGTCGAGGTGATCGCCCAGTTCGCCGGGTGTCCGTGGGAGGCCGAGGTGCTCAAGGCCGTCGTCGAGGAGATCGGTGCCCGCCGCGGGCTGAAGCGCGGCCCGTCGCAGAGCCCGGTCCGCCTGGCCGTCACCGGCCGGCTGGTCGGGCCGCCGCTGTACGAGGCGTTGGTCATCCTCGGTCGCGACGAGACGGTGGCCCGCCTGCGGACGCTGGCCGACTGGGAACTCGTCGGGTGAACGACGGCGACGTCCTCGGGTTCCCCAACGAACCGGCCGGGCCGTCGACCGCCGCCGCGCCCGGCGTCGCCGATGCCACGCCCCCGCAGGGCGCCCCCGCCGCGGGCCGCGGCGCTCGTCGGCGACGCCGGCGCAGGCGTCCGTTGCTCGCTGCCCTCACCGGGTTCGGCCTGGTCACCGGCTACCTCCTGGTGTGCCTGGCGCAGGTGTGGTGGGTCGGGCGGTCCGACCAGGCCCGGGCGGTCGATGCGATCGTCGTGCTCGGCGCCGCGCAGTACGACGGACGCCCGTCACCGCAGTTGGCCGCCCGTCTCGACCACGCGGCCGACCTGTACCAACAGGGCCTGGCGCCACTCGTCGTCGTCACCGGAGGCAAACAGCCGGCCGACCGCTACACCGAGGCAGCGGCCTCGGCGCTCTACCTCGTCGCCCGGGGAGTGCCTCCGGCGGTGATCGTCCAGGAGGATCGCGGTCGTTCCACCTGGGAATCGCTCGAGGGCGTCGCCGGCCTCCTGCGGGAGCGGGGAGTGGGCCGGGTGCTGATCGTCACCGATCCGTACCACTCGTTGCGCAGCAGGCTGATCGCCGGCGAGGTCGGGATGACCGCCTACACGTCGCCGACGCGCACGAGCCCGGTCCGCGGCTTCACCTCGCTGCGCCGCGAGGTCAAGGAGGCCGTGGGTGTGGCGATCGGACGGATCGTCGGCTTCGGGCGGTTGTGGCGGGTCACCGGCTGACGTCGGCACCGGTGCTCGGGGTCCGGCGCGTCTCACCGATCGGGGTGGAGGCGGGTCGGCCGTCCCGCTAGCATCTGATCCGCTCCGTGGGGAGTGGTGTAACAGGCAACACAGCAGATTCTGGTTCTGTTATTCAGGGTTCGATTCCTTGCTCCCCAGCTCAGATGGCCGGCCTCCGGGCCGGCCGTCCTCGTTTCCCGGTTGGTCTGTGCCCGGGTGGTTGCTAGATTGCTTTGGCTACTCGGCCCCATCGTCTAGTGGCCTAGGACACCACCCTCTCAAGGTGGCGGCACGGGTTCGAATCCCGTTGGGGCTGCTCATAAAAGTCCAGGTCAGAGGCACTCTTCGGAGTGTCTCTTCTGGTTTTCAGCCTCGGTTGCCACTGGCGTGCCGCTGTATGGACGGAGGGACGGCCAATGCGAGGCGCGATGCCACCTGCAACCGGCGCCGTATTCGCCAGCGTTGTGCGGGCACCCTGTCGAAGTTCTCGTGCCGGTCCCGGACGCGCGGTCTTTCGAGGATGTCCCGATTGGACACCACTGCTCCCGTTGCGTGTTCGCCGCACAGGACTCCCATACATCGTTCCAGCCGGCTGGCCCGAAGCACCCGATGGCGCGCCGCCGAACCGGCACGCTTCGGTCGGAGTCGGGTGGTCGACACGCTCGATACCGAGCGCTTCCTGGCCGGAAGCCTTTGACGCATCGCGCTGGTTTGTGACTACAATAATGGTCATGTCTGTGACGCTGTCGTTGGCCAACGTGAAGTCGAAGTTCTCCGAGATGATCGACCGTGTCGAACACACGCATGACCGGATCGTCGTCACGCGCAACGGTCGGCCCGCTGCGGTGTTGATCAGCCCTGCAGAACTCCAGTCACTTGAGGACACGCTCGAGTTGCTGTCGGACCCGGAGGCAATGGCGCAACTGGACGAGTCCCGACGCGCCCATGCGGCGGGGGACTTCATCACCGGCGACGAACTGCGTGCCCGATACCGTTCGAAGTGAGTGACGCCGAGTCGCCCTACGAGCTGCGTGTCACCTCACCGGCAGCACGTCAACTGAACAAGTTGGCCGAGGGAACTGCCGCCGCCATCGTCGAGTTCATGCTCGGAGCGTTGCTCGACAACCCACATCGGGTGGGCGGACCGTTGCAACGCGAACTCGCAGATATGCGATCTGCTCGACGTGGCGCGTATCGAGTCGTCTATGAGATCGACGAGGTTCAGCACCTCGTCATCGTTCACCGCATAGACCACCGCTCGAGCGTGTACCGGCAACGCTGAACCCGAAGCACGGGGCTTCGACGCTCGCCGACCGAATCAACGCGCCGCACAGTCCTCGGTCCGATACCGAGCGCCACACCATGCCCGACCGAACGATCTCCACCGGTGGATACCGGATGTCATACGATGTAGGCTTCATGTATGACAATGTTGAGTTTCCGGGTCGAGGACGACGAAGCGGTACAAGCGCAACGGTGGGCGGACGAACTCGGCATCGACAAGTCCGAATTGCTGCGTGAGGCACTTCACCGTCACATCACCCGTCTTGCTTCCGAACACGACGCCGTCACCTGGGCCGAACAGCCGTTGACCACCGATGAGTCGGCGATCGGCCAGATCGCCGAGTGGGGACCCGCCGAAGACTGGTCGGACTGGGCCGATGCAACACGGTGAGATCTGGTTCGCCGCCACCCCGGGCGGCGACCGTCCAGTGCTCGTCCTCACCCGCGATCCCGTCGCGGACCGCATCGGCGCCGTCGTCGTGGCTGCGATCACCCGCACCACACGCGGACTCGTCTCCGAGCTCGAGCTGACCGCACAGCACGACGGCTTGCCTTCGGACTGTGTCGTCAATTTCGACAACATCCACACGGTCCCTCGCAGCGCCTTCCGTCGTCGGCTCGTCAAGCTCGAACCGCACCGGCAAGCCCAAGCCTGCCAACGCCTCCGCGACGCCACCGGCTGCTGACCTCCGGCCAGACTCGATCCCAATCGCGACGGAGCAAGCATCACTCGCGACGGCAGCGCCGACACCGACGATCGGATCGCGGAGCGATACCGGGCGGCGTCGGCGGCTTCAGCGGCCACCACGGAACGGTGGATACCGAGCATGCTTCGGAGCTGAGAGCTCGCTCCGTGGGGGCGACGACGGAGAGGTGGCCTGATCATGAGCCGCGCCCATCAACTCGACACCGCTATACGAGCGTTGAAGCTCTCCGGGATGCTCGACACCCTCGATGCCCGCATCGCCCGAGGCCCGCGCTGGGGAGCGGTGCCGACTGGCCCGCCGAGCAAACCTTATTGCAAAGGAGTCATCACGCACGCGTCCCATTTCGACAGAAAGACCACCCAGCATCTCCGGATCTTTACGTTCCCTTCTGCCGGGGCCGCACCGCAGCGACTAAGTCGACGGACTCCTCAACACACGACAGGTCGAGTGCTCGACCGTGTCCCATGACCTCATCCAGCTGTGCAACAACCGATGTTGGCCGGTCCACCAAATCCCGCCAAGGGATGATGATGTCAGCGGGCACGTCGGGGATAAAAAGAGACTCCCAAGCGCTCTCAAATCTGCCGGGAGACGCGAGGACTTGACCCTGAACCGCCTCGACGAGCGCCCGCCAAGAAGCAAGTGAATGCCCAATATCACGCGCAATGCTCACGGTCTTCGCATTCGGGAAGAGCGCTCGAACGAGACTGACCTGACTGTGAAGGTGTGGGCACTTCAATACATAGTAGGCGACAGCATCGTTCGACTCGAAGACTTCCTCTTGGAGCGAACGACAGAACGAGTTGCTTCGATATCCGGCGGCGGTGGAGAAGTTATTCTCAAATGGTGAGAAGCCAAAAAGAACCAAATGCACCAAACTTAGGCCGAAGCGCGCTGAGTACTGGTTGAGTTCCTCCGGGCCAGTGACGGCTATGGGATGTCGCTCGAGTAAGGCGGGCACAAGGCGGTCCATGTTGCGACGGTGCTCGCGACGTATCTCGACCCTGTGACTGGGCGCCTGAGAAGGAGTGCCAGCGCAATGCCAACCCCTGAGATAACCCACGTGCGATATCCGGCTCATCAAATGAAGCAGATATGTAGAGCCCGACCGTGGCGGAGCTACTATGAGGAGAATGGCGGGTTCGGCGAAAGGTGCATGTGTCGTCATCACGCCATCATCCTCCTCAAGGCCAGCACGCAGGAAACGGGCAACGATCCGGCCCTGCGGGCTCAGCCGAGAGCTTCGAAGAAGGTCCTCGAGGTGCAGACGAGCTATCGTCGATGGCGTCATTAGTTGGTGGAACCTCCTGCTCGACCACATTCAGGCCGGTTACGACGTCAGCGACCGCCTTACTGAATTCGCGACGCACCGACTAGCGACGATACGGCGCGCTTGTCCGATCTATCGATATGGCTCGCCGCTGAGGAAGGCTTGCACGAGGTCGCCAACAGTAATGAGCCCGTTGATACCGCTATCGACAAGAAACACTTGAAGCCGACTCTCGCACAGCATCACGACCTCCAAAGCGCTGAGGCTGTCAATTCCGTAGCTGTCGAGGCGGTCAGCGAGCTGAGGGCGTGGCCAATTCGTCCCGGTGACCATCTGCATGGCCTCAACAAGAGCCTGAGCTACATCATCCTGTGTCATCCGTCAGAACCTCCTCCCACTTCACTCGACGCCTTCGAACCCAGAGAACACGACGCCGATACGGCCAAGGTGTCCACCAAGTTCGTGGCGACAACTCGACAGTGCGGCACTTTGTGGCATCCGCAATCCGACGAGCTCCTGCCCAGGTGGCATCTCCCACAAACTCATAGAGCATTACGACCGTCCTTCCTTGGCGTACGCTGACCAGGAGGTCGACCAAGGCGGTCGTAGTGTAGCGATTCACGACTCGATGGTCCTCGACCTTCAGGCCATGCCCTTCCCAGGCGAGCACGACAACGCCGTCTTGCGAGACGAATCGCCTCGTGAGAGGGCCCCAAGATGATCGTAGGTTGTCGACCGACAGAAGAGCAATCTCAGCCGTTCGCCTACGCACACGTGGCTTACCGATCTTACGATCTCGCTGCACCAATCGCCCACGCCTTCGAACCAACGGTGAAGCCCGCAGAAGTTGCGAGAATGCTAATAGTGACGCCCAACATTGGACTAGAACGCTCGAACGAGATGCTGGCTAGCCCTGCTGCGGCCGCGAGTGCCAACACGTAAAGATTCCCTGCCTTAGCCGGCAATCGAGATAGGCCCGGTGCGCCACAGTTACACGGCGAGGACATCGCACGCCGAGGCAACACTCTCCCAATGAGCAAAACAGCGAAAAGACCGACCGCAGTGATCCTTGCCGCCCGATAGAAAGGAACAAGTGCACCAAGCGCGATTTCGACCGGCGGTAACACGGCTAGGAGCCGTCTTCCGAGCTGGGATCGGAACATCCAAGTTGCTCTAAAGCTGTGGACTGCGGCCACCTTGAAGGCACCGCTGTACCCAAGCACTACCGAGACAACAAAAGCAGCAGCAAGAGGCCCACGCATCGATTACTCCTTGGGGAAATCGGGCAAATACTGCGAGGCCGGGCCGCTACCCGGGACGATTTGGATCTCGCCCGCTCTGCTCCGCCAAGTGACGGTCCATCGGGTCATTAGGATCGTATGGCCGAGGAGGGACACCAATGGCAAGCCCGTGCCCAGGAGGAATGTCACCCGGGTCGAACGTCTTCCACCCATCCTTCGTCCGAAGGTGTAGCAAGCCGTCCTCGGGCACAGCAGCGCGCGCCTGCTCGATGGTGAACACCGTCCAGGTATAGCCGTTCAGTTCGACTTGCAGGAGCTCTCGTCCGGCACCCTCAAGCGGGCGTGTCTTCGATAGGGGAACAACCTGATACTCAATGTCGGACGGCCGTCCGCCAAGGGGCCCCATATCGAAGGCACGTTCGCTGAGTCTGTTGTGCTCTTCCTCGTTCATTCGATCACCTCGTTAGCACGGATATTCGTAGTACCCTAGGTACTGCGTCTCGGTCCAGCACGCAGGAGGACCGGGAGCAGCGAAGCAACATATTCGCCTGTTCTCGTATTCACAATAGCACTTTTTTTGTCCGCATTGATAGTAGACTCCGCAACGGGCATACAATACCCAGTTTCCGCAAACCACCGCCCCAGAAGCTTTGCTAGGAAAGCCTGCCCAGCCGACTCCAGTGCCGAGTCCGACAACTCCAACGCCGACAGCGAGGCGTTCCAGAATGCTCCGGCGCGTGAACCGGTTAGCCATTTTCCCCTCCTTGCCGATGTAAGCACTCAGGCGGTGGGTAGCCAGGGTGTTCTGGTGGTGGCGGCGACGAGGTCGGTGAGGGTGTCGCGTGCGTGTTTGTGGCCGGTTTGGATGTAGGACCGGATCGTGCAGAAGGCTTCGGCGTTGGCCGGGTTGGTGAACCGGCCGGCGATCTTGTCGTGGAGCTTGCACATCCTCAGCGACCTCTCCGCGTTGTTGTTTGTCGCAGGTATTCGGGTGTCATCGAGCAACGCGAGGATCTGGGGTCGTTCGGTCCGGAAGCGGGTGGCGAGGTTCCAGGCGTCGCGTTCTTTCGGGGTCCAACGGCCACGGTTCCGCAGTCGTGGTGGCGGCCCGGGTGGGAGGATCTCGAACGCCTGGTTGATGATCTGGTCGTAACGTTCCCGCAGACTGTTGGCGATACCGGGGTCGACTGCCCGGTCGTCGGCGGCGACCGCAGCGCGGTGAGCGGCGTGGATCTCGACGAACAGTCGTCGCATGGCATCGCACCATGGTTTGGTCCGATGCCAGGACCCGACATCTTTGAGGTGGCGGTCCAGGTGGGCGTGGCATTGCGCGTGGCTGGCTTCAGCCAACTCGGCGGTGTCGTAGGTGGAGAGGCCGTCGTGCATGATGGTCCCGCGGAACTTGGGGAGCAGCCCGATCTCGATGACCGCTTCGATCCCTCGCCGAGCGTGGTAGGCGACCAACGTCAAGGTGTCCGTGGAGACGGTGTGGACGTAACCGCCGGCGGTCCCGACCCGGATCGGGGTCTCATCCGCGCATACCACTGCAGCCGCTTTCAGCAGGGTGAACAGTTCCGCACGGAACGGTGCGAGGCGTTCGGCGATGTCGAGCGGCCACGCGGCCAACGACCCTTCGGACACCGCCGCGGCGAACAACACGTCCATTGCTTCGCTGGCACGCTCGAGGGGGATGTGTTGGCGGATCATCAGATACACGGCGACCGCTTTGACGCGTGGCCCCCAACAGACCGGCGCGACCGCTTCGGGTGGGAACGCCGCGGTCGTGATCGTGCCGCACCGGCAACGGCGTTGCTCGGCGACATGATCAGTGGCGATCAACCGGGGTTCGGGGATATCGAGAACCTGGCGGTGCTGCTCACCAACCGTTGGGGCATCATCGAGGTCTGCCGAACAGGACCGGCAACACCGGGGGCGATGGCGGACCACTTCATCCGCGGTGCGGCGCTGCAACGTCGAACCCGGCGCTCCGGGCTGTTTCCCCGGCGCACGGGTCACCCCGCCAGCATCCACGCGGGCCTGTTTGCGGGCCTCACGCTCAGCCGCACGGCGTTCCCGACGGTCACGCCCATCGCGCGACGGCGGCAACGACGAGTTCCCCGAATCCTTCGATTCGAGCCGGGCCTCCAACTCGACGATCCGGGCCCCCAACGCCTCGATCGTCACCATCAACTCGCTGTTCGTCGCGGTCAACTCAGCGTTCAACGCCTCCAAGACGACGATCCGGGCCTCCAACGACACATCCGAACAATATCACCTACCGCGCGAACCCATGCGGATACTACGCACTCACCGCGCGAACCCGACACCCACCTGAGTGCTTGCTTGCCGATCCTGCGTGCCAAGACGGTACAGGACTGATTTGTCGCGATGATAACACTCCTTGCTCGATACGTCCACCAGCAGACCCGAGTTTGATAGGGTGGTGGTAAAGGTGGCGCGTAGCGCCTTCGGGTAAGGGCCTTCTATAACTGAGGTGCCTGCTCCGATAGGGGTTGGTGGTCACGTAGGGTGACCTTGGGAGGGGTGCCGGCAGCGACGTGTTTGCCTTGGGCTTCGGGCTCGTTGACCTGATTGTTGCTGGTGCTCGTCTCCCGAGCAGACCCGGTTGAGGAGATTGGTGAGGACCTGGTTCAGGCCGTTGAGGGTCGGGGTTCTGGTGCACCGGATGACTTCAGATGGTCGGGTGGCCTACGCGGCGACCGGGTTCCGTCTGGGCGGGTGGTGTCGGGGGTCAACCTGAGGGTTCGAGCGTGCTCGAGGGCTCTCCCGCTTCAACATCCATGCAGCTGCCCGGAATCGTGATTTGTCGAGACCATCTTCCGGGGTGCTGCTCCAGCGTGACAGGAGAACCCTCGATGATCATTGAGGCTAGCCAACCCGGTGTTGTCGCCGGGATCGATGCAGCGGTTGTCGCCGCTCATCATGTCGCCATCCGTGATGGTGACCGGTGGGTCCGGTTCAAGATCCAACCAACATTGGCACGCATCGTTCACCACCGACGCGGCGAACAGTCGGGATCCACCGTGATGAGGGACGGGATGACGAGCTGGCCTCGTCGGGCGTGGCGGGACAGACAAGCGGGGCTCGCGCACGTCGTACACGGTGCAGTCGGTCAACGAACGGAACGGCGAACGGCTCGCCTATGGACGCTGTGTCACGGTCAACTTCCCGGCCGCGCCGAACTGGGTGATCGCTGATACCGAGCACGTCGACGGCGAACTCGTCCAGCGCATCGCGGTGGATACCGCGCGCGTGAGATGGTGTGAGCGGCGCTCCGTGCCCCCGGCCAACCGACCCCACAACGTTACGAACCCGTAGAACGTCGCGCTCTCATCCTCCAACTGGGCATTACATCGGTGACCGGCGGGTGCCGGCCTGGAGTTAGCCGTCTGCGCTGTGCGCTGGACGGTCAGCCGGCGCCCGCTCTCGTGCGGCCGGAAGGCCACCGGTGGACTCGTGCCGAGGTCGCCGCGCTCTCGCTCGACGAGTTCGGCGCGAAATCAGTGGGCGATCGCCGGCCGCCTCGGCGTGTTGAACCCGGCGATAAAGAAGTAGACCGCCGTGATCAGGACGGCGAACCACAGACCGAATGCGACGGCTGCGTCGGCACCCCAGTCGTCGCCGAGGATGGGCAGGCTCACGAGGTACACGACGGGAAGGAGCGCCGTGAGGATCGTGGCGATCGTGAGTCGTCGCCGCCGGAGGTCCGTGCCGCCGTGGGTGTCGAGTGACTGCGCGAGCTTGCTCCGCTGACTCAAGCCGAGCACGACCGCGATCGGCAGCAACGCCAACCCGGGGGTGAGGCCCAGCGGCACGCTGAGGATCCCGAGCGCGGCGAGCACCACGATCCCGGCGGTGAGCACGACGGGTTGGTGTCGTTCGTTCATGAGTGTCTCCATTCGGTAGCGGGGAGCGGTGACGGCCACGTCGAGCGCCACGCGTTGCCAAGCGCGGCGCGCCCCGAAGTCGCCTGAGAGGTCGGCGAGTGCCTGCACGAGGTCGTCGGCGTACCGGTCGCGGAAGTCGCGTGGGTAGAGCGCCAACAGCAACCGGTACGTCGTCGGAGCGATCCCGGACGCCATCTCAGGCCAGACCGGGTCGGAGGTTGGACCGGGTGATGCGGACGAGCGCTGCGAGACGGTCGGCCTCGGCCTGGCACACCTCACACCCCAACGCGGTCAGGTGGTAGTAGCGCCGGCGGGCGTCGTCGTCGGCCGGTCGCCGATCCGATTCCTCGACGAGCTTCCGATCGACCAGCTTGGCGAGCGTTCCGTAGAGCGTGGCCGGACCCATTCGGACGAGGCCCCCGGACGACTCCTCGACGGCGCCCATGATCGCGTAGCCGTGCCGGTCGCCCGCGGTGAGCGCGACGAGCACATGGAACTGGGCCTGCGGCAGCGGGAGGAACGAGTTCGGATCGGATCGGGGCGAGTTCACTGCTCCACTATCTATCGATTTGCGCTATATTGTCAAGTGATAGATTCGGAAGCCCAGCAAACGGAGAGGCTCGGCGGGATGATTGGTCGACGATCCGTCGGCGGGAGGTACGCCGATATCAAACTCTTCCTCGCCAGGACCGGTAGTGCCCCACCCTGCGCCGCGTCCCCACGGATACCGAGGGCGCCGCATCAGCCGAGTTGCCCCACGTCGGTGTAGACGACACGTTCGCGGATCTCGTCACCGGTACCAGGGACGATGCCCTTGAGGTGGCTGCGGATGCCCTCCACCTCGCGAACGCGGATCCGACCGGCGCCGAAGGGTGCGTCGACGACGAGGGTCTCGCCGAGCGAGCCGCTGGCCTGGCCCGCCGTTGTCCAGACCGCGCCACCGTCGATCGTGCCGCTGATCGCGCTGCTCGGAGCGAACGGATCCTCCACCATGACATGCACGCGGTTCGGAACCCCACCGTGACGGAGCCCGTCGAGCCGTACGGCCACGTTTGAGGCCGTCACTTCGACGGTGAGCGTGCGGTCCGGGAGCACCGGCACGAAGTCGGTGATTACGACGTGTGACACGGCCAGGCCGTCGAGGCTGTCCGGCTGGTAGCGGGCGACGGCGAGCCGGGCCAGCGGGTTGAACGAACCCGGCGGTTGCAACACCACGTCGGCGAACCAATCGTCACCCGCCCGCCACACACCGTGGGGCACGATCAAGCCGGGTGCCGGCAGTTGGATACCCTGCCCGACGACACCGAGCGTGCCGGGGAGATCGGTGTCCCAGATCGGGTCGCGGCCGATCTCACTCAGCGCCGAGGCGACCGCGAGCTGCTCGCCGTCGCCGTGAGTGACAGACAGGTGCCCGCGCGAGGCGGTGTGTGATCATGATGCGGGTGACGACCCTGTCTGCCGGGACCACGGCCGCGACCGCCAAGTACTACACGCGGTTCCTGGCCAACGCCCCGGGCGAGGTCCCCGGGCAGTGGCTCGGTGTTCAGGCTGCTGAGCTCGGACTCTCCGGTCCGGTATCGACCGAGGACCTCGAATCGCTCCTCTGCCGGCTGAACCCGACCACAGGGGACACGCTTGGGTTCCCGCTGGTCGACCGGGCGACGGCGTCGGGCGGCACCTTGCCACTGGTTCCGTCGAGAACGCCCCGCTACGGGCCGACATACAACACGGGACGAACGAGCCTGCTCACCCTCTCAAGGTGGCGGCACGGGTTCGAATCCCGTTGGGGCTGCCAAGAAGCTCAGCGGTCGACACCTGTTCGACGTGCTTGCGTGCTTGCTTCTCGGTCACCTTGCTAGAACCCACGGTCCAGTCATCGACGAGACCGTCGTCCGTCTCCGCGACGACGTGCGATTGGCGGGTGTGGTCGCCGACACGCTCGACGACATCGAGATCTCTACGAAGCGGTGATGCAAGGCTGCGGCGATGACAAGCTCGAAGTGATCGAGCTACTTTGTTCCCCCGCGGATGCGGACGTGGGCAGGTGTCGTGGGCGGGTGTGATTGGTCCGCGTCGATGATGACTACAGTCACACTCCATGGCAGCAGTCGTGTTGGACAAGGTCAACAAGGTCTACGAGAACGGGTACCACGCGATCCACGACCTGAGTCTCGAGATCGAAGACGGTGAGTTCCTCGTGCTGGTGGGGCCATCGGGCTGTGGCAAGTCCACTGCGCTGCGGATGATCGCGGGATTGGAGACGATCACCGACGGTGAGATGCGGATCGGCGAACGTGTGGTGAACGACGTCGAGCCCAAGGATCGGGACATCGCCATGGTGTTCCAGAACTACGCGTTGTATCCGCACATGTCCGTGTACGACAACATCGGGTTCGCGCTCAAGCTGGCGAAGGTGCCGAAGGAGGAGATCGACCAGCGGGTCCGCAAGGCTGCCGAGACGTTGGAGTTGACGACGTACCTCGAGCGCAAGCCCGGCCAGCTGTCGGGTGGCCAGCGCCAGCGTGTCGCCATGGGGCGGGCGATCGTGCGTCAGCCGGCGGCATTCCTCATGGACGAACCGCTGTCGAACCTCGACGCCAAGTTGCGCGTGCAGATGCGTGCCGAGATCGCCGGGCTGCAGCGCAACCTCGGTGTGACGACGTTCTACGTGACCCACGATCAGATCGAGGCGATGACGATGGGCGATCGCGTGGCGGTGATCAAGGACGGATACCTGCAGCAGGTCGACACCCCGCAGAACCTGTACGACCGTCCGGCGAACGTCTTCGTCGCCGCGTTCATCGGGTCGCCCTCGATGAACCTGTACGACGCCACCGTCACCATGGACGGTGACCGGAGCTCGATCACGTTGGGATCGCAGGTGCTCCCGTTGGCGCCCGAGTCGCGTTCCACTCGTCCGGGGCTGCAGCGATACGACGGCCAGCGAGTCGTGGTCGGCGTTCGTCCCGAGGACTTCGAAGACGCCGCCATGGCGACCGGCACGCGCGAGGGGGCGGTGATCCGCGGGACGGTCAACCTCATCGAGTCCCTCGGATCCGAGATCATGGTCCACTTCAGCCTCGACGCCGGCCGAGTGGAGTCGGGCGACCCGGACGCGGTCGACCAGGCCGGCGGGTCTGCCGCCGCGAATGCGGTCGGCCGCTTCCATCCGCGTTCGCGTGTGCGCCCGGGCCAGACCACCGACATCGCCGTCGCCGTCGAGAACCTGCACTTCTTCGATCGCCAGACGCGCCTCGCCATCTGGGACTGACCGGGTCGGCTGCCGTCAGGGGAGGTTGGCCCTGGCTGACGTGGTAGATTTTTCAGCGGAACTTTTCAACGAGTTCCACCGTGATTCCACGATCCGGATCGGACACCCGTCCGACCATTTCTCGAGGGGGAGAAACCCATCATGAGGACACCGAAGAGCGCAATTGGCGCGCTCATGGCAGCCGGCATGCTGTTCAGCGCATGCGGCAGCGATTCGAAGGAGACGGCCGGGACCGAGCCGGCTGCAGCCGCCTCGACGGAAGCGGCTGCAGCCACCACGGCAGCGGCCGGTTCCGGTGGTGCAAGTAGCCTGCTCAACGGCGAGATCCAGTGCGAGCAGCAGTACGCCGGCAAGACCGTGACGCTCTACTCCCCGGTACGCAACAGCGACAACGACCCCGACGCGATCGCCGACTTCGTCGCGGGCTACAACCCGCTGCAAAGAGTGCACCGGTCTGACGTCGATTTCCAGGGCTCCGACCAGTTCGAGACCGAGATCAACGTGCGTCTCGAAGGCGGCGATCCGCCCGACGTGATCGACTACCCGCAGCCGGGCCTGCTCAGGAGCCACGTCGCGAAGGGCTACCTGGCAAGTGCTGCCACGCTGACGTGGCGGCCAACGTCACCAGCGACTTCGCTGCGGGCTGGGACGTCTACGCCTCGGGCGCCGACGGCACAGATCTACGGCCTGCCGGGTCGCTCGAGCGTCAAGTCGATGGTCTGGTACAGCCCCAAGGCGTTCGCCGACGGCGGTTACGCGATCCCGACCACGCTCGAGGAGCTGACGACGCTGTCCGAGAAGATCGTCGCCGACGGCAAGACTCCGTGGTGCATCGGTGCGGAGTCCGGCGTCGCCACCGGCTGGGTGATCACCGACTGGATCGAGGACTTCATGCTGCGCACCAATGGCGGCGAGGTCTACGACCAGTGGGTCAACCACACGATCCCGTTCAACGACCCGAAGGTGATGAAGGCGGTCGACGCCGTCGGCTCGTTCGTCAAGAACGCCGACTACCTCGGCGGTGAGAACCTGGTGAAATCGATCGCCACCACCAAGTTCCAGGACGGGGGTCTCCCGATCCTCGCCGGCAAGTGCTTCATGCACCGCCAGGCGAGCTTCTACCGGCGGCAACTGGCCGGAGGACACCAACGTCGCCCCTGACGGCGACGTCTGGTTCTTCTACCTGCCGAGCCCGGCAGGCGGTCCGAAGTTCATGCTCGGCGCCGGCGACATCTATGCTCCCGCCACCGACAAGCCCGAGAGCTTCGACGTGGTCCGCTACACTGGGTCCGCCGAGTACGGGCTCGCGATCGCGAACTCGCGCAACGAGCTGGGCCCGAACAAGAACCTCGACCTCGCCCTGGTCGAGGATCCGTTCCTCAGGCTGTGTTCGAGCTGCAGGGCACCGGCGAGGTGTTCCGCTTCGACGGCTCCGACCTGATGCCCGGCGCCGTCGGCGCCGGCACCTTCTGGACCGAGGTCACGGCGTGGGTCATTGGCACCAACGACACCAAGACGTTTCTCGACAACGTCGAGGCCAGCTGGCCTGCCTGACGCGAGGTACTGAGGTAGTCCGAGGTACTCAGGGACTGGGGTACTGACGCAAGCATGAGAGGGGGGGCCAGGGCTTTGCCCTGGTCCCCCCTCTGCTAACTTGCGGCGAGCACACGGAAGTCGAAGACGAATTCCTGACGAGCGACGAACTGGGGGGTTCATGGGGGACGTGATCAGTGCGATCGTTGGGTCGACGGTTGCGATCGGCGCGTTGATGGCATTGCTCGGCGGCCTGTACTGGCTGGCGAGCAAGCTGCCCAAGAAGTGGCAGGAGGGCACGCGATCGTGGATCTTCCTGCTGCCGGCGATGTTCGCCATGATCATCGGACTGCTGATCCCGGCGATCCGCACCATCTACCTGAGCCTGCTCGACGACAACGGCAAGAAATTCGTCGGGTTCGACAACTTCAAGACCGTGTTCACCACCGAGGGCACGCGGCTCACGGTCTTCAACAGCGTGGCCTGGGTGTTCGTCGGCACCACCGTCACCGTCATCGTCGGCCTCGCCGTGGCCCGGTTCGCCGACGGCATGCGCGCCGAGAAGGCCGCCAAGTCGGCGATCTTCATCCCCGGCGCGATCTCGCTGGTCGGCGCCGGAGTCATCTGGGGGTTCGTCTACTCCGGCCCGCCCTTCCAGGTCGGCCTGCTCAACCGCCTCGCCGACACCATCCCTGGTCTTCCCGCCGAGTATCGGCGGCAACGGCGACCGGCTCTGGCTGCTCGAACGCGGCCTCGGCGGCGCCGACCCGCCGGGGTCGGCGCCCGGCTTCAACACGTTCCTCCTCATCGTCATCTTCATCTGGGCCTCGGCCGGCTTCGCCACCGTGGTCTTCTCGGCGGCGATCAAGGGCGTGCCCGACTCGTTGATCGAAGCCGCCAAGGTCGATGGCGCCACCGATCGCCAGGCGTTCTACAAGGTGACGCTGCCGTACATCCGATCGACGATCGTCACCGTCGCGACCACCACCACGATCGGCGGGCTCAAGGCGTTCGACATCGTGGCTACCACCACGGGTGGGCGGTTCGGCACCAGCACGATCGCCAACGAGTTCTACGTGACCAAGTTCGTCCAGGGCCGCGGACGGTCTCGGTTCCGCGCTGGCGGTGATGATCTTCATCCTGGTCATCCCCGTCGTGGCGTTGAACCGACAGGCCCAGAAGCGAGCACAGGAGATGATGGGCGCATGACCACTGTCACGCCGACCGATATCGCCTCGGGAGCCCCACCGGCGACGAAGAAGCGCAAGTTCCGCGAGCCGATCGGGCGATCGACCAGCGCCACGCTCAGCAGCCGGCCCGGACGGATCATCGTCTACACACTGATGTTCCTCTGGACGCTGCCGACGTTCGGCATCCTCGTGTCGTCGTTCCGGCCCGAGATCGAGGTCAAGACATCCGGCTGGTGGAACTGGTTCCGGGACCCGAGCTTCACGTTGAAGAACTACGACCGGGTGCTGTCGTCGGCGCCGGGCGACGACAACATCGGCAAGTTCTTCCTCAACTCGCTGCGGATCACCGTGCCTTCCGTCATCTTGTCGGTCGGCATCGCCCTGCTCGCCGTCGTACGCGTTCTCGTGGATGAGGTTCAAGGGTCGGGACTGGCTCTTCGTCGCCGTCGTCGCGCTGCTGATGGTGCCGCTCCAGATGGCGCTGATTCCGATGCTCCAGCTCTTCACGCGGTGGGGCCCACATCGGCTCGGTGACGATCCTCCCCGACCTCGACCTCACGCGGAGCGTGATCGGTGTCTGGATCGCCCACACGGCGTTCGGTCTGCCGTTCTGCATCTTCATCCTCAAGAACTTCGTGGCGGCGCTGCCGAAGGAGCTGATTGAAGCGGCGCGTGTCGACGGCGCCGGGCATGCCACGACGTTCATCAGGCTGGTCGTTCCCCTGTCGGTGCCGGCGATCGCCTCGTTGGGGATCTTCCAGTTCATGTGGATCTGGAACGACTACCTGATCGCGCTGATCTTCGCCGGGCGAAAGAACGCTCCGGTCACGATGAAGCTCGCCCAGGTCGCCGGTGAGCGGGGCAACGCCTGGCACCTGCTCACGGCATCCGGCATGATCTCGATGATCCTGCCGATCTGCGTGTTCTTCGCTCTCCAGCGCTACTTCGTCCGCGGCCTGCTTGCCGGAGCGGTGAAGGGCTGACGCCGCCCAGCCGTCGTCTCGTGTCTCTCACCTCCTCCATGTTCGTGCTCGCCGGATGAACACCGACGCACCGACAGGCCCGCGGATCTCTGCGCAGCTCGGCGACGATGCCGCGTACCGGTTCGCCGAGCGGGAGCGGACCACAGCCCCCCGGGCTCGGGCGCTGCTCGACCGGCTGTATCCGCATCACGATGTCGAAGCGCTCGAACAGCGGATCATCGGGGTCCTCACGGAGGCCGCCGGGCGGCGGAAGCGTGAGCTGCGCGAACTCGATGCCCGCCGCGAGGTGACACCGCTGTGGTTCCAGGACGCCGAGCAGGTCGGGTACGTGGCGTACGCCGAGCAGTTCGGTGGCTCGCTCGCCGGCGTGGCCGCGCACCTCGATCATCTCGACGGACTGCACGTCACCTACCTGCACCTGATGAACGTGCTCAAGGCGCGTCAGGGCGCCAACGACGGCGGCTACGCGATCGTCGACTACACCGATGTCGAGCCGAACCTCGGTACCTGGGCCGACCTCGAGACGCTCGCCGACGACCTGCGCGCCCGGGGGATGAGCCTGTGCCTCGACCTCGTGCTCAACCACACCGCCGCCGAGCATCCGTGGGCGCTCGCCGCCAAGGCGGGGTCGACGGCGCACCGCGAGTACTACCTCACGTTCGACGACCGCACCCTGCCCGATCAGTGGGAGCGCACGCTGCCCGAGGTGTTCCCGGAGATCGCGCCCGGCAACTTCACGTGGGACGAGCAGCTGCACCGTTGGGTGTGGACGACGTTCCACAGCTACCAGTGGGACCTGAACTACGCGAACCCCGAGGTGTTCGTGGAGATGCTCGGCGTGATGCTCCAGCTCGCCAACGTCGGTGTCGACGTCCTGCGCCTGGATGCGATCGCCTTCACGTGGAAGCGGACGGGTACCGACTGCCAGAACCAGCCGGAGGCCCACCTCCTGGCGCAGGCGTTCCGCGCCTACCTCTCGATCGCCGCACCGGGAGTGGTGTTGAAAGCCGAGGCGATCGTTGCTCCACGTCTCCTCGTGCCGTATCTCGGCGCGCACCGCCAAGAGCGCGACGAGTGCCACATCGCCTATCACAACCAACTGATGGTGATGCTGTGGAGCAGCTTCGCCACCGGCGACGCGCGCCTCGCCACCGAGTCGCTGGCCTTGTTGCCGCCGACCCCGCGGCGGGCCGGCTGGGTGTCGTACCTCCGCTGCCACGACGACATCGGCTGGGCCGTCGACGATGCCGTGGCCGCCGAGGTGGGCCTCGACGGCGCAGCGCATCGCCGGTTCCTCGCCGAGTTCTACCGCGGCGACGCACCCGGGTCGTTCGCCCTCGGTGCAGCGTTCTCCACCAACGAGGCCTCGGCGGACGAGCGCACGTGCGGCACGGCTGCATCGCTCGCCGGCATCGAGCGGGCCCGTCGCGACGGCGACGAGGCCGCTCTCGATCTCGGGGTACGCCGACTGCTGCTCGGCTACGCAGTGGTCTGCTCGTTCGGCGGCATCCCGCTCGTGTACATGGGGGACGAGACCGCGATGTGCAACGACTGGTCGTACCTCGAGGAGCCCGAACGGGCCGAGGACTCACGTTGGGTGCACCGTCCGGCGATGGACTGGCAGGCGCTGGCCGAGGCCTTGCACGTTCCGGGCGGATCGCCCCGCTCGGCCGGTTCGCCGCCATCGGTGGAGCGTCGGGTGTACGAAGGCCTGCGCCACATGCTCGAGGTGCGCCGGGCGACGCCGGCGATGTCGGCCGGCGGCGAGACCTACATGCATCGCCATGACCGGCCGTCGCTGCTCGCCTTCGAGCGGCGGCACCCCGTGCACGGGCGCTTCTACGGCATCGCCAACGTGGGCTCCACGGCGGTGTCGGTCACGGCGGACGTACTCGGCTGGGCCGGGTTGGACGACCCGGTGGAGCTGCTCGGCGATGCGGTCACCATCGATGGGCCGTGGTTGCGTCTCGGCCCACTGGCGATGGGCTGGTACGTCGACGCTCGCGACGGCGGCGTGCAGCCGCCTCCTCCTTCGGAGCCCCCGATCGCGGCCGTCCCTGGCGGCACTCCTGTCTCCTCCGTTCCCTGTGCGCCACCGAAGGTCGAGCTCCATCCATGAGCCAGTCCGTCCGCTTCCCCGAAGGGTTCACCTGGGGCGCTGCCACGTCGAGCTTCCAGATCGAGGGCGACCGCGCCGGTCGGGGCGCGAACGTGTGGGATGCGTTCTGTCGCCAACCCGGCAAGGTGCGCAACGGCGATCACGGCGATGTCGCCTGCGACCACCTCCGCCTGATGGCCGACGACGTGAAGATGATGGCCGATCTCGGCCTGCAGGCATACCGCTTCTCGTTCGCCTGGTCGCGTGTGCTGCCCGACGGCGTGGGCACGCCGTCGGCTTCGGGGCTGCGCCAGTACCACGAGTTGATCGAGCTGCTGCTCGGGCACGACATCGAGCCGGTGCCGACGCTGTTCCACTGGGACCTGCCACAGGCATTGGAGGATCGGGGCGGGTTCCGCGAGCGCGAGGTCACCCGTTGGTTCGCCGACTACGCAGCCCTGATGGTGGGCGAGTACGGCGACAAGGTGGATCGCTGGGCGACGCTCAATGAGCCGTGGTGCTACGCCTACCTCGGTCATGCGTCGGGCGAGCACGCCCCTGGTCTGCGCGATCCTGCGGCTGCCGTCGCGGTGGCGCATCACCAATTGCTCGCCCACGGCCACGCGGTCGAGGCGATGCGTTCGCTGCATCCCGGACTGTCGATCGGTACGGTCCTGAATCCCGCTCCCGTGCACGTCGACGACACGCTCGGCGACGATGTCGCTCGACGCATCGACGGCACGCTGAACCGGTGGTGGCTCGACGCACTGCTGCACGGTCGATATCCGCTCGACGTGCTCGACGATCTCGGGTCGTGGGCGGACTGCGTGCGCGACGGTGACGAAGCGATGATCGGCCAGGATCTCGACTGGCTGGGCGTCAACTACTACAACGACCACTTCTACACGTTGCGCGCCGCGGGCGACGACGACGTGACGCCGCACGTGACTGCGGCGCACGCCCGCCCTTCGATTCTCGATCGTCAACGCACGGACATCGGCTGGCCGATCACCCCCCAGGGCTTCGAGAGCCTGCTGGTGCGGATGCGCGACGACTACGGAGACGCGCTGCCGCCGCTGTACATCACCGAGAACGGCGCGGCATTCGACGACGGCCCGGCTGCTGCTCCAACTACCGGTGAGCGACCGCGCGTGCACGACGAGCGCCGCATCGCCTACTACGACGCCCATCTCCGTGCCGTCGCCGCGGCGATGGAGCAGGGTGTCGAGGTGCACGGGTACTTCGCCTGGTCGCTGCTCGACAACTTCGAATGGGCATGGGGCTACTCGCAGCGTTTCGGCATCGTGCACGTCGACTACGACACGCTCGTGCGCACGCCGAAGGACAGCGCGTTCTGGTACGGCGAGGTTTGCCGTTCGCATCGGCTCCCCTGAGCCGTCAGCTCCACAGTGTTCTGGTCCGGCCCGGGTGGCGGCGCCGAAGGTGGTGGTCAGTCGTACTCGGTGAGGATGGCGGTGACCCTGACCATCCTCGTGAGCGTCGACGGCGACAGCGAAGGATCGACGTCCAACCGGGCGGCGATCGACTCCAGTTCCTCGCGCTCCTCGCGCAGTCCGCGACGGAACCCCGGGTTGTCGGTGTCGACGATCTCGCCACGCAACTCCTTGAGGTACGAGTCGAGCACCTGACGAAGAAGGTGAGCTTCGTGTTGGCTGAGGTTCAACAGCATGGTCTGACTCCTCGGGAGGCTTCGACCTCATCATGGACGCTGTCCGGTGAGATGTGCAGGGCCGTTCGACTCTCCCGCAGACCCGGTCCCGACCAGCACTCTGCCCGAGATGCGGTTTCCGCTGGTAGAGTGGGTTGTTCTCTGGGAAAAGAGTCGCCTGGTTCGGGCGGCCGGCCGTGACGCTGTCGCCCCCTACACGAGGAGCACACCGTGCCGACCATGTCCCCATCACCCCTTGCCGCCCGATCGTCGGTCGGGCGGATCGGAATGCTCAGCACGTTCCCGCCGCAATTGTGCGGGTTGGCGACGTTCGCCGCCGCCCTGTCGGCACAACTCCGCCGGGCGGGAAGCCGAGTCGACGTCGTGCGGATCACCGACGACGCATCCGCAGACGTGCCGTCCGGGGCCCCGCCGGTGGTGGCCGAGCTCGTCAACGGTGACGCCGGCTCGATCCGACGAACGGTCGCCGCGCTGTCGCGATGCGACGTGGCGATCATCCAGCACGAATACGGGATCTTCGGAGGTCGCGACGGCGACGAGGTCATCGGCATCCTGCGCGCCGTCGAGGTGCCGACGATCGTGGTGTTGCACACGGTGCCACTGCATCCGTCGACCCACCAGAAGTTCGTGCTCGAAGCGGTGTGCCGGCTGGCCAGCCACGTGATCGTGATGGCCGACGCGGCGAGGGCACGCCTCGTGCACGGCTACTCCGTCGACGAGGCCCGTGTGGTGATGATCCCGCACGGGGCGTCGCTCCCGCCGGCGACGACAGGCGAACGGGCGACCGACGGTGACCTGCCTCCGCAGCTGCTGACATGGGGCCTGCTCGGGCCCGGCAAGGGCATCGAGCACGTGATCGACGCGCTGGGCCGCCTCGGTGACCTGCGTCCGCCCTTGCGCTACACGGTTGCCGGGGTGACGCACCCCAAGGTCCTCATCGCCCACGGGGACGACTATCGCCGATCGTTGATCCGCCAGGCGGCCGCCCTCCTACCGGTCGGCATGGTCGAGTTCGACGACTCGTACCGCGATCTCCCTCGCCTCACCAACTTCGTGGCGTCGGCCACTGCGGTCGTCCTGCCCTACGACTCGCGCGACCAGATCACGTCCGGTGTGCTCGTCGATGCCATCGCCGCCGGCCGGCCGGTCATCGCCACGGCCTTCCCCCACGCGACCGAGTTGCTGCGCACCGGTGCCGGGATCGTCGTGCCCCACGACGATCCAGCGGCGATGGCCGAGGCGATCCGCGCCACGTTCGCCGACGGGGCACTGCTCGCCTCGATGAGCGCCGAGGCGCGCAGGCTGGCCCGGTCGCTCAGTTGGCCGGCCGTGGCCGCCCGTTACGTGAAGCTGTGCGAGGCGCTCGTCATGCTCCCCGAACCGGTCGCGGTATGACTGCGGTCGCCGCCGTCCGCTTCGACCATCTGCAGGCGATGTGCGACAGCCGGGGCCTGTTCGAACACGCCGAGGGGACGATCCGTCGGGAGGAACACGGCTACTGCACCGACGACAACGCCCGCCTCCTCGTCGTCGCTTGTCGTGAGCCGGGCCACGGCGCCGCTGATCGCCTCGCCCGGCTCGCCCTGCGGTTCGTCCTCGATGCCCAGGTGGACGACGGTCGCATGCACAACCGGATGGATCGGCTGGGACGGTGGGTGGACAGCCCGAGCACCGACGACTGCTGGGGCCGAAGCCTGTGGGGCCTGGGTGTCGCCTCCGTGCACCACGGGGATCCCTCGCTGCGCATCATCGCCCGTCGGGCCTTCGACCTCGGCACCCGGGCCCGTTCGGCCTCGCCCCGGGCGATGGCCTTCGCAGCGATCGGCGCGGCCGAGGTCCTCGGTGACGATCCGGTCGGCGACGCGGCACGCTCGATGCTCGCCGACGCCCTGACGACGATCGGTCCGGTGCCCGACGGCCCCTGGCCGTGGCCCGAGCCACGTCTGACCTACGCCAACGCGGCGCTCGCCGAGAGCGTCATCGCCGCCGGAGCCGCCCTTGGCCGGGAGGCCGACCTCGAACGCGGGCTGGCCATGCTCACCTGGTTGCTCGAGTTGGAGACACGAGATGGTCACCTCTCGCCCACCGGGGTCGGCGGTCGGGGCCCGGACGACACGGGGCCGCAGTTCGACCAACAACCGATCGAGGTCGCGGCGATGGCCGACGCCTGCTCGCGGGCCTTCACCGTCACGGGCGACCGATGCTGGCTCCACGGCGTGGAGATGGCGGCCCGATGGTTCTGCGGTGACAACGACACCGGCGCGACGATGTTCGATGCCCGGTCCGGCGGGGGGTTCGACGGGCTGCAGCCCGAGGGGGTCAACCTCAACCAGGGCGCCGAGTCGACCCTGGCCTTCGTGTCGACGATGCAGCGAGCCCGATCACTCAACGCGTCCGCATGACGATTCCGTACCGAACGACCGACACCGGAACGTCGCTGACGCCCAACAGCGCTCGGGTGATCACCAGGTTCTTCGTTCCCGGCCGGGAGGAGGTCGGCCCCGGCGATTCCCGGGCGGCACCGGTGCTCGAACGCATCCTGGCCCTCGCCGAGGTCGATGTCGAACTGGCGATGCACGACATCAACCAGCGATTCATGCTCCGGCACCGGGTGCTGCACGAGGTGTTCATCGCCCATTGTGCGTTGGTGTCGTCGCGTCTCGGCGATGACGTCGAGTTGTCCCCTGCCCGTCGCCTGCTGCTCGGCGCCTCGTTCACCAATGAGTACTCCATCGAGGCCGCCGCCCTGTGCAACCCCTCGGCCGTGCTTCGACGCGACCAGCCCGGCAACGGCGACGCCGCCTTCATCCTCAGCGTCCGGGGGATCGGCGAGGGTCACCGTTCCTCGATCGGGTTCCGCACGGGAGTGGTGACCGCGGCGGGCGTCGTGACGATCGATGAGCCTGGTCCGTTCCCCGAGACGGCCCAGGCCACCCCGGGCCACCACGACCGTTCCGTCTTCCACGCCAAGCTTGCGGAGATCGACGACGACCGGGAGAACGCCGCCTTCGTGCTCGACGCGATGCCGCCGCGGTTCGACGACGACGCCCTCGACGAGCGCATCGGACAACTCGAGGCCGACGGTGCCACCCGCCGCAACACGGCGGCGACCGTCGGCCACCTCCGCCGCCTGGCCCGGTCGTCGTACACCGTCGAGTTCCCGGCGTCGACCCATCTGTCGGAGCGGGTGCTCTGGCCGCAGGCCCCGCTCGAGAGCCACGGGATGGAGGACGCCCGATTCGTGCGATTCATCGACGACGACGGCTCGCTGACGTACTACGCGACGTACACCGCCTTCGACGGAGTCAACGTCTCCCAGCAACTGCTCGAGACGCAGGACTTCACGACGTTCGTCGTCTCGCCCATCGCCGGCCGCGCCGCGACGGGAAAGGGACTCGCCCTCTTCCCGCGCAAGATCGCCGGGCGGTACGCAGCACTGTCCCGCTCGGATCGCGAGACGAATGCCGTGGCGACGTCGGCCAACCTGCGCTGCTGGGACGATGCCGACGTCGTGCAGCTTCCCGGCCGATCCTGGGACATGCTGCAGCTCGGCAACTGCGGCTCGCCGATCGAGACGGCCGTCGGATGGCTCGTGCTGATGCACGGCGTCGGGCCGATGCGCACCTACTCACTCGGCGCCCTGCTGTTGGATCTCGACGACCCTCGCCGCCTGGTGGGAACCGTCAGGCAGCCGATCATCGGGCCGGACCTCGATCGACGTGACGGCTACGTGCCCAACGTCGTGTACTCCTGCGGGTCGTTCGTCCATCAGGACATCCTCGTGCTTCCCTATGGCGTGGGCGACCAGATGATCCGGATCGCCACGATGTCGGTCTCCGATCTCCTCTCGCGGGTCGAGTCGGTGCCCTGAGGCGGTGCCCGGGTAGTTTGCGGAACGTGCAGCACCTGCGCTTCGTGCCGTATCAGGAGCTCGGCGAGCTCCCCAACGTGGTGGTCGACGGCGGGCCGGTGGCCTCGACCCGGCTCACCCTGTCCCACTGGCCGGGCAGCCCGACCCCCGTCGAGCTGCTCGACGACCTGTCGGCCCAGATCGCCTTCCGGGCCCTCGCCCGCCCGGAGCTGTTCGAGGGCGTCAGTGCGGTGTCGAACAACCACGTCGACCAGGACGGGCTGGCCAGCGCGTTCACCCTCCTCGAACCGTCGGCCGCCGTGGAACGCCGCGACCGGGTGATCGACATCGCCAGGGCCGGGGATTTCGCCACCTTCGAGGACCGTGACTCGATCCGGGTCGCCTTCGCCCTGGCCGCCCTGGCCGACCCGGCGCGCTCGACCCTCGATCCGGCGGTGTTCGCCGGGAGCTACGACGAGCAGTGCGCCGCGCTGTACATCGAGCTGCTCGGGCGTTTCGTCGAGCTCGCCGACGACGCCGACGCCACCCGGAGACTGTGGGAGGCCGAGGACGCCCACCTCGACGAGAGCATCCGGGCCATCGAGCGCGGGGTCGTCGGCGTCGAGGAGGACCCGGCGCTCGACCTGGTCGTGGTCACGGTTCCCGAGTCGTGGGTCGACCGGATGACCACCCGGTTCGCCATCAACCGGGCCGACGCCGTCCATCCCGCCGCGATCCACCGGGCGTCGTCGTGCCTGCGGGTGGCGCTGATCCAGGGTCGTCGCTACCGGGTCGAGATGCGCTACGAGAGCTGGGTGATGTACCGGTCACGTCCCGTGCTGCCCCGCCCCGACCTGCGCGTGCTGGCGGCCCGGTTGAACGAGGGCGCCGGCGGTGGATCCGGCTGGACCGCCGATCCGCCGGGCGCGCTGACCCCGGTGCTGCGCTCACCCGAGAGTGGGGAACCGCTCGCTCCCGAAGGCTTCCGGGCGCAGCTCGAGCAGTTCCTGCGCCACGCGCCGGCTGCCTGGGACCCCTACCAACCGCGCTGATGCACGCCTTCCTCGTCAGCTTCGGGATCATCTTCGTCGCCGAGCTCGGCGACAAGAGCCAGTTGATGGCGATGACCTTCGCCGCCCGCTACCGGGCGCTGACCATCCTGATCGCCATCACCGCAGCGACGGCGCTGGTCCACCTGGCCAGCGTGCTGCTCGGCGCCGTCGTCGGCCTCGCACTGCCGACCAAGGCCATCTCGGTCGTCGCCGGCGTCGCCTTCCTCGGCTTCGCCGCTTGGACGCTGCGCGGCGACCGCCTCGACGACGACGAGACGGCCCGCGCCGCTCAGAGCACCCGCTCGGTGCTGCTCACCGTCGGCCTGGCCTTCTTCCTCGCCGAACTCGGCGACAAGACCATGCTGGCAACGGTCACGCTGGCCACCACCAACGGGCTGGTCGGAACGTGGGCCGGTTCGACCCTCGGGATGGTGGCGGCCGATGCGTTGGCCATCGTCGTCGGCCAGCAGCTCGGCTCGCGCCTGCCCGAGCGGTCGATCCGGATCGGTGCGGCACTGACCTTCGTCGCCTTCGGGGTGCTGCTCATCGCCGACGGGTTGCGGTGACGCCCGATCGGCCCGGCCGCGTCGGGAGGGCCGGGCCGGCGGTCAGCCGAGCACCAGCTCGGCCATCTGGCGCATCTGGTCGATCGAGCCGGCGGCGACGAGCAGGGTGGTCACCGGGCTGTCGCGCCAAGCCTCGAGCCGGTCGCGGATGCGGTCGGCGGGCCCGACCAGGCTGATCTCGTCGGCGAAGGCGTCGGGCACGGCGATGATCGCCTCGTTGCGCCGGTCGGCGAAGAACAGCTCCTGCACCCGGAGGGCCTCGGCCTCGAACCCCATCCGCTGCATCAGCTTGGTGTGGTAGTTCTGGCCCTTGGCGCCCATCCCACCGATGTAGAACCCGAGCATCCCCTTCACCGGGAGCAGTCCGGCGGCCACGTCGTCGGTGACGGCCGTCGAGGTCAGCGCGGTGATCTCGAAGCCCGGCTTCGCCGCGGCGAGCTGGTCGGCGTAGACCTCCTGGCGGTAGGGGGAGTAGTACAGGGGGAGCCACCCGTCGGCGATCTCGGCCGTCTGGGTGACGTTCTTGGGGCCCTCGGCGCCGATGAAGATCGGCAGGTCGGCGCGCAACGGGTGGGTCATGATCTTCAGCGGCTTGCCCAGCCCGGTGGAGCCCGGGCCGCGATACGGGTGCTGGTAGAACTCGCCCTCGAAGGTCAGCGGCCCCTCGCGGCGCAGCGCCTCGCGGATGATCGCGACGTACTCGCGTGTGCGCGCCAGCGGCCGGTTGGAGGGCTGGCCGTACCAGCCCTCGACCACCTGGGGTCCGCTGACACCGAGGCCGAGGATGAAGCGCCCGTCGGAGATGTGGTCGAGCGTGGTGGCCGCCATGGCCGTGGCCGTCGGGGTGCGCGCGGCGAGTTGCACGATCCCGGTGCCGATGCGGATCCGCGAGGTGTGGGCGGCGATCCATGCCGCGTAGGTGAAGGCGTCGTTGCCCCACGACTCGGCGACCCAGACACTGTCGAAGCCGAGCCGTTCGGCCTCCTGCACCCGCTCGATCACGTCGACGGGCTTGCCGGCGCCCCAGTACCCGAGGGCCAGGCCGAGACGCAGTTCCTTGGTCGATGACATCGTCGTCCCTCCGTCGCGAGCTGCCGAGAGACTACGGCCCGACCGCCGGGGAGGATCAGTCGAGGCGGCTGGCAACCAGCCACTGGAACGTCTGCCAGCCCGCCTGGGCCGGGCCGACGGACCGCTTCACCAGCCGGGCGCCATCGTCGCTGATCGGCCGGCACCGGTCGCCGGTCTTGACCTGCACCTCGCTGACCCGCTCGAGCATCACGAACCAGCCGACGGCCTCGTCGACGCTGGCACCGACGGTCAGCAGGCCGTGGTTGCGCAGGATGACCGCCCGATTCGGGCCGAGCGCGGCGGCGATGCGCTTGCCGCCGTCGGTCGAGGTGATGTCGAGCTCCTCGTCGTCGAAGATCGCGTGGTCGTCGAAGAAGGCGCAGGCCTCCTGGCTGATCGGCAGGATCGGCTGCACCATGGCGGCCAGTGGCGTGCCGTAGGGCGTGTGGGTGTGGGCGGCCGAGACGATGTCGGGGCGGGCCTCGTGCAGCGGCCAGTGGATGTGGTGGGCCGCCGGGTTGATCGCTTCGGCCCCGCCGTCGGCGGGCACGCCGTCGGGGGTGACGAGCACGAGGTCGTCGACGGTCACCCGCCCGAACGGCACGCCGTAGCGGGCGAGCCAGTAGTGGTCGGGGAGCAGCGGGTCGCGGGCCGTGATGTGGCCGTCGCCGATCGAGCCCCAGCCATGGGCGGCGAAGACGCGGTAGGCGAGTGCCAGCCGCGACCGCCGGTGGGCGCGGAGCTCATGTGGGTCGGAGAACGCCGGCTCGTCGTCGGCTCGATGGAATGCAGGCTGTCCCATGGCCCGATGATACGGCGGTCAGGGGTCCTCGGGGATCTCCGGGGCGTCGGGGTTCTCGGCGGGCAGTCGGAGCACGAAGCGCGCCCCTGCCGGCGACGGTTCCAGATCGATCGATCCACCGTGGGCGCCGGCGATCTCCCGAACGATGGCCAGGCCGAGCCCCGTCCCGCCCGACTGACGGCTGCGGGAGCCGTCGGCGCGCCCGAAGCGCTCGAAGATGCGCTCGCGGAGGTGTTCGGGGACGCCGGGGCCGTCGTCGTCGACGGTCAGACGGGCCTCCTCCCCGGTCGTCGTCAAGGACACGGTGACCCGGCTCCGAGCGTGGCGCACGGCGTTGTCGAGCAGGTTGGCGATCACCCGGTTGATCTGGTCGGCGTTGGCCCGGACCACGGCAGGCTCGACGGTCGCCAGATCGATCGGCACGTCGGTGCGCCGCTGGAGATGACCGGCCTCGTCGCGCACGTGGTCATCGAGGTCGAGCAGCGTGCCCGGTGGCTGCAGATCGCCCTCGTCGCCCCGGGCGAGGAACAGCAGGTCGTCGATCAGGGCGGTCATCCGGTCGTTGTCGGCGAGCAGTGTCTGCAGGGTTCGGCGGACGTCGGTGTCGGCGGGGTGGGCCAGGGCGACCTCGATGTCGGCGCGGCTGGCCGCCAGTGGGCTCCTCAGCTCGTGGGAGGCGTTCGACACGAACTGGCGCTGCTGATCGGCGGAGTACTGCAGCCGGTCGAGCATCGCGTTCATCGTCGCCGCCAGCCGGGCGATCTCGTCGGCGGAGGCAGGTTCGGCGACGCGACGCCCCAGATCGCGCGCCGAGATGTCGGCGACCTCGAGACGCATCAGGTCGACCGGGCGGAGGGCCCGGTCGACTGCCCGCCAGCACATCGCCCCGACGATCAGCAGCAGTGCCGGCGCCCCGAGATACAGGATCCGGCGGGCCGATGTGACCGTTTCCTGCACCCTGCTGAGGCTGTAACCGGTGAAGATGACGACCGGTCCGCCATCCGTGCGGATCACCAGGGTGTGGACGCGGAACGGATCGTCGGGGTCGATGTCGAGGCGCAGGGACTGTTCGGGATCGTGTCGGCCGGTGGGATCGAGGACAATGATCGGCGGCTTGCCCTCCAACTCGGTGCTGGCCGCGATCGGTCGTCCGTCAGGGTCGACGATCTGGGCGAACGTGTCGTCGTTCGGCGTGGCGATGAACGGGTCGACATCGCCCAGGGTCACCTGCTCGGCGAGGTTCCGGGCGATGCCGGCGACGACGGCATCCTCGCGGGAGATCAACGAACTGCGCAGGCCGCGCAAGAAGAGGATGCCCCCGAGCACCAGCGTCGGGGCGACGACGGCGCACGCAGTCAGGGTGATCTTGGCCCGCAGCGAGCCGCTGCGCCAGCTCCTATCCGCCATCGGGATCCAGCCGGTATCCGACCAACCGGACCGTCTCGATCGCCCGCCGGCCGAACGGCACGTCGATCTTGCGGCGGAGGTAACCGACGTAGACCTCGACGATGTTGAGATCGCCGGAGAACGCGTAGTCCCAGACATGTTCGACCAGCTCGGTCTTCGACACCGTGTCACCCTGACGGTGCATCAGGTATTCGAGCAGGGAGAACTGGCGCGGCGACAGGTCGATCTCGGTGTCGCCCCGCCAACAGCGGTGGCGAACGGGATCGAGACGGAGATCTCCCGCCTCGAGCACGACCGACCGCACCCGAGAACCCCGGCGGATCAGGGCGCGAAGGTGCGCCGTCAGCACCGCGAACGAGAACGGCTTCGACAGGAAGTCGTCGGCGCCGATGTTCAGGGCCGACGCATGCTCCGATTCGTTGGTGACCGCGGTGAGCATGAGGATCGGGACCGTGCTGCCGCTCTGGCGAATACCGGCGCAGACCTCGTAGCCGTCCTTTCCCGGGATCATGACATCGAGGACGACCGCGTCATAGGCATTCTCGGTTGCCATCCACAGGCCGTCGATGCCGTCGTGACTGACGTCGACCGAGAATCCCTCCCGCGTCAATCCGTCGAGGAGCACCGCGGCAAGGCGGACGTCGTCCTCGACGACCAGGATCTTCATGTGCTCAAGCGTGGCATACGGGGTGAAGCCGGTGGATGTCGACGACCGCTCACCCGGCCGGTGTGAGCCTGATGGTCGTGACGACGCCATCAGGTCGGGGCGGCACCGTACACCTCGGCCTCGACGGTGGCCTGCACCTCTTCGATGTGCTCGGCCTCGCACTCCGAGGCGACCTTGGCCACCGCCAACTCCTCGCCCTGGAGCTCCGTCAGCGCCGGGCTGTCGACCGTGCTCGGATCCTGGCCCTGGGTGATCGCCTCGAGCTTGTCGGTCAGGTCGTCGGTGATCTGGTCGGGGTGGTCATAGGTGAAGCCGCCCTCCTTGACGCACTCCGACCAGGCCTTGATCGCCTTGATCAGCCGGGCGTCCTGCTCGACGAGCTGGTCGCCGGGGTTGACGTAGCTGCCGCTCAGCTCGGTCGGCGAGTAGTTCTTGTCGGCCGCCTCCTTGGTGCAGCCGTCGGTCTCGGAGAAGTCCTCCTCCTCCAACGCCCGCACATGGGTCCAGTCGAGGGCCTCGCCCCACAGCTCGCGACGGTAGGCGTCCTGATCGGCCGGGGCCAGCGCCTCGAGGATGCTGGTGTTCTTCGGCCCGGCGCCGAAGGTGACGAGCGGCTTGTCGAACTGCGTCGTGATGCCGTAGCCGTACTGGGCGACGTAGGCCTCGTCGGAGAGGCCGGGAGCGGTCTTGTCGCTGTCCATCGCCTGCTTGATCGAGGCGAAGTCGGCGGGCAGGTACTCGAAGCCGGCGGCGGTCATGCACTCGCCGATCGCCTTCTCGGTGGCCTCGACCCGCGTCGTCAGCTCCTGGAGCGAGAGCCCGAACTCCTCGTTGCCGATCTTGGCTGATCCGCCGGCGGAGGAGTCCTTCGCCGACGAACTCCCGCCGCAGGCCGACACCAGGATCAGCGCCGCCGATACCGCGATCACCGACCGCGAAGCGCCGGACCGGGGAGACTGGGAAAATCGTAACACAGGTAATCTGCCTCTCTTGATGGCCGCATCAGACGCACTAGTCTGGCAGAACGGCGGGCCTCTACAACCGCGCGTGGACCCGGTGATTTTCAGGAGCAGTTCAGCGACCGATGGGTAGAACGGTGATGATGGCGGTGAGTGGCACGTCGATGCGGTATGGGGTGGTCAAGTGGCGGTCGGTCGCCGGACTGGAGATGCAGTGACCCGACGGAAGTTGGCCGCCGGCGTGATCGCCCTCGTCGTCGCCTCCTCACTGGGGGGTTGGCTGGTCGGTCGCCGGATCACCTCACCTGCAGAGGTAGCGGCCCGGACCGCGGCACCCGAGGCCTCGCCGATCCTGGTGCCGGTGGAGCAGCGCCAGCTCACCAGTGACGTCGTCACCCGGGGCAGCGGGCAGTTCGGCTCGCCGGAGACGATCTCCGTGGCGACATCGGCGCTGAAGTCGGCGCCCGGCATCGTCGCCGACCTGCCGGTGCTCGGCACCGAGGTCGGCGACGGCGGGGTGTTGATGACCGGTTCTGGCCGTCCGTTGTTCCTACTCACGGGCGAGCAGCCGATGGCCCGCGATCTCGGCCCCGGGCTCTCGGGCGGCGATGTCCGCCAGCTCGAGGAAGGACTGGTCCGATTGGGGTTCGACACCGGCCCGGTGGATGGCACGTTCGACACGCAGACCGAGTTCGCCGTGGCGGCCTGGTACGACTCGGCCGGCTACGCGGCGTTCAGCGCAACCACCGAGCAGTTGGCCGGGGTGCGCACGCGTGAGACAGAACTGGCCACCGCCCGGGCCGACAGCCTCGCCGCCGGCGACTCGGTCGCCACGGCGAACGAGGTCGTCGTCACCGTCCGAGGCGCCCTGGCGACGGCCCGGAACGTGGCCAGATTCGCTCCCGGCGTGCTCGAACGGGCCAAGGACGAGGCGAACGCGGCCAACACGGCGGCGTTGCTCGAGGTGGCCCAGCGCCAGACCGTCCTCGATGGCCTCGACCCCAATGCGCCGCCCACGGCCGCCTCGGCGCAGGAGGTCGCCGCGGCGCGCTCCGAGCTGGCCAGCGCCCAGGCCGCGGCCGCCCAGATCCGGGCCGACAGCGAAGGCGCCGTGGCCGAGGCCCGGTCGAGGCTCGAGACTGCGCCGGCCAAGCTGGCCGAGGCGGAGGCACGCGCGGCGGCCGACAACGCGGTTGCCGACGCCGATGTCGCCACCGCCAAGGCCGAACTCGACGCGGTCAAGGCCGACCCGAACGCCACTCCCGACGACCTCACCGCCGCCCAGAGCGCCTACGAGGCCGCCGTGGCGACCGCCGAGGCGGTTCGCGCGACCGGTGAGGTGGCGGTCGGTCTGGCCCGCGAGGTCCTCGCCGGGGCACAGGCCGCCCTCGACAACGAGATCTTCGACGCTACGACCGCCGTCGCCGTCGCCGGCGCGCTGGTCGACGCCAAGCAGAGCGCGCTCGACGCCGCGCTGACCCCTCGCCAGGTGACGGCGGCCGACGTCGAGGCGGCCAAGAAGGACCTGGCCGCAGCCCAGGCCACCGCCCGCCAGGTGGCCGCCGCCGGTGAGCGGAGCGTCGCCGAGGCCGAGGCGGCGCTCGCCTCGGCCCAGATCGACGTCGACACCGCCGTGGCCTCGCTCGGCGCTGCCGAGAACGCCTATGCGGTGGCTCGCCGGGCGGCGGAGGCCCGCGGGGCGCTCGTCGACCTCGCCCAGATCGAGGCCGACCTGGCCAAGCGCACCGCCGGCGTCCAGGTTCCCGCCGACGAGCTCGTGTTCGTCTCCTCCGGCCCGATCAGGGTGTCGGAGGTGCTCGTCGGCAAGGGCGACTCGGTGGTCGGCGGGGTGATCAAGGCGACCAACGCCGAGGTCTACGTCGTCGGCGGGCTGGCCGTGCAGGACGCCGGGCTGGTGACGGCCGGCATGGAGGCCTCGATCGACGAACCCGACCTCGGGATCGCCGTCAAGGGCACGGTCACCCAGGTCGCCACGGCACCCGGGACCAACGGCCAGGACGCCTTCCACGTCTACTTCGAGGTGCGCGTCGAGTCGCCGCCGGCCAATCTCGTCGGGGCTTCGGTCCGGGTGACGATTCCCGTCGAGTCGACCGCGGGCGCCTCGCTGGTCGTGCCACTCAGCGCCTTGACCCTGGCGCCGGACGGCTCCTCGCGTGTCCAACGGAGCACCGAGGGCACGACGGTGCTGATCACGGTCAACCCCGGGCTCTCCGCCGACGGATTCGTCGAGATCACTCCGGTCGACGGCGAGCTCGAGGCCGGTGACCTGGTCGTCATCGGTTTCACCCCGCCGGCCGGATCCGCCGCCGATGCAGCCACGTCGGACACCGCGGTGCCCGATTCGGCGACATCGGACATCTCGGTCGCCGACTCGGCGGTGACCGAAACCACGGTCGCCCCGGCGAGCGCCTGAGCGATGGCCCGCGCCCCGGTCATCGAACTGGCCGATCTGGGACGTCGGTTCGACTCGGAACCGCCGGTCGACGCGCTCGTCGGCATCAACCTCACCGTGCACGAGGGGGACTGGCTGGCCATCGTCGGGCCGTCGGGATCCGGGAAATCGACGCTGCTCAACATCCTCGGTTGCCTCGACAGCCACACCTCGGGCTCGTACCGCTTCGACGGCATCGAGGTGGCCGATCTGTCCGACCGCCAGCGCGCCGGCCTGCGGTGCCGCGGGATCGGCTTCGTGTTCCAGTCGTTCCATCTGCTGGCCCATCGTTCGGTGACCGAGAACGTGATGCTCGCCGAGGTCTACCGCAAGGCTCCGTGGCGGAACCGGCGTGACAAGGCGCTCGCCGCGCTCGAGCAGGTCGGTCTGGCCCACCGCGCCGACTTCATGCCGACGCGGTTGTCGGGTGGTGAGCGTCAGCGCGTGGCCATCGCCCGGGCCCTGATGGGATCGCCCCGCCTGCTGTTGTGCGACGAGCCCACGGGCAACCTCGACTCGGCCACCACCGCGTCGATGCTCGAGCTGTTCGGCGACCTCAACGCACGGGGGATGACGATCGTGGTCATCACCCACGAGCACGAAGTCGCCGATCGTGCCGGCCGGCGGGTGCGCATCGTCGACGGCTCGTTGGCGGACGTGGCGTGACAGCCCGCCTGCCCCGCCTCCCCGGTCGTCGGCACCAGGTCGGCCGCGTCGATCCAGTCGATCCGGTCGATCCGGTCGATCCGGTCGGTCCAGCCGGGGGAGTCGGCGATCAGCCGACGGGCGAGCCGACCGATGCCGGCCCGACGATCGACCCGGCATTGGTCGAGCCGTCCGGGATGACGGCGCGCGACCTGTTCAACGAGGCGGTCGCCGGGCTGTTCGCCCGGCCGGCCAGGATGGTGCTCACGGTGCTCGGGACGGTCATCGGCCTCGCCGCGCTGGTCGCCACCCTCGGGCTGTCGCGGACCGCCGGGAGCCGCATCGTCGGCCGCTTCGACGCTTTGGCGGCCACCGAGATCCTGGTCAGCGCGAAACCCTCGGCCGAGAACCTCAAGGTCGACACCATCCCCTGGGATGCCCCCGACCGCCTCACCCGGCTCAACGGTGTGGCCCGGGTCGGCACCCTGAGCACGCTCAAGACGGGCCAGACGCTGGTCGGTGCCTCGCCGATCAGCGACCCGCAGAACCAGACGAGGTTCAAGCTGACCGTCTCGGCTGCCTCACCCGGACTCTTCGGCGCCGTCCACGCCCAGCTGCGCACCGGGCGGTTCATCGATGCGCAGCTCTCCGAGCGGGCCGAGCGGGTGGCCGTGCTCGGCCCGAACGCGGCCGAACGGCTGGGGATCTCACGGGTCGACAGGCTGCCGGCGATCACGATCGGCGACCAGGTCTACCTGGTGATCGGGATCATCGACGGCGTCTCGCGCCAACCCGACCTGCTCGGCGCGGTGATCATCCCGGAGGGCACGGCCCGGCGCGATTTCCGGCTGAAGCACCCCGAGCTGGTCGTGGTGGAGTCCGACATCGGCGCCGCACAGCTGGTGTCGCAGCAGATCCCCCTCGCCCTGCGCCCCGACGACCCGCGCACCCTGAAGGTCGTCGCCCCCCCGGAACCCAAGCGGGTCAAGGACGCCGTCAAGAACGACCTCAACCTGCTGTTCCTGATCCTCGGCGGTGTCTCGCTGATCGTCGGCGCAATCGGCATCGCCAACGTCACCCTGGTGTCGGTGATGGAGCGGACCGGCGAGATCGGCCTGCGTCGGGCACTCGGCGCGTCGCAGCGCCACATCGCCCAGCAGTTCCTCGTCGAGTCGGGCACGATGGGGCTGGTCGGCGGCATCCTCGGCGCCAGCCTGGGGACGTTGGTGGTGGTTGCGGTCGCCGCCGTGCAGTCGTGGACACCGGTGCTCGACCCGGCCGTTCCGTTCGCCGCCCCGCTGCTGGGCGCAGTGATCGGGCTGCTCTCGGGCTTCTACCCGGCGATCAGGGCGGCCCGACTGGCCCCCGTGGACGCGCTCCGGGCCGGCACGTGACCGGGCAGTGACACGATGGTCGTAGGACGGCTACGGTCGGGCGCGAGGTCGGCCCGTGCCGGCAGGAGGGATCTGCGCCCATGAGAGTGTTGCTCGTCGCCAACCAGACGCTCGGGGGGGCCGAGTTGGCCGCCCATCTCGCGGAGCTGCAGGCGAGCGATCCGGATCTGTCCATCCACCTCCTCGTGCCCGCGGCGGTGATCGGGGTGATCGCCGATCCGACGGAGATGCTCTCCCTCCTCGCCGTCGACATCGAGGCCGAACGGCGCGATGCCGAGGAGCGGATGAACACCCTGCTCGACTGGCTGCACCGTGGCGGCGTGGCGGCGACCGGCGAGATCACCGTCGCCCAGCCGCTGCTCGCCGTGGCCACCGCGGTGCGCTCGCAGCAGTTCGACCGGGTCGTGCTGTCGACCTTTCCCCCGGGAGTGTCGCGCTGGCTGCGGATGGACCTCGCCCATCGGGTGAAGCGGGTGTGCAACCTCCCGGTGACGACGATCGTCAACGAGGTCGGCGAGTCGCGTCCGCCGGAGCTGGTGGTGCCAGCGGCTCGCCCGCCGGTGGTCGATGTGGCGTTGATCGATGCCGACCCCGCCCGACGGGTCCGCCTCCGACGGTCGCTCGAGCGTGTCTCGGTCCCGTTGCGGGTGACGGAGTGCGACGACGCCGCCGGAGCGCTGCGCATGCTGGCCGACTCGCGGGCCAGGGATCGCAGCGTCCTGGTGTGCCTCCCCTCGCTGGAGTGCTCGGCCGGGTTGAAGGCGGTCGGTGAGATCAAGAGCGTCTACCCCGACATCGGCGTGTCGGTGCTCAGCGAGGTCGATGACCCCGAGACCCGCACCCGTTCCCACGAACTCGGCGTGTCGGCGTTCTACGTGCTCCATGGCGACCCGGAGTCCGACGTCGAGATGTTGGAGATCCTGGCCACGGAGTTCGTCGCCCTGCGCCGTCTGCTCGACGGATCGTCGGAGGCGGAGTCGGGAGAGTAACCGCCTGGCTCGGTCCGGCCGCTGTCGCAGCTACCGTGGGCCGCCGGAGCTGGGCGCCCGCGGCCCGGTCAATGGCTCCCCGTCAATGGCTGCCGGTGCCGGTGGCCGGGCTGTCGTAGCCGGTGTCCGGGGGGCCGTCGTCGACGCCGGCGGCAGGGTCGCCAGGGTCGCCAGGTCCTCGCAACAACTCGTCGCTGAGGCGGAAGCCGATGCCGCGCACCGTGAGGATGAAGTTGGCGTCCGGGGCGTGCAGGTTGAGCTTGCGCCGCAGGTTCGAGAGGTGGACGTCCACGACGTGATCGTCGCCGACCCAGTGCTCACCCCAGATGTTCCGCAGGAGTTCTGCCCTCGTCGAGACGTCGCGCGGACGCTGACTGAGGTGGCTCAGCAGGTCGAACTCGATGCGCGTCAGGGCGATGACCGTTCCGTCGACGGTGACCTGGCGCCGACCGAGGTCGATCTGCATCACCCCGTAGTGCATGATGGTCGGAGGAGGGCCGAGGGCGAGGCCCTCGGTGATCCGGCGCGGCCGGCGGAGCAGCGCCCGGAGCTTGGCGGCGAGTTCGATGGAGGAGATCGGTTTGGTGAGGAGGTCGTCGGCGCCGGCGCGCAGCAGGCGCACACGTTCGAGCTCGTCGCTGTGATCGGTGACGCCGACCAGGTAGGCATCGGTCATCGAGCGGATCTCGGTGAACAGCCCCGCACGTTGGCTGCCGACGGTGCGCATCCGCAGATCGAGCATGACGATGTCCGGCTTGAACGAGCCCGTCAGAATCAGGGCGGCCTCGGCCTCGCCCGTACCCGTGACGGCGAAGCCCTCGGCGCGCAGCGATTTCTCCCAGCTTCGGCGCAGGAGCGAGTCACCGTCGATGAGCAGGGCGCGCGGTGCCTGGCCGGCCTCCTGCATCGGACTCGATTCGTTCATCATGGTGTCGCTCCGGGTGGTGGGGCCACTGCTGCAACGGACAACGTGACCATCCGCTGATGACGTTGTTTCATTCGTAGGGTGCATCCAAGCACACCTCTAGTGAGGAACAATCTCCCGCCTCCTAGGTAATTTGGGCCACATCGTCCAGAAACCCTACGAAGAGAGTTTGGACACTCACTGGCTGGGAAGTCTAATCGACCAAATCGAACCGTGCTTGAGGTTTCACGATTGGTGGGGGAAGATCGCCCGAGGCCGTGACCGACGGGTTGTGTATCGCACTAGGGTCGGCGACGTGGCCGACCTGTGGGGGCGTGAGGGGATCCGCGCCGAGGTCATGGAGCGTCCCCCGGTCGACGATCGCGAGCGCCTCTCGATCGAGCGGTTCCTGGAGCTGTTCGACCGGCTGGAGCGGCCGTTCGACGAAGCCGCCGATCCGACCCACGTGACGGCGTCGGCGATCGTCGTCGGCCGGCGCGGTGTCATCCTCCACCGCCACCGACGGCTCGGCATCTGGCTCCAACCCGGCGGGCACATCGATGTCGGTGAGTCGCCCGGGGCCGCGGCGCGGCGCGAGACCCTCGAGGAGACAGGTCTCGTGGCGGTCCATGCCGCCGGTCGGCCGTTGCTCGTCCATGTCGACGTCCACCCCGGCCCGCGTGGCCACACCCATCTCGACCTGCGCTACCTGCTCGTGGCAGACGACGGGGACCCGAGTCCGCCGGCGGGGGAGAGTCCCGATGTGGGGTGGTTCACCTGGCCGGAGGCCGTCGCCATGTCCGATGTCGGCCTGCGCGGCGCGCTGGTCGCCCTCGACCCCGATCATGCCGGTATCGACATCCGTCCGGCCGTCGACGGCGACGCCGCCCACCTGGCCGAACTCTACCTCCGCTCGCGCCGGCTGGTGATGCCCGGATTCGTCTGGCCCCACGACGACTTCGACGTGCGCAAGTGGATGGCCGCCACGACCGTTCCCCGGGGCGTCACCTGGGTGGCGACCGTCGGGGGTGTGCCGGTCGGGCTCGCGGTGGTGGCGGCAGGCTGGATCGAGCAGTTGTACGTCGACCCGCCATGGATCGGGAGGGGTGTCGGTCGGCGACTGCTCGAACATGCCCTGGTCGTCACGGCCGGTGAGGTGCAGGTGTGGGTCTTCCAGGCGAACCACCGGGCGCGGGCGTTCTACGAACGGCACGGTTTCGTCGCCGCCGAGTTCACCGACGGGGCGGGCAACGATGAACGGCGACCCGACGTGCGCTACCTCCGGCGTCCCTGATCGGGCGGCTGCGTGATAGGCAGGCCCCCGATGGCGTTCCGGGCAGTGATCTTCGACTACGGCGGCGTGTTCTCGTCGTCGCCGTTCGGCCGGACGGCGGAGGCCGAGGGCGAGCTCGGCCTCCCGCCGGGCGCGCTCGGCGAGCTGCTCGGATACGGCCTCGAGGTGCCCGAACCGGCACCGGGAGAGCCCTACACCAATCGGTGGCACCTGCTCGAGGTCGACGGAACGACGTTCGAGGAGTACGCCGAGTGGGTGGCAGATCGTTCGGAGCCACTGTTCGGGCGCCGGGTCGAGGTGTTCGAGCTGATCCGGGCGGGGTTCGGCTCGATGGGGATCCACTGGCCGATGGTGCACGAGGCGCGGCGCCTGCACGACGAGGGCTACCGGCTGGCCATCTGCTCCAACAACGTGTCGTCGTTCCGTTCCCACTGGCAGGCACAGATCCCGATCGAGCTGTTCGATGTCGTCGTCGACTCCAGCGACGTGCGGATCCGCAAGCCCGACCCGCGCATCTACGCCCTGACCGCCGAGCGTCTCGGTGTGGCGCCGGGCGAGGCGGTGTTCCTCGACGATCACCCCGGCAACGTCGCTGCCGCACGGGCCGTCGGGATGGCTGGTGTGCACGTGGTCGACCCGATGGTGGCGATCGACGAACTACGCGCCCTGCTCCGCTGAGCGGGCCGTCTCGGCTTGCTTCGACGAACGTATGTTCGTAATCTGAGTGCATGGGCTTCAACAATCCGTCGATGCCGTGGAAGGACCTCGAATCACGGTTGTCGGGTCGGGGCGCCGATGGCCGGGCGGCGGGCAGCCCGAGCTGGAACGCCGGGGGTGACGGCCCGGCCTGGAGCCGCAAACGCCAGGCCTACGAAACCCCCGGCGACCTCGCCCCCGACCCGGACGATCGTCGCCCCTCGGGCCCGACGGTCCCCTACGCCGAGCTGCACTGCCATTCCAACTTCTCCTTCCTCGACGGCGCGACGCACCCCGAGGCCCTGGCCGAGGAGGCGGCCCGGTTGGGGCTCGAGGCTCTCGCCCTCACCGACCACGACGGGTTCTACGGGGTGGTCCGTTTCGCCGAGGCGGCCCGCGCCGTGGGGATCCCGACGGTCTTCGGTGCCGAGCTCACCCTGGGCCTCGGCGCGTCGCCCGACGGGGGCGATCCGGGGCGGTCGTTCCGCTCCGAGGCCGAGACCGTCACCCAGACCCTTCGCCGGCGCACACCGCCGGTTCCCCGACCCGACCCGCCCGGCTCCCACCTCGTCGTGCTGGCCGACGGTCCCGACGGGTACGCCCGGCTGTCCCGGGCCCTCTCGCTCGGCCATCTGGCCGGCGAGAAGGGGGTTCCCCGCTTCGGGCTGGCCGACCTGGCCGCCATCGCCGATGGCGGGTGGTGGGCGCTCACCGGCTGTCGCAAGGGTGCCGTGCCGACCGCCCTGGCCCACGACGGTCCGACGGCGGCCCGCCTCGAGTTGCGTCGCCTGATCGAGGCCTTCGGACGCGACCGGGTGGCCGTCGAGTTGTGGGACCACGGCGACCCGCTCGATTCGCATCGCAACGACGCGCTGGCCGAACTGGCCGCCGGTGAGCACGTGCTGACCGTCGCCACCAACAACGTCCACTACGCCCGGCCGTCCGATCGACCGTTGGCCACGGCGATGGCCGCCGTTCGCTCGCGGCGCAGCCTCGACGAGATCGATCCGTGGCTGCCGGCGGCCTCCTCGGCCCACTTGCGCAGCGGCGCCGAACAGGCCCGGCGGTTCGCCCGCTATCCCGGCGTGGTCGCCGCGGCCGCCGAACTGGGCCGCTCGCTGGCCTTCGACCTGTCGCTGATCGCCCCCCGGCTGCCCCCCTTCCCCTGCCCCGACGGGCTCGACGAAATGGCCTACCTGCGCCATCTGGTCGACGAGCGCGCCCTGCGTCGCTATGGCACCCGCGTCGAACGGCCCGATGCCTGGGCGGTGATCGACCGCGAGCTCGGGATCATCGAGCACCTCGGCTTTCCCGGTTACTTCCTGGTGGTCTGGGAGATCGTCGAGTTCTGCAACGCGGCCGACATCTTCTGCCAGGGGCGGGGAGCGCGGCCAACTCGGCGGTCTGCTACGCGCTGGGGATCACCAAGGCCGATGCGGTGCAGCTTGGGCTGCTGTTCGAACGGTTCCTCTCGCCCGAACGCGACGGCCCGCCCGACATCGACATCGACATCGAGTCCGACCGCCGCGAGGAGGTGATCCAGCACGTCTACGAGCGCTACGGCCGGCACCACACGGCCCAGGTGGCCAACGTGATCACCTACCGGGCCCGCTCCAGCGTGCGCGACATGGCACGGGCGTTGGGCTTCGCCCCCGGCCAGCAGGATGCCTGGTCGAAGCAGATGGACATGTGGGGCACGGTGGCCACGATGACCAACCAGGCCGACCACGACATCCCGGCTCCGGTGCTCTCGATGGCCGCGGCGATCGAGGACTTCCCCCGCCACCTCGGCATCCATTCCGGCGGGATGGTGATCTGTGACCGCCCGGTGATCGAGGTGTGCCCGGTGGAATGGGCGCGGATGGAACGCCGCAGTGTGCTGCAATGGGACAAGGACGACTGCGCGGCGGTCGGCCTGGTCAAGTTCGACCTGCTCGGCCTGGGGATGCTCTCGGCGTTGCACTACGCCGTCGACCTGATCTCCGAGCACCGCGGCTACACGGTCGATCTCGCCACCATCCCCCAGGAGTCGGCGGTCTACGACATGCTCTGCGCCGCCGATACCGTCGGGGTGTTCCAGATCGAGTCGCGGGCCCAGATGGCCACCCTGCCCCGGCTGCGCCCTCGCCGGTTCTACGACCTGGTCATCGAAGTCGCCCTCATCCGCCCCGGCCCGATCCAGGGCGGCTCCGTGCACCCCTACATCCGCCGGCGCAACGGCACCGAGAAGGTCACCTACCTCCATCCGCTCCTCGAGAAGTCGCTGCACAAGACGCTCGGCATCCCCCTGTTCCAGGAGCAGCTGATGCAGATGGCCATCGACGTGGCCGGTTTCACCCCGTCGGAGTCCGACGAGTTGCGCCAGGCGATGGGCTCGAAGCGGTCCCGCCAGCGGATGGAGCGGCTGAAACGGCGCCTGTACGAGGGGATGGCGGGCAACGGGATCACCGGCGCGGTGGCCGACGAGCTGTACGAGAAGATGGCCGCGTTCGCCAACTACGGCTTCCCCGAGTCGCACTCGGTCTCGTTCGCCTATCTGGTGTACGCCTCGTCGTGGATCAAGCTCCACGAGCCGGCAGCCTTCTGCGCCGCGCTGCTCAACGCCCAGCCGATGGGGTTCTGGTCGCCGCACTCGCTCGTGCGCGACGCTCGCCGCCATGGGGTGGTCGCCCGGATCCCCGATCTCAACGCCTCACGTGCGGGAGCCACGCTGGAACCGTGTGAGGCATCGTCCGGCGGGCTGGCCGTGCGCCTGGGAATCGGCTCGGTGCGCGGACTGGGAGCGGAACCGGCCGCGGCGATCGAGGAGGGCCGTCCGTATGCCGATCTCGAGGACCTCGTCCGGCGGGTACCGGGGTTGGAGCTCCGGCACCTCGAAGCGCTCGCCACGGCCGGGGCGTTCGGCTGTTTCGGATTGGAGCGCCGCGAGGCGTTGTGGGCCGTCGGCGCCGTGATCCAGTCCCGGGCCGACCGCCTGGCCGGGTTGGCGACGGGGTGGGAGGCGCCGGCCCTGCCCGGGATGGATCGTGTCGAGGAATCGGTCGCCGACCTGTGGGCCACCGGGGTGGCACCCGACGGGCATCCGACGCAGTTCATCCGCGAGCGTCTCGATCGGATGGGGGTGGTCACCTCGACCGGCTTGTGGACCCGGGAACCCGGCTCGCGGGTGCTGGTCGGGGGCGTGGTGACCCATCGCCAACGACCGATGACGGCCCAGGGGATCACCTTCCTCAACCTCGAGGACGAGACCGGCCTGATCAACGTGGTCGTCTCCAAGGGATGCTGGGCCCGCCATCGCCGGGTGGCCCGTGAGGCACCTGCCCTGCTGATCCGCGGCCGCCTGGAACGTTCCGAGGGTGTGATCAACATCGTCGCCGAATCACTCGAGCCGCTGCCCGTGCCGGCATCGACGTCGAGCCGCGACTTCCGTTGACGGCGGCCGCCGACTGCCCGGCCTGCCCGCCCGGCCTGCCCGCCCGGCCTGCGTGCCCGCTCTGGTGCCCGGTCAGGGTGCTCAGACAGCGGGTGTCTCGTCGAGCCCGTCGTTGAATCCCCGGTACATGTCGTAGATCTGCTTGCAGGCCTGACACATCGGCAACTGCTTGGGATCACGTGACGGTACCCACACGTGGCCGCAGAGCGCCTCGACGGGGGTCCCGTAGATCCTCGCCTCCATCACCTTGGCGGCCGCCGACTCGCCGGGCTCGACCTTGACGATGTGAGCGGCCAGCGGCTCGCCCGTCTGGGGGATCTCGTCCAGCTCGGGACGTGTTTCCTGGGGAGCGGTGATCACCTGCGACACACCGACAGTCAATCACGCCGGCGGGCACTCGGGCGCCGCCCACGGCGTCTACACTCGGCGGCGTGCCGCTGTACGAGTACCGTTGCAAGACCTGCCAGACCCCCTTCGAGACGCGCCGCTCGATGGCCGAATCGAACGATCCGGCGACGTGCCCCGCTGGGCACCTCAACTCGGTCCGCCTGCTGTCGGTGTTCGCCTCGACGGGAGCGTCCGCCAACGGGTCGTCGTCCCCGGCCCCGGTGATGCCCTCGGGCGGCGGCTGCGGCGGCCACTGCGCCTGCCACTGAGCGTCGGCGCCGGTCACCCGTTCAACGCGGCGAGCTCGGCACTCAGGTTCGACCTGGCCCGGGGCTCGCTCCGGCGCATCAGCGGCGTGTGGAACAGGTGGTCGCGGGCCAGGAACCCGCGGAGTACCGCAGCCCGCCCCGACCGCCAGGTCTCGTCGTCGACATGGGAGTACTCGACCCGTACCCCGGTGGCGTATGTCGCATACACGTTGGGAGGCGCCCCGAGCACCTCGAGGTCGGCGTCGAGCAGCACCTGCCCGGCGGCATCGTCGTCCCCGGCGGGCAGGTGGCCCCCAGTGAGCATGATCAGGCGTGCGACCTCGGTCGTGACGGCTCCGCTGACGTCGAGCGGCGGGAGCTGGCGGCGGGCCAGCCGGGCGGAGTCGGCCTCGTTGGTCGACGAGCGGGGGTCGTACACGGCGTCGTGGAAGAAGGCGGACAGGCGGACCGCCACAGGGTCGGCGACGTCGACCTCGCCGAGCAGGACGTCGACGACATCGGCCACCCTGGCCACGTGGGCCAGGCCGTGGTAGCGACGATGCGGCTCGCGGTAGCGGCTGATCAGGCCGTCGAGGCAGGCGGACGCCGGGATGGAACGCCCGACCGCCAGCGCCCACTGCAGGCGGAGCCGGGACTCCGCGCTCGACGCCACCATGGCGGGCAAGCCTATGCTGGCGCGCCGCTGGAGGGCGGCGCTCGGGCGGACCGGCATCGTTGCACACCGCCCTGTGCGCGACGATGGATGCCGTGACCGTGCTGATCGACGAACCACGCTGGTGGCACCGCGAGCGTTTGTGGTGCCACATGGTCAGCGACGACAACTTCGACGAGCTGCACGTGGTGGCCGAGCTGATCGGCATTCCTCGGAGGGGGTTCCACGGCGACCACTACGACGTTCCCGAGGAGTGGCGGCCATCGGCGATCGCCGCGGGCGCCGTGGTCGTGGAGTCACGCGAGCTGGTTCGGCGGCTGCGGCTGGCCGGCTTGCGGATGAGCCCGGCCGCGCGCCGGGCGACGCCGGCGGTGGACTGACTGAGGCCCGGGCACCTCGGGCCGCACCGGCGGGAGCGCGTCACCAGCGGCTGGGGAGGCCGCAGGCCTGGCGCATCGGAGTGCGCGTCGCCCCCGACCAGATCCACCACTCGAGCAACTCGACGCCCCGTTCGTCGAATCGGCTGGTCAGGTCGAGCAGCCGATCGACGTCGAGCGATTCGCACGGATGCCCGGGTCGCACCGACACGATGACCAGCGCTCCGAGCTCGGGGCGATCGGCCAGGGACCGTTCGAGCAGGTCGGCGACGTCGTGGACGGCGTCGGGGGTGGGGGTGCCCGTGACCACTACCGCGTGTCGCGGCGCCCCCCAGTCATCGAAGGTGAGCGCCAGCGTGCTCGGTTCGGTCGGTTCGATCATCGACGAGGCGAACTCGAGGAGGTCGAAGCCGGCACCGAGCGACCGGGGCGCAAAGCAGGGCGTCGGGGGACGCGGGGGGACTGTGGGCATGGGGGCCTCCCGGCAGCGGCGGGCGTCTGAGGGCGGGGGAAGCCGATGAGATCAATCTAGGTGCGGCCTGTGTCAGGGTTCGCTGCCCCCTTGCGGCATGGCGGGCCCGACCCGGGAGGGCGACTTCGCCGAGCGTCGCTCAGTGCGAGACGGCCACGCCGATCGCCACCGAGGCGATCGCCACACCGATGGGCACGGCCCGACGTACCCACGCCGGCGGCTGGCGGTGGCGCGGCCCGCCGAGCACGAGTCCGCACAGTCCGCCACCGATCAGACCGCCGATGTGACCGCCGATCGAGATGCCGCTGATGCCGAAGGTGAGAGCGAGGTTGATGATCAGGATCGTGCCGATCGAGGTCTGGAACGGGTTGATCCCGCGCCGCTTGAGCACGACCGCGGTCGCCCCGAAGAGCCCGAAGACCGCCCCGGAGGCACCGCCGGTGATCGGGGCCCGTCCGAACACCTCGGGCTTCTCGAGGATCAGCGCGCCGGCCGATCCGGCGAGCAGCGAGGCGACGTAGAGGAGGCCGAACTCGAGCTGGCCGACCACCGGCTCGAGCATCTGGCCGACGTTCCACAGCGCGAGGCAGTTGAACGCCAGATGAATCAGCCCGAAGTGGATGAATCCGCTGGTGACCAGGCGGTACAGCTCACCGTCGGCGATGTAGCCGCGGGCGAGGCCGAGCGACAACGTTCCACGCGAGACGGCACCGCCGGCCGCGTTGGCATCGCGGGCGACCAGGTAGACGAACACGAGCAGGTTGGCGATGAGGAACGCCTTGGTGACCGGCGCCGTCTGGGTGGCGTTCCAGCGTCGCAACCGCACCGCGGCCGGTGGGGTGGCCGCCCTGACGCAATCGACGCAATGCGAGCCGACGGCCGCCTGCACGAGGCACTGGCCACAGGCCGGGCGGCCGCAGCGGGTGCACAGCCTGCCGGTCTCGCGGTCGGGATGACGGACGCAGTGGAGCGCCGGAGGGGGAGGCAGCGAGCTCATGATCGAGCGATGACGATATCGCCCGGCATCAGGCCAGCGCCTCGACGACGACGGCGACGAGCACGACACCGAGGATCGTGGCGTTGTAGGCGGTGTGGGCCCGCGTGGACTCGAGCGTCGCCACCCGTTCCCGAGCCTCCTGACGCCAGGCCCGCAGGTAGACGGCCATGAAGTAGACGCCCCCGATGGACAGGGCGAGGGCCACCCCGATCGGGATGCCGATCAGCGCGTGGGCCAGCCCGAACTTGACCACCATCCATGCCCGCCGTCGCGGTGGCCACCACTGGGCGCCCTGGCGGAAGATGCGCTCCTCGGCGTGGGCGAACAGCGGTAGGGCGGGCAGGAGCAGGACGAGGAAGGTGATCGGGATCAACCACTCCCACACCGTGCCCGACGTCTCGGTGGTGGAGCCGATCACCGGGTTGCCGGCTCCACCGATGGCCATCCACCACCCCCAGGACAGCCCGGGGATGTGCACCAGCAGAGCGGCCAGGACGACGACGCCGGTCACGACGAACGGGACCGGCCAGATGTGGCGCCAACGGATCCCGCGGACGATCTCGCCGATCAGGGCCCGGCCCTGCTGGCTGGCCGAGAACCGGGCACCGGCGGCGAGCCGGTAGCCGATGAAGCCGAGCACCCCGATGGTCAGCGCGGTGTTCAGCGTCATCGCCGCCGCGGCGACGTCATCGCCACGCGCTCGCCGCTCCGCAGCGCCTCATGCCGTGACGAGCCCGGAGACGGACGCCACGTCGATGGCCGCCGCCTCGATGGCGGTGGTCGCATCGCGGGCCGGCGTGCCCTCGCCGAGCTCGAGCTGCTGGCCGATGGCGAAAAGCTCGAGCAGGTAGGTGTGGGTCCCCGACGCCGGGCACGGTCCGCGGTAACCGGCGATGCCTGTGTCGTTGACCGCCCGGACCGCTCCGGCGGGCACGACACCCGCCGGGAACGATCCGAGGGCCGGATCGATGCCACTCATCACCCACAGGAGCACGCCGTCCGTCGAATCGGTGAACACCACGGCGAGCTCGACCGTGCCAGCCGGCGGCGGGCCCCAGGCGACGGCCGGGGACTGGTCGTGGATCGCCTGGCCCTGGCAGGTGTGCTCGGCGGGGATCTGGCCGTCGTCGGTCCACGGCGCCCTGATGCCGAACGTCGTTGCCGGGAGGGTGGCCAGTTCCGCCGATTCGGCCTCGACGACGCGGACGGTGGTCTCCGGGGCGATGGTCGTCGTGAGCACCGAGGCGGTCTGGTCGGGCCGCGCCGGGGGGAGTTGGCGCCCGTCGTGGTTGTCGCACGAACCGAGCGCGGCGACGCCGACCGCGGCGAGGGACAACGAGGCCCACCGGGCCCGGTGGGCGGATCCGTGCCCGGCGCGGGCGGGGTTCGAGGGGGTCACGAGCGACCCATCGTAGGTCCTGGGCGCTAGCGTCGCGCGGGATATGTCGCTGCGTGACGCGCCTCCCTGCCTACTGACCGTCCATGCCCATCCCGACGACGAGGCGTCGAAGGGGGCGCCGACACTGGCCCTCTACCATGCCCGGGGCGTGCGCACGGTGCTCGTCTGCTGCACCGGCGGTGAGGAGGGCGATCTGCAGAACCCCGCCCTGCGCGAGCCCGGCCAACCCTTCCACGGGCTCGACCCTGCTGCGGAGCGGGAACTGCTGGCGGCCGTGCGACCCGCCGAGCTGGCCCGCTCGGCCGAGATCATCGGCTTCGACGAGGTGGTCATGCTCGGCTATCGCGATTCGGGGATGAAGGATTCGCCGGCCAACTCGCACCCCGGGTCGTTCCAGGCCGCCGATCTGGACGAGGCCGTCGGCCGGCTGGTCGAGATCATCCGCCTCGAGCGTCCCCAGGTGGTGATCACCTACGGCGACGACCACAGCGGCTACCCCCATCCGGATCACGTGCGGGTCCACGAGATCTCGGTGCTCGCCTTCGAGCGTGCCGGAGATCCGATGTGGTATCCCGAGTCCGAGCCGTGGCAGCCCACCAAGCTGTACTACACGGTGTGGTCGCGTTCTCGGCTGCAGGCCATCCACGAGGCGATGATCCGCCTGCGCGGCTCGTCGCCCTACGACGAGAACTGGCTCAACCGCCCCGACCACGACCATCGGATCACCACGCGGATCGACGTGGCGGCCTTCCTGTGGGCCCGCTCCGGGGCGCTGCGTGCCCATGCGACCCAGGTCGATCCGGCCGAGCCCTGGTGGTTCGGGCTGTCCGACGACGAACTGGCCGAGGTCTATCCGTGGGAGGACTGGGTGCTCGCCAAGTCGACGATCGGACCGGCGGCGACGCCCGATCGTCCCGAGGCCGATCTGTTCGACGGCGTGTGCGAACTGACCGGCGTGGCGTGATGGCCGTGATCCAATACCGGGTCGTCGTGGCCAAGAAGCACGAACTCGTCGAGGGTCCCGACGACGCCGACGTCGTGGTCACCGTCGCTCTCGCCGACGCGGCGATCGATCCGACGGTCGCCTTCATGCAGGGCAGGCTGAAGTCGGTCGGCCCGACCGGGCCGCTGCTCGCCGCCCTCGCCTCGGGCGAGGTGGCCGCCGCCCTAGGGCGCCTGGCGCATGGCGTCGCGTAACGCCCGGTAGCCGATCGGCACGGCGCCGCTGGCTTCGACCACCCGGGCCAACACGGGATCGTCGACCATCAGCGCCAGATCGTCGATCCAGCCCTCGGCCTGGTCGCTGAGCGCCCTCACCTCGGCGGTGTCGATCACCGGTTGGACGTGGATCTCGGTCACACCCGGCGCCAGGCGCTCGAACGCCGCGTAGACGCGCTGGCGGCTTCCGGCCCGCCAGGTGTGGTCGAAGTGGTCGGGGAACAGGACGCCGGCGTCGGCCGTGAGCCGGCGGAAGGGGAAGCCGGCCATCTCCTCGGTGATCGTCGAGGGGAGGCGCATCGGGAGGCGGAACTCGATCGCCAGGTCGAGGTACACCCCGAAGAACTCGGGTCGCAGGGTGATCGCCCCGAGGTGGGGGGCGAGATGGGTGACGTCGAGGCCCCAGGCCATCGCCCGCTCGATCTGCGCCCGGCACTCGCGCAGCACCTCGTCGGCGTCGGCGTGTTCCCACAGGTCGTCGATCGTTCGTGGGAACCCGCCCTCGCCCGACAGCAGCGACGGGGCATGGGTGATCGGGCTCCACCGGTAGAGGTCGTGCTCGGCGTTGAGTGTCAGGTGGACCCCGATGTCGTCGCCGGCGTACGTCGCCCCGGCATGGCGCGCCCAGGGCGCCGGCACCATCAGCGAGGCGCACGTGGCCAGGCCCTCGCGGATCGCCCGGTAGACCCCGACGTTGGCGGCGTGACACAGACCCAGGTCGTCGCAGGAGATGATCACCAGCTTGGCGTCGGCGCCGTATCCCAGACGCCCGTTGAGCACGCTCACCCCGGTCACGCTATCCGCCGCACGACCCCCACAGACCGAGGTCGGCGGCTTCGGCCGCCCGCGTCGCCTCGACGAACTCGTCGGTGTGGGCCACGTTCGGGGGGAAGGTGAGCGTGTGCGCGTAGCCCTGCCTGGCCAGTTCGAGGTTGACGAACAACCCGTCGGGCAACCGGTAGACGTAGGCGAGCAGGCGACCGTAGGAATCGCGGGCCTCGACGTCGCGTTCGAGGTACAGCGGGGTGCCCGGGGCGAGGAGGCTGGTGGTGAACGCCGAGGCCTCCCTGGCGAAGCACTCGACCGGGGTGTCGCGCTTGACGGACTCCGGCGTGTCGACACCGATCAGCCTGACGCGTTCGGTGGCGTCGCCGATGAGCACGTCGATGGTGTCGCCGTCGACCGTCCGCACGAAGGTCGCGTTGGCCACCCGGCTGGGCGTCGGCGCGGACCTCCCGGCGCCTTCGCCGCCCGTCGCCCCGGCACACGATGTGCTGGAACACGCTGTGAGGGCCACCAGGCCGAGGACCGCCGGGATCCGCCGATGCACCGCACCGTTCTACAGTCACCGACCGTGGATGCCACCCCGACGCGCACGATCTGGTGGGACGGCGCCCGGGTCGCCGTGCTCGATCAGCGCCGACTGCCCGCTGCGGTGGTCGTCGAGCACTGGTCGACCGTGGATGACGCCGCCGCTGGCATCGGCGACATGGCGGTGCGCGGTGCGCCCCTGATCGGCGTCGCCGCCGCCCACGGCCTCGCGCTCGCCGCAGCCGACGACCCGTCCCTCGCCGGTCTGCGTCGGGCGGCGCTCCGGCTCGGGGCCACCCGCCCGACCGCCGTGAATCTGCGCTGGGCGCTGGAGCGGATGCTCGTTGCCCTGACCCCGGTCGAGCCGTCGGCCCGTGCCGAGGCGGCCCGGACGCGGGCGACGGGGATGGCCGACGAGGATGTCGAGGCGTGCCGGAAGATCGGTGAGCACGGCCTTGCGCTGATCACGGCGGTGGCGCTCACTGCCAGGCGCGCCGTCAACGTGCTCACCCACTGCAACGCCGGACGGCTGGCCTGCGTCGAGTGGGGCACGGCGACGGCGCCGATCTACCTGGCCCATCGCTCGGGAGTGCCGGTGCACGTGTGGGTGAGCGAGACCCGTCCGCGGAACCAGGGTGCAGCGCTCACCGCCTGGGAGCTCGGGGTGGCCGGCGTCGGTCACACGGTCGTCGTCGACAATGCGGCCGGCCACCTGCTGGCCACGGGCCTGGTCGATCTGGTGATCGTCGGTGCCGACCGCATCGCGGCCAACGGCGACGTCGCCAACAAGATCGGCACGTCGCTCAAGGCCTATGCGGCAGCGGCCCACGAGATCCCGTTCCACGTCGCCGCGCCGTGGTCGACCGTCGACCGGGCGACGCCCGACGGAGCCTCGATCCCGATCGAGGAGCGATCGCCCGCCGAGGTGCTCGAACTCGCCGGCGTCCGGCTCGCACCGGCGGACAGCCCGGCGCGCAACTGGGGATTCGACGTGACCCCGGCCCGCTACGTCACCTCGCTGATCACCGACCGGGGCGTCGTGGCCGCCGACGCCCCGTCGATCGCCCGCGTCGATGACGGCCGGTGAGACGCGCCGTTCAGGTCTTGTCGGCAGGCCCGTTCGGCCCGAGCGCCTCGACCATGCCCTGGATGATCATCGTGTGGTCGACGACCCCGTCGTAGGAGGCGAGCAGGCCGCCCGAGGCGAGGTGGACGGCGACGGTGAGGTGCTCGGGGTTGGCCAGCGGCTGCGATCGCACCCGGAGCCGGTAGGGCATGGACGGGTCGACCCGGTCGGTGACCTCGTAGCGCACGACGGTCGTGCTGCCGGGCGGCAGGGTCAGGCGGTACTCGGCGTAGTTCCATCCGAGCTCGGTGCCCGTGGCCGGCGCCACCGCCCGGCCGTCGACGGTCATCGAGGTGACCCCGCCCCCGCGGTACAGCGTGAGGTAGCTGCGGTTCGAACCGAGTGGTTCGTCGACCGAGTTGCCGATGACGTGGAAGGGCAGCCCGGACGCCGGCGCGTCGTTGATCAGCGTGACCGTCACGCTGCCCGTGAGCTCTCCCGTCGCATCGTCGACGACCGCCTCGTAACGCACCGACCGGGTCAGGAAGGCGTCGGTCTTGTTGGCGCCCGAGTTCAGCGAGGTGACGGCGAGCGAGTCGGCCGACGTGTCGGTGCGGGTGAACCCACCGGAGGCGTTGAGCTCGGAGAACAGCGCCTGCTCGGCGGGGTGGGCCGACCAGATCATCAGGTGACCGCCGGTCACTGCGGGGGCGAGGTGCTTGACCAGGACCACCGGGTCGAGGCGGCGCCGCGCCAAGAGGGCGTCGAACGTGGCCCGGCCGGCATCGCCGAGGAACTCGACCCGCTCCTCCCGACCCTCCCGGCCGAACAGGGCGTACTGGTCGTGTTCGAGGAGCTGGACGACGTTGTCGGCGGTGATCTCCTCGGCGAACCCGGAGGCGTGGATCGGCCCGGTGATCGAGAGCAACCCGGCCAACCCCGTGGGATCGATGGTCATCACGTTGTCGACCGTTCGGCCGGTGGCGTTGGTGTACAGCTCCGACATCACCTGAGCGACGCTCGGGAAGTCCGGTGAGATGGTCACATCGAGCCACCAGTCCGGGCCGGCCGGCGCGCCCGAGCCCCCCGCCCCGAACGGACCGTAGCGGGTGAGGTACGGCTCCGGACCCGAGAGCACCCGTGTGGCCGGATCGGCGTTCGCCGCGATCAGATCGCTCGCCCGGCCGAACCCCGACAGCCCGAGCCGGCCGTCGGAGATCGTCAGTTCCCCGTAGTTGGCCATGTGGCCGCCCAGCGGTCGGGCCTCCGACGGGGTGAGGAAGGCCACGAGGATGCGCCGGTCCGCCGTACCGCCGAGCAGATCGGGGGCGAGACGGACGACCTCGATCAGGTTGGCCAACTGGCGCCGGCCCTGATCGAGATCGTCGGTCGCCCCGGCGATGCGGCGTTCGAGGGGAGCGACGATCCAACCCGGGCGGGACGCGGCGAGCTGGCCGCGGATCCCGTCGAGCGAATCGGCGAGGGTGTCCAACGGCTCGAGCAGACCGGTGATCCCGTCGATGTCGGCCCGGCCACCCTTCATCTTGAGCTGGTCGAGGTCGGTCGCTCGGGCGGCGGCGAGGGCGACGGCGACCGCCTGATCCGCGCTGTCGGCGAGTTCGACGGCCACGCTGCGATGCTGGGCGACGATCGGGAGCAGCTCGCCCGCCCGGCCCCACGGGGCGTGCAGGGCGCGGCGGGCCGCCCGGACGTCGGCACTGGCCAGGGCGAGCTTGTCCGTCGCCGCGTCGAGCTGGCCCCCGTTGGTCGCCTCGAGGGCGGCGCGCAGGTGGCGTTGCGCCTTGCCGGCCTGCGCAACCGCGATGGTGAAGCTGACTGCACTGCCGACGGCGATCACCCCGATGCCGATGCCGATGGCCATCGCCACCCGCGTCACGCGGCGCCGGGTGCCCGACGGGCGACCGCTGAGACCGGCGGCGATCGTCACTGCGGCGGCGATGCCACCGATGAGGGCCGAGCCGCCGAAGAACGCCAGCTGGGGAAGGTGGAACGATCCGAGCACGCTCAGCCCGCCCACCGAGGCGGTGAGTGCCGGGTCGACCGTGCGGCGCTGCCAATCGGCGACGGCCAGCACGCCGGCCGCGCCGAGCAGCCCGAGGCCGACCAGCGGCCTGTCCAGACCGGCGACACCGAGCAGGCCGGTGGTTGCGAACACGACAGACGCCGGGGCACGGGCCGCCGACCAGGTGACGGCGACGGCGAGTGCGGCCCGGAACACGAGGTCCGTCACCGGGTGGCCCGTGGGCTCGCCCGGGCTCGACGCGGCCCCGATGGCGACGACGCAGACGATGAATGGGATGGCGAACCGCTCCAGTCCGACGTCGGGCGTGCTCACACGGTGAGCTTATCCGAGTTCGACCACCACCTGTACATGGTTCGATCTGTCTATTTGGACACCGACAGAGACGACATATACTGTGAGTGTTCGAGTAGCACTGTACGAGGCGGAGGAAGTTCATGAGAAAGTTGCTGTATGCGGGCGCGGTAGCCCTGTCGGCGATCGGCGGGATGGCCACGGCGGATGCGGCCTCGGCCTCCGTCTACCCGCCGGACACCACGGTCGTCGACGGCCTTCCCCCGGGCCCGACGTCGACGACCCGACCCCCGGTGACCGTGGCGACCACCATCCCGGTCGCCCCGACCCAGCCGACCCGGCCGGCCGAGCCGACCCAGCCGACCCGGCCGGCCGAGCCGACCCAGCCGCCGGCCCTGCCCACCACGGGCGGCAGCACCGCCGTCGCGCTCCAGGTGGGCGCGGCCGCCCTCGTCGCCGGCACGGGCGTCGTGCTCGCCGCGCGCCGTCGCCGGCCCGCTGCCGTCTGAGCCCGTACCGGTGGGCTGACCGGCCCGCCGGCGTCAGCAACGCTCGATGAGCGTGCCCGTTCCGAGGCCGCCACCGCAGCACATCGACACCAGGCCGTAGCGTCCGCCTGCTCGCTCCAACTCGGTGAGCGCCTTGGTCAGCAGGAACGCGCCGGTGGCGCCGAGCGGATGACCGAGGGCGATGGCGCCTCCGTTGGGATTGGTCCGGGCCAGGTCGGCGCCGACCTCCTTGGCCCATGCCAGCACCACCGAGGCGAAGGCCTCGTTGATCTCGAACGTGTCGATGTCGTCGATCGACAGCCGGCTGCGGTCGAGCAGCCGCCGGGTGGCGTCGATCGGACCGGTCAACATCAGCACCGGGTCGACGCCGACGAGGCAGCTGTCGACGATCCGGGCCCGCGGGGTGAGGCCCAGTTCGGCGGCCCTCGCCTCGGTCATCATCAGCACCGCCGCCGCGCCGTCGGAGATCTGCGACGAGTTGCCCGCCGTGTGCACCCCATCGGGGCGGCCCACCGGCTTGAGCCCGGCGAGCTTGTCGAGTGACGACTCGCGGATGCCCTCGTCACGGCTGACGACGTGGGTCGTGCCGCTCGGTGCCCCGTCCTCGTCGGGGTCCGGCGCCTCGACGGCGATCCACTGCCCGGCAAAGCGGTCCTCGGCCCAGGCGCGCGCCGCCCGCTCCTGGGAGGCCAGGCCGAATCGGTCGGCGTCGTCGCGACTGATCCCCCAACGCTCGGCGATCCGTTCCGCCCCCTCGAACTGCGAGGTGAACTCGTACTCGGCGAAGTAGGGCTTGGGGATCGGAACGCCGAGGCCGAGCTTCTTGGAGGAGTTCGAGCCGATCGGCACCCGGCTCATCAGTTCGACGCCGCAGGCCATCGCCACGTCGACGGCCCCCGAGCCGATCAGTCCGGCGGCCAGGTTGGTGGCCTGCTGCGACGACCCGCATTGCGTGTCGACGGTGGTCGCCGCCGTGGTGAGGGGCAGGCCGGCGGCCAGCCAGGCCGTGCGCGTGACGTTGAAGCTCTGCTCGCCGACCTGGCTGACGCAGCCTCCGACGACCTGCTCGACGGCCGCCGGGTCGATGCCCGTGCGTTCGACGAGCGCCCGCTGGACCCGGCCCAGCAGGTCGGCCGGGTGAACCGTCGACAGCCCACCGCCGCGCCTGCCGATCGGGGTGCGGACGGCGTCGACGATGACCACGTTGTGCATCGCCCGATCCTACGATCGGCCGATGCCGAGATTCGTACCGTCGTTGAACCCCGCGCCCGACCACGACGCTCGCAGCGCCCGCTACTTCCATGTCGTCGGGTCCGCGGTGTGGGTCGAGTCGGCGCCATCCCAGCCCGACTGGGCCGTGCACTTCCTCGGCATGCTGGACGACGCCCCGTGCTGGGCGGTGGACGTGCCGGCGGGGGAGGACCCTGCCGATGGCGCCGCCATCGATCTGTACAGCTACTTCGGTCTGGCCGGAGAGACCGACTGGCTGATCGCCGGCCGGGCCGTCCAACTGGTCGACTGGGCACGAACCCACCGGTTCTGCGGCCGGTGCGGCGCCGAGACCGAGCTCGCCGGGGGGGAACGGGCGATGCGCTGTCCCACCTGTCGCCTGCTCGCCTTTCCGCGGCTCGCCCCGGCGATCATCACCCTGGTCACCCGCCACGACGGCGCCGAGGCGCTGCTCGCCCGTGGTGTGCAGTTCCGGGGGCCGACCTACTCGTGCCTGGCCGGGTTCGTCGAGCCCGGCGAGAACCTCGAGCAGGCCGTGCGGCGCGAGGTTTTCGAGGAGGTCGGTGTCCTGGTCGACGCCGTCGGGTACCGGGGCAGCCAGCCCTGGCCGTTCCCCCACTCACTGATGCTCGGCTTCCGGGCCGAATGGGCCGGCGGGGAGATCGAGATCGATCCCAGCGAGATCGTCGACGCCGGATGGTACGGGCGCGACGCGCTGCCGAGCATCCCGCCGCCGATCTCGATCGCCCGGCGGCTGATCGACGAGTGGCTCAGCTCGTGAAGTAGCCGTTGACGTCGAGGATCAGGTGCGCGCCCTGGTAGCTGCGGGCATCGATGCCGGCGCCCGCACCGATCTTGACGATCCCACCGCTGGCTACGGTCTGACCCGTCGCCGTCCAGTTGACGTTGGAGAACTCCGTGGTCACCGGCGAGCCCGTCGGCCACAGCTGCACGTAGCCGTCGGAGCCGGTGGTGCCGGTCGCCGTCACGTTGAAGGACACCGCGTCGGCGCCCACGCCCGGGATGCCGGCCAGCCCGCCGACGACCAGCGAGCGGGCTTCGCCGGACACCAGCGGGGCACCGCTCGAACGGGTGTCGACGATCCGCGCCGGGCTCACCGGGGTGAACCGGCCGGACGTCGTCGACGGGGTGGTGGCATCGGTGAAGTAGCCGGCCACGTCGACGATGAGGTGGGCGCCCACCGAGGTGTAGAGGCCCACCCGTCGGTCGGGTCCGAGCGGCACGACGACGGTGTTGGCGTTCGTGGCGCCACCGACGAGGTTGAGCACCGACGCGTCGGGCACCACGCCCCCCGACGGATAGGCGGTGACGTACCCGACGCCGGCCGCCGCGGTGGCTGTGACGTTGAGGACGACCGCCGCGACCCCCGACGTGGGGACCCCGCTGCCCGCCCGGAACTCGACGGGCACCACCTCCGCGCCGGCCGGGCGGTGATCCACCCAGCCCGACGGCAGGATGTCGGGCCGCAGCGAGACGGGTTGGCGGGTGTCGAGCACCCGGGTCGGCGACACCGGTACCAGCCGACCGGCGGCGGATGCCTCGGCCGGAAGGAAGTAGCCGAGCACATCGATGAGCAGGTCGCCGCCACTCGGGGCGTAGACCGAGATCCGGCCGTCGCCGCCGATCGGGGTGATCAGGAAGTTGGGCAGCACCTGGCCGGCCGATTCGAGGTTGAGTGACGACGAGGCGTCGATCGGGGCGAACATGGTCGGCAGCACCTGGATGTAGCCCTGCGTCACCGCGCCGACCACCGTGACGTTCATCGCCACGCTCGTCGCCCCGGCCGGCACCGGGCCGACGCCGGCCATCGGCACGTCGAGGATCTCCTCGGTGCCGAGGGCTCGCCCGAGTGGGCCGATCGCACGCCGGGTGTCGACGACACGTGTCGGTGTGAGGCCGACGAACACCGACGGTCGGGCGTCCACCGCACCGACGACGGGCGCCGGGAGCCGGGCCTCGCCGGTCCCGAAGGTCGAGTCGGGGCCCGGCGCCCCGCGGTCGACGACCAGATGCTTGACCAACGCGGCGAGGCCCTGCGGTGTGGACGCCAGGCCGGCGGACCGGACGACGGCGGCCATCCCCGCAGCGGCCGGCGAGGCGGCCGACGTGCCGTTGAAGCAACTCGACAGCAGCCGGTAGATGCTGCTCGTGAAGCACGACGGGGCGGACAGGTCGGGCTTGCGCCGCCCGTCGTTGGTCGGCCCCTGCGAGCTGTAGTAGGCGATGCCACCGGTGGTCGGCGGATCGATGGCCCCGACGGCGAGCACGGCCCGGTTCCTGCTGTCGACGATCGGGCCGGCGGCGCTCCCGGCCGACTGCGAGTACTCCAGATCACCGCTGTACATCAGCACTTCGAGCACGTCGCCGCCCGCCCCGGAACCCTCGGCCCACTGCTTCACCCGGATCGACAGCGGGGCTGGATCCGGCTCGCAGCCCTCGATGCCGTCGAGCTCGATCGGCGGGGCGCCGAGCTGCTGGTCGGGGCCGTCGTCGCCGCTCGGCGGGAAGACCTGCTGTTCGCCGGCGAAGATGTAGAAGTCGTAGTCGGTCCGTTGCGATGCCGGCCCCCAGTCGTTCCACCGGGCGCCGAGCACCGACAGGCAGCCGCCGTCCCCGCTGACGCCGAGCGACTCGTCGCCGGGTCCGAACTCGATCCAGCCGTCGCCGTCGGCGTCGGTGGACGGCCCCCGCCAGTACCGTCTGAAGCCCTCGTTACCGGCCGAGTTGAACCACGTGATCCCTCGCGCCGCGGCGAAGTCGACCAGCTCGTCGAGCGGGCCGGTCCCGTCTCCCGGACCGTCGTACGACGACCCCAATGAGCGGTTGACGATCGTCACCCCGTTGGCCACGAACCAGTCCACCAGGGCGTACGAGTCGTTGATCGTGCCGGCCTGGCCGAGGAAGATCTCGGCGTCGGGGGCGAGGTCGTGGATGACCTCGGCGACGGCGTTGCCATGGCCGGTCTCGCCCGGATCCCACACGCTGCACGGCGCGCCTTCGGCGAGGCAGAACGTGCCGGACACCGCCGGGACCTCGTCGGCGTGCACCTGGGTCGTCCACTTCGATTCGTTGAAGAAGTCGATGATCCCGATCCGCACGCCGGCGCCCGTGCTCCCGGCGCTGTGCCAGGCGGCGGCGTTCATGATCGACACGGCCTCGGTCGTCACGGGGCCCGAGAGCGCCACGGCGTCGGGACCGGGCCGACGATTGACCGCGACGGGCCGGCGGACGAAGGCGATGCCCGGCGTGGATGCCAGGGCCGGGAGTGTGGCCACCGGCATCCGTGCCTGGACGATCGTCGACGGCGCATGCCCGGTGACGGAACCGCCGAGCTCGACGACCCTGGCGGAGACGTCCGACTCGTCGCCGTCGTGGAGGATCTCGACGTCGAGCGTCGGCGACGGCCCGTCGGGACGCCGCGACGACGAGCGGAGCATCTGGTCGCGCAGGGCGGGGTCGTCGATCGCCAGCCGGCGCTTCGCCGTGGCCGGAGGTGGCGGGGTCGCCCCGGAGGAGGCTGCGCGGGGCGGCGCCGGGCGGGTCGCGGCGGCCGAGGTCACCGGGATGCACAGACCGGCGAGCAGGCCGAGGACGAGAGTTCTACGCATCCGGTTCCTCCTCGTCCCACCGCCCGACATCGACCGGCACCCTACCGGTGGTGGTCGGAATGGTGGCTTCGCACCTGGGGGCCGACTACTCGGCGAGCCCGACGGGTTCACCCTCGACGATCTGGTCGAGGTACTCCGACAACCCGTAGCCGACGGCACCGCGATGCGGCTCCGACTCGATGGTCCAGCGGGTCATCCCCTCGCTGATCCGGGTGGTCAACCACTCGCCGTCGGGCGTCCGGCGGCGGTTGCGCAACGGGATGAGGTCGAGCACCTCGCCGCTGAACCGCCACTCGCGCCCGGACCGGCTCGAGCGCAGCACGCCGCTGACGCCCCGGTGGTAGCTGCCTTCCCCGGCGAAATCGGTGGACACCTCGGCGTGGTCGCACAGGTGCATCTTGCCGTCCTCCCAGACGAACCCGCCGCGCGTGCCCGGCCCATGCTGCTTGGCGACCCGGCTGGCCATGAAGCCGAGCTCAGGGCCGAAGTTGGCCGTGAGCCAGCGGTAGTACCACGGCGCCTGCCAGTACCGCGGACCCCACGAGTGGTCGCGCAGCCCGAAACCGGCGATCTCCCATTCCTCGGTGCCGACGCGGATCGTCCCGCGAGCCTCGACGAGCTGCTCGTAGTGACCCTTGGCGAACTCCTCGCCCGCGGTCTCGTGCGGCGTGTCGGGCTCGCCGCCGAACATCGACGACCGACCCTGGCCGGTGAACTCGAGATGGACGTGGCACGTCTCGTGCGGGTTGTCGGCAAAGGCCCGCTTCGGATCGGCCATCTGCAACGGGTCGTCGAGGACGACCACGTTGCCGCGGTAGTCGACGTGCAACTCCTCGAACGGGGTGACCATCGTCCAGCTGAGACCGCCGGCATCGAGGGCGTGGTTGTGCTCGATCCCCGGGCGCTTGAACATGAAGCCGACCCGACGCCGATCGCTGTCCGCCGCGGCGGGCAGGTACAGACAGACGGTCATCTCCGCGTACCCCTCGTTGGCCCGGTTGCCGAGTCGGAACCACCCCCCGACCTGGCCGGCCGGGTCGAAGGCGTTGATGTACATGCTCTCGTTGAAGTTCGGTTCGGGGCCGAGATCGTGGGTGTACTCGTCGGAAGGGTCGAGACGGATTCCCATGGAACGTCGAGGGTATTGGACCGGCCCCCGACCGGGCGGACCGGGGGTCAGCGGGCGCCGAAACCGCCTCCACCGCCACCGCCGCCACCGCCGGACGAGAACCCGCCCCCCGAACCGCTCTTCGAAGGGGCGACGACCGCGGCGGTGTGCCCGCCGAACGATGCCGGGAACCGGTCGATCGGCCGGAGTCTGCCCGGCCCGGCGGGGCCCACGTACCACATCCCGAACCGGGGGTCGGCGAGCAGCGCAGGCAGACGGGTCTGGAGGCCGTCGAGCAGCTTGTCGGCGACTCCGAAGGCCACGGCGAAGACCAGGAAGCGCTCCCAGAGAACGAGGTGGCCCACCGGTGCGTCGGCGAGCTGCGAGAAGTCCTCGATGTACTTCTTCAGTCCGGTGGCCTTGGCCGCCGCGTCCGCTCCGGCCTGGGTGCGGTTCCGGACGACGATCGCCCCGCCGACCAGCACGGCGGCGGCCACGCCGATCGCCACCCAGCCGAGGCGGGTGCCGAGCAGCAGGCTGACGACGCCGAGCAGGGCGACCGCCCCGGCCAGCAGGGCGACCGCCTTCATCCCGGCACCGGTGCGGGTGGCGACGTAGTGACGGTCGTCGAACTCCCGCTTCACCGCGGCGGTCAACGAGGCGGCGAACGCCTTGGCCCGCGCCGGATCGGCGGTGGCCCAGGCGTCGATGTCATCGTTGGTGATCGACGTCTTCGTGCCGAACAGGGTGGTGATCGCCAGCCGTTCGAAACCGCGCAGCGGATCGGTCTGGCCGTCGAGCGGCTGGTCGGTGCGATGGAGGACGAACTCGCGCCGGTCGGGTCCGAATCGCTCCTCGTGGCGTTCCTCGATGCGGATGTAGCCGCGTTGGGCGAGGTCGACCATCGTCGCTGCGATGGTGTTGCCGAGTTGGACCGAGCCCTTGGCGAGGTTGGCCAGGGCGACGGCCGGCGGGTCGTCGAGCGGCTCGCGCCAGTACTCGCCGATCAGTCCGTCGGGGGTCGGTTCACGGCCCTGTCGACGCCCGACGATCCACAGGCCGATCGCCCCGACCGCGCCCGACAGCACGGTGAGCAGCCGGCCGAGCGCGGCGGTGCGCTTGGCCGGCCGCAGGCCTCGACCGGCGTCCTCGGCCAGCGTGCGGTCGATGTCGGCGCCCTCCTCGTCGAGGATGGCGGCCAGGCGGGGCCCGCCGGCCCGATCACCGGAGAACGCCTCGGCGGGGATCGCCAGGCGGGCCTCGACGAAGCGGCCGGCCGGCACGTCGTCGACGGCCAGGGTCACCCGGTCGCCGGTGACATCGACGACCCCGCTACGCGGGCCGTGCCCCCAGGCCCGCACCACCGTGGCGTCGTCGCCGGGTGTGCCCGGCTGGGCGGCGTCGAACGAGCCCGGCAGGTCGATGGTGATCCGCACGCGCCCGACACCGGGGTGGTCCTTGCCGAGGAACTGCCAGTAGAGCTCACCGACGTCCGATCCGATCACCACGGCACGGGGGACCGAGTAGGCCAGCTCGAAGGTGCGGTCCTCGTCGGTCGCCGGGCGGGCGAACTCCCACTCCCACTCATGGCTGATGCTGTCGCCCGGCGCGGTGGTGAGCAGCCGGTCGCCCTGCTCCCTCGCTGTGAAACCGGTGATCCGGCTGCGGTCGGCGGGGAGGAACGAGCGGATGCCGACGGTGAACGGGCCGCCGGAGAAGCGGTAGCCGACCTGTTCGACGACGGTCATCGAGCCATCGGTGCCGAGCGTGGCGACGACCTCGAGGTCGGTGATGGCGAACGACTTGTCGGCCGCCCGTGAATCCGGGGCGGCCGAGAGCAGCCCGAGGGCGAGGCCGCAGGCGGCGAGCAGCGCGGCGGGCAGGGCGCGCCGGCGGGCCCTGCCCGCCGCGGTCCGGTTCTGCGGGCGCACGAGTCGTCCCACCGTCTCAGGCGCCCTGCACGCGGGACTGCAGCCGGCGCATCCCGTTCAGCCAACGGTCGTAGTCGCTGGTCTTGCGTTGCCAGAAGGTGAGCACCTCGGGGTGGGGGAGGAGCAGGAACCGCTCCTCGCCGATCCCGGCGAGCACGACCTCGGCGACGTCCTCCGGTTCGAGGACCGCACCGGCGGCCCGCACGACATCGCCCGCCGTGTTGCCCCCGTCCGGTCCGGCCGGCATGTTGAGCATGTTGGTGTTGACCCCCATCGGGCACAGGCAGCTGACCCGCAGCCCCCGCCCGCCGTAGGTGACGGCCAGCCACTCGGCGAAGGCGACGGCGGCATGCTTGGTCACGGCGTAGGGCCACGAGCCGATCTGGGTGAGCAGACCCGCCGCCGAAGCCGTGGAGCAGAAGTACCCGCGGCCGCGCTCCACCCAACCGGGCACCAGGAGCTGGGCGGCGAAGACGTGGGCCTCGATGTTGACGGCAAAGGCGGTGCGCCACTCCCGTTCGGGGGTCTCGAGATCGGTACCCCCGCCCACCCCGGCGTTGGCGAAGAACAGATCGATCGGGCCGAACCGCGACTGGGTCGCCTCGATCAGCGCCCGGTTGCCCGCTTCGGTCGAGATGTCTCCACCGACGGCGAGGGACGATCCGGGTCGGCGGGCGTTCAGCTCGTCGGCGACGGCGCGCGCCCCGAGTTCGTTGGCGTCGGCGACGACGACCCCCGAGGCCCCGGCGGCGTGGAACCGCCGGGCCAGCGCCCGGCCGATCCCTCCTGCCGAGCCAGTCACCACGACCACGCGCTGCGCTACGTCCATGGCCGGCGATCGTAGGTGAGCGGGGGTTGAACCGCGTGACCTATGGCATGGTCGTCATCTCGGGGGCGGATGGGGATACCATGACCGGAGAGCCAGCGGCCGTACCGGTACGCTGACCGATGTTCCCGGGTTCCGGGGCCATCACGTTCACAGGAGGAGCGATGACCGAGACTCGCGAAGCGGCGGCTGTGATCTCAGAGGCGCTGTCCGTGATCGACAAGGCCCTGGCCGAGATGTTGAACCGGGAGCTGGTCTCGACCGACGAGGTCGCCGATCTGCTCCTCGACGTGCGCACGCTGCTCACCTCGCCCGTCCCGACCGCTACCCCGGTCTGATCCGCCCGGTTCCGGCCGCACGTCAGTCTGCCCTGCGTCAGCCCGTCGTCGCCGACGCGGAGGCGAATTCCTCGAACGCCCGGGACAGCGCGTCGCGCAGCAACCCCGGTTCGGTCACTGCCGCCGTGTCCATGTGCAGGCCCATGTCCAGGCTGCCGACGTACGAGAGCAACGTCAGGTTGAAGGCCACCCCGGCCAGCGGTCCGACCGGGTAGTTCTCCAGGATCTCGGCACCGGCGATGTACAACGGGATCGGCGACGCCCGCACGTTCGAGGTGGCGAAATCGATGGTCTGGGCCTGCTGACGGGCCAGACGGGTGATCACCGAGGTCGGCAGGGTGGTGGCCATCGAGGCCAGCGCGTCGAGCGAGGCCGACGCCGACGACTCACGTGCCGCCTGGATCGAGTCGGTGATCGCCACGAACCGATCGGCGATCGGCATCGGGGACGTCGGCACGAGCATCCGGGCCAATGAGAACGCGTTGCCCCCGGCTCCCGCCGATTTCGAGCGGGTGCTGATCGCCATCGATGCGCGCAGCATGTCGACAGGCTGGCCCAGCTCCTCGTGGTAGTGGGCGGCGGCGTGTGCGGCCGCCGTGATGAATGCCGTGTTCAGTGTGCCGCCGAGCCGCTTGGCCGCCTCCTTGGTCTCGGCGAACGGGGCCTGCAGCACCTCGAGCCGACGGCGGAGCGAGCGCTGCGTCCACAACGGGGAGCGGGCCTGGTCGGTCTCGGAGAGCTGGGTGACGATGCCGCGCAGCGTCTCGGCGGCGGCGTTGCCGGTGGCCGGGATCTGCGTCGGGTTGGCGAGCAGGTCGCGGATCTGGCCGAGCAGGCTGAGTGGCAGTTTCAGGCTGCCGGCGAACAGGTCGCGCAGCATGTCGCTGTGGTTCGAGACGGGAGCCGGATCGGCGAGGGCGTCGAGCGTGTCGGCGTCGAGCGGCGGCGGCTCGGGCGCGTCGCGAGCGAAGTCGAGGAACTCCAGCGACAGCCGTACGCCGCCCTCGCCATCGGTGATCGTGTGGTGCAGCTTCTCGACGAGCGCGGCACGACCCTTGGACAGGCCGTCGATGACGTAGAACTGCCACAGCGGCCGGGTGCGGTCGAACGGGTCGTGGGTGATCAGGGTCGACAGGTCGAGCAGCTGGCGCATCGAGCCGGGCTTGGGCAGGGCGATGTGGCGGACGTGGTAGTCGATGTCGAAGCCGGGATCGTCGACCCACATCGGAGCGGAAAGGTTGGCCGGCGCCGGCTGCACCCGCTGGCCGAGGCGGGGGATGAGCTGCACGGCCCGCTCCATCCGACGTTTCAGGCGATCGACGTCGGGTCGCCTGTCGACGACGGTGACGGTGGCGAAGGTCGACGACAGGTGCGGATCCTTCTCCAGACGCCACATCAGGCCCTCGGCATCCGACATCCGTCGATCGGGGTGGGACAGATCAGCCATGGGCCCAACTTACTGCCGCGGCGGGCGCTGGGTCGCCGTGGGGACGGTCGGCGACGGCCCTGGGACTCACAGCCTGACCAGCACCTTGCCCTGGTTGGCGCCGCTGAACAGGCGGTCGAGGGCGACGGGCGCGTTGTCGAGTCCGTCGACGATGTCGACCTGGTACTTGAGCTGTCCACCCATCACCCAGTGGACCAGGTCGTTCATCGCCTCGTCGGCCCGCCCGAGGTAGTCGATGATGATGAAGCCCTCCATCCGGCCGCGCCGGACGGTGAGGTTGATCAGGTTGCGGGGGCCGGGCCGGGGTGCCTCGTCGTTGTACTGCGAGATGGCCCCGCACAGCACGACCCGGGCGTGGATCGCCAGGTTGTCGAGCGCCACCTCGAGCACGTCGCCGCCGACGTTGTCGAAGAACACGTCGACGCCCCTCGGGCAGGCGTCCCGGACGGCGCGGCCGAGGTCGGCGGTGCGGTAGTTGATCGCCGCGTCGAAACCCAGTTCGTCGGTCAGCCAGGAGCACTTCTCGTCGGAGCCGGCGACGCCGACCACCCGGCAGCCCTTGATCCGGGCAATCTGGCCGACCACCGAACCGGTCGCTCCCGCCGCCCCGGAGACGAGTACCGTCTCGCCCTCGACCGGCCGGCCGATATCGAGCAGCCCGAAGTAGGCAGTGAGCCCGGTGACGCCGAACACGCTCAGGGCGGCGTCCGGGGGCACGATGTCGGGGACCACCCGGGCCGTCGAGTCCATCACGGCGTACTGCTGCCAGCCGGTCATGCCGAACACGGTCGCCCCCACGGGGATCGCCTCGGCGTTCGACTCGACGACCTTACCCAGCCCACCGCTGCGGATCGGGGCGCCGATCTCGATCGCCGGCAGGTAGGTGTCATAGGCCATCCAGCCGCGGATGGTCGGGTCGATCGACAGCCACCCCACCTCGACGAGGATCTCCCCGGGGCCGGGCGACGGTCTGGCCACGTCGTCGATCGCAAAGCATGCTCGGTCGACCGGGCCCGTCGGACGTCTGGCCAGCGTGACTCGGTGGTTGAGGTTCGACATGACCCGCAAGGTACAGGCGGCCGGCCCGCTGGAGCGGGTTCGGCTATCGGGTTCGGCGGGCCCGGAGGACCGGGGAGTGGAGGGTGAGGTGGGCGAGGAGGCGGCCGACGACGGCACCTCCGACGATGTCGGAGGCGTGGTGGATGCGCACATACGGCCTGCTCAGGGCCACGACCGCAGCGATGGCGTACCACAGCGGAGCCCGACGGCGATCGAGACGGGTGAGGATGGTGGCGGCGAAGGCGGCCGACGAGGCGTGGCCGCTCGGGAAGCTCGACGTGCTCGGCGTTCGGACGTCGAATCGGCCATCGCCGGATTCGGTGGGCCGCTGGCGGCGGAACAGCCGCTTGACTCCCTGGTTGACGATCAGCGACTCGGCGCCGAGCAGGGCCGAGAGTTGCAGCGCCTCGACGGCCGGGGCACCGGCGACGGTGCGGGCAACGCCGACGAGGTGCCAGACGAGGCTCATGTCGCCGAGGTGGCTGGCCGTGCTGAACAGCCGGTCGGCAACCGGGTTGCCCCGCAGCCGTTCGAGCCGGGCGTCGACCCATTCGTCGAAGGCGGCGATCTGCGGGCCGAGAGCGCCGAGCCCGGGCGCCACCCCGTCATTCGCTGCGCTCATGCCGTGTTCCTTCGGGGGCTGCGCCCCCGGACCCCGTCGGTGTCCGGCTCCCTGGCGGTCGCTCGGCCACCCCGTCATTCGCTGCGCTCATGCCGTGTTCCTTCGGGGGCTGCGCCCCCGGACCCCGTCGGTGTCCGGCTCCCTGGCGGTCGCTCGGCCACCCCGTCATTCGCTGCGCTCATGCCGTGTTCCTTCGGGGGCTGCGCCCCCGGACCCCGTCGGTGTCCGGCTCCCTGGCGGTCGCTCGGCCACCCCGTCATTCGCTGCGCTCATGCCGTGTTCCTTCGGGGGCTGCGCCCCCGGACCCCGTCGGTGTCCGGCTCCCTGGCGGTCGCTCGGCCACCCCGTCATTCGCTGCGCTCATGCCGGTGCCAGCATTGCGAACACGGTGGGGGCCTCGATGGCGGCCAGGTCGGGATCGCCGCCGAACGCCGGGCACCACCGCTGATAGGCGCACGAGTTGCACAGTTTGCTCGGGCGAGGCTTGAAGTCGCCGGTGGTGCACGCCTTGGCGACGGCCTGCCAGACGGCGTTCGTGCGCTGGTGCAGGAACCTGACCGAACGCTCGGTGGGGATCGCTTCGATCGTCTCGCCCGTGCGCAGGTACATCAGCCGGATCCGGTCGGGCCGCCGGCCGAGCACCTCGTGGCACAGGAAGGCGTAGAAGTTGACCCCGCCGAGCCGCTGCTGCTCGCGTTCGCGCATCGGCGGTCGCCCGGTCTTGTAGTCGGTGACGATCAGCTCGCCCTCGGCGGTGAGGTCGAGCCGGTCGATGATCCCCCGCAGGGTGAGCTCGCCCACCTTGGCCTCCAACCGCAGCTCGAGGCCGATCTCGCGGACCTGCATGGGATCTTCCATCGCCAGGTAGTTGTGGGTGAGCGCGGTGGCGTCGGCGAGGAAGGCCTCGGTGGCGGCCTCGGACAACTGCAGCCCGACGTACTCGGGGTCGGTGAGGAACTCGCCGAAGGCGCGGTCGAGACAGAGCTGGAGCGCCGCCGGGGTGCGCGCCGGGGCGGGCAGGCACATCAGCAGCTCCAGCGCACGGTGCACCAGCGAACCCTTGGTGGCGTGCGGGCTGGGCGGCTCGGGCAGGCGCTCGATCGAGGCGAAGCGGAACTGCATCGGGCAGTTGGTGAACGCGTCGACCCGTGACGGCGAGAGGCTGTTGGGCACGACGAGGGCCATGAGCGACATCGTAGGGAGGGGGTGGGTCGGAGTTGCGCCATCCGTTGCGCCATCTTCGGTGCCACCGCTCGCCCGAGGTCGCCGCAGGTGATCGCGGCTGGGGAGACCAGGGGCGACGCCCACGCCTACGCTGCCCCATGTGTCCACCGCTGCCGACGACGTGCTGGCCTCGAACACCGCGTTCTACGCGGCGTTCGAGGCGGGCTCGCCCGCCGGGATGCTGGCCCTGTGGGAGCACTCGGACGAGGTGAGCTGCACGCACCCCGGGTGGCCGACGCTGCACGGCTGGACCGACGTCCGCCGCTCGTGGGAGGGCATCCTGCGTCATGGCGCCTCGATGCAGTTCATCATCACCGACGAGCGGGCGCTGGTGCGCGGCGATGTCGGCTGGGTTCACTGCACCGAGAACCTCCTCGCCGTCGAAGGCCCGCGGGGCACCGTCGCCGCGGTCAACCTGTTCGTGCGCAACCCGGCCGGCGAGTGGAAGGTGATCCACCATCACGGCGCCCAGGTCGTCGCCACACTGCTGGACTGAAGTGGACGGTGCCTCGTCCGGCGGTCAGCCCGTCTTCCCGGCGGCCTTGCGCCTGCCCCACCAGCTGATGAACACCCGGTCGAGGACCACGCCGAGGGCGATGGCCACGAGGATCGCCGTGCGGGTCTTCGAGGTGAACGAGAACAGCAGGAACCAGATCCGGGTCCGGCCGCCGTTCTGGAAGAAGAACGACACGGCGACGGCCACGGCGATCGCCAGGCCGATCAATCGGGGGCTGAATCGCCCGCCCCCCGAGGCAGCGATGTTGCCGCTGCCCGGTTCACTGCTCTCGTGCATCATCTGGGATCACCTTTCGTGTCGCGGGGTGCGCCGTGGTGTGGCGGCCGGGGAGTCGTTCGCCGATGATGCTGCGCTGCACCTGGCCGGTCCCACCGGAGATTCGGCCCCCGGTGCGTCAAGCATGCCAAACGCGTCGGGCCCGATCGAGCGATGCCCTGTTCGATCGCCGCCCGCCCGGCGTCCCGGAGACAGCCGGCACCAGAGGTGATCGGCGAGCAGATCGGTCGGGCGGATGGCCCGGTGGTCGCGCGGCGGGATGTCTAGGCGTAGTCGACGGCGGCGAAGGCGGCGAGCTTGCCGATGTGGTGGATGGCGTTGATCAGCCGGACGGTGCCCGACCGCGAGCGCATCACCAGCGACTGCGTGGTGGCGCCGCGCGACTCGAAGTGGACACCCTTGAGCAGTTCACCGTCGGTCACGCCGGTGGCGGCGAAGAAGCAGTTGTCCCCGGCCACCAGGTCTTCGGTGGTGAGGATCTTGTCGAGGTCGTAGCCGAGCTCGATCGCTGCCTCCCGCTCGGAGTCGTCCCGCGGCCAGAGCCGGCCCTGGATCTCGCCGCCCATGCACTTCGAGCGCGGCCGCGGTCACGACGCCCTCGGGCGTCCCGCCGATGCCGAACAGCACGTCGACTCCGGCGTCGGGCCACGCAGTGGCGATACCGCCGAAGATGTCACCGTCGGAGATCAGCCGGATGCGGGCGCCGGTCGAGCGGATCTCGGAGATGAGTTCGGCGTGGCGCGGGCGGTCGAGCACGACCACGGTCAGATCGCGCACCGACTCGCGCTTGGCCTTGGCCACCCAGCGCAGGTTCTGCGTGGCCGAGGCGGTGATGTCGATCGCCCCGACGGCATCGGGGCCGACGGCGATCTTCTCCATATAGACGCACGGTCCGGGGTTGAACATCGTGCCTCGATCGGACACGGCGATCACCGCCAGGGCATTGCCCCGGCCCAGGGCGGTGAGCGTGGTGCCGTCGATCGGGTCGACGGCGACGTCGGTCTGCGGTTCGGAGCCGTCGCCGACCTGCTCGCCGTTGAACAGCATCGGGGCCTCGTCCTTCTCGCCCTCGCCGATGACGACGGTGCCCTTCATCGAGACGGTCGCCAGGACCGTCCGCATCGCCTCGACCGCGGCGTTGTCGGCGCCCACCTTGTCGCCCCGACCGACCCAGCGCGAGGCGGCCAGCGCGGCCGACTCGGTGACCCGGACCAGTTCGAGGGCGAGGTTCCGGTCGGGTGCCTGACGATTCGACATGCCCCGAACGTATCTCGCCCGCCGAGCGGTCGGGGTATCGCCTGCGACCACCGATGACCGTGCCGTCTCGGCGATGTGGGGGCTGCTCGGTGGACGCCTGCGGGTACCCTCTGTAGCGCCGGGTGCCGCCCGCCCGGCCCGGCAGCGGCTGCTGCAGGTCGAACCGGATGGAACGGATGAACGATGCCCAATCGATTGTGCCCGTTGTGCGGTGAGGAGTTCGTCGAGTGGGCCACCACGTGCTCCGACTGTGGCGTGGCGCTCGTCGATCCGTCGGCCATCGACGACCTGCGCCTGCTCCCCGAGGACCAGAAGGTCGTCTACGAGCTCGGCGGGTGGACGCTCGATCAACGCACCGCGGTCGCCGAGGTGATGGCCGAGTCCGACCTCCCCCACGGCTGGCACGGCGAGGACCTGATCGTCCACGTCGACCACGAGGCCGCGGTCGACCGCCTGATCGAGCCGATCGAGCAGAACGCCCCGGGCGGCCCGATCGAGCCGGGCACGCAGACGGAGTACGACATGACCGAGTGGCCGATGCACGAGCGGACCGTGGTCGTCGAGCGCCTCACCGAGGCCGGGGTGGCCCACGCCTGGGAGGGGCACCTGCTCCTCGTCGCCGCGGATGACGAATCGGTCGTCGACGACATCCTCGACGACATCGAGGAGGGCGGCGACGCTTCGGCACTGGCCGACGACGGGGCCGAGACGCCGTTCGCCGTGCTCGAGTCGTTGTTCATCGCCGCCCAGCGCCTGCGCCACGACGTCGTCGACGGTGACGGCCTGGCCCGCCTCGCCGAGTCGCTCGAGGAGGCCGACGCCGCTCGTCCGCCCTTCGGGATGGATCTGTCGGTCTGGCACCGGGCCCTCGCCGCCGCCGATGCGCTGGCCGACGCCATCGGCGCCGACGAGGGCGTGCTCGAAGCCGAGGCGGAGCGCAGCGCTGAGCAGCTCCACGACCTCCTCCGCCCGTTCGTCTGAGCCCGTTCGGCGAGCCCAGCCGGTGACGACGAAGCCGACAGCGCCGGGCCGATGACGCGCGCCGGGACCACGCTGCTCGCCGAACTGGAGATCTGGCACTCGCGCCCGATGACCCCGACGCGTCGCGTCGCCCTCGGCCATCTGGTGCTCCCCTGCGACCCGGCACCCGGGCTCGGCGGGCTGCTGCTCGGCGCGGTCGTCGCCCGCCACGTGACCGACGTCGACGACGAGGTGCACCCCGACCTGCACCGCCTGGTCGACCAGCTCGGCCGGGCCGAGCGGATCGTGCAACCCCGTCTGCGCCACCGGTTCCAGGCCGACCGCCATGGGCTCGCCCGCAGCACCCACCGCCTCGTCGGGCGCAACGAGGAGCTGACCTTCGACTTCGCCAACCAGGGTTCCCCGATGCAGCAGGTGCTCGGCGCGGTCTACGCCGTCGAACGGATCGACTTCTCCAGCCGGGCGATGCTGACGACCGTGCTCCACAAGGCGCTGCAGTGGCGCGGCCCGATCGGCCCGTCGCTGATCGCCCATCTGGCCGGATCGCGGAGCGCGTCGTTGTCGGCGCTCGCCGATCCGCGGGCCTGGGCGCTCGATCTGCTCGGCTTCGCCATGGGCACGCGCCGGCCGTCCAGACGCGAGGTGATGGGGCAGTTCCGGGACCGTCTCCGCGACGTGCACCCCGATCACGGTGGCGACGAACGCGACGCCTACGAGGCGATCGCCGAGATCACCGAGGCCCGGCGCATCCTGTTGGAGGGGATCTGATGACCATGCCCGCGGCGATCGGCGCGACGAGCCGGCGATGACGGCGATCCGAGCGCTGCTGCTCACCCCCGGAGCCGGATCGAGCAGGGAGCACCCCTCGTTGCTCGCCATCGAGGCGGCGCTCGGGGCGGCACGACCCCCGGTGCCGGTGGTGCGGATCGACTTCCCCTATCGCCGCGCCGGGCGCAAGGCTCCGGACCGGGCGCCGGTGCTCATCGGCTGCGTGCGCGACGAGGCGGCCGCCCTGGCGGCGGCAGCCGGGGTCGCTCCCGGGAGCATCGCCCTCGGCGGCAGGTCGATGGGCGGGCGGATGTGCTCGATGGCCGTCGCCGAGGGGTTGCCGGCCGCCGCGCTGATCCTGATCTCCTATCCGCTCCACCCGCCGGGCAGACCCGACCAGCTGCGCACCGCCCACCTGCCGGCGATCACCGTGCCCTGCCTGTTCATCCACGGCACCCGTGACCCGTTCGCCACCCCCGAGGAGCTCGAGACGCACGCCGCCGTCATCCCGGGCCCGGTGACCCATGTGTGGATCGATGGCAAGGGCCACGACCTGAAGGGTTGCGAACAGCGCATCGCCACCACCGTGTTCGACTGGGTCACGTCGCGCTGAGACGGCCGTCCTCGGGGTTGAGCTCCTCGAGCTCGCGGTGGGCCGACTCGGGGAACCAGCGCAGCACGATCACCGCCATCGCCACCTGACCGAGGGCGAGGGTGCCGAGCACGGCGGCATGCGACGCTCCCCGGTCGAGCATGCGGCCGGTGATCTGCAGGCCGACGGCGCCACTGCACAGCGCCGCCGCGGTCACCCAGTAGCCGGCCAGGCTGCGCCTCCCGGTGGGGAACATCTCCGCCCGGTAGACGCCGAGCGCCGGCACCGCGGCACCGCCGACGATCCCCCCGAGCAGGGCCGATGCCCACATCGGCCAACCCCCGACGGCGAACGACCAGACGACCAGGGCGGCGCCGAGGACGGCGCTGGCGGCCCCGAGCCGGCGTCGCCCCGAGCGGTCGGCGATTCGCCCGCCGAGCAGCACTCCGATCCCGGCCGGGGTCTGGGTGATCAGGGTGAACGCGGCGATCCGGCCACCGTTGTAGCCCCGGATCTCGTCGAGGTACCGGTTCTGGAAGAACGACGCCGGGGCCACGAACAGGTTGGCGAACACGAGAGCTCCCGCCTGGGCGGCGAGACGTCCCCGCCGCATCGGTGTGGGCAGCGGATCGCGGCGGGCGGCGTGGTGGAGGAAGCGGCCGGTCTCGGGCAGCCGGCGACTCAGGTCGACGGCGACGACCAGCCACACCAGGGTCAGGGCGTAGACCCACCGCCAGGCCTCCGGCCCGAGATCGGCCAGGCGGAGCGCCATCACGCAGACCCCGGCGCCGAGCCCGGCCGCCATCGCCAGCACGCTCACCGCGTAGGCGCGGGAGTTGCGCGGCATCATCTCGGCGGCCATCACGGCGACGAGCAGGTCGAGCACGAGCCCGAGCGAGCGGCCGACGGCCTGGGTTGCGGTGAGGACGGCGAAGTTGGGTGCGATCGCTCCCAAGGCGCAGAACGACGGGGCGGCGAACGCCAGGGCACGGATCAGCCGGCGCCGCCCGATCCGGTCGGCGAGCATGGCGAAGGGCAGGCCGAGCACGATGGCCAGGCGCACCACCGTCCCGGCCATGCCCTGGGCGGAGTTGTCGACATCGAACGTCGTGGCGGTGAAGTTGACGGTCTGGGTGAACAGGGTGTTGGTGAACGCCGCGCACATCGAGGCGGCGGCGAGCAGGCCGATCACCAGCACGTGCACGTGCTCGAGCCGGTCGGGTGGCGCCCACCACGGCTGGCGGCCCGGCCGGTGGCCCGGTCCCGGGCGGTGCGCCAGGCTGCGGCGCACCAACGGTGCGAACACCCAGCCGAACCAGGGCAGGCCAACCCGGTAGCTGGTCACCTCGTCGGCCGACCCGTCGGGGTGGACGGTCAGCACCCGGCGGTACCGGACCATCGGACCCGCGGCCTGGATGAACGTGCCGTCGTCATCGAGACGTTCGAGGACGAGGTCGTCGCGCGGGGACGCCAGCCAGCTGATCGGGGTGCTGCCGTCGGCGGCCCAGTGCCGTCGGACGGTGGGCATCGACGTTCAACCTACCGCGGCGGACCGGCTCGACAACCTGCCCGGGGACGGGCGCCGAACGGTGGCGGGGATGACCGCTCGGCGCGGCCGGTAGGGGCATACTGGACGGCGCCATGGATCCGATCGTCGTTCGTCGCTCCGGCCCGCTCGCCGGGACCGTTCGGGCCCCGGGGGCGAAGAACTCGGTGCTCAAGCTGATCGCCGCCACCCTGCTGGCCGATGGCACCCACCGGATCACCAACGTGCCCGAGATCGCCGACGTCGGGATCATGGCCGACCTGCTCGCTGCGCTCGGGGTGTGTTCCGACCCGCCGGTCGGCGGCGTGATGACCCTGGGCAACACCGGACGGATCACCCCGGTCGCCCCCTACGAGCTGGTCGAGCGCATCCGCGCCTCGATCGTCGTGCTCGGCCCGCTGATCGCCCGGTTCGGCCGGGCCACGGTCTCGCTGCCCGGCGGCGACGACTTCGGCTCGCGCCCGATCGACATGCACCTCAGGGGCCTCGAGGCGCTGGGTGCCGAATTCACGATCAGCCACGGCTACGTCGAGGGCCGGGCCGACGGGCTGCGGGGGGCCGATCACACCCTGCCCTATCCGAGCGTCGGGGCGACGGAGAACATCGTGATGGCCGCCGTGCTGGCCAAGGGCACCTCGGTGATCGACAACGTCGCCCGCGAGCCCGAGATCGCCGACCTGTGCCAGGCGCTGGTCGGCATGGGCGCCCAGATCGAGGGGATCGGCTCGTCGACGCTGACGATCCACGGGGTGCCCGCCGACGAGCTGCGGCCGATGGATCACCGGGTCGTGGCCGACCGGGTCCAGGCCGCCACCTACGTCGCCGCCGTCGGGGTGTGCGGTGGGGAGGTGATGATCGACGAGGCGCGGGCCGAACACATGGAGACCCTCATCGACCGCTTCGTCGAGATGGGCATGAGGATCGTGCCTCAGGAGAACGGTCTGCTGGTCAGCGCCCCCGAACGGCTCACCTCGGTGGACGTCGCCACCCTGCCGTACCCCGGGATCGCCACGGACTACAAGCCGTTGCTGGTCACGATGCTGACCGTGGCCGATGGTGTCGGCATCGTCACCGAGAACCTCTATCCGGGGAGGTTCCGCTACGTCGAGGAGCTCCGTCGGCTGGGCGCCGACATCCGCACCGATGGTCATCACGCCGTCGTCCGCGGCGTCGGGGCCCTGCACGGCGCCCCGGTCCGGGCGGTCGACATCCGCGCCGGCGCGGCGCTGATGGTCGCCGGGCTGGCCGCCACCGGTGAGACGGTGATCTCCGACACCCACCACATCGAACGCGGCTACGACGATCTCGCCGGTCGCCTCCGATCGATCGGCGCCGACATCAGCTGATCACGATCGGCTGATGTCGATCGGCTGTTCACGGCCGGCCACGTCCGGGTGGGGCCCCGATCCGCCGCCGGGCGAGCAGGATCAGCGCCGAGATCACCGTGATCGGAGCGAGGACGAAGACGATCTCGTCCCAGCCGCCCTGGTGCGCCAACAGGCCGGCGACTGTGGCCGATGACGCATGCATGGGTGGGAATCGTAGGCGTCGAGCTGGTTGAATGACACCGCCCACGTCCGTGGGACGAGGCCCGAGCAAGGTTGAAGCGTGAGCATGCGCACCCAGGTCGAAGAGACGATCGAAGCGATCCGCCCGGCGTTGCACGCCGACGGCGGTGACATCATCCTGCGCGATGTCGACGAGGTCACCGGCATCGTCTCGGTCACCCTGATCGGCGCATGCGGCACCTGCCCGGCCTCGACCCAGACGCTCAAGGCGGGCATCGAACGGATCATGCGCGATCGCGTCGACGGGGTCACCGAAGTGGTCAACGTCGAGCTCGAAACCGTCTGATGGCTGCCCGGTCGAGGGACGCCGGCGAGCTCTTCGTCGCCGCGGTCGCCGGCGACCGGGGCTCGTTGGCCCGGTTGATGTCGTTGATCGAGCGCGGTGGCGACGATGCCCGCACGATCGGGAGGCTGTCGTACCCGAAGGGTGGCAACTCCTACACGGTCGGGCTGACCGGAGCCCCCGGGGCCGGCAAGTCGACCCTGACCAGCGCGATCATCGGGCACCTCCGCTCGATGGACCTCGAGGTCGCCATCCTGGCCATCGACCCGTCGTCGCCGTTCACCGGCGGCGCCATCCTCGGCGACCGCGTGCGGATGCAGGATCATGCCACCGACCCGGGGGTGTTCATCCGCTCGATGGCAACCCGCGGCCATCTCGGCGGGTTGTCGCTGTCCACCCCCGAGGCGATCCGCCTGCTCGACGCCGTCGGACGCGGCTGGGTGCTCGTCGAGACGGTCGGCGTCGGCCAGGTCGAGGTCGAGATCGCCGGAAAGGCCGACACGACGGTCGTCGTCGTCAATCCGGGGTGGGGTGACTCGGTGCAGGCCAACAAGGCCGGCCTGATGGAGATCGCCGACGTCTTCGTGATCAACAAGGCCGACCGCAAGGGGGTGGACGAGACGCGGCGCGATCTCGACCAGATGCTCGACCTGTCCGATCTGGCTCACGATGCCTGGCGGCCGCCGATCCTGGCCGCCGTGGCGATCGAGGGCAAGGGCGTGGTGGAGTTGTGGGACGCCGTCGGCCGCCATCGGGAGTTCATCACCGAGAGCGGAGAGCTCGCCCGGCGCCGGGAGTTCCGCCTGCGCCACGAGTTGCGCGAGATCGTCGCCCGCCGATTGGAGCAGCGGGCCCGCGAGCTCTGCACCGGTGATCGCTGGGACGCCCTGACCGACGCCGTGTACCACCGCACGATCGATCCGTGGAGCGCGGCCGACGAGATGCTCGGCGGCGTCGGCGGCTGACGCGGCGCAGCGCCGGCGGCGGCGACTACCGTCGGTGCATGACCGACGAACCCGCCCTCGTCCTGCTCACTCGACGCGACGACGGCGTGGCCGTGGTCACGCTGAACCATCCGAAGGTCAACGCGCTGTCGAGCGGCCTGCTCGGTGAGCTGACGGCGATCGGCGAGCTGCTCACCGTCGACCCGCCGGGTGCGGTCGTCGTCACGGGTGGCGAGCGGATCTTCGCCGCCGGGGCCGACATCGCCGAGTTCGGCGGGCCCGAGGAGGCGGCGGTGATCACCCGCGCCTTCCACGTGGCCCTCGACACGCTCGCCGGCATCCCCCGCTTCGTCATCGCCGCCGTCGCCGGCTACGCCCTGGGCGGCGGATGCGAGCTGGCGCTGGCCTGCGACTACCGCATCGCCTCGACCCGGGCGGTGTTCGGTCAGCCGGAGATCCTGCTCGGGATCATTCCGGGGGGTGGAGGAACGCAACGTCTTGCCCGGACCGTCGGTGCGTCGCGGGCCAAGGAGATGTGCCTGACCGGTCGGCAGGTACGCGCCGACGAAGCCCTGCGGATCGGCCTGGCCGACGAGGTCGTCGAGCCCGAGCAGCTCCACGAGCGGGCCCTGGCCATGGCCGGCGAGGTGGCCCGCGGAGCCCTGGTGGCCCAGGGCCTCGCCAAGCGGGCGATCGACGAGGGCCTCAGCGGTTCGCTGGCCGACGGCCTCCATCTCGAGCGACGGCTGTTCACCGAGGTGTTCGACTCGGCGGACAGCCGCATCGGCGTGACCAGCTTCCTCGAGCACGGTCCCGGCAAGGCGGCGTTCACCGGTCGCTGAGCTCCCCGATCGGGCCGCTGTCCGTGCCGACAAACGCGCCGGCACCCGCGCCCCAGAACGCCTCGCAGCGGCGTATGGTGATGTTGAGCGGTTGACTGACCACGTTGCGAGGGAGTGATCGATGAGCCTGGGTTCGGAAGCGCCGTCCAGCGTCCGCGCCTCGGGCTGACGGCCTCGTGCGCCTGCTTCATCTCGCCGAGCACCGGCGGTCGGCCGGGCTCGTGGTCGGCCTCGGCCTGCTCGTCGCCACGGTTCTCGGCGGCGTCCTGATCGGCCGAGATCGGGCCCGTCGTGACCTCGACGACTCGCTGTCGGTCGAGGTGGAGATCCGCGTCACGGCGTTGAGCGACTTCGTCCGGCGTTCCCAGGACGTGACACTGCTGCTCGGCCAGAACTCGGCGTTCGGCGACTTCTACGATCTGCCCGCCGCCCGGGAGGTGACGATCGCCGAGGATGCGACCACGATGGAAGATGTCCATTCGGCCCTGAGGTTCGTCGAGACCCTGTACGACGGCCAGCTCGCCGAGGTGTGCTTCATCGACCGCTCCGGCGCCGAGAACGCCCGGATCGTCCACGGGGTGGCCGCGTCGCCGGCGTTGCTGTCCACCGACGAGCGGCGCAACGGCTTCTTCGCCCCGAGCCTGGCGCTCCCGGTCGGCGAGACCTACCTGAGCAGTCCGTACCAGTCCCCCGATACGGGGGACTGGGTGCTCTCGCAGAGCACGCCGATCGCCGACGCCACCGGCGAGGTCCGCGGCCTGGTCCACTTCGAACTGACCATCGAGAGCCTGCGGACGCAGGTCACCGGCCACCCGGGGCACTCCGAGGTGATCGTCGTCAACGCCGACTCGGGCCGCGTGGTGATGGATTCGGCGCTACCCCAGGCGGCCGGAGCGCCGCTCGGGCGCCAGGCCGACCACCGATTCGACGCACTCGTCGCCGCGGGGAGGGCCCAGGGGGTGATGTCGTTGGGCCGGGAACGGATCGCCTTCCGCCGGCTCAGCACCGGGCCCAACGAGGGAAACGCCTGGTACATCGTGGTCGGCGAGACGAGCGTCGGCGGATGGTACGGCCAGTGGAGCCCGCTGCAGTTCCTCCTCTCGGCGATCGCCGCGCTGCTCGCCGTGTTGTGGATCTGGGCGATGTGGATGAACGCCCGGCGCTTCCAGCGGGCCGCCGAGACCGACGCGCTCACCGGCCTGCCCAATCGCACCTTCCTCCACCGGGCGATCGTCCAGGCGTTCGAGGACCGCGACGACGACCGGATCAGCGCCGTGATGATGCTCGACCTCGATCGGTTCAAAGAGGTCAACGACACCCTCGGTCATCACCAGGGCGACGCCCTGCTGCGCGTCGTCAGCCAGCGGCTGCGCAATTGCGTTCGACCCGACGACGTCGTGGCTCGGCTGGGCGGCGACGAGTTCGGGGTGCTGCTCGGTGAGATCGACTCGGCCGAGGGGGCCAGCGTCGTCGCCCGCCGCATCCGCGCCGAGCTCGACAAGCCGTTCGGGCTCGGCGACGTGACGGTGCAGATCGGCGGGAGCGTCGGGATCGCCCTGGTGCCTGCCCACGGCGAGGATGTGCACACCGTGCTGCAGCGTGCCGACATGGCGATGTACGACGCCAAGACGAGCGGCCGCGGCTGGGCGTTGTACCACGCCGACCGCGACCCCTACGGCGAGAACCACCTCGGCTTCGTCAACGAACTGCGCACGGCGATCGATTCGGGCGGCCTCGAGATCCACTACCAGCCGATCATCGAGCTGGTCAGCGGCGACGTCCGCTCGGTCGAGGCGCTCGTGCGCTGGCCGCACCCGCAGCGGGGAATGCTCGGCCCGGAGGTCTTCGTCCCGATCGCCGAGCGGGCCGGGCTGATCCGCAACCTGACCACGGCGGTGGTCCGCCAGGCGATCGCCGACGCCGGGCGCTGGCATGCCGCGGGAGCGGACATCGCCGTGGCGATCAACCTGGCCGGGGTGTCGCTACGTGACACCGCGGTCGTCGAGGAGATCGCCCAACTGCTCGACGACGTCGAGCGTCCGCTGATCCGGGTGATCGTGGAGATCACCGAGAGCGCGATGCTGATCGAGCGCGACCGGGCCCGTGAGTGCCTCGACCGGCTGCGCGAGATCGGGGTTCGCGTGGCACTCGACGACTTCGGCACCGGCTACGCCTCGTTCGTGCACCTCAAGGAGCTGGCCGTCGACGTGCTCAAGATCGATCGGCAGTTCATCGGCGCGATGGAGCACAGCGAGATCGACGAGGTGATCGTACGGTCGACGATCGCCCTCGGCACGAGCCTGAGGATGGACGTCGTCGCCGAGGGTATCGAGGACCCGCGGACGCTCGAGGTGCTGATCGGCTGGGGCTGCACGATGGGGCAGGGCTACCTGATCGCCCGACCGCTGCCGATCGAGGCGCTGCTGGACTGGCTGGCCAGCTCGGACCGCACCTACCAACGGGTGTCGCTCGGCGCCCCGTCGTCCGGCTGAGCGTCCACCCTGTCGGGTGACGCCGGAGCGACGACGACATCGATCAGCGAACGGCCCAGGCGATCAGCGAACGGCCCAGGTGATCCGGCCGAGCTCGAGTGGGTGCGACTGCCCGGCGTGGACCGGGATCACCCGCACCGTGCAGCCGTACGACCCGCCGGACGAGGGGACGAACGTCTGCTCGGCGCGCCAGGCCGTACCGTCGGCCACGAGCTCCATCGGGACGATGGTCGGCGCGACGATCTCGGCCTCCTGTCCGAGCGGGCCGTGGACCAGTTGGGCGGCGACGTCGGAGGCGCCGAGCCCGGGGAGCTCGACGTGGGCCACGACGCGGCGCTCACCGGTCGGGTGGGTGATGCCCGGTTCGGGGACCGTGACGCGGACGTGCGGCCAGGCGGCCAGCACCCGGGTCTTCCACGCGGCCAGCTCGCGGGCCCCGGCGCCGCCGTCGGCGGCGAGCAGGTTGGTCTGGCGCGCCGCCGGCTCGTACATCTCGGTGACGTACTCGCGCACCATCCGCGACGCCGTGAAGGCCGGCCCGATCGTCGCCCAACCGTGCTTGACCATCTCGAGCCATCGCCGGGGCAGACCGTCGGTGCGGTCGTAGAACGTGGGGACGATGTCGTCCTCGAGCCGGTGGAACAGGCTCTCGGCCTCCATTCGGTCGCGCCAGGCGAGGTCACCGTGGTCCTCGAAGGAATCGATCGACCAGCCGTTGCGCCCGTCGTAGGCCTCGTCCCACCACCCGTCGAGGATCGAGCAGTTGAGCGCGCCGTTGAGCGCCGCCTTCATCCCCGAGGTGCCGCAGGCCTCCTGGGGCCGCCGGGGGTTGTTCAGCCAGACGTCGCACCCGGCGTACATCGTGCGGGCGACGGCCATGTCGTAGTCGGGGAGGAAGATGAACCGGCCGTACGCCTGGTTGGTGCGCCCGAACTGCTCGATCACCTGGATCATCTGCTTGCCCGGCTCGTCGGCCGGGTGGGCCTTGCCGGCGAACACGAACTGCACCGGCCGATCCGCCGAGCCGAGGATGGCGGCGAGGCGTTCGGCCTGCGAGAGCAGCAACGAGGCCCGCTTGTAGGTGGCGAACCGCCGGGCGAAGCCGATCGTCAACGCGTCCGGATCGAGCACGTCGCGCTGGAGGCGGGCGCGCACCGCGCCGACGAGTTGGGACCGTCCGGCGTTGCGCGCGGCCCAGACCTCGGCGTCGTCGAGCTTGGCGGCCGCGTCCCAGGCCGCCGCGTCGGCGCCGTCCCAGATCGGATGTATCCCCTGGTCGAGCAGGTCGACGATGCGCGGCGCCACCCAGGTGTGGGCATGGACCCCGTTGGTCACCGAGCCGATCGGGACCTCCGACACGGGCAGGTCGGGCCACAGCCCCTGGAACATCTGGCGGCTGACATCACCGTGCAACTTGGCCACCGCGTTGGCACGCCCGGCGAGCCGCAGGCTCATCACGGCCATGTTGAACCGCGAGTCGTCCTCGTCGGCGCGCAGACCGAACGTCATCAGCTGCTCGGTGGTGATGCCCAGCTGGGCGGCGAATCCGCCGAAGTACTTCTGCATCAGCTCGACCGGGAAGCGGTCGATCCCCGCCGGGACCGGAGTGTGGGTGGTGAACACACCACCCGCCCGCACTGCCTCGATGGCGTCGGCCAGGCCGAAGCCGGCGGTGACGTGCTCGCGGATCCGCTCCAGCGAGAGGAACCCGGCATGGCCCTCGTTGGTGTGGAACACCTCGGGGTGTATCCCGAGGGCCCGCAACGCTCGGACCCCGCCGATGCCGAGCACGATCTCCTGGCGGAGGCGGTGCTCGACGTCGCCGCCGTACAGCCGGTCCGTGATCCCGCGGACGTCGGGCGAGTTGCCCTCGACATCGGTGTCGAGGAGATAGAGCCGCGTGCGGCCGACCTCGACGAGCCAGACGGCCACCGCCACGTGCTCGCCGCCGACGTCGAGGCTGATCTGCACGCCGGTCGGCGCCATCGCCAAGCCGGCCGGATCCTGGTCGGGGAAGCGCTCCGTCTGCCAGCCGTCGGCCGTGAGGCTCTGGCGGAAGTAGCCGTTGCGGTAGAGCAGACCGACGCCGACGAGTGGGATGCCGAGGTCGGACGCGGCCTTCAGGTGGTCGCCGGCCAGGACGCCGAGACCGCCGGAGTACTGGGCGATCGTCTCGGTGAGTCCGAACTCGGGGGAGAAGTAGGCGACGAGGCCGAGCGCCGAGTCGGATCGCTCCTGGAACCAGCGCGGTCCATCGACGGCCCGGTCGAGTTCGGCGAGGCGATCGGAGAGCCCTACGGCGAACGACGGATCGTCGGACAGGGCGGCCCACCGGGAAGGCGCGACATGCTCGAGGAGGCGCACCGGATCCTCACCGCACTCCACCCACAGGGCCGGGTCGATCGATTCGAAGAGCCGGCGCGTCGGCTCGTCCCAGGCCCACCGCAGGTTCAGGGCGAGTCGGCGCAGTCCGCCGAGCTCGTCGGGAATCGGGGGTTCGTACCGGAACCGGTGCAGGGCGCGCATGGGTGGCAACCCTACCGCTCCGCGTGCATCAGCGGCCGAGCAGCCGCTCGTACACGCCCGCCGTCATGCGGGCGATCGCGCCCCACGAGTAGTGCTCGCGGAGCAGCTCGGCGGCGCCCAGCTGCAGCCGTCCCGCCACCTCGGGGCCGGTCAGCACCTCGGAGATGCGGTCGGCCAGTTCGTCGCGGTTGCCCGGTTCGAACATCAGCCCGGCGTCGGTGCCGGCGACGATCTCGGTGAGCCCGCCGGTGCGCGCGGCGACCACCGGGGCGCCGGCCGCCATCGCCTCGAGCGCCACGAAGCCGTACGGCTCGTACAACGACGGGATCACGACGCAACCCGCCCGGTGCAACAGGCTGCGAAGCTCGTGACCGGGGACGAAGCCGGCGAGGTGGACGAGGTCGCCGACGCCCTCCACATCGATCTGCAACTGCAGCTCGGCCAGGTAGGGGCCCCGCCCGGCGATGACGCAGTGGATCCCAGGCACCCGGTGGCGGAGGCGGGCGATGGCCCCGGCGAGGACCTGGAAACCCTTCTCGTAGGCGACGCGGCCCCAGGCGACGACGAGGACCTCACGCGGCGGCGCTTCGTCACCGGGCGCCCATCGTTCGACGCTCATCCCGTTGGGCACACGTGTGACCCGGTCGGGCGGCAGCTCGAAACCGTCGATCACCTGCTGGGACATGAAGTCCGACAGGCAGATGATGCCCGCCGCCCGGTACGCCAGCCAGGCCTCGACCGAGTTGATCGCCGACGGATCGCCGGCCGGCACCTCACCGCCGTGCCGACCCCGTTCGGTGCCGTGGAAGGTGACCACCAGCGGTGCCCGGCAGAGATCGGCGAGCGTGTCGGCCGCCCACGACACGTTCCAGTCGTGGGCATGGACCACGTCGGGCCGCCACCCGTCGAACAGGCGGAGCAGCTTCACGAGGTGATGGTTGGCCGAGGCCGCCTGGGCGACGGGGTCGTCGGAGGGCAGCCAGGGCAGCTCGGTCGAGGCCCGCAGCACACGCACGCCCTCGATGGTCTCGTCGGCCGCCGTGCCCCGGGTCCGGGCGGTGAGGACGGTGACCTCGTGCCCGGCCCGGGCAAGTGAGCGCGACAGATCGACGACGTGCGCGGCGATTCCGCCGACCGATCGTGGCGGGTAGTCCCACGAGAGCAGGGCGATGCGCACGGGGGCACACGGTAGTGGGCGCCGTCGCCTACCCTTCGTGCCATGCCGGCTTCCATCCTCGGGGACATCGATCTGCATCTGATCGGTGAGGGCACCCACCGGCGACTGTGGGAGGTGCTCGGGGCCAACGTCGTCGACCCCGCCGATCCCGACCGGGGCGTGTGCTTCGCGGTGTGGGCGCCCAACGCCCGGCGGGTGTGCGCGGTCGGGGACTGGAACGGATGGTCCGATCAGGCAGACGCCCTCGAGCCGCAGGGGTCGTCGGGTGTGTGGGCGGGGATCATGCCGGGCGCCCGCGTCGGCCAGACCTACAAGTTCGCCGTCACCGGGAGCGACGGGGTCACCCGCCTGAAAGCGGATCCGATGGCCAAGCGGGCCGAACTGCCTCCGGCCAACGCCAGCGTCGTCGCCGCGCCGCCAGGGTTCGACTGGTCCGACGGGGCGTGGATCTCGGCACGCGACGGCGGCGGCGAACGGCGGCCGCTGCGCGTCTACGAGGTGCACATCGGCTCGTGGCGCCCGGGACTCGGCTACCGCGAACTCGCCGATCCGCTCGCCGATCACGTCGTGGGTCTCGGGTTCACCCATGTCGAGCTGCTCCCGGTGGCCGAGCACCCCTTCGGCGGTTCGTGGGGATACCAGGTCAGCGGCTACTACGCGCCGACGGCGCGCTACGGGAGCCCCGACGACCTGCGCTGGTTCGTCGACCGGATGCACGCCCGGGGCATCGGGGTGCTGCTCGACTGGGTCCCGGCCCACTTCCCCAAGGACGACTGGTCACTGGCCCGCTTCGACGGGACGGCGCTCTACGAGCACGCCGACCCGCGGCTCGGCGATCACCCCGACTGGGGGACGCACGTCTTCAACTACGGGCGCCACGAGGTGTGCAACTTCCTGATCGCCAACGCGCTCTACTGGCTCGAGGAGTTCCACATCGACGGTCTGCGGGTCGACGCCGTCGCCTCGATGCTCTACCTCGACTACTCACGCCCGGCGGGCGAGTGGATCCCCAACCGCGAGGGCGGGCGCGAGAACCTCGACGCCATCGACTTCATCCGCACGCTCAATGTCGTCGTCTTCGGCCGCCACCCCGGGGCGATGATGATCGCCGAGGAGTCGACGTCGTGGCCGATGGTCACCCACCCGGTTCACCACGGCGGGCTCGGGTTCAGCCACAAGTGGAACATGGGCTGGATGAACGACACGCTGGCCTACTTCTCCAACGACCCCGTCCACCGCCGCTGGCACCACCGTTCGCTGACGTTCGGGCTGCTCTACGCGTTCACCGAACGGTTCGTCCTGCCCCTCAGCCACGACGAGGTCGTGCACGGCAAGGGATCCCTGCTCGGCAAGATGGCCGGCGACGACTGGCAGCGGTTCGCCAACCTGCGGGCGCTGTTCGCCTGGATGTGGGCGCTGCCCGGGGCGAAGCTGATCTTCATGGGGTCCGAGCTCGCCCCCTGGAACGAGTGGAACGCCGAGGCGTCGCTTCCCTGGCACCTCGAGGAGCATGCGCCGCATCGCGGGATGGTCGAACTCGTCGGCACGCTCAACGAGGTCGCCGACGACTGGCCGGCCCTGTGGGACCAGGACGATGCCGCCGGCGGGTTCCAGTGGCTCGACGCTGACGACTCGGACCACTCCGTCTACACCTTCATCCGCTGGTCCCGCACCGGCGAGGCCGTCGTCTGCGTGGCCAACTTCACCCCCGTACCGCGCCCCGGGTACCGCCTCGGCCTGCCGTGCGGCGGACCGTGGGAGCCGGTGCTCGACACCGACGGCGCCCGATTCTGGGGCAGCGGCTACCGCGGTGTCGCCCGGACGGTCCCCGTCGACGACGTGGCGTGGCAGGGTCAATCCCATTCCACCGTGGTCGACCTCCCACCACTGTCGGTCGTGTGGCTGGGACGCCGTGCCGGCTGACGCCTTCGTGGTCCACGGCCACGTCTACCAACCCCCACGCGCCGACCCGCGCACCGGCGTGGTCCCCGTCGAGCCGACGGCGGCGCCGTTCCACGACTGGAACGAGCGGATCACCCACGAGTGCTACCGCCCCAACGCCTACGCCCGCATCTTCGACGACGAGGGCCGGATCACGCGGATCGTCAACAACTACGAGCGGATGAGCTTCGACCTCGGCCCGACGCTGTCGACGTGGCTGGCCGAACACGCTCCTGAGGTGCTGGCGCGGATGGTCGAGGGGGACCGGGTCGGCCGTACGGCCATCGCCCATCCGTACCACCACGTGATCCTGCCGCTGGCCGAGCCGCGTGACGCGCTCACCGAGCTGCGCTGGGGTGCGGCCGATTTCCGCTTCCGTTTCGGCCGCGAACCGCAGGGGGTCTGGCTGCCCGAGGCGGCCATCGACCCGGCCGTCGCCGCGCTCCTCGTCGACGAGCGTTTCGCCTTCACCGTGCTGGCGCCCCACCAGGTCGAACACCATCCCGGCCCCGGGCGCTTCGGCCGTACGGCAGCCGGCCTCGGGGTGGTCGTCTACGACGGTTGGGTGAGCCACGATCTCGCCTTCGGGTCGCTGCTCGCCGACTCGGCGGCGATGGTCGAACGCCTCACCGCCGGTCTCGACGGGGGCGTCGCCGTCGCCGCCGTCGACGCCGAGACGTTCGGGCACCACCACCACTTCACCGAGCGCGGCATCGCCCACGCCCTGTTCGAGCTCGCCCCGCGCCACGGGTTGCTCACCGGCCCGCTCGTCGAGCTGCTGGGCGCGGCCGAGCCGGTGGACGTCGGCGACGTGACGGTGTCGTCGTGGTCGTGCGCCCACGGCATCGGCCGCTGGTACACCGACTGCGGGTGCTCGAGCGACGGTGCGCCAGGGTTCCAGCAGTCGTGGCGTGGGCCGCTGCGCCGTGCCCTCGAGTTGCTGCGCGACCACAGCCACGACGTGTTCCAGCGGCGCGGCGCGGGGGTGTTCCACGACCCGTGGGCGGCGCGCGACGCCTATGGCGAGGTGCTCGTCGATCCGGCCCGATGGCCCGCCTTCGTCGAACGCCACGTCTTGCCGATGGCGTCGCACGACGAGGCCCGGGTGCTGCTCGCCGCCCAGCAGTCGACGTTGGCGTCGTTCACCAGTTGCGCGTGGTTCTTCGCCGATCTGGCCCGGCGCGAGGTCGCCATCGTCCTGCAGGAGGCCGCCCACGCGGCGAGCCTGCTGGCGATGCTCGACGCCCCCGCCCCGATCGAGCAGGCCCTGGCGATCCTCGGTGACGCCCGCTCCAACGACCCGGCGCTCCCCACCGGGCGGGAGGTGTGGGAATGGGCGCTGCGCGAGGGTCCGCCCGAGAGCACGCCGGCGGCGCCGGCGGCACCGCTCGACCAGCTCCTCGGGCGGCTCATCGGTGAGGTCTGCTCGACCTCGCCGGAGTCCCCCGACCGAGCCGCGGCGATCGGTCAGGTCACAGCCTTGATCGAGGTCGCCGCCCGGGCCGGCACACATGTCGAGCTCACCCGGGCCCAGGAGCGCGTCGACGAGCTGGTGCCCGACGACCGGCTGCTGCCGCTGCGCAGGGTGTTGGGGTTCGCCGGCTGAACCGGCCTGGTTCTCAGCTGGCGGCGATGGGGGCGAGGCGACGCATCGCCTCGGCAGCATGTTCCGGCGGCACGATGTTGATCATCACGCCGGTTCCCTGTTCGAAGCCGGCCACCGACTGCAGCTTGGGCCATACGTGGATGTGCCAGTGGAACGGCCCGCCGTGCTGGTGGGGCGCAGTGTGGAACACGACGTGGTAGGCGGCGTCGGGATTGGCCCGGTCGAGCGTGGCCAGCGCATCGCGCAGGGCCAGCCCGATGGCGGTGAGGGCATCGGGGGTCGTGTCCTGGAGGTGGATCTCGTGGTGCCGGGGGATCACGAGCATCTCGAAGGGCGTCCCCGACCAGAACGGGCAGACGACCACGGCCTCGTCGTTGGCGAGCACCATGCGCGCCCCGTCGGCGAGTTCGGCCTCGACGGTGGTGCACAGCACGCAACCGCCGTCGAACCGGGCGAAGGCCCGCTCCTCCTCGATGATGTCTCCGGGAACGAAGGGCATGCCGAGGAGCTGGCCGTGGGGGTGGGACAACGACGCGCCGGCCTCGCGGCCCTGGTTGACGATCGCCTGGGTGTAGCGGACGTTGTTGGTGCCGGCGTGCTCGATGAACCGGCGGCGAAGCGCGGCCATGATGTCGCTGACATCGTCGTCGGTCATCGTCCGCAGGCTGGCCGAGTGCTCCGGCGAGAACACGAACACCTCGTGGATGCCGCTGGCCTCGGCCTGCACGTGGACCGGCCCGAGGTTGCGGACGGCCAGGCAGTCGTCACCCTCGAACGCGGGGTACAGGTTGGGCACGATGCGCACCCGCCACCCGCCGTGATCGTCGACCGTCTCGAGCGCGGGAGGGGTGGACTCCTCGTTCCCGGGGCAGAACGGGCACGGCCGGGAGGGGTCGGCATCGACGCGGCTGCTCCGCGGGGCGAAGTCGGTCGGTCGCTCGGCACGGGACGAAACGATCGTGACCCATTTGCCACTGAGCGGGTTGAGTCGGAGCTGGCTCATTCGTTTGCTCAGGATACGAGAACCAGAGGCGTTTCGCGGGCATTCGGGCTGGTCCGATCGACTTTGGGCCGAAGTCACCCTTCCGGGACCCGATACAGGCTCAGATGGTGGCTGCTCAGCTCGGAGAACGGCTCGCCGGCCCACGAGCCGTAGCGTGACTCGAGCTCGAGCCCGGCGGTGGCCGCCAGCTCGTCGAGCTGCTCGGGAGTGCTGTAGCGGATCGACCAGGGCCGCAGGACCACCGGCATCCCGTGGCGCAGTTCGACGTGGTGCCCCTCGGCCCGTTGGTCGTCGACGGCCAACCGGCTGATCGAGAGCACGACGCAGTCGGCCGTCATCGAGCGCACGTCGATGCGGTCGTTCCCGCCCGGAGCGCCGCCGGCGGTCGTGGCATCGATGGAGGGGACGAACGCCTCGATCACGAACCGGCCACCGTGGGCAAGTCGTCGCCCGACGGCCCGGAAGCAGGCAAGCTGGGCCTCGGGCGACGGCAGCCCGAAGAAGGTGTTGAGGGCGGCGACGACGAGCCGGAACGGGCCGGCCGGGAGGTCCGTGCCCATGTCCCCGACGATCGTGGTCACCGATTCGGCGCCCGGTTTGGCGCGCAGGGCGTCGACCATCGCCGAGCTGGCATCGATGCCCCACACCCGTCGGCCTGCCGTGGCGAGCGGGATGGCCAGCCGACCGGTGCCCACGCCGAGTTCGAGCAGCGCATCGCCGGGCGCCGTCCAGGCGGTGATCGCCGCCACCGCGGTCGCCGTGCCCTGGGGGTCGGGGTACCAGTCGTCGTAGACGTCGGCGAAGCGGTCGCCATACGTGGCCGGGTCGTATCCGTGCATCGCCGAAGTAGATCACGGTCGGCCGGCGCGATGCGAGGGCCCCGGTAGCCTCGCAAGCATGTCGTCGCCGAGTGTCGAGCCGGGAAGCCGAACCCGCTTCACCTACCTCGATCACGCGGCCACGACGCCGATGCTCCCCGAGGCCGTCGAGGCGATGCTGCCCTACCTGACGGAGCGGTTCGCCAACCCGTCGGGCTCCCACCGGGCGTCGCGCGATGCCCGCCGTGCGCTCGACGACGCCCGCGAAGTCGTCGCCGGCTGCCTCGGGGCCGACGCCGGCGAGATCGTCTTCACCGGCTGCGGCACCGAGGCCGACAACGCCGCGGTCCACGGGGCGCTGCGCGCCCGCGGTGGCGTCGCCGTGTGCCCGGCCAACGAGCACCACGCCGTGCTCCACGTCGTCGAGCACACCGGCGGGCGGGTCGTCGGCGTCGACGCCGCCGGCCGGGTCGACCTCGAGCAGCTCGCCGCCGCGCTCGATGACGACGTTGCCGTCGTCTCGGTGATGGCCGTCAACAACGAGATCGGCACGCTCCAGCCGATCGCCGCGATCAGCGAGCTCATCCGCCGCGCGGCGCCTGGGGCACTGCTCCACACCGACGCCGTGCAGGCGGCGCCCTGGCTCGAGCTGTCGACGATCACGCCGCTGGTCGACCTGCTCTCGCTGTCGGCGCACAAGTTCGGCGGACCCAAGGGTGTCGGCGTGCTGTTCGTCCGCGAGGGGGTGCGCCTCGAACCGCTGCTCCAGGGCGGCGGCCAGGAACGCGACCGGCGCAGCGGCACGCACAACGTCGCCGGCATCGTCGCCGCGGCGACGGCGCTGCGGATCACCCAGGACGGGCGCGTCCGCAACGGGGCACGCATCGGTTCGCTGCGCGACCGTCTCGTCGACGGGCTGCACGAGTCGGTGCGAGGGGTGCGCGAGACCGTCGCCCGCGATGCGAAGGTCGCCGGTTCCGCCCACCTGTGCTTCGAAGGGTGCGAGAACGAGGAACTGCTGTTCTGCCTCGACGAACGGGGCATCTGCGCCAGCGCGGCCTCGGCGTGCGCCAGCGGGGCGATGGAGCCGTCCCACGTACTCGCTGCGATGGGTGTTCCCCGGGCGTGGGCCCGTGGCGCCGTCCGCTTCTCGCTCGGCATGACGACGACCGACGCCGACATCGACCACGCCCTGGCCGTGATCCCGCCGATCGTGGCCCGGCTGCGGGCCGGGCGCCCCGCCGTGGTCCCGGCGACGTGATGCCGGTCGCACGATGAAGGTGCTCCTCGGGATGAGTGGAGGTGTCGACTCCTCGGTGGCCGCCGCCCTGCTGCGCGACGCCGGTCACCAGGTCGTCGGGGTGACGATGCGGCTGTGGGGCGGCGAGAGCGACACCGGGTGCTGCTCGGTGGCCGATGTCGACGACGCCCGCCGTGTCGCCCAACAACTCGACCTCGACCACCTGGTGTTCAACTTCACCGAGGAGTTCCACACCCACGTCGTCGATCCGTACGTGCGCGCCCACACGCTGGGGATCACGCCCAACCCGTGCATCGAGTGCAACCGACATCTCAAGTTCGACCGTTTGCTCGAGCGGGCCGAGGTCCTCGGCTTCGACGCGGTGGCGACCGGTCACCATGCCCGCGTGGTGCGACGTGGGCAGCGCTGGGAGCTGCGCCGCGGCGCCGATCGACCCAAGGATCAGAGCTACGTGGTGCACATGCTCGATCAGCACGCGTTGTCGCGCACGCTGTTCCCGGTGGGCGAGATGACCAAGGCCGGTGTCCGGGAGCGGGCCGCCGCGCTCGGCCTGCGGACGGCCGCCAAGCCCGACAGCCAGGACGTCTGCTTCATCACCTCGACGGGCGGCCGTGAGACGTTCCTCGGGTCGCGCATCCCGTTCCGCCGGGGCCGGGTCGTCGACCGGGCCGGAACCGAGATCGGCACCGTCGACGCCGTCGAGCTGGTCACCCCCGGGCAGCGGCGCGGTCTGGCACTCGCCGGCGCGCCGACGCGGCGCTACGTCGTCGACATCGACGTCGATTCGGCCACCGTCGTGGTCGGCGAGGAAGCCGAGCTGCTCGAGCACGGGCTGACGATCGACGGGCTCAGCTGGTGCGACGGCCCCGTCGAGGGACGCATGCTCGCCCAGTGCTCCGCCCACGGCGATCCCCGGCCGGCCGTGGTCGACGGCACGGGCCGGCTCCAGTGGCACGAACCCCAGCGCCTCGTCGCCCCGGGCCAGAGCGTCGTGCTCTACGACGCCGACGACGACAGGGTGCTGGGCGGCGGGATCCGGTCGCCGGGCCGTCGGGAACCGGGACCGCCGACCGCGGCGTAGTGCCCGGCCCGCCGGCCGAGGCTCAGTCCGACGAGGGCAGCGGCTTGGCCTCCTTCATCGGGATCGGTTCGTCGCCGATGGACAACAGCCCGGGGCCCGCCTTGGTGCACAGCAGCTCCACGCCCAGTTCGTCACCGCCGTAGCGCTTGCCCATCAGCGTTCCCGTGCCCTGGTCACCGACCGCCTCCTCGGGGTCGAACGGGGTTCCGGCCGGCAGCATCGGATGGCCGCCGCAGCGGATGTCGAGGTCGTCTGCCGGTGCACGGATGACGATCACCGATGTCGTGCAGGCCACACTCTGGAGGCGAGCGCCGGGCCTGAGCTGCATGGTTGGCTCCTTTGTCGGGGACGGCCGGGAGGACGTCGGGGCGGGCTTCCGGGGGGTCGGGAGCGGCGCCCGCCATTCTGGTGCACCCACGGCCGTTGTCACCACGCATGGCTGAAACAGCGGTCGTCGAGGGTGCCAGGCGCCCAACGACCCCAGACGCCCAGTGCGGCCTGACGTGTCCGCTCGTTCCACATCATCGCCTCGGGATGGGCGATGCGGCGGACGATCTGCACGACGCCTCCCTCGTACAACTCGTAGCCGCCCCACGAGCCCGGGTAGTCCTTGGTCGAGCCGACCTCGCTGATCAAGATCGGCCCGGCCCGGCGAACCCGGTGCCGGTGCGTGTGACCCGACGTGATCAGGGCGCGGGGGCTGACGGCGGCGAGTTCGGCGAGGAACGCGGTGGCCTCGGCGGCGGGCACGCCCGTCGGCACGTAGTGGGGGATGCGCCGGGCCATCAACTGGTGGTGGAGCGTGATCAGGCATGGACCGCCCCAGCGGGCGCAGGCGTCGAGGATCTCGGCGCCGGCGGTGGCCAGCGTCCCGTGACGCTTCCCGGCGATCACCGTGTCGGCCACGACGATGCGCCACGACCCGAGGTCGTGGATCTGCACGGGCTGCGGGGCGTGACCGTGCCGGCCGACCTCGTGGGCGAACTCCGTCGACCGGTAGTCGCCGCCGTCGTGGTTGCCGGCGGTGACCAGTTGCGCGCAGTCCAGCCGGGCGATCTCGCCGAAGGCCAGGTCGTACTCGTCGGCGGCGTTGGTGTGGGCGATGTCGCCCTTGACGACGAGCAGGTCGGGCGCCCAGCCGGCGATCTCGTCGACCGCGGCGCGCAGGCAGGCCATCGCGTGGCCGGCGTGGTGGTCCACCGGCCCGGCCGCCGCCAGGATCTGGACGCGCGGAAGCCGGCCGTTGTGCCGTTGGCCGATGTGCAGATCGGAGACGGTCGCCACTCGGCCGAGCAGCTCACCGGGGGGTCGCCGCAGGGTGGTCACCACACCGGCCGGCCGGCCGTCGAGCACGACCCGGTACGCCGTCAGCGGGGTGAGCCCGCTGAAGTCGAGGGCGGCGAGGTGATCGCCCGATGGCGCCGTCACCCGTCCGAACGGGTTGCGGCGGGCCAGATCCAGCCGAGTCTGGCGCCAGGGGGCGATGTGGTCCGCAGGGCCGGCCGGACCGGTCGTAAGATGCAGTTCGGCGTCGCCGAACGGGCCACGGACGATCAGCTGGGCGGTCGTGCACGAGACCGAGAAGGTCTCGATCGCCACCGTCACGAGCGGGTCAGCGCCGCCGCGAAACGTTCGTTCTCACGGCTGCGCAACGCCACGTTGACGCGCTGGCGCTCGAGTACCTGCTGGAGGGTCTTGGCGGACTGGGGAATGGCGTGCTCGCCGAAGAACCCCTGCACGTCGGCCTCCTGTTCGGGCAGGTTGAGCAGCTTGACCGGGTCGATCATCCGCACGACGAGGCTGATCGGGAACCGCTCGTTGGCCTCGCGCCAGTGCTCGCGCACGAACCGCCAGGCGAGCGGACCGTGGTCGCGGTTGGCGATGCAGCGGTTGAGCAGGAACGGCGCGTTCTGCGAGCGGACGTCGCCCGACAGGGCGAACTCGCACGTCCGCAGGATCAGTTTCGGGTCGTCGAACTCGGCGAGCGCGTAGAGGTTGCGCAGCTGCTCCTGTGGCGTCGCGGCGCTGCGGAACCCATCGAGGAACCGCTCGTAGTCGTGCTCGTCGCCGATCCCGGCGACCACCGTCGTCGTCGCCGACACGAGTTCGGGGTCGAGGTCGCCCCCGGCGGCGGCGAGGTCGAACAGCGCGCGTGCCGCGTTCTGGGCGGCGGGATCGCGACCGACTCCGGCGACGAGCCCGATGAGCACGCCGCGTAGCTTGCTGGTGAGGTCGTCCTCGTGGAGTCGCTGCTCCCAACCGAGCCGTTGGAGCGCCGGGCGGCAGAGTGCCGCGACCCGCAGGCGGAGCCGGACCAGGGCCGGCCCGTCGACCAGGCGGGTGCAGCCGCGCAGACCCATCCCGAGCGCCTGCCAGACCTGGAGCTCCCGCTCGGCGGTGAACCCCTCGGCGAAGGTCAGGAACTCCTCCGCGCTCAACGCGCCGGAGACCACCGACGCCCAGGCGTCGTCGACCAGGGCGTACCGCTCGATCGTCGACAACCCCGAGAGCGCCGGGCCACCGAGGCGGGCGCGCAGGGTGTCGGCGTAGTTGACGCGCATGAAGCCGTGGCCGCCTGCGTTGACGACGACGACGGCGTCCGGGGCGATCATCGGCAGGCGGACCTCGTCGCCTTCGAGGAGCACCTTGCGTTCCTGGATGGCGGCGACGACCCCCGTGTCGTCGCCCGTCGCCGCGCTCCCTCCGGCCACCTGGCGGACGTGGATCGGCACCATCCACGTCTGGGGGTCCGACGCCGTGTCGTCGCCGAAGCCGAAACGCTGCTGGCGGAGCACGATCTCCCCGTCGGCCGGCGAGGCGGTGATCAACGGGTAGCCGGGCTGCCAGATCCACGAGTCCATCAACCGGCGGACCGGTTGACCGCTCGTGTGCTCGAGGGCATCCCACAGGTCGCCGGTCTCGGTGTTGCCGTGGGCGTGCGTCCGCAGGTAGTGGCGGATGCCGTCGCGGAACACCTCGGCGCCCAGGTACTGCTCGAGCATCCGCAGCAGCGCGCCGCCCTTCTGGTAGGTGAGCACGTCGAACATGCCCTCGGAGTCGTCGGGGGAGTTGACCTCGAACTCCACCGGTCGGGTCGACTCCAACGAGTCGGTGTCGTAGGCCGCGGTGCGCTCCAGCGAGAACGACGTCCAGCGGTGCCAGTCCGGCCGCCATGCCTCGCAGGCGGCGACCTCCATGAACGTGGCGAATGCCTCGTTGAGCCAGATTCCGTTCCACCAGCGCATCGTGACCAGGTCGCCGAACCACATGTGGGCGAGCTCGTGGCAGACGACGTCGGCGACCGTCTCCTGCTCGCTCTGGGTGCTCGTGGCCGTGTCGAGGAGCAGGAGGTTCTCGCGGAAGGTGACGCAACCGAGGTTCTCCATCGCCCCGGCGGCGAAGTCGGGCAGGGCGACCAGATCGATCTTGGTGCCCGGGTAGTCGATGCCGTAGTAGCGCTCGAACCAGGTGAGGGCGAAGGCGCCGCACTCGAGGGCGAAGCGGGTGAGGTGGGCCTTGCCCGGCACGTGGACGACGCGCAGCGGGGTGCCGTTGACGTCGATCGTCTCGGTGGTCTCGAGCTCCCCGACGACGAAGGCGACCAGATACGTGGACATCGCCATCGTGTCGGCGAAGCGGACGGCGACCAGACCATCCGGGCGTGTCGTGCGCGAGATCTCGTGGCCGTTCGAGATGGCGGTCAGCCCGTCGGCGACGACCAGGGTGATGCCGAACGTCGCCTTGAAGTCGGGCTCGTCCCAACAGGGGAACGCCGTGCGGCAGTCGGTGGGCTGCATCTGGCTGGCGGCGATGACGTGCTCGTTGCCGTCGGTGTCGCGGTAGGTCGAGCGGTAGAAGCCGCGGAGACGGTCGTTGAGGGTGCCGGAGAAGGTGACCACCAGCCGGGCGCCGCCGACAACGGCCGCCTCGTCGAGCTCGACGGCCAGGCGGTCGGTGCCGACGTCGAGGTGGTGGGAGCCGGCCAGCACCCGATCGCCCTGGGTGACGACGACCGAGTGGATGTCGAGGTCGCGGCTGTTGAGCGTGATCACCGCGGTGGGTTCGACGACATCGAGCTCGACGGTGACGCGGCCGTCGAATCGGGCGGCAACCAAGTCGGGGACGAGTTCGAGCTCGTAGTGCCGGGGGACGGCGCGGCGCGCCAGTCGGTACGGGTTGTCGATCGAAGTCACAGCCGAAGCGTACGGCCAAATCGGACGGCGCCGCCGTTGACCTGCCGTCTCGACGCCTCCGTCAGCGTTCGGGGGGTGGGCCGACGTAGAGCGCACTCGGCCGGATCAGCTTGCCGTCGGTGATCTGTTCGGCGATGTGCGCGGACCAGCCGATCATCCGGCTGATGGCGAACGTCGGGGTGAACAGGTCCCGGGGCAGGCCGCACCGCTCCATCACGACACCGGCGTAGAGCTCCACGTTCGCCTCGAGGACGCGGGCCGGATGGTGCCGGCGCAGGACGTCGACGATCACCGGTTCGGCCGCCAGCGCGGCCTCGGCAGTCGGTCCGCCGAGCCGGGCGGCGATTTCGCGCAGCAGGCCCGAGCGGGGGTCGGCGGTGCGGTACACGGCGTGGCCGAAACCCATCAGCCGCCGGTGGGCGGCGAGCTCGGCCTCGGCCCAGCGGCGGGCATCGCCGACCGCGGCAATGGCGTCGAGGGCGTCGAGGGCACGACTGGGCGCCCCGCCGTGCAGCGGCCCCGACAGCGCGCCGAGCGCGCCCGCCATCGCCGCGGCGACGTCTGCGCCGGTCGAGGTGATCACCCTGGCGGTGAACGTCGAGGCGTTGAACCCGTGGTCGACGGTCAGGATCAGGTACTGCTCGAGGGCGCGGGCGATCTCCGGCGTCGGGGTGACGCCGGTGACCATCCGCAGGTAGTCGGCGGCGTGACCGAGGCCCGGATCGGGGGGCACGGGGGTGAGTCCGGCGCGTCGCCGGGCCGTCGCGGCGACGATCGCCGGGGCCATCGCCGCGAGCCGCAGCCCGGAGAGCTCGTGGTCGGCCAGGCCGCCCTCGATCGTCGGCACCACGCCGATCGCCGGGCCGGCCGACGAGAGCACGGCGCGCAGCACGTCGATCGTCGACGCGGGGGAGGCGGCAAGGACCTCGATCGACCGGTCGACCACCGCGGGAAGTGCCCGGGCCTCGCCGATCTGCCGGCTGAACGCCCGGCTCGTGGACGGGTCGGGGAGCGAGCCGCGGGTGACGAGGTGCCACACGTCTTCCAGCGTGCGCCGTCGGGCCAGCCCGGTCGCGTCGTACTGCCGGTAGTGGAAGTACCCGGCCTCGCCGTCGACGTCGCCGATGCTGGTCGAGGCGGCGACCACCCCGGTGAGCCCACGGGGTACTTCGATCAGTGTTCCTGCCATGACCGCAGTGTCGACCCCGGTCGGGTCATAATCAACGTTGATCCCATCAACGTTGACGGGATCAAGCGCCAGGACCGATCACGCAGGCTCGTCAAGTGAGGTCTCGATGTCGACACTCATCTCCGCAGCCGAGGCCGCCCGCCGCCTCGGCGTCCAGCCGGCCACCCTCTACGCCTACGTCAGCCGCGGGCGCGTCCGACGGGTGCGCGGTCTCGACGGGCGCCGTTCGCTGTTCGACGCCGACGAGGTCGACGCCCTCGCCCGGAGATCACACGGCAACGAACCGAGCGGGGGGTCGGCCGTGCCGCTGCGGATCGAGACCTCGATCACCGAGCTGGGAGAGGGGACGCTGCGTTTCCGCGGCCACGACGCCTGCCGCCTGGCCGTGACGAGCACGTTCGAACAGGTCGCCGAGTTGCTCTGGACGGGGCAGCTCCGCGACGGCGTCGGTCCGTGGGTGCCCCCCGGCCCGGTCCACGCCGCGGCGGCAGGCGCCGGGATGACGGTCGGCGGATCGGTGTTCAACCGGCTGGCGGCGGCGATGCTCTCGGCCGGACGGTTGATCGAGGGCGGCGACACGCTGAGCACCGCCCAGCTGCTCGTGGCCGCCGCGCCCTCGGCCCTCGGCGCGCCCCAGGCCGGCTCCATCGCCCGGCGCGTCACCCAGATCTGGTTCACCCACGCCCGCAAGCCGGTGGTCGGGGCCGTGCAGCGGGTGCTGGTGCTCCTCGCCGACCACGAACTCGCCTCGTGCACGCTCGCCGCCCGTATCGCCGCCTCGACACGGGCCGAGCTCTCCGGCTGTCTGGCAGCCGCCCTGGTCACGCTGTCGGGGCCGCTGCACGGGGGTGCCGCCGACGCCGTGCACCGCCTGCTGCTCGAAGCCGAGGACAGCGACGTCGAAACGGTGATCACGCGGCTCAGGGCGGGGCGCGAGCGGGTGCCCGGCTTCGGCCACCAGGTGTACAAGGCGGGCGATCCCCGCGTCGAACCGATCCTCGAATCGATCCGGGCCATCGGGGGCGATCCTCACCGTCTCGCCTGCGTCGAGGCGTTGCTCGCCGTCGGGGCGCAGCGCCTGCCGGTCGCCCCGAACGTCGATCTGGCGCTCGGAGCGCTCAGCTACGTGGCTGACCTGCCGAGCACCGCTCCGGCGACGATGTTCTCCATCGCCCGCCTTGCGGGTGTGATCGCCCATGCCCTCGAGGAGTACCGCGCCACCCCGCTGCGTTACCGGACGACGGCACGCTACCTACCGGGCTGAACGTCCCTCGCCGGCTCGGACTCCAGGTCACCCGCCGTCGTCGACGGGTCCAGCGGCGGCCGGCGGGCCGCTCAGCCGTTGGATGTCGGCGAGGACGTCGGCCGGGTGGGCGGCGACGTCGGTCACGGCGTAGATCTTGCGGACGATGCCGTGGGGGTCGATGAGGACCGTGTGACGCCGGGGGAAGTCGGCCCACTGCTCGTCGGGCCCCTTTCGCACGCCGTAGGCCGCGCCGACGGTCCTCGACACGTCCGACAGCAGGCGGTAGGGGAACTCCTGGGCCTCGGCGAAGGCCCGGTTCTCCTCGACGGTGTCGAACGAGGCGCCGATGATCACCGCGCCGGCGGCATCGAACTGTGGGCTTCGATCACGGAAGCCCTGGCCCTCGACCGTTCAACCGGGGGTGGCCGCTTTCGGGTACCACCACAGCGCGACCCATGTGCCGGCGAGGTCGGTCAGCGACACGACGTTCCCGTTCTGGTCGGGGAGGTGGAACGCCGGGGCCGGGGCGTCTTCGCTCAACATGTCGCCGAGAGTAGCGTCATGGCAGTGCCCGACATGACAAGCGTCCCGGCGGACCGCGCCCCATCCGAACCGGCGACCTTCGACGTCGTCGGCATCGGTAACGCCCTCGTCGATGTCATCGCCCATGGCGACGACCGTTTCCTGCTCGCCGAGGACCTCGTCAAGGGTTCGATGGCCCTGATCGACACGGAGCGGGCGAACCACCTGTACAAGGCGGTGGGCAGCGCCATCGAGATGAGCGGCGGGTCGGCGGCGAACACGATGTGCGGCGTCGCCTCGTTCGGCGGTCGGGCGGCGTACGTCGGCAAGGTCTCCCACGATGATCTCGGTGACGTCTTCGGGCACGATCTCCACGCCGTTGGCGTCAGGTTCGCCCCGGGCAGACCCGATGGCGAGACCCCGACGGGGCGCTGCGTGATCGTCGTCACCCCCGATGGCCAGCGCACGATGAGCACCTATCTGGGGGTGTCGTCGTTCCTCTGTCCCAGCGACATCGACCTCGACCTCGTCGCCGCCGGCAAGGTGCTCTACATGGAGGGGTACCTGTTCGACCGCGACGACGCCAAGGAGGCGTTCCGGGCCGCGGCCCGCGCCGCTCACGGGGCCGGTCGGGTCGTCTCGCTCACCCTCTCGGACTCGTTCTGCGTCGACCGGCACCGCGCCGACTTCCGTGCCTTGGTGCGTCACGACTGCGACCTGCTGTTCGGCAACGCCGACGAGTTGACCGCCCTCTACGAGGTCGACACGTTCGACGAGGCGGTGGCCGCGCTGCGCACAGACGGGACGATGGGGGCGATCACCCGCGGCAAGGACGGCTCGGTGATCGTGACCGCCGAAGAGGTGATCGCCATCCCGGTCGAGCCCATCGAGCAGCTGATCGACACGACCGGAGCGGGGGACCTGTACGCCGCCGGCTTCCTGTTCGGCTTCGCCAATGGCCGTGAGCTGGTTGAGTGCGGCCGGCTCGGCTCGCTGGCCGCCGCCGAGGTGATCACCCACGTCGGAGCCCGCCCCCTCGTCGAGCTGCGCAGGCTCGTCTGATGGAGCCGGTGACCATTCATCGTGCCGACGTCGATCGCTGGCTCGACGCCGATCCGGACCCGACTACCCGGGCCGAGTTGGCGTCGCTGATCGCCGCAGGCGACCGGGCGGCGCTCGACGAGCGGTTCTCCGGGCGCCTGGCCTTCGGGACCGCCGGCCTGCGTGCGGCGATGGGGGCCGGGCCGATGCGGATGAACCGCCTGGTCGTGCGCCAGACGGCCTGGGGCCTCGCCCGGCATCTCCTCGACACCGTGCCCAGCGCCGATCGGCTCGGGGTGGTCATCGGTTACGACGCCCGTCGCAACAGCGAGGTCTTCGCCCAGGACACCGCCCGGGTGCTCGCCGCTTGCGGGGTGCGGGCCCGGTTGCTGCCCTCGGCGCTGCCGACCCCGGTGCTGGCCTTCACGACCCGGCGGCTCGGGGCGGCGGCCGGTGTGATGGTCACGGCGAGCCACAACCCGCCGGCCGACAATGGGTACAAGGTGTTCCTGGGCGACGGGGCGCAGATCGTCAGCCCGCTCGACGTCGAGATCGCCCGTCGGATCGCCGACGCCCCGCTGTCGCCCGATCTCGCCGACCCCGGAGATCCGCTGATCGCCGTGCTCGACGACGGAGCGGTCGAGGCCTACCTCGCCATGCTGCACACGTGCGTACCCGGGTCGGGCGGACCGGCGGCCGACGTTCGTGTGGCCTACACCCCGTTGCACGGCGTCGGCGGGCGACTGGTCAACGAAGCGTTCGCCCGCGCCGGGCTGACCGCTCCGTTGGTGGTCGCCGAGCAGTTCCTGCCCGATGGCGCCTTCCCGACCGTCGCCTTCCCGAACCCGGAGGAGCGCGGGGCGATGGACCGGGTGATCGAGCTCGCCAGGTCGTCGAATGCCGACATCGCCCTGGCCAACGACCCCGACGCCGACCGCCTCGGCGTGGCCGTCCCGTCGGCCGGCGCTCCAGGTGGCTGGCGGCTGCTGACCGGCGACGAGATCGGTGCCCTGCTCGCCGACTTCGTGCTCGCCCAGACGTCGGGTGACGATCGGCTGGTCGTCACCACGCTCGTGTCGTCGACCCTCCTCGGGAAGATGGCGGCCGCCGCGGGCGTGCACTACGCGGAGGTGTTCACCGGCTTCAAGTGGATCGCCCGCTCGGCCCACGATCACCCCGACCTGCGGTTCGTCTTCGGCTACGAGCAGGCCCTCGGCTACCTGGTGACACCGGCCCCGGTCGACAAGGACGGCATCGGCGCGGCCATCGCCGTGGCCCGGGTCGCCGGCGAGGCGCGCGCCGCAGGTCGGACCATCGAGTCGCTGCTCGACGACATCGCCGCCCGGTTCGGCCGTCATCGCACGGCGGAACGGTCGGTCCGTCTCGACCCCGACCGCGCCCGGGCCGCGGTCGCCGCGCTCCGGGCCGATCCGCCCTCGGAGATCGGCGGGTTGGCCGTCAGCGATTCGCGGTGGTTCGAGGGGGCCGGGTTGCTCCGCCTGCAGTGCGGACCGGATGCCCGGGTCCAGGTACGCCCGAGCGGCACCGAGCCCAAGGTCAAGGTGTACGCCGAGGCCGTCGACGGTGATCCGGGCCCGCTCGCCGACGCTGTGGTCGGGTTGTTGGGCGCCTCCTGACGCCGACCCTTTCGCCGCCGTTGCATCATTCACAAACCCCCGCACGCCGGGACGCCGGCCTTCCCGTGCGAATCCCGAGCCGGACGGTAGGGTTTGATCCCATGTCTGTGACCGTCCGCATCCCGACCACGCTCCGGCCGCTGGCCGGCGGCAACTCGACCGTGAAGGTCGAGGGTGAGACCCTCGCCGAGGTGCTCGGCGGGCTCGAAGCGGCCCACCCCGGCTTCCGGGAACGGCTCTTCGACGACGACGGCAAGCTCCGCCGCTTCGTCAACCTGTTCGTCGCCGACGACGACGTCCGGTACCTCGACGGCCTCGACACCAAGGTGCCCGACGGCGAGACCGTCTCGATCATCCCCGCCGTCGCCGGCGGCTGATCCGAACAGGCGGGCGACCGGCACCCTCTCCAGCGTGAATTCGCGCCAGGCGACCGCTCCGGGCGATGCCACGACGGGTCCGTGAGCGGTCAGTCGGCCAGGAGCTCGAGCAGGTCGGCGCGGTGCTTGGGGCCGAGGGAGGGCGGGGGAGGGCGGTTGTCGCGGTCCTGCCAGACGGCGAGCACACGGTTGAACACGGCCTGGTCGGTCATCATCGCGTCCGGAGTCGTGAGCAGGTTGAACGTCCGCACGAACGCCCGCAGCACCACGGCATCGACCTGTAGGGCCGGGAGCAGACCGTCGCGGAGCACGGAGCGCATGAACGTGCGGGGGTCGGTGGTGTCGGCGTCGGGGTCGTCGCCGACCAGCATCGCCGCGGCCACCCGTCGGGCATCGGAGTCCTGCAGCACCGCCGAGCGGTACCACGGCAGCAGCTCGGCGCGCAAGGCCTCGTCGTAGGCGATGGCCAGCGCCTGCGGGTCGCCACCGTGGTGGGCCACGGCGGTGGCGAGCAGGTGAGCCCCCCAGAACCCGGTCGCACAGCCCCGACCGTAGAGCGGGTTCGTGCAGACGACGGCGTCGCCCACAGGCAGTACCCCGATGGCCAGCGGCGATCCGTCGACCACGTACTCCCGCCAGCGATTGAGCAGCCCGGCCATCACGTACACCTGATCGCCGAGGGGCTCGGCCCGGCCGTCCATCCATGGGGCCGTGGCCACCAGCGACCGGGCGCAACGATCGAAGGCAGCGGTGCGCGACAGCGTCCTGCGCAGCACGTCGTCGTCGACCGGGGTGGCCAGGGTGATCGAGAAGGTGCGGTTGTCGCCCATGAACACGCCGTACTTCACGTAGCCCAGGTCGCCGCCGATCGGTCCGCGGCGCGGCGGAGGTTCGGTGCCCTCGAGGAGGCGGAAGAAGCGTGAGAAGTAGACGATCCCGGTGTCTTCGACCTCCTCGGGCACGGCACCGGCGCCGATCGCCGCCAACCACTCGGGGAGTGCCGATCGCCGCCCGGTGGCCACGACGGTCAGGTCCGCCTCGACGGTGTCGCCATCGTCGAGGCGGACGCCGGTGACCACCGGAGCACCGCCGTCGGTTCCCGAGGTGACCAGCCCGGTGACGCCGAGGCCGGTCCGCAGGGCGATCCCGCCGACGGACTGGGCATGGCGGCGCAGCACCCATTCGAACGTCGTTCGTCGGCAGGCGATCATCGTCAGCTCGGCGTCGTCGGGAGACGGTCGGAAGTCGGTGATGCCCGGCGGGAGGTCGTCGCCGAAACGGATCTCGCTGGCCCCCTGCTCGAGGAGCGCGGCGAGGATCTCCGGGTAGTCCGAGCGCAGGATGTTCGTCAACCGGGCCAGGAAGGCATGGCTGTGGCGCACCTGCGGGGCTCCCCGGCGATCCCAGGCGAATGCGGCGTCGGCGCTGGGCGGCATCGCCGTGGCGTCGCGCTCGATCACCGTCACCCGGTGCCCACCGCGGGCGAGGGCCAACGCCGAACCGAGCCCCGACACCCCGCCGCCGACCACCACGATGTTCACGGGGGCCCACCGTACGTCCTGCGCCGCCGGGAAGGCGCGCGCTGATCGGCCCGGGATGTTGCCTCGTTAGCACTCGAGGTCGTAGAGTGCTAGCACTCAATCGATCAGAGTGCTACTACCGGAGGACCATCGATGTCGAAGACCATCGCATTCGACGAGCAGGCTCGCCGCGGCCTGGAGGCGGGCATGAACAAGCTCGCCGACGCCGTGCGCGTGACCCTCGGCCCCAAGGGCCGCAACGTCGTGCTCGAGAAGAAGTGGGGCGCCCCCACGATCACCAACGACGGCGTCTCGATCGCCAAGGAGATCGATCTCGAAGACCCGTACGAGAAGATCGGCGCCGAGCTCGTCAAGGAAGTCGCCAAGAAGACCGACGACGTTGCCGGTGACGGCACCACGACGGCCACCGTGCTCGCCTGGGCGATGGTTCGCGAAGGACTGCGCAACGTCGCCGCCGGCGCCAACCCGATGAGCCTGAAGAAGGGCATCGAAGCGGCCGTCGAGGCCGCCGTGGGCAGCATCAAGTCGCTGGCCAAGGATGTCGACTCGAAGGACCAGATCGCCCAGGTCGCCTCGATCTCCGCCGCCGACAACGAGATCGGCCAGATGATCTCCGACGCCATCGACAAGGTCGGCAAGGACGGCGTCATCACCGTCGAGGAATCGCAGACCTTCGGGATGGAGATGGACCTCGTCGAGGGCATGCGCTTCGACAAGGGCTACATCTCGCCCTACTTCGCCACCGACATGGAGCGGATGGAGGCGTCGCTCGACGACCCGTACGTCCTGCTCGTCTCGTCGAAGATCTCGTCGGTGCGCGACATGCTGCCGATCCTCGAGAAGGTCATGCAGGGCGGTCGCCCGCTGGTCATCATCGCCGAGGACGTCGAGGGCGAGGCCCTGGCCACGCTCGTCGTCAACAAGATCCGCGGCACGTTCAAGTCGGTCGCCGTCAAGGCCCCGGGGTTCGGCGAGCGCCGCAAGGCGATGCTCCAGGACATGGCCATCCTCACCGGTGGCCAGGTGATCAGCGAGGAAGTCGGCCTCAAGCTCGACGGAGTCACGCTCGACCTGCTCGGCCGGGCCAAGAAGGTGATCATCACCAAGGACGAGACCACGATCGTCGAGGGTGGCGGCTCCGAGGACGACCTCAAGGGCCGGATCAGCCAGATCAAGGCCGAGATCGAGAACACCGACTCCGACTACGACCGTGAGAAGCTCCAGGAGCGTCTCGCCAAGCTGTCGGGTGGCGTCGCCGTACTCAAGGTCGGCGCGGCCACCGAGGTCGAGCTCAAGGAGAAGAAGCACCGCATCGAAGACGCCGTGTCGACGACGAAGGCGGCCATCGAGGAGGGGGTCGTCCCCGGCGGTGGCGTCGCGCTCCTCCGGGCCCAGGCCGCCGTGCTCAAGGTGGCCGAGTCGCTGGCCGGCGACGAGGCCACCGGCGCCCGCCTGGTCGCCAAGAGCCTCGAGGCCCCGCTCAAGCAGATCGCCGAGAACGCCGGCATGGAGGGTGGTGTCGTCGTCGAGAAGGTCAAGGGCCTGAAGGGCGCCAACGGCCTCAACGCCGCCAACGGCGAGTACGTCGACCTGGTCAAGCTCGGGATCATCGACGCCGCCAAGGTGACCCGCTCGGCGCTGCAGAACGCGGCTTCGATCGCCGCGCTGTTCCTCACCACCGAGGCTGTCGTCGCCGACAAGCCCGAGAAGGACGGCTCGCCGATGGGCGGCGGAGGTATGGAAGACTTCTGACCGAAGCGCCATCGTCCGCCCGCGGCTGGGTAGACGGTGGATGGAGATCGGTCAAGACGACGCGGTGGCCCGGGGGGAACCCCGGGCCACTGTCGTTCCTCAGGGTCGCTGGCCGGGTGACGGGGCGCTGGTGATCAGGCCAGGTCGGCGTAGCCGACGACCGGCGACTCGACGAACCGCACCGCTGCGCCGCGGAAGTCGACGACCAGCGCCGCCCGGGGGCCCTCCGGGCGGGGGAAGTAGTTGATCACGGCGATGCCCTCACCGATCTGGAGGTCGCTGACATCGCCGAGGAGGTCGACGGGAATCGGGGTGCGACTGAGTCGGGCTCCGGTCGTGCGGTCGGCGACGACGAGGTCGTTGCCGGCGAGCCAGCCGACGCGCGTCCCACCGGCATCGATGGTGAAGTGGCGCGCCGGGCAACCGCCACAGGCCGCCTGCGGGACGTCGACGCCGTACAGCGAGGCCGGCGGACCCGGTTGCCCGGTCGTGGTCAGCGTGAACAGCTCGGTGAGCTCCTCGTTGACCGACTCACCGACGATCAGGTCGCCACCGAAGTGGAGCCTTCCGGTGCTGTTCTCCCAACCGCCGACGGTGCCGAGCTCCAACAGGCTCCCGGCCACCGGTCGGGCGAGGACGAGCGTCTCGATGGCCGTGTCCGGTGTGTTGCCCGAACTCACGCTGTAGAGCACCTCGGGGCGTCCGTCGACCACCCGGACGTCGTGCAGGCGCAGCGTGCGCCCGCGGGTCGCCGGGTACAGGATGAGCTGGCTGCCGTCCGGGCGGACGCGGATGATGTCCGTCGCGTCCTCCGGGTCGGCCGCCGCCGCCCCGGCCTGGTAGATCACGCCGGTCCCGGCGCCGTCGGCGAACGTGATCGCCACGTCGCCCGCTCCGAGGCTGACGGGGATCTCACCGAGCGCCGACACCGATCGGGCCCCCAGCGGGGTCGCCACCGTGAGCACGACCCCGTCGGGCAACGCCCCACCGGTCGGCACGGTCGTCGGTGTGCCAGTTGTTGCCGGTGGGGCGGTGGTGGTCGGCGCCGCGGTCGTGGAGGGCGCAGTGGTGGTCGTCGCGACGACCGTCGTCGTGCGGGTGACCGTCGTGGTCGGCCTGCTCACCGTCGTAGCCGGTGCCGGGGTGGTCGCCACCCGCCCCTCGGTGGTCGGGACGGCGGCGGTGGTGGGCGCGGCAGTCGAGTCGACCGCCCGTACCGTGGTCGGCACCGGCTTGGACGTCGGGGACTCGTTCGTCTTGCGCCGGGCGTAGACGACGATCATCACCAGGGAGGCGATCACGAGGGCGACCCCGAGCCACCACAGCCAGCTGCGACGAGCCGGAGCCGCGGGGGGTCCGGGCATCGGAGGTTCGTCGGGCGGGACCTCCGGGGGGCTCGTCGCCTCGACCTGCATCGGGGCGGCAGGAGGGCCCGGGCGCGGCGGGATGTAGTCGGGGGGGTCGGGAGGTGGGAGTGGTGGGCCCCAAGGTCCTTCGATCGCCATCGGGAGCCTTTCTTGGTCGGTTCAGTCGACGGCGTCGTGGATGACGCCGACGGCGACGTCGCCGACGCCGTCGGCGACGTCACGGATCTTGCGGGTGACCTCGCTGTCGAGCATCGTGTCCTCGAGGGTGGCCGTGTCGACGGCCAGCCAGGCCACGACGCCGACCATCGCGCCGACGAGCGGGAAGACGATGAAGCCCCACACCTGCTTGAGGGCGTCGCTCCCGGCGAACACCGCCGAGGCGAGGCTGCGCACGGGGTTGGCCGAGGCGTTGTCGACCGTGGTCGACACCAGGTTGATGACGATCAGGGTGATCCCGGCGCTCAATCCGCGGGCGCCCGGCGAGTAGGCCCGGCCCGCGGCGCAGAGGGCGACGAATACCCAGATAGCGCTGAGGACGATCTCGATCATCATCACCGAGCCGAGCCCGAACCCGCCCGGGCTGAACTTCCCCCACCCGTTGGCGGCGAAGCTGTGGCGAGCGCTCCACCCTTCGACTCCGCTGGCGATGCCCCACACGATCAGGGCGCCGATCAGCGCCCCGAGCAGCTGGCCGATCACGTAGAACACGGCGCGGGTGGCAGTGATCTTGCGGGTGATGACCATCGCCAGGGTCACCGCCGGGTTGACGTGGCATCCGGAGATGTTGCCCAGGGCGTACGACACGGCCACCAGGGTCAGGCCCCAGGCCAGGGCGATGCCGAGCGGTCCGATGGCCGGGCCGCCGAGCACCGCGGCGCCGAGCCCGCCGACGGTCAGGACGGCGGTGGCCATCGCCTCTGCGGCGAGCAATCGTGAGTTGCTGATCATGTCACTGCTCCCCGGGGCAGGAGGATGAGCGGTCTGCCCCGCGGCGGAAAAGTAGCGCCTCGGAGATGGGTGCTGGCGGATGCCCCGCTGACCGGGTCAGTGGTCCGGCGATGCGTTCAATGCGGCGGTCGGGAGGCGGCGGTCGGATCGGCCGGCCACGCATGCTTGGGGTAGCGGCCGGCCATCTCCTTGCGCACCTGGTGCCACGATCCCGCCCAGAAACCGGCCAGGTCGCTGGTGATCTGGATCGGCCGCCCGGCGGGGGACAGGAGGTGGAGCAGCAGCGGAACGCGATCGCCGGCCACGGTCGGGGTCTGCGAGCGCCCGAACAGCTCCTGCACCTTGATCGCCAGGACCGGCTGATCGCCGGCGTCGTAGTCGATGGCGACACGGCGCCCGGTGGCGCCCCGGCCCGACTGATCGGGCCAGAAGTACCTGGGCGCCAGTCGGTCGAGCTCGGACCGCAGGCGCGGGTCGAGCGTCGCCACGAGTACCGAGCCGGGGTCGAGGGCGTCGAGCTCGGCGCGTCCGCGGGCGAACACCAGGAACGGTGCGAGCCACTCGTCGAGGGTCGCCGTCAACGTCTCCATCGACCAGTCGGGCCATCCGTGGCCGATGACCCGATGCAGGAAGGCGACCCGCGCCCGCAAGGCGGTTGCATCGCTGCTCCAGTTCAGCGAGCGTTCGAGGCCGCGGTCGCCGACCCGCCGCAGCAGGGCGTCGACCACGAACGGCCCCGGCTCGGGGCGGCGGGTGAGATCCTCGAGCATCACACCGCCGAGCCGCCGTTCGACGAGCTCGACCAGCTCGTCGCGCCGGGCGTCCCAGGTGAGGCGGGTCGTCTCGGTCACCTCGGTGCCCAGCACGGCGGCCAATCCGGCCGAGTCGATCGCCGCGGCAAGGCGGATGCGTGCCTCGCGCCGGTCCCCCTCCAGATCGGCGACGATCAGGAAGGGCTCCTGGCCGAGGGGGTCGTGGCCCGGCACCCAGGCGGCCGTCCCGTTGGGGAGCTGGAACCGTCCGACCTGGGAGCGGCGCACGGCGAGGCGGTCAGGGTAGGCGGTGGCCAGCAGCTCGGCGACGGCCGCGGCGTTGGGGACCTCGGCGACATCGCTCACGGAGACGGCGAGATCGGCGCGGCGGATGAGCTCGGTGGCCCGGCGGCGGACGGTGCCGAGCGCCCGGCCGTCGGCCTGGGGATGCCGGCGGCCGGGATCGCCGATCAACTCGATGCGGGTGATCAGGTCGGTGGGCACCTCATCGGGGCGGCCGCGCAGCACGTCGCGTTCCTCCAACAGGGCGGCGATCACGCAGGCCAGCCCGGCGCGCCCCGGTCCGCTGTCGCCGGCCCTGGCGACCATCGCCGCCAGCCGTGGATGGAGCGGGAGGTCGTTCATCGCCCGCCCGAAGGCGGTCAACCGGCCGTGTGTGTCCAGCGCCCCGAGACGGCCGAGCAGCTCGCGGGCGTCGAGGAACCCGCGCTCGGGCGGGGCGTCGATGAAGGTGAGCCCGCCGGGATCGTCCACCCCCCAGGCGGCCAGTTCGAGGGCGAAGCCGGCCAGATCGACCTGGAGGATCTCGGGCTCGACGAAGGGGCGGCGGGTGGCGTGCTCACCCTTCGACCACAGCCGCACCACCACCCCCGGCCCGAGGCGACCGGCCCGCCCCGCCCGCTGATCGGCCGAGGCGCGCGACACAGCGATGGTCTGGAGGCGGGTCATGCCGGTGCGCGGATCGAACCGCGGTGCCCGGGCGAGACCGCTGTCGACGACGATCCGCACGCCCTCCACCGTCAAGCTGCTCTCGGCGATGTCGGTGGCGAGCACGACGCGTCGGCGCCCCCTCGGGCTCGGCTGGAGGGCGGCGTCCTGCTCCTCGTTGGCGAGCATGCCGAACAGCGGGCGCACGTCGGTGTCGTGGGCGTCGGGGAGGTGGGTGAGCAGCTGGCCGACCTGGGTGATCTCGCGCACACCGGGAAGAAAGACGAGCACGTCGCCGGGATCACGCCGCAGCGCCGCCTCGACGGCGGCGGCGACCGCGGGCTCGAGGCGCTGGGCGGCCTTGCGCGGCGCCCAGCGGATCTCCACCGGATGAGGGTTGCCCTCGACGGCGACGATCGGCGACGGGAGGCCCGGTGTGCCGAGCAGCGCGGCGAAGCGCTCCGAGGCCACGGTCGCCGACATCGCGCACAGGCGCAGATCGGGCCGCAGGATCCTGCGGGCGTCGAGCGCCAGGGCGAGCCCCAGGTCGGTCTGCAGGTTGCGTTCGTGCACCTCGTCGAAGATCACCAGACTCGTGCCGGCAAGGCTCGGATCGCGCTGCAGACGCCGGGTCAGCACTCCCTCGGTGACCACCTCGATGCGGGTCGCCGCGCTGACCCGGCGGTCGTCGCGGGTCACGTAGCCGACCGTTCGTCCGACCTCCTCGCCGAGCAGGTCGGCCATTCGGCGAGCGGCGGCGCGGGTGGCCAGACGACGGGGTTCGAGCACGACGATGCGCCCGTCGGCGGCCCACGGCGCATGGCGCAGGGCCAGCGGGAGCAGGGTGGTCTTTCCCGTGCCCGGCGGGGCGACGACGACGGCCGAGCCGCCGGGTGGCCCGAGGGCGGCGAGCAGGGGCTCGATGGCGGCGTCGATCAGGGTGGTCACGGCGCCGAGCGGTCTAGCACGTCGCCGGCACGCCGGGCGGACGCCCCCCGATCGCCTCAGGCGCCGACGAGGTGGAGGAGTTCGGGGTCGGACATCTGGTCGTGGGCGAAGCTGCTCATGCCCTCGTGCAGACCGACCTGGGCCCGGAAGCCGAGGGCCTCGTGCGCCCGCGCCGGGCTGGCCAGCAGGTGGCGGGCGTCGCCCGCACGGAACTCGCCGGTGACCGCCGGCCACAGCCGGCTGTCGCGGGCGACGCACAACGTCGTGGCCACCTCGAGCAGTGTCGCCGAGCGGCCGGTGCCGATGTTCAGCGCTCCGTCGTAGGGGTGCGGCGTCTCGAGGGCGAGCACGTTGGCGCGGGCCACGTCGTTGACGTGGATGAAGTCCCGGCGCTGGCCACCGTCCTCGAACACCTGTGGGCGGACGCCGTCCTCGATCTGGCTGCGGAACAGCCCGGCGACGCCGGCCAGGGGGGTGTTGCGCGGCATCAGCGGGCCGTAGAGGTTGTGCGCCCGCAGTGTGGTGACCGTGGCGCCGGCATGCTCGACCCCGTACGCATCGCAGAGCATCTCCTGATGGCGCCGACTGGTCGCGGCGAGGCCCCGGGGGTTCGCCGGCGTCTGCTCGGTGACCTGGGCCGGGGTGAGGTCGTTGCCGCAGAACGGGCAATGGCGTTCGAACCGGCCGGACCGGAGGTCTTCGGGGGTGCGTCCCTCGGGGGCGACCTTGCCGTGGGCAGCACATTCGTAGGCGCCGTCGCCGTAGACGTTCGTCGAACTGCCGAGCACGATGCGCCCGGCGAAACCGGTGTCGTGGAGCGCTGTGAGCAGCGTGGCCGTACCGAGATCGTTGTGGCGCACGTAGGCGCGCAGATCCCCGAAGCCACGACCCGTTCCCGCACGGAAGCCGTGGTGACACAGGGCGTCGATGCGACCGGCCACCCGACGGACCTTGTCGAGGTCGTCGACGTCGGCCCAGATCCGCTCGACCCCGGTGCCGAGGGCCGAACCCGGCGAGTCGGCCATCTCGGGCGTGTCGAGGGCGATCACATCGTGACCGTTCTGGCTGAGGAGCTGAACGACGTGGGCGCCGACAAAGCCCGATGCTCCGGTGACAAGCACCCGCACGACAGCCTCCTTTCTTCGGGGCCAGACCCGTTCCGACGCCCTGTTGGTTCCATTGGATGATCGCTCGATGTGACTCGTAGCGGTTGACAAGCACTCTGAGCGACATCGTAGCGTGTCCCGTTGGTATTCCCGGCAACCATCACGACGCGAAGTAGGTTTGCGCCGTGATAGAGGTCTCCGGACTCATCAAGCGCTACGGCGCCAAGGTCGCCGTAGCGGGGCTGGACTTCGTGGTTCGGCCGGGCCATGTCACCGGGTTCCTCGGGCCGAACGGCTCCGGCAAGAGCACCACGATGCGCTGCATGGTCGCTCTCGATCGGCCCGACGAAGGGGTCACGCGGTTCGACGGACGATTGTATCGGCAGCTCGAACGACCGTTGCGAGAGGTCGGCACGCTGCTCGACGCCGGCTACCTGCACCCCACCCGCAAGGCCCGGTTGCACCTGCTGGCGATCGCCGCCTCGAACGGGATCGCCACCGGCCGGGTCGACGAGGTGCTCGGGATGGTGGGCCTCAGCGACGTGGCCGGGATGCGTCCCAAGGCGTATTCGCTCGGCATGCGTCAGCGCCTCGGGCTGGCCGCCGCCCTGCTCGGCGATCCCCCGGTCCTGATCCTCGACGAGCCGGCCAACGGGCTCGACCCCGAGGGGATCCGCTGGATCCGGGACTTCCTCTCCTATCTGGCCCGCCAGGGTCGGGCGGTCTTCGTGTCCAGCCACCTGCTGTCGGAGATGGCCCTGATGGCCGACCAGCTGGTCGTGATCGGCCAGGGGCGTCTCGTCGAGGAGGGGTCGGCGGCGTCGTTCATCGAGCGCTACGCCGACCGCTGGGTTCGGGTGCGCAGCCCGGAGGTCGTGAAGCTGGCGGGCCTGATCCGGGCGGAGGGGGCCGCGGTGAGCGCGATCGATCAGGGGGTCGAGGTCCGCGGCGCCAGCGCGGCGGACGTGGGCGAACTCGCCGCCCGCCACGGCGTCGTGCTGCACGAGCTCAGTCCGCAGACCGGCTCACTGGAGGATGCCTTCCTCGAGCTCACCCGCTCCACGCAGGAGTACCACGCCTCGATTCCCGGGGCGCCGGGATCGACCCCGCCCACGGCGGGCCCGGCCGGGCAGCCGGTGGTCGGCGCACCCCTGCCACCGCCGTTGCCACCGCCGCCGGCGCAGGCGGCGCCCGCCGGCACCGACGGAGGGTCGGGGCGATGATCAACGCGATCCACAGCGAATGGATCAAGCTGCGCTCGGCGCGCTCGAACATCGTGCTGATCTGCCTCGCGGTCGGGCTGCCGCTGCTGCTCAGCGGGTTGATCTCGGCGTTCGGCGACTTCGAGTCGACCGCCGGCTCGGATCTGTTCGCCAACCTCGTGCTCGGTCCCAACTTCCTGTGCGTGTTCCTCGCCGGGGTCATCGGCGTGCTCGGGATCGGTCAGGAGTACCGCCACAACACGATCCGCGTCACCTTCACCGGTGAGCCGCGCCGGTCACGCGTGCTCACCGCCAAACTCGTGGTCACGACACTGTTCGGGCTCGGTGTCGGGCTGTTCTCCGAGCTCGCCTGCTTCGGCGTGGTCAAGGTGATCCTCAGTGCCCGCGACGTCGGCCCGCTGTCGCTGACCGACCCGGGCGGGAACCTCGCCGCGTTCGTCGGTCAGGTCGTGCTGTGCGGGCTGTTCACGGTGGCCGGCTTCGGATTGGGGGCGATCCTGCGCCAGCCGGCCGGGGCGATCCCGGTGATCCTCGTCTGGCCGCTGATCCTCGAGCCGCTCGTCGGCCAACTCTTCTCGCTGATCCGTGACGGGTCGGCGAAGTGGATGCCGTTCAACGAAGGCTTCAGCATGGCCGCCACCGGCGATCGGAGCGTCGAGACGTTCTCTCGCGTCGTCGGCGGGCTCTACTTCGCCGGGTTCGTCGCCGTCCTCGTGGCGATCGGCTGGTTGCTGGTCGAGCGCCGGGACGCGTGATCCCGCCGGACAGGCGATCCGACCGAACGGGCGATCCGACCGCCGTGGCCTCGTCGGGTCAGCGGGCGCGCAGGCTGAGCCGGTCGCGCATGATGATCCGGTAGCGCCGGTCCTGCTGTTCGAGCCAGCCGAGGCGGATGAACGAGGCGATCGCCTTGTTCACGCGCTCGCGTGAGGCGCCGACCATCCCGGCGAGCTCCTCCTGGGTGACGGGGAGGATGAACTCGTCGGCGCCCTCGGCCAGTTCGAGCAACCGCTTGGCGGTACGGCCCGTGACGTCGAGGAACACCGAATCGGCCAGCGCCTCGTCCATCGCCCGGATGCGCCCGGCGAGCAGCCGGGTGACACCCCAGAGGATGTCGGGGTTCTCGGTGAGCATCGTCTTGACCGGGGCGAAGGGGATGGCCAGCACGACCGACGGTTCGAGGGCCCTGGCCATCGCCGACCGCGGCAGTCCGTCGAGCAGACCCATCTCACCGAACAGGTCACCGGGTTCCATCAGGGCGTACACGCTCTCGCGCTTGTCGAAGCTCTGGTTGGCGATGGCGATACGGCCGCGCAGCACGACGTACAGCCCCTCGGCCTCGTCGCCCTCGTTGAACAGCACGTCGCCGCGGATCAGCTGACGTTCGGTGCTCGCGGCGACGATCCGCCGGAGGGCGTCGACATCGGCACCGGCGAAGAAGTCGGACTTGGCGAGGAGATCTTCATGGGCCATGGCGCCCCCGACCGTACTACCGTTGCCCCCCATGCCGGATGCCACAGCCCCGCGGCGATGGCCGGGCGAGGAGATCTGGACGATCGTCGTCGGCGGAGGCGGCGGACGGCGCTTCGGTACGCTGAAGCAGTACGAGGATCTCGGTGGCCGCCGGGTGATCGACTGGGCGATCGCCGCGGCATGGACCGTCAGCAACGGGGTGGTCGTGGTCGTGCCCGACGGCCACGCCGGGGGGCCCGGTACGGTCGTCGGGGGGTCGACGCGCAGCGAGTCGGTACGTCGTGGGTTGGCTGCCGTCCCAGCCGGGGCGACGATCGTGTGCGTCCACGACGCCGCCCGCCCGTTCGCCGCCGCCGAGACGTTCTCCCTGGTCATCGATGCCGTGACGGGCGGCGCGGCGGGTGCCGTCCCCGGTGTGCCGGTGACCGACACGATCAAGGTGATCGATGCCGGCGGCGGGGTGCTCGCCACCCCCGAGCGGTCGTCGGTGGTGGCCGTCCAGACGCCTCAGGCCTTCCGGGCCGCCGTCCTGCGGGCCGCTCATGCCGGCGGGGCCGAGGGCACCGATGACGCCGCGCTGGTCGAGGCGCTCGGCGAGCCGGTCGTCGTGGTGGCCGGACGGCCGGAGAACCGCAAGATCACCGAGCCCGCCGACCTGATCTGGGCGCGCAGCCGGTTGACTGCAGCCTGATGAGCGACGCCCAGATCGACGTCCGCTGTGGCCAGGGGTTCGACGTCCACCGGTTCAGCGACGATCCCACCCGTCGGATGGTCCTCGGCGGGTGCACGTTCGAGGGTGTCGTCGGCCTGCACGGCCACAGCGACGCCGACGTGGTGGCCCACGCCGTCGCCGACGCGCTCCTCGGGGCGGCCGGGCTCGGCGACATCGGCGAACACTTCCCCGACACCGACCCCGAGTGGCAGGGCGCCGACTCGATCGAACTGCTGCGCCGCGTCGTCGCCCTCGTCCGTGACCAGGGGTGGCGGATCGGCAACGTCGACTGCTCCGTGGTCGCCGAGGCGCCCAGGCTCGCCCCGCGGCGCGACGAGATGCAGTCCCTGTTGTCGGCCGTGGTGGGAGCGCCGGTGACGGTCAAGGGCCGGCGGGCGGAGGGCCTCGGTGCGCTCGGCCGGCGTGAGGGGATCGCCTGCTGGTCCGTCGCCGTGATCACCCGACCGGGCAGCGATGGACCGAGCCGATCTCTTGAGGGATTCGAGAACATCGTGAAGATCGAGACCGAGGAGACGTCCCATGGCTGAGCGAGGTCGTCGTGCCGGCGGAGGCCGCTCGGCACAGCCGGGAACGGGACGATCGGGTGCCCCACGCGCCAAGGGCGCCGGCCAGGCCCGGCCGACCCGCGGGGGTGGTTCGGCGAGTTCGGGGCGGGGACCGGCGAGCCCGGCGGGCGGTGCCGGCCGGGGCGCCGCTGGTCCCGCGCGGGGATCGAAGTCCGCCGGGGGACCACGCGCGCCGCGGCAGCCCGCGGTGGTGCGCCGCGTCCCGGACCCGGACGGTCGTCACCCGCCGATCGCGGCTCCTCCCCGGCCCGCCGGTCGACGGCGGCCCGTCCGGGCGCCCGGGCCGGTCGGGCAGGTGCCGCTGCACCCGTGTCGACCGATCGCGGCCTCGGCGGCGAACAGGTCGAGGGGCTGCAGGCCGTTCGCGAGTTGCTCATCGCCGGACGCCGCAAGGTCCGCGAGGTGTGGATCTCGCGCGAGCTCGAAGGCAACGAGATCATCGAGGACATCGTCGATCTGGCCCAGGACATGCGCGTGCCGGTGATCGAGGTCAGCCGCAGCAAGCTCGACGCCCAGGCCCGCTGCGAGGCGCCCCAGGGGGTGCTGGCCAAGGCGCAGGCGCTGCCCGAGATCGAGATGGCGGCCCTCACCCGCCGCCGTCCGGGCAAGCCGCCGTTCATCGTCGCCGTCGACGGTGTGACCGACCCGGGGAACCTGGGCGCGCTGATCCGCTGTGCCGATGGCGCCGGCGTCCACGGCATCGTGCTGCCCCGTCACCGCACGGTGCACGTCACGCCGACGGTGGCCAAGGCTGCGGCGGGTGCCGTCGAGCACGTGCCGATCGCCATCGTCCCCGGCCTGCCGGTGGCCCTGACGGCGATGCGCAAGGCCGGTGTCTGGGTCGTCGGCCTCGATGACGAGGCTGAGCGGACCCTCTTCGAGCTCGGCGACCTGGCCAGTGACGCCATCTGTCTCGTCGTGGGCGCCGAGGGGCGAGGGCTGTCCCGACTCGTGCGGGAGTGCTGCGACATGATCGTGAGCATCCCGATGCTCGGCCGACTGTCGTCACTCAACGTCTCCACGGCGGCCGCGCTGGCCTGCTACGAGGTCGCCCGCCACCGCATGCCGGACGAATGACCAGGCGTTGCCGCCCGGCGGGTGCTCGTAGACTGTGGGCGCGCCGGGTTAGCTCAGTTGGTAGAGCACTTGACTTGTAATCATGAGGTCGTGGGTTCGATTCCCACACCCGGCTCCACAAAAGACCTGGTAGAAGGCACTGCGACATCGGCGAAGCCGGCCGTCGAGCGGCTCCGAGAGCCGGATGGTTGCTACCCGGTTGCTACGGCATCGCTACGCAAACGAACGTCGGTGAACAAACCGAACGTCGCCGGGAACCGTTGGCTCGGGATGAACGTCGAATCAGCCAAACGACGAAACGGAGGGGATGTGGGGAGATCGTTCGGTCGATGGACTTTGGTGGCGCGCCGAGGCGTTGCTGCGATTGCTGCCGGTGTCTTGTTGGCGATATCTATCGCCGCGCTCTCTATCGCTCCAGGCGCTGCCTTCGCTTGCTCATGCGAGCAAACAGGGACCGACGCTGACACCGTGGGCTTCGTCGATGTCGCGTTCGTGGGTGAGGTCGTTTCGACGCTGGCGCTCGATCCGCCCTTGCGAGATTCGTCGACTTCGGTCGACATCGGCCTCGTTTGGGACGTCCGCTACCGAGTTCGTGTTGACGAGGCGCTGAAGGGTGTCTCGGCGGGCGAGATCGTTGTCGTGTACGGATCGACGATGGGATCGCAGTGCGGCGCAAACACCCTTCGAGTCGGATTGGCGATTCCTGTCGCCTTGCGAGAAGTCAACACCGGCGGTTGGAAACGCTTCCCCGCCGACACCGATGGAGATTGTGGCTGGCCTGCATCGGTCGATGGCTTCCGTGCGTTGGCGGCCGACGTCGGAGAGATCCCGCCGTTCGCGTCGCCGAACATCGAGCCGGCGGGTTCGGTCGAGACGGACGACGGTTCGTTCAATCCAGAGGCTGGCGCCGTCAGCTTCGTCGAGCCTCCGAAGCCGGCTGACTCTGGGCTGCCCTGGCGGCTGATCATCGTGGTTGTCATGGTGCCCATGGGCGGCGTGCTTTTCGCGCTGATACGGCGGCGTCGAGCTCGCCCCGCGAACGCTTCGCAGCGGAGGGTTGACCCGTGATGCGCAAACTGCTGGCCGGCGGCCTACTCGCACTTGGGGTGATCGGCCAACGGAACGCCGCCCGCTTGCTGGTTGCGCTCGACGACCGGGCAACCGTGCCGGCAAGAAGGTCGGGATCATGACCGAACGGCGACCGGGCAACCTCGCTCACCTCGAACGGCTGATCAACGCCTGGTCGCGCAGCGACACCGACGTGGAGGCGACGGCTGGCCGGCTTCGTCGGCTCGTCGCCGTGTCAGTGCTCGCCGAGATTCTCGACGGACTCGACGATGGAAGCCCTCGGCTGGCGTTCAAGGGCGGCGCCAGCATGGAGATCCGATTCGGCGTCGTTGCGCGAGCATCTCGTGACGTCGACACGCTGACCGATGTCAGCTTCGACGACGCGTTCACCGAGATTGCCGCTCGCCTCCGGCAAGGCTGGGAAGGCTTCACCGGCAGGTTGACCGACCAGACCGAGATCACTCGCGCCGGGAACATCCCGCCGCCGCAGCGATGCAAGATCAAGCTCGCCTATCTCGACAAGCCGTTCGCCACGATCGACTTCGAACTCGGCCGGGCCGAGGCCGGCTCGTTCGAGTTGCTCGAACAAATCCCGAATGCCATCGACCTTGACCGCGTCCAACTTGGGCCGAGCGGCGACGTCGTCGTGCTCGGCGTCCACTACCAGATCGCCCAGAAGCTGCACGCCTGCACCGAGATCCCCGCCGAGGGAACCAACCCGCGGGTTCACGATCTCTACGACATCCTGCTCCTCGCCGGCTTCGCTGAGCGCGACGACTTGCAGCGCACCCGAGCCGCGTGCGAGTCGTCGCGTGTCGGGCAGCCCGTTCTCGAACAGGGTCGGGCCGTGGCCGGCGATCCTGGGGTGAACGAGGAACCGGTACTCGTCGATCAGATCGAGTCGGTCGAGTTCGGTCGCGAGCAGACCGCTCCCGAGGAGCACCCCAGCCGGACTCGCGTCCTTGAGCTGCTGCACGCCGACGTGCAGGTCACCGGCGACGTGGTGGCTGTTGGTCCACGGGAAGTCTTCTCGCGTCGACGACACCACATACTTCGGCTTGGCCTCCAACTTGACCGCCCACTCCTGTATCGCAGGTGGCGATTGCTCGTCGCCACATGCGACCGCCGGCCAATAGCTCTCCATCATCTCGTAGGTGACCCGGCCCCACAGCATCGCACCAGCCTCGTCCATGAGGCGGGTGAAGAAGGCGTGCATCTCGTCGTCCGCGACCCCCACTCGGTGGTCAACACAGCCGTCGAGCGTGACGTTGATGCTGAAGGTCAACGGTCCCACGCGACGGAATCTACCGACATCGCAGAGCGGGCTCGTGAGTCACCACAGCCCGGTTGACACCACGTGTTCAGGTCTCTAATCTACAACCATATGGTTGTAGATCTGCTTGGCGAGCTGAGTGACGATGACGTCGACCGGATCTTCCGGGCGCTGGCCGATGCGACCCGCCGCGACATCGTGCGCCGGACGCTGGCCGGTGAGGCGTCGGTGTCGACGCTCGCCGGCGACTACGACATGTCGTTCGCTGCCGTGCAGAAGCACGTCGCCGTCCTGGAAGGAGCCGGTCTCGTGACGAAGCACCCCAACGGGCGCGAGCGGATCGTCCGCGGCAATCCCGACACGATCCGGAGAGCGCAGGCGCTGCTCGACCGGTACGAGCAGATCTGGCGGTCGCGGATCGACCGTCTCGATGCTCTCCTCGCCGACGACGACTAAATCCCGAAGCAATCACAAGCACGAAAGAACACCAGCATGCCCATCACCTCGGTCGAGAAGGATCTCGACGCCATGACGATGACCGTCGTCGCCGACTTCGCCGCCACCCGAGAGCGACTCTGGGAGGCCTACACCGACCCCCGCCAGATCGAACGATTCTGGGGCCCGGTCGAGTGGCCCGCCACGTTCACCCGCCACAGCGTGTTCCCGGGAGGACGATCCAACTACCACATGACCGGACCCGACGGCGAGCAATCGGCCGGGTTCTGGGAGTTCCTCGCCGTCGACGAGGGCAGGTTCTTCGAGGTCCGCGACGGATTCACCGGCCCCGACGGACAGGAGAACACCGAGATGCCCTCGATGCGGATGACGTTCTCGTTCGAGGACACCGACGACGGCTCACGGCTCGTCACGACGACGCACTTCAATTCACTCGATGAACTGGAGCAGCTGATCGAGATGGGAATGGAAGAGGGCATGAGGTCGGCGATGAGTCAGATCGACGACGTGCTCGCCGACCTCGAATCGTTCGCCGCCGGACGCGGCACCGAGATGCAGATTCTCTCCGACACCCAGATTCGTGTCTCGCGCATCATCCGAGGTTCGGTGGAGCAGGTGTGGCAAGCACACCACGACCCCGGATCTCGTGCAGCGCTGGATGCTCGGCCCCGACGGCTGGACCATGCCGGTCTGCCAGGTCGCCACCGAGGTCGGCCAAACGTACCGGTTCGAATGGGAGCCCGAGGACGATTCGGAGGGTCGCTTCGGCTTCACCGGCGAGCTGCTCGAATCAGAACCACCCAGGCGCACCGTCACCACCGAGTACATGATCGGCATGGACGGCCCCGGCCTGACGAACGAGATGACGTTCACACCACGTGACGAAGGCACACTGCTGAGCCTCGTCATCACGTACCCGAACATCGAGATGCGCGACGCCGTTATCGAAACCGGCATGGTCGACGGCATGGAAGCCAGCTACCACCGACTCGAAGACGTCATGTCCGCTCCCAGAGCCTGACCACCGCCCAACTGATGTCTGACAACGACCTTCCCAAGATCGGCGCACCGGCGACCCGTGCCCTCGCAGCGATCGGTATCACCCAGCTGGACCAAGTCGCTGCGCGCCACGAGTCCGCGCTAGCGAGCGAACCGAGACGGCGATCTCAGCGTCCGCCACACCTTAGGTGATGGCAAAGATTGCCAATCGACGGTACGATGCTCGGTATGTCGACGATGAACGTGTCGCTCCCCGACGATCTCAAGACGTATGTCGACGAACGTGTCGACCATGGTGGCTTTGGATCGACCAGCGAGTACGTGCGCGACCTGATCCGCCGGGACCAAGACCGTGATCGGCTCCGCCGTCTCCTCTTCGACGGAGCGAGTTCGACGCCGGGTCCGTTCGCGGACGACGCCTACTTCGCATCGCTCCGTCGCCGCGCCCAGACTCCGACCTGACCGCGCGGTGGCCAGGCCCGTCCGCCTTCGCGCGCTCGCTGCAACCGATCTCGATGACGCGGCGGAGTACTACCGACAGCACGCCGGCGAGCAGATAGCGATTGACTTCATCGACGCCGTTGAGCGGGGGATCCGGGAACTCGGCCGTAGGCCTCAGATCGGGTCGTTGCGGTTCGCGTACGAACTCGAGATCCCTGACCTTCGGGCCTCGGCGATCTCGCGGTTCCCCTACATCGTGTTCTACGTGGACGCCGACGACGTAGTGGATGTGTGGCGAGTCCTCCACACCCGTCGAGACTTCCCAACGACCCCTCGCGAACCCACCTCGTAAACGCAGCCTGCCGACGTCGCGACAGACCACCGACGTCGCCCGCCGCATAACGACCGGCTGCCGCTCGGCGTCGAGTACGCGTCCGCTGCTCGATATCGCTCGGCGGGCGAGCGACGGCTCCTCGGCGTACGATCGGCGGTGTGGCGGGCGACGTCGACCGAAAGAAGCTGTGGGGCCGAGCTGGCTCTCGTTGCGCGATCTGCGACGTTGAGCTGACCACTCTCGACGTGCTCGACGTCATCGTGGGTGACGAGGCTCACATCCGATCGAAGAGTCCAATGGGCCGCGCCCCGCTGACCCAGCGACCGCCCGGGAGTCGCCCTTGGCTCCGCCGCCGCTGCTCGTCACCGTCAAGCAGGCATGTCAGATGCTCGGCGTCGGCCGTACCTCACTGCATTACCTGGTCGTGAGCGGGCAGATCAAACAGGTCCGCATCGGCGGCGCGGTCCGCTTCAGCGTCGACCACCTCCGCGAATTCTTCGACGCCCGGATTGCCGACCACCCGTAGTCCTCGCCTGTGCGGCCTGTCGTAGGCTTGTCGAGTGGGTCGCTTTATGCTCGGGGTCGCTTCGATCGGAGCGGTGTTCGTCGGCTGCGGATCCACCACGACCGGCGAATCGGCGTCGGAGAACGGTGCAGCGGACACCACCGTCGTTGGAGCGGCCGTCTCATCGTCAACGGCTTCGGCGCTCCCGGTGCCGACAACGACTTCGACGGGCGCGCAAGCAGTCCCGATGGACGACCGAATCCTGACCGTGCCGTTCGACGGTCCGAGCCAGGACGACCGGTCGCCGTACTTCGGGAGCCAAAGCCCCACCGGCGGTGTATGGCAGCCACGAGCTGGTTTCGCGCCGACGGTGCCAGACGCCGAGTTCTGTGAAGCCGTGGCGGTGATCAACAGTCGACCTCAGCCGAGTGGCGATGATTTCCTGCAGGTTGTCGTTGCGTCGCAGTATTTCGAGGCCATCGAGTCGTATGTGCCGGCGGAGTTGGTCGACTCGTTCGGCGCCGTCGCAGCGTGGGCCGAGGCCGTCGTCGCGAAAGGCTCGTTCGAAGACTCTGACGAACCGAGCGGTGACGCGATGGCGGCAGCGGCCGAGAAGATCAACGGCTTCGTTGACAAGCGTTGCCTCGGGCTGGCCTGAGCCCGGTGGCCGTCGACAACCGCGTTCAGTCCACGACGGGTCTGGTCGTCGAGCGCCGACGCGGCGCGAAGACAGCGCCGATCGGAGGCACTGAGGTCCGAGCGCAACGCGAACGGGTCGGTGATGAGGGAGCAGAGAAACGCTCGGTCTCGGAGATGTCGCTGCGGGTGATGGTCGGAAGCGACGGCGGCTGACTTGATGACGACTGCTCCAAGTAGGTTCGGGCGCGGGACCAACGCCGTTCGATCTCGGTGCCGAACCGGCACACGCTCGGTTCGCCTGAGTGCTTGGGTGTCGCCGCGTACTTCGATCGTGGTCGCGGTGTGCCGACTGTTCGAAGGTCGGCGCGCTCGCCGAGCCCATCGGGGCTGACGACGTCGATGCGGACGGGTCCGCGTCCGAAGCGGTGTGCGACATCGTCGGGGCTGACCCCTGTGGAGGTGAAGCCGAGTTCGCCGAGGGTCGCGATGAACGCCGGGATCGCAGGCGGTCGCACGCGGGCGTCGATGACGAGGTCCAGATCTTGGCCGACGCGGCCCGATGACCGCTCGGCTTGGAGGCCGTGGAACATCACCATCTGGCCGCCGATCACCGTCCAATCGGCATTGTGCTTGTCGGCGAGGTCGCAGAGTACAGACCAGAGGTCGTCGTGAAGTTCGCCGAGGGCGGGCAGGTTCAACGGTTCGATGTCGAGGATCGGGATCACTGCGGCCTCATTCGTTTGGCCAGTTCGTGGGCGGCGCGAACGGAGCGGTCATCGCGGGCGTCGAGCAGATCGACGACGACCACGGGCCATGGTGCGTCCTGGCTGTCGAACAGCCACAACGGCTCCGGTGGCACCCTGGCGACGACGTTTGGATTGCGCGACTCGGCGAGGGCGAAGTCGGCGACCACCGAATCGACCTTGGCAGGGTGCACATAGACCTCCACTTCGTCTGACGCGATCAGGTCCACCTTGAGACCTCGAGCGCTCGGGCCGCTACGTACAACGCGAGCGTCATCGACCAAGCGTGCGAGAGCCGCCGGATGAGCGCGCAGCCGCCGAGCGTCGGCACGGTGCTTGCAGGCCCACGGCCAATCGTCGATCGACCAGCTGTGGGATCGTTCGACGGCCCTCGCCCTTTCTCGTGGGGCGAGCCATGGAACGGGTCGCAAGTCGGCGGCCCACAACAGACCCCATGCGGAACGAGGTGACAGCGGCCTCCCGGGCCGGTGGCGCGCCGCGAGGCGTTCGGCAATTGCCGCGTCGTCGACGAGCCAACGGCCACCGATCTTGTCGCCGGCCAACAACCCAGAAGCGACAAGTCGTCGAACGCGCCCGGCGTCGAGGTCGAGTCGTTCGGCCGCTTCTGACACGGACACCACCATTCGGACACTCCTCTCGCCGATCACGCGCTAGAATTGTACTAGGACACTGATAACACGTCAACACGCTAGAAGTGTCCGACCTGGATCAATCGATATGACCGAACGAGGTAATCAGAAGCCCTCATCCGCTGATTACGCGGTCCATTGCGGCCGGCGGCTTCGTCGTTGAGTGGGACGAGGA
>CAWHEG010000001.1:0-5481 GCA_963828405.1 uncultured Actinomycetes bacterium | reverse complement strand
AGTTCCATCGTCTCCACCACATCTGACCAGGTGTGATATCCTTTGACTACTGGCCGGCGTCGTTCGGGTTCGCCGCGATGGACGCATGGCGTACTACGCGCTCAACGATCATCACGTGAGACTCGTCCTCGACCTCGCCGCCGAACACCTGCGCCACGAGGTCGAGCAGTAAACACCGTCGGCAACCCCCCAATCCGCCTCGCTTCGACGGCGTGCACGTCTGCTGGTGTCGGCAAGATCACGCATGGAACGGCACCGAAGCGGTCGATTAGCGCTGCTCGCCGGTGCGGCGGCCAATTCAGGAGCGCTTGTCCGTCTCGGCTCGACTCGATTGTCGAAGTCTCCGCTGCTCTCGTGGCGCTGTGGTACCTGCACAGCGCGCGCGGATCGTTTCCGAGGCGTCCTGGCCGGGCGTCTCGTCGCCGTGTCGTTCTGGGCCTTGGCAACGTGGGTTGCGTTTCCATGCCGTTGGTGACCTACTCGCAGGCAACGAACCCGAGCACTCCGTCGTCGGGATCGTGCTCAGCGCCACGTCGCTGATCGTGATGCCGTGGCTCGCGGTTGCGAAACGGCGAACGGCGAAACCCTCGCCAGCAAAGCCCTCGTCTCGGAATCGAGGCAGACAGCGGTGTGCGCCTACCTCTCCGCTGCAGTTCTCGTCGGCCTCGCTCTTCACACGCGTTTGCTGGGCTCTGGTGGGCCGACCCGGTCGCCCCTTGTCGTTGCCGCAATCGCTGCCCGCGAGGGTTTTCGAGCATGGACCGGCGAACTCCTCGCCGACGGCGGGTGCTGCTGATGAACGCTCTCGCACTTATCCTGTACGCCGCGTTCGCAGCAGCCGCGTTCGGTTGGCGAACCTTGGTGCAGTGGCACCGCACGGGCGACACCGGCCTGCGCATGTCCGCCGCCCCCGGAACCCGCCAATGGTGGGCCAAGCTCGGCTTCATTGCCGCGTTGCTCGCCGGAATTGCTGCCCCGATCGCTGGACTCGCCGGACTAAACAACATCGATGTGCTCGACAGGACCAGCCTCCGTTACGCCGGCGCAGTCATCGCCCTCATCGGCATCCTGTTGACCGTGGCTGCCCAATGGCAGATGGGCGAATCGTGGCGGATCGGAGTTGACCCGACTGAACGCACCGCGCTCGTGACCAACGGCGTGTTCGGTGTCGTGCGCAACCCGATCTTCACCGCCATGGTCGTCAACGCCGTAGGCCTCACCCTCCTCGTCGCGAACACCGTCGCCGTCCTCGGCCTCGCCGCACTGATCGCAGCGCTCGAAATCCAGGTTCGACTCGTCGAAGAGCCATACCTGCGAACCACCCACGGCCGCGCATACGCCAACTACGCCGCAAGGGCCGGGCGCTTCCTGCCAGGCATCGGCCGCCAATCAACCTGAACGCGACTCATCAATCACCTGTTCCGACATCGACGCCACCGCCCGGAACCGCCGGGCGGAGGCCCCCGGTCGACGGTCGATCGGGCTGAGGCGACGGCAACCGGCCGCCCTACTTCGGCCCTTATGCCGCACCGCATAACGCGCTCTACTCGTGCGGGGACCCACCGCATCGTGCCCGTTCCCGAGCGGTCGGCGTCGAGCGGCTGGGCCACCGCATCGTGGCTGTTACGTGCGGCTCGGGCGGCGCTCGCCATGTGCCCTCGAACCGGCGGTAGCGAGCGCGGCCAGCTCGGATGTTCTGTCCGCGCAGTCGGCTTGCGTTGTGCGCCCAGAGCGGGCAATACGAGCGCTCGCGACAGCAAGCGTGAGCCGCTGACGGCGGCGGCGTGCCACGCGACGAGACGAAGGTCGTTCGGGCTCGGATCCCGCTCGTAAGGGCCGGAGTGCGGCGGCGGGTCGCCGGGGCATTGCCCCAGCACCCGGCGAGGTATCGAGTGATCGTTATCGGGTGCCACCTACCGGCGCGTCGGGGACGGTGGCGCCAACGTTGCGGAGACGTCGTTGACACCAGGACCGCTGGAGCAACGGCGCCGCCCAGGGCCTCGGCGCCGCGTACACGTTCGACGGTGGCGCGACGTGGACGTTCGTCAACCGACTCGCGCTCGCCCTATTCGGTGTGCCGTTGCACGCGTACCACCCATGATGCAGGCTGGCTGTTCGGGCGCACATTCCTGGGGTTCACCCACAGGGTCGCAGGACGGGTCAGCCCCACGACGCAGTCGCCATGGTCCTCCACTACGACGAGGCCACCCGTGAGTCGCCATCTGTGCGGCGTGGGGTGCCGAGACCGACTGGTACCGCAACCTTCAAACATGTCCGGCCGCTCAGGTGCATATCGGACATGGCACCTACCTGCCCGAGCTCCGGTTCCTGAGCGACGACGAAGCGTTCGAAGTCGGCCTCGCGTTCCGTCGTGAGCACCCGCATCGGCTTCGACTGCTCAGCGCGGTCTTGGGGTGGGGCGACCTGGTTGACGACGACGCGGTGCGCGAGTTCGTCCTCGGCTACCCCTTGGCCGCGTTCCGGCCGCCGGTCGCCATCGCGACAGGTTGACAGCGTGACGCAAAGATGTCGCGGCGACCCGACGATCGGGAGCAGTCGGCGCCCCAACTCAACAACTCGTGCGAACGGCGCCTCACGCGACGCGAGCGGGCGCGGCGACTAGCGCCGCGCCCCTCCGACGTCACATCGCTCAGCTCACCGCCCGCAGCGCGTTGACGATACCTGACCCGAAGAACGAGGTCGACCTCGGACCGCCCGTGCACTGACGTGGGTCGGCAGCCGGCCAGTTCGCGGGACACGGCGTCGGGGTTGCGCTGCGCCCGAGTGCCGCGGCTACAGCGCCGGATGACCAGTTCGGGTGCAGCTGGCGGATGAGCGCAGCGACGCCTGCCGCGTGTGGTGACGCCATCGACGTGCCGCTGATCCACACCCAGCGGGCACCGTTCGACTCGACCCCACGACCAACCGCTGAAAAGAACTCCCACGACCCCGACCCGTCCGTGCTCGACCATCCGGCGAGGATGCGCCCGTAGGTAGTACCAGGCGTCTGCACGGCATCGCCGCCGGGTGCGGCCACATCGACCGTATGGCCGGTGTTCGAGTAACCCGCCAGCGTGCTGACGCCGGTCGCGGCGACGGTGACGACACCAGGAAGCTCGGAGGGCGCGACCTGGCAGTTGTTGCCGACCTCGCGGGTCACTGCGGCGTCGGGTGGCCAGTCCGGGCTGAGCTCGTCCGTCGTGGGATGGCTCAGGTCGGTGGACTCGTTACCGGCCGAGGCGACAATGACCACGCCACGCTGCTGCGCATACGTGGTCGCGTCCGACAGGGTCTTCAAGATCGTGCGTTGCTCGGCGTCGTTCTTGCAGTAGAAGAGGAACGGGTCCGCGAAGAGACTGAGGTTCACAACGTCAAGGTGATTGTCGCCGGCGTAGCGAAGCGCAGCAGCGACGGAATCAGCGAAACAGTACCCAGCGATCGTGCAGGCCTTCAGAGCGACGATCGTGGCACCTGGCGCAACACCAGCGATCCCGATCCCGTTCACGCGGCCGGCAATGGTCGTTGCAACGTGGGTGCCGTGACCCTGCAGGTCCTGCACCGCCGCCTTGTTCGAGCAGTCACCGTTGGCGACCTCCCCAGGGTCAGCAGTCGGGTCATCGTCGTAGATGAACGAGCAGGACAAACCGACGTCGATCGCGCCGGCGAGATCGGGGTGGCTGAAATCGACACCACCATCGATGACGCCGACCTTCACGCCTGCGCCCGTTGCCTTCGCATACGAGGCGGCACCAGCATCAATCGCGCGCATGTCCCATTGGCACGCGGAGAGTGGTTCCGGTCCCGCGGCCACGCCAAAGAACGCTGCGCAACCATCCGACGCCTGCGCGGGTGCGAGTGCAGCCGCTGAGACCGGCACAGCCGTGCTCAACACAGCGGCGGTCGCCAACCCAACGATCAGAAACCTTCGCATCTGTCCCTCCTTGTCAAGCCCGCCGCCGTGCGCAGGCTAGTGCAAACCATGAACCCGTGCAACAGACGATCCATCGGCCGTCAACTTGCGGACGGGATATTCCACCACACCGAACACCAGGCATCCGCTGGTGCGACGGTGTGGTCAACGGCTATGTCGGCCTCGTAGTCCCTCCTGTCGTAGCCGTCGCGCTCTTTGAGATCGTCCCGCTGGAAGGCGCAGACCCGTGGATCTGGGTCGTGGGTGGTGATCTCCCGTTCGCGTACATGGAGTTCGACGACGAGGACACCGTTTCTGCCATTGCCGCTCTTGAGCGCTACGTCGAGAACATGGAGGACTGGGTGGCAGCGGTGATGTCTGGTGGTTCGTTGGATCGAGTGTTTCCTGTCGATGCGTCTCCCACGGTGGAGAACGCGGCGCTTCTGCAACGTCGCCTCGCGTTCATCGAAGAACACATCATCCCGAACTTCCGACCAGCGATCGAGCGGTAGCGCATAGCTGCCGCTAGGCGCTACCCCGGAGTGCTGGCTGGAGAGCGCATAACAACGGCTGGTGAGCCGCCGCTCGTTCACGGGGCGCGTGGCATGGGTGCCGATGGGTGGCTGCCGCCTCGATCAGCCACGACCGGCTCGTGTTGGCACCCGATCAGGCGTGATCACAACGATCGCCCCGTCACTCAGGCTGTCCTCGATGTCGGGCAACGCAGCGAGAACCCCCGCCGCCTGGCTGGCGGCATCATGGTTGCGGCGCAACAGGATCACGCTTGGCAGCGAATCGCCGCTGGTCGCCAGCAGCTCACCGAAGTCAGTGTCAGCCGAGACGACCACTTGGCTATGTGCGTGTGCGTGAGCCATCACGTCCGTATCTGGATGCCCAAGCAAGCCGACCTCGCCGACATGAATGGCCTCATGGCCAGCCTGATTCAACAGGTCGGCAACTCGCGGAGCCAGGCACTCGTCGATGAGGAACTTCACGCAGAAGCCCGCAACGGCAACTCCCGCTCACGCATCGCCTCAGCGGCAAACTGAAGCGCTTGGCGAACATCACCAACACCGATCTGAGGGAAGTCCCCAACGATCTGCTCCGGGTCATCCCCTCGGCGATCATCGACACCAACGTCGCCACCGGAATACGCGTCCCGACGATGCACGGCACCCCACCCATGATCCGATGGTCCACGGCAATCCGGTCGTAACGCATGATCAAAGACTAGACCCACGCCCCTCCGGACGTCACCGAGTTCCGACTCGGCGAGTGCAGGAGGTTGTGGGTTCGAGTCCCATCGTCTCCACGACCTCGAACATGAGTGATACCCCTCGGCTGCCTCACTCGAAAGGCTCGCCGCCTCGGTGCGCAGGTCTGTCGCCATGTGTTGCGTGCCGCGGCTGCTGATGGCTCTCCGATCGACCCGGTCTGACAACTCCTCAGGGTTCGTCAGCCTCGAAGGCGCCGACCGCGCTACGTCCGAGGTTCTCGGCGAGCTTGAACCTCACGCCACCCGACGCGCTCGGCCCCCAGTCTTCCGTCTCCGCTGCCGCCAGACACCGTCC